>CAVQFD010000009.1:0-758214 GCA_963711795.1 uncultured Acidobacteriota bacterium | reverse complement strand
TAGTCCTACGTAATGAGCGTGGCCATCAGGGCTGAAGCCGATGGCGAGCGCACTCGTTTGGTCCCCGCTGGCACCTTCGACCTGGCGCATGCGGCGGCGGTAGTGCGTGCCGTGGAGCAGGCCGAGCGGGACCTGATCGCCAGCGGTGACGTCGACCTCCACCTGTCGGCGCTCGAGCGCATCGATGGGTCGGGCGCCGTGCTGCTGGCGCGGCTGATCAATCGGCTCGAGGCACGCGGGCTCCGCACGCGTCTCATCGAGGATCACAACCACCACGCCTTCCGCCTGATCACGCTCTATCGCGCGCGACAGGCAGACGCCCGGCCGCCGACGAGTCGGAAAATGAGCCTGCTCGCCCAGCTCGGGTTCAGTGGCTGCCGCGGTGCCCGTCAGGGTGACCGGCGTGCTGGACTTCCTCGGTCATGCCGCCGCCGCGGTTCCGCAGGCCGTGGTGTCCCCTCGCTCTGTCGATTGGTCATCGCTGCCACGGCTGATGCAGGCGATCTGCGCGGACGCATTGCCGGTCACGAGCGCCGCGAACCTGCTCATCGGGCTCATCATCGGATTCCTCGGCGTCTCGCAGCTCGGACGGTTCGGTGCGGAGGTGTTCGTTCCCGAGCTCGTCGTCATCGCACAATTCCGCGAGCTCGGCCCACTGGTCACCGCCCTCGTCGTCGCGGGCCGCTCGGGCGCGGGCCTGGCGTCGGAGCTGGCCACGATGCAGGTGTCGGAAGAAATCGACGCGCTGCGGTCGATGGGCTTCAACCCGGTGAGCTGGCTGGTCGTGCCGCGCTGTCTTGCGCTCGTGGCCGCCGTGCCGCTGCTGACATGGATTGGCGACATATTTGCGCTCAGTGGCGGGCTCCTCGCCGCGATCGTCAGCACCGACATGACGCCACGCGCCTTCGTGCTCGGTGCCGAGCCCCACATCACGGGCGCGAACTTCCTCAACGGGATGATCAAGACGCCCTTCCTGGGGCTGATCATCGGGCTCATCGCCTGCAAGCAGGGTCTCGCCGCGCGCGGAGGAGCAGCGGCCGTCGGGGCGCGCACCACCAGCGCCGTCGTGATGGCGATCTTCGGCGTGATCGCGATCAGCGCGCTCTTCACGCTGTTCTTCACGCTGCTGGGAATCTGAGCATGCCCGCGTCCCGGCCGCACATCGTCGTCGAGGACCTCCGGATCGGGTGGGGTTCCCGCGTGCTGATGGAGCACGTCAACTTCGAAGTCGAGCGCGGAACGACGCTGGCCATTCTCGGCGGATCGGGAAGCGGCAAGAGCACGCTGCTCCGGTACCTGATCGGACTGGAGCAGCCGATGGCCGGCCGCATCGACATCGACGGCGTCGGCGAGCCGCACCGTCTACCGAGGCGTACCGCCGTTCGGCGTCCTCTTCCAGTCCGGCGCGCTTTTCAGCTCTCTGACGCTGGCCGAGAACCTGGCGCTCCCGCTGACGACGTGGACGAACGTCCGCGGCCCGCTCGTGCAGGATTTCGTGCAGGCGAAGCTGGATCTGGTCGGCCTCGGCGCATTCTCGGGACATCTTCCAGGTGAGATTTCGGGCGGCATGAAGAAGCGCGCGGGCATCGCGCGCGCGATGATGATCGAGCCCGACCTGCTGTTCTTTGACGAGCCCTCCGCCGGGCTCGACCCGATCAGCGCGGTCGAGCTCGATCACCTGATCGTCACGCTCAGTCGCAGCCTCGGGATTACCGTCGTCATCGTGACGCACGAGCTGCCGAGCATCTTCCTGGTCGCCGACAACTGCATCGTGCTCGACAAGGAGGCCAAGGGCATCGTGGCCCGCGGCGATCCTCGGCGGCTGCGGGACGAATCGGCCATCCCGTTCGTGCACAACTTCTTCACGCGGTCCTCGCCGAGTGCGTCCGCGGCCCGGGAGAGATGAATCATGGCGGTCGAGAAGAGCTACGCGCGCCTCGGGTTGTTCCTCGTCATCGCGATCGTCGTGGTCCTCGCGACGGCGCTGCTCTTCATCCAGCGGATGCGGAGCCGTGAGGTCATGGAACTCGTCACCTACACGCAGGAGAACGTCGCCGGGCTCGACATCTCGAGTCCGGTGCGCTACCGCGGCGTCCCCGTGGGGCGGGTGTCGAACCTGCAGGTGGAGCCCGGCGGCCGCACGATCGAGATCCACTTCGAGCTGTTCACCGATCGCCTCACCACCGTCGGCGCCAATGTCACCAAGCTCCAGGAACTGGCCAGCTCGCGGCACGTTCGAGCGGTTTCGCGCTCAAGTGGTGGGCAACCCTGTGACCGGCGAGGCATACCTCTTTCTCGACATGCCGGAGAACCCGCCTCCGCCGATGGCGCTCGGTTTCACGCCAAGCCGGACGTACGTCCCGTCGATGCCGACGCCGCTCGCGGAGCTGCGGGATCGATTGCCTGAAGTGCTGGAGCGCGTCGAGTCGACGCTTCAGGTCCTTCGGGAGATTGTCGCCCGGGTGCCCGACAGCCTCGACAGGGCCGACCGGTTCTTCACCAACGTTGAAAGCATCATCCGCGAGAGCGAGTTACCGGCCCTCAGCGCCGACTCGCGGAAGTTCTTCTCGACGACAACCGCGCAGTTCGACGCAATCGCCTCGAACCTGGACGGACTGGTCGGCGACGAGGGCACGCTGTCGAAGTTCGCCGACGAGGCACGCGCCGCCATCGACGCGGCCGACCTGCCGGCCTCCGGCCGCGCCACGCGCGAGGCCATGGACGTGGCCAGCCTGGCGGCGGAGGACCTGCGGCGCTCGCTGCCCGCGATACGCGAATCGCTCGCGCAGCTGCGCGAGCTCGCGCGCCAGCTGCAGGAACAGCCGGAGTCGGTGGTCCACGGCATCCAGCAGGCAGGAGCGAAGCCGGAATGATTCGCCGCTCGAAATACGGAGTGCTCTTCGCGCTGGCAGTGGCCTGTCTGGACGCTGGGTGCAGTGTTCGAATTGAACGCCCGGACACGGTTCCCGTCCGCATGATCGAGCCACGACTGGTCGAACCAGCAGGGGTGGCCGCCGATGCCCCGGATGCCATGCGCGTCCGTTTGCTCGAGACGCAGGGCCGGGCACACATCGGCCGTCGCGTGCTGCACCAGCAGCCCGGTGGTGAGCTGACCGAGGATCCAGTCTGGCTCTGGGCAACCACCCCCGATCGCTACCTGGATTCGGCGGTGCGATATGCCATCGCGTCGAATGCAGGTGCTCGCCTTGTCGACGTCGGCAGCGCGCCGTCGCTGGCCGTCACGCTGGTGATATGGCAGATCGAGGCGGCGCCGAGCCCACGGCTGGTCGGGGCGGTCGAGGTCCAGGTGACGTCCACCGAGCGGGCGGTCCATTCGGAGATCATCCGCGCGGAGGAACCGATCACGGCCGACCTGCCCGGCGACCTGGCCGCGGCGGCCGGCCGACTGCTGGGGCGCCTCGCCGCCGACTGCCTCTCGCGGGTCATGCACCAGGGCTCATGACGCCGACGTCGCTGGCCCGACCTCGTCTCGCGGCCTGGCGAGCTCGGAGGGAGGCCGGTTTCGTCGGTGGGGGCTCACGGCTTCTCCTTCGTGGGGCCATCGTTCGAGAGCCGCGACGAGCGCATCCTGAGCGAGTTCCTCTGCAATGCCGATGTCGCGGGTCACGGGCAATCCCTGCGATGAGTCGCGTGGACTCGATCCTCCACACGGCCTCGATCGCTTTATGTATGTCGCTCATGCCGGACTGCGGCTCACGCCTTATCTGATCGTCTACAGGAATGAGCTGTGGCGGAAAGGCGGCTCTTTCGAGAGTCAGCGGCGACGCGCGGCCGCAGCCGCTGCCGCGAACGAAGTGCGGATCGGCCTCCTGCTGAGCATCGGGCCACACCTGCCGGATGACGTCGCGGGCTTCAGCCTCCCTGCCGCAGTACAGCATCTGAAGGGCCACGTTCGTCGCCGAGCCGCGAGTGGTTTCGACTTCGAGCGACGGCGATCCTGTCTCCGCCCGCGACGCCGCCCGGCGATTGGCTTCGATCTGCCAGAGATCCTGCGACAGGTTCCCGAGACCCCTGGACGTTCCGGCGAGGATCACCGGACAACGCTCGGGCGTGATGTCGACAAAGCGTCCCTCTCGAAATTGCCCGACGATGGAGATCGTGGGCACCGGCCCCACGTCTGTCGCGAATTCGTCGAACGACAACGTCGCCCACACGGTGGTACGGCCGAGATCGGTCTCAAACGACAGGTTCGAAAACGTGCCCACGGCATGCGGTGACGGCTTCAACGACAGAACGGTGTACTCCGAGCAGCAGCGGTTTCTGGAGCGCGAGTCGGATCCGATGACCAGGTCCGGCGAACCGTCGTTGTCGACGTCTCGCATGCCGTCATCGTGCAGCTTGGTATTGAACCCTTCGCGCGTGAAGACGAGGAGCCCCTGGCGGTCGTGCACCTCGATCACGCAGGCATCCTTTGTCAGGGCTGGATCGGCCTTGCGACGCACGGTTACCGAATAGCCGTCCTGCACGGGCTGGGTCATCCGCTGATCCGCCTGGACCGAGAACCGGCAGGACATTCCCGGAGCGTCAGCTTGCCCTAGCGCAACGACGAGAACGAGTGGGAGCAGCGGCAAAGGGATAAAGGGGAGGATAACAAACGGTTGTCATGCGGTCCAGGCAAAGACGACGCGTCGTGATCCACCGAGCACAGCCGGACGATGCGTGTCGTCGCGTTCGATGGCTGCCTGAAACGCCAGGAGGGAGTATCTTTTAGGCGTGCAGAGACGAAACATCGGCCGCCAGGGGCTCGACACATCGTGCATGGGACTCGGATGCATGGGCATGACGCACGCGTATGGCACGCGTGACGATGAGGAGTCGATTGCAACCTTGAGGCATGCGCTGGATCGGGGAGTGACGTTTCTCGACACCGCAGAGGTGTATGGCCCGTATTCCAACGAGTCGCTGGTCGGGCGGGCGATTCAAGGCCGGCGCGCCGGGCTGACGATCGCGACGAAGTTTGGAATCGCGATCGGGCCCGATGGCAGGATGGCGACCGACGGTTCACCTGCGCGTGCACGGGAGGCTGTCGAAGGATCGCTGCAGCGTCTCGGCGTGGACGTCATCGATCTCTACTATCTCCATCGAAAGGATCCGAACATTCCGATCGAGGAGAGCGTAGGCGGGATGAAGGATCTCGTTCAGGCTGGAAAGGTGCGTTTCATCGGCCTCTCGGAAGTTGGCGAGGACACGCTGCGCCGCGCCCACGCCGTGCACCCGATCACCGCCGTGCAGAGCGAGTATTCGCTGTGGGAACGCGGGATCGAACCGGCCATCCTGCCTGCCATGCGTGAGCTCGGCGTCGGGCTGGTTCCGTTCAGCCCGCTCGGCAGGGGCTTTCTCACGGGCGCGCTCACGACATCGACCGCCCTTGGATCCAAGGATTTCCGGCGGACGCTGCCGCGCTTCGACGATGCCAACCTGGCGGCGAATGCAGGAATTGTGGGCGTGGTGAAACAGGTGGCCGCCCGGCACGGCGCAACGCCCGCGCAGATTGCATTGGCGTGGGTACTCGCCCAGGGCGATGACATCGTGCCGATTCCCGGAACGAAGCGAAGGACCTATCTCGACGACAATCTCGGGGCGCTCGACGTCACGCTCACGCCGCAGGACATGGCCGAACTGGGCGCGCTAGCCTCGATGGTGTCGGGGGATCGATATCCGGGCCATGTCGCGAAACTCGCAGAGCGTTGAACTCTTCCGAGGTGCATTCCTGTCGGATCCCACGACGCTCCAAATCCCCCTCGTCATCGATTTCGCGTGCCCATCCTCATTGCTGCGCGAACCGGATCGGCCTTCGGACCTGACAATCGTGGGAAACGGTCCACCGGGCACGTTCATCCTGTTCCCGGACCGCCTCCGGGTGTCGCTGCCGACGGACCAGATCGTGCTCGCCGAAGAGGCGGATGGTCACGTGCGCGTCGGGTTCGGCGGAATGCGGTTTGTGGCGGAGGAAGGGGGGAAGTTGGTGTTCGTGCGATTTCGCGAGCTCTTCCCGGAGGCTCAGCTATCGCCCGCTCGCAGTCAGACGATGTACCTCGAGTCGCACTGGGTGGCCGGCGTGTCGGCCAACGGAGTGGCGGTTTGGCCGCCGAAGCACCACCCTGCGTGATGCCAGCGCCGCAGCGGCCAGGAGGCTGGAGTGCTATGCTCCGATGCCGATGCTGCCCAGCCGCTCCCTGCTGACCCCTTCCGGGCGCCCTGCCGCGACGCTCGCAGCGTTCATGCGGGTAAGGGCAGTTCATCTCCCGTCACGTTCCAGGCCCTGGTGATGCGACCCAAGAAATCCGTCGACATCCTGCGGGACAAGTCGCTCTACAAGTCCATCGCCTTCACCCGCGCCGAGCGGAAGCGCCTGAAGCTCGAAGGGCTGCTGCCACACGCCGTCGTCACCCAGGCGCAACTCGTGTCACGGGTGATGGAGAGCCTGCGGCGCGTGCCACGGGACATCGACAAGTACATGCAGTTGTCCTCGATGCAAGAACGCAACGAAAGTGCGTTCTACCGCACGGTGATCGACCACATCGACGAGATCATGCCGTTGATTTACACACCCACCGTGGGGGAGGCGTGCCGGGAGTTTTCGCAGATCGCGCGCGAGCCGAAGGGCTTCTTCATCACGCCGGACGATCGCGGCCGCATCGCGAAGGTGCTGGACAACTGGCCCGAGAAGGATGTCCGTGTCATCGTCGTCACCGACGGGCAGCGAATCCTGGGCCTCGGCGACCTGGGCGCGAACGGCATGGGGATTCCCATCGGGAAACTCGCGCTCTACACCGCGTGCGCGGGCATCCCGCCGCGGTCCTGCCTTCCGGTGGTGCTCGACGTGGGAACGAACAATGCGGCGCTCCGGGAGGACGTCCTCTACCTGGGTTACCCCCGCAAGCGGTTGGAAGGCAAGCCCTACTTCGAGCTGGTCGAAGAGTTCGTGCGAGCCGTGAAGAAGAAGTACCCGCGCGCGCTTCTCCAGTTCGAGGACTTTCTCACGCCCAATGCGTACGCGCTGCTGACGAAGTACCGCGATCGCCTCCTGTGCTTCAACGACGACATCCAGGGCACAGCCGCCGTGGCGCTGGCAGGCGTCTACGCATCTACACGTATCACCAAGTTCAAGTTCGCGGATCTGCGCATCATGTTCCTGGGCGCCGGATCCGCCGCGACCGGCATTGCCGACCTCATGGCGTCGGCTCTGGTGGCCGAGGGGCTGAGCCTCGACGAGGCACGGCGCCGCCTGTGGTTCGTGGACGTCAACGGTCTGGTCGTGAAGGGCAGGACGGACCTCATGCCGCACAACCTGCCTTACGCTCATGAGCACGCGCCGCTTGGCTTCGTCGAGGCCATCGACGCCCACAAGCCGCACGTGCTCATCGGCGCCACGGGCGCGCCCGGCACGTTCACTCAACCGGCAGTCGAGCGCATGTGCGCTCACAATGAGCGACCGGTGTTGTTCGCGCTCTCAAATCCGACATCGAAGGCGGAGTGCACCGCCGAGCAGGCTTACGGCTGGAGCCACGGTCGAGCCGTCTTCGCGAGCGGCAGCCCCTTTGGCGCCGTGACGTACGAGGGCCGGACGTTCGAGCCCGGCCAGGGCAACAACGCCTACGTGTTTCCGGGCATCGGCCTGGGTGCCGTCGTGTGCCAGGCTCGCGTCATTCCCGACGAGTTCTTCCTGACGGCGGCCCGAACGCTCGCCGGGTTAGTGGAGAAGGCGGACCTCCAGCGCGGCGCGCTCTATCCGCCGTTGAGGGACATCCGCCGGATCTCGCTCGCCATCGCGGTGAGCGTGGCCGAGGAGGCCTACCAACTCGGGCTCGCGCGGGCGAGACGGCCGAGGAGTCTGAAAAACGCCGTTGCGAGATTCATGTATGAGCCGTAGGGCGCGAGGGTAGTATGCGGCCGCGGCCGTTGTTCCGCGAGGAGGCCCGTCATGGTGGACGCGAAGACCCGCACTGAGCACGATCTGATCGGTACCAAGGAGGTCCCTGCGGACGCCTACTACGGCGTGCAGACGGCCAGAGCGCTCGAGAACTTTCACATCTCCGGGGTGGAGCTTCGGCTGTATCCCAACATCATCAAGGCGTTCGCGATGGTCAAGTTAGCCGCCGCTCGCGCCAACTTCGACTGCGGCCAGTTCAGCCAGGAGATCCTGCGGGGCATGGAAGGCGCCTGCACGGAGATCATGTCGGGCAAGCTCCACGACCAGTTCCGCCTGGATGTCTTCCAGGGCGGCGCCGGCACGTCGACGAACATGAACGCGAACGAGGTCATTGCCAACCGCGCGCTGGAACTGATGGGCCATGCGAAGGGCGAGTACCAGTACTGCAGCCCCCACGACCATGCGAATGCGTCGCAATCGACCAATGATGCCTACCCGACGTCGCTGCACGTCGGCATGGCGCTCGGCAACCGCGAACTCATCGCTGCGGTGAACGAACTGATCGCGGCGTTCCGCGCCAAGGGCGAGGAGTTCGCCTCGATTGTCAAGATGGGCCGCACGCAACTCCAGGATGCCGTGCCAATGACGCTCGGCCAGGAGTTCCGTGCGTTCGCGGCCACGCTGGCAGGCGAGGTGCTGGTGCTCGAGGCGATGCAGCGGGTGCTTTCCGAGATCAACATGGGAGCCACCGCCATCGGCACCGGTCTCAATGCGCCGGCTGGCTATGCCGAGAAGTGCACCGCGCACCTGGCCCAGATCACCGGCTTCCCCATTCATCTCGCGGCCGACCTCATCGAGGCCACGCAGGACACTCAAGCGTTTGTTCTTTACTCCTCCTGCATGAAGAGCCTGGCCATCAAGCTCTCGAAGGTCTGCAACGACCTCCGCCTGCTGTCGTCGGGCCCGCGCTGCGGCCTCCGCGAGATCAACCTGCCGGCGATGCAGCCCGGTTCGTCGATCATGCCCGGCAAGGTGAACCCCGTCATTCCCGAGGTCGTGAACATGGTGTGCTTCCGCGTCATCGGCAGCGACCTGACGGTCACGATGGCGGCCGAGGCAGGACAGTTGCAGCTCAACGTGTTCGAGCCGGTCATTGCGGCCTGCATCTTCGAGGCCCAGACGATGTTCATCAACGCTGCGCGGACGCTGCGTGAGCACTGTGTCGAGGGGATCACGGCGAATCGCGACGTCCTCGCGCACTACGTGAACTACAGCATCGGCACCGTCACGGCGCTCAATCCCGTCATCGGCTACGACAAGGCCACGGAACTCGCGGCGGAGGCCATGAAGACCGGCAAGGGCATCATGGAGCTCGTGAGAGAGAAGAAGGTGCTGACCGAAGCCCAGATCGCTGACGTCATGAACCCGGCCGCGATGACGGGACAGCGGCTCGTGCCCTGAGTGGGGGTGCCGTGAGAATCGAGCACCTGATCACGCCGGAAGGCGACATGTTCGCCGGGCGTGCGATCGACTTGCGCGGCAGAGTGCGTGGCGGACGCCGCGGGCAGTGACGACATCCCCTGAGGACCGTCCGCCATGGATCGCGCGGCTCGGCGCGCTGGCTGTGGGCGTCGCGATCTGGTTCATCCCTCCGCCTGAAGGGCTTACCGTTGACGCATGGCGGTTGTTCGCGATCTTCTTCGCGACGATCGCGTCGGTGGTCGCCGGCGCGTTCCCCATTCTGACGGCGTCCGTGTTCGCGGCGGCCAGTGCCGTCCTCACGGGTGTCCTCACGCCAGCCCAGGCCTATGCGGGGTTTGCCAACTCGACGATCCTCCTCATCATCATGGCCTTTCTTGTCGCGCGGGCCGTCGTGAAATGCGGGCTGGGACAGCGTCTGGGCCATCTCGTGGTGAGCCGCTTCGGCCGATCGACGCTCGGCCTCTCTTACAGCATCTTCGTGGTCGACGGCCTGATCGCACCGGCGTTTCCGAGCAACACCGCCCGCAGTGGTGTGCTGTATCCGCTCGTCGTCGGTCTCGCGGAAGCCGGCGGTGCGTCGCCTGACAGGGCGGATCGCAGGCGGCTGGGCGGCTACCTCATGTTCTCAGGCATGGTGAGTCTCAGCCTCTCGTCCGCTCTGTGGTTCACCGCGATGGCGGCCAACCCGCTGGGCGCCGAACTCGCGCGCAGCGCCGGGCTGGAGATCACGTTTGGCTCGTGGCTCGTCGCGTCGTGCGTCCCGACGCTGACCGCCATGGCACTGTTGCCATGGCTGCTGCAGCGGATCATGTCGCCGGAGGTCACGTCGACGCCGAACGCGCCGGCCGCGGCCGCACGGGCGCTTGCAGCGCTGGGCCCGCTCACGCGCGACGAATGGATCGTGGCGATCACCTTCGTCGGGATGGTCGCCCTCTGGGCGTCGGCGGGCTTCCTCGGCCTCGACTCGACGGCTGTCGCGCTGCTGGGCCTGGGTATCCTGCTCGCCACCGGCGTGCTGACGCTCGGTGACATCGCGAAGGAAGGCGACGTGCTCGCCACGTTCATCTGGTTCGCCGTGCTCTATACGCTCAGTGATCAGCTGAACGAGATGGGGTTCATGGGCTATCTTGGCCAGCGCCTGGCGGGCGCACTCGGCGGGCTTGGCCCGATCCCCGTCTATCTCGCCCTGGTCGTCTCGTATGTCTTGCTCCACTACCTGTTCGTGAGCCAGACGGCACACCTGCTGGCCCTCTTCGCGGTGTTTCTCGATGTCGGGATCAAGCTCGGCGTGTCCGCCGCGCCGCTCGCGTTCATGCTGCTCTTCGCGAGCAACTTCTTCTCGGTGATCACCCCGCAGGGATCGAGCGCGAACCTGCTCTTCACGGGAAGCGGCTATCTCTCCCAGGGCGAGCTCTACCGCCTGGGCGCACTGACGACCGCCATCAGCCTGCTGATCTACCTGGTGGTGGCGACGCCCTGGCTGATGTTCGTCGCACGATGACATACCGGACAAGGAGCTGACCGTGACCCCTCTCGCAACCGCGCTTCGTCAGAATCCCGAGCTCGCGATCTTCCTCACATTGGCCGTGGGGTTCGTGATCGGCCGGATTCGAGTCGGCTCGTTCAGCCTGGGCAACGTGGTCGGCACGCTCCTGGCGGGCGTCGTCATCGGTCAGCTCGACATCCAGGTCGACCCCCTCGTGAAGGTCGTCTTCTTCGATCTGTTCCTGTTCGCCACCGGCTATAAGGTGGGGCCGCAATTCTTCCGCGGTTTGAAGAAACACGCCGGGCCGCAGGTGGCGCTGACCGTTGTCCTGTGCGTCACCAGCCTCCTGGTGACCGTAGCCGCAGCGAAGATCTTCAACTACGACAGTGGAACGGCCGCCGGGTTGATGGCCGGCGCCTTCACCGAGTCGACCGTGATCGGCACGGCCGGACAGGCGATCGAGCAGCTCAACATCCCGGAAGCGGAGAAGACCCGCATGCTGAACAACATTCCGGTGGCCTACGCCGTGAGCTACCTCGTGGGCACGGGATTCGTTGTGTGGTTCCTTTCGAGCCTCGCACCGCGCCTGCTCAAAGTGAATCTCAAGGACGAAAGCCGGAAGCTCGAGGCGACGCTGGCTGCCGGCAAACGGACTGAGCAGGGCATTTCGGCCTACCGCGAATGGGACCTGCGGGCGTTCCGGATCAAAGAGCACGGGCCTGCAGCCAACCGCACCGTTTCGGACTTCGAGCGCTCTCTCGCGCCCGACCGTGTGTTCGTCGAGCGCTTGAGGAAGGGCGACGCCGTAGTCGAGCCAGAGGCCGGCACGCTCCTGGTTCCCGGCGACACCGTGGTGATTGGTGCCAGGCGCCGTGTGATCCTGGCCCTCGCAGGGACGACTGGCGAGGAGATCGAGGACCGGGAACTCCTGGATTTTCCCCTGGCCGCAATGGACGTCGTCCTCACCAACAAAGAGATGACGGAACACACGCTGGCGGAGGTCGCGACAGCCCACGGCCGCGGGGTTGTCCTGTCCAAGCTGATGCGCGGCGGCGAGGAAATCCCGTTCACGGGGGACACCATCCTGAACCGCGGCGACCTGCTCAAGCTCTCAGGCGCCAGGTCCGACGTCGAGCGCGCAGGGCGTGCGCTCGGCTACATCGAGCGGCCGTCGAGCGAAACCGACGTGGTGTTTGTCGGCCTCGGCATCTTTCTGGGAGGGTTGGTCGGGCTGCTGACCGTCACCGTCGGCTCCGTGCCGCTCAGTCTCACGGCAAGCGGCGGTGCGCTCGTGATGGGCCTCGTTTTCGGTTGGCTGAGGTCGGTGCGGCCAACCTTCGGCCGGATCCCGGAACCGGCGCTCTGGGTCTTCGACACCATCGGCCTCTCGGTGTTCATCGGCGTGGTCGGTCTCAGCGCCGGGCCCAGCTTTGTCACCGGCCTCGAGGAGATGGGCTGGAGCCTGTTGATTGTCGGGTTCGTCGTCGCGATGGCGCCACACATCACGGCGCTGCTCTTCGGGCGTTACGTCTTGAAGATGAACCCTGTCATCCTCTTTGGCGCCTGCGCTGGTGCGGGCACTGTGACGGCTGCGCTGCGGTCCATTCAGGACGAGGCAGACAGCAAGCTGCCCGTCCTGGGCTACACGGTTCCGTATGCCATCGGAAACCTGCTGCTCACCGCGTGGGGACCGGTGATCGTGCTCCTCACCCAGTAGGTCAGCGTGGCGGAGGTCGTGGGATAAGTCCGGGGTATTAGCGTGCGCCATCATTGCGCGAACGCTTCAGCGATGTTGTGCTCCCGGAGTCCACTCGCGACGAGCCACGCTCGAAAGGCGGCGTTGTCAGCCCCGAACACGTCGGGAAACGCCTGTTGCAGGTCAGGTCGACAGCGGTACACCTCGTGCCACAACCGGCTGACTGATCCGGGCGAACCGGAAGGCCCCTCGGCCGGTTCGTTCAGCCATCGAAAGTACGCGTGTGCGCCGGAGGCCTCGAATGGATCACCGAACTGGTCGACCGCGGTGTGCAGATCCTGATAGAGCCGACGCGCGACATCTGGAATCGGCACGCCATTGTCGAATGCGCCGAACGCATACGGCCAGTCCCTGCACTCGAAGTAACCCTGTTCGCGGAGGAGACTGACGTAGCGCGCGAATAGCGCGGCCGCAGGCCCGAGGCTCTCCATGGTCAGGCGGCTCGAGTAGCGTGTCACGCAGCCCGGACGTTCAGGCTCGAAGCCGCTGAAGTGGAAGAACCGCAACCGGCTGTCGTGTGCCCCGGTGCCATTCGCCGTCAGCGGCAGGCCGCGTTCCGGCAAATTCCAGTGCGCCTTGTTGCAGCCGGCCTCGCGGACGATGTGCACATCGTCGAACAATGCAGGAACCAGGTCGAGCCAGCGCTGATCGTAGTGCATCCCTTGCGCGACGTCGTGCCGGCAATGTGTATGCAGCCGATCGGCCCACCAGTCCAGGAACCGACGTGCCGACTCGTGTTCCGAAACGCCGACAAACCCGCCGTTATAGACCCCCGACTGCAGGATGTTGAGCTCGCGCGCACACCGATCGACAGCGCACAAGGGCGAAAGTAGATGCGGCGTGAGCGAGATCGCGTGGGCGGCGGCGTCGTCGAACAGCCGTTGCAGCGAGTCCATGACGAGAATGTCTGCGTCGAGGAAGATCGCCGTTGTGAAGCCTTGATCGAGCAGGTGCCGGAGCAGATAAGGCTTGGCGGCGATCGCCACCTGTTGTCGGGAGTAGGTGAAGCACAGGCGCCGGAGGTCCGGAATCCCAAGCTGCTCGAAAAGAACGATCTCGAATGGCTCGCCGTTGGGCGTGAACGTCGCGTCGACTCGATCGGCAAGGACGACGAAGAACGGCACGGTTGGATTGTGCTCGACGAACGATTGGGCGAGCACTCGGGCGAACGGCAGAAAGTTCTTCGCCACGATCGTGCCTACCGCGACTCCGCTCATCGACCGGGCTAGCTGCGCCTGGCAGGCGCGACAAGAAAGTGATCGGATACGCTATGCTCTCGGAGCCCGCACTGCGCCGTCCACACGAGAAACGCCTCGCGATCAGGTCCAGAGAGGTCCGGGAACGCGCTCTGTAGATCCGGTCGAGCGCGATACACAGCATGCCACAGCCGGGTCACCTCTCCCGGCCGGTTCGGCCCACCATCAACGGCTCGACTGAGCCACTCGTAGTAACTGCCCGGGCCCGTGCGCAGCGGATCGCCGAAGCGGCCAGCGTCGTCGCCCATCTCGGCCAGGAGCATGCGGGCGACATCGGGCACGGCTGCGCCGTTGTCGAAAGCCCCATAGGCGTAGGGCCACTCATTCGTCCGGTGGTAGCCGTGGCGCGCCAGCGCCGCACCAAAGCGCTCGAAGACAATTCCCGCAGGCCCGACGTTCTCGGTTGTCAATCGGGGCGAATACCTGGTGACGGCCTCCGGGCGCTCGAAGTCATAGCCACTGAAGCGAAACAGCCTGCAGCGTTCGCCGTTGACAAGGACCACGTCGTCAACGATGGTGATGACCCGGTCGGGCAGATTCCAGTGTCCGACATTGTAGGCGGGGTCACGCAGCACATGGACATCGCCGAAGAGCCCGGGAACGAGATCCAGCCAGCGTTGCTCGTAGTGCATTCCAGAGGGCACGGCATGGCGGCAATGTGAGTAGACGCGATCCTGCCACCACTTCAGAAAATGGGCCGCGACCGGAGCCGCCGAGACTCCGAGCATGCCCACGTTGAAGGTGCCCGACTGCAGAATGTTCAGTTCGCGCTCGATGCGGTCCGCGCCAGCCAGTGGCGCGGCCAGGTGTGGAACCAGGACGATCGAGGTATTGCTCAGGATCTCGAAGACGGGCGTGAGATCGCCGAGAACCAGGCTCTCCTGCTTGATGAAGATGACCCGCGAGAAGCCGCGTTTGACCAGGTACGAGAGCAGATAGGGCGTGGATGCGTAGCTCAGGGGCTGCTGGGCGTAGTGAAAGCGGAAGCGTTCCAGTTGTGGGATGTCGAGATCGGATAGACCGACCATGTCGAACGGCTCATGCGACGGATCGAAATACCCGTCCGTTTCGTCGGCGAGGAGGACGATGAACGGAATACCTCGATGAGTGCTGTGGAAGGATTCGGCCAGCGCACGCGCGAAAGAGAGATACTTTTTCGCGACAATGGTGGCGACCGCAACGTCCTGCAAGAGTCTCCTTCGTCCGGCATAGCGCGCCGGACTCTCGACTGAAACAATCGTCGATTATGGCGCAAACCTCGGCGTCATGCCTGGCCCACGGCCTCGGCTGGACGACGAAGGGAGTCGTGGTTCAGGCCGCCGTCTGTCGGTGCGTTGGGCTGCAGCCGGGTGAATGGCTAGAATAGCCCGTCATGGCCACAGGTCTGGTGGGGTATTGGGAGTCTTGTTGTCGCTGCCTTTTTCTGGCGTAAGGCCCTTCGCACTTTGGGCAACCCTCCAGAGCCGAACCGCGCCTGAGGCGGGAACGCGGCCTCGGACTACCAGCGTGCGATCGGGGCGAAAGCGCTTGGACGCTTAGATTGCCTCACGACCGGCGAAGCTGCGCCGCCAGGCTCGCCAGTTGCACCTCCAGCCGTTTCACTTCGCGCACGATCGCGTTCTTCTGGAGCTCCAGCCAGACCCACACCTTGACCAGCGCGACGCCGGCAAAGGCGAGTGCCGACGCGGCCCCCCAGCGCAGCATGTCCGGGAGCGTTTCCGCCTGTGCGAAGCGCCACGTCAGAACGCATGCCACGAGAAACAGCACCAAGCCCGCGATCCAACCGGCGATGTTGAACCATCGGAGCCTGCCTTCGAACGTGGCCAGGACCTGTCGATGGAGCGCCTGATCGGCCCCGAGGCGCTTAAATAGCTCGTTATCCTCTGCTGACAAAGACTGACGAAGGGCTTCATCGAACTCGTTCATGACATCTCCCGTCTGCGTGTTTCTGACACCCTGCGAGCGGCTGGGGCGCCAGCCAATTGAGTCTTCAGCGCTTCGCGTGCATGGTGAAGGCGCGACTTGACTGTCCCGGCAGGGATCTTGAGGATCACGGCAATCTCATCCACGCTCAGGTCCTCTCCATAAAACAGGTGGACAGCGGCCCGATGGATCGGTGGCAACGCTCGGACGGCGGTTGCCAGATCGATCTGCTCCTCTGATGTCACGGTTACCACCGGTGTTCCTTCGTCTGCCGCACGCACGTCGAACCGCCTTCGGCGCATCTGGACGCGGATGTAGTCGACACACTTTCGCGTGGCGATCCCATAGATCCAGGCGCGGAACTGCTCGGGATCACGCAGCGTCCGCAGGCCGCGAATGACACCCACCCAGGTGTCCTGGACAACGTCGCGCGCGGCTTCTGCGGAGCCACTCGAACCACCGAGCATCCGCGCCGCATAGCGGAGCAATCGCGGCGTCCACCGCCGTGCCAAGCCGTCCAGCGCTTCAGCGGATCCGGCCTGGCTCAACGCAACCAGGTATTCGTCCAGAAGTGGTCCGGGGGCTCGCTCACGTTCAGCCATGCTTCCACGTGTCGGTGGTAGAGTCGCTCCAGCCGGGGAGGTGGTTCACTTCAAGCCAAACGGAGGCGCCCAATCCGTGAAAGGGTCGGTGGTGCGGCGCCGGCCTGGTCAATGACGGCTCGCCGACCGCACCATCCAGGCCCCCACCGAACCCGCGATGATGGACCCTCCCAGGATTCCGACCTTCGCCGCGTCGAGCAGTGGTGTCCCGGCGAAGGCGAGCGTGGCGATGAACAGAGACATGGTGAAACCGATGCCACCCAGCCAGGCGGAACCATGCAAGGCCCGCCAACTCACACGCTCGGGGAGCGAGGCGACGCCGCTGCGGACGGCACCCATCGCAGCCAGCGTGATTCCCAGGGGCTTCCCGAGGATCAACCCCGCCATCACCGCCGTGGTCACCTGCACCGACGGCGCATTCCCGAGCTCGACGCCGGCGTTTGAAAAGGCAAACAACGGCATGATGATGAACCCCGAGAATCGATGAAGCGCGTGCTCGAGTCGAAGCAACGGCGCGGTCACGGCTTCGCTGGCGCGCTCGAGGCCGATGATCGCCTCCTGTTGCCCTCTGCTGGTCAACACCAGCAAGTCCCCCGTCTCGGTCCGATCGAAGTCGGCGAGTAACCTTCGCGCCTCGGTCGAATACTCGAGCGCGTTGATTCGCGTCTTGGTCGGAATCGTCATGGCGAGCATGACGCCCGCGATCGTCGCGTGCACGCCAGACTCGTGAACGAACAACCACAGTAGCGCACCGAGTAGCAAGTACGGCGCGAGATGGCGGACACCGAGGGCGTTCAGACTGACGAGCAGGCAAAGGACGGCGCCGGCCAGTCCCAACGACGCCCAGGCAATGGTGGATGTGTAGAACAACGCAATGACCAGCACGGCGCCCATGTCATCGACGATCGCGAGGGCGGCAAGAAAGATCTTCAAACCGGCCGGAGCGTCAGGCGCGACCAGCGCGAGCACTCCAAGGGCGAACGCGATGTCGGTCGCCATCGGAATGGCCCAGCCGTGGGTCGCCCCTGGTCCGCTGATCAGTAGATAGATGGCGGCCGGCACCACCATTCCACCGATCGCGCCGGCGATCGGCAGAACGGCTTGGCGCAGCGTCGACAACTCCCCGGCCAGCACTTCGCGCTTAATCTCCAGACCCACCAGGAGGAAGAACACCGCCATCAGCCCGTCATTGATCCACTGATGCAGGGAGAGCGACACCGTGTGTCCGGGAACGACCAGGGCAATCGGACTCGTCCAGAGGCGGTCATAGGCGCCTGCCCAGGGCGAGTTGGCGACGACCATCGCGAAGCCCGCGCACGCCACGAGGAGAGCTCCGCTAGCCGCCTTGGTACAAAGAACTCCTGGAATGGGCCTGCAGGGTCCCGTGTCGACGTGCTGGCTGTGATCATCGATCTCTCTCTGGAATTGTGTCGCGGAGCGCCTCGCCTCAACATCAGACTCGCCAGCCTAAGCAAGAAACGCCGGCGCAGCAATAGGCTTTGCACTCGCCGTCGTCTCAGCACGTACACCGGCAGGGCCGTGGTGACACCGACGGCGCTCCGAAGGCCGACGAGGACCGGCCAGCCTCATCGCGAGAAGTGGACGGTCGAACAGGGCGTAGGGCCGGCCAGCCGCCACTGCCCGAACAACAAAGCTCGTGCTGATGCTCTCGAGTCGCCCGCCGTCTCATCGCGGCTGGCGGACGCTTAGAAGCAGCAGTCCGCTCATCGGTCGCTTGTCACGGCAAGCAGGTGCCGTGTCATCCCGTGGCGGCTCGCAACGGGAACTCGCCATGGCGAGCCCACCTCCACTTGAACGACACCACGGCGATTCCCAACGGGAAGAACGTGCCGCTCACGTCCAGGTGGCGGTACAGGGGTCAGGGCCGCAGGGTTGCCTGCACCGTCATCACGACCGCGACCATCGCCGTCAACCGTCGTGTTCCGCTCGTCGCGTCTGCCGGGCCGCTGGCCATGTTCCTCTCACGTCGCGTGCCGGGCCGCCCTCTCCTCGGCCGCCTCGCGCGTGACGTCGAGGAGGCCGTGCACGAGCAGGTGTGCACCGGACCCGACGCCGAAGGTCCAATAGCGGCGGAACCATCGCCGTGCGTGCTCGTCGGTCGTCGCGGTGCGCATCACGCCAGACAGCAGTGTGCGCCCCGGCTCGAGTTCACGGACCGACAGCGCGTAAACCGTTTTCGCGAATCCGGGCTCCGCGAAGTCACGAAATGCTGCCGCGGAGGGCACGTTGGCGAAGTCGATCACTGGCCGCCAGAATCTGCCGACGAGACCGAGGGCGATCTCGTCCTGCTCACGAAGTCCCAGGAGCACCCAGCCACCTCTATCGAGCGGGATCGTCGCGAGGTCTTTGAGTCGCAGATGTTCCGGCTGCTGCAGTGGAAGCTCCCCGTGCAGCAGATGGCTGACGATGTCGGGCAGGATGCGCAGGGCTCCCAGAAGCGCGACAAGGGGCCGCTTACGGCCGACCTCGATCAGATCGACCTCCTGCAGGGCGGTCCAGGTCGTCGCGAGATCCGCCTCGACTACGGTGGCCACGCCGTCAGAGACGTCGTAGACGGGCATGAAGTCATCGACCAGCATGTGCGATCTCCTCCGGTGGCCTCACCATGACGCGGCTCGCTGCGCGATGCCCAGTAACTGCTTGCGCTGCATCACGAAGTGCGCGAGCCGCACGATCGGGAGCGACAACCACGAAGGGAGCCCGTGGAACCGGTAGCCCCGACCTGCGCGAGCGCGCACGATCAACCTCGTGGAGTTGCCAGCCGCCGTTTTCAGCACGAATGCCCAGGTCACCTGCGGCGAGCCATCGGGACTCGGCCAGCCGAGGATCAGCCACCGATACGGTTCGAACGCAAGCACGACGAAGCCCTCGGTGACGCCTGGCAGTGCCGGGAACACGGTGCCGATGCCGATGTTCTGAAGGGCCGGCACCAGGCGCGTGGAACTCGGCCGGCGTCCGTTGTCCAGAGCGTCGTAGCTGTACCAGCCGGCGCGGGCGCCGGCGCCCATCTGAACGAGCCACGGCCACACTGCCTGTGGAGCGCGGTCCACGGTGACCGCGTGCGTCAGCGTTCCGAGGGGCTGGCGAATGAGGTCGTCACCGGGCAGCGGCTGCGTTCGCTCGGCGTGATCAGCGCGGACCGATCGCGTGCCTGGATCGTCGCGCATCGAAGCGGCCGCGAGCGTTGCCGCACCGAACAGCAGCCCCCAGTCGAGCTGGACGTCAAGCCTGAATACGCCAACCGCCCCGTACAGCAGGCCGGCCACCACGAGCGTCGTGCTCCACGCGCTCGAGCGGACTGTGCGAAAGACCAGCGTCAGGCCAATCACGACTGACAGCGTCGGACAGGGCACGATGCCAAAGGGCGATGCAAACAGGTACGTCGTCCACGAGTCGGAGCGGAGAAAGTGTGGATAGGTCCAGCCATACACGACGAGCACGGCGCTGGGGACGATCCAGGCGGGCGAGCCGAGCTGGACGGGCGTGTCGGGAAAGCGAGTCGCCGCGCCTGCGAGCGTGGCAGAGAGCATGGCGAATACGGTCCCGTTGAACGGATTGCCTGACACCCACGCCAGGAGGCTGACGGAAAGGAGTGGGGCGACGAGCAGGTAACCCATCACCCGAGACGACGGCCGCCAGCCGGCAAACAGCGTGACGAGCAGCGCCCCGAGGAAAACGTGCCACAGGATGGCGAGCCAGCGCCACTCGTTGGCGATCGCGGTGAGCCCCGTCAGGATGGTCTCCGCCGATGGCACGTCAGCGTCCCCCTATGCCGATGTCGTGGGCAAGAGCCGCGAGAGTTGCCCGCTGTCTGTCGCTCTGACCGGCCCTCGAGAGAAAAGCCTTCACGGCGGTCATGACGAGTCTCATGGGTCCTTCTGAACTGCGGAGGGGCAACGATTGTGCCTGCCCTGGCGTGTCTGCGGTCGTTTGGCCTGGATTCCGCAGGTGTGGGCTAAACGCAAGACATGCACGGAGTTGCATGTCAGACTCGCGCGGTGGATGTCACCGCCACTCGGGATCTTTCCCGCACCGGGCGGGAATATTTCCCAAGTGCTGGTAGTTCCCCCGCGCGCGAGGCGGTCGAGGCTCAGCTCGAAGGTGAATAGTGCTTTTCCCAGTAGTGCACGCGCTCCAGCGTCTTCCGGATCTCGTAGATCGACGAGGCCAGTTCCTGTGCCTGGCGCGGCCGGCCATCGGTCTCAGCGAGATAGTCTTCGATGCGGTTGATGACTTCCTCCGCGAGGGCGCGGAGGGCGTTCAGGGACTCTCGAGAGACCTCGCCGGGCGCGTGGTCGGGCACCGTCGCGATGAGATCGATGAAGGCGTGAACATCGCGCCCCAGCCGCCGCGACCCCCGTTCGGCGAGTACCGCCGCCGCGGCGGCTGCGACGTCGGCGTCGAGCTTTGAGGGCATGGGGTTGCCTTCAGCATGAAACGTGCCCCGGCGGCTGCGGCCGGGGCCGCCGCAACTCCGGCACTCCGTCGGGTTCCTTATAGGGCTGTGCCAGGCTACTCCGGACGGGGCGGCTGCAGCGCGTCCAGGCGGTTGGTCGCGACCAGAATGTCACGCTTCAAGCGGCGGACCATGTCTTTCATCAGGTCCTTCCCCCTTGCGGCCTCTTCGTCCACCATCTTCTTCAACCGCCACATCGGCGACTCCTCAAGGGTGGCCTGATCGCCCGTGAGCAGATCCAGTTGCTCTTCGAGCTGCGCGATGCGGCGAACGAGCCGTAACCGGATCGCTTCAAGGTCGGTTCCCTGTATCGCCTCTGGGCTGCGCTCCCACGCCTGGAGAATCACGCGCAGTTGCTCTTCGTCGCCCAGGGCGTAGGCCCGGTTGGCTTCGACCATCAACGAATGGCGCCGGTCGCGCGCGGCCTCGTCGCGGGCGAGGTCGGGATGAATCGCCTTGGCCACGTCGCGAAACAGCTTGCGGACGGCGTCCGTCGTGAACCGCGGCGGTGGCTCCGGCCGCTCAGCCGCGGGTGAGGGTTCCTGCTCTCCACCCTCCGCTACGAGCTTCGACAGCTCGCCCAACTCGGCTTCGGCCAGCGCGAGCTCCAGCCGATCGAGCTCCTCGTGGAGCAGGCCGACCTCCTGGCGGTATCGGATCCTGAACGAGGCGACGTCCGCTCGTGCACGGGCCACCGCCGCACCGCGTTCGCCGTAGAGCGTTTCGAGTTCGGCGACGCGCGAACGCAGCCGCTCGAGGTCGTGGTCATGGGGCCGTTCGGACGGCACGAGGACGGTCACGTCAAAAATCATATCGAAATCGTGTACGCTCGAAAGGATACGAGGTGCACTTAAAGCATGGACAAGACGTCGACGATTATCTGGACCAAGATTGACGAGGCGCCAGCCCTGGCGACCCTTTCGCTCCTGCCTATTGTCCAGGCGTTTGCGAAGGGCACTGGCGTGCTGGTCGAGACGCGGGATATCTCGCTCGCAGGCCGCATCATCGCCAACTTCCCCGAGAGCCTCACCGAAGCGCAGCGGATTCCCGATAACCTGACGCTCCTCGGCGAGCTCGCGCAGTTGCCCGAGGCCAACATCGTCAAGCTGCCGAACATTTCGGCCTCTATCCCGCAGCTGAAGGCGGCCATCAAGGAACTCCAGGGCCACGGGTACAAGGTGCCGGACTATCCCGATGCGCCGGCCAACGACGCCGAGAAAGCCATCCAGGCGCGCTTCTCGAAAGTCCTGGGCAGTGCGGTGAACCCGGTGCTCCGCGAGGGGAACTCGGACCGCCGGTCGCCGCTCTCGGTGAAGGCGTTCTCGAAGAAGCACCCGCACAAGCTGGGAGCCTGGACCCCGGATTCGCAATCCCACGTCGCGCACATGACCGAGGGCGACTTCTACGGCAGCGAGAACTCGGTCACGATCAAGAAGCCGACCGATGTCCGCTACGAGTTCGTGGCGCCATCGGGTGCGATCACGGTCCTGAAGAAGAAAGTGGACCTGGTCGACGGCGACATCCTCGATACGTCGGTGATGCACGTGAGCGCGCTGCGCACGTTCTTCGAGGCTCAGATCGAAGACGCCCGGAAACGCGGGCTCCTCCTGTCGCTGCACCTCAAGGCGACGATGATGAAGATCTCCGACCCGGTGATCTTCGGCCACGCGGTGACCGTCTTCTACCAGCCGGTCTTCGAGAAGCACGCGGCGGCGTTCAAGGCGTTAGGGGTGAACCCGGCCAACGGCCTGGGCGAGGTCTACGCCAGGATCCAGGCGTTGCCAGCCGACCAGAAGGCGGAGATCGAGGCCGATATCAAGGCCGTCTACGCCACTCGCCCTGCCCTGGCGATGGTCGATTCAGACAAGGGCATCACGAACCTGCACACACCAAGCGACACCATCGTCGACGCGTCGATGCCGGTCGTGATCCGCGACTCCGGCAAGATGTGGGGACCCGACGGGAAACTCCACGACACCAAGGCGATGATTCCCGACCGCTGCTACGCGACGCTCTACCAGACCATCATCGAGGACTGCCAGAAGCGCGGGGCCCTCGACCCGGCGACGATGGGCAGCGTGCCGAATGTGGGCCTGATGGCGCAGAAGGCCGAGGAGTACGGCTCGCACGACAAGACGTTCTTCGCTCCAGGTGCCGGCACGATCCGCGTCGTCGTGGAGTCCACCGGCGAGACCCTGCTCGAGCAGAAGGTCGAGCAGAACGACATCTTCCGGTCCTGCGTGACCAGGGACATTGCCGTCCGCGACTGGGTCAAGCTGGCCGTGCGGCGCGCCAGAGCGACCGGCGCCGAGACCCTCTTCTGGCTCGACAAGAACCGCGCCCACGATGCCCAGATGATCGCAAAGGTCGAGACCTATCTGCGCGATCACGACACCACGGGCCTCGTGCTTCGCATCCTGTCGCCGGTCGAAGCCATGAAGTACTCACTCGACCGGATTCGCAAGGGGCAGGACACGATATCGGTCACCGGCAACGTCCTGCGCGACTACCTGACCGATCTCTTCCCGATCCTCGAAATCGGGACCTCGGCCAAGATGCTCTCGATCGTGCCACTCCTCGCGGGCGGCGGCCTCTTCGAGACCGGCGCCGGCGGATCCGCGCCGAAGCACGTGCAGCAGTTTCAGAAGGAAGGGTACCTGCGCTGGGATTCGCTCGGTGAGTTCTCGGCGCTCGCGGCCTCGCTGGAGCACATCGGCAGCGCGTTCCACAACGAGCGGGCAACACTGCTGGCCGACACGCTCGACCAGGCGATCGGCAGGTTTCTCGACAACAACAAGTCGCCGGCCCGCAAGGTCGGCGAGATTGACAACCGTGGCAGCCATTTCTATCTGGCGATGTACTGGGCCGAGGCCCTGGCCGCCCAGTCGAAAGATCCGGCGCTGCAGGCGCGCTTCGCTCCTGTCGCGAAGGCGCTCGTCGCTAACGAGGCGAAGATCAACGCCGAGCTGTTGGCGGCTCAAGGAAAGCCGGTGGACATCGGGGGGTACTACCAGCCAGACCCGCTGAAGACGACGGCGGCGATGCGGCCCAGCCCTACGTTGAACGCCATCATCGACGGACTTGCGTCACAGGTTTGAGTCTGTCGGCTGTGTGAGATAGGCCTCGCCCAGGCGCCGCAGCTTTCCGGCGAGGTCGCGGGTGAGACTGCGCTGGAAGAACATCCGTGTCTCGGGATCGGCTTCAAGATAGCGCTGCAGCGTTGCCACTTCCCAGCGCAGCGCATGCACCGGGTCCACTGCCACCGCGTCCACTTCGGCCGGGGCGCCGCTCAGCAGAAGTGCGGAGCCGACGATATCCCCGGCCCCCAGCTCACCCAGGCCCCGGCCGTCCTTCGACACATGCACCCTGCCGCGGACAAGAAGGGCGATCGCCTCGACCGGGGTGCCGCGCGTGATCAGGCGCTCGCCTTGAGCCGCTGTCGTCCAGGTCCCGATGCTGGCCAGCCGCAGAACCTTGCGAGATGGCAGTTCCGGAAAGGCGAGCCGGCGAACTTCCTCTTCGTCGGCTGTCAGCTTGACCGGACGACGCTCGAGGTAGAGGCGCCAGGACTGGAAGGCATTGATTCCAGCGAAGACGGCGCTCCAGACGATCGGTGGCCACTGCGGTGTGGGCTGAAGGACGAAGTATGGGAGCGAGATCAGCGACGCAGCCACCGCAAAGAGTCGCAGCCACAGAATGTCGCGTACGCAGTACGCCACCAGCAACAGGACGTTGGCCGCGTGAATGAAATAGTTGGGATTGAATGCGGGCACTGATTGCCATTGTCCGCTTGGCTGCTTCGATTTCAAGTTGAATGCGCCGAATTGCCGAGTTGCCCGTTGGTGCGGGTTAGAATCGGTGCGGCCGGACTGTCCAGCAGGAGCCCTACACATGCCGCAAAGGATCCCGACGACTCGCGCCGCGCTCATGGCCGGAATCGCTCTTTTGCTGGCCGGGGTCGGTATAGCTCAACAGGGGCCGGTGGCGGCAATGTTCGGCGACGATCAGAAGCGGGACGCGTTCTTTGCCTCGAGCTTCGCGACCGTAGAGTTGCCCGCAACCGGCGCGGCCGCTGAGCCGCTTCGCGTGTTGTTCAGCGCCGGAGATCTCGAGCGCGCATTCGACAGAGCCGAGTTCCGTCCTGATGCAGCGATCGTCCCGACCAATACCGACCTCCAGATCGCCGCGGCATCACCGGCGACGCAGCAAGTGCTCATCGCACGCGTACGGAAGCAACCCGACGCGATGGGTGCTGTCGAGGGCCAGATTGCGACTCGCCGGACGACGCAGGCGCCGGCCAGTGGAGCCGAGCCCGGGCTCCTTCGCATCGGTATGGACTCTTTCACCCTGCAGTTGTCGCCGGCCGGCGCCAGTCAGGGCATGTTGCCAAAGGCCGCCTGCCTGGTGGCGACGGACTTCGTGAACGGCGGCGCCGTCGATCGACGTGAGCTGTTCGTCCAGGACCGCATGCGCCAGGGAATCGCGGCGTGCCTCGATGCGCTGGACGCGGCCGGCGCCCGATCGCTCGTGGTCCCGCTGATGGGAGCGGGCAGCGCAAAGGTCCAGACCAACGACGCGATGTACCGAGGGGCAGCGGGCGCTCAAGGAGTGCCGCTTGATCAATTCGACGGCGGGCATTGCGCTTGGCATACACGACTTCGCGGCCCGTCGCCGGAACCTGCGCGAGATCGGCGTCGTTCAGTGGGAAGAGGATCTCGTTGACATGTTCAAGGTGCCACCCGGCAGCCGGGCCGAACGGAGCGCGCAGGCGGCGTATCGTTTGTACGCCGAACAGGTTGCCGGCGCGCTTCGAAAGGGACTATTAGGTCAGAAGACGACCCCGAGCGATCTCAGTGGCAACTGCAGCGCGATCCTGAACGGCAAGTAGCCATGCTCGAGTCCGCCGTGGCGTAACCCGCGCAAGACAGGCGGCCGTCGCGCATCAGCGTCCTTTGGCCATGACAGGGACCTTTCGGATCACCGCGACGTAGAGCGGCCCGCCATCGCGAAGGATCGTTTGCAGCCGCCAGCCCGTGCCGGCAAGAATCCCCTTCAATTCGGTGGGCGAGACGAGCAAGTAGTCAAACCAGGGTCCCTTGATGTCCTGGAATCGGATCCGAATGCGTATCTGCCCGCCCATGCGACCGCGTTGACGATTCCGGCGCCGGTAGCGGAGATGCGCCGGCAGTCTCGTCTCGTAGGGATTCAGGGATTCGCCGAGGATTACCGCGTTGGCCGTCGTGAGTCGATAGAGCTGACGGAGCAGCCGCCTGGCCTTCTCGTAGTTTCCCAGCAGCCCAATGTTGTTGCCGAACATGACGACGGTATCGAAGGAGCCCGCGGGGAACCGGGCGATCTGTTCGATTGGCAGGGCTCGCGCATCCTTGACGCCACGTTTGCGGCAGAGGCGAATCGCCAGCGGAGAGCGGTCGATCGCGACGACCTTCAACCCTTTGCGCTGAAGGTAAAGCGAGACGCGTCCCGCGCCGCATCCCACATCGAGCGCACGGGAGCCCGTCGCAAAGCGCATCGCCCGTTTTTCGCGGCTGGTCCAGGCGGCGAAGTCCGCGAAGTACCGCCGTGGGCCGTCGTTGGTCGCGACCAGGCCGTCATCCCGCTCGACGATTTCGACCGAATGGCCTTCGGTCATGTAGGCCCACAGTTCGTGACCGTAGGCGTCGCTCGTGCGCCTGATCTTGGGCATGGACGCCGGATCGATCAGCGAAAGACGATCCCGACGCCCAACGTCCAGAAGTTGCCCAGCACATCGGGGATGGGACCCGCGGCCGACTGCAGGTCGCCGACCGCGCCGGCGTGTTGCGTGCCGAATACCTGCAAGCCGACACGTGAGGCCGGGTTGAACACCCAGCCGGCCCCGATCACCAGCGACAGGGCCTTGGAGTCGATCGGGTCGGGGCCGCTCGCGTCCACCCAGTTGTTCACAAACGCCATGCCCGCGCCGCCCTTGAGGAAGAACCCTTGTGAACTCCAGGGCCTGAACTGCGCGACGGCATTGAGGTGGACCGTGCGGATGCGGCCGTCCGCGGTGTTAGGCGCGACAATGAAAAGCTCGGCGCCGACGTCCATGCGGTCGTTTACGCGGTAGCCGATGTCGCCGAATCCGCTGGCCGCCTGTCGGTAGGGAAAATCCTCCTCGCAGGTCTGACAATCTCCCCGCAGGGTGGTCCAGGAACCGCCCACCACCACCCAGAGCCTCGACGGCGCTGTCGCGCCACCGGCGCCCTGGCTGGAAGCGGCTGGAGGCACGGTCTGGGCTCCAGCCAAAGCGGGCGCGAGCGACATGACGACGAGTGCCACCGCCGATAGCGCCCTCACGAGAGCCTCCACGTGAAGTACGCACGAAGCTGCGGGTAGTGATACTCGAGCTCGGTGCCGTCCGCGTCCTGGTAGTAGGTGTGGCGCTTGAGGTACTCGCCCGACGCGCCGAAACCGAGCGACCCGCGCAGCGGCAGGAGCAGGTCGACGCGGGTGCGCTGCAGTAAGTGGTTCGCGCGAACGCCGTCGAGCGAGTACAGGTGACGGCCCTCGTAGCTGAAGACCACCAACGGGCGCCCGTCACGGGCGAACTCCGCGGCGACGCCAAAGTTTCCGCCAGGCCCGTAGTCGTAGTACCCGGGGGCCCTCCGACACGCCCTGGCCAGGCGAACCTTCCGCTGGCTCCTCCTCCTCCGGGATCTCGCTGAGGCCGAGCGGCAGGGAGTCGACCGCGCCGAGCACCGTGGCGCCTCCCCAGCCAACCAGCCACAGGCTGTTTCGCTCCGACACTTTCTGCAGCACGCTAAAGGCCCCCTCGAAGGACTGCGATCCCGTGCTGAACGCGTCGTTGCTCTGGAAGTCGTAGCTCTGGATGACGCTGAACTGCACCTTGTCGCCACCGATCGGCATTCCCGCCAGGCGGCCCCTTACCCTGGCCTCGCTGAACGCCGAGCCGCCTCCGAAGCGCAGGCGCACCGAGAAGGCGTCGTACGGCGTCCGGCTGTCCCCGGTCTTCGGATCTCCGTAGAGGAGGTCCATCTCGACGAAGGGCTCGCCGGTCGAGTTGAACGCGCGCTCCTGTGAACCCTGCCAGAGGGCGCCGGCCGCCGTGAAGCCGCCGATGGTCGACGGCACGAACTCCGCGGGCTTGTCTGACACCCGGGAGGAGTCACCGGAGATGAAGCGGTTGACGCCGCCCACCGGATCCAGCGCCAGCGCGCCAATCTCTTTCCATAGCCGGCCGCGTCCCGTGGCGCGCGTGTCGCGAACCATCCAGCTGACGCGGTGGAACATCTCACCGAGCGCGATGCCGCCGAGGGTGGTGTTGATGAAGTCGTTCAGCGACGCATGGTTCGTTTCGCCGAAGTACTCCCAGGTGCCGCTGCCGAACGCGGTCACCGCCGCCGACTCGTAGAAGCTCAGGCCGTTGGAGCGGCCGGCGGTGAAGTAGTTGTTGCCCTGGTACGGGTGCCCAACCTGATTGACGAGGAAGTCGTCCAGGTCCCAGACCCATCCTTGCTGCATGTTCGCCCACCACGTCTTGGGCGTGATCTCCGCCGTGACCTGGCCGCGTGCCAGGTTCGCCAGCTCATAGAAGACATTGATGATCGTCGTATGAAAGAGCGACTTGCCCACGCTCCGGCGCGGACAGCCCTCGCAGGCCCGACCCTCCATGGACAGCGGCTGCTGGCCTGGCGGCTGCCCGGTCTGAGGCTCGATCGATACGGCTGCAGGGTCGAATGAGAGGTTGAGCGGGATCGGCGACACAGTCTGCTGGGGCGCCGTCGAGACGGGTTGGGCGCCAACCGCGGCGGCGCAACCGAGAAGCGCGAAACAGGTGAAGAAGATGCTGCGGATCATCATGAGCCTACCGAGTGAGAGAACGTCAATTGAACCCCCGTCAGTCGCGGGCCTTTATTACCACGACCGTCAAGTCGTCCGCTGTGCCGAGACGTCGCGTGAAACAAGGATTGCCGCGAGGGTGAGAAGAAGAGCGGCCGCCTCATGTGGGAAGCATCGTATACCCAAGTCGCCCGCTGGCATCCAGGCAAATCCGAAACGTCGGTCTTCCCGTAGAGCGAGTGAGTGACGCGCCGGACCGGGAAGATCCCGGCGGTTTGTCGTCATCGGATCGGAGAAGTCAGAGATGCGTGTGCTTCCTGTTCTCGCTACGGCGCTGCTCGCCATCCTCGGCACGGGGGCGGTTGCCGCAGATGATTTGGACTTTGACAGAGACAGCAGGTTCAACAACCTGAGGGCCTTCGGCCTGACCGCCGACGGCCGGCTCGTCCGTTTCCGGACCGATGCCCCTGAGCGGGCAAGGGACGTGGCCGCCATTGCGGGCCTCGCGGGTATGGACTCCACGCTCGTCGGTATCGACTTCCGCGTACAGGACGGGAAGCTGTACGGCGTCGGAAACGCCGGCGGCGTGTATACCATCGACACGACCACGGCCCAGGCCACGCTCGTCAACGCGCTGACCGTCCCGCTCTCCGGAACGCAGTTCGGCGTGGACTTCAATCCGGCCGCGGACCGTCTCCGAATCATTAGCGACACCGGGCAGAACCTGGCGCACAACGTCAACGCCGGCGGCGTCACCGCCGCTAACGGCACATTGACCTCTACCGTGCCTCCGGCCGCGCCCGTCCCGGCACTTGGCGTGACAGCGGCCGCGTACACGAACAACGATCTCAACCAGCCCAGCACCGGCACGACGCTGTTCGATCTGGACACGACACTCGATCAGATCGTGATTCAGTCGCCCCCGGGAAACGGCGTCCTCGTGGCTACTGGCCAGCTCGGGTCGAATGCGGGCCCCGCCGCGGGCATGGACATCTACACGAGCCTTTCCAAGGGGGTAGCGGTGGGGAACCGCGCGTATGCCACCTGGCCGGTCTCGGAGAAGTGGTCGTTCTACCGCATCGACCTGCTGACTGGGCGTGCCACGCGGCTGGGCGCGTTCGACGGCGCCGTTGTCGACGTCGCTCTGCCCTTGAACCAATAGGACAGGGGCAGGCCGGGCTGGGGCTGACTTTCGCGAGGGCAGGCGAGCAGCGCGCGGAGTGTGCGGCCCCAGCCGTCGACGCCGACGGCACAATCCACACGCCCGAACGTACAAGTTGCGCTGGTGCAACGAATTGGTTGCACTGGTGCAACGAATTGGGGTACCTTCCCGCCGCGGCCAGAAGCCGTGACCGGCGGGTCGGGTCGAGATCCACCGCGCCGCTCATCCCGATGACTACGTGGAGGAGGCAGATGATGCGCGATCGCTCACGGCCGGCGGGGTTCGCATTGCTCGCGTTGCTGGTACTCGCGCCGCTCACGGCGCTGGCACAGGCGCCCTCGGCGAGGGTGCCCAGGACGCCCGATGGCAAGCCGTCGCTGGAAGGCATCTTCAACTTCAGCACGATCACTCCACTCCAGCGCCCCGACGCGCTCGCCGGCAAAACCACGCTGAGCGACGAAGAAGTCGAGCAGTTTGAAGCGATCGAGAACACGCGGCTCAACCGGGACCTGTTCGACCCGATCAAGGGACAGCCGAGCGCCGGGTACCCGGGGCGAGCCGACGGCGGCGTGCTGTCGTACAACGAGTTCTGGTACGAGCGCGGCAGCCAGATGACGAAAGACCGAAGGACGTCTCTTATTGTCGAACCCTCCAACGGGAGGATTCCGATGATCGACGCCGTGCGCCGCGTGAACGGGGAAATGGGCCGGAAGTTAAGCCTCGGCTTCGCCAACGATCCTGAGGACCGGACGCTCGCCGACCGCTGCCTCATGGGCTTCAACGCCGGGCCGCCGATGACCCCTGGCGCCTACAACAACAACCTCCAGATTGTCCAGATTCCCGGAGCCATCGTCATCCACAACGAGATGGTGCACTCCGCCCGCATCATTCCGACCGATGGACGGCCGCACGGGAAGCTTCGCCAGTGGTCGGGAGACTCCCGAGGCCGCTGGGAAGGCGACACGCTCATCGTCGAGACCATCAATTTCCTCGATGGGACGAGCCTGAATGGCTCCACGCGCGACTTGAAGGTCGTGGAACGGTTCACGCGAATGGACGATGCGACGATCAAGTACGAGTTCACGGCCTCCGATCCGAACTGGTACACCCAGCCATGGAGCGCCATGTTCCCGCTGACGAAAACGGACGAGCAGCTGTTTGAGTACGCGTGCCACGAGGGCAACTACGCGATGGAGGGCATCCTGCGCGGCGCGCGCATGCAGGAGAAGAACAAGACCGGCATTTACAAGTAGGCCGACCTGAATCGAACGGCCCTGGATCGTGGCCGACGGTAGCCGCCACCGCATCGGAGGTGGATGCGGAACGCCCGGCGTCATCAGCGTCACCAGGGTCGATGACTGCCGGGCGTGCACTCGTTGCGGTTGTGTCAGACGCCCAGAGGCGTGAGGTTGTAGCAGCGTGCCAGATCGTTGATGGCAGTCCGAAGCACGCCCCAGTAGCGCTCGGCCTGTGTGCCGTACTTTCCCCGCACCATCACCTGATTGATCTTGCGCGCATCGTCGAGGACGTTCTCCACCTGGGGGCGCGTCTCCATCCACTTGTCGGTCGGGTCGAACCTGCGGCGCAGCCGGTTTGTCGAGCCGTTCAAGTCCCCGAGGGCATTATCCAGGTCGTCGGCCTTGTTGCGGGCCGTTTCTTTCTGCCCCTCGGTCGCCGTGCGTCCGCGAGCGCGCCCGGTAGACTTGCCTGCTTGCGCCCGGTCCTGTCCCTGTTCGGCGCGGTTCTCCGCCCAGTCCCGGAACTCGTCGACGCCGTCTTCGACCTTCCGGATGCGGTCGGCGACCTGCGCCTTCGTAAACACCACCTGCGCGACGGCCAGGCCACTGACCATCAGGCACGCGAAAAGTGCGCCGACGATTATTGTTCTCTTCATGACAGGCCCTCCATGAACGAGCCTCGGTGACCGGCAGCCCGGTGCGGGCTGCCGGTCCCGAGCGATGTCTACTGCCGCGCCATCGCGACCTTGATCCGCTCCTCCGGAGAGACCATGTGGTCGTGGTCGTCCTTCTCCAGATCGATCTGCACCCAGTTCACCTCGCCGCTGAACTCGTTGCCCGTCGGCGCGTAGTCCGGCGACACCGGCGAACCGGCTTCCCTGCCGACATCGCAGGTTTCGTCCGCCGAGAACGCCATAGGCACGGTCTTTTCGACGCGGCCTTGACCCACGGCCTTGCCGTCGACATAGAGCGTCACGCCGCCGCCTTTGGCCACGCCGCCGCCGTCGTACTTGAACTCCATCCGTACCTGATGCTTTCCCGACGGGATCGGCTGCGTGGCCTCGACGAACGTCACCTCGATACCGAAGAAGTTGTAGCGGTACTTCAGCTTGCCGCCCTTGGCATACAGGCTCCACCCGTTGAGGTTCCCGCCTTGAGCGATGATGACGCCCTCGGCGCCTGACTTCGGGACGTCGAGATCCGCCGTGATCGCGTACGACTTGTTCTTGATGGAGACGATCGAGTTCTCGCTGAGGCGGCCCATGCCACCGAACAGGATCTGGGACTTGCCCTTGATCAGCTGCGGGCGGCCGGCGAGGTCCGGGTTGAATCGCTCGAACGTCCGATCGTCCAGGGGTAGCACGCTGTACTTTGCGGCTTCGATGAGGAACAGCCGCTGCAGCTCCGCGAGCTTCTTCGGGTTCTCCTTCGCGAGGTCCTTCGACTGCGTCCAGTCGTTGTTGTGTCGTACAGCTCCCACACGTCGTCGTCGAAGGCGCGCTTGTAGGCGCCGAGCCAGGGCACGCCGTGCCGCGTGACCGCCGTCCATCCCTTGTGGTAGATGCCGCGGTTGCAGAACATCTCGAAGTACTGCGTCTCGTGCCGCTCTGCCGCCTTGGCTTCGTTGAACGCGTACAACATGCTCACGCCTTCGATCGGCGCCTGCTGCACGCTGTTGACCACGGTCGGGTGGGGAAGGCCCGCGGCCTCGAGGATCGTCGGCGCGACGTCGATCACGTGGTGGAACTGGCTGCGGACTTCGCCCTTGGCCTTGATGCCGTTCGGCCAGTGAACGATGGTGCCGTTGCGCGTGCCGCCCCAATGTGACGCGACCTGCTTGGTCCACTGATAGGGGGTGTCCATCGCGTGCGCCCAGCCGACGGCATAGTGGTTGTACGCTTCAGGCCCGCCGAACAGGTCGATCTTCGATGCCAGGAATTCAGGCGTCTCGATGCCGGCCATGCCGTTCAGGGTCGCCATTTCGTTGAAGCAGCCATTGGGCGTGCCCTCGGCCGACGCGCCGTTGTCGCCGATGATGTAGTAAATCAAGGTGTCGTCGAGGATTTCCAGATCCTTGAGCGTGTCGATCAGCCGGCCAAGGTGATGATCGACGTGCTCGAGGAACGCCGCGTAGACTTCCATCTCGCGAGCGAAGATGGGCCGCATGTTTGCCGGCGTCTCGTCCCACGCGGGGATCTCGGCTGGCCGGGCGGTCAGCACGGCGTCGGTGGGGATGACCCCCAGCTTCTTCTGACGCGCGAAGATTTCTTCGCGCAGCTTGTCCCACCCCTGGTCGAACTTGCCCTTGTACTTGTCGATCCAGTCCTGGGGCACATGGTGCGGCGCATGGCAGGCGCCCGGCGCGAAGTACATGAAGAACGGCTTGTCGGCCATCAGCGCCTTCTGCTGACGCGTCCACTTGATCGCCTTGTTCGTCATGTCCTCGGTGAAGTGGTAGCCCTCCTCGGGCGTCTTCTCCTGCTCGAGCGTCGTCGTGCCTTCGTAGATGGCGGGGTACCACTGGTTGGTCTCGCCGCCGATGAAACCGTAGAAGTACTCGAAGCCGCCGCCGCCGGTGGGCCACTGATCGAACGGACCCATCGGGCTCGTCTCCCAGACCGGCACCTCGTGGCACTTGCCGAATTGCGCCGTCGAATAGCCATTGAGCTTGAGCGTCATGGCGAGCGGCGCCTTGTCCTTCGGCAGCACCGAGGAGTAGCCCGGGCGCCGCGGTCGCGATCTCGCAGATGCCGCCCATGTTGACGGAGTGGTGATTCCGTCCGGTCAGCAGCGCCTGCCGCGTCGGCGAGCAGAGCGCCGTCGTGTGAAAGCGGTTGAACTTGAGGCCGCCCTTGGCAAGGCGCTCCGCGGTCGGCGTGTTGATGGGTCCGCCGAACGCGCTCGACGCGGCGAACCCCACATCGTCCAGCAGCACGACGAGCACGTTGGGCGCGCCCTTCGGGGGCCGCAGCAGCTCGATCGGCGGGTACTTGGTGTCGGGATCCTTCGCGTCGTACGTGGTCACGCCCACGTGTTTCGTGTCAGGGATGGGGAGAATCGATCGCTGCACCTTGTCCTGAGAACTCATGCGTCTCCTCGCTCACTCTGTGGTCTCGTGTATCTACGAGAGCCTTGGCATCTTACCAAGGCGGTTGTCACTGGCTGGTGTCGGCACCGGTGCCGGTCTGTTTCTGTCGCTGCTCGCCAACACGACTGGATGTCTCAGAGGCCCGTTAACTTAACTAAGTTAATATTAATATTGAAATAGTTAATAGAATTGCGGTATTATCTCGTGTATTGATGGGACGCGACTGGCAGGAACTGACCAAGCTCGTCGGGCAATCACCGTTTGAAGTCGAACGCGTCCGCCTCGTCGAGACGGGCGTGGCCATCGAGGGACCCTTCGCGCTGCCGCCGCTCGCGCAGCTGTCCGCCGAAGACCAGGTTTTCGTCGCGGCGTTCGTTCGCTGCCACGGATCCATCAAGCAGATGGAGAAGTACTTCGGCGTCAGCTATCCCACCATCAAGAACCGGTTGAACAGGATCGGCAGCCAGCTGTCGTTCGTCGAGATCGAAGAGGGGCCGGATGCCGACCAGGCGGCGCCGCCCGCGACGGCCGTGCTCGATCGGCTGTCGCGCGGCGAACTCACGGTTGCGCAGGCGATCGAACGCCTGAAGGAAAGGCGGGGAGGCGGTCATGAGTGAGGAAACACGGCAGGTGCTCGAAATGCTGTCGCAGGGGAAGGTCAGCGTCCAGGAGGCAGAGCAGTTGCTGCAGGCCGTCGGAGGGGCAGGCGCGACGGCCGACGCCAGGCGCGGCGAGCCCCGGTATTTCCGCATCATGGTCAACAAGCCCGCGCGCGACGGCAAGAAGGCCGAAGCCGTGAACATCCGTGTGCCGATGACCGTCGTCCGAGGCGGACTGAGGCTCGGCGCGTTCTTTCCCGGCATGATGGGGAGCAAGAAGATCCAACTCGCGAACGGCACCGAGGTGGATCTGTCGAAGATCGCCTACGCCGATCTGGAAGCGATGATCAAGGATATCGGCGAGCTGACGGTCGACGTGGACGGCGACGCGCAAGTCCGCGTTCGCTGCGAATAGTCCTCGCCGCGCTTCACTCCATGTGGTGCCGCAGCTCGCGGAGCACTTCGTCGATGGCATCGACGCGTATCAGGCCCACCCGCGGGTGTTCGATGTCGATGATGACATAGAGCGTAATCGACACAATGCTCGCAAGCCCCGCTGCATGGAGCCAGCCGCGCGTCGTGCCGCCGGCCGAGTTGTAGCCGGCCAGGAGCGCTGCCATCAGCGCGGCCGTGAACAGCATGATGTAGACGACGCCAGGCGGATGCAGCCGTGTGGCCATGGTCCTGGTCGTGGTGATCTCGATCATCGAGCTGATGGCCCCGAGCAGCAGTCCGGTGGCTGCTGCGGACCCCGTCTCTTTGGTCGCGACCACGGCGTCCTTCCAGATCGTCTGTTGTAAAGCCCTGGAGCGTTCGAGTTCGGCTCTCGAAGCCTCGAGATCGGGCAGCTTGTCGTAAGTGGCCAGCCGTGAATCCAGGTAGTCGCGCAAGTTTGCGCGCAGCGCCGGCTGATCGGCCTCGCCCACGAGATCGACGCGCATCCAGGCCTGCTCGATGTAGTGCGCCTCCTCGGTCACGAGATGCCGTCGGGCGTCGAAGCGCGTCGCGGCGCCGGAGAACGTGAAGGCGAGGAGCAGGCCGAGCAAGCCGAACGTCGCGCTTTCGACGGGACCGAGACCGAGACGCGAGCCTTCCGGGTCCTTCGCTCGCCGCCGCACGCCGAGCCGGCGCCCCAGCTCGTGAAACAACAGCATGCAGCCGAAGAGACAGAGGCAGACGAGCGGCCCCCACGTTCCAAGGAAGTCCACATCTCCAGTCACGATCACCTCGCTGCGGCCGTGCGGCCCAAAAGCCTAGCACGAGACCCGTCGCCGGACGTCCCGGCCCCTCACGGGGCAGCGAGGAAGTTCAGGATCGCGCTTTCGATGTAGATGACGGCCGCCATCGCGACGAGGATCTGCACGATGACCGGCGTCATCTCCTTGATCCACTGGACCGGTGTGTAGTGCTTGTCGAGATCGCGCTGGATGAACGCGTAGGCGACCACCGACTGCGCGCAGCCGATGTGCGTCCAGCAGCCGCCGAGCGCGTAGCCGGCGATCTGCGCCATCGCGAACAGCCGCAGCAGGTCGAGGTCGAAGCCGTGCAGGCCGCGCGACGCGAAATCGGCGACCACGTTGTTGTCGAGGATCGCCGAGAGGAACGTCGACCCGAGAAACTGGATGAAGGCGACGTGCGCCTGGCCGAGCGTCGCGACGCCGGCCTCGATCAGCCCCTGCATGCCCTCGAAGAAGCCCGCGCTCGTCAGCAGCGTGATCGAGAGGAACAGCGGAAACAGAAAGTAGTACTCGGCATACTCCGGCCCGCGCCTCCCGGAGCGCCAGCCGCCGCATCTTGGGAATGGTCGCGATCGCCGGCAGGGCGGCGAAGAAGCCGGCGAACGACGCCAGGAACAGCGGCACCTGGTGGTAGACGCCGTGCACGATCAGCATCGCGACAAACGGGATGAGCGCCAGCCCGCCGATCGTCTGCGCCCGCCGCCGGCGCCGCGCCATCGCGGCGAGCACTTCGTCCACCGCCAGCTCCGCCTGGAAGGCCGCTTCGTACTGCCCGGCGGCATCGAGGATGTAGTGCCGGTCGAGGCCGTCGGCCAGTTCCTCGGCCACGAAGTGGCCCAGCAGCAGGCGGCGTGTCTCGATGGGCACGTCTTCGTGGATCAGCGCGAGCCCGAGCGTCTCGCCCGTTGCGGATTCGCGCGATGACCTCGCTCGCCCCACGGCGCTCCTCCGGCGTGGCCTTCGACCAGCTCGACCGACGTCAGCACCTCGCCGTGGCGCGCCGCCTGGAGAAAACGGACGTCGGCCGCGTTGGCGTCGATGACGTCCATTTCGTCGAGGTCGACGCGCTGTCCCCGCAGCCGCCCGCGCAGCTGCGCGGCGATGATGAGATAGGCGGCGACGGCGGCCGGCGCGCAGTAGATCAGGAAGAAGGCGTTCCCGAGGTGCGGAGCGAGGTTCGCCTTCATGATCAGATTCGGCGGCTCGCCGTACGCCAGCCAGATCCCGCAGATCGTCGTGACCGCCGTGCAGACCATCACCGCGTAGCGCACCGCGCCCGGCGGTGCGGCGGCCAGCGTCATGATGATGACCAGCGTCCGGATCGTCAGCCCGATCATCGAGACGCCGTCGAGAACGCCCGACGCGACGGCGACCACGGCGGTGACCGAGATGCACCGTCGGCAGGATCAGGCCGCCGATTGCGGCGGAGCAGGTAGAACGTGACGCCTTCGAGCAGCCGCGTCTGGGCGATCACCGACACGAAGAACGTCAGCCCCAGGATGAACAGCATCGTGTCGGCGTGGATCAGGTCGTCCAGCCCGTGAAACGACAGCAGGTGCGTGCGCGATCCAGGACCACCAGCCGTTGGCCGCGATCTCGGTGTGCCACTCCGAGGTCGGCAGCCCGACGAACGTCGCGACGATGACGAGCAGCATCCCGTAGGTCAGGGCGTTCTTGTGGATCTGGTACCTGAACGACCCGAAGAGGAAGAGGCCGAGATGGTCGCGAGCACTTCGGCGCCGAGCAGCCACAGGGGAGCGGCGTCGCTCGGCCGATGCGAGCAGGCCGCAGCGCAACCAGGCGCGCACCCGGCAACGAACCACGAGCCGGGCAGCATGACGACGGGTGCGGGCTCGGCTGGCGGCGATGGCGGCGGGTCGGCTCAGGCGTCAGGACTCCTCAAACGCGGGAAGGCGCGGCTGCTTCAGTCCGTCGCGGCGGACTATCCAACCCGGCCCGCCCAGGCCAGCAGCACCAGGGCCGCCAGCACCATGCCTGCGACGATCGGCCGGGGTCCCGCGAAGCGGCACCAGGAGCGCCGCGGTCAGGAAGCACGCTCCGAGAAAGAACTTCCATTCCATCGGCGCAGGAGCCTGGACTCCACCGGCAGCCTACACGATTGTCGGCTGTGACGCTACGGTCGGAGAACAAGTGTCGCGCCCCGGGAGGATCCCCTCCCCAGGGCGCGACGCGGAACGCCGGACTCTTACTGACGGCCGGAGCCGATGTAGTAGGCGACCTGGCCGTGCTCGCCGATGTCCAGGCCTTCTTCTTCCTCTTCCTTGCTGACGCGCAGGCCGAAGCGTCGCCTTGATCGCGTACCAGAAGATCGAACGACACCACCAGCGTGTAGGCGCCCACGGCGACGATGCCCTTGAGCTGGGCGATGAGCAGCGTCATGCCGCCGCCGTTGAACAGGCCGTTGCCCGTCGCGACGCCGGTGATCTTGTCCACGGCGAACAGGCCGACGCAGATGCGTGCCGAACACGCCGTTGAACAGGTGCACCGGCACCGCGCCGACCGGATCGTCGATCTTCAGCGTGTCGAGCAGCTTCACGGCGCACACCACGATGCAGCCCGGCCAGCAGGCCGATGATGAGCGACGCGTTGACCGTCACGAAGGCGCACGGCGCGGTGATCGCGACGAGGCCGGCGAGGCAGCCGTTGACCGACATGCCGAGGTCGGGCTTGCCGTCCCACGTCCAGCTGAGCGCCGTGGCCGACAGCATGCCCATGAACGCGGCCGTGTTGGTCGTCATGAACATGTGCGAGATCGCGCTCGGGTCCGCCGCCATCGTCGATCCCGGGTTGAACCCGAACCAGCCGAGCCAGAGCACGAAGCAGCCGATGACGCCGGACGTCATGCTGTGGCCGGGAATCGGCTGTGACCTTCCCGCCGGGGCCGTACTTCCCGAGGCGCGGCCCGAGCACGATGATGCCGGCGAGCGCCGCCCAGCCGCCGACGCTGTGCACGACGGTCGATCCGGCGAAGTCCCAGAAGCCGGCCGTCGCGAGCCAGCCGCCGCCCCAGATCCAGTGGCCGGTGATCGGATAGACGAACGCGACGAGGAGGAACGAGAACACGATGAACGAGAAGTACTTGATGCGCTCGGCCACCGAGCCGGACACGATCGTGGCGGCCGTGCCGGCGAACACGAGCTGGAAGAAGAACTTCGCGTAGAGCGGGATGCCGGTCCACGCGATCGCCTTGTAGGCGCCGCGTGTAGGCGTCACCCGTCGCCGGGCTGTTGTCGGCGCCGCCGATCGCGAACAGCCCCTCCGTGCCCGATGAAGCCGCTGCCGTTGCCGAACATCAGGCCCCAGCCGAACACGTAGAAGGCGAGGCAGGAGATGGCGAAGACGATGAAGTTCTTCGAGAGGATGTTGACGGTGTTCTTCGACCGGCAGAACCCCGACTCCACGAGCGCGAATCCCAGGTTCATGAAGAACACGAGGGACGCCGTGAGCACGCACCCAGATCGTGTCGAGGGCGATGGTCAGCTCTTCGGCCGTCTTCGCGTGCGCGTCCGAGGCAAGGGCGACGGCGCCGATGACCATACAGGCCACGTTGAACGTCCGAAACTTGCGTAGATTCATAGTGTCTCCTAGTAGAAACGTGCGGAATGCGCGGCCACTCCACGTCGCTGCACCGAAACGCCCTTGCCTCGAATGTGCCGGCGAGCCTGCCGCGAGCAGGCGTAGGGGACGGGAAGCCGCTAGAGCCGAAGAACCGGTGATCGCTCCTGATGCCTGCCGGTGGTGCCGCTTCGAACCGTGCCCGGTTTCCGTTCCTCATGCGGGACGTGGCACGGAGCCTCAGCTCGCACCGCTAACGCTGCGGACCGCCCGCGATGCGACTCGCGCGTGAGCGGGACCGGTTCACCAATCGCCCGCGGCCCATCAGCCGCACCCGCCGCCACGCTGACCTCGGAGTGCCCGTGGCATCGATCAGATCCCCGAGCGCTGATGGCGACGCCGGAACACTGAGCGAAATGGCCATGAGAACGACGAGCCAGCCGGCCGCGAGCTTCGCAGACATTGGGAACGCCATCCCAAAGAGCAATTTGAAGGCCAGCCATTGCAGCTGCGGGCGGTGGCGCGAAGTGCGGAGATTTTCTAGAAGAATCGGCCTGCAGAGCCGGCGGGGGGCCGCACAGGCCTCCTCCGGAATCCCTACAGATCGGTAGGTCGCTGGATGGGAACAGACTTTTCTGTCGGATTTACCGCGGGGCGCTTCCTGCGAGGGCTTTCAGGACATCGAGGATGCTGATGTACTCGAACTGGGTCGAGCCGTCGAACTCGTAGCCGTTGATCTCGCCGGTATCTTCGGGCTCCGGGGCCTCGCCGTTCTGCACCAGCAGGAGCCCGAAGGGGAACCGTCGCCCCATGGGCGTGCCCACCCAGTGAACGCCGTCGGTATCGCCCACACCCTCGACAAAGAACTGTGCCACGTGATCCGCTCTTCGCCCGATGCGATAGAAGTGAAAGCTCGAATCGCCCTGGCTCGAGACCAGCATCAGAGCCTGCCCAGGGACGGCCGCGGCGATGCTCAAGCCTTCCAGATCCGCTGCGAGGACCGCTTCCTCTGGATTGCCGATCGCGGCCGCAATTTTCTCTGGGTGGTGGATACGCGGATCGACAAGGTCGTGAACCGCATCCAGCTCGTCAACGAGCTGTCCGTGGATCCGACGCCCGATCTCCTCTCGGTGTCGCCGGACGGCAGCCACGTGTACATGTCGCTCCGCGGCCCGGTACCCCTCACCGCCGATCCCCACGTGTCCACGGGCTCCACGCCGGGCGTCGGCGTGTTGAAGGTGCTTGCCGGTGGCCGGAGCGCCACGTTCGAGTACATCGCCCGGATCTCCAATGTCGACGCGGCTGGAGTCGAGCGCGCGGACGTTCACGCGTCGACCGTTCGTCTCAAGGTCGACAGCCGTCGGTGAGTCGGCAGCGCCGGGGCTCCGCGAACGAAAGGGCAGGACCCGCAGACGGTGTGTTGGTATGCTGACCCCCATCGGCATTCGACAAGGCTGTGCACCCCGACCCCGATCGCTGGAAGCGGATTGAAACGCTGTGCCTCTCGGCGCTGGAGGCGCCGGATCGGGCCCGGTTTCTCGACGGCGCCTGCGGGGACGACCTCGCGCTGCGAGCCGAGGTCGAGCGTCTGCTGTCGCGCGAGGGCCGGACCAGCGTGCTGCTGGATCGTCTTGCGCTCTTCGACGGGGCCGATCCGCTGCCGTCGGTGGAGCGGGAGCTGCTGCCGTCAGGTTCTCCGCTCGGACCCTACGAAATCATCGACTGGCTTGGCTCGGGCGGAAGCGGCGACGTCTACAAAGCCTTTGACGCGCGCCTGGGGCGCTACATCGCCCTGAAAGTCTTCAAGCAGACCGCGCTCACTCACGATGACCACTCGCGTTTCATCCGCGAGGCACAGGCCGCCGCCGCCCTCAGCCATCCCAACATTGCCACCATCTACGAGGTGGGGCAGGAAGGCGACTCCTGTTACATCTCGATGGAGTACGTCGATGGCGAGACGCTCCGCGAGAAGTGGAACCAGGAATCGTGCCCGCTCGAGGAGCGGCTCGGCTACCTCCTGCAGGTGGCACAGGCTCTCGAGAAGGCTCATGCCTCCGGCGTCGTGCACTGTGATCTGAAGCCCGACAACATCATCCTGACCCGCGACGGGCTGGTGAAGATCCTGGACTTCGGCCTTGCGACCCTCGTCGAGGGATACCGGCGAGAGCACACGATGCCGTCCGCAACGGCACTCGCCTTCGCGACCGTGCCGCGCGAGCGCATCGAAGGCACCGTCGGGTACATGTCGCCGGAACAAGTCGGGGGAACCGCACGGCTCGACGTCCGCACCGATATCTTTTCGTTCGGGTGCATGCTGGTCGAAGCCGTCACGGATCGGCCGCCTTTCTGGCACGCGTCGGTGATGCGCTCGCTGCACAGCCTCGTGTTCGACTCGACGCCCCGCCTGGCCGATGCCGTCGCGCGCGTGCCGGCCGGGTTGCAACCGATTGTCGACGGCTGCCTCGAGAAGGATCCTGCTGCGCGCTGGGCGGGAATGCAGGAGGTGCGGCAGCGCCTGCAGCACGTGCTGGACAAGCTGACGCGGCGCCGGGAGCGCAAGCTATGGCCGTGGGCGGCGGCCGCCGCCGTCACGCTCGCGGCCGTGTCCTACCCGCTGTGGACGCCTCCCGCTCCGGTCGGATCGGTCGCGGTCATTCCGTTCGTCAACCCGCAGGAGACGCCCGAAACCGCGTTTCTGGCCGGCGGCATCAGCGAGGGCCTCATCCACGCTCTTGCGCAGCTGCCCGAGGTCAAGGTGATCGCCCGCACGTCGAGCTTCCGCTACTCCAAGGACACCTTGAACGTACAGGAGACCGCTCGGACGCTGGGCGTGCGCACGCTGGTGACCGGCCAGGTCGTCGAGACCGACGGGCGTCTGAAGATTACGGCCGAGCTCATCGATGGACAGGACGCACGCGTCATCTGGGGCGCCGAGTATTCTCCCAGCCTCGCTGATCTCGCGGACGTGCAGGCGCAGATCTCGCAGGAGATAGCCCGGCGGGTGCAGTCGTCGCTCACGCCCGACGACGAGCGCCGGCTCGCCAAGGGCAGGATGGTCAATTCTGACGCGTACGCCCTTCTGCTGAGAGGGCGATACCAGATGTGGCTCTACACGCCCGCCAGCACGCAGCGGGCGGCGGCCTTCTTCGAGCAGGCGCTCGGGATCGACCCGGGCTTTGCAGCCGCGCACGCCGAGCTCGCGAATTCGTACCGGCGTCTTGGGGGCGCGGGCATCCTCGAGCCGACCGATGCGCTTCCGCTTGCCGAGGCGGCGGCGCTCAGAGCGATCGCGGCAGACGATGAACTGGCGGACGCGCACGCGGTGCTGGCCGATATCAAGCGAGACCGCTGGGAATGGATGGACGCAGAGCGCGAGTACCGCCGCGCCCTTGCGTTGAGCAGCAGCCTGGCCAGCGCGCGCCACGGGCTCGCCATTGCCCTGAGCCTCACGGGTGCCCACGAGGAGGCGATCACCGAGGCGCGCCGGGCACACGAGCTGGATCCGGTCGGTTTGTCGAGCGCGATCGATTCAGCCGCGGTTTTCTACAACCTGCGCAGGTACGACGAAGCCCTCGACGTCCTGAAGACGGCCGCGAGCCTGGACAGCCGTGCGCCGGCCATCTGGACCTGGATCGGCATCGTCAACGGAGGGAGCGGGAGGTTCGCGGAGGCGATTGATGCGTTCGAGACCGCGGCCAGGCTGGGCGACAAGACGGCCGCCACGTTGTGTTACTACGTCCACGCCCTCGCGCGTGTAGGCCGGCGGCAGCAGGCGCTCGATGTGTTCGAGACGCTGCAGAAGTCAGGATCGTTTGTTCCGCCCTCGAGTCTGGCGATCGCGTACGTCGGCCTCGACCAGCGGGACAGGGCGTTCGAACAGCTCGAAGAGAGCTACGCCGCGCGTGACCCGCTCCTTCAGTACGTGTTCGTGGAGTCGCACCTCGACGCGCTCCAGGGGGACGCCCGTTACGCCGCACTGGCCGCGCGGCTGGGGCTCCCCGTGCCTCAGGTCGTGAAGAAGAACAACGAGTTGTCGTCGTCTCCCGCAGCGATGCCGGTGCCATCTGCACTGATGACCATGGGCCAGCACATCTTCGTCGTCGTGTGCGTCTTAGGCTGCGGACCGACGCCGTCGAAGAGGTAGAAAGTGCCGGGCACATTGACCGGATATCCGTCGCACGCCGTCAGGCGCGTGCCCGACGAGTCGAGGCTCGTGCTGTTTGGCATGCGCGCGAGCGTCTGCTGCGAGACTTTGTTGAGGACCGATCCGGCCGGCGAGAGCTTGAGCAGGCGGCCGGTGCTGTGCGCGCCGCCCGAGGCCGGGTCGTTGACCACGGCAGTGATAAACGAGGCGTCGTCCGCGATCGCCACGCCCCAGGCGGCGTGCCTCTCGGCCGCCTCCGCGGTCACATAACGTGCCACGGGACCGGGCGGGGGACCTTGCACCGAGGCTGGTGTCAGCAGGTAGATGTAGTCACGGCTGGCCGCCACAAGCGCATCGGCGACTCTCGCCACCGACACGCGATGGAACGCCACGGGAGCCTTGATCGAAAGCGGCTTCAGCGGATTTTCAGGTTCCTCGATGTTGCAGGTGACGGGGCTGCCGACGACGCCTCCGGTGATGGGCACGATGTAGACGGTGCCCTTCCGATCGGCGGTGGCGAGCCAGTTCCCGCTGGGATGCACGTCCAGGGCATCGCTGTAGCCGCCCAAGGGGAATGGCATGGGGTGCGGCGGGGAAGAGCCCGGAAGTCTGCCGAATGAATACGTAGACGAAGAATTCCGCCACGGCGGCCAGCACCCCTCCATCTCGAGAGAGCGCCACGGCGTTGACCCGCGCGGGGAAGTCGGTGCTGTCGAGGAGCACCTTCTGCGTCGACACCTCGAACGCCCGGACGATCCCGCGCTTGGGCTTGAAGGGATTCGCGGATCCGTGGCTGAAGAGCCCGCCACAGGCGACCACCTTGCCGTCGCCGGAGATGGCCACGTCGTAGATGCCGCGGTTGCCTTTGTATTCACTCTCGAAGAGCCTGGTACCGGTTCCCGCGGTGTCGTAGACATACATCCCGTAGGTGCCGTCGTCGCGCACCCTGACGGCGCCATCATAGTTCTGGTAGTAGGTCCCGGCGACGAGCCTGCTGGCGTCGTCGCTGATGCCGACCGCGTTGACCATGTACGTGTCGGTGCAGCTCTCCCCGCGTCCGCAGAGCGGGTGCGGAGCGAGCTTCTGAGACCACTTGAGCAGCATGTCAGTCCGTCCTCTCGTTCAGCGCGAGGCTCGATTTCCGCAGTAAGCTCGCGACCCGGTGGAGCGCCCGTTTCACGGCCATGTGCGCGGCACCATGAGTTCGAAAGCCGAAGTGCCGGGTGATTTCGGCGGTGGTCCACTGCAGCTCGACCCTGGCCACCACGAGGTCGCGATCCTTCTGGGAGAGGTGTTCGAGCGACTCCCGGTAGCGCCTGGCCGTGTCGGCGCCGATCGCACAGTCGAGCGGGGTCGCGTCGCCGGAGTGCAGATGCTCGGGCAGCTCCACGGAGACCGGGCGCCTGGCAATGCGGCGCGCTTCGTCGCGGATGCGGTTCAGGGCCGCCACGCGAAGATAGGCGCCCATGGCTCCCGGATGCCTGGGGGTGAACGCATGGAGCTTCCCCATCATGTGCAGAGCGGTCTCCTGCACGAGGTCGCACGTATCCATGGCTCCCCGGGCGCCTGCCGGGATCCGGCCGTGTGCCCATCGCGTGAGCGAAGGCAGCGATTGATGCAGCATTTCTTCGGCGGCCGTGCGCTCTTGTTCTGGGCTCATGACGCTCCTCCCGGAAAACCAGGAAATAACGGGGTTCACCTGGGGAAGCGTGAAACGGGCGCCGGAAGGGCCACAGCCTACTTCTTGAGCTCGGCCAGCAGCCATAGCTTGGCCACGGTCCAATCGCGCTTGGCCGTACGGACCGATACCCCGAGGGCCTCCGCGGCTTCTTCGACGCTCAGGCCCCCGAAATAGCGCATTTCCACGACTTGTGCCTTCCGCGGGTCGATCGCGGCGAGGCCGTCCAGCGCCTCGTCCAGGGCGATCAGGTCGGCCGCACGCTCGGTCGTGCCGGCCCGCTCTTCGTTCAGGGTCACTCTCGTGGCGCCCCCGCCGCGCTTTTGAAAGCCGCGAGCCCTGGCGCTGTCGACCAGGACGTGCCGCATTACACGCGAGGCCATCGCGAAGAAGTGCGCCCGGTCCTGCCAGCGCACGTCGCCGACATCCACGAGTTTGAGGAAGGCTTCGTTGACGAGCGCCGTCGGCTGGAGCGTGTGCCCGGGCCGCTCCTTTGCCATGTGGCGCCGGGCAATCCGGCGAAGCTCGGCATGAACGAAGGGGACAAGGGCCTCGAGGGCGTCCTTATCCCCCTGGCCCCAAGCCACGAGCAATCGGGTGACCTGCGCAGTTGAGGGCATGGGTCGTTCGCGGGGGCATTCTAACCGTGCGTCCCACGCCGTTTCGACGTTAATCAGAGTAGACGGCGAGCAGCCGGACGTGGATGATCGGCGTGGCTCCGGGCAGCTCCGAGGACACGAATGGCGAAACAGAGGCGGAAGTCACCCCCGCGAAGGGGCAAGGGGCCTGCGGCACCCGCGGGGACCGATGGCGGGTCTGCGAGCACCCGGGCCCCTCGGCCTGTTCCAGCGCACAGACGCCTCCGGGTGTTCTCGCTCGACCCTGCGGCCGATGTGCAACTCGAGCAGTCGCTCATCAGCCGTTCGGTTCTCTCCGTTCCGTGGGAGGAAGTGACTCCGGGACCGACTGGCGAGTACCTGGAGGTGGTCGACGTCGATCCCTCCAGCAGTTGCGTGTACGACCCGGTTGACCTCAGTTCGCCGGATCTCCTCGCCCAGGACGGCCTGTCGCCTTCGACAGGCAACCCACAGTTCCATCAGCAGATGGTCTACGCCGTGGGCATGAAGACCATCGAGAACTTCGAGCAGGTGCTCGGCCGCAGGATGTTCTGGGCCGAACGGCGCGGGTCCGACGCTTCCGCCTCCTCTGAGCACGGCGGCCGCTACGTGCAGCGCCTGCGGATCTACCCGCATGCGCTGAGGGACCAGAACGCCTACTACTCGCCGTCGAAGGCGGCCTTGCTCTTCGGCTACTTCAACGCCGAGACCACCGATCCGCGCGACGAGCTCCCGGGCGGCCTGGTCTTCACCTGTCTCTCGCACGACATCGTGGCCCACGAGATGACCCACGCCATCCTGGACGGCATGCACCGTCGGCTGCTCGATGCGAGCAATGTCGACATGGTGGCGTTCCACGAGGCCTTTGCGGACATCGTCGCCATTTTTCAGCACTTCACACTTCCGGGCCTGCTGCTCGACCAGATCCAGCGGGTGAGGGGCAACCTGCGCTCGAACGGCTTGCTGGCGCAACTGGCGGGGCAGTTCGCTCGCGCCACGAACCAGGGCGATGCCCTGAGGAATGCTCTTGGCGAGTTCGACAGCGAGGGTGTGCGCCAGCGGCCGGACCCGTCCGCGCTGGGCCGGACCTTCGAGCCGCACGAGCGTGGCGCCATTCTCGTGGCGGCCGTGTTCGATGCCTTCGTCCGGATGTACGACAGCCGGATCGCGGACCTGCGGAGAATTGCGACGGGCGGCACGGGCGTGCTTCCTGACGGCGACATCCACCCAGACCTGGCGCGCCGGTTTGCGGAGGAGGCGGTCCGGCTGTCGCAGCGCGTGCTCAACATGTGCATACGCTCGATCGACTACCTGCCGCCCGTAGACGTGACCTTCGGCGACTTCCTCCGCGCGCTCATCACCGCCGACACCGACTTCTACCCCGACGATCCACGACGCTACCGGCTGGCCTTTGTCGAGGCCTTTCGCGACCGCGGGATCTATCCGATCGACGTCCGAGCCCTCGCCGAGGATGCGCTCCGGTGGAAGCCCATCGATCCCGACGACCGGGTGATCGTCGAGAGCTACCTGCCGCCGGCCGCCGTGCTGCGGACGATGGTCGCCGCCTATGAATCGACGGAGATGACCGATCTCCTCGGGCAGGGAGGCGAGTACAGGGAGATGGAGACGCTGCAGGGTGGGCTCTGGGAGGATTTCCGCAACAAGAATTTCAACGCAGCCGCCGAGCGGTTCCTCAAGACCGCCTGGAAACTCGACTCCGCGCACACGACGTCGGCACACGGGCAGCGCTACCCGCGCTACCTGGTCGAGCGGGCGTTCGCGCGCTTCCTGAACGGGTGGATCGTCCACTGCGCCCGCGCGCGAAACAATTCGGCCCTGGCGAAGCAGCGCATCGGCTGGCACCTCGGCGTCAGCCTCGACGGGATGGCAGAGACCGAGAAGGCGAAGCGGATCCCGCTCGAAGTGCACAAGGTCCGGCCCACGGTGCGCCTCCGGGCAGACGGCCGGTCAAAAGTGGAGCTCGAGGTCGTGTTGACGCAGCGCGTGCGTACGAAGCTCCTGGCCGACCCGGCCGATCCGAAGTCGGTCATGCGCGCGCCGGGCGGGCAGCCGCTGACGTTCTGGTTTCGAGGCGGGACCTCGCTCATCATCGATCCCGAGGCGGGCGCCGTCACATACTCGGTGGCGAAGAACGTGCTCAGTGAGGGACGCAAAGCGCGGCAGATGGCGTTTCTGCGCGATCGGGTGGCGGCTCAGGGCAGCGAAGCCATTGCCCGCTTCGCGTTGACCGACGACACGCGCATGGCCCGGCGCACGCTGGAGCCATTCGCGCTGGCACACTCACCCTCGAACACGGTAGGCACGTACTGAGATGAGCCCCAAAAAACAATCGTCGCGTCCGAGATCGACACGGAAGCCCGCCAAGCGTTCCGCAGGTGGACGCTCGGCGGCCCGCCTGCTGCCCGAGAAACCGACAGAGATCGTTGTGCGGATGTACCGGCAGGGTCTCGGCGACTGCTTTCTCCTCGCGGTCCCGGTCAAGAAGGGGAAGGCCAAGTACATCTTGATCGACTGTGGTGTGCACGCGCGCCAGACCGACGGCCCTTCGCGCCTGGCCCAGGTACTCGAACACGTGGCGGCTTCGACAGGCTCCCACGTGGATGTGGTGGTCGCCACGCACGAACACGCCGATCACCTCTCTGGTTTCGTGCAGAAGGGCAGCCCGTTCCTGAAGGACGCGCTGACCATTGGCGAGCTGTGGGTGGCGTGGACCGAGAAGCGCGGCGACGGCCAGGCTGATGTCCTGCGGCGGAAGCGCGGCACGGCCCAGCGCGTGATCGACGAAGCGGTTGAGGAGGCGAAGCGCCGCGCCGGAGCCGAGGGAGTTGCGGTCGCGTCCCGGGTGCTGGAGCTCACCGATTTCGATCGTCCCGCCGACGGATCGGTTGACACGGCGGCCGTCACCGGAATCGTCCAGGCGCTGGAGGCGAAATCGCGACGGACGGCCGATGCCGCCGCTGCGCCGCTGCCGGCGGACCTCGGCGTGGCGAAGAACAAGAAGGCGAGGAAGTCGCCGTCGTCCAACGAGCTTGCGCTGAACCTGCTGGCCCTGAAGGCAGGCGCGGCCAACATCGAGTACCGCGAACCCGGACACGTGCGGGAGGTCATGGGTGTCTCCAGCCTCCGCGCGTATGTGCTGGGCCCTCCACGGTCCGACCTCCTCGAGAAGGACAAGCCCAGCAAGATCCGCGGCGCCAAGGAAAGCGATCCTGGCGGGGTCTTCAAGGAGGTCTACCTGACGAGCACGAGTGGGAACCGTGCACTGGAGTTGAGCCCGCGGTTCTCTCGCGGGGCCGCCGCTGATGGGGGCGCCGTGCCCGACGATTGGCGATACCCGTTCCCGCCCGCGTTCCGGTGCGGATGCGATCTGTCCGCGCCGGTCGGCGTTGGGCCCGGCTACTCCTGGAACGCGGCGGACATGCCGCGCAGCGAAACCCGGTCGTTTATCGAGGCAGCCTATCTTGCCGAGCACGCGACGTGGCGGCGGATCGATGCCGACTGGCTGGGGTCGGCCGAAACGCTTGCCCTCAACCTGGCCGCGGACACCAACAACACGAGCCTCGCCCTGGCTTTCGAGTGGGGCCCGCCCGGAAAGGGCCGCGTCCTGCTGTTCGCAGCCGATGCCCAGGTGGGCAACTGGCTGTCGTGGCGCGATCAGACCTACGGGACCAGGGCCATGAAGGTCGACGACCTGCTGGCGCGTGCGCTGCTGTACAAGGTCGGCCACCACGGGAGCCACAACTCGACATTGCGGCGCGATCCGCGAGACGCGTCGAGCTCAGATCCGAATGGCGCTCCGTTCGGTCTCGAACTGATGAACGACATCATCGCGATGATTCCCGTCGACTTCGACGCCGTCAAGAAGAAGATGCCCGATCCCTGGAGGATGCCGCACGAGCCGCTATACCGGCGTCTGCGCGAGAAGTCGGCGCGCCGCGTGATGCGATCAGACCTCGAACTCGAGCCCCTCGATCGCGGCAGGGACCTGCCCGACCTGGTGCCGCGTTCGACGAAGTGGCAGCCGGTGCCGGGACTGAAGGGCGCGCGATGGCGGCGGTCCAAGGAAGAGTTTGCACAGGGGACCAGCGGTCCCCTCTGCTACGACGTCGCCATCACCATTCAACCCTAGCCATCACGCATCGATCGAAAACGTAATTGATCAGAAACGTAATTGATCGAAAACGTAATTGATCGCAGAGGGAAATTTCTTTTTTTCCACGCGCGCTGTTGAGAGAAACTATGCGCACCGGGAGGCACAAATGCGCATCGACCTATCGACAGCGACGACCAGGCGTTATCACCCGATCGCAGGGTGGCTGCTGCTCACCGCGCTTGCGACGACCTTGACGGCATGCGAAGGCGGTGTCGTGGTCGCGCCGACGGGAGCATCGAACACCGCTGCGGCGACTGCGACGATGGACACCGTATCGTGGCCGGAGCCCGCACCCTTCGCCGGTCCGGTCGTGACCCTCTACGGTTGCGCCGGGTATGCGTACCGGACGCCGCCATTCAACATCGTGATCACGGCGTCCCGCACTGTTCACCTCGATGAGGTCACCATCCAGATGGTCAATGGCTCGAACCTGGGTGGCCCGACGGTCGCATTTCCTCAGCCGAGTCTGGCGAACGAGTTCGGCAACACTGTGATCGCCGCAGGACAGCGCCGGCTGTTCCGGTTCCATCCCCAATTCCCCTGCGGTGAGAAACCCGCCGCGTACGCGGCTAACCTCGGACTGGTCGAGCCCTCCGGTGCCATGCACCGCCTGACCGTTAGCGGTCCACCGGAATGAAAGAGCGCACGCTTGCCGGGCGGAGGAACGGATTCATGAACGTGTTCCTCCGCGAGGCCGTGCTCATCAACGTCGCGAGGAAGCACCAGCGTCTGCCCTGAAGGCTCGCGCCGAGGCGTCCTGCGACTGACGCGTGCCGAGGCTAGCGGGGCGTTGCCGGCTGGGACGGCGTCTCGAGGGGCGCGTAGTACGGTTTGTCGCCGAGCGCCCCGCGTTTCTCTCGATACTTCGGCCCGGCGAGGCCTTCGGTCAGGTTCCAGTCCTGCCGGTGAAAGTTCCAGTTGTCGGGCGCGAGGGCCTGCGCCCGCTCCCAGTAGGTCCGCGCCAGGGCCTCGTCCTGCTCGTAGAAGTAGACGCCGAGCTTGAACGTCGGGTCGGCCAGAGCCTCGTCGGGAGTGGCACGGCGGATCCGCTTGACCATGTCTTCCGGCGCCCATGCGAAGCGGCTCTTCGCGCCGTTCGCCACCCAGTCGCGGACGAGCGGGAGATACTCGTCGGTGCCGATCGTCCCCGCGCCCAGCTTGATGATTCCGGAGTAGGTGCCTTCGTTGATGCGTGCGACGCGCCCCTGCTCGTCTACCCAGATACCTGAGGGCACGTTGACGAGGTTGTAAAGCTCGGTCACCAGGTGGGTGGGATCCACAAGCGTGGTGTATGTCGGTTTCGCAGCGGCGTACCACTCGCGGGCAGCCTTGACACCCAGCGTGTCTTCGGCCACGGCGATGATTTCGAAGTTCTGCTTCTTCAGCTGTTCGTAGGCGGCCTGCCACCCGGGCAGGTCATAGCGGCACCCTCACCAGGATGCCCAGGTGACAATCAGGACTTTCTTTCCTCGAAAGTCTGAAAGCCGCACCAGGTTGCCTTCGAGGTTGGGCAGGGCGAAGTCGGGGGCCATCGCCGATTGGAGGAAGCTGTTGCGCGTGACCGGGATCGCGCCGAAGCTCCAGACGAGATGCTCGTGATCGACCACGAAGGGTTGCTCGAGCAGGCGGGCGAGTGCCGTGACGTTGAACCAGCCCTGGCGTGCGCGTGTGACGAACAGCTCGCTGTCGCGGTCCTGTCGCACCGGCACGCAGAGGTCGGCCAGGCAGGCGCCTTCCGGCTTGAGCTCGAAGTTGTTCACGCGCGGGAGATCTTCAGGAACGACCCACAGGTCGTTGGGATCGGGAAGCGTGCTCGCCAGTTGAACGACCCGGTCCTGATAGAGGACGGTCGCCGGCCGGGTCTGTGCGGACGTTGTGGCGACGGCCGCCAGCACGAGGGCCATGATGGTCCCCCCTGTGAATACGCCGCTCCGCATGCGTCCTCCTCGGCCTCTATTGCCCGTAACGAACAAGCCTCCGGGATCTTAGCACGACGGATTGCCGCTACCTCGCGAAGGCTCGACATCTCCCCGCGTCGAGCTCCGGACCATATCAGCGCACCCACGCATAGTTGTAGCCGAACGCGATCGAAACGAAGTCCGAGCCGATGGTCGTGTAGGCGCCGCGGCTCACCGACATGCGGATCGCCTGCCCGCCGCCGATCGCGGTAGAGAAGGTTGCGCCGATGCGCGAATTGCGCTGCAGGTCGATGTTCTCCCGACCGTTGATCGTGGTCTGGCCCCCGGTATAGAAATTCGCGTCCGCTGCCAGCCACCGTGCCGGTGTGAACTTGTAGGTGAGATGGAACTGCGTGGCCGAGATGGGATCCTGTTCACGAGTCCCGCCCCCCGCGAAGTTGTTGTTGTCGGTGAACAACCAGACGCCCGCCATCGCCTCGACGACCCACTTGCCGTGCGTGCTCGACAGGCCGATCTCGGGCCGGAACGACCAGCGGTTGGTGCCGACATTGATAAGCTTCGTTGAATCGTACTGCCCGATCGGAGGCGCGGCGGTCAGACTCACGCCGAGGATCAGGCGCTGGCGGTAGGACGCGAAGACCTTGGGCGCCATCGCGGGCGCGCCGTACAGGTTCATCGCCAGCCGCAGCCTCGCATCACCCAGCCCGAAGCGATCGGTCTCGGCCGGGGCGCCGAGGTACAGACCCTCGAGATGCCCCCCGACTATGGGCACCGCGACGCCGGCGTTGGCGGATCGGCCCGCCAGGCTGAACGCCCTCGTGAAGGACAAGGCCGTCGTGTTGATTCGCGCGCGGGCCTCATCGATGGGGGCAGCGGCATCGAACGCCACATCGCCCCAGTTGAAGCTGTTGACGGCCGTGAGGATGTTCAGTCCCGCGGGAAGCGGCCAGTAGGCGCCAGGCTCGAGCTCCTGCGCCCCCGAGTTCAAAGGCACCAGCAGGAAGGCGAATGCGACAGCCGCACAGACGCGCGCTCGGGCCGTCGCCCCGCGAAGCGGTTCAGCCCTCACGCCGATCGCTGGCGCAACGCTCATCGGCCCGAGGATATCATCGGGTCCCGGCGCTCGCGGGCGGGGATGGAGCTACGGAACGGAAGGGGATCGGCGCTTGGGCAACGGCAGGGAGGCGTCAGGAAGTTTCTCCGCCCTGCTCAGTAGACTTGCGACGAGCAGCTGAATCCGTTGCCGCCGCTGCAGCTTTCGCGCCCGGGTAATTCTGAATCGCGCCTTGTCACCGTTCAATCCCGACATACGGTCCTCCGATCGGCCATTGGCCACCGTCACGTAGCATGGGCGCTGACCTCGCCAGGCAGGTGTGCAATAGAGCACACCGTCCGCGCACCGCCCGGTCGTACGCTTGTGCTGGCTGATTGGGCACAGCCCCACAGCGTCCGCCTCGCCCCAGGTACATACCTGATGCTGGAAAACGTCACCCGCTCTACTTTGATCCAGGGCTGGTTCGCAGCCGTCGTCCTTGTCGCCGTAATCGTCATAATGCTTGGAACAGAGGTGACCGTCGGTACCGCGGGTCTGTTGCTGGCCCTGAGCCTGGTGCCGCCGGCGATCGTGCTGATGCTCTGGCCCGGCCCCGAGGCGAGGACGGCTGCAGACGTTCTTCGCGACCCCGAGCGGCGCCGCTGAGGAGTCGGTCTCCGCGATCGATCGAGCGCCGCGATGTGCAATCCGGAACAGCCGTCCGACTCGACGGCAGGTAGTGTTGGGTCTGTTCCCGAGGTACAGAATGCTGGAAGAGGTTTCGCTCCTTCCCTCCTTCAATTCGAAAGTGATTCAGCCCGGTGTGAACGCTGGCCGAGTCAAGCTCGCCCGGCTGCCTGTCATCGTCAGCCCACCCCACGATCTGTTCGTGGCGACGCTGGCTCACGAACTTCGTCAGCCGTTATCGACGATGCTCGCGGCGGTTGCGGTCGTACGCCAGGCTCCGGGTACAGACGCCGCACTCCGGGCCGCTGACGCCATGCAGCGCCAGCTCGGCCAGATGAGTCGTCTTGTGGACGACCTCGTAGACGCGGCACGCTGGGCGCGCGGCAAAGTCCCGTTGGGCCGCTGTCGGGTCGACCTGAGCACGGTCATCGCTGATGCCGCAGCCGACGTCGAGGCTGTGGCGGTCGAGCGCGGGCAGATGCTCGTCCTTCCAGACGATCATCTGCCGTTGTGGGTCAAAGGCGATCGGCGGCGTTTGTTGCAGGTGATCTCCAACCTCCTGGGCAACGCCGTCAAGTACACTCCGCCGGGTGGGACTATTGCGATCCAGGTCGAGCGAATCGGACGAACCGCCACCGTGCGTATCAGCGACACCGGGCGCGGAATCGCGGCGAACGCCCTGCCCCACGTGTTCGAGCTGTTCTCGCAGGTCACCCCGCACGAAGGCACGGGGCTCGGCATCGGCCTGAGCATCGTGCGCGAGATCGTGCGCCTGCACGGCGGCCGCATCGAGGCACGGAGCGAGGGCGCCGGGCAGGGGAGTGAATTCATCGTGAGCCTTCCGCTGATGGGAGCGCTGGAATGACCGAAAAACGCGGCCCTGTCGCCAATGGAGGCGCCAGGAGCGCGGCGTTCAATGCGCAGGCCTTTCTCGACTCGGCGGGGGTCGCCAAGACGGTCGTGCAGTACGGGCGAGGCGAATCGATCTTCGCGCAGGGCGACCCCTGCGGGCACGTGATGTACATCAAGGCCGGCGGCGTCAAGCTGTCAGTGCTTTCAAAGACGGGCAAGGAAGCCGTCGTGGCCATGCTCGGTCCCGGTGATTTCTTCGGCGAGGGTTGCCTCGCCGGACAAGCGAGCCGCATGGGCAGCGCGACCGCGATCACGCCCAGCTCGATTCTCCTCGTGCGCAAGAACAAGATGGTGCAGTTGCTGCATAAGCAGCACGCCATGTCGGATCGCTTCATCTCGCACATGCTCGCGCGGAACATTCGCATCGAGGAAGATCTGGTCGATCAGCTCTTCAACTCGAGCGAGAAGCGCCTCGCGCGAACACTCCTGCTGCTGGCGCGCTATGGTAAGCAGGACAAGCCGGCGCGGGTCGTCCCCAAGATCTCCCAGGCGACGCTCGCAGAAATGGTCGGCACCACCCGCTCCCGGGTCAACTTCTTCCTCAACAAGTTCAAGAAGCTCGGCTTCATCGAGTATGACGGCGAGCTCCCGCTCAAGATCAACAGCTCGCTCCTAAGCGTCGTCCTGCACGACTGACCCACCCTCAGAAAATACCCGGCTGCCCCTCGGCCAAGGGGTTAGATTAGTGCCGGATGGGCTCGCGAAGAAGACCACGATTCGACGCCGCCGCGTTTCTTGATGCTGCACCAAAGGCTGGCAAGGCCCTCGGCTATCTGCCTCGAGAAGTGATCTACGCGCAGGGCGATCCGTCGAACGCGGTGCTCTACATCCAACAGGGGCGCGTGAAGCTGTCGGTGTTATCCAGGGCAGGCAAGGAAGCCGTCATCGGTGTCCTGGGTTCCGGCGAGTTCTTCGGCGAGGGAGCGCTCGCCGGCCAGCCAGTGCGGCTTGCGACGGCCACTGCCATGACAGAGAGCCGCATTCGGACTCTGCCCAAGCGGCAGATGATCCGCCTGCTCCACCAGCAGCACGGACTCTCGGACCGCTTCATCGCCCACATGCTGGCCAGGAACAACAGGCTGGAAGAGGATCTCGTCGACCACCTCTTCAATGCGAGCGAGAAGCGGTTGGCTCGCACGCTGTTGTTGCTCGCCCGGTTCGGCAAACCGACGGGGCCGCGGCGCGTGCTCCCCCGGATCTCTCAGGAGGTGCTGGCCGAAATGGTCGGGACCACGAGGTCGCGGGTGAACTTCTTCATGAACAGGTTCCGTAAGCTCGGGTTCATCCAGTACAACGGCAACCTCGAGGTGCACGACTCGTTGCTGAGCGTCGTCCTGCACGACTGATTGCGCCTCGTCGCGCGCCGGAAGGGCGACGGCCACGATTGCGCCGGCAGGACTGGCAGAGATTCGGACCCCGGCGTATGGTCTCGTTTTGAACAGCACGGCCGCCCTCGAGTGTGTAGAGTGGGGGCATGCTCGACTGGATGAAACGCCGCGTCGCCGGAGCAGCGCCGCTGAGCGTCGCGGCGCGAGGCGCGCGTGGCGGCCCGGGGCGCTACGCGCGGCTCCACGACTACCTGCAGGACCGGCACGCCGACCGGGTGGTCCTGACCTTCAAGGAGATTGAAGATCTCCTCGGTTTCACCCTTCCGGAAGATGCGTGCGCCCAGGCGGCGTGGTGGGGCAACGCGGAGAGCGATTCCGCCCAGTCCGACGCGTGGACGTTCGCGGGTCGCACCGCCAGTGTCAACCTCGTCGCGCGGAGCGCGGTGTTCGACCGTGACGCGGCGCTCGATTTTTCCCAGGGGCGCTGACCTGGTTCTCGAGCTCAGCGTGCCACGCGCGGACGCCGGGGCTGACGCGCGATCGTGTATAGTGGTTGCTGTCATCCAGAACTGAGCCAGCCAGGTTCGAGTGCCGACCGGCCCATCTTTGGTCCGTTTCGCGCGCGCTCACGCGACTCACATTCGATCACAACTTGCAGCCTCCGGTCGCATTTGACGGCGACCGAACCCCAGTCTCGATCGTGCTGACGGAAGGCATGAACATGAGTACCAGTGTCGCCACCGCTGAATGGATCAAACGAATCGCGGAAGACGAGCGTAGGCGCGACAGCGTCCGGCTCAGGGAGGACGAGATCGTCGCACACAAGGCCGGTCTCATCCGCCTCCACGGGCGGCGGCTGCTGGACGGGCTCCGAGCGACAGCCGCCCGCGACTTGGAGGCGTTCCGAGACGAATTCCCCGGGGACCCCACACGGAACGTGGTCCTGGATGCCGAGGGAACTGATGGCGGATTCGTCGTCCGAAAGCCGGCGCCGGCGGCAGTGTCGCTCACGGTTGCGCCCAGCCTGGATGGCGCCACGCTCGTCTGTCACTACCGCTTCATGCAGAACGACGGCCTGCCTCCGCGCGAGGATCGTGTCAACGTGATGTTCGTCGACGACCCCACCGGGACGTTGCAGATGAAGCACTACGGTACGGGACAGCTCTTTGCCTCTGCTGAGGGGCTCTCGGAATTTCTGCTGGTGCCGGCGCTGACCGGTCGCCCGCGTTAGCCCATTCAACCCCAGACGCTGGAGGACTGCGATGCCGTCTCATGCTGATCGGGTCAGGCGCCACTACCCCGACGCCGATGCTCGCGAAGCGTCGCCTTCGACTGACCCCGAGGCCTTTCGCGGGCCACTCTCCGAGGTGGTCAAGTACGCCGGCTGGCTGTCCAAGAACCACGTGTCCGTTACCGTCAGAGCCGACGTCGAGGCCTTGTCAGCGGCCCTCGAGGCGGGACACGAGACTTCGCTGCTGCTTATGACCCTCAGCACCAACGTCGGGCGGCTGCCGGGCGGCGGCATCCGCACGATGCTGAAGAAGGCAGCTCGCCGAGGTTCGGACTGCTCTCGGCGAGCGCAGTCTCGAGAACGGCGATGGAGCCGCATCGTGAATACCGTGTGGGTGCTCGGCGGCCTGATCATCATTGCGGTCATCGTGGGGCTTGTGACTGCCTGGCGTCACAGCGGCCACGAGGCTGATCTCGGCTTCGTCAGCAACCAGTGGCTCTCCGAACACCGGCTTGGATCGGCGCAAGACCCGCATCGCTGAACCGCAGCCCGCCCTCCCTCTTCACCCGAATGCGGTGCCAGGGAGGCTCCGAATCCGGCCTGGACCGGCCCGAAACCGAGGTATGCTCGATACTCCTGCTTCTTGAGCTCTGCGGCCTGCCCTGGCCCTGGCCCTCACCAAGCCTTCCTGTGAGGTGCCCTTGATTCATCGTCCAGCTGAAATGGGAACGTTCCAGTTCGTCGTGCTCTCTTCACTTCGCGCCGTACAGCTGACTCGCGGCTGTCTGCCGAGGGTCGACGTGGGCACTCACAAGCGCAACGTGATCGCCCAGATCGAGGTCGCCGAGGGGAAGGTCTGGGAACTCATCCCGGGTGAGGCGCCGCTCATCGAGCAAGCACCAGCCGGCGTCGCGCTCGTCGAAGACGTTCCCGTCTAGCGGAACCCGCTCAGCGTCGCTGGGTCGATCGTGCATGAGAGCGTTCTGACCTTCCCGACCAGGTCCAGCGTCAGGCTGCTGCCCGCGGCAAACGCGGGGTAGTCGAACGTAAACCTGCCCCCGTTGGTCTCCATCGTCGTGGTCGCCGGCTGCAGTGTCTTGCCGCCGCGCCGGACCGCCACGCTCGCAATCGGGTTCTTGGAACCACGTTCGGCGGTGACGCCTACCGTGACACGCGTGCGTTGCGCGTCCTGAAAGCTCGGCGTGGGAGCCGGCTGCATCTGCCGCACGACGCGCCAGACTTCGTACGCCACCGACTTGTACGGCGTGAACATCGCGAGGACGAAGTCGTCGTTCTTGCAGAGGCCCGTGTCCCAGAAGACACAGGCCGGGTTGTCGCCGCCAAGCTTCCCGCACTCGACGGCATTCCAGTAGCTCTCGGCGCTGATCGGGAGGATGCCCTTGTTCCACGGTGGCGTTCCCCCCGGCCTCGCCTGGGCCTTGATCTGCGCAGGCGCCGGGATCGGCACGGCGAGCAGCATCACACCGAGCAACACAGCTGTCTTCATCACGGTCATGTCTCCGGAACGTCTCCAGTTGTCACAGCGCACTTTACTTCACGCCGCAGGCGGCGAAGCGTGAGAAACTCCCGTCCACATTTTGCTGTGAGGTGGGAGATGGCCAAGGACGACATCGAAGATACGCGGCGCGGGTTGAACCGCCGTGAGTTCGTACGAACCGTGGGTGGCGCGGGAATCGCGGGAGCGGTCGGCGGCCTGACGCCTGGGCTCGTCGCTGCGGCCGCGGCGCAACCGGCCGCACAGGCAGGCGGCGCGCCGGAGTTTCCGGTGCCGCCGGCCCTCAGGAAGGGAGCGCAGCTCGACTCGCGGTTCCCTGTCAGCTTCGCCACGCCGGTCGCGCAAGGGCTGCGGCTGATGACGGAGTACTTCACGGCGCTCTCCGAGCGGAATCTGGAGGCCGTCGCCCGCACCCTGCACTTTCCGTTCGCGATCTACGAGGACATCGAGCCGATCGTGGTCCAGAGCGCAGCCGACTTCGTGTCCAACCCTCCGCCGAGCCTGAATGGCGCCGGAAAGGGCCGGACGAAGATCAAGCCCGGTTCCTACGACCTTCTCGAGAGCATCAACGTCCATCTGTATTGCCCCGTGGGCGGGGCGTTCTCGCTGTCGTTTTCGCGCTACACCCCGGACGGCCACAAGCTGCTCCTGTGCGACGGCATGTACGGCGTCACGAATAACGATGGCCGCTGGGCCATCCAGATGGCTTCCACGATCGTGCACGAAGTGGATTTTCTCGGGGTTGCCTATCCTGATGCCGAAGCGGCAGACATTCGAGGCAACCAGAACTATCTGGCGGCTTTCGGCTACGGCAACGAGGCGGCGCTGAACGATCCCCGCACGAGCCGGGGCGCCTACGAATCACCGCTGCCGGTGGGAACGCGGACCGCCAGCGTCAACTTCGGCTACGGCCCCCGCGAACGGTCGCGCGACGCCAGGGAAGGGCGCCCCACCATCGGGTGGCGGACCAAAGGAGTCCGCAGCCGGCTGAGCGTGTCCACGGTGACCGAGGAGAGCCGCAACCGTCCTGTCACGACCAACCTGGCGGAGTTCATCGAGCTCGCCGGCGGGGCGGTCGGGCCTTACGCGTACACGCGCGATCGCCCGGTTCGGCCGGTCACGATTCACGCCACGCACGACAAGGCCCACACGCTTGGCGGGTACCTGCGCTACACCGCGGATGGCTCGCTCATCTCCGAGACGCGGAGCGTCGGCATCCGCATCTACAAGAACGGGGAGTGGGGCAGCGCCGGTGGCTTCGGGCAGGTCACGCACCACGACCGATCGAACTCGCAGGTTTAAGGCGGCCCGTCGCCAACACGACGCGCGGCTGCGTGCGCTCAAACGCACGCCGCCGCTCGCCCGCGCAGCTGCGCTGTCACACACCCATGCACGTCAGCGAGACCGTGCGAACCTGCCCGCCGTCGAAGTCCACGAAGAACACCCGCTGCCAGCGTCCCAGCGCGAGTGTGCCGTGGACGACGGGGACCGATTCGGATGCGCGGAGGAGCGCCGCCCGGCAGTGCGCATGGCCGTTCCGGCGCTCGCCCGGCATCAGGTTGATGGTGCGCACGGCGAAGTTGTCGTGCGCATAGACCTCGCCCGCCGGCACGAGGCGCTCGAAGAGCGCCTCGAGATCGCCGAGCAGGAGCGGCTCGTGCTCGTTGATCATCAACCCGCTGGTCGTATGCCGCGTCTGCACCATGACGAGGCCGTCGACCAGGCCGGCGTCGCGGACGGCCTCCGCGATCGCATCGGTGATGTCGACGAGCTCCGTGGGCTTCGTCGTGAGCAGGCGGAGCTGCCTGTGGCGCACCGTCTCAACCGCGGCTGGCATGAGCGGCCCCCGTCGCAGGTTTGGTCGTTCGATCTCCGCCGGCGAACACATCGTCCCAGGAGACCCGGGCCGTCATCTGCATCAGGACGAAGAGCGTCACGATGGCGCCGATCGTGATCGACAGCCCGGTGAAGCCCTCGAAGAAGAAGGCATAGCTGAAGAGCACGAGGAACACGAGCTGCGCCGCGCCGGCACGGAGCAGCGCGTGTCGCATCCCGGTCACCACGCGAAGATAGCTCACGACCAGACCGAGGCTGACCGCCGCGGCCGCGCCGAACGCCGCGTTCACCGACACGTGGTCCACGAGATACGCGAGCAGAAGGTGGAACGCGAAGAAGGCGGCGGCGATGAACCAGTAGTGCATCGGGTGCAGCGGCGAACCCTGGGTCGCGCCCACCATGACCATCACGGCCAGAAAGAAGAGCAGCCCGACCGGGGCGAAGAAGGTCACGCGTGCCGCGAACGGTCCGGGGTTCAGCTTCTCGGGCAGCGTCATGCCGATCGCCTGCCCCGAGATGAGGTTGGCAAACCTCCACGTCAGCCGCCACCCGCCCGGCGTTGCCGTCTTCTCGCTCGGCGAGACGGTGCCGGCGGGGAAGTCGATCTGTTCGAAGTTCGTGTCCATGGTCAGCGTGAAGTCCCTGACCTGCGACACCCCTTTCTCGACGGCGCTGAACGCGTAGGTCCAGGTGCCCAGACCTCTCGACCGGTACTGCACGTCGAGCACGACGGGAGCACCCGGCGCCGCGGTGGCCGTCGCGAGAATCTCCTTCGAGACTTCGGTCCCCGGGCTGAGCGGCCGGCCGTCGAGCGTGAAGACGAAGTCGTCGAAGAGCACATCATCAGCTGGCAGCGGAAAGCGTATGCGCAGGTCACGTGCCTCCGGGTCCGGATTGAGGAACGTATAGGTGGCCTTGAACAGGACGCTGTAGGTCGAGTACCAGAGCAGCCCCTTGCGCCGGTGCTCGAGATCGAGATCGGCTGTGGCTGTGGTGGACTGGAGTGCGGCCGGTGCGGACCGTACGACTGACTTCCGGACCTCCTGCCTGATGACCCGGCCGTCCTCGCCTTTCGTTTCGACGGTCTCGGTTTCGATCCCGGGGCGCAGGACCCAGGCGTTCGGCGCGACCTGCCGGTGCGCGCCTCCCCAGAGCAGGCGCACCTCCTGGTCCAGCCGCGCGTCGAATTGTCCGGTTCGGGCCATGAGCGATGACCCGAGCACGCTCCAGCAGAGTGACGCGCCCAGGAAAATGAGCGCGATGGCAGCCAGCCGACGAAAGCTCACGGTGTCCTCCTTCGGGACGGGTGCGTGCGTGCACCGGAGATCCCGCTTGGGGAGAATGACGCCTGCCGTGGCCCGAAGTCGTCAGGGGTGGATGAGCGTTCGATGAGGAACGGATGATTTCACGGCCGGGTCGACCGGGGCCGGTAGGTCAGGCCCCACCCGAGCGCACATCCAAAAATCCCACCCTCGAAGGCGCCGAGGAGGGTTCTGGCCAGCGGACCGAAGTCCGGCTCGCCGATGACGCGTCCGAGCGGTGCGAGCCCCAGCTCGGAGTCTCTCGACGCTTGTGCCACCTGGTGAATGCGTCCGCCAACGAGCGGCCGGCCCGTGACGGCGAGTCCCACTGCCGCCAGAGCGCAGCTGGCCCCGACAAGCGCCACGGCCGCGAGCCGGCGCCGTCCCTTCGGGGCCGCGAGGCCGCCACCTGGCGGCTGACGGGTGGCCCACGCGTACCCGGCCCCGGCCAGCGCGCCCATCACCAGTCCATCGATCAACCCGTCGATGGGTGCACCGGCGGCGGGCAGGCGCAGCCCGAACAGGCTGTCGAGCAGGAGCACGAACAGCCATTGAGCAAACGCGCCGGTTGCGCCGCCCGCCGCGGCGCCGCACAGCGTGAGCGCCAGGCCGCGGCGCGATCGAGCGACCGCTTCGGCGGCGGCCAGACCGGCGCCCACGCCGGCCGCGCCGATGCCTCCGGCCACGAGGCCGATCGCGGCCAGCGCGACCGCCGATTGAGCGCGGGCACTCGAGCCGGGCGCCAGCCAGAGCGCGAAGCCGCCAAGCGAACCGGCAAGGGCGCCACCCAGCGCGCCAACACCCGCCGCGCTCGCCCAGCGCGCGGCAACGGTCTGCTGCATGTGCCGAAGGCGCAGCCGAATCACGGCCCACGTCGTCTGCAAGGCTTCCGAATGTGCGAAGAGCGGGACGTCGCGTGCTCCGGGGACGTCCCATCGCGCGTCCTTGAGGAGCGCCATCGCTTCCGCGTGGCCGGGCCGGGAAGTGAGCGATGCGACGGCGGCCTCGGTGCCGAGCGCGTGCAGACGCTCGGCCACCTCTCGAGCTTCTTCGCCGTCGTGGTCGCGCACCGAGGTACTGGCTTGGAGAAGACGATTGATCAGCGCCTCTCGCAACTCCGCCTCGGTCGCGACCGGCTCGATCGGGCCGGCGCCCAGCGGCAGGCGCTCGTCGTCGGGCTCCTCGACCACGTCGAGCCAGACAAACTGATAGCCGTGACGCGAAACGGTCCGGATGAACCGGGGTTCGCGCGAGTCGTCTTCGAGTGTCCGCCTCAGCGTGCGGACCGCCTGCGCCAGCGCGCCGTCGGACACGACCACCTCGGTCCACACCTCCGTGAAGATGGCACTCTTCGAGACGGCCTCCCGGCGGCGGCTGACGAGAAGGTGGAGGAGATCGAAGTACCGCGGGATCAACGGAAGCACGACACCGTTTCGCCACAGCACGCGCTGCCGCGGAGACAGCACGAACTCGCCAAAGCGAAGCCGGGGCGCGGGGCCGACCTGTGACGGATCTGGGGGCGTCCGATTCGTGCTCACGTCCGGCCCATAGTACTTGCGCAGGCTCATGGAAGTCCGGCCGCGATGCTCGAGACCGTTCAGCGAACCGTCGTCGCTGCGGTGGCAAGGACCACCGACGAGCCCGCAGACATCGAGTCGTAGTAACCGACGAACCGCTTGGTCTCATCCGCCTGGTAGCGGCGGAGATTGTCCGCCCACCGGAAGCTGATGGACTGGTACCGCAGATCGGCCTGCACCTGGATCGGGCCCTGAGCCCCGCTTACGTCCACTGAGTACGTCACCAGGTCTCCGCCGCCGGTGAAGTTCCGGTCCGATGCGGCGTTCCCGTGAACTGCGACATCGGCGCTGGCAGTGACCTTGTCGAACCCACGGGGCAGGAGGCGGTTGTCCTTGACGTACCGCGTGCCCGACAAGAGCCCTGTCGTGACCGCGCCGGCGGTATCGATCATCACCGGCTCGTAGATCTGCACTTGATCGCCCGTGCGAATCTCGTCGTAGTGCGGCTCGTATCGCGCGGGGTCGGCATCGAGGTCGCTGCCCACGATCGCCCCCGAGGGCTGGACCGCTCCTGACTCGAAGAGCGTGCGCCCACCCGCGTCCTTGACGACGAGGTGGAGCCAGGCGCGACGAGACGGATATCCGGTCGGTAGCTTGTGACCGGTCAGGTTGGTCACGGTGACGCGAGCCGTGAGGCGCCCGGCGTCCACGCGGGCACCGTCGATGGTCACCCTGGCCGCATCCTCCTGCAGATACTTGATGGTCGCATTCGCCGACGCGTCCAGCTCGAGCGGCAGCGCTTCGACGCCCAACTCCAGGCGATAGCGGTTCAGCATGCGCAGCATGAAAAAGTTGCCGCCGTGAAACGTATGGCGCCCCATGTTCTCGCGCAGCTCCCCGAGCACAGACGAGACACGGGTCGGTTCCTTCACCGGGGGCATGTGGCAGCCCTGGCAGCTCTGCTCGGCGCGGAAGGCACTGTGGCGCCACTCCAGGTACGGCACCTGCTCCGCCAGACGCCCGGCGGGTTGCCCTCGAGGATCGAAGGCGCGGGTGAAGAGCGTGTGGCACGTCGCGCACATCTCGGACTCCCGCACGTGCGTCGCCTCGGTGGGCGTCACGCCAGTAGCCGAGCGCATCAGCGCGGTTCGGCCATCGTCGACGGCGTAAGGCCCGAACATCCGCCGTGGGCCGCCCTGCGGGGCCGGGTTCACGACGAACCCCCCTGTGAAACTCTCGGGTGTGCCAAGGCGATCGGTCGCGATCTGATGGCACAGTGTGCAGGACACGCCATCGGCGGCGAGCTTCGACTCCGGACTCGCGGCTCCGCGAATCGGCAGGTGCGCGAAGACCTTGCCGTGGCCGCCGGCAAGCCTCGCGTTGGTCGTGGCCATGGGCATGTGGCAGATCGAGCATTCGTTCTCGATCTCGGCCTTGACACTCGGATGATCGATCGTTTCGCGCCGGACGGCGGCGTGCCAGTCCGGATCTCGGGCGGAGTTGGCCATCATCGAGGCGCGCCACGACGCACCGATGGAGACGTCCTCGCCCGATGGGGTGATGAGCCCGTTGTGGCACGCCACGCAGTTCTGGGCCGTCTGGAACCGCTCGGGGTCGTGGCCGGAGACCGCGGGATGCGCGGGCGTCGCCGGTGCGGTCTGCTGCGCCTGCGGGACTGCGACGACCAGCACCACCGCCCAGACGGCAGCCAGCGAGCAGAAGGTCCGTGTCATCGCGTTACCACCCATCGAAGAGGCCTCCATCGAACCAGTCCCACAGGAAGTAGGTCAGCACCTGAGGGCTGCGTCCGTCGCGCTCGTTGAGCGGAATCCTCACGCCCGCGTTGATCATGATGTGCTGGCGCCGGCTGAGGGTGATCTGCATCTGCGGGACGAGGTCCCAGACGACAGGCTCGCTGTCGTCCAGTTCCCTGGCTGCCAGGAACTCGACCATCGGCGACCAGGTGCGTCCGAACCGGTTTTGGATGAAGCTCTTGCCGAGCGTCACGCGCCAGAACGCCTCGTGGCCGGAGAGGTCCGTGTTCGTCGAGACCTCGAACCCGCCCTGTGCCTGGATGAAGCCGTCGCGCGGCAAGACCTGGCCGAAGGTGACGAACGGCTCGAAGACGGTGACGCCCCTGCCGAGCCCGAGCGTCTCCTTGCCGGTCGGGAGGACGACCTCTCCGCTGCCGCTCAGGATGGTCCCGGGCGAGCGGTCGAAATAGAGCACGTGCTTGAACGCGAGGGCAACGTCGCCCAGGCCGTGCTGCCAGGTGCCGCTCCCGTCCTGTTCCATGTTGATCGGCACCACAACCTGTACTGGCTGCGCGGACCGAGCCGGTGCTCGTAGAGCCACTCGGTGCCGAACGAACCAGACTCGCCCGTGCCGACCGCTGTCGTGAGGACGGCTTCGTCCTCCGGATACGCTTTCTCGGTGACGAGGGGACGGGGCAGGTTCAGATCGCCGGGCGGCCAGCTCGGGTTCGGGCAGAACCCACGGACATATGCCAGCGTTCGCTCGAGCTCGTCCTCGGTCAGAACCTGGCCGAACGCCGGCATCTTGCGATCGAATGCGCGCACGAGTCCGCCCTCGTGCATGATCGCCATCCAGTCGGGATTCGGCTCCCGAGTGGCGAAGTTGCAGTCGGCGAAGTCCGGCAGCGGAAGGTCGAAGCCGACGACGCTCTGAGGCATGCCGCGGCCATCCGGCCCGTGACAGGCGATGCAGGCGCCCTTGTACAGGTCTGCGCCGCTCTGGCCATCGCGGCCGCTCGCCTGCGCGAGAAGACCGGATAACGACGTGCTGGCGAGCGCTGCCGTCAGGAGGAGAACGCGCATGCGGCTTCCCGGAATGTTCAGTTGATGATCACGTAGCGTTCCATGCGCGCCACCTCGGCCTTGTCGACGTATTTGCCCATTTCGCGGCGGAACTGGTCCATCGCTTTGTACGGGCGGTATTCCTTGAACTCGCGCAGCATCCGGTTGCCGAGCCCGGGGATACTCAGGATGTCGGCATCGCTGGCGAGATTGAGATCGATCGGCACGAACACGTACTGCTCGAGCCTGGCCAGTTCGGTCTCGTTCACGTATTTCCCGATCTCCCGATGGAACTGGGCGAGGGCTTTGTATGGCCGGTACTCGAGGAACTCACGAACCATTCGTGTGCCCGCATTCGGAATGAGCAGGATCTGTTCACGGGTGGCCGTGTTCAGGTTCAGGTGCACGAACAGCCGTCCGTAGAGCTCGGTCCGCTGCGCCGGCGTCAACGACTTGCCGAGCAGGGCATCCAGCTCGGTGATGCTCGGGAAAGGTCGTGCGCTCATCAAGCTCTTGACGAGCGCCGGCGCCAGGTGGGGTAGGCCGGCCAGCTCCTTCTCGGACGCGATGTTCGCGTCGATGATCGTGACAGCCTTGCCCACTTGAGCAGCGGCGGACGGTGGCAGCAACAGCGCAGCGATCAGCAGCAGGGCCGAAGAACCACGGTGTGTCATCACGAGATCTCCTTGGCGCCTTATACGGGCGCGGTCTTCCTGGTCAGCGGATGGTGGAGGACGGCCGCGAGCCCGACGAGGCCGAGCAGCGTCATCGAGCCTGGCGCCAGGACAGGTGTGGCGCCGGTGAGGGTCTTCTGAACCAGCTCGAGGCCCGCCAGATCGGGATACATCTCCAGCTCGAACGCCGTGTTGCCCTGGTAGTGGAGCAGCACCCCGGCCACGCCGCTCACAACCGAGAGGAGCATCAGGGCCTGCACGCTGCGCACGGCGGCGCGGGTGGGAGCGAGGGCCAGCCAGATGACCGCCAGGCAGGCCAGCGTGAGCACGCACACCGGCAGCAGCTGGACCTGACCTTCGACGTGGCCGATGAGCAGCAGTTCAGCGTCCATGCCGGCGGTGCCGAATATCAGCGTGGCGATAAGAATCCGGCGGAGCGTCGACAACGCGGAGGGTTCGAGTGGTGTGAGTGTGTCGGCGATCATCAAAGTACGGAAAGCGATGGAGTGTTCGTAGGCTATTCGAGGGATTTCTCGAATGGAAGGAGAGACTGAGTCTCATCACTCATGATGAGGACGAGACTCAGTCTCAACTGCGCGAGGACCGACAAGGGAACGAGTCCAGACTCTGCGATTTACCAGGAACGCAAGCTGAAGCCGGAGAGGACGCTGACGCGCATGCCGGACTTCGAGGGGACAACGGCGATATTGAGCGGGACGTTGAGCGGACCCGCGCGGAACGTGGCGCCGGCCGCGAAGGCGAGAGCCGTTCCCGCCGGTGTGATGTTGGGACCGATGCCGAACTCGGCGCCGCCCCGTGTCCTGATCCCCACCATCCACGACAGGCTGGGGATCGGAGCGCTCTGCTCGAGGCCGCCGAGCAGCACGACCCATTCGGTCACGGCGGTGACGCCGCCGGAGCCCCCGAAGAACTGCTTCTCGAATTGCCAGCCGAACTGAGAGATGGGCGAACTGATCGGAATTCCGCGCTCCGCCAGCTTCTCGACGACCCCTTCGGTGAGCATTGTGAACCCGAAGCGTGGTCCCGAGAGACTCACAGCCTGAGCAATGGGCGGCGCGATCGGCTGCGCCTCGGCCGCCGCCGAGACCGCCGCAAGGGCGAGCACGAACACGACAACGCGCCGGTAGTGGTTTGCGATTTCTCTCATCGGTCCCTCCAGAAAGTAGGTCCGGAGCAACCGTATCGCCCTGGTCGTGGCGAGTCCTGCTGAGTCTCCTGAAAAACCCTGATCTCTCTCAGGCAGCTCGGTGTCGGAGGCTTGCGAGGGCGTTGGCCCAGATCTCGGGCCGCGAAGAGACGTTCAGAAGCGGTTCGACGGGGAGCAGCCAGCCCGAAGGGCTGGCTGGGGTAGCTGTGAGCGCCCCTCCGACGGCGGCGGCCGCTTCGGCGTGACAGCCCGAGAGGGTCAGATGCACGGCGCGCGCGAGGGCCGCATCGACATCGGGGGCCACGGGTGCAGACGGCAGGTGACGATCAGCGGTGTCCGCCGCCGCGGCGTGCGTTGCCGCGAGCTTTCCAAGCGCGGCCATGGCGTGACGGGGCACCCGCCGAAGCGCCTCGTCGAACGCCGCCGCCGCCTGATCCTCCCGGCCCCTCCGGAGGTGCAGCGCCCCGATCGCGTACCACGTATTGCCGGCGCATTCACGTGCGTAGAGATGTCCCGCCGGTTCGGCGGCAAGTTCACGCTGGAACGCCGCCATCGCGCCATCCTCGTCGCCGCTCGCCAGCTGAAGGAGCCCGCGCAGCCAGTGCAAGGCAAGGCTGCTGAATCGCGACCCTCCGTCAACAGGCGGCACAAGCGCTGTCAGGCCGGTCATCAGCTCGCGATCGGCCTCGGCGGGCACCTGGCGTGCGACATACACCGTCGCCGCCAGCCAGTGCGCGAGAGGAAACGCCGGAAGGATCGCCAGCGTGCGGTGCGCCGAGCGGAGGCGTTCTTCGCCCCATCCGACATAGGCGAGGCGGAAATGGTGCCGCCAGTTGTCGGGCTCGAGCGCAACGGCGCGCTTGGCCGCGGCCTGTGCGTCCAGCCGGGCCCCGGCGCGTTCGAGCACGAAGCCAAGCGTGGCCCACGCTTCGCTCGATCCCGGATCGAGCCGGCAGGCTTCGCGTGCGTGCACGGCAGCCAGTTCGAGGGCCTCGCGGTCCGGCGCCGGGTCGGCGCGCGTCAGTCTCGTACTCCATCACGCTCGCGTTCGCCAGCCCGATGTGTGCGGCCGCGTGATCCGGCGCGGCGGCGAGCGCCTGCTCGAAGGCGCGGCGGGCGTGGGGCAGCTGCTCTTTGTCGAAGCTCTCGATAGCCAGCCGACCTTCGACGACAGCGCGGTGCGGCGCGAGGAGCGCCTCCAGCCCGGCATCGGTTTCCCGAGGCGCGGTTCGCGCGACCGCCGCGACGAAGCGATACCCGCGCCGGGGCACCGTCTCGATAAAGGCCACCTCAGGTGCTTCTGCGCCGAGCAGACGCCGAAGCGACGAGATGACCTGCTCGAGGCTGTTGTCGCCGACGGCCACGTCCTTCCAGCCGGCTTGAATGAGGTCGTCCTTCGCCACGATTTGGCCGGCCCGCGCCACGAGGAGCAGCAGCACGTCGAGCTGCCGATCGGAGATCTGGACCGGTTCGCCGCCGCACATCAGGCGTGGACGGGAGGTGTCGAGCTCGAACGGCGAGAAGAGGAATCGTGCGCCGGAGGGCACAGGCGGATTGTACCGCGGCGACGGACGGGCTCGAGCTAGCGGAGCGCGGTCTGGAGCCACTGCTTCGCGGTGGTCACGTCGGCCGTTGCCAGTTGATGCCCGCCAGGCTGCCACGCCAGGGTAACCGCCGCTCCGGCAGCGCCGAGGAGTGCGGCGAGCCGCTCGGTCTCTTCCCGGGCGACGAGCGGATCGTCCTCACCGTTGGAAATGAGCACCGGGGTACCGGCAAGCGCGGGCAGCGGATCGGGAACGAAAGGCACCATCGCCTTGATCAACACGGCGGCGGCCAGCAGCGACGGCCGGGAGAGCAGCAGGCTCGACGCGATGTTTGCGCCATTCGAGAACCCGACCGCGACGATTGGATGGCGCTCGATCTTGTAGGACCGGCGGGCCTCGAGCACAAAGTCGCCCAGCTCACCGGTCCGCCGGTGGAGATCCTCGATGTCGAACACGCCCTCGGCGAGCCGCTTGAAAAAGCGCGGCATGCCTCGCTCCAGCACCTGCCCTCTCGGGCTGAGGATCCCTGCCTGCGGCGCCAGCATCCCGCCGAGCGGCACGAGGTCCTCTTCCGATCCGCCCGTGCCGTGGAGGAGGAGCAGCACCGGGGCGGTGGGTGTGGCCGGCGGCTGGAAGACGTGAATGAAGGCGAGGTCCATGTCGTTTTGTCCGATTTCAGATTCCAGCCGGTGGAACGAGGGCGGGGAGACCCGCCTCGATCGACGCGCGAGATGGTTCGAGCCACGGCGGAAGGACCAGCGACTCGCCGAGGTGCCGAGCGTCTTCGTCTGCGGTGAAGCCCGGGCCGTCGGTCGCGACTTCGAAGAGCACGCCGCCCGGCTCCCTGAAGTAGACCGACTTGAACCAGAAGCGATCGATCACCGGCGTCGCCTGGCCACCGGCCGATTCCACCTGCGTGCGGACGGTCAACTGCTCCTGCTCGTCGGCAACCCGCCATGCGAGGTGATGAACCGCCCCCGCGCCCCACGCGCCGCGCGGCGCGCCGGGCTCTTCGCGGACATCCAGTGTGCCGATGGTGCCCGCGCGACCGAACCGCGTCCATCCCCCTTCACGCGCCAGCGGCTCGAGTCCCATCGCGGCGCTCAGGAACTGAGCGGTCTCGGCCTCGTGTCGCTCCCACGCCCGTGCGCCCGCAAGGCCGCGGATCTGCTGGCCTGATGGAATCGGGCTCTGCGGCCACGGTGTGAAGAGCGGACGTCGTCCGGCCGGTGCCTCGACCAGCGCCAGCTGGAGCCCGTGAGGATCGACGATCGGCAGAGCGCGCTCGCCGAACCGTGTTTCGATCGGCCGCATCGTCGTGCCGTACTTTTCGAGGCGGCCGCCCCAGTATCCCAGGCTGCCTTCCGGAACCTCGAGGCTCACCTCGACGGCGAGGCCGGTTCCCAAGCGCGGCGGCGCGGGCATCGACCACGGAAAGAAGGTCAGGTCCGTACCCGGGTGCCCCTCGTCGTCCGCATAAAAGAGGTGATAAGTGCCAGGGTCGTCCTGGTTGACGCTCTTCTTGACGAGACGCATGCCCAGCACGCCGGCGTAGAAGTCCAGGTTCTCCTGCGCCGGGCCCGCGATGGCCGTGATGTGATGGAGCCCGTTTGTGGGATGCATGCGCCAATGGTACCGGATGCCGCGCGCGGAAGCCGACACTGACGTGCCCTCAGAGAGGCGCACCTACAAGATTGTCGCTGCCGCTCCGGGACGGCTTCAAATGCTCCGAATCCCGCTTCCTGCCCCACGCCCCGATCGGGAAGCGTGCCGCGTTGAAAAAGCTACACCATTGTTCAGTGGATCTACCGGACCTACGAAAATGTTGTTACTACGAGCTGGGCCGCCGCCGGCGCCGCCGCCGCCGTCCCGCGCGAATTCCCTCAGGAAACACGCCGTTGCGCGCCCTTGCTGCGTGAGGTTGTGCATGGCGTCCCGTTTGCAAAACAGCAGGGCTAGCGGCGCGCCACGCGCGACTCGCTTCCTCGTTCGGGTCTGAACGGACACGAAGAACAGGGCGCCGGCATCGCCGGCGGCTTGCGGGGCTACTCAAACGGAGGTGTGGACGTGCACGTGAAGACGATGTTCTCTCGCGGATTTCGCAAGGTCGCAGGTGTGGCGCTGACGGTGACGGCTCTGACTCTCGCACTGCCGCAGGGCGCCGCGGCGCAGGCCGCCGACGATCCGAACCCCGGCTCCCTGACCTTTACGGGCGGCCTCGATATTCTCCCGGGCACGGCCTACGTCTTCCGTGGCATCACGCAGGAAACGGATCCAGGGCTGACCCTCTGGCCCTACGGCGACATCGGCCTCGCGATGTACTCGGGCGACGGCACGCTCAAGAGTTTGAACGTGAACTTTGGCGTCTGGAACAGCCTGCACACCGGCTCGTCGGGCCTCGATGGTCCGTTCGAGAAGCTGCACTACGAAGAGGACTTCTACCTGACGTTCTCCACCGGATTCGGCGGCGGCTTCTCGCTGGCGTCGACCTGGACGGCGTACACGAGCCCGAACGCGATGTTCGGCACCACTCAGGAACTGTCGTTCAAGGCGTCGAAGGCGTTCTGGCTCAATCCCTACGGGCTGCTCGCCTTCGAGCTCTCGGGCGCGGCCGACGGCAACGACACTGGCACCGGCTCCTATCTCGAGCTTGGCGTAGCTCCGACCTGGCCGCTGATGGACGGCAAGGCGAGCGTGGCAATTCCCGTCAAGATGGGCATGAGCATCACGAACTACTACGAGGACCCGGTGACCGGTGAGGAGAGCACGTTCGGGTTCTTCGACGTCGGCGCGCTCGCGACGGTGCCCCTCGGCAGCCAGCCGGGCAAGTTCGGCTCCTGGAACTTCCATGCGGGCATTGACTTCCTGTTCTTCGGCGACGCCACCGAGACGTTCAACAACGGCGACGCCAGCAAGGTGGTCGGCCTCTTCGGCATCGGCGTGACCTACTAGTTCGAACACCAGGAGCGGAGGCGGGGTTTTCGTGCCCGGAATCGGGCGGAAAACCCTGCCCCGGCTCCATCCCCAGCCGTTTCCGACTACCATAGCCCTCGGTCGTCCATGGAACGGCAATCGGCAGAACAAGGACTCGGACAGGATCAGCGGACGGCGCGAGCCGCGCGCCTCGAGGCCGCACGGGCGGAGCTCGTGGCTGCGAGCGAGCGCGGCGAGGGCGGCCGCCAGGCCCTCAAGCAGTACTCCCATCGCATGGACGCGATGGTGCAGCAGCTGTTTGCCGAAGCCGGCCCGCTCGCCCAAACGACCTGCATCTTCGCTCTCGGAGGCTACGGCCGCCGCGAGCTGTGCCTGCACTCGGACATCGACCTGCTGGTCCTGTTCGCCGGGCCGATCGGGCCGGGCGACGAGCGCTTCCTGCACGCCTTCCTCAACCCGCTCTGGGATCTCGGCCTCACGGTCGGGCACCACGTGCGCGAGGTGGACGACGGCCGGGAGGTGGCGGACGACAACCCGGAGTTTCTGCTCGCACTGACCGACGCGCGGGCCGTGGCCGGCGACGCGACGCTGCTCGATCGCTTCACGGAGCCGACCGAGGTCGCCCGTGCGGGGCGGACGCTGAGCGCGCTCGAGGCGCTCATCACGGCGCGGCACGCCCGCTTCAACAACACCCTCTACCAGCTCGAGCCCGACGTGAAGGAAGCGCCGGGCGGCCTCCGTGACCTTTTTGCCGCGCAGACCATCGCCAACCTGACCGATCCGGCGCTGCTCGGCCACACGCAGCCGCGCGCCATCGAGGAAGCGGAGGAGTTCCTGCTGCGCGTGCGTTCGATCCTGCACCTCGAAGCGCGCCGGCACCACAACGTCCTCAGCCACGAGCTGCAGGAGCGTGTGGCCTCACGGATGCGCTACGCCGGCGCGACCCCGCGGCAGCAGGTCGAGCGGCTGATGAGCGACTACTTCCGACACGCGCGAGCCGTTGACCGGCGTCTTCGCTGGATCCTGAAGGCTGCGCCAACTCCCGTGGCGCCCAACCTGGTGCGATCGGCAGACGGCATCCGCTTTGTGGACCTTCGCGAGGCCTCGCAGCGGCCGGAGAGCTGGGTCGCCGCCTTCGCGGCGGCGCTCGACGCCGGCTGCGGTGTGTCCGACGAGGCGCTCGAGTGCGTCCAGCAGTACGCCGGGCGGTTCAAGGCGCAGGATTTCTTTCCTACCCTCGAGCACAAGGCCGCTTTTCTTCAGCTGCTCAAGCCGCGGCCCGGACTCTATGCGCGGCTCTCGGAGATGCACGACGCGGGGCTCCTCGGCCAGATGCTGCCCGAGTTCAGGAAGATCACGTGCCGCGTGGTTCGCGACTTCTATCACAAGTACACGGTCGACGAGCACACGCTGCTGACCATCCGGAACCTCGAGCGGCTGACCGAGCCCGACCAGCGGCCCGAACGCGCGAGGTTCTCCCGCCTCCTCGGCGAGGTGGACCACCCGGAACTGCTCGTGCTCTCGCTGCTCTACCACGACGTCGGCAAATGGACCGACGAAGACCACGCCAGCGAGAGCGCCCGCATGGCGAGGCAGATGGCGGAGCGCATGGATCTCGACGACGAGGCCCGCAGCCTCGTGGACTTCCTGGTCGCCGAGCACTTGAAGATGTCGCTGATCGCCTTCCGGCGCGACACCGAAGATCCGGAGATCGTGCGTCAGTTTGCCGCCCTCGTCGGCGTCGAGGACCGGCTGAAGACGCTCTGCCTCCTCACGCTTGCCGATGTCGAGGCTGTCAGCCGGCTGACGCTCACCCCGTGGAAGGAAGATCTGCTGTGGCGGCTGTACGTGGACACGTACAACTTCCTGACCCTGCGCTACGGCGACGAAGTGATCGACCGCAACCAGGCGGCGCTGGCCGAAGTCACGGACAAGCGCCCGGCTGACATCAAGACCACGGAAGTCGAGGCGTTTCTCGAAGGGCTCCCGCAGCGGTATCTCCAGCTCTTCCCGTCGGACGCGGTCTTCAAGCATGTCAGGCTGGCGCGGAATATCGGCCCGGGCGCGCTGCAGGCCTGGCTCGAGCGCCGCGACGAGGCCTGGGAGCTGACCGTCCTCACGCGCGATCAGCCGTTCCTCTTCTCGAATATTTCAGGGGTGCTGTCATCGTTCGGCATGGACATCCTCCGCGGCTTCGCCTTCACCAAGCCCGATGGCCTCGTCGTGGACATGTTTCACTTCTGCGACAAGGAACGGTTCCTGGAGTTGAACCAGGGAGGCGACGAACAGCTGGTGCGGGTCCTCGAGGACGTGGTCCGGGGGAAGACCGATTCTCGCGGCCCGCCTGAAGGGCCGGGAGCAGGGGATTTTCAAGCGGCGCCTGCCCGGATTCCAGCCGGTCATCCACTGCGACGATGAGTCCTCGAAGCGCTACACCATCATCGAGATCGTCGCCGAGAACGTGCTCGGCCTCCTCTACCATGTGAGCCGCGCCATGTCGGAATCCGGCTGCGACGTCGACCTGGTGCTGATTGCCACCGAAGGGCGCCGCGCCATCGACGTGTTTCACCTCACCCACGACGGGAACAAGCTGTCGCTCGACCAGCAGGCGGCCCTCATCGGGAACCTGCAACGCGTTCTGGAGGGACGCCCATGAAGCTCATCAAGTCCATCGTTCGGCCCAACAAGGTAGATGACGTCAAGAGCGCGCTGGAGAAGCTCCAGATCTCGGGCATGACCGTCACGGAGGTCCGGGGCCACGGCAAGCAGAAGGGCCACACCGCCATCTACCGGGGCCAGGAATACAACGTCAGCCTGCTGCCCAAGATGCAGATCGAAGTCGTCGTCCCCGACTCCATCGTCAACGACGCGATCAAGGCCATCATCGAATCCGCGCGTACGGGGGAGATCGGTGACGGCCGCGTGTTCGTCCTGCCTGTCAGCGAGAGCTACCGAATCCGCACCGGCGAGCGCGAGGTCTATTAGCGCAGCGCGTGCTAGTAGGATAGGCGGATGGTTGGTGCCCTTCGCAGGGCTGCAGATCTGTCTCTGGCCCTTCCGGTTGGCGCCCTGATCGGGCTCGTCTGGGCCAATACTGCCGGCGATAGTTACAGCGCGTTTGCCCATGCCCTTCACTTCGGCGTGAACGATGTGGGGATGGTCTTCTTCTTCGCCCTCGCTACGAAGGAAGTCGTCGAGGCCATGGCGGCAGGCGGGGCCCTGGCCTCGTGGCAGGCGGCCGCGCTGCCACTCGTGGCAGCCGTTGGCGGAATCCTGGGCCCGGCCGCCGCGTACGTCGGCATTGTCTGGTGGCAGAACGAACCTGAACTCGCGCGGGGCTGGGCCATCCCTTGCGCCACCGACATCGCATTCAGCTACCTTGTCGCCAGGGCCATCTTCCGAGAGCATCCGGCGATCCCGTTCCTCCTCCTGCTGGCCATCGCCGACGACGCGATTGGGTTGATGATCCTGGCAATCTTCTATCCGAGCGGCGAAGTGCGCCTGTTGATGGCCGCCGGGCTCATGGCGCTCGCCGTGGCCGTGGCGTTTGTCGTGAGGCGTACCAGGCCGGCGAGCTTCTGGCCGTACGTGCTGGCGGGCGGAACGCTGTCGTGGGCGGCTCTCTACTACGGCGGGCTCCACCCGGCGCTCGCCCTCGTGCCCATCGTCCCGTTCATGCCCCATGCGCCCCGGGATCCAGGGCTCTTCGTCGAGGCGCCCGCCGGCGATCACGACGCGCTCAGCGAGTTCGAGCACTGGTGGAAGTACCCCGTGCAGTTGATCCTGCTGATTTTCGGCCTGGTGAATGCCGGTGTCCCCCTGGAGCAGGTCGGTCCGGGGACCTGGGCGGTGCTCGCCGCGATCCTTGTTGGAAAGCCCCTCGGGATTCTGCTCGCCGTTGCCCCGGCAGTCGGAGCTGGATTCCGGCTGCCGGACGGGCTGACCTGGCGTGACCTGCTGGTGGTCGGCATCGCAGCCGCAATCGGGTTTACGGTCGCGCTGTTCTTCGCGACGGCGGCCTTTCAGCCGGGCGATGAGCTGGATCAGACCAAGATGGGCGCGTTACTGAGCGTCGGGAGCGCGCTGGTGGCGTTTGCGGCGGCGAAGGGGCTGGGAGTCGGCCGGTTCGGCAGGGCTACCGCGCCGGCGGGGCAGGGACGTCCTTGATGATGAAGAGCAGTTCGCCCTTCCGGATGAGGCCGAAATCGCGGCGCGCGACCTCTTCGATGGCGGCCGGATCCTCTTCGAGGAGGCGCTTTTCCTCGCGGAGTCTCTCGTTCTGGGCCTGCTGCCGGGTGGTCGCGGCCGCCAGTTCCTGATATTGCCGACCCGCACGCTTCGAGGCGAGCAGGCCTCGCTCGCCGACGAGCGCGTCAACGATCAGGACCACCGCGAAGAAGCACAGCAGGACATGGACGATCTGCCGCGCCCGAGTGGACTGGCGTCCTGAAGGGAGTCGGGTGTCAGCGTTCTTCTTGTCGGTTCTGGCCACGCGCTCAAGAACGGTACAACATCTCGCGGGCTAGGTACAAGGACGAAACATGCGCGCGGCGAATTTTTTTCTCGATCGAGGCCGAGTGAGGTTCAGATGAGCAGTGATTTCGTTCTCGTGTTGACCACGGTTCCCGATCGGCCGGCCGATGGAGCCGCCGCTCACGAGACGCTGGCGCGCGTCCTCGTCGAAGAAACGCTGGCGGCGTGCGTGAACGTGCTGCCGCCGATGCAGTCGGTCTACCGTTGGAAGGGCGCGGTCGAACGCGAGAGCGAGCGTCAGCTCGTCATCAAGACGACGGCCGATCGGGTGCCGGCCCTCCAGGCCCGCCTGGCCCAACTCCATCCGTACGAGCTGCCGGAATTCCTGGTCGTCTCCATTGCCGGCGGGAGCGAGGGATACCTCGGGTGGATGCGGACTGCGAGCGGAGGCTGATGCGTGTGAGAATGGAGTGAATGAGCGCCCTCGTCGACCTCTTCCTGAACCTCGATCAGCACCTTGTCGAACTGGCCGGGGCCTACGGCCCCTGGATCTACGTCGTCCTGTTCCTGATCGTCTTCGCCGAGACGGGGCTCGTCGTCACCCCGATTCTGCCGGGCGACTCGCTGTTGTTTGCCTCCGGGGCCCTCGCGGCAACCGGCGCCTTGAACATCTGGGTGCTGATCGGCCTGCTGTTCGTGGCGGCTGTGCTCGGCGATGCGGTGAACTACGCCGCGGGGCGCTACATCGGCCCGCGCATTTTCACGGCCAGCGACACATCGGGCCTGCTGCATCGGCTGCTCAACAGGGACCATCTTGCCAAGGCTCACGCCTTTTTCGAGCGGCATGGCGGAAAGGCCGTGGTCCTCGGGCGCTTCGTCCCGATTGTCCGCACCTTCGTGCCCTTTGTGGCCGGGGCTGGCTCGATGACCTACGCGACGTTCGTGTTTTTCAACATCGCCGGGGCTGTACTCTGGGTAGGGATCTGCGTCGGCGCCGGCTACGCCCTGGGCAACGTGCCGATTGTGAAAGAGAACTTCTCGCTGGTGGCGCTGGGCATCGTGTTTGTCTCGGTCCTTCCAGCCGCGTTCGAGCTGCTGAAGTCGAGAAGGAGCCCCCAGCCCCCAGTCCCGAGCCCCTAGCCCCCAGTCCCGAGTCCCGAGTCCCAGTCCCCTGTCCCTAAATTCTGTCTAACGCCTGGAGCAGGTCCTCCTTCAGGTCGTCGATGTCCTCGATTCCCGCTGATATCCGAACCAGGCCGTCTGTGATGCCGAGCGCCGCACGCTGGCTGGCGGGAACCGAAGCGTGGGTCATGGTCGCGGGGTGGGAGATCAGGGTCTCGACTCCGCCGAGGCTTTCAGCCAGGGACATCAGCGTTGCACCCTCGAGGACCCGCCTGGCCGCTTCCAGGGAGCCGAGCTCGAAGGCCAGCATGCCGCCGAACCCCTTCATCTGGCGGGCAGCCAGCGCGTGCTGGGGGTGGTCGGGCAGCCCGGGAAAGTAGACGCGCGACACCTTGGGATGGCCCGAGAGGAGTGTGGCCAGCGCCATCCCGTTGGCGTTGTGTTGTGCCATCCGGACTGGAAGTGTCTTGGTGCCCCGCAGCACCAGCCAGGCGTCGAACGGCCCGAGGATCGCCCCCGCCGCGTTCTGCACGAACTTGAGCCACTCGACGTCCTCATCGCGGGTGGCGACGACGATGCCGCCGACGCTGTCGCTGTGGCCGTTGAGGTACTTCGTGGTGCTGTGCACGACCAGGTCGGCGCCGAACTCGATTGGCCGCTGCAGGCACGGGCTCGCGAACGTGTTGTCGACGACGAGCCGCGCCCCGTGCTGGTGCGCGAGCTCGGCTGCCGCCGCCAGGTCCGTGATCCGCATGATCGGGTTGCTCGGCGTTTCCACGAACAGCAGCCGTGTGGCCGGGGTGAACGCCCGCCGCGTCGCGTCGAGGTCGGCCGTATCCACGTAGGTAAATGCGAGCTGGTAGCGCGAGAGCACCTGCTCGAACAGGCGGAAGGTGCCGCCGTACACGTTGTCCGACACGACGACATGGTCGCCCGACTTGAGGAGTGAGGTGACGGCGCTCGTGGCCGCCATCCCTGAAGCAAAAGCGAACGCGGCCTTCCCGGCTTCGATGGCCGCCAGGTTGCCTTCCAGCGCGGCTCGCGTCGGGTTCTGCGTGCGGGCGTACTCGTAACCCTTGTGGCGGCCCAATCCGTCCTGAACATAGGTCGACGTCTGGTAGATGGGTGTGACGATGGCTCCCGTCGAGGGGTCTGGCACCTGACCCGCGTGGAGGCAGATAGTGTTGAAACGCGCGTGGGGTTTGAGCTTCACAGGCCAAACTTACATGGTCTAATAACGCAAGTCCACGCTGATGCACCCGTTCTTCCGCACTCGAGCAGGCCAGGCGCTCGTGGCCGGCCTTGCGATCAAACTTGTCGTGCTGCTGCTGCGCGCCGCGCTCGGCCCGGTGCCGTCGCTTATTGCCGGCATCGACACGCTGGCGTCGGTGGCGATCGCCGTGGGCGGGACGCTGTTTCTCGTTCGCGAGCTCGCGACGATCCGGCGTCAGCTGCTGTGGCGCGTGCGCCGGAAGCTCATCATCTCTTACATCTTCATCGGGTTCGTCCCGGCACTGCTGCTGGCGGCGTTTTCTGCCCTCGGCGGGCTGCTGTTGTTCTCGAATTTCAGCTCGTACCTGGTCCAGACGCGGCTCAAGGGCATGGTGGATCGCGCCGAGTCGGTCGCCGTCACGACTGCGCGCGAGCTCCAGCGGGTGAGCGCTGCCAACATCGAGGGCGTGCTCGAGCAGCGCCAGGCGGCCGTGGACCCGGAGTTTCCAGGTGCGTCGCTCGCTGTTGTCCCGCTGGACCGCCCGTGCGCCAGGACCGGAGGATCCGAAGAAACGCGCGCGCCAGCCGGTCCGGTGCGCGTCGCCGGGCCCTGGGTGCATATGGCCCCGCCAACGACGACGCCCGCCTGGATTGGCTGCGACGGCTTTTCGGGGTTCGTCGCCTACGACGGGGGCGATGGTCACATCTACATCGTGTTCCGGGCTCTCGAGTTTCCGCCTTCGCCAAATGCCGCCTACGGAGTTGTGGTCGATCTGCCAGTCACCGCCGAAGTGAAGGCGCAGCTCAAGACCGAGACCGGCGTCGAGCTGTCCGAAGTGCGGCGTCTCCCTGACGGCCAGGCAGCGCTGCTGTCGGGGCGGCCGCTGCCGCAGGCGCCGCCTACCGGAACGTCGATGCTCCTCAGCTCGTTCAGTGTGATCGAGTTCCGCGATTGGACGAGCGGCCAGACCGGGACGCTGGCCGCGACGATCCGGCTGAGCATCGCCGAAATCTACGCGCGCCTTTCGGCGGGCCAGAGCCTGACGGGCAATGCCGCCATAGGCCAGGCGGTGCTCGTGATCCTGGTCATCATCGGTGTCCTGTTCCTCGTCATCCAGGCGGCGGCACTCGTGGTCGGGATGTCGCTCGCACGTTCGATCACGGGATCGGTGCACGAACTGTTCGAGGGCACCGAGCGCGTACGGAAGGGCGACTTTACGCACAAAATCGCCATCACGGCGCGTGACCAGCTCGGCGAGCTGGCCGAATCGTTCAACCTGATGACGGCGAGCATCGAGGATCTGCTGCTGCAGGCGGCCGAGAAGAAGCGCCTCGAAGAGGAGCTCAGGATCGCGCACGAGATCCAGATGTCGCTGCTGCCTCACGGTCCGCTCGACGTGCCCGGACTCTCGCTGACCGCGATCTGCGTGCCGGCGCGCGAGGTCGGGGGCGACTACTACGACTTCTTTATCCTCGATGACCGGCGGGTCGGCGTGCTCATCGCGGACGTGTCGGGCAAGGGGACATCGGCCGCGCTGTACATGGCCGAGCTCAAGGGATTGATGCTCTCGCTCAGCCGCACGCATACCTCGCCGCGGGCGCTGCTCATCGAGGCCAACCAAATCATCAGAGAGCACCTCGACGCGCGAAGCTTCATCACGATGACCTATGCCGTCATCGATCTGCAGGCCCGCACCATGACCTACGCGCGCGCCGGGCACACGCCGCTCATGGCCCTGCCGCGGCTGGCCGACGGCCAGCCGCCTTCATCGCGGGCGGTGGAAATCCTCGCGCCGGACGGGATGGTACTGGGCCTGAAGCTGGACGACGGCAGCACGTTCGAGCGGTTGCTGGAGGAGCGGACGCTGCCCATCGCGGACGGCGATCTCTACGTGTTCTTCACCGACGGCATCAGCGAGGCCATGAACAGCGGCGACGACTGTTTCGGCGAACAGCGCCTGGCGCGGCTCGTCGAGCAGCACGCCGGCCTCCCGTCCGAGGAATTGCGCGAGCGTATCCTCCGGGAGATCGAGGCGTTTGTCGGCGACGCCCCCCAGCACGACGACATGACCATGATCCTGCTGCGGGTGGAGGCTCTCGGCACTGCGCCGGCGCCCACCGCGCCGGCGGCCGTCGCGACGGGCGTGCAGGCATGACGGATGGCTGACCTCGTCGTCATCTTCCGCACGCGCTCCGACGTCGAGGCGCGCATCGTCCGGGGCCTGCTCGAAGCCAACGGCGTGCAGTCGCTGGCGTCCACGTCGATGACCCACTCGGTGTTTCCGCTGACGGTCAACGAGCTCGGCGAGGTCCGCGTCGCGGTCCATGCGGAAGAGGCCGACGAGGCCATGCGCATCATCGAGAGCCATCGACACGAGCTGTCGACGGGCCGCGTCGTGCCGCTTCGCGACGAGTTCGAATCGCTCGAGCGATCCATCGAGTACCGCTTCCGGGACCGGGGCCTCCTGGAGCACGCCATGACGCACGCCTCACGGGCCAACGAGGATGCCAGCGGCGGCGTGACGGACAACGAGTCGCTGGAGTTTCTCGGCGACGCGGTGCTGGGCTTTGTGGCGGCCGATCTCCTGTTCCGCGAGTTCCCGGAGCTGAACGAAGGCCAGAAGTCCCGGATGAAGGCGACACTCGTGTCCACGACAACGCTTGCCCGGCAGGCCGAGCGGCTCGCGCTCGGCGATCACGTCCTGCTCGGCAAGGGCGAGGAGAAGACGGGCGGGAGGAAGAAGCAGGCGCTGCTTGCGGATACCTACGAGGCGCTGATTGCGGCGATCTATCTGGACGGAGGCGTCGAACAGGCCCGGGCCTTCATCGCGCGCGAATTTGGCGCGCTCGTGGCGGACCTGAAGCAGCATGGCCTTGGGGGCCACGATCCCAAGTCCGCGCTCCAGGAGTACCTGCAGTCGCGGGATCGACCGCTCCCGGAGTACCGGATCGCCGGCGAGGCCGGCCCGGATCACCGGAAGGAATTTCACGTCTCGCTCGTGGTCGGCGGCCAGCCGCTGGCGGACGCGAGCGGTCCGAGCAAGAAGGAAGCGGAGCAGGAAGCGGCCCGCCAGGCGCTCCGGAAGCTAGTCGATCTCGATAATTCCTGATTTCGGGCCGCCGGCCGCCGCCATCACGTACGAGGGCTCCGACACCTGCGGCAGGCGGGGCAGGGCATAGCGGTGGATCTCGCGCGCGATGTCGTCCTCGACGGGCGCCGTCGGGCGGCAGCGGAGCCGCACCCACAGGCGCAAGAGCGGGTCGGTGAAGCTATAGCGCTTCTGCCTGGACGTCACGAGATCGACGTCTTCGAGCCACGACAGGTAGTCCTTGGTCGAGCCCGGCGTGCGCTGCAGCCGCAACGAAATCTCGGTGAGCGTCAGCCCCTCCTCGTCGGCAAGGATCTCGAGAATGGCTTTGAGCGCCCCGTAGCCGCGCGCGCGGTGGAGCCGGAGCTCGTACGAGAAGTTGCACAGGCGCGAGATGCGCCCATCGGCCGCCATCAGGGCCGACAGCGCGCTGATGGCGTCGCTCGTGCCGGGGCCGCCGTGCTCGCGCATCGCGGCGAGTTCGTCGGCCACCGCGCCGACATAAGCCGGGCGTCCTTCGGCGAGGGCCTGCACCGCCCTGGCCGTGAACGCCGGGTCCTCGCCGCCGCCGGTCGGAGCCGCGCTCCCGCTCCCGGCTGCCGCGGCTGCCGTCAGCCCGAGGACGTCCATCACGTCGTCGGAGGTGAGCGCGGGAATGTGAATGACCTCGAAACGCGCGGAACGGTCCCTGAGCAGGCGGAGGGCACGGGCCGTGTAACGGCTCGTGAGGACGAACCGGTTGGGGCTGCTTGCCAGCGACTCGACCAGGTCGTGGAGCACGCGGCGCAGGCCGGGGAAGCTCTCGAAGGTTCGAAGTTCGAGGAACTCGTCGAGCAGGAACGTGGCGGGCTCGGTCGCTCCGGTGCGGGCGCGTGCCAGCAGCGCGAGCGCCGCGTCGAATGCCGCGCGCGCGCCCGTCGCCGGCCCGCCCGCCGCGGCGGGAAACGGCGAGGCCCCGGACACGGCACGGAAGAATCGCTCCGGCGTCGTGGCGGTCCGCTCGATGTCGATGAACTGCGAGGCTGTATGGCCGACGCGGTCGTGGAGCTGACGCAACACCGTCGTACGCCCGCTGCCGCATCCGCCCAGGAGCACCGGAATCCTGGACGGCGTCGCGTCGAGCGCAGCCAGCAAGCGGCGTGTCAGCGTGGAGCGGGGTGTCAGCATGCGCGTTGGTCTCGCAGTCGCCGTCGAAGGAACAACTCGAAGCCGTTCTGCGAACGAGTAGACGTTAAAAAGAGGCGCGCGCGATGTCAAACTGAAAATGCATATTTTTTTTTCTTGACTCGCGCGCATCGCACGTTCTTGCGATCGGCGCGCGCTTTCCATCGGGTGTTTTCGACGGTCAGTCGAGTAGAATCGTAGCGATTATGAACCTGGCAGTGCTTGGTGCGCAGTGGGGCGACGAGGGCAAGGGCAAGATTGTCGATCTCCTGACCCCGCGTTTCGATCTCGTCGCCCGGTACCAGGGCGGGCACAACGCCGGCCATACGGTGTACGTCAATGGCACGAAGTTTGTGCTTCGCCTGATCCCGAGCGGCATTCTCCACAGCGGCATCACGTGCGTGATTGGCAACGGGGTTGTCGTCGATCCGGTGGCGCTCTTTGCCGAGATCGACGAGCTCGTCAAACACGGCATCGACGTGGGCGACCGTCTGCTCGTCAGTGACAAGGCGCATCTCATCCTTCCGTATCACCGGGACCTCGATCTCCTCTCCGAGGCGCGCCGCGGTGAACGCAAGATCGGGACCACGTCGCGAGGCATCGGTCCAGCCTACGAAGACAAGATTGCCCGGCGAGGCATTCGCGTCGGCGACCTCGCGGACCCCGCCGGGCTTGCCGACAACGTCCGCGACAACGTCACAGCCCGCAACAGGCTGGTGCACGACTCGACGATGGACTGGAAAGAGGTGCTCGACAACCTGTTGCGCCAGGGCGAACGGCTGCTGCCCATGGCACGGGACGTCTCGCTTCTCCTGAGCAACGCCATGCGCGCCGGACAGTCGATCCTCTTCGAGGGCGCCCAGGGCACACTCCTCGACATCGACCATGGCACTTACCCGTATGTCACATCATCGAACGCCTCGATCGGCGGCGTCTGCACCGGTCTCGGCGTAGGGCCGCGTGCGATCGGACGCGTGCTCGGGGTGGTCAAGGCCTATACGACGCGCGTGGGAGAGGGCCCGCTGCCGACAGAATTGTCGGGCGACATGGGCCAGCGCCTGCGCGAAAGCGGGAATGAGTACGGCGCGGTCACCGGCCGGCCGCGGCGCTGCGGGTGGTACGACGCGGTTGCGGTCCGCTACGGCGTCCGGATCAACGGGCTCGATGCGCTGGCGCTGACCAAGCTGGACGTGCTCGACGGCCTCGAAACGATCGACGTCTGCACGGCCTACCGGTGCGGCGGCCGGACGTTGACCGAAATGCCGTCGGACCTGGGCCAGCTCGCGGCCTGCCAGCCCGTGTACGAATCGCTGCCCGGCTGGACGACTCCGACGAAGGGTAAGCGCCGCTACGAGGATCTGCCCGACAACGCGAAACGCTACGTCGAACGCCTCGAAACCATCACGGGCGTTCCCGCCGCGATCATCTCGACAGGCTCTGAGCGCGACGACACCATCGTTCGCGAGAACCTAGTCATTGGGTAATTGAGTAATTGGGTACTTGAGTAATTGAATTGTTCGATTCAATTACCCAATTACCCGACTCGCCGATTACTCAATTACCCAACTACCCAATTACTCAATTCGATGTCGATTGGCGTAAGCATCGACGGCAGTGGCGTCGGCGTCCAGGAATTCGATCCCGGCCCGGTAGCGGGGGCCGCTGTTCAGCGGAATTTCGAACGAGGCCCACGCGACCGAGGCATTGAAGCGCAGCGATCCATGGTCGTCGGACATGGACATCCTGACCCGCTGGTTCGGCTTCAGGATGGTGCTCGACACCACTTGCGCACCGACGGCAGACAGGTCCACCAGCGTCGCATGGTTGCCGTCCACCATCACGCCCATCTGCCCCGCAATCTTGACGCGCTGCGCGCGCCTCGTGCCGCGCTGATCGAGCGGCGCCGGCGGAGCGGGGGCCGCGGCCTTCTGCTTGCCCTTGCCGGCAGCCTTGCCTTCGGTCGCCGGTGACGACCATCGCGAGAAGTCGGTCTCCGATGAGACCACTCGAATCTCCGATTCCTGCAGCGACGGATCGGCTTTAATACGGTTGATCAGCGCCGCCCCGCGGGGCGTCGCGGCGAAGACGCGCTCGAGCGCCACGACCTCTGGATGCCGCTTGGTGATCACTTCGAGCGCGCGGAGTGCTTCGACGTCCGGAAATGCGAGGATCTCCCGATCGCTGGCCTGGGCGCGTTCCTTGAGAGCCGGAAGGACGTCAGCCGCTGCTATGAGGACCGTGCACGAATCAGCCACCTTGGGAGTATATCGGACATTGCGGAATGGCAGGATTGCAGGAATGCCGGATTGACGAAGGCGCGCGCAAGAAATTGTGAAGGAAGGACGCGTTGATGGGTATTCGCGATGTCACTGTAGGTGACCTCCTGACTCGGCAGGCGCAAGCCTTGCCGGCAGCCGCTGCGCTTCGTTACGAATCCGGTCCCCGGTACACATTTCTCGAACTCGAGCGGGAAGCGCGGCTGATCGCGCGCGGGCTGATGGCGCTTGGTGTGACGCCCGGTGAGCGGGTGGTGCTCTGGGCCAGCAATGTGCCCGAATGGATCGTGTTGCAGTTTGCCGTCGCGAAGATTGGCGCGGTGCTGGTGACGGCCAACACGGCGCTCCGCGAACGCGACATCGACTACCTGCTCCGACAGAGCGAAGCGGCCACTCTCATCACGACCGCGGGCGTCCGCGATGTCAGCTACGTGGCGTGCCTGGAGGCCATCGGAGCCTTTCGTGGCGCCCTGCCGCTGCTTGCGCGGATCGTCTTCATCGGCAACGACCCGCCGCCTGGCGCGACGCCGTACGCGGACCTTGCCCGTCTTGCGTCGGGCGTGGGTGAACCTGCGCTCGACGAGCGCGGCCGCTCAGTCGGCATCGACGACGTCATCAACATGCAATACACGTCGGGAACCACCGGCTTTCCCAAGGGCGTGATGCTGTCGAGCCGGAACATCGTCAACAACGGCCACGTGGTGGGGGCGCTCCTGGGCTACAGCCCCGCCGATCGTCTCTGCCTGCCCGTGCCCCTGTTTCACTGCTTCGGCTGCGTGTTCGGAGTGCTGGGCGCCTATACCCACGGTGCGTGTCTCTGCCCGGTCGAGACGTTTGACGCGCGGACCGTGCTCGCCACCATCGAGCGTGAACACTGCACGGCGGTTTACGGCGTGCCGACGATGTTTCTCGCCGAACTCGAGCATCCTGAATTTTCGACGTTCGATCTGCGCTCCCTGCGGACGGGCATCATGGCGGGGTCGCTCTGTCCGGAGCCCTTGATGCGCCGCGTGATCAGCGACATGCACGTGCCGGAGATCACGATTGCGTACGGCCTCACGGAGGCGTCGCCGGGAATCACGATGACCCCGAGGGATGCCTCGATTGCCGAGCGTACTCAGTCAGTCGGCCGTGTCCTGCCCGATCTCGACGTCAAAGTCGTGGAGCCATCGACCGGACAGGTTCGCGGCGTAGGTGAGGCCGGCGAACTGTGCGTCCGCGGTTATAACGTGATGAAGGGGTACTACAACAACCCCGACGCGACGCATGCCGCCATCGATGGCGACGGGTGGCTTCGGACCGGGGACGAAGCCACGATTGACGGAGACGGCGTGGTGCGGATCACCGGCCGTATCAAGGACTTGATCATTCGCGGGGGCGAGAACATTTCTCCCAAGGAAGTCGAGGACTGCCTCCGGGAGCACGAAAGCGTCGCCGATGCACAGGTCTACGGCTTGCCCGACACCTTCTTTGGAGAGATCGTAGCGGCGGCGGTCCGCCTTCGGCCTGGTGCCGCGACGTCGGCCGAGGAACTCGTCGGCTGGTGTGCGGAGAAGCTGGCGCGCTTCAAGGTGCCGAAGCATCTTCGCCTGGTCGAGGGCTATCCGCTGACGGCCTCCGGCAAGGTGCAGAAGTACAAGCTGCGCGAGGCCCATCAGGCCGAGCTGACGCCGCGTTAGAAGATCCGGGCGTCCTGCAGCGGCCACCACCGCACTTTGACCTTGCCGACGATGTACTTCTTCGGCACGGGACCCCAGTGGCGGCTGTCCGAGCTGTTGTTGCGATGGTCGCCCATCACGAAGTAGTAGCCGTCCTGCACGACCTGCGGGCCCCAGTCGTCGTGGCTGCGGTACTCGCTCGGCACGTAGTCGTCGTCGTGCAGCGGAAGGTCGTTGACCGTTACGCGCCCGTCCACGATACGGACCGTGTCGCCTTCCTTTGCGATGACCCGCTTGACGAACATCTTCTCCGGGTCGCGCGGGTAATAGAGCATCACGATGTCGCCCGGGAGCGGCTCGCCGATCTCGTAAGCGAGCTTGTTCACGATCAGGCGATCGTGGTCCTCGAGCGTCGGCGACATGCTGCGGCCGTCCACCCGCGCCACCTGGAAGCCGAAGGTCACGATGAGCGTGGCGTAGACGGCGGCCGACAGGAGCGTCTGCACGCCGGCCAGCACCTCGGTGCCGATCCGCTTCCACCGCCCGCCGGCGACCGGCTGCAGCGCCGGCGTGAGCTCGAGGACAGGCTCTGGATCGACCGCCGGGCTCGAAACCGGCTCCGGGATCTCGATACCGGCACCAACGGCCTCGAAGGGCAGGAGGGCCGGACTGCTGGAGGTCTCTTCTTCCATGGGCGTCAAACCAGGAACCAGTCTACTACCGCCACCCGGGGAATTGCAGGATTGCAGGATTTAGGGATTACAGGATTGCAGAATGGAAATCAGGCGGTAAACGTCGCCATCAGGGGGGCGTGGTCGCTCGTGCCGATGTCGGCCAGCACCGGGCACGAGACGGCGCGTCCGGCGATGGCCGAACTCGCCAGGATGTAGTCGATGCGCCAGCCGATGTTGCGCTGGCGCAGGTTCCGCCATGGGGCCCACCAGGTGAACAGGCCGTCGTTCGAGGGATCCAGCGCACGCCCGACATCCACGAGGTCGTGCGTGAGAATCGCCTGAAGCGCCGCGCGCTCCTCAGGCAGCTGGCCGATCGCCCGCGGCTTCCGCTCCTTCGGGTGGACGTCCTGGTCGGTGAGCGCGACGTTCAGGTCGCCGCACAGGATGAGGGAACGGCCGGTCCCGCGGAAGCTCGCCGGCGAAGGTCTGCGAGCTCGGCCAGGAATCGCATCTTGGCCGGGAAGTCCTTCCCGCCGTTCGGCACATACACCGACACCACGGTCGCCACGGGCAAGTCCACCGCGACGACACGATGTTCGAAGTCGAACGCGGGGATGCGTGAAAGCCGGACGTTCCGGTGCGAGGGCCATGCTGACGTGGATGGCCACGCCCGAGTAGCCCTTCCCGCCGTGCCAATAGCACCAGTAGCCCTCCATTTCGCAGAGAGCCGTCGGAACCTGATCGGAGCTGGCCTTGATTTCCTGCAGGCAGACGACGTCCGGGCGATCCCGCGCGATCCATTCCTGGACCTGCGCGTGACGCGCCCGGATGCCGTTGACGTTCCAGGTGGCGACTTTAATGGCTGGCGTGCGCGGCCTGCCGCTCGGCGCCCGGGGATTGCCATCAGCTCGGGCTGCGCGGTCCGGTGTGCCGCGACGATGGCCTCCGCTTTCGCCATGGCGTCAGCATCCCCGAGGCGGTAGATCGCGTTGGCCTCGATCAGGTCTTTCTGATGCGAGGGCGTCGCATCGATGCTCTCGTAGATCGCTGCAACGGGGCATGCGGGCACGCAGGCGCCGCAGTCGATGCACTCCTCCGGGTGGATGTAAAGCATGTCGCTTCGGCGAACTCCGCTTCGTCCTTGCGCGGGTGGATGCAGTCCACCGGGCAGACGTCCACGCACGCAGTGTCCTTGGTATCGATGCAGGGGTCGGTGATGATGAACGGCATGCTCGCGAGTCTCCGTCTGGGGTCCGAGAGGTCCTGAAGGTTGTGAACCCGTGTCCGCAGAATTATATACAGTTGGCGGGCCAGCACAATTCCGACCTGAGCGGTCGGGATCTATACTCTGTCGATGACCCAGACCGAAGCCAGGCGCGGCCCCGAGCCGCCCGACCTCAGTGAGAAAGGCGGCGTCAAGAACGGCCAGCCGCAGCGCAGCGACAACCGCCTCTTCATGCAGCTGCTCGCCTTCGGCGGCTGCACGGATTCGCTTGCCCTGGCATCAGCCCTCGCCGCCGCCGGCGTCTCCGGCGTCCTTTACGAGGACCTCAACGATCCGCGCGGCGTGGCGCTCCTGACGTTCAGCGAGGATCCCGCGGTCTTTCTCGACCGCGTGCGGCCGGTCCTCAACCAGCCACCGTTCCAGGAGCTCGTGCAGAAGCCCGACTACACGATGTTCGGACGCACCTATGCCATTGGCTACGAGCCGGATCTGAAAGAGGTGCTGCTCGACCGGCCCCGCCGGACCGTGCTCAACCCCGCGTGGCACTGGGCCGTCTGGTACCCGCTTCGAAGGAACGGCCGTTTCGCGCAGCTTCCACCGGAGGAGCAGCGGGTGATCCTCGCCGAGCATGGGGCCATCGGCATGTCATTCGGCGCCGGCGACTATGCGCACGACATCCGTCTGGCGTGCCACGGTCTGGACAGGGACGACAACGACTTCGTGATCGGCCTGATCGGCAAGGATCTCTTCCCGCTCTCAGCCGTCGTGCAGACGATGCGGAAGACGCAGCAGACGTCCTTGTACCTCGACAGCCTCGGGCCGTTCTTCATCGGCCGCGTGGTCTGGCAGGCCGAGTAGCGGAAGTGCGAACTTAGAAGTTCTCCCTTCTAAGTTCGAACTTCCGTCAAAGTGCGTCTGCGAGGAGCGCGACGCTGAGCGCGTAGGCGTGCGCGCAGTTGTATTCGAGCAGCGCGTCGTAATTGCTGTAGACGAGGAAGTGCCGCGACGTGCCGGAGACGAGCGACGCGGTGCGATCGGCCGCGGGCAGCGGACCGCCGTTTGACAACCGCACACCCTTCTTCTGCCACTCGGCCAGCGGCAGCGTCGCGGACATGTCGCGTGTCGCGCGGCACCGGCCCTCGCGCCGGGGCACTTCGGCCGCCAGGCGATCGCTGAGCTCCCTCGACACGCGCACCTCGCGACCCCAGCGTTCCCCGGCGACCCACCCGTGGCCTTTCAGGTAGTTGGCAACCGAAGCGAACACGTCGGCGGAGGAGTGCCAGATATCACGCCGGCCGTCGCCGTCGAAGTCCTCCGCGTACTGGAGGTAACTCGACGGCATGAACTGGGGCTGGCCCATCGCGCCGGCCCAGGATCCCTTCAAGCGGTCCAGCGTGATGTCCCCGCGGTCGAGGATCTGCAAGGCGTTGAAGAGTTCAGCACGAAAGAACGTCGATCGCCGCGGATCCCACGCGAGGGTGGCGAGCGCCGGAACGGTGGGCCGCACGCCGGTAAACCGTCCGAAGTTGGACTCGACGCCCCAGATAGCCGTGACGATCTCGGCCGGCACGCCGTACGTTGCCGACACCTGCTCGAGCAGCTTCCGGTGCTCGGCGTGCTTTTGCCTGCCCGTCCGGACGTTGGTCCGGCTGAGACGCTGCGCGATGTAGCGCTCGAGCGGAATCACGGTCTCGGCCTGCGAGCGGTCCCGTTCGAGGACCACCGGAAGCGGCTCCTCGACCGCCGCCAGCGCTTCGTCAACCAGCTCGGCCCGGAAGCCGCGCGCCAGGGCCTCTTCCCGCACGCCGGACAGCCATTCGGCAAACGACGGGACGGCTGCGACCGGCGCGGCTGCCGTGTCCTGCCGTGCCACAACGGGCGACACCGCGATAGCAGTGGCGGCCGCGGTGGCCACAACGAGCGCGGTCAGCAGCCTCAGAGGCCTCACAAGCTTCAGTGTACTTCTCTCACCTCCTGAGTATCGGCCGATTCGGCCGGCGGCACTGACCGAACGCGACCAACCGGCGGTATCGAGCGTCATAAAAACAGAGCCGGCGCTGCCGCGCCTGCCGCCGGTGTAAATCATTTCAGATGAGAGGGATAGATCTATGAACACGTCCTACCGCGTCCTCGCTCGCCGAACGGGGCTTGGCAGCGCTGCCGCATTGGCCACCACGCTCCTGGTCTGGCAGAGCTGGCCCGTGCCGACCAGCGCCGCGCCGACAGCGCCAGCCCCCGCCGCATCGCCGGCGCTCGCCGGTGGACGCACGTCTTACGCCGACGTCGTGAAAGTCGCCGCGCCGGCCGTCGTGACGATCCGCACGGAAGCCCGCGCCCGCGTTCGCCCGACCTCCGACCAGGGCGATCCGTTTGGCGGGATCTTCGGTGGCCAGTTGCCCGCTCCACGCCGCCCGCCGCAGCCGCAGCGCGGGCTGGGCTCCGGCGTTGTCGTCAGCAGCGACGGCTACATCCTCACGAACCACCACGTAATTGCAGGGGCGGATGCGATCAAGGTGGAGTTCACCGATCGACGCGTGCTCGACGCAGAGCTCGTGGGCTCCGACGAGCCGAGCGACCTTGCGCTTCTCAAGGTCAAGGGCTCGAACCTCCCGTCGCTCACACTGGGTGACTCCGACGAGGTACAGGTTGGGGACGTCGTGCTGGCGGTGGGCAACCCGCTCGGCATCGGCCAGACGGTCACGATGGGAATCGTGAGCGCAAAGGGCCGATCGACAGTAGGCGATGGCAGCTACGAGGACTTCCTGCAGACCGACGCGCCCATCAACCAGGGCAATTCAGGCGGGGCGCTCGTCAACCTGAACGGACAACTTGTCGGAATCAACTCGCAGATCGTCTCGACGTCGCAGGGCAATATCGGGATCGGCTTTGCGATCCCGGCCAACATGGCGCGCAACGTCATGCAGGCCCTCAGAACCGACGGGCAGGTGCATCGCGGACAGCTTGGCATCCGGGTGTCGCCGGTGACCTCGGATGTGGCCGAGAGCCTGGGCCTGAAGTCGGTGTCCGGCGCCGTGGTCAGTGCGGTCGAGCGCGGCGGCGCGGCAGAGCGCGGAGGGCTCAAACCGGGCGACGTGATCGTCTCGTTCAACGGCAAGACGGTGGACGATTTCAACGCGCTGCGCAACCGCGTGGCCGAGACCAAACCCGGATCGAGCACCAGCCTGGTAGTGGTGCGCGACGGCATGGAGCGAACTCTCACGGTTCGCCTGGACGAGGCCGCTTATAATCCGAGGTCATGACGCTTGAGGATCTCCGGACCCTCCTCGACTATCACTACTGGGCGAGGGACCGGATGCTCGAGGCGGTCGAACCGTTGACCCCCGAGCAGTTCAATCAGGATCTCGGCAGCAGCTTCCGGTCGGTGCGAGAGACCCTGGTTCACGTTTATTCGGCGGAGTGGGCGTGGCACTCCCGATGGCAGGGAGTGTCGCCCACTTCGATGCTCTCGCTCGATGGATACCCGGACGTGGCGGCGTTGCAGGTGGCGTGGACGGTTACCGAGCAGAACGTCCGCAACTTCGTGGAGGCGGGCGGCGAACAGGGCGTCCATCGCGTGTTCGAGTACAAGACACTGGCCGGCGTGGCTGGCCGGTCGGCCCTCTGGCAGATGGTGCAGCACGTGGTCAACCACGGGAGTTACCACCGGGGCCAGGTCACAACAATGCTCCGCCAATTGGGCGCAAAACCCTCCAAAAGCATGGATCTTGTGGCTTTCTACCGGGTCTCCCTGCGCACCGTCGGCGGAGGGCAGGGCTCAGGTGTATAGTTATAGCTTCGCGCGCCCGTCGTCACACGAGCGCTCGCGACATCAAGGAGACTCGTATGGCGTCCGGCACAATCAAGCGCATCGCTCGGGACAAGGGGTTCGGCTTCATCCGCGACGGCGGCGGGCAGGAGTGGTTTTTCCACCGAAGCTCGGTTCAGGGCAGCTTCGACAGCCTGAATGAGGGCCAGCGGGTCAGCTTCGACGAGGAGCAGTCGCCGAAGGGACCGCGCGCGGGCAACGTCCGCGCGGAGTAGTCACAGAGGGGTCGTATCCCCTTTCCAGGTGAATCACCGGAGAGGACGTACGGCCCCTTTTATTTTCTCGCCGCCGGCGTCAGCGTAGTCTCGCGGCGCTCCCCGCTCCGCACGTAAACGACCTTCGCCGGCTCGCCAATCTTCAACACATCCAGCGCATACGTGTAGTCGTAGATATTGGCGATCGTCTGTCCGGCGATCTCCACGATCACGTCGCCCTTCTGCAGTCCGGCCTGTTCGGCCGGCCCTCCGCCGATCACGCCGCCGAGGAGCAGGCCTTTGACCTCGCTCGAGTAGTCGGGCACGGTTCCCGTGAAGATGCGCACGCCGGCGCGGCCGCCGCCCTCGTTCTGTTGTTCGACCTTGGCGAACTCCGGCGGGGCATCCGCGTCCGCGACCCGGCGCGCGATGGCAGCGCCAAATGCCACGATCCGATCGAGGTCGTCGTAGGCAATCTTGTCCGCCGTGTCCGACGGCTTGTGGTAGTCGATGTGTGTCCCGGTGAAGAAGTTGAGCGTGGGCACACTCGCCTGGTTGAAGCTCGCCGAGTCGGTCGGCAGGTACGGGTCGCGCTGCAGCTGCAGGTCAAACCCCGCGGCGATGTTCGCCTGCTCGATGTACCGCGCCCATGCGGGGCTCGAGCCCGTAGCCTGCAGCGTCAGCTTGTTGTCCTGCATCCGCCCGACCATGTCGAAGTTCAAATAGCCCGCGAGCTGATCGAGCGGAACCACCGGCGCGTTCACGTACGCAGCCGATCCGATGAGGCCGATCTCTTCGCCCGACCAGAACTGGAGTGCGACGTTGCGCCGGCGCGACCCTGCCGCCAGGCGTTCGCCGATCGCCAGGACTGCGGCCGTGCCGGAAGCGTTGTCGTCGGCGCCAAGGTGCGCCTTGCCCGCATCTTCCTTCGCGGCCAGCGTGCTGCCGTGTTCGCCGCGGCCCAGGTGATCGTAGTGAGCGCCGAGCGCCACCCACGGCTTCTGCACGCCCGAGGGCGCACCGCTTGCCGGCAGGTAGCCGGCGATGTTGTAGCCCGTACGCTTTTCGCGCACGACCGACGCCCGGATCGTCACGCGGAGGTCGGGAAGCTCGAAGCCCGCAACGTGGGGGTTGCCGGAATCGAACGACTCCTGCGTGTCCTTCAGGGTCTTCTTCGCGGCGCTGAGCAGCCGATCGGCAACAGCGCCGCTGATGCTCGCGGCGACGATGCCCGAACCGGCGAGAGCCGTATCGAAGGTCATCGCGATGGTCTCGCCGGCGTTTGGCGAGCGCGGACCGGCGACGACGAGCACGGCGCGGGCGCCGCGCTGCCTCGCGGCCATCGCCTTGTAGCGCAGGTCGGAATAGCGGGCCAGGATGCCCTTGGTCTTCGGGTCGGCGTCCTCGGGGAAGTACCTGAGCACGACGACGGCCTTGTCCTTCACGTCGAGTGTGGCGTAGCTGTCGTAACCGAAGCCCTGGCTTTCGGGTACGACGATGCCGTAGCCCGCGAAGACGACGGGGAGGTCAGCGACTTCGGCCGTGTCCGAGAAGGAGAGGGCGCGGACCTCGGACGGTGTCGCGAAGCGGCCCGCGGTGCCGCCACCTGTCGTCGAGAGCGACGTCCCGCCGTCCTTCGTGCCGGCAGTGAACTCGAAGGGCAGGCGGTAGTCCGTGCGCCCGGGCAACGGACGCGCGCCGATGCGCTTCAACTCGCCGACAATGTAGTCGCCGGCGCGCTGCTCGCCCGCTGATCCTGTCAGGCGCCCGCCGAGGTCCTCGGACGCCAGCGCAGCGATGTGGGCGCGGGTCCGCGACGCCGACGCCGGGGCGGCGGCCTGCTGTGCCGGCAGGTCGTGCGCGAAGAGCAGGCTGGCGAGCGCCAGCGCCAGGATGCGGCTTGCAATGCGGCTCATTTTTTCGTGCTCGGCTTTCTGGGTGGCGCAGCCTTGATGGCGGCGAGCGCACTCTGATGGTTCCACTCCGCGAGGAAGAGCTGCCCGGCCTGGCCTCCGGAACGTGCTGATGTCCACGCCAACTGCCTGCCGTCTGGCGAGGGGACGGGCAGGCCGTCGAAGCCATCCGAGTAAGTCACGCGGACCGGCTCCCTGGTGCCGGCGCTGTCGACCATGTAGACCTCGAAGTTCTCGAAGCCCAGCTTGTTCGACGCGAAGATGATGTACTCGCCGGAGGGATGTTCGTAAGGCGCCCAGCTCATCGCTCCGAAGTCGGTGACCTGCCGCGCGTCGCTGCCATCCAGCTTCATCGTCCACACGTCGGCGATCAGGCCCTGTTCGTCGAACCGCCGCCAGACGATTCGCGTCCCGTCATGCGAGAAAAACGGTCCGCCGTCGTAGCCGGCCGTCGTCGTGAGCCGCTTCTGCTCGGATCCGTCGGCGCGCATGATGTAGATCTCGGCGAAGTAGCTCGGATCGGTGCTGAGCTGCTTCTTTTCGGCCTCCGAGACCGCGCGTCCGTAGACATCGCGCATCGACGAGAAGACGATCCAGCGGCCGTCGGGTGAGTAGCTGGCTTCGGCATCGTAACCATGTGCCGTGGTCAGCCGCTTGAGGCCGCCGCTCTTCTCGCCGTACGCGTAGATGTCCATCTCCACGTCGTAGTCCCACGAATAGCGGCGCTCTTTTCCGGAGGCGCGAAACGCGTTCTCCTCATCCTGGTACTGCTTCGACTTCGGGTCGTGGTGCGTGGACGAGAAGAGAATCTCGTCGGTGCCAGGACGGAAGAACGCGCAGGTCGTCTTGCCGATGCCGGGCGAGATTCGTTTCGAGTCGCCGCTCGCCATGTCGAGCACATAGATCTGGTAGAAGGGGTTGCCCGGTTCCCGTTCGCTCTGGAAGACGAGCCGTGAGCCGTCGGGCGCCCAGTAGCCTTCGCCCGCACGGCGGCCTTCGACAGTGAGGCGGCGCACACGGCTCAGATACGCACGTTCTCCGGAGGCCGGCGCCGGCGCCTGCGCGGCGAGGGCCGCGGTGCACGCGGCCAGAAGCGCGGAAACAACCAGAAAACGATCGATTTGCATCGGGAACCTCGACTGGTGGTTCACGTCCAATGTCATTATCGCCCATGTTATTCTCGGGCCTGTCCAGGAGCATACCGCCATGACCCGACTCTTTCCGCCGGCCCTTGCGATCGTCGCCGTCGTCGCGCTTGCAGGCCCGGCCGCTGCTCAGGGCATTGACGGCGCCTGGGAAGTCAGCCTCGAGACCCCGCAGGGCGTCACCACCATCGATGCCACGATCAAGCAGCAGGGCGAGGCCGTCACCGGCACGGTCGTCAGCCCGCTGGGCTCGGTCGAGTTCAAGGGCACGTTTGTCGACGACACGCTGACGATCGCCTACTCGGTGCCCGTGCAGGGCCAGACCATCGACATCACGATGAAGGGCAAGCGGACCGGCGAAACCATGGCCGGCATGGTCAACTTTGGCGGGCTGGGCGAAGCGCCGTGGACGGCGAAGCGAAAAGCCGAAGGCGCCGCTGCCCCGGCGGCCGCTGCTGCGGCCGCTCCTCCGGCTCCAGCGGCAGGCGCAGGCGGTCCGGCCTCGGGCAAGTGGGACATCGTGCTCGTGATGGGACCGGCCGGAGAGTTCCCGATGACCGGCGAGTTCACGCAAGCGGGCGAAAAGGTCACCGGGACCATCAGCAGCCAGATGGGCGCGATACCCGTGACGGGAACGCATGGTGGGGGATGCGCTCAAGCTCGACTTCGTCGCGCCGACGCCCAACGGCGACCTCGCCATCACGATGACCGGCACGCTGGGCGCTGACGGATTCGTCGGCAAGACCTCGGTCCCCGGCCTCGGCGACGCCGACTGGACCGGAAAGCGCGCGAAGTAGATGCGCCCGCGATCATCGCTCGTCGTTCGGCTTTCTGCCGCTCTCATCGCGGTCGCGCTGTTGGTGGCCGCGCCCTCTGCGCAGACGGTGGCGATCAGGCTCGCCACCGTGGTACTGACATGAGCAGATTTCACAGAATCGTGGCTCTCTCTTGGCTGCTCGTTTTCTCCGCAGCCATCGATTCCGGATTCGCCCAAGGTAGCAAGGCCACTCCACAGGAGCATCTGAACAGGGCGGCCGATGCAGTCCTCAAACTGAAGAGCGCGCAGTTCACCCTCACCCGCGAAGGAACGCCCGCATTCCTCGATGAAAAGAACGGCATCACGTTTACCGCCGCGCAGTGCTCGTACGCGGCTCCCGACCGGGTGTCGTGCAACGTCAAGATCTCGAGCAAGAGCGGGACGGTCCTGCAGTTGACGCGGGTCTGGGTTCCCGAGGGAACGTTCCAGAGCAATCCGCTGACGCGTCAATTCGGCAAGGCGCCCGCAGACTCAGGGTTTAACGGCGTCGTGCTCTTCGCCAAGACCGGCATTCCCGAAATTCTACGGACCGGGGTTCAGAAAGCTCATGTGGTCGGCAACGAGAAGGTGAGAGACAAGAGCGTCGTTCACCTGAAAGGTGAGGTGCGCGGCGACAGGCTGAATCCGCTGATGGGTGCCATTCTCAAGCCAGAGGCGATGTACCCGGTCGATTTCTGGATGGAGGAACAATCCGCCGACCCGGTGCGTATTCATGTGACGGAGCCGGAGGGGAACGGCTGGCTGATCGATCTGTTCGCGATCAACCAACCGGTCGACATTCCGACGCCGAAGCTGCCGTCCGCACCTCCCCAGCCCTAGATTCTGAATGGCGCGCGCGCATCAGTATCCACGTCTGATTCTCGCGGTCGTCTGCCTGCCCGTCTTCATAGGCGCCCTCGACCTGACGATCGTTTCGGCGGTCCTGCCAGAAGTGATCCGCTCGATGACGGTCGAGATCCAGAAGCTCGACATCGCCGGCTGGGTGGTCACCGGCTACTTCGTGGCCTACGCCGTCAGCATGACCTTCATGGGAAAGGTGTCGGATCGATCAGGCCGACGCGTGGTCTTCCTTTCCTGCCTAGTCATTTTTTTCGTCGGGTCATGGCTCGTCGCGGCATCGCCAGGCTGGCCCGCCACCGTCGCATCCCGGATCATGCAAGGCTTCCGCGGGGAGGGCCGCGATCCTGGGTTCGACGCGCTCTATGCCTTGATCTTTGGCCGCGTCATCCAAGCGTTTGGCGCAGGCGCGATGGTGCCAGTGAGCATGGCGCTCGTCGCCGATCTCTTTCCTCCAGAGAAGCGCGCGCTCCCGCTCGGGATCGTCGGCGCAGTCGATACGGCGGGCTGGGTGCTCGGACATCTGTACGGCGGGATCATGGTGCAGTTCATGACTTGGCCCTACCTCTTCTGGATCAACCTTCCCATCATCGCCGTGATGTTTGTCGTGACGTGGTGGGGACTGGCCGGGTTGCCTCGTACAGGAATCAAGGGGCGGATCGACTGGATTGGTGTCACGCTTCTCGGTGCCGCCCTTGTTCTGCTCAATGTCGGCCTCGGTTCACCGGAGCTGGCCTCCGAGCTCTCGACCGCCCCGCCGCAGAATCAGCTGTACTGGATCGTCGGGGCGGCAGTGGTGTTCGTGATCTTTCTCATTTCGCAACGCCGCATCAAAGACCCGATCCTCGATCTGAGCATCTTCTCGAACCGCAATGTGTCGGCGGCGAACGCCGTCAATCTGCTCGTCGGTTTCTGTATCATGGTGGCGCTCGTCAGCGTCCCACTCTTCATCAATGTGGCCGGCGCTCCTGATGACACGAGGCGAGCGGCGCTGGTGACCGGGTACTTGCTCTGCGCTTTCACGGTGCCAATGGCGCTCGCGGCCATTCCGGGCGGCTGGCTCTCCTCCCGACTCGGCTATCGCTGGTCCGTCGTCTTCGGCCTGCTCATCGCCATCGTCGGCTTCCTATTGATGAGTGTGTGGAAGGTTGACATGGCGGGTCAGGCGGTCACGTTCTTCGAACGCCTCGGACAAGGACCCGGACCCGCCGCCGTGCAGGGCACCGGCTTCATGGCCATCGGCCTTGCGCTCGCGGGAATCGGAATCGGACTGACCATCGCACCGATCGGGACGGCGGTGATCAATGGCGTTCGCGATCAGGAGCGAGGGATGGCCGCCTCGCTGGTCATCATCCTCCGCCTCGTCGGCATGAGCATCAGCATGAGCTCGATGACCGCCTATGGGCTGCGACGCACGACCATTCTCGGCCGCGAGATGCTAGGACCGGAGGATGCGCTCGACTTCGAAAAGACCGCCCGCGTGGCACTCGACGCGGTGACACAGATCACCGGTGAAATCGCGCTGATCTCTCTGGCCGTCGCTGCAACGGCTATGGGGCTTGCCCTCTTGCTGCGAAGAGGCGACGCCGTGATGGCGTCGTAGGCCGACCGACGGGCGGTCCGCCTTTCGCCACCCCTGATCCTCAGCGGGCGGGCGAGCCCGATCCCACCGCCGCCCGCAGTTCCGCGATTGGCGCCAGACGCGGGCCGTGGAGCGCGGCGATCTGTCGCACGTCGAGTTTGAGCCGGTCGATGTTCTCGAGCAGGTTCACCGCAATCGGGCTCGGCGTTGCCGGTGGCTGCGCTCCAGGCGCGAGCGGCGCCCACGCGTCGACCTCGGCCAGAATCTTTTCCGCCGGCAGGTAGATCATCGCGAAGCCGTCGTTGTGGCCGTTGCCGGCGATCAAGTGGACCTCGATCACCCGGCGGCCGTCGGTCAGCGTGTGCTTGTCTGTGAAGGTCTCGAACGTGGGGGCCTTGCCGGCCTTCGCCATCAAGTCTGCGTTCAAGGTCCGCGGCGCCGACCAGGCCTGCTTGTAGAACGCTTCGTTCGACGCGTGCGTCACGATCGTGGCGCCCTCCGCCACGTACGTCCGCAGGCCCCCCGAGTGGTCGAAGTGTACGTGCGTGTTGACCATGTAGCGGATCGGCTTATTGGGGATGGTCTCCTTGACCTTGGCGATGACCGCAACCGAGCGTGCTTCGTTCTGCGGCCCTTCGACCACCACGATGTGGTCGGCCTGATCGATCGCGATGCTGTGGTGGCTGCCGCCCTTGATGTAGTACACGCCGTTGGCCAGCTTCTCGACCGTGACGTTGACCTCGGGCGGGGTAAAGCTCGCCACCTGCTCCGGCACCGAAATGGCCACGGCCGGATTCAACGTCATGGTGGAGACCGTCAGCTCCAGCACGGGGTGGCCGCCCTGTCGCCGCACGATCCGTTCCGGGAACATCACGTCGCCGAACTCGCGGTACTCGGAGTATTCGACTTCCACCGGTGTGTCGCCCATCACCGTGTTGTCGATCCACGTCTGCACGCGCTCGACGTGATTCTGGGCGTTGATATGTCCGACATATCGGCGTCCAGCCATCGTGAACGACACCTCGTTGCCCGTCCCGGCCGGTTGGATGGTGGCGTTGTTGGCGGCCGCCGCACGCAGGAAGCCATGCGGTGTCGTCCAGATCTCCATCGTGCGTTCTTCGACGGCCTCAGGTTGCGGCTGCGGAACGGGCGGCGCGTCCGGTACCGCACCAGGCGATGCGACCACGTTCCAGGCGCGGCCTTCGCTGACCAGTTGCACCGGGCGTTGCTGCACGGGGGTGGGCCGTGCACGGTTCGGTTCGACGACCTGCAGCCGCGTCATCTCCACACGCGCGGCGGGCGTCTCGTAGTTGATTGCGGCGGCGAAGTGGCTCACGTCGAATGCCGGCCACGGGCCGCCAGCCGACGGCGCCTGGGCGAACTGGTACCAACGGCCGGTACCCGAGTACTCGATGGTCCGCGCCTCGTTCGATCGCAGTGCGCGCGTGGCGTGGTCGAGCGTAAACGCCTCTTCCCCCGCGCAGCCGGAGGCGGCGACCAACGTCAGCAGGACGAAAGTGGTTCGTAGCATGCCACTCTTATACCTCCGATCCCCAATCCCCGATCCCCGATCCCTGTTCTCCGTTCCCTGTTCTCCGTTCCCTGTTCCCTGTTCTCCGTGTGGTACGTTGCAGAGATGCCCCTCGTCGCGATCGACCGCGTTTCCATCGCTTTCGGCCACCTGCCTCTGCTCGACGCCGCCTCACTCCAGATCGATCCGGGAGAGCGCATCGCAGTCCTCGGGCGCAACGGAACGGGGAAGTCCACCCTCCTGCAGATCATCTCCGGCGAGACGCAGCCGGATTCCGGATCCGTGTGGCGCCAACCGTCAGTACGTGTCGCCCGGCTGGTCCAGGATGTGCCGCTCACTGACACACGCACCGTGGCGGCTGTGGTGGCTGAAGGGGTGTCAGGCGACCACGACAAGGAAGAATGGCTCCGGGATCATCAGGTGGATCTCATCCTCACTCGCCTCGGCCTTTCCGGCGATGCATCAGTCGATACGCTGTCCGGCGGATGGCGGCGGCGCGTGCTCCTCGCGCGCGCGCTCGTGGCGGAGCCGGACGTGCTGCTGCTCGACGAGCCCACCAACCACCTGGACATCGAGGCCATCACGTGGCTCGAAGGCTTTCTCTCCGAGTATGCCGGTGCGGTGGTGTTCGTCACGCACGACCGCGCCTTCCTGCAGCGCCTGGCCACGCGGATCGTCGAGCTCGATCGCGGAAAGCTCACGTCCTGGCCCGGCGACTATGCGACGTTTTCGCGCCGCAAGGAGGAGTGGCTTGCCAACGAGGCCGTGCAGCAGGAGAAGTTCGACAAGAGGCTGGCTCAGGAAGAGGTCTGGCTGCGGCAGGGCATCAAGGCGCGTCGTACCCGAAACGAAGGGCGCGTCCGCGCGCTGATGGCCATGCGCCAGGAGCGCGCGGCGCGGCGGGATCAGATCGGCGCCGTGCGCATGCGCGCAGAGCAGGCGGACCAGTCGGGCAAGCTCGTGTTCGAAGCGCGCGGAGTGTCCAAGGCCTACGGTGCCCAGCCGGTCGTGGCCGACGTGTCGGTGCGCGTGATGCGCGGCGATCGGATAGGCCTCATCGGTCCCAACGGAGCAGGCAAAACGACCTTTCTGCGGCTGCTGATCGGCGAGCTGGCCTCCCGACCGCGGCGAGGTGCGCGAAGGGGCCAATGTGCAGGTCGCCTATTACGACCAGCAGCGCGAGCAGCTCGATCCCGAACGGACGGTCTTCGATGTCGTTGGCGATGGCAACGACACCGTGACGGTGAATGGCCAGTCGCGTCATGTGCACAGCTACCTGCGGGACTTCCTTTTCTCGGACGAGAGGGCCCGTTCGCCGGTCAAGGCCCTGTCGGGCGGCGAGCGGAACCGGCTGCTGCTCGCGCGCCTCTTCACGCGCCCGTCGAACGTGCTCGTGCTCGACGAGCCCACCAACGATCTCGATCTCGAAACCCTCGAGCTGCTCGAGGCGCAGCTCGCGGAATGGCCCGGCACTCTGCTGCTGGTCAGCCACGACCGCACCTTTCTCGACAACGTGGTGACCAGCACCCTGGCGTTCGAGGGACAGGGGCGGGTAGCCGAGAATGTCGGCGGGTACGAGGACTGGCTGAGGCAGAGCCAGAAGGCAGGCCACCACACGCGCAGCGGAGAGTGGTGCCACGCCGGCCGCGCGTACCTCTTCGCAAGGAGCGACAGCGCAGCCGCCGCTCTCGCAAGCTGTCGTACAAGGAGCAACGCGAGCTCGACGGCCTCCCGGCCAGAATCGAGACCCTCGAGGAAGAGCAGCGGAAACTGCGCGACGATGTCGCAGCTGCCGAGTTCTATCGCCGGCCCGCCGACCAGATTGCGCAGGCCATGGATCGCCTCGAAGCACTCGAATACGAGCTCCTCGCCGCCTACGCCCGCTGGCATGACCTGGAAGAACGCGTCTAGGGCCTCCGGGCGCACAATTTGCAAATACGCTCGACGTGTCGAAGCGTGTCGTGCCGCTCGTTCCCGGCGTCACTGCTGTCGCCCTTCTTGTCTCGGCGTGCGGCGGGATCCCCGGTAGCTCATCAAGTTCGTCGGCGCCGGCCGAGGTTGCCCCGGCCACTGCTCTCACTATCGCCGACGATGAACGAGAGGTTTCGGACGAGGATCGTTTCGACGCGCTTCGGAGTGCGCAAGTCTGGCGCCCTCCCCAAGTGCCCGTAAATCAGGCCTACCTCGGCCAGCCCGTCGATGCGCCGGCCGCGATCACGTGTACCTTCGTGCTCGGCGAGCTCGGCGGCACCACACCGAAATTCGATTGCCTCCTCGACAGCGGCGAAAAGATTCGCGTCAAGTACGGAAACGGCCCGGAGATTCCCGCCGAGGCCGCGACGACGCGCCTTCTTGCCGCGCTCGGATTCGGCGCCGACTCCATCACGCTGGTTCGCGAGCTGCGCTGCCGCGGATGTCCGAAGAATCCCTTCTCGACGGTGAAGGCGGTTCACGCAGTCCATGCTGCGCCGATCTACGCCAAGACGATCGATTACGGCGCCTTCGAGGACTTTGAGTGGGTGGCGCTGGAGCGAAAGTTCAGCGCCCGGCCTATCGAGACCGCCAAGCAGGAAGGCTGGGCATTCTCCGAGCTCGATCGTGTCGATGTGGACCACGGTGGTGCGCCGCGCGAGCACCTGGAAGCCTTGCGGCTCCTGGCCGTGTTTCTGGCGCACTGGGATAACAAGATGGAGAACCAGCGGCTGGTGTGCCTTACGCCCGAGTGGCCGGCAGGCCGGCCGTGTGCGAAGCCGTTCCTGCTCGTGCACGACGTGGGCGCCACGTTCGGGCCGAGGAAAGTGAACCTGCAGGCCTGGGAGGAGTCGCCGATCTGGGACGATCGCGCCAGTTGCCGCGTCTCCATGCGACACCTTCCCTACGACGGCGCAACATTCGGCACCGCCCGAATCAGCGAAGGCGGCCGGAGATTTCTCGCGGGTTTGTTGGAGCAGCTCTCCGAAGCACAGCTGTCGGCTCTCTTTGCCGGCGCCCGTTTTGATCAGCAGGCACCCATCTTTGGCGACCGCGGATCGGTCGCGGCCTGGGTGCGGGTGTTCAGAGCCAGAGTCCGGATGATCACGGACGGGCCGGCGTGTCCTCGGATTTAATCGGCTCGCTGAGTTTTGGCTGTTTCGCGCCGTCCTGGTAGAGCGTGCCGGCGTCGATCGTCCGCCCTTTCCGCGACACAGCCTGAAAGTGCATCGCCTCTCCGTCGATCTCGACAAGCAGGAAATGGTAGTCCTCGTCGTAGCTCCTGGCGATATATGACGTCGGTGAGCCGTCGCCCACCCGCAACGAACCGGCGGCACCGCTGATGAAATACTGAATTCCATGGGTGAGCGTCGATCGCTGGTAAATGTGCTCGTGGCCGGAGAACACGGCATCGACATCGTGTCGGGTCAGGATCGGCTCGAGGACCAGGCGATGAGCACGTGAAGAGCTGCGATAGCGGCCGGACGTGTACAACGGATGGTGGAAGAAGCAGACTTTCCACGCTGCCTTCGAGGCACCGAGCCGCTCGTCGAGCCACTGCAGTTGCTCGCGATCGAGATTAGTCGAGTCCACGGCGAAGAACTCGACTTCGGTGGCGATCCTGGTCAGGAGATCCTCCGGCGGTGCGAAGCTGTAATACCGGTGGCCGCGCATATGGAAAGGCTCGTAGTCGACCTGCCGCGGATCGTCGTGGTTGCCGAGCACCGCGTAGAAAGACACGCCCTTGTCCAGGAGGTCCTTGTAGGGTTCCTCGAACTTGCGGCGGTAGTCCTCCGGCGTGGCAGGGCCCTCGTAAATGTTGTCGCCGACCATGATTACGAACGCGAATGGGAACATGTCGCGGTAGCGACTCATCTGGGCCGCGACTTCGTGCTGCGCCGGTGTCCCGCGGCCGCTGTCGCCGATAACCGCGAACTTGACCGACGTCAGGGCGCGCGGCAACGCCAGCTGTCCCGGTATATCGTTGAGCGTCCGCTCGACGACTGCGGGCACTTCTGCTGGAGGAGGGGCCGGTGACTCCCGGCAACCAGCCACCAACGCAATGCAGCAGCAGATGAGCCAGCGGGACGGACTGAACGCTCGAAACATGCACCAACCCGAGATGCAGAATCCGCACCGCCCCGTGCGCGCACCAACCCTAGAATAGGCCCCATGACCAATCGTCAGATCCAGCTGAAGCGGCGGCCTGTTGGCCGGCCGGTGGCGGGCGACTTCGAGATGGTGGCGGGCCGACTCCCAGCTCTACCGGCAGGCGGCGTGCTTCGCCGGACTATTTACCTGTCCCTCGATCCATACATGCGCGGGCGCATGAGTGATGCCGCGTCCTATGCAACGCCGGTTGCGCTTGGGGGCGTCATGACGGGCGGAACCGTCAGCCAGGTGATCGAGTCCGGCAATCCGGCGTTCAAGGCCGGCGACTTCGTCGTCGGGAACGACGGCTGGCAGGAGTACGGCGCGTCCGACGGCCGGGAGCTGCGGAAGGTGAATCCGTCCGACGCGCCGATCTCGACCGGCGTGGGCGTGCTCGGCATGCCGGGGATGACCGCCTATGTCGGACTTCTGGACATCGGGCAGCCCAAGCCCGGCGAGACTGTGGTCGTATCGGCCGCCTCCGGCGCTGTCGGCTCCGTCGTCGGCCAGATCGCGAAGATTCATGGCTGCCGCGCCGTCGGCGTCGCGGGCGCTCCGGAGAAATGCGACTACGTGGTTCGCGAGCTGGGTTTCGATGCGTGCGTCAGCCATCACGATCCGAATCTATTCGAGGCGCTGCGCGAGCAGTGCCCGAAAGGCATCGACGTCTACTTCGAGAACGTCGGCGGTAAAGTGGCAGCCGCCGTGTTTCGCTTGCTCAACAAGGGCGCGCGCATTCCCCTCTGCGGCTTGATCTCGGACTACAACGCCACCGAGGCCGTGCCAGGACCGCCAATGCGGCCCCTGCTCGTGAGCCGCGCGTTACTCAAGGGCTTCATCGTGTCGGACCATGCCGACCGGGCGGCGGCATTTCTTCGCGACGGCTCAGCATGGGTTCGTGAGGGCCGCATCAGGTACAAAGAGGACATCGTCGAAGGCCTCGACCAGGCGCCGGCGGCCATCCTGCGTCTCTTCGACGGCGCGAATTTCGGAAAATTGCTCGTCCGGGTCAGCAAGGACCCCACTAGGGACTAGGGACTGGGGACTGGGGACTGGGGCAAAGCCCCGCTCGCGTCGTTCTCGAAGCAATTCGTCGTGTCGAGTGACGCCGAGCGCCGAGGGGCGCGAGGTACAGGCGGCGGGGGTGCCCGCCTTCGCCAAGGCTACGGCGCGTCCGCCGTAGCGCTAAGAATCGTTGAAGCGCGGAGGCGGAGGGCCCCGCCGCAAGTGAGGAAAGATAGCGCCTGCGGCCATGCCGAGCCGAGGACATGAAGATCCGAGGCGAGCGCATCGGCGTCAGTTCGCGGCGGGGGTGGGGCCCCGCCGCAAGGTGAGAAAAGATGATACCGATCACGATTGCCCGAACTGCTGTGTGGATCGCTGCGCTCACGATGGCGCCGCGTCGGCGCAGCGCGCAGAACGACTCTTCCTGGACGCAGCCGTTCGAGCCGTTCAAAATCGCTGACAACCTGTACTTCGTCGGCACGCGGGGTCTGTCGTCGTACCTGCTGACGACGCCCGAAGGGCACGTGCTGATCGACACAGGCGTCGAGCAGACGGTGCCGATGATCACGGCCAACATCACGAAGCTCGGTTTCAAGCCGGCCGACATCAAGATCATGCTGTCGAGCCACGCGCACTTCGATCACGTGGGCGGCCACGCCGACATGCAGCGGCTGACGGGTGCAACAGTGGTTGCAGTGGGGGAGGACGCCGCGTCCCTGGCGAAAGGCGTCGACACGTCCGCGCTCGGCGCACAAGGCTGGAAGCCCGTGAAGGTCGGGCGTGTGCTCCGGGATGGCGAGTCGGTCACGCTCGGAGGCCTGACGATGACCGCGCATCTGACGCCTGGGCACACGAAGGGCTGCACGACCTGGACGACGACGGCGATGTCAGAGGGGCGCAGGTACTCCGTGGTGTTTGTCGGCGGGACGTCGGTCAATGGCGGCGTCCGTCTCGTGGACAACGCCCGTCACCCGACGATCATCGAGGACTATGCGCGCACGTTCCGGGTGCTCAAGGAACTGAAGGCCGAGATCTTCCTCGCGCAACACCCGAACATGTTCGACATGGAAGGCAAGGTGAAGGCCATCAAGCCCGGAGCGCCCAATCCGTTCGTCGATCCCAAGGGGTATGAGGCGTTTGTCGCCGAGAACGAAAAGAACTACCTGGGGCGCCTCGCGGCGGATCGCGCGAAGTGATTCAGGCCGACTCCGAACAAACTCGAGGCCTTCATCGTCTTCCTTTGCGGTCTCATGCTGGTCGCGAAGACCCGGCGTAGGCAATATACCCACAGCCAGCCGGAGTGCTGGCCAGCCGATATCTCGAACAGGCGCGAGTTACGCCGGGGCCTCCGGCGGCGATGTCCTCTGGTTGCGACGAGTTATCGCGGCTTTGTCACTGGGGGGTGAGGCCCCAGGGGCTACAATCTCAGCAGGCTCTCGAATGGCCACAAAAGGTGTTTCGCTCCAAGGAGTGTGTCCGATGTCAGTTGGAACCAGTAAGGCCGGGCGGATCAGCGGGATGGCAGGACTTCTGCTCGCCGCGGCCGTGGCCGCACCCGTTGGCGCAAGCGCTCAGACGCCGGTTGCGGTTGGCGAGGTGACCTTCACCAAGGACATCGCTCCCATCCTGCAGCGCAGCTGCGAAAACTGCCACCGCGCCGAGGGCGTGGCGCCGATGTCGCTCACGACCTACGAAGAAGTCCGGCCGTGGGCTCGCGCCATCAAGACGCGGACCGGCATGGGCCCGAAGGCCGGGTTGATGCCGCCCTTCTACGTCGAGAAGAACATCGGCATTCAGAAATTCCAGAACGATCCCTCGCTGTCGGAGGTCGAAATCGCGAAGATTGCGAAGTGGGCCGACAGCGGCGCGGTGCGCGGCAACCCCGCCGACATGCCGCCGCCGAAGCAGTACGCGGACGCCCGCGCCTGGACCATCGGGACGCCCGACCTGATCGTCAAGCTGCCCAACATCACCGTCAAGGGCGATGCGCCGGACTGGTGGGGAGAGATTGCGAGCACGGAGATCGGTCTCACCGAGGATCGCTACGTGGCCGCACTCGAAATCAAGGAGTTCAACGACGTTGCCAGCAAGGCGAGCGGCAACCGCGCTACCGTGGGCGGCCGCTACGTGTTCCACCACATGATCTGGAGCACGCGCGTGCTCGGCGCTGACGGCGGCGGGCCGACCAACCCGTTCGACGTCAACAACGTGTCCTGGCCCGTGCACGAGGTCGGCCGCAATGCCGACGTCTTCGACCCGCGCAACGGCAAGCTCCTCAAGGCCGGGTCCAGCGTGGTCTCGGATTCGATCCACCTCCATTCAAACGGCCGCGATACGACGGGCCATCTGGAAATCGGCTTCAAGTTCCATCCGAAGGGCTACAAGCCGGAACTGCGGACGGCGCTCTTCGCACTCGGCAACGGCTCGGACATCGACATCCGTCCGATGGAAGCCAACCAGCAGCTGCACGCCTACGCCGTGCTGCAGGAGCACACGAAAATCATCTCGTTCGAGCCTCACCTGCACGCGCCCGGCGCGCGGATGTGCCTCGAAGCGATCTGGGGCTTCAACATCCAGACGCTCAACTGCGTCGGCTACGACCACAACTGGGTCCGTGGCTACACCTACACCGACGATGCGGCGCCGCTGCTGCCGAAGGGCACCATCCTGCACATCATCGGCTACATGGACAATTCGCCGAACAACAAGAGCGTGCCGGATCCACGCAACTGGCAGGGCTCTGGCAACCGGTCGGTGGCGAACATGTTCATCGACCTGGGCATCCGCGTGGCGCTCACCGAGCCGCAGTTCCAGGAAGAGATGGCCAAGCGGCGCGAAAAGCTCAACCTGACGCGCAACGACGTCGTGATCGGCTGCCCGCTCTGTGTTGGCCCGACACAGACGCCGAGCCCGGCGCCGCGCACGCAGCAGCAACAGCAACAGTAACTTCGCTCGTTCACGTCGTGCCCCGGGGCCTCGCGCCCCGGGGCGTTTTCTGAGTACACATTGATGATCACAGCGCTTCGGTTTTCTGGCGCGCGGCGGCGCTCGTTCACGTTCCGCGTTTCGTGCCTTCTCCTGTTCGGTGCGGCCGCGGTAATCGCGACGGCACAGGGAGCGGATGCACAGTCGCTTTCGTATTCGAGGGGCCAGAACATTTCGCCCGCCTACGAAGGGTGGGAAGTGGACGCGGACGGCACCAAGTACTTCCTCTTCGGCTACATGAACCGTAACTGGGAAGAAGAGGTCGATGTACCGGTAGGCGCGGAGAACGGCTTCGCGCCAGGCTCGGCCGATCAGGGGCAGCCGACGCACTTCCTGCCGAGACGCAACCGCACGGTGTTCCGTGTGCCGGTGCCGAAGAACTTCACCGAGAAGGACGAACTGATCTGGACCCTCACCACTTACGGCAAGGTGGAAAAGGCCTACGCGACGCTCCGTCCTGACTACCTCGTGGACGACGTCGTCCGCGCGTCGGAGACCGGTGCGCTTGGCGCCGGAACGAGCAGCCCGGAAGTGCGCGCCAACAAGCCTCCGGTCGTCAAGGTCGACGGCTCCAGGACGCTGAGCGCAAAGGTCGGGCAGCCCATCGCGCTCACGGCCATCGTTACCGACGACGGCATCCCGAAGCCGAGACAGCAGTTCGACTTCGCGCAGGCGGCCCGGGCGACTGCGGCGCAGGAAGGTGCCGCCGGCGCGCCGGCTGCCGCCGGCGGCGCACCCGCTCCTCCCCCGGCGCCAACTAGCGCCGCGGCCGCGGCTGCGGGACGTGGTGGATCCGGCAGCAGAGCCGCTGCAGCAGCGGCCCTCGGACTCCTTCCGCCTGGCTTTTCGTCGAACCCCGCGATGAATCCGCCGACGCGTATCACGGTCAACAAGCAGGTCGGGCTCTATCTGTCCTGGTTCCTCTACCGGGGCGCGCCGAAGGTCACGTTCTCACCCGACCAGACCAAGACCTGGGAAGACACGCGCGCGGGCGCCAACTCGCCGTGGGCGCCTCTGTGGCGGCCGCCGGCTCCGCCCACCGACGGAAAATGGGTGGCCACAGCCGTGTTTTCGGAGCCCGGCACTTACATTCTGCGCGCGCGCGCCGACGATGGCGCGCTGCTCGGCGACCAGGAAGTCACGGTGACCGTGACACGCTGAGGTCCCAGGGGCTCAGCATTTTCAGCATTCCCGCGCTCTTGCAAGGCGCACATGGATTTCTTCCGTGTGCGCCTTCGCTTTATTGGATCACTTTCCATTCCAGCTCCGGCCAGCCAAGTCAACGCTTGACTCACACATGAGTCGGGCGTAGTTTCCAGCCGTTCATACCGCTCCGCTCTTATTGGTCGTTGTCGTTGCCGTCGTGCGCATCTTCGACATCTTCCTGGAGTCCTGGAGGGTCAAATGACGAGTTTCGTGAAGGGGTTAGTGCTTGCAGGCGCCCTGGCCTGCCTACCTGCGGTTGCATTCGCGCAATCAGGCATCGCCGGCGTCGTTAGGGATACAACCGGGGCGGTCATGCCCGGCGTGACTGTCGAAGCGTCCAGTCCTGCGTTGATCGAGAAGGTTCGAAGCGTCGTCACCGACGGGCAGGGACGGTACAACATCGTGGACCTTCGTCCCGGGGTCTACACCGTCACCTTCAGCCTGGTGGGCTTCTCGACAATCCGGCGCGAAGGCGTCGACTTGCCGACGTCCTTTACGGCCACCGTCAACGCCGATCTCCGGGTCGGCGCCCTGGAAGAGACCATCACCGTTTCGGGCGACGCGCCGGTCGTGGACACGACCAACGTCGTGCGGCGCCAGGTCGTTGACACCGAGACCATCGACGCCATGCCGACCTCGAAAAACTGGTCGACCATTGGCGTGATGACGATCGGTGTCCTCAGCAACCAGAACGACGTCGGCGGGTCGGCGGGTGAGCACCAGAACCAGCTGAAGGCCCACGGCGGCTCGTTCAACGATCGCCTCGTCCAGATGGACGGCCTGATGATCTCGAACATGGCGTGCAACTACTCGTGCACGGGGCTATCGACCAACGACGCCTCTACGCAGGAGCTCAGCTACGAGATCGGCGCAATCTCGGCCGAGACTGGCGGCGGCGGCGTGCGCGTCAACATCATCCCGAAGGAGGGCGGCAACACGTTCAGCGGGTCGGCGTTCTTCAACTTCGCCAACAGCGGGCTGCAGGCGAACAACCTGGACCAGGCGTTGATGGATCAGGGCGTGCTGTCGGTGGACAGCCTCGATTCCATCTACGACACCAGCTTCTCGTTCGGCGGGCCGATCATGCGGGACAAGCTGTGGTTCTGGACCGCGCACCGGTACTGGGGCTACGAGATCTTCCGCACGGGCGCGTTCTTCGACAAAAACTCGTTCGATCTCGTCTACGAGCCCGACCCGACGAAGCCGGCGACCGACTCGCAGACCAACACCAGCAACGATCTGCGCCTGACATGGCAGATCTCGCCCAAGAACAAGCTGTCGGCGTACTACAACCTGGCCCCGCGCGAGACCAACTACTGGAACCTGAGCAACATCCGCACGCCGGATTCGGCGCAGTTGCAGAACGTCAAGCTGAATCACTTCGAGACCGTCACGTTCAAGTCGACGATCACGAGCAAGATGCTCCTCGATCTGGGCATGGGCAACATGACCGAGACGTGGACGCGCGAGCCGATCGCCGAATCACCCACCGCTGCGACCGACTACGCGGTGACCGAGCTGAATACGGGCGTCACGTTCCGCGGCTACCCGTTCACGCTGTCGAGCAACTACACGTCGGTCCGGTCGTATCGTGGCTCGTTGTCCTACGTTCCCGGATCGCACGCGATCAAGGTCGGGTTCAACCTCGTCGAGGGGCCGGCCAACACCGATGTGTACGCCACTGGCCCAGACACACACCTCATCGTCGCCGCCGGGCAGCCGTTCCAGGTGCAAGTCCGGACGACGCCCTACACGACGCGCGAACGCCTGGTGGCCGACCTCGGCCTGTACGTGCAGGACACGTGGACGGTGAAGCGGATGACGGTGAACGCCGGGATTCGATTCGACTACCTGAACAACAAGGTCGAGGCGCAGGACACACCAGGCGGCAGGTGGATTGGCCCTCGCAGCTTCCCCGAACTGACCAATGTTCCGAGCTGGCAGGACCTGGGGCCACGGCTGGGGGTTGCGTACGACCTGTTCGGCAACGGCAAGACGGCGTTGAAGGCCACGATGAGCCGGTACGTGGAGACCACGACCGTCGGCTTCGCACGCCTGCTCAACCCGATCAACACGACGGTCAACCTGGCAACCCGGACGTGGGCCGACAACAACGGCGACAAGATTCCGCAGGACTCCGAGCTGGGGCCTCTCGGCAGCACGTTCGGCCAGCGCATCGTGTCGACCACCTACGATCCCGACGTCGTCACCGGCTGGGGCAAGCGCCGGGGCAACTGGGAGTATTCGGGCAGCGTGACACACGAGCTGATGTCGCGGGTGGCCGCCGAGCTTGCGTACCATCACCGAGACCAGAAGAACTTCCGCGCCACCGACAACCGTGATGTCACCTCTGCCGACTACACGGAGTACTGCATCACGGTGCCGACCGACCCGCGGCTCCCGACCAGCGGCCAGCAGCTCTGTGGCCTCTACGAGCTGAACCCGGAGAAGTTCGGCGCCCAGTTCAACGACGACAACCTCGTGACGTTCGTGGACCACTTCGGCGAACAGACGCAGACCTTCGACGGCTTCGACGTCAGCGTGAGCGCGCGGCCCAGAAACGGCCTGACGATCAACGGCGGATTTGGGACAGGTGTGGAGCATTTCAACGAGTGCGACAGCTTCGTCGATAACCCGTCTGCCTCGACTTCTGGTGCCACGACGCTGACGCCGCGCGCCTGGTGCGACCGCTCGGGCGGGTGGCAGACCAACTACAAGCTGTCAGGGTCGTACACGATACCGTGGCAATCGATTCAGCTTGGCGCCGTCTTCCAGAACCTGCAGGGGCAGGCCATTCTGGCGAACTGGAACATCCAGGCGACGACGCCCGGTGTCACGCTCGGGCGGGCCTTCTCGGGCGGCGGCTCGCGGTCCATTCCGCTGATCCGGCCGGGCGACGAGTTCGGCAGCCGTCGGAGCCAGCTGGATCTGCGGCTCGGAAAGACCGTTCGCATGGGTGGCTCCAAGCGGCTGCAGCTGATGATGGACGTCTACAACACGTTCAACTCGAACGCTCCGGTAGGCGCGACGTCGCAGGCGGGCGAGCAGCCGCCTGCGCTGAACACCACCTACAGCACGGCCAATCCGGCGAGGCCGGGCGGTGCGTGGCTGACGCCGCTGAACATTCTCCAGGCTCGTTACGTGAAGTTCGGCGCACACTTCAACTTCTAACGAGAGGGAACGAAGCGGACGGAGGAAACGGATTTCACACGGAGGAACGGAGACACGGAGAGCTTTTCATTACGAAAAGAACTTCCGTGTCTTCGTGGCTCCGCTCTGTGGCCGCGCTCCGCGTCCTCTGCACACCGATATCTTGTCGCATCGCGACACCCGCCCGACCAACGAGGAAACGAAGCCCGCGGAGGAAGCGGATTTCACACGGAGGAACGGAGACACGGAGAACTCTTATCAAGAAAAAGAGTCTCCGCGTCTTCGTGCCTTCGCGGTAAGACCGTGGCCTTCGCCTACTCCGGGACCTCCTGCGAGCCTCGAGAGCCCGTCTTGCCACATCGCGATACCCGCCCGCCTAAAAAAGAAAACGAAGCTGAGGAAGCGGATTTCACACGGAGGAACGGAGACACGGAGACCTTTTCATCAAGAAAAGATCTCCGCGTTTTCGTGGCTCGTCGGTGAATCAGTGGGCTCCGCCGCGTCGGTTGCCCGCCCCGTCGTCCGTTGGGGGTCTTGATAGCTTTATGGTGAGTGTGTGGCTTCGGCCGCGCTGCCTCTCGGGTGGGTCCAGAAGAAACGAAGCGGACGGAAGAAGCGGATTTCCACACCGAGAAACAGAGACACGAAGACTCTTCATCCAAAGAAGAGTCTCCGCGTCTTCGTGGCTCCGTGTGAGATCCGTTCCCTCCGCCGACTCCGCTTCCTTCTACATCAGAAATTGAACTGGGCGCCCAGCTTCATGAACCGGCCGATGAGGATGTTGGTCGGCTCCTGCCAGCGGCCGCCGTACGTGTTGTTCTGGTTCACGATGGCATTGCTGTTGGTGATGTTGTAGAGGTCCCAGAGCACCTGGATGCGCTTGCTTCCGCCGAAGCGGAAGTTCCGCGCGACCCGGATGTCGATCTGGTTCCGGCGCTCGCCATACAGGGTGCCGGGAGCTACCAGGGGGATGGTGACCGTGGTCACGCCGCCCGACAGCGGCCGTCCGAGCGTGCCGCCGTTGGTCGTGGCCACGTTCGCCGGCGCCGTCCAGTTGGCCAGGATCTGCGGGCCCGGATAGCTCTGGAGCGACCCGCTCAACTGGATGTCGTACTTCATCGTGTACGACCCGGACATCTTGGCCTGGAGCTGGTAGGGGTACTGCGTGGAGCAGAAGCGCTTGTTCGGGTAGTTGAACGTCTCCGTGGTGGCGACGCCGTTGGCCTGCGGCAACGAGACCGTGCTCACGGTCCCGGCGAAATCCCCTTCGCAGAAATCGTAAGACAGTTGGCCTGTGCTGACGCCGCCCTGGATGAAGGCGCCGCCGGCGAGCCGCGCCTGCGCCTGGATGTCGACGCCGGTGAACGCCTGGCTGCCGTTGCCGTACTTGTCGAAGTCTTCCGCGTGCGTCACGACCGTGCCGTACTTGGACGGGATAACGTCGTACAGCCCACAGATCTGCGACCCGCTCACGTCGCTCGGCAGACGCGGGTCCACCGGCGCCGTCACGCAGTAGGGCGTGAAGTCCGACGTCGTTACCGCTTCGTTCACCAGCGCGTAGTGGTTGAAGTACGACCGACGGAAGAAGGCCACGTCAAGGCCCAGCCCTGGCCGCAGCTCGTGCTGGAAGCCCGCTGAATACTCCCAGTTACCTGGGCGGACGTGCCAACCCTCGCTCAGGCCCTGGTCGTACACCGTGGTTGGCTGCACTTGACCGAACGCGCTGTTGGCAAGCGGCCCCAGCTCGCAGCCGGCGCTTGGATACGAGCAGCCCGCGCTGTACTGCGGCAGGAAGTCGCGGTCCACGTCGGTCCACGGGCGCGTCGTGCTGTTGATCGACGTGAAGAGCGGGTTGTTCGCCCTCGCGTACCCGATGGTGTTGGTCGTTGCGTACCGGCTCATCGTTGCCTTGAGCGCGGTCCGGCCGTTGCCGAAGAGGTCGTACGACACGCCGACGCGGGGGCCGATGTCCTTCCAGTTCGGCAGGTTGTCGATCGCGTCGTAATGCCGGGCGCCGACCCAGGTCGTGGCCGGAGCGTCCTGTGCGGGGATGCTCGCCTTCATCCAGTCGTAGCGCACGGCGAGGTTCGCGGTGAGCTTGCCCATCGTCCACTGGTCCTGCACGTAGAGACCGAGGTCGGCGTCCATGTTCTCGAGCTCGGTGTAGGGCGTCGTGTAGACCGTGACCGACGAGGGCAGGCTGTTCCGCAGGTTGAGCGTGAGATCAGCCAGCTGCCCCGCGGGATACTCCATCGGCCCGTGCCACGCGGGCACCCGGTTCGAACCGTTCTGCATCTGCCAGCCGAACTTGAAGGAATGCGATCCGGTGACGTACGACAGCGCGCTGCGGAACGAGCTGACTCGCGTGACGTTGTGCGAGAAGGTCGCCGAGTACGCCCGGTAGTTGACGCCGGTCGAAAGCTCGGTGATGGCGTAGCCGAGCGAGCTCGGCCCATCGGGAATCGGCTCGCGGGTCCAGTCCTCTGTCATGTTGCCGGCGCCGGCCTCGAACAGCAGCTTGTTGCTGATCGTCGATCGGAAGACCAGCGTCTCGAAGTGGTTCAGCATGATCCGCTGCCGGTTGGCCGCTTCCGGCGGACGGAGCGAGGTCGTGGTCCAGTGCGGTGTCTCGCGCGGCGCCCAGTTGCCGTATGCCGAGATCTTGTTCTTCGGGCTCATCTGCCACGTGAGCCGCAGGTCGAGGCTCTCGTTCCACTGGTCGTCGATCGCCTGCCGCGTCAGGTCCGGCGTGTAGACATTGGCGAAGGGATCAACCGCCCAGTAGTCGTTCGCGCGCAGGAGGTTCGTGCCCCAGTACTTCTGCGAGGCCCAGAACCAGAGCTTGTCCTGCATGATCGGACCACCCACGCCGACGCTCGAGTCGTAGAGCTTGTCGAGCGCGTCCACCGAGGTGACCCCCTTCGACTTCAGCGAGTCATCCAGGTTGTCGGCCTGCCAGGAATTCGTCGCGTAGCTGCCGAACGCGTTCCCGCTGAAGCGGTTGCCGCCATCCTTGCCGATGATGTTGATGCGGACACCGCCGCCGGCTACCTCGGCCGAAATGGCGCCGATGTCGTAGGTCAGTTCTTGCGTGGAGGAATCGTTCGACGACAGCCCCGTGCACGAGTAGTTACAGGCAAAGTTGCTCAGCATCATGCCGTCCATCGTGCGGATGTTGTCCGTATAGGACCCGCCGTGGATCGACACCTGGTTCTGTTGTTCGCCTGACGATCCGCCCACGTCGACCTGGTTGCTGACGATGCCGACCGTCAGCTGGCCGATGCCGTTCCAGTTCTTACCGGTAGGCAGCGCGTCGATCGCGTCCTTGGTGATCGTCCTGCGCGCGGCGACGCTCGATGTGTCGACCACCGAGGCCTGCCCCGACACCGTAATCGTCTCTTCGAGGGCGCCGACGCGCATGTCGGCGTCCACCGATGCGGTAAATCCGTTTGTCAGCTCGATGCCCTCACGGCGAACCGTCGAGAAGCCGGGCAGGGTAAACGTCACGACATAGGCACCTGACCTGAGCTCGACGATGCGGTACTCACCGCGGTCGTCGCTGACGACAGTACGGGTTTTTTCAATGAGGGCGGGACTCGAGGCTTCGACCGTCACGCCGGGCAGCACGCCGCCCGAGGCGTCGCGTACCGTGCCGGTGATCGCAGTGTCCTGGGCGAAGACCGCTGCGGGAAGAAGGGCCGCCAAGACGGCCAGGCTGGAAACGAATCTGCGCATTGTGAACGTCCTCCGGGTTTTGGCTGGTAATCCATCTCGCCGAACGCCGAACGCCGACTCGGCCGCGACGGCAAGGGACCGTCGAGGCCATTCGCAGGTGGGGTAACTCGGCCCGAACGATATCGGCGGGCCGGAGGCATGTCAACGGAGATCGAGCCAGGTCTTTGGGGAAACTGATGGGGTACCGGAACGATGGACGGCGTTGTTCGAAAATGGCGTAGGTAAAAGGCCTGCATTGGCGGTGATCCCAACCCTACATAGGTCCGCCGCCTCTGCCGCGCCGCGTGCTATAGTTCGCGGCCGGCACGCCTCGGCGCGCCGCTGACAAGTGACATGGCAGACACGGCTCAGCACATGAGCGAGGACGCGACCGAGCGCAGGGGGCGAGTCCTCGTCGTCGAGGACGAGGAGCCAATCCGCGATCTCGTGTGTTTTCACCTCGAGCTGGCCGGCTACGAGTGCGTGAGCGTGGCCGATGGCAAGGAAGGGCTCCGGCTCGCCGGTGAACGTCCCTTCGACCTCATGGTGCTCGACATCACGCTGCCCGGCCTCGACGGTGTCACGCTGTGCCGCGCGGTGCGGCGCGCGGGCATCAACCGTGATGTGCCAATCATGATGCTCACGGCCCGGCGCGAAGAGTCCGACAAGATTCTCGGGCTGGAGAGCGGCGCCGACGACTACGTCACCAAGCCGTTCGGCGTGCGGGAATTCGCCGCGCGGGCCGAGGCGTTGATGCGGCGCCAGCGCGGCAGCATACAAGCCGACGCCAACCGCCGCATCCTCACACACCCGGGCATCGTCATCGACCCCGCAAGGCGCCGCGTCGTGTGCGACGGGCGCTCGGTGTCGCTGACGCCGCAGGAGTTCAACCTGCTCTACCTCCTCGCGTCCCACCCAGGCATCGTGTTCAGCCGGCGCGAGCTGCTGGAGAAGGTGTGGCACCAGGACGTGTTCGTGACCGCACGCGGTGTCGATGCACTCGTCAAGCGCCTCCGCCGCAAGGTCGAACGCGATCCGGCACACCCTGTGCGGATCGTCACGATGCGCGGGACGGGTTACAAGTTCGAGGAGGCCTGACGGTATGGACGCCGGCCTTCCGGCGAGCACGCGGACCGGATGGACGTCGAGTCTCCACTGGCGCATCGTCGTCTGGTTCGTGGTCCTCATCGCCGTGGTCATTGCCGCTCAGGGCGGCCTCTTCCTGTGGCTCCTCGAACGGGCTCCCGGGCAGCCGCAGATAAGCGAAACGCGGCCCCTCGGCGCCGAGCTGTCGCGCGCCCTCGAGGCGAATCCCCAGTTCGATCTCGACGGCTTCGTGGCGAGGTTAGAGCCCGATCGCCATGTGTTCGTCATCATGGCGGACGGACGTGTGCGCGGCACGCGGACGCCACTTCCCACGACGGTTCGCGACGTCATCACCGACCTGAACCGTACCGGATCGGCGTCCGCGACGTGGGAGAACAGCGTCTATCGTGCGGTGCCCGTGAACGTGAACGGACGTACGGTAGGTGTGCTCGGGATGGCGCCCCCGACATCGCTCGAAGCTTTCGGAATCGAGATGGCGGCATTCGGCCTGCTGTTGCTCTTCTCGGGAGCGATCGTGGCGGCGTTTTTCATCGTCAGGCCCCTACGGCGGCGGATACGGCAGCTCGAGGATGCCGCTCTGCGCCTCGGGAGCGGGGACCTCGAAGCGCGAGCCCTGGCCGAAGGCAACGACGAGGTCGCGGAGCTTGCGCGCTCGTTCAACAAGATGGCGTCGGATCTTGCCCGGCACGCGGCCGATCTCGACGCGTCCGATCGGGCAAGGCGCCAGCTGCTCGCCGACGTCTCGCACGAGCTCATGACGCCGTTGACGGCGGTCCTGGGTCACCTTGAAACCCTGATGATGGCCGAGGTGCGCCTCGACGACGCGCGCCGGCAGAAGTACCTCGGGATTGCCGCGCGTGAGGCGCACCGTCTCGAACGTTTGATCGGCGATCTGCTCGATACCGCGCGGCTCGAGGCCGGCGGCGGCGAGCTCGATCCGGACGATGTGAACATATCCGAGCTCTTCGACCGCGTGATCGCGCATCACGAGTACGAACGCGTCACCCGCAAGATCCAGATCGATGCCACCGTCGGCCCCGGAGCGAACCTCGTCTTCGGCGACCCCTTCCGCCTCGAGCAGGCACTGGTCAACGTGACTGCGAACGCACTCCGCCACAGCCCCGACGGAGGGCGGATCGCGCTGGCCGCGGAAGTCTCGGGCGGGATGGTCGGCATCACGGTCACCGACTGGGGAGAGGGCATCGCGCCGGAACATCTGCCGCTCATCTTCGACCGCTTCTACAAGGCGCGCGCCGCGCGCGGCGCCGGCCAGCGCGAAGGGGGCAGCGGGCTCGGCCTCTCGATCGTCCGCGCGATTGTGACCCGCCACGGCGGACGCGTCAGCGCCACCAGCGTCCCCGGGCAGGGCACAACCATTCGCCTCGACCTGCCGCTCGGCCACCGCGCGCCCGCCGCCGGGTTTACCAGAGCCGAACGTTCCGACGCCGGCCGTTCGGTCGCCTAGCGGCTTCACTTCGGCGCCCGGGCGTGACGACCTGCCCGCGCCGCGCAAGGTATCCTACCCGTTGACGTGATGAAGACCCGCAGGCTGCCCCGGCTCGCGCTCGGTTTGCTCCTCTGTGCTGGCTGCGCCAACGAGCAGCGCAGCGCTCCTTCCGCGGATACCGCAGACCCGCCGGATGCGGTGGACTGGTTCACCGATCGCGCGAAGGAAAGCGGCATTGATTTCGTGCATATCAACGGCGCATCGGGCCGTTACTACTACCCGGAAATCCTGCCGCCAGGCGTCGCACTCTTCGACTATGACAACGACGGCGACCTGGACGTGTATCTCGTCCAGAGCCGGCGGCTCGGTCCGGTCGTTGACGAGGGGTCAGCCGCGGCGGCGGTGCCCGGTGGGCGTTTGTATCGCAACGACCTCGCCGTGCGCCCAGATGGCGCGCGCGATCTTCGGTTCACCGATGTGACCGCAGCCAGCGGCATCGACGCGCGCGGGTTCGGCCTGGGCGTGGCTGCCGCCGACATCGACAACGACGGATTCGTCGATCTCTACCTGACGAACTTCGGCCCGAGCCAGATGTGGCGGAATAACGGTGACGGGACATTCCGCGACGTGACAAAGGAGAGCGGCACGGCCAACCAGCCGGGATTCGGCGTCTCCGCTTCGTTCCTGGACTACGACCGCGACGGCTGGCTCGACTTGTACGTCGGCAACAACGTCGTCTACAGCCTGGAGAACGAGACCGTGTGCCCGAATCCAGCCGGTGCGCGCGACTACTGCCCGCCGCAGATCTATGGCGGCCAGGCCGATCGTCTGTACCGGAACCAGGGAGGCGGCCGCTTTGCCGACATGAGCGCACGGGCGCTGGTCCGCGGCAAGTTCGGCCCCGCGCTCGGCGTGACGAGCGCGGACTTCGACGGTGATGGCTGGATGGACATCTACGTCGCCAACGACGGGGAAGAGAACCTGCTCTGGATGAACCAGCGCGACGGCACGTTCAAGGAGAGTGCGCTGGCGGCCGGCGCCGCTGTCACGGCCGAAGGGAAGGCCGAAGCAAGCATGGGCGTCGACGCGGGCGACTTCGACAACGACGGCGACGAAGACATTCTCATCACGGAGTTGACCGCGGAAGGCTCGAACCTTTTCGTCAACGACGGCAAGGGCGGCTTCCGCGATGCGGGCGCCTCGTCCGGGCTCGGGCCGGCGAGCCTGCCTTACACCGGCTGGGGCACGGCATGGTTCGACTTCGACAACGACGGATGGCTCGACAACCTTGCGGTGAACGGCACCATCATCGCCAAGCCCGGCGATTCCTCCGGCGGCTTTCCGTACAGACCAGCGGAAGCTGTTGTTCCGGAACCAGGGCGACGGCCGCTTCGAGCAGGTTGCCGACAAGGCGGGCGCGGTGTTCCGCCTTTCCGAGGCCGGCCGTGGCGCCGCTTTCGGGGATGTGGACAACGACGGCGACGTGGACGTGCTCGTTGGAAATGACGCGGGGGCCGTCCGCCTGCTGATCAACAACATCGGCAACCGGCAGCACTGGGTGGGCCTGCGCCTGGCCGGCGCGCCCACAGGACGGTGTCAGGTAGGGCAGGTGGGGCAGGCCGCGGCTCGGAACCGGGACATGCTGGGCGCGCGCGTTGGGGTGACGCGCGCAGGCGCGACCATCTGGCGGCGGGTTCATTCCGATGGCAGCTACGCGTCCAGCAGCGATCCGCGTGTGCTCGTGGGCCTCGGCGCGTCGCCGGAACGTCCGATCGTTCAGGTGCAGTGGCCCGATGGCCGGACAGAGCAGTGGCGCGACGTGGCCATCGACTCGTGGACCACTCTCGTGCAGGGCAGCGGGCGGTGAAGCCGATCGCCCTCACCGTTCTGTTCGCGTGGCTGGCCGTGAGTTGCGCCTCACCTGGCTCGGGCCAGCGCGAGGGCGCGGCGTCTGTGCCTCCAGGAACCGTGCAGCCGGTTTCGCTGCCGGACATTTCAAAGGCCACCGATTCGGTCCAGAAGCAGTTGCGCGATGGCTACGCCGCCCTGCAAACCGCGATAGGGAACAAGCCGCCTTCCGGAGAGCTCGCAGCCGCGTACGGGGAGATGGGGAAGCTCTTCATGGCGGCGCAGATCCAGGATGCCGCCGAAACCTGCTTCCTGAACGCACAAGCGCTGAACGCCGGCGACTTCCGGTGGCCTTACTACCTCGCGCAGCTGTATCGCGCGCAGGGCGAGCTCCCGAAAGCCGCGGCCCTCTTCGAGCGTGTGCTGCAGCTCCAGCCGGATGATGTCGCGGCGCTCGTCTGGCTCGGCGACGTGAACCTGTCGCTCGGTCGTCCGGACGCTGCAGAGCCCTTGTTTGCCAAAGCGCTGGCTTTGCAGCCCGCGTCGCTCTCGGCTCGCTTCGGGCTCGGCCGCGTGGCGCTCGCGCGGCAGAACTATCAGCGTGCGGTCGAACAACTCGAGGACGTGCTGGCCCGGGATCCCGAAGCGGCCGGCGCGCACTATCCGCTGTCGATGGCTTACCGTGGGCTTGGGCGGACCGAGCTTGCCGAACTGCACCTGCGTCAGCGCGAAGAGCACGAGATCCTTCCGGCCGATCCGTTGATGGTGGAGCTCGACGAGCTCATCGAGAGCCCGCAGGCGTACGAGTCGCGCGGCATCCGGGCGCTCAACCGCGAAGCGTGGGCGGAGGCGGAGGCGCTGTTTCGCAAAGGTCTCGCGCTTGACGCCGCGAATCCGGCCCTCCGGCATCGGCTGGGTACCGCCTTGTACATGCAGGGGAATCAGCGCGGGGCCAGGGAGGAATTCGAAGCGGTCGTGAAGTCGACGCCGGATCACCGGATGGCGCAGTACAGCCTCGGCGTACTGCTCCAGGCCGATGGACGGCATGCGGAGGCTGCTGAGCGATTCACGATCGCCTTGCGCTCGAGGCCCAGCTACACGGAGGCGCGGCTGAGGCTGGCGGTGAGCCTCAGGAAGTCCGGCCGCGCCGGGGAGTCGTTGAGCCAGTACGAGCAGGTGCTTGCCGCGAGCCCGGACTCGACCGAGGCGCGGTTTGGTGAGGCGATCGCCTTCGTTCAGCTCGGGCGGTACCGAGATGCTCGTGCGCGTCTGGAAGATGCGGTGAAGGCCTACCCCGATCAAGCGGTGTACGCACACGGCCTGGCCAGGGTGCTCGCTGCGGCGCCAGACGATCAGGTCCGAGACGGCCAGCGTGCGCTGGCGCTCGTGCAGGACTTGCTCAAGCAGGGCAGAACTCTGGACCTGGGTGCAACCATGGCGATGGCGCTGGCGGAGCTGCGGCAGTTCACGCACGCCATCTCTCTGCAGCAGGACCTCATCGCCGCCGCCGAGAAGGGCGGGCTCACCGACATGGCTCGCCGGCTGAAGGTGAACCTCGTACACTACGAACGCCTCGAGCCATGCCGCACACCCTGGACCCCCGACGAGCTCCCGTGAACATGCAGGCATTCTTACTTTGCGCCGGGGCCCCACCCCCGGCGCCTGTGCCTTCGCGACCTCCGTCGGTCGCTCGGCATTGCTTGCGGCGCCTGTTTTCATATTCGTGGCGCGCTTGCATGGCCGCGGCGTGGCTTGGCGTCGCCGCGGGAGCGCAAGCGCCAGTCGTCGTCAGCAGGGCCGTCCCTGATCCAGCCAGCCAGACGATTACCATCACCGGAAGCGGCTTCGGCCCCCGCCCCTTCGTCACGCTCGATCTGGTGCCGCTCACCGTTACCGCGTCGATCGACAACCAGATCCTCGCCTCGGCGCCAATCGACCAGATGCCTCCCGGCAAATATCTGCTGACGGTCAGCCGCGGGCCATCGCCCACCGAGCGCGGCTCCGTTCAACTCGTGCTGGGGCCTGCCGCAGCGACGCCCCGCGAACCGGACGCGTCGATGCCACCGGCTGCAGGTGGCGCGGATGCCGCGGCACGCGTTGGCGACCGCGTGATCACCATCGCGGACGTGGACCGCGAATGGCGGCGCACGGATCCGAACAGCCAGATCGGGCTCAGCCGGGACATTTACGAGATGCGGCGCCGTGTGCTGCAGACGATGGTGGCTGACGAGTTGCTGGCGCGCGAGGCGGCGTCACGCGGCCTCTCGGTCGAGGCCCTGCTCGCTGAAGAAATCCCCAAGCGGACCATCGAGATGCCGGAGGCCTCGGTCGCGGCGCTCTACCAGGGCCTCGGCGAGCGGACGCGCGGGGCAACCATCGAGCAGCTGCGGCCCGCGCTGCGGGCCTGGCTGCAGCAGGTCACCGAGCCCGAGCTGGCCAAGATGAACTACGTCGAGGAGCTGATGAAGGTGTCGACACGAGCGGAAGTGCTCCTCACGGCCCCCCGGGTGCGGGTTGAGCGCACTTCGCAAGATGCGACACTCGGTCCCGCGACGGCGCCGGTTGAGATCGTGGCCTTCGGCGATTTTCTGAACGACGAGTACGTGCGCTTCGGCCGCGTGCTTGGCCGCGTGCGCGAGACATTTGGCGACCGCGTGCGGATCGTGTTCAAGAATCTTGCAACGACGGCGCCCGAGTCGCCCGCCGCGGCCGAGGCGGCGCAGTGTGCCAGGGCGCAGGGGAAGTTCTGGGAGTTTCACGACGCGCTGCTCGGCGGACCGGGACCCATTGGTCCTTCACGAGTGAGACAGGCCGGCGCTGAGGCGGGGCTGAATGCGGCCGCGTTCGGCACCTGCATCGACAGCGGACAGTTTCGCGGGGTAATCCGGGATTCGCTCGACGAGGCCGCGGGCTATGGCGTGCGCGTGAGCCCGAGCTTCCTCGTCAACGGTCAGCTCGCGCTGGATCCGCCGTCGTTCCTGCCGCCGTTCGACTTCTTCAAGCGCATCATCGAGGACGAGCTCGGTCAGCAGGCGAAGGCGGCCGCGGCGCCTGCCCGCTGAGCACGAGGCCGCGGGCTTCGTCCACGACCACCACCTGATTCGACGCCAGATCCGAGAACGTCTGGCTCTGTCCTGATGGCCACTGCACGGCCAGCGTGGCGACGCGCGCATCCCGGCCAAGGCCGAAGGTCAGCGTGAGCTCACTCTGCGACGCGTAGCTGGATCCGCTGCGCACGGTCTGCGCCTGCGTCCCCGACGCGCTGGTCACGCGAACCAGTGCCCCGATCCCGTTGCGGTTGGACGACGAGCCCGTCGTGCGCACGCGCAGCCAGTTGGCGGGCGCCGGTCGATCGTTGCGAAAGAGCACGGCCGGACCACCGAGCGTCGAGATCGCGATGTCCGGGTCTCCGTCGCCGTCGAAGTCCGCGTGCACGGCGCCCCGCGCCATCAGCGGGCGGCTGAAGCCGGCGCCGAGCGCCGGCGTGGCGTTGTCGAACGTCCCGTCGCCGCGGTTGCGCAGGAGCAGCGGAGGCTGGCTCAGCGTCGCGCGCGAGTCCATCCCCTGCGATTCGTCCGTGCCGCCGTTGGCCGCGAAGATATCGAGGAACCCGTCGAGATCGAGGTCGAGGAAGAACACGGCCCACGTCACCGACAGGAGGCTGGCGCGTCCGACCGTGGACCGAGGGGCGACGTCCACGAACGTCGTGCCGTCCCGGTTGCGGTAGAGGCCGAGCATCTCGTTGAGAAAATTCCCAACCAGGAGATGCGGCCGACCCGTGCGGTCGTAGTCCGCCGCATCCACGCCCATGTTGGCGCGAGCGGCGCCGTCTTCGCTGAGGGCGACGCCCGCCCGGACGCCTTCGTCGACAAAGCGGCCCTTGGCATCGTTGCGATAGAGCTTCGCGGGCACGCGGTCGCTGCCGATGAAGACATCCGGCCAGCCGTCGGTGTTGTAGTCGAGGACCGCCACGCCCATCGCCTTGTCGGTCGGGTGGTCGAGGCCCGCGGCGGCCGTGACGTCTTCGAAGCGTCCGGTCTTGCCCGGGCCGCCGGCCACGTTGCGATAGAGCTTCGGCGCCGTCGGCCGGTAGGCATCGGGTCCGCAGTACCCGCGGACCCCGTTGTGCGCGCACGTGACCTCGGCCGCCGGCGACCATTTCACGTAGTTCCCGATGAAGAGGTCCAGGCGGCCGTCCCGGTCGTAGTCCAGCCAGGCGGCACTCACCGCGAACTCGCTGTTCCGGATGCCCAGGGCCGCCGTCACGTCCGCGAACCGGCCTCCCCCCTCGTTATGGAACAGGCGGCCGCCCTCCACGGTTGTCAGGAACACATCGTCGCGGCCGTCGTTGTCGTAGTCGCCGACCGTTGCGCCGAGCACGTAGAAGGGGAGCGCGTCGAGCCCGCTCCCACTGGAAACGTCGCGAAACGTGCCGTCTCCGTTGTTCCGGAACAGGCCCTGGCGCGCCGGGCGGCCGCCGGCCTTCCAGTCCTTGCCGTTGGCAAACAGGAGGTCGGGCCGGCCGTCGGCGTCGATGTCGAGGACTGCGACGCCTCCCCCGAACAGCTCCGGGTACCACTTGTTCCCGGCCGCTCCATTGAAATGCGTGAAGGTGATGCCGGCCTGTGCGGTCACGTCGGTGAGCGTTCCGGGGGCGGTGTTCTGGGCCTGGTTGACTGCGCCCAGGGCCAGGAGCCCCAGGCCCACAAGGGCCATCACCCAGATGGGACGAGGGTTAACGGGGGTGTGGGAGGTGATGGGCGTTGGCAATCCGGGCCCATGGTACCCCGGCCGAAAACGGAGAATTGGATACAGGGCTTTGGCACACAAATGTCACAAAGCTGCCGCACGGGTAATGCAGATCTACTAGCTCGACACGTGTATAGTCCGGCCAACGTCGGGTGCAGGCACTCGGCTCCGCGGAGGCGAGCAGCTATGGGGTTGGTCCGAAACGCGTACGGATCTTGGAGGTTACTGTGAGGTTGACGGTTCCCAGGTCGGGAAAGTTCCTCGCGGTTCTCGCAGCCGTCTGCATGGTGGCGCTCGCAGCGCCGGCCGCGTGGGCGCAGCAGGCGAGCGGCATCGCCGGCGTCGTGAGAGACAGCGAAGGTCTCGCGATGCCTGGCGTAACTGTTGAGGCGGCGAGCCCCGCGCTCATTGAGAAGGTGCGCTCCGCCGTCTCCGACGGAGAAGGTCGTTTCACGATTGTCGACCTTCGTCCGGGTCTCTACACCGTGACCTTCTCGCTTCCGGGCTTTTCCACGGTCAGACGCGAAGGCGTCGAGCTCGGCACAGGCTTCACGGCGACGGTCAACGTCACCATGGCGGTCGGCGCCCTCGAAGAGACGATCACGGTGACTGGCGCGGCCCCGGTGGTCGACACCAGCAGCGTGCGGCAGCAGTCGACGCTCAATACAGATGCGCTCGATTCGCTCCCAAGCGGCAGCATCGGTCTGCAGACGCTGGCCTACGTCACCCCAGGCTTTGCGACGACCCAGGCAGACGTGGGCGGCTCCCGCGACACATGGTCGGCGCAGGGTGCGTACACCAACTTCCATGGCAAGACCGGCACGCGCGCGTCCTTCGACGGGTTCCGCAATCAGGTACTTCATCGGCGCCGCGTCGGGCGTCGGCTACATCACCGACAGCGGCAACATTCAGGAGCTGCAGCTCGAAACGACCGGCATGGGCGCGGAGTCGGGCTCCGGCAGCACGTCGCTGAACGCGATTCCCAAGAGCGGCGGCAACCAGTTCCGCGGCACCGTGGACGGGTACTTCTCGAACGGCGCGATGCAGGGCAACAACCTGAACGAGGATCTCGAGGCCTTCGGCATCACGACGGCGGCCGAGGTCGACAACATCTTCCGGATCGGCGCGCAGCTCGGCGGGCCCATCAAGCGTGACAAGGTGTGGTTCTTCGCCGCGATCGGCCGCTGGGGTTCGCGCGTCAACCAGCCCGGCGCGTACTTCAACGCCCTCCAGGGCACCGGCCAGCTCGTGCCCGGCGGTCCGGTTCTCGGGCCCCCAGGGAAGATCGATCCCACGCGGCGGCTGACGATCGGCTACGCGCCGGATGAAAGCCGCCGTGCCGCAAGCTTCGACTGGTACCGCAACCATTCGCTCCGCACGACGTGGCAGGCGACCGAGAAGCACCGCTTCGGCTTCTACGGCGACCTCCAGAAGTCCTGCCGCTGCACCACGGGCCCGTTCACCGGCGCCAACGCCATCGAGTCGGAGCGCGGTTGGGACTGGTAGCCGTCGGGCGTGGTCCAGGGAACGTGGACAGCGCCGATGACCAGCCGCCTGCTCCTCGAAGCCGGCGCCTCGTGGCAGGTGGCCAACTGGATCAACTTCGCCGAGCAGGGCGTGACGCGCGACGACCGCTCCATCCTCGAGCTGTCGAACAACTACCGCTACGGCGCGACCTCGGCTCTCACCGCGCCCCAGGCGCGGACCGGCCGCAGCGCCCAGCGCTTCTCGGTGTCGTACGTGACGGGCACGCACAACCTGAAGGTCGGGATCTCGGACGAGCAGGGTTTCAACGACGAGGGCCGGCAGCACAACAACCCTGACGGCCTCAACTACGACTTCCAGAACGGCAGGCCGGCCCGTATTCAGTACCTGGCGATTCCGTACTTCCAGCAGGAACGCCAGAACCACGAAATTGGGCTCTACGCGCAGGACGCGTGGCGCCTGAAGCGCCTCACCCTGAACCTGGGGCTCCGGTGGGACTACATCACCATGGGCTTCCCGGAGGCGGATTTGCCCGCCGGACCGTACACGCCGGCGCGCCACGTGGACGCGCTTTAGGGCGTGCCCGAGTGGTCCGACATCAACCCGCGCGTCGGTGCGTCGCTACGACGTGTTCGGGAACGGCCGCACGGCCGTCAAGGTGTCGATGGGCCGGTTCAACCAGTTGAGCCGCAGCGACATGACGCGGCGGTTCCACCCGTTCACCTCGTCGATCAACAACGCGTTGCGCAACTGGGATGACACTTCTACGGCGCCGGGGACCCGCGCACCAACAACTACGTCCCGGACTGCGACCTTGCCAACTTCCAGGTCAATGGCGAGTGCGGGGTCATCTCCAACCAGAACTTCGGGAAGTTCATCCCGCACCGCGACGATCTTCGAAGACTCGATCATCAAGGACGGCCGCGACTACCTCTGGGACTTCGCGACCGAGGTGCAGCACGAGGTCACGCGTGGCCTGTCGGTGAGCTTCGGCTACAACAAGAACTGGGACGGCGCGTGGCAGGTCACGGAGAACACGCTCTACGGTGCCGAGGGCTTCGACGAGTTCTGCGTCACGGTCCCGACCGACGCGCGCCTGCCGAACAGCGGCCAGGAGCAGTGCGGGTACTACGACGTCAAGCCAGCGCTCTTCGGCCGCGGCCAGCTGCGCGTCACCGACAGCTCTGAGTTCGGCACGCAGCAGCGGTACTGGGATGGCTTCACGTTCGGCGCGAACGGGCGACTGCCGAAGGGCATCGTGGTCGGCGGCGGCCTCGACACGGGACGCCAGGTCGACGACCACTGCTACACCGTCGACATGCCGAACCAGCCCGCCGGCCTGACCGGAGCGCAGCTCAACGGAGGACCTTTCTGCAGGAACGTGGTCGAGTGGATGGACAACCTCGACTTCCGCCTGCGGGGCAGCATCCCCCTCCCGAAGGGCTTCAACACGAGCTTCATCTATCGCAACACCCCGGGTGCGGTGCTCAACTCGACGCTGTCTGTCAGCACCGCCTCGATCGCCGCGGGCCAGGTTAAGTTCAAGGATCCGACCCGCACGACGATGAACACCGCGCAGACCATCTGGCTCTTCGCACCGAACCAGGAGTTCGGCGACCGCTTCACCCAGCTGGACATTGCGGTCAACAAGACGTTCAACGTCGGCTGGGGAAGATTGACCACGAGCCTGGACCTCTACAACGCCTTGAACTCCAGCTCGGTCCAGTCGGTCATCACCGCCTACAGCGCGGCTCGATGGCTGCGTCCGGCGCAGTTCCTCGACGCGCGCCTGATTCGGTTCACCTCGAGCATTGCGTTCTAAGTAAGGCACTCTGTAGGCCGGGTCCTTTGGGACCCGGCTTCACGGCGGGTCGCAAAAGGCCCGCTCTATGTTGAGGAGAAGCCGTATGAAGCGGTTGGTGGTGTTTGCCCTGGCCATGTCGCTCGGCCAGTCGTCGGTCGCCTTCGCAGGTGAAACGCTGTTGGAATCTGCGAAGCGCGTTACTCGGCAGATCACGGAGTCGCAGCCCGCGCAGCCCAGTAAGAAGGTCATCGCGGCGAAGCCGATCGTTCAACCTTACGCCAGCGCGCAAGCACAGCGGGCCGACCCCAGCCTGGAAGGCAGCGGCATGCGGAAGCGCACCAAGTGGATGATCGCGATGGGCGCGATCATTGGCTTCGCCGGCGTGGTCTACGCGATTGACCACGGGGTCGAGGACTTCACGCCGTCAACGCTCGGCACGCGCGAGGACGGGCTTTAGCCGATCGCGTTTCCAGTCATGAATTCCGGCAGCCGGGCGGCACGCGCCGCCCGGCTGACCGCCTCACCCGCCTCCGCCACTTCCGCACCTCAATCAACCGCTAGAATTGTGCGGATGCGCGCATGGTTCCTCGTTTTCCTGGTGTCCGCGGCCGCCTGTGGTGACGGTCCTGGTCCGGCGGATTCCGGCGCCCGGGACACGGCATCCGCATCAGGCACACCGGCCGCCGGCGCCGCCGGCGGCGGGGAAGACTGGTTCACCGACCGCGCTCGCGAGCTTGGCCTCGATTTCGTGCACTTCAACGGCATGTCCGGCAGGTTTTACCAGCCGGAGATCATGGCGCCAGGCGCGGCGCTCTTCGACTACGACAACGACGGCGACCTGGACGCGTTTCTCGTGCAGGGGACGACGCTCGGGACTGGCACTCCGCTGATACCGCCTCCCGAGGTGCCCGGCGATCGTCTGTACCGCAACGACCTCGTTGTCCAGCCGGATGGCACCAGGACGATGCGGTTCACCGACGTGACGACTGTCGAGTGGCATCAAGGCGCGAGGCTACGGAATGGGCGTGGCCGCCGGCGACATCGACAACGACGGCCGCATCGACTTGTACCTCACCGGGCTCGGCCGCAATCAGATGTTCCGGAACAACGGTGACGGTTCCTTCGCGGAGATCTCGAAGATGTCAGGCACCGACGACCCCGGCTCGTGGGGAGTCTCGGCGGCGTTCGTCGACATCGATCGCGATGGCTGGCTCGACCTCTTTGCCGGCAACTACCTGAACTACCGCATCGAGACCGATGCTCCCTGCTTCGGCATCTCAGGCCTGCCGGACTACTGCCGTCCGAGCGCCTATCGTGCGCAGCCGAGCCGTCTCTATCGAAATCGGGGGAACGGCCGGTTCGAAGACATCACGATTGCGTCTGGCATCGCCCGCTATTTCGGACCAGCCCTCGGCGTCTCGACCGCGGATTTCAACGCAGATGGGTGGATCGATATTTTCGTGGCCAACGACGAGCAGGAGAACCAGCTCTGGATCAATCAGCGCGACAAGACGTTTGTGAACACCGCCGTGCTGGCCGGCGCCGCGCTTGGCGCGTTTGGCGAGCGCAAGGCCAACATGGGTGTGGATGCCGGCGACTTCGATGCGGATGGTGACGAGGATGTGTTCATCACGGAGCTCGTCGGCCAGGGGAGCTCGCTGTACGTGAACGACGGCACGGGACAGTTCGAGGAGCAGAGCACCCGCACGGGTATCCGCAGCCCAAGCCTGCCCTACACCGGCTTTGGCGCAGCGTGGGTGGACGTGGACAACGATGGCCGCCTGGACATCATCGCCGTCAACGGCCACGTGAATCGCGACGTCGGCGGCGTGCGGCGTGACGGCGGACCGTTCCCGCTCGGCCAGAGAAATCAGCTGCTGATGAATACCGGCGGACGCTTCGAGGACGCGACCGCCAGGGCCGGCAGCGGGTTCGAGCCGGTCGAAGCGAGCCGCGGCGCGGCTTTTGGTGACGTGGACAACGATGGCGACGTCGACGTCCTCGTGGTCAATGGTGCCGGCCCCGCACGGCTGCTGATCAACAACATCGGGAGCCGACAACACTGGCTCGGGCTGCGCCTTGTCGGAAAGGACGGGCGCGACATGGTGGGTGCACGTGTCAGCCTCACTCGCCAGAGTGGACCGGTGCTTTGGCGTCGGGCCAGAGCAGACGGCAGCTACGCGTCGGCCAACGATCCTCGAGTGCTTGCCGGGCTCGGCGCGTCTCAAGACCAACCCCGGGTCCGCGTCGCCTGGCCCGGCGGGCAAGTCGAGGAGTGGGCCTCCGTTCCGATCGACCGGTACACGACCCTCGAGCAGGGTCGCGGCAGCCCGGTGCAGCCATGACCTTCCGCGTCACGGTGCCGGCGCTTGTCACCATCAGCGTCCTCGCGACGGCCCTTGCCGGATGCGGATCGGACGGTGGCGGCTCTCCACCACCGGCTGGCGTAAGCGCTGCCGGAGAGAATCTCCCGCCCTTCGCCATGCCCGACTTGTCCGGGTTGTCGGACGTGGTGCGGGAGCAGTTGCTCGAAGAGCACCGGTACTTTTCGCAGAGGATCGCGAGCTCTTCATCGTCCGCCGCCGAGCGCGCAGCCGCCTACGGGCGCCTTGGTGAACTGCTGCTGGCCGCCACATTCAGCGACGCGGCGGAAACGAGTTACCTGCACGCCCAGGCCCTTGTGCCGGGCGATGTCCGCTGGACGTACAGCCTCGGGCATGTGTATCTGGTCAAGGGGGATCGATCGAAGGCCGCAGCCTCCTTCGAGCGAGCGCTCGCGTTGCGGCCTGCCGATTTGCCCAGCCTTGTCTGGCTCGGCGAAACCCTGCTCGATGACGGACGGCCCGAGGCAGCGGAGCCCATATTTCGAAAGGCGATGGCCGCGGCCCCGGGATCTGCAGCGGCTGCCTTCGGCACGGGCCGCGCGGCCCTGGCCAGGCGGGCCTATCCGGAGGCCGTGAGCGAGCTCGAACGTGCGCTCGCGATAGAGGCGCGGGCGTCCGCCGTGCACTACCCGCTGGCCATGGCGTATCGCGGGATGGGCAATCGCGAGAAGGCCGCGGCACACCTCCGGCTGCGAGGTACAGCGTGGCCTTCGATGCCGGATCCGCTGAGGCCGGCGACGGGAGATGTACTGAAGAGCGCCGCGGTCCAGGAAGCCGAGGGTATTTCTGCGCTCAGGAGCGGCGACTGGGCGGCCGCGGTCGCAGCCTTCCGGCGTGGCCTCGAGCTCAACCCCGGCGATCCGGCGCTCAGGCATCGCCTCGGCAGCGCGCTTTACGCCGGCGGCGACGTCGCGGGCGCCGTGAAGGAATTCGAAGAGGTCGCACGCCGATCGCCGGAGTTCGTCAAGGCCCAGGTGAGCCTTGGCGTGATTCTCAACTTGAACGGCCGCTACCAGGAAGCCGTCGGTCGCTTTACGAAGGCGATCGCCGTCGATCCCGCTTTCCCGGAGGGACACCTCGGCCTCGCCGAGGCGCAGCGGATGTCAGGCGGTCTTGACGTATCTCTTCAGCACTACGAGCGAGCGATCGCGCTGGACCCGGGCCTTGCCGAGGCGTGGATCGGAGGCGCGCAGGCGCTCCTCGGTCTCGGACGACGGCAGGCGGCGGCGGAGTGGCTGTCCGAAGCGCGCCGTGTGCATCCCGATCGCCCGGAGCTGGCCCAGCTCGCCGCGCGACTGAAGTGACCAGGACACGGAGGCTACGGAGGAAACGGATCTCACACGGAGAAACGGAGACACGGAGGAGTCACGAGCTTCGGAGGACTGATCGCGGCAGGTCGCGCCCTCCGTGCCTCCGCGTCTCCGTGTTGAAACCGTTTTCTCCGTCGTCTTCGTTGTCTCTTACTGCGGATGCACGTGAGACGCAGATCCGTTCAACGTGAACGATTTGCGCACGAGCCGCGTGAAGGCGGCCTCACCTTCGCGGATACGGATGAACTGATCCATCGCGACACCGCGGAACACCTGAGTCTGCCCGGTCGTGGGCCACGTCACCTCGATCTCCTCGATAGCCGTTGCGTCTCCGAGGCCGATCTCCTGCTGGATGCTCGACGAGCCGTAGCTGCCCCCGGTCGACACGACAGCGTGAATCGTTCGCGGTCCTTGGGGAGCTGCGACCCGGATTTTCAGGCGGGCGCCGAGCGCCATGCGGTTCGAGCGCGTGCCTTCCAGCGTCATCGTGATCCAATGGCTGCCGTGGCCGGGATTCTCGAACAGGACATTCTGATACGTGTCGCCGCTGAACCACCCGCCGATGACTTCGTAGATGTCCTGATCGCCATCGTTGTCGAGATCGCCGAACGAGACGCCGTGGCCCTTCTGCAGATGGCCGAACCCGCCAGACGTGGTGACGTCCTGGAATGCCCGGCCGCCGTCGTTCCTGAACATCCGGTTCGGCAGCAGCGTCGTGAGGTCGGGTGCGCCCGTGCCCACGTAGAGATCCAGGAAGCCGTCGTTGTCCAGGTCGCCGAAGTTGGCGCCCATGGCGAGGAGCACGCGATCGAGTTTCGACGGGATCGTCACGTCCTCGAAGGTGCCGTCGCCCTTGTTCCGGTAAAGGCGGGGCGTCCCCTGCGGCCGCCTGGTGCCGAGGTAGAGGGCAGCAACGGCGTCAACCGATGATTCGTCGAAACCTCCTACGAAGAGGTCGAGCCAGCCGTCGTTGTTGTAGTCGAAGAACCACGTGGGGAAGCTATGGCCCGGTCCCGCGACGCCGGCGGCCGTCGTGACGTCGGTCAACCGAGTGCCGTCGTTGCGGAACAACAGGTTGGGCGCCCCGAATCTCGCGATGTACAGATCCGGCAGGCGGTCGTTGTTGTAGTCGCCCCAGGCGGCACCCTTGACCACGCCGAGCACGCCGAGGCCGAGCGAAGCCGCGCGATCGGTGAACGTGCCGTCGCCGTTGTTGCGAAACAGTTGAACCGGGTGAGTGCGCGTTCCCCAATCCTCGTGCCCGGCGAACAGATCCAGGTGGCCGTCGTTGTCGTAGTCGGCCCACGCCGCCGTGTGCGTCGGATGGAGACTCAATAGCCCAGCGGCCTCGGTCACATCCTCGAACGTCCCGTTTCCGAGGTTCCGAAGGAGCGATTCCGGGTGGAGACCCGCCTCACGCAGCCAGCCGCCGCGAATGACGAGCACGTCCGGCCGGCCATCGTTGTCATAGTCGGCGTGCGTGAGGTTGATGCCGCCGGTTTGTCCCAGCAGCCCCGCCTCCCTCGTGCGGTCGGTAAAGCGCCCCGAGCCGTCGTTGCTGAAGTACCGCAGCTGATCTCGCAGACCCCAGGAGGAGGCGACGATGTCGAGGTCGCCGTCGGCGTCGAAGTCCTCGATGATGCTGCCGCCGGCGAGCCCGATCGTATCCACACCCGTTGCTGTCGCGACGTCGGAGAATCGCTTGATGTCGTACTCCGATCGGAAGACGTCAGGGGAGATACGCCACTGGGCAGGCACCTTGTCCGGATACTCTCCGACCGTCATGTACGCGATATTCAACAGCCAGGCGGCTCCCCGGTTCCCAGGCTGGGCCGCCAGGCGTTTGGTGAACGCCTCAATCGCGCGCCTGGAGCCGCTCTGTAAGCCATGCACGCCTTCCGGGCCGATCGGGAAGAGACAGGAAGACGCACGGTGGTTGGCGATGCAGTTCTCCTGCTCGCCGAGGCGAAGCGCGGAAATGCCGATGGCGCCCTGCAGCGCGACCGCCTCCTGCGCCTTCTGGGCGGCCGGGACGCTCGACTCGGGAAGCTCGGCCAGTGCGGTCTGGAGCGCTTCGAACTCCTGGAGCGCCTCTTTGCTCTGTCCTGACTGGAGGAGCTGCATGGCCACTTGCGTGCGAAGGGCATAGCGGTCAACCGGCGTGGCGGCCTTGGCGATCAGCTGCCGCAGCACGGGGATGAGGTGCGGCTGATTGGTGCCGTACACCATCGTGCTGGATTGCTGGAGGCTGACCTTGTCGCCCGCATCTGCGATTGCCGCGAGACGCGCGACCATCGCCCGACTTCCAGCGCCGGCGGGGCGCTGTGGCTGGGGTTGCGCGGCGGTTGTCGGCCCGCCGCCGGCCTGGTAGAGCAGGACTAGCGCTGCCAGGACGGCTCCACCGGCCACTGGTCCCAGCGTGGGCAGAGCGCCATGTCGGGGCTTGGAATGCACGGGAACGGCCCGGGCCATTATGGACTAGAACGGGCCAGTCCGGCGCCGGTCGGGCCCGCTCACCGTGTCCCGTAAGCTCATTGGACAGCACAAGATCCGGGCCGTGCATTCACGGTCCAGGCGCGGAATTGTCACACGCGCCCCTGGCGCGATCAGTCTAAAATGCGCGAAACGCCTGCTCGGGGTCTGCCCGGCCGGGTGAGCTCGAAAGCCAGACTCTCCTCAAAGGAGTGGATATGCACGTGGGAACGAAGGCCGGCTGGACGCTGTCGGTGGCACTGGGCGCGGCTCTGCTCACTCCAGCCGTGGCCGGAGCACAGCAGACACCGCCGGCGCCGTATGCGGGCGACGTCACGTACGCGAAGGACATCGCCCCGATCCTGCAGCGGAGCTGCCAGAACTGCCACCGCCCGGACTCGGTGGCGCCCATGTCCCTGCTGACCTACGAGCAGGTACGGCCGTGGGCCCGTTCGATCAAGACGCGCGTCGCGATCGGTCCGAAAGCCGGCGTGATGCCGCCCTGGTACGTTGAGAAGAACATCGGCATTCAAAACTATAAGAACGACCCGTCGCTCTCGGAGGAGGAGATCGCCAAGATCGCCAAGTGGGCCGACAGCGGCGCGCCGCGCGGCAACCCGGCCGACGAGCCCAAGCCGCTCGTCTGGAACGACACCAGCAAGTGGACGATTGGCGAGCCCGACCTCGTCGTCAAGACCACCGACCTGACGGTCAAGGCGAACAACCCTGACTGGTGGGGTGAAATCCCGAGCGTGGCGATCGGGAACACCGAAGATCGTTACGTCGAGGCGCTCGAGATCAAGGAAGTGAACGACGTCGACACCAGCGGGTCCGGCCGTGCGACGGTCGGTGGACGCTACGTGTTCCACCACATGATCTGGAGCACGCGCGTCCTCGGGTCTGATGGCGCGGCCGAGCGCGATCAGTCGGTGGTCGACGAAGACAGCACGTCCTGGCCGGTCCACGAAGTAGGCCGCAACGCCGACCGGTTCGACCCACGGGGCGGCCGCCTGCTGCGCGCCAACTCGAGCCTGGTGTCCAACTCCGTGCACCTGCACTCGAACGGCCGCGACACCAAGGCGCACCTGGAGATCGCGTTCAAGTTCTTCCCGAGGGGCTACAAGCCCACGCTCCGCCGCGCCACCCGCAGCCTCGGCAACGGCGTCGATATCGACATCAAGCCGATGGAAGCGAACCAGCAGCTGCACGCGTACTTCGTGCTGCCCGAGCACACGAAGATCACGACCTTCGAGCCCCACCTCCACGCGCCGGGCGCGCGGATGTGTCTCGAAGCAATCTGGGGCATCAACATCCAGACGCTGACCTGCGCGGGCTACGACCACAACTGGGTGCGCGTCTACGAATACGAGGACGACTACGCGCCGATCCTGCCGAAGGGCACGATCCTGCACATCACCGGCTACATGGACAACACGCCGGCCAACAAGAACATCCCGGATCCCCGTAACTGGCAGGGGTCGGGCAACCGGTCGGTCACGAACATGTTCATCGACCTGGGACACGGCGTCTCGTTGACCGACGAGCAGTTCGAACAGGAAATGGCGGAGCGGGTCGCCAAGCGCAAGCTGACGAAGAACGACGTGCCGATCGGCTGCCCGCTGTGCATGGTGCCCAAGGCGCCGGCTCGGGGCGGTACGGCCAACACGCAGGCGAATCAGCAGCAGTAAGCACACCCACAGGTCGTCTTCGTCCACGGCCTGTGCCGATCACGAGAACCGAGGCCGGATGCACCGCCCGACGCGGCGTATCCGGCCTCATTCGCAAATGAGCCAGAGACCGGTCATGAAAAGAGGACTCATCTTCGGCGTTGCGGCGCTGGCGCTGCTTCTGGGCAGCCAGTCCGCATCCGCCCAGTCGTTGTCTTACTCGCGCGGGCAGAACGCGTCACCGGCCTTCGAGGGGTGGGAACGCGATGCCGACGGCTCGAGGTACTTCCTGTTCGGTTACATGAACCGCAACTGGGAAGAGGAACTGGACGTCCCGGTCGGCCCGGACAACAACATCGAGCCGGGGGGGCCGGACCAGGGCCAGCCCACGCACTTCCAGCCGCGCAGGAACCGGTTTGTCTTCCGCGTACCGGTGCCGCCAAACTTCACCGAAAAAGACGAGATGATCTGGACGCTGACGACGAAGGGTAAGACCGAGAAGGCGTACGCCACGGTCCGAACCGACTACTTCGTGGATGGCGTGGTGCGAGCCTCGGAGCACGGGGCTCTGGGTGCCGGCACGAGCAGCCCCGAGACACGCGCCAACATCGCGCCAGCCGTCAAGTTGGACGGCGAGAAGAACCGGACGGCAAAGGTCGGCCAGCCACTGACGCTTGTGGCCTGGACGACCGACGACGGCATCCCCAAGCCGCGCTTCCGTGGCGTGCAGGGTGAGCGTACGGTCACGCAGCGCGGTGGAGCCGTACCACCGGCCACAGCCAACCGTGAGGCCCCCCTCGTGAACCCTGTGAATCCGAACTGGACGCCGCCGCGCCAGAGCACGGTGGGCAGCGCGACAGGGCTGCGCTTCTCCTGGTTCGTGTACCGCGGCGCGGGCGACGTCACATTCAGCCCGGAACAGAACAAGGTCTGGGAAGACACACGCGCGGGCGCGAATTCACCGTGGGCTCCGCGCTGGGTGGCGCCGCCCATTCCGGCCGACGGCAAGTGGACAACCCAGGTGACCTTCGACAAGCCAGGCACCTACACCCTGCGGGCCTTCGCGTCTGACGGCGCGCTCGACGACGGCGAAGACATTATCGTTACGGTCACCAACTGAGTCCGACTCGAGCCTGACGCGTGTCGTTCCCGAGGAGGAGTGTGCGGCACGCTCGAGTTGGCTTCCCGTTGGTCGTGTGCGCATCCCTTCTCGCAGCGGGCCCGGTGCTAGGGCAGCAGCCCGCCAGCGGGACTCCCGCTGCGCCTCCTTCAGCCCAATATCCACCGCTTCCTGATTTACCTGCCGCGATTGCCCGCAACGACCAGGGACGCGTGTCCGTGCGGGCAGTACGGCTGACCACGCCGCTGCGCGTGGACGGCCGGCTGGACGAACCGCACTACACCACGGTGGAGCCGCTCGGCGGTTTCATCCAGATGGAGCCCAACGGCGGCCAGCCAGCCACCGAGCGCACCGAGGTGTGGCTGGCGTTTGATGAGAACAACGTCTACGTATCAATGCGGATCTGGGAGAGCGACCCCTCCCGCCGTGTGGCCAACGAGATGCGGCGCGACAGCGGAAACATCCGGCAGGGAGATGCCATCGGCTTCTCCCTCGACACGTTCTTCGACCACCGGAATGCGCTCAATTTCGAGGCCAACGCGCTGGGCGCGAAGACCGACGGACAAAGCGTCAACGAGCGTCAGTACAGCCCCGACTGGAACCCGGTCTGGGACGTCGCCGTCTCGGATTTCGAGGGCGGCTGGATGCTGGAGACGGCGATCCCCTTCAAGTCGATCCGCTTCCAGTCCGGGACCACCCAGGTGTGGGGATTTCAGGCTCGGCGCAACGTGAAGTGGAAGAACGAGATCGCCTACCTCACCCAGGTGCCCCCCGCGTTCGGACTGGGACGGGCCGACTTCTCGGCCTCGCTCTATGCACGTGTGGAGGGCATCGAAGCGCCGGCGAGATCCATCAACCTCGAGCTGAAGCCGTACGCGGTCACCGATCTGGCTACCGACCCGTACGCGCTGACCGCGTGCCCGGCCAACGCCGGCGCCGAGATCGGCGATTCCAACTGCCTGAACGGGGACTTCGGAATCGACGCGAAGTGGGGCGTCACGCAAAGCCTGGTGGCGGATCTCACGTACAACCCGGACTTCGCGCAGGTCGAGGCCGACGAACAGCAGGTCAACCTCACGCGCTTCAGCCTGTTCTTCCCGGAGAAGCGCGAGTTCTTCCTGGAGAACCAGGGGATCTTCACCTTCGGCGGGGCGGGCACGAGCGCGGGCGGCGGCGGTGGCGGCAACGCGCAGGCAGACACGCCCGTCATGTTCTACAGCCGCCGGATCGGATTGCTCGGGGGCCGTGAAGTGCCCATCGTCGGCGGCGGGCGCCTCACCGGACGCATGGGCCGGTTCACGCTCGGCTTGCTGGACATGCGAACCGGCGAGCCCTACCCATGGTCGCCGGAGACACTCGCGCCGGACACGAACTTCGCCGTCGTGCGAGTCAAGCGCGACATCCTTCGCCGCAGCGCCATCGGGGCCATCGTCACCAGCCGATCGGTCGCCCAGAACGGCGTGGGGTCAAACGAGACGTACGGTCTCGATGGGACCTTCGCCTTCTTCAGCAACCTGTTCATCAACACGTATTGGGCAAAGACGGAGACAGAAGGGCTCGAAAGCGACGACATCAGCTATCGCGCACAGCTCGACTACGTGGGCGACCGCTACGGTGTGCAAGCCGAGCGCCTGACGATCGGCGACAACTTCAACCCTGAGGTCGGATTCGTCCGGCGCGACGACATGGTGCGCAGCTTTGGCTTGTTCCGCTTCAGCCCTCGTCCCGCCAAAAGTGCCACGATCAGGAAGTACCTGGTACATCGGGCTTGTGGACTACATCGAGAACGTGGCCGGGCGTTTGGATACCAGAAAGATTGACGGTGAATTCGCACTCGAGTTTCAGAGCAGCGATCGCTTTGCCGTAGGCGTCTCAGACAACTACGAGTTCCTGGATACACCGTTTGCGATCGCGCCCGGCGTGACCATCCCCATCGGCGCCTACGACTTCGTGACGGGACGCGTCGGCTACAACTTCGGGCAGCAACGCATCGTGTCGGCCAATACCCTGTTCGAGTTCGGCGAGTTCTACGACGGAGAGCGGACGAGTATTTCTGTGAGCCGAGGGCGGATCAACGTGACGCCGAGGCTCTCGGTCGAGCCTGGCGTGTCGCTGAACTGGGTGCAACTGCCCGCCGGCGACTTCACCACCAAGCTCGTGACGGCCCGTGTGACCTACACGATGACGCCGCTGATGTTCGCCAGCGCGCTCGTGCAATACAACTCCCAGACCGCGAGGGTCAGCACCAACGCGCGGTTCCGCTGGGAATACCGGCCCGGCAGCGAGCTCTTCGTGGTGTACAACGACGAGCGGGGCAGCGTGACGTCCAGCTACCCGGACCTCGTCAACCGATCGGTGATTGCGAAGGTGAACTGGCTGCTGCGGCTCTAGAGAGCGGCGGCTCCACCCTCGGTGTGCCGCTTGTGCTTGGGCCTTCGGTCTTAGTCCTTGGGCGGGCCTTGGTCCTTAGTGCTTGGTGGGCTTGACGAGCGCCTGCCTCTCGACCCTGATCTTGCGAAAGCTGTCGTCCGAGATGACGTAGTACCACGGTGCGAAGCGTGCCGAGAGCAGCTCGAGCCGTGCACGGACCTCCGGACTGATCGTGCCGCCGCCCGCACCCGGGTCGAAGCCGACCGAGATGAAGAGATACCGGTTTTCTCGGGCGCCCGACGCCAGCTCTCCGAACCTCAGCGCGTAGAACACACCGCTCTCGGTATGAACGAGTGCTTCGCCCTGGTTCGAGAGCAGGCGGCCATCCGAAGTGAAGTAGAAGCCGCGGCTCGAGAGCTCGGAAACGTCAGCGGCCGACAGACGCGCTCCGCCGGCGCGGCTGAGCATGGCCGTAGCCCCCGGCGGCTTCGCGCGCACGTCGACGATCGAGAGCTCGACCAGCTTGGTGACCAGCAGGTTCATCGTGAACGTGTCGATGGCGCTGCCAGGTGGGACGCCGTCGGCTTCCCACACGTCTGGCGCCTGGCGGCGCAAGCGGATCGTGTCGCGTTCGGTGACCCGCCCGGTCGCTGCATCGGCCGTGTAGTTGCGAATCGCGATCTGGTCGATGTCGCCGCGATTTACAAGGAGGAGGTTGCGCTCAATCCAGTCCTCGAATCGGGTGGAGGCCTGGAGGTCATCGAGGCGCGCCACGTAGACCCGCCGTTCGCCTGGCAGCCTGACGTATCGGAGGTGCGGCCGCCCCTCGACCTGGCGGCCGGTGATGATGTCGGCCAGCAGGACGTCGTTGGCACCTCGAACCGTAATGCGTGTTCCGCGTCCGCGGGGCGTGGGCAGGGTCTCGTCGAGCGGATCGAGCACGCCGAAGCGTTCGTGATCCGAGACGTTGTCGCTGGCGACGTCGTCTTTCTCGAGGGCGATGACGGCGGCGGCAATCGAGGAGAGGCGCGTAGCGCCGTCGGCCGGGTAGTCCTGGTGGGACGGGATGGTCCACCGGCCCTCGCGGTTCATGACCTTGAAGGGACGGGCGGCCGACGTCTGTTCGTCGAACTCCACCACTTCGAGCGAGGCTGCTCGGTTCGGGTCCGTGAACTCCGGGAAGAACCGCTGACCGCGTTCGCCAACTGCGTCCGGGGTGTCCGAACGCGGGCCGGCCAGCCACGCCGCGGCCACCAGCAGGACCGCGGCCAGCACGAAGATCGACGTCCGGCGCCCCTCGGTCACGATGTGCTCCGCAGGCGCCGGAGCGCCACCGCACCTTCGCGCTCGCGGCGCCGCCGGCGGACCAGCACGAGCATGCCGACGAGCAGCACAGGCAGCGGCGGCGCTACCACCGCGGTTGTCCGGATGGCGCTCTGAATCCGGCGGACTTCGCGGCCCATCGCTTCGCGGCTCGCCTGGATCGTGCTGTCCCTGGTCTGCTCGATGTTGGCGCGCAGCACCTCGAGCTTCCTGTTCTCGGTCTCGAGCAGGTTCCGGACCACGATCTGGCGGGCCTGCGCGTCGAGGTCCCTGCGCTGCTCGATCTCGGCGACGCGCGCGTCCAGCGCCTTCTGAGCGCCATCGAGTGCAGCCTGCGCATTCGAGGCCGCCTGCTGCTCCTCCTGGCTGCGCCGCTCGAGGAACACCCTCGTCTGCGCCTCCACGCGTTCCAGGGTCCGGTAGCGGACCCTGCGTGCGCGCAACCCGATGAAGGCATCGTCACCGGCCAGCACGTCGATGCTGTTGAGGAAGAACGTGACGTTGTCGAATGTCGCCGAGCGCGGGCTCGATGCCCGCATGGCGAAAAACTGGTCCGAGATGAAGTCCAGGTCGGCCACCACGACAGCGCGAAGGGGCCGATCGGCCGAGGACGATCGCACCTCTGCGGCCAGCGTGAGCGCCTGCCCCTCAGGCTCGTGCGGCAGCTTCACGTTCAGGACCGGACCGGCCTCCGTGGGCTGCACCAGCTGGAAGTAGCTGCTCGTTCCCGCGAGCGTGCCCGTGCTGAGCAGCGGCTCGAAGGTCACGTCCGCCGCCGGCGCCGGCGAGAGCGCGCCGGCATACATGAGCATCAGTTCCTGGAGCCGGGACGTGGCGGGATGGCGTGGGTTGAAGGCTTCGGCGTTGCCGCTTCCCGGGCCGATGAAGACGATCTCCTGGGGCATCTGCGCGTAGTCGGCGTCGGGGCGGTAACTGTCCCAGGCAATACGTGCGGGGGGCCAGCTGACGCCGATCCCCGCCATCGCCTTCTGAATGTCGCCCGTGTTCTTGCGAACCAGCGTGCGAGCCTGGGCGTACGGATTCATGCGGGCCGCCATGGAAGCCGCCGGCGCCAGGTCCATGTTCGTTGCGGGCACCGGATCGACGATGAGCATCGCCGGGACGCCCCGTTTGATGGCCTCGAAGACATGGTCCATCTCGCGCTGGAGGAGCGTCGAAGGCAGCACCACCAGCAGTGCGTCAACCTTTTCCTGGATCGGCTCCCACGGCGTGATCTGGACGATCTGGTACTGCTTGGCAAGCTCGGTGACGATCGCCCATCGCAGGCGCGATCGGCCGCTCTCGTAGTCGATGCCGCCAAAGACCTTGGCGTCGGTGTCCACGATGCCGACCCGCTTGCGGGCTGCCCGCGCGGCGACACGGACCGCTCGAGTCAGCTCGTACTCGGCCGACAGTCCATGCTCGAGGAACGGGATCACGGCCTCCTCGGCACCAGAGGTCAAGCCGACGCCGAGAAAAACGCTCTGTGTCCCAGCCCCGTCGTCGCCTGCTGCGAGCCGCGGCACGATGCCGAACCGTTCACGGGCCAGCCGCGCCGCGTCCGAGAAAGGCTCGGTGTCCCGGATGATCACCTCGAGCCTGGCGTCGGCGATGGCGTCGAGCTCGCGCAGCGTGCCGAGCAGTTGTTCCCGCTGCTGAACGTATTCTTCCGGTACGGTCGGGCTCACAAAGGCCTGGATAGTGACAGGCCGATCCGGCGGCAGCTCCGACATGAGCCTGCGCGTGTCGCCGCCAAGCGAGTGCAGCTGCTCGGCGGTGACGTCAGCGCGCACTCCCGAGAACGAGGCGAGGAGCACAGCAGCGGCGAAGGCCGCAGCCAGCGAGCTGACTCGGACGACGTAGTGGAGGCCCATGCCCCTCGCTGTCCAGTGGCGGCGCCCGAGAAGGGCCACGTTGGCAAAGATCCCCAGCACGCCGAGCAGCACGAAATACAGCACGGCCGAGAGGCTGACGATGCCCCGGGAGAAGTCGGCGAAGTAGGTCCCCAGACCCAGAGCCGCCACGTTCCGGCCAAAGCCGTCGCCAAACAGTGCGGCCGCTGGCGCCGCCAGTACGGGCACCGCGCAGAACAACACAGCGAGCAGGAAAGCGACCGTCGCGTGCGACGCGAGCTGGGAACCGGCCATGCCTAGAGAAATGAGTGAAGCGCCGGCCAGCCAGAAGCCCGCGTAGTTGGCGGCCATGAGACCGCCATCCGGGCTGCCCAGCCAGAAAAGCACGGCCACGTGGCTCAGCGAGAGGATGAGGGAAATGGTGTACACGCCCAGCACGGCCAGGTACTTTCCCAGCACGATCGCGACGTCGCTTGCCGGAAGCGTCAGCAGCAGTTCGTCGGTGCCCTCCCTGCGTTCTTCGGCCCAGACGCCCATCGTCAGCGCTGGAATGAAGAAGAGCAGCAACAGGGGAAAGACCTCGTTGATTTGATCGAGCGTCGCGAGGTTGTTGAGAAAAAATCGGGGACGCCAGAAGGCGGCGGCGGCGCTCAGGAAAATGAACAGCGTGATGAAGACATAGCCGGTGGGGTTTCCGAAGTACCGGCGAAGGTCCCTGGCCGCCAGCGCCCGGATGAACGCGAGGTTCACGCGGACGCCCCTTCCTGGGTCAGCCCGCGAAAAAGCGCTTCGACCGAGCCCTGCCGGCGGACATCAGCCATCGAACCGTCGAAGACCAGCTGTCCCCGATGAATGAGCAGGATCCGTTCGGCGACCGCTTCCACTTCCTGAAGGATATGGGTGGACAGGAGGATGGTTGTGCGTCCGCGCAATTGCCCGACGAGCTCGCGGAAGACCCGGATCTGGTTGGGATCGAGCCCGGCCGTCGGCTCGTCCATGATCAGCACCTCCGGGTCGTGGACGAGTGCCTGCGCGAGGCCTACGCGCTGGCGGAGGCCCTTCGACAGCTTGCCGATCGGTTTTGCCACGATGCCGTCCAGGCCGCATTGGGCGATGACCTCATCGATCCTGGACGCGCGCGTGGTCGCGTCGAGTCCCCGCGCCTCGGCAAAGAACCGGAGCGACTGGAGCGGTGTCATGTCGCCATAAAGGGGACCGTTCTCAGGGAGGTAGCCGATTCGCCGCGACGCGGCGAGCCGATCGGAGTGGACGTCGTGCCCCGAGATGCATGCGGACCCCTGGCTTGCGGCCAGGTAGCCCGTGAGAATCTTCATCGTGGTGCTTTTCCCGGCGCCATTCGGTCCGAGAAGCGCGACCACCTGACCTGTGGGAATCGAAAAGGAAAGGTCGCGGATGGCGACGAACGGACCGTAGAAACGGCTGAGACCACGAGCCTCGACTGCCGGCGACTGAGGTACCAGGGGGCCTGCCTTCCGTTCGTTTTGCCGAATAGAATAGTCGAAATTGCGCGGTCCGCGGGTTCGAGAAGGATGGGGCGGCAGCGCCACAAAGACGCTGTAGCGCCGCTTAGCGAGGCGCGGTGTCAGACACCACGGGGATCTTCAGGTCGACCTCACGCCCGGCCCTCAGCACGCGCACGGCGGCAGCCGACCCGATCCGGGCGTCGGCGAGGAGGCGGTACAGCCGCGAGATGTCGTCGATCTTCTCGCCGTTGAAGGCGACGATGATGTCGCCCGGACGAAGCCCGGCGTCGTAGGCGGCCGAGCGGGCCATCTGCACCACGAGCACGCCGCTCGTATCGGGAGCGTTCAGCTCCGCGGCCATCCGGGGCGTCATCGCACTCAAGCGCACGCCGAGGATCGTGCCGCGGCTGACCCGCCCAGTTGCTTTCAGCTCTTCAACGATGTGTTGCGCCAGGTTGCTGGGCACCGCGAAGCCGATGCCCTGGTAGCCGCCGCTCTGGCTGAAGATGCCCGTGTTGATGCCCACGAGCTCGCCCCGCGTGTTGATCAGCGCGCCGCCGGAGTTTCCGGGGTTGATCGCCGCGTCTGTCTGGATGAAGTCTTCGTAGTCGGCGAACCCGACGTTGGCGCGCCCGGTGGCGCTCACGATGCCCGCTGTCACGGTCTGGCTCAACTGAAACGGGCTGCCGATCGCCAACACCCACTCGCCGACCTGCAGACGCGTCGAGTCGCCCCAGGAGAGCGAAGGAAGGCCACTCACGGCAACCTTCAGCAACGCGATGTCGGTCGCTGCGTCTATGCCGACGATGGTGGCCGGTACCTCGCGCTTGTCGGCCAGCGCGACGGTCACTTCACGAACGTTCTCGCCCACCACATGGGCGTTGGTCACCACGTAGCCGTCGGCCGAGACCACGACTCCTGAACCCAGGCTGAGCGAGCGCCGGTCGCGCGAGCCGAACGGCTGATCGCCAAAGAAGTAGCGGAAGAACGGATCGTCCTCGAACGGGGAGTTCGGGCGGCGCTGCACCTGCACGGACGAGATGTTCGCCACGCCCTTGATGGCCTGTCCGGCCACGCGCGTGAAATCCGGCCCTGTAGCAACTGTTGCGACTGTTGCGACCGGCACACTGGGCGCGGTCTGCGTGGCGGCCGCCTGCGGAGCAGGGTCGGCCATGATGGGCGCCATGGCCGTCGTCGCGGACACCGAACGCAGCCGGCCGGTCACCGCGAGGCCGGCGGCGAAGCCGCCGGCAACGAGGATGCACGAGAGGATCAGCCGTTTCATGTGCGTGGCAAAAATGCTAGCACGGCTTGGTGCGCCTAAGCCATATGTGCTAGCATCCAAAGGATCTACGGGCTCGTCCTGCCCGCGGTGTTAACCCTAGAAGCCCATCATGAGCTCAGTGCAAGCGACTCGCCTCCGCAAGGGGATGCTGATCAAGCTCGGAAACGATCTGCTCCGCATCCTGGAGCTGCATCACCTGACGCCCGGCAACAAGCGCGCCCATATCCAGGTGCGCCTGAGGAACATCCGGACGCTGGCCCTCGCCGACCAGAAGTTCCGCGCGGAGGAAGACATCGAGCGCGCGACGCTCGACGAGCGCGAGATGCAGTACCTCTACAACGACGGCGACCTTTACTACTTCATGGACACGACGACCTACGAGCAGGTTCACATTTCGTCCGAGGCGCTGGGCGACTCGAAGAACTACCTTGTGGCCGATTCCATCATCCGGGTTGAGTTCTATGATGTCGAACCGGTGGGCATCGAGCTTCCCGCCACAGTCGATCTGGTCGTGAAGGAAACGGTGCCGGGGATCAAGGGCGCAACCGCCAGCGCGCAGGTCAAGCCCGCGACGCTCGAGACGGGTCTCGTCGTCCAGGTGCCGCCCTTCGTGAATGAGGGCGACAAGATCCGCGTGAGCACCGAAACGGGAGAGTACCAGTCCCGGGCCTGACATGGACGTTGTCAGGAAATCGGCCCAGCACGGCTGGATCGAGGTAATCACCGGCAGCATGTTCAGCGGGAAGAGCGAGGAGCTCATCCGCAGGCTGAGGCGTGCGCAAATTGCCCGGCAGAAGGTCCAGATCTTCAAGCCCCTCATCGACAACCGGTATGGCGAGGGGCACATCGTGTCCCACAGCGAGATGCGGATTGAGTCCGAAGACGTGCGCACGTCGGACGAGTTGCTCGCGAAGGTGGCGCCGGACTCCGACGTCGTCGGCATCGACGAAGGACAGTTCTTCGACGCGAACCTGCCCGCTGTCTGTAACGCGCTGGCGGACGGGGGCAAGCGCGTAATCGTGGCCGGGCTCGATCAGGACTACCTGGGGCGCCCGTTCGACCCGATGCCACAGCTCCTGGCGATTGCCGAGTACATCACCAAGACGCACGCGATCTGCGTGGTCTGCGGAGACCCGGCCAATTACACCCAGCGGCTGGTGGCCAGCCGCGACCGCGTGCTCGTCGGCGCCACCGGCTTCTACGAGGCGCGGTGCCGTCACTGCTTCGATCCGACGCTGTCAGCAGTCGAGCGCGCCTGATAGCAGATTGCGCCGCGCCGCCGCCACCACCACCGCCTCCGCCGCCACCGACCCCACCCAAGCCCTGCCCGAAGAGCGGGAAGGGCGGCTGGCGCTAGCCGACCCTTCTGCGTGCCGCAGCGGCGTATTACGATGGGCGGGTGGACCTGTCGGCTGTGGTTCTGCTGCTCGTCGGCGCCTGGTTTCTCATCGCCAACGCACGCCTTCTGTTCGAGTACATCCGCTACAGGCGACGCGCACCGGGAGCGCTGCTCATCTGGCCGAGCCCGAAGCCCCGGCAGTACGGGCTCATGCTGGGCCTGGGCGTCGCGTCGGGCATCCTGGTGTTCGTGGAGGTCGTGTACCTGCGAGGACCGTCGTTCGGGGAAACGATGATGTTTCTCTACTTCGGTTACCTGCTGCCGCTCAGCCGGCGGATCGGCCGCGGTTTCTACCAGGACGGCATCTGGGCAGACACGGCGTTTGTGCCCTACAACGAAGTGGGCGGCATCAGCTGGCGCCAGAGCGAACACGACGTCTCGCTCATCGTCATCTCACGGCTGCGGAACCTCGCGCGGCGGCTGGCCGTGCCCCTCGAGCACTACGGCGCCGCACGGCGCCTTCTCCGCGACAAGATCGGCGAGCACGAGATTCACTTTTCGGGCACCGGACTCGATCTGGGAAGAGACGACGAGAGGGAAGACGCGTAATTTACAATTGGGAATTTACAATGAGAAATTCGTGGCCAGGATCACGCTGATCTCCAGCTACGAATTCCCACTTGTAAATTGTAAATTGTCAATTGATGAGTAGCCCCAGCAGTCCCATTCCCTGAGCAGTCGGATCCCGCAGCCAGTCGGGCGGCGTGAGCCAGACGAACGCGAGGATTGCGATCACCCAGATGTCGTAGGGCAGCGTGGCGCGATCGTCGGTCCAGAAGAAGGCGCGGTTGAAAGCGCCGGCGAGCCCGGACCTGGTCGGCAGCGGCAGGTTGTTCAGGGCGAGATACGTGAAGTAGATGCGGTTGGCGACCGCCAGGATCGACAGCACGAGGATGACCCAGAGTACGGCGGCCATCCGGTTCGTGAACGCGCCGATCATGAAGAGCACGATGCGCTCGGGGCGCTCCATGAAGCCCACCTTGCACTTTTCGATGAGCGATTCGGCCCGGGCTCTTGCGTAGCTGGTCATGATCGAGAAGATCAGCGTGAGCGCGGCGACCATCACGTAGTCGCTGCGGCCGAGCTGCGAGTACAGGTAGATGAGGCCCGTCAGCAGGGCCAGATCCGAGAAGCGGTCCAGCGTCGAGTCCCAGAAGGCGCCGAACTGGGACTGCAGCTGCAGCCGGTGGGCAACCTTGCCGTCGATGAAGTCGAAGATGTTGGCGAGGATCATGACGAAGCCGGCCAGCACGAAGCGGCGGTGACCCAGCGCCCAGGCAGCGCCGACGTTGATCACCACGCCGACGAGCGTCAGCACGTTCGGGTGAATCCGCAGCGCCACCGATGTTTCGATGATCGCCCGGAGCGGAAACATGCAGATCGCGCCGATGGCGCCGGTAAACGTCATGCGTCGGGCGGGCAGGCCGCTTCCGGCCTGCAGGCACTGAGAGCGTAGAACGGGCGGGGTCAGACACGCGTGCGAAACGCGACATAGTAGCGTATGGCCATCCGTGAACTCAAGGATCAGATCGCCAGGCTGCCCGAGCAGCCAGGGGTGTATCTGTACTTCAACGCGGCCGGCGAGACGATCTACGTCGGCAAAGCCAGGGCGCTGCGGGACCGGGTCAGGAACTATCTCGGCGCCTACGGCTCCAGCCCCAGAACCGACGCGCTGCTCGACGAGGTCGCGCGCCTCGAGGTCATCGTCACCGACTCGGTCGTCGAGGCGCTGGCGCTCGAGAACAACCTGATCAAGCAGCGCAGCCCGAAGTTCAACATCCTCCTCCGCGACGACAAGAACTATCCGTACCTGCAGCTGACGACCAACGAGGCGCTTTCCGCGCGTGCTGGTGGCGCGGCGGGTGGAGCGCGACGGCAGCTTCTACGCGGGCCCGTTCCTGCCGGCCCGTTTCGCCCGCAAGACCATGGGCCTGACGCATCGGCTGTTCGGGATCCGCTCGTGCAACGAGGTCATCACCGGAAAGCGCGAGCGGCCGTGCCTCGAGTACGACATCAAGCGATGCCTCGCGCCGTGCGTGGACACCGTGTGCTCGCCCGAGGAATACGGGCGCGCTGTCGAGCTCACGCGAGCTGTTTCTCGAGGGCAAGAACGACGAGCTGATGAAGACGCTGCGCGCGCGCATGCTCGACGCGGCCGCCGGCGAGCGGTTCGAGGAAGCGGCGCAGATGCGCGACGCCCTGACGACGGTGCAGACCCTGCAGGACCGTCAGCAGAAGATGGCCACGACCGAGCTTGGACATCGCGATGTGTTCGGGATGAAGATCGGTCCGGCCGGCGCCGTGGTGCAGGTCTTTCAGGTGCGGCGCGGCCGGGTCGTCGAGCGGATCGAGCTCGTGACGGAAGCGAGCCTGGCCGGTGCTGGAGAGCCCGAGGCGCCCGGCGGTGGCGAAAGCGATGTGCTCGAGGCCGCGCTGCAGCAGTTCTACGAGGTGCGGACCGCGCCTCCCGAGGTGCACGTGCCGGTCGAGCTCGCACGACCGCGAGGCGCTCGAGACGTGGCTCTCGGAACGGGCGGGCCGCAGGGTCAAGCTCGTCGTGCCGCAACGGGGCGAGAAGCGTGGCTTGATCGATCTGGCCGACCGCAACGCAGCGCTGGCGTACCAGAAGCGCTTCAAGCAGGCGGACGGCAGGCGCAGTTCGACGCGCTCGAGACGCTCCGGTTGGTGCTGGGTCTGCCGGCGCTGCCGCGGCGGATCGAGTGCTTCGACATCTCGACGATCCAGGGCAGCGAGACCGTCGCGTCGATGGTCGTCTGCGAAGACGGACGCATGCGGCCGCTCGGAGTACCGGAAGTTCAGGATCAGGGGCCTCGGGCTCCAGGTTCCGGGCTCCGGGCTCCAGGCTCCCGCCACGCCGCCAGCCGAAGGCGAGAGTCTACGCTCGAGCCTGAGGTCTTCAGCGGTCGGGGGTGGGGCCCAGACCGCCATGAATAACGACTTCGCGGCCATGCACGAGGTCGTGCTGCGGCGATATCGCAAGGTGCTCGAGGAAGGCGGGCCGTTTCCCGGATCTCGATCCTGATCGACGGAGGGAAGGGGCAACTCTCGGCCGCCTACGAGGCGCTCGAGGCGCTCGGGCTCGCCAACCTGGTCGCGGTGGGCATTGCGAAGAAAGAGGAGCTGCTGTTCACGCGCGACCGCGATCAGCCAATCGCGCTCGGCGCGATGATCCGGCGCTGCTTCTCCTGCAGCGAATCCGCGACGAAGCCCACCGCTTTGCCGTGACGTTCCATCGACGCCGTCGCACGCTGAGCGATCTGGGCTCGGAGCTGGACGACGTGCCGGGCGTCGGGCCGCGCCGGCGCCGCGCGCTGCTGACGACGTTCGGCAGCCTGGCCGGCGTCCGCCGCGCGACGCGCGAGGAACTGGCGGCTGCCGTCGGACCGAAAGTCGCCGATGCCGTTCTTGCGTTTTTCGCAGGCCGGCCTTAACCTTTTAGCTCTTGCCCGATATCGATTTCGCGCAGATCTTCATCGCTTTCATCGTCCTGCTGTTCTCTCTGACCGTGCACGAGATGGCCCATGCGTGGACGGCGGATCGCCTCGGCGATCCGACGGCGCGGCTGCTCGGCCGCGTGTCGCTCAACCCCGTGGTGCACGCCGATCTCATCGGCACGGTGCTGTTCCCGCTGATTGGCATGCTGACGAGCGCGCCGATCATCGGCTGGGCGAAGCCGGTGCCGGTCAGCATCTCGCGGCTTGCGCCACCCGCGCCGCGATTACGTGCTGGTGGCTGCGGCCGGCCCCGCGAGCAACCTGATCATCGCGATCGTCGCCGCGCTCCTGCTGGCGGTGCTGCCGATCGCGCCCGTGGTGCTCGGCGAGCCGAACGTGTCGGCGCCGCTTGCGACGTTCCTGAGCCGGGCCGTCCAGCTCAACGTGCTGCTGGCCGTCTTCAACATGCTGCCGATTCCGCCGCTCGACGGCGGCAACGTGCTCAGCGGGCTTCTGCCGCCGGCCGCTCGCGAGGCAGTTCGATCGCATCCGTCCGTACGGCTTCTTCATCCTCTACGCGCTGCTCCTGACCGAGGGCTTCTACTATCTGGTCGGCCGGCCGGCCAGCTTCATCCTTTCGTGGCTCCTATGACCGCACGACGACGAGTGGTGTCAGGGATGCGGCCGACGGGCCGCCTCCATCTCGGCCATCTGGTCGGCGCCCTCAGCAACTGGGTGCCGCTGCAGGACGAGTTCGACTGTTTCTACTTCGTCGCGGACTGGCACGCGCTGACCAGCGACTTCGCCGACACCAGCCAGCTCGACGTCGTTTGCCTACGACAACGTCGCCGACTGGATTGGCGCCGGGCTCGATCCCGAGAAGAGCACGTTCTTCGTGCAGTCGCTGGTGCCCGAGCATGCCGAGCTCTTCCTTTTGCTCTCGATGGTCGTCCCGGTGCCGTGGCTGGAGCGCGTGCCGACCTACAAGGAGCAGCAGGAGACGCTCAAGGACAAGGACCTTTCGTCGATCGGGTTTCTGGGGTATCCGCTGCTGCAGACGGCTGACGTCGCGATTTACGATGCGAGTTTCGTCCCGGTCGGGCGAGGATCAGGTCGCGCACCTCGAGCTGGCGCGGGAGGTGGTGCGCCGGTTCAACAACTTCTTCCCGGGGAAGACGGGTGCCCCGGTGCTCGTCGAGCCCGCAGCCGCTCCTGACGATGTTCTCACGGCTTCCCGGGCCTCGACGGCGACAAGAAGATGAGCAAGAGCCTGGGCAACACGATTCACCTTTCGGACACGGCCGACGAGGTCAAGAAGAAGGTGATGCGGATGTACACGGATCCCAAACGCGTGCGCGCCGACGTGCCGGGAACCGTCGAAGGCAACCCGGTCTTCACCTATCACGACGCGTTCAATCCGAACGCGGCCGAAGTCGAGGACTTGAAGACGCGATACCGCGAAGGCAAGGTCGGGGACGTCGAGGTCAAGACGAAGCTGGCCGCGGCGCTCAACGCGTACCTCGATCCGATCCGCGAACGGCGGCAGGCGGCGCTGGCCGATCCGGGCCGCCTCAAGGACATCCTGTTCGACGGCAGCGAGCGCGCCCGCCGGGTCGCGACCGAGACGATGGGCCGTGTGAGAGAGGCCATGAAGATTTCGTACCGGTAATGCACGAATCCCACGATTTCGAATCATCGTCGGACGCCGTTCCGGTCAGGCTCGAGAACTTCGAGGGCCCGCTCGATCTCTTGCTGCACCTCATCAAGAAGCACGAGCTCAACATCTACGACATCCCGATCTCGCTCATCACCACCCAGTACCTGCAGACGCTCCGCCTGATGCACGAGCTCAATCTCGACGTCGCGGGCGAATTCCTCGTGATGGCGGCGACGCTCATCCACATCAAGTCCCGGATGCTTCTGCCGCGGCCCGAGACGGCGGCCGGGGTCGAGGGCGAGGAAGAGGATCCGCGCGACGCGCTCGTGCGCCGGCTGCTCGAGCACCAGAAGTTCAAGGCTGCCGCCGAACTGCTGCACGAGCGGGAGCAGGTCCGCTCGGCACAGTGGCTTCGCCCCGACGAGCGGGTAGCCGCGATCGCCGGCGACGACTACGAGCCCGAGCTCGAGGTCGATCTCTTCAGCCTCCTGAATGCGTTCCAGGCCGTGGTGGATCGGGCCCGGATGCGGCCGAAGGTGCTGCTCCCGCCCGAGCAGATGCCGATCGAGGTCCGCATCGAGCAGCTGCTGTCGCGGCTGTCCGAGACCGAGGCCTGCGGGTTCGAGGAGCTGTTCGCCGACGTGCAGGATCGCGCGGGGTTGATCGTCACCTTCCTGGCGCTCCTCGAGATGATTCGCCTGAAGATGGTCCGGGTGTTCCAGGTGGGGTCCTTCGGCCCGATCCGCGTCTATAAGCGGCCGCGGCCGGCAGACGCGCCTCACCCCATCGGCGACCCCGAAGGCGGGGCCGAAAGCGACGCCGAAAGGGCGACCACGCCTGCGGCGGTCAGTGAAAAAGAGGAGCGGTAAGACCGATGGAGAAAGACGTCGACGTCCAGGAGCAGACAGCGGCAGACGAGGCTGGTGCGCCGTTGGTATCCGCCGAGCTGAAAGCGATCGTCGAAGCCCTCGTCTTTGCTTCGCCGGATCCGCTCACGCCGAAGGCGCTGTTCAAGCTGCTCGAGTCCGAGCCGAAGGAGGACGTGGTCGCTGCCATCGAGGCGCTCAAGCGCGACTACGACCGGCCCGGCGGCCTGCAGCTCGTGGAGGTGGCGGGCGGTTACCAGATCGTGACGCGCCAGGACCTCCACGAATGGGTCCGCCGCCTGTTCCACGAGCGGACGACCACGAAGCTCACCGTCCAGGCGCTCGAGACGCTCGCCGTCATCGCCTATAAACAGCCGATCACCGCGCTCGAGATCGGCGAAGTTCGCGGCGTCAATACGTCAGGCGTTCTCAACACGCTCCTCGAACGACACTTGATCAAGATTGTGGGCCGCAAACAGGTCGTCGGCCGGCCGTTCATGTACGCCACGACGAAGGAATTCCTGATTCGCTTCGGCCTGAACGAACTGACCGACCTGCCGAAAGTCGAAGACATGGCCGAGGCGCTCGGGATCGAGACGCCTGTGCTCGTCGAGCAGACACCGCCGGAAGAAGCACTGCCGCTCGCTGAGCCGGAGGATACGGTTCACTGAACCCAGAACCAGAACGTTCAACGTTCAGGGTTCAGTGGTTCAAGGTGCTGGTTCAAGGTTCTAGGTTCTAAGTTCTCGGTTCAGCGACGGTCACGGCCTCGGGAGGCGCGCGGACTCTGCACCTTGGACCTCGCACCCTGAACGGCACCCTGAACCTTGAACTTTGAACCTGAACCGGCCCTTGAACCTTGAACCCTGCACCTTGAACAGCTTCGGTTCTTGCGACCGCCGCGCGTAGCGCGGCCACCTCTCTCTCAGACAGTTCCCTCCACGTTCCCAGCTTCAGCCGGGCGTCGCGGATGGGGCCAATCGCCACGCGCCGCAGATGGTCGACCGGGTGACCGATGGCGTCGCACATGTCCCTGACCTGGCGGTTGCGGCCCTCTCGGATCGTGATGCTCAGCACGGCGCCGTTCTTGTGATCGCCGATCGACCGGACTTCGGCTGGCCGTGTCCGCCGTCCGTCGATCAGCAGGCCCCTCGAGAGACGCTTCAGGTCGTGCACATCCGGGAGGCCCGCGACGCGCGCCTCGTACACGCGCGGAATGCCGTGGCTCGGGTGCGTCAGCTTGGCCGCGAGGTCGCCATCGTTGGTCAGCAACAGCAGGCCTTCCGAGTCGAAGTCCAGCCGGCCAACGGGGTAGATGTATTCCTGGCTGCCGACCAGGTCCAGCACAGTCGGCCGCTTCTCCGGGTCCGAGCGCGTCGTCACGTAGCCCCTGGGCTTGTTGAGCAGCAGGTATCGAAGGTTGACCGCCACGCGGATCCGGCGGCCATCGACGCGGATGTCGTCGCGATCGGGATCGGCCTTCGTCCCAAGCTCGCGAACCGTCTCCTGGTTGACGGTGACGCGGCCCTCGAGCATCAGCTGCTCGGACGCGCGGCGGGAGGCGACCCCGGCGCGCGAGAGAATCTTCTGCAGGCGTTCTAGCATTTCTCACCTTGCGGCGGGGCCCCACCCCCGCCGCGAACTGACGCCGATGCCTCGCCTCGGCAATCCAAGGCCTCGGCTCGGCATGGCCGCAGGCGCCAACCTCTCACCTTGCGGCGGGGGCCCCACCCCCGCCGCGAACTGACGCCGATGCCTCGCCTCGGCGATCCAAGGCCTCGGCTCGGCATGGCCGCAGGCGCAAACCTCTCACCTTGCGGCGGGGCCCCACCCCCGCCGCGAACTGACGCCGATGCCTCGCCTCGGCGATCCATGGCCTCAGCTCGGCATGGCCGCAGGCGCAAACCTCTCACCTTGCGGCGGGGCCGTCGGCAGGCTCTATCTTGTCAGGAGATCACCCCAGAAGCCTGCCAGCTGGAGGATGTCGGTCACGCCGGCCGGGCGGTCGGTCTCGGCGTGCGAGATGAGCGCGCTCAGCAGGATCCTGACGGGCGTGTGTCCGCGAAGCTCGTCGGCCAGGTGCACGGATTCATCCGCAGGAATCACGTTGTCGGCCAGGCCGTGGAGCAGAAAAACGGGCGCCTCGGGTTTCGGCGCACGCTCGGGCGACAGCGCTGGAGCGTCGCCGCCATAGGACCCGATAAAGGGCAGCAGCCGTGCGCCCAGGTGCACGACGTCCCGATCGTTGACATAGGTCATCAGCGTCGATGAGGGTTGCGGCAGCGTGCGCGCAAGCGCGCGAAGGGCGTCGAACTCGAGCGCCGCGGCTGGCTTGTCGGTGCGATCGAGCGCCGAGGCGAGCAGAAAGCGGTGCACGCCGTCCTTGAGCCGCTTCACCTGACCGGCCGGCACCACGCGATCCGCAAGCCCAAAGAGCAGAACGGCCAACCCGTAATCGTGCGGCGTCGGTGGAGGCCTGCGCTCTACACCGGGCAGCCGTGCGTCCAGCGCATCGGCGCCTGGCGCGGGCTCCACGCCGGTGCAGAGATAGCGGAGCACGCGGGGCAGGTCGCCGTGGCCGCCGAATGCGAAGACATACGCGATTCGTCCGCTGAGCGACGGCCGCCCGGCCGCCACGATCGACAGCCCGCCGCTGAAACTGATGCCCATCAGCCCAATCTTGCCGTCCGGAGCAAACCGTGGGTCGGCCGCGAGCCAGCCCGCCGCCTGCTCGATGGCATCGGTGATGGCGGGCGTGATCGCGAACCGCGAGAGGTCAGGGATGTCCGGGGTGACCACGGCGATCCCGCTGGCCGACAGTTGCCGGGCCAGTGCCGTCAGGCGCGGTTCGTCGATGCCCGACGGATGGATTCCGGAAGTCAGGAGCACGGCACGCTGGAAGCCGCCCACAGGTTCATAGATCCGCGCGCCCAGCCCGTTTCCGATCGGAAGGACGACGTTGCGCTCGGTGATCTCTTCGGTGAGAGCGTCCGCTGCCGTGCGAAGAGGCCCCTGCATCTCCGCCGCGCGGACGACAAACGACGCGCCCTCTGCGTACGGCCACGCCAGCCAGCCGAGGCCAGCCAGCGAGGCGAGCACCACGATGAGCGCCAGACGCCGGCGGGTCACGAAGCGCATGTTACATTCACTTGTGCCGCCCCTCATCATCGCCATCGACGGTCCCTCCGGTGCCGGTAAGGGCACCGTGGCCAGGGCCGTCGCGGCGGCGCTCGGGTACAAGCATGTCGACAGCGGGGCCATGTACCGTGCGGTCGGCTGGCGATGCCTTCAGGACGGGATTGCGCTGGACGACGAGGATGCGGTGGCCGGGGTGGCTGCGCGGTTCCCGATTGCCTTCGATGCGGAGACGATCACGATCGACGGCGTGGACGTCACGCGCGCTATCAGGACGCCCGCCATCGACCGTGCCGCTGCGTCGGTTGCGCGCCTGCCGCGCGTTCGTGAAATCCTGGTCGATCGTCAGCGCCGCTTTGGCGAAGGTGGCGGCATCGTCATGGAAGGGCGGGATATCGGGACCGTTGTGTTCCCGCATGCGGACGTAAAGCTCTACCTGGACGCGTCAGAAGAGGAGCGCGCCCGGCGCCGTGCCAGCGACCCGGCGCACACCGGCGGCCCGGCCGCCGTCTCCGACGTCAAGACACTCCTGCACGAGCGCGACCGCCTCGACACAACGCGGAAGACGTCCCCTCTCTACGCCGCGTCCGACGCCGTCGTCGTCGACACGACGGGGAAGAGCGTCGACGAAGTTGTGCTGGCAGTACTCGGACTGATAGGAGAAAAAGTTAGAACTCAGAAGTAAGAACTAAGAAGTGCGGAACGACCGGACGGCAGTGTCCTTCTTAGTTCTAAGTTCGCAGTTCCTACTTCCGCTCCTTGTAGTCTTCGGCGGATGCGGGATCCAGTTCCCACCGGTGCCGATCGCGAGCGCCCACCTTGTCGCCCGAGCGCAATTCCTCGCTGTCCTGATACTCGACCCCTAGCGCCCGGCCGATGTCGTCGACCACGTCCTGGTCGGGCGTCTGGTTGTCGCCGCCCGGCGTTTCGTCGCCGCTGAAGTACGCGTTCTCGATGTTGACGTCGACGTCTCCACCGGTGATGCCCGGCGTCATCGTCTGATGATCCCGGAGGTTCTCGGCCATCTCCGCCCGCCCTGTTCGAGCGGCCGAGCCATGCCGATCCATGTCGAGCGAGGAGGGGGGCGTCTGGACAGTGTCGTCGAGCGTCCGGCGCACACGGTCGAGCCTCGGCGACTTGCCCGAGACAGGTGCCGGTGGCGGGGATGCCTTGGCGGCGCGCGCCTTGACGGGCCTGGCGGCCGCCGCCTTTTTCGGGGCGGCCGATGCCTTCCGCGCGGCTGCCGGGCGCACTGTGCGGCGGCGCGTGGCCGTTCTGGCGGACGCGGACCTGGACTTCCCGGCTTTTTTCGCGCCCCTCGCGCGGGCCTTGGCAGCGGGCCGGGCCTTCTTTGCCTTGACGACGGCGCGCTTCCGCCGGGGTTTGGGCGATGGTTTTGCCTTCCTTCCGCGTCCTGCGCCTCTCCGCCTGGCCATCGGGAGTCCTTTCTGTTCGAGTGCCGGTCAGCTTGACAGTGTCACGATAAGTGTCGTACTCTCTGCTGCTTAACGGAAATCAGGCGGGCCCGTCCTTTGGGCCGCTCCCACTTTGTTTCCGAATCTGCGGGTGCCGGAACCGCAACACCAATTCCGGCAATCGATCGACTGAGGAGGACGTGCAAGGCATGGCAAATGTAGAAGACGAACCCACGCCCGCGACGGGCCGGGGGCGCGCGGGTACGCCCGAACGCGAACGGGGTGTGAGCGACAAGAGCACCTTGAAAGCCCTACCGCGAGACGACGACGACCAGATGAATCCCGACGAGTATGCCCGGCTGCTGGAATCCTACGATACCAGCTTCAGGAATATCGCGGAAGGCGAGGTCGTCAAGGGCACAGTTCTCAAGGTGACCGCCTCGGAAGTGATCGTGGACGTCGGCTACAAGTCCGAAGGGATCATCGCCGTCGCCGAGTTCCTGGATGAGACGGGGCAGGTAACCGTCGAGGCCGGCGACCTCGTGGACGTGCTGCTCGAGCGCACGGAAGACCGGGAAGGCTACGTCGTCCTCTCGCGCGAAAAAGCCGAGAAGATGAAGATCTGGGACGAGGTCGAGAAGGCCTATGCCGAGCGCAAGGTGGTCATCGGCCGCGTGATCGAGCGGATCAAGGGCGGCCTGGCCGTGGACATCGGCGTCCGCGCGTTCCTGCCGGGCTCGCAGATCGACGTCCGTCCCGTCCGGAACCTCGACGCGCTGCGCGGTCAGGAACTGCGCATGCGCGTGATCAAGGTCAACAAGAAGCGCGGCAACATCGTGCTGTCGCGGAAGGCCCTGCTCGAAGAGGAGAACGCCGAGAAGAAGAAGCACACGCTCGAGGCGCTCGCCGAAGGCAAGGTGCTGAAGGGCGTCGTCAAGAACATCACCGACTACGGTGCGTTCATCGACCTCGGCGGCATCGACGGGCTGCTTCACATCACGGACATGTCGTGGGGCCGTGTCGGCCATCCGTCGGAGCTCTTCAAGGTCAACGACGAGATCGACGTGATCGTGCTCAAGTACGACGCGGCGACCGAGCGCGTCTCGCTCGGCCACAAGCAGCTCAACACGGACCCGTGGGCCAACGTGATCGAACGCTACCCCGTGGGTGCCCGGATGGGCGGCAAGGTCGTCAGCCTGACCGACTACGGCGCGTTCGTGGAGCTCGAGTCCGGCGTCGAGGGCCTGATCCACGTGTCCGAGATGTCGTGGAGCAAGCGCGTCAAGCATCCGTCGAAGATCCTCAACGTCGGCGACACCGTGGATGCGATGGTCCTCGGCGTGGATCCGACGGCGCGGCGGATCTCGCTCGGCCTGAAGCAGGTCGAGACCAACCCGTGGCACGATCTGGCCGACAAGTATCCGGTCGGGTCGAAGATCCAGGGCAAGGTGCGGAACCTCACCGAGTTCGGTGCGTTCGTCGAGGTCGAGGACGACATCGACGGCCTGATCCACATCTCGGATATGTCGTGGAGCAAGCGCATCAAGCACCCGTCGGAAGTCCTGAAAAAGGGCGACGTCGTGGACGCGATGGTGCTGAATATCGACGCGGAGAACCAGCGCCTCTCGCTCGGCCTGAAGCAGCTCGCCACCGATATCTGGGACGACTTCTTCACGCGGCGCCACGTCGGCGACACGATCGAGGGCAAGGTGGTGCGCATGACGAACTTCGGCGCCTTCGTCGAGCTCGACGAAGGGATCGAGGGACTCATCCACGTATCGGAGTTCGACGAGCCGACCAAGGTCTCGAAGAGCGGCGTCAAGGAAGAAAAGATCGAATTGACGGTAGGCGAAACCTATCCCATGAAGATCATCAAGCTGGCGCCAGAAGAGCGGAAGATCGGCCTCTCGATCCGCGCCCTCAAGTCGGACGAATTCCGTTCCGACTGGGAGGCGTATCAGGAGTCGGCCGGCGACGGCGCGGCAACGCTCGGCGATCACTTTCGGAATCGGTAGGACCGAACGGGCTCATGGCTCAAGGCTCAAGGCTCAAGTCGGCCTAAGCCTTAAGCCCTGAGCCCTGAGTCCTGGGCGCACCCATGATCACCAACGGCAGCATGACCAAGGCGGAGCTCGTCGAGGAAGTCTCGAGGGTGTCCGACCTCACCAAGAAGCACTCCGAAGTCATCGTCGAGACGGTGTTCAAGAGCATCATCGACGCCTTGCACCGCGGGGAGAAGATCGAGCTCCGCGGCTTCGGCAGCTTCCGGCTCCGCAAGCGTGAGCCCCGGAAGGGGCGCAATCCCAAGACCGGCGACAAGGTGGACGTTCCGCCGAAGAAGGTCCCCTACTTCAAGCCGGGTAAGGAGCTCAAAGAGCTCATCAACCGGGAAGCGGAGGCGTCTGCCGAGGGCGGCACGTCTTCGACCCCGCCAGAGGCCACACCGTAGGCTGTGGAGCGGCTCTGGTCGCCCTGGAGGCTGGCCTACGTGACGGGAACGTCGACCGCCTCCGGCTGCATCTTCTGCGACACCTCTGAAGCGCGCGAATCCCTGATCGTCGCCCGCGGCGCGCTCTGCTACGTCATCCTCAACCTGTATCCCTACAACAGCGGGCACCTGATGGTCGTCCCGGCGCGCCATATTGCCTCGCTGGCGCTCGCCACCGTCGACGAGCTGAACGAGCTCATGGCCCTGACGCGCGACGCCGAAGTGGCCCTGACCGAAGCCTATCGGCCCGAGGGGATCAACGCAGGGTTGAATCTCGGCCGCCCGGCGGGCGCCGGCGTTGCGGAGCACCTGCACATGCACCTGGTGCCCCGATGGACCGGCGACACCAGCTTCATGTCCGTCGTCGGCAATGTGCGCGTGCTCCCGGAGGAACCGCACGAGTCCGCGAAGCGGCTGAGGCCCATCTTCGAGCGGTTGAAGCGGTAAAGGACAGCAGCCATGGATGACGTACCAGGGTTGTTCCTGAGGAAATCGCGGGCGCTGCTGACCGAGGACTACCTGCCGAAGATCGATCGGAGCCTCACGCCGCTCGAGGAAGAGGACGTGTGGTGGAGGCCGAACCCGGCCTCGAACAGCATTGGCAACCTGATGCTGCACCTGGCGGGGAACGTCACCCAGTGGATCATTGGCGGCGTCGGCGGACGCCCGCATGTCCGGATGCGGCAGCAGGAATTCGACGAGCGGACGCCGGTTCCGAAGGCCGATCTTCTATCGCGCCTCTCGGTCGTGGTGGCCGAGGCAGACGAGATCATCGGCGGCCTCGACGAGACGGTGCTCGTTGAGCGCCGGCAGATCCAGCGCTACGATGTCTCGGTCCTGGAGGCTGTCTACCATGTCGTCGAGCACTTCGGGATGCACACGGGTCAAATCATCCTGATCGCCAAGGCGAGATCCGGCAAGGACCTCGCGCTGTGGCGCCCGCCATCGACGCAGGCCGACCGCTAGTTTCCCCGCCCCGCCATCTTCATCAGCTCCGCCAGCGTCACGTTCCGGTTGTCCGCCGGATAGTGGATCGGAATGATGCGCTGCACGTCGAGTTTCAAGCGGTCGATATTGTCAGCCAGGTTCGAGACGTAGGGACTTACCGACGGTGGCGCGGCGGCTGGAGGCTGCGCTGGCGCGTTGTACGCATCCGCTTCCACAAGGATCTTTTCTTTCGGGAAGTAGGCGACGATCAGCCCCTCGTTGTGGCCGCTGCCACGAAGATGGTGCAGTTCGACGATGCGGTTGCCATCGGTGAGTACCTTCTTCTCAGTCAGCGTCTCGAACTTCGCCGCGCGTTTCTCCTTCTCGAGCCGGTCGGGCGCCAGCGTGTGCGGCAAGGCGAAAAGTTTCTCGAAATACGCCTTGTTCACCTCGTGCGTGACGATGGTGGCGCCTTCGGCCACGAACGTCCGCAGGCCGCATCGAATGGTCGAAGTGGTGGTGCGTGTTCACGACGTAGCGGATCGGCTTGCCGGGAATCAGCTTCTTCGCCTCGTCGATAATCTGGGTGGCGCGGGCTTCGCTCTGCGGGCCTTCGATGACGACGATGTGGTCCTTGAAGTCGACGGCGACGGCCGCGTAGCCGCCGAGGATGAGGAAGATGCCCTCTGCGAGCTGTTCGGTCGGCACGCCGGACGCGGCCACGCCAGGCGCCGCCGGCGCGCCTCCCGGCGCGCCGCCTCGCCCCTGCGGCGGCTGAATGGAGACCGCGGCGTTGGGCCTCACCTCGGTCATGCTCAGGTCGAAGATCGGGTAGCCGCCCTGCCTCTGCACGATCTTCATCGGAAACTTCACGCTGCCGAAGTCCTTGTAGTCGGAGTACACGGCTTCGAACAGCGTGTCGCCGAGGTACGCGGTGTCAATCCATGTCTCAACCCGTTCAACCAGGTGCTGATCGTTGATGTATCCATTCACTTGGCCTTGTTCTGGCCCGTGAAGGTCACCACGTTGTATCGCTTGCCATTCAGCGTCTGCGACCGTGCGGTTGCTTGTTGTTCAGCGCGGCTCTGAGGAACCCGATGCGGCAGCATCCTGATCTCGAGCTGCTGCACCCACGGCGTAGTGGCGCCGACGATGATGGTCTGGCTCTGCGTCTGCTCGCCGATGACCGGCTGCTGGCCTCCGCCGCGCGGAGGGTTTTCGCCCTGCATCCGAATGCGATCGACCTTCGACGCGGGCGTGCGGAAATCGATGGCCCGCGTGTAGCTCTTGTTGATAAACTTCGGCCAGGGCGAGCTCGGGTTGTAGGCTTGACCGAACGCGAAATCGAAACCCGTCGCCGAGTACTCCACGGTGTTCAACGCCTCGACGCCCATGGCCTTCGAGGCGTCGCCGAGCACGGTGCGGGCGTCCTGCGCCAGCGCCGTATCGGGGATCGACCAGAACACAATCGCCAACGCGGTGCCGATGACGCGCAGTGTCAACATGTTGTTCTCCGTGTGAGTGTGAATGCCGCAGCATTCTACTGCCGTGGCCCACGGACTGCGACGGCCGAAGCTGAGCCATTGGCGTGGTACCATCACCCGTCGTTCTTCCCTCAGGAGGCCGCGATGGCAGCCAGGTTCCTGGTCCTTGTCCCTCTGCTGGTTGTGTGCTGGGCATCGGTGGACGCCCAGCGTTTTCCCCCGGGCTACGTCGATCCTGCGCCGGTCCTTGACGCAGCCTCGAAGGCCATCGGCGTGGACCAGCTCCGCTGCGTGACGATGAGCGGAACCGGCTACGCCGGCATGGTGGGCCAGCAGCGGCTGTCCGACAAGAACGTGGACTGGCCCCGCGGCGAGCCGCTCGCCAACTACATGCGCATGATGAACTGGGACGCCGCAACGATGACCGAGGAGTTCGACCGCAAGCCCGGGCTGAACCCCGCGTCGTGGAAGTGGGGGATTGGCTGGGCGGGCGGCACGCCGCTTCAGCAGCAGTCACGCCAGAAGTTCGTCGTGAACGGCCGGTTTGGCTGGCATCACGATGGCCCGGCCGCGGCGCCTGTCGCGGCGCCGCCAGACGAAGCCGAGCTCTGGCAGCTGGAGATGTGGCTGAACCCGCACGGCTTCCTGAAGGCCGCGCGGCTGCCGGGCGCCAATCCCGTGGCCGTCTGGCGCTGGGAGCTGGGCGAGATGGGCCGGGACGGTCCGACGACGGTGCCCGAGAAGGTGACGGTGGTGTCGATCCGGATGCTCGGCAAGTACCGCGTCGATGCGACCATCAACAAAGAGCACATGCTGCAGCGCATTCACACCTGGGTGCCGCACCCCGTGCTCGGCGACATGAACTACGAGCACGAGTTCACCAACGCCAGCTACGTGGACGTCGGCAACGGTGCGCGTTTCCCGACCGGCTGGCATCACCACGAGGGCTGGGACGACAACTACAACACGCAGACGATTACCGCCGGCCACAACGGGTTTCGGCGGGACGTTCAAGCAGGTGAGTGCGGCCTGCGGAGAGGCTGTCCTGTTCCGGAGGCCGTCCGCACGGCGGCGTTCCCGGTCCGGGTGGACACGCGGAAGCTGGCCGACGGGGTGTACCTGCTGGGCGGCGCGTCGCACAACAGCGTGGCGATAGAGCTCAAGGAGTCGGTCGCCGTCGATCGAGGCGCCGATCGACGAGGACCGGAGCCTGGCCGTCATCGAAGAAGTCGCGAGGCTGATGCCCGGCAAGCCGATCCGCTTCCTGGTCAACACCCATCAGCACTTCGATCACATCGGCGGCCTCCGCACCTACCTTCACATCGGCGCAACGGTAGTCACGCACGCGCTCAATTTCGACTTCTACAATCGCGACGTCCTGAACTACACGCCGCGCACGCTCAAGCCGGACATGGTGGCGCTCTGGCCGCCGACCGAATTGACCGAGGGCTACAACCTCGAGACCGTCAGGGAGAACTACGTCATTACGGACGGGGCGCGGATTCTGCAGGTGTTCTACGTGCACCCGCTGGCGCACGCCGAGGGCATGCTCATCGCGTACCTGCCGCGCGAGCGGCTGCTCTTCGAGGCGGACCTGTTCGACAGCCACCTGCCGAAGCCGTGGCGCGCCAGCGCCGCCACGCGCAGCCTCGCGACCGTCGTGCAGACGCTCAAGCTGGATGTGTCCGAGATCGTACCGATCCACGGCCAGCCGGTTGCGTGGAGCGAGTTCGTGGCGATCAAGTAGGCACGAAAGCACGAAAGAGGTGACAGGCAGCTTCTGAGGTAGTCTGTTTTTCGTGATTCTGGACCTCACCCCGGAGCAGCGTGCTTTTCGGACCAAGGTGGCGCAGTTTGCCGCCGATGTCGTCGCTCCGAGGGCTGCCGCGATCGACGATTCGGGAGCGTTCCCCTTTGATGTCATACGACAGGCAGCCGCGCAGGGGCTGGCGGGCGTTACGGTGCCGGTGGCCTGGGGAGGCGCGGGCCTCGACTTCCTGAGTTACGTGCTGGCCATCGAGGCCATCGCCAGGGCGAGCGCGACAGTGGCCGTGTCGTTGAGCGTCACCAACTCGCTCGTGGCGGACGTGCTCGCGCACGTTGGCCGAACGCCGCAGAAAGAGCAGTGGCTTCGTCGTCTGGCATCGGGCGAGGTGATCGGTGCGTTCGCGTTGTCGGAGCCCGACGCGGGCACTGACGCGGCCAACCAGCAGACGCGCGCGGTGCGGACGGGCGACGGGTACCGGATCACCGGACGCAAGGTGTGGGTGGCCAACGCGGAGGCTGCAGGCGTGGCCGTTGTCTTTGCCTCCACGCGGCCCGGACAGCGCGGCCAGGGGGTGACGGCCTTTCTCGTGCCGATGGATACGCCCGGCATCACGCGCACGGCACGCGCGGACTCGCTCGGCGTCCGTGGGCTGGGCTGCACGGATCTCGAGCTCGACATAGAGGTCGGCGACGACCAGGTGCTCGGATCCGTTGATCAGGGATTCCGCGTCGCGATGTGGGCGCTCGAAGGTGGCCGCGTGGCAATTGCCGCCCAGGCGCTCGGCATCGGGGAAGCGGCGCTCGCCGAAGCGGTTGCCTACGCGAACGCCCGGCAGGCATTCGGCCAGCCGATTGGCAACTTCCAGGCGATCCAGTGGATGCTGGCGGACATGGCCACCGAGCTCCAGGCCGCGCGCCTGCTCACCTGGAAGGCGGCCGCCGCCAAGGCGCATCAGCCGCGGATCACCGTCGAAGCATCGATGGCCAAGCTGGCGGCGTCCGAGGCCGCGCACAAGGCGGCCGACAAAGCCATGCAGATTCTCGCCTCTGCCGGGTACCGTCGCGGGTCCCTGGCAGAGCGGCTGTTCCGCGACGTTCGCGCCACCGAGATCTACCAGGGCACGTCAGAGGCACAGCGCCTCATCATCTCGGCGGGCATTCTCGCAAGCTGACCCGGATACGGAGGCAGGGCCATGCGCCAGTGGACATGCGTGCTGTCGTTCGTCGCAGTCGCGTTCTGCGTTTCGCTCGACGGGCAGTTGACCGTGGCGCCACCAGGCGCCAGCCGGCCGGTCGTGCCGGCCGTTGCGCGGATCGCGCCGGTGCCGGAGGCCAGGTGGTCCGACGCGCAAAGGCAGGTCGCCGCGTCGTTCGGCCGGTCGGGCCGGCCCGACGTCGCCTTCGACACGCTGCTCCACGTTCCGGCGCTCGCTGAGGGGGTCACGCCTTACACACTCTATCTATCCGACGGCTCCACCCTGTCGCCGCGTCACAGAGCGCTCATCGTCCTGCGCGCCGCCTGGCTGTGCAACAGCGAGGTCGTATGGGCCACCTACGCGGAACGCGCTCGCGCAGCCGGGGTTCAGCCCGCCGAGTTGCGCCGCGTGGCCGAAGGTCCAGCTGCCGCTGGCTGGGATCGGCTCGAGGCCACGCTGCTGCACATGGCCGACGAGCTGTTTCGCAATTCATCGGTGAGCGGAGCGACGTGGGCGGCGCTCGACGCGGCCTACGACGAGCACCAGCTGATGGACGCGGTGGAAACGGCGAATCACTTCACCATGTTGTCGATGATGTTCAACGCATTCGGTGTCCAACCCGACGCGTCGAGCCGCGACCGTCTTCCGACCGGCGTTCCCTACCGTGTTGACGTCCCCGCCGCCGAGCCGCCGCTGGCGGTCGGCACGGGTGCAGCCGGTTCCCGGTGACGGCCTTGCGGTCAGCCGGACCCTGGCGCGCCATCCCAAGCTCAGTCAGGCGCGGGCGCGCCGGGCCAACTTCATCAACCGCGTCTCGAAGCTGTCGCCGCGCCACCGGGAAATGCTGATCCTGCGCATCGGGTGGATCTGCCGCTCCGAGTACCGAGTGGGCGCAGCACGTCGGGAGCGTCGGCCGTGCCCGTGACCACGGGCTCGAGCCGATCTGGATCGCTCAAGGAGCCGAGGCTCCAGGATGGGACAGCTTCGAGCGGACGATCCTGCGCGCGGTGGACGAGTTGTTCCACGACACGGGGATCTCCGACGCGACGTGGGCGGCACTCGCCGCGCGATATGACACCGAGCTCCTGATGAGCGCGGTCTTCACCGCGAGCTCTTATCGCGCTACGTCCATGGTGCTCAACGCGCTTGGCGTGCAGCTCGATCCCGGCGACGAACGGTTTCCGAAGCTTTCGGCTCGCTAGCCGAGTGGGAGATTTCTCATGCGAACGACCGCCCTCGTCGCCGCCTGCATCGTCGGGCTCCTCGGTTCGGGCGAGGCTCAGACCCATTCGCCTGCGCCCCGAAGCGAACTGCGGACACCGTGGGGCGAGCCGGACCTGCAAGGCGTCTGGACCGGCTCTACGCTGACGCCTCTCGAAAGGCCGGCCTCACTGGCCGGCAAGGAGTTCCTCAGCGAGGCCGAAGCGGCGGCGATGGAGAAGCGAGCCGCCGAACGACGTCTCGTGGAGCCGGCTGCGACCTCCGGCGACCCGGGCACCTACAACCAGATCTGGTTCGATCCCTCGTCCACGGTCCTCAAGAGCCGCCGAACGTCACTCATCACCGATCCGCCTGACGGCCGCATTCCGTTCACGCCGGACGGACGACAGCACACGGCTCGGTCGTCGGCTCGCTACGGGGTCGGTCCTTATGACTCGCACCTGGATCTGGACACCGGGGAAAGATGCCTCACCGACGGTCCGCCCATCTGGTACTCGGGGTACAACAACAACTATCAGATCGTGCAGAGCCCGGGATACGTGATGATCCATCACGAGTTGTACAGCGAGCATCGCGTGATCCCCATCGGCGCGCCGCGTGCGGCCGGCCTCCCCCGGTGGCAGGGGAATGCCGTTGGCCGCTGGGAAGGATCCACGCTCATCGTCGAGACGACGGGCTTCTCGGACAAGTCGAACTACTGGTGGGCTACCGCCTGGCGGGCCGCGCGGCCCACCCTCCGGCTGACGGAACGCTTCAGGCGCACCGACGCGGAGACGATCGACTATCAGTTCACGATGGAAGATCCGACGATGTTCAGCAGGCCCTGGACGGCTGCGTTTCCGTTGACGACCAACCAGGCCTCGCGCGGCGTGACGGCAGGCCAGCTCTACGAGTACGCCTGCCACGAAGCAAACTACGCCATGCTGAACATCCTACGAGGAGCCCGGGCGAAGGAAAGACGCTGAAGTGGCCGCAGTGCTAATTGCTAATTGCTGAATGCTAAGTTCAGGTCCTAAGCCGTGAGTCCTGAGTCTTAAGCCTTCAGCCCGAGCCCCTTCGCGATCGTCTCGAGCTGCAGATTGGACGTGCCCTCGTAGATCTGTCCGATCTTTGCGTCGCGGAAAAGCTTCTCGACCGGATAGTCCTTCACGAATCCGTTGCCGCCGAACAGGTTGACGGCGAGCGACGCCACGCGCTCGGCAACCTCGGACGCGTAGATCTTGCACATGGCCGCCTCGTTCAGAAACGGCCGGCCCTGGTCGCGCAGCCTGGCCGCTTCATAGACCATCAGGCGCGCCGCGTGCAGCTCAGTGGCCGCCCTGGCGATCTGGTGCTGCACGGCCTGGAACTCGGAAATCGCTTTCCCGAACTGCCGGCGCTCCCGCGTGTAGCTGATCGTGTGATCGAGCGCGCCTTGCGCGAGGCCTATCATCTGGGCGCCGATACCGATCCGGCCTTCGTTCAAGGTTTCGATTGCGGTCTTGTACCCTTTCCCGACTTCACCCAGGACGTTCGCTCGCGGCACGCGGCAGCCGTCCAGCACCAGCTCGCAGGTGCTGCTGGCACGGATGCCGAGCTTGTCTTCCTTGCGACCAACGCTGAAGCCGGGACGGTCCCGCTCGATGAGAAACGCGGTGATGCCCCGGTGGCCTGCCGCGGGATCGACCGTCGCGAACACGATGAAGAGGCCGGCCTCCTGGCTGTTCGTGATCCAGAGCTTGCGGCCGGTCAGCGTGAAGTCGGCGCCCTCTTCGGCCGCGCGTGTGCTCAATGCAAAGGCGTCGCTGCCTGAACCCGTCTCGGAGAGCGCGTACGCGCCGACCATGTCCGTCGCCAGGCGCGGCAGATACCGGCGGCGCTGGTCGTCGTTGCCCCACTTCAGCAGTGCGTTGATGACCAGGGTGTTTTGCACGTCGACCAGCACACCGATCGACGGATCGACCCTGGACAGCGCCTCGACCGCAAGGACCGAGTGAAAGAAGCGCCCGCCAGAGCCGCCCAGCGCCTCCGGGATCTCGATGCCCATCACCCCCAGGGCGAACAGGCGGCCAACGAGCTCGGCCGGAATCTTCGCCGCGTCGTCCATTTCCCTGACCCGCGGGCGGATTTCCCTGTCCGCGAACTGGTAAACGCTCTCCGCGAAGAGCTGTTCATCCTCGGGCAGGGAGGTCAAGGCGGGGGGCAATACCGCGGCTGATTGGTCGCTCATTGCGTCTAATATAGAGCCATGGCGCGTCAATTTTCCGGATTCAGGAAGGCCCGCGCGCTCGCCGCAGCCGTCGCCCTTTGCGGGCTCGCGCTCGCCGGCACGCCGGGCCACGCCCAGCAGGCGCAGCCGCAGACGCCGGCCGAACCGGCGCCTCCGGCCAACCCTCCCGCCGCGACGCAGACGCAGGACCAGCAGCCGCCTCCGGTTTTCCGGTCCGGCATCAACTTCGTCCGCGTGGACGTCATCGTCACCGATAAGGCGGGCAACCAGGTCTCTGATCTGAAGCCCGAGGACTTCGAAGTCAGCGAAGACGGCACGCGCCAGACGATTGAGACCTTCAAGCTGATCGAGCTCGACGCGGGCCTGATGCCGGGCAGGGAGGGCCCTCCCTCGCCCATTCGCACCGACTACGACGAGGAGCGCGAGGCGGCCCGCGACGATGTGCGCCTGTTCGCGATTTTCCTGGACGACTATCACGTCACCCGCGGGTCGAGCATGTCGATGCGCCAGCAGATCTCGCGGTTCGTGGAAACACAGCTCGGCCCGTCCGACATGGTCGGGCTCATGCACCCGCTGCAGCCTGTTGCCGCCGTGCGCATGACGCGCAACCACGCCGCCATTCAGAAGGGCATCGAGCAGTTCATGGGGCGGAAGTACGACTACACCCCGATGAACCCGCTCGAGGAGAAGTACGCCTACTACCCCGCCGAAGTCGTGGAGAAGATCAGGAACCAGGTATCCCTGTCCGCCATCGAGTCGTTGATTTCCCGCCTGGGGTCGCTCAAGGAAGGGCGGAAGGCGCTGCTGCTCGTGAGCGAAGGGTTCACCAACATGCTGCCCCCGCAGTTGCGCGCCCCTGTGGCGGCCCTGCCGGGCATCGGGCAGCAGGACCGGGACGATCCGCTGGCCGGCAACAGCTCGATCGAGGAGCGCGCCGGGTTCATGGCGTCCATGGATCTCAACGAGGACCTGCGCGAGGTGTACGGCGCTGCCAACCGCAACAACGTCGCCATCTACACCATCGATCCCCGGGGTCTCGCCACCAACGAGTTCGGGATCGACCAGAACATCAACATGCGGACCGATCGCCAGTACCTCAACTCGACGATGGACACGCTGCGCGTGCTGGCCGAGGAGAGCGACGGCCGCGCCATCGTCAACCGCAACGACCTGACGGCGGCGATGAAGCAGATCGTGCGGGACACCAGCGCCTACTATCTGCTCGGGTACAACTCGATCGCGGCGCCGACGGATGGCAAGTTCCACGAGATCAAGGTGCGGGTCCGCCGGCCGGGTGTGCAGGTGCGTGCGCGCAAGGGCTACTACGCGCTGACGGCCACTGACGCGGCGCGGGTGACGGCGCCGCCGAAACCCGGACCGCCCAAGGCGGTCGAGACGGCGCTGGCCGCGATCTCCCAGCCGAACCGGAACAGGCTGATTAACAGCTGGATCGGTTCGTCGCGGGGCGAGAACGGCAAGACGCGTGTGTCGTTTGTCTGGGAACCCGTCGCTCGCGTGCCCGGCTCCACTCGCGGCCCCGCTGAACGCCCGGCGAGGGTCTCGGTGATGGCGGTCGGGGAGGACGGCGCGCCGATCTTCCGGGGCCGCGTGCCTGAGATGGCGCCGTCAACAGCGCCGGGAGTGCTGGCCGCGCCTGTACGGGTCACCTTCGACGCGCCGGCCGGTGCCGTGCAGCTCCGTCTGTCGATCGAAGGCGCGGATGCGGAACAGCTCGACGCGGAACAGCGCGTGATCACTGTTCCGGACCTGACCGCGCCCCTGGTGCTCGGCACGCCGGAAATGGTCCGTGCCCGCACGGCGCGCGATCTGGAGACGGCGCGGGCCAACCCTTCGCCTGTGCCAACCGCGTCGCGCGAGTTCCTGCGCACGGAACGTCTGCTGGTGCGGATTGCCGCGTATGGTCCGGGGGGGACGACCCCCAAGGTAACCGCTCGTCTGCTGAATCGCAGCGGCGACAGCATGAGCGAACTCCCGACGACGGCCAGCGCCGGTGGGTCCTTCTTGATGGACGTGCCGCTCGCCACGCTGCCGGTTGGTGAATACCTCGTCGAGATCACGGCAGCCGGGGAGTCCGGCGAGGTCAAGGAGCTGGCGGGCTTCCGGATCACGGGCTGAGCATGCGGATTTCGCGGTTCGGGGTCCGGGCAGCCCTTGCGTCGATCGTCCTGCCAGCTGCCGTCGTCGCGGTTTCCGGCCAGCGAACTGCTGCATTGCCGGAACCCGTCCGGCTCGATGTCGTGGTCACCGATTCGCGCGGCCGGATAGTGACCGACCTCCGGCGCGGCGATTTCGAGATCTTCGAAGGCGATGTCCAGCGTCCCGTGGAGGACGCCCGTTTCGTTCCGGCGGTGCCGCCCGCGCCAGCCTCTGGCACCACAGCAAGACAGTCGCTTCAAGAGATCGCCACGCGGCGCGATGAACAGGAAGCGGCCGCAGAGGATGGCGCGCGGCTCTTCGGCATCTTTCTCGACGAGTACCACGTCACATCCGGCGGCGGGGCTGGTCGCGCTCGCGACGAGCTGGCGGCGTTCGTTCGAAGTCTCGGTCCACGCGATCTGGTGGCGGTCTTCCGGCCCCTCGACTCGGTGCTGACCATCAGGATGATGCGCGACCACGAGGCGGCGGCGCGGGCCGTGGAGGAGTTCGATCCCCGGCGCGGCGTGCTCGAGCCACGCAACGCATTCGAGCAGTACTTCATCGCCGGAGGGTCGGATCGCATCGAGAGCGTGCGCGTGCAGATCTCGACGTCCGGGATCAGTGCCCTCGCGGCACACCTCGCGGGTCTCGGCGCGGGGCCCAAGGCCCTCATTCTCCTGAGCGAAGGGTTCGATCGCGGATCCGCGCGACGGCGTGGAGACGATCTCCCCACCATCAACAGCGTTCTGCGGGTTGCCGCGCGGACCGGTGTTGCTATCTACGCGATCGATCCGCGTGTGTGGGACGAGGTGCCTCCGCCGCCGCTGGTCGCGGATGCGGCGGCCGACCCGGGCGCGCCCGAAGACCACCGCAGGCTGCTCGTCGCCCTCGCAACCGACACGGGCGGAGCCGCCATCCTGCAGCCGGCGGACCTTTCTACGGTCTGGCCGAGGCTCACGGCGGACCTGCCAGGGCACTATGTGGTCACGTTCCGGGGCGCGGACGACGGGAACTTCCATCCGGTGGCGGTGCGCGTGCGGCGGCAAGGCCTGGCGGCCGCGACGCGCCATGGCTATTGGGCGACGTCTCCCGCCGAGCGCGCAGCCGCCGGTCTGCTCGCCGAGGACCGGGCGCCGAGACCGCCGCCCGAGCCGGCACGGCGTGCCAGCCCGCTCATCCGTCCGTGGTTCGGCTTGACGCGCGGCGACGACGGCCGCACGCGCGTGCGGTTCGTGTGGGAGCCGGCCCCTCGGGTGCCCGGCCAGCGCACGCGGGCGCAGCCGCCCGCTCGCGTCACCATGAAGGCGACACAGGCCGACGGCACGGCGGTGTTTGAAGGGGTGGTCGGCGCCGCCACGCCTTCCGCACCCGCGACCGGCGACCCGCTGCAGGCGGTTTTCGACGCGGCCCCGGGCCGGCTGCTGATCCAGATGACGATCGAGAACGCCGTCGCGCAGGTGCTCGACGTCGACGTTCGCGACGTGTCGGTCAGCGCGCTGAACACGCAAGTCGGACTCGGCACGCCGCAGGTCTGGCGGGCGCGCAATGCGAGAGAGTTCCGGGTCATTGACGAACACCCGGAAGCGGCGCCATCGGCGACCCGTGAGTTCAGCCGGACCGAACGGCTGCTCGTCCGCGTGCCGGCGTTCGGCACCGAGGCGCCGCAGGTGTCGGCGCGGCTCTTGAGCCGGCAGGGAACGCCGATCCGTGAGATCCCTTTGACGACCGAAGGGGACGGCACGACCCGTCGCCTGGATCTGCCGCTCGCGGGATTTGCGGTGGGCGACTACGCGATCGAGTTCCTTGCGCGCGGCCAGGGTCGCGACGTCCGCGAGGCGCTCCGCTTCCGCGTCGGGCCCTGACACCGCTGCCCGTGCGAGCGACCGCGCCGTCGCTTTCGCAAGGTGATTCCGACATCGTTGTCGGAATCGTGGCACCCGTCCTCGATAAAGCCTGAGAAAATCAACCGGACTCGTTTTTGCTCAGTGAAGGGCATCGGCTCCCCCGTGAAGGCCGATGACACTCAAATGTAGATGCCTCGCTCTTCACATCGCCGTCTCGCTCGGACTGCTGGGCCTCATGGCGGCCTCCGTTCACGCCGAGCCTCCGGTTCGCTCCACCGAGGTTCCGGTGCGCGTCAAGTTGTCCCGCGATCTGCAGCGGGTTGCCGCAGACATGATGGCGCGGTCGCCGACCTTTCGGGCCCAGCTCGAACGACTCGCGAGAACCGAGGGCCTGAGCGTGACGGCTGAGTTCGATCCGACGATCGGTCACCGGAGCTTTCGCGCGCGCAGCGTGATCCATCGGCTTCGGACCGGCGAAACCGTCGCTGTCATTGGTATCGCAAGCCACTGCAACCCCGTCGAATGGCTGGCCCATGAGTTCGAGCATGTGCTCGAGCAGGTGGAAGGTATCGACCTGCCCAGGCTCGCCCGACGTTCGGGCAGCGTCTGGCGGTCGGGAGACGGGGACATGTTCGAGACCGAGCGGGCCATTCGTGCAGGTCAGCGCGTGCTCGGCGAGATGCGGGCAAAAAGGACCCGTCAGACATTCTTGTCGAATCATGGGGTGCCTGGGGACGAGATTGTAGGCGCCTCGGATCTCGCTCCATAGCGAAATGCTCCAAAAATAACTCGATTCCTGTCCGTGACGTCAGCGTGACGTGGAATCTGGTTTGCTATGACCACGGTAGGACTCTTCCCTGGATTCCCATATGTCATCGAGCGGGGCTGCGAAGTGGATGGAACCGGAGGAAGCTCACGCCGGTGAAGTAAGAAAGCTGTCGACGCTGCTCGAGGCGAGCCAGGCGTTGTCGGCGACGCTGGATCTGAAAGAAGGCCTGCAGCGGGTTCTCGAGATTCTCGGGCGCCATCACGGCGCGATTCGCAGCACCGTGGTGCTGCTGAACGACGAGACGGGCGAGGTCGAAGTCGAAGCGTCCGCAGGCGCCGTGACCCCGGGGCGCCGTGTGCGCTACCGCGTCGGCGAGGGGATTACGGGCCAGGTCGTCCAGACCGGAAAGCCCATCGTGGTCCCTCGGGTGAGCCGGGAGCCGAGTTTCCTGCATCGGGCCGCCGAGCGCCCGGAACTGCCCGACCAGGAGCTCAGCTACATCTCGGCGCCCATCACGCTCGACGGAAAGACGGTAGGCGCCGTCGGCATCGACCTGCGCTTCAAGTCCGACCGCGACTACAACCGCACCGTCAAGTTCCTCGGCGTCGTCGGATCGATGATCGCGCAGGCAGTCCGCGTGCAGCGGCTGATCCAGGCGGACCGTCAGCGCCTGGTCGACGAGAACACCCACCTGCGTCAGGAGTTGAAGGAGCGCTACGACTTCTCGAACCTCGTGGGCACGAGCGGGCCGATGCGGCAGGTCTACGAGCAGGTTGCCCAGGTGGCGCGCACCAACACGACGGTGCTGCTGCGCGGAGAGTCCGGAACGGGGAAGGAGCTCATCGCGCACGCCATCCACTACAACTCCGCCCGCGCCAAGAAGCCGTTCATCAAGGTCAGCTGCGCGGCCTTGCCCCACGATCTCATCGAGAGCGAGCTCTTCGGCTACGAAAAAGGGGCGTTCACCGGGGCACAGGCAACCAAGAAGGGCCGGTTCGAGCTGGCCGAAGGCGGTACGCTCTTCCTGGACGAGGTCGGGGAACTGAACCTCTCCACCCAGGTGAAGCTGCTGCGCGTGCTGCAGGAACGCGAGTTCGAGCGGCTCGGCAGCACGGAGACCATCCGGGCCAACATCCGCCTGGTGGCCGCCACCAACAAGGACCTCGAGAAAGCGATTCTGGCCGGCGAGTTTCGCGAGGATCTGTATTACCGCCTGAACGTGTTCGCGATTTTCGTTCCGCCGCTACGCGAGCGGAAGCCGGACGTGCTGCTGCTGGCTGATCACTTCGTCGAGAAGTTCGCGCGCGAGCACAGCAAGAAGGTGAAGCGGATTTCGACGCCGGCGATCGACATGCTGGCGAGCTACCACTGGCCGGGCAATGTCCGCGAGCTGGCCAACGCCATCGAACGGGCCGTCGTTCTCTGCGACGGCCAGGTCATCCATGCGCACCATCTGCCGCCCACGCTCCAGACGGCCGAGGCCTCCGGCACGGGTCAAACGAGCTCGCTGAAGGATTCACTGGAGGCATTCGAGAAGGACGCGCTGCAGGACGCCCTCAAGAGCGCACGTGGGAACCGGGCGAAGGCCGCGCGGCTCCTGTCCACGACCGAGCGGATCTTCAATTACCGTGTGCGGCGCTACGGAATCGACTGGCGCCGCTTCAAGGCCTGACGCGCGGAAACGTTTTGGTAGGACTCCCGGCAGCAGGCCACAAGGCTGTCAGGCGTACATCCCACGCAGCTTGGTGACCGTGGCGACCCTGGCGATAGCCACGAGATAGGCGGCGGTGCGCATGTCCACCTTGTGCTTCAGCGACATCTGAAGCACGGCATTGAAGGCTTCGACCATCTTCGCTTCGAGCCGATCGTTGACTTCCTTCTCGGTCCAGAAATAGCCGTAGCGATCCTGCACCCACTCGAAGTACGACGCCGTCACGCCGCCGCTGTTGGCCAGGATATCCGGGACGACCAGGACTCCGCGCTCGTGGAGGTGGCGGTGGGCGTCCGGCGTGGTCGGCCCATTGGCGCCTTCCACGACGACCTTCGCCTTGATGCCCGGGGCATTCGCCATCGTGATCTGGTTCTCGAGCGCCGCCGGGATGAGCACGTCGACATCGAGGGTGAACAGCTGATCGTTGGTCAGCCTCTCGCCGCCGGCGAACGCGTCTACGGTTTTATGCGTGCGGACGTGATCCGCGAGACGCGCGAGATCAAGGCCGTTCTCGTTGTACACGCCGCCCTTCCAGTCCGAGATGGCGACGATCTTCGCGCCGAGGATCGCCAGGAGCTCGGCCGAGATCGAACCCACATTGCCGAACCCCTGCACGGCCACGCGCGTGCCGCGGATGTCGAAGCCGAGGTGCCGGGCCGACTCGCGTGTCGCGATCGACACCCCTCGCCCCGTCGCTTCGCGCCGTCCCAGCGACCCTCCGAGCTCCAGCGGCTTGCCCGTGACGACGGCGGTTTCGGTGTGGCCGACGTGCATGCTGTAGGTGTCCATGATCCACGCCATGACCTGATCGTTCGTGTTGACGTCAGGCGCGGGCACATCTTTCTCGGGTCCGATGGCCTCGATGATTTCGGCGACGTACCGCCGCGTCAGAGCCTCGAGCTCGCGGCGTGACATGCGCGTGGGATCGCAGACGACGCCGCCCTTCCCCCCGCCAAACGGCAGCTGTGCCACGGCGCACTTCCACGTCATCCACGCCGCAAGCGCCGTGACCTCGTCGAGATTGACCCCGGGGTGATAGCGGATGCCGCCCTTGGCGGGCCCGAGCGTGATGTTGTATTGGACGCGATAGCCGGTGAAGACCTCTATCTGGCCGTTGTCCATCTGGACGGGACAGGACACGATGATCTGGCGCTTGGGGTGCGTGAGGATTTTCCAGATGCCGGGTTCGAGGTCGAGGATGCGCGCGGCGCCGTCGAACTCCTGCAGCATCGCGCCGAAAATCGGTCCGTCGTTGGCCATGGGTCCCTTTTTATCACCGCGAACGTCGTGATGCCAGACGGTGAATGGCCGCGGCGAGCTCGTCGCGGTAGCGAGACGAGTCGGCGGTCCCCTCGATGTGTGACCGCGCGGCGGATCCCATCTCACGCCGAAGATCCGGCGAGGCGATCAGCCGCGTGAGCGCCTGCACCAGCGCCGTGTCGTCGCCTGGAGAGACGAGGATTCCAGAAACGCCGTCCCGGATGATTTCAGGCACGGCGTTGATGGTTGTGCCAATCGCTGGAAGGCCCGCGGCGCCGGCCTCCTGATACACCAGCCCGAACGCCTCGTCCTTAGTCGGCAGCACGAAGATGTCTGCGTCGCGCCAGAGCGTCTTCCATGCATCGGAGTGTGCGTCGACGTGAGTGTGCACGGTGACGCGCGGGGGCAGCTCCGAGGGCCGCAGTGGCCAGCCCGTCACGAGATCGAGGCTCGCGTGCTGGTGCAGCGCACTGTTGCGCCAGGCCCGCAGGAGTTCGTAGCCGCCCTTGCGGGGGAAGTCGCCGCCCATGAAGAGCACCCGCGGCTGATACCCCGGATCTCTGGCCGCTTCGTGCCGTCTCTCCACCCAGCCGGCGTCAAAGGCCTCGAGCATGACCGGGTTCGGCTGGACGACCACGTCGGTCGTGCAGTCCGGGTACTCGCGGCGGATGCATGCCGCGGCCCACTCCGAAGTGGCAATGATGAGTCGGGCCGCGCGAAAGACCTCGCCGTCGCGGCGGACGTTCGGCGCGTAGGTGCGCCGTTCGAATGTTGTGGCCGCGGCATCGAGCACGCACCGCTGCGTGCAGTCGATCGACACAATTGAGGGTGTTCGCCGCATGCGGTCGAGGCTGGCGTAGGCGGCTGCCTGACGGTGAAAGTGCAACACATCGAAGCGCGGCCCGGCCGCCTCGAGCCGATGGAGGCGCCGGGCGGCGCAGACACCCGAGTGCCACTCGGCGCGAAAGCGCAGCAAGTCCACGTTGCGGAGTCCGGCCAGCCCGTCCGGCCACAAGCGCGTGCACACCAGCCGGCGGATGAGCCGCTCGTCGAGCGTGAGCCCCTCGGTCAACACAGTCTGCGTGGCCTGGATCCCGGGAGCGTGTCCGACAAACACGCGCTCCACGAACGACGCGAAGGTCTTCAGCCCGAGAATGCCGGAGTTGACGAACAGCGTGCGAACAGGCTCGGCGTCTTTCACCAGTGGCCGTCGATTCTACAAGGCCTGAGCGGGAGACTGGCGAGCCGATATAGCCGATATAATCGACGCGGATGAAGGCTGCAGCTGCACCGGGTGAGGCCAGGGCGCTCCGGAAGTTCCGGACAATCTCCGGCCGCGACATTGCGCCGCTCTACACCGAACGCGATCTGCCATCGGCCGCCCAACCCGATCCCGGCGTCTTTCCTTACACACGAGGCATTCACGCCACCGGCTATCAAGGCAAGCTCTGGACGATGCGCCAGTTCGCCGGGTTCGGCACGCCGGAGGACACCAACCGGCGGTATCGAGACCTGCTGGCGGCCGGCGGCACTGGGCTGAGCGTGGCGTTCGACCTTCCGACGCTGATGGGCCGAGACCCGGACCATCCGTTGTCGCTCGGGGAAGTGGGGAAGTGCGGTGTCAGCATTACGTCGCTCGCCGACATGCAAGTGCTGTTCGACCGCATTTCGCTCGCGGATGTCACGACGTCCATGACGATCAACGCGCCCGCCGCGATGATCTTCGCGATGTACCTGATCGTGGCCGAGGAGCAGGGCGCGAGCTGGCAGTCGTTGTCGGGCACGATTCAGAACGACATCCTGAAGGAGTTCATCGCCCAGAAAGAGTACATCTTTCCGCCGCGCCCCTCGATGCGCCTCGTCACCGATGTCTTCGCGTTTGCCACACGCGAAGTGCCCCGGTGGAACACGATCTCCGTCAGCGGGTATCACATCAGGGAAGCCGGGGCCACCGCCGCCGAGGAACTCGCGCTGACCCTCAGGGATGGTATCGAGTACGTCCAATGGGGCATCGACGCGGGCCTCGATGTCGACGATTTCGCACCGCGCATCTCCTTCTTCTTCAACGCGCACAGCGACTTCTTCGAGGAGATCGCCAAGTATCGTGCCGCACGCTCGCTCTGGGCCGAGGCGATGCGGGACCGGTTCGGCGCGAAGAACGAGCGATCCTGGAAGCTGCGCTTTCATAGCCAGACAGCCGGCGTCTCCCTGACCGCTCAGCAGCCCTACAACAACGTCGTGCGGACCGCCCTGCAGGCCCTGTCGGCCGTGCTCGGCGGCACCAATTCGCTCCATACCAACTCGCTCGACGAGGCGCTGGCCCTGCCCACGGCGGAGGCCGCCACGCTAGCGTTGCGAACGCAGCAGGTCATCGCGCACGAGAGCGGGGTGACAGCCAGCGTCGATCCACTGGGCGGTTCGTTTTTCGTGGAGAAGCTGACCGCGGATCTGAGGCGGGAAGCGCTCGCCCTGTTCGCCGAGATCGATCGCATGGGCGGGATGGTGACCGCCGTGGAGCACGGGTACCCGCAGCGGCTGATTGCCGAGAGCTCGTACCGATTCCAGCAGGCCGTCGAGAGCGGCGAGCAGGTGATCGTCGGCGTCAACGATTTCCTCCAGGCGGGCGACCACGGGATCAACACGCTCTACCTGGACGAGAGCACAGCCGCGACGCAGGCGGCGCGCCTCGAGCAGGTCAAGAAGACCCGAGATGCCGGCCGGTTGGCCGCGTCGCTCGGTCGGCTCTCGGCTGCCGCCGGCACGAGCGAGAACCTCATGCCGCCGATTCTCGAGGCCGTGCGTGCCTACGCCACCGTCGGCGAGATGTGCGACGCGCTGCGCACTGTGTGGGGCGAGTACGAGGAAACGCCAATCATCTAGGGAACAGGGACCAGGGAACGGGGAACAGGAACGAAAAACACGGAGACACGGACTCCGACAGCAGCGCCTGCGGCCATGCCGAGCCGAGGCCATGCAACGCCGAGGCGAGTGCATCGGCGTCAGTTCGCGGCGGGGGTGGGGCCCCGCCGCAAGGTTAAGGAAGAGGACATCCGAGTGAGCCGCACACTACGCGTCGTCATCGCCAAGCCGGGGCTCGACGGGCACGACCGGGGAGCCAAGGTCATCGCCCGTGCCCTGCGCGACGCCGGGATGGAGGTCATCTATACCGGCCTGCGCCAGACGCCCGAGCAGATCGTGGCGGCTGCGCTTCAGGAGGACGCGGATGCCATCGGTTTGTCCATCCTCTCCGGCGCACACAACCACATCGTGCCCAGGCTGATGACCCTCCTCAAGGAAAAGGGCCTCGACGATGTGCTGGTGGTCATCGGCGGGATCATCCCCGACGTGGACATTCCGGCGCTAAAGGAGCAGGGGGTGCGGGGCATCTTCCTGCCCGGGACCCCCATGCAGGACATCATCGAATTCATCCGGGCGCACGCCCGGACCCACGTGGGCGGCTAAGGATTACTGGCCCTTCTGCCGATAGAGCCCAAAGTGCCCCATACCCTGCTTCTGGCCGACGACAGCGTCACGATCCAGCGCGTTATCGAGTTGACGTTTGCCGACGAGGACGTTCAGGTCGTGGCCGTCGGCGACGGCGAGCAGGCGATCAAATCCTCGACGCCCGGCCGCCGGACATCGTGCTGGCCGATATCGGCATGCCGAAGGTGGACGGGTACGAAGTCGCCCAGCACGTCAAGAGCACACCGTCGCTCGCGCACATTCCGGTCGTGCTGTTGACCGGTGCTTTCGAGCCGGTTGATGAGGTGCGTGCCGCCCGTATGGGCGTGGACGCGGTGCTCTCGAAGCCCTTCGAACCGCAGCTCGTCATCACCAGGGTCCGCGAGCTTCTCGCCAGGCCGCGGGCACAGCAGCCTGCCGCCGAGCTTCCCCCGGCGCCGCCCCAGGAGCTTCCTCCGCCGCCGGCCCAGAACGAAATGCCCGTCGCCGAGGTGCGTGAACACAGGCCCGGTCGCGATCGTCGAGCCGATCCGGGAGGTCGAGGTCCCCGAACCCGTCGCCGAGCACTTCCAGGTAGCCAGCCTTTTGGAGGCGACGCGCGGCGAAATCGCCGAGCCAGTGGCGGCGCCGCCCGCGGCGACCGTCGAGGATTACTTCGACCGGCTGGACCAGGCCTTTGCATCGCTGGCCGAAGGGACGGCTCGAAGCGAGGAACCCGCGGAGGAATCCGCCCAACGTGAGGAGCCATCGGCAGGTGCGCCGGTTCCCGTGCCGGTTGCCGCACAGTTTCCCACGCTCTCGGAAGCATTCGCCGCGCTGCTCGACGCCGAACAGTCGGGAGTCCCGGCCGGCCAGGCCGGGTGGCCCGGCTCGCGTGGAATGTCTGCGGCCCTCGCACCGGACGACCTGATCGAGCGGGTGACCCACGACGTGCTGCAACGCCTGTCGGACCGCGTCGTCAAGGAAACCGTGGCCGACATCGTGTCGTCGGTCGCCGAACGGATGGTGCGGGACGAGATCGACCGCATCAAAGCCAACATCCGCGCTTAGCGCAGCCCGCTTGCTCCCGTCGGCCGGGGCCGCTACGATCGGCGGATGCCCGCTCCGCCGCGTTCCCTGACCACCCTCGACCCCGCCCGTCTTCAGCTTCCCGAAAAGCCCGCGCTCGAGGGCCTCGAGGCCAAGTGGATTCGCACGCTGGGATGCCGACGGTGTGTACCGGTTCGATGCCAGCCGTTCGCGGGCCGACGTGTTCTCCATCGATACGCCTCCACCGACGGTCAGCGGTTCGCTCCACGTCGGGCACGTGTTCTCCTTCACGCACACGGACGTCGTGGCGCGATTCCAGCGGATGCGCGGCAAGGCGGTGTTCTATCCGATGGGGTGGGATGACAACGGACTGCCGACCGAACGCCGGGTTCAGAACTACTACGGCGTCCGATGCGATCCCTCGCTGCCGTACGACCCGGCTTTTGCGCCGCCGGCGTCGCCGCCCAAGCCGCCACTCTCGGTGTCGCGCCCGAACTTTGTCGCGCTCTGCACCACGCTGACGACCGAAGACGAGAAGGTCTTCGAGGCGCTATGGAGGCACCTGGGGTTGTCGGTCGACTGGTCGATGACCTACGCGACCATCGGGCGCCGGGCCCTGCGTGTCTCCCAGCTCGCGTTTGTGCGATTGATTCAGCGCGGGCTGGCCTATCAGCTCGAAGCTCCGACCCTTTGGGACATCGACTTCCGTACGGCCGTGGCGCAGGCCGAGCTCGAGGACCGCGAGCTTGCCGGGGCTTACCACCGGATACGTTTCGCACGCGCCGAGGACGGCGCGCCCGTAGAGATTGAGACGACCCGGCCGGAGCTCATTCCTGCGTGCGTGGCGCTGGTGGCGCACCCCGACGACGAACGGTATCAGTCGCTCTTCGGCAAGGATGTCGTGACGCCGCTCTTCGGTGTCCGGGTGCCGGTGCGCGCGCATGCGCTCGCCGACCCGTCGAAGGGCAGCGGCATCGCCATGATCTGCACGTTCGGCGACATCACGGACGTGACCTGGTGGCGTGAGCTCAGCCTGCCGGTCCGCGCCATCATCCAGGCGGACGGCACGCTGCGCGACATCGCCTGGGGCAGCAAAGGGTGGGAGTCCACCGACAGCGAACGCGCCACCCGACACTACTCCGAGCTCGTTCGCCTTTCCGCCGCGAAGGCCCGCGCCCGCATCGTCGAGCAGTTGAAGGAGGCCGGCGACCTCATCGGTGAACCACGTCCGATCACGCACGCCGTCAAGTTTTACGAGAAAGGCGATCGGCCCCTCGAGATCGTCACGAGCCGCCAGTGGTTCATCAAGACCATCGAGTTCCGCGAGGCGCTGCTCGCCCGCGGCCGGGAACTGCAATGGCACCCGGCCTACATGCAGAACCGGTACGACAACTGGGCCAACGGCCTGAACGGTGACTGGTGTGTGAGCCGGCAGCGCTTCTTCGGCGTGCCGTTTCCGGTTTGGTATCCCATCGCCGAGGACGGTCGCGTGGAGTACGACCGGCCCATCACCGCGCCGGAAGATCGGCTGCCGATGGACCCCTCGACCGATGTGCCCGATGGCTACCAGGCCGAACAACGCGGCAAGCCCGGCGGCTTCGTGGGGGACCCGGACATCATGGACACCTGGGCCACATCGTCGCTTACCCCGCAGATCGTGTGCGGGTGGCCGGACGATCCGTCGCTGTTCGCGAAGACATTTCCGATGGACCTTCGTCCGCAGGCGCACGACATCATCCGTACGTGGCTGTTCGACACGGTGCTGCGAGCCCACTTCGAGCACGATTCGCTGCCCTGGAAGAACGCGGCGATTTCCGGCTGGGTGCTCGATCCGGACCGCAAGAAGATGTCCAAGTCCAAGGGCAATGTCATCACGCCCATGGCGCTGCTGGAGGAGCACGGTTCTGACGGTGTGCGCTACTGGGCGGCAAGCGGACGTCCGGGTACCGATACGGCGTTCGATCCCAACCAGATGCGCGTTGGCCGCCGGCTGGCGATCAAGCTGTTGAACGCCTCGAGGTTCGCGCTTGCCCCGACGAAGCCTGCCGGCGAAGGCGAGGTCACTCCGCCAAAGCCGGGGGGGCTGATGGCTTCTCGAAGCCGCAGGTCACGTCTCCCGTGGACCGGGCGATGGTCCGCAACCTGGCGGCACTGGTCGACGAAGCCACGACGGCGTTCGAGGCGTACGACTACGCGCGTGTGTTGCAGCGCACCGAGGAATTCTTCTGGCGTTTCTGCGACGACTACCTCGAGCTCGTCAAGGGACGGCGCTACGGAGAGCAGGGTGCCGAGGCTGCGGCGTCCGCGACGACGGCGCTGACGGCCGCGTTGTCGGTCATGCTGCGGCTCTTCGCGCCGTTCCTGCCGTTTGTGACCGAAGAAGTCTGGTCGTGGTGGCAGACCGGATCGGTGCACCAATCGGCGTGGCCAACACGCGACGAGCTCGAAGCCTTGATCGTGGACGGCATTGCGCCCCAGGAGGATCAGGCGGTTTACGCCTGGGCGACCGAGGTGCTCTTCGAGGTCCGCAAGCAGCGGTCGGAGGCCAAGCAGGCGTTGAAAGTGCCGATTTCCGCTGTGACGATCAAGGCGGAACCGGAAAACATCGGGCGGCTGCCGCTTGTCGACGCCGATCTCCGCTCCGCGCTGCGCGTCAAGGTGTTCAACGCCTCCGAGGGCGCGCGCGCCATTCTCGTCGAGGGCTACGACCCAGTGTGACGCCGCTCCGTCCCGAAGACTATCGCGACATCGTCCGCCGGGCGCTGGCTGAGGACATCGGCAGCGGCGACGTCACGACGCTGGCTACGGTCGATGAGGCGGCCCGAGCGCGCGGCGTTTTTCACGTCAAGGCGGACTGCGTGCTGGCGGGGGCTGATGTCGTTGCGGAAACATTCCGGCAGGTCGATCCTTCTGTGGCGGTGGAGTTTTCCAGCCATGACGGTTCGCGTTGCCGGGCCGGCGACGAGGCGGGCGTCGTGCTCGGGCCGGCGCGTGCGCTGCTCGTGGGGGAACGGACCGCGCTGAACTTCCTCCAGCGATTGTCCGGCATCGCCTCCAGGACCCGCGAGTTCGTCGATGCGGCCGCGGGCCGCATCACGGTGCTGGACACGAGGAAAACCACACCTACGTTGCGAGCGCTGGAAAAGTACGCCGTCAGGTGCGGCGGCGGGACCAACCACCGGTCCGGGCTCTACGACGCCGTGCTCATCAAGGACAACCACGTCCGCCTGGCAGGCGGGGTCGAGGCGGCCGTCCGCCGCGTTCGCGAAAGGAGCCCGGGCCTGCGCGTCGAGATCGAAGCGCAGACGCTCGAGGAAGCCGACGACGCGCTCCGCGCCGGCGCCGACATCATCCTGGCCGACAACTTCGGGGTTGCCGACATTCGCGAAATCGTCCGCCGCGTCGCCGGCCGGGCGAAGGTCGAGATATCGGGCGGGGTGACGCTGGCAAAGATGCCGGAACTGGCGGCGACCGGCGCGGACTACGTGTCGGTCGGCGGCCTGACCCACTCGGCGCCTGCCGTCGACATCAGCTTCGAGATCGCGTCCGCCTGAATGCTTCCGCCTGCCGATCCCCTGCCGCGCGAACTCCAGGACGCGTTTGATGCGGTGCGCGCCCGCCTGGGACGGCTGGGGACTTCGTGGCGGTACTACGCGACCGTTGGTTCCACCAGCGATGTCGCGACGCTCCTCGCCAGTGGCTCAGGCGCGAGCCCGTCGTCCGCCGCTGAAGGCGCCGTCGTCATTGCCGATGCGCAGACGGCCGGACGTGGCCGGCGCGGCCGGTCATGGTTTTCCCCGCCAGGAAGCGGCTTGTACATCTCGACGGTGCTGGCACCGGGCAACGCGGTCTCGCCGGAGCGCGCGACATCGCTCCTGACGCTCGCGGCCGGCGTCGCGCTGGCCGAGGCCATAGAACGCGTCTCTGGCCTGGCCGCGCCCATCAAGTGGCCGAACGATCTGCTCGTCGGCCGCCGCAAGCTGGCGGGGATCCTGGCTGAGGGCCTCGCGCAGGATCCCGCAGCCGGCGTTGGCCCGGTGGTGCTCGGCTACGGCATCAACATTGGTCAGATGTCCGTTCCAGCAGACCTGTTGGATCGCACAACCTCGCTCGAGAGCGAACTGGGCCGCCAGATCGATCGCGCGGCGATCGCGGCGGAGTCGCTCGCGGCCCTCGCGTCCAGGTACGACGACCTGCTCGCCGGACGGTTCGATGCTATTCTCGACGCGTGGCGCCGCCGTTCACCGTCCAGCGTGGGGACACGCGTCACCTGGCTGCCTGGCGGGCCAATGACCGGCACGCTGAGCGGAGTGACCGCGGGCATCGACGAGACGGGGGCGCTCCTGGTGCGCTCGTCGCGCGGCACCGACCGCGTGCTGGCTGGTGAGCTGACCTGGGAGATCTGACAGAGATGCTGCTCGCCATCGACGTCGGCAACACGAACATCGTGCTGGGTGTCTTCGACGGCGCCACGCTGGTGCGCAGCTGGCGCCTGCAGACTCTGAGAGACCGAACGTCCGACGAGCTCGGGCTGCTCGTCCATGGACTGTTCGTCCAGGGCGGCCTCGATCGCTCGCGCGTGGGCGGCATCATCGTTGGCTCGGTCGTGCCTCCGCTCACCGGCACCATGCAGTCGATGATCGAACGCTACTTCGGCCTCCGCGCGCTCCTCGTCGATCCGGCTTCGAATACCGGGATGCCGATTCAGTACGACAACCCGGCTGAAGTCGGCGCGGATCGCATCGTCAATGCCATCGCCGCGGTCGAGCAGTTCGGCCGGAGCGGACGGCCGTTGATCGTCTGCGACTTCGGCACCGCGACGACGCTCGATGCGGTGTCGGCGGCCGGCGCCTATCTTGGTGGTGCGATTTGCCCGGGCGTCACGATTTCAGCCGATGCCCTGTTCCAGCGCGCGGCACGCCTCCCGAGAATCGACGTGCGAAAGCCGACGCAGGTCATCGGGCGGACGACGGTTGGGGCCATGGAATCCGGCTTGTTCTACGGCTACGTCGGGATGGTCGAAGGGCTGGTGACGCGCATGGACGCGGAGCTCGGCGGCTCCTCGATCTGCGTCGCGACCGGCGGGCTGGCGACCGTGATTGCGCCGGAGACCAGGCTCATCGACCACGTGGACGTGGACCTTACACTTCAGGGCCTCAGGATCGTGTGGGAACGCAACCAGTAGACGAGTACTGCCGGGAGATCGAGACCTACCTCACCCGGAAGAACGACGGACATCTGATCCGGGTGGTCGGCCCTTCGTTCGAGCTCGTCTCGCGATGGGCGGCCGACGGCGTGCCAATCAAGGTGGCGTTCGCGGGAATCGACCGCTACTTCGAGCGGTACTACCGCAAGGGACCGCGCCGTCGCCCCGTGAAGATCGACTTCTGCGAGGCGGACGTCCTCGACGTGTTCGACGAGTGGCGCCGGGCGATCGGGCTCACGATGGCGGCGGGGCAGGTGGACAACGGCGAACCGGCCGTCCCCGGTGCCCGAGAGAGGGCCGTCGCATTCGCTTCCCGCGCCACCTCGAGCGAGTCGCTCATGCGGCTGACCGACCTGCGGACGGGCGGCGCCTGGGACGACCGTGCCGTCGCGCTCGACGGGTGATCGACAGGGTAGGCAAAGAACTGGACACCTCGCGGGCATCGAGGGGCGGTCGTCCGCGGGCAGGCGCGGCTTTCTGCAATGGCGCGGTTGAGCGAGCTGGACGCTTGAACTCCTCTCGCTGGCCAGGCAGGCCATAAGCGCTGATGAGATGACCGTGCTCGAGCAGGCAGCAGAGCAGGAGGTGGCGGCGTTTCGAGAGCGGATGCGCCCTGACGCGTACCGCGCGGCCGTTCAAGCCGCTCTCGACGGCATCTTGCGGGACCGCTTCAGGCTGCCCACCATCAAGGACGAGGAGCGTTGCGAATCGGCCTACATTCCATTTCGCAAGCTGCATCCAACTCCGCAACGAGCTCGAACCAGAGCGCTATCGCGGCACCGCCGTGCGTCCCGAGTCGCCTCCGCTGCTGTCGCTCGAGTAGCCGCTGGACGTGGCGGCGGACGCGCCGCCGGACGAAGACGACCCGCTTTCGGCTGCGCCGGCAGAACCGCCGTCACCGGTCCGCGTGCGAGGCATTGACTGTCCGGTGTTGTCCTGCGCGCGATCGACCTGCGTGTAGCCGCGGCCGTTCACGGCCCGGCCGTGCGCTTCCGCCGGCAGGACCACACCGCCGCCCCCCGCGTCGATGCCCCATCCGGGGTAGTAGTAGTCGCCGTCAACGCTCCAATACGGCAAGCCAAACGGGGAAAGCGAAAAGTACGAGAATCCGCCCCACGAGGAGGCGCCGGTCGATCGTCTGATATTGAACTTGCGTGGAAACGAGAGCGCCACCATGACGTCAATCACCTCGTCGGGCACCCCTCCGTCGTCCATAGCAATCAGCTCTTTGCGGTCGATGGGGAACGTCGACTTCGTCTCGAAGATCAACGCCTCGAGCACTCGCGGCAGCACCCGCGAACTGGCCTCGGTCACCTGCGCGATTGTCAGGCGGGCGCCGGGGGGGCTCTTCGCCGCGCTTGCGGCGACCTCGAGAGGAATCAGGGAAGGATCCGGCGGCTGATCGTAGGACCGCTCATAGCGCCTGACGCGCACACGCTCCTGCGAACCAGACACCACGACCTGGACGTCGATCCACTCGCCCCCAGTCGTGAGCGTGCTGAGGCCGGATACCTTGCGTGCGGGCTGATCGGCGCAGGTCAGCTCCGCGCTCGCATAGAGCCGCAAACCATCCGGTGACCACTCGCTCCGGCGCGAGCCACGGCACGACGGTTCGTCAGCCGGATGCGCCGCGCCATCGGGGATGATGGTCTCCTCGGCGGCGACCGCACCGCCTGCGACCGTCATGATTCGCGCGCCGGCCGCGCCGGCTGGCACCACACAGACGCGAAGGCTGCCGTCGAGCGACTGCTGGTCGGCTGGCCGCCAGCAGCCAATCCAGGGCAGCCATCGCGCGTCCGGCGGGGCTTCTTGCTGAGCGCCCACGGGCGTCATCCAGAACAGCGCTGCCAGCGCACAACATAGGCGAGTCAGCCGAGGGACTCTCAAAACGTCACCCCGACACCGCTGGAGAACTTGAACCCGCTGAGGTCCACGGGGTCGAACCCGACGAAGTCCGAATCGAGCGCCCCATCGGCCCAGACGTAACGTGCTTCCACCTCGACAAAGAGCATGCGCCAGAGCCTGACGTTTGCGCCGCCAAATGCGTGAACGCTTGGCGTCCAGCCAGCCGATCGAAAGGTGTCGGGAAAGACCCGCAGGGTGACAAAGTCCACGAAATCCCCCTGCTGTTCGAGGTCGTAATGGAGCAGGCCGGCGCCAGCGCCAGCGTATGGCACGAATGCGTGAGGGACAAAGGCCAGGCTGCTGATGCTGCGGCCCGGTTCCCGAAGCGCGACCCTGACGCTGCCGGTCAGGTTGGCTTGCGTCAACGCGGTCTGCTGGTTGATAGGGAGACCGTGGTTGTCGATATAGCGCCGATACTCGGATGAGATCGTGCGCCAGTTGAACTCCATCCCCGCCCCGGCGCTCACGCGCGATGTCAAGGCAAGCCCGAATTCGACGGCGACACCCGGCGCGCTGAAGTCGGCCTTCTCCACGGTGAGCTGGTCGGTGACAAATGTAAAGAGATCGCTTTCGGCACGGGGAGTCAGCCAGCTGCCTCGCATGGCCACCCAGCCCCTCGGCTGCCCGAACAGGAAGTCGCGCGTGCCTGACCGCGGCGGTGCTGCGCTCGGCTGCTCGGGCGGTTGCGCCGCCGCGTGGGCGGGCATCCACATCAGACAGACGACTAGCGCGGCGAACGCGTGCAGGAATCGTCGGCCACCGAGCCGGCAACGCATGTATTCAACATGCCCCCGCACTGAGACGCCGTCAAGCGAATTTCGGACCCGGGCCCGCGACGATGGCCCGCTCAGGCTCGGGCGGTACAATTCAACCTGCAGATGCCCCGCGTCACTGTCGGACAACCGATTGAACTCAACGTCGAAAAGCCGGCGGCCGGCGGCTGGATGATTGGCCGCGTGGATGGACAGGTCGTGCTCGTGTCGGGCGCCATTCCCGGTGAACGCGTCGCTCGCACGCGTGGAGAAAACAGGCAAAGGCGTGGCGTACGCCGGCGTCACGACGATCCTCGAGCCCTCGCCAGACAGGCGTGTACCCATTCACCGACTGCGCGTGCGGCGGTCTCCTGTACGCCCACATCAACTACGCGAAGCAGCTCGAGATCAAGGCCGCCGTCATCGCCGATGCGTTCGGCCGTATCGGCCGCCTGCCGCTGACGGCCGCAGTCCCTGTTGCTGCATCTCCTGAGTACGGCTACCGCATGAGGGCCCGCCTGCACGTCCGTGAAGGCCGCTGGGGATTTTTTCGCGAGGGCACGCACACACTCTGCGATGCGCGGGCAACCCAACAGCTGCTCCCCGCGACCTGCGACGCCATCGACGAGACGGTGTCGCGACTGGGTGGATCCGGCGCGGCTGCTATGGTGGTCAGCGAAATCGAGATCTCGGAGAACGTGGACGCGTCGGAGCGCGGCATGTACTTCGAGACGGCCGAAGGCCGATCCATCGCCGCCGACCGGTTCTTTGCCCGGGCGGAGGAGCGGCACACGGTGACCGACCGCCTCGCGATTCTGGGGCAGCGCGTGGAACTGACGCGGCATGTGCTCGCGTTCTTTCAGGGGAACCGCTATCTGCTCGATCGGCTGGTCACGCACGTCGTGGGCGCACTCAACTCCGGCGCATCAGCCATCGACCTCTACGCGGGAGTCGGCCTCTTCGCGATCAGCGCGGCCGTCTGCAAGGGGGTCCGCGTCACCGCTGTCGAGGGCGACCGGATCTCGGCTGCCGACCTGCGCGGGAATGCCGAACGGAGCGCTGCCGGCAGAGTGCGCGCCATCCACGAAGCGGTCGAGGCGTTCACGTCACGAACAGAGGAGCGCCCGGACGTGGTGATCGTCGACCCGCCGCGCACCGGCATGTCGCGCGAGGCGCTGGACGGGGCGATGCGCCTCGGAAGCGCCCGCATGGTGTACGTGTCCTGTGACGTGGCGACGCTCGCCAGGGATTCGAGACGGCTCGTTGACGCCGGCTACGCGTTGACGGCGGTCGACGGCTTCGACCTGTTCCCCAACACGCCGCACGTCGAGACCGTCGCCGTGTTCGACCGCTAGCGGTCTACCGTTTGCTGCATGCGGCTACGAACCCCTCGAACAGCGACCGGAACTCGCCCGTGCGCCAGAAGTTCTCGGGATGCCACTGGACACCCAGGCAGAAACCCGCGGCCGGGTCTTCGATGGCCTCGATCACGCCGTCGGGCGCCGTGGCAGACACGACGAAGCCCGGCGCCACCGACTTGACCGCCTGGTGATGCCGGCTGTTCACCTCGCACGAGTCGGCGCTGCTGAGCCGTTCGCTCATCAGCCGCGCCAGCAGCGAGTCGTCTTCGAGCCAGGCCTCGTGCGCGAGCGTGTAGCCCTCGTTCGGGGGGACTCGCAGCTGATGATCGAGGGCGCCCTGCACTTCGCTGGGAATGTCCTGGACGAGCGTGCCGCCGCAGGCGACGTTCAGGATTTGTATTCCCCGGCAGATGGCCAGGATCGGCAGGCCTTTGGCGCGTGCACCTTCGACGAGCGCCATTTCGAATCCATCGCGATCGAGGTCGACGTCGACCACCGATGGATGGGCCGCCTCGCCGTAGCGGGCGGGCGCCACGTCCCCGCCTCCGGTCAGGAGCAGGCCATCGATCGCGGCGAGCGTCGCGCCGACGTCGGCGCCAGGCTCGAGCACCCGCACCTCGCCGCCGACATGAAGCACCGCCTGACGGTAGTCTTCGAGCTTACGACACGCGGTGAGGCCGACGATTGGCATCGTTACATTCTGATGGGCACCTGGATGCCCATCAAGTCCAGCGCCTGCTCGAGCTGCCGCCGCACGTAGGCGACACCCGCGGCCCGCCACCGTTTACGATCGCCATCCTTCTCCTGAAGGATGGAATACCGATGATAGAAGGCGTTGAACTGCTGCGCCAGCCCAAAGGTGTACTTGGCGAGCACGGAGAATTCGAGCGCCGTGACGGCCTGGTTGACCACTTCGTCGAGCCTGGAGGCCTCGAAGACCACCGTCCATAGGTCGTGATCGCCTGGGGCGGCCGGGTCGCCGGTCAGTTCGTCCAGCGCGGAGCCCTGGAGCCCCGTCAGCACGTCCGACTCGGTCAGGCCCTCCCGCTCGCGCAGCTTGTCGAGAATCTTGCCCGCCCGAACGGCCGTGTACTGCAGGTACGGTCCTGTCTCGCCCTCGAAGCTCAAAGCCTCTTCCATGTCGAAGACGATCAGCTTGCCGCGTGAGAATTTCAGCATGAAGTACCGGATCGCGGCGACGGCGATCTGCGCGGCCGTGCGGCGGCGTTCGGCGTCAGGAATCTCGGGATCGCGCCGCCCGATTTCCTCCGTCGCCTTGGTCGTGAGGAGATCCAGCAGATCGTCGATCTTCACGCCGAGGCCCTTGCGGCCGGAGACCTCCACGAAGGGCCGTGCCGCGTCTTCCCCCGTGGCCGGCGGATACCCGAGTTCCTTCGCGGTCGCGTGCGACAGCGCCACCATCTCGTACGAGAAGTGAACCGAGTTGTCCGCCTCTAGCGGGTGTCCGAGGGTCCTGAGCGCCTGGCTGAGGAGCGCCTGCAGGTACATCTGCCGCGAATCGATGACGTTGTAGATCCGCCCGGCCTTGCCAAACGGCGGCGCGCCCGGCTCGTTCTCGTGGGACGTGGTGGCCCAGAGCGTCCGGCCGTTCGCCTGCTCCGTGAACCGGCGATAGCGGAAGTCCAGGCCGAGCAAGCCGAACTTCCAGAACTGATTGGCGATGTCCTTCCCGACGTAGGTCACCACGCCGTTCGAACGGACGATGACTTTCTCGCGCGGGTCGGCCGGTCCCTCCCCGTCCGCCGTGGCGGGCTCGTCGGCGCCGGCCGCCTCATCGATGCGCATCACCCAGCAGCCGGCCAGCTTGCCCTCGGTCTGCAGGAACACCGCGCCCTGGGCTTTCAGCGTGTCGAACGCGTGCGCCCAGAACTTGAGCCGCAGGATGTCGCCCTCGTAGGTGAGCAGGTTGTACGCGATGTTCAACCGCGCCATCGTCTGGAGGTGGGCCCGGACGATCCGGTCCACGATGAACGTGCCGAGCGCCGCGACGTCGCCCGTGCCGTGCTCGAGATCGTGCAGCGCCGCGGCCCGGATCTCGAGACGTGCCTTGTCCCCTTCGTACCACTCGGTGACGCGGGAGTAGAGATCCCAGCAGTAGTAGTCGAACCGCGTCGTGTCGGCGATGCGCCGCACGTCGTCGACCGTCAGGTGTTCCAGTTCGCGGAAGCCGACGATGACGTCGGCGACCTGCACACCCGTGTCGTCGATGTAGTTCTGCGTCTCGACGGCGGCGCCGCGGAAGCGGAGAACACGGACGAGGGTGTCGCCGAGCGCCGCATTCCGCAGGTGCCCGACGTGCGCCGCCTTGTTCGGGTTGATGGCCGTGTGCTCGACGATCGTCTTGGGCCACGAATCCCATTCGGGGGCGACTTCGCCGCGGAGGCGCGAGAGCAGGAAGGGCGCGCGATCGATGTAGAGGTTCAGATAGCCGTTGGGCGCGACCTCGACGCGGCTGATGCCAGGGATGGGTCCGAGTTCGGCGACGATCTCCTGCGCGATCACGCGCGGCGCCTTGCGCAACGTGCGCGCGAGCTGGAACGCCACGGTGACCGCCAGATCGCCGAGGGCGCGGCTGGGCGGCGTCTCGATGCCGAATGCCGGGGGCTCGGCCAGCGCGAACTGGCGCCGGCAGGCGGCCGCGACGGCATCATGTACGAGTCGATGGACGGTCAGGATCATGGGTTCGGGAGGCGTCGAAAAGGGCCGTGATAGATTACCGCGTGTGACCGGCGAGCCACTGCACCCGGTCGAGATCGGCTGGCGTATTCACGTTGGCCAGCAGCCGCTCCGGATCGCCGAACCCGGCCATCTCTTCGAGCCCTATCCCGCGGACGTGCAGGTGCTCCAGCAGTCCGCGCATCGCCCGGTCGCCGGCCAAGAGACTCGCTTCGACCGACGGCCGGCAGGCCTTTCGATAGGCCGCGGCCAGCGGGTGAGTGCCGCGTGCCGTGATGGGGACGACCGCATCCACAGCCTCGTCCGCCTCGGCAATGGTGGCCAGAAACGCCAGGAACGGGGCGGTCAAGAAGGGCATGTCGCCGGCGATCAGGAGGACCGTGTCATGCCGTGCAGCGCCCAGCGCCGCGTCCAGGCCGCCCAGCGGGCCGAGTCCGGGCCTGGCGTCGGCAACCGGCTGCAGGACCTGGCGATATTCCGCCGGAGGGTTCGCGCCGACATAGAGGATGTCGTTTGTCACCTGGGTGAGTTCGGTCAGCTGCCTTTCGAGGATCGACCGGCCCTGGACGATGGCGGCGCCCTTGTCGAGCCCCCCGAAGCGGGTGGCGCGTCCGCCGGCCAGGATGGCCGCGCTCGGCATAGACCCAGAATCTTACCCTCAGCCTGAGACATGCACGAAGCCGGTATCGGTCGGGTCCTCGTCGCCAGCCTGCACCAGGGCATCGCTGACATCCTGCCGACGCGACTCGGGTTCTACGAAAACTGGCTCAATGCGGAGGGCCTCCGCGACGGCACGATCGGGCTTGCCCCGCTGTATGCGGTTCTGAGCTTCCTGCGCCAGGAGGGGGACTCTTACGCCCTGATCACGACGCGTGCTGGTCGAGTACGCCGGAGAGTGGACCGTGCAATCCATGCCCGGGTGGCAGCGGACCCTTGTCAGCCGTGCGCCCCGATGGGCTTGCCAGAGGCTGGCCCTGCGTCTTGCCCGCCGGCTGGTCCAGCAGTGCTACGAGGGCAACCGGGCGCGGTCGACCTTCCGCCGCGGGACGGCCACGATCAACGTCCGTGCGTCTATTTTCTGCTACAGTGCGGGAGCCAGTCGGGTACGCTCTCTGCGGCTTCTATGCGGCCGCCTTCAAGTCGCTGCTGGCTCAGTTCGACATCTCCGCGGACACCCGGGTGGTCGAGTGCCGCGGTGTGGGAGCCTCGACCTGCATCGTGTCGATCGACCTGACCGCTCCGGAGGGCCAAGCCGTCTGATGTTCCGTGCAGCTCTGAGCCTCATCGTCTGTCTCGTGGCTGTCGAGGCCGGCGCGCAGCCGGCGCCGGCCGCGCAAGACGCTCGTGATGCCATTCGAGAACGTCACGAAGGAGAGCCGCATCGTGTGGCTTGGCGAGGCGGCTTCGGTGCTCCTGTCGGACGACCTGACGGCGCTCGGCGTTGACGCCATCAGCGGAGAAGATCGCCGCGCGGCGTTCGAGCGGCTCCAGGTGCCCGCCGCCAACGCGCTCACGGATGCCACCTTCATCCGCATCGGCGAGCTGATTGGTGCGTCGGAGATCGTCGTGGGGACGCTCAGGCTGCAGGGCGAGACGATTCTGGCGCACGCGCGGAGCATCGTGCTCGAGACCGGGCGGGTCAGGGTCGATGCAACCGAGGCCGGGCCATTCGTCGACTTCTTTGCGGTGTTCGAGCGGCTTGCCAGGCGCATGTCTCCGCCTTCGCCGCGGTCATCGGAGGAGATCCTGCGCGCGCATCCTCCGGTCGCGGCGTTCGAAAACTACATCAAGGGGCTGCTCGCCGAGACGCCCGCGACGGCGGTCAACTACCTGACAGCTGCGCTCAAGGTGCAGCCGTCGTTCGACCGTGCGAGGCTCGCGCTCTGGGGCGTCTACACGGACCAGGGCGAGCACGACCGCGCGCTCGCGGCGATCGCGCCAGATTCGGCCCGGCTCGGCGTGGGCAGGCCGCGCGCACTTTCTGAGCGGCCTGTCTCAGCTCGACCTCAAGCGCTATGACGATGCGTTTGCGACGTTCAAGGCACTGGGCGAGACCACGCCAAACGCCGCCGTCCTGAACAACCTCGGCGTCGTCCAGGTACGTCGCGGCAGCACACCGCAAACCGGCGAGGCTGTCTACTACTTCAATCGCGCGGCCGAAACCGACCCCTCCGGGGCGGACTACTTCTTCAATCTCGGGTACGCATACTGGCTGGCCAAGGACACGCAGGCCGCGATCTACTGGCTGCGCGAGGCCGTTCGGAGGGACCCGACCGATGGCGAAGCCCACTACGTCCTGTCTGCCGCGCTCTCAGCCGGCGGGAGCCCTGCCGAGTCTGCCCGGGAGCGCGAGCTGGCGCAGCCGGCTGAGTCCGGCCTTCGAGGAGTGGGCGGGCCGGCCCGCAACCGATCCGGTTCCACGGGGGCTCGAGCGCATCCGCACGTCGCTCGAGGAGACCTTCGCTCAGCGCACCGATGAAGCGCTGGCCTCGACCGGGCAGCGCGACCAGCAGGAGCTGGTGCAGTTCCATCTTGACCGCGGCCGCCGCCTCTACGAGCAGGAGAACGACCGGGAGGCTCTCGCGGAGTTGAGCCGCACGGTCTTCCTGTCGCCCTATCAGGCCGAGGCGCACCTCCTGATCGGCCGCCTCTACCTGCGCGCCAGCCGTGTGCCCGATGCGATAGACGCCTTGAAGATCTCACTCTGGAGCGCGGAGACCGCCGAAGCTCACGAAGCGCTGGCTGAAGCGTACCTTGCCGGCCGCGAGCACGGCCTGGCCGAAGCCGAAGCGAGACGCGCCTTGGAGCTCGATCCGGCCTCCGCCGACGCGGTTCTGCTCCTCGAGCGGGCTCGCGCGGTTCCACCGCGCTGAGAGCGGGATCGCATGGTACAATCTCCGACGTTGGCTTCACGCGTACAGGACGACGCTTTTCATGAGATCCAGCTGAACGGCAAGCAGCTGGTGTTCCTGTTCATGGCAGCGACCGTGGTGTCGGTCGTGATCTTCCTCTGCGGAGTCCTGGTCGGACGTGGTGTACGCGCCGCACAGGACGTCCAGAGTGCGTCAGCGGCCAGCACGGCGGAGCCCATCGCTGATGTCGCGGCCGGTCCGCCCGCCGTGCCTCAGTCCATGCCGGGCTCCGGCGGGACGCCCAGCGCCACACCTGGCGACCGGGATGGCGAAGCGCCGGCGACGGTCAAGACGCAGGTCCGAACCGACGAGTTGCGGCCCGATCCGCCGGTAGCCACCCGTCCACCCGAGCGCAAGCCCGAACCCCCGGCGGCGACGTCGGCCAGTGCTGCAACGCCCTCGACTCCGCCCGCCCAGAAGCCAGCGCCCGCGGCGGCAACGCCGCAAGCCAAGCCGACGCCAGTCCAGACGCAGGCGACCAACACGACCCCGGCCGCAGCTCCGGCGCCACCGGTTGAAGCGCGCGCAGCAGCGTCATCGAATGGGTGGGTCGTGCAGCTGGCGGCCCTGAACGACCGCGGCGAAGCCGAAGAGATTTCGCGCCGCCTGATCAGCAAGGGCTACGGCGCGTTTGTCGTGACGCCCTCGTCTGGAACGCCGAATGTCTTCCGGGTTCGCGTCGGCACGTTCAAGACACGAGGCGAGGCCGAGGTTGTCGGGGCGAAATTGAAGAAGGAAGAGCGCTTCGACCCCTGGATCACCCGCTGAACCGAGCAGGCCGCCTCAATCTCGCCTTCGCCGGCATCTCCGGCGTCCTTCTAGCCCTTAGCTTTCCTGGTTTTGGTCACCCGGCATTTGCCTGGGTCGCCCTCGCGCCTCTTCTGACGTCGCTCGTCCGTCCGTCTGCCCTCTCTCTGGGACGAGCCTTGATGCTCGGCTTCGTCACGGGACTCGTGTATTTCGCGGGGACGCTCTATTGGGTAGTCAACGTGATGTCAGAGCACGGAGGCCTCGCGGTCTGGGTGTCCGTGCTCTAATCTGCGCGGGCCTCGTCGCGGTGATGGCCTCGTTCCCGGCCGTCTTCAGCGCGGTCATCCGTTACCTGTGCCTCACTCAGGGGTCACGGGCGCTCGCCGCTGCACCTCTGGTCTGGGTGGCGACGGAACTCGGCCGCACGTATCTCTACAGCGGGTTTCCGTGGGTGCTGCTCGGCTACAGCCAGACCGAAGTGCTGCCCATCGCGCAGCTGGCGAGCGTCTTTGGCGTCTACGGTTTGTCCGGGCTGGTGGTCGCGGTGAGCGCCGCTCTGGCGTGGTGGGGCGCAGCCATCGTGGCGCCGGCCGAAGCAGGCCGGGATCGAAGGCTTCCACCGCTGGCGCCTACGGTGATCACCATTGCCGGCGTGCTGCTGATCGCCGTCTGGGGCAGCTGGCGCATCACTCGGGGAGAGCTTGTCTCGTCAGGGCCCACAGTTCGAGTCGGCCTGGTTCAAGGAAACGTGCCACAAGGCGAGAAGTGGGATCCCAGCCGCGCATCGGCCATTTTCGAGAGCTATCTCGGCATGACGCGCCGGGCTATTGGCGAGGGTGCGCGCCTGGTCATCTGGCCGGAGTCTTCCACACCCTTCTCGTTCGAGGACGATCGCGCGGCGGCCGCAGCGGTCCGGCAGATCGCGCGAGACGAGCGCGTGGACATCCTGCTCGGCAGCACCCAGGTGGAACGCGGCACGCCGCCCCGCTATTTCAACGCGGCGTTTCTCGTCGGGACGGATGGTGAGCAGAAGAGCGTCTACCGGAAGATGCGCCTGGTGCCCTTCGGTGAGTACGTGCCGCTCAAGTCCCTGCTGTTCTTCGCCGGACCGCTCGTCGAGGCGGTGTCCGACTTTACCCCAGGGACTGAGGCGACGATCCTGCCGATCGCCGGAGGTCAGGCAAGCACTGCCATCTGCTACGAGATCGTCTTCCCGAATCTCGTGCGCCAGTTCGTGGCCGACGGCAGCCAGCTCCTGACGACGATTACCAACGATGCGTGGTTCGGTCGCACGGTGGCCCCGCATCAGCACTTCGCGCAGGCGTCCATGCGCGCGATCGAGAACGGGCGTTATCTGGTGCGCGCCGCCAATACCGGCATCAGCGGGATCGTCGATCCGTATGGCCGCGTCCTCGCGCGCAGCCAGCTCTTTACCCCTGAGGTCATTGTCGATGATGTGCATCTCGTGCGGGCGTCCACGGTCTATACGCAGATTGGAGACGTCGTGGCGTACGCCTCGCTGGTCTTGACGATGGCGGCGGTGCTCATGGCTCGCGCGCGTCGCTTGTGATCGCCTGGCCGGCGCGGCAGACGAAGTAGAATACCTTCATGCCGACCGTTGACGATTTGAAGCGCCGCTTCGAAGACCTGAGCAAACGGGCCCAGGATCTTCGGAGCTATCTTTGAGGCCGCCAAACCCGAAGAAGAGCTGACCCGCCTCGAGGCGCGCGCCGCCGCGCCGGATTTCTGGAAGGACCAGGCTGAAGCGCAGCGGGTGCTGCAGCGCCGTCGGCGTCTCGAGCAGGACCGCGACCTGATCCAATCGCTTTCGAAGAAGCGCGATGACCTGTCGGTGCTCGTGGAGTGGGCCGAGGCCGGCGAGGCCGTGGACGCCGAGTTCGCGCACGGCCTGGATCTGTTCGATCAGGAAGTCCAGGCCGGCGAGATCAAGAAGATGCTCGGCGGCGAGCACGATCGCAAGAACGCGATCCTCACGATCCATCCGGGAGCCGGCGGCACCGAGTCGCAGGATTGGGCGGAGATGCTCCTCCGGATGTACCTGCGCTGGACCGAGCGCCGCGGTTTCAAGCGTGAGGTGATCGACTATCAACCGGGAGACGAAGCCGGGCTGAAGAGCGCGACCGTGACCGTTGCCGGCGACTACGCGTACGGACTGCTCGCGGCCGAAGTCGGCGTGCATCGGCTGGTGCGCATATCGCCGTTCGATCAGGCAGCCAGGCGGCACACGTCGTTTGCCTCGGTGCACGTCTGGCCGGAGGTGCCCGAGGACGTGGATGTCGAAATCGACGACAAGGACCTCCGCATCGACACGTTCCGCTCGAGCGGCGCCGGCGGACAGCACGTCAACGTCACCGACTCCGCGGTGCGGCTCACGCATCTGCCCACGGGTATCGTGGTGTCGTGCCAGAACGAACGGTCGCAGCACCGCAACCGCGACTCGGCCATGCGCGTCCTCAAGGCCCGTTTATACGACCTCAAGGCGAAGGAGCAGCAGAGCAAGCTCGAACAGCTCAGCGGTGTGAAGAAGGAGATCGCCTTTGGCAGCCAGATCAGGAGCTACGTCCTGCACCCGTATCAGCTCGTCAAAGATCACCGGACCAAGGAGCAGGTCGGCGATGTCGTCCGCGTGCTCGACGGCGACATCGACATCCTCATCAAGACGTTCCTGATGAAGAAGGCCAACGGCACGCTCGGCGAGGCCGCGGCCGCAGACGACGACGTTGAGTGAGGCGAGGCGGCGGGGCGGCGCGCACGCACTGCTGGTCGCGACAGGGATTCTCCTCAGCCGTCTGGCCGGGCTCGTCCGCCTTCGCGTCTTCGCGTACTACTTCGGCCTCCAGTCCGAGGCAGCGGACGCCTTCAACGCCGCCTTTCGAATCCCGAACTTCCTGCAGAACCTGTTCGGCGAAGGCGCGCTCTCCGCCTCGTTCATTCCGGTGTACGCCCGCCTGTTGTCGCGGGGGCAGGCGGCGGAGGCCGACCGGGTGGCCGGCTTCATCGGGTCCCTCCTCGCGCTGGTGGTCTCCGCGATTGTCGTGATCGGTGTGCTCCTTGCCCCCGTGCTGACTTCCGTCGTGGCGCCAGGTTTTTCCGGGAACACCCGCGAGCTGACGGTCACGCTTGTCCGCGTGCTGTTTCCGGGGGCCGGGCTTCTCGTGCTGTCAGCCTGGTGCCTGGGCGTCCTGAACAGCCACCGCCGCTTTCTCCTGTCGTACGCGGCGCCGGTCGTTTGGAACGTCTCGATGATCGCCACACTGCTCTGGCGCGGACCGACATCGTCCTTGCCCGATCTGGCCATATGGCTCGCCTGGGGGTCGGTTGCCGGCAGCGCACTGCAGTTTGCCGTGCAGCTCCCCGTGGTTCTCCGGGTGGCACCGGAGATTCGACCGCACCTGCGGGCTTTTTCCAGCGAAGCCAGATCCGTGGTGGGCAACTTTGTCCCGGTATTCTTCAGCCGCGGCGTCGTGCAGACGAGCGCGTACATTGACGGGATGATCGCCAGCCTGCTGCCGACTGGTGCGGTGACCGGACTCGCAAATGCGCAGTTGCTCTACACGCTACCGGTCAGCGTCTTCGGGATGTCGGTCGCGGCAGCGGAGCTGCCCGCCATGGCGGGTGATGCGGCGGGACAGGTCGAGGGGCTGGAAGCGATGCGAACCCGGCTCAATCGCGGGCTGAGGCAGATCGCGTTCTTCGTCGTGCCATCGGCGGTCGTCTTTGCCGCGCTGGGCGATGTCGTCGCCGCAGCGTTGCTGCAAACTGGCCGCTTCGTGTACGCCGATGCGGTCTATGTCTGGATCATCCTGGGCGGCGCAGCCCTCGGTCTGCTGCCGGCGACGCTCGGACGGCTGTACTCGTCCGCGTTCTACGCCCTCGGGGATACACGAACGCCATTTCGTTACGCGCTCGTACATGTGGGCATCGCGGCGGTGCTGGGTTATGTCTTTGCGGTCCCGCTCACAGCGTGGATGGGTTTCGATCCAAGACTCGGTGCGGCGGGGCTGACGGTGGCCGCGTCGCTCGCGGCCTGGGTGGAACTGCTCCTGCTCCGGCGATCGCTGGTCGCACGGATCGGCCCGACGGGGCTCGCCGCAGGGTTCCGGGTGGCGGTGTTCGTAGCCGCGGCGCTGGCGGCCGCCGCAGGCTGGGCCGTGAAGCTCGCACTCCCGCCGCTTCACCCGGTGTTCATTGCGATCCTCGTACTGGGCGCCTTCAGCGCCACTTTCGCAGCCGTGACGCTCGCGATGCGTGTGCCCGAGGCTTCCGCTTTGGTCGCTCGGGTCACCGGGCGATCAGCGCTCTGATCTAATTCCTGGCGCGACGCTGACCCAGCCATCGCTCGAGCTCCTGCTCGAATTCACGTTCAGGAGCGAGGATATCGTCAACGAGCTGCGCATAGGCTGGATCGTTCTGCACGGGCCCGGGCCAGCGCGGCCGGCCGAACAGGTTCTCTCCGCGCACGGCTTGAAGGATCAGATCCGACATGCCATCCACCCACCACGCCTCGACGTCCCGGCCATAGGCAGCGTTGGCTCTCGAGGGAGACGAAAAGTATCCCGGCCACCCGGGCTTCATTGCAAGGTCGCGCGAGTCCTGCAGGCTTTCTGCGCGAAGGCTCGGCAGGTTCCGGTAACTGGATCGAACCAGGTCAGGGCGAACGGCAAGCACCGCGGATGTTTCCACCATGCCGGCATGGACGTCCCTGCCAAACGACGACAAATCTGCCGCCGAGAAGTGCCTGGCAGCAATGCTTGCGCCCTTCGACTGTATTGCCGTATCGGCACTAAACAGCGACGAGACGTTCAGCATCGTGGCCTGGAAGACCTCGCTGACAAAGTCGCATGCGTCGTTGACCGCGGCGTGGTGCGTCGGGGCTCCGTGGCCATTCAGGACGAAGACCCACTTGAAGCGGTTCTGCGCGATCTGTCCGCCGACATCCGCGACGAGTGATCGGAGAGTGGACAGTCGAATGCCGTATGTCCCGGGATGAACCTGGACGTTGCCGATCTGATTGGCTCCCGACGAGCCGTAGTTGATCGTCGGCATCACGACCACGTTCCAGCCCGGCAAGGCTCGGCTCAACCGATCAGCGACTTGTCCCGCCTCGTGCTCCACGCCGATTGTGTCGGCGCCGACAGGTAGATGTGGTCCGTGCTCCTCGAGCATCCCGACGGTCAGGAGGAAAAGGGTTCTGTCTCGATTCAGAGCGTCGATGTCGGTCCATGTCAGCTCATCGATTTTGAGAATCTGTCCGCCGCTTGTCGGCGTGTTTGTGCCGCCGGTCTGCTGGGGCCCACACGCAGGAGTGAGCACCGACTGAAGGCAGCACAGGAGCGTCACGGTTCTTAGCTGGTGTCGCATTGCTGGTCCTCGTCTCTGGCTGGTAGCGAACGACGACTGGCGGCAAGGGTCAGAGGTTTGTGGGGGGCCCTAGTGAAACAGTCCGCCTCCAGGCTGCGTGCCCGAGATGAACGCCTCCGCCAGACCGCCTTCGCTGCCGGGGGGGAGGAGCGCGCCCGTTGAGCGGTCCACGGCCAGGAAGACGATGTTCCCGGGCGCATCGAATCGCGGTGGCATGTCCTTGTCGGCGCGCGCGTCGATGTATGCCTTCATGAACTCGGTCCAGATCGGAAGTGCCGCGACCGCTCCCGTTTCGGTCGGGCCGATCGGCCGCTTCTCATCGTGGCCGACCCAGACGCCAACCGTGATGTAGGGATCGAAGCCGATGAACCACGCATCCGTGTTCTCGTCCACCGTGCCGGTCTTGCCGGCGAGCGGCCACTCGATGCTCGCGGCAGACGCGGCGGTTCCGCGCTGGACGACGCCGCGCAGCATGTTCGTCATCACGAATGCCGTGTCCGCGCGGATGACGTCCGAGGGCTCGGCGCGGTTCTCTTCCAGCAGGTTGCCGTCCCGATCGGTGACCTTGAGGATGGAGAACGGCGGCATCCGTACGCCCTGGTTGGGGAACACCGTGTAGGCGCTCGTGACTTCGAGCAGCGTGCCGTCGCCGGCCCCGAGCGCGATGGGCAGGTACGGCGGGAACTGCTGGCTGAAGCCGAAGCGCTTCGCGTAGTCGATGACGCTCTTCGGCCCGATCGCGTCCATGACCTTGATCGCCGGGATGTTCCTGGACTGCTCGAGCGCATCGCCGCAGCGTCACCTGGCCCTCGAACTTGTGGTCGTAGTTCTGCGGGCTGTAGGGCACGCCGCTGCCAGACGGATACACGACCGGCTCATCGACGATGACGGATGCCGGCGTATAGCCGCGGTCGATGGCCGCCGTGTAGACGACCGGCTTGAATGTGGACCCGAGCTGCCGGAACGCCTGCACGGCGCGATTGAACTTGCTGCGCCCGAAGTCCAAGCCGCCGACCATGGCCTTGATCTGTCCAGTCCGGTTGTCGATCGCGACGAGCGCGCCCTCGAGCACCGGCGTCTGTTCGAGGGAGACCGACAGCCGTGCGGTTGGCGGCGTCCACGGCCACGATCTGCACTTCGATGAGATCGCCCGTCTTGAACAGGCTCGCGGCCGACGGCCGCCGCGTCCATGCGAAGCCCGCCGGCGCGAGATCGGCGGTGTAGGGGCCGATGCGCAGCCGGGCGCCGTTGGCCGGCGCCGGGCTATCCAGGCTCGCGACGACGGCGGGAACGATGTCGCCGGCGGCGATCGGCCGCGACCAGCGTTCGTCCTTGAACGCGTCAACCTGGTGCCCCTCGGCCAGCACGTTCCTGCGTGGGCCGGCGGTATCCGCGGCGCTTGTCGACGGCGCGCACGCCGCGTGTCCACGGCGCGGTTCGCGATGTTCTGCAGGTTCGCGTCGAGCGTGGACATGACCGACAGGCCGCTTTTGTACAGCGCCTTCGCGCCGTATTCCTGCTCGAGGTGCTGGCGAACCTCCTCGAGGAAGTACGGGGCGCATCGACCTGGCCTGCTGCGGCTGTCCCCTGCGTCACGATCGGACGTTCCTTGGCCTGCGTCGGCCTCGGCCTGCGTGATGAAGCCCTCGTCGGCCATCCGCTGCAGGGCGTAGTTGCGGCGGCCGCGTCGCGGCGCCGACGTTGACAAACGGGCTCTGCCGCGCCGGGGACTGGAAGATGCCCGCGAGCATGGCCGCTTCGTCGAGCGAGACTTCCTTCGCCGATTTGCTGAAGTACATCCGCGCACGCCGCCTCGACGCCGTAAGTGCCGTGGCCGAAGCAGCATGTGGTTCGCGTAGAAGGTGAGGATCTCGTCGCTTGGTGTAGCGCTTCTCGATCTGGACGGCGACGATGGCTTCTTTGATCTTCCGCTCGAGGCTGAGGTCCCCGATGCTGAAGCCGACGGCCTGCGGAAACAGCGTTCCGGGCGAGTTGCTGCGTCAGCGTGCTGGCGCCGGCCGGGCGGGAGGTCTTGCGCCCCGCCGCGACGTCGGCCGCCGCGCGAAGGATGTCGCGGGTCACAGCGGCGATGATGTGCGAGATGCTCAGGCCGAAGTGCGTGTTGAAGTCGCCGTCCTCCGCCGCGATGATCGCCTGGCGCAGGTGCGGGCGCAATGTCGTCGTACCCGACGATCAGCCGCCGCTGAACGGCAAACTCTCCGACCAGCTCGCCGCCAGAGGCGTACACGCGCGTAATGGTGCTCGGTGCGTAGTTATCGAGGGCCGAGATCTCGGGAAGATCGCCCGCGTACGCGAACATCACGCCGCTCAGGATGCCGGCGGTCGCCGCCGTCAGAAAGAGCGCGACGACGACTGCGCCGCGGGCGAAGCGGACGACGAAATGCACGGCCTGATTCTAGCGCCTTCTCGCCCGTCCCGACTCGCCGCTGCTCGAACCACGGCGCGACGCCGCAGGCGCTGCGCTCGGCGGTGCGGCGGCAGGGGGTGCGGCACTCGGCGGTGCGGCCGCGGGAGGCGCGGCCGCTTGACGCGGTGGCGCTGCAGCAGGCGCCTGGCGGACCGGTGCTTGCCTCGTGAACCCTGGTGGCGGCGCCTGTGTTGGAGCTGGAGTTGGAGCCCGCCGGACGGCGCGGGCTCGCTCCTCCGATCCGTTGTTGCCCGCTGTCCCGAACGATCCTCGATTCGGGTTGGTGCGGATCACCCCGAATTCGACGGCGCCGGTTGCGGCTCAGGCATGCGCTCGGGTGGCCGGCGGTTGACGACGCCCGCCGACGGTCCCATCACGACACCTGGAGCTGAACGCTGCGGGAATGCCTGGATGACCCCGTTCTCGGTCGCAGGCGCGCGACGTGGAGCCGCCATCGATCGACGGGGCAGGCCCGCCACGGAAGAGGACGGGGACTGGCTGAGCGTTGCGGCGCTGCCCCCGAATGTCCTCGAGCGTCCGGACGGGAGCGAAGGCTCGACTACGACCTGCTGAGGATTTCGCGATGCCGCCATCGGCCGGCGCACTCCTGCGGCGGTCGAAGGCGGCAGTCTGTTGGGCTGTACGGCAGGGCTGCGGTTCGCCGCGGGTCCGGAACCCTGACGAAAAGCCTCGGCGACGGCGCCGCCCGGTACTCGAGCGCTGCGCGGGACCGCGCGCGGCGCCGCGACCGGAGCGTACGCCTGCGTCACAAACGGCGTGGTTTCGAATGAGCGGTGATACACCGCTTCGCGGTGGACGAATGCACCGTGCGCCCCGAATCGCGCCCGCGGCACGGCGACCCATCCATTCCATCGATTGCCGACCGAGACCGACATCGCGAACACCGGCCGGTTGTTGAACCCCAGCGGGCACCAGCCCACGTAGCCCGGCGCCGCGCCCCACGATACCCACGCCGGTCCCCAATGCCGACCGGGCACCCAGAACCACCGTCCCCGAGCATGACCCCATCGGCCGTAGTGGTGGGTCGGCCACGCCCAGCGGTCGATCCCGGTCCACGTCCAGCCATAACCCGGGACCGAATGCCAGGAGCCGTGGTAATACGGACGCCAGACAGGTGCGACCCTCGGATACCAGACGTAGCCATAGGACGGTTCCTGCTGCCACGACCCGTAGCTGTCGAACGTTCCTCCGTACATCTGGAGATCGGCCGGGAGGTACTGAGCGGAGCTCGAGTCGCCGCCATAGCCCAGGCGCTCGTCGCGCCGCGCGCCTGCCCATTGCTCGAAGGCGTCGTAGCGAGCGGCGTTGAACGCACGGGGATACGACGGCGGGAAGCCCTGGCGCGCCGGTACTCTGCTCACCGGGGCGCACGCGCACGGAGCTGCGTTCGTTCTCAATCACGGCATAGCCGTGCACGACCGACAGCTCGGTCTCCACTCCTGACGGGAACGACGCCACGTCCACCCGATACTCGCCCGGCCCTTCGGTGCTGATTGAAGACGAGGGGGTGTCGAGCTGGTACCGCAGCGCGGAGCTCGGATCTTCCGCGCTGGTGACTGTGAGAATCGTCCGGCCCGCGTTCAGACGAAGCAGGGCGGCATCAAGGATGTCGAGGACCGTGTACTCGTCAACGGCCAGAGCGGATCCGTCGGGAAAGAGAATTTCGACGCGCCCCGCGGCCGTGCGGATGCGGTCGCCCGGCAGCAGAACCCAGCCTGCGCCTGGTTCTTCGGATGCACCTTCGCGTTCCACCCTGACGGAACCTTCGGCGTACGAGATGTGCGACGGGGTTTGAAAGTCCTGGGCCGGGGCCGCGAGCGGCAATCCGCAAACGGAGACACCAAGAGCAAGGGCAACGAAGGGGAGCCGGGGAGAACCCATAGCGACGCCTCTCGCGCAGGCAGGTCAGGCTGGCGTTTCCAGTATAGGCGTTCCAGCGGAAAAGTGCGCGGCCGGTTCATGAGGTGCCCGGCGCGGGTGCGCGAACGCACCAGCGCCGGGTCGAAGGCTACTTGACGAACACCCAGGCGTACATCCCGTCCCTGAAATGCGGATTGATGTTGCAGATGACCAGGTAAAGTCCGCGCTCCTGGAACACCACCGATTCCACCCGGTTGAACGACGCCGAGAACATCGGCGGGTTCGGCGGCTGCAGCGGATTGAGCGGCGGCATGGGCGGAAAGCCCGGGTTCAGGCCGACGTACATGAGCAGCGGGTTGGCTGGATCCAGGGGGAGGCCGTAGTTGATGTACAGCTCCTGCGGCGTCGGCGGACGGCCGACCGGAGGAAACGGCGCTGCGGCAGCCAGCACGTCCTCCGGCGTGACGCCGGGGTTGTACACGAAAATCTGATGGAACCCGGATACCGCGAAGTTGACCACTCCGCCCTTGTCCACCTCGATGGTCTTCGGCAGCACGTGGTGGTTGGCTGCGCCCGAGCTGTTCAGCCCGGCGCCGAACGAGACCGTGACGCTACTACCTTTGTCCTGCCCGTGCCCCTGATGGTCGTCACCGGCCGCGATTCCCGTCGTTCCGGCGACGAGGGTGAGCACTCCTGCCAGTACCACGCGCCGCAACTGCGTTCCGTTCATACAAACCTCTTGGTTTGATCGAGGGGGAGACCGGGCCACGAGCCCGGCGCGGGTCGGAACGCCACCTGAGCCCGAGGGTCCGATCTCGCCCAGTGGGATCAACGGTGTCCGAGGTGAAAGTCAACACTGGCAGGCTCAGCAGTAATGCGCAATGGCGTAAGTTTGACTACATGACACTCAAGTTTTATAGTGAGCATGAAATCACCTTCCGGCCGTTACACGAGGACATCATGAGCAAAATCATCGGGATCGACCTGGGCACCACCAACTCCGTCGTTGCGGTCATGGAGGGCGGAGAGCCCGTCGTGATCACGAACCCGGAAGGCGGACGCATCACGCCCTCGGTCGTTGCGTTTACCAAGACCGGCGAGCGACTGGTCGGGCAAGTGGCCAAGCGCCAGGCCGTGACCAACCCTGAGAACACCATCTTTTCGATCAAGCGCTTCATGGGCCGCCGCTTCGATGAAGTCGGCGAGGAAATGAAGATGGTGCCGTACCACGTGGTACCGGACGGTCAGCGCGTGACCATCCAGGTGGAAGGGCAGGCCAAGGCGCTGACCCCACCCGAGATCTCCGCGATGATTCTTCAGAAGTTGAAACAGGCGGCCGAGGAGTATCTCGGCCAGCCGGTGACCAAAGCGGTGATCACCGTTCCGGCCTACTTCAACGACGCGCAGCGGCAGGCCACCAAGGATGCCGGCCAGGTGGCGGGCCTCGAAGTGATGCGCATCGTCAACGAGCCGACGGCGGCAGCCCTGGCCTATGGCCTGGACAAGAAGAAGGAAGAGACGATTGCCGTCTACGACTTTGGCGGCGGCACGTTCGATATCTCAATCCTCGAAGTCGGTGAAGGCGTGGTCGAAGTCAAGGCGACCAACGGCGACACGCACCTTGGCGGCGACAACCTGGATCAGCGCGTCATCGACTGGATCACGACCGAGTTCAAGAAGACCGAGGGGATCGATCTCGAGCAAGGATCGCATGGCCCTGCAGCGCCTGAAGGAAGCTGCGGAGAAAGCCAAGATGGAGCTCTCCACCGTGATGGAGACCGACATCAACCTGCCGTTCATCACCGCGGACCAGACCGGCCCCAAGCACCTGCAGATGAAGCTCACGCGGGCGAAGTTCGAGCAGCTTGTCGACGATCTGCTGCAGCGGACCGTCGGACCCACCAAGCAGGCGCTGTCGGACGCGGGCGTGGACCCCCGAAGATCGACGAGGTCGTGCTCGTCGGCGGGTCCACGCGCATTCCGAAGGTCCAGCAGATGGTCAGGGATCTCTTCGGCAAGGACCCGCACAAGGGCGTCAACCCTGACGAAGTGGTCGCCGTCGGCGCTGCCGTCCAGGCCGGCGTGCTGGCCGGTGACGTCAAGGATCTTCTGCTGCTCGACGTGACGCCGCTGTCGCTCGGCATCGAGACGATGGGCGGCGTGATGACCACCTTGATTCAGCGAAACACGACGATCCCGACGCGAAAGAGCGAGATCTTCTCGACGGCCTCCGACAACCAGACGAGCGTGGAGGTCCATGTCCTGCAGGGCGAGCGGTCGATGGCGCGCGACAACCGCCCGCTCGGCAAGTTTCACCTGGTGGGCCTGCCGCCGGCGCCGCGCGGCGTGCCGCAGATCGAGGTGACGTTCGACATCGACGCGAACGGCATCGTCAACGTGTCGGCCAAGGACCTTGGCACCGGCAAGGAACAGAAGATCACCATCACGGCATCGAGCGGGCTGAACAAGGAAGAAGTCGACCGCATGATGAAGGAGGCCGAGGCCCACGCCGAGGAGGACAAGAAGCGGCGCGAGGAGATCGAGACCAGGAATCGCGCGGATCAGTCGGTCTATGCCGCTGAGGCGTTCCTCAAGGAGTCGGGTGACAAGCTCACGGCCGCGGACAAGCAGGCCATCGAGGCGGCGACCGAAGCGCTCAGGAAGGCGATAGAGGCGAACGAAGCCGCTGGCATCTCGCGTGCGATGGAGGAGCTCACGGCGGCGCAGCACAAGGCGGCAGCCAATCTCTATCAACAGGCGTCGGCGCCGGGCGCCGGTGCTCCCGGGGGCGACGGTGGGAACGCTTCAGGGCCGGCGGGCGGTGCCGGCGGCGCGGGGCGAGGCGGGAACGGCGACGTGATTGACGCGGAAGTGGTCGACGACAAGTCGTAACGAAGGCCAGGATGGATTTCTACGTCGTGCTCGGCCTCGGTCGTGAGGCGACGGTCGGCGATATCAAGCGCGCCTACCGCCGGCTGGCGCGCCGCTATCACCCGGACATCAATCCGGGCGACCGGCTCGCGGCGACGCAGTTCCGCCAGATCGCCGAAGCCTACGAGACGCTCATCGATCCGGATCGCCGGCGGCGGTACGACACCGGAGGCAGCGATCCCGGGCCGGACGAGCCGCGCATCTATGGCTTCGAAGGGTTCGACTTCTCGGCCAGCGCTCACGGCCACATCGCATCGACATTCGGCGATCTGTTCGCCGAGGTGTTCCGGCAGCGCGCCGAGCCTCAGCCCGGCGGCGAGCCGGAGCGCGGCGCCGATCTTCACCAGATGGTGACGCTCGGCTTTGCCGAGGCGATGATCGGAGGTCAGCGTGCGCTGACCATCACGAGGCTGCACCGCTGCAGTGTCTGTCGCGGCGCCGGGTGGCTGCGGACGGCTGAGCATGCATGCCAGGCGTGCCGGGGAGCCGGCGTCCTCAAGTCCGCACGCGGGCACATGGTGTTCTCGAAGCCGTGCGAGGCCTGCCGGGGGACAGGCCTCCAGTCGGCCAGCCCCTGCGCGGCATGCAGTGGGCAGCAGGTCGAGCGCCGCACCGAGACGCTGACGGTCGCCCTGCCGGCGGGCCTCGACGATGGCGCTCAGGTGCGTGTGCAAGGCAAGGGGCACGTCGGGCGGAACAATGGCGAGTACGGCGACCTCCTCCTGACCGTCCGCGTCGAGCCGCATGACGTGTTCACACGTGAAGGCGACGACCTGCACGTGGTCGTACCTATCGCCATCCACGAAGCGGCGCTTGGCGCGAAGCTCGACGTGCCTGCGCTCGACGGACAGGCCAAATTGCGCGTGCCGCCGGGGACGCAGTCAGGCCAGCGTTTCCGCCTGCGCGAGCGTGGCGTGCCATCGGCGCGAACGGGACGGCGCGGAGACCTCGTGGTCGAGGTGCGCCTCGTCCTGCCGCGCGTGCTCGACGAGCGATCGAAAGAGCTCCTGCGCGAGTTCGGCCGGCTGAACGGAGATGACGTGCGTAAGGATCTGTACCGGACGGGTGATCGATCATGAAGAAAACGGGGAAGGCCTACTTCATGATCAGCGCGGTGGCACAGAAGTACAACATCCACCCGCAGACGCTTCGCCTTTACGAGCGGGAGGGGCTGCTCAAGCCTTCGCGCACCGACGGCAACACCAGGCTCTACTCGGAAGAGGATCTGGAGCAGCTCGAGACCATCCTGTCGCTGACGCGCGATCTCGGCGTGAACCTCGCCGGCGTGGAGATCATTCTCAACATGCGCAGGAAGATCGAGCGCATGCAAAACGAGGTCAACGAGTTCATGGAGTACGTCAAGACCGAGATGGCCCGCGGTCTCGGTGACTGGGAGCAGCGCCTGTCCACGGCGCTCGTCAAATCGTCGCCGACCGACCTCGTGCGTGCGGAGAAGAAGACAAAGACTTCGTCATGAACTGGTATACTGCCCGACTCGGATGGCCTGCCCGCACTGCGACGATACCGGCTGGAAACCCGTCACCATCGATGGCACTCGCCGCGTCGTGCGGTGCGAATGCTGGCGCGACTCGCTTGGCCTGAAACGGCTCGCGACCGCCGGCCTGCCCAAGCGCTACGAGCACTGCACGATCGACAACTTCCTGGCCTACAACGAGTCGCTCGAGCGCGCGGCGGCCGAAGGGCGTCGCATCGCGGATGCGTTTCCCGTCGTGACCAAGGGGCTGTTTCTCGAGGGGCCGCCCGGTGTGGGGAAGACGCACCTGGCCGTTGCCGTTCTGCGGGCCATAGTCGAGCGTGCCGGCGTGCGGGCGATGTTCTACGACACCCGCGATCTGCTGCGCCTCATCCGCAGCACTTACGACCCCTCGACCCGCACGACCGAGCTGGACATCCTCCGCCCTGTCATGGCGGCCGAGCTGCTCGTTCTGGACGATCTGGGTGCGGAAAAGACGTCCGAGTGGGTGGAGGAGACGATGAATCTCATCGTCAATACCCGCTACAACGAGCAGCGCCTCACGATTTTCACGTCGAACTACCCGGACATTCCCGACGAGACCGATCCGAACGCGCTGCTCTTCCGTATCGGTCACCGCATGAGATCCCGCCTCCACGAGATGTGCGAGTTCAAGCAGCTCGACGGCGCCGACTACCGGGAGCTGCCCACCAACGGCGGGGTCGACGACCTGTTGATGATGTGGAAGATGCGCCGCAAGGTGCTGCCGTCACCGGGACGCACCGGCCGCCAGGCCCGCGCGCAGCTGCGCGAGCCCGCCGTCCGCGACGGCCGTGCCGACCTGAAGTGGCCTGGCGGACGGGCGGGAAGCTGAATCAGAATTGCTGATTGCTGATTGCTAAATGCTGATTGGAAGGCTGAACTGATTGGAAGGCTGAACGGCCAGTCACGTTGGCCTCCCAGCGGCAGTCAGTCCAGCAATCCAGTTAGCATTCAGCAATCAGCAATTAGCATTGAACGCTGTCCCATGTTAGGCCTTTATCTCCACATCCCCTTCTGTTCCGCCATCTGCAACTACTGCAACTTCAACAGGGGTCTGTTCGACGAGGGGCTCAAGACGCGGTACGTTGCGGCGCTGACGCGCGAGATCCTCGAATCGCCCTACGAAGGCCGGCCAGCCGACACGATTTTCTTTGGCGGGGGCACCCCCTCGCTGCTGGAGCCGGCGGAGATCGCACAGCTCATTGACGCGTGCCGGCGACGGTTCGCGCTGGCCGCCGATCGGGAGGTCACCCTCGAAGCCAATCCGGAGACGGTCTCGACCGCGCGTCTGGCCGCCTACCGCGAGGCGGGGGTCAATCGCGTCAGCTTCGGCGTCCAGTCCCTCCGGGACGATGAACTGCGCCGGTTGTCTCGCCTGCATGGCGCCGATCGGGCCAGGAGCGCCTTTGCCGAGGCCCGCGCCGCCGGGTTCGACAATATCAGCCTCGATCTGATGATGTGGCTGCCAGGACAGCAGATCGAAGACTGGCTTTCATCGGTGGACGGCGTGCTTGCCCTGGCCCCCGAGCACCTGTCGTTGTACCTCCTCGAGGTGTATCCGAACGCGCCACTCAAGGAAGAAATGGCGCGGGCCCGCTGGTCCCAGGCGCCCGACGATGACGCTGCCGCGATGTATCTGACGGCCATGGACCGCCTGGAGGCCTACGGCTATACGCAGTACGAAATTTCGAACGTGGCCCGCCCTGGGCGAGCCTCGCGCCATAACCTCAAGTACTGGAGCGACGGCGAGTGGCTCGGCTTCGGCTGCGGGGCGCACTCGACGGTCGCCGGGGTTCGGTGGAAGAACGTCTCTGGAACTGAGGACTTTATCGGTGCGGTCGACCGGAAGGGCTCAGCGGTCGTTGACCGGCGGACGCTTTCCGACCAGGAGCGGCTCGGCGATGCACTGTTTACCGGCCTGCGGCTGGTCGAGGGCGTGGATGAGGCCGCTATTCGCGGCCGCTACGGCGTGGACGTCTGGGAGCGGTACGGCACGGAGTTGGCACGGTCTGTTGATGCCGGCCTCCTGGTTCGGGAGGGCGGCCGCCTGCGTCTGACGCGGCCGGGTATGCTGCTTGCCAACGAGGTGATGTCGGTTTTCGTGTAGCGGGCGAGTACGGTAGAGTAGCGTCCCTTACGCGAAGGAGGAGGCCGCGATGGTTCGAGATAACGGGCTGACCTTTAGTGGTCGGCGAGGCTGGATGGGTGTCGGGCTGGTCGTTGTAGCGTTGGCTGCGGGTGCGGTGTACACCAGGGTAGCGGCGCAGGCAGCCCCGGCTCAGCAGGCACAAGCGGCTCCGACGGCGCGCGTGTTTGCGTCAGACGCGGGCATGGTGCTGAACTTCATCAAGGCGGACAAGACCTCGGACTTCGAGGCTGTCGTCACCAAGTTGAAGGAAGCCCTGCAGAAGAGCGAGAAGCCTGAGCGCAAGCAGCAGGCGGCGAGCTGGAAGGTGTTCCGGTCGCCCGATCCCGCTGCAGGCGGGGCCGCGCTCTATGTCTTCATTATCGATCCGTCCGTAAAGGGCGCCGACTACACCGTTTCGACGATTCTCTCGGAAGCGTTCCCGCCAGCCGAAGTCAACACCCTCTACAAGCAGTACGCCGACGCATACGCATCAGGCCAGAACTTCGTGAACCTGACGCTCGTGTCGGATCTCAGTAAGTAGGGGTATTGCAGGATGTGAGGATTGCAGAATTGCAGGATGGGTCCATCCCTCCTGCCATCCTGCAATTCTGCCATCCTGCAACTCAGAAGGTCAGAAGTTCAGATTGAGCCCGCCGTAGATTCGATGCGTCGATGAGTACAGCGCATCGTCGCCCAGCCTGAAAATCCGGTAGTCCACCCGCAGACGAAGCGGACCCGCAAGCGAGATCTTGACGCCGCCGCCTATGTTGGGGGCGAAGCCTGTCTGCTCGTGCAAGTTGAGCTCTTCGCCGTACATCCCGCCGCCCGTGGTGAAGTACGGCTGGAAGCCCGCAATCATTGGTGTCTGGAGCAGCAGGTTGCCCGACGCGGACCAGAGTGAGGGCGCCCCGGCTTCGAGATCCTCCGGGGTGTTGGAGTACTCGAACTCGAACCCGACCACGACGAACCCGATGCCGAAGGCCAGCCCGCGCGCCATGCGGGTCTCCGGCGTGGTCGTGGCGCCAACGAAGGCGGTGATGTCCGCCCGCGCTGCCGCCGGAGTGGCGGCGAGTGCTGCCAGAACGAGGATCGCGGTCCGCACACGCGTCATGAAACCTCCCGATGCCATAATAGGTACGCGCCATGGATTTCCGGCTGACGGATGAGCAGCGACTGCTCGGCAAGAGCGTGCGTGAGTTTGCCGAGACCGAGCTCCGTCCCCACGTCAGGGAGTGGGACGCCGCGCAGCATTTTCCCTCGGAAGCCATGCCGTCGCTTGCGGCACTGGGACTGCTCGGCATCCAGGTGCCGGAGACGTACGGCGGAGCCGGTCTCTCAGCGCTCGACTACTGCATCTGCATCGAGGAGCTTGCCCGCGTGGACCCCGCGGTGTCGCTATCGGTGGCGGCGCACAACGGCCTCTGTTCGTCGCACATCTTCATGTTCGGGACCGAGGCGCAGAAACGGCGCTTCCTGGTGCCGCTGGCCCGGGGCGAGCGCATTGGCGCCTGGGCGCTGACCGAGTCCACCTCGGGCAGCGATGCCGCAGGCATGCGGACCTCGGCGGTGCGCGACGGCAACGGGTGGGTGTTGAATGGCGCGAAGACGTTCACGACGCATGGCAGCGTCGGCGACGTCATCGTGGTCATGGCCGTGACCGACCGTACGGCGGGCAGCAAAGGCATCTCGGCCTTCATCGTCGAACGCGGAACCGCTGGACTCAGGGCGGGCAAGAAAGAAGACAAGCTCGGCATGCGCGCCAGCGACACGAGCGAGGTGCTGTTCGAAGACTGCCGGCTGGCGGGGGACAGCGTGCTCGGCGACCTGGGGCAGGGGTTCGTCAACACCATGCAGGTGCTCGACGCCGGGCGCATCGGGATCGCCGCGCTCTCCGTCGGGCTGGCCCAGGGCGCCTACGAAGCCGCCCTCAACTACGCCGCGGAGCGCCGCGCGTTCGGCAAGACCCTCAGTGCGTTTCAGGCGATCCGCTGGAAGCTGGCCGATGCCGCGACCAGGATCGAAGCGTCGCGGCTGCTGACGTACCGGGCGGCGTACATGAAGGATCAGGGGAATCGCACCACCGTCGAGTCCTCGATGGCCAAGCTGTACGCGAGCGAGACGGCAGTCCGTGTGGCGGATGACTGCGTGCAGATTCACGGCGGCTACGGGTTCGTCAAAGACTACCCGGCCGAGAAGTATTTTCGAGACGTCAAGCTGACCACGATCGGCGAAGGCACCAGCGAGATTCAGCGCCTGGTGATTGCGCGCCGGCTGCTCGCAGGGTGGACCCACTGACGTCGCTGGCGGACCGGATCGCCGGCGGCGACGCGCGCGCCATCGCGCGCGGGATCTCGATGGTGGAGGACGAGGGAACCGCTGGCATCGATCTCGTCCGGGCGCTGTACCCGAAAACCGGGGGCGCGTATCTCATCGGGATGACCGGCCCCCCCGGGGCCGGCAAGAGCACGCTCGTGGACCGCCTGACGGCGGAACTGCGCCGTGAGGGGCAGACCGTCGGCATCGTCGCGGTCGATCCGACGAGCCCATTCAGCGGCGGCGCCGTCCTCGGCGACCGGCTGCGCATGCAGGCTCATGCCTCGGACGAGGGCGTGTTCATCCGCAGCATGGCGACGCGCGGCCACCTGGGCGGCCTGTCGCGGGCGACGAGCGACGCCGTTCTCGTCCTCGATGCGGCCGGACGCGACGTCGTCATCATCGAGACCGTTGGCGTCGGCCAGGACGAGGTGGAAATCGTCCGCACGGCAGATGTCTCGGTGGTGGTGCTGGTCCCGGGCGCCGGCGACGACGTGCAGGCGCTCAAGGCAGGCATCATGGAGATCGCCGACATCTTCGTGGTGAACAAGGCCGATCGCGAGGGGGCCGATCGGCTGGTGTCGTCGATCGAAGCCAACCTGTCCCTGCAGTCCTATGCCGCCGGCGAGTGGCGTCCGCCGATCGTGCAGACCGTCGCCACGAGCGGCGAAGGGATCGGCGAGCTGTCGTCGACCATCAAGGCCTTTCGCGCGCACAGCGCCGCGAGCGCGGGTGCACGGCGCCAGTCGCGCAGCGAGCATCGGCTGAGGGAGATTCTCGCGCACCGGCTCGTGGACCGCCTGGAGCGGACCGTGCTCGCGCCGGGCGAGCTTGCCGGACTGGTCGAGTCCATCGCCTCGCGCGCGACCGATCCCTACACCGCCGCGGATGCGCCTCAGTTGCCAGGGCTGATCAAGTGAAGGCGATTCTCGATCACGTCGGCATCGCCGTGACCGACCTGGCGGCGGCCCTGCGGTTCTATCGCGAGTCGCTCGGGCTCGAGGTCGAAGGCGTGGAGGACGTCGAGACGCCAGCGGGTCCGCGCGCACTTCATTCCGGTCGGCGGAGCGGCGCTCGAGCTGCTCGAGGCCACATCCCCTGAGTCGGCGATCGCCAAGTACACGAGAAGCGCGGCCCGGGCCTGCACCACATCACGCTGCGCGTCGAGGACATCGACGGCGCGCTGGCGCAGTTGAAGGACCGTGGGGTTCGGCTCATCGACGAGCAGGCCAGACCCGGGGCCGAAGGCGCGCGCGTGGCGTTCATCCACCCGGCCAGCGCTCACGGGGTGCTCGTCGAACTGAAGCAGGGCGCTCGCGGCGCCAGCCTCCGAGGCGGAGGCCGTCCCGCTGCGATTCGCGTTGGGCGATCTCGAGCTCATCTCGCTCTCGGATGGCTTCTTCCGCCTCGACGGCGGCTCGATGTTCGGGATCGTGCCGCGGCCCTTGTGGTCCGCCGAAGGCCCCGCCCGACGATCGCAACCGGATTCGCCTGGCGATGCGGCCGCTGCTCGTGCGCGGCGTCCGAACGATGCTCATCGATGCCGGGATCGGCGACAAGGACGACGAAAAGTTTCGGGACATCTACGGCGTCGAGCGCGGCCGGCATCTGGAGCATTCGCTGGCCGACGCCGGGGTCGCCCCCGAGGACATCGACATCGTGCTCGCCACCCACCTGCATTTCGACCATGCCGGCGGGTTCACGGTGCGCGACCGCTCGGGCGCGCTGCGGCCGCGCTTTCCCCGGGCCCGCTACGTCGTCCGCCGGGGCGAGTGGGAGGACGCCACCCACCCGCACGAGCGCAACCGCGGCAGCTACCTGGCGGACAACTTCATGCCGCTCGCTCGACGCCGGTGTCCTGGAGCTCGTGAGCGACGATCAGACGATCATGCCGGGCGTTCGCGTTCAGCGCACCGGCGGCCACACCGCGCACCATCAGATGGCGGTCATCGAGTCGGCTGGACACCGTGCGGCGTATGTCGCCGACGTGATCCCGACGACGGCCCACCTGCCACCGGCATGGATCATGGGGTTTGATCTCTATCCGATGGACACGCTCGCCGCGAAGAAGGCGCTCGTACAGGAAGCGGAAACCCACCGGACACTGGTATTCCTCCCACACGATCCGGCCGTGGCGGCCGGCTATCTCACCCGCGTCGACGGCAAGCCCCGGTTCGAGCCGGCGCAGGCTTGACGCTGTAAACGACATCATGAGTGTGCACATCGGCATCATCGGCGGCAGCGGCCTGTACGACATGGCGGAGCTGACCGACCGCGAAGAGCGAACAATCAGCACGCCGTTCGGCGATCCTTCAGGACCTTACATCGTCGGGACGCTCCGTGGGACCCGCGTGGCATTTCTTGCGCGGCACGGGGTGGGCCACCGCATCCTCCCTTCCGAACTGAACTTCCGGGCCAACATCTACGGCTTCAAGGTGCTGGGGGTCGAGCGCATTCTTTCGGCGAGCGCCGTCGGCAGCCTCAAGGAGGAATACAAGCCGCTCGACATCCTCGTGCCGGATCAGTTTCTTCGATCGCACGAAGGGCCGCATCAGCACGTTCTTCGGCCGTGGCCTGGTGGCGCACGTCGGTTTCGCGCACCCTGTCTGCCCGGACCTGGCGCGCGTCGGCGCCGACGCCGCGGCGGCCGTCGGCGCGACGGTCCACCGCGGCGGCACCTACGTGAACATGGAGGGACCGCAGTTCTCGACGCTCGCCGAGTCGAGGCTCTATCGGTCGTGGGGCATGGACGTCATCGGCATGACCAATCTGCAGGAGGCGAAGCTCGCGCGCGAGGCCGAGATCTGCTACGCGACGCTCGCGCTCGTCACCGACTACGACTGCTGGCACCCGGATCACGACAGCGTGACGGTGGATCTCATCGTCGCCAACCTGATGCAGAACGCGGCGACGGCGCAGAAGACCATCGCGGAGGCGGTGTCACGGCTGGGCACCGCGCGGACCTGCGCCTGCAAGGACGCGCTGGCGACCGCGATCATCACCCGGCCGGAACACGTCCCGGAGCAGACCAAGAAGGAGCTCGCGCCGATTGTCGGCAAGTACCTGCCAGCAGGGAGCGTCTTAGTGAAAATCGTCGTCACCGGTTCGATCGCCTACGACTACCTGATGTCGTTTCCCGGCAAGTTCACCGAGCACTTCCTGCCCGAGCACATGCATCGGATCAGCCTCAGCTTCCTGGTGGACACGATGGACAAGCGGCGGGGCGGGTGCGCGCCGAACATCGCGTACACGCTGGCGCTGCTCGGCGAGCGGCCCGTGCTGATGGCGACGGCCGGCGAGGACTTCGGCGAGTACCGGACGTGGCTCGAGGCTGCAGGCGTCGACACGTCAGGCGTAATGCAGATTCCCGGGAAGTTCACGGCGTCGTTCTTCTGCAGCACCGACGAGAACAACAATCAGATCGCCTCGTTCTACACCGGCGCCATGGCGCATGCGGGAGAGCTGTCGTTCCGGTCGATCGGCGGATGCGGATATGGCGATCATCTCGCCGAACGATCCCGGCGCGATGGTGCAGTACGCCGACGAATGCCGGAGCGCTCGGCCTGCGCTACATCTTCGATCCGGGCCAGCAGTGCGCGCGGATGTCGGGCGACGAGCTTCGGGAGGGTGTCGTCGGCGCGACGATCGTCGTCTGCAACGACTACGAGTTCGAGCTGCTGAAGCAGAAGACCGGGCTCGGCGAGCGCGAGATCCTTGCAGAAGGCCGGTGCGCTCGTGATCACCCGCGGCGAACAGGGATCGTCAGTCGTGACCGAAGCCGGGCAGGTGGACGTGCATGCTGTCGCCCCGCGCCGCATCGTCGATCCGACCGGAGTCGGCGACGCTTTCAGAGGCGGGTTCCTGAAGGGCCTTGCGCTCGGCATCAGCTGCCCACCTGCGCCCAGATCGGCAGCGTGGCCGCCACCTACGCGCTGGAGCACCTCGGCGGCCAGAGTCACGCTTACACCTGGGACGAGTTCTACGAGCGCTACACGCAGAATTACTTAGCAGCTTAGAAGTTCTCCCTTCTAGACTTCTAAGCTTCCCGAAGGGCCAGCCTGCTGCAGCGCCTCGAAGTCGACCAGCGACAGGTCGTAGGCGAGCACCGCTGAGAGCTCGCGCTGCCTGGCATCAGCGAGGTCGCGCTGCGCCTGGATGACGAGGAAGCTGGTCGACATGCCGACCTCGAAGCGCTTGCGCTCGGCGTCGAGCCGCTGCTCGGCGAGCTCGCGCGCGGCGCGCGTCGTGTCGATCCGCTTGGCGTTCATCTCGACCTTCCACGCCGCGTCGCGCACCTGCTGGATGACGCGCGCTTCGGCGCTCTTCACGCGCTCTGCGGCCTGCGCGCGCTTCGAGCCGCGCTGCGCGCGTAGTTCGGCTTCGTCGACGCTCCGGCCGATCGGATACGACACGCTGACGCCGACCGCCCACGTCGGGTAGTCGCTGCGGAACAGCTGGTCGAGGCACCGATCCGAAGCCGGTGACGCGCCCGGCGCCGACGATCGTGCCCGGGAAAGCCGCCGGAGCGCAGGACCTCGGTGCCGCCGAGGCCGCTCGCCTGATAGCTGGCGTTCAGCCGCACGTCGGGCAGGCGCTGAGTTGCCGGCGCACTGCGCGATCTGGCTGTCGACGTTCTCGATGTCCTTGCGCGCGCGCGTCGAGATCCGCGCGATCGCGCGAGCGCGTTGGTGACGGCCGCGTCGACGTCGAGCGGCGTCGTGCCGACCGGCGGCGAATCGACCGGCTCGAGGCGGACGTTCCAGACGTCGCGCATCGGTCGCATCGAAGATGAGCAGCCGCAGCCGATCTTCGGCCTGCTTCACCGCGTTTCCGCGATGATCAGCTGCTCCTGGTTCGCGGCGACTTCGGCCTGCGCGGACAGCGAGATCGAGCGGCGGCGACTGTCCGACGTCCACCTTGGCCTTGTTCACGCGCGCCAGCTCCTCGGCGAGCTCGAGCGCGCTGCTGCCGCGCATCGACGTTGGCGCGCGCCGACACCAGGTTCCAGTAGGCCGCCTTCACCGCCGCGGTCGTCTGGACGACGCTCTCGCGCAGCCGCGTGTCCGCGACGTCGCGGTTGGTCCGGCTCATGCGCCAGATTGCGTGCCGGGACGCGTCGATCGCGAGGTCGCGGAGAGCGGCTGCGACACGTTCAACGACAGCCCCGACTGCAGCAGCGGGTTGTAGCTGTTCAGGAAGCTGTTGCTGTCGGTGTGCGACGTGTCCCAGCCGAAGCTGTACGACGTGCCGAACCAGGGCAGCCGCTGGCTGAGCGCCGACGTTCGACGTGATGACGTCGGTCCGCGTCGCGGTCGGGATCAGGAAGCTCGCCGGCGGCTGCAGCTGGTTGTTGCGCTGCAGTCTCGTGTTGACGACGGGCCGGAAGGCCCCGGCCGCGGCCGCGACGCGCGTGTCGCCGATCTGCGGGTCGAGCCGATCGGCCGTCAGGTCGACGTTGTTGTCGAGCGCCATCCTCACCGCCTCGTCGACGGTGAGCCGGAGTGTCGGCTGGAGCGAGGCGGGCGGAGCGACCTGGGCGGCCGCTGTGGCGCGCATGAACCGCAAGAACGGAAAGAATGACGAATGTATTACGCATGATGCACCTGTCGACAACGCAGCGTCGCGTTGCTCGTCGGCCGGCTGTCGGCCGCGCGGCCGAACAGCCGCACCTTCGACGCATCGTCGAACAGCGAGTAGGCCACCGGCGTCACGAGCAGCGTCAGCAGCAGCGCCAGCGACTGGCCGCCGAAGATCACGAAGCCGATGGCGTGGTTGGTGCCGGAGCCGATGCCGCTCGAGACGATCAGCGGAATCATGCCGGCGACGAACGCGAAGGTCGTCATCAGAATCGGCCGCAGCCGATCGCGGCTGGCCTGAACGATCGCGTCGTGCGTCGACGAGGCCCGTCTCCTGCAGCTGGTTGGCGTGGTCGATCTGCAGAATCGAGTTCTTCTTCACGACGCCGAACAGCACCAGCAGGCCGAGCGCCGAGAAGATGTTCAGCGACTGCTGGAAGATGATGATCGACAGCAGCGCGAAGGGCAGCGTCAGCGGCAGCGACAGCAGAATCGTGATCGGGTGGAGCCACGACTCGAACTGCGCCGCCAGAATCAGATACATGAAGACCAGCGACAGCACGAACGCGAGCACGAAGTTCTGCGCCGCGCGCCCCAGCTCCTTCGACCGGCCGGTGAAGCCGCCGCGGTAGTCGGCGCCCGGACTTGAGCTTGTCGAACTCGGTCTGCGATCGCGTTCTGGACCTCGGCCTGCGACCCGCCGGGCAGCAGGTTGGCGAAGACCGTGACCTGCCGCTGGCGGCCCAGGCGGTTGATGTCGGACGGCGCCGTCGCCGCGAGCGAACGTCGCGACGTTGTCGAGCGGCACGCTGCCCAGCCGCGACGAAGGCACGGTCAGCGCGCCGATCGCCTGCTCGGTCGATCGGTTCTCGGCCCGCGCGCGCAGGTGGACTTCGTACTGCTCGCCGCCTTCGTTGTAGGTCGTCACCTGGTCGCCGCCGACCAGCAGGCGCAGCGCCTCGGCGGCGTCGCCGATCTGCACGCCGAGGTCGGACGCCTTCGGCCGATCGAGCTGGACCGACAGCTCCGGCTTGCCGACGTTCAGCGACGTGTCGACGTCGACGACGCCCGGGCATCGTCTTGACCTCGTCGACCAGCTGCTGGCCGATCTCTTCGAGCTTCTTGCAGGTCGGGACCGTTGATCAGGAACTGCACGTCGGCGTTCTGGGCGCCGCCGCCGCCGATCGTCGCGACCGGCTGCACCGAGGTGCGCAGGTCCGGCGCGAGCGGCGGCAGGATCTCGCTCGCGGACGTCGTCCATCATCTCGAACTGATCGCGCGTCGCGCTGCTCGATGCGGCGTCAGCCGGACGTAGACCGTCGCCAGGTTGCGCGTGTTCGGACTGGTCGCCGCCGATGGTGACCAGCGTGTAGTCCACTTCGGGCATGCCGCGCGCGGACCGCGTTGGCGATCCGGTTGGCGATGACCTCGGTCGACTCGAGGCTCGTGCCCTCCGGCGCCGCAGGTTGATCTCGAACTCCGCCTGGTCGTCCTGCGGCAGGAAGTTCTTGTTGCGCGATCATGAACAGCGGCACGCTCGAGAGCAGCACCAGCACGGCGACGCCGGCGACGATCGCGCGGTGCGCCATCGACCACTCGAGCATCCGCGTGTAGCACGCGTCGATGGCGTGGAAGATCCGCGAGTCCTTCGACGAGTGCTGGTCCTTGCCGTGCGGTCTCGACCTTCAGCCAGCGCGCCGACAGCATCGGCGTCAGCGTGAAGCTGACGAGCAGCGACACCATGATCGCGAACGCCATCGTCAGGCCGAAGCTCTTCATGAAGCGGCCGACGATGCCGCCCATGAACGCCGACCGGCACGAAGATCGCGACCAGCGACAGCGTGGTGGCGAGCACCGCCAGGCCGATCTCCTCGCGTCGCCTCGACGGCGGCCTGGAACGGATCGCATGCTTCTTTTCCTCGATGAACCGGTAGATGTTCTCGAGCACGACGATCGCGTCGTCGATGACGATGCCGACCGACGAGCGTGAGCGCGAGCATCGTCATCGAGTTGAGCGTGAAGCCCATGTACCAGATCAGGCCGAACGTCGCGATGATCGACGTCGGAATCGCGATGGCGGCGATGATGCGTCGAGCGCAGGTTGCCGAGGAACAGCAGCACGACGAGCGCGGCGAGGATCGAGCCGACGATCAGGTGCTCTTCGACGTTGTCGATCGACGCCTCGATGAACTCCGACGAGATCGCGGACGACGCGCGCGTCGTAGCCGGGCGGCAGCGTCGGCCTGACTTCCGTCGAGGCGCTCCTTGACGCGCGTTGACGACCTCGACGGTGTTGGTGCCCGACTGCCGGCGGACCTGGAGCAGCACCGTGCCGTGCCGTTGACGTTGGCGATCGTCTCGGGCTCGGCCTCGCCGTCCTCGACCCGCGCGACGTCGCCGACGCGGACCGGATGGCCGTCCTTCTCGCGCACGACGATGTCGTTGAACTCCGCGACGCGTCTGGACGCGGCCGCGCGTGCGCAGCGTGACCGACTGCGCGCCCTGGTCGACCCGGCCGCCGGGAATCTCGATGTTCTGCGCCTGCAGCGCGCGCGACACGTCGGTGACCGTCAGGTTGTAGGCGCGCAGGCGATCGGCGTCGAGCCAGACGTTGATCTGGCGCTGGCGGCCGCCGAGGACGAGCACCTGGCCGACGCCGTTGACGCTCTCGAGCTGGCGGCGCAGCACCTTGTCGGCGTACTCGGTGACGTCGCGGACCGGCTTGTTGGCGCTGACGCGCGATGCTCAGCACCGGCGCCGCGTCCGGGTCGAACTTGTCGACGCGCGGCTGCTCGATCGTCTGCGGGCAGCAGCGGCAGCACGCCGTTGACCTTGTCGCGCACTTCCTGCGCGGCGACGTCGGTGTCCTTGTCGAGCAGGAAGCCGACGATGACGATGCGAGACGCCTTCGGACGAGACCGAGCGCAGCTCGTCGATGCCGCTGATGGTGTTGACGGCTTCCTCGATCTTGTCGGTGATCTCGGTTTCGATCTGCTCGGGCGCGGCGCCCGGCTGCACCGTCGTGATCGACGACGGTCGGGAAGTCGACCTTCGGGAAGCGGTCGACGCCGAGCTGCGTGAACGAGAACGCGCCGACCACGGTCAGCGAGAGGATCAGCACGGTCGCGAAGACCGGACGTCGGACGCAGAGCGCAGCAAGCCACTGCATGAGATCTAGCTGTCAGCACCGTTCGACTGCCGTCGGACGAGCGTGAGCGCGACGTTCGGTCGGTGCGCGACGCTGCTCGCCGGCCTTCGAGCCCGTTGGTGATCTCGACCAGCGTCGTCGACGCGTCTGGCCGATCGTGACGATCCGCTCTTCGACGTGGTCGCCGTTGACGACGAACACCCGGCTCGTGCCGCCGCGCGGTCTGCACGGCCGCTCGCCGGCACGAGCACGCCGGGCGTCCGCGCCGGCTGCTCGATGCGCGCGGTCGCGAACAGGCCCGGCTTCAGCTCGCCGCCGGGGTTCGGCACGACCGCTTCGACGGTGAGCGCGCGCTGGTTCGGCTCGAGCGCCGGCGAGACGTAGCGGACCGTGCCCGTCGAACTGCCGGCCCGGATAGGCGTCGACCTCGAACGCGACCGGCTGGCCGACGCCGACCGCCGAGACGAACTGCTCGGGCACCGTCAGCTGCGACGCGCAGCGGATTGACGCGCACGACGACCGCGACCTTCATGCCCTTGGTCACGTAGTCGCCGACCGAGACCAGCCGCTCGGCGACGATGCCCGTGGAACGGCGCGCGGACGACGGTGTCGGCCAGCGCCTTGCTGCGCGAGCGCGACGCGCGCGCGCGCCGCCTGCAGCGCCTGGTACTGCTGGGCGGCGCCGTTCTTGCGCCGCCTCGTACTGCTGCCGCGCCGCTTCCATCTGCGTGCGGCGCTGGTCGAACTCCGACTGCGAGACGACGCGCTGATCGAGCAGCGACTGGATGCGGTCGAACTCGCTCTGCGCCAGCTCGTAGCGCCGCTTGCGCGTTCTGCACTTCGGGAACGGCGTTGACGTCGAACGCGCGTCGCCGGCGTCAGGCCGAGCCGCGCCTCGATCTGCGCGGCGTTGGCCTCGGCTTCGCGGACCTGCGCTTCGGTTTCGGTCGGCGACAGCCGCATCAGCTCGGTGCCCGTCCGCGACCGGCGTGCCGCGCTCGACCGGCGTGGCGATCGACGCGGCCCGGCGGTTTCCGCGGCGACGTCGGCCTGTTCCTCGGCCATCAGGCTGCCGGTCGCGCGGATGAAGCGGGCGATCGGCTGCTCGCTGGCGGCGACCGGTGACACCGCGACAGCGGCTTCGGAGCTTCTGCCGTTTCGGCGGCCTTGCCGGCGGCCGAGCCGCAACCTGCCGTGGCTGCGAGCGTGGCCAGGCCCAGTGATGCTGTGAGAGTAAGGATGAATGCGCGTGACATCGAACGGCTCCTCGGTTATGTGGCGTCCTCGGCGCAACGGCGCCGGCGGAAGAGATCTCGGTTTCGTCGTCGATCAGGCACGGACCAGCAGCCGTTCGAAGGGCGACCCCCGACTTGAGGCCGGCGATGGTGACGTCGAGTACGTCGCGGGCCAGGTCGTCGGCGTTTTCGTCCGGCGCGAGCCGATCCGACAGCCGCATCATCGCGACGCCGAGCACGCCGGTGATCAAGACGCGTGAGGCCACCATCGGGGGCGAGCGAGCGGGGAAACTCGCCGGCGTCGATGCACTCCTGGACGTGCTCGAGCAGGTGCTGCTTCATCTCCCGGGCGAACGCGAAGCGCTCGTACTCGCGGCTGATGCGCGGCACCGATCGATCGACGAACATCAGGGCGAAGTACTGCGGGTGCTCGCAGCTGAACTGGTAGAGGCCGCCAGAAAATGGCGCGGATGCGGTCGAGCGGCGGCATGGGCTCGGCGTGCGCGGCGACGCAGTCGTCGACACTGCTCAGCAGCCGGAAGCCCTCTTCGGCGAGCGCGAAAAAAATGTCGTCCTTGGACGGGAAGTAGCCGTAGATGGCGGCAGGGCTGTACTCGATCCGCTCGGCGATCTTGCGGATCGAGACGTTCTGATAGCCCTCGGCGACGAACAGCTCGCGCGCCGCATCGAGAATGGCGCGGCTGACGGCTTCGCGATCCCGTTCCTGACGTTCTTTGATGCCCATGTTGAACAGTGTTCAGACAGCTAACAGTGTTGGACGCCGGAGCGGTCGAATTAGTTCCGCTGGACGATAAAGCCTTGTTTTGCAGGGTTATAGACAGGGGCAGGTAGGGCAGGTAGGCAGGTACGGGCAGGTTGGGCAGGCAGGGCAGGCTGGTAGGGCAGGCGGGGCAGGTAGGGCAGGGCAGGCGCCTGCGGCCATCCGAACGCAGGTCGGGAGGGTCTGGAGAGTCGGGTTAGGCGGGGCGGAGGCGGGTGGCGATCACAAGGGCGGACAGACCTGCGAGGTAAGTGGCCGCTGCGGCGAGGAGCGTGATCTGGAAGCCCCAGTTCATCGCGATGAAGATGGCCAGCGTCGCGCCGACCACCGACAGCGCCCCGTTCATGCCCCACGCCCAGGTCACCATCTGCGGCGCGCGGGCGCTGAGCAGCCGGATCCCGGCCGGCATCGGAATGCCCAGCAGCATGCCCACCGGCACGAGGACGACCAGCGCGACCGCCAGCCGAACCTCTCTCGAGAAAGGCATCGCCCACGAGATGATGGGGCCGATGGCCACGACAAACGCCACCGCGAGGAGCGCGATACCTACGATCGCGATAGCGGTAGCCCGGGGCAACCCCGGACCCTCGAGCCGGCGGCTCCACGCCGCCCCAATGCCGGTGCCGAGCAGCAGCGAGAACAGCGTCACGGTCAGCGAATAGACCGGATGCCCGAGCAGCAGGACGAACCGCTGCAGCACCGCGACCTCGATCAGCATGAAGCCGGCGCCCAGCGCGCCGAAGTAGACGAGCCAGGCGAACCAGCCGGGCGGGCGCGCTCCTCCAGAGAGCGCCAGCGGCAGCAGCGACGAACAGCATCACCAGCGCGCCGGAAATGCCCATCAGCGTCAGCAGCGCGCTCAACCCGTTGCCGAACAGCATCGAACGGCCGAATGCGACCTGGAACTGATTCTCGAGCTTGGTGGTGTGGAAGAAGAACGGCCGGTCGTCGGTCGTCGGCCGGATGTCCTGCGCGTAGTCGTCGTAGAACCGCTGCCGGTCGCTCGTGGTGATCAGCCGCGCGTAATCGCCGGGAGACGTCCCGTCCACGAGCTCCTCGCTCTCGGGGTTGGTTGCCGTGCTGATGCCGGGGGCATAGAGCACGCGGAAGCCCATCTCGGCGGAGACCCGCTGAAGGCGTGGCGATCTCGGCCGGCGTGAACGGCGACTTCTTGAGGAGGAACGTGGCCACGCGCTCGTGCTGGATGATGGCCAGCCGGGACTGTGCGTCCAAGCCGCGCGACTCGCAGGCCGCCTGCGCCAGCGAGACCAGACGCAGCCCGTCGAATACCCAGCGGGTGATCGTCAGCACGCCATCGTCGGTGAGGTGATCGAGGTAGTCGTTGAACGCCTCGACCGTGTACAGCGTGTTCTCGGTAAGGGTGTACGCGCCGGCCGCGGTTGCGGCCCAGGTGTCGACGAGCGAGGCCTGGATGACGTCGTACCGTTCCGCTCGGACCGCCTCACGAAGCTGCGGCCGTCGTCCACGACCACGTTCACGCTGGGGTGGGTGTAGATGCCGCCCGAAAATTCGCGAAACCGACCGCGCATCACGTCGTCGGCGATGATCGGATTGATCTCCACGCCGTCGACGTGCGTCGCGCCGAAGACCAGGGCCGAGACCAGGTCGCGCCCGCCGCCGGGTCCGATGACCAGCGCGGTGAACCCCGCCCCCGGACTTCCGTTCCCTGTTCCCGTGTTCTCCGTTCTCCGCTTCCCGTTCCCCCTTGAGGTGATACGCCAGCGCCGTGAGCTCGTAGCGGAGATACTGCGCGTCCGACAGGTCGGGCGACAGCTGCAGGATGGGCGTGGACGCGGCCGAGTCGATGTCCATGAAGCGCGTTTCCGGCAGCGGACCCTTGTAGGCGGGGCTGAGCGACCAGTCGCCATGGGGCCGCTCGTAGACGCCGATGCGCGAGAACGAGTTCCACTTGCTGAAGAGAATGCGGTCGCCCTGGTGTCCCTTTGTGTCGATGACGTCGAAACGTGGCGAGGCCAGTGACCTGGCCAGCCAGCGGGATGGCGAGAAGCGCGATGCCGATCGCCAGTGTGCGCCCACGCGCGGCTTCGGGTGCGAACAACCAGGCGGCCAGCACGGCGAGCGCCGGCTGCGCCCAGCACGACGCCCGGCGCGCCGAGCGTGTTGAGGAGGGGGATGAGGACAAGACAGCCGGCGCGGCGCCGATCAGATCGGCGGCGTAGACCGCGTTGATCCGCGACGAGAAACGAGAGATGGCCAGCGTAATCACGAGGCCGCCGGTGAAGAACGGCACGGCGGCCAGCACGTAGATGAGCAGCATCAGCGCCAGGTTCTGCGGCGAGTAGTTCAGTCCGACCCGGAGCCGCACCAGCACGAACAGCGCGCCGATCGTGCAGGCGGCGAAGACGAGCGTTCGTGAAGCCAGAAGCGTTGCCCGTGGGGACCTTGTCCAGATGGTCGCGGCGGAGGAACGCGAACACGCCGCTGGCGCTCAGCCCGAAGAGCGCGATCGAGATCGCCAGAAACGCGAAGTGGTAGTACATGACGACCGAGAAGATGCGCGTCAGCGCGAGCTCGGTCATCAGGAGCGCAGCCGCGACGGCGGCCACGGCAACAAGGGAGCGTGAAAGCATCAGCGGCAGTCTACTTCACGCGATCGATCCCCGAAGCGCATCCGGCAGGTGAGGTAAACTACTCGGCCGTGCGTGGCAGCGAACCGCGGGCCCAGGGCAAGGGGCGACCACAGCCGCAACCCGAGCCGGGTCGGCTCGTGCTGTTGTGCCTCGCCGCATGGGCCATTCCTGGCGCCGGGCACCTCTGGCTGGGCCGCCGGACCAAGGGCCTCATCTTTCTCGCAGCCATCCCGCTGATGTTTGCGATTGGGCTGGCGATTCAAGGCCGGCTCTTCCCGTTTGAATTCGCCGACCCTCTTGTCGGGCTCGCGGCATTCGCCAACCTCGGGAACGGCGTACCGTACCTTGCTCGCCTCGATGCTCGGCCTTGGCAGAGGTGAAGTGCGCGCTCCGAGCTACGAGTACGGCAACGCCTACCTCATCGTCGCCGGCCTGCTCAACATGCTTGTTGTGGTGGACGCCTACGATGTCGCGCTCGGGCGGAAGTGATGCCGAGCCACCTGCTGTTGATGGCGGTCTTCGCGATCTTCGTGTCGCTCGTGTTCGCGCTGATCGCGAAAGACGAGCCGCGGGAACAAGCGCGCCTCGGAGGCCTGATGTTTGCCGGGTTCATGGGCGCTGCCATCGTGCTCGGCTGGTTGATGTACCCCTTCCCCCTCTGATGCGCGGGCACGTAAGAGGGGCTTGAGCCCTAAGCCCTGAGCCCTGCGCCTGACCAGGACCCATGTCGCCAGTTAAATCTACCCGGGCAGTGTGGCTCTGGGCGCCGGTCGTGCTCTACATGGCGTTCATCTTCTCGCTGTCATCGATCAGCCGGCCGCCGGATCTCCCGGCCGAGATGTCGGACAAGACGGGTCACATGCTGTTGTACTTCGGGCTGTCTGCGCTTCTGGTGCGCGCACTGGCCGGTGGGTGGCGGAGCCGCGTCACGCCCCTCGTGGCGTGCCTTGCCATCGTGCTCGCCACGCTGTACGGCGTCACCGACGAGGTCCACCAGCATTTCACTCCTCCCCGGCAGATGGACGGGTGGGACGTTCTGGCCGATGCCGCCGGTGCGTCGATCGCCGCGGCTGGCGCCTATGCCGTATCGCGTTTTCGCCTATAATTTTCGCGCGCATGGCCTTTGACAACCTCCTGCTGGAACGCGACGGCGCCGTCGCGTGCCTGACCATCAACCGGCCGGCGGTCCTGAACGCACTCAACACCCGGACGCTTGACGAACTGGCGAGCGCCTTCGACGAGCTTGGCCGGGACGCAGCCGTTCGCGCGATTGTCCTGACCGGAGCCGGTCCCAAGGCCTTCGTGGCCGGCGCCGATATCAACGAGCTCGCGGCACTCACGCCTGCCGGCGCCCGCGATCACGCGCGAAAGGGTCAGCGTGTCTTTGCGTCCGTGGAGGAACTGGGCAAGCCGGTGATCGCCGCCGTGAACGGCTTTGCCCTGGGAGGCGGGTGCGAGCTGGCGATGGCTTGCACCGTGCGGCTCGCCGCCGACACGGCACGGTTCGGTCAGCCGGAGATCAACCTGGGCCTCATCCCCGGCTTTGCCGGAACACAGCGGCTCTCCCGGCTGGTCGGCAAGGGCCGCGCGCTCGAACTGATGCTCACCGGCGCTCCCGTGGACGCGGCGGAAGCGTGGCGCCTGGGCCTCGTGAATCGGGTTGTGCCCGCCGCCGATCTCAAGGCCGAGGCGCTGAAACTCGCGCACGAGCTGGCGGCAAAAGCGGGCCTGGCCGTGCAGGGGATCCTTGATGCCGTCCACCAGGGCCTCAACATGACGCTGGAAGAGGGGTCCGCTCACGAGGCGGCGCTCTTCGGTCTGGCCTTCTCGACCGAGGACATGCGCGAAGGCACGCGGGCGTTCCTCGAGAAGCGGCCTGCCGTGTTCAAGGGACGCTGATGGCGGGGCCTGCGACGATCGAAGCGTCCGGTTCCGCGAAGGGGTTTGCGTTCGCGGTCGTGGTCTCGAGATACCACGAGTTCATCACCAGCCGGCTCGAGGCTGGGGCTCTCGCGGCGCTGGGCGCTGCGGGCGCCGGCGATGCCGTGACGCTGGTGCGCGTGCCCGGCGCGTTCGAGATCCCGCAAGCGGCACGTGCGGCGGCCGAGACGGGCCAGTTTCACGCGGTCGTGTGCCTGGGCTGTCTCATCAAGGGCGAGACGCCTCACTTCGACTTCATTGCCTCGGCTGTGTCCCACGGACTGATGGCTGCGTCGGGCGACACGGGTGTGCCCGATGGCCTTCGGTGTGCTGACCACCAACTCGATTGAGGAGGCGCAGGCGCGAGCGGTGGACGGTCCCTCGAACAAGGGCTGGGAGGCGGCGGCGGCAGCCATCGAAATGGCGGCGATCGCAGCTGAGCTGTCGCGGCGGACCAGCGCGTGAGCCCCGGGGCAGGCAGGGGCGCTCGAAAAGACAGCCGGCGGCGGGCGCGGGAATCCGCGCTGCAGATCCTCTACCAGTGGGACATCGGACGCTCCGAAGTCGCGCGCGCCTCGGAAACGTACTTCGAGCTGCAGTGGCCCGACGACAGCCCGCCTCCAGCCGACCTCCGGGCCTTCGCGACCGCCCTCGCCGCGGACACGGTAGAGCGGCTCGCGTCGATTGATGCCCTCATCGCGGAGACGTCGGAACGCTGGCGGCCCGAACGCATGGCGGTCATCGACCGCCTGATCCTGCGCATGGCCATCTGCGAGATGCTTCGTGGGCAGGCGGGCGCCTCGCCGGACGGGCCAAACGCCCCGGCGGCCGTGATTATCAACGAGGCCCTGGAGCTCGGACGGACCTTCAGCGGCGAAGAATCCGTCAAGTTCATTAACGGCATGCTCGACGCCGTGCGCAAGAAGATCGAGCGCCCTTAGGCGGGAGCCCGGCAGACGATGTCTTCAGAGGACGAGCAGATTGCGCAGCGGAAGCTGAACCTGGCCGAGCTCGAGAAGCTCGGCGTTCAGATCTACCCGCACCAGTTCGATCGGAAGGACACCGTCAGTGTGCTCGTGGCGGCTCACGGCGCAAAGAGCCACGACGAGCTGGAAGCTGAGCGGCCCGAAACCGTCACGAGCGGCCGGATCCTCGGGATCCGCTCGTTCGGGAAGGCGAACTTCCTCGTGCTGTCCGACGGCCGCCAGACCATCCAGGCCTACGTCCGGCAGGACGCGCTGCCGCCGCTCGACTTTCGAGATCTTCAAGCTGCTCGACTTCGGCGACTGGGTAGGCGTCGAAGGCCGGCTGTTCCGAACGCGGACCAACGAGCTCACGGTGTGGGCCTCGCGCCTCCACTTCCTCGCCAAGTGCCTGTTGCCCCTGCCCGAAAAGTGGCACGGCCTGACCGACGTCGAGATCCGGTACCGCCAGCGGTATCTGGACCTGACCGTCAACCCGGAGTCGCGCCGAGTGTTCGAGACCCGGAGCCGCGTGGTCACGGCAATCCGCGAGTTCATGACCGCGCGCGGCTACCTCGAAGTCGAGACGCCGATGATGCAGCCCGTTGCCGGCGGCGCGCTCGCGCGCCCGTTTGTGACACACCACAACGCGCTCGACATGGATCTGTTCCTGCGCATCGCGCCTGAGCTGTACCTGAAGCGGCTCGTCGTCGGCGGCATGGAGAAGGTATTCGAGATCAACAGGAACTTCCGGAACGAGGGGATCTCCACGCAGCACAACCCCGAGTTCACGATGATGGAGTTTTACGAGGCCTACGCTGACTACCAGGACCTGATGGTGATGACCGAGGCGCTCATCACCACGGTCGCGCAGCAGGCGATAGGGACTGACCAGGTCGCGTTCGGCGAGCACCAGATTTCGCTGGCGGCACCCTTTGCCCGACTCTCTCTCCGTGACGCAGCCCGGGAAGCGGCGTCCGCGCGGCTCGGGCGCGACGTCAGCGATGCCGACCTGCGCGACCGGGACCGCGTTGCCGGCGTGGCGGAAGCGCTGGGGATCGAGGTCAAGCCCGGGCTGGGCGCGGGGAAGATCACGACGGAGATCTTCGAGCGGCTGTGCGAGCATCGGCTCGTCCAGCCGACGTTCGTCCACGATTTTCCGACCGAGGTCTCGCCGCTGTCCAAGCAGAGGGCCGACGACCCGGACACGGTCGAGCGCTTCGAGCTCTACATCGGAGGCTTCGAGGTGGCCAACGCCTTCAGCGAGCTGAACGACCCTGTCGAGCAGCGCCGCCGCTTCGACGCGCAGCTCGGCGACCGCGCGCGCGGCGACCTCGAGGCTCACGAAATGGACGAAGACTACATCCGGGCGCTCGAGTACGGCCTTCCGCCGACCGGGGGCGAGGGCGTGGGGATCGACCGGCTCGTGATGATCCTGACCAACAGCCCGTCAATCCGCGACGTGATCCTGTTCCCGCTGATGCGCAAGCGCGACTCATGAGCATTCCCTTCGAGCTACACGTCGCGCTCCGGTACCTGCTGGCCAGGCGCAAGCAGGCCTTCATCTCCGTGATCTCGCTCATCTCGACGCTCGGCGTCACGGTTGGCGTGATGGCGCTCGTGATTGCGCTCGCGTTGATGACCGGTCTCCAGCAGGAAGTGCGCGACCGCATTCTCAGCTCGAACCCGCACATCTTCGTGTGGAAGCGCGGCGGCATGGGCGACTACCGCGCCGAGACCGCGAAGCTCGGGCAGCTGCCGGGCGTCCGCGGTGCGGCGCCGGCCATTTTGGACAAGGCGTTGGTCAACGGAGAGGGTGGCGCGGCTTTCATCACGCTCAAAGGCATCGATCCCGAGCTCGAGCCGAATGTGACCTCGATCCGCGAAGCGATGCGGACGGGGCGCTTCGAGGACTTGACGGCGCCTGGAGACGCCGACGCCATCATCCTCGGCAGCGATCTCGCCGCCCAGTTGGGCGCGACCGTGGGAGGCGACGTCCTCGTCACGACGCCGGACGGCACGCTCACGCCCATGGGGATGGTTCCCAAGGCGCCCCGGCGGCTCAAGGTGGCTGGCACGTTCAACCTGGGCCTGTACGAGTTCGACTCCACCTACGGTTTCGTGACGCTCGAAACAGCCAGGCGCCTGCTGCAGAAGACCGACGTCGATCTCATCCAGCTTCGCGTCGCCGACATGTTCGCCGCACCGCAGGTTGCCGCGTCGCTCGAGTCGACGCTCGGCGACGAGTACCTGACGCAGGACTGGGCCGACATGAACCGGTCGCTCTTTTCGGCGCTCGCCCTCGAGAAGATCGCCATCTCGCTGACGATCGGTCTGATCGTGATGGTCGCCGCGCTCAACATCGTGGCGTCGCTCATCCTCCTCGTGATGGAGAAGCACCGCGATATCGCGATCCTGAAGACCATGGGCGCCAGCGCGCGGAGCGTGACGACGATCTTCATGCTGCAGGGGCTTCTCATCGGGATCGTCGGCACGGCCGTCGGCGCGACGGCCGGCTACGTGGTGGCGCGGCTGGCCGATCGGTATCAGTTGATCCGCGTGCCGGTGGATGTTTACCAGATCGCACACGTGCCGTTCCGGGTCCAGCCATTCGACTTTGCGCTCGTCGTCTTCTCGGCGATCGTCGTCTGCTTCGTGGCGACGATCTATCCGTCGCGGCAGGCGGCCAAGCTCGATCCGGCGCAGGCGCTGCGATACGAATAGAAATGCCGTTCCTCGAAGCCTCGGGCATCAGCAAGAAGTACACAGTCGGCGGCACCGAGCTGACCGTGCTGCGCGAGCTGTCGCTGACGGTCGATGCCGGCGAGATGGTCGCCATCGTCGGTGCGTCAGGGGTGGGGAAGAGCACCCTGCTGCACGTCCTGGGCGGCCTGGACCGGGTCAGCGACGGCCGGGTCGTGGTCGGCGGCGCGGAGATCACCTCTCTGGCCGATGCCGATCTGGTGGCGTTTCGCAACCGGCAGGTCGGGTTCGTGTTTCAGTTCCATCACCTCCTGCCCGAGTTCACCGCGCTCGAGAATGCGGAGATGCCGCTGCGGATTGCCAGAGCGCCGATGGCCGAGGGACGGGCGCGCGCCTCCGAGCTGCTGACCCGGGTCGGGCTCGCCGAGCGGCTTACGCACCGGCCCGGGATGCTCTCGGGCGGGGAGCAGCAGCGGGTGGCTGTGGCACGGGCCCTGGTGATGCGGCCCGCCATTCTGCTCGCCGACGAGCCCACGGGGGACCTCGACGAGCAGACCGCCGATTCCCTCCACGCCCTCCTGAAGGAGATGCACGCCGCCTACGGGTTGACCTCCGTCATCGCCACCCACAACCCGCGCCTGGCCGCCGCCTGCGACCGCATTCTGCGCCTGGAAGGCGGCAGGCTCCTCGCGGCCTAAGAAATTAGGGATTCGGAATTGTGAATTGTGAATGCGTGGGGCGCCGCCCTAAGCCTTAAACCCTAAGCCCTGAAGCCCCTGAAGCCCCCAGCCGGGAGCCTGGAGCCCGAAGCCCCGAGGCCGGCTACCAAACCCCGTCGTTGCAGTCACTTGCCCTACCCGCCGATAACCGAAGAAGAGCTGACTGCCTTATACTGTAATCAGTTGCGTTCATCCCCAATGGCATCGGATTTCACCTAGGTAAGCTGGATGTTCGAACGGTATACGGAACGCGCACGACGAGTCCTGTTCTTTGCCCGTTACGAGGCCAGCCAGCTCGGCAGCGTGTCGATTGAGACCGAGCACCTCCTGCTCGGCCTGATACGCGAAGGCAAAGGGCTGACCAGCCGGATTTTCGCCCGCTCGCATCTCTCGCTCGAGAACATCCGCAAGGAAATCGAAGGCCGCACGGTGTTTCGCGAGAAGGTCTCCACGTCTGTGGAGATCCCCTTCAGCGCGGAGACCAAGCGCGTCCTGCAATTTGCCGCGGAAGAAGCGGACCGCCTGCTCCACAACTACATCGGGACCGAGCACCTCCTCCTCGGGATCCTCCGCGAGGAGCGATCGGTCGCGGCATCGATCCTGATGGAGAAGGGGATGCGCCTCAACGCCGTGCGCGAGGACATCATCCAGCTCCTGAACGAGAAGACCACGCTGACGCGCGTGAAGGAAACGCCGCTGCTCGCCGAGTTCAGCCGCGACCTGACCGAGTCGGCGATGAAGAACCAGCTCGATCCGCTCGTCGGCCGCGAACACGAGCTCGAGCGCGTGCAGCAGGTGCTCTGCCGCCGCACCAAGAACAACGCCGTCCTCATCGGCGAGCCCGGCGTCGGCAAGACGGCCATCGTCGAAGGGCTCGCGCAGAAGATTGTCTACGGCGATGTCCCGCACTTCCTGGCCGACAAGCGGATCCTCGCCCTGGATATCTCGCTCATCGTCGCCGGCACCAAGTACCGCGGTCAGTTCGAAGAGCGCCTCAAGGCGATCATGAAGGAGCTGACCGACAACCCGAACATCATCGTGTTCATCGACGAGCTGCACACGCTGGTGGGCGCGGGGTCGGCCGAGGGCTCGCTCGACGCGGCCAACATCCTCAAGCCGGCGCTCTCGCGCGGCGAGATCCGCTGCATCGGCGCAACGACGCCGGCTGAGTACCGGAAGTACATCGAGAAGGACCGGTCGCTCGAGCGCCGATTCCAGGCGATCAAGGTCGATCCGCCCGGCGAGCGCGAGACGATCGAAATTCTGACCGGCGTCAAGGACCGGTACGAGACGTTCCACCACGTCGAGTACACCCGCGAGGCCATCGAGGCCGCGGTCTACCAGTCCAACCGCTACATCACGGACCGGTTCCTGCCGGACAAGGCGATCGATCTCGTGGACGAGGCCGGCGCGCGCGCCAAGCTGCGCGAGGCGGGCTACAGCGAGGAGTTCGGCGAGATCAACAAGAGCATCCGCGTGGCCGTGGAGCAGTGGGAGAGCGCCTCGTCGCAGAAGGACTTCGAGAAGGCGCAGTTCTACCGCGAGCAGGAAATGGCCGCGCGCGAGAACCTGCAGTTTGTCCGCGAGAAGTTCGACGTGAAGTCGAGCGCCCGGAAGGTCGTCGTCGGCAAGGCCGAGATCGACGAGGTCGTGTCCAAGTGGACCGGCGTGCCCATGGCGTCCATCAACCAGGACGAGGGCGACAAGCTGCTGCGGATGGAAGCCGAGCTGCACAAGCGCGTCATCAGCCAGGAGAAGGCGATCTCGGCGATTTCGCGTGCGATCCGGCGTTCACGTGCGGGGCTGAAAAATCCCAACAGGCCCGTGGGCAGCTTCGTGTTCCTGGGACCGACCGGCGTCGGCAAGACCGAGCTGGCCCGCGCCCTTGCCAACTTCCTGTTCGGAAGTGACCATGCGCTCATCCGCTTCGACATGTCCGAGTACATGGAGAAGCACTCGGTATCGAAGCTGATCGGGTCGCCGCCCGGCTACGTCGGGCACGAAGAGGGCGGTCAGCTCACCGAGAAAGTGAAGCGGAACCCGTACTCGGTGGTGCTGCTCGACGAGATCGAGAAGGCGCATCCCGACATCTTCAACATCCTGCTGCAGGTGTTCGAGGATGGCCACCTGACCGACGGCCTGGGGAATCGTGTGAACTTCAAGAACACGATCATCATCATGACGTCGAACATCGGCGCCCGCTTCATCCAGAAGAAGAGCTCGATGGGCTTCCAGTCCGCCGACTCCGGCGCCATCGACAAGAACGTCACCGACATGGTGCTCGGAGAGGTGAAGCGCACCTTCAACCCCGAGTTCATCAACCGCATCGACGAGATCATCGTGTTCGAGGCGCTCGGCGACGACGACCTGCGGCGGATCATGGCGCTGCTCGTGGACCAGCTGAACGAGAACCTGGTGGACAGGAAGCTCCTGATCGAGCTGACCTCAGAGGTTGTCGACTGGATTATCGAAGTGACCTGCAAGGACCGGTCGTACGGTGCGCGGCCGCTGCGCCGTGCCATCCAGCGGTACGTCGAGGATCCGCTCTCGGAAGAGCTGATCCGTGGCCACCTCCAGGGTGGCGAGATCGAGGTCTACCTGGACGCAGGCACGCTGTCCTATCGGCCCAAGCTCGCTCCGCTCGAAGCAGGCCGGAAACTCTCTTGAATTGAGTAGTCGGGTAACTGGGTAATTGGGTAATCGGCACATCGGGTAATTGGGTAAGTGATTGACCCGATTGCCCAATTCCATCACCCAGTTACCCGATTCGCCGAATATCCAATTACCCGTTTACCCAGTTACCCAATTACCCGATTCTGAAGGCCGTAGGCTGTCACAGCACGTCCTAAATCCAGTAAACTTGGACGTCGGCCGGCCTATACGATTGAGGAAGTCCTGAATGTTCAGACGGTTAGCCTGTATTGCGGCTTTAGCTTTACTGGCGCCACCTGCTGCCTTTGCCCAGGCCCCTGCTGCGGAACAACCGCCAGCGGGTGGCGGCGGCACGGCTTGCGGGCAGGCGCTGCCGGCTCCACGCGCGCAGCCACCCGCGAATTCCGGTCCGGTCGTCCTGTACATCGTGCCTTGCTTCGAGGCGCAGGGTAACGTTTACCTCGTCGAGCCGCAGACCTACCTCTATTACATCCAGCTGAAGTCCAGCCAGCCGTCACAGGGCATCTGGGTGCCGTGGGACGACGCGAGCGAGAAGACCGTGCTCGAGGACTTCCGCCGGCTCTGGAACACCAACTTCCTCGACGACCTGTCGATTGACGTCCAGGACTACACGTTCGCCAACGGTGTCATCGGCAAGGTCGTGACCTACAACCTCGAGGAGCGGCAGCGGGTCAAGATCGTCGACTTCACCGGGTCGAAGAAGATCGACACGTCGAAGATCGACGAAACGCTCCGCACCGCCAACGCCTCCATCCGCCTCGACACCTTCATCGACCCCGGCCTCATCAAGAAGGTCGAGGGCATCCTCCGCGAAATGATGAAGGAGAAGGGCTTCCAGTCCGCCGAGATCACCCACGAGATCAAGCCGGTCGCCGGAGGGCCCAAGCTCATTCACTTGACGTTCAACGTCGAGGAGGGCCCGAAGGTCAAGATCCGGACGATCGACTTCGAGGGCAACAAGGCCTTCTCGGACGCCGACCTGAAGGGCCAGATGAAAGAGAACAGGGAACAGTGGGCGTTCTCGTTCATCACCGGGCGCGGCACGTACCAGGAAACCAAGTTCGAAGAGGACGCCGAGCAAGATCCTCGACTACTACCGAGACCGGGGATTCATCACCGCCCAGGTCGGCGAGCCCACGCTCAACTTCGTCGGCGATTCACCGGACAAGACCACGCGCTACCTCGAGCTGAAGATTCCGGTCATCGAGGGCACCCGGTACCGCGTCGGGAAGTTCGAGTTCGCCGGCAACACGGTGGTGAGGAGCGAGCTCCTCCGCCCGCTGTTCGAGATCAAGGAAGGCGACTACTACAGCCAGGACAAGATCCGGAAAGGTTTCCAGAAGGCCCAGGAGGTGTACGGCCGCGGCGGGTACACGGAGTTCACCGGGTTTCCGAACTACGTCCTCAGCGACCAGCCCAACCCGTCCGACCCGCAGGCCCCGGCCGCGCTGGCCGCCGTTCCAGACAAGCCCGCCGGACCGCCGGTCGCCGACGTGACGATGCAGATCACGGAGGGCAAGCAGTTCTTCGTCAACCGCATCACGTTTGTCGGCAACACCACGACCCGGGACAACGTCATCCGCCGTGAGCTGCGGCTGTACGAAAACAACGTGTTCGACACCGAGGCGTTGAAGTACAGCATCCGCCGGCTCAACCAGCTCGGGTACTTCAAGGCGCTCGAGGGTCCGCCCAAGGACGTGGTGTTCGAGAAAACGCCCGGCGTGGACAACAAGATGGACGTCCGGTTCACGCTCGAGGAGCAGAACCGCAACCAGTTGTCGTTTGGCGCGGGCATCTCGCAGTTCGAGGGCCTGTTCGGGCAGTTGTCCTTCCAGACGGCGAATTTCCTGGGCCGCGGCGAAAGCCTCACGGTCTCGCTGCAGGCGGGCTCCCGCGCGCAGACGTTCCAGGTCTCGTTTACCGAGCCGTTCCTGTTCGACCGGAACATCACCGGCGGCGCGAACCTGTTCAAGAACGAGGTCCGGTACGAGGGCCAGTTCACGCAGTCGTCGGCGGGCGGCGTCCTGTCGTTCGGGTTCCCGCTGGGCACCGGGTTCACGCGGATGTTCGTGAACTACAGCTACGAGAACACGCGGGTCACCGAACTGAGCAGCTACTACCGCAATCCGGTGTTGCTGGCGCAGAATCCGTTCCTCCGCGATTCCCTGCTCATTGGCGACGAAGGCTCGCGCACGATCAGCAAGGTCGTGCCGAGCGTCGTCCACAACACCGTGGACCAGCCGATCTTCCCGACCTCGGGCAAGCGGCTGAGCGCGTCGGTCGACCTCGCGGGCCTCGGCGGGAACACGAATTTCTACAAACCGATGGTCGAGGGGATCTGGTTCATCCGGCAGAACAGCCGGATGTCGCTCGGCGTGCGCGGACAGATGGAGTTCATCAACACGTGGAAGAACTCCCTCAACATCCCGATCTTCGAGCGCTTGTTCCTCGGCGGCGAATACAGTGTGCGCGGGTTCGATCTCCGCACGATCGGGCCCGTCCGACTACGCGACGGGGCTCATCCTCGGCGGCAACAAGAGCCTGCTGTTCAACGTCGAGCAGCTCATCACCATTGCGGGCCCGGTCCGCTTGATCCTGTTCGCCGACGCCGGCCAGGTGAAAGACTTCGGCGACCCCTTCTCGTGGAGGGAGGACAGAATCGTCCGGATTCCGGCGGCCACGACGATCGTGGACCCGTTCGGCTCGGCCCTGCTGATTGACCCCAACGCGACTCCGGGCCTGGGCACCACGGTCGTGGGCAAGCAGGCGGCGTTCAAGACGTCCACCGGCGCCGAGGTGCGCTTCTTCATGCCCGTCCTCAACGTGCCGTTCCGCCTGATTTTCGCGGTCAATCCGTCGCGTGCCGGCGTGATGAACAACGAATTGCAGCCGCAGGACTTCTTCCAGTTCCGGTTTGCCGTGGGAACGACGTTCTAATAAGATCCACAACTTCTGGCCATTCGAAAGGACATCCGCGCATGAAAGGTAGTGCCCTTGTCGCGTCGTTCGCCCTGCTGGTGAGCGTCGCTCCCGTGTTCGCTCAGGCCCCGGCAGGGCAGCCGGCGACACCGCCTCCGGCGACCGCGAAGCCGCCCGCGCCGGCCACTGGCCAGCCCGCGGCACCCGCACCGGCGCCTGCGCCGGCAGCGGCCCCGCAGCCGCCCGCGCCGTTTCCCCAGGGCGCGAAGGTGGGGTACGTGAACCTGCAGATGGTGGCCCAGCTTTCGAACGACGGGAAGGCCGCGGCGGCCAAGGTCCAGGCGCTGACGACGAAGAAGCAGGCCGAGATTGGCGAGAAGCAGAAGCAGCTTCAGGGGGCCCAGCAGAAGCTGCAGACCGGCGGCAGCGTGATGAGCGAGCAGGCGCGAGGGCAGCTCGAAAAGGACATCGAGCGCCAGAACAAGGAACTGGAGCGCTTTCAGCAGGACGCGCAGGCCGAATTGCAGGAACTGCAGCAGGAACTGCAGCAGGAGTTCCAGACGCGCCTCTTCCCGATTCTCGACCAGCTGTCGCAGGAGAAGGGGCTGCACCTGCTTTTCAGCGGCGCGGACGCGGGCCTCATCTGGGCCGCACCGGGACTCGACCTCACGGCGGAAGCCGTGAAGAAGCTCGACTCCGCTCCCGCCGCAAAGCCCGGCGCGAAACCCTAACCGCTTCGCGGAAGTTGGAACTTAGAATTGCGAACTAAGAAGGACACTGTCTCAAACGCAGTGTCCTTCTTGGGTAGTGTCCTTCCTAGTTCTTCCTTCTAAGTTATGAGTTCACGGTCGTCCATCCTATGGATGGAGGACCGTGATGTCGTAGGTAATCGGCTCCACGAGCTGCCCCACGTCGTAGATCCGCACGCACAGCTCACCGATTCCGGTCACCGTGCCGATCACCAGGTCGCCCTGCACGGCACTGGGCTTGTCGATGATCACGGCGCAGGAGTTCCCGTTCCAGGTGCCCAGGGAAAGACCGACCGCGATGGCGGCGTCTGGCTGCACTGTCGTGAGCGTGGCCCTGAGCTCGCCGGGGCCCTGGGAGATGAAGCGGTGCATCGCCGCGCTGGCCTGAATGAGCGTGCCGTTGAACACCAGGGTGATCGGGTTGGGCGACGGCCCTGGGGTAATCGGGTTGTTGTCCGTGCAGCCGGTTGCACTCAGCATCAAAAGCGACACGCACACCGCACTCATCACTCGAAGCATCGAATCTCCTTGGCCCAAAACCTTCTGATAGACTGAGGCCCGTGATCACTAACATACCGCAGGCGCTGGATCGCCTGTGCTATCGCTATCCCTCGACGCTCGTCGATGCGGTCACCGAGCACGAGGTCGGCGCCCGCCTGGTCGCGGTCAAGAACGTGACCGTGAACGAGGAGTTCTTCCAGGGACATTTCCCGGGCACACCCCTGATGCCCGGCGTGCTGATGCTCGAATCGCTGTCCCAGGCCGCGGCGCTGCTCCTGGTCCAGAGGGGCGACCGGGCACCCAATACAAGAGTGTACCTGCGAGGGGTCAACGACGCGAAGTTTCGCCGCCAGGTGGTCCCCGGCGATCGGCTGCGGCTCGAGGTCTCCCTGGGCCGGAGGCGCTCGTCGCTCGCCCGTGCGCAGGCGACGGCGTACCTGGACGACCAGGTCGTGGCGGAATGCGAGCTGCTGCTCGGATTGATGCCCGATCGGGCGCAGATCGATCCTTCCGCGATCGTGCACCCCGCAGCCGAGATCGGCGCCGGGACGGTCATCGGTCCACACGCCACCGTCGGTCCCCGCGTTCGCATTGGCGCCGGCTGCAGTGTGGGCGCGTCCGCCGTCATCGATGGCTGGACCGAGATCGGTGACGGCACCGAGATCTATCCGTTCGCCTCGATCGGTCTCGTGCCCCAGGACCTGAAGTTCAAGGGCGAGGAAACGCGCCTGGTGATCGGCAAGCGGAACATCTTCCGCGAGTTCGTGACGATCCACCGCGGCACGGCGGGCGGCGGCGGCGTCACCCTCATCGGCGATCGCAACGTGTTCATGGCGTACGTTCACGTGGCTCACGATTGCCGCGTCGGGAACGACACCATCTTCGGCAACACGGCGACCCTCGGCGGACACGTCCAGGTCGACGACTTCGCGAACGTGAGCGCCGGCTCCGGCGTCCATCAGTTCTGCCGTGTGGGACGGTACGCATTCATCGGCGGCTACTCGGTGATCACGAAGGACGCGCTGCCATTTGCCCGCACCGTTGGCAGCCGGCCGGCCCGCATCTTCGGCGTCAACACGATCGGGCTGATCCGAAGGGGCTTCTCGCCTGACGTGATCACGAAGCTCAAACGCTCGTTCCGCTACCTCCTGCAGTCGCGCCTCAATACGACGAGCGCCATGCAGCAGATCGACCAGGATCGCTCGCTTGCGTGCCCGGAGGTGCAGTATCTGACCGACTTCATCCGGACCTCCCAACGCGGCGTGATCCTCCGCCGCGCCGGCCGCCGCGCCGACGACCTCCTCGCGGACGACTAACACGGGATGAAGCTGGGCCTCATCGCGGGAAACGGTCGCTTCCCCTTTCTCGTGCTCGACGCGGCTCGTGCAGCGGGCCATGACGTGACGGTGCTCGCCATCAAGGAAGAGGCCTTTCCTGAGCTCGCAGACGAAGCGGCGAAGCCTCCGGCGGCCGGCCTGCACTGGGTCTCGCTCGGCCAGCTGGGCAAGTGCATCAGCCTGCTTCAAGGAGCGGGGGTCACCAAGGCGGTGATGGCCGGGCAGGTCAAGCACACCAAGCTCTTCGCAGACATCGTGCCCGACATGACGCTGCTCGGCGTGCTGATGCGCCTCAAGTCCAAGAACACCGACGCGATCATCTCGGGCATCGCCGGCGTGCTCGGCGAAAAGGGCATCGATCTCATCGACTCCACGGCCTTCCTGCAGCCATTGCTGGCCGGCGAGGGCACCCTGACAGCCCGTAGTCCCTCAGACGAAGAGGCACGCGATCTGGCCTTCGGCTACACGGTGGCGGACACGATCGCCGGGCTCGATATCGGCCAGACCATTGCGGTCAAGTCGGCCGCAGTCGTAGCGATCGAGGCGATGGAAGGCACCGATGCAGTGATCGCACGGGCTGGCCAGCTCGCCGGTCCGGGGGTCTCGGTGGTGAAGGTCGCCAAGCCCAATCAGGACATGCGGTTCGACGTGCCCGTGGTGGGGGTCGCCACGATCGCCGTCATGAAGGCGGCCGGCGCGACCGCCCTGTCGGTCGACACCGGCCGGACGTTGATGATCGACGGCCCCGCCGTCGCAAGCGCCGCCGACGCCGCCGGCATCACGATCGTTGGCCGGCCGCCTGTGGGCCCTAAAACCTGAGCCCTAAGCCATGAGCGTCGCCCCACTCCGCATCGCTGTCGTAGGCGTTGGCTACCTCGGAAAGCATCACGCCAGGATCCTGGCGGCCATGCCGGAAGTTCAACTCGTCGCGGTGGTCGACACCAACCGGCCACGGGCGGAAGAAGTCGCGGCGGCAACAGGCGCCGAGCCGCTGTTCGATGCGCGCGATCTGATCGGCAGAATCGACGCCGTGTCCATTGCTGTACCGACGGATCGCCACAAGGACATCGCGCTCCCGCTGCTCGAGGCCGGTGTGCCGGTGCTGGTCGAAAAACCCATGGCCGCCACGCTGGCCGAGACCGACCAGCTGATTGCGGCCGCTGCGCGCAAGGGTGTCGCGCTCGCCGTCGGGCACACCGAACGGTTCAACCCGGCCGTTCAAGCCGCGCAGCCCTTGTTGACCGATCCCCGCTTCATCGAGGTCCATCGTCTGGGCACCTTTCCCGAACGCAGCCTGGACATCGACGTCGTGTTTGATCTGATGATCCACGACCTCGACGTGCTCCTCTCGATCGTCAAGAGCGACGTGGAGTCCATTGAGGCTGTCGGGGTGCCCGTTCTGACGGGCCGTGTGGACATCGCAAATGCGCGGATCCGGTTTGCCAACGGCTGCATTGCCAACCTGACCGCCAGCCGCATCAGCCGGGATCGCGTGAGAAAAATCCGGTTCTTTCAGCCCGCTGCCTACTTGTCGATCGACTACGCCGCGCAGAAGATCGAGATGTACCGGCTTGTGAAGGGCGAAGCGCCCATGCCGGTGATTCAGGGCGGGGAAGTAGCCGTTCCGAATGAAGAGCCCCTCAAGCGAGAGCTGGTGGATTTCGTCGACGCCGTTCGATCACGCCGCCCGCCGTGTGTGACGGGCGAGCAGGGCCGCCGCGCGCTGGCGCTCGCACAACGCATCACCGAAGCGATGGGCAAGAACTAGGGGCTCGGGGCTGGAGCCCCGGGGCTCGGATCCTATTGTTCCCGCAGCACCGTTGTGGGATCGAGGCGGCTGGTTCGCTGGGCCGGCCAACGGCATGACAGGTACGCGGTGGCACCCAGCAGCGCCGTGACGCCGATCAGCACCAGCGGGTCCGCGGGCCTCACCCCGTAGAGCAGGCCGGCCAGGAACTGTGCGAAGGCCATCGAGATGATCAGGCCAACGGCCAGCCCGACCCCTATCCACCTGAGCCCCTGACGCGTGACCATACGGACAACCTGCGACGGCAGAGCACCAAGTGCGATGCGAATGGCGATCTCGCGGCGCCTGAGGCGCACCAGGTGCGAGACGACTCCGTACAGGCCAATTACCGCGAGCGCCAGTGCCGTCGACCCAAGGAGGCCGGCAACATAGGTCGCCAACTGAAGCGGGAGGAGCGATAGCTCGGTCAGTTCGGCCAACGGGCGGACGTTGAACAGCGGAAGGTCGGGTTCCACGCCCGCGATCGCTGCTCGTACGGCCGGCGCCAGCGGGGCAGGGTCTCCATCCGCGCTGAGCAGGATCGTTGCCGCCGGCACGTAGCGCTGGGATAGCGGCCGGTAGAGGAACTGCCGGGGAGCCTCGCCCACCGTGACGTACTTGCTGTCGCGCACCACGCCGACGATCTCGATCGAGGGACCCAATATGTCCAGTGTCCTTGCCTCCCGCACGCGCTGGCCAATCGGGTTCTCGCCTGGCCAGAAGCGCCCGGCCATCGTCTGGTTGACGATCCCGACCTGGGGCGAGTCGGCGGAGTCCCGGTCTGTGAAGTCCCGCCCGGCAACAAGGGGAATGCCCAGCGTCGCGAAGTGCCCGCGGCTCACCGCGTTGAGGTTGGAGACCACCCGACGATCGGATGCCGCGGAAAGGGCGTCGCCTTCCTTCAGGATCCTGCGCGTGCTGTTCGACAAGGTCAGGGGCACGATGTCCACGATTGTCGCCGAGTGCACGCCCGGAACCGCGGACACTCGATCGAGAATGGCCCGGTAGGCCGCGAGACCGCGGCGCTCGTCGTACCCGAGCGTCGAGACGTCGAACGAGGCGGCCAGCACACCGTCTGTCACGAAGCCTCTGTCGGTGGACTGAGCCACGTCGACACTCCGCACGAGCAGTCCAAACGCCACCAGCAGCACCGTAGACAAGGCCAGCTGCGCCACCATGAGCACGGCACGGGTTCTCGAGCGCGGGGCGGTGCCGGCCTGACTGCTTTCCTTGAGCTCGGCTGAGACGCTCGAATCTGACGCCTGCAGTGCTGGCAGGAGGCCGAACATCACGGTGGCCCCGCAGGAAGCCAGCAACAGGAACGTCAGGACGCGCCAATCGACGTCGAGACGTACGGCCGCTGGGCCGATCGGCGTGGAGACATCGGCGCCCGAGAAGAGATCGATGGCCCACCACGCCAGAAGCGCCGCGCCCCCGGCTCCCAGCGTCGACAGGAGCAGGCTCTCGGTCATCAACTGGCGGACGATGCGAGCGCGACTGGCGCCGAGGGCCAGACGCAACGCGAGCTCGCCGCGGCGCGAGGCCCAACGGGCCATCAGCAGGTTGGCCAGGTTGAGGCAGCCGACCAGGAGGACGATCGCCACGAGCGCCATCAGGAGGCCGACGAAGAGTCCGACCTCGGTGGCGAACTCAGGCGAAAGGGCACTGGCGGGAACGACATTGACCTGCAGGTTGCGTCGGCTGTCGGGGTGCGCCTGGGCGATCGTGTCCGCCAGCCGATTCAAGTCCGCCTGCACCTCGACGATCGTCCGGCCCGGGGCCATGCGTCCTGTGAGCCGGGCGCTGGAGAATGGACCACGCCGCTCCCCGGTAGCCGATGCCTGGGACGGGGCGTGCCAGGCGATCCAGAACTCAGGCGAGAAGGGAATCATCTCGCCGCCGAACTGCGGCGGGAGGACGCCGACCAGCGTGAACGGATGGCCATTCACGGTCAATGGACGGCCGATGGCTGCTGGATCGCCTTGGAATCGACGGCGCCAGGATTGGTAGCTGACGACGGCCGCACCCGCGGCGCCCGGCTGGTCGTCCCGTTCGTCGATGAGCCTGCCGGCCTGGGGGCGAATGCCAACGGCCGAGAAGTAGTTTCCGGAGACGACGGCTCCCGTGACTTGTTCAGGCGCAGTTGCACCGCGAACGCTCAAGGTGACAAAGGAGAACGCGCCGAGGTGGGCAAGCGTGGAGTTCCCGTCCCGGTAGGTGACGTACTCGGAGTACGGCGTATTGGACGCCCGGCCGGAATACACGTGCACCGCGCTCGACGGTTCTTCGATGTCGAGTGGTTTGAGGAGCAGCGAGTTCGCCATCGAGAAGACGACGATGTTCGCCGCGATGCCGACCGCGAGCGTCAGGACTGCCACGCACGCGAAGCCCGGGCTGCTGGCGAGGCCGCGGATTGCGAACCTGAGGTCCTGCAGGAACTGCTCAACCAGCGGCAGCCGCCGCTGGTCGCGCAGCCGTTCTTTGGTCTGGTCCACACCGCCAAGGGAGAGGGCTGCCTGACGCCGCGCCTCGGCTGGGCTCATGCCGGCGCGAAGGTTGTCGTCGATGTGGAGCTGCAGGTGGCTGTTCAGCTCGTCGGCGAGCTCGCGTTCGTGCTTTCCAGCCTGGAATAGCGCGATGAAGCGGCTCGCCAATCGTCGCAAGCCGCGGAGAGGGTCCGTTCCGATGCCGCGAGCCGGGCCCGCGGTCAACGTTCATCCCCACGCGGCTGGAGGAAGCGGGCCAGGATGGCGGTCGTCTGATCCCAGGCCTGTGCTTCTTTCCCCAGCTGCTTCCGGCCGGCACGGGTGAGCCGGTAGAACTTTGCCTTGCGGTTGTTCTCGGACACGCCCCATTCGGAGGCGATGTACCCCTCTTGCTCCAGTTTGAGCAGGGCGGGGTAGATCGTCCCGTAGTTGACCGACAGGCGCTGGTCGCTCGTCTGCTCGATTCGCCGGGCTACGCCGTAGCCGTGCAGCGGACCCATCGTTTCCAGCGTTTTGAGGACCATCAGTGCCAGCGTGCCCTGCCAGACGTCTGTCTTGCTGCTCATCCTGCTCCTATTGGAATGCCATATGTTACGGCGAGTCCTATGGCAATGCAATAGGACTCGCCGCGTGGGCTCAGGGCTCAGGACTTATGGCTCATGGACGATGCCTGCCCTAAGCTTGAGCCCTAAGCCGTAAGCCTCCACCCCTCGTGAGGCCAACGTCTTGCATAATGGCCGGACATGGCTCAGCTGACTTCGACCAACGGATTTCTGCAGCGGTTGATTGGGGCGATGGCGCTCGATGTGGCCATCTACGAGGAAGTCGAAGCGGACGCGGGCGCCACCATGCAGGCGATGGCGGTGGTGGTGCTGTCGGCGGCCGCGGCAGGAATTGGCGCCACCGGCCTCGGCGTGGCGCCGCCGCGGATCCCGGTCATCATCGTTGCCGCGCTGGTGTCGTGGGCCGCGTGGGCGCTCCTGACTTTCGAAGTCGGGGCCCGGATCCTGCCCACCGCCGGGACTCGGGCCAACCTGGGCCAGTTGCTACGGACGATTGGGTTCTCGACCGCACCGGGACTCCTGCTGGCTATCGGTGCGATTCCGGTGGCCGCCCGGCCGGCCTTCGCGATCGTCGCCGTCTGGCTGCTCCTCACAATGGTCTACGCCGTTCAAAGGGCGCTCGACTACACGAGCACGGTACGGGCGGTTGCCGTCTGCGTGTTCGGATGGATCCTGGTGGCCGTCATCGGGATGGTGATCGGCGTGCTGTTTGGACCCACGGTCTCCTAGGACAGGGAACAGAGAACAGGGAACAGGGAACAGGGAACAGGGGTCGGGACTGTTCCCTGCTCCCTCCCGTTCCCCGTTCTCTGTTCTCCGTTCCCTTGATAAGATCACCGTTTGATGCCTGTGACAGAGACCGACCTCGATGCCCTGGCGGCGAGCCACGACATCATTGCGATTGGCATGCTCGCCGACGAGGCGCGGCACGCGAGACACGGCACCACGACCACGTTCGTGCGCGTGGCTGATGTACCAGCTGATGCCTCCAGCACCGTAGCCGTTCCTCCCTCAGCGACCGAAGTGCGAATTGTGGGCGCGCCTGTGAGCCGTGCGGCGGCCATGGCGCGGGTAGCCGAGGTAAGGGCCGCCTCGGCAGGTACTCCGTTGTCCGGCTACTCGCTGGCCGATCTGGAGCGTCTGGCGGCGGCCGAACGCCTGACCCTTCGCGCCCTGCTCGAGGACCTTTGCGCGGCCGGCCTGGAACTGGTCGCCGAAGCGCCCTTCGATCTCCTGCAGGATCCGAGGCGCTGCATTGAAGAGGTCAACATCTCCGGCATGTCGCTGGGCCGGCTCACCGTGTCGCAGTGGCCGGACGCAGACACGCCGTCGTTTCTGAGGCGCGTCGCGCAGGTTCAGTATCAGGTGGGCGTCATCCGTTCCTTCGCCCCCCTGCCGCGCCGGACAAACCCCGCGGCGCCCACCACGGGGTACGACGACGTGAAGAGGGTGGCGCTGGCACGGCTGTTCCTGGCCGACATCGCATCGATCCAGGTTGACTGGTCGCTCTATGGCCCGAAGCTGGCACAGGTAGCGCTCACGGTTGGCGCTGACGATCTCGATGCCGTAACTGCTTCAGACGAGGCGCCGGACGGCCCGCGCCGGTCGCCGATTGAGGACGTGCGCCGGAACATCCGGGCGGCGGGCTTCGAGCCAGCGGAACGCAATGGCCGGCGCGAGATCCTGGCGCGATGAGCCGCGTCCGTCTCGGTGCCGTGGGCTACCTGAATGCCCGTCCGCTGACTTTCGGGCTCGATCGGTCGCCGCGGTTTGAACTCCGCTACGACGTTCCCTCGAAGTGCGCTGAGCTTCTCCATCAGGGAACGATCGACGTCGGGCTGATTCCCTCGATCGAGTACCTGCGGCGGCCCGGCTACTCCATCGTGCCGGGACTCGCCATCGCCTCGCGCGGTCCCGTGGCGTCGGTGCTGCTCTTCACGACGAAGCCGATACACGAGGTCAGGTCGATTGCCATGGACACGAGCTCCAGGACCTCGGTGGCGCTGGTCCGCGTGCTGTGCGCCAGGCGATTCGGGATCGCGCCGGCCCTCGAGCCGCTGGGCCCGGACCTGGCGGCCATGCTCGGGCGTTGTGACGCGGCGCTCATCATTGGTGACAACGCGCTCCTCGCGCGGGGTGACAACGCGCTCTTCGCGCGGGGTGACAACGCGCTGCTCGCGCGCGGCGGCGATGCTCCTCTCCCGGAGAGAATCGACCTTGGAGAGGAGTGGACGGCCATGACCGGGCTCCCGTTTGTCTGGGCGTTCTGGGCCGGACCTTCTGGAGTGCTATCGCCCGACGACGTGGCAGCTTTGCAGGATGCACGGGACCTGGGTGTGCAGCGGCCGGTCGAGATTGCCGAGGCGTACTTTCCAGGCCGCCCCGACCTCCAGAGCGTGGCCGCGAGCTACCTGCGGGACAATATCAAGTACCATCTCGCAGACGACGAACAGGCGGCTCTCGAGTTGTTCTATCGCTACGCCGTGGAGGCTGGAGTTGTGGCCGCGGCGGCGCCCCTGAGTTTCTTCTGATGCCTACCGAGCTCAGCCAGGAGATCGGCCGGATTGCCGCAGACGTGCGCGCGGGCCGACGCCTGGGTGCATCGGATGCCCTGACGCTCTATCGCCACGCCCCGACACCGCTTCTCGGCACGCTCGCCGACGAGGTTCGTGCCCGTAAGCACCCCGAAGGCGTGGTGACCTACATCATCGACCGCAACGTGAACTACACGAACGTCTGCGTGGCGAAGTGCAACTTCTGCGCGTTCTACAGGCCGGTGGGTTCCCCCGACGGGTACGTCCTCGGCTTCGAGGAGTTGTTCCGGAAGATTGACGAGACCATCGCCGTAGGCGGCGTCCAGCTCCTGCTGCAGGGCGGCCACAATCCGGATCTCCCGCTCGCGTGGTACGAAGACCTGTTCAAGGCCGTCAAGGAGCGGTATCCGACCTTCAAGCTCCATGCGCTCTCGCCGCCCGAGGTGATTCATCTGTCGCGCCTGTCGCAGCTGCCCGTGCCCGAGGTGCTCGATCGGCTGATTGCCGCCGGCCTCGACAGCGTCCCCGGCGGCGGCGCGGAGATCCTGGTCGATCGCGTTCGGAAGCTGCTGCACTGCTACGGCAAGGCCACGGCTGACGAGTGGCTCGACGTCATGCGTCACGCCCACCGAGCGGGCCTGCGCACGACGGCCACGATGATGTACGGAACGGTCGAGACCGACGAAGAGCGGCTCGAGCACCTCCTGCGGCTACGCGATCTGCAGGACGAGACCGGCGGATTCACCGCGTTCATCACGTGGAGTTATCAGCCCGACCACACCGAGCTCGCCGGGCAGGAGGCGACGGGCGTTGACTACCTCCGGACGCTGGCGATTGCACGAGTGGTCCTGGACAACTTCGACAATCTGCAGGCTTCGTGGGTGACCCAGGGCGGCAAGGTCGGCCAACTGAGCCTCGCCTACGGCGCCAACGACATGGGCAGCGTCATGATCGAAGAGAACGTTGTCCGCGCAGCCGGCGCCAGCTATTGCATGGACGAAGTCGAGATCGTGAGGAACGTCGAGAACGCCGGCTTTGAGGCCCGCCGCCGCAACATGCACTACGAGATTCTGGGCGGTCCGATCTTCCGCGAGCGAAACGTGCCGAGGATGCTCGAGCTGAGCACCGCCCGGGAAGCGGGGGACGCGAGCGTCCCAGCCGAATTGCGGCTCTATCCGGCGCGGAGCCAGCAGGGCAAGGCCACCAGAGAGCAGTCGAACTAGTCGTTCTGATGGTGAGATATCGAGCGGCCTGGGTCCTTCCGATCGCGCGGCCACCGGTTCGCGACGGGTGGGTCGAGGTCGTTCGGGACCGTGTTGTGGGCGTCTCAGGAGGCAACAGCCGATCGTCCGATGCGCGCGACGTGGAGCTTGGCGACGTCGCGATCCTCCCCGGCCTCGTGAACGCTCATACCCATCTCGAGCTGTCGCACATGCGCGACGCCGTGGCGCCGTCGGACACATTCGTCTCATGGATTCGTCAAGTGGTCGCACTGCGGCGGGAACAGGCGGATCCTTCGGCGGATTGCATTCTCTCTGGCGTCGATGAGGGCATCAACGAAGCCCTCGCATGCGGAACCGCGGTGGTTGGCGACATCTCGAACACGCTCGTCACGTGTGGCCCGCTGATCCGGAGCGCGCTGGCCGGTGTCGTGTTCTACGAGTTGATTCGCTTCCGCGCCGAATCCGCAGCGACGGCGGTGGAGGAGGCTCGCGCCCGCATCGCCTCCATCAGCTCCGATGACGTCAGGGCGAGCCTCGCCGCTCACGCGCCGTACTCTGTGTCGCCGGCGATGCTCAAGGCGATCGCCGGAGAACGCGATCAGGCAGGCATTTCCGCTGGCGAGCACGGAGATTACCCGACCCCGTTTTCCGTTCACCTCTCCGAGTCAGCCGAGGAGGTCGAGTTCGTCCGGTCGGCGTCCGGACCCTGGCGGACCTTCCTCGAGGACATGGGATCGTGGGATTCGTCCTTTGCCGCCCCGGCCGTCAGTCCCGTGGAGTACCTTGATCACCTTGGCGTCCTCGGGCCGCACACGCTGGCCGTCCACGGCGTGCAGATGTCATCTGCCGACCTGGCGACGCTCGAGAAGCGGGGTTCAACGCTGGTGACGTGCCCGAGGAGCAACGCGCGAACCGGTGCGGGAGTGCCACCGATCGGCCGATTCTACGAGTCTGGCGTCCGCGTTGCTGTTGGTACCGACAGCCTTGCCAGCACGCCAGATCTGAACGTATTTTCGGAGCTGGCCGCGATGCGCGCCCTGGCGCCCGAAGTGCCCGCTGCATCCCTCCTCGAGAGTGCCACGCGGAACGGCGCAGTGGCCCTCGGCTTCAACGACTTCGGCACGATCGCCACTGGCCAGCGGGCCCGGCTGCTCGCCGTCGACATTCCGCACGGCTGCGACGATGTGGAAGAATACCTGGTGCGCGGAGTTCGGCCCGAGGGCATTCGGTGGCTCTCTGGATCTGAGAACTAAGATTGAAATTTCAGATTTGAATTTTGAGATGTTCTTGAGCCGCCTCCGCGTCTACCTGTCCTTCGTCCGCTTCAGCCATTCGGTGTTTGCCCTGCCGTTCGCGCTGGCCGGTGCGCTCCTGGCGTCGCGCGTGGTGCCGATCACCTGGCCGGTGGTGGGGTGGATCCTGGTGGCGATGGTTGCGGCTCGAAGCGCCGCGATGGGCTTCAATCGCCTCGTGGATGCCCGCATGGACGCGCTCAACCCGCGCACGGCCTCGCGCGAAATCCCGCGCGGCGCAATGTCGACGGCTGAAGCTGCAGTGTTCGTGGTCGTGAGTTCAGCCGTGTTCGTGTTCGCGTCCTGGCGCCTCAACACGATCTGCTTCCTGCTTTCACCCGTGGCGCTGGCCATCGTCTTCTGGTATTCGCTGGCGAAGCGCTACACCACGTGGACGCAGCTGTTCCTGGGCCTGGCCATGGCGGTGGCTCCCGTCGGGGGCTGGCTGGCAGTGGGTGGGCGCGGCGGATGGGAACCCTGGCTGCTCGCGCTCGCGATCGGGCTCTGGGTGGGAGGGTTCGATGTCCTCTACGCCTGCCAGGATGTCGACTTCGACCGGGCGCACAGGCTTCACTCGATTCCTGCCCGTTTCGGCGTCGCCCGCGCCCTTCGCTTCTCGCGCGCGATGCATGTCGGCGCCGTCGCGTGCCTGCTCGCGCTCGCCGCGGTGACGCCCCTGCCCTGGTTCTATCTGGCTGGTGTGGGTGTAGTCGCGCTCCTGCTGGCCTACGAGCAGTCGCTCGTCAGCGCTGCCGACCTGTCGCAGGTCAAGCGCGCTTTCGATCTGAACGGCTACGTTGGCGTCCTGTATCTAATTGTTCTGGCGGTCTCGATCTATGTCCGATGAGCGCCGGCGTTCCGTCGCGGTTGCCATCACGGGCGCCAGCGGCGCTGTGTACGCAACGCGCACGCTTGCGGCTCTGCTGTCGCGCGGCCTGCACGTCGAGCTGGTGGTGTCGGAGTACGGCGCGCGCCTGCTGCATGACGAGCTGGGCCTGTCAAAAGGGGTCCAGGGCATTCACCCCTTCCTGATCCAGAAATACGGCGAAGACGCCGGACGGGGCACGCTGTCGGTTCACAGCAACAAGGACCTGGGCGCCACGCTGGCCAGCGGGAGCCATGGATGCGCGGGCCTGGTCATCGTGCCGTGTTCGATGAAAACGCTCGCCGGCGTGGCTCACGGCCTTTCGCGCAACCTGGTCGAGCGTGCCGCCGACGTCATGCTGAAGGAGCGGCGCCGCCTGGTCATCGTGCCGCGCGAGACGCCGATGAGCCTCCCGCAGCTGAAGAACATGGTCCTCTGCGCCGAGGCCGGCGCCACGATCCTGCCGGCGATGCCGGCGTTCTATCAGCTGCCGAAGACGCTCGACGACCTCGCCGACTTCATGGCGGGCAAGATCCTCGACGCGCTTGGCTTCGATCACGAGCTCTACCCGGCATGGACGGGCACGGTACGGGACGCTTGAAATTTGGAATTAGGAATTGGAAATTGGGAATTCGTGTCCTGAAGCCCAGATCCCGATTCCCGGAGCCCAGAGCCAGATTCCCGGAGTCCGGAGCCCGAAGCCCGGAGCCAGCGTCGTGACTGACCTCTCCAAGTCCCCCGAGCGCATCGCGGGGATGTTCGATGCCATTGCCGACCGGTACGATTTTCTCAACCATCTGCTGAGCGCCGGCATCGACAGGCGCTGGCGGAAGCGCGCGATTCGGGCCTTGTCGCTGACCGGCACCGAACGGGTGCTCGATCTCTGCACGGGCACCGCCGACCTGGCGATTGCCGCGAGGACGGCGAGCCCGCCGGCGGCGCGCGTGCTCGGCGTGGACTTCGCCGGGGCAATGTTGCAGGTTGGCCGTGCGAAGCTGCACGATCGGCAGCTCGCCGACCGGGTCACGCTGGTTCGAGGCGACGCTGCCCGGATTCCGGCCGCCGATATGTCGGTCGACGCCGTGACGGTGGCCTTCGGCATCCGAAATGTCGAACAGACGGCCACGGCGTGCCGCGAGATGCACCGCGTGCTGAAGCCAGGCGGCCGGCTCGCCGTCCTCGAGTTCGCCGTGCCGACGCTGCCTGTCGTGAGAAGCGCGTACCTCTGGTACTTCAAGCACGTTCTGCCCCGGGTCGGGCAGCTCGTCTCGCGGCACAATGCTGCGTACGGCTACCTGCCGGCTTCGGTCAGCGCTTTCGCGTCTCCGGCCGAGTTTGTGACGCTGCTGCGGCAGGCCGGTTTTGCGGACATCAAGGCCAGCCCGCTGACCTTTGGGATCGTCGTGCTCTACACGGCGAACCGAGGGAGGTCATGAATTGGAAATCGTAAATTGTGAATCGTAAGTTGCCGTCTGCTCCCATGGACCTCCGGGCGGAGTTCGGCGAGATCGACATCTACCTGTTCGACCAGCTCCTTCGCGGGCGCATCAAGCCGGGCATGCGTGTGCTCGATGCGGGGTGTGGCGGCGGACGAAATCTAATTTACCTGCTGCGGGCGGGGTACGACGTCTTTGGCGCGGATCGCGATCCTGATGCCGTCCGGGCTGTCCGCACTCTGGTCTCGGAGATCGCGCCTTCGCTCGCACCCGCGAACTTCCGGGTCGAACCAGTCGAAGCGATGAGCTTTCCGGCGGCGTTCGCCGACGTCGTGATCGGCAGCGCGCTCCTGCACTTCGCGCGGGACACGGAGCAGTTCGAGGCGATGGTCGCAGGGATGTGGAAGGTCCTGAAACCGGGAGGCCTGCTGTTCGCCAGGCTGGCTTCCTCGATCGGGATGGAGGAGCGCCTTCGTCCGCTCGGCGGCCGCCGGTTTCTCCTGCCGGACGGCTCTGAGCGTTACCTCGTCGACGAGCCCATCCTTTTGGAACTGACGGGCCGGCTGGGTGCGTCGCTCGTCGACCCGCTCAAGACCACGATTGTGCAGGACCAGCGCTGCATGACCACATGGGTTCTCAGAAAGCCCACTTAGGACTTCAGGATTAAGGGATTAAGGGATTGGGGATTAAGGGAGTCCGAAATCCCTTAGTCCCTTAATCCCCAAATCCCCAAATCCCCAGTCAGGTTGTAGCTGTTATACTCGTAATTTACTGATGTACTTCGACTTTGAGGATTACCGTCCCGACATTAGTCGAATCGGGCCTGCCATCTCGTGGCGCGAGGGATTCCTCATTTCCGTCATCGCGCACATGGGGCTGGTCATCGCCGCCCTCCTCATGCCGGACCTCTTCAAGGAAGATCCCGCGGTGCTCGCCGAGCGCCTCGCAAAGTTGCAGGAGGTCGAGCGCCAGCAGCAGGCTGACCGCCCCCGCTTTGTGGTCGTCGAGCCCCTGATCGATGAACGGGCCAAGCGCCCGCCCAATCGCGCCGAGTTGAGCGACGAGAACCGCGAAGCCCGGGCGCGCGAGCGCGCGCAGCAACCCGCCAACCCCATGCCGTTCTCACGTGGTAACACGCCGGAGCGTGTGGAGCGCGCGGAACGGGAAACGATGCGCGGTCCCGAAGCGCCTCCCACGCCCGCGCCGCCGGCCGATGGGGCTGCCGTGCAGGCAGAGCCCGCGCCGCCCTCTCAAAGCGACCTTCAGCTCGCCGAAGCGCCGACGCCGATGCCGACACCGCCGAACCGGCCACAGGCGGACTCGAGGCTGGGACGCACAGGCGCAGGATCCCTTGGAGATGCCCTTCGCAACCTCCAGCGCTATGTGCAGGCCGATCAGTTCAACAACCCGCAGGGCGGGGGTGCCTTCGGACCGGCACTGCAGTTCGATACCAAGGGTGTGGAATTCGGCCCCTGGGTTCGCCGTTTCGTGGCACAGGTCAAGGGCAACTGGATGATCCCGTACGCGGCGATGGTGAATCGCGGCCGCGTGGTGATTACCTTCAACATCCACAAGAACGGATTCATCACGGATCTCACCGTGGTTGGACCGTCGCCCATCGAGGCGTTCAACCAGGCGGCGTACGGTGCTCTGGCTTCGTCCAACCCCACCGCGCCGCTGCCACCGGAATATCCCGCAGACAAGGCCTTCTTCACGGTGACCTTTTTCTACAACGAGGACCCGTGATGCCGACCGAGTCGCAGCAGCGCGGTCTTCTCGCGCTCCTGCTGGTGTTTCTTGCTTACATCGCCATCCGTGTCGGCGGGTTCTGAGCCCTCGCCCGATCCCCTTTCGTCCGGGCCCCGTCGTCTGGCAGTCGCGATCCTTGGCCCGACGGCGACCGGGAAGAGCACGCTGGCGCTCGCGCTCGCGAAAGCCTGGGGCGGAGAGATCATCAACTGTGATTCGACGGCCGTGTATCGGGGCTTCGACATCGGCACCGACAAAGTGCTCGCGAACGACCGCGGTGACGTCCCCCACCATCTGATCGACATCGTTGAGCCGACGACCGAGTACACCGCCGCACAGTTCGCGCGCGACGCCGCCGGGGCCATCCGGGACATCCATGCAAGGGGGGCACTGCCATTCATCGTGGGCGGCACCGGCCTGTACTTCCGCGCACTGACGAGAGGGTTGTTCCCGGGGCCTGGCAGGGACGAGAAGCTGCGGGGGCGTCTGGATGCTATCGCGCAACGCCGCGGCGTGGGCTTATTGCATCGGATGCTCGCCCGGGTCGATCCGGCATCGGCCGTGCGAATCGAGCCACGCGATCAGAAGCGGATGGTGCGAGCGCTGGAAGTGTACTTCCTGACCGGGCGCCCGCTGACCTCGCACTTCGACGACACCCGATCGCTCATCCCTGACGTCGAGGTCCTGGCCATCGCACTCAGGATTCCCGCGAGCCAGACCGCCGAGCGGGTGGCCCGACGCGTCGATCAGCAATTCGCGCGCGGCGTCGTGGACGAGGTCCGCTCGCTCCTCGCCTCCGGCGTGCCGGTTGCTGCGCGGCCGTTCGGCGGTCTGGTGTACCGGCAGATCCTCGAGCACCTGGAAGGCGTCAGGGACGAGGCCGCAACGCGCGCGCTCATCGCGCAGGAGAACCGGCGGTACGCGCGGCGTCAGTTGATCTGGTTTCGCAAAGAGCCTAATCTAGTCTGGCTCGACGGTCCCGGCGAATCCCCTGAAACCCTCGCCGCGGCGAACGACCTGCTGGCCCGTGCCATCCCCCTTTACCAGAGCCATCGTCATCGTGCTTGACAGCGTGGGCGCCGGTGAGTTGCCCGACGCCTCCGCTTATGGCGACGAGGGCAGCGATACGCTCGGGAACATCGCGCGCCACATTCCGCTCGCCGTCCCGACGTTGCGCGGACTTGGTCTCGCGGAGGTGGCGGCGATCGGTCCTGGCGAGGTGGGGCCAGCCACCTTCGGCATGGGCGCGTACGGCCGCATGGCGGAGGCCTCCGCCGGCAAGGACTCCGTCACGGGACACTGGGAAATGATGGGCCTCGTCCTGGATCGGCCGTTCCCGGTGTTCCCGAACGGGTTTTCGTCTAACGTTCTCGAGGAGTTCTCCCGCCTGACCGGACGCGGCGTCATCGGCAACAAGGCGGCGTCCGGCACGGCGATCATCGACGAGCTTGGCGCGGAGCACATGCGCACGGGCGCGCTCATCGTTTACACGTCGGCCGACAGCGTGTTCCAGATCGCCGCCCACGAAGAGGTCGTACCGATTGCCGAGCTGTATCGCGCGTGCGAGGCCGCATATCGGCTGGTGGGGAGGGGCTCGGCGTCGGCCGGGTGATCGCGCGCCCGTTCACCGGCGCGCCAGGCGCGTTCACCAGGACGACACGCCGCCGCGACTTCGCGCTGTTGCCGTTCGGCGACACGCTGCTCGATCGGCTGAAGGCGGCCGCACTATCCGGTCGTCGCTATCGGCAAGATCGACGACCTGTTTGCAGGACGCGGGATGACCGAGACGAGGCATACCGCCAGTGACGCGGAAGGCATGGATCGTCGTCGAGTCCTACATGAAGTCGGTCGACAGCGGGCTGGTCTTCGTGAACCTCGTGGACTTCGACACGCAATTCGGCCATAGGAACGACGTCGAGGGGTACGCGCGAAACCTCGAAGGATTCGACCGGCGGCTTGCCCGCCTGCTGCCGCAACTGGCGTCATCCGACCTGCTGGTAATTACCGCCGACCACGGTAACGACCCGACCACGCCCAGCACCGATCACTCGCGTGAGTACGTGCCGCTGCTCGCGACGGGGCCGGGCGTGAGGGCCCGACGCCGCTCGGGCACCAGGCGCGACCTTCGCCGATCTCGGCCAGACTCTGGCGTCGAACTTCGGAGTCTCCGCGCCTCGGCCACGGCACGAGCTTTCTCGGTGAGATCACGGCGTGACCCTTCGCGAGCAACTCGAGGCCCGCGAGCGGGAGATCCTCGCGCCGCAGGCGGCCAAGAGCGCCGATTCCCGCGGCCGCTGCGCGCCAGGAGCGTGAAGACGATGTCCGGCCGGCGTTTCAGCGCGATCGCGACCGCATCATCCACTGCAAGGCGTTCCGGCGGCTCAAGCACAAGACGCAGGTTTTCTTTGCGCCGACCGGCGATCACTACCGCACGCGCCTCACGCATACGCTCGAGGTGTCGCAGATCGCGCGGACCATCGCAAAGGTGCTGCGTCTGCACGAGGAGCTGACCGAAGCGATCACCCTCGGCCACGATCTCGGGCACACCCCGTTTGGGCACGCCGGCGAGCGCATCATCAACACGCTCATGCCGGGCGGTTTCAACCACTACGAGCAGAGCCTGCGCATCGTCGATCGCATCGAGAACGAGGGCCGAGGTCTGAACCTCACCTGGGAAGTGCGCGACGGCATCGCAAAGCACTCGAAAGGCAAATCCGGCGCACCCGTCGGCATGCCGCCTGCCTTGCGCGCGAGCACGATCGAGGGCCAGATCATGCGCGTCGCGGACCTCATCGCTTACGTGAACCACGACATCGACGATGCGACCAGGGCGGGGCTGCTGAGGCCGGAGGATCTGCCGGCCGACCTTGTCGCGCGGCTCGGCACGACGTCATCCGCGCGTATCGGGACGCTAGTGAGGGACGTCGTCACCGAAACGCTCGCAGCCGATCTCATCCGAGATTCGAATGAGCGAGCCCGTCCTCGCGGCCGTGATCGGGCTGAGAAGCTTTCTCTTCGATGCGGTCTACGAGAACCTGACGGCCACGGCCGAGTTCCGAAAGGCCTCCGGGATCCTCTCGGGGCTGTGGGAGAAGGTTCAGGAGCGTCCGGAAGCCTTTCTGGATCCGGTCACGCTGGAGTCGGACGGGCTGGACGTGGCCACCAGGGACTTCATCGCCGGAATGACCGACCGATATGCCGTCCGGCTCTACGAAGAGCTCTTCATCCCCAAACCCTGGTCCAGCGAGTAGCAGAGGGCCGGAAACGGCTGCAACAGCAATGTTTAATGGTATATTGGGAGGTTCATGTTTGCGCTGGACCTCACGAAGATCCGCACGGCCCGCACCGAATTTGCCCGGGTCTACGCGCCTGAGGAGCTGACCTCCGGCCAGGATGCGTTTGCCGTTGCGGGCCCCGTGTCGCTGACCTTCGAGATCGAGAAGGACAAGGACCGCTTTCGCCTCGAGGGTCGCGTCCGGAGCACGCTCGTGCTGCCGTGCAGCCGCTGCCTGGAGGGCTTCGAGGTGGACGTGGATGCGCCCTTCGATCTGCGTTACCAGCCGAAGGATGCCGCGGGGGGCGATGGCGAGCGCGAGCTCGGCGACGACGACTTGTCGGCGGCGTTCTACGAGAACGGCCAGATCGAGCTCGATCAACTGATGCGGGAGCAGTTCTATCTGGCGCTGCCGATGAAGCCGCTCTGTCGCGAAGAGTGCCGCGGTCTCTGTTCGATCTGCGGCGCTAACTTGAACCGTGGCGCATGCACCTGCGCGCCCACCTGGGAGGATCCCAGGTTCGCTGTTTTGAGAGCCCTGAAGAAAGAGTCATAGAGATGCCGAATCCCAAACGCCGACATTCCAAGACGCGGACGGCCAAGCGCCGCACGCACGACGCGCTGACGGCCGTGGGCCTCAGCGAGTGCCCGCAGTGCCACGAGATCAAGCCGCCGCACCGCGTGTGCCCGAACTGCGGCCATTACCGCGGCCGTCAGGCGCGGGCTGTCAAAGAGGAGTGATTCGGATCGCGGTGGACGCCCTCGGCGGCGACCTCGCGCCAGGCCCCATCGTTGCCGGCGCGCTGGCGGCGGCGCGCCACTTTGACTTCGGCGTCGCGCTCGTCGGACCACGGGAGCGGTTGACCACCGAGCTGGCCCGTCTGCATCACGACCCCGACCGTGTCCGCATCGTTGAGGCCGACGATGTGATCGGGATGGGGGAGGCGCCTTCGGCTGCGCTCCGGAAGAAGAGCCGGGCGACGATCCGGGTGGCGGCCGATCTGGTGGCGAGCGGCGAGGCGGCCGCGCTGTTCAGTGCGGGGAACACCGGTGCGACGGTGATGGCCGCCTACACCACCTTCGGGATGATCGAGGGCGTGGACCGTCCGGCGTTGGCCGCGACCATTCCTACGAAGAAAAACCCGGCGGTGCTGCTGGATGTCGGGGCGAGCGTCGAGTGCCGGCCCGCGCACCTGCTGCAATTTGCTGCCATGGGCAGCGTGTACGCGAGGGTTTCGTTCGGCATCGAGTCCCCAAGGGTCGGCCTGCTCTCGATCGGTGAGGAAGAGAGCAAGGGCAACGAGCTCACGCGCGACGCCCACCAGCTCCTGAAAGCGCTGAATTCCCGCGGCGATCGCGCGAGGTTTGTCGGGAACGTCGAGGCCCGGGAGGTCTACAGCGGCGGGGCCGATGTCATCGTGTGTGACGGGTTCACGGGCAACATCGCGCTCAAGATCAGCGAGGGGCTGGTCGAAACGGCGTCGGAGCTGATCGCGCGGGAGCTGGAGCAGCCGGGCCGAGACCGGCCCGCGCGGCGGTCTGCGCGAGCGGGCAGGGCCCTCGGCGTGGCGCGTGCGCTGCGCCGGTTCCGCAGCCGGATGGACTATGCGGAGTACGGCGGCGCCCCGCTCCTCGGGGTGGCCGGCATCGCGATTGTCGGCCACGGACGGTCGAGCGCGAGGGCGGTGCGGAACGCGGTCGCGATGGCGCACCGGTTTGCGGGCACCGGGTTCATCGATCGCGTGGCGCGCGAGATCGCGCACTCAACGGTGCCTCACCAGTGATTGCATTCATCTTTCCAGGGCAGGGTTCGCAGAAGGTCGGCATGGGCAAGGCGCTGGCCGAGGCCTTTCCCGTCTGTCGTGACGCGTTTGCGGAAGCCGATGCCGCACTCGGCGAGTCCCTCAGCCGTTTGTGCTTCGAAGGTCCCGAAGATGCGCTCATGCTGACGGAGAACACCCAGCCGGCGATCCTCGCGGCGAGCGTGGCCGCACTGCGCTACTTGACCTCCAGGGGCGTTCGCCCATCGTTTGTGGCCGGCCACAGCCTTGGGGAGTACTCGGCCAACGTCGCCGCGGGCACCTTCGGTTTCGCCGATGCGTTGAGGATTGTGCGACGCCGCGGCAGATACATGCAGGAGGCCGTGCCCGTGGGCACGGGCGCTATGGCGGCGATTCTCGGCCTGGATGCCGAGCGCGTGTTGGAGGCCTGCCGCGACGCGCTGGCCGAGGGCGTGGCGGGAGACGTCGTGAGCCCCGCGAACCTGAACGGGGCGGGGCAGATTGTGATTGCGGGCTCGCGCGATGCCGTGGCCCGCGCCGGTGTTCGCGCGAAGGCGCTCGGCGCCAAGCGCGTGCTCCCGTTGCCTGTCAGTGCACCCTTCCATTGCGCCTTGATGAAGCCGGCCGAAGAGCGTCTCGCTCCGGAGCTTCGAGGACTGGCCACAGCCGCCCCGGCCGTGCCCGTGGTGGCCACCGTTGACGCCGAACCCAAGACGACGGCTGCCGCAGCCATCGAGGCGCTCGTCGCGCAGGTATCGTCGCCGGTGCGCTGGGAAGCTGTCGTCGCTCGCCTTGCGTCAGAGGGCGTCACAACGTATGTTGAGGTGGGTCCCGGCACCGTGCTGACCGGGCTCGTGCGCAAGATTCACCGAGAGGCCACCGCGTTGAGCTTCGGATCGCCCGACGACCTGACGGCGCTCGCCCCCCTGATGTCCCTGTGACACCTGCATGATGTTCGACCTCACAGGAAAAGTCGCACTCGTCACCGGTGCGTCACGCGGCATCGGCCGTGCCATCGCCCTCAAGCTGGCGGCGCAGGGTGCTGCGGTGGTTGTCGTGGCGCGGGGGGACAACGCGGCGGCAACGGCCGCCGAGATCGTCGGCCAGGGCGGTGACGCCGAGGCGGTGGGGCTCGATGTGACCGATCGTGACGCGCTCGAGGCGCTGCCGGGCGCGATCGTGTCCCGCCGTGGGAGGCTGGACATTGTCGTGAGCAACGCCGGCATCACGCGAGATCAGCTGCTGATGCGGATGAAGCGCGAGGACTGGGACGCCGTGATCGCAACCAACCTGACGGCGACCTTCACGCTGACGCAGGCGGCCATGCGCCCGATGCTCAAACAGCGGGGCGGACGCATCATCGCCGTCAGCTCGGTGGTCGGGCAGATGGGCAACGCCGGACAGACCAACTACGCGGCGTCGAAGGCCGGCCTCATCGGGTTTGCCAAGGCGCTCGCCAGGGAAGTGGCGTCGCGGGGCGTGACGGTCAACGTGATCGCGCCGGGATTCGTCGACACCGACATGACGCGGGCGGTGGTCGAGAAGGCCCATGTGGACTGGGCAGCCCAGATTCCGTTGGGGCGGCTGGGAACGGCGGACGACATTGCTGCCGCCGCGTGTTACCTTGCATCGGATGAGGCAGCGTATATTACTGGGCACGTGCTCGCCGTCAACGGCGGCATGTACATGTAGGAGGAATGAATGGCGGTAGCCGACAAAGTCAAGAGCATCATCGTGGAGCAGCTGGGCGTTGACGAAGAAGAAGTGACGCCGGACGCGTCGTTCGTGGACGACCTGGGGGCGGACTCGCTCGACACCGTCGAGCTCGTGATGGCCTTCGAGGAGGAGTTCGGGATCGAGATTCCCGACGAGGACGCCGAGAAGATCACGCGCGTCAAGGAAGCCGTCGAGTACATCGAAGCGCACGGAAAGTCCAAAAAGTAGCGCGAGGAGCACCGTGAGCCATCGGCGAGTTGTCGTTACGGGGATCGGGCTCGTGTCGTCGCTCGGGATTGGAACCGACGCGAACTGGACGGCGCTTCTCGCCGGCCAGAGCGGCATCGGAACGATCACCAAGTTCGACGCGACGGCCTTTGCCACGCGCATTGCGGGCGAGGTCAAGGGCTTCGACCCGCTGCGGTTCATCGACAAGAAAGACGTCAAGAAGATGGACGTCTTCATTCAGTACGCCATTGCGGCCGCCGACTTCGCAATGACCGACGCGCAGCTCAAGATCACGCCGGAGCAGGCGCCCCGGGCCGGCGTGTTCATCGCGTCCGGCATCGGTGGGTTCACCACCATCGAGCGGGAGCACAAGGCCCTGCTCGAAGGCGGACCGCGCAAGATTTCGCCCTTCTTCATACCCTCGGCGATCATCAACCTGGCGGCCGGCCAGGTATCGATACGGTTCGGTGCGAAGGGGCCGAACTCCGCGACCTGCACCGCCTGCTCGGCGTCGGCTCATGCGATTGGCGACGCCTTCGAGATCATCCGCCGCGGCGACGCCGATGTGATGATTGCGGGAGGCTCGGAGGCCGCGATCACGCCGATGGGCATCGGCGGGTTCGGCGCGCTCCGCGCGCTGTCGACCCGTAACGACGAGCCCGAGCGGGCCAGCCGGCCTTTCGACGTGGACCGCGACGGCTTCATCGTCGGCGAGGGCGCGGGGGTGGTCGTCCTGGAGACGCTCGACGGCGCCCAGGCACGCGGCGCGAAGATTTACGCCGAGCTCGTCGGCTACGGCATGTCCGCCGACGCGTACCACATTACGGCTCCCTCCGAGGACGGCGACGGCGCCTACCGCGTGATGAACGCGGCCATCAAGAGCGCCGGCATTACACCCGACCGGGTGGACTACATCAACGCGCACGGGACGTCCACGCCGCACGGCGACCGCATCGAAACCCTGGCGATCAAGCGCAGCTTCGGCGACCACGCCCGCAAACTGGCCGTATCGTCGACCAAGTCGATGACGGGGCACCTCCTCGGCGCGGCCGGAGGGCTGGAGGCCGGCATCACCACGCTCGCGGTCTACCACCAGATGGCCCCGCCCACGATCAACCTCGATTCGCCAGACATCGAGTGCGATCTCGACTACATCCCCAACGCCAAACGGGAGCTGCCGATCCAGTACGCGCTGTCCAACTCGTTTGGTTTCGGCGGCACCAACGCGGCCCTGCTGCTGAAGCGATTCGAAGCATGAAGATCGCGGTCTGCATCAAGCAGGTGCCGACGCGCGACTGGCAGCCCAGGGTCGACGAGTCCGGCCGCTGGATCCGCGAACAGGACGCCAGCTACGAGATGAACGAGCCGGACGCGTATGCGCTCGAGGAGAGCCTGCGCCTGAAGGAGAAGCACGGCGGGGAAGTTGTCGTGTGCTCGGCCGGGCCCGCGCGGGTGGCGCAGGTGCTGCGCGAGGCACTGGCGCGCGGCGCCGATCGCGCCATTCACGTCGAAGACGACCGTCTGGCGGCAGCCGACGCCTTTGCCGTGTCCGCGGCCCTGGCAGCCGCGATGAAGGATGACCAGTTCGACCTGATCCTGACCGGCCTTCAGTCCGACGATCAGGGGTTCGCGCAGACCGGCGTCGTGCTGGCCGAGCGTCTCGGCCTCTCGCACGCCACCATCATCATGGAAGTCCAGGCCTCAGATGCCGGCCTGCGCGTCAAGCGCGAGCTCGAGGGCGGCTGGTTCCAGTGGGTCTCCATGCCCCTCCCCGCGGTCCTGACGATCCAGAGCGGCATCAACCAGCTCCGTTACGCGACGCTCAAGGGCATCATGGCGGCGAAGAAGAAGGAAATCCGAAAAGCGGCGTGGTCATCGCCGGCCGCAGCCGTGCAAACCATTCTCGGGCTCTATGTGCCGGCGAAGACGAAGAAGACCGAGATCCTCGGCGGATCGGCGGCGGAGGCCTCCAGGGCCCTCGTTCAGAAGCTGAGAGAGGAAGCGCGGGTCTTCTGATGATTCTCGTCGTGGCCGAACAGCGCGGTGGAACGCTCAACCGGACGACCTGGGAGACCATCGCGGCCGCCCAGCAGCTCGCCGCGGGCGGTCCCATCGTGGTCGCGGTGCCGTGCGGCAGCGCCTCGGCCGTGGCCGAGATTTCGAGCGCGCTCGCGCAGGCTGCCGTTCAGGATGTCGTCACCATTGAGAGCGCGGCGCTCGAGCCCTATACACCGGATGGCTACACTGCCGGGCTGCAGGCCGCTGTGACGTCGCTCGCGCCAGACCTGGTGCTGCTCCCGCACACGTATCAGACCAGGGATTTCGCGCCAAAGCTTGCCGCGCGGCTCGATCGATCCCTCGTCACCGACGTGACCGGCATCAAGACGATCGATGGCTCGCCCGTGTTCGTGCGTCCGATGTTCCAGGGCAAGCTCACGGCGGACGTCCGGCTCGAGGGGCCGGCCCCGCATTTCGTCACGTTCCAGATCGGCGCGTTCCGCGCGGACCAGGCAGCGAAGGGCGCATCCCCGGCGCCGGTGCGCTCGATGGCGGTTCAAGTCGAGGCGTCCCTCATCCGGCAGAAGCCCGAAGCGCCATTCCAGGAAGCGAAGCAGGCCGTGGATCTTACACAGGCGCCGCGCATCGTCGCCGTCGGGCGCGGGATCAAGGAGCAGGCGAACATCCCGCTCGCGCAGCAGCTGGCCGACGCGCTCGGCGCCGAGCTTGCAGCCTCACGCCCGATCTGCGACGCCGGCTGGCTTCCCATGGAGCGCCAGGTCGGCTCGTCGGGCCAGACCGTGGCGCCGAAGCTCTACCTTGCGCTCGGGATCTCCGGCGCGATCCAGCATCAGGTCGGCATGAAGGGCGCCAGCACGATTGTGGCGATCAACAAGGATCCCGATGCGCCGATCTTCGAGATTGCCGACTACGGTATCGTCGGCGATCTGTTCGAAGTCGTGCCGGCGCTCACGAAAGCGCTCAAGGAATAAGCCGGCTTCTTCGTGAACTCAAATGGCGACGCTGGCGCTCTGGGTCCTCGTCCTGGTCTTCCTTGGCGCCTTCGCGGCGCAGGTGGCCACGCGCGTCCGCTTGATCTCGTCCGCCCCCAACACCTTCACGTTCGATAGTCCCGGGTTTCGGCTGCGCCGCTTCCTGCTCGACGTGGTCGCGCAGCGGCAGACGATTCGCGAGCGCCCGGTCGCGGGCCTCGCCCACGCTTTCGTGTTCTGGGGTTTTGTGGCGTTCGGCGGCTACACCCTCACCGAGTTCCTCCACGGCCTCGGCATCGCGGATTTCACGGGAACCTCCTGGTTCCACGCCTACAAGCTCGTCCTGACGCCGTTTGCGATTGCCGTGCTCGGCGGGATCCTCTACCTGTTCGTGCGGCGCGCGTTTGTGCGCCCGGTGGGTCTCGGCACGAAGCTCTCGATCGAATCGCTTGTCATTGCCGGCTTCATCGCCACGCTGATGGTGACGTTCCTGCTGACCTGGCGCCTTGACGAGCTGTCGGCGGCCGGTCGCGCCAACTGGTGGCTGCATGCGCTCGTCATCCTGGCGTTTCTGGCGCTCATCCCGGCGTCCAAGCACTTCCACCTGGTGCTCTCGCCCATCACCGTGCTGCTCAAATCGCCGGAGCTTGGGCGGCTCGAGAACCTCGACTTTGAAAAAGAGCAGGTAGGCCTCGAGACGATTAAGGATGTCGGAAGCAAGACCGTGCTCGATGCCTTCACCTGCGTCGAGTGTGGACGATGTCAGGTCAACTGCCCGGCCTGGGCCGCGGGCAAGGCGCTGAACCCCAAGACGCTGATCCTGCAGACGCAGGAGGCGCTGCTCGCGGGAAAGCGGGACATAAAGCTCGGCGAGGTCTACAGCGAAGAGGTCCTGTGGCAGTGCACGACGTGCGGCGCGTGCGAAAACCAGTGCCCTGTCGGCATCGAGCACACGCCGCTCATCATCGGCGCAAGGCGCGGGCTGGTTTCGAACGGCGACGCGCCGGACTACATGGGCGCCGTCTACAACCATCTCGAGCGGCGCTCGAACATCTGGGGCCTGGGCTACGACCAGCGCCAGAAGTTCGTGGACTCGGCGGCCCTGGAGACCTTCGATCCCGCGAAGCACGACGTGCTTGTCTGGCTGGGGTGCGCCGGCGCCTTCGAGGCGGACTTCCAGAAGTCGCTGCGATCGCTCTTTGAGATCCTGCGCCACAAACAGGTACGGTTTGGCGTGCTGTCGAAGGAACGCTGCACCGGAGATGTCGCGAAGCGAACGGGAAATGAATATGTGTTCCAGGAGCTGGCGCAGGCGAACATCGAGGACCTGAAGGCCGCTGGTCCGAAGAAGATTGTCGCGTCGTGCCCGCACTGCGTCAAGACGATCGGCGACGACTACAAGCGGTTCGGCTATACGGTTGAAATCGTGCACACGGCCGTTTACGTCGAGGAATTGACGCGAGGCCTGTCTGGCGCCGCGGGACCCGGCGAGGCCGTGACGTATCACGACCCCTGCTATCTCGGCCGCTATGCCGGTAAAGTGGACGAGCCGCGCGCACTCCTGAGCCGGTTCGGCGGGGATGTGAAGGAACCCGAGCGCAACCGGGAGAATCCCTACTGCTGCGGTGCGGGCGGCGGCTTGCTCTTCGCCGACAAGGAAGAAGAGCAGGGCACCCGCATCAGCGACGTCCGCTTCAAGCAACTCGAAGCGACCGGCGCCGGCACAGTGGTTACAGCGTGCCCGTTCTGCTCCATCATGCTCAAGGGCGCCCAGGCCAGTGCGCCGTCCGGTTCGCCTGGGGCCGGGATCCAGTTCGTCGATCTCATGACCTACGTGAACGGCAAATTGACGCGCCATTGACCGACCTGGGCTGGCGGGCATCGCGGTGGAAGCGTACCCAGGCGGCCGTCATCGCAGCCGTGGGCTACCGGCTCGTGGTCTGGCTCGGCGCCACTCTTCGCTGGAGAGCCGCCGGCACCGAGCACCTGAACGCGGTCGTTCAGTCTGGCCGTCAACCAATCATGGCGTTCTGGCACGGCCGCATTCTGCCGGGCACCCTCTACTTCCAGGGCCGGGGCATCGTCGTCATCACGAGCGAGAATTTCGACGGCGAATGGATTGCGGGCATCATCGAGCGGTTCGGATATGGCACTGCGCGCGGATCCACGTCGCGTGGCGGGCTGAAGGCTCTCTTACAGCTGAAGCGGGACATGGCCGCTGGACGTCAGGCCGCGTTCACCGTGGACGGCCCCAGAGGCCCGGCCAGAGTGGCCCAGCCGGGCGCGGTCTGGCTGGCCAAAGCCACCGGCAATCCGGTCGTGCCGTTCCACTGCGAGGCCAGCCGCCACTGGACGCTCGCCAGCTGGGACAGGACGCAGATCCCGAAGCCGTTCGCCACGATGGCCATTGCGATCGGCGAGCCGTTCTACGTGCCGGAAGACAGCGATGACGATGGACTCGAAGCGGCCAGAGAGGAGCTGCAGCAGCGTCTGATGGCCCTCGAGTCCCGCGCCCGTGAGCTGCTCTAAAATTAGCCAAATTACCCAATGCTGCGATTACCCAACTACCCAATTACCCAATTACCAGATTCATGCCCCTGACACTGATCTCGTCCAACCGATTCGTCGAGCATCAAACACCGCCGGGACATCCCGAGGCGCCCGAGCGTGCCGACGTCATGGAGCGCGTCGCGGCGCGGTGGCGCGACGCCGGCGGAGAAGTGGTGGAGCCGGGGCCGGCGTCCCGTGAGGCGCTCGCGCGGGTGCACGACGAGCAGTACCTCGATCGGATTGCGGCGACGGCCGGACGAGCCACCGCACTCGATCCCGATACCTTCACCTCGCCCGCCACGCACGAGATCGCGCTGCTCGCGGCCGGCGCGGCCATGGACGCGTTGGCCGCCTGCGGCGGGGAAGGGCGCCGATCCCTCGCACTGGTGCGCCCGCCGGGGCATCATGCCGAGCGCGCCAGGGCGATGGGGTTCTGCTTCTACAACAATGTGGCGGTGGCCGCGGCGCACGCGCGCGCCTCGGGAGCCTCACGCGTCGCGATCGTGGACTACGACGTCCACCACGGCAACGCCACACAGCACATGTTCGAGCACGACCCCACGGTGCTGTACATCTCGATGCACCAGTATCCCTACTACCCGGGCACAGGCGGCGCCGACGAGATTGGCAAAGACGAGGGCAAGGGTTTCATCGTCAACGCTCCCCTCGAGGTGGGCGCTGTTGACGAGGACTACCGCCTGGTGTTCGCCGAGCTCGTACGGCCAATCCTCAGTCAGTTCAGCCCTGACGCGTTGATTGTGTCGGCAGGGTTCGATGCGCATGAGCGTGATCCGTTGGGAGGCATGAGGCTCACGACACAGGCCTTTGCCGCGATGACCGCCGAGCTGCGGCACGTGGCCGACGAATGCTGCCGCGGATGCCTGGCCCTCGTCGTCGAGGGCGGGTACGACCTGCAGGCGTTTGGAGACTCGCTCAGTGCGGTCGTGGATGTCCTGGCGAAGGATCAGACCGGCGACCATCCATGGCCAGCCCCGGGCTCCGTGTCCCCGACCCGCGCGCGCACCACGATCGCCCAGGCCCGCCAACACCTCGGGGGGTTCTGGAAAATTTAAAGGCAGGTAGGGCAGGCAGGGCGGGTGGGGCAGGTAGGAGAGCCCTGTTCCCTGTTCCCCGTTCCCTGTTCCCTACTTCGTCACCACATACCAGTTGTTCTGGATGTCGTGCGCGAGCTCGTGCTTCTCAACGGAACGGAAGCCTGCAAGCGCCAGGTACTCGCGCGTCTTCTCTTCGCCCCACATCGCCCCTAGTCCTTCGCCGCCCTGCGCGAGCGAGACCGTCATGCAGTGCATGCACGAGACCGTGTAGAGCATCGGCCCGAGCGGATGGTCGAGGTTCTTGTGCACGTGGCTTGAACCCTTGATGTCCTGCATCAAGTACACACCATCGTCAGCCAGCGTCCGATGGATGCCCTTGAGGAGCGCCAGCGGCCTGGCCTGATCGTGGACGGCATCGAAGGTCGTGACGAAGTCGTATGCCGATGGCTCGGCCGTCACATCGAAGTCAGTCAGGTCCGAGGCCACGAACCGAATGTTCTTCAGGCCCATCGCAGTGGCCCCATGCTGCGCCTGAGTGGTGGCCTCCTCCGATAGGTCGATGCCGACGAAACGGCTCCTGGGAAAGAGCTCCGCGAGGCGCGTGAGCACGCGGCCCCGTCCACAGCCGGCATCGAGCACACGGATTCCTGTTTCGAGGCGATGCTTCAGCCCATCGACGAGCGGCAGCACGTGCGATTCGAGCGCGGGCACGACGGATTGGCCGCTGTCTTCTGCCATGACGTCGTGGAACCGGGGATACCGGGAGTAGGGCACGCCGCCGCCCTTCCTGAAGCAGTCCACGATGTCGTCTTCCACTCCGCCCAGCATGCCGATGTACTGCGCGAAGGCGCCCAGGTTGTCGGCTGCCGCCACACGTGTCAGCAGTGCGGCGCGCTCGGCGGGCAACTGATAGCGCGCAGTACCGGGGTCCACGTCGACGATGCGTCCTGTCACCATGGCGCCCAGCCATTCCCGGACGTAGCGCTCGTTGAGCCCGGCCTTTGAGGCGAGCTCGGACGCGGTCAGCGGGGGTTGGCCGCGCATGGTGTCGAAGAGCCCCGTGCGATGCCCGATCGAGATCATCAGGCATAACGCGCCATCGTTCAGAATGGACACCAGCCGGTCGGCGAACACCGGCGGGGGCGTTTCGGCCGTTCGTTCCGAGGTCATCAAGCCTCCATGTAGAATTGTAACGAATGACCGAGTACAAGCCGCAGCAGCTCGATGCGAAGTGGCAGGACCACTGGGCCTCCGCGGGCCAGTTTGAGGTGGAAGCCGATCCGGCCAGGCCGAAGTTCTATTGCCTGGAGATGTTTGCCTACCCGTCCGGCCATGCGCATGTGGGCCACGTGCGGAACTACATCATCGGCGACGTGATGGCCCGCACCAAACGCATGCGCGGCTACAACGTGCTTCATCCCTTCGGCTGGGACGCATTCGGGCTGCCGGCCGAGAACGCCGCGATTAAGACGGGCACGCACCCCGAGACGTCCACGCTCGGCAACATCGCCCACATGAAGGGGCAGCTGCAGCGCCTGGGAATCAGCTACGCGTGGGAGCGGGAGATCGCGACCTGCCTGCCCGACTACTACAAGTTCAACCAGTGGATCTTCCTGAAGATGCTGGAGCGGGGCCTGGCCTACCGCCGCCGCTCAAAGGTCAACTGGTGCGCGAGCTGCCAGACGGTGCTCGCCAACGAGCAGGTTGTGGAAGGCGCCTGCTGGCGCTGCGGCACGATTGTGACCATCCGCGAGCTCGAGCAGTGGTTCTTTCGCATTACTGCCTACGCCGAGGAGCTGCTGAACGATCTCGATACGCTCACCGAATGGCCCGAGAAAGTCGTCGTCATGCAGCGCAACTGGATCGGACGTTCCGAGGGGGCACGGATCCAGTTTCCGCTGGCCGGGACGGCAGGGAAGGGCAGCATCGAGGTCTTCACGACGCGCATCGACACGATCTACGGTGCGACCGTGGTCATTCTGGCGCCTGAACACCCGATGGTGGACCAGCTGGCCAGCGAGAGCCCGGACGCCGCGGGTTTCACGGCAAGGGTCGCGAAATTCCGCGCCCTCGATCGCGAGGCCCGTCTGACGGGCGCGATCGAAAAGGAAGGCTTCGACACGGGACGCACCGCCATCAATCCGTTCACAGGGGCGGACGTCCCGATCTGGGTGGCCAACTTCGTCCTGGCCGAGTACGGCACGGGTGCCGTTATGGCGGTCCCGGCGCACGACCAGCGCGACTTCGAGTTCGCACGTAAGTACGGCCTGCCCATCAAAGTCGTCGTGCAGGCGGAAGGCGCTGCGCTGTCGGCTGAAACGATGACCGAGGCCGGCACCAATTACGGCGGGCTGGTGGACTCGGGCGAGTTCACGGGCAAGGCGGCGCCCGCGGTGATGGGCGAGATGATCGCGCACGCAGAGGCGCGGGGCTTCGGCAAGGGCGAGGTCCAGTGGCGGCTCAAGGACTGGGGTATTTCTCGCCAGCGCTATTGGGGTACGCCGATCCCTGTCGTTTACTGCGAGAAGGACGGAGTCGTGGGTGTGCCCTTCGAGCAGCTGCCGGTCGAGCTGCCGAAGCTGGCCTCGTTCACGGGTCGAGGCGACTCGCCGCTGGCGCAGGTGGCCGAGTTCGTCAACACTACCTGCCCCACGTGCGGAGGGCCGGCCCGCCGCGAAACCGACACGATGGACACGTTCGTCGATTCGTCGTGGTACTTCCTCCGCTTTTGCGATCCGCGCAACACGGACCTGCCGTTCGATCCTCAGCACGCCGCATACTGGATGCCTGTCGACTTCTACAGCGGCGGGGTGGAGCACGCGATCCTGCACCTGCTGTACTCGCGCTTCTTCACGCGGGTGCTGCGCGACGTGGGGCTCGTCAGTTTCAGCGAGCCTTTCAAGCGGCTGCTGACCCAGGGCATGGTTCTCAAGAACGGCGCCGTCATGTCCAAGTCGAAGGGCAACGTCGTCGATCCGGACGACGATGATCCAGAAGTACGGCGCGGACGCGCTGCGCCTCTACGTGATGTTCGTCGCGCCGCCGGAAAAGGAAGTGGAGTGGAGCGATGCCGGCCTCGAAGGCAGCTTCCGCTTCCTCCTCCGCGTCTGGCGTTTGGTGGACCACTGGTCGGAAACCGTGGGGGGCGAGGGGATACCGGCCTGCGGCGACGACTGCACCGACGCCGAGCGGGCCGTCCGGCGCAAGACGCACGACACCATCCGGCGGGTGACGCAGGACATCGAAGAGCGCATGCACCTGAACACGGCCGTCTCTTCGCTGATGGAGCTGGTCAACGAGCTGTACCTGTTCAGCGAGACGACCCCGCACGGTGCTCCGACGCGGGGCGAAGCGCCGATCGGGAGCGTTGAACGGGTGCAGACGATCAGCGTCCTGCGAGAGGCGCTCGACGCGCTGGTCGTGATGGTGTCTCCGTTCGCGCCGCACACGGCCGAAGAGCTCTGGCTGCAGCTCGGCAACCGCGGCGGCCTGGCGGCGACGACCTGGCCGGCCTTCGACGCGGACGTGGCGCGCGCTGTCGAGGCTGTCGTTCCGGTTCAGATCAACGGCAAGGTGCGGGCGAGGCTGACCATGCCGGCGGGGCTGTCTGATGACGAGATCCGGGAGCGGGTCCTGGCGGATGGAGGTGTGCGCACGCATACTGACGGAAAGACGATTCGCAAGGTCGTAGTCGCCAAGGGACCGCTCGTGAGCGTGGTAGTGCAATGACAGGCACCGGGGACTGGGGACTGGGGATTAGGGATCGGAAGTTGGGGACCGGGGCGGTCCTGTTCGTGGTCCTATGTGCAGCCATTGCGACGGGCTGCGGTTATGCGCTCGCGGGCACCGGGTCGTTCCTGCCGGACTACATCAAGACCATCGGCGTGCCGATGTTCACCAACCGGACCACCGTCTTCAACCTGGAGACCCAGCTCACCCAGAAAGTGCGCTCCGAGTTCATCGGCCGTGGACGGTACCAGATTCTGCCGGAGCCGACCGGGGTGGATGCGCTGCTCGTGGGTGAGGTATCGTCGGTCACGATCACGCCAGTGAGCTTCACCGGGAACAACCTCGCGTCGCGCTACAACATCACGATGTCGGCGAGGGTGGAACTGCGCGATCTGCGCGACAACAAGGTGCTGTGGGAAAACCCCGGCCTGGTCTTCCGGCAGGAATACGACGCACAGGGACAGACAGGGTCCGGCACGCTCGACCCGGCCGCGTTCTTCGGCCAGGATCTCAACGCCCTGGATCGAATCAGCACGGAGTTCGCGCGCACGATTGTCAGCGCGATCCTCGAGGCGTTTTGACGGCGTCCCACCTCTTGTCCGCGGGCGACTGATGGCGATCTCGACGCCGGCGGCCATCCGTAAGCAAATCGCCGCGGGCACCGCCGACCCGGTCTACCTCCTCCAGGGCGAAGACGACGTCGAGAAGTCGGCGCTGGCGCACGAGTTCGAGGAGCTGGTCGACGAGGGCCTGAGGGCCTTCAACGTGGATCGGCTGCACGTCGGCGATGCCACGTCCGGCGAGCGGGTGGCCGATCGGGTGGCCGATCTGGTCACCGCTGCACGGACCCTGCCCATGATGTCGCCGAGGCGCGTGGTGCTCGTGATGCAAGCCGAGGCACTGCTGGTGCCGAAGCGCGAGAGTGAAGCCGCGACGCGCGCGCTCGATGAGCTCGAAGCCCTTCTGAAGAAGCCCGATCCGCAGACCACCCTCGTGTTTGTGGCTGGAAGCGTCGACAAGCGCAGCCGGATGTACAAGCTTCTCGCCAAGCAGGCCGTGGTAGTCGAGTGCGGCGCGCTGGAGGACCTGGGCGACGCGGAGCGGTGGGTAAAAAACCGGGTCGCGGCTGCGGGCGTCACGGTTGATCCTGGCGGCGCGCGGCTGCTGGCCGAGCGGTGCGGCACCGACGTCAAGAGGCTGCGCAACACCGTGGACCGGCTGCTGCTCTATGGCCTCGGCCAGAAGACGATCGGGATCGAGGACGTCCGCGAAGTTGTCGGCCCGGCGGCCCTGCAGGACGACTGGGCCATGGCCAACGCGATCGAGGCGGGGGATGCCAGGGCCGCGCTCCGTCAGGTCGCGCTGATGTTCGACGCCGGCATGCGCGGGGAGATGATCCTGGGCCAGCTCGGGTGGCTGGTTCGGACGAAGTTCGCGCCAGGCAGGCTGCGCGGCGCGGTTGACGCGCTGTTCAGAACCGACCGGGACCTGAAACACTCCGCCGGCGAGCCGCGGGTGCTCTTCGAGCGCCTGGTGGTCGAACTCTGCGGGGGACAGCGGGGCGGACGATCACTGGGCTCCAGGCTCTAGCCGGGCTTCAGGCTCCAGCCTCCGGGCTCCCGGGGCTTCAGCATTCAGCCTTCTGGCTTAGTGGAGTTGGCGGCGCGTGCAGGATGTTCTTCTGGAGCCTGGAGTCCGAGGCCAGGAGCCCATAGCATGCCGACCGGAGACGGTTGGCATGCTATGATAAGTGGTTCTCTGGAGGCACGAATTACTTGGCAACACACGCATCGGCGCTCAAGGCGCACAAGCAGAGTCTGAAGAACCGCGACCACAATCGGGCGTTCCGCGCCCGCCTCCGCGGTGCACTCAAGTCCATCCGCGCGGCCATCGACGGCAACGACCTCGATGAGGCGAAGAAGGCGCTGAAGGACACGATCTCGCTCATTGACCGGATGGCCAGCAAGGGCATCATCCACCGCAATGCCGCCGGCCGCTACAAGTCGCGGCTCACGACCCGTCTCGCCTCGAAATCCAAGGCCGCCTGAGCCTCCGGAGTCTGAGCCTCCGGAGCGCCTGAGCCTAAGGCCCCTGGAGCCTCCGGAGCCTGAGGCCCCTGGAGCCTGAAGCCCCTGGAGCCCGGAGCCTGAAGCCCGCAGCCTACTGAGGCTTCTTATCGGTGTATTTGACGACCTCTCGGCCGTCGATGACTTCGGTGATCTTGTAGATGGTCGTTCCAGCCATCTTGATGGGCTGTACGAGGCGGGTAATCTTCGAGACGTAGTCGCGCGTCTCGCGGTAGGGCGGGATCTTCTCGCCGTACTTGTCGACGGCCCCTGGACCTGCATTGTAGGCCGCGAGCGCCAGCTGCTCGTTGTTGTCGTAGCGGTCCAGCAGCAGGCGCAGATATCTCACGCCGCCGCGGATGTTCTCTTCAGGGTTGAATGGGTTGCCGACGCCCAGCTCCTCTGCGGTCGTGGGCATGAGCTGCATGAGCCCCATGGCGCCCTTGGGCGAGATCGCCACCGGGTTGAAGGCCGACTCCACCTGCACCACCGCCCGCACCAGTTCCGGCCGGACACCCTGCCGCTCCGCGTGCGTCCTGATAATGCCGTCGTACTGCCGGCTGCGGTCAGGGGACGCGTAAACGGTCGTCCGCACGCCGCTCGAGGCGGGCACGGCGAAAAGACTTGGGCGGCGCGGCGCCTCCCTGCGGCACGTTGGAGAGGACCAGGGTCCCGTTAGCGTCCCGCCAGGTGTAGATCTGCGCATCCGCTGGCCGAACGAAGGCCAGAAGCAGCAGCACGCCGATTACAATTTTGGCACCCATGAAAACTGAAGCTGGACAGAATAGCTATCGGCTCTCGACGGGCGGCACTGTAGGGCCCTTCGACTTCGCTCAGGAGAGGACAGGTAGGGCGGGCAGGGCAGGCAGGGCAGGTAGGCGGGCAGGGCAGGCGAGGCGGGCAGGGCGGGAGCGCCTGCGGCCACACTGAGCCGAGGACATGGAGATCCGAGGCGAGGTGTCTGCGTCAGTTCGCGCCGGGGGTGGGGCCCCGGCGCCAGTGAAGAATGTTGACTGCTCTACGACAAGGCTTTCTCGACGATCCCTGAACTCGCGGCGAGCATCTCGTCGATTTTCTCGGGATGCTTTCCACCGGCCTCGGCGAAGTCCGGCCGTCCCCCGCCGCCGCCGCCGACGATTGGAGCGAGCTCCTTAACGAGCTGACCGGCCTTGATTCGATCGACCAGGTCGGCGGTGACGGCGACGACGAGCTGCACCTTCCCCTCGCTCGCGGAATCCGATCACGACGACTCCGCTGCCGATCTGCGCCTTCAACGAGTCCGCGAGGCCTCGAAGCGCATTCTTGTCGAGCCCCTCGACCTTGCGCCGCGCCAGCTTCACACCCGCCACTTCGACAGCGCCGCCTGCTGCATCGCCGCCCGCCGAGGCCCCGCCCAGCGCCAGTTTTGTTTTCAGCTGCGACGTTTCGCGCGTGAGCTTCTTGACCTCGAGCTGGAGCTTGCCGACGGCCTCGAACGCCTGGTCGTCGCTGGTATGCAGCGCCGCGACGATGCCCGCGAGGGTGGAGCGCCGCTCCCTGATCCACTCCGCCGCTCCAAGGCCCGTGAGCGCTTCGATCCGGCGCACGCCGGCGGCGACGCCGCCCTCGCTGACAATCACGAACGGTCCGATGTCGCCGGTCGCGCGAACGTGGGTGCCCCCACACAGCTCCAGGCTGAAGTCCGGCACCGACACCACACGGACCGTGTCCCCGTACTTCTCTCCGAAGAGCGCCATGGCTCCCGCGGCGATCGCCTCCTCGGTGGATCGAACCTGCGTGTCTACGGCGGTGTTCCGGACGATCTGCTCCGTGACGAGGCGCTCGATGAGGGCGCCCTCGGCGTCGGTGACCGGCTGAAAGTGGACGAAGTCAAAACGCAACCGGTCGGGCGCGACGAGCGAGCCCGCCTGCTTGACGTGCGTGCCGAGCACCTGCCGGAGCGCGGCGTGCAGAAGGTGCGTGGCCGTATGGTTCCGGCGCGTGGCGTCTCGCTCCGCCTTGTCGACCTCCGCGGTGACCAGATCCCGGACGGCAAAAGCCCCGTTCGTCACGCGGATCTTATGTGCGCGAGGCAGCCCAGGGCGGATCTTCGTGAGCCCGATGACATCCGCAGACGCGCCCGTCGCCTCGTTCAGGATCCGGCCGACGTCCGAGACCTGCCCGCCGGACTCGAGATAGAAAGGCGTTGCGCCGAGCGCGAGATAGCCGGTGTCGCCTGCAGTGAGGCGTTCCGCGGGCTGCCGCTTCTCGTCGAACAGCGCGAGCACGGGCTGCTCCGTGAGGCGCGTGGTGACGTATCCCTCGAACCGATCGCCGGCGCTCTTGAGGGCCGGTTCGTCAGCCACCGCGAACGCGTCCACGGCCTTGCTCCCGAAGGCACTCTGGGCGCGCGCCTTGCCGCGCTGTGCCTCCATCGCGGCCTCGAACGCCGGCTTGTCGACGGTGATGCCGGCCGTCGCTGCGGTGTCTTCGATGAAATCCGAGGGGATCCCGAACGTGTCGTAGAGGCGAAAGGCCGCCTCGCCGGGCAGCACCCGTCCGCCGGAGGCCGCGACCTTCGCGAGCTCCGCCTCGAGGCGCGGCAGTCCCTCCACGAGCACGGTCTCGAACCGGTGCTCCTCGGCGAGGATGGTCTTCTCGATCATGTCGCGCCCTGTCCTCAACTCCGGGTAGGCATCGCCCATCTGCGCGGCGAGCACGCCCACGAGCGAGCTGAGGAAGGGCTCGTCGAGCCCGAGGTGCTTGCCGTGCCGCATCGCCCGCCGCATGATCTTCCGCAGCACGTACCCGCGGAACTCGTTGGACGGGATCACGCCGTCGCCAATCAGGAATGCCGTCGCCCGAATGTGGTCCGCGACGACGCGCATCGAGATGTCGTGCTCGGCGTTCGCACCGTACTTCAAGCGCGCAAGCTCGCCGATTGCAGCCAGCAGCGGCCGGAACACATCCGTGTCGTAGTTGGAGTCCTTCCCCTCGAGCACGGCCGTGATGCGCTCGAGGCCCATCCCTGTGTCGATCGATGGAGCGGGCAGTGGCGCCAGCGTGCCGCCGGCGCCGCGCTCGAACTCCATGAAGACGTTGTTCCAGATCTCGATTTCCGGATCGGTCCCCGTGCCCCGCACGAAGTAGATCTCCGAACACCGGCCGCAGGGCCCCGTCTCACCCATCTGCCAGAAGTTGTCGTCGGACCCGAGCTCGATGATGCGTTCGGCCGGGACGAACTTCCGCCAGATGTCGTACGCCTCATCGTCGCGCGGAATACCGTTCTCGCCTTTGAAGATCGAGACGACGAGCCTGTCGGCGGGCATCTTCCAGGTATCGGTCAGGAGCGTCCACGCAAAGGCGATGGCGTCTTCCTTGAAGTAGTCGCCGAACGAAAAATTGCCGAGCATCTCGAAGAACGTGTGATGCCGATGCGACGGCCCCACGTTATCGAGGTCGTTGTGCTTGCCGCTGACGCGCATCACCTTCTGCGACGAGGCGGCCCGCACGTAGCTCGCGCTTCTCACGCCCCAGGAACACGTCCTTGAACTGGTTCATCCCGGCGTTGGTGAAGAGCAGTGTCGGGTCGTCGCCCGGCACGAGCGGTGAGCTCTGGACAACGCGGTGGTTCTTGGTACGGAAAAATTCCAGAAACGATGCGCGGATCTCGTTGGCGGTCATTGGGAGTCCATTTTACTGGCTCCGGGCTTCAGGCTTCGGGCTCCGGGGGCCCCGGGCATCAAGGCTTCTGGCTCCGGGCTTCAGGGGCTTTGGACTTCAGCGCCGATGGCGTGTTTCTACAGAAGCCCGGAGCCTGGAGCCCGGAGCCCGTAGCCGACTACGGCGGCGTCAGTCTTCAGTCCTCCGCCGCCTCGCATCGAGCACGCGGCGGATCTCGTCGGAATCGAAGCCCTGGCCGGCGAGATAGCGGTAGAGGCGCGCATACTCCGCCTGATCTTTGACTTTCTTGCGGCCCCGAAGGCGCTTGTCGAGAGCGGCCTCGATGAGCGTTCCTGGCTCGAGCTGGCCGAACGTCTCGTCAATCGCTCGCCTGGCCACGGTGCGGTCGATCCCGGCGCGGGAGAGCGCCAGCTGCACCCGCAGCTTTCCGCGCTTCCGGAAGGCGGTCTCGCGCCGCGCAATCGCCCCCGCCGTACGCGCATCGTCCAATGCCCGTTCGGCCTTCAGGCGTTCGATCGCCAGGTCGATATCGTCTGCTTCGTACTCCCGGCGGGCGAGCCGCTGGCGGACCTGCGCCTCGGACAGCTCGCGGACAGCGAGCATGGTGAGGGCGCTCACGTAGGCTTCAGGCTTCAGGCTCCGGGCTTCTGGGGCTTGGGGCTCCTGGTCTTTGGTTTTGCGATTGGTTCCGGACTGCCGCGATTCTCTGATCCCGTTCCTCGAGCGTCTGAAGGGCATTGATGAGGCTCTGTAATCCTTTCAGAACATCCTGACACCGTGCTGCCAAAGAAGACTGTTCTGAGGAGGAAAGATATCCGAGCCGGCAGGCAACGTCGAGGAGGTATTCGGTCTCGGCTGCCGAGCCAACCGAGAGGTTGATGAAATGTGCGTACTCGCGAATCGTCCGTCGTGCAGATCCTTCAACGATGTTGCTGGCGGTCGAAAGCACCGCCCGCCTCAACTGCGTCTGAAGGCCGTAACGCTCCTCGACTGGAAACCGATTGGTCGCGCGATATACGTCCAGAACAAGGGAATCGGCAGCGCTGAACACCCGAAGCTTCCGATGGTCGCGAGCCATGGTTGCCGACGGGCCGCTGCAAATCCGAAGCCCTTGAGCCCTGGGCCGGGAGCCCCTGGAGCCTGAAGCCTGGGGCCGGAAGCCTGGAGTCCCCGAAGCCCGAAGCCCGAAGCCCGAAGCCCGAAGACTATCGCCCGAACCGCGTAATCTCCGGCGCGCGGGAACCGATGACGGTGCCGGCCATCTGATCGCGGCTCATGTCGGCGGTGGTGGAGATGCCCTGGACCTTCAGCTTGAACTCGTCGACGTTCGACGCCCAGCGCAGCGCTTCCTCGAGCGAGACCTGTCCGTCCTGGTAGAGGCCGAAGATCGACTGGTCGAAGCTCTGCATGCCGTACTGCGACGTGCCGGCGGCAATCGCCGTCGGGATCATGTGGGTCTTTTCCTTGTCCACGATGCAGTCGCGGATGAAGGGCGTGGCGATCATGACCTCCACGGCCGGCGCGCGGCCCTTGCCGCTGAGCGTCGGCATGAGGCGCTGCGAGACCACGGCCTTCAGCACGCTCGCGAGCTGCAGGCGGACCTGCTTCTGCTGGTGCGGCGGGAACACCGCGATGATGCGGTTGATCGTTTCGGTCGCGTCGAGCGTGTGGAGGGTTGAAAAGACGAGGTGCCCGGTTTCCGAAGCGAGGATGCCCGTCTCGATCGTTTCGAAGTCGCGCATCTCACCGACCAGGATGACGTCGGGGTCCTGCCGCAGGGCGCTCCTGAGCGCCTGGGCGAAGGACCGCGTGTCCACGGCCACTTCCCGCTGGTTGACGATGGAGAGCTGATCGCGGTGCAGGAATTCGATCGGGTCCTCGACCGTCATCACGTGCGCGCAGCGCGTGCGGTTGATGTGGTCGATAAGGGCGGCGAGGGTCGTGCTCTTGCCGCTGCCCGTGGTGCCGGTCACCAGCACGAGCCCGCGCTCTTCTTCGGCGATCGTCTTCAACACCTGGGGCAGGCCCAGTTCGTCGATCGTCCGAATCTGCATTGGGATGACGCGCAGGACCATGCCCACCGTGCCGCGCTGCTGGAAGATGTTGCATCGGAAGCGTCCGAGGCCGGGGACGCTGTACGCCAGGTCCACCTCCTGGGCTTCCTTGAACTTCTGCCGCTGTGAGGTGGACATCACGGCGGCGCTCATATCCACGACGTCTTCGTGGTCGAGGCGCTTCTCTTCGTTGGCCGCGCACAACTCGCCGCGGACCCGCATCATGGGGTAGCTGCCGACCTTGAGGTGAAGGTCCGACGCGCCGGCGTCGACCGCGACTTTCAGGAGCTCGTTTACGTGCATAGACGATCAGGGGCTCGGGACTCGGGGCCGGGGCTCGGAGGTCACCACCGAGTCCCGGATCCCGATCCCCAGCCCCTGTGTTATCGGCTCTTCCCGGCTGCGGCTTTGACGGGTTCCCGGAGGGCCGCCTCTTCGGAATAGACGTAGGTCAGCCAGTTGTGGGTGTCCGGCACTTCGCCGTTGATATAGTCGAAAAACGCCCGCTGGAGCGCCTCGGTGACGGGGCCCCGGCGGCCCTGGCCTACCTTGATCTTGTCGATCGAGCGCACGGGGCTGACTTCGGCCGCGGTGCCGGTAAAGAACACCTCATCAGCCACATACAGGGCCTCTCGCGGGATGTTGCTCTCCACGACGGTAAAGCCCAGGTCGCGGGCGAGCGTCACGACCGAGTCGCGCGTGATCCCGGCGAGCACCGACGAAGCGAGCGGCGGGGTGTAGATGACGCCGTCCCGAATCATGAAGACGTTCTGGCCGCTGCCTTCGCTGACGTTTCCGTGGACGTCGAGGGCGATGCCCTCGGCATAGCCGTCGGCGAGCGCCTCCATCTTGATGAGCGCGGAGTTGGCGTAGTTGGCCGTGCTCTTGGCCATGGCTGGCAGCGTGTTGGGCGCCATGCGGTTCCAGCTGGACACCTTGACGTCCACGCCGTCTTCGAGGGCACCCGCGCCGAGGTAGGCTCCCCACTCCCAGACCATGATGGCGGCGTCAACGGGGTTGGCGAGCGGATTGACCCCGAGCGTGTCGTAGCCGCGGTAGACGATTGGGCGGATGTAGCACGCCTTCATCTTGTTCTCGCGGATGACCTGCAACACCGCCTCGCGCCAGCCGCTCAGATCGAGCGGGTACTCCATGCGGTAAATCTTCGCCGAGTGCTGAAGGCGGACCAGGTGCTCGTCGATGCGGAAGCACGCCGAACCCTTCGGCGTGGCATAACACCGCGCCCCCTCGAACACGCCGCTGCCATAGTGGATCACGTGCGACGCGATGTGGATGGTCGCGTCCTTCCACTCGACCAGCTTGCCGTTCATCCAGATCTTGCCGGTTCCTGAAAAACCCATACGGACAGTTTAGATCATCCAGGGAACAGAGAACGGAGAACGGGGAACAGGGAACAGGGAGGGTCGGGGTTAGGGGATCGGTTGCATGAACTAGCGCGCGGCGATGTGCACCTCTCCACGCCCGATCACTGATCTCTCCCGTTCCCAGTTCCCTGTTCTCTGTTCCCTACTGCGTTTCGCCACAGAACGGGCAGCGGTCCGAGCGGGCGTGAAGGGGCTTGCGGCAGTGCCAGCAGAAGCGCGGCTGCGGGGTCTCCCTCGAAGCCTTGACGCGGGACTTGATGTCGCTGACTTCCTGCCCGTCGGCCGGCGGCGTCTGCCGCACCGTCCGTGCCCGGTTCGCGAGCACATCGTTCAAGAGCTCGTCCGCCCGCTGGTAGCGGGCAGTGATCTCGGGCGCCATGGCCTTGAGCACGATGTCGCTGATGCTCTTCGGGACCTTCGGGTTCTTCAACCGGGGCGACACCAGCAGTTCGCCGCGAAGCAGCCGATCGAGGTCGCCCGGCGAAGGGCTCTCGTACGGCAGGTCGCCCGTGAGCATCTGGAACATGGTGATGCCGACCGAGTAGATGTCGCTGGCGAACACCGCCCTGCCCTGAAACTGCTCAGGCGCCATGTAAGGCGGACTGCCGATGACGGTCGTTCCGTGCGCAGCTATTTCGAGAAAGCGTGAGGTGCCGAAGTCGGCCACCTTCAGCAGGCCGTTGCCGGTCACGAGCACGTTCGAGGGACGCAGATCCCGATGGAGGACGTTCTGCCGGTGAGCGTAGTCCACCGCGTTGCAGATCTGGCACGTGTAGTCCATCGCAAGGCCGAGATCGAGCGCACCCGTGCGGGCGATCACCGATTCAAGCGTCTCGCCCGGTACGAACTCCATGACCACGAAGAAGACGTTGTCCTGCTTCTCTGCGGTCAGGATGCCGACGATGTTCGGGTGGCTCAGGGTGGCGTGCAGCCGCGCCTCACGCAGCAACTCGCCGAAGTCGACGCTTTGCTTGTGGGGAACCTTGAGGGCGACCTTCTTATTGATCCAGGTGTCTTCCGCGAGGTATACGGTGCCGAACCCGCCGCTGCCGATCGTCTGGAGGATCTTGTACTTGCCGATGATCTGACCGCGGAAGAACATCTCCGGCGCGAAGTATACACCCCGCCTCCCCGTATAATTCGCCCGTGCACCGCTTCTTCGCGCCGTCTCTCGATCCCGGCGACGAGATTGTCGCCCTTCCGCGCGACGAAGGCGAGCACCTCACGCGCGTGCTGCGTCTCGGCGTGGGCGAGACCGTCTCGGTGTTCGACGGCCGCGGCCACGAGTTCCTCGCCCGGGTGGTGGCTGCCGCCAGGCGCGATGTGCAGGTGCAGTTACTGTCGCGGATCGAGCCGGCGCGGGAATCTGCCGTCTCGATCGTGCTCGCCCAGGCGGTGCTCAAACAAGACAAGATGGACGACGTGGTCCGCGATGCGGTGATGCTCGGTGCGTCGGCCGTGCAGCCCCTCGTGACACGGCGGACCGAGGTGACCGCTGCAGCCCTCGTGCGCGGTGCACGACTGGATCGGTGGCGCCGCGTCGCGCTCGCGTCGGCCAAGCAGTCACGCCGCGCGGTGCTGCCAGAGATCCGCACGCCGCTGACGCTCGAGACCTACCTGGCGGAGCCCCCGCTCAGCCTTCGGTTGATGCTGGTCGAGCCCGCGGCGGAAAGGGCAGGCGGGGCGGGCGCACTGCGAGAGTCGGGAGGGGACGGCGGCATCGCCGTGGAATCGATGAGAGTCCTGCGCGACCTGCAGCAGCCGGCGGACGTCGCGCTGCTCGTCGGACCCGAAGGAGGGTGGACCGACGGGGAAGTGCTGCTCGGCGCTGGCGCGGGCGCCCGGCTGCTCTCGCTCGGGCATCTGACGCTGCGCGCCGACGCCGTGCCGGTGGCTGCCATCAGCGTCCTGCAGTTCCTGTGGGATCAACCGTGGTAGCATCGCGGGCCTTTGCCCTTTTAGCCCCGGGAGTTCATGCGTAGACCACGTCTTCATTCACTATCAGCCCTCGGCCTGTCTGCGGCGTTTAGCGTGATGTTTTCGGTGACCGCTCGAGCGGAGCAGCCCCAGGCCGCCCCGCAGGCGCCCGCCGTACGCAAGCAGGCACGCGCCACGCGCTTTGCCCCCGGCGCTCTCCAGTTCGACGGGAGGCTCGACGAGGCCGTGTGGCAATCCGTCGTGCCGGTGACTGACTTCCTGCAGGCCGAGCCCGTCGAGGGCGCCCCGCCCACCGACCGGACCGAAGTGCGCTTCGCTTTCGATGAGGCCTCCTTGTGGATCGGCGCCCGGATGTTCACGGGCGCCAGGCCGCCGCAGGCGCCGATGAGCCGCCGGGACGACGGCGAACAGGCTGAGTATCTGCAGATCGAGCTCGACACGTATCTGGACCGGCGGACGGCCTACATGTTCGGGGTCACGGCTTCCGGCGTGCGGCTTGACCACTTCCATCCCACCGACGACGAAGACGAGAGCGACAGCGAGTTCCAGCCTGTGTGGGAGGCGCACACGGCCATCGGCACCGATGGATGGACGGCCGAACTCCGGATCCCGTTCTCTCAGCTGCGCTTCAACGATCGGCCCGAGCGCGTCTGGGGCCTGAATATCAAGCGATCGCGGCCGGACCTCAACGAGGAGGACTACTGGATCGTGATCGGGAGGACTCAGAGAGGGTGGGCCTCGAGGTTTGGCGACCTGCTGGGCATCGATGACGTCCGTCCCCGCCTCCGCCTCGAGTTTCTGCCTTATCTGTCAGGTTCGTCGCGCATGACGGCGAACCCGCATCCCGACAACCCGTTCGACGACGGCGTGAATCTGACCGGGCGGGTTGGCGCGGACATGAAGGTGGGGCTGGGGTCCAACCTGACGCTCGAGGCGACGATCAACCCGGACTTCGGACAAATCGAGGCCGACCCGGCCGAGGTGAACCTGAGCGTGTTCGAGACGATCTTCACCGAGCGCCGTCCCTTCTTCATCGAAGGCAACAACGTGCTCGAAGCCGGCACGAGCAACTACTACTACTCGCGCCGGATCGGGGCGCGGCCGACAGGACCCGCGACGGGTGACTTCGTGGACTACCCGGACACGGCGACCATCATCGGTGCGGCGAAGATGACGGGCCGGCTTGGTTCCGGAACATCGCTGGGCTTTCTGACGGCCCTGACGTCCGAGGAGTTCGCGCGGACGTCAACGGGCGGCGTGGAGTCCGAGGTTTCCGTCGTGCCCACGGCGACGTGGACCGTCGGCCGCGTGATCCAGGAGTTGGACGATCAGGGCTCGACCGTCGGAGCCCATCTCACGATGCTGCACCGCGATCTCGACGCGACCGATCCGCTGTCGGCGACCCTGACCCGCAACGCCATCACCACGGGCGCCGACACGCGCCTGCGCTTCAAGGACCGCACCTACGAGGCGGCCTTCAACATCGGATTGACCTTCCTCGAGGGTGAGCCGGCGGGCATCGCGCGCGTGCAGCGCGCGAGCGGCCACTACCTCCAGCGGCTCGACCAGCCGGAGATTCGGTACGACCCCACGCGCACAACCCTGGAAGGAACGCAGATCCAGGGCAGCTTCAACAAGATCGCCGGCCGCCACTGGCTGTGGGGCTACAACATGATGATCGAGTCGCCCGAGTTCGACCCGCTGGACTTCGGCCGGTTGAACTACGCGGGCGACTTTGCCGGCGGGCCGCGCCTGACCTACCGCGAGACGCGGCCTGGCCGCTACTTCCGCGCCTACTCGTTCCAGTTCAATTGGAGTCCGTACTGGTATTTCGACACCGATCTTGGTTTGAGGTCCAACTTCAGCAACAACAACAGCGTCACGTTCAGGAATTTCTGGGTGGCCACGCTGAACCTCACCAGGTTCTCGTCCGGCCTCGACACGCAGTTGACGCGTGGAGGTCCTTCGATGGGAACGCCAACGGGCTTCAACTACTCCGCGTCCCTGCGCAACGCCACGGGGGCTACGACGCGCTGGAGCGGCAACGCCGCGTTCCGGACAAACGCGTTCGGTGATGAGACGAGCAGCTTGAGCGGCGAATTCTCCGCGCGCCCATCGCCGTCGCTTCAGCTTTCGTTCGAACCCGAGTACAGCGTCGAGACGGGCACCAACGGGGCTTTCATGGGGGCGATCAACCGCCAGTACCTGACCCAGATGAGCGGGGGGCGGCCTGAAACCTACGACCGGCGCTACATCTACGGCGTCGTCGACCGGACGACGCTTTCCGCGCAGTTCCGCTTCAGCTATGTGTTCAAGCCCGACCTGACGCTCGACGTCTATGCCGAGCCGTTCGCGGCGAGCGGCACCTACAGCGACTACGGCGAACTGGCCGAGTCGCGCGGGCAGGACCTCCGAATCTACGGCACCGACGGAACTACCATTACCGAGCTCCCCGAAGGCGGGCATCGCGTGACGGACGGAGCAGCGGCCTTCACGCTGCCCAACTACGACTTCAACGTCCGCTCGTACCGCAGCAACGTCGTCTTGCGCTGGGAGTGGCGCCTCGGCAGCACCCTCTACGTCGTCTGGCAGCAGAACCGGGCGAGCTCGGTCCCGGAAGGGCAGCACGTCGGACTGGGAGACCTGTTCGGATCCCTCTCGGCGCCCGGCGACAACATCTTCGCCGTCAAGTCGACGTTCTGGATCTCACGATAGGCGCCGGGCTCCAGGCTTCCGGCTCCGGGGGCTCCGGGTCCGAAGCCCCTGAAGCCGGGAGCCCGAAGCCCGGAGCCTATCTAATTCGCAGATCCTGCGTGCGCAGATCGCCTTCGCCGACGCGGACCGTTGCGGCGCCGGAGCGGTGCTGCTCGAGGAAAGCTGGATCGAACCAGGCGCCGGGTTCCGCCGGATCGATGGCGACGAGATAGTAGTCGCCCGCCGGCAGCCCGCGAATCTGGAAGCGTCCGGTCTGATCGGGCCGTGCCGTCAGGATGTAACGCGACTGAGGGCGCCAGAGCGTCGGGTCTTCAGGGAATGCCACAATCGTGTATTCGGTGACCGCGCGCGCCCTGCGCGTTGGTGAGGTTGCCGCTGATCTCCGAGAGCCTGTCGCTGAAGATCGGTCGAAGCCCGGTCAGCGGGTCGCCGCTTTCGAGCTCCACCGGGGTGTCGATGACGTTCCTGCCGCCGAGCGTGGCGGACTTGAGCGTCCATCCACGCGGACCCTGACCGCGAATCCAGTGCGTGCCGGCCGGGACGTTCTCGAGCGTGAAGCGGCCCTCGCGATCGACGCGCGCATTTATGTTGCCGCCAGAGCCGTCGACCTCGGTTGCTGCCAAAGCGATGCGGAAGTCGTTGGCGTTGGGCAGCGTGGGGGAGACGGTTGCCTCGAGCGTGACGGTCCCGCTCACGGTCACACCAGGAGCGAGCACAACGCCGACATCCAGCATGTCGCCAGCGACGATCAGCGGCTGCGCCGCGAATCGGGGGATGTCGTCGCGCCCGGAAGTGGCGCGAAGGGTATAACGGCCGGGCGGGACAGCTGAGATGCTGAAGGCGCCGTCCCAGTTGATACGGCCGCTGTAGTTTTGACCTGGACCTCGTCCAACGGCCCCCGCTTCGCCGATCAACGCGACGTTGCCCGACCAGGCCGGGAACCCATCTGGATCGGTCACGCGACCGGCGACCTTCGATGTGCGCACCAGCAGGACCCCGAAGTCGATTCCAGCGGTTTCCGCACCGAGGCCCACGCTGACCGTGCGGGCTTCGTTCGCCGACGGCACGCCCGGATAGTAGGTCGGCGCATAGCCGACAGGCTCTGTTTCTCGAGCAGCTTCGGCGCCTGCCCCGGCACGCCCGCGTCCCGCGCCTGCTAAACCGGCGATCGGCCCCCCGCGCGCAATCGCAGCTGGAGGCGGGCCACCGCGGTTGCCGATCTCGGGAGCGTTCGGAGGGACAGCGCTGACAAAATACTCTCCAGGGTTCAGGCCCCAAATGCGGTACTCGCCGCGATCATCGCTCTGGGCTCCGCCCGCCGGCACGAGTTGCCGCACGCCTTGCGCGTACTGGTAGCGGAGCACGCGCACCGTGATGCCGGGCATGGGGTCGCCCACCTCGTCGAAGACGCGGCCGGTCACCACACTCCCACGAGGAAGGCGGATGTCCACGCCAGTGAGCGAGGCGCTCTCTGTGAGCTGCAGCGGCGTACCTGGCTGGAACGGTCGTCTCTGGCCGAACGACAAGGTCACATAGCCGGTTCTGGCGGCGGTGACCGTATATCTTCCGGCAGGCAGTTCCGCAAAAGAGAACGTGCCATCGTCGAGCGTCTGAGCCACGCGTCCGCCTGGCAGTTCCGCTGCGTTGATGGAGACGCGCGCCCGGGCGATGGGCCGTCCCGTGTCGGCGGCGAGCACCCGCCCGGCAAGGGTTCCGCGCACCACGGACGACACGCCCGCCGTATCCCTCGGCGGCTGCACCTGCCCGGCCGCCCCCGGCTGCCCAGGGGCCTGGGCGATGACGAGGGCCGCCATGGTTGCGGCGATTCCGAGCGAGCCAATCGCAGCGTGCCACTTGCTCATCGGTGCGCCTAGTGTAATTCCCGTACGAACTCCCAATCCCTAATTCTCAATCCCCAATTTCGTAGGACGCAGCGTGAGCCCCACCCAGCCGTCTTCCTCCCGCTCCCACCCCAGAATGCAGTCGTCGAACGCTGCCACGACCTCATCTCGCTCGGACGCCAGTACGCCGCTGACGATCAACGTGCCCCCGGGCTTGACCGCCGCCGTCAGGGTCGAGGCCTCGCGGCAGAGCAGGGCGCCGGTGAGGTTAGCGGTGACGACATCCATCGGGTCCAACACGGCATTGGACAGGTCGGCGGAGTCAAAGGTCACTTCTTTGACCCCGGGATTGAGCGTAAGGTTGTCCCGCGCTGCCTGTATGGCATCGGGATCGTGATCGATACCGGCGGCGCGCGACGCGCCAAGCAGCGCCGCGGCTATCGCGAGCACGCCGGATCCGGTCCCCACATCGAGGACGGTTCGTCCGCGAAGATCGATTTCCTGCAGCGCCTGCAGGCACAGCCGCGTCGTGATGTGATGGCCAGTGCCGAAGCCCATCGACGGAAGAATGACGATCACTAGGGACTGGGGATTGGGGACTACGGACTGGGGGCCGAAGCCGGGAGCCTGAGGCCCCTGAAGCCCGGAGCCCGGAGCCTGGAGCCCAGTTACCGCCCATGGCGGCGCGACGGTCACGCCGCCCACGGTCACGGGCTTGAGGTTCGCCTGAGATCGTCGCGCCCAGTCGCCATCGTCGATCTCGTCGGCCGATATCGTGGCTTGCGGGAATGCCGCCCTGAGAGCGGCGCAGGCGCGATCGCGATCCTGTGCCGAGGTAAAGAAGATGCTCGTCGCGCCGGCACCGTGCTCTTCGGCCGCAGTGGGGCCGAACTCGTCGACGACTGCGAGGAGCCAGTCGCTGTCGACGCCGTCAACCCAGGTGACCTTGACGGCCGGGTACAGCACGGGCTAACCGAACATGTTCTTGACGCGGTCGAAGAGGTTGCGCTCGTCCTGCTCGGTGTGTGCTCGCGGCTCGAACTTTTCCTTGGGCAGCACCTTCGAGAGCTCGTCGAGGAGGTGACGCTGCTCCCGGGTCAGCTTCTTCGGCGTCTGCACCTGCACGGTGGCAAACAAGTCACCCCGCGTGCGGCCTCCGACTTCGGGCAGGCCCTTGCCGCGCAGCCGAAGCGTGGTGCCTGTCTGCGTGCCTTCCGGCACTTTGACGCTTTCGGTGCTGTCGAGCGTCGGAACCTGAATCTCGCCTCCGAGCGCCACGGTGGTGAAGTTCACCGGAATCTCGCAGAAGAGGTTGATGCCCTCACGCCGGAAGAAGGCGTGTTCCTGGACGTGCACCACGACGTAGAGATGGCCCGCGGGTCCGCCCGCGCTGCCTCCTTCGCCTTCGTTCGGCGAGCCGCAGCTGCTGGCCCGTGTCGATGCCGGCCGGGATCTTGACCGTGAGCTTGCGCTCGCGCGAGACGCGCCCTTCACCGCGGCAGGTCGCGCACGGCTTCGTGATCATCTTGCCGGTGCCCCGGCAGAGCGAGCACGTCCGCGCGACTGTGAGGAAGCCCTGCTGATAGCGAACCTGCCCTTGCCCGCGGCACTGCGAGCACGTGCTCGGCGTGGAGCCCGGCGCCGCGCCCGTGCCCTTGCATGTGTCGCACGCTTCCTGCCGGGGAATCTGGATGGCCGTCTCGGTACCCCGCGCGGCTTCCTCGAATGTAATTTCGAGGTCGTAGCGCAGATCGGCACCGCGTTGAGGTCCGCCCCGGCGGCGGCCGCCGCCGAAGAGATCTCCGAAGCCGAACATGCTGCCGAGGATGTCGTTGAGATCGCCGAACTCGCTGAAGACCGACGGGTCGAAGCCGCCAGCCCCGGCGCCAGACGAACGGACGCCGGCGTGGCCGAAGCGATCGTACAGGCTGCGCTTCTCGGCGTCAGCCAGCACGGCATACGCTTCCGCCGCTTCCTTGAACTTTTCCTCGGCGGCCTTGTCCCCCGGATTCCGATCGGGGTGATATTTCATGGCCAGCCGCCGGTACGCAGCTCTTCAGCTCGCCGTCGTCGACGTTCTTCGCTACCTCGAGGACTTCGTAGTAGTCGCGCTTGCTCAAGCCTTTGCCACCTTGACCATCGCGGGGCGGAGAAGCCGGTCGCCCAGCATGTACCCGCGCCGCATTTCACCGATAACCTCGCCCTCGCGCCGGCCGGGGCTCTCCTCGTGCATGACGGCCTGATGGAGGTTCGGGTCGAAGTCCGTGCCGAGCGCATCGATCGGACGCACGCCATGCTTGCGGAGCAGGTCGTGCAGCTTGCTCTGGATGAGCTCGATGCCCTTGCGATATGCGCCCGGGTCAGGACCTTCGTCGAGTTCGAGCGCTCGCTCGAAGTCGTCCACGACCAGCAAGAGCTCTTCGAGCAACCCGGCGATGGCCCGGTCGGCCTGTTCGCGCCGCTCGCGCTCGACGCGCTTCCTGTAGTTATCGAACTCGGCTGTCTTGCGGAGCAGCCGGTCGTACAGGTCGTCGCGCTCGTGCTGAAGGGCCGCTGCCGGATCGGCAGCGGTCTCGGGCCCCTCGGCCCGTGCCGCATCCGCCGGCGGCGTCGCCGCCGGGTCTAGAGTGTCGTGGTCAGCCATAGGGCCTGCCTAGTTGGGAACCCGAAGCACGCGGGTCACAGCCTGGGCCGCGCCCTCGACGACCGCGATGGCGCGCGAGTAGCGCATGCGGGTCGGCCCGATCACGCCAATCGTGCCCGTGCCGGCGCCGTCCTGGTAGGTCGACGCCACGAGGCTGAACGGCCTCAAGCCCGGGTCCGGGTGCTCGGCGCCGATCACAACGGTCAGACCGGGGCCGTCGATGTACTCGTTCAGTAGCCGCATGAGCCGCTGCTTTTCTTCGATCATCTCCAGTAAGGTCTGCAGCATCTCGAGCGGCAGCCCGCCCTCTTCAAGGAGTGACGCCGCGCCCTCGACGAAAATCGTCCGATCGTTGCCCACGTCCGCGAAGCTCGACGAAGCCAGCCGCATCGCGCGCGCCATCAGCGCGTCGTACAACATCCGCTCTTCGCGCATCCGCTCGAGGACAGCCTCCCGGGCGCGGTGGAGGGGGAGACCGGAGAACTCGCCGTTCAGGTAGTGGGCTGCGGCGCGCAGATCATCGGCGTCGAGCACCTCACCGATGTCGATGACCTTCTGGATCACATGGCCGCCGCTCGCGATGATCACCACGAGCACGTGGGACGCGCTGAGCGGGATGAACTCCACCCGATCGAAGACGGCGGACTCGTGAGCCGGGCGCACGGCAAAGCCGACATGCCGCGATGCCTGCGACACCACATGGGACGCCTGGGACAGTACCGAGTCGACGAGCGCGGCCGAGCTGTCCCGACGGAGTCGGGCCTCGACCGCAGAGGCGGTTCGGTTTGAGCGCCTGGTGTCGAGCAGGCGGTCCACGTAAAAGCGATACCCGCGATCGGTGGGGATGCGTCCCGCCGAGGTGTGCGGCTGCTGGATGAACCCTTCGTCTTCGAGCCGGGCGAGGATGTTGCGCACCGTCGCCGACGACACGCCAAGCCCGGCGGCGCTCACGAGGAGCGACGAGGGGACCGGGTCGCCAGAGTCGATGTACTCGCGGACCAGAGCCGCAAGCACCCGTTTGGAGCGGTCGCGTGAATTCATTAGCACTCGAAGTGTGAGACTGCTAGAAGCAGTATAGCAGGCTCCAGGCTTCGGGCTTCGGGCTCCGGGGGGCCTCCCGGGGGCTTGCGGGCGGCTGGCTCCAGCGGTTCGAGGACTGCGGGTTCACGCGCCCGGGGTGGCGACAGGGAGGCGGTTCCACTTCATGGACAGCTCGCTCGCGTCGCGGGCTCGCACCTTCCCATGTTTGACCGCGATCAGCTCGGCCAGAATGCTCACCGCGATCTCCTGCGGGGTGACAGCGCCGATGTCGAGCCCGATGGGGGCGTGCACCTGCCGGAGCATATCGGCCGGCATGGCTGACGCGAGCAGCTCGTCGTAGATCCGCGCGACCTTGGCCCGGCTGCCGATGAGGCCCAGGTAGCGGAGGTCGCGGGGCGCCAGCGCGCGGAGCGCCTCGAGGTCGTTGGTGTGGCCGCGGGTCACGATCACGACGTAGGCATGCGCGGGTAACGCTGCCCGCGCGATCCACGCGGGGATGTCTTCGGCGATCACTTCGGCCGCGTTCGGGAAGCGCTCGCGGTTGGCGAACTTCTCGCGATCGTCCACGACGTGCACGCGGAAGCCGACTTCGTGCGCCAGGTTGGCGAGGTGGAACCCGACGTGGCCGGCGCCGACGACGAACAGCTCGGGTGAGGGCTCGATCGGTTCGATGTAGACGTCCATCTGCCCCCCGCAGATGAGGCCGGTCTCCTGCGCGAAATCGTCGGAGAGCTCGTAGTGAACGAGCTGCGGCCGCCGGTGGAGGATGGCTTCGCGCGCCTTGCCGAAGGCGTCGTTCTCGTAGCAGCCGCCGCCGATGGTGCCGACCATGCGCCCGTCGCCGAAGACGAGCATCTTGGCCCCGACCCGCTGTGGCGTGGAGCCCGTGGTCGAGACGATGGTGACCAGCGCCGCCGGCTCCCCGCGCTCGAGCGCGTCAGCGACCGCCGCGAACACTTCCTGGTTCATTTCTCTGCATTATACGGGGCAGGTGGGGCAGGTGGGGCAGGTGGGCAGGTCGGGCAGGTCGGGCAGGTCAGGTAGGGATTAGTCCTGCCAGCCCTACCCGCCCCGCCTGCCCTGCCTGCCCTGTCTAGAACCGGTGCAGCTCACAGAGCTGGGTGGGCTCGGTGCCGGCGGCGAATGTTTCCGTGATCGCGCGCGGACAGGCGGGTGCGGCGAGCCGGCCGGTGTCGGGATCGATGACGACCGAGGAAAGCCCCTCAGGCGCCTCGAACGGCTGGCTGGGGCTGCCGGCCAGTGCGGCGTTCATGAAGCTCGTCCAGATCGGAAGCGCCGCCTGGGAGCCGGACAGCCCGACGGGCTGGTTGTCGTCGAAGCCCACCCACACCACGGTCAGCAGCGTGGGCGTGAAGCCCACAAACCAGGCGTCGCGCAGGTCGTTGGTCGTCCCGGTCTTTCCGGCGGCGTCGAGTGCAAAGGTGGCGCGTGCGCCGGCGGCTGTGCCCTCGTTCATGACGCTTCGCATCATGTTGGTGACGAGGTACGTCGTCTCGGGCCGGGCGACGTCGCGGGCAGGCGCCGGTTTCTTCGTCACATCCTTGGCGTTGCGCTCGACGCGCCCGATGTGGCGGAGCGGACGGATGAGGCCCATGTTGGGGAAGACGGTGTAGGCGGTCGCGATTTCGAGCGGGGAAGCCTCGAACACGCCGAGCGCGATGGACGGGTATGGCTTGGGCGCCGTTCCGCCGGCGCCCAGCTTCTTCCAGAGCGTGACGACCTGGTCGTAGCCGGCCCGCTCGGCCACCTTGATGGTGGCGAGATTCCGCGACATCGCGAGCGCACGCCGATACGAAATCAGCCCGTCGTACTCCTGCTCGTAGTTCGCCGGTGACCAGAGCTCGCCGTTCGAATCCCATGAGGCCGGCGAGTCGTCCACCATCGTGGCGGCGGTCACGTCGGTGGCTCCGCGATCGGCGGCAGCCTCGAAAGCCGACAGGAAGACAAACGGCTTGAAGACCGATCCCGGCTGCCGCCGTGCGGTGACGGCGCGGTTGTATTGGGACTGGTTGTACGAGCGGCCGCCGACCATGGCGAGCACTTCGCCGGTCCTCGGATCGATGGCGACCAGCGCGGCCTCTGCGAGGCCCTTGCGGCGGCGGCGAGAAAGCTGTTCGTCCACGCGCAGGAGGCCCGCCCGCACGGCGTCCTGGGCCAGGCGCTGGAGGTGAAGATCCAGCGTGGTGTACACGTCGACGGCTTCGTTCGCGCTGGTGGTCAGCCCGGGATAGTCCTCGCCAAGGGTGCGGGCGACGTAGTCCACGAAGTACGGCGCCTCGGCTTCGAGCGCGCGCTGGACGACGACCAGCGGTTGCAGCGCCGTGACCGCGGCCAGTTCCTCTTCGATGAAGCCCGCATCGGCCATGGCGCGGAGCACCACGTTCCGCCGCTCCTTGCAGCGTTCCGGGTTGTTGAACGGCGAGAGGGCAGAGGGCGACTGCAGGACGCCCGCCATCGTGGCCGCTTCGGCCAGGGTGACGTTTCGCACGTCCTTGCCGAAGAACAGCCGCGCGGCCTCCGCGAAGCCGAAGATGGCGAACGATCCCCGCTGACCGAGGGGCATGTCGTTCAGATACGTCTCGAGGATTTCTTCCTTCGACGCACGGGTGTCGAGCACGAGCGCGACGAACTGCTCGAGGAGCTTCCGGCGGATCGTCTGCTCCCTCGCCGTGGCGAGCGTCCAACCCTGGAACTGCGGCAGCAGGACGTTGCGGACCACCTGCTGCGTGATGGTGCTCGCACCGGACCGGTAGGCGCGATCGCTGCTGAGATTCGAGATGAGGGCGCGGACCATGCCGATGGGATCCACGCCAGGGTGATCGAAATAGCGGCGGTCCTCGATGGCCAGCACTGCCTGCACGACCGTCGGCGGCAGGGCATCGAGCGCGATGGGCCGGCGGCGCTCGCGCTCACCGGCAATATTCGAGGTAAGCAGCGCGGCATCGAGGATGAGCCGCTCGCGACGTTCGCGCCCGAGCTCGAGCCGTTCGATCCGATCGGAGACCCGGCCCGGCCGGTTGCGCGCGGCAGGCGTCGGCTTGTTGAAGACCACCCGTACCGGCGGCGCACTAGGAGCCGCTGCGCGTGACTGGACGGCGATGACACCCGCCTGGCGGACGAACTCGCCCGGCTTCTCGAGCAGCGCTCGCTCGGCGTAACCAAGATCGTTCAAGCGGTCGATGAGCTGCCGTTCGGTCAGCGTCTGACCGCGTCTGAGCTCGAGCGGCCGGGCGAAGACGCGGGGCAGCACCCGCTCGCGCGCCCCTTGCAGCCGCTGATCGATCAGGCGCGAGAACGAGACGTAGTAGTAGCCGGCGGCGAAGACAATGAAGACCGTCGGAATCGCGAGGGCGATCGCGGCGAGGCGGACCCATTTCTGCCGCCATGCCGTCTCGATGCGAATCCGCAGGCCCTTCACGGATGCCCCTGGCCGTCGCCCGTCATATGCTGATCAGCCAATGCTGTCCGAGGTCCAGGGGCAGCTGCGCGCTCAGGCGTTCGACCAGCGCCGGACCATACTGATTCAGGAACGACAGCGACCCGAGCGCGCGTTCCTGCGGGTGGCCGCCCGGGAACGCCAGCGCGCGTGTGCGGAGATACTGGCGCCGGAGAGTGTCGTCGCGACGCTTGGCAGCCTGAATCATCTTCCCGTGCAGCGTCTGGAGGTCGTGCTGCATGCGGCCGAGCGTGGATTTGGCGGCTCCCTGGAGCGTCGGATCGATCGCCGGTACCGCGTCGACGACGCGGCTCATCTCGCCCTCGATGGCGCGTGTCGCCGCGGCAAACGTCTCCTCGACAGCAGGCGGAATCTGGCTGGCGAGCAAAGCATTCAACGCGGCCTCGTCCTGCGGCTGGAGCGTATCGAACGCCACTCCGTACTTGGTGATGAAGCGAAGGGCAGCTGAATCGAGGAGAGTGGCAGAGGCGCGGGGGAACATCAGCGGCATCGGCACGCCGAAGTGCGCGTAGACGCCCTTGAGCTGGGCGAGATAGGCCAGCTCGCTCGGGCCGGCGACTAAACAGATCGTCGGAAATAGCGTGTCCTGGACAATCGGGCGTAACAGGACGTTGGGGCTGAACCGTGCCGGCTGCTCCAGCGCCTCGCGCGCGAGCGACGCGGCCTCGACCGACTCGTCACCCACGAGAAACCGCGTGCCGTCGAGGCGGACGGCCTGCCGCGCACCCGTCTGAGGATCGAGACGGAAGAGCGCGGCCGCGGTTTCGGCCGCCTCAACTTGAGCGTGGTAGCCAGCGGCCTTCAGCTGGACACCGGCTAGTGCGGCAAGCCGTGCTGTTTCACCCGGGACCGCCAGCTCGCGGGCGAAGACCGGCGCAGCCAGCGCCTTGGCTGCGGGATCCGAACAGTCGTAGACCACCAGGCCTCTGGCCCCAAGAATCTCCTCCAGCCACCGTGCGAACGCATCGGCCATGCCGCGCCCGGGCGTATAGGCCGCCGCGAGCCGGTCGAGCAGCGGCTCCCGAAACTCGGTGCCGGGGAGCGCGGCCCGGAGCTCTTCAATCGCCGCTGTGACATTCGCGTCGAGCACTGTCCCTGCGACCGACCCCTGATCGCCGGAGGGACGCGCCGGCAGCTCGGCGACCCTCGGGGCCAGCACATCGTCGAGCACAGCGCACGACCGCACTTCCTCCCAGTCGTGATCCTCGGCATCGATCCAGAACACGGCAACAGCGGGAGTCTGCTGTTCACGAGCCGTCTGTTCCGCCAGCTTGATCGCGGTGAGGGCCTTGAGCAGCGTGAAGAGCGGTCCTCCGAACAGGCCCGCCTGCTGCCCGGTGACGACGGCAACGGTCCGGGGGTCGCCCAGCAATCGGCCGGCTTCGACCGCTTGAGCCGGCGCTGAACGCCGGTTCTGTTGAGCGGCGACGATGGCGGCCACCGCGCTGCGCGGCCGCTCGGCAGCTCTCGCGCGCTCGATCGTCGCGGCCCACGCAGCCGGCTCCGCCGGGTTGCCCGCGAAAAACGGTGTGAGCGGCGCGAAGTTGTACGCGTAGTCGAGAGCGAGCGGGCGCATCCACGGCAGGCTGCGCTGGTCCACGGGCACGGCCGCGGCGGCGTCGCGCGCCTGCGGCAGCACATCGGGAGGTTGGATGGTCACCGAAGGCTAATGTCTCAGAGAACCGGTGCAGGGTGCAAGACGCATGTGTTACGATCGCTCGTTTTTGCACGATCTCGAATGAGGAGTTCCTTCGCTGCACACGGAAGCTCCCGGCACTGCGCCTCCTGACGCATTCGGTCCATTCCGGGTTCTGCATCAAATCGGAGCGGGTGCGCTCGGCCCCGTCTTTCGGGCGTACGAGCCCGAACAGGATCGGCTCGTCGCGGTCAAACTGTTCAGGCTGGATCTCACGCCTGACCGCGTCCACCGCCTCGTGGCGGAGCTGGAACAGCTCATTGCCGCCGACCTGACCCATCCGGCGATCGTCACGCCCATTGCCACCGGCGTCGCCGGCGTCACCGCCTATCTCGCGCAGGACTTCGTCGCCGCCGAATCGCTCGACACACACCTTCGCGAGCATCGCGCTGCATCAGCGCCGTCTGAAGTCGTTCGCGTGATTGCGCAGGTCGCCGCCGCGCTCGACGTGGCCGCGTCCGGGCGTATCGTGCATGGCGCCTTGCACCCACGCGATCTGCTGGTGTCGTCTGACGACGTGAGGGTGACTGGCCTGGGCATTGCGCGTGCGCTCGAACGCGTGGGTATCACCGCGCCCGTTCGCCGCCCGTACACCGCCCCCGAGCGCGTGGGCGGCCGGGCGTGGGACCGACGGGCCGACGTGTTCAGTCTCGCCGTGCTGGCGTACGAGATGCTGTGGGGGCGCCGGCCTTCTGCATCCGGCGCTCGTGCCGCTGACGGCGTGACCGACATCCCAGGCGCCGACCTGGAAGCCCTTCGCGCCGTGTTCGTGCGCGCCATGGCCGAAACCTTCACCGATCGTTTCGACAGCGCGGAGCGTTTCGTGGACGCGTTGCGCGGTGCGCTTGGCCGCGCGGCTGACGCCGTCGAAGCCGAACCGGTGCTCACCGACAGGATGCGGAGCACATCGCCCATAGACGCGATTGACGCGATTGTTCCGGTTGATGCCGCCGAACCGATCGACACAGCGGCCCGGGGCGACGATGGGCGGCTGTTCGATCTGGATCAGTTCCGCAGGGCTGACGCGATCGAGCGATTTCAGCCGGAGGGTCCTGCGTCGAATGTTCTTCCCGGACCCTTCCCGCCCGCGGAGAAAGGAACCGCGGACGAGGAGGAGATCAAGTCCGGAGTCGAGGCCCTGAGCGACTCGACGGAGACCGCCGGCGAACCTCCTGTCCAGGAGCCACGTGCCCCGCGGAAGGTCGTGCGGTCCGAGGCCGATCGCCGGCCGAAGACACGTGAACGGCCGCCGGCTCCGGACGTTCGAGGTGCGCGCGCCGAGAGTTCGCTGTTCCGGGAGCCGGCGGAAGCCGGTACCGACGCCAGCGCCGGCGAACGCTCCGGCGCCCCCGGCCGCAGCTCCCGCCCTGGCCGATACAGGCAGGACCGAGGAGGTGGCTTTTGCCTCGGTGGACCGCGCCCGTTCGGCCCTGTGGCCGCTGGCCATGGCACTTGGCGTTGGCGTGGCGCTGGGCTTCGCGGTGGGCTTCGGCGTGGGCGGGCGTCAGCGCGACCAGTCCCCGGTTGCCCCCGCGGAGACGCTGTCTGCTCCCGCTCCGGCGAACACTCCGGGCCCCGGCGCGGGTGCCGCACCCTCGGTGCAACCGCGGCCGTCCGATGCACCTGCCGCACCTGCAGTGACGCCTCCGGCACCCGCCGCCGCGGAAGTGCAGGCGCCGCCCCCTGCCGTTCAGCCCACGCCGCCCCCGACCCCGCTGGCGGCACCGGCGTCGCGGCCGGCTGCGGCGGCACCGCGAACCGCACCACCGCGCGCTCCCGCTCCCGCTCCCGCGCCCAGGCCAGCGCGGCCCGCCCCTGCCCGTCCGGCAGCCGCGGCTCCAGATAAACCCGCGGCAGCCTCGCTGGCCGTTGATTCACGCCCTTCCGGCGCCAACGTGTACGTCGACGGAAAGCTGATTGGGACGACGCCGTTGCTGCTCCCGAGCCTCGCGGCCGGTGACCATGCTGTGCGGATCGAACTCGCCGGTTACAATCGATGGTCGGCAACGGTGAGCCTCGAGGGCGGTGAACGCCGCCGGGTCGCCGCATCGCTCGAACGGTGAATCGCTCGTGACCCGGCGTGAGGACCTTGCGTGGAAGCTCTCCTAGTTCTTGAAGACGGTACGATCTATCGCGGCCTGTCGTCCGGCGCCGAAGGCGAGGCGCGCGGCGAAGTGGTTTTCAACACGAGCATGACCGGCTACCAGGAGGTCCTGACCGATCCGTCCTATTCCGGGACAGATCGTGACGATGACCTGCGCCGAGATTGGCAACTACGGCGTGACGCCGGACGATGTCGAGTCGCGGAAGCCGCATGTGGCGGGCTTTGTCATCCGCGACGAGTCGCCCGTCGCGAGCAACTGGCGCGCGGCCGGCACGCTGCGGGACTACCTGACGTCGCATGGCATCGTGGCGATTTCCGACATCGACACGCGGGCACTGACGCGGCAGCTGCGATCGGGCGGTGTCAAACGCGGGGTGATTGCCACTGGCAACGCGCTCGACCCGAAGGCGCTTGTGGCGACCGCGAATGCGATCCCGAAGATGGAGGGCGCCGATCTCGTGCGCGAGGTGACCTCCGATCAACCGTTCGACTGGCCGGACGAGGACCCCGACGAGTTCAACGTGGCGCCGGAGCACCGGGCCAGGAAGCGGCTGAAGATCGCGGCCTACGACTTCGGCATGAAGTGGAACATCCTGCGCCGGCTGAGTGCACATGGGTGCAGCGTTCGCGTGTACCCGGCATCCGCCCCGGCCCAGGAACTCCTGGCGTCGGGCCCCGACGGCGTGTTCCTCAGCAACGGGCCGGGCGATCCGGCCGCCGTTTCCTACGCGATTGACAGTGCGAAGACGCTCGTGTCCTCCGGTGTTCCGGTGTTCGGGATCTGCTTAGGGCATCAGATTCTGGGCCTGGCCATGGGCGCCTCAACATACAAGCTCAAGTTCGGGCATCGGGGCGCCAACCATCCCGTCAAGATGCACAGCACGGGCAAGATTGAGATCACGTCGCAGAACCACGGATTCGCGGTCGATCCGGCGACGCTGCCCGCCGACGTCGAGGTGACGCACTCGAACCTGTACGACGGCACCGTCGAAGGCCTCCGGCACAAGACACAGCCCGTCTTCTGCGTCCAGTACCATCCCGAGGCCTCCCCGGGTCCGCACGATGCCGATTATCTGTTCCACGACTTCATCCGGTTGATCGAATCGCGCTCGTAGCCCCCGGAGCCTGAAGCCCGCAGCCTCAGAAGAATGCCCAAGAGAACCGACATCAAACGTGTGCTCGTCATCGGCTCCGGTCCGATCGTGATCGGCCAGGCCTGCGAGTTCGACTACTCAGGATCGCAAGCCTGCAAGGCGCTGCGCGCCGAAGGCCTCGAAGTGATTCTCGTTAACAGCAATCCGGCGACGATCATGACCGACCCGGAGCTGGCCGACCGGACGTACGTCGAGCCGCTGACCCCCGACATCCTCGCCAAGATCATCGAACGGGAGCGTCCGGATGCGCTCCTGCCGACCGTCGGTGGACAGACCGCGCTCAACCTCGCGATGGACCTCGACAAGGCGGGCACGCTCGAGAAGTTTGGCGTGAAGCTGATTGGCGCTTCCGCGCACGCCATCAAGGTGGCCGAGGACCGCCAGCTGTTCAAGGACGCGATGCGGTCGATCGGGCTCGATGTTCCCCAGAGCGGCCTGGCGCGCAGCTTCCAGGACGCGACTGAGCTCGCCGGCACGCTCGGCTTTCCGCTGGTCATCCGGCCCTCCTTCACGATGGGCGGCGTCGGCGGCGGCATCGCGTACAACCAGGAGGAGTTCCGCGACATCGTCGAGCGCGGGCTCGAGCTGAGCCCGGTGCACGAAGTCCTCATCGAGGAGTCGGTCATCGGCTGGAAGGAATTCGAGCTCGAGGTCATGCGCGACTCGGCCGACAACTTCGTGGTCATCTGCTCGATCGAGAACATCGATCCGATGGGGGTCCACACCGGCGACAGCATCACGGTCGCGCCGATCCTGACGCTCAGCGACAAGGAGTATCAGCGGATGCGCGACGCCGCGCGTCTCATCATCCGCAAGGTCGGCGTCGAGACCGGAGGATCGAACATCCAGTTTGCCGTCAATCCCGCCAACGGGCGGATGACCGTGATCGAGATGAACCCGCGCGTCTCGCGTTCGTCGGCGCTGGCCTCGAAGGCCACTGGCTTCCCGATCGCCAAGATCGCGGCCAAGCTCGCGCTCGGCTACCACCTCGACGAGATTCCGAACGACATCACGCGCAGCACGCCCGCCTCGTTCGAGCCCACCATCGACTACGTGGTGGTCAAGATCCCGCGCTGGAACTTCGAGAAGTTCCCCCAGGCCGACCGCACCTTGACGACGCAGATGAAGTCGGTGGGCGAGGCGATGGCGATGGGCCGCACGTTCAAGGAAGCCTTCATGAAGGGCGTGCGATCGCTGGAGCTCGGCAAGAGCGGGCTGCTCTTCGCTCCGGTCGAGGACCACGAAGACGACGCGGCCCTCAGGAAGCGGCTCGCCATGCCGCACGACCGCCGGATGTGGGATCTGTTCCGCGCGCTGGGCAGAGGCTGGTCAGTCGAGCGGATTCACGAGGTCACGAACATCGACCCATGGTTCCTCCAGCAGTTCGCCGAGATCCGCGACATGCAGCAGGAAGTGGCGGGGAAGGGCACTGCGGGCCTGACCGCGCCGGTGCTGCGGCGCCTCAAGCGCGCCGGGTTCGGCGACCAGGAAGTCGCCCTGGCCGCCGGTGTGAAGGAAGCGGAGGTTCGGGCGGCGCGCGCCACCCACGGGCTCTCGCCCGTGTACAAACGCGTGGATACCTGCGCGGCCGAGTTCGAGTCGTTCACCCCTTATCTGTACAGCTCCTACGAACCGCATTGCGAGTCGAATCCCAACAGCCGGAACAAGGTGGTCATCCTCGGCAGCGGCCCGAACCGGATCGGGCAGGGCATCGAGTTCGACTACTGCTGCTGCCATGCTGCCTTTGCGTTGCGCGACGAAGGTCTCGAGACCGTGATGGTCAACTGCAACCCGGAAACAGTCTCGACCGACTACGACACGGCGGACCGGCTGTACTTCCAGCCGCTGACTTTCGAGGACGTCATGTCCGTGATCGAGACGGAGCGGTCCGCGGGCGGCGACGTGTCCTGCCTCGTGCAGTTCGGCGGGCAGACGCCGCTGAAGCTGGCCCTGGCGCTGCAGAGCGCCGGCGTGCGGATCCTCGGAACGTCGCCGGATTCGATCGACCTCGCCGAGGATCGCCAGCGGTTTTCGGCGCTGCTGTCGGAATTGCAGATCACGCAGCCGGCAAGCGGCACCGCCACGTCCCGTGAAGAAGCCCGTGCCGTCGCCACGACGATTGGGTTCCCCGTCGTTGTCCGGCCGTCGTATGTCCTCGGCGGTCGCGGCATGGCGATCGTCTACGACATGGCCACGCTCGACAGGTACATGAGCCAGGCCGTCGATGCGTCGCCGGAGCACCCCGTCCTCATCGACAGGTTTCTCGAGGACGCGTTCGAGTTCGACGTCGATGCCGTGGCCGATGCAACCGGCGCGGTGGTCATCGCCGGGATCATGGAACACATCGAGGAGGCGGGCATTCACTCCGGCGACAGCTCGTGTGTGGTGCCGCCGTTCATCTGCCCTGAGCGCCACCTGGCGACCATCCGCGACCATACGCGCCGGATGGCGCGCGCCCTGAAGGTCGTGGGCCTGATGAACGTCCAGTACGCCATCAAGGACAACGTGGTGTACGTGCTCGAAGTGAACCCGAGGGCTTCGCGAACGGTGCCGTACATCTCGAAGGCGAGCGGCGTGCCGATCGCCAAGCTCGCGGCCAAGGTCATGGCCGGACGCACCCTGGCCGAGCTCGGGTTCAGCAAGGACATCGAAGTCGCGGGTGTCTTCGTGAAGAGCCCCGTGTTTCCATTCGTGCGCTTCCCGGGCGTCGATACCATCCTCGGGCCGGAGATGAAGTCCACCGGCGAGGTGATGGGCGGTGCCTCGAGCTTCGGCGTGGCGTTCGCCAAGGCGCAACTCTCGGTAGGGCAGAGGTTGCCCGACCAGGGGACCGCGTTTGTCAGCGTCAACAACGACGACAAGCCCAACCTGCTCCCGATTGCCCGCGACCTCGCGGACCTGGGGTTCAAGCTGGTCGCCACGCGCGGCACAGCCGCCTTCCTCAGGGCCTATGGCCTGAACGTCGAGGTCGTGTTCAAGGTCAACGAGGGACGGCCGAACATCGCGGACGAGATCGTCAACAGCAAGGTCGACCTCGTGGTGAACACGCCGCTCGGCCGCGAGTCGTTCTTCGACGACCGGGCGGTCCGCCGGGCCGCGATGATGTACGAGGTGCCCTGCATCACGACGCTGACCGGGGCTGCCGCCGCAGTCAGCGCGATTCGCGCGATGCGCGAACAAGGGGTGGATGTGCGCGCGCTGCAGGACTACTACGCAGGAATTGCTCCGGCCGCCACCTAGCCCGATCGCAGTTTCTTCACTTCGTTCCTGTTGATCGCAGACCGGACGCACGACTGCACGAGGCGCATGCCTTGCACCGTGCCGCCGTATGCGTGCGGTCGCGGCCCTTCCGGCGTCCGCCCTGGTCTGCGGGTCTGCGCTCGCCCTGTCCTTACCTGATGTTCCGCTCGCGGTGTGGGGCTTCACGCTGGCCGCTGCGCTGGGCGTTGCCGGCGCGGCGTGGCACACGGCCAATCCCGTCTTCTTGACGGCCGCGCTCACGGCGTCGTTCTGCGGAGGGGGAAGTCTTCTGGCCGCCGACGCCTGGCAGCGTGCGTGGCGCCCTCCGCTCCGCGAAGCCTTCGACGCGATCGTCGCTCACGACCGCCGGCACGTCGGGGGCGATCCCCGGCGCTCCAGCCGATCGGCTTCCCAGGACCCAGACGCCAGCGTCTTCCTTACCGGCGCGCTTCGCGAGGATGCCGCACCAGGGCCAAGCGGTGTCTCGCTCAGCCTTGCGGTACAAAGCGTCCGGCATCCGGCATTTCCGAATGGTCTCGCCGCCCGCGGCGGGGTGATGATCAGCGTGGGCGGCACCATGATCGGGTCCGACGCGCTCGATGCTTGGCGCGCCGGGCGCATCGTCGCACTGCCCGTGCAACTCCGCCGGGCCGCCCGCTATCTCAACGAAGGCGCCGAGGATGCCGAGCGCTCGCTCGCGCGTCGCGGTACGACGCTCGTCGGATCGACCAAGAGCGCCGCGCTGGTGGAGATGACGGCCGCCGCGTCGTGGCCCGCCGAAGCCTCCGCAGCGGCACGACGCTTCGTTCGGCGCCGGCTGGCGGATCATGTAGCGCCCTGGAGCCCGCGCTCCGCCGCCATCGTCGGCGCCATCATCATCGGCGATCGCAGCGGCCTGGACGATGAGGTGGCGCGGCGCCTCCAGGAAGCGGGCACGTACCACGTCATCGCGATCTCCGGCGGCAACATCGCCATCCTTGTCGCGCTGGCGCTGGTGGGGTTTCGTGTCACCGGGATGCTCGGCCAGGCCGCCATGCTGACGGCGGCTGCCGGCCTGACCACCTACGCCTACATTGTCGGTGGCGGGCGCTCCGTCGAGCGCGCCACGCTGACCGCGGTGATTTTCCTCGTCGGGCGCGCGATCGACCAGCGCGGCGCCCCTGCCAACGTGGTCGCCGCATCCGTCGGCATCCTCGTCGCGGCGGATCCCCTGGCGCTCACCGATCCGGGCTTCCTCCTGACGTTCGGCGCGACGATCGGCATCCTGGCGATTGCGGGGAAAGGCGTGACGCGGGAGGAACCTCGGCTGGTGACCGCCGCCCGATCGATTCTCCGCGCGTCGATCGGAGCCGAGGCCATGCTCCTGCCGATCGGGGCGGTGATCTTCTCACGCGTCACGTTTGCGGGGCTCGCCCTGAACTTCGCGGCGATACCTCTCATGGCGATTGCGCAGGTGGCCGGAATGGCGCTCGTCCCGGTCTCGATGTTCTGGCCGGCGGCGGCCACGGCGCTGGGCTGGCTCGCGCACATGTCTGCAGAGGGATTGGTCCGGTCCTCGGCGCTGCTGGACTGGGCACCGTGGCTGGCCTGGCGCGTGGCGCCGCCGTCCTTGTGGGCCGTCGCCAGTTACTACGCGGCGCTCGTGGCCGCCTGGGCATTGTGGAGGGGTGGCCCGGCGCAAGCGGGCCAGTCAGTTCGCTTCAAGCTCCACGACCGCCGCTTTACCGGCACCGCCGCGATCGCATGCGCCGCGGCCGCCTGGATCGTCGTCGAACCGTGGCAGTGGGCCGCGACGGCCGGCGACGGTCGTCTGCGCGTGACCTTCATCGACGTGGGGCAGGGCGACGCGACGTCAATCCGCTTTCCTGACGGTCAGACGCTGCTCGTCGACGCGGGCGGCCTTTCAGGCAGTGCGGCATTCGATATCGGCGAGCGCGTGGTCGCGCCGGTTCTCCGGCGGCATGGTGTGGCTCGTCTCGATCGTCTGGCTCTGACACATGGCGACGCCGACCACATCGGAGGCGCCGCATCGATCCTCGAGGAGTTCCGGCCGCGCGAGGTCTGGGAGGGTATTCCGGTGCCGAGGCTGTCGGCACTCCAGGCGCTCCGGTCCGCGGCCGCACGCGGCCGTGCACCCTGGAGGAATGTTCAAACCGGAGACCGGGTGCTGGTCGGTGGCGTCGAAGTTGCCGTGCGACATCCCGCGCCGCCCGACTGGGAGCGTCAGGATGTGCGCAATGAAGACTCCATCGTGATCGAACTGATGTGGCGCGATGTCTCGATCTGGCTGGCCGGTGACATTGGCGCCGGGACCGAGCCCGGTCTCGCGGCGGGCGCAGGCCCTTCGCGGCTCAGGATCGTGAAGGTGCCGCATCACGGCAGCCTGACGTCCAGCTCGCCGGCATTTGTCCAGGGCCTCTCACCGAGGGCCGTCATCGTGAGCGCCGGCCGCCATAACACATTCGGGCACCCGGCACCGGCGGTCCTCGATCGCTATCGGCAGATTGGTGCGTCGGTCCTCCGAACCGATCAGGACGGTGCAGTCACGGTTGTGACAGACGGGCGTGTCGTGGATGTGGAGACGGTCAGCGGGAGGAGAGGGAGGTACAAGTGAGCCGCGACGAAGAGGTTGACGAAGATGACGGAGGGAGCGGTTTCAACACGGAGGAACGAAGACACGGGGAGCAGACATACAGGCGCGCCCAGCAGGCCGGCGTCGCCGGCCTGCGCAATGTCAGGTGAGCCCCGCACGCACAACAGGACACTACAGGAGAGAGAGCATTGAGCGTTGTGCGTGCGGGGCTCGCCTGACATTGCGACCGCGAAGCGGCTGGTCGCGCCCTCCGTGCCTCCGTTTCTCCGTGTGAGATCCGTTGCCTCCGCTTTCTCCGTGCGAGCAACAGCCGGTGCGAGGGGTGTTTTTCGTGAGGTCTGTCTAAGGCGAGTCTTCCGCGAGGCGTGTGACTAGCGCGCAGCTCTGAGGCTCGGCACTTCGGCTTCGGCCGCTCCGCTCATCGCCGTCCCCGCGGGCTGCCTGGTCACAATCCTCAGGCGCCGCGCTTCGGCGGGCCGGCTCGTGGCGCGGTGGGCCTGGCGTGCCACCCACCAGGCGACGGCGCCCCGGCCAACAACAGCCGTGCTGAGCGTCCAGTAGCCGATGGCCACCAGACCGGCCGCGGTCCACGGTGCGAGGGCCCAAAATGACGCGACAGCTCCGCCGGCAGCCACCACGAGTGCGAGCTCGACGAGAGCGGTGGCCGTGCGACGCCGCACGGCCGCGGCGGTCCAGGTGCGGCCTGGAGCGAGCGTCATGCGAGGTGCGTCGGTGCGGACGATGGTTTCCGGTGCAGTCGAGGGGCTTTCGGGGAACAGGCGGAGGAAGTCCGGAAGCAGCGGCTCGGGATCGAGGCCAATGGCGCTCGCGTATTCGCGAAAGAACGCGCGCCGGAAGATGGCCGACGGCCAATGCTTCAGCTCGCCGCGCTCGAGCTCGGCAAAGAGGGCGCCGTTGATCTTCGTCGTGACGGCGATGGCGTCGACTGAAAGGCCCCGGCGCTCACGAGCTTCGCGCAGGCGATGCCCAAACGCAACCTGCGCGGAGCTCACGGCTCCTCCCGGTGGCCCTGCAGCCACTGCGTGCTGACGGCGCCTAGCTTTGCGAGTCCGCGCGACGGGTCGCGGCGCTGCCGCAACATCACCAGCACACCGCCCGCGGCGAGCAGGAGTGAAACGACCGCAACGACCAACGTCAACATGGGAGCTTCGACACATTACGCTCACTTTGAGCGCCGCGCAAGCTGAAGATTATGGTTGACGGCTACTTCTTGACCTGCTGCCAGCACGCTTCGAGCTCGTCGAGCGAGAGCGCGCTCATCGACTGCCCGCGCTCCTCGACGAGAATCTCCATCCCGGTGAACCGGCGGGTGAACTTCTGGTTCGCTTTCCTGAGCGCGGTCTCGGGATCGACGCCGAGCTTGCGTGAGAGGCTGGCGATCGCGAACAGGAGGTCGCCGACTTCCTCTTCGGCATGGGTCAGATCGAGGCCGGTGGTAGGCGCCTGATCCACGACTTCCCGGATTTCGGCGACTTCTTCCTCCATTTTCGAGACCACGTCGAGGGCCCGGGGCCAGTCGAACCCGACCGACCGTGCGCGACGGCTGATCTGGTCGGCCCGGACGAGCGCCGGCAGCGCGCCGGGGATGCCGTCGAGCAGGCGCTTCGGCTTCTCGCCGGCCGCGGATCGCTCCTGCGCCTTGATCTCCTCCCAACGCTGCTTGACCTCGGCCGACGAATCCAGCCGTCCGGCGCCTTCTCCCTGCGCGAAGATGTGCGGGTGCCGCCGAACGAGCTTGTCGCCGACGGCGGCGATCGCGTCCGCGATATTGAAGTGTCCGGCCTCGCTCTCGAGCTGGGCGATGAAGACGGCTTCGAACAGGAAGTCGCCCAACTCCTCGCGGATCGCAGCATGGTCGCCGGCGTCGATCGCCTCGAGCAGTTCGTAGGTTTCTTCGAGCACGAACGGCTTCAGCGTGTCGACGGTCTGCTCGCGGTCCCACGGGCAGCCGTCGGGGCCGCGCAGTGTCGCCATGATGTCAACCAGCCGGGTGAACGCCTCGAGTGCCGCAGGAGAGGACGCCATTCCGGTAAGATTAACTGACTCGGTGAGCATCTCGATCACTCTTCTTGGCACCGGTACGTCGCATGGCGTGCCGATGATCGGCTGCGAGTGCGCGGTCTGCCGCTCGACCGATCCACGCGACCGTCGCTCTCGACCCTCGATTCTCGTCCGGCTGCCGGACGCCGCCGGCGCGCCGCCGTCGGCGGCGCCCGTTCGCACCATCCTCGTCGACACGTCCACGGACCTGCGCGCGCAGGCGCTCGCGTACGGCGTCACGCGCGTGGACGCCGTGCTCTTTACCCACAGCCATGCCGATCACGTGATGGGTCTCGACGAGATCCGCCGTTTCAACGTCCTGCAGCGGCATCCCATGCCCTGCTTCGGCGATGCGCACACGCTGTCCGAACTCCGGCAGACGTTCCGCTACGTGTTCGAGACGCCGAAGGAGCACGGGGGCGGCGTGCCGCAGCTGGCGGTGTTTCCGATTGCCGGACCCTTCTCGCTCGGAGGGATCGAGGTCGTCCCCGTGCCGATCCTGCACGGCCGGCGGCAGATTCTCGGCTACCGCATCGGAACGTTCGTGTACTTGACCGACTGCAGCGCCATCCCCGAATCGTCCTGGCCACTGCTCGACGGCGTCAGGGTCCTGGTCCTCGACGCGTTGCGCGAGCGCCCGCATCCGACCCATTTCAGCGTCTCCCAGGCGCTGGACGTCGTGGCGCGTCTTTCGCCCGAGCGCGCGTACTTCACGCACATCTGCCACGACCTGCCGCACGAAGCCACCTGCGCCCGCCTGCCCCCCGGCGTGGAGTTGGCTTATGATGGGTTGGTTCTGACTGCGGACTGAGACCTTTTCTGGACGTCATTTACTTTCCTGACGCTGCGCGGCCGGCACGATGGGTGCAGCCGGTGCTGGCTCTCGGCAACTTCGACGGCGTGCACCGCGGGCACCGCAAGATCCTCGACCGTGTGCGACGCAGCGCATCCGAGCGTGGTGTGACCGCCGGTATTGTCACCTTCGATCCCCATCCTCCCCGCGTGGTGCGCCCCGACAAGGCGCCTCCGCTCCTGATGACCACTGCGCAGCGCCTGGACGCTATTGGCCAGGCGGGGATGCAGGCGGCGGCGATCGTTCGGTTTACCCCTGAGCTGTCCCGGTGGGATCCGGAGACCTTCGTGCGCAACGTGCTGGTGGACTGGCTGCACGTCGCAGAAGTCTGGGTCGGCGCCAACTTTCTCTTCGGCCACGATCGCGCCGGCAACTATTCGCTGCTGCGGACTCTCGGGGGTCAATACGGGTTCAAGGCCGAGAAAATCGATCCGGTCCGCTACAAGGACTTCGTGGTCAGCAGCACGCGCATCCGCCGCCTGATCTCCCGAGGGGCGGGTGGACGAAGCGGGGGCGCTCCTCGGCCATCAGTACTACATCGACGGTCTCGTCGTCTCTGGCGACAAGAGAGGCCGGACGATTGGCTTTCCCACGGCGAACCTGCAGACCGACAACGAGCTGCTTCCGCCTCACGGGGTGTACGCCACCACGATGTCGGTGGACGGCATTGTCCGAGGGGCGGTGACTAATGTCGGCGTGCGGCCGACCGTTGATGCTTCCGGGCGAACGATCGTCGAAACCCATGTGTTCGACTTTTCAGCCGACCTGTACGGGCGATCGGTTCGCGTGAGCTTCGTTCAACGACTGAGAGACGAGCATGCGTTCGTGTCCGTGGACGCGCTCAAGGCACAGATCGCCGAGGACTGCGGCCGGGCCCGGGTGCTCTTCGATCGGCTTTCGCTATAGAATCGCGCGTCGTGTCTCTTCATGAGTTGACGTTTTCGACGGAGCTTTCCGGGCCTGGCCAGCCGCCTGGCGTGGTGCGCGCGCTCGTGGCACACGCGCTGGGATTTACAAGCGGGCCGGACGATGTCGCGGCCGCCCTGACAGAGCTCGATCAGGCGATGGCGCAGTCGGCCGGCACGGGCCGGCGTTCCCGGCTCGAGATTCAATCCGTGGCCGGGCGAATGGAAATCGCGCTGTGGTCCGACGATCGCGCTGTGTGGCGCATCAGCCGTCCTCTCGCCTGACCATTTGTGCCGATCTCACCGATGCGTCTCTACAACACCCTTTCCCGCAGCGAAGAGCCGTTCTTGCCTGGCGCAGGAAATACAGTCCGGTTGTACTCGTGCGGTCTCACCGTCTACGCACGTGGCCACGTTGGCAACTTCCGGACCTTTGTGTGCGTGGACGTCCTGCGGCGAACGCTGCGTCACCTTCTCGGGTACGACGTTCGTCACGTGATGAACTTCACGGATGTCGACGATCGGACGATCCTGGGAGCGCAGGCGGCGGGCATGGACCTCCGCTCGTATACCGATCAGTTCATCGCGGCTTTTCGCGAGGACGCCCGCGCCCTCGGGCTCGAGGAGGTCGAGGAGACACCGCGCGCCACCGACCCGGCGAACCTCGAGGCCATGGCAAAGATGGTGGCGGCGCTCGACGAGCGCGGTCACACCTACCGCAGCGACGGGTCGGTGTACTTCAAGATCTCGACCTTCCCCGCGTACGGGAAGCTTGCGCGGCTCGATCACGAGGGCATCAAGCCCGGCGCGCGAGTGGACGCGGACACATACGCCAAGGACGATGCCCGTGATTTCGTCTTGTGGAAAGCCGGAAAGCCCGGCGAGCCGTCGTGGGACCTCGTCGACCCGCCGGGCCGGCCTGGCTGGCACCTCGAGTGCTCGGCGATGGCGCTGCGCCTGCTCGGCGAGCCGCCCATCGACGTTCACGCGGGCGGGATCGACCTGATTTTTCCGCACCACGAAAACGAGATCGCGCAGGCCGAGGGCGCCACCGCCAGCCAGTTCTCGCGGTTCTGGATGCACGTCGAGCACCTGCTCGTCGACGACCAGAAGATGTCGAAGTCGCTCGGCAACGTCTTCACGCTGTCGGAGCTGGTCGAACGCGGCTACCGGCCATCGGCCGTGCGCTACCTGCTCCTCTCGGCGCACTACCGCAAGCAGCTGAACTTCACCTGGGCGAGCCTGGCGCAGATGGAGGAGTCGCTCCGCCGGCTGACGGACTTCCTGGCGCGGCTGGAGGCGGTGTCTGCTCCTGGCACCAACGAGGCTGTCGCGGCAAAAGTCCAGGAAGCCGAGGTCGAGTTCGCGGACGCGATGAAGGCAGACCTCAATACAGCAGGCGCGCTGGCCGCCATGTTCGACCTGGTGCGTGGCCTCAACTCGGCTATGGACGCCGGCGAGCTGGGGACCGGGGACGTGCCGGCCGTGAAAGCCGCATTCGACAGGTTCGACCGGGTACTCGGAGTGTTGTCGCTCAGAAGGGCCGAAGAGGCGCTCCCCCCGGTCCCGGTGGAGGAGATCGACCGGCTCATCGAGGAACGTCAGGCCGCGCGCCGCCGCCGCGACTTCGCGGAGGGCGATCGCATCCGGCAGCAGTTGCTCGACCGCGGCATCATCCTCGAAGACTCGGCTGCCGGAACACGTTGGAAAAGGAAATGAGCGTTCCTCGTATCGTCGGTCCTTTGCCCGGACCCAGGGCGCGTGCGCTCATCGAGCGCGACGCCCTCGTCGTCTCGCCCTCGTACACGCGCGGGTACCCGCTCGTAATCGAACGCGCGTGGGGCTCGACAGTGGAGGACGTGGACGGCAACCTGTTTCTCGATTGCACCGCCGGCATCGCGGTCAACGCCACGGGCCACGCGCACCCCGACATCGTCCGCGCGATCGCCGACCAGGCCGGCCGCTTCATCCACATGTCGGGGACGGACTTCTACTACGAGCCGCAGGTGCGCCTGGCGGAGAAGGTGGCGGCCATCGTCCCGATCGAAGGCGGGAGCGGCGTCCGGTCGTTCTTCGGCAACTCCGGCACGGAAGCCATCGAGGCGTGCATCAAGATGGCCCGCCATGCCACCAGGCGGCAGGGTCTCATCGCCTTCTTCGGCGGATTCCACGGTCGTACGCTTGGTGCCCTTGCGCTGACGGCCAGCAAGCCCGTCCAGCGCGACAAGGTGGGGCCGTTGATGCCCGGCGTCTATCATGCGCCGTTCGCGGATTGCTATCGCTGTCCGGTGGGCCGTGAGCCGGACTCCTGCGCCGCCGAATGCCTGGACTTTCTCGATCAGCAGATATTCGCGCACCTCGTATCCCCAGACGAAGTGGCCGCCGTTGTCGTCGAGCCGATTCAGGGCGAGGGCGGGTATGTCGTCGCTCCGGATCAATTCCTCCAGCGCCTGCGTGAGATCACCAGAACGCACGGGATCGTGCTCGTCGCCGACGAGGTTCAGTCGGGGATGGGCCGTACGGGCCGGATGTTTGCGATCGAGCACGCGGGGGTTCAGCCCGATGCGATAGCGATCGCCAAGGGCATTGCGTCAGGACTGCCACTGGGCATTGCTGCCGCGCGGGCCGACCTGATGTCGTGGCCGCCTGGAACCCACGCCAGCACGTTCGGCGGCAATGCCGTAGCGTGCGCTGCGGCGCTCGAAACGATCCGGCTGCTCGAGACACAACTGATGGCGAATGCCGCGAGCGTCGGCGCGCACCTGATGGCGGGCATTCAGGCCCTCAAGGACAAGCACGCCCTCATCGGGGACGTTCGCGGACGCGGCTTGATGATCGGTGTCGAGCTCGTGCGTGATCGGACGACGAAGGAGCGAGCCGGACGCGAGCGCGACGCGGTGGTCAATGCCTGCTTCGAACGCGGACTGCTGCTGCTCGGGGCCGGGAAGAACGCGATCCGTTTCTCGCCGCCACTCGTGCTGACGAGAGAAGAGGCCGAGACCGCCGTCCGCATCTTCGACCAGGCGCTGAGCGAGGTACGGTAGACGTGCTGGCTTCCTTTGTGCACGCCCAACCTCACGTGACGCGGGAGCGGGTGGCACGTGGCAGAATCGGCGAGGATTTGGCGTGCGATGAACTGGAGCGCCGCGGGTATGCCATTCTTGCCAGGCGTTACCGTTCCAGGGCTGGAGAAATTGACATCGTGGCGCGTGACGGCCGGACCGTCGTGTTTGTCGAGGTGAAAGCGCGCGAAGGGCAGGCCTTCGGCGACGGCGCCGAGGCTGTTACGGCCTTCAAACGTCAGCGGATTGGGCGCGTGGCGCTCGACTACCTGGCGCGGCATCGCCTTACGGAGTGTCCCTGCCGCTTCGACGTCGTCGCAGTCGGCCTTGGAACCGGCGAGGCGGCAATCGACGTGTATCAGAACGCATTCGACTTATCCTGCTGATGCCTGAGCTCAGAAAAGATCCTGTTACCGGCCGCTGGGTGATCATCTCGACCGATCGCCGCAAACGTCCAAACGACTTCCGCATCGACCACGTCTCGCTGGTGGGCGGCGAGCATTGCCCGTTCTGCGAAGGTCGCGAGGCGATGACCCCACCCGAGGTGCTGGTGTACCGGCAGAACGGCGGCGGACCGAACGCCCCCGGCTGGGACCTTCGGGTCGTGCCCAACAAGTTTCCGGCGCTCCAGGTCGAGGGCAATCTCGACCGCGAGGGGGAGGGCCTCTTCGATCGGATGAACGGCATCGGCGCGCACGAGGTCATCATCGAGACGCCGGACCACCGTCGGACGCTGGCGACCATGTCGGAGCCTGAAATCGAGAAGGTGCTCTGGGCATTCCGCGACCGGGTCATCGACTTGAAGCGGGATCGGCGGTTCCGCTACATCCTCATTTTCAAGAACCACGGCGCGGCGGCCGGCGCCACGCTCGAACACACGCATTCACAGCTCATCGCGCTGCCGATCGTGCCGGACTTCGTGCGTGAGGAGCTCGATGGCGCGAGGCGACACTACGCGGCTCGAGAACGCTGCGTGTTCTGCGACATCGTGCGGCAGGAGATGGCGGCCGGGCGGCGGGTGATTCACGAGAACGCGGACGTACTCGCCATTGCGCCCTACGCGCCCAGATATCCGTTCGAAACCTGGATCCTGCCGCGCAGCCACGGATCACGGTTCGAGGATGCCGGGCGGCACGAGTACGAGAGCCTGGCGCGGATGCTCAAGCTGGTGCTGTCGCGGATGGACAAGGCACTGGAGCGGCCGCCGTTCAACCTCATCATCCACAGCGCGCCGCTGTCTGAAGAGGTCTCGGAGTACTACCACTGGCACGTCGAGATCATGCCGAAGCTCACGCGCACAGCCGGCTTCGAGTCCGGCACGGGGTTTTACATCAACCCGACCTCGCCGGAAGAGGCCGCCGCGGTGCTCAGGGGGTAGGTCAGGCTCAGGGCTTCGGGCTCCAGGCTTCGGGGGCTCAAGGCTTCCGGCTTAGAGCTCACGGCTTAGGGCTAAGGCTCAGGATGAATCAAATCTGGACGACGATCGCGCTGGTGCTCGCGTTTGCTCTTGGTTACGCGATCCTTGGACCGCCGAGCGGGCGGGCGCTCGTGATCGGCACCGTGATCGGAATGGTGGCGGTCCTGGCGGTCAGGTGGGTGAGGACGAAGGGCCGCTAAGGGCCGCAACTTGATGGGCTGCGCGGCAGTGTGGTACTTTAAGCGTTCGCCCGGCGGGCGGGAATAACTCAGTGGTAGAGTGCGACCTTGCCAAGGTCGAAGTCGCGGGTTCGAATCCCGTTTCCCGCTCCATTAATTAGTCGCGGGGGGGCATTAATCAGTCGCGGGGACCCCTCACCCCGCTCCGCACGCTGCGCTGCGTGGGACCCATCGCCCACTCCGCTTCGCGTGCTGGCTGCCCAGGTTCCGTCGGTTGTGCCGTTTTCAACAGGCTTGATGATGTTGATCAGTCCTCCTCGGCTCGTCGAACGCTGTTGATCGAATCCCCACGCCATTGAGCGCGGGCAGGGTTCCCCTGCCTCGAGCCAATCTCTCAGAGGGCGCCGTCGCCAAGTGGTAAGGCAGAGGTCTGCAAAACCTCCACCCCCGGTTCAAATCCGGGCGGCGCCTCCAATTTCGTTCTGATCACTTCTGCCGGTGATCGACTAGCCGTTCATCAAAGGCGTCGCCGAGAAGCGAGTCGCCAACGCACTGGAGCTCATACTGGATGATCTCCTGCGGTGACACTTCGCAAAAGCAAGAACCACGGATTTATTCCCGCCGTGCGACCACGCGTGCGTCTTAGTGCTGAGTCGGTTCCGTGAACCGAATCGATCTTTCATGTTTGGCGATATCATCACAGTCGTGTCGTCGGCTTGAAAAGTAGGGTTCCCGACAATAGCGATGATGCCGCACTCGAACTGTCACACCGAAGGGAGATCTCTCATGCACGCCAGGATTTTCTGCAAGCGCCTAGTGATCGTTGCCCTGGCCGCCTTCTTGAGCACGGCCACCTCTGCCTACGCGCAAACGCTCAAGTTCAAAGCAAGCTTGGACGCCGCGCAAGAAGTGCCGCCCAACGAGAGCAAAGGTAAGGGAACAGCCGAACTTACATACGACCCCGCAACCAAGAACTTGACCTGGACGATCACCTTCGATGGTCTCACCGGGCCAGCGGCGGCCGCGCACTTTCACGGTCCTGCGGGAGCGGGGAAGAACGCCGGGGTCGCGCTGATGATCGGACCGAGTCCCACGAGTCCCGCCAAGGGCAGCGCGACGCTGACCGACGCGCAAGCGGCTGACCTCATGGCAGGCAGCTGGTACGTCAACATTCACACGGCTGCCAACAAGGCGGGCGAGATTCGTGGACAGGTCACCAAGTAGGCAGAGTCGCGCGACGAAGACGTCGGCGGCAGCGCGGATAGATTAGGCACGAGGCGCAACTCTGGCGGTGTCGATCGAACACCGCTAGAATCAGCGCATGCTGCCGGATCGGACGATCGGGCCGTATCGGGGCCTCGCATCGTGTCGCTCGACATCGTGCGCGGTGTCGTCATGGTGCTGATGGCCCTCGACCACGTCCGCGTGTACTCCGGCATCCCGGCGGGTGGCCCGACCGCCGGCTTATTTTTCACGCGCTGGGTGACGCACTTCTGCGCGCCGGCGTTCGTGTTTCTTGCCGGAACGTCCGCGTACCTCCTCGGACTGAAGCTCTCCGACCGCTCATCGCTCGCTCGCTATCTGGTGACGCGCGGACTGCTGCTCGTCGTCCTGGAAGTCACGGTGATCCGGGCAGGCTGGACGTTCGGCGTCGATTACTCCGAGTTCCTGCTGGCAGGAGTGATCTGGATGCTCGGCTGGTGCATGGTGCTCCTGGCCGGACTCATCTGGCTTCCAACCTGGGGGATCGCGGCGTTCGGCGCGATCACCATCGTGTTTCAGAACGTCTTCGGCGTGGTGGGCTCCGCAATGCCCGGGCCATTGCGCGTGATCTGGGAGTTCATCTATCCCGTTGGCGCCGACATCACGATCGGGGCGAACGGGCCCTCGGTTTCAGTGTTGTACGTCATCGTGCCCTGGATCGGTGTGATGGCGGCAGGCTACGCGTTTGGCGCGGTGATGGTTCGCGAGCCTAGCGTGCGTCGGCGGATCTGCCTGCGGATCGGCTTGACCGCAACGGCGCTGTTCGCCGCAGTGTCTCTGCTGGGGCTCTTGTTGTTCCCCCGGCCAGACGATGACACGCCTGCGTTGTTTCTGATCCTCAACCAGCGGAAGTATCCGGCGTCGCTGCTGTATCTCCTGATGACCCTGGGGCCAACGATCGCGCTGCTGCCTGCCGTGGAACGTGCGCGCGGATGGGCGGCCGGCGCGCTGACCACCTTCGGTCGGGTGCCGATGTTCTACTACCTCCTGCACATTCCCGTCATCCACGCCACCGCGCTGCTCGTATGGCGCATCCGAAATGGAACCGTCCATCCTGAGTGGTTCGCATCGGCGCCGTTCGTGTCGGTGCCAGCGGGAGAGGCCTGGGGGCTCCCGCTTCTTTACGCGGTGTTCGCTCTCGTCATCCTGATGCTGTACTTTCCCTGCCGGTGGTTCGAGGGCTTCAAAGCGCGCCATTCTGGCAGCTGGGTGAGGTACGTCTAATCACTGAAAACCAGGGAGGCGCAGATGAGCAATCGATCGCGCGCGTCATGGGCAGCGAAGGCCATCGTGGGCGGAATCGTATCGCTGACGGTGCCAGTGCTGGCGGGTGGACAGACAGCGACGACCGGCTGGATGCCTCCGCTTACAGCCGACGGCCAGCCTGACCTGCAGGGCACCTGGCTGAGCAAGACCGCGACACCATTGGAGCGACCGAAGGCGCTCGAGGGCCGCTCGCGCCTGACCGACGAGGAAGTCGCGGAGCTCACAGCGCGCGCCCATCGGCTCTTCAGCAACGGCAACGGCGACTTTGCCGCGGGCGACGGCGTGTTTCTGGCCGCCCTGGCCAACCCCGAACGATTCAAGAGCCCGACCGCGACACACGGTTCAGAGGACATGATCGATCGCGAGTTCGATCACCACACCTCGCTCGTCAGTGATCCGCCGGAAGGGCGCATTCCACCGCTGACCCCGGAGGCACAACGCAGGCGTGAAGCGGCCGCGGCGGCCGCGCGGCGGCCCGGCCATCCCGAGGACATGGACAATGCGCTGCGCTGCATCGCCTGGGGCGTGCCCAGGCTGGGCGGACGGGACGGCGCGGGCGACCTCGGGTACTACCAGATTCTGCAGACGCCGGGATATGTGGTCCTCTTCATGGAAACCGGTCACGAAGCTCGCATCGTTCCGCTGGATGGACGCCCGCATCTTCCGGGAAGGGTCGGCCAATGGAGCGGCGACTCGCGTGGCAGGTGGGACGGAACGACGCTCGTCATCGAGACCACCAACTTTTCCCCCAGAAGCAACTTCATGGGAGCCGCCGCCGGCCTGCAGCTGGTCGAGCGCCTGACGCGGGTGGCGCCCGACACCATCAAGTACGAGATGACGTTGACCGATCCGGCGACATGGACCAGGCCGTGGACGGCGGAGATGCCCCTGAAGAAGACTGACCAGATGCTCTACGAGTACGCCTGCCACGAGGGGAACTTCCACATCCTGACAGGCATACTCTCGGCGGCACGGGCCCAGGAAGCTGCGGCCGGGGCGCCCCCGAGGTGATGTCCGGATGAGAGGTCCTTACGGCTCGCGCGAGGCCGTGTAGGCGGCTATCACCACGAGGTCTTCCTGGGTGAGCTTTTCGACCGCCGCCTTCATCAACGGCGACCAGAGTCCGTTGCGGTTGCCGGTCTTCATGTCCCATAGCTGGCGGACGGTGTAGCTCGGCGAACGTCCCGCAATCGGCGGCACAGGCCCCAGCCCTTTCAAGTCGGCGCCGTGGCAGGTCCCGCACGCGATCGTGCGGCCGTTGCCGCCGGTGGTGACAAGCGCCTCACCGCGCGCGATGGCTCCGGGCGGCACATAGGCGACAAAACCGGACGCGGAGTCACGGACTTCGGTCCGCTCGAGATCCTCCGGCATCTCGATGATTCGCTGTCCGATCGGCTCGGTCCCCCCACCCTCGGCGGGCACGAGCATGCCCCCTTGCACACGCGTCTTCGGCACCATGTTCTGTTCGACAACGCGGATCCACTTCTTGTAGGGGAACGAAGCGAAGTACGCAGCGGCTGCTGCCGATTCGTCGACCGTGGCCGCCTTGCCAATGGTCAGCATCAACGCAGGCGGTCCCATCCGTGGCTCCGAGCTCTTGCGCCGGCCGGCCCTGAAGTCAGCCATCTGCTGCTCGATGTACGCGGCGGGCAGCCCCGCGAGACTCGAGTTCTCCGGCCGGCCCTGCCCGTTCGGCAGATGGCAGAACCCGCACGCGCGCACATCCGGCTGCCGGCCGCGTGCAACGACCTCCGGCATTGGCGGGTGGTTGGAGGGGTGCCAGTCCGGTACGTTGAACAGGTCGCGGAGCTGCGCCTGTGTAAAGGCGGCGCTGCTGCCCGGCACGCGCCTCGGCGTCGGATCCGGCTGGGCCGCCGGCGTTCCGCCACGACCAGCCGGAGGAGGGTTGAGCGGATACGCCCAGGGCAATGGCGTGGCCGGATCAGCAACAGGGGCCTGTTGACCCCGCCCCGTCGCCGTCCACACCGTCGCAAGGCACGCGGCGAGGCAGGCCCAAGACGTCTTGACTCTCATGGAGCTTCCTTTCGATATCCGACACCGCGCCACCGTGCCCCGGACCGCGGCGATTATATGTCCGGCCCCTCCGGACAGTCGATCCCGGTGGTAAGGTTACGCTCGACTGGTCGGATTCGCGGGGTCTATCCGGAGCGAGGACGTCTATGTCTATGAAGAGGCTGGTGCTGCTCGCGGTCGTCCTGTGTGCGTCTCCCGCCTTCGGATGGGCGCAAACCACAGGCGATCTTGTCAACGACGCCAGGAACACCGACGACGTCGTCACTCAGAGCCTGGGCTACGACCGGAAGAACTACAGCCCGCTCACGGAAATCAACCGTTCCAACGTCAGGCGCCTCGTGCCGGTCTGGAGCGCGAGCCTGATGAACGACGTGGGCGAGCTGGGTGCCCCGACCGTGTACGACGGCGTCATGTACGTGGTCAACGGCAAGTGGACCTTCGCCATCGACGTCGAGACGGGCCGGCAGATCTGGCGCACGCCGGTTGAAGCGGAAGAGGGCGTGCAGAAGGTCGCGACGTTTGGCGCGATCAACCGGGGCGCCGCGACGATCTACGACGGCAAGCTTTTTCGCGTGACGATCGACAACCATTTGATCGCACTCGACATGAAGACCGGGAAGCCGCTGTGGAACCAGCAGTTTGCCGATTGGCGAGAGGGGTACACGGCCACCGGGGCGCCGATCGTGGCTAACGGCGTCGTCATCTCCGGCATGGCCGGCGGAGAGTTCACCACGCGCGGTTTCCTCGACGGGTGGGACCCGGACACCGGGAAGAAGCTGTGGCGTCGCTATACGATTCCGTCGCCCGGCGAGCCAGGTTCGGAGACCTGGCCGCAGAACAACGACGCCTGGATGTTCGGCGGCGGGGCGACCTGGCGCTCAGGATCCTACGACCCTGAACTGGATCTCGTCTATTGGGGCACGGGCAACGCGGAGCCGTACGATCCCAGGCCGCGAGGGGAGCTCGACAGCCTCTACACGTCGAGCGTGATCGCGATCCGCCCGAAGACCGGCGAGATCGTCTGCCATTTTCAGTACACGCCGAACGATGTGTACGACGTGGACGGCACGGATGAACATGTGCTCGCCGATCTCCAGGTCGGCGGCCAGCTGCGAAAGGTCATCATCCAGGCCAACAAGAACGGCTTCCTCTACGTGCTGGACCGTACCAACTGCGGCCTGATCGCCGCGCACCCCTTCGTCCAGATCAACTGGGCGACCCATGTCGACCTCGCCACCGGCCGGCCTGTACTGACCGATCTCTACAACCGCTTTCTCGCCGGCGAGGAGGTCGAGATCTGGCCGCAACGTGGCTCGAATGCGGTGCCCGTCGCGTTCAACCCGAACACCGGGCTCGTGTACACAAGCTCGTGGCACATGCCACGCATCCAGAGGATCGCTCCGCCGAAGACGCAGGTCCTGGGCGCGAACTCCACCGGTGTGCTTGGCCGCATCCCCGTGTTCAAGCCTGGCGACGTCGTGGGCCACTTCGTGGCGATCAATCCACTGACGGGCGCCAAGAAATGGGAAGTGCCCTTGACCGACATGCCAAGCTCGGCGGGTACGCTGGTGACCGGAGGCGGGCTGGTCTTCACGGGCAAGTTGACCGGCGAGTTCGTGGCCCTCGACGAGGATACCGGCGCAACGCTGTGGCAGTTCAAGACCGGCTCGAGCATCAACGCCACGGCAATCACCTACACCCACAAGGGACGGCAGTACGTGACGATTGCGTCGGGACTCGGCGGCGGTCTCGCGAAGCGCTTTGCAGCGGCGAAGGTGCCGGCAGGTGGGGCCGTGTGGACGTTTGCGCTGATGCCGGACTGAGAGCGGTCGTGTTCTGGACGGGTGCTACGACGGCTGAACTCCGGTTCCGGTCGGTCTGCGCAGGCCGTGCTCGTGCCCCGTCGTCAGGTAGAAGCGGCTCATCAGTTTTATTGTCTCAGCTCGACAGCGTTTAAAGTGGTTACCGCCCCTTTGTTGCGCTAGATTCGGTCTGGCGCTCGCGGTGGTTCACGGGGCGCCGAAGGGGGAGTTGTGCATAGCATCTTCAGTCGACGGGCATTCCTCACAGCGCTGGGGATGCTGAGCGTCCCGCTGATCGCCCTCGCGCAGCAGAAGAAGGACGAAGCGAAAGAAAAGAAGGACGAGGCGAAGGAAAAAAAGGACGAAGCGAAGGACGAGGCGAAGGACAAGGCTGAGGATGCAGTCGACGACAGGGACAAGGCCGTCGATACCCCTGGAACCGATCGCAGTCAGGACCGCCGCCAGGATCGACGCCGGGACGCAGTCAAGCCGTAACGCGCGGGAGCCGTCCTCGCCGCGATCTGGTCGCCTGTGACGTTTGTGCGAAGCACGACAAGTGAGGACCTGACGATGCACGGACGTCGATTCGTCGCCTGCGGCGCGGCGTTCGCTCTTGCTGCGGCTTTGCTCTCTGCGCAGCCGCCCAGCGTCAACGATCGCATTCCGCGCTTCGTGAACCGCGAGAAGACCGACCGAGGTTCACGCGCCGACTGGGTGGCCTCGTCCGACAAGGCGTATCCCCTGGCCCCCGCGACCCAGCCGCTCGCGGCGACGGCCGTCACGTACACGCACCAGGGGCAGACGCTGACGCTGGACGACTACTTCCGCCGCACCGACGTGCTCGGCTTTCTTGTTCTGAAGGACGGGCGCGTCGTGCTCGAGCGCTACTTCCACGGCACGGGACCCGCCGATCGCTACCTGTCGATGTCCGTGTCGAAGTCCGTGGTCTCGGTCCTGATCGGCGTCGCGGTGGACGAGAAGAAGATCGCGAGCATCGATGACAAGGTCGTGCAGTACGTCCCACGGCTGCAGGCCGGTGGGTATCGCGACGTCACCGTCAAGAACGTCCTGCAGATGGCGACCGGCATCCAGTTCAGTGAAGAGTACGGATCCGCGGCGTCTGGAATCGGCCAGCTGTCTGCCGCGAACCGAAGCGGATCGCCGAGCTTCGAGGAGTTCGCCGCCGCGCTGCCGTCCGAACGACGGGCCGGTGATGCGTTCACCTATCAGAGCATCAACACACAGGTGCTTGCGCTCGTGCTCGAGCACGCCACCGGCGTCCCGTTGAACGTCTACGCGGAAGAGAAGCTGTGGAAGAAGATCGGCGCCGAGAACCGAGCCTACTTCCTGACCGGAGCCAAACAGCCCGGCATCTGCGCGTACGGCTGCTTCTATGCGGCCCTTCGCGATTACGCGCGGTTCGGGCTGATGGCGATGAGTGGGGGCGAACTCGGCGGGCAGCGGATCGTCAGCCAGCGGTGGATCGAGGCTTCTGGAGCACCTGCCTCGTTCGCGAAGCCGACGACGGATCCGGAATCGGGACTGTGCCGCCGTGGCTATGGGTATCAGTGGTGGGTGCCGTGCGGGACCGACGGCGCCTTTCAGGCGGTCGGCATCAACGGGCAGGCGATCTACGTCAACCCGCCCAAGCGCGTGGTCATCGCGCAGTTCAGCGCCTGGCCACAGGCGAGCGCGGCCCCGGAGATTCGCGGCGAGGGCGCCGCGGTCTTCGACGCGATCGTCGCCAGCCTGGGGCGCTAGCCCCGCGATCGATCTGCCGCGCCTTCGTCCGGAGCGGTACGCCGGACAGCTTGGTGGTATCCTCAACCCCCAACGGTGACGACCTCTGGCGGTGCGAAACCGCCGACCGGATTGTCGCGGCGGGCCCTGCTGCTCGCCGCCTCCGCGGGCGTTGGCGCGCTGGTCGGACAGCGGTTCCTGCCGTCGACGAGCCACCCCGGCCCGGCATTCCCGGCCGCCGACGCCGGTGTCTCTGCTGGCCGCGGGGTTGTGTTGAACGACGCCAGCCAGCTTTCTCCCACCCCGGTCGCTTCCCACATCACCATCAACGACGATCGGGGGGCCGCACTCGAGCGCCTGCGTGCGGCGCTCGCCGAGGCCCGCTCGAGCGGCCGTCCCTTCATCGCCAGCACGGCGCGGCATTCAATGGGAGGGCAGAGCCTCGTCCGAGACGGGATCGTCGCGACGCTCGACCAGCAGTGGCTCGAGGCCGACACGGCGGGGAAGTCATATCGCGTTGGCGCCGGAACGCGCTGGTCCGTCGTCATCACCAAACTCGACGACCTGGGTTTTTCGCCGGCGGTCATGCAGTCCAACAACGACTTTGGCGTGGCCAGCACGTTCTCGGTCAACGCGCACGGATGGCCGGTGCCGTTCAGCGGGTGTGGCAGCACTGTGCGTGCGTGCAGCATGCTCCTGCCGGATGGCACGAGCCTGAGCTGCTCGCGCACGGAGAACGCCGATCTCTTCCGGCACGCCATGGGCGGCTACGGCTTGTTCGGCGTCATCACGGAGCTCGAGCTCGACATGGTGCCCAATGTCCTGCTCTCACCGACCTTCGAGGCTGTTCCTGGGCGCGATCTGGGTGCGTTGTTCGCGGACCGGCTGCAATCGGACTCGACGATTCAGATGGCCTACGGACGCCTGGACGTCGCGCTCGACCGCTTTTTCGAACAGGGCCTGCTCATCACCTATCGGCCCGCGAGCGATCAAGGCAATATTCCGCCGGCGTCCAGCTCCGGCCTCCTCAGCCGGGCCTCGCGTTACCTGTTTCGGTCGCAGGTTGAATCGGACAGGGCGAAGCGTTTCCGCTGGTGGACGGAGGCCCAGGTCGGGCCGATGTTGCAAGGTGACGCGACACGCAACAGCCTGATGAACGAGCCCGTCATCACGCTGGACGATCGCGACCCGTTCCGGACCGACATCCTGCATGAGTACTTTGTCGCGCCGGCCCGCTTCGGGAACTTCGTGAAGGCCTGCCAGGAGGTCATTCCCGCGTCGTTCCAGCAGCTGCTCAACATCACCCTGCGCTACGTCGGCACGGACGCCGACAGCGTCCTCGCGTACGCACCCGAACCGCGCATCGCGGCCGTGCTGCTGTTCTCTCAAGAGAAGACCGCTCGAGGAGAGGCGGACATGGCCCGCATGACGCACGCCCTGATCGAACGCGTGCTGGATCTCGGGGGCACGTACTACCTGCCGTACCGCCCGCATGCCTCGGTCGATCAGCTGGCGCGCGGATACCCGCGAGCGGCAGAGTGCGCCGCCAGGAAGCGCGAAGTGGATCGTGACCTCGGTACTGCGCAATCACCTGTGGGACGGCTACCTGGCCCGTCTGTAACGCGAAAGGCTCACCGTGGGAAAACTGCGCTGGACGGCGTTCGTCTACATGCTCATCCTGCTCGCCGCGGCGTCGCTGAACTACATCCCTGGCCTGACCGACGCAGAGGGCAGGGCCTTCGGCATCTTCGCGCTCGACATTTACGATGATGGCCTCCATGTCGCCTCTGCGTTGTGGGCCGGCATTGCGGCGGCGATGTCGAGCCGCGCCGCGCGTGTGTTCCTGCGGGTACTTCGGCCTGCTGTACCTGACCGATGGCCTTCTCGGCCTGGCGGTGGGTTCCGGGTACCTCGACCTGGGCATCATGAACCACGGTGTCGTCGATCTGCCTCTGGGGTTCAAGATCCTGGCGAATCTTCCTCACATCGGCGGCGGCGCGTTTGCCGTCTTCTCGAGCTGGCGCTATGCGGACGAGGCGCGCTGATGCGCCGGTTGGCCGCGGCGGCCTGGAGAGTGGTCAAGTGGCCGCTGGCCGGCGCGGTTGTGCTGGGGTTGCTGCTGCTGGCCCCGGTCGGGTACGTCGAGCTTGGCTGTCGCGGTGAAGGGGTCGAACAACCTTACACGGCGTTGATTACGGATCCCGCTTTCCAGCGCCGCGAAGCCAACACCTACCTCACGTACCCCGAATGGCACATCGTGTACGTGTACGACGGCCTCGCTGAGGCGCTGAAAACCGGCGACGAATACGCCTTTGACTACATCTCGAGCGTCGCTTCGTTCTGGCGCTCGACGTGTGCGCTCATGCAGGTCGCAGACGCGCACGGAGGCGCCGATCGCGACACCCGCATCATGATTCACACCATCGGTGTGAGCTTTACGGCGGAGATGGGGCTGAAGGGCGCCTACGAGGAGACAATCGGACGCGCCACGGCCTGGCTCCGGGGGACCGGCAAGACACCACAGGACACGGTCGTTGCGGAAATGGCTGTCGACTACGCGGCATTCCTGCGTCAGACGCCGTGGTACGTGTATCCGTTCAGGCGGGAGGCAGGGGAGCTCTGGGCCGCGCCTGTTGACGGCGTCGTCCGGGGATGGGAAAGGCGCTTTGGCATCGGACTGGAGTTCGCGGCGAAGGCGGCATACGCGCAAGTGATTGGCGGCGCCGTCGCGGCCACCGCCCCGGCGGTCCTGGTCATCCGCAGCGTTGTGGACGGGCTCGACGAAGCTCAGCTCGCTCGCATCACGGGCGTGCAGGTGATTGCCGCGCGGGCTGGAGGGCTGGAGATCGAGACGCCTCGATACGACCTCTTCACCCGCATCCTGGTGGAGGTGTCACGTCAGCGCGGCACGATCCGTGAGATTGCGGGGAACGACGACATCATGGTGAGCCTCACGGTTCCGGAAGGCTTCGAACCGCGCGTTGCTCCAGCTCGCGTAATTCTGCGAATGAAGCGCGATGGATTCCCGAGCGACCGGCTTCTGGTCGAGGTGAAGGTGGCGGACCTGGCGGCGTTCCTGAATGCGAATCCGCTCGGGGACCCAGGCCTGGAGCACGTGTTCGACTACTAGCGGTCGCCTCGCCGTGCCCGCTTGACGCCGCTGGTAGACTGCCCGCATGCCGACGCCATTCGAGAGCGGACTGCTCAACCTGCAGCTCTTCGACCTTCGTCGTGAGCCGGTGCTGCGCGAGGCACGCCGCTGGTTCGTGCACGAGTTCAATCCGGAGACCTTCGCCGAGGCGGTCACGCTCGCGAGCGGTCCGCGCGGTGCATCGTTCGGAATGGTGTTGAGCTACTGGGACATGGCGGCATCGCTCGTGACGACCGGCGCCATCGACGCCGACGCGTTCCGCGCCGCCCACGGCGAGATTGTGGCCACGTTCGCAAAGGTCTCACCGTTCCTCGCCGAGATGCGCACGCTGAGCGGGGAGCCCAACTACTGCAAGCACATGGAGGAAGTCGTCATGGCCGGCCCAGACGCTGAAGCCAAGGTGCAACGCATCGTCGATGCGGTTCGCGCCGGCGCAAGGATGCGCCGGGAAGCAGCTCCAACAGAAGGGAACTGAAGATCCCAGTGGCGAAGGAACCGATGACGATGAGAGTCGCCGGCACTGAGGCGCAGGCGATTTCCGCTGAGCGTGCCGCCGGTTTTGTCCGATCCGGCATGTGGCTCGACTACGGCACAGGCCTCTGCCAACCCGATGTCTTCGACAAGGCGCTTGGCGCCCGCATCCAGGAGGTTACCAACGTCAAGATTCGCAGTTGCTTGACGATGCGCCCTCGCGCCGTGCTGGACGCCGATCCCGAAGGCCATCATGTCTATTCGTTCAGCCTGCACTACTCCGGGTACGATCGGAGAAAGCACGACGCCGGACGCTGCAACTACATCCCTGTCAACCTGGGAGAGATACCCGACTACTACAGGCGCTTCATCGAGCCTGTCGACATTGTCATCCTCAAGACCTGTCCGATCGATGCGGACGGCTACTTCAATCTGAGCGCAGCGAACCTCTGGCACCGCGCGATCGTCGAGCGCGCCAGGATGGTCATCGTCGAGACAAACGGCAAGTTGCCCTATGTCTACGGCGAACAGACCGGCGTGCACGTCAGCGAAGTCGACTATGTCATCGAGGGTGACGATGCGGCGGCGCCGGAACTGCCGAATCCGCCACCCAGCGATATCGACTGCGCTGTCGGGCGGCTGATCGCGGCTGAAATCGACGACGGCGACTGCCTCCAAATCGGGATCGGCGGCATGCCCAATGCCGTTTGTGCCGTCCTGCTCGAGAGCGGCGTGCGCGATCTCGGCGTGCACACGGAGATGATGACCGACGGCATCGCGGATCTCTACAAGGCCGGTCGCATTACGGGAGCCAGGAAAACGCTGAACACGGGCAAGATCGTGTACACCTTTGCGCTCGGCTCGCAGGACCTATACACGACACTGAATCGCAATGCCGACATGCGGTGTTGCCCGGTCGAGTACACGAATGCGCCCCACGTCATCATGCAGAACGACCGCATGATCTCGATCAACAACACGACGCAGGTTGACCTGCAGGGGCAGGCGGCCTCGGAGTCGGACGGCCACCGCCATCTCAGCGGCACGGGCGGCCAGTTGCAGTTCGTTCGCGGCGCCTACGCCTCGAAAGGCGGCAAGTCGTTTATCTGTCTCGCCTCGACGTACGATAAGCGAGGCGAGCGTCGCAGCAGGATTGTGTTGAGCCTGACGCAGGGCAACATCGTGACCACGCCCCGCTCCGACGTGATGTTCATCGTCACCGAGTACGGGATGGTCAACCTGAAGGGAAAGTCCGTCGCAGAACGCGCCAAGGCACTCATCGGCATCGCACATCCGGACTTTCGCGAGGGTCTCGAGCGCCAGGCGTACGAGCACCGCCTGATCCCGCGCGGCGTTTCATTCTGAAGGATGATGCTCCCATGACATCGAATGCCACCACGCCAGCCGAGACTGTCCTGATGATCGAGACGAAGGACGGGGTGGCGACGCTGACACTCAACCGGCCCGGCCAGTTCAACGCGCTCTCGGCTGCGCTCATCGACGAACTGCAGTCGACTTTCGACCGCCTTGCCGGGGACCCGACCGTCCGCGTCGTCGTACTCGGGGGCAGTGGCCGTGGATTCTGCGCAGGGCATGATCTCAAGGAGATTCGGGCCATGGGCAGCGTCGCCGAAGTCGAGTCCCTGTTCGCGCGGTGCAGCCGCATGATGATGACCATCACGACGCTGCCGCAGGCGGTCATCGCGAGGGTGCACGGGATCGCGACGGCAGCCGGTTGTCAGCTCGTCGCCAGCTGCGACCTCGCGGTGGCATCCACGGCGGCGACCTTCGCCACGCCGGGCGTGAACATCGGTGCGTTCTGTTCGACCCCCAGCGTTGCCCTCGGCCGGGCGGTCGCCCGCAAGCACGCGATGGAGATGCTGCTCACGGGCGAACCGGTTGGCGCCGTACGTGCCTTCGAGATCGGCCTCGTCAACCGCGTGGTGTCACCCGAGGCGCTCGATGCCGAGGTGGAGACGCTGGCGAGAAGCATCGCGTCGAAGTCGTCCGCCGCCATCGCGTCCGGCAAGCGGGTCGTCTATCGTCAGCTCGAGCTGTCGCTCGGGGACGCCTACGCCATGGCCGGACACGCGATTGCCAGCGACTTTTTCACCGAGGACGGCAAAGAAGGCGTGGACGCCTTCCTCGCCAAACGCGCGCCAAGGTGGAAGGATCGACAGTAGCCCTTCCTCCCCGGCTGAGGTCAGCGCGCCGTCGCCGGCGGCGGTTCGCTCGACGGCGGGATGATCTTGTTCAGCCGCATGTAGGTCACCAGGTTGCCGTAGTGCTCGTAGCTGTGGGTGACGGTGAAATACAGGACCGAGAGCCTTGGCGTGGGCCCGAAGTAGAACGGCACGGTCTCGGCGCCCTTCCGATCGTTCATCGCGCCAATCACTGACTGACAGTACGCCGCGCCCTCGTTCAGCGCCTTCACCAGTTCGGCCTTCGTGCGCGTCGACTGCTCGATTCCCTTGCGAGGTGAGGTGCCGCCACCGGCCGTGGAGCACATCTCGAAGTAGGCGTCGGCAATGTGCCCGAATAGCTGTGCGATGGTTCTCACCTCCGACGTCGCCTGAAACGAGTAGAGCGAGTCCGGAATCTTCTCGGCGCTCCGTACGATGAAGCTGTTCACGCCCGTGAACTGGGTCTTCACACCGGCAGTGAGCGGGTCGGCCGTCTGTGCGGAGGCCGGCGCCGTCAGCAACGCGGCAACGACCGTGAACGCACCGGCTATCGTCTGTCGTGAAGTCATTTGTGCTCCTCTTGAGCGGCTGGTGTCGTGAACCACCTCGGCGATTCGAAGGGTACACCACAACGATCTCAACAGAAAGCGGCGGCACTTTGCTTGCTGTTACATCCGTCATTGCGGCGGACCGCAATTGTTGAGGAGGAATTGATGGGACGCATACACAAGCTCACCGGCGCGTTCGGCTCGGCCGCGCTCATGGCTGGGCTGTTGACGATGACAGCTGCGGAGGTGTCGGCCGATTCAGAAAAGATCACCGGTTGCCTCGTAAAAGGAGAAGGCGGATACCTTCTCGTGAATCCGCCGATGGCCGCCTCATCCACGAACGGGTCGCAGCGGCCCGCTGAGCCGGGTAACCTGGGCGCGGCTGGAGTGTTTGCCAATATCTTTTATTGGTTGGACGACGATGACAGCCTGAAGCCTCACATCGGACACCGCGTGGAGGTCGAAGGCGAGATCGAAGGCGACGTAAAGGCAGGCGAGATCGAGATCGATCGCAAGGACCAGTGGACCGAGATCGAGATCGAATCGGACGGACGGGAGATGAAGGCGCAGGTCCCGAATGCGTCGGTCGTGGCCGGTCCGAATGCGGACAAGAAGATTGACGTCCTCGTAAAGCGCGTGGATGTCGAGAAGGTGCGGATGCTCGACGCGGCCTGCCGCTAGCGGCATCTGCGGTGGACAATGCCCGCCGGATCACCCGGCGGGCATTGCCGCGCACGTCCTGCTCGCCTACCGCGCACCCTGCGGCGCGAACTGCTTCATCCACTCGGCCCCACGCTTCTGCATTTCTTCCGGCGTGAGGTCCTCCTTGTGCGTGGCGATCGTCCATTTGTAGCCGTGGGGGTCCGTCACGGTTCCGGTCCGGTCTCCCCAGAATTGGTCCTGCATCGCCCCCATGCCGGGCAGCACCTGCGCGCCCGCAGCGACGGCACGGTTGAAGAGGGCGTCGCAGTCCGCGACATACAGCCACAGGGAAGCGGGGGAGCCACCCAGGGCCTTGGGGCCACTGGCGCCCATCATGGCGTCGTTCAACATGATCTTCGAGTTCCCGATCCGCATTTCGGCGTGCATCACCTTGCCGTCGGGACCAGAGAACACCTGAACGTCTTCCGCGCCCAGGGCTTTCTTGTACCACTCGATTGCCTGGCTGCAGTTGTCGAGGGTGAGTTGAGGCGTCACAGTGTGGTAACCCTCCGGCACTGCCTGCGTCGCTCTTGCCATGCTGAACCTCCTCTATCCTTTATTGACTCCGGAACGCCCATGGTGACGTGGTGGTGTAGTTCTGTGCAAGCTCAGGAACTGGCCGCGAGCGACGGCGCCTCTGCCCTGGTGGCCCTGGCGTCCGGCACCACGCGAGTGCGTCCCGCGAGGAACTGCGGCGAGCGTCAGGGTGTGATCAGGCGGCTGCAGAACCAGTCCTTCAACGCCTGGCTCCGCCACCAGGGGCTGCGGCATGTCGGTTATGTGGGTACCGTGGATGACGTGCTCTGGCTGGCAAACCATAACCGGCTGACGCCGTCGGTGTGCGTCGAAGTGGTCACGCATCCGAGGCCGGGACCGAACGACACGGTTGCGGATGCACCGTTCGCGCAGTCCCTTGCCGCGCGCGTTCAGCGACTTCGCGAGGCGCTGGACCTACGTCACGCTAGGGCGTAACGACGACAGTCAACTCGTCGTCTCCGAGCAGCGCGCCGTCGTCTGCACGTGCGCGGAGCACGTACGTGCCCGGCTGGTCGAACGTCGCACGGGCCTCGTAGCGGCCGCCCGCGGGAACCGCAGGCGGCTGCCACAGGGCAGCCCAGGGCGAATTCGCCGACGGGCGCGTGTCCTCCCACGGCTTGACCTGCACGGGATCGAACGTGACCTTACCAGCGCCGCGGTAGACGAACCACGTGGCGTGCAGTCCCACCACCTTCTGGACGGTCAGCCGCACCTGATGGAGTGGCATCATCGCGCGCTTGGCCACCGCCTGGGGGTCCGGCTTGTAGTTCGGCGCCAGATTCCGCGCCTTCGGCACGCCATCGTCGGTCACGATGGCGGCGAGGGCCACCGGCTCTCCAACCTTGACCGTGCGCTTCTTCTCGCCGTCGATCTTGATGGTCGGCGGCTTGTTCGCGCGCAGAGCGGGATTGCTGGAGCCAGCGCCCAGTGCTCCCGTCTCCGACGCGATGACGACGTCGTCGGTGAAGTAGTCGGGCTTCAGCGACGCATACGCCTTCCCGACGACACCGTTGGTCTTGAGTGTCCAGACCAGCTCCTTCGTTCCGAAGTCCGCCGGTACGCGGACCTTGAACACGAAGCGGTTGCGACGCGGCAGGAAGTGCGTCGGTTGTCCCTGGTCAGCGCCGAGCAGGTCGAAACCGTTGTCGGGGCCGACGGGCACGTTCGGCGTCTCGTCCCAGTTGTCGTTCATGTAGCCGAACAACATGCTGAACGAGCCGTCGGCGTTCTTCTCCCATCCTTCGAAGGCCGGATGGACGGGCTGGCCTTTCGTGTACGAGAGGGCCTGGCCCTGGAGGTGGGCGCCCACGAGCAGGGCGAACAAGGCCACGATCGCGGCCGCCGCGCCCTGCCGTGCCCGCACATCGAACGTCTTGCGCAGCATTTTCACCATCAACTCCCGTATCACCATCAACGTCTAAGGTCTCGAACTCCGCCTAAGGGTTGGCGCCGCCGGCCGTCGCAGGTGCCGCCGTCGGCATCTCCAGCGGACAGAGCGGGCATCCGATGACCGCATCGTTCCTGGTCAGATTGAGCTTCTGCCGCCGCTTGGCCATTTCCTGCGCGAACTGCTCGTCGGTGAGCGCCACTCCCTGACCGAGGTCGATGAACATGTTGGCCACCGAGCGATTGCCCGAGCCCTGCCAGTTCCTGGGATCCGGCACGTTCTTGTTCGTCGGCGAGTTGTCCATGTAGCCGATGATGTGGAGGATCGTCCCCTTGGGGAGCAGGGGAGCCGCATCGTCGTCGTACGTGTAGCCGCGCACCCAGTTGTGGTCGTAGCCCACGCAGCTGAGCGTTTCGATCGAGTAGCCGTAGATCGCCTCGAGGCACATCCGCTTGCCGGGCGCGTGCAGGTGAGGCTCGAACGAGAAAATCTTCGTGTGCTCCTGAAGGACCGTGTACGCGTGGAGCGTCTGGTCGGACTCCATCGGCTTGATCGAGATGTCCACGCCGTTGCCCAGGCCGCGGCTCTGTGATGCCTTGACCGCAGGCTCGTAACCCTTCGGATGGAACTTGAACCCGATCTCGAGATGCCCGTTGGTATCGCGCCCGTTGGAGTGCAGGTGCACCGAGTTGGTGACGATGGCCGAGTCAGCCTTGAGGATGCGGCCTGCCTCCGGCGGGAAGTAGTCGGCGTTGCGGCCGACCTCGTGCACCGGCCAGGGCGTGTTCGTGCCCTCGGCGCCGCCCTTGTCGGTGCTCCAGATCATGTGGTGGAAGACATAGCGGCCGCCGACCGTGGCTCGGCCGGAGCCATCCTTCGGCATGTCGTTGACTTCCTTGATCTCGAGCGCGGCTACGTAGCGGTCCTCGGTCATCCCGGTTGGCGCCGGGGCGATCTCACCCCACCAGTCGGGCGTGTTGGCTTTGACCGTAATCTGTTCCATCTTGACGATCAGATCCGGAGTCCCGATGTTCCAGACCGAGGCGTCCTGATAGGTCTTCGGCTTGGGCATCTGGGCCGGGTCGCCCTGCGGCGCGCCGCTGTCCACCCACTTGGCGACCATGGCAATTTCCTCGTCGCTGAGCGACGGGTCGTCCTTGTAGTTCTGGATGCCGATGTTCTTCTCGACGTACCAAGGCGGCATCACGCCGGCTCGCGGGCCCATGCCTGTGCGCGTCTTGATTGCACGAGCCCAGGGACGGACCTGCTCGTAGGTCGTGAGCGGCATGGGCGCGACGCCCTCGGCTCGATGGCAGTTCTCGCAGCTGCGCTGCAGGATGGGCGCGATGTCGCGCGTGAAGGTCGGGTTGTCCCGCCCCTGCGCCCCGGCGACAGTCGCCAGGAGAACCATACCGAGTGCGGCGGGAACTGCGGTTTTCACGATCCTCATCGCTGTTGCTCCTTCAGCTATCCGGGGAGGGCGCGGCCATCGCTCAGCTCGGGTAAGTACCACTAAGGTACGCCCGCGCTGCCGCGGCGTCAAACCTCGATTGCCGAAACCGGCGGACGACACCTTAGACGGGCGGGGAGGGAAGAGGGTTCCCCTCCTGGACGCCTGTTTTCGAGATTTTTACCGTATTCTCACCGGTCGCCGCTTCCCCGGCGCCCGGGGGAACGGCGAGCACGGCGGCGAAGGCGAGCGCGGTGTAGCCGGCCATCATCACAAACAGCGCCCGGTAGTTGCCGAACAGGTCGAATAGGCGGCCGTTCATCGGGTCTCCAAGGGCGCCGCCGAGTGCCGCGCAGAGCAGGAAGGCGGCAGTCAGGGTGCCGCGCCGATCCCTGGGAACGCCCTCGACGAACAGCGGAAAGGCGTTGACCGTCGGCAGGGCCCAGCTGGCGGAGGCGAGGACGAGCAAGGGCACCGCCTGTCCGAGCGTGTTCACCCGGTCGAGCGCCAGCAGCGCCGCGCCCATCAGGCCGAAGCCCGAGTAGCAGCGCGTTTCGCCGGCCAATCCGGACGCCGATCATGCCGGCTGGTATGGCCCCGAGGACGCCGCCGAGGGCCCAGGCGATGAAGCCGGCGGTGACCTGATCGTCCGAGGCGCCGAACCGCTCGGTCCCGTGGAGCGCAAACCATGTGGTGAAGCTCTGGAAGGTCAGCTGCAGGAACAGCGCCGCGACGATCGCCGCGCGCATGCCGGGCACGTCGCCGCGGAGGACCGACCTTGCGGCACCGAGCAGCGATTCGAAACTCACCTCCCGCGTTTCTGCTCCAACTGCCGCGGGCTCGCGCAGCCAAAAGGCGTATGCGATCGCCACGGCGGAAACCGAGGCCGCGGCCAGAAAGAATGCCGCCTGCATGCCCAGCAGGTTGCCAAGCATCAGGAAGACGATGGCGCCGGCGCACATCTGAAAGGTCATGCTGCCGATGGCGAGCGGCCGATCGCGCGAGGGGACCACGTCCGCGACGAGGGCCTGAAATGGCGACCGCTGCAGGTTGAGGCCTGCATTGAGCAGGACGATCGCAGCGACCAGGCCGGCGATCCCCATCGAGCTTGCAGCCGGCAGAAGCGCAGTGCCGGCTGCCGCGAGCGCGAACCCGGCGACGACGATGTGGCGTCGGCCGCCGCCTCGTGCTATCGCCCGGTCCGAGAGCGCGCCGGCCCAGGGCACGAGCAGAAGCAGGAGAACGTTGTCGATGGCCATGATCGCGCCGATGGCCGTGCGGCGCTCGCCCAACTGGTCCTCGATCAGCAAAGGCAGATAGTTAGCGACAAGCGGACCGGTTGCCCCGGCGACGAGGCCGCCGAGGCCCAGGAAGGCGCACAATAGGTAGGGTAATCGAGGCGTTCCGGGGCCAGCCAACGCCTGGGATTCTACCGTGGGGTTCTCGCGGACCGAGTGGGGCAAATGAGATCAGTGCGCGCAACCATGCTTGCGCTCGTGGCGGTCGCTATCTGCGGGCTCATCGAAACCGGCCGGGCGGCGACGGGACTGCCGCCGGGGTTCACGGACTCGACCCTCGTCGCTGGTCTGTCAGCGCCGACGGCGATGCAGTTCGCGCCGGATGGCCGGATTTTCGTCGCACAGCAGACCGGCCAGTTGCGCGTGATCAAGAACGGCGTGCTCCTGCCCACACCGTTTCTGACGCTGACCGTCGATGCCAACGGCGAGCGCGGCCTGCTTGGTGTGGCCTTTGATCCCAACTTCGTGACGAACCAGTTCGTGTATGTCTTCTACACGGCACCGACACCGGCCGTGCACAACCGCGTCAGCCGCTTCCGCGCAAACGGCGACGTGGTGGAAGTCGGTAGCGAGTTGATGCTGCTTGATTTCGAGAACTTGAGCTCAGCGACCAACCACAACGGCGGGGCAATACACTTTGGCCTCGACGGCAAGCTCTACGTTGCGCACGGGGACAATGCCAACGGCGCCAACTCACAGACCATGACCAACCTCCTGGGTAAGATCATCAGGATGAACCCGGTGCCGGAGTCCGAGAGCCAAATACCGACGAACAACCCCTTCTACCTTTCGGCCCCCGGGAGAAACCGCCTGATCTGGGTGCTTGGGCTGCGCAACCCCTTCACATTCAGCATTCAGCCAGCGACGGGCAAGACCTACGTGAACGACGTGGGGCAGGTGACGTGGGAGGAGATCAACGACGTGCTGCCGGGGCTCAACTTTGGATGGCCAACAACCGAGGGCGCGTTCCCGCCGGGCATCCCGCAATTCACCTACCCGGTCTATAGCTACGCGCACAGCGGCCCAGCGCCGACAGGCTGTGCGATCACCGGAGGGGCGTTCTACAACCCGCCGGTGCCGACGTTCCCGGCACCGTACGTCGGCAAGTACTTCTTCGCAGACTTTTGCTCAGGCTGGATTTACTACATCGATCCCGCGAATCCCGGCACGGCGACGCCGTTTGCCCAAGGCGTCTCACTCCCGGTGGATCTCAAGGTGGGCCCGGACGGATCGCTGTACCATCTTGCGCGTGGCGCGGGCAGTGTGGGCCGGATCTCGGGCGACCCGGTGCCGCCGCCGCCGGCCAACTTCCGGATCGTCCAGTAGCTCCGGCTCAGCGCGGCTCGCTGACCATCGGCACGAACCGCACCGGGATGGTGCGCTTCTCGGCCACTCCGCGCGTGTTCTTGGTCAGCAGCACCAGCTCCTGCACAAGCGTGCCCACGGGAACGATCATCCGCCCGCCGACGGCCAGCTGCTCGACGAGCGCTTGTGGAATTTCCGGGGGGGCCGCCGTCACGATGATGCGGTCGAAGGGAGCTTGCTCGGGCCAGCCGAGGTATCCGTTCCCGGCGCGTATTTCCACGTTGCGGTAGCCAGTGTCAGCAAGTGTCCGGCGCGCGCGTTCGGCCAGCTCCGGAATGATTTCGACGACCAGACCTGCTTGACGAGCTCGCCGAGCACGGCCGCCTGATAGCCCGACCCGGTGCCGATCTCGAGCACCCGGTGGTCGGCCGAGAGGCTCGAGCGCTTCGGTCATGTAAGCAACGATGTACGGCTGGGAGATGGTCTGGCCCTGCCCGATCGGCAGCGGCGTGTCGTCGTAGGCCCGTGCGCGGCTGTCGGGCGGCACGAACAGGTGCCGCGGGACCCGCGTCATTGCGTCGAGGACGCGACGGCTTCGAACGCCCCGCGCCCGGATCTGCTCGTCCACCATCCGGCGTCGTGCGGCGGCAAGCGGATCCGCCTGCGCAGGCGCCTCGTCGCCCATGGCAGCGATTGACGCTGCCGATGCGACCGCAAAGAGCCAGGCGGTTGGACTGAACTTCACAACATCCGATTCTCGCGCGTTCGGCGCCTCGTGGCGCGTCTTTTCGCTTTCGAGTCTTCGTGCCCCTAGAAGGCCTTGCCCAGCCGGGTTTGCAGCGACTCCCTGTAGCCGCGGCTGAGCGTCAGCCTGGTCCCGCCCCGCAGAACGACGATGTACTCGCCGTTGAAGGAGGAACGGAGCTCTTCGATACGGTTGATGTTGACGATCGTGCAGCGGTGAATGCGGGCGAAGCTCGGCGAACCAAGCTCCGCCTCGAGGTGGGACATCGTCTGGCGCACGAAATGCGACTGCTGGCCGACGTGGAGCTTGACGTAGTTCCCCGCAGCCTCGCACCAGTCGATGTCCGCGATGGGCACGAAGTAGATCCTCCCGCTCGACCGGATGACCAGGCGCTCGCGTGGCGGCTGGGGTGGCGTGGCAGGCCGAACTCCAGAACCTGCGACCCGCGTGTCCACAGCGGCGCCGCGGCTCGTGATGTGCTCGCGCGCATGGTTGAGGGCGGAGCGAAACCGCTCGGCGCTGAAGGGCTTCAGCAGATAGTCCAGCGCGTGAATCTCGAAGGCCTTCAGGGCGTACTCGTCGTAGGCCGTGACGAACACGACGGCGGGCATTCGATCTGGTCCGAGTGCATCCGCGAGCTCGAACCCGGTCATCCCGGCCATCTGGATATCGAGAAAGAGCAGATCGGGCGGTGTCTCGCGGATGGCCGAAACGGCCTCGGTGCCATCCGCGTATTCGCCCACGATTTCGATGTCCTGTTCCTTGCCGAGAAGCGACAGCACGCGCGCCCGCGCCACCGGCTCATCGTCCACGACGACCGTGCGGATTTTTGAAGTCATGCGGCACTCGGGCTGGCCTGCTCGGTGCGATTCTCGAGCGGCGTGTCCTGGAAGGGAATCCCGATGGTCACGCAGAACCCTTCCTTCATGTTGGTGAAGACGAATCGGAAGCGTGAGCGGTACATGTGCTCGAGCCGGGCGCGCGTGTTGTCGAGCCCGACGCCGCGATTCATCGCGACGAGCCGCTCCGGCGGCAGGCCATTGCCGCTGTCGCGGACCTCGATATGAAGATTGTCGCCTTGCCGCGACGCGTGGATGGCAATCCAGCCGGGACGCGAGTTCGGAGCGACGCCGTGGCGGATGGCGTTCTCGACCAGCGGCTGCAGGAGCAGCTGCGGAACCTGGGCATCCAGCGTCTCCGGGTCGATGTGCATGTCCACCGTGAGGCGATCGCCGAACCGCGTCTGCTCGATGTCGACGTACTTCTGGAGGAGCTCCAGCTCCTCCTTGAGCGGGACCGCCTGGCACCCGGAGAAGTGCAGGGTCATGCGCAGGAGGTCTCCCAAGCGATCGATCATCCGATCGGCGGCGCCGGGATCGGTGTGGATCAGTCCCGAGATCGTGTTCAACGTGTTGAACAGAAAGTGCGGATGCAGCTGCCGCTGCAGTGATTGCAGCTGCGCCTGCACCAGCCGCGTCTCGAGTTGCGCGCCGTTCACCGCTGCGGCCTCGGATTCGCGCCGGTAAGCCAGTGCGTGGCTGACGCCGATGATGAAGAGGTAGGTCATGACCAGCCAGTCGAGCTGCCAGAGGTAGTCGCCCAGAAAGAACTTCCACCAGACCGGGCGCGGCTCGCCCGGCATCAGCAGGACTTTGGTGATCGCCATCGTGGCGGTATGGGCCAGCGAGTACCCGAGCGCGACCGCGGTGTGAACCAGGGCCTGCTGTTTCCATGGCACGCCGCGCTGACGCAGCCTCTCGGCAAACGCCATAATCGACGGGGCGAGCAGCGCAGGAACCCACCAGTAGAGCATGTTCGCGACGAGCAGGTGGGGAAGCATCTCCGGCATGGCCTGCCCCTGCCGCAGCCATGCCAGGCCGAACGACTGCAGCGTGGACGAGACGCCGAAGACGGTGGCGATCGTCAGGAACACGCGGCGCCGCAACGGCTTCGACGGAGGCACACCTCACTATGGGAGGAACGGGACCGGTGGTCAAGATAGCTGCGATGCCGCGCCCCTGGGAACGCTGGCACTCGTCCCGCCGGCGCGGCGGTTCGTCCCACTAAAGTCGGGCTGGCTCGTGCGCGACCCCGAAGGCGCCCGCTGCGCGGCCGCGCGGCTGCTCACCAGCCACGAGCGCTCTGGCCCTCGAACGGGCGGGTTCATCACAAACAGATTGGCGCGGCCGGGCAAGCCCCAGATTATGCCGCCTGATGCGGGACACAGGACGGCTTCGGTGGTGGCTCTGGTCCGTGGCGACCCTGATCCTGGGCCCTGGCGCCATCAGCGGCCAAGCGCGCTCAGCCGAGCCGCTGACGATTCGGACCTACGACGCAGCAGGTTTGGCCGCAGGCGAGATGCAGTCGGCACGTGAGAGCGGCGGCCACATTCTCGAGCGCGCAGGCCTGGCGGTGATCTGGCTCGATTGCACGGCGCCGCGGCCTTCGCACGCGTCGCCTCCTCCATGCAGCGCACCGCTCACTCCGCGAGAGCTCGTTGTTCGCATCGTGCCTGCAGGCGCCGGCATCGCCGACCATGTCCTGGGCTCGGCGCTGGTGGACCGCGGCCACGGCGTTCTGGCAACGGTCTATGCGGATCGCGTGCGGACGCTCGCTAACGGAGCCGGCACCGGGATAGGGCAGCTGCTTGGTCGCGCGGCCGCGCACGAGGTCGGGCACCTCCTGCTCGGGTCGACCCGCCACGCTTCGCGAGGCTTGATGCGCGGGAAGTGGGAGCTTGGCGAGGTCAGGAACCCGCGGCCATGGGACTGGTACCTCGCGGACGGAGAAGCTGCCGGGATGCGGCGCGGGCTCGTGGCCCGGGCGCGGTTCGCCGAGGAAGTGCTGGCGGGTTTACGCGGCGTGCCCGTGAGCGCCGGTCTCGATGGCCATCTTGACGGCGGACTGGAACTGGCGGACGTCCTTCGGCCGTGAGAAGAGCTCGATAGCCGTCGACACACCTACGCGCCGCTCCAGCTCCTGCGGCTCGCTCGTGGTAATCACGAATGGGATGCCGCTCAATGCCGGCCGCGACCTCAGGTGCTGCAGCCGGTTCCAATTCTCCACGAACGGGAAGCTGACGTCGTAGATCACGGCATCCGGCCTGGACTGCTCGGCCAGCGTCTCGATTTCATCCGGGTTCGACGAAGTCGCAATGGCCGTGAGGCCCGCGCAATCCAGCACACCCTTCATGAAGTACGCGAGCGACGGCTGCGGGCTGAAAGCCACCACGACGTACTGACGTTCTGCGTCGGCCATGCAGTATCTGAAGGCAAGTTCAATGCCGCCCCGAAAGGGCGCTGAATTCCGCCGAATGCCCTTTTGTATCGGCCGCGTAAGGCGTTAAGGCACGTCGCGGCAGGGAAAAGTCGCCGTGCGGATGCCCTTCGCGGTCCTGCCCGAGGGCTTTCTCCTTGGTTAGAATGAGTAGCAAGTGACACACGCTGTCCTGGCGCTCGCTCTCGCAGTGATTCAGCCCGACTCCTCTTTGACGCTGGCTGTGAAGGCTCGTGCTTTTCAGCCGGGCGAGCTCGTGCTGGTCACGCTGTCGTTCAAGGAGACACCCAGTCAGGTCACGCTCGATCGCGTTCGGCGCGGCGGTCCCACTGTTTCCCTCGATGGAAGGTACCTGGCAGGGGCTGGTGGGCCTTGATCTCGATCTCGCACCGGGCGACTACGAGTGGAGCGCTGAAGCGGACCTGCCGTCAGGACGCGCGCGCGCGACGCGGACCGTCACGGTGCTGCCGAAGAAGTTCGACACGCGACGCCTCCGTGTCGCGCCGGACTTCGTCAACCCGCCGCCGGCGACGCAAGCCCGGATCGAGGCCGAAGCGGTGTTCCTGCGGGACGTCTACCGGGCGCCGGCGGAAGCTCGGCTTTGGAGTGCTCCGTTCATGCTGCCGGTAGCGGACCCGGTGAACAGCGCCTTCGGCCGCCGAAGCGTCTTCAACGGCGAGGCGCGCAGTCCTCACGCGGGCGCCGACTTTCTCAGCCCATCGGGCCGGCCCGTGAGAGCCCCCAACGCCGGCCGTGTCGTGGCGGCGCGCGACCTGTACTTCACCGGCAACACCGTGATCCTCGATCACGGCCTCGGCGTCTTCTCGATGTTCGCGCACCTCTCCCGTCTGGACGTGGCTGAAGGCGCGATGGTGGAGCCGCGGCAGCTCCTCGGCGCGGTCGGAGCGACGGGCCGTGTGACCGGGCCGCATCTGCACTGGGCCCTTCGCGTCGGCGGCGCGCGCGTCGATCCAATCTCCGCGCTTGCGATGATTGGCGTGCCGCCGCCTTCGCGCGCGCGCTGAGCGCACCCGAACCGTCGCTCGTGCAGCCGCCTACTTGGCAGCCGGGACGATGGTCACGGCTTTCAGGGCGGCTTCGGTACCCTGCAGCTCGGCATCACCGTTCTTGAAGCCATTCAGCCGGAGAAAGAACGTGAGGATGTCCGTGTACTGTTGCGGCTGAAGGCTTCCCGGATTGTCCTCGGGCATCGTCGTGCTCACGAGCGCGAACAGGTCGGCCATCGGCTGCCCGGCCCAGTTCTGCACGAAGCCCGTCCCGGTGAAGCGCGCGGTGTCGTGGCAGGCGGTGCAGCGGCTCTGGAAGAGGGCTTGCCCGCGCGCAGCTTGCGCCTCGGAATACACGCCATCGTTTGTCGACCGCTGTCCGTCCTGGCCTGCGAGAGCCGGGCCTGCAGCCGCCGCGAGCAGCAGGCCGGCCCCGATCAGCGGGCTGGCCGCGAACAGCAGGCTGGTGATGCTTGGTTTCGACGACGGCATCATGGCCGTGCGACCGGCCTGCCCGCAGCCACGCCGACGTCCGCGCCGCGCCATGCAGCATCGAGGCGCGTTTTCACCTCGGCCGCTTCACGGCCGCGGCCCTGGCGTTCGAGCGATGCCTGCAGGCCGGAGAGCGACCAGCCATTCTCGGGATACTTCTTCATGTCGTCACGGAACGCCGTTTCGGCCTCGCGGGCGCGCCCGAGCTCGAGAAGGGCCGCGCCCTGGAGTTCGCGCACTGGAATCGGCCAGTCCGGCGGTTCCATGTAGGTGAGATCGTCCTCGGCGGCAACCGCCGCGGCAAAGTACTTCGCTGCGTCAGCTGCCCGGCGCCGCTTGGTCGCCAGCTCGCCGGCGAGCACGTCGCAGGCAATGGCGACGATGCTCGACGCGAAGTTGACGCTCGAGACGGCGAGCGTCTTGAGCGAGGGGTCGTTCCTGAGGGCCGTCGCTGCAGCCAGCTCTGCTTCGGCATCGTTGACGCGGCCGGTGGCCGTCAGCGCGAGGCCCCGCGCTGCGTGGCGCATGGCTCGCATGTACGGGAGGATGGCCGCGGGCTCCGGCTCGGCCAGGATTGCTTCCCATCGGCCGAACCTGATGTTCATGAGCGTCGGCGTGAGCGAAAAGTGCTGCACCATCCCGCCCATCCCGGGGTCCAGCATCATGTCCGCGTGCATCTTCGCGCGCACGGCCTCGGCCGCCTGGAGCGCCACGGCGCTACGCCCTTCGAAGGCGGCCGACGTCGCCATGAAGTGGGGGTTGTGCGGAACGTAGCCAATCTGATACATCATGTTGCCCGCAACGACGTCGCCGGCGAAGTAGGCCTCGTCAGCCTTTATTGCATCCTCGTTGGACTTCGTCGCGTCGGCGAACCGTCCCGTCCGCAAGTAGATGTGCCCGGGCATGTGGACGATGTGGCCTGCGCCGGGGATGAGGGCCGCGAGGCGATCGGCATGCGACGAGGCACGCCCGGGATCGGGCGAAGCCTCGACAGCGTGGATGTAAAGATGAATCGCTCCGGCGTGATTCGGATTTCTGGCGAGAACCGACTCGAGCGCCGACAGCACCTCCGGCGTGAGCGGCCTCGGACTGCCATCCTTTTCCCAGTAGTTCCAGGGAGACGTATCCATCAACGCCTGAGCGAAGAGCGTGGCGGCATCCAGGTCGTCGGGATACTGTTTCGCAAGGGTGCGCATCGCATCGCCGTAGGCACGGTCGAGGGGCGCGCGTTCGGCCTTGGGGTCCGCGGTGTACCGGGCGGCGAGCGCATTGATGAGGGCGCGCTCCACTGGACTCGCGCCAGTGGCCTTTTGCGCTTGCCCGATGGCCTGCCAAGCCTCCTTGGCGGCTTCCTCGGTAATCGGCGCGTTGATGTTGGGCCCGAGCGCGTAGGCGACACCCCAGTAACACATCGCGCAGCCCGGATCGATCGCCAGGGCCTGCTTGAACGCCCGGATGGCCTCCGCGTGGTTGAACGCGTAAGACAGGGCCAGGCCCTGGTCGAAATACTTCTGCGCCTCCGGGGCGTTCGTGGTAATCGGCCGGGTGTAGGCGCCGAGATTGGTATACAAAGGCGCCTTGGGTTGGGCGGGCTCGCTCGAAGGCGGGCCGGAGCAGCCGAGGGCGAGCGGCGTGAGCAGCAGCAGCGTCAGCGCACGGTTCATAGCGCAGAAAATCTTATCAAACACCCACGGTCCGCGAACAGATGACTTCATTCAACGCATTCAAGGTGTTCCAGGACGAAGGCCGCGTCTCCGGGAGGGTGGTCGAGTTGACGCTCGACGACCTTCCATCGGCAGGCGCGAGCGAGGTCGTCATCAAGGCCTCGTATTCGAGCGTCAACTTCAAAGACGCGCTCGCCGGCACCGGGGCCGGCAAGATCATGCGCCGCTTCCCGCTGGTCGGCGGGATCGATGTGGCGGGCACGGTCGTGTCGAGCGCCGACGGCCGGTTTCGTGAGGGCGACGCCGTGCTTGTGACCGGCCACGACCTGGGGGTGGGCGTGGACGGCGGTTACTCGGGTTATGTCCGCGTGCCTGGGGAATGGGTCGTGCGGATCCCGGCGCCTTTCTCCGCGTTCGACGTGATGGCCATCGGCACGGCCGGCTTCACGGCGGCGCTCTCCGTGCTGGAGATGGAAAGGAATGGGCTGCGCCCCGGGTCCGGCCCCGTCGTGGTCACCGGCGCGACCGGCGGCGTGGGTAGCGTGGCCGTGGGCCTCCTCGCCGCGCGGAAGTACGAGGTGACCGCCATCACCGGGAAGGAAAGCGAAGGCCCCTACCTGCAGTCGCTCGGCGCGAAGACGATCGTCGCGCGCCAGAGCCTCGAGATCGGGAAGAAGCCGCTCGAGAAAATGCAATGGGCCGGCGCCGTGGACCCGGTGGGCGGGGAGATGCTCGCGTGGCTCACGCGGACCATGATGTACGGCGGCTCGATTGCCAATTCCGGTCTGGCCGGTGGGACGGAGCTGCACACCACGGTGCTGCCCTTCATCCTGCGCGGCGTGAAGCTGCTCGGGATCGATTCGGTGAACTGTCCGGCCCCGGCGAGAGCGGAGGCGTGGGCCCTGCTGGCGGAGACCCTGACGCCGGCGAATCTGCGCGGCATTTCACGCGAGATCGGCTTCGCGGAGCTGCCGGCCGCGTTCGACACGCTGCTGAAGGGGGAGGCGCGTGGCCGGTTCGTCGTGAGAGTCTCGTCGTAGAGATTTGAAAAGTGTCCCGATTAGGGACAGGGTGTGCGAAACATTGTCACGGCAGCTTGAGGATGACACTTCATGTCAGCCGGCTGGCGCCATTCGGGTAACGATACTGCACGCTTTTACTCGCGACGTCACGGCTGGAACCCGGCATAACCTCTGCATTTCGCTGGGCCGGAGCTACTCAAGTGACCACAATTCGCAAGTCCGACGGTTTTGCTCTTGTCGACCTCATCTTCGTGGTGGGGATCATCGGCATCCTCTTCGGGATTGCCGCTCCCAACCTGATGCAGGCACGGCAGTCCTCCGGGGCCGCGTCAGCGCTTGGGTCGCTGCGGGCGATCGGCAGTGGACAGCTGACTTATGCGCTCAGCTGCGGCGGCGGATTCTACGCGCCCTCGCTCACCGTTCTTGGTACACCGGCGACAGGCACCGCAGGAACCGTTCATCAGCCCGAACATCTCAGAGTCCGACTCGGTCATCCGGGCCGGTTACCTGCTCGAAATGGAAGCGGCACCGTTTCCGGGTTCGCCAGCCAGCTGCAACGGCATGGGGGCGGGAGAGTCCGGCCTGGGCTTCGCCGCCGCCGCCGACCCGCTCGAACCGAACATGACCCGCTTCTTCGCGATTAATGCAAACGGCCAGATCTGGGAGCACACGTCGTCGATGTACGCGACCATTCCCGAGGTTGGCGACTCGCTCGTCGGCCAGCCCCTCCAGTAACGCGGGCCGGGCCTCGCGCCCGGCCCAGCTCGACCTCGTCGGTAACCTTGCTATAATCCCGCATCATGTGGACCAAGATGATGGGCGGCGCGCGCAAGAAGGCGCCCAAGACGATAGCGGTGATCGATCCGGATCGGTGTTTCGGTGCCTTCGCATGCTCGATCTGCCAGGCCGCCTGCCCCGTCGCCAACTGCATCGTCGAAGAGCCTGATCGGGATGGCCGGATGGTGTGTGCCGTGCGCGCCGACCTGTGTATCGGCTGCGGCTTGTGCGTCACGCTCGGCAATCCGACCGCGCCGCAACAGCGCGAGTTCGGCTGCCCGCCCGACTACGACGCCATCAACATGCACCCCTTCGAAGAAGTGGTGCGCGCACTCACGGAACCCGCTGGTGCGGAAGTTGGAACTTAGAACTCAGAACTCAGAACTCAGAACTAGGATTCCCGAGTCCCAGCCCCGAGTCCCCCGTCCCTAGGCCCTCACTGTTCTGAGTATTGTTGCCGCTGCGGTCTTGACCGCAGCGAGCGACACACCGGTCTCGACTCCCAGCCCGTCCAGCAGGTAAATCAGGTCTTCCGTCGCCAGGTTCCCGGCTGCGCCGGGTGCGTACGGACACCCGCCGAGGCCGCCCGCCGATGCATCGAACGTGTTGATGCCGTAAGGGAGCGCCGCGAGCACGTTGGCCACGGCCATCCTCCTGGTGTCGTGGAAGTGCAGCGCGAGGCGGTCAGGAGGAGCGGACGCGAGCACGCTCTCGAGCACGCGGACCACATCGCCCGGCGTCGCGACTCCGATGGTGTCGCTGACCGCCACTTCGAAGGCGCCGAGATCGAGCAGCCTTGTCACCATGGCCGTGACCGCCTGTTCGCTGACCCGGCCTTCGTAAGGACAGCCGAAGGCGGTCGACAGGTACGCGCGCACGCGGAGTCCCGCACCGAGAGCCCGGGCGGCCACGCCCGCGTAAGTGTGGAGCGACTCGTCGATCGACTGGTTGATGTTCTTTCTGCTGAAGGTTTCGGTGGACGAAGCGAAAATGGCGATTTCGCTGACCTGGCTGGAAAGGGCGCGCTCCAGCCCGGCGAGGTTCGGCACGAGCGCGGTGTAGCGGACACCGGCCTTCCGGGTGATTCCGGCAAAGACCTGGGCGGCGTCGGCCATCTGCGGCACCCACTTCGGACTGACGAACGCCGAGACCTCGATGACGGGCAAACCCGCGGCGCTCAGCGCGTCCACGAACGCGACTTTGTCGGCCGTCGAGACTCCCGCGGCTTCGTTCTGCAGGCCGTCCCGGGGACCGACTTCGACGATGGTGACGCGGCGGCCGGCGAGACCCTTCACTCGAGTTCGACGAGCGGGATGTCCGGCTGGACCAGCTCGCCCTCCTTGCAGTTGACGCGCCGCACGACGCCGTCGCGCGGTGCGCGGAGAGGCGACTCCATCTTCATTGCCTCGAGCACGAGAAGGGTCGCACCGGCGAGTACCGAGTCTCCTGGTGCGACGAGTACCTTGATCACCGTCCCGGGCATAGGCGCCGTCAGCGAGTGATCGGCGCGCACCACGCGCACCCGCCGGTAGACGTTCCCGTTCCAGAATGCCCAGAGGTCGTCCGGCGATCCGGCCACGTAGACCGTGTCCTGGGGACCCTGGCCATCGGTTACTTGAAAGACGCCGGGCCCCGACGCGCGCACGTTCATTGGCGCCACCCTTCGAGACCGGCCCAGGGGTCCACAGCTCCTGAACCGCCGGACGTCGACGCCCCGGACGGTTGTCGCGGATTGAAGGCGTCCATCGCTGCTGCCACCGCTGGCGGAGCGGGTTCGGCGGCGAACAACCCGGGATGGCGATCGAGAAACGCCGTGTCGACCTTCCCGGCCTCGAAGTCTGGGTGCGAGAGCACCTGAAGCAGAAAGGGCACGCTTGTCTGGATGCCGAGGATCGGGAACTGCCGGAGCGCGGCTTTCAGGCGTTCGAGCGCCAGCGAACGGGATTCGGCGTACGCCATGACCTTGGCCAGCAGCGGATCGTAATACACGGAAATGTGGTCGCCCTCACGCACACCGGAGTCGATCCGCACGCCGGGAGACCGGGGTTCGCGGTAGAGGAGCAGGGGACCCGATTGAGGCAGGAACGTGGCGGGATCCTCCGCGTACACGCGCGCCTCGATGGCATGCCCGCGTGGTGCGAGATCCTGCTGCTGCCACGGCAGCGCCCCACCCGAGGCCACGAGCAGCTGCGCCCGCACGAGATCCACGGCCGTGACGAGCTCCGTCACCCCGTGCTCGACCTGCAGACGGGTGTTCATCTCGAGAAAGTAGAACTCGGCCGACGAGCCCTTCTCAGGGACGAGAAACTCGACCGTGCCCGCGTTGCGATAGCCGACGGCCCGGCCTGCCAGCACGGCAGCCGCGGTGATGCGCGCACGGAAATCCTCGCCGAGAGAGGCCACGAGCGGCGTCGGCGACTCCTCGATGACCTTCTGGTGCCGCCGCTGCACCGAGCAATCGCGCTCGAAGAGATGCACCAGCCGTCCATCGGCATCGCCGAAGATCTGCACCTCGACGTGATGCGCGTGTTCGAACAATTTCTCAACGTAGAGCGTACCGTCGCCGAACGCGGCCAGTGCCTCGCGGCGTGCGCCGGCGATAGCCTCGACGATGCCGTCCTGGCCGTGGACGCGCCTCATCCCCTTACCGCCGCCGCCGGCCGACGCCTTGATGAGCGCCGGGACGCCCACACGTTCCACGGCTCGACGAAGGCCTTCGTCGGTCTGGTCGGCCGGGGTCTCGCCGGGGACGACCGGGACGCCCGCAGCCTCCATCGTGCGTCGGGCTTCGATCTTCGAGCCCATCCGGCGAATGACGTCGGCGGAAGGCCCGACAAACACCAGACCGGCCGCTTCGCAGGCGGCCGCAAACGGCGCGTTCTCGGACAGAAAGCCATACCCCGGATGCACAGCATCTGCTCCGCTCGAAGCTGCCGCATCCAGGATCGCTTGAGCATTGAGGTAGCTCTCGCTGCTCCTGGCCGGTCCTATGGCGACCGCGCGATCAGCGGCGGCGACGTGTGCCGCTCCAGCGTCAACATCCGAGTACACGGCGACGCTTTCGATCCCCATCTCCCGGCACGCGCGAGCGATGCGAACCGCGATCTCGCCACGGTTGGCGATCAGAAGGCGGCGGATCAGTGACATGGTCGGCTCATGGCTCAGGGCTCAAGGCTTAGGACTCACGGCTCATGGCAGTCCCAACAGTCACTTGCGTGAGCCATAAGCCATAAGTCATGAGCCGGTCTTGCGCCCCACGCCAAACGACGGCGCGCGCTTCTCGATAAAGGCGCGCAGCCCTTCCTGGCCTTCGGCGGATACGCGCCTGGCGGCAATCGTCTTCGCCGTCACCGGCGCGGCCTCTTCGGTCGAGAGGAACGTGATGTCGCGAATGAGCGCCTTGGCCGTGGCGATGGCTTCGGGACCCGAGGCCAGAATGTCCTTCAGGCAGGCGTCCACGGCCTGGTCCAGTCCGGCGGCCGGAACGACGTGGTGCACGAGCCCGATGGCCTTTGCGCGTTCGGCCGAGAACCGGCTGCCCGTCAGGAAGAGCTCACGCGCGGCCGATCGCCCGATCTTGGCGAGCACGAAGGGCGAGATCGCGGCAGGCACGATCCCCAGCTTCACTTCCGTGAACCCGAAGACGGCCTGGTCTTCGGCGACGACGACGTCGCACACGGCGGCGAGGCCCGCGCCGCCCCCGAGTGCGGCGCCCTGGATTCGGCCAACGAGCGCGAAGGGAACCCGGTCGAGCGCCGCGAACATGGCGGTCAGAGCGATCGCGTCGCGGAGGTTCTCGGCCTCGGTGTATTCAACGGTCCGCGCCATCCATTGCACGTCGGCGCCGGCTGAGAAGCTCTTTCCCGCCCCAGACAGCACGGCCGCCCTGATCGATCGATCCTGGGTGACGTCCTGTGCCCAGACAGCCAACTCGGCGATCACCTCGTCGTTGAGAGCGTTGCGCACGTCCGGCCGGTTCAACGTCAGGCGCTCGACAGCGCCGTCGCGTACCCTGAGCAGGTGCTTGAACATGTTGCCGGCTTACATCCTGAAGATGCCGTATTTCGGTGCGGGCACCGGCGCGTTGAACGCCGCCGACAGTCCGAGGGCGAGGCAGGCTCTGGTCTGCACCGGATCTACGATGCCATCGTCCCAGATACGAGCGGTCGAGTAATACGGTGAGCCCTCCTGCTCGTACTTGTCGAGGATGGGCTGCTTGACTGCGGCTTCCTCGTTGTCCGATAGGGTCCGGCCCTCCCGGGCAAACTGCTCGCGCTTCACGGACGCAAGAACGCCGGCAGCCTGCTCGCCGCCCATGACCGAGATCCGCGCGTTCGGCCACATCCAGAGCAGACGCGGATCGTAGGCCCTGCCGCACATGCCGTAGTTGCCCGCACCAAAGGACCCGCCGATGACGACGGTGAACTTCGGCACCACCGAGTTGGCCACGGCATGGACCATCTTGGCGCCGTCCCTGGCGATCCCGGCTCGCTCGTACTGTCGGCCGACGATGAAGCCAGTGATGTTCTGCAGGAAGACCAGCGGCACGCCCCGCATGTTGCAAAGCTCGATGAAGTGTGTCGCCTTGAGTGCCGACTCCGAGAACAGCACGCCGTTGCTCGCGACGATGCCCACCAGGAATCCATGGAGACGGGCAAAGCCGGTGACCACCGTAGCGCCATATCGCGCCTTGAACTCGTCGAAGCGCGATCCGTCCACCAGCCGCGCCAGGATCTCGTGCACGTCGTACGGCTTGCGGAGGTCGGCGTTGACGATCCCGTAAATCTCGGCCGGGTCGTACGCCGGATCCTCGGGCGTCGCCACGTCGGCGGGGAGGGTCTTGACGGCGGTGAGAGTCGAGACGATCGTCCGGCAGAGTTCGAGCGCGTGACGGTCGTCCTCGGCCATGTAGTCCGCCACGCCTGACAACCGTGTGTGGACATCCGCGCCGCCAAGCTCCTCGGCGCTGACGTCCTCGCCCGTCGCCGCCTTCACGAGGGGAGGCCCGCCAAGAAAGATGGTGCCCGTGCCCTTGACGATGATCGTTTGGTCCGACATGGCGGGGACGTAGGCGCCGCCCGCGGTGCACGATCCCATCACCGCGGCAATCTGCGGAATACCCTCCGCCGACATCCGCGCCTGGTTGTAGAAGATGCGTCCGAAATGTTCACGGTCCGGAAAGACCTCGGCCTGGAGGGGGAGGAACGCGCCTCCTGAATCCACCAGGTACACGCACGGCAGGCGGTTTTCCAGCGCCACTTGCTGCGCCCTGAGGTGCTTCTTCACCGTGATCGGGTAGTAGGTGCCGCCTTTGACCGTGGCGTCGTTGGCGACGATGAGCACTTCGCGTCCCGACACGCGACCGAGGCCGGTCACGAGGCCTGCGCCAGGCGCTTCATCCTCGTACATACCGCATGCGGCGAGCGGCGAGAGCTCGAGGAACGGGGAGCCCCGATCGAGAAGCCCCTCGATGCGCTCGCGCACGGGCAGCTTCCCTTGTGCACGATGGCGTTCGACGTACTTCGGACCGCCGCCGAGGCGCGCCTGCGCGAGCCTGGCCTGGAGTTCCCCGACCTGGGAGGCCATCCGCTCGCGGTTGGCGGCGAAGAGGGAACCCGCCACGTCGATCTGCGATTCGAGTTTCCGCATCACCAGCCGCAGCAGTCCGTCTTGAACCCGCACGCAGGGCAGCGCCACACCGCGTGCATGCGGTACATCTCCGCGCCGCAACGCTCACAGGCGACGGCATCAGCTGAGCAGGAGGCCGACACCGGTGCGGCCGAGCTGGCCGACCGAACAGGGGTGATGGGGCGAGCTGACCCGGGGACTGCTGGCTTTTGAGTCGGCTCGGACATGCGCGCATTATACCGACGTACAAGCCGGCGACACCGGGGCGTTTCGTGTATTGACTTCGTGCACGGCGAGGACGCATCCTGAAGAGCATGACCGTCAAGCGAAAGCGCCGGGTCCTCGCCATCGACGACGAGCCGTCGATGACCGAGTGGCTGAAGATTCTCCTCGAGCACGCCGGGTTCGAGGTACGGACGGCGCTCATCGGTACGCGCGGAGAAGAGATCTTCCGCACCTGGCGGCCGGAGGCGGTGATCACCGACATGATGCTGCCGGACGTCGACGGCATCGAGCTGGTCCGCAAGTTCAAGACCATCGACCCCGAAGCGGAAGTCATCGTCATCACCGGGCAGGGCAACATCCCGCGATCGGTCGAAGCCGTGAAGGCGGGTGCGTTCGACTTCCTCGAGAAGCCCGTGGATGCCGACCGCCTGCTCGACAAGCTGGAAAAGGCGATCAAGCAGCGGTCGCTCGCCGACGAGAACGAAGCGCTGAAGCAGAAGCTGCAGGATCGCTACAAGTTTCAGAACGTCGTGGGCAAGAGCAAGAAGATGCAGGATCTCTTCGAGCTCGTCGAGAGCGTCGCGGCGAGCGAGGCGAACATCCTGATTCAGGGCGAGAACGGCACCGGCAAGGAGCTCATCGCCAACGCGATTCACTACAACAGCAAGCGTTCGAAGGGCCCGTTCATCAAGATCAACTGTGCGGCCATTCCAAAGGAGCTCATCGAGTCGGAGCTCTTCGGCTATAAGAAGGGCGCGTTCACCGGTGCAACGGCGGACAAGGAAGGCCTCTTCGAGATGGCCGAGGGCGGATCGCTGCTGCTCGACGAAATCGGAGAGATGCCGTCGTACCTGCAGACCAAGCTGCTGCGGGTGCTGCAGGAGCGCGAGTACCGGCCGATTGGCAGCGAGCGGATCGTGCACGTGGATTTCCGGCTGTTGTGTGCGACCAACATCGACGTCGAGGCCGCGCTCCGCGAAGGCCGCCTGCGGGAGGACCTCTACTTCCGCATCAACACCATTACGCTGCGCGTGCCGCCTCTGCGCGAGCGGACCGAGGACATTCCGCTCCTGTGTGACTACTTCATCGACAAGTTCAGGCAGCGCTATCAGAAGAATGTGAAGACGCTGGCGCCTGCCGTGTACCACCTGCTGATTCGCAACCGCTGGCCGGGAAACGTGCGCGAGCTCGAGAACGCGATCGAGCGCGCCGTGCTGGTGGCCAAGGGCGCGGAGATCGCCGTCAGCGATCTGCCGGAGTCGATCCGCGAGGAATCGTCGGCGTCGGCCGACTTCATCATTCCGCCGCACCGTACGCTGGCCGAGATCGAACGCATGGCGATTCTGCAGACCCTGCAGCGGACTAACTGGAACAAGCAGGAGGCCGCGCAGATCCTGGGCCTCTATCGCCCCACGCTCTACAGCAAGATGAAGAAGCACGAGATTCACGACGTGGGGAAGTCCGCCCGCGCCGCGGCCCGCACGGAAACCACTGCCTAGCTGAACCATTTACATCGCAAATCGGAAAACGCAAATCGCAAATCTTTCCATCACGATTTGCGATCTACGGTTTTCGATGTGCGATTCCAGGACTGGTACGCCGTTTGTAGTGCATTCCGTCAAAGGAGTGCGCCGTGAACGAGCAATCTCAGGTGTATGCCGCCACTGTCGTGGGATCGCTGCTCGGGGCGGTGGCTGGCTACCTCTTCTTTACTGACGCCGGCCGCACGCTGCGGCGCAGAATAGAGCCGTCGCTCGAGGAGTTCGCCCGCGAGATTCTCCACTTCCGGAGCACGGTGAGCCGGGCACGAGGGATCGCCAGCGAAGGATGGCGCCTCATGGACGAGCTGGGCTCCGAATCGTCCCGTCAACAGAGGCCCTTCTGAACGCCATGAATGAGAACCTGACGACCACCAACACCATCCTGACGATCGTGGCCGTGGCCACGGTCATCCAGGCCCTCGTCGCGCTCGGCGTCGTCGTGGGGGGCCTCGTGCTCTATTCGAGGGTCCAGAGGGCGTACCGAGGAACTCCAGCGCCAGGTGGCCGAAAAGACCCGGGCGCTGGAACTGCAGCTCGCGCCGCTCCTCGCGCGAGTGGACAACGTGCTCAATACGGTCGAACGCGTCGATGCCACAGTCGAACGCGTCACATCAACAGTGCGCACGAAGGCAGTCCCGGCCATCGGCTTGATCCGAGGCGCCAGGACGGCGCTGAACGTGCTGCTTCGCTGAGGAATACGAAAATGATGAATGCGCCTACGGGAGGAACGAACATGAGCAGCGGCTATGAGCGGTTCGATGATGAGCATCACCACGGCGGCAGCTTCGTAATGGGGCTGTTGACCGGCACGGTCCTCGGCGCTGGCCTCGGGCTGCTGTTCGCCCCGAAAGCGGGTTCCGAACTGAGGAACCAGATCTCCGGCCAGGCCGAGCAGCTCGCGAAGCAGGCCTCCGAGGGCTATCGGAACGCATCGCAGACAGCGGGCGAGTGGGCCGACAAGGGGCGCGAAAGAGGACGCGAGATATTCGACAAGGCGAAGGACGCTGTCGCGCGCGGCACCGACGAAGCCGAGCGCTATGCGCGCGAGGCCGGTAGCACGACCGTGCCCGGCAGCACAAGGCACAGTTGATGCGCCCAACGGCCTCAGGCGGGTTCGAATGCCGGACCCGCCTGGCTGGCCGCCGGCGCACCCGGCTGCCAGAAAGCCGCGCCCAGCTGCCATAATTCGGGCGTGAGCACCCTTCGGCGGGCCGGCCGCAACGCCCGGCAGCTTCTCAAGCTGACGGGCCTCTCGTTCTGGCGCGGCTTCCTCAGTTTCTACAGAAGCGACAACCTCACCTACGCGGCCTCCATCGCGTACTACGCGCTGCTGTCGCTCTTTCCGTTCTTCGCCCTGGCGCTGGCGATTCTCGGCAGCGCGACGGCCGACGAGGCCGACCGCAACGCGGTTCTGGCGTTTGTCCTGCAGTACTTCCCACGGCAGTTCGACTTCATCAACGGACAACTCGACGACTTTCGCCGGAATCCGGTGGGGGTGGGCATTCTGGGCTCGATCGCGCTCATCTGGGGCGCGCTCGGGTTCTTCGGCGCCATCAGCACGGCCGTCAACTATGCCTGGCGCGTGGAGAAGACCCGGAGCTTCTGGAGTCACAAGCTGTTCTCATTCTTGATGCTCACGGTCGCGGGCCTCATCCTCCTGATGGCGCTGCTGCTCGTCTCGGCCGCCAACCTTGTCGGGGCACGCTGGTTCGCCGATGTGCTCGCCAACTATCCGACCCTGTTGGTTCTGCGAAGCCTGCTCGTACGCCAGGCCACCACCGTGCTCTTCATCGTCGTGGTCGGATTTGTTTACTACTTCGTGCCGAACGCGAAAGTGCGGTTTCGCGACGTCTGGATCGGCGCCGTTGTCACGGGCGTGTTGTGGAGGGTGGCGCTCGACGGCTTCTCCTGGTTCATGAGGGATATGAGTCGCTTCACACGCGTGAACGGCTCGATAGCGGTGGTCGTGGTGTTCCTCGTGTGGGTGTATACGCAGGCCGTGATTCTTCTCTACGGCGTGGAGTTCACGGCGGCCTATGCGCGGCTTCGCCGCGGGCGGCCGGACGAGATGCCTGCGGCGCCGACGCCGCGCGACTGATGCGTTCTCCCGCCCAGAGGCGTGGCCGCAGAGGCGAGGTGCTAGAATCGCCGGATGGCTTCGTTGACCGGCAAGCGCGTGGCGTTGTTTGTTGAGGACGACTTCGAGGATCGCGAGCTGACGGGTCCGCTCGAGGCGTTGCGCGGTGCAGGCGTGACCGTCGTGGTCGTTGGTCCTGTTGCCGGCGCAGAGTATCGAGGCAAGCGGCTTGGCACGGTCGTGAAGGCTGAGATCGCGGCAGGCGCCGCGAAGGTCAAGGAGTTCGACGCCGTGGTGATTCCCGGAGGCTACGCCCCGGACAAGATGCGCTTGCGGCATGCCATGGTGGACTTCGTGCGCGACGCAATGGAGGCCGGCAAGCCCGTCGCAGCTATCTGTCACGCTCCCTCCCTCCTGATTTCCGCCAACGTCCTCCGGGGGCGGACGCTGACCTGCTGGCCCTCGATCGCCGTGGACGTCAAGAATGCCGGCGGCCTCTACGTGGACAAGCCGGTTGTCGAGGACGGGAACCTGATCACGTCGAGGAAGCCGGACGATGTGCCGGTGTTCAGCGACGCGATCATCCGTGCGCTGGGCGGTGTGGCCTCCACCCCATGAACCGGCTCTCGAGCGAGCGCAGCCCCTATCTCCTCCAGCACGCCCTCAACCCCGTGGACTGGTACCCCTGGGGCGACGAGGCCTTTGCCAGGGCCCGAACCGAAGAGAAGCCCATCTTCCTGTCGATCGGCTACTCGACCTGCCACTGGTGCCATGTGATGGAGCACGAGTCGTTCGAGAGCCCCGACGTCGCGCGCGTGCTCAACGAGCACTTCGTCTCCATCAAAGTGGACCGCGAGGAGCGCCCGGACGTGGATCGCGTCTACATGACCTTCGTGCAGGCCACGACCGGCTCCGGCGGCTGGCCGATGAGCGTTTGGCTCACGCCCGATCTGAAGCCGTTTTATGGCGGCACCTATTTTCCGCCGTCCTCGAAGTGGAACCGTCCGGGCTTCATTCAGATCCTGGGCGAGATCGCGAGGGTCTGGGGAGACGAACGGCAGAAGGTACTCGAGTCGGCCGAGAGCCTGACGGAGCAGCTTCGGGGCAGCCGGCAACCGGGCGCTCGCGGCGGGGAGATCCCGGGCGCCGATGCGCTCCGCCATACGGCGGATCAGTTCAAGGCGGTGTTCGACGCACGGCACGGCGGGTTTGGCGATGCGCCGAAGTTCCCACGGCCGAGCGAATTGCTGTTCCTGCTCCGTGAGTACGCGCGGGTCGGAGACGGCGTGGCGCGGGATATCGCTGTCGCGACGCTCAGAGCCATTGCGCTTGGCGGCATGCGCGACCACGTGGGCGGCGGGTTTCACCGCTACTCGGTCGACGCGGCCTGGCGTGTGCCGCATTTCGAGAAGATGCTCTACGACCAGGCCCAGCTGGTGCTGGCGCTGGTCGAGGGCGGGCTGGCGTCAGGTGACTCGCTCTTTCTCGAAGCGGCCGAGGATACGCTGCGGTACGTGCTGCGAGAGATGACCGACGCGGGCGGCGCGTTCTACTCGGCGGAGGACGCCGACTCGGTCCCGCCGGAGCAGGCGTCCGCCCCGGCTCCGCACAAATCCGAAGGCGCCTTCTACCTCTGGCGCGCCGACGAGCTCGACGAGCTGCTCGGCCCGGACGCAGACCTCGTGAAGCGCCGGTTCGGTGTGGAGCCCGGCGGCAATGCCCCGGTCGATCCGCAGCAGGAATTCACGGGCAAGAACCTGTTGTTTGTCGCGAAAGGCCTCACGGACCTGGCGCGGGAAGCCGGCACTTCGGTAGCCGAGGTCAATGCGGCGCTGGCCCGGGCGCGCCTGACGATGTTCGGTGCACGCGTCAAGCGGCCACGGCCGCACCTCGACGACAAGATCCTGACCGCCTGGAACGGATTGATGATCGCAGCGTTTGCGCGCGTGGCGAGGGTGACGAAGGGGCTCGGGCGGGAAGGCCCGTACCTCGCCGCTGCCCGCGCAGCAGCCGCATTTATTCAGGGCACGTTGTGGCGCCCGGAAACCCGGACGCTACTCAGGCGCTATCGCGACGAGCATGCCGAGATCGACGGGTACGCCGAGGACTACGCGAACCTGATTTTCGGCCTGCTCGAACTCTTCCAGGCCGACCCTGATCCCCGGTGGCTCGCGTGGGCCGTCGAGCTTCAGGATCGACAAGACGAGCTCTTCTGGGATGAGGCCGACGGAGGATGGTTCAGCACGACCGGCAAGGATCCGAGCATCCTCCTCAGGTCCAAGGAAGACTACGACGGCGCCGAGCCGACACCGAGCGCCGTATCGGTCCTCAATCTGCTGGCGCTCTCGCATCTGGTTGAGCGCGCCGACTGGACGGCCCGGATCGACCGCACGCTCGAGTTGTTCGCCGGCCAGCTGGAACGGATTGGCCGCGCAGTGCCGATGATGGCCTCAGCGTTGTCGCTCTACACAGCCGGACCTCAGCAGATCGTGGTGGTCAGCGAGGACGGCCGCGCGGGCGAGCTCGATCGCGCCGTGGCGGAGCGATACCTGCCGTTTGCCACCGTGCTGATGCTGTCTTCAACACAGCAGACCGCGCTTTCCGGGACGCTGCCGCTCGTCGCGGCGATGAAACCGGTGGACGGGCAGCCTGCGGCGTACGTGTGCCGCAACTTTACCTGCCAGGCGCCGGCCACGTCTGCGGCGGACCTGACGAGCGCGCTGGCGGGAGGCGACTGGACGAGACGAGATGACGATTCCCGTTGATGTGTGGTTGAGAGGCAACGATTTCGCCACGACCCGGTCGATCGAAGAGGTCGAGCGCGAACCTGCCGCCTGGACCGACGACGACGTGCGCCTGGTGCTCGAGGGCATGCTGTCGGTGATGCACCGGCTGAAGCACCCCGACGATGCCCGGCACGATGTGCAGTTACGAGGCCTCAGCTGGATCGTGAATCCATTCGAGGGCGGCGGCGTCGTCATCGCCATCGAAATCACGATGGGCGCGGCGATTGCCGGTCCCATCGCGATCGACAAGACCGCGCTCGAAGAGATGATCACGCGCGTGCTCCGCCCGCGAACACCAGGAACGACAACGATCCACTAACGGGAAGTTGGGATTCCCGTTTGTCCTTTCTCGAGTTGGATACCGGCGCTGTTCAGGTACATGGAGACCATCGTGTACTGGCCGACGGTGAAGATCACGTCCATCATCTGCCGATCGTCGTAGCGCTCGTCGAGCGCGCGCCAGGTGGCGTCGCCGATGTGCTGATCGCGGTGGAGATCGTCGGCGGCCCGCAGGAGCAGGACGTCGAGCGCGCTCCAGCCGGGCGCGTCAGGGCCCCTGGGGATCCGTGCGACCTCTTCGGCCGTGAGGCCGACGCGCAGACCGAGCGGCGCGTGCTGCGCCCATTCGTAGTCCGAGCGGCAGAGATAGCCCGTCCTCAGGATCAATAGTTCGCGCTCGCGCGCGGGGATTGAGAGCTGCGGGCTCAGGATGTAGTTGGTGAACGGCATCCACGTCCGGCACAACTCCAGGTTGCGCAGGCACGTCTGGAAGACGTCGAGGGTGTCCTCGCCGCGCGCGCGCGTCCCCAACGCTTCCTTGTGCGCCTCGGTCCACTCAGCCGCAGGCAGGGGAGCAATTCTCGCGGCCGGGACGCGTTGAGCGAGCACCGGCGGGGGGTTGAAGAGACTAAGTGAAAGACCGAGCCAGGCCAGCGTCAGCGTTCGCATGATGTGTCAGCCTCCGGCGAGTGAAGCCTACCATGCGGCGGGAAGGCTCAGCGCTTCAGCCAGGCGCGGATCGTGTTGCTCGTGCTCTGACTGTTCCTGCCAAGGTCCGGCAGTTTCACCCAGCTGCCATCGGTCAACTGGAGCGCCGAGCCAGACCCCTTCTCCCACGTGACCCGTTCGATCTTGCGCCGTTCGTATCGTTTCTGGGAGAAGAGGGACACGACGCGCAGCGCATCAGCCTCGAGCGCGATCCGAGAGACGGCGGCATCCACGACGCCCACGATGGCCAGCAGACCGATGAGTGCCAGAACGGCGACGGCGGCCGGCGGCCCGCCATAGAGCCAGAGGTAGAGGGCGCCGGCGATGCCTATTGTCGAGGCGATGTCGATCACCGCGATAAGCCAGGGGGCAGAGCGGATGGAATTGGGTAATTGGGTCACTGAGTAATTGGGTAATTGCGGTTCACGGTTCACGGTTCACGGTTCCACGGTTTGTGGTTCCGGTTCTCGGTTCCCTGTCCGTGTGGTGAGATGATAGGGCAATCCGAGCAGGAATGAGATGGATCACGAGCACCGTCGCGTCGCGTTAATCCCCGTCCTGAGCCTGGTGCTCATGGCGGCGTGCGCGAACCCTTCGGCGCCGACCGGTGCGAACACGCCGGTCGATGTGCTCGACTACGTTCTCGGTCAGCCGGAACTGTGGCCTCGTGTGGGTGACCAGTCGCAGCACCAGGTTGTGGACGCCGCCGAACGGCGGGTGACCTGGACGAAATACTCGCTGGGCTGGATGTTCGAATCCTGGCGGTGGGACGACCAGTGGGTGCGCCACGAGGTGGACCACGGCATCGACCGCCGGAGGTGGGAGCACTACACGTTCAGCGACGGTCGCTGGCTTCCGCGGTTTCTGCCACCGTCGGGGTGGTCGCTCGATGTGGCCGACAACCGCATCACGTGGGTTGACCGCGAGTGCCGGTCCCAGCCGCCCCGTCTCTTCCCCTACCGGGTGCGCGCGTGGATCGAGCCGAGGGTTGACGCCGGCGGCGATGTGGGCACCCGCGACACCCTGGTGCTGGAGTACGAGCCCTACGACCCCGTCAGCGGGGTAGGCGGAAGCGTAGAGCGCTTCTATTTTGGCAAGGGCGCAGGATGGTTTCTCTGGACGCGCGCGGACGGCGCGCGCGTGATGTTCAACCGCCGTGGCGGTCAAGCGCGTCTCCCGACGGGCTGGTGTTCCAACGGCGAGGACGCATTTCTCCCGGAGTAGGGAGGGGAGCCCGACATGCCGGTACGAGAATCCACGGCCACCTACGGCATTTCCATGGGCAGCGCCCTGGCGATGACGATCTCGTGGAGCCTGCACCATTCGATCCCGTGGGCGATCATCCACGGCCTGCTGAGCTGGCTGTACGTGCTCTACGTTGCGGTCACCCGTTGACTGGCGCGCGCGGACGCAACTCGCGGACAACCATGGCTTGCACTGCCAAGGACGCTGACGAGTTGCGCAGGAAGAACTGGAGGATAATGGCAGAGCTTAAATGGTTCTTGGGTTAACGTGAGGCCACGGCGAACTTGACGACGAAGACATGGAGCGTCCAGAGCCGCGACGACAGTCAACGCCTGGAGATCGACGTTCTGGCGCTCGACGCCGAGTACCGACAGACGCTCGCGGCCCTAAGGAGCCTGGCGCGTTCCGGCGTTCGCGTCGGCGTCGGCGCGTGCGCGTCGGAAGCGGGAGCCGCGCCGGCTTTGCGATCGCGGTGGCGGCAGATGAGTGCCACTCTCCCTGGCTTCGACGCCGATCCCGACGGGTTCGTCGACGCCGTGCTTGAGGTGCTCGACGAGTATCCGGCCCGGATGATTCTTCCGTGCCACGACGGGTCGATCCACGCCCTCCGGCGCCGGCGTCGAGAGGTGGAGCGCCGCACGTTCTTTCCCTTTGCTTCTGAAGCAGCACTCGACATCGCGGTCAGCAAGACGCGAACGCTCGCGCTCGCCACCGCGCTCGGCATCGCCATCCCCAAAGGCGTCGTCGTGACCGATGAAAGCGACGTCCGCGCGGCGGTCCGCGAATTCGGGTATCCAGTCGTGGTCAAGCCGGCCTCGTCGTGGGGCCGCGGGAAGCGGCTCGTAGCGCAGGCACCGGTGAACCTGGATGAGGCGTTGCGAGAAGTCGAAAAGATCCACGCCGCTGGCCTTCAGGCGTTAGTGCAGCAGTGGCTCCCGGGTCGCCGGGATGCGGTGAGTTTCTTTTGCACGTCCGGGAGGATATGGGCGCGTTTCGCGCAGACATCGCACCGCGAGTTCCCGCCGCTCGGCGGCGTGTCGGTTCTGAGCGAGAGTATTTCGCCGCTTCGCGATATCGTCGAGCCGGCAGAGGCGCTGGTGCGAGCCGCGGATCTCGACGGTTGCTCGATGGTCGAGTTCAGACGCGACCGAGAAGGGCATCCCGTGCTGATGGAGGTCAACTCGCGGCTGCCAGGCTCGGTGGCCCTCGCGATTTCCGCCGGTGTTGACTTCCCACAGTTGCTCTACACCTGGGCCAGTGGAAAGCCCCTCCGGGAAATTCCAAGTTATCGCGTCGGCCTCAGACAGCGCTCGCTGTCGGGCGATATCTCGCACCTGAAGTATGTGTTCGAAGGACCCAAACGAACCGATACGCCGTCGAAGGGGCGCGCTGTCGCCACTTTCCTGTACGATTTCATCCGCCGTCCAAGCGCGATTGATGGGGTCGACAGGAGCGATCTGCTTCCGTCGCTCGTCGAGCTGCGGCACGGAATCCTCGAGCCCATTCTGGGAAAGACCCTTAGGGTGGCCTTGGGCCGTTCACGGAAAATTCCTGGCAGGACGGAAGGGGCGAAGGAAGTGTGATGTCGCGGGCAGGCGCCTCTGAGCGCGTTCAGAGCATCGCCCTGGGTACCGTTTCAGGCAGAATTGAGACCGACCGCGCAGGCTCCGGGCTGTGTGACCCGACCGGCTCGCGGGTTTTCGTCAGCGGATCACCCTATGCCGGGGTGGCGGAACTGGCGGACGCACAGGACTTAAAAACAGACCGAGACCATCGGGTCGTTTTGGGTCGTACCGGAATGTAGCGGAGTCCGTGGGGAATTCGACTACGACCGTTGGGCCGTCTCTGACCGGGACGGCCCTTCTTGTGTGCAGGGTTTCAAGATTCTTTCAAGCAGCGCATCTCGTGTTCTCACCTAAGTCCTGCTCGTTTTCAAAGCCTCTCGCCATCGGCCGAGCGTGCGCCTCTTTCGGCTCGACGCTGACAGTTTGGGACTCTATTTCAACCGGGGGAGGGTCGGAGCCCAACGCGTGGCTAGGCCCGAAATCGCAGAATCCAACGGAGAACCACCCGCGAGAACGCGCCCGGATGCCCCGCTCACTTGCTGGTTCTTTAGGTGAAGGCGAGCTAGGTGGGTTCCGACGCCGCCTTTCGGCCTCGGATAGCCATCGCGCTGGCGCTAGCTCTGCTCAAGCGGCTGACGGTCATCGTGGTGCTGATTTTCATGTGGGAGCATATTCTCAAATTTTGGCCGTTATAGCGCCGAACGCCCTTAAGGCCGAAACACTGGAAGGTGACCACGGAAGAACTAATTGCTCGTTACTGCATGCGACGCGGCATTTCCCGCCAGCAATACGACGGCGAGCCGGTGCTGACTCGGGAAACAATTGACGCGCTCGTGGCGCTGCACGACTCCAGTGATGAGGACCCGATCATCCAATCGGGACTGCCCGGAGCAGGGAGGCGGCGGTCTGAGCTGACCGACATTGAGGACGAATTGCTCTCGATGTGCGAAGTTGCGCTTGCGGATCTGCTCGCCAGCCTGACACCTTGAAGCTCAAAAGCGCCGCGATGGCCGAAGAACTTCATCGCCTGAAGATCGACGCGCCGCAGCTCGAACGAGGGGCAGCGGACGCTCGTGCGTTGGACGCGACCGACACGGCCGGTGCCATGGAGCGAGAAGCGGCGGCGATGCGGCGGAGAATCGAGGTACTGGAACTCGCCCTCCCACGCCAAATCGCCGATGAAGAGCCGTCTTGAGTCACGCTGTTTAGGGATGCCACGGGTACGAGGGCGCTATCGCCTACCAGTGCTGCGCTTGACGTTGTCGCTCTCATGCTTGAACTTCTTGGTGCCAGGCCCATCACCTTCAGGCTTGTGAGATCCCACTGAAGCTGCGCCTTTTTCCGACCCGGCACTCCGGCGATTCTGGCCCCGGCTGCCATATGCTCCGCCCGCATTTTTGCCGATTTTATCGGCAGGCCCGCGCTGATTTTGTCCAGAAACGGTCTTCTGGTGGTCGTTGTCGGTCGTCTTCGCTTGCTTTAAGTTGTGTTTGGGACTCATAAGTACGGTTGACGCAAGAGCTGTACCGGTAGAGGTTCGCCGGGCTTGGCCCCTTGCGCACGTCGGATGGATGCGGAGTCCCGAACTGGCTAGCCCTGAGGACCAGTATCAGGCGTGTCGTCCGGAGGCGGCATGTCGGGCTGTGGATCCGACTTTGGATTCGGCCTTTGCTTTGGCGTCGGGGGTGGTTCTGGAATCGGTGGCGGAATCGGTTCCGGCATTTGCAGGTTCATCTTCACACCTCAGGTTCTGCCACATCCGGACCCATGACGAATCCAAGGTAGCACGTACTGCAGGCAGGCACTGCGACCGCCGTGCCCTCTTGGGAGGAGAAAAACGCATCCCACCCTCTTGCCACAAACGCCCTGCAGCGACAGTCCGCACTCAGCGTCAAGCCTCGCGGCCTTTGCCTAGGAGTCAAGGCGGAATTTATCCACAACCCCGAACGTCGCGAGCCGAACAAGCCGCCAGATGGCCGTGATCACCTTCTCCGTTCGAGGTTCGCCGGCACCACGCACACGGTCCATGTGGGGAATGAACACGAATTTCACGTTCTTCGCGGCACAAGTGTCACAGACGTACACGATTGCGGAACCCTTTTTCGTTCTGATCTCCAATGCGCGAGTCGGATGCAGCCTCTCGCAGACCCTGTAACTAGAAGCGTCGTGATCGCCGTTCAGATGCTGCATGGCGTCAAGCTCGCGTCGCGGTTTTGCAACATGTGAAGCGGACATGCCTCAAAGGGCCGGTTCCGTCTTCATCGGCGGGAACCTCCCAGCCGTGGTCGCAATCAGGGCAGTAACCTAGTCGGACTCCTCCCCTCAATGTGACAGCGACGATCGCATTGGAGGATTTGCAACGAGGGCAGGCGATATGGCGCAACGGCTCGACCATGAGCATCCTTGTCTACGAGAGGAACTCGATGATCTGCCAGGTCTGGCCGCACTTCGGGCACCGGTAGGTCAGGGTTCGGACATTAGCGACGAGCTTGATGAAGCAGGCCGCGCCGATAGCGTCCTGGCAGATCGGGCACGCCGACGGGTCGTCAGGCGTGCGCGGGAGGACGAGGTTCAAGCGGCTGCGCGCAGCCTATCACGCACCACCCAGATTGTTAGCTGAGCCAATTGCACACAACCACACCGAAAGCGCATTGGAAGAAGATGACCGGCCACCACGCGCGGTCCTTGTGTGCGTGCTCTTAGGAAGGCTCGTCGAAAGGGAGGTCGTACGACCATTGGTGCGAACACGACAAACAACGACAGGTCATCGTCTTTATGTCGAGCGCGACTTTGACAGCGACTGGCCGTGCCTCTTCCCCGCACCGAGGACACGGCGGACAGAGGCGCGGAGGCGCGACCGTTGGGACAGCCATGAAGGAGGAACGGAAAGTGTAGCACTGTTGGGTACTTTTTGGCCTGCGCAGGCGGAGGCGTCTCGGCCCCGGCAACGGCGAGTAAGCCAGCTGCTTGTCGCGGAGCTTAGTCGCCGCTTCGCCGAAGCCCCGATGATGGTGACCTCGATGCGGCGCGACCTGTGGGACGACGGCGTGCTGCCTCGCAGATCGAACGAGTACTGCGCGATTACTAGCTACTTGATTGCAGGGCGATTGATGTCTTGAAACTCCACACCAGCGGCCGGCGTATCGGGGGCGGCACTTTCGGCGGCCTCCCAGTCGGGCGGCCCGGTTCGCTCGTCGTGCCGCCACTCGTGCAAGCACTTGGAGCAGCGGAACGTGAGGGTCTTGATTCCTAATCCCACCAGGACGGCGATTAGCCGTGCCTCCGCTTCACACTGAGGGCACCGCGGAGGGGCAGGCGCAGATCCGGAAATGGACGTGAAGCTGACCATGATGCGGAGCGGCAATCTAACGTACTGCCTGTCAGCTCTGCAATATCCAGATCTGTTAGTTTCGGCTGGGTTATACCAGCGCGAAGAAGGCGCGCGACCGCCTACGGTGGATGCGGCAACGCGATTGGAACTTCGGGGTGGTGTGGGTTCAGCGGTTGATGCCTGCTAAGGGGGTGGTCTTCCACCTTTCCCCTACTCAAGGCTCGTCCCGATACGACAGTCCATTGAGTCCGATGGCGTCCGGTCCTTGCTTGCGCCTCTTTCGGCTCGACCCTGACAGTGTGGGACTCTATTTTCAGCCAGGGAGGCGTCGGTGCTCACCGGGCGCCAGACTTTTTCGCTGGATCGTCCTCCGGATTTACCCAAATGATCTGAAACGGCCCAATGCCATGCACCTGCATAATGACGTCGCCTTTAGCCGTCGCGAAATGCGGCATCTCCTTGGGCACTAACATGTAGGACCCGACCGTCAGTGCCTGGCCGCCGGCCGAGAAGGTCTTGCCCATTCCTACAATGAACGTGCCGCTCAGCACCGTGATGTGTTCGTCAGTCGGGTGCCAGTGCGGAGGAACTTTTGCGCCGTCTGGATTCAAAATACGGATGACGAACGGCGCTCCGGGTTTATCAGGGTCTCCTGAAACGACAGCCATTTTTGCTCCTGGAGCGCCCGGAAGGACGTTCCATTGGAGGTTGTCGGGTGACCTCACGATGTGGTTGTCGGCCGGACTTGTGCTTTTCGTCGGCGGTTGTCCTCCGCTAGTTTGAGCCCCACACACGGATGCGGCCAAGAGCTGACAACCGACGACGAGGATGGAACGTGTCAGCATTCGATTCTCTCTTGTTCTGACAGTAATTCAGCGAGGTGGAGTTGACGTCCGATGTAGTCGAGGCTCATCCAAGCTTTTTGAACCGGTTGAACGACGGCATTGATGACAAGAACAGGTTCAGCCACCGCAGCCTTCGACGAACCGGCTCTTGATCGCCTTGTCGAGCCATAGCGCCGTGTCGCAACTCTCTCCGCCTCACGCGGCGGTTGGACAGCATGCGTCGGCCTTGGATGAGCATAGTTGGTCCTCCGGCCTCGCCTGGCGCAAGCGTTCGTGATGATGTGCGACCAACCCGGCTGGCAACGACGCGCCAGGGCTCGTCGTGGAAGCGGCGTCCCGGCAAGCGAGACAAAGCTTAGGGGCCTGTATCAGCCAGATTTCTCGATTTACTTCTTCACGTTCTCCTTTAGCCAGTCCAGGATGAGGTCCGCTACTTTGAGCCGGTTTGTACCGACCATCATCATATGCGTGGTGCCGTTGAAGGCACCGCGGAATCTGGGGTCATCCAGTTTGATGTACTCGGGCCTTCGCCGTTCCAATGCCGGCCGCGCGTCTGGCGTTTATCTTGCCGACGCTGTCTTTGCAGGTGGGGGTTCTCCGTCCTGTAGTCACCGCGATGATCAGGTAAGCCACATCGTCGAAGTCCGCCGCGGTTAATCCCGAGTTGCTGAACGAGCATCCCCCCGATACGAAGAGAACGAGCGTCGGTGACTAGTGAGGTAGCGCGTCGAAACTGAGGCCCTGCCAGAAGATCCAGGCGGAAAACGAGCAGCCCACCCGCCAGGCCGAGGGCCCAGAGCTTCCATGTCGCGGTCGGTGCGGATTCTCAGCCATAAGGCCACTCCAGCCAGGTTGAGGTGCTCACCGTCGAAGGCGGCATCGTCGTTACGCGCGGTCAGTAGACTACGTGCGAGGTGGCCCATGAAGAAGCAGAATGCCGACCCGACGATCCCACCGGTGCCAGACGAGGAACTCGTCAGCCCCAACGAATCCCCCACTGAGGCCGATGACGATCCGGATGGGGAAACGCAGGAAAACAAGGACGTCCGCGAAGACGACGACGACCGCCAAGGCAAACTATAGATCCCGCGTCCCCGAGTCAGCCACCCGGCCGGGGCATGCCGAGCCTCGGCCGACATCGGTCAAGGCCGATAGGCAATCCACCGGCGGATTCAGGCTCGGCTTCGCCCGCCGTGCGTCGGATAAGAGTGATTATCGGACGGTGGTGTAAGGCGAGACTTTCGCCGACTCAGGATGGATGCCTGAGCTTCGTCGAATCTCCTTGTCCCAACAGAGGAGCGGCGCCAAGCGAAAGGTTCTGAAGAGACGAAAGGCCCGCTAATCAGGGGCGGCCCGGAGCGAGAGTTCGGTATCGGGCCGCTGCGTATCCCATTCGTGCTGACAGCCCGAGCAGCGGAAGGTGATGGTACGAACACCTTGGCCCACCAAGACTTTGCAGGGCAAGCCGAGCGTACTGCACCGTGGGCACGGACGGTCAACGCCTGTCGTGGGCTCCGGAGCATCGACAATCGGCATCAGAACTCTAGGACAGTAGTAGCTCAAGCAATCTCTAGACCGGTGACCGTTCCGCGGACTCAGTTGCATTGCAAGTGATGACCAGCACGGCGGATAAACCGCGGGTTGCGAAGAATGTAATTGACGACTAGTCGTTAGAAGGGCCGCCTTCTGTCTACTAGCCATGAAACTTTCGGCCTGTCCGTTCACGGGACAAGTGCAGCCGTGTTTCCAGGTGGGATCTTTGGCGAGACTCTTGGTCTCCACCGCGGCCTGGTCTCAGTGCGGGGCTTGTCGAGACGATCGAAGGCGCGCTGAGCCTTCCGGGAAGACCTATGCGGATGTTCTATATGGCCAGTTTCGATGCGGGCTCGCGCATGGCCTAACAATCGAGGGACACGAGGTGGCCACAAGACCCGGCAAGTACATCCAGGACACAGCGGGGTACGTGAGCATCGACCTGTGGAGCCTGTTTGAAGACATGCGGCGAGGGCTCGGGAAGTACATCAAGACGGCCCACACCGATCAGCCGTCCAGAAGGACTTTCTTCGCCGCTTCGACAAGCTCTTTGTTCAGCCGTACCAGAAGAAACCGGCTGTCAAAGCGTCACAGGGACAAAAAGCGGGGACAATGCCCACCGAGCAAGTCCATGCCAGATCGAACTAGAAGCTGTCTCATAAATACGGAAGCCGCCTGAAACATCGGTATGATCGCCGTCGGTACTCGACGGCATGGACTTGACCGACACCCAGTGGGCCATGCTCGAACCGAGATGCCGTCCTCGCCGTCGCCCGGACGGGCGCGGCCGGCCGTGAACCAATCCGCGCGCTGCAACTGCGTGGTGAGACCGTGAAGCGGGTGAGCCTTATCGGGCGCAATTCTGGCGGCCCGTTGTGGCGAAGTCAGTGAGTCAGAAGAGACCTGCCATGGATTTGCATATCAAGAAGGTGTGGTTGCCTGGAGCAGCATCCTGTCTGTTGTTTGTCGGATTCTATTTCGTGCTCATCTGGTTGCCTTTTGACAAGAACAGATTCCAGTTCATGGCCATCCCATATCTGGTGCTGCCATTCGCCGGCGCCCTCGCCGCATATTGGTCGCGCCGAATGAAGGGTTCAGTCCTCGAGCGCATCTTGTCCGCACTGTTCCCTGTATTTGCGTTTGTCGCGCTATTTGCGGTGAGAATTGTGTATGGATTGTTCTTCGAGGGCGAACCTTATACGCTGCCGCATTTCCTGGCCGGCTTTTCCGTGACCCTCGTATTCATTGTTGTAGGTGGCCTATTGCTGGTGCTTGGCGCATGGCCGTTCTGCCGCCCGCACCTCAGAGAACGGTTGCCCTGACAACCGGGCTGCATCAACGGACACATCGGTAGGATCGCCGTCGGTACTCGACGGCATGGACCTCACCGACGTCCAATGGGCCGTGCTCGAACCGACCTTCCGCCCGCGCCGTCGCCCGGATGGGCGCGGCCGGCCGTGGACCGATCCGCGGGCCGTCATGAACGGCGTCCTGTGGGTCCTGCGCACGGGCGCGCCGTGGCACGACCTGCCATCGCGCTATCCGCCGTACCAGACTTGCCATCGTCGCTTCCAACTCTGGCAGCGCTCGGGCCGCCTCGATCGGCTGCTGCAACGCCTCGCCGAGGACCTCCGGGACCGCGGCAAGATCGATCTGAGTGAAGCCTTCGTCGACGCGACCTTCGCCTCGGCGAAAAAAGGGGCCTGAAATCGGTCCAACGCGCCGTGGCAAAGGCTCCAAGGTCATGGCGATCTGCGAGCGCGGCGGTCTTCCTATCGCCGTGCACGTGGCCAGCGCTTCACCGTATGAGCCACACCTCGTCCCCGCCACCCTCGACGCGCGCTTCCTCCCCGACCTCCCGTGGTGCCCGATCGGCGACCGCGGCTATGACAGCGATGGACTCGACGACCTGCTGATGACGCAGTACGGCATCGAGATGATCGCGGCGAATCGTCGGGGCCGCGCGAAGACGCAGGACGGCCGGCCGTTGCGACGCGCGAAGCGCCGCTGGAAAATCGAACGGCTCTTTGCCTGGCTCCACAACTGCCGCCGCGTGGTCACCCCTTGGGAGCGACACATCGGGAACTACCTGGGCATGGTGCAGCTCGCCTGTGCCCGGATCTTGCTCCGGGCATTTATGAGATAGCTTCTAGTCCTCTAAGTTGTTGTTAGGATAGGACCAGACACCTCACGCCGGGGTGGCGGAACTGGCAGACGCACAGGACTTAAAATCCTGTGGAGGGTAACCTCCGTGTGGGATCGTCCCCCACCCCCGGCACCAATTTGCTAGCAATTCTCGTGATTGCTCGCTCGCTGTTTGCAGGCGTCGGCGGGATTCGCGGCTGACTATAACTACTCTTTAACTGTTAGGGGAACGTCTCGCGATGGGAGCTAACGTCACCAGGATTCTTTGGCCGCAAGAAGACTTCGGAGAACTCTCTGACGAATTCGTTGTCCGCGATTGCCGAATTTCGTTTTCACGGTGGGTGGCTCGATGTGCAGGCGCTATCAAAGCGGGCAGATGCAACTGAGGTGCTAAAGGACTACGCCGCCGCCCTGGGCAATCGTCTGCGCTACGCTCGCCTCTTAAGTCTAGAGGAGTTTGGAGCACTGCCGCCGAGGCCCATCAGTGACCGTCGGACTTGCTAAGCGGGATAGGGAGCGGCGCCGAGGACAGCTCGACGCGCGGTGGACCGACGCATTGAAGCCGGTAGCGTGAGCGTGAAGCTGAGAAGTGCCACGATGGCGGAAGAACTTCACCGCCTGAAGCTCGACGCGCCGCGCTGAACGAGGCAGTCGACCCCGAGCGATGGCGCACCACGCTGAGTCATAGCAAGCCTCCATCATGCGTCGGAGGATCGCGGCGCTGGAACTCGCACTCCCACGGCAATCGCCGCTGAAGACCAGCCCAGGAGCGATAACCGTCAAGGACGTGTCAGGCTGAGCGTGCGCCGTCGTCCGTGGCCTGCGTCTGGTCAGTCTTCTCCGCGGTCCAGACCTGGGCGCAACCTTCGCAACGGAAGTAGTCCATCCGAGACTCGGCACTGACTCCCGGCACGAGCACACCCACGTGCGTGTGGCACTCGGGGCAGTCCAGCAGCGCGTCCTGGGGCGTCACTGGGACACCGCCGACCAGAAGGCGGGAAGGTCCGGCGCCGTCCGTGCCCAGGTGCCCTGGCAGGCGGGGCACCGGAAGCGGACGGTGCGCTCTGCGGCTCGGATTGCCACGGCGTCTGGGATGCCTGGAACATCCTTGCAGTGCAGGCACGACGCGCCGACCCCGTGGGGTATCGAGACGGGGACGCCTGCGTTGACGGAGACGGGCCACGCCGAGAGCGTTGCTGCGGGCATTGTTCTGCCCTTTCTACCGCTGGCGGACGCTGCGCGCATCTTGGCCCGACCGGGGAATCGTTGCGCAGCTGTTCAGGAGCGATGCGCGAAGCCTAGACTCATCTGTTCCGGGTTACCTGTTCCCTTTTGCACACTGCCGAGTGAATTTACTTTTTTTTCGACGTCTATGTGGCGCGCTGTCGTCGTCGTGACGCTGCGGTCGAGCGGCGAGGACCACGGCGGCTGCGGCGGCGTGACGACAGGCCACGTGCTACCATCCGCCCGAGGAACACCCACAGTAAAAAGTGACGGTGACCTTCCTGAAGTGCATCCAGTATATCTCAGGACTATGGCAGTGACCACCAGCACATGATCTCTCGATCTTCTTCCACTTGGAGATCGCGTGGCAAGACTCATCGGGCCTTTACAGCGACCTTAAGCAGGTTGTCGGTTCGAGCTACGAGACCGGAACGATTGAGGTGAGCCGTCCCGTCGGTTACAAGGGACCGTTCAACTACACGGCATTTCGAGAGGCCACCAAGGAGTATATCGAAGCCTCATCGGAATCAGCGGGACGGGGATAGAAATCGTTGGCGGTAGCGGCAGGATGCGCAACATCATCTTCAACGCGCCGCGAACGGTGCAGTTCGATGTTGATGATTCCAGCAGTGGTGGCTGGTAGGGCTACTACTCCTGCCTCAGCGCGAAGTCGGTGCGCCGGTGGGCTAGGCCCGGCCAAGGGCCTGGCAGGACCCGCAGGAGCCCATCTGGACGGCGTTCCCGGCCGGCCGGCTAGACTCCAGGCTGGGCTCCGGCCGGTCCCAGGGCTGGCTCACTTTACTGTCCTTTAACACTCAGAGTTAAAGTTAGGCTTACTTGGTAATACTCAGTCCAACATGAACCATTGATTTCATTAGAAAATCCTCGAATCCCCTAGGTTGTTGAGCGGCGCACGTAGCTTAAAATCCTGTTCCGCGCAAGCGAGTGTGGATCGTCCCCCACCCCCGGCACTCTAAATTCAACTGCTGGCGTTTCTGCTCCCAACCACTTGAGTCAGGACCGGACGCGGCCGAATCGTAGGCCTCGAATCTCTGATACGGCCTCCAGGAAAGGGACGCTCATGCTTGAACTTGTCGCGAGCCGCCAACACAGCAACGGGGTTCGTGCGGAGATTCAGCGGCATGGCTCCGAGGGCCCTCACGACTCCGAAGGTGCGTTCCATGTCGAGGTCATCGACCCGAAGGCGCCGCTGGAGAATGAGCGCGCGCCCGTCTTCCAGACGGCAACGACATTGGAAGCTGCCAGGCAGTATGCAGATGACACCGTTGCCGCGACCGGCCATCGCTGCGACGCTGGGTGTCAAGGGTGGGAGAGCGCGTAGCTCAGCTCAGCCGACTATTCCAGTCGGCTACTCGCCAATCAGTCTGAGCACGTCCTCACATCTCTGGAAGCGCGCCCACCAGACCGCGTCGGTCCAGGCAGAGCTGCGCTTCGAACGAAGCCCCGGATCGTGCGCGATGAGGGCGCGCACCGTTTCGACGCGGCAGCCGCCAAACATCGGACGGTCGGGTCCGTGGAGCGTGCCGGCTGACACCGCACGAGACAACGGCGTGGCTCCGTGTTCGTCCTCGACGGTCGGGTCTGCTCCGTGGGCGAGCAGCAATTTGAGGATGGCGGGATCCGTGTCGCCGGCCGCCAGGAGCAGCGGCGCCAGGCTTCCCGGGCCGGCGCCGCGGTTCGGATCGGCGCCGCGATCAAGAAGAAGCCGGACGGCGGCAGGCTGCCGCTCGAGAATCGCGTGTTGCAGCGGCGTCGCGTCCCAGTCGTCTCCCGTGGGTCCCGGCAGGTTCACGTCGGCGCCGGAATCGAGGAGGAGCTTGATCGCTTCGATCGACCCGGACCGCGAGGCCCAGATCAACGCCGTCCACGAGTCGGAACGCTCATCGGCTTTATGGCCGTCGTCGAGCAGTTGGCGAAGGGCGGCGACGTCGTTGCGGACGGCGGCCCGGGTCAGCGGAGTGTCGGGACCCTGAGCGCAGGCGCCCGCCGCGAGCAGCGCGGCGCCGAGCCCCAGCAGAAGCATGAGACGGTGCATGCGACCTCCACGAAGCATCATATACAAAGAACTTTATTATGTAAAGTTTGGGTTGGTTAGGGGGGAAAGGGGGGGAAGGGGGTGTCCAAGTGGGGGGGGGGGGGTAGGGGGGGGGGGCGGGGGGGGAAGGGAGAGGGGGGGGGAGAGAAACAGAGGTTTTGGGGGGGTGATTAAGCCATCTAGGAGGTTCTCTGGCGATGGCAGGGAGTCGGTACCGCCCCGATATGAAAAACGCCGGGGTGAGTCAAGTGCGCTTCGTGATGACGACGTGTGTCGCGCCGGGCGTTGCCACATGTTCGCTGCACTGGTAGCCGAGCTCGGGCAGGTCAACTCCGGACAGCAGATGTTCTCCGGAACCGAGGAGCACGGGAGCGACGGCGAGGTGCATCTCGTCAATGAGCCTGGCGCGTAGATATGCCTTGATGGTTGCGACGCCCCCGCCCACGCGAACGTCCTGCCCGTTCGCAGCCTCGGTTGCCCGCTGAAGCGCCGCGAGAATGCCATCGGTGACGAAGTGGAAGGTCGTGCCGCCCTCCATCGTGAGTGACGGACGCGGATGGTGGGTCAGCACGAATACGGGCGTGTGATACGGCGGATTGTCGCCCCACCAGCCTTTCCATGCATCGTCTGTCCACGCTCCGCGTATGGGCCCGAACATGTTGCGACCCAGTATCCACGCCCCGACGTTCGTAAAGCCGCGCGCCGCGAAATCGTTGTCGATGTCCGTGGTGCCACCGTCGGCGCCAAACATCTGCCGGAATGTGCGTGTTGCATGGGCCCATCCGTGCACAGAGAGACCACCCACGCCAAGCGGGTTATCGATGTCCTGACGGGGCCCGGCGCCATATCCGTCAAGCGAAATGGAAAATGCATGAACGCGCAACCTGCTCATAGCCACACTCCTGACTAAACCGTGAAAAAAGCCATTCTAGGCCGTAGAATCCTGTGGCCCGCAAGGGCCACGTGCGATCGTCGCTCTCCCGCACCAGCTTGGAAGGACACGCCAGTGAATTCACGAATGGCCAGTGCCGGCTCGCGGATCCTGCTCACAGTCTTTGTCATCGCAGGCGTCGTGTCTGGGGTCACTGCTGTTCAGCAGTCCCCGGGAGCCGCCATGTGGCGAACCGCGTGGGCGACCTCCCAGCAGAACCTCGGCACCGCCGGCACGACCAATACCACGCTGCGGCTGATTGCCCGTGTCACGATCGCAGGCGACGCGGTGCGCGTCCGTCTGGACAACGCGTACGGGACGAGCCCTCTCAGGATCGGGCAGGCGTCGGTCGGGCTCCGAACCCGCGGCGCTCCATCGCGGCAGGTTCGAACCGCCCGCTCCTGTTCAACGGCGTGGCGGGTGTGACGGTCCAGCCGGGCGGCAGCGTGCGTAGCGACGCCGTGCCGATCAAGGTGATGGCGAGACAGGATCTGGCAGTCAGCCTCTATCTACCCGATGCCGACGTAAAGCCGAGCCAGCACGCAGGCGCCCTTGTTACCTCATTCGCGGCGGCGGTCAACGCCGGCGATCGATCGTCGGTCGAATCGGCCGAGCCATTTACCGAGACCATGACCACGATGCCATGGTTGAAGGCCATCGACGTGCAATCAGGGTCGTCGGCGGGGGTGATCGTCGCGTTCGGGGACTCGATCACCGACGGCACATGCGCGACGCTGGACGCCCACGACCGTTGGGAGGATTGGCTGGCAGTTCGACTGGCCCTGGACGACGAGCGCCGCGGCGGCCGTCAGGCGCAGAAGGCGGTGCTCAACGAAGGCATCGGCGGGAACACGGTGACGCGCGAAGGGCTTCAGCCGGCGCCCGACAGCACGCCGGGCATCGAGCGTTTCGAACGCGACGTGCTTTCACACGAAGGGGTAACGGACGTGATCCTCTTCATGGGCACGAACGACATCCGCCGCGGCGCGCCTGCGGCGCAGGTGACCGGTGGAATGGCGCAGATCGTGAGCCGGCTCAAAGCCCGCGGGCTGAAGACTTTCGGTGTGACGGTGATCCCGCGCCACAATGTGGCCGCCGCCGGCACGAACACCGGGTGGAACGACGCAAAGAGTGCCATCCGGCGGGAGGTCAATCAGTGGGTTCGAACCCGGGCCGGGTTCGACGGTGTCCTCGACTTCGACGCTGTCGTGCGCGATCCGGCGAACGCCGATCTGATTTCCGCCCCGTTCAACTGCGACGGCATCCACCCGACGCCACGCGGCTACTACGAGATGGGCAAGTCGGTGTCCCTCGACTTGTTCACGCGTTGATGGCTAGCGACGCTCGAGCGTCATCCGGAACGCCGCCATCTCGCTGCCGTTTCGCACGAGCAGGATGTCGCCGGCGAGCACCGGATGGTTCCACGTCTTGCCGTCGAGCGCCGGGACCTTCGCGAGCTCCTTGAAGGCGCCGGGCGTCGCCGAGACCAGCGCCAGCTCGCCCTCTTCCGACAGAACCAGCAGCACGTCGAGGTCGGGCAGCAGAACGGCCTGGCCGCTGCCGTACCGGCCGCCTTTCCATGCACGCTTGCCAGTGGCCAGGTCCACGCAGGCCATGATGCTGCCATCGAAGCCGTACGCGTAGCCGTTGTGCACGATGAGGTCGCTCGACATCGTCTTGAGGGCCGTCGAGGTCCAGCGCTCTTCGGCCGTCCAGCCTGCAGGCCCTTGCGCAACCGCGATCCGGCGGATGGCCATGCCCCCGTCCGCGCTCATCTGATGGATCAGCAGGCCGCCGTCTGGTGTCAGCGCGGGCTGAAGGATTGGACTGCCCGGCATGGCGTGTTGCCACAACAGGCGGCCGTCGGCTGGCGCCACGCCGCTGGCGCCGCTCCCGCTCAGCAGCACGATCTGTTCGACCCCGTCGATCGTCATGCGCTGCGGCGAGCTATAGCTCTCGATCTCGTCGCTGCGGGGACCCGTCCAGCGCGGCGTGCCGGTGGCGGCGTCGTAGGCGGCAAGCGTGCCCGAAGCGGCGATGACAACGGCGTCGTCGATCACGAGTGGCGAGCCCGAGAAGCCCCACATCGGCGTCCGGGTCCGTGTCTCGGCGGCGACGTCGCGCGACCAGAGTACAGCACCAGTCGTCGCGTCGAGCGCGTTCAAGACGCCGGTCGCACCGAACGTGTAGACGCGTCCGTTGCCGAGCGTTGGCGTCGCACGCGGTCCGGCGCCGCCGTTCGACTCCCAGAAGCGCACCCCGTCGGCATGGCTCCAAACCGGTTTCCCGGTGGCGAGGTTGTAGGCCGCGACAATCTCGTCTTCGCCTCTCTGCTCCTGCGTGTAGATCAGGTCCCCCTGAACCGCGAACGACGACCAGCCCGGTCCGACCGCCCGCCTCCACAACAGCGCGGGAGGCGACGCCGCCCAGTCTGTGTCGATCCGCACGCCACGAACGACCCCGTCGCGCCCAGGTCCGCGGAAGCCAGACCATTCAGCCTGCGTCATGCGGGGCTCGCTCACGGCGGGACGTTCGTTCGACTCGGTCGCGGCGGGGTCAGCCAGAGCGGTTCCGGTGCCTGCGGCGGGCAGGGGCGTCACCGGTGCCGTGGGAACTGCGCGCGCACTCGCGGCCGCCGGCGGGGCCGGCGGGAGTGCCGCCGCTTGATCGGCGAGCAGGCGCTCCTCTGGCGTCTGTGACCACCGCCACATCAGGTCGTTGTCGAAATTGGTGGAGAAGCCACCCGTTTTCACAAGCGTCCACGCACCGCAGGCCAGCAGGATGGTTGCGGCCATCGTGACTCGGCGTGTCCCGGTTGCCAGGCGCTCGGTCGCCACGGCCCAGGCAACAAATGCGACGCCCATTGCAGGAAGTGCCAGCAAGGGGAGCAGCCCGCCCATCGCCCCGGTGGAAATCGACACGTGCACGAACGGCCAGGTGGCGGCCAGCCCGGCCACCATCAGGGCAACAGCGCCCAGTCGCTCGATCCAGGGCGCGCGGCTGACGAAAAGCCACCAGGCGATGATGGCGGCCGCGCCGGCGAGGCCGCCCAGGACGCCGAAGATCGACTGGTCGGGCCAAAAGGCGGGGAGTCCGAGCCGGATCAGGATGAGCAGGCAGGCGGCGGCGACACCGGGCCATAGCCGGAGCCGTGGGCGCAGGGCCGCTGCTTCAGCAGGCATGGAGCAGGAGGCTCAACTGGCAGCTGGGCACACTGGGAGATACGCAGGTCGCCCGGCCCTTGTTCAATTGGCGTCTAGGCAGCCTCAGTCTTGTCGGCCAGCACCGTCCGCGCGACCCTGCGCTCACGCCTGGACATCCAGCGGATGGCGGCCTTGTAGAGCGAGCGCACCTCACCGCTCTCGTAGAGGACGATGAACCGGTCCTCCATCTCGCTCCACTGGTCGCCCTCGGCGAGCGTCAGGGTGAGCACGTCACCCGGCCCGAAGCTCACATCGATCTCGATAAAGGACTGGCTGGGTCGTGGTGCCGCCGCCTTGGGCTTCGAAGCGGGCGGAGCCATCGTGAGATCATCCATAACAGTGCACCTCGGCTGCTGAGCCAGAATCAGCCCCTTCTAAGCCAGGGGCGCTACCTTCTTGGTGACAGCGGACGGTGAAGCGTTTCCCAACTGCGTGCCGGGAGAGCCCTTCGGGCTGAAGTAGACTCGGCGCTGCCGCCAAGCGACACCTTGTCACGGACAATCTGGCCCTTCGGCACCCTTGCCCTCGCCAGGCGAAATATCCGCAACTGGCCGATGGTGGCCTGGCTGCGGTTTTTCGCCCGCCGCCCCGTCGTGCTGACGCTCCGGACCGGCATTCGCGTGGCATGCCGGCCCGGAACCTCCGACTGGGCCATCGTGCACGAGTTGATGGCGGGCTCGTACTCGTCAGCGCTGCGTGACCTGGCCGGCCGTCGCGGGCCTGGCGTCGTGCTGGATTTGGGTGGGAACATCGGCTGCTTCAGCCTGTGGTGTGCGGCGCTCAACCGTCACGTGCACGTCATCGCATACGAGCCGGAGGCCTCGAACCTGTCCGCGTTCCGATTCAACCTTGACCTGAATCCTCACCTGGCCGGCAGAGTGGCGATCCGGCCCGTCGCGGTGGCCGGTCTCGCCGGCACGGCCGTGCTGAACGTCCCAGGCAATCTCGCCGCGGCCAACATCATTCCCGGGCGTCGCGGCACCTCGACGCCGCAGTTCGACGTGGAGGTGAGAGCGTTCTCGCAGGTCGTCCAGGAGATAGCCGGCCCGATTCACCTGGTCAAGATGGACATCGAAGGCAGCGAGTTCTCGATACTCGAATCCACATCCTCAGAGGTGTGGGCCAGAGTTCCCGCCGTCGCGATGGAGATTCACGACGACCCCGCACTCGGCATGCGCCGCGATGAGCTGCTCAACCGGCTCGGTGCGCTGGGTTACACGACGAGTGAGGATCCGATGGCCTCGTGGTTTGCGCGCCGGGCGCAATAGGCCGCCGCCTTAGATGCCTGGATAGACGCCCGCGTACATCATCACAAAGCCCGCCGTATCCAGAAACCCGTGGGCCAGAATGGCCGCCCACAGGTTGCGGCCTGTCGCGAGATACAAGGACCCGAAGACGAGACCGGAGAGCCCCGTGGCCACAATGCCGGAAATGCCCTGGTACAGGTGGATGGCGCCGAAGAACGCTGACGTCACGAGCAGGGCCGCAATCCATCCAGCACGGGAGAAGCCCGTCAGCTCCGCCAGACGTGTCAGCAGCCAGCCGCGGTAGACCAGCTCCTCCATGAATGCGGCAAGAGTCCACGAGACGGCGAGCCAGAAGGCGAGGACCGCTTCGTTGCCGACGATGGAGCGGAATGCCGAGACGTCAGGAAGCGAGCCGGAGGTGGCGCGTGCAATCAATGGCTCGAGAACGAACGTCCCGAAGAACTGGTACCCGACGCCGACGGCCGCGCTGAGCGCCAGCACGCGGCCAGGCTGAAGAGGGCGGCGAAGGCCGATGGCGCGCCAGCCGGGGCCGCGCCACCAGAGGAAGAATGCTGCGGCGACGAGCATCCAGGGCGTGGAGCTGATCGGAATCCAGCCCCACAGTCCGGCGGCCGCAATCGCCACGGCGACGGCCAGCTCCACGAAGACCCAGGTCACCAGGGAATTCTAGGCGTTCATCCCATCCAGTAGCGAGGACCAGGCCCGGCCCGGCCGGCACGATCGTCGGGGTTTGCGAACCGGCATTGCTGCAGCGACAAACAACCGCACCCGATGCACTCCGTGAGGCTCTTGCGGAGCCGCTCGAGCTCCGCGATGCGGGCGTCGATGCGCTTGCCCCACTGGCCGGAGATCTTGGCCCAGTCGGACCGCTCGGGCACGCGGTTGCTCGGCAGCTTGGCGAGTTCCACGCCCACTTCGTCGAGCGTGAGCCCCACGCGCTGCGCGAACACGATGAACGCGATGCGCCTGAGGACGGCGGGCGGGTAGCGCCGGTGCCCGGAGCCCGCGCGCTCCGAGGCGATCAGGCCGCGGTCCTCGTAAAAGCGCAGCGCGGAGGCGGCTACGCCGCTTCGGCGCGAGACCTCCGAGATGGTCAGCAGTCCGGTCATGGGAGCCCTGAAAGAATGTTCTTGACTTAAAGTTAACTTGAACTTGTAGCCTTGTCAACGTGAACCCTCTTTCAAAGGACAAGGCCATGTTCGAAGACCGCACCGGCCGGATGCCGTCCGACTCTCCTGCGCTTCTCAACCCCTTCGACCGGCTGCGCGTCGCAATCACCGGGGGCACCTCAGGCCTGGGCCTCGCCCTGGTGCGCGAGTTGCTGACACGCGGCGCCGAAGTGGCCTTCGTCGCCCGGGGCCGCGATCGCGTCCGGCAAGTCGAGGAGAGGTACCCGAACGCCCACGGCATCGTCGGAGACGTTTCGAGGAAAGACCAGACGTACCCGCTCGCCATGCAAATCGCGGCGGCACTCGGGGGTGTCGATGTCCTCATCAACAATGCCTCGGACCTCGGGCCCCCAGGGCTGGCGCTCCTGGCGGACACCGACTGCGAGGATTTCGAGCGCGCGATCGCGACCAACCTCTTCGGGCCCTTCCGCCTCACGAAGGCCTTGCTGGGATTGCTCGCGGCCTCGGCACGGGAAGGACGCGGCGCGGTTGTGCTCAACGTTTCGAGCGACGCCGCGGTCAGTGCGTACCCGCGATGGGGAGCTTACGGCGCGAGCAAGGCCGCCCTCCAGCACATGAGCCGCATCTGGAACGCAGAACTGGGTGCCGAGGGCATCGCGGTGCTGGCCATGGATCCGGGTGACATGGACACGCCAATGCACGCGGCGGCCGTTCCCGACGCGGACCCTGCCGACCTGAAGCGGCCCGAAACCGCGGCGCGTGAACTGGTCGAAGTGGTCGCAGAAGTCCTTCTCCGTCGCGGAACGGCGTACGAACTCCAGTGCGAGACCGTCCGATGACGGCGGCGAGCGTGCCGAGCCAGCGTCCGGCTGACGCCAGGCTCCTTGCCGTCGATCGTGACGGGCGGATCCGCCATGCGGCGCGGACCGATTTCGTGCGCCTGCTTCGCCCTGGGGATCTCGTTGTCGCCAACGATGCCGCCACGCTGCCGGCGAGCCTGGTGGGAGAGCATTCGAGGAGTGGCCGGCGGATCGAACTGCGACTGGCAGGCCGAAGTTCCCTCGCGCTCGATCACGTCAGGTTTCGGGCCGTCGTGTTCGGGCTTGGTGATTTTCACATGAGGACCGAGGACCGGCCGCTCCCCCCGGCCCTGGCTGAGGGGGACCGCCTGGCGCTCGGCCCTCTTCGTGCGACGGTCACATGCGTGCACGCCCCACGTCTTGTCACCGTCCACTTTCACGGCCGCCCGTCGGAGGTGTGGGCCGGCCTGGCGAACCACGGCCGGCCGATCCAGTACGCGCACGTGCCGGTCCCGCTCGCCATCTGGGACTCATGGACGCCGATCGCGGGCAACGCGGTCGCCTTCGAACCACCATCCGCCGGCTTCGTGCTCGACTGGCAAACAATCAGTGCGATGAAGGCAGCTGGGGTACGGTTCGCAACGATTACGCACGCGGCCGGCATCTCATCGACTGGAGATGCGACCCTGGACGAGCTCCTCCCATTTGACGAACCGTACCGCGTGCCGGAACCGACCGCGCTCGCCATTGCCGATGCCAGAAGGCGGGGCGATCGCGTCATCGCCGTAGGCACTACCGTCGTTCGTGCACTCGAGCACGCTGCAGCGGCCGATGGCCTGGTCCACGCCGGCGATGGCCTCGCCACCAACAGACTTGGACCTTTGTCCCGGCTGCGGGTCGTTGACGCGCTGCTCTCGGGTACGCACGAGCGCGGCAGCAGCCATCATGAGCTCCTGCGAGCGTTCGCGGGAGAAGAAATCATCGATCGGATGGATCACGAACTGAACGCTCGTGGGTACCTGACGCACGAGTTCGGAGACTCGGTGTTTCTCGAGCGGCAGCCCGCTGGAGCTCAGACACTTGCCTGACGTGGAACCCGCGGGTATTCTTGGCGCTCAAATGCTGCCGTCGATTCGACTTGGCTCGGCGGAAGAAACGCCCGCACTCGCGGACTTGATCAACCGCGCGTTCGTCGTCGAACGTTTCTTCGTGGACGGCGACCGGATCAGTCTGGATGAAGTGGATGAGAGATTTCAGGCCGGTGTGTTTCTCGTGGCCGAAGAGGGTGGCGCGCCAGTCGGATGCGCTTTTGCTGAGCGCCGCTCGACTGGGCGAGGCTACATCGGGCTGCTGGCCGTCGAGTCGACACACCAGGGCAGGGGCATCGGCCCCCGGCTGATGGCGGCTGCGGAGGGGTGGTGCCAGTCCTCAGGCTGCGACGACGTGGAGATCACCGTGGTCAGCGTCCGGACCGAGCTGTTCCCATTCTACGAGGCCCTGGGATACGTGACGCGAGGAGAGAGCCCCTTTCCGGTGAGATCTACGAAAGTGCCGTGCCACCTGGTGATCATGGGCAAACGGCTGGCGCCCTAAGCCTGCTGGTACAGCTGAATCAGGTTCCCGCAAGTGTCGGAGAAGACCGCGATGATCACCGGGCCCGCGGCGGTCGGGTCCTGTGTGAAGGCCACGCCCTCGTTTTTCAGCCGCGAGTGCTCAGCCGCAATGTCGCCGACTTCAAACGCGGCGAGCGGGATGTGCTGTTTGAACATCGCCTCCTGAAACACTTTTGCTGCCGGGTTCGCGTTGGGTTCGAGCGACAACTCGATGTCGTTGGGACCCTCGGGGGACACCACGGTAATCCATCGGTACTCGCCGCCGACCGGAATGTCGTGTTTCTTAGTGAAGCCGAGAATGTCGGTGTAGAACCGCAGCGCTTTGTCCTGCTGGTCCACCATGATGCTGGTGAGCTTGATCCGCACGTTGGCCTCCCTGCCAGTAATTTCCGACAGAGTCTGGCACGACGCCGTTCAGCGTGCTTCTTGAAAATTGCGAAACACGTCCGGCGGCAGGCGACCCATCAAGGTGAGGCAGCCAGGCGTCAGATGAGGCGGAAGGATACCCGGCACCTGCACCATCGATCGTGCCCTGCGACGGTACGCGGAGGGCGGTTCGCCGACCCGGCGGGTGAAGAGGTCACTGAAACTGCCGAGGCTCGAGAACCCGACGTCGAGGCAGACGTCGGTCACGGAATGTTGTCCCTGGGCGAGAAGATGCCGGGCTCGTTCAAGTCTCGCGTTGATCCGGAACTGGTGCGGCGTCGCGCCGAAGAAGGCGTCGAACCGCCGGATGAAGTGAAACGGAGACATCCGGACGAGACGCGCAACCTCCTCGATGGATGGGGACTCGTCCTGGATCTGGTTGAGAAGATCCCGGGCCAGGCACATCCGCTCGAGGTTCGCCCGATTCGCCATCTTCGCCAGTGTAGCCGACACGCGACGCCGCGAGATGCGATACTGCGGGCGGATCAGCGGATAAGGGAGGCAGCGCGTTGAACGGATTGTGGACCGACGTCCGCACCATCTGCCGGGCGCTCATCAAGGCGCGTGGGTTCTCGGCAGTCGCTGTGCTGACGCTCGCCACCGGCCTCACGCTGTGCTTCACGGTGCTGACGGTCGCCAATGCCTTCCTGATCCGCCCGTTGCCGTATCCCGCAGCGGATCGCCTGTACAACGTCGAAGCCGAGATGCCAGGTCGGGGGACGCCGTCGGGCCTGGCGTCAGTGGATTGGTCGCCGCTCGAGGACGTCGTTCAGAACGCCATCGGATGGGATCTGGACGGGTTCTACATCCGCGGGCGCGAGCGGACGGAGATGACGCCGGGCGCCTGGGTGACGCCGGGGTTCCTGCCGGGTCTGGGGGTCCGCGTGAGCCTCGGGCGAGCATTTGAAGCGGCCGACTTCGAGCGTGGCGCGGCCCAGGTGGCGCTCATCAGCGATCAGCATTGGGAGCGGCGGTTCGGCCGCGATCCGGGCGTGATCGGCAGCACGCTCAGAGCCTATGTCAGCGACCGACCGGATGAGGCCGAGGCGTTCACCATCGTCGGCGTCCTGCCGGCGGATTTCTGGCACGTCAACATCTACACCGATGTCCTGGCGCCGCTGCGGGCTCCCTCGATCCCTTATCTTGTCCGCCTCCGCGAAGGGGTCTCACCGCTGGTGGCAGCCGAGCGGATGACTGCGCTCGCCGCCCCGGTCGCGGCGGCGCCTCCCGGCTGGCGCGTCACGCTGACGCCGATGCAGGATCGCTACCTCGCCGAAACACGGCCCATTCTGTCGGCCGTTGCGACAGCGTCGGCGATCGCGCTGTTTATCGCCTGCGCGAACGTCGCCGTCCTGCTCCTCGTCAGAGGCACGCGTCGCCGGCACGAGATTGCGGTCCGCCTCGCGCTTGGCGCAAGCCGTGTGCGGATCGCCCGACTACTGGTGCTCGAAGCCCTCTTGCTGGGCGCGGTTGCCACCGCCGTTGGTGTGGCGACGAGCGGCCTGGCGATCGGCGAGCTGGGTCCTGTCCTGGAAACCCAGTTGGGGAGGAGGATCCCCGGAGGGCTCCGGGCCCTGGCACCTGACCGGACGGTGGTGCTCGGCGGCATTCTGTTGTGCCTGACAACGGTCGTTGCGTGTGCGCTGGCGCCCCTGCTGGAGGCCCTGCGCCTTTCGTCGTCTCTGGCCGCCAATGGGCGAAGCCTAACGGACGGCCCGCGGGCGAGACGGACGCAGTCGGTGCTGATCGCGGCGCAGGTAGGCGCGTCTCTGACATTGCTCTCCGGATCGGCGCTGATGGTGGACAGCAGCCTGCGGATGCTGCGGGTCGACTTCGGGTTTCAAGCCGCCGACATCGTGTCCGCGAACGTGGCTCTCCGCCAGCGCGCTTATCCAGACGCGGAGTCGCGACAGGAGTTCTTCCGGACGCTGCTCGCCCTTCTCGAAGAACGGACCGGCCAGCCGGCCGCAGCAGGAGACTGGTGGCCCCTGCAAGGGCGGCGTCCGAGAAACGTCGAAGCCGTCGGCGCGGAACCTCGCTCGACCAGCGCCGACGTCATATCGGCGACGACGGATTACTTCACCTGGTACTCGGCCTGACCCTCGTGCAAGGCACTGCGTTCAGCTCCGCCGCGGATTGCCCAGGAGGCGAGGCGGTCGCGGTCGTGAGTGCTACGCTCGCCAACCGGCTCTGGCCCGGAACGAGCGTGGTAGGGCAGCGTCTGCGCGTGGCATTGGACGAGGCGCGCGCGTCTCCAGTCGACCTCCGTGTCGTCGGCGTGGTCAACGATGTGCGGGGCAACCACGCGGATGCCGACATGTCGGACCTGTACGTCCCGTGGTTTCAGCGGCCCGGACGAATGGCCTTCGTCTATATGAATGGCCCGGCGTCCGGACAGGCGGAGACTCTCCGGAGGTCCGTTGCCGAGCTCGACCCCGAGGCGGCAGTGGGCGAACCGTTGATGCTGGGCACGCTCCTGGATCTCGAGCGGGTGAGGTCACGCCTGCTGGCCGGGCTCCTGTCAGCGTTCGGTGCTTGCGCCGCAGTGCTCGCACTGATCGGGATTTACGGCGCGGTCACGTATTCGGTCCGCTACCGTGAGCGCGAGATCGGACTGCGGATGGCCCTCGGCGCCGCGCCTGGAAAGGTCGCCGCGCTATTTGTCAGGCAGGGGAGTGTCCTCTTGCTCTTCGGCCTCGTGCCTGGCGTGCTGGGAGCGTTGGCGATCGGCGGGGTCCTTCAGAGCCAGCGGTTTGGCACTCCAGCTGCAGACCCGCTGCTGATCGCCGGCACCTGCGCCGTCTTTGCCGCCTGTGGCCTGCTCGCCACCTGGTGGCCGGCACGGAGGGCTTCGAGAATCGACCCCGCCGTGGTGCTGAAGGACGAATAACCGATCTACTGGCCGCGCGACGCTGTTGCCGCCTGCTGCAGCTCGGGCCGCCCCGGTTTGTCTGCGCTCCGACAGATCTCCACCAGCCTCAGCGAGTACGAACGGACCTTCGCACCATCTCCGGCGGCCTCAGCAGCGCGAGACGCTCCGTAGAGGCCGCGGAATCGATTGGGTTCCTTGGCCATCGTGGCCTCGAATTCACGAAGCGCTTCGGCGGGCCGCTGCATCTCGAGGAGCATTTCCCCGAGCAGCTCGCGCGCCGGTTTGATGGGCCCCGGCGAAATGGCGCTCTTGTCGGTGAGATCCTCGGCGTCGGCCGCCTCTCGAAGCATCGTCAGCGCCTCGGCCTGGCGGCCTTCGGCGAGCGCGATCCAGGCCGTCGCGATGCGTCTCTGAATCTCCACCTGACCGGTCCAATAGGCATCGTTCGCCTTCTGCAGGGCGTCGCGGAGCGCGGCGAGCTTCTCCACGTCCTTAGCGGCGGCCGCGGGATTGCCGCTCCGGGCGGCGCCCAGCGCCCGGGCAAAGTGGGTGACCGCATCCGCAAAGGCGAACGGCGTCTCCCGCGGGACCAGAACCGCAGCCTCCTTCCACGCACCACGTTCAAGAGCGTACCGGGCGGGAATGGCAGCGAGGGCGTAGAAGCCCGCGGGAGGCGGCGCGGCAGCGCCGGGGGCATTCAACTGGATCCGCGCGCCGATGGCGTCGATCCCGTCGAGGGATTTCCTCGCTGCCGCGTCCTGCGCTGTCTGGAGGTACGCGTACACCTGGTAGTCGAGCGCGTGCAGTTCCTCAGCTGGCGCATTGTCCTTTCGAGCGGCAGCGGCCGAGGCAATGTTGGTCTCGATGGAGTCCTGCCAGGCGCCCACCCGGGTGAAGGTGTGGGAGGGCATGTGGAGCGCGTGCGGCGCAGCAGGAGCAATCGTGGCGTAACGGCGGGCGGCATCAAGTGCCCTCGGGGCCAGCACAGGGGTATCGAAGCTGTGGATGATGTAGTGCGCGAGGCCGGGGTGGTTGGGCTGCTTCGAAAATTCCTGCTCGAGGATGGCCGCCGCCTTCAGTTGATTGGCGTACGTCTTGTCCGTCGGCAGCGCGGTTTGATCGAGCGCGAGGGCATAGAAGATCCGCGCTTCGGTATCGGCGGGATACTTTGCCGACAGCCCGGCCATCCGCTGCTCGTAGTCGAGCGTGCGCGCGCGTTGCTGGATGGCGCCAGGATCGTTGAAAAGAGCCTCTACGGCTGCGAGGTAATCGCGCTCGCGCTCGGTTTTCGCGTTCGCGGCTTTGCCGCGTTCCACTGCGGTCAGACCGGCCTTGAGCGCCTCAGAGGAGCGGAACCCGCCGAATGGATTTCCCCACCAGCTCATCGCGATACCCCAGTACGCCATGGCGCAGGCCGGATCGCGCTTCAGCACACCGTTGAAGGCCTCGATCGAGGCGGAGAACCAGAACGAGTGAAGCTGCGCCACTCCGCGGTCGAAGTCCTGCGCCACCGCCGGCGCGCACGATGTCTCGAAGTGCACGGTACCGAGGCGGCCTGTCGGCCCGCCATGGTCATGCTGATCCTGAACGGCAGACGTACCGCTGGCCGACACGACGAGCAAAAGCGCAATGACAAACAGTGGGCGGGGAAGCCGCTTCATAGCACAAGCTCCTGTCTGGTCGTGATGTCGCACCAGTCTCCCGGGCCGCGACGCACTTGCCGCAAGTGTGCACCCGCCGTGCACTCAGCGCAAGTCAGTCCCCGCGCTGAGCACGATGATCTCCTGTTGCACCTGCGCGCGGCGTTCTCCCCGGCTGCCGAACAGGGATGCCGTGACCTGATAGCTTCCACCCGGCAGAGCCCTGAATGCCACCAACACGCTGCGTGGCGCGCGGCCGCCTTCGAGTGGAATCTCGCTCATCCGATAGAAGTCGTCGGAGTTGGCCTCGATGGTGAGCGACCGGTTCCCATCGTCCGGTGCGAGCCGCACCAGGATCTGGAGGTTGGAGGGCGCGAAGGAACTGCGGGGCGAGGCGCGGAGGCTGAGCGCTTCGCTCCCTCCGGCCGACGTGGATGCAATGAGAAGGATCGGGAGCCACAGCTGGAACTTCATGTGCCTTACCTGCCCGGACGGATGACCAGACGCCGGCTTCTCTGTCTAGTGTGGGGACGTGCGGGTGCGTTTCAGCGCGTACGGGCGCGCCGAGGCAGAGGAATGCAGTTCAGGAACCGGGAGAGGGGAGGCCTTCGAGCGGACCGATTCTCCCGGAGCCAGGTCAACTGGCTCCGGGAGACGGAAGTTGCGCTAGCGTGCGGCTTTGAGCGTGACCTTCTGGACGCGCCAGTTGGTCATCTCGCCGATGAGGAGTTCGTTCTCGTTGCGGCAATCGATCGAGTTGGCGAGGCCGAATTCCTTGCCCAGCTTGCCCGCGGTGCCGAACTTGCCGACGACCTTGCCATCGAGCTGCACCTTGTAGATGGTGGCGTCCACCATGCCGTCGGGATCGCCCGAGTGCGACACGTAGAGGTACTGCGTGGCGCCGCGCGTCATGCAGAGGGCGAGTGGTATCCCGACGTTGGCGAATTGGGACTTGAAGGTGCCCTCGCTGTCGAAGACCTGAATGCGCTTGTTACCCGAGTCGGCCACGTAGACGTTGCCCTGTGCGTCGATGGCCAGGCCCTTCAGGCCCTGAAACTGACCGTCTGCGGTGCCGGTCGAGCCCCACTGCTTGAGGAAGCGGCCTTCCCGATCGAACTTGGCGACACGGTTGTTGTTCCCGATGCCGTCGGCAATGTAAATGTTCCCGGCCTTGTCCCACGCCACGTCGGTCGGGCGGCTGAAGGTCGAGCCTGGCGTGCCGGCGCCCGGGACACCACCGCCGCGGCCTGCTCCAGCAGGTCCGCCCGGCGCAGCCGGAGGAGCCGCCGGAGGAGCCGCCGCAGGCGGAGCTGCCGGTGGTCCACCGCGACCGGCTTCCGGGCCACCCCGGCCGCCGCCACCACCCGCACCCGGCGGAGGACCAGGACGCACGCCGATCGTCTCAGGCTTGCGGCCAAGGACGAGCGCCACGCGCCCCTCGGTGTCGAACTTCACGACCTGGTTGGCCGCCACGTCGATGGTCCACACGTTGTCCTGGGGATCAACGCGCAGGCCGATGGCGGAGTTGAAACCGTAGACATCCTGTCCGAGCTCGCGCACGAACTTGCCGTTCTGATCGAACTGGAAGAGCTTCGACCCGCCGCGCGAAAACGTCCGGTTGTCGCCGATGGTCGCGTAGGGATGACCGGTCCGCGTGTAGACGTAGATCTGTCCCTTCGAATTGGCGCCGACGCCGGCCACTTCGCCCACGTGGGTTTCGTTCGGCGTCTGGAGGATGCTGGGAACGGTATCGAACGGAATATCCGGCACGGCCGTCTGTGCGATCAGGGATGCCCCCGAGGCCAGAAGAGCGGCGGTCACGAGTCCTTTGAACGTACGTCTCATCACTGTCTCCTGATTCCCGCTCAACCTAGTTCGCACTCGTCTTCGAGGCCTGCGGCTTGAGCAGGATCTTCTGGGAGCGCCAGTTGTTGATCTCGGCGGTGTAGATGACGTCGGGGTCGCGGCAGTCCATCTGGTGAATCGTCGCGAACTCGCCGGGAGCTTTCCCCGCGCGGCCGAACTTCCCGACGATGGTGCCGTCGAGCTCCATCTTGTAGACCTCGCCGGTGAACTCGGCGCCGGCGGCCGGCGCGCTGTCCTGCCAGGAGTTGGTCGAATAGAGGTACTGCTTGCCCGGATTCTTCGGCCCAGGGCCGCCCGACACGCACACGCCCCACGGGTTCCCGACGTTCGTGTAGTTGGCCTTCCAGTTGAGGTTGTTGTCGAGCACCTGCACGCGGGCGTTGCCGCGGTCGCCGACGTACACGTTCCCCTGGAAATCGGTCGCGATGGAATGCGGCGTGTTGAACTGCAGGTTGCCGTTGCCGCGCGTACCGACAGCCTTGACGAAGCGGCCGTTCTTGTCGAACTTCACGACGCGCGCATCGAAGTAGCCGTCCGACACGAAGATGTTGCCCTGCTGGTCGAACGCGACGTCGGTCTGCCGGCCGAACCGGTAATTCTCATTGCGCCCGTGGAACGTCCCGCCGCCGGGCATGTTGCCGAGCATGTTGACCGGATCTTCCCGGCGCCCGATGGTCATCAGCACCTTGCCCTCGGGGCTGAACTTCACGAGCATGTCCGTGCCTTCGTCCACGGCCCAGATGTTGTCCTGGGCATCGACGCGCACCGAGTGGGCGAACGAGAAGCCGTAGTTGTTCCGTCCGATTTCGCGGATGAAGTTCCCCTGCGGCGTGTACTCGAACAGGCGCGTCTCGAATGCGCGGTGGTAGATGTAGATGTTGCCCTTCGAGTTGGTTGCGATCCCCATGTTCTCCCCGGTGTAGATCCCGGGAGGGTTCTTGAAGAAACCCACCACGGCCTCGTGGGGGATGACCGGGACGTTCGTCGCCGTGGCCCGGGTCTGGGCCGACAACGGCCGGTAGAGCCCCGATGCCGCGCCCACCAGGGCGACGGCCGCGACGACGGCCAGGGAAAGCTTGAAACAGCGCCTCATTGCAGCCTCCGAGAACGATGACAAATCGTTCTGACAGTAGTGACTGCGGCAATTTATACGACTGAAAGGCCGCATTCAAGGCCAAAACCGACGAATCGGTCACCTCGCGGCGGGGCTTTGACAGCCAGCAGCCTGGCACCCGCGAAAGCCCAACAGTGCCGCACATCGGAGGCCGATAAGCCGGAAAGCGCGCCTCAGGCGCCCTTCACAATGTTGCCCTGGCTGCCGTACCCGTTGGTGATGGTGGGCGTCTTTGCGCTCTTCGCCTGGCTGCAGGCGCGCGGCGTCTCGCTGGCAGTCAGCACGTACTTGCCCGTTGTGCTGGCCGCCGGCGCCGTCACGGCCTGCGAACGCCTCTGGCCCCACCGGCTCGACTGGCGTCCGCCCGGCGGGGAAGTGCGCACCGACCTCGCGTTCATGGCCGTGGTGCAACTGGCCGTGCCGCCGCTCGTCGGGTTTTTCTTCGTGTCACTTCTCATCGCGCCCGCACGCCGTCTCGATCTCCCAATTGCGTCGCTGTGGCCGCACGGCTGGCCTCTCTGGGCCCAGGCGGTGCTCATGGTGCTCGTGGTGGATTTCCTCCGCTACTGGATGCACCGCGCCGCCCACGAAAACGACGCACTCTGGAAATTGCACGCCGTGCATCACTCGGTGGAACAGCTCTATTGGCTCAACACCGCGCGCTTCCATCCGCTCGAGAAAGCGCTCCAGATGAGCCTCGACAGCCTGCCATTCCTGCTCATGGCCGTGGACGCGCGGGTCCTCTCGCTCTACTACATCGCCTACGCCACCAATGGCTTCTTTCAGCACTGCAACGTCCGCCTGCGTTACGGCCCGCTGAACTACATCGTGGGGAGCGCGGACACGCACCGCTGGCACCACTCCCGCGTGCCGCGGGAGTCCAACGCCAACTACGGCAACACGGTCATCGTATGGGACCTGCTCTTCGGCACGTGGTACCTCCCGGCCAGCCGGGACGTCGAAGGGCTTGGCCTGCAGGAGCCCGCCTATCCGCGATCCTTCCTCGGGTTGCTGGGCGCGCCTTTCAGGAAATGATTGGGCTGAGCGCACTCGCGGTCCGCGCCAGCCTCTGGGCGCCCCGTCGCCGGTGGCACCAGGTCGAGAAGATGACCATGGATCCGGCGCGTGCGCAGCAGCTGGCGCTCCACAACATTCTGCACGCCAACCGCACCGGGCGATTCGGTGTGGAGCATGGATTCGATCGGATTGCCGACCCGCGCGGCCTGGAAGACCGGGTGCCGGTGCAGACCTACGAGACGCTGAGACCTTACATCGAGGAGCAGCGTACGCGCGGCACGAAGGCGCTTACGGCGGAGGCGCCCGAGTTCTACGCCCAGACGAGCGGAACCACCGGCCAGCCGAAGTACATCCCGATCACAAGGTCCATGCTCGCCATGCAGCGCGCGGAACAGCGCCTCTTCACCTACCTGCAGTTCAAGGCCTGCCCTGAGGCGTTTGCGGGCAAGGCCCTGGGGATCATGGGCGCGGCAGTGGAAGCGCGCCTCGACAGCGGTCATGCGGTCGGTTCGGTCTCGGGGCATCTTTACGCGTCCCTCCCGCGCATCGTCCGGTCGCGGTTCGTCGTGCCGCCCGAGGTGCTGGCCATCGGCGACTACCAGCGCAAGTACCTGGTGATCCTCCGCCTGGCGCTCGCCGAGCCGGACGTGACTTACATGGGCACGCCCAACCCCTCGACCTTCCTGCGGCTCCTCGAGGTTCTCGAGGCGTTTCGCGATCCGTTGCTCGACAGCCTGGAGAGCGGGACGCTCGACGGGCTGGGCGAGACTCGATCCGGCGATTGTCCAGGCTCTCGGCCGACGCTTGCGCCCGAACGCCGATCGCGCGCGCGCGCTCCGACGCGAACGGCGGCTCACCTTCGCCTCGGTCTGGCCCAGCTTGCGGCTTGTGACGACATGGACCGGGGGAAGTTGTGGTGTCGCGCTCGGCGCGCTTCGCGAGACGCTGCCGGCCGGCGCCAGGGTCATGGAACTGGGGTACCAGTCGAGCGAGTGCCGCGGCACGATCGCGCTCACGCCGGAGACACCGGAAGGGTTACCGCCGTTCCATCATCACTTCATGGAGTTTGCCGAGCCAGACAAGTGGGACCGCGGTGACCGGGAGATCGTTCTCCTCGCCGATCTGGAGCCCGGGAAGCGCTACTACGTGCTCTTCACGACAGTCGCCGGGCTTTATCGATACTTCATCAACGATGTGGTCGAGGTCTGCGGTTTTCTCAATCGCACACCGCTCCTGCGCTTCGTGCAGAAGGGCAAGGGGGTGACCAGCCTGACAGGCGAGAAGTTGTACGAAGCCCAGACCATTCAAGCTGTCAGCGAGGTATTCGCCCTTCACGAGCTGACGCCGCGTTTCTTCGTCATGGTGGCCGACGAACACACCTCGTCGTACACACTCTTTGTCGAGGCATCCGACCGGCGTCCCGATTGCGGTGCCGTGAGCCTGGCGATCGACCGGCGTCTCGGAGAGCTGAACATGGAGTACGCCGCGAAGCGGGGCAGCGGGCGCCTCGGCGCGCTGACGCTCTCCTGGCTGAGGCCCGGCGCGTCGGAATCGTACAAGGCAGCATCAGTGCGTGCGGGCCAACGCGAGATCCAGTTCAAGCCGCCCGTCCTCCAATACCGGAAGGACCTGGCAGCCGGCTTCGAAGAGCACATCGATCGATGAGCGCACGGTCCACCATCGCCCGCCTGCAGTTCAAGACACTCCAGATCCCGTTCAAGGAGGCGTTTCGCCACGCGTCCGCCGAGCGCACGGAAACGCTCAGCGTGTGGGTGCGGGCCGAAGCCGGGGGGCTGGTCGGACACGGCGAGTCGTGCCCGCGATCGTACGTCACGGGAGAAACGATCGACTCCGCGCGGATGTTCTTCGAAGAGCACGAGGCCTCGGTGCGCACGTCGATCCACGACCGCGCGACGCTCGAGGCATGGGTTGGTGCGCACGCGACCGAGATTGACGAACACCCGGCGGCCTGGTGCGCGATTGAACTGGCCATTCTGGACTTGCTCGGCAAGACCTCGGGCCACCCGGTCGAAGCGGTTCTCTCGCGGCCTGCCCTCGAGGGCCGGTTTCAGTATTCGGCTGTCCTCGGAGACGCGAGCCCCGAGGTCTTCCGCGCAACCTCAGAGCGATACGTGGCGCTCGGCTTCAAGGACTTCAAGGTCAAGCTGTCGGGGGACTGCGCTCGAGACCGGGAAAAACTCGACGCCCTGCGCACGCGACCCGGCATCAGAGTCCGCGGTGACGCCAACAACCTCTGGGACGATGCGGCTGAGGCCATTGAGGGGATTGCGTCGCTCGACTTTCCGTTCTTTGCGATCGAGGAGCCGATCGCTCCCAATCAGTACGGTGACCTGGTGGAGGTGGCCAGGGCACTCGATACGCGCATCGTGCTCGACGAGAGTTTTCTTCGCGTGCAGCAGCTCGCGGCGCTGGCCGATCACCCGCACGCCTGGATCGTGAACGTCCGCGTGTCGAAGATGGGCGGGCTCCTCCGTTCGCTGGCCATCGTCGATCGGATCCGCAAGACGGACACGGGGCTGATCGTCGGCGCCCAGGTAGGTGAGACCAGCCTTCTGACCCGAGCGGCGTTGACTGTGGCGAAGGCCGCCGGCAGTTCACTCGTGGCGCAGGAGGGAGCTTTCGGGACATTCCTCCTCGAGCGCGATATCTGCGACCCGCCACTGATGTTCGGCAAGGGGGGTGTGCTCGACGCGTCGGCACACGACCGGCTCACGGGCGCGGGCTGGGGTTTGTGACGCCGCTGGCCTTATGGGTGCTCCTGGGGCTGTTCGTGATCCGAGTGGTCGGTCAGATCCTGGTCGGTCTCGACGTATTGCATGCCGGGGGCCTCGTGCCCCCGTGGGACGAGTGGCAGTCCGGCCTGCTCCCGTACCCCTGGCTGCTCGTCAGCCAGCTCCTCATCGTCGTGACGCTGGCAAAGGCATCCGCCGACGTCTCGCGCGGCCGCGGGTACTTCGCCAGGCCCAATCGGACGCTAGGCAAGGGCCTGATCCTGTTCGGGTGCGTCTACGCATTCGGGATGGGCATTCGGTATTGGCTGCAAGGCGGCCTGTCGATCCCCATCATTTTTCACTGGGTACTGGCCGGCTACCTGCTCGTCTTCGGCGCCTTTCATCTGCGCTCCGCACGCGCGTGGTATTCTGCGCGGTCCACGTAGCTAAAAGGGGAGCCCATGGTCCTGACCAAGGATGAACTGATCGCATCGCTGAAGCACGAGGTGCGGATCCTCGTTCACCTCGCCGAAAAGGTCGATCGCACTTCGCTCGACTACCGTCCAACGCCGAAGCAGCGGAGCACGTTCGAGCTGCTGAAGTATCTGAGCATGATGGGGCCGGCGCTGGTCCAGGCCGCGCAGGCCGGGAACTTCGACCCTGCCGCGTGGACGGTCGAGGAAAAGGCAGCGGCAGCGAGGGACTTCGATCAGACCCTCGCCGCGATTCGCGCGCAAAGCGATGAATACGCGTCGCTCATCGGCCGCATGACCGACGCGGACTTTCGCGCGGAGATCGAGATGTTCGGCAACAAGACGACGCGCGGCGCCTTCATCGTGAACATGGTGTTGTGCGGGTGCGCAGCATACCGGACGCAGCTCTTCGTGTACTTGAAGTCCTGCGGCCGCGAGGAGCTCAGCACGATCAATCTCTGGGCGGGCACTGACGCGCCGGCGCCGGCCTAGCCGGCGGGGGTCGCGCGCAGCGCCCTTCGAACGACCTCGAGGAGCGTCGAAAGCTCGAACGGTTTCTGGAGCACGGCGGCAGGAGCGAACGGCCGGCCAACCGGGACGCCGTCAGCTGCGCCGTCGGGCACGCTGGCCAGCACAATCAGCGGTACGCCCTTCAGGGTCGGCCATTCGGCCATTTCCCAAACGGGCACCCCCCACAATTCGGCCGCTATGAGAGCCGCTGCCGGACGTGCGCGATCGAGTGACGCGTGGATTTCCGTGGGCGTCGAGGCTACATCAACGTGGAAGTGATGGTGGTCGAGAAATCTGGCGTAGACCGTGCGCACAGGCTCGTAGCCGTCCGCGAGAAGCAGCGCCGGCGACCGCCCCGCCTCGTCAGAGGGTCTGCGGCCACCGCGAACCGCCTTGCGGCGGTCGCCGAGGACAGGAGCGCGTCGTTCAGGCGTGGCCATTCGATCGGGCGCGAAGCGGGGGGATTGTCTCACACTCCCCGGCCCTGCTTGCACGCTCTTCGAACGAGCTTCGTCCTGCCTCGCCGGAGCGTTGCGCGCGAACGCCGCCGCCCGGGCCGGCCCTACCCCAGCCCCCTAGTCCCCAGTCCCTAGTCCCCAGTCCCCAGTCCCCAGTCCCCAGTCCTAGCCCCTGGCCTCCGCCCGGGCGACCGCCCTGCGCTCGCCTTGGTACTGGACGACCACGGCGGCCACGGATGCCGCCGCGCGGAGCAGCTTGAACTCGTCGAGGGCCGGTTCATACTCCGGATCGAAGGTGGCCTGCAGCACGGTGCTCTGCGCGCTGGACGACGGCACCGTGAAGTAGATCGAGTCGCACCCGTCCAGCGATCCGGCGGGCGCCGGCCGTAGCTTGATGTCGCAGGCGGGAATCAGCTGCCGCAGTCCCTGCTCGAACGTCCGGCGGATCACATCCGGTGTCCCGCCGTCATTCAGTTCGGCGGTCACGCGGACCAGCAGTTCAGCCAGAGCCTGTGGCGCAGCCGCAGCAGGCGTGCTGTGCTCAGCAGGGAAGAGATCGACCTTCGTGCTGAAGATGGCGGCGGCCTGGTACCGGACGCCCAGGGCATCCACCGCCGACACTTCGCTCCGGATGAAGCGCGCCGGAACGATCATGCTGGTCTCACCGCCCTTGAGATGGAACTCCGTCGTGCTATCGGGCACGAACTTGACAGGCGACTCAACGAGGATCCCCGTGCGCGAGACATTGACCAGACGCACTTCCACGCCGTTCGGCATGATCAGGTTCGACGACCACGGCAGTTCGTCCGGGGTCAGCCGGTGCGCGCGCCGGCCGCGTGCGCGCGGCCTGACGATCCTGGCGGTTCGCATGTCGCCGCCTGGCCGCCACTGAGCTGTGGCCTCCCAAAGGGTGGGGCGTTCGTCGGTCGCTTCCACAGCGGATCCCTTCGCGAGGCGGAGGTGGCGCTCGGGCACGACGACCCGCGACTGCTTCAGCGCTTCCATGATCCGGTCGCCCAGGAAGCCGCGGTCGTACGTGGCGACGACCGGCGTCGGCGGCTGTCGCTTCTTGAAGAGGAAACCGAGTCGTCCGCCGGTCTGCTCGCCGGCCCCGCTCCGTTCTACCGCCGGCGGAATGGTCAGCACCGGCACTTTTGCCGCGACATCCAGCCGTTTGAGCTGCCACATGATCTGCTCTTCACCCGTGGCCGGAAGAAGCGCTGAAATCAGCACGATGTCCGGCACCTGTGCGGCAAAAGCCGTGATGGCGGCCTCGGCCGACGCGGCGATGACCACTTCTGCACGGACGCGTTCGGCGATGAGGCGCTTGAGGCTCTCAGCGCAGGTGGCGTCGGGTTCGACGGCGAGGACGCGGTAGCGTGGGTTCGTCATAAGCTCTCACCGCAGAGCTAAGGCAACTTCCGCGCCTGAGTACAGAAGCGTAATGTGTTCTGCTGGAGTCACTTACGTCTGGCGTTGGGAGGACTTCCGAGGGCAAAGGTTGCGGTGGGGCAGACATTAATCCAGCCCGGTCGGACTTGGCAGCAAAGCCTCAGCTGCGGAGGGGAGGTGGAAATCCTGCGCGAAGGCGTGCGCGCGACTGCCAGAGCGCCGTCGAGAAAACCGCCACACCCAGGATGGCCGCCCACCAGGACGGCCACTGCGGCGTCGCGGCCGTCACCTCGTATTCGAGGCGCAGCTCGCGCTGACGTACGTCGCGGTCCTGCGAGGTGATGCGGATGCGGGGAGTGGCTGGCGCCAGCGCGTTCGCCAGGTAGACGCTGACGTCCTCCCGATGAACATTGCGGTAAACCAGATGGTGTGCGCCTGCGGTCCCTGTCCATGCCGCCCCGAGCCGAAGGCGGATCGTCCCCACCCCCGACCTCAGTGCATTCGCGTCGGGCGCCTGCGCGCTTATCAGGCGCAGGCCGAGGCGCCGGCCATCGAGCTCCAGGTGTGTCGATTGGAGAACGGCGTCACCGTACGAGCGGGCTTCCTCGAGCGTTGCCAGGCCGTCGTGGTTGCGGTCGATGGCTGCGACCACTGATTCGGCAATCGCGCTCCCAGGTGTCAGGTCTAGGTCGACGACGACCTGCGCGGCGGAGATCTCGATTCGGCTGGCCTGAAGGTATTCGTCGAGCCGATGTCCGAACAGGGTCGGCACACAACCGATGAGCACGACCGACCAGGCGACGATACGCAACAGCACCTGCATGTCCGCCCTGCGTTCAGCGTGCAGCCAGCTTCGCGCCGTAGTCGTTTGTTGGATCGCGGTAGATCGTATGAATGTGATCGGGCTGCCCGCCACTGTCGCGCGAGGCCTGGGGCGCGTACTCGATCACCACAGTAGGCCCCTGGATGCGGAAATACGCTCCGCCTTCCTTAGTGGTCGGCCCGCTCCAGGCGAACCATGTCTCGGCGAGGCCGGTCTTGACGTCGGTCATCCGTAGGGCCGCCTGGGTGTCCCCAAGCATTCCCACCCACTCGTTCACGAGATCCAGCAACTGCGCCTGCTGCGGAGCCGTGAGCGCCGCCGCACGGATGCCCTCCGGCTGGATGACTTTACCGTCCTGGCCTGCGGCCAGGACCGTGTCGGCAACCCGATAGTTGAGCGTGGCCTGCTTCTGCTGTTCTGGCGTCAGCGACGCCATCAGCGCGAGAGCCTTGTCCAACTCGTCGCCGAGCGGACGAACGCTCCTGCCCTCGAGGCTGTAGATCGCGGGCTGCGCGCCGACGTGGCTCGGCGTCAGGACCGTGCTCCCGCTCGCCAGCGTGACGTTCAGCGCCAGATGGTGGCCCCCGAACTGCAGCATCCACGGGGTCGTGGCTGAGGGGGTGCCGAGGATGGCTGCGTAGGTACTCCGCTCGCCCGAAGCGGACCGCGTTGCCGGCGGGCCGCCTCGGTGCGCTCGTTTGCTCCAGCGCCTCGTCGGCCATCACGATATCGAGGGCTTTCTGATAGCCGGAAGGGCTGAGGACCGCGGAGACGAGGGCCAGCATCGCGCGTTGCTGCTCAGCGTTCAGTTCGCCGAGCTTGACCCCGTTTCGCGTGGTCGCGCCGACCTGCATGGGGACGCCGGTCGGGAGGTTCGACCAGACTCTGCGGGCCGCCGGCGTCAGCTCCAGCTGCGTGCGGGCTCGCTGCTCTCCGTTGAGCGTGCCGAGGAACGCCTGAGCGGCCGCGACGGCACGTGCGGTAACGCCGTCCGGCACCGCTCCGCGCTGCGCTGCCGGTGCCGGGGACTGCAGAACAAGTGCGCCGGCCACCGCGATGCATAGCGCGGCATTGACGACGACGCTCACGCGGGTGACTGCGGGCACGCGGCCTCCTGACGATAAGGGGAGTCGGGTCGAACCGCGCGGATGTTACCACCCGCGCGGATCCCTCGCGCTACTTTCGAACCCGCAAGGGCTCGCCATCCGCGGTGACTCTCAGGCTGAACTCGTCCTTTCGACCTCTGCCTCCCATTTTCCACGGACCGCCGCCTTCTTCGTGAACAAGGAAGCCGTTGACGAGCACCGTCCACGTGCCAGCCACAGGCTTGGCGACCACGGCGCGCTCCGGGCTCGACAGCGTTGAGCCAAGTGGGTTGCCGCCGGCGTCCTCGACCACCGTCATGTTGGGATCGAGCACCAACATGTCGAGATCGTTGGTCGGATAGCGGCCCCAGTTCTGAAGCCATGCGAGCTCGAACACGGCTTCGCTGGTCCCGGCGGGCACGTCCACGACAAAGGGAATCACATCGTCCTGTGCGATGCGTCCTTCAGCGGCGCGGCGGATGAGGGGCGTCCGAACGCGCTCGATGGTGAGCTTCGCCGAGATCCGGCCGTGATTGGTCCAGTCCCCCTGGATGCCTATCCGGACGAGTCCTGTCTGCGGATGGTCGATCGTAAAGGTCCGATCGGCGTTGACGAACACGCCGCCGCTGCCGGGCGGGTCCTCGATGCGGTGCAGGGCGAACGATGTGGGCGCATCGACGCCCATCACGAAGAGGTCGTCGCCGAACAGGGTGTTCACCGGGCCCTCGGGCACGATCTCGGTCAGCGACACGACCAGTCGCTCCGTGTAGCGATCGCTTGGCACGAAGAAATGCGCGACCTGTCCGGGCAGCAGGTCCTTCAGCTGCGTCGAGAACCGGTTGTTGCTGAAGTGCACGGGCCGGAGGCCGGCCTTGCGCACATTGAGGATCACGCTGCCGCCCCCTGCGCCGAGTTCGTCCTCGCGATCATCGCGATCGAACCGGCTGAAGCGGCCCCGTCTGTTGAACCGGTGCTGGCCCACATCCGGCAGCGTGTCACTAACCTTGCCGGAGAGGAGCAGAGAACGCGCTTCTGGAATGTCGAGGAATCCAGGACCCTGGTCGATGGCGCCGGAGCCGTCGACTACGATGCCGGGATTTGCCGCAGCGGCAAGTGCATTTCGGGTTTCAATCGCCGACGCGTCCGGAGCGGACTGCCGGAGCAGGGCCGCGGCACCCGCGACTGTCGGCGACGAGAAGGAGGTGCCGGAGGCGAAGAGAATTCGCGAAGCGCACGTGGCCGCACCGCCCGGGGCGCCGCACGACACCAGGGCGCCGTTCACCACCGCTGCGAAGACGTTGACGAAGCTGGCGAAGCCGTTCGCGGAGAGATCGGGGTCGACCCGGCCGTCGGCGGTTGGGCCGCGCGAGCTGAAGTACGCCGTCTGGACGCCGTCGAATGGTCGATAGAGCGGTCCGATTCCGACGCCGAACTGGTTGTCGCGCAACACGCGCTCGTGCACGGGTGTGTTCGACGCGCCGACGGTGAGCGATCCGAAGCCGGTGCCCGGACTGCCGCCGGTCATGGCCGCGAAACCATCGTTGCCGGCGGAGGTGACCACGGTGATTCCGGCGTCGAGGAGCGCCAGCGTCAGCTGATCCTCGACATCGCGGCCCGCGAAAAGGGTTGGGCCGCCGAGGCTGAGGTTCACGACCTGGATGTTGAGCGCGTCGTACTTGAACGGGTCGTTCTCTGTGCCCGTGCCCGACGAGGGGTCTGTGGACCCGCCGCTATTGAAGTTCTTGCGCAGCGTGATGGCACGGTCCATCGCGGCGATGATCCGCGACTCCGGAGCGCCGCCACCCTGTGAGGGGAACACCTTGAGTGCATAGATTTTCGCTGATGGAGCTGTACCGAGCATCGGCACCACGTAGGCCGCTCCGGGCGGGCAGGTCGGGAACGCCGGTGTGCCGCACGTCAATACACTCGCGGGCGCGTGCTGGAGGAGCGACAACGGCGTTCGTGACGTGGGCCCGAACAGGAAGCTGGCATGGGCGGCGATCATGGAGCCCACGGCCGTGCCGTGCCAGTCGTTCAAGCGGCTCGTCGCAGACGTTACGGGATCCTGCGCCAGCGGCACGAAGTTCTCGCCGCCGATGACCGTGCCCGTTCCCACCGGGCCCAGCGCCGGTGCTGCCGCCTGTGTGCCGCTGTCGATGACCGCGACGATGATGCCCTGGCCAAGCGTGCCGCCGGCATGGAGCGTCGACGCTCCGGTGAGCGCGTTGTTGTAGTTGTAGTTGGCAGGCTGATCCCGGGTGAAGGCTTCGAGCGCCTCACCAGACAACTCGACAACACCCTGCGCGTCGGCCACGCCGAGATCAACCGGCGGCGGGAGTGCCACGGTCACGTCCTTGCGCACGGCGTCGGCCCCGACGGCGGCCGACAGTTCGCCAACGCGTGCGCGCGGCACCGTCACCGCCACAGCGTCCAGGTTGTCGTACACCGCAGTGACCTCGCCGCCCAGGGCAGCGACAGTGAGAAGGACGCTGTCGCACGGTTTCTGGCACGTGACGATGAGGGGCTCCTGAGGTTCAGCGCCGCCGAGAGGCCGGCCACTCAGGGCCGCCACCATGGTGAGCACGAGAAGCGCTGAAACACGCCTGTTCAGGATGCGGGATACTGCGGGCATGCCGACCTCCAGGGTGAGCAGGGGATGAACTGCAATATCGCGCCCGGTTCAACCGTCGTCAAGCAGGAACCTGCCTCAGCCGTCACTTTCCTGTGAAAGACGTTTTTGTTAACGTGCGGGCATGCACCACGTTCTCGCCGCACTAGCCGCGAGCGGGATTGGCCTGGCTCTCGCGCAAGGCATGGGACCGGAGCGCACGGCAGCGGCCGAACTCGCGACGCGCGCGGTGATGCAACGTTTTTCGCTTCGGGCCGACGCGATACGGGTGGTCGAGGTGGCGGACGCCAGTTGGCGGGACTCGAGCCTTGGCTGCCCCGAGAAAGGCATGGCCTACACACCGGCGACTGTGCAGGGTCACGTCGTCGTCCTCGACGCCGCGCAGCCGGGTGGCCGCATTCGGCATCGGGTCCATGTCGCAGCGGGGCGGGCCGTAATCTGTCCCGCCTCAGCGTCGTCTGCGTCGCGCGATCTGAAGCTGCCGCCAACCGACAATGCGGCTGGTCTGCGCGCTGCCGAGCGGGCGAGGAGCGACCTGGCTTTGCGCCTCAAGGTGGACCGGGCGCAAGTCGACATCGAGCGCTTCCGCACAACCGTCTGGCCGGATGCGAGCCTTGGATGCCCGGCCCCCGCCGCCGGTGACCCGACGGCCGTCTCTGGGTTCACGATTTTCCTGGGCTACGGCGGGAAGACCTACGAGTACCACGCTGACGCGACCCGCACACTGCTGATGCCTGGCTGCTGACCTCTCGGCGGCTGGCGGCTACGGCTGCGGTGAAACGGCCGCGATTGATGGGAGATAGCTGGGCGGCACGCGCGCTCCCGCAAGCTGCTCGAACGCGTAGGCCAAGGCGATCAGCCGGCTCTCGGACCAGGCGGTGCCAATAAAAGAGAGGCCCACTGGTAAGCCGCGGACGCTCCCCATCGGCACGGTGACGTGCGGGTAGCCCGCGACGGCCGGCAGTTCGGACGCCGCGCCCAGGAAGTGATCCCCGCTGACGACATCGGTGACCCAGGCGGGCGGACCTGTCGGTGCCAGCAGCGCCGCAGCTCCAGTGGTCCGCAGCATCCGATCGATCCCTTCCGGCCCCGCGAGCCGGCGTCCCTTCTCGAGGGCGGCCACATATCCCGGGTCATTGAGGCCCTTGGTCCGGGCGGCCTGCTCGAACAGATCCTGCCCGAAGAGCACGGTCTCGGCTGGAGTCGCCCGATTGAACGCGATGACGTCCGAGAGGGTGCGCGTCAGAACCCGGCGGGGCGTCGAGGCGAGGTAGCTGTCGAGATCGACCTTGAGTTCGGTCAAGAGCACCGTCAGTTCCGCCGCGGAGATTTCGGTGCGCGCCGGGAATGTCTGTACGTCGACGACGTCGGCGCCGGCGGCCTTCAGCGCTGACACTGCCCTGTCGAACATGGCGTCGGTCTCGGCGTGATACCCGCCGAGGAAGCGCAGCGCGGCGAGCTTGACGCCTCGCAGAGCACTGGGATCGAGCGCGGCAGGATAGTCGGCGCGGCGTGCGTCGGCCTCCCGGGTCGTGGGATCCAGCGCATCGTGACCCGCCATCGCGGCGAGCAAGAGCGCCGCGTCAGCCACGCTGCGCGCCATAGGGCCAGCGGTGTCCTGGGTGTGGCTGATCGGGACAATGTGGGTTCTCGACACCAGGCCGACCGTCGGCTTGATGCCGGCGAGCCCGTTCGCCGCCGACGGGCACACGATGGACCCATCGGTCTCGGTCCCGATGGCGGCGGCCGCGAGACTCGCCGCTGCCGCGGCGCCCGACCCGGCACTGGAACCGCAGGTGTTGCGATCGAGCGCGTACGGATTGCGTGTCAGCCCGCCGAGGGCGCTCCACCCGCTGGTCGATCGGCTCGACCGGATGTTTGCCCACTCAGACAGGTTGGTTTTGCCAAGAACGATGGCGCCCGCCGCGCGCAGCCGCGCGATGGCCGGCGCATCGCGCGATGTCATGTTTCCTGAGAGCGCCAACGAACCCGCGGTCGTCGGCAACGGGTCCACCGTGTCGATGTTGTCCTTGACGAGGATCGGAATGCCGTGCAGGGGCCCACGCACGCGGCCCGATTGTCGTTCTGTGTCCAGCGAACGCGCGTCAGCGGCCGCGTTGGGATTGACGGCCAGCACGCTGTTCAGGGCCGGACCTCCGCGATCGACCGCTTCGATCCGTTGCAGGTACGCGGCGACGAGAGCCTCCGACGTAATCCGGCCCGCGGTCAGATCGTCCTGGAGCGTGGCGATTGACTTCTCTACGACGTCGTACGCCGGCAGGGCAGCGACAGGCGCCGCTGGCTGCCGCGAGCAGCCGGTCGTCGCAACGAGGGCCGCGAAGGCCAGCCCACAGGCCCGCTCAGCGGCCGATCGCAAGAAGCTCTCCGTCGGTCCGGAAGTACCAGCGACCATCGACCAGCGCGGGTGAAGCGAGCACGCGCGCGCCGAGCCGGTTGACGTGCAGCAGTTCAAAGGTCGATCCCGCGCGCACCACGAATGTCTCACCATCATCGTTCGTGAAGAAGATCTTGCCGTCAACTCCCACCGGAGAAGCCGAGAAGCCTTCCCGTGTCGCCACTCCGAGACGACCCTGCCACACGGTCTTGCCGCTGGCCGCGTGGAACGCGGTGGCGATGGACGCCATATCGTTCAGCGTGTAGAGATAGTCTCCATACAACAGCGGCGAGGGCACAAACGGGGATCCGCGCGGGCTCTGCCACGCGATGTGCGTGGCCGTGACATCGCCGGCGCCGCCAGGACGGATCGCGATGGTCGGCCCGGCCCTGCCCGACGTGCAGAACACGAGACCATGGCCCACCACCGGCGTGGGGATGACCTCGAAGAGGTTGCCGTCTGCCGTCCAGAGCTCTCGGCCCGTGTCCGGCGCGTACGCGTGCACGCGGCGCTGGCTGCTGACAATGATCTCGTCACGGCCGGCGGCGTGCAGCGCGATCGGGGTGCTCCAGCCGACCGTGCCTGCCCGGGCGGTGCGCCAGAGCGTCCGGCCAGTCTTCGCGTCGAGCGCGATGACAAAACCCCCGCCGGCGTGATCCTGGAAGAGGATCAGGCGATCCCGATAGAGCAGTGGAGACCCCGCCGTGCCATGGTAGTTGTCGAACGTGCCGAGCGAGCGGTGCCAGACCACGCGGCCCTCGAAGTCCACCGCCATCGCGCCCTTGTTACCGAAAGAGGCGAAGACCAGCCGGCCGTCCGTCGTCGGCGTCGCGGACGCGTGACTGTTCTTCTGATGGATGCGTTCCGGTGTGCGGTCGGGTGCGACAGCCTCCCAAAGCATGCGGCCATCCCTGCGGCTGAACGCCAGCACCGATACCCGCCCGTCGTCGTGAGCCGTCGTGAGGAAGATCCGATCGGCCCAGACGATCGGAGATGAGTGGCCGCGCCCCGGGACCGGCGTGCGCCACAGCACGTTCTGGGTGTTCGACCACGTATCGGGATAGCCGCCGTCGGCCGCGACCCCCTGGCCCGAGGGACCTCGCCATCGCGGCCAGTACTTCGCCGCCTCGCCCTCGACGGCGAGCATGCGCACGGCGGACGCCGCCGGAGCGGGCGTCGCTGCAGCGGGCTGCGCGTTGATTCGGCTCCAGACGGACGCGGATGCCGCCAGAGCGAGGACCATGCACGGAAGGACAGTAGGTGTGTGCATCATGTCGCCCCACCCGTCGCTGCGATTGGCGCCCTGGTTCCCAGGCTGATGGCCATCCCCACCACAAACACTACCAGCGCGCCGATGACGTTGTGCCAGAGAAACGAGATGTCGGGACGCCCGCTCGCGACCGCCGCCACGGCTGACATGCCGGCGATGAGGCCCACGAATGCTCCGGTGCCGGTGGCCCGCCGGGTCAGGATCGCCAGCATGAAGACACCCAGGATCGAGCCATAGAAGAATGACCCGAAGCGGTTGACGACCTCGATGAGGGACCCGAGGGTGCTCGCGTACACGGCGACGATCGTCGCGAACACGCCCCAGAACGCCGTCGCGGCTTTCGAAACGTTGAGGTAGTGCTGGTCCGGCGCGACCGGCTTGTAGAGGCGTTTGTAGACGTCGATGACGCTCGACGTCGCGAGTGAGTTCAGTTCCGCGGCGATGGTGTCGGTGGCGGCCGTGATGATCGCGGCGATCCAGAGCCCGACCAGCCCTATGGGGAGGGCCGTCACGATGAAGGTCGGGAACACGTAGTTCACGTCGTTGTAGGACGAGTCGCCGGTGGCCTGCCTGACGAGATCGGCGGCTGCGCGTCGGATGCGGGTTACCGCGGCGTCCTGCTGGCGGAACGCGTCGGCGGCCAGCCGCTCGGCCGTGGCGTCACTTGTGCGGCTGGCCCGAGCCAGTTCGGTCGCGGCGATCCTTCGGGCCTCGAAGGTCGTCTTGAATTCACCTTCAAGGGCCGCGTACTCACCGGCACGACCGCTCTCGCGCACGGCCCGTTCGTGTACCGGGTTGAAGAGCATCGGCGGCTGGTTGAACAAGAAGAACACGAAGGTGAGGACGCCCACCATCAGGACCAGCAACTGCAGCGGGATCTTCCAGTACGCGCTCATCATCAACGATGACCGACCCTCGTCGACCGACCTGGCCGTCAGGTAGCGTTGCACCTGGCTCTGGTCGCACCCGAAGTAGGACAACATCAGGAAGAGGCCGCCGAGCATCCCCGACCAGAACGTGTAGGTCTCTGTGAGCGTGAAGCGGAAGTCGAGTGCATCGAGGCGGTTCGTGGTGCCGGCAATTCGCAGCGCGTCGCCAACGCCGACGTCGCCAGGAAGGCCGAACAGGAGCGCAACGACGGCCGCCACCAGGACGAAGATGGTCAGCGCCATGACCTTCACATCGGTCCAGGTCACCGCCTGGACCCCGCCCAGGATTGTGTAGACGACCGCGGGTCCGGCGATGGCCAGGGCGGTGATGGTGACGTTCCAGCCCAGGATGATCGACAGCACGACGGCGGGCGCCGCGACAACCGCGCCGACCGACAGGCCCCTTGATACCAGAAACAGGACGCTGGTGAGCGTTCGCGTCTTCAGATCGAAGCGCCGCTCCAGATACTCGTACGCCGTATAGACGCGGGCCCGATAGAAGAACGGCACCACCGTCAACGACAGGAGAATCATGGCCAGCGGCAGCCCGTAGTAGAACTGCACGAAGCGCAGGCCGTCTGTGTACCCCTGGCCCGTTGTACCAACGAGGGTTATGGCGCTCAGCTGCGTGGCCATGACCGAGAGGCCGACGGCCCACCACGGCAGGCTGCGATTGGCGAGAAAGTAGGATTCGGTGGTCCGCTCGAGGCGCGTGCGCTTGACGCCGTCGTAGACGAGCCAGGCGACGTAGCAGACGAGAATGCCCCAGTCGAGGGGATGCATGACGAATCGGGGGACTCAGGGATTCAAGGACTTAAGGATTGAATTGGTTGATTCTAATCCCAAGTCCCTGAATCCCACTTCCCCCGATTCAGCGTGTCACTTGATGAAGAGCATTTCGCGATACGTGGCGAGCGGCCAGCTGCCGTGCGGGACGAGCATCTCGAGGGCGTCGCCGGTCGCGCGGAGCGCTTCCATGGCGGGCACCACCTTGTCCCTCATGTGCTTGGCGTGCTTGGCTGCGTCGCCGCCTTCGTGGGCGAGCGCGTGCTCGAGCGCCGACGACTGTTTGGCCAGCTTGTCGCTCAGCTTGGTGATCTCGCCCAACAGCCGCTTGCCTTCGGCCGACTTGCTGCCAGCCTGCTTCACGGCGGTGACACTCTGCGCCACGTTTTTCTGATACTCGAGAGCCGCCGGCAGGATGTAGCGGTTCGCCATCAGGACCATCAGCTGGCCCTCGACGTTGATCGTCTTGTTGTAGGTCTCGAGCATGATCTCGTAGCGCGCGTGCACCTCGCGGCTATTCAGGACCTTGTACTTCTCGAAGAGCGCGATCGCGTCCTTTGTGACCAGCTGCGGCAGTGCATCGACGGTGTTCTTCAGGTTCAGCAACCCGCGCTTGCCGGCTTCCTTGGCCCAGGCGTCGCTGTAGTTGTTTCCGTTGAAGACGATTCGCTTGTGCGCCTTGACCAGCTGCGGCAGGAGCGCGGCGACGGCTGCCTGCAGCGTTTTCCCGCCCTTGACGGCCTTCTCGAGCGTGGTGGCGATGTGGTCCAGCGCCTCGGTGACCGCGACGTTCAACGCGATGTTCGGGTACGCGATGCTCTGGTTCGAGGAAACGGCGCGGAACTCGAACTTGTTGCCGGTGAACGCGAACGGGCTCGTCCGGTTACGGTCGCCCGCATCACGCGGCAGCTTGGGCAGCACCAGCACGCCGGTGTCGAGCACGCCGCCCGCCTTCGATCGACTTCGCGCCGCCCTTCTCGATCTGCTCGAAGATGTCGGTCAGCATGTCGCCGAGGAAGATGGAGATGATGGCCGGCGGGGCCTCGTTCGCCCCCAGCCGGTGGTCGTTGCCCGCGCTGGCGATCGCGGCGCGCAGCAGGCCCTGGTGAGTGTCCACCGCGCGCAGCACGGCCGCGCAGAAGACCAGGAACTGCATGTTGTCGTGCGGGTTGGCCCCGGGCGACAGCAGGTTGTTGCCCTCGTCGTCGCTCATCGACCAGTTGAGGTGCTTGCCCGAGCCGTTCACGCCGGCAAACGGCTTCTCGTGCAGCAGGCAGGCCAGCCCGAACTTGGGCGCCATCCGCCGCAGCGTCTCCATGACCATCATCTGATGGTCGGTGGCGACGTTGGCGTTCTCGAAGATGGGCGCGATCTCGTACTGGCTGGGCGCCACCTCGTTATGGCGCGTCTTGACCGGGACGCCCACCTTGTACAGCTCGGCCTCGACAGCCGACATGAACGCCATGACGCGGTCGGCAATGCTGCCGAAGTACTGATCCTCGAGTTCCTGGCCCTTGGGGGGCTTGGCGCCGAACAAGGTGCGGCCCGCGTTGATGAGATCCGGGTCGCGACAGGTAGAAGTACCGGTCGATGAGGAAGTACTCCTGCTCGGGGCCGCATGTCGTGATGACGCGCTCGGCCGTCGACCCGAAGAGCTTCGAAGAATCCGCACCGCCTGCGTCGACAGCGCTTCCATCGATCGCAGAGGGGTGTCTTCTTGTCGAGCGCTTCGCCCGTCCAGCTCACGAACGCGGTCGGAATGACCAGCGTCACCGCGCCGCCCGATTAGAGCAGCCATGGCGGGCTCGTCGGATCCCACGCCGTGTAGCCGCGCGCCTCGAAGGTGGAGCGCATGCCGCCCGAGGGGAAGCTCGACGCGTCCGGCTCGCCCCTGACCAGTTCCTTGCCCGAGAACTCGGCTACGGCCTTGCCGGTCGCCCGTCGGCGCGAGGAAAGAGTCGTGCTTCTCGGCCGTGATGCCGGTCAACGGCTGGAACCAGTGCGTATAGTGTGTGGCGCCGTGCTCAACGGCCCAGTCCTTGCAGCGCCGCCGCCACTGCGTCGGCGACCGACGGGTCGAGCGCCTCGCCTCGCGACACGGTCCGCCGCAGCGCATGAAACACCGCCTTCGGCAGGCGCTTTTCCTGCGCGGCCTCACTGAACACCAGGCTCCCGAACGCCTCTGTCGCGCCGATCCCGTTTGGCGGTGCATCCGCCATCGACCAGTCGCGAATCGCGCCGATCGCCTCCCTCAACACCGTTGATCCCATGTCATCCTCCGGAAAGTAAAAACTGAGAAATGAGAAGCAAGAAGTTCGGGAGGCGGAGCCCGCAGTGTCCTTCTCAGTTCTCACTTCAAACTTCAAAAGTTCCTAGTCGATATCCTTTTCGCCCGTGCGGATCTTGTAGCTGTGCGTCACCGGGATGACGAACACGCGTCCGTCGCCGATCTCACCGGTTCGCGCGGCCTTGATGATCGCGCCGACGACCTCGTCGGCCCGTTCGTCGGCGATGACGACTTCGACCTGCATTTTGGGGAGCAGGCTGACCTGATATTCCTGGCCACGGTAGATCGCGGTATGGCCCTTCTGCTTGCCGTGCCCGCGGACCTCGGTCACCGTCATGCCGGCCACGCCCATCTGCGCCGAGCGCATCCTTCACCGCATCTACCTTGTCCGGCCGAATTATAGCCTTCAACAACGTCATTGTGACTGCTCCTGTCGGGCCGTGAGGTCGCATGGACGTCGGAGCCGCCTAGACTGCGGTCGAACCGCCTGAATGGACGTAGGCTTCTTCGCCGTGCTGGCTGAGATCCATGCCGACCGATTTCGTCGTCGGCGCTCGGCCCTGCAGCGGAAGCACGAGGCCGATCACCTTCAGCAGGACGAAGCTCACGACGCCGCTGTAGACGATCGCCGCCGCGACGGCCGTCGCCTGAATGCCGAGCTGCGCCGGGTTGCCGAACAGCAGGCCGTCGGCGATCGCCGTTGAGGCTCTTCTGCGCGAAGACCCCCGTCAGGAGCGCGCCGACCGTGCCCCCGACGCCGTGAGCGGCCACGACGTCGAGTGAGTCGTCGAGCGACGTCTTGGCGCGCCAGAGCAGCCCGAAGTAGCTCGGCACGGCGGCAATGCCGCCCGAGCGCGATCGCGCTCATCGGTCCGATGAATCCCGGCGGCCGGCGTGATCGCCACCAGGCCGACGACGATGGCCGTGGCGGCGCCGACGGCCGTCGGCTTGCCGGTGCGCACGTAGTCGAGGAGCGTCCAGACGACGCAGCGTGCCCATTGGCGCGAGGAACGTCGTCATGAAGGCGAGCGCGGCAATCGGGCTGGCCGCCGACGCGCGCTGCCGGCGTTGAAGCCGAACCAGCCGAACCACAGCAGGCCCGGCGCCGAGCAGCGTGAACGGCACGTTGTGCGGGCAGGAGCGCCGTTGGTCTGGTAGTCGCGGCGCTTGCCGACGCAGATGGCGGCGACGAGCGCCGCGACGCCGGCATTCACGTGCACGACGGTGCCGCCCGCGAAGTCGAGCGCGCCCATCTTGGCGAGCCAGCCGCCGCCCCAGACCCAGTGCGCGACCGGGCTGTAGACGAACAGCGCCCACAGCGTGATGAAGACGACGTAGGCGGAGAAGCGCATCCGCTCGACGATGGCGCCCGGAGATGAGCGCCGCCGTGATGATGGCAAACGTGCCCTGGTAGGACATGAACAGGTAGTGGGGAATCGTGGCCCTGCGCTTCGAGGCCCACGCCGCGGAGGAACAGGCGGGACGTGTCGCCGATCCAGTCGTTGCCCGGTGCGAAGGCGAGCGAATAGCCAATGACCGCCCAGAGCACGCCGACGAACCCGAACGAGATGAAGCTCATCATCATCGTGTTGAGGGCGTTCTTCGAACGGACCAGCCCGCCGTAGAAGAAGGCCAGCGCCGGCGTCATGAGCAGCACGAGCGCGGTCGAAACCAGCATCCACGCTGTGTCGGCCTGATTCACAAATCACCTCGTCGAGAATGGAAAACCAGCAAACGTTTGGCGGAACCTGCCGCGCTCGCGCAGGCAGGCCTTCCGGAAGCCGCGACGAAGCGGGCCGCGGCTAAACCCGTAGCACGGCGCGCAGCACCTGCCGGCGCTCACCTGGCTCGAGCTCTGGAACGGTCGCGACGCCAATCGTATTGAGGGCCGGCGGCCACATCGTCACCCCGGCCGCCAGCGCCACCGCCACGTTTGATGTCACATCCAGATTCGAAAGCGGGTTCTTGTGGATCGAGCGTTCGAACGGACGCTCGTCAGGTTGGTGATTCAGGCCCGTAAGGCTGCACGTCGAGAAAGGCGCGGTGAACGGAGATATTCCTAACACCACGAGCGAGAGGGCCGCGGCCCGCGAAATTCGGCTCCAGCACGAGGTCATCGACGCGAGGGGATGTATCAAAATCGAAGCCAGCCGAGCCGGCTCGCCCGGGCGCGTGAGTCGCGCGATTTTCGGCGCAAATTGCACCGAAACGCCCGTCTGGCGCGTGTCCCGGCCGCCTTCCGTAAGCGACAACTTTGTCGTACTACGGCCAGACGCCAACATGAATGTGGCTTCCGGCAAGGCGTTCAACGGCCCGCTCGAGTACTACACGACGGAGCCCGGTCGCCCTCGAACAGGATTGTTGGCTGGGCCGCCTGACCGACAGAATTGTCTGGATCGGAGACTGCCCGGCTATCGAACGGTTGCGCCCGTCGGTTCTGGCGGGGGCGAGGGTTCAACCCACGGCGAAATCATCAACAGATGGGCGGCGCTTGCCGGTGAAGCGTAGAGGCTGATGCCCCCGGTCATCAGTTCCAGGCCGGTGGCGTGGCCGACGAGACCGAAGTCCATCGACATGACCTCGTACCCGGCCTCGGGGTCCAACCCGATGGGCATCACAGTAAAGCCGTCGGTGCTGTACTCGCCGCGCACGGCGGCAATCGCGACCTGAAACCCCGCCGTCAGCTGCACGACGTCCCAGCCCGCACCATCGGCTGACGCCTGGGCGGACAGCAGCGCCGACGAGGCGCCGGCAACGATCGGCCGGAGGGTCTTGTAGACCAGGATCTGAGCTGCGATGTCCTCGAGATCGCTTCCGATGAGGTCCGCGGTCTTGAAACACAAGCCGAGGATGCCGATCATGCGGCTTCGGGCGTAGAGCGTCATGTCGAACGCGTAGCGGAGCGGCTCGGCCTCGCTGTCCATCAGGAACGAGAGGAGGTAGGCGGGGGGAAAGATGGTCGCGAGGCCTTGAGCATTGTGGCGAACATGCGCGGACGGGATGCTGCGATCGTCCATCCACCCCACGTCCGAGTAACGGAGCATGCCGAGGTCGAGGCGATTGCCTCCGCCGGAGACGTTTTCGACGATGAGGTGGGGGTAGCGCTCCCGAAGCGTCCGAAGAACTTCGTAGAGCCCGCCGACGTGGGCGAAATTGCCGTCAGTCGAGCCGTGGCCGTGGCCGTCGCGGTCGCAGTTCAGCCACTGATTGTTGTCCCACTTGAGGTAGTCCGGTTGCGCCTCGTCGATGAGGGCGGTGAGCCTGTCGACGATCAGCTGGCGCGCTGCAGCGCTCGCGAAGCAGATCTGCCCCACACGATCGGACCCGTACACGTCGTTGTGCCGGGCCAGCCAGGCTTCGTCCACGCCGGCCGCCTCGAGCGCGAAGAGGCTGACGCGTTCGGGTTCGACCCAGATCCCGAACTGCAACCCGAGCGCATGCGCGTAGTCCGAGAGCGGGCGGAGCCCGCCAGGAAAGCGTGCGGGATCCGGAGTCCAGACGCCGAGCCCCGTTTCGAAGTCGAAATGCTCGCCGCGATCGCCCTCGGGATACCAGCCCGCATCCAGCACGAAGCGCTCGACGCCAAGCTGCGCCATCCGTCCCAGCTCGTCCTCGACCCCTACGGCGTCAACCCGGGTGCCATACGCGAACCACGTGTTGTACGTCACGAACGGCGTAAAGCCGACGCCACCGCGAATGCCCTGCACGATGTAGGTCCGCAGGGCGGCGCTGACGGCCGGAACACCGCCTGCAACGACGCCAAACACGGCGTGCGGCGCGTCAATCTCCGCGGCCTGGATTGTGGTCGCCATTCCGGCCAGCCCGAGCGACAGCGACAGACCGGCCGGCGAGTGGTGCGCCGCGAGCGACCACGCTCCGGACCAGAGGAGCGCGCCGAAGAACGACTCCTCGGGGCCGTCAACAACGACCCATGGCACTGCCTGTTCGGACGAGCGTGTCTCGGAGCCAAGGGCGAAGCCCGTGTCGACCGGAATCTGCTGCTCGTGCAAAGTGAACGGCGGGTCCTCGCCCGCCTCGCCGGGCGCGGGGTGCAACCCCCCGAGCCAGCGCACCGTGCCAACAGGAACCGTCAACTGGAACGCGTTCAGGTCCGCGACCGTCGTGCCGCCCGGGGCCGTGGAGCTCAGTGAGGTCCACGTCTCGAAGACCGGCGCACCTGACGCGACGGCGTAGTGACGGGTGATCCGCAGGCTTTTTGTCCGTAGCTCGTAGACCAGGTCCAGCTGCAGGCGGCTGTCCGACGAGCTGGCGCGAGCGCTGACAAACGTGAAACCAGACGATCGCCGGCCGAAGGGGAGGGGCTGGCCATCCACCGTCAATACCGTGTCCGGTGCTCCGCCGCTCCACGAGTGTGCGGCGGTGCCGGTCAGCCGTACCAGTTCGAAGTCGCGGCCCGAAGATGCGGCGACAGTGAGAGCGCTGCCGCCGGCGGAGATGGTCCACGTGCCACCGGCGCTGTCCTCCAGAATGGCGGCATCGCCTGACGACTCGCGGACCTGCGCACCCGCGCTGGCGGCACTACCCAGCGAGGTGAGAACCAGCGCGAGGCCGATAAGAGTGGTTCGTGGCATCAGGTTGCGGGCGCGATCACGCTGTGCGTTTTGACCACGGTGCGACCGGGAGGGTACAGTCGGCGGCGTGGCCATGCGCGCGCTCTCGAGTGGATTGTCCTATTGTGACCTCAATTTCCAGGGGCACGAGCGGATCGTTGCAACTGTCGTACTCGATAGCCCGGGCGGCTGTGTCCTCATCGATCCCGGACCTTCCAGTACGCTGCCGACCCTCGACCGGATTCTCGAGAAAGCGGGGATTTCCACCGCAGACGTCACGACGATTGTCCTGACGCACATCCATCTCGATCATGCCGGGTCGGTCGGCACGATCCTTCGCCGCCAGCCCGGGACGCGGGTGTACGTCCACAGGGCAGGCGCGCCGCACATGGTGGACCCGTCGAAACTGCTCGCGAGCGCCTCCCGTCTTTACGCGGAGCGCATGACCGAGCTTTGGGGCGAGGTGGCGCCCGTGCCCTCCGCGGCCCTGACGGCCCTCGATGGCGGAGAGCGGATCGACGTTGGGGGACGTACGCTCGAAACCCTGTTCACGCCCGGCCACGCGTCGCATCACCTCAGTTACTACGACCCGGCGTCCGGTGTGGCATTTGTCGGAGACACGGCCGGCATCAAGCGCCGTGAAGGGCTATACGAGCTGCCGCCCACTCCGCCACCAGACATCGATCTCGAGCTGTGGCGCCAGAGCCTCGCGGCCATCAACCGGTGGGGCGCAGACACGTTGTTTCTGACGCACTTCGGCCCATCTCAGTCGGCGCGCGCCCACCTGGCGGCGTTTGGCGAACATCTGGAGTGGATTGGCGAACTGGCGCGGACGGCCCTCTCCAAGTTCGAGGGCGAGGACGACCGGGAAGCCTGGTTTACCAGCGAGCTTCGCCGGCACTTGCGGACGGTGATGAGCGAAACGGACGCGCGCGAGTACGAAGTGGCAGGCCGGTTCGATCTGAGCTACCGCGGCCTCGCCCGCTACTGGAAGAAGCGACTGTTGGCAGCCGGCGCTTAGGCGGTGGCTCGCGTCTCGGTGATCTCCTGCGCGACGGCACGCCTCGGATCGACCATCAGGCGCAGGGCGAACCCCTGCCGGCCGCTCGGGCCGCTGGCCTGCTGGATGCGGTAGACCGCCGACAACACCCGGCCCTGGCGAAGGGCCGTCGGCAGCGACACGTCCCTCGCGTCGCGCTCCAGTTGAAACTGCACCAGCCGGAACATCGGGATCGTCACACCCGCCTGGCACTCCACGAAGACGCCCACTTCGCTGATGTCGCGGGTGACCGCGCTCGCAAAACGCGCCGCCCCGCGCTGGTCTTTCCACGTCAGGCGCGCCGGCAGCGCGATCGCGCGGCGATCCGCAGCGCGCTTGTGGTTGCTGGGAGAGGCTGCTCAGGTTCTCTGAAATGTGTTTCACCGGTTGCTCCAGTCTGGGGTTTCCGGTGACTGCTATATCAAGTTCGGGACCGCGGATTTTTCTCACACTTAGGAAGTCAGTCATAAGACCTAAGTCTTTAATTCACAGATGTTTGAAAAAATGATGAGCTAGCGGAAGTGATGAGAAGCATGGATACTTTGTATCCGGGCAGTCCATTGACTGGATACTATGTAGTCAGTTATGTCGATGCTCGACGGCGAGGTCCGGCAGGCTCTCCATGCCCAGGCGGCGAAGTTTGAGGTACAGGCCACGCCGTGTCAGGCCGAGTGTCCGCGCGGTCTCGGAGATGTTGCCGCCCGCCCGGTCGAGGGCCGCTCGAATCAGATCGCGCTCCACCTGTTCGACGGCAAATGCGAGGTTTGCGGCCTCGCCCGCGAACCGGCGCGGCGCGCCCGCCGGCAGGGGTGCGGCGACCAGTTCGGGAGAGAGGTGCGACGGTTCGACTGTTCCCCCCGGGGCGCTCAGGGCGACCGCGCGCTGGATTTCGTTCTTCAGTTGCCGCACATTTCCGGGCCACCAGTACTGGGAGAACACATCCAGCGCCTCTGAGCTCAAGTGGATGTCGGGTTTCCCGAGCCGTTCGCACGCCTCGCGCAGAAAGAACGTGCTGAGGTGCGGGATCTCCTCGCGCCGCTCGCGGAGGGGCGGCACGTGGATACGGATGACGCTCAAGCGGTAATAGAGATCCTCCCTGAACTTGCCTTCGGCCACGCGCTGTTCGAGATCGGCGTTGGTGGCCGCGAGCACACGCACGTCCACGCGGATGGGCCGCGACTCGCCAATCGGAATGATCTCGGACTGCTCCAGGAACCGCAGCAGCTTGGGCTGGACGTCGAGCGGAAGATCACCGATTTCGTCGAGAAACAGTGTGCCCGCGGCAGCCGATCGCACGAGGCCCGGCTGGTCGGCGACGGCGCCTGTAAACGCCCCGCGGCGATGGCCGAACAGCTGGCTGTCCGCGAGGTCCCGCCCGGTGGTGGTGCAGTTGTAGGGCAGAAACATCGCGGCGCTCCGGTGAGATCCGACGTGGATTGCCCGGGCCACCAGTTCCTTGCCCGTACCGCTCTCACCGGTGATGAGCACGGTCAACTCGTTGCCCTGCAGCCGCTGAATCTGCTCGACGACGCGCGTCATCGCCGCGCTTGCCGAGAGAAACCCCGGAAGAAGCGGCTCGAGCGATCGGTCGACGGCGGGCGCTGCCGCGGCGGTCGAGCGATCCCGGGCGCTGCACAGCGCAAAGCCCTGGCGCGCGACGGTCGCGATCATCCGAAGCCGCCGCATGACAGGGTGGCCGATCGGCCTGGGGGAAGCCAGGAGGGCGAACCGGGGCCCCTCTCCGTCTCTCCCGAGAGGCTCGACGACCAGTGTTCCGCGCCCGTAGGACTGCCCGTGGGGCACCGATCTCGGCCAGCGCGCGGGCCGTTTCCTCGTCGAACCCGGCTGTGGCAACCACCCGAATATCACGCGTCCCGTCGAGGCGAGCCGACCGGTCTACGTAGACGGCGGCCCCGTCGCCATCAGCGGCTTCGAGCAGCGCGGCCGCAGTTTCCCGTCCGAGCAGATCGGGCAGCGCCGCCGCGTCCACGATGCGCCGCACAATCGCATCGTCCGCGTCGGAGGGGGAGATGAGGTACTCGCCAGAGCCCGGCTTCCCGAGCAGGTCTCGCGCGGCTCGCGTATCGGCGAGGTCGCGCTCGGCGCCGAGCTGTTCGAATACGGTGAACGCCCTGTCGAGATGACGCTCGGCGACCGACCGGGCGCCGGTCTCGGCCACCAGACGTCCGAGGGCGAGATGGCTGAGCGCGGCCTGATAGCGCTCGCCCAGCAGGTCCAGCAGCGTCGTGCTCTGCGCGAAATCGTGATACGCGTCTGCAGGCGCGCCAGTCTTTGCGCGCAGCGCGCCGCGGAGCCGGAGGTATTCGCCCCATGTGGCCGGCGCGCTTCGAGGGTCGAGCCCATCCGCGGCGCGAGCCAGGCGCGCCTCGGCCTCCGGCAGCCGGCCCGCTGCGGTGAGAGCCTCGGCCGCGATCAACGTGGCCTGCAGGGCGTCGAAAGCCGGAGCTTCGGCGCCGAGCATGGCGTCAGCGAGCGCGACAGCCTCATCGAGGGCGCCGCGCCTGAGGGCAAGCCGGGCACTCAGTACGCGCACCGACCACTCGTACCAGCGGCTGGTCTGGCGCCCGTAGGCCCCGTACGCGTCGCTGGCACGGCCGAGAAACTCGCTGGAGACGTCGTACTCGCCGCGAATCAGGTGGATCTGCGCCAGGGTGTCGAAGACGGCACCCGTGGTCTCGTGAAACTGGATCGGGCTCCGAACGTCCAGGGCCCGATGCAGCGCGAGCGAGGCTCGCGTCAGATCGCCCAGCCGCACGCAGATTTGCCCGAGCGTCGCGAGCGCGACCGCCAGGCCGTGTCCCGAGCCGTGCGCTTCGTGCAGTGACACGCTGCGTTCGGCGAGGGTGAGCGCGCTCTCGTAACGATGTTCGAGCATCATCACGTTGGCCTGATTGCCGCACGCCGTCGCCAGCACGTCGTTGGCCTGGACCATCGACGCCAGGCGTTCGGCCTGCCGGAGCGCCGACATCGCTTCGTCGAACCGCCCGATTTGCGCGAGCGAGATGCCCGAGAGGGAATGCACGAGCGCGAGATGCCGGCGATCGCCGGCCGCATGAAGGGCGGAAGCGGCCTTGGTGATGTGCTCACGGACGATTGCGACATCCCCCACTTGCCGGTAGCACTGGCCAAGCTCGTAGTGCGCGAGGCCGATCGCCCGCGAGTCGTGAGCGGTTTCCGCCTGCTTCAGGGCGCGGCCATGCAGGGCGATGGCGCGCGACTGATCACCGCGCGCTGAGGCCAGGCGGCCGTGCAGCCGCCAGAGCGTGGAGAGGTGGCCGGATGGGAGCGTGTCGCGAAAACTGTCCGGTGTGCGGCCCAGGGCGGCAGCCGCCTGGTCGAGATCGTCCTGCAGCAGACACGCTTCGGCCAGGGCGGCGCGGATGGTCAGTTCGGCGTCGCGGGGCAATGCCGCCGAGCGAAGGACAGGCGCCAGCATCTGCGCCGCCTCGGAACCGCGGCCGCGTTCGAGCGCGATGCTCGCCCTGGCGATGAGCGCCTGCACGGTGGAGGACGCCACTCGTCGGAGTATAGAGTCAAAGCGGACGAAGCGGAAACCGCGAAGCCTCCCGCGGTCCCCACGAACCGGCGGAATAGGTGGGGAGTGGCGCAGTCGCCGTGGCCGCCCATCGATTCGAGGATGGGCGTGATGAAGCGCCACGATGCCTCGACACTGTCCCGCCGCATGAAGAGCGTGCTGTCCCCAGCGATGACGTCGAGGAGGAGCCGCTCGTACGCCTCTGGCGACGTCCCGCCGAACTCCTGCGCGTACTCGAAGTCCATCTCGACGGGCCGGATCTGCAGCCGGGAGCCCGGCGTCTTCGAGGAGATGCCGAGCGCGAACCCCTCGTCGGGCTGCAGCCTGAGCGTGAGCACGTTCGGCTGAAGGGCTCCGCCCGGTGGGCGGTTGAACAAAATCGGGGGAACGCTTTTGAGGTGGACCGAGATCTCGCTCGTCCGGCGAGCCAGGCGCTTGCCTGTTCGCAGGAAGAAAGGCACGCCGGCCCACCGCCAGTTGTCGATGGCCACTTGCAGCGACACGTACGTTTCGGTCCGCGAAGTCGCCGGCACTCCGGCTTCCGACAGATAGCCGGGCACAAGCTCGTCCCCGACCGTCCCGGCGGAGTACTGCGCGCGCACGGTCGAGCGATCCACCTCCGTGCCCTCGATCGACCGGAGCGAACGGATGACCTGCAGCTTCTCGTCGCGCACCGCTTCCGCGTCCAGTGAGAAGGGCGGCTCCATGGCGACGAGGGTAAGCAGCTGCAGCAGGTGGTTCTGCACCATGTCCCTCAGTGCGCCGGCCTGGTCGTAGTAGCCGGCACGTGTTCCCACGCCTTCGGTCTCGGCCACCGTGATCTGCACGTGGTCGACGTGCCTCTGATTGAACAGAGGCTCGAGAAAGCTGTTGGCGAACCGGAGCACCAGGATGTTCTGGACCGTCTCCTTCCCGAGATAGTGATCGATCCGGAAGATGTCGCGTTCCTCGAATACGGCGGCGATCGTGTCGTTGATGGCCTGGGCGCTCACAAGATCGTGCCCGATAGGCTTTTCGACGATGAGGCGGGCGCAGGGATGTTCGCTGGCGGCGCGCTTCGAGTCGCCCGGCACCACGAAACGGGCGCGGGCGAGCCCATGCACGGCGGGTTCGATCATCGACGGCGGGACCGCAAGGTAATAGATCCGGTGGCCGGCAAGCCCACGCTCGTGCTCAATCGTGTCGAGCCGGGCCCCAAGGGTCGCGAAGTGTCCCGGGTTGGTCAAGTCGACGGTGACAAACGACAACCCGGCCGCGAAGGCCGGCCAGCGGCTCTCGTCGATGGGCCGCCGTGAGTGGCGAGTGATGCCTTCGCGCGCGAAGGCCCGGTAGGCCTCGTCGCTCGTGGCGGTACGGCCGGCGCCGACGATGGCGAAATGCGCGGGCAGCAGTCCATCCACGTGGAGGTTGTACAAGGCAGGCAGAAGCTTGCGTTCAGCGAGGTCGCCACCGCCTCCGAAGATGACGAGGGTGATCCCAGGCGCCTGGTCGTTCACGAACGGGGCCGCTCCGGCGGCGGAGCTCCCTTGACGGCGTGCCCGCCGAACTGCTGACGAAGCGCGGCCAGCAGGCGCTCGCCGAACGGGTTATCGCCGCGCGATCGGAAGCGGGTGAAGAGCGCGGCCGTCAGCACGGGGAGCGGTACCGCCCGATCGATGCCCTCGTGAAGCGTCCATCGACCCTCGCCGGAGTCTTCGACGTGGCCTTCGAGTCCATCGAGCCGCGGATCCTGTTCGAGTGCGCGGGCGGTCAGCTCGAGCAGCCACGATCGGACGACACTGCCGCGCATCCAGAGCTGGGCGATGGCGGGGAGGTCGAGCGAGTACTCGCTCGAGTTCATCAGTTCGAAGCCCTCTGCGTAGGCCTGCATCAACCCGTACTCGATGCCGTTGTGCACCATCTTCACGTAGTGGCCCGCGCCGTGCCCACCCACGTGGAGGTATCCCTCGTCCGGGGCCAGGGTACGAAACAGCGGGTCGAGGCGCGCGCAGGCCTCACGGCGCCCGCCGAGCATCAGGCAATAACCATTCTCGAGACCCCAGACTCCGCCGCTCGTGCCCGCATCGATGTAGTCGATCCCGAGCAGCCGGAGTTCCGCCGCCCGCCGCACATCGTCGTGAAACCTGCTGTTGCCGCCGTCGATGATGACGTCGCCCACAGACATCCGTTTCGAGAGGGCGCGGACCGTGGACTCCGTGGGCTCGCCGGCGGGCACCATGATCCAGATGGCGCGCGGGCCATCGAGGGCCGCCACGAGCGCATCGAGCGACGCTGCGCCGGTGGCGCCTGCCGACCGGGCCCGCTCAACGGCCTCCGGTTTGTGGTCGAAGGCGACGACGGCATGGCCCCCGCGCTGGAGCCGCGTGACCATGTTGAGCCCCATCTTCCCGAGGCCGATAAATCCGAGCTGCATCGGAGGCATCTTAGGCGTCAGGGCGGTGCAGAAGAAGATCTGCGACGCCCGCAAGAGCCGTCGGATCCGGCGAAGGCAAGTGGATGTGAAGGGCCCGGCGTCCCGTCTGATCGAGCGACGTGAAATCTCCAAGCGCCTGGGCAAACTCGAGCGTGCCGAACGAAAACGGCTGTCCGGGAATCGGAAGATCGGGGTCGGCCGTGGCGGTCACCAGCACGAAGACGCCGCGGTTCGGCCCGCCCTTGTGCAGTTGACCGGTCGAGTGCAGGTACCGCGGTCCATACCCGAACATGGTTGCTGCGCCCGTGCGTTCGCCGATGGCAAGCCGCAGTTCCTTCAGCTGCCCGGCCAGGGCCGGATCGGGCCCGAGGTACGCGAGCAACCCGACGTAGTCGCCGGCTTGGGCCGTGTCGAAAAAGTGTTCCGCTCCGCGGCTTCCGAGCGCCGCCGCTGCCGCGCGGCTGAGCGTCAGCGTGGTCCGGTCAGAGAGCACACGGGTGGGTGGGTTGATCGGCAGCGCACCCTCCGCCTCGTAGCGCCCAAGCAGCACGCGGGTGGCATCCTTGGCTTGCTGCACGTTCGGCTCGTCGAACGGATTGATGGCCATGAGTGCGCTGGCGACTGCCGTTGCCACCTCCCACCTGATGAACTCGGCTCCAATGGCCTCGGGCTCCGGCACGACGATCGATATTGCCGGATGTCCGGCCCGCTCGAGTGCCTGAGCGGTCGGAGCCGCTGCCGCAGCATCGGCTCCGTGGAGTGCGATCGACACGAACAGCCGGTCGTCGCCGTAGCGATCGATCGCGAGGAACGGTTCGCCGGCAATCGGAACGACGCCTCGTCCCTGCTTGCCGGTGCTCTCGGCCACCAGCTGCTCGGCCCACAGGCCGAAGCTCTCGAGGGCGGGCGGCGAAATGAGCGTGAGCTTGTCGCGGCGTTCTGTCGCGCCCACTCCCATGGCCAGGCCGAGCGCAACGGCAGGATGATCCTGCCCCTCGCCGAAGCCCGGCTCGCAGGCTGCGAGCATGGCGAGGCCCCACGCCACGATCGACGCGACGTCCTGGCCCATCAAGGCGGCCGGGACCATGCCGAAGAAGGACAACGCCGAGTAGCGCCCACCGATGTCTGAGGGATTGATGAACACGTCGCGAAACGACTCCGCACGGGCGCGGGCCGCCAGCGCCGTGCCTTCGTCGGTTATTGCGACGAAGTGGTCGGCCCAGCGGGAAATGCCGGAACGTTCGAGCGTGGCAGCGAAATGCGCCGCCAGGCAGTTGGGCTCGATCGTCGTGCCCGACTTGCTGGCGAGCAGGTACAGGGTCGTCTCCGGGGGTGTCGCGACCGCGCGAATGGCGGCTGGATCGGTCGAGTCGAGCATATGCAGGCGCGGTGAGCCGGGTGCGACGCCAACAACCGCGCGCAGCACTTCCGGAGCAAGGCTCGATCCTCCCATTCCGAGCAACACGACATCGGTGAAGCCATCTGCGCGGATGCCGTCCGCAAACGCGGTGAGCCGCGGAAGGGAGTCGGCCATCAGCTGGGCCGATCCCAGCCACCCGAGCCGATTCGCAATCGTGGCCTGGACGTCGGGGTCGAGACTCCACACCGATGGCTCGCGCCGCCAGAGGCCGGCCGCTGCGCGTTCGGCGTCAAGGGCGCGTGCCTTGATCCCTTCCGCGAGTGGGCCCGCCGCGAGCTGCAGACTGTTTTGAATCCGTGCGCGTCGAGCCACGAGATCGAGCGCTGGAAAGCGGGCCGTCAGGGCCGCAACGCCGTGCATGACGGTAGAATACTTCTTTGAGGTCATGGCGCGAGGATTTGAAAGCAAGGACGTCGAGTACCAGCAGTCCGAATCGCTTCGCGGCACGGCGCGCGGCGGGCAGAAGGCTCTGGTGAGCGAGGCTGACCGCGCCGAGGCATCGCGGCGGCTCACCATCACGCTGTCGCTCTCGCGTGCGCGTGCTGATCTGGCAGCGGCGACTGCGCCGGCGCATCGACGAATGCTCGAGCAGGCGATCGTAGCGCTCGAGGCGGAGCTGGTCCGCGCATGACACTGGCATTGCGCACGGCCGTCGCGGCGCTGGCGCTGGCGGTGGCCGCCTCATGCACAGCCCCGGCCGGCAGATCAGGCACCGATGATGGGACGGCAGCACCGGCCAGTCCGGCGCCGGACGCTTCTGCGGCGCGCCCGCGCATCGTTGTGCTCGGAGACAGCCTTACTGCCGGCCTTGGTATCGGACCGGAAGAGGCGTATCCGGCGCTACTGCAGGCGCGCGTCGATGCCGCTGGCCTTCGGTACGAAGTGGTGAACGCCGGAGTATCAGGAGACACGTCGGCCGGGGGGCTCAGCCGCCTGGACTGGGCCCTGGACGGCGATGTTCGCATCTTGATCGTCGCGCTCGGCGGCAACGACGCGCTTCGCGGCTTGCCGGTCGAAGAGCTGAAACGCAACCTCTCGAACATCATCGAGCGTGCGAGCGCACGGAAGATCACGGTCATCCTCGCGGGCATGGAAGCGCCGCCGAACTTCGGGCGCGACTACACCGCCTCATTTCACCGGGCTTATCCGGACCTGGCGCGGGAGCACGGGATCGCACTGGTGCCGTTTCTGCTCGAGGGCGTCGCGGGTGTGTCCGGGCTGAACCAGCGCGACGGGATCCACCCGACGCCCGAAGGGGCCAGGCTCATCGCCGATACGGTGTGGGCTGTGCTCCGGCCCATCGCCGAACGCGCCGCGACAACGCAGGGAGAGCGACCCGCCGGATCATGATCGTACTCACCGAGGTCTCCAAGACGGTCATGAGCGGGGCCGAACCGCTGACGATCCTGCACCCGCTCTCGGTCACATTTCCGAAGGGGCAGTTTGCCGCCATCGTTGGTCCATCAGGCAGCGGCAAGTCCACGCTGCTCGGGCTCATTGCGGGTCTGGACGCGCCGACGTCGGGCTCGGTCGTGATCGACGAGGTGAATATCACGACGCTCGGTGAGGACGCCCTCGCGAAGCTCCGCGGAGAAAAGGTGGGCTTCGTGTTCCAGTTCTTCCACCTCATCCCGTCGTTGACGGCCTACGAGAACGTGGCCGTGCCCATGGAGATCGCAAGCAGGGCTGATGCCGCCCACCGCGCGCGGGCCCTGCTCGACGAAGTCGGGCTGAGCGGCCGCGCCCATCACTATCCGTCGCAACTCTCAGGCGGCGAACAGCAGCGTGTCGCGCTCGCGCGGGCCCTGGCCAACGATCCCCCAATCCTGTTGGCCGACGAGCCAACCGGAAACCTCGACAGCGCCAACGGGCGCCACATCATGGAACTGCTGCAGCAGATCCACCGGACACGAGGGACGACCCTCATCCTCGTGACCCACGACAGGGAACTGGCCGCGCTGTCCGACGTCCGCCTGATCATGCGTGACGGCCACGTGGTGGAGCGGCAGCACCTGACGGCCTCGCCGGAACCGGCCATCCCATGAGATTCGTTTTCACGATGGCGGCCCGCGAAACGCGTTCGTCGTGGCGCCGGCTGCTCTTTTTCTTCATCTGCATCGCCGTTGGCGTCGCCGCAATCGTGATGCTGCGCTCGGTCATTCAGAGCGTGCGGCAAGTGTTCGGAGCGGAGGCCCGCGCCCTCATTGCCGCCGACGTGCTCATCTCAACCAGCCGGGAGTGGACGCCGGCCGCGCGCGAGGTGATCAAACGCCGTCTGTCCGAGGCCGGCGCGCTCGGCGCCACCGACACGGTGGAGACGCCGACCATGGTGCGGCCGGCGCAGGGAACGGCCGTCACGCATGGTGGAGCTCCGTGCGGTCGAAGCCGCATTTCCGCTGTACGGCACCGTGGGCCTCGATGGTGGCCAGGTCTATTCGCATGCGCTGCTTGCCAACCAGGGTGCGCTGGTGCGGCCGGAACTGTTGACGGCGCTCGGCGTCAGGGTCGGGGACGCCCTCGTGATCGGCAAGACGACCTTTACCATTCGCGGCGTCATCACGAACGAGCCCGGCCGCAGGGTCGGAGACTTCAGCCTGGGCCCGCGCGTGATCGTGGATCTCGCCGACTTGCCCGCTGCCGGGCTGTTGAACTTCGGCAGCCGCGCTCGCCGGGTACTGCTCGTGAAGGTGGCCGAAGGCCAGGTTGCCCCCCTGGTCGGCGCGCTCCGCGAAGACTTCAAGGACGAGTTCGTCTCGGCCCGCTCTTACAGGGCACAGGACGACGAGATTGGGCGGGACTTCGATCGGGCGGAGAACTACCTGAGCCTGGTCGGCCTGGTCATCGTGATTCTCGGCGGCATCGCGGTCTCGAGCGTGACCCGTGTCTTCGTGCTGCAGAAGATGCGCAGCATCGCCGTGCTGAAGTGCGTCGGTGCGACGAGCCGCCAGGTCATCGCCGTCTACCTCCTCCAGGTGATGACGCTCGGCCTCGCAGGAAGCCTGCTGGGCGTCGCCCTTGCGCGAGCGGGCATCGCGGCGATTCCCCTGCTGCTGGGCGAGACGAGAGCACCCCTGCTGGCGCAGGTCGAATACGGGATCACGTGGAGCGCGGCGTCGCAGGGAGTGGGCATTGGCGTGCTCGTGTCCCTGCTCTTTTCCATCGTGCCGCTTCTTCAGGTGCGCGTCGTCAAACCGTCCCTGCTGCTCAGGGACGAGGCCGTACGCGGGGCGCTCGACTGGACGCGTGTCGTCACCATCGGTCTCGTCGGTCTGGCCCTCGTCGGCCTTGCCGCCTGGCAGGCGGCTTCGCTCCAGGTCGGTGCGATTGTCTGCGCGGGGTTTGCCGTGCTCGCGTTCGCCTTGCAGTGGACGGGCCGTCTCCTGGTGCGCGCCCTGGCCCCGCTGGCCCGATCGCGGCGGTTCCCGTTGAGGCATGCCGTGCTGCACCTCTCGCGTCCGGGGAACCAGACCCGCGTCATTCTGCTGGCGGTTGGTCTCGGGGCGTTCTTCATCGTCGGCGTGCGATCGCTGCAGTCGAGCTTGCTCGAGGAGTTTTCCATGGAGTTCGACGCCGAGGCGCCGGACATGTTCCTGATGGATGTTCAGCGGGATCAAGCCGAGGCCATGCGCTCGTTCCTGTCCGATCCGGCGCTCGGCACAGGTCCATTCCGCCTCATCCCCGTGCTGCGTGCGCGCGTGACGGGCGTGGACGGGCGTGAGACATCGCTGGAGAGCCTGGAAGACGTGCGCGCTCGAGGAGGTCTGGCGCGAGAGTACACCGTCACTTACCGGGAGGCCCTCGAGGCCAATGAGCGCGTGGTGGACGGCACGTTCTGGAACGGGCCATCGAGCGAACCCGAGGTATCGGTCGAGGAGGGCCTGCGCGATCGATTCCAGATCAACGTGGGTGATACCGTCAGGTTCGACATCCTGGGACGCGTCGTCCGGGCCCGTGTCACGAGCGTGCGGGCCGTGGAATGGCGCGACTCGCGGAGCGGCGGCTTCATGTTCGTGTTCAGGCCTGGCGTCCTGGAGCAGGCGCCGCAGACCTTCATCGCGCCGCTGCGAGGGCCGGCGGGGGCCGCCGGCCGCGCGCAGTTCCAATCGGCCCTCGTGCAGCGGTTTCCCAACGTTTCCGTCATCGATTTTCTCGAGATCCTCACCACGGTGCGCGACGTGATGTCCCGCGTCACCCTGGCGATCAGCGTCGTCGGGGGGCTCGTGCTGTTCAGCGGCGCTTTGATCCTGATTGGCGCCGTCGCGATGACCAAGTTTCAGCGTGTTTACGAGGCTGCGGTCTTCAAGACCCTTGGCGCCAGCACCCGGATGATTGCCCAGATGCTCTTGCTGGAATACGGCGTGCTGGGCCTGCTTGCCGGCGCCGTCGGGTCGCTGGGGGCGGTGGCGCTGACCTGGGGTGTGAGCCGGTTCGCGCTGGACATCCCCTGGCGCCTGTTTGCGGGCGAACACCTGCTGGCCGTCGCCGTGACCGGCGTGCTGGTGTCGGCCATTGGTGTTTTCTCGAGCCTCGACGTGCTGCGCCACAAGCCGCTCGCAACGCTCAGGGCGGAGTAAGGACCGGCGATCGCCGGACCGCGCCGTGGTTCTGTCGGTTGGCGTTGAAGTGTTATTATTTGATGTTCGGGGGACACGCCTGGCCCCAAGGAGAGAGGAGTCGGCACGCTCAATGGACGAGGAGAACTACAAGGAGTCCCTGCTCCGGAAACGCGGCGAGATTCTCGGGACCGGCGGCGTCAAGCCGTTGCAGGCCTCGATGGAGAACAATACGCGCCAGGGCGACATGGCGGATCAGGCCAGCGGGAACAACGAGGTCCACATCGCGCTGAAGCTGAAGCAGACCGACGCCAAGATCCTGCAGGCTATCGAGGAAGCGCTCTGGCGGATCGAGAAGGGCACTTACGGTGTCTGTCGTGACTGCGGCGAACCCATTGCCCCGGCGCGGCTCAATGCCATCCCGTGGACGAGGGTGTGCATCAGCTGCAAGGAAAAGCAGAGCGCATGAGCGACGTGCTGGCGCTCCTGCAGGAGTTTCACCGCGAGAAATTCGCGGCGCTCACGAGACACCAGGCCGGCGCCCGGCTGGTCGGGCAGTACGACGCCAATAATACCTACCAGTACATCATCAACCGTGAGGACACGCAGCTTTCGTGGCTCGAGGCGGCGATTCGCGATCTCGGCGGAGTGGTGGCTGAGACCGCTCCGGATGTCGGCCCGGGGGGCGCCACCGCTGCCGCCGTCTTCGCCGAGGACGCCAGGGATGCCCGGACGTTTCTCGAGCGGTGGAGGCCGCGAGTCGAGGCGCTGAACAATGCGCGCCATCGCCAGATGCTCCGCGTCGTTCTGGGGGAAGTCGCCGAGCAGCAGCGGTTCTTCGAGCAGGCAGGCGCCGGCCGCACCGACCTGCTGGGCCGCCGGGGCGAGGAAGTCGGCGCACGGGTCGGCTCGGTCATGGCCGACAGGTGGATCGAGTAGTCGTCGCGATAGGACTGGGCTCGAACCTGGGCGATCGCAGGGCGCACCTCGAGTTCGCCTGTCAGCGTCTCTCCACCATTCTCGAAGGCCTGCGTGTCTCCTCGGTTCACGAAACCGAGCCCGTTGGCGTCCCCGATCGTCAGCCTCCGTTCCTCAACCAGGCCGCAGTCGGCGAAACGCGCCAGCCGGCGCGCGACGTTCTCGAGTCGATGCTCGCGATCGAGCTGGCTCGGGGCCGGGAACGCGCTCGTCCGCTGGCACCTCGCACCCTGGATCTCGACCTGATTCTCTTCGGGGACGTCGTCATCGACGAGCGCGGGGAAGAAGGTCGCCCCGCGCTGACCGTTCCGCACCCCCGTTTCCGGGAGCGGCTGTTCGTGCTCGCGCCTCTGGCTGAGATTGCCCCGGAGCTGCTCGATCCGGTGACAGGCAGGACGGTGGCGGCTCTCCTCAGCGAGGCCCGTCTGCGCTGAGAGCGAGCGTTCGAAGAGCGTCGCCGGTCAACCGCTGGACTGTCCATTCCGTCATCCCGCGAGCCCCGATTCGGCGGTAGACACCAAGCGCCAGCTCGTTCCAGTTCAGGACCGACCACTCCATGCGGCCCGCGTCACGGTCGAGCGCGGCGCGCGCGACCCAGGCCAGCAGGGCCCGGCCAACCCCGCGCCCACGCCACTCCGGAACGACAAACAGGTCCTCCAGGTAGATTCCCGGCCTGCCGAGAAACGTGGAGAACGTCTGAAAGTAGAGTGCGAAGCCCACGGCCTCGGCTCCACTCCACGCGATCACCACATCGGCAGCGGGGTGCTGACCAAAGAGCGACTGGCGCAGGTCCTCCTCACTCGCAATGGCCTCGTGGCCAAGACGCTCGTAGTCCGCAAGCGCGCGAATCAGGGAGAGGATGATCGGGACGTCTGCTTCGATCGCGGGCCGAAGCTCGGCGCGAGGCTGAGAAAGATCCGCCATGTCCCATCATCCCTCACCTGCGCCGCGGCCCCACCCCCGCCGCGAACTGACGCCGATCCCTCACCTCGACCTTCGACGTTGCTCAGGTCGACCCTGAGCCCAACTTTCTCCAGCTCAATGCGAGCGGCAGAACGCCCGCTAGCGTGCCGTCGGTTTCGGCGAGGGACTCGGATTGGGCGACGGGGTGGGACTGGGCGACGGGCTGGGGCTCGGCGATGGGCTGGGACTTGGCGACGGGCTGGGGCTTGGCGACGGCTTCGCCGACGTGCGGCCACGCCGCTCGCTACGGCCTGCGTCGCGTGGCTCGCCGGGGCGCCGCAAGACAATCGTGCCGTTGAACGACTCGAGCTCGATACGTGCGCTCCCGTTCCCCAGGTTCAGCGAGAAGCGGCGCCTCGGAGAGGTTTCGGGCAGCGACACCGGAAACGTCGAGCGAAACTCGCCGTTATAGGTGCGCACCGACAAGGCGGCGTTGGTGTTCTCGGCGATCGCGAGGCCAATGGTGCCGTTGTGCGTCGTGAGGCGATACACGCCCTTGTCTCTGATCGACCCGTCGTAGAAGATGCCGCCGTTAACGGTGTAGAGATCGACATTGGTCGAGTCGATCCGCTCCAGTGAAATGCCTCCGTTGGTCGTCTCGGCCGACACGTCGCCGCCGATGTCCGACAGCCGGATGCTGTCGTTCACTGTCCGCACGTCGATCCGGCCCTTGGCGCGATCGACGCTGATGGCTCCCTGAACGGACTTCAACGAGATCAGCCCCGATCCACCGCGAACCGTGATGTCGCCCCGTGTGGTTTCGACGTTCACGTCCGCGCCGACGCCGTCCATCGTGACTTCCGCGTAGTTGCCCGAGACGCTGACCGGCATCCACGTCGGGACCGTGATCACGTAGTCGAACGACCTGGCGTTGCCGTTCCTGGAACGCCCCCGGATGGTGACGGCCTGCGGGCTGGTGCGGATGTCCACCGTCTCGCGGTCCGAGTGCTCGACCTCGACCCGGACGGCATCACGGTCCCAGACCCGGATGTCCACGTCCCCGGCGAAGTTCTGGACCTCGAGCCGCGTGCCCTTCTGGACCGGGACGGTCTGATCGGTCTGCGCGACCGCCAGCAACGCGACGAGTGCAAATCCCAACATGGTCGTGTCCTGCCAACTCCGGCGCCGGCCGGGAATCTAGTTGAAGTCGAGCGTCAGCGCCGCCGCATGGCGGAGCAGGTCGAGTTTCGCCCGCCGTGTCTGTATCAAGTGCCGGCTGACGTACGTGCTCGCCGGGTCGGTTTCGAGCGCCTGCCGCGACTCTTCAATCGCCCGGTCGATCAGGGCGAGGTTTTCCTCCAGCACGGTCACCGTGGACGGATCCAGCCGGGCGCGCCCGCTTTCGAGCGCGGCTTCGAGGTCGGCAACGGCCGCGTCGTACTGGGCGTCGGCAAAGCTCGCCGGGATAATCGCCGGATCCTCGCCGCTTGCCGCCGTCGCGCTTCGAGCGGGGTCGGCCGGGCGGGCATCGGTCACCGCCGGTGGCACGTCGGGCGCCACCATTCTCAGGGCGAGCCACCCAGAGCCCACCATCAGCGCCAGCGCTGCGGCGGCCAGTTGAGGCAGCGTGAACGAGAACCGCGGGGGCGTCTTCATCCGCTCCGCGATTCCGGTCCAGAGATCGCGCTTCCGGCGGCGTGGAGGGCAGGGCGGCAGCCATGGCCGCAACCTGGCGCAGCTCGTTCAAGGTCGTCGAGCAGTGGCCGCACTGCTGGAGGTGCACGTCGAGATCGCGCCGCTCCTCCGCACTGAGCTCGTCGTCCAGGTACTCGGACAACCGATCGGTCCACTGGTCGTGCATCATTTCCATGTCATCCGAGGTGTCTGCGCATCAGCATGCGGGCCCTGTGAAGCTGTCGTTTCGAGGTGCCCGTCGTGATGTCCAGCATCACCGCGATCTCCCGATGTTTGTACCCTTCCACATCGTGCAGCACGAAGACCTGACGCGCGCCCGGCGGCAATTCCTCGATCGCCTGCTCGAAGTCCAGGCGGAGATCCGATCGCGCGGGCGCGACCACGGCAAAATCCACGGCCGCCGGATCGTCCGAGAACCGCTCGCGCTGAATCGCATACGACCGGCGCCGTTCGATCATCACGTTCACGGCCAGCCGGTGAAGCCACGTGCCAAAGGCCGAGTCTCCGCGAAACGTTCCGAGCTTCTGCCACGTCCTGACAAACACGTCCTGCGTGATCTCGTCGGCCTCGTGGCTCCCAATCATCCGGCGAGCCAGACTGTGCACCCTGGCCGCGTGCGTCCGGTAGATGCGTTCGAAGGCGGAGTTATCCCCCTGGGCCGCCATGGCCACGTCGGACTCGATTCCTGTCCGGAACGGAACAGCACCGCCAGAGAGCGTCACAGCAACAGTGGGCACGTCTATCGAACACCCAATTGGATGGGTTCAGGCTATCAAAGGTTGAACAAGGGGCGGGGCAGGTAGGGCGGGTGGGGCAGGTGGGGCAGGCGGGAGCGCCAGCCGGGCAGCCTTCTAGACGGCCGCCTCCTCGGGAAGGGCCTTCAGCTCGTCCTCGGCCGAGCGGCGGTTGAGCACCGGCTGATCCTTGGTGATCTGGCCATCCCGGCAGGAAATGATGCGCGTGCCGTACTCCGCGATGTCGTGCTCGTGCGTGATGACCAGCACCGTGATGCCCTGCTCGCGGTTGAGGCGCTGGAAAATGCCCATCACCTCGATGCTCGTACGCGTGTCCAGGTTGCCCGTGGGCTCGTCTGCCAGCAGGATAGAGGGCCTGGTTATCAGCGCCCGGGCGATGGCCACGCGCTGCTGTTGGCCACCGGACAGCTGGTTGGGGTGGTGGTCCGCGCGGTCCCCGAGGCCGACCGACTTGAGCGCCTCGTTGGCCAGGCGGTGCCGTTCGGCCGTTCGCATCTTGCCTCCCGCGCCGTAGAGCAGGGGCAGTTCCACGTTGTCGAGCGCCGTTGTGCGCGACAGCAGGTTGAAGCCCTGGAAGACGAAGCCGATGCGCCGGTTGCGGACCTCGGCGAGCTGATCCTTGGACATCTGCGATACATCCTCGCCGTCGAGGATGTACTGGCCCGCCGTCGGCCGATCCAGGCAGCCCAGGATGTGCATCAGCGTGGACTTGCCCGATCCGGATGGCCCGGTCACGGCGACAAACTCTCCGCGATTGACGTCGAGTGAGACACCGCGGAGCGCACGGACCACGACGTCGCCGACCGTGTAGGTCTTGACGAGATCGCGGACCGAGATCACCGGGGGCATCGCGGATTCCTACTCGAAGCGCAGCGCCGTGATCGGGTCGAGCCGGGCGGCCTTCTGCGCGGGGTAGAACCCGAAAAAGACACCCGTGGCCGCGGCAAATCCAAAGGCCATCGCGACGGCGTTCGGAGGCACCTTGGCGGGCCACGACATCCAGCGCGACATCCCTTCGGCAATGCTGAAGCCCAGGGCGATGCCCACACCGCCGCCGATGAGGCTCAGCGCGATCGCCTCGACCAGGAACTGCAACAGGACATCCCGTCCCTTGGCGCCGATCGCCATCCGCAACCCGATTTCACGCGTGCGCTCGGTGACCGACACCAGCATGATGTTCATGATGCCGATGCCGCCGACGATCAGCGAAACGCCGGCGATGCCGGCCAGCAGGGTCGTCATCGTGCCCATCGCCGACGTCCGGATATCCGCCATCTCTTCAAGCGTGCGGATCATGAAGTCGTCTTCCTGGCCCGGGACGATCTGGTGCCTGGCGCGGAGCAGGAGCGCGATGGCGTCGGCCGTGGCGCTGGTCTCCGTCGCGCTGGCGGCCGAGACGGTGACGTTCTGGATGTGCGTCACCCCCATGAGTTTTTTCTGGACGGTGGTGTACGGCGCGAGGACCTGGTCGTCCATGTCTTCGCCCATGCCCTGGCCCTTGGTGGCCATGACGCCAATCACCCGGAAGGGCTGATTGCGAATCCGGATGATCTGGCCGACCGGGTCGGCGTCTTCCCCGAAGAGCTGCGTGCTCACGGTCACGCCGAGCACGGCGACCTTGGCGGCGCTCGTCACGTCCTGTGTGCTGAAGAAAGCGCCCGTCTTCATCGGCCACGCGCGGATGAGGGGAAGGTCCACGTCGGTGCCCTGCACACGGGTGAACCAGTTCTGGTTGCCGGCCACGATTGGCATCCGGTTCGAGATGCCCGCCGCGACAAACTGCACGCCGGGGATTTCGTTGCGGATGGCTTCAGCGTCTTCCACGGTCAGCGACGTGGCCGATCCGGACCCCTGCCGAGCGCCGCCCATCGTAAAGTTGCCGGCGTTGACGGTGATCATGTTCGTGCCGGCGCCCTTGATCTGGTCTTCGATCACCGAGGTCGCGCCGTTGCCCATCGCCACGAGGGTGATGACCGCCGAAACGCCGATGATCATGCCGAGCATCGTCAGGCCCGTCCGCATCTTGTTGCGACCGAGTGCCTTGATCGCGATCCGAAACGTCATCACCGGTGACATGGACCCTCCCTAACGCCCGCCGCCGCGATTTCCGCCGCCGCCGGGACCGCCGAAACCCCCGCGTCCGCCGCCGGGCGGGCCGCCCATGAAGGGGAAGCCGCCCTGCGCCGCCGCCGGGCGGGTCTCGTTACCCGTCGTCACATTGGTGACGACCTCTGAGCCGGGCTCGAGATCTCCGTCGAGCAACTCGCTGGCCTGACCGTCGCTAATCCCGAGCCGGACGCGGAGCGGCTGGAGTTGGTTGTTCGCGTAGATCCATACGCGGCCTACGCTCTCTGGACGCGTCAGGGGCCCAAACAGCGCGTCGATGGTCGTCGCTGCCGGGTTGCGCGAAGCCGCCGTGCCTTCAGGGGATGCACCGCGCCCCTGGCGAGGCGGCTGGTCCGCGGAGCCGGTCGGCGCGGAGCCGGCCGGATCGATGCCGCGTGCGCGCATCCGCTCCATCATCTGCTCGCGCTGCTCAGGCGGCAGGCCCTGCATCCGCTCCATCATGCGCGCGCGCGCGTCGGGATCCTGCGGGTTCCCCCGGCCGCGCCCCCGCGCCTGTGCCGTTGAGGCCGCGCTACCTTCTTCTCCATTAGACGCCTGGGGCCGTGCTGGCGTGGCGCTGCCAGGGGTTGGAGCCGCAGCCCCTGAAGCAGGACCGCCGCCGCGGCCGCCGCCCGTTCCAGGCTCGCCCCTTCCTTGCGGCTCCGGTGGAGTCTGCTTCAGCGCCGCGTAGATATCGTTCGTCGGCCGGAACCGAAGCGCGGCATTCGGCACCCGGACAACGTTCGTCGCGCGTGCGATCTCGATGTTGACGTTCGCAGTCATGCCCGGCTTGAGCTTGAGCTCGGGGTTCGGGACATCGATGACCGTTGCGTAGGTCACGACGTTCTGCTGGAGGATGGGCTGCAGGCGGACCTGCGACACGGTTCCGACGAAGCTGTCGTTCGGATACGCATCCACGCGAAATCGAACGGTCTGCTTTGGACGGATCCGGCCGACATCCGACTCGTCCAGGTTCGCCAGGACCTGCATCTTCGTGAGGTCAGCCGCAAGCACGAAGAGCGTAGGTGCTTGCATGCTTGCCGCCACGGTCTGCCCGATGTCCACGTTGCGTGAGATCACCAGGCCATCGATCGGCGCCAGGATCACGGTGTGCTCGAGGTTGACCTGGTTCTGGTTCAGCGACGCCTGCGCCTGGGTCACCTGCGCCTGCGACGACCGGATCTGCGCCTCGGCCGAGCGGACGTTGACATCGGCGGTCTCGAGCTCGTTCTGGGGGATGAGCTGCCGGGCCGCGAGCTCCTTCGCTCTTGTCAGCTTGGTCCGCGCATCGTCCAGCGCGACCCTGAGGCGCTCGAGGTCCGCCTGCGCACGAATGAGGTTGGCCCGTCCCTGTTCGATCTGGGTCTGAAAGAGCGACGGATCGAGGCGGGCCAGCACCTGGCCCTTCTTGACGAGCGAGTTGAAGTCCGCATTGAGCTCGAGGATTGTGCCCGAGACCTGCGTCCCGACCTGGACCGTGGTGACCGCCTGAAGAGTGCCGGTGGCGCCTACGGCATCCGCGATGTCCCCGCGCGTGACTTCTGCGGTCGTGACGGTCGGCTCAGGTGCGCGACTGCGATAGCGGTAATAGCCGTACGCGCTTCCTCCGAGCGCACCCAGGAGAACTAGAGTGACGAGGACCTTCTTCATCGTGGGGCGGCCCGGCCTACGCCGGGACTTCTGTCTCGGGATGCTTGGTCCACAAACCACGCCATCCTTCTTCGAACAGCGTGTAGACCGTGGGTACCAGCACCAGCGTGATCAAGAGAGACGTGGTGAGGCCGCCGATGACGACGCGCGCCAGCGGCACCTGCAGCTCGCTGCCTTCGCCTATGCCGAGGGACATCGGTACCAGGCCCAGCGCTGTTGCAATGGAGGTCATCAGGATCGGCCGCAGTCGTGTTCGCCCGGCCAGCTCCACCGCCTGGCGTAGCGGCAGCTTGTCGCGGCGTCGCAGCACGTTCGTGTAGTCGACGAGCAGGATCCCGTTGCTCACGACGATGCCGGCCAGCATGATGATGCCGATGTAGGCCTGCATGTTGAACGACGTGCCCGTCAGCTTCAGCGACAGCACCACGCCGATGGCGGCCGTCGGCACCGAGAACATGATGATGAACGGGTCCTTCAGGGACTCGTACTGGGAGGCCATGACCGCGTAGACGAGCACGAGCGCGAGGATCAGCACCATCCGCAGCTGGTCGAACGCTTTGGCCTGCTGCTCGACCTCGGCGCCGAAGCCGATGCTGAAGTCCTGCGACATCGTGCCGTGCAGCTGCGGCAGCCGTTCCTCGACGGCCGCCACCGCCTCGCTCAAGGTGGTCTCCGGCTCGGCGCTGACGTAGGTGATGCGCTGCTGGTTCTTCCGCTGAATCTGTGTCGGGCCGACGGCATTCTCGACCTTCATCAGATTCTTGGCCGGCATGACCTGCCCGTTGCCGATGCCGATGAGCACGTCGTCGACGTCGGTTACACCCTGCCGCTCGTCCTCCCGCAGGCGGACGATGATCGGGTACTCGTTGCCGGCCTGCCGGTACATCGCCGCCTGGGTGCCCGCGATGTTGGTCCGGATGGTGTTGGCGACCGTAGTGGCGCTCACCCCGAGGAGGGCAGCCTTCTCGCGGTCCACACGGACCGCCAGTTCCGGGCGCCCATCATCGCGGCCCATCCTGGCGTCGGCGACGCCCGGCACGGTATCGAGCAGATCCTTGGCCGCCTGCGACAGCCGCTTCGACTCGTCGATGTCTTCGCCTCTGATCTCGAGCGACAAACGGCCGCCGCCCTGGTTGCCGCCGGAAAGAAACCGGTTCATCTGGTTGTTGCCGCCCGACGCGTTGGCGCGAACGATCACGCCAGGGAGGGTGTTCAGCTGCCGGCGCAGCTCTATGGCAATCTGTTCGCTGGACCGCGTGCGCTCGTCCTTCGGCTTCAGCAGCAGCTGGATGTTGCCGCGGTTGACGCTCCCGCCGCCGCCCGGGCCGCCGAAGCCACCGCCGCCGCCACCAAAGCCGCCGCCGCCGGCGTTCACGATGATGTCCGTGGCTTCTGGCACCAGTTCGCCGAGTGCGTTCTCGATTCGGGTGAGCACCGGGTCCGTGACCTCGATGCGCGTGCCCTGCGCGAGCTCGACGTTGACCTGCACCTGTCCCTCGTCGGTCTGCGTGGAGAATTCGGTGGGCAGCGTCGGGAAGATCACCGCAGCGGCCACGACCGAGGCGATGCTCAGCCCGACCACGATCGGGCGGTGCGACAGCGACCAGTGCAGCATCTTCCGGTAGCCCTCGTCCATGCCGTTCAGCATCCGCTCGCTTAACGAGTAGAGCCAGCCGCCGATGCCCTTGCGCTGATCGGGGGGCGGGGGCAGTACCAGCAGCTTCGAGCAGAGCACTGGCACCAGGGTGACCGCCACGAAGAGCGACATCAGCAGCGAGAACACCACAACGACCGACAGCTGCCGGAACATGATGCTCGACACGCCTTCGAGAAAGAGCAGCGGAACGAACACCGCGATATGCGTGAGGATCGAGGCCAGAATCGCGGACCAGACTTCCTCGCTGCCGTCAATCGAGGCCGTCAGGCGATCCTTGCCGTGCTCTTCCATGTGCCGGAACGAGTTCTCGAGTACGACGATGGCGGCGTCGACGATCATGCCGACGCCGAGCGCCAGGCCGCCGAAGGTCATGGTGTTCAGCGTGAGGCCCGAGAAGTAGAGCAGCGCGAAGGTACCAATCACCGAGATCGGAATCGACGTGCAGACGATGAGGGTCGAGCGGAAGTTCCTGAGGAACAGAAAGATGATGGCGATGACGAGAAACGACCCGATCATCACGTGCTCCTGCACGGCCGTGATCGATCGTTCGATGAACTTCGCGCTGTCGTCGAGCAACGCCATGCGGACACCGGGCACTTCACGGTTGATGCGCTCGAGCTCGGCGCGCACGCCCTGGGCGATCTGCACCGTGTTCGTGCCCGACTGCTTGGTGACCTGCATGCGCACGCCCGGGCGTCCGTTGATCCGCAGCACGGAACGGATGTCCTCGGTCGAGTCTTCGACCTCTGCGATGTCCTTCAGGTAAACAGGCACGCCGGCCTTAGTCAGCACGACCAGGCTGCGGATCTGCTCCAGGTTGTCGAATTGGCCCTGGCTGCGCAGCAGGTACGACCGGTCGCCCTGGAAGACTTCGCCGATGGGGATGTTCTGGTTCTCGGTCCGCAGCACGTTGACGACGCGGTCGACCGAGAGGTCGAGAGCCGGTGATCTTCTCGCGGGACAGATTGACGTGGATCTGGCGGCGGAGACCGCCGTTCACGGTCACGGCGGCGACGCCCGGGACTCGCTCGAGGCGCGGGGAGAGCACGTTCTCGGCCATTTCGCGCAGTTCGACGCGGTCGAGCGATCCGTCGGTGCTCTCGACGGCCAGGCCCATGATCGGCGCGGCGTTCGAGTCGAACTTCTGAATGACCGGCGGGTCCGCGTCCTCGGGCAGTCGTCCGCGCACGCGGTCGATGCGCGTACGCATGTCGTCCATCGCCTCGTTCAGGTCGGTGCCCCAGACGAAGTTCATCTGGATGTTGGTGTTGCCCTCGCCCGAGCTCGAGTTCATCTGCTCGAGCCCCGACACCGCGCTCAGCTGCTGCTCGAGCGGCCGGGTGACCAGTTCCTCCATCTCGAGCGGGCCGACGCCCGTGTAGTTCACACGAACGCTGATGGTCGGCTGCGAGATGTCGGGCAGCAGGTCGACCGGCAGGCGGGTCAATGAGATGCCGCCAATCAGAATGACGATCGCGCTGATCATCGTCATCATCACGGGGCGTTCAATGGCGAAGCGCGGGATGCTCATGCTCGGCTCCTGAAGTCTCGACGTTCCAACTGTGCGCTACTGGCCGCCGGTCGGCGAGCCGGCCGGGGGACGAACCGGTGCGCCGCCGCCGGGCGTGGCCGGAGCGCCGGAAGGCGGCCGGCCCTCGCCGGTAGGGGCTTCACCGCCACCCTGTCGTCCGCGCCCGCGGCTCCCGCCCTCGCGGCCCTCTGCCCCGGGTCCGCCCTGGCGCTGGGCGCCGGCCAGAAGAATCCTGTCCCCGTCACGCAGCGCCGCCGCGCCGGTCGTGACGACACGCTCGCCCTCGGCCAGCCCTGAGGACACCTCGACGAGGTTCTGGTCGCTCATGCCGGTCTGCACAGGCTTGAACTTGGCCACCTCGTTCTCGGCATTTTTCGAGGGCAGGAAGACTCCGTTGTTCCCGCCGACGTTCACGACGGCGCTCGTCGGCACCACGAGCGTGTTCTCGCGCTTCTCGACGAGGAAGGTGACGCGTGCATACATGCCCGGCTTGAGACGGAAGTCAGAGTTGACGATGTCGATCTCGATCTGCGCCGTGCGCGTGGCAGGATCGAGGACCGGTGCGACGTGGGCGACGCGGCCCGTGAACTTCTCGCCGGGGAACGCATCGACCTCCACATCGGCCCGCAGGCCCTGTGTGATCCGCCGGAGATCGCGTTCGACCACGTCCGCCACGATCCGCACCACACCGATGTCGACCACCGAAAGGAAAATCGAGTTGGGCGTGACCCACGCGCCGGGATCCAGCGTGCGCTTGCCGATGAACCCGTTGACCGGCGACGTGATTACCGTGTTCGTCAGGTTGATGTCGAGCTCGTCCAGTCGGGCCTGCGACTGCGCATACTGCGCCTTCGCCAGGTCGAGCTGCGCGATGGCGGCCGAATACCGGGCATCGGTGTCGTCGTAGGTCTGCTTCGGGATTAGCTCGCGCTCGAAGAGGCTGCGCGACCGGTCCAGGTTGGTCTGCGCCAGGCGCAGGTCGGCCTCGCGCTGCCGGATGGTGGCCGCGGTCACGTCGAACGAGGCCTTGGCCTGCTTGATCTGCTCGATGAGCTCACGGTCCTCGATCTTGGCGAGACGCTGGCCGCGCGTGACGCGATCACCCATGCGCACGAACACGGTCTCGAGCCGGCCGTTGACCTTGGGCCCCGTCTCGACGGTCGCGGCGCCAATCAGGTTGCCGACGACAGTGATGTGCTGAGACATGTCGGCGCGCTTCACCGCACCGACCTCGACCGTCATGGGCATGCGTGGTCCGCCGCCGCCGAAGCCGCCGAAGCCGCCTGGGCCGCCGAACCCGCCACCACCGGGACCGCCGAACCCGCCCCCGCCCTGGCGGCCGCGGCCGCCGGGCGCGCCAGGGCCGCCCTGGGCTGCCGCTTCCGGGTTTTCGCCGTTCCACATGTAATACGCGCCGCCGGCCGCGCCGACAACGAGGATGCCGATGATGATCGAACGCTTCATGATGATCGTGTTTTCTCGTTAGCCGCCGGCGCCGGCCTGCAGCACAGTGATGTTCTGGTTCTGCAGGGTGGTTTGCTGCAGTCGCTCGAGCTCGACGAGCGCCTTTGTGTAGTTGAGAATCGCGCGGAGCTCCGAGTTGCGCGAATCGTTCAGATCGCGCTGGGCCTGGACGACGAAATAGTTGGTCGACATGCCGACGTCGAACTTGCTCTGTTCAGCCTCTAGCCGCCGCTGCGCGAGCTCACGCGAGGCTTGCGCGGCCTGCACGGCCTCGGCGTTGTTCCGAACGTTGATGGCGGCGTTGGTCACCTCAGTGGCGATCTGGAGCTGGACCTGCTTGAGCTGCGATTCCACCTGGCTCAGCTGCACGCGCGCCCTCGCCACGGCGGCATCCTGACTGCTCAGCCCGATCGGATAGGACACGTTCAACTGCGCCGTCCACCGGGGGTAATTCAACCCGAACAGCGAGCCGAGCGAGTCGTTGAGGCCACCCGGGATGATGGTCTCAACCTGACATCCGATCAGGCCCGAGGTACAGCGCTGCAGGTACGGACCGCCGACACCCTGCACGCCGTAGTTGACCTGAAGGTCCATGTCGGGCAGCGTCTGGTCGCGCAGGTACTTGAGCGTGGTGGTGTTGTTCTGGATGTTCTTGCGCGCAATCTCGAGGTCGGTGCGCAGGCTGAGCGCGCGTTTGACGGCCGCTTCGACATCGACCGGTTCGGGCACGAAGGCCGGGCGGTCGCTCGCGTCGAGGGTGCCGGTCCAGTTCGGATCGTCGGTGCCGGCCACAATCAGGCGCTTGAGCGCCAGTTCTGCCGTCCGCTTGACCGACTCGGCGTTCACCAGCGACTGCCGGCGCACGGCGGCCTCGGCCTGAGCCTGCACGACATCGATCGGCGCCATCGTGCCGACCTCGACGCGCACTTGATTGTCCTGCACGAGCTTGGTGGCCAGCTCGAGCGACTGACGCGCCACGTCGACGGCCAGCGTCGCAAACACGAAGTCCCAATAGCTGTTGCGGACGTTCGAGACGATGTTCGTGATCGAGGCTCGCAGCTGCACGTCCGAAATCTCGCGGTTCACACGCGAGACGAAGAGCTGCCGCCGCTGACTATCGATGCGGAGCCCGCGGAGCAGAGGCTGGTTGAAGTTCGCGCTCCAGACCGACTGGAACTGGGGGTTGTAGAACGCGTTGTTGCTGTTGCTCGCCTGGCGGCTGTTATTGAACGTGCCGGTGATCGTCGCGCCGGCCCAGGGCATGTTCTGCGTGACTCCGGCGTTGTAGCTCGCGGTCCGATTGGTGACGCCGGCGCCGCCGGCCGAAAGCTGCAGCTGGCTCGTTGGCGCGTTGGTATTGCTCGTCTGGCCGAATTGGCCTGTGAGCGTGGGCTGATAGAACGATCGGGCGCTCGCGACCTGGATGTCGCTCAACTGCGGGTTGAGCCGCTGGACGGCGATGTCCAGGTTTCGCTCCAAAGCGAAGTTCACCGCGTCGTCGAGGGTGATGCCAACGGTCGCGCCCTGGCCCTCGACCTGAAGGACTGCCGGCGCGAGCAGGCTCTGCTCCGAGAACTGACCGGCCTCCTTGATGAGGGCCTTGATCTGATCGTCGGTGAGCTGCTGGGCTCCGGACAGTTTGGGAAGCAGCAGCGCGGCAGCGGCCAGCGCGGCTGGAAAAACTCGATGTAAAGCAATCCGTCTCATGAGCGCGTTCCTGTCCAATCTCTAATGCCGAGTTCCTGTTCGTGACCTGACCTCGTCAGGCCACCTGGTGGATCTTGTCCAGGCCTAGCGCCGGCTTCCGGGCTGTGGCGTGGGGTGGGGCGACGGTTGGTGCCTGGCGTCCGCCTCGTAGCGCTGCGACAGCGCCCTGAAGCGGACCAGTTGATCGGAGGTCAGCACGCGCCGCATCCGCATGAGCATCAGCGAACGCGATTTGTTCAGATTGGCTCGCGCCGTCTCGACGCGGTCGATCTGGCGGGCGAGCACCGCCTCGTCCGCGTTGCCTTCGAAGAGACGGGACAGCTTCGTTTCGAGGCGGTCGAGCTCGTCCCATTCCTGCTGCAGCTCGGGCAGCGTGTCCTGATAGATCTTGTCGATTCTGCCCGACTGGTCGGCCGACAGGCCGAGCTCCTTTTTGAAGGCGTCTGACTTCCACCACCGGAACGCCGGCGCCTGGGCCGAGGCCGCCACGTCGATGGTCAGGAGCGTCAGCACCGCAAGAGCGGGCCACAGCCGGCGTCGAAGGAAGAGCATCATGACGTAAACCTCTGAAAATGCGGTTCTTGAGGGGAATACGATAGTACGGCCGCTTGTGTTTATTACGTCACAGATTTTTCATTGTTTGTCGTAAAACACTGAAAACAGGCCGGTTCAACCGCAGAACGACTCCAGCTTGCGGATGGCGGCACCCACCAGGTTGTCGGGCGTCGAAGCCCCTGAGGTCAGTCCGATCGATACCGGGCCGGAGAGGGGCAGCCACCCTAACGCGGTGACCTCCGTCTTGTGGCCAACGGGTCTATGGCGGATCTCATCGCGCGACGCCAGGCACTCCGGGTCGGCGACGTGGAACGTGGGACAGGATTGGGCGCAGATTCTGGCCAGGTTGCAGGTGTTGCTGCTGTTGTAGCCGCCGATCACGAGCATCAGGTCCACCGGCTCGTCGCGCAACAGCGCCACGACGGCATCCTGCCGATCCTGCGTGGCGCTGCAGATGGTATCGAACGCCTGAAGGTGAGTCTCCAGGCTGGCTTCGCCGTACCGGTCGACCATGGCCATCCGGAGCATGCTCTGCACCTCGAGCGACTCGGACATCAGCATGGTCGTCTGGTTCGCCAGACCGATTCGGCTCAGATGCCGGACCGGGTCGAAGCCGGGGGAGACGGCGTGCTCGAACCGGCCGAGGAAGGCCGCGGCGTCTCCACCCTGGCGGATGAAGTCGCAGACGATGGCCGCTTCCTTCTGGTCGTAGACCACCAGGAATGCCCCTCCATGTTCGACGGCCTGCGATGCGGTGGCCTGAGTTTCTTCGTGCCAGACCTTGCCGTGAATGATCGAGGTGTACCCGGCTTCGGCATAACGCCGCACGTTTTTCCAGACGTTCAGCACCGAGCCGCAAGTCGTGTCGATGAGCGTACAGCCGCGATCGGTCAACTCCTGGAGCATGTCCATCGTCACCCCGAATGCCGGCAGGATCACGACGTCGTCCTTGCTCAACTGGCTGACGCTGTCGGGTACGTCACTCAAGAAGCCGATGCCCATCGCCCGCAGCTTCTCGTTGACGTGCGGATTGTGGATGATTTCGCCGGTCAGGTAGACCGTGCGATCCGGGAACCGCTGTCGCGTCTGATACGCGTAGTCGACCGCGCGGTCGACGCCGTAGCAGAAGCCGAACTCGCGGGCCAGGTGAACGGTGAGGCGTCCTGACTGATAGCGGAATTCTTCGGCCTTGATGCGGTCGATGAGGGCGCTGTGGTAGTTCTCCGCCAGCATGCCGGCGACGGCGTGCTTGAGGTCGAGCCCCTTGCGGAAAACGAGAGAGGGCACCCTAGCGCAGCCGCGTGCTGATTTCCTGCACGCGCGGAGTCATGGCGTCGAACGGCTGGAGCTCGCGGGTCCGCGGGCCTCCGAGCGCCAACTCGATCTGCGACAGGAACGCCTCGTCGTCCGAGGAGACGCTCACGGGCCGTGCCAGGCTCGCGGGCGGGGCGGTCGCCGCTGGCGGCTGCGGGGCAGGTCTCGCCGCCGTTGCGACGGCCGGCGCGCTCTGCGGGGTCCGCACGCCGAAGTCGTACATCGACCCGACGACGGCTCCGACGAACAGGCCCGCGGCGGCGGAGGCGGCCAGCCATCTTGAAGAGACGACGGCGGCGGCCGCACGGGCCGCCGGCGCGGCGTCGCCAGCCAGACGCCCGGGGAACGTGATCACCCTGGCGGCGTGGCCGAGAAGATCCAGGCGCCGCGCGATCTGGTGCTGCTGGGCCGCGAGGCGCTCGGGCGTGAACACCGCGTCGGTTTCCGCCAGCACCTCAGCGTGGACCCCGTCCAGGAACACCGCGAGGTCGCGGTATCGTGCGGCGCAACGGCTGCATTCAGCCAGGTGATCGGCGGCAACCGGGTCTGCGGCCTCGCCCGTGCGCGCAGCGAAATAGCAGTCGTGCAGTCGCGCGTCGCCGAGATGGCGCGACCACGGCATCACGGCGCGCCTCCGAGCAAGCCGCGAAGCTTGCGCGCGGCCCGGAACAGGTGGACGCGGACCGTGGATTCGTTGAGGCCGGTCATCGCGCTGACCTCGCGCGGGGTGCAGTCGCCGAAGTGGCACAGCATGAAGACCGTGCGCTGCCGCCCATCGAGGCGGTCGATCGCGGCGGTGAGCCGGCTGCGCTGCTCTGCGGCCAGCAGTTGCGCTTCGGGATCGGGACCGTTCGCCCTGGCCGCGGTGCTCTGGGCCTCGACGTCCTCGGCCGGAGCGAACCATCGCTCGCGGCGCATGCGGGACTTGCGGCGATCGAGGCAGCCGTTGATGAGAATTCGCGTGAACCAGACTTCGAACGGCCATGCCTCGCGATAGGAGCCGATGTGGCTGAAAACCTTGACGAAGGCGTCCTGAACGGCTTCGTCCGCTTCGGCGGCGTCTCGAAGATACTGGTACGCGATCCGGACTGCGCGTCTCTGGTGGGCGACCACCAGCCCGGCGAACCGGTCGCGCGCCTCGTCCATCTCGCCGCGCTCGACCAGGCCACGGATTTCAACCGCCAGCCGGGTATCGTCCGACAGCGCCGGCTGGGCGTGCGGGGCGACAGCCGGCACGATGGCGCCGGAAGCCACGGGATCGGCTTGACGTGCGGACAAGTGCTCACTCATTAGGGCATTACGCTCACTGGACGCAAGCGTTTACACAGTTTACCTCAGGCCGGGTGGCCGGGGGCCGTGGTGTTTGACTTGAGCGGAACACGGCCAGTACGATCACGCATTCGGCCTATCTCACTGGCCGTTGGTGCCTTAGGAGCGTGCATGCGGGAGGAGAGCGGGCCGGGAACGTCGCTGGCTGAGGTCGGGATCGAAGGGGCCCGCGGCCTCTGGAACCTGTCCGAAGCGGCGCTGTACGAAGAGGCCCTCCGGCGCAGCGAAGGGGTCGTCGCCGCGGATGGACCGCTGGCGTGCCTCACAGGACTGCACACCGGGCGCTCGCCAAACGACAAGTTCGTGGTGCGCGAGCCGGCGAGCGGCGGCGAGATCAGCTGGGGCGCCGTCAACCGGGAGATGAGCCCGGAGCACTTCGAGATGCTCCGGAAGGACATGACCGCCTCGCTCGCCGGCCGCGATCTGTTCGTCCAGGACTGTTCCGCCGGCGCCGACCCCAGCTACACGCTTCCGATCCGCGTGATCACCGATACGCCTGGCACAGCCTGTTTGCGCGTAACCTCTTTCGCCCCGATTCCCCGAATGCGCAGGCCGCAGGGCGATTCACGATTATCGATGCGCCGTCGTTCAAGTCCGATCCGGTCCGGCACGGGACCCGATCCGACGTCGCCATCGCCCTCAGCTTCGATCGGCGCCTGATCCTCATCGCCGGCACGAGCTACGCCGGAGAGATGAAGAAATCCATCTTCACGACGCTGAACTACCTCCTACCGCTGGCCGGAGTGCTTCCGATGCACTGCTCGGCCAACGTCGGACCCGACGGTGATGTCGCCCTCTTCTTCGGCCTCTCCGGCACCGGCAAGACGACGCTCTCGAGCGACGCGCGCCGCCGCCTCATCGGCGACGATGAGCACGGGTGGAGCGATTCCGGCGTCTTCAATTTCGAAGGCGGCTGCTACGCCAAGACGATTCGTCTGTCGGCGGCCGCAGAGCCGCAGATTTTCGCCACGACCAGGCGTTTTGGCACCGTGCTGGAAAACGTGCCCGTGGACCCGGTCTCGCGGCAGCTCGATCTGGATAGCGACCGCTACACGGAGAACACCCGCGCCGCGTACCCCATCGCCTTCATCGACAACGCGGAGCCTTCCGGCCAGGGCGGCCATCCGAAGCACATCGTCATGCTGACGGCCGATGCCTTCGGGGTGCTGCCGCCGATCGCACGGTTGTCGGCCGACGCGGCGATGTACCACTTCCTGTCCGGCTACACGGCGAAGGTTGCGGGCACCGAGAAGGGTGTCACCGAGCCCAAGGCCACTTTCAGCGCGTGCTTTGGCGCGCCATTTCTGCCGTTGCCGCCAGGCCGCTACGCCACGATGCTCGGCGAGAAGATCGCGAGGCATCAGGCGCAGGTCTGGCTCGTGAACACGGGCTGGACGGGCGGGCCCTATGGGATCGGCACACGAATGAAGATCGGTCACACGCGCGCCATGATCAACGCCGCTCTGGCCGGCACGCTGGACCACGGGCCGTACGAGCGCGATCCGCTGTTCAATCTCGAAGTCCCGGTGAAGTGCCCTGACGTGCCCGACGACGTGCTGCTGCCGCGGCGCACCTGGTCCGACCCGGCTGCCTACGACCGCCAGGCGGCCAGGCTCGCCGCGATGTTCACCGAGAACTTCGCCACGTTTGCCGCGGAAGTCGCCCCTGGCGTACGTGCTGCGGGTCCGGTGGGTGTCGATGCTCTTTGAGCCGGTGATCGGGCTGGAGATTCATGCCCAGCTCCAGACGCGATCGAAAATCTTCTGCGGCTGCAGCACGGCCTTCGGCGCGCCACCCAACACCCACGTGTGCCCCGTGTGCCTTGGGTTTCCCGGCGCACTGCCCGTCTTGAACCGCGCCGCGGTGGACTACGGCGTACGGGCGGCGATCGCCCTCGGTTGCCGGATCAACGCCACTTCCGTATTTGCCCGGAAGAACTACTTCTATCCTGACCTTCCGAAGGGCTATCAAATCTCTCAGGTACGATCAACCGCTCGCAAGCGAGGGGGCGATCGAATTTGCCGGGGCTGCAGGACCGGTGCGTGTCGGCATCACGCGGGTCCATCTCGAGGAGGACGCAGGCAAGTCCCTGCACGAAGGATTCTTCGACTCCGATCGCAAGACCTACGTGGACTACAACCGCAGCGGCACCCCGCTCATCGAGATCGTGAGCGAGCCCGACCTGCGGCTCCCCGCGGATGCCGCAGAGTTCTTCAGCCGGCTGCGCGGCATCCTCGTGTGGCTTGGTGTCAACGACGGCAACATGGAAGAGGGAAGCCTCCGCTGCGACGCCAACGTCTCGGTTCGCCCCCGCGGTGCGTCGGCGCTCGGCACCAAGGCGGAGATCAAGAACCTCAACTCGTTCCGCTTTCTTCAGAAGGCTCTCGAGTACGAGATCGAGCGCCAGGTGGAGCTGCTGGAGCGCGGCGGACGCGTCGTGCAGGAGACGCGCCTCTTCGATCCTGCGTCGGGCGCGACGGTCTCGATGCGCAGCAAGGAGGAGGCCCACGACTACCGGTACTTTCCGGAACCCGACCTCCCCCCGGTCATCGTCACGAGCGAGCGGGTCGCTGCGATTCGTGCGGAGATGCCGGAGCTGCCCGACCAGCGGCGAGCCCGGTTCGTCGCAGCTCACGGCCTTCCGGAATACGACGCCGTTCAGTTGACCCAGTCCCGCGAGGTGGCGGATTTCTTCGAGGCGGCTGTGGCGGCGGGCGCCGGGCCCAAGGCCGTCAGCAACTGGATGATGGGTGAGTTGGCGCGTGCGTTGAAGGATGCTGGCAAGTCGATCGCGGACTCCCCGGTCAGCCCTGAGCGCCTGGCGGAGCTCCTCGCGCTCGTAGACCGCGGCACGCTCAGCGGCGCGATGGCGAAGGGCGTCTTCGAGACCATGATCGCCTCCGGACGCACCGCGAGCGCCATCGTCGAGGCCGAAGGCCTCGCTCAGATCGACGATGACACAGAGATCCTTGCACTCGTCGCAGACGTGCTGGCAAGAAACGCCGATGCCGTCGCGCAGTTCCGATCGGGGAAGGCTTCGGCCCTCGGCTTCCTGGTCGGGCAGGTGATGAAGTCCACCGGCGGCAAGGCGAACCCGAAGCGCGTGAACGCCGCGCTGCAGAAGGCGCTCGCGAACTGAAGAACGGACGCGACGAGCCGCCGTGCCCGTGCTATCGTTTCCGATCGTGAGCTGCTGCCGGCGTGATTGAAGCGTCCCACCTCTCGAAGCTGTATAGCCGCGGCGTGTACGCGCTGCGCGATCTCTCGATCACCATCGACAAAGGCGAATTCCTGTTCCTGACCGGCGCAAGCGGCGCCGGCAAGTCCACGTTTCTGCGGCTCATGCTCCGGCAGGAACTGCCAAACGAAGGTGAGCTCAGAGTGTCGGGGCGCAGCCTGAGGGACCTGCGCCCGAGGGAAGTGCAGAGCTACCGGCGGACGGTCGGCTTTGTGTTCCAGGATTTCCGCCTCGTGCCGCGCTTCACCGTATTTCAAAACGTCTCGTTCGTGATGCGCGTGCTCGGCGAGCCCGTGTCGGTCCAGCAGCGTAAGACCTTCCAGGTCCTGAAGTGGGTCGGTCTCCAGCACCGCATGAACGCGCTGCCCGAGGAGCTGTCCGGCGGCGAACAGCAGCGCGTCGCGATTGCCCGGGCGCTCGTCAACGACCCGCACATCGTCCTCGCCGACGAGCCGACGGGGAACCTCGACCCCGATCTGTCGCTGGAAATCATGAACCTCTTCCGCGAGATCAATGCACGGGGTACGACGGTGATCGTGGCAACGCACGACCGGGAGCTGATTCGGCGGGTGGGCCGCCGCGCGGTCACGCTCGAGCACGGCCGGATCGTCGAGGTCGCGTGAGTATGCGCGCACTGCGGTATGCGTTCGACGAGGCTTTGGCGAGCCTCTGGCGTGGGCGACGTTCGTCGGTGCTCTCGGCCCTGACGATCGCCGTGGCCCTGTTCGTGCTCGGAGGGTTTCTCGTTCTGACCGCCAACCTGGAGCACCTGGCGAGCGAGTGGAGCAGGGCAGCAGGGCTGTCGGTGTACCTGGACGACGAGATCACCGAAGCCGAGCGGGCCGCTATCGAGCTGGCTCTCCGACCCGGCGGGGTGATCGTGTCCATCGAGTACGTGTCGAGAGACGAGGCCCTCCAGCGATTCAAGACGATGTTTTCGGAGCTGGCGGCCACGGCCGACGGCCTGGACGTCAACCCACTGCCGGCGTCCTACGATGTGCGGCTGCAGGCTGCCGCCGGCGCCGGCGATGCGGCCGGTTCGCTTGCCGCGCAGATTGGGAAGCTGCCCGGGGTTGCCGACGTCCGATACGACCGCGAATGGCTGGAGCGGCTGTTGACCGGTGTCTCAGTCGTGCGGGGCATCGGGCTCGTCCTGGGCGCGCTCCTCACGGTCGCGGCGGCCCTGACTGTTGCGAACGTCGTCCGGCTGACCTTGCACGCCAGGCGCGACGAGCTCGACATCATGCAGCTCGTGGGAGCCCCGCGCGCCTTTGTGCGGGGCCCGTTCGTGATGGAGGGCACGCTGCAGGGAGGGATCGGCGCCCTGCTCGCGCTGGCGGCGCTTGGGGCCGTATTCCTCGCGCTTGAAGGCAGCTATCTGACGCCGCTGGCTCAGGCGGTCAACCTGTCTTCGGTCCGGTTCCTTCCGCTGGGCCGGTGCCTGATGCTCCTGGCGGGAGGGATGGTGGTGGGCTGCCTGGGGGGCTGGCTCGCCGCGAGCGTTACAGAATCTTGACACCTGTTTTCGAGCGGCACTACACTGGGTGGGTTCGCCCGAAACCGCTTCCCAGAGGACCTGCATGCCACGCTTCGTGATGTCGAGGCCGCTCAGCGCGCAGCACCCGATCACCGAGTTCTACAGGGAAGAATTCCTCAAACATCATCGCTGTCTCCAGCAGCACCGCCCCTACTACTCCGAAACCGCCATCACCGACGTCGAAACCGCCCTCGCCCGCATCATGAATCAGCTCGAGCAACTCTGCACCAAAGACGACGCCGACAAAGTCGTCAGCTCGCTCTTGAAGAAGTTCGATGTCGTGACCGGGCTCTCGACCTGGTCCGATCCGAAGCGTTTGAACTGACCTCCACGCTGCACCAAACCCGACAAGATCTCCTCGCCATAGTCCGCGCCGCGATTGCGGCGATCGATCCCTATCGCCTCGTCGAGTTGGCGTTGGCGGCATCGCCGTACGAGCGGACCGAGCGCATATGGCTCGTGGCTGCCGGTAAGGCCGCCGTTGGAATGGCCGAGGCAGCCGCGGATGTCCTCGGGGATCGCCTGAGAGGCGGCATCGTGGTGGGGAGCGCGCGTCGTGACGGTTCGGACGGAGTCCCGCATCTCGAGCAACTGACGGCGGGGCACCCGGTGCCGAACGAGGATAGCCGCCGCGCCGGACTTCGCGCTCTTGCCGTGGCCGCGTCGGCCGGCGCGGATGAACGGCTGCTGGTGCTCCTCTCCGGTGGCGCGTCGGCCTTGCTGGCCGTTCCAGCGGATGGGCTGACCCTGGACGACAAGCAGCGCGCCACGGCAACCCTGCTGCGTGAAGGGGCGGAGATTCAGCAGCTCAACACCGTCCGGAAGCACTTGTCGGCGATCAAAGGCGGGCGTCTCGCCGCCGCCTCCGCGGCGGCGACCCGAACGCTCCTCATCTCCGATGTCGTCGGCGACGATCCGAGTGTCATCGCATCCGGCCCGACAGTGCCCGATCCAGGCAGCTTCCTGGAGGCGCTTGCGGTGCTCGACCGGCTCGGTGGCCGCAAGGCGTACCCGGTCCCGGTCGTCTCACGCCTCGAGCGTGGAGCGAAGGGCGAGATTCCCGAGACCCCGAAACCGGGAGATCCACGGCTCAATCAGGGCGAGGTGCGGGTGATCTGCGGGCGCCACGACGCGATGGCAGGAGCAGCAGCGGAGGCGACGCGCCGCGGGTATCACGCCGTGGTCCTCGAAGAGCCGGTGGTTGGCGAAGCCCGCGTGTCGGCGCTCACACAGATCACGCGGATGGCGGCTGCGGCAGGTGCGCGCCATCCGGTGTGTGTCATCTCGAGCGGCGAGACAACCGTGAAGGTCACCGGCAGCGGCCGCGGGGGGCGGAACCAGGAGTTTGCCCTGGCGGCGGCGACGGTGCGCGAGTGTCTCGGTCCGCGCCCCGACGGGCGTTCGACGCTGCTGGCAAGCGTGGGTACGGACGGGGTGGACGGGCCGACCGACGCGGCCGGCGCAGTTGTCGATGCGCACACGCTCGAACGCGCGGCAGCCGCCGGTCTGCCGCCCCCGCAAACTTTTCTCTACAACAACAACGCCTACGCGTTTTTCGCGCCTCTGGGCGATCTCATCAACACGGGCCCGACGGGAACTAACGTCGGCGACCTCCAGGTATTTTTGTCGGTATAGTGCTCACGATGTTTTCTACAGATCAAATTCTTGCGTTGATGCGCGAACGGGTACATCACCCGGCCGCCATCCGCGAACTCCTTCAACTTCTCAAGGTGCCGCGCGAAGAACGCGCGTCGTTCAAGCGGCACATCCGTACGCTCGTCTCCGCGGGGGAACTCATTCAGATCCGGGGGCAGCGCTATGGGCTGCCCGAAAAAATGGACCTGTACGTCGGCCGGCTCCAGACCCATACCGGCGGTTTTGGCTTCGTTGTCCCCGAGCGGCCGCTCGATGCCGGCGGCGACATCTATATCTCCGGCCCGCACCTGAACGAAGCGATGCACGGCGACCGCGTCGTCGTGCGCATCGAGCGCATCAAGGAGGGCGGACGCGTCGAGGGGCGCGTGATCCGCATCCTGGAGCGGCGCAATACGTGGCTCGTTGGCCGCTACGACCGCGACGAGGGCGGCATGGGTTACGTCGTGCCGTTCGACCGGCGCGTGCTGATGGACATCTTCGTCCCTCCGGGCCAGGAGGGCGGGGCATCGCCGGGCGAGATGGTCACCCTCGAGTTGACCCGGTGGCCCACACCCACACGCGGCGCCATGGGGCGTGTGGCGGAGGTCCTCGGCGACATCGACGCCCCGGGTGTGGATACCGAGATCGTGATCCGCAAGCACGGAATTCCCGACGCGCACTCGACCGAGGCGATCGCCGAGGCCCTGAAACTCGGGAGCACGGTGCTCGAACGGGACATCAAGGGGCGCAGCGACTTCCGTCAACTGGTCACTGTGACCATCGACGGCGAACACGCGCGTGACTTCGACGACGCGATCACCATCGAGACGCTGCCGAACGGTCATTTCTGGCTGGGCGTGCACATTGCCGACGTCTCGCACTATGTGCACGAGGACAGCGCGCTCGATCGAGAAGCCTACGAGCGGGCGACGTCGGTCTATTTCCCGGAACGAGCCGTGCACATGTTCCCGTCCGAACTCTCCACGGGGTTGTGCAGTCTCAATCCGCACGTCGACCGCCTGGTGCAGTCGTGTTTCATGGAGATCGACCGTCGCGGGACGGTGGTCCGCCACGAATTTCATGACGGCGTGATTAACAGCAACGAGCGGATGACGTACACGGCGGTGAACGGCATCCTCACCGATCGTGATCCGGAACTCCTGAAGCGATACGCGGCCCTCGTACCCACGTTCGAGCTCATGCGCGAACTGTTCCAGATTCTCAACGACGCCAGGCGCCGCCGGGGGTCGATTGACTTTGACCTGAACGAGGCCGAAGTCATCATCGATGAAGGTGGCGTCGTCGAAGCCATCATCGCGCTCCACCGAAACGTGGCCCACCGCCTCATCGAGGAGTTCATGCTGCTGGCGAACGAGACGGTCGCCTCGTACCTGGACGCCCAGGCGGCCCCATCGCTCTACCGGGTGCACGAAGAGCCGGACATTCTCAAGGTCGGAAAGTTCGAAGAGTTCATCTCAGGTTTCGGCTATAGCCTCGGAGCGCCGCTGACGGCGCTGCGGCCACGGCACTTCCAGAAGCTGATCGAGAAAATCCACGGGAAGCCCGAGGAGAAGCCCATCGCGTTCCTGATGCTCAGGACGATGCAGAAGGCACGGTACGCGCCGGAGAACCTGGGGCACTTCGGGCTCGCCGCGTCGAGCTACACCCACTTCACGTCGCCCATCCGCCGGTATCCGGATCTGGTCGTCCACCGTGCCCTGCGCGCCGCGCGCCACGAGTCGCTCTCGCCGGAGGCGCGCGAGGAAGCGGTGGAGGAGCTGCCGGAGGTCGCCCGGCACACGTCGGAGATGGAACGGCGCGCAGACGACGCGGAGCGCGAGCTTCTGCAGTGGAAGAAAGTGAAGTTCATGGCCGACAAGGTCGGCGACGAGTTCGAAGGGTATGTGACCGGCGTCGCGGCCTTCGGCCTGTTCATCGAGCTCGTCGAGCACTTCGTGGAGGGACTCGTCCATGTCTCGACGATGGCGGACGATTACTACCGGTTCATCGAGACGGCGCACATGCTGCGCGGCGAGAACACGCAGAAGGTATATCGGCTGGGAGACAAAGTCCGCGTGCAGGTCGTGCGCGTGAACATGGAAGTCCGTCAGATCGATCTCGGACTCGTCGAGATTCTGGAGCGCGTGCGAGAAGGCGAACGGGGGCCCCGTCGGTCAAAGGCAAGGCCCAAGCGCGACGGGGGCAAGCGGAAGGGGCGGCCGGGAAAGCGTGAACGCACCCGGACGCGAGGCGGCGGCCGCTAGGCCACGGTCGAGACGGATACCTTAGTCATCATCGCCGGACCGGTCGTTCTTGACCTCGGTCTTGAAGTTCTTGATCGCGGCGCCGATGCCGCGGCCAATCTGCGGCAGCCGATTGGCACCGAACATGATGATGATGATGGCCAGGATGATGGCCAGCTCAGGCAACCCCAGACGGAACATGGTGGAACTCCCCCGGCCTCGCCGGAACGCGCTGATCGGGCGCGAAGGCGAAGGCGTAACGGGGATTGTACCACTACCGCCTCTGGCCAGGCTCGTGCTCACCGTGCTGCTGCTGGGGCTCATCTTGGGAGGTCGCCTGGCGGCAGGGCAGTTCCAGGCCGGAGTCAGCCTCGTGGAGGTCTTTGCGACCGTCACCGACGAGCGGTCGGGCCGGCCAGTGACCGACCTTCAGGAAGCGGACTTCACGGTTCTCGAGGACGGCGTTCCGCAGCGCATTGCCACGTTTACCGCCGGCGATCTGCCCCTGGCGGTGGCGGTTGCCGTGGATCGCAGCTTCAGCATGAAGGAAGAAGGCGTCGCCCGGCAGCTGCGAGCTGTGCGGACGTTCCTCGGCGCGATGAAGCCAACCGACGAGGCCATGGTGTTGGCCATCGGCGGCGAGACCGAGATCGTGGCGCCGCTCTCGACCGATCGTCAGGCCGCGCTCAATGCCCTCGACCGCCTGACTCCCTGGGGCACGACGCCCCTTTACGATGCGGCGCTCGAGGCCATGAGGGCGATCCAGGCGGGCAAGGGGCGGCGCGTGCTCGTCCTGCTCTCGGACGGTCAGAATCGCTATAGCGCAACGACCGCGGCCGCCCTCGTGACACACGGACGTGGGATGGATGTGCAGGTGTATCCCATCGCGCTCGCGCAGACCATTCCGCCACTCTTCGCAGAGCTCGCGAGCGTCACCGGCGGGCGGTCGATGCTCGCCCGAAACGACGCGCAGCTCCAGCAGGAACTGGCCGCACTGTCAGCGGACCTGCGCGCGCAGTACCTGATCGGCTACGCGCCCGAGCCGCAGACGCACGCCGGCGACGCGCGTTGGCGCTCGATCGCCGTCAGCGTCAAACGGCCGGACGTGCGTGTGCGCGCCCGCGACGGGTACCTCGCCCGCTGAACTTCACGCGCGATTCACGGGAATAAGACCTTGCGCACGAGCCCGAGCTCCAGCGTTCGCGCCAGCCGCCACTTGAGTCCTCGATAGCTCTGCTCACCGGCGACCAGATCGGCCATGACGCGCCGGATTGGCGCGCTCTCTTCGAGCGCGCGCAGAAGGAGACGGCTGAAGCGCGGCCTGAAGAACCCGGCCTTGAATCGGGCGGCTCGGGCAAGTTCGGGCGCAAGCTCTTCGCGGATGCGTGCGGCGTACGCGTGCCACGGAGGACGGGACGAAAGAAGGGACTCTGACGCGATGGTGGCTGATTGCAACGCATGGACGATGCCTTCCCGCGTGATGGGATCGACGAGCCCCGCGGCGTCGCCAACGAGCACGAAGCGGGAACCCGAGATGTCGAGGCCCCCGAAGTCGCGCGAGGAGAGGCTGGGGATCGGCCATGAATAGCGCCGCAGCGGCGCGCCGCGCGCAATGCCCGTGGCTTCGATCCACGCCAGGCACCGGCGGGCGAGATCGTCGGGACGGCAACCGCTGTCGGCTTGGGCGCAGATGCCGACGGCGAGGTGATCCGGGCGCGGGAACGACCAGATGTAACCCGGAGGGTCGGTCGTGATCTCGATGACGATCTCGTGGCTTGTGACGCCGTCCGCGAAAAAGCCCGTGGCAATCGACAGCTGATCGCGCCGGAAGGGGCTCAGCAGGCGGCGTCGTACCAGGCTGTTGGGGCCATCGGCTCCCACGAGCGCCGGAGTACTCCAGCTGCGGCCGTCACTCGTGCGAAGCGTGAATCCACCCTCGGCTCGAGCCAGGTCGGCGACGCGCGCAGAAACCAGCGTGGCGCCGGCAGCCTCGGCCCTACGAAGCAGCTCTTCGTCGAACGCCGCCCGGCTCACGACGACGAGCGAAGGCCGAGGATGCTGGGTGAGCGGCACCGCCGTCGAAGTGCCACGAAGGGAGTCCGTGAAGCGCGCCGTCCGGATCTGCACGGCCGGCGTGGCCTCGAGCGGCCGTCTGGGGGCGTCGTCGAGATACGCAAGCGCTCGGCCTGTGACACCGCCGCCACAGGGCTTCTCGCGAGGGTGCGCGGGGTCGAAGATCGTGACGCGCGCGCCGGCGCGGGCGAGGCGGAGCGCCGTAAGCGCGCCGGCCGGGCCGGCGCCGACGATAGCGAAGTCCATCGTCACCCCGTGATACATTACACGCCCATGATCGACGCCGATAGTGGACGGTTTACGGTAGGTGTATTTCAGAACGTGGCGTGGGCCGAAAAGGGGCTGTCCGCGCTGAAGCAGGCCGGGCTGCCTGCCGAGGCGCTCACGATTGTGGCGAAGGACGCGCCGGAAGTCGCGGCCCTGATTGAGACCACGCTCGGCTCGGCCGGCGAACGGCTCGACGTCAAGGGCACGGGCACGGTGATCGCTCGCGGGCCCATGCTCGCCGCGCTCCAGGGACCTGCCGGGGACCTGCCGAAGCTGGGCCTGTCGGGCACGATGAGGCGCGTCGGGTTTCAACCGCACGACGGGCGGATTTTCGAGGTGCTGACGGCCCGGGGCGGAGTCCTCGTGGCCATCCACAGTGAGCCGCGAGCCGCCGATGCGCTGGCCATCCTGCACTCGTACGGCGGCGGCAACGCGGCGATCGGCGCCTGGACCGGTCGCGTCTAGCCCCATCCGCGACAAGACCGTCTCTTCGACTCACGCCAGCCGGCGTGGCCAGCCGAGCGTCTAAAGCCCATGGGCGCTTTCCGGGGCATTCCTTTTGCAGTTGCAGCCTCGTCACCCGTCGGCGAGAATAGAAAAGCGACTCGCACCCGATTCACAATGGATGAAACCACCCCGCCGGCGGCGCCCGGAGAAGCCGAAGTGCAGGCTTCCGCGGGGCACCTGTCTGTTCACGTGGGCGGCGCGCCGGACGTCAAGTTCAGTTTCGAGCGTCAGAACTCGCGCATGGCCGGTGCGTTTGCGGCATCGTCGGCGATTCAGGCGGCAGTCGTGCTCCTGGGCGTCTTCTTCGCCAGCCGCATGACTCCCACGGTTTCAGAGGCGTTTCTTCCAGAAAAACCGAATAGCGAGATCGTCTGGCTGAGCGTGCCGGGCCCCGGTGGCGGCGGCGGTGGCGGCGGCAACAAGATGAAAGAGCCGCCGCGGCAGGCCGAGCTCCCGGGCAAGGACAAGATCACGGTGCCGGCGGCCAAGCCACCCGATCTGGAAGTCCAGAAGCCGAAAGAGGAGCCGGATCCGATCGCGCAAATCAACATTCCGGCCGCGACGCTTGCCAGTGCGACCGAGTCGCTGCCCGGTGCGATCGAGGCGCCGCCCGGGCCCCCCACGCCATCGCTTGGCAGTGGCAGCGGTGGTGGCGCTGGTACAGGACAGGGAACCGGCATCGGTTCTGGCCGCGGCTCGGGCCTCGGCGATGGTTTCGGCGGTGGCACCGGTGGCGGCGCTTATCGGCCGGGAAACGGGGTCATGCTCCCCGTTGTCATCCGCGAGGTCAAGCCCCAGTACACCTCCGACGCGATGCGCGCGAAGGTGCAGGGCTCGGTCACCATTCAGGCCATCGTTCGTACCGACGGAACCGTCGGCGATGTATCCGTCGTCCGGTCGCTCGACTCCACGTTCGGCCTGGACGAAGAAGCCATCAAGGCCGCCAGGCAGTGGCGGTTCCGTCCCGGCACGCGATTCGGTGAGCCCGTTCCCGTGATCATCACGATCGAGCTCATGTTCACCCTCAGATAGCCTCAACCCGCTGCCGCCAGGCCGCACGGCCCAGGGCTAGCCCACCGCAAGCCCACCTGTGGATCCAGACGATTTTGAAGAGGAAGCCGGAAGGGAAGAAGGGGAGCGCAGGGACGCGCTCAATTTACAATTTACGATTAGGAATTAGGAATTCGTTGTCACGGAGGTCACGCCGAGACCGCGGCCTGCCGAACCCGTGCAACGAATTCCTAATTGTAACTTCCTAATTGTAAATTTCCGCCGTTAGTACATTCCGCCCATGCCACCGCCGCCGCCCGGCATGGCCTGCGCTTCCTTCTTCTCTTCCGGAATCTCCGAGATGAGCGCCTCGGTGGTGAGGAGGAGGGAAGCGATCGACGATGAATTCTGGAGCGCGGAGCGCACGACCTTCGCCGGGTCGATGACGCCGGCCGCCACCAGGTTCTCGTACTTGTCCGTGAGGGCGTTGAAGCCTTCCTCGTTGTTCTTCATCTCGCGCACTTTCTGCACGACGATGGAGCCTTCGTGGCCGGCGTTGGTCGCGATCCACCGCATGGGCTCTTCGATGGCCCGCGCGATGATGTTGACGCCAATCTGCTGGTCGCCGGTGAGCTTCAGCCCCTTCAGGATCTCGGCGGACCGGATGAGGGCGACGCCGCCGCCGGGCACGATGCCCTCCTCGACCGCCGCCTTGGTGGCGTGCATCGCATCCTCGACGCGCGCCTTCTTCTCCTTCATCTCGGTTTCGGTGGCCGCACCGACCTTGATGACGGCGACGCCGCCGACGAGCTTCGCCAGCCGCTCCTGCAGCTTCTCACGGTCGTAGTCCGAGGTCGTGTCCTCGATCTGCGCCCTGATCTGCTTGACGCGGCCCTCGATGGCCGACGAGGCGCCCGCGCCCTCGACGATCGTGGTGTTGTCCTTGTCGATGGTGATCTTCTTGGCCTTGCCGAGGTCGTCGATCTTGATCGACTCGAGCTTGATGCCCAGGTCTTCCGTGATCGCGCGTCCGTTGGTCAGGATGGCGATGTCCTCGAGCATGGCCTTGCGGCGATCGCCGAAGCCCGGCGCCTTCACGGCCGCCGCCTGCAGCGTCCCGCGCAGCTTGTTGACCACGAGCGTGGCCAGCGCTTCGCCTTCGATGTCCTCGGCGATGATGAGCAGCGGGCGGCCGAGCCGCGCCACCTGCTCGAGGACCGGGAGCAGGTCCTTCATCGAGCTGATCTTCTTCTCGTGGATCAGGACGACCGGGTTCTCGAGCACCACTTCCATCCGCTCGGGATCGGTCACGAAGTAGGGAGAGAGGTAACCGCGGTCGAACTGCATGCCTTCGACGACCTCGAGGGACGTCTCCATGCTCTTGGCTTCCTCGACCGTGATGACGCCGTCCTTGCCCACCTTGTCCATCGCTTCCGCGATGATCTTGCCGATGGTCTCGTCGTTGTTCGCGGAGATGGTGCCGACCTGGGCCACCATGTTGCCGCTCACCGGCTTCGACATCTTCTTGAGCTCGCCCGTAATGGCCTCAACCGCGCGTTCGATGCCGCGCTTGATGTCCATCGGGTTCGCGCCCGCGACGACGTTCTTCGCGCCCTCGCGGTAGATCGCCTGCGCGAGCACCGTGGCGGTCGTGGTGCCGTCGCCGGCGATGTCCGACGTCTTGCTCGCGACTTCGCGCACCATCTGCGCGCCCATGTTCTCGAGCGGGTCCTTCAGGTCGATCTCCTTGGCCACGGTCACGCCGTCCTTGGTGATCGTCGGGGATCCGAACTTCTTGTCGAGGACGACGTTGCGGCCCTTGGGGCCCAGGGTGACCTTCACCGCGTCGGCCAGCTGGTTCACGCCGCGCAGGATCGCCTGGCGCGACTGCTCGCCGTACACAATCTGCTTTGCCATTGCTCGTTGTCTCCTAGTAGAGGCTGTTACTTCTTGGCTTTCTTGGCATCGGCTCCATCAATCACCGCCAGGACTTCGTCCTCGCGCATGATGAGGAACTCGTCGCCGTCGAGCTTGATTTCCTGGCCGGAGTACTTGCCGAACAGGATGGTGTCGCCGGCTTTGACGTCGAGCGCCACGCGCTTGCCGTCGTCCTTGACCTTGCCGGCTCCCACGGCAATGACTTTGCCCTGCTGGGGCTTCTCCTTGGCGCTGTCGGGGATGATGATCCCGCCGACTTTCTGTTCGCCTTCCTCGATGCGCTGAACAATGATGCGGTCGTGCAGCGGTCTGACGTTCATGCTTCTACTCCGTCTGTCGTGAGGGTTTGGGTCCTTCCGGACTTCCTGACATGGTGCCCACGGCGATCTGTGGCTTAGCACTCGCTATTGGCGACTGCTAATTATATGTGAGCCGCTGGCAGTGTCAAGCGTCGAGTGCCAGCCGCGGCGGGCTCAGGCGGATGGGATTTCGTACTGGGCGAGCAGGACCGTGACGTCGTCGGTTCCGCCGGCGTTCAGCGCCAGATCGACCAGCGTGCGGCACTGTTCGTCCGAGGCGCGGCGGAGAGCCAGGATGTCAGCGATCCGGTCCTCGGACACGAGGTTGGTCAGGCCGTCCGTGCACATGAGGATCTGATCGCCGCTGCGCAACCGGAACCGCTCGACGTCGACGGGGTTGGAGCTGGTGCCGCCCCCAATCGTGTCGGTCAGTATATGGCTGAGGTCCTGCGCCACGGGACGGATCGGCGTGGGCCGCGGCCGCTCGACCAGGCGGCGTTCCACCGTATGGTCACGCGTCAACTGGCTCAGCGAGCCGTCCCGGTACAGATAGATGCGCGAGTGTCCGACATGCGCGAGAAACAGTTCGTCTCCAAAGCTCCAGACGGCGGTGAGCGTCGTCGTCATCCGATCGAGCGCGGGGTCGGAGCGCCCGCGATTCGTCACCGCTTCGTCGACGCGCCGGTAGAACCACTCGACGCGGTCGAGCATCTCCGCGGCAACCGCCGCGTCTACCCGGAGGTTCCACTTTCCAAAGTGCAGCAGCAGGTGGGCGAGCGTGCTGATGGCGACACGACTGGCCACGGCGCCGGGGCCCTGTTCGCCGAGGCCGTCGGCGAGCAGCATGGCGTACCCGAACTCGTTGTAGTCCTCCGGGATGTCGCGCCGCGGCAGGCTCGTGGCGAGCGTGGTCTGGCTTCTCGCCAGCCGCATGACGAGATAGTGGTCCTGGTTCACGTCGCGGACCTTCCCGGCGTGAGAGCACGCGCCGCATTCCACGTGCACCGTGGCCGCGAGCGGCATCGTCTCGGTGGTGCTCAGGATGGGCGACAGCGCGTTCCGGCGAGCAACGTCCGGGTCTTCCTCGTCGGGGTGCATCGGCGACGCTACCCCCGCTTCCTGATCCGGTACGTGCTCATCTTTCGCGTCAGCGTGTTCCGGTGCATGCCCAGCGTGTCGGCCGTGCGCGTGAGGCTGCCCTCGCACCGCGTCAGGACGCGCGTGATGAAGCGCTTTTCCAACTCGTGCACGGCGTCGTCGAACTGCACGCCCCGGTCCACCATCTCTTCCACGAGCCGCTCGAGCTTGTCGCTGATCATGGGCTTGGACTACAGGCTGTGGCGGCCGGTCAGGCGCCGGAAGGCTTCGAGGTACTTGTCTCTCGTGCGGATGACCACATCGTCGGGCAGGGCGGGCACCGGCGGCTGCTTGTTCCAGTGGATCTGCTCGAGGTAGTCGCGCACGAACTGCTTGTCGAAGCTGGGTTGAGGACCGCCTGGGGCGTACGCGTCCATCGGCCAGAAGCGCGAGGAGTCCGGCGTCAGGACTTCGTCGATAAGAATGATGCGCTCCGCCGCGGGGCGGCCGTCGGGAGGCAGCAGGCCGAACTCGAACTTCGTGTCGGCCACCAGGATGCCGACTGACTCCGCGTGGGCCAATCCCTCCTGGTACAGCCGCAGGGTCAGGTCGCGAACGCGCGCCAGCACATCGGGTCCCACCATCTCGGCCGCCCGCGCCTCGCTGATGTTGATGTCGTGGCCCGACTGGGCCTTGGTGGCCGGCGTGAAGATCGGGTGCGGCAGGCGCGCTGACTCCGTCAGGCGTGCGGGCAGGCCGATTCCGCAGACCTCGCCCGTTGCCTGGTAGTCCTTCCAGCCCGACCCCGCGAGGTATCCACGGGCCACACACTCGATGGGCAGGGGGTCGGCCTTTCGCACGAGCATTGACCGGCCCCTGAGCAGGTCCGCATGGCGGCGGGCGGGTTCGGGGTAGTCCGAGGGGTCAGTGGACAGGACGTGGTGGGGAACGACGTGCGCGAGGTGGGCGAACCAGAACAGCGAGATCTGCGTGAGGATGGATCCCTTGTCCGGAATTCCCGATCCGAGGACGTAGTCGAAGGCCGAGATGCGATCGGTCGCGACGATCACCAGGCAATCGTTGAAATCGTAGATGTCTCGCACCTTGCCGTGGCGATCCGGTGGGCGGTCGAGCGTGGTTTGGAGCACAGGGGAGGCGAGCGGCAACAGCGTCCTCGGGAAAGATTTGCATCTTACAGGGACCCGCGACGCGGGACAACAACAACATGTAGCGCGGCCGCTCGGCTGCGACGCTAGGGCAGTATAGTAGAGGGCGGCTTCCTCTATGCAATCGACGGTCAGAACGATCATCGTGCTGGCGCTCGCCGCGCTGCTGGTCGGCCTGTTTCTGCAGAATGTCGATCTGCGGGGCGTGGGCCGCGAGATCCTGCGCGCGGAACCGGCCTGGCTCGTCTTCTCCGTCTCGATGATGTTCGCCAATCTGGCGCTCAGGTCCTGGCGCTGGCAGTACCTGCTCGAACCGCTCGGCCACGCGGGCTTCGGCAGCGCCTTCCGGGCGACCGCCGTGGGGTTTGCCGCCAACAGCCTGCTGCCGGCGCGCGCCGGTGAACTGATTCGCCCGTATTTCCTCGCACGCCACGAGCAGATGAGCGCGACGGGCGCTTTCGCCACGATCATTCTCGAGCGCGTGCTCGACATGCTCACGGTGCTGGTGCTGCTGGCGGCCTACGTATTCGTCTTCGGACGCGAGATGGCGGCTACCAATCCGGCCGCGTTCGGGCCCGTTAAGTGGGCCGGGGCGACGGCGGCGGTGGCGTCGCTCGCTGTGCTGGTGGTGCTGTTCGTGCTTGCCGGCAACCCGGCGCGGCTGCGCGAGATGCTCGAGAGCCTCGGTCGCGTGGTGCCATCGCAGCTGGTCGGCCTCGTGGCCCGGATCGCCGAGAAATTCGCGATCGGTCTGCTGGCGGTCCGGCGCCCCAGCCGGTTGCTGGTGGCGTTGGCGCTGTCGCTCCCGCTGTGGCTGTCGATCAGCCTCGGGATCTGGGCCGTCGCCGAGGCGTTCCACCTGCCGATTCCCTTCTTCGGATCCTTTCTGATCATGTCGCTCCTGGTCATCGGCGTGGCCGTGCCCACCCCGGGAGCGGTCGGCGGCTTTCACTGGGCGTTTCTGTTTGGCGCGACGACCTTCTTCGGCGCCAACGAGGAAGCGTCGGTCGGCGCCGCGATCGTGTTGCATGTGCTCTCCTTTGGACCGTCGCTGCTCCTCGGGCTCCTGTTTGCGGCGCAGGAAGGGCTGAACATCGCAGGCATGCGGCAGCTGGCGCAACAGGCCGAGCCCCGGGGAGATTCGCTCGTACCATGAAGTGTCCGTTCTGTAGCCATCTGGGCGACAAAGTCGTCGACTCGCGCGAAAGCAAGGAGGGGGAAGTCATCCGGCGACGCCGCGAGTGCCTGGAGTGCGGCAAGCGGTTCACCAGCTATGAGCGGATCGATGAAATTCCGTACATGGTCGTCAAGAAGGACGGCACGCGCGAGCGATTCGAGCGCCAGAAGCTGATCGGGGGCCTGCTCAAGGCCTGTGAGAAGCGTCCGGTGACCGTCGCCGCGCTGGAAGCGATTGCCGACCGCGTCGAAGGCGCCCTTCAGGACAGGCCCGAGAAGGAGATCTCCACGGCCGACATCGGGTCGTTCGTCATGGAGGAGCTGAAGACGCTCGACAAAGTGGCGTATGTCAGGTTCGCGTCCGTCTACCGGCACTTCCGCGACATCGGCGAGTTCATGAGCGAGTTGAAGGATCTCTTGAACGCAAAGGAATGACGAGCCGCCTGCGACTTGCGGTCGTGCTGGCGTTGGCCGGCGCGCTGTTCGCCTCTGGCGTCCGCGCCGCCGGTCCTGAGCTGACGATCACGCCCGTGGCGCGCGATGGCCAGCTGCTCGTGTCGTTCGCGCTTGTCGATGGGCTCACACCCGACATGCGGGACGCCATCCAGAGCGGCCTCGCCACCTCGTTCTCCTACGACGTCGAGCTCCGTCGCGCGACGGCCACCTGGTTCGACCAGACGCTCGCATCCCTCACGATCACGGCGAGCGTTCGCTTCGACAACCTCACGCGGCGTTATCAGCTGGCGCGCAGCTTCGACGGCCGCGTCGAGGATGCCCGGCCGACCGAGGACGAAGAAGAGGTCCGGATCTGGCTGACCGAGTTCGAGCGCGTTCCAGTGACCGCGACGTCGGCGCTTGAAGTGAACGGCGAGTACTACATACGCGTGCGCGCCAACGCGCGGCCACGGAACACCTGGTTCCCGTGGCCGTGGGACGACGGCTCCATCACGGGGCAGGCGCAGTACACGTTCATCCCTTGAACTGGGAGCTCGGGACTTGGGACTCGGGACTTGGGACTGGGGACTTGGGGCTGGGGACTTCGGATTGATTGGGGTTTGGGGACTAGGGACTAGGGAATAGGGGCCAGGGATGCCGGCAACGGTCACTTCCATCACGCCGCGACGCTCGCCCGCGCCTGCCCTGGTGCCGCCGCCGGAGAAGCGGCGCTTCCGGGATAACCCTCCGCTCATTCTCGCGGCGGTGGTCGTCCTGGTCGTGGCCCTCGTGGCCATCCTGGCCCTGGCCAATCGAACGCCGCGCTTCTCGCCGGATTTCCTCACCGAGTTCGTGCTCTACGCGCTCACCGCCGCGGATCTCACGATGCTCGCGGCGCTGGCCTTCGTTCTGGCGCGCAACATCGTCAAGGTCGTGGTCGAGCGCCGGCGCGGACTCCCGTTTGCGCGCTTCCGCGCCAAGCTGGTGGCGCTGCTGCTCGCGATGACGCTCGTGCCCACTGTCGTGGTGCTGGTCGTGGGCAGCGAGCTCATTCGCACCAACATCGATCGCTGGTTCAACGCGCCGATGGATGACATCCTCAGCTCGGCGAACCAGATTGCCGGTGACTACTACGCCGAGCGGCAGATGCTGGTGAGCGATCAGGCGGGCCGCATTGCACGCGCCCTCTCGGGCGCCGATCTCTCGAACCCGGACGTCACGCCTCTGCGCGAGCAACTGGCGCCGGACGTCACGCTGCGCCGCGTGCAGATGGTAGCCGTCTACCGCGTGTCTCCAGGGGCGCTGCCGGGTCTCGAGCCCGTCGTGGATGTGGCCGCGCCGGCCCTGCCTTCGGTCTACAGCCGCGCTGCCGCGGATCGGCTGGCGGCGCAGGTGCTCGCCGGTTCCGGCGAGACACGGTCGATCGAGGCGCTTGGCGCAGACGGTGACTTGCTGCATGCCGCCGCCGTCGTGCGAGGCCCCGATGGCAGCCCGAGCGGCGTTGTCGTGGCGACCGACTACCTGACAGGCGACCTGGCCACGCGATCGCGGCGGCTGACGCAGGCGTTCGAGAGCTACAACCAGCTCCGCGTGCTGAAACGGCCGCTGACCGGCTTGTATCTCGCGTTCTTCCTGATGGTCACGCTGATGATCCTCATCGGGGCCATCTGGCTGGGGTCGTACTTCGCCAAGCGGATCACGGGGCCGGTGCAGGCCCTCGCAGCTGCCGCGAAGGAGATCGGCGCCGGCCGCCTCGAACAGCGGGTCGAACCCCAGAGCGGCGACGAGTTCGGCGCGCTGACCGAGGCCTTCAACACCATGGCCGGGGAGCTGGCCAACAGCCGGCGCAAGATCGAGCGATCGACGGTCCAGCTCGAGAAGAAGCACGGCGAGGTCGAAGCGCGCCGCCGGTACATCGAAACGATTCTCGAGAGGATCGCCACCGGCGTGGTTTCCGTGGATGCCGCCGGGCTGGTGACGACGATCAACAGCGCCGCCTCGCGCCTGCTGCAGCTCGATCGCTCGATCGTGGGCCAGCCGCTGCGGGGAGCGTTCGACCGCCCGGATCTCCACCCGCTGGCCGCGCTCATCGAGGGTGGCGATCGGGCGCGCGCAGACGCAACGGCACAGGAAGTCGCACTCACGCGCGACGGACACGAACTGCATCTGGCGGCCGTGACCACGGTGCTCGTCGGCGAGAGCGGGGCGCGGGAAGGCGCCGTCCTCGTCCTCGATGACGTGACCCCGCTCATCCGGACCCAGAAGGTCGCGGCATGGCGCGAGGTCGCGCGCCGTCTGGCGCATGAAATCAAGAATCCGCTGACGCCCATTCAGCTCTCGGCCGAGCGGCTGCGCCGCCACTTCTCCGGCGCTCCCGAAGGCCCGCGCGCGCTAGTAGAGGAATGCACACGGACGATCGTGGGGGAAGTCGAGTCACTCAAGGGGCTCGTCGACGAGTTCTCGCAGTTTGCCCGGATGCCGTCGCCGCGCACCGCGCCCACCGATCTGAACCAGCTCGTCACCGAGACCCTGGCGCTCTATCACGGGATCTTCGCCGGCGTGCAGATCGATCAGTCGCTTGCGCCCGAGTTGCCGGCCGTGCGGCTCGATCCCGAGCAGATTCGCCGCGTGGTCATCAACCTGGTGGATAACGCCGTCGAGGCCATGGACCATACCGGCCGCATCGTCGTGGGCACCGATCGGGATGTGGCCCAGAGCGTGGTCCGCATTTCAGTCTCCGACGACGGTCCGGGCATCCCGGAGGCGGAGCGCGAAAAACTGTTCCTGCCGTACTACTCGACCAAGCGCCGGGGCAGCGGCCTCGGACTGGCGATCGTGCGGCGGATCATTGCCGAGCACGGCGGGAGCATCGAGGCCGGGGACAACCAGCCGCGAGGTACCCGCTTCACGATCGAACTGCCGTGCTGAGAACCGGATGAAGCCGACGATTCTAATCGTGGACGACGAGCCGGGCGTGCGCGCGGCATTGAGCGGCGTTCTGCGAGACGAGGGATACGGGGTCGAGTCCGTGGGCAGCGGCGAGGAGTGCCTCGACCGGCTCACGCGGGGCGGCGTCGATCTGATCCTGCTCGACGTGTGGCTGCCTGGCATGGACGGCCTGGCGACGCTCGCCAGGGTGCGCGAGCGCCAGGTCGATGCCCAGGTCGTGTTGATCTCAGGTCATGGCAACATCGAATCGGCGGTCCGCGCGATCAAGCTCGGCGCGTTCGACTTCGTCGAAAAGCCGCTGTCGCTCGACAAGACCGTCCTGGTCGTCCGCAATGCCTTGCGGCAACGACGCCTCGAGGCCGAGAATCGCGCGCTGCGTGCGCGAGTGGACCGCCACGAAACGATGGTCGGGGAAAGCCATGCCATGCGCCAGCTTCGCGAGCAGGTCGCGATGGCCGCGCCGACCAATGGCCGCGTCCTCATCTACGGCGAGAACGGCACCGGCAAGGAACTGGTGGCGCGGACGATTCACACGCTGAGCCGCCGGCGCAACCACACGTTTGTCGAGGTGAACTGCGCGGCGATCCCCGAGGAACTGATCGAGAGCGAACTCTTCGGCCACGTGCGCGGTGCGTTCACCGGCGCGGTGGCCGACCGTCGGGGCAAGTTCGAGGTGGCCGACGGCGGAACGCTGTTCCTCGACGAGATTGGCGACATGAGCCTGAAGACGCAGGCCAAGGTCCTGCGTGCCCTTCAGGAGCAAACGATGGAGCCGGTCGGCGGCACGACGCGGATCAAGGTCGATGCGCGTGTCGTCGCGGCAACCAACAAGGATCTGCAGGTGGAGATCCGCACGGGCGGGTTTCGCGAGGACCTTTACTTCCGCCTGAACGTCATTCCGATCTTTGTCCCTCCGCTCAGGGACCGCCGCGAGGACATCCCGCTCCTCGCCAATCACTTCATGGCCGAGTTCGCGCGCGAGTATGGCCGGCGTGCGAAGGCTTTCGAAGCCCGGAGCCACGATGGTGCTGGAGCGCTACGCCTGGCCGGGCAACGTCCGCGAACTCAGGAACGTGATCGAGCGCCTGATGATCATGGTGCCGGGCGACGCGATCTCCGCGACCGACCTCGGCTTCCTCGAGCAGTCGTCGGCGTTCAGGCCGGACGACGGCCAGCAGTTCAGCGACGGGCTGACGCTCCATGACGCGCGCGAGAAGTTCGAGCGCGACCTGATTCTCCGGACTCTGGCCAGCCAGCACGGGAACATGTCGCGGACGGCGGATGCGTTGGGTGTGGAGCGCAGCAACCTCTATCGGAAGATGCGCGCGTTCGGTATCGCTCCCGCCAGGCGCACGGAACTCGACGCCGAGTCGGCCGACGAGGAAGAGGCCGTCTAGCTGCCGCCGTCGTCAACGGCTCCCAGCGCATGCTCGAGGATTCGGCTGGGCGAAAAGTCCACGAGTAGCATCCTGGCCGCCGTGTTGGCGTCGAGGGCCGCGGCCGGCGCCAGGCCGACGAGCTCGCTTTCAAGCACTGAGACGCCGGCCAGCGCGGCTTCGTGGCGAACAGCCTCGAACGCCTCGACCATCGAGGTTCGCTCGTAGTCGGTCAGGTTCATCGATACCTGCACGATCCCACGGTCGTGCAGCGACACGCCCATTGCCTTGACGGCTGGCAACCCGCCGGAGCTGGCGCGGACGACTCTGGCGATCTGACGGGCCACCTCCAGCCGATCGGTGGCGAGGTTGACGTTGAACGCGATGAGCGGTCCTCGCGCGCCGACGGCGGTGGCCCCAGCCGTGGGATGAGGCCGCCGGGGGCCAAAGTCGGGGGCCCACTCGTCTGTCGTCATCCTTTCTGCGAGCGCTTCGAAGCCGCCTTGCCGGATGGCTTCGAGCCGCCGCCGCTCGGGGCGCAGCGCGGCTTCTTCATACAGGTAGACCGGCACACCGCAGTCCGCAGCGATTCGCGCGCCGGTCAGGCGGGCAAGCGCGACCGCCTCGGCCATCGATGAACCGGCCAGCGGCACGAAGGGCACGACATCGACCGCCCCAATGCGGGGATGCACGCCGCGGTGGTTCCGGAGATCGATGAGCTCGATCGCTCGGCGACACACACGGAGCATGGCGGTTTCGAGCGCTGCGGCATCGCCCGCGCAGGTGAAGACCGAACGATTGTGTGAAGCATCGGACGACCTGTCGAGCAGCCGTAGCCCGGGAGCGCCTGACAGCTGGGCGGTCAGCGCCTCAACCGCCTCCATCCGGGCGCCTTCACTCACATTGGGAATGCACTCGAGCACGATGCCGAGATGCTATACTCTTTTTCCACAACCGCTTATGTCAGAACCGCTTCCGACCGATCGTCCGCGCGAGCTCGACGCCGCGCTGGACCGGGATCGGGACGCCAAGATCGAGCAGCTGCTCCTCGCCGGACTTGACCATTACTTCGCCGCGCAGTTCGAGCAGGCGATCAACGTCTGGACGCGCGCACTGTTTCTCGACCGCAGCCACGCACGCGCCCGCGCGTACATCGAGCGCGCCAGAAGCGCCGTGGCTGAGCGGCAGCGCGAGTCGGAAGAGCTGCTCGACCGCGGCCTGGCCGCGTTCAACCGCGGCGAGTCCGTTCAGGCTCGACGATTCCTCCAGGATGCAGTCAGCCGGGGCGCTCACGCCGACGAAGCTCTTGCACTGCTGGACCGGCTGAATCGAATCGATCATGGCGCTGCGCCGGCCGCCCGTTCGCACGCGGCGCTCAGCGAACGGTCCGTGCTCTTTGTCCCTGAGGACGAGCCGGCACCGAGGCGAACGGTCGGCTGGGCGGTTGGCGCTTCAGCCGTTGTGGTCGTGGCCGCGATCGCGGCCGTTTTCAGCCCTCGCATAGCAAACCGGGTGGCGTGGCGGCCCTCCATTGCGCTGCCATCCGTGGTTCAGGCTCCCGTCGCGATTGCGGCGGCCGAGCATCCACTTCCGCTGCCGAGGCGTGGTGAAGGAGCGCTCGGGCGGGCGCAGGCACTTGCGGCGGGCGGGCGGCTCCGCGATGCGCTCGGTGCGTTGGATCAGGTGCGGCCGACTGACCCCGAGAGGCCGGACGCAGACCAGTTGCGTGGAGAGATTCAGCAACAGCTGATAGCCCTGGCGGCCGAGCCGGCGGCTGTCGCCGCGGCCCCAGCGCCCGTGCCATGAAGTGTCCCAAGTGCGGCTATCTCGGCTTCGAGTCGGGAGACCGTTGCCGGAATTGCGGGTACGACTTCTCCCTGGCTCCCTCGCTTTATCTTCCGGAATTGCCGATTCGCTCGGCCCCTTCGAGTCCGAACCCGCTCGACGATCTGAGCCTTGTAGACGCCGCCGCTTCGTTTTTTCCGACGCCTCCGCATCCCTCGGATCGGTCGGCGCCGGTCGATCTTCCCTCTCGCCCTCCGGCGCACGTGGGTCTTCCGACGCCGGAGTTGCCGCTCTTCCAGAGCGATGATCCGGTCCCGGAGACACCTCTTATAACGAGGGTGTCCGCGCCGAGGGTGCCGCTTGCTGTCCGCCGGGCGACACCGGAGGCACATCGCCACCACGCTGAGGTTCCCAGGACCCAGCAACTCGATCTCGCGGGCGAGGACTTCGGCCTGACCATCGACAAGCCAACACAGCCGGCCGATCGCGCCCAGGCAGGCGGATGGCTGCGCCCGGAAGAAGTGGCGTTGGAACCGGCGGGAATCGTTGCGAGAGTAACCGCCGCCGTCATCGATCTCGCGCTGCTCGCCGTGATCGATATCGCCGTCGTCTACTTCACCATGCAGATCTGCGGCCTGACACAGGACGACGTGCAGATGCTGCCGCTCGGTCCGCTGCTGGCGTTCCTCGTCTTGCAGAATGGAGGCTACTTCGTGGCGTTCACCGCGGGAGGCCAGACCATGGGCAAGATGGCGACGGGCATAAAGGTCGTCGCGGCCGAGACCGACGAGTCTCTCGACGTGGGGCGGTCAGTCCTCCGCACACTGGTGTGGGCGGTGCTCGCCGTCCCGGCCGGCCTCGGCTTCGTCACCGCCTTGTTCAGCCGCGACCACCGCGGCCTCCACGATCGATGCGCTGGTACCAGGGTCGTTCGCGCTGCCGCATGACCGTCCCCGCGTGACCGCTCCGTCCATGCGCGTTCCTTTGTTACTGGCGACGGGGCTGGGTGTCGGCTACGCGCCGGTGGCGCCCGGCACGTTTGGTTCGATCCTCGGATTGTTGCTCTGGCTGGTCATTCCGGGCCAACCTGTTGCGCAGGGGGCGGCGATCGCCGCCATCTTCGCAGCCGGCGTCTGGAGCGCGGGTCGGGCGGAGGAGCACTTCAAGGGCACCGATCCTGGTCCAGTGGTGATCGATGAAGTGATGGGCATGCTGGTCACCCTGTTTCTCAACCCCGTAGGCTGGGGCGGTGCCCTGCTCGGTTTCTTCCTGTTTCGCGCTTTTGACGTGCTGAAGCCGTACCCGGCGAACCGTTTCGAGAAGCTGCGCGGCGGCCTCGGCATCATGGCGGACGATTTCATGGCCGCGGTGTACGCCAACCTTCTATTGCGTGTCGTGATGGTGTTCGCAGCATGAATGCCTGGGTCATTGCCGTCGGCAGCGAGCTCCTGACCCCCTTCCGCGTGGACACCAATTCACTGCTCATCACTGAGCGGCTGAACACCATCGGCTTTACGGTCTCGCAGAAGACCGTGCTCGGTGATGACGTCGACCGGCTCGTCGCGCTCCTGCTCCAGGCCCTTCCGTCCGCCGACGTGGTGATCTGCACCGGTGGGCTTGGCCCGACCGCTGACGATGTGACTCGTGACGCTGTGGCGAGGGCGCTGGAAGTGCCCCTCGAGCTGGACGCGGAGATTCTGGCGCGGATCGAAGGTCGATTTGCCAAACGGGGCCTGGTGATGCCTGCCATCAACAGCCGCCAGGCGATGGTGCCACGCGGCGCGCAGGTGCTGGAAAACGTCAACGGCACGGCGCCGGGTTTGTGGATCGAGAGCCGCGGCTCGCGTCTCGCGCTCCTGCCCGGACCTCCCCGCGAGATGACGCCGATGCTCGAGACCATCGTGCGTGAACGCCTCGCGTCGGTCGCAGGGGGCCGGGGCCTCTTCAGGCGGGTGCTGAAGATCACGGGCCGGACTGAGTCGGATGTCGACGCCGTGGCGCAGCCGGTTTACGGCCCGTGGCGTGATCAGTCCGTGCCGATCGACACCACGATCCTGGCCGTGTTTGGTCAGGTGGAGCTGCATCTGACGGCGGCGGCCCGGACCCGTACCGAGGCGGACGCAGCGCTCGATCCCGCCGTCGCGTCACTGGTGGGCGCTCTTGGCCCATCGGTCTACAGCACGGACGGAAAGCCCCTCGAGGCGGTCGTGGGCGAGCTGCTCGCCTCGGCGGGCGCGACCGTCGCCGCCGCCGAGTCCTGCACCGGCGGGCTGCTGATGTCCAGGCTGACCGATGTGCCCGGGAGCTCGGCGTACGTCGACAGCGGTGTCGTCTGCTACAGCAATCGGGCCAAGACGGAGCTGGCCGGTGTGCCTGCAGAGCTGATTGCTCAGCACGGGGCAGTGAGCGAGCAGGTCGCCCGTGCCATGGCCGAGGGAGTTCAGAGGAGAGCAGGCGCGACAGTCGGTATCGGCATCACCGGCATCGCCGGCCCGAGTGGTGGGTCAGCCGAAAAGCCGGTAGGCACCGTGTGTCTCGCAGTCCTTAGCGGGACGGAGGCACACGTGCGGACACTCAGGCTCATCGGTAACCGCGAGCAGATCAAGTATCAGGGGACACAGGCCGCCCTCAACCTTCTGAGGCTGATGCTTCTCAAATGTCTTTGAGCCTGCTGGCACTGCTGGCGTATTGCATCGGGTCCATTCCCTTCGCGCTGTTGCTTGCGCGGCGCTGGGGCAACATCGATCTGCGGCGGGTAGGCAGCGGGAATCTGGGTGCCACCAACGTGTTCCGATCGTCGGGCGTCCGGGCCGGTCTGCTCGTCGCGTTGCTGGACATCTCGAAGGGCGCGGTCAGCGTTCTGGTCGCGCAGCGGCTGTCCGGTGGCGGTGCTGCGGCACCGGCGGTAGCCGGGCTCGCTGCGGTTGTCGGGCACGTGTACCCGATCTGGCTGAAGTTCCGCGGCGGGAAAGGTGTCGCGACCGCGTGCGGCGCGTTCGCGGTGCTCACGCCTCTCGCACTGCCCCCCGCTCTGGCAATTTTCTTTCTTGGCAGCTGGCTGACCAGGCACGTGTCGGTGGGTTCGATGGCCGCGACCGCGGCCCTTCCTCCCATCGCCTACGTGACCAACAGCCCGGCCGCAGCAGTCTGGGCCGCTTCGGGCGCTGCCATCCTCGTCCTGTTCCGTCACCGGTCGAACCTGTTGCGGCTGCGCACAGGTGCGGAGCCGCGGCTGCAGGATCACCGATGAGCGCGATCGCCATTCTTGGAGCGGGCAGCTGGGGAACGGCGCTCGCCGCCCACCTGGGGCGTGTCGGGCATGACGTGCGGCTCTGGGCGCGCGACCCCGCTGTCGCCGACGAGATTGCGGCAAACCGGACGAACTCGACGTACTTGCCGGGCATCGAGCTGCCGCGCGCCGTGGTTTCGACCGACACGATGTCGACAGCCGTTGTCGGTGCATCGGTGGTGGTGGCCGCGGTTCCTTCGCACGGGTGCCGTGCGGTCGTGCGGGCCGCGGCGCCCTTGCTTGGCAGCTCCGTGCCGCTGGTGAGCGCGGTGAAGGGGCTCGAGGTCGACACGCTGATGCGCATGTCGGAGGTGATCGCCCAGGAGTTGAGTGGAACGCACCCGGTGGTGGTCCTTTCAGGCCCGAGCTTCGCGCTGGAAGTGGCACGGCAGCTTCCAACGGCGGTCCTCGCCGCCTCGAGCGACAGCGCGGCGATGGAGCTCGTGCAGACCGAGTTCCGGGGCCCCACGTTCCGACTCTACGGATCGCACGACGTCGTGGGCGTGGAAGTGGCCGGCGCGATGAAGAACGTCATTGCCATTGCCGCGGGCGTGGTGGAAGGGCTTGGCCTTGGGCACAACGCGCTCGCAGCCCTGGTGACGCGGGGCCTCGCGGAGATTACCCGGCTCTCGTGTGCGGCGGGTGGGCGTCGTGAAACCGCGGCCGGTTTGAGCGGGCTCGGTGATCTGGTGCTGACCTGCACGGGATCGCTCAGCCGCAACCGGTTCGTCGGAATCGAGCTCGCTCGCGGACGGCCGCTTGCCGACGTGGTGGCCAGCATGAAGATGGTGGCCGAGGGCGTGAAGTCCACGCATGCCATCCTGGCGCTGGGCGAGCGGCATCGGGTGGAGCTGCCTATCGCCGCGCAGATGGCCGCCGTGCTTGACGGACGCGTGAGCGCGGCCGCCGCCGTCGGTGCGCTCATGCTCCGCCCGCAGCGGTCCGAGACCGAAGGCAGCTGATAAGATCGCTCGAATGGGTGTGTTCGGTCGGATTCGAGAGGGCCTCTCTCGCACCAAGCAGCAGATCGTCGAGCGGTTCGAAGACCTGGTGCGGACGGCCGACTCGGGCGACCGGCGCTCGCGGCCGCTCGACGTCGACACGATTGAAGCGCTGGAGGAACTGCTGATCTCGGCTGACGTCGGCATCCCCGCGACCGAGCGGATTGTCGCGGCCATCGGCAAGCGCGCCCGGTCGGGCGAGAGCCTTCGCGATCTGGTCAGGGACGAGATCCGCGCGGTGTTCGCGAGCGTCGAACGCCCGGCGCCAGCCGCCGCTGCACCTCCGGCCGTTTGGCTGATCGTCGGCGTGAACGGCACCGGCAAGACCACCACCGTGGGCAAGCTGGCCAACGTCCTCAAGCAGCAAGGACGACGGCCGATCATCTGCGCGGCGGATACGTTTCGCGCCGCGGCCGTCGAGCAGCTCGAGATCTGGGCGGAGCGCGCCGGCGTGGATATGGTCCGCGCGCGCGAAGGGAGCGATCCGGCCGCCGTGGTCTTCGATGCGATCACCTCAGCCAGGGCCAGGGGACGCGACCCCGTGCTGGTCGATACGGCGGGACGCCTGCACACGCGCGTCAACCTGATGCAGGAGCTGGACAAGATTCGGCGCATCGCCAGCCGCGAAGTACCGGGCGCCCCGCAGGAAGTGCTCCTCGTGCTGGATGCGACCGTGGGCCAGAACGGCGTGCAGCAGGCGCGTGAGTTCACGCAGGTCGCCGGCGTCAACGGTGTCGTGCTGACCAAGCTCGATGGGACCGCAAAGGGCGGTGTCGCCGTGGCCATCGCCCACGACCTGAAACTACCCATCAGGTACGTGGGTGTCGGCGAAGGCATCGAGGATCTCGTCCCTTTTTCGCCCGATGAGTACATCGACGGGCTGTTCGCGGAACGGTGGTGATCGGTCGTGCTGTCACCAGATGACTACATGGCCCGCGCGCTCTTCCACGCGTCCAGGGGACGCGGACGGACGAGTCCCAATCCGCTGGTCGGCGCCGTCGTGGTGTCCAGGGACGGCGTGGTCGTGGGGCAGGGCTATCACGAGCGCGCCGGGGAAGCGCATGCCGAGGTGCGCGCGCTCGAGAACGCCGGGGGCGCCGCGCGGGGCGGCACGCTGTACTCCACGCTCGAGCCGTGCTGCCATGTCGGGAGAACCGGACCCTGCGTCGCGCGGATTGTCGAGGCCGGCGTCACCCGCGTCGTGGCCGCGCTCGAAGATCCGAACCCGCTCGTCGCGGGCAAGGGCTTCGCGCACCTGCGGTCCCACGGCGTGCAGGTCGAAGTGGGGGTGGGCCGCCTGGCCGCCGCCGCCCTCAACCAGCCGTTTTTCACCCTCGTGCAAGAGAACCGGCCGTTTGTGATTCTGAAAGCCGCGGTCAGCCAGGATGGCTGCATTGCGGAGGCTCCGGGGCTGCGGACCCAGCTGACGGCGACCGAGGCGGACCGGCACGCCCAGCGCATGCGGGCCGAAGTGGACGCTATCGGTGTCGGGGTCAACACCGTCATCGTGGACGATCCGCTCCTGACCTCACGGGACGTCTACCGCGAACGCCCCCTGATCCGCGTGGTTTTCGACCGGGAACTGCGCATGCCGACCGCCGCCCGGCTGCTCTCGACACCCGAGTCGGGCCCTGTCATGATCGTGACCACGGCCCAGGGCGCACACAGACGACAGGCGAGGAGCCGTCTCGAAGGCCTCGGTGCGAGAGTCGAGGTGGCCGAGGATCGGACCTTCGCGGCGGCGCTGGCGGTGCTGGGGCGGCGCCGGATCGAATCGCTGATGCTCGAAGGCGGGGCGGAGGTCCATCGGGCTGCGTGGGACGAGGGCGTCGTGGACTACGTCAGCGTGTATCAGACACCGCACATCCTGGGCGAGCGGGGCGTGCGGTTTCTCGACGGGGCGCCCTTCTCGCCGCAGGCGCTCGTCGAGGCGCACACTGCGCCGCTCGGACCGGATGTGCTGATAGAGGGTTATGTTCACGGGCCTCGTTGAAGCAGTCGGAGAGATTGTCGAGAGCAAGCCCACCGGCGGGGGCGTCCGTCTGCGCATCGAGGCTCCCATGGCCGGGGAGCTCGCGCCGGGCGACAGCGTGGCGGTCAACGGCGTGTGCCTGACGGTCATCGTCGCCGAGGCCGGGCAGATTCACGCCGACGTCGGACCGGAAACGATCAGGGTCACGACGCTGGGTGGACTGGTGCCCGGCTCGGCGGTGAATCTCGAGCGGCCGCTTCGTGCCGACGGACGGATCGGCGGGCATTTCGTTCAGGGGCACGTGGACGCCATGGGGAATATCGAGGACATGCGGCCCGAGGCAGACTTCCACTGGGTGACGATCGGGTATCCCTCAGCGCTCGCGCCATATCTGGTGTCGAAAGGCTCGATTGCGGTCGATGGCATCAGCCTCACTGTCGCCGGCATCGGCCCGAGCCGGTTCGACGTCCAGGTCGTGCCGTTTACGATGGCGCACACCAACCTGCGCCGGGCTCAGAAGCACGACCGGGTCAATCTCGAGTGCGATATGGTCGGAAAGTATGTCGTTCGCGCAGCGGAACTCGCCGGGCTGACCCTGGCCCCGCTCAAAGCCGGCGAGGTCCGGCACTGATGAAGCACGACCTTGCCATCGCGAGAGGATCCAAGAAGCGCGGCCCGTTTGCCCGGATCGAGGACGCCGTCGAGGCGTTCCGCGCCGGCCGCATGATCATCGTCGTTGACGATGAGGACCGCGAGAACGAGGGCGATCTCACGATCGCCGCCGAGAAGGTGACGCCGGAGACGATCAACTTCATGGCGCGCTATGGCCGCGGCCTCATCTGCCTGTCGATGACGCCTGAACGCCTCGACGAGCTCGACGTGCCGCTCATGGTCGCGCAGAACAGCTCCCGCTTCGAGACGGCGTTCTGCGTGTCGATCGAAGCGAAGGGCCGAACGAGCACGGGCATTTCCGCGGCCGACCGCGCCAACACCGTGCTGGCGGCCATCGATCCGGCCACACGGCCCGAGGACCTGGCGCGGCCCGGGCACACCTTCCCGCTGCGCTCGCGAACCGGCGGAGTGATGGTGCGGGCGGGGCAGACGGAAGCCGCGGTCGATCTGGCTCGGATCGCCGGCTTGTATCCCGCCGGCGTCATCTGCGAAATCATGAACGAAGACGGCACGATGGCGCGCGTGCCCGAGCTGGCGAAGTTTGCGAAGAAGCACGGGCTGCTGCTGGTCACCATCGCGGACCTCATCAAGTACCGGATGCGGACCGAGTCGCTGGTGAAGCGCGTCGCGTCGGCGAAGCTGCCGACGGAGTATGGCGATTTCACGGTCCACGTGTTCGAGAATCAGCTGGACCGCCAGGAGCACGTGGCTCTCGTCATTGGAGACATCTCCAGCGGCAAGGACGTGCTTGTGAGGGTGCATTCGTCCTGCCTGACAGGGGACGTGCTGCACTCGGTCCGCTGCGACTGCGGAGCGCAGCGCGACGCGGCCATGAAGCGCATCGCGGCTGAGGGTCGCGGCATCATGCTGTACCTCAATCAGGAAGGGCGCGGTATCGGGCTCGCGAACAAGATTCGGGCGTACGAACTCCAGGACGAGGGCTTCGACACCGTCGAAGCGAACGAGCGCCTCGGTTTCAAGGCGGACCAGCGCGACTACGGAATGGGCGTGCAGATTCTCCGCGACCTGGGCGTCCGTACGATGCGGCTCTTGAGCAACAATCCCCGAAAGCTCGTCGGAATCGAGGGCTACGGGCTCTCTGTGACCGAATGGCTCTCGCTCGAGATTCCGGTCCTGGAATCCACCCGCCGATACCTCACGACGAAGAAAGAGAAGCTCGGCCACAAGCTGTCGGGCGTGTAGTTTCGTCGGCCTGCCCGGTCCGCCGGGCTCGCAGCCGCCTCGTCGTTGACAGAATCGAAGAGGTCAACTACGATAAGCGTTTGCTGTAGAGCAGGTTAGCGGGGTTATGTTCGAGTCGCTGAGCACAAGGCTCCAGGACGTCTTCAAGAGTCTGAGGGGAGAAACGCGTCTGACGCCGGAGGCTGTCGAAGCCGCCCTGCGTGAGATCCGGCTGGCGTTGCTCGAAGCCGACGTCAACTTCAAGGTCGTCAAGGCGTTTGTCGACCGCGTTCGCGATCGTGCCCTCGGCCAGGACCAGGGCGTCCTCGGCAGCCTCTCGCCCTCGCAGCAGGTCGTCAAGATTGTCCGCGACGAGATGGTCGCGCTGTTTGGCGACGGCCAGGGCGGGCTTCAGCCCACGACGAAACGGCCGCGCGTCATCCTGCTCCTGGGGCTGCAGGGCGCTGGTAAGACCACGACGGCCGGCAAGCTCGCGCAGTGGCTGTCGAAACAGGGCCGCCACCCCCTGCTCGTCTCGACCGACGTCAAGCGCCCGGCCGCGATCCAGCAATTGAACGTCGTCGCCCAGAAGGCCAACGTGCGTGTGCACGATCCGGCGGGCCAGATGGATCCCGTGGCCCGCGCCAAGGGTGCGGTTGCCGAGGCGGCCAACCTGGGCTTCGACACCGTGATCGTGGACTCTGCCGGCCGCCTGCACATCGACGACGAGCTGATGTCTGAGCTGGTCGCGATCAAGGACGCGACCGACCCCGCCGATCGGCTCTACGTCGCCGACGCCATGACGGGGCAGGACGCCATCAAGAGCGCGGGCGAGTTCAACCGCCTGGTCGGCGTGACCGGCGTCGTGCTGACCAAGCTCGATGGCGATGCCCGCGGGGGCGCCGCGCTGTCGGTCGTGTCGGTCGTCGGTGTGCCGATCGCGTTTGTCGGCAGCGGTGAACGGCTCGAAGATCTCGAGCCCTTCCAGGCCGAGCGGGTGGTCTCGCGCATGCTCGGCATGGGCGACGTGCTCTCGCTCATCGAACGCGCCGAGGCGGCGATCGACCGTGACGACGCGGCGCGGCTGGAAAGCAAGCTCCGGGCGAACGAGTTCACGCTCGAGGATTTTCGCGATCAGCTGAAGACTATTCGCAGGATGGGGCCGCTCGAGCAGATCCTCGGGATGCTCCCCGGGATGGGGCAAGTCAAGGCGCTGGCCGATCAGAAGCCGGACGAGAAGCAGATCGGCCGCGTCGAAGCCATCATCAGCTCGATGACCCCGGACGAACGGCGGAAGCAGCACATCATCAACGGCAGCCGCCGCAAGCGCATCGCCAGGGGCAGCGGCACGTCGGTCGAAGAAGTGAATCGCCTGCTGAAGCAGTTCGTGCAGATGCAGAAGATGTTGAAGTCGCTCGGCGGCATGGCGGGTCTTTCAGGCGGCGGCAAAGACGCCAAGCGCCGCGCCATGCAAATGCTCAGAAACAGAGGCTGAAACCGGGCCTGAAGCCCGGAGCCCGGAGCCTTAGAGAAGAACTTGTTGCTGCGCCGCCGCGGGCATGCCGCCCGCGGACTCGTGAAGGTCAGGTGCGCAGCGAACCAGCGGTCAGGGGGGCGAGCCCATGGCCACACTCAGGAGCGTCAGATGGTCGTTATCCGCCTTCGTCGGGCCGGATCCAAGAAGCGTCCGTTCTTCCGCGTGGTCGTCACCGACTCCCGCGCGGCCCGCGACAGCAGCTTCGTCGAGATTCTCGGTCACTACAATCCGCGCACCAAGCCGGCCATCGTCCAGGTTGACCGGGAGCGCGTGAACTACTGGATCAGCAAGGGCGCACAGCCGTCGGACTCGGTCCGCACGCTGATCGCGCGGCACCTGACGCCGGCGGCGCCCGTAGCGGAGCCTGCGCCGAAGGCGGTATGAGCAGCGTCCGCGAGGTGGTCGAGGTGTTGGCCCGGGCGCTGACCGATCGCCCGGAGGACGTCCACGTGACGGAAGCCGAGCGCAAAGGGACGACGCTCGTCGAGTTGTACGTCGGCGCAGGGCGAGTTAGGGCGGGTGATCGGCCGTCAGGGCCGAACGGCCGCGGCGCTTCGAACCCTGGCGGCGGCGGCGGGCGAGAAGGTCGGCAAGACCGTCACGCTCGAAATTCGAGACGGAAGGCCCTGAGGAATCATGGCAACCGCCGGGGCCGGGCAGTGGGACGACATGGCTCTGGTGGGACGGGTCGCGCGGGTGCATGGCCTGCGTGGGCAGGTCATCGTGAACCCGGAGACCGACTTCCCGGTGGAACGCTTTCAGCCGGGTAGTCAGCTGTTCGTGAGCCGGCAGGGCGTCGTCGAAGCGCTGACGATTACGACGGCGCGGTTTCACCAGGACCGCCCGGTCATCGCATTCGCCGGGATCGAGGACGTGGAGAGGGCCGCGGCGTTGACAGGCGCCGAATTGAGGGTGCCGGTCGCGGACCTGCGCCATTCTGCCGGACGGCGTGTTCTACCACCATCACCTGGTGGGCTGTCAGGTGGTGACGGGATCGGGCGCGGCCGTTGGCGTCGTTCGCGCGGTCGAGGGCGGGGCCGGTGGGCATCGTCTGGTCGTCGACAGCGAAGGCGGCGACGTGCTCGTGCCGCTCGCGGCCGCGATTTGTACGTCGATAGATGTTCGAGCCGGGCGGATTGTGATCGAGCCGCCGGCCGGGCTGCTCGAGCTGAACACCAAGGCACGGGCCGGTTAGCGCATGCGGTTCGACATCGTCACGATCTTTCCGGCGATGGTGCAGCAGGCGCTCGAGGCCGGCGTCCTCGGCCGTGCCATCGGGCGCGGCACGATCGGGGTCACGGTGCACGACCTGCGGGCATTCACGACCGACCGGCATCACGTCGTGGACGATGTGCCGTACGGCGGCGGCCCCGGGATGGTCTTGAAGCCGGAGCCGCTGTTTCGGGCGCTCGACGCGATCGCGCAGGCGGCCGGCGATGCAGGCCGTCCGCGGCCGAGGGTGGTGCTCACCTCGCCGCAGGGTGCACGCGTTCGGCCAACGATGTCGCCGAACGCCTCAGCACGGTGGAGCACCTGGTGCTGCTGTGTGGCCGGTACGAAGGCGTGGACGAGCGGGTTCGGTCGCGGGTGGACGAGGAGCTGTCGATTGGCGACTACGTGCTGAGCGGCGGGGAACTGCCGGCGCTGGTCATGGTGGACGCCATCGCCCGGCTGGTGCCGGGCGTCGTCGGGGACGAACAATCCGTCGCCGAGGAGTCGTTCAGCCGGGGGTTGCTCGATTTTCCGCACTACACGAGGCCGGCGGAGCTCGGAGAAGCGGCGGAGGGTGTGAGCGGCCGGGTGCCTGACGTCCTGCTGTCGGGGAACCACGCAGAGATCCGACGGTGGCGGAAGGCACAGGCGGTGGAGCGGACGCTGGAGCGGCGGCCGGAACTCTTGAAGGACGCTGCCCTCGACGATGAGGAACAGCAGATACTGCGCGAGCTGCTCGCGCGTCGACGAAAGGCAAAGGAGCACGACATGAGTGCCATTGACATGATCGAGAAGGCGCAGATGGCCGATCGGCCGGCGATGAAGTCGGGCGACACGGTCCGTGTGCACGTGAAGGTGCGCGAGGGCGACAAGGAACGCATTCAGATCTTCGAGGGCGTGGTGATCGGGCTGCACCGCGGGGGCACTCGCGCGTCCTTCACGGTCCGGAAGGTATCGTTCGGCCAGGGGGTCGAGCGGATTTTCCCGCTGCATTCGCCGACCATCCAGAAGGTCGAAGTCATGCGCTCGGCCAAGGTGCGGCGCGCGAAGCTGTACTACCTGCGCGACCTGAAGGGCAAGGCGGCGCGCATGAAGGACACCTCGAAACAGCAGTAGCCGCGACGCATGGGCCGCGTTCCTGCCACCCGCACGCTCGAGAACGCGCTGCGACGTGCGGGCTTCTGCCTTGTGGCCGGAGTGGACGAAGTGGGCCGCGGCTGTCTGGCCGGGCCGGTTGTAGCCGCGGCGGTTGTCCTCGATCCGGGGCGCCACGTCCCCGGCGTCGCCGACTCGAAGGCGGTGCCGGCGTTCGAACGGGAGGCGCTGTTCGAGCGCATCGTGTCAGAGGCAGTGGCCTGGGCGGTTGGATCCGCGGATCCGGCCGAGATCGATCGGATCAATATTCATCAGGCGTCGCTGCTGGCGATGCAGCGCGCCGTTCTGGCGCTGCTCCCCCTGCCTGACTTCGTGCTCTCCGATGGCTTTCGTGTGCCCGGGTTGTCCATGGAACAGCGGCGCGTCCTGCATGGCGACCGGCGCTGCTCCGCTATTGCGGCGGCGTCGATTGTGGCAAAGGTCGTGCGGGACCGGGAGATGCGTGCGCTGCACGATCGCGATGATCGCTATGGATTTCACCGCCACAAGGGCTACGCCACGGCTGAGCACTTGAGAGCCGTGGCGCGCTACGGCTACTCGGACGCCCACCGGCAATCGTTTCATCTGCATACACGAATCGACACGGTCGAGGTCGCTGAATCCCTTCCGGACGCCAGCATTCCGCCGTTCGAGTCAGAGCCGCAGGTCTAGCCCCGTGTTCCGCCGACTCCTGGCCGTCGTGTTCTTCATCGAGGTGGGACTCCTCCTGATCGTCCTGCCGTGGTCCTCGTTCTGGGATCGCAACTACTTTGCCTATGCGCTGCCGGAACTCCGTCCTTTTCTGACCAACAATTTCCTGCGAGGCGCAGTCAGCGGGCTGGGCTTCCTGAACCTCTTTGCCGGATTCTTCGAGCTTGCACCGGTGTTTTCCGTTCAGGAAAACCAGCCCAAGTGATCCTGCATCTGGTTACGGACCGGCACCGGCTCGCCCCATTGGAGACGCGCGCCGGCCAGGTTCGGAACTGTCTGCTCTCACAGGCGCGGGCGGCGATTGCTGCGGGGATCGATGTGGTGCAGGTTCGTGAGCCGGACCTTGATGCGGCCGTACTACGCAGCCTCGTCGCGGACCTCGTGGAGATGGCCAGCGGAACGGCGACGCAGATCGTGGTCAACGACCGCCTCGATGTGGCGATTGCGGCGGGTGCTTCCGGGGTGCATCTGAAAGGGACGTCGGCGCCCGCGGCACGGGTGAGGGCCCTGGCGCCAAAGGGCTTTCTCATCGGCTGCTCCGTCCACGATGAGGCCGCCGCTCTTGAGGCGGCGCCACACGCGGACTATCTCATTGCAGGCAGCGTCTTTCCGACGATCTCCAAGCCCGCTCGCACGAGTTGGCTGGGAATCGCGGGACTCGCCGCGATCGTTCGCGCCGTCCCGGTGCCGGTGATCGGCATTGGCGGCATCACGGTCGATCACATCCCGGATATCGCTCGAAGTGGCGCCGCAGGGGTGGCTGGGATCGGCTTGTTCATGGCCGACGCGCCGCGTAGTCCTGGATCGGTCGACGCTCCGTGTCTGGCCACGGCGCTCGATCGGGTCTCGCGCGCGCTCCGCGCCGGGTTTGACACTGCCGGATGGCCTTCCTAACATACCTGCGTGAGCGATCCGACACCGTTGCTCGATTTTTTCAAGCGGGGAGAGGCCGACCGTGACGCGCGGCTGCTGGCCGCGCAGGGCGGCCTGGCGCCGCGGGCACACGAGCAACTGGCCCTGCTCGTTCATCTGCTGGACGATACCGATCCAGAGGTGAGGTCAGCTGCGGATGCGAGCCTGAAAAGCATTCCCACGGAGGCGCTATCGGCCACGCTGGCGCGTGGCGACACCGCGGATTCCGTGCGCGAGTACTTTGCCGAGCGCGGTGTGTTTCCGAGCGCGGCGCCGCCCGAAGGGAATGAGGATCCGCTGGTGGACCCCGAGCCGCCGATCCCTGAGACGGCGGCGCCACTGGACGAGGAGGCGCGCGAGAGCCTGACACAGCAGCTCGCGAAGATGAACTTCACGCAGCGGCTGCGCGCCGCGGTCAAGGGCACGCGGGAGATGCGGGCCGTGCTCATTCGAGACCCCAACAAGATGATTTCCGCCTCCGTGCTCAGCAGCCCGAAGCTGACCGAGTCCGAGGTCGCAGGGTTTGCGCGGATGGCGAACGTCGGTGAGGACGTGCTCCGCATCATCGGCAAGAACCGCGGCTGGTTGAAGAACTACGGGGTGGTGGTCGGACTCACCAAGAACCCCAAGACCCCACTGGCGATGTCGCTCAACCTGATGAATCGCCTGAACGATCGCGACGTGACGATGCTGTCGATCGATCGCAACGTGCCTGAGCCGCTCCGGGTGGCGGCGAGGAAGAAGGTCGTGGCCGCAACCAGCAAGCGTTAGCGCCGCTTGCGCTTGCCCGTTTTCGCCCAGTCCTTTCGCATCTCGGCCAGGCCCTCCATGAAGACGGTGGCGCGCTCGCGCTCTTCTTCGCTGGCCATCGACTTGAGCAGCCGCAGGGCTCGATCCAGGTCCTTTTCAATCGTGTCCTTCGTGGCCTTGAAGTAGATCCGGCGGATCTCGGCGAGCTTGTCGTCGGCGGTCAGCATCTTCAGCTCGGTCACGGCTGTCCTCGGTGACGCCGGAGACCGGCGCGAAAGCGGTCGAAGGGTCGGGTGTTGAGGATGTCGGCGGGCTCGAGCCAGGCGCGGCGGGCCACCGTCACGCCCCATCGGAGCGCACCGAGCCCCCGAGTCGAGTGCGCGTCGCTCGAGATGACCAGGGTGACGCCCCGTTCCTTTGCCAGACGCGCGTAGGCGTCGCTCAGATCCAGCCGGTCGACCTGGCTGTTGATCTCGATGGCGACGCCGTGACGGGCGGCGGCTGCGAAGATCGCCTCGAGATCGAGCGCGTAGGGTTCGCGGCGCAGGATCAGCCGCCCGGTCGGGTGCCCCAGGATGTCTACGTGCGGATGCTCGATGGCCCGCAGGATCCGATCGGTCATCTGCTGTCGGTCCTGGCTGAAGGCGGAGTGCACGGAGACGACGACCAGGTCGAGCGCTGCCAGACATTCGTCGGCGAGGTCGAGGCTGCCATCAGGACGGATATCGCACTCGATCCCGGCGAGCAGGCGGATGCCAGCATCCCCCTCACTGTCCACAGCGCGGATGCGGGCGGCGTGAGCCAGCGCACGCGTCTCGTCGAGGCCGTTCGCCATCGCGAGCGACTGGCTGTGATCCGTGATGGCGATGTATTGAAGGCCGGCGGCCGCCGCGCCAGCGGCCATTGCCAGAATTCCATCCTTGCCGTCGCTCTCGGTGGTGTGCATGTGGAGGTCGCCCGCCACGTCGCGCATGTCCACCAGCCGCGGCAGCCGGCGCGCGGCCGCCGCATCTACTTCCCCTCGATCCTCGCGGAGCTCAGGCGGCACCCAGTCCAGGCCGAGCGCCTCGTAGATTCGCGCTTCATCGCTGCCTGCCACCGCTTCGTCGGTATCAATGCGGTACAGGCCGTATTCATTCAACTTGAGCCCGAGCGAGATTGCTCGATCGCGCAGGGCGATGTTGTGTGCCTTCGACCCGGTGAAGTACTGGAGTGCCGCGCCGCGCTGCGAGGCGGCGACCAGCCTCAGGTCGGCCTGGTACCCGCCCCACAAGAGGACGCTCGACTTGGTCTCGCCCCGCCCGAGGATGCGCTCGACCAGCTGGTAGCCGACAAAGGCGTCCATGAGGGACGGGTCTGCACCGGACGCGAGGATGTCGATATCGCCGCAGGTCTCGCAGCCACGGCGGGCGCTGCCCACGAGCGTGATCTCGGCCTCCGGCGCCTGGTTCCGGAGGAGGGCCAGGAGTGCCTCGGCGACGTCCATGGTATCGGCGAGCAGGTGGCGTCCGGCGTGCCGCTTTCGTTCTTCGAGCGCCTTGAGGATCAGGGCCTCCTTCTTTGGCCCCATGCCCTTGATGGCACGCACGCGGCCCTCGATCGCGGCCTGCTCCAGGTCCTCGAGCGTTCGCACGCCCAGATCGCGATAGAGCGTCGCGACGGTCTTGGGCCCAACACCCTGCAGGCGGAGCAGATCGAGCACCGTCGGCGGAAACTCCGCGAGGAGCTCCCGATGGTAGGTCGATCCGCCGGTCTCGGCGATCTCCAGGATTCGCGCCGCCAGATCCTTGCCGATCCCCGGAATCTCGCGCAGGCCGGCGGCGTCGAGATCGGCGAGCGCATGCGGATGGTTCGCGACGATGTCTCCGGCGTTGCGGTATGCCCGGATCTTGAACGGGTTCTCGTCCTTGATCTCCAGCAGGTCCGCAATCTCGCTGAGGATCCGCGCAATGGACAGGTTATTCACACAGAAGGCCCGTGGTCTCGATCCGGAAATCCAGGATGCGCGCGCCGCCTGCGGCAAGGGCCTCGGCAATGGCAGGCCGTTTTGCCGGCGGACCGTAGGTAAAGAGGCAACCGCCGCCGCCGGCGCCGCACACCTTGGCAGCCGTGGCGCCGGCCCCCTTTGGCACGGTCGATCAGCTCGTCGATGGCCGGCGTGGTTACTCCCGGCGCCAGCCGCTTGCGGTTCTCCCACTCACGCACGACCTGGCGGCCCACTTCATCGAAATCGCTGCGCTCGAGCGCCTGGCGCATAGCGACGGCTGTATCTCGAATGCGCTCGAAGCAGTCGAAGACCTGCTGATCGCCATCGAGATGGCGCTTTGTGATTTCCCAGTTGTTGGTGCCGGAGTTGCGCGGGGCACCGGTGTAGGCCACGACGATGCGCCGCTCGAGTTCCTGGGGATCGACATCCAGCGCTACCCGCGTCACCCCCTCGACGCCCAATTCCACGGCCGCGATGCCGCCGTACAAGGCCGGCCGGTAGTCCTGAACCCCGGCCGGCACCCGAATCGTGTGGCATTCCACGTTTTTTGCGACGCGAAGGAGAGACTCATCGGTGGTCCCGGCTCGAGTCCACCTCGCGAGGGCACCGCATACGGCAATGGCCAGAGCGGACGAACCCGCGATGCCAGCGCCGGCCGGCGACTCTCCGCGCGTGGTCAGGGTCGCGTTCTCCAGCCGGTAGTGGCGGGCGAGTAGCGCCAGCAGAGGCAGATCCGAGTGGCCGGTCAACTCGCGCCAGTCGTTGGCGCGGACGGTCCGATTCGTGTCGATCGACCGGAGCTCAACGGCGCCATCGGTCCGCGACTCGATCCGCGCGTGGGCCCGGAGGCTGATCGCTGCGTTCAGTGTGCAGGCACCCTCGTGAAAAAGGTAGAGCGGCCAGATGTCGATCGTGCCGCCGGCCAGATCGATCCGAGTCGGGGCAGAGGAAACCACGGGTGACGCGTTGGGCACGCACGAATTATATAGAGGTAGAATCTGGTGGTCATGTCGCCGCTCGCGCTTCGCCGCCGTATCGGTCAGCTGCTGATCGCCGGGTTCGACGGTACGGCCATCCCGGTGGAGCTTCGATCGATTGCGAAGGAGTTCGGTCTTGGCGGCGTCATCCTCTTCGCGCGCAACATCGTGGAGCCGGAGCAGGTCGCCGAACTGGCGTTCGAAGCGCGGCATCTCGTGCCGGATATCCCTGTCTGGGTGAGCGTGGACCAGGAAGGCGGCCGGGTGGCGCGCCTGAAGTCGCCGTTCACCGAGTGGCCCCCGATGGCCACACTGGGCCGCAGCGGCGACCCCGCACTGGCCGAGCGATTTGCCCGTGCCCTCGCATCCGAGTTGCGCGCCGTCGGGGTCACGCTCGACTACGCGCCCGTTCTCGACATCCACACCAACCCGAAGAACCCGGTGATTGGTGACCGTGCGCTGGCCGAAACGGCCGATGGCGTCGCCAGGCTCGGCCGGGCAATCGTCCACGGCCTGCAAAGCGAAGGCGTTGCCGCGTGCGGCAAGCACTTCCCCGGGCACGGCGATACCAGCACCGACTCGCACCTGGAGCTTCCCCTGGTCGAACATCCACCGGATCGCCTCCGGGCCGTGGAGTTTGTGCCCTTCCGGGCGGCTATCGAAGCCCAGGTCGCAGCCATCATGACTGCTCACGTGCTCGTGCCCTCTCTCGACGAGGTGCGGCCATCGACTCTCTCACCAGCGACCGTGCGCGGACTGCTGCGCGAGGAACTGGGCTATCAAGGCGTCATCTTGAGCGACGACCTCGAGATGAAGGCTATCGCCAGCCACTACGCGGTCCCGGCCGCCGGCGTGCAGGCCGTGTCAGCCGGCTGCGACGGCGTCCTCATCTGCAGCGGCAGCCACGATACTCAGGCGGCAACGCTGGAGGCATTGGTACGTGCGGTAGAGACCGAAGCGCTGCCAATGGCGCGTGTGGACGACGCGCTCGCGAGGCAGCTGCGGGCGAAGGAGCGATTTCTGGGCGCGGCGGCGGTCTCGCGTCCCGGAAAGGCGCGGGCCCTGCGCACCATGCTGGGCAGGGACGCGCATCAGGCGATCGCCGACGAGATGTCCCGCTTCGCGTGATGATCAAGCCGCGCGCCCTCCATCCGGGCGACCGTTTGGCCGTCGTCGCGCCAGCGAGCCCGTTTCTCCGAGACGAGTTCGACCGCGGCATCGCCGAGATTCGCGCGCTCGGCTTTGTGCCGGTCTACGACGAGTCGGTGTTCGCCGTTGGTCCCGGCGCCCGGTCCTACGTCGCGGGCACACCGGAAGTACGGGCGGAAGCCGTGATGCGCGCGTGGAGGGATCCCACGGTCGCCGGCATCATTGCCGCCCGCGGCGGCTACGGCAGCGCCGAGATCCTTCCGCTGCTGGATCCCGACGAGGCTCGCCGGGCACGGAAGCCGTTTGTCGGCTACAGCGACACGACGGCCATCCTGACATTCCTGACACTGCAATGCGGTGTGGCGGCGTTTCATGGCCCCATGCTGGCCGGGCGCTTGAGCGAGGGCGCCGCGGGCTACGATCGCGACTCATTCGAGCGGATCCTCTGCCGGATCGAGCCGGCGGGCGATCTCGCGCCAGCGGGGGTCGAGACGATCCGGGCGGGGGAGGGCAGCGGCCTCCTTTTCGGAGGCACGCTGACGCAGATCCTGGCGTCGCTTGCGACCCCGTTTGCCTTCGATCCGCCGAGCGGCTTCGTGTTGTTCCTGGACGAGGTGGGCGAGCGGCCGTATCGCCTCGACCGGATGCTCATCCAGCTGCGGCAAAGCGGGCTTCTGAGCCGTGCCAGCGCTGTCGTTTTCGGCCAGCTGCCACGCTGCGACGAGCCGTCCGGGCAGCCGACCGGCCGCGGGATCATTGCGGAGCTTCTCGGCGACGCACCCATCCCCGTCGTGGTCGGGTTCCCCTCGGGGCATACGATCGGGCCGTCGATGACCCTGCCTTTCGGCGTTCGCTGCACGGTGATCGCCGATGCGCACCCCCGGCTCATCGTGGAGGAGGCCGCCGTTTCATGAGCCTGCGCGTCCATCTCATCGGCGTCTGCGGGACCGCGATGGCCACGCTCGCCGCCATGCTCAAGCAGAAGGGTTTCGATGTCCGGGGTTCGGACCAGGATGTCTATCCGCCCATGAGCGATTTCCTGGCGGCCGAAGGCGTGATTACACGGGCCGGATACAAGGCCGAGCACATCACCAGCGACCTCGACCTGGTCATCATCGGCAATGCGATATCGCGCGGGAATCCCGAGCTAGAAGAGGTACTGGATCGCAAGATTCGCTACTGCTCGCTTCCGGAAGCCATCCGCGAGCACTTTCTTTGGGGCGCGCGCTCGATTGTGATCGCCGGCACTCACGGTAAAACCACGACAACCTCACTCACCGGTTGGGTCCTGACAAGCGCTGGTGTGGATCCGAGCGTGCTCGTTGGTGGCATCGCCGAAAACCTCGGTCCCGGCGGCTCGAGCTACCGGATCGGGAAGGGCCGCGACTTCGTGATCGAAGGCGACGAGTACGACAGCGCATTCTTCGACAAGACCGCGAAGTTCCTCAAGTACCTGCCCGACATTGCCGTGGTCAACAACGTCGAGTTCGACCACGCCGACATTTACGCGGACTTCGAGGCGGTTGAACTGGCGTTCCTCCGCCTCGTCGCGCTCGTGCCGCGCCGTGGCCTGCTCCTGGTAGGCGCAGACAGCCCAGGAGCGCGGGGCCTGGTGAAGGCGGCTCGGTCCCGCGTGGCGACGTTCGGCACCGGTGACGGCCTGGACTGGCAGGCTCACGACATCCAGCCGGATGGCGAGTTCACGCGCTTTCAAGTGCGGCACGAGGGATCGCCGTTCGGGCGCTTCGATCTGCCGCTCGTCGGAGCCTACAACGTTCGCAATGCGCTGGCCGCCATCGCGGTCGCGCACGAGGTCGGCATCGACGTATCGGACATCGCGGACGGCCTCCGGCGCTTCCGGGGTGTGAAGCGGCGCCTGGAAGCCATTGGCACGGCGGACGGCGTGACGGTGTACGACGATTTTGCCCACCATCCAACCGCCGTGGCTGAGACTCTGGCCGGGCTTCGGGCGTCAAATCCCGCCGCGAGAATCTGGGCGATCTTCGAACCCAGGTCGGCCTCGTCGTGCCGCCGCGTCTTCCAGGAACACTTCGCAAACGCGTTCGCAGGCGCGGACGAAGTGCTGCTGGCCCCGGTGTTCCGATCGTCGCTTCCTGAGAGCGAACGCCTGTCGATTCCCGATCTTGTGCGCGACGTGAACGCGCGAGGGCGCCGGGCCCGGGCAGCGGGTTCGGTCGATGAGATCATCTCGATCGTGAGCGCGGAGCACAGGACCGGTGACCTCGTGGTCATCATGTCGAATGGCGGGTTTGGCGGCATTCACGGGCGGCTTCTCGCCGCGCTGGGCCAGGTCAGGACCTAGAAGCCGCACGCCAGTGACGTTTCGCTTTGTGCCGGCCGGCGATTCGGTGGTGGTGGTCGAAGGGCCGGATCGTCTCGATGCCGGCGTCAATCGCCTCGTGATCCACCTGGCGCGCAGGCTGGAACAGGCCGGCCTCAGGGGAGTGCGGGACGTCGTGCCGGCATTCCGGTCGCTCGCCATCTTCTTTGATCCTCTGCTGATCGATCGTCCGGCGCTCGAGGCTCGTGTCCAGGGCGAACTGCAGATGGCGGCCAGCGCTCAATCGGCAAGCGCAGGCACGCACACTCCGTGTGCCCGTCTGTTACGGCGGTACACTCGGCCCGGACCTCGCCGCGGTCGCCGCGTTTGCGGGCATGAGCGAGGCGGGCGTGATCGAATTGCATGCCGCACGGGTGTACCGCGTCGTACATGCTCGGCTTCCTGCCGGGATTCGCCTATCTCGGCGCCGTGGACGATAGGATAGCCGCGCCCAGACATCCGTCGCCCCGCCTTCGTGTGCCGGCAGGGTCTGTAGGGATCGCCGGCGTGCAGACGGGCATTTATCCCCTCGAATCGCCGGGCGGGTGGCAGCTGATTGGGCAGACGCCGCTGCGGCCCTTCAATCCCGAGCGCGCCGAGCCCTTCATGTTCGAGGCGGGAGACGACGTGCAGTTCTACCCGGTGACCGAGGCGGAGTTTGCGACCCTCGCGAGGACGGCATGAGCGGCTCGATCACAGTAATCCGCCCCGGACTCCACACGACGGTGCAGGATCTCGGACGGTGGGGCCTGCAGGCGCGAGGAGTTCCTGTGGCCGGCCCGATGGACGTCTGGTCCCATCGGCTGGCGAACGCGCTGGTAGGAAACGCACGGACTGCAGCCACGCTCGAGATCACGCTCATCGGTCCCGAACTGCTCTTCGATGATGACCGGCTGGTGGCGGTGGCGGGCGCCGAGTTCGAGCTGTCTGTCGACGACACGGCAGGGAAAGTCGGAGTGCCGCAGCCGGTGCGCGCCGGAAGCCGCCTTCGGATCAGCCGGCGTTCGCGTGGCGCCAGGGCATACCTGGCCGTCGCTGGCGGCATCGATGTGCCAGCGGTCTTCGGGAGCCGAGCCACGCACGTCTCGAGCCGCATGGGAGGACACGAAGGTCGTGCGCTGCGGGCTGGCGACTGCCTGAAGCTGGGATCTCCCAGCCGATTGGACGGGAGGGCTCGAGCTCACGACGGGGCCGCTGCGACCAGTCCGGTCACTGGTGCGGCTACGGTGTGTGTCGAACCAGGAGGCACGGCGCGTGTCCGGGTGCTTCCCGGGCCGCAGTCGGATCGCTTCGATAGCGCGGCCCTCCAGTTGCTCCAGTCGGCATCGTACCGGCTGACACCGGATTCGAACCGGATGGGTTTCCGGCTTGAAGGCCCGGCGCTCGGCCACCGTGACGACCGCGAAATGCTGTCCGATCCCACGGCGTTTGGCGTCGTTCAGGTCCCCAGGTCCGGTCAGCCGATCCTCTTGATGGCCGATCGTCAGACGACCGGAGGCTATCCGAAGATCGCCACCATTATCACGGCTGACGCCGGCGTGGCCGGCCAGCTTGCCCCTGGCGATTCGATCCGGTTCGTCGTCTGCGACGAGCGGACGGCGCTGGCGGAACTCGGCCTGAGGGAACGCGCAGTCCAGCAAGTCGAGGCCCTGGCGTCATGAGCTTTCAGGAGCGACTGGAGGCCAGACTCGGAAAGGGTCGAGTCGCGGCCAACCATCCTCTGGCCAGCTTCACGACCTTCAGAGTCGGTGGACCGGCCGAGTGGTTTGCGGAGCCTCGCACGAGGGCCGAAATGCTGGCGGCGCTGGAGACCGCAGCCGCCGCCGGCGTGCCGGTGACCCTGCTTGGCGGCGGGTCGAATGTGCTTATCTCCGATATCGGCGTGCGGGGTCTGCTGCTTCGGCCGCGCGGCGGGGAGGTGCACCGTCTCGACGATCGGCACGCGCGGGCCGACGCCTCGGTCACCATCAACGGTCTCGTGCGGTGGACTATCGTGCACGGCGCCGCCGGCCTGGAGGCCTGGGCGGGCACACCGGGCACTGTGGGCGGGGCGGTCTACGGCAACGCGCACTTTGGGGGACGGCTCATCGGCGAGTTGATTGCCAGCGTCGAGCTCGCAAGCCGGAACGGCGTCGTGCACGACGTACCTGCCGCGCAGATGGCGTTCGGATACGATCGCAGCCGCCTGCACGAGACAGGGGAAGTGGTGCTGTCGGCAACGTTTGCCGTGTCGCCGGGGGACCCGGAACGGCTGCGCGAGGTCGCCCGGCAGTCTCTGGCGTTCAGGAAGCGGACGCAGCCCCTCGACACGCCGAGCGCGGGCTGCATCTTCCAGAACCCGGCGCCCGGACAGGACGTCGTGCCCGAAGGGATGCCCTGGTCGGCTGGTGCGCTCGTCGACCGGGCTGGCCTGAAGGGCCTCCGTATGGGCGGTGCACGCGTTTCGCCGGCCCACGGAAATTTCATCGTCAACGACGGTCACGCGTCGGCGGCCGATATCCGCCGGCTCGTCGAGCGGTGCCGGGTTGTGGTGCGCGAGCGGTTCGGTGTGCTGCTGCGCGAGGAGATCGTCTATCTCGGGGAGTTCGATGTCCACTCTGGTGATTGAAGGCGGCCGGCGCCTCTCGGGCGAGGTCGAAGTTGAAGGCAACAAGAACTCGGCCCTGCCTATCCTTGCCGCGTGTCTGCTGACAGCAGATGAGTGCGTGCTGCACAACGTGCCGAGGATCAGCGACGTCGAGGTGATGGCGCGGCTGCTGATTGATCTTGGCGGATCGGTTGAAGGGCTGGGCAGCTCGACGCTGCGCATCCGTTGTCCCGAAGTCCTGAAGGACCAGCCAGATGGTGCGATGGTGGGCCGGCTGCGGGGCTCGGTCCTGCTGCTTGGTCCGCTGCTGGCGAGACGCGGACGTGCACGGCTCGCCCCCCCTGGCGGCGACTTCCCGGCGCGCCGGACCATTACGACGCATCTCGAGGCGCTCGTCGCGATGGGTGCGCGCATCTCGGAAGGACGCGGGCACGATCTCGAGGTGCCGGGCGGCCTGAAGCCCACATCCATTTACTTGTACGAAGCGTCAGTGACCGGCACCGAAACCGCACTGCTGGCAGCCGCCGCTGCACCCGGCCGTTCGGAGATCCGCCATGCGGCGTGCGAGCCGCACGTCGTCGAGCTCTGTCGATTCCTGGAGAAGATGGGCGTCGGCGTGACCGGCGCCGGGACGAGCACCATCCAGGTGGATGGCGTCTCCAGGCTCCACGGCGCGGAGCATCGGCTGTGGGGCGACTATATCGAGGCTGGGAGCTGGGCGGTCGTGGCGGCGATTACCGGCGGCGAGATCGATGTGCATGGCGCACGGCACGAGGACATGGAAGTGGTAGCTGCCGTGCTCAAGCGGCTGAATATCGCGTGCGGGATGGTGGGCGACATCTTTCGCGTCGAACGATCGAAACCGATGGCTGCCGGGCGGATCACCACCGGACTGTGGCCGGGGTTTCCGAGCGATCTGGTCAGCCTGGTGACGGTCCTGGCGACACAGGCCGAGGGCAGGACGCTGGTGCACGACTGGCTCTACGAGCTCAGACTGTTCGCCCTCGAACAGATGAGCGGGATGGCGGCGGACCTGTTTCTGTGCGATCCCCATCGCCTGATCGTCACGGGCCCGCGCAAGCTTCGTGGGCGCCCGCTCGACAGCCGCGACCTTCGTTCGGGCATGGCGCTGATTGCGGCCGGACTCGCCGCGGAGGGCGAGAGCCGTCTGGCCCCGCTCGAAACGGTCGAGCGCGGGTACGCGCAGCTGGTGGACCGGCTCAGGAAGCTCGGCGCGTCGGTGGAGAAGATCGAGGCCGGCGATTCCGCCTAGCGCGGGCCAGGGATCGTCGGCGGACGCGGGGGAACAATCGGCACCGCGGGTCCGGGCGCACCGGCGCCCGGCGGGGGAGGAGCCGGCGCGGCCGGCGGTGCTGGCGTGTCCTCCGGACGCGGGATGTCGATCGCCACGGGCTGGTCGGAGGCAGACCCAATCGAATCCCGTCCAACGCGGAACGCGCGCAGATCGGCTTCGTCCAGGTCGAGCACGCGGATGATGTGCGGCGTGAGCGTCAGGATGATGTCGGTCTGATTGACCTCGGTCTGCGTGTGCGTGAAGATCCGCCCGATGCCCGGAATATCGCTCAGGCCGGGAATGCCGTCCACGACGCGGCGTTCTTCGTCGCGGATGAGCCCCGCCAGCATGTTCGTCTCGCCGTCCTTGAGGCGGATCGACGTGCTGATTTCGCGGTTGCCGAAGGTCGGCAGGCCGCCGTACCCCTCGCCGGAAATACTCTGAACGTGCACCTTGATGGCGAGCGACACGTCGTCGTCGTGGTGCGTCCGCGGCGTGATGTCGATGTTCACGCCGATGTTCTCGTAGTTGAAGGAGACGATCGGCTGCTGCGGCGTGCCGCCGGTGGCGATGGGCGCGAAGGTGGTGACCGGGACCGGCACGCGTTCGCCGAAGCGCGCCTGAGCAGGCATGCCTTCCGCGGTCCGGAGCTGGGGGTTGGCCAGCGTTCTCGTATTGCTGTCGGTCTTGAGCAGCCGGTAGTAGAGAGCCGGCAGATTCGCCAGGAGCACGTCCGCCTGAGAGAGGTTCCGGAGCGCATCGAGCGTCATGGTCTGGCTGCCATCAGCCGGGATGCCAACCGAACCGTTGATGCCTGGCGAGCCCGGAGACGCGAACTGCAGCCCGTACTCCCGTAGCCGGGTCCGATCGACTTCGAGCAGCTCGACGTCGATGATGACCTCGGGCCTCGCCTTGTCGATCGCCGAGAGCACCCGGGCGGCCGCGGCGATGCGCTCGGGCGTGTCCTTGATCGTCAGCGCATTGGTGGCCGTGGTCGGAGAAATCCGCCGCGCGTCGAGCACCATGCGCAGCAGATCCATCGTCTCCTTCAGGTCGGCGTTGCTCAGATAGAAGGTGCGGACCACTTCCTCTTCGTACTCGCGCCGCTTGGCTGGAGTATCGGGAATGACGAGCACCGTGCGCGGCGCCGTGACGCGGAAGAAGGTGCGCGTCGCATTGGCGACCGAGCTGAGGGCGCTTTCGAGCGACGCGTTGCGAAGATCGACTGTGACCGGCGCGTCCCGGAATGCCGTGTCGAAGCCCAGGCTGATCCCGCCGAACTTCGCAATGGACAGGAAGACGTCGCGGCTGCCCGCCTCGCGGAAGACCAGCGACGCCGGCATGTTGACGCCCTGCGGCAGGTCCATCCCCGGCGGCGGCAGATCGCGCGCACGCTCGATCAGCGTCTGCAGCTCGGTCTTGCCTTCGCGGGCGACGGCGATCTTGGAGCGGAGCTGGTTCCGTCGTGACCCGAAGCGCTTCGGTTGATCTCCCCGGAGCTCGGGTTCAGCTCCGCGGCGAGGTCGTACTCGACGAGCGCCTCTTCGTAGCGTCCCGTCGGCGGCCAGACGGCGCCCGCGCTGGAAATGGTCCTGAGCCGCGCGCAGCTTGGCGCGTTCGAGGCTGGAGCGCGCGCCGGCATCGTTCGGCCTGAGGCGCACGGCGTTGGTGTACTCGACGACCGCCCGGTCGTAGTCCTGCCGCTGCTCGGCCTCGGCGCCGTTGCGCAGGGCAGCGCGAGGCGGCGCAGCCGCCGAGCATGACCGCCATGGCGACGGCGAGCGATCGGGCGAGGTTAACGCGATGCGGCATCGGTGACCACATTCACACCACGGGGAATCCTGAACTCGAAGGCCTTATCGGCCAAACCGACATTTTCCTTCAGGTTTGTGAAGGAAAACGTCGATGTGCCGCCCTGGGCGTCCACGAAGACCAGCCCGCGAAGGGCGAAGGTCCCGGGTGCGATCCCCACGATCAGCCACTCGAAATCGGGCTGCCGCTCCCTGGGCACCAGCTTGAGGGCCGTGAGCTCCTTGGGAAGGCCTTCAGGAAGCGGCACCAGCCTCGGCGGTGAAGTCGCGGCCGATGCTGCCTCGGCCGGCCAGAAACAGGGCTGGGGTCGTGGCGGCGGAGTCGGCCGGCATCGGACATGACCGTCACCTGCTTGTCGGCAGGCACGTACGAGTAAATCTTGGCGCCGTCGGACACGAACAGCTTCTCGTCCGGCGCTGTGTATTCCCACCGCATGCGTCCGGGCTTCTTGATCGAGACGCGGCCCTTCTCGCTCAGCTGGCGGCGCAGGACACCGCCGCGATAGGTATGAACGAAGTCGGCGGAAAAGTCGCGGACCGTGTCGTACTTGCGCTGGAGCGCCTGAGCTAGCTCGCTTGCGGCGGCTGACCGGCTGGGCATTGCCTGGGCGAGACGCCATCAACCGACGCCGAGCAGTACCCCGGCAGCGAGGCCGGCCGTGGCGCGAACGGTCGAACTGCAGGCGGCGAGCATGAGCATCACGATAGCACGCAGGCGGTCATCGCGCCCGGCTCGAGGCGGAAGCGTGCCGATCGGCTCATAGATGCCTGCCGGCGTACGACGCAGGCGTGGCGCGCCGTCCGCCATCGAGCGCCACGAAACTCAGGCCTCTCTCAACGATGAGCGCGCGGCGCCGGCCGGCAATCACGCTGCCGAATCCCATACGCCTGATGGTGTCGAAGGCCAGCCAGGCGTCGAGGCGGATGTCCACGGCAGGCCGTCAATCGTGATGCGCGCGGCCCACGGGGCGGACTCGCCACGGATGAGGTCTGGCGGCCGGCCGGTGACGCCGGCCATGCGACGTAGTCGTCGCCTGGCCAGGACTGCATAGCGCTGCTGGTGAGCGCGCCCGCGATCTGCAGCATCATCGCCGGGCTCGATCGGTACTCCCGCAGTGGCCGGAGCAACACGAGCGCGTACCTCGTCCCCGCGGGCAGCATCCGGATCTTCGTCGAGCAGCGACAGATCGCTGTCCATCGCAGCGCCGCCAGGCGGAACGGTCCGTCCTCGCCGCCTGACAGCGTCCGGGCCGCGCGCTCGGTCACGATCACTTCGCGCCCGATAGCCGCGTTGTCCGCGAGGAGCGCGTCGATGTGAGGCGCGACCTCGGCCAGACGGGCGTAGGCGAGGTCAGGCCGCGTTTCCTGCGCGAAGTAGTACATGCCGTTCTGGATCTGCCAGTTGAGTTCCGTCAACAGCACGGCACGGCGATCGTCGACACCTTCGGCCAGCGACGACAGCAGTTCGTCCGGCCGGCCATCCTCGCTGCGATCGAGTGCGGGGTATTCCGCGTACATGCGCACCGCGATCAGCACCAGCACAATTGGTACCGCGACTCCCCGGAAGGACGTATTCAAGCTGGCGAGGGCCGGCCCGGCGAGCAGAGCCACTACGAGGTGAGACGGCAGGAAAAACACGTGCGCGTCGCCGACGTTGTAGCTCGACGGCGAACATCCAGGTGGTTGCGAAGATGACGGCGCGCAGGATCGCGCGCGGCCGGTTGACGGACCAGAGTACGGCCAGGCCGACGAGCGCCATCGCGGGCCCCGCCCAGGTGAACTGCTGCCGCACGTCGAAGGCATACATCCGGAGGCGCTCGTTCAGCCATCACCCACGGCACGTTCAACACCATCGACTCCCGCCAGTCGGCTTTCGTGACGTCGAACCAGAATGCTCGCGACGGCTTCGCGCAAATCCGCCGGAGGACGCACGGCGTGCCAGAGGCCTGCAAAGTTCCACAGGTACGGCGTGGCGCCCACCACCGCGATCGCGGCCGCCATGACGATCACTCGCGGCGCGAAAAGCGTTCTCCATCCTCCAGGTCCGGCCAGCATGAGGAAGAGAATCACGCCGGGCAGGAGCAGCACCGTCGAGAGGTGGTTGCCGAAGGCGAGTGCGCAGGCCCCGAAGATGACAGCCAGTCGACCGTCTGTCGGCTCGCGCTCCCACCGGAGCAGGGTCCAGGAGCACGAGCACCACCAGGCAGATGTGCAGGGCGTAGACCTCGGCGATGATGGCCTGGCTCCAGAACGTATACGAGCCGGCAAAGAGCAGCGCCGAAGCCGCACCTGCGGCGATTGATCCCGAGAGTTCGGCCGCGAGGATGACCAGGAGCCCACAGGCCAGCGCGGCGACCAGCGCGGACGCGAGGTTCATCGCACGAGCGGGCTCGGCCCCGGTCAGCCACAGGCAGATGTCGCCTACGACGTAGTAGAGCGGATACGCGTCTCGTGGTGTGAGGTACGCCGAGCCGACCATCGTCTGAAACGAAGCCGTGTCTCCGAGATCGAACCCTGGCAGGAGCGTCGAAAGGTACAGCGCGGCCGTCAGCGCGACGACGAGCGCCGCAACCAGGGCGGGGAGCCAGCGCCGCATGGAGCCAGCCTATCGCGAACGCTTACCGGCAACAAACGCTTTGACATCGGCCAGGGACCGCGCGTTCAGCACATGGCGGGTCTCGACCCAGCCCCGCCGCGCCGTGGTGATGCCGAGCTGCATCTGCCGCCCGAGCATCTCGGCGCGGTGGGCGTCGCTGTCGATGACGATGGTGACTCCCGCCGCGACGGCGCGCCGGGTGAGTGCGCCCGTCCATGTCGAGGTGCATCGGAGCGCCGTCCACTTCGAGCGCAGTGCCGGTCGCGACTGCTTCGGAAAACAGACGGTCGTAGTCGATTCTCGTATCCTCGACGGTGCGGCACCATGCGGTTGGCCGGATGCGTCACGATGTTGACGAGCGGATGCCGGACCGCGGTCAGGTACCGCTTCAACAGCTGCGCTGCTGAATGACCGTGCGCCTCGTGGAGCGACGCCAGGACGATGTCGAACCGCTCGAGAATGCGATCGCTGAAGTCCAGGCGTCCATCTGCGAGGATGTCGACCTCGCACCCATGCAGGATCGCCAGCTGCGGAAACCGCTCGCGCATCGCCGCGATCTCGTCGGCTTGTCGCCTTGACGCTGTCGGGCGAGAGGTTTCTGGACGCCGCCGAATGCGGTGAGTGGTCGGTGATGGCGATGTACTCATACCCGAGCGCCGCCGAGGCATCGACCATGGCCGCGACGGGATCCCGCCCGTCGCTGTACTCCGTGTGCATGTGAAGATCGCCGCGCATGTCTGCGCGGCCGATCAGCCCGGCGAGGCTTCCACTCCGTGCCAGCTCGATCTCCCCGTCGCCTTCTCGAATTTCCGGTGGGATCCACGGAAGGTCAAGGCCTGCGTAGATGGCCTCTTCCGAGTCCGCGATTTTCGACGTGTCGCCAGTGACCAGGCCATCGGGATCGAGACGATGCGATCTGGTCGCGGCGAGATCGCGCAGCTGCTGGAGGTGTGCGGCTGCGCCGGTCGTATTCAGCAGCACGGCGCCGCCGAGGCGCGGGTCCGGGCAGCGGATGCCGATCTGGACCCGATCGATGCGGAGGCACAAGCGGTCCCGGCTCCGGAGCAGGCACCGCGCATCCGGCGTTTCCGTCAGCGCGTCGAAGACCGGACCCGGCGAGGCCGCCGGCGCGACGAGTTCGATGTCGCCGACCGTATCCTGACCGCGCCGGAGCGAGCCTGCGGGCTCGGCCCAGGCAACCTGCGGCAGACCACGGAGCACATCCAGTATGGGCTCGGCGGTCAGGAACGCGCGGCCGAGCGGCACGCGCGGCGTCGAAGCACGGAGCCCTGGCAATGCCTGCAGGACCGCCGATTCGACGGCTTCGCCGAGCCCCGGGACCGAGCGCAGCGAGCCGAGGCGCACGGCGTCGTGCAGATCGGCTGCGGATGTCGCACCAGTTGCCGCCTGCACGGCGGCCAGCTGGGCGGTGGTGATCGAATCGGATTCGAGAAGCCAGCGAAGGTCCGCGGGCAGGTCGGCGATTGCCGACTCGAGCAGCACCCAGCCCCCGGCGTCGTACATGTAGCGGAGCTGCCGAAGAACGTCCTGGTCCGTGTCTGCCGGAGGTTGCGCCAACAGAGGTCCCAGGTCCCCGTCGGAATCGATCCCAGCGGACCGGGCCAGTTGCGCACCGAGCGAGAAGGTCGCCTGGTCGCGCAGGTCTCCGCGTATCCGGCCAGCGCCGCAAGCTCGTCGAGCGTTGCCGGCAGCGAACCGCCGGCGGTCCTGCGAGGGGTGTCGGAAGGCGAGGGCTAGCCTTTCAGCGCGCCGGGTTCAGGAGGCGCTTGTTTCGGCGCGTCCTTGGTCTCGGTCGGCAGGTTTGCGGTGAGCCAGTCGTTGATGCCGCCCTTGCAGCGCCACGGCCTTGTAGCCCTGGCGGATCAGCGTTGCGGCCACGCCCGAGCTCGCAAGCTCGTTCGGGTCCGAGTCGTAGACCACGATCTCGCGGTCGCGAGGCAACGACGGGGCCGGGCCATCCACCGGAAACCTGACGGCGCCGGGGAGCACGCACAGTGCTGTGCTCGTAGGGATACTTCAGCCGCGCGTCAATGAGGACGGGCGGCGTCGGGCTGTCGAGGCGGGCTTTCAGTTCGTCTTTGGAGATGCGGGGTACGGCCACGGCCCGTATTCTCCACGGGCCGCGCGCACAGTGTCAACCTGCGAAGGTCAGCTGGCGAGGGTACGGGTGAACGGTACCACGCGGCCGGCGCTCACGAGCGGCGGCTTTTTCGCCGCGGCGACTGCTGCCTCGGCGCGACGGTCGATGGCCCAGCCCGATGATCTCCGGCCGCAGTGCATGCAGCGCAGAAACACGGTGCCCGGCTCGCACCACACGCCAAACTCGTGGCGGCCGGAGAGGTAACAGTTGAACCAGTTCCACATTCGCGAACCTCTATTGAAAGCGTCGAGGTCCAAGCCTTGGGCAAGAGCGATGCCGCAGGCGGGATTCTCAGCTTGTCTCAGGAAAAGCGCAGGGAAGGGCCGTCGGGCTAAAGATTTGTCTCCCTGAGGTTTAGACAAATCCGTCAGTACAACGAACGAACTTGTAACGGGGCAGAGACGCGCAGGAGCGCGCTGCCGGGTTATGCAGGGTCGGTGCGTTTTGGGTCAGACTAGTCCGGCATGCCCTTCAAGAGACGTGTGGCCCTGGTGCTTGCCGGCCTGCTGGCCGTGATGCCGTCTTTCGCCGGCGCGCAGAAGCGGGTCGCCGGTTTCATCGAGCCGATGCCGACCGCCAAGCTCAAACAGCTGTTCCCGGCGGCGGTGGTGTTCACCCCACGCGGCGAGAAGGATCCCCTGCACTTCACCGCCTACGCGGCCGATCCCCAGGCGCCGGGTGCAAAGCCCATTGGCTTTGCCTTCTGGACCGTGGATATCAACCCCGAGGAGCTCGGGTACCACGGCCACATTCACATGCTCGTCGGGATGAATACCGTGGGGATGCTCACCGGGGTAATCGTGGACTGGAACACGGAGCCGTACGGTGATTTCTCGGTCGAGCCGCCCGCCTTTGGGGCGCAGTTCAGAGGCAAGAGCATCCGGGACCCGTTCATCGTCGGCAAGGACGTCGACATCGTCTCGCGGGCGACGATCACCGTGAGGGCGGCCGCGCGCACCATCCGCGAGAGCTCACGCATTGTCGCGCGTGCCGTGCTCAACCCGGCGGAAGTCAGATGAACGAAGTTTGAAGTGAGAAGTAAGAAGTAAGAAGTAGGAAGGACACTGCGGCTGGCCGCTCCCGGAGCCTGAGGCCCGGAGCCCGAAGCCAGTTCTTAATGGCTACGCGGGCTGTCGGTCGCCGATTGCACGAGCAGGGTTCTGGGAAGCACCCCGCGCGTCGTGGCAAACGCCTCGAGCGTCCATCCGGTCCGCACGAGCTCGTGCTCGAGATTGGTCTGAAAGAACACGGCTTCAATCGCGTCGGACAGCGTCATCACCTGGGGAGGCGCGTCATCGAACTGCAGCCTCACCGCGGTAGGCGTCAGCGTGTCGATGATGAGCGACTCGCTCCCCCGGAAGAACGTCGACCGGGTGAGTGGCGCCACGTCGTAAACATCCTGGAACTCCATGCCCGCCTCTTGAGCACGGCGAGTGCCACGTGCCGTGATGTGCAGAGACGTAACGATCGGGCGGTAGCTGTTCCAGCTCGGAACGCCAATTGTGCTGTTGCTGAACAGCCGATTCAGGTCACCTGCCAAAGAGTGACAGTCGCGGCTGACAAAACTTTGACCTGGCGGCACGGAAGGGGGCTGATTGAGCTTCGCAGACCCGCGTCAGGCAGCGGACGGCGTGCGGAGCGGACCGACAGCCTTGTCCGTTCTCGAGGTCGAATGCCACACGCCTGTCGGTTTCTGAGGAGGTCAGTCTTCGCGCGCTTGTCGCGCCGGCGGGGCATCCTTCGCGAGATCCGGAGCGAAGGATGGTGGACGGCGCGAGGATCGAACTCGCGGCCTCCGCATTGCGAACGCGGCGCTCTCCCAGCTGAGCTAGCCGCCCACTTTGAACGAAAAGTCAGTTTAACACGCGTGATCACGCAGCCGCAAACGTCAGCCGGACCACGCTTTGCTATAGTCGGCACACATGAGCCCTTCGGTGAAGCGACTCGGTATCCTCACCGGCGGCGGCGATGCTCCCGGCCTCAACGCAGTCATCCGCGCCGTCGTCAAATCCGCCCATAACTCCGGTATCGAGTGCGTCGGCCTCGAAGACAGCTTCGACGGGCTCATCGAACCAGGGCGATCCCGTATCCTGACGCCCCACGACGTTCGCGGCATCATGAGGCTCGGGGGCACCATCCTCGGCACGACCAATCGCGGCAACCCCTTCGCGTACCCCATCTCGACTTCTGCCGGGCCGCGGGATTATTCGGACCGCGTCGTGGAGATGTTCCACGAGATGAAACTCGACGCACTCGTGGTCATCGGGGGAGACGGCACGCTCGCCATTGCACACCAGTTCGGATCCCGCGGGGTGCCCATCGTCGGGGTTCCAAAGACGATCGACAACGACATCGTCGGGACGACGAACTGCTTCGGATTCGATACGGCAGTTGCGTTTGCGACCGATGCGATCGATCGGTTGCACACCACAGCCGAGGCCCACCGCCGGATCATGGTCGTTGAAGTCATGGGCCGGTACGCGGGCTGGATTGCGCTCTACGCTGGCGTCGGCGGCGGCGCCGACGCCATCTTGATCCCGGAGATCCCGTTCGACCTCGATGCCGTGGCCACGCGGCTCATCGAACGCGACAAGTGGGGCGCGAGGTTCAGCATCGTGGTCGTCGCCGAGGGTGCCTGTCCACGGGGCGGGAAGCTCGCGCTCCTCGAGGAAGCCAAGGCTGGCTATGCTGAACGGCTTGGCGGGATCGGCGCCCAGGTCTCGGAAGCACTTGGACGCATGACGGGGAAAGAGACTCGCTCGGTCGTGCTTGGTCACCTGCAGCGGGGAGGAGCGCCTACGAGTTTTGACCGTGTCCTGGCGACCCGCTTCGGTGGAAAGGCCGTCGAGCTCGTTCGGGAAGGGGAGTTCGGGACCATGGTCGCCTTTGCCCCGCCGGACATCGTCGCACGGCCGCTCGAGAGCATCGTAGGCAAGACGAAGACGGTGCCGCTCGACTCCGACCTCCTCCAGACGGCGAAGGCCCTCGGCGTCGCCTTCGGCGACTGAGCGCCGAGGAGCAGCCTGAACCCGGCCCTAGTGGCCGAGCAGCTCTTGATCCTTCTTTTTCTGCAGGTCGTCGATCTGCCGGACGTGGTTGTCGGTGATCTTCTGGACCTCGTCAAGGCCCTTCTTTTCGTCGTCTTCAGAGATGGCGTGGTCCTTCAGGAGCTTTTTGAGCCGGTCGTTCGCGTCACGCCGGACCTGCCGGACGCCGTTGCGCCCTTCCTCGGCGAGCTTGTGCACGTGGCGTGACATTTCCTTGCGCCGCTCCTCGGTGAGCGACGGAATCGGGATGCGGACAACCTTGCCGTCGTTGCTGGGGTTCAGCCCGAGGTCTGAAGCCCGGATGGCCTTCTCGATCGCTCCCAGCAGCGACGGATCGAACGGCTGCGCCACGATCAGGGTCGGTTCGGGAACCGAGAGGCCGGCCAGCTGGTTGAGCGGCATTTTCGAGCCGTAGGCGTCGACGTGAACGCCATCGAGCAGCGTTACCGACGCACGGCCCGTACGCACGCCGGCGAGCTCATGCCGCACGTGGTCCAGCGTGACGTTCATCCGCTTGTTGACTTCACCAAACAGGCTCTTGAGATCGCTTACATCCATAATCAGAATCGCAAAGGGTAAATCGGAAATTTTGAATCTAGATTTGCAATTTCAAATCTACGATGTGAGATGCCTAGGCTGTGACCAGCGATCCGATGGGCTCGCCGGTAATCGCGCGCCTGATGTTGCCGGGCGTGCGGAGGCTGAAGACCACGATCGGCAGCTTGTTGTCCATGCAGAGCGAGATCGCCGTCGCGTCCATGACCTTCAGGCCATGCTCCAGGACCTTGAGATACGAGATCTGGTCGAACCGGGAAGCGTTCGGGTTGGTGACCGGATCGGCGTCGTAGATCCCGTCGACCTTCGTGGCCTTCAGGATCACCTCCGCCTTGATCTCCATGGCTCGGAGCGCCGCGGCGGTATCGGTCGAGAAGTAGGGGTTTCCGGTGCCGGCGCCGAAGACCACGACGCGGCCTTTTTCGAGGTGCCGAATGGCCCGCCTTCTGATGAACGGCTCGGCGACCGCGCGCATCTCGATCGCCGTGACGACGCGGGTCACGACGTTCTGCTGCTCCAGGGCGTCCTGGAGCGCCAGCGCGTTGATCACCGTCGCGAGCATCCCCATGTAGTCGGCGGTGGCGCGGTCCATACCGCGGGCGCTTGCGGCAACACCCCGGAAGATGTTGCCGCCGCCGATGACGATGGCGGTCTCGACCCCCATCGATTGAATCTCGGCCACGTCCTTGGCGATCTGCGTCGCAATGACAGGGTCGATACCGTAGGTCTGGCTCCCCATCAGGGCTTCGCCAGAGAGCTTGAGCAGGACGCGCTTGTAGACGGGCGGATTCACGAGAGAAATTATAGTGGCATTACCCTCATGCTGCGTCGCCCACCTTCAGCCTGGCGAACCGGTTGACTGAAACCGTGGCGCCCAGCACCTTCGACTTCTCTGCGAGAAGCGCGGCCACTGTCATCTTCTGATCGCGAATCGACACCTGATCCGGCAGGACCACCTGCTGGTAGAAGCTTCCGAGCTTGCCCTCGACGATCTTGTCGATCACGTTCGCGGGCTTGCCGGAGTTCTCCATCTGGGCCCGGTAGATGGCGCGCTCCTTCTCGAGCAGGTCGGCCGGAACAGCGTCGCGGGACACATAAGCCGGGCTTGCCGCGGCGATCTGCATCGCGATTTCCTTGACGAGCGTCTGGAACTCCTCCAGGGCGGCGACGGCCGGTGTCACCCCGCTGAACTCGACCTGCACGCCGAGCTTGCCGCCCAGGTGGATGTATTGGCCTACGTAGCCCTTCCCGGCATACCGGACGAAGCGGGGGACCGCCATGTTCTCCCCGAGCTTGCCGATGGCGGCGGCAACGCGCTGATGCACCGGCCCATTCGGGTCCTTCAGCCACTCCTCGCTGGCGCCGTCGCCCTTGGCTTCGATCTCCGCAAGGAGATCCTTGATGAGCTGCTGAAACTCGTCGGTCCTGGCGACGAAGTCCGACTCGCAATTCACCTCGACGAGGGTGCCGACCGAACGGTCCGCGGACAGCGCCTGCCCGATCAGGCCCTCGTGGGTGGCGCGCCCGGCCTTCTTGCCGGCGCTGGCCAGCCCCTTCTTCCGGAGGATCGTGGTGGCCTCCTCGAAGTTGCCGTTCGCCTCCTCGAGAGCGTTCTTGCAGTCCATCATTCCCGCGCCGGTCTGGTCGCGGAGCTTCTTCACATCACTAGCGCTGACGGCCATGGTGTCTACCTTCTGGTGTACAAGAAAACGCCGGCCCCACGCGGGAGGCCGGCGCGCAAAGGCCGAGAAATTTACGCGGAGGCCGGAGCGGTTTCGCGCGCGCGGCGCACCGGGCGGGCGCGACGGCCGGCAGCATCGTCGCCGCCTTCGTCGCCCGGGTCGCGCACGGCGTCGGCTTCGGCCGACTCCTTCATGCCGCGGCCGGAGATCACGGCGTCAGCGATGTGCGAGGCGAACAGGCGGATGGACCTCAGCGCGTCATCGTTGCCGGGGATCACGAAATCGACCTCGTCCGGATCGCAATTGGTGTCCACGATGCCGAGCACCGGGATCTTGAGCTTGCGCGCCTCGTCGACGGCGATCTTTTCCTTCCGCGTGTCGACCACGAAGACCGCATCGGGCAACCGGGACATGCCGCGGATGCCTTCGAGGTTCTTCTGGAGCTTGCGGCGCTCCTTTTCGTTGCGGGCGATTTCCTTCTTCGACAGCGTGTCGTACCGGCCGTCGGTCGTCATCGCTTCGAGATCGCGCAGACGGCTGAGGCTGCGCTGGATGGTCGCGAAATTGGTCAGGAGGCCGCCGAGCCAGCGCTCGTTCACGTAGTACATGCCGCAGCGCTGCGCTTCTTCGGCGATCACGTCCTGAGCCTGCCGCTTGGTGCCAACGAAAAGAATCGTGTCTCCCTTGGCGGCGAGGCGGCTGATGAACTCGTCGGCCTCGCGGAAGGCCTTGACGGTCTTGCCCAGGTCGATGATGTAAATGCCGTTGCGTTCTCCGAAGATGTACTGCTTCATCTTCGGGTTCCAGCGCTTGGTCTGGTGGCCGAAGTGGACTCCGGCTTCCAGTAGATCCTTCAGTGCGATCGCGGCCAATCTGCCTCCCTTTACCGTTTGCTGAACTGGAAGCGCTTGCGCGCTCCGGCCATTCCGTACTTCTTGCGCTCCTTGGCGCGCGCGTCGCGCGTGAGGAAGCCCTCGTTCTTCAGCCGCTTGCGCAGCTCTGCGTTGTACTCGACCAGCGCCCGCGAGATCCCGAGCTTGAGCGCGCCCGCCTGGCCCGCCACGCCGCCGCCGGCCACGGTGGCCAGCACGTCGAACTTGTCTGCGGTTTCGGTCAGCAGGAGCGGGCGGCGAACGACGATGCGCAGCGCTTCGGTGGGGAAGAACTGCTCGAACGCGCGCTCGTTGATGGTGAGTGCCCCGGTGCCGGGACGAAGAAAGACGCGGGCGGTGGAGGTCTTCCGGCGCCCCGTTCCGTAGTACTGGACTGCTGCCACGTTACGCAACCTCGAGCTTCTGGGGTTTCTGGGCCGTGTGCGGATGATCCGGACCGGCGTACACTTTCAGCTTCCGATACATCGCCTCGCCCATCTTTGTCTTGGGCAGCATGCCGTGCACGGCCTCTTCGACAAGCCGCTCGGGGCGCTTGGCTCGTACCGTCCGCGCGCGTTCCTCGCGCAGCCCGCCTTCGTATCCCGAATGCTGGCGGTAGATCTTCTGGTCTTCCTTGCGGCCGGTCAGCTTGACCTTGGCCGCATTGACGACGACGACGTGATCGCCCGTGTCGATGAACGGGGTGTAGGTCGCCTTGTGCTTGCCCTGGAGCAGGCGGGCCGCCTGGGTCGCGATGCGCCCCAGCACTCGTCCGTCCGCATCAATAACGTGCCAGCGGCTGTTGGCCGCCGCGGCGCTCGCGCTCACGATAAACGTAGACATCCCGAAAAACGCCTCTTTCTCCGTCCGGAAACCCATGTGAGTGGGGCAGGGGGCACACCTGGCCGGCCCGTCCAGGCGACGGTAAACCCAAATCATACGCGCCTTTCTGGGCACTGTCAAGCGCGGAGTCGGCGGGACCGATAGTACCAGCGGCCCGGCGAGGGTCTCAAGTCAGAACACAGCCGTTCCCGGAATCGTGATCGGATGACGGTTTCGTAATTGAGCTGATCCACACCGGTACGGTATCGATCGCAAATTTTACCGCGCTTCACGGAAATACGCCGAATTCCGTGCGTCTCGTCCTGGTACTCGCTTTGCGGTTGAGGCGTGCGCCGTTCCCAGGATTGCGAACGGGCGCTCGACAGCAGTTACGACGGGAGTGATCTGTGTTTGGTCTCGGAAAAAGCAAAGAGGTCGTGGGCCTCGACATCGGGTCGAGTGCCGTGAAGGCCGTCGAACTCCGCTCGGCTGGCAAGGGGTTCAAAGTCACGGCCTTCGGCGTCGAGCCCGTGCCGCCTGACAGCATCGTCGACGGCGCCATCGTCGATGGCGCCGCGGTGTCCGAGGCGATCAAGCGCCTGTTCGAGAACAAGGCATTCAAGACCAAGGAGGTCGCTGCCTCGCTCTCCGGAAACGCCGTGATCGTCAAGAAGATCAGCCTGCCCGTCATGACGGAGCAGGAGTTGAGCGAGTCGATTCACTGGGAGGCGGAACAGTACATCCCGTTCGACATCCAGGACGTGAACCTGGACTACCAGGTGCTCGATCCGGGCACTGGCGCCGACGGCAAGGGGACGATGGATGTCCTGCTCGTCGCCGCCAAGAAAGAAAAAATCGCCGACTACACCGGCGTGATCACCCAGGCCGGCCGAACGCCGGTCGTCGTGGACGTTGACGCATTCGCGCTGCAGAACGCCTACGAGATGAATTACGCCCCCGAGGCCGGCACGGTCGTCGTGCTGCTCAACGCCGGGGCCAGCGCCATCAACATCAACATCCTGAGCGGCGATCAGTCGCTCTTCACCCGCGACATCTCGATGGGCGGGAACGCTTACACCGAAGCGCTCCAGAAGGAGATCGGCCTGACGTTCGAGCACGCCGAGCAGGCCAAGCGAGGGTTGCCGGTGGAAGGTGTGACCCCGGACGAAGTGAAGCCGGTGCTGCACGCCATGACCGAGAACGTGCTGCTGGAAATCCAGAAGACGTTCGACTTCTTCAAGGCCACGGCGGCGTCGGATCGGATCGACCGGATCCTGCTGAGCGGCGGCGCCTCGTCGGTTGACGGCTTCGCAGCGGCAGTGGGCGAGCGGTTCGGCGCGCCGGTCGAACTGCTGGATCCCTTCAAGAAGATTGCATTCGACGCGCAGAAGCTGGGGATGTCCGACGTGGACCACCTGGTGCCCACAGCCGCGGTGGCCGTCGGGCTCGCGCTCAGACGGGCGGGCGACCGATGATCAAGATCAACCTCCTCGCCGGCGAGCGGAAGGCCGCGAAGAAATCGAAGGTTCCGTTTCAGATCGGCCAGCAGCTGACGACGGTCTGCGCCTTGATCCTGCTGGTTGCGGCAGGGCTCATCGGCTGGCGGTACTTCAGCCTGACGCAGCAGTCGACCGCGCTCGATGCCGACATTGCGACCGCGCAGCAGGAGACCCAGCGCCTGCGGAGCGTGATTCAGCAGGTGCAGCAGTTCGAGCAGCGCAAGGCGCAGTTGCAGCAGCGCGTCCAGCTCATCGAACAACTGCGCAAGAACCAGACAGGGCCGGTCCACATGCTGGACCAGATCAGCCGGGCGCTCCCGCCGATGCTGTGGCTCACGGAACTGCGCCAGGGCGAGAACCCGAACGAGGTCGTGCTCCAGGGCCGCGTGACGACGCTCACCGGGCTTTCCGATTTCGTCGGCAATCTCGAGGCGTCGGGGTACTTCAAGCGCTCGATCGAGATTGTGAGCACCGATGCCGAGGCCGACAAGACCGGGGCCGAGCTCATTCGCTTCAACATCAAGGCGCAATTCCAGCAGCCCGGGGCAGCGGCGGAACCCGCGCCTACGGCGCCGGCGAGAACCTCGCGGCGCGCGGCCCCAGCCGCGACGAATTAGGCGCGACGAAGCAGGTAAACGCAGTTAAAGCCAACCCGGGCAGACCCCGATACGGCTGGGTAGCGCAAGCTCGATGGACATCAGTCTCACTAAACTTCCGTGGTACGCGCAGATAGGCGCGTTCGTGCTGCTCGGATGCGGCGCGGGCGGTGCCTTCTACTACTACTACGAGCGCGATTTCCAGGCCGAAATGGAAACCCGCCGGGGCCAGCTCACCTCGCTGCGCCGCGACATCCAGACCGGTCTCGAGACCGAGAAGAAGCTGCCCGAGTTCAGCGCGCAGGTCGACGACCTCGAAGCGCGGCTCAGCAACCTGCGTGCGGTGCTGCCGGAGGAGAAGGACGCCGCCGACCTTCTGCGGCGCATGCAGACCGTGGCCACGCAGTCGAACCTCACCATCAAGAGCTTCAAGCCAGCCCCCGTCGTCACGAAGGACCTGCACGCGGAGTGGCCTATTTCACTCGAGCTCTACGGCACGTATCACAACCTGGCCACCTTCTTCGATCGCGTCGGGAAGTTCACCCGCATCGTGAACATCACGGGAGTGCAGGTCATCGGCCGCGCGCAGCCGCAACCAAACGCGACGATCGAGGCCCGATGCGTGGCCACCACGTTCGTGCTGCTCGAGAAGCCGGCTGCGGCGCCGCGCGAGCGCGCTCCAAGGAAGGCGAGCTAGCACCATGCGCCTTCTCGTGTGGACCGCCGTCCTGTCCCTCGTCTGCGCCGCCACCGCGATGGCCCAGACGCCCGCGCCGCCTGCACCGGCCCAGCCGCAAGGCACGGCTCCGGTGGAGGCCGCAAAGCCTGCAGACCCGGCCGCTGCGGAGCCCGCCTACACCTACACGACCGACGGCCGCCGCGATCCGTTCCTCAACCTGCTCTCGGCCGGCGCGGAGCCCAGGGCCGCCGGACAGCGGACCGACGGCCCCGCGGGCCTGACGGTCGCAGAGATCTCGGTGCGCGGCGTCGTGCAGAGCAAGGGGGCGCTGGTGGCAATGGTGCAGTCGCCGGACAACAAGACCTACATCATGCGCGCGGGAGACAAGCTGATGGACGGCACGATCAAGGCCGTAACCACGCAGGGGCTGGTAATCGTTCAGGACATCAACGACCCGCTGTCGATCGAAAGACAGCGGGAGGTGCGGAAACTGCTCCGATCGCTAGAGGACGCCAAGTGACCTTCATGAGGGCTATCGCCCTGTTTACTGCGCTCGCTTCGGCGGGTCTGCTGACGAACATCCCCGGGCTGGCTGCGGGCAACGCGGCCGGAGCGACGGTGCGGCTGACGAACATCAGCACGCGCGTGCACGCGAAGGGCGCGTCGCTTGTCATCGAAGCGACCGAACCCGTGCCTTACCTCACGGCGCGGCCGGATCCGCTGACCGTGCTCGTCGATCTCCGCAACGTCGGCAGCGAAGAGGCCGCCGTTCTGGCCGGAGCGTTGAAGTCGGTGCAGGGCAGTCCAATCGCTCATGTGGCGGTCGTGTCCGCCGAGTCGAACGGAGCGCCGGTTTCGCGCGTGCGTGTCGAGCTTGCTGAGCCGGTGGCGCACCACGTGCGCAGCGACAAGAACACCATCGTCGTCGACTTCGAAAAGACTTCAGCACAGCCGACAGCGCTCGTCCTTCCCGTGGCTTCGCGCGCCGCTCCCGACGCCATGCGGGCGCTCGAGACTGTCAGCGCGGCCAACCAGGCTGCGCCCATCAAGTTGGTCGTGGACCCTGCGAAGGCAGTGCAGGCCATCCAGGCTGCGCCCGCGATGGCGGCAGCGCCGGCCAGAAGCGTGCCGACGCGTGCCTTCCAGGCCGACCAGGCGGTGCAGCCGCCGGGCGGCCAGGCGACGAGCACGACCCGCGTTTATTCCGGCCATCCGGTCAGCCTCGACTTCCAGGGGGCGGATCTTCGCGCCGTGCTCCGCACCTTCGCCGAGATCAGCGGCCTGAACATGGTCATCGATCCGGCCGTTCAGGGCTCGGTCGACGTTTCGCTGCGCGAGGTTCCCTGGGATCAGGCGCTCGAGCTCATTCTACGTGCGAACAAACTGGACTACCGTGCGGACGGCACGATCATCCGCATTGCGCCGCGCGAGATCTTCATCCAGGAAGACGCGGACCGTGCCAAGCAGGTCGAAGCGCAGGCCCTGGCCGGCGACCTGCGGGTGCTGACGCGGACGATCAGCTACGCCAAGGCCACCGATCTTCAGGCGCTCATCACGCGAAGCGCCCTGTCCCAGCGCGGGACGGTGCAGGTCGACACTCGCACCAACACGCTCATCATCACGGACCTTCAGGAACGCTTGAACACCGCCAGCGAGCTCATCGACACGCTCGACCGTGCCGAGCCCCAGGTGGAAATCGAAGCACGAATCGTCCGCACCACGAGGAACTTTGCGCGGGCGTTGGGCGTGAAGTGGGGCTTCAACGGACGCGTCGATCCCGCGCTCGGGAACACAACCAACCTGGCGTTCCCGAACAACGGCAGCCTGAGCGGGCGCACGGGCGGCCTGCAGGGGCCGAACGGTTCGCCGACAGCGGTTGACTTCGGCGTTGCCGGCAGCGCCGTCGGCCTCGCCCTCGGATCGGTCAACGGAGCATTCAACCTCGACGTCGAGCTGAGTGCCCTCGAGGAAGACGGCAACGGACGGATCCTGTCGACCCCGCGCGTGTCTACGCTCAACAACGTCGAGGCGGAGATGACGCAGGGCCTGCAGATTCCCATCCAGACCACGTCGAACCAGACGACGGTCACCACCTTCAAGGACGCGGCCCTCAGCCTGAGAGTGCAGCCGCAGATCACGGCGTCGGGCACGGTCATCATGAAGATCACCCTGGAGAACTCTCAGGCAAACTTCAGCAGCGCGACGCCGCAGAACCCAAACCCGTCGATCGACACACAGCGGGCCATTACCACCCTGCTCGTCAAGGACGGCGAAACCACCGTCATCGGCGGCATCTACATGAGCGACCAGGCGAACGCGCAGGAGCGGACGCCCGGGCTCAGCCAGATTCCGCTGCTCAAGTGGCTCTTCAAGCGGGATCTCGTGCGGGATGAGAGCAGCGAACTGCTGATATTCATCACGCCGCGCATCGTCAAGAACTAGCGCAGAGGAAAAGACTCACATGCGTGCAGCCATTCGCGTTCTTCTCGTCGGCGGCCTGGCGGCCATCGGCACATCGTGCGGCGATGTCGTCCGCGATGGCCGATCTCCGGTGTTCCTGGTCATCCAGTCGCTCACGGCATCGCGCGGCGGCGCCTCAGCCGGTGCGCAGAGCGGTTTCCTGCATTCTGACGTGCTGACGCTGGTCACGCAGCCGCCGCCGTGCTCAGCGACGGCCCCATGCCGAACGATTTTTCCTGACACAGGCAGCGTGACGTTGCGTCTCAGCCTGAAGGATGTCGGCGTAGGCGTCGCCTCGCCGTCACCGAACAACGAGGTCACGATCACCCGGTACCGCGTCGACTTCCGGCGGACCGACGGACGCAATACACCTGGCGTGGACGTGCCGTATGGATTCGACGGAGGGGCCACCGGCACGGTCAGTGCCGAGGGATCTCTCGGACTCCCGTTCGAGCTTGTCCGGCACGTGGCCAAGATGGAGGCGCCTCTGGTGCACCTCGTCAACAGTCCGGTCATCATCTCGACCATCGCCGAGGTCACCTTCTACGGCCAGGACCGGGTTGGGAACGACATTAGCGCGACCGGCTTCATCACCGTCGACTTTGGAAACTTTGGGGACCAGTGACACCCATGAAGGCTTTGACTCGCCTCGTTTTCGCCGCCGCTCTCGTCTCGAGCGCGTGCACCGTTCAACAGGCCGATGTGCCGGGGCTGACCGGGCCGTCGGAGTACGCGACGGCCATCAACCTGACGGCCACGCCGGATACGATCCGTCACGACGGCGTGGATAGTTCGTCCATTGTCGTGAGCGTGGCTGATGCGAACGGGGCGCCAGTGGCGGGCGCACAGCTCCGCGTGGACATCCTCGCTGACGGAGGCCCGGCCGACTTTGGCATGCTCTCGCAGCGGACGGTCTCCACAGGTACTGACGGCCGCGCGCGCGTGACCTACACCGCGCCTCCCAGGCCTCCGCTCAACTCGCCGATCGATAACTGCGAGCCGACGATCAACTCGCCGAACCTGCTGTCTGGTTGTGTCGAGATCGTCGCGACACCGATTGGCACCAACTTCGCCGGTCGCCCGTCCCAGGCCGTCCGCATCCACCTCGTGCCGGCCAACGTCATCACGCCCCCGGTGGACCCGACGGCGCCCGCGGCTGCGTTCACCGTCACGCCGGGGTCCGCCGCGCGCCGGTACATCTTCAATGCGTCAGCCTCGACCGCGTACCCAGGCCGCACCATTGCGCGCTACGAGTGGCTCTGGGGCGACGGCGAGTCCGCCGTTCGGAGCGCGCCGAACGAGGACCACGACTATCCGCTGCCCGGCGTCTATCCGGTCACTCTTCGGGTCACCGACGACGCGGGTGTAACGGGGAGCGTTACCCAGATCCTGTCGGTCAACTAGACTAAAGCCGTGACCGTCAGTGCACGGATCGAAGATCTGCGACGCCGGGTCCAGAAGGACCCGGCGTCGATTGCTTTTGCCCAGCTCGCCGAGGAGTGCCGCCGCGCTGGCCAGATCCAGGAGGCCATCGACGTTTGCCGCGGCGGTCTCGCGATCCATCCCGGGTATCTGTCCGCCCGCGTCACGCTGGGCCGGGCCCTCATCGAACTGAATCAGCTCGACGACGCCCTGCACGAACTGCAGATCGTCCTGCAGAGCGCCCCGGAAAACCTTGCCGCCATTCGTGGCGTGGCGGAGGTGGCGTTCCGCCGGGGTGCGCACGCCGAAGCGCTCGGTCACTACCGCACTGCGCTGGCGCTCGCGAAGAACGACCCGGAGCTTCAGGAGCGTGTGACCACCCTCGACCGGATGACTTCGGTGGAGGCGAGCAAGGTCGAGAGCGGCCTTCCGGCGTCCACGACTGTCTCACCCGAGGCCGACGGCGCGCGTAGAATGATCGCGGTGCTCGAGCAGTGGCTCGGCGCCATCCATGCCACACGCGCCGAGCGGCACGCTTAGCCTTCGCCACCGGACCATCCGCCAGGCTTTGAGTGATCAAGGCCTGAGCGCCCTGGTCGTCACGGCGTTGCCGAACGTGCTCTACCTGACGAACTTCAAGGGCAGCGCGGCGATTGTCGTCCTGACGATGGACCGCGTGGTGTTTGTGACCGACTTCCGGTACGTGGAAACGGTCGAAAGCACGCAGGCGTCAGAGGCGGCATGTCCGACGCTCGAGTTGTCGATTGTGGACGGCTCATACGACGCGACCCTCGCCCGTGTGCTGTCAGCACACGCGTCGGCTCGGGACGTCGGCTTCGAAGCTGCTCACCTGACCGTCAGCCGGCACCAGTGGCTGGTCGCCGCTCTCGCCGAATCCGCACCCGGCCTGGTTCTTCGTGAGACGACCGGGATCGTGGAGCACGCACGCTCGGTGAAGGATGCCTACGAGATCGAGGCCCTTCGGGAAGGAGGCCGGCGTCTATCCGACGTCGCCAGGGCAGCCTTCAAGGAAGTGCGAGCCGGGCGCAGCGAGCGGGAGGTGGCGCTTGCGATCGACTGGCTCGTGCGAGACGCCGGGTTCGAGCGAAGCGCCTTCGACACGATCGTCGCCAGTGGCCCCAACGCAGCGTTGCCGCACGCGAGGCCGGGCGAGCGAAAATTAGCCGAAGGCGACCTCGTGGTGCTGGACTTCGGTGGCGTCTACGACTCATACTGCGTCGACATTACCCGGACCGTGGTGCTCGGTACCGCTTCCGGGCGAGCCCGGAACGTCCACGCCGCTGTCGCGAAGGCTCATCAGCGAGCTCTGGAGTCGGCACGGGCCGGCGAGTCCCGGTTTGCCGTGGACGAGGCAGCCCGGTCGACACTGCGCGAGGCAGGCATGGCTGAGGCGTTCGGCCACGGAACCGGGCACGGGCTCGGGTTGGAGATCCACGAAGACCCGCGGATCGTCCGCCGGCGGCCCGACTCGGATCTTCGCGACGAATACCTGGCGCCTGGCATGGTGTTCACCATCGAGCCAGGAGCGTACTTCCCGGGCTGGGGCGGCGTGCGTATCGAAGATGATGTGGCGCTGACCGGGCAGGGCACTGAGCTGCTCACCGACGTGACGACCGAGCTACTGGAGCTCTGACAACTTGGACCTCGACCTACTGAAGCAGATATTGACCCTCGTTCGTGAGCACGACCTGGCCGAGTTCGAGATCGAACAGGAAGGGCTCAGACTCAAGATTCGGAAGGATGCTGCGGGAAGCCTCACGGTGATGCCCGCGGCGCCTGCCCCGGCGACGGCGGGCCCGGCACCTGCAGCCTCGCCGCCGGTCGTCGCAGTCACGCCCGGCGCACCGCTCGGCGACGTCAGCGAGATCGGCGAGGGCGGCGTCGAGCTCGCCGTGGTCAAGTCGCCGATCGTCGGCACCTTCTATGGGGCGCCCGAGCCGGGCGCCCCCGCTTTTGTCGAGGTCGGGGCGACGGTGAAGAAGGGGCAGGTCCTCTGCATCATCGAAGCGATGAAGCTGATGAACGAGATCGACTCGGAGTATGACGGGGAAGTCGTGAACATCTACGTGGAGAGCGGCCAGCCCGTGCAGTACGGCGAGCGCCTCTTCGCCATCAGGGCCAGGTAGATGTTCAAGAAAATTCTCATCGCCAACCGCGGCGAAGTGGCGATGCGCATCATCTTCGCCTGCCGCGAGCTCGGCATCAAGACGGTCGCGGTCTGGTCGGAAGCCGACGAGCACTCCCTCCACGGCCGGTTCGCAGACGAAGACGTCTGCATCGGTCCGGCCCGCAGCGCCGACAGCTACCTCAACGTGCCGGCCGTCATCACCGCGGCAGAGATTACCGGCGCCGACGCGATCCACCCGGGATACGGCTTTCTGTCGGAGAGCGCGTACCTGGCCGAAGTCTGCGAAGCGTGCCACATCAAGTTCATCGGCCCGGATCCGCAGGTCATCCGCTTGATGGGCGACAAGGCGCGTGCGCGGCGGGTGATGAAAAAAGCCGGCGTGCCGATACTGCCGGGCAGCGACGGCCCGATCGAAAGCGAAGAGAAGGCGCTCAAGCTCGCCAAGGAGATCGGCTATCCGGTCATCGTCAAGGCCACTGCCGGCGGAGGCGGGCGCGGCATGCGTGTCGTCCGGGCGGCGGCGGAATTGTCGAACGCCGTCAAGACCGCCCAGCGGGAAGCCGAGGCGGCATTCGGCGTGGGCGACGTCTACATCGAAAAGTACGTCGAGTCGCCGCGCCACATCGAGTTCCAGATTCTCGGCGACAATTTCCGGAACGTGATCCACCTCGGCGAGCGCGAGTGCTCGATCCAGCGCCGGCACCAGAAGCTGATCGAAGAGTCGCCGTCGCCGGCGCTGACCGAAAAAATGCGCCGCAAGATGGGCGCGGTCGTGATCGATGCCGCCAAGGCGGTCCAGTACACCAACGCCGGCACCTTCGAGTTCCTGATGGATCCCGATGGCCGCTTCTACTTCATGGAAGCGAACACGCGCCTGCAGGTCGAGCACCCCGTCACCGAAATGGTGACCGGGATCGACATCGTCAAGGAACAGATCCGGATCGCGGCCGGCGAGCGGCTCGGCTTCAAGCAGGGCGACGTGACCTTCACCGGCCATTCGATCGAGTGCCGCATCAACGCCGAGGATCCCGACACGTTCGTGCCTTCTCCAGGGCATCATCCACTGTGTTCAGCGTGCTCGGGGGACCTGGCGTGCGGGTGGAAACGCTGGCGCACTCCGATTGCACGATCTCGCCGTACTACGACTCGATGATCGCCAAGATCATCGTGCACGGCCGCGACCGGCACGGAAGCCATCGCCCGGATGCGGCGCGTACGCTCGAGATGACGGTGATCGAGGGCATCAAGACCAGCATCCCGCTGCACCTGCGAATCCTGAACGACCCTGAGTTCGTCGCCGGCAAGCTCAGTACCTCGTTCATGGAACGCTTCCTCGCGCGCCCGAGGCCCAGCGGCCGGCTCGCCGAAGCCGTCTAGGTGCCCGCAGCCGACCTCCCGCCGCTCTACGTCATCTGCGATCAGGAAGCGTGTGAGGGCGCCGGCTGGCGCCTGGTCGATTTCGCGGCCGCGTGCATGGACGGCGGCGCCACGCTGCTCCAGATACGCGCGAAGCATGCCGCCGGCCGAACGCTGCTGGCCGCGGCCGACGCCGTGGCGCGGCGGGCCGACGAAGTGTCGGCACGCGTGGTCCTCAACGATCGCGCCGACATCGCGGTGCTGGCCGGTGCACACGGGGTTCACGTCGGGCAGGAGGATCTGGCTCCCGCAGATGTGCGCCGCGTCACGGGTGACGCTGCCTTGGTCGGGTTATCCACCCACACCACCGCGCAGTTCTCCGACGGCCTCCGATCCCCAATCGACTATCTGGCCATCGGCCCCGTGTTTGCGACCGCGAGCAAGGCGACGGGTTACGAAGCGGTCGGACTGGAACGCGTCCGTGAAGTCGCGGCCCTCGCGGCCGGGCGTACGCCAATTGTCGCAATTGGGGGCATCACGCTCGAATGCGCAGCGAGCGTGATCGCCGCAGGTGCTCAGAGCATCGCCGTGATCGGTGATCTCCTGTCTGGCGGCGATCCGGCGGCGCGTGTGCGGAAGTATTTGGAATTGCTGAAGGTATAATCCTCGTCGGAGACGCTCCCGATGAATCAAATGTTCAGGACGAAGTCGCTGGCACTCTTGATGGAGGAGATGGCCGGCGAAAACCGGCTCCGGCGCGTGCTCGGCCCCGTGCAGCTCACAAGCCTGGGCGTCGGCGCGATCATCGGCGCCGGCATCTTCGTGGCGACGGGCGCAGCGGCGCACAACGTCGCCGGACCTTCGTTGATGCTCTCGTATGTGCTCGCCGGCATGACGTGCATCTTCGCGGCGCTGTGCTACGCGGAGTTCGCGTCGATGGTGCCGGTCGCCGGGTCGGCGTACACGTACGCTTACGCGACCCTGGGCGAGCTGTTCGCCTGGATCATCGGCTGGGACCTCGTGCTCGAGTATGCCGTCGGGTCGGCGACGGTGGCGAACGGCTGGTCGGGCTACTTTCAAAGCGTGATAGCGAAGTTCGGCATCCACTTCCCGGCCGCACTCTGCCGGGCCGCCCATCATCTACGATGCCGCGGTAGGGCGGTTCGTGGAGACCGGCGGAATCGTCAACCTGCCCGCGGTGCTGATCGTGGCTGTCGTGACCTTTGTGCTGGTCAAGGGCATTCAGGAGAGCGCGACCTTCAACGCCACCATGGTCGGCGTCAAGCTGGCCGCGGTGTTGTTCGTCATTCTGGTGGGCGCATTCTTCATCAATCCGGACAACTGGACGCCGTTTGCGCCGTTCGGGATGACGGGCGTCAGCTTCTTCGGCAAGACCCTGTTCGGTCAGGTGAACGCCGGCGGGCAGCCGGTGGGCATGATTGCCGGCGCTGCCATCATCTTCTTCGCCTACATCGGGTTCGACTCGGTCTCCACGCACGCCGAGGAAGCCAAGAACCCCAAGCGCGACGTGCCGATCGGCATCATTGCCTCGCTCGTGATCTGCACGGTGCTGTATATCGCGGTAGTGGCCGTGCTGACAGGCATGGTCAGCTACGACCAGATCAGCGTCGATGCCGGCGTCTCTGATGCCTTCAAGCAGGCCGGCCTGCCGTGGGCCGAGTTCATCATCGCGTCAGCCGGCGTCGCGGGCATCACGTCGGTGCTCCTGGTCCTGATGCTGTCGGGTCCACGCGTATTCCTCGCGATGGCCCGCGACGGGATGGTGCCGCGCGCATTTTTCTCCGATGTGCATCCGAAGTTCCGCACGCCCTGGAAGTCGACGATCCTCATTGGCGTTTTCGTCGCGGTCATGGCCGGGCTCCTGCCGATTGACGCGCTTCTGCACCTGGCGAATATCGGGACGCTGTTCGCGTTCATGATCGTCTGCGTGGCAGTGCTCATCATGCGGCAGACGAACCCGAATGCCGAGCGGCCGTTTCGGGCGCCCTTCTACCCGTTTGTCCCGCTGCTGGGTATTGCTGACCACCTTGTTGCTGATGTTTTCCCTGCCGGTGGAGAACTGGTGGCGACTGATTGCCTGGATGGTAGGGGGACTCCTGATTTACTTCTTTTACGGATACCGTCATAGCGAGTTGCGCAAGCGCGACGCGCTGGAGGCCGGATCACGGCGGTGAGTGCCGCGCGCGTACTTGACGGAAGCGCGGTGGCCGCGGCCATCCGCGCCGAGGTTCGACCTGGCGTGGAGGCGTTCACCGAGAGGGCCGGGCGGCCTCCGGGGCTTGGCATTGTCCTGGTCGGAGACGATCCCGCCTCTGCGATCTACGTTCGCAGCAAGCTGCGGACGGCGGGGGAGGCCGGGCTGAGGGCGGACCTCGAGCACCTGCCTGCGACGGCCTCGCTCGATGCTCTTCTCTCAGTCGTCGATCGGCTCAACCGGAGCGAGGTTCACGACGGGATCCTCGTCCAGTCGCCCCTGCCGCCAGCCATGGGACCGGAGGCCGAGCGCCAGGTATTCGAGGCAATCTCGCCGGCGAAGGACGTGGACGGCTTCCATCCGGTCAACGTCGGACGTCTGGTGCAGAACCGAAGCACTCTCGTCGCCTGCACCCCGTCCGGGATCATCGAACTCCTCGAGCGAACAGGTGTCCCGATCGCCGGTGCGCGGGCGGTCGTCGTGGGCCGGAGCGAGCTGGTTGGCAAGCCCATGGCGCTGTTGTTGATGCATCGCAACGCCACGGTCACCATCTGTCACTCGAAGACGCGCGATCTGGCGGGGGTTGCCCGGGAAGCTGACATCCTGGTCGCCGCGATTGGCCGGCCCGCGTTCATCACACCTGAATTCGTCAAGCCGGGCGCGGTCGTCGTGGACGTGGGCATCAACCGCCTCGAGCGACGCGAAGACGTCGAGCGCGTGTTCCCGCCCGGCTCGAAAGGGTTCGACACCTTCAGCCGCAGAGGCAGCGTCCTGGTTGGCGACGTTCACCCCGGGGTGGCGGAGGTGGCCGGGGCGATCACGCCGGTGCCTGGCGGCGTGGGGCCGCTGACGGTGGTGATGCTGCTCAAAAACACACTGCGGGCAGCCGTCGATCGCCGCGGCTGAGCCATGCCGATGCGGAAGGTTGCGCTCACCGGCGGCATCGCCACCGGCAAGAGCCATGTGCTTGCGCGGTTCAGGGGACTCGGTGTTCCGTGCCTCGACGCCGACGAGCTCGCGCATGGTGTGATGGCGCCGGGAACCGAAGCGACAGCGGCGATCGCTGCCAGGTTCGGTCCGGAGATGCTGGCGCCGGATGGCTCCGTCGATCGCCGGCGCCTTGGGCCGGTCGTTTTTCGGGACCAGGCGGCGCGACGCGAGCTCGAAGCGATCGTGCATCCGGCGGTCTACCGGGCGATCACCGCCGGCCTGCGGGCCTTCGAGCTCACCGAGCGTCCCGCGCTGGCGATCGTTGACATCCCTCTTCTCTATGAAAGCGGCGGGCGGGGCGATTTCCATCGCGTCGTGGCCACACTCTGCCCGCGCGCGACCCAGCTGGAGAGATTGACCGCGCGCGGCCTTTCCACGGCGGATGCCGAGGCGAGGCTGGCAGCGCAAATGCCTGCCGACGAGAAGGCTGCCCGCGCCGACTACGTCATCCGCACGGACGGCACCTTCGCGGAGACCGACCGGCAGGTCGACGACGTGCTCAGGCTTCTACTTCAGTAACGTCCTGAGCGGGTGCTATCCGCTCCTCGATGAAGGTGTTCCAGTCGTGGCAGTGCGGGCACTGCCAGAGGAGCTCCGTGCTGCGATAGCGGCAGCGCATGCAGATATGCGGGTCGAGATAGAACACGGCGTGCTCGGTCAGTTCGCCGTAACGGTCCACCAGCGCCGTCGGGTGACGCAGGAGACCAAGTGCTCGCCAGATCGCCTGATGGATGCCGAGCGCGTGCGGGTTCTGCACGAGTGCGGCGAACAGGAGCTCGAGCGCCTCCTGGGGTTGACCGATGGCCGTGAGGTGGCGCGAGAGTGCGAGGCGGGCCCGCCAGTCCTGCGGTGTGTCCTCGATTAGCTTCCGGCAGAGCCGGGTGAACCGGTCCGGCGCCTGGGCGCGCACCGCCAGTGCCTCCAGCCGATCGAACGCCAGGTACGCACGGTCCGGGGCGACCTGCACCAGCTTCTCCCAGATCGCGGCGGCCTCCTTGTCCCGGTTCTGAGTGATACGGACGTCGCCCAGGTTGAGATACGCGGGGACTGCGCGCGCATCGAGCTCAATCGCACTCTGGAAACGCCGGCTGGCTTCGGTGTAGTCCTTCCGCCGCACGGCCTCGAGTCCGATTTCATTCTCCAGGAACGCCAGAATGGCCTGGCTCTGAGGCTTCGAGTCGATAGCCGACAGCGTGGCCAGCTTCTGCCGCGTGTCGTAGGCCTCGAGCCACTGGTGCTGTTCTTCGTGCAGCTTCTGCAGGTTGACCAGGGCGTACTCGTTCTTCGGATCGAGCCTCAGAACTTCGTTGAAGGCTTCGAGCGCGCGATCGACGAACCCGCCGCGCTTGTAGTCGAGTCCCAGGCAGAGCAGCACGTACGCGTGCTCCAGGCGGCTCAGCTTCGAGCGCTGCAGCAGCGTCTGGTGCACGGTAATCGCTTTGCCCACCTGTCCCTTCTCGCGGTACAGGTTGCCCAGGATCATGTGCACTTCGAGAGCCTCGGCGTCTACGCTCGCCGCGCGCGTCAGCTCCTCGATCGCAAGATCGATCTGGTTCGAGACGAGAAAGTTCAGTCCAAGGATGTAATGCGGCGACTCTCGCGCCCGGCGGCGATCGATCCACTGGCCGCCCCTGAGCTTGTACCGTTCCCAGGCTTTGCCGACGGTGAGCCCGATGAGCAGGGCCACCAGCGCAGCCAGGAGAGTGGCATAAGCGTTCATGATTCGTTCACGTACTCCGCAACAATCCGATCCCAGTGTTTCTGCGCCCGCAGGACCAGCTCGATCAGCTCGCGCACGGCGCCCGCGCCGCCGGCGTGCTGGCTCACGAAGTGTACGCGCTGCCGAACCTCCTCGACAGCGTTCGCGGGCGCGGCCGACAAGCCGACCCGGCCCAGGACCGCCAGGTCGACGATGTCGTCGCCCATGAAGGCCACTTCGTCGTCGGTCAGGCGCTCCTCGGTGAGGATGTCCTGGAACGCGGCGGCCTTGCTCTTCTGGACCGCCTGATTCACCAGCGTCACGCCAAGCTGCGCGGCCCGATGCTTCGTGGTGGCTGAGGCTCTCGCCGAAAGAAAGCCGACCTTGAGGCCCGCACGCTGGGCCCACACAATGGCGATGCCGTCGCGGATGCCGAAGGTCTTGCTCTCGGTCCCGTTGGCATGGATGACGACCGTCCCGTCTGTGAGGACACCGTCGATGTCAAAGAGCAGGAGCTTGATCCGCGCCGCCCTGGCGTCCATCGACACGGCCTAGAACATCTCCGTGCGCCACAAATCATGTACCTGAACCACGCCGAGGACATGGCCCTGCGTATCCACAACCACGACCGAGGTGATCTTCCGCTGCTCCATCAGGTTCAGGGCTTCCACCGCGAGGGTCCCGGGCCCCGTCGACACAGGACCACGGGTCATGACGTCGCCGGCAGTGAGGGCGAGGATATCGTTCGACCGTTCCATCTGACGGCGCAGGTCGCCGTCCGTGATGATGCCAAGGAGCGCGTCGCCGTCGCCCACGACACACGTCATGCCGAGCCCCTTGCTCGACATTTCGTAGATGACATCACGCATCCGCGCCTCTGCGGTCACGCGCGGACATTGCGCCCCCCCGTGCATGAGGCTTTCGACGCGCATCAGGCGCTTGCCGATCTTGCCGCCTGGATGAAGGCTCGCGAAGTCTTCCTGCCGGAAGCCCTTTTCCACGAGCAGCGTCATGGCAAGCGCGTCGCCGATCGCCAGAGCCGCCGTGGTGCTGGCGGTCGGCACGAGGTTCATCGGGCAGGCTTCCTCGCTCACGCTGCAGTCCAGGGTGACATCGGCCGCCTGGCCGAGCGTGGACCCGGGTGCGCCGGTGATAGCGAGCAGACGGGCGCCCAGGCGCCGGATGGTCTCGAGCAGGCGCAGGATCTCGCCGGTCTCCCCGCTGTGGGACAGCGCTACCACCACATCGTCGCTCTGGATCATGCCGAGATCGCCGTGGATGGCTTCGGCGGGGTGCAGAAAGAACGACGGCGTGCCGGTGCTGGTCAGTGTCGCCGCGATCTTCCGGCAAATGATGCCGGACTTGCCCATCCCGGTGAGGATGACCCGTCCGCGGCAGTTGAACAGGAGCAGCGTCGCGGCCTCGAAGCTGGCATCGAGACGTGGGACCAGAGCCAGAATGGCGGCCGCTTCGGTCTCGAGCACCTTTCTGGCGAGGTTCAGATCAGCCACGGACAGGAGCCTCGCGCGGCTTGACGATCGCGTCAATCGCCGTCAGGCGATGGAGGAGCGGTTCGAGCAGATCCAGGCGGAGCGCGTTTTGGGCGTCGCTTCTGGCCTTCGACGGATCGTCGTGCACCTCCATGAAGACCCCGTCGACGCCTGCCGCGACGCCCGCCGAGGCCAGCGGCTCGATGTACTTGGCGAGACCGGCCGTGACGCCGTCGCCAGCGCCCGGCAACTGCAGGCTGTGCGTGACGTCGAACACCACCGGCACGCCCAGTTCGCGCAGGATGGGAAAGGCCCGCATGTCCACGACGAGATCGTGATAGCCGAAGCTGGTTCCCCGTTCGGTCACCACCACGCGGCGGTTACCGGCGCCGACCACTTTCGCGACCGCGTGGCGCATGTCGTCCGGCGCAAGGAACTGGCCCTTCTTGATGTTCACGACGCGCCCGGTCTTTGCCGCGGCCACGAGGAGATCGGTCTGGCGGCACAGGAACGCCGGGATCTGCAGCACGTCGGCCACTTCGGCAGCCGGCTGCGCGTGCGCGGCTTCGTGGATGTCGGTCAGGATCGGGACGCCAAGCGCTGCCTTGATGGCGCCGAGCACGCGCAGGCCCTCGGAGAGGCCAGGACCGCGAAACGACGAGGCAGATGTGCGATTGGCCTTGTCGTACGAGGCCTTGAAGATCAGGGGCACGCCGACACGCTTCGTGATTTCAACAAGGCGCGTCGCCATCGCGAACGCGTGAGCTTCGCTTTCGATCACACATGGCCCGGCGATCAGGACGAACCGGCGGTGCCCGCCGAGCGTCGCGTCACCCACACTGACGGGGGGCACGCTGATGCTCACGCGACTGATTCGGTGGCCGACGGCACCGTATGGGCGGTGGTCTTGTGCCTGTGGGCCGCGTCTACGAAGCCGGCGAAGAGAGGATGCGGTTTCGTGGGCTTCGACTTGAATTCGGGATGGAACTGCACCGCCACGTACCAGGGATGCGACGGAATCTCCGCGATCTCGACGAACTTGCCGTCGGGAGATCGCCCGGAGATCATGCAGTCCGTGCTCGGTCAACGTCCGTTCGTACAGGCAGTTGAACTCGTACCGGTGCCGGTGCCGCTCCTGGATGATGCCTGAGCCGTAGAGCCGATGGGCCAGCGATCCAGGAACCAGTTCGCAGGCGTAGCTGCCGAGCCGCATCGTTCCACCCAGATCGTCCACGCCGAGCAGATCACGCAACTTGTAGATCACCTTGGTGGGCGTGTCGGGCGAACACTCCGTGGAATCCGCGTCGGCCAGGCCGGCGACGTTGCGTGCGTACTCGACCGTGGCCCACTGGAAGCCGTAACAGATGCCGAAGTAGGGAATCTGCCGCTCGCGCGCAATCTCCGCGGCTTTCATCATGCCGCGTGTGCCGCGGTCGCCGAATCCCCCGGGCACGAGGATGCCGTCGGCGCCATCGAGGAGCGACGCGCCATCGGGCGCCTCGAGAGCCTCGGCCTCGATCCACTTGATGTTCACCTTGAGGCGGTGCTGGAACCCGCCGTGGTACAGGGCCTCGTTCAGGCTCTTGTACGAATCCTCGTAGCCGACGTACTTGCCGACGACGTGAATGGTCAGTTCGTCGATCGGGTTCTTGATGCGGCTGACGAGGTCCTCCCAGGCCTGCATGCGGCTGTCGGTCTGGGGCAGGTGGAGGTACTTGAGCACGATCCGATCGAGGCCCTCCGCGGCGAGCACCAGCGGCACCTCGTAGATTGTCGACACGTCCTTCGCCGTGATGACGGCTTCCTCGTCCACGTCGCAGAAGAGGGCGATCTTGCGCTTGATGTCCGGATCGAGGAAGCGATCGGTGCGGCAGAGCAGGATGTCCGGCTGGATCCCGATCGACCGGAGGTCCCGGACGCTGTGCTGCGTGGGCTTGGTCTTGAGCTCGCCCGCGGTGCCGATGTAAGGCACGAGCGTCAGGTGAATGTAGAGAGTATGGTCCCGTCCGACATCCTGGCGGAACTGCCGGATGGCTTCGAGAAACGGCAGGCTCTCGATGTCGCCGACCGTGCCGCCGATCTCCACGAGCACGATGTCCACGTCCTTGCCCGCGGATCGGATGGCGTCCTTGATCTCGTTGGTGATGTGCGGAATGACCTGGACGGTGCGCCCGAGGTAGTCGCCGCGCCGCTCCTTCTGGATGACCGACTGGTAGATCTTGCCCGTCGTCCAGTTCGAGTTCCGGCTCGTGACCGTGCTGGTGAAGCGTTCGTAGTGGCCCAGATCGAGGTCCGTCTCGCCCCCATCGTCGGTGACGTACACCTCGCCGTGCTGGTACGGGCTCATCGTGCCCGGGTCGACGTTGATATAGGGATCGAACTTCTGAAGGGTGATGCGGTAGCCGTGGCCTTCGAGCAGGGCACCGATCGACGCCGCCGCGAGGCCCTTGCCGAGCGACGATACCACCCCACCGGTCACGAAAATGTACTTGGTCGCCAACGGCCCTCCCACTATCCCGACGCAGGCGCCGCGAGCAGGCGGCGCACCTGTTCCAGGTCTGCCGGCGTGTCCACGCCGATTGAGTCGTATGCGGTCTCGACTGCCCGAATGCGGATGCCATGCTCGAGCGCCCGCAGCTGTTCCAGCCCTTCGGCCCGCTCGAGCGGCGTCTGGTCCAGGGAGGCCAGAACGAGCAGGGCGCTCCTGCGATACGCGTAAAGGCCGATATGTCTATATAGCGGGGGCCAGCCCCCGCGCGGGTCGCGCGCGTAGGGGACCGGCGCCCGCGAGAAATACATGGCAAACCCGGCCCGGTCCAGCACGACTTTGACGACGTTGGGGTTGGTCAGGTCCAGGGGGTTTTCGATGCGCCGGTACAGTGTGGTCATCGAGGTAGCCGGATCGTCGAAGGGCCGGAGCGCTTCGGCGATGGCGCGCGGATCGATGAGCGGTTCGTCGCCTTGCACGTTGACGACGACGTCGCAATCGAGCGAGGCGATGACTTCCGCGAGCCGATCGGTGCCCGTCCGGTGCGTCGCTTTCGTGAGCCTGACCTGGCCGCCAAATCCGGTCACGGTCGTCGCGATGCGCAGATCGTCGGTCGCGACGATCACGCGCGAGACGCCCGCCGCCAGCGCGGCACGCCGGTAGACGTGTTCGATCATGGTACGACCGTCGATGTCTGCGAGCGGCTTGCCGGGGAATCGAGTGGAGGCGAATCGAGCGGGAATGACGGCGACGACTTCGAGCGGACGCTTGGTATCGACCGCGAAGCCAGTCGATGCAGGGTGCACGGCGAATCATAGCACAGGCCCCTGGCCGGCGTGCTACGATCGCCGGCGGAACTGGATGAACTCCATGCGCACGGCAACCTTCGTGCTCGGAGCCGGCGCCATCGCGGCCCTGATTGCGGGCGCGACGACGGCCGGCCGCCGGCCCGTTGGCACGCCGACAATCGAACGCGCGCGCCCCGTCGAACTCCAGGGCGCTGAACTGGCTGCCGAGATCGCGCGGCTGCAGGAACGGCTGCGTCCGACAACCGAGCCCTCCACATCGCGCAACCTGTTCAGGTTCAACGCGCCCGTGCGCCCGACCATGGACACGCCGCTCGTCGTTCCCGACGCGCTGCCGCCGGCGCCGCCTGCGATGAGGCCGCCTCTTACGCTTGTGGGTCTCGCCGAGGACACGACTGACGCCGGCGTCGTGCGCACGGCGATCATCTCGGGGTTCGGCGACATCTTCCTCGTGAAGGCCGGGAGATCGGGTGGGGTCGAGGTATCGCGTGGCCGCCGTCGGCGAGCGATGGCGCCGACCTCATCGACGACACCGACGGCGCGACGCTGCACCTGTCCCTCAAGTAGCGCCCGCACGCGGTCCGGCGTCCGCCGCTCATGATTGCCGTCATCATCAATCCCATCTCCGGCGGCTCGTCTCTGAGCAGCAGCAGCAGCGCGTGCGGAATTGGCCGGCGAGTGGCTGTCGGCGAGCGCGCTGGCGGGCCAGGTATTCGTCACCGAACGGCGCGGCCACGCGCGCGAGCTCGCGCTGGCGGCACGTGCGCGCGGCGACGACCTCGTGATCGCGTGGGGCGGAGACGGGACGATCAACGAAGTGGCCTCGGCGCTGGCCTTCGGACCGGCCGCGCTCGGCCTCGTCCGGGCGGGCTCGGGCAACGGGCTGGCGCGGGCGCTCGCCATCGACCCTCGTCCCGAGAGCGCCCTTGCTCGGGCCGCGGAGGCAGCCGCGTGCGCCCGGTGGCGGCCGTCGCATCGACGCGGGTGAGCTGGGAGGGCGACTGTTCGTCAACGTCGCCGGCATCGGCTTCGACGCCCACATCGCCGCGTGCTTCGACCGCGATCTCTCAGGACGCCGGGGTCTGGCCGGCTACGCGCGCATTGTCTGCCGTGAGCTCTGTGCGATACCGGCCGGTGATCGTATCGTGTCCGTTCGGATCGATCGAGTCGCGGAAGGGCCGGCGTTGCTGATCACGCTGGCAAACTCGGCGCAGTTCGGTAATGGCGCGAGGATCGCTCCGGCGGCGCGAGTCGACGATGGCCTGCTGGATCTGGTGGTGTTTCGCGAAGCGTCGCGCGCACGAACGGTGCTGGCGGTGCCGCGGCTCTTCACCGGCACGATCGCCCGGGTGCCAGGCATTTCCATCGAGCCCGTGGAGCACGTGACCATCAGCAGCGACCGCCCGCTGATGGCTCACGTGGACGGCGAGCCGTTTCAGGGAGCCACGACGCTCGAGGCTCGGTGCATCCGGCCGCGCTGCGCGTCGCTATCTGAACGTGAGCACTTCGAAAGGAGAAGTCTGAAGGACAGTGTCCTTCTGAGTTCTTCACTTCGTAAGTTCCAACTTCCTAAGTTCCAACTTCCGTTAGGCCGGAGCCTGACCACCCAAGCTTGCCGGACCGCCGGCACCCGCCGGATGGCGTTCACCGCGTCCTCGAGCGACGAGGGCGCCTGTCGCGCCCTCGTCCACGTTCACGACGCCGACGGCGCCGGTCTCGCCGCGGCCCAGGGCGAAGTTGGCGATGTTGACGCCGTGCCTGCCCAGAATCGTGCCGACCTCGCCGATCACGCCCGGGCTGATCGTCGTTGGCGATGAACAGCATCGTTCCGGCGAGCGGAGCTTCGACGCCGACGCCGTGGACCGACACCAGCCGCGGGCTGTTCGGCTCGAACACGGTCCCTTCCACCCAGCGCTCGCCTTCGCTCGTGTGCAGCTTGAGCGAGACGCAGGCTGGTGAAGTGGCGCGGCCGCGTGCTGCGCGACTCGATGATCTCGATGCCGCGCTCGCGCGCGGCGGCTCGGGCGTTCACGATCGAGACCGCCGCCCGACAGAATCGGCCGCAGGACGCCGGCGGCGGCGCTCGGCAGCCAGGATGTCGGCGCGCGCGGCTCTCGGCGAGCGCGCCGTAGTAGCGGAGCGCCGAGCGCTTCGAGCGGCGCCGGTCCCATCTGCGCGACGATGGCCGCCAGATCGTCGGCCAGCCGGATCCACGGCTGGAGGCGCTGCAGCTCGTCGGGATGCACCGACGGAAAGTTGACGGCGTTGCGGACGACGCCGTCCCGCAGGAAGTCGCGGACGGCCGCTGCGGTGTCGAGACCCACCAGTTCCTGCGCTTCTTCGGTTGACGCGGCGATATGTGGCGTCGCGACGACCTGGGGCATCTGCGCCAGCGTCCAGTCGGCCGGCGGCTCCTTCTCGAACACGTCGAGCCCGGCGCCGGCCACGACGCCGGCCTCGATCGCGCGCTTCAGCGCCGCGCTCGTCGATCAGCTCGCCGCGGGCCGTATTGATGATGCGGATGCCAGGCTTGGTGCGCGGCAAAGCGTCGCGTCGTTGAAGAGATGCCTGGTCTCGGCGGTCGACGGGAGGTGCAGCGTCACGAAGTCGCCGACCCGACAGAGCTCGTCGAGCGACAGCAATTCGACGCCCATGTCCGCCGCGATTTCACGCGAGATGAACGGATCGTGGGCGACGATGCGCATCCCGAACGCCCGCGCCCGATGCGCCACTTCCTGGCCGATACGGCCGAGGCCCGGCGATGCCGAGCGTCTTGCCGCGCAGCTCGGTGCCGAGGAAGCGTTTCTTTTCCCACTTGCCGTCCTTCATCGCGCGATCGGCGGCAGGGACCGATCCGCGCGAGCGCCAGCATCAGCGCGCAGGCGTGCTCGGCGACGCTGATGCTGTTGGCGCCCGGCGCGTTGACGACCAGGATGCCGCGGCGCGCTCGCGGCGGCGACGTCGACGTTGTCGACGCCGGTGCCGGCGCGGGCCGACGATCCGCAGTCTGCGGTGCGCTGGCGAGCAGCGCGGCGGTCACCTTGGTCGCGCTTCGCACCAGCAACGCATCGGCGTCGGCGAGAGCGGCCGCCAGCTCGGCGGCGGTGCGGCCGCTTCGGGCATCGACCTGCCATCCGGGTTCGGCGCGGAGCAGGTCGAGCGCCGATTCTGGCAGGTCGTCGGCGACCACGATTTTCATAGTGGGATGAGGAGTGTCTGCGGTCACAGGGTTTTGAAGGACGTGTCGGCGCGCATCTCGATCGCGCGCGGCGCCCTACAGTATAATCCGGAGGTTTTGTTCGTCAGAAGCGAGTGGCGTGTTGCCCTGCTGTGGTGCAAATCGCTAAAACATTCCGGATGCTCATCACAACGCGGTAAACGAACATGCTTTTCCACAGAGTTTTCCACAGCTTCTGTGAGAATCGCATTACGAGTCCGGGGGAACTGACCTAAAAGTCGTCACCAAACAGGATGCCGAGCTTCAGCTCTCTCAAGCCGCCCGCGGGCGGCTCACCGATCTCGCGCCGCAACGGACAGATGGTTGTTCCCGACGACCCAATCATTCCCTTTATTGAAGGCGACGGCACGGGGCCCGATATCTGGCGCGCAAGTCCCCGAGTCTTCGAGGCCGCAGTGGCTCGCGCCTAACCGGCGGCCCTCATCGAGCAGGGGGCTTAGAAAGACGATTGTTCAAAAGAGTGACTTACGACCTGGCACGGCAGATGAGGGGGCGACCCAACTCAAGACGTCCGAGTTCGCCGACGCCGTCATCGCCAACATGTAGCCAGACGCGTCTTGTGGAGGAGCATCGATGAATCGCAAAGTGACTGTTGTCGGTGGAGCCGGAAACGTCGGCTCGACCGTGGCCCGCTGTATCGCGGACAAGGAACTGGCCGACGTCGTCGTCGTGGACATCGCGGACCAGAAGGCCGCGGGCATCGCGCTCGACATGCTCGAGTCGTGCCCGATCACCGGCTCGGACAGCCGGGTGATAGGCGGCTCGGACTACGGGCAGACCGCCAATTCGGACGTCGTCGTGATCACGTCCGGCGTGCCGCGCAAGCCCGGCATGAGCCGCGACGACCTGCTGAACGTGAACTTCGGCATCATGAAGGCGGTCACCGAGCAGGTCGTCAAGCACTCGCCCAACTGCATCATCGTGCCGGTGGCGAATCCGCTCGATGCGATGTGCCAGGCCGTCTACCGCCTGAGCGGGTTCCCGCGCGAGCGCGTCATCGGCATGGCCGGCGTGCTCGATTCGGCCCGCATGCGCACGTTCATCGCCATGGAACTGAACGTGTCGGTCGAGAACGTGCACGCCTTCGTGCTCGGCGGGCACGGCGACACGATGGTGCCGCTGCCGCGCTACTCGACCGTAGCCGGCGTGCCGATCACCGAGCTGATGTCCAAGGAACGGGTCGACGCAATCTGCAAGCGGACGGCCGATGGCGGCGCGGAGATCACGAAGCTGGTCGGCACCAGCGCGTGGTACGCACCGGGTGCCGCGGCGGCCGAGATGGTCGAGTGCATCCTCAAGGACAAGAAGAAGATCCTGCCGTGCTCGGTGTTCCTGCAGGGCGAATACGGCGTGCGCGATCTCTTCGTCGGGGTGCCGGTCAAGCTCGGCGCGCGCGGCGTCGAGCAGATCATGGAGATCAAGCTCACGGCCGACGAGGACGCGGCGCTCAAGAAGTCCGCCGCCGCCGTCAAGGAGCTGGTCGACGTGATTAAGGTGTGATCACTGGGTCTGACGGGGCAGGGAAGGCAGGCGGGGCAGGCCAGGGCGGGCGGGTCGACTCGACCCGCCAGGTCAGCCCTAAGTCCCGTAAGCATCGCCCGGACGTATTCGCGCGTCATGCGGGCGATGTTGGAGATGGGAATCTCCTTCGGGCACACCGCTTCGCACTCGCCCTCGTTCGAGCAGCTGCCGAAACCGTCGGCGTCGGCCTGGTCGATCATCGCCACGACCCGGCGCGACCGTTCGACCTGACCCTGCGGCAGGTGCGCCAGATGCGGAGATCTTGGCGCCCATGAAGAGATGCGCCGACGCGTTCTTGCACGCGGCCACGCAGGCGCCACAGCCGATGCAGGCCGCCGAGTCCATCGCGGCCTCCGACGACCTCCTTGGAGATCGGGATGGCGTTGCCGTCGGGCGCGCCGCCGCAGTTGACCGAGACATAACCCGCCGGCCGCGATGATCCGGTCGAAGGCGCTGCGATCGACGACCAGATCCTTGATGACCGGAAAGGCCTTCGCGCGCCACGGCTCGATCGTCACGGTGTCGCCGTCCTTGAACCGCCGCATGTGCAGCTGGCACACCGTCGTGCCCCGGTCCGGACCGTGGGGCACGCCGTTCACCACGAGACTGCACATCCCGCAGATGCCTTCGCGGCAGTCCGAGTCGAACGCGATGGCGTCCTCGCCCTTCTTGGTGAGGTCTTCGTTGACGACGTCGAGCATCTCGAGGAACGACATGTCCGGCGAGACGTGGTCGGCGGGGTAGTCCACGAGGCGGCCCGCGGCGTTCGGTCCGGCCTGGCGCCAAATCTTCAGATGAAGTCTCACGGTGATCCTTGTCGGCTCCGGCCTCCGGGCTCCAGGGCCTTGGGCCACCGGAGCCTGAAGCCCGAAGCCTGGAGCCTATTTGTAGCTTCTCTGCGTCGGGTGCACTTCGTCGAACGTCAGCGGCTCCTTGTGGAGCTCGGGACGCTTGCCGACGCCGGTGAACTCCCAGGCCGCGACGTACGTAAAGTGGCGTCATCGCGCAGCGCTTCGCCCTCCGGCGTCTGGCTCTCCTCGCGGAAATGGCCGCCGCAGGATTCGCGCCGCTCGAGCGCGTCGAGCGCCAGCAACTCGGAAAACTCGAGGTAATCCGCCACGCGGCCGGCGTATTCGAGGCTCTGGTTCAGGTTGTCGGGAGTGCCAGGCACCGAGACGTTGTTCCAGAACTCGTCACGAAGTTTCGGAATGGCCGTGAGCGCCCGCTTGAGGCTGGCCTCGGTGCGCGCCATCCCCACGTCGTCCCACATGATCCGGCCGAGCTCGCGGTGGATCTCGCGGATCCCGCGGTTGCCCTTGATCGACAGCAGGCGCGTGATGTCCTGCTGCACGGCGTCGGCCGACTGCTTGAAGGCGTCGTGGTCGGTCGTGACCTTGGGGAGCGAGGTGCTGGCCAGGTAGTGGCCGATGGTGTAGGGAATGACGAAGTAGCCGTCGGCCAGGCCCTGCATCAGCGCGCTCGCACCCAGGCGGTTGGCGCCGTGGTCCGAGAAATTGGCCTCGCCGAGCACGTGCAGGCCCGGCACGGTGCTCATCAGGTTGTAGTCCACCCACAGCCCGCCCATCGTGTAGTGGATGGCGGGGTAGATCCGCATCGGTACCTGGTACGGATTCTCGTCCGTAATCTTCTGGTACATGTGGAACAGGTTGCCGTACTTCTCCTTGATCGCGTCCGGGCCCAGCCGCTTGATGGCATCGGCGAAGTCCAGGTACACGGCCAGACCGCTCTCGCCCACGCCGCGCCCGTCGTCGCAGGCCTGCTTGGCGTTGCGCGAAGCGACGTCGCGCGGCACGAGGTTGCCGAAGCTCGGGTATTTTCGTTCGAGGTAATAGTCGCGCTCATCCTCGGGAATCTGCTCGGGCGACCGCTTGTCGCCCTTCTGTTTTTGGCACCCAGACCCGGCCGTCGTTGCGCAGGCTTTCGCTCATCAGCGTGAGCTTGGACTGGTGATCGCCGCTGACCGGAATGCAGGTCGGATGGATCTGCGTGAAGCAGGGGTTCGCGAAGAACGCGCCACGCTTGTGTGCCCGCCAGGCCGCCGTGACGTTGGAGTTCACGGCGTTGGTCGAGAGGTAGTAGGCGGTTCCGTAGCCGCCGGTCGAGAGGATCACCGCATCGGCGGCGTAGCGCTCGATGGCGCCCGTGGTCAGGTTGCGGACGACGATCCCGCGTGCCTTGCCGTCGATGATGACGAGGTCCAGCATTTCACGGCGGGCGAAGAGCTTGACTGCCCCCGTGTGGACCTGCCGCATCAGCGACTGATAGGCACCGATGAGAAGCTGCTGCCCCGTCTGGCCCCTGGCGTAGAAGGTCCGCGAAACCTGGGCACCGCCGAACGACCGGTTATCGAGAAGGCCGCCGTACTCGCGGGCAAAGGGAACGCCCTGCGCCACGCACTGATCGATGATGTTGACGCTCAGCTGTGCCAGGCGGTAGACGTTTGCCTCGCGCGACCGGTAGTCGCCGCCCTTGACCGTGTCGTAGAACAGGCGGTAGATGCTGTCGCCGTCGTTCTGGTAATTCTTGGCGGCGTTGATCCCGCCCTGGGCGGCGATGCTGTGGGCGCGCCGGGGGCTGTCCTGAATGCAGAACGACAGCACGTTGTAGCCCAGTTCGCCCAACGAGGCGGCTGCGGAGGCGCCGGCGAGGCCGGTGCCGACGGAGATGATGGTGTACTTCCGCTTGTTCGCGGGGTTCACCAGCTTCATCTCGAACTTGTGGCGCTCCCACTTGTCGGCGACGGCGCCGGACGGGATTCGTGCGTCCAGCTGTCATGGCCGGCCTCCGACGAAGAACACCCAGAGTGTGATGACGATGAAGCCGCCGGCGATCACGACCGAGGCCACCTTGCCGAGCGCCAGAAGGCCTGGTGTCCAGCGCGGGTGATCGAAGCCGAGCGATTGGAGCGCGCTCGACGCCCCATGCCACAAGTGTGAACCGACGATCAGCATGCTCAGCACGTAGAAGGCCACCGTCAGGGGGTTGGCGAGGTTCTCCATCTCGATCCGGTACAGGTCCATCGCCCCCGTCGCTGTTTCGTAGTGCTGCGGCGGAAACCTGAAGGCGCGAACGTGCAGGATCAGGAAGACGACGAGCCAGGACCCGGTGACGATCATCGTGGACGATGCCAGGTTCTTGCGGCTCGGGGGCCCGCCGCCCTTCTTCGTCTGGTACTTGACCGGCCGCGCCTGCTGGTTGCCCAGATACATCGCGACCGTCTTGTAGATGTGGAGGAGGAAGACGAGCAGCAGCCCGATTTCAATCGCCGGAAGCAGCGGATTGTCCGTCATGAACTCGTGGAACCCGTTCAGGGCATCGGGGCCGACCATGACGAGGGAGTTGCCGGTGACGTGGATGATGAGATAGACGAACAGGGCGAGCCCGGTCAGGCCAATAAGGAGCTTTGTCCCGACCGAGGAGCTGAACACACGCGATCGCGATGACATCAATGACAGTCTACACGTTGACGCATACGGATGAACTCCATTAGCATTTGTAGTTCTCATACGCCATGAAAATCCACGAATATCAAGCCAAAGCCATTCTCGCCAAACACGGCGTGCCGGTGCCGCGGGGCGAAGTCGCAACCACCGCGGCCGAGGCCGGCGCCATCGCCGGCCGCCTCGGCGGCGATATCGTCGTCGTGAAGGCGCAGATCCATGCGGGCGGGCGCGGCAAGGGCGGCGGCGTCAAGCTCGCCAAGTCGGCGTCGGAAGCCCAGACCCTTGCCGGCAAGATGCTCGGCATGACGCTCATCACACATCAGACCGGGCCGGAGGGCCGGGTCGTGGCACGTGTCCTCGTGGAGGAAGGCCTCCAGATGACGCGGGAGCTCTACCTGAGCCTGGTGCTGGACCGCGCGTCCGGCAAGCCGGTGATGATGGCGAGCTCGGCCGGTGGGATGGACATCGAGGAGGTCGCCGCGACGACGCCTCACAAGATCGTGCGGGTCTCGATCGAGCCCGGCGTGGGCCTCGTCCCGTTCGAGGCTCGCCAGCTGGGGTTTGCGATCGGCCTCGATGGCCCGCTGGTCAACAAGGCCGTCAAGCTGATGACGTCGCTCTACGATACGTTTGTCGCAACCGACGCCTCGCTCATCGAGATCAACCCGCTCGTGGTCACCGCCGACGACAACCTGCTGGCGCTTGACGCGAAGATGACCTTCGACGACAACGCGCTCTACCGCCATCCGGAGATCAAGGAGCTTCGCGATCTCGGCGAGGAGGACGCGCTCGAGATCGAGGCGTCGAAGTCGTCGCTCAACTACATCCACCTCGACGGGAACATCGGCTGCATGGTCAACGGCGCCGGCCTTGCCATGGCGACGATGGACATCATCAAGATTGCCGGCGGCGAACCGGCGAACTTCCTGGATGTCGGCGGCGGCGCCAACGCCGAGCAGATCAAGAACGCGTTCAGGATCCTGATGTCGGACAAGAACGTGAAGGCCGTGCTCATCAATATCTTCGGCGGCATCCTGCGGTGCGACGTCCTTGCCCAGGGCGTCATAGCGGCCGTCAAGGAACTGGGCGTCCCGGTTCCCATCGTGATCCGAATGGAAGGCACGAACGTGGACGAAGGGAAGCGCCTGCTGAAAGAGAGCGGGATGAACTTCACGACGGCCGATTCCATGGGCGAGGCCGCTTCGATGGTCGTAGGGCTGGCCAAGTAGGGCGGCCGCAGAATCAGCCCGAAGCAACCAATCACCCAATTCCAATTACCCAATCACCCAATTACCCAATTACCAAATTCCGATGGCTGTATTGATTGACAAGTCGACGCGGTTGCTCGTGCAGGGCCTGACGGGCCGGGAGGGCACGTTCCACGCGAAGCAGGCCGCGGCCTACGGCACGACGGTCGTCGGAGGCGTGACGCCGGGCAAGGGCGGCACGATGCACGAGGGTTGGCCGATCTTCGACACGGTCGCCGAGGGCGTGGAGAAGACAGGGGCGAATGCGTCGGTGATCTTCGTGCCTCCGCCATTTGCCGCCGACGCGGTGATGGAGGCGGCAGACGCGGGCATCGGCGTCGTCGTCTGTATTACCGAAGGCATTCCCACGCTCGACATGATGCGGGCGATGACGTTCCTGAAGTCCCATCCGGCCACGCGGCTGGTGGGCCCGAACTGCCCGGGTGTTATCTCGGCGGGGAAGGGCAAGGCCGGAATCATCCCGGGCCACATCTGCAAGGAAGGCCGGATCGGCATCGTCTCGAAGAGCGGCACGCTGACCTACGAGGCGATCCACCAGCTGACACGCCTCGGACTCGGGCAAACGACCTGCATCGGTATCGGCGGCGACCCGCTGATCGGCACGACGCACATCGACGCGCTGAAGCTCTTTGCCGCCGACCACGACACCGAGGCCGTGATCTTGATTGGAGAGATCGGCGGGAGCGCCGAGGAAGAAGCGGCGGCGTGGATCAAGAGCCACTTCAAGAAGCCCGTCGTGGCGTTCATTGCCGGACAGACGGCGCCCCCGGGCCGCCGCATGGGGCACGCCGGCGCCATCATCGCTGGAGGCAAGGGCACGGCGGCCGAGAAGATGGCCGCGCTGAAAAAAGCCGGCGTCAAGGTCGTGAAGAGCCCGGCCGACATGGGCGCTGCCGTGAAGGAGCTGCTCTAGGGTTTCAAGGGAGGACGACGCCAATTCCCGCCTGCACGCCATGGGCCGATCGCCCGATAGATCCGGCGGGCATGCTATACTTTGATCGTTTGTCCACTCGGCGGACGCATCCGCAGAGTACTCCCTAATCCTTAGTCTGCAAGGACTTGCGAATGTCACCGACAGATCTAGCGGTACAGGAACGGCAGGCCACGTCTGGCCGCCAGCGTGTGGTCAACGATTTCAGCATCCAGGTGGCCACGGTCAACGGCTCGGGCAGCCAGACCGCCAATATCGTCCTGCTGCGGTCCATCCTCCTTTCGGGCGTGCCCGTTTCGGGCAAGAACATGTTCCCCTCGAACATCGCCGGGCTGCCCACCTGGTACACCATCCGCGCGAGCAAGAAGGGATACATCGCGCGCAAGAAGGAAGTCGATTTCCTGATCGCGATGAACCCCGAGACGGCGAAAGAAGACGTCCTGACGCTCGAGCCTGGCGCGGCGGTGGTGTACGACGAGCCGCTCAAGCTCAAGGATCTGCGAGACGACCTGGTCTTCTATCCGGTGCCGTTCGACAAGCTCGTTGCGCCGGTCTGCCCGGACGCCAAGCTGCGCCGCCTCGTGCGCAACATGATCTACGACGGGATCCTGGCGAAGCTCCTCGGCATCGATCTGGCGCTCATGGAGAAGGCGCTCGCCAAGCAGCTCGGCAAGAAGGCCAAGGCCGTGGCGCTGAACGCCGGCGCCCTCAAGGCGGGATTTGACTACGCCGAGGCCACCTTCACCAAGCAGGACCCGTTCTTCATCGAGCCGATGAACGAGACGGCCGGCAAGATTCTGATCGAAGGCAACGCCGCCGCGGCCATTGGCTGCATGATGGCAGGCGTCACCGTGGTCGCCTGGTACCCGATTACGCCGTCGTCGTCGCTCTGCGAGTCGCTCATCGGCTACATGAAGAAGTACCGGGTCGACAAGGCGACCGGCAAGGCCACCTTCGCCATCGTGCAGGCCGAAGACGAGATTGCCTCGCTCGGCATGGTGATCGGCGCGAGCTGGGCCGGGCGCGCGTTCCATGACCGCCACCGCCGGGTCCGGGCATCTCGCTGATGTCGGAGTTCACCGGCCTGGCCTACTACGCCGAGACGCCCGCGGTCATCTTCGACGTCCAGCGCGTGGGGCCGTCGACCGGGCTTCCGACGCGCACCGCGCAGGGCGATCTGCTCACCACCGCGTTCCTCTCGCACGGCGACACCAAGCACATCATGCTGATTCCCTCCTCGGTGGAGGAGTGCTACACGATGGCGATCGAGGCCTTCGACATTGCCGAGCAGTTCCAGACGCCGGTCTTCGTGATGCTCGATCTCGATCTGGGTATGAACAACTGGATGTCGGAGGCCTTCAAATACCCGGAGAAGCCGATCAACCGCGGCAAGCGTCTGACGCCGGAGATCCTGAAGAAGCTCGGCGAGTGGGGCCGCTACAAGGACGTGGACGGCGACGGCATTCCGTACCGCACGGTCCCGGGCGACGGCATGCCCGCGTACTTCACGCGTGGTTCCGGGCACAACGCCAAGGGCAGTACAGCGAGCGGCCCGACGACTACGTCGAGAACGTGGACCGGCTGTCGCGCAAGTTCGAGACGGCGCGGACGTGCGTGCCCAAGCCGGAGATCGACCAGGTGGCCGGAGCCAAGGTCGGCTTCATCGCGTACGGCACGTCGCACTGGGCCGTGACGGAGAGCCGCGACCAGCTCCGCGACGAGGCCGACTTCAAGGCGTCCTACTACCGGATGCGCGCCTATCCGTTCACCGGCGACCTCGTCAAGTTCATCGACGCGCACGAGCGGATCTACGTGATCGAACAGAACCGCGATGCGCAGCTGCTGCAGCTGATGCGTCTCGAGCTCTCGCCCGAGCGGATCACCAAGCTGAGGAGCGTGCTGCACTACAACGGCCTCCCGATCGACGCGCGCAGCGTCAGCGACGATGTGCTGTCGCAGGAAGGCTACGAAGTGGCGAAGAAGACGACCGCTCGCGTGTCCGCGGGCACGGCAGGTGTGGACTAATGGCGACTCCAATCAAAGTGAACCGAATCGGGCTCGAACCGCAGGTCTATAAAGGCGGCAAGACGACGCTATGCGCGGGTTGCGGCCACAACTCGATCTCCGAGCGCATCATCGAGGCGTTCTACGAGATGGGCGTCGACCCGAGCCAGCGTGATCAAGCTCTCGGGCATCGGCTGCTCGAGCAAGAGCCCGGCGTACTTCCTCGGCGGCTCGCATGGCTTCAACGCCGTCCACGGACGCATGCCGTCGGTCGGCACGGGCGCGATGCTGGCGAACCAGAAGCTCATCGCCATCGGGGTGAGCGGCGACGGCGACACCGGCGCGATCGGCATTGGCCAGTTCGTGCACCTGATGCGCCGCAACCTGCCCATCATCTACATCATCGAAGACAACGGCTGCTACGGGCTGACCAAGGGCCAGTTCTCGCCGACCGCCGATCTCGGTTCGAAGCTGAAGACCGGCGTGGTCAACGACCTGCCGCCGATCGACACGTGCGCCCTCGCCATCGAGCTCGGCGCCACGTTCGTCGCCCGGTCCTTCTCAGGGGACAAGAAGCAGCTCCTGTCGCTCCTCAAGGCGGCGCTGTCGCATCGTGGCACCGTCATGCTCGACGTCATCTCGCCGTGCGTCACGTTCAACGATCACGAGGGGTCAACCAAGAGCTACGCGTACGTGAAGGATCACGACGATCCGGTCGAAGAAGTGAGCTTCGTGCCGTTCTTCGAGGACATCACGGTCGAGTACGAGCCCGGAACCACCCAGGAAGTCACGATGCACGACGGGTCGCGCCTGTTCCTCAAGAAGCTGGAGGAGGACTACGATCCGACAGACAAGATCGGCGCGCTCAAGCGCCTGCACGAGACGGCCCGCCGGGGCGAGTTCGCCACCGGCATCCTCTACATCGAGCCGGATCGCGACGACTTCCTCACGCAGTTGAACGTGGTGGACGAGCCCCTCGCGAGCCTCCCGCTGTCGGTCACCCGCCCGGGTCCCGAGGCGCTGGAAGAGATCATGGAAGGGCTCAGGTAATTGCTGATTGCCAATTGCTGATTGCTAATTGGCGGTTGACGGTTTCTGGGCGCGCAGGTTGGCGCTGGCGGTCTTTGCCGACGCGGTGAAGATCGCCAGCAGTTCATGTCCTTCGCGGATAGGGTCCGCGATGCGAGCGGATGACGCCAGCTGAGCGCTCCCTGCGAATCTGAGCCAGAAGACAGTCTCCTCGGCCTCCTCGACCACAACTCCCATCTTTGCGATGAAATCGCGGCGCGAGCGTGCCCGGCACGCAGCGTGATAGTTCGCCGCGACGCTCGTGCCGCTTCGAAAGAGCTGGTCGGCCACATGGCGTCCTTCCCAATCGGTGGGAAGCGCGCGGCACACGGCGACGATCTGAAGCGCAAAACGCAGCGTCCGCGCCTTGAGGGAATCGGCCCATTGGCTCACGATGCGACCGTGAAGCAGACTCCGTACCCAGTGCTCCCTTGCCAGTTCCCCAATCAAATCAGCAATCATCAATCAGCATTTAGCAATTTCTGCATATAATTATCGGATGTCCGAACGTACTCTGGCCATCATTAAGCCTGATGCTTTCGAGCGGCGGCTCGCTGGCCGGCTCATTCAACGGATCGAAGACGAGGGCTTCCGGATTCGTGCCATGCGGCGCGTACATCTCAGCAAGGTGCAGGCTGAAGGTTTCTACGCAGTGCATCGGGCGCGGCCGTTTTTCGCGAGCCTGACCGAGTTCATGTCGTCGGGGCCGGTCGTCGTGCTGGTGCTCGAAGCGCCTGACGCCATCAAGAAGTGGCGCGCGCTGATGGGCGCCACGGACCCGGCCAAGGCGGACGCGGGCACGTTGCGCAAGGAGTTTGCCGAATCGATCGAGCGCAACGCGACCCACGGATCAGATGCGCCTGACACGGCGGCGTACGAGATCGGGTATTTCTTCGCGGGCGTCGATCTCGTCTGAGGGACCATCCGGTGGGGAAGACGATCGTCCTGGTGGGGTTGATCATCACAGGACTGGGTTTGCTGATGGTGCTGGGTGTGCCCCTCGGGCGCCTCCCCGGCGATTTCAACATTCGGCGCGGCAACGTGTCCTTCTACTTCCCGCTGACGACGTCCATCGTGGTGAGCGTCGTGCTGACGCTCCTCTTCGCGGTCTTCAGGCGCTGAACATGAGCATTCGACCAGATGCGTGGATCAGGAAGATGGCGCTCGAGCACGGCATGATCGAGCCGTTCGTCGACAGCCAGATGCGGGACGGCGTGATCTCGTTCGGTGTGTCGTCGTATGGCTACGACGTGCGGGTCGCCGACGAGTTCAAGGTGTTCACCAACGTCTACAACACGGTGGTCGACCCCAAGGATTTCGACCCCAAGTCGTTCGTGGATATCACCGCGGACGTGTGCATCATTCCACCGAACTCGTTTGCCCTGGCGCGCACGATCGAGTACTTCCGAATCCCCAGGGACACGCTGACGGTCTGCCTCGGCAAGTCCACGTACGCCAGGTGCGGCATCATCGTCAATGTGACGCCGTTCGAGCCGGAGTGGGAGGGGCACGTGACAATTGAAATCTCGAACACGACGCCCCTGCCGGCCAAGATTTACGCCAACGAGGGCATCGCGCAGGTGCTGTTTTTTCAGAGCGACGACCCCTGCCAGGTGTCGTACCGAGACAAGAAAGGGAAGTACCAAGCTCAGCGTGGGGTGACGCTGCCGAAAATCTAGCGCGGCGAGGGGGTGCGGAGCCGGGCCCGGAGGCTGGTCCGCTTGACGCTAACCGTCTCCCGTAGTAAAACTTGCCCGGCTTCGGACATTCGGATCCTGGCGTCAATATCCCGGTTTACATGGACAAACTGGTCGAGCGCGAACCCGCGGCTCGCAACCCATTCGTCGCTGCGCCTGCCCTCGCCGTTCAGTTCTTCTTGATCCCGTTGGCCGTCGTCGGAGTCACGGCGCTGGTGTACGTCGGGTTCCGGTCGCTGCTGACCGATGAGCGCACGCCACAGGAATACCTGGCCGAGATTCAGACGGGCGGGATGAGCCGCCAGTGGCCAGCGGCTTTTGAGCTGTCGCGGCTGATGGACAACCCCGAAGTGCGCCGCGACAAGGCGCTGGCCCCGGCCCTGGTCAAGGCTTTCGAAGACGCGAAGGACGACGACCCCCGGGTGCGCCGCTATCTGGCGCTCGCCATCGGCCGGCTCGAGCCCCCCTTGCCCCGAGAAGCCATCGAGGCCCTTACGAAGGCTCTCAGCGAGCCGGGCACCGCCTGGACTCCCGACTGGTTCTCCCGCTTCAACGGCTGGACAGAAATCGACATCAACGAGGCCCGGATCAGCACCATCTGGGCGCTTGGCTCATCCGGCGACCCGAGCGTCGTCCCGACGCTCCAGCCGTTGTATGAGTCCGGCGACGCGGGCATACGCAAGATGGTGGTGTACGCGCTCGGCGCGCTGCCCGGCACCGAGCAGCTCGACACGTTGCGGCGCGCGCTCCAGGACGACGCGGCGGATGTGAGATGGAACGCGGCGGTGGGGCTCGCTCGTCACGGCAGCGCTGACGGCGTGCCCGTGATCCGGCAGATGCTCGATCGCTCGGCCGTCGAACCGCTGGTCACCCGGGACGCGAGCCAGGACGAGGACATGGATCCGGCGGCCGACGTACTGATGAGCGGCTTGCGGGCGGCGGCGACGCTGAAGGATGCCCGGCTGACATCGTCAGTCGCGGCTTTGAGCGAGCAGGATCGCAGCATGAAGGTTCGACAGGCGGCGAAAGAGGCGCTGGAGTCTCTGGAGCTCGCAAAATCGATGAATTAGGCCCGGCAGCTGGCGGACTCCTGAGAATCAACGATGGCAGACGAGACGAAGCCCGACACACCTGCAACCCCGGCCCCGAGTGCGCCGGCTCCTGGGACGCCGCCCGCGGCGGCCCCCGCTGCGGCGGCCGCTGCACATGCGGCCAAGCCCGCGCCGCCCAAGCCGCCTGCGGCACCGCTGCCGGACCTGGCGGGCAAGACGACGTCGGTCGCTTCGGCGGGTGGAGCGGCGGCAAAGGCGGCTCCGGCCGCCGCCGCCGCGGCGACGCGTGACCCCGACGATACGTCGCCGCTGCTGACACGGCGCGCGTGGATGGGTCTGGCCTGGGGCGCATTCTCCGCGGCATCGGCGGCGGCCCTGGCCGCCACGGGGCGATTCATGTTCCCGAACGTGCTCAACGAGCCCCCGGCACAGTTCCGCGCGGGCTTCCCGAACGAGTACGGCCAGGGCGTCGACGAGCGCTGGAAAGAGAAGTTCGGCGTCTGGATTGTTCGCACGCCAGACGACGTCGTGGCGCGGGCGAGCGGTTTCTACGCGCTGCTCGTGACGTGCACGCACCTGGGCTGCACACCCAACTACCTGTCGGCGGAAGCCAAGTTCAAGTGCCCGTGCCACGGCAGCGGGTTCCGGACGACCGGCATCAATTTCGAGGGCCCGGCGCCGCGCCCACTCGAGCGCGCCCGCATCGTGCTCGCTGAGGACGGCCAGATCCTGGTCGACAAGGCGCGGAAGTTCCAGTTCGAGCTGGGGCAGTGGACCGACCCCGAAGCATTTCTGAAGGCGTAACCCATGGCTGACACCAAGACAGTCGCACCAAAGGAAGGCGCGCTCACCCGGTTCTGGAACTGGCTGACCGAGACGCAGATCTGGACCTCCGTGTTCCGGCACGGCCGGCCGGACAGCGACCGCAACCGCGTTCTCGTGATGCTCTCGAACGTCTTCCTGCACCTCCATCCCGTGCGGATCAGGAAGTCCGGCGTGAAGCTGCGCTACACGTGGTGCATGGGCGGGTTGAGCTTCTTCCTCTTCCTGGTCCTCACCTTCACGGGCCTGCTCCTGATGTTCTACTACCGGCCCACGCTCGAGTACGCCTACACCGACATCGTCGGGCTCCGCGAGCACGTGCCTCTGGGCATCATGCGCGAGATGCACAGGTGGGGCGCCCACGCCATGGTGATCACGGTGTGGCTGCACATGTTCCGCGTCTTCATGACCGGCTCGTACAAGCCACCGCGCGAGTTCAACTGGTCGGTCGGCGTGATCATGCTCGTGCTCACGCTGCTCCTGTCGTTCACCGGGTACCTGCTGCCCTGGGACCAGCTGGCGATCTGGGCCATCACGGTCGGTTCGAACATGGCGCGCGCGACGCCGTTCCTCGGACACGAGGGTCCGGGTGCGGCGCTGCTGCGGCTGGGTGATGTGCCGCTGATTCACGCCGCCGACGACGCGCGGTTCGCGCTTCTTGGCGGGACGTTCGTGGGCGAGGGCGCACTGCTGCGGTTCTACGTGCTGCACTGCGTTGGCCTGCCGCTCGCGATCGCGGTGCTGATGGCCGTCCATTTCTGGCGCGTCCGCAAGGACGGCGGAATCTCCGGTCCGCTCTAGGAAGGCGACAACCACATGGACTTCGTGAAGGGCATTTTCAACGTCCTGGCAGACCCCCGGTTGTTCTTCATCGGGGCGTGCCTGATGCTCTGGCTGATGATCTGGAAGCGCGAGTTGATGGCGTCCAACGCCATCGGCTATGGAATGCAGGCGTTTCTGGCCGTCTTCTTCATCTTCGGCGCCTTCGACGCCAACTTCCGGCTCATCATGACCAAGCCGGACAACGTCCCCATCGTCGGGCTGATCTTCATCCTCATCTTCCTGACGTGGTACTCGATGCGCGAGGCCGTGCTGAACGATCGCAGGATCGCGGCGGGCGAAGGGCCGATCGAGAAAAAGGAATCCGACCGCGTATGGGTCTGGCCGGACCTGGTCTACACCGAGCTCATCTCGCTCATCCTCTGCTCGGTGGTGTTGATCCTCTGGTCCGTGTTCCTGAAGGCGCCGCTCGAGCAGCCGGCGAACCGGTCGGTGACGCCCAACCCGTCGAAGGCGCCCTGGTATTTCCTCGGGTTGCAGGAAATGCTCGTCTACTTCGACCCGTGGCTGGCGGGCGTGGTGCTCCCGGGCCTGATTATCGCCGGCCTCATCGCCATTCCGTATGTAGACAAGAACCCGAAGGGGAACGGCTACTACACCTTCAACGAGCGGAAGATCGAGATCACGCTCTTCCTGTTCGGCTTCGTCATCCTCTGGGTCTCGCTCATCGTGCTCGGCACGTTCCTGCGCGGGCCGAACTGGAACTTCTTCGGGCCCTTCGAGTTCTGGGACTCGCACAAGCTCGAGGCCCTGGTCAACGTCAACCTGTCCGAGTACCATCTGGATGCGCGCTCTCGGGGGTGCGCTGCCGGCAAACTGGTTTGTCAGGGAGATCTTCGGCATTCTCTTCACGCTGTTCTACGTGTTCGCACTGCCGGTGGTGCTCGCGAAGACGATCTTCAAAAGCTATCTCGAAAAGCTCGGTGCGCCCCGCTACTACGTGACGGTGTTCCTGTTCCTGGCGATGATGTCGCTGCCGATCAAAATGCTGCTGCGATGGCTCTTCAACCTGAAGTACATCGTGGCAATTCCTGAATTCTTCTTCAACATCTGACCATGGCTGAAAAGAAGAGCGTCGGTCACGCCTACAACATTGACTTCCTGAACGTCGTCTTTGCGGCGTCCAGCATCTTCCTGTTCATCTCGGTCATCTGGATGGTCTGGGACGACTACGACCGCGAGTGGAAGAACACTCAGCGGCGGTTCGTGGAGCTCGAGACGCAGGTGACGCAGGCTGGCCTCGAGCAGGCCGCCAAGGGCGTGGACCAGAAGAAGCTGGCTGAGCTCCAGGCGCAGCTGGCCAAGGCCGAGGCGAACGTCGCAGCCAACCAGCAGAAGGTCGAGGAGCTTCGGTCACAACTGGCCGAGGTCGAGGCTCGGCTGGCCATCGAGTCGCAGGCTTACCAGTTTGCGAAAGCGACCCACGATCAGGACAGATACAACTTCGAAGCAGCGCGTGCCAACCACGATCCCAGTGCCGAAGCGAAGGGCCAGGCGGTGGCGGAGCTGCGCACCCGGATGAACGAGCTCGACCTCCAGCTGCAGAAGACCACCGCCGAACGGGCGGCGCTCCTGACGCAGCAGGACGCGCTCACCGGCGAGGTCACGAAGATTCAGGGCCTCATTACGGAGCTGCACCTCGAGGAGACCCGCCTCAACCGCCGGCTCGCGGTTCTGGCGCCGAGCCTCGTGAAGGACTACTTCCGGAACGCGCCGCTCCTCGATTTCATGGCGCCGACGCTGACGGTGCGGCAGCTGATGTTGCCCAACGTGGTCGACGATGTGAACTTCGTGCGTGTGATGAAGATGGACCGGTGCCAGACATGCCACCTGGCCATCGATCGGCCCGGGTACGAGAACTTCCCACAGCCCTATAAGACTCACCCCAACCTCAACGACTACCTCGGTGGCGGCTCACCACACCCGATGGATCAGGTGGGGTGCACGGTGTGCCACGAAGGGATGGGGCAGTCGATCAGCTTCCGCGACGCCTCCCACATGCCGCCCAACGACGAGGTGAAGGCACGGTGGCAGGAGGAGTACCACTGGGAAGAGCCCCACATGTGGGACTACCCGATGCTGCCGACGCCGAAGACCGAAGCGTCGTGCGCGAAGTGCCACAAGCAGGAGATCTACGTTCCGAAGGCGGAAGTGCTGAACGTGGCCTACGCGACGTACGAGCGGGCCGGATGCTACGCCTGCCACAAGACGCGCGGGTTCGAAGGCCTGCGCAAGCCCGGACCCATTCTGACGAAGATCGACTCCAAGTTGAGCGAAGACTGGGTCAAGACCTGGCTGCGAAACCCACGTGCGGTGAAGCCCACCACGTGGATGCCGCGCGTCTGGTACAACTCGAACTCGAGCGGTCCGGAAGACGCCGTGCGCAACGAGGTCGAGATCAACGCAGCTGCGGCGTACCTCTTCGCAAACGCGAGCCCGTACGAGTTGGCAGTCCCGAATCCACCGCGCGGGGACGCCGCCCGCGGCGCAGAGATCGTCAAGAACGTCGGATGCCTCGGCTGCCACGCGCTCGACGAGAAGACGCGAGGCGAGGCCGGTCCGCACCGCACCTTCGGCCAGCCGCTGCAGAACATCGGCAACAAGACCAGCTACGCATGGATTTACAACTGGGTACGGGATCCGAAGCACTACAGCCCGGAAACCTACATGCCCGACCTGCGGCTGACCGATGCGCAGGTCGCCGATGTTGCGACCTATCTCTCGACCCTGAAGACGGCGGGAGGCGACGCGCCAAAGGCCACGCCGGACCAGGCGGCCGTTGACGCCGTCCTGCTCGACTACTACCGTGCGCTGCTGCCGTTCGAAGAAGCCAAGGCCACGGTCAGCGGCCTGGATGCGAAGGCCAAGCAGCAGGATCTCGGCCGCCGCGTCATCAACCGCTACGGCTGCTACAGCTGCCACGAGATCAAGGGCTTCGAGAACGTGCAGCCGATCGGTACGGAGCTCTCCGAGGCCGGAAGCAAGCTGGTCACGCGACTCGACTTCGCCTTTGTCCACGACATCCCGCATACATCGAAGATCGGGTGGTACGAAGCGAAGCTCAAAGACCCACGGGTCTTCGATCAGGGCCGCGAGCTGATGCCGCTCGAGAAGCTGCGGATGCCGAACTTCGATTTCAGCCAGGAAGAAGCCGAGAGCCTCGCGACGGCGCTCATGAGCTTCCAGGCGGAGATCCAGCCGGCCGCGGCCATGCCGGTCAAGAACGCGCGACGCGACTTCCTGACCAGCGGAAGGGCGCTCGTCCATCGGAGAAACTGTGTCGGCTGCCACGTGATCGAGGGTTCGGGCGGCGACTTCACGAAGCTGCTTTCCGACCCGTCCCTGGGTCCGCCGCTGCTGACACCCGAGGGCGCTCGCGTTCAACACGACTGGCTGTACGCCTTCCTGCGCGAGCCGATCACGATTCGGCCGTGGTTGAACGTGCGGATGCCGACATTCGGGCTCGACGATCAGAACCTGAACGGCGTGATCCAGTACTTCGGTTCGGTGTCGAACAAGATGGGTTCGTTCAGGGGCCCGATCGTGAGCAATGTGGCCGCGAGCCCGGCAGGGGCGCGGGAGCTGTTCGAACTGCTGAAGTGCCAGCAGTGCCACGTGCTCGGCGAGATTCCCAAGGATCAGCCGACGGCGAACCTCGCGCCGGATCTCCGGATGGCCAGCGATCGCCTGCAGCCCGAATGGATTGCTGACTGGCTGAAGAATCCCGCGACGATCGTGCCCGGGACCAGGATGCCGGCCTTCTGGCCAGACCATCCGAAGAGCTTCTACCCGCAGTTTGGCGGGAGTGCGGAAGCGCAGATTCAGGCGATCGTCGGGCACCTGCTGTCGCTGCGGGGTGGCCCCAGCCCCAGGCAGGGCGCCGCGCGGGCCGACAACTAGAACACGCTCAGGGCGCCAGGTCCAACCGACTGGCGCCCTTTTCTCCGCGGTCACCCTCCACCGCGTCCTGCTCCGTACGGCAGGGCCGGGCCGGGCGGTATAATCGTGCCCGAATGCTTCGGCCGCACCGCGGGCGCATGCCCCGCATTCACCCGACCGCCTACATCGACGACAGTGCGCAAGTCATCGGCGACGTGGAAATCGGTGAGGAATCCAGCGTCTGGATGACCGTCGTCATCCGCGGCGACGTGCACTCCATCCGGATCGGCCGCCGGTCGAACGTGCAGGACGGCACCATCGTGCACGTTATGAAAGATACCCACCCGACCACGATCGGCGACGATGTGACGGTGGGGCATGCGGCGATGCTCCACGGGTGCACCATCGAGGATCGGTGCCTCATCGGCATGCGCGCCACGCTGCTCAACGGGTGCCGGATCGGCACCGGGTCGATCGTCGCGGCAGGCACGCTGATCGTCGAGGGCATGGACGTTCCCGCGCGTTCGCTCGTCATGGGCAGCCCGGGTAAGGTAAAGCGCGCGCTCACCGACGCCGAAGTCGACGAGATTCAGATGTACGCCGACCGCTACGTCGCATATCGGCTCGACTACATGCAGGCCGGCAGTCGGTGACCACGACCTCGACCAAGCCCCCCGCCGGGACCCGGGATTTTCTTCCCGATGACGTGCGCCGGCGCGAGCACGTGATGCGCGTGGTCCGTGGTGTGTACCGAGCAGTACCGGCTTCGAGCCTCTAGAGACGCCGGCCTTCGAGAACATCGAGACGCTGCTCGGCAAGTACGGCGAGGAAGGCAACCAGCTCATTTTCAAGATTCTGCGTCGCGGAGAACACGAGAAAACCGGGGAGGCCGACCTGGCGCTCCGCTACGACCTGACCGTGCCACTGGCTCGGGTCGTGGCGCAGTACCAGAACGAACTGCCGCGGTTCTTCAAGCGCTACCAGATTCAGCCAGTGTGGCGCGCTGATCGTCCCGCCCGCGGCCGCTTCCGCGAGTTCTATCAGTGCGACATCGATGCGGTCGGCTCGACGTCGCCGGTTGTCGAGGCCGACGTGCTGGCCGCGGTGACCGAGGTGCTCTCGCGGCTCGGGTTCGAAAACTTCGTGATCCGCTTGAACCACCGTGCGGCGCTCAGCGGCCTGCTGGAGGCGGCGGGAGTGCCCGGTGGGCTGGCAGGCGAGGCCCTTGTGGCACTGGACAAGCTTGACAAGATTGGCCCCGGCAAGGTCGCCGAGGAGCTTGGCGCGCGCGGCATTCCGGCCGATGCAGCAGCCCGGTGTCTGGAATACTTCGCACCCGGCAGCGACGAAGCCGACGCGATTGGCCGCCTGGAATCAGTGCTCGCCGGGAACGAGATGGGCACGCGCGGTGTCGGCAACCTGCGCGAGATCCTGGCGCTTGCGGAAGCCACGCCCGCCCGGCCGCGGATCCGCGTGGACCCAAGCCTGGCGCGCGGCCTGTCATACTACACGGGCGCCATCATGGAGATCACGGTGCCCGATCTGGCCGGCAGCCTCGGCGGTGGCGGGCGCTACGACAACCTGGTGGGGATGTTCCTCGGGCGCGACGTGCCGGCGTGCGGGTTCTCGCTCGGTCTCGAGCGGATCATCGTCGTCATGACCGAGCGGGGGATGTTCCCGGCCAAGGTCTCGCGCGGTGCCGTCGACGTCATGATCGCCTGCCTGGACGACGAAGCGCAGGGCGAAGCGCTCGCGCTGGCGGCGGAGTTGCGCGGCGAGAGGCTCAGGGTGGATATCTACCCGGAGGTCGGGCGCAAGCTGGAGAAGCCCCTGAAATACGCCGGCAGCCGTGGGGTGCCGGTGCTGGCGATCCTGGGCGGAGACGAGCGCGCCACCGCGGAGGTCACGGTCCGTGACCTGCAGACGCGGCAGCAGGAGCGCGCGGCGCGGGCAACCGCCGCCAGTTGGATCGCCAAGCGCGTCCGGATAGACCCGTAGCATCGAAAAGTGGAGAGCGCAAATCGCATGCGGGCTCGGAAAATTTCCGATTTGCAATCTAAGCTCTGCGATTTGAAGTGTGACTGTGAACATGATTGAACCGTTAGGCGACCTCGTTCGTACACATACATGCGGTGCGCTGCGCGCCGCCGACGTTGGCAGTTCGGTCGTGCTGCTTGGCTGGGTTCACCGCGTGCGCGATCTTGGCGGCGTGCTCTTCGTCGACATTCGCGATCGTGCGGGAGTGTCGCAGATCGTCGTGAGGGACGAAGGCCCCCTGTTGACGGCGGCCAAGCGCCTTCGCTCCGAATGGGTGATTGGCGTGTCGGGCACGGTGCAGCGCCGATCGGCCGATACGGTCAACCCCAAGCTTGAAACCGGCGAGGTCGAGGTCGTCGCCACGTCGATTCGCTTGCTGAACGAAGCGAAGACGCCGCCTTTTCAGATTGCGGACGACTCCCCGGTCTCCGAGGACGTGCGTCTCGAGTACCGGTACCTGGACCTCCGGCGGACACGGCTGCAGTCCAACCTGGGCCTGCGTCACCGGATTGCGCTGATGGTGCGCAAGCATTTCGACGCGCACGGCTTCTGGGAGATCGAGACGCCGATTCTGACCAAGTCGACGCCCGAGGGGGCGCGCGACTTCCTGGTGCCGAGCCGGGTGCACCCGGGCGAGTTCTATGCGCTGCCGCAGTCGCCGCAGATCTTCAAACAGATCCTGATGATTGCCGGCACGGACCGCTATTTTCAGATCACTCGCTGCTTTCGCGACGAGGACCAGCGCGCCGACCGTCAGCTGGAGTTCACCCAGATCGACGTCGAGATGTCGTTCGCGTCCGAAGCGCTCGTTTACGGCCTGATCGAACCGTTGATCGGCGGCATCTTCAACGAAGTCGGACGCACGGTCTCGGGTCCCTTCAGGCGCATGGCGTACGCCGAGGCGATCGCGAAGTACCGGATCGGACAAGCCGGATCTCAGGTGCGGTCTCGAAATCGCGGATGTATCCGAGATCTTCAAGGAGTCGGAGTTCCGCGTCTTCAAGCAGATTGTCGCCGAGGGCGGCGCGATTCGCGGGTTCGCGATTCCTGGAGGCAACGCGTACACGCGAAGCCAGATCGACGCGCTCGTCGAGCAGGCCAAGCAGATCGGCTTCGGTGGGCTGATCTGGGTGCGGCCTGGGGAGCCACCGACGAGCTCGGTTAAGGCCCTCTCGGAGTCGACCCTGCGAGCCGGCATCCAGGCGATCGGCGCGTCGGGCGACGACCTGGTGCTCCTGGCCGGAGGACAGCCCGAGACGGTCTCCAAGCTGCTCGGACAGCTCCGCCTCGTCATCGCGAAGAAGGATGGCCTGCTGGACGCCGATGCGTACGAGCTGCTCTGGGTGACCGACTTTCCGCTGCTCGAGTGGAGCGGCGACGAGCAGCGATGGTTCTCGATGCACCATCCCTTTACGTCACCAGCCGACGCGGACATCGATCGCCTCGAGACCGATCCGGGCGCTGTACGGGCGAAGGCGTACGACCTCGTGCTGAACGGCAGCGAGATCGGCGGCGGCAGCATTCGTATCCACGACGCCGGCCTCCAGGCCCGCATGTTCCGGCGCCTGGGCATCAGCGACGAGGAAGCCAAGGCACGGTTCGGCTTCTTCCTCGAGGCGCTCGAGTACGGCACACCACCCCACGGAGGCATTGCCCTGGGCCTCGACCGCATCGTGGCAATTCTGGCCGGCGAGGCGTCCATCCGCGAAGTCATCGCGTTCCCGAAGACGGCCAACGCCGTGGACCTGATGTCGGGGGCGCCTTCGCCGGTCGACGCCAAACAGTTGAGGGAACTGCACTTGCGGACGCAGGGCGAGCGGCTGTTATAATTGGCGGCTAAGTCGCTGTATCGTAAGGAGATACACCCGGAGGACAGGGGCCTCCGGCCATCTTGATGAAACGCATCAGTGTTCCAGAGGCCGGCGTCGAGACCCTCTTTGGGTCCTACGACGAGAACCTCAAGCACCTCGAATCGCTCTTCAACGTGCGGATCCGGACCCAGGGCCACGAGCTCGTCGTGGACGGCGAGGGCCCCGGGCCTGAGCGCGTGGATCTGGTGGTTGGCCAGCTCGCCTCGCTGCTCAAGGACGGATATAAGCTCTCGAACGCAGACGTGCGAACGGCGTCAGAGCTGGTGGCCCAGGATCAGTCGGTCGATCTGCGCGACCACTTTCTGAAAGGCAGCCTGACGGCTGCCGGGAAGCGGCGGGTCTCGGCCAAGACGGTCAATCAGCGCCGCTACCTGGACGCCATCGAGGCGCACGACATCGTGTTCGGCATCGGGCCGGCGGGCACTGGCAAGACTTACCTCGCGATGGCCCAGGCCGTGTCCTTCCTGGTGGCCAAGAAGGTGAGCCGCATCATCCTCGCGCGCCCGGCCGTCGAAGCGGGCGAGAAGCTGGGGTTCCTGCCCGGCGACCTCCAGGAAAAGGTCAACCCGTACCTCCGGCCGCTTTACGACGCCTTGTACGACATGCTCGACGTCGAGCGCGTCGCGCGATACCTGGAGCGCGGCACCATCGAGATTGCTCCCATTGCCTTTATGCGAGGGCGGACGCTGAACGACTCGTTCGTGATTCTCGACGAGGCGCAGAACACCACGACCGAGCAGATGAAGATGTTCCTCACGCGCCTCGGCTTCGGCGCCAAGGCGGTGATCACCGGCGACGTGACGCAGATCGACCTGCCACCCGGGCGCACGTCGGGTCTGGTCGAAGCGATGAAAGTGGTGAGCGGCATCGATGGCATCTCGTTCGTGTATTTCGATGATCGTGACGTCGTGCGGCACAAGCTCGTGCAGCAGATTGTGAAGGCGTACGAGGCGTTCTCGAGCGGGAATGGCGTCGGCCCTCAGCGGCCTCGCGCCACATCGTGATGGGGCCTGGCGACCAACGTCGTGCTCGGATCCGTGCATCGCGTTCGACACTCACAGTCGAGGTGTGCGCAGCTGGCGCGACAGCCGCCCGTGGGCTCGGGTTGTGGCTCACGCGAGTCGCGCCCGCTCGTGTCCGGGGAATTGTCAGCCTGGCCATTGTGAGCGACGCCCGGGTTCGGGCCCTCAACCGGACCTATCGGGGCAAAGATCAGGCGACCGATGTCCTGTCGTTTCCGAGTGGGGAAGGACCAGGCGTGCCCGACCCCGGTTTTCTCGGCGACATCGTCATCGCGCGCGGCGTCACGCGCCGGCAGGCGCGGGTTGCCCGGCACTCGGAACGCGATGAGCTCCGGGTATTGGCGCTGCACGGGCTGCTGCACCTGCTCGGCTACGATCACGAGCGCGATGAAGGGTCGATGGCACGGCTGGAACGGCGTCTGAGAATCAAGGGCGGCCTGCGCGAGGCACTTCTCGAGCGCGGGGCCCGGAACCAGGCGGCTGCGTGATTCCGCTCTCAATCTTCCTGCTCGGCTGTGCGGCCGTCTATCTCGGCGCCATCGAGGCGGCGTTCAGCGCGCTCATGAGGCTCTCACTGCGGCTCACCGCGGAGCGCAGCGGACGCCCTGGCGCGCTGGCCGGCTATCTGGACGATCCGGTCCTGCTGTTTGTCCCGGTCCGCCTGCTCATCGGCATCATCAACGCCACGGCCACGGCCCTGCTCGCCAACGCGATCGGCGCCCAGCGGGCCGGGGGGCTCTCACTGGTGATCCTGGGCGTCGCAGGCTTCGTCGTCATCTGCGAACTGTTGCTCCCGCTCCTGATCGTCGGCCGCGATCCCGAGCGCGCCCTCGAGCTGCTGTTGCCGTCCTTCAGCCCGGTGGCCCGTATCCTCGGTCCGGTCACACGCTGGACAACACGGTCGGTCGTGCCCGCGCGGCGTCAGCACGCCGGCGTCTCGAACGATGACGCGTCCGAGGACACGGAAGAGGCCACGGCCGCCTACCTCAAGACCGGAGAGGCAGAGGGCCTCATCGAGGGCGAGGAACGGCGCCTGCTGCAGAGCATCGTGGACTTTGGCGATACCCTCGTCCGCGAGGTGATGACGCCCCGGCCGGACATCGTGGCGCTGCCTGAGGCTGCGACAATCGGCGATCTTCGGGCCCTGTTCCGCGAGCAGGAGTACTCGCGGTTCCCGGTGTTCAAGGAGAGTCTGGACAACATCGCCGGCTTCGTTTTCGTGAAGGACCTGGTCGGGCTGGATGTCGTGGACGAGCGGCGGCCGATCACCCCGCTCCTTCGGCCGGCAGCGGTCGTGCCGGAGAGCAAGCGGGTTCCGGAGCTCCTGAAGCAGTTCCAGCGCCAGCAGACGCAGATTGCCATCGTCGTGGATGAGTACGGGGGCACAGCGGGGCTGGTGACGATCGAGGACCTGCTCGAGGAGATCGTGGGCGAGATCCGCGACGAATACGATGTCGAGACCGAGCCGGTCGTGGACGAAGGCGACGGCCGGTTCACCTTCAACGGCAAGGTGGACATCGACGAGGTCGGGCAGAGGCTCGGTGTGCACATCGAGCGCGAGGGATTCGAGACCGTCGGCGGTTATCTCCTGACACACCTGGGCAGAGTGCCTGCCGTCGGCGAGCAGTTCGACGTGGATGGGCTGCACATCGAGGTGCTCGAGGTCGAACGGCGGCGGATTCACAAGGTCCGCCTCATGCGCGCGGAGTTCGTCCCGGCGGGCGAAGGCGAGCCCACTCAGTGAAGTCCGGCTTCGTCTCGCTCATTGGCCGACCCAACGCCGGCAAATCCACGCTGCTCAACCGACTCGTGGGCTCCAAGCTCGCGATCGTGTCCGACAAGCCCCAGACCACACGCAACCGGATCCTTGGCGTCCGCAACTACCCGGACGCGCAGGTGGTGTACCTGGATACGCCAGGCATCCACCGGCCGCTGCACCGGATGAATGTCCGCATGGTCGACACGGCCGTCAACACGATCGGCACCGTCGATGTCCTCTGCCTGCTGCTCGATGTCTCCGAGCGCGCGGGGCATGGCGACCGGTTCGTGATCGACCTGGTCAAGAACACCACCACGCCTGTGTTCCTGGTGTTGAACAAGATCGACCTGGTCAAGAAGTCGAGGCTCCTGCCGATCATGGACGGGTACTGGCAGGAACAACGGTTTGCCGAGATTATCCCGGTGTCGGCCGCGACGGGCGAGAACGTCGAGCGGCTGGAGCAGGTGTTGATCGACCGCCTTCCCGAGGGGCAGCCGCTCTATCCGGACGACTACCTGACCGACCAGCCCGAACGGTTTCTCGCGTCCGAGATCGTCCGCGAAAAGCTCCTGCAGTTCACCCATGCGGAGATCCCGTTTTCCAGCGCCGTGGTGGTTGACCGCTTCGAGGAGCCCGAGGAGGCCGGCGGGATGATCCGGCTGTACTGCACCATCCTGGTGGACCGGGACTCGCAGAAAGCGATTGTCGTCGGCCGGGCCGGCGACATGGTGAAGCGCATCGGGACGGCCGCGCGCGAGGAGCTCGAACGGTTCTTCGATGCGAAGGTCTTCCTGGATCTGCACGTCGGCGTCAAGTCCGACTGGCGGGAGGACGAGCGCCTCCTCGGCGAGCTTGGGTTGGGGCACCCGCGAGAGTAGGCGGGGGCCTTTTTTCTATAGTATTGTTGTGGCCCGCCTGGCTGCATGCCGCTCCATACCACCGACGCGCTGATCCTCAGGACATACAAGCTCGGGGAGTCGGATCGGATCGTGGTGTTCTTGACGCGCGATCGCGGCAAGAAGCGCGGGGTCGCGAAGAACGCACGGCAGAGCCGGCGGCGGTTTGGCGGCGGCCTCGAGCCGCTGACCTGCGGACGCGTCGCCTACATGGAGCACGAGCGCCGGGAGCTCGTTCAGCTCCATTACGTGGAGCCCACGCGGTCGCCGATGTCGGCGGTCAGCGGGGAGGCACTGGGCTACGTCGGGTACTTCGCGGAGCTCATCGACGAGTGGGCGCCGGAGGCCGATCCGAACGAGACGCTCTTCAGGCTCGGCTCGTCGATGGTGGAGGCGCTGGCGGCAGGCGTGCCGGTCGAGCCGCTGGCCCGCTACTTCGAGTACCGGCTGCTCCGGCTGGAGGGGGTCTACCAGCTGGATCCGCGCGCGTCCCGGGGGGCGCGGGCATTTCTGGAATCGGCGAAGTCGTGCAGCCCTTTGGCGCTCGCCGGGATCCGTGTGTCGCCGGGAGCGCTCGGCGAGATCGAAGCAGCGCACCGCGCGCTGATTGCGATGCACCTCGAGAAGGACCTCAGGTCCGTGCGGGTGCTCAGGGAATTGAGGCGATGACCTTCCAGGGGCTGATTCTCAAGCTGTCGGAGTACTGGGCGTCACATGGATGCGTCCTGCACCAGCCGCTCGACGTCGAAGTGGGGGCGGGAACGATGCACCCCGAGACGTTTCTCCGTGTGCTGGGCCCTGCCCACTGGAACGTGGCGTACGTGCAGCCGTCAAGGCGCCCGGCCGATGGCCGATTCGGCGAGAATCCCAACCGGCTGTTCAAGCACCACCAGTTTCAGGTGATCCTCAAGCCGGCGCCGGACGAAGTCCAGCAGCTGTACCTCGAAAGCCTCGAGGCCTGCGGCATCAACCCGCGCCAGCACGACGTCCGCTTCGAGGAGGACAACTGGGAGTCGCCGGCACTCGGCGCCTGGGGAATCGGCTGGCAGGTGATGTTCGACGGTCTGGAGATCTCGCAGTTCACCTATTTCCAGCAGGCGGGCGGGATTCAGCTCGCGCCGATTTCCGCGGAGCTCACCTACGGGCTCGAGCGGATCGCGATGACTCTCCAGCGGGTGGACAACGTGTTCGACATGGAGTGGGCGCCAGGCGTGACGTACGGCGAGGTGCGGCTGCGCGAAGAGGTGGAGCAGTCCAAGTATGTCTTCGGGCAGGTCAGCGTGCCGGAAGGCGAGTTCGGCGCGTACCACCGCGACCTCTTCGACAAATATTACCGCTTCGGCGAGGCCCTGCTCGCCGACGGTCTGATCTGGCCCGCGCTCGAGCACTGTCTGAAGTGCTCTCACATCTTCAACATCCTCGACTCGAGCAACAGCATCGGCGTCACGGAGCGGACCGCCTACCTGCTGCGCGTACGGCAGTTCGCCGTCCGGGTGGCCCAGACCTACGTCGAGAGCACGACCGAGAAGGTGGCGAGCTAGATCGTGGACCGCGAACTTCTGCTCGAGATCGGCTGCGAAGAGATTCCTGCCAGCTGGCTGCCCGACCTGACCGCCCAGGTTGGCGACGTTGTCGCCGCGAAGCTGCGCGAGGCGCGGCTTGCGCCCGAGACCCCGGTCGAGACCTACAGCACTCCACGCCGGCTCACGGTTCGCATCGCACGGCTCGCCGAGCGGCAGACCGACCTCGAGGAAGTGGTGACCGGGCCTCCCGTGTCGGCCGCCTTCGCAAAAGACGGCACGCTCACTCCCGCCGGCGCCGGCTTTGCGTCGAAGCAAGGCGTCCAGGTGTCGGAGCTCGAGCGCGTGGAAACGACAAAGGGCGTGTACCTGGCGTTCAGGAAGAAGCAGCGGGGCAAGGCGGCCGTTGACGCCCTGCCCGGCGTGCTGGGAGCGACCCTGCGTGGGCTCACGTTCCCGAAGCTGATGCACTGGGATGCGATGCTCGATGACGGCCGTGGCGACCTGTTATTCGGCCGGCCGATTCGGTGGCTGCTGTATACGTACGGCGGCCGGGTCGTGCCGTTTTCGATCGCACGCACGCCGGGCGCGGCGTCCGGACAGGTGCAAGAGGTGGCCACGGGCGCGGTGACCTACGGCCATCGGTTCCTCACGACGAGCGGCCGCGCGGGCCGGGCGATCAAGGTGCGGAGTTTCGACGAGTACCGGGCCCGCCTCCTCGAGAATTTCGTCATCCTGGAGCGCGCCGAGCGCCACAACAAGATCTCGCGCGAGCTCGACGCAAAGGCGCAGCGGCTCCAGGGCCGTGTGAGCCGCAGCGTGTACGCCGATTCGAGCCTGCTTGCCGAAGTGCCCGACCTGGTGGAATACCCGGCCGTCGTCGGCGGGACGTTCGCCACGGAGTTCCTCGAGCTGCCGGATGAAGTGTTGACCACCACGCTCGTGCACCACCAGCACTACTTTCCGGTGGAGGACGAGCACGGAAAGCTGAAGAACGCGTTTCTTGCGGTCATCAACATCGAGCCGGACAACGAGCGGACAATCGCCCGGAATGCCGAGCGCGTCGTCACCGCACGGCTGCGTGACGCCCGCTTCTTCTGGGAGGCCGATCGCAAAGCCACGCTCGAGTCGCGCATCGGCCGGCTGGCGACGCTGACGTTCCATAAGAAGCTCGGGTCGTACGGGGACAAGGCGGAGCGGATAGGCGCGCTGGCCGAATGGATCGCCTTGCATGCGCTGGGCGCCGGCGAGGGAACCGCGCGATCGGCTGCTCAAGCGGGCCGGCTCGCGAAGGCCGACTTGACCACCGACATGGTCCGGGAGTTCACTGAACTGCAGGGCACCATGGGCGGCATCTACGCCCGTGAGGATGGGCACCCCGAAGAAGTGTGGAAGGCGATTTACTTCCACTACCTGCCGGTGGGGGTCGAGGCCGACGCCCCTCCTTCGCGGGCGCAGCTGGGGAAGGCCGCCACAACGTGGGCGGCCGTTTCGATGGCCGACAAGCTCGATACCCTGGTCGGGCTCTTCGCAGCCGGAGAGAAGCCGACGGGCTCCCGCGATCCGTACGGCCTCCGGCGTGCGGCACATGGCGTGCTTCGCATCCTTATTGATCTGCCCGAATTGACGGGGATCGACGCGCGTCCTGATGTTGGCGCGCTGGTGCGCGCCGCCGGCGGTGACCGCCTCGACGGCGACGCGTTCGGACGGTTGTCACAGTTTCTCGTCGAGCGCATGACGTTTGTCTTCCAGGAGCGGGGTTTCGAGGCCCGGAACGTCCGTGCGGTGGTCAGCGGTGCGTCGTTGCGGCCGCTCGATGCCAGGCGGAAGCTCGAGGTGCTGCCGGAGTTCACCAACTCGGAAGCCTTTCAGCGGCTGGCCGGTGCGTTCAAGCGGGTCAAGAACATCGCGAAGCAGATGCCGCTCGACCAGTACCAGCAGGCTGAGGCTGCGGGCCCGCCGGTCGACCGGCTTCTCGTCGAGCCCGCCGAAACGGCATTGTGGAACGAGGTGCTGGCACGGTCGCCGATCGTCGCCACGTCGGTCGAAAGTGGCTCGAACTTCCGGGCCGCTTTCTCGGAGGCCGCCAAGTTCGGCCCGGCCGTCGACCGGTTCTTTGACGACGTGATGGTGATGGCGGAGGATCCCGGCCTGCGAACGGCGAGGCTCCGGCTCCTTCGTCGGCTCGAAGGCGTCATGCTTCAGCTCGCCGACATCTCGGAACTTGTGGCAGAGGACGGAGCCCAGACGTAGGGTATTCCCCCGGACTGACGGAGTAGATCAGACATGGTCAAGAAGAAGGTCGGGAAGGCCAGGAGGGTCGGGAAGGCCGGCAAGGCGAAGAAGCACGTGTACTTCTTCGGCAGCGGAAAGGCCGACGGCAACCGCACCATGAAGGACCTGCTTGGCGGCAAGGGATCGGGCCTCGCCGAGATGACCAATGCCGGGCTGCCAGTGCCCCCGGGCTTCACGATCTCCACCGAGGTCTGCGGCATCTATTACAAGGAACGCTCCCGCATTCCGGCGGCTGTCGACCAGGAGATCGCGCTGAACCTGCAGCGCCTCGAGAAGGTCGCTGGCGCGACGCTGGGCTCCAAGGACAACCCGCTCCTGGTGTCGGTCCGATCGGGCGCCAAGTTCTCCATGCCCGGCATGATGGACACGATCCTCAACCTGGGCCTGAACGACGACGCGGTGGAGGGCTTGAAACGCTGGACGCAGAACGGCCGGTTCGCGTTCGACAGCTACCGCCGCTTCATCCAGATGTTCGGCAGCGTGGTGCTGGAGATCCCGAAGTCGGCGTTCGAGCACGAGTTCGACGCCGTGAAACACGCAAGGGGAGCGCGGCTCGATACCGATCTCGACGAAAGCGCGCTCAAGGACGTCGTGGTCCGCTACAAGGAGGTCGTGAAGACGCACTCGGGCAAGGAGTTTCCGCAGAAGCCGCCCGAGCAGCTCAAAATGGCGAGAAACGCCGTGTTTCGCTCCTGGATGAACCCCAGGGCCCAGGAGTATCGCCGCATCTACGACATTCCCGATCACATCGGCACGGCCGTGAACGTCCAGATGATGGTCTTCGGCAACACCGGCGATCGATCTGGCACTGGAGTGGGCTTCACGAGGAACCCGGCCACGGGAAAGAAAGAGTTCTACGGCGAGTTTCTCATCAACGCCCAAGGCGAGGATGTCGTCGCCGGCATCCGCACACCGCAGCCGATTCGCGAGCTCGAGCAGGTGATGCCGAAGGCGTACAAGCAACTGCGCGACATCACGACGCGGCTCGAGAAGCACTACAAGGACGTCCAGGACTTCGAGTTCACCATCCAGGACGAACGCCTGTACATGCTGCAGACGCGCAGCGGCAAGCGGACCGGTTATGCCGCCGTGGTGATCGCGACGGACCTGGTCGCTGAGCGCCTGATTACGCCGAAGGAAGGCGTGCTGCTCGTGGATCCCGAGTCGCTCAGTCAGCTCCTCGCGCCGGGCTTTGACCCGGTCGAATGGAAGAAGATCCCCGTGGCTACAAAGGGGCTCCCGGCCTCGCCTGGCGCAGCGTGCGGCCAGGTCGTGTTCTCGTCCGAGCAGGCCGTCGCGTGGACCCAGAAGGGTAAACCCGTGGTCCTGGTGCGCCGCGAAACCGTGCCCGACGACATTCACGGCATGTTCGTCTCGCAGGGAATCCTGACTGCGACCGGCGGCATGACGTCGCACGCAGCAGTGGTCGGACGCCAGATGGGCAAGCCCTCCATCGTTGGCGCCGGCGCCCTCGAGATCGACGAACACACCCGGCAGTTCCGCGTGGGAGGAATCACGGTCAAGGAGGGCGACTACGTCTCGTTCGACGGCCTGTCTGGCGAAGTCAAGCTGGCAAAGGTCGCGTCCAAGCCGAGCGAGATCCTGCAGGTGGTCAACGGCACCCTCGAAAAGCAGAAGTCCGAGATCTTCCAGCGCTTCGAGCGCGTGCTGTCGTGGTCGGACAAGTTTCGCCGCATGGGCGTCCGGGCCAATGCGGACCTGCCCGACCAGGCGGCGGTCGCCTACGCCTTCGGAGCCCGTGGGATCGGTCTCTGCCGTACCGAGCATATGTTCTTTGGCGAGGGCCGCATCCCGATCGTTCAGCGCATGATCCTGGCCGACACGGAGGCCGATCGCCGGAAGGCGCTCGATGAGCTGCTGCCGTTGCAGCGCGACGACTTCTACGGTGTCTTCAAGGCCATGCGGGGATCCGCGGTGACGATCCGCACGATCGATCCGCCCCTCCACGAGTTTCTGCCCAAGCGGGAGGATCTCATGGTCGACATCGCCAAGCTCGAAACGGCCGGCAAGACCGGCGGCGTCCTGGACGAGAAGCGCCGGCTCCTGCACCGTGTCGAACAGCTGCACGAGTTCAACCCGATGCTGGGTCATCGTGGCGTCCGGCTCGGGATCAGCTACCCCGAGATCACCGAGATGCAGACCCGCGCGATCATCGAGGCGGCGTGCCGGCTGCACAAGGAAGGCCTGAAGATCGTTCCGGAGATCATGATCCCGCTCGTCGGACACGTGAAGGAGCTCACTGACCAGAAGGTCATCGTGGATCGCGTGGCGGCGGAAACGATGAAGGCTGCAGGCGTCACCCTGAAGTACCTGGTTGGCACGATGATCGAACTGCCCCGGGGCGCCATGACGGCCGATCAGATCGCACGCGAAGCGCAGTTCTTCTCGTTCGGCACCAACGACCTCACGCAGATGACATTCGGCTTCTCGAGAGATGACGTGGGCAAGTTTCTGAGAATCTACCAGGAGAAGAAGATTCTCGACCGCGACCCGTTTGCCTCAATCGACGTAGACGGGGTCGGCGCCATCGTGCGTACCGCTGTGACGCTGGGCCGCAAGACGCGGCCGGATCTCAAGCTCGGCGTGTGCGGTGAGCACGGCGGGGACCCTGCATCCATACACTTCTTCGAGAAGGTCGGCCTCGACTACATCAGCGCCTCGCCGTATCGCGTGCCGGTGGCCAGGCTGGCGGCCGCACAGGCGGCACTGGCGGTCAAGGTCGGCGATTGATCCGGATCTTCGTTCACCGGGACGGGCGGACGGAGCAGGCGTCGAGCATCGACCGGAGCTGGCTCCTTCCGTCGTCCGGCACGGTGGTCTGGGTCGACCTCGTGGCGCCATCCATTCCCGAATCTCTCATCCTTTCCGATACCTTCGGCTTTCATCCGCTGGCCGTTGAGGCGGCGATGAGCGAGCTGCAGTATCCGCGGATCGAGCCCTACGATGGTTTTCTGTACATCGTCCTGCACGGGATCGACTTCCAGGCAAGCAGAGAGGGCTTTGCCACGCACGATGTCGACTTCTTTCTCGGGCGCAACTTCCTGGTCACCGTGCACGGCGCAGAGTCGAGATCCATTCTCGACTTGTGCGACCAGGCGCCGAGAAACCAGCCTGTGCTCGGCGAGGGCCCTGTCGCGCTGTTCCACCGGATCGTGCACGCCATGATCGACCACTACCGCCCGGAGGTGGAGCGGCTCGAGGAAGCCATCGACTGTGTCGAGGACGAGGTGTTCGAGCGGCCGAGCCCGGCGCTCATTCGGACCATCCTCGACCAGAAGCGGAGCGTCGCGTCGCTCAGGCGCGTGACAATTCCTCAACGCGACGTCGTCGGGCGGCTGGCCCGCCGGGAGTTCGCGGACATCAGCACCGAGATGGCCTACCGGTTTCGCGATCTCTACGACCACCTGATTCGCCTGAACGATGAGGCGTTTGTCTTCAGCGACCGGATCACGGGCATCCTGGAGGCCCACCTGTCGAGCACGAGCAATCAACTCAACCAGGTGATGAAGGTGCTGACCGTCATCACGACGATCTTCATGCCGTTGACGCTCGTGACCGGGCTGTACGGGATGAACGTGCCGCTGCCACACTTTCCCGGTGGCGAAGCGGCTCAGTTCTGGTGGCTCTTCGGGCTGATGATTGTCGTGGTCATCGGCATGCTCAGCGTGTTCCGGTCCAACCGGTGGATTTGAGATGGGGAAGATCTCTCGTCTTTCCCCGGATCTGGCGAACCAGATAGCCGCCGGCGAGGTTGTCGAGCGCCCGGCATCAATCGTCAAGGAGCTGGTCGAGAACGCGATCGATGCGGGCGCGAAGCGGCTGGTCATCCACATCGAGCTCGGCGGAAAGAAGCAGGTCAGGGTCGAGGACGATGGGGAGGGGATGGAGCCGGCCGACGCGAGGCTGGCGATCGAGCGGCACGCGACGAGCAAGATTCGGCGCGCCGACGACCTGGCGTCCATCAGCACGCTCGGTTTCCGGGGAGAGGCCCTGCCGTCGATCGCATCCGTATCCCATTTCGTCCTGCGAACCAGGCAGCGTGGCGCGCCGAGCGGGACGGAACTCCGCGTCAACGGTGGCGTCGTCGCGTCGGAGCGGGAAGCGGCGGCGGCAGAGGGCACGGTCGTCGAGGTCAACGACGTCTTCTACAACCTGCCGGCCCGAAGGAAGTTCCTGAAGTCCGACGCCGCAGAGTCCGCGCAAGTCTCGAAGCTGACCACGCAGTTGGCGCTCGCCTATCCGGAAGTCGGCTTCACGCTGACGAGCGCGGGCCGCAAGGTGATGCAGTGCCCGCCGGCCGCAAGCCTCCACGATCGGCTGTACCAGCTCTACGGAGAGCGCGACGACTTGATCGAGGTCCACAAGGAGGCCGGCGGCATTCGCGTGTTCGGCTACGCGGCTGCGCTGGCCGAGACATCCGCGCAGGGCCCCACTCGGGGCGCACAGCACCTGTTCATCAACCGCCGCATCGTGAAGGACCGGACCATCGCGCACGCGATCATCGACGCGTACAGCCGGGCGTCGATCAAAGAGCGCAGTCCTGAAGTGCACCTGTTCCTCGAGATGCCCCCTGAGACGGTTGACGTCAACGTGCACCCGACCAAGGCGGAGGTCCGGTTCAGGGAGCAGTCGCTGGTCCACGAAGTCGTTCGGCGTGCGCTGTCAGAGGCGCTCGGGCAGGGTGGTGTGCCTCAGCTTCAGCTCCGCCCGGAGGTTGCGGCCATACCGCAGGGCGTCGTCCGCCCCATTCCCGGGATGATTCCGGATGTCCTGGGCGGCGGCAGCTATCCCACCCGGTGGCAACCGGCGATCCCGGTCGAGGGCGGAGTCCGAAGCGCACCCTCAGCGCTCCCCGCCTCGCAATCCGCGCCAGCTGCCGCTTCGTCAATGCGGCCGATGATCCCGTTGGGGCAGTTTCGCGACACCTTCATCATTGCGATAGACGACGAGGGGGTGGCCATCATCGACCAGCATGTGGCCCACGAGCGTGTGCTCTACGAGCGGGTCATGCAGCAGCTCACCGAGGGACGGCTCGAGTCGCAGCGCCTTCTGCTGCCGATCCTGATTGAGCTGCTGCCTGCAGCACAACAGGCTCTGGTGAGCCGCGCAGCCGAGCTCGAGCAGCTCGGGTTCGAGATCGAGGGCTTCGGAGAGGGCACGGTAAAGGTCGCGGCGGTCCCTGCGCTGCTCGAGGCCGAATCGGCCGCGACGGCCCTCCGCGCGCTGGGTGAGGACCTCGAGGGCCTGGACAAAGGCGCCCATGTGCAGGAGGCCCTCGGCCGCATTGCCGCGACGACGGCCTGCCACGCGGCCGTCAAGGCCAACGATCCGCTCACGTTCGAGAAAATGACGCACATTCTCGAGGAGCTCAGGGCGACGGCGTACTCCACGATCTGTCCTCATGGCCGCCCGGTCATGCTTCGGCTGACCCGGCGGGAGATCGAAAAGAACTTCGAGCGGATTTGAGGCGACCGAGTGAGAACGTTCCTCCATTACGCCGGCCGGTTCGGCCAGCTCGTCGGGATGTGGATGCTGCTCGTCGATCTGTTCATGGCAGGTCCGCTCGGTCCCGATCCGCAGCTCTTTGCGGCTGGTGTTGCAGTGTTCCTGGCCGGGTGGGGCCTCGCGAAGCTGGGACAGCCCGGCTGACACACCGGAATGCCCAGGGGCCGTTGCCAACGCTGGATATAATCCGGCACTGGAACTGGAGAGTGACCCATGTGGCAGGAGTTCAAGGACTTTCTTCTCAAGCAGAACGCCCTGGCGCTGGCTGTCGGTGTCATCACGGGCGCGGCACTCGGCCGGGTGGTGACGTCGGCCGTGTCAGACCTGCTCATGCCCGTCATCGGGCTCGGCCTGCCCGGAGGAGACTGGCGTCAGGCGCGGTTTATTCTCACCCAGACCACCGGGCCAGACGGCGCGCCCGTCGTTTCGGCAATCAACTACGGCGCGTTCATCGGTACGGTTGTCGACTTCGCCATCGTCTCGACCGTCGTGTTCCTGATCGTCCGATCCTTCTTGAAAGCGCCGGAAGCACCGGCCGCTCCGACCAAAGGTTGTCCGTTTTGCCTCGAAGTCATTCCGGCGGGGGCAAAGAAGTGTCGCGCGTGCGCGAGCGCGCTGGCCTAGAGTGAGAAGCGCGGAACGGTTCATTTGTCCGGAGGCGCGATGAAACCCACGGATGCCATTCTCTTCAGCGGTGGGGCGGCAGGCGCGGAGGCCGCATTCGGTTCGGCTGCCGAGCGGCACGGGATCGAGGAAGTCAACTTCACGTTCGACGGCCATAAGATCGACCGGCATCGTGGCGTGCGTGTTCTGAACCACGAGGAGCTTCAGGGCGGTGACGTCAGCCTCGAGTACGTCTCACGGCTCATGCACCGCCGGTACACGGACGCGCCCACCATCCGGAAGATTCTGCAGACCATCTGGTACCAGGTGAACCACGGGCAGGAGATCTACGTCATCGGCACCGTGCTCGAGGATGGCACCGTGCGTGGAGGTACGGGGTGGGGCGCGGAGTTCGCCAAGCTGTGCAACAAGCCGTTGCACGTGTTCGATCAGGCGCAGGACCGGTGGCTGACATGGTCAGGCTCCGACTGGGACGCCCGGACGGGGAAGGATCTTCCGCTGATTACGCACCCGCATTTCACGGGCACCGGAACCCGGACGCTGGGCGCCAACGGCCGTGCGGCCATAGAGGACCTGCTTACCCGTTCGTTCGGCGCCGCCGCTTGATCTCGGCCCAGCCATCGAGCCGGCGCTTGATTTCCTTCTCGAAGCCCCGCTCGGGCGGTTCGTAGTACCGCCGGCCCTCTAGCGCCGGAGGCAGGCACGACATGTCCGCGATGGCGTCAACGTCGTCGTGGGCGTACTGATAGCCCTTCCCGTAATCGAGCGCCTTCATCAAGGTCGTCGGCGCGTTGCGAAGGTGCAGCGGAACGGGTTCAGCCACGTCCTTCTCGGCGTCGGCGGATGCGCGACTGTAAGCCTGGTAGACGGCATTGCTCTTGGGCGCAGTCGCGAGATAGATGGCGGCCTGCGCGAGGGCCGTATTGCCCTCTGGCATCCCGATGAAGTGCACTGCCTCCTTGGCGGCGACGGCTACGGTCAGGGCCTGCGGATCGGCGTTGCCGATATCCTCCGACGCGAAACGGACGAGGCGGCGGGCGATGTACATCGGATCCTCGCCCGCTTCGAGCATCCGCGCCAGCCAGTACACGGCGGCATCAGGATCGCTGTTGCGCATCGACTTGTGCAGCGCCGAAATGATGTTGTAGTGCTCTTCACCGGACTTGTCGTAGCGCAGCGCGCGGCGCTGCATGGTCTGCTCGACGCGCTCGCGATCGAGATGGCTGGCCCCTCCGCTTGCGGAAACCGCCAGGTCGAGAAGATTCAGCGCTGCGCGGGCATCTCCGTTGGCGAAGAGGGCGATCGTCTCGAGAGCCTCGCGCGAGACGGTCACTCCGGATGCCCCGAGGCCCCGCTCAACGTCTTCGAGCGCGCGGGCCAGGATGGCCTGCACCTCGGGCGCGGTGAGACCTCGCAGCACGAACACCTTCGAGCGCGACAGAAGCGCGGCGTTGACCTCGAAGGAGGGGTTCTCGGTAGTCGCGCCGATGAGCACGATGTCACCAGCCTCCACCCGGGGCAGGAACGCATCCTGCTGGGCCTTGTTGAAGCGATGAATTTCGTCGATGAAGACGATCGTTCGCCGCCCGGTCGCTCGCTTCAGCCGCTCGGCTTCGGCCATGACCTCGCGGATTTCCTTGATGCCGGCGAGGACCGCGCTGAATGACACGAAGCGGGCCTTCGTCGTGTCCGCGATGATGCGGGCCAGCGTCGTCTTGCCTGTGCCCGGCGGTCCCCAGAGGATGATCGATTGCAGGACGTCGCGCTCGATGGCTTCTCTCAGCGGCCTGCCCGCGGACAGCAGGTCCTCCTGCCCGACGAACTCGTCGAACGTACGGGGGCGCATGCGCTCGGCAAGCGGGGCCGCGGCCGGCTGGGCGGCCTCTTCAGGAAAGAGCGAGTCCATGGCGCTGGCGTCTGGCTTCGTAGAGGATCACCGCGGCAGCGACCGCGGCGTTCAGCGATTCGACGGGCGGCTGCATCGGGATGGAGATCCGCTCGTCGGCGAGCTCGACGAGTTCGTCCGGCAGGCCGAGCCCCTCGGCCCCGACCAGGAGCGCAGTCGGCCCGGTCAGGTCGATCTCCTCTGGTGTGCGGCCATCTCGAGGCACGGCCGCCGCGATGGTGCAGTGGTGCGCGCGTGCCGTCTGGAGTGCGTCGGCGGACGACTGCGCAACGATGGGGAGCCGCAAGGCGCTGCCCATCGAACCTCGCAGTGCCTTCCAGCTGAAGGGGTCGGCAGACTGCCCTGCAGCAATGATCCCCGATGCGCCGGCAGCCTCGGCCACGCGCACCATCGCCCCGAGGTTGCCTGGCTCCTGGATGTCGCAGGCGATCACGACAAGAGGCCGCGAAACCGACAGGCCGCGCCTGGCAAAGGGCGCGGGAGAAGCAAAGAGACGGCTGACGGTCTGGGGCGGGCGCTGCGCGAGTGCGACTATGGCACTCGGGGAACGGACCGGGCTGACCGCCGCCATGACTGCTGCCGTGGCCATCGCCACCTCGCCGCCGGCGTCTTCGATCTCACGGACCAGCCGGCCGATTTCCTCGCGCCGCTCCATCGCTTCGTGATCGACCATCGTCAGGTCGATCCGGAGGCGCACTCCCAGCGCTTCGGCCAGCAAGTGCGGACCGTCGAGCAACATGGCGTCACCGCTGCCGCGCGCGGCCGCGCGAAAGCGCGCGACGGCCGGATTCTGCCGGCTGCTGATCCGGAACGCCATCTCTGGCGAAGCATAGCACTGTGGTAGCATGGCCTTTCGATGAAGGATCGGCTGATCAAGAAGTTCGAGGATGAAATCCACGCGCTCGATCGCGAGCTGAAGCTCGAGCTCCCAAAGGAGATCAAGCGGGCGCGCGAGCTCGGCGACTTGCGTGAGAACGCCGAATACCAGGCAGCGAAGGAGCGGCAGCGCCTGGTCGAGGCGCGTATCAGCATGCTGCAGAAGCGGGTCGCGGAGATCTCTCTGCTGAACGTTGACCGCATTCCTTTCGATCGCGCCGGCTTCGGCTCCACGCTGCATGTCGTCGAAAGCACAGGCGAGACAATCGTGTTCCAGTTGGTGATGCCGGAGGACGCAGACGCGGCCAAGGGCCTCATTTCGACGACGTCGCCCATCGGCCGCGCGCTCCTCAACAAGGAACCGGGCGATTCGGTCAAAGTCATCACGCCGGGCGGCACCCGCCATTTCGAAATCGTCAAGCTCTTCACGATTCACGACGACGTCGCGGCGGGATGACCGGTCGTCGAGCTTCCACCCCGTCCAGCGACCTCTATTCCCCCGAACGACGTACTGCGCTGCTCCTGACCGGTGTCGGTACGGCGGGGGCGTACCACGCGGGCGTACTGCGCGCGCTCCAGGAAGCCGGCGTCAAGATCGATGTCGTGGCGGGGCGAGGGATTGGCGCCGTCTCCGCGCTCTTTGCGGCCGTGGATGGCGCCCAGCGGCTCTGGGAGGAGAGGGGCTTCTGGAGATCGCCGCGCGTCGCCGGGCTTTACCCGTGGCGCGGAGTGCTGCGCCTGGCCGGTGGAGCGATGGGGCTGGCCGTGGCGCTTGTCGCGGCGCCACTCGTGGCGGTGGCGGCCGGCCTGATCGTTTTTCCTGTCGATTTTCTGCTGAAGCTCGTCGGTGTCACGGCCGCGAGCGCGCCGGCCACCGCCTACATGGAGCTTGTGAGCCGCGCATTTGCCCCGACGGCCCTCCCGACGTGGCTGCCCCGCCTCGCCGTGCTGACGGTTGCCGTCGCCCTGATTGCCGCCGTGGGCGCAGCGTGGGCCGCCCGTGAGACCAGGCAGGCGCGGGGTGCAGCGTGGTGGCGGTTGCTTCGCGCCCCGCTCGCAGAGGCTCCAGCGAACGACTACTGCTGGAGCATGGTGTGGGACCTTGTGCGAGGAGCCACGTCGCTTCGTGCGCCGTCGCCGCTCGAGCTCGGGCGCCGGTACACGGAACTGCTGGCGGATAACCTGGGCCAGCCGGGTTTTCGCGAGCTGGTCGTGGTTGCGCACGACGTCGATGCGGGGCGGGACATCGTGTTTGCGCTGGTGGCCGAGGGGCGCCGGGCCGAACTGCTGAGGCGGACGACGACGGAAGCCGCCGAGGAACGCCGTGCCGAAGTGGTGGACCTGGCGGGGCTGGGCCGCGAACATCTGACCGATGCGATCAGGGCATCGCTGGCCCTTCCGCTCGCGACCGATCCTCACACGATCGAATTCAACGCGGATAGCTATTGGCGCGGCGAGCGCCATCGCCTTGCAGATCGCCCTGGCAGCGTCCACCGGCTCGTCGAGGAACTGACGGCGCTTCATGTCACCCAGATCGTCATGGTGTCGGCGGCTTCGGCATCGCCAGGTCCACACACGCTGGCGCCGTGGCGGCTCGATCCGCGTGGGCGACTCGGCGAATATCTGCAGTCAGCCGAAGCGGCGGCAGTTCGTGATGTCGCCAGGAACAGGGCGGAGGCCGTGCCGCGCATTTACACGATTCAGCCGGCGCACAACCCGGTCGGGCCGCTGGACTTCGGCGGCGGCTTCGATGCGCGGTCCGATCGGCGGCATTCGCTGGTCGAGTTGATGGGCCGCGGATACGAGGACGCGTACCACCAGTTCATCGAGCCGATTGTCGGGGCGAGCGGCGACCGGGTCGGGCAGGGGGTGTCATGAAGCCAGCCACACGGTTGATTCACGCAGGCGAGCGGGGCGGCGCCACGGCCGCGCCGCTGACGACGCCGATCTACGAGACGGCGACGTTTGTCTTCGACAACGCGCAGGAGGTTGTTGCCTACAATGAAGGCAAATCCTCCAGATATCTGTATTCACGGTACGGCAACCCGACGATTACGAGCGTGGAGCAGAAGCTCGCCGCCCTCGACGACTCGGAAGCAGCGCTGGTGTTTTCCTCAGGCATGGGCGCGACGACTTCGATCCTGATGGGCCACCTGTCGGCGGGCGACGAGGTCGTCTGCAGCGCGGCTATCTACGGCGGCACCCTGCATCTGCTGCACGATCTCCTGAGCCGGTTTGGCGTCGTGGCGCGCTTCGTCTCGGTGGAGGAACTGGGAACCCCGGAAGCGGTGATGAGCGATCGCACCCGGATCCTGTGGTTCGAGTCGCCGATCAATCCCACGCTCCGGTGCGTGGACGTTCGCCGGATTGCCGCCGCCTGCCGCGCTCGTGGCGTGATGTCGGTCATCGATAACACCTTTGCGAGCCCGATCAACCAGCAGCCGCTGGCGCTCGGCGTGGATCTCGCGATGCAGAGCGCGACGAAGTACCTGAACGGCCACAGCGACGTCACCGGAGGCGTGGTCACCGGGCCCAGGTCGCTCCTGGCGCCGGTGGAGCGTGCGCGGCGCCTGATCGGCACGGTGATGGACCCGTTGCCGGCCTACGCGCTGGGACGGGGGCTGAAGACGCTGCCAGTGAGGATCGCCCTTCACAACCAGAATGCCAGGACCGTCGCGGAGTTCCTGGAAGGCGATTCGCGCGTGAGCCAGGTGTTGTACCCGGGCTTGTCCAGCCATCCGGATCACTTGATTGCCGCCGCCCAGATGTCCGGCTTCGGCGGCATGGTGTGCTTCGACGTCGGCGGACGCCAGGATCGCGCGGAGGCGGTCTTCGATCGCCTGAAGGTGATTCAGCGCGCTGCCAGCCTGGGCGGCGTCGAGAGTCTGATCAGCCTCCCGGTTCTGACTTCCCAGTGGGGGCACACTGACGAGCAGTTGCAGGCAGCCGGCATCACACGAGGCATGCTCAGGTTGTCGGTAGGGCTGGAAGCCGCCGAAGACTTGATCGCCGACCTGGATCAGGCTCTGGGGTGAGGTTCGCTACAGGCGGACCGGCTCGCGCTTCTTCTCGGCCTTCTCCGGCGCCGCGGGCGCCTCGTGCAGGAACTGGTACACGAGCTCCTGCAGCTTCGGGCCGATAGCCTCTCCGCCGAGGTCTCCGTACTTCTCCCGGAACGCCCGCATCGGGACGACAGCCTTGGCCATGGCGCGATGGCCGCCGGCGCTGCCGATATCGGCAAAGTAGCGCCGGGCGAATTCTCCCGCGTTCTTCGAGTACCCGAGATTCCGCACCGAGATGATCAGCGCGTCGTTCACGATCCCCGCGATGACCGTCCACTTCACGTCCTCGAGCTGCAGGAAAAAATCAGCCACGTAGGGGATGAAGTCCTCGCGGGGCGAGTTCCCGACGAACCCGGTGAAGACCTGATCGTGGAGCGTGCCGGCCGCGTGTGCGCGTGCGACAAAGTCGAGGCGCTCGAGCGTGATCTCGGCGCCCTCCATCTTGCGGATGAGCGCGGCGTCGGCGAGAGGGTAGAGGTACGAGAACGCCTCGATGTCCACCCGGTTGGTCTGGCGATTGAAGAAGAGCGTGTCCGATTTGATCGCGTAAAGCATCGCCGTGGCGGTGCGCTCGGAGATGTTGGCATCCACCGCGCGCAGGTGCTCGGTCAGGATGGTGGACGTCGATCCATAGTCGGCGCGGACATCCTTGTAGACCGTGGTGTAGCCAGGCTGCTCGGGGTGGTGGTCGATGACCAGGTGCACCCGATCGATCAGTCCGCCAAAGTAATGCGGCTGCACGTCCACCATGGCGATGCGATCGAAGTCTTTGAGCGATTCCGGCGTGATCGTCTCGATGTGGATGTCCAGCAGGTTGACCATGCGGAGGTTCTCCGGCCGGGTCACGCCCTGGATCGCGCCGATGATAGCCGTGGTCTTCGTACGCCTGAGGATGTTGCGAAGTGCCAGCCCGCTGGCCATCGCGTCCGGATCCGGATCGTTGTGCAGCATGATCAGGACGCGATCCGCATCGGCAAAATACCGCTGGTATTGCTGGACGCGCGCCCGGGTCAGCGAGCGGCCGAACTCGGTCATCAGCGGCCCGCCGAAGAGCTCCGACATGGAGAGATACGCCACATCGGGGAATTCCTCCCGGAACTCCTCGTGCCGGCGGTCGGTGGCCTCGGCGCCGACCCCCATGACGTAGATCAGGGTCCCGCCCGCGTCGCGGACCGCCTCGAGGATCTTGCGGGGACTGCGCTTCCCGCTGTCCTCGACGATGACGCAGGTGCCTGGGCCGAGATCAGCTTTGAGGAAGGTGTCGGTCCGGCGGGGGTCTCCCGACACCACGTGCACGCCTGCCTCGTGCAGACGACGGGCGAGAGGCCGGTTCTCGACGATGAACTCCACCTCGAAACCGGGCAGCAGGATCTCGTCGAGCATCCTGATGACCAGCTCGTCCTGGCAGACGGCTAGACACCGCATCGAGTCAACAACCTCCGATTATACGCCCGACCGGTGTAGAGTGCAGGGCTGTGCAGGTCTCACGCCGGTCTGCGGCCATCCTTGCGCTGCTCTGCACGGGGGCAGCCTTGAGCGCGCAGCGGGCGAGCTTCCGTTCGGGGGTGGATTTGGTGACCATGGGCGTCACCGTCACCGACAGCCGCGGCCAGCTCGTGACCGGCCTGACCCGGGACGAGTTCGAGATCCTGGAGGACGGCCAGAAGCAGACCCTCCGGCTCATTACCGCAGGCGAAGCGGCCGATGCCGAGACGCCGCTGCGGCTGGGCATCATGCTCGACGTCAGCGAGAGCATGGGCCGTGACCTGCCGTTTGTCCGCAGCGCCTCGATCAAGTTCGTCAGCATGCTCGGCACCGCCGAAGACGTCACCGTCGTGGACTTCGACAGCGAGGTGCGGGTGGCCCGTTTCGGCCCGCGAGATTTCCCCAGGCTGGTGGAGCGGATCCGCAGCCAGAAGGTGGGCGGGTTCACCTCGCTCTATGACGCGATCGGCGTGTATCTGGACGGCGCCAGCTCGCAGACCGGGCGGAAGGTCGTGCTCATCTACACCGACGGTGGCGACACACGGAGCCGGATGAACATCGGCGAGCTGCTTGATCTGCTGAAGGCCTCCGATATCACAGCGTATGTGATTGGCGCCCTTCAGTACCAGTCGACCGTTGTGCGGCAGGAGCAACGGCTCCGGCTGCTGCGGATGGCCGAGGCCACTGGTGGCCAGGCGTTCTTCCCGCAAAACACGTCGGATCTGGAGGTCATCTACGAACAGGTGCTGGCCGAAGTCCGGGCGCGGTACACGCTCGGCTACCTCTCGACGAACGAGCGTTCGGACGGCGCCTGGCGCAAGGTCGAGATACGGATCCTGCGCCCCGGCCGCTACCGTGTGCGCGCCCGGCAGGGCTACTACGCCCCTTACATTCCTGAACCTGGAACGGCCAGCCGACCATAGCCGCCCGGATCGCCGGACGGGCGACGGGGCATGGTACGATGAGCGTTTCGTATGCCGTCCCTGCACGACCGCTTTACGCTCGTCTCCGAATTCGCGCTGGCCGGCGACCAGGCCCGGGCCATTGGCGAACTGACCGAGGCGCTTGACCGCGGCGACACCCACCAGGTGTTGCTGGGAGTCACCGGCTCGGGCAAGACCTTCACGATGGCGCATACCATCGCCCGCGTGAACCGGCCGGCGCTCGTCATGGTCCACAACAAGACCCTTGCGGCGCAGCTCTATCAGGAGTTCCGCCGGTTCTTCCCCGACAACGCCGTCGAGTACTTCGTCAGCTACTACGACTACTACCAGCCCGAAGCTTACGTCCCGTCTACCGACTCGTATATCGAGAAGGAGGCGACGATTAACGACGAGATCGATCGCATGCGGCTCTCCGCGACGCGATCGCTTTTCGAGCGCCGCGACGTCATCATCGTGGCGAGCGTCTCGTGCATCTACGGGCTCGGCTCGCCGGAGGCCTACTACGGCATGCTGCTGCCGCTCGAGCGGGGGCAGAGGATCGGCCGGGAGCAGGTCCTGCGGAAGCTCGTCGAGATTCAGTACGAGCGCAACGACACCGACTTCGGGCGAGGCACCTTCCGTGTGCGTGGCGACATCATCGAGGTCTACCCGTCGTACGAAGAGCAGGGCCTGAGGATCGAGCTCTTCGGCGACGAGGTGGACGCCCTCGTGTCGTTCGACACCCTGACCGGGAAGACCATCAGGCGTCACGACAAGATCGCCGTGTATCCCAAGTCGCACTTCGTGGCGCCGCGCGAGCGAACGCGGCAGGCTGTCGAGACCATCAAAGAGGAGCTCGCCTGGTACCGCGGGAAGCTCGAGGCCGATGGAAAGCTGGTCGAAGCCCAGCGCCTGCACCAGCGCACGATGTTCGATCTCGAGATGATCAAGGAGATCGGCTACTGCCACGGCATCGAGAACTACGCGCGGCATCTGACCGGGAGGCCGCCGGGCGCGCCCCCGCCGACGCTGCTCGACTACCTGCCTGGCGACGCCCTCGTGATCGTGGACGAGAGCCATCAAACCGTGCCACAGGTCCGGGGGATGTACCACGGCGACCGGTCGCGCAAGGAAGTGCTCGTGGCGTACGGGTTCCGGCTGCCCTCGGCGCTCGACAACCGGCCGCTCGACTTCGCGGAATGGGAAGCACGCGTGGGACAGGTCGTGTTCGTGTCGGCGACTCCCGGTCCCTACGAGCTGTCGAAATCGCAGGGCGTCGTGGTCGAGCAGATCATCCGGCCGACGGGCCTCATCGATCCGCCCATCGACGTGCGCCCGGTCAGCGGGCAGGTGGACGATCTGCTCCAGGAGATCCGGGTTCGCGTGACCAGGAGCGAGCGCGTGCTGGTGACGACGCTGACCAAACGGATGGCCGAGGATCTGACGCAGTACTATCAGGAGCTGGGCGTCCGGGTCCGGTACCTCCATTCGGACATCGAAACACTGGAGCGCGTCGAGATTCTCCGCGACCTGCGCCGGGGAGAGTTCGATGTGCTGGTGGGCATCAACCTGCTCAGGGAAGGCCTCGACCTGCCCGAGGTGTCGCTGGTGGCCATCCTCGACGCCGACAAGGAGGGATTCCTGCGCTCGGCGGGGTCTCTGATCCAGACATCCGGCCGCGCGGCGCGCAACGTCAACGGGCGCGTCATCATGTACGCGGACAGGGTCACCGATTCGATGCGGGGCGCCATGGCGGAGACCACCAGGCGCCGTGCCATTCAGGAAGCGTACAATCAGGAGCACGGGATCACGCCGCAGTCGATCGTCAAGCGGATTGACGAAGTAATGTCGAGCGTGTACGAGCGCGACTACAGTGTGCCCGTCTCCGCGCTCGGTCCGACCGAACACTTCCGCACGCAGGCCGAGCTCGATGCGCACATCGAGCAGCTGCAGGCCGCGATGCGTGCTGCTGCTGCCAACCTGGACTTCGAACAGGCGGCCTCGCTCCGCGACGACATCAAGCGTCTGCGGAACCCCGAACTGAACCTGCCGCGCCAGGCGCGGAGAGCCTAGAGGACAGGTGCTGTCGTACATCGAAGCCCCACTGAAGAAGGCCGTGCTCGAGGTGCAGGAATACGTGCGCCTCGTGATGGCGGCCGCGCGGGCCATCTTCACGCCGCCCTACTACCGCCACGACATCGTCGAGCAGTTCGACGCCATCGGCGTGAAGTCGCTGACCGTGGTGCTGCTGACCGGGTTCTTTACGGGGGCGGTGCTGGCACTGCAGAGCGGGCTCACGCTTGATCAGTTTGGCGCGCGGCCGGTCGTCGGCCGGCTGGTCAGCGCGTCCATGATCAAGGAGCTCGGTCCGGTGCTGACCGGCCTGATGCTGACCGGCCGCGTCGGGTCGGGCATTGCCGCAGAGCTCGGGTCGATGGTCGTGACGGACCAGATCAACGCGCTGCGGGCGCTGGGCACCGATCCCATCCGCAAGCTCGTGGTGCCGCGAGTGCTGGCCGGCGTGCTGATGGCGCCGGTGCTCACGGTGATCGCGGACTTTGTCGGGATCGTCGGCGGCTGGATGGTGGCACGCTACCAGCTGCAGGTGGCGAGCGGACTCTACTGGTCGTCGATTCTCCAGGCCTTGTACATGCAGGATCTGTGGATGGGGCTCATCAAGCCATTTGCACTGGGCTTCGTAATCGTCACCGTGGCCTGCCATGTGGGCCTGAGGACAAGCGGCGGAACGCAAGGTGTCGGCAAGGCCACGACCGTCGCCGTGGTCGCCGGATCAGTCGGGGTGATCGCCGTGGACTTCTTCATCACGCGTATCCTCATCTCGCTGCTGTACTGAGGGCGGGCATGGGTCTGAGCGAGAGCCAACGGGAGCAGGGACGGGCGGTGCTCGACGAGGTCGGGGCGCCCGTCGTGATGTTCGATCACGTGTCGCTGGCATTCGACGAGAAGGTCATTCTGCGCGACTTGAGCTTCACCCTGATCTCGGGCCACACGAAAATCATTCTGGGCGCGAGCGGTGCGGGGAAGTCCACGATCCTGAAGATCATCACCGGTCTGCTGCCCGCCGACGGCGGCGTGGTCTGGGTCAACGGCGAGCGGGTGGACGAGCTGTCGGAGCTCGAGATGATGCGCGTACGAGCGGACCTGGGCATGGTGTTTCAGGAAGGCGCGCTGTTCGATTCGTTGACTGTCCGCGAAAACGTGGGGTACCGGCTCTTCGAAGAGTCGTCGATGCCCATTGCCGAGATTGACGAGCGCGTCCGCGAGGTGCTCGGGTTCATCGGCCTTGGCGAGTTCATCGATCGCATGCCTTCTGCGCTTTCCGGGGGCCAGCGCCGCCGCGTGGCCATCGCGCGAGCCATGTGCGTCAAGCCGAAGATCCTCTTGTACGACGAGCCCACCACGGGCCTCGACCCGATCACGGCGCTGACCGTGGACGACGAGATTATCAAGCTGCGGGATCTCGAGCACGTCAGCTCGATCGTAGTTACACACCAGCTTCGCGATGCCTTTTATATCGCTACCCATAGGGCGGTGCGCGATGGAGGGGCGATCAGCATCGTGCCCGCTGATGCGCGAAAGGCGCGGGAAGCCGAGTTCATGATGCTCCGCGGGGGGTTCATCGTCTTCGAGGGCGATGCCGAGACGCTCCGGGAGTCGTCCGACGAGTACCTGCAGAGTTTTTTGTCGTAGCGCCTGAACACACAATCCTGGAAACTGGAGACGAAGGAAGATGCCTCGAACACGATCTCTCGCCTGGTCGGAGCTGAAGATCGGCGTGCTCACGATTATCGCGGTCGCGATCGCCGTCACGACCATCGTGCTGCTGACTGGAGGCCGGGGGTTCTTCTGGCAGCGCTACAACCTCAAAACCAAGTTCACCAACGTGGCCGGGTTGAACCCTGGATCACCCGTGCGCGTGGCCGGTGTGCAGGTCGGCTCGGTCACACTGGTCGAGTTCGTGGGGAACGAGGTGGAGGTGTCCTTCGAGGTCAACGAGAGCCGGAGGGCGCTCATTACCACCGGCTCCGAGGCGTTCCTCGGGTCGGTCTCGCTGCTCGGCGAAAGCGCGGTGGACATCACGCCCGCCAGCACGGGGGAGCCCATCCCCGAATGGGGCTATGTCAGGACCGGGAAGCCCCGTGGGCAGCTGGCGGACATCACCGAATCTGCCGGCCAGGGCATCGACCAGCTGAACGCACTGCTCACCGACGTCCGGGCCGGGCGGGGAACGGTCGGCCGGCTGGTGACCGACGAGGCGCTCTATGTCGAGCTCCGGCGGTTTGTGTCGAGCGCCGGGGATCTGACCGATAAGCTCAAGCGGAGCGACGGCACGCTGGGCCGCTTGCTGAACGACCCGTCCGCCGCCCAGGCGCTCGAGCGTTCGCTGTCGAACATCGAGACTCTGACGGCCCAGCTGAACTCAGGCCAGGGCAGCCTGGGAGTCCTGCTGAAGGACGACGCCTTCTCACGGTCGCTCACTTCGGCGACATCGAATCTGGAAACGCTCGTCGCGAAGATCAACCGGGGAGAGGGCACGATGGGCAAGCTCGTGACGGATCCGGCCCTCTTCAACCGGCTGAACGAGGTCACCGAACGGCTCGATCTGCTGTTGACCCGGCTCAACCAGGGCGAAGGCACCGCCGGGCAGCTACTCCAAGATCAGCGGTTGTATGAGAACATGAACAAGGTGACCCTCGATCTTCAGGCGCTCATCGCGGAGATCACCAAGGACCCGAGAAAGTACCTCAACGTCAGAGTCAGCATCTTCTAGGCGGGCAGGAGGCGAGGATGGCGAGAGACGAGGGAGCGGGAGCCGGAAGTGTGATGCTGGCATTCATTCTGGGCGCCGTGAGCGGTGCTGCGGTTGCGCTGTTGTACGCGCCGGCCACCGGCAAGGAAACGCGCGAGCTGCTCAGCGAACGGGCCCGCGAGGGCCGCGAGCGCGCGCGCGAGGCCGCCGAGCGCGGCCGGCAGGTCTTCAACGAAGGACGTGACAGCCTGGCCAGCGCCATCGAAAAGGGCCGCGAAGCATATCAGCAGGCCCGTGCGCGGGAGAACGCGTGAGCAACTGGGCGACGTTCTTTCTCGGCGTGATCGCCGTGGCGACGCTTGTCGACCGCGATCATCCAGATCATGGCCCTGATGGCCGCCGGCAGGCTGGCACGGCGCCTGGAGCGACTCGCCGACACGTTCGAACAGGAGCTGAAGCCGATCTTCGGAAACCTGCAGTCGATCGGCCGGGACGCCTCGAGGGCGGCCTCGCTGGCCACGGCTCAGGTCGAACGCATCGACCGGGCATTCACGGACATCACGATGCGCATGGACGAGACCATGCACCTCCTGCAGTCGTCGGTGCGAGGCGCCGCCAGGCAGGGTGCGCCGTGGCTCATCGGTCTGCGAACCGCTCTGACCGTGCTCAAGAGCATCCGTAACCGCCGCCGGGGCTCGGCATCCGACGACGACGACGCGCTGTTTATCTAGACATTTTGCCAGATTGGGGCTCCCAATCCCCCGATCCCTGCTCTCCCCCCGTTCCCCGATCCCCGATCCCCGCTCTCTGTTTCCGTGCTACAACTCGCTCGATCTCGTCGTCGCGGCCTACGACAGAGGAGCCATATATGCGCCGGATGCTCGTTCACGCAGGCCTGGTCCTCGGGCTCCTGGTGATATCTGCGGCGGTGACCTCGGCTCAGGAATCCAAGTCGGCCGGCCTGGCCAAACAGCTGTCGACCGCGCTCGACGGGCGGAAGATGGACAGCGTGGCTGCGAAAGATCCTGCCAGCGCCGACACCTACATCGGGGTCCTGTACCTTCCCGGCCTGCAGCTCCTGACCATCTCCGGAAGGTACTCCGCGCCTGCGCTGCTCGACACCCGCCTGGAGAAGCGGGAATACCGTGACGTCTACATCGAGCTGAACGGGGCTGCCACGGCCGGCACGAAGGTCTTCATCGAAGATCTGGGCGCCGACGGCTTGAAGGCACGGCGCGAAGACAACCAGCCGCCCGACAATTTCGAGGCGGCGGGGAAGCGTGTGGCGTTCGACGGCGACTGGCGGAAGCAGCAGCTGAGTGAGCAGGACTATCAGAAGGCATTCGCCGCAGCCGACGCCCAGTATGCGCAGTTGTTGACGGCGCTCCTGGCGCAGCTGAAGTAGCCCCGCCGGCACACCGCGCCCCGCGGCTCAGTGCGGCCGGATTCGGTGGCGGAGGAAGCCGAGCAGGTCCTCCGGATCGAAAGGCTTGAGAAATACCGGGGTGCCGAGCCGCAACGCCACGTCCTGCCATTCATCTACAAAGCCGGTGACGACGACGACGGGCAATTCCGGCTGATTGAGGCGCACGAAGTCGACCAGAGCCCACCCGCTCTGTGTGCCCAGCCGCAAATCGGTTATCAGGAAGTCCGGCCGGTGGGACCCCATGTATTCGAGCGCCGGATCGAGGGCGTGATGGGTGACGACCCGGTACCCTTCGCTCTTGAGCATCGCGGCCAACGTCGCCACAAACCCTTCATCATCGTCGACGATCACGACTTCGCGCACGGTGCTGGAATTATACGTGACCGAAGGCGGATGGGCGCCTAAGGGCGCCAGCATGACGATAAAGATCAGGCGGCGGTGTGGTGGGCGCTATAGGACTCGAACCTATGACCTCGTGCGTGTGAAGCACGCGCTCTAACCAACTGAGCTAAGCGCCCTGCAGGAGACCTGCTGAAGTTCCTGAAGGAACCCTAAGTCTATCGCAAGCTGTCGAGCACGCTGCAAACAAGGCCGCTACTTCCTGCCCTCTGGCAGCCGCCGCTCCCTCGCGCCGTCGTAGTCGTGATCCTTCGGATCGATCTGGCGCATCGGCGCCTGGCGCGTGCGCTCCTCGTGCGCGTGCGCGATCAGCCCGGGCAGCCGCGAGATCAGGAAGATCGCGTTGCCGAGCTCGTAGGCGAACCCCAGGTCGGCGCGTGATCGCCGCGATCGCGCCGTCCACGTTGACCGGCAGCGGCGGCCGAGCGCTTCCTTCGCGCGCGTCGAGCGCGCGCTCGGTCGCGCGGATCATCCGCACGTGCTCGCCTTCGAGCTCCAGCTCCAGCGCCATCTGAAACAGCCGCGCGGCGCGCGGATCGCGCGTGTGGAAGCGGTGGCCGAAGCCCGGCGGCGTCTGGTCGCACCTTGCAGGCAGTCGTCGACGAGCCGTCTCGGCGGCCTGCTGCATCGACTGGCCGCCGCGCACGAGCGTCAGGCCGGCGTCGAGAAAGCGCATGCACGACTCGATGTCGCCGCCGTGGTGCGGTCCGAACGCGAGAATGCCTGCGGCGACGCAGTCCTTGAGCGGCGCCCCCGATGTCGCGACGTTGCGCGCCGCCAGCGTCGACGGCGGCGTCACGCCGTGATCGAGCGACGAGACCAGCACGGCGTTCAGCATCCGCCCGATCGCCGGCGTCGGCAGCTCGCCCATCAGCAGCAGATAGACCGCGTCGGCGAACGACAGCCGGCCCATCATTCGTCGACCGGGTAGCCGCGGATCAGGATTCGTTCGGCGCGATCGCGGTGAGCGCCGTCTGCCAGCGGTCGGTCCGACCCGAGGCCGCGCGCGGCGCTCCACGCCTGGAATGGTTCCGGTGCTGTGCCACACGACCGCCTCACAGGAAGCTCGAACTTCGAAGGACGAACTGGACGTCGACTTCCGCTAAACGCGTGCCGTACAGACGATCGCCGAAGTCGCCGAGCCCGGGCACGATGTACTTCTGCGCGTTGAGCCCGTCGATCCACGACGGCGTATAGATCGACACGTTCGGGATGGTGCTGCTCGACGAGCGCGATCCCCTCCGGGCGCGGCGACGATGCAGACCACGCGGATGTGGGTGGCGCCGGCCTCTTCGAGCAGGTCGAGCGCCGCGACGGCGCTGCCGCCGGTCGCCAGCATCGGATCGATCATCAGGACGTAGCTCGAACGACAGGCGCGCGGGAAGCTTGGAGTAGTACCGCGAGGCGACCGCGGTCATCTCGTCGCGCTGCAGCCCGATGTGCCCGACGCGCGCGCCGGGCACCAGCTCCAGCACGGCGTCGAGCATGCCGAGGCCGGCGCGCAGCACCGGCACGACCACGATGTCGGGCCGATCCGCCGGCCGCGGGCCGGGCCGAGCGGCGTCTCGACGGTGACCTCGGTGCTCGGCACGTCGCGCAGCGCTTCGGCGGCGAGCAGCACGCTGATCCGCGTGGCCGCGCGGCGGAACTGTTCCGGCGGCGTGCGCTTGTCGCGCAGGTCGACGAGCGCATCGTGCACGAGCGGATGATCGACGATGTGGACCGGCACGGGCCCACACTATACAATTTCTCGACCGATGCGTGCATCCGACCGTCGCGGCAGTGTTCGCCGGTGCGCTCGATCGTTGGCGTCGTGGCCGCGGCGCTGCATCGCCGCGCAGCCGGCAGCGCCGGCCGGTGTCGCTCGTCGTCATCGGCGGCACGGTCATCACCGAGAACGCGACGCGCACAGGTGCTCGTCCCCGGGGCCGTCGCGATCGACGGCACCGACATTGTCGATGTCGGTCGCCCGCGACGCGATCGCAGCGCGTTACACGGGCGCCGAACGCATCGAGGCGCGCGACCAGATCGTCCTGCCCGGGCTGATCAACACGCATACGCACGCGCCGATGGTCATCTACCGCGGGCTCGCCGACGATCTGGCGCTGATGGACTGGCTGCAGAAGTACATCTTCCCGGCGGAAGCCAAGACCGTCTCGCCGGAGTTCGTGCGCATCGGCACGCGGCTGGCCGCGCTCGAGATGATCGAGTCGGGGACGACGACCTACGCCGACATGTACTACTTCGAGGAAGAGATCGCGAAGGCCACGCGCGAAGCCGGCCTGCGCGGCGTGCTGGGACAGACGATCATCCAGTTTCCGGTGCCGGACGCGAAGACGCCGGCCGAGGGACTGGCCCGCGCCGAGGCGTTCATCAAGGCCTTCCAGCACGACGAGCTGATCGTGCCCGCCGTGGCGCCGCACTCGATGTACACGCTCGACCGAGGCGACGCTCAAGGCCGTCGCCGGCTCTGGCCCGCCAGTACGGCGTGCCCGTCCTGATTCATCTCGCCGAAACCGAAGACGAGGTGAGGATCGCCCGCGAGCAGCACAGATGCCACGCCCGACGGCTATCCTCGAGTCCATCGGCTTCTGGGGCCCCGACACGCTTGCCGCTCACGGCGTCTGGGTGACCGACGAGGACCTCGCGATCCTGAAGCGGCGGCGGCGTCGGGGTGTCGCACAACCCGGAGAGCAACATGAAGCTGGCGAGCGGAGCGGCGCCGGTCGTCAAGTACCTGTCGGCGGGCGTCGCGCTCGGGCTCGGCACCGACGGCGCGGCCAGCAACAACGACCTCGACATGTTCGAGGCCATGCGGCAGGCGGCGTTTCTCGCCAAGCTGACCACGCGGGATCCGACGGCGGTGCCGGCCCGGGTCGCGCTCGACATGGCGACGATCGGGGGCGCCCGTGCGCTGGGCATGGAACGGCTCATCGGATCGCTCGAGCAGGGCAAACGCGCCGACCTGATCACCGTCTCGACTGTCGGCAGCCCGGCAGACGCCCCTTTACGATCCGGTATCGCACCTGGTGTACACGACACATGGAGACGACGTCCGCACGACCATCGTGAACGGCAAGGTGCTGATGCGAGACCGCCGTGTTCTCACGCTCGATCGGGCATCGGTCATTGCCGACGCGAACCGCGCGGCGGCGGCTGTCCGTGCAGCGGTTCGTTAGCCGCCGAGGACGGCGATCGACGGCAGATTGCGGTACTGTTCCGCATAGTCGAGACCGTATCCGACGACAAAACGGTCCTCGATTGTCAAAGCCGATGTATTCCACCTGTACGTCGACCTTGCGGCGAGAGGGCTTGCTCAGGAGACAGGCCGTGCGCAGCGTCTTCGGGTCGCGCGCTCGCAGAATGTCCTGCAGGTAGGTGAGCGTCAGCCCGGTGTCCACGATGTCCTCGACGATGACGACGTTGCGTGCCGTCGAGAGATGTGTCGAGATCCTTCAGAAGCCGGACCTGCCCGGAGCTGGTCGTGCCCTTGGCGTAGCTCGACACCGCCATGAAGTCCAGCGAAGCATGGCCGTCGATCTGCCGAATCAAGTCGGACAGGAACATGAATGCGCCCTTGAGCACGGCGACAAAGTGCAGGTCGTCCGGGAAGTCCCGGCGGATCTGCGAGCGCCATTTCGGCGACGCGGGCCTGGATCTGGCGTTCGGTGAGTAGAATATCGGTGGGCGTGAGCTCGGCCATAGGGCGAGCATCTTACAACATGAAAAGTTTCGACATCATCACCGAGGCCGACGCGCGTTCGCTCTCGCATGGCGAGACCGTGACGCTGGCCACACGGGGGCATGTCACGCCGCTCGCGGAAGACACCCTGCGCGAGCGCAGGGTCACGGTCGTAAGGGATGGTCAGGCGCCGCCCGATGCCGCGGCACTCGTGCCCGAGGCCGACACCAGAACCCTGGCGATTGCCAGCGATCACACCGGCATCGCTCTCCGGCAGGCTCTGGCCGCTCGGCTGCGGGCGCGGGGGCTGGCCGTCCGGGATCTCGGGACCCGACGGACGGATCCGGTGGACTACCCCGACATGGCGCAGGCGGTCGCCGTCCTCGTGGCGCGCGGAGAGGTGCGACGCGGGGATCGTCATCGACGGCGCCGGCATCGGTTCGGCGATCGCGGCCAACAAGGTGAACGGCATACGGGCGGTCATGGCCACCTCCGAAACGATCGCGCGCTACTCGCGCGAGCACAACGGCGCGAATGTCCTGACGCTTGGCGCCACGCTCGTGAGCCAGGCCGAAGCCGAAGCCATCGTGGACGACCTGGCTTGGCACCCCGATGCGCGAGCCGCGCTACATCCGCCGCCTGGCCAAGATCCGCCAGATCGAGCAGGCCCAGTGACGAGAAGCGAACTCGAACGGCTGATCAACGTCATCGTCCAGGAAATGGCCGCCGCGGGCACGCGCCGCGGAGAACGTTGCCAGTGCCATGCGGTGTCCGAGGAGTGCTGCCCGGACCGGCTGCGGGGGGTTATCGACGCGGGCGCGACGCGTGTGGGAGTCCATGCGGCTGGAGGCGCTCCCGAGGGTGTGGCGGCAATGATCGACCATACGCTGCTGAAGCCCGACGCGACACGCCAGGAGATCGAAGCCTTGTGCCGCGAGGCCGCGCAGTTTGGCTTCGCCACGGTGTGCGTGAACCCCGTGTGGGTCTCCGTGGCGGCCAAACAGCTGGCCCCGACTCCCGTGCGTGTCTGCTCGGTCGTGGGATTCCCGTTGGGGGCAACGACGGCCGACGTGAAGGGCTACGAGACCCGGCGCGCCATCTTCGACGGCGCGCGCGAGATCGACATGGTCATCAACGTTGGCGCATTGAAGTCGGGCGATCTCAGGACCGTCGAGCGTGACATCGAAGCGGTGGTGTCGCCCTGCCGCGACTGCGGTGTGCTGAGCAAGGTCATCATCGAGGCGGCGTTCCTGACCGACGACGAAAAAGTTACGGCGTGCACGCTCTCCAAAGCGGCGGGCGCGGACTACGTCAAGACCTCGACGGGCTTCGGCCCCGGCGGCGCGACGGCGGCGGATGTGGCGCTGATGCGGCGCGTCGTGGGCGCCGAGATGGGCGTCAAGGCCGCTGGAGGTGTCCGCGACCTGGAAGGACTCAAGGCGATGGTTGCCGCCGGCGCGACACGTGTCGGCGCGAGCGCCGGGGTCAAGATCGTCCAACAGGCGCGCGGCGCGACCGTTACGCCGGGCGCGCCTTCGGGTTACTGAGGTCAGACACGGGGTCGACATATGCCGCACCGTACCCGGCGTCAATTCGTCGTCGATCTCGCGGCGGCAACCGGCGCCGTGTTCGCGTCGCCAGGCCTGTGGGCCGCCGCACAGCCGGCCCCGCGGCGACGGGTGGTCGTCGGCGGGCGGCCCGTCAGAACGGTTGATGTCCACGCTCACACCGCCGTACCACAAGCCCTTACCGCCATCGTCAAGGGCACCCCGCTCGAGGCGACAATCCAATCGCAGTTGATGGGCAATCTGGTGATGAACGACGCCAGGCTGCGCGCAATGGACGAGCAGGGCATCGACGTCGAGGTGCTTACCATCAATGCCTACTGGTACGCGGCGGACCGCGACCTTGCCTTGCGCCTCATCCCGGCGCAGAACGAGGCGCTCGCGCGGCTGGTGACGGCGCGGCCGGATCGCTTCGTCGCTCTCGCGACGGTCGCCTTGCAGCATCCGGAACTGGCTGCCGAGCAGCTTCAGTACGCGTTCGACAAGCTGGGGATGCGCGGCGTTGGCATTGGCGCGACGGTCAATGGGGAAGAACTGGCCGCCGAGAGGTTCGATCCGTTCTGGAGGAAGGCAGAGGCACTGGGCGCGATGATCTTCATGCATCCATCCGGTGTGCCTGAACTGGCCGCGCGACTTCGCGGCAATGGGTTCCTGACCAACGTCATCGGCAACCCTCTCGAAACCACCATTGCGCTTTCGCACCTGATCTTCGAGGGCACGCTGGATCGCTTCCCGAAGCTCAAGCTGTGTGGGGCTCATGCAGGAGGCTTTCTGCCTGCCTACATCGGCCGGTTCGATCAGGGCTGCGTCACGTTCCCCGCCAACTGCACGCCGAAGAACGCGCGCAAGCCCAGCGAGTACCTCAGGCGGCTCTATTTCGACTCGATGGTCTTCACCGGCGAGGGCCTTCGCCATCTGGCCGCGGAATGCGGAGCCAGCCAGATCTTCATGGGGACGGATTACCCGTTTCCGTGGACGAGCACCTCGGTCGATCACATCGTCGAGGCGCCAGCTTTCAGCGATGCGGATCGGATCGCGATGCTGGGCGGGAACGCCGTGCGGGAGCTCGGCATCCCCACGTCCTGAAGCCAGAGGCCCGGGGCCCGAAGGCCGCCCCGGAGCCCGAAGCCCGAAGCCTGAAGCCCTTTTTTACGGTCTCTCGAGAGTCAGGCGGCGGGTCAGGCTCTCGCCACCCGCGCGGATCGAGCCTTGAGCTGGCCCGTAGAGCATCTTGTTACCCTCGAACCTGTAGAACCGTGTCTGCGAAGTGCCGACGTAATCCGGCCGCCACGCCGCTTCCACCTTCATGGTCGTGGTGCCGCCTGCATCGTCGAACGTACACGGGCCGGTGTAGGCGATGTAGGAGCTGAGGAGCGAGGCCTTCATCTGCTCGTTTGCCGACGAGCCTGGTGTGGAAAAAGCCGGAACGTCACCTGACATGATCTGGACGTAGCAGGAGCCGTCCTGCACGACGATCGCTCCGATGGGCTTACGTCCCCACGGGTAGCGTGCCACGCTGCCGTCGGCGCGAAGATCTTCGGCGGCCACGAGCTTCCACGTGCCGAGCAGCGTTTCGGCGGAGGCCGACGTGCCGAGCGTGGCAGCGAGCACCGCGGTGATTAGTCCGATCCTCATATACCCCCTGAGCGCGGAATCCCCGCCAGAACCACTCCACCGACGTCGGACCGGGAGTCTAGCACGGACATTTCACGGGGGCGGGGAGCCCGGCCTCCGAGTTCCTGCCATTGTCCGGGTTGCTCGCTCCGCGCGTCGGTCCCGCCCGTATAATCCCCTCCAGCACTGATACCCATTAAGGAGTTCGCCCGATGGCTCGAAAAAGCGGTCTCGTTGTACTGGTTCTTTTCGCTGCCGTTGCCTCCACACCCCTGGTGCTTAGACCGTCCGCTCAGGCGCCCTCGGTCGCGGCGCCGGCCCGATCGGCCAACTCAGGGGTCCGGCAGGCGCGCGATCTTGCAACGGCGCCGCCGGAATCGGTGGGCGTCTCCTCGGAGCGCCTCCGCAGGATCGACGCTGCGATGAAGCGCCTCGTCGACGAACAGCAGGTCGCCGGCCTCGTCACGCTTCTCGCCCGGCACGGTAAGGTCGTGCACTTCAACAGCGTGGGTCGCCTTGACGCGCAGAAGCCGGACCCGGTCCAGAAGGACTCGATCTTCCGCATCGCATCGATGACCAAGCCGGTGACCGGCGTCGCGATGATGATGTTGTACGAAGAAGGCAAGTGGCGGCTCGACGACCCGGTGTCGCGCTACATTCCGGAGTTCTCGACGCTCAAGGTCCATACGGGCCAGAACGCTGACGGTACGCCGAAGCTCGAGGACGCCCGGCGGTCGATGACCATGCGCGAGCTCATGACGCATACAGGGGGCCTTGGGTACACCCTGAACCGGAACAACCCGGTCGACAGAATGATCATCGAGGCGAGGGTGCTCAACACCAGGGCTCCGCTGCAGGCCATGATCGACGGACTGTCGAAGATGCCGCTGATGGCGCAGCCCGGCACGCGATGGTCGTACAGCATCGGCGTCGACGTTCAGGGCTACCTCGTCGAGAAGTTCTCAGGCCAGCCGTTTGGCGACTTCCTGCGCACGCGGATCTTCGAGCCCCTCGGAATGAAGGACACGGCGTTCTTCGTGCCCAAGGAGAAGCTCGCCCGGCATGCGCAGGTGCACACCGGCGTCGGCCCGACGCTCGCCGCGGATCTCGGTCGCGGCGATCCGACCGTCGTCCCCCTCGGTCCGTCTGGCGGGGGAGGGCTGTTCTCGACGGCGATGGACTATGCGCGCTTCTGCGACATGCTGCTGCAGGGCGGCCAGGCCAACGGCATCCGCCTGCTCGCGCCGCGCACCGTCGAGATGATGCGCACGAACCACGTCAACCCCGAGCCTCTCAAGACGATGCCGCCCGGCACGGGCTGGGGCATGGACTTCCAGGTCGTGACCGACCCGGCCGCCGCGGGAGACTCGGTGTCGGCCGGGACGTTCAGCTGGTGGGGCATCTTCGGCACGTGGTTCTGGATCGATCCGGTCGAGGACCTGGCGTTTGTCGGAATGGTGCAGCACCAGGAGACCGGCAGGACCCGGCCCATTCATGGCCTGTCGCGCAGTCTCGTGTACCAGGCGGTCGTGGAGTAGAGACGCGCGTTCAGCGGCAAGTCTACGCGGCCGCCGCTACCGGGCGACCCACGGCGGACGGATCAGGAGCGCCCGGTCGGCACCAGGCTTTGGCACGAACTTCTGCGTGCGGCCGTACTGATTGTCTCCGCCGAAGAGGTTTCCGTTCGAATCCACCGAAAAGGTGTGAACCTCGAGGTACCCGTCCGGCAGATCCGGGGGCACCAGCCAGGTGTAGAGCTGCTTGCCGCTCAAGTCGAACTTGATGAAGCGCAGCGGCCTCAGGTCGGTGATCCACAGGCTGTCGTCGTTCACGATGATGTCGAGCGGCAGCTGGAGCCCGGGCCATGTGGCCACGTGGTCAACCTTGGCTGGATTGGCTGTGGTCTGAAAGACATTGATGCGCCCGCCAGAGCGATCGAGGGCATAGATCCGGCCTTGCGGCCCAACCGCCACGGCATGCACACCGTTGAACTGCCCCGGTTCTTTCCCAGGTCCGCCGAACTCTCCGAGATACCTGGCGTCGCGATCGAGGATCATCACGCGGTGGTTGTCCAGGCCGTCGGCCACAAGCACCCGGCCGTCAGGGAGAAACGCCACGTCCTGTGGCTTCGCGAAGTGTGTACCGTCCTTACCCGGAACGTTCTTCTCTCCAAGCGTCTTCAACAGCTTCGTTCCGTCGTTTGAAAACACATAGATCTGGTTGAACGTCTCGTTGATCACCCAAACACGGCGTTCCGGGTCGTAAGGGCTGATGCGGATGCGATGCGGCCCAGGACCATCCGAGCCTTCGCAAAGATGGTCCCACTGCGTCCAGAGTTCCTTGACCTTCCCGTCGGCATCGAGCGTGTAGAGGCAGTTTTTCCAGACACGGCGCTCGACGGCCGTAAGCACGTTGATCCCAATCGAGCCGGCAAAGCCAGCGAACGCGGGAGGGATCGGGTCGGGAAGCCGGGCTTCACCGCGCTGTGCGATGAAGATGCGGTTCGGCGACTCGGCGAAGACGCCTGAGTTGCCGCCGAACGCGAAGCCCGGCTGCGCGAACGGCTTGTGCCAGCCTCTGACGACGTCGTAAGGGCTGGGCCCGACAGGACCGGACGGCACAGCCTGGCCGCCAACCGTCGCTCCGCTGGCGGCGAGGGCCAGCAGAGCTACAGCGATCGGAATGCTTCTCATCGGTAACTTTTGCATCTCAGCAGGCCTCTTTGGGTCGACGGGGCCACATATTGCCACGGGATGAGGGAAGCCTAGCACGACAAACCCTGGCTCCAGGCTTGCACTTCCAAAGTGTCAGTGGAGGCTCGGGACGTTGACCCGAGCGTAAGGGGGGACTGAAATGACCCGTGTTTCTAAAGCAATGCTGACCTTCGGCGCGATCGCCGTCAGCTTGATCGCTAACACCGCCGCGGCGCAGGAGAGGGATATCAAGGACGAGGTGGAGCAGTCGCAAAAGGCGGCAAGGGTGTTCCAGGAGATCATGAGCGCGCCTGACAAGGCCATTCCGGCTGATGTTCTGAGCAACGCAAAGTGTGTCGCGGTGTTCCCGGAGGTCGTGAAGGCGGCGTTTGGTGTTGGTGGCCGCGGCGGACGCGGCGTCGCGAGTTGCCGCACTCCACAGGGCTGGAGCGCGCCGGCCTACTTCGGTCTCGGCGGTGGAAGCTTCGGCTTCCAGATTGGCGTCGAAGTCACGGACTTCATCATGTTGTTCATGGGCGACGACGGCATGAACAGCCTGCTGTCGAGTAAGGTGGAGCTCGGTGGCGACGCATCCGTTGCGGCGGGCCCGGTCGGCCGTGAAGCGGGAGCTGCCACGGATGCGAAGTTCAACTCTCAGATTCTCTCGGTACTCGAGGTCGAAGGGGCTCTTTGCGGGCGTGGCACTGAAGGGCACCGTCATCGAAACCCACGACGACGACATGAGGGACGCCTACGGTCCGGGGACTACGGCCAAGGATGTCCTGAAGGACAACAAGCCTACGGCGGCTGCGGGCATCCGGGCGTTTCCTGAGGCGCTCACGAGCCTCTCGATGCGAAGGTCGCAGTAACACGACATCGTCGCGGTTGACTGGATCGGGCCCTGCCCAAGTGTGAGAGTATCTGGCGTTAATCCGAGGAGGATACATGCCAGTACCTCTTTCGAGGCGGGGCCCGACAGCTGATCATGGCGGGCCTGCTGACCACGGCAGCGATCGCGGCGCAGGCGCAGACGGTTGTCGAATCGAGCTCAGAGGCGCGGTTTCAGCTCGACCTGCACGTGCCGGACGCGGCGCTCGCGCCGTTCCTGCCGGCGGGGTTCACCATGAACGTCGCGACGCAGGGCGCTGCCAAGGATTGCAACCTTCGGGCGATCTTCATTGATCGGCTGACCATCAACGCCCCGGACGGCAAGCCGGTCGGGAAGGGCTCGAACCGCCTGGTCTATCTGACGGTGCCGGTCCGGGATGCGGCCGGTGCGAATGCCCAGCTCGTTATCGGCGGGCTTACTGCCGATCCGGCCGATGCGCCGGGTCCGTTCGGTAACTACCTGCACGCGACCACGAGTTCGCTGAAGCGTACGACCACAGGCGAAGGGCCCAACGTGGTCGAGACGCAAGACTGGGTCTTCCACGCCGCGGGCGGCGAGCATCTCGAGCTTCACATTACGTTCGAGCGTGGCGTCGCCAACCGCGGGAATGCCTCGGAGACAAAGTTCTACTCTGCGAAGAACCCGGCGACCTTTCAGATCTCGAGGCAGGAACAGGTGCTGGAAATACTCCGCAACCCAACGACGAACCCACCAGACAGGGTGAAGCAGGTACTCCTTCAAGGGATCGGGCGGTAGCCTGGCGAAGCTGTTCGATGGCACCGAGAAGCCGGTGAGCTGGGACAACATCGTCTGGATGATGCGCACGATCTCTGTGCCGTGAGGGACACTGGAGCAGGGCCGACCGCCAAGCGCGACGGCAGGCGTGATGGGTTCGGAGCGGGCTACGCAGGTCGAAACTGGCTTTTGGACGCGGACACCGCGCCCCACTTGTAAGCCGGCGGCCACCGCACAATGTCGTTCCATCGTTCAAGCGGCGTGCTTCTCCATCCGACATCGTTGCCGGGTCGCTTCGGCATCGGCGATCTCGGCCCCAGCGCCTTCGACTTCATCGATCTGCTCGCCTCCGCAGGCCAGCGAGTGTGGCAAGTGCTGCCGCTCGGGCCGACCGGCTATGGCGACTCGCCATATCAGTGCTTTTCCGCCTTTGCAGGCAATACCCTTTTGATCAGCCTCGAACGATTAGTCGAGGACGGACTGCTGGCCGAAGACGAGGCACGCGATTGGCACGCCTCCCGGCCGGACCATGTGGACTTTCCCGCGGTGATCGCCCACCGTCGCGTGCTGTGGCCGCGAGTGCTCAGTCGCTTCGAGGCAGCGGGCGGCACGCCGACGGCCACTCGTTTCGAACGCTTCTGCGCTGCGCACGCGCGCTGGCTGGACGACTTCGCGCTGTTCATGGCCGTCAAGGAGGCGCATGGTCAGGCCCCCTGGGCGGCGTGGGAGCCCGACATCGCGCAACGCGATCCCTCGGCGGTCGAGCGCTGGTCGGCCCGCTGCGCTCGAGAGATCCGGCTGCACAAGTTGACGCAGTTTCTGTTCTTCGAGCAGTGGCAGCGCGTGCGCGACGCCTGCCATGCGCGGTCGATCGAGATCATGGGTGACTTGCCAATTTTTGTCGCGCACGACAGCGCGGACGTCTGGGCGCGGCGAGAGTTGTTCCGTCTCGACTCCGACGGGCAGCCGACCGTCCTCACCGGTGTGCCGCCTGACTACTTCAGTGCGACCGGCCAGTTGTGGGGGAATCCTCATTACCGGTGGGATGTCCTCGGACAGACCGGATACGTCTGGTGGATTGAACGCTTTCGTGCCCTGCTGTCGCTGGTCGATCGCGTCCGCATCGATCACTTCCGCGGATTCGAGGCGTCGTGGGAAGTACCACGCGACGCGACGACGGCCATTCGAGGCGAATGGGTGAAAGGACCGGGCGTGTCGCTCTTCGAAGCCGTGCAGTCAGCGCTGGAAGCGGATCGGCTGCCATTCGTGGCCGAGAACCTCGGCGTAATCACGCCGGAAGTGGAAGAATTGCGCGGGCGGCTGCGGCTTCCAGGGATGGCAATTCTCCAGTTTGCCTTTGGAAACGACCCACAAGCCCCTGATTTCAGACCTCACAACTACCCACGGGACCTTGTGGTCTACACCGGAACTCACGACAACGACACGACCATGGGGTGGTGGACTGGTGGAGTTGGCCACAGCTACACGGTCGGACGTGGACCGCGAGAACGAGCGTGAGCACGCCCGCCGTTATCTCGACCTGAACGAACGAGAGGTGCACTGGCAGTTCATCCGTGCAGTGCTGGCGTCGGTCGCGGATACGGCGATCGTTCCGGTACAGGACCTCCTCGGCCTCGGCAGCGACGCGCGCTTGAATCGGCCCGGTACGGCCACTGGCAACTGGAGGTGGCGGCTGGTTCCTGGGCAACTTACTCGCGAGACTGCGCGAAAGCTCGCCGTGATGACTGAGACATACGACAGAGTCTGATCGTTTGCCGACGCCGATCGACTGGAGAGGTTAGTGGAGCGGGCTACGGGGATCGGAGTGATTCGCAATTCTCATCGAAGCTGTTCTGCGACAACGGGGCGACCGAACGGCGCGGAGCGATTGGTCGCCAGATCGGCGTTTACCGCGGCTGAAGTGAGACGCTTGTTACACCGGAAGGGCCCGCTCGGTCGGATTCTCGTTCCAGGTATCGACGACGCACTTCCATGCGCCGGTCGCGTCCTTGCGCCACACTGTAACGGCCTTTCCGAACTGTTCTCGGACGGCACCGGTGGCTTCCGCGAATGTGACCCGATTCCGTTCCACCATGAACCCAAGGTCGGCGTCGTTGGACACAGTCGCCCGTTCGGGCTCCCACGTGATGCTGAATCCTGGAATTGCCGACGTCTGCCGAAGAAATTCGCGAATCGCTGGCTTCCCGACGACGGCTGGCAGGCCCGGCGGCATGACGATGGCGTCGTCCGACCAAAACGAGAGGGTCGCCTCAAGATCTCCGCTGGCCGCGGTGCGCGCCCAGTCGCGGCTTGTCTGCATGAGCGCCGCACGCTCAGACTCGAGATTCATCACGCCCCCAACGGAATGGCAACGGACAGTCTACGAGGAAAATCGGGCCCTGGTTGCTCGGGTTGTGTGCCGCCTATCGAACGCTTCCACGAAGACGACTTCTCGAATCAGTCCTGTATAGTCGCCAAGTGTTTATCGACCAGCTAGACGGCGCCTTCCTCGTTTCCTCCACCTCCCCGTCGCCAGCAACGGGGCCACATCCACGGCGAAACTCAGATTCCAATTCTGCGCAGTCTGATGCGCCGCCGCGTTCGAACGGCGCGAACGGTGTGAAAAACCAAGGTTGGTTGCAAGATCATCTGGATGCGAATGCCGAGAGCCGATTCAGGAAAGCACAGGCTGATGCCTTTCCCACCATGTTCGTGCGACGTCTGTGGTCCACTCGCAGGTGACAGGCACCGCTTCAAGACGGCGGGCGAGTTCGCGCGCGGTCTGCGGCCGATCCGACGGGTTCTTAGCCAAGCACGCAAGCACGATCGCGTCGAGTTCTTTCGGAATCGGCAGTTCTGTTCGTGCGGACGGTGGCTGCGGTGTGGCTTGCGTGTGCTGAATGAAAAACTCCATCGGCGTGCCACCGGTGAAGACGAGCTGACCTGTGAGCAGCCAGTATGTGAGGCAGCCGGTCGCATAGATGTCGGCGCGGTGATCCACCCGCAGTCCGCCGAGCACTTGCTCCGGAGCGATGAATGCCGGCGTACCGCGCACGCCATGCTCAGCGGTGAGGGCGGGCCCTGTCGTCACCTCTCCGGCAGGGGTCGACTCGTGAATCGCTTTGACGATCCCGAAGTCCAACACTTTTACGAAGTCGCACTCTTCGCCATAGCGACACAAGACGATGTTGGCGGGCTTGATGTCTCGATGCACCAGCGAGAGCGATTCTGCCTCAGAGAGCGAATGACACACCTGACGGATTACGTGAATCACGCGCTCTGCTGGCATCGGGCCGAACTTCTTCACGATCCGTTCGGCGTCCAGGCCATTGAGGAGTTCCATTACGTAATAGAAAGTCCCATCATCCGCGATGCCGAAATCGAACAGTTCCACGGTGTGTGGCGACCGCAGGCTCGCGATCGCTTGCGCCTCGCGCTCGAACCGACTCACGGCTTCCAATCCGATGATCGAGGAGGCGGTGGGCGGACGAATGAGCTTGATTGCGGCGGGCCTTGCGAGCAGTCGATGGCGTGCGCGCCAGACCTCTCCCATCCCGCCCTGACCGAGGCGCTCGAGAAGACGGTAGCTGCCCAGCTCTCGGGCTTTTCGGACCTCACGACCGAGCGCGAAAAGCACGCGCGCGCCGACATATGCCATCCCGACGACCACCAGGTAAGGAAAGACAAAGACGATGAAGAACTCCCAGGGTTCTGGCAGCGCGCGAGGCGGGTACAACGCGAACGACACGGCCGCCATCACGGGCACGCTGCTGGATGCGGCGAGTGCCCGCCAACAGCGACCGCCGCGGCGACGAAGGAACGGCGATAGTAAAGAGGAGCGTCCAGACGGCGACCCACGAGAGCCCGATCCACGTGGCATCTCGAAGATAGTCGAGGGGCTGGAGCAGTTCCGCGGCAGCGATCCCGTAGCCGGCGGCGACTTCGAAGATGATAGCGATCGCGGCGGCAGCTCGAGGCGACAGACGGGGGTTGGTTACGGCAACGGCAAGGAACAGCGCGACCGAGATTGCGATCGTGCCCGGCAGCCAATGCACGATGGCGCCGAACTGAGCGGAGCGATCGGCCCTCGAGATGAGCGTTGGGAAGAAGTCGATCAGAAAAAAGATCGCGGCGTACAGGAGGGCCATCACACGAAGCCGGCGCGTCGCTTGCCGAACCAGATCGCTCGGCAACCCTTGGGAATCCGGTCCTGCCGCCTCTGCGCGGTGTGCTTCGTCGGGACGGAGAAGCGTCGGGCCGCCAGTCCGAGTCATTCGCTGATTCTACGTCCTGTTTTGAAGCAGCACTCAGGAAGGCTGGGGATCGGTTGAAGCGCTGCGACAAGCGAACCGGATTACTCGCGAAATGTCGCGATGTGGCGAACGTACGGCCTGGATAGGCCGAATGCTTCGCTCTGTCTAGTTTCCCCGAACCGTTGTGGGTGCGGAGAGAGTCTGCTCAGAGACTTCGCGCAAGGCGGAACCCAAAGTCGTTGTAGCGGAAGGACGGAACGAGGTGGCTGCGCAAGGTGACTCGGCACATCGTGCGCGCGTGGCGCCACGCTCCGCCGCGCGCGGCGCGTCGCACGCCCTGGTCGGGGCCCGCGGGATTCCGCTCCGGTGATCGGCTGTAGTAGTCCTTGTCGTACCAGTCAGCGCACCACTCGTGCACGTTTGTCGCGATGCCGAGAAGGCCGAAGTCGGTCGGTTCGCCCAGTGTCACCGGCCACGGTGCCTGTAACGGACCGCGTCCGCCGTTCGGAATCCAGTCCGGCACCACGTCACCCCACGGGAAGAGCGCCGCTTGTCGCCCTCGCGCGGCGAATTCCCACTCGGCTTCAGTCGGCAACCGGACGGGGCGCCCGTCTTGCTCGGAACGCCACGCGCAATACACGACCGCGTCGATCCAGCTCACGCCCACGACGGGGAGATCCGCTTGTGTAAATGGCGGATGCGACCAGTCGCGGGGCGGTTCGTGCTTGGTGGCGTCCACGAAGCGCTCGTACTCCGCGCGCGTGACCGGACACACGCCCAACTCGAACTTATCGACGAAGACCTCATGCGGCGGGCGCTCGTCCTCGTGGCCGAGCTGGGTGCCCATCGTGAACCAGCCCCCCGCGATCGGCGCAAAAGTTGGCGTGAGCACCGGCGAGCCCAAATCGGCCATCACGCCATCATAATGCGAGAGACAAATTCAGCATTCAGAATGCTGGCGGCTTCAATCTGATGCTCGTCGTGCGTCTCTGCTTCGATTGTCCTCCGTGCGGAGGATCTCGATCCGACAGGCGACGCTCTGCGCAAACTCAGTTCTGAGTTGTCGCCATCGGTCGTTGGCTGCGAGCGCAGGATCGATGATCCCTTCGGCGTTTATGGGGAGTAACGCCGGCGCTTACGCCCGCGGGTGAGCTTTTCCAGTTGCAACGCATAGCTAGATTTGCTGTCGCCCGGGGGGTGCCATTCGTTAATAGGCGTCATCGTGTGCGAGGGAGGCGGACAGCTCGCGGTGGGCTTGTGCCTGGGCGAGCAGCGCGTTGGCCTTGGTCTCGAACGTCTGCACTGCATCGGCGCCGGCAGCAAACCGGACCGGCGGCTCCTTGAGCCCGACGAGCGTTACGAGGGCCTTGGCGAGCTTGGCGGGGTCGCCACCTTGTTTCCCATCCATACTTTTCCAGGCGGCGACGATCTCCTTGGTCCGTTCGGCATAGCCGTCAACGGTGGGCTGAGCGTAGGTAGTCGAGTCGTTGCTGAGTAGTTCGGTACGAAAGAACCCAGGCTCGACCAGCATCGTGCGGATTCCGAAGGCGGCGATCTCTGGCGTTAGCGACTCCATCCACCCCTCGATTCCGAACTTCGCGGCGGCATACGCCGTGCAGAACATTTGGCCGGCGATGCCGGCGGTCGAAGAGATGGCGACGAGCAGGCCAGACCGCTGCTTTCGCATCACTGGCAGGACGGCGCGAGTGACATTCATCGGACCGAACAGGAGCGTCTCAATCTGATGGCGGACCTGTTCTGGGCTGAGTTCCTCGAAGAAGCCGGCGAAGAAATTACCCGCGTTGTTGACCAGAATGTCGATTCGGCCGAACTTCGCGACGGCGGTCTCAACGGCCGCCTCCGCATCCAGCGGGCGTGTCACGTCGAGCTTGATGGTGAGCAAGTTGTCGTGGTCGCCCACCGCGGCCGCGACCTTCGTAGCATCACGGCCGGTGGCGACAACGGCGTGGCCGGCGGTCAGGGCGGCCTTGGCGATGTCGACCCCCAAGCCTCGACCAGCGCCGGTGATGAGCCACACTCTCTTTTCATTCACGGCATATCCCTCAAGCTGGTTGAAATCGCATGCTGATGCGAACTGACGCGTATTCACCGGACGGATGGTGATCCAGGAGCGTGCTGCACCGCACGCCAGCGACGACCTAACTCGCACAAATTCGCACACGCCGCAGCGCGCACTCGCTAGCTGTATTCCGGTATTGACACGCGACCTTCCGCGTTTGGGTCGACACGCTCAGTGTGGCGAGAGGCCGCGAGTAAGCGCTAAACGCGAAACGACAACAACGACTGGTGGCGGTCTGGCACCGACTATCGCGCGAACAGTGCGACCCCGCACGCGAGAACAGACATCACTGACGCCGCGATGGCCACCACGAGCAGCCAACGGGCCCGTGCCTCAAGCACCTCGCCCGCAGTGGTCAGTGCTGCGACCTGCGTGCTGACGCGCGTGAGCAGCTCCGCGGTTTCGCGGTCGCGCTGCTCGAGCACCGCGACACGATCAGCAAGAGCCTGAACGTCATTCCGGGACGCCGCCGCAGGCGGGCGAACCTTCGTCTCCGACAGCACCGCGTCCGCCGATCGCAGGATGGCCGGCGCATTCGCCAGGATAGTGTCCCAGGGAATCGCCTTCAACGCCAGGAGCCACGGAATGCCCATGTCGTTAAGCCTAGTCGACGGGGGGCGTTTTCACTCACTACGTTAACAAGCCCCTCGGCCCACCAATCTGACCCCGACGCGCAAACTCGCGTCACTGAACCATCCGAACGTCGCGCGGATTCGGATCGAGGGCGTCCGGGAATCCTCGAGGCGACTCTGCGATCCAGACTGTTGATTGTAGGTCTGCCAGAAATAACCAAACATTGCGGCGTTACCCTTTAGTAATGCGCAAGCGGACCGATCCGAGCCGGTTCTGGGGTCATCATCGCTGGAACATCAGCTGAGCGAATCCTTCCGAGGGAGCGATACTGGGCCATGGCTGACAGCGCGTTCTATAAGCTTCGCCGGATTGCGGGGGTCCAGGCTCGCAAGGCCAAGTGGATGTGGGCGTCCGTCGCCGGAAACGAGGCGGACGGCATTCGCGCCGAGCAGGCCGTCGGACGCGACATGGCCGCGGTGGTTCTCGAGCAAACGCCCCGTGGTTCGGATCGGACCACGCAGGCGTTACTGGACGAGATTGGCGGGAAGCTCGCGGCGGTGGTTCGGAATCGACTTCACCGTTTTCAGACGACCGCCATCGAGAGCGATCGCCCGACTGCCTTTGCGTTGCCGGGCGGCTTCATCTTCATCGCGCAATCGCTCGTGCAGCTATGCGACCGGAACAAGGATGAGGTCGCCTTTGTCCTGGCGCACGAGATGGCGCATGTCATCCGCCGCCACGCCATCGAGAGGCTGCTCCAGCAGAAGGTCGTCAATGCGGTCGCGCTGGTGTCGCCGGCGAGAGGGGCGCTCGCGTCCTGGATCCGCAGGGTTGGTCTCCAGGGCCTGGAGCGCGCTTATTCGCAGGATGAAGAATTCGAAGCGGACGAACTGGGCGTCCTGCTCATGCGCGCTGCCGGCTTCGACCCTGCCGGCGCGATCCGCATGCTGCAATGCCTGGGCAAGCTCGATCGGAGTCCTGACCCTCTCGGCCTGAACCGCTATCTGTCGACTCATCCGCCGATCGACGAGCGTGTGAATCGCCTGAAGAGACGCGAGCCTGTTCGGGATGGGTAATGAGTAGTCGCCAAGGGTTTACCGAACAAGCGGAGCGCACCGCAGGTGCACTCGAGAGCGGGGGGCGTCGTCGTGGCCGCGACTTGTACAGAGCCACTGGAACACGCCTGACACGGCCCGCCGGTGGGCGCAGGTGGTGGGCGCACCTCGCGTTCACCCGCATAAACATTGCGCCGACTATCCTGCTGAAATCAGATCGAAGACCATCTGGAATTCTGGCAATCGAGCGCTCTTTGCTCCAGTTTCTGGGTGGTGCGGGTCCTCGGAACCGCTGCGACCGTCTCCGGAAGTCGCTAGAACGCTCAGGAATTCTCACAGGGTCCCAGGCAGGTGGGCGCAGTGGTGGGCGCCCCGGTCCAAGACACGGAGAAAGGGGAGGACGATACGGCTCGCGCCGGTCAGTAAGCTCGGCGTTAACCGGGAGTAACGCGCCCGGCCCGGTCGCCTTAGCCTGCCGACGAAGGTGACGCTTCAGCGCGGCTCATTCCGCGAAGCGGGAGCATCAGGCGGCGCGTCTGTGCGTACCCTCCACTGGTTGTCGAGACGCTGCGTCAGGTCAATCGGATCACCTACACCCACGGTCCCGCGCGCCACCTGGTACGCCCATACCTGAAAATAGGTCAACGTCGCGCCGCCATAGATGGTCGAAAACGCTCCATCCACCGCGTCTTGCCCGCATGAGACTTTGATGCGGCCTATTCGCGGCACGTGGAAACGGGCGTCGGTAGTGAACCATGCGCCTCCGATGTACACCTCGGCGTAGGCGTGGAAGTCCATGTGACCGTCCGGATCGGGAAAACCGATGTCTGGCAGATGGCCTGTCACATAGCGGGCAGGGATGTTGAAGGCGCGATTCAGCGCGATCGCGAGGTGGGCGAAATCACGGCACACTCCGTAGCCGCGTTGCAGGACGTCCCAGGCCGACAAGTCGGACCGACCGGACATGTAACGGTACTCGATGTTCTCGTGCAGCCAGCGGCTGATGGCCTCAACCCGTGGCATGCCGTGCTCGATCTGACCGAATTGCTGCCAAGCGAAATCGGTCAACTTGTCGGAGTCGCAGTACCGGCTGGGCAGCGTGTACCGCAGCAAGGCGGCGGGGAGGTCGCCCGGCACCTGCGGACACGTGGGGACAAGGTCGTGATTATCCGCTCGGGAGGGCACCGCCACGATCGCGTCGTGCCGGAAACAATTGGTGCCAGGCGCGAGCGCCACGCGACAGACGTGGTTCCCGTGGCTATCGACGAAGTCTTCGGCAGGAAGGTTATTGGCGAGCGTCAGGGCCTCAGAGAGCAGGGCGTAGTTGCGATCGGGATGAAGCTTGAGGTTGAGGAGCAGCGATGCCGTGCCGGTGACTTCGTAGACAAGGCTGCAACCCACGCGCACGGTGATATCGAAGTTGGGCGGGATGTTCTGCGGCTGCATGCTGGATCGCGCGTACCACGATACACAGAAACCCAGGCACCTCCAAGGCACGAAAAGTGTCGATTTTTGACCGAGCCGTAAGCCTCCCTGGCTCGGTCCTGAACGGGCCGCCAAAAGCCGCCGGCACCGGTGGGCGCACCTCCCACTCACCCTCGAAGGCGGGCGAAGTCCGGCTCGATCCTGGTGCCACAAAAAATGGGGAAGGCCGCGTGTTTCACGCGCGAGCTGCGGCAGGTGCTCGAACGACAACAGATAATTGCCGAGACGCTGAAACGTGAGCGCGGCACTATCGCGAGGTACGTGTTCTGCTTCCCTATCGGCAAGAAAGGCCGGCCGGCGAATCACCGACAGTGGGTTCAACCATGCGTGGAAGCGCGCTACCATCCGAACAGCAGGCGAGCTTCAGCCGGATGGGGTTGACGACCCGGCTCAAGTAAAGCGGCCACCCGGCCGGCCCGCCGCTAGCGATTGGCGAGCGCTGCCTGCAGCACCGTGACATTCGTGACGTCGGCCCAGCGGAGGCCACCGGTCACCGTCCATGCGATACCGAACCAGACGCTGTCGGTACCGGACCATCGCCGGATCTTGATCGTGTACGTTTCGCCCCGCTGCCCATCGAACTCGGCGATCTCGTAGCTGTTATCCCACGAGCCGCTGTAGCCGACCTGGACGCCGCGGCTGTCGAAAATCTGCAGATCGAGGTCTACCGTCAGTCTCGACGCGATCGGCAGCTGGATCCCAAGGGGGAACATCGTGATCGCGCTGTCCCACGCGAGCGCCACCTTGACGTGACGCGGAGCCAAGAACGAGCTCCCCAGCTTGACGGAGTACCGAGAACGTCGTGCGATCGTTGCTCCCGATGTCGCTCGAGCGCAGGGTGCCGACGTCCCAGCCGCGCCCGGTCGCCGCGGCGTTGCGCGAGCGGCGCTGCTTGGCAATGTTGACAGCCTCGAGCGCGTCGACCGCGCCGGACCCGTCAGACGCATCGACATTGTCGACGACGTCCTGCCACCACGTCTGGCCAGAAATGTTGCGCTTTGCGCCCGCGAGCAGGATCGCCCGGCAGCCCTCCGGCCACGACTTCAGAGTGCCGTCGACGTTCTGGATCAGCGCCGCACAGCCCGCTGCGGCTGGCGAAGCCATGCTCGTCCCACTCATCGTCAGCCCGACGGTCGTGACGTTGGTCCCGTTCGCCGAGATCTCTGGCAGCTCCCGGTCGTCGTGCGAACCGGTCGGGTTGCGGAACACTGAGGAGCCTGACATTGCGCTTGCGGTGTCGTTATGGTTGCCGACCCCGAGGCTGTTGTAGCCCTTGTGGTTGACGTACTCGCTCTCCGGTGGATCGATGTCGTCGGGGTCGCCATTCCAGTAGTTCCCTGCGGCCTGGCAGATCGTCGGGTAGGGCCACTGCAGGGCGAGCCAGTCCTTGTAGATGTCGTCGAACGACATCGATCCCGATTCGGGCTCGCTGTCGCGATGGAAGCTCTGGCTGATCACGGTGCAGCCCTTGTCCTTGGCGGCCCAGCGCACCGCGTCGAGGTCCTTTGTGTTCGCTGAGTGCAGCGAACATGAGGGCGCGTGGCCGTGAGGCTCGTTGGCCTCGATGTTCTTGACGATGCCGTGCGTGTGGCGGGAGTGGTCGGAGGTCGTCAGTCCAGAGGTCTTGTAGCGGGCGGTAATCGAGAGGTTCGTCGTGACGTCGGGTGCACTCTCCCAGATCGCGACTTTTACGCCGGCGCCCCTGTAGCCCAGCGTGTGCACGTCGTCGGAGTTCGCGATCGCGATTGAGTCCGTGAGGTCGTCGATGCCTTTGGTCTCGTGGAGGAACAAGCCCGCCACCTCGGGCCGCCGGGCGAGCGCGCGGACCTGCTCGCGCGTCAGGCTGGCGTAGACGACCGGCGCCGACGGATCTGTCCGGTGGCCGTGGACGCGGGTTTCCCGCTCAAGGCCCGGAGTGAAGTCGCGTGCGACCTTGGCGATCGCTGCACCGCGCGCCAGCGATCGCCGAGTCGGGCGCTTTGTCTCGCCGCGCTCCTTCTTCTCCGCCGGATCGAGAGGGTCCTCGCCGTGCAACCAGATTGCAATCGGGATCCGCGCGGTCGCGCCGATCTTCTGCACGCGGGCGTACAGCGATTCGTGGAGCATGCCGAACCTTCGCGCGCGGTTCTTCGCGATCCGCTCGAGGATGGCGTCCGAATCGACCCGGCGGCCCGACTGGTCGAACGCGAGGCGTACCGGCGCGCCCGTCACGCGGTGGGCGGCCTTCATGATCTCGATGAAGCGGCCACCTGACCTGCGATCGGCGGGCAGGCGTTCGGTCGAGAGCTCCTCGACGCGGAGGCGCGAGAGGCTCTCGACGCGGACGGTGCCGGGGACCTTTGCCTTGGAGTCAGTGACAAAGAAGGGGATCTCCATGCGATCCCCAATACGGCGGCGGTGGTCCTTGCCCACGAGTCCGTCGACAATGAGGGTCTGGTGGCCTGGGGGAAGACCCTTCGCGGCGGACCACGTGGCGACCCGTCCGCCGCGGGAGAGGCGCACGCGGCCGCGGACACCCCGAATGACAAGTCCGCCCTGCGCAAAGTCAGGGTCGAGCGGGTAGCGCGACTCCACCACGATCGAGGTGGTGGAGAACACGATCTCGTTCGCCGTCACGTTCGTCGACAGGGATGGGCGTGCGGGCATGCGTGACTCCTGTGGTTGGACCTTGCGAGTAGCGACGTATGACAGTGAAGTGACGGCACAACAGGTCGCGCCTCACAATCGCGAAGGGCGACGGAAGAGAGTGAACCACGAGCGATCGCTTTGCGCCACCGACGACACCCAGGCTGTTTCTAGTGGTCGGGTACGCTACGCGCAAGTCGGAACCAAGTCAACAGCACTCGCGGGCTGATTGACGCGCAGTCATGGACCTCGGTCGGCTACTTGCGTTGTCGACGACGCCGGCCGACGCAACGGAGGTGTTCGGCAATCAGGTGAACCACCTGCCGGCCATGTTCGGCCCGCTGCTCGCGGCCGTGGCCATGCGGCTGTGGGTCAGCCGCGAAGGCCTGCGCGGCTCGCTCGGGTTGCGACGCCCGTGGCGAGCCTATGCCGTCGCGGTGGCGGGCCCGCTCGTCTTCGTCGCTGCCGCTGGGCTGGCGATGGTCCTGGCAGGGCTCGCCGATTTCGCCCTCGGAGAGCCGTTGGCGATCGCCGCGATGACGGCGTCGCGGTGTACGGCATCCGCTGGCATCGGATGCAAGCCCCGCGATAGAGCGCCCCGCGCCTTCAGCCGGCCGAATGTCAGGCAGCCACGTACCAGAGCTGGAAATATCGTTGGTTGCGTGCCCCCGATTTGAACCCCCATAGAGCGGCCTATGGACTCCGCGGTGGGCGCGAGTGGTCGGCGCACCCCGCGGTTACCCGCATGAACATTGCGCCGACCATCTTGCGAAATCAGATCGAGGACCGGATGGAGATTCTGGCATTTGGCCGGTTCTCTTGAGCGATTGACGCCGCTGACGCCTCGGCGGCCATGGCCGGTTGTCTCCCAGGGCGCTCAAGGCTCAAGGAATCTCGCTGCGTCTCGCGGCTGGTGGACGCGCTCCTCGGCGCTTGGTGGCTGGGGCGGAAGTTGAGCGGGGGAGTGGCCACTTCAGCGTCAGCACGGACGCAGCCCGTCCACTAAGTCCTGTCCATCCGACTCAGAGAAGATGTCCACCGAAGCGGATCAACTCCAGCCACGGACGCGTCCCTCAATAGTAGCCGCTCAAGCCCGCACCCCTAATGCACCCCTGGATCGGGCGCTCGGCTGCAGACGTGAGTTTTCCGCCCGATTTTCTCGCTTGGAATCGACCGCCCTTGCCTTAGAAGGCCGGGGCTCGCACTCGTGCCCCTACGCCGATGGATTCGAGAGTTTGATTAGAGGCTGCCATTCGGTCGAACGCGCCGAGTGGTGGCCGCGAAGCGCGCGCACGAGCGCCAGACGGCACTCCGGGAACGACGCGTTCATTCTGAGTGTGTCTTGGTTCGCGTTGAAGATACCGAGAACACGTCGCATCGCGGGCACGATAGCACGACATCCCCGGGCGTTGTTATGCTGATTAGTGAAAGGAGCCGCCCAATGGTTTTCCCGATCGGCGACGACAACACGGGACGGGTCAGAACGCCGTATGTCACGCTCGCGCTCATCGCGCTCAACGTCCTCGTGTTCGTGTTCCTCCAGGGATTGGGTACCAACGAACGATTCACTTATGCCTTCTCGACCGTCCCGTATGAGATTCGCACGGGCGAGGACGTCGCCCGCGAGGTCGCGGTGGAGTTTGGCGACGAGCGCGCCACGATTCCCCTTCAACCGACGCCAGGAACCGTCTACGTCACGCTGCTCACATCCATGTTCATGCATGGCAGCCTGATGCACCTTCTCGGCAACATGCTGTTCCTGTGGATCTTCGGCGACAACGTCGAAGATGACCTCTCACACGGACGCTATTTCGCGTTTTACCTCGTGACCGGTCTCTTCGCATCGCTGTCGCACGTCGTATCCACGTTCGTGCTCGGCGACAATCCGTTCATCCCCAGTCTTGGAGCCTCAGGCGCGATCTCCGGGGTGATGGGCGGATACCTGGTGCTCCATCCGCATCGCCGCGTACGCGTATTCATGTTCCGCATGTTGACCACCGTACCGGGTTACGTAGCAGTCGGTCTCTGGTTTGTGTTTCAGCTGATCAGTGCCCTCGGCGTGATAGGACAGGGTCCGGAGGCTGGCGGCGGCGTCGCGTTCATGGCACATATCGGAGGGTTCGTCGCTGGTGTCGTCCTCGTGAAGCTGTTCGCCGTTGGGAACCGGTCCCCGACGCGACGCACCGCGGTCTGGTGAGCCGGCGCGGCCATCCCGATTTGCTCGCTGAATTCCTTAGCAAGTTGGCTGAGCGGCAATCGCCTGTGCTGCGTCGCTCGTGAGGCCACGGCGGATCGGCCTCGCCTTGTCGCCCAGGGGTTTCCCGGCCGAGCACAAGGCTGCGTGTGACGCTTGCGGTTGATGGGCGCGCGCCCGAGCCGCGACGCCGGCGATACATCGTGCGTGTGGCGGCAGGAGAAATCAGTCCACAGCGGTCCTCCTTGGTTGAGTGTGTCAAGCTGGAGGTTCCACCTCGTCTCGGTTCCGGAGGGCACGTATGCCGCTTCCGCAGTTGTTTCCCGGCCTACCGCAGGTCGACGTTCAGCAGACCGCGTTCTCGTTGGACGCGGTCGGCCGATTTGCCTGCAGCACTTGGGACGAGGCAACCCTCCACGGCGGACCGCCCTTCACGGTGGTCGTGGTTGGCGCCGGGATGTACGGCGCGTACTGCGCCACCAAGATCGTGCGGCTGGATCCAACGGCGCGCGTACTGCTGCTCGACGCGGGACGATTCCTGGTCTCGGAGCACGTGCAGAACCTCGCCAACATCGGCTTTAACGTGCCAGGCGCCATTGACCCGTCCAGCGATCCCGGCGTGCCGCGCGAACTGGTCTGGGGAATTCCGTGGCGCGGCAACACGGAGTTCCCCGGCGTCGCGTATTGCACGGGAGGGAAGTCGATCTTCTGGGGTGGCTGGTGCCCGCGCCTGACCGCCGGCGACCTCTCGCAGTGGCCGGCCGCAACGGCACAGTACCTCGTCGATCACTATGTCGACGTCGAGAGCGAGATCGGCGTCCTACCGGCCACCGACTTCATCTTCGGCGAACTTAACGACGTGCTGCGTGCCGCCTGCGTGAGCGCCGCCGCGGCGACGCCCGATATCGACACGTCGATGGGGACCAGCGGAGTGGAGACCGCACCACTGGCGGTGCAAGGTAGCCCGCCCGTCTCTGGGCTCTTCAGCTTCGACAAGTACAGCAGTCTTCCTGTGCTGGTCGATGCCATACGCGCTGACGTCAACGCGTCAAGAGGAAACGACGCCGCCAGACGACTGTTTTTGGTCCCGCTCGCCCACGTCGTGAGGCTGCACGCGGCGGGTGGCACGGTGCACAGCGCCGAGGTCGAAGCTGGTGGACAGCGCCGCTTCCTCTCGCTGGCTCCAGGTGCCAACGTGGTCCTGGCCGCCAGCGCCGTGGAAACAACCCGCCTCGCCTTGCAGTCATTCCCGACGGCATTGATGGGGCGCAACCTGATGGCGCACGTTCGCAGCGATTTCACCGTACGCGTGCGGCGCAGCGCCTTACCCGCCGTGCCCGGCCACGTGCAGACGACGGCATTGCTCGTTCGTGGAGTGGCGGCCACCGGGCGCTTCCACGTGCAGGTCACCGCCTCGACCCATCAGCAGGGGTCCGACGAGCTGCTTTTCCGCATGATTCCCGACCTGGACGTGCTGGACGCGCAGTTGCTGAATACCGATCCCACCTGGATCACGATCACGTTCCGTGGAATCGGCGAGATGCACGGTAACCGCACGACGCCCGTTCCCAACGAGACGACAAGCTGGATCAATCTCAGCCCGTTCGAGTCCGATGAGTTCGCCGCGCCCCGCGCGTTCGTGCGCCTCGGGATCGACGCCGCAGATGTCCAGACGTGGCAGGCGATGGACGCCGCGATCGTGAGCCTGGCCCAGCGGATCGCCGGCCTGCCCGCCAATATCGAGTATCGATACGACAGCGCATGGCAGGCGCAGCCGTTTCCCTTGTCGCGTCCCTTCCCCGAATGGCATCGCGGGCTCGGGACGACGTATCACGAATCGGGCACGTTGTGGATGGGCGACAGCCCGGCGACGTCGGTGACGAACGGTGTCGGGCGCTTCCATCACATCACCAACGCCTATGCTTGTGACCAATCAACCTTTCCAACGGTGGGCTCGGTGAACCCTGCGCTGACGGGGCTCACGCTGGCGCGTCAGCTGGCCGAGCATCTCACTTAGCCTCCGAGGCGCGCGCAGTGGGCGCAGCTGGTGGGCGCACCTCACGTTCACCCGCGTAAACATTACGCCGACCATCCTGCGAAATCAGATCGAAGACCATCTGGAATTCTGGCAATCGAGCGCTCTTTGCTCCAGTTTCTGGGTGGTGCGGGTCCTCGGAACCGCTGCGACCGTCTCCGGAAGTCGCTAGAACGCTCAGGAAATCTCACAGGGTCCCGGAGCTGGTGGGCGCAGTGGTGGGCGCACTGATCCAGGACACCGTGAAAGGGAAGAACGATACGGCTCGCGCCGGTCAGTAAACACTTCGGCGTTTATCGAGAGTAATTCGCTTCGCTTCTCCGGTCAGCTACATCAGAATCAGCGTTTTCGCATGTGAAGGAGTCACCCGATGAAGATCATGGTTGTTTGGAAGACCGTTCCAGGGAAATACAAGACTGCGATTGACCAGTTTCTCAAAGCGGGCGGTCCAGTCCCGGCTGGCGCGAAGACTGTGGGGCGTTGGCACACGCCGGGTTCAACTCTCGGCTGGCATCTCATCGAGGCAAGCGACCTGGCGCTCGTCGCCGAGCACGTGGCCGACTGGGCTGATCTTTTGGAGTTCGAAGTCTATCCGGTGATTGAGGATACCGAGGCCGGAGCCGCCGCGAAGAAGGCATCCGGAAAGTAGCCGGGCCATTCCGACTAAGCGAAAGTGAAACAGGCGAGCGGTAGGGTTGTTACCTGCCGCTCGCGGGGGTTAAATCCTCACTGGTCGCCAAGGGCGGACGTTTGCGCCCGCCCCTGGCTCTCAGCTCACGCGGCGTCCGGCTCGATTCCGAGACGGTCGTTGACCGCGCATCGTAGTCGCTGTCTGCACCCAAGGTAGCGCTCCGTCGTCTGGATCGAGACGTGGCCCAGCAGAAATCGAATCTGATCCAGTTCGCCGCCCGCCAAGTGACAGAGTCGCGCACACGTGCGACGGAGGTCGTGCGGTGCGAGCTTCTCGATGCCAGCGCGCCCTGCGGCTGCCCGGACCACGTCCCAGAGCACCTTCGGAGACATGCCGTCGCCCCAGACGCGCCCGGCCTTGTTGATGGCGCGGAAGACCCGGCCGTGCGTAATGTCAACAGCGTCTGTCCAGGCATCGACCGCATCTTTGACCCAGCCTGGGATCGGCACCGTGCGCACGTGGCCACTCTTTCCGACTAAATCTGCGATCACCCAGTGCTCCTCCCGTTGCTGGACTGATTCGAGCGTCAGCGCGAGCAACTCCGCCCGGCGCAGTCCACAACCAATCAACATGGCCAGCATGGCGTGATCGCGCCGGGCACGCGGTGTCGATGGCGTCGAGTGTTCCAGCAACCTCCGTCCCTGTTCCGGCGTTAGCCAGTTCCCAAGTCGGACGCCCAGGCGTCGCACGCCCTTGACACGACGAATGCCTGCGGCCAGCTCGGGACTCAGCAGACCGGAATCAGCCGCCTCGTACGCGATACGGCGGACAGCTGCTAGCCGCAGATTGATGGTCGCGGGCGCGTAATGGCGCTGCTCGAGGTGGATGCGATACCGGAGAACGACGGTGCGGTTGAATGCGAGGCGCGGCTCCGAGCAGTACCAGGCGACGAACTCGCGAATCGCGTGCTCGTAAGTCCGCTGGCCGCTTGCGGAGGTCAGGCTGTTCAGCACGGCCGTCTTGGCTTGTTCCAGGTCGGGAAGGGCTAGCACCCGCTTGGGCGACTTCTTCTTGCGTGATTTGGACTTCGGCAATCGGCGACGGCCTCCTTCACCGTCGCCGACAGCGTTGCTGACCCCCGGTCATCCCTTCGGCGTTACTGAGGAGCAATCGCGTAGAATCCCCGATAGTGGCGCTCACGCCTGACACTCGAATCGGCCCGGACGAAGGCATCGCCCTGATTGACGAACGCGGCATGGGCGAGGCTTGGCGCGCGCATCAGCCAGCCCTCAGGCGGGACGATGCGCTGAGGGTGCTCGCGGACGCGTTTGCCACTGACCCGGAACGTCTGGGCCCGTTCCAGCGCGACGCACTAATAGTCCCGTCGCTGAATCACAGGGTGCCGAGCCGTCCGGTTCGGATGCCCGGCACGACACGACCCATAAGAACGGCGGCGTCACAAGGAGTGGAGGCATGGCGGACGTCACAGCAGTGGTGAGGGCGCTGCAGGCGCTGATGGCGGGCGAGGTGATCACCGCGGCAGACGCGAGCTATGACGCGGCGCGGCGGGTGCACAACGGACTTATCGATCGGCGGCCAGCGTTGATCGCACGGTGCCGCGGCACCGCGGACGTCCAGGCCGCCGTGCACACCGCCCGCGAGCACGGACTGGAGATCGCCGTCCGCGGCGGCGGCCACAACGTCGCCGGCAACGCCGTTTGCGATGGCGGGCTGGTGATCGATTTGTCGATGATGCGCGGCGTGCATGTGGATCCGCGCACACAGCGGGCGCGTGCGCAGGGCGGGGCGACGTGGGGCGACTACAATCGCGAGACCCAGCTTCACGGCCTGGCCAGCACCGGCGGCGTGGTGTCGAGCACTGGCATTGCCGGGCTGACTCTCGGTGGCGGCCTCGGATGGCTGTTGGGCACGCTCGGGCTGGCGGTCGACAACCTGTGTGCCGTGGAGCTGGTCAACGCCCAAGGACAGATCGTGCACGCCAGCGCCGAGGAGAATCCCGATTTATTCTGGGCCTTGCGCGGCGGCGGCGGTAACTTTGGTGTCGCCACGTGGTTCGAGTACGCCGTCCACTCGATTGGTCCGGTCGTGACAGCGGGGCTGGTGGCCCATCCCTTCGCGGCGGCCCGCGACGTGTTGCGTTTCTACCGCGACTTCACGCAGTCGCTACCCGACGAGCTAGTGGCGTTTGGAGGCGTGCTGCACGCTCCCGACGGTTCGGGCACGAAGCTGGCGGCGATCATCGTGTGTCACATCGGCCCATCCGAGACGGCGAACCGAGCGGTGGACCCAGTCAAACGCTTTGGATCGCCGGTAATGGACGTCATCGGCCCGATGCCCTACACCGTCGTCAATACACTCTTCGACGCGGGGTTCCCAAGGGGCGCGTTGAACTACTGGAAGTCGAATTTTCTCGCCGGCCTGTCAGACGAGGCCATCGACACGATCATCGCGCGGTTTGCCGACTGTCCGTCCCCGATGGGAGCGGTGCTCCTGGAGCACTTCCATGGTGCAGCGACGCGTGTGGGCCAGACCGCGACGGCGTTTCCGCACCGGGCGGTCGGCTATAACATGCTGGTGGTTGGAGAGTGGGCGAGCCCGTCCCATACGGCCCCGAACATCGCTTGGGTGCGCGACATCTACACCGCCATGTCGAAACACTTCGCGTCGGGCCGGTACGCCAACTATTTGAGTGCCGACGAGGTCGGCACCGGCGATACCGTGGCCGCCGCGTTTGGTCCGAACTGGACGCGTCTCAGGGAGCTAAAGCGACGCTACGATCCCGACAACGTCTTCCACCTGAATCAGAACATCTCGCCCTGACACACGATGCCAGGGCCGCACGGGTGTGAAAGCCGGCAACGAACCAATGGCGAACAGCACGCGCCGGATTGTGTCCGCCGGTTTCAGATGGACTGTGTCCGGGCCGGCTCTTAGCCCTCCGGGTGACGAGATTGAGCGGTCTGTCATTTAGATCGCTGCCGCAGTCGGCCTCACCAAACCGTTCGGCGATAGGTAACGTTTAGTCGCGTAGTGGCGAACTACCAAGTTCGGCAGGTGGATAATCAGATCGGCGTTGATCGTGAGTTAGATGGACCGCCGACAACGCAGCAGGCGCGCGATGTCTCCGATGGGCCGCCACGCTCGGCGGTTGCTCCTGAGCAGTCGCGCAGGGTTTAGCGAACAGACCGGGCGCACCACGCAGGTGGCTCAAACCGGCAGGGACGTCGCCGTGGCCGGGCCTAGGAGAGCCAGTCGGAACGCCTGACCCGCCCTCCGCTAATGGGCGCACGTCGCGTACGGGTCCTCGGACATTGCTGGATGGACGACAGGCCGGCGTCCCATCTCGCGGATAAACTTGGAGACATTTTGGACACGCACAAGGCGTCCGGCGAAAGTACGCGGGAGGGAAGGAGTTAGTGGAGCGGGCTACGGGGATCGAACCCGTCTAACTGGCTTGGGAAGCCAGGACATTACCACTATGCTAAGCCCGCCCGCTCGCTAGCTGCCGGCCTCGGCCGTGCCGAGGCGCCGGCGACCCGAAAAGTCTATCACGCGCGGATGAGGGACAGCACCTCGTCGCGCTTACGCTCCATCATCTCGGGCGTCGTGGCTTCGAGATTGAGCCGCAGCAGCGGTTCGGTGTTGGAGGCCCGCACGTTGAAGTGCCAGTCGTCGTACTCCACGGACAGGCCGTCGAGGGTGTACTGCCGGGCATCCGAATAGCGCGCGGCGATCTCCGCGAGCCGCCCCGGCACCGCGTCCATGCCGGCCAGCTTCGTATTGATCTCGCCTGAGATGAAGTAGCGCTCGCGCAGCGGCTTGAGCAGATCGTGCAGGCTCTGGCCTTTCTTCGACATCAGCTCGAGGATCAGGAGCGCGGGGATGAACCCGTTGTCCGCGTAGAAGTTGTCGCGGAAGTAGTAGTGCCCCGTAACTTCTCCGCCGAAGATCCCGTTGGTCTCCCGCATCCGGCGCTTGAAGAAGGCGTGCCCGACGCGGTTCATCAGCGAGGTGCCGCCGTACCGCTCGACGACGTCCCGGACGGCGTAGCTCGCGCGCAGATCGTAGATGATCGTCGACCCCGGGTGCTTCAGCAGGAACGCCTCGGCCAGGAGGGCGGTGATGAAGTCGCCCGAAACGAACTCTCCCGAGCCGTCGATAAAGAAGCATCGATCCGCGTCGCCGTCCCACGCGATCCCGACGTCGGCCCCATCGGCCACGACGCGCTCGACAATGTCCTTCCGGTTCTCTTCGAGCAGCGGATTGGCCTCGTGAGTCGGGAAGCTCCCGTCGATGGTGAAGCAGAGCCTCGACGTGGTGCACGGGAGCCGATCGAACAACAGAGGGCCGATGAGGCCGCCCATTCCGCATCCGGCATCCAGCACGACCTTGAACGGCTTGATGATCTGCGGATCGATGAACGACATCACGTGGTCGACGTAAGGGGCGATGATGTCGCGCGTCGTGGTCTGGCCTCGCTGCGCGGCGGCCGCAGGCATGTTGCCGCCGGTCACCATGCTGCGGATCTCGGCGATGCCCTCCTCTCCGCTGAGCGGGAACGCCTCGCGCCGGACCATCTTCATGCCGTTGTACTGCTTGGGGTTGTGGGACGCCGTGACTTCGACGCCCCCGTCGTGCCCATCGCGAGCCACCGCGAAATAGAGCACGTCGGTCGGTATCATTCCGTAGTCCACGACGTCTGCGCCTTGAGCTGTCGCTCCGTCGATGAACGCAGCGGTGAGCGCGGGCGAGGACAACCGCATATCCCGGCCCACGGCAATGCGCCGCGCTTTCAGGTAGGTCACAAACGCTGCGCCAATTGCGCGGGCGACCTCCTCGTTGATCTGATCCGGGTAGGTGCCCCTGACGTCGTATGCCTTGAAAATGCTCGAATCCACCATGGCCATCAATTCCTACAGCCGGCTGAAGTCCGTGACGACCGACTTGTCGCCGAGGAGTGCGCCGTGGTCCAGCGTGGCGTTCCGGCCCACATGGCACTGGCGCCCGAGAATGGCCCGGCGGACCACCGCTTCCTGGCTGATCCTCGTGTTCGCCCACACGATCGACTCTTCAACGACCGCGTGCTCCTCGATATGGCACTGGCGGCCGATCACACTGTAAGGGCCCACACGGGCTCCGGATTTGACGACGACGCCCTCGTCGATGAAACAGGGACCCTCGAGGCGCGCGCCTTCTTCGACCCGTGCATGCGGCGAGACACTCGCCGTACCGGGTGTCGCTCCGAAGGCCGGCGTCCGGTACCGGCCGTCCATGATGTCGCGGTGCACCTGGAGGTACTTCTCCGGCGTGCCGATGTCGATCCAGTAACCCTCGTACACATACGCCACGAACGTTTCCTGGCGGTCGATGAGCGAGGGGAAGAAGCTCCGTTCGATCGACCAGGGTGTATCCTTCGGGATCCGATCGAACGTGCCTGGTTCGAGTATGTAGATACCGGCGTTGATCGTGTTGCAGGTGATCTCGTCGGGCTTCGGCTTTTCAAGAAATCGCGAGATGTTGCCGTCGCGATCAGTCTCGACCAACCCGTACGCACTCGGGTTCTCAACCGGTGTCAGCACGATGGTCGCCTTGGCGCGGCGCTCGCGATGGAGCCGGATCACCGCCGCCAGGTCGATCTCGGTGAGCACGTCGCCGTTGAAGACCACCACCGATTCCCGCAACGAGTCGCCTGCGTAACGAACGGCGCCGGCGGTGCCAAGCGGCGCGGGCTCGACCACGTACTTGATGCTGAGCCCGGCGTCGCTGCCGTCGCCGAAGATCTCCTCGATCCGGCGCGGCTGGTAGTTCAGGCTGAGGATCACCTCGTCAATTTCAGGAACGCGCTTGAGAAGGTCGAGCTGATAGTGCAGGAACGGACGCTCGAAGATCGGAACGATCGGCTTCGGCGTGTGAATGGTGAGCGGGCGGAGGCGCGTGCCCTTGCCCCCGGCGAGCAGGATCGCTTTCATAGAGAACTTCCGATGATATCATGTGCCCGCGCCCGCCCATGAACCTGCCGAACGCGCTCACCGTGACGCGCATTTTTCTGGTGCCCCTGCTCGTGGTGGTGCTCCTCACGCGATCCGACGGGCGGCTCATCCTGGGCATGCGCGAGGAGCTCGTGGGCGCAGCCATCTTCGGCATCGCCTCGCTCACCGACTGGCTGGACGGATACCTCGCCCGGCGACGCAAGCAGGTGACGGCCCTCGGCCAGGTGATCGATCCGCTGGCCGACAAGCTGCTCATCTCGGCCGCGCTGATCTCGCTCGTGCAGATGGGATTGGCCCCCGCGTGGATGGTCGCCGTGATCATCGGCCGGGAGATCGCAGTGACAGGCCTGCGGAGCCTGGCCTACTCGCGCGGCGTGGCGATGCCCGCGTCGCCCCTTGGCAAGATCAAAATGGTCGCTCAGGTGGTGGCCATCCTGGCACTGATTCTGGGAGACGTCTACCTTCCCGGTTTGTTCGTAGTCGGAAACGTCGCGCTCTGGGTGGTCGTCGTCGCCGCGCTGGTGTCTGGAGCGGACTATTTCCGGCGCGTCAACGTGGGGCCGGCTGTTCCGAAGGCGCCCGAAGACGAGCTGCCTAAGAAGGAATCTTCGCGGCGGCTTGTGTCTTGATTGTTTCGACGCGTACCTTTGCTTCTTCGAGGTGTTCGCTGGCTTCGAACTCCGCGAGCAGCTTCTCGAAGTACGGCAGCGCTTCGGCAGGGCGGTCGACCTTTATCAACGATTCCCCAAGGAAGAAGTACACCCGATCGCGCCTCGTGTACTCGGGGTTGTCCTTCATGACGGCCGTGAGCCGGTCGATGGCGCCCGGGTACCACCGCTGGCGGAAGTAGAAGAGGCCGACGCCAAAGTCGGCCTCACTCAACCTGTCCTTGATCTCGCGCACCTTCTCTCGAACCTCGGGCAGCAGCTCGCTGTTCGGATAGCGCTCGACAAACGCCTGGAAGTCCCGCAGCGCTGCCCTGGTTTCCGACTGATCGCGCTGGGGCGCCCGCATCTGCCGGTAGTGCGCCATGCCCAGCTTGTACTGCGCGTAGTCGGCGCGGGCGTGGGTCGGGTAGAACGACAGGAACTCCTGAAACTCGTTGATTCCAAGGACCAGGGCCTCAGCCGTACCTTCGCCAAGGTAGGTGTCGCCGACGCCGAGTTTGGCGTCAGGACGATAGGGGCTCTGCGTGTAAGTCTCGGTTACCTGCTTGAAGTACTCGCGGGCCGTCAGCCAACGCTCCTCGTCGAGCGCTTCGTTGCCGCGCTCGAACAGGAAGCGATCGGGTTGCGGCGTGCCCGGAGGCACCGCACCGCGCCCGCTCGTTGCGCACCCGGAGAAGGCGGCGGCCGTGACGATTAGAGCCAATACCTGAAGAAGTCGCATCCCAACCTTTGATTTTACACGTGCAGCACGGCGCGGACACGCTCCGGGAGCCGGCGGGGCCGCCCGGACGCGCCAAGCGCCGCATGGACTGTGTGCCCGGTCGCCAGCAGGACCTCGTCCGCGCTCCGCACGACCTGGTACTCAAACCTCAGGCGGACAGGCGACAACAGGGCTCCGAGGGTCCGCACCTCCAGCTCGTCGTCGTACCGGGCCGGCGCGCGGTACTGGCAGTGGGCTTCGACCACCGGCAGTGAGTATCCCTCGACTTCCATCTCTTTGTAGCTCCATCCGCTCGAGCGCAGGAGGTCGGTACGCCCGACTTCGAACCATACGAGGTAGTTGGCGTAGTACACCACGCCCATTCGATCGGTCTCTGCGTATCGGACCCGCACTCTGGAGATCGAGGCTGTTCCGTTCACCGGGAGGCCGGGACCGCGGAGGGCACCGCTCGCAAGGCGGCGTCCTTGAGTTCGCGCGTGGCGCGCTCGGGGTCGCCACCGCGGAAGATCGCCGAGCCGGCGACGAGAATCCGTGCACCGGCCGCGACGACGCGAGGTGCCGTGTCGAGGTCGATGCCGCCGTCGATCTCGATCGGCGCGGAGGCGTTGCCGGAGCGATCGAGCAGCGCACGAACCTCCGCCACCTTAGACGTGCTGCGGGCAATAAAAGACTGGCCGCCAAAACCAGGATTCACCGACATGACCAGCACGAAATCCACGTCCCCGGCCACCTCGCTGATGGCGGCTGCAGGCGTGGAGGGGTTCAGGACGACGCCCGCCTTCACGCCGAGAGCCTGAATGGCGTGCACGGTGCGGTGGAGATGCGGTAGCACTTCGACGTGGACCGACAGCATGGCAGCGCCAGCCTGGGCGAAAGCCTCGATGTAACGGTCGGGATCCGAAATCATCAGGTGCACGTCCAGCGGCGCCGTGGCCACGCGCTTCAACGACTGCACGACGGGGACACCGATGGTGATGTTGGGCACGAAGTGGCCGTCCATGACGTCCACGTGGATCAAGTCCGCGCCGCCGCGCTCGAGCGCCCGCACCTGCTCGCCGAGGATCGCAAAGTCCGCTGAAAGAATCGACGGCGCAATCTTCACGCTCAACGGCTCACCTCGAGAGAGACCGGTTCGCCCGGCGCAATCTGAAATCCCGCCTGCGGGGCCTGGCGGAGGACGATCCCCGCGGCAACGCCCGGGTACGGCGCCGCGGCGACCACCGCCACGCGGAAACCCTGGCTGCGCAGCAGGTCCGCCACACGATCGCCGTTGATGCCGATGAGATCAGGCATGACGTAGCTGACGCCGTGTTCGGGACGGTTGACCAGGAGCGTCACGCCGGCGGCCCCGGCCGCAGCCGGCGGGTCCTGGGCCACGACGACATCGGACGCGTGTCGCTGCGATCGAATCTCCGACACGCGCAGGAGTTCGAGCCCGTCCTGCGCCAGGCGCAGCGTGGCCGTCCGCTCGGACTCGCCCGGTGAGGCCCGGGACCGTCGCGGCGCTCGGACCCGCACTCAGCCACACCTTGACGTTGCGCTGCTGCCGCAGCGTCGTGCCCGGTGCGGGCTCCTGTGCGCGCACGCGATCGGCGCCCGACCTTGGGATCGGGCCGCCGGCTGTCGTCTACTCGAACGCTCAAACCCAGCGCCGTGGCAAGGCTCGTCGCCTCGCTGGCGGTCCGGTTCGTCAAATCAGGCACCTGGACTTCGCGCGCGCGAAGCGCAATCCGCATCGCGGCTGCTGCAAACAGCGCGTAGGTGGCCACCAGGGCGCCCGCGAGGAGCAGGAGCTTCCCTGCGCCCCAGACTCGTGTCCGGAATGCTGCCACGACAAAAGCGTACTACAGTCAGATGCCCGTCCGCCGCTCGAACACGGCGCCGAAGAACCCTTCGAGCCCGAGAGGCGCTGGTGTGGTGCGCAGGTGGCCGCGCGCATCCACGACTTCGGCCGGCAATCCGGGGTGCGCCAGCCGGGCGTCCACTGCCGTAAACGCGGGGGCGCGCTGGAGGAAACGGGTCACGACGTGTTCGTTCTCTTCCGGCTCAGTGGAGCAGGTCGCATAGACCAGCCGACCGCCCGGGCGAACACGGTCGGCCGCGTGCTCGAGCATCTGCAGCATCGTGGCCCCCAGCCCCTCGAGGTCAGCTTCTTCCCGGCGCCACCGGATGTCGGGATCGCGCCGCAGTGTGCCGAGTCCTGAACATGGAGCGTCGAGGACCACGGTATCGAACGCTGCGGAGAAGGGCAGCGGTACACCCGCATCGGTCTGGACCATGCGGACGTTCGTGGCCCCGAGTGTGTCCACCGTGCGGCCGAGCAAGTGCATACGCCGCTCGCGGACATCGCAGGCGACGATGAGGCCTCGGTTGGACATGGCAGCCGCAAACGCCGTGGTCTTGCCGCCGGGCGAGGCGCACGTGTCGAGCAGACTGGGCCCAGGCTCTGCGCCGGCCAGCAGTGTCACGAGCTGCGAGGCTTCGTCCTGAATGAGGAAATCACCGACCTGTAAGCCGCGCGTCGGCGCGTGGTCGACTACGAGCGCATCGGGAGCGAAGCGCGCGCGAGCGGCACGCACGCCGTGTGCCTCGAGCTCGGCCGCGAGGGCGCCAACCTCAATCCTGAGGCGATTGGCCCGAATGGTCACCGGCGCTGGCGTGTTGTTGAAGAGCATCCAGGCTTCCGCGCAATCGAAGCCGAGACGGTCCATCCATCGAGCCGCAAGCCACCGGGGATGCGAGAGCGCGATGTTCAGGTAGCTGAGGGCGGCCTCCCGATTGGCTGGAAGATCGGGCCCCACCGGGCGTGGCGGCAACGGGAGCGCCTTGCGGTTTCTCGACAGGCCTCGCAGCACGGCGTTGACCAGTCCGCTGGCGCTCTTCTTCCCGAGCTTCTTGGTCATGTTCACCGCATCGTCGACCACAGCCGACGCCGGCACCCGGGTCAGATACAAGAGCTGATAGAGGCTTAGCCGGAGAATTTCCAGCACCTCCGGATCGAGTCGATGAAGGGGACGGTTCGCGCCGCGCCTCGATCAGATGGTCCAGCAACGCGCGCCGACGGAGCACGCCGGTGGCGATCTCGGCTGCCAGCGCGCGGTCGCGATCGTCCTTGAGATCGGCGCGGCTCGAGGCAAGCGCCGACCCGAGGTCGGTTTTCCCCGCGGAAACGGCCGAGAGAATGTCGTAGGCCGCCGTCCGTGCAGGGGCGATCATGGCGCGGATGTCAGCTGCGACCCCGCCTGCAGCGCCCGGCCCGCCAGGAAGTCCCGGGCCGTCATCGGACGCTTGCCTTCGGCCTGCACCTCCAGAAGATCGATCAGCCCGGCGCCGGTGGCAACGCGAAGGCGATCGCCCTGCGCGATGACGACGGTGCCAGGCGGAGCGGCTTCGCCTTCCACGACCCGGGACCGCAGGAGGATGATCCGGGCACCGCCGCTGAAGGTGAATGCGTGAGGCCAGGGGTGCAGTCCCCGTATGAGGTTGTGCAGTTCGCGCGCCGGGCGTGTCCAGTCCACCTGGCCGTCGTCCTTCGTGAGGCGGTGCGCGTAGGTGGCGTCCGCGTCGTTCTGCGGCGCCTCCTGAATGGGTCCCGCTGCCAGGCGGTCCAGGGTTGCCACGAGGAGCCCGGCGCCAATCGCGGCGAGGCCCCCCTCGACATCCTCGCTGGTGTCGTCCGCACCGATGGGCCTGACGGCTTTCGCGAGCATCGGTCCGGCATCGAGCGCGCGCACGACCCGCATGATGGTCACGCCGGTTTCGGTGTCGCCCGCGATTACGGCGCGGTGCACTGGAGCGGCGCCGCGGTACCTGGGCAGCAGGGAAGCATGGACGTTGACCATGCCAAGCCGCGGCGTGGTGATCAGCTTTTCGCTGAGGATCTTCCCGTACGCAGCGACCACGCCGATATCAGCCTCGAACGCGGCCAGAGCCTGGAGCACGGCCGGGTCCTTCAATGTAGGCGGTTGCAGCAGCGGCAGGCCTGACGCCAGCGCGCAGGTCTTGACCGGCGCCGGCGTGGTCCGTTGCCCTCGCCCTCTCGGGCGATCGGGTTGTGTGACGACTCCCACAACGCTGTGGGGGGACCGCTGCAGCGCCTCCAGCGTGGGAACGGCAAAGGCGGGCGTACCGAAAAAGACGACCCGCAGCGCCGCCATCACCACTTCCCGGCGCGCGTGAGCTTTTTGATTTTCCGGACGATCAGGTCGCGCTTGATGCCACGCAAACGGTCGATGAAGAGCTGGCCGTCGAGATGGTCGATCTCGTGCTGGAAGGCCCGGGCCAGAAGCTCGGTGCCCTCGCGCTCCTGGGGTTGACCGTGTCGATCGAGGCCCCGAACGACTGCGCGCGTGGGCCGGACCACGGTGGCGTTGAACCCCGGGGCGCTGAGGCAGCCCTCTTCCTCGAGCTGCAGGCCCTCGCGCGAGACGAACTCCGGGTTGACCATCACGATGAGCGCTGAGGGGTCACGGCCGATCGATAGATCGACGACGAAAATGCGAAGAGGAACGCCGACTTGAGGGGCGGCGAGGCCAATACCCGGGGCGGCGTACATCGTTTCGATCATGTCGTCGATGAGCCGATCGACGTCAGGGGTGAACGCGGTTACCGGCGCTGCCGCCTCGTGTAGCGTCGGCGCGCCGTACTTCAGAATGGGCCGAAGCATCAGGCGCGCGTGAAACGGGCGGCAATCCGGGCCTGGGACGCGCGCCAGTTCTCGAGGAGCTCCTCGACCGAGTCCGGGCCGAATTTCTCGAGGAGCGCATCGGCCAGCACGACCGCGACCATGGCCTCGCCAACGACGGCCGCGGCGGGCACGGCACAGACGTCGCTGCGCTCGATGGCAGCGGGGCTGAGGGCCATGGTGGTCAGATCCACTGAACGCAGCGGCTTCATCAACGTGGCGATCGGCTTCATATAGCCCGTCACGCGCAGATCTTCACCGTTGGTGATGCCGCCTTCGAGACCGCCCGCGTTGTTGGTCGGCCGCGCGACCCCCGTCCCGTTAGCGGCGGCCGCCGTCGACGGCGGAAGGATCTCGTCGTGGATGCGCGACCCCGGCAGTGTCGCCACGTCGGGCCCGCGTCCGATGCCCACGGCCTTGATGGCAGGGATCGACATCAGCGCCTGCGCGAGCCGGCCGTCGAGCTTTCGATCCCACTGCACGTGGCTGCCGAGTCCCGGCGGTACGCCGCGTGCGATGACCTCGAAGCCTCCGCCCATGGTGTCGCCCGCTTCGCGCGCTCGATCGATCTCCGCGATCATCGACCGCTCGACCTCCGCGTTGGCGCAGTGCAGCGGTGAATCATCTCCGATCGCGGCGGCCTCTTCGAAGCTGACGGCCAGTGGATCGGGCAATGCCGCCTGCCCGATGCGAAACACATGGCTCACAATGCGTGCGCCCACCGTGGCGAGCAACTGACGTGCGACGGCCCCGACGGCGACCCGCGCGGCCGTCTCGCGAGCGCTCGCGCGCTCGAGGATGTTGCGGATGTCGTCGTGCCCGTACTTCACGACCCCGGCCAGGTCGGCGTGGCCGGGTCGCGGGCGGGTCACCAGCGGCCGATCGACGCCGGCTACCTCAGGCGCCGGATCCGACTCCACGGCCATGGTCCGCTGCCAGTTCTCCCAATCCTTGTTAGGGATGAGGAGCGCAATCGGACCGCCCGTTGTCACGCCGAACCGGACACCGCTCAGGACTTTGGCGCGGTCGGATTCGATCGCCATGCGGCGGCCGCGGCCGTAGCCCGTCTGCCGGCGTCGCAGCTCGGTGGTGACGGCGTCGAAGTCGAGTGTGAGACCCGCGGGAAGCCCTTCGAGGATGGTGACGAGCGCCTGACCGTGGGACTCACCGGCAGTGAGAAATCGCAACATCGAGGGTTCATTCTATCCGAAAAATCTGCACACTCTCGAGAGGGCGCCACGCAGTTCGCGCGCGTTTCCAGCGAGCCGAGCAGGGCTGACTTCTTGCACAACGCTCCCGCGTGGATCGCAAGACCGATGCGAACGAGCCGACGCTTGTAGCCGATCGGTTCGTCGCCTCAATCCACGAAGAGAGTCGCGGGCCGATCCGCGCATTCGATCTCGCAACCGGCGAGGACGTGCTGCTGGTCGTGCACGATCGGTGTGCAGCCGAGGGCGCCTGGGCCGCTCGATGCGATTGGCTCCGCCGGATCCGGCATCGCGCCCTGGCGCCGCTGATCGATGCTGGCGGCTGGACGTCATCGTCCATGTTCGAAGCCTGGCAGTGCGGGTCGGAGGTGCGCGCCAACGATCGCGCGGGAGACGAGCTTCGTGCGGCGGCGGCGCGGTTCCTCGCGGCGTGTGGACGTACCGATGCGGGAATGTCGGGCGCAGGGATTCACCAGGGGAGCGACGGCCCGATCGTCGTGGCGCCGCCAGGAGCGGCATTCGAGGCGCCTGCCACGAACAGGATAGGGGAGTCGTCGATCACGCTGCCGCCGCTGGCCATGCGCGGAGTGCTGCGCGTCGAGCGGACCGAACTGCGAGGGCTGGCCGACGCCTTGGGCGACGCGGCCAACGACCGCACGCGGGCGCTCGCGCTATGGGGCGTCGAAGGCTCCGGCCTGACGAGCGCTGTCGCCGATCTCGCGCGCGCGGCCAGGCTCCAGGGAGTTGTGCCGCTGTCGGCAGCGGTAGCTGGCGCTGCGTCCCTGATGCTGCGACGGCTCCTCGCGGGACGGTCGGTGATGCTCATCGATCGCCTGGAGGGGGAGGGCTGGCCGCGGCTGGTCGAGTGGGGCCGCCGATCGCCGCGTCCCCACGTGGTGCTGTTTGCCGGGCGCCGCGAGATGGCTCGAGTCGAGGGGCTCGGCCTGACGAGACTTTCGGCCGAGGCATTAGTGCGTTCAGTTGAACCGCCGGTCGACGACGGCCAGCGGCGGGTGAGCGAAGCGGCTCGGGCCGCTTGCGGCCTGCCGGGGCGGTTCGTCAGGCGGATCTGGGGGCGGGTAACAGTGCCCGCGGGGAGCCGCGTCGCTGAGGAGCCGCCCGAGTACGGCGCGTGTGCGAGCGCATGTCTCGTGGCGTCAGTCGCGGCAAACAGCGAACCCTGGGCTCAGCCGGCGGAGATCGATCGCTGGCGTGTGAGCTCGGCGAGAGCCGTGGACCTGCTGCGGGCGGGACGCGGCGCGGCGGGTGAGCGGATGCTGCGTGCGGCTGTCGGCGCGCTGCGGCGGCGGGCAGACTGGGTGCCCGCCAGGCGTGGCCTCGCTGCGCTGGCGGCAGCACATCTCTCGCGCGGCCGTCCGTTCGAAGCTCAGCGTGTCCTCCGCGAGATCGAAGAGTACGGAGACGCTCATCACGAAGCGCCGTCACTGGATTGGCAAGTCGAGTTGGCGCTGCTGGAGGCGGCGGCGCTTGGCGATCTCGGACATCTCGAGCAGAGCGAGCAGGTGCTGACGACGACGCTTGTCGCGGCTCATGGTGTGGGCGACGCGGTGGCCTGCCGCCGCATCCGGCTCTCGCTGTCGCGCATTCGCTTCTGGCTTGGCCAGTTCGAGGAAGCCTGGCGCTTCCCTGGACGAGACCGGGCCCAGCCGGCTGAACGGGGCCGGTACGATCTTCGGCCCCAAGGCGACCGGCATCGACGTGCGCGGTCTCGCCGCGCGGTCACGAGTCCAGGTTGCCCGCGGCCGCCACGGCGCGGCGATCGCCGAAGCCGCTGCCGCGCTGAGACTGGCCGAAAGGCTGCGCGATCCTGGCGCGGTCGCGTTGGCGGCGCAGGCGTCAGCGTTCGCGTTCATGGCGGTCGGCGATCCGGCAGCGGCGGGACGAGATATCGCCCGGGCCGTGGAATCGGCGCGCGGGGCCCGCGACCCGATCCGCCTGCTCAAGGCCCGAATGCTGGCCGCCGAGTGCAGCCGCCGCTCCGGCGACCGTGTGTCTCTGGCGCCATGGGTCCGCCGTGCCGCGCGCCTCCAGAGAGGAAGGCTGCCGATCACCGTGCATTCGAGGCTTCTTCTGCTGGCTGACCAGTCCGGCCTGGGGGTGGACGAAGCTGTCAGGCGCCGGATCGCCGCCACCGGCTTGCGTGCGCTCTCACTGTTTGGAGGGAGCCGGTCGAACTGCCGCCCCGTCGTCTCCGGGGCCGAGCGGGAGCCGGTCGACAGCGGCCTGACGTTGCTCGAGGACATGCTGGACCTGCTGCGCTGCTGCCAGGGCGACGAAGAGCGCGAAGAGGCCCTGGTGCGAGTGCTGAGGCTCCTGCGCGAGCGTCTGCGCGCGGCGGGGGCCGGGTGCTATCTCGCCGAGGAAGCGGGCGCCGTGCCGGCCGGAGTCGACGGCCGCCGCCCGAGCGGCGAGATCGCGGCGCGCGTGCTCGCGGCCCAGCAGCCTCTCGCGCCCCAGGCCGCCGGTGGCAGCATCGAGGCCGGGGCGCCGGTCCGTTTCGACGGCCGCACCATCGGGACCTTCGTCGCCCGCTGGTCCCTCGGTTCGCCGCTCGACGCGGCCCGGGCGCACGCTCTGCTCGTGGCCGCCGCGACCGTAGCCGCGCCGGTGGTGGCCGCGACGGCGCACCGCAGGCGGATGCTTGCCGTGACGCCGACCGACGATCTCCTGGGCGTGAGCCAGGCAATACGCGAGGTCAGGTGCGCCATAGAGAGCGCGGCGGCAGCGCCCTACGCGGTGCTCGTCGAGGGCGAAAGCGGGAGCGGGAAAGAACTGGTCGCCCGGGCCGTGCACCGCCGAAGCCCGAGGAGGGACCGCCCGTTCTGCGCGCTGAACTGCGCGGCGTTGCCCGACGATTTGCTCGAGGCCGAACTGTTCGGTCACGCGCGCGGCGCCTTCACTGGAGCGATGGCGGATCGCCTCGGCGTCTTCGAGGCAGCCGACGGCGGCACCCTGTTTCTGGACGAAATCGGCGAGCTTTCTCCGCGGGCGCAGGCCAAGCTGCTGCGCGCGATCCAGGAAGGCGAGGTCAGGCGCGTCGGCGAAAACATCCCGCGCCGGATCGATGTGCGCGTGGTCGCTGCGACCAACCGGGATCTCCGGCAGGAGTCGTCGGCCGGGCGCTTCCGGCTGGATCTGCTGTACCGGCTCGATGTCGTGCGCATCACCCTCACGCCGTTGCGCACTCGCCGCGAAGACATTCCCGTGCTCGTCGAGCACTTCTGGCGCGAGGCGGCTGCACGGGTGGGCACGCACGCGACCCTGTCGTGGTCAACCCTTGGAGCGCTCAGCCAGTACGACTGGCCCGGCAACGTGCGGGAACTTCAGAACGTACTGGCGTCGCTGGCCGTACGTAGCCCCCGCCGTGGAGTGGTCCAGGCCTGTGCGCTTCCGGCCACGATGGCCGTCCACTCGCCGGACGACTCATGGCGGCTCGAGTCGGCGCGCCGCACGTTCGAAGAACGATTCGTGCGGGCCGCGCTGGTCCGAAGCGGCGGGCAGCGCACGCGGGCGGCCCAGGAACTCGGCGTCAGCCGTCAAGGCCTGGCCAAGCTGATGGCGCGGCTTGGCATACGTGATAATCAGGACCCGTGATCAGATTTCTCGCCCGGCGCCTGCTGCTGACCGCGCCGGTGCTTCTCGGCGTCGCGACGCTGGTGTTCTCGCTCGTCCACCTGGTGCCAGGGGATCCGGTCCAGGTGATGCTCGGCGAGAGCGCCTCACCAGCTGACGTCGCGGCGATGCGGAGCCGGCTCGGCCTCGATCGCCCGCTGCCTGTCCAGTACGCGGCGTTTCTCACGGGCGTGGCGCGAGGCGATCTTGGGACGTCGCTGCGGACGAATCAGCCCGTGGTGTCCGCGATCCTCGAACGGATGCCGGCAACGCTGGAGCTCGCGGCCGCCGCGATGCTCGTCGCACTGCTGATCGCGATGCCGCTTGGCGTCCTGGCCGCCGTGCGAGCCGGCACGGCCGTCGATCACGCGGCGACGACGGTGGCGCTTCTTGGCATCTCGATGCCGAACTTCTGGCTTGGGCCGCTGCTGGCCATCGTCTTCTCCGTGTCCCTCGGCTGGCTGCCCGTGTCGGGCCGTGGCACCTTCGCGCATCTCGTCCTGCCGGCGATCACGCTCGGGGCTCCACTGGCTGCGGTCCTGACGCGGATGACGCGAGCCAGCGTGATCGAGGAGCTGCGCGAACTGTACGTGCTGGCGGCCCGCGCCCGCGGTGTGTCCCGTGCGCGGGCGGTGTGGGCGCATGCGTTTCGCAACAGCCTGATTCCGATCGTGACGGTCCTCGGGCTCCAGTGCGGCGCCGTGCTGACGGGCGCCGTCATCACCGAGACGATTTTTGCCTGGCCGGGTATTGGACGGCTGTTGGTGCAGTCGATCGGCTTCAGGGACTACCCGCTCGTTCAGGGGTGCATCCTGCTCATCGCCGTCACCTATGTCTCCGTGAACCTTGCGGTGGACGTGGTGTACGGCGTACTCGATCCCCGGATCCGCTATGAGTAGCGGTCGAGGTTTACGGCATCCGCTCGTGGCCTTCGGGGGCGGCCTCGTGGCTGTCGGCGCCATAGCGGCCCTGGCCGGTCCCTTTATTGCGCCCTCCGATCCTGCGGCGCAACAGCTGCCGCTGCGGCTCGCCGGCCCGACCCTCGCGCACCCCTTCGGGCTGGACGAACTCGGTCGCGACATTCTTGCGCGCGTCCTCGCCGGCGCGCGTGTGTCCTTCCTCGTCGGGCTCACCGTCGTCACCGTCTCGGCCTCGATTGGAACGCTGCTCGGTGCCGTGGCCGGTTACTTCGGAGGGCGGCTCGACGACTTGATCAGCCGTCTCATCGACACGCTGCTCGCGTTCCCGGGTTTGCTGCTGGCGATTGCGCTGGTGGCCGTGCTGGGACCAAGCCTCGGCAACGTGCTCTTCGCGCTCACGATCATCGGGTGGGTCGGTTACGCCCGCGTTGTGAGAGGTCAGGTCCTCCGCACGCGCGAGCTCGAGTATGTGCAGGCCGCCAGGGCGATGGGAGCGAGCACTCCACGGGTGCTATGGCGCCATGTCGTGCCGACCGCGGTTCCCGCCGTGGTCGTCCAGGCCACGCTCGGCATGGCCGGCGCAATCATCGGCGAGGCGGCACTGAGCTTTCTCGGCCTCGGCGTCCAGCCTCCGACCCCCAGCTGGGGGACGATGCTCAACGGCGGGCGCGCCCATTTGCTGGACGCGCCCCATGTCACGCTGTTTCCGGGCCTGGCGATCGCCCTGCTGGTGCTGGGATTCAATTTTCTTGGAGACGGGCTCCGCGATCTCACCGATCCGAAGCGGTCGTGAGCGACGGCGCGCGGCGTGCTCGTGCGGCGAGCGCCACGAGCCGGGCGTTGTCCGGCGAACGTTCCAGCCCGCGTTCGACGGTGGCCGCTGCCTCGCTCGTGCGTCCCGTGGCAAGCTGGGCTTCGGCGAGGTCAACCAGCAGACCCAGGTCTCCCGGCCGGCCGGAGGCCGCGCGTTCAAACCATGTCGCGGCAGTCGCGGGATCCTTGAGACGCATCGACAGCGTGCCGATGTGCCTGGCACGCGCCGCAAAGTCAGGCTCCTCGGCCACGAGCGTCCCGTATTCGATGAGTGCGCCCCTGGCCTCGGCGAGATGGTTCTGGCGCTCAGCCACGGAGGCGTAGGCGAGGAACGCGGCTGGATCGACAGGATACCGCCGCGTCGCCTGCTGGAGGACGCGCTCGGCTTCACCCGGCTGATCGTTTCGCAGCAGCGCCCGGCCGTAGAGGGTCATGACCTCGCTCGAGGCTTCGTCCATCGGCGCCACACGCTCGAGCGCCTCGACGGCTTTGCCGAGCGCCACACTGCGCTCCAGCGCAGGCACGGTCTCGCTTCGCGAGGCGGCGATGTCGAGCCACACGCGGCCCAGTGCGGCGTAAGCCAGGGCATGTCCGGAAGGCCGTTCCAGTGCCTGGCCGAGCGTCAACACGGCGAGCTCGGCCTGGCCATGGCGAGCCTGTGCCAGGCCGAGGTCGATGTGCCGCTCCGGCCGCGTGCGGTCCAGTCCGGCTATCGTCTGCAGTTCCTCGAGCTCGTCGTTCCTCTGATCGAGCCGTGCGTAGAGCGACGCGAGCTCTTCACGCGCCGGGATCAAGCCAGGTGACAAAGCCACCGCTTTTTCGAGGGCGACAACGGCGTCGGCGGGTCTCGATGCGTCTGTCAGGCACAGGCCGAGCAGGTAGTGACTCTCGGCCCGGCTACTGTTGATGCTGATGGCCTGCTGCACGGCGGTGATGGCGCCCGTCAAATCGCCTGCGCGATAGCGGGCCAGCGCCAGCTTGTAGGTCACCGGCTCGGAGGCATCATCGAGCCGAAGCCGCTCCTCGTAGGTTTCAACGGCGCGGCCGAACCGGCCACGCTCGTAGAGCGCGTCGCCAAGCGCCTCGAGGGGACGCGTCGCCGTGTGGTCGAGCGTGGCCGCCCGGCGGAAATCCCTGACCGCGGCTTCGAGATCACCGCGCTGCCGGTACGTTTCGCCCCGTCGCAGGTGCGCGAGCATCGAGGCCGGCCTCAACGCGATTGCGCCGCTATAAGCTTCGATTGCTTCAAAGGTCTGCCCAGCGGCCAGGGCGGCGTCACCGCGGGCGACGAGGGACCGGTAGTCCCGTTCGACGGCCGCCGCCTGGTACACGAACCCGCCGCCGACCGCGCACATGCCCAGAAGCGCCAGGATGGTGAAGAGCCGCCTCACAATGGAACACATCGTAACAGGCGGCCGGGCCCCGGGGAACTTTGGAACCGGGGCGGGGTCTAAACGGCTATATAGTGGAAGGAGTTACCCGTGGGCGGCTCAATTGGGGACTTCTCCGTGAAACAGGCGCGGATCGTTGAGTGGGCAGAGGTTGGGGGACGGGAAGCGTCTCTCGTGCAACGGTGTGCGTCGGGCGAGGAGGCGGCCTACTCCGAGCTCGTGGGCGACCACCAGCGGATGGTGGTGCAGCTGGCGGTCAACCTCCTGGGCGACCGTGATGAGGCGCTCGACCTCTCGCAAGAGGTCTTCCTGAAGGTTTTCCGCACCATCCACCGGTTCCGCGGCCAGTCCAGCCTGCGCACGTGGATCTATCGCATTGCCGTGAACCAGGCTCGCAACCGTCATCGGTTCTGGAGACGACGCCATCGCGGTGATCAGGTCTCGCTCGATGCACACGTCGCGGCCCACGGCGAGTTCCTGTCAGGGGGCTTGTCGCGGCCGGATCGGGTGCTGGATCAGAAGGAACTGGCCTCGCGGCTGCAAAACGCCCTGGACAACCTGCCATTCGATCAACGCACCGCGATTGTGCTGCGCGAGGTGGACGGCCTGAGCTACGAAGAGATCGCGTTCTCGCTCGGAGTCGCCGTGGGCACGGTGAAGTCGCGGCTTACGCGTGCGCGGCAGGCGCTGCGCCTCGAGCTCAGAGAGGCGAGGTCCGCATGAAGGCCCTGACCTGCACAGCCGCTCGCCGCCGGCTGGCGGCGTTTCACGACGAAGAACTCGCCGTCGCGGACCAGATTGCCGTCAGCGCACACCTCGATTGGTGCAGCGAGTGCGCAGACGAGTTCGCGGAGCTTCGCACCTTGCAGGCAGCGCTGCGCGGCGCGAGCCCGGGCCGCGCCGCACTTGCCGAGCACGAGGACGCGACGTTCGAAACGACCGTCCTGAGCCGCATGAACGCGGAAGAGACGCTCTCGTTCGAGACCCAGGTGCGCGAGATGTTCGAGGACATGCACCTGGTGTACGCCGGCCTTGGAGCCGCCGTCGCCGCCATGGTCTGCGTCGTGATCATGCTGGGCATGATGCGTGTCGCCACTGCCGAAGAACCCGATTCGCTCGCGGCGATGATGCGCATGCTGGCGTCGCCGCCGCCGCGGGTGAACTCGCCCGGAACGAACCAGAACCCTGTCGGCCTTTACCCGGACGTGCAGATGCCGCGGCCGCTCGACGCGCTCTTCTTCGCCACGTCGTCGGGCGCCGGCACGGACGACACCGTCTTCACGCTCACCGCGGTGGTGACTCGCGAGGGCCGTGTTGCGAACCTCGAAATGCTGCGGGCGAGCCGGGTGGGGCGCCGCGCCATTCGCGATGCGACCGATGCCAACGATGCTCAACGAGCCGAGGATTTGATGGGGGCCGTGTCGTTCGCGCGGTTCCAGCCGGCCAACTTCGCGGGCACTCCGGTCGCGGTCAACATGGTGTGGATCGTTGCGCACACGACCGTGCGGGGCAGTAGTCCTGCAGGCGCGCTCGAGCTCCCGGTCCGGCGAACGATTCCGGCACGCAAGCCCGTGGCAGCGCTGGTGCCTGCCTCGCCGCCGTCGGTCGTGTAGACCGGCTACTTCGCGCCTTCGACCTGCGACGTTCCCACGTTATTCATGGTGTCGGTGGCGCGCAGGCTCAGCCCTCGGGGGCCGAGCGGCCCGCCGATGCCGACCTCGTACTGCTCCTGACGCGAGTCCGCGATTCCGTCGCGAGGGAACACCGCCCGCCAGGTCTGTCCGTCCTGCGAGTACTCCACCCGTTGAATCGGCGAGTGATCGTCGCGCACTTCGAACGTGACCGTTACGCGTCCGTCGGCTGCGCGAGCCGCGACCGTCCCGATGGCAGGCGCCTGGTTGTCCACCTCGAACGCGATGCTGTCGAGTTCGCCCGACATCGCCGCATCAGGTGCGTTTGAGGGCGAGTCGGAGGCCACTACCTTCACGAAATAGGTGCCGTTGGGCAGGGTGGCGGTATCCCAGACAAGGATCGGCTCGATGAGATCCGCGCGAAGAACCTTCCACGCCGAGTCGCCCTCGCGCCGGTACTGAACGTTGAACGAGAGGTCGTCGCCGTTCTGATCGTCAGCCCGCCAGATGAGTGTTTGCAGACCCTTCTGATATGTCCGGCGGCCGAGCGCGGGCGAATTGCCGCCGCCTTGCGACGTCATGGCTGCTTGAGTGAGCGAGCGCTCGGGTGTCGTCTGGTTGTCGAACCCCGCGAGGTCCGGATCGCCAGTCGAAAACGGCTTCTGGAACACGATACCGGGCGGATGCACGGTGATGGACCTGACCTCGGGCCGCATGTTCCGTGGAAGATACGCGGCCGAGATCGACGTGAGCAGCGGGCTCTCCGCCTTGCCCGTCAGCACGGCCCGCCACTGAAGGAACCGCGCCTTGGGGCTGACGATCGGCGAGCCGGTTGCAACCGTATACGCAGACGACCAGGGGCTCCACGTGTCGTCCGGCGTCTCGGTGTTGCCGGACCGCGTGAAAAGCTGAATACGTGCTCCTTGCGGTGTCGCTCCGCGCCAGCTGATGGCGCCCCAGGTCGACACCATCTGGGCATCGAGCGGTTCAGACTCGGCCGTGCCTTCCGGCGCGCGGTCTGAGGAAAGACGGTAGACCTTCCCGGGGTTGGCCGTGGCGAAGTAAATGCGCCCGCGAGCGTCCTTGTGGAGCGAGGTGACCTGTTGTGCGCCGGCGCGCGCCAACAGCGTCGGACGGAGCGGGTCTCCCTCGAGCCGGTAGATCTTTCCCTTGCTGCCGGTGCCGACCACGAGGCGTCCGTCGCCGTCGAAGAGGAGATCGTAGGGTGCATCCTCACGCGACTCCCACAACTGGTCCCAGAGGCCATCCGGTGCAATGCGATACACCGCGCCCCTCGGCGTGCGCCGATCGCCGGCGGGCTGCCCCGTAGTGACGGCGGTCGTCGTCGTATCGACCACCGCCACTGACGTGATCTCCGCGGTGACCGTGGCCACGGGCTGACCAGCAGGCTCTGCCGCCGGGCGATCGCCTGTACCGCCGGCCGGCGCCGGCGCCTGCGGCGTTCCTCCGCTTGGAGCGCTCACTGCCGCGACGTAAAGGACGCCCTTCTCGTCGAACCGGAGTGCCCTGATTTCCTGGAACGGCGAGTCGAGAAGGACAAACGCCTTGCCTTGCGCGTCGACGCGAAGGACACGGCCGGGCGACTCGGTCCCGATGAGCAGCTGGCCGGCCGGATCCAGGGCCATGGCGGTCACGTGCATGGCCTTGGCCTGGTAGAAGCGGGCGCCCTTGCCGTCGGGCTCGATGCGGTACACCACACCCTTCTCGCCGGTCGCCGCGTAAACCCGCCCCTGGCGATCCGATGCCAGGGCCCAGATGTATTTCTCGCCGGGCTCGAAGAACACAGTCGAGGCGCCGGTGCTGCTGACTTTGTAGATCTTGCCGTCCGGCGACGTGCCGACGTACAGACCGCCGTCCGGCGCCGGCGCAATCGCGTGCGCCTCGAGTTCGGCGGCGTCGAAGAACGGAGCGCCCTTGCCCTGAGGGTCGATCTTGAACACGCGGCCCTCATTGCCGGTGCCCACAAACAGCGACCCGTCGGCAGCGGGCATCATCGCCCACAGGAACGGCGCGGCCGTCTCGTAGACCAGCTCGGTCGCCGGGCCGAGGAACAGCTGCCCGCGGCTGTCGATCGACAAGTTGCTCAGATCCGCTTTCAGGAAGTCGGCTTGCGTCGCCGCCTGGAAGAACCGGGGCGACGATCCCGAGAGCGGAGCGCAAAGCGCGGCGGCGATTGCGACGATCGCGGCCATCTTTACGGTCTTCACCGTCCTGGCAGCTTTGGCAGTTCTCACAGGGGAGCACATGTTCAACACGCCCCGGGGGCGGTCGGAAGTCAGAGGCATAAAGAGACGCGCCTTAATTCGGGGTGACGGGAACGGTCAGCGTGCGGACGCCGGCGACCGCGTGCGGCGTGGTGATCGTCCACTCACCGAGAGTCGTCGTGTAGAGCGGGTTGAAGCTGCCGCCGTTCCGGTCTGCCTCGAGCACGGCCAGGACGGATGGCGGAAGAGACGAGAGCAACTCCCCGTTGACGACCGCGCCGGCTTCGGCCCCGAGCAGGCGCACATAAATGGTGCTGTTGCGCCGGCCGTTGTTGATTTGCCGCATCAGCTGGGGCAGCGTTCTTCCCTGCTGCGGCAGCCTGGCTTCGCGCTGTTCGGCCTGCGCCAGCCGCGTTGCATCGGTGACCATCACCGTCAGCGAGCCGGCCGCGTTGGCTGGAATCTGGATCGGCACCGTGCGGAGCTCGTCGTCGCCTCGATAGGTGCGGAGGAGGACTTTGAGCGGCACCGTCCGGCCGGCGCGAGGCCGGGGGTCGTCGATCCAGGCGCGCTCAATCGTCGCGGTCTGCGGCTTCTCCGACGATCGAATAGTCAACTCGAGCTTCTCGATCTCCGCACGCTCGTCGTCGTTGCTCACGATCGCGGCGATCGGAGCGATGACGTAGGTTGCCGCATTCATCGCGGGCGCATCGCCGGAGAAGAGATTGTTGAAAGTCACGGTCCCGTGGTTGCGAATCACGGCCGAGCCCTCGACGGCAAAGGTCGCCGTCCCGTACTGCCGTTCGTAGTTCGCGAGCGTGTTGAGCAGCGCCGAGTGCGTCATCAGCGGTCCGAACAGCTGGTCGCGGACCACGCTGAAGTTGAACGTGCGGCTCGGTCCCCGATCGGGCTGCAGCGTCAGTTTCACGGGCATCAGATCGGGGCCCGCGCCCAGGCGGCCCGCAATGGCGGTCGCGCGATCCTGCAGCAGGGTGCCGATTACCTCGCCCGTCGTGGAGAGCTTGGTCGAGGAGAACAGGCTCGGCAGGACGGTGTAGACGTAGGCCCGGGTCATCGGGAACTGCGTAGGCCCGATGTTGTACATCGGATGCCCGAAGGCATAGACCCGGTCGCCGTCGATGTGCGTGACGGTGCCGGTTCCGCCCAGCAGGAAATCACCGTCCACGAACGTCACGCCGATGGCGTCACCAGGCTTGAGCGGGCCGTCGAAGGGCATGTCGCCGGGTCGAGTGCCGACCGTCGCGCCTGTGGGCACGAAGCCCTGTTCTCCGAACGCCCGGCCGAGGATGTCGCCGATCCCCGGATCAAATCCGGACATGACGAGCGGCGTGGCAATCGGGCGCAGCAGCGTGCTGACTTCACGTCCCACACCGGGAATGCCCGCCGTGCCGATCAACTGGGCGTCTTCGGGTCGGTTGGCGAAGGGCCGATTCCAATTGAGAGCCTTTCGAAAGGCCGCCGCCAGGTTTTCGGGCGTGAGTGGAAACTCGATATGGACGCGCGCGCCGGCCGGGCGTCCCGTTTCGAGGGCCGTGTCGGTGGTCATTTCCTCGATCGGGGTAATGCCGGCGATGGGCTCCTTGGAGAAGCTGCCGAGCGCGTAGGAGACGGCGCCGAGCAAGCGTCCATCGACATAGACCGGGCTCCCGCTCATGCCGGCGATGACGCCCGTGTCCGCGAGCGGACCGCCTTCGAGGCGCGCCAGAATCAGGTTGCGCTGCGGCCCCATCACGTTCTCGATGACGCCGATGATCCGGGCGCGGAACTCCTCGACCTTGGTACCGTTGAAGACCGTGTGGCCGACCCCGACCATACCGGGCCGAACCTCGCCGATGGGCATGATGGGTGTGGCCGCACGGATACCCAGGCCAGGGGCAAGGGCCACCAGGAGCGCCGAGAGGCCGATCAGGGCCTTCAGGTACTGTACGGGCACGCATTGGGCTCAGAACTTCGTTATAGAAGAGAAGTGCTTGCTGGTCAAGGAGAAATGGGCACTGGTTTGACACGATCCGGCGCGCTTTGGTATTGTCCGACACTCTGATGGTCTGCCAGGTGTCCTTCGCGTTCCGAAGCTTCGCCCGTCCGGCTGGCGTCTCGCTGCCGGCGTGGTGGTATTGGAGCTCGTCCGAAGGGGCATCCGCTTTGGCCTGACCTGCCACCGCGTGCGATTTCCGAGCCCCTTCAGCCTCCGGTTGAAGGGGCTTTTTTTTTATGACACCTCGACTCTGTGTGACCGTGACCGCCGCCACCACGGCCGAACTGCGCCGCCGGCGAGACGCGGCCGGCGATGCCGACCTCGTCGAGCTCCGCCTGGATTCGGTCGCGGACCCCGACGTGGCAGGCGCGCTCGCGGGCCGGCGCCGGCCGGTTATCGTGACCTGCCGGCCGAGTTGGGAGGGTGGCTCGTTCAAGGGCGACGAGGCGACCCGGCGCGGGCTTCTGGCGCAGGCCCTCGAACTCGGGGCCGAATTCGTAGACATCGAGTGGAAGGCGGGCTTCACGGACCTGCTGCAGATCACGTCGGGTAAGCGCATCGTGCTGTCGTCTCACGAGTTCTCCTGTGTGCCCACGGATCTCGCGGAGCGCGCAGCGGCGATGCGGGCGACGGGGGCCGAGGTGATCAAGATCGCAATCGCGGCGAACCGGCTCTCGGACTGCCTCCCGTTGAAGGCGCTCGCTGAGGGCCCTCGGGCCGGCTCCGGGGCACAAGTGCTGATCGCGATGGGCGAAGCTGGTATCGCGACGCGCGTCCTCGCCGGGCGCTTCGGCTCTGCCTGGTCTGTACGCGGGCGCTTTGCCGGGTCTGGGGCAGGTGTCGCCGGAGGAGTTGCTGGCGACGTACCGGTTTCGCGAGCTGACGCCCGCTACCGAAGTCTACGGGGTCGTCGGCTCACCGGTCTCGCATTCGGTATCGCCCGCAATGCATAACGCGGCCTTTCGCGCGGCGAATCGCAACGCGGTGTACCTTCCCCTGGCCGCGGCCGACGCCGAGGATTTCCTGGGTTTCGCCGAAGCGATGGGCGTCGCCGGGGCCAGCGTGACGATTCCATTCAAGCGCGCGCTGTTCGAGCGGGTGCCAAACGCGTCCTCGGTGGCCCAGCGGATTGGTGCGCTCAACACGCTGCGCTCAGCCGAAGGCACGTGGGCCGGAGACAACACCGACGCCGCCGGCTTTCTGCAGCCGCTGCAGGCGCGAGGCGTCGGGTTGGCCGGACTGCGCGCGTCGATCCTCGGTGCCGGCGGTTCGGCGCGTGCCGTCGCCGTCGGCCTGGCCGGCGGCGGTGCGTCCGTGGCCGTACATGCGAGAGACCGTTCGCGTGCCGAAGCCGTGGCCGCCGAGGTCGCTGGAACGGCCGGCCCCTGGCCGCCAGTGCCCGGCACCTGGGACCTGCTCGTGAACTGCACTCCGATCGGCATGCATCCTCATGTAGACGCCAGCCCGATGCCGGCCCACGCGCTGGCGGGCGCGACGGTCTACGACCTGGTCTACAACCCGGAGGAAACGCGCCTGCTGATGGAGGCGAAGAAAGCCGGCTGCCAGACGATCGGGGGCCTCGAGATGCTGGTAGCGCAGGCGCAGGCGCAGTTTCGCTGGTGGACCGGCCTGGATCCGGATCCCGAAGTGATGCGCAGTGCAGCGGCCAGGAAGCTGGCGGAGTTCAAGGCCCATGAAAATCACGTCGTTTGAAGAATTCAAAGAGCTGGCGGGACGCGGAACGTTCGTGCCCGTCTGCAAGGAAGTGGTCGCCGATCTGCTGACGCCGGTTTCGGCGTTCCTCAAGATCGCCGAGGACGCCGACTACGCCTTTCTACTCGAGAGCGTCGAAGGCGGGGAACACGTCGCACGGTATTCCTTTCTCGGCAAGGACCCGTTCCTGATCCTGCGCGCCGCAAAAGGGCAGACCACGATCGATCGGGCGGGCGCGGTGACTACGACCGACCGGCCGTTCATCGACACGCTGCGGGCGTTGATGGCCGACTTCCGGGCGCCGTTCGTGCCGGGCTTGCCGCGCTTCACCGGTGGCGCCGTCGGCTACTTCGGCTATGGCGCGGCCTCCTGGTTCGAGCCCGTGCTCGGCGATCTGGGCAGCAATGCCGATGGCGCCGACGATGCCGGGTTCATGCTGTTTGATACGGTGCTGGCGTTCGACCACGTGCAGCACCGGATCTTGATCATCGCCAACGCGCGGGTGACCGCCGACGATGATCTCGAGTCGTTGTATCAGTTCGCCTGCGCGAAGATTCTCGTTTCTCGAGCGCGAGCTCGAGCGCAGCCTGTCGAGCGCGCGGACACCCGGCGCCGCGCCTCTCGAAGTGCGGTCGAATCAGACCAAGGAGGCGTTCGAGGCCAACGTGCGGACGGCGAAGGAACACATCGCGGCAGGCGATATCTATCAGGTCGTGCTGTCGCAGCGGTTCGAGTCCAGCGTGGACGCCGATCCGTTCACGGTGTATCGCGCCCTCCGGCACGTCAACCCGTCGCCCTACATGTATTTCATCCGAATGGGAGGCGTCGCGGTCGTCGGCTCGTCGCCGGAGATGCTGGTCCGCGTGGAGGGGACGAGAGTTGAGACACATCCCATTGCCGGAACCCGGCCGCGCGGAAAAACTCCCGACGAGGACATCCGGCTTGCCGAGGAACTCAAGCGCAACGAGAAGGAGCGCGCCGAGCATGTGATGCTCGTGGATCTCGGGAGGAACGACGTCGGCCGTGTGTGCCAGTACGGCAGTGTGCGCGTGCCGCAGTTCATGGGGCTCGAGCGGTTCTCCCACGTCATGCACCTGACTTCGGTGGTGGAGGGAAGGCTTGCCGAGGACCGCGACCGGCTCGATGCGCTCGTGTCGTGCTTCCCGGCGGGCACCGTGTCTGGGGCGCCCAAGGTGCGTGCGATGCAGATCATCCGGGAGCTCGAGCCTTCGGGCCGGGGCCTTTATGCGGGCGCGGTCGGATATCTCGATTTCGCGGGGAACCTGGATTTCTGCATCGCCATCCGCACCGTGATCATGTCGGAGGGAAAGGCGTTCGTGCAGGCGGGCGCCGGCATCGTGATGGATTCGAACCCGGCGGCAGAGTACGAGGAGACGCGCGACAAGGCGCGGGCCCTCGTACGCGCGCTCGAACTCGCGCAGGCGGGGCTCTGAGATGGTCTTCGTCCTCGACAACTACGATTCGTTCACCTACAACCTCGTCCAGTACCTCGGCGAGCTCGGGGCCGAAGTGCAGGTGCGCAGGAACGACGAGATCACGGTCGAGGCCGTGCGCGAGGCGGCGCCGGGGCGCATCGTCATCTCGCCCGGGCCTGGCCGTCCCGAACACGCCGGCATCACGATGGACCTCATCCGCGCGCTCGGCGGGCAGGTCCCGATCCTCGGCGTCTGTCTCGGGCACCAGGCCATCGGCGCGGTCTTCGGCGGCCAGGTCGTGCGGGCGCCGGTGCCGATGCACGGGAAGACCTCGATGATCGAACACAATGGCCGCGGTGTGTTCACCGGGCTGACCGAACCCTTCGTGGCCTCACGGTACCATTCGCTCGTGGTGGCAGAGGAAGGGTTCCCGGCGGATCTCGAGGTGACGGCCCGTACGAAGGAAGAGGAAGGGGCTGCAGGCATCATCATGGGCGTGCGTCACCGGCAGAAGCCCATTCACGGCGTGCAGTTTCACCCTGAGTCGATCCTCACAGGTGAGGGTCGCCTGATGCTGCGCAACTTCATCGACGGACGGCTGGACTGATGGCCACTCCGAAGCCCGAAGCCGGAAGCCTGGACCCCGAGACCTCGTTCCCGGCGCTGATTGACAGGCTGCTGCGCCGCGAGGATTCTGACGATCGATGAGGCCGCCGGCTTCATGGAGCACGTCATGACGGGCCAGGTGCCGGAGGCTCAGCTGGCCGGGTTCCTTGTGGCCCTCGTGATGAAAGGGGAGCGCCCGGCCGAGATCGTCGGGCTGGCGCGCACGATGCGCCGGCATGCGGTGACGCTCGACCGCCAGCATCCGAAGGTGTTCGACACGTGTGGCACCGGAGGCGACAGATCCGGCACGTTCAACATTTCCTCCTGCGTCGCGCTCGTGGTGGCCGCGACCGGCACCAAGGTCGCGAAGCACGGGAACCGATCGGTGTCGAGCCGCTCGGGCAGCGCCGACGTCTTCGAAGCGCTCGGCGTCGCGGTGACGTGCACGCCCGCGGTCGTGGAGCGATCGCTCGACAAGGCCGGGATCGCCTTCTTCTTTGCCCCCACGTTCCATCCGTCGATGAAGCACGCGGGCGGCGCACGGCGCGCCCTGGTATCCGGACCGCCTTCAACCTGCTGGGGCCGCTGACCAACCCCGCTGGCGCGTCCCGTCAGCTCGTGGGCGTGCCGCGCCCCGAGTTCACCGAGCTGCTGGCCCGCTCGCTTCTGCTTCTGGGATCGGAGCGCGCGTGGGTGGTCCACGGCGCCGACGGCATCGACGAGATTTCGACGACCGGATACACGAAGGTGTCTGAGTGCCGGGACGGAGCGGTGAACACGTTCTACCTGCACCCGGCTGACGTGGGGCTACCCAAGGCCACCCCCGAATCGCTGAAAGGCGGCGACGCGGCGGAGAACGCGCGGATTATCGAGCGCGTGCTCGCGGGCGAGCGCGGGGCTCCCGCGCGACATCGTTGTCCTCAATGCGGGTGCCGCTCTCTTCATCGCCGGCGCTGCGCCTTCGATCAAGGAGGGCATGGCGCGCGCGGCCGCCGCCATCGATCGTGGCGACGCCGCACGCACGCTCGAGGCCCTGGTTCGGCTGTCTTCGGGAGCCGAGGCGTGATGGCGCGACCAGGGACCGCCGATCTGCTCGAGACGATCGTGGCAGCGACCGAGCGGCGCGTCACGACGAGCGAATCCCTCGAGCCACGAGCTGCACTCGAGCGGCGGGCGCTCGCGATGCCCGTCGTCGGGCGGGCGGTTCCTCGCCGCGCTGGAACGCCGGGACCGGGTCAACGTGATCGCCGAGTGCAAGCGGCGGTCGCCTTCGAAAGGCGTGCTGCGGGCGGACTACGACGCCCCGGCGATTGCACGTGCGTACGAGGCGGCCGGGGCCGCGGCGATTTCGGTGCTGACCGAGCCGACGTTTTTCGATGGCTCGCTGGCCGATCTGGCGGCAGTGCGAGCCTCTGTGACCGTGCCAGTGCTGCGCAAGGATTTCATCGTGTCGGACTACCAGATCCTCGAGGCGAGGGCTGCCGGCGCCGGCGCGATTCTCCTGATTGTCGCGGCCCTTTCGCAGGTTGACCTTGTGAGGCTCTCCGGTTCGGCGGCGGCGCTCGGGTTGGACGTGCTCGTGGAGGTGCATGACGAAGTCGAGCTGGCCAGGGCCTGTGAGGCCGCTGCGGGAGGCCAGGTCATCATCGGCGTGAACAACCGCAACCTCCGCACGCTCGAGGTCAACGTGCGGGCGTCGGAAGAGCTCGTCGCACGTATGCCGCCGAACGCGTTGCCGATCAGCGAGAGCGGCCTGCGCTCGCGCGAGGATCTGGAGCGGCTCTCGGCCCTGGGTTATCGCGCATTCCTGGTGGGCGAGCGGCTCGTCACCGAACCGGATCCTGGGCGCGCGCTTTCGACGCTTCTGGGTGGGTGAGCGATGTTCGTCAAGATCTGCGGCATCACGAGGCTCGAGGATGCGGAGGCTGCAGTGGCCAGCGGCGCCGATGCACTGGGGTTTGTGTGCTGGCCGCAGAGCCCGCGCTTCGTGCCGGCTGAGCGTGTCCGGGACATCGTCTCGGCTCTGCCGGCGACCGTCGTCTGCGTCGGGGTGTTTGTGAATCAGACCGCCGACGAGGTGAACGAGGTGCTGTCCGCGACGGGCCTGCACATGGCGCAGCTTCACGGCGACGAGCCGCTGGCGGTGGTCGATGCCGTTTCGCGCCCGGTGATGAAAGCCATTCCGGTGGGGAGCGAGCGCGTGGACCCCGTGGACCTTGACGCGTGGCCTCCTCGAGTGACCTTGTTGCTCGATGCCCACGATCCGGAGCGGCGCGGTGGGACAGGGCGTACGGCGGAGTGGGGGCAGGCGGCAGTGCTGGCCCGCACCCGGCGAGTGGTGCTCGCTGGCGGCCTGCATGCCGGCAACATCGTGGAGGCCGTGCGGCGTGTGCGACCCTACGGCGTGGACGTGTCGTCCGGTGTTGAAGAGACGCCGGGGGTGAAAAGCGGGCAGCGGTTGCGCGAGTTCTTCTCGGCTCTCCGGGAGATGGAGCATTCGTAGGGCCGGGTCCTTTGGGACCGGGCGCGAGATTCGAGGAACACAATGGCAGGCGTGACGAGGCGGGATCCTGATGCGCGCGGATACTTCGGTGAGTTCGGCGGACGGTTCGTGCCCGAGACTCTGGTCGAGCCTGTCGAGGAGCTGGAGCGCGCGTATTTCGAAGCTCGCGACGATGGGGCATTTCAGGACCGGCTCGCCCGGCTGTTGAAGCACTACGTCGGCCGCCCGACGCCGGTCTACGAGGCCGAGCGGCTGACGGCCGAGGCGGGCGGCGCGCGCATCTTCCTGAAGCGGGAAGATCTCACCCACACCGGCGCCCACAAGATCAACAACGCGCTGGGCCAGGCGCTGCTCGCGTCCCGGATGGGCAAGCGGCGGATCGTGGCGGAGACCGGAGCGGGCCAGCACGGCGTGGCGACGGCGACGGCCTGCGCGCTTCTCGGGCTCGACTGTGTCGTGTACATGGGCACCGAGGACATGGCGCGGCAGGCATTGAATGTCTTCCGGATGCGGCTGCTCGGCGCCGAGGTGATTGGCGTTGACGCCGGCAGCCGGACGCTCAAGGACGCCATCAACGAGGCGATGCGCGACTGGGTCACCAATGTCGGCGATACCTACTACCTCCTCGGCTCGGTGCTCGGCCCGCACCCATACCCGCTCATGGTGCGCGAGTTTCAGGCGGTGATCGGACGCGAGGCCCGCGGGCAGATCCTGGAGCTGAACGGCCGCCTCCCGGAGGCAGTGGTCGCATGCGTTGGTGGCGGCAGCAACGCCATGGGCATTTTCGATGCGTTTGTCGAAGACCCTGGTGTGCGGCTGGTCGGCGTTGAAGCGGGCGGCGAACGCATCGCGCCGGGGCGTCATGCGGCACGGTTTGCCGGCGGCAGCACCGGGGTGCTGCAGGGGACGCGAACCTTTGTGCTGCAGGATGAAGACGGGAACATCGAGCTGACGCATTCGATATCGGCTGGCCTGGACTACGCGGCGGTTGGCCCGGAACACGCGTTCCTGCGGTCGAGCGGGCGGTCGGAGTACGCCCACGTGTCGGATGCGGAGGCGCTTCAGGCTTTCCAGATGCTGGCGCGGCTCGAAGGCATTCTGCCGGCGCTCGAGTCGGCACACGCGATCGCCCACGCCTGCCGGCTCGCCGCGGAACTCGGCCGATCAGCGACGATTCTCGTCAACCTCTCTGGACGCGGCGACAAGGACGTCCACACGATGCAGCAGCACCTTGGCGTGGCCGCTGGACAGGAGGCACATGTCGCGGCTGGCTGACCGGTTCGCCGCCATCCGGCGGGAGGCGAGGGCCGGCCTCGTAACCTACACGACAGCGGGCGATCCCGACCTGCCGCGCTCGGCCGACATTCTCCTGACGCTCGATCGCGCGGGTGCGGACGTGCTCGAGATCGGCGTGCCGTTCTCCGATCCCCTTGCGGACGGTCCGGTGATTCAGCGGGCCACCGAACGCGCGCTCGCAGCCGGCGGAAGCTTGCGGAAGACGCTTGGACTGGTGGCCTCGATTCGCGGCCGGGTCTCGGCGCCGATGGTGATCTTCAGCTATGCGAACCCGATCATGCGCATGGGCGTCGAGCCGTTTGCCCGGGCCGCCGCAGACGCAGGTGTCGACGGCGTGCTCGCGCTCGATCTGCCGATAGAGGAAGCGCAGGAGTTCCGGGAAGCGCTGGCGGCGGTTGGGGTCGACACCATCTTTCTCTTGAGTCCGACGACCACCGACGCGCGGATTTCCAGGGCCGCTGAACTGGGTCGAGGGTTTCTATATGGGATCTCGAGGCTGGGCGTGACCGGAGCTCGCGATAAAGTGGCGTCTGGTGCAGAGGCGCTCGTGAGCCGGATCCGGGCTCGGAGCGACATGCCGATTGCCCTGGGCTTCGGCATCTCGACGCCGGCGCAGGTGGCGGAAGTTGGTGCGTACGCGGACGCTGCCGTGGTCGGCAGCGCGCTCGTCGACCTCATCGCTGGAGCGTCGGGCTCGGCCGAACTGCTTCCACGGGTGGAGGCCTATGTGCGCTCCCTGAGACAAGCCTGCGCGACGGCGCGGGCGTGAGGCGCGAGAGCAGATGACGCTCGAGGATCTGCGCAAGGATATCGACCGGGTGGACGAGGTGCTGGTGCGCCTCCTCAATGAGCGGGCGCGGTGTGTCTGCGAAATCGGCCGCCTGAAGAAGGAGCAGAACATCGAGATCTACCAGCCCGATCGCGAGAAGGATGTGCTGAACCACGTGCGTCAGGTTGCGACGGAGGGTCCGCTTGGCCCGGAAGCCATCGCGCGGCTGTTCGAACGCATCATCGACGAGGCGCGGCGCCTCGAGCGCCGAGTCGTTCACGGTGAAGAAAAAGCTCCCTAAGTGAGTGAAGAAAGCAGACACCAATGGTCGTGATCATGAAGGAGCGGGCCACCGAGCAACAGGTGGAGCTCGTTGTCGCCCGTCTCATCGAAATGGGAATGGACGTCCACCGGTCGACCGGCGTCTCCCGCACGGTCCTCGGGGCAGTCGGGCAGGGCCGGCCCGATGCCGCGCTGCTCGAGATGCTCGACGGCGTGCAGGAGGTCGTCCGGATTTCGGAGCCATATAAGCTCGCGGGCCGGACGTTCAAGCCCGAAGCCACAGTCATCACGGTCGGGGACATCCGGATTGGCGGCGATGAAGTCATCGTCATGGCAGGCCCCTGTTCGGCGGAGAGCGAACAGCAGGTGCGCGCGACGGCGGCCGCGGTCAAGAGGGCCGGCGCCAAGATCTTCCGCGGCGGCGCGTTCAAGCCACGAAGCTCGCCGTACAGCTTCCAGGGACTCGGCGAGGAAGGCTTGCGACTCCTCCGCGATGCCGCCACGGCAGAGAATCTGGCGCTCGTTTCCGAGGTCATGGACGTCAGTCAGATCGAACTGGTGGGCCGCTACTGCGACATCTTCCAGGTCGGCGCACGCAACATGCAGAACTTCACGCTGCTCCGCGAGCTGGGCCACGTGCGCAAGCCGGTGCTGCTCAAGCGCGGCATCTCGGCGACAATCGAGGAGTGGTTGCTATCGGCTGAGTACGTCCTGAGCGGCGGCAACACCGACGTCATCCTCTGTGAGCGCGGCATCCGGACTTTTGAGACGGCGACGAGGAATACGTTCGATGTGTCGGCCATTCCAGTGGTGAAGAAGCTCAGCCATCTGCCGGTCGTGGCCGATCCGAGCCACGGGGCGGGACGCCGGGACATGGTGGCGCCGATGGCCCGCGCGGCGGTCGCTGCCGGATCCGATGGCCTCATCATCGAAGTCCACTGCGATCCCGACCACGCGCTGAGTGACGGCGCACAATCGATGTTCCCTGCGCAGTTCGACCGGCTGATGGCTGAGCTGCGCATCATCGCGCCCGCGATCGGCCGGGGCATCTGCCTCGAGCCTGTTGCCCGGCGGGGATGGGGTGTGTAGCGGCCATGCAGCTGCCCGTCATCCAGCCCGGCCAGAAGAGTCCTACGACCGGCACAGAGCCTCCCGTGTTTCCCCGGATCGGGATCGTCGGCCTTGGTCTGATCGGAGGGTCCATCGCCCTGGCCGCGCGCCAGATCTGGCCCACCTCGCTCGTGATCGCGGTCGACAACAAGGACGTGCTCGAAACGGCCATGCGGCTGCACGCCATCGACGTCGCCGCCGACGATCCGATCGTTCTTGCCGAAGCGGATCTCGTAATTCTGGCGGCGCCCGTCCGGCAGAACCTGGCCATCCTCGAGGAACTTGACCAGAACGTGCACCAGGCCGCGGTCATCACCGACACCGGGAGCACCAAGCGGGCCATCGTGGAGGCCGCGACGCGACTTCCAGCCCGCTTCACGTTCGTCGGAGGCCATCCGCTGAGCGGCGGGTCGGTGAGCGGGCTGGAGCACGCCCGGCCGGATCTCTTCACCGATCGCCAATGGATCTTTACGCCGCGAGGCGACGGTGCCGGCGAGGCGCTGGATCGTCTATTTGCGTTCACCTCGGCGATGGGCGCCCACCCCCGGGTCATGACCGCGGGCGAGCACGACCGCCTGATGGCGTTTGTGAGCCACCTGCCGCAATTGACCGCCAGCGCGTTGATGCAGATCGTAGGCGAGGCCGCTGGCGTTGAAGGCTTGCCGCTGGCGGGCCGTGGTCTGGTCGACACGACGCGCCTGGCGTCGAGCCATCCCGTCATCTGGAAGGACATTGCCGCGACCAACGCCGACGAACTCGGCAGCGCTCTCGACGGTCTGATTGCCCTGCTTCAGGGGCTGCGGTCCGATCTCGACTCCGGGGCGCGCCTGACTGACGTGTTCGAAGCGGCGCGTGAATGGCGCGCCGCCCTCATGAGGGATCGGCAGCCGGGCCCTTCCGTGGTGCCGACGGACCGCTCGGTATAATCGTTCTTTTATGGACAAGGTCTTGAAGGACGCGGGAGCGGCCGTGGCCCTGATCCCTGACGGCGCCACGATTCTCATGGGCGGCTTCGGGTTGTGCGGCATTCCCGAGAACCTGATTCGGGCGCTCCATGCGAAGGGGACACGTAACCTGACCGTGATCAGTAACAACGCCGGCGTGGATGACTTCGGCATCGGCGTCCTGCTCAAAGCCCGCCAGGTGCGCAAGATGATCTCGACCTACGTTGGCGAGAACAAGGAGTTCGAGCGGCAGTTCCTGACCGGGGAGATCGAGGTCGAGCTCGTCCCGCAGGGCACCTTCTCGGAGCGCATCCGCGCCGCAGGGGCCGGGATCGGCGGCTTCTTCACGCCCACCGCCTACGGCACGCTGGTCGCCGAGGGTAAGGAGACGCGCGTGATCGACGGCAAGCCGTACGTACTCGAAGCGCCACTCGCCGCCGACTTTGCCTTCGTGCACGCCTGGAAAGGCGACCGCCTGGGCAACCTCGTGTACCAGAAGACCGCGCGCAACTTCAACCCGGTTATGGCCACCGCCGCGCGCGTGACCATCGCCGAAGTGGAGGAACTCGTGGAACCGGGCGCCATCGACCCCGATCACGTCATCACCCCAGGAATCTTCGTGAAACACATCTTGAAGGGAGAAAAGTTCGAGAAGCGCATCGAAAAGCGTACCGTGCGGTAAGCCGCTCAAAGCAGACAGACGTCGCAAGCAAGGCCGAGCGACCGATCGAGGTCGCGAAGGCACAGGCGCGGGGGGTGGGGCCCCGGCGCCATGAAGAAAGTTGACCCCCTCAGGAGCACGAGTTCCTACTTGGCGGCGGGCAATCCGGACCCACGTCCCTGTCGACGGCGCGGGGAACCTCCGCTCGCGATATGTCGGGGAAATGCGGCAGGTCCGGCGATCATCCCGGACCAGCCGCGGTTTTCTGGCGCTACGCGTCGGTTCCCCGACTGACGCTCGAGACGCGCCGCTCCAAGGGCCGTGGGTCCGGGTTGTCCACCGCCATCTCGACGCGAGATCCGAGGCGGGGACCGGCGTCAGTTCGCTCTGGGAGTGGGGCCCCGGCGCAAGGTGAGAAGGTTTGCGCCTGCGGCCATCCCGAGCCGAGGACGAGCGGATCCGAGGTGAGGGATCGGCGCCAGTGAATAATGTCGTGACGGTGACCAGCATGCAAATTCGCGATCGGATCGTCCGGCGCGTCGCCCGGGAACTGAAAGACGGCGACTACGTCAACCTGGGCATCGGCATGCCAACGCTCGTGGCCAACCACGTGCCGCCGGGCGTGGACATCACGCTGCACTCCGAGAACGGGATGCTGGGCGTCGGTCCCTATCCTCGCGAGTCGGAGGTGAATCCGGATCTCGTGAATGCGGGGAAGGAGACCGTCACTGAGCTGCCAGGGTCCGCCTACTTCAGCAGCGCGGACTCCTTCGCCATGGTCCGTGGGGGCCATATCGACCTCACCGTGCTCGGCGCCCTCCAGGTGGATCAGGAAGGCAACCTTGCGAACTGGATGATCCCCGGCAAGATGGTGAAGGGCATGGGCGGGGCGATGGACCTGGTGGCGGGCGCCCGCCGTGTGGTGGTGGCCATGGAGCACACCACGAAGGAGGGCGGCCACAAGATTCTCGACCGCTGCACGCTTCCGTTCACCGGCCTGAAGGTCGTCCACTTGATCGTCACCGAGATGGCGGTGATCGAGGTCACACCGGAGGGGCTCGCACTGCGCGAGATCGCCGCAGGCACGACCGTCGAAGCCGTCCGCGCCGCCACCGGGGCACCTCTGCGCGTTTCGGGAAAGGTCGGGACTTTTGAGTAGCGCACAAGACGTCGTCCTTCTGAGTGCCTGCCGGACGCCAATTGGAAGCTTTGGCGGCTCGCTCAAGGATCTGTCGGCGGCCGACCTGGGCGCCGTCGTGATCCGGGAAGCGCTCGTTCGCGCCGGCGTTCCGCCTTCCGAGGTCGGAGATGTGATTCTCGGCTGTGTGCTGCAAGCCGGGGCCGGGATGAACGTGGCGCGGCAGTCAGCGCTCCGGGCCGGACTCCCGTCATCGGTTCCCGCCGAAACCGTCAACCGCGTCTGCGGATCGGGGCTTCAAGCAGTCGTGCACGCGGCGGAAGCCATTCGCGCCGGATCGGCCGAGGTGATCGTGGCCGGCGGAACCGAGTCGATGTCGAATGCGCCATACCTCTTGAAGGGCGCGCGGTGGGGCTACCGCATGGGCAACGCCGAGGCCGTGGACTCGATGCTCGCCGAGGGGCTGACGTGTGCGATCGAAGCCATCCATATGGGCATCACGGCGGAAGAAGTCGCGTCGCGGTTCGCCGTGTCGCGGGCGGATCAGGACGGCTTTGCCGCGGAAAGCCAGAAGCGGGCGTCGCGGGCAATCCGAGACGGCGCGTTTGCAGGCGAGATCGTCGCGGTCGAGATTCCGCAGAAGAAGGGCGAACCACGCCGGTTCGAGGTGGACGAGTATCCGCGGGCGGAGTCGACCGCCGAGAAGCTGGCCTCGCTCAAACCGGCATTCAAGAAGGACGGCACGGTCACGGCGGGCAACGCCTCCGGCATCAATGACGGAGCAGCTGCGCTCGTCGTCGCTTCGGCAGACAAGGCTGCGCGCCTTGGTCGTACCCCCCTCGCCCGTGTCGTCTCCTATGCCGTTGCCGGCGTTGAGCCGCGAGTCATGGGCATCGGTCCGGTACCGGCGGTACGGCTGGCCCTTCAGCGCTCAGGCCTGCGGCTTGACGACATCGAGCTGTTCGAACTGAACGAGGCCTTTGCAGCACAGTCGCTGGCCGTTGTCAGGGAACTGGGAATCGATCCGGCGAAGGTGAACGTCAACGGCGGCGCGATCGCCCTGGGCCACCCGATTGGTGCGAGCGGCGCCCGTGTCCTGACCACGCTGCTGCACGCGCTCCGCGCGAGAAAGCTCACCCGCGGCCTGGCTTCCCTGTGCATCGGGGGCGGTATGGGCATCGCGATGGTCGTCGAAGTGGCGTGAGGGCCACGCTCTCGAGGCCCGCGTTCGACGGGATCGTCGAGCATGCCCGGCGCGAACAGCCGCGCGAATGCTGCGGGCTGCTGGTCGGGCACGCAGCCGCGGTCGTGCAGATTCTGGAGGCCGTGCCCGCCAGGAATCTGGCGGAAGACCCCAATCGATTTTTCCTGGATCCGGTCGATCACATCCGAACCCGGCGCGAGGCACGGAACCGCGGGCTCGATGTCGTCGGCTACTACCACTCCCATCCGCACTCGCCGGCTCGCCCTTCAGCGCGCGACCTCGCGGAAGCGACCTACGTGGACGCCCTGTACCTGATCGTCAGCCTCGCGACCATCCCCGCCGTGGTGTGCGTGTACGAGCTGGCAGAGGGAGCGTTCATCGAGGTGCCGACTACAGGTCGACGACTGGACCAGGACGAGGCTACACTGAGCACGAGCTCTAGAAGGGTTGGTCGGCGCCGGGCCGGATTTGGATGGTCGTCGTCGCGTTGGCGACGGCCTTGTCGCGCTGCTTCAGCCGGAAGTAGACGCGGTACGCGCCGGCACGCTTGAAGACGTGGACCACCGAGAAACGCCGGCGGATCTCGCTCTTTCCCTCTTCGTACGGCTGGCAGTCGAGCGTCGATTCCGAACGGGTGTCGTCGCCCCAATCCCACTCGATGGTCGGGCAGTAGAAGTCTTCGAAGTCGTTGGCGCCACCGGTGAGCTCCGCGGTGAAGACCACGCGCGCAGGCGATATCCCGATGGATGGCTGCGCGCGCAACGCGAGCTTGGGCCGGCGCTCAACAGTGTCCTTGGCCTCCTGCTCGAAGGCAGAGGGCCGCCCCTGGGTGCTCCATACCAGAGTCATCGCCGCAACGAGCCAGGTTATCCGTGCCCCTGCAGAACGCACTTTGCACACATTGTAACTCCCGGGCGCCCGCCGGCGGAGCCGCTGTTCAGCCATAATATCCGGATGTCCCGACCGCCCGCGCCAGCGGCAGCCTCCATCCCCACGACTCGTGGGGCGCTATCCGACGTCGATGTGCCGCTGCTTGTCGTCCCCTGGTTCGAACGCGACGATCCCAAGGCCCTGGGCGGCCTCGACGCTGCGACAGGAGGCGAGGTGAGCCGCGCGCTGTCGTCGCGGGAATTCACGGGCAAGGTCTTCGAGCTCTTCTTCACGCCGATCGTCGGCGCCGGGTGGAAGTGCCGCCGGGTGCTGCTCGTCGGCGGCGGGCCGGTCGAGGCCTTCACGATTGACCTCGCGCGCCGCACGGCGGCTACAGCCATGCTGGCGGCCCGGCAGCGGAAGGTCGACCGTATGGCTATCGTGCTGCGCCCCGGCGTGGCGCAGGCCTCTGGCGACTACGACACGTCGGGGTTCGCGCAGGGTGTTGCCGAAGGACTGACGCTCGGCGAGTTCCACGGCGGGACGTACAAGACCAACGATCCGACGGCAGGCCCGGTGCCCAGCGCGACCATCGTCCTGCCCGATCTTCCGGACACTTCGCCCGAGAGCCGGCCCCGCGTGGAGGGAGCAATCGCAAGGGGGCGGCTGCTCGGCGAATGCACCAACCTGGCGCGGAACCTCGCCAACGAACCCGGCAACGCGCTAACGCCGCGCGAGTTTGCCAGCCGTGCAGCCGAGATCGCGCGCGGCGGCGGCGTGTCGGTCGAGATTCTCGACGAGCACCAGATCGAGGACCTGGGCATGGGACTGCTGCTTGGTGTCGGGCGCGGCAGCAGCGAGCCTCCGCGCTTGATGGTATTCAGGCATGAGCCGCCCGAGGCGCCAAAGTGGCCGGTACTCGGCCTCGTCGGCAAGGGCATCACGTTCGATACCGGCGGCATCTCGATCAAGCCGGCCGACGGCATGGATCGAATGAAGGACGACATGGCAGGCGGCGCCGCCGTCGCCGCAGCGATGCGCGCGATTGGTCTTCTCGGGGCGCCAATCCGCGTGATCGGCATCGTGCCTGCGGCCGAGAACATGCCGGGCGGCCGCGCGGTCAAGCCGGGCGACATCCTGAAGAGCGCGGAAGGAAAGACCGTCGAGGTCCTGAACACGGATGCCGAAGGCCGGCTAGTGTTGGGAGACGGTCTCTGGTACGCGCGCCAGCTTGGTGCGACCCATCTGGTGGACGTAGCCACCTTGACAGGCGCCATCGTCGTCGCCCTCGGGAAGATCACAAGCGGCATCTTTGGGACGCCCGATTCCTGGGTCGAGCACGTGCGCCGTGTCGCCGACCGCGCCGGCGACCGCGTATGGCCGATGCCGATCTACGAGGAATACTTCGAGCAGCTCAAGAGCGAGATCGCGGACTTCACGAACACCGGCGGGCGGCCGGCCGGTTCGATTACGGCCGCCTTGTTCCTGAAAGAGTTTACAGGGGGCCTGCCGTGGGTACACCTGGATATCGCCGGCACGGCCTGGGCCGAAGAGAACAAGCCTTATCTGCCGAAGGGGCCGACCGGCGTCGCCGTGCGCGCACTTGCGGAACTGGCGTTTACCGCGCCATCGTGGCCCCGGTGATCCAGCAGAACCCCGTCATCATCGACATCCGGCCGCAGGAGGAGAGCGAACTCTCGCAACTCTCCGACGTCCTCATCGGCACGCTCGGCATCGCGGGCGTGCTGATGCTGCTTGCGCTGGTTTTCGGCGCCGCCATCGCGGGCGTGATGTTCTGGCTTCGCTCCCGCAACTGAGCGGCCGCCCGGTCCAGGAGGACCGGGCCTACTGGAGTGCGACCTTCCCGACGGTCTTCAGCGAGGCCTGGTATTTCTGCACGGCCTTGAAGAGCGCCTCAGCGATGCGCTGCCGGTAACTCCCGTTCTTGAGCAGCCTCGCGTCCTGCGAATTGGTGACAAACGAGATTTCGGCGAGCACGCTGGGCATTGCCGCGCCGATCAGCACCACAAAGGGTGCCTGCTTGACCCCCAGGTCGCGCACCGTCTTGTTGGCCGGCTTGAGCGCTTCGATCATGGCGCGCTGCACGTGGGTCGCAAAATCCTTCGACTCGTCGAGCTTGTTGTTCAGGGCGATGGTCTTGACGAAGTCGGGAAGTGCCCCCATCGCCTGCCCGGACGCCGCATTCTCGCGCGCGGCGACCGATGCGGCGCTCAAGTTGCTCGCGAAGTTGAGGAAGTAGGTTTCGACGCCGCTGGCCTGGGTGTTGTTGCTGGCATTGGCGTGAATCGAGAGAAAGAGGTCGGCGCTCTCACGGTTCGCGATGGCCGTTCGCTGTTCCAGTGGCACGTACTCATCGGTCCGGCGGGTGAGGATCACGTCAACGCCTGGGACCTCGATCAGGAGTTTCTCCAGGCGGAGCGCAACGTCCAGCACCACCTCCGCCTCGTTCACGCCGCGGCCCTTGGCCCCGGGATCGTGGCCCCCATGTCCGGGATCGATGACGATGCGGGACACGCCAAGGCCAAGCTGGCGCGCCATCGAGAACCCGCCTGCGAGATTCCGTGACGGAGGCGCCACGGCCACGGCCGGTACAACCGGTTGAGCGGGAAGCGGTCCGGCCGGGGCCGGGTTCGCGCTCACACTGCTGATGGGCGCGATCGGCGGTACGGTCGCCGTTCCCGCGGTCGTCGTCGTGCGGGACGGGACGATTGGAGCCGCTGCAGGAGCCGTCGTTCTGGCCTCTGGTCCGCCGGCGAATGTCGCCTCGCTCAAGCTCGAGCGCATCGATGGCATCGGGCTGGTCGCTTCGGGCGGCAGGCGGCGCACTTGCAGGACCGCCGGGGGTGGTGGCGGCGCCGGCGTGACCTTGACCGGAACGGATCGCGCCGTATTACCGGTCCTCGTCGGAACGCAGTCGATCACTAGCCGGAACGGCGCCTGCAGCGAGTACACGTTGTAGCTCTGCACAGAGGCCGCCTCGAGCACGATCCGGGCGGTCTGATTGGGATGGCGGCCCGTGCGGATCTGCCGTACGGCCTGGCTGTCGCCGTCGAAGCGCAGCGTCTGATCGATCAGGCCGGGCGCCAGGCGAACCGACGACAGATCCAGGAAAACGCGTGAAGGATCAGCCAGCCGTTCGTCGCGGTACGCGACCTCGCCGTCCAGATGAATGGTGACGCGGACAACTTCGGGAAAGATCTCGCGGGTGATCCGGCTGACCGTCGTGATCCGTGGCATTATGCCGGAGGCCGGTGTCAACGGCCTTGGCGGCGCAGAAGCAACCGACGAAGCGGTGGTAGCCGCAGGCGCTGTCTTTGCGAGCGCGGCGGAAAGGCTGGCCGCCTGCCTCACCCACTTGCTGGACGGGTACTCGGACGCGAGCAGCCGCAGCAGGCGCTCGGCGGTACCTCGATCCTGCGTCTCGCCAAACTTCTCGAAGGCGAGGACCGACAGCTGGCCCGCATTCCACAGCGCATCGTCGCTGTAGCTGCTGGACGGATACCGACGGACGACCCCTTCGTAGTCGGACACGACCGTACGGACGGCCTTGAGGGCAGCCGGCGCGGCCAGATCTCCGGACAGGGCCGTACGGACAGCCTTCTCCTTCGCCAGGGCATCGTTGTACCGCGCCTGGACCGTGGGCGCCTGCGCCGACAGCCCGGGCGCCATCAGAAGCGCAACGAGAGAGGGTACTGGGGAATTCGCATATGGAACCGTCAGCGCAGCTGCGCGTCGACCTCCTCGAAGTAGGCCTTGTCGACAAGCACTTCGCGCGCCTTACCGCCGGACGCCGGGGAGACGAGGCCTTCCATCTCCATCATGTCGACGAGGCGTGCCGCCCGGCTGAAGCCGATGCGCAGCCGCCTTTGCAGGTACGAAATCGACGCTTGTCCGCTCCCGACAACGATGCGGGCGGCCTCGTCGTAGAGGTCGTCCTTCTCCATCTCGACGCCGCCCTCCGCGGTCGTCTTCTCTTCGGCGGTGATGCTCTCGTCGTAGGTCGGCTTGCCCTGCTTGCGCAGGAAGCTCGCGAGCCGCGCGCTCTCCTGCTCGGAAATGTACGGCCCGTGCAGGCGGATGAAACGCGACGAGGCGGGCGGCAGGAACAGCATGTCGCCTTTACCGAGCAGCTGCTCCGCGCCGTTGGAGTCGAGAATCGTCCGCGAGTCCACCTTTGACGAGACGCGGAAGGAGATCCGGGATGGCATATTGGCCTTGATGAGGCCCGTGATCACATCAACCGACGGCCGCTGCGTCGCGAGGATCAAGTGGATGCCGACGGCCCGTGCCATCTGCGCGAGCCGCGCGATGGACAACTCGACCTCGTTGCTCGCGACCATCATCAGGTCCGCGAGCTCGTCGATGAGCACGATGATGAAGGGCAGCGGCTTGGGCTGCTCGCCGTTCTGCGGCGTCCGCTTTTCGGCGATGGCCTGGTTCACGTTGCGGTTGTACTGCTCGATATTCCGGACGCCTTCAGCGGCGAGGGTCTTGTACCGCTCTTCCATCTCGCGTACGGCCCAGCGCAGGGCATTAGCCGCCTGTTTTGGATCGACGACGACCGGCGTGAGCAGGTGCGGGATGTCCTCGTACATCCCGAGTTCCAGGCGCTTCGGATCGATCATGATCAGCCGCACTTCGTCGGGTGTGGCCCGGTAGAGCACGCTCGTGAGCATCGAGTTGATGCCGACGGACTTTCCGGTGCCGGTAGAGCCCGCGATGAGTAGATGCGGCATCGTGGCAAGGTCCGCCACGTACGGCTCGCCGTGGATGGTCTTGCCCAGAGCAATCGTCAGCTTCGACGGCGAGCGGCGGTAGACCTCGGACTCGAGGAGCTCACGCAGCGAGATCTGCTCGCGGTTCTGATTCGGAATCTGGATACCGACCGTGGACTTGCCCGGGATGCGATCGATCAGCACAGAGTGGGCCTGCATGGCCAGGCACAGGTCTTCCGCGAGGCCGGTGATCTTGGAGTACTTCACGCCGGCGTCGGGCTTGAACTCGAAGGTCGTCACCACCGGGCCAGGGTGAATCTGGACGACGGTGCCTTCGACCGAGAACTCACGGCACTTCTCTTCGAGAAGCTTCGCGCCGTCCATCAGCTCGCGCTCGTCGATCTTCCGCTCGGTCCGCGGCGCGTCGAGCAGGGCGAGCGGCGGCAGCGTGTACTCGCCCTTACGTCGTTCGGCTGGCGCCTTGCTGACCGGCTCCGGATCGGGCAGCGGCAGCGGCGCCGGCATGCTGACCTTCGGCGGTCGCGGCGGGGCGAGTGGCCGTGGCGGCGCTGCCAGGGCCGCTTCTTCCTCCTTCGAGGGCTTCGGGGCCGCCTTCGCCCTGGCGTCGGCAGACAGCGCCAGGGGACTCTTGATCTCCGGCGGCGGCGCGCCCTTCTTGGTGTGCTTGGCGATGACCTCGCGGCGCTGCTGCTCGCGGCGCCGCTCCTCGCGCCACTCGCGATAGGAAGCGATCGTGCGCTTCCAGCCTTCACGGCTGAATGCCATGAGGCCGGCAAACACCCGCCCGAACGACAGCTGTGTCGTGATGATGATGGCCAGGAAGATCAGCGTGAGCACGACGATGACCGAGCCGGTGCGGTTCAGGTACTCGGCCAGCCAGCCGGCGATCCAGTCACCCGCGTACCCGCCGGCCCGGAAATCCCGTCCGTTGGTCTGCACCGTGCCGAAGGCGAGGCTGAGGAACGCGCTGACGCAGCCAAACAGCAGCAAGGTTCCGGCGGCCTTGGTCCCCGGGGCGTTCAGGTGCCGGCACCAGAAGTAGTGCCAGCCGGCAATCACGCAGCCCGCCGGGAGCATGTAGGCGGCGTACCCCGCGACCTGGAACGACAGCTCCGCGAGAAACGCACCAATGCGGCCGGCGAAGTTGTTCGGGACTTCGTCGATCCCGGTGGTGAAGAACCACACCGGGTCACTCGGCAGGTACGTGGCGAGCGCCACAATCCAGATGAGCGCGGCGGCAAACAGAGCCACGCCCATGAACTCGCTCATTCGACGCGAAACGGTCGATCCCTTCACCCTCGGTCTCCTCAGACTTCCATGATCACGGGCAGCACAAACGGTCGCCGTCCCGATCGCTTGCGCAGGAAGCGCCGGAGCTCCACGCGCAGCTTTTCCTTGATGAGTCCCTGATCAGTACGCTCCTCGAGGCTGGCCTGTTCCACGACTTCGGCCAGAAGGCGCACGCCATCCCCGAGCAGGGTGTGGCCGTCTTCCATGACGAAGCCGCGCGTGATGATGTCCGGCACGCCTTCGAGCGCGCCTGTCTGCTTGTTGATGGCCACGACCGGCACGACGAGCCCATCCTCAGCCAGGTGCCGGCGGTCGCGGAGGACCTCGTCGCCGACTTCGCCGCTGCGCGTGCCGTCGATAAGGATGCGCCCGACGGGCGCCTTGCCGGCAATCCGCCCGCCTTTCCCGTCGAACTGCAGCACGTCGCCGTTCTCCGCGAGGAGCACCTCGGTCTTCGGTTCACGGCCCGCGAACACCTTGCCGGCGACGCGTGCGTGCTGCTTGAGCTGGCGATACTCTCCGTGGACCGGGACGAAGTATCTGGGGCGGACCAGTGACAGCACGAGCTTCAGCTCTTCCTCGCTCCCGTGGCCCGACACGTGGACATGTTTGATGCCCTCGTGGATGACGTGCGCGCCCCGGCGTGAAAGGTGGTTGATAACCCGGCCAATTGCCTTCTCGTTCCCGGGAATCGATCTCGCGGAGAGCACGACCGTGTCGTCCTCGCCGACCTTGACGTAGCGATGGTCGTCGATGGCCACGCGGGAGAGCGCCGACATCGGTTCGCCCTGCGAGCCTGTTGCGAGACACAGGACGTCCTGGGCGGGGTAGTTCGCCACATCCGAGTCGCGGATTTGCACGCCGGCGGGAATGCGGAGGTAGCCGAGGCGTTGGGCGATCTCGGAGTTCTGCATCATCCCACGGCCGATGAAGGCGACCTTGCGCTCGAACTGCGCGGCCAGATCCACCAAAATCTGCATCCGGTAGATGCTGGACGAGAACGCCGCCACCACCAGCTTTCCCGTGCAGCTCGTGAACACTTCTTCGAACGCTTCGGTGACCTCGGTCTCCGACCCCGTGAAGCCGCGGCGGTCCACGTTGGTGCTGTCGGCAAGCAGGGCCAGCACACCCTGCGCGCCGAGCTGGGCGAAGCGGTGGAGATCGAAGTGTTCACCGTCGAGCGGTGTCTGATCGATCTTGAAGTCGCCAGTGTGGACGATCACGCCCTCGGGCGTATGAATGGCCAAGGCCACGCAGTCCGGGATGCTGTGCGTGACACGGATGAACTCAATTTCGAAGGGACCGATGGTCCGCCGTTCTCCGGGCCGGACCGTATCGAGCGTCACAGCATCGTCGAGCCCGTGCTCCTTCAGCTTGGGTTCGACGAGCGCGAGGGTGAGCGGGGTCCCGATGATCGGCCCGCGGACGAGCGGCGCCACATGCGGCACGCCGCCGATGTGGTCCTCGTGGCCGTGCGTGAGCACCAGCGCCGACACGCCGCCCTTCTGTTGCAGGTAGGTGAGATCGGGAATGATCCGATCCACGCCCAGCTGTTCAGGGTCGGGGAACATGACGCCGGCGTCGACGATGATGGTGGTGTCGGCGTACGAGAGCGCGAGCATGTTCATGCCGAACTCGCCGAGTCCACCAAGCGGAACGATTTCGAGCATCGGGAAATAGCCGACGGCCCGCGCGTACGAATCCCTGGCGGGATTACGGTCGGCGCAGGGAGCCGCGCTGCGGCGGCTCGAATCAGGCTGCTGGGCGCGCCTGAAACGTAGAGGGCGGGATGACCCGGCGCGAGGTCCCAAATGAAGGACAAAACACGCCGGATGAACGAGATAGCAGCGAAAACTATAGCACAGGTGAGCAGGGCAGACTGCAGGCTTCGGGCTCCCGGCTTCAGGCGAAAAACCTGAGAATCTGTCCGGAAGCCCGCAGCCTAAAAGCCCGGGGCCCCCGGAGCCTAACGCCCGGAGCCCCCGGAGCCTGGAGCCCGAAGCCTGGAGCCTATTTCCCCGTCCAGCCTCGCGAAATCGGCGCGTGTCAGTGTCTCCGGTCGCCTTTGTGGGTCGATTGAGGCGCAACGGAGTACCTCAGCAATATCAAGCGTCTCAGACGCCGGGTAGGCAAGCAGCGCGTTCGCTATCGTCTTCCGCCGCCTCGTGAACACCGCCCGTATCAAAGCCGTGAACGCAGTCGGGTTGGACACCGGCGGATCCGATGGGTGGAAGGTCAGCCGCACAACAGTCGAACGGACCTTCGGCGGCGGGCGGAAGGCGCCCGGCGGAAGGTCGAGCAGCCGCTCGACCCGGGCCAGCCGGCCAATGAGGATGGGGAGCACACCGTAATCCTTCGAGCCGACGGGTGCCAGAAGCCGGTCTGCTACCTCCCGCTGCAGCATCACCGTCGCGTCGATGAAGCGCAGGACGGGTCCCGGGGACCCGCCGGCACCGGCTTCGTGCAGCTCGAGCAAGCGAAACAAGATGGGCGAGGCAGCGTTGTACGGGAGGTTGCCAGCGATGCGAACCGGCTCGGATACGGCGCCACCCGGGAAGAGATGGCCAGCGAGCGCCGACGCAGCAACTTCGAGAAAGTCACCTTCGATCACGGCGAGGTTGGGCGCGGCCAGGTTCTCGAGGTCTGCGGCCAGATTGCGGTCGATCTCGACGCCGACCACGCGCCGCGCGGCCTCTGCCAGGGGCAGCGTTAGCCCGCCTGGTCCGGGTCCGATCTCGAGAAAGGTCTCGGAGGATTGAGGGGCGATCGAGCGAATCACCTTGTCGATCCAGGCCCGCTCGAGGAAGTGCTGACCGAACCGCTTCCTCGCTCTCGGCCTAGTGCCCGTCATTCCCTCCGTCATTACGCGCTTCGTCCTCGTCGTCTTCACCCCGCCAGTACTTCTCTTCGATCTCCTCGATCTGCTCTTCGCTCATGCCGAAGTAGTGACCGACCTCGTGAATCAGCGTTTCGCCGATCGAGCTGACGAGATCGTCCTCGTCCTCGGCCTCACGTTCATGCGGACCTTTGAAGATGAGAATTCGGTCGGGGAGGACGTTGCCGTAGCTCGAGCCGCGCTCGGTGAGCGGGATGCCCTGGTAAAGGCCGAACAGGGTATCAGGTGGCTCGACCTCCATCTCCTCGAGAAGCGCCGCGGAGGGCTCCTCCTCGACGAGGATCGCCATGTTCTTCATGGCCTTCTTGAAGCGGCGCGGGATCGTCCCGAGCGCTTCAGCGACGAGTTGTTCGAAGTCGGCGCGATCCATGGGTCTGCTTCTTTGCCGTCTTCGCGGCGGCCTTTTTCGGCGCGCCCTTCTTCTTCGCTTTCTTCTTCGCGGGCGTCCGCGCCTGCTCGCGTTCCAGCGCTTCGCGGTAGTCGCATTCGTCGGCGGCCAGGCACTGGTCGCAGAGCGGCTTGGGCTTGCAGATCCGCCGGCCGTGCAGGATCAGCGTATCCGAGGCGCGCGTCCAGCGTTCCTTCGGCAGAAGGCTCGTGACGTGAGCCTCCACCGCGACCGGATCGTCGGACTCGGCAATCCCGAGGCGGTTGGTGACACGCAGCACGTGGCGATCGACGGGGAAGCCCGGGACCCCCAAGGCGTGCCCAAGAACAACGTTGGCCGTCTTTCGCCCGACGCCGGGCAGCGCGGTCAGCGCGTTCATGTCCGCCGGCACGCTGCCGCCATGCTGCTCGACGAGCGCCTTCGCCATACCGATGAGCGCCTTCGACTTCTGGCGGAAGAACCCCGTCGCATGGATCTGCGGCTCGAGTTCCTCCTGGCCGGCGGCGGCGAGCGCCCGTGCGTCAGGGTAACGCTTGAAGAGGGCGGGTGTGACCTGGTTCACACCCTGGTCGGTTGACTGCGCCGAAAGGATCGTGGCGGCGAGGAGCTCGAAGGCGTTCGTGTAGTGGAGTTCCGTGTCGGCGCCGGGATGCTGAGACTCGAGCGCATCGAGGATGCGCCCGGTCTCGCGGGCGTTCTTCAATGGACGGGCCCGGCGCCCTTGTTCCAGCCGCTGTTGTTGTACTGCTCGGAGAATACGCGCCAGTGTTCCTGGAGCGCGCCGAGGAGGTTGGGGACGAACTGCACCGGCACGACGATCTTCACACGCACGGGCGCGTGCACGATGTGGTCGGACTCGGCGTTCTTGATTTCCTTTTCAGTGAGCGGCATGACCTCACAGAAGGTCAGCGTAAAGTCGAAGGGCGTGTGCGCGATGGAGCAGAAGTTGGCGTAAGTACGCGGCGTCGGCTGATCTGGCGGATCGTCTGCAGGCACGATCGTGAAGTTCACTTGTTTGGGCTCGTCAGGCATGCCCAATTCTAGAGCAGATCCCTCGCGTCCAGCCGGCGAGATGCTGCCGGACGCGGAGGACTCTCGGTGCAAGAAGCGGCTTCAGTACTTCCGCATTACGCCGACGACCACGCCCTGCACCTGCACCTGGTCGGGGTCGACGAAGATTGGCTGCATTGCTGCGTTCGCCGGCTGGAGGCGAATGCGGCCGCCCAGGTCGCGATAGAACTTCTTGAGCGTGACGTCCGTGCCCCGTACGAGCGCGATGACCATCTCGCCGTTGTCGGCCGTCTTCCGGTCTTCGACCACGACGAAGTCACCGTCGCGGATCTGCTCGTCGATCATCGAGTCGCCGCGGACGCGCAGGACGTAGGTGTCCTTCTTGCCGACGAAGTCCTCGGGCACCGAGATGGTTTCGTTCGAGGCGACGGCCTCGATCGGCATGCCCGCGGCGACGAAGCCAAGCATCGGCAGCTCAACCGCACGGCCGCCCGCGCGTGTCGGGATCATCTCAACTGAACGGCTCCGGTTCCACGCGCGCTTGATGAAGCCCTTCTCCTGAAGGTTCGTCAGGTGCTTGTGGACCGTGGCGAGCGAAGAGAGGCCGAAGCGGCGGCCGATCTCTTCGAGGCTCGGCGCGTACCCGTGCTGCTGGATGAACTCGTTGAGGTAATCGAGAATCTCCCGCTGGCGCTTGGTAAGTGGCAGCATGGGGAGAATATACGCAAAGATAAGGCGAAGGTCAAGACCCCGGTCAGGGCCGGCTCAACAGGTAGATTCCGAGGTTTCCGTCGGTTTGCCAGAGCGACAGCTCAGGCACGTGGCCCAACCGCTCGAGACGTTCAGGCCGCATGCTTCGCCCGTCCACCAGCACGTGTGTCACGCCCTGATCTCGCAGGTACTCAATAGATGCTGAGTCGGGGAACGATGCCAGCGCGTCAGCGTGCTGGCGGTAGCTCGGCGGTTTGAAGCCGGAGTAGCCGTTCAGCATGCGCGGAAAGTCGGTGGCGCCGGCGAGCATGAACGGGGTGTTCAGGTGGAACTGCGCGCTCGAGGGGAAGGGCAGCCAGACGATTACTGCCGCGGGGCCGACCTTCGACAGTGCCTCGTAGATTGGGGCGACACCGGGATACTGGAAGTACCAGAGCGGCGCGCGGAGTGCCTCGACGTTCGCCGAAAGGAGCAGCACGAGGCCGGCCGCGGCCGCCTGACGCCTGGACAGCCGTTGCTGGACCGCGGCCAGTCCAAAGCCTGCGAGGATCGCCATCGCCACGAGCACGAACTGACCGAACCGCACAGCCCCACGGATTCCAGTCAGCAGGGGGAACACCCGGTACAACCACTCGTACGGTGGGAACGCCGGACCGAACGACATCGCAAAGGCCACGAGCCCGAACGCGAGCGCCATGCGCGCGCGGTTGTCGCGCAGAGCCGTCAGCGTGAACAGCGACGCGAGGGTCAACAGGATGGCCGTGATGCCGGGGAAGAGTGCATCGCCCTTGAAAGTACGGTCCGCTCCACGTGTCGAAGTGAACACGCCCGCCAGTCGCGAGGTAGTCGGTCAACTCGGCCGAGAGTGGCCGCACTTCCTCGAGCGATCGGCCCAGGCCGACATCACGGCTCGCGAACCAGTACGGCAACAGGAATGGGGCAAGCAGGACGATGGCGACTCCGGCCGCCAGCGCAAGATGCTTCGCCACGGGCGCGAGCCTCGCACCGAGCCACTCCGCGGGCCTCACGATGGCGGCGGCGGCCAATGAGAACGTGGCGAAGACCATCACATACGTGCCGGTCAGCGCGTGGAGGACGAACCACCCGGCCAGCGCGAGCGCGTGCCTGGCGGCAGGCACGGCGAGCAACCGATCCAGCGCCGCGAGGGCGAGCGGGAAGAACTGCAGGTGCAGATCCTGGATCTGCGGCAGCCTCGTGAGGGTGAACGCGTTGAACGCGAGGAGCGTCCCGCTCACCGCACCCGCCAGCCCGCTGCCAGTCCACCGCGACACGACCATGCTCGTCGTCCATCCGGTCAACGCGAAGCCGAGCATGAGCACGAGGTTGTGCGCGAGCACTGGAGAGGCGCCCGCCCACAGGAGCGGCGCGGCCAGCATCGATTGCGCCAACAGATGGTCCGAGTAGGCGAGCGTGTAGCGCTCGGGATAGAAGATGTTGGCGTCGAACAGGTGCAGCGGATCGGTGACGACCTGGTGCGCCACCCACGCGAGAATCCACTCGTGAAGCACGGCGTCGCCATTGTCGTTGCGTGAGAGCACCCCTGGGTTTGTGGCGAGCGGCCAGGTGTGAGCCACTGCCAGAGCGGCAAAGAAGAGGAGGAGAAGAAGGCTAGTCGCCCTTCTTCTCATGCTTCTCGACCAGATGGGGCGCCACGCGTTTGTAGACGGTGAAGTTCGGTCCGGGGCGCGTCACGCCGTCGAAGCCGGCGTACGGCACGAAGAAGGCGTCCTGCTTGTCGTAGGTGTGCGGCTTGTTCAAGGAAACGGCATTCAGTCGCCACGCAAAGGCGTACCCCTCGCTCAGAAACTCGTGGACGATGGGCTGCGTCTGGCTTGGCAGGGGCGACTCCTGTACGACGATCCAGTCCGGCCGCATCGTTGGCGTTGGACGGCGGCCGTTGGCCAAGAACACGAGACGAACGCGATCCCAGTGCCACTGCGTGTAGGCCAGGTCCCGACCGAATTGCGCATAGCCGTACGGCGAGCCACTCTGGAGCACGGAGCTTCCCGGAGGCACGTTCTCCGTGAACCAGCGCACGAGCACTACTCGACTGTCGGGCTGGCTGATGATCCGGTCGAATTGCCACGTGCTCACGGCCGAGGGCCACACGATCGCGGTGGCGACGGCAGCGGTAAGCACCGCGGACACTCGCGGCCAGCGGACGGCGGGCGTCTGGTCGACGGCCCACGTCACGGCGCGCGCCGCCGCGATCGCCAGGAACGGCACGACCGGCATGGTGTATCGGAAGAACAGGTACTCGAGGCTGCCGGCCACGGCAAAGTAAGCAAGAGGAAACGACAGGAGCAGCACGCCGGTGCGCGTCTCACGCGCCAGGACCAGGACGCTTCCCGCTAAACCTGTCGCGAGCAGTGGCAGACCCAGCCCGTAGCGCAGCGAAATTTCCAGGTGGTGGCGCCATCCGTTGCTGAGCGCAAGGTCCGGCGTCGCGTTGGTCATGGAGTGCCACAGCTCGGCCATCGCCGCGTTGAACGCCCCGTTGTCGAGGATGATGAACGGCACACCGAGGGCGAAAGCCGCAAGGAACGCCACCGTGAAGAGCCCCAGGCGCCGATCCACCAGTGCCGCCCAACGCGCGCCCGGAGACTCGACCACGTGAACCAGCGTGCTCGCCGCGAGCGAAACAAACAGGAGTACGCCGTTGTACTTGGTGGCGGCAGCCAGGCCAGCGACCAGTCCCGCGGCAGCGAAGAGGACAGGACGTTTCGAGTCGTGCGCACGGAGGAGCAGGGCCGTCGCCGCCATCACGAAGAACGTCATCGTGATGTCCGTGGTTCCGAAGTGGGAATCGCGCACGTGCAGAAATGCCAGCGCCAGGAACAAGGCGGCCACAAGGCCGGTCGCCGCGCCCCACAAACCACGGGCGATCGCGAACACGAGGACGACCGTCGCAGTCCCGAGCGCGGCCGACACCGTGCGGTTCATCAAGAAGAACGGTTCCCAGTTGACCGGCCAGCTCGCGACGACGTCGGCCAGTGATCCGAAGAGACCTGTGGCGGCACCCCAGGCGTAGTACACAACGTACAACGCTGAAATGACCCACATGTATAACCAGGGGTAGTCGAAGAATCGCGGGGAGAAGTCGCCGCGAAGGAACGCCAGTGCCACCCCGATGGGGACAGTCTCGTCCGGCCGGGCCTGGGTATGAGGAAGGCCGAAGCCGATGCCCCAAAATCGGACACCCGCGGCGACGAGAAGAATGAGGCCTAGAAGCGCCGCGACCCAACGGCTACCCAAGCTCACGCGGTGGGCATGTTAACACCGCGTGGCGCGCCTGCCGCGCGCGAGTTAGGATTTTGTGGCTTGCGAATCCCTTTCGCCGTCCCTCCGCCCGGCACCAGCCGGTTCGACGTGGCCGGGCTGGGCCTCAACAGTATCGATCTCGTCTCTGTCGTTGCCGGCCACCCGGCTCCCAACAGCAAGCAGCGGCTCGAACATTTCGCACGATGCCCCGGTGGCCAGATCGCGACCGCGATGGTCGCATGCGCCCGCCTGGGCCTGACAGCGCATTACGTCGGATCCTTTGGCGACGATGACCTGGGCATCGAGTCGAGAGCGAGCCTGACGGCCGAAGGGGTATGCACCGACGGGGCTCGTGTTGCGGCGGGTGCCACCAACCAGTTTGCCGTCGTATTGGTCGACGCGCGAACGGGTGACCGCACAGTCCTGTGGGATCGGCATCCGGGGCTCACGATGTCTGCGGATGACGTGCCCCGAGCCGCTGTGACGTCCGGGCGGATGCTCGTCGTCGACTGCCACGAAACGGCGGCCGCCACACGTGCCGCCAGCTACGCGCGGGAGGCCGGCATCCCGACAGTCGTTGACGTCGAGCGCGTCCGGCCCGGCATCCACGATCTGCTGCGGCAGATAGACGCCATCATCGCCGCGGAGGGATTTCCCGCAGAACTCACCGGCCACGCAGAGACTGGCCGAGCGCTGGAGGCCATGGCCGCGGAGTTTCGTGCGCCGCTCGTGTGCGTCACGCTCGGTCGAGAGGGGAGCCTTGCGCGAGTCGGAGGCCGCGAGTTTCGGACACCGGGGTTCGCGGTGGAGTGCGTCGACTCGACGGGCGCCGGCGATGCGTTCCGCGGCGGCTTCGCCGCCGCTTGCCTGCTGCCGGCCATCCGCAACGTCGAGGAGGCGCTCCTGTACGCGAACGCCGTCGCGGCGCTCAATTGCCAGGCGCTCGGCGCACGGGGCGGGCTTCCCGACGCCGAGCAAGTACAGAGGCTGCTCGGCGCCAGGTAGGGAACAGGGAACGGGGAACTGGGAACGAACGGACTTAGGATTAAGGGATTAAGGGATTAAGGGATTGAGTGAGCGAATCGACGACCTGACGGTACGACTCGAGCGAGAGCGCCTCGAAGCAGACCGGTTGTACAACGATGCCCTGACTGCGCTCGACCAGGCCCTGATGACGGCCCCCGCGCTGCCGAAGGCGCCCGCACTGCCGGCAGACGGCGGCACCGGAGGCGCTGAATGCCGCGTGGGACATCCTGCCTGGCGGTGCGCCTGCCGTGGAGGGTGGTCTCAAAGGCCGGATGCAGGCGCTCGTGTGGAGGATGCTCGGGTCTTCGCTCGAGCGGCAGAAACAGTTCAACGCCTTGCTCGTCGAGCGCGCCAACCGGCAGGCCTCACTCGAGGCCGCCCATACGCGCACGCTCGAGCAGCTGACCTCAGCGTTGGCGGCTGCCTTCGAAGGGCTGGATCGCTTCCAGGCGCATCTGCTGCACTATCTCCGCACGATCACGTTGTATGTGGACAGCAAGGACCGCAGCCTCGCGGGGCCGGAGGTCAAGGAACGCCTGGCGTTGACCGAGCAGCGGTTACTATCCCTGCGCCGTGAGATCGAGCGCTTCGCGGCCGCCGGTGGCCCGGGTACTGCGCCGCCCGCGGCAGCAGCCGCCCAGCAGGTGGGAACTGCGTCGATGGAGCCGGCGGCGTATGTCGGGTTCGAAGATCGCTTCCGAGGATCGCAGGCCGCCATTCGCGAGCGGGTGGAGGAGTACCTGCCGCTCCTCAGCACTGCGACCGACGTCGTGGACATCGGCTGCGGCCGCGGCGAATTGCTCGATCTCCTCAAGGCCCGAGGCGTTGTCGCGCGAGGCGTTGACGCGAATCCCGCGATGGTGGAGGTCTGTGCTGCCCGCGGTTTGCAAGTGGAGCAGGGCGACGGGCTCGGCTTCCTCGAACGCCAGCCGGATGCGAGCCTGGGCGGCCTCATCGCCATCCAGGTTGTCGAGCACTTTCCGCCGGCTTATCTGCTCCGGTTTCTCGAGACAGCGTTCCACAAGCTGCGCCCCGGCGCGCCTATCGTTCTCGAAACGCTCAACCCGGCATGCTGGCTGGCGTTTTTCGAAACCTACCTGCGCGACCTGACCCATGAGCGGCCGCTGCACCCGGACACGCTCCGATTCCTGGTGCAGGCCGCCGGTTTTTCATCCGTGGACGTGCACTTCAAGCGGGCGGTCCCGGAAGGCGACAGGCTGGACCGGATTGCGGATCGGCCGGCGTGCCGACGCCTCGTGGACGGCGGTCGCCACGGCCGTCAATGCGCACGCAGACAAGCTCAACGCACGGCTGTTTTCTTCCGCCGACTACGCGGTCGTGGGCCGCCGGTAAAGCCCGGCAAAGGCCCGTAGAGTAACAACGCCCGGCTGTAACCTTCGGCCAGCCGCGCAGTCTAACCTTGATGAGGCATGTCGCCGGTAGACACATGGGCTGGCTCTCGAGCCAGGATCGATTCCTGGTCGCTCACCGTCGTGCGGCCCGACCAATCGTCCGGCCTTAGTGTGGCGGGCGCGGGGCTGGACGCGCTCGACGAGACCGCGCTGGTCGCGGCGTGCCTCGAGGGCCGCGAGGGCGCCTTCGACCTGATCGTGGAGCGGCACCGGCGTCCGGTGTATCAGCTGTGCTACCGCTTCGTGGTCAACCACGAAGACGCCAGCGACCTGACACAGGACGTGTTCCTTCGCGCGTACCGGGGGCTCAAGCGCTTCCGCGGCCAGTCGACGCTTTCGACCTGGCTCTACCGGATTGCCGTCAACGTCTGCCTCAACCGGGTGAGCGCGAAGACGCTTTCGAGCGAACCAATCGACGACCGGCAGTTCGCCGACACGCGCACCGAATCGGCACCGCAGACGCTGCTTCGCGAGGAGCGCGCGATCCGCGTACGGCGCGCGATCGCGCTTCTGCCGAAGAAGCAGCGCGCGGCGCTCGTCCTGCGGATGTATCACGAGATGTCGCACCAGGAGATAGCCGATGTGCTCGGCAGCTCCGAAGGCGCAGCCAAGGCCAACGTGTTCCATGCGCTGCAGAACCTGAAGCGCGCCCTCGGCGAGGAGTAACCGTGAACGCCCCGCATCTCACGCTCGACGATCTGATGGACGTGGCCGACGGCGCACGGCCGGCGCCTGCGCACCTCGAGACGTGTGACGCCTGCCGCCTGCAGCTGGCCGGCTTGCGCAGGACGATGGCACGTGTGGCGGATGTGGAGGTGCCCGAGCCCTCGCCGCTCTACTGGGATCATCTGTCGTCGCGGATCAAGGACGCGATCGGCGTCGAACCGCCGCCGCGCTGGAGCGTCGCCGATGCGCTGGCCTGGCGCTCGTGGCTGCCGGCGGGCGCTCTCGCCCTGGTCGTGCTCGCCGTTGTACTGGGTGTCGTGCGGAGCCGGGCGCCAGAGACGACCGGGGCGGCGCGAAGCGCGGCGATCGAACGGGCTGGCACGGTCGCGCCCGACGCCATGCCGGACACCGCCGCGTCAAGCGACCCCTCTCTGGAGCTCATCGCGGATTTGTCGGAGGGGCTCGACTGGGATGCGGCGATCGCAGCGGGCTGGACCACTGCCACGGCGTCGCTCGACCAGACGCTCGAGCATCTCACCGACGCCGAGCGTGCGACGCTGCACGAATTGCTGCAGGAGGCGCTTTCGGGGAAGGGCGCCTAGGCGGTAGAGTGAAGCAGGTATGACGCGACTCGGCGCATTGACGCTCGCCGCGGTGCTTTGGAGCTCGCCGCTGACCGCCCAGGCCCGCGCCGCGCAGCAGCCGGCTGCGCCTGCCGGCGTATCGCCGGCGGAACTCCAGCGCCTGTTCGACGCCTATGTGCTGATGCAGGCTCAGGACGACTTGAGCCTCGACGACGAGCAGTACCCGCGGTTTCTGAGCCGCGTGAAGGTCCTGCAGGATGCCAGGCGCCGGGCCGATGTGGAGCGGCGGCGGATTGTCCAGGAGCTCCGCCGGCTCACGCAGCCGCGAGCCGAGACCTTCGACGAAACGCGCGTCAAGGACCGGCTCAAGGCACTCGACGATCTGAATGCCCGATCGGCCGTCGAGATCCAGCAGGCACAGGCCCGCCTCGACGAGGTGCTCACGCTGCGGCAGCAGGCGCGCTTCCGAATCTTCGAAGAGATGATGGAGCAGCGAAAGGTGGACCTGCTGATGCGCGCCCGCCAGCAGAACCGTCCACGCGCGGGGTCGGCCAACCCGCAGCCCTAGTGGCGCTCTCGGAGGAGTTCCTCGCAACGCCCCTGCAGTTCCTGAAGGGCGTCGGCCCGCGCCGGGCGGCGGACCTCGCTCATGCGGGCCTGCAGACGGTCGAAGACCTGCTCTATCGGTTTCCCCTCCGATACGAAGACCGCAGCCACCTCCAGCCGATCGCGACGCTCAAGCCCGGGCAGACGGCGTCGATTGCGGGCCGGGTGCTCAGCTGCGGGCTGCGATCGACCCGGCGCCCGGGCTTCAAGATCTTCGAGGCGTTGCTGAGCGACGACAGCGGATCGGTGCGGGCCACGTGGCTGAACCAGGCGTTCCTGCGCGACGTGTTTGCGGCCGGGCAGCGCGTGGTGCTCTTCGGGCCAGTCGAGATGCGCGGAAGCGGAGGGCTGCAGCTCACCAATCCGCAGTACGAGCTGCTCGACGACGAAGAAGGCGAGACCGTGCACACGGGCCGGATCGTCCCGGTCTACGAGAAGGCCGGGAGTGTCACGCCGAAGATCCAGCGGCGCCTGGTGCACGAGGTGCTCGAGCGCATGCCAGGCGAGCTCGACGATCCCCTGCCGGAAGCCTTGAGGCTGCGCCACGCATTCCCCGCCCGCGCCGCCGCCATCCGCGCCGCGCACTTTCCGCCCGCGGACCTTCCGGTCGACGCGCTGAACCGGTTCGAGACACCGGCGCAGCGGCGTCTCGTCTTCGAAGAGGCGTTCCTCTTCCAGATGGGCGTACTCGCCCGGAAGCGCTTCGCGACCGACGAGGAAAAGCCCCTGACCGTCCGCGTGGACGATCGGATCCGGGATGCCGCCCGGGCGGTGCTGCCGTTCAGGCTGACGCCAGGGCAGCGCCAGGCGCTCAAGGAGATCGTCGAGGATCAGCAGCGGCGGCAGCCGATGAATCGCCTGCTGCAGGGGGACGTGGGCGCCGGCAAGACGATCGTCGCGCTGCTTTCAGCGCTGGTGGCGATGGAGAACGGCCTGCAGGTCGCGTTCATGGCGCCGACTGAAATCCTCGCCGAGCAGCACTTCATGAGCATCACGCGCACGCTCCAGGCGTCGCGCTTTCGCGTCGCGCTGCTGACGGGCGCCACATCATCGGCCGCCAGGCGCCGGCAGCTGGCGGAGGTGGCGGCGGGCAGCATTCATCTGGTTGTCGGCACCCATGCGCTCGTGCAGGGCGACGTGCAGTTCCACGCGCTCGGACTGGTCGTGATCGACGAGCAGCACCGCTTCGGCGTGCTGCAGCGCGCCACGCTCAGGGAGAAGGGTCTGCACCCCGACGTGATCGTGATGACCGCCACCCCGATTCCGCGCACGCTGGCGCTCACGATGTACGGTGATCTCGAGGTCTCGGTCATTCGCGACCTGCCGCCGGGTCGCCTGCCGATCAAGACGCTCGCGAAGCCGGAGTCGCGCCGGGACGAAGCCCACCAGTTCCTGCGGGAGCAGGTTGAAGCGGGCCGTCAGGCGTATGTGATCTATCCGCTCGTCGAAGAGTCAGACAAGCTGGTGCTGAAGGCCGCAACCGAGATGGCCGATCATCTCTCGCAGGAGGTGTTTCCCGACTTGCGGGTGGGGCTGCTGCACGGCCGGATGAAGGCCGAGGGCAAGGACCGTGTCATGAAGGCCTTCGCCGCCGGCGAACTCGACATCCTCGTGTCCACGACGGTGGTGGAAGTCGGCGTGGACGTGCCCAACGCCAGCGTGATGCTGGTCGAGCACGCCGAGCGGTTCGGGCTCTCCCAGCTGCACCAGTTGAGAGGACGCGTCGGCCGAAGCCAGCATCAGTCCTTTTGCTGGCTGCTGTATCAGCACCCGCTCTCGGATGATGCGCGTGAGCGGCTGCGGGCGATGACCGACACCACCGACGGTTTCGAGATTGCCGAGCGCGATTTACAGCTGCGCGGCCCGGGCGATTTCTTCGGCACCCGCCAGGCGGGCGTCCCGACGTTCCGCTTGATCCATCTCGTGCGTGATCACCGCCTGCTCGAGGCCGCGAGAGCGGATGCCGCGGAGTGGCTGGCTTCGACGGCCCCGACCAAAGAGGCCATGGCCTCGCTGCTCGAGAGTTGGTCCACGCGGTTCAAGCTGATTCGGATAGGGTAGGCGGCGATGCTGCGCGTCATCGCGGGGGTTCACAAGGGGCGTCGGCTCAAGACGCCGACCTGGGACGGACTTCGGCCCACATCCGATCGGCTGCGCGAGACGCTCTTCAACGTCGTCAGCTCGCGTGTCGCGGGGGCACGGGTGCTCGACGGGTTCGCAGGCACGGGTGCAATCGGCATCGAGGCGCTGAGCCGGGGGGCGGCTTCGGCGACCTTCATCGAGGAGGATCGCCGCGCGCAGGCGCTTCTCTCCGAGAACCTCGGGCGGTGCGGGATCGAGAATGGCTATGTTATTATCCGCGCCAGTGTCGCTCGTGGGGTCGAGACACTTCGTTCAGCCGGGCAGACTTTCGATCTGCTGGTCTGGATCCCCCTTACGGTCTCGAGGCGGCGAATGTGCTGAACGGCGTCGACGCGCTGCTTGCGCCAGACGCATTGCTCGTCTTCGAGCATGGCCGCCGGCAGCCCGTGCCGGCCGAGGCCGGCCGGCTGCGTCTGGGCCGCGACCTCACATCTGGCGACAGCGCCCTGGCCTTCTACACATGTCAACCCTAGCGGTCTTCCCCGGATCCTTCGACCCGCTCACCAACGGCCACGTTGACATCATCATGCGCGGCACGCGCCTGTTCGATCGCATCGTCGTGGCCATCCTGATCAACGCGGAGAAGCACCCGCTCTTTTCGATGGAAGAACGGGTCGAGATCGCGCGCGAGGTGTTCAAGGATCAACCGAGCGTCGAGGTGGATACGTTCGCGGGCCTGCTGGTGGACTACGTCGAGCGCCGCAAAGCCCACGCCATCGTGCGGGGCTTGCGTGCCGTCTCGGACTTCGAGTACCAGTTCCAGATGGCGCTGATGAACCAGCGCCTGAATGGTAGAATCGAAACAGTCTTCATGATGCCGGCCGAGCAGTACACCTACATCAGCTCGAGGCTCATCAAGGAAGTCTTCGCCCTCGGCGGCCGCGTGCATGGCCTGGTCCCCGACATGGTCGAGGAACGACTTCAGAAGAAAGTCAGAAGTTAGAAGTCAGAACCAAGAAGTTCATAGGGATGCACCTCTCCGATCGCACCAGCCGGATCTCTACGTCACAGACGATGAAGGTGACCGCCAACGTGGATCGCCTGCGCCGCGAAGGCGTCGAGGTCATCGATTTCGGTGCGGGTGAGCCGGACTTCGGCACGCCGCCGCCGATTGGTGCGGCCGGTCACAAGGCAATCGATCAGGACTTCACGAAATACACGCCGGTCGGCGGGATCGCGGAGCTGAAGCAGGCGATCTGCGATCGCTACAAGACCGACTACGGCGTCCAGTTCTCGCCTGCCGAGGTGATGACCAGCGCTGGCGGGAAGCAGGCGCTTTTCAATACGGCGCTGGCGCTTTTCAACGCCGGCGACGAGGTCATCACGCACGCGCCGTATTGGCCAACCTTGTCCGAGCAGGTGAAGCTCGCCGAGGCGACGCCGGTCCTGGTCCGCACTCGTGCTGCGGACGGGTTCGCCATCAAGGCCGACGCGATCCTCTCCGCGGTGACACCCAGGACACGCGGGATCATCATCAACTCTCCGTGCAATCCCACGGGCGCGCTGATTTCCGAAGCAGATCTCACCGCCATCGCGAAGGCGGCGGCCGCTCGGGGCATCTGGGTCGTCGTCGATCTCTGCTACGAGAAGCTGATTTACGACGAAGTGCCCCATAACCTGCCCAAGGTACTGAGCGACCATTGCCGGGAAAACGCGGTGATCTGTGGCTCGGCCTCGAAGGCATACGCGATGACCGGCTGGCGTTGCGGCTGGACCATCGCTCCGGCCGCGGTCGTTGCGGCGCAGAACGCCATCCAGAGCCACGCGACGTCGAATGTGTCGTCGATCACCCAGAAAGCCGTGCTCGAGGCGTTGACCGGATCGCAGGCACCAGTTGCGACGATGCTTAACGAGTACCGCGTACGGCGGGACAACCTCTGCCAGTGGCTGGGCGAGGACTCGCGAATCAAGGTCGTGAAGCCCGCGGGTGCGTTCTATCTGTTCCCGGATCTGAGCGAGGTCATGGCGGACGCGGGTTTTGTAACGTCCACCGATTTCGCCCAGGCGCTGCTCGACGAGTCGCGGGTGGCCATTACTCCGGGGGAGGCTTTCGACGCCCCGGGCTTTGCGCGCATGTCCTACGCCACATCGATGGAGCATCTTCGGGAGGGCAGCCGCCGCCTGCTCGAATTCGCCCGCCGGCACACGCTTCACGCGGCGCGCCCCTGACGTTGTGATGCCGAAAGTGGTGGCCGTCATCGGCGCTTCGAGCGACCGCCGGAAGTTCGGGAACCGGGCGGTGCGGGCCTACCTGGACGAGGGTTACCAGGTGGTCCCGATCAACCTTCACGAGCAGGAGATCGAGGGGCTGAAAGCGTATCGTTCGGTGCTCGACGTACCGGGACCGATCGATATGGCGTCGTTTTATGTCCCGCCCGAGGTGGGCGAGCGCGTCATCGCCGAGGTCGCCGCCAGGCAGATCCCGGAAGTCTGGCTGAACCCCGGTTCTGAAAGCGACGAGCTCATCGCTCGGGCCCGTGCCCTGTCAATCCGGCCCATCGTGGCCTGCAGCATCATCGCGATCGGCCAGAACCCATACTCCCGGTAATTTTCACAGGCGGTTTCCGCCAGCCGAGTCACGTCAGCCACTGAACCTTTATGTCGAGTCAGCAGAAGCGGCGCGGGCCGCAACCCGAGCGTGCACCAGAACCCGCCGAGGCCAACGGTCCGGAGCTGCCGGCCGCCCGACCGCCCGCGACCGCCAGGCCGCAGGGTCTGAACATCACCGACCTGAAGGACATGAGCATTCAGAAGCTCACGCAGATCGCAAAGGACATGAGCGTGGCCGGCGCGACCGGCATGCGCAAGCAGGAGCTGATCTTCCAGATCCTCAAGGCGCAGACCGAGCAGAGCGGCTTCATCTTTTCCGAGGGTGTGCTCGAGGTCCTGCCGGACGGTTTCGGGTTCCTTCGCGCCCCCGACTACAACTACCTGCCGGGCCCGGACGACATCTATGTGTCGCCGTCCCAGATCCGCAGGTTCGACCTGCATACGGGCGACACCATCTCCGGTCAGATCCGGTCGCCCAAGGAAGGCGAACGGTACTTCGCGCTCATCAAGGTCGAGGCGGTCAACTTCGAGGCGCCGGACAAGGCGCGCGAAAAGCTCTTCTTCGAGAACCTGACACCGCTCTATCCACAGGAGCGGCTCAAACTGGAGACGGCCCCCGAGAACCTCGCGGGCCGCGTCATGGACCTGCTCACGCCGATTGGCAAGGGGCAGCGGGGGCTCATCGTCGCCCCGCCTCGCACTGGCAAGACCATGCTGTTGCAGAGCATCGCGCAGTCGGTGGCGGTGAACCACCCGGAGGTCTACCTGATTGTGCTGCTGATTGACGAGCGCCCGGAGGAGGTCACCGACATGCAGCGGTCGGTGAACGGCGAGGTGATCTCGTCCACCTTCGACGAGCCCGCGCAGCGCCATGTGCAGGTAGCCGAAATGGTGATCGAAAAGGCCAAGCGGCTGGTCGAGCACAAGAAGGACGTGCTCATCCTGCTCGACTCGATTACCCGCCTCGCCCGCGCCTACAACACCGTCAGCCCCTCGTCCGGAAAGATCCTGTCCGGCGGTCTCGACTCGAACGCGCTCCAGAAGCCCAAGCGCTTCTTCGGCGCGGCGCGTAACATCGAGGAGGGCGGCTCGCTGACGATCATGGCGACGGCGCTCATCGACACCGGCTCGCGCATGGATGACGTGATCTTCGAGGAGTTCAAAGGCACCGGCAACATGGAGATCAACCTGGATCGCAAGCTGGTGGACAAGCGCGTGTTCCCGGCCATCGACATCCTGAAGAGCGGCACCAGGAAGGAAGAGCTCCTGCTGCAGCGCGAGGACCTGAACCGGATCTGGGTCCTGCGCAAGGTGCTCAATCCGCTCTCGCCGGTCGAGGCGATGGAACTGCTGCTCGACAGGCTCAGGAAGACCGCGACAAACGGCGACTTCCTGGCCTCAATGCAGAAGATGTCGTAGTCCCAAGGAGGCAGTGGTGGCGACAATCAAGGTGAGGCAGAACGGGCCGTACCTCGTCGAAGGCGACGATGTCACGGTCGTCGACTGGAACGGCAATACTTATCAGCTGGCAAAACGGCCGTTCGCGTTGTGCCGGTGCGGTGGGTCGACTAATAAGCCGTTCTGCGACGGCACGCACTCGCGCATCGGTTTTGCCGCGGCGGAAGCCGCAGTCCCGGCATCGGGCGACAAGCCGGCGCAGTAGAAAGGCAGCAACTGGAGTCGGGTGTGAATTCCGGCGGTCAACGCGCGCAATTCATACCCGACGCCGTTATCTCGGGACGCGATTGCCTGCGATGTAGACCGCGTTGATCCGCTTTGTGTTGGAGATGTTTACCAGCGGATCGGCGTCCAGGACCACGAAGTCGGCCCACTTGCCGGTTTCGAGCGTGCCGAGATCCTTGTCCACCTTCATGCACCGCGCGGCATCGCGCGTCGCGGCCGCCAGCGTCTGCTTGGGCGTCAACCCTGCCTTGACCATGAGCTCCAGTTCCATCAGCTCGAAGTAACCCTGAAAGCGCCCGGCTGGGCCGGTGTCTGTTCCCATCGCGATCGGAACGCCCGCGTCAGAGAGGCGCTTGACGTTCCGGCTCGCAACCTCCAGCGCCGCCTTGTAGCGCTGCGCGCTCGGGCTCTTGCGCATCGCCTCCTGGCGTGCCGGTTCCTGCAGCGTGGCGATCTGTGCCTTGTCCGAGTGGGCCAGGAACAGCGGGTCGGCAAAGAAGGGCGGCGTGGCTTCGTAGACAAACGTCGAAACCTCGCGCATCAGCGTCGGGCACAGGCAGACGCCTTTCGCCTTGAACGCCGCCATGAGCGCGGGATCCGCGTCGAGATCCCGGACGCTGTGCGCGATGAGATCGGCGCCGGCGTCGAGCAGGCTCTTCGCGTCGGCCAGGTAGAACAAATGGACGGCCACCCGCAGGCCGCGCTTGTGTGCTTCGTCGATCACGGCGCGGTAGACCTCGGGCGGCATCTTGGACGTCGTGCCGAGGTTGTCATCCACCCGGATCTTCACGAAGTCCACGTTCTGTGCAGCGACGTCGGCCACCATCGTTCGCGCCTGCTCCGGCGAGTCGGGCGTCAGCACAGGTCCGGAAACAAACACGCGCGAACGGTCGAGGGTCGCGACGTTCTGCGAGGCCCGCGCCGCGAACACCGGCGGTGCTTCGCCGCCAAGGCTGAACACCGTCGTCACTCCGTAAGCGGCGTACGTTTTGAGGTCGCGCGCAGCGTCGTTGACGTGGCCGTGCGCGTTGATGAGACCCGGGATCACCGTCCGGCCGCCAAGGTCTATCCGCTCGGCGCCTGTCGGAACCGTGACGCGAGACGCGGGGCCCGCGGCAACGATGCGGCCGTTCTGGACGACAATGGACGCGCCGCCGACCGGCGCCGCATCAGTGCCATCGACGAGGCGGAGGTTGGTGAACACACGGGTGCCGGCGGGCTGCGATCTCGGCGCCGCCGCCGCAAGCAACAGGAGCAGAGAGGTGATGGCCGCGTGGCGCTTGTTCATGGCAGCAAGAATATAGCGCGAACCGGGCCGTCGCGGATTCCTGTCGTGCTGGCGGGCTTCACGGCCTTCCTGGACCTCTACGCCACGCAGCCGCTGCTGCCCATGCTCATGGACGTGTTCGACGCGTCCCAGTTCGATGTGAGCCTCACGGTGACCGCGTCAACGCTGGCCGTGGCCGCAGCCGCCCCCGGTGCGGGCCGCCTGGCTGACCGTATCGGACGAAAGCGGGTGATCGTCGGCTCGGCTGTTGCGCTGACGATTGCCACAGCGCTGGCGGCGGCCTCGCGAAGCCTCGGCGACCTGATTTTCTGGCGGGTCGTCCAGGGGCTGTTCACCCCTGGCGTGTTCGCCATCACGGTGGCCTACATCCATGACGAATGGCCCGCCGGCCGCACCGGGCCAGCCACGGCCGCCTACGTCAGCGGCACGGTGGTCGGCGGTTTTGTGGGCCGCGCAACAACGGGAGCCGTGGCGGACCTCTTCGGCTGGCGCGCGGCATTCGGCGCACTGGCGCTGCTGAACCTGTTGACGGCCGCCGCCCTGGCGCTCTGGCTGCCACGCGAACGTGCCGGCGCAGAGCCGAGCGGCCGGCCCGCGGTGTCAGCGGTCACGGTGCACCTGCGCAATCCGCAGCTTCAGTCCACCTTTGCGATCGGCCTTTGCGTGCTCTTTACGCTGGTCGCGATGTTCACCTACGCGACATTTCTGCTCCATGGCCCGCCGTTCAATCTCAGCACCAGCGCGCTCGGATGGTTGTTCGTCGTCTACCTGATTGGGGCGGTCGTCACCCCGTTGGCCGGGCGATGGATCGATCACTATGGCCACCGGCGTTCCCTCGCGACGGCCGTCGGAGTCTCGATGTTCGGCGCGCTGCTGACACTGTGGCCGTCGGTCGCAGCGATCGTCGTGGGCCTGGCCTGCTGTGCCGCTGGCGTGTTCGTCGCGCAGGCAACGGCAAGCAGTTATGTGGGCGCGGCCGCGCACCGTGACCGCGGGCTGGCCGTGGGACTGTACGCATCGTTCTATTACATCGGCGGGAGCCTGGGCGCTGCACTGCCAGGTCTGTTCTGGACGCGAGGTGGCTGGCCTGCGACAGTCGCGCTCGTGGTCAGCGTACAAATCCTGACGGTGATCATGGCGTTCAGCTTCTGGGGCGATGCGAGGATAGCGGAAGCGCCGCTCCCGGAAGCTGGTGTCTGAGATGAGATCACGGAGGGTACGGAGGAAACGGACTCAACACGGAGGAACGGAGGACGGAGACGTATTGATGATTGGCGCGGCCGAGGCCGGCTGCGCCGGCCTGCGGCGACGTCGGGAAGCACCCGGACGGAAACACGCTCACGCGCATCAGACGTGCTTCCGTCCCGGTGCTTTCCGACGTCACGCCCGCGAAGCGGGCTGGCCGCGCCCTCTCCGCGTCTTCGTGCCTTCGTGTGAGATCCCGCTTGCTCCGCCACCTCCGCGCGCTCTCACGCCGTAGGCGCCGCGAACTCTGGCATCGAACCAGAGCCGGGTCGTTGGACGCAGTTGTTGGAGATCAGATTGCCGGGGCGCGTCGGGAGACGTCCAGCACGGTCCGTTCGACGATGGCCCGTGTCATCGGAATCTTGTAGCCGTTCTGCGAGAGCGGCCGCGCGCCGGCGACGGCGATCTCACCGGCCCGCGCCGCGAGTTCAGCCGTGACGCGCTGACCCTGCAGCACACGCTCAGCATCAGGGACACGCCAGGGAATCGGCGCGACGCCACCCAGAACGATGCGCGCGCTGGTGCACACGTCGGCATCCATCTCCAGCACGACGGCAACGCTGACCACCGCGTGGGTCCAGGCCTCGCGATCGAGCACCTTGTGGTACGCGCTCCTCGTCGACCGGGCGGGGAGGGGAACGAGAACCGCCTCGAGCACCTCGTCATCGGACAGCACGTTCTCGCGGCCGGCATCCGCTCTCGGCAACACGAAGAACTCACTGGCTGGGACCGTGCGCCATCCTCTGGGCCCCGAAATGCGGAAGCGGGCGTCCAGCGCAGCCAGGGCCGACGCGGTGTCCGACGGGTGGACGATGTAGCTCGGCCCGCCGCCGAAAATGGCCTGGAACTGGTTCTCGCCCACGACCGAGTAGCACGTCGTACCGCCGGCCTTCAGGCAGGGGAAGCCGTTGCGGAAATACCAGCACCAGGGCCGCTGGCAGACGTTGCCGGCGACGGTGCCGACGTTCCGGATCTGGGGCGTGGCGACGCTTTCAGCGGCTTCGGCGAGGACGGCGTACTGACGCCGGACGGCCGTGTGCCGCGCGAGATCGGCCAGCGTGACCAGCCCGCCAATCTGCAGCCCATCACGGTTCGACGTGATCCGGTCCATGCCCCTGATGGTTTTCAGATTGACGATAACGTCTGGTGCGACGACGCCGTCCTTCACGAGGGCCAGCAAATCGCTCCCGCCAGAGGCGAACGCCGCACGCTTCTTATCCCGACGGGCAGTGACGGCCACTTCGCTCGCGTGGCTCAGATCCCGTGCATCGACGTTCGAGAAAGGTCTCACGCGCGGACCCCCATCAGCTGTGCGCGTGACGCCGGAAGGTCCTTGATGCGCCGGCCCGTGGCGTTGAACAGCGCATTGGCGACCGCCGCCGGTGCCAGGATGATTCCCGATTCACCGATCGCCTTGGCGCCGAACGGGCCTAGTCCATCGTCGGTTTCGATGAAGATGACTTCGATGTCCGGCGCATCCAGGTGAGTCGGAATCCTTGCTCCGTAGTAGCCCGGGGTCAGCGGCTGGCCGGAGCGGCGGTCGTAGCGCAGCTCCTCGTGCAGCGCCATGCCGATGCCCTGGATCGCCGCGCCCTGGATCTGGCCGAGCGCGGACAACGGGTTTATCAGCCTCCCGCTGTCGTGGACGGCCACGTACTTGGTGACTCTCGCGCGACCCGTGGCTGTATCGACTTCCGCCTCGACGAAGTGCGCACCGAAAGCCTGCCGCACGACGCTCGCGTCCGCTGCCGCTGACGTGGCACTCGAGGTCAGGACGTTGGACCCGGTCGGGAGCCCCTTCGCGGCAATCTGCTGCTTCAAGGCCCTGGCGGCTTCCACGACCGCCTGGCCCGTCATGATGGTGGTGCGGCTTCCGGATTCGCCGACAGAGTAGGGGCACCGATCGGTGTCGCCCCAGACCACGTCAATCTGGGACAACGGGATCCCGAGCTCTTCGGCCGCGATGAGCCCCATGGTCGTTTTCGCGCCTCCGCCGACGTCGGTGACGCCGACGTAGAGCGAGCAGCGGCCAGAGCCGTACAACGTCAACGCCGCGCTGCTGCGGCCGAGACCGGAGCGGAACGTCATGAACGCAACACCCGCGCCGCGCTTGATGACACCCGGGTCTGCGCCAGGCTGCTGCCGCCATCGGCCTTTCCAGTCGAATGCATCAGCGCCGCGCCGCACGCAGTCTTCCAGCGAGTAGTTGGAGTAGGGCGTCTCGTCGCGGTACATCCGCGTCATGTTCCGCAGGATGAACTCGACCGGGTCGACACGCAGCTGAAACGCCACGTCGTCCATCATCGACTGAATGCCGAAGAACCCCTGCGGGTACTCGGGGCCGCGGAAATTTCCCGACACGGTCTTGTTGGTGTAGACCGGCGACACACTGACCTCGGTGTTCGGGCAGCGGTACAGATCCATTCCTCCTATCGCACCGGAGTTCTTTCGATAGGGACCCATGCCGCTGTAGCCGCGCAGGCGCACCGCGTTCAGTGCGCCTTCGGCAGTCACACCAACCGTGTAGTACTGGGTCGTCGGCCATCGTCCATGCACGCCGATGAAGTCCTCCCGGCGTGACAACTCGAGTTTGACCGGGGCCCGGCAGTCGCGCGCGAGCACGGCCGCAATGAGATCGGCGTCCTGGTTCTGGTTCTTGTTCCCGAAGTTGCCGCCCATGTACTGGCAGACGATGCGGACGTCGTCTGGCGGCAGGTTCAGGTCGCGAGCCGTGTCGGTCTTGCAGTTGGAGATCCCGCCGGTCGGGGTGTAGACGGTGAGCTTGTCACCCTCCCAGAGGGCGACCGCAGAACGTGGTTCCATCTGTGCGTTGTGAACGAACGAGGTGGTGTATCGATCCTCGAACACGCGAGCCGACGAGGCCAGCCCTTTCTCGACATCGCCGCGCCGCGCGCCAATAGGCACCATCTCGTTCCTGGCGTTCGGCGAGAGGTTGCCCTCGGGCCATATGGCGGGAGCGCCTTCCTTGAGTGCTTCCTCTTGATCCAGCACGAACGGGAGGACTTCGTATTGAACAGCAATCAGGCTGAGCGCCTCTTCGGCCACGTGGCGGTCCACGGCGGCAACCGCGGCGACCGGGTCGCCGACGAAACGCACCGGGTTGTTGAAGAGGAAACGCTTGTGCTTCGTGACTCGCTTGACCTCCTCGTTGTACTGCTGCCCGCCGGAAATGGAGCCGGCTCCCCACGTGATGGAGCAGTTCTCGCGGGTCAGGATGGCGCGGACGCCTGGCAGGGCTCGTGCGCGCGTGGTGTCGATACTCACGACGCGCGCGTGTGGATGCGGGCTGCGGAGCACGCGGGCGTAGAGCATACCTGGCAGCCGCACATCCCCGGTGAACCTGGCGCGTCCAGTCACCCGCTCGACCGCATCGATTCGCGTCGTCGGGCGGCCGACCGTCGTCAGTCGTTCCACCGTCGCGCCTGCGGTTCCGCGCGAGGGCGGTTTACCTGTTGCCGTGGACGCAGCAAGCACAGCCTCGACGTAGCGGTTGTAGTTGGCGCAGCGGCACAGGTTTCCCGCCAGGCCGGCGCGCACTTCAGCCGCAGTAGGCGTGGGGTTGGCCGCCGTGAGCGCCACCGCCGCCATGATCTGGCCCGACGTGCAGAAGCCGCACTGTGGCGCATCGTGCTCGGCAAACGCGCGCTGCAAGGTGGACAGGCGGTCGCCGCGTGCCAGTCCCTCGATGGTGGCGATCCGCCGGTTGTGCGCCCAAACGGCAAGCTGGCTGCAAGAGTAAACGGCCTTGCCGTCCATCAACACGGTGCAGGCGCCGCACTCGCCGCGGTCACACCCAATCTTGGTTCCGGTCAGTTCGAGGTGATCGCGCAGGGCTTCGGCGAGCGTCCAGCGGTCCTCGACCTCGACATCCCGTGGGGTGCCGTTGACGTTCAGGCGGATTGTTGTGCGCGGAGCGCCGGTGGCAGGCAGCGGAACAGCCGGCTGCGCGTCGGACATCGCGGGGACTGCTGTCACAGCCAGGAAGGCCGCGCCCGTACCCTCGAGAAATTCGCGCCGGGTGAAGTCCGAACGCCTCCGGCTCATATAGGAGAACGGGCCAACTCTAGCGCCGCACCCGGCGACTCCGCAAGCGGCTTCGACACGCCAGGGCCAACAGGACCTGGCCTACATGACCTGGCTGGCGTGGGGCTGCACGCGGGTCCTTTTGGACCCCTGTGGTTAGAGGGCCGGGGGCGGGAACAGAACAGCGGCCGCCGGCATCGCGAGGATTTGGCGGAGTTCGTCGCCCTCCATGACCTCGACTTCCAGCAGCCGCGCAGTGACCTCGGAGAGCTTGCCGCGTTGTTCCGTGAGCACACGCCGTGCGGTCGCGTGCGCGTCGGTGAGGATGCGGCGGATCTCGGCATCGATGGTGCGCGCCGTGTCCTCGCCGTAGAGCCCTCGTTCGGGGCCGCCCATCTCGAGAAAAGCGGGTCGCCGGGCGCCTTCCAGGTTGATGAGGCCGATCTCATCGCTCATGCCGAACTCGGTCACCATCGCACGCGCGATCTCGGTTGCGCGCTGGAGATCGTTCTGGGCACCGGTCGAAATCTCGCCGAGCGCGATCTCCTCGGCGGTCCGGCCGGCCAGCAGCACGGCCAGCTTGTTCAGCAGGTCGCGGCGAGTCATCAGGTAGCGGTCTTCCAGCGGCAGCTGCATCGTGTAGCCCAGGGCGCCGAAGCCCCGCTGCACGATCGAGATCTTGTGGACGGGGTCCATGCCGGGCAGCGCGGATGCCACGATGGCGTGCCCGGATTCGTGGAAAGCCACGATCTCCCGCTCCTTCGTGCTCATGACGCGCTTCTTCTCGAGCCCCGCTACCAGGCGGTCGATCGCCGAATCGAAGTCGCGTGGTCCCACTTCGACCTTGTCGTTTCGGGCGGCGAGGAGCGTGGCCTCGTTCACGAGGTTCGCAAGGTCGGCGCCGGCAAAGCCGACTGTCCTCGCGGCCACCACCTTGATGTCGAGATCAGCAGACACCTTCACGTTCTTCACGTGAATCCGCAGGATCTCTTCTCGGCCCCTCACATCGGGCTTGTCCACGAGGACCTGGCGGTCGAAACGCCCCGGGCGGAGGAGGGCCGCGTCGAGCACCTCGGGGCGGTTGGTGGCCGCCCATGATGATCACGCCCTTGCGCCCGTCGAAGCCATCCATCTCGGCCAGCAACTGGTTGAGCGTCTGCTCGCGCTCCTCGTGGCTGCCAATCGGGCTCTGCACGCGCGCCTTGCCCAGGGCGTCCAGCTCGTCGATGAACACGATGCACGGTGCCTTGGCTTCCGATTGCTGGAAGAGATCGCGGATTCTCGCCGCACCCACGCCGACGAACATCTCGACGAACTCCGACCCGCTCAGGCTGAAGAAGGGCACATGGGCCTCGCCCGCGACCGCCCGCGCAAGCAGCGTCTTTCCCGTTCCGGGGGGGCCGACGAGGAGCACGCCCTTGGGAATGCGGCCGCCGAGGTTGGTGTACTTCTTCGGGGTTCTTCAGGAACTCGACGATCTCCTTCAGCTCCTCTTCGGCCTCGTCCACGCCCGCCACGTCGCTGAACCGGACCTTGACCTCATCGTCGGCGTAAATCTTCGCCTTGCTGCGCGCGAACGACATCACGCCGCCCTCGGCGCCGCCGATACGACGGAAGAAGAACGCCCACAACGCGATGATGATGCCGAGCGGAATGATCCAGCTCAGAAGCTCCGGTAGCCAGCGGTTGAGCAGCTCCCCGCTATACTTCACACCCTTCGCGCCGAGTTCCTCCGTCAGCTTCGGATCGTCCACGCGCGTGGTCATGAACAGGCGGCTCTGGCTGCTGTCGCCCTCGAGCGGCGCCTTCAACGTGCCGCGGATCATCTGCTCGCCGACAACGACCTCTTCGACCGACCCGGCCTGAACCAGCTGCTTGAACTGGCTGTACGGGATGGTGCGTCCGCCGGGCGCCAGGTAGTACATCTGCGCCAGGCCGACCGCCATGATGATCACCAGGCCGTACCAGAGGGCGGACGGCCGCCCTCCGATGGAACCGGGAAAACGCCGCGGAGCAGGGTTCGGTGCCGCCATCTACCCGCTCACCGTTTCGCGCTTGAGGAACGTGAGCGGCGCATCGGCCGATCCGGCGTCGACCAGGATTTTGTCGCCCTCGGTGAACTCACCTTCGAGCACACGCATGGCCAGAGGGTCGAGCACACGACGCTGTATCGTCCGCTTGAGCGGCCTCGCGCCGTAGATAGGATCGTAGCCTTCGTTCACCAGCCGCTCCTTTGCCGCGTCGGTCAGCTCCACGCGGATCTTCCGCTCCTCGAGACGCTTCACAAGACCGGCCACCTGGATATCGATGATCTGCTTCATGTGCGCCTTGCCGAGTGCGTGGAAGAAGACGATCTCGTCGATTCTGTTCAGGAACTCCGGCCGGAAGTGGGCGCGGAGCGCCTCCATGACCTGACGCCGTGAACCTTCCGTGATTTCACCCTGCGCCTGACTGTCTGCCAGGAACTGGCTGCCGATGTTCGAGGTCATGATGACCACGGTGTTCTTGAAGTCTACCGTCCGGCCCTTGCCGTCGGTCAGCCGCCCATCGTCCAGCAGCTGAAGCAGAACGTTCAGCACGTCGGAGTGGGCCTTCTCGATCTCGTCGAGGAGCACCACCGCATAGGGCCGGCGCCGCACTGCCTCGGTCAGCTGTCCGGCTTCCTCGTAGCCGACATATCCGGGAGGAGCGCCGATCATACGGGAGACCGTGTGCTTCTCCTGATATTCGGACATGTCGATCCGGATCATCGCCTGATCGTCGTCGAACAGGAACTCGGCGAGCGCGCGCGCCAGTTCGGTCTTGCCGACACCGGTCGGCCCGAGGAAGAGAAAGCTTCCCAGTGGCCGGTTCGGGTCCTGCAGGCCGGCTCTTGCCCGTCGGATGGCGTTCGACACGGCGTTGATGGCCTCGTCCTGGCCGATGACGCGCTGGTGCAGGCGCTCCTCCATATGAATGAGCTTCTGAACTTCGCCCTCCATCAGCCGGCTGACCGGGATGTGGGTCCACTTGCTGACGACTTCGGCGATGTCCTCTTCGTCGACCTGCTCCTTGAGCATCCGCTGGCCCTTCTGGAGCTCGGTCAGCTGCGCCTCGGCGGCCTTGATCTGTTGCTCCAGCTCAGGCACCCGGCCGTACTGGAGCTCAGACGCCTTCGTGTAGTCGCCGCCGCGCTGGGCGCGCTCCACTTCCAACCGCACGGTCTCCAACTCCTCTCGAAGCTTGCGTGCCTGCTGAATAGCTGTCCTTTTCCTGCTGCCAATGCGATGCCAGCCGGGAGCGCTCTTCCTTCAGGTCGGCCAGTTCCTTGTCGAGCTTTGCCAGCCGTTCGACCGAGGCCTTGTCTTTCTCCTTCCGCAGCGCCTCGCGTTCGATCTCGAGCTGCATCACGCGGCGCTCAAGCTCGTCCAATTCCGCCGGCATCGAATCGATCTCCATGCGAAGCTTCGACGCTGCCTCATCTACGAGGTCGATCGCCTTGTCCGGGAGAAACCGATCCGCGATGTAGCGATTCGACAGCACGGCGGCGGCCACGAGCGCGGCATCCTTGAAGGTGACACCGTGGTGCGTCTCGTAGCGTTCGCGGAGGCCGCGCAGGATGCTGATCGTGTCTTCGACGGTCGGTTCTCCGACGAGGACTGTCTGGAACCGGCGCTCGAGCGCGGCGTCCTTCTCGATGTACTTGCGATACTCGTCGAGCGTGGTCGCACCCACCGTATGGAGCTCGCCGCGTGCCAGCATGGGTTTGAGCATGTTCGAGGCGTCCATCGACCCTTCGGATGCTCCGGCGCCGACGACCGTGTGCAGCTCGTCGATGAACAGGATGACCTGGCCCTCGGCGTCCGTGATCTCCTTGAGGACGGCCTTGAGGCGTTCTTCGAATTCCCCACGGTACTTCGCGCCGGCCACCAGCGCGCCCATGTCGAGCGCCACGATGCGCTTGTTCTTGAGCCCTTCGGGCACGTCGCCGCGGACGATACGCGCGGCAAGCCCCTCGACGATGGCGGTCTTGCCGACACCCGGCTCGCCGATCAGCACCGGGTTGTTCTTCGTGCGGCGTGAGAGGACCTGGATGACCCGGCGGATTTCTTCGTCGCGTCCGATCACCGGGTCGAGCTTGCCCCTGCGCGCCAGCTCGGTCAGGTCGCGGCCGTAGCGTTCGAGCGATTGATACGTGCCCTCAGGGTTCTGGCTCGTCACCCGCTGCGATCCACGTACGCCGGTCAGCGCCGAGAAGATCGCGTCCTTTGTCAGGCCGCGTGCGGTCAGCAGCCGGGCAGCAGGGGAGCGCCCAGGCTCGGTCGCGATCCCGATGAAGAGGTGTTCCGTGCTGACGAACTCGTCCTTCAGCCTCCCGGCTTCTTCCCGCGCGAGATCGGTGACGATTCGGAAGCGCGGCGACAGCCCCGGCTCCGATCCGCCGTGCGCCCTGGGCATCTTGCCGAGGAGCTCGCGCGTACCGGCAGCGATGGTTGCTGGATCGACGGACATCTTCCGGAGCAGTTCCGGCACGACGCCGTCACGCTGCTCTGCCAGAGCCACGAGCAGGTGCTCCGGTTCGATTTGAGGATGGCCCGCGTCGGCAGCGAGCTGCTGCGCCGCGATCACCGCTTCCTGGGCTTTTTGCGTGTACTTGTTCATATCCATAGCGTCTCTCTGGGCTCCGGGCTCCGTGGCTTCAGGCTCACTGGGGCTTCTGGCTACTCGGGGCTTCGGCGGTCTTCAGCGTGCGGTCGTCTCGGAGCCTGAAGCCTGGAGCCTGGACCCTTCTTCTATCTTGCGCAGGGCCTCGAAGTGCGCACGCTGCTCGGCGGTGAGCTCGCGCGGGAGCTGCACCTCCACCGTGGCGTACAGGTCCCCAGCCTGGTCGGGCTTGCCGGCTGTTGGCATCCCGTGGCCCTTCAGCCGGAACACCTGCCCCTGCTGGGTGGCCGGCGGAACCTTGAGCCGCAGCGTCTTTCCTCCGAGCGTGGAGACCTCGGTCTCGCCTCCGAGCACGGCCGTCGTCAACGGCACCGGCACGCGTCGCGTACAAGTCCTTGCCCTTGACCTCGAACCGCGGGTGCGGCGAAAGGCGAATGCGCAGGTACAGATCGCCCGACGGAGCGCCTCCGCCGCCAAGTTCGCCTTCGCCCGCAATCCGGACGCGCGAGCCATCGCCCACGCCGGCCGGGATCCGGACGTCCACCGATCGGGCCTGACCGCTGAATGTGGTCTGCAGGCGCCGCATGGTGCCGTGATAGGCGTCCTCGAGACCGAGTTCGATCTCCTGCTCGACGTCGCGGCCCTGCCGCGCGGCCCGGCGCCGTGCCGCCGCGGCCGCGCGGACGTCGGATCCTCGCCGCCGAAGAACGTCTGGAAGAAGTCCGAGAACGGATCGGCATGGCCGAACATGTCCCGCATCTCGTCTTCCGTCATGGTGCGGAAGCCGCCGCCCGGTGCGCCGCCGGCGTACGACGTTCCAGGGGCCGCCTTGTGGCCCTCCGGCGCCCGCCTGCTCGGTACGCGCGCCAGTTGGCGCCGAGCTCGTCGTACTTCTTGCGCTTCTCCGGGTCGCTCAGGACCTCGTGCGCTTCGTTGATCGTCTTGAACTTCGCTTCGGCAGACTTGTCCCCGGGATTCACGTCAGGGTGGTGCTTCCGCGCCAGCTTCCGGAACGCCTGCTTGATTTCCTTGTCCGTGGCGGTCTTCGCCACGCCGAGGGCCGCGTAATAGTCCTTGAATTCCACGTCAGTCGAATCCCAGCATGCGGGTCAGTTCGTCGAGCTCTTGACCGAGCCGCCTCGCGTCGCGCGGCGAGAGGGCCTCGTCGCGCATCATCGGTCGAATGCGCTGCACGACTTGCGCGATCGAGAGCAGGCGTTGAACGCCTGCGAGGTTGATCCCTCCGTCTTCGACCAGCCGCTTGATCAGCTTGAGGCGCTCCAGCTCGTCGCGGGTGTAGAGGCGCATGCTGCCGATCGTCCGGCTAGGCTGGACCAGTCCCAGCCGCTCGTACTTCCGGAGGGTCTGCGGATGAATGCCGAGCATGCGGGCGGCCACGCTGATGAAGAAAAAGTCCTCTTCTGGTCTCATCGCCAAGGTTGCAACGGATCAAGTATAGGCATTGATACGAGGCGTGTCAAGTGTTGCGTGGGTCATACTGAGACGTGTTCGAATACGCCGACCTCGTCACCATCGCTCTGCTCGTTGCCCTCGAAGGCCTCCTCAGCGCCGACAACGCCATGGTTCTCGCAGTCCTGGTGCTCGGACTGCCGAAGCACCAGCAGCGGCAGGCGCTGCGCTACGGCATCCTCGGCGCGTTCTTCTTCCGTGCCCTCGCCACGCTCCTGGCCGTCTATCTAATCCAGCTCAACTGGGTGAAGCTGCTCGGCGCCGCCTACCTCCTGTATCTGACGGCACACCACTTCCTCCAGCGAGGCGGGGAAGAAGTGCGCCGGACGCCGCCCAAGGCGACGGCGATGCTCGGACTGTCGGCGTTCTGGGCGACGGTCGTCAAGGTGGAGCTGACCGACATCGTCTTCGCGGTGGATTCGATCCTGGTGGCGGTCGCGATGTCGCCCAAGACCTGGGTCATCCTGACGGGCGGCGTGCTCGGCATCATCGCGATGCGGCTCGTCATCGGCCAGCTGCTCGCGATTGTCGAGCGCTATCCGGCGCTCGTCGACGGCGCCTTCATCATCATCGGGTGGGTCGGCATCAAGCTGGTCATCGAGTACCTCCACTCGGCGGGCTACATCCACTTCGAGATCCCCAAGTGGCTGTCGCTCGGCCTGATCGTCGTGATCTTCGGCATCTCGTTCCTCTACGCGCAAGCGCCCAGGAGGGCAAGCATCCGGCGAGTACCGACGATCAGGCGAAAGCGCTGCTCGCCGACGACCAGACTCCTGAAGCAGGCAATCCCGGAGCCTGGCGTCCGAACCCTGGAGCCTACGGCGCGAAGCGCCGTTCAGCTCTTCCCCTGGATTCGGCGAAGCGCCCTGCGCTCGCGCTTGTCCGGCGCCTTGAGCGGCGTGACCGCGGCTCGATACATCCGCTCCAGCTTGCGCGTCTCGACCTCCTCCGGCGTGGGCTTCGGCGTCAGATCCTCGTAGAGCAGTCGCGCTTCAGCCTTCGCCACGTGATGGTCGGCGATGGCGCGGACGACGACGGTCTGCTTCCGGCCGAAAGGGCGGCCGATCCTGATCTCGTCGCCGGGGCGCAGCAGGCGGTTGGGCTTGGCGGACTGCCCGTTGACCTCGATCTTGCCGCCGCGCAGGCCTTCTGCGCCTCGGATCGCGTCCGGAACAGGCACGACACGTCGAGCCACACATCGAGACGGACCTCGGCGGGCGTCAGTATGCCGGAATCATCCACGGCGTCACGTACGCCTGAATCATCACGATCACGCCCATGATGGCCGCCAGCGCCACGCTGTGCCAGAACACGAAGCGCAGGATCCGTCCCTCCTGGCCCTGCTGACCGGTCGACGCCGTCGCGACGACGATGCTCTGCGCGTCGATCATCTTGCCCATGACGCCGCCCGTGCTGTTGGCGGTGGTGATGAGCACCGGATTCAGGCCGAGCTGCTCGGCGGTGATCTTCTGCAGGCTGCCGAAGAGCACGTTCGAGCTGGTGTCGGAGCCGGTCAGCGCCACGCCGAGCCAGCCGAGGAACGCGGCGAAGAACGGATACAGCCACCCGGTGTTGGTGAACGCCAGCCCCAGTGTGGCGTCCGTCCCTCCGTAGCGCGTGACGAAGCCGAGCGACAGCATCAGCGCGATGGTCAGTAGCGGATTGCGCATGCGGGTGAACGTCATGCCGGCGATCGAGAGCACCTTCCCGAACGGGACACCCGAGATACAGCGCCGTGACGATGGCGGCGATCAGGATGCCGGTGCCGGTCGCCGACAGCTAGTTGAGCGTGTAGCGCGCCGCCTCAGCCCGCGTCCTGCGGTACTGCGCGTCGTCGATGCGGGCGCGGTCCACCGCGACGGCTTCAACCGGAAAGTCGCGAAAGACCAGGCGGTGGAGGAGTGGCACGTCCCAGCTGGGCTGCATAGCACCGAGCTGACCGACGGCGGCCGCCCTCGCGATAGGCCGAGAAGCCCGCGGGGCCGCCGTTGAGAAGCGCCTTGACCGATCCGAGACCCCAGAGGATGACCATGACGCTGAGGAACACCCACGGCATCCACGCGCGAACGACCGCGCGCCTGAGCAAAGCCGGTATTCTGAAGAAACCGGTGCGGCGCGATTTTCCGCGTGCTTCCGGGAACTCCCAGACTTCGGCTCGGCTTCCAGACGCGGCAGAAGACCGCCAGGGCAACGAGCGAGGCGAGGCCGCCGGCGATGTCCACGAGCTCGGGGCCGACGAAGTTGCTCCAGAAGAACTGCACGACCGCGAACACGCCGCCGCAGACGAGCACGGCCGGCCACACGCCGACGAACCCGCGCCACCCGCTCATCGTCACCACCAGCCACGCCGGCACGATGAGCGAGACGAACGGCAGCTGCCGGCCGGCCATCGCGCTGAGGGTTCCAGCGGGAATGCCCGTGACGGCCGCCAGCGTGAGGATCGGCGTCCCGATGGCGCCGAAGGCCACCGGCGCCGTGTTGGCGATGAGCGCGAGGCCCGCGGAGTAGAGCGGCGTGAAGCCGAGCCCCATGAGGAGCGCCGAGCAGATTGCGACTGGCGTGCCGAAGCCGGCCGCGCCCTCGATGAAGGCGCCGAACGAGAACGCGATCAGCAGGGCCTGGATCCGCCGGTCCGCCGACAGGTTCGCCACCGAGGCCTTGACGATCTCGAACTGCCCGGTCTCGACGGTCAGGTTGTACAGGAACACCGCGTTGACGATGATCCAGCCGATGGGCAGCAGGCCGATAGGCGGCGCCGTACACCGCCGTCGCGGCCGCCGTCGATACCGGCATGCCGTAAACGAGGACGGACACGGCGAGGGCCGATCCCAGGCCGGCGAGCGCCGCGCATGTGCGCCCGCCACTCCAGCACGGCCAGCGCCGCGAGCAGAATGCACGATCGGAAGGGCCGCGACGATGGTGCTCAGCCACGGGCTGCCGAGCGGATCGTAGACCTGGATCCACGGCATTCGATGTCCTCACGGCCCTGAAGAGCGTCGGAGTCCTCGTGAACCTCGCCTCAGGGTTACGGCGCGGCGCTGGATTCTACCTCCGAATTGCCGGCCGGCCGCCCGGCCCGCAGGTGCGCCCCTGCGCAACCGTGTGCGACAGGTCTGGTAAGGCCGATTGCAGTTTCTTCCCGAAGGGCCGCCGGCGCCTGGCGAGCCTGCCAGCTTCTGCACTCCGCCGGATGTGTGCCGCTCTTGAGCACGATTTCCCAGGAGAAGGGGAGTCCCGGGGGGCGGGCACTAAGAAAACCGAAGGTGCTGTGCAGGTTGGCCGGTGTGCCAGCCGACATGCGGGCGTCGCACTCCGGGGCACGGGAGAGAAGCCTGCCGACCAGAATCGTTGCCGGCTGGCCAGGACTGTAAGAACGCCCCGGTGGCACAGGGCGTGAACAGTGCAGGAGCGAGTATGACACCTCACTCTCGCTTGCGAGCCAGGATCGCGCGCCTTCGGGGCGAACGGGGCAACAGCATGATCGAAGCGGCGCTCATCACGCCGATGCTGCTCCTCCTCACGTTCGCGATCCTCGATTTCAGCATGATTCTGTACACCTGGCTGACGCTCGAAAGCGGCGTGAGCCAGGCGACGCGCTATGCGGTGACCGGCAACGTTTCCGGTGGCATGTCACGCGAGCAGTCGATCCGGCAGGCCTTCAGGAGCGCCACGCCGACGCTCAACGTCCCCGACGGGGCGTTCAGCTTCAGCCACATGTCTGGTGGCGGCGGCTGGACCGGCGGCACGGGACAGCCGAACGAGATCGAGAAGGTCACGGTCACTTACACCTACGACCTCATGGTGCTGCAACTCCTCATGGGGCCGCTCTTCAACACGCGCGACATCACCTTCACGGTGGAGTCCGCGATGAAGAACGAAGGAGCTTTCGTCCAATGAGCGCCACACTTCCGGCTCGTGCCCGGCGACTCCGGAACGAACGCGGCCAGAGCATGGTCGAGTTCGCCATGGTGCTGCCGTTCCTGCTCGTCATTGTGCTCGGTGTCGTGGAAGTGGGTTACGCGCTGCTCGACCAGCACGTGGTCACGAAGCTGGCGCGCGAGGGCGCCAACCTGATCTCGCGCGACGCGACGCTCCAGGAGGCGGAAGCCGCCCTCCGGAGCATGAGCGGCCGGCCGATCGACTTCGCGAACGGATCGAAGGTGATCTTCTCGGTCCTGAAGCAGGGCGCCACGACCGGCACGAGCAACTACGGGCAGATGATCCTGTACGCGCGCCACGAGTTCGGCAACTTCAGCGCGGCGAGCAAGGTGCAGACGGCAGGCGGCGGCGGCTACGGCGGCCCTCCTTACTACGAGGCTGCCAACTCGGACAACAACACGGCGCTGCGCGTCACCAACTTGCCCAACAGCTTGATCTCGGTGCCCGGCGGTTTCCTCTACGTCGTCGAGGTCTACACGCAGCACGATCTGATCACGCCGTTCGATCAGTTCGGCGTTCACGTGCCGAACACGCTCGGCTCCATCGCCTACTTCTAGACGCGGCACGAAGCGAAGGATACGGACATGACGACACTGAGATCGAGGGTTCGGAGCGAGAAGGGGTTCACGCTCGTCTACATGGCGGTCGGCCTGACCACGATGCTCTTGTTTGCGGGTCTCGCCACCGACTCGGGCCGCGCCTACGTCGTCAAAGCCCAGCTCAGCAAGGCCGTGGACGGAGCCGCGCTCGGCGCCGCCCGCATGCTGAACAGCGGCAATCCCCGGGCGAGGCCGAGAAGATCTTCCAGGCAGAACTTCCCGGTCGGCTATCATGGGCACGACGTCGGTGACCGACCGCCTCGTCCCCGGATTCTTCACCCTTCAGACCGATCGCCGTGAATCGGCGTGAACATCGTCACCGTCACCGCCTCGGCGGTGCTCCCGACGACGTTCATGCGGCTCGGCAACTTCGACGACAGTCACCGTAACGAGCACGGGCGAGGCGACCCGGCGCATGGTGGACCTGTCGCTGGTGCTCGACGTGTCGGGATCGATCGGCTCCGCGTGGGGTGCTGTGCGCGACGCGTCACGGACCTTCGTCAACGCGTTCTCGGCGGCTCACGATCGTGTGGCGCTCTGATCACCTACGGCAACGACGCGTTGGTGATTGATCGGATGCCGGCCAGCCGCGGCTTTGCCAAGACGCAGGTGATTGCCGACATTCCGAACAACCTGCCCGGCGGCAGCACGGCGATGGTCGAAGGGCTGTACACGGGCTGGGACGAGGTGCGGACCGTGCCGAGCGGGCAGCAGTCGGGGCTCCGCGTCATCGTGCTCTTCACCGACGGCGCCTCGAACAGCGTGCCGGCTAATTGGGGCAACCGGGCGTCTCGCGCGGCGTGCGGACGTCGGACTTCCCGAAGAACTTCGCCGACCCGGACAGCATGACGTGGAACAACCCGCCGATTCACGGGCTTCTATAGACATCGACGACGGGTGCCGTGAACCCGAACAACACGTTCACCCCGCCCGATCTGGAGCAGCACGCTGGTCCATCCGACGGCTACGACGATGCCGTGGATTCCGCAGCGGAGCTTTCACCAGGCGTTCCCGCAGCTCTGGGATTCCGACGGCGTTTGACCTGCAGACCTCGACGCTTGACGGTGAACGGCGTTGCGCAGACCGTCCGGCGCGGGCTGAGGGACTCCGACTCAGGCAGGAACAGGGCTCTATCCGGCGCAGGTCTGGAACATCAACAACGCCGCCAGGAACCTCGTCGAGATCATCGCCAACGCAGCGCGGAGCGACGATGGGCGACTACCGCATCCGGATCTACACGATCGGGATGGGCGAGCTGGTGCGCTACAACCTGGGCACGATTCCGGAGACCTCCGAGAGCATCCTGATGCGTGTGGCCAACGACAAGGATTCTCCGGACTACAACGCGGCGCAGCTCGAGGGCAAGTACTACTTCGCCGCGACGGCCGCTGACGTCGGCCCTGCGTTCCAGGCGCTCCAGAACGAAATCATCAGGTTGAGCAAGTAGCGTGAAGAAAACCAGGCGCAAGGCCGTGTGGGGCTCCAGGAGCCCGGTCGGGTGCGGCGTCAGTGCGCGCTGGCCGAGGGCCATCCGAGACCCTCACGTTCCTTGTCAGTGCGATCACGACCTTGACGGTCGAACGTCTTCGCGTTTCCGCTCCCGTCTCTCAAAGTCCTAGACATCTCGCGTGAACGTGCGTTCCCTGCTACTGGCACTCCCCGTGCTCTCCTGACGGCTGGCGCCGCTGCCGTCAGGACCTGACGGCACTTCCCCCGGGCTTCAGCTTGGTGAAATAGCTCACATGTTTTCTGCGGGAGACGTCTTCGCTATACCGCTCGACCGCGATCTCGTGCGCGCGCGCCGCCATCGACTTGTAGAGCGCCGTGATCGTCCCAGAGGCCGCACACCGCCTCGAACCAGGGCTCGACCTCGGGTTCGCTCGGAAGCGTCGTCGTGCTGAACGTCATCCACGTCGGGAACGGGCAGCACGCGCCCGCCACCGCCCTCGCTGAAGTCGCCTCCGACGACCTGCGGCAGCGAGCCGCGGTTACTGACGAGCGGTGGAATGGCGTTAATCATGGCCTCGGCTGCGACCCTGCCGAACGGCTCCTTCCAGACCGACGGCACCACGAGCAGCCGCGTGAGCGCGAAGTAGGCCGCCGGCGTCGGAACAGCCGGAGCCGCCATGATCTGCGGGTACCGACTGAAATCGAGACCAGGAATGGCGTTGAGTGCGCCCCCGCTCTGTCCAGACTGCACGACCAGAACGGGAATGTCCGGGCGCCGCGATCCAAGCATGTCGGCGAGCCGCGCAAACAGCAGCAGGCCTTTGTGCGGAGAGGGGTTGACGAAGGTCACGAAGGCGCGGGCTTCGGCAGGGGCCAGGACCGCGGACCATTGAATGGGCGGTTCGATCGGGGTGCTCGTGAGGCCTACCTTCTCCTGGTACACGTCGGTCAGGAACTGGCTGCACGTGAACGCGTGGTCCACGTCGCGAAGTACCTCCGTTCGTAGTAGCCGAAACTGCGAATCGCAAACGCCGTCGTGATGCCGCGCTGCCGCGCCCGCCCCATGGCTTCAAGGATCATCTGGTGCCCGTTGCAGGCAATCAGCTGGTCGGGCGCGAACTCCTCCAGACAGCGGTCGAAGAGCGCCAGGTACTGCGTGGCTTCCGCGCGAGTTCGGTCGCGACTCGTCGTTGTGCCGTGTCAACAGCAGCGTGACCGGCACCTGACCGACGGCGTACTGCACGACGGGCCGATCAGCCACACGGCGCTTTCCCTCAGACATTCCGGCAGCACTCGGAGGAGGTATCCCCGAAAGGTCGACGCCCTGCTGCTGGAGGTGTTCCTCGATGCTGAAGGTCACCCCCTTGTCGAACCTGGCCGTGGTGAGGACCCGGCACGCATGGCCTTCCTCGGCAAGCCACTCGACGATCGTGCGCAGGCTCTGCGCCACGCCGGCCGTGGGATCGCTGATGCAGTGATTGTTGATGAGGAGGAAGCGCACAGCCGAGCCTACAGACCGGGAAGCTAACGCGTCAACACCCAGGGCCGATCTCAAAGGGCAACACTCGCAAAAGGAGTTAGGAAATGTCCCAGGAAGTCCCTCAGACCAGTGTGCAGTCGCAGACCGAGCAGTTGTTGACCGGGCCGTTGAAGCACATCAGGGCGGCCGCGCTTGCCGCCGCGCTGCTGCCGCTCGCCTCGGTTGCCGCCGCGCCGGCCGAGGCGCAGAGCGCCTGCCCCTCCGGCGGCGCCGTGTGCGGCACCGTCTTCACTGACGCGAACGACAACGGCGTTCAGGATGCAGGCGACACGCCGCTCGGGGACGTCAAGGTGTACGTGTGTGAGCTGTGCGACGGCACGGACACGGTGGAAACCTAGACGAACACCGAGGGGTTCTACGAATTCGACGTGGTCACTGTGCCGCATGGCTCCTACACGATCTCAGTCCTGATTCCGACCGGGACGCAGGTGGCGGATCCGAATGTCGGCGGCGACGATGCCGTCGATAGCGACGGCAGCCAGCAGGGGCCATTCAGCGTCGCCAGCGTGCCGGTCTCGGGGTTTGCCACCGATTTCGGATTCTCTCCTGCGCCCGTTGTGGGACCAGGAACGGGAACGCCGGGTACTGGAAGAACCACCCGGAGGCATGGCCCGTCCAGAGCATCAGCGTCGGAGGTGTCGTTTACCTGAAGGCTGATGCCATCTCCTGGCTCAAGAAGGTCGGCAAGGACAAGACGACGACGATGTTCAGCTCGCTGGTCCCCGCCAAACTGAACATCCTGGCTGGGAACGATGGCAGCTGCGTCGCGCCGGCGATCGAGGCGGCCGATGCCTGGATGGCAACGCACGGCCCGGTCGGATCGGGCGTCTCGGCGTCAAGCGCCGCCTGGTCGCTTGGCGAGGAGTACCGCGTGACCATGGATGCCTACAACAACGGGTTGCTCTGCGCTCCACACCGCCAGTAGACCACTCCGCCCGGTGGCCGCCCTGGGGCGGCCATCGGGCACACATCCTTCAATCGGTCCTCCGGCAGACGATCCAGCACATGTCAACCTGTTCAGCAGGCGAGTAAGGCATCAACCTTGCTTTGATCTAGACACCACCGGCCGGCGCCGGCGGCAAGGAGGCCACGGAAGTGGGCTACGAGCACACGCTCTCGGCTTGCGAGAAGATCCTGGCGCTGAAGGGCATCGAAGGCGACGTGTCAGGCCAGTTCCGCGACGAAGTGGGCTTTGCGCTACTCAACCTGGCGAAGGCCATCGAAGCAGATCTCAGTCGAATCTCGCGCGAACTCGCCGAACTGCGGAAGGCCACCCAGAAATAATGGGTCGCGCCACGAGCGGAACGGCCAATCGTGTCGTCCCGTGTTGAATCTCACGCCACGCGCCGGCCCACAAGCGAGCCGTTATGGCTGCGCACTACCTCCCGTGCGTGTTCATGCGTCAGGGGCTTGTCGAAGAGGCCGTTTGCCGGCAATCAGGCACAAGGGGCAGAGGAGTGGAGCCCCACGGACGTGAAGCTCGCGGCCGCGACCGCGCGGTGCTGCTCCGTGGTCCAGGTCCTCGATGACCCGCTCGATGATTTCGTCGAGATGCACTGACGGCTTGTAGCCGACGTAACGGCCGATTTTCGAAATGTCCGGCACGCGGCGCGGCATGTCCTCGAAGCTGTCGTCGAAAACCTGGTCGTAACGGACGAAATCGATTGGCGAGTCGCTGTCGGTCATGGCCTTCACTTTGGCGGCGAGTACGCCGATGCTGATCTCTGCGCCGTTACCAATGTTGAAGACCTCGCCCACGGCCTTCGGCTCCTGAACCAGCGCGGTCATGGCCGCGACCACGTCGCCGACCCAGGTGAAGCTGCGCGTCTGGGTGCCGTCGCCGTGCACGGTGATCGGCTGTCCTTCGAGCGCCCGGCGCACAAAGTTCGGCAGCACCATGCCGTACCGCGCGCTCTGGCGCGGCCCGACGGTGTTGAAGAGCCTCACCACGATCACCGGCGACTGGTGCTCCTTCCAATAACCGAGAGCGAGGAACTCGTCCAGGAGCTTGCTGGTGGCGTATCCCCAGCGCGTTTTCGCCGGCGGGCCGAGCACCAGGTCGGCGTCCTCGCTGAACGGCAGCTTCGCGCTCTTGCCGTAGACCTCGGAAGTGGAGGCGAGCAGCACCAGCTTGCGCTGGCGCCGTGCATGCCGCAACACGACCTCGGTACCGTGGACGTTGGTCTCGATCGTATGCACCGGTCGCTCGACCACCAACTTCACGCCAACCGCCGCGGCCAGGTGGAAGACAACGTCGGCTCTGTCGATCAGCCTGCCGAGCACCTGCTCGTCCATGACCGAGGCGAGCGTGAACGAGAACCGCGGATGCGAGCGCAGATGCTCGATGTTCTCGAGACACCCTGTGGACAGATTGTCCAGAACCGACACCGTGTGGCCCTGTTGCAGCAGGGACTCCGCGAGGTGCGATCCAATGAAACCCGCGCCGCCGGTGATGAGTGCACGCACAGAGGCTCTCCTTAGTGAGGAATCAGAATCGTCGAACGAGCGCCACCGAGCCGCCGAACCCGCTGAACGCGCCGCTGTCCAACCGTTGGGTCGAAGTGGCGCTGGCATTTACCTTCAGCAGCCAGGGGGCATGGATGCCCAGCGTCAGCTCGCCACCGAGGGTTCCACCCAACTGAAACGCACTGTTGCTCCCATCCCGCTGGGGTCCGCCGGCGAGCGACAGCGCCAGCCCGGCGTTCTCGTGCAGCTTGAAGTAAGGCGATACCGTCAGCGCGTAGTGCTCGTACCGGCGGGGATCGTAGTATCCGTGGTTCAGGTCGAGCGCCGCCTCGAGCAGATACGCGGATACACCGAGGTCCAGGTTGAATCGCGCCGTCCTCGCAAAGCTTCGCCGCGGCGACACGAAGAGCTCGAGCCTCTCGTTCCCGTCGGACAGGTACTGATGCGTGACGTCCATCGCGACGACGTACGGCGGGGCCGGACTCCAGCTAACCTGGACCCGTTGGGCCACCTGCGTCAGCCCGAGCCCGACTGTGCGCGGAGAGATGACCACGTAGCCGTCCATGCGCTCGGCGGAGAAGCTCAGCGTGTCACTCGCGCGCACGTGGGCGCTGAAGCTGTAGATCGCGCGGTTCCGCCCGGCCGCGTCCGCGTAACCGACGTTTGCTGCAAACGAGAACGGGCCCAGCGTCTGCGACGCGCCGAACGTCACTTGCTCGACCTCAGCGTCGGTCGACCCATTCAACTGATCCAGCCCCCCGCCTTGAGCGGATTGCAGCCTGGTTTGCTCGTAGCGTGCGGAGACGCGCGTGCCGCTCTTCAACGCCAGCGTCACGCCGGGTGTGAAGCGACGCACCTCGAGCGAGTCCGAGTCGGAATACATGCTGATACGCGGATCGAACGAGGAGGCGAGTTCGGTCCTGAGGATCTGCTCTGCGGTACGGGTGTCGCGCGAATCCGGCGCCATTCTCCGCAGCGTCTCCAGCGAACGGAACGCCTCACCCGCGCGCTGCTGCCGTGCCAGGGCGATGGTTCTGGTCAGGTGCAGCGGGTAGCTCTCTGGGTCGGCGGCGAGAAGCGGCGCCAGCAGGTCCTCGGCCCGCGACGGCCGGCCGCTGCTGACCATCACGCTGGCAAGCTCGCGAGAGTGCCCCTCTGAGGGGCCGAACCGGCTTGCGTAAGTCTCCAAGGTCGAGAGTGCGGCCGAGTAGTTTCCGCGCCACGATTCAGTTCGCGCCAGCTCGAGCCACACGCCGGCGGCATCCGGCCGCCCTTTCAGGTAGGAGCGATACTCGCTAACGGCCCTGTCAGTATCGCCGCCCCAGGCGCTCACGCGTGCGTAGTTCAAGAGCAGCTCCGACTCGAGGGGGTCCAGCGTCGAGAGGCGGCGGTAGCTTTCTCGAGCCAGGTCGTAGTCACCCACCCATGTCGCGAGTGTCGCCTGTGCGAGCAGGAAGTCGGGGTTCGCAGGCTCCAGGCCGACCGCTCCGCTCATCACGGCCAGCGCCGACGCCGGCTCATTGGCGACGGCGTACGCCTGGGACAAACGCGCCAGGAGCGGCGCGTTCCCTGGATCCGCCGTCGTCGCCTTCTGCAGGCTCCGGATCTCGGCGGCAACAGCCTCCGCGTCGGGACGCGGCGGAGCCGGCTGGGCGTATCCACCCGTGGCGATCGCAAGTGCCGCAGCGAGGATGGTCGCACGGAGCATCATTTGCGCCAGCTCCTGTTCTTCGTAACCCAGAGATCGGTCGCGAAGCGGCCGATCGTGACTAGCTCGCTGGCGAGCAGCGCGTAGCGTACCGGCGTCAAGGCCAGGCCTTTCAGCGCGTACTCCGATCCGTGAGCCTTTCATCACCATCGCGAGCGCCATCACACAGATGGCTGTCTCCGCGGCGACCGTCACGGCGAGCGCCTCCCACATTCGCAGAATCAACATGATGAGGAGCGAGGTTGGGAAGAACACCTTTTCGACAGCCGACATCAGCAGCATCCATCCGGCCGGTCGGCCGTGTGTCAGCGTTCGGGCCCGACCGAAGGCCTGCCGATACGGCTCGGCGACCAGACGGCGGTCGAACCGGCCCGACCTCGCGGGCGGCGCCGTCCCTGGCTCGCCCGCCCGGGCGCTCGTCTCGGCGGGCCTCCGACCAGAGGCTCCGCTGTTCGAGAGCGTCATCCGCCCGGGCGCGATCAGCTCGGGCCCGCCCGCCAGGGCAAAGGCCGGAACGTTCAGCGAGCGAACTGCCGGTTGGCCGACATGGGCGGGGCGGGTCCTCGCCTTGCGCCACAACGCCTTAAACGGACTGCGGAGCAGCGGGTCAAAGTAGTAACAGGACTGCAGGAACGACGACGACCAGAGGTAGATTTGACGAGGAAGCCGCTGCACCTCAGGTTCAACCGTGCGCGCGTAGACATCGGTCAGCTGGATGTTTCGATATCCTTCATCGAGCATCGAGAACCCGATGAAGATGTCTTCGGAGTTCGTCAGGTCATCGCCCAGGATCGGATCGATGTGATCGAACAGGGCCTTGACGTACTTTCGTCGATACGCGACGGCACACCCCACGGGGTTGGTCGTGGTGCCGAAGTAGGCCAGTTGCCCCCGATACACGAACTTTTGAAGGAAGAGGTACAGGCACTCGCGGTACACGTTCGTGATGCCACGGCGGATGGCGCTCCATCTCCCCGCTGGTTTGGGGGCTGTTTCCCCGTAGAGGGCCGCGAAGGCCAGGACATCCGCCTGCGCCTCCGCGCGACGCCGATCCTTCTGCCGCTGTGGCAGAATGGTCCCGAAAGCGCTCGCGATGCCCACCGCCTGATACAGTTCCCGGACCGTGCGCTCGATATAGTTGTCCGACTCGAGCACCGTGTCGGCGTCGAGGATGAACTCGACGTCCGAGTCCAGCTCTCGGGCCTGTCTCTTGATCGTCGGCGTTTTGCCGATTGGGGCGCGCCTTTGTATCCCGACAAACTCGACGTCGTGCATGGCACAGAAGGCCTTCGCACGCTCCACCGTACCGTCTGTGCTCCCGTCGTCGATCAAGAGGATGCGACGTGGTTTCAGCGTCTGGCGGACGACAGAGGACAGACAGAGAACAATGTTCTCCACCTCGTTGAGCGCGGGGATGACCACATCCACTCTTGCCTGGCGCCAGTCTTCGGCCGGGGTCGGAGTGGTTTTATCCGGTCCGCGCAAGAGCCCGGCCAGACTGAGTAGCGCGCTCGGACTGAAGACGAAGTAGGGATAGGTAGCCATGAAACTCGGTCGACTAAAGGGCAAGGCTCGCGCCGCTTCGTTCGAGATCGGTGCGAGGGTCGCTAACCGCGTGATGACGGTTTGACTTACAGTGATCGCCAAAGGCAGCGACGTCTCGCGGCCCCGAGGGGAATCTGGAAGCGGCCAGACAATCCGCTGGTGCGCACTAGAAATCGGGCCTCTGAGACTTTGCGGTCGGAGAGAGATCGGGAGGTGACCCATGCCGACGTTCCTGCAGCCACTGCTGCGTAAGGCTTCCGGAAACTGCACGCTGGTGAATGGCCGCACTGGAGAGGTGCTGGCGCACACCGTCATTGCCGCGTTTGACTCTTCGTCGCGCCGCACCGGGTTGCTGAAGCACGGGGGCCTCGCCGATGGCAGTGCGATGGTCATTGCGCCGTCGAACGCCATCCACACCTTCTTTATGAAGTTTCCCATCGATGTGGCGTTCGTCGGTCGTGACGGCCGGGTGAACAAGATCCGCGAGGCGGTGCCGCCCTGGCGGATCTCCGCCGCGTGGCGCGCTTATGCGGTGATCGAGCTGCCCTCCGGCGCGCTCGCCCGCGCCGGCGTCGTCGTTGGCGATTCAGTGGTCGTGCGTCCGGCGGACGCATCCGACAGCGCAGCAACGCCGGCGTGATCGCCTTTCGTCTCCACTCGAGCAACAGGTAAGCTCCGGCCCGAAGATGTTCTGGCCCGAGCCAGAACACGCCGTCCCTTTCCTCGTGTCGCGATCCACGCGACACGCACGTAACCACCGACTATTCGGCCAGAATCCGCGCGAAAGCCGTGCGTGCCGACCTGCGGCACTTCACTTGCTCTACGGACTGCTGCGTGAGCATCACGCTCCGGAATCACAGACCGGACAACGCGGTTCCAGAAGAGCGGCGCCGTTCAACAGCTTGACGACACAGGCGAGGGGACATGACGGGACGGCGCAGTCAGTCGAGAGTGGCGTTCGGTAATTCGCGCGGCGTGCTCACGGTTTCGCGAGACGTGCTGATTACCGCGATCGAAAAGGACGAGTTCACTGCAATGAGTGTCGTACCACAGGTGCCGGGGGATCTGCTGACGATCGGACTTGCCGGCGATACCGGGCCGGCGTCAGAGCGGGTTCAGGTGATCTCGAGCCGTCCGGTCGTCGTTGACGGACTCGTCAGACACGAACTTCGAGTCGCGCGGTTGGGCGCCGGCGACGAGACGCAGTCGGACCGGTCCGAAGCGAGGACCAGATGATTTACGGACTGCACCAGGTGCGACAGCGCGAAGAGGCGCTCGCCGCGTTGATTTCCGAGCTGCGGGTTCGGGTGCTGAACGGAAGTGCCACCGGCTGCCTGGTCGAAAGCGCGCGATCGCTGCCAGTCGGAACGGTCGCGGGCCTGCGGGTCAGTCTCCTCGGCCGCGAGTACGACGACGAAGTGCAGGTGACCCGATGCCAGCTGATTGCCGGAGCCGGCGGGGTCTACCACATCGCAATGCAGTTTCTCTCGACGATACCGCCGTATGCCGGGTCGCTTCGCTATGCCATTCATCGCGAGCTCGGACAGTTCGCGGGCTGGCTTCACGCTCCCGGAGGAGCGGAACACCAGCCGTAGAGACTTGTCGCGCCGATGCGCAGCCGACGCGACCGAGGGTAAGACCAGGGGCTGTGCACCCCGGAGACCGACGGGCACGAGCATCTTCCCAGTTATGGGATGACGAGCGCTTTCCCCGCTCATGTAGCTCAAGACCCAAGGTCGACCGGATTTTTAGTCAATCGTGTGTGTGTCTGGAGGATTCGCATGAAGAGTCTCATCGTTCGTTTGGTTCGTGAGGACAAGGGTCAGGACCTGATTGAGTACGCGCTGCTCGCCACGTTCCTGAGCATCGCGGCGGCCGTGGGCGCCACGGCGGCCGGCCTTCAGCTGAACGACTGGTACCTCGCACTCGAGGCCGAGATCATCGCGATGATCGCGACCATCTAACAGGGAAATCGCGCACCGGAGGGGACGGCCCTTCCGGTGCGCGGCGACCTCTGGTGATCACTGTGGTGCAACTTCGAACAACTGTGGAACTGCTGGTTCGACTCCGGTGCGAAGACGCCGGCCAGGACCTGATCGAGTACGCGCTTCTGACCGGAGCGTTCGGCTTCGGCGCGGTCGTCGCCTTCAATCTTCTCGGCGGCTCGATCGCCGACGTGTATGGGAGCTGGGACACCGGGGTGAACGGCCTCTGGGAAGTGCCCGATCCCGTGGTCCCGTGAAGGGCTTGAACATCATGCTGCAGCCTACTTTCATCGCCGTCGTCCTTGCGGTCGTGGCGTGCATTTGCGACCTCCGCACCAGGCGGATTCCGAACGCGCTCACCTTCACGGCTGCCGCGGCCGCGATCGTCCTCCAGGGGATGACCGGAGGCGCGCCCGGCCTGGTGGCGAGCGTGATGGGCCTGCTCGTCGGCCTGGCCGTGTTCTTTCCGTTTTTTGCGCTGGGCGGCCTTGGTGCTGGTGACGTGAAGCTGCTGGCCGCTCTGGGCGCCTGGCTCGGTGCGCCGACCGTGCTTCAGGTGAGCTTCTATTCGGCCATTGCCGGGGGGGTGCTCGGCGTGATCGTGGCGCTTCGCGCCGGCTACCTTCGCAGCGCGCTCGGAAACCTTGCCGGGTTCATTCGGTTCTGGAAGACGGTCGGCCTCAAGCCGGTCGAGGGCTTCACGCTCGAGAGCCAGGACCGACCCCGCCTGGCGTATGCCGTGCCCATGCTGGCTGGCCTGATGGTGACTTTATGGATGCGCTGAAACGACACCTTGTTCGACTGACTCGTGCGGAGACCGGCGCCGAGTTGATCGAGTTCGCCATCGCGCTGCCGATCCTGATGCTGGTGGCCGCCGGGATTATGGATTTTGGCATCCTGTTCCAGCGCTACGAAGTCGTCACGAACGCCGCCCGCGAGGGCGCGCGCGTCGCCATTCTGCCGGGCTACGGCATTCCCGACATTCAGGCACGCGTGAACACCTACCTGTTGGCGTCAGGGCTGAACAATGCCGCGCCCGTGCCGGATGTGGCCTACGAAACCGTCGAGGTCACACCAGGTGGCAACTCGATGGACGTGGTCACCGTCACCGTGCAGTACCCGCACGAATTTCTGTTCCTCAGCCCGGTCAGCGGGCTGATCGGCGGAGGGCCTCACGGGGACCTCATGCTCGCCGCCGCGTCCACGATGCGGCGCGAAGTCGCCGCCGCACCTTGATGGCCCATTCCAAGAAGTCGACGTATCAGGAGAGGTAGAGGAGAGACTCATGACCCGCAATCATCGAACGCTTGTTGTCACGGCCATCGCAGTGGTGTTTGCCGCCATCGCCAGCTTTGGCGTGTATCGCGCCGTGGAGCGCATCCCGGTCCGAGAAGTTCCTGTGGCGCACCACTCGGCGGTCGTCGCCAACCGCCCGCTCTCGATGGGCACCCTCGTCACGAAAGAGGACGTCAAGCTGGTGCCCTGGCCCTCGAGTGACCCGCTCCCGGGCGGCTTTCAGGAGATCGAGCAGGTGGTGAATCGCGGGCTGATCGTCCCCGTGCTCGAGAACGAGCCGCTCTCCGAGAGCAAGCTGGCCGCCCGTCGAGGCCGGCGCCGGGCTGCCGCCGACCATCCCAGCGGGGATGCGCGCAATCTCGGTGAAGGTCAACGAAGTGATCGGCGTCGCGGGATTCACCGTTCCGGGCACGCGCGTGGACGTGCTGGCGATGGTCCGCAACAACAACGACAGCATGTCGCGCATCGTTGTCAGCAACGTGCAGGTGCTGACCTCCGGAACGAAGTACGACCAGGAGGAGTCGCGCAAGGACGGCAAGCCTATTCGCACGACGGTCGTGACCCTGGCGGTCACGCCGTCCGATGCCGAACGGATCGCGCTGGCGGCGAGCGAGGGGAACATCATCCTGGCGCTGCGGAACCCGCTCGACGTCGATCCCGCGCAGACGGCCGGCGTCAAGATGGGCGCGCTCATGGCCGGTACCACCGCGGCACCCGCGCCGCCGCCGGCGGCGCCCCGTGCCGCAGGGCCGAAGAAGGCGGCCGTCACTCCGGCGCCCGCTCCGCGCTCCAGTCCAGAAGATTTACACAGTCGAAGCGATTCGCGCATCCAAGCGCAGTGAGGAGACGGTTCGTTAATGGGCACCAGGATACAGAACGCCGGCTGGTCGCGGACGGCCTGCCTCGGAGCAGCGCTGCTCTACACGCTGCAGGCCTCGGCGCAGCCGCTCGTGGCCGCACAGGCCGCCCAGGCACCACAGGGCGCGCCGAGCAGCTACGAACGAATCCACATCACTGCGGGGCGTTCGACGGTGCTGACCACGGACTTCGAGGTCACTCGCATCGCGGTCACCAACCCGGCGATCGCTGACGCCACCGTCGTCCAGCCGCGCGAGATTCTCATCGACGGCCGGGCGCCTGGAACGATCAGCCTCATCGTCTGGGGCGCGGACCGGCGGACCCAGTACGACCTGGTGATTGAGCCGGCCGTGACCACACTGCAGCAGAAGCTGCGTGGACTGTTTCCTGGTGAAGAGATCGAAGTCGGGATTACCGACGAGGCGATCGTGTTGTCGGGCCGCGTGTCCAGCAACCAGGTCATGCTCCGGGCCGGCGAAATCGCACAGGCGAGCGCATCGAAGCTCCGGGTCATCAACATGCTGCAGCTGCCTGGCGGCTCAGACAGCCAGCAGGTCATGCTGCAAGTGAGGTTCGCCGAAGTGAACCGACGGGCGCTGAAGGAGCTCGGCGTGTCGTTCTTTACCGGCATCGCGGGCGCCGGCGACTGGACCGGGCGCGTCGACGACCCAGCAGTTCCCGTCGGCAGAGTTCGACGAGGACGGCGGCGGGCTCGTGTTCAGCGACTTCCTGAACCTGTTCGTGTTCAACAACAAGGAGAATCTCGGCGCCGTCGTCAAGGCGCTGCAGCAGAAGGGCTTCCTCCAGAGCCTCGCCGAACCGAACCTCATCGCCTACAACGGCCAGGAGGCGAGCTTCCTGGCGGGCGGCGAGTTCCCCGTACCGATTGTGTCCGGCGTGACCAACGCGGTCACGCGTGACGTTCAAGGAGTTCGGCATCAGGCTGTCCTTCCGGCCGACCGTGGCCGGCGACACGATCCGCTTGAAGGTGCGTCCTGAAGTCAGCACGCTCGACTTCGCCAACGGCGTCACGCTCGAGGGCTTCCGCATCCCCGCGCTCACCACGCGGCGGGCCGAGACCGACGTCGAACTGCGCGACGGCCAGTCGTTCGCCATTGCCGGGCTGCTGAACAACCTGTCGCAGGAGGACACTGCGGCGATTCCCTTTCTCAGCGCCATTCCCATCATCGGCACGCTGTTCAAGTCCAAGGCGGACCGTCAGGAGCAGACGGAGCTGATGGTGCTCATCACCCCGCGCCTGGTGCGGCCGCTCAACCCCGACGAGGTCCCGCCGCTGCCGACGCAGAACCTGCGATTCCTCCAGCCTGCCGATGCGGTGGGGCAGGAGTTGTCCGGCGACGGCGGTCCCGTCGACGCGCCGCGCTGAACAGGAACAAGAGAGAACCGAGGAACGATCATGGCTGTTCATCCACATCACAGGACGTCCGAGCGCGGCGCGATGCTCGTGCACGTGGCGGTGGCGCTGCTGGGGTTAATCGCCTTGAGTGCCTTCGCCGCCGACTTCGGACTCTTCTGGTTGAGCCGGCGCGAGGCGCAGAACTCGGCCGACGCAGCCGCCATGGCTGGCGCCGTCGCGCTCGCGTACGACAACTCGGTCGACTTGACGACGACCGGTCCCGCGAGCCGGTCGGCGTTGGCGCTCTCGCAGGTGAATCAAGTCTGGGGACAGCCGCCGGACGTGAACCCCACAACTGACATCACGTTTCCCGTCTGCCCGGACGGCACCACGTCCTGCATCCGGGTGGACGTCTACCGCAATGTCGCGCGCGGCAATGCGCTCCCGACGTTCTTTGGCGGCCTGGTCGGGATCAACGAGCAGGGGATACGCGCCACCGCGACAGCGCAGGCGCGGGCCTCCAACGCGACCAACTGCCTGAAGCCCTGGATCATTCCCGACAAGTGGACCGAGATCCACCCGACGCCAGGTCCATGGAACCCGTTGACGTCGACCTATCAGACGCAGACGGGGAACGGCAACAACCAGACGCCCCTGGCGAATCCCGACGTCTACCACCCGCCCTCGAGCCCGGACATGACCGGGTTCCGCGCGGCAGGGCACGCCAAACGACATCGGCATGGAAATCACGCTCTACGCCGGGCCGCCGCCACAGCAGTCCGGCGGCGGTGCAGTTCAGCCGGGCTGGGTGTACCCCGTTCGCCTCAACGAAAGCGAGCCTGGCGGCAACGTCTACATGAACAACATCCAGCACTGCAGCGGCGACGTCATCCAAATCGGTGACCTCCTGCGAAACGAGACCGGCGTCATGATCGGGCCGACGTTTCACGGAGTCGACCCGCTGATTAATGCCGACCGTTCCGCCCAGTGGGTGGATCCCGATGGCGTCGGTGGCGTGCCCGGCTGGATCGCGAACAGCTGCCAGGAAACCGCCTCGTGCCCGGGGCCGTACTCGCCGTCGCCGACACAGAGTCCGCGTCTGATTCAAGTTCCGGTCTTCGACACCTCCGAGTTCAGCCAGAATCCCGGCGCTGAATTGCTGAGGGTCGTCAATATTCTCGGCTTCTTCATCAAGGAGCGCCAGGGAAACACCATCAGTGGGTACTTGACCACCTTCAGCGGCATCCTCGCCGCAGGCGGCGGCACGATCGAAGAGCCGGCAGCCTTCAGTAAAACCGTTGTCCTTGTCCGTTAGAGCAGGAGACGCTGTGTCCATTGATGTGTCGATTGTCGGAACGCCAAGCAACGAGCTCGAGGGCGTTCTTCGTCAGGCCGGACTGCCGGTCGCGTCAGCGCCGGTAAGCGACTTGTTGCGCCTCGCCCAGCCCGGGTCCAAACCGCCGAAAGTCATCGTGCTGGACCTGCGCCAGCGCGCCGAGATCCCTGCCGCGCTGGTGCTGTTGAAAAAGGAACACCCAGCCACCGGTGTCGTCATCGTGGCGGGCAAGCTGGATCCGAACCTGATGCTCGAGGCCATGCGGGCCGGCGTCACCGAGTGGGTGGTCGAACCCGTTCGCGCCCCGGAGCTGCTCGAGGCAGTACCAGCGCGCCGCCGGCAAGCCCACAGAGTCAAGTTCGGGCGAGATCTTCGCCGTCGTCGGCGCCAAGGGCGGCGTGGGCGCAACGACCCTCGCCGTGAACATCGCGACAACGCTGGCTTCCGTCGGCAAGGCTCCGACCCTGCTCATCGATCTCCATCCGTCGTTCGGCGACGCGGCCCTGTTCCTCGGTGCGGAGCCGACGTTCAGCCTGGCCGATGCGCTCGAGAACTCGCACAGGCTCGATGAGGCCTATCTCAAGGGTATCGTGGCCAAGACCAAGGCGGGCCCCGACCTCCTGGCGTCACCGGATCGCCCGCTATCCAGCCCGATCGATCCGCGGCGGCTCCGTACGGTCGTCGAGTGCGTCGCCCGGTGCTACCGGTTCGTGGTGCTCGACGTGCCTCGAACCGATGCAGCGCTCGCCGAGACCCTCGACCTTGCGACGACGATCACGGTCGTCGCCACGCAGGAGCTGGCGGCCATCCGAGCCGCGGGCCGCACCTCGGCGGCGCTTCGGCAGCGCTACGGTGCCGAACGGATCCGGGTGGTGGTGAACCGATACGACCGCGCGGCCGAACTGGGATCTGAGGACCTCGAGCGCGCTGTCGGCGGCCGCGTCGGCCACCTGTTCCCGAGCAACTACCGCCTGGCTATCGACGCCCTGAACAAGGGGCGCCCGCTCGTCGTGGACAACCACAACAAGCTGGCCAGCTCGTTCGCCGCCTATGCCCGGTCGCTTTCGGGCTCGACAAGAACGGACGCCAGCGCGAAGGCCGAGGTCCCGCAAGGCCTCCTCGGTCGGCTCACGGGCCGTCGTCCCACAGGGAAGTGAGAGGAAACCAGGCATGACCCCCGCAACCAGCGTGCTCGCGAACCCGACCGATCACCGGTCGGCGACCTATCAGCAGCTAAAGAGCCAGATTCACCAGGAGCTCCTGAACCGGCTCAATCTGGATCGGCTGGCGGAAGTGAAGCGCGAAGAAGGCGAGCCCGAGATCCGCGGGCTCGTGTCGGGCATGCTCGACAACGAGTATCGCGCCATCCCGCTCAACCTGCAGGAGCGGGAGAGCCTGGTTACCGACGTGCTCAACGAGCTCTTCGGCCTGGGGCCCCTCGAACCGTTGCTGAAAGACCCGGAGATCTCCGACATCCTGGTCAACCGCTTCGATCAGGTCTACGTCGAGCGGAACGGAAAGCTGAGCGAGGCCGAAGGGGTGACGTTCAAGGACGACCGGCATCTGCTCCGGATCATTGAGCGCATCGTGAGCTCCGTGGGCAGGCGAGTGGACGAGTCGCACCCGATGGTCGACGCGCGCCTGCTCGACGGGTCGCGCGTGAACGCGATCATCCCGCCGCTCGCGCTCGACGGCGCGGCGCTCTCCATCAGACGGTTTCGTACTGACCGGCTCGGTCATCAGGATCTGGTCGATCGCGACTCCCTGACCCAGCCGATGCTCGACTTTCTGCGCGCCGCCGTCAGCTGCCGCCTGAATGTGCTCGTCTCCGGCGGCACCGGCGCGGGCAAGACGACGCTTCTCAACGTGATCTCGAGCTTCATCTCCGACCGGGAGCGCATCATTTCGATTGAGGATGCCGCTGAGCTCATGCTCCGGCAGCGGCACGTCGTGCGTCTGGAGACCAGACCGTCGAACATCGAAGGCAAGGGAGCGATTCGCCAGCGCGAGCTGGTCATCAACGCCCTTCGTATGCGGCCCGATCGCATCATCGTCGGCGAGGTCCGAGGAGAGGAAGCGCTCGACATGCTGCAGGCCATGAACACCGGCCATGACGGCAGCCTGACGACGATCCATGCCAACGCCCCGCGCGATTCGCTGTATCGGCTGAACACGATGATTGCGATGGCCAACCTCAATATCCCGGACAAGGCCATTCGCCAGCAGATCGCCTCGGCACTCAACCTGGTCATCCAGATTTCACGTATGCCGGACGGCACGCGTAAGGTGACGTCGATCTCGGAAATCACAGGCATGGAAGGCGAAGTGATCACCATGCAGGAGATCTTCCTGTTCGAGAAGACCGGCCTGACCAGCGATGGCAGGGTCACGGGCCGGTTCCGGGCCACCGGAATCAGACCGAAGTGCAGCGAGCGGCTCAGCCAGGCGGGCGTCCCGCTGCCGGCTGACATGTTCGAGCACGTGAAGCTCGTCAACCAAACCGACTACCGGGAGACGGACTACGGGCACGGAGAGTACCGATGACGATCCCTCTGATGGTATTCGGCGGAGTGTTGGTGCTCGTTCTCCTTCCTTACTTCGTCCTGGTCGCCCGGCCGGAGAACCAGGACAACCGCCGCCTGAAGAAGCGGTTGAAGGCCGACACTCAGAAGCGGCAGCGCGCCGCCCTGGTGAAGGCCCCGACTCGCCTGAGCTCGGTGGAAGGGGTCGATCGGCTTCTCGGCTACGCCACCAGCGTGGTGGATCCGTTGAAGGCGCTGATCGACCAGTCCGGGCTGCGTCTCACCGTCGGGCGGTTCGTCTTCGCGACCGCCTGCGCGGCGGCCATCCCGTTCCTGGTCGTGAGCACGCTCACGGGCCGGACCGTGCTGGGCCTGCTCGCCGCGGCCGCCTGCGGGGTCGTACCCCTGGCCTGGGTGCGCCGCGCACGCACGAAGCGCCTGTGGAAGTTCGAGGAGCAGTTCCCCGAGGGCATCGACCTCATTGCTCGCGCCCTCCGAGCCGGGCACACGTTCCCGACCGGCCTGCTGATGGTGGCCGACGAGATCCCCGCCCCGGTCGGCGTCGAGTTCCGGCTTCTCTATGACCAGCAGAACTTCGGGATGCCGCTGCAGGAGGCGCTGCGGTCGCTTGCGACCCGCGTGCCGCTGCTCGATGCAAAGTTCTTTGCGACCGCGGTTCTGACTCAGAAAGAGGCCGGCGGAAACCTGGCGGAAGTGCTGGACAACCTGTCCACCGTCATCCGCGAACGCTTCAAGGTGAAGCGCCAGGTACGCGTCATCTCGGCGCACGGCCGCATTACGGGTTGGGTCCTTGCCGGTCTGCCGCCGACGCTGGCGTTCGTGTTCATGCTGGTGAGCCCCAAGCACATTCAGACGCTCATCAACGACCCGATCGGCGTGCAGATGCTCATCGTGGCGGCGGTGCTTCAGGGCGTGGGCACGTTGGCGATGCGCAAAATCGTCAACATCGAGTACTGAGGGGAATGCGATGAATCTCGAGTTGCTCTTGACCTTCGGCGCCATCTTCGTGTCGGTCGGGCTGATTACCGGCACCTTGGCGTCGCACGTGCTGGCAAACGCAGCGCCGGGCCGCAAGCGCCTCCGGACGCTCGCGAATGCCTCTGAGGGCACGCTGCTGATGCGAGACCCCGCGTCGCTGCTGCCGTCGCTCGCACCAGCCGCCAAGCGATTCGCCGCCTTGTTGCCGAAGTCGCCGAAGGACATGTCGCGGCTGCAGAAGCGCATGGCGCTCGCGGGCTATCACGGCGTGACCCCGGTGCTCGTATTCCTGGCTTCCGAAATCGTGACCCCCGTCGTGCTCGGCCTCGGGATGCTGTTTTTCGGTCCGGCCGGTGCCGCCCGCATCCTGATGGCCGTCTTCAGCGCCATGCTGGGCTACCTGATGCCAGGCCTGCTGCTGCAGCGGCGCATCGCGAAGCGGAAGAAGGTGATTCAGAACGGGCTTCCCGACGCGCTCGACCTCTTCATCGTCTGCCTGGAAGCCGGGTCGTCGCTGGATCAGGCCATTCTCAAGACCAGCCAGGATCTCGACGTCCCCTACCCGCCGCTCGCCGAGGAACTGCGAATGATCACGACCGAGATGCGGGCCGGAAAGCCGCGGCTCGAGGCATTCAAGAACTTCGCGACACGCACCGGCGTCGACGACGTGCGCGCGCTGGTGAGCATGCTCGTGCAGTCGGATCGGTTCGGAACGAGCATTGCGCTGGCACTGCGGACGCACGCCGACACGTCGCGGACCAAGCGTCGGCAGCGTGCCGAGGAGCGGGCCGGGAAAATCGGCGTCAAGCTCGTCTTTCCGCTCGTGTTCTGTCTGTTTCCGGCGTTCTACGTGGTGACACTCGGCCCTGGGGTAATTCAGTTCATTCGGTTCTTCGAAACTGGGCTCGTCAAATAGGCGATCAACCGCCGGAAGGAGTCAGTCATGAGTCTCGTCACCCTCGTTCTCGCGTCGGTCGGCGTCGTGTTCTTCCTCTTGTATCTCGCGCGTCGCCGTTCGCGCCTCAACGTCGAAGACTAGTCGGAGGAGTGTCATGCGGGACCTCATCATTCGCGCCCTGGTCATCGCAGTCAGCGTCTCGACGTACGCCGGCTGCGCCCGTGTGACCCACGGATCAGCGAGCCGGTTCATCACCAACCGCGAGAGCGCCTCGCAGGACGTGACACCGAAGAAAGCTCAGGCGGAGGCATCGACTCCGCCTGAGCCGACGCTGGAAGAAGCCATCGCCAAGGTGCGCCGGCTGATGGCCGAGGCCCGTCCCGGAGCCGAAGCCGTCGGCGTACGGCGACGCTGGAATCGCGGGACCCAGAACTCGCCGCCGCATTAGCGCTCGCGACGGTGAGCCCTGGCCGAAGCCAGTTATCTCGCGGTCGCGCACATGTACCACCGGCGCAGAGTGCTCGACCGCGCCTACGAGCTACTACACGCACTCGCTCAAGTTGAATCCGCGGTCCGGCGGACGCCTACGAAGGCCTGGCGCGCGTCTGGCGCGACTGGGGCTCACCGGCGCTCGCGCTGGGCGACGCACACCGCGCGGTGCACTACGCGCCGGCGTCGGCTTCCGCCCGCAACACGCTCGGGACCATCCTGCAGGCGCTTGGCCACCGCGAAAGAAGCACGCACTGCGTATCTGCTCGTGCTCGCGTTCGACCCGAAAGCGGCGTACGCGTTCAACAATCTCTGTTACCTGTCCTTTCTCGACGGCGCTGCGCGAACGGGCCGTCGCCGAGTGCCGGGTCGCGCTCCAGCTGGATCCCACGCTGACCGCTGCGCGAAACAACCTGGGGCTGACCTACGCGGCGGCTGGTCGCCTGGATCTGGCCCGGCGGGAGTTCGAAGCGGCGGGCGACCCGGCGGCCACCGCGTACAACATGGGCATCGTCCACCTCGCCGAGCGCCGGTTCGCCGACGCTGCCGCAGAGTTCCGGACCGCGCAGAACATCAGCCCGCTCTTTGCCGAGGCCGGACGGCGTGCCATCGATGCACGACGGCGCGCCCTGGCCCAGACCCAGCCTGAAGGAGGCGAATAGTCATGGCGGTTGCGATCGAAGCGCCGGGCCAGGTGCTGATGCACCCGACGGCGCCCGACGTCGATTGAGGGTACGGGCCTGACCGTCGACCTGGTCACGCAGCTCGTGACCAAGACGCTGCACTTCGCCGGGGAGCTGACCGGATGGGACATCGCCCTTCGCGTCGGGCTGACGTTTCCGGTGGTGGAGCCGGTGCTCGACGGACTCATCAGCGCAGCACCACTGCGAGATTGCCGGTGGCACGATGACGGGCCGCGCCTCCTATCGCTACCGCATTACCGATGCGGGCCGCGTGCGCGCGATGCTGTTCCTGGAGCACAGCGCCTATGTCGGCATCGCGCCAGTGCCGATCGCGCAGTATCGGGCCTATATGGCGGGCTTCGCGGCCGCCAGCACACGCAGAAGGCCACGCGGGCGCGCATTCGTGAAGCCTTTTCCCATCTCGTCCTCGGCGACAAAGTTCTCGACCAGCTTGGTCCAGCCATCAACGCCCGGCACTCGATGTTCGTTTATGGGCCGCCCGGCAACGGCAAGACCGTCATCTCCCAGGCCATCAGGAACGTGCTCGGCGGGGAGATTGCCATCCCTCACGCGCTCGAGGTCGAGGGCAGCATCATCCGAGTGTTCGATCCGGTCATTCACGAAGAGCTGGAACTGCCGGAGACAGGGTCCGGGCTGGACGGCGGGGTACGCCACGACCGGCGCTGGGCTCGGTGCAAGCGCCCGATGGTCATGGTCGGCGGGGAACTGAAGCTCTCGGCGCTTGATCTGAGCGACTCGAGAGGCATCGGGCTTCTACCGCGCGCCGATTCAGACGGTGGCCAATGGCGGAGTGCTCGTCATCGACGACTTCGGCCGGCAGCAGTGTTCGCCTCGTGATCTGCTCAACCGCTGGATTGTGCCGCTCGAAAGCCGAGTGGATTTCTGACCCTGGCCACAGGCCAGAAGCTCGAGCTGCCGTTCATGGCGCTCGTCGTCTTTGCGACCAACCTGAATCCCAACGAACTGGTCGACGAAGCGTTCCTGCGCCGCATCCATTACAAGATCCTTGGCGGAGAGCCCGACGGTGGCCGAATTCACCAGGATTTTCGAACGGGTATGTGCCGCGAGGGCGAATGTGGCCTTCGATCCTCCCTGTTCGAGTTCCTCCTCGACAACTGGTACCGGCCGCGAAACATTCCGCTGCGCGGCTGCCATCCGCGAGATCTCGATCCAACAGGCGCTCTCGCTCGCGGAGTACCTCGATCAGCCTCGCGAGCTGACGCCCGAGCTCCTCGACGCCGCATGCAGCGGGTACTTCGTGCACGACCAGGCACCTGTCGTATGAGCACCAGACAGGGTCCGGGTGCACGATCGGGCTCGTCCTACGGCCGCCATGCTTGAGCGGGTGTACCCTGCTGAGCGGCGGACCGTCGGCTCGCGGCGGGACCCGATGCCGCCTCGACCGTCCGCATCACCTCGCCGCTTGGGCGCACCGGTCTGGATGGGCCGATTCGGATCGTCGCGCAAGTCCAACGGCCCGAGCGACTTGACCTTGGTCCGATGAAGTTCTTCGTCGATGGGCAGCTGGTCGGCGCGACGGAAGCCGGTCCTCCGTTCGCCATCGAGTGGACCGATGCCAAACCCTTACGAACGCGCGCGAGATCGTCGCCGAGATGTGCCGCGACGCAGGACGGAATGCGTCCGCGACACCGTGCGCCTCCCGCCGCTCGAGATCAATCGAGGTGTCGCGAGGTTTCGAGCGTGCTGGTCGAAGCCTCCGTGCAGGACGAACTGGACGCTCCGTTTCCGGACTTGACGATCGCAGATTTCGCGCTGCGCGAAAACGACATGGAACAGACGCTCGACCTCGTCCGCTCGGATACCAGTCCCATCGACCTACACACTTCTGGTCGATTGCAGCCAGAGCATGGCGCGCCGGATGGAATTCGTCCAGCAGGCCGCCGAGCGGCTCGCTCAGCCACCTCCGCCCCGACGATCAGGTCATCGTCGCGCCGTTCACCAAGACGTTCGGCACCATCACCGGACCCGACCACCGATCGCGAGACCGTGACCACCGCCATCCGCGTGACGCGGTCAGGCGGGGGGACGGCGGTCCTCGACACCGTCACACGACTGCCCGAGCTGCTGAATGGCGCCACGGGCCGCCAGGCGGTCATTCTCCTGACCGATGGCTACGACGAGCACAGCACGCCACACGCTCGAGGATGCGGCTCGCGCGGCCAAAGCCGCGCAAGCCACGCTGTTCGTCGTCGGCATCGGCGGCGTGGCAGGAATCTCGATCAAGGGCGAACGGGGGCTGCGCGCCCTGGCGGAACAATCGGGCGGCCGGGCGTTCTTTCCCACCCGCGACGAAGAGCTGCCCAGAATCCACGAGCTGATCGCCGCCGACATCCAGCAGCGGTACCTGCTCGGGTATACCCCGAGCAACCAGACGGTCGACGGCCGCTGGCGCCGGATCGCCCTCACCACCGCTGATGTGACACAGAAGGTCCGCACACGCCCCGGCTATTTCGCGCCGAAGCCCCCACCGGTCCGTGCCACGCTCGAATTCGTGGTCGCCGCCGACGCGGGTCATGAGGTGGAGCTGGCGGCCGAGGATCTTCAACTGTTCGAGGATGGCGTCAAGCAAGTGGTCGACACATTTCATGAGGCCGTAGCGCCGCTCTCGCTCGTGTTAGCGATGGATGCCAGCGGGAGCATGAGACTGGCAACCGAAGCCGTGAAGGCCGCCGCGAAGGGATTCGTGGAGGCGCTGCGCCCCGGCGACCAGCTCGCGCTCCTCCTGTTTGCCGACAACGTGGTCACCGTTCACGATCTGACGACCAACCGAGAGTGGACTCACAAGGGCGTCGACGAGTATCGGGCGGCCGGTGGCACGGCTTTGAACGATGCCGTCATGGCGGCGCTCGCGCGGCTCGAACGCGTCGAGGCCCGCCGGGCCATTGTCGTGATGACCGACGGAAGGGACGAGAACAACCCGGGCACGGCGCCTGGGAGCCGGCACACGCTCGCCCAGGTGCTCGAAAGACTCGGGAGGTCGACGCGGCGATCTACACCATCGGCCTCGGGCCTCGAGTGGACGCCAAAACCTTGTCTGCACTTTCGGCTGCCTCTGGAGGCGAGTCATTCTTTCCCCAGACAACCGACATGCTTCTCAGTGAGTACCAGCGCGTCGTGGATCGACTGCGTCGGCGTTATGTCGCCAGTTACGTGTCGTCGAACGCGCTCAGGGATGGGCAGTGGCGGAAGGTCGAGATCGTCGCGACCATTCCCCGTGTGGCAATCACCAGCCGTGGCGGCTACTTCGCCCCGAAGGACTAGCGATGCACCGAGAACCGTTTGTCGCGCGCCTCGCCCAGTCGTTGGTAATTACGGTGTTCATCGCGCACTGGTGCGTGTCGGTGCTCGGCATCGCGCGCATGGACATGTTGGTGGTGGTCACCGTTGCCTGGGCGGCCGCGACGGCCCGCCGCCTGGTTGGCCCGGCGCCTCAGGGCCCGCTGTTTGTGCCGGGGCGACGTTTCGAAGTGGCGATGAGCGCCCTGGGAGGCCAGGTGATGTGGCTCCTTCTCCCGGTGCTCCGCCGCGCTGACCCCGAGGGATGGATCTGGCAGCCGGTGCCCATCGGAGCAGAAGCGTCCGCCGTCGGCGCACTCGTGCTCGTGGGCTGCGCCCTATTTCCATTCTTCAACTTCTTCGTCTGGGGACGGGGGCCGCGCACCAGTCCCTCGGCGGCTACGCTGGACGCGCCGTTGCTCTGTTTCGGCCTGTTCCTGGTGTCGGGCAGTTTGGTCTTTGCGGGCGTCGCGTTCGCGACCATCGCCGCGATGGCCCTTCAGGTTTTCAGGGGATGCATGCTCGAACCCCTCTTGGCCCCCGACAGAAATCCGCTCGAGGAACCGCACAAGATGACTCCTCTGTCCTATTGAGTCATATATATGTCCCGTAGAGCTGCACAAATGCTCTCTTATGGAGCACGCGTGTAACTAGCAGCAAATAAGCATATTACGTGGTCTTTAGGCCCTTAACGCCGAGCTATCATGTCACGTAATGGGACATCACGCGATTCATTCCGTTTTTGTAAGTCGATAAGTCCAAATGTATCAATGGTTTGCCGTTCTCTACTTGGGCCTTGAAATTGCTCTTGTTCCAGTCGATTCCTTGACGATGCCCACGGATGGGCGCCGAACCGAGGAGCAAGAGGATTTCGCATCATGCCAGGCCTGCCTAGTCGCCTGAACACGAATCACGCGGCTCCCCATATCGTCGTGGTAAACGAGCAGATGCTCGAGCTCCTGGAGTCGGCGCGACGGGCGGCGTCCAGCGGAGCAAAAGTGCTGCTCACCGGCGAGAGTGGGACGGGGAAGGACATCGTCGCCCGTCACATCCACTTCAACTCGCCTCGGGCGAGCGCCGAGTTCGTCGCGGTCAACTGTGCCGGGGTGACGGAGTCGCTCCTCGAATCCGAGCTGTTTGGCCACGTGAAGGGCAGCTTCACGGGCGCCTACCGGGATAAGGTCGGCAAGCTGCAGCTCGCCAACGGCGGCACGCTCTTACTCGACGAAGTCGGCGAGATGAGTCTCAGGATGCAGGCGCTGCTGCTGCGGTTCCTGGAGAACGGCGAAATCCAAGCCGTCGGCGCGGACACGACACAGGACCACCGTCGATGTTCGAGTGATCGCGGCCACGCATCGAAATCTCCCCGAAATGGTCAGCGCAGGGCAGTTTCGAGAAGATCTGCTCTATCGCTTGCGGGTGCTCCACCTGCACGTGCCACCGCTCCGCGAGCGCAAAGACGAAATCAGGCCACTGGCGAACGCATTCATGGAAAAGCTTGGCCGGCACGTGGCACTGACCGATGAGGCCTGGCAGGCCCTCGACCGGTACCGCTGGCCGGGGAACGTGCGCGAGCTGCAGAACGTCGTCGAGCAGATGGTCTGCATGGCGGTTCCGGGTTCGACCGTCGGTCTTGCGCAGGTGCCGCAAGCCGTCCGAACGAGTTCACAGAGTGTGCTGCCGGCCCGCGAGCGTCGACGTCAGGTGGCGGACGATCTGTACAAGGCGCTCGTGAGCGGCGACTACACGTTCTGGGAGCACATCTACCCGGCGCTCCTGAATCGCGACATCACCCGCCACGATATTCGCGAACTGGTCCGCCGTGGGCTCTGCGTAACCCGTGGCAGCTACAGGAGCCTCCTCGAGCTGTTCAAGATTCCGCCGGAGGACTACAAGCGGTTCATGAATTCTCTCGCAACGCATGACTGTCGGGCTGACTTTCGAGAGTTTCGGAGCGTTGGCACCGACGTCGCCAACGCCCCCCGCGTCGGGCGCGTGTCCCTTAGCCCGCTGCCGCGCGCATCCTCGGGTGCTGACCGCGAGACGCGGGACACAGATAAGGCGGCCTCGTGAGGAGGGGTTACGAGGCCAGTCGAAGTCTCTCCACGAGGCAGAAGTTCGTGTGGGGTCGGACGGCCCGGGGGGCCTCAATCGACGACAGCCTGCTGGACGATGGCCTGAAGCGTTGACGGACCTGGTCAGGGTTCGACCGGAGGCGCGGACTGGATTGGGGCGCGGTCCATAGGTGGCAGGGAAGGGTTTGAAGGCAACCCGCGGAAGCAGGCGAGCCTCCCTGGTGGCCATCCCAGCCTCGGAGTTATTCCGCAGCAACTTGCGCCTAGCGATCCAGCCGGTCGAGACTCGTTATGAACCGTGGCTAGAACTGAATGGTGGGAATGGTGGCGAGGGACAGAATCGAACTGTCGACACTACGATTTTCAGTCGTATGCTCTACCAACTGAGCTACCTCGCCACGCAAGGCAGACGGAAATCATACCAGCACAGCTGCGGAAAGACGAAGGCCCGGGTCCTTTCGGAGCCTGGGCCTGGAGACCCGCGGCCGCTCCTTTTGTCAACCGGCGTCGACAATCTCTCGCGTGAGGCCGAGCTCGCGGCGAACGCGGTCCTCGATCGTCTTGTAGATATCCGGGTTCTCCTTGAGGAACTGCTTGGCGTTCTCCCGTCCCTGGCCGAGACGTTCGCCGCCATACGCGAACCACGCGCCGCTCTTCTCGATGATCCGCTTGTCGACCGCGAGATCGAGCAGATCGCCGGTGCGCGAGATCCCTTCGCCGTACATCACGTCGAACTCCGCCTCGCGGAAGGGCGGGGCGACCTTGTTCTTCACGACCTTGACGCGCGTGCGCCCGCCGATGACGACGTCGCCATCCTTGATGCTCGCAATGCGGCGGATGTCGATCCGGACCGACGAGTAGAACTTGAGCGCGCGGCCGCCGGTCGTCGTTTCGGGATTGCCGAACATGACGCCGATCTTCTCGCGCAGCTGGTTGATGAAGATGAGGCACGTCTTGGATTTCGACACGACGCCCGTGAGCTTTCTGAGCGCCTGCGACATGAGCCGCGCCTGAAGGCCCATCTGCGCCTCGCCCATCTCGCCTTCGATTTCGGCCTTGGGCACGAGCGCCGCGACCGAGTCCACGACGATGACGTCCACACCGCCCGAACGCACGAGCACTTCGACGATTTCGAGCGCCTGTTCGCCGTGGTCAGGCTGGGACACCAGCAAGTCCTCGAGGTTGACACCCAGCTTCTGCGCATAGGCGGCGTCGAGCGCGTGCTCCGCGTCCACGAAGGCGGCCATGCCCCCGAGCTTTTGCGCCTCGGCGATCACCTGCAGCGCGAGCGTGGTCTTGCCCGACGACTCCGGTCCGAAAATCTCGATGACGCGGCCGCGCGGCACTCCGCCCACGCCGAGCGCGAAGTCGATGCTGATCGCCCCGGTGGGGATGGCGTCGATCGGCTGGATCGCACCTTTTTGACCGAGGCGCATGATCGAGCCCTTGCCGAACTGTTTCTCGATCTGGCCTACTGCCAGCTCGACCGCTTTGGCGCGCTCGCGATCCTGGCGGTCGTCCTTGTCGGTTCGGTCCTTCTCCAGGACGCGGTCGATGCGTTCAACGGTCGGCATATCTGAATCTCCTAAATGAACTGGTTGGCAAGTTGCGGGTACTCTAAGTTCGTGCCGAGCGAAAGTCAAGCGTAAATCTGTGCATTGGCGCCAATAACTGTCTTGACGTTAAGCACTTCCGGGCTCAGCGACTTTCGCCCCTCCAGCAGGCTGTTTGCAGAATCTGCCATCATGGGACGCTCGATGCCTACTCCAATTGGCCACGCGCTGGCGGGCGCGGCGCTCGCCCTTGTAGCCCTGCCTCCGCCTCGTCCGTCGGTCTCAACCAGCACATGGACGGCGGTGGCGCTCGTCGCGGGTATGGCGGCGGCGCCAGACCTCGATCTGCTGTTTCAGGCCCACCGGACGGCCACTCACAGCCTCGGCTCGATCGTGCTCATCACGATTCTCGCCAGGGTCGTGACAGGGAAGGTCACGGCATCTTCGGGCGACGCCTGGCGGTTGGCTGCGCTGTGCGGCCTGGCGTGGGGATCGCACGTGCTGCTCGACTGGATGGGCGCCGACACGAGCAGCCCGCGCGGCGTCCAGGTGCTCTGGCCGTTCAGCGATCGCTGGTTCATCTCGGAGTGGGACATCTTCCGGCGGGTCGAGCGCAGGCATCCCTTTGAGCCGGCCACCATGACGGCCAACCTCCTGGCCGTCGCACAGGAAATCGTCCTGATGCTCCCCGTCGTCGCCGGGGCGTGGTGGATACGCCGCCGGGCGGCCTACGCGTAGATGTAGAACCCGCGGCCAGATTTCCGGCCAAGGTGACCGGCATCCACCATCCGGCGGAGCAGCGGGCAGGGCCGATACTTCGGATCGCCGAACCCGTCGTGGAGCACGGTGAGAATGGCCAGGCAAATGTCCAGCCCGATGAAATCGGCCAGCGCCAACGGTCCCATCGGGTGGTTCATGCCGAGCTTCATCACGGTATCGATGGCCTCGGGCGCACCCACGCCCTCCATGACGGCATAGATTGCCTCGTTGATCATCGGCATCAGGATTCTGTTGGCGATGAATCCGGGGTAGTCCGCGGCCTCGATCCCGGTCTTGCCGAGAGTCGCCACCACCTTGGCGGCCTCGGTCATCGTCTCGTCCGACGTCGCCTGCCCGCGGATCAACTCCACGAGCGTCATCAGCGGCACGGGGTTCATGAAGTGCATGCCGAAGACGCGTTCCGGCCGGCCTGTTGCTGCGCCGAGCCGTGTGATTGAAATCGACGAGGTGTTCGACGCCAGCAGGGCTTCTCGCTTGGTCAATGCATCGAGGCTGGTGAACAGCGCGCTCTTCGCGTCGGCGTCCTCGACGATCGCCTCGATGACCAGATCGGCGTCGCCAAGGGCATCGAGGCTGGTCGACATGTGCAGCCGCGAGAGGGCGCCGTCCCGCCCCGCGGCACTCACGGTCCCTTTCGAGACGAATCTCGCGAGGCTCTTCTGGATCGACAGCTTCGCGCGATCGAGCATGGGTTCCGCGAGGTCGACGAGCCGCACGGTGAACCCGGACTGAGCGAACACCTGGGCGATTCCGCTGCCCATGGTTCCGGCGCCGACGATGCCTACGGTGGTGATCATACGGTTCAAGGTTCAGGGTTCAGGGTTCAAGGTTCAAAGTGCCCGGTGCTCGTTCAGGGTTCCCGGTTCAGAGTGCTGGGTTCAGATACCGAGCGTCTACACGTCGAGGTTTTCGACGGCGAGTGCCACGCCGTTGCCCCCGCCGAGGCACAGCGTCGCGATGCCGCGCTTCTGACGGCGGCGCTTCAGTGCGTAGAGAAGTGTGGTCAGCACGCGGGCGCCGCTCGACCCGATGGCGTGGCCAAGCGCCACGGCGCCGCCCTGGACGTTCACGCGCTCCTCTGCGATTCCGAGCTCACGGAGTACCGCGACCGCCTGGACGGAGAACGCTTCGTTCAGCTCGAAGAGATCCACATCGCCGAGCGGCCAGCCTGTCTTTGCAGAGACCCGTCGCACGGCGTCGACAGGCGTCATCAACACGAATTTGGGGGCCAGGCCGCTCGTGGCCTGGCCGGCGATGCGGGCAAGGGGAGTCAGCCCCAGGCCCTTCGCGCGATCACTCGACATCACGACCAGAGCGGCGGCGCCGTCGTTGACACCCGGCGCGTTGCCGGCCGTCACGGTACCATCCTTCTTGAACGCCGGCTTGAGCGCGGCGAGCGCGTCCGCCGTGGTATCGCCGCGAATCGATTCATCGCGCTCCATCACCATCGCCGGACCTTTGCGCTGTGGAATCGTGATCGGGAGGATTTCGTCCCGAAACCACCCGGCATCGGTTGCCGCGGCGGCCTTCTGGTGGCTCCTTGCCGCGTACTCATCCTGCGCGCGACGGTCCACCTTGTAGTGCTCCGCAACGACCTCGCCGGACAGCCCCATGTGGCACTGTTCGAAGGCGCACCAGAGACCGTCCTGAATCATCGCGTCGGCCACCACGCCATTCCCCATGCGAAGCCCCTCGCGGACGCGCGGCATCAGATACGGGGCGTTGCTCATGGACTCCATCCCGCCGGCCACCGCGACCTCGAGATCGCCACAGGCGATCCCCTGCGCCGCCAGCATCACGGCCCGAAGGCCGGAGCCGCACACCATGTTCACCGTGACCGCGCCAACCGCGTCGGACAAGCCTCCGCGAAGCGCCGCCTGACGGGCGGGATTCTGGCCGAGGCCTGCGGACACGACGTTGCCCATGTAGCACTCATCGACCGCCGTCGATGGAATACCCGCGCGCCGGACAGCCTCGACGATCACGAGCGCGCCCAATTCCGGCGCGCTGAAGTCCTTGAGGGCGCCCAGGAACTTTCCGGTTGGTGTACGAACGGCCGAGACGATTACCACTTCGCGCATGCGGGCTTCCTTACTTGCGCGCGGGGCCCCACCCCCGCTCGCGGCGGCTCGACTCGCTGCCCTCGCTCGCCGCGGTCTCAGGTGCTGCTCCCGGCTTTGGGCTCCCGGCTTCAGAACACGTTGGCGCGGCGCGGATCCTCAGCGCCCGGATCACGTCGTTGCCGAGGAGCCCTTTGAGCCGTCGCACGATGACCGGTGTCGAGCGCGAGACCTCGCGGGCCCACTGTGCACTCGACGCCTCGACAACGAGCGTGTCACCTTCGAGACGCACCGTCGTGGCACGCTCGACGGCCGGCCCCACGACAGCGGTCCAGGCGAACCTCACCTTGCCCGGCGACAGCGGGGTTTCCCGAAGGAGACTTTGCAGCGCACCGCGAGCCGCATCGTTCAAAGGCTGCACGACGGAATTCTCTCACGGCTCATGGCTCAGGGCTTTTGGCTCAGGGCTTATCATTGGCGCGTGAACCTGAACGGTGCGCGGCTCGTTCTTGCTTCCGCGTCCCCACGGCGGGCCGAGCTTCTGGCCGCCGCCGGATACTCGTTCGAGAGGCTCGCCGTCGATCTGGACGAGAGTCTTCGCGCAGGCGAACGGCCTTCGGCGTACGTGCGCCGGCTGGCAGCGGAGAAGTCGGCAGCCGGGCTTCAGCGGCTGGTGTCTGTTTCGAACAACGTCATCGTCATCGGGGCCGACACGACCGTCGTGGTGGGCGACGACATCCTCGGCAAGCCTCGAGACGCCGAGGAGTCCGGCGCGATGCTCCGCCGGTTGTCGGGACGAGGACATCAGGTCATGACCGGCGTCAGCATCCGGCACCGGGACGTCGAAGTGGGAGCGGTGGAGACCACCACAGTCTGGTTCGAAGAGCTCACGGCGGCGGCGATCGCTTGGTATGTCTCGACGGGTGAGGGCCTCGACAAAGCGGGGGCGTATGCCATTCAGGGCGTCGCCTCGCGCTTTATTCCGCGCATCGACGGGTCGTATTCGAACGTGGTCGGGCTGCCGGTACACGCTGTGACGGCGCTGATTGGAGGGCTTCTGGCTTCCGGCTCCGGGCTCCGGGAGGGTGAGCGCACGAGCGCCTCAGCTGCTGTGAGCCATAAACCCTGAGCCTTAAGCCCCAACGAGCCAGGAAGCTGAAGCCTGAAGCCCGGCAAATGGGTAGCTGGAACGCGGTATTGCACTCCACGTGCGCCCGCGCTATTCTACGCATGTCCCGTTTCCCGGAAGTCCTTATGACACATCGATATATCAAGGTTGGCGTGACGACGGTGGTGCTCGTGACCGCCTTCTCGGGCCTCTTGTGGACCACGCTGGCGGAAGGCACCGAGTACTACAAGCATGTCGACGAGGTGATGGCCAGCCCCGAAACGTGGCAAAGCAAGCAGCTGCAGCTCCACGGTTTCGTCGTGCCTGGCTCGCATTCATGAACCCGAAGACCCTCGAGTACCGGTTCAAGGTGCAGTACAACGGCAAGGTCGTCAACGCCAGCTATCAGGGCGTCGTGCCGGATACGTTCAAGGACGAAGCGGAAGTCGTGCTCAAGGGCCGTCTCACCCCCGAAGGGTTCCACACCGAAAAGGGCGGCGTGATGGCGAAGTGCCCGTCGAAATACGAAGAACAAAAAAAGGTGGGCTAGATGGCCTCGCTCGGGTCGTTTCTCCTGCTCGCGACGTTCGTCGTGTGCAGCTATGCGGCCGTGTCTCGGTCGTGGGCGCGCGCCGCGGCTCGCGACGGCTGATTGAGAGCGGCATCGGCGCGTTCTACCTGATCGCCGCGCTGATGACGGTGGCCTCGGGCGTCATCGTCAACGCCTTCCTCACCGACGACTTCTCGATCAAGTACGTCGCCCACTACTCCGAACGCGGTCCAGCCGCTGTTCTACAAGATCACGTCCTACTGGGGCGGGCTCGACGGCTCGATCATGTTCTGGGTGTTCCTGCTGTCGATCTTCGGATCGATCGCGGTCTACGTGAACCGCGAGCGGCACCGCGAGCTGATTCCCTACGTCGTCGCGGTCATCTCCGTGGTGCAGATGTTCTTCCTGTACCTGATGGTCGTGCACAAGAACCCGTTCTCGACCTTCCTGACGGCCACGCCGGCCGATGGCGAGGGCCTGAACCCGCTGCTTCAGAACTACTGGATGGTGATCCATCCGCCGTCGCTCTACACGGGCTTCGTCGGCATGACGATTCCGTTCGCGTTCGGCATCGCCGCGCTCATCACCGGGCACCTCGACGACTCGTGGCTGCGGGCCGTGCGCCGCTGGACGATGTTCGCGTGGCTGTTCCTGACCTTCGGGCTGATGCTCGGCATGATCTGGGCGTACGAAGAGCTCGGGTGGGGCGGCTACTGGGCCTGGGATCCGGTGGAGAACGCGGCGCTGCTGCCCTGGTTCACGGCGACGGCGTTCCTGCACTCGGTGATGGTGCAGGAGCGGCGCAGCATGCTGCGCGTCTGGAACGTCACGCTCGTCATCATGACGTTCTTCCTGACGATCTTCGGCACGTTCATGACGCGGTCGGGCGTCGTGCAGTCGGTGCACGCGTTCGGCCAGGATCCGGTGCTGGCGGTGCTCTTCTCCGTCTTCATGGTCGGCATCCTGGTCTTCAGCTTCGGCTTGGTGATCTACCGCCTGCCGCTCCTGCGAGCGCGCAACGAGCTCGACTCGTGGCTGTCGCGCGAAGCGGCGTTCCTCATCAACAACTGGATCCTGCTGTTCTCCGCGTTCTTCGTGCTGTTCGCGACGATGTTCCCGACGCTCAGCGAGGCGATCACGGGCGAGCGGCTGACGGTCGGCCCCGAGTTCTTCAACCAGTGGATGCCGCCGATCGGCCTGACGCTGCTGTTCCTCACCGGCATCGGCCCGCTGCTCGCGTGGCGGAAGTCCACCCTTAGCAACCTCCGCGATCAGTTCCTGTGGCCGGTGCTCAGCGGCGTGACGGTCGCGGTGCTCTATGTCGCGCTCGGGTTCAGGATCTGGATGTCGGGCCTCTGCTTCGCGCTCTGCGGCATGCGTGACCGGCACGATCGTGCAGGAGTTCTGGCGCGGCGCGAACGTGCGGCGGCAGGCCACGGGCACCGACCTCTTCACGGCGCTCGTCGGCCTCGTCGGCCGCAACAAGCGCCGCTACGGCGGCTACATCGTGCACCTCGGCATCGTGTTGATCTTCCTCGGCTTCGCGGGCGAGGGCTTCAAGGAGGAGCAGGAGCGGCTCTTCAGGCCCGGCGAGCAGACGACCCTCGGCCGTTACACGTGCGCAACGACAGCGTCAAGGTCAGCGACGACGGCCAGAAGCAGATGATCACGGCGTTCATCACCGTGTTCGAGGGCGGGCAGATCGTGGACACTCTGTATCCCGCGAAGTGGTTCTTCCACGGCCGCGACGGCGAACCGCCGACGACCGAGGTCGCGATCCGGCGGGGCTTCGGCGAAGACCTCTACATCGTGCGGCGCGGCCTTCGATCTGGCGAAGCAGGAAGCGACGCTGCAGATCTTCGTCAACCCGCTGGTCAACTGGGTCTGGTTCGGCTTCGGCTGATGGCGATCGGCACCGGCATCGCGCTGCTGCCGGAACGGACGTTACGCCTTCGCGCTGGCCAAGATGCCCGCAGAAGCGGCGGCCACCACGGCTGCGGTCCTTCTGGTGGCCGGGCTGAGTCTCCTCGCCCCGTCGCCGGTGCTGGCTCAACACGTCGAGCAATCGCAAATTGCGCCCATCGTGCCCAGAAGCGAGGCGGAGGAGCACCTTCACCAGCGCATCGTGTGCCTGTGCGGCGCCTGCGGCAAGGAGCAGATCGGGACCTGCACCTGCGGCTATGCCGCCGGGATGAGGCGCGACGTCGCCGCGCTGCTCGATCAGGGCAAGACGGAGCAGGGCGTCATCGACCACTTCATCGGCGTCTACGGCGGCCAGCAGTTCCTCGGCGCGCCGATCGACGAAGGGTTCAACCGCCTGGCGTGGCTCTTCCCGTATCTCGTCGGCGCCGGCGGTGCCGTGGTGGCTGGCGCGGTGGCCTTCCGCTGGTCGCGCCAGCATGGCGACACGCCCGGGGAGCCGGCCGCGGCCGCCGATCCCGCTCTCGACGAGCGCCTCGACGATGAGCTCCGCAACCTCGACTAAGAGCGAAGGCGACCAGCAGCGCCTGCAGCCCTGGCAGTTTTTCGTGCTCACGGCGCTCGCCTGCGCCACGGTCCTGACCTTTCTCGCGCGGGGCGCCGGCCCGGTCCCGATCGTCATGCTCACGGTGCTGATGTTCGCGACCGCGCTGGCGGGCCTCGCCATGCTGCGGACGGTCCGGCCGCTGGTCGGCCCGCCACAGGAGCTTGCGGCGGAGATCGGCGAGCGGACGCGCGCGTTCCTCGAGCGCGAGAAGATGCTGGCGCTCCGGGCGATCAAGGAGCTCGAGTTCGACAGGGCGATGGGGAAGGTCTCGGAGGAGGACTTCCGGGAGATGACGGGGCGCTTGCGCGCACGCGCGGGGCGCATCATGCGGCAGATCGACGCCGGCTCCGGGTATCGCGCGGCCATCGAGAAGGACCTGGCGAAGCGCCTCGCGGAGAAACGCCCGGGCGATCAAGCCACAGGATCACCGGCGGGTACACGCGCGTCCAGGGACTGTGCCGCATGCAGCACGGCGAACGACCCCGACGCGAGGTTCTGCAAGGCATGTGGAGCGAAGCTGTGAGGCGGGCCTCGACTCTGGTCGTGCTGGCAGCGCTGTGCGCGACGGTGCTTACCGTTTCGGATGCGGCCGCGCAGTTCGCCATGCCGGACCCGAAGGAGATGTCCGGCATCCCGCGTCCCGTCCCGGTCGGCGATCTCCCCAATCGGACCGTGTCGGTGCGCCTGATTCGCGGTGCCCTGTCGAACAACATCGCGGGCCATCCGGTGGATCTCATCATCGACGGCACGCCGCGGACCGTGAAAACCGACGAGAACGGGCGAGCGGAATTTGGCCCGCTGACCCCGGGAGCACGACTCAAGGCCGTGGCCGTCGTTGATGGCGAGCAGCTCGAGTCGCAGGAATTTCCGGCGCCGGAGGAGGGCGGCATTCGCGTCATGCTGGTTGCCACGGACAAGGCGCTCGAAGCGGAGCGGGCGGCGAAAGCCAGCGCACCAGCCGTCGCGGGCGACGTGACAATCGGCCGCGAGTCGCAAATCGTTGTCGAACCGGACGAAGAGATTGTTCGCGTCTACTACCTGCTGAGCATCTCGAACCCTGCGGGCCAGCCGGTCAACCCTCCAGCGCCGTTTCATTTCGACGTGCCGTCGGCGGCCACGAGCACGACGATCATGCAGGGATCCTCTCCGCAGGCCTCGGCGGCCGCCACACGTGTCATCGTCGAAGGGCCGTTCGCTCCAGGTCCGACGTTCGTTCAGGTGGCCTACGCCCTCCCGGTTTTTGACGGCGTCGCGGAGATTGAACAGACGTTCCCGGTGCCCCTCGATCATCTGGCCGTCATCGTGAAAAAAGTCGGCGAGACCCGGCTGGAAGGTCCACAGCTCGTGCGGCAGCGCGAAATGCCGGCCGCCGGGGAGATGTACATCGCCGGCGCCGGCGAAGGAGCAATCGCCGCAGGACAGCCCGTGCGCCTGACGGTCTCCGGATTGCCTCACCACAGCCCGGTGCCGCGCTACGTGGCCCTGAGCCTTTCTGTGGTCATCATCGGCGCCGGGCTCTGGTTCAGCCGGACGCCGAAGACCACCGGGCGGACGAGCGAGCGCAAGCGCCTCGTCGCGAGACGTGAACGCCTGTTCCAGGAACTGGTCAAGCTCGAGGCCGATGCCCTGAAGGGGCGCGCCGACCCCATCCGGGCGAGCACGCGCCGGGAGCAGCTTCTTGGCGAGCTGGAGCACATCTACGGCGCGCTCGACACCGACGAGATCGGCCCGGGCCCGGCAGGCCGCCCGGGTCTCGCCGCGTGAACCACGACTTCGGGCACGTCGAGCTCCGCGACGTCTCCCGCCACTATGGGCGGCGCCGTGCGGTTTCACACGTGTCGTTCACGGCCCGCCAGGGCGAGATCCTCGGCCTCCTCGGACCCAACGGGGCAGGGAAGTCCACTCTCATCGGCATGCTCGCGACGCTGGTCGCGCCGAGCAGTGGCGCGGTGCTGTACGGCAGCAACACCGCCTCGGACAGCGGCCCGGCGCTGAGAGGCAGCCATAGGCCTCCTGGCGCACGAGCTCCATCTCTATCCGGACTTGTCTGCCCGTCAGAACCTCCGCTTCTTCGCCGAGCTCCACGGACTCGACGCCGCAGACGTAGTGCCGCGGGCGCTCGATGCCGCGGGGCTGGCAGACCGCGGCGACGACGTCGTGTCGAGCTTTTCGCGTGGGATGCGGCAGCGGCTGGCGTTGGAGCGATCGCTCCTCCACGGACCGCGCCTCGCGCTTTTCGACGAACCGTTTACCGGGCTCGACGACCGCGCGGTAGGCATCGTCGCCAATCGCCTCAGGCAGCTTGCCGCGACGGGCGCCATCGTCATTCTGGCCACGCACGACCTTGACCTGGCAGACGGGCTGATTTCACGTCTGGCGGTTGTCAGGCAAGGCAAGCTCGTCGCCGACGAGCCCGCAGGTCCGGGTTTGCGCGCGCGGTACCGCGCAGTCGTCAATGTCGGATCCGAGAGGGCCCAGCCTACGGAGGGCAAATAGGCCGGGTCCTTTTGGACCCGGCTCCTCGAACGGCATGTTTCTCAGAGTCGCGCTCCTCGTCTTGAAGAAGGACGTCGCCATCGAGCGACGCAACGGCGAGATTGTGCTCACGACCCTGCTCTTCGCGGTGTCGGCGGTGCTGGTCTTCTCGATTGCTTTCGTCGTGGAAGGGCAGCCAATCGACGGCGCCGCGGCCGGCATTCTCTGGCTCGCGGTGATCTACTCGGGACAACTCGCGCTCGGCCGCACCTTCGAGAGAGAGCGATACGGCGAGACCCTCAAGGCATTGCTGCTGGCGCCCGCGTCCCGGCCGGCCATCTACGTCGGGAAGCTGCTCGGCATGGTGCTGCTCATGCTGGCGCTCGAGGCGATTCTCGTGCCGATGGTGGCGTTCCTGTTCCAGGCGCCCTTCTTCGACTTTCCGCTGCAACTCGCCGCGCTGCTCGTGGCCGGTACCGTCGGCTTTGCCTCTGTCGGGACGCTCTTTGCCGCGATGCTGGTCCGTTCACGCGCGCGCGATATCATGTTGCCCATCCTGTTGTATCCCGTCACCATACCGGTCATCATTGCCGGTGTCCGGGGAACAGCGGCCTTACTCCAGGTGGAGCCGAACCCGGAGATGGCGGCGTTCTGGATCGCCGTGCTGGCCGCCTTCGACGTTGTCTTTGTCACGCTGGCCCTGTGGACGTTTGATCCGTTGATGACCGAATAGGGCGGGCGCGGCGGGCAGGGCAGGCGGGGCAGAGAGAGGTTTTGCGCCTGCGGCCATCCCGAGCCGAGGACATGCAAATCCGAGGCGAGGGATCAGCATCAGTTCGCGGCGGGGGAGGGCCCCGCCGCAAGGTAGAGAATGTAGGCATACACATGCAGACGTTGTTCTTGCCAATCGCAATTCTATGCGCGGCCGTTTTCGCGTATGCACCGTTGGCCATCGCCAACGCGCCGTACGAGTCCACGATGCTGCTCGTGCAGAAGATCTTCTACTTTCATCTTCCCAGCTGGATGGCGCTCGCCGTCGGTGCGCTCGTTTGCGGCGTCAGCAGCGCCGTCTACCTCTTCAAAGGCAAACCGAAGGCCGATCGGTTCGCTGTGGCGGGCGCCGAAATCGTGGTCATCTTCGGGCTGTTCGGCCTCGTGAGCGGTTCGCTCTGGGCGCGTAAGGCGTGGGGCGTATGGTGGCAGTGGGACGCGAAGCTGACGATGGCGTTCATCCTCGAGCTGGTCTTCCTCGGCTACCTGCTCCTCCGGAAGTTCGGGGGCCCCGGTTCGGAGAAGCTGGCCGCCGGTGTGGGCATCTTTGGCGCGGCCACAGCGCCCTTCGTCTACAAGTCGGCCGACTGGTGGCGGACCGTGCACCCGCAGACGAGTGTCATGGCCACGCTCGGAACCACATCGCCCGAAATGTGGCGCGTCGTCTGGATTTGCGCGGCGGCCATCCTGCTCTTTACAACGCTCCTCATCATGATGCGCGTGCGCCTCGAAGAGATGCGCGCCGATCTGGACGAGCTGTACCTCAATGCCGAGGACTGAAATGCTGAAACGGATCTTGACCGCCGCGCTGTCGCTGGCCTTGCTGGCAGCGCCCCTTGCGTCGGCCTACGCGCAGCCACCGGAACCGCCGCCGGGATTTCTCCCCGTCAACGAGCTTCCGCCTGGGCAGGAACTGCCGGCCGCGCCATTCCTGATTGGCGCTTACGTCTTCTTCCTGCTGCTGATGGTGTTCTACCTCTGGACCATCTGGCGGCGTCTCAGTACGGTCCAGGAAGAGATGCGTGCCCTTCAACAGAAGGGATCAGGCAGCGCGCGGTGACCGCGGGGCACTTCTTCTTCATCCCCGCCGTGCTGCTGGTGGGGCTGGTGATCGGCTGGATCTTCGGGTCGAAGGCGGCGCGGGATGCGTATGCCGCCGAACTCCGCCGCCGGGAAGAGAAGGAAGCCAGGCGGCGGGCGAAGGAAAGCGCCGCCGGATCCAGCGGCTCTGACGCTACCGCCCGGCCGTAAGGCGCCAGGCCAGCGCTTCGGGGAGGCCGGCCGCGATGACCTTCCTCTGCGTTTCCTCGACCGGATATTCCACTCGGTACAGCAGGACATCCCGCGCATCGGTGTCGACGATGGCGTAAGCCGCCCGCGGGTCGCCATCGCGTGGCTGGCCGACCGATCCCGGGTTGACGAGGTACTTCACCCCGTCGTCGACGTGCAGCAGGGCCTCGGCCTCGTGTGACGGCCCGATGCCGCTCATTACGCCGTCTCGAAGGCAGAAGGTCACTGGATAGTGGGTATGGCCGAACAGGCAAAGCGGCCGGGCCGCCGCGACCAGCGCCTCCATGGCGTCGCGCTCGCTGAAGATGTAGGCATCCTCGTCGACCGGCGAACCGTGGCAGATCTCGATGAGGTCGTCGATGACGATCGGGCCCTGCGGCAGTTCCGCCACCCACTTTCGATTTGCGGGGGTCAACGCCTCCAGCATCCATGCCGCGGCAGTTTTTGCCACGTAGTTGAAGCCTTCGGCCTCGCCGATGCCGAGGGCCACCTTGTCGTGATTTCCACGGACCAGGCCCACCGGCTGCATGTCGCGGATGCGGTCGATTACGGCGTTCGGGTCCGCGCCGTAGCCGATGAGATCGCCGAGTACGAGCACTTCGTCGTAGCCCCGCCGGCCCGCATCGGCCAGACACGACTCGAGCGCCTCGAGGTTGGCGTGGAGATCGGTGATGACGAGATATCGCATCCGGCTGAGGTGTCCAGGACGTCCAGCACCTGTTCGACGATGCCAGGAATGCTGGCCCGGCCCGCCTCGATGTGGACGTGCGCTTCCACATACGAGGCGCGGCGGGCGAGATACAGCTGTTCGAATGCCGGCCGATCGGCTGCCAGAGGGCGCCGGCCGTCGGCGGGGACCCGAGCGATCAGGCGCTCGAGAGGCACATCCAGCCAGACCGAGAGACCGTCGCTGTTGATCACCGCCCGGTTCTGCGGGTCAACGAAGGTGCCGCCGCCGGTCGCCACGACCACGTGGCGCGCGGGCACCTGCTCCATCAGCACTGTACGCTCGACCGTGCGAAAGTAGGCCTCGCCCTGTTTCGCGAAGACGTCCGCCACGGTCTGCCGCTCCCGCCGCTCGATCATTTCGTCCACGTCCGTATGCCGCCATCCGAGCCGCCGGGCCAGCGCTCTGGCAACCGTCGTCTTGCCGGCGCCCATGAACCCGACGAGGTACACTTTATCCGCCTTCACGAGCCGTCCTTCACGCCGAACGTCAGGCCACCAGCCGGCTGAGCGTGTCGAAGAAGCCCGGATATGAAATCACGACCGCGTCCGCTCCGGCAATGCGCGATTCACCGCGCGCGCCGAGCGCCGCGACCGCAAACGCCATGGCCATCCGGTGATCGCCCTGAGCGTCGGCGACACCTCCTGACGGCGCACCCCCGCCCTGGATGACGAAGCCGTCCTGCCGCTCGTCGGCGTCGATCCCCAGCGCGCGAAACCCGGCCACCAGGGCCGAAATACGGTCGCTCTCTTTGACCCGCAGCTCAGCCGCCCCACGCACGCTCACTTCACCGCCGTAGGCGGCCAGCGCCGCGATCGCCGGCAGTTCGTCGATGAGGCCAGGGACTTCTTCAGGTCCAATCTCGATCTGGTTCGTACGGTCGGCCTCGACGACGATAGTGCCCCTGGGCTCGCCAGCCGACGTCGACGTCTCGTGCACCTGGACCCGCGCACCGAATCGCCTCAGGACGTCGAGCAGTCCCGTCCTGGTCGGGTTCAGGCCGACGCCGTCGATCTCGACGCGTGAGCCAGGAAGGGCCGCGGCGGCCACCAGCCAGAACGCGGCGGAGGAGAAGTCGCCAGGCACGATCAGGTCCTGTGCTTCGGCGCGCTGGCCGCCAGCCACCTGCACCGACAGGCCATCCACGCGAACCTGAAGGCCAAACGCCGGCAGCGCGCGCTCCGTGTGATCGCGTGTCTGCGCCGGTTCGACCACCCGCGTGGTGCCCTCCGCCAGGAGCCCTGCGAGGAGAATCGCGCTCTTGACCTGCGCGCTCGGCACGCTGGCGACGTGGTCGATGGCCCTGAGTGCTGCGCCGTGCACCGTCAGCGGTGCATGCCCGTCGACCGACTCGATGCTGGCGCCCATCCGCGTGAGCGGCTCGATGACGCGCCGCATCGGCCGTCTGGAGAGCGAGGCGTCGCCGATCATCGTGGCCGAAAACGACTGGCCCGCCAGCAACCCGGCAAGGAGCCGCATCGTCGTGCCGGAGTTGCCGGCGTCGAGCGGCGCCGCAGGTGAACACCAGCCCCTCGAACCTCGTCCCAATAGAGTGACACGTCCCTCGGGCTCGACACGCACCTCCGCCCCGAGGGCGCCTACGCAAGCGAGCGACGAGTGGCAGTCTGCGCCGGGCGCATAGTTCTGCACCCGGGAGGTTCCATCGGCGAGCGCGGCCAGGAGGGCGTAGCGGTGGGAGATCGATTTGTCGCCGGGAACGGTGAGACGCCCCTGAACGCGGCGTGCAGGGGCAATAGTCGTGGCCGACAACGAGCGCATGTCTGGGATCTTACGTCACCCGGCTTGACATCGCCCAATGAATGGGATGGTATTCAGGACGCGTCCATGGGCGGACCCCTCTCGATACGACTCGAGTTCACCAGCGCTTTCGAAACCATGGACTTCGTCCAGGTGGTGAGCGATCAAGTCGGGCGGGATGCCGGGCTCGACGAAGACGCCGTCCATTGGATGGGCGTGGCCATCCGGGAATCGGTGATCAACGCGATCCGCCACGGAAATCAAAACGACCCTTTGCGACGCGTCTTCATCGACTTCGACCGCGACTCGACCGAGCTCCGCATCCGCGTGCGGGATCAGGGCGAAGGCTTCGATCCCGAAGAGTTGGCCGATCCGCTGGCGCCGGAGAACCTGCTCAAGGCCAGCGGCCGCGGCATCTTCCTGATTCGCAGCTTCATGGACGACGTTCGGCTGCAGCGCGCCAGCGAGGGCGGCATGGAAGTCGTCATGGTCAAGCGCATGCCGCAGGCCGCCAGTTCCGTCCAGCCCTGACGTCCTTGCCCCACGACCCGCTCCTCCTGACGACCGCGGTAGAGGCCGTGGTACGCGCCGGCGACGTCATGATGGCGCGTTTTGGCCAGGCGATCCGCGTGGACAAGAAGGGCGCCATCGATCTCGTCACCGAGGTTGACGTCGCGATCGAGCGCGAGTTCCGGGCGCTCATCTCCGAGCGCTTCCCCGAGCACGCCGTGCTCGGCGAGGAGTTCGGCGGCAGCGACGGAGTGCCCGCGGGCCCCTGCTGGGTCTTCGACCCGATCGATGGCACCACGAACTTCGCGCACGGGCTCCCGATCTTCTGTTCCTCGCTCGCCTTCGAGATCGGCGGCGTCGCGGAGGTTGCCGCCGTCTACGATCCCACGCGCAGGGAGCTTTTCACGGCCGAGCGCGGCGCGGGCGCGCGGCTGAACGGACAGCCGCTGCGCGTCTCCCCGGCGAGCGAGCTCGTCGACGCCATGCTCGTCACCGGCTTCCCCTACGACGTGCACTCGCGGGTCGACGAGATCGTGGGCCTCTTCGCGGCGTTTGTCGGCAAGGCGAGAGCCGTGCGCCGCCTCGGGTCGGCGGCCATCGACCTCTGCTACGTGGCCGCTGGCCGCATGGACGGCTTCTGGGAGAGTGATCTGAAGCCGTGGGACATCGCGGGCGGCGCGCTGATCGTCGCCGAAGCCGGAGGCACCGTGACCGATCTGGCCGGTGGAGCCTTTTCGTCCCGGTCCCGGCAAGTGCTCGCCACCAATGGCTTGCTCCATCCGGCCATGCTCGATGTGATCCGCGGCGCACGCTGACACGGCCTATCGAGCGGACGGATCGGGTGATATCGACGAGAGACACCTCGCCTGTCGGATTCGCAGTTTCCTGAGCATTTGCACGGCTTTCACGCAGCCCGGCGGATGGCACCGGTCCTGCTATGTCTGCTTTCATCTGGAGGACCGACATGCGTCGACTGTGGCTCTACTCGACCTTGACCCTGGCGATGACGGTGCTGGCAGCGCTGCCCGCGACCGCACAGCAGTCCATCAACGTCAACCTCGGCGGGTTCGTGCCGCAGAAGGAAGACTCGCGCGTGGACGATGACGTGCTGCTGGGAAACCAGGATTTCCTGCTTTTCGACCTGGAGGATTTCAACGGCTTCACGATCGGCGCCGAATGGCTCTTCCCGCTCGGCGAGTACTTCGAAGGCGGCTTGGGCGCGGGCTACTACTCGGAGTCGGTCCCCAGTATCTACACCGACTTCGAGAACGAGAACGGAGCGGAGATCGAGCAGGACCTGAAGCTGCGGGTTGCGCCGTTCACGGCCACCATCCGCGTGCTGCCCTTCGGCAGGAGCGCGCCCGTGCAGCCTTATATCGGCGCAGGCGTCGGCATTTTCTCCTGGCGGTACAGCGAGTCTGGTGAGTTCATCGACTTCGCCGACGGGAGCATCTTCAACGATCGTTTCGTGAGCACCGGCGCCACGGCTGGTCCGCTCATTTTCGGTGGCGTCAACGTCCCGATGGGCAGGTTCGGGTTCGGCGGCGAGATTCGCTATCAGAACGCCGAAGGCGAGCTCGACGAAGACGAAGGTTTTGCCGGGTCCAAGATCGACCTCGGCGGCATGAACTACCTGGTGACGTTCCGGATCAACTTCTGAGGGGGCCGTAATTACAGGTACGAACCCTCAGCGCGGGTCTCGCCGATATAAGGCGAGGCCCGCGCCCTCAGCAACCCGCGTGAACCCCTCGAGCCATCGAGGATTTGCACGCGCAATCTGGGCCAGTACGTCGCCCCCCTCCGAGAGTTCCTCGATCAGCACCCAGCCGACAAACGGCCGTGGCCCCTCCAGCGCTCCGAGCCAGATGTCCCCATTGCCTTCATGGAGGAAGTCTCGAAGCTCGAAGCCCTCGGCCGACAAGTCCTGCATGTAGTGCCCGAGCGATCCCATGCTTGCCATCACCGTCGTGCCGTCGTAGTCGCGTGACAGGCGCTCGGTGACGGGGCGCCGGCCGTGGGCGTTCGGACGATCCCATTGGGCCTCCAGCACCATCGGCGCCTCGGGGGACAGCGGGTTCAACTGGAACGCAAGCAGCGTCGCGACGATGAGCCAGGCGTGCCGATGGGCACGCTGCAGCAATCCGGCCGCGAGCCCTACGCCTACCCCCTCCGCCGCCACGAGCGGGACCATGTACCGAATCCGGAAGGGATGACCGTCGAGGAAGGCCATCCAGGGCAGGGCCGCCGCCGCGAGAAGGGAAACGGCCAGCAGCGCCGGGCCAGCCGACCGATCGCGAATGCTCCGAAGTCCGAGCGCGACGAACCCGATCGCGGCAGCCACTGTCAGAGCGTAGCTGCTGAGACGATACGTGCCCTCCCAGATGGCTACCGAGACAGCCCAGGGTTGTCCCCGAACGGGATTGTCGGGCACGAAGAAACCGCTGGAGACGAACCACTCGCCGACGACGATGCGGCTGAACAGCATGAAACCGGCGACGGCGGCAGCAGGCCACACCCAAATCGGTGCGCAGCGCCGAACGGCGGCGGAGAAGTCGGGCACCCGGCGCCACTCGACCAGGAAGCCAATCGCGAAGGCCGCGCACGTCACGGGCCACGCCTCGTACCTTGTGAGGCACGCGAGAGCAAGCACGCGCCGACTCTGGCGGGATGCACAGCAGTCCTGCCCTGGTGGAAGGCTACGAGAAGTGCGACACCGAGTGTCGTCAGGCCGAGCAACAGCGGCTCGGTCATCGGCGTGGACTGCAGATAGAGCACGTTCGGGTTCAGAACGAACACGCCGGCGCCCGATGACCGCCGCGGGCGAGGAGTCGGTGCCGCGCGCACGATCCAGGCGATCGACGCCGGCGGCCAGCACAAACGACGCGATCGAGATCGCTGTCGCCGACGCGCCGGTCAGATAGAACGCGTCGATCTGCACGGGCAGTGCGTTCAGGAGGTGGGGAAGCGGCAGCCACACCGCGCCAATCTGCTGCCATCCGGGCGTGAGGCTGTCGATGATCCGGCGCGCGACGACCAGATGGCCGCGGGTGTCGTAGTGGCTGAGCGTGAGGCCGAGCTGCTGATAGTGGAGGGCGGCGAACGTGCCAAGAACGAGCGCCAGCCCGGCGACCGCAGCCTCCACCGGAAGGCGCCGCCACCAGGACGGTATAATCACCTGTTTACTTCATGAGGAGATTCGCAGACTGGATCCAGGCTGTCGCGTTGTCGCTCGGCGCCCCCGGATTGTTCATCGTCGCCTTCCTCGACTCGTCGTTCCTCTCGCTCCCCGAGATCAACGATCTGCTGCTGGTGATCATGGTCACGCAGCACAAGTCGCGGATGGTCCTGTACGCGACGAGCGCGACCCTGGGATCGATTGCCGGGTGCCTTGCGCTGTACTACGTCGGCCGGAAGGGCGGCGACGCGTTCGTGCGGCGCCGGTTCAGCGCGACGCACGGTTGACCGGGCGATCGGCACGTTCCAGAGCTACGGGCGTGATGGCGATCCTCATCCCCTCGCTTCTTCCGCCGCCGGCGCCATTCAAGATTTTCGTGCTGCTCGCGGGTGTCGCAGGCATCAGCGCCCCGCGCGTTCGTCATCGGCGATCGCCATCGGACGAGGGATCCGCTACTTCGGCGAAGGCCTGCTGGCTGTCTGGTACGGCGACCAGGCCATCGCCTTCATCCACGAGAACACCGCAACAGTGTCCATCATCCTGGTGGGACTCCTGGTGGCGGGCCTCGCGGCCTACGTGATCTGGCGCCGCGCGAGGGGCCGGAAGAGCCTGTAATTGCACGTATACTGAACACCCGATTCATGGTCGACCTGAGCGTCGTCATCCCGATCCGGAACGAGGCCGCCTCGATCGAGGCGCTCTACCGGGAGCTCACCGATGTCCTCTCGGCGTGGGGGCGTCCGTACGAGATCTCTTGCGGTCGACGACGGCAGCACGGACGAGAGCTTTGCGCTGCTGGCGCGCCTGCAGGCCGGGGATAAGCGCGTGCGGGTCGTCCGCTTCCGGCGCAACTTCGGGCAGACAGCGGCCTTTTCCGCGGGGTTCGCTCATGCGCGCGGCCGCCTGATCGCCACCTCCGACGGCGATCTTCAGAACGACCCCCGCGACATTCCGGCCATGGTGGACGAGCTCGAGCGCGGCGCTACGACATCGTGTGCGGCTGGCGAAAGAACAGGAAGGATGCCTTCCTGTCGAGGACCCTGCCGTCGCGCCTGGCCAACGGGCTCATCTCGTGGGCCACGGGCGTGCGGCTGCACGACTACGGCTGCTCCCTGAAAGTGTTCCGCGCTGAAGTGGTGAAGCCCCTGAAGCTGTACGGCGAGATGCATCGCTTCATCCCGGCGATTGCAAGCGAGCAAGGCGTGAAGATTGCCGAGGTTCAAGTCAACCACCGGGCTCGCCAGCACGGGCAATCGAAGTACGGGATCTCGAGGACCGTGCGCGTCGTGCTGGATCTCATCACCGTCAAGTTCCTGTTGTCCTACTCGACGCGTCCGCTTCAGATCTTCGGGCTGATCGGATTCGTTATGGGTCTCCTCGGCACGCTCGTCATCGGGTGGATTACCTATCTGCGTTTCTTCGGTTACCAGTCGGCAGACCGGCCCCTGCTGCTTGTCGGCATCCTGCTGGTCTTCACGGGTGTGCAGCTTGTAACGGTAGGCCTGCTGGCCGAGCTGCAGGCCCGGACCTACCACGAGTCGCAGGACAAGCCGATCTACGTGATCCGCGAGGTGCTCGAGACGGTGGAAACGCCCTCGATGCGCCATGTGATCTAGGCGGGGTCTCACGAGGACCCGCATGGTCACGAGCGACGCTCGGCCGGCAGCGATGGTCAGGCGGCCGCCGCGGTCAACCGCATGGGTGCTGGCGCTCGCCTCTGCCGTCGCCGTGGCCCTGACGGGCCTGGTTGCGACAGCGGTGGCACTTTGGCAGGTCCCGGCGGGGCAGCTCGAAGTCGCTCCCGGCTTCATCGCGGCGCTTTTTGCCGGCGCTGTCCTCACGGTGGCCAGCCTCGGCCTGCGGGCCCTGCGGTGGATCTTCCTGCTGCGGCGTGCCGAGACGCGCATCCCGATCCACGACGCTTACGTGGGTTACCTTGCCGGCTTCAGCCTTCTGCTGGCGCCGCTGCTGCTCGGGGAAATCCTGGTTCGCGCCGCGGTCTTGAAGAAGCGGGGCGGTGTTCCCGTAGGAACCACCGTGATCGTGAACGTGTGGGAGCGGCTCCTGGATGTCGCCGCGCTCGCGATCATCGGAGCCCTTGCGGGCGGCTTCGCTGGCGGCAGGGAAGGGGCCGTCGTTCTGACGGCCGTCGGACTGCTGAGCGTGGCTCGGCCGCTGCGTCGCGGCCTGCTTCAGCTCCTGGGACGTCTGGCCGCTCCGCTGGGTGGGTTCAGCAGCTCCCGAGGCATCGAACGGCTGGCGTCCACGCGCACCTGGATCGTGGCGCTCGCAACCAGCCTCGCGGCCTGGCTGTTGCCGGGAATCGCACTGTGGATCCTCGTCGCTTCGGCCGGCGCGTCGCCTGGCCTTGGATGGGCCGAGGGTGTCTATGCCGGGTCCTCGTTGAGGGCTGGCCTGGCGCTCGCGCCCGCCGGCATCGTCGTCGCAGGTGGTGAGCTCCTGGCCGGGGTAACCGAAACAGGGGTGACGGCGTCAACAGCCGTGCTAACCGTCTTCGGCATCCGTTTGATCACCGTCGGCGTGTCCACGCTGCTCGGCCTGGTCTTCCTGGTCCTGCATGTTCGCACCGCCAGGGCCGCCAGCGCGTCGCATTTCGACGCCATTGCTGACGCCTACGACGTGCAGATCCCCGAGGCTCGCCGCCTCGGGCTCCTGACGACCAAGACCGAGATGATGCGCGACGCCATCGAGCGCCACAACCTCGGAAGGCAGGGACTGGACGTCGGATGCGGACAGGGAACGTATGTGGCGCGGATGCGCGAGCTGGGCTTCGAGGTCTATGGCATCGACGCCTCGGAAGGGCAGGTCCGGTTCGCAGCGCGTCACGTCGGCGGGACGGGGATCGTGATCGAAGGCTCGGCGCTGCAGATCCCCGCCCCCGATCAGTCGTACGACTTCGTATACACCATCAACGTCCTGCATCACCTGGCGTCGGTGGACGAGCAGCAACGCGCGTTCCGGGAGATCACGCGCGTCCTTCGACCCGGCGGCGTGCTGTTCATCCACGAGATCAACACGCGCAACATTCTGTTCCGGTTCTATATGGGTACGTCTTCCCGTCGCTCAACTGCATCGACGAGGGTATTGAGCGCTGGCTGCTGCCACATCGGCTCGTTGACTATACGAGCGAGCTGAGACCTCTCGAGGTCAGATACTTCACCTTCCTCCCGGATTTCCTGCCCGGACCGATCGTCCGCGCCCTCGCGCCGCTCGAACGGTGGCTCGAGCGTTCGCCGCTCTCGCCATACTCCGCTCACTACATGGCCGTGCTGCAGAAGCCGCTATGAACCTGCTGGTCGTCGCAGGGGCATGTCAGGCGCTCGCAGTCGCCATCTGGCTGCTGCCGGCTTCCATCCACATCGTCGAATGGACCGGCGGGAGCGCCAGGCGTGTGGCATACCTGCCGTCCTTTGCGTGGCTCGCAGGACTCTCGGTGGCCGCCCTCGTCGTGGCGGCCGGCGTATGGTGGGCGTCACGACGGAGTCCCGGCGGCGTTACCCGGTTGGTAAATGCCGTCCGTCCGCTGTGGCTGATTTGGCTGTGGGGCATCCCGTATCTCCCGTGGATTCCCGATCGCCTGCCGCTGCTGCTGGTTCTGGCCGGTCCGATCCGCTGGGCCGTCGCGGCAATTGCCGTGGCCGCGGGGCTCGGCGTTGTCCGCCGCTTGCAAACTACCGGGGAGCTCCTGGTCTCGCGAGCGGGACGGAAGACCGTGTTTGCAGCAAGCCTCGCCTTGTATCTCTTCTTCGGACTGCTGGCCGCGAGAGCCGTCGGTCCAGGCGGCGATGAACCGCACTATTTGATCATCACGCAGAGCCTGCTTGCCGACGGCGACTTGAAGATCGAGAACAACCACGTTCAGGAGGACTACCGGAGCTACTTCGGCGGGCGCCTGCGTCCCGACTTCCTGCGGCGGGGGCAAGACGGCGAAATCTACTCGATTCACGCGCCTGGTCTCAGCGTCCTGCTTACGCCTGCGTTTGCCGTCGCGGGCTACACCGGCGCCGTAGCCTTTCTCTGCCTCATCGCCGCCCTGACAGCACTCGCCATCTTCGACCTCGCGGCCGCCCTGACGGGAGCCCGAACCGCGTGGCTCACGTGGGCGGCCGTGTGCCTCACCGTGCCGTTCGTGCCGCACGGCTGGCTCATTTTTCCGGAGATGCCAGGGGCGCTCATCGTGGCGTGGGCGGCTCTCTGGCTGTGGCGGGCATCACCATCAGGAACGGGCGTGTGGATCCTTCGCGGGCTCGTTCTGGCGCTGCTCGTGTGGCTGCACACCAAGTTCGTGATCTTCCTGGCGGTCTTCTGCGCGGCTTTCTTGTGGAAGCTGCGATCGCACCGGCGCCTGCTGTGTGCCCTGTACGCCCCGGTGGCTGTCTCGAGCGCCCTATGGCTCCTGTTCTTCTACGCCTTCTACGGTGAGTTCAATCCGGAGGCGCCATACGGCGACTACACCCGGCTCTACGTGGTCGCGAAGAACATCCCGCGCGGGCTCCTCGGCCTGGTCCTGGATCAGAAGTTCGGGCTGCTTTTCTACGCGCCTGCGTATGTGTGCGCGGTTGCCGGCTGCTGGCTGATGATCCGGCGGCCCGAGTCGAGGTTTCTGGGCGCGGTGCTCCTGACCACGACCGCGGCTTTCGTCGCCAGCACCACGCGGCTCTACATGTGGTGGGGAGGCTCCAGCGCGCCCGCGCGCTTCCTGGTGCCGCTGTTGCCGTGCCTCGCGCCGATGGTCGCGTTGGCTATCGACGCCGCCCGAACCGCGTGGATCCGAGCCCTTCTGGCAGGTGCGATGGCGGTGGGGCTTACGGTCGCGGCGCTCGCGGCAGCCAACCCGGAGCAGCTATGGCTCTTCAGCGACGCTCGTGGACGGGCACGCCTTGCCGAACTGCTGCAGGCAGGCTCGCCCCTGGCCATGACCCTGCCGGGCTTCACAACCGAAGACTGGATCGCCGCTCTGTCGGACCTCTGGCCGTGGCTGGCGGCAGTTCTGGCAGGCTCTCTGGCGATCGCTGCGTGGCGCCGACGGCAGCCCGCGGCCGGACCGTTTCCACGCTGACGGTCGGTGGCTTGGCGGCTCTGGTCATCGCCGCGGTCCTGACGGCCAGCCCCAGCGCCGCGGTTCGCGAGGACACGGCTCGCAGGGGAGCCGTGGACCTCTTGTGGCGCTACGACGCGCCACGCCTTCGGGCCTTCAGCTTCGAGACGATGGGCGGCCTGGACGCGGCCCAGCTTCTCGAGCGCGCCTCACTGAAGAGCGCGACGTATCCGCTGCCTGCCGTGGCGCTGCCGGCCGGAGCCTACGAGGCGACCGTCTGGTTCTCGGCTGGTACGGGCGCCGAACGCGCGGGTGAGATCCTGGTGGCCTCGGCCCAGAAGGTGGTATTTGGCAGGCTGGAAGGCCCCCTGGCCAACCCCGCACGGGTCCGATTCGACCTCCCGGTGCCGGTCGCCAGGGTGTCGGTCACCGTGTCCGACGAGACGGCCGCTCGCGCCGTCACGCAGGTCACCCTCGAGGCGCGAGCCGTGGTGCCTGTTGCCGCTCGCGAGGAGCGCGAAATTCGTCCAATCGAGCCCGTGCCCGGTGCCTCCGCCGCCTACCTAATCTACGCCGACGCAATGGCATTCCCGGAGGGCGGTGTCTTCTGGACCCGGGGCACAAATCCAGCCCACGTGTTGGTGGCGCCGGCGGGAGCCGCCCGACTCGTCCTGACCCTCTCGCTGGGACCGATGTCGGGTGACGTCACGGTGCGCGTCGGCGGCCAGGCGACGACCGCGCATGTGCCGGCCAACGACGCCACCCGCCTCCTCTTTGACCTGCCGCCCGGGGTCAGGACCGTGCCGGTTGTCGTCGCATCGCCAACGACGTTCAGGCCATCGGAGGTCGATCCGGCCTCCGGGGACCGCCGGCTCCTGGGGTGCCAGGTTCGGGTCGCTTTAGAATAAAAGGCGCCTGCGGCTGCGGCCCGCGCGAGGAGCGAGTCTTCGAGCCCCGCAGCGCGAGCGAGTGGGGGTGGGGCCCCGCGAGCACCATGAGAAGCGCCTGCGGCCCGCGCGAGGAGCGAGTCTTCGAGCCCCGCAGCGCGAGCGAGTGGGGGTGGGGCCCCGCGAGCAAGGAGAAAAAGAGTGCGCGTGTTCTCGGAGATAGGCAGGATTGGGTTCGCCTGCCTGGTCGGGCTGCTGGTTTCGGCGTGCGACGACTCAGGCCCGACCCCGCTGCCCACGGATTCCACCGACCATCTCCTGCCCCCCGAACCAGACCACCATCTCGCCGAGCGGGGGGGCCGTGCCTGTCAGCTTCCCACCGCCCACCGTCGCAGGCGGCGAGGCGCCGGTCACCACGGCCTGCACGCCCACCAGCGGAACCAGCCTCCCCCTGGGGACGAATAGCGTCACGTGCACCGCCCGCGACGCCCAGCAGCGCAGCTCGTCCTGCGCATTTACCGCCAGCGTCGTCCGGCCGGCGACGCTCGCGGCCACAAAGTTCCTGGCGTTCGGGGACAGCATTACCGGAGGCGTTCTCGCGGTGGATTGCGGCCTCAACAGGCCACAGTGCTCGACGCCGCCGGGCGACGCCGCGCTCCGGTCCCTCACGATCTTTCAGGACCGGCAGCTGCTTCGGATGACAGCCACCTATTCGGCGGCGGCCTATCCCAACCAGTTGACGACGCTGCTGACGGGACGATACGTGTCACAGCCGATCACGATGAACAACGAGGGCCTTGCCGGGGAAGTCGTGACGGAGTCGGAGGCCTTCGATCCGATTCCGGGCAGCGTTGACGGCGCAGCGGCCGGAGGTCGTTCTGCTCCAGGAGGGCGTCAACGACCTCCACCAGTTCGGTACCAGTGCCGTGCCGGAGATTGCCTCCTCACTGCGCCGGATGGTTGTCGAGGCGAAGTCACGCGGTATGCGGGTCTACGTCGGCACGTTGCTTCCCGAGCGCCTCTGTGGCTGTCGCGCGTTTGCCGAGAGCCTGATTGCGCCCGCCAACGATCAGATTCGCGGCATGGCGGCGGCCGAGGGCGTGCCGCTCGTGGACCTGTATCAGGCCTTTGGCGGCCAGACCAGCACACTTCTCGGCATAGACGGCCTGCACCCGACCGAAGCCGGCTACCAGCGGATGGCCAACACGTTCTTTGACGCCATCCAGGCGACGCTCGAGGCCAGATAAACAGGGAATAGAGAACGGGGAACAGGGGACGGGGGAGATTGGAGAGCGGGGAACGGGGCCGACGAACGGGGCTAAGGAACTGAGGGCGGGCCCCGAAGGACCCGCCCTTCAACTGACGCTTACTGTGGGTTCGCGTAGGCCGGACGGCTCGGGCCCACGTAGACGTGGGAGATGATGACGCCGTCCACCGACGCGCCGTCGGGTCCGCTGCGGCCAATCGGGGCGCCGACAAACAGCACGTGCGGGCTGGGCTCGTAGCCGCGACCCTCCCAGTGCTTGCCCTTGTCGTAAATCACCGGGCCATTCAACCCGCCCTCGCGAATGAGCACGTTGAAGAAGTTGCTGCGCCACGTGGCCTGCCAGAAGTGTGTTTGGCTGTCGTCGAAGGGGACGAACTCCCGCTCAGCGCCTTCCGTGTCGATTTGATCGTCGCGCGCGATGAAGCGCCAGGCCACGACGCCCGCGGGGTCGCCGCGCTTTTCGACGGTCATCCGGTACTCGTTCTCCACGATGTCCGAATAGCCCTTGGACATGGCGAAAAGCTTCGTCTTGCCGCCCTCGGTGTTCTCCCTCAGTTCCTGCGTGATGAGCGAGAACTCGCCCTCGAACAGCGTCTGAGGCAGCTCGTAGCTGATGTAAGCCATCTGTGTTTCGAGGCGCACACCGCGGCCCGGGATGAACGTGAGCGGGCCATGAGGCACGCCTACCGTTCGGCCGTTGATCAGGGGATCGAACATCTCGTTCCCACGGATAAAGCCTTCGCTCGCGCTCGCGACAAACGACGCGCGCGCCGACCACGGGCCCGCCACGCCCATGGAGAACGGACGCACCCACCACTGATAAGTCTGGTCGCCAATCAGCGAGGCTGTGACGAGGTGCGACGTCGAGCCGCCCCCTTCGCCCACCATACCGGAGGTGTAAACCACCTGTCCGGCCGCGTTGAGCACCTGAAACTGATATTCGAGGCCCACGCCGACAAAGGATGCCCGCGAGTTGCCAGCCACGAGGGTGACCTGCGGAGTGGTCAGCTTGACGCCGCCCGCGGGGGACTGGGCTGTCGGGGCGGTCGCCTTGAGGAGTGAGCCATCGGCATTAGCCTCGCTGGCTGCCGCCTTGGCTGCCGTGGGAGACGCGGGGCTGGGCGAGTCGTTGCCGCAAGCCGCCGTGAATGCCAAGGCACAAACGAGCACGGGTGTGAAGCGCAAGGTACAGTTCATCTACAGGCTCTCCAAAAAGAACAAGGGCTGAAAGGAGTTGTCGGCTCGAAGTCGTTGGGCCGATATGATACACGACAAGTACCCGGAAGCAAAGGGGATAGGTGGTCAACGACCCCGGCTTCGATGTATGATCGGGATGCATTCGCTGTTGATGAGTTTGGAATCTGTCCTCACGACGAGCCGCCGGCACTGGCTGATCGGGCTTACCTTCGCAGGTACTGGCGAGTGCCTGCGGCAGCCCTACCGAGCCGACGCCGAACATTCCCGCTCCGACGCTGTCGGCGCCTGCCGACGATGCGTTTGCCGGTACACCCGCGGTGCTCGTGGTGAACAACGTCGCCTCAGCAACGACGGCCCCGCGGACCTACGATTTCACGCTCGCGACGACGCAGGCTGAGGTCGGCGGAGCCACCCCTCCCGTCGTGGCGACGGGAATAGCTGAAGCGCCCGGCGGCCAGACGAGCTATCAGGTCCCTACGCCACTTCTAACCGGGCGGCGCTACTACTGGCGGTCGCGGGCTGTGCAGAACGGAGCCGCAGGGCCATGGTCGAGCGTGTTCCGCTTCCGGATCGACTTCGCGCCTAATGCCGCTCCGATCATCGGCGCGTTCAGCCCGTCGAGCCCCAGAGCGGAGGTGAACACGGAGATCGGCTTCGCCGTCGCAGTGACCGATCCGGAGCCCACGCCTGGAGATCTGGTCTACGAGTGGTCGGCTCCCGGCGGGACGTTTACCGGTACCGGGCCGTCAGCACGGTGGCGTGCGCCCACAGTCAGCGAACCGACGGCGTTTACCGTCACTTTGACGGTCATCGAACGCTACACGGTGACCGACCCCGACGGTCGAACCGAGAGCCGTGAGAACCGGACGACCGCGTCCACGGTCGTCCACATCAACAACTCGCGGGCCGAGATCACCTCGCTGACGACCACCTTCCTGGACGATTTCATCCACCCTGAGCGGACGCCCGAGTTCTGCGTGAGGAACTTCACCGACGGGTGCGACGGCAAGGCGTGGGAGCTCGACGACATCAAGAACAACCGCCTGAACTACGTCATCGACCCGGCGCGTTCGGGCTTCAGCATCCTCTCGATTTCTTTCAACGGCGCCTCGACCCGTGCCACGGTACTCGCGCCGTGCAGCTTCGGATCCACCTTCAAGCAGACGGGGCAGTTCGGAGTGGCCTCCGGAACCTGCCGGCTCATCGTCGTGTACGAGAACTGGCGATGGTTCCTGTGTGAGAGCTGGTTCGATCCGCCTCTCAACAGCGTCTTCGACGCGTTCTCCAGGAAGTTCATCTTCTGACGATGCTGGCTGGCGCGGCGGTGGTCGTTGCCATCTGCGTCACGCTCTTCAGCATTCTTTCGCCGGCCTGGGCCATCACGCTGCTGGCCGTACACGCCTGGTTCGCGGTGCCGGGCATCGTGGTGGCGCGACGCCTGTACGTCACTGAAGGCAATGGCGGCTGGTTCGTGGCGCTCGTCGCCGGACCGGCCTGGGGCTACGCCTTGAGCAGCGTGGCGCTGCTCGGACTGTGGGCCGCCGGCGTACGCAGCTTTCAGTGGCTGCTGCTGGCGCCCCTGGCAGCCGCCATCGTCGCCTGGCCAGCGCGCCGCCTCGTTGGTCCACTGACCCTTCCGGTCTTCACGCGCCGTGACGTGGCCGCGGTGGCCCTCGTCCTCCTGGCCGTCACCGCCATCGTCGGCCGCCCCTACTCACAGGTGGGGCGGCTGCTGCCCGAAGGCCGGGCGTATCGCGCGTACTTCACAGCCGATTTCGTCTCCAACATGTCGATCGTCGGCGAGGTCAGCAAGGGCGACCTCCCGCCGCAGAACCCGTACCACCGAAGCGACCCGTTGCACTACTACTGGCTGATGCACCTGCTGCCATCGGCTGAGTACCAGGCGGCGAACCACGCGATTTCGATCGAGCAGGCACTCCTGGTAACGGCACTGTGGATGGCCCTGGCGTTCTCGGCGTTTCTCTACTTGTTTGTCCGGCACTTCGTTGACAGCCCCTGGGCAGCCGCGGTCGCGTGTCTCTTCGTATTCGTGTGCTCGAGTTTTGAGGGCGCCCATCAGATCAAGTGGCACTGGGACCGCGGACGCACGCTCGAAGGCCTGACGTCGATGAACATCGACGCCATCACCCGCTCGTCGTACCAGGGCATGCCCGTTGACGGCCTGCATCGGATGTTTCTCTATCAGCCTCAGCACGAGCTCGGTTACCTGCTCGGGTTTTCGGCGCTGCTGCTATTGATGCAGGCGGCCAACGTAGCCCGCCCCGGCCTGTTGCTCCTGACGGGAGGTTTTCTCGGTCTCGCGATTCTCTTCAGCTCCTTCGCCGCGGGAATGCTCACGCTCGTGGTTGCCGCCTATCAGGGCTGGCGGTTGCTCCTGGCGCGGGCATGGGTGGCCGTCGTGCCATGCGCGCTCGCCGCGGCCGCGCCAATGGCGGGAGCCGTTGCCCTCAGCGCGATGCTTCAATACGTTGACCAGGGAGAGCTGGTCACGTTCGGGGTCAATCGGATCGCCACACGGAATGTGTGGACCGCACTGTTCCTGAGCTTCGGACCGGTGGCGCTGCTGGCACTGCCCGGCCTCGTTGCGGCGGTCGCGCAGCGTGCGCTCGGACGCTTCGTTCCGGTGTTCCTGACTCTCGCGATCAGCGTGCTGTTCTATTTCCTGGTGGACGTGCCGGATCACCTCGGCGTCTATGTGGGCTGGCGCTCGGGACATTTCATCTTCATCGCGCTCACGGCCCTCGTGGCCTACGGGTTGGACGCCTGCTGGCGCCGTGGAACGGCCGCCAGGGCAGCCATCCTGGCGCTCACCGTTGCCGTCGGCGTCGCCGCCGCCCCGACGGTGCTCTTCGATCTCTACAACACCCAGGATGTGTGGAACCGCAACCACGGCGCGGGCTTCCGATTGACGGTCCTCCTCAGCCCTGCCGAGATCGAGGCTCTCGAGTGGGTCAAGCGATTCACGCCCGCCAAAGCCCTGGTGCAGGTCGAACCCACCGTCCGCGGCCGCGACACGTGGGCCTACGTGCCCGCTTTCGCCGAGCGGCGGATGTCGGCGGGCCTGCCGATCGGCATGATTCCGCTCGCGAAGTACGAAGCGGCTACCGCCAGGATCCGTGAGATCTACACAGCGAGCACCGCCGAGAATGTCCGGCGGCTGGCCATCGCGCAGTGCATCGACTATCTGATCGTTGGCCCGCCTGAGCGCGCCGCCTATCCACAGCTACAGCCGCTTCTCGATGCGACGCCTCAGGACTTCACGCCAGCGTTCAGGAACGACGAGATGGCAATCTACGCGCTGCCTCATTGCGATCAAACAGGCTTCTGACTTCGGGCTCCCGGCTCCGGGGGCTTCAGACTTCGAACTGCTTTGAGCCTAAAGCCTGCGGCCCCAGAAGCCTGGAGCCCGAAGCCTGGAGCCCGTCATCTACTGCCGCGCGCGCGGCACGGAAGGCTGTGTTTGCTGGAGCGCGCGGAGTTCGTTTGCCGCGTCTCCTGAACCCAGATCGACTTCCTCGTGGTACTCGTCGTCGGCGTTGACGGCCCAGACGTCGTGGTGGCCGCCGAGCAGATTCTGGACAGCGAGCATTGCCGTGACCATGGAGTGGTCCTGGTTGTTGTACTTGTGCATGCCGTTTCTGCCGGCCACTTGCAGGTTCGAGAAGCCATCGAGGTACTGTCGCACCACGCCGAGTGCGTCCTCATAGCCTTCGTCGTAAACCGGGTAGGCCTTCGGCATCCGGACGACCGTCCCGTCGACGACCTTCGTGGGGTCGATGAGGCCGATCGTCGCCATCTCCTTCGTGCCGAGTGCCACCAGATCCCGGTCCGCCATCGTCCAGAGCCCGTCCCCTTCGAAGCAGAAGTACTCCAGGCCCAGGCAGGTCATCTTCGGGTCGGGCACCATCTCGGGGCTCCAGTTCTTGAAGTTCTGGACGCGCCCGAGCTTCACTTTGTCGTCGTGGACGTAGATCCAGTTGTCGGGGAACGTCTCCGGAGCGTCCAGGATGAGCGCGACAGTGATGAAGTCGCGGTAGTTCAACCTGTCGGCCGCCGCGCGCACTTCGGGAGGCGCCTCGGGTGAAAGCGAGCGGACCAGGGTCCGGAGCGGCATGGTCGAGAGGACGGCCGACGCAGGCACGCGCTCGAGGCGGCCGGCGCGATCGGTCTCCACGGCCACGATCCGGCCACCCTCGTGGAACAACCGCCGGACGCTCGTGTTCAACTGGACCGGAGAACCCCGGGCCGCGATCTCGCGCGCAAACTTCTCCCACATCATGCCGGGCCCGTGCCGCGGGTATTCGAACTCCTCGATGAGCGTCTTGATCTGACCCTTGTCTCCACGCTTGAACCCGCCGAAGAGCATCGACGTGATCGCCGTCCAGAGCGACAGGCCCTTGATGCGCTGGGCCGCCCACTGGGCGCTGATGGTGTGGCAGGGGATGCCCCAGACCTTTTCCGTGTAGGTCTTGAAGAAAATTCGGTACAGCCGGCGGCCGAACCGGTTCGTCACCCAGTCTTCGAGGCTGACCTCCGGGCGAATGGGCCGGAGGTGGCTCCAGAGGTAGCTGAAGCCGACGAGCGCCGAGTTCCACAAGCCGAGGCCGGCGAGAGCATTCATCGGCTTCAGCGGATAGTCGAAGAACTTGCCGTCGTAGTAAATCCGCGACAACCGTGGCCGCCGCAGGAATTCGGGCCCCAGCATGGACCGCCAGAGCTCGTTGACCGCGGTGACTTTGGTGAAGAAGCGGTGCCCGCCGATGTCGAACCGGAAGCCCTTGTACTCGGCGGTGCGGGCAATGCCGCCGACCTGCTTGTCCTGTTCGAAGACCTGCACCGGCCGGCCCTGCTGGACGAGCAGGTACGCAGCGGTGAGGCCGGCGGGGCCGCCACCGATGATGATTGTGTCTGGCGCTGGCTGCGATTCAGGCATGCGGGCGCGATTCGGGCTCGGAAACGCCACTCGAGAGGTTGCAGAACAGCCCGAGCAGCAGGAACGGGAAGTACCAGGTCACATAGGTGGCGGTCGCGTGAATCTTCCAGAGTTGCGCGCCCATGGCCACCGCGGCCACGAGGAGCGCGAACTGTGCGGGTGTCTTCCGCCGCGCGACCCACCACATGCTCCCGGCAAAAGCAAAGAACACCAGGACGACGGGCCGGCTGAGCGCCTGCATTCCGGCCAGCGGCGTCATGAGCCAGCCGCGGATACCGGTCCGCTGTCCCCAGAAGCCGAACGGGCTCGACCCATAGGCCTCGGGCGTTTCCTGATGGCCCAGCGTGTCGTAAAGGATCGTGCCCACCAGGCCGCGGCCGTTTGCCGGTTCGGACAGGAGCAGCACCGAACCGCCCACGATCGCTGACGCCAGACCAAAGCCCACGAGAAAGCGGCGAAGGAGCGATCGGTCGGCCCAATAGTAGCCGACCCACGCGGGCACGAGAAAGACGGGATAGAAGAGGGCACCGATGCCGGCGGCCAGCGCGGCCCCGGACCAGGCCGGAAACTGCAGGAGCGCGAATGCCAGCAGCGTGATCGCGGCCGGCGCGATGTGCGACGTGAAGGTCATGCCGCCGATAGAGTAGTCGCCGCCGCCGACGCCGAGCACAAACGGGCTGGCGCAGTAGCAGGCGGTCACGGTCCACGCCGCACTGGAGCCGGCGAGACGGCGCGCGGCCAGGAAGAGCGCCGCCACGCCCAGCAGATGAAATGCGACCGTGCAGAGCCTGGTCGCCATGAGCGGCGGGAGATAGTACGGCTCAGCGGCGTCCAGTCGCGGCTTCGGCAGCGAAACCGGGTTCACCGGCTCGGGCGCGAGCAGCAGTTGAAACGGGACGTGCGCGGCGTAGAGCACTGGGCCGTAGGCCGCGGCTGGGGTGGCCGTCGAGCAGCGGATCGCCGTAGGGCAGCCGCATCCGCTCACGGAGCCGCTGCGCCCCGATGTTGATGAAGTACCCGGCATCGTCGGGCGGCGCATAGAGCGCCGTCGCGACGTTCATGGCGAGAAGCCCCACGGCCAGCATCGGCACGAAAGCAGGCTGGTGTCTCGGAACATTCCGGTTCACACCGGCAGACCCGCCCTGTCGAACGGCCCGGACCAGCAGCGCAAGGGTCGTGGCCACAACCGCGGTGAAGACCCAGTCCATCAGCCGGTACCGCGTCGGATCGCGCAAGTGATCGAGGAACGAGAGGATGTTGAGAAACAGCCACCCGATCAGCTGGAGAAGCAGAAGGTCCGACGTTGCGCGGAGCGAGCGGACGCTTGAAGTCGAAGCCCGCGATGAGAAGCACTGCCAGCGAGATCCACAGTACCGCGGCCTGATTGGGGAGCCACGAGTCGGCCCTGGTCCCGGGAGTTATCGCCTCCGGCAGGGCGGCGGCCCAAAGCGCCGCTGTCTTCCGCAGCGTGTCTCGCGGCAGGCTCGGCCGGCGGGGGAGCGGGGAAAGCGAGGCGTGTAGAGCTGTTGAAGCGGTCTCCTTTGGATTCGTCTGCCGCGCGCATCCGGGCGCTGCCAGCAGGAACACCGCCAGACACGGGCGCCATCCATCGCAGGCGGATCACGTACGGGCTCCACCGGCACCTGGCCGCGGTCCCGCCGGCACGAGTCCCCGCATCGCGTAGAGGATGCCGCCCGGCAGATTGCCGACGATGCCCAGACCGACAAACAGCACGGAAAGCGCAAACGCGAGCGGCGCGGCGCCACCGAGCACGTCCGAAGAACCAGACGAACGCCGCCTGGCTGGTCCCCAGGCCGTTGATCGTGATCGGCAGCAGCATGACCAGCAGGATCAGCGGCACGAAGGCAAAGTACCACCGGAAGGCCGGCAGTGATGCCCACCGCGCGGCCCAGGCAGTACGCCTGAACGATGCGCAGAACCTGCACCGCCACCGACGCCAGCAGCACGGCAGTCAGCTCACCGTGAAAGCGCCGGTACGCTGGATAGCGGCGATGATCCGGTCGGCCGTCTGGCGGGCTCGCTGAAGGGGCACCAGCCGCGCCGAGGCGGCAACCCAGGCGCCCGTTCGAACGCTGAAGATGATGGCGAGCGTCAGGCGCGCAGAGCGCCGCCGTGGCGGCCAGCGCCGACGACCACGGCGGCGTTGCGACCGGAGGTCGGGCGCGAGCGCGACCCGCCACGCCAAGCAGCAGCAGCGAGGCGACGCCGAGCATCCGGTCCATGAAGACCGACGCCACCGCCTCGGCTCCCGAGACGCTGTCGCGCGAAAGCGGAATAGGCGCGGACCGCGTCGCCGCCGACGCTCGCCGGCAGAAACGTTCCCAGGAACGTGCTGACAAGAAGATCTCGAGAAGCGGGCCGAGCGGCGGCCGATCCGCGCGCTCGACGATGCAGAGCAGCGCGATCCAGCGATAGGCCATCAGCGCGCGATCGAGGAAGCCGAGCAGGACGGCCAGCACAATCCAGGACAGTCCGGCGCCGGCGGCTGCGCTCAGGACCGCCGACGGATCGCTTCGCCAGAGGATGTATGCCGTGAGGGCGACGCAACGATGAGGCGCAGGAGCCGGCCGGAAGCACCCGGGCCACTACGCGGTCGGCGGCGCAGGGGGCGCAGACCGCTCCGGCGGTCCCCATCGCTCCGGTGGGGAGCGTCTCGAGGTGGCGCGCGGGATCGCGCTTGACCCGGTAGGCCCGCAGCAGGAACTTCGCGTAAGGCACGAACTGCTTCATGGCGCCGACGTTGACCTGGCACGGGCTCAGGCAGGTGGGACAGACGTCGTTCTTCATCGCTCGCGGTGCGCGAGGTTGGCGGCCTTGAAGTACATCGCCTCGGCGGTCTCGTCGAGCACGTTGCCGAGCTCGCTCGAGTTCTCGCAGTAGAACAGCTCGCCGTTCGGGTTGAGCAGCAGTCCCTGCGACTGGAACGGGCACGGCATCGTCCGGATGTAGCCGTTGGCAATCATGTCCGCGTAGTGCAGGTACATGAACGACTGACCGCTCAACACCGACTCTTCCTGCACGCGGTCGAGGAAGAACTCGCGCATGAACTCTTCTTCGCGCTGCTTGAAGCCGATCTTCTCCTCGAGCTCCTTGTTGTTCAGCATGCGTCGGTGAACCGCAGCATGTTGAAGACGATGTCGAGGTTCTTGGTGCGCGCCCACGCCAGGATATTCTGCGCGTCTTCCAGGTTGGTCGCGAAGATCGTCGCGGCGATGCCGAACTGGAAGTTCGAGTGCTTCGGCCAGCGCCTGCATCGCCTCAATCGTCTGGCAGGCCTTGTCGAAGCCGCGCTTGACGTGGCGGACCTGGTTGTGAATGTCGCCGATGCCGTCGAGCGAGACGCGCGCGCTGAAGAGCAGCGTGCTTCGGCGCAGAACTCCACGATGCGCGTCAGCTTCGGGATGGCGCGGTGCGGCGTCAGCCCCGTCGTGTTGATCCCGATCTTGCGCAGGCGGGGCAGCCGCCGCGGGAACAGCTCGACCATTTCCGGGCAGATCGTTCCGCGTCGTCGGCTCGCCGCCCGAGATGTTCAGGTTCTCGACCGCCCCCCAGAACGTGGTCCATGACGCGATCGAGCTGCTCGAGCGTCATGTCCCACTTGCGGTCGCCGTGCTTCCAGTTGTGGCACATCTCGCAGCGGGCGTCGCACACAAATGTGCAGTTGTAGATGAGCACGGTGGGGCGGATGGGGTGGAACGCGCTGGCGATGACGCTGTTGACCAGGTCGCGCGGCACGCCTGACGGCCGTCTTGGCGAGATAGCGCAGCCGGAAGCTTTCAGTGGACATGTCAGATCAGGAAGCCGTTCGGCAGCCCGAGTGACAAACCCAGGCTGTCGAACGAGTTACTCAATGGTAGATCGCCGAAGCACCGAGGGTCAAACGGCCCACATGCCTAACGGTTGTGGCTCGCACGTCGCGCACCGCCATGACGGCCGGATCAATCGGTCCGCCCCACAGACGGAACCTGGCTCCCTTCCGCATCGAGCAGCACGTCCCGTTGCACCTGCCCGGCAGCCGTTGCCCATGCAGAGGATGTCGCAGGAGTAGCCGTTGCAGTTTGCGCCTGACGTCTTTTGACCAGCAAGCCCCACGGCCCGCCGGCGGAACCCGACCGGGTGATGTCGCTCGCCGAGGCTCTGAGGAAGCCCACCAGCTCACCGTGCGACATGTGGGACCAGGATACTGATTGCGCCGGCACTCCAGAATCGCCTGCGGCGTTCCCCGGCTGCTGCATAAACCGCCCGTCGGTGGAGGCGTCGGCCCCGGGGTGGTCGGGAGCGGCGCCGGCGTGGTAAACGATCCGATGTCCGACCACGCACTGGACGTGGTGCTGTCGTAGGCCATCACGCGCCAGAAAACATGCGGCCTCGCGGGAAGCACTTGACCGGCGACCTGCAGCGTCGTCTGCGGGCCAGGCTGTTCGCCCACCACCCATGACGACGATTGCCGCCGGCGCAGAAGCGACGTTCTGACACCTCAATCAGGTATCACGATGGTGTCAGCGGGGCCGGAACGGGGTGCATTACCGACTGGAAAGAGGGGCCGAATTCGGTAAGCGTGGTGTCACCGCGGGCAGGCAACGGCATCGGCCTGCCGAGGACACGGGGGTGAAAATCGAGAACACCATCGAGTGGGTGTACGGGCCGGTATTGGCCCCGTCCTGGGCGCGCCCGCGCCAGTAGTAGCTGCGACCCGTGGCTAGTGCGTCTGGCAGCCGCAGCGATGTCACACCGTTGGCGCCAGGGGCCACCCCTTCGCGCGCAAAGATGATGCCGGCGAACTCCACTACGGTCGCGATCTCGAACAGATAGCTGATCGGCCGCACGCCAGTTGCTCGCGGCGTTCTGGAGCGACAGCGTCACCGGCTGGAGGTTGTTCGCGATCCTGATGCCCTGGGTCGGCTCCACGGGCTGGGGCTGGGTGATGTTGACGCCGGCGATCGGGCCGGCGACGGTGGGGCTCAGCGGATTTTCGCTCTTCTCGGTGCTTCACGCAGCCGGCGGCGGCCAGACTCGATCCGGCCCGCACCAGCAGCCGACTGACGGTCGAG
>CAVQFD010000008.1:0-552938 GCA_963711795.1 uncultured Acidobacteriota bacterium | reverse complement strand
GCATCGCTCCATTGAAGTCTTGAAAGTGAAGTAGAGCACCAGCAGGAGGGGAATGATGACGCCTATGTACCTGAGATCGACCTCACGTGTGTAAACGACCAACAAGACCGCCACGGACGCGCCGCAGAAGTAGTTCAGGGAAAGCCATAGAAAATTGTCCCTCCACACTTTGAATGGGGACATCTTCGTTTCAGACGAGATGGCAAGCGCGATCAGCCAACTATTCAGGCTGAAATAGGTGAGGGCAACAAAGGGACGGCAGAATCTTGGTCTAGGCTTGCCTCTGCGTTTGTACGAGTGGTTCAATGCCGGCAGTCCAGAAGAACAGCTGCGCCGAGCACCAAGCAGAGACCGCGGGCGCTGACATGTTGAACAGCGCTCGGTAAAGTTCTCTGTGGCGTTTCGCTAGCCAAAACGAAATAACGAGCCCGTCGAGTGCAACGGTTAAGGTGCCCGCAGCTGGCCCGTACAGGAGAACCGCGGTAAAGACGAACGTCTCGGAGATTGAAATTGAGGCTGGGACGGATGGCAGCTTGACGGTAGCCGACCCGCTGATAAGTGTCAGCGCGGCAAGTAAGCAGCCGACCGGTATCCAATCGGCTCCGAGATAAGGGAGTAGGCAGAGCCTACGACCACTGCGAAGCCGCAGGCAATTACGACGGTCACATAGGCGCGACCGCCACTGCCAAGTTGTGGAGAGGGCAGCATTCCCGCCTACCCTATCGGTTAGATCAACCCCAAACGATAATCTGTCGCATGGCGTCCTCGTAAATGTTTGTGAAATAAGTCGTTAACTACTCAAGATCGAATGTCGCCGAGTTGCCCCACACGATGGAGTCCTGAGAGTTACCCCAGACGATCGAGTCGCTTGTGTTACCCCACACGATTGAATCGGCGGTGTTGCCCCAGACGATCGAGTCGGCGGTGTTGCCCCAGACAATCGAATCCAGGTTGTTCCCCCAGACGATGGAGTCGTTGGCAGCGTTGCCCCACACTATGGAGTCCGCGGAGTTGCCCCAGACGATTGAGTCGACAAAATTGCCCCACACTATCGAATCGTTCGCATTGCCCCAAACGATTGAATCCGCAGCATTTCCCCAGACGATCGAGTCGTTGGCGTTGCCCCATACGATGGAGTCTGCGGCGTTCCCCCAAACGATGGAGTCAGCGGCGTTCCCCCAGACAATGGAGTCAAGAAAGTTCCCCCAGACGATAGAGTCTGCAGCGTTCCCCCAAACGATCGAGTCGCCATTTGCGTGGCTAATCACAAGGAATCGAACGTCCCCTTGAGCCAGTCCGGCGCCTAGGGAGTCGTCGCTTGATTGAGAGCGACCGTTCGCTCTTCCTGGCCGGAGCCCATCAACGACCACTGAAGCCACATCGAGGTTCATGCTTCCCGAACCCGCCGCCGCCAGCCCCTCCGGCGCCATGAACGAACTCGTGATCTGCAGCGCCAGCTTCGTCTCGCGCGGAGAGAGTTTCGGACGGCTCTCGAGCAGCAACGCCACCGCGCCGCTCACCACGCCCGCCGCCATGCTCGTCCCCGACAACTGCATGTAGCGCGTCGCCGCCGCTCCGGCCACGTGGCGCTGCGGATACGTCGTCGCCAGATACGAGCCGGCCGCTTCCGCCGACGTCACGCGCGTGCCCGGCGCCACCAGATCCGGCTTCATCACCAGGTCATACCTCGTCGGACCCCGCGAGCTGACCACACCGCGACGCTGTCGTCCGACCGCTCCGCCGTCTGCTGTCGTGTCCACCGCTCCCACCGTGATCACGCGCCGGATGGTTCGCCGGCGTCGTGATCGCCCCCGAAGACGCGGCGGCCATCCGCCGTCAGGCCGTAGTTGCCCGGCGGCCGCCACGACGACGATCCCCGCGTCCACCGCGCGCTCCACCGCCTCGCACAGCGGATCGTCGCGATACGGCTGCATCACCGGCGCCGCCGAGCGACAGGTTGATGACGCGGATGTTGTACCGCTGCCGGTGCTCGATGGCCCAGTCGATCGCCTCGATCACGTTGCTCGCCACGCCGGACCCGTCGTCTCCGAGCACCCGCAGGTTGACGATGCTGCGCGCCCGTGGCTATGCCCTGATATCCGCCGTGTCCGGCGTGCCGCCCAGCGCGCCCGGCGATGTGCGCCGCCACGTGCGTCCCGTGCCCGTACCGATCCACGCCATCGCCGCCCGTGAAGTCGACCGACGCCACGACACTGCTGCGCGCAGCGCGGCGTGCCGTGTGTCCACGCCCGAATCGATCACCGCCACGCCAACGCCTTCGCCGGTGAGCGGCGGCAGCGCCGCCAGTACCCGCCCACACCTGATCGGCGCCGATGGTCTCGGCCGTCACATCAGCCGACGACCGCATCAGGATGTCGCGCGGACAGATGTGCTCCTGGCTGCCATCCGCCTGAATCGCTTCGAGCTGACCGCCGGTGACCCGCAACACCGCACCGCTCCGCAACTGCCGCTTGACCCGCACGTTGTAGCGCGCGGCCAGTGCCTCCACCTCGGCCTGCGTGCCGTGGACGATGACGTCCACGCCACCGGATCCCGTCGAGACGTGCTCGGCGAGATCGGCGCTGAGGCGCGCGCGACCGCCGCGCGGCTGGGCAGACGCCTGCTCCAGCAGCCCGGACGAGAACGCGACGACGGCGACGGCGATCACGATGCAGCGGTTCACCATGGAAGGCTCCCGTTCCAGGTCGTGCGTGTTAGAGACGCCGGTCCGGAAGGGTTCCGGACACCGGGCTCACGAGGTGCACCGAGTCGAGGACGCACGCGCTGGCTGCCGCCGAGCGTCCTGATGGTCTGCAGGCGCCCTTCGCGGATGCGGTTGTAGATGGTCCGGCGCGATACGCCGAGAAGGGTGGCCGCGTGGTCGAGCGAGACGCTTCGCCCGATACGTGGAGCAGTGCCGGCGACGTTGGTGTCGCCCTCAGAGTTAAGAGACGGCATGAATGAAACCTCCAAGATGCCATCTACAAACGCACGAGTAGTGCCGACCCGGCCGTATCCGTACCGGGTAGCGCGCGACGGCGTTAAGTCGCTGTACTTGTTCGGGTTGTTCAGTTAGGATGGGCTGCGGTCTGGGGCGGTTCTTACGGACCCGCTGGTCAAGAACCTGACCGCCTCAGCTTGGCCCCTAGGGGAAACCCGCGCTTTTGCACGCAAAGTGAACGCGGGAGGTCGAGCTGCACACAAAATTGATCGGCCAAACCATTGGCCGCCGGGGCAGCTTCTTGGTTGGATTTCTACAGGGCGGCGTCTTGCACGCCGCACGCATAGCCCTGTTCGCGCTCGCCGGCGTCTTCGCCGGCTGCTCGGCCCCTTCGGAGCCCGCTCCCGCCACGCCATCAACGGGTGTGCGCCCCGGCGGCGAGCTTCGGGTGGCCGTCAGCGCCGAACCGCAATCATTTAACTGGTACACCCGTCACGACGCCTCCACGGACGTCGTCACCCAGCTGACGCAGGCGCGGCTGGTGCGGGTCAACCGGGCCACACAGGACGTGGAGCCCTGGCTGGCCGAACGCTGGACAAGGTCGGAAGACGGCCGGGTCTACACGCTCACCCTCCGCGCGGGCCTCAAGTTTTCGGACGGCCAGCCGCTGACCGCCGACGATGTGATCTTTTCCTTTCGAGCGGCGTACGACCGGGCGGCGGGGAGCGTGATGGCGGACGCCCTGATGGCCGGCGGTCAACCGCTCGAGGTGACGTCGACTGACCCCGGGACCGTCATCATTACCTTTGCCAAGCCGTTCGGGCCCGGGCTGCGCCTGCTGGACAACCTGCCGATTCTTCCGAAGCACGTGCTCGAGCCGGCCCTGACGAGCGGTCAGTTCGCCTCGGCCTGGAGCCTCGGCACGCCGGTGGAGCGGGTGGTGGGCCTCGGCCCCTTCGTGCTGGCCGAGTACGTCCCGGGCCAGCGGGTGTCGTTCGCTCGAAACCCGCACTATTTCCGAAAGGATCCGGCCGGCACCCCGCTGCCCTACCTGGATCGCATCGTCATCGAGATCGTCCCGGAGCAGACGGCGCAGGTCCTGCGCCTCGAAGCAGGGCAGCTCGACACCACCATCTCGGAGGTCCGACCCGAGGATTTCGCCCCGCTGAAGCGGGCCGCGGATGCAGGCCGGGTGCAGTTGCTGGATCTCGGCGTCGGGTTCGACCCGGAGAGCTTCTGGATCAACCTCAAGCCCGGCGCGTTTGCCGGCGATCCTCGTGCGTCGTGGCTTCAGCGCGACGAGCTGCGTCAGGCTATCTCGCTTGCCGTGGATCGGCCGGCCTTCAACGATGCCGTTTACCTCGGCGCCGGTGCGCCGGCATTCGGGCCGGTGACCTCGGCGAACCGGAAATGGTTTGACGCGAACCTGCCGCGAACGCCGCACGATCCGGCACGTGCCAGGGAGCTGCTGTCGGCCATCGGCCTTGCCGACAGAAACGGCGACGGGCTAGCCGAGGACGCGCAGGGCAGGCCTGCACGCTTCTCGCTCCTGACGCAGAAGGGCCAGACAGCACTGGAGCGTGGCTCCATCGTGATCCGCGACGAACTTCGGAAGATTGGCCTGCAAGTCGATGTATCGCCCCTCGACAGAAACGCGGTGGTCCAGCGATTCCTCTCGGGGAAGGGGTACGACGCGGCGTACTTCCGCGTGGGCACGTCGGACACCGATCCGGCGCTCAATCCCGACTACTGGTTCAGCTCGGGTGGCTCGCACGTCTGGAACCTGGCGCAGCCGACGCCCGCCACTGAATGGGAGCGCCGGATCGATGCGCTGATGCTCGCCCAGAGCACGTCGGTAGACGAGGCCGAACGGAAGCGGTTGTTCGACGAGGTCCAGCGCATCTACGCCGAGCACGTGCCGGTCGTGCACTTCGTGGCGCCGAAAGTATTCGTGGCGGCTTCGACGCGCGTCCGGAATCTCACGCCCGCCATCAGCCGCCCCCAGCTGTTGTGGGCCGCCGACACGCTGGGGGTGCAGTAGTGCTCGCGTACTTCCTGCGGCGGCTGGCGTTCTCGCTGTTCCTCGTGTTCGCCGTGTCGTCCGCGTCGCTCGTGCTGACACGCCTGGCGCCTGGAGACTTTGCGGTCGATGCCCTGGGCATCGCGAATGCGGCGACCATCCACGACATGCGGGCGCGATACGGCCTCGATCGCCCGTTCGGCGAGCAGTATGGAGCGTGGATCGCGGGTGCGATCCGCCTGGACTTCGGCCGCTCGCTCGCCTACGACCGCCCGGTGGCCGATCTCATCCCGGAACGTGCCGCCAACACGGCGATCCTCGCGCTCAGCGCGCTCGCCCTGGCAACGCTCGTCGGCCTGCCGCTCGGCGTGGTGACCGGCACGCGTGCGCCGGGCATCTTCACGGCGCTCGTGCGCGGCGCTTCGGTCGTCCTGGTGTCCACGCCGCCGCTGCTGACCTCGCTCTTCCTCCTGTTCCTGGCGGCGCGTTCCGGTTGGCTGCCCATCGCGGGGATGCGCTCTCCCAGCGGCCCCGGCGGGCTTGCAGGCATGCTCGATCTCATAGCGCACATGGTCGTGCCGGTGTTTGCCCTGGCGCTGCCGCTGTCGGCGATGTTCGAGCGTTTGCAGTCGCAGGCCATGCGCGAGGTGATCCACGCACCGTTCGTGCGGGCCGCGGTGGCGCGCGGCGTGCCTCAGGCCAGGATCGTCTGGAGGGACGCCCTCCGTCTCGGCATCCGCCCGGTCGTATCCATCTATGGGCTGGTGGTGGGCACGCTTCTCAGTGGATCGTTCGCGGTCGAGATCGTCACGGCGTGGCCCGGCCTCGGCCAGCTGATGCTCGAAGCGCTGCGGGCCCGCGACGTGTACCTCGTGGCCGGATGTGCGGCCGCGGGCTCCGTGTTCCTGGCCGCCGGCACGCTGCTGTCCGACGCGGCCCTCGCGCTCGTGGATCCGAGGGTCACCGAGTGAAGGCGCTGCCTGCAGCCGCAATCCTGGCGATCGTCGCGATCGCCGCGGGCCTCGCGCCCGTCATTGCGTCACACGATATCGATGCACGGTTCCCCGATCTTCTGAATGCACCGCCGACTCCCGTCCGGGTCAGGGACGACCAGGGGCAGTGGCGCCGTCCGTTCATCTATCCCTGGGTCAGGGTCAGCCAGCTCGAACAGCGATACGAGCCCGATCGCTCGTCGCCCGTGCCGCTGCGCTGGTTCAGCGACGGGCGCCTCGCCGGATCGTCGGACCCGCTGCGTGCGCCGCTGCTCCTGCTGGGCGCGGACAGCTACGGCCGGGACGTCTTCAGCAGGCTCCTCCACGGCGCACGCCTGTCGCTCGGGCTCGCACTGCTGGCCTCCTTCGGCGCGATGGTGCTCGGCACGGCCCTGGGCGCGGTGGCGGGCTCGGTGGGCGGCGCCATGGACGACCTCCTGATGCGCGCGTCGGACTTCGTGCTCGTTCTGCCGGCGATGTATGTCGCGCTCGCGCTGCGATCCGTCATGCCGCTCGTGCTGACACCCGCCACCGTGTTTCTGCTGCTCCTCGGAATCTTTGCCGTCGTCGGCGCTCCTTTCTTTTCCCGCGGCGTCCGTGCCGTCGTTCGCACCGAGCGCGCGCTCGACTACGCGGCCGCCGCCCGCTCGCTCGGCGCGAGCCCGTCGCGGGTGCTGGTCCGGCATCTGCTGCCGGCGGCGCGCGGGTTCATCGCCGTAGAACTGACGCTGCTCGTGCCGGCGTTCATCGTGGCCGAAGCGACGCTGTCGTTTGTGGGCCTGGGGTTCCCCGATCCAGTGGCGAGCTGGGGCACGATGCTCCACGAAGGCTCGAGCATCCGCGCGTTCGTGGACTTCCCGTGGCTGTTGAGTCCGGCCCTGGCGATGTTTCTTGTCGTGCTCGCGCTGAATCTTCTTTTGCAGTCTCGTGGCGTGCCGCCGCACGCGGACCGGCCGCTGTAAGATTGGCCCTATGACCTGGACCGGCGTGTTTGCTCCCGTGCCGACCCCGTTCGACGCCGCGGATCGCGTCGACACGGCCAGAATCCGCGCCGCTTTCGCCCGTTGGCTGAAGACGCCGCTGACGGGCTTCGTGGTGCTGGGCTCGAACGGCGAGGCGGCTCTTCTGGACGAGGACGAGAGCGATCTCGTGGTCGAGCACCGTGCGTGAGCTGGTGCCGCGCGGCCGTCCGTTGATCGTCGGAACCGGCCGCGAATCCACGCAGGCAGCCGTCCGGGCCGCGCGCCGAGCGGCGGAGCTTGGCGCCGATGCGGTCCTGGTGCGCACGCCAGGCTTCTTCAAGTCGCAGATGACCAGCGCGGTTTTCGTGCGGCACTACACCGCGGTTGCAGACGCCTCCCCGGTTCCCGTTCTCCTGTACAACTTCACGGCGGTGACCGGCGTCACGCTGCAGGCCGATGCCGTGGCCAGGCTCGCAACGCATCCGAACATCCTGGGGATGAAGGAGTCGGGCGGAGACATCGCACAGATCGCGGAGCTCGTGGCCGTGTCCACAGGGCAGCCGTTCTCCGTGCTCGCGGGATCGGCGTCGACGTTCTACGCCGCTCTCGGCGCGGGCGCCTCCGGCGGGATCCTCGCGCTCGGCGCCGTCCTGCCGGACGCGTGTGTCCGGCTTTTCGAACTGATGACGCAGAAGCGCCACGACGAAGCACGCGCCCTGCAGCGCCAGCTGGCGCCGATCGCGCGCCTGCTCGGCGCGGTCTACGGCGTCGCCGGCCTGAAAGCGGCGCTTCCGCTCATCGGGATCGACGTCGGCCTTCCGCGCCCGCCGCTCGTGCCCGTGCCCGACGCCGGACTTGACGCCCTCAAGCAGGCGCTTTCAGCGTTTCAGGAGGCCGCAGTATGAGCGCGCTGCCTGACACGACGCGCATCCTTCTTGGCCCGGGGCCAAGCCTGACTTCGCCCAGGGTGATGAGGGCGATGGCCGCACCCACGGTCAGCCATCTCGATCCGATCATGCTGGCGCTGCTCGACGATGTGCGCGCACGGCTCGGGCGGGTGTTCAACGCTCCGGATGGGTCCTTGACGCTCGCGGTGTCCGGCACCGGCACGGCGGGCATGGAAACCACAGTCGCCAACCTCGTTCGTGAAGGCACGCGGGTGCTGGTCGTGGTCAGCGGGTACTTTGGCGATCGGCTCGCGCAGATGTGCCAGCGGTACGGCGCGATCGGTTACGCGGCTCGACGTCGAGTGGGGCCGTGCCTGCGATCCCGATGCGCTCAGGCGTCAGCTGGCAGCCACTCCCGCGGATCTCGTGGCGATCGTTCACGCCGAAACGTCCACGGGCGTGTTGAATCCGGTGAAGGCTCTGGCGGCGATCGCCCGCGAGCACGGCGCTCTCGTGCTGGTCGATGCGGTCACCTCCCTCGGCGGCCATCCCCTTCGACGCGGCAGGGTGGGGCATCGACGCCTGCTACAGCTGCACGCAGAAGTGCCTCGGCGCCCCGTCGGGCCTGGCGCCGGTATTCTTCGGCCCCCGGGCCCTGGAACGCCGCGTGCCGTGCCGGAGCTTCTACTTCGATCTCGGCCTTCTCGAGGACTACTGGCTCCGGCGCAAGTACCACCACACGATGTCGTCCACGCTCGTCTACGCGCTCGCCGAGGCGCTCGCGGTTGTCGAGGAAGAGGGTCTCGAGGCGCGCTGGGCGCGGCACGAGCGCAACCACCGCACCTTCGCCGAGGGACTGCACGAGCGCGGACTTTCGCTCCTGCCGCCGCCGGGCGAACGCCTGTGGACGCTCAATGCGGTGCGCGTGCCCGACGGCGTGGACGAAGCCGCGCTCCGTCGCCAGCTGCTCGACACCTTCAATATCGAGATCGGCGCCGGCCTCGGACCGCTCGCCGGACGGATCTGGCGCGTCGGACTGATGGGCGCCAGTTCCCAGCCGCACCTGATCGTGCTGCTGCTCGCGGCGATGGAGACGGTCCTGGTCGCCGGGCGCGGGGTGGCGCGCGCGTGAAACGCCCGCCAGGCGCGCCCCGGTTTCGATCCCGGGCCGTTCCGCGGCAGCCCTCCAAGCCTCGTGCGCGCGCTCGCGGCATCGCCCGATGGGTGCTCGGCGCCGCCGGCATCGCCTTCGGCGTCCTCGCTTACACCTACCTGACGCTGCCGGACGTGCGGCCGCTGGCCAGGACCAACCCGACGACGACGGCCTTCATGGAGCTTCGGGCGCGGGAGGCGCGACGCGCCGGCAAGACGCCTCGGAAGGTTCACCGCTGGGTTGCATACAGCCACATTTCTCCGAACCTCAAGCGCGCGGTGCTCACCGCCGAGGACGCGGCTTTCTGGGATCACGACGGCGTGGACTACGACGAGCTGCAGAAGTCCATCGAAACGGACCTGGCCGAAGGCCGGTTGGTCCGGGGCGCGAGCACGATCACTCAGCAGCTGGCCAAGAACCTTTACCTTTCGCCGTCACGCAATCCCGTGCGGAAGCTCCGGGAGCTCATCATCGCCAGACGGCTCGAAGCCGAGCTGAGCAAGGCGAGGATCCTCGAGATCTACCTGAACGTGATCGAGTGGGGCGATGGCATTTACGGCGTGGACGCGGCGGCGCGCACGTATTTCGGCACGTCGGCGGCGTCGCTCGGGCCCAGTGAATCGGCGCTGCTCGCCGGCGCCATCGTCAACGCGCGGCTGCTGAATCCGGCGCATCCGACGGCGCGGCTGCTTCGCCGCCAGCAACTCATCCTGCGCAGGATGGGTGGCGTTGCACCGCCAGTCGAGACCGCCCCAGCCCAGCCGGAAACTTCTCCGCGACCGGAAACGTCTCCTCCAGTTGATCCAAATCAATGGCCGCTGCAGCTTCCGCCGCCGCCCGCCGATAGTCCGTCTAGCGCCATTGAAGGCAACAATGAGAAAGCGACCTCACCTGAGCTTGACCGCTCCAAAAGCGGTTCGCTATAGTCGGAGCCGCTCCCGAGCCACTTGATCAACTACACCGAACGTCTCACGCTTCTGATGCAGGACATCGTCCAGCGGGTGCCGACGCTGTCCTTCATCGACATCGCCGACGTGCTTGTGTTCGCGCGGCCGGGACGCTCGAACGCCGAAGGCGCGTTCGCGACCTGCCACTGCCTCACGCTGCCCGCGAGCGAGCCTGGCTACTACTTCTGGCGCGACCGCGAGTCAGGGCTGATCACGCGCCGATCGGAGTGGTTCGTCACCCGATCGCCCATCGTCACGATTGGGCCGCGCCAGCTGAAGTACTTGATCTCGTTTTCGCTGCCGCGTTTCTGCGATCAGTCGTTCGACCGCTCGCGGAAGGAACGCTTCTATCCCGGACGCGAGCTCGACTGGATCGCGAAGCTCGACACGGTCGTGCACGAGCTGTATCACATCGATCCGGAGCTCGCGGGGATCCGGCGAATCGACCGCGGCGACGGCACCTATTCAGCGAATTGCCACGGCCACCAGTTCTTCGAGGAAGTCGCGGAGATGGTGAAGGTCTATCTCGAGACCCGCCCGGATCCGGCTCTCCTGGACTTCCTCAAGCACGATTTCGAAGGGCTCGAGTCCCCCTACGGCGGCGTCGTCGCCACCAGCTTCCGTGCGTTTCCCTCGTATCCGCAGCGCTTCATCGAGCCGCTGGCCGTGCAGCCGCCCTGCGACGCTTCGCTCGAAGGCGTCGAGGTCGAGACGGTGCGGGTTGCGCAGCCGCAGACGCGGTACACGCAGGACGACCTCCACATCCGCCACTTCAAGCGCGACTCTTCGCGGCGGCTGGTGCGCAAGGGTCAGTTCCGCGCGGCCTGAACGCGTCGCGCTCCAAGAAATCGTTCGGACCAGTACCGGCAGGCTCCGGCGTTCGACGCGCACCACACCCCTGGAACTCGGCGCGTGGACGAATTCGTCCAGCGAGATCGCGATCGCCACGTGGCTCGGCCCCGAGTCGGTCGTCGAAAAGAACAGCAGATCCCCCGCCTCGATCGCTTCGTCGGTGATCGCGTCCCCCGCTTCGAACTGCGCCTCGGTGTCGCGGGGAAGCGCGACGCCGTGATGCGCGAACACGTACTGCGTGAATCCGCTGCAGTCGAAGCCCTCTGGACTGCTGCCCCCGTTGCGATACGGCGCACCGCGCAGGCCGAGGGCGGTGGCGACGAGGGTTCCGGTCGGGACAGGCACGGCCGGCGAGCCAGGCTCGACTCCGCTCGGGGCGGGCACGGCAGGCGGGGCGGGCGACGGCGGGGTTCTCCTGACGACCGGTGCTCCCGGAAACGGACGAGGTACTGCTCCGCTCCTCGACGCACAGGCGGATGCGAACACCGCGACGGCAACGAGGGTTGGCAAGGCCGGCGAACGCCATCGCCCAGGCTGTCGTTTCACTTTCTGACCCATCTTCTGCCCCATCCTCTAACCCATCCTACCGGCCCGTAGATCGAGAGATCATGCGAGGCCGGCAGAGCCTGACGCCCTAACCGGCGTTTTGCGTGACGTTTACAGCGTCCGCTCGCTTGACACTCCAGCAGAGCGTCGGGCACAATCAAAAGCAATCGACGCGGGGATCTCGACTCGTCATGGAACAGACGCTACTCCTCAACGCGTCCTACGAGCCCCTCAAAATTGTCCACTGGCAGAAGGCCGTCACGCTTTGGTGCCAGGGCAAAGTTGAGGTTATCTCTGTGTACGACCGGGAGATCCGCGCCGTTTCGGTCAGCTTCAAGCTGCCGTCGGTCATCCGCCTTCTCCGGTATATCAAGATCAAGCGCCGCTTCGACTACGTGCCGTTCTCGCGCGCGAATATCTATGCGCGCGACGACCACCGGTGCCAGTACTGCGGCGACCCGTTCCCCACGAGCGAGCTGACCTTCGATCATGTGGTGCCGGTCGCCCAGGGCGGCCGGAAGGACTGGGAAAACATCGTCACCTGCTGCGTCAGGTGCAACCGCCGGAAAGGCGGACGCACGCCGGTCGAGGCGCGGATGCACCTGCTGAGGGCGCCGAGGCGGCCGGAGTCCGCGCCGGCGATCCGGATCACGGTCGGCCTGCGAAATGCGCCCGAAAGCTGGCGCGACTACCTCTACTGGAACGCTGAGCTCGACGACACCTAGCGTTCGCCCGTTCGGTTCCGCGTCTCAATCCAGGCCCAAATGACCACCCGTCCCGCCATTACCTCCGTGACACCACCGCGGGCGATCGAAGGGGCTCGTCTCACCATCGAGGGCTCCGGGTTCGACATCCAGGCGGCGGCGCTTCCCGAGGTGAGCATCGGCGGTATCCCGGCGCGCGTGGTCAGCGGGGCGCCAGGCCGGCTGGCTGTGCTGGTTCCGGCCGGCCTCCCCGACGGAGGGCGGCTGCCGGTATCGGTCGCCGGGATCACGTCCAATGATGCCTCGGTGGAGGTGGCGGCGACCTTCGCCACCGGACTCCACCAGGTCGACAACCCGGTGATCGACCGGGAGGGCAACCTTTACGTCACCTACAGCGGCACCCGTGGGCAGGAGGTGCCGGTGTCGATCTTCCGCGTGCGCCCGAACGGCACGCGCGAGACGTTCTCGTCCGGCATCGTCAATCCGACGTCCATGGCGATCTCGCCTGACGGGCATCTGTATGTCTCGAGCCGCTTCGAAGGCGACCGTGTACCGGCTTGCTGACGATGGGTCGGCGGAGCCGTTTGCGAGCGATCTCGGCGTGGCCTGCGGTCTGGCTTTCGATGAGGACGGCGCGTTGTTCGTGGGCGATCGCACGGGGACCATCTTCAAGATCGACCCCGGCGGCAAGCCGGTCGCCTTCGCCACCTTGCCAGGCAGCGTCGCGGCCTTCCACCTGGCCCTGGCGCCGGACAGGACGCTGTTCGTCACCGCGCCCACCTTGTCGTCGTACGACCACGTCTATCGCATCGATCGCACGGGCAACGTACTCACGTTGAATGTGCGCTTCGGTCGCCCGCAAGGGCTGGCCTTCGACGGCGCCGGCATGTTGCTCGTCACCGAGGCGCTGGCGGGCGCGTCGGGGGTCTACCGGATCGACCCCGACTCGAACGGCACGAGCGCCGCAGAGCCCGTGCTGCTCGGACCGGGGCTCGTCGGCCTCGCCCTGGAGAAAGACGGCGGAGTGATCGTTTGCTCGAACGACGCGGCCTACCGCTTCGGACCGTAGAATCACCCCTCGCGCATGTCGCAGCTCTTCCAACGAAAGCCCATCGCCAGCCTGCTCGACGACAGCGGCCGCGCCGGAGGTCTCCAACGCGTCATGGGCGCCGGGGATCTCGTCATGCTCGCGATCGGGGCGGTCATCGGGGCGGGAATCTTTTCGTCGATCGGGACGGCAGCCGCCGGGGAAGTGCTGCCTTCGGGCGAAGTCATCAGGTACGGCGCCGGGCCGGCCCTCGTGCTCTCGTTTCTGCTCCTCGGCGTGGTCTGCGGCCTGGCCGCCCTCTGCTACGCGGAGCTGGCGGCGATGATTCCGCAGGCGGGGAGCGCCTATGCCTATTCCTACGCAACGCTCGGCGAGCTCGTCGCCTGGATCATCGGCTGGGATCTCATCCTCGAGTACGCGGTCGGGAACATCGCCGTGGCCATAGCGTGGAGCGGGTACTTCACGTCGCTCTTGAGCGGGTTCGGCGTCCATCTTCCCGATTTTCTGACCCACGGGTACCGGACAGCGCTGCTCAGCTCGAACCCCGAGGTTCATGCCCTCCTGCAAACGGCGCCCCGCGTCGCAGGTGTGCCGATCCTGCTCAACATCCCGGCGTTCGTGATCGTGATGCTCATCACGTGGCTGCTTTACATCGGCGTGAAGGAGAGCGTGCGGGCGAACAACATCATGGTCGTGGTGAAGTTGCTCGTCCTGGGCCTGTTCGTGGCGGTCGGCGCCGTGAATATCGACACGGCCAACTTCGTTCCCTTTGCTCCCAACGGCTGGCGCGGGATCCATCAGGGCGCAGCAATCGTGTTCTTCGCCTACATCGGGTTCGACGCGATTTCGACGGCGGCCGAGGAAACAAAGAACCCGCAGCGAAACATGCCCATCGGCATTCTCGGAGGCCTCGCCATCTGCACGCTCATCTACATCGTCGTCGGGATCGTGGCCACGGGGCTCGTGCCCTACCAGCAGCTGAAGGCCGCCGATCCGCTGGCGCAGGCGCTGCAGCTGGCGGGGTTGCAGACGGCCGGCATCGTGGTTGCGGCAGGCGCCGTGGTTTCCTTGACGGCCGTGCTGCTCGTTTTCCAGTACGGCCAGCCGCGGATTTTCTTCGCGATGGCGCGGGACGGCCTGCTCCCTGCGTGGGCCTCGAAGGTGCACCCGAAGTACCGGACGCCGCACATCACGACCCTCGTGACCGGCGTCGCGGTAGCTCTCGGTTCCCTGGTCATGGACGAGAACGAGATCTACGACCTGACCAACATCGGCACGCTCTCGGCGTTTGCGATTGTCTGCATTGGTGTCCTGGTGCTGAGGCGGACGGACCCGGATCGACCTCGGCCGTTTCGAGTCCCGATGCTGCCTGTCGTCTCGCTCGTCGGAGCCGCCGCTTGCGTCTACGTGATGCTGGGCTTGCCCGCGCACGCCTGGGAACGCTTCGGCATCTGGCTAGCCGTTGGCTTAGCCCTCTACTTCGCCTATGGCTACCGAGCACAGCAGGCTCAGGAGAATTGGGTAATTGAGTAATTGGGTACTTGGGTAATTGCGATTGGGTAATTGGTGGCTGACGGAGGCGATTGGGTAAACTGTGATCTTGTGTCTGTTTGCCTGAGCCCTAAGCCGTGAGTCTTGAGCCGTGGCGAGGCCCGAAGCCATTGAGCCATGAGCCATTGAACGCCTGAAGCCCGAAGCCCGGAGCCTGGAGCCCTTTTTGTCCCAGAACTGGATTTCCGTTCGCGGCGCCCGTGTTCACAACCTGAAGAACATCGACGTCGACATCCCGCGCCATCGCCTGGTGGTCATCACGGGGCTGTCGGGGTCGGGCAAGTCGTCGCTCGCCTTCGACACGATCTACGCCGAAGGGCAGCGGCGCTATGTCGAGTCGCTGTCCGCGTACGCGCGGCAGTTCCTCGAGCAGATGGAGAAGCCTGACGTCGACCTGATCGACGGGCTGTCGCCGGCCATCTCCATCGAGCAGAAGACCACCGGATCGAATCCGCGTTCGACGGTCGGCACCGTCACCGAAATCTACGACTACCTGCGACTGCTCTTCGCGAGCATCGGCGTGCCGCACTGTTCGAACTGCGGCAAGGAGATCGCGAGCCAGTCGCTCGAGCGCATCGTCGACATGGTGATGCTCTACCCGCAGGACTCGCGCATCAACGTGCTGGCGCCGATCGTGCGCGGCCGCAAGGGCGAGTTCAAGAAGGAACTGGCGGCCATCCGGGCGCGCGGGTTCACCAAGGCCCGGATCGACGGGCAGTTCCGCTCGCTGGACGACGATGTCACGCTCGAGCGGCGGCGGAACCACACGATCGAGGTCGTGGTGGACCGGGTGATCATCCGCGGCGGCGTCGAGCGCCGCCTCACGGAGTCGATCGACGTCGCGCTGAACCTCGCCGACGACATCGTCGTGATCAACTCGTACGACGAGGGCGATCGCCTGTTCTCGAGGCGCCTGGCCTGCGTCGACTGCGGGCTGAGCATGCCGGAGATGACGCCGCGCGCGTTCTCCTTCAACTCGCCGCACGGCGCCTGCCCTGACTGCCAGGGTCTCGGCGCCAGCATCGACTTCGATCCGCGCCGCGTGATCCCCGACGAGACACGATCGCTGGCCGACGGCGCGATCGCCCCGTGGGCGCGCGGCGATCGGAAGCTGATTCGCGAGACGCTGCAGGCGCTCTCGCGGGATCTCGGCGTCGATCTCACCGTGCCGTTCGGCAAGCTTCCGCGGAAGCATCGGGAGGCTCTGCTCTTCGGTGCCGGGAAGGCTTTCGAAGGCATCCTGCCGAACCTGCGCCGGCGCTACGACGCGGGCACCTGGACGGAGCAGGCCGAGCTCGAACCGTTCCGCTCGCTCCGGCCGTGTGCGACGTGTGGCGGCGAGCGCCTGAAGCCGCAGAGCCTTTCCGTCAAGGTCAAGGGCCGGACGATCGCCGACTACGTCAACCTGCCGATCGCCGAAGCGCTGAAGGTGTTCGACACGGTGCAGGCTCACCGACCGCGAGGCGATCATCGCCGAGCGGATCCTGCGCGAGATTCAGGATCGGCTGCGGTTCCTCTTCGACGTCGGCGTCGGCTACCTGACGCTCGGCCGGAGCGCGGCGACGCTGTCGGGCGGCGAGGGGCAGCGCATCCGCCTGGCGACGCAGATCGGCGCCAACCTGACGGGCGTGCTGTACGTGCTCGACGAGCCGTCGATCGGGCTTCACCAGCGCGACAACCGGAAGCTGCTGGCGACGCTTGGCCGGCTGCGCGATCTCGGCAACACCGTCATCGTCGTCGAGCACGACGAGGAAACGATCCGCACGGCCGACTACGTCATCGATCTTGGTCCGGGCGCCGGCGAGCACGGCGGGCAGGTGATCTTCCAGGGCACGCCGGCGGATCTGATGGCCGATCCCGGCGTCGATCACCGGCGCCTATCTGACCGGCACGCGCACGATCCCGACGCCGAAGAGCCGCCGGCCCGCGCTCAAGGGCGAGATCGTCATCCGGGGCGCGCGCGAGAACAACCTGAAGAACATCGACGTCCGCATTCCGCTTGGCGTGTTGACGGCGGTGACCGGCGTGAGCGGATCGGGCAAGTCCACGCTCGTCAACGACATCCTCTACAAGTCGCTGGCGCGCACGCTCTACAGGGCGGCGGCCGAACCGGGGCGCACGACGAGATGCGGGGCACGGAGCTGCTCGACAAGGTCATCGAGATCGATCAGTCGCCGATCGGCCGGACGCCGCGGTCCAACCCGGCGACCTACACCGGCCTCTTCACCTTCATCCGCGATCTGTTCGCGATGATGCCCGACGCGAAGGCGCGCGGGTTCCGGACCGGGCGCTTCTCGTTCAACGTCAAGGGCGGCCGCTGCGAGGCGTGCCAGGGCGACGGCGTCATCGCCATCGAGATGCACTTCCTGCCGGACGTCTATGTCACGTGCGAGCAGTGCAAGGGGCGCCGCTACAACCGCGAAACGCTGGAGATCAAGTATCGCGGGGCGTTCGATCGCCGACGTGCTCGACCTGACCGTCGATCAGGCGCTGCCGCTGCTCGAGAACTTCCCGGCGATCGCCAACAAGCTGCGGACGCTGCAGGACGTCGGGCTCGGCTATGTCGAGCTCGGCCAGTCGGCGACGACGCTGTCGGGCGGCGAGGCGCAGCGGGTCAAGCTGGCCAAGGAGCTGTCGAAGCGCGGCACCGGGCGGACGCTCTACATCCTGGACGAGCCGACGACGGGGCTGCACTTCGAGGACACGCGGAAGCTGCTCGACGTGCTGACCAAGCTCGTCGACCAGGGCAACACAATCGTCGTCATCGAGCACAACCTGGACGTCATCAAGGCGGCGGACCACGTCATCGATCTGGGGCCCGAAGGCGGCGTCGGCGGGAGGCCGCATCGTCGCCGCAGGGTACGCCGGAAGAAGTGGCCCGAAACGAGGCATCGGCGACCGGCCGCTTCCTGGCCGAGCTGCTTTCTGCTGAGCAGGATCGGCCAATTCGGTCCGAGGCGGTTCTAAGCGGCTGTGGTAGGATCGCCACATTTCGCGGGCGTCGTCCTGTGGCGGAGCGACCACAAACGCCGTCTGCAATTTGCAGCTGTACAACGGCCAGTGATCCAGACTAAGCTGCTGCGGTTTCAACGTGTTGCGGCCGGCCTGCTGAACTGGGCTGTTCGGGCATCGAGTTTGCTGAGCTGGCTCGCGAATCGTCCCTATCGGCCTGAGAGGCTAAATGGACGCACAGCGCACACTTCGACGCCAAATCTCCTGTGTCGGAATCGGTCTTCATTCCGGCAACAAGGTTCACCTTTCACTCAAGCCGGCGCCGGCCGATTTCGGCATCCGGTTCCGGCGGACCGATCTGGGCGATCACGAGGTGCCGGCGACGGTGCAGCATCTGGCCGGCATCCAGCTCGCGACCGGGCTGGCCCGCAACGAAGTGTCGGTCGAGACCGTCGAGCACCTGCTGGCGGCGCTCGTCAGCATGAACATCGACAACGTGCTGATCGAGCTGAACTCGCCGGAAGTGCCGATCATGGACGGCAGCGCGGCGCCGTTCATCTACCTCATTCAGGAAGCGGGCGTGAAGACGCTGCAGTCGCCGCGCAAGTATCCTGAAGATCGTCCGGCCGATCGCGATCTCGCGCGGCGACAAGCGCATCGCGCTCTACCCGTCGGATCACTTCAAGGTCACCTACAGCATCAGCTACGACCATCCGCTGCTCCGGCATCAGTCGCGCACGCTGCGCATCACCGAAGAGACCTTCATCGAGGAAATCGCGCCGGCGCGGACGTTCACGTTCCTGAAGGACGTCGAGATGCTGCGGCAGAACGGCCTGGCGCTCGGCGGCTCGCTCGAGAACGCGATCGTGCTCGGCGAGACCGGCGTGCTGAACAACGCGCTGCGCTTCGAGGACGAGTTCGTGCGCCACAAGATCCTCGACGCGGTCGGCGATCTCGCGCTGGTCGGCTATCCGGTGATCGGCCACCTGGTCGCGCACCGCGCCGGCCACGCGCTGCACACCGAGTTCGCCGCGAAGATCCTCGAAGAGACGCACGCCTGGCGGCTGGTCGAGGCCGTCGGGCGAGGCCCTGCTGCCGGCGTCGATGCCGGTCGACGGTCCCGCGCCACGGCACGCCTGGCGAACTGAAGACCGCTTCTTCGGCTGAGGCGCTACTCGACCACGAGCGTCCTGCTCGTCGTCTCCGATCCGCATCGCTCGAACCAGTCCACCCCTTCGTAGACCAGATCGAACTTCAGCGTGTAGCGGCCGGCTCGTCGAGCGCCGGGAAGTCGATCGTTGATGTCCGCGGCTTCGCCCGCCGGCCGAGCGGCCGGGGCAGCCCGGCGCGCGCGAAGTCGCGGTTGATGAGCGTGCCGTCCGCCGCGCAGAGCTGCGCGCCGAGCCGGACGAGCCGGCGCCCGTAGGTCGCCTGGGCGGGGAAGGCGCGGGTGGACAGGTTGCGGACGCGCGTCCGGACCTCTGTCGGCTGACCGGCCTGTCGCGCGGAGCGGCAGGCCCGGGATCAGCGTGCGGACGTCGATTCTGGCCCGCGGCGTGGCGCCGGGAATGGCGTTGCCCAGGTTGTTGTCGTCCCAGGTCTCGCGGCGGATGGCGTCGAGCTCCGGCGTGCCCGGCACGAACCGGCGCGAGAACGCGTCCTCGGGATGATCGGTCAGCTCCCAGCACAGGCGGTCGACGCCGATGCCTCTGTCGCGAGCCGCCGCGCCAGGTCCATCTCCTCGTCGCTGTCGTTCCACGTGAACAGGATGTAGCGCCAGTTGAGGAACGGCACGTCGCGGCCGGACCGCCGCTTCTCGTCGGCCATCGCCCGCAGGTTGGCCAGCGCGACGTCGAACTTCCCGCGCTGGCGGTACTTCACGTAGCTCTCCTGGGTCGCGCCGTCGATCGAGAAGGTCACCTCGTCGATGCCGGAGTGCACGAGCCGCCGCGCCTGGGCTTCGGTGAACGCCAGGCCGTTGGTGCTCGTGTAGAGGTAGATGTGCGGGAAATTGGTCTTGATGTACTCGCACATCTCGATGGCGCGCTTGTGGAGGAACGCTTCGCCGTAGTTGAAGAAGTCGATGCGGCCGAGCGACGGGCCCGACCTCGTCGATCACGCGGCGGAACAGATCGAAGTCGAGCATGCCGGCCTGGCGCGTCCGCGTGATGCCGGTTTCCGGCGCGCAGCACGCCTGGGTGCACGAGATGTTGCAGGCCGCCGTGCACTCGATGAACATCCGCGACGGGAACGGTCCCGGCGTCGAGCGGTCGCACGGGCGGCGCCTGTTCTTTCTTCAGCGGCAGCTTCAGCGGGCAGTCGCCGCAGAACTTCGAGCCGCCGGCGTTCAGGTCCCGCGCGGAGGTCGGTGATCGACCCCGCCCGTCCAGACCTCGCGGATGGACGCCGTCCGGGCGTCGCCGAGCACGCGCTGGCCGTAAGGGTCGGCGCAGCCGCAGACCATCCGGCCGTCGCAGAGCATCACGAGCATGTCCCACGGCCAGGAGCACTGGAAACGGGTCGCGAGAAAGTTCAGCGACATCTCTCAGCGGTGTCACTTGCTCGACAGCTTCTTCATGTACGCCTCGAGCTTGTCGTTCTCGTACTTGCACGGTGTTCAGGAACAGGCTCTCGGCCAGATAGGTCCGCCGCTCGGCGTCGTCATCTGTCGATGAGGTGGTGGATCTCTTGCACCATGTCCTCGAACGTGCGCTCCAGCTCGCGCCGGGCGGTGACCTCGCGGTAGAGCGCCTCCATGACCGCCAGCAGATCGCCGTCGAGCGCGATCTCGGCGCCCGTGGTCGTCTTGATGGTGCGCATGGCTAGACCCCGAAGCTTCTGACGGCGCTCGGCTCGTCGCGTGGATCTCGATGAAGTTCTGGGCGCCCGTCATCGTCAGCATCGTCTCGACCCGCTTCTGGACGCCGGAGAGCTTCAGGTGCCCGCCGGCGGCGGCCACCTGGCGGTAGAGGTCCATCAGGCAGCCGATCGTGGCGCTGTCCACGTAGGTCACCGGCGTGAGGTCGATCAGGATCTTCGCGCTGGCCGTCGGCGATCAGCCCGTGACCGTCGTCGGAGAAATCGGAGAGCATCGGGTACATCAGCCGCGTTTCGCCGACGCGGACGATGGCGACGGCGCCGAGCTGTTCGGTTGTGACATTCATCAATAGGCTCCCGTGCGTGGTTGGGCGCCGGTCGGCCGGCCGCCCTCGCTGTAGTCCGCGCCGCCGAGCTTCCGGATCTGCCGGGCGAGCTCGGTGCGGCCGCGGTTGATGCGCGACTTCACCGTGCCCTCCGGCAGCCGCAGCATGTCGGCGATCTCCTGGTACGACAGCTCCTGGATGTCGCGCATCACCACCGCCGTCCGCAGCGCTTCGGGCAGCGCGCGCCAGCGCCTGGCGCAGCAGCTCGACGCGGTCGCGCTGCTCGAGCGCCGCGATCGGGCCGTCGCCCGGCGACACCGGCGACAGCTCGCTTGCATCCACGCCGCGATCGATCGTCTCGCGCTCCTTGCGGACGCTGCGGTAGTGATCGATGCACAGGTTGCGGCTGACGCTGATCAGCCAGGTCTGGAAGTTGGCGCGCCGGTCGAACGTGTCGAGCGACTTGAAGATCTTCAGGAAGATGTCCTGCGTCAGATCCTCGGCCTCGTCGTGCTTGCCCGACGAACTTGTACGCGACGTTGAACACCTTCGCCAGTGCTGGCGGACGATCAGGTCCCAGGCGGGCTGGTCGCCCTGCAGGCACCGCTGGATGAGCGTCTCGATGGCGTCCGGCGAAGTCGCCGGCATATCGGGCATGGGCGGCGCAGGACGAAGATGATACAGTCATATTCATCAGAGCGGCCGGCTGTCCACGTTCACCTACGCTCGACTCAGAGCTCCTCTGCGACGGTGTTTCCCTTGCCGCGATTGCCCGGGCGGAAGGCACGCCGCTCTACGTCTACAGCGCCGCGGCGATCCGCGAACGCTACCGCGCGATCGACGAGGCCTTCGGCGGCTACCCGCACCGCCTGCACTACGCGCTCAAGGCCAACTCGACGCTGGCCATCGTCCGCGCTGCTGCGCGATCTCGGCAGCGCGGCCGATGCCAACTCGATCTGGGAGATCGAGCTCGCGCGCCGGGCCGGCTTCCCGCCGGCAGATATCGTGTTCACGGGCGTCGGCAAGGCCGGGCATGAGCTCGAGTGCGCCGTGCCGCTCGGCCTCAAGGCCATCAACGTCGAGTCGGCCGGCGAGCTCGCGCGCGTCGAAGCGCTCGCGGCGCGGGCGGGCGTCCGGGCCGGGTCGCCATCCGGATCAATCCCGACATCGACGCCAGGAGCCACCCGCACATCTCGACCGGCCTGAAGATCAACAAGTTCGGCGTGCCGCAGCCGAAGCGCGCGAGCTCTTCGCCGCCATCGGCCGGCCGGCCGTCATCTCAGCCTCGTGGCGGTCCACGTGCACGTCGGCTCGCAGATCACGACGTCGAGCCGCTCCGGAGCGCCGCCGCGCTTTGTCGCGGACCTGGCGGCCGAGCTCCGGCGGGCGGGTACTCCCCTCGAATACGTGGACCTCGGCGGCGGCCTTGGGATTTCGTACGACGGCCAGGCCGTGGTGTCCGCTCGCGACTACGTCGCGGCGCTCGTCGACGCCGTTCGGCCGACCGGCCTTCCCATCGTCATCGAGCCCGGCCGCGCGATCGTCGGGCCGGCCGGCGTGCTCGTGGCCAGCGTGGTCGATCTCAAGCCGCAGGACGGCAGCGAGCGAGTTCGCCGTCATCGACGCCGGCATGACCGAGCTGATGCGGCCGGCGCTCTACGACGCCTTCCACCGGATCGAGCCGGTGCGGCAGGCGGCGGACCAGCGGCGCCAGTACGAGATCGTCGGCCCGGTCTGCGAGAGCAGCGACGTCGTCGGGCGCGACCGCGAGCTGCCGCCGCTGGCGGTCGGCGATCTCGTGGCGATTCGCGACGCCGGCGCCTACGGTCCGCGATGGCGTCGAACTACAACCGCCGGCCGCTTCCGCTCGAGGTCCTGGTGGACGACGGACGGTGGCGCGTCGATCCGCCGCCGTCAGACGGTCGACGACCTCCTGGCGCTCGAGCGGGAGTAGGCATGCCTGGACACCTGATCGCGTTCGAGGGGCTCGACCAGAGCGGCAAGCAGACGCAGGCCGAGCTGCTGCGGGATCGGCTGAAGGCCGGAGGGCCGCAAGGCGCGGCTGGTCTCGTTTCCCGACTACGGCACGTCGATCGGCGAGGAGATCGCGCGGGCGCTGCAGGGCGAGCGCGAGTACGGCCCCGACGTCATGCAGCTGCTCTATGTGGCGAACCGCTACGAGCGCAAGCCGACCTGCATCGCTGGCTCGATGGCGGCCTGATCCTCGTGTGCGATCGCTACATGGCGTCGAGCATCGCGTACGGCGAGGCGCAGGGGCTCGATCCCGCATGGCTCACCGACATGCAGAGGTTCCTGCCCGGCCCGCGCTCACGATCCTGCTCGACATCGCGCCCGAGACCGCGGTCAAGCGGAAGGCGGTCGACCGCGACCGCTACGAGCGCGATCTCGCCCTGCAGGCGCGCGTCCGCGAGAGCTACCACCGCCAGGCCGCCGCGGCCGACTGGATCGGCTCGACGGCGAGCGCGCGAAGGACGCCATCGCGGCCGACGTGCTCAACGCAGTCCGGTCACGACTCGCGCTGCCGTAAGGGCGCGGACCTCGCGGACCCCAGCCGCCTTCAACGCCCGGCGCACGCGTCGAGCGTCGCACCGGTCGTGCTCACATCGTCGACCAGGACAACGATTGCGCCGCGAAGTGACTCGGCGCGCCTCGTGACCTGCGAACGCGTCGCGGACGTTCCGGTGGCGCTGGGCGGCCGGCAGGCTCGCCTGCGCCGCTGTCGCCCGCACGCGCCGGAGGGCGACGCACAACTCGGCAGCCCCAGCGCTTCGACAGGTCGGTCGCCTGATTGAAGCCGCGCTCCCGCCGGCGGGACGGGTGCAGTGGGACCGGCACGACGGCGTCGGCGCCGGCCAGGACGTCCGCACCTTTGCGGCCATCAGCACGGCGAGCGGCCGCGCCAGCGATCGCCGGCCGTCGTACTTCAACGCGTGCACGATGTCGCGCAGCGCGCCGTCGTACTCACCGATGGCGCGAGCCCGGTCGACCGGCGCGAGGCATCGCGGCAGCGCAGCGGGCGCAGCGGTCGCCAGGTTGGCAGCGGGTCGCCGCAGCCATCGCAGAGCGGGGGAGTGAGCGGAAGAATCGAATCCCAGCAGGCTCGGCACACCGGACCGCGCGTCGGGTGGTCGAGGAGCGCGCCGCATGCGGCACAAGCGGGAGCGAGGAGGACCGAAACGAACGCGTCAGCGAGCAGGCGGAGGTTCGCGCTCCACGCGCTCGGCGTTGCCCCAGAGGCGCTCGAGCCCGTAGAACATCCGTGTCTCCGGCGCGAAGACGTGGACGATGAAATCGAAGTAGTCGAGCAGGATCCATTCGGATCGGTCGTAGCCTTCGACGTGCGCGGGCTTGACGCCGGTCGCGCAAGGCCTCCATCACGGCGTCCGCGATGGCGCGCATCTGCCGCGTGTTCGCGCCGGAGCAGATGACGAAGTAGTCGGTGAAGCCGGCGGCCTTTCGAGGTCCAGGACGATCGAGATCGAACGCCTTCTTGTCTTCGGCCGCCTGGATGGCGCTCTCGATGTCCTTCGGGAGGCGCGTCGACTTGTGGTCTTCCGCTGTTTCTCAGCCTTGGCCATGCAACCTGCCTGCCGCCGGGTTCGGCGCTTCGTCGCTCGCACGCCGTCCCGGAGTCATCGGCGTGTAAAGTCCATGCTGCTCAATGTGTTGCTGCACGCGCAGGTCAACCAGTCCGGTGATCGACTGGCCGTCGGCGCGCCGCTGCCGGATCGCAGTTGATGACACGTCGGCGGTTCGGCCTCGATCAAAATGATCGCAGGGTCGCGTTTCACCGAAGCTGACGCCGCCGTCGCGGGGGAGCCGCACCATCCGCGCCGCCAGCAGCGGCAGCCGCTCCGGCAGCTCGCGTACCGGCGTGCCCGGGCCGCGACACGACCGCGAAATGCGCGGCATCCAGGAGCCGCGGGTAGTCCTTCCACGACTCGATGTCCGCGAACGCGTCGGCGCCGATCACGAAGAACAGCTCCGACGGCTCGTAGCCTCGCTCGTGGAACATCCGAAGCGTGGTCGGCGGTATACGACGGCTCCGACTGGCGGAACTCGATGTCCGACACGCGCCACGCGTCCGGCCGGCCACGGTCAGCGCCACCATCGCAAACCGGTGATAGCCCGAGGCGGCGGCTGCGGACGGTGCGGCGGAACGTGCGACGGCACCACGAACACGCGCATCAGCCCCAGCGCGGCTTCTGCGCGCCTCGCCGAGGTCGATGTGCCCGCGATGAATCGGATCGAAGGTGCCGCCGAGGATGCCGATCCGCGGGCCGGAACGCCCCGCTCATCGCTCAGCGCCCTTCGCTCGCTTGCGCGTGCGGCTCGCCGGCGGCCGCACAACGACCGGAACGTCTTCCGGCGCTATCTCCAATTCCTCGGCTCGACGGGCCGCGAGGCTGGCCCATGCCGCCTCCAGCAGGGCGGCGACGCCTTCGCCGGTGACCGCAGAAATCGGGAAGAAGGGGAGCTTCAGCCGTTTGGCCCGGCGCTCGAGCGCCTTCAGGCGCGAGCGCATCGTCGAGCGCGTCGATCTTGTTGGCGGCCACGATCTGCGGCTTGGCCGCGAGCTCGGGTCGAAACAGCTCCAGCTCGCGCCGAACGGTGTCGAGATCCTCGACGGGATCGCGTCCGGTCGCGCCCGACACGTCCACGACGTGCACCAGCACCTTGGTGCGCTCGAGGTGGCGCAGGAACTGATGGCCGAGGCCGAGGCCGCGATGCGCGCCTTCGATCAGCCCGGGCACGTCGGCGACGACGAAGCTGCGATCGCCGCTCAGAGTCCGACCACGCCGAGGTTCGGCGTCAGCGTCGTGAACGGATAGTCGGCGATCTTGGGCCGCGCCGCCGAGATGCGCGAGATGAGCGTCGACTTGCCGGCGTTGGGAAAGCCGACCAGGCCGACGTCGGCCAGCAGCTTCAGCTCGAGGCGCAGATCCTTTATCTCGCCCGGCCTCGCCCGGCTGCACCTTTCGCGGCGCGCGGTTGGTGGAGGTCGCGAAGTGCGCGTTGCCCATGCCCGCCGCGTCCGCCGCGGGCCACGAGCACGCGGTCGTTGGCCTTCGCGAGGTCGGCCAGCAGCCGCCACGGCTCGGGCCTCGTCGTCGGTCTTCTCGTAGACGAGCGTGCCGATGGGCACCGCGAGCTCGAGGTCGTGCGCCGGTCTGGCCGGTGCGGTTCGAGCCCTGGCCGTGCTCACCGCGCTCGGCCTCGAACTCGGGATGGAAGCGGTAGTTGATGAGGGTGTTGGTGTGGGGGCTGGCGACGATGTAGACCGAGCCGCCGTGGCCGCCGTCGCCGCCGCTCGGCCCGCCGCGCGGCACGAACTTCTCGCGGCGGAACGCGAGACACCCGCGGCCGCCATGGCCGGCTTCGACGTGGATGTCGACTTCGTCGACGAACATAACTGCGGTCTACTCGACGGGCAGGATGCTGATCACCCGGCCGCTGCGCGCCGTGGTTCTCGAACCGGACGCGCCCGGCGATCTTCGCGAAGATCGTGTCGTCCTTGCCGAGGCCCGCGTTCAGCCCGGGACGGAAACGCCGGCCGCGCTGCCGCACGATGATGGTGCCGCCGGTGACGACGTTGCCGTCGTGCGCCTTGACGCCCAGCCGCTGCGAGTTGGAGTCGCGGCCGTTGCGTGAACTGCCTTGTCCTTTTTTATGAGCCATTGCCTGATTCCCAGCCTAGCCCCTAGAGGAGATGTCCTTGATCGTGACGCGCGTGAAGGTCGCGCGGTGTCCCTTGGTGCGGCGCATGCCCTTGCGGCGCTTCTTCTTGAAGACGCGGATCTTGGGGCCGCGCGTCTCGCCGTCGACGACCGCCAGTCACGCGGGCGTTGGCCACGAACGGCGCGCCCGCGAGGACCTCGCCGCCGTCTTTCTCGACCAGCAGCACCTGTCCGAGGGTCAACTCCGCGCCGGGCTCGCCCGCCGTGCCGTCGAGCGTCGCGAGCCCCCCGGGGTCACCTTGACCTGACGTCCGCCGGCCTGAACGATTGCGTACATATTCGACACCTGTGCAAAGGGGATAGTTTACAACAAGACTGCGTGCCCTGACACAGCTGGCCGGCTCGAGGCCTACTGGAGCAGCACGCGGGTGCCGCGGATCTTCTGGCTGCTCAGGCGCTCAGGAAGTTCGGCACGAGCCGATCCATCAGCTCGAAGTAGGACGACAGCGCGGGCGTGTTCTGCTGCGAGTTGTACAGGATTTCCTCGCGGTATCGCTCGGCGTACATCGTCGCGCCCGTGCGGCCGTCGATGAACACGAACTTCGGGCGCAGGATGAAGCCCTTGCGCTCCATGAACGTGCGGACCGGCACGACACGACGCCGGCCAAACGAGTCGTACTGCTCGACGTCGCGCTGGACCATACCCTGGCGCGAGTGCGGCATGAAGAGCACGGTGCCGGTGACGATCAGCGGGTTCTGATACTCCTCGCCGATCCGCCTCCAGTACGCGGTGTTCGCGAACAGCCGCTCGTATGGCTCGAGGTCCTTCTCGTCCTTGATCTGGTCGGGCAGCGTTGAGCGGCCGCGGGCGTCGGGCCGTCTCGCGCCGCCGGGCGCGTCCTGCTGCTTGCGCGATCTCGACCAGCGGCATCGCGTCGGCGTCGATCACGCGCAGCGACGACTTGGAGCGCAGCTGGCTGCGCAGCAGGCGGACGGTTTCCTGGTTGGCGTCCACATCCTCGGTGCCGCCGGCGACGAAGCCGGCGATCAGGACGCGCTGGAACGCCGACACGTCCAGCTTCGGCTGGATCGGCGTCTCGATCGGGATCTCGAAGTACGTGGGTCCGCACGCGACACCGGCTGCCAGGAGCGCAGTCAGCGACGGCGAACCTTGCCCTAAGGCTTTTCCGGTTCGGCGGCCGTGCGGTCATTGATCTCCTTGAACAGCTCGTAGTTCTGTCGAATCTGCACGTTGTCGGGCGCGAGCTCGAGGGCCTTCTCGTAGGCCTGCCGGGCCTTTTCGAGCTGTCCTTCGTGCTCGTAGCCGACGGCCAGATCGTTGTACGCCGCGGCGTAGGTCGGGTCGATCTCGACCGCGCGCTCCCAGCGGTAGATGGCCTCGCGCCACAGGCCCCGCTGCCGCCACGTCGATGCCGAACTCCACCTGCGCCTTGGCATCATCGCGCGGCGTCGGCCGAGGCCGGTCCCGCGGACACGGCCACCATGAGCGCCAGACAGATGGCTACACGCAGCAGCATGGTGGAGACATTCCCACTATAGCGAGTGCCGATCGACGGTGGCAAGAACATAAGGGACGCGCGCCGTTCACTGAGCAAGCGATGTACCACGGCTCAGGCGCGTAAAACACGCCTGATTCTCCTGAAACAGCAGCTGAGGATTTACGTTCGTCGTCGATCAGCTGCGCTGGCCGTCGACGCGCTGCCTATAATAGAGGTCAGGAGGTCGGGCCACGCGGAAGCTGCGGCGGCCTGCCTCCTTTTGCGTTCGAGGGGCGGCCGCTCGGAATGGCGGTCCGAATGCCCGATCCGAATGTCTGCCCCGACCGGCCGGCCTGATGCCGCTGGAGACCTCCGGGCGCGCAACCTCATCGCTCTTTCGCTGCTCCCTCTGCATCACCGGCGCGTGATTGGCGCAGAGCTTGGCGCCGGCACACCCGCGGCCGCCATCGTCGACGGGCTCGCTGCGGACGCCCCGGCGCTTCGCGCGCACGCCGCACGGGTAATCGCCATCACGGCCGCGCGGGGGCTTCGCGCGGTCGGCTGGGGCGACGACGCCTATCCGCCGCTGCTCGCGGTGATCTCGGATCCGCCGCCGGTGATCTGGGTGCGCGGAGACGTGAACTCACTGCGTCCGCTCGCCGTCGCGATCGTCGGATCGCGCGCCGGTTCGCCTTACGCGCTGGCGGTGGCGGGGAAGCTCGCGGCCGATCTCGCGGCACGCGGGCTGCGTGGTCGTCAGCGGCCTGGCGCGCGGCGTCGATTCGGCGGCGCACCGGGGCGCGCTCGAAGCGGGCGGTCTCACCGTCGCGGTGCTCGGCTGCGGCGCCGACGTCGTCTACCCGGCGGAGCATCGCGGTCTCGCGCGCGAAGTCGCCGAGCGCGGAGCGCTCGTGAGCGAGCTCGCGCCGGGCACGCGCCCGCATCCGCACTTCTTCCCGCTGCGCAACCGGATCATCAGCGGGCTCGCGCGGGCAGTCGTGGTCATCGAGGCCGGCGAAAAGAGCGGATCGCTCATAACTGCACGCTCCGCGCTCGAGCAGGGCCGCGAAGTGCTGGCCGTTCCCGGCAATGTCCTGAGCGGGCGCAACCGCGGCGGGCACGCGCTCCTGAGGGACGGGGCAAAGATTGTGGAGACCGCGGACGATATCCTGGAGGAGCTGGGCTGGCGCCGGCAAGGCGGCGGGATCCCGGGTGCGGATCGCCGGCGTCCAAATCGGCGAGTGTGACCGTGTCCGACGATCCGGTCCTGGCCTGCCTGACGCCCGGCGAAGCCTGCGATCTTGACGCGATTGCCAGCGAAACGGCCTGGCCCGTCACGCAGATTCTCCCGAGACTCTTCGAGCTCGAGCTGCAGGGCATCGTCAAGCGCGTCGCGCGGGGGCCGGTGCGTCCGGGTTGACAGTTCGTGCTAGGGTAAAGGACGTAATGGCAAAAGCACTGGTCGTGGTCGAATCGCCGGCGAAGGCCAAGACCATCAACAAATATCTCGGGCGCGATTACAAGGTCGTCGCGTCGATGGGGCACATCCGCGATCTGCCGAAGAGCAAGCTCGGCGTTGACGTCGACAACGACTTCGAGGAGTTGTACGAGTCGATCGGCACGCGGAAGAAAGTCATCAAGGAGCTCAAGGACGCGGCGAAGGACGCCACCGAGATCTACGTCGCGACCGACCCTGACCGCGAGGGCGAGGCGATCGGCTGGCACCTGATCCAGGAACTCGGTGGAAAGAAGAAGAAGATCCACCGGCTGACGTTCAACGAGATCACGAAGAAGGCCGTCCAGGACGCGTTGCTGCACCCGCGGCAGATCGACGAGAAGATGGTGGCGGCGCAGCGCGCCCGCCGCGTGCTCGATCGCCTGGTGGGCTACAAGATCAGCCCGCTGCTGTGGGACAAGGTCCGCCGCGGGCTGAGCGCCGGACGCGTGCAGTCGGTCGCGTTAAAGCTGGTCTGCGACCGCGAGCGCGAAATCGAGAAGTTCGTGCCGGAAGAGTACTGGCACGTTTTCGCCGAGCTCGCCGGTCCGCAGCCGCCGGAGTTCGAGGCGAAGCTCCTCAAGAAAGACGGCGAGGCGATCCGCGTCGGCAACGAGGAGCAGTCGAGCGCGGTCGTCGCCGCGCTCGAAGGCGCGAGCTGGATCGTCTCGTCGGTCACGACCAAGGAGCGCCGCCGCAACGCGCCGCCCCCGTTCATCACGAGCAAGCTGCAGCAGACGGCGCGTTTCCCGGTCAAGAAGACCATGATGCTCGCGCAGCAGCTGTACGAAGGCGTGGACCTGTCGGGGCTCGGCGCTGATGGCACGGTCGGCCTCATTACCTACATGCGAACCGACTCGGTCCGCGTGTCGGACGACGCCGTGACGGCGGTTCGCGAGTTCATCGGGAAGACCTTCGGGCCCGGACTACCTGCCCGAGAAGGCGAATGCCTTCAAGACGAAGTCCGACGCGCAGGACGCGCACGAGGCCATCCGCCCGACGTCGATGCAGTTCGATCCGGAAACGGTCCGCCCGTACCTGACGCAGGATCAGTATTCGCTCTACCGCCTGATCTGGAATCGGTTCGTCGCGTCCCAGATGACGCCGGCGACCTTCGACGAAACCACGGTGGACATCAAGGCCGCCGAGTACGTGTTCCGCGTCAAGGGCACGGTGCCGAAGTTCGCCGGCTGGATGGCGACCTACGACCAGACCGCCGAGCAGCCCGACGCACCGGAAGCGGCCTCGAAGACCGACAAGGGCGACGACGACGAGGCGTCGGCCGGTGTTCTGCCGCCGCTAGCCGAAGGCGATCGGCTGACGCTCAAGCGGCTGCGCCCCGAGCAGAAGTTCACGCAGCCCCCGCCTCGCTTCACCGAGGCGACGCTGGTCAAGGAGCTCGAGGAGAACGGCATCGGGCGGCCGAGCACATACGCCTCGATCATCGGCGTGCTCCAGGATCGCGACTACGTCAACAAGATCGAAGGCCGATTCAAGCCCACGACGATGGGGCTGATGATCACCGACCTGCTGACCAAGAGCTTCGACGACATCATCGACGTCGAGTACACGCGGGGGCTCGAGGAAGATCTCGACAAGATCGAGCAGGGCAAGACCGACTACGTCAAGACGCTGACGGAGTTCTACAAGAAGTTCAAGAAGGACCTTGCCCGCGCGGGCAAGGAAATGCAGAACCTCAAGGAAGGCGTCAAGACCGACGAGATCTGCGATCGCTGCCAGTCGCCGATGCTCATCAAGGTCGGCCGCTTCGGACCGTTCATCGCCTGCAGCGCGTACCCGGAGTGCACCAACACGCGCGAGCTCGAGAAGAGCGAGCCCGAGTCGGAAACCGGGGAAGAAGAGATCGAGCCGTGCGAGAACTGCGGCAAGCCGATGGTGGTCAAGCGCGGCCGCTTCGGCCAGTTCCTCGCCTGCACGGGCTACCCGGAGTGCAAGACCACGCGAAAGCTGATCGCCACCAAGCAGGGCGGGCTCAAGGCGGCCAAGCCGGATCAGATCCTCGACGAGAAGTGCCCGCGGTGCAGCTCGAACCTGGTCATCAAGCAGGGGCGGTTCGGGGAGTTCACCGCCTGCACCAAATACCCCGAGTGCAAGTACGTCAAGCACAAGACGACCGGGCTCAAGTGCCCGAAAGACGCCGACAAGGGCGGCGAGGTCGTGGAGCGGAAGTCGAAGCGCGGGAAGGTGTTCTTCGGCTGCTCGAACTATCCGGATTGCGACTTCGTCCTCTGGAATCGTCCGGTGATCGAGCCGTGCCCGTCGTGCGGTGCGCCGTTCCTCGTCGAGAAGATCACCAAGAAGCATGGGCGCCAGCTGCTCTGCAACAACGAGGAGTGCGACTACGTCCGCAGCGAGGAACTTGTCGAGACGCCCGCCTAGCCCGACCACCATCACCATCGTCGGCGGGGGCCTGGCCGGCGCTGAAGCTGCGTGGCAGGCCGCCTCGCTCGGGGTTCCCGTCACACTGTTCGAGATGCGTCCGTCACGGCCGACGGCGGTCCACAAGACCGATCGCCTGGCGGAGCTCGTGTGCAGCAACTCCTTCCGCGGGGACAAGCTGGATAACGCAGTGGGCCTCCTCAAAGAGGAGATGCGGCGGCTCGGTTCGCTGGTCATGCGCGCGGCCGAAGCGAGCCGCGTGCCCGCCGGCGCCGCGCTCGCCGTCGATCGCGAGCGGTTCGCGGAGCTCGTTACCTCGACGCTCAGCGGCCATCCCCTGATTACCATCGTTCGAGACGAGGTCGTCTCGATCCCAGACTCGAGCCCGTCGAGCCCCGTGATTGTGGCGACCGGGCCGTTGACGTCCGATGCCCTTTCGGCCGACATTGCCAGGCTCGTTGGCGGCGAGCACCTGTACTTTTACGACGCGATCAGCCCTATCGTGCTCGCCGAGAGCATCGACCGTGGCAAGGTGTTCCGGCAGTCGCGCTGGAATCGGAGCCTGGGACCAGCGGCGGCTGCGCCGCCATCGGGCCCTGCATGCGGGATCGATGACGGCGCCGGCGACTACCTCAATTGCCCGTTCACGCGCGACGAGTACGAACGCTTCTACGATGCGCTCGTCCACGCCGAGTCGGCGACCGTGCACGACTTCGACAAGGAGCGATTTTTCGAGGGTTGTCTGCCCATCGAAGTGATGGCCCATCGCGGCGTGGACACGCTGCGCTTCGGACCGATGAAACCGGTGGGCCTGGTGGATCCCCGAACCGGCCGCGAGCCCTATGCGGCGGTGCAGTTGCGCCAGGACAATCTGGCGGGCGATCACTTCAGCCTCGTCGGCTTCCAGACTCAGATCAAGTGGGGCGAGCAGGCGCGCGTCCTTCGCCTCGTACCCGGCCTGGAACAGGCCGAGTTCGTGCGGTACGGCATGGTTCACCGCAACACTTACGTCAACGGGCCGACGGTTCTGGCCGAAACGTGGCAGGTGCGGCGGCAGCCGTCGCTCTTTTTCGCCGGGCAGATGTCCGGGGTCGAGGGCTACGTGGAGTCCGCCGCCTCGGGTCTGCTCGCCGGCCTGAATGCCGCGGCCATGGCGAGAGGCGAAGCCACCAGTGCGCCACCCAGGACGACTGCCATCGGCGCGCTCTCGTACTACGTCTCGCACGCCGACCCCGCGCACTACGAGCCGTCGAACATCACGTTCGGGATCATGGAGCCTCTTGCGCGTCCGCCGAAGAGCAAGATGGCTCGCAAGACCGCGCTGGCCGATCGGGCCCTTGCGGCGCTGGAGGAGTGGAGATCCCATTCGCCGGTTGGGGCGATGGCCGGCAGGGCCGCACCGTGACCGACGAGCTCAAGGCGTTTCTGAAGTTCCTCCTGCTGAACCGGAACCTCTCCGCCCACACGGTTCGCGCGTACGAGAGCGATCTCACGCAGCTGCTCGACCACGCCGCCGCCGTGGCGGGCGTCAAGAAGCGCGATCTCCGGCCTGCCTCCCTCGACCGCGCCATGATCCGCAGCTTTCTCGCCGAGGGGCACGCCGGAGGGCAGTCGCGTGCGACGGCGGCCCGTAAGCTGGCGGCCACACGCACGTTTCTGCGGTACCTGAGGCGCGAAGCCCTCATCGATGACGATCCGGGCGCGCTCATTGCCACGCCCAAGCGGGAGGTGCGCATGCCGGCGCACCTCTCAGAGAAAGAGATGGCCGAGGTCCTCGACGCAGCGGCCGGCGACGATCCGCTGGGGCGCCGCGATCGCGCCATCCTGGAGTTGTTTTACGCGTCGGGCCTGCGCCTGAGCGAGCTCGCCGGGCTGGACCTCGACGATGTGAACCTGAGCGCGCGGATGGTTCGTGTCCTCGGCAAGGGAGGGAAGGAGCGCCTGGTGCCGTTCAATACCTCGGCCGGGCGCTGCGTTCGGAGTTACCTCCAGCGGCGCGACGAGGTCGTGCCTGATCGGGTGCGAGGCCGCGACGAGCCGCTGTTCGTGAACTTCCGCGGCACCCGGCTCACCACTCGGAGCATCGACCGGATTGTCCGCCGCTATGTCGCCATGTGCAGCTCGCGCCTCGGCATCAGCCCGCACGCGCTCCGGCATTCGTTTGCCACCCATCTGCTCCAGCGCGGCGCGGACCTCAGGGCCATCCAGGAGCTGCTCGGGCACGCACGGCTCAGCACCACGCAGCGCTATACGCACGTCAACGCCGCGCAGTTGCTCGAGGTCTACCGGAAGAGCCATCCGAGGGCGACATAGGGCGGGCAGGGCTGGCGGGCAGGTAAGGCGGGCAGGGCGGGCCAGGCAGGTGGGCTTGACCTGCCGGCCCTACCAGCCCCGCCTGCCCCGCCTGCCCTGTTCTAAACCGTCGGTGAAGCCGCTTCCACCGGCACCTGCATCGCCGCGCGGCGGCCGCGGGGGAACTCGATCCCGAGCGTCTTGATCTTGTAGTTCATCACGCGCGGGCTGATGGAGAGCAGCTCCGCCGCGTCCTTCTGCACCCAGTTGGACATCTTCAGCGCCTCGACGAGCGCGTGTCGTTCGATATCCTCCAGCGGAATGCCCGTTGGCGGAATCTTGACGACCGACGCCTGATCGCGTGACGAGCCCGGGGTGGGCGCCTCGCCGAGGCGAAGGTCCTCGGGTGCGATCGCGCGGCCCTCGGCGAGCAGCATCGCCCGCTCGATGGTGTTCTCCAGCTCGCGGATGTTGCCCGGCCAGTTGTACCGCATCAGCAGCTTCTGCGACTCGGTTTCCAGGCCGTCGATCTTCTTCTTGAGCTCGCCCGAGAAGCGCCGGATGAAGGAGCTCGCGAGCGGCACGATGTCGTCCTTGCGCTCGCGAAGGGGCGGCATCTCGATGGAGACGACGTTCAGGCGGTAGTACAGGTCCTCGCGGAACTGCCCGGCCTGCACCATGCCGGGAAGATCGCGGTTGGTGGCCGCGATGAGACGCACGTCGACGCGGAGCGTGCGGGTGCCGCCGAGCCGTTCGAACTCGTGCTCCTGGAGCACGCGCAGGATCTTGGCCTGCGTGCTGGGGCTCATGTCGCCGATTTCGTCCAGGAACAGCGTGCCGCCGTCGGCCTGCTCGAAGCGGCCGATCCGCTGCTTGTCCGCGCCGGTGAACGCGCCTTTCTCGTGCCCGAAGAGCTCCGATTCGAGGAGGTTCTCCTGGAGCGCCGCGCAGTTCACCTTCACGAAGTTCCGCGCTTCCCTGAGCGAGTTGTGGTGGATCGCCCCGGCGATGAGCTCCTTGCCCGTTCCCGTTTCCCCGCGAATGAGCACGGTCGTGTTGCTCTTCGCCACCTTCTTCACGATGTCGAGCACGCGCTGGAGCGCCGAGCTCGATCCCACGATCTTGTCGAATTCGTAGATGTCGCCCTGGGTGTGGCGGAGGTAGTCGATCTCGTGCTTGAGGCGCCGCACCTCGAGCGCCTTCTCGATCTTGACCTCCATCTCCTCGATTTCGAACGGCTTCTGGACGTAGTCGAACGCGCCGATCTTCATGGCCTCGACGGCGGTGTTCACCGATCCGAAGGCCGTCATCAGGATCACGGCGGTCGTCGGGTGCAGCGCGCGCGTCGTCCGCAGCACGTCCATGCCGTCGCTGCCGCCCATCTTGAGGTCGCTCAGGACGATGTCGAACGAGCTGTCGTGCAGGCGCTCGATCGCCAGGTTACCGTTGGATGCCTCCTCCACATCGTGTCCGGCTTCGGCCAGCCCCCGGGCGAGCCCCCGCCGGAGCGCGTCGTGGTCGTCAGCAATCAGAATTCGGCCCATACTCGATCCCTCGCCTCCCGCCTATTTCCCCACCTTGAACCACTGCGAGCCACTCGAGACCGGCAGCGTCACCCTGAACCGCGTGCCTTGTCCGGGCACGCTGCTCAGGTCGATCCGACCGTCGTGCGCATCGACGATCTTCCGCACAATCGGCAACCCCAGGCCCGAGCCCTGGGGCTTGGTCGTGAAGAACGGGTCGAAGATCCGGTCGCTCAGCTCAACCGCAACCCCGGGACCATCGTCCACGACTTCCACGACCACCGTCGCCAGCGGCGCATGCGCGTCGCTTGCAAAACCCGGGTCCTGCGCCAGCGCGTCCGCGGCCGCCCGGATGCTGATCGTGCCCTGCCCCCCGAGCGCCTCGAACGCATTCGTCAGCAGGTTCGTAAACACCTGGCACAGCTGGTGGTGATCGCCCTCGATCGCCGGCAGCCCTTGCGCCACATCCAGCCGTACGGTCACGCTTCCGCGCCGCACCTTGTTCTCCGCGAGCGTGACCGCCTGATGGAGCACGTCGGCGATGTCGGTGTGCTCCACCTGGAGGCGGATCGGCCGGACGAACTCCAGCATCTCCACCACGATCGCGTTGGCCAGCTTCGCCTCGCTGAGGATGTCAGCCAGCAGCGACTGTGCCTCCGCCGAATCGGGCACCTGCCGTCGCAGCAGCCCGGCCATCACTTCGATCCCCGCCAGGGGGTTCTTCAACTCGTGCGCGATGCCGGCCGCCATCTCACCGAGCGAGGCCAGGCGGTCGCGCAGCCGTTCCCGTTCCTCGAGCTGTTCGACCTGCGTCAGGTCCTTGAAAAACAGCACCGCGCCCAGGGCCCGGGCGTCGTCATCCTTTACGAGCGACAGCGTGTACCCGATCACGCGGTCGGTGTCCTTCAACCGCAGCTCGGCGCGGTTGGGCAGTGTGGTCAGCTCGAACGCGCTCGAGAGCACGCGCGTCACGTCCGGCTGATCGCTGAAAGACCTCGTTGAACGGCCGACCCACGTCGCTGGTTCCTCGGGCCAGCGAAAAAATCCGATACGCCTCGTCGTTCATCAGCGCGATCGTGCCGTTCCGCCTGATCGCGATGACCCCGTTCCGCATGCTGCTGACCAGGTGCCGGAAGAACCGGTCGCCTGGCGCCCCCGCCTTCTTCGGTGCCGCTCCTGGCCGCGCGGCGCGCCGCCGGACGGGGGGCACCGCCGGTCGCTGTCTGCGCAGTTCTTCAGTACGTCTGGGCATGGGGGAACACGCGTCAGCTCGACCGCAAAGCGCAAAGCGTGTGCCCGGCCGGCTGAACCTGTAAAGTGGCGGAAACCCGCCGGAAATCAATCTCTTAGCGGAACGACTATCGGCCGGACAACGACAGAACTGTAATCAGATCACGGTTCCGTCAGCGTCGGCGGCGGCGGTGTCCGACAGGGACTGGAGCTCTTCCCACTGATGCATGAGGTCGCCGACCTGCCACATCAGGGCCTGGTGCTTCTCGATTATCGGCTTGGAGGCCTCGCGGTCGTCGAAGAAGCCCGGGACCGCCATGGCCTGCTCGAGCTCGCGCAGGGCCTGTTCGGTCTCGGCGATGCGGGCCTCCAGGGTCTCGATTCGCGCCCGGCGAGCCTGAAGCTCCCGGCTCTTCCGTTTCGTCTCGGCGTCGGCCTTCTTCTTGGCCTCGTGCTGCTCCCGGGGGTTCCTCTCCGCTTGGCGTTCTCCGCGACCCGGCGCGCTACCCCGAGTCGGTGCCTGCTTTTTCACATGCGCCGGGGCCCCCGGTCTTCGCTCGCCAGAATCACCGCGAGCTCCGCCCTGGCCCGCCGAAGCGCGAAGCGCGGAGGCGGCACCCCCAGCCTGCCCGGCCCGCCCCTCCCGACCTGCCTGCCTCGCCTGCCCTGCCCGCCCCGCCTGCCCTTCATCCGCGTGCTGCTTGTGCCACAGAAACTCGGTATACGTCCCGGGGTATACGACGGCCTGGCCGTGACCGACCTCGACGATCCTGGTGGCGAGGCGCTCGACGAAGTAGCGGTCGTGCGACACGAAGATCAAGGTCCCGCCGTAATCGACGAGCGCGTCGAGCAGCACTTCCTTGGAGTCGAGATCGAGGTGGTTCGTGGGCTCGTCGAGGAGCAGCGTGTTCGACGGCCGGAGCAGCATGCGGGCCACCGCGAGGCGCGTCCGTTCGCCGCCCGACAGCACGCGCACCCGCTTGTTCACGTCGTCGCCGGAAAACAGGAAGCCGCCGAGGATGTTGCGGATAGCCGGCACCATGTCGTTCGGCGAGCCAGAGGCCAGCGTCTCGTACACCGTCGGCGCCGGGTCCATGCGCGTGGCTTCGTCCTGTGCGAAGTACTGCATGACGACCTGATGCCCTTCGACACGCTTCCCCTCGTCGGGCCGTTCCTCGCCCGAGAGCAGCCGCATCAGCGTGGACTTGCCGGCGCCGTTGGGCCCCACGAGCGCAATCCGGTCGCCGCGCTCGATGTGCAGGTTCAGATCGCCGAACACGACGACGTCTCCGTAGGCCTTCCTGGCGTGAACGATCTCGAGCACGGTCCGGCCGCTCTTGGCACAGGAGGGGAAATTGAAGTGGATGCGCTTGCGCTCGGGCGGCACCTCGATCGGCACGACCTTCTCGAGCATCTTGATCCGGCTCTGGACCTGCGAGGCCTTCGTCGCCTGGTAGCGGAACCGGTCGATGAACATCCGGACGCGCGCCACCTCCTCGTCCTGCTCGCGCTTGGCCTTCCGCATCTGCTCGATGCGCGCCTCGTGCGCGACCAGGTACTGGCTGTAGTTGCCGACGTAGTCGGTCAGGGTGCGCAGCGTCAGGTCGGCAATCCGCGTGACCACCGCATCGAGGAAGAAGCGGTCGTGCGAGACCAGGATCACGGCGTGCGGATAGGCGTTCAGGTACTCCTCGAGCCAGTTGCGGGCCTCGAGATCGAGGTGGTTGGTCGGCTCGTCGAGCAGCAGCAGGTTCGGCTGGCCGAGCAGGAGCTTGGCGAGCGCGATCCGCATCTGCCAGCCGCCCGAGAATGTCTCGGTGGGCTTCTCGAAATCAGCGGTGGAGAACCCCAGCCCCTGCAGCACGGTCGCCGTCTTGAGCTCGATGCTGTACCCGTCGCCCAGGCGGAACCGATCCTGCAGCACGCTGTACCGCTCGAGCATCGCATTGTGCTCGGCCTCGGGAATCGCTTCGTCGCCGAGCCGGCTCTCGAGCGCGTGCATCTCGGCCTTCATGGCCAGAAGTGCCCCGAATGCCAGGCTGGCTTCTTCGAAGACCGTCCGCCCGCTGTGGGAGAGGCCGTCCTGCGGCAGGTACCCGACGGTCAGCGTCGAGGGCTTGAGAATCGCGCCGCTGTCGGGCTCGTCGAGCCCGCCCATCATCTTGAGCAGCGTGGTCTTGCCCGCGCCGTTGGGGCCGCAGAGGCCGACCCGCTCGCGATCGCCGATCTGCCACGTGACGTGGTCGAAGAGGACCCGGTCGCCGAAGGACTTGGTGAGTTCTGAGAGCTGGATCACTATCTATTCGCCGAGCGCCTTGGCGGCGGCGGCGAGCACTTGCGGGACACGGAACGGCTTGGTGAGGTAGCCGGCGACACCGAGGTTCACCGCTTCGATCGCGCTCGACTCGGTCGAGAACCCGGTGATGATGATCACGGGCAGATCGGTCTTGTAGCGCTTGGCCTCACGGATGACCGTCAGGCCGTCCATGCCGGGCATCTTCAGATCGGCGATGAGCAGGTCGTAGGAGTACATCCGCATGCGATCGAGCGCCGATCGGCCATCGGGCGCGACGTCCACTTCGTATTCGGCCAGCGCCAGGGTCTTCGCCAGAAGGTCGCGGATACTTGCCTCGTCGTCGACGACGAGCACACGCGGGCGGGCTATCGCAGTCGCGGGCCGGGCGGTCGCGGCGGGCACGGAGGCGGGCCGGGCGCTGCCGCGCGGCCGCTGGCTGTCGAGCCAGGTGTCGATGTCGCGTTTGCGGAACCGCCACTGCCGGCCGACCCGCACGGCCGGAATCTTGCCCGCTTTGATCAGGCGGTACACCGTCCGGAGGTTGACCTGGAGGTACTCCAGCACTTCCTCTGTGGTCAGAAACGTTTCGTCAATCATCGCTCAGCGTCCAGGAGCCGGCGGAGCCGGCAGTTCCACCGTGAAGATCGCACCGCCATCCGGATGGTTCGCCGCGGAAATCTGACCGCCGTGCTCCTGCACGATGCCGTAGGCGATGGCCAGCCCGAGACCGGTGCCCTTGCCCACGTCCTTGGTGGTGTAGAACGGTTCAAAAATCCTCGTCAGCGCGTCCGGCGGGATGCCGCCCCCGGTGTCCCTCACCGTCGCGACGAGGCGATCGCCCGACTCGGCGAGCGACGTCGTAATCTCGATGCGCCCCGGGCGCCCCGTGGCCGCGATCGCCTGCTCGGCATTCATCACCATGTTCAGGAAGACCTGGTGGAGCAGGAGCGGATCGCTCTGAACGCGCCGCAGGTTCTCGCCATAGTGTCGCACGACTTCGATGTTCTGCGCCCGGCAGGCGGGCTGCCGGAGCGCGACCACCTTCTGCAGGATCACATTGAGGCTCACCGCCCGGCGCGCCAGGCGGCGGGAGCCGGCAAAGACCAGCAGGTTCCTCACGATCTTCGCCGCGCGGTCCGCTTCGCGGTAGATCGTCTGAACCTCGCGCCGCAGCTGCAGGGGAAAGGCGCCGGTCGCTCGAAGCAGCTCCAGGTGGCCGAGGACGCCCTGCAGCGGGTTGTTCAATTCGTGGGCGATGCCGGCCACGAACTGGCCGAGGGCCGCCAGCTTCTCGGACTGCGTCAGCCGCTTCCGCAGTTCCTCGCGTTCGGCCTCGAGCCGCGCGTGGGGCGTCATGTCCCGCGCCACGATGACGCTGCCGACGCGCTCGCGTTCCGAGTCCAGCAGGTCGGTGACGGTGACCATGAAGGGTCCGTTCAGCACCGGGTCGACGACCTCGGTCGTGTTCGCCGTGTCGCCGGCGGGGCGCGCGCCCGACTGCTCGTGTGCCGTCAGCCAGGCCGCGAGCTCCGGGCCGATGCAGTCTCTCAAGGGGCGCTCGAGCACCTGGTCGCGGGTCAGGTTGAGCCGCCGCGCGAACGCTTCGTTGGCGTGGACGATCCGCCCGCGCCGATCGGAGACGGCCACCAGATGCGAAATCGAGTCGAAGGTGTTCTCGAGTTCCCGGCGCGACCGCATCACATCGTCGAGCAGCTGCATGTTTTCGATGCCGCTCGAGAGCTCGCGACCGAGCTCGTCGGCCCGGTCCAGCAGATCCAGCTCGCCGCCTGTCTCGATCCGCACGCCGTCGAACACGATGGCCCCGAGCGCCCGGCGGGTGCCTCTCAGAGGGACCGCGACAACGCTGGTTGGGACCTCGTTGCCGATCGAGAGAATGTCCGCGCGTGCCCGCCGCATCGCCACGGCGGCTGCGGCCAGGGGATCGTCGACGCCTATGGGTGCGCCGCGAGACAGATGTTCCGGGTCGGACGAGGCCTTGAGCACGAGCTGGCGGCCGCGGCGATCGTGCAGCCACACAGACGTGCGATCGGCTCCAAACAGGCGGCTGGCGCCGTGGCAGAAGATGTCCAGCGCCGAGGAGATGTTCAGCCTGGAGGCCAGGACCGTGGAGAACTCCTCGGTCAGCTCGATGAGATCGCGCTGCAGGTCTTCCCGCTGGCGGTGCCGGAACAACTCGAGCGCCACGAAGAACGCGTCGCCGATCTCCGACAGGTCGCCGACATCGTGCGGCGTGGCGGGCGCGGACGCGAACCCGATGGCGAGCAGGCCTACCCGCTCGCCGCCCTGCGCGATGGGCACCAGCAGCAGCGCGGGTGCGCCGAGACGGCTGGAGAGGTCCGGCGCCTGACGGTCCGCGTCGGCCACGAAGGTCGGCGCGCGGCGGGCGAAGACGCTGGTGATGAGCGCGTGCTCCTCGGCGGAAGGCATCCAGGGATCGGTGCGCAGTTCGTCCAGGCCGGATCCCGACGTGGCCTGGAGAACGCCGTTGCGCGGGTTGTGCTCGAGCAGCAGGGAACAGGTGCCGCCGGCCGCGTCGATGGCGCGCTGGTGCAGCACGGGCAGCATGTCGATGACGCGGGCCGTGCCGGCGAGGAGTCCCAGCAGCGTCGAGTGCTCGGCCGTCCCGGGTGCCGCGCCCGGGGACGTGCGGGTCAGGCGGCGTGTACGGGTAGGTCGTGGCATCGCGGTGGGGACGCCCGGATTGTAGCGCGGCCCGGCAGAGCAGGCCAAACCAGGCCGCCATGTGAACGCCGGCCCACCGGGCGTCGTAACTTCAGGTGAGATGGGTGCTTAGGGGTGCCAGACTGCCGGACCGGGCCCCTCGTCTAAACTCGTAGCGCGCGCAAATGACCTGGACCGACGAAGAGCTCGTCGCGCGATCGATTCGCGGCGATGCCGAGAGCTTCAACGAGCTCATCCTGCGATGGGAACGGCCGATCTACGCCCTGGCCTACCGCACGATCGGGCGCGAGGAAGAGGCTCGGGACGTCTGCCAGGAGACGTTCCTCCGTGCGTTTCGCGCGCTGCCGGGCTTCAGGGGGCAGGCAAAGTTCTCCTCCTGGCTCTATCGCATCGCGCTGAACCTCTGTCGCGACTGGATGCGAAAAGAACGCCGGACGCCGGTGGTGCAGGCGCCCGAGGATGTCGACCTCCTGGACCTCGCCGCCGCGGCCGAGCCGTCCGAGTCGATCGAAGAGCTGGTGTTCAGAAAAGATCTGTCCCGTCAGGTCGAGCTGGCCATGGCGAAGCTCCCCGAGGAACAGCGGACCGCCATCATCCTGAAGGAGTACCACGGGATGACGTTTCAGGAGATCGCAGATCTGGCAGGATGTCCCCTCAGTACCGTCAAGACCCGGCTATATCAGGGTCTGACGGTGCTCAGGCGTGAGCTGGCGCGCACGGCCGGCGCACAGTCGACGAGTTCGATGAGTTGATGCGCGTGAAGAGTGAGTGAAGAGAACAATGGGCGAGAACAACTGCAGTCTTGGACCGGGCCGCGACGATCGCATCGTGGCCTATCTGTACGATCACTGTGAGCCGGCCGAACGCCGGGCCTTCGAGTCGCACGTGGGAATCTGTGTCGTGTGCCAGACCGAGCTTGCCGAGCTCGAGACGGTCCGCGCGCACCTCGGGCGTTGGTCGCCGCCTGAGCCACGGGTGCTCTCATTTATCGCTCCTCCCGTGATGGCGCCGCCAGTGGCCGCGGAACCATCGGCGCCACACCGCGGATTCTGGGGACAGGTCGCGGCCATGCCCGGTTGGGCACAGGCCGCCGCAGCCGTGCTTATGCTCGGCGTCGCTGCGGGCGCGGCCAACGTTCAGGTCAGCGTTGATGAGGCCGGCTTCTCGGTCAGGACCGGCTGGCTCTCCGCCGTCGCTCCCGCCGACGCGAGTGCTGCGGCGGGGCAAGCCCCTCAGACTGGCGCCCGGCAAGCTGACGCGCCGTGGCGTGCAGACCTCGTGTTGCTCGAGCAGCAGCTGCGTGCGGAACTCAAGGCGGCGTCGAGCCGGGCAGTCACAGTTCCTGAAGCGGTCAACGCCGGCGGAGCGCCCGTGCAGAGCGCTGATGACGTCGCCAGGAAGGTCCGGGCGCTCATCGACGAGAGCGAACGGAAGCAGCAGCGCGAGCTGGCGCTGCGCGTGGCGGAGCTGGCGCGCGACTCGCAGACACAGCGCCAGGCCGATTTCGCGCAGATCAACCGGAGCCTCGGATTCATCCAGGCCAACACGGGCGCGGAGATGATGCGCAACCGCCAGCGCCTGAACAGCCTGGCGGTGCAGGTGAATCAGACTCGGGACTAGGGGCTCGGGGCTGGGGATTAGGGACTAGGGGCTCGGGACTTGGGACTCGGGACTTGGGACTCGGGACTCGGGACTAGAGAGCAGCAGAGGACAGATATGGTCAGGCTGATGAGAGGGATCGTTCTTGCGGGCGTGGCCGCATTGGTGCTGTCTGGAAGCGTATGGGCGCAGACGACGTCGCAGGGGCAGATGCAGCGGGTGGCGGCGGCCCAGCGTGCGCAGCGCTATCAGATCGCGATGATGGAAGGTGTGCTCGAACGGGCGGTCGAGCACGGCGCGACCATTACCCGTGATCGCCTGCAGGCGCTGCTGCCCGCCGAGATGCTGCTCACGGAGAATGCGCGCGCCCGGGGCTTCCGCCTCGATGGCTACGGCGTGTTCTTCGACGTGGTCGTTCCCGGCCTGGAAGGGGCACTGCCGTGGAGCTTCCACACCCTCGACCAGAACGATCTGGGTCTCGCCACCGCGCTCAATGCGATTCGCTCGCACATCCAGGGCATCAAGGACGACAACCTCGACCAGGCGCTCAAGCGGATCGAGCTCCAGGTGGCGCCGCTCATGCCAAGCCCGGTGCAGGTGTCGTCCCAGGGGCAGGCGATTGGCGGCCCCGCCTCCGCGCCCGAAACGGTGCAGCCGGCGGTCAGCGACACGATTCTCAGCGAGCCCGATGCCGCCTATCAGACCGAGGTGCGAAACGCACTGATGGATGCGATGCTCGACTACAGCCGCGGGCTCAACGTCGCTGCAGCCGAGTGGCTGGGGGTCGGCGCGCGCGGCAGCCACGACCGCCCCGCGCTCGGCCCCTCGAACACCGACGCCCAGACCGTGATCATCCAGGTGAAGGGTGCCGACCTGAATGCGTTTCTCGGAGGACAGATCTCCAAGGACGAAGCGCGGAAGCGGATTGAGGTCAAGGTGTTCTAGAATACGCGCCTGCAACCGCGGGCGTGGGGCACCGCGGGCAAGGAGCGAGCTGGAACAATGCGTGCGGCGCTTATCGTTCTGTTGACGTTCGCCCTTGCGGGCTGCAGCAGCCCGCCGGTCGATCTGGCCAAAAGCCTTGAGGTGGTCGACATCAACTCCGGCTGGGCCGACTTCGGAGTCGTGGGCGGCCAGAACAAGCTGGTCCCGTCCATCACGTTCAAGCTCAAGAACAATTCCGACCAGGTCCTCAAGGTTCTGCAGGTCAACGTCACCTTTCGCAGGACGGGCGATCCGAGCGACTGGGGCGCGGACTTTCGCAAGATCATCGGTACGGAAGGGCTCGCTCCCGGAGCCACCTCCGAGGCCGTCTCACTCGACTCCCCGCGCGGCTACACCGGCTCCGACGCCCGCGCCGACATGCTGAAGCACCCGCAGTTTGTCGACGCCACCGCCCACATCGCGGCCAAGTACGGGCCTGCGCAATTGCAGGCCATCGGCGATTTTCCCATCTCCCGACAGCTGCTCAGGCGATGACGCCCGTCACCGCGTCCGTAGCTTCGACATCGCACGCGGAAAGCCCCGGTTCGCTCGAGCGTCGTCTCGGCCCGCTCGACGCCGCGGCCGTGGTCGTGTCCAACGTCATCGGCGGCGGCATTCTCTTCACGCCGCCGATCGTGGCTGCCGCTGTGCCGCATCCGTGGCTGTTTCTGTCCACGTGGCTCGCGGGCGGCCTGCTCGCCTTCGCCGGCGCGATGGCGTACGCCGAGCTGGCGGCCCTCCGGCCGAGGGCCGGCGGCGAGTACGTCTACCTCCGTGCGGCCTACGGCAACCTCGTGGCATTTCTCACGGGGTGGACATCATTTGTCGCGGGCTTCTCCGGCGCGATCGCCGCCAGCGCCGTCGTGCTCGCGTTTTACGTCGGGCGGTTCGTGCCCGCGGCCGGCGATGCCACGCCGCTCCTGACCATCCCGCTGCCGCTGGTGCCGCTCGTCGTGTCCCGCCAGTCGCTCGTGGCGATCTCGGCTATCGCGCTGATGGCGTGGATTCACCTTCGCGGCGTCGGACCAGGCCGTCTGGTGGGAAACGTCCTCGCGGCACTCAAGGTTTCGGCGCTCCTCATCTTCATCGCGCTGGGCCTCAGCATCGGCGACGGGTCGGCCGGCAATTTCCAGCAGGGCGCAGGCGCCGTCGGCGGCGCCGCGTGGCTGCTCGCGCTCATTCCGGTGATGTTCACGTACTCGGGATGGAACGCGGCCGCCTATCTGGCGGAGGAGGTGCGTGACCCGGAACGGAACGTCCCGCGGGCGCTGGCGCTCGGCACACTCGGCGTCATCGGGATCTACCTGCTGTTGAACGGCCTCTATCTCTACGTGCTGCCGGTGGGCGAGCTCGCCAAAGTGCAGGGCAGCGTGCTCGACGTCATCGCCGATCGCCTGCTGGGGATCCGCGCCGGAGACATCATGGGGATTGTCTCCATCATCAGCATCGCGGCCAGCATCAGCGCCATGACGTTTGCCGGGCCGCGCGTTTACTACGCGATGGCGAGGGACGGGCTGTTCCTCAAGGGCGCCGGACGCATTCACCCGCGCTACCAGACGCCAGCCTGGTCCATCCTCGCCCAGGCCGCATGGAGCGCGGTGCTCGTGCTGAGCGGCGGCGCTTCCTCGCTCACAAACTACACCGGGTTTGCCGTGGTGCTGTTTGCCGGCGTGGCCGTCGCCTCGCTCTTCGTGCTCCGGCAGAGGGAGCCGAACGCGCCGCGCCCGTTCAAGGCGTGGGGATACCCATTCGCGCCGGCGATCTTCACGTTCGCCAGCCTGGCCATCGTCGCCAACGCCGCGTGGAACGACCTGGTGAATCCTGTGCTCTCGGGAGGGCCGTGGGGACCCTCGGCGGCGGGCATCGTGATCATCGCCGCCGGGATCCCGGTGTATCTCTGGATGAGCGCGCGGTCGACTAGGGCAGGCGCTTGAGCTCGCCCTCGTAGGTTGTCGTCTTGTCGGGGAGCAGCCGCACCTCGAACTCCAGCGTCTCGTAGCCGTCGGCGCGAATCTCGATCCGGTGCGGGCCCGGCTCGATGTGCAGCCGCTGGAACATCCCGTCGAAGTCGTCCACACGACCCACGTAGTAGCCATCGGCATAGACCGTGGCTTCGCGAGGCTTGACCTTCAGGCGCAGCGAGCCGTCTCCGATGTTCGCGTAGTACGGCTGCCCGCCGTAGTAGTCGTACCCGTACCACGGGTCGTAGTAGCCGTAGTAACCGCCGAAGCCGAAGCCGCCGTAACCCCACGGGTAGTACCCGCCAGGCACGTAAATGTCGAGATCGTCTCCGTCGCCGTACGGCGGAGCCCCACGACGTGCGACAGCGGTGCCGGTCGCCGGCTGGTTGCCGCGTGGACGGCTGTAGTTGGGCACATCGTCGGAAGAGCCACGTCCCGAGCGATCACCGCTCGAAGCGCCGCTCGACGTGGTGGTCGCAGTGGTGGTGGTTCCGGAAGGTGCCGCAGATGCGCCGCTCCTGCCCCCGGACGACGCGGTGCTGCCGCCGCTCCCCGACGCGGTGCGGCCAGACGACGAACCTGTCGGGCCCGAGGACGTTGAAGGGTCACGCCGGCTCGCGCCGCCGCCGGACCCGCCTGACGATCCGCCTTCCGACGACGATCCTCCTCCGGACGGCGCCCCGCCGCCGACGGGGCTGCCGTCGTCGCGCCGAACCGCGCGCTGGGCCTCGACCGTTGCCGGCACGGCCAGCGCGGATGCGAGGACGAGCGCGAGAACCGCGCCGTTCAGGCAATTCGGGACGTTCCGGGGCAGCAGGCGGTTGGCGGGTGGCCTCATCGGTGAACTCCTGCTGGTGCATGAAGCAACCCGGCTGCCAGCGCAGCCGCAACGTAAAAGGCCGGATTTCCCACAAACCTCATCACTGCGTCACTTGCAGAGCACATCGCGTCTCGTTTTCTTGACACTGTTTCCGAGCGGCCGATAGACTCGAAACCCCGTGACCTTTCACAGCACGACCATCCTCGCCGTCCGCCACCGGGACCGCGCCGTCCTTGCCGGAGATGGCCAGGTGACATTCGGCCAGACCGTCGTCAAGCAGACCGCCAAAAAGATCCGCCGGCTTTACAACGACAAGATCGTGGCGGGTTTCGCGGGCTCGGCAGCCGACTCGTTCGCGCTGTTCGCGCGCTTCGAGACCAAGCTCGAACAGTATCGCGGCAACCTCGAACGGTCGGCCGTGGAGCTGGCGAAGGACTGGCGCAGCGACCGAGTGCTCCGCCGTCTCGAGGCGATGCTCATCGTGCTGGATCGGTCCTCCACCTTCTTGTTATCCGGCAACGGCGATCTGATCGAACCCGACGATGGAATCGTGGCGATCGGCTCGGGCGGCCCTTACGCGCTTGCGGCGGCGAAGGCGCTGGCGAAGAACACCGAGATGGACGCCAGGGCCATCGCAGAATCGGCGATGACGATCGCCGGCGAGATTTGCATTTACACCAACGCCAACCTCGTGATTGAAGAAGTCTGAATCGTGCCTATCTATCTGCCAGAGAGCACGCAGACCTCCGCGCAGTCGTTGACGCCGCGGCAGATCGTGGCGGAGCTCGACAAGTATGTGATTGGGCAGGCCGCGGCCAAGCGGGCCGTCGCCATTGCCCTGCGAAACCGCATGCGGCGTCAGAAGCTGGCGCCGGAGCTGGCGGAAGAAGTGGCGCCGAAGAACATCCTGATGATCGGTCCGACCGGCGTCGGGAAGACCGAGATCGCGCGGCGGCTGGCGCGCCTGGCGCAGTCGCCATTCGTCAAGGTCGAGGCGTCGAAGTTCACCGAAGTCGGGTACGTGGGCCGCGACGTCGAATCGATGGTCCGCGATCTGGCCGAGCTCGCCGTCGAGATGGTGCGGGGCGAACGGCTCGAGGAGGTGCGCGCAAAGGCCGCGCAGAACGCCGAGGAACGGCTCCTCGATCTGCTGTTGCCGCCGACCCGTCCCGCCGCGCCCGACGAAGATCCGGCCGCGGCGCGCTCGACGCAGCAGGACACGCGCGAGCGCTTCCGCGAACAGCTTCGTGCGGGACGCCTCGACGGACGTGTCGTCGAACTCGACGTGCGCGAAAGGAACTTTCCGTCCTTCGAGATCATCGCCGGCTCCTCGGTCGAGGAGGTCGACATCAACCTGAAGGACATGCTCCCCGGGCTCTTCCAGGGCAAGACGAAGAAGCGGCGCGTGAAAGTGGCCGAGGCGCTCGAGCACCTCACCCGCGAGGAAGAGCAGAAGCTCATCGACATGGACAGCGTGGCGAAGACGGCGGTCGAACGCGTGGAGCAGGCCGGCATCATCTTCGTGGACGAGATCGACAAGATCGCGGGCCGCGAGGGCAGCCATGGTCCCGACGTGAGCCGCGAGGGGGTGCAGCGCGACATCCTGCCGATCGTCGAGGGCACGACCGTGAACACGAAGCACGGCATGGTCCGGACCGATCACATCCTCTTCATCGCGGCCGGCGCCTTCCACGTGTCGAAGCCTTCCGATCTCATCCCGGAACTGCAGGGGCGCTTCCCCATCCGCGTGGAGCTCGAAGCCCTGGGCCGCGACGAGTTCGTTCGAATCCTCACCGAACCCAAGAGCGCGCTCGTCAAGCAGTACACGGCCTTGATGGACACCGAGGGCATTACGCTGACGTTCACCGACGATGCCGTGCGGCGCGTGGCCGACTTCGCGACCATCGTCAACGAGCGCACCGAGAACATCGGCGCGCGCCGGCTTCACACGGTGATGGAGAAGCTGCTCGACGAGATTTCGTTCGAGGGGCCGGACCTTCCCGAGAAGCGCGTCAACATCGACGCGGCGTACGTCGATCGCATGCTGGCGGACATCGTCAAGAACGAAGACCTGTCCCGGTACATTCTGTGACCGTTCGCTCGCTCGCGGCCGCGTGCCTCGTGGCGGGCGCGCTCGCTGGATGCGGCAAGAAGGGGCCGCCGCTTCCGCCTCTCATACGGCTCCCCGTCGCGCCCGCCGAGTTGGTGGCCGAGCGAAGGGGCGGCGTCGTTGACCTCAGGTTCACGGTACCCGGGGTAAATACCGACGGCTCCCGCCCCGGCGACATCGAGCGCGTCGACGTTTACGGGTTTACAGGCGCCGCAGGCGTGTCCGAGGCGGACCTCGTCCGCTTCGGCTCCCTCGTGGCAAGCGTCGAGATCAAGGCGCCGCGGGATCCCGATCTCGCCGCTGACGCCGACGAGCCGGACGCGGACATCGAGCCCCCGGAAGGTCCCGGGCTCGATCAAGGGGCCGTGACCCACGTCTTCGAGACACTGACTGACGAAGCGCTGACAACAAGCGGAATTGAGCCCGCACAACGGTCGTCTCCCCCGGCAGCACTGCTGGGACCGCCACCGCCGCCGGCAAGGACGTATCTCGCGGTCGGTGTCAGCACTCGTGGACGGCGCGGGCCGGCCTCGAGGCGGGGAGCGTGCTTCTAAGCGACCCTCCGCCCGCTCCGGCAAGGCCCGTGGTGACCTACGATCTCGCCGGGGCGACCATCGGGTGGGCAGCCGATGCATCAGCCACAGTGCCGCCGCCTGTCACCGACGTGCTCGAGTCGAGACCTCTCTTTGAAACGAGACTCGTCCGGGCCTACCACGTCTATGAAGTGGCGCCGGCGGCCGCGCTGACCCCCGACAGTCCGACGCCGGCCGAGACCAGGCTGACCGAGAAGCCCATCCCGGAAGCGACCTTCGTCGATTCGCGGATCACCCTGGGACTGGAGCGCTGCTACGTCGTTCGGACCGTGGAAAGCCTCGACGGGATCTCGGTCGAGAGCGAGCCTTCACCGCCGGCCTGTCGATTGTTCGCCGATATCTTCCCGCCGGCCGCCCCTGTGGGGTTGACCTCGGTACCGTCCGGCGGCGCCATCAACCTGATCTGGGATCCGAACAAGGAGCCCGATCTGGCCGGCTATCTCGTGCTGCGCGGGGATACTCCGGAGACCCTCAAGGCGGTCACGCCCGGGCCCATCGAAGAATCGCGCTTCCGGGACACGGTGGAGCCGGGCCGCCGGTACATCTACGCGGTCCAGGCGGTCGATGCCACAGGCAACATCAGTGCGTTGTCGGGCACGGTCGAGGAATTCGCGCGCTGATTAGGTAGAATCGCTGCCGGATGGACAGGCTATATCGCGTCAGACACGGTCAGGATGCGCGCTACATCGTCGAGCGCGATCAACGATGGCACGATGTCGAGTTGACGGGCGACAGCATCTTTGACGGCTATCGCGCAGGCAAGGAGGCGCCCGGCGGGCTCTCCGGCCTGGAGGTGCTGGCCCCGGTTCGACCGTCGAAGTTCGTCTGCGTCGGCTTGAACTACCGCGATCACGCCGCCGAAATGCGCAAGGCGCTGCCCGCCGAGCCGATGCTCTTCCTGAAGCCGTCGACCGCCGTGCTCGACCCCGGCGCGACGATTCTGCTGCCGCCCGGCGTTGGGCGAGTCGACCATGAGGCCGAACTGGCGATCGTGATCGGCCGACGGGCGCACCGCGTGCCACGCGCCAGAGCCTGGGACTACATCCTCGGTATCACGTGCGTGAACGACGTGACGGCACGCGACATCCAGAACAAGGAAGTGCAGTACACGCGGGCGAAGGGCTTCGACACGTTCGCGCCAATCGGCCCGTGCGTGGCTGTTGGGGCTGGCGCCGGGGCGCGCGCTGTCGAAGGCTGGGTCAATGGCGAACGACGCCAGTCGTCGTCGACCGAGCAACTGATCTTCCCGGTCGATCAGCTCGTCGAGTACATCACGTTCGTCATGACGCTCGAACCAGGCGACGTCATCTCGACCGGCACGCCGTCCGGTGTCGGAGCGCTCCGCCACGGCGACACGGTGTCGGTGAAGGTCGAAGGCATCGGCGAACTGACGAATCCGGTACGAGACGAGCAGTAAGAAGTGCTGATTGCTGATTGCTAAGTGCTGATTGGTGACTGAGCGGGCAGTCGTTGCGAATCCACGCCGCGAGCAGATGAGCCGAGCGGCGGCAGTCTTGGAAGCGGAGAGTCGTGCAAACCAGCGCTGTGAGCGGACGAGCGAGCAGCGGCAGGCGCTGGAAACGGATCGTCGGTGCAACCAAGAGCGATCTCACGAACCCGGTTCGTAACGAATGACAATATGTTGCTGAGAGCGGAAAGTCGGAGAAAACCAACGCCGCGAGCGGATAAGCGAGCGGCGGCAGGCGCTGGGGGTGGGGCCCCAGCGCAACGTGAAAGAAGTGGATCATGAAGCTCTTTGTTGACAGCGGCAACATCAAGGACATCGAAACCCTCGCCGCTCTCGGGATCATTGACGGGGTGACGACGAACCCGTCGCTCCTGGCCAAGGAGCCGGGCGACTACCGCGAGAACCTCAAGCGCATCTGCGCCATCGTCAAGGGGCCGGTCAGCGGAGAGGTGGTCTCGACCGATCACGCCGGAATGGTTCGTGAGGGCCACGACATCGCGGCGCTCGATCCCCACATGGTGATCAAGGTGCCGCTCACCCGTGACGGCATCCGGGCCTGCAAGGCGCTGTCGGGGGAGGGGCACAAGGTCAACGTGACGCTCGTCTTTTCGGCCGCCCAGGCGCTGCTGGCCGCCAAGGCCGGCGCAACCTTCGTCAGCCCGTTCGTCGGCCGGCTGGACGATGTGGGGACCAACGGGATGGAGCTGATCCGCGAGATCGTCGACATCTACGACAACTACGAGTTTGCGACCGAGGTCCTCGTGGCCAGCTGCCGGCACCCGATTCACATCGTGGAAGCGGCGCGCATGGGCGCAGACATCTGCACCTGTCCGCCGGCGGTGATCGATCAACTCTTCAACCACCCGCTCACCAACATCGGCCTCGAGAAGTTCCTGAAGGATTGGGAGAAAGCACAGTCCGTCAAGGCATGAGCACGCTCGACGACCTCGAACGGCGTGCCGAGCTCGGCGGCGGGGCCGAGCGCCTCGCCCGCCAGCATGCCGCCGGCAAGCTGACGGCCCGCGAGCGGATGGAGCTCCTGTTCGATCCCGGCACGTTCGAGGAGGTCGACAAGCTCGTCACCCACCGGTGCCTCGATTTCGGGATGGCCGACCAGATCATCCCGGGGGACGGCGTCGTGGCGGGGCACGGCCTTGTGGACGGCCGGCAGGTGTTCGCCTTCGCGCAGGACTTCACCGTGTTCGGGGGATCGCTGTCCGAGACCAATGCCGCCAAGATCGTCAAGATCATGGATCTGGCGATCAAGCTGGGCGCGCCCGTCGTGGGCCTCAACGACTCAGGAGGCGCGCGGATCCAGGAGGGCGTCCTTTCGCTCGCCGGCTACGCCGACATCTTCCTTCGCAACACCCTCGCATCCGGAGTGATCCCTCAGATCTCGGCCATCATGGGGCCGTGTGCCGGAGGCGCCGTGTATTCGCCGGCGATCACGGACTTCACCATCATGGTGAGGAACACCAGCTACATGTTCGTCACCGGGCCCGACGTGATCAAGACCGTCACGCACGAGAACGTCACGAAGGACGAGCTGGGCGGGGCGATGACCCACAATGCCACGAGCGGCGTCGCGCACTTCGCTGCCGCCGACGATCGCGAATGCCTGCTGCTGCTGCGCGACCTGCTGTCGTTCCTGCCGTCGAACAACCTCGACGATCCGCCGCGCGTGGCGTCGAGCGACGAGCCCGATCGGGAGGACGCCACGCTCGATCGGCTGGTGCCGCAGTCGCCGAACCAGCCGTACGACATGATGGATCTCATTCATTCGATCGCCGACGAGGGCTACTTCCTCGAGGTTCACCAGCATTTCGCGCGCAACATCATCGTCGGCTTCGCGCGCCTCGATGGCCGATCGGTGGGCATCGTGGCCAACCAGCCGGCCGTGCTGGCCGGGACGCTCGACATCAATGCGTCGGTCAAGGGCGCGCGCTTCGTGCGCTTTTGTGATGCGTTCAATATTCCGCTCGTCACCTTCGAGGATGTCCCGGGGTTCCTGCCTGGGACAGTGCAGGAGTACGGCGGCATCATCAGGCACGGCGCGAAGCTGCTGTATGCGTTTGCCGAAGCGACGGTGCCGAAGGTGACGGTCATCACGCGCAAGGCGTACGGCGGGGCCTACTGCGTGATGTCCAGCAAGCACCTGCGCACCGACTTCAACTATGCGTGGCCGTCGGCGGAGATCGCGGTCATGGGGCCGGAAGGCGCCGTCAGCATCCTGTACAAGCGCGAGCTGGAGCAGGCTGCGGACAAGGTTGCGGCGCGCAACGAGAAGGTGGCTGAGTTCCGCGACAAGTTCGCCAACCCGTACGTGGCCGCGTCACGCGGCTTCGTGGACGAAGTGATTCAACCGAGGGAGACGCGACGCAAGCTGGTGATGGCCCTCCACAACCTCCGGAACAAGCGGGACCGGAACCCGCCAAAGAAGCACGGCAACATCCCCCTGTGAGCCGATAGAATAGAGGGACGGCTGAGGCGGCCGCGCCAGCGCCCCGCCCACCGTGGAGCCCCCGAAGCCTGAAGCGGAGCCCGAAGCCCGTCATTGAAAAAGATTCTGATCGCCAATCGCGGCGAGATAGCCGTACGGATCGCTCGCGCGTGCCGGGAGATGGAGTTGTCTCCGGTCGCCGTCTATTCAGAGTGTGATCGCGCTGCGCTGCACGTGCGGCATGCCGACGAGGCCTACCTCATAGGTCCAAGCGCGCCGCGCGAGAGCTACCTGCGCATCGATCGCATCCTCGAGGCCGCCGAGCGTTCGGGCGCCGACGCGGTCCATCCCGGGTACGGCTTCCTGGCTGAGAACGAGGCGTTTGCTGCGGCCGTTGAGCAGGCAGGGCTGACCTTCATCGGGCCCTCGTCGAAGGCCATCGCGCTGATGGGGAGCAAGACCGCCGCGCGGGCCGCGGCGATTCGCGCCGGCGTTCCAGTGGTGCCAGGCACCGAGTCGCCGCTCGGCGCCGACGTGCCGGATGCTGAAATTGCCCGGCTCGCCGAGACGATTGGGTATCCGCTGCTGGTCAAGGCCGTCGCCGGCGGCGGCGGCAAGGGCATGAGGACCGTGACGGATCCGGCGGATCTGGCCGGGGCTGTACGTGCGGCCCGTTCGGAGGCTGGAGCCGCATTCGGCGACGCCGCTGTATACCTCGAGCGCCGCCTGACGAGGCCGCGGCACGTCGAGGTGCAGCTGCTCGCGGACCACCACGGCACCGTGCTGCCGTTTGTCGAGCGGGAGTGTTCGATTCAACGCCGCCACCAGAAGGTGGTCGAAGAGTCGCCGTCACTGGCCGTGACGCCGGCGATTCGCCAGGCCATGACGTCAGCCGCCGCGGACGTGGCGCGGGGTGTCGGCTACACCAACGCCGGCACGATCGAGTTCCTGCTCGACGAGGACGGCCGGTTCTATTTTCTCGAGATGAACACCCGCCTGCAGGTCGAGCATCCGATCACCGAGATGGTGACGGGTGTGGACCTCGTGCAGTGGCAGATCCGCATCGCGCGTGGCGAGCGGCTGACGCTCGATCCTGCCCGCCTGCTGACGCCGGTGGGCCATGCCATCGAGTGCCGCATCTACGCCGAGGATCCCGACAACGGATTCCTCCCCTCGCCCGGACGCATCCTCGCGCTGCGCGTGCCGGCCGGCCCCGGTATCAGGGACGACAGCGGCGCGGCGGCGGGCCTCGACGTGCCGATCGACTACGACCCGATGCTCTCCAAGCTCATCGCATGGGCCGAGAGCCGGCCCGCAGCGGTTGCTCGAATGCGCCGCGCGCTCGGCGAATACGTCGTTGGCGGCATCAGAACCACCGTGCCGTTTTTCGCATGGCTCCTCGAACAGCCGGATTTTCTCGCGGCGCGGTTTCACACGACCTCGCTCGACGAGATCCTCCAGTCGCGGAACGGCCGGCCTTTCGTGGAGCCCTCCAAAGACGATGAGGATGTCGCGGCCGTGGCCGCAGCGCTCCAGGCCGTCCTGTCGCCGTCCAGGGGAGGGCTGTCGACAGCTGATGCCGTCGGGGCGTGGAAGGCGCAAGCGCGCGCCGAGGGCCTCCGCTGATGCACTACGAAGTCGAGATCGACGGCCGACGGAGCCAGGTGGTCGTGCATCGGACCGGCGACTCGTTCCACGTCAGCGTGGATGACCGTTCGTGGCGCGTCGAGGCCGTCCGTGTGGACGCGCTGACCCTGTCGCTCTGTCTGTCGGCCGGGCAGGAGAGCGGCCCGATCGTCAGCCGTGAGGTGACCCTTGCGCCGGACGGTATTACGGGGCAGACGCGAGTGAGTGTCGGCGCCAGGCCCATACAGGTCTCGTTCAGCGGCCGGCGGCGTAGCGGCCAGCAGGCGAGCGCGTCTGCGGCGGGATCGGGACCGCAGCGCCTGACTGCGCCAATGCCGGGAAAGATCGCGAAGATTCTCGTCAAAGCCGGAGACCTTGTGGCGGCCCGACAGCCCATCGTGGTCATCGAGGCGATGAAGATGGAGAACGAGCTGCGCGCGTCCCGCGCCGGCCAGGTCACTGACCTGCACGTCCGCGAAGGACAGCTGGTGGATGCGGGCGCCGTGCTTGCGGTCATCCACGCAGGCTAACGTCGTGGAGATCTCCTTCCCGCGCGTCCGGCAGGCCTTCCGGCATGTGCGCCGGAGCGTGAAATTCGTGCTGGCCATACTGGCAGCCGCGATCGTCAGCACGCTTACCGTGGACCTGGGCCCGGCCGTGAGAGCCCGCGCAGAGGCCGAGGGCTCGCGGTACCTCGAACGCCCCATTCACATCGGCCGGATCGGCATTCACCTGCTGCGCGGCCGGGTTGTCGTCGAGGATCTGCAGATCGACGGCCGGCGTCCGGGCGAGCGCCCGTTCTTCGTGGCGAAGGCCCTGTCGGTGTCGCTCGACTGGGCGCGTCTCCTGGGCCGGCGCCCCGACATCAATCTGCAGTCGGTCGAACTGACCGACTGGAGCATGCTCGTAGAGGACGGCCCCGCCGGCCATACCTTCCCCAGGTTCACCAGGGAACGGACCGAGCCCGCTGGCGAGCGGCCGTTCACCGTCACGCTCCAGTACGTGAGGGCCTGGCGCGGCGCCTTCACGTACGACAACGTGGGCACGCCGTGGAGCGTCGTTGCGCCCAATATCGACATCAGCATCGTGAACCTGCCGCGCTATCAGGGCGAGGCGAACTTCAGCGGCGGCATGGTGAAGGTGCAGGATCACCTGCCGATGTGGCTGAACATGAAATCGCGGTTCGTGATCGACGGTGGCCGTCTCCGCATGGAGCACATGGAGCTCGAGTCCGATGGCGCCAGCACCGTGGCATCAGGCGACATCGATCTCTCGAAATGGCCGGACATGCGCTACGCCGTCAGGTCGCGCGTGCACTTCGCACGCATGCGGGAGATCTTTTTCAGGAACGAGACCTGGGCGCTGACCGGCGACGGCGACTTCACGGGCACCTTCCGCATGTTCAGGGGCGGATACGATCTGTCCGGCACGTTCCGGAGCGCGGTTGCCGGCGTGAACCGCTACAGCTTCCCGCTGCTCCACGGGGCGCTGCAGTGGACCCGCAACGAATTCAAGCTCTGGGACGGCCGGGCCGACCTCTACGGCGGTCAGGCCGAGTTCACGTTCGGCATCGCACCGCTTGGCGTCTCCGAGCGGCCAACCGCCCGGTTCGAGGCGATCTATTCGAACGTCGACGTCTCGCAGCTTTCCGACTTGTACGAGCTGCCAGGGCTCCGCTTTGCCGGATCCGCGACCGGTACGAACCTGCTGGAGTGGCCGCTCGGACGCTTCCGCGAGAGCCGCGGCGAGGGCGATTTAACCATCGACCCGCCGCCCGGCAACACGACCATGCAGGCGTCGCTCGAAGCCGCGCGCGCCGAGGACCCGGGCCACTCGCGTCACGAGTGGGGGCCGTTTGCGCCGTACTTGATGCCGTCGCACCTGCCGGTCGGCGCGTCGATGCGGTACAGGTTCGACGCCGAAACGGTGCAGGTTGATCCCAGCCGGTTTGCGACTGAGAAGACGCACGTCGCATTCGAGGGCGAGACAGCCTGGGGCGATGCGGCCCGCTTCGACTTTCACGTCACGAGCAGCGACTGGCAGGAGAGCGATCAGGTGCTGGCCGGCATTCTCACGGACTTCGGGGCCAGGACCGGCGCTGTCGCCTTCGGCGGACGAGGTGACTTCGACGGCGGGATGACCGGTTCGTTCCGCAGGCCCCGCGTGGAAGGCGTCTTCACCGGCGAAGACATGCGGGCCTGGGACACGCTGTGGGGCGACGGCAGCGCCCGCATCGTCGTCGAGAACAGCTACGTCACGGTCGCCGGTGGGATTATCCGGCGCGACGGGTCGGAGATCCGCGCGGACGGCCGCTTTTCGCTCGGTTATCCCCGGCGCGACGGTGGCGAGGAGATCGACGCGCGCATCCGCGTTTCCGGCCGAGACGTCGATTCGCTCCGGCACGCTTTTGCGATCGACGCGTATCCGGTCTCGGGCCGTCTGTCCGGGGAGTTCTCCCTGCGTGGCGGTTACGAGACGCCCATTGGATTCGGTGCGATGACGATCGAAGACGGTGTCGCCTACGGCGAGCCGTTCGACCGCGCCACCTCGTCGCTGCGCTTCGACGGGGCCGGCGTCCGGCTCGACAACGTCAACATGGTGATGCAGGGCGGCAGCATCGCGGGCGCGGCCTACGTCGGATGGAACTCGACCTATTCGTTCAACGCGGACGCGCGCCGCCTTCAGGTGGAGCGCACCGCGGCCTTTGCGTACCCGGCGATGCAGCCATCAGGGCTCATCGATTTCACGGCCGGCGGCAGCGGAACGTTCGACGTGCCCCGCTACGACGTCCGCTTCCGCATTTCCGATCTTTTCGTGGCTGACGAGGGCGTCGGCCAGGTCAGCGGCACGCTCGCGCTCCGCGGGGAGGAGATCTCGGGCGAGATCGAAGCGGCTTCGCCGAGGCTGGCCGTTACCGGAACGGGTCGCATCTCGCTCGCTGCCGGCGCGAACGCCGAGCTGGCGCTCCGCTTCTACGACAGCTCCCTGGATCCCTACGTCCGGCTGCTCCAGCCGCGCTTGTCGCCCTTCACAACGGCGGTAGCCAGCGGTTCGATCCGCGTGGCGGGCGAACTCGCGGACTTCGACCGCCTGCTCGTGGACGCCACGGTGGACAGCCTCGAAATGCGGCTGTTCGACTACGGCGTGCGGAACGCCAGGCCCATCCGGATCGCGCTCGATCACCAGGTCATCCGCGTGCAGGAGCTCGAGCTGGTGGGCGACGACACGCGGCTCCGCGTCGACGGCACGGTCACGCTCGGCGATCAGCGCATCGCCCTGAGGGCGGTTGGCGACGCCAACCTCGGCATCCTTCAGGGGTTTTTCCGCGACATGCGCGGCTCGGGCCGCGCCGAGCTCGAGGCGGCGATCGACGGGCCGCTGTACGAGCCGGTGTTCTCCGGCAACGCCACGATTGCAGACGGCCGCATCCGTCATTTCTCGATGCCCAACTCGCTCGACGCCATCAACGGCACCATCCACTTCGACTCGAGCGGCCTCCGGCTGGACGATGTGGCGGCGACGCTGGGCGGCGGCCGCGTGCAGTTTGGCGGCCGGATCGGGCTCGACGGGTACCTGCCAGGCGAGCTCAACGTCGTGGCGCGCGGCGAGGGCATGCAGCTGCGCGTGCTCGACGGCGTGCGATCGACGATTGACGCCGATCTCACCGTCCGGGGCAATTTCCGGACGCCGACCGTGGGCGGGGTGTTGACCGTCAGGAGCGCGGTCTGGACGCGCCGCATCGATCCGACGGCGGGCCTCTTCGATTTCGGAGGGGGCGACGATACGGGCCTCGCCCCGGCCCCGGCAACGATTCCGCTGAGGTTCGACCTCGACGTCCGCGTGCCGTCCACGCTTCGCATCGAGAACAACATGGCGCGTCTCGTCGCCAGCGCGGATCTGCAGCTGCGCGGCACCTACGATCGGCCATTGCTCTTCGGGCGGGCCGAAGTGGATCGGGGCGAGGTCATCTTCGAGGGGCGGCGGTACCTGGTGACGCGCGGCGCCATCGACTTCACCAATCCGTCGCGGATCGAACCGTTCTTCGACGTCGAGGCCGAGTCCCGGGTCCGCGTGCCGGGGCAGACCTACCGGGTCATCGTGAGCGCGGCCGGCACCATGGATCGCCTTCAGCCGCAGCTGAGCTCGGACCCGCCGCTGCCTGCAGCCGACGTTGTCGCGCTGCTCTTCAGCGATGTGCGGCGCGGAGAAGATGTCGAGCTGCAGGCGCTGCAGAACGCCAATCAACGCGAGGCCGACATCCTGACCACGCGCGCCACGGCGCTCGTCGCCAGCCCTCTCTCGGCAGAAGTCGGGCGCGTGGTCGAGCAGGCCTTCGGCGTGGACACCTTCCAGGTGACGCCATCGCTGCTCGATCCTTACAGCCAGACGACAACCAGCCGCGTGAACCCGTCAGCGCGCGTGACCATCGGCAAGCGCATTTCGGACCGCTTGTTCCTGACCTTCTCGCGCAGCCTCAGCTCGTCGATCAACGACCAGCTCCTCCTGCTCGAGTACGACGAGAGCGATCGGCTGTCGTGGATCCTCTCGCGCAACGAGGATTCGACCTACGCCATAGAGGTCCGCGTGAGGCACACCTTCTGATGCGGCTGCCGCTGCTGCTGGCGGGGCTCTGCCTCGCCGGCACGGCGTCCGCGGCGCGCGCGGACGTCGCGGACTACCTCGGGAAGGTCGTGGTGTCCGTGGCCCTGGAGGCCGAAGGCCGTGCGCTGGCGGACCCGCGCATCGACGAAGCGATCCAGAACCACGTCGGCCAGCCGCTGCTCATGCGCGAGGTTCGCGAAAGCCTGGTGCACCTGCTCAGCCTCGGCCGCTTCGAAGACGTCGTCGTCCGCGCCTCCACGGCGCCCGGCGGCGTGGCGCTCTCATTCGATCTGGTTCCTGTGCATCCCATCGAGCGGGTGTCGTTCTCGGGCGCGGACGTTCCAGGGGTGGATGAGGGCCGTCTCCGGCGCCTGGTGACCGAACGCTATGGCGGCCTGCCCACTGCAGGTCGCGCGCCAGAGGCCGCACGGCTCGTCGAGGACCAGCTCAAGACCAGCGGTTATCTCCGGGCCACGGTCTCCCCGCGGCTGGAAGTTCTGCATGCGCCGGACCGTTCCACGCTGTGGTTCGATCTGGCTCCCGGGGAGCGCACCCGCGTGGGCGAGATCAAGATGGACGGCGTTGTGCGCGCGCGCGAGATCCTGTCTGCCCTCCGTCTGGCCGCCGGACGGCCGTTCGAACGTGACGAGATCGACGAGCGCGCGGCGGAGTACATCTCTGACCGGCGTGATGACGGCTACTACGAGGCCCGGCTGTCGGTCGACGCCGAGCTCGTTGACAACGATCGTGTCGCGAACCTGACGATCTTGGCGAGCGATGGCCCTCGCGTGCGCCTGGTGTTTGCCGGAGACGTGCTGCCGTCGGGCGAGCGCGAGGCGCTCGTACCGGTAGCGCGCGAAGGATCGACCGACGAGGACCTGCTGGAGGACGCCAGCAACAATATCGAGGAGTACCTGCACGCGCAGGGTTACAGGGACGCGACGGCTCCGCACGCACGGGAGCAGACCGAGGAGCGAGCTGCGCCTGACCTTCACGGTCAAGAGGGGGAGACTGTACCGCATAGCCCGGGTCGAGATCTCGGGCAACGTCGCGGTCCCGCTCGCAGAGCTGTCGTCTCTCGTTCGTTTGAAAGAGCTGGATCCGTTCTCCGAAACCGTGCTCGACGCCGATGCCGGCGCCATCGAGGACCTCTACCGCAGGCTCGGATTTGCGGCGGTCGATGTGCGGGCTGGCGTCGATGCGCTTCCTGCCGAGACCCCCGGGCCCCCAGGGCCCGAAATCCCCGTGGTTGTGCGCGTCATCATCAACGAAGGCGCTCGAACGATCGTGACATCGATTCGATTTACCGGCGCCCAGGTGATTCCCGAGGCCACGCTGCTGGCCTCAATCGGGCTCCGGCCGGGCCAGCCTTTCTTCGTCAGCCAGACCGCGGCGGACCGCGACGCGCTGCTCTTCCAGTACGCGAACCTGGGGTTCAGGAATGCGTCGGTTCGCGTGACGCCGGTCCTCAGTGCCGACCGCACACAAGCTGACGTCGTCTTCGCAGTCAACGAGGGATCGCAGGTCAAGGTCGGCCACATCCTGATTGGCGGCAATACCCGCACCAGGCGCGAGACGATCGAGCGCGAGATCCAGCTGAAGCCCGGTGACCCCATGGGGCTCACGGCCGTGAACGAATCACAGCGCCGTCTGGCCGCACTGGGATTGTTTCGCCGCACACGCATCGCGGAAGTGGCGCATGGCGACGAATTCACGCGCGATCTGCTCGTCACCGTGGAGGAAGCGCCGGTGACCACGCTGGGCTACGGCGGGGGCCTCGAGGTGGGCTATCGAATCCGGCAGACCGAGGACGAAGCCGCGGAAGAGCGGCTGGAACTGGCACCGCGTGCCTTTTTCGATATCGGGCGGCGTAACCTCTTCGGGAGGAACCGATCGATCAACCTCTTCACGCGGATCAGCCTGCGCCCCAGGGATGAAATCACGCTCGTCGAGCCGGATCCGGAGACGCCGCTGCCCGTTCCGCAGGCCCAGAGTGAGTTCGGTTTCAGCGAGTACCGCGTGCTCGGCACGTACCGTGAGCCGCTGGTGTTCGGGACGCCGGCCGACGCGTTCCTGAACCTGAATTTCGAACAGCAGGCGCGGTCGAGCTACGACTTCCGGCGGCGTGCGTTCAGCGCCGAGCTGACGCGGCGCCTTTCGCGCACTGTGAGCATCGGCGGGAACTACCAGATCCAGCGGACCGAAGTCTTCGACGAGCGAGTCGACCCTTCGGAAAAGCCGCTGGTCGACCGGCTGTTTCCCCAGGTACGCCTGTCGTCCTTCTCGGGGTCGATCGTGCGCGATACGAGGGACGATCCCTTGAACACACGCGACGGCGAGTACCTTTCGGCGAACGGCCAGCTGGCCGCGCAGGCGATCGGTTCCGAGATCGGCCTGGCGAAGTCGTACTTCACGGCGCAGATGTTCCGCCCGGCGCCGCGGCTCCCGCGGGCCGTCGTCGCGCTCAGCGCGCGGCTCGGGATTGCGAAAGGTTTCCCACTGAAGGACCTGCCGGCGAGCGAGCGCTTTTTCGCCGGCGGCGACACCACCGTGCGTGGCTTTGCGCTCGACCAGCTCGGACGACCGGAGACCATCGACGAAGACGGCACGGTGATCGCCGGAACCATCGACGCGAACGGATTCCCGCTTGGCGGCAACGCCGTCGTGATCTTGAACGGCGAGCTCCGCCTTCCGGTGTTCGGCAGCCTCGACGCCGTCGGCTTCATCGACACCGGCAACGTGTTCGCCAGGACGTCATACGTCGACATCACCCAGCTGAGGAGCGCCGTCGGTTTCGGCATTCGCTATCGATCGCCTGTCGGTCCGATCCGGGTGGACCTGGGTTTCAAGATCAATCCGGGGTTTCTGGCGCCCGGAGCTCCCGAGCGGTTGACCGCCCTCCACATCAGCCTGGGGCAGGCCTTCTGATGAGCCTCCTGGTCCGCTGGCTCACCGTGGCGGTCTTGCTGGCCCAGCCGGGAGAAGTCCTCGACCGCGTGCTCGCCATCGTGGCCGGCGACGTGATCGCGCAAAGCGACGTACGGCTTGCGCGCGACCTGCAACTGGTTACGGTGGAGCCCGGCAGCGATCCGACGCGCGAGATCCTCACGGCGCTCATCGAACGCGCGCTCGTGCTCGCCGAGGTGGAGCGCTATGCGCCGCCGGAGCCAGCCGCCGGAGACATCGACGGCCGCCTGCAGGCCATTCGCGCACGCTTCCCCACGCAGGAAGCCTTCGAAGCCGTGCTCAACCAGGGAGGAATCGACGACAGCCATCTGCGGGAGCGGCTGCGTCACGACCTGCGGATCGAAGCCTATTTCGCCGAGCGCTTTCCGCCGACCGGGCGCGATGCGCTGGTGCGTGATTGGATTGCCGGCCTTCGCCGCCGCACCGACGTGATCGATCTCTACAAGCCTTGAGCCCTCGAGCCGGTCCGAAAGGACCCGGCCTACGTCGAACGCAGGGACCCGGCTACGCTGCCTGCTCGTAGGGCGGGTCCTTTCGGACCCGCCGAACGTCACCGCGTGACGGCGACCTGCAGCAGCTGCAGGAGATTGAAGCCGGAGTGGCTGACCACAGGTGCCATGACCGAGCGCCGCCGCAGGTAGACCACCGCCCAGAAGGCACCCAGCAGCGCCGTGGCGATCGCGGCATCCGCGCCCTGCACCCGATGTCCCGCGCCGAACACGGCGCTCGCCACGATGACGCCGACGATCGGTCCACCCAGCTGCCGTTCGAAACGCCGCAGGAGGAACGCGCGCTGCAGCTCTTCGCGGATGCCGCCCGCTATCACCACCACGACAGCGAAGACGGCCGCATCGCGCGGCGTCGCGATCAGCGCCTCGAGCGGGTTCTGCTCCACATCGTGGAGACCCGGTGCGACCATCCGGAGGAGCGTCAGGATGCCGATCCCGATCGCCAGCGCGGCAAAGATGAGCGGCACGCCGGCGACAGCCTCCGCGACCACGGAACGGCCGCCGAAAAACACCTCTGACACGCGTTCCCCCCGGAGGCGAATGAAGGTGACGATAAGTGCCACCAGCACAACCGAGTCGATGAGCGAGAGCACGACGACGTACGACAGGGTCAAGGGTGCGACCGGACGCCAGCCGGCTGCCGCGAGCATCCCGACCACCAGCGCCTGTGTCGGGAATCCGGAACAAAGCAACACTTCGAGGACGGCCGTCACCCGGTCCTGCGCCATCGGCGGGGGCGAAATGGGCGGTTGATCCGGGTCAGAGAGCAAGAAAATACTCTATCAGATGAGCTTGCGTGATCTCCCCGGGCCCCTCAGAATGTAAAAATGACATGGTGGAGATCGACTAGGACGTGGACCCGTTGAGCCTGGCAACCGAGGACGTCCAAACTCCTGCCCAGGCTGCTCCAGCCGCCCCCGAGCGCGTGCTCATCGTCGAGGATGATGGCGCAGCCCGGATCGGGCTGGAGCAGTTGGTCAGAAACTGGGGGTTCCTGGCCGATTCGGCGGCTGACGGCGAAGAGGCGCTCGAAAAAGTCACCACTTTCAGGCCGGCGATCGTCATTTCAGATCTGGTGATGCCACGCCTTGACGGGCTGGGACTGCTGCGTGCGCTGCAGGCGCAGAGCGCCGACGTCACGACGCTCCTGCTGACCGCGCAGGGCACCGTCGAAACCGCCGTCGAGGCGATGAAGGAAGGCGCGTACGACTACCTCACCAAGCCGGTCGACATTCAGCGGCTGAAGATCCTGCTCGACAAGATCGTGGAGCGGCAGGAAACGCTCCGCGAAGTGAAAACGCTGCGGCGCCAGCTCCGCGAGCACGGCGCGTTCGGTCCGATGATCGGGAACAGCCCCGAGATCCGGAAGATCTACCAGGTGATCGAGCAGGCCGCGCCGACCAGCGCCTCCGTGCTCATCACCGGCGAGTCGGGCACCGGCAAGGAGCTCGTGGCCCAGACCATTCACCGGCTCAGCCCGCGTGCCGGGTTCCCGTTTGTGGCCATCAACTGCGCCGCGATTCCCGAGACGCTCCTCGAGAGCGAGATCTTCGGCCACGAGAAGGGCGCATTTACGGGAGCCGCCGATCGCCGGCAGGGCTGCTTCGAACTGGCCGATCGCGGCACGCTGTTCCTGGACGAGATCGGCGAGATGACGCCGACGACACAGGTGAAGCTGCTCCGCGTGCTGCAGGAGCGGCGATTCCGGCGGCTTGGCGGCAGGAACGAACAGTCCGTGGACGTCCGCGTGATTGCGGCCACCAACATCGATCCACTCGAGGCGGTCCAGAAGGGCAAGCTCCGCGAGGACCTCTACTACCGGCTGAACGTGTTCGCGATGTCGCTGCCGCCGCTTCGGGAACGCAAGGAGGATCTGCCGCTGCTCGTCCAGGCGTTCGTCCACGAGTTCAACACCAGGAACCAGAAATCCATCGCCGCCGTTGATCAAGCCGCGATGCGGCTCATCGAGCAGTACCAACTGGCCCGGCAACGTCCGCGAGCTCAGGAACGTGATCGAGCGCGCGACGATTCTGGCGCCCGGCCCGTTTGTCGAGCCGCGGCACCTGCCGCCGATGTTGTCCAGCGAGGCGCCCACGCCCAACAAGCCGCAGGTTGCGCTCGCGCCGGGGACGACGGTCGAGGAGGCCGAACGCCGGCTGATCCTGATGACGCTCGAGCACACGCGCGACAACAAGACGCGCGCAGCCGAGATCCTGGGCATCAGCCTGAAGACGCTGCACAACAAGTTGAACAAGCTTCGCCTCCGTCCGCGCCGCACTCCAGAGCCGTAGACCTCGAGCCCACTGGAGGTTTCAGGCCCATGCGACTCGGCATCAAAGGCAAGCAGGTCCTCGGCGTTACCACGATCGTCGGCCTGGTGGTCGTGGGGCTGAGCGTGATGCAGCTGGCGCAGATCGCACGCGTCAGCCTCGAGGAGAGCCGCGCCAGGGCCGAGCTGCTGGCCAACGCGGTTTACCACCGCGCTCGCGAGGTGGTGGTCGAGGGCGTGGATCCCTACGAGGCGCTGCGCGCCGATGCCGGGCTGCGATCGATGCTCGAGTCGAGCCTCTATTCGGACAACGTCACGTTTGCTGCCGTGGTGGATGTTCGCGGCGTCGCCGTGGCGCATCTCGATCGAACGCTCGAAGGGCAGCCGCTCCGCGCGGGGGAGGACATGCGGTTCCTGCTCGCGCGTGCGCCGCTCGGGCAGCTCCAGGCCATCTACTCCGACGCAGGCCGCAACCTCGAGTGGCGCAAGCCGCTGCTTCTGGGCGACGAGGAGCTCGGGGCGATCCGGATCGGCGTGTCAACCCTCCTCATCCGTGAGGGGCTGCAGCGGGCGATTCAGCCGGCAGTGGTCACGGCGCTCGTGGCGCTGGCCGTCGCCGTGTTCGGGGCCATGCTGCTCGCGCAGGTGCTGTTGCGACCGATCCACGTGATCCGATCGGGCCTGACCCGGCTCGGCAAGGGAGAGTTCGGCACGCGCATCGATCTCAACCAGCACGACGAGTTCGGGGAACTCGGCACGTTCTTCAACGCTGTGAGCGCGCAGATCTCGGCGGACCGGTCGCAAATGGCCGATCAGGTGGCGAATCTCGAGTCGGCCGTCGAACATCTCGAGGACGCTGTCGCGATCGTCAGCCCGAAGGGCGATCTGCTGTTTGTGAACCCGGCGATGCGGGCCGTACTGCCCGATGCCATGGCCGGAGTGTCGCTCGCCGGCCTCCTCGCCCCCGGGCACCCGCTCCTGCGCTTGTCCGAGCAAACGCTTGCCAGCCGTCAGTCGCGCGGGCCGATTTCCGCGACGTTCCCGGTGGCGCGCGGAGAGCAGGGCGAGCGCATGATTCTGACGCACCCGGTCAACGACGCGAAGGGGGAGCTGGTCGGGATCATGCTCATCGTCCGCAACCTGGAATATTTGAGCCAGGTGCAGTCCACGGTGCGGTATTCGCGCAAGCTCGCGGCGCTCGGCAAGCTGTCGGCGGGGGTGGCTCACGAGGTCAAGAACCCGCTGAATGCGATGATGATTCACCTCGAGCTGCTGCGGCAGAAGTTCCTGATGCGCCAGACCGCCGTGCCCGCGCTCGCGGGCGCTGGCGCTGGTGCTGGTGCTGGTGCCGGCGTTGCGACGGCCGAGCCGGCGCCTGTTCCCGGGTCTGACGCGATGCAGCATGTCGACGTGATCGCCTCGGAGATCCGGCGGCTCGACGAAGTCGTGCAGGGCTTCCTCAAGTTCTCGCGACCGGAGGACCTCAAGCTCCAGCCCGTCAAGCTCCCGGCGCTCTTTGCCGAGGTTGTGCCGATCGTCCGTCCGGAAGCCGATCGCAACCACGTGGATCTGGTCGTGCTGGCCGAAGGTGCTCCAGACGTGAACGGCGATCCGGCGATGTTGCGGCAGGCGTTCCTGAACCTGGTGCTGAACGCCTGTCAGGCCATGCCGAATGGCGGCACGTTGACCATCCGGTGCGAGGCCGTCCGCGGCCGTCGCGTGTCGATCACCTTCACCGATACCGGGGTCGGCATCCAGCCGGACCACCTGCAGCGGATCTTCGATCTCTATTACACGACCAAGGAGCGGGGCAGCGGGATCGGGCTCTCGATGGTTTACCGAACCGTGCAGATGCACGACGGCGAGATTGAGGTACAGTCAACACCAGGCAAGGGCACGACGTTCCGCGTGCTCCTCCCGCGGGCGTGAGAGACGCCGGCCCCTGTGGAGGCAGGTTCAAATGACAACGCGTCAGTGGGCGCGCGCGGCGGTAACCGGGGCTCTCGTCGTCGTGGCGGTGTCCACGGCGGGGTGTTTCCGTGCCCAGGCCCGGGCCACACCCACCGTCGTGCCGGACCTGACCGTGCCCGCGCCCCCGCCACGGATTGTCGACCCAGTTGTCGCCCAGGTGCCCCAACCGGTGGGTCTGGCGGATCAGCCGCCGCAGAATACCGAGATCCCCCGTCCGGCGGCCCCTGTCACCCGAGCCGACACGGCCAAGCCCGAGGCGGCCAAGCCGGAGCCAGCGGCCGACCCGGCCCCTCCCTCGGAAGCTCCACGCGCCCCTCAGACAACCCTCCAGACGACGCCGGTCGAGCAGGAGGCTGATGTCTCCCGGAAGGTCCAGGACCTGCTGACGAAAGCGACGGCGGACCTGAGCCGGATCGACTACGCCAGGCTGAACGCGGATGCCAAGACGCAGTATGACCAGGCGAAGCGGTTCAGCAGCCAGGCTGACGAGGCCCTGAAGACGAAGAACCTGGTCTTTGCAAGTTACCTGGCCGACAAAGCTGCGACGCTCGCTGCTCAGCTCGCCGGCCGCTAGATCGAAAGCCCAACCTCTTGCGACTGCCCTAAAACTGGGGCACAATATGTAGTGTTTACACGCTTGACAAACCCTTGGGCCGGGCGCATATTTATCGGCCTTAGCGCGAACCCCGGCGTGAACGAGGCTCCCAGCTCTCGACCTCTCGCAGGGCAGTCCGGCCAAGAAGAATTTTTCAAGTCAAGCTCCGGGGGTTACCCCGGGAACAACGGCAGGATCGCTTTCCGGGGGCGGGAGTGCGATCCCTGATCTTGGGGACATGATCCCCTGGATGAACGGAGTAGGGACATGAAGGACGGCGCAGCCTACCAGGCCGCAGGTGCTGGGCAGACAGTGGAGACGAGTGGGGGAGGGCTGTCCGGCGTGCCTGGACGGGGCGAGACGAGCGAGGCGCGGCCCAAGAAGGCCACGTCGCCGTCCGGCTTGTCGTTTCCGAGGTTCTTCACCGACGCGGGCGTCGATCCGTTCGACGAGGTCGAGTGGGAGCTGCGCTCCGCCGTCATCGGCAACGAGCGCGGCGAGGTGGTCTTCGAGCAGCGCGACGTCGAGATCCCGAAGGCCTGGTCGCAGCAGGCGACCAACATCGTCGTCTCCAAGTACTTCCGCGGTCAGATAGGCGCCCCCGAGCGCGAGCGGAGCGTAAAGCAGCTCATCGGCCGCGTGGTGGACACGATCACGGCGTGGGCGCGCACCGACAGGTATTTTGCGAGCGACGAGGATCTCCAGTCGTTCAGCGACGACCTGAAGCACATCCTCGTGCAGCAGAAGGCGGCGTTCAACAGCCCCGTGTGGTTCAACTGCGGATTTGAAAAAGCCCCGCAGTGCTCCGCCTGCTTCATCAACTCGGTGCAGGACACGATGGATTCGATCCTGACGCTGGCCCGCACCGAGGGCATGCTCTTCAAGTTCGGGTCCGGCACGGGCACCAACCTCTCGCCCATCCGATCGTCGAGGGAGCTGCTGGCCGGAGGCGGCACGGCGTCCGGCCCGGTGTCGTTCATGAAGGGCTACGACGCGTTTGCGGGCGTCATCAAGTCGGGCGGCAAGACACGCCGGGCCGCGAAGATGGTGATCCTCGACGCCGATCACCCGGACATCGTCGAGTTCATCAACTGCAAGGTCGAGGAGGAGCGGAAGGCGTGGGCGCTCATCGACGCCGGGTACGACGGTTCGTTCACGGGGCCGGCCTACTCGTCGGTGTTCTTCCAGAACTCGAACAACAGCGTGCGCGTGACCGACGACTTCATGCGCGCGGTCCTCGACGACAGCACCTGGGACACCAAGGCGGTCCGGGACGGCGCGGTGATGGACACCTACCAGGCGCGTGACCTGATGCGCCTCATCGCCGAGGGTACGCACGTCTGCGGCGATCCGGGCATGCAGTTCGACACGACCGTCAACGAGTGGCACACCTGCCCGGGGACGGACCGGATCTTCGCGAGCAACCCGTGCTCGGAGTACATGTTCCTGAACGACTCGGCCTGCAACCTGGCGTCGATCAACCTGATGAAGTTCGTCCGCTCGGCGGACGGCGATTCCAACAACGCCGAATTCGACGTCGTGGCCTACAAGGCGGCGATCAGGACGCTCATCACGGCGCAGGAGATCATCGTCGACAACGCGAGCTACCCGACGCCGGCGATCGAGAAGAACAGCCAGGCCTACCGGCCGCTCGGCCTCGGCTACGCGAACCTGGGCGCGCTGCTCATGTCGCGCGGCCTGCCCTACGACAGCGACGCCGGCCGCGATTACGCGGCGGCGCTGACGGCGCTGATGACGGGCGAGGCCTATGCGCAGTCGGCGCGGATCGCCCGCGACTGCGGCGGGCCCTTCTCGGGCTACGAGAAGAACCGCGAGCCGTTCCTCCGCGTCATGCGGAAGCACCGCGACGCGATGCGCGACGTCAACCCGCGCAACGTCCCGTCGGATCTGTACGCCACGGCGAAGAGCTCGTGGGACGATGCGGTGGAGATCGGGGAGGGGGCTGGATACCGGAACGCGCAGGCGACGGTGCTCGCGCCGACCGGCACCATCGGCTTCATGATGGACTGCGACACGACGGGCGTCGAGCCGGACATCGCGCTCGTCAAGTACAAGAAGCTCGTCGGCGGCGGCCTGATGAAGATCGTCAACCAGACCGTGCCGATGGCGCTCAGGAAGCTCGGCTACTCGCAGCCGCAGGTCGACGCGATCATCGAGTACATCGACGCCAACGAGACCATCGAAGGCGCGCCCGGGCTCAAGGAATCGCACCTGCCGGTGTTCGACTGCGCCTTCAAGGCCGCGCGCGGCCAGCGGTCCATCCAGTACATGGGCCACATCAAGATGATGGGCGCCACCCAGCCGTTCATCTCCGGGGCCATCAGCAAGACCGTCAACGTGCCGAAGGACGCCACCGTTGACGACATCATGCAGGCCTACATCCAGTCGTGGAAGCTCGGAGCGAAGGCGATCTCGATCTACCGCGACGGCAGCAAGCGGACGCAGCCGCTGAACACGTCGCGGGACAAGACGGCCGCCGAACTCGCGAGCGAGGCCGCGGCCGAGCTCGTGACACGGCCGGTCCGCCGCAAGCTTCCGGACGAGCGCCAGGCGATCACGCACAAGTTCGACATCCAGGGCCACGAGGGCTACATCACGGTGGGGCTCTTCGAGGACGGTCAGCCGGGCGAGATCTTCCTGGTGATGGCGAAGGAAGGCTCGACGATCTCGGGCTTTGCCGATGCGTTCGCACAGGCGATCTCCTACGCGCTGCAGTACGGCGTGCCGCTCCAGGCGCTCGTGGACAAGTTCAGCCACGTGCGGTTCGAGCCGTCGGGGATGACCCGCAACCCGGAGATCCGGTTTGCCAAGTCCATCGTCGACTACATCTTCCGGTGGCTCGCGACGAAGTTCCTGTCGCACGAAGCGCAGTTCCGTGCCGGCGTGAACGGCCGCGAGGCCGAGGAGCACACCCAGCTGACGCCCACGGCCGAGGCAGCTGCGGCCGCGGCGCCCACCTCCGCGGCCGGTGTTCCTCGGGCCGCTTCGGCGGGGAGCATGTATTCCACAATCCAGAACCAGGAAGATGCGCCGCCGTGCTCGACCTGCGGCGCGATCATGATCCGGAGCGGCGCCTGCTACAAGTGCTCGAACTGCGGCAACACGAGCGGGTGCGCCTAGCGGGCCGCCGGCTTCAGCCCCCGGGCTCCGGGGGCTTCTGGCTAAAGGCTTAGGGCTCACGGCGAAGGCGCCTGGCTCCAGGCTTCGGACTTCAGGCACAGAACGATGGGGCCGGGCTCACGCCCGGCCCTCATCGTTTCAGGGTCCGACTACCGGCCCTTTCAGCGCGAAGGAGGCGTCTTACTGCTCATGAAACAACTGACCCCGGACCAGGCGCTCGTCATTCACAACGCACTGCTTCTGCCAACCATGAAGGTCGAACACCGGATCACGCGAAGCGTGATTGCCGCGTTGCCGGACGACCAGAAGGACTACCGGCCAAACGAGGTCGCCAAGACGGCGTTCGACCTCGCGTGGCATCTCGCCAGCGCCGAGCACGGCTTCCGCATGGGCGTGATCAACGGCGAGTTCGACTTCTCGGGGCTCGGGCGCCCGGAGACGGTCCGGACACCTGAAGACATCGCGACGTGGTATGCGGAGACTTTTGCGAAGGACTTTGATCAGCTGACCAGGCTGACCGGAGAGCAGCTGATCAAGGTGCTGGACTTCCGCGGCGCGGTCCAGCTGCCGGCCCTGTCATTCCTGCAGACCGGCACCAGCCACTCCATCCACCACCGCGGCCAGTTGTCTGCCTACCTGCGCACCATCGGGGCCAAGGTACCCGCCATTTACGGTGAGAGCTACGACTCTAAGAGAACCAAGAATTGAGTAATTGGGTGATTGGGTAATTGAGTAATCGGCGAATCGGATAATTGGGTAATTGAATTGGGAAATCGAGTTCGGAAATCGAGTTCGAAATCGAATTCGGAAATCGAATTCGGCAATTGAAACTCACCAATTACCAAATCCTTCGATTACTCAATTACCCAATTACTCAATTACCCAATTCAAGCATCACTTCATGTGTGGTTCTCTCTCCACCAGCTCGACTCGTGTGCCGTCTGGTCCGACGACGTAGGCGAACTGGATGGTGCCGTTGGGCAGCTTGAGGGGCCGCTGCTCGGTTTCCATCGCGATGTTCTTGCCCTTGAGCTCGGTCACCTTGGCGTCGAGCTTGATGGCGCGCCAGCCGATGTGGTCGATTGAGCTGCCGCGGCTCGGGCGGTTCTCGCCCTTGGTGATCAGCACCCACACGTAAGGGGCGCCGGGATACCGGATGCCGTCGATGCGTCCCTTGAGCTGCATCCGCTCGCCGCCGAACTGCGCCAGGTACCACTTGTAAGAGGCGTCAGGGTCGAGGGCGCGGAGATGCACGTGGTGGAAACCGAGGAGCTCCGCGTCCTGCACGAGCTCCAGCCGCGTGCCCCAGGGGTCGACCGCAAATGCGAGCTTGAAGAGGCCCTGGACGTCTCGCGCGGGGCCTTCGATTTTGGCGCCGGCGGCCTCGAGCTCCTTGAGCTTGGCGTCGAGGTCCGGGAACGAGAAGCCGAGATGGTCGACTGCGGACCCGGCGCTCGGCTGCGTCTTCTCGTTGCCCCTGAGGAACATGATGCGCGTGCGGCCGAAGAGCAGCCGGTCCTTCAGGTCGTCGACGAACTCGCCGCCAATGTGCTGTTGCCACCACGCGGCCGCCTTCGGCGGGTCCGGCACCGCCATGTGGACGTGGTCGTACATCAGGGTTTCGACCTGGGCGCCGGCCGTGCTGGCCATCCCGGTCAACAGCAGCATCGAGGTCAGCGACGTGAGCACGAGCCTGCGCATAGATGAATCCTCCAAGGCGCTACCTTACCAGAGAAGTTTGAAGTGAGAAGGAAGAACTAAGAAGGTCTAAGAAGTTAGGAAGTACGGAGCGACGAAAAGCAGGACAATGTAGGAATGCCAACGGTTGGGCGACTACGCTACCTCGACGTACCGGCGCGCGGCGCGGGCCGCACCCGCGGGATCCTCGTGCTCATCCATGCGTTTCCGCTGCACGCCGGCATGTGGGAACCCCAGCTCGCGCTCGCCGATCGCGGGTGGCGCATCATCGCGCCGGACCTTCGCGGGCTCGGCGCGGCATCAGCGGATCCGCCCACGACCTCGATGGACGATCTCGCGGGCGATGTCGTCGATCTCCTGGATCTTCTTCACGTCGAGGGTGCGGTCATCGGCGGACTGTCGCTCGGCGGCTATGTGACCTTCGCGGTCCTGCGTCACGCACCCGCGTACTTCCGCGGCATCGTGCTGGCCGATACGCGCCCCCAGGCAGACCCGCCCGAAGCGATAGAGAACCGGAAGAAGATGCAGGCGCTCGTTCGCGAGAAGGGCCCTGCTGCCGTCGCGGACCAGATGCTGCCGAAACTCCTTGGCGAAACCACGCACCGGACGCAGCCGGCGGTGGTCGACAAGGTCCGGCAGATGGTCCTGGGTAATTCGCCCGAGGGCATCAGCGGTGCGCTGACGGCGATGATGACGCGGCCGGAGTCCGAATCTCTGCTGTCGTCGATCCGCTGTCCCGCGCTCGTCATCGTCGGGGCCGAAGATACGTTGACACCGCCCGCGCTCAGCGAAGACATGCACCAGAAGATCGCCGGGTCGATGCTTGTGACGATCCCGGAAGCCGGACATCTGGCCAACCTCGAGCGGCCGGCTGAGTTCAACGATGCGCTCGGCCGGTTTCTCGACCACCGGGTATAGAATTTTCCCCATGCGATTGCTGCAGATTACGTGCGCCCTCCTGCTGGCGGGACTGGCGGCGCTTCTTCCGCCGGCCGGGACGACGGCCGCTGCGCAGAGTCAGGCGGATTCATCCGCTCCACGCGGGCTCGATCAGGTGCTCGATGTCTATGTCCGGGACGGGCTCGTGTATTACCGCGCGCTCAAGGGCGATCGCGCCAGGCTCGATGCTTACGTCAACAGCCTGGCCTCGGTGGCGATCGAACGCGAGTCGAGCGCCGCGCAGATCGCGTTCTGGCTGAATGCATACAACGCGATCGTTCTCGAGACGGTGATCGACCACTATCCAACCGGAGCGCGATCGAAGGAGTACCCGGCGGGAAGCGTTCGCCAGATCTCCGGCGCCTTCGAGCGGCTCACACATCGCGTGGCGGGCCGGACCGTGACGCTCGACCAGATCGAGCAGCAGATCCTCCCCGAGTTCAAGGATCCGCGGGTGTACCTGGCGCTCGGACGCGGTGCCGTGGGCAGCGGCCGGCTGCGCAGCGAGGCGTTCGGCGCGGAAAGCCTCGACCGGCAGCTGAACGAAGTGGCCCGCGAGTGCCTGACCCGCGCGCAGTGCGTGGAGATCGATCGCGGCCAGAACGTGGTGCGCCTCAGCGCCATCTTCTCGTGGCGGGAGGCGATGTTCACGAGCGCGTTTGCCGACAAGGCCGCGCCGGTGTTCGCCTCCCGGAGTCCCATCGAGCGGGCGGCCATGGCCTTCGTGGCGCCGCACTTGACGGGCGGCGAGCGCGTGTTCATCGGGGAGAACAACTTCAAGGTTGAATATTCCACCTTTGACTGGTCGCTGAACGATTTGACCGGCAGGGGCGGGCGCTAGTGGACCTGGGACTTCAGGGCAAGATCGCGCTCGTCACGGGGTCGTCCAAGGGGCTCGGTTTCGCCAGCGCCGTGGCGCTGCTTGGCGAGGGCTGCTCGGTCACGATCTGCGCCCGCGGCGAGGATCGGCTGAAGGCCGCGGCGGCGGAGCTCTCCGCGCTTCCGGGCGGGTCCGGCCGCGTGCTGGCCGTTCCGGCGGACCTTTCCACTCCAGCAGGCGTGGAGAGCGTTGTTGCACGGACGGTGGAGACCTTCGGCGGCCTCGACATCCTGGTCAACAACGTTGGGCTTGCACGGGGCTCGACCATCGTCGACACCACCGACGCCGAGTGGCACGAGGCACTCGACCAGACCTTCTTTCCCGCCGTACGGGCATCGCGCCTGGCGGTGCCGCTCATGCGGCGGCGCGGCGGTGGGGCCATCGTCATGGTGGCGTCCATCTGGGGGCGGGAGTCCGGTGGCCGCATGACCTACAACGCCGTGAAGGCCGCCGAGATCAGCCTGGCGAAGGCGATGGCGCAGCAACTGGCCCGCGACAACATCCGTGTGAACAGCGTGGCGCCGGGATCGATTCTTTTTCCGGGTGGCTCGTGGGATCGGCGCAAGAAAGACGATCCGGCGGGGATTGCCGACTTCGTCCTGCGCGAGCTGCCGTTCGGCCGTTTCGGCAAGGCCGAGGAGGTTGGGGAAGTCGTGGCCTTCCTGGCCTCGCCTCGCGCCAGCTGGATCAGCGGCGCCAGCATCCCCATCGACGGCTGCCAATCCCGATCACAGATCTAGAACAGAGAACAGAGAACGGGGAACGGAGACGGGGATCGGGGATCGGGGGATCGGGCGGGGAGCCGCAAGGCCGGTAATCGGAGCGCCGGCCTAAGCCTTAAGCCCTAAGCCCTGAGCCGACGTGCTGAGCCCTGAGCCTCGTCCCTGAGCCCGAAGCCTGGAGCCTGAAGCCCGCCCAAACGACATTCGCCCCTTGATCGCCCCCCTCGCGGCTGGTACCATCGCCCGCTATGCCGGGATCGCAGGCGCTTCGAACCACATCAGATTCAGGACGGAAGAACAAGGACAGCGCGCTCGATGCGGCACTCGACCGCCTGGCGCCGGGCCGCGTCGATCCGTCCGCGCCGGCCGCCACGGGTTCCGGCCAATCCCAAAATCCCCAATCCCTGAATCCCCAGTCCCTGAATCCGAAATCCCAGAGCCCTCAGTCCGGGGATCTGCACGTGACGGCCGTCCGGCGCCTCGAGGCCGCCGCAGCCGATTACGCAGCGTTCCCGGACGGGGTCGATGCGCGTCTGCGCGCCGCGCTGGCCACGCGCGGCATCACGCAGCTCTACACGCACCAGGCCGAGGCTGTGGACCACGCCCTTTCGGGCCGGCACGTCGTGGTCATCACGCCCACGGCGTCCGGAAAGACGCTCTGCTACAACGTCCCGATCCTGACGAGCATCCTGCAGGATCCGTCGAGCCGTGCGCTGTATCTCTTTCCGACCAAGGCGCTGGCACAGGATCAGCTGGCCGAGCTGCAGGGACTGTGCGAAACGATCGCCGGGCAGACGAGCGAGCAGATCGGCGTCTTCACCTACGACGGCGACACACCCGCCGACGCCCGCAGGACGATACGCGCACGTGCCCACCTCGTGCTGAGCAACCCCGACATGCTGCACGCAGGGATCCTCCCGCACCACCCGCGGTGGGCGAAGCTCTTCGAGAACCTCCGCTACGTGGTGATCGACGAACTGCACGCATACCGCGGCGTCTTCGGCAGCCACCTCTCCAACGTGCTCCGCCGCCTGCGCCGTGTCTGCCGGCACTACGGATCGGATCCCGTGTTCCTCTGCTCCTCGGCGACCATCGCCAACCCGCGCGAGCTCGCCGAGAAGCTCGTGGACCGGCCGTTCGAGCTCGTCGAAAAGAGCGGCGCGCCGCGAGGCGAAAAGTATTTCGTGTTCGTCAATCCGCCCGTCGTGAACCATCAGCTCGGGATCCGGCGTTCGTATCTCACCGAAACGCGGCGTATTGCGGCGGAGTTCCTCAAGCGGCAGCTGCAGATCATCGTGTTCGCGCAGAGCCGGCTCTCCACCGAAATTCTCACCACCTATCTGAAGGACGACTTCGAGGATCATCCTGGCGCCCCGGAGCGGATCCGCGGCTACCGCGGCGGCTACCTGCCGCTTCGCCGCCGGGAGATCGAGAAAGGCCTTCGTGAGGGCGCCGTGCGCGCGGTGGTGTCGACCAATGCGCTCGAGCTCGGCATCGACATCGGCGCCCTCGATGTATCGGTCATGGCCGGTTACCCGGGCACCATTGCGGCCACGTGGCAGCGGGCCGGCCGCGCCGGCCGCCGATCGGGGCGTTCGGCCGCCGTGCTCGTGGCCTCCAGCGCGCCGCTCGACCAGTTCATCGTGCGCAACCCGGCGTACTTCTTCGAGCGGTCGCCGGAGCGTGCGCTCGTCGATCCGGACAACCTCCACATCCTCGTGGATCACATCAAGTGCGCGGCGTTTGAGCTGCCGTTCGAGGGTGCGGAGACCTTCGGCCGCCACGATCTCGGCGAGGTGCTCGGTGTCCTGGCCGAGCAGGGCCTCGTGCACAAGTCCGGTCAAGAGGGAAGCGAGCACTGGACGTGGACGAGCGAATCGTACCCGGCCGACGCCGTCAGCCTCCGCTCCATCTCGTCCGACAACTTCGTCATCGTCGATACCACGGGCGAGCCGCGAGTGATCGGCGAGACGGACTTCACGAGCGGGCCGGCGACGCTCCACGAGAAGGCCATCTACATCATCGAGGGCCAGCTGTTTCAGGTCGAGAAGCTCGACTTCGAGGGACGCAAGGCATTTGTCCGCTCGATCGACTGCGATTACTACACCGACGCCATCACGTACTCGCGGGTCACCGTGCTGGATACCTTCGCGGACATCGGCAGCCACTCACACGGCGAGGTCCATGTGGTCTCGCGCGTCGTGGGTTTCAAGAAGATCAAGTTCTACACGAACGAGAACGTCGGGTCGGGCGAGCTGGACCTGCCCGAGCAGCAGATGCACACGACGGCGTACTGGATCACGGTGCCTCCGGCCGTGATGGACAGCCTGCCGTACGCGCCGGACGATCGGCGGGATGGCGTCGTGGGGCTGGCGTTCGCGCTGCGTCAGGTCGCGCAGCTCCTGCTGATGTGCGATCGGCACGATGTCGGTATTTCGATCGACACTGCCGAACCCTCCGAGCCGCGGATCTTCGTGTACGACAACTACCCGGGAGGCATCGGGTTCAGCCAGCCGCTTCACCGCCTCCACCCTGAGTTGCTCGACAACACCAGGCGTCTCATCGCCGAGTGCCCGTGCGAGTCCGGGTGCCCTGGGTGCGTCGGGCCGGTGGGCAACACGGGCCCGCTGGCCAAAACAGCGGCGCTCCGGATCCTGGAGCGGCTCATCGAGCGGCTGTCGCTCGGTCCTGCCGCTGCCGCACCGGCGCCCGAGGCGATTCCGGCGTGAACATCTCCGATCGGGTCAGGGCCGTGCTCAGGGCGCCTCAGCCGGCGCCGACGGCTGCCGTTGCGCCGGACTCGCATGCGGCCGGTCGGGTCGAGGCGGCCCTCGGCGGGGAGTGGCGTGACGACGATGGTTCCCGCCTCTTTGTCGTTGAACGGCGGTGGACGGCTGACGATCGGCACGGCGATCAGCGCGTGGGGGAAATAGCGGCGCGGCTGTCCAGTGCCGGGTCGTACGCATCGGCTCTCATGTCTGACGATGCGCACCCACCGGCGCCCTTCTTGTTTTTCGACCTCGAGACGACCGGCCTCAGCGGGGGCGCGGGCACCTACGCGTTCCTGATCGGGTGCGGCTGGTGCGAGGAGGACGGCTCGTTCACCACGCGGCAGTACCTGCTCGCCGAGCACGGCGGTGAGAGAGCGATGCTGCTGGCTCTTGCGCGGGACCTCGCGCGATCGGGCACGCTCGTCACGTTCAACGGCAAGTCCTTCGACGCGCCCCTCATCGAAACGCGGTGCGCTGTACCATCGCCTCGACTGGTCGGGCCACACACGCCCGCACCTGGACGTCCTGCATCCGGCGCGGCGCTTCTGGGGTGACGGCGACTGTTCGCTGAGCGGCCTCGAAGCGGAGATCCTCGACGCGCCGCGTCGCGGCGATGTGCCGGGATTCGAGATTCCGGGAAGGTACTTTCAGTTCCTGAGGTCTGGTGATGCGCGTCCGCTCGCGGCGGTGTTGACGCACAACCAGCGCGATCTGCTATCGCTCGCAGCTCTGGCTGCGAGGCTCCTGGCATTGCTCGACTCCGGGGCGGATGCCACCGACGATGCGCGAGAGGCGTTGGCGCTCGGGGTCCTGTATGTGCGCGCCGGGGCGATGGCACGGGCGCGCGACGCGTTCGAGCGTGCGGCCGCTCCTGATGCGCCGAGGCCGGTCCGAGTGCTCGCACTGCGGGCGCTGGCGATGCTGGAGCGGCGCTCGCGCCGGTACGAAGCGGCGGCCGGATGGTGGCGCCAGGTGCTCGACGTGCCGGGCTGCCCGCCGCACCTCGCGCGGGAGGCTGCCGAAGCGCTCGCGATCCACGCCGAGCATCGCGCGCGCGATCTGGCGGCCGCGCGATCGTTCGCGCTGAAGAGCCTGGACGAAGAGGCGCACCGGGCCTGGAACGATGCCGTCCGGCATCGCCTGGCCCGTCTCGATCGCAAACTGTCGGTGGAAGGGGAGCGCGGCCTGCTGGCCGGCCTCGCTCCCTGAGCGGACTGGACCTACCTCGCGGCTGCCGGATCCTTCTTGGCCTTGGTCTTTGCCGCGGCCTTGCGCTGCTCGGAGGTCTGCGCGCCGAACTTCTTCGTGAACCGCACGATACGGCCTTCCGTGTCGAGCAGCTTCTGGCGGCCCGTAAAGAACGGGTGGCAGTTCGAGCAGATTTCGAGGTGCAGCTCCTGCTTGGTCGAGCGGGTCTTCCACGTGGCGCCGCACGCGCACCGCGCGTCGACGTCGTAGTACTTGGGGTGAATGGCTTCCTGCACAGCGAGCTCCTTGGCCTTACGGGGAAAAGGAGATTATATCAGGGCTTCAGGCTCCGGGCTCCAGGCTCCTGGGGCTTCGGGCTCTTGGGCTGCGGGCTCTTGGGCTCCTCTTGGGCTCCGGGCTGCAGGCTCCCGAGGCGCCAGGCTCCCGGGCTAAAACGGGCCCTGGGGTGGGGTTCGGTCCCATCGATGGGCCCGGAGGGCCTCCCGGAGCCTGGGCGGCAGGCGCTCGCCGTCGGAGGCCGCGAGATTCCGCTCTACGTGGCCGACGCGACGCATGCCGGGGATCACGGTGGTGACCGCCTGGTGCTCCAGGATGAACCGCAGTGCGAGCTCCGGAAGGTCCATCCCGGCCGGCACGAGGGGACCCAGGCGCTCGACCCTCGGAAGCGTGGCGGCAAGGTTGGTGGCGCTGAAATAGGTGTTCCGCCAGTCCGCCTCAGGCCACGAGGAGTCCGCCCTCAACGTGCCCGTGAGGCTGCCCTCGTCGAAGGGCACGCGCGCGATGATGCCGATTCCCCGGCTCTCGCAGTAGGGGAAGAGCGTGTCCTCCGGCGCCTGGTCGAAGATGTTGTAGACGACCTGCACGCTGTCGATCAGCCCGGTGTCGAGCGCTCTCAGGACGTTGTCCGGCTCCCAGCGGTTCACGCTGATCCCGAAGGCTCGTACCACGCCGTCGGCCTTGAGGGACCGGACAGCCTTCTGCCAGCCCATGTCGCTCGACCAGGTGTCGTCCCAGACGTGGAACTGCTGCAGGTCGATGCGTTCGAGGCCCAGGTTCTCCAGGCTTTTTGCTGTGTAGCGGCGGATATGGTCCTCGGGGTACGCGTCGGCGGCTTCTACGCCCTTAGGAGCCGGCCACCTCATGTTCTTCGGGGGGATCTTGGTCGCCACAATCGCGGGCCGATCCGGGTTGCGGCGAAGGGCCTCGCCCAGGAGACGCTCGCTCTTGCCCTGGCCGTAGACCCAGGCGGTGTCGAAGAACGTGCAGCCCAGGTCGAATGCCCGGTCCAGCGCCTGGGCCGACTCCCCATCGTCGGATCCGGTCCACCCACCCATGCCCCACATGCCGTACCCGATCTCCGAAACCGAGCCCAGGGGCCCAAGCGTCCTCTGCTGCATTTCGGAGATTGTAAATCCACCCGAGCCGTTAACCTTGGGGCAGCCAGGTCCGTATTAGGAGTATGAGAACAATCGAGATGCGACGGGTGGCGATGATCCTGGCCGTAATTGGTGCGCTGGCTGGACCGGTTCGCGCACAAACGCCGGCGGCGCCGCCTGCCCCTGTCGAAGCACCGGAGGCCAGAAATCAGGTCGTGGTCCTCGGCGACACCAGCGCCTCCGAGACCAGGGAGCGCCTCCACGAGATCCTGCGCCAGCATCCGCCCTCGCTGGAGACGGTGCTCCGGCTCGACCCGGCCCTTTTGACGACGCCTACGTACCTGGCGCCGTACCCGGCCCTCGCGGCGTTCCTGTCGCAGCATCCCGAGGTCGCACGAAACCCGACCTTTTTCCTCGGGCCCGCGACCTACGGGTACGACAGGCGGGACGAGTCGCCCGAGCGGTTTCGCTCGCGCACGGCGGAAAGCATGATCACGATGATGGTCGTGCTCACCGGGTTGATGGCGCTCCTGGGCGTCATCGCGTGGCTGATCAAGTCGATGATCGACCACCGCCGATGGCTCCGGCAGTCGAAGATCCAGCACGAAGCGCACAGCAAGCTCTTCGACCGTCTGACGTCGAACGAGGATCTGCTCGCTTACATTCAGACGCCGGTTGGCCGCCGGTTCCTGGAGTCGGCCCCGCTTCCGACTGAAGGCCACGGAGCGCCGGCTGGCGCGCCGGTCAACAGGATCCTGTGGTCCGTGCAGGCTGGCGCCGTAGCGTCGATGATCGGCCTCGGCTTCCTGTTCGTGAGCTCGAGGTTCTCGGTGGACACGACAGGCTTTGCGGAAGCCTCGCCGGCGCTCTTCCTGGTCGGGTGCGTCATCACGGCCGCGGGCATCGGGTTCGTACTGTCGGCACTGGCGGCCTTCTTCCTGTCGCGGCGTCTCGGTCTCCTCACGGTTCCAGAGTCCTCGCATGCGTGATCTGACGATCAGCGAGATCGATCGCCTCGCTGAAGGGGCGGCCGACGCTGAGGATGCCGAGCTCATGCTCTCAATGGACGAGGACGCGTTCAGGCTCTTCTACGAGCGCACGTCCCGGCCCGTCTGGCTCTACCTGATGAAGATGACCGGCGATTCGAGCACGGCCGACGACCTGCTGCAGGACACCTACTACCGGTTCCTGCGCACGCACCGGAGCTACGAAAGCGACGAACACCGCCGGAACTACCTGTACCGGATCGCCACGAATCTCGCCCGTGACGGCCGCCGCCGGGCCTCGTCAGCGGCGGTGGTTGCGAGCGATGCCGCCGCAGAAGGGACGATGGTCGACGAGCAGGCGCGCGCCGTGGGACGGGCCGATCTCGACCGGGCGATGCGCCGGCTGCGCCCGAGAGAGCGCGCGCTCCTGTGGCTGGCTTACGCCCAGGGCTCCTCGCACGACGAAATCGCAGGGTCGCTCGGGCTGCGCAAGTCGAGCGTCAAGCAGTTGCTCTTCAGGGCGCGCAAGCGCCTGGCGGGCCTGCTGGGAAGGTCATGATGGGCATCCTCTCGAACCCAACGGAGTGCCAGCGGGAAGCCGAGGTCGTGTCGGCGGTGCAAGCCGGCCTCTGGCCGCCCGCGAAGGAGTCGGAACTCGCACGGCACGCGGCGTCGTGCACGGTCTGCGGCGAGGTGGCATCGGTCGCGTGCTGCTTCGAGGAAGAGCGGCGCAGCGTCAATCGGGCGGTGTCGGTGCCGTCCGCGGCCAGGGTGTGGTGGCGTGCGCAGATGCGCGCGCGGCTCGACGCCGCGGAGGTCGCCTCGCAGCCGCTGACCGTGGCTCAGGGGATCGGGGCGGTGTGCGCCGTTGCTTTGGCGCTCCTGTCGATTCGCTGGGGCTGGCCTTCGACGCCCGTGGTGGGCGGCTGGCTGGCACGCATAGCTGGTGACGCCACTGCCACGCTGGGCGTGGTCGACGGCGGGATTGTGCAGCTGGGCCTCTGGCTGACCATCGGCCTCGCCGCCCTCGTGCTCGTCCCGGTCGTTGTGTTCTATGCGCTTCCTGAGGAGTGAATCTCAGGACCCTCGAACTCAGCATTTTCCACGGGGACCGGGGCGCAACCCTTGAACCCTGAACCCTGAACGTTGAACCCTGCCCCGCTCGGCGTGGCCGAAGCGCTGAAGTCTCGCAGCTTTAGCTCTTTCCGCCGTTGCTCATCGAGCTAGGAACTCCGCGTTCGTCTTGGTCTTGGCCATCTTCGAGAGCAGCAGCTCCATGGCCTCGACGGGCGAGAGCGGCGTCAGGACCTTCCTGAGCACCCACACACGGTTGAGATCTTCCCTCGCGATGAGGAGCTCCTCCTTGCGCGTCCCGCTCTTCTGGATGTCGATCGACGGGAACACGCGGCGGTCGGTCAGCTTCCGATCCAGGTGGATCTCGAGGTTGCCGGTCCCCTTGAACTCTTCGAAGATCACTTCATCCATGCGCGAGCCGGTGTCGACGAGCGCCGTCGAGATGATCGTCAGCGACCCGCCTTCTTCGATGTTTCGCGCCGCGCCGAAGAAGCGCTTCGGGCGCTGCAGGGCGTTGCTGTCCACGCCGCCCGACAGCACCTTGCCCGACGGGGGCACGATCGTGTTGTAGGCACGGGCGAGGCGGGTGATCGAATCGAGGAGGATGACGACGTCCTTCTTGTGCTCGACGAGGCGCTTGGCCTTCTCGATGACCATCTCGGCCACCTGCACGTGCCGCTGTGCGGGCTCGTCGAAGGTCGAGGAGATGACCTCGCCGCGCACGGAGCGCTGCATGTCGGTCACTTCTTCGGGCCGCTCGTCGATGAGCAGCACGATCAGGTACACCTCGGGGTGGTTCTTCGTGATGCTGTTGGCGATGTTCTGCAGCAGCATCGTCTTGCCGGTTCGCGGCGGGGCGACGATCAGGCCACGCTGGCCCTTGCCGATCGGAACCATCAGGTCCAGCACGCGAGCCGAGAGGTTCTCGCCGTCGGTCTCCAGGTTGACGCGGCTCTGGGGATAGAGCGGTGTGAGGTTCTCGAAGAAGACCTTTTCGCGCGCACGCTCGGGCGGCTCGAAGTTGACCGCCTCCACCTTGATGAGCGCGAAATAGCGTTCGCCGTCCTTGGGCGGCCGGATCTGGCCGGACACCGTGTCGCCGGTGTGCAGGTCGAACTTCCTGATCTGGGACGGCGACACGTAGATGTCGTCGGGGCCCGGCAGGTAGTTGTAGTCCGGCGCGCGCAGGAAGCCGAACCCGTCCGGCAGCGTCTCGAGCACGCCTTCCGAGAAGATGAGGCCGCTCTTTTCGGCGCGGGCCTTGAGGATCTCGAAGATCAGCTCCTGCTTGCGCATGCCCGTCGCGCCGGGCACGTCGAGCTGCTTGGCGATCTTCGTGAGCGCGCCGACGCTCATGTCCTTGAGCGTCGAGAGCTCGATCTTCTCTATTTTCTCGGGGGGCGCCGCCGCCTTGTCGGTGCGCTCGGCCTTATCGGGGGGAGCGGCACCGTTGCCCTTGGTGGCCTGTTGCGGCTGCTGCTGGTTGGGTTGGGGCTGTTCGCCAGCCTGTCGATCAGTGTCCACAGTTCGTCCAGTCCTTCGCGCGTGGCTGCCGACACGGGCAGCACGGCGTCGTCAAATGCGGATTCGAGTTCTCTCATCGCGCGGATCCGCTGGCCGCGCGCGAGCTTGTCAATCTTGGTGGCTACAATCGCCGCGCCGTTCGCCGTCGTTCTGACCCATGCCCACGCCGCCAGGTCGCTCTCCATCGCCTCGTGGCGGGCATCGACCAAAAGGACGGCGCTTAGGGCTGGTGGGGCTGGTAGGTCCATGCCTACCCGCCCTACCTGCCTTGCCTGCCCAACACGTTCGAAGTACCCCGCCGTGAGCTCTTCAAACTCCCGGGCTGCTGCCGCGCCGCCGCGCGCGTAACCGTACCCGGGTAGATCCACCAGAAAGAACGCCGGCCTCGAGCCCCGGCGCACCCGGTATACGTTTGCCAGCCTGGTCTTGCCCGGCGCCGCGCTCGTGCGGGCCACGCGGTGGCCCACCAGCGAATTGATCAGGCTCGACTTCCCGACGTTGGAGCGCCCGACCATGGCGACTTCCGGGAGACCTTCGCGAGGCAAGCCGGCCGCCGACGCGGCGCTCGTCACGAACTCGGCTTCAACTTTCAAGGCTTAGGGCTTACGGCTGAAGGCTCAGGCGGGATCGTCCGTGCGGAATCCTCAGCGATGTCGTCCATGAGCCATGAGTCGTGAACCCGTTTGTCAGTGCGTGATTGTGTCGTCGCTGATGTCGACCGGCTCGGCCTGCGCCTCGGCTGGCAGGCGCCCGGTTATCGGTTCGGCAAGCGCGATCTTGAGGACCTCGTCCATGGTCTGGACGAGATAAACATTGAGCGTATCCAGGACGTTCTTGGGGATGTCCGCGAGGTCCTTCTCGTTGTCCCTGGGAAGAATGATGCTCGTGAGCCCGGCGCGGTGCGCCGCGAGCACCTTTTCCTTGACGCCGCCGATCGGCAGGACCTTGCCGCGCAGCGTGATCTCGCCGGTCATCGCGACGTCCTTCCGGACCGGCACGCGGGCCAGCGCCGACACGAGGACCGTGGCGAGGGTGATGCCGGCCGACGGACCGTCCTTCGGAATCGCGCCCTCGGGGACGTGCACGTGGACGTCGGTCTTCCGGTTGAAGTCCTTCGGGAGGCCGAACTCCTCGGCCTTGGTCCGCACCCAGCTCATGGCGGCCTGCGCCGACTCCTGCATGACGTCGCCGAGCTTGCCCGTGAGCGTCAGGTGGCCCTTGCCGGGCATGAGCGTCGCTTCCGTCACGAGGATCTCGCCGCCCACTTCGGTCCAGGCGAGGCCCGTGGCGATGCCGATTTCGTTCTTCTCCTCCGCCATCGTGTTGCGATAGCGGGGCACGCCCAGGTGCTGCGTGACCTTGTCGGGGGTGATGGCCTCGGAGTACGTGCTTCCCTCGACGACCACCCGGCGGGCGATCTTGCGGCCCACCGACGAGATTTCCCGCTCGAGGTTACGGACGCCGGCCTCGCGCGTGTAGCGGTTGATGATGACCTGGATGGCCTCGTCGGTGAAGGTGATGTTCTCCTTCGTGAGACCCAGGTTCTCGATGGCCTTCGGCGCGAGGAAGCGCTTGGCGATCTCGATCTTCTCGAGCTCGGTGTAGCCCGCCAGCTGCAGCACTTCCATGCGGTCCCGGAGGGCCTGCGGAATGGTGTGCAGCACGTTGGCCGTGCAGATGAACATCACGTTCGACAGGTCTGTACTCGACGTCGAGGTAGTGATCGAGGAACGTGTTGTTCTGCTCGGGATCGAGGACTTCGAGGAGCGCCGCCGACGGATCGCCGCGGAAGTCCATCGACATCTTGTCGACTTCGTCGAGCAGGAAGACCGGGTTCATCGAGCCGGCCTTCTTCATCATCTGGATGATCTGGCCGGGGAAGGCGCCGATGTACGTGCGGCGGTGGCCGCGGATCTCGGCCTCGTCACGCACGCCGCCGAGCGACAGGCGGACGAACTTGCGGTTCATCGCGCGCGCGATCGACTTGGCGAGCGAGGTCTTGCCCACTCCGGGAGGTCCGGAGAAGGTGAGGATCGTGGCCTTGGGCTTCTTGACGAGCGCGCGCACCGCGAGGAACTCGAGGATCCGTTCCTTGATCTTCTCGAGCCCGTAGTGATCCTCGTTCAGGATCTCTTCGGCGCGCTTCAGGTCGCGGCTCTCGCGTGTCTTCTTGTGCCAGGGCACCGCGATCAGCCAGTCGAGGTAGTTGCGCGAGACGGTGGCCTCGGCCGACATCGGCGGCATCGCCTCGAGGCGCTTCAGCTCCTGGATGGCCTTTTCCTCGACATCCTTCGGCATCTTCGCCGTTTCGATCTTCTTCTTGAGCTCGTCGACCTCGTTGCCCTTCTCGTCCTTGCGGCCCAGCTCCTTCTGGATCGCCTTCATCTTCTCGTTGAGGTAGTACTCCTTCTGCGCCTTCTCCATCTGCTTCTTCACGCGAGACTGGATGCGGCGATCGACCTGGAGCTTGTCTACTTCGACTTCGAGGATGCCGGCGATGCGGTTGAGGCGCTCGATGGGCGAGATGATCTCGAGGAGGTTCTGCTTTTCGTCGACGCCCACGAGCAGGTGGGCGGAAATCGTGTCCGCGAGCTTGCCGGGATCGTCCACGCGGACGGCGGCAATCATCGCGTCGTAGTGCAGGTTGTTCGAGAGCTTGACGTACTGCTCGAAGAGCGACACCACGCGGCTCATGGTCGACTCGGCATCGCCGCCGGCTTCGCGCGCCTTCGGCAGGACCTTGACGACGACGCGGTAGAAGCCCTTGTCTTCCTTCCATTCGACCGCGCGGGCGCGATCCACGCCCTCGACGAGGACCTTGATGTTGCCGTCGGGCAGCTTCAGGCTCTGCACGACATTGGCGACGCAGCCCATCGTGTAGATGTCCTCGGGCCGCGGGTCGTCCACCGACGCGTCGTGCTGCGCCGCGAGGAAGATCCGCTTGTCCTTGAGGAGCGCGTGCTCGAGGGCGCGCGTAGAGCTCGGCCGTCCGATGACGAACGGCATCATCATGTGCGGAAACACCACGACGTCCCGAAGCGGGACGATCGGGAGGGTTTCGTAAACTTCCAACGAATTCTCCAAAGGGTTAGCCGGCCTTCTCGATGAGCGCGATCGGCTTGTCCTTGGCCATGACCACTTCACGCGTGATCGTGACCTCCCGGACCTTTTTCTGGTTGGGCACCTGATACATGAGGTCGAGCATCAGCTCTTCGATGATCATGCGCAGCCCTCGCGCGCCGATCTTCCGCTCGAGCGCCGATTCCGCGATCGCCTCCAGGGCGTCGTCGGTAAAGCGGAGCTTCACGTTCTGGTACTCGAACAGTTTCATGTACTGACGAGTGATGGCGTTGCGGGGTTGCGTGAGGATCTGGATGAGCGCCGGCTTGTCGAGCTCGTGCAGCGTGCCGACGACCGGCAGGCGGCCGACGAACTCCGGGATGAGCCCGTACCGGATGAGATCCTGCGGCTCGAGCTGCTCGAGCGTCGCGCCGATGTCGCGGCTGCGGAGCGACTTGACGTCGGCCTTGAAGCCGAGCGTCTTCTTGCCGACGCGCCGCTCGATGGCCTTGTCGAGGCCCACGAACGCGCCGCCGCAGATGAACAGGATGTTGCTCGTGTCGACCTGGAAGAACTCCTGGTGCGGATGCTTGCGCCCGCCCTGCGGAGGGACGTTGGCGACCGTACCTTCGAGGATCTTCAGGAGCGCCTGCTGGACGCCTTCGCCCGAAACATCGCGGGTGATCGACGGGTTCTCGTCCTTGCGGCAGATCTTGTCGACTTCGTCGATGTAGATGATGCCCTGCTGGCACTTCTCGATGTCGCCGCCGGCGGCCTGCAGCAGCTTCAGGATGATGTTCTCGACATCCTCGCCGACATACCCCGCCTCGGTCAGCGTCGTCGCATCCACGATCGTGAAGGGGACCGAGAGCAGCTTGGCGAGCGTCTGGGCCAGCAGCGTCTTGCCGGTGCCGGTGGGCCCGATGAGCAGGATGTTCGACTTGGTCAGCTCGATGTCGTTCCGGCTGCGCGGCTGCTTCTGGATCTCGATGCGCTTGTAGTGGTTGTAGACGGCGACGGCGAGCTTCTTCTTGGTCCGTTCCTGGCCGATGACGTACTCGTCGAGGAACTTCTTGATTTCCTGGGGGGTGGGCAGCGACGAGCGGGTGCCCCGGTTCTCGAACCGGTTGTCGTCCGCAATGATGTCGTTGCAGACCTCGACGCACTCGTCGCAGATGAAGACGGTCGGGCCCGCGATGAGCTTCCGGACGTCGTTCTGGTCCTTGTTACAGAAGGAGCAACGAAGGACCTCGGTTTCGCCGGCCTTTTTCACCATTGGGCTAACACACGCTCCTACGCCCGCTTACGGATGACGTCATCAATAATACCGTATTCCTTGCCCTGGTCGGCCGACATGATGTAGTCGCGCTCGGTATCGTCCTGGATGCGCTTGACGGGCTGTCCCGTGTGGTGGACCAGGATTTCATTGATGCGCTCGCGCATGCGCAGGATCTCCCGGGCCGCAATATCAATATCGGTCGCTTGGCCCGCAAGGCCAGACATGAGCGGCTGGTGAATCACAATTCGGGAATTCGGCAGGGAAAAGCGCTTTCCCTTCGCCCCGGAGGCCAGGAGGACGGCCGCCATCGAGGCCGCCTGGCCGATGCAGTAGGTCTGGACGTCCGGCTTGATGAACTGCATGGTGTCGTAAATCGCCATGCCGGCCGTAATCGAGCCACCCGGGCTGTTGATGTAGAGCAGGATGTCCCGGTCGGGGTCTTCCGCCTCCAGGAACAGCATTTGGGCAATAGCCAGATTGGCGATCTGATCGTCGATCGGCGTGCCGATGAAGATGATGCTGTCCTTCAACAGCCGCGAGAAGATGTCGTACGCGCGCTCCCCCCGGTTGGTCTGCTCGACGACCATCGGGACAAGCTGCATCCGCGGTTCCGGAAGGTGGCGCATTCTGGTCTCTGCTGTTGTCTCGGGGAGTGCTGACCGGCGGGATTGTTAATCTCCCGCGATTGTAGCACGCCCCATGATCAAGTCAATCGACTTCTCCCGGCGCAGCCCTGCGGCGACACGCGGCAGGCCCTGCTCCTTGTCGAGCGCGGCCCGAACCGCCACCGGCGTCCGCCCCGTGCGCTCGGCGTAGCGCGCGATCTCGGCCTCGATCTCGGCCTCGCCGACCGACACCTGCTCGCGCCGGCCCACTTCGTCGAGCGTGATGGCGCTCGCCACCGCCTCTCGCGCGACCTCGCGCTGGCTCTCCCGGAACGCGTTCCAGTCGATGCCGGCCTGGCGCGGATCCACACCCTGGTCCATCAACCGGCGCGCGAACTCCTCCAGGCGCCGGTCGATCTCGCGATCCACCAGCGACGCCGGCGCCTCGAAGGGCACACGCGCCGCCAGCTGCTTCATCAGCTCGCCGCGGAGCTCGCGCTCCGCCTCGTGCCGAGCCTCGTGCTCCAGGTCCTCTCTCACGCGCGCGCGGAGGGCGTCGAGCGTGTCGAAGTCGCCCACGTCCTTCGCGAACTCGTTGTCGAGCTCCGGGAGCACGCGTCGCTTGATCTCTTTCACCGCCACGTTATACGAGACGTCGGTGTTCGCCAACTCCCCAACCGGGTAGTCCGACGGATAGTGAATGACGAAGGTCTTCGTGGCCCCAGCCTCGAGCCCGAGCAGCTGCTCATCGAACCCGGGAGGGTTGGCCTTGCCGCCAAGCTCGATGCTGACGCCCTTGTGGGCATCGGGGGTGCCTGCCGCCGTCTGCCGCTCGAGGTCGAGCACGACCGTATCGCCTTCGACGACGCCGCGCCCCTCGACGGGCTCGTGGCGCGCCGCACGGTCGCGAAGCCTGGCGAGCGCCTGATCGATCGCGTCTTCCTCCACGCGGCTCGACTTCCGCCGGAGGGACACGGTGGAGAAGTCGCCGGGGTCGAACGACGGAAGCGTGTCGAACGCGGCCGTGAAGGTCAGCGCCTGGCCCTCTTCGACGGTGACATCCTGGATGTCCGGCGTGTTGACCGCTTCCACTCCACGTTCGGTCAGCGCCGCGTCCACGGCGCGCGGAATCATTTCGTGCGCGACGTCGTGAAGGATCTGATCCTTGAAGCGCTGCTTCACGACGCGCGCCGGCGCTTTGCCGGGCCGGAAGCCGGGAAGCCGCGCCTTCCTGGCGTAGTCGCGGGTGATCTTGTCGATCTCCGCCGTGACGAGCTCGCTCGGGATTTCGACGCGGAGGTTCTTGCGGGTGTCGTTGACGTCTACGAGGTCGGTTTTCATGGGTAGAGGATTACGGGCTTCGGACTCCGGGCTTCAGGCTTCGGGGGCTTTGGACTTCGAGGCTGCGACGATCAGCAGGCTACACCATTCCGGCGTGCCCACACCAAGTGGCCGGCAGGCCGAACCTGGAGCCCCCGGAGCGAAGCCTGGAGCCCGTAGCCCTTTTTAGAGTGCGAAAGGGGGGAGTCGAACCCCCAAAGCCTTTCGGCTACCGGATCCTAAGTCCGGCGCGTCTGCCAGTTCCGCCACTTTCGCGCCTGCCCGGAACCCCTTGCGAACCATGCCTATGCTACCACCCCGCTCAGGCGGCACAGCCAGACGCGGTTCGTGCGATGCGCAGTCCGTATCGGTCCTCGCCAGCCGCCGACTCTTATTGATACAACACCACCGACCGATACTCCCAGTGCCGGTCCTCCGCTGGTTGGTGTCTCTAAAGCATTGTATTAGAGCATTTTACCGGCCTTGATCGGATGCGGGAAATGATCCGATGTTTCTTTTGGGACACATCCTGTGCCTCAAGGGATACGATTCGGTTCTCCTGCCGTCTCCCGCGGCCCCGAACCTGTCGCTCCGAGTGTGAGTGACAGGGCGAAGCTGCATCTAGAAGGCCATCCAATGCTGGAACCATCACTCAGTCGTCCGGCCCGCCTGGTACCGGTGGCACAGGGCGCGATCGAACTCGTCGGCCGATCCCCTGCCGTTTCGCGTGTTCAGGAGCTCGTGCGGCGGCTTGCCCCGCTCGAGGGGAGCGTTCTCCTCACGTGCGAGCCTGGCGCCGATGCGGAGTCGGTCGCCCGGGAGCTGCATGGCCGGGGGCGGCCGGCGTCGGCACCCTGGGTCGCGGTGGCTTGCGGTGATTCGGACGACATCGATCACCGGCTCTTCGGGAACGTGGACGGTGCCGGCCAGTCGGATCTGGAAACTGTTTCACCGCAGAGCCGAATCGTCGCTGCGCGGGGCGGGACGCTCTTCCTGCAGGATGTCACCGATCTGCCGGCCGCCGTGCAGGCACGGCTCGCGCGCATAGCGCGCGACGGTGAGGTTCGTGTCGGAGGGACGGCGACGCCCACTACCGTCCGCCTCATTGCCAGCGCACCGCCCTCTATCGACAATGACGTGCGCGATCATCGGTTCCGCCCGGATCTCTACCGGCGGCTGGCGGTGTCGCGAATCGACTTGCCCCCGCTGCGCGACCGGGCCGAGGACGTGCCGGCGCTGGCGGCGCGCCTCCTCGATGATGTCGCCGCCGCGCGCGGTGACGCTGGGCCGGGCTTTACCGACGCCGCGCTGGCGCTGCTCGCAGCGCTCAGCTGGCCAGGCAACCTCGCGGAGCTCCGCGCCCTCGTCGATCGCGTCGCCGCAGACTGCGGCGATCGTCCGATTCAGATCGAACAGCTGCTGCCCGCGCTGCAGCTCGACCGCACGTCGACGGCATTCTCGCCAACGGGCACCCTCCGAGATGCGCGCGTTCGGTTCGAACGCGACTACATCGCCGCCGTGCTGCAGCACCACGGCTGGCGCATGGCAGACGCGGCCCGGACGCTCGGCATCCAGCGCCCTAACCTCTACAGAAAGGCCCGCCAGCTGGGAATCCCAGTCACGCGGCCGAACCTCTAGGTAAAATCGGCATGGTCATGAACCTTTTCATAGCTCTCGTGATCGCGGTCACGCTCGGCTCGTCCGCCGGCGCTCAACCGCCCGCGCCCGCGCCCGCGTCCGCGGCGCAGCCGCCCGCGACGGACGCACCCGCGGTCCCGCAGGACAACTACGTCATCGGCGCACAGGATCAACTCTCGATCACGGTTTTTGGAGAGCCGGAACTGACCGGCAAGTACCGCGTCGAGAACGACGGCTCCTTCACGTTCCCGCTCCTGGGACGCGTGCAGGCCTCCACCCAAACACTGAAGGCTCTGCAGGACTTGCTCACGCGCCTCTTGTCGAACGGCTATCTTCGCAACCCGCAGCTTCGCATCGAGATCGACCAGTACAAGAGCCAGCGCGTGTTCGTCAGCGGCGCCGTGCGCACGCCCGGGCCGATCACGATGAGCGGTTCGAGCATGACCTTGCTCGAAGCGCTCGCTCTCGCCGGATCACCGACGGCGGATGCGAGCAACGAGGTCATCATCGTGCATCCGCCGCAGCCCGGTCAGTCGCAGGGCGAGCAGATCCGCGTGAACCGCCGCGACCTGGAACTCGGACGCGCGGGTGGTGTCGTCATCCTGCGTGACGGGACGATCATCAACGTACCCACCGCACAACGCTTCTATGTGGACGGCCAGGTCAGGAATCCCGGCTACTACGTGCTCGATCCCGGCATGACCGTTCAGCAGGCCATCGTGCTCGCAGGCGGCCTGAGCGATCGCGGGTCGGATCGCGGGATCACCGCGACACGCGTCGTCGACGGCAAGACCACCGAAGTGGCCCTGCGCCTCGAAGACAAGGTGCTGGCCAACGACGTCGTTCGCATTCGCTCGCGTTTCTTCTAGCCCGACCCGATCCCCGATCCCTGATCGCCGATCGCTGATCCCCGTTCCCTGATCCCCGTTCCCTGTTCCCTGTTCTCCGTTCCCTGTTCTCCTTCCCTGTCCCTATCCCTGATGCGCGTTCTCTATTTGAGTGCCTCGGCCGAGCTCGGCGGCGGCGAACGAAGCCTCCTCGATATCCTCGCGAGCCTTCGCCAGGCGAAGCCGGCGTGGAGTCTCAGGCTTCTCTGCGCTGCGGAGGGGCCGCTGCGGGACGAGGCGCTCCGGCTCGGCGTGGCGAGCGAAGTCCTGGCGTTTCCGCGTTCGCTCGCCCGTGTTGGCGAAGCCGGCGTCGCGCCGACGATGGCCGGGACACTGCAGCTCGGCGCGAAGCTGGCGCTCGCCGCGCTGCCTGTCGCGAAGTATGTGGACGACCTGCGCAGCGTGATTCGGCGCGTGCAGCCGGACGTGGTCCACACCAACAGCCTGAAAATGCACGTGGTCGCCGCCGAGGCGCGCCCCGCGGCCCCCCTCGTGTGGCACGTGCACGACTACATCGGCGGCAGAAGGCTGACCGAACGGCTGCTCCGCCACCAGGTCGCACGGGTTTCCGCGATCGTCGCCAACTCGCGGAGCGTGGCCAACGACGTCCGTTCTGCGCTGCAGCCGTCGGCGCCGGTGTTCGCTGTGCCGAATGCGGTCGATTTGCATCGCTTTCACCCGGCCGGTGCGCGCCTCAATCTCGATGCGCTGGCCGGGCTGCCTCCGGTTGAAGGCCCGATCGTCCGCGTCGGCCTGCTCGGTGCATTCGGACGATGGAAAGGGCACACGACATTTCTCGACGCGCTGGCACGCCTGCCTGACGATGTCGCCGTGCGCGGTTACATCATCGGAGGTCCGCTCTACCAGACGGCAGGGAGTCAGTACACGCTCGATGATCTGCAGCGATACTCCCAGCGGCTCGGGCTCACCGGGCGCGTGGGCTTCACGGGCTTCGTGCAGCACCCCGAGGAGGCGCTGCGGTCGCTCGACATCGTGGTGCACGCGAGCACGGCGCCGGAGCCGTTCGGCCTCGTCATCGCCGAGGCCATGGCGTGCAGCCGCGCCGTCATCGCGGCTGATGCGGGCGGCGCCCGCGAGATCTTCACGCCGGGCGTTGATGGTCTGCCGCATACGCCCGGCAACGCCGAGAGCCTGGCGCGCCGGATTACGGAGCTGGCGCGCGACGGCGCGCAGCGTGAGCGGCTCGGGCATGCGGGCCGCCTCACCGCTGAGCGTCTGTTCGATCGTGCACGGCTGGCCGGCGACCTGCTCCCGGTGTACGAACACGTGATGGCGCACGCGTGATGCGGACGCTCCATGTCTACAGCGGCAACCTCTATGGCGGGATCGAGGCGATTCTGCTCACGCTGGCCACGTTCCGTGGCGAGGCCGGAGACCACGAGTTCGCCCTGTGCTTCGACGGCAGGCTGTCCCATGAGCTCGAGGCCGCCGGCGCCGCGGTGGCCATCCTTGGTGAGGTTCGCCTGAGCCGCCCCCAGACTCTGCGGCGGGCGCGCCTTCGCCTGAGGGAGGCGCTGGCTCCTGGACGATTCGATCGGGTGGTGTGCCACGCGCCCTGGACGCAGGGTCTGTTTGGCGGCGTTGTGCGACGTGCCGGCCTGCCCCTCGCGTTCTGGGCCCATGACGCCATGACCGGAGGCCACTGGACCGAACGCCTCGCCAGGCGCCTGCCGCCGGACATCGTCATCTGCAACAGCGAGTTCACGGCCTCCACCTTGCCGTTGCTGTATAGCGGTGTCGCGTCGTGCGTTGTCCATCCGCCGGTGCCGGAGCTCCCGCCGCTGACGGCGGATGCGCGGGCTCGCCTCCGCGCGTCGCTCGCAACGGACGAATCGGCGGTTGTGGTGATCACGGCCTGCCGCAGTGAAGCGTGGAAGGGGCACGAAGTGCTCGTCGAGGCGCTGGCCGCTCTCGGCGATCTCCCCGGCTGGACGTGGTGGCAGGTCGGCGGGGCGCAGCGGCCGGACGAGGAGGCCTGGCTTCGTTCGATCCGTGAGAAGGCCCAATCGCGCGGGATCGCTGATCGCACGCGCTGGCTCGGCCAGCGCGCCGACGTCCCGCAGCTCTTGCGGGCGGCGGATATTTATTGCCAGCCGAACCTCTCACCCGAACCCTTTGGTGTGGTGTTCGTGGAGGCGCTCCGCGCAGGCCTGCCAGTCGTGACGTCTGCTCTCGGCGGTGCGCTTGAAATCGTCAACGAGACGTGCGGTGTTCTTACGGCGGCTGGAGATGCGCGCGCGGTGGCAGCCGCCCTTCGCCCGCTCATCGAGGATCGGACGGCGCGCGCAAGGCAGGCCGCTGGAGGACCGGCGCGCGCGGCGGCCGTCTCCGACCCCGTGACCCAGTTCCGGAAGCTCGAACAAGCCCTCGCGCACATGTCGCCTGCGGTGGTGCGCGCGTGACGATACCGATCGCGCTGGGGAACGCGGAGCTCGAGGCGCGCGCGCGCCAAAGCCTGGGCTCGAGCGAACAGGCGATCTACGACATGGTGGCGGCCGCGATCGATGCGCACAACCTTGGCGGCGGCCGGCTCATCGATGTCGGATGCGGCGGTGGCGCCCTGTGGCGTACCGTGTCGGCGCGCTTCGCCAGCTACTGTGGCCTCGACGCGGTGCGCTACCGCGGCTTTCCGGACGACCTCGAGTTTCGCGCCGTGGACCTCGACGGCACGGTATGGCCCGTCGATTCGGCATGCGGCGACCTCGTCGTCGCGGTGGAGACGATAGAGCATCTCGAAAACCCCTGGGCGTTCTTTCGACAGCTGGCGTCCATCACCCGGCCAGGCGGGGCCGTGATCGTCACCACGCCGAATCAGTTGAGCGTCCTCAGCCTGCTGACGCTGGGCACCAAGCGCCGGTTCGCCGCGTTCCAGGACGCGCACTATCCGGCACACCGCACTGCGCTCCTCCCGTCCGATCTCGAGCGCGCGGCCCGCACCGCGGGTCTTGCCGCACAGTCGATAGCGTTCAGCCAATCGGGACGCGTCCCGTTGACCGGCTGGCACTATCCGGCAGCGATGTCCTCCTCGTTTCCACGCGCGTTCTCCGACAACCTCTTGATCGTGGCCAGAAAGCTCGCATGAGTCCGGCAGCCGCCGGTCATGACGTTCGCCCCGCGCCCCTCTGGATCGGCGTGGCGGCGCAGTTCATCCGCGCGCTGCCCGCCGGGCGGTACCGCGCGATGAACTGGGTGGCGGGCCGGAGCGCTGGCCCGTTCGTCGCGACGATGCCGCCTGACCTGGGCGGCTCGAAGTTCCTGTGCGACCTCAGCGATCCGCTCATGCGCGAGGTGTGCTTCACCGGACGGTACGAGCCGCAGGAAACCGCCCTCCTGATGCGTCTGCTGAGGACTGGAATGACGGCTGTGGACGTGGGCGCCAACTGGGGCTACTTCACGCTGGTCGCCGCGCACCTCGTGGGCCCGACGGGCCGGGTCGTAAGCGTCGAGGCCGATCCTCGCGCGCACGGCACGCTTTCGTGGAACGTGACGAGCAACCGGCTCACCTCCGTGCGAGTCGTGGCCGCGGCCGCCGCCGACCAGATCGGAACGCTGTCGTTCGCTGCCTACGGCGCCAATCCTGGCGCGGGCGCCAATTTTGGCCTGGTACTGGCCGCTCCGTCGGGCAACGGCGCCGCTCGATTCGAGGTGCCTGCCCGGCCGCTCGACCAGATCCTCGACGAGGCCGAGGTCGAGCGCGTTGACCTGCTGAAGATGGATATCGAAGGAGCGGAGTCGCTCGCGGTTGTGGGGCTGGGACGGCGGCTGTCGTCGCGGCTGATCGATCGCCTCGTTCTCGAGCTTCATCCCGGCTACCTCCGCGAGCAGGGGAGCTCGGTAAGAGCCGTGATCGATCGCATCGCCGGCTTCGGGTATCGCGCCTGGTGCATCGACCACTCGCCGCGAACGCATCGCCGGTCCGTGTCGAACGCGTTCGATGCCCGGTCGCTGTTGAGGCCTTTTGTCGATGAGGGTTCGCTCGGTGAATGGCCGCACCTTCTGTGGGCGCGCGAAGGGCTGGACGCCCTGCCCGATGAGTGACTTGAGACCAGCGCGCCCGCGCCATGCCTGGGTTCCCCCGGAGCGCGATCGAGGGCATGACTTCGAGGATGACGCAGACGGCGGGACCGCGGCCGCCGCGCCGGCCGTGTCGCTCGATGACGAACGGCTGCTGCCGACGGGCCCGCTCGAGTGGTTCGCCGTCGCCCAGACCGCGATTCCCGGGTTGCTGTACCTGCCGGGGATGCAGGCGTTCCGCGCGCCGATCCGCATCGGCGTGTATGCCATCGCGCTCGTCGGGTTCGGGATCTGGTGGATCTCGGGCGACAAGCGGCGCGTGCGACACCCGGCGGACCCATGGCTCCTGTGGGTGCTGCTCTGCCTGTCGATCATGATCCTGCACCCGCTGACCAACAGCCTTGCGGCAGGTGCCGGACAGACCGGGCTCTACCTGGCCATCTTCTGCCCGTTGTTCTGGGCGCCGGGCTTCATCAGCCGTCCGCGCCAGCTCGTGCGGATCCTCGCCATCCTGCTCGTCTGCAACGGCCTCAACTCCGTCGTCGGTGTGCTCCAGGTCTACGACCCGGACCGCTGGATGCCGCGCGAGCTCTCGAGCTTGATTACGTCGAACGCCACCGCGATGCAGGTGGCGACGTATACCGGCCCAGACGGCCGTCGCATCATCCGCCCGCCCGGACTCTTCGACACACCGGGCGCCGTGTGCGGCGCGGGAACGATCGCCGCGCTCCTCGGGCTCATCTTCGCGCTCCAGCCATTTGCCTGGTGGAAGCGGGGCCTCGCGCTCGGGTTATCGCTCGCGGGCGTGTCAGCCATCTACCTCAGCTACGTCCGCGCCAGCATGGTGGTGACCGTCGGGATGATGGGCGTGTACGCGGCGATGCTCCTCCTCAGAGGGGATCGCCGGCGCTTCATAGAGTTTTCGTCCTTGAGCGTCGGGCTGGTCATCGTCGGGCTCACGTTCTCGACAGCGCTCGGCGGGCAGTCGATTGCCGAACGCTTCGGAACGCTGCTCGGTGAGGATCCGACGCGGCTCTACTACTCGAGCCGCGGCCAGCAGATCGAGGAAGGCTTCAACACCCTCGTAGTCGAGTACCCGTTCGGCGCGGGGCTCGCGCGGTGGGGGATGATGCGCAACTACTTCGGCAATCCCGGCCACCTAGACTCGACTGCGCTCTGGGCCGAGGTACAGCCGAACGCGTGGATTCTCGACGGCGGTTGGCCGCTGCTCTTTTTCTATGGAGCCGCCCTCGTTGTGACCGTGATGTACCAATGGCGGCTGTTCCGCCTTCTGAGGCGAACCGACGACTGGTACTGGACCGCGGCCGTGTCGGCCGCCAACATGGGGACACTGGCGCTGGTTTTCAGCTTCGTGCCGTTCGCGACCCAGGTGGGCATGCAGTTCTGGTTTCTGGAAGGCGTGCTGCACGGGGCGATGATGAGCCGCCTGCCGCGCGACTGATGGCGAAACCGTGGCTGCTCGTTGCGGGTGATTTCACGCCGCTCGGCGGAATGGATCGCGCGAACCATGCGCTCGCCCTGTATCTCGCATCGACCGGGCGCCGTGTGCATGTGGTGACGCACCGGGCGTGGCCCGACCTGGCGTCGCGCCCGACCGTCTCGGTCCATCTCGTGCGCCGGCCATTCGGCCGCCATCTCTTTGGCCGGCCGCTGCTGGCCGCCGCGGGACGCCGCGAATGGCGGCGCCTGCACGCCGACGGCGCGCGCGCCGTCGTCAACGGCGGGAATTGTCCGGTGATCGCGGCCAACTGGGTGCACTATCTCCACGCCGCCCACGACCCCGTAGTGGCGGGTTCGATCGCGCGCCGCGCCAGGCGCGCGTTCACCGATCGGCAGGACCGGCAGGCCGAGCGCGATGCGCTCGGTCGCGCGACGGTGGTCATCTGCAACAGCCGCCGCACGCAGGCCGACGTCGTCGAGCGGCTCGGCGTGCCCGCCGATCGGACGCGGGTTGTCTACTACGGCAGCGACGCGGACGTGTTTGCCAGGCCGACGGCCAACGAACGCCTGGACGCCCGCCGCGCGCTGGGTGTCTCAGGTGATCGCCCGCTCGTAGGATTCGTGGGTGCGCTCGGCGATCGGCGGAAGGCCTTCGACTCGGTCTTTGCGGCGTGGGTGGACTGCTGCCGCGATCCCGGTTGGGATGCCGACCTGGTCGTGGTCGGCGCCGGCGCCGAGCTGCCGGCGTGGCGCGAGCGTGTCGCGGCCGCGGGCCTCACAGCCAGAATGAGGTTCCTCGGCTTCCGGGAGGATGTGCCCAAGATCCTGGCGGCCGTCGATGCGATCGTGCACCCGGCGCGGTATGAAGCGTATGGGCTGTCGGTCCACGAAGCGATCTGCCGCGGGGTGCCCGCTGTGGTCAGCCGATCTGCCGGCGTGGCGGAACTGTACCCCGCCGGATTGGCGGACCTGCTGATCGACGACCCGGAAGACGCCGGCGAGATTGCGTCGCGGCTGCAGACATGGCGATCGCGTCTCGAGCACTGGCGCGATCAGACCGAGCCGCTTTCTGCCGCGCTCCGCGCCCGCCCGTGGAGCACGATGGCGGCCGAGATCGTCGATGTCGTGGACCGGAACAGCGCGTGATGTTCGAGGCGGCCGGGGCGTGCTGGGTGTGCGGCGGGAAAGATCTGTCCCGGTACCACGAGTACCGCTTCGACTTTCACGAATATGCCACGCAGGATCCCGAGCTCGACCAATACACCGGGCGAAAGGGATGGCTGGTTCGTTGCGGACACTGCGGCTTTGGCCAGCCGGAGAGCCTGCCGACGCTCGAGCGATTCTTCGACCGCATGTACGATCAGCGCTGGTCCCCGGACTGGGTCGAGCGCGAGTTCGAGGCCGATCACAAGGACCTGATCTTCCGGACCATTCTCGACACGCTTGAACGCTCGCTTCCGGATCGTTCCCGCCAGTTGCTCGACATCGGCGCCCACGCTGGACGGTTCATGTCGCTCGCCCGTTCGCGTGGATGGACGGTGGAGGGCATCGAGCTCAATCCTGCGACCGCGGCCTGCGCCGCACGGCGGACGGGCGCTCCGGTTCACCAGGTCAATGCGCACACTCTGGGCGCCGAGGGCCGCCGCTACGCAGCCGTCACGATGACCGATGTGCTGGAGCACATCCCGCATCCGGTGCAGCTGCTGCGGACCGTGGCGCCGCTCGTCGAGCCCGGCGGGCTGATCGCTGTCAAGGTGCCCTGCGGCGCCGCGCAGTTTCACAAGGAGCGCGCGCTTGCGGCACTGCGCCCTTCCCATGAAATCTCGCTCGCCGGAAACCTGGTGCACGTCAATCACTTCTCGCCGCGCTCCCTTGGCCTGGCGCTCTCGACCGCCGGGTTCGCAGACGTGCGGGTGAACACCGGCGCGCCGGAACTGCTGACAGTCGACGGTGGAAGCCGTCTCGCACGGAGCGCGTCGAACGGTCTTCGTCTCGGCGTGTACTGGGCCGCCTCGATCCCAGGTGCGGTCCGCACGCCGCTGGCCCTCAACCTGCAGGCGTACGCCCGGAGGCCCAGGCCGTGAGCCGCGTTCGCAAGGCTGCGTGGACGGCCGGCTTTGCCTACGGTCACTACGTCTTCGCGATCGCATCCGGCCTCGTGCTGGTGCCCTTGACCCTGCGCGCCCTCGGGACACGCTCGTGGGGCCTGTGGCTCGCCACCGGTGAACTCGTCGGGTACGCGGCGATGGTCGACCTCGGCGTGCTGGGCGTGCTGCCCTGGATGCTGGCCGAAGCCGATGGCCGGCAGGATCGCGAAACGATGCGTCGGCTGGTTGGCCACGGCGTGCTCGTGGCCTCGATCGTGGCCGCGGGTTACACCGCTGTCGCCCTGATCCTCTGGATGATTCTGCCGTCGGTCCTCCGGCTCGATGCCGCCGATCGGGCGCTCCTCCAGTTTCCGCTCATCGCACTGGTGTCGCTGACCGCGATTTTGTACCCGCTGCGGGTTTTCCGTGGTGTTCTCGGCGGCCTTCAGGATGTGGTCTTCAATGGTGTCCTGACGCTTTGCCAGTCGGCGCTGACCTTCGCGCTCACGCTGACGCTTCTGCTCAGAGGAGACGGCCTGCTCGCACTGGCGCTCGGGCCCACCGTGCCCACGCTGATCATCATGTTCGTGGCCTGCTTCCGGACGTTCGCCCTCGCGCCCGACCTGATGACCGGGTGGTCGCTGCCTTCGCGGACTGAACTGTGGCGGCTGATGAGCAACGGCATCGGCGTCTGGTTTGGCGCGCTCGGATGGCACGTGATCAGCGCCTCGAACGCCATCGTCATCACCTTTCTCGGGCGGCCGGAGCTCGTCCCGATTTACAGCTGCACGGCCAAGCTCGCGTCGATGAGCACGCAGCTCGCGTGGGTGCTGCCGGACAGCGGCCTCGTCGGCCTCGCGCAACTTTTCGGCGAAGATCAGGCGCGCTCACGGCTCCGGTCCGTCGTCCTCCTGCTCCTGAAGCTGCATGCGCTGCTGGCGGGTGGAGCTCTCTGCGTGATCCTGGCGTTCAATCCGGCATTCGTCAGTGCATGGGTGGGTCCGAGCCTTTTCGGCGGGCTCACCTTGAGCGCGCTTCTCGCGGCGAGCATCTTCGTCTCGTCGATCGTCCACGGGGTCATCACCAGCGCCTCCGTCCTCGGCAACCGGCTTCAGGTCGGAATGCTGGTTCTCGTGAACGGCGTTGTGCAGACCGTTCTGGCGCTGCTGATGGGCCGCGCCTGGGGCCTGGACGGCATCGCTGCCGCGGGTCTCATTGCCTCGCTCGCGACGGCCGTGCCGCTGGGGCTCCGGCTGTTGCGGCCGGTGACTGGCCTTGACGGCCGAACACTCGCGCGCGAGCTCATCGTCCCGTGGACGGTGCGCGCCGCCGTTTGTCTGCTGGCGGCGGGCCTTGTGAGCTTGCTGCACGACAGGCTCGGGCTCGTCGCAACCACCGGCCTCTCGCTGTTGCTGGCTATGGGATACGTCTGGCAGATGAGGCCGCTCTATGTCGGGCTTCCCCTCGGCGCCTGGCTTGGCGGATGGCTTACGAGGCTGCGTTTGATGCCGTCGGCGTCGAACGCCTCGCTCTGATGCAGTGGCACATTCTCACGGGTGAATATCCGCCCCGGCCGGGCGGGGTAAGCGACTACACCCGCATGGTGGCGGAGGGACTTGCCGCCGCAGGCGACGAGGTCGTCGTGTGGGCGCCACAAGGGCAGGCAGGGCAGGCAGGCCAGGCGGGGCAGGCAGGCCAGGCTGGGCGGGTGACGGTGCGCTGGCTGCCCGATCAGTTTGGTCCGCGATCTCTGTACATCCTGTCGCGAGAGCTGCGATCTTCCGAGCGGAGGCGGCTGCTGGTGCAGTACGTGCCGCATGCATTCGGGTGGAAAGCTGCGAACCTGCCGTTCTGTCTCTGGCTGCGATCGCGAGGACGAGGGCGCGAGTCGGTGTGGGTGATGTTTCACGAAGTCGCGTTTCCCTTCGATCGCGACGCCCCGCTTCGATTGAACGGGCTAGCGGCCACACACAGGCTCATGGCCAGGCTTGTCGCTGGTGCGGCCGAGCGTGCCTTTGTCTCTATCCCGGCGTGGCGAGCCGGCGTGGAGTCGCTCACGCCACGCGGGACGCCGGTGGACTGGCTGCCGGTGCCGAGCGGCATCCCGTTCGTGGGTGACGAGCGCGCCTCCGCCGCGATTCACTCCCGCTACGCCAACGGGCACGCTCTCGTGGGCCACTTTGGGACCTACGGTCGCCACATGCGGCATCTGCTGACCGAGTGTCTTCCCGCGCTCGCGGCGCGGTGCGACTGCAGGCTGCTCCTCCTCGGCCGGGACAGTGAGACGGTTGCAACCGAGCTTGCCGCAGGCTTCCCGGCGCTCAACGGCCGCGTGCACGGCGCCGGTGCGCTCGGCCCCGACGATGTCTCGCGGCACGTGAGCGCGTGCGACGTGATGCTGCAGCCGTACCCTGACGGCATCAGCAGCCGGCGGACCAGCGCGATGGCAGCGCTGTCGCACGCGCGTCCGGTGGTCACGACGTCAGGTCCGCTTACCGAGGATGTCTGGGAAGCGAGCGGCGCCGCGGTGCTCGTGCCAGTCGCCGACGCCACCGGCCTTGCCGAGGCCACAGCGGCGCTGGCGACCAATCCCGAGCGTCGCGCCAGGCTTGCCGAGCAGGCGCGAACGCTGTACCGCACACACTTCGATTTGCTGCACACCATCGCCACGCTCCGATCGACGCCATGACCGACGCACGTCCAGCGCTCTCCATCGTCATCCCGACGTTCAACAACGCGGATGTGCTCGAGGCGTGCCTCGCCAGCTGGCGTGAGATGGCGGAAGGGCAGGCGGTGGAGCTCATCGTGATCGAAGACGGGTGCCGCGATCGGACGCCAGCGCTGCTCGCCGCGCTCTCGGCTACGGCGTGGGGACAGCAGCACCTGCGGTGGCACCACGAGGCCGATCTGCACGAGCTGCGGTGCACGAACCGCGGTCTTGCCGACGCACGAGCGCCCATCGCGCTGGCGTGGCAGGACGACATGTTCCTCAGGTGCCGCTGGCTCGTTCCGGAGCTCGTGGCCACGTTCAAGGCCTATCCGGACCTGGGTCTTGTCTCGCTCAGCCGCGGGCTCAACTGCTTCCCGGTTGACGAGCCCATCGACACATGGGACGACCTCGTGGACTGGCGCCGCCTCCAAAGCACGATCGGTCCTCGCCCGTTTAACTGGCTTCGGTTGCAGGAAGTCGATGTAGTGATCCGGCCGTGGGTAGTCCGGCGCGCCTGCCTCGCGCAGGTCGGTGTCCTCGACGAACGCTTCGTGCCGACCGAGTGGGACGAAGCCGACCTTGCGTTCCGGATTCGCGAGGCCGGGTGGCGCATCGCGACCCATGGCTACGAGCGGGCAGGGGCGTACTCTCATCTCGGGAGCACGACGATCGGCGTGCTTTCAGACCAGTACAAGGCGCGCGTGCTCAAGAACGGACGGCTGTTTCACGAACGCTGGGACGAGGCGATTCGCCGCGATGCGCACAGGCCGCGCCGCGCCTGGTGGCGGCGGATGAGCGGCCAGGCGTGGAAGGACACGGCGCGCCGCGCCGCGGCGTCGATAGGCGCGGGAGGCGCGGCATGACGGTCCGCGACGCCCTGCCGACCGCGCCCTCGAATCGGTTTCGCGAGAAACCCATCATCGAGACCGTCGGCGAACGGTTCCGGGGCTTGCCGCTCGGTCCTCGCGTGAGGCGGTGGCTGAAGCATCTGTACCTCGGCGCCCTGATGCTTCGCAGTGGCGGGCGCGGCCTGCAGTGCGTGCTGCCGGATAACGAGCACATCCGCGCCCTGCCGGAGTTTCGCCACATCTCGTGGAATCCTAGCGAGTACCGCGCGTTCAAGAAGGCCATCAGGCCGGGGCACGTGGCTCTCGACGTCGGCGCCAACGTCGGCGCATATGCGCTTCTTCTGGGCCAATGGGTTGGTCCCGGCGGGCGCGTGTTCGCGTTCGAACCTGTCGCCGAAGTGCACGCGGCGCTCACGCGTCACGTGGACCTCAACGGCCTGGGCGCGGTAGTCCGGCCCATCGAAATGGCCCTTGCCGACCGGGAGTCCGCCACGTCGCTGATCGTGTCAGGCACCTCGGGCGAGAGCCGCCTCGCCGCACCGGGAGAGGGCGGCGAGATGCGCGACGTGCGCTCCACGACCATCGACGCGTTCTGCGCGCGCGAAGCCATCGCGCCGGACTTCATCAAGATCGACGTCGAGGGCTGGGAAGTGTCGGTCCTTCGCGGCGCGCGCGAGACCATCCGATCGCGCGGCTCATCGCTCGCGCTCTTTGTCGAACTCCACCCGTCGATCTGGCCGTCGCTCAATATGAGCCGGCGTGATCTCGAGATGGAGCTCGACGTGCAGAACCTCGAGCTCGCGCCGCTGACGCCAGGCGAGGATCCATGGTCTGTCGAAGGCGTCGCTGTCCGGCTGACAAGGCGGGGGGCGGCGATCTGATGCGTATCCTGGTGGCCAACGACGGCGCCAACGACGCGGGCGGCGTGCAGACCTATCTCGACGCAGTGCTGGAGCCCCTCGAGGCGCGCGGACACGAAGTGGCCCTGGTGTCGTCGGAGCTGGACAACACAGGCGCTGCCCGCTGGCCCCGCTTCCGCGTCCACGGGACGACGCTCGGGCGAGACCTCGAGCCGATTCGCCAGTGGCGGCCTGACGTGTGCTACTCGCACAACATGCGCGACCTTGCCGTCGACGCGGGCCTGATGACGGCGGCGCCAGTCGTCAAGTTCATGCACGGGTATTTCGGGACGTGCATCGGCGGACTGAAGATGCACGCATTCCCGAGGCCCGTGGCCTGCGAGCGGGCGTTCGGCGCGGCGTGCGCGGCGTTGTACTTCCCCAGGCGCTGCGGGCGGCTCAATCCAGCTGCCATGCTTCGCGATCTCAAGTGGGGCGTTTCGCAGCGCGAGCTCTTCAGCGGCTATGCCGCTGTCGTCGTGGCCAGCGGCCACATGAGCCGGGAGTACGCGCGCAACGGCGTGGCGGCATCGCGCATTCATACCAATCCGCTGTTCCCGACCCGGATCGTCGAGCCGGCGGTCCGCCGAATGCCGGCCGAGCCCCACGTCGTGTTCCTGGGACGCATGACGCCGCTCAAGGGCGGCGATCTTCTCATCCGCGCGGTGGCGCACGCATCGTCTCGGCTCCGACGTGAGGTGCGGCTGACGATGATCGGCGATGGGCCCGAACGGACCGAATGGGAATCGCTCGCGGCACGGTTGAACGTCCGGGCGACGTTTACCGGGTGGCTCGTCGGCGAGGAGCGCTGGCCGCACATGGCCGCCGCCTCCGTGCTCGGCATGTCAAGCGTGTGGCCGGAGCCTTTTGGCCTCGTCGGCCTCGAAGCCGCAGCGCTCGGCGTTCCCGCGATCTCGACCGACACCGGCGGCATCCGCGAGTGGCTGCAAGACGGCGTGGGCGGCGTGCTCGTGCCGTCGCCGGCCACGGCGTCGTCGTTCGGCGATCGGCTCGCCGCGCTGCTGTCCGATCCCGCGCGCCTTGCCGCGCTGGGGGCCGGCGCCCTGAGCCGCGCCCAGGAGATGTCCGTGGAGGCGCACGTCGAGCGGCTGTCGGCCGTGCTTCAGAGCGCGCAGCACGGAGCGAACGGCTGACATGCTCGTTGGACTGCAGATGTACGAGGCTGGCCCGGCAGCCGGCCGCAGACAGCAGGCGGCAGCGGAAGCGCTCGGGCGCCTCGCTGGTGTCGAGGCCGTCAACCTTCAATTTCGTCGAGGAAAGACATTCAACTTCCCGGGAATCCCTACCGCGGCCGTTCTGGAGACCGATTCGATTCAGGTGACCGCGACGCCTGGCCGCCGCCGTCCGCTCACGGACGAGATCTTCGAAGCGCTGTGGCGCGCCGCACGAGCGGGCGGGCATCGGCACTTTGCGTTCATCAATGCGGACATCGTGGTCACGCCCGCTGCCGTTGCGGCAATCGAAGAGCGCCAGCAAGAGTCCTATGCTCTTTGCCGCACCGATGTGGACGACATCACCCTGCCTGTGCCGGGGCCAGCCCTGACCGCAGGAATCGACATGTTCGTGCTGTCGACGGCGTGGTGGCCTTCTCACCGGCGCCGCTTCAGGCCCTACGTGGTTGGCGAGGGGTGCTGGGACAACGTCTACACCGCCATCATGATGGCGCATTCGCGCGGGCTGGTTCTCAACCGCGAGCCGCTGATCTTCCACGAGCGTCACGAACCTGTCTGGCACGGCGTGACTCCGGACGCCCAGCACAACGGATTCCTTGCGGCGCTCGACTCCCGCTATTTCTCGATGTGGTGCACTTACTGGAAGGCGCTCGAGGAGGCGCGCCAGCGCGGCGCGTCACCCGCGGAGGAAGCCGGCCTTCAACGCGATCTGCTGCGGTGGAGACGCTCGCCGATGCAGGCACTGGAGCAGTGCGGCCGAAACCTGCGTGCCAGGCTGAACTACCGCCGGCTCAAGTCCGGATGGCCTCCCTTGTCGGCCGCTGAACTCTGACCGTGCGGATCCTCCTCGTCGGCGACTACCCTCCGGACCCGAGGCTTGGCTCGACCAAGGTGCCGATCAAGCTGCAGGAGGAATTCCGGGCGCTCGGACACACCTGCGACGTGCTGCTGGCCGACGGGATCGGCCCGCGTCCATCGAACCCCTACTTGCGGCAGGCGCTCGGACCTGTCGCAGCCTGGTCGGCGGTGCGCGGAAAGTTCAAGGCCTCCGGTCCATACAATGTCGTCGACGTCGCCAGCGCCGAAGGCCTGTGGATTGCCGCGCGAATCGGCCATGAGCTTCACGACGCGACGATCGTGTCCCGATCGAACGGCCTCGAACACCTCAACTATCGTCGTGTGCTGGACGATGCGGCTGCGGGGCTCATCCGGAAACCGTGGACACGTCGCCTGTTTCATCCCGCGGTGCGCCTCACCCAGGTTGCCGCTGCCGCGCGCGCGGCCGACCGCCTGATCGTCCTGAACGAGGGTGATCGCGAGTTCGCGATCCAGCAGGGATGGAAGCCGGCTGATGCGATCGACCTGATTCCCCATGGCGTGTCGAGCCGCTTCCTTGCCGACGCGCCCGCGGCCGGAGCGGCGCGCGGACGCGGCATCCTGTTTTGTGGCAGCTGGACCGACGTGAAAGGAGTGCGCTACCTGGCCGACGCGTTCTCACAGATGGTGGCGCAAGGTGTCGCGGGCAACCTGACCATTCTCGGCGGTGCTGTCCCTTCCGACGAGATCCGTGCGTCGTTCGCGGCGGAGGCTCGCGGCCGTCTCACCGTCCTGGACCGCGTCGCCGAAGAAGAGGTGATGGCCGCATACCGCTCGCACGATGTGCTCGCCTTTCCGTCGACTTACGAAGGTTTCGGCATGGTGCTCGTGGAAGCGATGAGCCAGCGCCTTCCGGTCGTGGCCACCCCGGTCGGCTGCGCACGCACCCTCGTGGTGGATGGCCTGACCGGCCTTTCAGTTCCCGCGCGCGACAGCGCCGCTCTTGCCCGCGCACTGGAGCAGCTGCTGGCCGACGCGACTCTGCGGACACGTGTGTCCGCGGCCGCCCTTCGGGCCGTTGAGGGCATGAGCTGGTCTGAAACCGCCAGGCAGACGCTGGTGTGTTACGAGCGCGCGAGGAGAAATGCACGCCGTGCCGCGTGATTGTCCCGCGCTCACCGTGGGTATCACCACCCGGAATCGTCCCGAGTCGCTGGCGCGCTGCCTGACGTCGCTCGCGGCATGCGAGCGGAGCATCGGAGAGGTCGTGGTCGTCGACGACTCGAGCGACGTCGCCGATCGACGGCGAGCTCGATGGCATACCGCAGTCGATTCGCGAAAAGCTCGTCCTCGTCAACCAGCCCGGGCAGCAGGGCTACATCGTGGCGAGGAACGCGATCGTGCGCCGTGCCCGCACCGCCTTGGTGCTCATGCTCGACGACGACACGGTCGTTCGGGACGAGAAGGCCATCGCTGACGCGATAGACGTGCTGTCGAACCGCGCCAGCATCGGCGCCGTCGGCTTTGCCCAGGCAGAGAGCGATGGATCTCCGTGGCCCGCCAGCGCCCAGCCCTCCGTGGCCGACTATCCGTGCCTGGTGCCCGCGTTCATCGGCTTCGCACACCTCCTGAGGCGGGATGCGTTCCTCGAGGTCGGCGGCTACCGCGAAGCGTTCTACTTCTACGGCGAAGAGAAGGACTTCTGTCTGCGTCTGCTCGATGCCGGGTGGGAGGTGGCGTACCTGCCTCACGCCCGGGTCGTGCACCTGCCGGATCCTGCGGGCCGGAGCGCCGTCCCGCTATCTTCGCCAGGTCATTCGCAACGACTGCCTGGGTGCGCTCTACAACGAACCTTTTCCATTACCCCTCGCCACGGTGCCGGTGCGCCTGTTCCGCTACTTCAGGATGCGAAGCCACGGCCGTATCGCTGACGCCGGAGGGTTTGCGTGGATTCTCCGTGAGCTCGTCGGCCAGCTGCCTGATGTGGCCCGGCACCGGAAGCCGGTCCGGTGGCAGACGCTTCGACGGTGGCGTGCGCTTCGGGCACTCCCGGAGCGCTTCGACGCCAGCCCGGTATCGATTCAGTCTTCGCCGGCCGGTAAGCGCGGCGATGCCACCCACCTCGCGCATGCGGATGTTGAATGACCGGGAGCGGAGGGCCGAAACGGCTGCTGACGATCGGGCACTCGTACGCGGTCGGTGTGAACCGGCGGCTGGCCGATGCGTTGGCTCGTGCAGGCGACTGGGACGTGACGGTCGCGGCGCCCCGCCGCTTCCACGGCGATTTTGGCTGGCACACGCTCGAGCCGGTCGCCGGGGAGCAGTGCACGCTCGCGCCGGTTCCGGTCTACGGCGGGCGTCCCGTTCATCTCATGCTCTACGGGTGGCCCCTCCGGCGTCTTCTTCGCGAGCAGTGGGACCTGGTGCACTGCTGGGAGGAGCCATATGTCGCCGCCGCCGCGCAGGTCGCGCGGTGGAACCGCCGCGGCACACCGCTCGTGCTCGCCACCTTTCAGAACATCGACAAGACCTATCCGCCGCCCTTCAGCTGGTTCGAAAAGTACCACACGTTCGAGAGCGAGCGGAATCGTGGCATACGGAAGGACGATCCAGACCGTGTTGAACGACCGGGGATGGGCGAGTCCATCGCGGATCATCCCTCCGGGAGTCGACACCGCTCGTTTCGCTCCAGATGCGAACGCGCGTGCCGAGATCAGGGCCTCTCTCGGCTGGAGCGATGACATAGCCGTGATCGGCTTCCTCGGACGGTTCGTACCTGAGAAGGGGATTCTGGAGCTCACGTCGACGCTCGATCGCTTGACCAGTCCGTGGCGCGCCCTCCTCGTTGGATCGGGTCCGCTCGAGCCGGAGCTTCGGCGATGGGCCGCCAGGCACGAAGGGCGCGTCGCGATCACCACCGCGGTGCCGCACGACGAGGTGCCCCGCTGGCTGAACGCGATGGACATGCTCGCGGCCCCCAGCAAGACAACCCCGCAGTGGCGCGAGCAGTTTGGCCGCATGCTGATCGAAGCCTTTGCCTGCGGCGTTCCCGTGGTGGCATCCGACAGTGGGGAAATTCCCCACGTCGTCGCAGACGCCGGCCTGATCGTGGGCGAAAGCGACGACGAGGGTTGGCGGAACGCCATCGGGACACTGGTTGCCGATCCAGCGCGACGCCGCCGGCTGGGATCGCTCGGCCGCGAGCGCGCCGTGACGGTGTTCGACTGGTCCGTTGTGGCTCGTGCGCACCTCGACTTCTTCGACGAGCTGCTGGCTCGTCCCGCGGCGGTGCACGTGTGACGACACCGCTGCGCGTGGCGGTCCTCGCCGACTACAAGGAAGAGGGGTGGCCGAGCATGGACCGCGTGGCGGAACAGCTCCTGGCCGCACTGAACCGGCGCGCTGCGGCCGGCGCCGGCCTGGTGGCCACCGCAGTCTGCCCGCGGTTCGTCCGGCGGGCCAGCCGTGTGTCGTCCGGACGCCTTGCGGTGAACACCGATCGCGGGCTGAACCGCCTCGTCGACTACCCCAGGCACGCGCGGGCGATCGCGGATCGATACGACGTCTTCCATGTGGTCGACCACAGCTACGCACAGCTCGTGCACTATCTGCCCCCGGCCCGGACCGTCGTCACCTGCCACGATCTCGACACCTTCCGGTCGGTTCTCCATCCCGGGGACGAACCGCGAAGCCTGCCATTCCGACTGATGGCGCAGCACATCCTGAAGGGGCTGACGCGGGCGGCTGTCGTGGCGTGCGATACGCGATCGGTCCGCGAACAGGTCGTGCGGCATCAACTGGTCCCGCCGGATCGTGTCGTGGTGGCGCCGCTTGGCGTCAGCGAGGCCTTTGCTCCCGAGACAGACAGCCATGCAGATCGTGAGGCCGCCCGTCTCGTCGCCGCGCCGGAGGCTGCCGTTGAACTGCTGCACGTGGGGAGCGTGGTGTCGCGGAAGCGGATCGACGTGCTCCTGCAGTGCTGCGGAGCTCTGAGGCGCGAGGGGCGAGCGGTCCATCTGGTGAGGGTCGGAGCCGCGTTCACCGGCGATCAGCAACGCCTGCTCGAAGACGAAGGCCTGCAAGGTCATGTCTCCGTGCTACCGCCCATCGACGATCGCCTGCTGGCGGCTGTCTACCGGCGGGCTGCGCTGGTCCTGCTGCCGTCGGAGCGCGAAGGGTTCGGCCTGCCGATCGTGGAGGCCCTGAGGTGCGGCACGCCGGTCGTGGCGAGCGATCTCGCGGTGCTGCGCGAAGTGGGCGGGGCGGGTGTGGACTTCTGCGCCGTGGGCCACGTGACCGCGTGGAAGGAGACCCTGGCGCGCCTCCTGAGCGAGCGCGAGGCACACCCCGACCGATGGGCCGCCCGCCGTGCGCGTGGCCTGCTCGGCGCGAGCGGTTTCAGCTGGGCGGAGTACGCCACGACGATGAGCGCGATTTACGAGGCTGTCGCCAGCGGTCAGGCTGCCGCGCCGTCAGCTGCGCAGGCGGTGCGTTCGGCATGAAAGTACTGCACGCCGCGAAGTTCTATCCGCCCGTGCGAGGCGGCATGGAGACGGTGGTGCGTGACCTGGCGGAGGGCACGGCCGCGGACTGGGACGTCAGCGTCGTGGCCGCACACGATGGGTGGGGCACGGTCGTCGAAGAGCGGCAGGGCGTTCGCGTGGTACGCGCCTCGTGCTGGGGCGCGAGCCACTCGGTCCCGATCTGCCCATCGCTGCCGTTTCATCTCTGGCGGGCCGGGCCGGACTGCGTCGTGCTGCACGAACCGAACCCGATCGCTGGATCGGCCCTTTTTCTTCGGACGCCGTCGCCGCGGCTGGTCGTCTGGCATCACAGCGACCTCCTGCGTCCGTCGTGGGCCCCTCCGACCTACGGCAGGCTGCAGGCCGCGCTCTATCGACGGGCCGACTGCGTGATTGTGTCGAGCCCGAACCTCGCCGCGGCATCACCGCTGGTGCAGCAGGCGCGGCGTGTGGCGATCGTGCCGTTCGGCGTTCCGCTGGCCCGCTACAGGCAGCACGATCGGGCGACCCAGGCGGCGGTCGAAGCGATTCGCCTGCGAGTACCCGGTCCGCGCCTGCTCTTTGTCGGCAGACTTGTCTATTACAAGGGCCTCCACGTCCTCATCGAGGCCCTCTCGGCGTGCCGTGGGACGTTGATGGTCGCGGGCCACGGCCCGCTCGAAGCCGAGCTTCGCAGGCAAGCCGCCGAGAAGGGCCTGGCTGAGCGCGTGGTCTTTCTTGGCCGGGTCTCCGACGAGGATCTGCCCGCGTACTATCAGGCCGCGGATCTCTTCGTCCTGCCGTCGATTGCCAAGACCGAGACCTTCGGCGTCGTCCAACTCGAGGCGATGGCCGCAGGGCGGGCGGTGGTCAGCACCAACCTGCCCACCGGCGTACCGTGGGTGAACCAGGACGGTGTCAGCGGACTCGTGGTGCCGCCTGGAGATGCCGACGCGCTCGCAGCCGCGCTCAACCGGTTGATGGATGACGACGCTCTCCGGGAGCGCCTGTCGCGCAACGCCGCCTCGAGAGCCGACACGGTCTTTTCGCGGGAGAGCATGATCGGCCGCTTCCGGCACGTGATCGAAACCATCGTCCGATCGCCCGAGCAGCTCGAGTCGGGCCTCGTGAACGCCACAGCATCGTGACCGCCAAGCGCGCATTCGACATCACTCTCTCAGGCGTCGGCCTGATTGCGTCATCGCCTCTCTGGCTGGTGATCGCGGCGCTCGTTAAGCTCGAGAGCACGGGGCACGTGTTCTTTTCGCAGGCCCGCGTCGGCGAGAGCGGCCGGACCTTCGACGCCTTGAAGTTCCGCTCCATGGTGGACAACGCCGAGCACGGTGTCGGGCCGCTCCAGGCGACCGAGAACGACCCGCGCGTGACGCGGGTCGGACGCCTGCTCAGAGCGACGGCGATGGACGAGCTGCCGCAGCTCTGGAACATCTTCCGTGGGGACATGAGCTTTGTCGGGCCTCGTGCGCTGAGGCCGGAGGAGATCGAGACCGAGGGCGGCAAACGCGTGCCCCTGATGGAGGTCGCCGGGTTCGCGGAACGATGTTCGGTGCCGCCCGGGCTCACTGGCATCGCCCAGATTTACGCGCCCCGCGACATCACGCGCCGGCAGAAATTTCGCTTCGACCGCCTTTACATCCACCGCCGTTCGTTCTCGCTGGATCTCCGCCTGATTCTCCTGTCGTTCTGGATCACAGCACGGGGGACATGGGAGGTGCGGGAGAAGAAGTACCTGACGAACGTCTCAAAGTTCAAAGTTCAAAGTTCATGGTTCAAGGTGCTGGTTCAAAGTTCAAAGGTTCAAGGTTCGCGGGTCCAAGACCGCGCCTCCTTGAGCGATGAGCTGAACCTTGAACCCTGAACCCTGAACCTTGAACCCTGAACCCCGAACTTTGAACCTGAACCTTGAACCCTGAACCTTGAACATTGAACCGCTTCCAGCCGGCCACTACGCGCGGAAACAGATCTTCTGCAAGGACTGGCTGATCGCCTGGACGCACCGGAGCCGGTTCGCCACAGGCGTTCGGCTGGCGCAGCGATTTCGCGGGCAGCGGGTGCTCGACTACGGCTGCGGAGACGGAACGTTCCTCGCCATGCTCTGCTCGGGCGCCGATCGGCCCGCCGAAGCGGTGGGCGTCGAGCTCGACGCGTTCCAGATCGACGACTGCCGGGCGCGCCTTGGCCAGCTCCAGGGCTTGTCGTTCGAGCCGATCGCTTCCCTCGACACCGCCGCACAGTCCGGCCGTTTCGACGCCGTCATCTGCATGGAGGTGCTGGAGCACGTCGTCGATCTCGAGACGGTGATCACCCGGCTGTGGTGGGCGCTCGCTCCAGGCGGCACCCTGATCGTCAGTGTCCCGGTGGAGACCGGCGTTCCCCTGCTGATCAAACAAGCCGCGCGTCGTGTGGCGGGATGGCGGGGGCTGGGCGACTATGCGCATACGACCGGTTACACGCCCGCAGAGTACTGGGCCGGCCTGACCGCGGGCCGAACTCAGCACATGCCGCGTCCTCAGTACGGCGACGAGACTCCGTTTCACGATCACAAGGGCTTCAATTGGATGAGCCTGCGCGAGAAGTTGCGCCGGCGCTTCACGCTCGAGGAGACGCTCGCGTCTCCCATCGCGTGGCTCGGCCCGCATCTGGCGAGCCAGGTGTGGTTCGTGATGCGCAAGGGAAACGCGCCGGGAAACCGCCTATAATCTCCGGCATTGTCTTCGGTTCCTTCCAGTGATGCGGGCCGTGTGAGCGGCTCGTGCGACGTCGTCGTCGTGGGTGGCGGTCCGGCAGGCCTTTACGCCGCTCTTCGCCTCGCAAAAAGCGGCCACAGCGTCAGGCTGGTCGAAGAACACTCTGTCGTCGGCGAACCCGTCCACTGCACGGGCGTGCTGGCGCGGGACGCGTTCAACGCGTTTGGCCTCGGCACGGGCAGCATCCTCAACGAGCTGACCCGCGTGCGCTTCTACTCGCCGGCCGGGGTCTCGGTCGAGCACGAGACCCCGACCGTCGAAGCCGTTGTCATCGATCGCGTCCGGTTCGACCAGGAGCTGGCTGCCGCCGCCGCGGCCCAGGGGGCGATTCTGCATCGCGGACGCGTTTCCGCGATCGACATCGACGAGGACGGCGTCACGGTCTCGTGCGCCGACGGGTCGATTCGCGCCCGCACGTGCGCGCTCGCCTGCGGTGCGAGCTACGGGCTGCAGCGCAGGCTCGGGCTGGGAATGCCCCGCCTGCTCCTGCAGTCGGCCCAGGCCGAGCTGCCGGCAGCGCACGCGGGCGCGGTCGAGGTACATTTCGGCGCCGATGCGGCGCCGGGCGGCTTTGCCTGGGCAGTCCCGGTCGAGCGTGCCGAAGGGCGTTTCGTGCGGATCGGCGTGATGTGCGACGCCGACGCGCACCGCCACTTCCGCCGCATGGTGGAGCTCCTGGGCGCGCGCTGGGGGTTGAGCGCCGGACGCTGCCATCCACGCCAGAAGGTCCTGCCTCTCGGGCCGATCGATCGGACCTACGGTGATCGCCTCCTGGTGCTCGGCGATGCCGCCGGACTCGTCAAGCCCACCACCGGGGGCGGCATCTACTACAGCCTGCTGAGCGCCGGGATCGCGGCCGAAGTGCTCGGCCCTGCGCTCAACCGCGACCGGCTGGGCGCCGACACGCTTGCCGCCTACGAGTCGGCGTGGCGCAAGGCTATCGGCTCGGAGCTGCGGTGGCAGGCCATTCTGCGCCGCATCGCTCAGCGGCTCGATGATGCTGATATCGAAGGCCTGTTCGAGCTGGCACGAACCGATGGTCTGATGCCGATCGTTCGCCGGACCGCCACATTCAATCGGCACCGCGAGTTCATCGTCGCGCTGCTGAAGCATCCGCCGGCCCGGCGCGTGCTCTTCCGCGCCGCGCTGGCGTGACGCTCCGCCCATGCGCGTCCACCCCCTGACCACCCGCGCCGGCCAGCTCGCGTCTCTGTTGCGCGCCGGCGGCTCGCACGCCGCTATCGACCATGGCCTGCTCGACTCCGCGGTCGAGCACGGTGTCGCGCCCCTTCTCTATCGCGCGCTTCATGAGCGCGGCGTCCTCGAGCAGCTGGATTCTGCGATCGGAGCCCGCCTGGCCCGGCTGGCGCGCGAGGCGGCCTTGTACGACGAGATCCAGCGGAGTGACCTGCGGAAGCTGGTGCGGGCGCTCTCGGCCGAGCAGCTCCATCCCATCCTCTTCAAGGGCGCCGCTCTCGCATCCTCTCACTATGCCGAGGCCTGGCTCCGGCCGCGCGGCGATGCCGACCTCCTGTTGAACGAGGCCGAGGCTCAGCGGGCGGGCGCCATCCTGGAGGCCCGCGGGTTCCTGCGGTTGGCGCGCCCCGAGGGTCCACACGTCACCCAGGCGCGCTACCAGGCGCGTGTTGGCGGTATCGGGCTGGCCTATGACGTGCACTGGCGGCTGGCCGAGCCTCGCGTTTTTGCCGAGTGCCTGTCGTACGAGGAACTGGCCGCGGCTTCAGTCGAGGGCGAGTACGGGCGACACCCATGCGATGTGCACGCGTTGCTCATCGCATGCATGCACCGCGTCGCGCACCATCACGACACCGATCAGCTGATTCAGATCTGCGACATCGACCGTCTTGCTCGCGGGCTGGACGACGCCGAGTGGCGCGAGGCGGCGGTGCTGGCCATCGAGCGCGGCCTGGCCGCGGTATGTCTTCGCGGGCTGACGCTGGCAGCCGAGGCGTTCGATACGCCTGTCCCCGCGACCATTCGCGAAGCCCTGTCAACGGCAGCCGCGGGCGAGGCCGGCGCGCGTTTTCTCGATCGACGCCTGCGCCGGATCGACGTGCTTGTGTCGGACTTCGGTGTGCTCGACACGTGGCGTAGTCGTCTCGACCTGGTGCGCCGGCACCTGTTCCCACCCGCAGCCTACATGAGGTCGGTTCATGGCGAGTCGGTGCCCCTCCCGGTTCTTTACATCAGCCGGATCGTCAGAGGTGCTACGCGGTGGGCAGAACCAATCCGGAAGTTCGAAGTGAGAAGTGAGAAGTAAGAAGGACACTGAGGGATGACCGATCGGCTGAGGGTGAGCGACGATGTGGTGTTCAGGGAGCTCGACGGCGAGGCGGTGATCCTCAATCTCGACTCCGGCATCTACTTCGGACTCGACGACGTCGGCACCAGGTTCTGGCAGCTCATCGAGCAGGACGGCCGTGTCGCGCTGGCGCTCGAGGCGCTCGAGTCTGAGTACGACGTTGAAACTGAAGTGCTTCGAGCGGACGTTGACCGCCTGGTGGCCGCGCTCGTGGAGAAGGGACTGATGGTTCGCGAGGATGACGACGTTCGCTAGAACGCGGGCGTTGACGCTCGAGGAATGGTGTGTCCTCGCCGAGGCTGTGGCCCTGACGCCAGTGGCTGCTGTGGCGGTGCGTCTCGCGACCGTGCCGGGTGCCGCAGCCTTTGTCCAGGCACTCAACTTCAGCCGGTCCGGGTCGCGCGCGAAGCCCCGTGACTTCACCCTGGCTCCAGGACGATTGTCCGCGCTCGTCGAATTCGGCGCCTCCAGGCTCGGCGTCCGCTGTCTTGTCCAGGCGATTGTGCTGCAGGCGGTGTTGCGGCGTCGTGCCATATGGGCGGACGTCGTCGTCGGTACTGCGCCCAGCGTTCCGCAGGCCCCCGCCGGCGGCGACTCGGTGAGCCGGATCGCCGCGCATGCGTGGGTCGAGTACCGAGGGTGCGGTGCTCATGGGAGCCACCGTCGTCAGCTATATGCCGCTCTACCGACTCAGCGGCAATCCGGGCACCAGGGTGCCGGCGTGAGCGGTATCCCTGGCGTTTTCTTCAGAGCTCCTGGATGGCCCGCAAGGCGAGGACCGGATCTCCTCCGCGCGATGTGCGCCGCGGCGCCCCATCGCGGCCCGGACGGGATGCGGTGCGTGAGCGACGGTCCCGTGACGCTCGGGCACCAGCAGCTCCGAACGCTCAGCGAGGATCCTCCCGGCGAACAGCCGCTCGTGGACGGGGCGCGCGGCCTGGCGATCACGTTCGACGGCCGGCTTGACGAGCGGGATTCCGTCCTGTCGCAGTTGCGGACCGTGGAAACGGCCTCAGGCTCCGATGCCTCGCTCGTGTTGGCCGCATATCGGAAGTGGGGCACGGCCTGTCCCGAGCACCTCAACGGAGATTTTGTCTTCGCCATCTGGGATCGGGCGCGCCGACAGGTGTTCTGTGCGCGCGATCGCATGGGGATCAAGCCGTTTTACTACTTCGCCGATCCCACGCGCTTTTTCTGGGGCTCGGACATCCGCCAGGTGCTGGCGGCAGGCGTGACGCCCGAGCCGAACGAGGCCATGGTGGCGGAATACCTCGCACACAGCATTTCCAGCGAGCGCGAGACGCTGTACCGAGGCGTGATGCGCCTGCCGCCGGCGCACGCCATGACCGTTTCGGCGGATCGAGTCAGCATCCGGCGATACTGGCAGCTCGATCTTTCGGCCGAGATTCGCCATGCCACCGATCGGGAGTACGCCGAGCACTTCCGGTCGATCTTCGATCGCGCGGTGCGGGATCGCCTGCGAGCGCTGGCGCCGGTCGGCGCCTACCTGAGCGGCGGCCTCGATTCCTCCTCTGTTGTTGGGACCGCCTGCGCACTCGGGACGCGGCCCGAGACGTTCTCGCTGGTCTACCCGCGCACCCCATCAGCGGACGAGTCGCCCTACATCGACGCGGTCGTCGCGCGCTGGGGGCTCGTGGGCAACAAGACCGCGGCCGATCCGATCGACGGCCATCGCTGCCGGGAACTCGTGCGCAGCCGGCTCGACGTGCTGGATCTTCCCGCCGATCACGAAGGCGAAGGCCTGTCGTTTTCGATGCGCGATCGAGGCATGCGCGTCGTGCTGACCGGGGTTGGAGGCGACTACGGCCTGAGCGGGAGCGTGTATCGCTACGCCGACCTGCTCCGCGAGGGACACCTCGGGTTGCTGCTGAATCAGCTCAGGGCCGACCGGCGCGTCTCGGGGGACTGGCCTTTTTCCCAACTGCTTGCTTTTGGCGTGCGTCCGCTCATTCCGCAACCGCTGCGGACAGCGATGCGGCCCCTGGCGCGACGAATGGGATGGCTTCCGGAGCCCCCAGGCTGGATTTCTGACGCGCTTGCGCGACGCGTTTCTTTGGCCGATCGCATCAGGCCACCGGTACCGCCGGACGCGGCAGGGGATTTCAGCCGGCGCGATGTCTGGGGCGCATTCCGATCGGGCTGGGCCTCCCGGCTGCTCGAAACCGCCGAACGATCGGCCGCCGAGTTCGGGATCGACGAGCGCCATCCGTTTTTTGACCGGCGCGTGGTCGAGTTCGTGCTCGCCATTCCAGATACTCAGCGCTGGCGCGGCCAGACCATAAAGTACGTGCTCCGCGGCGCGATGGGCGACCGGCTGCCGCCCTCCGTGTACCATCGAGCGGACAAGGCGGACTTTTCGCCCGTGGTTCCAAGTGGAGTCGAGGCGATTGGCGGCGGGCCGTTCTTCGAGAACCTCACGATTGCCAGCCAGGGATGGGTGAATCAACCGCGAATCACTGCGATGTATCGTCGTGCGAGCCAGCTGCTCGCGGCTGGCAACCCGGACTATTGCATGCCGATGTTCCGGTTATGGATGATTGCCGGCGTGGAACTGTGGTACCGCGCGGTCTTCGTCGAAGGAGCCGGACATGTCGGATCGGGAAGTCGGAAAGTCGGCGGAGCGTGTCGCTCCGATGCCAGTGAAATCGAAGCGACGCTATCAGCCGCCGCGGCTCATTGAGTACGGGTCGGTGGCCAAGCTGACCCAGGGCACGCTCACCCGCAACAGCGATGGTGTGATGGGCGGGTTCAGCATGCAGATGTTGATGTAGTGTGTGCGAATACGAGGAGGGGCGCGATGCATGCAAAACCGCCGGACGACACTGAAAAAAACGCCGGCGCAGCGCACGATGGAGCGCGACGCCCCAGGCGTGTCTATCGGCACCCGACGCTGATCGAGTACCGGCTCGGTGGCCAAGCTCACGCAGGGCAGCCTCACTGTTGCGGGTGACGGAGCGATGGGCGGCTTCGCCGTCATGCGGTTCTGCCTGTGAGCTTTTCCCGGTGTCGCTGATCCTGGACGAGCACCGCCACTACCTCTCGGACACCGTCAAGATCGAGGCCTTTCGACGCGCCGTGGCCGAAGTCGTGCAGCCGGGCGCGGTGGTATGCGATCTTGCGAGCGGCACGAGCATCCTCGGGCTGCTTGCCTGCGAAGCCGGTGCGGCGCGCGTCTACTCGGTCGAGATGACCGGCATGGTGGAGGTCGCCCGTGCCATCGCGGAGGCCAATGGCTTTGGAGGACGGCTGATTTCCGTGATGGGCTCCTCCACGGAAGTCGAGCTGCCTGAGCGCGTGGACGCGATCATCTGCGACCAGGTCGGGCACTTCGGCATCGAAGCGGGCTTGATTCAGTTCGGAGCCGACGCGAGGCAGCGGTTTCTCAAACCCGACGGTGTGATGCTGCCTGCCAATGTTTCCCTCCATGTCGCGCCCGTCGAAGCGCCCGACCAGGCCGCACGCGTCGAGTTCTGGATCGGCCGGCCGGCCGGCTTCGATCTCCTGCCGGTGCGGCGGTGGGCCGTCAACACTGGATATCCCACGACCTTCGACCTCTCGGATCTCCTCGGTCCATCGTTGGAGGCCGGCCGGTTCGACATGGCCACGGTCACCACGGCGCCCTTCAGGTTGGCCGCCCGCCTCGCGATTGAGCGCGCAGGCACCCTGCATGGTATCGGCGGCTGGTTCCGCGCGCAGCTGTCGCCGGGCGTGGCGCTGTCCAACGGTCCGGGGCCGGACAGGCTCAGCCGCCAGAATGTCTTTTTCCCCATCGACCGGCCGGTCGCGGTAACTCCCTGGCGATACCGTGAGCGTCGCCATGCATGTCATTCCGGCCGACACGCTCCTGACGTGGGACGTGCGGGTCGAACGGGGCACGACTGCGCTTGGCAGGTTCCGGCACTCGACGCTGAATGGGATGCTGATGTCCCGCGAAAATCTGCGCCGCATGAAACCGGACTTCGCGCCCGTTTTGACCCCGCGTGGCGCCGCTCGCTTGTCGGTCCTCGAGCTCTGCGACGGCAACCGCCAGCTGGCAGAGATCGAACAGACCGTGTTCAATCGTCACCCGGGTCTTTTCTCCAGCCCCGCCGACGCCGGTGCGTTCGTGGCCGAGGTCGTGAGCCGTTACGCGCGTTGATCCCCCAATCCTGTACCTCCGCGTACGGGTTCACAATCGCCAGCGCCCTGCCGCTGCCTGAACTGACCGCGGCTCCCGCCGGCCAGAGCGCCGATCTCAGAATCGCTCTCCTTGATGCCCCGATCGAACGCGACGGCTGGACACCGCTCCCAGCCGCGAAGGACGAAGGTCCGTGGCTGCGCGTTTCGCGGCGGCATAACGAGCATTGCCTCCGGTTCGAAGAGGGCGGCGCCTTCGTAGTGTCCGACGGCGGACGGCGGATCGGCCTCTGCGCAGATGCGTCCGTGCCGCCTGACACGGTCAGGCACCTGCTCATCGATCAGGTGCTTCCGCTGGCCATCAGCCATCTCGGGCATCTCGTGCTGCATGCCGGTGCCGTCGCGTTGCAGGCGACCGAACAGGCCGTCGCTTTTATCGGGCCTGCTGGCGCCGGCAAGTCCACGTTGACGGCGAGCCTGACCGACGCGGGCTGCCGCCTGCTGGCCGACGATGCCCTTGTAGTGAACCTGGGCCCGCCTCTGCTGGCGAGGCCGGCATACCCCGGCGTTCGGCTGTGGCCGGAAGTGGCGCTTCCGGTCTATGGGTCTGAACGGGATGTCGATGCGCTGCCGCGCGTGGCGTCGTACACCGCCAAACGCAGAGTCCGCGGAAACGGATCCTGGCGGCTCGCGGACCAGCCCGTGCCGCTCGAACGCGTCCACCTTCTCGCCGAGCGTGAGGACGATCAGGTGGTCATCGAGCGCCTGCGGCCGCGTGACGCTCTCGTCGCGCTGCTGTCGCACACCTACGTGCTGGATGTTTCGGATCGCGATCGGCTCGAAGCGCAGTTCGTGTCGGTCAGCCGCGCGCTGGCAGCGTTCGACATTCGGCGTCTGGGCTATCCGCGGACGCTGGATCGGCTCGGCGCGGTTCGCGCCGCCATCATTGAGGATCTTCGGCGCTCGTGATCCGGCGCCAGCCCGCGGTGAGGCCTGCCGCGGCGTAGAAGATCAGCACGAACACTACCGGCGCCGTATAACGCGTGGCCGGGAAGTACACCGCGTGCGACACGACGAAAGTGGCAAGGATCAGCCAGAGAATCGCATCCTTTGACAGCTGCCGCCATCGGGTGCCGACGCCGATCGCGGCCGCACTCAAGAGCAGCAGCGTCGAGAGCCCATGAGCGGCGCGCTCCGCGAAGGGCCTGACCGGCGCCCCGGCCACGTTGGCGCGCCCGTCGGCCAGGAGCTCGATCGTGGTTTCGGGAAGCAGCACCCTCGAGGGCACCAGCGCCGGCGTGAAGAAGTACCACACGTAGCGCAGCTTCAAGATCAACGTTGCGAGCGGGCGGCTCATGATCTCGTCGATCGCCGCCTCCGCAAGAGTGGCGTCGATCTGATCGTCAATCGTGGGCGACTGCGGATCGAGGTGCGGCGCCTTGTCGAACGCGACGCGATAGGCGTAGGTCTGAAGCAGGTCGGGGCTGTGCTCCGGCATGATGGCCGCCGCATAGCGCGTGTTGCCCATGAACAGCGTCACCCCGTGGCGGCTTGGCAGCAGCACACCTCCGACCAGATAGTTCCGGACGAGCATCGGGCTGACCACCAGTAGAGCCACAGCGGCCAGAGCCGCGGCGGACGCTCGCCCGGTGCGCGCGAGCGCCACACAGGCCAGCGGCAACACCGGCAGGACGACCGATCGGTTCAGGATGGCGAGCCCCAGGATGGCTCCGGCCATCGCGGCAGCGAACCAGCCCCCTCGCCGCACGAACAGCCATGCGAAAAGCGGAAGGAGCGCAGTTGTCAGCGCGGATTCGCTCGGCGCCGTCGCGTGCCGGATGAGCAGCGGGTAGGCCGAGAAGATGAGCGCGGCGGTCCAGGCGAGCCTCCGCTTCGAGGTCAGCCTGTCGGCCAGCAGAAACATCCACACGGCGCCCGAGGCGGCGACGGCCGCCTGGATCGCCTGCACCACCACCGCGCGATCGCCCGTGATCGATCGCGCCGCCCAGAGGAACAGCGGGTAGAGCGGCTCGAAGCGAGTGGTCGGCACGCCCGATTGGCTGAGCATGCCCTGGTGGATCAGGCTGGTGGAAAGATCCCAGTACTCACCCGCGTGTTGAGGCTGCGCCAGCTGCAGATACAAGAGCCGGGGCGCCAGCGCGATTACGAAGACCCAGAGCCACCAGTACCTGTTCATCCCCGCGACGATCCGGCTGACGGCGCCCCTTCGTAGGTCGCGACAGCCGCGACGACGGCGAAGAGGACCGCGTTGGCGGGCATCCTCAGGCCGACCTCCCACACGCTCTGCACGCATATCGCCACGAGCCCGGCGGCGGCGCCTGCGCGGACCCAGAACATGGGGGTCCGGTCGTGCCGGAGGCGGAGCACGGTCTCGCCCAGCGCGGCGGCGAGCGCGAGCACGCAGGGGATGAGCAGCATGAGTCCCCCTTCGACCAGCAACTGCAGGTACTGGTTGTGTGCATGGTTGAAGAAGATCGAACGCGGGCTCTGCTGATAGACCAGCATGCCGCGCTCGAACGCACCGACACCCAGCCCCGTGGCTGAGAACGCCTGCGCCATCGGCCATGTTTCGCGCCAGATGGTCGTGCGGCCACCCAGACCGCTGGGAACCGCCTCGTCGACCCGGCTGAGAAGATCGGGGACGTTGACGTACGTGGTTGCCGCCGTGAGGACCAGGACGATGGCTGTCACGAGCCAGGCGAGCCGGCCCATGGTCACTCTCTGGCTCGCCGCGACGACCAGGACCACGAGGGCAGCGGCGAGCCCCACCAGGCCCGAACGCGACATCGAGGAGAGAAGCACCGCCGTCATCAGGCACACCGAAGCGAGGAGGCCCACCATCCGGGCGTCGATGGCTTCCTCGACGTCAAACGGCCTGCCGGCTCGGCGCGAGCCTGCACGCGCAATCACATAGCCGCCGACGAGAGGAATCGCGAGGAGGAGCCACGTAGCGAAGTGGTTCCGGTTCACGAACGGGCCGTACGGCGTGGGGTTGTCCGACCGCGTCACCGGCGCCCAGAAACCGTAGATGAGCCGCGGCGCGGTGCGATGGGCCACGAAGGTGACCACAGAAAGGACGAGGCCGACTCCAGGCGACCGCCCGCACGACGACGCGCAGCCCGCCGATTTTTTCAAACGTCGCGCGGGCGCACCAGAACACGAGCAGCAGGACCACTCCCACGCCAAGGTTCCAGGCGGTGCTCTCCGGATCCAGCGAGAGCGGGCGAGCGAGCGGTTCCGCAGCGGCGCCGGCCTGCAGCAACAGTTGTCCCTCTACGGCGGCCGCCGAAGGGGAGAGGCGATCCCGCAGCGCGGCGGGGAGCGGCAGCAGCTGAAGCCCGACCACAGCCAGGCAGACGGTCAGCGCGAGGTCGAGGAGCGTGTGAGGGCGGGCCCATGGGCGGGGTGCAGTGCGGAGGGCGAGCCAGAAAGTGCCTGCAAACAGCGGCACGAGCGTCCAGCGGTAGGCCCCCCCGAAGGCGGCCACCGTCCAGACCGCCAGCGCGGCCAGCAGGGTTGCCTGCGAGCGGCTAGACCGCTTCGGCGTAGTAGTTCTTGTACTGGTGGCCGTAATAGCGCGAATAGTAGTACCGGTTTCGCGCAAAGTCGACCTTGTTGAGGACGACACCGACCATCCGCGGCTGGCTGGCGAGGATCGTTTCGAGCGCACGCTCGGCGAGCCGCCGGCGGGTCATCTCGGCGCCGACCACAAAGGTCACCCCGGTGACGGCGGGCGCGAGGATGACGGCGTCAGTCACGGCCAGCACGGGAGGCGTGTCCACGACGATCCAGTCGAACGGACCGTGCGACAGGTTCGTCAGCAGCGTGCTCATCCGTTCTGACGCGAGCAGCTCGGACGGATTGGGCGGCGTCTTGCCGGCCGTGATCGCCAGCAGGTTCGGATCGACCGTCCGCTGAATCACGTCGCGCACGCGCGCCTGGCCGGTCAGGATCTGCGACAGGCCCCGCTCGTTGTTCAGCCGCAGCGGACGGTGCATGCCGGGCCGCCGCATGTCCGCGTCGATGAGGAGCACGCGAGCGCCGCCGTAGGCCAGCGCCATTGCGATGTTGCAGGCCGTGGTCGTCTTGCCCTCGAGCGGCTGCGCGCTCGTCACCACCATCGTCTTGGCGCCTTCACCGGGATAGCGCGAGATGATCGACGTACGCAAGCTCCTGAAGGCCTCGCCGAAGTCGTGCGGCGAGTGCGAGGAGGCGAGCACCGGATGCTTGTGTCCGGGGACCGCGGGCACGAGACCGAGGAACGTCATCTTGAGGTACTTGGTGACATCCTCCGGCGTCTTGATCGTGTCGTTCATGTAGTCGAGGCCGTATGCCACAGCCACGGCGGCTGCCAGCCCGACCGCGATGGCCAGGAGCCAGGTACGACGGCCGGTCGGCGTGATCGGGCCCTTCGGCACTTCCGCGTGATCGATGACGCGGACGTTGTTCGCTCGGCTGTTGCTCGACACGCGAAGCTCGTTGGCGCGCTGGAGCAGCGATTCGTAGACGGTGCGGTTGCTGCGCGCCTCGCGCTCCATGACGTTGTAGCTCACGCTCTTCCGGCTCAGGTCCTGCGCATCTCTCTTCGCGTCTTCGAGGCCCGCCGAGAGCGTGCGCTCTTCGAGGCGTGCCCGCTCGTACTCGTTCTGGACCGACTGCAGCGCCTTGGCCGTCTCCAGATCCAGCTGCCGCTGGGCGTCAGCGATCTGGGCGTTCACGCGCAGGATCTCGGGGTGCTTTTCCCCGTACTTCTCCGAGAGCTGGGCCTTCTCGCGCTGAAGGTCCGCGAGTTGCGCCTTGCCTGCCTGGATCTGGGGGTTCTGCGCCACGACCTGGATCGAGTCCGCCGTTGCGCCCGGCGCCATCCCCTTGACCTGATCGAACTGCGCTTCCTTCTCGATGCGCGTCGTACGCGCGCGGAGCACGGCGTCGTTCAACGCGTTCAGCCGCGAGACGACGATGTTGTTCTTGTCGTCGAGCGACATGGCGTTCTCGCGATCGCGATAGTTCGAGAGGTCGCGCTCGCTGGCCTCGACCTTCTGCTGCTGCGTCTGCACTTCCTTTTCGAGCCAGTCGAGCATGCTCTGCGTGCTCTGCAGCTTGACTTCGAGGTTCTGCGATACGTACTCGTCGACGAGCGCGTTGACGGCGTCGGCCGCCAGCTGCGGGCTCGTGGACGTGAACGTGATGTCTACCAGCCGGCTGTCCGGGACCGGCAGGACCTCGACCCTCGACAGAAACGCACTGACCAGCGCGGATTCATCCGCCGTTTCGTCGGCCTTGGGCGCTTCGGCTTCGATAACCGGCCGGGACGGGCGGAGCAGGCCGGCCACGCGCGAGATCGCGCCGCGGATGATCACCGTCGGCGTCGAAGGCGGTGTCGCGGTCCCGTTGAATTCCGGTATCGTCGCGAGCTGCAGGCGCTGGACCACCCGGCGTGTCAAGTCGCGGCCCTTCAGAATCCGGTACTGCGTCTGGTAGTAGGGGAGCGGGTCCTCGTAGTACGCGCTCTCGGAGATCCCGGGCATGGCGGTGGAGCGTTCGTCCTCGATGAGCACACGCGCCTGTGCCTGAAAGAGCCGGATGTTCGAATACCCCTGGACCATCAACGCGATCGTGGTCAGGAGGAAGACCACGCCGGCGACCCGGCGATACCGGTAGAGCACCGCCAGCCGGTCGAGAATGTGGACGTCCTGATCCGTCTTGTAGGTGAGCGCCGGCGCACTGCGCCCGGTCGAGCCGGTCGAAGGCACGGGGTCGCCGGACGAGGATCGCCTTGGCTGCGAAGGGTCGCTCATCGGCCTGGGCTATTCAGGGGACGCGTCGTCTCGAGCGACGGTGGTGGTGAGGACGCCGGCCGCGGCAGCTGCGGCCGTGACGGCGAGCGCCTGCGACGCGCCTCCGCCGAAGAGAGCGGCATACGGCGACGTCCGAGCGGGCAACTTGACGATGGTCGAGACCTCGTCGCCGGCTTCGACCGTCAGCAATTCGCTCGTGGCGAGGACGGCCAACTGTCGTTCGCCCAGCAGTTCGACGACGTAGCTGCCGGGATCGAGCCCTCGGAACCCAAAGACCCCGACACGGTCGGTGGACTGCGATGCGACGATGCGTCCGAACCTGGCGTCCCTCAGGCGCACGACGCTGTCGAAGAGAGGGCCGTTCGCCGCGTCGAGCGCGGTGCCCAGAATCGCCGTGAAGGCCGAGGACGTCGTACCGGGGAGCACCCGGGACTGGCTGGCCGGCTCGACTCGCGCGGAGCGGCTGGCGGCGGGCGCCTGCGCACTCGCTGGCGCGATAGCCAGGAGCGCACACAAACTGCTGATGGAAAGGCGTCGCATACTATTCTTTTCCAGTCCTTACCCTGGGTTTATCGGTCCAACGCGGCCGGTTCTTTGACACCGGTCAAACGGACTTAATATGACACTAAAAGCCCCTATAGACAAATTTGCATGGTATCACAGCGGAGACACAAGGGCGTGATTTCGCGCGGGCAACTGGGGCTGACCGCCGTGGCGGCAGCCGCCGCGATTGCCCCGGTGTCCCCGGGCCTCGTAGAGGCCTGGTACTCGGAAGGCGTGTACCCGGCAATCCAGGGCGGGCTGACGGCCGTCTCCAACCTGGTGCCGTTTGCCCTCCTGGACGTGGCGCTCGTCGGTGTTCCCGCCTGGCTGGTCTGGCGGACCGTTGACGACCGTCGCGCTGGCATCGGGGGCTTTCGTCCGCTCGCCGTGCGCGCCGTGGTCCGGGCCGCCACCACGGCCGCCGTCGTCTACCTGCTGTTTCTGGGCGCATGGGGGTTGAACTACCGGCGGCTGCCGCTCGCCGCCCGGATTCCGTTCGATTCCGCCGCGGTGTCTCAGGAAGGGGCTCGCACCCTGGCCCGCCAGGCGGCAGTCGAGGTCAACGCGCTCTATACATCGGCGCACGCCAAGGGCTGGAGCGGCCCACACGACATCGATCGGTCGCTCGAACGTGGATTTCATCGCGCAGCCAGTGCGCTCGGGGCGAACCCCGTGCCGCGCACCGCGCGCCCGAAGTCCACTGCACTCGATCTGTACTTCCGGCGCGCGGGCGTCGCGGGCATGACCGATCCCTGGTTTCTTGAAACACTGATCGCAACCGATCTCCTCCCGTTCGAGCGCCCGGCCGTCGTCGCGCACGAGTGGGCCCACCTGGCCGGACTGAACGACGAGGGCGAGGCAGGTTTTCTCGGATGGCTGTCCACGCTCGGCGCGGGCGAGCCGGCGCGGTACAGCGGCTGGCTCTTCATGTATGGGCAGGTCGCCGGGTCTCTCGCGCCCCGCGATCGTGCCGAGGTCGCGGCCATTCTGGAGGAAGGGCCGCGCGAGGACCTGGCGGCGATCGCCGAGCGCCAGCGGCGGCAGGTGAATCCAGCGGTAGCCGACGCGGGGTGGCGCGTGTACGACCGTTACCTCAAGGCCAATCAGGTCGAAGCCGGCACGGCCAGCTATGCGGAAGTCGTGCGCCTGGCCCTCGGCATCCGCGTCGATCCCGCCACAGGGCTGCCGGCTGAGCCCCCCGACGGCGACAAGTGATTGAGCGGCGTGGCCGGTCCGACCGGCGCGTCACGCGCATCGCCTTCGTACAGCACGCGTTCGAGAAACAGGCCCGAGGCCGGAGCCGTGAGCTTCGCGGGCAGCTCGGACCGGGTCGTCAGGAGCGCTTCCATCGCGGTCGCTTCGAGCTCGCCGCGGCCGACGGCCACAAGCACGCCGACGATGCGGCGCACCATTTTCCAGAGAAAGTGCGAGCCCTCGATGCTCACGAGCAGGAGGTCGCCGCTCTCGATGATCTCCAGACGCTCGACGAGCACAAGGGTGGACTTGCGGGCGTCGCCGCGCTGCGCCGGCGCTTCTTCCGCAGCGAACGATTCGAAGTCGCGAAACCCCTGCAGGCTGGCCGCCGCCTCGCGCATGCGGCCGACATCGAGCGCCTCCCGCACCCACCAGACAAACGGCTTGGCGAAAGCCGTGCGGCGTCTTGCGATCTGGTAGAGATATCGCCGTGCCACGGCATCGTGTCGCGCATGGAACCGGTGTGGCACGACGACCGCCGACAGCAGGTTGATGTCCGCGGGCAGTTCTTCGTTCAGGCGGGCGACGAGCGTGGCGGGCGGGAGGCTCGTGCTGACATCGAGGTGTGCCACCTGCGCGAGTGCGTGGACCCCCGCGTCGGTTCGCCCCGACCCATATAGCTCGAAATCGTCGCGCCGGGTGATCGTTCGGACCGCGCGATCGATCTCGCCTTGAACGGTGCGGGCGTTCTTCTGGATCTGCCACCCGCTGTAGCGGCCGCCGGCGTACTCGAGGGTCAGCTTGAAGCGGGGCACTCGGGTGATTCTAGCGGTTCACGGTTCTGCGCTCGACCGGTCCGGAGTTGACTCCTGCCCCGCAGCTATGGTGTTCTAGAGCCTCGACTATGAAACTGAACGGCGCGGTCACCCCTCTCCTCCTTACCGGCATCGGCCTGGGCTTGCTCCCGGCGCCGACGTCTCACGGGTGATGTAGCCGACGTTCAGGATCGAGGCAGGTCAAAGGCCATCACCCACTTCCGGGTGATGGCCTTTTTGTTTTGCAAGGAGCTTTACCATGAAACCGCAGCACGAGCGCCCACGCACAGAGCCGGTCGACCGGGTGGACTTCGAGCCGCCCGCACGCGGGCCCGCGCGGTCCGACGAAGACCAGAGCGAGCCGATCGATGCAGAGGCTTCGGCGGACCTCGATCCCGGCAGCGAAGAAGCCGGCTACGGGTACGGCGTCTGAGCGTGATAGCCTCGGCTGCTCAGGTCGACGGGGCAGGCAGGGCAGGCGGGGCGGGCAAGGCAGGCAGGGCGGGCGGGGCAGGCCAAACACAGAAGCGCCTGCGGCCATCCCGAGCCGAGGATGAGCCGATCCGAGGCGAGGGATCATCGTCAGTTCGCGCTGGGGGTGGGGCCCCGGCGCCAGTAGAAAAAGGATTCGTACGTGACATCGAACGCACCAGTCGTCGCACGCGTGGCACTCCTCGGGTTTGGCACCGTCGGACAGTCAGTCGCCAGAATTCTCTGCAGCGGCGAGATCCCGCACGTCCACCTGACGCACATCTTCAACCGCAATGTCGCCAGGAAGAAGAACGATTGGGTACCGTCCTCGGTGATCTGGACCGAGTCGATCGACGAGGTCCTCGCCGCTGACGTGGACATCGTCGTCGAGCTGGTGGGGGGCGTGCGCCCGACCCTCGACTGGGTGCGGACCGCGCTGGCGTCTGGCAAGTCGGTCGTGACGGCCAACAAGCAGCTGATGGCGCACCATGGCACCGAGCTCAGGGACCTGGCGCGGTCGAAGGGTCGCGAAGTGCGTTTCGAGGCCTCCGTGGCCGGAGGGATCCCGGTGCTGCGCGCGCTGCAGGAAGGGCTGGCTGGAGACCGCCTCGTCGAGGTGCGCGGCATCCTCAACGGCACCTGCGCCTACATCCTGAGCCAGATGGAGTCGGGCACCGTCTCGTTTGCCGACGCCCTGGCGGCGGCGCAGAAGGCGGGGTACGCGGAAGCCGATCCGACCGAGGACGTGGACGGCGCCGACGCCGCGGCCAAGCTCGCCATTATTGCGGCCGTCGGGCTCCGCCGCCCGGTCCGTGTCACCGACATCCAGACGCGGTCGATTCGTCCGATTGAGCCGGTGGACTTCGACTACGCGCGGCAGCTCGGATGCACGATCCGCCAGATCGCGCGAGCATCGGCGGAGGACAACGGCGCGGTGTTTGCCGCCGTGCGCCCGGCCCTCGTGCCGATTGGATCGAGCTTCGGACGTGTGGAGGGCAGCCAGAATCTGGTGACGGTCCGCGGCGTTTTTGGCGGCGAGACATCGTTCTTCGGCTCCGGCGCCGGCGGCTCGCCGACGGCGGTCGCCGTCGTGTCGGATGTCCTGTCCGTGGTCAAGCACTCCGGCGCGGAACCCGCCGCGGCAACCGCGATGGCTTCCACGCACATCCACGATGTGAGCGGGGATTTCGTGGCCCCGCACTATGTGCGGTTCACCGTCAACGACAAGCCGGGAATCCTGGCGCAGATCACCTCGGCGTACGCCAAGTACGGCATCAACATCGAAGGCGTGCTGCAGCTGCCGCGTTTCCGGAAGGACCGCCTGCCTTTTGTCACCACGCTCGAGGAGTGTCCCGAGTCGATGCTCGACCGCGCGCTCGCCGACGTCGCGCAGTCCGACTATCACGTCCAGCCCCCGCTGGCGATGCCGATGTTCGTCTAAGCGGGGTCTGTCTTGGCTGACGCGGGATTCAGTGAGGTCGTCGAGGCGGAAGGCCACCTGATCGATTCGCAGGTGCTGAACGTCGTATTCGACACCGTGATCAAGGGCGGCGCGTCGTTTGATGTCTTGAAGTTCGACATCGGCCGCAGCAACGATGAGCCTTCGTCGATTGCCATGCGGATCTCGGCGCCGGGAGACCAGATTCTGCGGCAGGTGCTCGAGGAGCTGGTCGCCCTCGGGTGCCGCCTCCGGGACCAGACCGACGCCGTGCTGCGAGCCGCCGATCGCGACGGCTGCGTCCCCGACGACTTCTACTCCACGACGAACCACCGGACGATGGTGCGCAGCGGCGGGGGCTGGCTCGCCGTTGCGAAGCAGCGCATGGACGCGGTCATCGTGATCGATGACACGGGCGCGAGCTGCCGCAAGCTGCGCGACGTCCGGGCGGGCGACCGCATCGTGTGCGGCGTGGGCGGCGTGCGCGTCACGCCGGAGTTCCGCGATCGCGAGCGCCACGGCTTCGCGTTCATGTCGAACGAGATTTCATCCGAGCGCCGGGTTGAAGTCGGCGTCGAGCGCATCGCCGCCATGATGCGCGAGGTGAAGGCCTCGGGCGGGAAGATCGCCGTGGTCGCCGGACCCGTGGTCGTGCACACCGGAGGCTCGACCCACTTCCAGGAACTGATTCGAGCTGGCTTCGTCGATGTCCTGCTGTCGGGCAATGCGCTGCCCGTTCACGACGTGGAGCAGGCGTTCTTCGGGACCTCTCTTGGCGTCCACCTCGAAACGGGCAAGGTCATCGAAGGGGGCCATAGGCACCACATGCGCGCGATCAACACGATCTGCCGCGCGGGAGGGCTGCCCGAGGCCGTGGCGCAGGGTGTCCTGAAGTCGGGGGTGATGTTCGAGTGCATCCGGCACGGGGTGGACTACGTGCTCGCCGGGAGCATCCGCGACGACGGTCCGCTGCCCGACACCATCATGGACCTCCGCGTGGCGCAGGATCGTTACGCCGAGGCGCTGCAGGAGGTCGGCCTGGTGCTCTCGCTGTCCACGATGCTGCACGGCATTGGCGTCGGCAACATGCTGCCGTCGTGGGTGAAGATGGTGTGCGTGGACATCAATCCGGCGGTCGTGACCAAGCTGGCCGACCGGGGATCATCGCAGACGGTTGGGATCGTGACCGATGTGGGGCTGTTTCTGCACCGGCTGGCGCAGCGGCTGCGCGCCGGCTCGTAACCGGCGCGGCAGCCTCGTGCGGGTCTACGGCTTTGTTGCGGCGAACTTGATCCCGTTGAGCACTTCGGTCTGGCCCGACAGCTCCGTCGAGCCGGCAGGATAGCTGGCCTTCGAGAGGATGTACGCGAGCACGTCCGCGTTCTGCTGACGGCTCAGGCTGCCCGGGTTGTTCTGAGGCATCGAGATCCGCATGCGCTCGAAGAGATCGCCGATGCTCAGATCATTCCAGTTGGCGGTGAACTCGCCGCCGACGAGCCCCGGCGCCATCTCGCCGCCGTTCAATTCGGCGCCGTGGCAGCTCGAGCACTTCTCGACATACAGCGCGTCGCCGCGCTTGGCCTGTTCAGCCGTATAGATGCCGTCCCACTGCGTTTTCGCCTGCTGAGCGGACGCCGTGTAGACGCTCATCGCCGCCAGCCCTACCACCACCACACACGCCAGTTTGAACTTCATGTGACCTCACCCTGCTTGAGGGTCTATACATACCGCGTTCCAACACCCGAACGCTAATAATAGCAGCGAATTTGGCGAAGGGCCTCAAGCCGGGGTGTCGCACTCCGAGGACGGCCGGCCGATCGGCCTACGCGCAGCGAAACCGAGGCCCGGAGCCGCGAGGGCCCCGGGCCCGGGCCGAGCCCTACTGTCCCTGGCTGGTCGTGCGCACTTCGGAGTCGGGTAGAGCGAAGGCGATGTACTCCCCGACGTAGTTGCCACCGCCTACCGCGATGATGATGTATTGCTTGCCGTCGACCATGTAAGTCATGGGTGATCCGGTCTGCCCGGCCGGCATCCACACCTCGGCGACGTTGCGGCCGGTCAGCTTGTCGTAGGCGCGAAGCATCGCGCCGCGGGGCCGCCCGGGAGGCGCCGTCACCTGCCGGTCGCCGAGCACGACGAGCGTCTTGGTGACCATCAGGCCCAGGCTGCCGGGCTGGCCCGTGCGCGGAATGTTCAAGCCCTTGAGCGCCGGGTGGTTGCGGATGTTGTCCGGCGTCTCGCCGTGAGGCACCTGCCATGAGAGCTCGCCGCGATCGAGGTTGATCGCCGACAGCACCCCGTAGGGCGGCTTGACGATCGGCAACCCCTGGACGTCGAGTCCGCCAGCAGGAGGTGCTGGCGCAGCGCCAGGCGCCGCCGGCGCACCCGCGCCACGACCCCGTCCGCCGGCGGCCGGCTCGGAACCATCTTCGGAAGCGCCACGGCCGCGCGCCCGTGGCTCGAGGGCGAACTCACCCGTTTCCGGACCGCCGCTTCGGCCGCCACCGGCCGTGTAGCGGGCGTTGCCGCGATCGGGAGGAATCGGCAGCACGTTGGTGCCGCCAACCGCCGAGTTGTGAGCCTGTGCGAACACGGTGTGCAGCTCGGGATCGTAAGAGGCCCCCGGCCAGTTCGTGCCGCCGCTCGCGTTCCCGACGTTGATGGCGCCACGCACCGTGGCGCTCGGCACGACGGGCGGGATGTACGGCGTTTCGAGCCAGCGATACATCTTCAGGTTCTCGAGCGCCTGGGCTCGCATCTCCGGCGTGAAGTCGATGAGGTCGTCCTTCTTCAGGAAGGCGCGCGCGTACATCGGCGGCTTGCTCGGGATGGGCTGTGTCGGCCAGGCCTTCTCCCCGGGTACGTCACTCGCGGGCACCGGCGTTTCCGGCATCGGCCAGATCGGCTGACCCGTGAGGCGATCGAAGACATACAAGTAGCTCTGCTTGCTCGGGACGGCAACGACCTTTCGCGGCTTCCCGTCCACCGTCACGTCGGCCAGAAGCGGTGCCGACGACATGTCGTGATCCCAGAGCGGGTGGTGGACGAACTGGAAGTGCCACTTGCGCACGCCGGTGCGGAGATCCACGGCCACCAGGCTTTCGGCGAACAGGTTCGTCCCCGGGCGGTCGCCGCCGTAGAGATCGACGGTCGGCGTCTCCACCGGCAGGTAAACCAGCCCGGCTTCCTCATCCACCGTGATCTGCGTCCACACTCCCGTGTTGCCCATCTGATACCAGGAGTTGTTCTCCCACGTGTCGTGGCCGAACTCCCCGGGGCCCGGCATCGTGTTGAAACGCCAGATCTGCTTGCCCGTCCGGACGTCGAACGCCCGTACCAGACCCTTCGAGTTGTAGTTGCGGCGATAGTTCAGGCCCTCGAGGAACGACGATCCGACGATGATCGTGTTGCCCGTGACGGTCGGCGTCGAGTGCAGCCCGATTTCGCCTTCGACGAGATCGATCTGCGTCTGCTCGCGGGTCCCGGGCTTGCCCGTCATCACGCCCACCTTCAGATCGACGACGCCGTTGGTCCCAAACGAGTTGACGGGCTGCCCGTTGGCCGCGTTGAGCGCCACGAGGCGGTAGCCCATCGTCACGAGGTAGATGCGCTCATCGCCCTTGCCGTCGGTCCAGTAGGACACGCCGCGGCCCGAGAGCCGCCGCGGGGCGACTTCGGCTCGACGGCCCTCGTCCATGCTGTACATCCACTTGAGCTCGCCGGTCCGGGCATCGAGCTTCACCACGGCCTTGCGCGTGCCCGCTGTTGCGTACACGAAGCCGTTCACCATGAGGGGCGTGCCTTCGAGGTTGTACTCGGGACGCGGACCCAGGTTGTCGGTCTTGAACCGCCAGGCCACTTCGAGTTTGCCGAAGTTGGCGGCGCTAATCTGGTCGAGGGGTGAGTACTTGCTCCCTCTGACATCGGCCGTGTAATGCGTCCAGTCGCCGCGCGCAGTCCCGGGCAGCACCGGTGGCGGCCGGCCGTCCCGCCTGGCCCGAGGTCTTCGGCATCAGCCACAGCGTGGCCACGACCACGACGGCGATGGCGGGAATGGTCTTGCGTATTGCTCGAAACATCGTTCCTGCTCCCTGTCTCGTGTCCACCGGACGGTGGAAGCACGCCAAAACGCGGGCGATTATCCCGCGCTTCGACCGGGGACGCAAGAAATGGGCGAGGGCGCGATTCGTGTCACGGCGGGGTGCGGAACGGAACAGCCGCCTGTGCGACGGGGCGCAGTGCCGTGCATCCCGCGCAGGCATCCGGCTTGCGATCCTGAGGCCGCGATGTCTGAGACCTTCATCAACCTCGGCCCTTATGCGTTTGTCCGCGTCGAGTTGCTGGCGCTGTCCCCGACCGGACCATTCCGGCTGACGACCGAACATCCGGCCCGCCGCCTGGTGGAGTATTTCGACGACGCCGCGGCCGCGCTCGTCCGCCGCGAAGAAATCGAAACCACGCTTGGCGGACGCGAAATGAGATTTGTAGTATGCTGATTGCTAACTGCTGAATTCTAAGTTAGCAGTCAGCATTTCTCAGTAGCGCTTCCTGCAAAACCCTTCTACTGGCCGGCCGTGCTGACCTCGGCCGAGTAGGGGCTGGCGCCCTGGCTGTTGTGCGCCCGGACGCTGATGTACCACTCCTGCCGCGGCACGACATTCCACTTGAGCGCGCTCCCGACATCAACCGTCGTCGTGTACCTGGCCCGGGGCGTTGCCGTAGTGCACCGTGTAGCCCGTGGCGGATGGTGAGGCACTCCAGGCCAGCGCCGGCGGCGCATTCGCGGGCATGGTGCCGCAGAGCGCGACGGGAGGCGCGAGCGGGGGGGTGCTGCCGGCCCCGGACCCGTTGTGTGCGGCCAGTATCGTGGTGCTGTTCTTCGAGGGGCCCGGAGGGGTCGCCAGGTAGCGCGACGCCGAGAGGACGATCTGGTCGATGATGATGCCGTCTTCCCGCGGCTGCAGGCGCACGGTCTGCGTGCCGGTCGTGGAAAACCAGAGGTCCTGGCCGAAGACGTTCATCCCGTAGCCGTTGTCGGTCCAGCCCCATCCTGCGATCCCGGCTCCATTGGCTTCCTCGAGCGAGAGCCAGACGCCGCTGGTCGTACCAATACGAAACGCCGGTGGTCCGTTCAGGCCGTTGACCGTGCCCGAGAACTGCATCCAGATCGAGTCGCCGGTGGTCCTGTTCTCCACCGCCCTGGCGCGTATCCAAAGGTGATACGGCTGGCCGGCCTCGGCCGTGAACGTCAGCTCCGTGAACGAGGCCGGATTCGCCAGTGGGGCGGCGACGAGGGGCTGGTTCGCGTCGACATTCCTGAGCGCGTCTCCGCCTGCTGCCGAAGCGTCCTGGACAACATCAAAGGCGCCCTGCCGTCGCGGCGCATCGGCGGCGTAAAGCACGATCGTGTCGGGGTCGATCGACCCCTGCGCGGATGGTAACGACGGCCAGATACAAAGAGGCCGAGCCCGGCCATTACAAGTGTGAGTTGCAGCGCGTACTTGTTCAACGTGATAACCAAAGAATCTCCCTCCGGGGTTCGGGGCGATTCGGATAGCAAGCAGCGTGACCTCGAGCGTAAGCGGCACCACGCGAAAATCAGGCGCGTTGTGCAGTGAAGGTGAGCGCGTTGCCGGCGATCAGAGCATCCGGACCGTGAAAGGGTGACGGTTACCAGCGAAACAGGCGGGTCATCTTCACGACGAACGATCGGTTCTCGAGTTCCGGAAAGCCTCCGATGAGCGTCGTTCGGCCGTCGCTGTAGACGACGAAGAGCTCGCTGCCCGGGAGGTACTCCCAGCGGAATCGCGCGTTGGTCGCCATCGAGCCGGTGCGCGACTGATACTGGACGAGGGCCGACGCGAACATCCTGGGTGAGAGTGTGTAGGTGGCGCGTGTGCTCACCAGGTTCGTGTCCGAGGTCCCGTCCGTCACCACGACGTGGTTCCAGGAGATCGTGGGTTCGACGTAGAACTGACTCGAAAACTCGACACGGCCCCGCCACGTGAGCTCGGTGAGCGTGCCGTCGTAGTACCCGCCGTAGGCGCTCACGATGGATCCCGAGACAGGGCGCTGCTGCCCGAGCGTGTAGGTGCCGCGTACCTGGTTGAAGGTGTACTCACCCGGTGGCACGTAGACCCCCGCGCCAACTTCGAAGCGGTTGACGAGCCGCTCGAAGTTCTGCGTGGCGTCCACACTCCAGATGTCGCTGTTGTCGAGCTCCATCCGGTAGGTAGCCTGCAGTTCCTTCGATTCGGGGCGATTCAGCGTGTCGGTGATGTAGTCGGCGCTTGCTTCGTAGAAGACCTTCCGCACGCCGCGCCAGTCAGGGCGCGGGCTGAAGCGTGCCTGCCCAAACGACCGGCGGAACGCGGTCCGCCGGAGAAATCCGACTTCGGGGTTGAATGCGGCGCCGACAAACAGGTGTTCGGCCTGCAGGCCGTACCGGTCGGCATTCCAGTCCACCCGGCCCCGATAGCTGCTGTCGCCGAGCGCCGTGTCGCCGCGTCCCTGCGTGTCGGTCTTCGCCATGTACCCCAGGATCGAGACCTCGGCGGCGGGATTCACCGTCGCATCCAGGCCGTATGCCAGGTTCGTCGCGCCGGCGGCCAAGGTGCTGTTCCCGGGCGTGCTGGGATCCCGCCGCGTCACCATGGCTCCGACGCGGCTGCGCTGGAAGATGTCGCGGTTGACCCTCAGGACGGTGAAGTTGGTGGACGGCGCCAGCGCCGACAGCGACTCGGCCGTCTGCATGTTGAGCGCGCCGTAGCGCCATGGCCCCGCCCGTCCAAGCATGCGGCCTCCGGCGAGGATCGGAACCTCCAGGCCGTTGTTCAGGCCGATGCGCCTGCTGTAGAAAAGCAGCGGCGCCGTGCTCGTGTTCTGGGCGCCACCCTGCACACCTCCGCCGCCGCCGGTGCCACCGCTCCCGGTCGAGCCACTTCCGAAGTTGAAGGTGTCGGCGCCCTCGAGGAAGAAGTCGCGCTTCTCGGGGAAGAGCAGGCTGAACCGCGTCAGGTTGACCTGTTGTTCGTCGTCTTCGACCTGCGCGAAGTCGGTGTTGACCGTGATGTCGGCGATGAGCGTCTGCTGGATGCCCCACTTCAGGTCGAAGCCGATCTCGCCGTCGGGATTGTTGAAGTAGGGGATGGCCGCACGCCTGTCGGTCGCCACCGAGCCGAGCGCGTACGGCTTCAGGTCGATGTTCCGCAGCTTGCCGGGCATCTGGAGTCCCGCGACCGTCGCCGCCGCCGACATGCGCGACATCGCCGGGCGTCCCCACGAGGCCAGCACGGGCGCCAGAAAGGACATCTCGTTCTTCCAGCTGACGCGGCGCCGGAGGTTCAGGCCCCAGATCGTCCCGCCCTCGCGAAAGCGAAACGATCGAAAGGGGAAACGGAACTCGACCGTCCAGCCCCCCTCGAACGTGCCTGTTCGCACATCCCAGATGCCGTTCCAGCTGTTGTTGGGTTGTTCGTTGGTGATGGACCAGTCGAGCATCCCACCAAGCGAATTCGCGAACATGCCGTAGCCGTTCCGGCGATCGTAAAACGAGTCGAACGCCACGCCGAAGTGGTCGTTGGCGAACATGGTGTTGGCGTCGCGCCGCATCTCTGTGGCTTCGCGGTGTCCGGCTTCGGATTCCCAGAGACGTGCGGCGATGTACAAGTTGTCGTCGTCGTACAGGACCCACACTTCGGTTCTCTCTGTCGACGGAACCCCCTCGTTCGGCTCCTGCTGAATGAAATCGCCGAACGACGGGATGGTCTGATAGAAGGCCTCGTCGAGGGCCCCGTCGAGCACGAGTGGCGTCGGCGTGCGCGTGCTCCGCAGCGTGATGCGTCCCTGCGTGTCCCGGGCGATGACGTCGGGTGCGGTCGGCGGCGGCGGACCCTGGATGGGCGGATCCTCGGCCCCGGCCGCCAGTGTGGCCATGCCCGGTGCGAACGTGAGCAGGAAAATGCCGAAGACCGCAACCCGGAGCATCGAGCGTCATTTTACCGTCGGGGTGGTTGGCGAGAGAGAAGGTGCGATTTTCGTCCGCCGGTGTGCTGAAACGGGCCGCTGGCGGGAGAACTTCTGTCTCTCCCGGGCGCGTTGTCGCACTTCACGTCCTGGGCAACCCACTGGCTGTGCGCGTGTTAGCGCGCACCAGCGGGCGCCAGGAAAATTTGAGGATCTCTGGAACGGCTGTTGCGAAACCAGCCTCGGACTCGAGCGAACTCGAAGCGACTTGGTCGGTTGCAGAACCAGAGGAGCATCAGGTGGCCGTCAACGCCGTGCGCCATTTCGAGCGGGTGAACAAAGAGCTGTGGCTGATCCTCTCGATGTTCATCATCGCGTTGATGCTGAACTTCCTCGTGGATTCGCAGCACATGATGCTCAGCTTCTACATGATGCCGACGCTCGGCTCGGCATATCTCTACGGGCGCCGGCACGCGACGCTGACGGCGCTTGGCAGCGTGTTGATGGTCGTGCTCCTGACCACGACCTCAGGGCTCTTCGGCCGCAACGGCGCGCCGCTGCCCCCGTCGGCGTGGCTCGATCTCACGGCCTGGGGCGGCATGCTCATCGTGACCGGGTACCTGATGGGCACGATGTACGAACACAAGAACCATCAGCTGCGGGAACTGCGCGAAACCTACAACGGCGTGCTGCGCCTCCTGCGGCACTTCATCTCAAAGGACGAATACACCGAGCACCACTCGTATCGCGTGTCGGTGTACGCGACGCGGATCGCCGCGCACCTCGGCCTCGATGCCGAGCGCATCGAAGACGTGCGTGCGGCGGGCCTGCTGCACGATATCGGGAAGCTGAATGTGAGCCGGGAGCTGCTCTACAAGGCCGCCCAGTTCACCACTGCCGAATACACCGAAATGCAGCGGCACGTGGACAAGGGCGTCTCGATGCTCGAAAGTGTCGGCGGGTCGCTCCGCCGCGTGATCCCGATCGTGCTGGCGCACCACGACAAGTTCGACGGCTCGGGGTATCACCCGACGCGAGGCGAGGAGATCCCCCTCGAGGCCCGCATCATTTCGGTAGCGGATGTCTACGACTCGCTCACGAGCGATCGGCCGTACCGCAAGGCGATGTCGCCCTTCGACGCCAAGGACATCATCCTGAAGGGCACCGGATCGGACTTCGATCCGCGGGTGGTGGACGCCTTCATGGCGGCGTTCCATTTCGGGGAAATGGACGTCAGGTCGGCGGTGGCATAGGCCGGCCCGACGGCTCACGACTCACGGCTTAAGCCGGCCTAAGCCCTAAGCCCTGAGCCCTGAGCCCCAAGTCCCTAAGTCCCTAAGTCCCCAGTCCCCAGTCCCCAGTCCCGTCAGATCTCCTCTATCCGTACTTCCCTCACGTAAAAGTAGACATCCAGGCGCCGCGTGCGGATTGTCGGGTCGGCCACTCCAAGCGCGATTTGATAGCGGCCGGGCGCGTCGGGACGCCAGGTGTGCGCCCACAGGCTCCACAGAGTGTGGGAGGCCGGCTCCGGCGACTGTTCCACGCGCACGAAGCGCTCGTCGTGACGGAACCGGATTGTGAGCCTGGCGCCGCGCGTGTCGCCACCCCATCGCACGCCGACCACTCGGTAGAGGCGCGAGTCGCCAACCTGCCAGCGCTCGACACGAATCGGCATCGCCGCGAGATCCATCGAGGCTGGCTGAAAGTCCCGCGCACGCGTGGGCGCGCCGCCTGGCCCCACCTGGTGGGTCCGCTCGGCAAATTCCAGCATCTGCGATGTCGGGCGCTCGTCGGCGCCGACGAGGTCAATCGTCGTGACCCACTTGATGCACACACAGCCGTACCACCCGGGCACGACGAGGCGCACCGGGAACCCGTGGTCGGGTGACAGCGGCTCGCCGTTCATCGACGTCGCCAGGAAGGCGCCTGCCCGCTCGAGATCTTCACGCGAGAAGACCCACGACGCCCCGGCGACCGAGGTCTGCGACCGCTGCTGCGTATCGTCGAACCCGGTCACCCGCACGAGCGATGTTGCCGGGGCCCGCGCCCGATCGAGCAGGCTCCGGATCGGCACGCCTGACCAGGCCGCGGCGCTCATCAGACCGAAGTTGGCGGGGTCCGTGTTGCCCGAGCACTCGAGCAGGTGTGTCCCCATGGGTGCTGCTTGCGCTGTCAGTTCGGCGGGGGTTACCTCGAAGTCCTGCGGTCCGTTGACGCGGATCCGCGCCGTGGCGCGAGCGGCATGCGCCGCGGACGCCGCGGTGCGCACGAAGAATTGCTCGGTCGGCGTAACGAGGGCCTCCGGCGTGAGCCCACTGAGATCGGTGAACAGGCGCGAATCGAGGCCCGCGCCGAAGCGTTGTCCCAGCGGCGGAACCGGGAGCCCGTCGAAGCGGCCGAGCGGCACTCTTCCCAGCAGCTGCCCGCCTTCGGGCGGCGCAAGGACAGCCGGATCCTGAGCGGCGACGAGCGCCTCGAACAACGGCGCCATCGACGCCGCCCCAAGGCACGAAAGGAATGCGCGCCGCGAGGGCTCCACGAGCGTCACCTGCCGCTGGCCCGGTAAACGGACTCCCTTGGAAAGTTCTTGTCGTCGATGTACCGCCGGATGTCCTGCGCCACTTGCGTATTCTTCGCCAGCATCACCCAGTGGTCATCGTCCGGATATAACCGGACGCTCAGGTTGGGGACCCATTCTTCCAGTCCGCTGAGATGCCCCGAGAGAATCGCCGTGTCCTTCAGACCCCAGATGACGAGCGTCGGCACCTTGATGATGGTCGACTTCGCCCCCGCCGTGACCTCCTTGGCCGACCAGGAACGGGGAATCGTCGATGCCGGGTGGCTGTCGTTGAACGGCGCATTGCGGTTGTTGGCCCGGTAGTAGTTGAGGCCAGCCGTCGTGGAGCCCGGCTGCGACCACGCGTCGATCCACGCCCGCCGATCGGCTTCAGTGTAGCGGCCGCTCTTGACCTCGGCGTCCACGAAGCCGGTGTTCGCGCGCCGGACCGCGCTCTCTTTCGAGTTGCTCTCATCGACGGGCTGCTCGCCAGGCGCCAGGTAGCCGTTGAACACGAAGAAGTAGTTGCTGGCCAGCCGCTGGGCCGGGTTCTGGCGCAGCTCGCGTTCCGAGATGAACGGATGGGCCCCGTTGACGATGATGAGCTTTTCCAGCATCTCCGGGTGATACATGGCGAAGGCCCACGCCACGTTGGCGCCCCAATCGTGGGCGACCAGCACGAACTTCTGACCCTTTCCGGCGATCTTCTCCGCGAACTGCCGCACGTCCTCGACAAGATGGGGCATCTTGTACGGTTCGAGACCCTGAGGCTTCGACGACAGGTTGTAGCCACGCATGTCGAGCCCGACGGCCAGATGGTCGCGGCCCATTTCCGCCATCTGATCCTTCCACTGGTACCAAAAGGACGGATAGCCGTGCAGGAAGAGCATCAGCGGGCCCTTCCCCACGCTCGCATAGTGCAGCCGGACGCCGTTCACATCCGCGAAGTCATGCCGGAACGTCACGGCCGATCCCTGGGCCCGTCCTTCGGCCGGCAGCCCCGCTACCGTGAGCGCCGCGAGAATCAGCGTCGCGAACCGCATGTGTCGCCTCCTATCCACGTGACGCGAGCCAACGGCCACCTACTTGGGCGCCGCCGTCATCTTTCCCTGAGCCTCCACGACCCGGCGTGCCTGATGGTTGACCACCGTCGCGTCGGTGCGCACCATCTCGAGATACGCCGTCCGCAGCAGCTGCTCACGCCGGCCGCGAAGCGTCGCCGTGATGCCCTCGCGCACCTCGGGCATGCTGGGGTCGCGCTGGCCGGCCGCCTGCCGCGCGATCAGGGCGACGATGGTGTGGCCGCCCTCCTGGCTGACGACGTTCACGTTGCCCGGCTTCGACTTCAACACGGCTTCACGCAGCTGGGGCGGCGCCTGCTGCAGCGCCGTCAGCGGCACCAGACCCACGTTGCCGCCTCGCGACGCCGACTGCGGATCCTCGGAGTAATCCATCGCCAGCTGGTCGAAGGGGGTGCCGTTCTTGAGGCGTTCCATCAGCATCTGCACCTTCGCGGCCGCCGCCTGCGGGGTCGTCGCATCGTCGCCGAGGCGGTTGTTCAGGCCCGCGTCCCGGCCCTGCGTGACGACGATCTGGGCGATGTGAAAGGACTCCTCCGCGAGGTTGAACTGCGCCTTGTTGGCCTGAAAGAAGTCGTTGACGTCCTGATCGGTCACGGTGACCTTGGAGGTCACTTCCTGCTCGAGCACCTTCCGGGAAATGAGGTCCCGGCGCAGCGCTTCGCGCATGTCGGCCGGCGTCAGGTTGCGCACGGCGAGTTCCTTGTTGAAGGCCTCCTCCGGGATGTTCTTTTTTTCTTCATTGAACGCCGCGTCGAGCTCCGAGTCGGCCACCACGATCTTGAGCTCGTTCGCCCTGGCGAGCAGGATGTCCTGCGTGATGGCCTGCTCGAGCAGGTTCAACTTGGCCGTCGCGACCTCATCGTCGGACACCGGCTGGTTGGGCTGCGCCGCACGCCGGTACGCCTTGTCGATTTCGTCGCGACGGATCTCGCGGCCATCGACCACGGCCCAGACATCCGGGGACACCGGCGGGGCGGCGGCGGGCTGCGACTGGCAGGCACCTGACAGGGCGGCAAGTATCAGGACGAACACGGAGGAGGTGCAGCGGTTAGCGCTCAGCATTCCGGCATTGTACGCCCGCGGCCGCGACTGTCCGCCCCTAACGCCGGGGGGTGTCGCAGGCCGGGCGGACGATGGGCGTGTAGAGCACGAACTCGGGGTCCTCGTGCACGAGCGTCAGCGCGAGGGCCTTCACCGCAAAGGCCTCGAGCGCGACAGAAGCCAGCTCCTTGTTCACGATGACGAACTGGACACAGGAATGCCGCAGGAAGTCGTTGCGTGAATCCAGGGCTTCATCATCCCAGGCCTGCGGCAGGTCCTTCCCCTCGCTGAGCGTGTGCAATGCCCGGAGCATGGGCACGCGCTCGTTCTGCCGCTTGCGCCATGCGGACACGCGAGAGAGATATCCGCCGATCAACGGCCGTCGATGGCTCGTCTGGAAGAACTGCGTGGACACCCTGAAGTTCCCCCGCGATGACGTGCCGTCTCGCAAGCCTGTTGGGAGTTCGAGCAGCCGGCCGGCCTCATCCGCCGGCACGTCAGCTGTCACCAGGCGGTACACCTCTGGCACATTTGTGGCGAACAGCGGGCGCGGGATCGGCATCAGCTCGGCTGCCAGCAGGACGACGATGGCACTGGCGCCAGCCCTCCAGGCCCAGCGCGCGCGGCCGACAGCGGCCCGGCGGCGATAAAGCTCCTGCAGCGAGAACGCGAACAGCAGCGACAGGCCGAGCATCGCGACGACCGCGAACCGGGACGGCGATCGCGCCATGCCGATCACGGGCACGTAGCGCAGGAGCGCCCACGGGCCGGGCACGTATGTATTGATGCCCGCGACGTGGACGAATGGCCCGAGCGAGAGTGCGGCGAAGAAGAGGGTAAATGCGACCCAGCGCTTCGGGAGGAGCCGGCGCCAGGCCGCGACACCGATCACCGCAAGCGCGACGAGCGAAAAGGCCGCGACAAACTCGGGAAACGCATCCGGGCGATCGGGCAGGAACCAGGAATGGGTATACCTCCCGAACCACGCGTGGGTCGGGTTGGGCACCAGATACGCGAGTGCGTCAACCCCGCGAGGGCTGCTTCGCCAGAAGGTCTCTGTCCCGGGAAGCCGCCCTTCGATGAAGTGAACCGCGAGCCCGACGAGCAGCGGCAGCAGCCCGAAGAGGCACGTCGCCACCGCCACCGCGCCCGGATGCACGAGCGCGATGATGGCGGGGCGATCGAGGCGAACAGCCGGCCTGGTTGAGAGCCACGCCAGCACGATGCCCATGATGGCCAGGACGAGAACGGGCGTGTAGAGCGTCTGCAGACCGAGACGCACCGGCCCGATGGTGAGCGCAGTCACCCCTGTCCACGCACGCCAGACGATGAGCGCCACCACGAGGGCGATCACGGTGTGGACGAAGATCCGCATTCGAGGCGCGCGTGCGGGACCGCTCCATTCGATACGCCCGACCCGCCAGGCCACGACGAACAGCCCCATCAACACGCAGTAGATGCCGTAGTACGCATCCGAGTACGTCGCCACGGCAACCAGAGCCCCGGCCAGGGCCGCGTCGCGCGCCCGCGTGCTCTCGAGCGTGCGGAGGAGCGCCCATAGAAAGAGCGGCAGCGCCGCCGCGGTGACGAGGCTGAAATGGGCGGTGCTCTTGGCTGTGAGAACCGGCGACGCGATGAAGACAGCGCCCGCCATCCAGGCCGGCAGTCGGCCCAGCCCGAGGGTTCGCGCAAGGAGAAAGACGGAGAGTCCGGACAACGTCATGACGGCCAGCAGCACCAGATTGAAGGCGCCGACGACACCGAAGGCGTCAATGAGCGGGGATCCGAGCAGCCCCACGAGGGGCGTGTAGTTGTGCAGGCTGAAATCCGCTCCCCCGGTGTACGCAAACACATGGTCCGTCGAGAACGGCAGACGGCCGTGGCGCAGGATCTCGTGCCTGAAGATCCACAGATTCCAGACATACACGCCGAGGTCGCCGGAAGGGCTGCCGGGAAGGTGGGTTCGAAGGTTCAGCGGCAGCGGCCACATCAGCACGCAGGCGAGCGCCACGTAGGCTGAGCCTATCGTCAGGCGCGCGAGGGCCGGCAGTATGCGGCTCATTCAGTTGGCTGGAAACGAGGGCGAGAGTCTACTGCCGAACGGAAGAGCTTACAAGATCAGAAAGGGCTGGCAGGGCGGGCCGGCCGGGCAGGCGGGGCTGGCCGGGCGGCGAGGCAGGAGGCCGTCTGGCTAATTGCCTTGCCTACCCTACCCGCCCTACCTGCCTTTCCTGCCCTGCCTGCCCGTGTCTGTCAGTTCAACCGAAACAGCGAAAGAGTCGAGACGTCCTTGATGAACATGCGGCTGCCGCTCACGGCGGGCTGCGCCCAGGTGGAGCTGCTCGCAACGGTGTAGGTCTTCACCGGTTCGAAGCCCGTTCGGCTTGCCCTCGCCACGACCAGCTCCGCATCGTCATTCAACAGGAACAACGTTTCGCCGGCTTTGACGATGGCGGTGTTTGTGGCGGCGCGAGGTTCGCCGAGCCACAGCACCTTGCCGGTTGGCAGATCCAGCGCGAAGTACTGGCCGCTCGCGAGGTGAGACAAGCCAAAGAGCGTGTCCCCGACGATGACCGGGTTGCTCATGAACGTGCCGACTTCCGCCGTTTCCCAGACGGTCTCCGCCGTCCACGCGTTCCCTTTTCGGACGGGCCTGACGGCCATCGTGCCCTTGCCCTGCCCGCTCAGGATGATCGTGTCGCCGAAGCGCAACGGCGTCGTGGAGTTGTTGGTGGACCGCGTGATCCATGGAAGCTGCCAGAGGAGCGCGCCCGTGGCTACGTCGAGCGCCACGGCGTTCTTCTGCGTCATCGTGATGAGCTGCCGCGTGCCGCCGAACTCCGTGATGATCGGCGAGGCATAGGCAGGTCCGTCGCCGCTCCAGGCCCAGCGGACATCGCCCGTGCGCGCGTCGAACGCGGTCAGCGCTCCCTGATCGTTGCCGCCAACGTGGAAGATCACCACGCCCTTGTCAGCGATGGGCGACATGGCGGTGCCATAGAGCGGGTCGACGGGGGGCGCCGGCTTCTGCCAGAGCAGCTTGCCGTCCGAGGCCTGAAACGCGGACACGATGCCGCTGATTCCAAGTGTGTAGAGCCGGCCATCCAGAAAGAGCGGCGTCGACTTGGGACCCTGCCCGTGGTTTTTCGTGGCCGGGTTCATCTTGTAGGGCGCAGGATACGGCGTCTGCCACACCGTCTTGCCGGTGTCGGCGTCGAGGGCGAGCATGACTTCGTTCTCCCCCTGCCGTGTGTGCGTGTAGACGCGGTTGCCCACGATGAGCGGCGTGGCGTACCCGGCGCCTACCTCGACTTTCCAGGCCGGCGTCAGGGTCTCGGGCCAGGCCTTTGGAGCCACAAAGCCGGAAGCGGAGCCATCGCGGCCCTGGCCGCGCCACTGGGTGTAGTCCTGTGCGAAGGCCGTGGCGGCGAGGCCGAGCGAGACCAGGCCGAAGGCCAGAGTGCGTGTAGTAGTCATGAGCGCCATTTTCGCACTTCTTCACATGTCGTGGGGCCCCCGGCCTACGCTCGCTCGCGATCGCGCCGAGCTTCGGCCAGGCTCGCCGGAGCGCCTTGGCGCGGCGGCGGCACCCCACGACCTGTGCCTCGCGGCCCCCGCCGCTCGGCTGTACTTGCGGCGACTGCCAAGAAAACTTGCGACGACTGCCTGGAAAACTTGCGGCGACTGCCTGAATAGCCCAGGACGTATGATCCCGGCACTCACCATGCGCGACCAAGGATCCGGGACCGAGCCCGCTGCCCGGCTCGCGCCATTCAACCCGGACCAGCGCGCACGTGTGATCGAGACGCTCGTGGCCGATCCGGAGGTACTGCAGGCCATTGCTGACGAGTGCGCGGCCTCGGGCGCGGCCGAACCGGCCATCGCCGCGCGCGTCCGGCGGTACGCGGAAGAAATCGTCCCGCAGTACAACGCACGGCTGCATCACCGCATTGCCTACCGCCTGGCGCGGCGCCTGGCCACGGTTCTTTTCAGGGTCCGCGTCGGCTACGTGGACGAGGCGACCTTGCGGCAGGCCGAGACCGACGCGAGCGTCGTGTTCGTTATCAACCATCGCAGCAACATGGACTACGTGCTCGTGGCGTTTCTCGCCGCCGAGCGCGTGGCGCTCAGCTTCGCCGTGGGCGAATGGGCGCGCATCTGGCCGCTCGACAACCTCCTCCGCGGCCTCGGCGCGTTCTTCGTGCGCCGCAACTCCCGCGACCGGCTGTACCGCAGGGTACTCGAACGATACGTGCAGGTGGCGGTCGAGCACGGCGTGACGCAGGCCGTTTTTCCCGAGGGCGGGCTCTCGCGGGACGGACGGCTGCGGCCGCCGAAGCTGGGCCTGCTGGCCTATTTGACCAGGCGTTTCTCGAGGACGAGCCCCGGCGATCTGGTGTTCGTGCCCGTGGCGGTCAACTACGACCGCGTGCTCGAGGATCGGACCCTGCTCGCCGATCTCGACCCCGCAGCGCACCCCTCGTCGCGCAGCCGTACCGCCCTGACGGCGCTGACGTGGACCGGGAAGAACGCCGGGCTCTATGCGCGAGGGCGGTTCCATCGCTTCGGTTACGCCTGCGTCAACTTCGGACCGCCGTTGTCGCTCCGCGGCTACCTGCGCGAGCGAGGCCTCGACCTGTCGACGCTCGACGAGGAGACACGCGCGGCGGAGACCGAACGGCTCGGTCAGTTGTTGATGAACGAGATTGCGCTGGTTGTTCCGGTCACGCCCGTCAGCCTCGTCGCATCCGCGCTTCTGAGCTTCGATGCCGATGCAGCGAGCGTCGGCGCACTGGGCGATCGGGTCCGGGCACTTACCGAAGAACTCCAGAGCGTGGGCGCCCGCCTCTACGTTCCCCGCGGGGATCCCTCCTACTTCCTCACTGTCGGGCTCAGGATGCTGACGATCCGGCGGCTGGTGGCCGTCGAGAGCGCAGTATGCCGGGTGGTTCCGGCCGAGCGCGCCATCGTGCAGTTCTACGCCAACTCCATCGCGCATTTTTTCGAGCGGCGCGGAGCGGGCCAGAGCCAGCCCACCGCCGGGGACATCGTCCGGCCGCCGGCGCCGCTGATCCCTGATGGGAGAGCCGTCATCCTGGTGCACGGGCTGGCCAGGACATGGCGATCGATGTCGCGCCTTGCGCAACGGCTCAGTGACGCGGGCTATACCGTCTACAACTGGGACTACCCCAGCCGGAAGTACGGGATCCTCGAGCTCGTGCAATCCCTCGAGGCCTACGCGCAAGTGGTGGCGAGAAGCAGCGGGCAGGTGGACTTTGTGACCCACAGCATGGGCGGGCTGCTCGTGCGTGGCGCGCTCTCACGCGGGACCGTCCCGAATGTCGGCCGTGTCGTCATGCTGGCACCGCCGAATCAAGGGTCCGAGATCGCGTCGAAGGCAAAGGAGTACGAGTGGGCGCGCGGCTACTTCGGCCGCGCGCTCGTCGAGCTCAGCCGCGGCGAAGGCAGCAGCGTCGTGGATTCACTCGGCGCGCCGCCGTGCCCGTTCGGCATCGTCGCCGGCACACGAAGTTTTCACCCGCTGCAGCCCACGTCTTATTATTCGGCGCTCACGCGGCCGTCGGGTTCGCACGACGGGACCGTGCAGGTGGAGGAGACGCCGCTCTCCGGCATGGCCGACTTCATCACCGTCAACGCCAATCACACGTTCATCGTCGATCACGACGAAGCCATACGGCAGGCGCTGCATTTCCTCGAGCACGGCCGCTTCGAGCACGAGGCGTTCGACACGGTTGCCGGGTCCGAAAGGACCCGGCCTGCGACACCGACACGTAGGGCGGGTCCTTTCGGACCCGCCAAATAGGTTGTAGGATCTCGCGGCGTGACATTTTCACTGGCGCCGGGGCCCCACCCCCAGCGCGAACTGACGCCGATCCCTCGCCTCGGATCTTCACGTCCTCGGCTCGGGATGGCCGCAGGCGCTGGCTCTTTTACTCCAACCGCCTCGTGCCTGGTGCTGGCCGCCGCCACAGTCCTGACGGGCGCGACACGCGCCGAAGGGCAGGGAATGACCGAATGGAGCGCCGAAGCGCGGACGGTGCTGAGCTTCCACGTGGCGGACGCGGCAGCGCAGGCGCTGCTGCCGGCCGGATGGACGGTCGACCCGTCGGCCGGCGCGGCGAACAAGGGCGCGAACCTGACCGTGACCGTCATGGAGCGGCTGCTGGTGCAGGACGCACAGGGAAAGAACATGCGGAGCGGCACCATCCGCTATGCCGTGATGAGCGTACCGGCGAAGCACACCGATGGCCGCAGCAGCCCGATGATCGTGCTTGGGATCTCGCCCGAGGGCGCGGGCGCCTACGGTGCGTATCTGACCGCGAACGTCAGCCGCCTCGAACGTGCCTCGTCGGCGACCGCTGAAGATGCGGGGCGCGCGGAGGAAACGTGGGAGTTCGGAGCCCCAAGCGGCGATCGGCTCGAGCTTCGCCTCGCGTACCGTCGCGCCGCGCCGGTGAGGACCCAGGTGCAGACGACCGTGCGTTCCGGTGTTCACCCGGAGTTCACCCGTACCTATCGCATCAGCCAGGCGTCAGACGTCATTCGGAGCCTGACCAATCCTGTTGATCGCGTCGAGTCACTGCAGTTCAAGGCAACGGGCCCACGCTTTGCCCCGCTCTTCGACGGGACCGAACGCGTCCTCAGCGTGACGGTCATTCCCTGGTACGTCCGCGAGATTTCCATTCCCTGAACCTGGTTGAAGGAGCGTCTCATGAAGCCATCGCTCGCCCTCGTGCTGCTCGGGTCGCTTCTGCCGGTGTGTGCGGCCGCACAACCCGCGGCGCAGGCGCCGCCACCCCCAGCCACCGACACAGCCGCGCCCGCCATTCCCGGTGTGACCGCCGCCGGCACCAAGGTCACCGTGATCAAGGAAGGCTTTCAGGGCACCGAGGGCCCAATTGCCCTGCCTGACGGCAGCGTGGTGTTCACCGAGACCAACGCAAGCCGCCTGACGCGCATCGACAAGGACAACAACGTCTCGACGTTTCTCGAGAACACGAACGGGTCGAACGGGCTGGCGTTCGACACCAAGGGCCGCCTGATTTCCGTGCAGACGACGCCGGGCCAGACGCGGGTGGGCGTGATCTATCCGAAGGGTAGCGAGGCGACGCTCGAAGGCACGATCACTGGCCGGCCGAACGATCTCACGGTGAGCCGGCAGGGCGGCGTGTACTTCACCGTACCGGGGCCCGTCGCGCAGGCACAGGGCGCCCCTGCACCCGCGACGCCGTTCGTGCCGCTGGTGTTCTACATCCCGCCGGGCGGCCGAGCCGTGAAGGCCGCCGAAGGCATCGAGAACCCGAACGGCATCCTGCTCAGCCGCGATGAGAAGACGCTCTTCATCAACAACACGCGCGGCGAGTACCTGCTCGCCTACGACGTGCAGGCGGATGGCACGCTGGCCAACCGCCGTAACTTCGGCCGCTACGAGGGCGTCACCAAGACGGACGCCGGCGTCACGAGCGGTGCGGATGGCCTGGCTATCGACAACGAGGGGCGGGTCTACGCCGCGACCGCGGCCGGGGTCCAGGTTTTCAGTCCCGAGGGGAAGCACCTCGGGACGATCCCGGTGTCCCGCTCCCCGCAGAACATCGCCTTTGCCGGCCCCGACAAGAAGACGCTCTACATTGTCGGCCGTGGTGCTGCCTGGAAGGTCCAGATGATCACGCCGGGCTTCCTCGCTCGCGCCAAATAGGAAGTCGGAAGTAAGAACTGCGAACTAAGAAGTACGAGCGTCGCGATCCGAAATCCGAAGTCAATCCTCTGGTACCGGAGCGCGTGACGGTCTATCATCGACCTCATGCGATTTCTCGTACGAGCGCTGCTGCTGCTGATTGTCATCGGAATGGCTGGGCTCGGCGTGGCCTGGTGGATGGCGGGCCGACAGCCCGGCCCGGTGATTGCGATTCAGAGCCCCGAGGCATTTGTCGGTCAGACCGGGGCGCTCGAGTTTTCCGTCGAAGCGCCAGGGGCCGTCCTTCAGAGCGTCACGGCCGTTCTCGAGCAGAACGGACAGCCGATGCCGCTCTTCTCCCTGGGTCCGGGAGGCACCGATACCGGTGACGTCGATCCCGCCGCGCCTGATCGCCTGAAAGTGACCCGCCCGCTCGGGCGGAAGGCGCAACCCTCGCTCGCTAACGGTCCTGCCCGCATGACGATCACGGCGTCGCGGCCCGTGTTTTACGGCCTCCGCACCGTGGAGTCCACGCTCAGCCGCGACCTGCAGGTCCGTCTCGATCCGCCACGCGTGTCGGTGGCCTCGCTCCACCATTTCGTCAACCTCGGCGGCGCCGAGTTCGCGGTGCTTCGCGTATCGCCCGAAGATGCACAAGCCGGCGTCCGCGTCGGGCAGGCGACGTACCCCGCGTATCCCGGTTCCGGGGCCGGCTTGTCCGACCCTGCGCTCCGCGTCGTGTTTTTTGCATTGCACCACGACCAGAAGGTCGGGACGCCCATCTCGGCGTTCGCCCGGGATCCGGCAGGCAACGAAACGACGACGCTCATGGAGCACCGGCCGTTCGCCAAAGCCTTCGTGCAGTCGCGCATCCCCATCGACCAGCCGTTCCTCGATCGCGTGGTGCCGGCCATCGTGTCGAACACGCCGGATCTCGCGGTCGACACCAGCACGCCGGAGGCGCGGCTCCAGGCGTTCCTCACGATCAACGGCGAACTGCGCCGCCGGAATGCCGAGACGATCGTCAAGGTCTCGTCCGGCAGCAGGCCGCAGATGCTCTGGAACGAGGCCTTCGCACAGCTGGGCAACTCGCAGGTGGAGTCCCGGTTCGCGGATCGGCGCACGTATTTCTTCGGGACCAAGGAGATCGATCGCCAGGTGCACCTCGGCTTCGATCTCGCATCGGTGCAGCAGGCGCCGGTGCTGGCCGCGAACAACGGCGTGGTGCTCTTCGCCGAGTTCCTCGGAATTTACGGGAACTGCGTGATCATCGACCACGGCCTCGGCGTCCAGTCGCTCTACGCACACCTCTCGTCGTTCACGGTCAAGCCTGGAGACGACGTTCGCAAGTCGCAGGAGCTGGGCCGCACCGGAATCACCGGTCTGGCGGGCGGCGACCACCTGCACTTCAGCATGCTGCTCCAGGGCGTGCCCGTGAACTCGGTTGAGTGGTGGGATCCTCACTGGATTGAGGACCGGGTGTTCCGGAAGGTCAGGGAAGCGGGCGGCCGCTAGCGGAAGTTCGAACTTAGAAGTGGGAAGTAAGAAGGACACTGCAAGGGCAGGCAGGGCAGGCAGGGCAGGCAGGGCAGGCAGGGCAGGCAGGCGGGCGCAGGGGCTTCAGACGACGGTCTTCTTCAGGAAGGAGAGGGCTTCCGGCCAGATCCGCGCCGCAAGCTGCGCATCGAGCGTGCCGAGTGCATTGTGCGGGCCCATGAACGCGTGGCCCGTTCCTGGGTGCACAGTCAGCGTCACCTGTTTGCCCATGGCTCTGAGTTTGGTTTCGAGCGCTTTGGCGGCGGCCGGAGGGAAAGAGGTGTCCTGCTCGGCCATGTGGCCGCTGATGGCTGCACTCAGCTGCGACCAGTCGGGTTCCGAATCGCCCTGCGGGAATCCGTAGAACGGCACCAGCGCCTTCACTCTGTCCGGCCGGTTCGCGGCGATGAGAAACGCGAGCATCCCGCCCATGCAGAATCCGATCACACCGATACCGTTGCTCGTAACGGCGGGGTGCGCGGACAGGAAGTCGACGGCGCCGCTCATGTCGCGGCCGGCACGATCCGCGGGAAGGCTCTGCATCAGGTGCGCTGCCTTGTCCATCTCGTGGTGCTGGGCCAGCTCTCCGTGATAGAGGTCGGGTGCCAGCGCCACGAACCCGGCGGCGCCAAGCCGGTCCGCCCACTCCTTGATGCCCGGATCGAGGCCCCACCACTCCTGGATCACCAGGATGCCCGGCCCGGAGCTTGAGGGTGGAATGACCAGATAGCCTGACGCCGTGGACCCGTTGCTCGTGAACGAAACTGTTTCGGCCATCAGTGCCTCCTGCCTGACCCGCCCGGCCTGCCTGCCCTGCCTGGCCAGGTCACTCGCCTATCTAACAGTGAAGTCGATGGTGAGCGTCTTCGGGTTCGGGCTCTTGTCGACGCGATCGAAGTTATCCACCTCGAACGCGCGGCCGATCTGATTGCCGGCCAGGTCTTCCAGGATGTCGAGAGCCAGCAGCTGATAAGCGCCCGGCCGCCATGGCTCGGCGGGCGTGAAGCTCCACCGCGTTTCGGCCTCGTCCACCACAATGTCGCCGCTGACCTGTTGGCCCCCGCGCGTGATGCCTACCGCGCGCATCAGCAGGCCGTGGTCGAGCGGCTCCGGGAACGTGACGATGGCCGGAGCCCGTCCGCCGGCTTGCGGGGCGGCGATTCGCCACGCTGACGTGTCGAGCGGTGCTTCGTCTGCGGGGCCGACCCGAAACGTCCGGCTGAACTCCTCCTTCAGCGGCAGACCATGCTCGTCCCGCCACTCGCGGCTGATGACCAGTGTCACCGACCGCCCGATCTCCAGCGGACGGCCCATCTGCTGGTTCGGCAGGATGCCTTTCTTGACCCGGCCGGGATCCAGGAAGATCGTGAACCGCCGGTGATCGGGGCTCCAGAACTCATAGTCGAGGGGCAGCACCGCGCCGGGGATGTCGTTGCCCCGGGAATCACGGACCGAGATGTACTCGACGCCGCTCTTGCGGCCCATCGGTGCAGAGAACTCGACATACATCCGCAGCAGGTTCTCGGGAACCCGGTCGCCGCTCGGGTACACCCGCGCGACCACGGTGGATGGGACCGCGGTGGAGGCCGGGCGTCCGACGACCGTCTCGAGCACGGCAGCTCCAGGCTTCTGACCAGGCACACGTGAAAGGTCCAGGCGGACGTGATACTGGCGCCCCTGGTCGAACGGAAAGAGGGGAGTGAAGCTGAGCGCGCGGCCGGTCACCGCGTACTCGCCGAGCATCGCCGGGGCCTCGGCGTCCACAGCGACGCGCAGGACGCTCGACCATTCCGCCGGCGAGCGGTCACTGGTTTCCAGCGCCTGGAGCACCGAGGCCTGAAGGCCGCTGACTACGATGCGCGGAGAGGATCCGTTCTCGCCGTTGGTGAGTGCGATGGTTGGCGTGCCCGGGGCATCCGCCGAGCGGCTGCAAGCCGCGACGCCGATGAGCGAGCTCACCAGCGCCGCGACCTGCCACCGCCGAACGTCCATGATCCCGTTAGGGAAGGGGAAGTACTTGCAGGTTCGCCGGGCCTGACCCGGCGCGGGCGATGACGATCGAATGCTGATCGTCGAGCTTGTCCATCTGCACGATCCCCGTCATGGTCGTGACCTTCTCGAACGGCACGCCGCCGGTCTCGGTGTCGACGGGAGCGGTGATCGGCGTCGCAGTCGCGAACGTCCCGGTCGGGATCTTCATGACCCCGCGGCTGTTGTTCGTCGTCAGCAGGAACTCCTGCCCGCCCTTCTTGTAAACGATCATGTCGAGCACGCGGTTGCCCGCGCCGAACTCGGCGATCGTCGTCCCGCGGACCTTGTCCCCGGGCTTGAGGTCGGCGATCGGGAATTTCACCAGCGGTGTGCACGTGTAGCCAGCCAGCAGGTACGGCTGGTTGCCGATCGTGTACGGCACGAACGCGTTCACCGGCGAACGGGTCTCCAGTTGCCGATGGTTGCCGTGGTAGATCTCCACGCTGGTGCCACGGTCCACGCTGGCGAACGGATACGGGATGGCGCGCAGCTTCGACGCAAACTCCTCGTTGGAGAGCCCCGCCACCCAGAGCCGGCCGTCGGTGAAGGCCATGTCCGTGATCACGCTGGCGCGCGGGTTTTGCCGCGCCGCGGTGTTGGCCGCGGGAGCGTTCGGCACCGCGACGCTCTGGAACTTGAGCGACTGGATCGGCACCAGCGCGATCTTGCCCGCGCCATCGATGCGGAAGAGCGTCGGCGCCGCGCCGGCACCCTGGCCGCGCATCGCCGAGACGTAGGCATGTCGAGTTTGCGGATGAACGGCCAAGTCGGTAATCACGACGTCGGCCGCCCCCGTGCCGAGCAGCGCTGCCAGCTGCGCATCGAGCCCCTCGATGCCCTTTGCGCCGGCCACGCCTCCCTGAGCGCTCGCGCCGAGGTCGAGCGCAACAATCGCTGCGCCTTGATTGTCGGCCGCGAACAGCGTTCCATCGGGACCGAATGCGAGCGGCCCGATCGACTGCATGCCGGCGCCCTGCGGGCCCTGGCCGGCCTGCACCACGACGCGGGCCGACGACGGGGCCCAGGACGCAGACGACACGACGACGAACGCCAACAGCAGCCAGCCTCGAGCCTGGATTGAATGCATGTGAGTGCGGCTCCTTTCAGTGGGCCGTACAGTTACGACCTCGAGCGGCCCCAGTCAACCTTTCTTAGACCCTTCTTAGTCCTTCTTAGTTCTCACTTCTAAGTTCGAACTTCTAGAAGAATCGTTTGGCGATCGACAGGATGCCCTGGCTCCAGGGCACGCGGTGCGTCACGCCCGCCTGGCCCTCGAACCGGTGCAGGTTGGCCAGGTACCAGTCGTAATTGCGGATGAGGGCGGCCTTGTTGGAGTAGCGTGGTGCGAAGCCCAGCACTTTCTGGGCCTTCTCGATGGAGACAAACGACTCCTTCGAAACGGTGCCGTAGGCCCATTTGTAGACCGGCGACAGCCTGAGGGCCCGCAAGGTAGAAAGGGCCACCATGCTCGGCCACTCGGGCATCGGGATGATCCGCCGGCCCTTGCCGGCGCGGTCCAGAACGGCCTGGAAGTCGCTCTTGACCGTGCTGAACTCCCTGGCCCCCACATTGAACACGTCGTTGACGACGGCCCGATCGAGCGTGGCGGTCAGGTAAATCGCCTCGCAAAGGTCGGCGACGTCCATGAGCTGATAGAGGTTGTTGCCGCTGCCCGGCAGCGGGAAGTGCCGGCCGTCGCGCGCCCAGTCGAAGAGCAGGGCGAACACGCCGAGCCGCTCCGGGCCGACGAACGACTTGGGCCTGAGGATGGGGATGCAGAGGCCTTTCTTCCGGTAGTCCACGCACAGCTGCTCGGCCGCGATCTTGGCCTCCCCGTACAGGCCCGACACCCACCAGCGGATCGGTCTCGAAGAGCGGATGATGATCCGGGACGCCGTACACGGCCGTGGACGAGACGTGAATCACGCGCTCGACCTTTGCCTGCAGGGCCGAGTCGAGCACGTTGCGCGTGCCATCGATGTCGGTCGACATGATGTCGGCCTTCGAGTAGAGGGGGAGCGCCGCCGCGCAGTGCACCACAATCTGCACACCGCTCATGGCGCGATCCACGGCCGCCCGGTCGCGGATATCGCCCACGACGGAGTCGATCTTGTCCTTGCAGTCTGCGTAGTCGAAGGGGAGGAGATCGAGCGAGACGACCTGGTGGCCTTTGTCGAGCAGGAAGCGAATGAGATTGATCCCGAGAAAGCCGGACCCGCCGGTAACGAGATAGCGCATAAAGATGACGATCCTCTAAGACTGTGAAGTGGGAGGCTTCTGCGTGCTCGCGGCGCCCAGTGTGGCCACGATGCGCGTGGCCTCTTCGATGGCGCGAGCGAGCACCGACCGGATCTTGCCGTCCTCGAGCATCAGCAGGCCGCCGATCGTGCATCCTGCCGGCGTCGTGACATCGTCTCGAAGGGCTGCCGGGTGTCGGCCCGAGGACTGCACCATGCGCGCGGCGCCGAGCGCCGTCTGCGCGACCAGCGTCAGCGCGAGATCGCGCGGCAGCCCCACGCGGACCCCGGCGTCGGCCATGGCTTCCATGATCAGGTATTGGTACGCCGGTCCGCTGCCGCTCAGCGCAGTGATGGCGTCGAAGTGCTTTTCCTCGGTCTGGATCGAGCGCCCGACGCAGTCGAAGATCTGGCGCGCGCGCGCGAGGTGAGCCGCTGTGGCGTGCTCACCGCCCGCGATGGCCGTCATCCCTTCGCCGACCACGCACGGTGTGTTGGGCATGGCGCGCACCCACGGATTGGGTCCGCCCGTCATCGTCTGCAGCTGTTGCAGCGTGACGCCGGCCATGATCGAGACGAGCAGCGTTTCGGGACGCAGCCTTCCGGATGCACGCACGGCCTGAAGCGCCGCCGATGCCTGGGCCGGCTTGACACAGAGGACGATCACCCCCGCCGTGGAGACTCGATGCCGACGGCTCGGTCTCCACCGGCACGCCCAGGGCACGCGCGGCGGCTTCGCAGGTGCGCGCCGACTTTGCGGTGCCCCACGCCTGGTCTGGTGTGAGCGCGCCGGCATTGAGCAGACCCCTGAGGATGGTCTGGCCCATCACACCGGTGCCGACGATGCCGAATGTCTGGCCCGGGGCGAGGAGCGCGGGCCGATCCTGTTTCGTGTCGGTTTGTGTCATGAGGGGCTTGCCGTCTGCAGCGCCTTTCCCGCGGGCGGGGCCTCGTCGCCGAGCCGGCGTCCGGGAACGAGATAGTCTGACACGTACTGCCGCACGGCGTCAGCCAGTGGCGTGACCGGCCGCTCGTAGCCGGCCTCGCGCAGCCGATCCAGGGAAGCGCACGTCGAGTACCTGGTACTTGTCGCGCAGCGAGGCTGGCATGTCCACGAACTCGATGTTGACGGGCCGTCCCAGCGCGTCGAACACGGGCGCGACCAGTTCCTTCCAGGTATGCGACCGTCCGGCGCCGATGTTGAAGAGGCCGTTGGCAGCGCGCCGATCGGCGATGTGGAGCGTCATCGCGACGGCATCCTTGACGTAGAGAAAGTCCCGCCGCTGCTCGCCATCGGCGAACTCGCCACGGCAGCTCTTGAAGAGGCGGACGCGGCCCGTCTCGCCGATCTCGTGGAAGGCCTTGTTGGCGACGCTGCGCATGTCGCCCTTGTGGCCCTCGTTCGGTCCGAACACGTTGAAGTACTTCAGGCCGGCGATCCGATCGAAGTAACCCCGTCGCGCGGCGTGCAGGTCGAAGAGCTGCTTCGAATAGGCATACATGTTCAGCGGGCGCAGGCCGGTGATGTCCATCCGGTCCGAGAGCTCGCCTTCGAGGGATCCATAGGTGGCTGCCGACGACGCGTAGACGAAACGGACGTTGTGGGTGAGCGCCCACTGCGCCAGGTTCTTCGTGTACTCCGTGTTGTTGCGCATCAGGTACGCCGCGTCGGTTTCGGTCGTCGACGAGCAGGCGCCCAGGTGAACGATGGTGCGGACGTGGTTCAGCGCCCCCCGATCGAGCGCGGCGGGCAATGTGTCAGCCTCGAGGTAGTCGTCGAAGCGGAGCGGCGCCAGGTTGCGCCACTTGTCGGTGCGATCGAGGATGTCGGCGATGAGGATCCTCTCGTCGCCGCGCTGGTTGAGCGCCCATACCAGTGCGCTGCCGATGAAGCCGGCGCCGCCGGTGACCAGGATGTGGGATTGAGCCGTCACGCCCTCTGCTCTTTATCGAACACGGCGTACAGCTCCGCGACCAGCCATCGCAGGTCCTGCTCCTCGATGACGAGAGGCGGGGCCAGGCGGATCACACGGTCGTGGGTGTCCTTGCACAGGATGCCGCGGGCCATCAGCTGCTCGCAGAAGGGCCGGGCCGGCCGATCGAGCTCCAGGCCGACCAGCAGGCCGCGTCCCCGCACGTCGCACACGGTGCCGCCGCGGAGCGGCCGGAGCGCCTCCAGCAGCTGCAGGCCGAGTGCCTCGGATCGCTCGACCAGATGCTCGTCGGCGAGGACGCGAAGCGCCGCCCGCGCCACGGCGCATCCGAGCGGGTTGCCGCCGTAGGTGCTGCCGTGGCTTCCCGGGTCGAACACATCCATCACGTCACGGCGGCCGACCACCGCCGAGACCGGGTAGAAGCCGCCCGACAGCGCCTTTCCGAGGATGTAGAGATCGGGCGTCACGCTCTCGTGCTCGCATGCGAACCAGCGGCCGGTGCGTCCGAGGCCCGTCTGGATCTCGTCGGCGACGAAGAGCACCTGCCGCTCGGCGCAGAGCGCGGCGGCGGCGCGCAGGTAGCCGGCGGGCGGCAGGACGATCCCGGCCTCACATTGAATCGGCTCCACCAGGAATGCGCACGTGTCATGGGTGATGGCGGCGTCGAGCGCGGCGATGTCGCCGTAGGGGATCAGCGTGAAGCCCGGTGTAAACGGACCGAAGCCGCTGCGGTACGCCGGCTCGGACGAGGCGCTGACAAGCGTGACCGTCCGGCCGTGAAAGTTGCCCTCGCACGCGATGATGTTCGCGCGATCGGCCGCGATGCCCTTCCGCACGTAGCCCCAGCGCCTCGCGGCCTTGATGGCCGTTTCCACGGCTTCGGCGCCCGTGTTCATCGGCAGCACGACGTCGAGCGAGGTGAGCCTGGCGAGTTCCTCGCAGAAGAGCGGCAGCTGGTCGTTGTGAAACGCACGGGACGTCAGCGTGACCTTGTGCGCCTGCTCGACGAGCGCGGCGAGGATCGCCGGATGCGCGTGACCCTGGTTGAGCGACGAGTACGCGCTGAGGCAATCAAGGTAGCGCCGTCCCTCGGTGTCGTGGACCCATGCACCGGACGCCCGCGCGATGACCACCGGCAGCGGGTGGTAGTTGTGCGCGCCCCAGCGGGACTCGAGCGCCAGCAGATCCTGTGCGAGTGTCTCAGGGGAATTCACGGTTCGCGACCTTGGGATTGCGACGTGCGGATGACGTTTGGAAACCCAAAGTGTACCATACGCTTATGGCCCCCTTCACGATCGGCATCATCCAGGATCACGCCGACGCCGACGCCAGGGCGAACCTGGCGCGCGCCGAGCGGCAGATCCGCGCAGCGGCGCAGAAGGGTGCGCAGATCATCTGCCTCAAGGAGCTCTTCAACGCTCCCTATTTCTGCAAGTCCCAGAACAGCGATCGCTTCGATCTCGCCGAGCCGCTGCCGGGCCCGACGACCGATCGGCTGCAGGTCCTCGCGAAGGAACTGGCGGTGGTGTTGATCGTGCCGCTCTTCGAGCGTCAGGCCGCGGGCGTCTACCGCAACTCCGCGGCGGTCATCGACGCCGACGGCAGCCTGCTCGGTATCTACCGGAAGATGCACATCCCCGACGATCCGATGTTCAACGAGAAGTACTACTTCACTCCGGGCGACGGGCCCGTGGCGGGCAAGCCGGGCTCGGAGGGTGAAGTGCACGGTTTCAAGGTGTGGAAGACGCGCTACGCGACCATCGGCGTGCTCATCTGCTGGGATCAGTGGTATCCGGAGGCGGCGCGCATCACGAGCCTGCTCGGCGCCCAGGTGCTCTTCTATCCGACCGCGATCGGCTGGCATCCGTCCGAGAAGGCGGAGTGGGGGCAGGCGCAGGTCGACGCGTGGCGAACGGCACAGCGCGCGCACGCGATTGCCAACGGCGTTTACGTGGCCTCACCAAACCGCGTCGGCCACGAGGATGAGCCCGGCACCGACGGCATCACGTTCTTCGGGCACTCGTTCATCGCCGATCCCTTCGGCCGCTACATCGCCGAGGCGGGTGAGGGCGAAGAGACGCTCATCGCGCGCTGCGATCCCGCACTCATCGAAACGGTCCGTCGCAACTGGCCGTTCCTGCGCGATCGCCGCATCGACGCCTACGGCCCCATCCTCAACAGGTACCTCGGCCAGTGACCGTCGCCGGATCGCCGGCGCGGCGGATGCCCGCCGAGTGGGCGCCGCACCGCGCGACCTGGATCAGCTGGCCGCACCACGAGCCCGACTGGCCGGGAAAGCTCGAACCGATCCCCTGGGTGTACGCCGAGATCGCGCGCGTGCTCGCCCGCCGCGAGCAGGTCGAGATCCTGTGCCACTCGGAGGAGGTACGCGACAACGCGGCGCGCCACGCTTGCCGCGCACAGCGTCGCTCTCGACCGGGTACGCCTCCACATCGTCCCAACCGACCGCGTGTGGCTGCGCGACTCGGCGCCAACCGCCGTTGTCGAAGGCGATGAGATCGTTCTTGCTGTCGTGGGGATTCAACGGCTGGGCGAAGTACGACAACTGGCGGCTGGATGCCGCGATAGGCCGCCGGATCGCTGATGTCGCTGGGCGGCGGCTCCTGGAGCCCAGGCGGGACAACGGCGATCGGGTCGTCCTCGAGGGCGGCGGCATCGAGGTCAACGGCGCGGGCCTGCTGCTCGTGACCGAGGAGTGGCTGCTGAGCGACGTCCAGGTGCGGAACCCCGGACTCTCGCGTGACGACTACGAGCGGATCTTCGGCGAGTGGCTGGGCGTCCGCCGCACGATCTGGCTCGGCGAGGGCTGTGTCGGCGACGACACGCATGGCCACGTCGATGACATCGCGCGGTTCGTTGACGAGGGCACCGTCGTGCTCGCGGTCGAACAGGATCCGGCCGACGAGAACCACGCGCGGTCGATGGACAACCTCCGCAGGCTCGAGCTGGCCTCGCACACCTGCAGATCCGCTCCGCGTTGTGACGCTCCCGTTCCCGCGCGCCGTGATGATGGCCGGCGAGCGGCTGCCGGCGAGCTACGCCAACTTCTACATCGCCAACGGCGTCGTGCTCGTGCCCACGTTCAACGATCCGAACGACCGCATCGCCCTCGACACGCTGGCCCAGCTGATGCCCTCACACGAGGTCGTCGGCATCCACGCCGTGGATCTCGTCTGGGGCCTCGGCACGCTTCACTGCCTGACTCAGCAAGAACCGGCGGCGCCGCGCTAACGCGCGCCGCGCCGAAGTTCGAAGTTAGAAGTTGGGCAAAAACTACGAAGGACCGTGGCCGAGCGAGCAGGCGCGGAGGAAGGAGACGACGAGTGGCGCGGATCGGCCTTTGAAAGCCGCGCGCTCGGGCTGAAACAGGGTCGCCACGAAGAAGGGGTGATCATCGAGTTCCACCGCGCGCAGGTCGCCGGTTTCGTCTTCCGCCGTGGCGCGCAGCGGACCCGCCACAAGGGAGGACCTGAATCCGGGGATTCACTCCGTACCGGCACAGATACTCCTCGCTGGCTTCCGAACACCCCGTACGCCGCAGCGAGGCGCGTCCCGGGATACAACCGGACGGTTCCTTCGCCTTCCAGGATCCCGCATGTCAGCGGCGCGATGACGGCGCGCTCGCTTCCGGCGAGCTTTCAGCGTGGTCGGCGTCGCTCCACCCGAGCACATTCTGCGCGTACTCGATCACTGCATGTTGAAAGCCGCCGCAGGTGCCAGAAAAGGGATGCCGGTCTCGCGAGCGTGTCGAATGGCGAGCAGGGCTCCGTCCATGCTGCGATACGGGCTGCCCGCGCACACCACAGGCCATCGCACCCTGAGAGAACCGAGACGATCGAATCACGTCGGTCGGGATCCAGCGGCACTGACCGTGAGGCCGAGCGGGTGCTCTGCCATCTGCAACGCGATTGGAATGGCTTGATGTGCCGGGACCGCGTCGCTGCAATCTCCGACAAGGCCGATCACGACTTCGAGGCGGAGTCCTTCACCCTTCTAACTTCTAAGTTCCCACTTCCCGCTAATTAGCCGGTTCTCCATCGGCGTTGACGATGCGGACGTCGATCCCGAGCTCCCGGAGCCCGGCTTCGATTCGGCGTCGATCGCCGACGACGACCCAGGCGAAGTTCTGGGCAGGGACCAGCTTGTGGCCCGGCCTCGAGCGCCATGTCCGGCGTGACCGCCCGGATGCGCTGCACGTAGCTGTCGAAGTAGGTGTCGGGCAGACCGTAGGTGACGATCTCCTCCATCGCGCGGACGCACCGCCGCCGACGATTCCCACCGGCCCGACAGCCCCATGATCGTGTTGTTCTGCGTCGTCGTCAGCTCGGCCGGCGTGAGCGGGCGGGTGTCGAGGACGTCGCGCAACTCCTTCTGCAGTTCCTGGATCGACTCCTTGGTCTTGTCGGTCTGGATCTGCGCGGTGATGCGGAACATCCGCGGACCGCGCCCGCCGACGAGCCCCGAGCTGACGCCGTAGGACCAGCCCTTGTCCTCGCGCAGGTTCATGTTGATCCGGCTCGTGAAGTTGCCGCCGAAGTTGGTGTTGAACGCCGAGATGTTGAATTCCTCGTCGCCCGGTGTCGCGCGGCGCGCGCGGGCAGCCCGGCGAGCACGTAGGACTGCGGCGAGCCGGGGCGGTCGACGAGATAGACGACCGGCGTCGTGCGCGGCGGCGGCGGCAGGCACCGCGATGCGCGGCGTCGCGGCGTCGTGACGCCTGCCAGCTTCCGAGCGCCGCTTCGAGCTTTGGCGTGAGCTCGGCGAGCGTCGTGTCGCCTACGACGAGCAGCGATGGCCGTTGTCGGGCCTGAACCAGCGCTCGTGGAAGCGCGACCAGGTCGTCGCGTGTGATCGAGGCGACCGACGCCTCCGTCGTCTGCCGCCCGAGCGGATGGCTCGGGCCGTAGATGATGCGCGACAGCACGCGGTTGGCGATCGACGCCGGCTGCAGCCGCTGCGCTCGGATCGCCGCCGCCTGCTGGGCCTTCACGCGATCGACATCGGCCTGACGATACGCGGGGTTGCGAATGACGTCCGCGAAGATTGCGAGCGCAGGCATCGAGCGTGGGCTTGAGCGCCGAGAGCGAAACCGTGGACTGCTCGCCGCCGCCGGCTGCGCCCAGCTCGGCGCCGAGGCGGACAAGCTCGTCGGCCAGTGTCGAGCGAGTCGCGCGTCGTCGTGCCCTCGTCCATCAGGCTCGACGGCGAGGCCGCCGGTGCCGGCCTTTGTCTGCGGCGAAGTCCGCCGCGTAGGCCGTGTCGAGCACGAGATCGCACGCGACACGAGCGGCGCCTGATGCCGCTCGACCAGCATGACCTTCAGTCCGTTCGACAGCGTCGCGCGCTGAATGGCGGGGAAGCTTGCCGGCGGTGATCGAGCCGGGCGCCGGCAGCGGCATGGCCTTCCGGTCGACGTCCTGGCCCTGCGCCGCGTAGTCGAACGGCAGGATGGTGAGGCTGTACGAGCCGTCGGTCGAGCCACGCGCGCGCCGCCGCGGCAATCTCCGGCCGGCGGTCGCGGTCCGCGCTGAAACTCGAAGCGCGCGCTTCCAGCCGTCGGGCGATCCCAGATAGGTCTCGGCGGTGGCCAGGATCGTGCGCCTTGTTGCTGATCGATTCCAGGCCGCGCACCATGCCGGCGACGTTCGCGCGCCCGGACCTTCTCGAGCTCCGACGCCGTCGGTCCCGGTCGGCCATCAGCCGCGCCATCTCCTCGTCCACGATGCGCTCGATGCGGGCCATGTCGGCGCCGGGCTTGCCGGTCACGGTCACCGTGAACCGGCCGGCGATCTCGCTCGCGCCGGCGAAGGCGTTGACGCCGGTCGCGATCTGCTCGTCGTAGACGAGCCGCTTCGTCAGCCGCGCGGTGCGATCGGCGGCGAGCACGTCGGCGAAGACATCGAGCAGCGCCGCGTCGCGGTTGCCGTACTCGGGAATGTTCCAGATCTTCGATCAGCCGCGGCGCCGACACGCGATCGTAGGCGATCTCGCGCTGCGCGCCGGTGCGCTTGGCGATCCAGGACTTCGGATGCGCGACGGGCGTGCCCGGATTGAAGGCTGCCGAAGTAGCGTTCGACCCTGGCGCTGCGCGTCCTCGGGCGTGATGTCGCCGGACAGCATCAGGACGGCGTTCGACGGCCCGTAGTAGGTGCGGAACCACTCGCGCACCTGCTCGAGCGAGGCGGCCTGCAGATCGTCCATCGAGCCGATGACGCTGTGCCCGTAGGGATGCTCCTCGGGGTAGGTCGCGCGGATGATCAGGTCCTGCGCGATGGCGTAGGGCTGGTTCTGCCCCTGGCGCTTCTCGTTCTGGACGACGCCGCGCTGCTCGTCGAGCCGGGCCTGCGTCAGCGCGCCGAGGAAGTGGCCCATCCGATCGGACTCGAGCCACAGGATCGTAGTCGAGCGCTTCCTTCGGCACGGTCTGGAAGTAGTTGGTGCGATCGGTGCTGGTCGTGCCGTTCTGGCTGGTGGCGCCGATCTGGCGCGTCGCCTTGAAGAAGTCGTCGTTGAAGTTCTCGCTGCCCTGGAACATCAGGTGCTCGAAGAGGTGCGCGAAGCCCGACTGGCCGCGCGGCTCGTTCTTCGACCCGACGTGGTACCAGATGTTGACGTGCACGACCGGCGCCTTGGTGTCCTCGTGGACGATCAGGGTCAGGCCGTTGCGCAGCACGAACTTCGTCGCGGGGATGTCCACCGCCAGGCTTGCCAGCGCCTGGGCGGGGCTCGTGGATGTGGATGTCTGGGCGCCGGCCGCCACAGGGAGAAGTACGGCTGCAGACGCCAGCATCGCCGCCAGGAATCTGTTCACCATTCGGAAAATGTCCTTCTTAGTTCTTAGCGGTTCGATCAATTCCTACTTCCACGTCGGCCTCATAGTCCACGCCATCCGCCTCGAAGCCGAATATACGCAGAAAGTCCCTGCGGAACCCAGGCAGATCCGAAAGCTGCATCAGGTTGTCGGTATCCACGGCCGCGAAGCGCTTCTTGACCTCGGCCTGCACATCGTCTCGCAACTCCCAGTCATCAACGCGCAGGCGGCCGGCCGGGTCGAACACCGGCGGTCCGGAGGCGTACATGTGGTCGCGCATCAGACGATGGATGTGCTGAATGCAATCCTCGTGGACCTTCAGGTCCTTCATCACTCGGAAGAGGATGGATGCGTAGAGCGGCACGACCGGAATTGCCGAGCTCGCCTGAGTGACCACGGCCTTGAGGACCGCTACGCGGGCGTCGCCCTTCACGGCGCCGAGTGCCGCGCGCATCGCTCTGGCGGCTCGGTCGAGGTCCTCCTTGGCCTTGCCAAGGGTGGCCTCCCAGTAAATCGGCCACGTCAGCTCGCTGCCGATGTAAGTGTACGCAACGGTCTGGAACCCCGGGTTGAGAAGCCCGCGCTCCTGCAGAAAACTGATCCAGCGCTCCCAATCCTCGCCGCCCATGACCTTGACGGTTGCCGCGATCTCCTCGTCGGTCGCAGGTGCCAGGTCGACGTCGTGCACGACGCCCTTGTCCACATTGAGCGACTTGATGTGCACCGTGCGGCCCACCGGCTTGATCGCGCTCCGGTAGAGGACGCCCGAGTCGGGATCGGTCCGCACGGGCGACGCCAGGCTGTAAACCAGAAGGTCGATGCCGCCAAGGTCGCGCTTGATCGCATCGGCGATATCGGCCTTCGTGGCGTCGGCGAACGCATCCGCGCTGAAGGTCCGCGCGTAGAGTCCGGCCTCATGCGCGGCGCGGTCGAAAGCCCGGTTGTTGTACCAGCCGGCGCTGGCGGTGCGATCGGCTTCCGGCTCCTTTTCGAACGACAGGCCAATGGTGCGCGCGCCGCAGCCGAAGGCCGCCACGATCCGGGAGGCAAGACCGTAGCCCGCCGATCCGCCGACCACCAGCACGTTCTTCGGGCCGTTGGCCAGCGGCGCCTGGCTGCCTGTCCATCGAACCTGCTCGTTGACGATCGCCGCGCAGCCGACTGGGTGCGCCGTCGTACAAATGAAACCGCGAATCCGGGGCTTGATGACCATGCGTGGAAGCTCTCTCCGAGGGCTGCCCTATGTTAGACCAGCATGCGCGGGTTACGCTCTGCTCATGGGACAGAACGAATGGAAACGCGAGGGCTACACGATTTCGACTGACCCGGACCGCTTCGACCTCGGCGCGATCCACGCGTACCTCACGCGCTCCTACTGGGCGGCGGGCGTTCCGCCTGATGTCGTTTCCCGGTCCATCGCGGGGTCGCTCTGCTTCGGTCTTTTCGACGAGCAGGGCCGGCAGGTCGGTCTCGCGCGGGTCGTCACCGACCGCGCGACGTTTGTGTACCTCTGCGACGTCTACGTTCTCGAAGACCATCGGGGACGCGGGCTCGGCAAGTGGCTGATGGAAGTCATGCTCGCGCACGAAGCGGTCCAGGGACTCCGCCGTTTCGCGCTCGCCACCCGCGATGCGCACGAGCTGTACGCCCGGTTTGGCTTCGAGCCGCTGGCGGAGCCGGCCCGGCACATGGAGATCCGGCGGCCGGACATCTATCGAGCGTTGACGTCGCACGATCCTGTGGAAACCGCCTAGACACGAGGCTGCGATCTTCGTAGTAGCCCCGGACGCCCGATTGCTCGACAATATGCGGATGATCGAACGCCTGGATTTCTACATCAACGGACAGTGGGTGCCCCCGGTCGCGCCGAAGACGCTCGATGTCATCGACCCGTCCACCGAGCAGCCGTTCGCGCGAATCAGCCTCGGCAGCGCGACGGACGTGGATCGCGCGGTCGCGGCCGCCCGTCGCGCGTTCGAGACCTTCGGCGCGAGCACGCGGGAGGAGCGGATGGCGCTCCTCGAGCGGATCATCGCCGTCTACCAGCGCCGTCTTCCCGAGGTCGCCGAAACGATCTCGCAGGAGATGGGCGCGCCGCTCGCCCTCGCCAGGAATGCGCAGGCGCCGTCGGGCCTCGCGCACCTCAAGCAGGCGCTGGCCATCCTCAAGGCATTTCCGTTCGTCGAAGAGCGCGGCACGACCCGCATCCTGCGCGAGCCGGTCGGCGTGTGCGGGCTCATCACGCCGTGGAACTGGCCGATGAACCAGATCATGTGCAAGGTGGCCCCGGCCCTCGCCGCCGGCTGCACGATGGTGCTGAAGCCGAGCGAAGTGGCTCCGCTCAGCGGCCTCCTCGCCGCCGAGATCCTCCACGAGGCCGGTGTGCCGGCGGGGGTCTTCAACCTCGTGAACGGCGAAGGGCCCGTGGTCGGCGCGGCGCTTTCCGCGCACCCTGGCATCGACATGATGTCGTTCACCGGCTCGACGCGCGCCGGCAAGGAGGTCGCCAGGGCCGCCGCCGACACGGTCAAGCGGGTGGCGCAGGAGCTCGGCGGCAAGTCCGCCAACATCATCCTCGACGATGCCGACTTCGCGAAGAGCGTCAAAGGCGGCGTGCGGGCCTGCTTCAACAACAGCGGGCAGTCGTGCAACGCGCCGACGCGGATGCTGGTGCCCAGATCGAGGATGCCGGAGGCTGCCGCCATTGCGCGCGACACCGCCGCCACCGTCGTCGCCGGCGATCCGCGTGAAGAGGCCACCACGATCGGACCTGTCGTGAACGCGGCGCAGTTCACGAAGATCCAGGGGCTGATCGAGCGGGGCGTCGCCGAGGGCGCCGAACTCGTGATCGGCGGCCCCGGCAGGCCGGCAGGGCTTGATCGCGGCTACTACGTCAGGCCGACGGTGTTCGCCAACGTCAGGAACGACATGACGATCGCCCGCGAAGAAATCTTCGGTCCGGTGCTGTGCATCCTGCCCTATCAGGACGAAGACGAGGCGGTCCGGATTGCCAACGATACGCCGTACGGCCTGTCCGGCTATGTGGCCTCGGGCGATCAGGAGCGCGCGATGCGCGTGGCCTCGCGCCTGCGCACGGGCAACGTGCATCTCAACGGCGCCGGCGTGGACTACACCGCCCCGTTTGGCGGCTACAAGCAGTCGGGCAACGGGCGCGAGTGGGGCGACTTCGGCTTCGAGGAGTTCCTCGAGGTGAAGGCCGTCATGGGTTACCGCAAGCCAGAGGCGCCGGCGGGCGCATGACGGGCGCGGAGGCGCTCGTCCGGTCGCTCCTCGCGTCCGGCGTTGACACCTGCTTCACCAATCCCGGCACCTCGGAGATGCACTTTGTCGCCGCGCTCGACCGAGTTGACGGGATGCGGTGCGTGCTCGCTTTGTTCGAGGGCGTGGCGACAGGCGCGGCCGACGGCTATGCGAGGATGACCGGCCGGCCCGCCAGCACCCTGCTGCACCTCGGGCCTGGGCTCGCGAACGGTCTCGCGGGTTTGCATAACGCGCATCGAGCCCTCTCGCCGATCGTCAACATCGTCGGTGAGCATGGAACGGCGCACCGGCAGCACGATCCACCACTCCATTCCGACATTGCCGGCCTGGCGCGGCTCTATTCCTCGTTTGTGGCCACCGTGGAGTCGCCAGAGGAGGCCGGCCCCGCTGCGGCATCGGCGGTGGCGGCCGCGATGGCGCCTCCCGGGCGCATCGGGACCGTCATCCTGCCGGCGGATTCGGCATGGACCGATGCCAACCTCCGGATCGCACCGCCCGAGCCAGTTCTCACCAGGCAGAAGGTCGACGCGGCGCGCGTGCGGAACGCTGCGGAGGCGTTACGACGAGGAAAGGCGGCACTGGTTCTCAACGGTCCGCTCCTTCGAAGCGCGCCACTTGAAACCTGCGGACGCATCGCAGCCGCCACGGGCGCGGAGCTGCTGGCCCCGACACAGGTGCCCCGGCTGCAGCGCGGTGCCGGCCGTGTATTCGTGGATCGCATTCCCTATGTGATCGACGCAGCGATGAAGCGGCTGGCCCACCTCGAGCGCGTCGTGCTCGTCAACGCGAAAGCGCCCGTCGCGTTCTTTGCGTACCCCGACAAGCCGAGCCTGCTGCTGCCGCCGGCGTGCGAGGTGCTGGAGCTGGCCGGCCCGGCCGAGGACGGCATCGACGCGATCGAACGTCTCGCGGATGCCCTGGAGGCACGTTCTCACGAACCGGTTCGCGAGCCGCTGTCGCTTCCTGACCCGCCGGCAGGTGCCATCACGCTCGCCGGCCTGGCGGCTGTCATCGCGGCCCTTCTCCCCGAAAACGCCATCGTCGTGGACGAGTCCATTACCTCGGGGCGAGGACTTCTCCCCGCGACGCGCACGTCCCGCCCGCACGACTGGCTCACGAACCCGGGTGGGGCGATTGGTACCGGGTTGCCGCTGGCCATCGGGGCGGCGGTGGCGTGCCCCGATCGCAAGGTGGTCTGTCTCGAGTCCGATGGCAGCGGCATGTACACCTTGCAAGGCCTCTGGACCATGGCGCGCGAGCACCTCGACGTGACCGTTGTGCTGTTCAACAACCGCTCGTACGAGATTCTCAAGGGTGAGTTCAAATACGTGGGCGCGGGAGAGGCCGGCGCCAAAGCGACCGACATGCTCGAGATTGGCAGGCCGGATCTCGACTGGGTGGCGCTGGCCGGCGCCCAGGGTGTGCCGGGTGCGAGGGTCCGGACGCTCGACGCGCTGGGCACTGAGCTGAAGGCCGCGCTCGGCGAACGAGGCCCGCGGCTCGTCGAGGTGATGCTGTAGAGTGTCGCCTACGACGGCGCAGCCGGCGCTGATGCGGCCCAGGCAGATGCCGTCACTTTGAAGGGAGCCACCGATGGGCACGGATCGACGCGGCTATCGACTGATCCTCGTGCTGCTGCTTCTGGCGCCATCCTTGACCGGGGTTCGCGCGCAGCCTGCTCAGCCGCCCGCTCAAGGTGCGCAGGCCCCCCAGGGACCGTCGGTCACGCCGGCGGCAGGCGAGTGGCGCGCCTACGGCGCGAATCTCGCCAATACGAAATACTCACCCCTCGACCAGATCACCGCGGACAATTTTGGAACGCTCAGGCTGGCGTGGCGCGCCAAGTCGCCCGATAACTTGCTGAGCCTGACGCTCCCGGGCGGCGGCGAGCTCGTCGCGACCTCTCGCACGATCTTCGACCAACTCAAGGCGCTCGACCCGCGCCGCTGGCGGGACAACGAGTCTCCCTATGTCGGCAACTTCAAGGCCACGCCACTCATGGTGGGCGGCCGCTTGTACCTGAATTCACCAACATCGGTCGGCGCTGCACTCGACGCGCGCACGGGTGAAACGCTCTGGACCTACAACCCCAAGAGCTACGAAAAGGGTACGACGACGATGAGCGCGCGGTGGAACCAGCGCGGCGTCGCGTACTGGACGGATGGAAAAGAGGAGCGGGTGTACTGGGGCACCGGCGACGGCTACCTGGTGGCCGTCGACGCGAGGACCGGCGTGCCCGTGGCGAGCTTCGGAGAGCAGGGACGCGTCGATCTCATGCAGGGGCTGCCACGCGCATCCCGCGGCGCGCGCGACTGGCTGAACGCGCTGACCTACTCGGTCCAGTCGCCGCCCATCGTCATACGCGACACCATCGTCACCCCGGCGTCCATTTCCTCGCTGAACATCCTGAAGGAGCAGATTCCCGGGTGGACGCGCGGTTATGACGTACGCACTGGCAAGTTGAAGTGGACGTTCCACACGGTTCCCCGTCCTGGTGAGCTCGGCAACGAGACGTGGCAGGACGATTCGTGGTCCTACACGGGGAAGGTCAGCGGCTGGATCGGTTTTCAGTGCAGACGAGGAGTTGGGCTACCTGTACCTGCCGCTCAACACCGCGGCGCCCGACTACTACGGCGGCCATCGTCCGGGCGACAACCTGTTTGCCGAGACGCTCCTGTGCCTCGATGCCGAGACGGGGAAACGCGTGTGGCACTACCAGTTCGTGCACCACGGCCTGTGGGACTACGACCTGCCGGCGGCGCCGAACCTGATGGACATTACCGTCGGCGGGAAACCCGTCAAGGCCGTTGCGCAGATCACCAAGCAGGGTTTCGTGTTCACCTTCGATCGCGTGACGGGTCGGCCGATCTGGCCGATCGAGGAACGTCCCGTGCCCGATCGAATGTGCCGGGGGAGAAGCCTCACCCACGCAGCCGTTTCCGACGCGGCCCGCGCCGTTCGAATACCAGGGTGTTACGCGAGGACGACCTCGTCGACTTCACGCCGGAGATCCGGGCGATGGCGCTCCAGGCGCGTGAAGAACTTCAAGCTTGGGCCGCTCTTCACGCCGCCCTCGCTCTATCAGAAAGGGGTCGTCGAAGGCACGCTGGCGCGGCCCAGCACGGGCGGCGGCGCGAACTGGTCGGGCGCCGCGGTCGATCCCGAGCGCGGGATTCTCTATGTGCAGTCGCGCAACCAGATGGCCATCCTGCGGCTGACCCCGCCGCAGCCCGAGCAGAAGAGCACGCTGCAGATGATGGAAATGCGGGGGGCGGCCTGCCGTCCCCCTCGATGCCGCAGGGGCTGCCGCTCTTCAAACCGCCCTATTCACGAATGACGGCCATCGACATGAACACCGGCGAGCATCTCTGGATGGTGCCGCTCGGCAACGGCGACAACGTTCGCCAGCACCCGATGCTCCGCGACTTGAAGCTGCCGCCGGTGGGCGGCGACAGCACGATGAGCGGTCCGCTGCTGACCAGGACGCTGCTCATCAGCGCGCTGACGCGCGGCGGCAGCAGGGGAGGCCCGCGGCTCGTGGCGCGCGACAAGGCGACGGGCCGCGAGATCGCGTCAGTGGACCTTCCCGGCCTGGCGATCGGCACGCCGATGACGTACTGGTTGCCGGCAAGCAGTACATCGCGCTTACGGTAGCGGGCGAGCCCGTCCCCGAGCTGGTCGCCTTCGCCCTGCCGTGAACACCGAATCGTGAGAGTCTTTGGCATGGGTTTCCGCTGTTCTAGACGGTCGATCCTCTGGATCGCGGGGATCCTTGTCGTGACCCTGCCTGCGGTTGCCGCCGCTCAGCGCGGCGGCTTCTTTCCCTTCGGGGCGCGATCTGGCGTGCAGTCCAACGCCGCATACGACGGCCGGTTCACATTCGTGCGGGTGCCGTATGCGAGGTACGGCGGATGGGCCGCGGACTATCCGCTGATGGAACGCAACCTGACCACCATCCTGAAGGACATCTCCATCCTGGACGCGCGCGTCGACGGATCCAACGTGCAGCCGTTCGACGACCCCGACCTGCTCAGATACCCCGTCGCGTACCTTTCGGAACCCGGCTACTGGTATCCGAGCGACACCGAGGCGGCCGGTTTGCGCCACTATCTCGACAAGGGCGGGTTCCTCATCGTTGACGACTTCCACTTCGAGAACGAGTGGGCGGTGTTCCAGGCCGCGATGCGCCGCGTCCTTCCCGGAGGGGTCGTGAAGAGGCTGGAACTCTCACACCCGATTTTCAACACGTTCTTTCAGATCAAGTCGCTGGACGTGCCGTATCCGGGCCGGCTCGGCGAACAGGGCTTGATGGGGGAGTTCTACGGTATTCACCAGGAGAACGATCCGAGCCGCCGGTTGGTCGCCGTGATCAACTACAACATCGACATCGGCGACTACGTGGAGTGGTCCGGCGACCAGAATGTTTACGCGCTCGTGCCAACCAATGAGGCTTACAAGTTTCTCATCAACTACGTGATCTACGGGCTGACGCATTAGTGGTCGATCGTGCTGGCGCGCTCGTCCCGGCGGGCATGGCGCTGCTGCTCGCCCTCGAGTTGCTGGGTGTTCCGAGCTGCACGGGCGCCGCGCCGGTCGAGACCGAACTACGCCGCACGGATGCGCTGATTGCCGAGGGGCAACCAGACGATGCGCTGGCGATTCTTCTGCCGCTCGGCGAAGCCCACCCGGCCGAATTCCTGCTCGATCGTCAGGTGGCGCGCGCCTACGCAGCGCTCGGCCGCCCGGACCGGGAAGCAGACGCGTGGGAAGCCTTCCTGCGCAAGTCGCCCGCGCCCGGCGATGGGTGCGTCCGGCTCGGGCAGGTGCTGCTTGCCCGCAACGAAGCCACCCGATTTATTCCCACGGCCGAGGAGTGCCTCCGGCGCGATCCCGCTCAAGCTGAAGTCGCCACGCAGCTGGCGATGGCCTACGAAGCGGTCGGCAACCTGGCCGCCGCCAGTGAGGCGCTCGCACGCGCGCGGCAGCTGGATCCAGCAAATCCTGCCTTGGTGCGCGCATTGCAACCGCGATGAGAGAACGACATCGCGCGGTCGCGGGGGTTCGTGCCCTCACGACGGTCTTCTTTGCCGCGACCTCCATCTACTGCCTCGTGGTGGCCAGTGCGTTTGCCTACCACCAGTTCGTCCGTCCAGGTCTCTTTGGCTGGCTCGTCTGGGCGCGCAATCAGTACGACGCGCTCTTTCTTGGAGCGTTCTCGCTGGCGCTGCTGTCGCTCCTGCCGGATCTGTCCAGGGCCCCAGCGACGGAGGCGAACTGGACGCGCAGAGCCATTCTCGGCTTCGTGGCTGTGTGGGGTGCCGCCGCACTCGCGCTGTTCATCTATCCAGTACTCGCACTCCGGGTAAGCGAAGAGCGCAGCCTGTTGCTGGCGGCGGCGGTGCTGATGCCGGCTGCATGGCTGGCCGCCATCGATCACGTCGCGTGCTGGAGAACGGTTCTCGATCGGGGCCTGACCGTGTCGTCCGAAGCCCGGATCGCGGCCACCGGCATTGCGGCGGCGCTGGCCACCGCGGTCATCTACGCAGGTCTCGGTGCGGTTGGGGCTGCTGCCGCGGGGTCGCTTGATGCAGGCATGTGGCTCGGCGTCGCGGCCAGTATCGGCGTTCACCTGACCGCGTTTGCGGCGATCGCCTGGACGCTGTCTGCGTTTACCGCTTTTTCCGGATGGCGCCGGCGTGGCGCGTTTGAGTATGCGCTCACCGTCGCGATGTTCGCCGTGTGGCTCTTCTGCCTCGTGTACCAGCGTGTGCTCCCGGCGCTCGCGCTACGAGGCGCCGGACCCACGGTGGCCGCGTTGCTTTTTGCCCTGACAGTCGCGGCCAGCTGGTCGGGCATCGCGCTCCGCCTGGCCGTGACCGACGCCGGCACACTGACCGGCCTCGATGTGTTCTTTCGCCCGCTCTCCATGCACGCCCGGCGCCGGCCGTGGCTGCTGCTTGCTCTTCCGACCATCGCCTACGGGGGCGTGTTGCTCTCTTCGATGGCCGACTGGGGGTTCCTCGTTCAGACCACCAGCGTTCTTTTCGTGTGGCTGATCTCGTGGGCGTCGATGTTCGATGTCTGCCGGGAGGCCCGGCGGCCGTCACGAACGGCCTGCATCGCCGGTTCGCTCGTGCTGCTTGCCGCCTATCATGGGGCACGGATCGCCGAACGGCACGCGCGCGAAGGGGCGCCTGGCCTTCAATGGGCGTCCGGCCTCGTGGACTGGTACGGCACTCACGACGCCTCGTTCAAGACGCTCGACGACGCACTTGCGACGCGGCCCGGAACGACGCCGGCCTTCTACCGCTTCCTGACGGCGCACACCAATATCGACGAATCGATCCCCATCGCTCCCAGCCCAATCGAACTGGGTCCGCCGCTGCCCCTCGGATTGACGCCACGTCCGCATATTTTTCTGTTCGTCATCGACAGCCTTCGCCCCGACTACCTGTCGCCATACGACGACGCCGTGACGTTCACGCCAGCGATCGAGGCGTTTGCGTCCGAGAGCCTGGTGTTCCGCAATGCGTTCACGCGATACGGCGGCACCGGGCTGTCGGTTCCGGCGATCTTCAGCGGAAGCCTGCTGCCGCATCGCCAGTACGTTATGCCTTTTGCGCCGATGAACGCCCTGGGGCGGTTGCTTGAAGTGGCGGGCTACCGTTTTGCGATGGCGCCGGATTCGGTCGTGGACCACTTGCGCATCGCTCCGCCGGGCGCCGCTGTCCTTGCTGCAGGCGAGCGGCAGATGACCGGCGACTTCTGCACCATGCTGAAGGACCTCGAGCGGACGCTCGACAGCGCGCCAGCTTCGCCCGATCCCTGGTTCGTGTATGCGCTTCCGCAGAACCTGCACCTGGCCTACGTCCTGCGCCAGCCGGAAACGCCCGACGCGTTCCCCGGATTTCATGCGCCCGTGGCCGCGCAGCTGCGTCGGTTGGACGCCTGCTTCGGTACGTTCGTCACGTCGCTGAAGGCCAGAGGGCTCTACGACAAGAGCATCATCGTCATCACGTCCGACCATGGAGACTCGCTCGGTGAAGATGGACGCTACGGCCACTTCTACGCCGGGTTTCCGGAGATTTTCCGCATCCCGCTCGTGATGCGTCTTCCGCCGGAGCTGGCAGAGCGATGGGTGGCGGATCCAACCGCGGTGAGCTTTACCACCGACATCGCAGCGACGATCCAGGTACTGCTGGGAGGGGTGGTCGAGCCCCGCAGCCGCCTGTTTGGCGTACCGCTGGTGCACCCACCCGGCATGGCCGGTCCCAATCGACGGGAGCAGGACTTCCTGGTCGCCTCGAGTTACGGACCGGTGTACGGCCTCCTCTCGCAGAACGGCCGCCGTTTATATGTGGTCGACACGATTAACGCCCGCGACTATTCGTTCGACCTCACGGCCGGCGGGGCCGCAGGGTCCAGGCTGGCGACGACACCTGCGGAACGCCAAGTGGGGCAGCAGCGGATTGCGGAGCAGCTCGCCGAAATCGCGGCGTTCTTCGACATCGACGTCGACCACTGAAGGTCCGTTGGTCAGGGCCGCGATCGTGAGATGCGGTAGAGCTTCGTAGCCGTGCGGATGAAGAGGCTGCCGCCCGCCACAGCTGGTGAGGCGAGCGCCATCTCGTTGAGGCTGTTCTTGCCGAGCAGCTTGTACTCCGGCCCAGCCTGGATGACAAACGTATCGCCGTCTTCGCTGAGCACGAAGATCTTGCCGTTGTAGGCCCACGGAGAGGCAGAGAACGTGCCGGCGTCGCCCGCGATCCGCTGCCGTCCGTAGATCTCCTTCCCCGTCCTGGCATCGTGAGCTGTAAGGAAGCCGCGATCGAGCAGCGTGTAAAACTGATCGCCGGCCACCAGCGCCGACGGATATGTCGCCGACGCCGCGTTCAGCGACCACGCGATGAAAGGGCCGGCCGTCTCTCCAGCGTTCAGGGAAATGTCTCCGGACGCGCCGGGACGGATCGCGAACACGGGCCGCTTCGGATCGCTGAAGTACCCCGAGCTCACATAGAGCATTCCGCCCTGCGCGAACGGCGTTGGAGCATGCAGCGTCGTCCCGACGGTCAGCTCCCAGAGCAGTGTGCCGTCAACGCCGTACGACCGGACCTTGTGCGAGCCCACCGAAACGATTTCGGTCCGCCGGTCGTTCTGCCACACGTAGGGCGTCGACCAGTTGGATTCCTCCTCGCGCGCCGCGCGCCAGAGTTCGGCGCCGGTCCGGGCGTCGAAGGCCGCAACGAACGACTGCTCTTCGTTGTCGTTCACGATGTAGAGCCGTCCGCCGTGAAGGGCCGGCGAGGCTGCGCCGCCGTAGAAGTAGCCTGCGGTGCCGGTGTTCTTCGCCTCCATCGGTCTGGCCCAGACCTGCGTGCCTTGCATGTCGTAGGCGAACAGGCCCACGTAACTCAGGTAAACGTACACGCGCTCGCCGTCGGTCACGGGCGTCTCGGACGCGTACGAGTTTTTCATGTGAACGGGGCGCGTCGGGACGCCCGTGTGAACCGCCCGCTCCCATCGCACGCGGCCCGTCGCCGCATCCACGTCGTAGAGCACCCACCGGAACGCGTCGGTGTCCCGCACGAGGTCCATGCGGCTCATCGTTCCGCCAGTGCTCCGCCCGCGATACGCCTCCGTCGGAAGCAGGGCCTGCGTGGGCTGGCGCGTGTTGATGGCCGTCGTCACGAAGACGTGGTCGCCCCAGACAACCGGAGAACTCCAGCTGCGTCCAGGCACGTCGATCTTCCACGCCACGTTCTGAGTCTCGCTCCACGAATCCGGCAGCGCGGGATCGTCGGGCGCCACGCCTCCGGCGGGCCCGCGGAATTGCGGCCAGTGCTGGGCGTGGATGCTCGTCGAAGCGAGCACAAACGCAGCGGCCGTCAAGGCGTGGCGGACTGACCGTCGCATCTTCGCTTTCAGGGCCGGCCGATGCGATAGAGCTTCGTCGCGGTGCGGATGAACAGGCTGCCCCGGGCAATCGCCGGCGTGGCCAGGGTCATCTCCCCGAGGCTGTTCTTGCCGAGCAGCTTGAACTCGGGGCCCGCCTGGATCACGAACGTATCGCCGTCCTCGCTCAGCGCGAAGATCTTGCCGTTGTAAGCCCACGGCGACGCGGTGAACCCGCTGGACTCGGCCGAGATGCGCTGGCGGCCGTAGATTTCCGCGCCGGTGAGAGCGTCGTTGGCCGTGAGAAATCCCCGATCGAGGAGGGTGTAGTACCGCCCGCCAACGAGAAGTCCCGACGGGTGATGCGACGCCAGCGTGGGATTCGACCACACGATGAAGGCGTTGCTTCGCTCCTCGGGCTTCAGCGAGATGTCGCCGGTGGCGCCTGGCCTGATGGCGTAAACGGGCCGCGTCGCGTCCGCCGTATAGCCGGAGCTGACATACAGGAGCCCGTTGACGGCAAAGGGCGTCGGCACGTGAATCGACGACATGCCCCGGAGCTCCCAGAGCAGCTTGCCGTTGGTATCGTACGACCGCACTTTCCTGGTGCCAGTCGTGACGATCTCGGTGCCCTTCTCGTGCTGCCAGACGTAAGGCGTCGTCCAGTTCGATCCCTCGTCGCGGGCCACGCGCCAGAGCTCCGCCCCGCTGCGCGCATCGAACGCGGCCACATACGATCCCTCTTCGTTGTCGTTGACGATGTACACGCGGCCGTTGTGCAGCGCGGGCGAACTGGCAGATCCCCAGCCCATGCGCATCTTCAGGGCGTCCATCGGCTTGGACCAGACCGGCTTGCCGTTCATGTCGAAGGCGAAAAGCCCCACGTAGCCCAGGTAGACGTAGACGCGCTCACCGTCTGTCACAGGTGTCTGCGACGCAAACGTGTTCTTCTGGTGGACGCTCTGCGAGGGGATCGCAGAGGCGATCGTCCGCTCCCAGCGGACTTTTCCAGTCCTGGCATCCACGTCGTAAAGGATCCAGCGATGCTCGTTGGCCGTGCTGGCAATGTCGGCGCCGGACATCGTCCCGCCGAGCGACCGCGCGGTGTAAGTGGGAACGGGTTTCAGCGCTGGAGTGGGCTGCTTGGCGTCGATGGCCGTCGCCACGAAGACGTGATCGCCCCAGACCACCGGAGAGCTCCACGCGCGCCCGGGGATGTCGATCTTCCAGAGGACATTGTCGGTTTCGCTCCAGGTCTCCGGAAGCGCGGGATCATCCGGCGCGATCCCCGCTGCGGTGCCCCGGAACTGCGGCCAGTGCTGCGCGTGCACCGGCACCGCCACGGCCGCCAGGGCGGTCAACAGAAACGCCGTCAGCTTCACGGGTCCTCCAGATCTCACGGGATTACACGATGTGCTAGTCGACGACGGCCTGCATCACGGCGTTCTGGAAATCCGCGCGCAGGGTTCCGCCTGGCGTCTGCACCATGAGGACGCCCACCAGATCCTCCTTGGGATCCACCCAGAAGTTCGTGCCGAACGCCCCGCCCCAGCCGAAGCTGCCCGTCGATCGCGGGTCGCTCGCGGCGACGGCGTCGAGCACCACTTCCACGGTCAGGCCGAAGCCCATGCCTTCCCGGCCGCCGGTGCGGCCCGAGCTGGAGAACAGATCGCCGACGTGGTTCGAGGCCATGCGTTCGACCGTGCGCGGCGCCAGGATTCGGCGCCCGTTCAGTTCGCCTCCGTTCACGAGCATTTGCGCGAACTGCAGGTAATCCTCCGCGGTGGACCAGAGGCCGCCGCCTCCGGAGAAGAGCGTCCTGGTGGCCAGCCATCCGGGAACGTCGATGCGTCCAAGGCCGGAGGGCGTGCGCTCATACAGCGTGACCACACGCGGAGTGCGGTCGGCGGCAGGGTAGAACGCCGTGTCTTTCATGCCGAGCGGTTCGAACAGGCGCTGCCGCAGGAACTGATCGAAAGTCAGTCCCGACGCGACTTCGACGATGCGCCCGAGGACCTCGATGCCGGCCAGGGCGCTGTATGCCCACTCGCTGCCGGGCTGGAAGTCGAGCGGCGCGACGCCGAGCGTCGGAATGTACGTCGCAAGGCTTTCAGTCGTGCGCCTGGGCGCCACGCGCGACGCTTCCCTGGATCCCGCGCCGCCGCTGGCGAGGCCCGAGGTGTGCGTCAAGAGATCGCGGACGGTGATCTCGCGCGCGGCGGGCACCGTGTAGATCTCCGGCGCGCGCGGCGGCTGGCCGGGGGCGGTTGGCGACGAGGTACGGCCACCCGCCTTGAGGATCGCCACCTTCGTGTCCTTGAATTCGGGCACGAAGCGCGATACCGGGTCGGTGAGGCGGATTTTCCCTTCCTCGACGAGCATCAGGATGGCGACGCCGGTGATGGGTTTCGACATCGAGGCAATGGGGAAGATCGTCTCGCGCGCCATCGCCCGCTTCGATTCGAGGTCCATCACGCCGTGCGCCTCGAAATGTGTGACCTGGCCCTTCCGCGCGACCGCTGTCACAGCGCCCGAGATGGCCTTGGATTCCATCGCCCGGCCGACGACCTGATGAATCCGCTGCAGCCGCTCCGCCGACATGCCCACGGCTTCGGGCTTGCCTGACGGAACGCCGGCTCCCATGAGGGATACGGCCAGAAGAGACGTGACTATGAAGGTCGCGAGGGCTCGTCGCGTCAGCCAGGTGCCTCGAATGATCACGGGCGGCTCCTTTCGGTTCGTGACGCGATTATGGACCCCGCGGCGCGGTTGTCAACCGCGCCGCCTAGGGCAGGCGGCGGGCCGCGAGCGGTGTTTCGACGACCTGGCCGCCGACCCGCTCGACGCGGTAGGCGCCGGCGCCTTCCCGGGCCGTCACGACTTCCGTCAGCTGGCCGTCCACGAAACGCACGGCCGCATCGTCGTCAATCGCGTAGCCGGCAGGGAAGCCGTCCTGGATCAGCCGCTGGAACAGCGGCCGGCGCTGCGCTTCGCCGTCGTAGTGCGGGCAATGGCTGCCCGGCAGGAACCCCAGGCCGTCGTGGAGTGGCGCGAGCTGGTAGAGATCGAACGAGTCGGTCGTGCCGCATTCGAACCAGCACAAGGATCCCGCGCTGCCGCCCGTCAGGATGACGCCGGCCTCGAGCGCCACCCTGAGTGCGCGGTCAACGCCGTGCGCGCGCCAGATCGCGAGCATGTTGGCCGTGTTGCCGCCGGCGACGAACACGATGTCCTGTTGGAGGAGGTACGACTCGATGTCACCGATGGTCCGGTGAAAGAGCGCGAGGTGCGATCGCTCGGATCGATCGGCGGGGAACCTGGCGTACAAGCCGCACAAGCGCTTCGGCCGAATCGCCCATCGCCGTCGGGATGATGGCCACGCGGGCACGCGGCTTGCCCGCCAGGCGCAATAGATAGTCGATGACGGGGTGAACGGAGGACGCGTGCGGACGCAGGCCGCCGAAAGGGACGATCTGTCGCGGAGTCACTGCGATTCTAACGCGGCACCGCGTTCCGACCGAACCGCACGTCAGGCTTCATCTGCGAGAACAGCTGGATGTGGCCGTCGACGACGCGCTGGCGCTCGGCAAGGTCCGGCTCGAGCGTCCACACACCGCGCTGCGCCGTGCCGCCGAGCGCGATGCCGTCGGCCCTGGGCATCATGTGGATCCCGATGCCCGGCGTCGACGGCAGGTTGATGCCGCCAGAGGTCTGATAGTCCACTTCGGCCTGGGGCACCAGCACCGTCAACTGCCCTTTGACCGGCACGAGCTCCTTGTCGCCGAACAGGTCGTACGCGCCAAGCCCCGTGCAGTTGACGATGACGGCTTCGGGCAGCGCCATCAGATCCCGCGGCGTCTCGAAGCTCCTGGCCACGATGCGGCCTCCGAAGAGCACCACATCGCGCATCAGCGCCGGAAGGTAGATCGACGGCTCGATCCTCATCGTCGTCCGTTGGATCGCGAAACGGGTGGGGAAGGGATGTTCGCCCGGCTGCAGAACTTCCTGTCCCCCCTGCAATCCTTCCTGCAGGTTGGGCCGCGCCCCGGCGGGCGGCTGCGGCGGGCGGACTTCTTCGACCGGCTCGAACTGATTCATCCAGGACACGCCATAGCCGGCGCCGGCCAGGAGCTGCAGCTGCCGGTAGGCGATCTCCGCGGCCTGGCGGAACTGCGCATCCCACTCGGTGGTGCGACGGTCCGGCTCGACCAGGCCGGACAGGGGAGTCCAGCCGGCGAGTGACATGCTCGAGGTGACGTCGGGAGGGACGGCACGCGCGTAAACGGTGACGTCGAAGCCACGGCGTTGCAGCTGGCGTGCAGCGGTCAGCCCGGCGACGCCGGAGCCAATAACGGCCGCTTGCCGGTGCTCGTGCGCGAGCGCGAGGTCGGCCGCCATCGCGCCTGTGCCCCACGAGATCGACATGCCCGCTCCGCCGTGCCCGTAGTTGTGGATCAGCGTCTTGTCGTCGAGGCGATCGGCGCGGACCACGAAACCGCCGTCACGATGCGGGCGAAGACCGACCGTGGTCCGGATGACGCGGTTCCAGGACACGTTCACGCGCGCCAGGCGCAGCGGCGCTCGGGCCGGCGTCGTGGCCGCGGGCCGTCGCGCGGTGCATCCGGCCGCGAACCCCAGTGCGGCGAGCGAGGAGGTGGCGAGAAAGGCGCGTCTGTCCATGCCGCTGCTTCGTGATTATAGGACTGAGGACCTGGCCTTATGCCTACATTGCTGTATCGACGAGCGGCTGCCGCCTGACATTGTTGTCCCGGCTGCGCCCATCGTCGACATTGTTGTTCGTCGACGATCTACGACCTGCTGGATCGGCAGATGAAATGTGCGCAGACCCGAAGTTCTGTCTTGCGGTTCGCGCAGTAGTTGCTTACCGTGTCCGGTACATCGTCCTGTCCTTCGAAGGAGGGCCACATGCGAGGCAAGTGCGTTCTCGGATTGACAGCGCTATTACTCGTCGGCAGCATCAGCGCCGCAGGCGCCCAGAGCTTTCTGGGCGGCATCCGCGGCGCCGTCAAGGATGCGAACGGCGTGATTCCCGGAGCACAGGTTGTCCTGACCGAGCAGCAGACGGGCGCCACGCGCACGGTCGAGACCAACGACGTCGGCGAGTACGTGTTCAGTGCCCTCCCCGCCGGGACCTACACGGTCAGGGCGACACTGACCGGGTTCAAGACCTTCCAGCAGACCGACCTCCGTGTCGGCACGCAGCAGTTCCTGACGCTCGACATCACGCTGGACGTCGGCACGCTCGAGGAAACGATTACCGTGACCGGGCAGTCGGCGCTGGTCGAGACCTCGAACGCGTCAACCGGAACGCTCCTCAATACCGAGACGATGGCGACCCTGCCGTCGGCAAGCGCGCACCGCGTTCATGATGGGCACCACGGTGCCGACCGTCATTCCGTCCGGCGACGCCCAGTACAACCGGCCAGCAGGATCAGACCAACGTGGCGCTGATGTCGCTCGGCGGCGGCACGCGCCGCGGCAACAACTACACGCTCGACGGCGTGCCGATCAGCGACATGCGCAACCGCGCGAGCGCGCATCCGTCGATCGAATCGTTGGAGGACGTCAAGGTCCAGGTCCACACCTACGACGCGGAGATGGGGCGGACCGGCGGCGGCGTGTTCAACACGACGCTGAAGTCGGGCACGAATTCGTTCCGCGGCAACGGCTTCTACCAGGTGCGGCCGATCTGGGGGCAGACCAACAACTACTTCAGCGAGCTGGCCGGCCGTCCCAAGCCGGAGAGTCCGTACCGCCTCGCGGGCGGCGCCATCGGCGGGCCCATCGTCAAGAACAAGACGTTCTTCTGGTTCACGACCGAAGGGTACGACGACACGCAGACCCGGAACGTCAGCGTGATCCTCCCGACCGCTGCGATGCGGAGCCGGCGATTTCTCGGGCCTCACCAATAGCTGCCGGACAGCCCGTCGATGATCTACGACCCGCTGACGGGGCAGCCGTTCCCGGGCAACCGGATTCCTGCCGCGCGGATCAATCCCGGTCGCGGCCAACATGCTCCGCTATCTGCCGCTTCCCGACATTGACCAGGACAACGGCAGCGAACAACTACACCCGCACGTCGCTCATCAAGAGCAAGTACGCGCAGCTGTACTCCGTCAAGCTCGAGCACAAGATCACCGACAGTGTCTCGCTGAGCGGCTTCTACCTGTACAACAAGACCCAGGAGCCGTGCGCGAACTACTTTGGCTCGGCCGACCAGAACGAGCCGAACCGTTTTGCCGACCCGCAGCGACTACTACCTGATCCGAGAGCCGCAGATTCTCGCGCTCAACAATACCTGGGTGCTGAACAGCAGCTCGGTGCTGGCGCTGCGCTTCGGGATGACGTCGATTCCCTGACAACGATACGCTCAGCATCGACTTCGATCCGAGAACGCTCGGCTTCTCGCAGACGTACGCGAACCAGATTCAGCTCGACAAGTTCCCTCAGGTCCGAATCCGGGGCTACGACATCGAGAACACGCCGCACGATGGGCGCCATCAACCCGACCGAGATCAACTGGAAGTCCACGAGCGCCAACGCGAGCTACTCCAAGCTGGTCGGCTCGCATACGTTCAAGTTCGGCGGCGACTGGCGCAAGATCGGCGTCGATACCTACACACCCGGCGACGGCGCCGGCTACTTCGACTTCGACAAGGACATGACGTCGTCGAACGGCGGCATCGGCAGCACGACCGACGGCAACTCGTTCGCGTCGTTCCTGCTCGGTTACCCCTCGTCGCTGTCGACGCGTGAGAGCCGCATCTCGGTGTCGACGCCGCTCAACCTCTTCACGCACTACTTCGGCGGCTTCGCCCAGGACGACTGGCGCGTCAGCTCGAAACTGACGGTGAACTACGGCGTGCGGCTCGAGCACGAGAAGGGGCTGTCGGAAGAGAACAACAACATTCACCGTTGGCTGGGATCCGGCGATGACCAGCGCGCTGTCGACGGTCACCATCCCGGCGGACGCGGTGGCGGGCACTCCAGCCAGAACGGTGACCGGCGGGCTGATGTACGCCGGCGTCGACGGCAACAAGACGTACCAGGGCAACGCGCCGGCAGTGAAGTGGTCGCCGCGGCTCGGCGTCGTCTATGCGTTCAATCCGAAGACGGTTCTCCGCGGCGGCTATGGCTTGTACTGGGCGCCGTTGAACTTCCCGATCCCCAGCACCGCGACCAACAACTACGGGCAGGTGGGCTACTCGCAGAACACGATCCTGATCGAGCAGCCGCAGCAACCCGACGTCGCTCAGCAACCCGTTCCCGACCGGGCATCGCGCTGCCGACGGGCAACACGCCGAGGCGCGCTGACGAACCTGAACAGCAACATCGGGTTCGTCGATCAGAACCGCACGGCGCCGCGCGTGCAGCAGTTCTCGGTGGACCTGCAGCGCGAGCTCGGCAGCTCGCTGGGCGATGACCGTGAGCTACATGGGAGCGCGAGGCGACAACCTCACCCTGGGCGGCGCCGAACGACATCGGCATCAACATCAACCAGCTCGATCCCAAGTACCTGGCGCTGGGCTCCGCCGCGCTCGATCAGCAGCTGCCGAACCCGTTCTTCGGCAACCCGAACGTGCCGCTGTCGCTCTCCACGCCGCCGACGCTCTCGCGCGCGCGGTTGCTGCTTCCGCATCCGCAGTACGGTCAGATCAACGCCAGGCAGATGACCGAGGGATACAACCGCTACAATGCAGGCGTCTTCGAGTTCACGCGTCGGCTGACGAACGGCTTCGGCGGGCGCTTCAACTACACCTATAGCGTGCTCAAGGACAACCAGATCGGCGAGACCAACTTCTACTCGACGGTCAGTCCGGCGCTGGCTGTCAACAACTACAACTACATCGCGTCGGCGCCTGCGTGCGCAGACGGCCAGGAGTTCACCACTGCCTGCTACGATCCCAGCGCCGAGTACGGCTACGGGATCGTTGACGTGCCGCACCGGCTGAACATCGCGCCGATCTTCGAGCTGCCGTTCGGCACAGGAAAGCAGTGGGCGCAGGGTCGGGTTGCCGACGCTATTCTTCGGCGGCTGGATTGTGTCTGCCGACGATGAGCTTTCAGAGCGGTTTCCCAATCAACATCCAGCAGCCGGCCGACTCGCGGCTCGGCGGCCAGAACGCGAACCGGCCCAACCTTTCCGGCGCGCCTCTCGAGACCGAAGGCGATCTCTACGATCGGCTCGCCTCGGCCGATCATCCGACCGCGACCTGGCTGAATCCCGCCGGCGTTCACGCCCGCGCCGGCAGGCACGTTCGGCAACGCACCGCGCACGATCACGGACGTGCGCACGCCGCGGCAGGCCAACGTCGACGCCTCGTTCATCAAGAACATCAGGCTCGGCGGCACCAAGACGGGACAGTTCAAGATGGAGGTCATCAACGTGCTCAACCGTCCGAACGTCCGCACGCTGCAGGGCCAGAACATGTTTGGCAACGCCAACTTCGGCCGGACGAACACGCAGGCTGGGTTCATGCGCAGTTCCAGTTCATGTTCCGCTTCAACTTCTAGAGGGCTTCGGGCTCCGGGCTTCAGGCTTCAGGGCTCAGGGCTTAGGCGGTTCGTGCTGGTCAGAGCGAAAGGCTCTGGCCAGTACGAACCGCGGTATCTTACGTTTCCCACATCCGGACCGCCCCGAGATCGCTGAAGTTCGCACGCTCGCCTCACGTTGAGGTTCTAAGCGGTACGGCATCCGCCTGGTCCGTGAGGCGGGCACGATTGTCGCAAGGGTGATCCTCAGAGTTCATCAGAACTCAACTGGAGGATCGACGCCATGACTTCAAAGGCCATGATGGCGGTCGCCGTTGCAGTAGTGATTGGTGGAAGCCAGCTCGTCACAGCGCAGCGCGGCCGCTCGATGCGATTCAAGGGTCTCGATCGGAACAACGACGGCAGGATCTCGCGCGCTGAGTGGAACGGGAACGATCGGTCGTTCCAGGTGCACGACTGGAATGGTGACGGCATCCTGTCGGGCGATGAAGTGAAGCCCGGCGGAGGTGGAGCAGACCAGGATGCCGAGTGGGACGCCGCCGGCCGCGAGATCTTCAGCGACTGGACGGCCCGCGGCTTCAATAGCGTGGACCGCAACCGCGACAACCGCATCACCGCCGATGAGTGGCGCTACTCCCGGGACGATTTCCGCCGCGCCGATCATGATCGCGACGGCATCGTGACGCGAAGCGAGTTCCTCAACGACGACGCGGATCCAGACGAGGGCCGAACCGCCCGCTTCGTCGCCATGGACGCGAATGGCGACAACCGGATTGCGCGCGACGAGTGGCGCGGTTCACGCGAGAACTTCGATCTGCTGGACGACAACCGCGACGGCCGGCTGACGCGGGCCGAGGCGTTTGGCACGAGCGCGACCGGCGCAGCCAGCAGCGCGGCCTACGAAGCGGGCCGGACTCGCGGGCTCATCGAAGGCCGTGCGGCAGGCAGGGAGGATCGCGAACGAAACCAGGGCTGGGACCTCGAAGGCCAGCGCGAACTGGAACAGGCCGACTCCGGCTACCTCGTCGCGCACGGGTCTCGGGCCGACTACCAGGCGGGCTACCGCGCGGCCTTCCGGGCCGCCTACCGGGAAGGGCTACGGCCCTCGTTAGTCCCGCAAGCCGCGCGCCCGGAGCCCGAAGCCCGAGTGAGCCCGGAGCCCGAAGCCCGGAGCCTGAAGCCCCTGGAGCCCGGGGCCCGAAGCCCGAAGCCTGTATAGTCCCGCCATGCCGACGCTCGTCCGCCGACTCGGTCTCTGGAGCTCCGTCGGCCTCGTCGTCGGCATCACGATTGGCGGCGGGATTTTCCGAACGCCGGCAAGCATCGCCACGCGCGTGCCGGACCCGATGCTCATGCTGGCCGTCTGGGTTGTTGGCGGGCTCATCGTGCTCTGCGGCGCCCTGGCTTTCGCTGAGCTCTCGGCCGCGCTGCCTCACACCGGCGGCATCTACGTTTACCTGCGGGAAGGGTGGGGCCGTCCATACGGTTTCCTGTACGGCTGGGCGCAGCTCGTGCTCATTCGCGCGGCGGCCCTGGGCGGCATCTCGTCGGTCTTCGGCGAGTACTGCCTTCGATCGATCGGTCTCGATCCGGCGCAGCACTCACGGTGGGCCGACTATCTGGCTGCTGCGGCGATCCTCGTCGCCGCCGGCGCCAATATCACCGGCGTCAGCCTTGCGGCCTCCATCGCCGGCCTTTCGACGCTCGCGAAGTTCGGGGCGCTGACGCTGCTTGTCGCCGCGTCGCTCGTCCTTGGCGGCGGACACGGCGCCAGCTGGCAGCACCTTGCATCGACCGGTGCACCAGTCGAAGCCGGGCTCTTCGGCCTCGCGCTGATTTCCGTCCTGTGGGCATATGACGGGTTTGCCGACCTCACGTTTGCGAGCGGCGAGGTGAAGGATCCGCAGACGAACCTGCCGCGAGCCATCCTGATCGGCACGGCCGCGATCATCGCCATCTATCTCTCCGCGAACCTGGCCTACCTCTACGTGCTGCCGATCGACACCATCCAGGCATCACGGCTCGTCGCCGCCGAGACGATGTCGGCGCTCTTCGGGCAGGGCGGCGCGGCCTTCATCTCGGTCATCGTGATGATCTCCACGTTCGGATCGCTGATGGGCAGCATGCTGGCCTCGCCGCGGATCTTTTTCGCGATGGCCGACGATCGCCTGTTCTTCAATGCGATTGCGGCCGTGCACCCGCGCACGCAGACACCGTACGTGGCGATCCTGCTTGCCGCCGCCCTGGGCGTCGCGATGGTGATGACGCAGACCTTCGAGCAGTTGACCGACACCTTCGTGCTGGCAATGTGGCCGTTCTACGCGCTGAGCGTGGCCGCCATTTACCGTCTCCGCCGCCTGCGGCCGGAAATGGCGCGCCCGTATAGGGTCGTCGGGTACCCGGTCGTGCCGGCGGTGTTCGTGGCAGCTTCGGTGGCGCTTGTGATCAACGCCCTCTGGACCGATCCGGTCTGGACCTCGCTCGTGTTTGCGGTTGTTCTCGCAGGCCTGCCGGTGTACTACGTGATGTTCCGGCCGTCGAGGTAGGAGCGGTCGAGCGCCGACGCGGAGGCGCAGCCGAGCAGTTTGAGGGTGCGCACGAGGTCGGTGCGCAGGATCTCGATCGCCCTCGCGACGCCGGCTTCGCCTGCTGCGCCGAGGCCATAAGCGTAGGCGCGCCCGATCAGCACCGCGCGCGCGCCGAGGCACAGCGCCTTGGCGATATCGCTGCCACGGCGGATCCCTCCATCCATGAGGACTTCGATCCGTCCGTTCGCCGCTGCGGCGACACCCGGGAGCACATGCAACGTCGGAGCGACGCCGTCGAGCTGCCGGCCGCCATGATTCGACACGACCAGCGCCTCCACCCCCTCATCGATGGCGCGCCGGGCATCGTCGGGGCAGTGGACCCCCTTGACGATGAGCGGACCCTTCCAGGCATCGCGGATCCAGCGGAGATCGGCCCACGTCACGACGGACTGTTCGAGCGCGGTGCCCACGTCGGCGTAAGCCATGGGACCCTGGCCGGGCAGCACGACGTTGGGAAAGTTCATCAGGCCGCCGTCGGCGAGGAACGCGGCGAGCCATCGCGGCTTTGCGAGAAACTGCGGAAGGAAGGGCAGTGCCTGCCAGAGCTTGCCGCTGAGAATCGTCCTGATTCCGTTGCGGAGGTCTCGTTCGCGAAAGCCGGCGACCGGTGTGTCGATCGTCACGACCAGCGCGGAGAACCCCGCCTTCCTCGCGCGCTCGATGCCAGCGAGTGCGACATCGCGGCCGCCGACCAGATAGAGCTGGTACCAGGCCGGACCCGGTGTCGCGGCCTTGACGTCCTCGATCCTGCAACCTGACAGCGTTGACAGGATGTAGGCCGTGCCGGCCTGCCCGGCCGCGCGAGCGGCCAGCGTCTCCGCCTTCGGATAGAAAAGACGGCTGCTGCCGATTGGCCCGAGGACGAACGGCAGTTCGAGAGCCGTGCCGGCGATCGTGGTTCGAAGGTCGACGTTCGGCGTCGCGACGGCGCAGTGCGGCGCCAGCTTCAGGTCCTCGAATGCGCGGACGTTGGCGCGGAGCGTCATCTCCGCCTCGGCGCCGCCGTCGATGTAGTCGAAGACGGCACGAGGCAGCCTCCGCCTGGCCATCTGGCGGAGGTCCTCGATATTGAGCGCGCGCGACAGACCGCCTGGGATGGACGTCCCGCTCATCGGGATGGTCCCGGCCGGGCGGCGCTGGCCGGACCTTCGATGATGCGGCCGGGACGTGCCGCCGTCATCCGGCCATCGTCGAAGACGACTTCGCCGTTGACCACGACCACCGAGACGCCCACCGCGTACTGGTGCGGCGCGTCGAAGGTGGAACGGTCTCCCACGATCGCCGGGTCGAAGACAGCGATGTCGGCTTTCAGCCCTTCGCGGAGCACTCCTCGATCGGTCAGGCCGAGCCGCTGGGCGGGGAACGAGGACATCTTGCGCACGGCGTCCTCGAGCCCGAGCACCTTCAGCTCGCGTACGTAGCGTCCGAGGACGCGGACGAAAGTGCCGTAGCTCCGGGGATGCGGGCTCGAATCTGCCGAAGACCGTCACCTCGCCGTCCGACGCGACCATCGTGGCGGGATGGCGAAGGATTCGCTGCAGGTCGCCTTCTTCAATTGCGTGAAAGATGCCGCCGCACCCACCCTGCTCGACGAGCCACAGCGCGGTCTGCGCGGCGTTCTCGACGGTCGGATCGAGCCCGCGGCCCTTTGTGACATCGCCCAGGCGCTTGCCGTCCAGCGAACCGTCCCACTCGCAGCGCGAGAGCTGCACGTTCTGCGGATCCCCGCCTCCACGCTCTTCGAGGATGATGCGGTGCGTCTCCAGCAGGATCCGGCGCCGTGTCGCGGGATCCTTCAGCCGCGCGAGCATCGCCGCATTGCCGCCTTCGAGCGCCCATGCCGGCATCAGTGCCGACTGGATGGTCGTGGACGAGGCCGTGTAGGGATACTGGTCGAGCGTGACATCCACGCCGCGTGCACGCGCCTCGTCCACGAGGCGCAGCGAGTCCACGCTTCTGCCCCAGTTCGCCTTGCCGATGACCTTGTGGTGCGTCACCTGCGTCGGCAGCCCGCCTTTCTCGCCAATCTCGATCGTCTCGCGCACGCTGTCCAGGACGCGCACGGTTTCCTCACGCATGTGCGAGATGTAGATTCCACGCAGCTGGCCGGCCACACGAGCCAGCTCGACGACTTCGCTCGTTGGCGTGAACGTGCCAGGCACGTAGAACAGCCCGGAGCTCAGCCCGAGTGCCCCGCCGGCCATCTCCTGCCGCACGATGGACCGCATCGATTCGATTTCGGCGGGGGTTGCCTGGCGGTTGACCGTGCCGACGACCATTTCCCGCACCGATCCCTGGCCGACGAACGCGCCGAAATTCGGCGTGATGCGCGTCGCCGCCACCTTGTCCAGAAACGGCCTGAGCGGGATCGGCGACGACCCATCGGGGCCTTCGATGATCGTCGTGACGCCCTGGCGCACGTAATTGTCGGCCGTCGGCACTTCGAAGATCCCGCGCCGCGCGTGGGTGTGGATGTCGATGAACCCGGGCGCGACGATCTGTCCTCGCGCGTCGACGACGCGCGCCGCGGGCAGGTCGATTTGCGGGGCGATGCGGACGATCGTGTCTCCTCGCACGGCGACATCGGCGCGGTACCAGGGGCTGCCCGTGCCATCGACAATCCGGCCGTTGCGAATCAGCAGATCGTAGGCCGGCTGCTGCGCCTGAGGGGGCGTGGCGGCCCACGCGAGGGCCAGTGTGGCGGAGACAACAAACGCGCGCCGCATGGTCAACCAGGGATCAGTCGGCGGCGGTGCCTGCGAGCAGCGGCTCGATCGGCCGGCTCGCGGGGCCATTCTCGTCGCACACGGCATAGGCGGCGTTCGCCCCGCCGTACAGTGCCACGCCGGCGTGCTCGCCCCTGGCGTTCACGACGTAGAAGTTGACGTTGAAGTTCGGCTCACCGCGGCTGTTGAGGAGCCTCTTCTCCACGGTGTTTGCCTTGATGCGGCGCAGCGCTTCCATGCCCGCGTCCTTCGGCGAGAGGCCGCGCCGCATGCCCTCCACGATCAGGAAGGAGCAGAGGCCGTAGACGTTGGCTTCGCCGCGGCCGGTCGAATCCGGCGGCACCGACCTCGCCGTCCACGTACAGCCCGGCGCCAAGCAGCGGCGAGTCGCCCACGCGGCCGGGGATCTTCCAGGCCAGGCCGCTCGTTGTCGTGACGCCGGCAATTTCGCCCTTGGGGGTGACGCCGTTGCAGTTGATCGTGCCGTAGAAATGGTCCCGGTCGATCAGCCCCTCCGCGACCATCTGCAGACCGGCGGCGAAGCCTGCGTCGGCACGCTTTCGCGGGTCGAGGTAGTGATCGGGATCGATGCGGCGCTTCCACTCGAGCCACAGCTCGCGGGAGCGCGGGGTATTGAGGTCCGCCTCGATGGTGAAGCCCATGTTCCGCGCGAACGCCTGTGCGCCGGGGCCGACGAGCAGATGATGGTCGGTGTGCTCCATGACCGCTTTGGCCACGAGCGATGGTGTGCGGACGCCTTCGAGCGACGCGACACCGCCCGCGCGCTTCTTGGGGCCGTGCATGCAGCATGAATCGAGCTGGACCACGCCGTCGGCGTTCGGAAGGCCCCCGAAACCGACGCTCGTGTCCTCTGGATCGAGTTCCACGATGTTGACGCCGGCAATGAGGGCGTCGAGCACGTCGGTCCCACTGGTCATCTGGCGAAACGCGTGCTGGACGCAGGTCACGGCGCCGCCGTTCTTGAAGCGGTTGCCGTTGTTCGACGAGATGACGACCGGCCGGACGGTACCGGCTGATGGCCGGGGCCTGACCGAAGATTGGCTCGGCCGCGACGCCGACGGCGAGGCCGCCGGCAAGGCTCGTGCGCACAAAGTCGCGTCGATTGATCTCAGCCATCACTCTCCTCCGTGGTGCGTGCCTCGGGCGACGGACGCGCGCCCCGCGACCCATCATAGGCCGACGTGCGGCCGGCTCGAGCCCTTAACGTAGGCGGTTTCACCCTTGCGGCGTCACGCGGACCCGCGCTACTGTGGGGCGTTCCCGGGACCACCGGGCGCCTTCGAAAGGGACAGCCATGAGTCAGAAGCACACCAGGCGGGACATTCTTCGCGGCGGCCTCGCGGCTGCTGGTCTCGGAATGGTCGGCGTTCCCGAGTGGATCCTGCCGGCGCTCGCGCAGGGCGAGACCGTGATGGCGTTTCTCGACTTCCCTCCGAATTTCAATCCCATCCCGGCCGCCGATCGGCGTCTGCTCGACACCCGAAAGATCGAGGGCCCGATCACACCCAGGGATCAGTTCTTCACGACGCAGCACTATGGGCATCCTGACGTCGACCCCGTCGCGTTCCGCTTGAAGGTCGACGGCCTCGTGACGACGCCCAAGACGCTGTCCCTGGACGAGCTGAAGAAGATGTCGTCCACGGAGCTGCTGGCGGGTTTCGAGTGCTCGGGCAACCGCCGGCCGGCACAGGGGCTGTGCGGCAGCGGCCGCTGGACGGGCGTGCCGCTGCGCGCCGTGCTGAACCTCGCAGGCGTCAAGCCCGAGGCTCGCGAGTTCGTCTTCTTCGGCGCCGATCACGGCGAAGAGAAGGTGGTGTTCCGCGGCCAGGAGTACCCGCTCGATCAGCAGTTCGGCCGCGCACTGACGCGGGAGAAGGCGCTCTCGCCCGAACCGCTCCTCGCGTATGCGTTCAACGGCGAGCCGCTGACCAAGCACCAGGGCTTCCCCCTGCGCCTCCTGGTCCCCGGCTGGTATGGCGTGGCGAACGTGAAGTGGCTCTCGGGGATTCACGTGCAGGAGGACCAGTACCTGGGCAAGTACCAGGCGACGTGGTACCGCACCGTCAAAGGCGAGATGGTGAACGGCGAGATGAAGTGGATGGAATCGGCCATCACCCACCTCCAGCTCAAATCGTTTGTCGCGCGTGTCACCAAAGAGGGAAGCGGGCACAAGGTCCTCGGCGTCGCGCTGAACGACGGCACCCCGCTCAAATCGGTCGAGGTCAAGATCGACGACGGTCCATGGCAGCCGGCCGCGTTCGACAAGTCGAACACGAAGTTCTCGTGGAAGCTGTTCAGCTACACGTGGAACGGCGCAACAGCAGGGGAGCACACCGTCGTATCCCGTGTGACCGATGCGAACGGCCAGGTGCAGCCGACAGAGAAGGATCTCGAGAGCAAGAAGTCGTTCCTCGAGGACAACTCGCAGCACCCGCGGCGGGTGATGATCGCGTAGCACGCCCTCGCGTGCCGCCGCCCGCAGGCCGATGTCGCAGCTCGTCGTCCTCTATGAGCACCCCGAGTGGCAGAAGCCGCTGTTTGCGGCGCTCGAACGCCGGCGCGTGCCGTTTGAGGCGTTCGACGTCAGCGCCGCGGCGTTCGGTCATGCCGGGCCGCCACGCGCGCCGCTCTACTTCAACCAAGCCAGCCCGAGCGCCTACCTTCGCGGCCACACGAGGGCGGTTCCTCTCGCTCTTGCCTACATGCGTTCGCTCGAGCTCCTCGGGGCGAGGGTGTTGAACGGGGCCGATATCTTTGCGCTGGAGTTGAGCAAGAGCGCGCAGGCGACGCTCCTTCGAACGCTCGGCATCGATTGTCCGCGCTCGATTACGTTCAACGATGTGCACGCACTGCGTGCATATGCCGCGGACTGGTCCTGGCCGGCCGTTCTGAAGCCCGATCAGGGCGGAAGCGGCGCGCGGATCCAGGTGGTGCACTCATGGGCCGACGTCGAGCGTGTGTTCGCGTCCGATCCGGACGTCTGGCTGCCCGACAACCTGTTTCTGCTTCAAGAGTACCTGCCGCACGACGTCGAGCAGGGGATTGTGCGCCTGGAGTTTCTTGGAGGCGAGCTGCTCTACGCGATGCGGGTCAAGACGCACGGGCGGTTCAACCTGTGCCCCTCGCCGGTCTGTAACCCGGACGAAGGGGCGGGCGCATGCACCGTCGAGCCGGCCGACGAGCCCTTGCGCCCGGTCGAGTTCCTGCCCTTCCCCGACGTGCCGGCCGACGCCGTGGAGACGGCGACGCGCATCGTGCGCGCGGCGCGGCTCGACGTCGGGGGGATCGAATACCTGGAAACCGGAGACGGCCGGCGCGTGTTCTACGACATCAACGCGAATTCAAACCTGCGCCCGTCGGTAGCAGCGGCGTTCGGCTTCGATCCGTTCGAACGGGTCGTGGATTTCCTCGTCGAACAGTTCGAGAAACCAGACCGCCCATCGCATCAATTGGCCACGGGATAGCGCAGGATCCTGCCGACGAGCTTCGAGGGATCGGCTCCGGGCAGCGGCGCGAACTTCTGCACGCGGCCCGCGAAGCAGTCTGCGAGAAACAGGTTGCCGTCCTGATCGGTCGAGATCCCATGGGAGCAGTTCAACCGTCCCGCCTGCCCTCCTGGTGCGCCCCAGCTGTACAAGTAGTTGCCGTTCAGATCGAACTTGATGATCCGGCTGGTGGGTGCATCGCCGACCCAGATGAACTGGTCATCGGTGATGAGGTGGTTGACCATCAACGTGCCCTGCGTGCTCGGCCAGTGGGGCGACCGGAGCGGCCACATGTCGAGGAACTTGCCGTTCTCGTCGAACACCTGCATGCGCTGGTGCCCGCGGTCGATGACGAACAGCCGGCGATCCTTGCTGATGGCAATGCTGTGCGGCGTGTTGAACTCGGACGGTCCGGGGTTCTTCGGGTCTTTCGGCTCCGATCCCCAGTCGGTGATGAAGTTGTCCTTCGCGTCGAACTTTGCCACGCGCTTGCCGCCGTAACCGTCGCTGATGAAGAACGTGCCGTCAGGCAGCCACGCAACGTCGGTCGGCCGATCGAACGTGTTGGGCCCGCGTCCGCGGACGCCGAGCTGCCCGAAGGTCTTCACGAGCTTGCCGTCGTAGGTGAACCGGTAGATGACGTGCAGCTGGTCGTCGATCACCCAGAGGTGCTTGTCCGGATCGTACGGGCTCATCTTGATGGTGTGCGGGCCGCGCCCGCACGGCTGCTGGCCGAAGAGGTGATCGTGCTGCGGCCACTCGTCGACGAGGTTGCCGTTGCGGTCGACCACGAACAGGACGTGCTGGAACCGCCGCTCCCAGCCTCGCTTCTCGGCGGGCTCGCAGGTGGCCGTCAGGCCGTCGCTGTTCGGCTGCGCGTTCCCGCGTGACGGGTTGAGCGCCGCGTAGGGCGTCCACGGCGCCGCTCCCGCCGGCAATGGCAGCTCGCCGCGCATGGCGATCCGAATCCGGTCCGGCGTTTCGGCATAGACCCCGCCCACCGAGCCCCAGGTCCAGCCATCGTGCGAGTGGCGGGTGTCGGGCAGGGGCTTGGGCCAGTTCTCGACGACCTGGTACGGCCCGGTGGGCCAATCCTGATGGCTCTGTCGCGTCGCTGGTGGTTGGCCGGTTGCCGCTGGGGCCGGTGACTCGCCCGCTGGACCACAGGCCGAAAAGCTGGCAAGCGAGAACCACGCGAGGGAGACGGTAAGCGTCGAAGCCGTTGCGCGCATGTTGGCTCTCCTGAAAAGGGAACACCGAGAACGCGTCGCCGGGCTGCCGTGCGCATACTACACCGCGCTGCGGCCCTCGGGGAGGTTCAGGAGGCTGGCGGCGCTCAAAGGGCTCAGATCCGGCTCTACCCACACCAGGCGTGCGCGGGACGACGAGAGCGTGTCCGAGGTGTAGAAGCGCAGGAGCACATGCTTGTCAGCGAGCGGCCCCCGGACCAGGCTGTCAACCTTCTCCTCGAATGCCATCTCAGCGGGGCACTCATCGAGGAACCCGGCGAGCAGCTGGACGTAGGCGCACGTAATGGTCTCGTGGTACCCGCTCGTGTCCGTGTTGACGTTGCCGAACGACTCGTTCAGGCGGCTGATGCCCTCGCGCAGGCGGACGAGCGCTTCGGCGGCGCCGTACTGCCGGACATGCCAGAGGCCGACGGTCAGGTGCGCCGCGTGCGTCCAGTCGTCCTTCCGGAGCGCACACGAGACAAAGCCCGACACCAGGTCGTCTATGTTGTGCATCATTTTTTGGCAGCGCTTCATCGTACAGTGCGGCGCCGCTTGACTAGTAGATTAACTACCATAGTAGACTATCTACTATGGCTGACCGGAAGCTCGTCCAGGGCACGCTCGAACTGCTGGTGCTCCGGACGCTTCGCCCCGGGGCCCTGCATGGCCACGGGATCGCCCGGCACATTCAACGGACCTCCGACGATGTCTTCCTGGTGGAGCACGGGTCGTTGTACCCGGCGCTCCGCCGGCTGGAGCAGGGAGGCTACATCACCTCGAAGTGGGAGCAGACCGATCGCGCCCGTGAGATGCGCATGTACCGCCTGACGCCGAAAGGCCGCAAGCAGCTCGCCGCGGAAGAGACCCGATGGGAACAGCTGGTTCGAGCCATGACGAGAGTCTTGAAGGCCGTGTGAGGAGCGCGTGGCTGCAGATCGAGACGACGAGCTGACGCGCGAGATCCAGGCGCACCTCGAGCTGGAAGCCGAGGAGCGGATCGAAGCGGGGATGTCGCCGGCGGAGGCGCAGGCCGCCGCGCGCCGCGCTTTCGGCAACGTCACGCATGCCCAGGAGGATGTCCGGGCGCTCTTCAGGCGTGCGTGGCTGGAAGCGCTCGCCCAGGACGTGCGGTATGCACTGCGCACGCTCGCCCGGAACCCGGGTTTCGCGACGGTGGCGATCCTGACCCTCGCGCTCGGCATCGGCGCCAACACTGCGATCTTCAGCCTCGTGCACGCCGTGCTGCTGCGGCCCCTGCCGTTTGCCGATCCGGATCGCCTGGCCGTGGTGTGGGCAGACTTCACCGCGCGAGGCGGGCCGTCAACCGTTCAGGCCGCGCCGGCAGACTTCGTGGACTGGAAGGCCGGCAACGACGTCTTCGCAGACATGGCGGCCGTGGACGGTGTGCTGCAGACCTTCAATCTCACCGGCGCCGGTGAGCCCGAACGCCTCTCAGGCGCGAAGGTCACAGCCAACCTGTTCCCACTGCTTGGCCTCGGGCCCATCGCGGGGCGAACGCTCCTGCCAGAAGACGACCGTGCCGGCGCGGAAGCGGTCGTCCTGATCAGCGAGGGACTGTGGCGCCGCCGCTTCGGCGCGAGCGCGACGCTGGTGGGGCAACCAATCAGGCTCAACGACGTGCCGCACACCGTCGTCGGCATCATTCCCGGCCATTTCCAGTTTCCCACGCCGGGCACTGACGTCTGGGTGCCGGCGGCATTCACGCCGGAGCAGCTTGCCAGGCGCGGATCGTACTTCCTGAACGTTCTGGCCAGGCTCAGCCCCGGTGTCTCGCTCGAACAGGCGCGCGCCGGCATGGCGACGCTTGCCGATAACCTCCGCCAGCAGTATCCGGCGACCAACGCACTCGTGGGCATCAATGTCGTGCCGCTGCACGATCAGTACGCGAGCGGTATTCGGCCGATGCTGACGGCCCTCCTTGGAACGGTCGGCGTCGTGCTGCTCATCGCGTGTGTGAACGTGGCGCACCTGCTGCTGGCGCGCGGAGCGGCGCGCCGGAAGGAGATCGCCTTGCGCGGCGCGCTGGGTGCGGGAAGAGGGCGGATCCTGCGCCAGCTGCTGACCGAAAGCCTCGTGCTCGCCGTGGGAGGTGCGATCGTTGGCGCCGCGTTCGCTGCGCTGGCGTTCCGCTTCCTGTCGCCGCTCGTCCCCGACAACTATCCGGAGGCCACTGGCGCAGGACTGGATCCCGTGGTGCTGCTCTTCACCGGCATCGTCGCGCTGGTGACCAGCGTTGCATTCGGAGCAGGGCCCTCGCTCGCAATGGTCCGCCAGGACGTCAACGAGGCCCTGAAGCAGGCGGGCACTCACGGGCCCACGAGGCGTGAACGGCGCATTCGCGGTGCGCTCGCCGTGGCGGAGGTCGCCATGACCGTCGTCCTGCTCGTCGCGGCTGGACTACTGCTTCGCAGCTACGCGGCGGTCGAGTCGGTCGAGCTGGGCTTTCCCTCTCAGGGTCTTCTGGTCGCCGAGACACCAATGTCGCCGTCAAGGTACGGCGAAGGTCCGCGTCGAGCCGCCCTCGTGTCGGCCGTGCTCGATCGCGTGGGTCAGCTTCCGGGCGTGGTGTCGGCGGGGTATGTGAACTACCTCCCCCTCGTATTCAAGGGCGGTCGCGTCGGGTTCACGATCGACGGCCGTCCCACTCCCGCGCCGGGACAATTTCCGCAGCAGATCGCCAGCGACCGTGCCGTGAGCCCGGACTACTTCCGCACGATGGGAATCCCCCTGGTTGCCGGCAGACACTTCGACGAGCGTGACGGCCAGGGCGCACCCCTGGCCGTCATGATCAACCAGACGATGGCCCGGAGGTTCTGGGGGAGCAGCGATCCGCTCGGCCAGCGAATTCGCATCGGCGGGCCCACCTCACGCTGGCTCACAGTGACCGGCATCATCGGCGACGTGAGGCAGATGGGTCTCGAGGTCGCGGCCGAACCGGAGCTCTATCTCTCGCTCGATCAGGCGCCGTCGGCCGCTCCCTTTTTCTGGCCCCGCTATCTCGTGGTGCGCACGGCCGGCGACCCGATTGCGCTCGCACCTGCGGTGCGCCGTGCGGTTGCCGGCATCGACGCCGACCAGCCCGTGTCGAACATGCGGAGCATGCAGGCCGTGGTCGGCCAGGAGCTGGCCGGCCGGGCAAACGGGCTGACGCTTATTGGTGCGTTCGCGCTGTTGGCGCTGCTGCTCGCAGCGGTCGGGCTCTACGGCGTGCTCGCCTACACGGTGGCGCAGCAAACGCGCGAGATCGGGCTGCGCATGGCGCTGGGTGCAACCCGGACGGACGTCATGGGCGCGCTCGTGCGGCGCACGATGTGGCTGACCGGCCTCGGCATTGCCGTGGGGCTCGCGGGCGCCGCGGCTGTAACGCGGACGATGACGTCGTTTCTCTACCAGGTCAGCCCGACTGATCCCGTGACGTTCGCCGCCGGTGCGCTGCTCCTCGTCGTCGTCGCGCTGCTGGCCTGCTGGGCTCCGGCTCGCCGGGCGACCAGGGTCGATCCACTTACGGCGCTTCGTGCCGAATAAGTCGCTCGGACGGGGCGCCAGCCTGTAGCTCTCGCCGACAGACGCGAACCGGGCTACTTCGCCGGAATCTTCAGCAGCACGTAGGTGATGTGCTTGCCTGGGGGCACCAGGAAGCTGTGCGGAATTCCTGCCGGGATGTGCACGATGTCGCCGGCCGCCAGCGGGTGGCGATCCGCGCCGTCGAGCCGCGTGCCGACCCACTCGCCTGGATTCGTGCCTCGCCGCCCGGCCATCGTGCCGCCGAGCGCCAGGGCGCCCTCTCCGCTCTGCACGTAGACGATGTCGATGATTGCGTCGTGTTGCTCGGGGTTGCCGTCGGCGTCGCGATAGAGCATCCGGAAGCGATGGTCGCCGTAGTCGGCGAGCGTTTCGCGCGATGAGTGATCAGCGGCGACGGTTTTTCTGAGTGCCTCGTCGTGCTGTTTGAGCTCGCCCGCCTTCCAGAGCTTGAAGCCCGGAGGATCCGCCGCAGCTACCGGCATCGCGACGAGCGCCACCACTGCAAGTCCCTTGAATACGGTCGTCACGGGACACTCCTTTCGACTGGCGCTGGGGCCCCACCCCCAGCGCGAACTGACGCCGATCCCTCGCCTCGGAATCTCCGCTCGCGTCGGCTCGGGAATGGCCGCAGGTCGCTGCTCGCCACGGACAGCCGCGGTCCACGGGCCACGCGTCGGTTCCCCCGGCTGACGCTCGCCACGCGCCGCTCCAAGGGCCACCGCGCGCGGGAGCCGCCCGGCTGTGCCCGCCGCGCCTGCCCGGCCCGCCCCGCCCCACCCGCCCTGCCTGCCTATCTTCGCGCCACGAGGCGCCAGAACTGCGCCTCGTTCAGCAACGTGATTCTATGGCCCTTGGCTCGCAGCCGCTTGATCTCCATGAGCTTCAACCCGGCGTCGCGGCCGGCGGCCTGCTGGGCGTTGGGCCGCCCGCGCACGACGACCGTCGTCTTGGCCGATGGGCCGCCGTGCACGATCGCGCCCGCGCGCCCCGCGGCCTTGATCGCGTCCCGCCTGGGCTTGCTCAGGATGCCCGTGAACGCGAGGTGCAGGCCCTTGAGGGAGCGCACCGCGCCGGCGCGCAGCAGCGCGGGTTGCTCTTGTAGCGCGACGATCAGCTCCTGCGCGCTGTCGTACCGCTTGCGGCGTTCTCCGATGCACCGGTGCACGATCTCCTTCAGGTGATCGCTGCAGTCGAGGGTCCGGACATCGGATGTGCGGATCCGCGTTCGCGCATCGCCGCGCACCAGCATCCCGACGAGCTGCCCGATCTGGTACACGTCGTCGCGTGCCTGCCACTTGGGTGCGGAGCCGGCCACGATTTCGCTCGGCGCGGTGAGCGTATTCATCGTTCTGGCTGTGATGCCGCGCCGATCGCTCTGCTGCCGGACGATGCCGAAGTCGCCGAGTTTGAGGCGGCGGTCTTCGCACACGAAGACGTTCATCGGCGTCAGGTCCCGGTGGAGGAGCTGGCCGCGATGCAGCTTGCCGAGGACTTCGAGAATGCCGGCGATTTCGCGACGCACGAGCCTCTCGGACCAGCGCTTCGTGTTGTCGCGCAGGAACGCACTGAGGTCGCCGTGGCGGGCGTATTCGAGCGCGAGGCAATAAAGGACGGGCTGGCCGGCGTGCATGACCGGAAACGTGTCGAACACGCGGATCGCCCGCGGATGGTCGTCGAGAAGCTGGCCGAAGTACGCTTCGCGCAACCAGCCGTCCATGTGGGTGCTGACCTTGATGCAGAGGAGTTCGGGGACCGTGCCTGGCGGACCCAGCCGCCTCGCGAGATAGACTTCGCCGAAGCCACCCTTGCCGAGCAGGCGTTCGATGCGGTACTCGAAGCGGGTCTCCGGGCTGATCAGGGCGTCGCCGGACACCAGGAGCTGACGCTCCTGTTCCGCGCGGCGGCTGGGAGATCTGGCGCGGGTCGTGGCGGCGGATGCGGCGGCGTTTACCATGGCCGGGATGACCCGGCCATGGTACCTACGCAGGCGGCGAGGTGCAACGACGCGGCGACAGCCTACCGAGGTGTTGAGGCCCCGCTTCCGGCCTTGGCTTCGTCTGCCCTGGCGCCGGCGAGGATTCCCACCATCGAGTAGTTGCCCTCGTGGCACGCATACTCGTACAGCAGGTCGTTGGTACGCTTCAGTCGAACCATGAAGGTCCACGGCCGCGTCCAGGTCTCCGGATCGTTGACGGTGATCTCCCAGTTGAGGAACTCTTCGCTCGCGCGCGTGAACCGCTCGGTGAGCTTCACATTTGGCGTCGAGCCCTGGAAGCCGTTGATGAAGTTCGTCGTTTCGACGACGAGCGTGTCGCCTTCCCATCGCCCGCGCGAGTCGCCGTGAAGCTGTCGGACGTCCTTGGCCAGGTGCGGACGGCCATCCATCGGCACGAGCCGCGCGTCGTGGATCATTTCCTGGAGCAGCACGACGGTTTCGGGCGACTGGACGATCTGCATGTAGCTGTTGTACCCGGTGCCCGTGCGGGGCGCGCCGTAGCTGATGCAGCGTTCTGACAACGGACGATCCTCGGGTCCGTCGGCGCGGCCGCGGGGTCCGCTCTCGGATCCTTCGACCACGGGGCCACGCCCGCGAGCACGCCGGGCTTCGGCGCCGGGCACCAGCGGGGGAAACTGCCCATCGGCCGGGTCGGTAATGAGCGACGTCCGGTTGTCCCAGACGCGGTCGGCCATCCAGAACTGGTTGTAGTTGCCCGTGGTGGGATCGTAGGAGGTCTGGTTGAACTTCCCGGACTCCTTCAGATTGAGTGCGAGCTGGATGAAGCTGCCGAAGATGGCATCGCCGCCCTGATCGATCGACTTGGCGACCAGCTGCTTCAGCTCCTCGACCTCGGCATCGGTCAACGAAGTCTTGTCCTTCCACTGGGTGGGACGCGTCATGGGCGTCACGCTGTTGTTTTCCCAGACGCCCTGGAAGTCTGGCCGTCCATCGGGCGTGCGCGGCATCGTCCAGTTGCTCGCGACAGCCGCTCCCGCCGGTGACGTTCTGCCGGTCTGCGCGAGGAGTGATAATTCCGCCATGCCGAACGCTGCAAGAATCGCTAGAAGGAATTTCAAGTCAACGCCTCCATTCGGCTCTTTTGAGAGCCGTCGTCCCGCGAATGTGGTCCGTCCGTCTGGTCGGTAGCGCGGCCGTGCGCGTCAGGACCAGTGCTATTCTGCCGTCTGCGGGGTGGTCCCCGCCACCCCTAAGTTGGCCGTTGTAATTTCTTCTCACGGAGGCGTTCCCAATGGGCAGCGTAGTGAGACCTCCCGCCTGTTTCGTATTCTCTGCCGTTGCAGCCCTGAGTGCGGCGGCTACGCTCGTCGCGCAGGTCCCGGCCCGGCTCCCGGCCGAGACCTCCCAGGCCCCGAGGCGCTACGTCGCCATCGGATGCCTGAGCCGCGAGGCGCCGTCGGCCGCCGGCAAGTCCGCGTTCGTGCTGACCGACCCCCGCGGCGACAAGCCGACGATTTACCGGGTCGAAGGCGATGAGAAGCAGCTGGACCTCCAGGTGGGTCATTACCTGGAGCTCTCGGGGGCGCTGTCGCGAACCAAGACGGCCGGCGGCGAGCTGCTCGTTCTCAAGGTCGAACAGCTGATCTGGATCGCATCGACATGCCCTAAAGCCGCTTGAGGCCGTCTACGGCTTCTTGCGGAGATGCCCGTACATGAGCTCTTCCGCGAACTCGACGCACTTGTATTCCATCAGCTGTGCGTCCTTCTCGAGCTTTCGGTAGAGCAGCATGCTCATCTTCCACGGCCGGGTGAAGACCTTCGGATCCTCGATGGTCACCTCGTAGCTCAGCGTGTTGGGGTTGACCGGGCGTGTAGCGCTCGACGACGTGGAGCGCGTCGCTGTGGAAGTTCCCGGCGCGGTCGAACCAGGTGTCTTCCATCTGGTCGGTCACGTCGATCACCAGCGTGTCGCCTTCCCAGCGGCCCACGGCCCAGCCCATCCAGGACGGTGCGGGGCTGCGCTCCTTGCTGTTCATCCGAACGATCCGGCTGGCGGACGTGAACTCGTACGCCATCAGGATGGTGTTGGCCGACTGGACGATCTGAAACGGGAACGGCATGTACGTGGCGCGCGGAATGCCGGGCATGAAGCACTTCACCTCGGGGTCCCGCGTCATCCAGTTGTCGCCGTTTTCCTTCTTCTTGGCAGCGGCCCACGGCTGATAAGGGACCTCGTTGCCTTCGACGACGCCTACGCCGGGCGGGATGCTGAAAGCTGCCCCAAGGGCGACGACCGGGCCTTGACGGGCCGGGTGCGTCTGGATGTCCCAGTTCGCCGTGTTCATGACCTGCCAGATGCCGGTCAGGTTCGGTTTACCGTCGGCGGTCCGTGCCGCGGACGGTGTCTGGCCCGACATCGGCATCGACGTTCCGATAACAATTGCCGCGGCGGCGACCGCCGCGAGAGTGGCCTTGCCCAATTGCATGCGCATCGCAGTCTCCGGTTGGCTAGCGGTTTATTTCCAGCTCCATTGCGTCTTCTCCGCGTCCCACAAGGCATAACACTCCTGGCCGACGCCCATGTCCAGGAACCCCTCGGGCAAGCCCGAGAACGAGCCCGACGACAGTTGAATCTCCCCGTCCGCGAACCACGAGGACTCCACGGACCCCTTGAACGGGTTCCTCTCGCTCGTCTGCGGCTCGAGAACGGCCGAGTCGATCCTGACGCGCCACTTGGCGTCGGTCTTTCCGCGCATGGGCGCGACGAAAGTCATTTCGTCGCCATTGCGGGTCAGATCGCGCGCGACACCGGCCGCGGCAATCTGTTCGGCAAAGGAATCCTTCAGGCTCTGTTCGTTCGGCTCACGCGACGTGCAGGCCGATATCAGTAAGGCGACAAGCGCGCCGGCGCCCCATCGTCGGACCCTTCCCATCAATCTCCTCCGTGGCCACCGGCCTACTCGCTGGCCGCCGATTATGGCATCCTTCCTCCTTGAAGGCGGCTACTGCCGGCATGATTGAAACCCTCGCGCGAATTCTTGCCGATCTCGGCGGCCAGTTGACAGGGAGCCCGATCAACCAGTTCGCGGTCTATGTACTCGGCAACGTCCCCGGCTTGCCGCCGCTCGTCCAGACGGTTCACATTCTCAGCGTCGCGGCAATCATGGGATCGATTGTGCTCGTCGATCTCCGGGTGCTCGGTCTTGCCCTGCCAAGCCAGCCGGCAAGCGAGTTGACCCGCCGCCTGATGCCCTGGGTCTGGTGGGCGCTGCCGTGCCTCGCACTGTCCGGCCTGCTTTTCGTGTTCGCCCGTCCACGGCGGTATTTCGTCAACCCGGTGCTGGGCGTGAAGTTCGCGATGCTCGTGCCAGCCGTCGTGCTCGCGTTCGTGTTCCACCGACCAACCGCCAGCGACGACCAGTTCTGGGAACGTACCTCCGCTCGGCGCACGATGGCTCGAGCGATTGCCGCGTGTTCGTTGTGTCTTTGGGTCGGGGTCGTGCTTGCGGGACGCTGGGTTGCGTACGCCGACTACCTGTTTCCCCCGGAGTAACCCGGTGTCACTGGCGGAGTTCTGGAACTGGCTTGGCGGCCTGTCGATCTCGATGCGTATCGGCGAATCCTGGTGGTTCCCGCTCCTCGAATCGATTCACGTCCTGGCGTCTACCTTCGTCGTGGGATCGATCTTGATGGTGGATCTCCGCCTCCTCGGCGTGACGGCCCGCCAGCACCGCGTCAGCCGAATTACGCGAGAGATGCTGGTGTGGACGCGTAGCGCGTTTTTCCTGTCTGCGATCGCCGGCTTGGGGATGTTCATCACCCAGCCTGCCAGGTACGCGGACAATCGCGCCTTCCAGATCAAGATGGTGCTGCTGGTTCTCGCCGGTCTCAACATGGCGGTGTTTCACCTTCGGACCATCCGCGGGGTCGAGCAGTGGGACACCGATCCGGTCGTGCCGGTACCGGCGCGCCTTGCCGGCGCCTGCTCCATCGTCCTGTGGATCGGGGTCGTGTTGGCGGGACGCTGGATTGGCCATCTCCTGTAGACCGGAATGCCCGCCAGCCGGGTGGACGGTAGCCGCTCGTATCTTGTTGACAACGGACCGGCCCTGCCGATAATCGTCCCAGCCGCGTTTCCCTTCGGCCAGGCCACACTCGGGAGGAAGCACTCATGAGGAAGAAATGGGCGGTCATTGCCCTCGCCCTGGTCATGTCCATGGCCGGGGGTTTTTCCGCGCAGGAACGCACCAGCCCGCCTGGAGAGTGGTGGTACCAGAGCGGTGACGCCTGGGGCACCCGCTTCCAGCCCGCGGACCAGCTCAACGCGGGCAACTTCGACAAGCTCAAGGTCGCGTGGATTTTCCGCGGCGACAACTTCGGCCCGGCCCCCTACACCAACTCGCGTTCGACACCCACCTACATCAAGGGCCTGCTCTACTCGGTGGCCGGCCAGCGTCGCACCGTCGTGGCGATGGACCCGAAGACGGGCGAGGTGGTGTGGACCTATCGTGAGCCGCACACGACGCGCTGGGTTCGATCGATGCGCGCGGGATACGGCAAGGGCGTGGCCTACACCGAGCTCGACGGCCGCGGCGTGATCTTCACCATCTCCCCGGGCTTCTTCCTGCACGCGCTCGATGCGAAGACCGGGCAGCCGCTCCCGAACTGGGGCCGTCCCGTTCCCCTGCCGGGCTTCGGGCAGACCGGCACCGTCGACCTCGTGGACGATCTCGATCCGCGACTGGGGGCCGTGGCAGAAGTGGCAGTCGAGCGGCAAGAAGTACGACCCGGACATGGGTGTCCCGCGCGAGCTCGGCTACATCACGAGCTCGTCGCCGCCCATCGTGGTGAATGGCGTCGTCATCGTCGGCAACTCCGCCGAGCAGGGCTACAACCAGACCCGTATCGAGAACGTGCCTGGCGACATCCTGGCGTACGACGCCCGCACCGGGAAGTTCATGTGGAAGTTCCACGTGATTCCGCGGCCGGGTGAGTTCGGCCACGAGACCTGGTTGAACAACGCCTGGTCGTACACGGGCGACGTGTCCTCGTGGGCGCCGATGTCGGCCGATCACGAGCGCGGCATCGTTTACATTCCGACGAACCCGCCGACCATCGATTACTTCGGCGGCTTCCGCCCTGGTGCGAACCTCTACGGCACCAGCGTCATCGCGCTGGACGTGAAAACCGGCAAGCGGCTCTGGCACTTCCAGACGGTCCACAACGATCAGTGGAACTACGATCTGCCGAACGTGCCGATCCTGGCGAACCTGTCGGTCAACGGCAAGCCCGTACCGGCAGTGATCCAGACGACGAAGCAGGGTTTCATCTTCACGTTCAATCGAGTGACCGGCGAGCCGGTGTGGCCAATCGAGGAGCGTCCGGTGCCGCAGACGACGGTGCCTGGCAACTGGACGTCGCCGACGCAGCCGTTCCCGACCAAGCCGGAGCCCATGGAGCCGATGGGTCTCACCGACGCGGACCTCATTGACTTCACGCCGGAGCTCAAACGGGAAGCGCAGGAGATCGTCAAGAAGTTCAAAATCGGCGGGCCGTATGAGCCGCGGCTGCAGGAAGGGCACAATGCGGGCGTGGTGAACAACATCCGCTGTGCGGGCGGGTTGAACATCACCAACCCGGCTACCTTCGATCCGACCACCAACATCCTCTACGTGTCGCACTCCAGAGGGTGCAGTGGCGGCGGATTGCAGCCGGGCTCCAAGGCCGACGAGCCAGATGCGATGGCGACCACGGGCACAACGCTCTCGCAGTGGGTGAACGGCACCGGCCCGGGCCTCACAGGCCCGCAAAGCCTGCCGATCTTCAAGCCTCCGTACAGTCGGCTGTCGGCGTACGACATGAACACGGGCAACCGCCTCTGGTGGATCCCGATTGGCACGACGCCGCAGGCGGTGAGCAACCATCCGCTGCTGCGGGGCCGTGACCTGGGCAACACCGGCGGCAACAGCGACTCGATCCAGATGGTCACGGGCAGCCTCCTGCTGGCGACCGAAGGGACGGCCGGACCCCCTGTCTTGAATGCGCACAACAAGGAGACGGGGCAGAAGGTCGGCACGGTGAAAATGCCGGCGGCAGGCCAGTACGGCATGATGTCCTACATGCACGAGGGCAAGCAGTACGTGGTCGTGCAGATTGGCGGCGCACAGTACCCCGGCTCCCTGGTGGCGCTGGCGCTGCCGTAGCCAGGCATTTCCTCGCACGACATCCCGGGGGAGGGACGCGTCCTTCCCCCGGGTTCTCGCTTGAGATTCTCCCTGGAGAACAACGTGACCTCTCGCACGATTGCGCTGACCGCCGCAGTGGTAGCCGTGGCCTCGGCCTGGACGGCTGCGCAGACCGAGCCCCCTCGACCGGCCTCGCCGCCGCGCGCGAACAATGCGCCGCGACTTGCTGACGGCCGGCCGGATTTGCAGGGGACCTGGAACTTCGCGACCCTGACGCCGCTCCAGCGGCCCTCAGACCTGGCCGGAAAGACGACGCTCAGCGACGAAGAAATCGCGGGGCTTGTGCAGCGCGCGGAAGCGCGCCGCACGGCGGCCGATTCCGCCGCGCTGCCCGCCGGCTCAGTGGGCGGCTATAACCAGTTCTGGTACGAGCCAGGCACGTCGGTCAGCGCCGACAAGCGCACGTCGCTCATCATCGACCCGCCTGACGGCCGCATTCCGGCGCTGACGCCGGAAGCGCAGAAGCGGGTCCAGGCCAACCGTGATCGCCTGCGGCGGCCCGCCGACGGCCCCGAGGATCGCGATGCGCCGGAACGCTGCCTCCTCGGGTACAACTCCGGTCCACCCATGGTGCCCGGCGGGTACAACCAGAACGCGCAGCTGGTGCAGACGGGCGACTACCTGATGATCCTCAACGAGATGGTGCACGACGCGCGGATCGTGCCGCTCGACGGCCGGGCGCGCATGGCCGGGGACTTCCGGCCGTGGATGGGGGAGTCGCGGGGCCATTGGGAAGGAGACACGCTCGTCGTCGAGACCAGGGGCTTCAAGGACATCGTGTGGAATCAGTTCAACCAGTGGAACATGGCTTCGACCGAGGCGATGCGCCTGACCGAGCGTTTCACGCGGGTCAGCCCCCAGTTGCTGCACTACGAGTTCACCGTGTCTGACCCGGGCACGTGGACCCGGCCGTGGACGGCCGCGCTGCTGATGGAGAAGACCGATGAACTGATCTACGAGTACGCCTGCCACGAAGCGAACTACGGTATGCAGGGCATCCTTCGCGGCGCGCGGGTGTTGGAGAAGGCCGGCACGGGCACGCAGTCCCGAAGTTACGCCAACAAGGTAGGCGGCTCCGCCGCGCGTGCGGGTCGAGGATCAGCACGCTGTGCCCGAGCGAGGGGTCAGCCCCCCAGCGCAATCGTCAAGCCGACCAGCACCGTCCCGATCACGACCATCGCGAATCCCACCCGGATCGGTCCATATCCGCTGATTCTTCCGAACGCGTAACCCGTCAGGAACAGGAGCACGATTGCGATGAGGTTGGAGATCCGCATCGCGGGCCCCGCGCTGCGCACGATCATGAACGGAATTGCCACCGGGAACGTCGAGAGGAACACCAGCAGGAACGACCCGGTGGCGCCGAGCCAGTCGTTCCTATCCAGCTTTGGACGTGCCGGCGGTTCGGGGAGGGCGATCAACTGCAGGCGCACGGCATCGAGTTGCGCCGGTTGCAGCACGCCGGCGATGAGCGGGGGCAACCCTTCCGCGACGACACGCCGGCCCACCGACGGATCGGCGGCTTCACGCACCGCCCGCAGCGCCGCGATGTTGCGGCCCTTCTCCGCCAGGCGGCCCATGAGATACAGGACGGCGTCAATGATGCCCCAGGCCAGATTGCATCCCAGCGCGCCAATGAGCATCGCGCGCACGTCGTCGCGGCCCGCCTCGGCCACGCTGAGCGAGCCGGTAAAGGTGAGCACCATGATCAGCCCGAAGAACACCTCCGACACGCGTTCGATGGGATTCAGCGCACGCGTGCTGGACGTGAGGAGATTGGACATGACGGCTCTTTACTGGATCGGAGGTGGCAACAGATAGAGTGTCATGGCGAAGATGAGATACATCATCAGCACCAGGACCCCGACGAACCATGCCGAGCGCCCGCTGTTGGTCACGAGCGTCGCAGTCAGTGTCGCGATGAACATCATCACGACCGCCCCCGGCCAGAACTGCAGGTCCATGGGCGTCGGGCCCAGCACGTAGCTGAGCAGCACGAGCACAGGCGCGACGAAGAGCGCGATCTGCGATGCGCTTCCGAGCGCGATACCCACGCTCAGGTCCAGCCTGTTCTTGCGCGCGCCCGAGAATGCCGAGGCCATCTCCGCCGCGCCGCCCACAAGCGCGACGACGATGAAGCCGACAAAGGCGGGGGTCATTCCGAAAGCCTCGGCCGCTTCCTGCACCGACTCGACGAACACTTCGCTGACGAGAGCCACCACCACGGTGACGCCGGCCAGCGTGGCCAGGGCCAGGCCCATCGGCCACGGGGCATCGTCCTCACTCTCGCCATGTGCGGTGCTGCCAAAAAGCTCGCGGTGTGTCCTGAGCGAGAAGAGCAGGCCCAATCCGTACGCGACGATGAGCAGTATGGCCAGACCTGCGCTCAGCGTTTGCACGAAGGCCGCCATTTCCGGCGTGTCAGCCGCGGCGACAGCCGACGACGGCACCAGCAGCGCGACTGTCGCGAGGAAGAGGAGCCCGGATTGGAGGCGTGCGCTCGCGCGGTTGTATTCCTGAATATGGTGCTTGAGCCCGCCCAGCAGAAACGACGCGCCCAGCATGAAGAGCGAGTTGGTGACGATGGCGCCGGCAACGGATGCCTTGACCAGCATGTATTGCCCCGCGCGCAGGGCGGCGAGCGCAATCACGAGCTCGGTGAGGTTGCCCAGGGTGGCGTTCAGCAGCCCTCCGGCCGCATCGCCCGTCTTGGCGGCCACCGACTCGGTGGCACGACTGAGGAGCGCCGCGAGCGGCACGATCGCCAGCACCGACAGCACGAACAGGAGGGTATGCGCCTCGGGCGAGACCGACGCGGCAACGAACACCGCCGGCACGAACGCCAGCAACCAAAGCAGCGGGTTGCGGCGGATCTCCTGAGCGAGGTGCTTCATTTACGCGGGCCGAGCGTCAGCCGCGTCGATCCTGGTCTGGCGCGCTGCGGCACGTCGCATCCCTTGGAGTCACCGGGCGGAGCAACCTACCTGACGCGCTCCCAGGTGAGATCTGTCGGCTTGCCCGTGCCGCCAACCGGCGTGAGCGTGATGCGGTTGCCGTCTGGCGAGAGCTTGAAGGCCCGCACGAAGTCCACGGCCCCGGCATCCAGCTGGCCGACCCGGTGGTGGGTCACCGTCTGCGCTTTCTCGTCGATCGTGTAGGTCCCGAAATACGCCGTATACCCGCGCATCCGCTCGTAGCCTTGCTCGGGCGTGGGCGTGCCGGTGTACTTCGGCCGCTCGCGATCGGGCTGAATCTGGGCCGCCATGTTGCCCTGGGCGTCGTAAAAGATGATGCCGGTGGGCTTGGACCCGCGCGTGACCGGGTTGTTGCCGCCCTCGATGCTGATCAGCTTCCAGGTGCCGATAAGCGGCTTTCGCAGCTCGGCTTGCGAGCGTCCCTGGGCGTCAGCCTTCCAGGCGGCGCCCAGCAGGAGAAATGCGCCGGCCACGGCGCCGGCACGTGCAAGATTTCTGTTCACGGTGGACCTCCTCAGGGCCCGCATGATGACCGAATCCCGCGCGACAATTCAAGAAAGAACCGGGGTCCCTCTCGCGTATGATGCACGGTGCGGCGTTTCTCGAGGAGGCAGAGAAGGATGAAAAGGCACTCTCGCGCGTTGTATGGCGGGGCTTTGGCCCTTGGCCTGCTGGGGGCGGTCTATCTGGCCATTCCCGCGGCTCAGACTCCGGTGAACCGCGGAAGCGCGAACGGCGAGTGGCGCCATCTCGGTGCCGATGCCGGCAACACCCGCTATTCCCCGCTCAACCAGGTGACCCCCGCGAACTTCGAGACGCTGAAGGAGGCATGGCGGTCCGCCCCGATCGAGACTGTCGGTCCTCTCACCGCGCGCGCAACACCGAGTTACGTCGGCGGGAAGCTGCTGAGCGTGGCCGGGCCGCGGCGGCACGTCATTTCGATGGACCCCGCGACGGGCAAGCTGCTCTGGAACTTCGTGGAGCCCGAGACGTTCCGATCGAAGTACTCGATGCGCGCCGCCTATGGCAAGGGCGTGGCGTACCACGAGATCGACGGCAAGGGCGTGATCTACATCTCCACGCCGGGCTTCTTCCTGTTTGCCATCGACGCCGAGACCGGCCGCCCGCTCCCGAACTGGGGCCGGCAGGTGCGTCTCCCGTCGTTCCCCCGCACCGGCGCCGTGGACCTGGTCGAAGACCTCGTTCGCGACTGGGAACCCTGGACGAAGCTCAAGCGCGACTACGACCCGAACGAGGGCATCCCCCTCAGTCTTGGCTACATCACGAGCTCGTCGCCGCCCATGGTCGTGAACGACGTCGTGATCATCGGCAACTCCGCCGAGCAGGGATACCACCAGACACGCCAGGAAAACGTGCCGGGCGACATCCTGGCCTACGATGCGCGCACCGGGAAATTCATGTGGAAGTTCCACGTGATTCCGCGGCCGGGCGAAGTCGGCCACGACACCTGGGAGAACGACGCGTGGCGGACGACCGGCGACGTTTCGTCGTGGGCGCCGCTCGCGGCCGATCCCGAACGCGGGATCGTGTATGTCCCGACCAACAGCGCCACGCAGGACATGTACGGCGGCTTCCGCCCGGGCAACAACCTGTTTGCCGCGAGCATCATCGCCCTCGACGTCAAGACCGGCAAGCGGTTGTGGCACTACCAGATGGTGCACCACGACGTCTGGAACTACGACACCTCCACGGCGCCGATCGTGATGGACGTCAACGTGAACGGCCGTCGCGTTCCCGGTGTGTTCCAGGCGACCAAGCAGGCGATCCTCTACTCGTTCAACCGGCAGACCGGCGAGCCGATCTGGGGCTTCCAGGAGCGGCCGGTGCCCGCTTCGAAGGTTCCGGGCGAGAAGCTGTCGCCGACGCAGCCTTTCCCGGTCAAGCCGGCGCCGTACGAGTTCATCGGACGGTCCGAGGAGCACCTGATCGACTACACGCCCGAGATCAAGGAGTTCGCACGCAAGCGTGCGATCGAGCAGGGTCTGTTCGCCCCGCCGTTCAACCCTCCGACCCATCGCGGCAACGCGGAGAAGGCGGGGCCGGCCCGGTTCTATCCTGGCGAGACGGGCGGCACCAACATCACGCATCCGCCGGCGGCCGACCCGGTGACCGGGATCATCTACATCCCGTCGCATAGCGGCGGAAGCCAGCGCGAGGTGATTCCCGGCAAGGAACTCGACTGCTTCGGCCAGACGGGCACCACCATTACCGCGTGGGTGCCCACGAGCGCCGGGTGCACGCCGGGTTCAGTGGAAGCAGCCATCGAGATGTATCCGGATCTCGCGCAGAAGGCTGGCGTGGTCGCGGGCCGCGGTGGCCGCGGCGGTGGAGGCGGCGACGAGGCGCCTGGCGGCGGCCGCGGACGTGGCGGTGCACCTGCCGCGGGCGATCCGCTCGGCGGGCTCCCGATCTTCAAGGGACCGGTCGGCCGCATCACGGCGATCGACCTGAACACCGGCGAGCACCTGTGGGTAAAGCCGTACGGCGACGCGCCGCAGGAGCAGCAGGATGCGATTCGCAGCGCCCCGATGCTGAAGGGCGTCAACGTGGACCCGAACATCGGACGCACGGGCCTGGGCGGCCTGGTGGTGACGGCAACGATGCTGCTCGCCCCGGGACAAACCGCTGACGGGACCCCGCACCTGTTCGCGATCGACAAGCGAACCGGCAATCGGCTCGGCAAGATCCCGACGGCCGGCGTCAGCCGTTACGGGATGATGACTTACATGCACCAGGGCAAGCAGTACGTGGTCGTGCAGCTCTCGAACGGGCTGCAGGCCTTCGCGCTGCCGTAGCCGGCAGGCACTGTCATGACGCTCAGCCCCACCCGGGGCTGAGCGAGACCGTTCCCCGCTTGCGCCTCCCGCCGTGGGCGGCGCAAGCGGGCAAGTCTCAGGCCACAGATCTCCCGCCTTAGTGCGTCACGCCGTCCCAGACAGGGACCAGGGTTCGAAGGATGGCCACCAGCGCTCGTCCTTGAAACGGCTTGCGCAGTACGCCGTACAGCCCAGCCGCTCCGCTTCGGCCTTCGAACCCAGGTTGTCGCTGGCAGTAATGAAGATGACAGATAGTGTGGAGCCGCCAGCCCGCAGTTCCCGGAGCAGGTCCAGGCCGGACATACCCTCGAGTTGCATGTCCAGCAGCAGGCACGACGGCTCGACGTCATCGGACGCGAGATACTCCTCGGCGGACGCGTAGCTCCGCACCTCGAAGCCGCTCGCCCGGAGCACTCGGGTCAGGGCGACGCGTTCGTCCACATCGTCTTCAACAACGGCGACCGATGAGAGAGCCACCATGACGGGGACCGATCCTATCCGGGACCCCGCCCTGGGGAAATTGGCTCTTGGTTCTAGATCCCTTTTGCCTGGACCCCGCGCATCGGGGCGATATTCAGCTCTGAGGATGTCCGAATCAGGTCGGCTACCGAGTCGGCTTCGAGCTTCTGCATGATGCTGTGCCGGTGGGCCTTGATGGTGCGTTCGGCCGTCCCGAGATCGAACGCGATCTGCTTGTTCAACTGGCCGCTGATGAGATGCGCGAACACCTCCCGTTCGCGCGGCGTCAACCGGTCGTACCGTGCCCGCGTCGCCCGTACCTGCTCCTGGGCACCACGCTCCTCGGCTGCGCGTGCCATGGCACGGGACACCGCGCCCAGCAGGATGTCCTTACGCACGGGTTTTGTCAGGAAATCCACGGCGCCGGCCTTGATCGCCCGGACGCTCATCGGAATGTCCCCGTGGCCCGTGACGAAGATGATCGGCAGGACATGGGCTGTCTTGACGAGCATTTCCTGAAGTTCGAGGCCGCTCGGTCCCGGGAGCCTGACATCCAGGATGACGCAGCCGCTGACCGTAGGCAGTCGCACGAGGAAGTCCGACGCCGAGGCGTATGTCTGCACTGCGTAACCAGCCAGCTTCAGCAACCTGGCCGTGGCCACCCGCACATCCTCGTCGTCGTCCACGACGTGGACTGCCGGTGTCACCTCCTCCGGGTTTCTGATCACAATGCCGCCCGAGCTTCGCCCGATGGACTCTAGCGGGAAACGTGCCGGGAGGCCACTGGCTTTTGGATCCATGCTCAGGATTGTGGCCCGAGCGGCGGCACGCGCGTATCGGGCGCGTTGGACAGGAGCAGTGCCTGCGAGCGGAACGCGATCTGGGTCCCCGCCGCCTCGACGGCCTCCGTCAGCCCGAAAAGCAGCTGCTCCTGGATCTCGAGGAAGTGATTCCAGTCCCTGGCGGCCAGATAGGCAAAGACGTCAATCTCGAACGAAGACGCTCCCAGTCGCAGGAAGCGGACGCGCACGGACTTGCGTTCCACCGATGCCTGGGCCTCGAGGAGCCGGCGGATTCCGTCGACCACGGCGCGCAGTTGCCCCGGAGTCGTTTCGGGCCGGAGCCCCACGACAGGATGAAACCAGAACTTGTCGCGCACGGAGAGTGTCTCGATGCTCACGTTCGCGATCTGGCTGTTCGGCACGCTGACGATAGTCCGATCGAGCGTGCGGATGCGGGTCGAGCGCAGGCCGATGTGATCAACGGTGCCCTCGACCTGGCCCATCCGGAGGGAATCGCCGACGTTGACCGCCTGGTCGAAGATGAGCGAGGCGCCGGCGATGACGTTCTCGAGCGTTTTCTGCGCGGCGAGCGCGACAGCGATGCCGCCGACACCCAGGCCGGCGAGCGCGGGAGTGGCGTCCACTCCGAATCGCTGCAGTATCGCCAGCAGGCCCGCGAAGATGACGAGGAGATCGACCATCCGTCGCAGCAGCCGGACGAGCGCAGCCGCGGCGGCTGCGTTGGTCCGCGGGTAGCGAAGCAGGATGGCACGCTCGACTTCTCCGTTCAGGAGAATCACCAGCCACACGATCCCGGCAACGGTGAAGACGCTTGCGAAGCTCGACCAGAACTGTCTCGCGAGCAACGGGAGCGGCAGGCTGGCGAGCGACCAGCGGATGGCGAGCGCCAGGAGAAGCAGCCGGACGGGAGTTGGCAGCACATCGCTGTCGAACCAATTCGGCCGCCGGCCGGACCGGCGCCACAGCGCCCGAATCAGGGGCGTGGCAATCTTGTTCAGCAGGACGGTCAGCAGGTAGATAAACGGCAGGCCTAGCAGGACCGTCATCCATTCAAAGAGGCGAGTCCCGCCGATTCGTGTCCGCGTCAGGAGCCGGGGGAGCAGCCTGTTGCCCCACCCAAGCGTCACCTCCTCATAAAGCACTGGGATCAAATCGAGCGTCTCGTCCGAGAACAGCCAGAGCGGGCTTCCGCCGCGGACGCGCATGCGCTCGAGCAAAATGCTGCTGGCTTCACCCCCGGTCCGACGAATGGTCCCGACGACCTCCTCATCCGGCCTGAGGGGGTTGGTACGCGAGCCCTCCGGCGAGTCGCTGATTTCGGAGAGGCGGGCCGGCAAGCGCGCATCGAGGACGACGAACAGCTCGTTGGCCAGCGCCTCCGCTTCCGCGCCGGCCAGTTCGGTGTCGAGGTACTGGCGCGCGATCTCGCCGTCTCCGGCGCGCGCGGCGGACAGGAAGCCGACCACCGCACCTCGCGGCGTGTCCCGGCCGAGGGGATCCCCGGCGGCCGGGGGCGTCTCGGTCTGGGCCGGCTGGGCGTGGACCTGGTCGAACGTCAGGAGGAGGGCCAGAGAACAGGCCAGCGCAATCGAGCGAAGAAGCCGCATAGCCATCGGTTCAGGGACTACTGCGGGTCGTCCGTTCCCGGGTGACGGCGGAGTCCATCACGCCTTTGCCGCGCTCCATGAACTCGCTGGCGGGAATGCTCTCAAATAGATGCAGCAGCCTGGCGACAAGGCCGGTCCAGCCTGTCTGGTGGCTCGCCCCGAGTCCGGCACCGTTGTCGCCGTGGAAATACTCGAAGAAGAGAATGAGATCCTTCCAGTGCGGATTGTCCTGGAATGTCGATGTGCCGCCGTAGACCGGCCGCCGGCCATCGCCGTCCTTGAGGAAGATCGCCCCCAGCCTGCGCGAGATCTCCTCGGCCACTTGGTACAGCGTCATCCATCGCCCCGACCCCGTGGGACACTCGACTTTGAATTTGTCGCCGTAGTACGAGTAGTACTGCAGCAACGCGCGGACGATCAGCGCGTTGACAGGCATCCAGATGGGGCCGCGCCAGTTGGAGTTGCCGCCAAACATGCCGCTGTCTGACTCCGCCGGCAGGTACGACACTCGATAGTCTTCCGTTCCGACGCGAAACACGTAGGGGTGCTCGTCGTGGTACCGGGACAACGATCGGATGCCGTATGCGCTCAGGAACTCCTGCTCATCGAGCATTCGAGCCAGCACACGCCGAAGCTTCTCCTCGTTCAACACGGAGGCGAGCAGGCGGCCATGCTCGCCTCGGCTGGCCGGGGGGTGGATGAACGCCGTCAGCTCTGGACGGGCACCGAGAAACCGCTGCAGCCGAGGCACGAGCTCGGGATACTTCTCCATCAATTCGCCCTCGAACACCGTGACGGCGCAGAGCGGCAGGAGACCGACCATCGAGCGAACTTTGAGACGTTCGGCCCGGCCATCGGGCAGCCTCAGCACGTCGTAGAAGAATCCGTCCGTCTCGTCCCACATCCCGACATCCTCGCCGGCATGGATCATCGACGACGCGATCCAGAGGTAGTGCTCGACGAACTTGAGGCACATGTCGATGTAGACCGGCTTCTCCATGGCCAGCTCGGACGCAATCTCCAGCATGTTCTGGCAGAAGAGCGCCATCCATGCGGTGCCGTCGGCCTGCTCGAGGTAGCCGCCGGTGGGCAGCGGTGAGCTGCGGTCGAATACGCCGATGTTGTCGAGGCCGAGGAATCCCCCTTCGAACACGTTGCTGCCGGTTCGATCCTTGCGGTTGACCCACCAGCTGAAGTTGAGCGCGAGCTTGTGGAACGAGCGCTCCAGCCACTCGAGATCGCCCTGCCCGCGCCGTGACCGTCCGAGCCGGTAGGTGAAAATCGTCGACCAGGCGTGGACCGGCGGGTTCACATCGCCGAAGTTCCACTCGTAGGCTGGAATCTGACCGCTGGGATGGAGATATCGTTCCTGCAGCATCAGATCGAGCTGCTTCTTGCCGAAATCCTCGTCGACGAGCGTCAGCGCCACGACATGAAAGGCCAGGTCCCATGCCGCGTACCACGGGTACTCCCATTTGTCCGGCATCGAAAGCACATCGGCGTTGAGCATGTGGTGCCAGCGGTCGTTCCGAGGGCCGGTGTGCTGCCTGGGCTTGAACGGATCGCAGCCGCGCTCGGAGAGCCATTGGTCGACGTCGTAGTGATAGAACTGCTTGGACCAGAGCATGCCCGCGAGCGCCTGCCGCATCACATTCGCCGCGTCGGCGTTGAGCGACGCAGGGGTGATTTCCCGATAGAACTCGTCAGCTTCCCGCTGGCGATCGGCCATGACCGCGTCGAAGGCCGGTCCGAACGGCCCGCCATCGCGGCCAGCTGCCTGCACGACATCGGTGAGCCGCAGGCGGATCGTGTGAGACGCGCCGGCGGCCACGGTGACCGAATAGTGAGCCGCCGCCTTGGTCCCGGTCTTTTCGGGGTTCACCGCATCACGGTGGCCGGAGACGATGTAGTCGTTGATGCCGTCCTTGACGTGCGGCGTTCCGTTGGGCTGCTGGTAAAGGCGCGCGGCGTTGGTCTCGTTTTCGGTGAACAGCCATTCGGGCGCGCCATCGGCATGAAATCGCCGCTCGCCGAGCGCAGGGTGAAGGACCTCGATGGAACCGGGATCCAGCTGTTTCAGCGATGGCCGGGGCACGTCGCCGCTCCACGACCAGATGTTGCGATGCCAGATGGTCGGCAGGACGTGCAGCGCCGACGCTTGATCACCTCGATTGGTGACTGTGATCCGGATGAGCACGTCCTCCGGCGATGCCTTGGCGTACTCCACGAGCACGTCGAAGTACCGATTGCCGGCGAAGACGCCCGTGTCGAGGAGCTCGTATTCGAGCTCGTGACGGCCACGAGCGCGGTTCGTCTTGACGAGGTCGTCGTACGGATATGCCGCCTGGGGGTACTTGTAGAGGTACTTCATGTACGAGTGGGTGGGCGTCGAGTCGAGGTAGAAGTAGTACTCCTTCACGTCCTCGCCGTGGTTGCCCTCGCTGTTGGTCAGGCCGAAGAGCCGTTCCTTCAGGATGGGGTCATTGCCGTTCCACAGCGCCAGCGCGACGCAGGTCAACTGCTTGTCGTCCGAGAGGCCAGCCAGGCCGTCTTCCCCCCACCGGTAGACGCGCGAGCGCGCCTGGTCGTGGGTGAAGTACGCCCAGGCATCGCCGGATGCGCTGTAGTCTTCGCGGACGGTACCCCACTGCCGCTCGCTCAGGTAGGGCCCCCACCTTCGCCAGCCGCCAGGCTCGCTCAGCCGACTTCGCTCTGCGCCAAGGGGTCGGTCAGTCTTCGGCATGTGTTCCTCGCACGTCGGGCTGCGCCGACGTGGCCGCAGTCTACCCCGCGGTCGTGCGGAGCGCATTTCGTCCTGCACCAAAGTACAATGGACCGGCTGGCTGTCGCCTCGCTATACTCCGTCAGGCTTTTTCCGCACTGGAGATCCATGCGCACTCTTTTGATGAGCTGTATCGTCGGCCTCGCAGTCGCGCTCGTGTCGGCCGGGGTCGGGGCCCAGACTTCGACACTCAAGCTGCCGGAAACATTCATGGCCAACGCCCAGCTGAGCGGGCAGGATGCTCGCGCGTCCGCCATTGTGACGATTCATATCGAGCGGTATTCGTCAGATTCCGAGCGAACCGCATTGATCGAGACGCTGACAACTGGCGGGTACGGAGGCTTCCTCGGAGCGTTCCGCAAGGTGCCCGCGGTGGGTTCCGTGGAGCTGAACGGGCGAAAGGTGCCCGTCCGCTGGGCCCGGCAGGAGCCAAATCCCAAAGGCCGTCATATCTCAATCGTGACCGATGGCCCGCTCTTCTTTGTCGGAGGCGGTGCGGTCGAACAGAAACCACGGGCGGGATTCGAACTGGCAGTCATCCAGATGGACGTCGATCCGATCGGCCTCGGCAGCGGGACGATGGCCGCAGCCGCCAAGGTCAAGCTTGGCGGACCCACGGGTGTACAGGTGGACGACTACGGAGACAAGCCGATCACGCTCGCGACTGTACGCAAGTCCTACCAGTAGCGCCCTCGCGGCCCAGCGCGTCGCTCATGGCGAGCCGGCCAGAAGGGCGGCGACGACCTGCACGAAGAGAATTTTGGCCAGCGCGATCGACGGGAAGATCATCGCGTATCCGATGTCCGGCCGATCCGTTGGGATCGCGCGGCTCGCATAAGCGAGGATCGCCGGATTTCCAGTCGCACCCGACACGATGCCGAACAGATCGCCGATCGGGATCGCCAGCAGGCGCCCGACGACCATGGTGATGACGACCAGTGGCAGCACGATCAGCGCTCCCAGCGCGATGAACGTCAAGCCGGTCTCGGCAACCGTCGCGGCAAATTTCGGCCCCGATGCAATCCCGACTTGGGCCAGAAACACCGTCAGGCCGAAGTTCCGCAGCACCAGGTTCGCGGGCAAAGGCAGCGTCCACACGATCCCCGACGTGCGCCGGATGGTGCCGAGGACGAGGGCGACCAGCAGGACGCCGGCCAGGCCCAGCGTGATACGGCCGACGCCGGGAATCGGGATCGGAATCATGCCCACCATCAGGCCCATCGCCGCCCCGACGCCGACTGAAATGTAGCTGAAGTCCGCGGCGCCCTTGACCGAGTCTCCGAAAAACTCCCGGACAACCGGAAAGTGTGCGCGCTTGCACAGCACACCGACGCGATCGCCGAACTCGAGAACGAGATCCGGATCCGGCAGCAGGTCCGCGTCGCCGCGCCGCACGTGCACGTAGGCGTGCTCGATCCCTCCTGGCAGCGGCAGCCCGCCGAGCGGCATGCCCACCACGCTCCTCTTTGAGGCGTGGACGCGGACATAGTCGAGCATGCTGCGGTCCATCGCCGGATCGCCCGGCACCTCTTCCCCGATCAACGCCCGGGTCCTGGCGATGTCGTCCGGATCGCGTCCGACGATGAGGAGCACGTCGTCTGCCTTGAGCATGGTCGCTGCCGAGGGGACCCGGCTGCCGCGCTCGTTCCTGACGGCAATCACCTGCACGCCCCGGAGTGCCTGCTGCACCTCCTGGAAGGGCCGGCCGACCAGCGCGGCATTCCGCACCCGGACTTCTGAGGGCTGCATTCGCTGGCTTGCCGGTGCCTCGATCTTCGGCCTGAAGACGGCGAGGTACGCGTACATACACAGGATCGGTCCCGCCACACCGAAGGGGTAGGTCACGCTGTAGCCGACCGCCGCGTCCTCGTTGCCAAGCGCATCGAGAATGGCCTGAAGCGTCGGCGTGCTTGTGCCCGAGCCCGCGAACATCCCGAGCGCGTGCGCAAGGCTGGCCGCATCGCGCCAGTAGATCAGCAAGGAGACCAGTGCCGCCCCAGCGAGGCCGCAGAGCCCGGCGAAGTTCGCCTTCAAGCCTTCCGGGCTCGTGAGCCCCCGGTACCATTCGTTGCCGTACAGCACACCGACACAGTAGAGAAACAACAGGAGGCCCAGGGTCCCCAGCATGGCCGGCGGAGCCGACTTCGGGGCGAAGGCGCCGAACGCCAGGCCGACAAACAGCACGGCGCCAGAGCCGAGCGCGAATCCTCTCAGGTTGAGTTCGCCGACGAGGTATCCGACAGCGATTGTCAGGAAGAGAGCCGTGAGCGGAGAGGTTTCCAACAGTGTCCTGAGCGATTCCATCGGAGCACTGGACACGAACGCCGTGCATGGTGTCCATTGCACCTTGGTGAGGGCCCGCGTCCCTTGGACCAAGGTGCAATAGACGCGGTCATGGTTTCGGCAGTACTACGTGAGGCATGGGTCCAACAACCGGCACAGGCAAGTACGAACTCCTGCTGGAGCGGTGCAAGCGCCTCACGCCCATCGTGACCGCCGTCGCGCATCCCTGCGACCAATCTGCTCTGGCGGGCGCGATCGAGGCGGCAGCCAAGGGTCTCATTACACCGATCCTGGTCGGCCCTGCCGCCAGGATTGAGGACGCGGCCAGGAAGGGCGGGATCGATCTCGGGAAGACGCAGGTCATCGATGCCGCGCACAGCCATGCCGCGGCGGCCAAAGCGGTGGAGCTCGTCAGAAAAGGCGAGGCCGAACTTCTGATGAAGGGCAGCCTGCACACCGACGAGCTGCTCGGGGCGGTCGTGGCGAGGGACACCGGCCTGCGCACCGGCCGGCGCCTGAGTCACGTGTTCATCATGGACGTCCCGACGTATCACAAGGTCCTGTTGGTCACCGACGCGGCCATCAACATCGCACCGACGCTGGAAGACAAGGTCGACATCTGCCAGAACGCCATCGACCTCGCCATCTCCATTGGCGGGAACACACCCAAGCTGGCGATTCTCGCGGCCGTGGAAACCGTGACCTCGAAGATGCCCGCCACCCTCGACGCGGCGGCGCTCTGCAAGATGGCCGATCGGGGCCAGATCACCGGCGGCATCCTCGACGGCCCGCTCGCCTTTGACAATGCCATCAGCAGCGAGGCGGCGAAGATCAAGGGCATCCGTTCCGCGGTGGCCGGTGATCCCGACATCCTGCTCGCGCCCGACCTCGAAGCCGGAAACATCCTCGCCAAGTTGCTCAGCTTCCTGGCCAACGCCGACAGCGCGGGCGTGGTTCTCGGCGCCCGGGTGCCGATCATCCTCACGAGCCGTGCCGACAGCGTGCGATCGAGGATTGCCAGCTGCGCGGTCGCCATGCTCGCGGCTCATGCGCGTCGGCAGCCGACCGCGCAGGCAACGTAGACTCCGAACAAGGGGATTTGACGTGGACGGCTACGCGGTTGTCCTCAATGCTGGCTCCTCGAGCCTCAAGTTCTGCGTCTATCGGCGGCCGGAGTCGGAATCGTGGCGGCTGGAAGCCCGCGGCCAGATCGAGGGCATTGGCACAGCACCCCGGCTTTCAGCCAAGGGGGGGAGCGGCCAATCCCTCGTCAACGAAGCCCTCGACGGGAGCGTGCGCGATGGGCGTGCGGCGCTCGAGGCTCTGGCCGTGTGGCTCGGTTCGAACTACAGGGGTGCCCGCATCCTCGGCGTTGGCCACCGCGTGGTGCATGGCGGCGCCCGTTACACCGGCGCGACCATCGTGACGCCCCAGGTCCTGAGCGATCTGCGGGCGCTCATACCGCTTGCGCCATTGCATCAGCCGTACAACCTCGCGGCCATCGACGCGGTGTCGGACCGGTTGCCCGACGTGCCGCAGGTCGCCTGCTTCGACACGAGCTTCCACAGGGGCCAGCCGCCGGTAGCCGAGGTGATTCCCCTGCCCAGGGAGTTGTGCGGGACAGACGTCCAGCGCTATGGGTTTCACGGCCTGTCGTACGAGTACATCGCGTCGGTGCTGCCGGAAGTCGCACCAGACATCGCGAAGGCGCGGGTCATCGTCGCCCATCTGGGCAGCGGTGCCAGCCTGTGTGCCCTCAAGAACGGGAAGAGTGTCGACAGCAGCCTCGGCTTCACGGCGCTCGACGGGCTCTGCATGGGGACGCGGCCCGGCGCCATCGATCCCGGCGTGATCCTGTACCTGTTTCAGGGACTCGGGCTCTCCGCGAGCGACGTGGAGACCATCCTGTACAAGAAGTCGGGCCTGCTCGGCATCTCTGGCATCAGCAACGACATGCGCGTGCTCCTCGAGAGCGATGCGCCTGGTGCCAGGCTGGCGGTGGACTACTTCGTGTATCGAGCCGCCAGGGAAATCGGCGGCCTCGCTGCGGTCCTGGGCGGCATCGACGGGCTCGTATTCACCGCGGGCATCGGCGAGAACTCGGCCGAGATCCGCCGCCGGATCTGCGAGGCCTGCACCTGGATCGGCGTCGAGCTGGACCTGGAGGCGAACGGTCGGAAAGGTCCGCGGATCTCCACGGCCGGAAGTCGGGTGTCCACCTGGGTGATCCCGACCAACGAAGAGCTGATGATCGCCAGGCACACCGGATTGCTCCTGGGGCTCACCGATGCGCCTTCATGACTATTCCCTGCGAATCGTGAAACCTGCGCTGCATTCCTGCACTAAAGTGCAATAGACGCGGTTTCGCAGCCGTTCGATTCTAAGGTCCTCTATGTCTTGCCAAGGGGCCGGCCCAGCGGCGAGGCCACGTCGCCTCTGCCCCTGTTCGACCGGCAGAGCTTGATCCACCCGCGTGCCTTTGGTGCGCAGCAGGAGGTGTCATGGGTCGCAAGACTGTCTGTTTCGCACTGTTCAGCGGGCTCGTGGCCGCGACGGCTTCGGCGCAGGACGCCGCACGAGGCGAAAAGGTGTACGTCGAGCAGAAGTGCTCGGTCTGCCACTCCGTCGCCGGTAAGGGAAATCAGAAGGGCCCGCTCGACAGCGTCGGCACCAAGCTGTCGGCAGACGACATCCGGGCCTGGATCGTCGATGCCAAGGGGATGACCGCGAAGACCAAGTCCACTCGAAAGCCCGACATGCGGACCTACTCGCTGCCAAAGGAGGACCTTGACGGCCTTGTGGCATACCTCTCCGCGATGAAGAACAATGACACCGCCTAGCGCATGGCGAAAGACGTCCGCCTGATCCGAAGCCCGATCTCGATCGCGGGCATGGTGCTGACCACGATCAGCGCCGTGGCGTTTCTCGTCGTCTTCCTGGCAGACCTGTTCGGCCGCCATTCCAACCCGTATCTCGGCGCCCTGTACTTCCTCATTCTTCCGGCGCTCTTCGTGCTCGGGCTGCTGCTGATTCCGCTGGGCGCCTGGGTTGAACGCCGACGGCGGGCGGCCGGCAAGCCGCCGACCTCGGCGGAGTGGCCCCGCATCGATCTCAACGATTCCCGTCAGCGCACGACCGTCCTCATCGTGTTCGGCCTCACAATCGCGAACATCGTGATCGTCTCGCTGGGCGCCCACAAGGGCCTGGAGTACATGGACTCGGTTGGCTTCTGCGGGCAGGTGTGCCACACCCCGATGAAGCCGCAGTTCGTGGCGCACCAGCAGGGCTCGCACGCCCGCGTGCACTGCGCGGAGTGCCACGTCGGCGAGGGCGCCGCGGCGGCCGCGGAGGCCAAGCTGTCGGGCACCAGGCGTGTCGTCGCTGTTGCGCTCGACAGTTACGCACGCCCGATTACGGCGACCCCGGACGAGCTCGTGTCGTCGCTCGAAACCTGCGCGACGCTGTCATCGCCCCGGGCAGTTCCGGGGCGACCAGCCGAAGCGCCTGGTCGAGTATTCGGACGACGAGAAGAACACCGAAACGGTCACGGTGATGCGCATGCATGTCGGCGGTGGAGCCCGAGAGGCAGGGCTCGGCCGCGGCATCCACTGGCATGCCGACCCCGCGAACCAGGTGGAATACGTCGCGACCGACGACACCCTCCAGACGATTCCTTACGTCCGCGTGACCGACGCCAGCGGCGCCGTGCGCGAGTACGTCGTGGCAGGCACGCCCGCCGAGCAGCTCTCGGCAGCGCGGCGGCGCATGGAGTGCACGGACTGCCACAACCGGGTCGGCCACCCGGTTTTTGCGACCCCGCAGCGGGCCGTGAACGAGGCGATGGCGCGAGGGGCGCTCCCCGCGACGCTGCCGTTCGTCCATCGCGAGGCCGTGAAGGCGGTCACGGCCACGTACGAGTCGGAGGAGGCGGCCGTTTCGGGCATCTCGCGGGCGCTCCGCGAATTCTACGCGTCCCAGCCGGCCCAGGGCACGAGCGCACAGGACGTCGAACGGGCAGTGCAGGTCGTGCAAGAGGTGTATCGTCGCAACGTGTTTCCCGAGATGAACGTGAAGTTCGGCAGCTATCCCAGCAACATCGGCCACTTCGACTTCCCCGGCTGCTTCCGCTGCCACGACGACGAGCACAAGGCGGCCGACGGGAAGACAATCGGCCAGGACTGCAGCACGTGCCACACGATTGAGTAGGCTGCGCAGGTGAATGCGCTGGTGCAGGCGACATGACCATGAAATGGCGAATTTCCGGATCAGCGCTCCTGACAATCGCGGTCGCGTTGTGGGCGGTCGCGGCCATCGTCGCGGCGACTGAGCCGCAAGCTGGCAGTCAAGCCACTCCAGGGCAGGCCGCGCCTGCCGCCCAGGCGGCGGGCGCCGCGCCGGACCAGTCCGCGGCCTTTGCCGGAGACGACACCTGTCTCGCATGCCACGAAGGACAGGACAAGGCCATCGTGGCCTCGCTGCACGGCAAGGCGCAGAACGCCCGGACGCCGGCGGCGAGGCCCAACCAGTCCTGCGAGAGCTGCCACGGCCCGGGCAAGGAACACGCCGAAACCGGGGACAAGACGAAGATTCGTGTGTTCCAGGCGATGGCGCCACGCGACGCCGCGGACGCATGTACGACGTGCCACAACAGGTCGACGCACGCGCTCTGGAAGGGCAGTGCGCACGACTCGCGCAACCTGACCTGCGTGACGTGCCATTCCGTTCACAGCCCGAAGTCGCAGAACGCGCAGCTCAAGACCGTCACGGCCACGGAGACCTGCAACGGCTGTCACAAGACGCAGGTCGCCAAGCTCCAGCGGTTCGGCCACATGCCGGTCCGCGAGGGCAAGATGGAGTGCTCTTCGTGCCACAACCCGCACGGGTCCACGAACGTCAGGCTGCTCAAGGTCGGCAACTGGGTCAACGAAACCTGCGTGAGCTGCCACACCGAAAAGCGCGGGCCGTATCATCTGGGACCATGCGCCGGCGCGCGAGGCGTGCAGCACGTGCCACGATCCGCACGGCTCGAACCAGGAGCGCATGCTCGTGGCCAAGCTGCCGATGCTCTGCCAGCGGTGTCACATCGGCACCAGGCATCCATCGAGCATCTACGATGGCGCCGACTTGAACTCGCGGAGCAACCGGCTCATCGGCCGGAGCTGCGTGAACTGCCACAGCCAGATTCACGGGTCCAACAGCCCGGCTGGCCATACGTTCCTTCGCTGAGGTCGATGGCCATGCGTCTCATCCTCTCGTTCCTGCTGGTTGTCGCCATGCTCGTGCCGGGGCGGCTGGCGGCCCAACAGCCTGCCGCCGCGCCGGCGGCCCAGGCGCCGCCTCCCCAGCCAGCGGCAGCTCCTGTCGTTCCCGACATCGCCACGTCGAATTTCGTCGATTTCGGGTTCAGGGGCACGGCGTACGCCGAGGGCTCCGACGAGGCGCGGTACCAGCGCTATCGCGACCTCCGGAACGGCTTCACGGTCGACGCGTTCCGGTTCGCCAAGAACACCGATGCGCGGTGGCTGGTCGTGACCTCGGATCATGCCGGCTACCGGGATCAGCGGTATACGGCGGCCGTCAACCAGTTCGGCCGGGTCAAGGCCACGTTCGAGTGGAACCAGATCCCGTTGTTCTTCAGCCAGGACACCGCTCGCGCTCCACACCACCGAGTCGCCGGGCGTGTTGCGCGTGGCCGACTCGATTCAGAGCGGGATCCAGGGCGGCACGACCACGCTGCCTGGCGTCGTCAACCAGGCGATCCCGTTCGAGATGAGGTTGAAGCGATCCATTGCGGATCTCCGGCTGACCTATACCGCCTCGCCAACGATCGATGTCGACTTCTTCCTGAGGAGCACGAGCAAGACCGGCAGCCAACCCTACGCCGGGACTTTCGGGTTTTCAAATGCCGTGGAACTGGCCGTGCCGGTGGACACGACCACGACGGAACTGGGCGCGTCTCTCGAATGGGCGGACACCCGGGGCTCGGCGCGCGTCGGCTACGACGGCTCGTTCTTCAGCAACGACACCGACACGCTCGTGTGGGACAACCCGCTTCGGATTACCGACTCGACATCGTCAGGGCCGTTTCAGGGCCGCATGCCGCTGTGGCCCAACAGCAGCCTGAACGCCATCAGCGCGATGGGCGCCTTCAACCTTCCTGCCCGCAGCCGCGCGATCGGGTATGTGTCTTTCGGCAACTGGTCGCAGGACGCCGCGGTGATCCCGTTCACCATCAACACAGCGCTTCCGGTGTTCTCGCCCGATCGACCGTCGGCCGAGGCCGACGCCCTTGTCACGGCGATGAACTTCAGCTTCACGTCGAGGCCGACGGCCTCGCTCTCGTTCCTGGCGCGGTATCGCTCGTACGACTTCGACAACCAGATGCCGATCTTCAGTGTGACGGACACGATCTCCTACGACACGTCAGTGTCTACGTACGTGCACGGCGGCGCCCACCCCTTCGGGCTCACGCGCCGGACCTTCGACGGGGAAGTCTCGTGGACCCCGCTGCCCTTCACCGCGCTCAGGGCCGGATACACCGTCGAGGGCATCGATCAGACGCAGCGCTACGTCGATTCCACGACCGAGAACAGGCTGAAGCTCTCGGCCGATCTCACGGGAACGAACTGGCTGACGCTGCGCGGGGTCTACGAGTACGGCAAGCGGACGGGCTCGGGCTTCGACGAGCAGGTGCTCGACGATATCGGCGAGCAGGTGTCCCTGCGCCAGTTCGACATCTCCGACCGGACGATTGACCGCGTGTCGGCGATCGTCATGGTGTTTCCGCTGCCGTCCGTCTCTTTCAGTGGCACCGTGTCGTTTGGCAGCGACGACCGGTCGCCGGACGCGTTCGGCGTGTTGAACGGCGACGGGCGCGCGTACTCGATCGGTGTCGACTACGTGCCGCGTCCGGAGGTGTCGTTTGGCACCTCCTACACGTACGAGCGCTACGCCACCCTGCAGAGGTCGCGTCAGGCCAATCCGGGCCCGGAGTTCGACGACCCGACCCGCGACTGGACCACTGATGCCACCGAGCGGGCGGATACGTTCACGGCCGACCTCGATCTCATCAAGGCAATTTCCCGAACCGACATCCGGTTCGCGTACACATATAGCAACGCCGACTCCCTGTACCTGTACGGGCTGCCACCGAACACGACATTGCCACCGATCTCCCAGCTGCCGGCGGTGGTCAACACGATGCAGAGGGCGACGTTCGACCTCCGCTACTACCTGAACAGGCATCTCGCGCCAGGGATCGTGTACTGGTTCGACAAGGTACAGTGTGGACGACTACGCGAACGAGCCCGAGACGCTGAACGGCATCGCACAGCCATCAACATCGCCAACGATTCTGATGTTCGGCTACACGGCCCGCCCTTACACGGCCAACACCTTCGTGGGCCGGTTGACGTACCTCTGGTAGGGGTCGGTAACCAGAGTCTCGAGTAGCTTCAGGTCACTCGAGGCGTCCTGTGCGTTGCCGCAAGCCTGCCGACGCTGGAAGAGGAGAGGTGACATACGGCTGCCAACAACCACGTGATGATCGACGCCAACGAGGCGGCTGCCTCGGTTGCGTTCCGCGCCAGCGAGGCGATTGCGATCTATCCGATCACGCCCAGTTCGACCATGGCGGAGTTGTGCGACGAGTGGCTCAGTCGCGGCAAGGTCAACCTCTGGGGTGTCGCCCCAGAGCTGGCAGAGATGCAGTCGGAAGCCGGCGCGGCAGGCGCGGTGCACGGGGCGCTGCAAGCGGGCGCCCTGTCCACGACGTTCACGGCCTCCCAGGGCCTGCTGCTGATGATCCCCAACATGTACAAGATTGCGGGGGAGCTGACGCCGTTCACCATGCACGTCGCGGCCAGGGCGCTGGCGACGCATGCGCTGTCGATCTTCGGCGACCACTCCGACGTCATGGCGTGCCGGCAGACGGGGTTCGCGCTCCTGTGCTCGAACTCGGTCCAGGAAGCCCACGACATGGCAGCGGTTGCGCACGCCGCCAGCCTGGAGTCGCGGGTGCCCTTTCTGCATTTCTTCGACGGCTTCCGCACGTCGCACGAAGTCGCGAAGATGATGATGCTGAGCGACGATGATCTGCGCAGCCTCCTGAGCGAGCCGGCCGTGCATGCCCACCGGCAGCGGGCCCTGACGCCCGATCGGCCGGTCCTCCGCGGGACCGCGCAGAACCCGGACGTCTTCTTCCAGGCGCGCGAAGCCGCCAACCTCTTCTACGACGCCTGCCCGGGCATCGTCGAGAACGTGATGGCCGCGTTCGCAAAACGGACGGGCCGCCGCTATGGGCTGTTCGAGTACGCCGGCCACCCCGAGGCCGAACGTGTGATCGTCATCATGGGCTCGGGAGCGGAGACGACGCACGAAACCGTCGACTACCTGGTTGCGTCGCGGCGAAAAGGTGGGCGTGCTGAAGGTCCGGTTGTACCGGCCCTTCGCGCAGGCGGCCTTCCTGGCCGCGCTGCCGCGGACGACGCGCAGCCTGGCGGTGCTCGACAGGACCAAGGAGCCCGGCGCGCCGGGCGACCCTTTGTACCTCGACGTGGTCACCGCGCTGGCCGAGGCGCGCGGCGATGGCCGGTTACCCTTCTCGACGGAACCGCGCGTCGTCGCGGGGCGTTACGGGCTGTCGTCGAAGGAGTTCACGCCGGCCATGGTCAAGTCGGTGTTCGACGAGCTCGGGAAGCAGACGCCGCGGCGGCACTTCACGATCGGCATCGTCGACGACGTCACGCATCTTTCGCTCGAGTGGGATCGCTCGTTCAGGACCGAAGCCGCCGACGTGTCGAACTCGGTGTTCTACGGGCTGGGCGCCGACGGCACCGTGGGCGCGAACAAGAACTCCATCAAGATCATCGGGCAGGAGACGGACCTCTACGCGCAAGGCTACTTCGTCTACGACTCGAAGAAGTCCGGCGCCACCACCGTGTCGCACCTGCGGACCAGCCCGCGGCCAATCCAATCGGCGTACCTCATCGACCGTGCCGGCTTCGTCGCGTGCCATCAGTTCGAGTTCATCGACAAGATCGATGTCCTCGAGACGGCCGCGCCGGGCGGGGTGTTCCTGCTGAATGCTCCGTTTCCAGCGGATCAGGTCTGGGACGAGCTGCCCATTGAGATGCAGGAGCAGATCGTCGACCGCAAGATACGTTTCTACGCGATCGACGCCTACGACCTGGCCAGGAAGGCCGGCCTCGGCACCCGCATCAACACGATCATGCAGACCTGCTTCTTCGCGATTTCCGGCCTGCTGCCGCCGGACAAGGCCATCGCGCAGATCAAGAAGGCGATCGAGAAGAGCTACGGCAAGCGCGGGCCGGAGGTCGTGCGGCGCAACTGCGACGTGGTGGACCAGGCGCTCGCCCAGATGCACGAGATTCCCGTTCCCGGCAGGGCCAGCGCGACACGCAGGCGTCCGCCGCTGGTATCGGAGAAGGCGCCGGACTTCGTCCAGAAGATCACGTCGGTGATCCTCGCGGGCAAGGGCGACCTGCTGCCGGTGAGCGCGTTTCCGGTGGATGGCACGTGGCCGACCGGCACGGCGAAATGGGAGAAGCGCAACATCGCGCTCGAGATCCCTGTGTGGGACTCGAAGATCTGCATCCAGTGCAACCAGTGCGCTCTGGTGTGCCCGCACGCAGCCATCCGGGCGAAGGTGTACGACGAGGGCGCACTCGCCGGCGCGCCGGAGACCTTCAAGTCGACGTTGTTCAAGGGAACCGACTACAAGGGCCAGTTCTTCACGATTCAGGTCGCGCCGGAAGACTGCACCGGCTGCAATCTCTGCGTGAACGTCTGCCCGGCGAAAGACCGGACGAACCCGAAGCACAAGGCGATCGACATGCATCCGCAGGCGCCCCTCAGGGAGGCGGAGCGGACGAACTACAGCTTCTTCCTCGATCTGCCCGAGGTGAGCCGAACCGAGATGAAGCGGATCGACCACAAGAGCTCGCAGTTCCTCGAGCCGCTGTTCGAGTACTCGAGCGCCTGCCTGGGGTGCGGCGAGACGCCGTACATCAAGCTCCTCACACAGCTCTTCGGGGACCGCCTGCTCATCGCGAACGCCACCGGCTGCACGTCGATCTATGGGGGCAACCTTCCCACGACGCCGTACACGACAAACCGGGACGGCCGCGGCCCGGCCTGGGCGAACTCCCTCTTCGAGGACAACGCCGAGTTCGGGTTCGGCTTCCGGCTTGCGCTCGACGCCCACTCGGCGGCTGCGCGCGGGCTGCTGCAACACCTTGCCCGGGAGGTCGGCGAGGGCCTCTCGACGGCCCTGCTCCAGGCGGATCAGTCCGGCGAGACCGGCATCGCCGAACAGCGGAAGCGCGTCGTCGCGCTGCGACAGGCGCTCGCGGGTCTCAAGACGGCCGAGGCGCGGCGGCTCGAGACCTTTGCGGACTACCTCGTGAAGAAGAGCGTGTGGCTCGTCGGCGGCGACGGCTGGGCCTACGACATCGGGTACGGCGGCCTGGACCACGTGCTGGCGAACCGGCGAGACGTCAACATCCTGGTGCTCGACACCGAGGTGTATTCGAATACGGGCGGCCAGCAGTCGAAGGCCACGCCCATTGGCGCGGCCGCGAAGTTCGCCGCGGCGGGCAAGCCCGTCGGCAAGAAGGATCTTGGCCTGCTCGCGAACATGTACGGACACGTGTACGTCGCGAAGGTGGCCTTCGGCGCGAAGATGGCGCAGACGACGCAGGCGTTTCTCGAGGCCGAGGCGTACCCCGGCCCGTCGCTCATCATCGGCTACAGCCACTGCATCGCGCATGGCTACGACATGGCCCAGGGCGTGGCCCAGCAGAAGCGGGCCGTGGACTCCGGAGTCTGGCCGCTCTACCGCTTCGACCCGCGGCGGATCGAGAAGGGCGAGCCGCCGCTTCACCTCGACTACGGTCCGCCCAAGGCACGCGTCGCCGACTACATGGGCAACGAGTCGCGGTTCCGGATGATCGAGCGGGCCGACCCGGCCCAATACAGGAAGTTCGTCGCGCAATCACAGGCGGCCGCCGACAGGCGCTATCTCGTCTACCAGCAGCTCGCAGGCATCTCCGTGCCGGTGGCGGCTGCGGTGCCAGACGAGCCGCAGCCCGTGGAGCAGAAGGAGAAGTGATGGACCTCAGTACCACGTACCTGGGCCTGCGACTGCCCAATCCGCTCGTGGTCGGTGCGGGACCCCTGACCGACGACCTCGACACGGTCAGGGAGCTGGAGGACGCGGGTGCGGCCGCACTCGTCCTGCGCTCACTCTTCGAGGACGAGATCACGGGTGAGCAGATGGATGCGGTCCTCAACATCGAGAGCCACAGCGAGTCGTTCGCCGAGGCCGCCAGCTACGCGCCGGATTCGGAGGTCCTGCCAGGCGCCGACGAGTACCTCGAACATCTGCATCGGGTGAAGCAGGCCGCAGGCATCCCGGTCATCGCGTCGCTCAACGCGCTCACGCCTGAAGGCTGGGTCTGGTACGCCCACCTGATCGAGCAGGCGGGCGCCGATGCGATCGAGCTGCAGATGTTTCATCCGGCAAGCGACATGACCACGAGCGCCGCCGAAGTCGAGCGTCGGGCGGTCGAGATCGTCCGCAGCGTCAAGGGCACGCTTCGCATTCCCGTCGCCGTCAAGCTCTCGCCGCTGCAGACGGCGTTCGCACATTTCGCCGCCCAGCTCGATGCCGCCGGCGCCGATGGCCTCATCATGTTCACGCGGTTCCACCACGCGGACATCGACATGGAAAATCTGGAAGTCGTGCGGACCATGCTCCATTCGGGCCCGATGCAGCTGTCGCTTCGCCTGCGCGCGACGGCCGCGATCGCCGGACGGGTGAAAGCGTCGTTAGCCATCACCGGCGGGGTGCACGATGCCGCCGACGTGCTGAAGGCCACCATGACCGGCGCGCACGTGACCCAGCTGGTCTCGGCGCTGCTGCTCCATGGCCCTGACCACCTGCGCACGGTTCGCGCCGGCATCGAGGCCTGGATGCTCGAGCACGAGTGGAATGCGCTCGGGGAGATGCGGGCCAACATGAGCCTCGAGCGGATTCCCGATCCCGCGGTCTACGAGCGCGCCAACTTCCGCAACATGCTGAGGTAGCAGATGCGCCGCCTCGCGGCCTTCACACGTCAGTAGCGTTCCGTGACGAATCGCCGCCGGGCGATCGACGCGTTGTCGTCGTACGCGCGCGTCATCGACCGCTTCGGCAGCCGCACCTTCTTCCGCTCGAGTTTCTTGTGCGGAATCCTCGAGAGCAGGTGAGCAATGGTATTCAGGCGCGCGGCGCGCTTGTCGTCGGAGCGGACGATGTACCACGGCGCGGCGCGTGTGTCGGTCTTCTTCAGCATCATGTCCCTGGCCCGGGAGTAGTCGTACCAACGTGCCCGCGACGGCAAGTCCATCGGGCTCAGCTTCCACTGCCGCAGCGGATCGTCGACGCGTGCCTGGAACCGCCGCTTCTGCTCGTCGTTGCTTACCTCGAGCCAGAGCTTGATCAGGATGATCCCGCCTTCGACGAACATGCTCTTCTCGACTTGCGGGCAGAGATCCAGGAACCGCTTGTGCTGTTTCTCCGTGCAAAAGCCCATGACGTATTCGACGCCCGCGCGGTTGTACCAGCTCCGGTCGAAGATCACGACCTCGCCAGCCGCGGGGAAGTGCTGCAGGTACCGCTGCATGTACATCTGGGACTTTTCGCGGTCGGAGGGTGCAGGCAAGGCGACGACACGGAAGACACGCGGGCTGACGCGTTCGGTAATCGCGCGAATCGTGCCGCCCTTGCCGGCGCCGTCGCGCCCTTCGAACACGATCACAACGCGAAGGCCCTTCTCCTTGACCCATTCCTGCAGGTGGGACAGCCGCACCTGCAGTGCGCGGAGGGCCTTTTCGTACTTGGCTCGTTTCATCGGTCGCTCTCCTCACCTGAAGGTGTCGCCGGTCAGGCCGCCAGCCACGCACGCGCGTCGGCCATGGCGGCGGGAATGAAATACATCACCGGCGCCTTCCGCAGCCCTGCAGAGGCGAACATCAGCGCTTCGCCGCGCCACCGCTCCGGTCCGACGATGGCAATGCGCTCGATGGCGTCGCCGTGCGCGACATAGAACGTCAGGTCGCCCCAGTTGTCGCCTGACTGCCATCCCTCGAACCCGATGAGCACGAAGAGAAGCTTCACGGAGCCGATGCCTGGCAGCTGGCCGGCCAGGGCATCGAGGCACTTGTCCAGCTCCACTTTTCGCAGAACGCCGCGAAGTTCCAGCCGGTACACGTTTGCGCTCTCCAGGTGCATCTCCATTGGCATGGTCGTTTCCTGCTCTCGTCGGTCACTGGATCGTCCGCGGATCGCGTGCCGACATGAGCGCGGGCCGCAGTGCCAGTTGCCCCTGGCGGAGGTCGTCGATCGCTTCGCCCGGAATCCCCGCGGCTGAGGGTTTCGGGCGGCATTCCACCCGCAAGAGCTGGAGTCTATCGGCGGGCTGGCCGGCCAGCCATTGCACCTTTGGCCACTGGCATCCGCACCGGGCACATGCTATACAAGTTTGCCTGCCAGAACTCGGTTCGTCGGTTGCGGAGGACCATGCAGCGATCATCTCGTTTCACCTTCAAGCTCCTGGCCCTCGGCTGCGCTGCGCTCCTCGCGCCCTGGAGCGTGATTGTCGATGCCCAGGCGACGCCGCAGCAGCCAGCGGCCCCGGCCGCTGCTGCGACCACGGCCGAGCCGGCTGCGCCCGCGCTGACAGCCGACCAGCTGGATTCGCTGGTGTCGCCGATCGCGTTGTATCCCGATCCGCTGCTGAGCCAGACCCTCGTTGCCTCCACCTACCCCCTGGAGATCATCCAGTTGCAGCAGTGGCTGGCGAAGAACAAGACCCTGAAGGACAAGGCCCTGACCGACGCCGTCATGAAGCAGCCGTGGGATGCCAGCATCCAGGCGATGGCGGTGCTCCCGGACGTCGTCACTCGCCTCGCCAACGACATTCAGTGGACGACCGATCTCGGCAACGCCTTCCTCGCGCAGCAAAGCGACGTGATGGACGCCGTTCAGCGCATGCGCAAGAAGGCCCAGGGCACGGGGGCCCTGACGTCCAACGAACAGCAGAAAGTGGAGACGAAGGTCGTCGAGAACAAGACCGTGATCGTCGTGGAACAAGCCAACCCGCAGGTGGTCTACGTGCCGACTTACAGCCCCGTGGTGGTCTACGGCCCGCCGATCTACCCGTACCCGCCCATCTATTACCCCCCCTATCCTACCGGGGCCATCGTGGCGTCCAGCATGATCTCCTTCGGCGTGGGCATGGCTGTAGGGGCGGCGTGGGGCGGTGGTGGCTGGGGCTATGGCTGCGGGTGGGGTGGCAACGACATCGACATCAACGTGAACAACAACTTCGTTCGCAACAACAACATCAACAACATCAGCGGCAACCGGGTCGGCAACACGTCGGGAAAGTGGCAGCACGATTCCGGGCACCGGGGCGGTACGCCCTACGCCAACAAGGCGACAGCCGATCGCTACGGCGGCAGCGCGCGCGGCGATTCGCTGGCCTCCCGGCAGTCGACTGCGGCACGGACCGGATCGGGCAACGCCGGCAACCGCGCGGCGAGCGCCGGCAGCCGTCCTGCGGCCAGTACCGAGCAGCGCGGGCGCCGCACGCAGCAGTGGCGGTGGCGGCGGCGGCGACAGGGTCGGCAGCCGCGAGGTGCCGCGCAGCTCCGGTTCGGGAGGGCAAAGCGCCTTCAGCGGCGCGTCGTCCAGCGGGAGCCGCGCCACGTCCACGAGCAGCCGTGGTGCCAGCAGCAGGGGGGCTCGGGCGGCGGCTCACGTGGCGGCGGCGGTGGCCGCCGGAGGTAGCACATGAAGATCCATTCGGTTGCCGGAACCCTCTGCGCGGGCTCGCTCGTTCTCGCGCTGACGGCGGGGGCCCAGCCGGCGCCGGTTCAGCCTTCTTTCGATACGCCTCAGCAGGCGGCCGACGCCCTCGTGAAGGCTGCGGAAGCCTTTGATGCCCCGGCCCTCGAGAGCCTCTTCGGACAGAACGGCAAAGGGCTCGCCGTGACGGGGGATGCCGTACAGGACAGGACCCGGGCGCAGGCGTTTGCCGCCAGAGCGCGCGAGCGCACCGTCGTGACGGTGGACCCGTCGGACCGCAATCGAGCAGTGCTCTCAGTCGGCAGCGACGAATGGCCGCTGCCCGTGCCGATCGTGAGAAGGAGCGGCCGGTGGTCCTTCGATGCCGCCGCCGGGCACGACGAGATCCTGAACCGGAACATCGGCAGCAACGAACTCGATGCCATTGAAATCTGCCACGGGTACGTCGAAGCGCAGCACGAGTACGCATTCGTCAAGCGCGACGCCTCGGGCGTCAATCAGTATGCCCAGCGCATCATCAGCACGCCGGGGAAACAGGACGGCCTGGCGTGGCAGAACCCGGACGGATCGTGGGGGGGGCCGATCGGCGAGTCCATCGCCAGGGCCATTCAGGAAGGCTATTCGGAAAAGAGCGAGCCTTACCACGGCTACTTCTTCAAGGTGCTGACAGGGCAGGGTGCCGCTGCCCCGCTCGGGGAGCTCGACTTCGTGGTCAAAGGTGCGATGATCGGCGGTTTTGCCCTCGTCGCTTCACCGGCCGAGTACGGTGTCACCGGCGTGCTGAGCTTCATGGTCAGCCACGACGGTGTCGTCTACGAGAAGGACCTGGGTCGCGATAGCTTGAACGCCTTCAAGGCGATGCAGCGGTTCAACCCGGACAAGAGCTGGACTCCCGTCAGCGAGCCCTAGTCATGCCGCGCCGGCCTGCGGCCGGCGCGCCATCGACGTCTTCCCATTTCCCCGGACTCCCGACCCGGGAAGGCGTTACTTCTTGGCCTGGACGTTCGTAAGCCTCACGGCCTCGGCGCCGTAGTCCTGAGTCTGGATGGAGCCGGCAGGATCGGCCTTGACCGTCGCAGCCGGCACGAGTTCACCGGTCCCGCCCGAGGCACCGAGGTCGAGGATGGCCAGAGACAGATCGAAGCCGGCCTTGGGCGCCGCATTCGGAAGACCGGCACCGAGATACGCAATCGGTGTGGGCGCCACCACGGTCACCAGGCGTCCTCCGCCGGTCTGACGGGCGAAGGCGTACTTCACGGTCGTCCGGCGTTGCCCGACCTCGATGTAGCCGGCATCGGGCAGCGCCTTCAGGGCCTGGGCCACGCCTGCCGTTCCGCCCTTCTTGATGGCTTCGATCACCGTCGTGCGTTCCGCTTCGGTCGTGAGTCGCGTGACGACGATCGTGACCGGGGCGCTGAGCTGCGCGCCTGCGGCGGTCTTGAGGGACGCCGTCGCGGTGAAGGTTTCCGTCTGCGCCTGGGCCCTGGTGCCTGCGGGACTCGAGCCAATTAGCAGGGCGGCCATGACGGCAAGTCGCAGCGTGGAATTGGTGTGAAGCATGTCCATTTGTCTCCTCAGAAGTCGCCACCGAGCGCGAGATGCAGATCCACACGATTGGCCAGCAGCTGGCCGCGCACTCGCGCGAGCTGCGCGCGAACCTCGATCAGTTGCGTCTGCTCGATCAGGAGCCCGGCCAGCCTGATCCGCCCTATATCGTATCTGATCCGCGCCAGACGCATCGATTTGGCAGCATCTGTTTTCGGCAAGCCTGGGGTAACGCTCCTGATCACGTCTATTGCACTTTGGTGCAGGAGGAGGGGCCCCTACGCTACTGGAGCGTGATCGTGGAAGAAGCCGGGACGGCGTGCGGCGACGCCTGGTTCACAGCGACCACGCCCCCGGCTGGCAGCGTGAAGCAGAACGTGGCGCCGCTTCCCGCATTATTCCTGACCGTGATGCACCCGCCATGAGCCTCCACGATGGTCCGCGCGATCGAGAGGCCGACGCCCATCCCGTGATTCTTGGTCGTATAGTACGGCTCGAAGACGCGCTCCAACGCGTCGCCGGAAATCCCGTGCCCCGCGTCGGTCACTGAGACCCGGACCTGTCGGTCGGCCTGCTCGACCCGGACAAACAGCCGTCGCGCTTCACGGGGCGTCGAAGCCATCGCGTCGATGCCGTTCAGCAGGAGATTCAGCAGCACTTGCTGCAGATGGACGCGGTCCCCGCGGATCGGGCCGACGCCATCGGTCAGCTCGAGCACGAGGTGCACGCCGTGTGCGTCGGCCGCCGACCTCGCAAGCGCCACGGTGTCCTTCGCGAAGGCGTTCACATCGACCGGTTCCGACTCGATCTCGTGCCTCTGGAGCAGAGTCCGCAGCCGCTGCACGATCTCGCCGGCACGCGTGTCGATGCGCCGGATGTCGGACAGGATCTGGCGCAGCTCATCGATCGACAGCGCGTTCGAGTCGAGCATCATCTCCGCAGCTTCGGCGTTGTGGAGAATGGCTTCGATTGGCTGGTTGAGCTCGTGCACAATCGCGGACGTGATTTCGCCCATCATGGCCCGTCGTTCCAGGTGGGCTGTCAGGTGCAGCTGTGCTCGCACAGCTTCCAGGTGCCGCCGGATCTCCGTCTCAGCGCGCTTCCGGCGTCGATACTCGACGGCGACGGCCACGATGGTGACAGCCTGGAGGGCCAGCGCGGCGATGTGCCATTTGTAGACGCCAAGCCCGTCTTGTAGACGCCAGGCCCGTTCACCGGTGCCGCTCTGAACCGAATCAACAGCGACACCCCGAGCGGACTCCGAGGGTTGGGCACGGACCGCAGGCGGAGTCGACAGTGCGAGCGCTAACAGGAAGCCAAGGACGCTCGTGCCGCAGCGTGGCCTGAGCGGACCGCGAAGTGCTGCCGGCAGCTTCTCGGCCGACGTGTCCATTGCGAATCCTTGAGTGTCGTGAGCGTCCACGATTGCTGCCGGAACAGTATGCCCGAGTCGGTTCCGAAAAGATTGAAACGTCCAGGCAAACTGTCTGAGGTACCAAAGAGTTAACAAGGGCTTTGAACTGATGAGGTGGCTCTGCGGACAGCGAAATCCCGTAAGCTAGTCCGCTCGAAGCCGCGTGAAAAGCGCCAAGAAAGACATGAGGAGACTCCGATGGACGTGAATGCTTTGGGTCAAGCGGCGCTGGTTACGCTGATCGCGGTGGCGTGGAAGGTGGCCGGAGCGGCGGCCCTGTGGCTGTTGGGTCGCTGGTTGATTCGCTTCACAGTGTCCGCACTCCAGCGCCTGCTCACCAGGCAATCGTTCGACGCCACTCTCTCGCGCTACATGCTCACAAGCTTGAGTGTGGTGCTGAACGTGGCGCTGGTGGTCGCGATCCTCGGGTACTTCGGCGTCGAGACCACGACCTTCGCCGCGCTCGTCGCCGCCGGAGGCATCGCCATCGGCGTCGCCTGGGGAGGACTGCTCGCCAACTTCGCGGCCGGGGCCTTCCTCGTCTTCCTCCGCCCGTTCAAGGTCGGCGACTTCGTCACGGTCGGCGGCGTCACCGGGGTGGTCGACGCCATTGGCCTCTTTGGCACGGCGCTCAATACCCCCGACAACATCCGCACCATCATCGGCAACAACAAGATTTTCTCGGACACGATCCAGAACTACTCGGCCAACCCGTATCGCCGGGTCGATCTGACCGCCACCATCGCGAACGCCGTCGATCACCGCGAGGCCATTCGCCTCCTGAAGGATCGGCTGGCGAGGATCCCAAACGTGCTCGCGACGCCGGCACCGGACGTCGACGTGTTGCAGTTCACACCTGTCGGCCCCGTGCTGTGCGTCCGCCCGTACTGCAGCAACCAGCACTACTGGCAGGTGTACTTCGACACGAACCGGACGATTCGGGAAACGTTCGGAGAAGCCAATTTTCCGGCGCCGGTCCCGTCGTATGCCGTCACCGGGGCGTGGCCGGCCCCTCCGCCCGCGGCCTGATCTGGGTGCGCGCGTACCCGTGGTATGGTCTGCGCATGCGACGCGTTCTAGCGGCAATTGCATGCGCAGCCTGTTCCGGGGCCGTTCTCATAGCAGCTGACACCGACTGGGCGTACTGGCGCGGCCGCAATGCCGACGGCATGGCGGTCGGCGATGCGCCGTTGCGGTGGAGCGACACCCAGAACATCCGGTGGAAGGCCTCGATCCCCGGCAGCGGACATTCCTCGCCGGTCGTGTGGGGCGATCGGATTTTCCTGACGACCGCCGTGCCTGCCGCTCCCTCGAGGGGCGGCGCGAGAGACCTGGTCGAACACCGGTTCGTCGTGCTGTCTTACGACCGCCAGACGGGGAAGCAGATCTGGGAGCGCGTGGCACGGGTCGCTGTGCCTCATGAGTCGTATCACTCGACCTACGGCAGCTTTGCGTCCAATGCCCCGGTCACCGATGGCAAGCACGTGTACGCCTTCTTCGGATCCCGCGGCCTGTACGCCTACACGACGGACGGCACGCTCGTCTGGCAGAAGGACTTCGGCGCTCTCACGATGTTCATGACCTTCGGCGAAGGTGCATGGACATGGCTCGAAGGCAACACGCTGCTCGTCGTGCTCGACCACGAAGGCGACTCGTTCCTCGTGGCGCTCGACGCCGCCACCGGCCGCGAGCGCTGGCGCGCCAGTCGAGCCGGGAACACGAACTGGTCGGGGCCGTACGTGACAACCGTCAACGGCCGAAAGCAGGTCATCGTGTCCGCCACCAGAGAGGTGGTCGGATACGACTTCGAGTCCGGGAAGCGCGTCTGGTGGGCGCGCGGACTTGGCCAGAACACCATCCCGCAGCCGGTGGCGGCCAATGGCCTCGTGTTCGTGATGAGCGGATACCGCAATCCCAACCTGATGGCCATCAGGCTCGGACGCGAGGGCGATCTCACCGGCACCGACGCCATCGTCTGGCAGAACGTGCGCGGCAACTCGTACACGCCTTCACCGGTGCTGCACGATGGCATCCTGTACGCACTCACCGACGCCGGCATGCTGTCGGCCTTCGACGCGGCCACCGGCAAGCCCCACTACCTGCAGCAGCGGCTCCCGAAGCCGTATCAGTTCAAGGCTTCGCCCGTCGGCGCCAACGGCCGGCTGTACCTCGCCTCCGAGTCCGACGATGTGGTCGTGGTGCGGATGGGGCCGACCTTTGAAGTGCTGGCGACCAACACGCTGGACGGGCACACCTTCATCGCGTCGCCCGCCATCGTGGACGGCGAGATCTACCTGCGCAGCACGACGACACTGTTCGCCATTCGGTAGAGGCGCTGCACGGGCGGCGGTTCGCCGTTATCCTGCCGTCGCGCCTCAGGCCTACCCGTGGCGTCGACGAGGACGCGCTAAGGAAAGGCGTAGTCGAAGGGACCTATCGCGGTGTATTGCCCGGAGTGGTCCATCGCGATCCCCTCGCCGATGCGGAAGACCTTCGAACATCCCAGATCCGCCTGCTTGACGACGATCCCCTCCGGCAGAACGATGCCGGGATGCACTTCCGCGCCGTTGACAGGATTCTTGATCGCCGTCGACTCCACCTCCAGCGCGCGGCCGGCCTTGATCTTCGTCGAGATGCCGTTCAGTTCCACTTCGTAAGGGACCGGCAGGGGGCCATGTATCGTGGGCCAGGTCCAGGCCAGCACGCCCCACGGCCCGCCGACGTCGCCCTTCATCAGCGAGGCAAGCGCGTCGCGCTGGCGATCGTCGGCGCGCGCATCGATCAGGAGGAGTGCTTCTCCGTTGCCTTCGTGAATCGCACCTGGCCAGTTCGCGTAGACCGAGAAGTTGAGGCCATCGAGTGGCACACCGTCAAAAGAGCCGCGCTCGACGTGCCAGGTCCACCCGCCTTCGCATTTGCCATGCGTTGGCCTCGCATTGAAGTTGCACGGGCAGCCGTAGTCGCAGTTGCACGACACCAGCACCGACCCCTGGAGGGTCCACGAGGGTTTCTGACCTGCCATGCGCGAGATCCTAGCAGCAATTCGGGATCATAGATTGACCTGGGTTGTCCACCTGTGGGAGTCTCGCCCTCGAGTCCGCGCCGTCTATGACGGCCGGGTGTTGGTGCACTGCGGATGGGGGAGAGACATGACGAGATCCCAGAGCTCTGTCTTCGCTTCGTTGGCGGCGTGTGGGCTCGTGCTCGCTGGTTCCGCCATGCCGCGCGCACAAAAGGCATCCCGGGCCGCAGGTCGAGAAGACCTACGGCGAGGGGCTGCCGAGAGATCGCCGCCAGGCTGATCTTTGCCGACGATCAGTATCCGGCCTGGCCGCTGACTCCCGAGCAGAAGCAGTACGCGTCGATCGACGGCGCCCGGATGAAGCGGCAGGTGGTCGATCTGGCGCAGCATCGCCGAGCGTTACCGGGAGCCGGGCCACAAGTGGTGGGGCCGCTTGCCCGGCACGAGCGCCGATCGCGAAGGCATGGCCTACATGACGCGCGCGTTCGAGGACCTCGGCCTCACGGTCGAGCATTTCCCCTACGTGCTGCCGGAAGACTGGCGGCCGACCGACTGGACCGCGAGCTACAAGACCGCCGACGGCACGACGATCGACCTGACCACGGCGTTTCCCGTTGCCGACACGAAGGCGACCGGGCCTCAGGGCATCACCGCCGAAGCGGTCTGGGTGGGCATCGGCGCAGGCGCCGACTTCATCGGCAGGGACGTCAAGGGCAAGGCGGTCGTCATCTACAGCACGTTCGTGCCGGGCGGGCGCAGCCATTCGGCCAGCGATCGCGCCGGCCTCTTCAACGCCAACACCAGGGCCGTCCAGCTGGGCGCCGCCATGGTGGTCAACGTGATGGGCGTTCCCGGCAACGGCCAGTTTCAGCCCGAAGGCGGCGTCCGTCAGATTCCGCAGTTCACCTTGAGCATGGACGAGGGCTTCGCGCTGAGGGATCGGCTGGACAAGGGCGAGAAGAGTCGAGCTGAGCTTCCGGCTCGATTGTGCCGGAGCTGAAAAACATCGCGACCGAGTACACGATTGCGACGCTGCCGGGAATGTCGGACGAGCAGATCGTCGTGATGACCCACACCGACGGCTACTTTCAGGCGGCGATGGACAATGCCGCCGGCATGGCCAGCGCGCTCGAGATCGCGCGGTTCTACGCGCAGGAAGCCCGTGCAGGAACGTCCGCGCACGATGAAGTTCATCCAGTTTTCCGACCACCACCACGGCGAGGTCGCCCGCGGGCGCAAGGATGTCGGCATCGACGCGACCTATCCCTGGGACAAGGTCGCCGTGAAGCTGACCATGGAGCATCCGTCGCAGACGCTGCTCTACATGTACAACGATGGCCTCACGCCGACCAACGCCATCGGCGCGTTCCGCTGGAACGCGCTCGGCAGCGCCGGGCTTCGAGCGGATGGTGTTCGACACGCTTCGCGAGTTCGGCGTGTCGGTCTACGCGCAGGAGGACGGGCCGAAGAACGGCAACTACGCGCCGTCATTCCACATCATCGATCACGTCATCTACCACACGTCGCTCGACGTGCCGGAGCTGGTGCCGGCCAGCGGTCTCGAGCGCTCCACGCGGGCATTCGCCGCGATCCTCGATCGGGCCAACGGGATGACGATGGGCCAGCTGCGGGGCGCGAGCTTTCCGCCAAAGGCAGGGTCCGGGACGCTGACTCCGTTTACAGGCGATCAACCGTGAGCGGAACGTAAGTGCAGTGTGACTGTCCAAACGAGCCATCATCCGGCCGGCTGCTCCGTTACAGGAAGGTCCACCATGGGCTGCTGCGAGGCGACAAATCCTGACCTGATCGGTGTCCTTGTCTACCAGGGAGACCTCCCGATCACCTTCGATCGGCGGACCGCGCTGAAGGGCATGCTCGGTTTAGCGGGAGTGATGTTTGTCAGCGCGTGCGGTCCAAAGCCAGTCGGCGAGGCAACGAAGGTGCGGCTGGCCTTCTGCGGCCAACTGCTCTGTGTCGTGCCGTACGAAGTGGCGCGCGCGCGTGGTCACTTCGCCGACCAGGGGATCGACATCGAACTCGTCTACACTCGCGGTGGCAATGCGGCCATGCAGGCGCTGGTCGGGGGCGCTGTCGAATACGCCGGCACGTCGTTTGATGTCGCGCTTCAGGCCGTGGCCAACGGCGCCGCGATCCGCCGCTTCGCTTCTACCGGCCGGTTGCCCCTCTACGCGCTCGCGGTGGCGCCCCAACGGGCGGATGCCATCCGCACCGTGAAGAGCCTCGAAGGTGCCACAATCGGGATATCGGGCCAGGGCAACGCGGACCACGCGCTGCTGCTCTATCTTCTCCAGGAAGCTGGTGCCGACGCACGCACGATCCGTTTCGCGACGATCGGGAACAACCTGTTCGATGCGCTCCGCATCGGTCAGGTCGATGCCGCGATGGTGCAGGAGCCAGCGCTCTCCCTGATCCGTCGGAGCCGGCGGGCGCGAGCTGGTGAATTTCATGGAGATCGAAGACTCGCGCACGCATCTTGGAGGGCCTTATGAGTTCATGGGCGTGGCGGTGCGATCCACCGAACGCGACCAGCGTTTGCCTGAGATGCGGAGGATGATCCAGGCCCTCGCCAATGGCCTGGCGGACACGAGAGCGATGCCGCCAGATGACATCATCGCCGCGTTGCCCGAGGCGTTACTCGCCGGAAGCGACGTCGCGCAGCTCAAACAGATCATCGAGCGCTACCGGCTTTCGCTCTATCCCGAAGGCGTGAACATCGACCTCGATGCGGTTCGGCGGGTCGTGAGGGCCCAGGAGATCGCCGGGCTTCTCAAGCCGGGAGCGGCGGATCTGAACACACTGCTGGATATGGCGGCAGTCGAGGGCTAGGTGCTCCGTGTCCGCGGCCTGACAGTTGCCTTCGGCAGCGAGCCGATCCTCGAAGGCATCGACCTCGACGTAACGCCGGGCCAATTCACCAGCCTGATTGGTCCATCGGGGTCTGGCAAGACCAGCATCCTGCGCGCCGTCACCGCGCTTCTCAGCCCGGAGCGCGGCACGGTGACCCTTGATGTGCCGCTCAGCGACGTGGGTTTCCTGTTTCAGGACGACGCGCTTCTGCCCTGGCGGACTGTGCGCCAGAACGTCGCGCTTGGGCTGCGCATCCGCCACGTCGCCGCTGATCTCGTGACGGAGAAGACCGAGCGCTGGCTCTCGCTGCTCGGACTCGACGGCCTTGGCGACCGCTATCCGCGTCAGCTTTCCGGAGGCCAGCGCAAGCGCGTGGCCATCGCGCAGGTGCTGGTCCTCCAACCGAAGCTGCTCCTGATGGACGAGCCGTTCGCTTCCCTCGACGCGATCGTGCGAACGCGAATTACGCAGGAGCTTCTCGGTTGGGTCGAGCGGGACCACTTGACGGTGCTGCTCGTCACGCACGATTTGCAGGAGGCGATCAGCATGTCGGATGTAGTCTACGTCCTCTCGCAGGGGCCGCGCGCGACCATTCGCGCCCGACACGAGGTGGCGATTGCCAGGCCGCGCAGCGTGCTTGCGACACGGAGCGATCCGCTGTTTGCGCCGATGTTCGAGCGTTTGTGGAACGAGCTGTCGTCGTGAGGGTCCGGCGCGTCGGCGCGCTCGTTCTGTTGCTCGCATTGTGTGAATCGGCGTCGCGGCTCGGATGGGTGGACCCCTTCTACCTGCCGGCTCCATCACGAGTCGGTGTTGTCATGGTCCAACTCTTTGCCGACGGTCAAATCTGGCCGCACCTTCAGGCGACGCTTATCGCGGCGTTCGGAGGGCTCGCGGCTGGCCTCGTGCTGGGGGTGGGCCTGGGGTTTGCCGCCGCGCTGTCGCCGATGCTGGCCGAGCTGCTGGAGCCGGTCATGATTCTGCTCAATGCCATTCCCCGCGTGATCCTGGCACCGCTGTTCGTTATCTGGCTCGGGATCGATCTGGCCTCGAAGGTGGCGCTGTCCTTGATCCTTGTGGCCGTGCTGATGTTCTTTGCGGTGTACAACGGCATCAAGGAAGTGGACAAGCGGCTGGTTGAACGAATCCGCACGCTGGGCGGTGGAAGGGGAGTCCTGATCCGCGAAGTGTACGTCCCGTCGGTCACCGCATGGGTGATGGGGAACCTCAAAGTGGCGGTGGGCTTCGCGTTCACCGGCGCCGTCGTCGGCGAGTTCGTCGCATCGAGCCGCGGGCTCGGCTACCTGCTGCAATTCGCGCAGAGCACCTACAACGCCGGCCTCACGATGGCGTTGATCGTCGTGATCATGTCGTTCGTGCTCGTGTTGTTCGCGCTTGCCGAGCGACTCGAGCGCCGGTTGCTGCGCTGGCGGTAGTCCCGATGGGCCATCTCCCAAGAAGAGAGATCCGGATGAAGCGGTTCGTCGCGCCCGCAATCCTGTGGCTGTTGATCGCCGTTCCCGCCGGTGCGCAGTCCGGCGGCGCGGAGCCCTCGGCCGCGCAGGACCAGGCGTCTGCCCCCGCCTGGGAGGTTCGCGCGTCGGCGGCCGTCTATGTGCTGCCCGACGAGGAGAACTACGTCCAGCCGACTGTCGCGGCCGACCACGGCGCCTGGCATTTGGAGACCCGGTACAACTACGAGGACCGGAACAGCCTCTCGGCCTTCGTTGGATGGAACCTCGAATTCGGCAGCACGGTCGTGTTGCAGGTCACGCCGATGGTCGGCGCGGTCGCCGGCAGCACCGACGGCATCGTGCCGGCGGTATTACTGGATCTGGCGTGGAAGCGGCTGGAGTTCTATGTCGAAGGCGAGTACGTGCTTGACCTCAACGAGTTCGACGATCGCTTTGCCTACCACTGGTCTGAAGCGAGCATCTGGATCACCGAACAGATCCGAACTGGCGTGGTGACACAGCGCACCCGGGCCTACGACACGGATCGCGACATCCAGCGCGGCCTCATCATCGGCGCCGCATTTGGAAGGGTCGAGGGTGCCGTCTACTTCTTCAACCCGTTCGACGACGACGATTTGATCGTCGCGTCGATTGGCGTCACGTTCTGACTGTCAGCGCGCCGTTGCTCAAAGGATGTCCTTGAGACGCTCGGGCGGTCGAGCGAGGATGGCTCGATCGCCTTTCTCGACAATCGGCCGCTGGATCAGGTCGGGATGCTCGACCATCAGGTCCAGAAGCTCGGACTCGGACAAATCCCGCGCACTAGCACCGAGCTGACGATAGACGGGTTCCTTCGTGCGGATCAGATCGCGCGCCGTCATCCCCATCTTTCTGAGCAGGTCCTCGAGCTTGGCCCTCGATAGCGGCTCCAGGTAGTAGTCGACCGATTCGAGCGGCACGCCGCTCTCCTTCAGGGCCTGGTACACCTGGCGGCACGTCGTGCACGTGGGTTTCTGGTAAATCACGATCTTCATGGCTGTATACTGCCTCAAAAATCCCAGCCTTCTTTCAGCCTGACAGTGCGGACTCCAGGCGCGTCGTGAAAGGAGATTCGCATGTACCCCAACCCGCAGGAAGCCCTGCCTCTCCCGTTGCGCCCCAGCATCGCGCAGTACAAGAAGCTTACAAAGGAGCTGGTGAAGGCGTCTCGCTCAGGTGATCCGCTTGCCATTGGGACCTGGTCCCGTCAGTGGATTGACTCGCTTGCGGCCGCAGCGGAACAGGCGGGCGGCTTGCGCGACCAGGCCCAGATCGATGCCCATGCTGAGCGGGTTGCCGGGTTCGCGCGTGAGACGCTGCTTGGCGGCAACGCATCGTCCACCGGCGCTCTGGCCAAGGCGCAGTTCGTGATCGCGCGGGCGCACGGTTTTATGAGCTGGCCGAAATTCGCCACGCACATCGAGCAGCTGGCCCGCGCCGGCTCACAGATCTCGGCGTTCGAAGCAGGCGCATCGGCCATTGTCGCCGGCGACATGGCCACCCTGGAGCGCCTGTTGCGCGAGCAGCCCGAGTTGATTCGCTCGCGGTCGACGCGCGAACACGGTGCCACGCTCCTGCATTACGTGTCGGCCAACGGCGTCGAGGGCTATCGCCAGGTCTCGCCGAAGAATATTGCCGGCATCACGAAAGTGCTGCTGGCCGCAGGCGCAGACGTGGATGCGGAGGCCGATGTGTATGGAGGACGATGCACGCCTCTGGGGCTCGTCGCCACGAGCGCTCCGCCCTTCGACGCGGGGGTACAGCGCGAGGTCATGGACGTCCTGCTCGAGCACGGTGCCCGAATGGATCGCGACGGACTTGCCGGCCGCACGGTCGGGCTCGTTCGCGCCTGCCTCGCCAACGGGCAGCCGGAAGCCGCCGAGTATCTCGTGAGCCGCGGTGCGCCGCTCGACCTTGCCGGCGCAGCCGGGTTGGGCAGGGTTGACGATGTGAAGGGCTTCTTAGACGGAAACGACACTCCGAGAGCTGAAATGCTGGACGGCTTCGCCCTGGCTTGCGCGTACGGACACGCCAGTACCGTCGACCTTCTCCTGGATCATGGCGTGGACGCCGATGCCGAGCTGAAGGGCCACGGCGATGGGCACACGGGCCTCCATGTCGCGGCCTTCCACGGGCACCTCGATGTCGTGGAGTTGCTGTTGAGGCGGGGCGCCCATGTGGATGCGGTGGACAAGACGTGGGGCACGACGCCATTGGTGTGGGCCCTGACCGCATGGAGCCGGACGCCTGCCGCCGAGGCCGGTGGCTTTCACCCGATTGTGGCGCGCCTGGTGGCGGCCGGAGCGAACGTTCGACCCGAGCTGCTCGCGGGCGACAAGGTTCGCGCGGACTCAGGGATGCTCGCCGCTCTTACGTCGAACCACTAGCGACAGGTGGCGCCGTCAGAAGGCCGATGAGCGTGCCTTCGACGCTCGACACGTTGGCGACTGTTCTGGCCCCACGGGATTTATGCTGCTACCTGGCGAAGCAGTAGAACTTCCCCGCGCCCCCTCGCGGCGCCGTGTCGGCGCAGTTCAGATTGGCGTGCGCCGAGTTCCACGACGACAGCGCACCAGCGGTGCTCTGGTTGGGGCCCATCCCGTCCGAATGCCCCACCTGCGCGATCAAGGTTGCCGAACCGGACGTCCAATCCGCACATGTCGCGCCGGGAAGCAGCGTGCCATCGGCGTTCGACCCCGTGAGGATGTCGTGCTGGACGGGACTCGGTGATCCGGTCCACTGGCCGTTGATGCGTTGGCCGCGCTCGTCGAGGAACACCGCGGCGTCACCCGTGCGCGAGTGCAGTTCGGCGACGTTGTTGGCGACGACCACGAGGCCCGCGTTGTACCACGGGCCCATGCCGATCCGGTCCCGGGCGTTCGCCGGCTGATTGCCGTTGGCGGGATCCCGTTCGACGCTCAGGTAGGCACGCCAGGTGCGGGAGCCTTGCCCTGCCGCGGTGGCCAGTTGTTGACACGTCGCGTCGGCTCCAGCGAGCCCTCCGAGGTTGCCGGTGGCGCTCGCTGTGCTAGTGACGAAGAAGCTCATCGATGGCCCAGACGGCGCCGTCGGCGAGTCGTCGTCGCCGCACCCGCCGGTGGCCAGGAGCAGTGTGAGGATCAGGTAGCGTCTCATGCCTTCCGCCTTTCGGCTTGGCCGCCTCGCAAGAGGAGGACCAACGGGGCGAATGAGAAAAACGCCAGCACTCCCGCGTCTCCATGAACGGCCGAGTTTCGTATGGCGGTATCAGCCCACGAAAATACTTACTCGGACCGTAATCGCCCGACGCTATTTCAAGCCCAGCTTCTTCCCGGCCGCGAGCACGCGCAGCGATTCGCGGATGCGCCTCTCGCGCGTTTCGGCTCGTTTCGCCGTATGAATCCACACGACGAAGTCACGCCGATCGGTGGGCGACAGCTTCCGGAAGAACTCCCGCGCCCTGGGATTCCCTTTCAGCGCCGTCGCAATGTAGGCGGGCAGGACAGGTATTAACGGTCGTGGCGCGTACGTGCTCGCGGTTGGTGCCGCCGCGAGACCGGCCGAAGCCAGCAAGCCTGCAGCCTTGAGTCCCGCCCAGCGTTTGCGATTGATGTCCGACCATTTGCTCGTCGGCCGGCGAGGCGTCAGCTTACGGGCATAGCGGTCGTCGTCCAGACGCTTCACCAGGCTGTCGATCCATCCGTAACAGAGCGCTTCGCCAACGATATCTTCGTAGGGGAGTGACTTCATCCCCGTGTGGTCCTTGAAGCACACGAGCCAGATCCCAGGGCTCGACAGATGGTGCTTCGTCAGCCACGCCCGCCATACCCGGCGACTCCGGAAGTGCAGCGCCTTCAGTTCCGCCGTCATGTTGACTGAACGCCAGAGAATTCCGTCGAGACGATAAAACCGCGCAGCGGTTAGAGAAGGATTCCCGGTGGGCTGCGACGCACCGGGCATCGCGTGGCCGACAGTATTGATCGACTCGCTGAGGCGTGAGCGACAGTAGTATTTGTCAATCGTCGATAGCAGTGCCTCAGCGACGACGTATACTTGTCGCTCGAGGATGAACATGACTAAACGCCATCTCGCGACCGCCGCGATCGCCGCCGCCGTCATCGCAGGAGCGTTGGGATCGACAGTCCGGCAGACGCGAGGCGCTTCCCTCACGACCCAGGCCGGCCAGCCGCCCGTTGAGCGGCTCGCGAGTCCCGCCGGCAGCTCAGCCATCGAACTGGGCGGGCGATACGACCGGCAGGGCAGCTACGTCGGCGGGAGATGGATGGAGATCAAGTACGGCCGGCCGATCAAGCGAGGGCGCGATCTCTTCGGCCCTCCGGACTTTGCTGACGCGCTCGCGGATGGCGCCCCGGTCTGGCGCGCAGGCGCGAACACCTCCACGAGACTCCTGACCGAGATTCCCGTGGTGATAGGCGGCAAGACGATCGCCCCGGGAGAGTACACGGTCTTCATCGATCTCAAGCGAAACGACTGGACACTGATCATCTCCGCGTGGCCCGCCCAGCTTGATGGCTACAACACGGACGACAGGACGGCCTTGTTCGGGGCGTACGACTACACGCCGGAAAAGGACGTCGTACGCGTGCCGATGACGCTCGAGGCTGTCTCTCGCTCGTTCGAGCAACTGTCGTGGGAGTTTCTCGACGTGACTGACGCAGGCGGGAAGCTCGCGCTCCTCTGGGACAAACAACTCGCGTTCGTTCCCTTCACCCTCGGGAAGTAGCCAGTGGGTCTCGCGGGCTGGCTCTGTCGGCTGGAGCGCCTCAGGAGCGGGCGTGCTGGCACAGGTGTATTCTTTATATCCCTCGATCGCTCGAGCTTGTACACTGCCGCGGATGCCGTTCGGCTGGAGCGTAGGTTCTGAAACGGCGCACTGATATTGCTGATCTTCTTGGGAGGTATACGTATGCAGATGTCCCAGACGCCCTGGTTGCCCCGCCGATGGTCAATCGGTCGACGATCGGTCACGGTACTTGCGATCACCACGGCCGCGCTCATCGCGATCGTCGGCTCGTTCGCCTGGCGTGGCGCTCCCGTTGCGGCGCAGTCGGCGGGCGAGCTGCAGGGGCTCGGTATCGTGACCGGCACGGTGACGGCCGGCAAGCCGTTTACGGCGGCCCACGTTTACCTCCGCAGCACCGACAGGCGGCGGAGCATGCTGTACATGGTCTACACCCAGGCCGGCGGCTTCAAGACAGTCGCCGTGATGCCGGGCAATTACGAGCTCGTGGCCAAGGCGCGGGGCCTCGAATCGGATCCGCAGCCGATTGTCGTCCGATCCGGGACCAATCCAGCGGTGAAGGTGGCGATGCGCGACGCCAAGGATCCGAACCAGTATCCGACCTCGGTCGATCCCTCGGAGGCCAGGAGCAGCCAACGGTGTCCTGCCGCCGCAGCGTCAGATCACCTATGCCAGCTACGACGAGCTCTACCCGGCGGGCCCGGGTCTCGCCGTCCTCGAGAACCTCTGCATGCGGTGCCACGGGGAGAACTTCTTTGCGATGAACCCGCGCAGCCCGCAAGGATGGAAGTTCAGCCTCGACAAGATGATGGGCACCAACCTCCACGACCGCGACCGGCTGTCGCTCGGTGAGGGGGTGCTCGCCGGTGCGGCGAGCAACTTCCAGTTCGGCGTCCAGGATCGCAAGGACGTGCTCGAGTACCTCTCGAAGAACTTCGGGCTCGACAAGAAGCCGCGCGCCGTCAAGAGCGACGTGGAGATGCCGCTCGACGAGGCGGCACTCGGCAAGGCGCAGTACATCGAGTACTACATCAAGGCGGACGAGAAGGAGGCGGCGGCTCCGGCCTCTCGCAACACCGTCGCGTCCGATTCCGAAGATGCCGCAGGCGCAGTGGCCGGCGTCCGCGTGATCATGATGGTGACGATCGATGATCAAGGCAACCGGTGGTCAGTCGATCGCGGCGTGCCCAGCCGGCTGGTGCAGGCTGGATCCGCGCAGCGGCGAGTACAAGTCCTGGCCACTGCCCGACATGAGAGCCGGCGTGCACGACCTCGTCATGGATCGCCAGGGCCGCGTCTGGGTGCTGGAGTTCACGCGGATCGAGGAAGGGAAGATCGACGGCTCCGGCGCCGGCTCCGACGGGCTGCACTCGCGCCTGCTGATGTTCGACCCGAAAACCGAGAAGTGGGAGAAGGTCATCGATCCGGACCCCGACAACGTGATTCGCGCCACGCGAAAAGGGCCGCTGATGGGCGGCGTCGTCGACTCGAAGGGCAACGTCTACGCGCATTGGATGTTGTCTGGAGCGCTGAGCAAGTACGACGTCACGACCGGCAAGGCGTCCACCTACCGCATTCCGACATCCCCAGCCGTCCCCTACGGAGCGGCCATCGATCCGTTCGATAACGTGTGGCTGGCCGAGTGGAGCGGCGGCAAGCTCGCCCGCTTCGACACGACGACCGACACGTGGACCGAGTTCACGCCGCCGATCTATCCGGCGAACTTCCGGCGGGGTCCGCAGTCGGATGCCGAGGGCAACATCTGGGTCGGGATCTGGGCCGCCGCAAAACGGCCAGGGAAGGTGGCCAGGCTGGATCAGAAGACGGGCCGCTGGACATTCTGGGACATCCCGCACCGCGGCGCGCAGCCCTACGAAACGTCCATCGATAAGGACGGCAACATCTGGTTCCCCGACACGAGCACGTCGGACCGCCCGATGGCGAACGTGCGGCTCAACCCGCGCGACGGAAAGTTCGTGTTCTATCCCCGCCCGCAGTTTGTGGCCGACTCGACGCGCGTGAACCACGCCGAGGACGGTTCGGTGCATTACACCGCTCGGTACGGAGCCGCCAAGGACCAGAGTGGCTTCGGTGTGCTGTACACGGACAAGGACAAGATCACGACGCTGGCACCGCGGATGCTCAACGGAGCGCCGGGGTACGCGTTCAAGGTGCAGGGTTCCACGGGGACCAGTCGGTGAGCAGGGCGCGGGGGTAGCCTCACGCCAGCTCGTGCAGCTCGTCTCACAGGGCCCATGCGGGGTCACCCCCGTGTGGGCCTCTTTGTGTGCCGCGTAAGCACCGATGCCGGGCGCGTGATGGAATTCGTGAATCGTGTCTGCTCAAGAGGGAGGCAGAGATGAGCGGGCGATCTTTCCTGCGGTGCGGTACGACGGCCGCATTTCTGGCGCTGGCCTGGATGTGCGCATCACCGGCTTCGGCGCAGAGCGCGAACAACCAGCAAGGATCCTCCTACAAGACGCCCCGCACGGGGTGGGGACACCCCGATTTGCAGAGCGTCTGGAACTTCTCGACGCCCACGCCGCTCGAGCGGCCCGCCGCGCTGGCCAACGTCGAGTTGCTCACCAAGGAACAAGTGGAAGCTGCGGCCATCGCCGCCGCCAGCCGCGACCGCCGGCAGGCCGACAGAGTTGCCGACGTGCGGGAGGCCTATAACGAGTTCTGGTCGGAACGGGGTCAGCCCACCGGTCGTACGTCGCTCATCGTCGACCCTTCCAACGGCAAGCTTCCGCCGCTCACCGCCGCCGGCGCGCAGCGCGCTGCCGCCCTGACGAGCGACCTCGAGAATGGTGAGCGCCGCGCCGATTCGTGGATGGATCGGAGCCTCTGGGAGCGGTGCCTGACCCGGGGCGGGCTCCCTCGCATCCCAGGATCGTACAACAACAATATTCAGATCTTCCAGACGCCCACCGCCGTGGTGCTTCACTACGAGATGATTCACGAAGCGCGAATCATTCCCATCGACGGTCGGCCGCATATTTCGGCGAGACTTCGCCAGTGGCTCGGCGATTCCCGAGGCCGCTGGGAAGGTGACACGCTGGTCGTGGAGACCACGAACTTCACCGGGAACACCAGCTTTCGCGGCACCACCGAGAACATGAAACTGGTGGAACGCTTCACGCGCACCGGGCCGGACACGATCGACTACCGCTTCACCGTCGAGGATCCCGCCACCTTCACCGCGTCCTGGACGGCCATGCTGCCGATGAACCGGCTGGACGAGAAGATGTATGAGTACGCCTGCCACGAAGGCAACGAAGGCATGAAGAATCTCCTGGCCGGCGCCCGCGCACAGGAAAACGCCCAGAAGGCCGCACCTCGATAGGCGCAGTTACTGACGTTCTGACACGGCCCGCGACGGCTCTTGAAGTTCGCTTGACTCAAATATTTGAGTCAATCAAATGTCCTGGGTTAGGCTATTGCTGTCGATGAAAACGGACCCGGCAGGCCTTCTTCGCGAACGCGGTATTCAGGTCACCGCCCAGCGGTTGGCGGTCTTGCGGGCGGTCGCGGGTCAGCCACACATCACGGCCGACGCCGTGGCCGAGGCGGTCAGGACCGAGATCGGCGCCATCTCCCTGCAGTCGGTGTACGACGCCCTGGGCCTCCTGGTCGCCGAGGGGCTGATCCGTCGCATTCAGCCCGCCGGATCGCCGGCTCGCTTCGAGGATCGCGTCGGAGACAATCACCACCATCTGATTTGTCGAAACTGCGGGCGCGTGGTCGACGTCGACTGCGCGGTCGGCTCCGCACCATGCCTCACGGCGCACGACGACAATGGCTATCAGATCGACGAGGCCGAGGTCGCCTACTGGGGACGCTGCCCGGATTGCCAGGGTCGGTCAAAAGCGCCATCGCGGTCCCGTCAACAGGTCCGCTCAGCCCCCTCCGCTGGAGCTGCGGCAGCTGGGAAGCCGGACGCGACGCGAATCCGCCAACGAACTCCGAAAAGAATTGCCCGGTCGAAGTAGCCGGGCGGCACTCCAATCACTCCAGAGGTCAACGTACATGGAAAACGACAGAAGTGCCCGTTCTCGAGCAAAGCGCATCAGCGGCCGCGCGAACCAGGACTGGTGGCCGAATCAGCTGAACCTGAGCGCCCTCCACACGAACCACCCGGCAGGCGACCCCATGGGCGACGCCTTCGATTACGCCGAGGAGTTCCTGTCCCTCGATCTCACCGCCTTGAAGAAGGACATCGAGGCGGTGATGACGAACTCACAGGACTGGTGGCCGGCCGACTTCGGCCACTATGGCGGGCTCTTCATCCGAATGGCGTGGCACAGTGCGGGTACCTACCGCATTCACGACGGCCGTGGCGGCGCGGGATCCGGCATGCTCCGCTTTGCGCCGCTCGGCAGCTGGCCCGACAACGCCAACCTCGACAAGGCGCGCCGGCTGCTCTGGCCGATCAAACAGAAGTACGGCCGGAAGATCTCGTGGGCCGACCTGATGGTCTTGACAGGCAATGTCGCCCTCGAGTCGATGGGGTTCAAGACCTTTGGTTTCGCCGGCGGCCGCGAGGACGTCTGGGAGCCCGAGCACGTCAACTGGGGGTCCGAGAGCACGTGGCTCGGTGACGAGCGCTACAGCGGCGATCGGCAGCTCGCGAATCCGTTCGGCGCGGTGCAGATGGGCCTCATCTACGTGAACCCGGAAGGGCCCAATGGCAAGCCCGATCCCGTGGCCGCTGCGCGCGACATTCGCGAGACGTTCCGCCGCATGGCGATGAACGACGAAGAAACGGTGGCGCTCATCGCCGGCGGGCACTCGTTCGGCAAGACCCACGGTGCGGCCCCGGCGACCCACGTCGGCCCCGAGCCGGAGGGCGGCAACCTCGAGGAGCAGGGTTTCGGCTGGAAGGGCGGCTACGAGACCGGCAGGGGCGCCCACGCCATCACGAGCGGTCTCGAAGTCACCTGGACCACGACGCCCACGAGGTGGAGCAACGATTTCTTCAAGCACCTCTTCGAGTACGAGTGGGAGCTGACCACGAGTCCGGCTGGCGCGAAGCAGTGGAAGCCGAAGAACGGCGCCGGTGCCGGCACCGTTCCGGACGCCCACGACCCGTCGAAGAAGATCGCGCCGTCGATGCTGACGACGGACCTCTCGCTCCGGTTCGATCCGGCCTACGAGAAGATCTCGCGCCGCTATCTACGCGAACCCGCAGGAGTTCGCCGACGCCTTCGCGAAAGCGTGGTTCAAGCTGACGCACCGCGACATGGGGCCGATCACGCGATACCTCGGCCCGGAGGTTCCCAAGGAGCCGCAGATCTGGCAGGACCCGGTGCCCGCGGTGGACCACGAACTGATCGACGCGAAGGACATCGCCAGCCTGAAGGACAAGATCCTGGCGTCGGGACTGTCGATCTCCCAGCTGGTCTCGACCGCCTGGGCGTCCGCGTCGTCTTTCCGCGGCACCGACAAGCGCGGTGGCGCCAACGGCGCACGGATCCGTCTCGCGCCGCAGAAGGATTGGGCCGTCAACAATCCGCCGGAGCTGGCCAAGGTGCTGAAGACCCTGGAGGGAATTCAGAAGGCGTTCAACGACGCGCAGGCCGGCGGGAAGAAGAAGGTGTCGCTTGCCGACCTGATCGTGCTGGGCGGATGCGCGGCCGTCGAAAAGGCTGCGAAGGACGCGGGACACGATGTGAAGGTGCCCTTCACGCCCGGCCGCACGGACGCCTCGCAGGAGCAGACCGACGTCGAGTCCTTCGCCGTGCTCGAGCCAGACGCGGACGGGTTCCGCAACTACCTCGGAGAGGGACACGAGGTGCCCGCGGAGCATCTGCTGATCGAGCGCGCCTTCAGGCTGACGCTGAGCGCGCCCGAGATGACCGTGCTCATCGGCGGTCTGCGTGTGCTGAAGGTGAATGCCGGGCAGTCCGATCGCGGCGTCTTCACCAAGCGGCCCGGGACGTTGACCAACGACTTCTTCGTGAATCTCCTCGACATGGGCACGGAGTGGAAGCCGACGTCCGCAGCCGCGGACTCGTTCGAAGGGTGCTGCCGGACGAAGGGCGACTCCAGATGGACCGCCAGCCGCGTGGACCTCGTCTTCGGGTCGAACTCCGAGCTCCGCGCGCTCGCGGAGGTCTACGCGTGCGACGACGCCAGGGAGAAGTTCGTGCGCGACTTCGTGGCCGCGTGGGACAAGGTCATGAATCTCGATCGATTCGATCGCGGCTGATCTCGGCGCTCAGGACGATCGGCGGGTGACTGCCGGTCGGTGACCACGGCATCAATGAAAGGGGGCGGCGGGTCCGCGCCAGTCAGGCCACAGCGCGTACTCGGCGCGGGCCTCCGCTTCCAATAGGCCTCTTTCTCCTCTTTTCTTTATTTTTTTCGTTTCCTTCTTTTTTCCTCTTCTTCCCCAGAAAGGCCGTTGCGAACGGTCTTGAGGGCTGCTACGATTCGTGCATCCCTGTCGAAGCGGCGCTGCGCACTATTACCCAACGCCCTAATTGGCGAAAGACGCTCTTCGTAGCCGTCCCCGGCGGTAGCTGCGTGCGCCAGGCGAACCTTCGTGTGGGAGTCGGTTGCCGCCGCAGCCGTTGTGCTGCCTGGTCCCCTCGGCGCCTGTCAGCGCGCAAGACTCCACCATGTCGACGACGGTGGCCTCCCTCGGGTCGGGCACCTCGACTTCTCTTACCAGCCTCGCCGCCACCAGGCCGAAGCCGGCGACCGATCACAGCCTGGCGCTGCCTTCCGTGACGGTGGCCGACGACGGCAGCGGCCCCCGGCTGAGGAATCTGGTGCTGGAGCTGCCGGACCTCGACCGTGGCGATGTCGCGGTCGCATCGCGGCTCGGCGACCAACCGCTCCCGGCCGTCTTCCGCGCCGCTCCGCTGGCCGGCTCCGGGCTGGCGCTGCCCATGCGCGGACTGACGTTCACGACGACTGGCATCGCGCCGCTGAGCTTGTCGTTCGGCCAGATGGGGACCGTGACGGCCGCGGGCGCGCCCGCGCCGGGTTCGCCGGCGCTTGCCGCAGCGGCCGTGAGCTTCACCCCGAACGCTCACCTTTCCTTGCGGCCCAAGGTGCTGATTCCCGTCGGCTCACCCGGCGCGCAGACCAGCGTCGGGACCTCAGTCCAGGCGAACGTCGTCGGGAACCTGGCCTTGGTGACTGACGTGGGTGTGGCGGGGGCCGCCGACACAGCCTGGACGCCGCAGGTGTCCGCCCGGGTCGTTGGTCAGTGGTCCCGCGCCGGCATCGAGACGAGCGTGCTGCGCGGCGCGGCCGCATCGCCCACCGAGAGGGCCACGGCATTCGTGTCCTCACGCGACTCCGAGGCCGCCCGAGCACAGGTGCAGCCGCTGCGCGGCCTCACCCTCGTGGCGCTCACGAGCTCGTCGCGCCCCGCGGCCGATCCGGACGCCGCCGACACGATCCTGGGCCGGCTCCGCCTCGCCTACGACGGCCTCTCAGCCGGGCAGGTTGCGACGGTTCTGCAGCGGGAGACGACGGCCTCACGCGAGTTGGAAACCACGTCGCTCGAATGGCGTCAGCGCGGGCTGGGCCCCGTGGTCGTGCGCTACGTGCAGCAACGAGCATCCGACTCGGCGCTGGACGGGCCCGAGGAGGCTTCGTCTCGCGTCGAAGTGGACCTTCCCGCACTCAGCCCTCACTGTGCGGGATGCCCGGACCTGCGCGCCGCACTCACGGCGGGCACCAGCTCGCTGACCGGCTCTGGCTTGAACTCCCGGGTCAGCGGCCGGGTGGGCCTGATTGACGACACGATGCTCACGGGCGAAACGGAGCTCGGCATTACCGGCGGCTACGGCCAGGTGCTGCGCGCCTTCCGGGTCACGACAGACGTGCCGGTCGTCCCGACGGCGCGTCTCCAGCTGTCCTACACCTACCGCGCCGGCGCGCAGTTCCCGCTCGGCCAGGTATTCGAAGCGCGCCTCCTGCGCCGGCTCAACATCGGCTGGTAGCTGAGTCCCGCGTACCGGTGAGCCAGGAAGAGAATCGCCAACCGCCCGCGCCCGCGTGTCCTCAGTGCGGCGCCACGCTGCAATACGTCGACACCGAAATATCGTCGGGCGCGTTTCGTCCACAAGCGGCATCGATGCCGCAGATGCCGATCTACTACTACGATTGTCCGGCATGCCAGACATGCTGGAAGCTCGGGACGAAGCTGCTGCCCGATCCGATTCGGCAGATCCTGAAGTCCTGACGCTGCTCGCGAGCGGCTCCCGCTGGTGCTCGAGCGTTTCCGCAGAGTGATGGCCCTGGCCTGATGCCCCGCCTGACCGACAAGAGCCAGATTCGAGCGCTCCTGCAGCGCGACCCGTCGTGGAGCCTGTATGCGCTGGGCGATCTCGCTCCGCCGATGTTCTCGAAGACCCTGTGGTTCGTCCCGGACCTCACGCTCGTCGTGCAGGACTACGGCACTGCCATCCTGTTCGCGATGGGCCCGGGCAGCGTGCGCGAGGCCCTCGAATGCGTCGCCGGGCCCGTGCACCTGCAGGTGAAGCGCGACGCCCTGGACGAAGCGTCGCGCCACGCGACGGTGTCCTCAACCCGCCTGATGTGGCGGATGACGTGGACCGGCGATCGTGCGGCTTTGCCTGGGCGCTGGCACCACCCGGCTGGGCGCGAGCGACGTTCCCGCACTCCAGGCGCTGTATGCCGACGGCGAGACGTCGGGGGAGTCGCCTGATTTCTTCTTTCCTTCGATGGTGGCCGGCGGCGTGTTTCATGGGATCTATGAAGGCACGGCGCTGGTAGCAGCCGCCGGGACGCACTTACTGGCTCGCGAGGAAGGCGCCGCGGCGATTGGCAATATCTACACCCGGCGCGACCGCCGGGGGCGGGGGCTCGGACGCCTGGCCACGAGCGCGGTGCTCGCCGAGCTATCCGGCGTCCAGACCATCGGGCTCAACGTTCGCGCCGGCAACGACGCGGCGCTGCACTTGTACGAGTCGCTCGGCTTCGCGCGCCGCTGCCAGTTCTACGAGGCGCTGGCAACGCGCTGAGTCGGGAGCGGCTACTTTCGCGGGGTCTTGGCCGCGCCGCGTTTCGCATCGGCTGCGGCCTCGGCGATGACACGCAGGTCGGTGCGCCACCACCGCTCGGAGCCGGCGTGCTGGACCTGATCGACGCCGGCCATCAGCGTGTCGGTGGGCTCGATGGTGCCGACGTCGAGGACCATCGTGGAGTACTTCGTCTCGCGGCCCGGCAGATCACGGCGTCCGGGCGCGACCTGACGCGCCTTCAACTGCCCATCGGCGCTGTACACGAACACCATGACGGTAAACTGCTCGACCGCTGTATCGCCCGCGTTGGTCGCCGCGTACAGCAGGACGAGCGGCTGCGCGCCGGTGTTGAGCACTTTCGTCGAATCGAGGCGGACGGGGGCGTCTGGGGCGGCGATGATCTCTGCGATCCGATCGTCGGCGGCCGCGGCGGCGGCCAAACTGACGGCGAGGACGGAAGCAGCGAAGGTCGTCATGTCATATCTTTGCCCAGACAGGCGGTCCGCGTGCAAGCTGGGCGGCCGGACGGCCTCAACTCGGGTCAGCGATCTTCAGGACCTGCTTGCCGACGTTGTCTCCCCTGAAGAGCCGCAGAAAAGTTCTCGGGATGTTCTCGAAGCCCTCCTGGACGTCGACGTAGGACTTGAGCTGCCCGCCCGCCATCCACCCCTCGATTTCGCGGCGAGCCTCGTCGAAATGGGAGAGGAAGGAGAACGCGAGAAATCCTTCCATGCGGATCTGCCGGGCGACGAGCTCGAAGAGATTGCTGGGGCCCGGGACGGGATGCGCGTCGTTGTAGCCGGAGACCATGCCGCAGAGCACGATGCGCCCGTGAGCCGCCATCGTGCCGATGGCCGCCTCGAGAATCCGCCCCCCGACATTGTCGAAGTAAACATCGATGCCGCTCGGGCAGAGCTCGCGCAGGCGCAACGCGACATCCTCGCCCTTGTAGTCGATTGCGGCATCGAGGTGCAGTTCCTCGAGCAGCCAGCGGCACTTGGCCGGCCCGCCCGCAATCCCAATCGTCCGGCAGCCCTTGATCCGCGAGATTTGCGCGGCGGTCGAGCCGGTCGCGCCCGCGGCGCCCGAAATCACGACCGTCTCCTGCCCGGAAAGCTTCGCCACATGCAGAAGGCCAACGTACGCTGTCGCCCCTATTCCTCCGAGGACGCCCAGGTAGTCGGGTAGCGGATGGTTCCCGGTGATCTTCGTCATCGACGACGCCGGCATCGCCGCGTAGTCCTGCCACCCGAAGCGCTCCGATGACCAGGTCCCCAGGAATCGAGCCGCGCGCTGCGCGACTCGACAACCTGACCAACGGCGCCGGCGCGCATGACCTCGCCGATCGGCTGTGGCGGGACATAGCTCGGTCGATCGTGCAGGAACGCGCGCATGGCGGGGTCGAACGACACGTACAACGTACGGACCAGGCACTGGTCGTCGCCCGGAGCGGGCGCAGAGGCTTCGACTACTCGAAGTCCCCGGTTGTGACCATGCCCGACGGCCGGCGGACGAGTCTCCACTGGCGATTGGTGAGTGAGGTGGTCACGACTCCGACTCTACCGGAGTGTCTGGGTCCCGTCCGGATCCGGCCTGAAGACCAGGTACGACATGTCGCCCTCGATGTTCGCCCACAAGTGAGGCGTGCGTCCGGGCGTGATGATCACGTCGCCTGGAACGACATGCCGGCTCGTGCCGCCGTCAATCTTCGTCCCCGTGAAATTCCCGCCTGGCCGCGCGGGCGGCTTCGCATCCGGAATCGTGCCGCCGGTAATGAGCGTCGCCGACCCCTCGAGCATGTACAGAATCTCGGTCATGTTGGTGTCGTGGTAGATCGCGTTCTGGGGCGAATCCTTCGGCCGCGTCACCGCGTACACGCCCACCTTGTACCCGCCCACGTCGACCACGCGGATCGGGTTGTCCAGGATCCGGCCGGGCGGCATCTTCGCAATGAAGTCCTGGATGTCTGCCTTCGTGACGTGCGTGGCCGGCGCCGTCTTCGGAGGCACCACCGGCTGCTGCGCCGCCACCACGCCCAGCCATAGCACCGCGCCTGCAATTGTCGCCGTGGGTTTCAGGTTGCTCATGGCCGTGAGTATATTCCCGGTCCGCTCCCTGTCACTCACGCACCCATCCGGGCGGCACGCCCGCCTGGCGCGCCTCTTCCTGGAGCGCCGCGACGTCTCGCTCGGCGCGCGCGACATCGGCGGCCAGCGCTTTGTGCTCTTCGGTCAGCCGCAGCGACTCTGTATAGTCCGCGCACACGATCCCGACCGCGAAGCACTTGTCCGCCGCGCGCATGAGCGTCTCGGCTCGCAACTTCGTCTCGTCGGCCAGCGCGCGGGCGGTGGCGAGCCGTTCGCCCAGCGGCCGCATCCGATCGCGCCAGTACTCCTCATCTTTTGCGCCCGGGGACAACTTGTCCACAGGCGGCGCCGCCGGAGGGGGAGGCGTCGAGGCGGCCGCCTTGTCGGAGGGCGGTGGTGGCGGCACCTGGGCGACGCCTGGCAGGTCCTTGTTGGTATAGACCTTCGCGGGTGGCCGGCCGGGTGTGGCGTTGCGCGCCGCCTCGGTCTTGCGCGCCACGTCGGCGAGCGACTGCTCGGCCGAAGGCGCCAGGACAGACAGGCCTATGCCGACCGTGACGGCGAGGAGCAGTGGTCGCATGGTCACATCCCTTCAATATCCTCGCACGTGCTGGCGAGGCCGAAGGGCAGTGCTGAGAACGATCTGGATTGACCAGGCCGAGTGAAACGAAGGTTGATGACGGCGCTTGGCGGGTCGGAACCAGCGTGTCGCCTCGAAACCGTTATCCCGCTTCCGTTTTTGACAGCCCGGACGGCCATCGGGCCTAATGGTTCCTGCGGGCCGCGACCTCAAGTATTAGCCATGCAAGGGTTTCGACAGAAATGAGTTTCACCGGAAGCCGTGGCGTCGTTCTTGAGCCTTCTTCGACCTTGATGCTCACGGCTTTCACGGCTTTTCGACGCATCCGGGTCGTCAGGCTCGCCGTCGCCGCGACGCTCGGACTGACGTGTGCGACCGCCGCGGCGGCGGCGCAGGAAGGCCCTCCGGTTCCACTCGTTGAACGCGCACGCGGGGCGGAGCAGATCATCCTCGGACGGGTGGCGTCGGTCAGCCCGGAGTGGCGCGTCAACGACTTCGGGGATCGCCTAATCGTGTCCGTCGTCCGCGTGACCGTCGATGAGACGCTCAAGGGCGGCTCCCAGAACACCGTCGACATCGAGGTCGAAGGCGGGACCATTGGAGATCTGACGCTCCACGTCTCGGATCAGCAATCGTTCGTACCGGGAGATCGAGCGGTCTTCTACCTTGCACGCAGCCGGCGCGGCCCGATGGTGCCCCACCTGCGCGGGCAGGGGACGCTCAAACTCGACCAGGCCAGCCGCGTGCCCAACAGCAGCCTCACTCTCGATGAGATCCGTCGCTCGGTCGCGGCAGCGCGCCAGCCATGATTACGAACCGGACCCGGCTGTCTGTCTCTGTGTGTCTGCTGGGGGCCACACTCGCGATTGTGGTCGCTGGAACGCGTGAGACCAGTGGGTACGCAATGAGCGGTCCCACCTGGGCGCCTGGCCCTGTCTCGTACCGTGTCAACACGACCAATCTTGACTTGGCTGGCGGGGTTATTCCGCCCGCTCTGGCCGTGGGCGCGGACGCATGGACCGCACAGACCCGCGCCTCGTTCCGTTTTCAGTACGCCGGAACCAGCACGGTGACCACGAATACCTACGACGGAGTGAACGTCGTGATGTTTCGCGACGCATCGAGCGGTTCGGCCATTGCCACAGCCTACTGGTGGTCGAGCGGCTCCCGCATCGTCGATGCCGACATCGTTTTCTGGGACGGTGCCTTTACGTTTTTTACGGGATCGACGGGATGTGCGAGCGGTTTCTACATCGAGGACATCGCGGCGCACGAATTCGGCCACGCGCTCGGCCTTGGCCATTCGACCGTTGCGGGCTCAACGATGTATCCGTCCGTGTCTTCGTGCGCGACGGGCAATCGCACGCTCGACCCGGATGACATCGCGGGCGTCGAAGCGCTCTATCCGCCCGCGTCGGTCCCCCTTCCAATGGCGCCGACAGGCTTCCGCATCGTTCCCTCCTAGTCCGCCTGCCGTGACGAGGTCCGACGTCTATCGCGAGCGCGATTGAGACGCCGTCTGATGAAGTCGGCTCGACTGGAGCGCCGCTTAACGGAAGCCCGTTCTCAGGCCCGGCCGCCGCCCGCAGGGAGGAGCAGTGGTCGTCCCCCTACTTCAAGAAGCGCACGCGTCCGCTCGTCAGTTCGTACACCGCGCCCACGAGCTTCAGCACGCCGTCGGCCTTCCGCGCCCTGGCCTCGGGCGTGCAAAGCACCTGCTGCATTGACCAGCGCACGTTGGCTTCCACCGCGGCTTCCATCTGCGCGTCGGTCGGCAGCGTCGGGTCGATGCGCGCCAGCCCCGGGAGGATTCGCTCCAGCAGCAGCGCGATGCGGGCGCGCTCCCTGGCGCCTTTGTGGAGGGTAGCCAGCGCCGCCTGGACCGCGCCGCACCCTTCGTGCCCCAGCACCACGAAAAGCGGCGTCCGCAGGTGAACGGCGGCGTACTGAATCGACCCCATCACTTCCGGCGAGATCACGTTGCCGGCCACGCGCACGGTGAACAACTCGCCGAATCCCGCATCGAACACAAGTTCCGGCGGCACGCGCGAGTCGCTGCACCCGATGATCGTGGCGGAGGGGCGCTGGTGCTTGGCGAGCTCGGCCAGCACCGCTTTCTGCACGGTGGGGAAGCGCGCCTTGCCGGCAAGGAAGCGCTTGTTGCCGGCCTTCAGCCGATCGAGTGCCTCCTCGGCGGTCCAGGTGCGCGATGCGTGTACCACGACCGCAATTCTATGACGCGCGCGGTGAAGACAAGGTCGAGGCGTTCGGCACAGAGACCTCAGACAGCCGGCCGCGTGCCCATCGATCCGCCAAGGCCCTGTGAGTCGGGCACGCTGGCGAGCGCCAGGTCCGCCGGAATCGAGTAGAGCGCCGCGATCGCCTGGTCGAGACGGGCGAGCTCCTCTGCAAGTGCCGGGCGACGATGGCACGGCAGAGAGGCGATCAGGTTCTCCAGCAAGGCGCGCAGCCGTCTCGCGATCTGCACATGGCCGGCGCCGCAACTCCGGATCTCGGTGCAGGAAATGTGGACGAAGTCTTCCCAGTTCGGCGTGCGGAAGATTACCCGCGGCGAGTCTAGCCCGTCAAACAGCACGTCGGCACGGAGCCGCCGTTGGCCGACCAACCGCAGCAGGCGGTCGACCTGGTCGATGGCGAGCACGCCGGTCGTGGGGTCGTTGATCGCGGGCGACAGCGCCTTCAGCGCGATGTCCACGAGGATGCGGAACGCAAACAACGGATCCTGCTCCATCGTTCGTTCGGGGCCGAACGCCACCGATGCGCGGAGCCTGCGGTCGTCGACCGACGTGGCGCCGCCGTGCAGGACGAACAGCGGCTCGCCGGCGGCGACGAAATCTCCGACGTGCGGCACGAATTCCACGAGGCCACGCGCGCGCCGAGCCTCGCGCATCAACACCCCCACGTTCACGGCCAACACGATTTCCGATCGGCCGGCATGGGCGACGACGCGTCGAGGCGATTCCGGTAGGCCCACACCGGCATTGGTATCGTCTTCGTCCTTTTCGCCGGTCGGGTCCGGTACACCGTTTTGATCACCGCGAGGCCCTCCTGGGCCACGCGAGCCAGAATGCTGCCGGGCCGCAGCAGACGGGCGGCGTAGTCGATCAGGAACAGGAACACCGTAATGGACACGATGCCCAGCAGGGCCGTGATGAACGTCACCAGGTCATGCACGGTATTCTCGAGCCGGTTGAGCGCCATCACCGAGAAGATGAGCGAAAACACGAACAGGCCCACGCTGTAACGCACGACGTTGTCGCGCAGCAGCGTGGTGGCGATAATCCGGGGCGTGAGCTGGCCGCCGGCGATCTGGATCGCGACGAGCAGGGAGCCGAACGTAAAGACCAGGAACGAGAGGGTCAAGGTGTTGACCGTCTGATACAGCGACCGGGCTCCCTCGACACCGAGGCCGACCAGGTCCCACTTCAGCCAGTTATCGAGAACGTTGATGATCGGCACGCTGGCGAGCACCGCGATGATGGCGATAAACGGCACGACCCAGAGGGCGGAGCGGGTGTAGCTCGTGAAGCGATAGAGCCGGCTCCAGGTCAGCCTCCGGCGGAGGTCGCGCTTGACCCGGCGCCAGCTCACACGCAGGTTCGCCACGAGGTCGGTCACGCCCACCGTCGGGAACATGGCGAACAATCTACTCCACTTTTTCGGCATCTGTGAGCGATCGAAACCGTGCGACGAAGCGTGTGATCACGTCCGCCCCCTAGTCGGGTCTGCGTCCCCACGACTGAACGTCGAGATCCGAGACGACGAGCGTGTTCGGGTCGGCAAGATGCCGGGAGAAGATCGGCTTTTAACCCGGTGAGCTCTGCCGCGCCGATCAGTCTCTGCCCGACGAGTCGCTCGCTCAGGATCTCTGAAAGGTCCAACAGGAGGCTGCGACGGCCGTGACCGGAGGGTAGATGTGAATGATGGCGACCTGCGCCCTCTAATCCGCCACGCCAGAGAGTGAAGTCCTCCGTTCAGAGGAGGACCGATGAAGCGGGGTAAATTTACCAGGAACAGATCCTGGCGATCGTCAACGAAGGCGGGTCGGGACGGAAGGTCGCCGACCTTGGTCGCACGTGCGGGATGACCCAGCAGACGTACTACCGCTGGAAAGCGAAGCCTCCGCGAGATCTCTGTGACACAGAACGTTTCACCCCGGCGCGGACTGGTCGGTGTAGGATGTGGCCGAACGACCGTAGGCAAATGGGAAATCTCGGCTTCAAGACGATCGACGGTGCCGAGAAGTGGGCGCGATGACGGCGTTCGCACTCAAGGCAAACGGCAAGATCCTGTGGTGCTCGCCCTGTTCGTGACAGCCTCGCACGGGGAAAATGACATGAGTTATTCCGGCGCAGGGGCCCGGCTTTGAGCGAGCCCGTCCGAGTTGGCGAGAAGGCGTCGTGGCGCGAGACCCTGCTGAACCTGCTGAAGGCCTGGAACCGCCACCAGGTCTGGAAAATCCTCACCGCCATCGTGGCGATGTGGATGGTCAGCGGGATAGCACTTCACTTCGCGGAACGCGACACAAATCCAGCGTTCGAGACGTTGGGCGAATCCCTCTGGAACGTGTGGGTCACTCTCTTCAGCGGACTCGAAATCGAGATCAACTCTTCTGGCGGGCGGTTCATAGTTGCCGCCGTACTTGTCGTTGGTGTCGCCCTGGCCGGTTTGTTCACGGCCAGCGTGGCGTCGATCCTGATCGAACGCGCACTAAGGAGTCGTGAAGTGCCTAATCTTGAAATGTCCGGCCATCTGGTGCTGTGCAACTGGTCGCCGCGAGCACTGGACTGGATACGCGAAGTGCACAGCGGGATTGTGACCGACAAGCGGCCAGTCGTGATTGTTCACGACAATCCCGACGAAGTGGTGCTGCCTGACAAACTGGATGAAGCCGCCTTCAACGACGTCTATATCGTCAAAGGCGACCCGGTCAACGAAGTGATCCTGCGCCGCGCGAAGGTTGCGCAAGCCCATTCCGTTGTCATCTTGGCGGATGACCGTCAGGAACAGCACGCCGACGGCAAAACCATCGTGTGCTGCATTGCCGTCAAGAACGTTTGCGGGCAGGAGCACGCTCCCAACATCGTGGCCGAGTGCCAGGATCCGAAATATAGGTCGCACATGCGCAAGGCGGGTGCCGATGAAGTCATCTCGGCCGCCGACTTCGGATTGCGGCTGATGGCACGTGCCTCGCTCTTTCATGGCATGACACGCGTCTATCAAGAGCTGCTATCGGTGCGGCGCGATGCTAACGAGATGTATCTGGTGCCGGTGCCTGCCCAATTTGTCGGGATGGATTTCGTCGCGGCGGCAAATGTGTTCCTGCCCGATCGAACGAACTTGAAAGCCTGCCTTCTCATCGGGCTCTACCGCGGTGAAGCGATGATGCTCAACCCGGTTGCCGGGGAAGCAGGACCGCTGCGGGAAGGCGATGAGCTGATCCTGCTGAGCCAGACGCTGCCGGATCTTTCGCGACTCAAGCCGCGCGACGCCGCATAAAGTCCTTCAGGGCGAGGAGGGGAGGTCCATGGCACTTGGCGAACTTTAGTATTCGCCTCCCTCCTCGGTCGTCCACTGTGCGCTGAGAAAGAGCAGCGACATGCCGGTGTAGCCAATCACGAACGGCCATGCCGGAGCGAGCTTCAGGGCCGTGTCACCAAACGTCCACTGGTAGGAGTGCATCAGCCCGCAGGCCGAGAGCAACGCGGCGAACGCCGACCACGCCGCCGCTCGCCGCCAGCGCCGCTCGATCACGCCGACCACCGCCGCGGAGAGCAACATCGCGGTGAAGAGGAATCCCTGCTCGATCGCGAAAGCGCCCGCAATCCACGTATCGCTCCTCTGGAACTCGCCGACGAGCGATTCGCTGAACGGCCCCGCCGGCCCTCCGAGCCCGGCGGCGCGCAGCCCGTTCTTCGCCATGAGCGCGCCCCACGCGCCGATCCCTGGCAGGAGGCCGACAACTACGGCGGGCGCATGCTCGCGTGGCGTTGCCTGAAAGGCCTGCGCGACGATCATCATGCCGATCCAGAGGACGATCGCCATCCCGGCTTCGATGGGGATCGCCCACGCGATCCAGGCCAGCGTACCGGTGACGCAGATCGTCGTCACGAATACGCCGTTCAGGATCGAATACCCGGCACGCGCGCCCATCGCCTTCCACCCGGGATGCCCGATGTAGATCGTCGTCGGGAACGCGGATCCAAAGAGCGCGGCTGAGACGCTCCCGATGCCGTTGACCGTCAGCGAATACCTGGTGTCGTAGGAGTCGCCGGCCGCCTCCGCCGACTCGATGTTCTGGAGCGAGCCCAGCACGTTGAACAGACCCATCGCAATAATTACCGATAGATACGGCAGCACCTGTCCGCCGCCGATGGCGGCAATCAGGTCGCCGACGACGGGGACGGGGGTGTGGATGGTGGCAGGCGAGGGTCGTGCGCCGACCGGCGCGATTCCGGTGATCCAGCACAGGAGTGTCCCAAGCGTCACAGCCACGACACCGCCGGGAAGGTGTCCCTTGAAGCGCACGCGACCGAAGTAGGTCAGCATCACGATCGCCAGCGTGGTCAGCCCGACGACCGGATGCGCGAAGGTGCGGAAGAGAAAGCCGAGTGAGATGAACCCCAAGGCGATGCCGGCGAGGGTCGAGAGGAGCGCGGCCCGCGGGGTCGCCTTGCGCACGCGCTCGGCGAGGAAGGCACACCCAAGCTCGATCACGCCGGTCGCGAATGTCGCCAGCAGACCCGCCTGCCACGCGACGCGCACGGGGTCGACCGCGCCGGCCCTTTCGGCCAGGGCCTTCGCCGGCAGCATCACGAGGAACACGTGGGCAAACAGCGACACCGTGTTGATGCCGTACGGGAGCGCGCACACGTCCGTACGTCCCGTGCGCGCGGCGAGCGCGCGCGCCTGGAACGCGTACGCCACGTTGCCGACGAGGATGGAGATCGCAGCGGCTGGCAGCACCTGCCCGTAGAGGAGCTCGGGCGGGAACCCGAGGACGGTGCGGCAGAGAGTGTCGATCAGCAGCAGCTGAACGAGATTGTCGAGGGCGAGGCCGAAGAACCCGTCGATGTCCCCGCGGACGATCCAACGCACACGCACGGTAATGGTTCAGCGTGAAATCAGGAATCGCTGCGCTACTTCATCGGCGAGTATTCGGTCGCGCTCATCATGAACGTGTTGGCGTTGACGGGGACCGGGTATTTTGCCCGGAGCGCCGTCCACTCGGGATCGGCGTTGAACTTCGCCCAGACGTCGTCGCGGTGCGCGCGATCGCGATAGGCGAGCATCCAGACGAGCGTGTCGGGGTTGTTCATCTGCTGCCAGACACCGAGGATCTCGGCGCCGTGCTTCTTGAAGATCGCCACTTCCTTCTCACGGAACCGCTGGTGCAATTCGTTGATGCCGCCCTTGAAGTTTCCGGTCCCGATGCGGCTCTGGTCCACCGTGTAGATACGGACCTCGAAGCAGCGCGATTTTCCATCCACGTTTTTCGAGAGGTTTGCGGGCAGCTGTCCCTGTGGTCCGCATGGAGCCGGTGGTGACGCGGCGCCCTGGCCAGCGGCCTGACCGGGCTGCGGGGTTGTGGCTTGTTGGGCGGTTGACTGGATGGCCGTGGACAGCACCGTCGCGACGACGGCGCCTGCGATGGCCGCGATGGCCGTGCCAGACAGAGCGGCCCTGAATCGTGTCGCCATTCATATCCTCCTTGGAAGCATTCGAATGGCGAAGTGTAGCCTGCCACCCTCCACGCCCGCTACTGCCGCCGCGAAACTGGAGCTGTGCGGCTCTAGAAGAACTTGGTTGGCGTGACGGCCGAGGTCAGTTCGTTGGCGATCAGAAAAGCGACACGCCGGTCAACTCGGCAAGCTTGGCGCAGACCTCGTCCTGAAAGCGAGAGTCGGACACTTCCTTGGCCGGGCCTGCCGTCGGCGGTGATGCCAGTATCGGCCGCTGACAGCCGCCGAGGGATCGTCGCTGACGGCAAGCCACGTTTGCGTGAGGTATCCCTTATCGAAATCGTCGGGCGCTCCTGGACCGCCCATCTTCGTCGGAACCCAGCCCGGGTCGACGGCGCTGCTCAGAACGTCGGGCCAGCGCCGCGCGACCGCGAAGGCGAGTGCTGTGAGATAGAGCTTGCTGTCCGAATACGCCTGACTGGAGTTCCAGGGCCGCTCAATCCAATCGACGTCGCGCAGCAAGGCGACGCCGCCACGATGCATGCTGCTACTGAGGTACACCAATCGGCGCGGACGCTCGATCAGAGCCGTGAGAATGTAGGGCGCCAGCGTATTGACGGCGAGGATGGTCGCGTGGCCTTCCGGGCTTGGTGATCGGCCCTTCGTGGACGACATCCCCGCGTTGTGGACGACAGCGTCCACTCGTCCGATGGCGTTGACTTGCTCTGCGACGCTTCTCGTCTCGACGGCGCTGCCAAGATCACCGATGACCACGCCGGCCGACCGTGACGCGAGATCGTCGAGCGCGGAGGCTCGCAGGCGAGACCGCGCGTGCAGAACGACCGAATGGCCCTCGTCGATGAGCGCCCGCGCAGCCGCACGGCCCAAGCCGTCGGTGCTGCCGGTGATGAAGATGTGAGCCATGGAGGAGAGGGCGCCATTGGCGCCCTCCCTGGAAATGGTGCCGATGCGCCTAGGATTCGCGGACGTTCTCGGCGCGCGGACCCTTGGGGCCTTGCCCGGTCTCGAACGTCACAGCCTGCCCCTCATGGAGCGAGTCGAACGACTGGCACGCCGACTGATGGAAGAAGTACTCCTGACCCGACTCGTCGGCCACGAAGCCGAAGCCCTTGTTCGAGACGATACGCTTGATGGTGCCCTTGGATGACATGTGAAACTCCCAGTTCATCTGAACTGAAACGCCTGTCGGACCGAGGCACGGAGAATCCCGCGCCATTCGCTCCGACTCGTCTGCGTTGTCCAGAAGGGGTTCGTGCAGCCCACAGGGAGGGTGGGCGAGGCGAATACAGTTCAGGCTCAGCGTAGAAGCGGCGTGTAGACGAACCCTGAATGTATCAGGTATTGGCCGCCCAGCGCCGACTCCGTCGAATGCCTCTACCTTATGGGTTGAGGTCAGGCAAAACGCGAAAAATGTCGGTGAATATTGGCGTGCAGTCGAGCTGGCTAAGCCAGCTCCAGAAGCCGACCCGGCAACGCCGGACACCTCGAAGTAGACGTGCGCCAACCGCGCGTCGTGCGCGGCGGCTGCTTCGGCCCACACGCTCATGGCCTCATCAACCAATGGGTCGTCATAACCGCCTCCGTCTGCCAGATGCGCGATCTGGATCGGGACGTCTGGCGCGGACGGCATTACCTCTGTAAAGAGCACGCGCGCCTGCGGGGCGCCGTACGGACGGCGTTGAGAGATGGTTGGTCGCACGTGCGCGACGATCGCCATGCGCGCGTCGTTGGCGGCGCGGAACACCTCGCGCAGCCGCGCGACTTGCCGCGGGTCGTTGAGCTGCACGTCCGAGTTTCCGAAATGCAGCTTGAGCCCGAACCGCATCTGCGGGTCTTTCGCGCAGCGTGCGATCTCGGCGAGCGCATAGTCCCTGAGCGGATTGACGCCGCAGAAGCCGCGGAGGCGTTCGGGGTAGCGTGCCATTCAGGCTGACACGGTCGTTCTCTTGTTGCACCTTCTCGTACTCGGTTGCGATCGCAGGCCGATTCGGGTTGGCGATCTGGTAGGCGATCGAGAGCCGCATTCCGAGGGCCTCGATTCGTGCTGAATGAGTCCGGCTTGAAGATGAAACCCTCGACGTTGATGCCGATGAACAGCATGAGGCCGATCTGGATAGCCGGAGACTCTCGGGCCCGCGGAAAGGTCCGCCTACGCGGCGTGTGATCGTGTGCCCGACAGAAGCACGGCGCGCGGGTCCTGTCGAGCTGGGTGATGTGTTGCGCTACGGCTCAGTCGCCCCGGGGGTTCAGCATTCGCGGCGTCGTCTCAAATTTCCTCTACCGAGTTGTGAACACCGCGCTCGCAATTCGAATAAACTCCGCTCTCCAATCGATTCCGACGGGAGGTCAGAGCCTATGAAGTTCACTGCATACGTTCTCGCGGCCGTCTTGTTCCTGTCGCCGGGCGGCGTCCTTCGCGCCAACACTTACGGGTCGGTGGAACCGCTCGCGAATCCTGCGGTGATCGACACGACACCGCTCAGCGAACAACCGCTGAGGGTTCGAGAAGCGTTTGCCACGCGCCTCTTCCAGTGCGGAATCGTCGATCAAGTGGTCGATGCACTATCGGAGACCGGTGCCATCACGACGATCAATAACTTGAACACTCAGTTCACGGTGGCGGCGGGAGGGTTTGCGGGGCGCACCAATCCGTCGTTCGTCTACACGGTGATCGATAACGGCCCGAACGCCGCGAGCGGGGGAGACATCAGGATTCTGACCGACAGTCTCGGCTACGTGATGTCGCAGGCGAGTGGCTTCCTGCTCGATGCAGACGATCCGGGGAACTACGACTTTCCGGCGCAATACGTCGTTCTGAACTTCCGCAAGCCGCCGTCGATTGCCCGATCGGCGGCGCTGTTCGAAACCGTCGGGCGGATCGACCCCGAACTGTTCAGCACCGACACCAGCGGGTACACGCAATTTGGCCGGGCGTATCTGTCATTGCAGTCGGCTGTGCCGGACGAGCAGTTCATCGCCGGCTACGTCCAGGCTGCCCTCGAGTTCAACGTGGAGTACACGCCGGTCGTCGGCGGCGTGCCGTCGCTGTTTCTGGGCGGCGCCGCCTTTCCGGGGAACGACTGGACGGTGGCTATTCGGGGCGAAGACTACCTTTCGAGGATTCCACCCCAGAGCCACGCGGCGCTCGGCAAGATTCGCGCGTTTCATCTGCGTGCAACCCGGGAGGTACTGCGCCGGCTGGGTCATCCCGACAACGGGTCGCACGGCGATGTCGTGGGGTTCAGCTGCGATAACAGCCAGCGGACTTGAGTCCTCCGCTGAGAGCGGGTGTCCTACGAGACCGAGCCGGATTCGATTCCTGTCTGCGATGGCAGTCCCGACCGCCGCAAGTGTTTGATGGTGTTGTGAGACTGAAGTGGTGAGCCGGGACGGAATCGAACCGTCAACCCGCAGATTAAGAGTCTGCTGCTCTGCCAATTGAGCTACCGGCCCAGGGGGGAAGCACGTCGTGCGGCGTGCGGCACACGGCGATGGCCCGCCGCGCGTGGACAAAACGTGATTTTACCACAGCACACACGGCGCGACCGAGGCGCACCGTTAGTCAACCTTGCGCACGCTGCGCGCGAGCGCAGCCGCGTTGCGTCTCCCGCTGCCATGGGCTCAAAGTTCGAATGGGCGCTCTCGCGACGGCCTGTGTGTGCACACTACGGTCCGTCCGCACGCCGGCGGGGCGGGCACGCGGCTGCAACAAATCTTCGATTGGGTGAGGAAGGCCGTTCGAATACCGAACGCCTCCGGGCGTGGCAAAAAGACAGCGAAGCCTCGCTGAATCAGGCGGTTAGAAGGGCCGGCCACGGGCAGTCAATTGCCCCGGATTTTCCTTCCGCGAAAGGCGACAACGCTGTAGACTTTGCGCTTGAGGTGTCCCGTATGTTGATGATGTGTCCGGGCATCCGGTTGGCTGCCCCAATTCTTGGTGTTTCGGCCCTACTCGTTGCCGTGTCTGCCTCACCGGCCGGCGCGCAGCAACAGGCTCCGACATTCACCAAGGACATTGCTCCCATATTCCAGAAGAACTGCATGCAGTGCCATCAGTCCGGCTCCATCGGACCGATGTCGCTCACGACGTACCAGGAAGCACGTCCCTGGGCGCGTGCCATCAAGACGAAGGTGGTCGCCGGCGAGATGCCGCCGTACCGCTACGATCGCGAAATCGGCATCCAGGACCTCAAAGAGGACCTCCGCCTGAGCCTGGATGAGATCGCGACGATCTCGCGCTGGGTGGACAGCGGTGCTCCGCAGGGCAACCCGGCCGACATGCCGCCGCCCATCAAGTTCCGCAACCCGGACGAATGGGCCTTCGCCGACGAGTTCGGCGCCCCCGATCTCATCATCAAGACCAGGCCGTTCACGCTCCAGGCCAACGGCCAGGATGTGTGGTGGCGCCCGGTCGTTCCGACTGGCGTCACCGAGGATCGCTGCATCAAGGCCGTGTCGGTCAAGCCGTCCGCCAAGGGCCGCGCCGCCGCGCACCACGCCAACAGCGAGATCATGACGCGCGACGAGAAGACCGGCGTGTACATGGAAACCGAGCGGCTGTCCGAGTACGCGCTCGGCAAGGCCGGCGAGATCGTGCCGCCCGACTCCTGCCGCGTGCTCCCCGCCAACTCGATGGTCCGCTGGGACGTGCACTACTACCCGACCGGTGAGCTCGTCGAGAACGACGAGATCGAGATGGGTGTGTGGCTCTACCCGAAGGGCCACCAGGGCAAGCACAAGCAGGACCTCAAGCTGTACCCGCTGCTGATGAAAGGCGGCGACCTCGAGATCGCGCCGAACGGCAAGATCATGACGCAGGGGTTCCACTCCTTCAAAACCCCGGTCCGGATCGACAGCTTCCAGCCGCACGGGCACTTCCGCCTGGTCGGCAAGACGCTGGAGATCTTCTACCCCGAGACGGGCAAGCTCGAGATGATCAGCTCCGTGTCCAACTGGACCAACAGCTGGCACACGAGCCACATCTACGGCGACGACTCGGCGCCGCTGCTGCCCGCGGGCGCAGTGCTCGTCATCACCGGCTACTACGACAACACTGCGGCCAACCGCTCCAACCCGGATCCCGATCAGTGGGTCGGCCCGGGAAGCCGCACGGCCGATGAGATGTCGCACGCCTGGATCGCCGTCACGCATCTCGACGACGAAACCTATACGCGGCTCGCGGCCGAGCGCGAAGCCAAGAAGAAGAAGGCGCAAACGCAGAACCAGCAGCAGTAGCACGCTGCCAGTTCCGGCTGACGTCAGCTGACACCTCAAGAGCCTCTCGGCCGTCGAGAGGCTCTTTCCTTATCCGGTTCCGTAAATTCGGCACGGCCCAATCGACGGGAGATACGCCAGTGCTAGGACGACTGATCGCCCCCAGCCTCATAGCAACCGCCGTCATCGGCGCCTGGTCGGCCGGTGCGCAGGAACGACCCATGGCGCCGCGGCCGCCCGACGGCCTGCGCGTCGCGCCGTTCTTCGACGGGTGGTACCAGAACGAGGACGGCTCGACGACCTTCTCGTTCGGGTACTCGAACCCCAACCGCGAGGAAGTGATCGAGATCCCAATCGGTCCCGACAACTTCATCGAGCCCAAGGAATTCAACGGCCCTCAGCCGACATCGTTCCCGCCCGTCGTTCCCGACTCGCCCGATGGCGCGCCGGCACGGAGCGACCGGCGCGAGCGGGAGCGCGGCCTCTTCACCGTCACCGTTCCGCCCGGGTTCAAGGGCGACGTTGTGTGGACGCTGCGCAACCGTGGCCAGGCGTTCAGCGTGCCCGGACGCTCCAGGACCGGGGCCTATCAGCTGCGTTGGCCGATGGCGATGGGATCGCAGCCGCCGCTCCTGCGCTTCAAGGCGGACGGCCCCGCGGGCCGCGGGCCGAGGGGAATCAACGGCGACCCGCTACAGGCGTCAGTCGGCCAGCCGCTCACGCTGACGATCTTCGTCAACGACGACAGCAAGCGGGAGGTCGATCCCACGCCCGTGAAGGAGCGGGGACCGGAGCGCCCGGCGCTGAGTGTCGGCTGGTTCAAGCACGTCGGGCCCGGCCCCGTGGAGTTCAGCAAGGCGAAGGACGGCCTCAAGGCACTGCAGGGCTCCTTCACCACCACGGCCACGTTCAAGCAACCCGGCGACTACGTGATTCGCGGCCGCGTGGACAATTTCGGCCGCGTTGACACGTCGGCCGGCAACCAGTGCTGCTGGACGAACGGGTACGTCAAGGTCAGCGTGAAGTAGGGCCGGCTGCTGCAGGACGCGCCGTAGCGCGTGCTACACTCGTCGTTCCGTGCGCCCGTAGCTCAGCTGGATAGAGCGGCAGGCTTCGAACCTGTAGGCCGGGGGTTCGAGTCCCTCCGGGCGCACCACCCCTTTCTCGCATAAAACGCGGTCTAACAGCCGCCCATAGTCGCGCGTCGAACGTGTCCTCTGGGCCGAGATGCTCCTCGCCATCCCGACGCGCTCGTATGCCTCCAGGCGCTTCGGCCGCTCGACGGCCACGATCCCTGCGAACAGTCTGTCGAAGTGCGTGGGCGCCTGAAGTCGTAGCCGTCAGCTCGCCGCTGACGGGTTCGCGTGGGGTGAACGTCAGCCGGCCACGCAAGATGCGCTGGAGGACGGTGCGCCCCTGCGTCGTGGATGCCCGGAGCAGGCGTCGCCATTCGGCCAGCCGATTCTCGATGACAGCGGGGGCCAACCGTGGGATGGGCCGCAGGCTGGCCATCTCCGCTGTCGATGGCCGTGCGCCGCGGCTTCCAGTTCGCGCAGGCGCTTGATGAGAGCGACGTCGACGGCCGTCAACCTCCAGCGCCTTGGTGACCGTTGGCGATGCGCTTCTCCACGTCCTTGCGCTCCTGTTCGAGTGGTGGCTCGCTGGTCCACCACGTCGTCCCGCTCGGACAGCTGGATGACCTGCTCAATGGCTTCAGGCGTCAGCGCGTGCTCCTCGATGGCCTGAAGCACAGCTTCGTTCATGTCAGCCACGCGGATGCGGAGCGCGTTGGTGACAGCGTGCCGTTGGTCGCGATGTCGATGCACAGATGTATTCCGGATACGCGTCCGCGTTTTTTGCCGCCGCTCTCGACGACGAGGCCACCACCGCATATCGCCGCACGTGGCGAGGCCAGCGAGGAGATTCTGCACGGCGTTCTTCGGTGGGCGGCCGGAAGCCGGCCACTCTCGAATCGGAGCGTCTTGCCTTCGACCTCCATGGCGTCGGGAGTTGACACGCCGCCACAGGTCGTCGTCAATAATGCGGAGGTGCGGCACCGTTGGTCCGAATCCACTCTGACTCGGGGCGGTCGGTGGGTGCCCACTTCCCCCAGTCGTTCTTCTTTCGCGTGCTGTTCCAGACCACCACGCCGCGATATGTCTCCCGCGTGAGCACGCTACGCACCGTGGATGGGGACCAGCCCGTCGACCGGCTCCAGGCCATCGGTGCGTCGCATAGTGCTTCGGCGCTGGCGCCCCTTCGAGGGTCAGGAGCTTGGCAATCCGTCTTGAGCCCGTAGCCCAGCGTCATACAGGCTCGAAGATGCGCCGCACGATGGCGGCTTCCTCGTGGTCGATGACGCGCTCGACGTGGGAGCGGAGTGGACGACCGTGTGGGTCCACGCCGTTAGAAGCGTCACGTTCGTCTCGCCCCGTTCAATCTCCCCAATATGCGCCCGATGCAGGCGAGAGCGGTCCGACAGCACATCCTGCAACCAGCCGCGCTCCGCGTAACCGTCGCACGGTCGCCTCGAGCTGGCGATAGACGGCTTGCACGTCGGCCAATGTCGAACTACGCTGTCCGAAACCATAGTGGTTATAACCATCACACTTGGTCGAGTTGGACGCAGACCGCAGCCAATGCTTATTGTCGAAACGCTACAGGGACTCGCCGCCAAACTTGACCTCGACTGCCGACTGGGCAAGTCACCGGACAACCTGGACGAGATTTATCTGTACTCCCACGACATGCAGTACCGCTATGCGTTCGCGCGGTGGTGGACTGCCGAAGGCCCCTTCGTTCTATGGGTTGGCCTCAACCCGGCAACAGGCGATACTGAGCAAAAAGAGCGGCCGACCCTGAGCCGCTGCATCGCTCGGTCGTGATTGCTCGGCGCAGGCGGATTGATTGTCGCCAACCTATTTGCGGCTCGACATACCAAGCCGGTCAATCTCCGCACGACAGTGGAGCCGGTGGGCCACACAACGATGAGGTACTGCGCGCCCTAAGTACGCTCGCCAGGCACATTCTCGTTGCGTGGGGAGCAGACGGCAAGTGGCGCGGTCGTGCAGCCCAGGTCATACCTCTGCTCCAGAAGCCGCTCTGCCTCGGCGTGACCGCCAACGGCCAGCCTCGGCATCCGCTGTACCTTCCGAAGAATGTAGTTGAAGAGCCGTGGCCCCTTAAGGCCCGATAAGCGGTGGGCTACTACATTTATGACGCGGACGGATACGTCGCCGACGGCCCGAACATCTCTGGATGGAGGGAGCTTCGCGACCGGGTGCTGATACTTCAAGGAGGCCCGGCCACGAAGGAATTCGTCCAAGAGGGCACGACGACGCAAGTGGCGGCACTTCGGAACGAGCTTCGTAGGATGAAGGCGACCACCCAGCCCACGGCCGTCTCACTGACAGCCCTTCGCGAAGCGGTGGGCCGCGCAAGAGGCGTGGTCATCCTCTCGACCGGCGTCTGACGGTTTCGGGCGACGGCCGAGACCACGTGGATCGTCACGAGGTTGGATGCGGCACCGTCATGAACCGGCCGTCCAGCTACCTACACACCACTCCTGCCGCGTGTTGCCGCATCCAACCTCGTGATGACTCGGGGTAGCCTACGGACTGTCGACCTCACGGATCCTTCAGCCGGAGCCGGGAGACGGCCGGAGGCGCGAGGGTCTCAGTCCACCATGTCTTCGTCATCTGGCAGCGCGAGGATCCACGCCAGCCGCTCCTCCTGGTCCCAATAGTCCTCGTGGTCGTAGTCGTTGTCCCAGTACAGTGCCCTCCACCGGCCGTGGCGAAGCGGGTGGTCGCGATTGAAGTACAACCACGGACTCTTCTGATGCAGGAGATGTCTGGCGGTCGGTCCATTAGTGCGCCATGTCGTCAACGTTACCCTCGCGGCGAGCCAGCCACGAGTCCAACTCGCCCACCGTGTGCTCCATGAGATAGCCGTCCGAGAGCTTTCGCCCGGCGCCCATAGATGCTCGGTGTAGTGCTCTCGCAGACGGTGTTCCCGCACATATGGCAAACGGCGAAGTCTTCGCCGGTGCACCGTTGGGCATCACCGCGGCAGCCACCGCTTCGGTCAGCCTGGCGATCTCGGCGAATACGTCCTCCAACTCCGCTGGAAGCGTGCGCGCGGCTGAGCGCCCAGGCGCGGATCAAGCTCCGCGAAGATGCCATCGACGATTCGACATGACCATTTCTTCGGTGTGCAAAACGAGACAACCCACAGGTACGTGGGCCGTTACGATTTCCGATGCAACACGCTGAACTGTCGAACGAGCGCTCTCGCCGACGTCCTGCCCCGGGACACTCTCCGCGAGTCGTCTCCGTCGGACCTGTCGCCGGGATCCACCGCCTGCTGTATCCATGTAGAAGGCGATGTCTTCCCTTCATGTTCTGGTGCGGCGTTCTCGCGTGCGGCATGTTCTTGCCTGCATCGGCGGCGGCCGAGCCCAGCATCGTCGTGAGTGGCGTGCTCGACATTCCCCGCCTGCCACAATCCAACCATCCCGAGGTGTTGACCGGCGAGCACGGCTTCACGTGGCGCTACCCGCTCTCCATGCTTGTCAATCTCTTCCCGCTCTTCGATCCAGCCCTTCCGGGGACGATGGTCACGTTAAGCATCCCTGGATGGGACTCATGCACAACGGTCGACGTGACCTTCGAAGGGATTTCGTATCGAAGCGGTTGCTCGACTGGGCGGGTCAGCTTCGCCATGGAATTGTCAGGCACGGTCGTGCTGCCACCTCACGCGCCGACGGCCACCGTCACGGCACCTTTCGCGCTGTCCGGCTGGGTGGGAGATCCCAGCGGAGGACGGTTGGTCTCGTTCTCCGGGACCGGCACGGCCACTTATTACCTTCACTCAATCATGACTCCGTCTGGTTTGACGCCGTGGGTATTTGACCGGGCCGTGCTGCGTCTCGACGGTCCGTTGCCGGCCCCCTGGACGGCAGTCGATGTCGGCGCAGTCGGCGTGGCTGGGACTGCCGTGAGCAACGGGGCGTCGGCCACCGAGGCCGCGTTCACTGTCGCCGGCGCCGGTGCCGATGTCTGGGGAAGCGTCGACGCGTTCCAGTTCGTGCAGGCGTATCCGAACGGCGATACGATCGTCGCGCGCGTCGACAGCCTGCAGAATACGGATCCGTGGGCGAAGGCGGGCATCATGATCCGTCGGTCGTTCGACTCGGCGTCGCCGCACGTGTTCCTCGCAGTGAAGCCGAATGGTGGCATTGAACTGCTGGCGCGCGAAGCGCAGGGCGGTTCCACCAGTCTCGTCGCGACTTCGGAGCCCGGCTTTCCGGTGTGGCTGCGACTGACGGGACAGACAGAGATCACCGCGTCCATATCGAGCGACGGCCAGTCGTGGCAGACGATCGCCACCCTTCCCCAATTTCTCGCAGGATTCCATCCCAGTCTGGGTGGTCTGGCGGTGACCAGCCGCGATGCCTCGATGCTCGCCGAGGCGCTCTTCTCTCATGCCTCTGTGTCAGGCACGCCTCCGCCGTTTCAGCCATTGCCGCTGTTGCTGACAGGACACGACATCGGCCCGGTCCAGGAGCCGGGAAGCGCGAGCGCCCCGGACGGAACGACCGTCACCGTGAATGCCCGCGGAGCCGACATCTGGGGCACCTCGGATCAGTTCTACTACGTGGACCGATCGTTTCCTGAGGGCGACGGCGAGATGATCGCGCGCGTGACCAGCCTGGAGAACTCCAGTCCCTGGGCGAAGGCGGGCGTGATGATCCGAGAAGGCCGGAATGCCGATGCGGCGCACGTCTTTCTCGCCGTCAAACCGGATGGCGGTATCGAGCTCCTGTCACGCCCGTCGGCCGGGGAACAGACGTTATTGATCGCCGAAGGCTTTCAGCCGTTTCCCGCCTGGTTACGGCTGCAGCGCAGGGGCTTGACCCATATCGCCGCCGTCTCCGCGGATGGGATAGCCTGGAACGTGCTCGGGCAGATTGAACTCACGCAGCAGTGGGGCGGTGGCATCGGTCTGGCGGTAACCAGTCAAAACACAAGTATGTCGACCACTGCCGTGTTCGACTCGCTCGCGGTCACCAATATGCCGGCCCTGCCGCACCCCTGGGGCCACCTTGACGTCGGTTCGACCGGTCTGTCCGGAAGTGCCCAGTACAACGCCGGCACGTTCACGATCAGCGGGGCCGGCGCCGACATCTGGGGGCAAAGCGACAGCTTCCATTTTGTGATCACCGGCATCCAAGGAGATGCGATGCTCTCGGCGCGTCTGGTCAGCGAGACGAACACCGACATGTGGGCAAAAGCCGGCCTCATGATCAGGCCGTATGCCAGCTCCCCCGACTCGCCATTCGTTATGATTGCCATGAAACCGGATGGCGAGATCGAGGTGCTGCAGCGCGACACGACTGGCGGCTTCGCGTCCTACCTCGGCGGAGCCAGTCCAGGAATCGGCGCTCACTTGCGTCTGCAGCGGGACGGCGCCAACGTGCTGCTGTCGTACTCCACGGATGGCACCACCTGGACATCGCTGATGAGCGTCCCGATTCCAGGGTGGCCAGCCCTCGCGACCATCGGGATGGCGGTCACGAGCCGCCATCTGGATCGGCTCAATACCGCGGTGTTTGACAGCGTCGTCGGCCCATGACGGCCGAACGAGGAGTTTTTTCGCTAGACGACATTCAATGCCCAACAGTGCAAACGGAGCGATTTGCTCTGACGACATTCCGAAACTACGTAATTGCCGCATTGAACGCACGGCTCTATCGCAAAAAACGCTGGCTGATGGCAGCTTCCAGTCGCTCATCGGACATGGTCACTCCTTCTTGACGCTTACCGTCTACGACATCCCGGACGACCTACGGGCACTTTCCAGCACGCAGCAAGGTGCGCCCACATGACCGCAGCGTCCCGCGTCGGAAAGCCGCCACGGGAATAGAGCAAACTGCCGCTGTGAAAGAACTGCGCCTCCCAGCCATACGGACCGTGGTTCCGCAATTCGCAGGCGATGTGCGCGCGATCCGATTCGCGGACGAACGCGAACAGCGGAATGCCCGGCGTCGGTTGCCTGGGCGGCTGGGGCTTCCGGAACGGGCTGTAGAACGGTTCGTCTCAGTCAAAGGTCGTCGGTATCTGACAACAACCGCCGGGACACAATCAAGCGGCAATTGACCGTGCGGCGACCAATCGGCAAATCTGCGGAGTGCAGAGGCCAGACAGCAATCCACTACATCTTGGGGTTCCCCGACGCTGAAAATTTGTAAGATTGGGAGCGTGGGGGGACATCTTGGTGAACGACCGACAGCAGCGAACCGAAAGCGACCTGCGCGAACTCCTGCCACATCTCTGCTACGAAATCAGGATGCTCCTGATGACCGATCTTCTTCTGCTCCGGGGAGATGGCGTACCGAGGGACCGTAGCGAGATCTTCGACTGGACAGTGCACAACGCCCTGTTCGAGGCTCATACGGTCCACGCGAGAGCCCTGTATTCATTCTTCTTCCAAGAGCCCCAGAAGGCTCGATGACGCTGTCGCGAGCGACTACGTGGAGGATTGGGCTATCAATCGACCGGAGCCGGCGCCGATTCTAGGCACGGTTTCTCCGAGGGTAGGAAAAGAGATCGCCCACCTCACCTATGGTCGCCTCGAAATCAAGACCGAAGAAGATCGCCAATGGGCGATCAGCCAGATCACTACGGCGCTCATCGACGTGCTGAACGTTTGGTTGACGCACGCTACTCCACACGTGAGAGAGCAGGTACTCGTCTACATCAAGGACTATGGGGAGCAACTGGAAATGATCGGTTAGGCTGTGCCGCGCGGCCGGATTGACGCTCGGCACACCGCCGAGGCATCAGCCCGTCGGGCCAGCCTACCCTACACGCCAGCCCTGCCGCGTGTCGTCCCCGTGTGCCTCGTGACGATCTCGGGCGGTCTACGGGTGGCCCGGAATCGAGGTATCATCGTCTTCAGGCGGCGCTTCGGACCCGGATCGATCCCACTAAAGAAGGGCGCGATCCGAGCCGGGCGCACCAACCTCTCTCGCAATTGCGGAATGGCAGGATTGCAATCCTGTCATCTGTCGCGCGCCCGTAGCTCAGTTGGATTAGAGCGTTGGCCTCCGAAGCCAAAGGTCGCAGGTTCGAGCCCTGCTGGGCGCACCACTCCTTCCAAGGCATGCCCCCTCCTGTTGAGGGGGCAAAGTGTCACCCATGTGTCCGGAATACGCTGTTACCGATCTCTCAGCAAGGACACAGCATGTCGGCGTCTAAGGCCTTCGGTGGCGCGCTCGCATGGCGACGTCATTCGCCGTGCTACACGCGTGGCACTGGAGTCCCGGCGGGAGCCGTCGCCAGCAACGCCCGCTCGAATGCGCGCTCATCGTCGCGCCGCACTTCCGTCGGCCCCGATCGGCGCGCATGCGACGGGGTTGCGTCAGCTCGGGGCGCGTAGAAGGCGATCGCTCGATCGTGCGCAATCCAGCGACCGCCATCGGGGGACTCGAGCCAGCATCCGCGATACCCGAGGCGTGGCATCGGCTCGCTCCATTCTGTTAGCGAGGGGAGCTCGTTCCAAACCGCCGTCAACCCGACGACCTCCGGCGCCTCAACGGTCCATCTCGGATCAGGCCGGCCCGAGTACACCCACGCGCCGGCCTGCCACAGCCCCGAGCCCTGTTCCGTGTGCCGCGTCATGTCAACGCACAGCAGCCTTCTATCGGATCTTGACGTGCCCGTGCATCACCGTCATGAACGTGCAGAAGTCGGTGTATCCGCCGCGATCCGCGGTTCGCGGGTCGGTTATCGGATTGCCGCTGTTGTCGACGTTGGTCGCCTGCGTTCCGCCCGGCTTGTGCGTCCATCTTCCGTTGCGGCCTTTGCGATACCAATGGAAGTCCCAGCCGGGCCCGACGACCAGCGCCACAAGGTGACCTTCCTTGGGACACTTGTTGTTCGCCGTTGGCGAATTGATTAGCGCGTCGGCGATCGCCCCGGCCTTCACGTCGGCGCACGAAATCGTGTTGTACATCGCGTTGTTCGCGAGGCCGGGCTGCGCGTACGTGTCGCTGCGATAATTGGTGCCGTAGTTGTAGCAGTTGTTGTTCCCCTGCACTTGCCCGCCATCGTTCCACCAGGTCGGCTCCCACAGCGGTGCACACCGGCAGGCCAGCTTGAGCGGCCACGGCCACCGCTTCCACCGATAGAGCAAGACGGCGCGTCGAAAGCGGTCGATTTCCTCGGGGCATCGATCAAAGAAGCGGTCGTCGAGGCCCGCTCGCCGGAGCGGGCCAGTCGAGCCGCAAATGAATTCGTCCACCCGCGGATCGATGGTTGGCCGTCCGCCTCGGCCGCCGTATAGAACGCCGCCCGCTATCCGGATCGGCTCCTCGACGGCGCCCTTCGCCTTCGCGCGTCCTCCCTTGCGTGCGCGAGGCGCAGTGCCCGGTATCGATTCGATGACGACGCCGCGATACCCGAGTAGTGACGGCGGAAGTGCTGGTGCAGCGGCCGAGCGTGAACCCTTCCGGGCGGATGGTGCAGCCCGGAGTCGGTCGAGCAGTTCCTGCTCCTCAGGACCCGCGACAACGACTGTCGGATTCGGCCTCCCGCTGAAGATGTCGAGAGTGAGGCGAAGTGCCATACGGGACTCCTTTCGGTTGCGGAGACGCACCAGAAGGATGCCCGAAAACCTGTTCTTGCGCTGAAACTGATTCACACTCTTTTCTCAGAACCAAACCGCATCGCGTGGCGTCTTACTTGCATGCCCTCTTGCATACCCTGCTCTGAATCGAGGTGACTCATGGCGCTCGAGCTGGACGACCCGGGCACGCCGGAAGACGAACTCCGGCGGGACGGCGAGTGGATACCCACCCGGCGAATCCTCGCGCCCTAAGATGGCTCTGGGTCTTCGCGGCGCTGCTCGTCGTCGCCGCCGGCGCAGCCATCTACATCCTCTACGGCGATCGCGCGCCGGCGGCGCCCGCAGCAGTTGCCGAAGTGGCGCCCGCGCCCGTGGCCGCGCCCGCGCCGCCGCGAACCGCCCTTGGCGGTGAACCCTACGCCGTCGAAGTCCCCTCCCATCGACGCCACCGACGGCCTCGTCCGCGAACTCCTCACCAAGCTCTCGTCCCACCCGCGCGTCGCGGCGTGGCTCGCCACCGACGGCCTGGTCCGAAGCTTCACTGTCGTCGTTTCGAACGTGTCGGAGGGAAAGCTTCCTTCTACAGCGAAGGGTCTCGGCGTCCTCAGGCCCACGGCGCGGTTCCGGATCGTCGAGCGCGGCGGCCAGAGCTACGTCGATCCCCAGAGCTTCGACCGCTACAACGCACTGGCCGATGGCGTCGCGTCGGTCGACGCCGCCGGCAGCGCACGGCTGTATGCCACGCTCCGGCCGCGGCTTGAAGAGGCCTACCGCGATCTCGGCGTGGCCTCGGGTTCCTTCGACGCCGCCGTCGAACAGGCGATCGTGCGCCTGCTCCAGACGCCGGTTGTGACGACGCCGATGCAGGTGGAATCGCTGCCGGAAGGGATCGGCTACGGGCTCGTGGACGAAGGCCTGGAGTCGCTGACCACCGCCCAGAAACAGCTCCTCCGCATGGGCCCCCGAAACGTCAAGCTGATTCAGGCGAAGCTTCGCGAGATCGCGATTGCTCTCGGTATCCCCGCCTCCCGCCTGCCAGCTGGAGACTAGGCGTCTGCAACAGTCCGTGAAGCCGTGACGGTTACCCGTTACCTGCTCTCGCTGCCTGAACGGCTCACCCGATCCGTGCTCGGTCTCGGCGCGGGAACCGCGCGCGAAGTGGGAGAGGTCGTCATCCCCGAGCGCGTCCGCCGCGGCCAGCTCTATCAGAACCTGGTGGATACGACGCTGCGCTTCCTCATCGAACAGGTCGGTGGCGCAGAGGGCGTGTACCGGCAGGACACCGGGCTGGCCGACAACTTTCTCCTCCGGCGGAGTGCCGGCAACGCACTCGAAGTCGCCGGCATCGTCGCGTTCAGGGCCTCGCCCGTGTGGATCCTGGCTGCGCTCGCTGATTTGAGCGGCGTGGGTCGTCTCCTCATCCCCGAGATCGCCGCCGCACTCAAGGCCGAGAAGCTCCTCGACGAGGATGCGCAGGTGGGCAGCGTGGACCAGCTTCTCGACGGGCTGGAGCGGACATCCGCGAGGCTGGCGACGACCGTGAACACACCGCCTCTTGACGTGCCAGGGTTGCGGCGCGAGTGGCAGGCGCTCAAGGAAGAGGCGCGCGCTCTTCAGCCCGCGGCGCTGCCCACGCGCGAGACCCTGCGCGCCGTCTGGGATCAGCTCGCCGACGAAGCACGCCGCCAGGACCGTTCGATCTTCGAGACCTCATCCATGCTGGCTGTGTCCGCCGTGCGACAGCTGCCGGATGGTCTTCGCTGGCTGTCAGCCTCGGCCAGGGTTGGCGCGGGCCGGACCGGTGCGGTGGTAGCGGCCGTGCTTCTCGACCATTACACGCAGACGCTCACCGAGATTAGGTCAGTCGGGTTCGCGGCCTACGCGGTGCAGCAATTCCGTCCATACGTGCGTGCCGCCGCGCAGCAGTTCTCGCCCTCGCGGCTGACGCTGACCGAACGCCTGATGCAGGCGATGTCGCGCAAGCCGTAGCCCGCGCAGACACGAAAACACGGCCCGAGGACAAGGCCGACCAAGGACGAAGCGACGAAAGCCGTCTGCGTTGAGTTAACGCGCCGGCGGGGGATGTGCGCCGGAGCAGCAGGACGGTGAGGTCGTCGGCGAAGCGGTTGTCGGCGCGGTGGGCTTCGACCGCGCGGAAGATCGACGCGCCAATCTCCTGGATATCGTTGGCCTGTTCGACCTGGAGGATCGTTTCCAGGCCCGTTTCGTCGAACGGCCTCCCGGCCGGATCCTCGGCCTCGGTGATGCCGTCGCTGTACATGGCGAGCAAATCGGCCGGCCCCACGTGGACGACGGCAGTTTCGTAGGTCGAGCGCTCGAACATGCCCAGCGCAATGCCACCCATCGTCAGCCGCTCGGAAGCACCGCTGGCGCGCATCAGGATCGGCGGCATGTGGCCCCCGTTGACGTAGTCGAGCCGCCCGGTACGAGGATCGTAAATGCCGAGAAAGAGCGTGATGAACCGGCTGCCCGGCGCATGGCGGCCCGACCTGCACGTTCAGCCGCGCCATCAGCGTCGGTGTGTCGCACGGCTCCTCTTCCATGGCCTGCACGAGCGTTCGGAGCATGGCCAGGAGCAGTGCCATCAGGAGCGCGGCCGGGCTGCCCTTGCCCGAGACGTCGCCGAGCGCCACCACGAGACGGCCGTCAGCCAGGTGGATCACGTCGAAGAAGTCGCCGCCCACCGTGTTCGCCGGCCGGCTGAGGCCGACGGTTTCCGCCGTCGGAGTCCGGTGCAGTCCGTGCGGCAGCATGGCCACCTGGATCTCGCGGGCGATCTCCAGGTCGTTCTTGAGCGAGAGCCGCTCGGCGACCTCGAGCAGCACCAGCAGGTTCATCAACAGGAAGCCAAGGAGCAGCCAGCCCGTGCCGTCCGCCATGCCGGTACGGGTTGCGAGCCCGATCATGCCAAGGAGCGCGGTGATCAGCGCCAGCGCGTACACCACCCGCCGCGCGGGAGACATCCGCATCGTGAACGCCAGGAAGATCAGGCGTGCCCGGTGGAAGTAGCGCTTGTGCCGGGGAAGTCCGTCGAATTCGGAGAAGTCCATGTTGCGCGTGAAGAAGTCGTAGGCTTCGCGCGTATCGCGCGTGAACAGCCGCTGCAGGTCCTCGGCCTTCAGGTCGCGCGTGTAGGAATCGACGAACTCGGAGACCCGTTTTGATGACTTCATTCGTGTTCGGCTGGGGCCCGCGGCCCCCATCTTCTTCTAATACGGTTCCCGGGACCATTTTGCTCCCTCGCCGGCCGGGCTGTGGCAGAATCTCGCGCGGAGGCTCCATGGCGCGGTCCCTCGTCCTTGCAAGCCTGCTCGTCGTGGGCTGGGTATCTGTCGCCGCCGCCGGGCGAACAGGCCGCGTCCAGCGCCGCAGGACCGTGAAAATGCAGTCGCTGAACGTCAGCGACAACCTTTATGTGCTGTCAGGTGGCGGCGGCAACAGCCTCGCCCTGGTCACCGACACGGGCATCATGCTGGTGGACACGAAGCTTGCTGGCTCGGGACCGGCCATCCTGGAGGCGGTCCGCGGCGTGTCCGACGCACCGGTCACCACCATCATCAACACGCACTCCCACGGCGACCACACGGGCGGCAACCCGGATTTCCCGACCGTCGTGGATATCGTCGCGCACGATCGCACGAAGGCGAACATGGCGAAGCTGCCCGCGTTTGCGGGCGCCGGCACGCGCTACCTGCCCAACAAGACGTTCTCGACGACCTATTCGCTGCTCGAGGGCATCGACCGCATCGAACTGCACTACTTTGGCGCGGGCCACACCGGCGGCGACGCGGTGGTGGTGTTTCCCGAGAAGCGCGTCGCTCACATGGGCGACCTCTTCCCGTCAAAGTCCGCGCCGATCATCGACGCCGCCAACGGCGGCAGCGGCGTCGCCTATCCCGAGACGCTCGCCCAGGCCGTAGCCGCGCTCAAAGGCATCAACACCATCGTCACCGGCCACACGTCCGTTCCTGCGGGAAGCCCTGTACGCGGAATGACCAACATCAAGGACCTGCAGGAGTACGCCGACTTCTCGCGCGACTTCCTGACAGCGGTACGCGAGGCGTTCAAGGCGGGAAAGACCGCCGACGAGGCCGCCTCCAGCCTCGCGTTGCCCGAACGCTACAAGGCGTACGGCATGGAGCGGGCCGCGGCGAACGTGCGGCTGATCTACGGCGAGCTGAAACGGTAGGTCACGAAAAAGCAGGACTCGAAGAAAGCGCCTGTCTTCTTCGTGCGCTCGTCCGTCATCGCGCGACAGGTCCATCCCGTGCACGCTTTTCGCGTGCTCTTGCGCCTTCTGTACCACCTCGTCGTCATTCTTGCCTCGCAAGACAAATCCACATGGACAGTTGATGACTTTCTCCATCGGGACCCTCCTCAGGTGTTGGCGGTAATATACTGGCTGCGCTTTGCCGTAGGTTTGCGGAAAGCTTGCCGCTTGTGGCGACACGCATTTACCTCACTGGCCGGATCGCCGCCGAGCACGACGGTCGCGTGCGCGTCGACAAACGCGATCTGCCGGGCCGGCAGGGTCGCCTCGCCTTCGTCTATCTTGTCGCGCATCGGCATCGGCCAACCCGGCGCGACGACCTCATGGACGTGCTGTGGGGCGACTCGCCACCCCAGGAATGCGAGGTCACATTCAGCGCTGTGTTGAGCCGGTTACGCGGGCTGCTCCGCAAGGCTGCCCTCGCCGACGCGGCCATTGACGTCGAACACGGCAGCATCTCCGTGCGCCTTCCCCCCGACACTTGCCGTCGACCGCCAGCGACGCCGCGATGATCTCCTCGTCGTTGCGCGCGTAGATGTGGCGGTTGGCGTACGCCGGGATGCGACCAGTTCACGTCGGCCAGCTCGCGGCGGTTGCCGGGAGGCGACGTCGGCTTGATGAGGTAGGTCCGGCTGATCTCGTGGAAGCCCGTGGGCGTGAGCGCGCCGATGATGAGGTCGCCGCGGTCGTTGTTGATGAACACGCGCTCGCCGTGCCGGACCATCAAGCCCGAGGCCCAGCGCGCCTTCTCCTTGGTGATCGTCTGCGTTTCCCAGACGCGCTCGCCGGTCGCCGGCCTTGCAGGCAGCGGAACTGGCCGTAGCTGCAGATGCCGTAGATGTAGTCGCCCTGCACGATGGGCGTGTTGATCGTCGCGTGCAGGCCGTCGGTCTGGATCTCGCTGTCGCTCGTGCCCTTCCAGAGTACGCGGGCCGTCGGCGTCTTCTCGCCGAGCTCCACCATCATCGAGCCGTTGTAGAACGACGTCACGAACAGTTGCCGCCCCTGTGGACCGCTCTGAACCGGCGTCGCGAGCGTCATCCCGTAGCCGACCTCCATCGGCACTTCCCAGTACAGCTTGCCGGTCACCGGGTCGAGCGACGCGAGCGCCTTGGGATGCCAGATGATGAGTTGCCTGGCGCCGCTGGCCGTGATGATGATCGGCTGCACGTAGCCTGGTTCGGACTTTGAGGGGAGCGCGCGCCAGATCTCCTTGCCGGTCATCTTGTCGAAGGCGACGACCTTCGCGTCGGGTTCACCGCCGACCAGGCAGATCAGGCGATCGCCGTCGACCAGCGGGGCGCCGGTCATCCCCCACGTCGGGAGCTCCGTTCCGTAGTCCTTGACGTAGTCCTTCTGCCAGATGATTCGTCCGGTCGCCACGTCGAGACACACGAGCACGCCGGTCGCACCGAGGACGTAGACGCGGTCGCCGTCAACGGTGGGCGTGGCGCGCGGACCGATGGCCCAGTTGAACGACAGCGCGCCGTAGACGACGGGCCACTCCTGGGTCCAGAGCACTTTGCCGGTCTTCTCGTCGAGCGCGAGGGCCCGCTCGGTCCCGCGCAGCCGGGCGGTTTCGTTGTAATCGGTCAGGAAGATGCGCCCGTTGGCGACGGCCGGCCCCGAGTAGCCCGCTTTCACCGGCGTCCGCCACAGGATCGGCAACCCGCCGGCGGGAAACTTCTCGATGATTCCCGTCTCGGTCCAGATTCCCAGCCGGCCCTTGCCCCGGAACTCCGGCCAGTCCTCGGCATCGAGAGCGACCCCGCCGGCCAGAAGCGCCGCGGACAAACACCAGGCGATGATCTTCATGGGGGGAGTATAGGACAGGGAACGGGGATCGGGGATCGGGGAACGGGGATCAGGGATCAGGGATCAGGCGATCAGGGATTGAGCGGGTAATACGCTCGAGGTCGATCCCCTTCGAACGGCGGAGGGGCTCCCAGAGGTCGCCCACCTCGCGCAGGCGCGCCGGAACCGTCTGGATCGTGAACGCCTCGCGCTCGACGCCGGCGTCGACTTCGTCCCACGTGAGAGGTGTCGACACCCCGGCGTAATAGCTGGCGCGGGCGCTGTATGCGGTGGCGAGCGTCTTCCCGAGAATGTTCTGCAGGTAGTCCACGTAGACGGTCTTGCCCCGCGACTTCACGGCGCGCTCGACGGTGGCCACCTTCGGATGCTTGTGGGCGACGATCGTCGCCACGATCTGGCAGAAGAGCAGCCCGGTTTCGTACGGCGTGTTCTTCGGCATCGGGATGTAGACGTGCAGGCCCTCAGCGCCTGACGTCTTGGGCACGCCGAAGGCCCCCAGCGCGTCGAGCTCGTCCCGGACCCAGCGGGCGACGTCCAGGATCTGCGTGAAGGGCACGCCGGGCATGGGATCGAGATCGATCGCCATGTACTCCACGATCTCGGGAGACTGCACCTTCGAGAACCACGGGTCTTGTGAGATCGCCGCAAGCTGCGTCATGTAAAGCAGCGTCAGCAGGTCGCCGCCGACAAACTGCGGACGGTTTTCGTCCGAGTGTTCGACGAGCTCGACGCGCACACCGGCAGGTGGGTAAGTGGCCCTGTGCTGGTAGAAGGGCGGCCCATCGACGCCGTTTGGAAAGCGTTTCATCACCAGGGCCCGGTCCTTGACGGCCGGCAGAATGAACGGCGCGACCGACGCGTAGTACCGGAACAGATCGCCCTTCGTGAGGTTCAGCTTCGGCCAGAACAGCTTGCGCAGGTTGGTGACCGCCAGCTCGTGCCCGCCGGGAAGAGTGATCACACCGTCCTTCTTCGAATCCTCGAGCGCCCGCAATTGATCGACGACCTGCGCGTTGGACAGACTGGTCTTGCCCGTCTTGCCTGCCGTGCGTGATCCACTTTTTTTCACTGGCGCCGGGGCCCCCGGCCTTCGCTCGGGCGAGTTCCCACGAGCTTCGGCCAGGCTCGCCGAAGCCTTGGCGGAGGCGGCACCCCCGGCCGTGCCCGCCTTGGTCTTGCCTGCCCCGCCCGCCCTGCCTGCCTGCTCCCGCGTCACCGAGCCGGCCTTCTTGTCGTCGCGCAGGCCGAGATACACCGGATGCCGCAGGACGCCATCGTCAGTCCACTCCGTGAAGCGGACCTGCGCCACGAGTTTCGGCGTGACCCAATGGGGTTTTTCGTTCGAAGGCGGCACGGCGGAAAACGGACAGGTCCTGGTCTCGAGTGGTTTCAGCAATCCGATCAGCCGGACGAGCTCGCGCTCGTCGAACCCGGTGCCGACGTGGCCGGTGTAGACGAGCGTTTTCCCGTCGTAGACGCCGAGTAGAAGAGCTCCCAGCCCGGTGCGGGCGCTCCGCGGGTCGGTCCATCCGCCAACGACGAACTCCTGTTCGTGGACGATCTTCATCTTTCGCCAGTCGGACGTCCTCTTGCCGCTCACGTATCGCGAATCGGCCCGCTTGGCGATCAGGCCTTCCCACCCTTGTTCGCTGGCGCGCGCGAAGAGCGCCCGTCCGTCTCCGTATGCGATCTCGCTCAGCCGGAGGCCCGGTACGCGCGTGGCCGGCGTGAACAGCTCTTCGAGCGCGCCCCGCCGCTCTCGCAGCGTTCGGCTGCGCAGGTCCTTTCCGTCGTGGTGCAGGAGATCGAAGGCGATGAACGCCGTCGGCGCCAGCGGGGCCTCGGGCCTCCTCGCCTGCGCCCGGTGTTTCCCGAACCCGCCGATGTGGATCCGGCCCTGGAGACGCTGAAAACCGGCGGGCCGGCCGCCACCATCTAGGGCGACGATTTCGCCGTCGAGAATCGCGTTGGTCTGCCGCTTACGTGCCCATTGCTCGAGCGCGGCCGCGATCTCGGGGAACTGGCGTGTTTTCTCGTTGCCCAGCCGCGACCAGATCCGGGCAGGCTTGTCGGCGAACACCTCCACGACCGCGCGAATACCGTCGTACTTCGGCTCGTAGGCAAACTGTGGATCGGCATGGCTGGCTTCGCCAATCGACGCGAGCATCGGCGCAAGGATCGGCTTCGACGGGGTCATCGTTGCCAGATTCTTGATCGTTCACGCCAGCTGCTGCAGGCCGGCGAGCGGCACCCCTGCCCATGCCGGGCGCCGTTCGAGCTCGTGGGTCAGCTCACGGAACGCCGTGTCGATCACATACGCGCGCAGGAGCACGGCGAATCCCTCGTCGTCAGGCAGGATCTTCGTCGCCCCGAGCGCCCCGCGGTAGGCCGCCAGGAACGTGCTGCGGACTTCTGCCAGCCACAGCGCGGCCCACGGTCCATCTTCGAACGGCGACCGCACCGCCGCATGGACCGCGTAGTCGAACGACCTGATCATGCCGGCCACGTCCTTGATCGGCGACTGCTTTTCGCGACGCTCGGCCAGCGGCCTTTCGGGATCCCCTTCGAAGTCGATGATGACGAAGTCCTCCTCGGTTCTCAGCACCTGCCCCAGGTGGTAGTCGCCGTGAATCCGGAGCCGCGTCCCCGCGTCTGTGACCAGGCTGACCCGGCGGAGATGCGCCATCAGGCGATCCTGGCGGTCGAGGACGGCATCCGCGGCCTCTTTCACCCCTGCGGGCAGGGCGGCGGCCCGGCGTCGCAGCCTGTCCATTGTGGAAACCGCAGACTGCGTCAGCCGATCGGACAGGCGCACCAGCTCGTCACGACCCAGGCGCTCCGGCGCGAAGTCCGGCACCTTGGCAAGCGTGAGGTGCATCTCGGCCGTGCGCAGGCCGAGCGTCGCTGCGCTCGTCAGGTAGTAGCGCTCGAGGACTCGAACAGCCTCGACCGACGATTCGCCGATGGCCCCGGCACGCGCGCGGGCCGCCACCTGTTCGAAGTACCGCCGCAAATCGTCGAGCGTGAAGTCCCATCCCGATCCCTGGTTGGTGACCAGTCCCTGAATGGTGGCGAGCGTCCCCGGCTCGAGGCCGGGCCGTTCATAGCCGATCGCTCCCTCCAGAATTGGGCTTCTGGTAAACCCGTGAGCGGGCAGCGCCGTGAGGATCTCGACCTCCGGATGCACTCCCGGCTCGATGCGGCGATAGAGCTTGATCATGAGCCGATCGTGGAGCCAGGCGACGCTGTTCTGGTTGTCGCGATGCAGCCATCGTCCGGCCTCGCTGGCTTCGACGACGCTGCTGCGGCTGGCGATGCCCTTCACTGTCCCGCGGGCCGTGACGATGTCGGGGGCTCGTGCCGTGAGCGAGAGGAGCCGGTAGCACACATCGTCGTCCAGCAGCCCGTCCACAAGGAGGCCCTTGCGCGCGCCGGTGATACGGGCCACCACCGCCGCCGGGCTCTCGGTGAGGAGTCGTGCAGCTTCGGCATCAGTCACGAAAGCGAGCGGCAGGGAGAAGGTCTCTGCAGTGCCATCCGAGAACGCGACAGACGCCATGGTGAGAAAGGCCGGCGCCCGTCCGGCCCGGAGCGTTCCCCAGTCCGAGAAGCGCACCTTCCGCACGTCGCGTGCGCCCGGGGTGAACCAGGTTTGCCGGCGCAGGAAAGGCACCAGCGCCTGGCGCTCGATCAGGTCCCGCGTCGCGCTCTCGAAAACGCCATCCCAGTCAGCGCCGAGCAGGAATGCGGGCAGGGATGCGACCAGGTCCGCGTTGGGATCCGGTGCCGCGGCGCGCGCCGCGGGAGCAATTTCGGCGGGCGACTGCTGCAGCTCGAACCAGTAACACGCATACGGGCCGAGCGTCAGGGCATAGGGCGACGTTCCGATTCGCTGAAAACTTGTGCGCCCGTGCATCTCGACCGGCACGAGCCCCGCGTGCGCGGAGAGCTCGATTTCAGCCGGCTGGACGGTGCTCGAGAGGTTCGCGACGACGAGGATCGTGGTGCTGGCGTCGCGGCGAATATAGGCGAGCACCTTGCGGTTCTGGGGGTAGAGGAGCTCGAGCGAGCCTCGCCCGAAGACGGTGTAGCGCGCCCTGAGGGCGAGAAGACGCCGCGTCCAGTGCAGCAGCGAGAACGGAGAGCGCTCCTGCGCTTCGACGTTGATGGCCTGATGGCCGTAGACCGGGTCGGCAATGATCGGCGCAAACAGGCGCGACGGATCCGCCCTGGAGAAGCCGCCGTTGCGTTCGCCGCTCCACTGCATGGGGGTGCGCACGCCGTTCCTGTCGCCCAGGTAGACGTTGTCGCCCATGCCAATCTCGTCGCCGTAGTAGATGATCGGCGTGCCGGGAAGCGAGCAGAGCAGCTGGTTCAGCAGCTCGATCCGGCGCCGGCTGTTCTCGACGAGCGGTGCAAGCCGCCGCCGGATGCCGGCGTTCAGGCGCATCTCGGGATCGGATGCGTACACTCGGTACATGTAGTCGCGTTCCTCGTCGGTGACCATCTCGAGCGTCAGCTCGTCGTGGTTCCTCAGGAACAGCGCCCACTGGCAGTTGTCCGGCAACTCGGGGGTCTGATTGAGGATCTCGGTGACGGCGTGCCGGTCTTCCTGCTGGATCGCCATGAACATGCGCGGCATCAGCGGGAAGTGGAACGCCATGTGGCACTCGTCGCCATCGCCGAAGTAGGCGCGGACGTCGGCGGGCCACTGGTTCGCTTCCGCGAGCAGCATGCGCCCGTTGAAGGCCTGATCGAGCTCTCGGCGCATGCGCTTCAGCACAGCGTGGGTCTCGGGCAGGTTTTCGTTGCGGGTGCCTTCGCGGACGCAGAGGTACGGGACTGCGTCCAGCCGCAGGCCGTCCACGCCCAGCTCCAACCAGAACTTCATGACGTCGATGACGGCATCGACCACGGCCGGGTTGTTGTGATTGAGATCGGGCTGGTGCGAGAAGAAACGGTGCCAGTAGTACTGCTTTGCCACCGGATCCCAGGTCCAGTTCGACCGCTCGGTATCCGAGAAGATGATGCGTGTCTCGGGAAACCGTGTGTCCGTGTCGCTCCACACGTAGAACGCGCGCTCCGGAGATCCTGCCGGCGCCCGGCGGGCCCGCTCGAACCACGGATGCTGGTCGGACGTGTGGTTGACGACGAGCTCGAAGAGGACGCGGATCTGTCGATCGTGCGCCGCCCTGATGAAGGTCCGGACCTGGTCGAGCGTGCCGTAGCTCCTGTGAACGCTCCGGTAGTCCGCGATGTCGTACCCATCGTCGCGGAGCGGGGAGGGGAAGAACGGCAGCAGCCAGAGGCAGTTGATCCCGAGGTTCTGCAGGTAGTCGAGTCTGGACGTCAGGCCGGGAAAGTCACCGATGCCGTCGCCGTCGCTGTCAAAGAACGAGCGGACGTGCGCCTGGTAAATGACCGCGTCCTTGTACCAGAGCGGATCCGCGGGGCCATCCTGGAGCCTGGAATCGGGAGCCAGGAGTTACTCCGATGAATACCGATCGTTGAACCACGGTTCCGCCGAGTTGGAATAGCCGCGGACTTCCCAGAAACCTTTCCGGTCCTCGGCGAAGAACTCGATCTTGCGGATCCACTTCGTGCCCTTCCAGGCGTAGAGCTTCGGCGTAATCATGCGGCAGGGACCGCCGTGCTCGCGGGGCAGTGGCTGGCCCTCCCATGTGTGAACGAGCAACACGTCGTCTTCGACCGCGCGGTCGAGCGGCAGGTTCGTCGTGTAAGGGATGTAGCTGCCGGGCATGAAGTCGTAGCCCGTGCACAGGACGAAGCGTGCGTCGGCCTGAGGCACAGCCAGCTCGGCCAGCGTCTTGAACTTCACTCCGCGCCACCGGTTGTCGTAACGAGACCAGGTGGTCACGCAGTGGAAGTCGCTGATGTCGTCGGCCTGCGGAAGCGCCAGGAAGTCGGCCCAGGTCAGGGAGAACGGGTTCTCGACGAGCCCGCCGACCTCGAGTTTCCACGTGCTCATGTCGACCTCCGGCTGCTCGCCCAGGTCGAGCACCGGCCAGTTCTTGACCTCGTGCTGCCCGACCGGCAGTTTCGGCATGCCGTCGCGATTGCCGGGGCCGCTGCCTTCGGGAGGCATACCACGGAACTTCACGTCCACGGTTCCCTTCCCGAGCTCTATCTGACGGCGGATGTACCGCTGCCGCTTTTCGACGAGATCAGACATCGGCTTTGCCAACCACGACTGACGCGGGCCGAAGCAGCTCGTCACCGATGCCGTAGCCTTCCTTGAGGACAGCGACGACGTGGCCGTCTTGAGCGGCATCGTTCACGCGCGTCGTAGTGACGGCTTCGTGCCGGACGGCGTCGAACGGCTCGCCGAGGACAGCAAGGCGGGCCACACCGAAGCTCTCGAGCTTGGCGAGAAACTGGTCGCGCACGAGTTCGACGCCGCGCGCAAACGTGGCGGCATCGGTTGTCGCAGCCGTGCCTGCCGCGACCGCACGGTCGAGGTTATCGACCACTTCCAGCAGCTCCGCCAGGAGCGCCCGCCGGCCGCGCTCGACTTCCTTGGCCACTTCGCGCCGGATTCTGACCCTGGACTGCTCGAACTCGTCGGATGACTTGCGGTAGTCGCCGATAACCGTCTGCAGCTGCGCCGTCGTGTCGGCCAGCCGCTGTTCCAGCTCTTCCACTACCGTCGGCTTTCGCGTGCCTTCGTCGGCGGCGCCCCCTTCTTCGTTCCGCGCCCACCATCGCCGGTCGACCACGCGCACCGCCGGCTCCTGTTTGGGGCCGTCGCTCATTCTTCCAATATAAGGGGTGGTACCCCTTTTTCTATAAGGTTCGTCCTTGGTCCCTCGTGCGCAATCCCGCGTCTGGCCGATGTCACCATCGTCCCAAGCCGTTAAGGACGCCCAAGGGCCAAGGCCAGCCTAACGACTAAGGCCCGCCCAGGGACCAAGGCCCAGGGACCAAGGACCGGCGGCTACATCGAAGTGAGAGCCGCCTACGCGACCAGCGGGGCGTTGCGGTTGGGGAGGGGATGGGCGTAGGAATCCGGCACGAACTCGGGGCCCGCGGGGGCTGCCGCCGGCTGCGCCGCTGCAGGCTGACGCCGCCGGCTGGTCTTGTCGCGGTACATGCGGTTGTCGGCGTCAGCGATGAGCGCTTCCGCGGTGGCCCCGTCGTGGGGAAATACGGCGGCGCCGGCGCTCGCCGCGAGACGAATCGTGCGGCCAGGCCGCACCTCGATCGCAATCCTGGACACGCGCCTCCTGCAGCTCGCGCCGCTTGATCTCGGCGGCCTCCGGCGAACAATCCGCGATGATGATGATGAACTCGTCGCCGGCGTATCGAACGCACAGATCGTACGGGCGCAACGTGATCTGCAGCGCCGCCGCCACCTCGCAGAGGGCCCGGTCTCCGACGTGGTGGCCGTAGGTGTCGTTGATCGACTTGAACTCGTCGATGTCCATGACGATGACGCCGACTTCGCGCTTGAGACGGTCCGCGCGCGACAGTTCCCTCGAGAGGTGCGCGAACATCGACCGGCGGTTTGGCAGGGTGGTCAGCGGATCGGTCAGCGATTCTTCCTGCGTCTGCTCGAACACGATCGAGTTGTGGATGACGGCGCCGGCCTGCTCGGCCACGCGCTCGATCAGCCGCCGGTGGTCTTCGGTGTATCGCCCCGGCTCCGTGTGGTACAGCGCCAGCGACCCGATGAAGGCGTCGCCGAAGTACAACGGGCAGACAATCGCCGACCGGAGCGAAAGCGCGCCCTGAAAGCCGATCGCGTCGAAGGTGGCGCGCGGGTTGGCGTTCACGAGCGTGCGGCGGTTCCGGGAAACCCATCCCTCCAGCCCCTGCTCGGCGCGTGAGGATCATGTCCAGGAGCTGCGGCGTTTCCGCACCGGTGGCGAAGCGGCACTTGAGGGTCTCGCCGTCGGGCTGCTGCAGGAACAGCGAGCAGGCCGACCACGGGATCGAGCTTCGTCAACTTTGCGGAGATGAGCGCCATCGTGTCCGCGACGCCGAGGCTCGTGCCCATGGTCTGGGCGATCTCGTACAGCGCGTAGAGCTCGCGGTGGGCAAGGGCGATGTTCTCGAAGGCCGTCGCGTGGGCCGGGACGAGGCCCGCGGCGGTCGAGCCCGAAGCCGGTCCCTCCTCGAGCGGACGGGCGGCCGCCGGCAGCTCGGCGGCGATCTCCGCTCGCATCCGCGGGACCAGTGCGACGAACAACTCCACCAGCATCGGGATCGAGCGCGCGCCCCGACTCGTGCTGCAGCAGCCCGATCGCGCTCTCGTGTGTGATGGCTTTGTGATACGGACGTTCCGACGTCACGGCGTCGTAGTAGTCCACGATCGTCAGGATCCGGGCGCCGAGGGGAATGCGCTCGCCGGCCAGGCCGTGCGGATATCCGCGGCCATCCCATCGTTCGTGATGGCTGAGGATGAGCGGGGCCACGGGGTAGGGAAACGGCACCGCGGCGATGATTTCCGCTCCGACCTGCGGATGCACCCGCACCTTCTGGAATTCCTCGTGCGTCAGCGGGCCGGGCTTCGACAGGATGTGCTCGGGGATAGCCAGCTTGCCGATGTCGTGCAGGAGCGCCGCGGTCTTGATGGCCTGCAGGTCAGACGCCGACATGCCGACGGCGCGCGCCAGGCCGACGGCGTACGACTGCACACGCCGGATGTGGAGTTCCGCGGTCTGATCTTTCGCGTCGATGGCCCGCGCCAGCGCCTCGATGGTCGCCAGGTGCAGATTCCGAGGTCTGCATCACGTGGCGCTGCTCGTCCTCGATGCGGCCCATGTAGACCTTGTAGGCGCGGAATGTCAGGTACAGCGGAGCAACGGTCAGCGGCGCGAGCCAGAGGCCCGCATTGGTGATAAACCACACAGCGCACGCGACCGTGCCGGCGCCGACGAAGTAGCTGGGTGCGCTCCAGAGGAAGTTGGTCTGCCAGGTCGTGACGATCGACTCCCTCGAGGCCAGGCCGATGGCCGCGGCGACGAGACCTGTGTTGAGCAGGAAGTAGGCCGTCGCCGCGCCCACCAGCGCGCGCGGAAGCGCCTGCATCGGCTCCGGTGAGCCGGCGGCTTCGAGGACCCAGAACGCCAGGCCCGCGCCCTGCACGGTGACCACGAGAGACGCCATGCTGAAGAGCGTGCGATACGCCGGGTTCCGTTCCTTCTTGTTCAGATGGCACTGGCTGAACGCGCTCCCGGCGGCCACCAGCATCGTCTCGTGCGGGCCGAGGAGCAGCAGCGATGCGAAGTCCACGGCGTAGGACACCGACATCGTCGATCCGCTGGTGGTCAGCGGCAGTGTCACTTTCAGAATCGCCGCAGCCGACGACATCACGAGCAGCGCGATGAGAAGCAGCGGCCGATCGAACGAGGCGCGCGACAGCCCGAAGAGCATGAGCGCGACGCCGGCCAGGATGACCGACGTGACGTAGATTCGGGCGGGGCGCGGGAGGGCGTCCATGGCCATTCAGTGCACGCGCGGAGCGCGCGTGGTCCACTGCTCGCTCCAGTCGTCGCGGACGACTGCCCAGAGCACCTGATCGAGGTATTCACCGCCCCGCCGGATCGAGCGGCGCAGCACGCCTTCCTGCACGGCGCCGATCTTCCGGAGTGCGCCGTTCGCGCGTCCGTTCTGGAGAAGCACCCGCGACTCCAGCCTGTGAGCCCCGATGCCGTTGAACGCGAACGAGCCGACGAGCCGGGTCGCCTCCACGAAGACGCCAGTGCCCCGGACAAACGGCGTCAGGGTCATTTCCCATTCCGCGGCCTCGAAGGCCGGATCGAGCTGGCGCACGTGAATCAGCCCGACCACCGTCTCCGCCGATCCCATCGTCACCACGTAGCTGAACGCGAACCCGGCGGCGCGATCCCTCCGCGTCCTGTCCACGTACTCCCGAACGCGCGATTCGGTCGCACGGTCGGTGAGCCCGAAGCCCGTCGCGTCCGAGAGCGACAGGAGTTCGACCAGCGCGCTCACGTCGGAGTCGACGGGCTCCCGCAGAGCGAGACCCCGCGCACTGAGCACCGGGAGTTCGCGCCGCCAGTCGGTCGTGTTCAATTCCAACGGGTCCACAGCCATGATTCAGCCGGCCACACGAGGGCCATTCGGGAGTTAGCTGAGCAAGGGGGGAGCCAAGGTGGCCTCTCTGATGTAACTTATTGAGAGTCAGAGGGTTCCGGTAGAGCTTCGCCCTGATGGTTTTTGGTGCGATGTGCGTATATATGACAAGGACGCCATGGCTCAGGTCGATTGTCGCCTGTAACTCTATGAACTGCGGTTGGTTACGGGCACGTGTCGCGTAGAGGTACAGGTGTGCTGTTTCACAACCGGGGTCCTGTTGCAGGACTGGGCATCCGCCCTCGGTGGCGGGAGTAGAGTAGCCGCGTGACCCCGCCAGACCCCCCGGCCCGCTCGCTCGCAGACGACCCCTCGTTTGTCGCGAGCTTGTCGGATCTCGATCGGGGTGTCAGCGAGGAAAGCCCTGCGGAGGCTCCGGCGCTCCACCCTCCCGATGGCGGTTCGGCTGCTGCGCGTCCCGAGTTCCTTGCGCCCCCGGCGCTCGAGCCCAGGCGGCCCCTTGCGGCGCCGCCACCACCAGCCCGGCGCCGGCCGCTCCTGGAGCTCTTCCCGATTGAACAGCCCGCCGCGACCCAACCCGCGGACGGCGAGCTCGATCTCGCGGGGGTCTTCCGCGAAGATTTTCCGGAGCCGTCGCCCTACGAGCGGTTCTACGGCCTCGACGAGCGCGCGTTCGGGCCGTCCACCGATCCCAAGTTCCTCCTCCGCACGCCATCCCACGACCACGCGCTCGGTCAGTTGCTGGATGCGATACGCCGTCGCGATAGCGTCGTCTTGCTGACCGGCGGTCCCGGGCTGGGCAAGACGACCCTCTGCCGGGCCCTCGTCGAGGAGCTGGATCGGCGGACGATTGCCTCGCTCGTCACGCACCCGTTCCTGTCGATCGAGGAGCTCCTGAAGACGGTGCTGGTCGATTTTGGCGTCATTGCTGAACGCGATCTCGCCAACGGCCACCTGTCGAGCGCGTCGCCCGTGGAGCTGGCGGGCGCGCTGCACCACTTTCTCTGCTCGCTCATCCCGCTCGGGGCATTCGCCGTCGTCATCATCGATGACGCGGCGACGATTCCGGCGCCGGTACTGGATCAAATTCGTGAGCTGTCCGACGTCGAGCGCGAGGCGCGGGTGCTGCAGGTGGTGCTGGTCGGCGACCCCGAGCTCGCGACCACGCTCGCTCTTCCGGAGTGCGCGGCGCTGGCGGCGCGAATTGGGGCCAGGGCCGAACTGGCGCCGCTCACGCGCGCTGATCTCGACGGGTATCTTTCGCACCGGGTAAGAGTAGCTGGAAGCAGCGCACGCGTGGCGTTCGACGAGGGCGCGCGCGAGCGGCTGTACGCGCTGTCCGGCGGCGTCCCCGGCCAGCTCAATCAGCTATGCGACGCCGCGCTCGAGCACGGGCACGAGATGTCGGCGCGCATCATCGACCGTGCGATAGTCGACCGCGCGGCGGACACGCTCGGGCTCACGAATGCCGCCGCAGGTTCCTCGAGGTGGCGGAAGGCGGCGATGGCCGGCGGGCTCTTGCTGCTGGCGCTTCTCGGTGCGGCCCTGGCCGCCATCCTGTTTCGCGATCGCCTCGAGCGCCTGCTCGGTTAGCGCCGGCCGCTCAGAATAAACCGGTATCCACGGCGCGGCAGGCGGGGCTGGCAGGGCTGGCGAGGCAGGCACGCCGGCGGAAGTTGCGTTACTCGGTTCCTGCCTGGCCTGTTCCCGCCCTGCTCAGCCCCGCGCGGGCTGACCGCAGTCGGGAACACCGGCCCGCCGCAGGAGGCTCATCATCGGGCACCACCCGCTGAACGCGGACTGGAAGAGGTTGAGGCCGACAAACACGGTGAACCACAGAAAGTACGGGTGCACGTACATTCCCAGCAGCACGCTCGTGGCGACGAAGAACCCGGCAATCAGACGCAGCATCGATTCGACAGTCATGGGAGCGCTCCTTCGAGTGTGTGAAGTGCGGCCGGCGAGACGTCGGTGCCCTCGCCTCCGCGTCATGTAGTAGGTGATCGGCACGGTCATTCGCGACAGCAGCAGCGACGCGACCTCGCCGGCCATGAGCGAGATCGCCAGGCCCTGGAAGATCGGATCGAACAGAATCACGGCCGAGCCGACGATCACGGCCGCCGCCGTGAGCGCCATCGGCCGGAAGCGCACGGCCCCCGCGTCGACGACCGCCTCCTCGAGCGGCATCCCGTCCTTGAGCCTGCAGCTCGATGAAATCCACCAGGATGATCGAGTTGCGGACGACGATGCCGGCGCCGGCGATGAAGCCGATCATCGACGTCGCGGTGAAGAACGCGCCGAGCAGCGGCGTGCGCCGGCAGGATGCCGACGAGCGAGAACGGGATGGCCAGCATGATCGTCGAGCGGCGTCACGAACGACTGGAACCAGCCGACGACCAGGATGTAGATGAGGACCAGCACGGCGGCGAAGGCGATGCCCGAGGTCGCGGAACACCTCGTAGGTGATGTGCCACTCGCCGTCCCACTTCATCGCGTACGGCGGAGGAGTCGGACGGCTGCCGCGGTGTTGAAGATCTCCAGGCCGTAGCCTTCGGGCAGCCGCACGGCGGCGAGCGCGCGGTTCATCTGGAGGATGGCGTAGACCGGGCTCTCGATCTCGCCCGCGACGTCGGCCGTGACGTAGGTCACCGGCCGCAGATTCTTGTGGTAGAGGCTCTGTTCCTCTGTCCCCGCGAACCGTGCTCGTCAGCTCGCCGACCGACACTCCGTTCCGGCCGCCGAGCCGCACGCTCTCGCACGGCCTCGAGTCGAGCCACGGCGCTCGCGCGGCAGCCTGCAGCACGATCGGGACGCCCTCGCGCGCCAGCGGATCGTGCAGCAGCCCGGCCGCGCTGCCGGCGCCGGCCATGCTCGACCACTGCGGCCACGTGCGCGCTGCGACACGCCGGCGGCCGCCGCCTTCTCGGCGTCGACCTCGAGCCGCCAGTAGCGGACGTGGGTCGTCCACGTACCAGTCGACGTCGACGACGCCGGTCGTCCCCTCGAGCACGGATCGGATCTCCTTCGCGAGCGCCACGCGCCGCTCGGGGATCGGGGCCGTAGATCTCCGCCACGATGGTCTGCAGCACCGGCGGGCCCGGCGGGACCTCGACGACCTGGATGCTGGCGCCCAGCCGCTCGGCGAGCGGTGCGAGCCTGGCGCGCAGGCGTCCGGCGATCGCGTGGCTCTGCTCGCTCCGCTGGTCCTGGCCGACGAGCTTCACCTGCAGGTCGGCCAGGTGCGCCTCGCGGCGCAGGAAGTAGTGCCGCACGAGCCCGTTGAAGGTGTACGGCGAGGCGGTGCCGGTGTAGCTCTGGACGTTCGATCACCGCGGGCGTCGCCGAGCGCCTCGTCTGCCAGGGCCGAGACCACGCCTGCGGTCGTCTCGAGCGGCGTGTCGTCGGGCATCCGCACGATGACCTGCAGTTCGCTCTTGTTGTCGAAGGGCAGCATCTTCACGGTGACGAGCCCGCAGCGGGACCGTGGCGGCGGCGGCGACGAGCAGGACGGCCACGACGGCCAGGAACCCCAGCCGGATGGACGGCTGTGCGATGAGCGGCCCCATCATCGCGCCGGTAGACGCGGGTCAGCCAGTCCTCGGCTTCGTCGCGCCTGGTGGTGCGCGCCGCCCAGGAGGCGGACGGCGGCCCACGGCGTGACGATGAACGCCACGACCAGCGAGAAGATCATCGCCGCCGAGGCGCCGACCGGGATCGGCCGCATGTAGGGACCCATCAGGCCGCCGACGAAGGCCATCGGCAGGATCGCGGCGATGACCGCGAGCGTGGCGAGGATGGTCGGGTTGCCGACCTCGTCGACGGCGCGAATGGCCACGCGACTCGAGGCTCGGCCCGTCGGTGTTCAGCCGCGCGTGCCTGCACGATGTTCTCGACGACGACGATCGCGTCGTCGACCAGGATGCCGATCGAGAAGATGAGGGCGAAGAGCGTGATGCGGTTCAGCGTGTAGCCGTAGAGGTAGAACACGAACAGCGTCAGCGCGAGCGTCACCGGAATGGCGACCAGGACCACGCAGCGACTCGCGCCGGCCGAGCGCCAGCCAGATGAGCACGGCGACCGAGATGACGGCGATGAGCATGTGCCAGAGGAGCTCGTTCGACTTGTGCGCCGCCGTCTCGCCGTAGTCGCGCGTGATCGAGACGTTTACGTCCCGCGGGAGGAGGTAGCCGCGCACGGCCTCAACCTTGTGCTCGACTTCGCGTGTGAGCTCGATCGCGTTCACGCCCTTGCGCTTTGCGATCGACAGCGTGACGGCAGGATAGGACTGCCCGCGCCGGGGATGGTGCTGGACGTAGTCAGCCGGCTCGCCCGCCGCCGTCCACGACCGTGGCGACATCTTCCAGGCGGACCGGTGTGTCGCCAGCCGACGACACGACGAGCGACCGGATCGCTTCGGCCGACTCGCAGCCACCCGCCGCTTTCGAGCCGCGTCGTCTGGTTGTTGGCCACGATGCCAGAGGCCGGGATCGCGGACGTTGGCGGCCGCGAGCGCCTGTTGAATGGCGAGAGGATCGAGCCCGCGGGCCGCGAGCGCCGAGGGATCGAGCTCGACGGTCACCTGACGCGGCCGTCCGCCGATGACCGTCACTTCGGAGATGCCTTCGGATCTCCTTCAGCGATTCCTGCAGCTGGCTGGCCAGCTGCCGCAGTTGGGCGATCGTCGTATCCGTCGCCCCAGAGCGTAAGGGCCATGACGGGCACGTCGTCGATCGAGCGCGACTGCGACAACGGGCGGCGACGCCCCAGGCGGCAGGAGGCCGGGCGTGGCGCCGAGCTTCTGGTGCAGCCGCACCAGCGCGCGCTCTTCGTCTTCGCCGACGAGGAAGCGGGCGATGATCATCGATCGTCCGGGTCCGGACGTGGAGTAGAGATACTCGACGCCGGGCACCTCCCAGAGCACCTTCTCGATCGGGCGCGTCACTCGCTGCTCGACCTCCGTGGACGAGGCGCCAGGCATGTCCACGATGACGTCAATCATCGGGACGATGATCTGCGGCTCCTCCTCGCGGGGCAGGGCGATGACCGCGTAGAGACCGAGCAGGCAGCGACGCCACCATCAACGAGCGGCGTCAGCTTCGAGCGTGTTGAGATCGCAGCGAGGCGGCCTGCGAGGCCAAGCGGCTGAGTCATCGGCGTTCACCGGTGGGCGGAACGGCGGCGCTTCGTGACGCGGTCACGCGTGCGCCGTCAGTGAGCGAGGGGGGAGGGTTGAGGACCACCACGTCGCCAGCCTTGACTCCCGTGAGCACTTCGACGCGGCCGCCGGCGGCCTCGCCGATCGAAACCGGACGCAGACGAGCCCGGCTGTCGGCGTCGAGGGCGAACGCGAAGCTGAGCTGACCGCGGCGGACGACGGACGATGTCGGGACGGACAGCGCCTGGCGCGTCGGACCAGCGAAACGGAGGCGACCGAACTGGCCGGGACGGACGCCCGCGGTCGCGGGGACGTCGACCTTGACGGTAAACGCATGCGACGCCTGCTCGACCCTCGCGATTTCGGCGACGGACCCTCGGAGCGAGGCTTCGTCGGATGTGCCACGCTCGCCGAGCGCCACGTCGACCATCTGGCCGACGCTGACGTGCGGGGCGCGAGCTTCGTCAATGCGCACTTCCAGCTGGAGGGCCGACGGATCCTCGAGCGTCAGGATTGGCACGCCGGGACTGGCCATGGCGCCGGGGTCCGCCGCGCGGGTCGTGACGATGCCGGCGAACGGCGCCGTCAGCTGGACGTAGGAGGACGTGATGTCGGCCGCGTCGAGGCTGGCACGGGCGGCCTCGTGGGCAGCCCTGGCCGCGGCAGCGCGCGCCTGCGCTCCGCGAAGGCTCGCCTCGGCGGCGCTGAGTCCGGCCTTGGTCTGATCGAGTTCCTGGGCCGTGGCTGAGCGGGTGGCGAACAGGCTCTCGATACGCTCGTGAGTGGCGCGGGCCAGCTGCAGCGAAGCTTCGGCGCCTGCCGTGTCCGTCTCCGCCGCGCGTCTCGACTCGTCAGCCGCGGCGAGCGCAGCTGCTGCCCTTGCGCGGTTCGCTTGTGCTTCGCGCGCGTCGAGCGACACGAGCAGCGCGCCCGCGCGGACACGGTCGCCCGGGCGGACGTGAATCTCGGCAATCGGCGCCATCACGCGGCTGGCAATCGGTGCCGTCAGGCGCGACCGCACGACGCCGCCGGCCTCGAACATCGTAGCGAGGTCGCCGACAGCCGCCGTTTCGGTCGATACGGGAATGGGCGCGGCGTCCGACGCGGCCTCGGGCGGCGGCGCTGCCGTGGTGCAGGCCGCCAGCGACGCGGCGGCAACGGTCGTGGTGAGGAGCCGGACGAACATTCTCACGTGAGCCTCGCAGTTCATGACTAGCGTCCGACGGCGCGTCTCAGCAGCGCGTCGCTGCTGATCGCGTCCACGAGCGCGGCCGTTCTCTGATACGTGGCATCGAGCACCGCGCCCGAGGCGCGCAGCACGTCGCCGACGCCAACGAGGCCGGCGGCAAATCCATCGCGGATGATGCGCTCGCTCTCGCGCGCCTGGTTCACCGCGGCCAGGCCGACCGCCTGGCGTGCACGGGCCGCTTCGAGCCGCCGCAGTGCGGTCACGACTTCGACCTGCACACGCGCGCGCGCGTCCTCGGCCTCGGCGCGCGCACGAGATTCCCCGGCGGCCGCCCCGCGCGACCTGGCGAGCTCGGCCCCTCCCGTCGAGAACGTCCAGCGGAACTCGCCGCCGACGATCCAGGCTGACGCCCGGTCGGCGAAGCTCGTTCCCGTCACGTCGAAGGCGGCCTGTGCGGCCACCTGCGGGATCAGCGCGGAACGCGCCTGACGGCGGCCGGCTCTCGGCCAGCGCCGTGGCCGCTCGTGCGCGCTGTATCTCAGGTCTTGCGACATCGGCCTCCGCAAGCAGCGCCTCGAGTTGCTCAGGGGGGGCGTTGGCGGCCAGCGTGGGGGGCTCGATCGCCTCGTAGACTTCGTCGATGGGCGCACCCCTCAGTCGATTCAGTTCGGCGCGTGCGACGGCGGCATCGCCCCCGGCCTGGATGAGCCGCTGACTCGAGGTCCGCGACGTGGACCGCGAGAGCTAGAACGTCTGCATCGGTGGCCATCCCGGCATCGCGCCGGCGCTCGGCCCGCGCGCGATCTTCCCGCGACGACGCCAGTCCGGCTTCGGCGGCGTTTCGAGCAGCCTGCGCGGCGAGAAGCCGGCCGAATGCCGTCGTGGCGGCCACCGCAAGATCGGCGCTGGCCTCGTTGACCGCAAGGCCTGCAATGTCGCGCTGGAGGTCGGCGCCCTCCGTGGTCGCGCTTTGACGGCCGCCGTCGTAGATCAGCTGTTCGACGGCGATCGTCGTCTTGAAGGACCCGATGGGATCCGGGTGGTTCAGCGAGTCAATCAGGAAGTTCTCGGCCGCGAACTGGCGCGACGACAGGAGCGTGCCGAAGACGAAGACGGGCTGGTTGCCGCGCTGCCACGATTCGGCGACCGACAGCCGCGGATACCAGGCGGACTGTGCGGCATCGGCCTGAGCGGCCGCCTGGTCGGCACCGGCCCTGGCGGCCTGAAGTGCGTGGTTCCTGGCCAGGGTCTCCCCGACGGCACGCTCGAGCGTCAGGATCGTCTGGGGTGTTTGGGCGGCCGCCGGCCCGGGAGCGACCAGCAACAGAGTGGCAAGCACATGAGCAGATCGGGTCATCGCATCCGGACAGATTCGGAAATCCGGGATTGGTGACACCACTACAATTGGGGCGGAAAACCCGCGATTGTGACCAATCCAGAAGACGTGAATCTGTCGAAGGATGACGGCGAGCGCACCGCCTACGCTGGGCTGGTGCGGGGTGCCGCCGCTGGCAACTCCGAGGCCATGGAACAGTTGCTGATGCGGGCCCAGGAAGTGGCCTACCGGGTCAGCCTGCTTGTTTGCGGCCAGGCCGAGGACGCCGAAGACACGATGCAGGAGGCGCTCCTCAAGACTTACCGGTATGTGCACCGAATCAAGAATCCGGAGGCCTTTCGTACGTGGCTCTATCGCACCGTGCGGAATGCCTGCCTGATGAAGCGTCGGCGGCGCGTCGACGAGCCGGGCCGATTCACATCGCTGGAGCAGGGAGCGCACCAATGGCAGCGGTGAGCCGATGCCAATCGATGTGGCGGATGAGACACGTCAGAGCGGACCAGCAGATGATCGACGCCGTCGTCGGCGAGCGGCTTCGACAGGCGCTCGACCGGCTACCGCGCGCCTACCGAATCATCGTGGTGCTCAGGGAGATCGAAGGGCTGTCGACGCGTGAAGTTCGCCGAGATCGCCGGCATTTCCGAAGCCAACGTGAAGACGCGGCTGCATCGGGCGCGCCAGATGCTGCGGCAGTCGCTGGAGGGCCTGTGAGCGAGCCGCGCGCAGACGAGTGCCAGGAACTCCTGGCCGGAGTGTCTGCGTATCTCGATGGCGAACTGGGTGCCCGGGACTGCGAGCGCCTCGAACGCCATAGCCGGACCTGTGGGTCGTGTGCTGCCGTCGTCGCCGGCCTGCGCCAGGCCATCGGCCTCTGCCACGAAGCGGGCCGGGCGCCGCTGCCCGACGCCGTGCGCGAGAAGGCGCACGCGAGCATCAAGCGGCTCCTGAATGACGAGGTTCAGGGTTTTGCGGCTAAGGGTCCCGCTTCGACCTTCCGCTGGGTGTTGGCCAGGTCGCCGAGTTCGGCGGCGGCGCCGCGGGTGATGTTGGCGGTTTCGCTCGCAGCCTGGAAGCAGCGTGAAGTCGGGCCGATCCCGCCACGCAAACGGACCACAGAGCCGCACCTTCGCCTTGATTGCCGCGTCGTGGACGATGTTGATGGCGCGTTCGTAGTCGGGCGTGCCCTGTCGGAAGCCGGTGAAGTTGCCCAGGTCGCCGCTGGCCGCAAAGATCGCGGTCACGCCAGGGACCTTCGCGATCTCGTCCGCGTTCTTCAGGCCCTCGAGCGTTTCGATCATCAGGATCAGCACGACGTTGTCGTTGACCGTGTTGCGGTACCCACCCGGCACACCGCCCCACATCGCCGGGTCGAACGCCTGCCCGCCGCCGTTGCTCCGCCGCCCGAGCGGCGGGAAGTAGGTCCAGTCGCGCGCAGCGATGGCCTCCTGCACCGTATCCACAGTCGGCACGACGATCACGAGCGCGCCAGCGTCGAGCGCGTGCTGGATCTCACGCTCGTCGCCAAACGCCACGCGCGCGCCGGGAACCGCCTTCGCATGCGGGCACGTCCGCCACATCCGCGCCGCGGCCTGCCAGTCGCGCTGGTCGTGCTGCATCTCGGTCCAGATGAAGTCGTAGCCGGCGTTGGCCATCGCACAGTAGGTGGCTGGATCGGTCGCGCTGAAAATCGTGCCGCCTGTGACTTTGCCGCCCTGCTGCATCTTCAGCTTCACGGGATTCCAGATCCGCGAGTTGGCCGGAGCATCGAACGCGGGTCCGAACTTCCAGGTAGCCGGATCGAACGCTCCCTGGTTCACCGATCCGGGCAGCGGCGTCGTCCTGGCGCCGCTGTCTGTGCCTGGCTTGGCGGCCAGCGGAAACTTCGATGCGCCCGCGTCGGGATTGGTGGCGTATGGATCGGCGGTGCCCGGCCGCGCCGGCTGCCCCGCCGCCGGCGGCGTGCCCTGCGGCTGCTGGGCGAACAGGCCGACTGCGCCAAGACCAAACACCGCCGCGATCGCCGCAGATGTCAGCAGCTTTCTCACAACCCCTCCATCACTGAATCAGCCCAATCGCGGCTCGATTACCAATCAATTACCCAATCAATTTACCCAATTACTCGATCCGCCGATTACCCAATTACCCAATTACCCGGTTACTCAATTCCAGCGAGCGCCCTGTCGATGATGGCGAAGCCATCCCGCAGCTCGTCTTCCGAAATGGACAGCGGCGGGTTCGTGAAGAACGTGTTCCACCGCACGAACGTGTAGAGCCCCTCCTGGCGGAAGAACTTCGAGATCGCGGCCATTTCCGGCGACGTGCCGTTGAACGGCGCCAGCGGTGTCATGGTGGTTCTGTCCTTCACGAGCTCGACGATGCCAAAGAGGCCGATGGAGCGAACCGCGCCGACCGAGGGGTGGCGTGCCTGGAGTTCGTCGAGCAGCGCACGCATGAGCGTTCCGGTACGTGCCGCGCGCTCGACAAGGCCGTCCTCTTCGAAGACGCCGAGCGTAGCGAGCGCGGCTGCACACGCGAGCGGATGGCTGTTGTAGGTGAGACCACTCGGAAAGGCCTTGTCCTGAAAGTGGTCGGCGATGCCGCGGCGCATGCCCACGGCCCCGAGCTGGACGTAAGCGCTCGTCAGGCCCTTGGCCATCGTGAGGAGATCCGGCACGACGCCCCAATGGTCCACGGCGAACCATCGACCCGTGCGGCCGAATCCCGACATGACCTCGTCGGCAATCATCAGGATGCCGTAGCGATCGCACAGAGCGCGCACGCCCTGCAGGTAGCCGTCGGGCGGGATGAGGATGCCGTTGGTCCCGGTGACAGGTTCCAGGATGAAGGCGGCGATTGTCGCCGGCCCTTCCAGCTGGATGACCTCTTCGAGATTCTGCAGGGCCTGATCGGCCGTGTCCCATCCGCGAGCGATGCCGTGGTACGGATCGAGCACGTGGACGACGCCGGGCATGGCAGGCTGAGTCCACCGGCGCGGGTCGCCGGTGAGAGAGATCGCCCCGGCCGTGCCACCGTGATAGGAGCGGTAGCGCGCGAGGATCTTCTGCCGCCCGGTGACCGCGCGGGCGATCTTGATCGCGTTCTCGTTGGCCTCGGCGCCGCCATTCGTGAAAAAGAACACGTCGATATCGCCCGGTGCGATCTCGGCCAGCTTCGCGCCCAGCCGCGCACGGGGCTCGGTCGCCATGAACGGGTTGGCATAGGGCAGGATCGCCGCCTGGTCCTGGATCGCCTTGACCACTCGCGGATCGCCGTGGCCGATGTTCACGCACATCAGCTGGCTGTTGAAGTCGAGGAACCGCTTGCCCTCCGGCGTCCAGAAGTACACGCCCTTCGCGCGGGAGACCGCGATCGGGTCCACGCCCGATTGCGCGGACCACTCGTAGATGGTGTGCTTTCGCGAGAGGGCCACCATCTCTTCGCCGGACATCGTCCCGGAAGCCGCGGGACCGGTCGCGGCCGGCTTCATGATCGCGGGCTCCGCTTCAGGAACGAGCCGCCGCCGGCGCGACCGGTGAACGTCCCGCCGTCCACGACGACCTTGCCGCGCGAGATGACCGTATCGGTTGCACCGGTCACCTCGCGTCCTTCGTACGGGTTGTAGTCGACCTTCATGTGGAGCGTGCTGGCCGCGAGCCGAATCGTCTTCTTCGGGTCGAAGATGACAATGTCGGCATCAGACCCCGGCGCGATCGTGCCCTTGCGCGGGAAGAGGCCGAAAATCTTCGCCGGCGAGGTGGAGGTCAGCTCCACGAAGCGGTTCATCGAGATCTTCCCGGTGCGCACGCCGCCGTCGTAAACCAGGCTCATGCGCGTTTCGATGCCCGGCGCGCCGTTCGGGATCTTCGAGAAGTCATCGTGACCGAGCGTCTTCTGCTCCTTCATGCAGAAAGGGCAGTGGTCGGTCGAGATCGCTTGCAGGTCGTTGAACGCAAGGCCCCGCCACAACCGATCCTGGGTCTCCTTCGCGCGCAGCGGTGGAGACATCACGTACTTGGCCCCCTCGAATCCCGGCTCCTCGTAGTTGTCGTAGGACAGGAACAGGTACTGCGGACAAGTCTCCGCGTACGCGGGCAGTCCCCGGTCGCGAGCTTCGGTGACCATCTCCAGCGCTTCGGCCGCCGAGAGGTGCACGATGTAGATGGGCACGTCGGCGATCTCCGCAAGCGCGATCGCCCGGTGCGTCGCTTCGGCCTCGGCGCGCGCCGGCCTGGTGAGCGCGTGGTACTTCGGCGCCGTCTTGCCCTCGGCCAGGGCCTTCTTGACGAGGACGTCGATCACCCCGCCGTTCTCGGCGTGCATGCAGATCGTCCCGCCGTTCTTGCCGGTCCGCAGCAGCGCCCTGAAAATGGACGCGTCGTCGAGCATGAAGACGCCCGGATAGGCCATGAACAGCTTGAACGAGGTCACCCCCTGGCGGACCAGCGCGTCCATCTCGGTCTCGACCTGATCGGAGAGGTCGGTGACGATCATGTGGAATCCGTAGTCGATGGCCGCCTTGCCCTCAGCCTTCTTCATCCACGTTTCCCAGGCGTGATGAAGCGTCTCGCCCTTGTACTGGATGGCGAAGTCGACAATCGTCGTCGTGCCGCCGTGCGCGGCGGCAATCGTGCCCGACTCGAAGTCGTCGGCCGATCGCGTGCCGCCGAAGGGCATGTCGAGGTGCGTGTGCACGTCGATGCCGCCCGGCAGCACGTACTTCCCGGCCGCGTCGATCACGCGGTCGGCCGGCATGGTCAGCGACGTGCCGATCACGGTGATCTTCTCGCCGTCCACGAAGACGTCACCCTTGTACTCGTCGGTCGCCGTGACGATGGTGCCGTTCTTGACGAGGAGCGTCATGGAAGCTGCTCCGCCATCGGCCCGTACGAGTCCGGCCGGCGGTCCCTGTAGAACTGCCACACACGGCGGACTTCTTCGATCTTGTCGAGATCCATCTCGGCGACCACGAGTTCGTCCTTGTCTTCGGATCCGGTAGCCAGGAACTGCCCGCGCGGATCGACAAAGTACGACGACCCGTAGAAGCGGCCGATGTTCCACGGCGCTTCGGTGCCGACGCGGTTGCTGCACGCCATGAAATAGCCATTGGCGACTGCATGCGCCGGCTGTTCCAGTTTCCACAGAGTACTGGGACAAACCTGCGACGGTCGCCGAGGGGTTGAACACGATCTCCGCGCCGTTCAGGCCGAGCAGCCGCGCACCCTCAGGGAAGTGCCGGTCGTAGCAGATGTAAACGCCGACTTTCGCAAACCGCGTCTGGAACACCGGGTAGCCGAGGTTTCCCGGCTTGAAGAAATACTTTTCCCAGAAACCGGACGTGTGGGGGATATGGTTCTTGCGGTACTTCCCAGGTACGACCCGTCGCTGTCGTACACGGCAGCGGTGTTGTAGTAGACACCGGCCTGCTCCCTCTCGTAGACGGGGACGACCATGGCCATCTGGTACTTCTTGGCGTAGGTTGCCATCAGCTCGGTCGTGGGGCCTGGCACCGGCTCGGCGATGTCGTACCAGTGCGCGTCCTGCGACGGACAGAAGTAGGGGCCGTTGAAGATCTCCTCCAGCCCCAGGATCTGCACGCCGCGCTTGCCGGCTTCCTCGATGAACGGAATGTGCGCATCGATGGCCGCCTTCCGGATCTTGTCGATAGGCGTACCCGGGTCGGTCAGCGGCGCCGCGGCCTGAATCAATCCACCCACTACGACACGGGGCATGGGACCTCTTTCGGAAATGCCGTTACCACCAACGGCAAATCGTGACCTTCTTGTCCGTGTAGAAATCGAACGCATCCCGGCCGTGGACCTTGAGATCGCCGAAGAAGCTGTCCTTGGCGCCCCCGAACGGGAAGTAGGCCATTGGCGCGGCCACGCCGATGTTGACGCCGACCATCGACGCCGTGGCGCGGTGCGCGAACTCGCGTGCGGCCTTGCCGCTCGACGTGAAGATCGAGGTCGCGTTCGCATTGGGATGCGCGTGCATCAGGGCGAAGACCTCGTCGAGATCTTTCGCCGGGCAGACCGTGGCGACCGGGCCGAAAATCTCCTCGCGCCCGATGCTCATGGCCGGCGACACGTCGTCGAACACCGTCGGACCAACGAAGAACCCGTCCTTGGGCAGCTGGCGCGATCGTCCGTCCGCCACGATCTTCGCGCCTTCGGCGACGCCGCGTTCGACGTATCCCAGCACCTTGGCCTTGTGCCGTGCGCTGATCACGGGCCCCATGTCGACACCAGGTTCGAGCCCGTCGCCGATGCGCAGCCCTTCGGCGGCCGCGACGAGCCGGTCGCGCGCTTCCTTGTGGGCTCCCCCCACCGGGACCAGGACGCTGCCGGCCAGGCAGCGCTCGCCGGCGCACCCGTAGAAGGACTCGGTGATGATCGGGATCGCGCGGTCGAAGTCGGCATCCGGCATCACGATCACGAAATTCTTCGCGCCGCCCAGCGCCTGGACTCGCTTGCCCGAGTGCGTGGCGCGTTGGTACACGAGCCTCGCGACCGGCGTCGATCCCACGAACGACACCGCCCGGATGCCCGGGTGATCGCAGATCGCCTCGACCACTTCCTTGCCGCCGTTGACCAGGTTCACGACGCCCGGAGGGAGGTCGCACTCGGCCAGGAGCTCGAACAGGCGGCGTTGCGACAACGGCACCTGCTCGGACGGCTTGAGAACGAACGTGTTTCCGCAGGCTATCGCAAACGGCAGGAACCAGAGCGGCACCATCGCCGGGAAGTTGAAGGGGGCGATCGGCGGCGCAGACGCCGATCGGCTGCCGCATCACCGTGCAATCCACGCCGGCCGAGATGTTCTCGAGCCCGTACCCCATGAGCATCGAGGGTCCGCCGCAGGCCACTTCGACGCATTCGATCCCCCGCCGGACGCTCCCGCGAGCCTCGTCGAGCGTCTTGCCGTGCTCGGTCGTGACGAGGCGGGCGAGCGCCTCCAGCTCGGTTTCGAGCTTCGCTTTGAAGGCGAAAAGATATCGGGCCCTGACCACGGGAGGCGTTTCGCTCCACGCCGGGAACGCTGCGGATGCCGCCTTGACGGCCGCATCCACGTCTGCGCCCGTCGAGAGGGGCGTCCGCGCGATCACCACGCCACGGGCGGGGTTGTAGACGTCCACGTGGGCCGTGGCCGACGCCGGCACCCATCGTCCACCGACGAAATTGGCGAGGATCTCGGGCTCCGCCATCGTGACCTCCCGTGAACGGAAAAGGTTAGGCTACATCTTTAGGCTGCTATAGTGAAACGCAGGAATTGACCATGGCCGTGCAACTGGACGTGAAGTTCACCGGTCTGCGGTTCGACAACCCGTTCCTGCTCGCCTCCGCTCCGCCGACCGAGTCCGAGGGCAATATCATGCGTGCCTTCGACGCCGGGTGGGGCGGCGTCGTCACGAAGACGATTGGCCTGCATCCGGTGGTGAATGTCGCCGGGCCCAAGACCAAGTTCCTCCGCGCGACGCCGGACTCCCCGCACCTTTCGATGGAGAAGCGCGCCGGCACGGCGCTCCACTCCTCGTGGAACTGGGAGCTCATTTCGGACAAGCCGCTCGACTGGTGGGTCCCGCGGATTGCACGCATCAAGCGCGCCTATCCCTCGCGTGTGCTCGTGGCCTCCATCATGGCCGGTTCCGGCAGTGACGAGGAGCTCGGGCACTGGCAGACGCTGGCCCAGGAGTGCCAGGGCGCCGGCGCCGACGCGCTCGAGCTGAACCTGTCGTGTCCCCACATGGACCGCAAGGACATGGGGTCCAATATCGGCAAGGACGAAGCTCAGATCTCGATCGTGACGCAGGCCGTCAAGGCGGTCGCGCGCGTCCCGGTGTGGGCCAAGCTCACCCCCTCCACAACCGACATCGTCGTCGAAGCCCGCGGGGCGTTCCTGGGAGGCGCCGACGCCGTCTCGTCGTCGAACACCTTCCCCTCGCTGCCGCTCATCGATGCCACCACGCTGGAGTTCGAGCTGAACGTGGACGGGCTCGTCTCGAGCGGCGGGCTGGGCGGGCCGGCCATCCTGCCGCAGTCGGTGGCGAAGATCGCGCAGATGACGCAGGCGTTTCCCGACAAGGCTTTTTCGGGCATCGGCGGGATCTCCGAGTTCTCTCATGCGCTGAACTACTTCCTGCTGGGATGCGGCACCGTGCAGGTGTGCACGGCGGCCATGCTCGACCACGCCATCGGCCCCAACGTCGTTCAGGCCTTGATGGCAGGCATGCGCCGCGCCATGGAGCAGCGCAACTGGACTTCGCTCGAGGACTTCCGCGGGCTCCGGCGCGATCGCGTCGTTGCGCATTCCAGGATTCGACGGCCTGACGCAGCGGGCTATCACGGCGGCTACGACGGCGCCGAGGGCTACGCCGCGACGGAGCAGCCCGCCGACGCCACCAAGTCCTGACGATCATGACCGTGCCGGCTGAGGCCGCGAGCCGCGACTTCGTCGAGCTCTCCGAAGATCTCTCCGACAGTCCCCTCTGGAACGCCGATCTCGCGCCCACGCCGCTCGCCGCGCGAACCTGGTCCACGTATCACATCGCCGCGCTCTGGATCGGCATGAGCGTCGCGATTACCACCTACACGCTCGCGTCCGGCCTGATCCAGCAGGGCATGACCTGGTGGCAGGCCATGCTGACGATTCTGCTGGGCAACACGATCGTGCTGGTGCCGATGATTCTCAACGCTCACGCGGGCACCAAGTACGGCGTGGCCTTTCCGGTGCTGTGCCGCGCCAGCTTCGGCGTGCGCGGCGCCAACGTGCCGGCGGTGCTGCGTGCGCTCGTGGCCTGCGGCTGGTTCGGCATCCAGACCTGGATCGGCGGGCTCGCCCTGCACACGCTGCTGACCGCGGCCTGGCCCGCCTGGGCGGGGCTGCCGGGCGGCGTGTGGCTGGCCTTCGGCGCCTTCTGGCTCGTTCAGGTCGCGATCATCGTGCGCGGGCTCGACGGCATCAAGTGGCTCGAGAGCTGGTCGGCGCCGCTCCTGATCATCGGAGGCGTCGTGCTCCTCTGGTGGGCCGTGCGAGAGGTCGGCAGTCTCAGTCGAATCCTGAACGAGTCGTCTCGCCTGCAGACGAACCACCTGCCGTTCTGGCAGCTCTTTCCAGCGGCGCTGACCGCCAACGTCGGCTACTGGGCCACGCTCAGCCTGAACATCCCGGACTTCACGCGCTACGCCCGGAGCCAGCGCTCCCAGGCCCTGGGCCAGGCGATGGGCCTGCCGGCGACGATGACCGGCTTCGCCTTCATCGGCGTTGCGGTCACCAGCGCGACCATCGTGCTCTTCGGCGAAGCCATCTGGGATCCCGTGGCGCTCATCGCACGGATCGGCAGTCCCCCCGTCGTTATCGCGGGCGCACTGATCGTGCTCGTCGCGCAGTTGACCACGAACATGGCGGCCAACGTGGTGTCGCCGGCCAACGATTTCTCGAGCCTGGCGCCTCGCCGGATCAGCTACGTGACCGGCGGTCTCATCACGGCCGCAATCGGTATCGCGATGCTGCCGTGGAAACTCTATGCCGACGCATCGGCCTACATTTTCACGTGGCTCATCGGCTACTCGAGCCTGATGGGAGCCATCGGCGGCATTCTGATCGCCGACTACTGGGTGCTCCGACGGCAGATCCTGTCGCCCGCCGACCTCTTCAAGCTGAACGGCCGCTACAGTTACGAGCGCGGCGTGAACCGTCGCGCTATCGCCGCGCTGGTGCTGGCGGTCCTGCCGGTGGTGCCGGGCTTTCTCCGGGCGGCGACGACGCCGGGTGGACAGATTGCCGATCCCGGCTTCCTGGACACGCTCTACACTTACGCGTGGTTTGTGACCTTCGCGCTCAGCTTCGCGCTGTACCTGCTGATGATGCCGCGCCCACAGGAGTCTGCTTCGAAGCCGATGAATGTGCCCTAGTAAGAATGCATGCGCCTGCGGCCATCCCGAACCGAGGACATGGAGATCCGAGGTGAGGGATCGGCGTCAGTTCGCGGCGGGGGTGGGGCCCCGCCGCAAAGTGATAGAGGACTTCAGTATGAAAACGACACATCTCGTTGGCGTCGTTGTCGCGTTGGTGCTCGGAGGGCTCATCGGTCCTTCGGCGCTGGGCCAGGCGCAGCAGACTTCGCCGCCTGTTCCGATGGTCGACGCGAAGAACCTGATCATGCAGCCGGAGCAGGCGCAGGCCGGTGGCCGGGTGCTCGGCGATTCCACCAAACCCGGGATGTACGTCACGCGCAACCGCTTCGTGAAGGGCACAGGCAGTCGGCCGCACTACCATGACCACGATCGCTACGTGACCGTGCTCAAGGGCACGTGGTGGACCGGCACGGGCGACGTCTACAAGCCCGAGACGATGGTGCCGATTCGTGAAGGCGGGTTCATGTTCCACCCGGCCGGCTACCACCACTACGACGGCGCGAAAGACGAGGACGTCATCGTGCAGATCATCGGGATGGGACCAGTGCAGACCGTCCGGACCGAGGTCGACGAAAAGGGCCAGCCGGTGCCCGCCGCCCGCTGAAAAGGGCCACCCTCTCCAGGCTCGGCAGTCCACTCCAATTGTCGCCGGCGCGGTGGTTTGGTAAGGTGACGAGGGCTGGAGGTCGGTTGATGCGTTCGCACATCAGGACAGGGATTCCGGCGCTGGTCTTCTCGGCGGCTCTGGCGGTTCCGGGCCTGGCATCTGGACAGGCCCCCAGGCCGGCAGCCACTTTCACCAAGGATGTGGCGCCGATCGTTCAGCGTTCCTGCCAGCACTGCCATCGGCCGGGCTCGATCGCGCCGATGTCGCTCGTCACCTACGAAGACATCCGCCCGTGGGCTCGCTCGATCCGTGCGCGCGTGGCGCGGCGCGAGATGCCGCCGTGGCACGTTGACCGCGAGGTGGGGATCAGGAAGTTCAAGGACGACCCCTCCCTGACCGACGCCGAGGTCGCGACCATCGTCGGCTGGATTGACGCCGGCATGCCGCGTGGCAACCCTGCGGACATGCCGCCGCCCCGTCAGTTCGCGGACTGGGAATGGTGGAACATCGGAAAGCCGGACCTGATCGTCACGCTTCCCAACGACGTGACCGTTCCGCCGGCCGCCGCCGACTTCTGGGTCAACATCGAAGCTGAGTCCGGGCTCACCGAGGACCGCTACATCAAGGCCGTCGAAGTGAAGCCGGGCCCGGACTCCGGCATTCGAGTTGTCCACCACGCCGTCGCCAGCCTGATCTCGCCGGACGGGAGCCCGACGGGCGGGACGCTCGTCGAATACGCCGTCGGCAAGAACGGCGACATCTACCCCGAGCATGCCGGGCGGTTGATGAAGGCAGGCTCGAAGATCAACTTCAACATGCACTACCACTCCGTGGGCGAGACCATCACGGACCGCACGCGCATCGGCATCGTCTTCTACCCGAAGGGCGTGGTGCCGAAGCACATCATGACGACGATCCTCTCGCCGAACGCCGACGACCTGGATATTCCGGCCGGCGCGGACAACGTGCGGAGCGACGCGTATTTCAGGATGGCGCGCAACTCACGTCTCGTCGGGTTCATGCCGCACATGCACAACCGCGGCAAGCGCCAGTGCGTCGAGGCGATCTATCCGAACATGGTCGTGGTGCAGCTGAACTGCGTGAACTACGACTTCCAATGGCAGATCGTCTACAACTACGCCGACGACGTGGCGCCGCTTCTGCCTGCGGGGACGATCATTCACGTCACGAGCTGGCACGACAACTCGGCGGCCAACAGGAACAACCCGGATCCGCGGAACTGGGTGGGCTTCGGCCAGCGGACGACCGACGACATGGCGCGCCACTGGCTGACGTTCTATCCGATGTCTGACGAAGACTTCGAGATCGAGCTCGCCGAACGGGCGGCGATCCGGAAGTCGAACTGATCGTCATGCGCGTTCGCACGCTGGCCGCCTGGTGCGCCCTGGCGGCTGTCCTCGTGCTCGCCGGGCGGATCGTCCACGCGCAGCGCTACGCGACGGGGCAGACCATCGCCGCGGTGTTCGAAGGCTGGGAGCGCAGGCCCGACGGCTCCTTCGACATGGTGTTCGGCTATATGAACCGGAACTACGAGGAGGTCCTCGACATTCCGGTGGGCCCGAACAACCGCCTCGAGCCAGGCGACCCCGATCGCGGCCAGCCCACGTACTTCTTCCCGCGCCGCCAGCAGTTCATGTTCAAGGTCCGCGTGCCCAGGGACTGGGGCGAGAAGGACCTCGTGTGGACGCTGACGCACCGCGGGCACACCGAGAAGGCCTACGCCACGCTGAAGCCGTTCTGGGAGATCGACAACAGCGTGTACCACCAGAACCGCAGTGGCCCTGGGCCGCAGGGCGCCGCGAACGCAGGCCCGACGATCAAGCTGGTGGGTCCGGCTGAACGGACCGTAGCCGTGGGAGCGTCGCTGCCGCTCGTCGTCGAAGTGACCGACGACGGCCTGCCGCCCCCGGGGGCTGCGCGTGGGGGCGGGGGAGGCACGGTGACCCCGGAGAGCGCGGCGCGCGGCCGCGGCGCCGCCATGCCGCCAGCCGTCGTGCCGCTTCCGCAAAACCCCATCATCCAGATGGCCGTTCGCCTCGACCCCGGCATGCGGCTCGGGGCCATCTGGGTCCTGCATCGCCGCAGCGGCACCGGCACGGTCAAGTTCGAGCCGGCCAAGGCCGCCGTCGTGGACGGCCGCGCAGCGACGGCCGCCGTGTTCAGCGAACCAGGCCAGTACGTCCTGCGCGGCTTCGCCGACGACGGTATTCTGCTCGATTACCTCGACGTCACGGTTACGGTGACGCGCTGAATTGAGTAATCGGGTAATTGGGTAATTGAGTAATCGGCGAATCTGGTAATTGGGTAAATTGTACCAATCGAGTAATTGAAACAATTGGCGCGATTGCAGCGTCGCCCCCGATTACCCAATTCAGGCTTCAGCTGCCGTCGCGTATCACCCGGCAGCTGGCGACATCAAAGGTGACCTCGCCCATGGTGAGCCGCGTCTGATCGCGGAAGCCCGCCACGAACTCCACGAACGTTTCGACATCGGCGAAGTTGCTGGCCAGGCCCAGTGAGGCGCGGATCGCGCCGGCGCTCTTGCCGCCGCGGTGCTGGATGACCTGGAGGAAGCGCGGCAGCGTCATGTCGGCTCCTGCGGCCGCGCCGGCGAGCATGTCCTCCTCGGTCAGGCCTTCGGCGGTTTCTCCCGCGCCCGGGTTGCAGAAGCACCCTGTCCGGATCGAGATGCGCCGGTCGGTTGCGAGCTCTTCGATGCGGCGATAGTCCAGCAGGTGGCCATCGGGATCGTACAGGTTGAATGTGATCGTGCCGCCGCGCTCCTCGACGGTCGTTGGGCCGTAGATGCGGACCATGGGACGGCCGTTGCGGTGAGAAAGGGAGAGCAGCCGTCCGAGCATCCAGGCAGTGAGGCACTTCACTCGCGTCTGGATCACGTCGAGACCGATCCGCTCGAGGTGCCGCAGGCCGATCGTCACCGCCGGAATGCCGAGATAGTTGAGCGTCCCGTCCTCGAACCCCGCCTCGCGCGGCGACAGGAAGTGAGCGAGCCCCTGCACGCTCGCGAAGTTGACAGTGCCGCCGGCAAACCACGGCCTGGCGAGAAGCGGCAGCGCCGCGTTCTTGACGAGCAGGCAGCCGACGCCGGTCGGATAGCCGAACATCTTGTAGAACGAGATGGCGACGAAGTCCGGCTGTACCGCGCTCAGATCGAGCCGGTTCGTGGGGACGAACGCGGCAGCGTCGAGCAGGACGTGCCATCCGAGGGCCTGTGCGCGTTTCACGAGAACCAGCGGGTGCTTCACGCCTGAGAAGTTGGACTGCGCCGGGAACGCGAAGAGGCGCCCGCCTCCTGGAGGCGCCGCCGTGAGACGCGCCTCGAGCTCGGGAAGATCGATGCGCAGGTCCGGCATCGTGAGCGGCGCGTAGTCGACGCGGGCCCCCTTGGCCAGCGCGAACTCGCGGATGCCGTTGACCGAGTTGTGGTTATCGAAGGTTGCGAGGAAGCGTCCGCCGTGATCGAACGGAAAGGCTTCGCCGACCTCTTTCAGCGCCCCGGTGGCGTTCGCGGTAAAGATGGCCGTGTACTCGCTGGCCGATGTGTTGAACCAGGCGAGGACAAGGCGCCGTGCCTCTTCAACGAGCGCCGTGGTCTTGGTGGAGCTCAGGCTGCCGAGTGGGGGTTGCCGAAGACGTGGGCGTTCAGCAGCTCCGCGTGCTCGCGGATCTGCGACACGGCATGCAGGCCACCGCCCGTGTAGTCGAGGTAGACGTGGCCCTCGGCATCGAGACGCCCGTACTCGCCGGCCCGCAGGGTGTCGAGCGCCGAGGTCTGGCCGGTACTCGGGGCGTTTTTCCAGGAATTCCTCGAGGGCACCCATATGTGGCTATTGTGACCCGTTTGTCGCTTGACAGCCGCACTGTCCAGGCTCACATTGAGCGCGTGCACATCTCCGGGTCCGTCACCTGATAGCGGATGGTGCCAGGCAGGACCTGAGACGTCGGCGGTGGTTTGGCGGATCAGCTAGCAATGAGGTCCGGTATGAAGCTCAAGCCGCGAGTGTCTGCAATCGTCGTTGTCCTGGGCGGCGTGCTTCTGATGGCAGGGCCGGGGTCCGCTGCCGACGAGAAAGTCGACGTATTACGAGCACGTCGCGCCGATCCTGCAGGCCAACTGCATGTCCTGCCATCAGCCGGCGGGCAAGAACATCGGCAGCCTGGTGGCGCCGATGTCCCTGACGACCTACGAAGAGGCGCGGCCGTGGGCGCGCGCGATCGCGCGGAAGGTCAAGGCACGCGAGATGCCGCCGTGGTTCGCCGAAGCGCCGAAGGGTGTCTTCTCGAACGAGCGTGGCCTGACCGACAAGGAAATCGCCACGATTGTCGCGTGGGTCGACGCCGGCGCGCCCGGCGGCGACAAGCCAAAGGCGCCGGCGCCGATCTGCCGACCTTGAATACCGAGGCGGAGAGCGGCGGGTATTCGCTGGGCAAGCCGGACCTGATCGTCAAGATGCCGCAGCCGTATTTCGTGAACGACGACGCGCAGGACGTCCAGGGGACGTTCCACGCGAAGATTGCCGAAGACCTGCTGCCGCAGGATGTGTTCGTCCGGGCGTGGGAATTCCGGGCGGGCACCTACGTCGCGGGCAAGGACACCGTTCACCACATGTGCGGCGGCATCCGGCCGCCCGGGTTCGTCGAGAACCCGGCCGAGGATGCCGAAGGCGAGGGCGCGGCGGGGCTGTCGATGGGCTGCATCGCCGGCGGCGCCGAGCCGGCCCAGCTGCCGGAAGGCTTCGGCATGGAGCTGAAGAAGGGGTCGACGATCACCTTCAACATGCACTACTACAAGCAGGCCGGCGCGGGCACGGGGTATGTGAACCAGGCCGAGGTCGGGTTCTACTTCGCCAAGGGGCCGGTCCAGTACCAGGTGAAGAGCAAGTCGATCGGCACGACAGGATTCGAAATCCCGCCGCACAAAGTGAACTACCGCATCGGGGCCGCGGAGACGCTACAGAAGGACACGCTGTATCTGGCCTATTGGCCGCATGCGCACCTGCGCGCGACGGCGGCCCGGTACACGGCGACCTATCCTGATGGCCGCAAGGAAGTGCTGCTCGACGTGCCGCGCTACGACCAGGGGTGGCAGGTCACCTACAAGCTACAAACAGCCGAAGCTGCTGCCGAAGGGGACGCGTATCGACGTCGAGATGCTGTATGACAACTCGGCCGACCGCGGGGCCAAGCGGCTGTTCAACCCGAACCTCGCGATCCGCAACGGGCCCGCGCACGCAGGACGAAATGATGCTGGGCTTCGTCAGCTATGCGGAGCTCGAGCCCGGGCAGGAGCTGCCGGCCCAGCAGCAGTAGCAGGTCGCGATACGGCAGCGATTCGAGAGGTCACTATGGGCTCGCGCACCCTGCGCCTGCACACGCCTGATCGGTCTGCGTTCTGTCTTGTGGGTCTCGTCGCCGGTGCAACGACCGAACAAGCGCCGCGTGCACAACCGACAGGCGATGGGCTACTGCGATCGGAGCTCGCTCTGGCCGGACGCACCGCGATCCTGGAGTTCCCGCCGGATCTCAGAGCCGACCGATCCTGCGCACAAAGCTCCTGCTGTCGGCCGCGGCTCGAGCGCCGGCAGCGGCGCGTCCGCGTCGGGCAGATCGAGACAACCGGTTCGCTCCGGATAGGGACGGTGGAACTCGGCGGCAGAGACGCCGGCTGCCGCTGAACCGGCGAGCCAGGCGCCGCCAAGGACGTCCCGGCTCCACCCGGTGCGGTCGCTACGACCTCTGGTTGGCGGGCAGCAGACGAGGGCTGGCAGCTTCAAGTCACCGACGCCAGCAATGCCCTCGTCGGCCAGGTCCCGCTGGCGCGTCTCGGTCGCCCCTGGTCGCCGACGTTGGTCGCGGCGCTGATTCCAGAAGACATCACGGTCGGCCACCTCGTGCTCCGGTGGGGCGACTACCAGGCGCCGACCGACGTGCAGTTCACCAATCCCTCAGGCGGCGCATCAGGAGAACCGCATCCCGAACGCCACGATCAACCGGCACGCACGACGAGGACACCAGCGTGCTGTCCCGTGCGCGGCTCCTCGCCCAGAGGAACGAAACCGCGATGCGTGCTGCCCAAGGGTCAGCGGCTGAGCATCTCCTTTCGAGCGGACCTTTGCGCGCGGCGACCGCGTTGGCGGGAACCGCAACCGCCGCGGGCTGAGTGTCGACGGGCCGGATTTCGCCAGGCTGGCGACGACGCCCGCCGGCTCGGTCGTCATGTTGACCGAGTCGCCCGTGCCGCGACTGAGAACCGAGCGTTCGCTGCGATTTGGCAAGACGCTCGATTGCCACCGGCAACCAGGTCGTCGGCTTTCCCGGGTCCTATGGCCTGTGGCTGAAGCGAGTCGGCAGCGGATGGCGACTGGTCTTCAACAACGAACCCGACGCGTGGGGTTCGCAGCACGATCCGAAATTCGACGCGGCGGAAGTCGACGCTGTCCCACTCCGACGGGCATGCCGCTGCCCGCCCGTTCGCCGATCGCGCTGATGCCGGCGGCCGCCGACCGCGGTCGCCTCGTCATCATCTGGGGGCCGCACGAGTGGACGGCCGACTTCGTGGTGGCGAACTGAGCGAGCGGTGCGGCCCGAACGCTGCGTGCTGAACCGGCGCTCTATGACATCAATGCGGCATCTGAACCGGGCGGACGTCTCGCATTCGGCAGCGCGCTCGGCGGCGCTCCTATCGTTCGCGGCGCAGGCACCGACGTCGCGCGATCGAGGCACAGTCGCCAGCCAACGCCTCTCAGCTACACCGTGGCACAGGCCGACCAGGGTCAGGCCGCGTACATCGAACATTGTGCGTCGTGCCATGGCCAGAACCTGGACGATGGCGCGTATGGGCCGCCCCTGAAGGGCAACGACTTCCGGCAGAAGTGGGGCTCCCGATCCGCGGAGCCGCTGTTCACCTTCACCAGCACGAAGATGCCGCCCGCGCGGCCGGGGACGCTCGGCGATGCGATGTACGCGCAGCTTCTGGCCTACATGCTCCAGGAGAATGGCTCACGCCTCTGGCGCACGCGAACTCCCGGCCGATCCCGAGGCGTTGAAGGCGATGGCGGCGCCCAACTGGCCGCGCGTCGGCGGCGGCGGGCTCGCGCCCCAGGCCTCCGTGCCGCCGGCGCCAGCGCGGCTCAATCCCCTGGACAAGATTCGTCCGGTCACCGAGGCCATGCTGACCAGGCCCGACGACGGCGACTGGCTGCTGTGGCGGCGCACCTACGAGGCGTTCGGCTTCAGCCCGCTGAAAAAGATCAACAAGACCAATGTCGGCGAGCTGCGTGTGGCGTGGACGTGGTCGCTGCCCAACGGTCCCAATGAGTCAACGCCACTCGTTCACGACGGCGTGCTGTTCGTTCACAGCTACGGCGACAAGGTACAGGCCCTCGATGCCGCCACAGGTGATCTGCTCTGGCAGTATTCACGCCGACTGCCGGCTGGTGTGTCCCCGAGCGTCAAGCGGGGCATCTCGATTTACGGCACCCGCCTGCTCGTGCCGACCTCGGACGCGCACATCGTCGCGCTCGATGTGAAGACGGGGAAGGTGGTCTGGGACCAGGCGGTGGCCGATCCCGAAAAGGCTACCGGATGACCGGTGGCCCCCTGGTGGCGCGCGGGAAGGTGATGGTCGGGACCACTGGTCGCGCAGAGGGTGGCAACTACATCGCCGCGCTCGATGCAGAGACGGGCAAGGAAGCCTGGCGGTTCTATACCATCGCGAGGCCCGGCGAGCCCGGCGGCAACAGCTGGAACGGGCTGCCGCTCGAGAAGCGAAACGGCGGATCGGTCTGGATTCCCGGGAGCTACGATCCCGTCCACAACCTCGCGTTCTTCGCACCCGGGAATACCTACGACACCGGCCCGATCCGGATCCTGGGCAACCAACCGGGCGTGACCAACGACGCGCTCTACCTGGATTCCACGCTCGCCTTGGAGCCGGACACCGGCAGGCTCGAGTGGTATTTTCAGCACCAGGCGAACGGCCAGTGGGATCTCGACTGGGCGTTCGAACGGCAGGTGATGCAGTTGCCGGTCAACGGCAGCACGCAGACCGTGGTCGTCACGGCCGGCAAGCAGATGATCTTCGACATCGTGGAGGCCGAAACCGGCAAGTACCTCTCGTCCATCGACCTCGGACTGCAGAACCTGGTCACCTCGATCGACCCGAAGACCGGCGCCAAGATCACCGACCCGAACCTTCTTCCTGGCGACGGCAAGACCAAGATGATCTGCCCGCACGTGAGCGGTGGCCGCGGATGGATGCCCACCTCGTACGATGCGGCCACGAAGATCCTGTATCTGCCTATCGTGGAGGCCTGCATGGATCTCGGTGCCCGTCGGGGAAGGCGAACGTGGAAGCTTGTCGAGCGGTGTCCGGTGGACGGTTCGGCCGCGTCCTGGAAGCGACGGCAAGTATGGGCGTCTGCAGGCGCTCAATCTCGCAACAAAAACCACGGCCTGGGTCGAACGGCAGCGCGCGCCGCTGACGACGGGGACCCTCGCCACGGCTGGAGGGCTCGTGTTTGCCGGCGGGCTCGACCGAATGTTTCTCGCGTACGACGCCGCCACTGGCGCCCAGCTCTGGAAGGCTCGCCTGAACGACGTGCCGAGCTCCGCGCCGATCAGCTACTCCGCCAACGGACAGGAATACGTCGCTGTCGTCGTCGGTCCGGGCGGCTATCAGTCGAACAGCTACGACGTGCTCGTGCCGGAAATCCAGAATCCACCGGACCACGGCGCGGCGATTTGGGTGTTTGAAGTCCCGACCCGGCCTGCGGCCAAGGCCACGCGCTAGCGCGGAACGCGCGACGCGTCCGCCGCGGTTGGCGGCCCGGCAGGCACCGGCTCTATCTTCAAGAGGGCGCCGGCGTTTTCATCGGTCAGCAGGTACAGCAGGCCATCAGGCCCCTGCCTGACCTCGGCGATGCGCTGCTTGAGCTCGGACAGCAGCGTCTCGCGAAGGATGGGCAATCCCTTCGCATTCAACCCCACGCGTTGCAGCTGCGTGCCGCGGCGCCCGCCGACGAAGATGTTGCCTTTCCACGCTTCGAACTGGCTGCCCGTGTAGAACACCATCCCGGAGATCGCGATCGACGGCACCCAGAACATGAACGGCTCTTCCATGCCCGGCGCGGAATGTGCGGCGGTCGTGGGCCCGGAACTGTCACCGACGACGTCGCCGCTGTACGCCCGCCCATACGACACCACCGGCCATCCGAAATTCTTGCCCGCGGTGACGACGTTGATTTCGTCGCCACCCATGGGACCGTTCTCGTTTTCCCACAACTCGCCGGTCTCCGGGTGAATCACCAACCCGAGGATGTTCCGAATCCCCAGCGCGTAGATCTCAGGGCGGTAGTCGGGGCGGCCGACAAAGGGATTGTCCGATGGCGCGCTCCCGTCGTCATTGAGCCGAAGCACCTTGCCCACGTGGTTGGCGGGGTTCTGCGAATCCTCCGGCTGCGCCGTGCCAGCCCGCCCTCGGATGGGCACCCCGACGGTCATGAAGATCTTGCCGTCGCGTGCGAAGGCGATGCGGGACGCAGAGGGCGAGGCGCACCACGCGTCTGCCACGAAGATGTCGCGCACTTCCGCCAGCGCATGACCGCCGTCGAAGCGGCCACGGGCGAGCACTGCCGTTGCGACGTCCTTTTCCCCTGGCTTCGGCTTGTAGTACGTGAAGTACACCAGCTGGTTGTCGGCAAAGCGCGGGTGCACGGCGACATCCTGCAGGCCCTTCAGGCGCAGATCGAGAACCGGGGGAATGCCGGCGATCGGCTGCGGGTCCAGCACCCCCGCGCGGACAATCCGAAGGCGGCCCGCCCGTTCGGTGATCAGCATGTCGCCGTTGGGCAGGAAGGCCAGAGCAAAGGGGCGCGACAGACCCTTGGTCGGCACGACCCGGAAGGTCTGGCCGGCGCTCGTGAAGATCCGCGGTTCGTTCGGAAGCGTGTCGCGGGGCGTGTCACCCGGATTGGGCGTTTGCTGGGCGCGGCCGGGGGTTGCGACGACGAGGGACGCGGCCGCGACGAGCGCCGAGAACCAACGCCTCGTTCCGGGTCGATCCATGGCTGCCACCTTCCTGATTGCGCGAGTATATATCGGCCCCTCTACACGCCTCCGCGTCGGCTCGCCGGAGGCACGATGCCGTTGAGGCGCAGGTACACCACCATCTGCCCGTAGATGTCCAAGGTGTGTCCCATCGTGTAGTAGACCATCTTCGCCCGCGTCGCCTCGCCAATCCAGGGCGGTCCCTTGATCGTCTGCACGAGCGCCTCGTCCGAGAACTCCTGCAAGACCGCGTCGCCGAACTCGTACGACTGCTTCAGCGCCTGAAGAATGTCGGCTTTCGATGTCGCTTTGAGCCCGAAGGTGGACAGGTCCTTGTCCGTGATCGGCGGCGCCGAGGTCTTCCCGCCCAGGAACTTCATGAGCATGATGTTGGCGCCCGCCACGTGGAGGATCTGTTCGCCTGTACGAACGCTGCGGCGGCGTTGGCTTGAACCCGAACGTGGTCTCGGGCATCGCGTCCGCCAGCCTCAGCATCGTTTCCTGCTGCGCTCTCCAATCCTTGATGAGGTCGGTCGACAACGTCACGCGCTGGGCCGCCGGCTGTGCCATCGTCACCGCCAGCGCGCACGCGACGACCGCGCACGTAGACCCTTTCATGCCACCACCTCTATATCCATCCGCGAGCAGAGCGTGGCGAATGTTATCGGATGCCCCGGTTGCAATCCAGGACATTGCAGCCGGGCGACTGTCCACGCGGAGGTGCTTCTATGCCTCAATCTGCGCTTGACGCCACCAGCGGCGTGGCCGACACTTCGGGCCTATGAGGAAAGTCAGACAGCTCTTTCTGCTCGCCTGCGCGGCGGCGCTGGTGGCAAGCGGTATTCTTCACGGTCAGGGCCCCGGCGCCTGGTTTGGCCTCGCGCTGCCCCCCGGGCTCGGCGATCCGCACAAGCCGGTCGTGCCGATGGCGTCAGTCGCCGGGATTGGCACCGTGCTGCGCGCGCGTGTGCCCTCCGGTGAAGGCGTGTTCCGCGAGCTGCAGGGCGCCACGATCAAGCGCGACGTCGAGACCATCGTCGGCTTCTCCAAGCAGAGCCGGGCCGCCGGCAACAAGGTCTGGGGCAGGGTCACGGGCTTCCCCTCGGCGGTGGCGACGATGTCGTGGGTGGCGGAGCAGTTTACGGCCGCCGGTCTCAACAACGTGCTGGTGCAGCAGTACCGAGGGCACGGCGCCGTTCTGGTGGGCGAAGACCTGGGAGGTCAGGCTTCTCGGCGACGCCAGCTTCGGTGCCGGGAGCCGGGACGTCGTGCTCGAGAGCGCGATCCCGGTGAGCGGATCGCAGATTCCCGGCGGCATGCTCAGCGCGCCGCTCGTGTATGTCGGCCCCACGACCGATGCGGCGCTTCCCAGTGTCGACGTGAAGGGGAAGATTGCAGTGCAGCACCTCAAGCCCGCCTCCGGCGCGTACTCCGAGCGAACGCGCACGGTGGAACGCGCGCGTGAGCTCACCAAGCGCGGCGCGGTCGCCGTCCTGAATGTCGTGGAGCAGACCGGCAACATGCATGTCCGCGATTTCGGCAACTGCGGCGCGCCGTGCTTCAACCTGGGTGGCGCGGATGGCAAGTTCGTCGAAGCGGCCATTCAGAAGGCCGGCGCCGCGGGAAAGGGCGGCGCCCTGCGCCTGCAACTGCGCCTCGAGGCCGAGGTCATGACCGGGCTGAAGGGTCAGAACGCCATGGGCGTCGTCCCCGGCCGATCCGGAGCGGACGGAGAGAACATCATCGTCAATGCCCACGCCGACGGATGGTTCGACGCTGCCGGCGACAACGCCGACGGTCTGGCCGTGCTCCTGGCGATGGCCCGCCACTTCATGAAGCCCGAGAACCAGCCGGAGCGCACGCTCGTGTTCGTCGCGAGCGGCGGCCACCACAGCCCGGGACTCAATGGACCCGCCAACTTTGTCAGGATGAATCCGGCGCTGACGGGGAAGACGGTGCTCGTGCTGAACCTCGAGCACATCGCGCAGTTTTCGATCCGCTCATCGACATGGACGGTTGAACCGGACGAGCAGGTGATGAGCTTCGGGATCTCGAACGAGTCCCCGGCGCTCATCGACATCGGCAAGCGTGGCGTCGAGCGCTACGGCTTCAACCTCAATCCGACATTCTCTTCAGGCGTTCCCGGCGACCTCGGTGGCTACCAGCCGCTCGGCGTCGCGCGTGTCCAGGCGATCCACTCCGGGCCGATGTACCACACCACCGGCGACGTGGCGGACACCATCTCGGTACCGGGGCTCGAACGCGCCGCTCGCTTCTTCAGTTTCTTCGTGACCGAGGTATCAAAGACGGAGCGGAACCACATCAACCCTTGACGAGGTACGTGGGCGCGGCTGTTAGTCACCGCAAGGAGGCAGGCATGCGGAACGCTTTGCACGTCGTTGTGTTCGCGGCGCTTGCCGGCGCGTCCCTGGCTTCGCAACAGCCCAATCCCGCCCGCGACGCCCTCATCGCGCGCGCAAAGTCACTCGAGCTGGACACGCCGTACGTGGCGCCGCCCGGCAACGGGCTGGAACACCACACGGCCGGATTTGCGAAGATCATGTGCTCGGCGGTGTTCATTACCGGGCTCGCCCCCGATTTCGCCGCCGAGAACGTCGGGTACTTCATCAGCCCCTACGCCGAACGCCAGAAGGTCGGCAAGCCGGTCGTCGATCGCGCCAACAAGGCAGTGCACATCACGCTGCCGAACGGCGTGATCCGCACGGCCAAGTACATGGGCGATCAGGGGTGTGTGATCCTGCCCGCGGGACAGAACGCTGTGAAGTTCGCCCCGGTTGACGTGAAGAGCCGGTTGGGCGATCCGAAGACCCTGCCGTGGCCGATGGGCGACGCGCTGCCTGCCGGTCCCCCGCCGGATGGCATCGACGTCGACAAGGTGAAGCGAGCCATCGATCTTGCCTTCGAGCCTGCCGGCGCCCTGACCGCGGCGGTCGTCGTGACCTGGCGCGGACGGCTGATCGCAGAACGGTATGGCGACGCCATCACTTCGACCACGCCGCTCGAGAGCTGGTCGATGGGGAAGAGCGTCACGTCCACGTTGATGGGCGTGGTGATCAAGCGGGGCGAGTATCAACTCTGGCAGCCCGCGCCTGTGCCCGAGTGGCAGGGCGCCAACGATCCGCGCGCGAAGATCCGCATCGGCGACATCCTGAACATGTCGAGCGGTCTGCGGATCCGGGCGCCGCAGGATCCCGACTACGATCCCGACGGCCCATATCCCGATCATCTCTACCTCTACACCGGAGGCGTGGACACTTATCGGTACGCTGCCACACGGCCGCAGCAGTGGCTGCCCGGTACGGTCGGCCGCTATCGGAACACCGACCCGGTGCTCATCAACTACCTGATTCGCCTGGCGGTGGAGAAACGCGGGGAGGAGTACCTGTCGTTCCCGCAGCGTGCGCTCTTCGACAAGATCGGCGTGCGGACGATGGTGATCGAGACCGACGCGTTCGGCAACTTCCTTGGACAGGGGGCCGTGTTTGCCTCAGGGCGCGACTGGGCGCGGCTTGGCAACCTGTACCTTCAGGATGGTGTGTGGAACGGTGAGCGCCTTCTTCCCGAAGGCTACGTCAAGTTTGTGAGCACCCTGGCGCCAGGATGGGTGGCCGACAAGCGTCTCGTGTACGGTGGCCTCTTCTGGATCAACGGCGAAGGGACCTTCCCCGTGCCCAGAGAGGCGTACTACATGTCCGGCGCCGGCGGCCAGACCACGCTCATCGTGCCGTCGCACGACCTCGTCGTCGTGCGCCTGGGTCACTTCAAGGGCGCCACGCCGGGCGGTCAGAGTCTTCGCAAGGCGCTCGCGCTGCTCATGGAGGCCGTACCGCGCAAGGGCTGAGGCCCGGCCGCCTTCGCCTTGCACTACCGCCGGACCGCCGACCAGAGATGACGGAGCTCGTCGTCGATTTCCTCCGGCGACGACACGGTGTGCGCGATCTCGTCGTGCACCAGGTCCCTGAACTGTCGCCGAAGGCGGTGCACCGCCACCTTGACGGCGCCTTCCGACATGTCGAGCAGCGCGCCGGTGTCCGCGTAGCTCAGCTGCGGTGCGTCGCCGGTCAAGTAGGGCTTCAGGCACTCGAACTGACGCAGTTTTTCTCCGCGGGCGGCCTGCGCCTGCAGTTGCGCAAAGACGCGGTCGAGGAGCGTGAGCGCCCATCGGCGGTCGAACACGCGTTCCGGCGTTTCGTCGGTCGGTATTTCCAGCTGCAACCGGTCTTCGGCTGCGTCGAACTCCAGCGAGAGCTTGATGACGTCGCCGCCCCGTTTGCTGGCCTGCGCCCGATCGCGCTCGTTGGCCGCGAAGTTCTTGAGCGAGGTCAGAAGGAACGCGCGGAAGCGGCCCCTGGCGGGATCGGCGTGCTGGATGACGTTCTTCTCGAGCAGCCTGGCGAAAAACGACTGCGTCAGGTCCTGGGCGTCCTCCGGGCTTCGCCCGTGGCTGCGCAGGTACGCGTACAGGGGATACCAGTACATCTCACAGAGGGTGGCCAGGGCGGCCTCGGCTCCCCCGGCTCCAGACTCCGACGCGCCGGCGCCAGCCGCGAGCACGATGCTCCACCGCGTGGTCGTGAAGCGCCGTGGGCCGCCGTCAGGCATCATGCAGGGGACTCAGCGCGGGAGTATATCGGAACGCTCGAGGCTGATGGCACTCTCGGATCGAGCCACTTCGGCAGCCACCAGTTCGCCGGCCCCGAAAAGCGTCATCAACGCCGGAACCATCACCAGGCGCACGAGCGTCGCATCCAGGGCCACGGCGAACGCCAGCCCCAATCCGAACTGACGCGTCGCCACGAGCCTGGTGAAGCCAAAACCCAGAAAGATCGACACCATGACGGCGGCCGCGCTCGTGATCGGGCCGGCCGTCTGGCCGACCCCCAGCCGCCAGTGCGCGCCGGTCGTCGCCCGATCGCGGCGTACTGCCGCCTGGACGCGGCTCAGGAGGAACACTTCGTAGTCCATCGAGAGCCCGAAGAGCATCGTGAACAGCAACAGCGCGATGAACGCATTGAGCCCGCCCGGCGGCTCGAGCGCGAAGCACGCCGGCCGCCGACCCCGTCCTGAAAGACGTACACGAGGAAGCCGTAGGACGCCGAGCACCGACGAGCAGTGTCAGCGCGATCGCCTTCAGCGGAACCAGGACGCTCCGAAGGCGACGAGCAAGCAGCACGAAGGTGCTGCTCAAGCAGGACGCCCGCCACCAGAGGCAAGCCGCCCGAGCACTTCGGCATCGAAGTCCTTCGTCAGCGCCGCTGTCCCGCTGACCGAGACGCGGACGTCCAAGCCCCTCGAGCTCTGGCCAATCGTCGCGCCGCCACTCGTCGACCAGTGCCATGGCGTCTGGACCCTCGGCCGCTCCAGCTGGCACCACCACGACGATGGCCAGGCGGCCGTCCGGGCTCACGACGTCCCGCGACGCATCGCGCAGCCGCTCGGGCAGCGCCTCCTGCGACCGGACGGCCACGTGCAGGCTCCGCGCGGTCGAGACGATGTCGGGGAAACCCGTCACGCGAGCAATCCGAGCGTCTTCCGCCAGTCGCTCCGCCAGGACTCGCCAACAGCACGCTGGATGTCCGCGTCCCACATACCGCCGGCCCTCGGCGTCTCGAGCGTCAGAATCGCCGGCCCGATCCATCCCTGCTCGAACGATTCGGCCAGCAGTTCGTAACCCTCGCGTGCTTCCGATCCGGGGGCCAAGATCGCGGACGCCGATGTTCCACGACTTCGCCCACGACACCGGCGAACGATGAAGACGGCCAGGATGGCGAGGCCTCCCGAGCAACGCCGCCTTGGGATGCGCCCACGACGTTTTCGGTCCAGCGCTGTCCAGAAGGATGCGCGGTCGCTCGCTCGCCCGAATGCAAGGCTCCAGCGGCCAGTTCAGCGAGCCCGGCCTGCGAACGAGAGCGCGCGCCGGCAGGAGGGTGAAGGCCGCGGCTACGGCCGTGGCCGTAATCGCGATGCCCGCAAACGCCAGCGAAGCCAGAAACGGAATGTTCACCAGCAGCAGGCAACCAAACGACAGCCCGATGGCGGCTCCTGACACAAGGATGGCGTGGGCGGACTCCTTGACGGCTCGCTCGATGGCCCAGCCAGCCTCGTGCCCTCGCGCGAGCAGCTCGACGCCGCACGCCCGCAGACGACGAAGAGCGAGTAGTCCACTCCGAGGCCCAGCCCGATCATCGAGACCACGTTCAGCGAAAAAACGCTCACCGTCGTCACGTGACCGAGCAGGAACAGCGCCGCTGCGCCCACCGTCACTGCGGCTCCGGCCAGTAGTAGCGGCAACAGCCGCGGCCACTGGCGCCCGGAACGCCACGAGCAGGATGATCAGCGTGATCGGCACGCCGATGCGCTCGGCCGTCAGCAGGTCGCTGGCCGATTGCCGGTCGAGATCGAAATACATCGGCGCGCGTTCCGGTGACCCACGTCTCAGAAGCCCGCCGGCAATCCGGCAGCTTCCGCACTGCGGCGCGAACCTCGCTCGTCAGCATCTTCGGCATCGTTCAACCGCTCGACGTGTCGAGCCGAAACACCGAGGAGCGCCGTGTGCCGGTCGCGCCCGAGCAAGTCGACCCGTGCCGGTCGTCCAATACGATTGCACCGCCCCTCCGCCAGTCGATGCGCCATCGAGCGCGCTCGGTCAGCCCGTCGACCCCCTCGCGGAACGCCGGATCGTGCACCGTCCGAGCGCTCGTTCTTGACCACGACCAGGAACGGGAAGAATGTGCCCGCCGGTATTCCGGCCTTCGACGGCGCGTTCGATGGTCATCACCGATGGACTGCCCGGTACGCCGTCGGATCCCCCCTTGATGACGCCCTGGACCCGCGCGGCCAGGATGCCCGCCACGAGCAGCAGAATCCACACCACGCGACGACGACCGTCGCGGCGATGGCCCTGACCACCCAGCCGCATGAAGTTCGGCATCGATCGTCGCCTCACCGGACAGCCGTGACGAACGTTTGAAGGCCCGTCCGGTCGTGCGTCAACGACAGGGCCCGCCACGGCAGCGGCGAAGCAGGCGTTCGAACTCGTCGGCCTGCCGGTATCGCGTGATGAGCTCCGCCATCTGCAGCAGGAGCGTCCGAGCGGGGGTCTCTGGCCGTCGCGCTGGTGTAGAACACGCCGCCTGGCTCGAGCGCGTGATAGACGTTCGAAAACAGCCGCGCGAGCTCGTCATCGTCCAGGAACTCTCCAAGGCCCGTGCTGAGGACCACGTGAAAGGTGCACGGCGGGTAGTCGGTGCTGACCAGGGCATCGCCCTGATGAACAGATCGGCGGCCGCAGTCCGCAGTCGGCGAGAGCGGAGGTGGCCAGAGCGATGGCCTCCGGGTCGAGATCCATGCCGTGGTACTCGAGGCGGTCGAGAAGGTCGCGTCTCGACGTCCTCAGCGTCCGCGACAGCTCGATCACATCTCGAGGGATGCCGCAGGGCACGGCCAGCACGCGCAGGGGTCCGGCCTTCGCCGCCCGCGACTCGAGCGCCAGAAGGACGACTGCCTGTCGCGTTGTCGCAGCGCCGCCGGAACGCACGCGCTGCCGGCATGGCCAGCAGCCTGGCGTCGAGCCAGCGGCCGATGTGGCGTTCGCCCTGAAGGAGTGCCGACGTAGATGTGGTCGGCGAATCTGTAGCTGCCCGAGTGCTCGATGCCCTCGCGCGCCAGGTCGCTCAGGCGGAGCAAGTCCGTACAGCGGAAGCAGGTGCAGCGCCCCCTGGCGCACGAGCTTAGCGGCGATGCTCGGGCTCTGCCTCGTGGCGTTTTTCAAGTCCGCTCATCGTGCCTCTTGCCGCTCGAGTTCTTCGCCCAGCCCAGGGATGTCCCACGCCCGATCGCCATACGGCATCAGTTGCTGATAGACCCGCTCATCTGCCTCGCGATACCGGCGGAGAGCGGGCACGCGCTCGAACCGAGCGCCCAGCCATCGCCCAATCCAATCGAGGTGCCCCTGCTCGTCCCGCAGCAGCGTCGGCGAAAGTCCGGCGCGCTGGTGCCGGCAGTCCCGGCTGTCCGAGTTCTTCCGTAAAGCGCTGGTGCACCCGCCGCTCGAACACGTGGGTCATCGCGAGGACGTCCTCGAGGGACGTGGGGGGCTCCGTGTGATCGAGGTAGAGGGACTGATAGCTTCTGAAGATGCGCACGGCGACGAGGTCGAGCCGGGCGAGCGTGCGCTCCCAGAGCCACGCATGCCGCGCTTCGTCCGCGCAGTGCCGCGTCAGCCGGGCGATTAAGATACGGATCGCTGGCCTGCCGGACCATGCGGCCGAGCAGCAGCGCGCCCTCGAGCTCGCTCTGCCGGTACCAGCTCAGCCTCCAGGCGAGGTTACGCGGATTCTGCATGTCGGTCCGCCTTCGCGGATCGTCAACGTCGCCGGGGCCGCCGCGAATGTCCAGCATGTGAAGGCCTCGGCCCGTCAGCCGCCTGATCTTCTGGGACACCGTGACGAGAGCGGCGAACTCGTTTCTGGCTGCCACCGGCACCTCCGGCACGTACCTCGAGCCCGATGTGCTCGAAAGCCCGCGCCGCCTCGTGCACCTTGGCGGCCTCGGACGGATCCCGCTGAATCCGCATGGCGATCAGCTCGTAGGCGAACTGCGCGTGCCTGAGTTCATCGCGGCCCACCAGCTTCAGAATGTGCTGCAGGACCGGCTCACGCGATTGCCTTGCGTCCGCCATGAAGTGGAACGCGGCGAAGTGCTCGCTCATCATGTAGCGCGTCAGGAGCCGCGTCCCGTCGTCGTATCGCAGCCGCGTATTTCGCTCGCCGGATGGCAACGAGCTCCTCGTCCTCGATCGGGCGGTAGCCGACGCGGTGGAGATACTGGTTGAAGACATGGAAGTGCTTGTAGGACTCGTACAGCTGGATGCTGAAGACGGCCGTTGCGCTGATGTCGTTCCAGAGGACCTCCATGGCACGGCAGGTGAAGATTGGGAAAGAACGACTCGATCAGCGCAGAGTCCCGCACGCGGTCGAGGAGTTCGGGCTGGCGGAGCGCCGCGTCGGCATCGACATCGTCCCAGGCAATGTCGCTGTCGAGAATCCAGCGCTGCATTTCGGCGGTCGAGAGGTAGTCAGCGTAGAGCATGGCCGGCCTTCGTCGCCCGTCGAGCGATGGTTCGCAGCAGGTCGTTCACCGTGCGGGCGCGCATGAACTCCGCGGTCGTCAGGCCGACCCGGAACTCGTCCTCGGTGGCGCACAGAAGTTCGACGACATCCATGCTGTCGAGAGGCAGCCGGGACACACGCGTCTCGCCCGTTGCTTCGGAGAGCAGATGGGGCACGCGGCGCTGGAGCCTGGCGAACACCTCTTCGGTGGCGTCGCTCTGCCGACGTGTTCAAGAAGCCAAACATGTGGACCTCCTCTGCAGTGGTATCCGACGGTGCGGCGTGTCGGGACCAGCGATCGAGGCCGATGGCGACACAGCCGGTGTGAACGGGTTCGCCCGCTCGGCCCGGACATGGCGAAGCGCTGGCCGAAGAAGGATCCGTGGCGGTTGACGCTGGCCAGTGCGAGGTATTGCCGGGCGAAGCCGGTACTCCAGCTTGACGCCCAGGAGCCGCTGCATGATCGCCTTGCCGGCGGCGGTCGGCAGAAAGAACGGATCGGCGGCCGGCTGCCAGTCGCCGGCCAGGCCCCAGTTCAAGGGCCAGCGCCTCCACCTGCGTTCGTGCCGTCTCGAGGCAGGCGTCCACCCAGACGGCGGAGCCGACGAACACGATCTCCCGCATCTCGAACTCGATCTGCCGGACTGCCAGGTTCGCGATCGTTGCCTCGGATCGGAAGCACCGGCCCCTGGCGGTGATCGATACGCCGCCGTCGATCGTCTGGCCGGCGAGCTGCGCATACGCGTGGTAGCAGACCGCCGGCGACAGGCACCATCTGGCTTCTGGCGAGCACGGCTCACTACGGTTGCCCTCCAACGCGGGCAGGGCCTCAACGCTTGCAGACATCAGAAGGTGAGGGAACGCCTGGTCGTACTCCGCCTGCACGAGCACCGGTTTGGCAATCAGGACCGGGTACTGCATCTCGCAGGCACCCAACGCGGTGCCGATCGCACGAACACGTTCGTCGATCGCGTCAAAGCGTCCAGCCATTGCCTTACTTCTTGGCGGCGCCGACTGTTCCATGCCGGCGATCACGGACGCTCTCCAGGCAGGTCGAGCCAGAAGCTCGTTGAGATCCGCTCGATGGTACCGAAGCACCGGACGTCCACCATGCGAAATGGAACCGGGCGGCCCGTGGCCAGTTCCACGAACATCAGAAGATCCAGGATCCCGAGGCTGTCGATGGCGCCGGTCGAAAAAAGCGGTGTCTGACTGTCGACCGGCATCCACGACGCCTTCGCGCCATGGCGTGCCCGCAACGGGCCGTTGATGAACTCGGCAAGCGCCTTGACGAAGTCCTGCCGTGAAGCGACGGCAGGCACCGTGAACGCGGTCCGTGCCCTACCGCCCTGGTCGTGAAACACACCATCACGCATGGCTGGCCTCCAGCTCGCGCCGGCCGGCGAATGCGTCGGCGCACACGCTGTCGACGATCTGCGGCCAGCCCCTCGCGGCAGCCTGCGCCTGGCACGGGACCGCCCCAGAGACGCTCGGCCTGCGCGGTCTCGTAGACCTTCGGATACATCAGGGCAGGCAGGAACCCGTTCGAGGCTTCGAGCACTCGCGCGAGGATCGAGTCGCCGGTATGGAGCGCTGCCCGCCGGAACGCCTCGAACGTCTCGGCCCCCACGATCACCGGCGGTTCGATCTGCCCGGCCATCCACGCCGGATGCCTCTGGCGTAGCCGGCCGGCGACCAGCGCGATAAGTTCATTCGAGCGCCATCGCGCGTGCGCCGGCGGCGACGTGGCACACCTCCAGGCCATTGACCGGAGTGGCCACGGCGCGAGCGACCCACCGTGCCGCTACGTCGCTGTCGACCAGGTCCAGCCTCGAGCCCATCGTCCCAGGCAGCATTGGGATGAGCCCGCGCATGAACCAGCGAAGGGCGTGATGGATGGCCCCGAGCCGATGGACGTAGCCGGCGCGATGGCTGCCAATGCAGGTGCCGAGCCGCGCCACCCGAACCGGCAGGCCGGACGTGGCCGCCAGCCGTTCCGCCTGCCACTTGGTTCTTCTGTACTCGTTGACGAACCGCGGTTCGTTGCCGCTGATGTCTTCGGCGATCGAGCCGGTTCTCGTGCCGGCCACGCACGCCGTGCTCACGAGAATCACCTGGCGAAGCGGCTGGCAGCGACGGGCGACGTCCAGAACCTGCCGCGTGCCGTCGATGTTCGCGGCGCGGAGCTCGGCGGTGGGGCCGGCCAGGCGGGTATCGGCGCCGGCATGCACGACGACATCCACTTCGCGCTCGAGCCGTGCACGCTGCCGGTCGTCGATGCCGAGATTCGCGCAGCCGGAGATCCCCGTCGAGCGCGACGAACGCACCGGCCCCTGCCCGCCTCACGAGGTCGTCGTCACAGCTCAAACGCCGCGACGCCCTTCCACAGCACGTCGAGCCGCCTGACACCGTCGGCGGACCGCACGATCGCGTATATGCGCTCGACCTTGTCCGAGCGCAGCAGCTCGGCGAGAAGGTGTGGCCCGAGCGCGCCTGTAGCGCCGGTCAGAGAACGGTGAGCGCCATCTCAATGCTCCAGCAGCAGGCCGCACCAGCTGGAACCAAATCCGAATGTGAAGAGCAGCAGCTTCGACCCACGCGGCACAAGGCCGCCGGCGCGCAGCTCCTGCAAATAGAGGAACGTGTCCGACGTCATCGTGTGGCCGAAGCCCGGCCCGCCCGACGAAGAGCCGACTCCTGGGAATGCCGGTCAGGTCGAGGAGGATCTCCCAGCTGGCGCGGCTGACCCCCGTCGGCACGACCGAGTCGATTTGCTCCGGGCTCAGGTCGGTGGCGGCGAGCAGGTCGTCGACCAGCACCTTCGCGGTTGGAAAGTAGCCCGCCACGATCTCGGGTCCGCTTGCGCTCGGATCCCAGTAGTAGCCGCGCGAGATCTGCCGAAACCCGATCCACTGCTCCACTGGGCAGTCCCGTGAGACGACCACCGCCGACGCGGCGTCGCTGATGACGTTGAAGAGAATCTCGCGGGATGCCCCTGGCGGCAGGATGTCGACGCCGACGCACAGCACGTGGCGACGCTCCGGGCTCCGCCTCGAGGATCGCAGCGGGCCACGCGCAGCGCCGAGAACATCGTCGAGCAGCCCTGCTGGGCGAGCGCCATGACCTCTGCCTCGACGGAGATCCAGCGCATGCTGCAGCCAGGCCGAGCCGTAACGAAACCCGTCCATGACGTCAGACGCTCGAGCAGCAGCGCGGCACACATGGTTCTCGGGGCGCGCGCTGGCCCAGATGAGCACGTCGATCTCGTGCGGCTGCAGGCCCGCATCGGACATGGCGGCGGTCGCCGCCTCGAACGCCAGTTCCTCGATGCCTGTCGTCGTGTCCGCCATGTGCGCTCGCTCGAAACCGAGCTCCGCCAGGGTGGCCGGCGACGAAGACAGGAGCGCCGCCGCGGCCAGTTCGCCCAGGTCCCGGGTGGCTGGCGCCAGGACGCCCGCCACGCCGCTGAGGCCGATCCGAGGTGAGACGCCTTCATGCCCATGTATGAAGGGATTCCCGGGAATGGTTACAGGGGGGAGAGGAAGCCTGCCCGCTCGGACCACTCGACCAGCCAAAGCGTCAACGACGGGACGTAGGTGATGAGGAGCACGGCGAGCCCGAGAATCACCGTGAACGGCCGCGTGCACTGGTAGATCTGCAGCAGCGGTCTGTTGAACCGGTACGACGAGAGAAACAGGTTCTCTCCCATCGGTGGCATCAGGTAGCCGAGCTCCATGTTGGCGAGAAAGATCACCGCCAGGTGCACCGGGTCGATGCCGTAGGCGAGCGCCATCGGAAGCACCAGGGGCACGACCACGACAATGGCCGAGTAGATGTCCATCAACGCCCCCACGACCAGCAGGAAGAGGTTGAGGGCGAGCAGGAACACGACCGGCGACGTGATGCGGGCGCCCGCCCATTCGAGGAGGTGGTCCGGCACCTCGGCAATGACGAGGTAGTTCGTGAATCCCAACGCCACGCTCAGGATGATCAGGAAGCCGCCGAGCAGGGTGGCGCATTCGACCGTCACGCGCGGAAGATCCCGGACGATCCCGATCTCCCGGTGGATCACGCACGCGACGAGCGTCGTGTAGACGACGGAGAGGGCCGCTGCTTCGACCAGCGTGGCCGTTCCGGTCAGCATGCTGCCGAGGACGACTACTGGGAGCAGCAGTTCCCACTTGGCTTCCCATGCCGCCGCCAGAGCTTCCGGCCCGTCGAACGGCGTGCGCCGGGCGCCAGTTGACCACCCGCTCCAGGCGGCCCAGGCCGCCACGGCGGCAACCAGCAGCGCGCCAGGGACGAGTGCGCCCACGAACAACCGCTCGATTGGCACGCCGGCGTAGAACGCGTAGAGGAAGACCGGCAGGCTGGGGAAGAACAGCAGGCCAATCGATCCCGAGACGGTGACGAGCCCGATGGACGTCCGTTCCGTGTAGCGCGCGCCGACCAGGACCGGCAGGAGCAGTCCGCCCATCGACAGGATCGTGATGCCCGACGCTCCCGTGAGCGGCGTGAAGAACGCCAGCACGCCCGTCGTGACAATCGCCAGGCCCCCAGGCATCCAGCCGAAGAACGCGGTGAAGAGTCGCATCAGGCGCTGGCTCGCGCGGCTCTCGGCGAGCACGTAGCCTCCGAGTGAGAAGAGCGGCACGGCGGCGAGCATCGGCGACGTCGTCAGGCGATAGGCCTCGCCTGGAACCGCGTTGATCGGGGTGCCGTCGCCCCAGAAGAGCAGCATCGCCGCTCCGCCCGCAGCTGCGAAGATCGGGAGGCCGAACACCGTCGCTGCGAGTAAGACCAGGAGCGCGGGCGTAAGCAGCGCGCCCCCGATCTGGCTGGGCAACACGCCGAGGGCCACAGCCAGTCCGAGACCGCACGCGGCCACCAGGCGGCCTCGCATGTCATCCGATGCATGCCACGCCAGGCGGACGGCGATGGCCGTAAACCCGATGGGCAGCACGGTGAGCGCGACCCAGACGGGCACCCCCCACGCAATGGTGCCAATGGTGCCTCCAGGGCCTCCGCCCGATGCTTCGATCCGGATCAGGTCGATGCTCGCGGCCGACAAGCCGGCGGCAATGGCGACACCGATCGCGGCCACGGCGATTCGGAGCGGACCGTGCACGCGCGAGGGCAGCAGCTGTGGGATTGAAAGCGCGAGGAGCTGTCCGGACTTCGCGGCCATCGCGGCGCCGAGCATCGCCACCCACAGCGTCAAGTGCTGCACCAGCACGATCGATCCGGCAATCCCGTGCCCGACAGTGACCCGTCCCCACGCTTCGACTAGGACGAGCCCGACCATCGCGGCGAGCACGGCGACGGAGGCACTGCGCTCGACCTGGCCGGCGCGGTCAGCGAGCCTGGACATGTCGGAACTCGTCCCTGAGCCGCAGCACCTCGTCGAAGACGTCGGCCGGGCAGGTACGAACCGCGCAGCTGAGGGTAGGTCTGCTCCGCGGTCTTCTGCCAGAGCGCGCGCGTGGCCACGTCGAGCTTCACCACGGTGAGCCCCCGTTTTTCCATTTCGCGCACCGCGGTGTCGCCCATTGGGCGGATGTCGCCGCGCAGCCGATCTCCCGCCAGTCGCGCGGCGGCTAGCATGGCCGGTCGCTGCCCCGTTGGAATTTCGGCCCAGGTTGCCTGGCTGATCACGGTGCCCCCGACGAGCGGCATCCAGAGCAGGTCGCTCATGTGGGGCGCGAGCTTGGACCAGTCCTGCAGCTGGGCGAACAGGGGGACCGTCGAGAACGCGTCGATCATGCCCGTCTGGAGCGACGTCACCATGTCGGTGAGCGACAGGGGCACAGCCCGGAAGCCGAACTGCTTGAAGAGGCGTTCGGTCTCGGGATCGCCGGCGGAGGTGAAGAGCTTCAGCCGCCGCAGATCCTCCGGCGTCCGCACCGGTGTCTTCGAGAAGGTGTGCACCCAGCCGCCGTCGGCCCAGTTCAGGATCTTGAATCCTCTGGCTTCGATGCGCTGTTCGAGCGTTGGCGCCACCCGATCGCGCACGTAGTCGAGCTCCTCGTACGATCGGAACATCATCGGGACTTGCAGGCAGGAGACCCCGTTGTCGATCCGGGACAGTCCGACCGACGACAGGCCGGCGGCCTGGATCCGCCCCTGCCGAATCTGCCGCACCATCTCCGTCTCGTCGCCGAGCACCCCTCCCGAGTAGACCGTGACCTGCACCGCGCCGCCGGAAATTCGCTTCCATTCCTGCCGCAGATACTGAAGGCTCTCGTCCCACAGGGAGCCCTTCGGGACGACGGCGCCGAGGCGGATGCGCGTGCCGGCCTGCGCGTCGAGCGACAGGCCCGCAGCCACAATCGCGGCGAGGAGGAACGCTGTTCGGGCGGAACGTCGTGCAGTCATGGCTGCCGGTCTCCTGTGGATGCCGCCGGAGCGGCGTCGAGAATCAACTCGTCGACTCGGGAAGCCAGCCACCGGGCACGCCGGTGCGCCAGGAGGTTGACGAGGCGGCTCGAGGGCTCGGCGTCAGGGTCGACGGCGAGAGCCTGATTGACCAGCGCTTCGAACGCGGCACGGTCCTGATCGGCGACAGCGATTGCCTCTGCGTACGCGAGGTGGGCGCTCGCACTTCTCCCGCGCGACAGGGCGAGGCTCCGGTCGTAGTGCCGCCGAATCAAGGAGCGATCGATCTCGCCCGGCGCCGCGCCGGCCAGCACCACCTTGAACTCGTGCAGCGCGCCGCCGTCCCAGCTCTCGTCGAGCTCGAGTGCCCGATCGAGCATCGCCTGAACCTCCGGGAGCCGTGCGAGCAGGACGGCATCGTCCGGCGCCGCGGCGATGGCCAACCCCAGCGACGCGGCCGTCCAGGTACAGGAAGGGCACGGCATCCGCGTTGTCCGCCGCCCGGACCCGGCGGACCGCGGCAACAGGGTCGTGCTGGAGATCCTCTGAAAACGTTGGATGCGAGCGCTCGATCGCACGAACCCCGTATCGGTGCCCTCGCATGTACAGGCGTCGGGCGCGGGCACGCAGGGCGCGGGCTCGATCGAGGTCGTTGTCGACCGTGAGTTGAGCCGGGTAGTCGACGAACGTGTACGAGTAGAGGACGAACCCCCGGCAAGCCGTCAGCAGAAGTCCGCCGTGGTTCGGGGACTGCGCGAGCAGGCTTTCGGTCAGCTTCAGGCCGAACGGCAGCGCCGCGCCGACCAGCTCCAGGTCGTCGTCGGTCTCGTAAACCGAGTCGCCCGAGGCCAGAGCGTCGCCCACCATATTGATCGCGTAAGTCCTGAGCGAGCAGGCGGGGCCGGCCATCATCGCGCCAGCCACCACGAGCCCGCCGAACCACCGTCGTCGTGCTGTCGATGCCGGCATCCGCGTCCTCCTGCGACCCTCTAACGAAACCGCGGGGCCAAGGTTACCGGCCGTAACTTTGAGTGGATCCGCCTGTAGTCGCGTGTATGCTGGAGCCCTTCACATTGAGCACGGCTACGATCTTCGTTCGCTCCGCGCTCGTCGCAACCCTGGTGGTCGCCCCATTGCGCATGGCGGACGCTCAAGTGTCGGCATCGGGTTCCTCGGGGGCGGGGCAGAGTCCCTCACAGGTCACTCCGGACGTGCCCGCGACGCGACGAAGGGGTTGTGGTCGTCACCGCCTCGAGGAGGGAGGAGACGCTGTTGAACGCCCCGGCCACGATGACAGTGGTCACGGCCGAGGCCATTCGGGATGCCCCGAGCCGAGACATCGTGGATCTGCTGCGCGCGGTGCCCGGCATGAACGTCGTCGGCACTTCGGCGCGCGACTTCAATGTCACCGCTCGTTCCTCGTCGGGAACGCTCGCCGATTCCACGCTGGTGCTGCTAGATGGGCGCTCGCTGTACCAGGACTTCTTCGGGTTCGTCTTGTGGGACTTCGTGCCGGTCACCGTCAACGAGTTCAAGCAGATCGAGGTGATTCGCGGCCCCGCCTCGGCCGTCTGGGGTGCCAACGCGATGAACGGGGTGATCAACGTCATCTCGCGGACGCCGCGAGAGATGATCGGCACGCATGTCGATCTCGAGTTCGGCCAGTTCAACAGGACGCTGGAAGGGCAGGCCTTCGACGGAGGCGGGCTGTTCTCGATCAACGTGTCCCACGCGCAGGCGCCCAGCGATCGCTTTGCCTTCAAGGTGTCCGGCTCGGTGTTCACTCAGGAAGCGTTCGCCCGACCCGTCGAGATGTTGCCAGGGACGAGAATTCCGCCTCCTCCGTTCGAGAATCAGGGCACGCTCCAGCCAAAGCTCGACGCCCGTGCAGACTACGACATGGCAGACGGGCGGCAATCGATCACGCTGGCGGGCGGCATCTCCGGCACCGAAGGGATCATCCACTCCGGTCTTGGCCCGTTCGAGATCCCGCGTGGCTCCACGTTCAAATACGGGCGCATCAACTATCAGCGCGACCGGTTGAAGGTCCAGTTCTTCGTCAACGCGGTGGACGGCCACACGCTAGGGAAGCTCGTGTACGGCATAGACGGGCAGCCGCTGGTGTTCGACTTCGAGAACCAGGCGTATGACGTCGAGGTCTCGAACCTTCACCTGCTCGGAGACCGGCACCTCGTCTCCTACGGAGGCAACTACCGGCACAACAACTTCGACCTGTCGCTGGCGTCAGGAAGCGGCAGCCGCGACGAGGGCGGCGTCTACGTCCAGGATCAGATCTTCCTGTCGGAGCAGTTCCGCTGGGTGGTCGGCACGCGAATCGACCGGTTCGATGTCCTCAACAAGAACGTCTTCTCGCCTCGCACCACGTTCATGATCAAGCCGCGGCCCAGCCAGACGATCCGGCTCTCGTACAACCGCGCATTTCGGGCGCCATCGTTTGTCGACAACTACATGGATGTCGACCTGCTCGGCGAAGTGACCCTCCCCACGGGGCCCTTCCGATTTCCCGTCGAGGCGTTCGGCGACCGCCAACTTGCGCGAAGAAGACCTCACCGCCTACGAAGTGGGCTACATCGGGCAGTTCGGGCCCATCACCGCTGGCGCAGCGCTGTATCGGACCGACACGCAGAACATGATTCAGTTTGCGCAGGTGGAGAGCTACACCAGCGCGCAATCCTCCGCCGGGTTGGCCGCTGCCGCCCGTCGTGCTCGATGTGCTCGCCGCCGCCGGCAGCGGACTGCCGTCCCGCAACGCTTACGTCAACTACGCCGGCGTCGTGGACAAGGGCTTCGAGCTGTCGTTGGAGACACAGCGTGACCCCCGCCCTGGCAATCTTCGCAACTACTCGTGGCAGGCCGAGCCGGAGCCCGACGGGTTCGACAAGAACGAACTGAACCTGCAACCGAGGCACCGGCTCAACGCGGGCGGGAGCTACGTTCGCGGTCGGCTGTTCAGCAGCGTGTCGGCAAACCTCGTCACCGAGGCGCGTTGGCAGGATGTGCTCAACCCCGGCCTGCAAGGCTGGACCGAGCCCTACATCATGCTCAACGCGGCGCTCGGCATGCGGCCCGCCGATGGACGGATGGACCTCGCGATTCGCGTCACCAACCTGCTGAATGCGACGTACGGCAGCACGTGTTCGGCGACGTCGTGAAGCGGACGATCAAGGGCGAAGTGCATTTCAGGTTCTGAACCGCCGGCCACCCTCGGTGAGTGGTAGGCTGATCGCGTCATTTTCCGTGGCCACGCCAAGCCTTTGTCCCACGTGCGGATCCACGCTCCCGGGGGGGACGTCGTCTACGGGATTGTGCCCGGCCTGCCTGCTGGGTGGCCTGCTCTCCGGCGATCGCCCTGCGGCTGACGAGCCCGGCGGCACTGCCCACCTCGAAGCGGGCACCATGATCGGGCCATTCCGGATCATCGGGGTGCTCGGCGTTGGCGGGATGGCCACCGTCTACCAGGCGTACGACAGCTCGCTCGAGCGCGACGTCGCGCTCAAGGTGCTCCCGCCCGAGTACCTGCACGAGGAGTCGTTCGCCAGGCGCTTCCGCCAGGAAGCCAGGGTGATCGCCCGCCTCGAACACCCCAACATCGTGCCGATCTATGCGAGCGGCATCGACCAGGGCATTCCGTGGATGAGCATGCGGCTGCTCGCTGGCGGTAGCCTCGGCGCAGCGATCGGCCGCGGCGGCTCGAGTCTCGACCAGTCCGTACGCGTGCTGCGCAGCGTCGCGGATGCACTCGACTACGCGCATGCACGCGGCATCATCCACCGCGACATCAAACCCACCAACATCCTGCTCGATCATGCTGATCACGTGTGTGTCGCAGACTTCGGGCTTGCCTACATGATGGACATGGGTCTGCCGCTGACGCGCAGCGGCTCGGTTGCAGGAACGCCGCAGTACATGGCTCCCGAACAGGGGCTCGGAAAGGGCGTCGATCACCGCTGCGACATCTACAGCCTGGGTGTCGTGGCGTTTGAGATGCTGACTGGCTCGGCCCCGTTCACCGCGGACTCGCCAGTGGCCGTGCTGCTGAAACACGTCAACGAGCCCCCTCCTGCCGTGCCTCCCGATGTCGCGCCCCCGGGAGTCATCCGCGCGGTGCAGAAAGCACTGGAAAAGGATCCCGAGCGCCGCTGGTCGTCGGCGGGAGAGTTCGTGCTCGCGCTGGAAAAAGGTCTCGACGCCCCCTGGGCTCCGGCTGCCGCTCAACCGAAGCGCCGCGGCCGCCTCGCGTGGGCGTTCGGAACTGCGGCCCTCGTCGTGGCAATCGTCGGCGCACTCAGGTACGAGGCGTTTCAGCGTCCGTCGATGACGCCTCCATCTGCCGCGGAGCAGTCGCCGGCGCTGCCAGCCGTCGTGCAGATCGAAAGCGTTCCGGCGACCGCCGCTCCATCTCCGCCTGCTCAGAAGACTGAGACTCAGGTCCCGGTGGCGCCGCCGGATCGACCGAGAGCGAACGCAGGACCTTCGCCGGGAACGGCGAGCACGGCGGTGCCTGCCATAGAAACCGTCCGGGCCGAGGAGCCGCCGCTGGCCTCAGCGCCGCCTTCCGTGGACCAGCCTCCCCCTCCTGCACCCGCGCCGCCTCCGCCGGACGCCGCTCCAGTCGTGGCCTCCGCGCCAGTCGAACGGCCGGCGGCTGGGAATGAACCGCCGGCGAAACCCGCAGACGTCCGGACGCCGCCCCAGCGCATCCGCATTGTCGAGGCTGCCTATCCTGCGGCGGCAAAGGCGTTGCAGATCGAAGGAGACGTGGTGCTCCAGGTCTCGGTTGGCGTCGACGGCTCGGTGACGGCGGTAACCGTGCTGCGCCCCGTGCATCCGCTGCTCGACGAGGCCGCGCGCGCGGCAGTGCTGCAGTATCGCTACAGGCCTGGCCAGCATAACGGTGTGTCCGAAGCCTCGAAGGTCGAGACCACCGTGAGGTTTGTTTTCAAATGAGCGGCGGAACGTGGAACAGAGAGCGGGAGCGCCCACATGTATAGCACACGACTTCTTTGCGCCCTCACGGCTACAACGTTGGTCGGGAGCACATCGTTGACGCTCGCACAGCAAGCCAACCCGCGCCAGCAGCCCGGGGCGAGCGTCACGCTGTTTGCGCCGGAGCAGCACGATCTCTACGACGGCCGGTTCATCCTGTCGGCCAGCCGGGTGTACATGGTGGGCACGCTCAACGACCCGCCGGGCTGGGATCACATGGATAACGCCGCAAAGACCGTCAAGCCGGTGTCCGGCGGCGTGGAGATCGACGTCGACGAGATCAAGAACACCGGAAAATTCGAGGCGCGCCTGAAGGTGCCCGAGGGCGATCTGGTGCTCTCGGTGGATCGCTTTCACGAGTTCAACCCCTGCCAGAACGGTGGCATCGTCGCCTCCCTGCACGAGCATGGAACGGATTCGGGATGCGGCGACAACAGCTGGCCGAAGACCTTCGTGTTCCTCGCCGGGTGGGGCTACGGGAAGGCGACGCTCAACGGCAAGCCGCTGTACCAGGACTACGAGATGCACTTCATGGTCACGCAGGGCATACGCGACCGAAAGACGCTACAGGTGCGATACCCGATGCCCGATCGAAAGTTGCCTGGCGGGGAAGTGAACCCGGCGGCGCAGCAGCTGGACTTCTACATCCGCAGCCCGCAGACCAATCCCAAGAACACACCGGCGCGCGAGGTCTTCGCGCACTTCTTCGCGATGGAAGTGACGTGGAAATGAACTGATCAGGGGGCGACGTCGAGTGCGAACGTGCCGGCAGTGATCTCGACCTTGCGCTCGAGTGTCTGCGTGCCCGCGTAGACCGTCGCCACGTACGACCCCGGCGCGACATCGTAAACGGTATAGCTGCCCTGCGCGTCGGCGATCACGGCATAGGGCGTCGATGCCGACACGACGAGCGCGGACATCCCGGGGTGGATGTCGCACCCCACGTCGTAGAACCCGTCGCGCTCGAAGGCATGGTCGTACGCGCCGCCGGTCGGCAGCGCGACGTTGAATGTCCCGCCCCGCGTCGCCTCCTCCCGCACCCGTACGTTGTGCAGCACATCGTCGCTGTTGCGAAACTCGGCCGGCTGACCCGTCCGGACGAACATGAGCGCGGGCGTGAAGGTCAGCGAAACCTGATCCATCACGGGCTTGGCGGCCTGTGCAGGAAATTCGCGGGCTTCTGTAGGCTTTAGAATCACCACGGTCGGCGCGCCGCCGCCAACGACGGGCACCTTTCCAGAGACCGTGGCGGTTGTCGCGGCGACGGCTGGGGCGGCTGCTGGGGTTGCGGGCGCCGCGGGAACCTCCGAGGTGGCCGGGTCACCGGCGCAGGCACTCAGCGCCAACACCGCCAGCCCGGCAGCAAGCCGAACGACAATTCTTCCAATAGCAATTACCCAATTACCCATTTACTCAATCACCCGATTCAGGAATCAGTTTAGTTTGGGGTGGATGACGGGACTCGAACCCGCAACCTCCGGTGCCACAGACCGGCGCTCTAACCTTTGAGCTACACCCACCGTAGGAAGTTGGTAATTGGGTAATTGGGTAATTGGGTAATTGGTGATTGCAGTTGACCGGATTTGGTAATTGGGTGAACCGAGGAATTTTAGCAGATCCGGGGGTTGGGCGTCGCCGCTGGGCTAGTAGTCGTCACCGCCATCCACGAGGGCGCCGCCTTCGACGCGCGCTTTGACGAGGTAGACGTGGTCGGCGCGCTGGCCCTTGGCTTCGTACATGAGCGTGTCGGCTCGCGCGACAAGGGCCTGGGCCAGGCGTCTGGCGATGGGCCGGCGTTCGGCGATTGGCCCCAGGCGCAGGCAGACCACCCCGACATCCACTTTCACCGGCTGGACCGACAGCCGCAGATCCTCCCGGCTCCAGTCGTAACGCTCAACGGCCGATCCGAAGCGCTCGGCGATGATGTGCGCCTGCCGGCACGACGCGATGTCAGGGATGAGGAAACAGAACTCGTCTCCGCCGAAGCGGGCGTGGAGCTCGCCGTGGACCGGATCGCCCGAAGAGGCTTCGCCGGGGACGGGGGACCGTGCCTCTCCCGTGTCACGCTGGCGCGTGGAGGGGGCCATGATGTCTTCGGCGCGGGCCTGCTCCCGAAGGATGTGGGCCACCCGTTCGATGATGCGGTCGCCGACCGCGTGCCCGAGCGCGTCGTTGTACCACTTGAACCCCGTGATATCCACGAGGCCAACCGCGGACCATCGGACGCGTTGCTCGCCAGCCAGGAATGTCTCGAGCTGTTCCAGAAACCGCTGGAAGTTGATCAGCTTGGTCTTGGGATCGCGGTTCGAGCGATCTGTCAGATCGGCCACCAGCTTCTCGAAGTACGTCGAGATGCTGGACACTGTGGAGTCGCGGGCGTCCAGTTCACGCTTGAGCCGGGATATTTGCTCAGCAAAGCCGGCCGTCAACGCCTGGATGGCTTCCTGCTTCGACTGCGCCCAGAGCTGTTCGTGGCGATCGAGCACGGCGTCCACCGCAGCGGCGAGGGCAATTTCTTCGTCCTCGGCGAGGCCCAGACGGCCCCTGACCCAAATCTGGAGTTCATTTCGGGTCTGCGGCCGAGGTTCGCGGTCCGTGGTTCGGCTGGGCTTGGGCGGCATCCGACACAAGTGGCTCTACAAACACCATGCCGACGGGAAAGCCCGAATTTAGAACTGAGATCGGAAGGGGACACCGATCCGAATCAACCAATCGGGGATCTGCCTCATCCAAATCGTCACGAGGACGAAGGGAGCAGGTGATGCGCCGAACGCTGTTGGTACTAGGGCTGTTGCTGGTGGTCGGTGGCCCGCGCCCGGCCGCTGCCCAGGGCGATTTCAAATGGTCAGGTGCCGTGCCGGCAGGAAAGGTCATCGAGATCAAGGGTGTCAACGGATCCATTCGCGCGGAGCCGGCATCCGGAGATCAGGTCGAGGTCGTGGCGGCGAAGCACGCGCGCAAGAGCGACCCGTCGAGCGTGCAGGTCGAAGTTCTTCAACACGACGGCGGCGTGACGATCTGCGCCGTCTACCCGACGCCGGCTCCCCGGCAGTCCCGCTCGAAGCGCTCATCGTCGGACAACGGACCGAACGTGTGCCGCCCGGGCGATGAGGGCCGCATGAACACGCGCGACAACGACGTCGAGGTGGATTTCACGGTGCGCGTGCCGCGGCGCGTGCTCTTTGTCGGCCGCACCATCAACGGCCACATCGAGGCGCGGTCCCTCGAGGAGCGCGCGGAAGCCTACACGGTCAACGGACGCATCACCATTTCATCTCGCGGTCTCGCCCTCGCCGAAACGGTCAACGGGTCCATCGACGCGACGCTCGGCCGCGCCGACTGGACCGGCACCCTCGATTTCCGCACCGTCAACGGCAGCATCACGCTGACGCTGCCCGAAGATACCCACACCAGCCTGCGCGCCGGCACGTCGAATGGTTACGTGTCCTCGGAGTTCCCCATGACGATCACGTCGAGCCGGGGTGGGAACCGCCGCGTCGTGGGCACCATCGGCAAGGGCGGCCGCGACCTTCACCTCTCCACGGTCAACGGCGAGATACGGCTCAAAAAGACATAGGACAGGGAACGGGGAACAGGGAACGGGGAACAGAAAGCTGACCAAGGCCGCACGAAGGACGAAGGGCCATGGCCCGGCCCAAGGCCCAAGGCCCGCCCAAGGACCAAGTCCCAAAGCCGAAGGACTGGCGTGCGTGGTGCTACTATCCGCTCATCTGATTCGGCATCAGGAGAGCTGGCCATGATGAACACCACGGTGACGCGCCGTTTGGGTCTCGGTATCGGTCTCGTCGCGCTTGTCGTTCTGTCCAACCGTGCACCGCTGACCGGCCAGGCGCCGGCGCGGCCGGCTGCCGCCCCGGAGACCGGCCCGAACCAGGAGTGGCGCACCTACGGCGCCGACCTCGCAAGCACAAGGTACTCACCGCTCGACCAGATCAACGCCGGCAATTTCGGCAAGCTCGAAGTTGCCTGGCGCTTTCGCACGGACAGCCTCGGCGCGCGCGTCGAGAACAACCTGCAGTCGACGCCGCTGATGGTGGGCGGCAAGATCTACACGACTGCTGGGACACGCCGGGCGGCAGTGGCGCTCGACGCGCTCACCGGTGAAATGCTCTGGATGTACGGCCTGAACGAGGGCGAACGCGCCGTCGCTTCACCGCGGCAGCTCTCGGGCCGCGGCCTCACGTACTGGACCGACGGCAAGGAGGAGCGCATCCTCTACGTCACGATCGGGTATCAGCTGGTGGCGCTCGACGCGAAGACCGGCAACCCGGTGCAGAGCTTTGGCCGAAACGGGATCGTCGATCTCAAGCTGGAGCTCGATCAGCCGATCGACCTCGTCAAAGGCGAGATCGCCTGGCAGGCGGCGCCGATTGTCGCAAACGGCGTGGTCGTCATCGGCGCGGCGCACCTCGCGGGTGGCTCGCCGAGAAGCAAGTCCAACGTGAAGGGCTACGTCCGCGGCTTCGATGTCCGGACAGGAAAGCGCCTGTGGATCTTTCACACGATCCCGCGGCCGGGCGAGTTCGGCAACGACACCTGGTTGAACGACTCGTGGGCCTATACCGGCAACGCCGGCGTGTGGGCACAGATGAGCGCCGACGAAGAGCTCGGCCTCCTGTATATGCCGGTTGAACTACCGACGGGCGACTACTACGGCGGCCATCGGCCCGGCAATGGCCTCTTCGGGGAGAGCCTGGTTGCCCTCGACATCAAGACCGGCCAGCGGCGCTGGCACCAGCAACTGGTGCACCACGGCATCTGGGACTTCGACATACCGTGCGCGCCGGTGCTGATGGACATCACCGTCAACGGCCGGCTCGTCAAGGCCGTCGCCCAGCCCACCAAACAGAATTGGCTCTACGTCTACGACAGAGCCACAGGGCAACCCGTGTGGCCCATCGAAGAGCGTCCCGTGCCGGCGGGTGACGTTCCCGGTGAGTGGTATTCGCCGACGCAGCCGTTTGTGACCAAGCCCCCGGCGTTCGACCGGCAGGGCGTCACCATCGACGACCTGATCGACTTCACGCCGGAGCTCCGGGCCGAGGCCGTCAAGGTGGCCTCGCGCTACAAGCTTGGGCCGATGTTCACGCCCCCCATCGTCAGCAAGTGGGAGGGTCCTCTGGCAACGCTGACGCTTCCGACGGCCACCGGCGGTGCCAACTGGCAGGGTGGGTCCTTCGATCCGGAAACGAAGATGTTCTACATCTTCTCGAACACGAGCATCGGCGTGCGCGGCCTCGTGGCGAGCGATCCGGCACGAACCGACTTTGCCTACATCAGCGGCACCGCACCGAACCCGAACCCGCCGCCCACGACGACGGCCGGCGGGCGCGGTGGTGCACCTGGTGCCGGCGGTGGTGACGAGGGCGGTGGTGGCGGGCCGAACGTGCAGGGCCTCCCGCTGGTGAAGCCGCCCTACGGGCGGATCACGGCGTTCAACATGAACGAGGGCACGCTGGCCTGGCAGATCGCGCACGGCGAGACGCCGGACAACATCAAGAACCACCCGGCGCTCAAAGGGGTGACAATCCCGCGCACGGGCCGGCAGGGGCGGATCGGCGTGCTCACGACCAAGACTCTCGTAATCGCCGGCGAAGGCGGCACGTTCACCGCGCCCAACGGGCAGCGGGGCGCCATGCTGCGCGCGTACGAGAAGGCCACCGGGAAGGAAGTCGGCGCCGTATACATGCCGGCGCCGCAGACCGGATCGCCGATGACATACATGTTGAACGGCCGGCAGTACCTGACGCTTGCCATCAGCATGGCCGGCTACGGTTCCGAGCTGCTGACCTTCCGCCTGGGCAACTGAGAGCGCGCAGCGCACTCAGTTGCAGCTTCGGACTCCAGGCTCCGGCTTCGGCCGGGGTCTGGAGCTCCTCAAACTCCGGCCGCATCTCTCACACTCAAGATGACGCAGAACAAACGCACCGTCGCGACCTACATGGAGGGTTTCAGGACGACGGACCGCCCGACAATCCTCTCGTGCCTCAGCGACGATGTGGAATGGGTCCTCCCTGGGGCTTTCCACATCCGCGGCAAGGACGCGTTCAATGCCCACATCGTGGACGACGGCTTTGCCGCCAGGCCCGAGATCGTCGTGAACCGCATGTTGGAGTCCGACGATGTCGTGGTGGCCGAGGGTACGGTGCGAACTGAGCGGAGCGACGGGACGCTACTAAACCTGGCTTTCTGCGACGTCTTCGAGATGCAAGGCAGCCAGATTCGGCGGTTGACGAGCTACCTGATGCAGACCTCTGCCTGACCGCGAGCCAGCGATTCAAGCGAAGCAAGAATTCCCAATTCCCAATTCCTAATTCCCGATTTCCGACCCCTCGCCCTGGGTGAGCTCGAAGTACTCGGCGACGGCAGCGATGAGGGCCGGCATGTTCGGCGAAGCGGGGATGACGTCCGGCGTGACGCCCAGCTGATTCAGGCGCTCCGCGCAGACCGGTCCGACGGCGCCCACGACGATCCCACGGTTGAGGCTGAGCAGCAGCGACTCGGACAGCCCCATCTCCGTCGCCACGTCGAAGAGGTGCTTGCACTGCACCTGGCTCGTGAAGAGGACTGCGTCCAGCCGCTGCGCGATGGCGTCCCGGACGACCGACTCGAGCGGTCCGGTATCCTCCGGCAGCGCCCATTCATACGGGCACACCTCTTCGAGCCGCGCGCCCCTGGCGCGCAGCCTCTGCGCAACCGACACGTTCCGCTCGCCGTAGTGCACGAGGACCACGCCGCGGTCGCGCACATCCACCGTCTCGAGCGCGTTCAGCAGCTCGTGCGACGTGTGTGGCCGCCCGGTCGTGATCTGGGCACGGAGACCATGGCGCTTGAGGGCGGCGAGCGGCTTCGCGCCGCGACACGCGATCGTCAGCTCCTTGAGCGCGGAAAGGGCCTCGCCGAGCCGGCCGCGTCGTTCCGCCTCGCGGAAGAGCGTCGAGATGCCGGTGCCGGTCAGGAAGATCGCGAGCGAAAAGCGCCGCCCGGCCAGCCCGTTGATGAACGTCCCGAAGTCGTCGTGGCACGGTATCTCGCCAACGGCCGGAGCGCTGACCGGCGTGCCGCCGAGACGGCGCACGAGCGTGGCCAGCTCGTCGCTGAAACGGCTTTCGAGAAATGCGATCGTGCGCTGCTCAAGCTTCGGCATGGATGCCAGGGGGCTGCGGCTTGGGAGGCGTGGGCTTCGGGTTGTTCGTCGCCCGTTTGCCCGACACGTACGGCACCAGCCGTTCAAGAACCTGCGGCAGCTCGTCGCAGGGCACATCCTCGAGCACCTTCACGCCCACCTTGGGGTTGGGGCCCGCGCGCCCGCCGAGGAAGATGTCGACGGCGTCAATCATCTGGTCGCCACGCCTGATGTTCTTGCCCAGGAGTCCCACGTCGGCGGCCGCGTGGTTACCGCACCCGGACGGGCACCCGGACCAGTGCGTGCTCATCCTCAGATCGGGCGGCAGCCGCGTCGCGAGGTCGCGCGCCGTGCGGAGCGCCAGTTCCTTGGTCTCAATCAGCGCGAAGTGGCAATAGTCGATGCCCGTGCAGGCGACAAGCCCCCGGATTGCTCCCGGCGGATCGTGCGGCAGGCGCTCCAGCAGCGGTTCGCGGACGAGCGCCGGCAGGCGAGTATCAGCGATGTTCGGCAGAATGATGTTCTGCCCCGTGGTGAACCGGACTTCGCCGTTGCCATACGCTGAAGCCACGCGCGCCACCTCGCGAAGATCCGAGGCGGCGATGCGTCCCACGGCGACGGCCAGCCCGACGTAGCTCAGCCCCGGCTGTTTCTGCTGCTCGATGCCGAGATGATCGGTCCCCCGCGCGACGCGTGCGTCGCGCCCGGCCCGCGCGAGCGGTCGCCCGATCCTGGCTTCGAGCTCCTCGCGCACCCGTTCGACGCCCCACTCCTCGACGAGAAACGACAGCCTCGCCTTGTTACGGGCGCCGCGTGCTCCGTGGTCCCGGAAGAGCAGCACCACCTCGGCGGAGAGCGCCGCGGCGTGCTTCGGCTCGACGAAAACGTCGAGCGGCGACGCCATCCGGCACCCGCCCGATCCCATCTTGCCGCCCACCGCCACATTGAACCCGGGGATCTTGTCCGGGCCGAAAGCCGGTGTGAGGGCCAGGTCTTGAGATTCCGCGTGGGTGCAGTGTTCGGTGCAACCGCTGATCCCCACGTTGAACTTCCGCGGCAGGTTGGTGAACGCCTTGTTCCTCATGAAGATCTCGGTGAACTCGGCGACGATGGGCGAGGCGTCGAGCACCTCGCGCGGCGTGAGGCCCGCAGCCGAGCAGCCGATGACGTTCCGGATGTTGTCCATGCCGGTCTGAATCGTCACCAGGCCAACACGCTCGAGCCGGCGCCAGATCTCCTCTACGTGCTCGATTCCGAAACCGCGCAGCTGGATCTGCTGCCGCGTGGTGATGTCCACCGACCCGGTGCCGAACTCCTCGCTGATCCCGGCGATGGTTTCCACCTGCTCGGCCACCGACAGGCCGTTCGAGATCCGGACGCGCATCATGAACTGCCCGGGCGTCTGCTTCCGGAAGAACACGCCGGCCCATTTCAACCGCTCCCGGTCGTTGTCGCCGATCGCCTCCCAGCCCCCGGCCGCCAGCGCCGGCACATCTTGAACGATGCTGAGCGGATCCTTCTCCTGCTTCAGGCGCTCGATCTTGTTGAGTGTGACGACCAGCTGCGAGTTCGGCGGCCGCGGCGCCGGCACCCCCCGCATCGTCTCGTCCGCGGGTCCGCTCGTCGCCCCACGTTCGAGAATCGCCGGCTCCGCCAGGCCCAGGCAGGCCATCTCGACGATCCGCGCGACCTCGGGACGGCAGCTCCCGCATCCAGTGGACGCGCGCGTCTTCTCGCAGACCGCCTGGAGGCTTCGCGACCCGCTCAGCACCGCCTGGATGATCTGTGCCTTGCTGACCGCGTTGCAGTCGCAGATCTGCGCGGTGTCCGGAAGCTCCGCCGCCGGCGTAAGGTACCGCGGCGACCGGCTGGCGGAAGAGCACGTCGGGATGATGCGCGCCGAGCTCGGTGCCCTCCATGAATAGCTGGCCGAGCGACGGTACGACGTCCGGATCGCCAATCAGAATGGCCCCCGCCAGCCTCTGGTTCCGGACGATGAGCTTCTTGTAGATGCCGCGCGAGGGCTCCGCGTACGTGACCACCTCGTCGTCTTCCTCGACGGGCTCCTTGAGGCCCATGACGGCGAGATCGACGCCCGCCACCTTGAGCTTGGTGGAAACCTGGGACCCCGTGTAGGCGGCGTCGCCCCTGGTGCCCGTCAACCGCTCGGCGAGCACACGGGCCTGCTCCCACAGCGGCGCAACCAGGCCGTACAGCTGCCCGCGGTGCTCGGCACACTCACCGATCGCGTACACACCGCGTGCTGCGTGTGTCCGACCGTTCGCGCCCGCACACGACAGGGTGTCGTCGATGATGATGCCTCGCCCGACCGCGAGGCCCGCCTCGCGGGCCAGGCCGGTTTCCGGCCGGATGCCGGCCGCGACGACGACAAGGTCGCAGGGGATCGTGGTGCCGTCCTTCAGTTGGACGCTCTCCACGTGATCGCCGCCAGTCACGGCCGTTGTGGACGCGCCTGTGTGAACGATGAGCCCCAGCTGCTTCAACTGCCGCTGCAGGATCCGTCCGCCCTCGGAGTCGAGCTGCGTATCCATGACGTGGCCCATCAGGTGCACCACGTGCACCTCGAGCCCGAACGACAGCAGTCCCTTCGCCGCTTCGAGCCCGAGGAGACCGCCGCCGATGACCACGGCGGCCCGCGCGCTCCGCGCCGAGGCCATGATCCGGTCGCAGTCTTCCAGGGTCCTGAACGCGAACACACCGGGTCTCAGGCGCTTGCGTGCCTGGGGATCGCCGTCGCCTGCTCGTTCAAACACGCCATCGATCGGCGGGATCATCGGCCGGCTGCCGGTCGCGATCACGAGCGTGTCGTACTCCTGTTCGAACCCGCTGGCGGCACGAACGCGCCGGGCTTCGAGATCGATTGACGTCACGCCGACGCCCGCCTGCAGTGTCAGGTTGTTGACGGCGTACCACTCGAGCGGGTTGATGACGATGTCGCGCGGCTGGTGCGAGCCGGCGAGCACGCTCGAGAGGAGGATCCTGTTGTAGTTGCCGCTTGGTTCCTCGCCGAACACCGTGACGGCGAAGCGGTCGGCGCCGCCGCGGGCAACGAGCTCTTCCAGGAAACGCGCCCCGGCCATGCCGTTGCCGACGACGACCAGCGGTGGCCGGCCGCTCATTCGGGATCCTCGGTCGAAGGCGCGCGTTCCGCGCGCGCAGCGCTGATCTTGAATTCGGGCATGCGGCTGATCGGGTCGAGCGCCGTGCCGGTCAGCGTGTTCGCGGACTGCGAACCGCCCCAGTGGAACGGCACGAAGACCGTGTCTTCCCGGACTTTGCGCGTCACCGTCACTCCCAGCGTCACCTGACCGCGCCTGGTCGTCAGCGTGACCTGGTCACCTTCCGCCACGCCGGCCCGAGCCGCCGCCGCGGGATGCATTTCGGCCACGGGGTGGGGCATCAGTTCGCGCAGTTCATCGATGCGGCGCGTCTGGTTGCCCGACTGGTAGTGATGAAGGACGCGGCCGGTCGTGAGCAGCAGCGGGTGTTCGGCGTCGCGCCGATCCGCGATCTCGCCAAGCGTCACCGGATGGAACTTCGCGCGGCTGTTCGTGGTCGGAAACCTCTCCTGGAAGAGGCGCGGTGTGCCCGGGTGATCGCTCGCGGGGCAGGGCCAGAAGACGCCGTTCTCGGCGTCGATGCGCTCGTAGCTGATGCCGGAGTAGTCCGCGACGCCGCCGGCGGTTGCGCGGCCGAGCTCCGCGAACACCTCCTGCGCACCGCCGTACTTGAAGTGGTTTCCACGCCCCAGCGCGTTCGCGAGCCCGCAGACGATCTCGATGTCGGTGCGCACGCCCGCTGGTGGCGCCACCGCCCGGCGCCGCAGGATCACGCGGCCCTCGAGGTTGGTCATGGTCCCGTCTTCCTCGGCCCACTGCGCGGCCGGGAGGACGAGGTGCGCCTTTTCCGTGGTTTCCGAGAGGAAGAAATCTGAGACCACGAGGAGATCGAGCGCACCGAGCCGCTCGGCGATGCGCCTGGAATCAGGCGCTGACACGGCGGGATTGAAGCCCATCACGAAGAGCGCCTTGATCTCACCGCCCAGGGCGTCCAGCAGTTCGAACGCGGATTTGCCGGCAGCGGGAATCGTGCTTTCCTCGACGTTCCAGACCTGTGCGACATGACGCCGGGCGTCCGGATCGTCGAGCCGGCGGTATCCCGGCAGTTGATCGGACTTCTGGCCGTGTTCCCGGCCGCCCTGGCCATTGCCCTGGCCGGTCAGCGTGCCGACGCCAGACGCTTCGCGGCCAGGAAGGCCCAGCGCGAGCGCGACGTTGATGTACCCGAGCACGTTGTTGACGCCCTGGGCCTGCTGCTCCGGGCCTCGCGCGCTGATGACCATCGCGCTCGACGCGCGGCCCAGCAGGTGGGCTGTTTCGATGATGTCGCGCTGCGGGATGCCGGTGAGCCCTTCGACGCGCTCGGGCCAGTACGACGCCGCGAGGCTGCGAACCGCGTCGAAGCCCTCGGTGCGCGCCTCGATGAAGGCGTTGTCGATCAGCCCATCCCGGATGAGCACGTGCAGCAGGCCGTTGGAGAGGGCGAGATCCGACCCCGGCCTGATGGCGAGGTGACGTGCGGCCCAGGCCGCTGTGGCCGTCCGCCGCGGATCGACAACGACGAGGCGTCCGCCCGCTTCCTGCTGGGCCTGAAAGTACTGCATGAGGGGCGGCATCGTCTCGGCCGGGTTTCCACCGACGAGGAGGAGGACCTTTGTGCGGGCGATGTCTTCCAGAGGGAAGGGCAGGCCGCGATCGATGCCGAGTGCGCGCTGCATGGCGCCGGCTGCCGAGGACATGCAGAAACGGCCGTTGTAGTCGACGTTGGCCGTCCGAAGGGCGACACGTGCGAACTTGCCGACGAGGTATGCCTTCTCGTTGGTGAGCGAGCCGCCGCCGAGCACACCAACCGCGTTCGGGCCGTGCTCGGCCTGTACGGCGGCGATGCGTTGGGCTACGAGTGCGAACGCGTCTTCCCAGCTCGCCTCGACAAGGTGTCCGGCCGAGTCACGCATGAGCGGCGTGGTGATGCGATCGCGATGTCCGAGCGTGGCTGCTGAGGTCCAGCCTTTGACGCACAGGCCGCCCTTGTTGACAGGGAAGCGGGCGTTGCCCGACACGATGGGAAGCCCCGGCGAGTCGGCGATGTGCATGCCGCACTGCAGGGCGCAGTACGGGCAATGGGTAGCGATGGCCTGCATGCGGTGCTGATGACGACAGCAAGCGCTGTGCCCTCGCCTTCATGGGGAAGCGCCCTTAGATATTGGTACGAAAGTGTCCTGAGGCTGCAGCGCACGAACATTTGTGTTGGTCACATCTGCGCGTTCACTGTCAGCCGCCGCGGCGCAATGCCCTGGCGCTGATGGCCAGCACCCAGCTGTGGCGCTACGATCACGCCACCAGCAAGAAGCCTGGGAAGGCGTGCACGCTGAACGACTTGCAGCACGACGTGGCCTGCGCTTACCGGGAAAAAGCGACACCGGCGTCGCTTTTATTCGAGAAGACGACAGGGATGTCTGTGCACAAGAAGCGCGCCATGCACGGCCTGGATGCCCGCTTCGCTCTCAACGAGCGCACCAAAGGGCTCGTGGCGCGATCGAGGTATGGACCTTGCTCCGCGACTACGCCAATGACCACGAGTGCGACCGAATCGCCCAGGAGTTTTCTGCAGAGCGGACACCTGCCCACGCTCGTCGCGGCGCTTCTGTACTTCGACGTGAGCTTCATGGCGTGGGTCGTCCTTGGCCCGCTGGCGCCGTTCATCCGCGACTCGTACTCGCTCTCGCCCACAGAGCAGGGCTTCTTGATCTCGCTGCCGCTTCTCGGCGGCTCGTTGTTCCGGCCGATCCTCGGTGCGCTCGCGGATCGCATCGGCGGACGCCGCACCGGCATGTTCGGCCTGGTGCTGACGCTCCTGCCGCTCGTCGCCGGATGGACGATGGCGCAGACGACGGCGCATCTCTACGCGGTGGGCTTTCTCCTCGGCATCGCGGGCGCGAGCTTCGCGGTGGCGCTTCCGCTGGCGAGCCGCTGGTACCCGCCGGAACACCAGGGCCTGGCGATGGGCATTGCGGGTGCGGGGAACTCGGGAACAGTGCTGGCGACTCTTCTGGCGCCGAGGCTTGCCGAACGGTTCGGGTGGGCAGCGACGCTGGGCCTCGTCGCGTTGCCCGTGCTCGCCGTGCTCGTTTGCTTCGCGCTCATGGCCCGGGACAGCCCTCGCCGCGCGCCGGCGCCCGCGTGGCGGGACTACACGGCCGTGCTCGGTGAGCCCGACACGCTGTGGTTCTCGCTCTTGTACGGCCTGACGTTCGGAGGCTTTGTCGGGCTCACGAGCTTCCTGCCGACCTACTTCAACGACGAGTTCCACGTGTCGCGGGTCGCGGCCGGCGACTTCACCACGATGGTGGTCGTGTCCGGCAGTCTCTTGCGTCCGGTTGGCGGGTGGCTCGCCGACAAGATCGGCGGCTACCGGCTCCTGCTGATGCTGCTCGGCGCGGTCAGCGTGTGCCTGAGCGCGCTTCCAGGGCTGCCGTCACTGGCTGTCGTGATCCCTCTGCTGTTTGTCGCGCTGGGACTGCTTGGCATGGGCAACGGAGCGGTCTTTCAACTCGTGCCGCAGCGGTTCGGCGATCGCATGGGTCTCGTGACGGGCATCGTCGGCGCCGCGGGCGGTCTTGGCGGCTTCTTCCTCCCCCTCCTCCTGGGCATCGTCCGCGACTGGACGGGCAGCTACGCAGCCGGCCTGTTGTTGTGCGCGTCGTGCTATGCCGCGGGTGCGCTGCTGCTGCTCGAACTCGGCACCCGCTGGGCGAACGACTGGGGTCCGCACATGGTCAAGCACTCCGGCGTTTTCTGCTACAGGGGCTGGTGGCGGGCGGCTGTCGACTAGCCGCGACCTTCACGACGCGACCTCCACGCCGGCTCTCCAACGTTATTGTCGGACGTCCGACTCCTCTCACAAAAGTGTTCAGCGTGCGATGCGGCACCGCTCCCGCATCCGCGCGCCGCGATCACCTCACCCTCACGTGACGACACATTTCTCATCCCAACGTGCGCACGTGATGCCGCACGCTGTCTGCACAGCGCGAACGAGCTCAGCGTGAAACAGACAGCGGCGTCTCCTTTTTCAGGCCGAGCGCCAAACGTGTCGCCGCACAAGAAGCGCGCCATTCTCGCCGTCCCTCTCTCATAGAGCATCGTCAACTGCTTGAACGGCCGTTGAGGAACGGTCCTTGCTCAACCAGCGGCTATGCGCACCGCTTTGTTGTGCCCTCTGCTGCTGATGTTCAGCGTCCACTCGTCGCTCGCGCAAACGCCCCCGCCCTCGAGCGCGCCTCCGCCGTTTCCCAATCGAGCCAACGAGGTGATGCCGTCGTGGCTCCGGTTGCGCGCCGAGTTCCGCGAGCGCATCGAAGGATCGTCAGGCATTCAATTCGCCACCGATCGAGAGGACGGGTACTTCCTGAGCCGCCTGCGGCTGAATGCCACGATTCGCCCAGGCCGGTTCATCTCCGGCGCCGTGCAGGCTCAGGACGGCCGAGTCGCCGCAAAGACCGTCGGGTCTACAGCCGCGCCATTTACGGGCACCTTCGATCTGCGGCTGGCGCACATGGATCTCGGCAATGCGGCGACCTCCGCGGTGTTTGCCCGCTTCGGCCGCCAGGAGCTCGTTTACGGCGAGCAGCGCCTCGTCGGCCACTCGAACTGGACCAACACCGCGCGTTCGTTCGACGGCGCGCGCGCCAGCTTCAAGAAGAAGGGCTATCAGGCGGACGTCTTTGCCGCATCGGTCGTGCGCATCCAGGCCGATGAATTCGACAAGAGCGGCAACGGCAACCGCTTCCTGGGCGCCTACGGCGTCGTCAGCGCATGGGTGCCGAAGTCCACCGTCGAGCCCTTTGTGTTCTGGCGTGCCGACCAGGAGCTCAGAACCGAAACCGGGTCCATCGGCGATTTGGGTGCGACGACCACCGGTGTGCGGTGGGTGGGCACGTTGCCCAAGGGGCTCGACTACGGGCTCGACATGGCGATTCAGCGCGGTTCGCTCGGCACCGACGCGGTCAGTGCATGGGCAGGGCACTGGCAGCTGCGGCACACCGCCAGCGGATCGCTCGCGCTCCGTACGACGGCCGAGTACAACCACGCGTCGGGTGACGCCAATCCGACCGACGGGACGCGGGGCACCTTCGACCAGTTGTACCCAACAGCGCACGACAAATACGGACTAGCGGACCAGGTGGGCTGGAAGAACGTGTCGCACATGCGCGCGGGCGTTGAATTCACGCCGCGGCGCGGGTGGCCGGTGACGACCAACTATCACAGCTGGTGGCTCGCGGACGTGCACGACGCCCTGTACAACGCGGCGAGCACGGCAATCGCGCGCGTTCCCGGCGGCGCGGCAGAGAGCCACGTGGGTCAGGAGATCGACGTGCAGCTGACCCGCGCCTTGTGGCCGCAGCTTCAGGTGTCGGGCGGCTACGCGCACATCTTTCCAGGAGGCTTCCTTAAGGAAGCCACACCAGGGCAGAGCTACAGCTACGGCTACTTCATGGCGACGTACGTGTTTCTGGCTGAGCGCTAGCGTTGCCGGGTCCAAGAGGATCTGGCCTGCGAACTGAGTTGCCGGCGATTTCAACGTAGGGCGGGTCCTTTCGGACCGCCGAGGAGAGAGGCTTCGATGCACAAGACATCGCGACGAAGGTTTCTGCAGGCCGCCGGCACGACCGTCGGCGGGCTGATGGCGGGCTTGCCGGGCGGGTGGTCCGGGCCCGTGTACGCCGACGACTCACCTGAAACGCCGACCGTGCGTTTCGGCATCATCGCGCTGACAGACTGCGCGTCGATTGTGATGGCGCACGAACTCGGCTTCTTCAAGAAGTTCGGCGTCACGGCGGTGATTTCGAAGGAGGCGTCCTGGGCCGTCATCCGCGACAAGCTGTCGCTCGGCGAGAACCAGGCGACCCATATGCTCCTCGGAATGCCGCTGGCCTCGACGATGGGGCTGGCGGGATCGCCGGTGAAGCCGATGGTTACGCCATGGCTGCTCAACAGGAACGGCCAGGCCATCACCCTCAACAACAAATTGAAGCAGGCCGGTGTCCGCACGCCTCAGGCGCTCAAGCCGCTGGTGGACAAGGCCAAGGCCGCCGGCGACCCGATGACTTTTGCCATGACGTTCCCGCCAGGGACACACGCGATGTGGATGCGCTACTGGCTGGCGTCGGGCGGGATTCATCCCGACAAGGACGTGAGCCTCATCACGATCCCGCCGCCGCAGATGGTTGCCAACATGAAGGTCGACAAGATGGACGGCTTCTGCGTGGGCGAGCCGTGGAACAACCGGGCAATCGCCGACGGCGTGGGTTTCACAGCCGTGACCACCCAGCAGATCTGGCGCGACCACCCGGAGAAGGTCTGCGCATTCACCGAGGACTTCGCCACGAAGAACCCGAGGACCGTCAAGGCGATTCTCAAGGCGCTGCACCTTGCGAGCGTGCACCTCGACAAACTGGAGAATCGTGCAGCGGCCGCCGAGGTCATTTCGCGGCCCACGTACATCAACTGCCCGCCGGCCATCATTCTCGAGCGGCTGCTCGGTAAGTACAACTACGGCGACGGCCGCTCCGAGCAGGACCCGGCTTACATGACGTTCTCGGACCGCCAGACCAACTACCCGCAGCGGATCTACGGCAAGTGGTGGCTGTCGCAGTTCCGCCGGTGGGGCATGACGAAGGGAGCGCCGGACTACGAGGGCGTGTCGAAGCGGGTACTCCGCTCAGACTTGTACGCCGACGCGATGAAGGAGATGGGCGTGGCGCCGCCAGCCGAGGCCCAGAAGATCGCGCTGTTCGATGGCTCGTTCGACGGTGCCGACCCCGAGAAGTACGCGCGGTCGTTCCCCGTTCACAGCATCGTCTGAACAGAGCGCCTGCGGCTGCTGCGAGCGAGCGAGAGCGAGTCGAGCAAAGGAAAGCGCCTGCGGCTGCTGCGAGGGAGCGAGAGCGAGTCGAGCAGCGCGAGCGGGGGTGGGGCCCCGCGAGCAAAAGGAAAATGATGATCAAGCGACTGTCTGGTCTCTTCATGCCGCTGATTGGCATCGGCGTGGCGCTGCTCGGCTGGTGGTGGGCCAGCATCGCCGTGCCCGACCTGCCTTCCCCCATGAGAACGTGGGAGGAGAGCAAGCTCTACGTCATGGCTCCCTTCGAGAAGCGTGGCGAAATGGACCAGGGCATCGGCCTGCTCGCGTACTACAGCCTGATCCGCGTCGGGCAGGGCTTTCTCCTGGGCATCGGCCTGGGAACGCCGATTGGTCTGCTGCTGGGCGTCTCGCCCATCCTGTCGCGGATGTTCGACCCGGTGATGCAGATCCTGAGGCCGATCTCGCCGCTGGCGTGGCTGCCGCTCGGGTTGATCCTGTTTCAACGCTCGGAACCAGCGGCGCTCTTCGCCATCGCCGTCTGCTCGATGTGGCCGACCGTCATCAATACGACCGCCGGCGTGCGGGCGATCCCTCAGGACTACTGGAACGTGGCCCGGGTGCTGCGTTTGTCGCGCTTCCAGACGTTCACGAAGATCGTCATCCCGGCGGCGCTGCCTTACATGTTCACGGGGTACCGGCTGAGCCTCGGCATCGCGTGGCTCGTGATAGTGGCGTCGGAGATGCTCACCGGCACGCCTGGCGTCGGCGGGTTTCTCTGGCAGGAATACAACAGCCTGGTCTACGCGCACATCCTGCTGGCCATCCTGACGATTGGGCTCGTCGGCTTCGGTCTCGACCGGCTGATGGGGCTCGCCGAGTCGAGGCTCCGGGCCATCTGATGGCGTTCATCGAGCTCGAAGGCATTTCGAAGGCGTTCTCGACCAGGCAGGGCCGGCGGGAGGTCCTCGATGGTGTCAGCCTGACGATCGAGCGCGGCGAGTTTGTCTCGATCGTCGGGACCATGGGATGCGGAAAGTCGACGCTGGTGGCCATTGCGAGCGGTCTTCAGACGCCTGATGCCGGACGTGTGCTTGTTGACGGGGAGCTGCTCACGACGATTCGCCGCGACGTCGCGATCGTCTTCCAGAACTACTCGCTGCTGCCGTGGTTCTCGGCGCTCGAGAACGTGCGGCTGGCCGTGCAGGCGGCATTCCCGGTCGAGACGCGCGCGCAGCAGATCGATCGCGCGCGCCGGACGCTGGCGATGGTGGGGCTCGGGAACGCCGAGCACCGGCGGCCCGGCCAGCTCTCCGGCGGCATGCGCCAGCGCGTGGCAATTGCGCGCGCATTTGCGACCGAGCCGGAAGTGCTCTTTCTCGACGAGCCGTTCAGCGCGCTGGATGCCTTGACGCGCGAGACGCTCCAGGTCGAGCTCGGACGGCTCTGCTCGGCGGCGGAGCGCCGGGTCACGGCTCTCATGATCACCAACAGCGTCGAGGAAGCGATTTTGCTGTCGGACCGCATTGTCCCGATGACACGCGGTCCGCGCGCGCGGCTCGGCACGCCGATACCTGTTGCGTTGCCCAGACCCCGAACGGCCGATCAGCTGGCAAGAGACGACGACTTCGCACGCGTTCGCGCCAATGTCATCGAGTCGCTGACGGCCGGGTTTGCCTCCGTTCCGCCCCGAACCCAGCACCGTGAACCGGGAACCCTGAACCAGCACCTGGAACCCAGCACCTTGAACCGGGCACCGTGAACCTTGAACCTTGAACCGAGAACCTAGAACCTAGAACCAGCACTTTGAACCCAGCACCCTGAACCCTGAACCGTACTGATGCAGATCCCCCTCGAACTGACCAGCCTGACCAAGGTGTTCAACGGCGCTACGGGACCGTTTGTGGCCGTGAAAGACGTCAACGTGGAAGTCCGAGCCGGCGAGTTCGTAGCCATTCTCGGGCACTCGGGCTGCGGCAAGTCCACCGTGCTGTCGATGATCGGCGGCCTCGAACGCGCCACGCTGGGCGGCGTGGTGATCGATGGCAAGGAGGTGCGCGAACCCGGACCCGAGCGGGCGATGGTGTTCCAGGCGCCCTGCCTGCTGCCCTGGCTGACCGTCCGGGAGAACGTCAGGCTGGCGACCGGCCCGGGCGGGCGTGCCGACACCACGGCCCGCGCGGATCGCTATCTCGCGATGGTGGGTTTGTCGGAACTGGCGGAACAGCTGCCGGGCCAGCTCTCGCTCGGCACGCAGCAATGCGTGTCGCTCGCGCGGGCCCTGGCGAGTGAGCCGCGGATCCTGCTGCTCGATGAACCGTTCGCCGCGCTCGACTCGCTCACCCGCTTCGACCTGCAGGACACGCTGCTGCGCGTGTGGGAAGCCGACCGCAAGGTCGTCGTCCTGGTGACGCACGACGTGGACGAGGCGCTCTACCTCGCCGACCGAATCGTGCTCATGACCGACGGCCCCGAGGCGACCGTCGGCGAGATCATGGACGTGCCTTTCGCGCGCCCGCGCGCTCGCGCCGCGGTCCTCGAACACCCCGCCTACAACGCGTGCCGGCGCCGGATCATCGATTTCCTGCAGCACCACGCCCACCAGTCGCGGAGCTCGGTCATGGACGGAGTTCTCACGAAATTGGGGATTGTGAATTAGGAATTGTGAATTTGTACGAATTCACAATTCCTAATTCACAATTCCTAATTTCTAGGGACACCTGTCAGTAGGGTACCTCGATCAACCTCTCTCCCGCCGTGCGCATGTCCTGTTCGAGCAGCTCGAGCAGCGCCTTGGAGACAGGTCCGGGGCGTCCGTCGGCGACCGGTTGATTGTCCCAGGCGACCACGGGCGCCACTTTGATTGAGCTTCCCAGCAGGAGCATTTCGCGGGCGGCCTTTGCATCGGCCACTGTGATGTCGCACACCTCGACGCCGCTGATGAGGCCTCGCGCGACCAGCGCCGGTGCCAGTTCGAGCAGCCGCAGCGACGTGCACCCGGACAGGATGTGGTCGAACCGTGGATGCCGTAAAACGCCGTCGGCGGTGACGAACGCAAGGTTCATGTTCGAGCTTTCACCGATGTGCCCGTGAGCGTCGATGAACACGCCGTTGTCCATGCCCGCTTCCTTGGCCTCCATCTGCATCAGCACGTTCGGGAGGTAGTTCGTGCTCTTGGTCACCGCATACAGCGCGGGCTTGATGGGATAGGTGGTGGTCATGACCTTCATCCCCTCGGTGTACCACCGCGGCGGGTAGCCGAGGCCAGGGAAGATCACGACGAAAAACGCCGGCTCCGCGCCGGCGGCCGGCGTGAGATCGAGGTTGCCCGGCCCTGACGACAACCAGTAGCGAATCGATCCGTCGCGTGTGCCGCTCGCCGCCGTGGTGCGGACAATGAGGTCGCGCATCTCGTCCTGGGACCCCGGCAGCGTCAGCCTGGCGTGCGCCGCGGATCGGATGAAGCGACTGAGATGGGCCTCGAGGTCATAAATCCTGCCCTCGACGATGGCGGCCGTGTCGAAGATGCCGTGGCCCCGATGGACCATGTGATCGTCGAACGGAAGAACCATCAGGGCGGGGTCGGTGACGACGCCTCCGAGCTGGCTCGAATAGAAGGCCGAGTACTTCACTGGCTGCCGGTGCCGAAGGGCTCTGAGCTGGTTGATCACGGCCTCGGACGTCAGCGTGCGAAGGGTCGTTGTTGTGGCCACGGTGTGACTCCCTTTGGTAGGTATTCTGGCAGGCTTCGGGCTCCGGGCTCCAGGCTTCGGCGCCTCGGGCCAAGAGCCCCTGGAGCCAGGAGCCTGAAGCCTGAAGCCGTCCTCAGCTACAATATCGTCCGCAATCTGGCCGGTGGACCGACGCATTCAAGGAGCATTCATGACACGGCATTCGTGGCGCTGGGCCGCACGGCTCAGCCCGTTCGTTCTGTTGCTGGCCTGGGCCACGCTGCCCGTCCGCGGGCAGGTGGGCCGGACGATGACGCCGACCTCCGGCACGGCCAACGGCGAGTGGCGGACTTACGGCGGCGACCTCGCAAGCACGCGGTACTCGCCCCTCGACCAGGTGAATGCCGACAATTTCAGCAAGCTCGAAGTGGCGTGGCGGTTCAAGACCGATGCGCTGGGCCCGCGCCCCGAGTTCCAGTTCCAGGCGACGCCGTTGATGGTCGGCGGCCGGCTTTTCTTCACCGCCGGCACGAGGCGCGCCGCGGTATCGGTGGATGCGGCAACCGGCGAGATGTTGTGGATGCACAGCATCAACGAGGGCGCGCGCGGCGAAGCGGCGCCGCGTCAACTGTCGGGCCGCGGCCTCTCGTACTGGACTGACGGCAAAGAGGAACGAATCATCTACGTGACTCCGGGCTATCAGATGGTCGCTCTCAACGCGAAGACCGGCGATCCGGTGCCCGGCTTCGGCAAGAACGGCATGGTCGACCTGAAGCTCGAGATGGATCAGCAGATGGATCCCGTCAAGGGCGAAGTCGGGCTGCATGCGGCTCCGGTGATTGCAAAGGACGTGGTGATCATCGGCGCAGCGCACCTGGCCGGCACCGCGCCACGGTCGAAGTCGAACGAGAAGGGCTACGTGCGCGCCTATGACGTCCGCACGGGCAAGCGCCTGTGGATCTTTCACACCATCCCGCGGCCCGGCGAGTTCGGCAACGACACGTGGCTGAACGATTCGTGGTCCTACACCGGCAACAACGGCGTGTGGGCGCAGATGAGCGTGGACGAGGAGCTCGAGACCGTCTACATGCCGGTCGAGCTGCCGACGGGCGACTACTACGGTGGGCATCGGCCGGGCAACACGCTGTACTCGGAGAGCGTGCTGGCGGTTGACCTCAAGACCGGGAAGCGGAAGTGGCACTACCAGCTCGTGCACCACGGCATCTGGGACCACGACATCCCGTGCGCGCCGATTCTCTACGACGCCCGAGTCAACGGCAAGATCATCAAGGCCGTGGCCCAGCCGACCAAGCAGGGGTGGGTCTACGTGTTCGATCGTGTGACGGGCCAGCCGATCTGGCCGATCGAGGAGCGCGCGGTGGAGAAGGGTGACGTGCCGGGCGAGTGGTACTCGCCGACGCAGCCCTTCGTGACCAAGCCTCCGGCCTTCGAGCGGCAGGGCGTCACCGTTGACGACCTCATCGACTTCACGCCGGAGCTGAGGGCCGAGGCCTTGAAGCTGGTCTCGCGGTACAAGATGGGGCCCATCTTCACGCCTCCTGTCGTGAGCAACGTGGACGGCCCGCTCGGCACGTTGATGCTGCCGAACGTGACCGGCGGCGCCAACTGGCAGGGTGGAGCGCTCGATCCGGAAACCAACTTCTTCTACATCTTCTCGAACACCAACGTCAGCTCGCTCGGCATGGTGCCTGGCAATCCCGAGCGGAACAGCGACATGGCCTGGGTGGCGGGCACAGCGCGCGGTCCTGCCCCACCGCAGCCTGCCGGGGGCGCGGCTCCGGAAGCCGGCCGCGGCGGCCGTGGCGGAGCGCCTGCCGCTGGAGGCCGCGGCGCGGGGCCTGCGGGCGGCGGCGGTGGTGAGGGTGGCGGTGGACTCGGCGGACTGACCGTTCAGGGCCTGCCGCTCATCAAGCCGCCTTACGGCCGGATCACCGCGCTCGATCTGAACCAGGGGACGCTCGTGTGGCAGGTCGCGCACGGCGAAACGCCAGACAACATCCGGAACCACGCGGCCCTCAAGGGCCTGACCATTCCGCGCACCGGCCGTCAGGGCCGCATTGGCACGCTGGTGACCAAGACGCTCGTGATCGCCGGCGAGGGCGGCTTCTTCACGGCGCCCAACGGCCAGCGCGGCGCGATGCTCCGCGCGTACGACAAGGCCACGGGCAAGGAAGTGGGCGCGGTGTACATGACGGCGCCCCAGACCGGCTCACCGATGACGTACTCGCAGGGCGGACGGCAGTACATCACCGTGTCGATCGCCGGCCCCGGCGCCAGCGGGGAACTGGTGGCTTACAGGTTGCCGAACAACTAGTTCAGGGTTCAGGGTTCAAGGTTCAGAGTTCAACGCTGAACCTTGAACTTTGGACCTTGAACCGTGTTGGTTCAGGTTCTTCTGAACGTCACCACCAACACGTCCCGGTAAGCAGCCGTTCCGGCGTTGAGGGCTTCGACCGGGGTGACGCCGTGTGACACGCGCGTGTCGTCGACCAGGGCAGCGTCGAAGGGCTCGGTCAGCGTGAAGTGGCCGAGCTCACGGCCGTCCGGCGCATGGATCGTCGTCACACCGCTCGCGATGTTCTGCCGCTCGATGAGCAGCACCAGCACGTAGTCCACGCCGTCCCGATGCAGGCCTTCCGGCGTTGGCCGTCCCTGCTCACCCGAACGCGCCTCGATCCGGAACTGATGCACCTCGACGTGCCAGCCGGCCACGGCCGGCGCCAGGCCGTTGAAGAGGCTGTGACAGAACCGCAGGATTGTCTGCAGGCTGTCGCCCGCCGCAATCTCGTCGGCAACGGGGGAAAACCATCGCTCGATCCCGCCGTTCAGCGGGTTGTAGTCGATCGCCTGGAAGTGGGGCTGATGCGGCTGGCGGGTGACGCCAGTTCCGCTCGCGAGGAACGTGGCGTGACGCCGGCGGCGGTAGCGCCCGCCGTCGGCCATGTGCGCATCGACCTCGAGCGTGTTCCAGCTCTCACGAAACCGATCCCAGTCATCGAAGCTGCCCCAGGCGGCCAGTGCGCCCCGCAGCGACGAGGCGCCGACGAAGGCAAAGCCCTTGTCACGAATCAGCGAAGGGAGATCAGTTTCGGTCATCGCAAATCGGAAATTGGAAAGCGCACATCGGAATCGCAAATCGGAGACTTGAAATCGCAAATCTGGGTTCGGCATGAGCCGTGAGCCCTGAGCCCTCAGCCGTGAGCCCCCTGGAGCCCGGAGCCCCTGGAGCCCGAAGCCCGGAGCCTGGAGCCCGTTTCTACAGTAACAGCGTCTCGACCCGGTGCGCGTGGACCATGGTTTCGCAGGGAGACCACGCGAAGACGGTAAACCGGCCGTCCTGCGACGCGACCAGCGCGAGGGCGTTCTGCTGATCCTGCACGAACTGCGCGGCTGAGAGGTGACGGGTGCCGCCGAGACCGGTTGGATGGACGACATTCGACGAAGCGCCTTCGATCGGCTCGGTCACCGTTACGCGTTCCACGAGCGGATGACCGTCGCGCCTGGCGATCTTGGCGCCGAAGGCGAGCACATCGTAGTCGCTGGTGATGATCGTGGCGCCATCGACAGCGGTGAGGCCGGCAATCCAGCTCACGGTGTCCTCGAGCTCGTCCTGCCACACCCGCAGGTCATCGTCTTCAGGGCTGCCGGGCTTGACCGGACCCCGCGGATCCGGCGGCGGGTTGCGCACGAGCGACGCCAGCGCCGAAAACGCCGGCGCGACCGAGTACGAGACGGGTCGCACGATCGAGGCTTCCCACGTGTCCGAGCCTGGCGGGACGACGAGGAGAATGCCGCCGCGAGAGTGCGCGCGCATCGACACCGCGAGCTGGACGAGCACGGTGGACGAGGTGTCCGTGCTCTCGTTCGTGCCGTCGAAACCGAGCATCGACACGAGCAGCTCGGGGCAGTCGGGTAGCCCGGACGCCCGCTCGTCGATGATCTTGACTTGCTCGCCTTCGAGCACGGCGACGTTGACGAATTTTCCGACCTCGCCCCGGTGGTGCTTCACGACGAGGAGTCCCGGCGTGGCCACCTCGAGCACCATGCAGAAGGTGGGGATCGTCCTCGTCGTTCCCCACACCTTCAAGGTCCCGTCCTCGTGCCAGACGCCAAGGTGGATGCCCGCCCGCTCGACGGCGGGCGCGACCTTGACGAGCGAGGCCGGGCTGAGCGGCAGCGAGCGTTCGAACCGCAACGGGTGCGAGGTCAGCTCCGGCGACAGGAGCGCCAGCGAGATCTTCGGGACGAACCCCTCTTCCCGCCGCAGGCTGGCCCAGAACGCGGCTTCGATCACCGCCTCGATGTCTGCCGCGGCGGGCGCATCCTGCCCGATGGTCCCGCCGCGTTGGCGCGCGGCGGCGATGTGCTTGGCGAAGTGCGCATGAACGATCGGCGCGACGGCACGGGCAGCTGGGTAGCCGGACACGATTCCTGATTCTTCCGAGCCCGGTTCGAAGGTTCAAGGTCGCTGGGGTTCAGGGTTTCGTGACGTTGAACCCGGCGCCCAGCACTTTGAACCCCGGAACCTGCACCTTGAACCATGAACCCTGAACCTTGAACCGGGAGCTGTGTATGATCCCCCCATCACTCTATGAGGAGGCCAATGTGAAGGCTCTACAGGGCGTGGGGCGGCTTGCCGCCATCGCAGGGCTGTTTCTTTCGGCGGCGTGTGCCGGCCCGGCGGCGCCGCCGGCGGCGACGGCCGAGGAGGCACGCACCTTTCTCACCGATGTGGACGCCACGCTGAAGCGGCTCGGCATCGCCGCGGCGCAGGCCGGCTGGGTGGGGCAGAACTTCATCACGGCCGACACCGAGGCCCTGGATGCGCGGGCGACGCAGGCGGCCATCGAGGCGATTGCCCGCTTCGCGAAGGAAGCCGTCCGGTTCGACGGCGTCGAACTGCCGCCCGCCGAGCGGCGCCAGCTCGATCTGCTGAAGCTGTCCCTCGTGATGGTCACGCCGTCGAACCCGGCGGAAGCCGAAGAGCTCACGAAGCTCAACTCAGGCCTGCGAGCGACCTACGGCCGCGGCCGTTTCTGCGCAGACGGCGCGGACGCGGAAGGGTGCCTGAACATCGACGACATCACGAAAGTGATGGCCTCTTCCAGAAACGAAGCCGAGCTCCGGCGCGTGTGGGAGGGCTGGCACACGGTCTCGCCGCCGATGCGCAAGGACTACGCGCGCTTCGTCGAGCTCTCCAACAAGGGCGCGAAGGAGCTGGGGTTCACCGATACCGGCGCGATGTGGCGGGCGAAGTACGACATGCCCCCCGACGACTTCACGAAGGAACTGGACAGGCTCTGGGAGCAGGTGCGCCCGCTCTATGTGCAGCTGCACGCGTACGTCCGCATGAAGCTCCGCGCGAAGTACGGTGATGCCGTGCCGGCCGACGGCCCGCTGCCGGCGCACCTCCTCGGCAACATCTGGGCCCAGGACTGGTCGAACGTCTACGACCTCGTCAAGCCGGGCGCCGCCGATGCGGGCTTCTCGCTCACCGATATCCTGCGTCGGCGGAAGATGAGCGCCACCGACATGGTGCGGGCCGGCGAACGGTTCTACACATCGTTGGGCTTTGCGCCGCTGCCGCCGACCTTCTGGGAGCGGTCGCTGTTTGTGCGGCCGGCTGATCGCGAAGTGGTGTGCCACGCGAGCGCCTGGGACATTGACCTCGAGGCCGACGTGCGCATCAAGATGTGCATCCAGCCGACCGAGGAGGATTTCACGACGATCCACCACGAGCTGGGACACAACTTCTATCAGCGTGCCTACAAGGGCCTGCCCGTGATCTTCCGCGACAGCGCGAACGACGGGTTCCACGAGGCGATCGGCGACACGGTCGCGCTCTCGGTCACACCGGAGTACCTGGTGCGGATTGGTCTGCTCGACCAGGCGCCAGACGCATCGCGCGACATCGGCCTGCTCATGGGTCGCGCCCTCGAGAAGGTCGCGTTCCTGCCCTTCGGCCTGCTCATCGACCAGTGGCGCTGGCAGGTGTTCTCGGGCCAGGTCGCGCCGGCCGACTACAACAAGGCCTGGTGGGCGCTGCGCCTGAAGTACCAGGGTGTGGCCCCTCCCGATGCCCGCGGCGAGGAGTTCTTCGACCCCGGCGCGAAATACCACGTGCCGGACAACACCCCGTACACGCGCTACTTCCTCGCGCACATCCTGCAGTTCCAGTTCCACCGCGAGCTGTCGAAGACAGCCGGCTGCAGGACGCCACTCCATCGCTGCTCGGTCTACGAGAGCAAGGAAGCCGGCCAGCGCCTGAACGCGATGCTCGAGATGGGCCTGTCGAAGCCCTGGCCCGACGCGCTCGAGGCGATGACCGCCTCACGCCAGATGGACGCCTCGGCAATCATCGACTACTTCGCGCCGCTCAAGACATGGCTCGATGAGCAGCTCAAGGGACAAAAGACTGGGTGGTGAACCATACGGTTCAAGGTTCAAAGTTCAGCGTTCAGGGTGCACTCAGAACCAGCACCTTGAACCAATTGAACCCCTGTAACCGCCTTGAACCTTGAACGGTAACCGAGACGACGCGCCGGTTCTATTTTCTGACCGCCTTGTCGAAGGTCTCGAACACCTTCCTCATGTTCTGGCGATCCCTGGCGATGACGCGCATGTGGTCGCCGCCGGCAATCTCGATGTAGGTGTGCTGCATGCCGAGGCGCTTCATCTCGGCGACCCACTGCCGGGTGACGTCCACGCGCACGAGCGCATCCTGGTCGCCCTGCACCACGATGACGGGCAGGTGGGTGATCGCCTTGAGGGCCTCGGGGCTCGTGTAGATGGCGGGCGCCGCCAGGCCCAGGCCGGCCCACAGGTCCGGGTGCTTGATGCCGAGGTACCACGTGCCGCCGCCGCCCATCGAGTGGCCCATCAGGTAGATCCGTCGCTGGTCGACGTTGAACTCCTGGCGGACGAGCGCCAGCACGTTCATCACGTCCTTCTCGCTCAACTCGCCCAGGTTGGCCGGATCCGCGGCCGCATCGCCGCGCTCGCTGGCACGGCCCGTGCCGCGGCTGCCGTACCAGCCGCGGCTGTTGTAGCCCATTGGTGCGACCACGAGAAACCCGCGCGCCTCGGCCTCTTCGGTCAGGCCCTCGTAGCGAATCATGTGCTGCGCATCGGAACCCAGGCAGTGCAACGCGACCACGAGAGGTGTTGGCCTGGACCGGTCGTACTTCGACGGCACGAACAGCTCGTAGTTCATCGAGCGCCCTGCCTCCTTGAAGTCGTAGGTCCGCGACTGGATCTGCTTGAACGTCGGCGAGTCAGGCAGCGTGTCGAGCACGGCCAGCGGGCTCTCGCGCTGTGCCGCCGGCGCTTGCGGCGCCGCCACCTGCGCCAGCCCGATGGCCGGCGCGATGAACAATGCGGCGGCCAGAGTTCCCAATCGAATCAGGCCTATTTGCGGTCGCATTCAATCTCCCTCTTGCTCATTCTGCGTTCTTGCCGAGCCCCTCTCGGTTTCAGCAGCCGTGTCGACGGCGCGGGAAACCGATGCTCCGCGGAATGTCGGTCGAATGCGGCAGGTCCTCGACCTGCCGCGGATTTCGGCGCTGCGCATCGGTTTCCCGACTGACGCTCGAGACGCACCGCTCCAACGGCTGCTAAAACCGAGAGGCACTCGGCACTGCCGCAGCGCCAGCATACCCGACCTGCCCTGCCTGCCCGGCCTGCCCCGCCCGCCCTATCTAAGCGTCTGCACCTGTCGCAGATTCTGCAGCGCATCCGGGTGATCCGGGTGCAGTTTCAGCGCTTCCTGAAACTGCTGCTCGGCTTCGCCGAAGCGGCCGAGGGCCGCGAGCGCCGTGCCGAGGCCGTTGTGCGCGTCGGCCGACAACAGGTTGATCGCGAGCGATGCCTTGTACTCCGCTATCGACTCGGCGACCTCGCCCACGTCCTGCAGCGCGTTGGCCAGATTCAGGCGGACCACGTCGTTGCCGGGGGCCAGCCGTGCGGCTTCGCGGAACTCCGCCAGCGCGTCGAATGGTTTGCCGCCCTGCTGCAGCGCATGCCCCAGGTTGTTGTGCGCCTCGAGGAGGCCGGGCTCCAGTCTCAGGGCCTCGCGGAGCTGTGCGATCGCCTCCGGCAGGCGCCCGGCGCCGAGGTACGCAATGCCGAGCGCATGCCGTGCACGCGCATCCGCGGGCTCGCGCGCGACCTGCACCTCGCCGGCCTTGATGTCCTTTCCCATCTCATGGGCGCGATACGCACGTGCCAGCGCGAGGTAGTCGTCGGTGGTCGCCGGCACGAGGCGCAGCCACAGATCGCCCATCTCGTCGGATGACCTGGGCCCGTAGTGGACCGGCGCCGGTGGCCGGCCCCGGACGTTCTGGTTTGCGGCGGAGTTGTCGTACACGAATCGCATCGCCACCCTGGTCCCCGCAGGCAGCGAGACTGGCGTTCTGTATCGATACTCGTCCTGCCAATGGAAGTCCCACTCCTTGATGCTGAGGAGCGGCACCGTCCGCCCGTCGGGAAGCGTCGCCACCGCCGACATCTCGCGGGCGAGATAGTGGGCGTGCGGGTACACGCTGAGCACATCGACACCGGCCGGCAGGACGATCGCGTCTTCGACCGCGTACTGTGTGGCGCCGGCTGGAAGGTCGATCGTCTTCGACCCCAGTTTGAAGTCCAGTGGCAGCCTCGTGGGCGGCTGCTCGGTGAAATAGAGGCCCACGCTGGGCTGCACCGTCGCTGCCGCTCCAGGGGACGGCGGCAGCATGTGCAACTGCACGACCAGATCCGTCCCGGGGTCCAGGCGCCACGCCATGCCTTCTGGCTCGAACGCCGTGGTCATGCCAGGCGTCCAGCCGATGGCCCGGCTCTCGGGGCTGCGGGCGCCTTCCGAGATCATGCCGCCGGCAAAGCCGGGCTGAGGGTCCGCGGCATCGAGGTCGCGCGATCCGCGCGTCCGATCCACGGCCATAGACGCGTGATGGACGACTGCCGGATTACCAGGACGGATCTCCACGCCGCGAACGTACCGCGACGAAGCGATCGGCACCGGCAGGACGAACGCGCGAAATGAGTCGCCCTCGCTTTGCGCGACGCGATACGGCGCCGGCAGCGAGACGACGAGGTCAGGTGTGCCGAGTTGCCAGCCCTCGCTCCAGGTGGGGCGGGCCGGGAGATCCGCGGGGTTGCCCTGCGGAGCGCCCAGGCGCACCCACTCGTCGATGAGGCCTATCTCGGCGGTTGTCAGGCGGCGCTCGTTGGCAAACGCGAGCGGACCGGCTTCGGGCAGCCACGGGGGCATGGTCCGGGCCTTGACGGCCTGCGCCATTTGCCTCACGCGTGGCAGGACGTCGCGGTACTCGATCAGGCTGAAGGGCGCGGACGCGCCGGGGCGATGGCAGGAGCCGCACCGCGCCCAGAGGATCGGCGCGATATCGCGGGTGAAGGTGGGAGCGGCCACCTGTGTGGCCGTTCCCGCCGTTCCTGTTGCTCCAAGGGTGACGATCGTGCAGGCGAGCGAACCGAGAAGGATGAGCCCAGTGGCGGCTGCGCGCGACATCCTTCCAGGCCCCGCCGTTCCTTTCCCTAGAAGTCGAGCCGTCCGCCGAACTGGAACCGGCGCGCCTGCATGATGACGAGCGGCCTGAGCCAGAGGTTGGTGCCGGTGCTGGCGAATGCGGTATTGAGCGAGGCCACGCTCGAAGCGTTCAGCACGTTGAACACGTCCATGAACGGCTGGAAACGCTTGTTCCCGAAGCGGAACGTACGAGATGCGCGCAGGTCGAGCTGCGTCTCGTAGTCGTAGAACATCGTTTCCGGCTCGACCAGGTTGACCGTTCGATTGCCGCCACCCGTCAGGGCGACACCCGCGTACGCGCTGTTATAGGTGAAGAGCGACTCGATGCTCCCGCCCGGGATGGCCTGGAGCGATCCGCTCAGCTGCACCTGGTAGGGAAGCGTGTACGCGCCCGACAGCTTGTACAGCGCCCGGAACGGCGGCGTCTGCTTGCAGAACCGGGTGCCGGGGTTGGCCGCACTCTGATACATCGGATTCGAGTTGTTGGGATCGGCACACGAGTCGGTACTCGTGCGCTCGGTCGTGATCCCACCGAGCAGGAACCCGCCGTTGGGCAACCGGCCGCGCACGCTGACCTCGACGCCGTCGTACACCCGCGTGTTGTCCGTCGAGAACGTGGAGACCGAGTCCGACTGGCCCAGCTTGCCCGGCAGGAGGTTCCACTGCGTGATGAGCTCGCCGCCGCCGTTCGGCAGGCGCGGGTCCCTTGGTCCGACAATCGTGAACGGCGTGTAGTCGAAGATCGGATCCACCGCAAGATTTTTCGTAATCGAGATGTTCTGGAAGTCACGGTGGTAGTAGCCGCCGGTCAGCGAGAACCCCGGCATCAGCTCGTGCTGAACCGAGACGGTCGTTTCCCAGTTGGTCGGGCGCGGCGTCGCCGGATCGAACCGTGTCGCGCCGTTTGGCAGGCCGAAGTTGACGTTGGACGTCGGTCCGATTTCGTTGTACTGCGCGCTCCCATCCGCGGCCAGCGCCGAGCCGTTCCGGTCGAGGTCCGTCCAGGACCGCGTCTCGGACTGGCTGCGGATCGGGTTCGATCCCTCCGCGCGGCCCAGCGTCATGGACGCCAGGTATTTTCCGACCGATGCCTTCAGTGCCGTCTTGCCATTGCCAAACAGATCGTACGCACCGGCCAGGCGCACCGACCAGTCAGACCAGCAGGGAAGGCACGGGATGGACGCGGCCTGGCGGGCCGGAACGAAGCGGCCGGCAGGGGCGGACTGATCGGGCGTGCCTGCATTGAGGTAGTCGAAGCGGCCGCCGGCCGTCATGGTCAGCCGCTTCACGGTCCACTTGTCCTGCACGAAGAGGCCGAGGTCCGGGTGGAGCTCTTCACGCGCTGTCACCGGCGAGTTCCGGATGTCGACCGAGCTGGACGTCGGGACGCCCTGGGCGTTGTTCAGGAAGGTCAGGCGCACCATGTCACCGTGCGGCTCCACGCGTGTCCGCCCGTAACCGGTCACCAGGCTCATGCCCGTCTTGATGGCGTGCGATCCGGTCACGTACGACACGTTCGCCACGGTGCTCCAGCTGTTGTTGAAGTTCTCGACCGGTGCGGTAGACGAGGCGTTGCTCGTGACGCCGGTCGATGCGTTGCGCTTGGCCACCTCGAAGATGCCGACCTCGGGCTGGTATTCCCAGTGGTAGGTGGACGCCTGCATCGACTGGCCGACTTCGAGGAGCAGGCGGCTGGTGGCCGTTCGCGTCCACTTGAGCGCACCCGAGTAGTTGAGGGGCGAGTTCACGCGCAACCCGGCCTCAGGTGTGGTGGTCGCGTTGAAGTCGTAGCGATCGGTCAGGCTCGTCGAGTTGAAGTACGAGAACGACAGGCGGTCCTTCTCAGACACCTGAAACGTCAAGCGCGTCGTCAGGTTCGGCTTCACGTGGCCGCCCGTGTCCGCCTGGCTGCCGTCGGGGAAGAAGACGTTGGCCACCAGGATGTTGAACTGCGAGAGCTCGAACGCGGCGAAGTACCACGCCTTGTTCTGGCGGATCGGGCCGCCGGCCGCGACGTTGTGGTCCCAGTTGAAGTCCAGCTGGTTGACCGCGGTAATGCCCTGGGCCCGGAGCTCGTCGTTCAGGTTGCTGTTCTGCAGCGCCTTGCTGGAGCCGAACGCACGCCACGTGCCCGAGAACTGGTTGCCGCCGTCCTTGGGAATAGCGTCCATCCGGACGCCGGACACCGCGGATTCGGCTGACTGCGAGCCGACGTCGTACACCATTTCGGCCTGGCCGAGCTCGTTGACGCCGCCGGCAATCGCCTGCGTGCCGCCGCCGAGCAGCATGTTGCCGCCGCCCATCCCGTCGAAGTAAATGCGCTGATCCGTGGACCCGCGTGCCGCCATCGAGTTGATGTAGAAGTCCGAGAGGATCTGGCCGCGCGACGTGCTGCGCGACACCACACCGGGCACGAGGTTGGCCTGGTCCTGGATCGAACGCATCACGGGCAGCGCCTGCAGGACATCCTGGTTGACGACGAGCTGCGTCCGCGAGTTCTGGATGTCGACAACGGGTGAGGCGCCTGTGACCGTGACGGTCTCTTCCACGGCGCCGACGGCCATCGACGCGTTCACCGTGGCGGCAAACGCGCCTTCCAGCACGATCCCTTCCCGCTTGACCGTATTGAACCCCGGCAGCGTGAAGGTCACCGTGTAGACGCCCGGCCGCAGGTCGATGACCGCGTACCGGCCCGCGCCGTCAGTGATGACACTTCGCGAACCGCCAATGAGCGCCGGGCTCGACGCTTCGACCGAGACGCCGGGCAGGATGGCGCCCGACGAATCCTGCACCGACCCGACGATGCTGGCGCGATCGCCCTGGGCGCTGGCCGCCACCGGCGCCAGCAAGCCAACGATCGCAACCAACGCAACTTTCACACTCAGACCAACTCGACGCATGTCCGATTCCTCCGCTGTTCCGAAGTCCCGTGGATTAGGACGGCTGATACTCGGCGGTTACAGCAGTGGTGTCAAGAGCGGTGTGACGGATCGGTTCAAGGTTCAGGGTTCAGAGTTCAAAGTTCTGGTTCAAGGTTCAAGGTTCTCAGTTCTAGGGTTCACGGATCCAGAACCTTAGACTTTGAACCCCGAACCTCCGAACCAGCACCTTGAACCCTGAACTTTGAACCTTGAACCGCTGTTAAGTGCGGAGCACAGCCGCCGCATCCGTTCGTGCCGCTTGCCACGCCGGGATCGCCGTGGCGGCGAGGGCGACGGCGAGAAGCAGTACGGAAACAGTCGCGAGCGTCATTGGATCTTGCGCGCTGACGCCAAACAGCAGAGCCGCCAGGAACCGCGACAGTGCAAACGCGCCCGCGAGTCCCAGTGCCACCCCGGCCGCTGCCAGCTTTGCACCCTGACCGAGCATGAGCCCCAGGATGGCCGACGGCTGCGCTCCCAGTGCGAGGCGGATCCCGATCTCGCCGCGGCGTCGGGCGATGTCGAAGCTGAGCATCCCGTAGACTCCGACGGCCCCAAGGAGCAGCGCCACCCCGGAGAAGCTGACCAGCAGAATGGCCGCGAATCGGCGCTCTGCCAGGGAACGCGAGAGGGTGGCGGCAAGCGGCTCGACGCCGAAGACGGCGAGCGATGGGTCCTCTTCGCGTATCACGCCGGTCACCGACCCCGCGAGACCCGCGGCGTCACCGGCCGTGCGGACCATCAGGACGCCGGCGCCATTGGTGGACGGCGCCTGTGAGATCGGCAGGTAAGCGGCGATCGGCGGGGCCTCGCCGAGGCCGTGGACCCGCTCGTCGGCGACGACTCCAACAATGGTCCTGGCGTTCCCGTAGAGACGAAGGGCGGCGCCGACCGCCCGCCCGTCCGGAAAGAGCCGCCTCGAGGCCGCCTCGTTGATCACCACGACCGGCGCGGCGCGCGTCGTATCCTCGTCGCCAATCCCTCGTCCTTCGGCAAGCGGGAGGTTCACGGTGTCGAAATAGCCGCTCGTCACGCGCCGGATGGACAGCTCGGGCCAGCCGCCGGCCGGCGCCTGCCGCCCGACGATTCCGAACGAGTTGGTGAAGCCGCGGTCCAAGGGGTGGTTGCCCGCCACCGCGACGGCCACGACTCCTGGCAACCGCCGGGCCCGCGCGACGACGCGATCGGTGAAGGCGTGTTGCTCGGCAAAGTTCGGCCAGTTCCTGAAATCGGTGGGATACCTCGTGGCCGGAAGCTGGTACTCGGCCTTGATCACGCCGTCGGTTCGGAAGCCGGGATCCTGTTGCAGCAGGTTCCAGAAGCTGCGCACCAGCAGGCCGGCGCCCGCGAGCAGCATGACGGCAAACGCGAGCTCGGCCACGACCAGAATACGGCGGCCGATGGTTCGGCCCCCGACAGCGCCGCGCGCATCGCCCGCCTTGAGCGTGGACATGAGATCGACACCGCGCGCCTGGAGGGACGGCACGATGCCGAACACGGCCGCAACCACGAGCGAGATGCCAAGAGTGATCGTCAGGACCCGGGCGTCGATGCTGACGAGCGAGATCCGCGGCACCCCCGCCGGCGCGAGTGCGAGGAGCGACGCCAGGCCTGCGTACGCCAGCACCACGCCGGTGCCCGCCGCCAGGAGGGTGAGGACGAGGCTCTCGGCCAGGAACTGGCGCCCGAGCTGCCACCGCGACGCGCCAAGTGCACGCCGCACGGCGACTTCGCGCGCACGGGCGGCGCCGCGGGCCAGAAGCAGGCTCGTCACGTTGACACATGCCACGAGCAGCACGAGGCTGACGGCGCTCAGCAGCACGTACAGCGTCGGCTGGATCGGTCCGAACACCACCTCGCGAAAGGCCTCGATGTGCACACCGCGGTTGGTGTTCTCGGGATACCGGCGCTCGAGGTCCGCCGCGATGGCGGCCAGTTCTTCCTGTGCAGCTGCCGGCGCCATCCCTCGCGCCAGCCGGCCGACCATCAGAATGGGATGCGTGGAGCGCGGCAGCAGCCGGGGGTCGCCCCTGAGCGGCACCCAGAGATCCGCACGGGTGCCCTCGCCGCGGTCGGCGAACGCCCGGCCGTAGGCGGCCGCCGACAGCACCTGCAGCACACCGAAGTCGGCCTCGTCCGGCACGACGCCCACAATCGTGTGGGGCTCGTCGTTCAGCGAGAGCACCTGGCCGATGGCGGAGGGCTGGCGATTGAATTGCCGTCGCCAGAGCGAGTCGCTGAGGAGCACGACCGGCGCGCCGCCCGGCTGATCATCGGCAGATGTGAAGGCACGGCCGGCGATCGGCGTAACGCCCAGAAGTGGCAGCAGGTTGTGGGTCACACGGGCACCCGCCAGGCGGCTGGGCTCACCGCCCGGTGGTGTCAGGTTCAATTCGCCGGCGATGAGTGCGCCGAGCGATTCGAGCGTCCGCGCCCGGTCCCGATAGTCGAGGTAGTCCGGCAGCGACCCCGGCTCCCGTGTCGTCTGGCTCGCGCGGTCTGTCTCCCAGACCATGACGAGGCCATCGATCGCGTCCACCGGCGCCGGCCGCAGCAGCACGCCGTGGACCACGCTGAAGACCGCCGTGTTCGCGCCAATCCCCAGCGCCAGCGTCAGCACCGCCGCAGCGGTGAACCCGGGGCTGGAGCCTAAGGTCCGAATGGCCGTTCGCACATCGCGCAGCATGGCTGGTTAGACGGCAGGGCTGCCTAGAACGTTGTCGCTGCTCAGCAGTTCAACGTTCAGGGTTCAGAGTTCAAGGTTCTGGTTCAAGGTGCTGGGTCCTGAACCCTGAACTTTGAACCCAGCACCAGAACGCTGAACCTTTGAACGTTGAACATTGAACGGATCTATTTCACCGGAATCCAAAACGACGTCTTGACGACGAAGGCATTGCGGCCGGGGGCCGTGACCGAGCGGAACATGTCGCCCACGTTGACGTAGCTGCCCAGGGTCTCCGTGTCGGTCCGATCTGCCTGCCACACCAGGTAGAGCGTGCTGCCGAGGCGCCATTCCCACCGGAGCACGACGTTGCTGCGGAACGACAGCGTGTTGAAGTCCCGGTTCCTCAGGTTGAACGTCGAGCCTCCCTGTGTGACCGTCTGCGAGCCGTCGGGGTTCGTCACCAGGGTGCTGCCGTTGGTCCCGTACTTCAGCCGCTCGATGCCGCCAGGCTCCAGCAGTTCGCCGTAGTCGTAGTAGTAGCCCGACGCGGCGAAGGGCTCGGCGTAGACATCGAGGTTCACGTCCGGCTTGAGCGTCAGGCTCATTCGGAACTCGGTGGCCACGGTGCTGCGGTCGATGTAGGCGAAGACGTAGCGCGAGTTGTAGATCTCGGGACGTCCACCCGACATCGTGGTGACGTACTGCTGGGTGTCGGTGAGGCGCTCGTACGAGGGGTTGGCGGAAAGCTGCCAGCGCGGTCCGGGGCGGAACGAGAAGCTGCCGCTCAAGCGCTTGATCGACCCGCCTTCCTCGTCTTCGGTCAGCGTGGCCGTGCCCGACCATCGCGTCTGCGCTGTCGCCTGGTTGCCGACGCTGAAGGTCGTGCTCCAGTTCGCGGGCCCGGCCATGAGGGGGCCGCCTCGCGTCAGCGACACGCTCCTGGTCGGCAGGTTCCGGGTCACCGACCATGACGAGGTCCAGAAGTTGGCCCACGTCACGTTCACCGACGGCCGCAGTGATCCCGCCTGCCGCAGAAACCGGAGCGTCGAGTCGTTCGACTGGTTGAGGCCGATGCTGTACGCCCTGAAGATCCGGCCCGGCTGCGTCTCGCGGTACCTGATGTTCGAGCTGATGACGATGCCATCCGCGCCGTTCAGGTTGGCGATGTCGTTGGTCTCGAAATTCTCCGAATCGGCCTTCGTGCTCACACCCCAGAGCCAGTGGCGTCCGCTCCTGCGGTCGAAGCCGCTCTGGAGCGACCAGCCGCCGAGGGAGGTCAGCGTCGGGTCGAGCGGCGAGTAGGTCCGGTCCGGGCGCTGGGCGTAGTGGGAACTCGTGCGCTGCACGCGGGTGATCGCATCGGTCGAGCCCGTGACGAGCGAGCCGCCTACGACGGCGCGGAACTCATACTCGCCGCCCTTGAAGCGCAGCAGCGTGTCGCCTGCGCCGGCCAGCGCGTTCTTCGTGAGGAGACTCGCCAGCGGCGTGCCGTCCTGCACATCGCGGTGTACCGCGTTGACGAGAAAGCCGACCGTGGAGCCGAGTGGGCCGAACTCCTGCCGGACGCGCCCGAGGCCGTAGTACGCGCGCGGCGCCACCGGGATTGCGGTGCTGCCGGCAATGCCGATGCCGGCCACCTCTGCGGCTTCCGCGCCCGTCACCGCCGTCTGCACGCCGACCGATGTCTTCGATTGCAGGCGGCCGGTGATCTTGGCGGCCGCGAGGATCGTGGCGTCCTGCGGATAGTCCACGAAGTCCCCAGTGGCCGTGCCGGTCGGACGCGCGCCGATCCGCCGCGAGTAGTAGAAGTTGGGATGATTGATGGTGAAGAGCTGCGATCCTTCCAGGAAGAATGGCCGCTTCTCCGCGAACCGCGTCGCAAATGCCGTGAGGTTGACCTCGGCGGGATCCGCTTCCACCTGGCCGAAGTCCGGGTTGACGGTCGCTTCGAGCGTGAGGTTCGGCCCCAGTCCGAGCTTCATATCCCCGCCCATCCGCCCCGACAGATTCTTCCCATCGTCGAACGGGTTGAGGAGGTTGCGCGTGCCGTCGATGGTCGAACCACCGGCCACATACGGCAGCAGCTCGATACGGCGCGTCGGACGGATTCCCTGGATGCCGTGCAGGTCGCCGAAGCGGGAGATGAAGACGCTCTCGGTGCGGGGGACCATCACCCAGTAGTCTTCCTCCTCGAGGTTCGGGCGGAAGCGGCTGATGTTCACCCCCCACGTCTGATCGTTCTCGCGGTTGAAGCGCACCTGGGAAAACGGGATTCTCAACTCCGCCGTCCAGCCACCGTCGAAGCGCCCCACCTCGGCCTCCCAGACCGGATCGAACCCGCTGTCGAAGTCTTCCTCGCTGTCTCTGGGGTACGCGCGATCGATGCGGACGCCGGAGGCTGTCACGCCGAACCCCGTTGCAGTCCGCCGATCGAGGTATGTGTCGAGGACGACGAGGAGGTACTCGGCCTGTCCGACGGTGTCACGACGAGCGAGCGGCGCCTGGATTTCCGGCGCGCTGAGGCTCGACATCCTGGCGCCGATGTAGAGGCTGTCGCCGTCGAACACGAAGCGGACGTCGGTCGGGTCGCTCGGCGGAGCGCCCTCGATCGGCTCCTTCTGGATGAAGTCGGTCACCGGCGCGACACGGAGCCAGATCTCTTCGTCGAGCCGTCCATCGAGGCGGATGCTGCCGTCGGGCACGCGCATCGCCTGAGCCTGTTTGCGGAGGGCGTCGGACGTCTGTCCGACCACACCAGCCGGAAGACACAGAGACACAACGGGGACGAGCATCCAGGCGCGGAACGACAATGAGAGCAGCTCCTGAGAGAGATGAATCCGGTTGGAACACGAGAGTATACGACGGGCTCAGCGGCGGGCAGGTAAGGCAGGTAGGGCAGGTAGGGCAGGAGGGTCGGGAGCGCCTGCGGCCACACCGAGCCGAGGACAAGAAGATCCGAGGCGAGGTGTCACCGTCAGTTCGCGCCGGGGGTGGGGCCCCCGGCGCCAGTGAAGATAATCGGGCAGGGCCGCGGGCCCGCCCGGTCAGCGCTGCGGCGGAACCACGAGCACCGGGATCCGAGCGTGCTTCAGAACGCCTTCCGTAGTGGACCCGAAAAACATCGTCCGTGCGCCGGTCACGCCCTGTGTGCTCATCACAACTACGTCAGCGCCGACCCGCTTCGCCGTCGCCACGATCTGCTCGGCGGGCGTGCCTTCCGCGAGCTCGATTCGCACCGAGCCCGGCAGCGGCTCGGGCCCGACGGCACTCGACAGGAAGGCCCGCAACTCCTCGTCGGTCTGGCGCGCCATGGCCTGCTCGTCGTAGTTGGCCTCGGCGGCGGCGGCGAGCAGCGGGTCGTTCACGTACACGATGATCAGGGTTGCGCCGCTCGATCGTGCCAGCCGCGCGCCGAGCCCGAGGGCGGTGCGGCAGTGGTCCGAAAAATCCACCGGGCACAACACCGAAGAGAAAGGGCCGGCGACAGGGCCTGCAGTGGGCATAGGTGACCCTATTCTACTAGGCGCGGTGCTAATGTGGTGGACCTATGGAAGCGTTCCTGACCTACGACGGACTCCTGGCCCTCGTCACGCTCACATTCCTCGAGGTGATCCTCGGCGTCGACAACGTCATCTTCATCTCGATTCTCTCGGGCAAACTGCCGGCCCACCAGCAGCTCAAGGCGCGCCGTACAGGACTGATGGGCGCGATGGTGATGCGGATCCTGCTGCTGCTGTCGATTGCCTGGATCATCCGCCTGACGGAGCCCCTCTTCACCGTGGGGTGGGAGATCTCCGGGCGGGATCTCATCCTGATTGGCGGCGGCCTGTTCCTCATCGGCAAGGCCACGGTCGAGATTCACGATCGGCTCGAAGGCGAGCAGGCACACGGCACGGCGCGAGTGGCGCCGTCGTTTGCCGCCGTCATCGGGCAGATCATGGCGCTCGATCTCGTCTTTTCGCTCGACTCCGTCATCACGGCCGTCGGCATGGCCGACGACATTTCCATCATGGTGGCAGCCGTCGTGCTCGCGGTCGGGATCATGATGGTGTCCGCGGAATCGATCAGCGGGTTCGTGAACCGCCATCCCACTGTCAAGGTGCTCGCCCTCTCGTTCCTGCTCCTGATCGGGCTGTCGCTCGTCGGCGACGGTCTCGACATGCACATTCCGAAGGGCTACATCTACTTCGCGATGGGCTTCTCTGTGTTCGTCGAGATGATCAACCTGCGCGTGCGCGGCAGCGCCGCGCCGGTCGAACTCCATCAACCGTACGAGCGCTAACGCGCTCACGTGAACTTAGAACTTAGAACTCAGAACTTAAGAAGGACACTGAACGAAGAACTCAGCACCTCGAACACTGAACCTGAACCTTGAACCCTGAACCTTGAACTTTGAACTTTGAACGGGCCATCGTGCGCGCCCGGTGGCTGATGCTGCTGGTGCTGGCCGCCTGCCTGAGCGGCGCCGCGGATGTATTTGCACAGGATGCCCGACCCTACGAGGCCAGTGCTCCCCAGCGGCCGTTGCCCGTGCTGGATTCCGGAGGCACGGGCCTCTTCCCGTATCTCGAGTCGGTCTACGACGGCGGAGGCTTCACGCTGGGAGGGGGCTACCGCTTCTTCTATGGCCCCCGCGCGGAGTGGGATGTCAAAGGACTGTATTCAGTCCGCCACTACAAGCTCGTGGAAGTGGCCACGACGTCGGCCGGGCACGCGGGCGGCCGGGCGATCCTGCGTGCCCGCGCGGGTTGGCGTGATGCGCCGCAGGTGGGCTACTACGGCGTCGGCATGAACACCTTCGACGAGGACCGCGTCAATTTCAGGCTGCAGCAGTCCTACGCCGGCGGCTCTGCCATCTGGCTCGCGACCAAACGTGTGGTTGTGGCGGGTTCGTCAGACTTCGAGAACTTCACAATGAAACCCGGCCGCGGCGATGCGCCCTCGATCGAGTTCTTCGGTCCGCCGATGTCCGCGCCAGGGCTCGGGACCAGCCCGGCGTTCGTCCACTCCACGGCGACCGCCAGCTACGACAGCCGCGATGGCCGCGCGATCGCGACGACCGGCGGCTACTATGGGGCAAGCCTGCACAGTTACATCGGCATGGGCGACGCGGAAAGCTTCGGCCGCCTCGACGTGCAGGCCCTTCGCCACTTCCGGTTCCACAATCGGCTCGTCGTCTCTGGCCGCGGACGCCTCGAGTCGACGCTCGGCGAGGGCACGGACGTGCCGTACTTCCTGCTTCCGTCGGTCGGCAGCGGGGCCACGCTTCGTGCCTACGACACGCGGCGATTTCGTGGACCCCACACGGTGCTCGGAACACTCGAGGTGAGGTGGTTGTACCGCGAGTGGGACATCCGGTTACTGCGCGGAGAGGTCGGCCTGGAGCTGGCGGCTTTCTACGATGTCGGCGAGGCCGCGCTCAGCCCCGGAGATCTCTTCGACGCTCCGGCGCAGGATGTCGGCATCGGTGCGCGCGTGCATTGGCGCAACACCACACCCGCGCGGGTGGAAATTGCGAAGGGGAGCGAGGGTTGGCGCGTGGTATTCGCCGGGTTGGCCCCGTTCTAGCCACGAAAACACGAAGCCACGAAAACACGAAGCCACGAAAACACGAAACACGAAAGAGACAACACGGATACCACGACGCTGCTAAGGAGACGCTGAGAAGGTGTTCAACCAACGCCGGGCGCTTTTAGCCTGGCCAGTCGTGTTCGTTTCGTGCTTTCGTGCTTTCGTGGCTTTACCAACCCGCCCCGATTAGAAGCGCCCATCCCACCAGGAAGGCGAGGCCGCCGATCGGTGTGATGGCCCCCAGCATCGTGATGCCCGTGAGCGCCAGCACGTACAAACTCCCGGAAAACACCAGGATGCCAATCGTGAAGGCCCAGCCGGCCGCCGGCAGCAGCCGCCCGGCGTCAAGCCGGCCCATCAGCGACGCGACGAGCAGGATGGCGAGCGCGTGGTACATGTGATACCGGACGCCGGTTTCGAAGACGGCGAGCATCTCCGGCGACAGCCGGGAACGCAGCCCGTGAGCACCGAATGCACCCAGCGCGACAGCCAGAGCGCCGAAGACAGCGCCAATCAGCAGAAACGTCTTATCCATGAGGTTGTGTCCCGAACACGTGTATTTGTATGAGGTTGCACTGAAACTCGCAAGTGGACGGTTGGAACAATCCCTTGGATTTCTGGGGCTTCGCCCGTTTATTCCGTGTGAATCGGCCTCTCGAACGTTGATGCGGCCCTTCCGCGGCGATAGAGTCTAAAGCCGTTCGGGTCTACGGCTTCAGGAGGGCAATAGATGATACGGTCCAGATTGGTTTTCGCGGGCCTCGTGCTGGCCTGCCTAGTGTGGCTGCCAGGGGCGGCCGAGGCACAAAGCACGATCGCCGGCGTGGTTCGGGATACGTCGGGTGCGATCATGCCCGGGGTGACCGTCGAAGCGTCGAGCGAAGTCCTCATTGAAAAAACCCGCAGCGCGGTGACGGACGGCGAAGGCACCTACCGCATCGTCGACCTCCGTCCCGGCGTTTATGTCGTTACGTTCTCCCTGACCGGCTTCCAGACCATCCGTCGTGAGGGCCTGGAACTGCCGTCGAACTTCACGGCCACCGTCAATGCGGACCTGTCGGTTGGCGCGCTCGAAGAATCCGTCACCGTCTCGGGCAGCTCCCCGGTCGTCGACGTGCAGACAAACGCCAAGGCGCAGGTGCTCACACGTGAGCTCCTCGATGCGGTGCCGACCGCCCGCACGATTCAGGGCATGGGCCAGCTCGTTGTCGGCGTCAACCTCAGCTCGCCCGACGTGGGCGGCTCCCGCGCGATGCAGCAGACCTATTTCGCCGTGCATGGATCAGGCGCCGCGCAGACGGTGCTGATGGTGGACGGCCTGATGACCAACGGCCTGATGGGCGACGGCAGCGTGCAGGCCTATCACAACGAAGCGATGGTGCAGGAAGCGGTGTACCAGACGGCCGGCGGTTCGGCGGAAACGCTGACGGGCGGCCTGAACATGAACCTGGTGCCCAAGGACGGCGGCAACCGGTTCAGCGGCGGCTTCCGCGCCACCAAGTCGCCAGCCAGCTGGCAGGGCGACAACCTGACCGACGACCTGAAGGCCGTCGGCGTGACCGGCGTCGACCGGATCTCGAACTTCTACGAGTGGAACATCGAAGAGGGCGGCCCGATCAAGCGCGACAAGCTGTGGTTCTTCGGCGCGTTCCGCAAGGCGCGCTACGACAAGCCGATCGCCAACACGTTCGATACGCCGGCCGGCGTGCCGTTTCCGCAGGCGTTCCAGCAGTGCGCCACGGGCGTGATCAGCTGCGAGCAGGGCATTTCGGACGAGAAGATGGATAACCCGATCGCGCGCCTGACGTGGCAGGTTTCTCCGCGCAACAAGTTCGCGGCTTACATGGACCGCGCCATGCGCCTGCGCGGCCACGCCATGACGGGCTACACCGATCCGGACACGGCGTCGTTCATCTGGCACACGCCGACCTTTGCGACGGGTTCCATGAAGTGGACCTCGACGGTGTCGTCGAAGCTGCTCGTCGAAGGCGGAATTGCATTCAACCGCGAGCGCTACGACACGCTCTATCAGCCCGGCGTCATCGCGGATCGCAACACGCCTGGCTGGTACACCAACGTGCGGAAGAACGACACGAGCACGAGCTACAGCTGGAACGCGGCGACGGCCGAACTCGGGAACTACCCGGATCGGTACAGCTACACCGGGTCTGCCTGGTACGTGACGGGCTCGCACAACGTCAAGGTCGGGTTCCAGCAGTCCCAGGGGATTTACCGCCGCCTGAATACCGCGAACGCTGACCTGTACCAGACCTATAACAACGGCGTGCCGTTCCGGGTCACGGTGCTGAACACGCCCGTGGACGCGCAGGAGAACCTCGACGCCAACTTCGGCATCTACGCCCAGGATTCCTGGCGCATCGATCGCCTTACGGTGAACCTCGGCCTGCGGTGGGACTACATCTCGGCGCACGTGGAAGGGCAGCCCCAGTCGTTCGGACGGTTTGCCGCGAGCGAGGCGTACGACGATGTGCAGGTGCCGACGTGGAAGGACTGGTCGCCGCGGACCTCGGTGGTCTACGACCTGTTCGGCACGGGCAAGACGGCTGTTCGCGCGGGCTTCAACAAGTACAACCTTGCGGCCACGACCGGTTTTGCCCGGCTGGCCAGCCCGTCGGCGCTCATCACGCAGAACCTGCCGTGGGAGGATCTCAACCGCGACGACATTGCGCAGGGCGAGCGTGGCTGCGCGTTCCGGTCCGCGGGATGCGAGATCAACTTTGCCGGGCTGCCATCCAATTTCGGCGTGCGTGCCCTCTCGGTGCTGGACCCGGACATTCAGCGGCCCTACCAGTACGGCTACAACGTGGGCGTGTCTCACGAGCTCATGGCGGGCGTGGCCGTGACGGCCGAGTGGTTCCGCAGCGACTTCAAGGACATGATCGCGCGGAACAACGTCGCCCGGACCGTCGACAGCTACAACAAGGTGGTGGTCGCCAGCCCGATCGACGGCAGCGCGATCGACGCGTACGTGCCCAAGGCGGCCTTCGCGGGCGCCGTGTCGAACGTCGACAGCACCGACACGGAGCTCACCCGGGGTTACAACGGGATCGAGATCAACTTCAACGCGCGGCTGCCGCGCGGGGCGCGCGTGTTCGGCGGCACGTCCACGGAGCGCACGCTGGCCAACACGTGCAGTGCGGCGTCCGGCAACCCCAACTTCCTGAACTTCTGCGATCAATCGCAGAGCGGGATTCCGTGGACGACGCAGTTCAAGATGGCGGGCACCTACCCGACGCCTTTGTTCGAGATCGTCCTCAGCGGCTCGTATCAGGGCCTGGCCGGCTACACGCTGGGCGACGCGGCGCTGCCGTACGGCACCTTCACAGCGGGCACCGGCTTCGATCAGCCGAACGGGCAGGGCACGTTCTGGCAGGTGACACCGACGACCCGTTACGCGGCCAACTGCACCGGCCCGTGCACGCCTGGTGCGCTGGTCCTGCCTGGCCTTGCGGATTCGGGTCTGGCAAACCTCAACGTGCCGCTCGTCGCACCCGAGACCGAGTTCACGCCGCGAGTCCACCAGTTCGACTTCTCGGTGAGCCGTGTGTTCCGGTTCCGGACCATGCGGATCAACCCGAAGCTCGATCTGTTCAACGCGTTCAACTCTGACGACTACACAGCCGTGACCAGCATGCAATACGGCGGTGCGACATACCTGCGGCCGACATCGATTCTCCAGGGCCGCATCATCCGCATCGGCGTCGATATGAACTGGTAGGGACAGAGAACGGGGAACAGGGAACGGGGAACAGGGGCGCGCATCCCCTGGGTCCCGTTCCGGTTCCTCGCCCTCGTTCGGCCCCACCTGTTCTCTCAAATTCACAATTCACAATTCCGTTCCCCGTTCCCCGTTCCCCGTTCCCCGTTCTCCAGTTCTCCGTTCCCGGGTATGCTGTCCGTGTGCGCCGCGCGGCCATTGGCCTGATCGGTCTGGTCCTCGCCTTCTCGGGGGTGGCCCGGACGCAAATCCGCGATCCGCGCACGTTCAAGTCGGCGATCGAGCTGACCAGCGTGACGGTGACCGTGCAGGGATGCCGACGGCCGGCTCGTCACGGGCCTGCCGAAAGAGCGGTTCGAGATCTTCGAGGACGGCGATCGCCAGGTGCTCACGCACTTCACCAGCGAACGGGTACCTGTCAGCGTGGCCCTGGCGGTTGACTCCAGCGACAGCATGTTCGGCCGGCGAATGACCGACGCGCGCGGGGCCGTGCGGCAGTTTCTGAATGAGCAGCTCGACTCCACCGATGAATTCATGCTCATGGCGTTCAACCACGAGCCGCGACCGCTCACCCGGTGGACCGAGGATCGTGAGTTGGCCGCACGGCTGCTCGAGGGAATCACGCCCTCCGGCGGGACCGCGGTCTACGACGCCATCCTCGCCGCCGTTCCGCTGTTTGCCGCGAGGACGCGACAGCGCGCAGCGGTCCTCGTGATCTCGGACGGTGCGGATACGGCAAGCGATGCCGGAATCAAGGAGATCCGGTCGGCGCTCCTCAGGAGCGACGCGTTCGTCTACGCGGTAGCCGTGGATTCGCCGGACGGCCGCGCCATCAACACGCGCGTGAACCCGGCCGCGCTCCGGGACATCACGGACACGAGCGGCGGACGGACCGAGGTCGTGCGAACCAGCGAGGACATCAGCGTGGCGCTCGCGTCGATTGCCGAGGAACTGAACAGCCAATACCTGCTCGGCTACACGTCACCTCACGGCGCCGACGGCAAGTACCACAGCATCAGGGTGAGGGTGTCGGACGGCACGTTCCGCGTCAGATCGCGCGGAGGCTACATCGCTGGACGGGAGTAGAGCGAGAGAGCGGAGAGGACGGAGCCAGCGGATTCACACGGAGACACGAAGAAAAGGCAGGCGGGGCAGGCACGGCAGGCAGGGCAGGAGGGCCTGCGGCCAAATGCCGGAGGGCGGCCGGGATTGGCGGCCCTTGGAGCGGCGCGTCGCAATCGTGAGCCGGGGAAACGACGCGGAGCGCCAGAAATCCGCGGCAGGTCCGAGACGATCAGCGGATCTGCCGCATGTCGCCGACAAGCCGCGAGCGGAGTTTCCCCGCGCGTCGACAGGGCCGCCGATCCCGGTTGCCTTTCGGCGCTCGGCGTTGAACGAGCGACGGTCAGAGAAACCGTGGCCGCTCTTCACCGTTGCTCCGTTCCTCCGTGTGAAATCCGTTGCCTCCGTCCCCTCCGTTGTCTCGTGCTGGTGACCGTGAGCGCAGGCGATCAAGCGCCGGCGGCCAACCGCTTCTGGGTGGGCGCGTTCACGGCGTTCAGCACGCGGCCGGTGTTCTTGTAGTTCGTGATGATGCGCACGGTTTCATCGGCGACCCCCTTCTGTGCCTGGGCGGTTGAGCCGCCGATGTGATGGGTGCCGTAGACGTTCGGCAGCGACACGAGCGGATCGGAAAACCGACCTGAAGGTTCCGCCGGCTCGTCGTGGAAGACGTCGAGGCCGACCTTGAGGCGTCCATCGAGCGCCGCGCGCTCGAGCGCTACACGATCCACCAGCTCGGCGCGCGAGGTGTTGATCAAGATCGATCCCGGTCGCATCCGGCCCAGGAGCGCGCTGTCGACGATACCTCGCGTTTCGGGCGAGAGCGCCAGATGAAGGCTGAGCACGTCTGCGGCGTCCGCGACCTCGAGCGGCGTTCTCGCCGTCCGCACCGGCCGGCCTCCTGGCCCCACGGCCGTGGCGCCCGCCGCAAACCGCCGGCTCCAAACGACGGTCGGCATGCCAAAGGCCTCGGCCCGGCGGACCATCTCCTGCCCGATGGGCCCATAGCCGAGCAGCCCGAGAGTGCGTCCGGCCAGGCCGGGTGCGCTCGAAAACGCCTTCTTGTTCCAGATGCCTGCCCTGAGCGCCGCCACATTGTCCGGGATCCGGCGATCGAGCGCGAGCATCAGGCCGAAGGCCAGCTCGGCGACCGCCGCTGCATTCTGCCCTGCGCAGTTGGCGACCCAGATCCCGCGCTCTGTGGCGGCAGCCAGATCGATCGTGTTTACGCCCGTGCCGGCCCGGACCACGAGCGACAGCCGGCCGCGATCGAGGATCGCGGCCGTCAGACTTGTGCTTCGCACCACGAGGACGTCGGCCTGTGTCTCGGCCAGCGCCTCGGAAAGCGCAGCCCCATTGAGCGAGGGGCGGTGCTCCACGTGGCAGTGCGCAGCACGAAGGGCCGAAACCCCGTGGTCCTCGAACGGATCGGCGATGAGCACCCTCATGACCGGCTGACAGGCGGGCGCGGAGACATCAGGAGACTGCCCTCGCTGCCGGAGGCAGCTGAAGGCTCGGCAAGGGTGCCAGCGTGATTTCGAGAAACCGTTTCCATCGGGCGCCGGCCGCCGACGGCGCGAGGTCAGTCTCGAGCAGGCCGGAGCCGAACGTATAGGCGAGGGCGTACCCTCGATATGCGTCCAGGAAACGCAGCGTCGCAGCCCCGTGGTGCATCAACGCCTCGTGCTCCAGCCGCTGCGCAGTCACGGTCCCGGGTGCCAGGCCTTCCAGGTAGGGCCTGGCGACACCTGCGATGCCCGGCTCCAGTTCCTGGACGAGCGCCGCCACTTCGAGGTACTGCGCCGCTCGAGACGGGTCGAGGCCGGCGAGGGGAAACAGGACATCGCGCTCAAACGCCAGTCGGCGCTCCGGCGGAAAGGCGATTGCAACCGCGGCCGACGCCAGGGCCTCCGCGGTAAATGCCATGGGGCTGAACAACGGCTGCACCGAGAGTTCGACCAGGCCGTCACGCGAGACAAGGACCTGCTCGCGCAGGCTGTTCGAGAGATGGTGGCCCGGGTAGGTCTCGTGGCAGGCGAGCGCGAGCAACCGATCCACGGTCAGCGGAAACGCCGTGTTCACGCGCAGGACGCTTCGGTATTGGCCGAGATACTGGCTGAACGCACTCCAGGGCTCGCCCGTGACGTACTCCACCGTCACGCTCTCTCCGGGCGGCAGGGTGACGCGGCCCATCGTCTCGGCGCGGCACTCGTCGACCGCCCGCTCGAGCACGTCAGGAAGCCAGTTCGGCGGCACGGTGAACGATTGTTCGAAGCGTGACAGCCGGGCCGCCAGGGATCCGTGGCCGGGCAGACGATCCTCGAGCGCCGCGAGCACTTCGTCGCGCCGCGAGGGGGCCGGCGGCAGGATCGTGATGCCGTACATCCGCCGCATTTCGTCCTCGAAAGCCATGGGCCGCCCGAGCAGCTGTTCGACACGCGCATGGAGCGCGTCTACCTGCAGGCCCAGCTGGCGGCGCCTGACGGCCGGTCCAGCGCCCTCCTCCAGTGCGTGCGCGAGCCTTCGCAGCCTCGCCTCGATGTCCTCGAGTGAAAGCGAGAGCGAGGCGCCCGCCGAAAATGAAACGGGCTGATGCTCCACCGCGCTCGAGAGCTGCCAATCCATTGATGGCGGATCGAGCCGGCCGACGGCCACGGCGAGCGCCACATATTCACGCGCCGCCTCGTCCACCGAGTAGCCCTCGGTCCTGCGCGACACGTGGCACGACGCCGAAACGGCGCACAGGCATCCCGCTACCAGGGCGATCACGAGGATCCGGCGCCTCACTGCGCAACCCCTGCAAATGGGATGTCGATGAAGTAGGGTCCGCCTCCGGTCACAAACGCCACTCGTGCGCGCGCGAGCGGGTCGACAGCTGGCGTGCCTTCGGCAATCCACGATTCGCCCGCCTCGTCGATACGCGCCGTCAGCACCTGAGGTGGCTTGTTGCCCTCAGTGACGGTCACGACGACCTGCGTCGCGGCCGAAGCCGGCAGCTCTGCCCGCGACGCGTCGCTGAAGTAGACGCGGTAGCGGCCCGTCGTCCCCAGCACGACCTCGAAATGCAGATCGCCGTGCATGAAGACGACGCCGCCATACCGAGGGGCGTGGTCGCCGTGAGGAGCCGTCGCCGGAGGGCCCGGCAGCGCCACGGCGGCGCGGGCTTCGGGTTCCTGTCCGCACGAGACGCCAGAGCTCAGCACCACGAGCCAACACAGGAAGCGACACCACGAGAGTCCACGACGCATGCTGCCATTGGCGGAGGCAAGGACTCTGCCAGCGCTCACGCGCGAAGCGCACGTATTAATTGATCATTTCTCATCGAAAGCGCCGGCGGTGGCGTACGTCGAGCAACATCGGCGTCGCTCCCGCGCGCGGAAGCAGACAAGCGTGTCGATGGACGACGCTGGCTGCGATCGCGTGCAACGATGCAAATCGCTCGCACGGCCGTCGTGCGCACACCTCCGTCGTGCGGAAACCGACGCGTGTGTCGCCTCGCCAGCGAAGAACAAACACGCGTGTGTGTTTTCACGGGCGTGACGCGCATTCATCCACGCGCTGCAGAGCGGAGATCTGCAGATCTCTTCTGAAATTTCGCATCTCTGCCGGTCTGGCGCGTCGCTTGCTAACTTCGGCGATCACACCGCCAGGAGGAGGCCTATCCATGCTTCACGTGTTGCGTGCGTTGTCGTTCATCGTGCTTACTGCGGCTGCTGCTGCGGCGCAGACCACGAGCGCCACCACGTCAGCGATCAACGGGACCGTCAGCGACGACTCCGATGCCGTGCTGCCGGGCGTCACCGTCAACATGTCCGGGCCCTCGATGATGGGCATCCAGTCCGCGGTCACCAACGAAACGGGCCTGTACCGATTCGTGGCCGTGCCGCCGGGCGAGTATAAGCTCACCTTCGAGCTCCCGGGTTTTGCCACCGTCATCCGCGAGAGTGTGCGGCTGACGGCGAACTTCACCGCCACCATCGACGTCAAGCTCGGCGTGGCCACGCTGGCCGAAAACGTCGTGGTGACCGGCGACTCGCCGGTCGTGGACATCCAGTCGACGAGCATCGCCACGACCTTCGACAAGGAGACGCTCGCCAACCTGCCGAGCGCCAGGGATTACTGGGCGATCCTGTCGGAGGCGCCTGGCGTCAAGCTGCAGCGCATCGACGTCGGCGGCAGTGCTGCCGGCACCCAGACCACCTATTTCGTCTACGGCACGACGGGCCAGAACCGGCCGATGGTCGAGGGGATCAACTCGACCGAATCGACGGGTTCCTTCGGCAACTACGTGGACTACGGGTCGTTCGAGGAGGTTTCGATTGGCAGCGGCGCGTCGAGTGCGGAGAGCCCGGTGCCGGGCATCTACACGCAGCTGATCAGCAAGTCCGGCGGCAACGCATACCGCGGTTCGCTATACGCCGACTACGAGAACAGGGACTGGCAGTCCTACAACATCGACGACGCGCAGATCGCGGCGGGCGTGACGGGCGGCGGCAACCTCGGGCCCCGCGATGTCAACCGATTGGACAGCTACCGCGACTTGAATGCTGATGTCGGCGGATATCTGAAAAAGGACGTGTTGTGGTGGTACGCGTCCGTGCGGCAGCTGAACTCTGCCGTGCAGTACACCAACTTCCCGGTCAAGCCGCACGAAACCGAGCTCAAGAACTTCACGACGAAGTTCACGTATCAGATGTCCCAGAACAACAAGTTGATCGGCTACTACCAGCCAAGCACCAAGGTTCAGCCGAACCGTCTGGACCGGCACCTGCTCAACTCCCAGTCGGCGATTCACACGACCGAAGACGCCAGCTTCCGCCAGGACTACTCGCCGCTCCTCTGGAAGGCCGAGTACAACCGCGTCGTCAGCCCGGCACTCTTCTTCGAGGTGCGGACCGGCCAGTTCGGATACGAGTGGCCCGATACCGCCAACGGGAGCGGCATCAGCTACGAGGACCTGGGCAACAGCCTGGTGTCCGGCAAGGCCCGGAACCGGCAGTTGAACATCCAGCGCACACAGCTGCTGGGATCGATGAGCTACTTCGCAGACGCATGGGGAGGCAGCCACAACCTCAAGGTCGGGTGGGAGTGGTTCCGCGAAACCAGCACACCCACTCGCGGTGTGGGCTCGTACAACGACGTCCTCCACGTGCTGCGGAACGGGGCGCCGATCGAGGTCCTGTTCTTCGAGCCGGCGAAGTCCGAGAACGGCCTCTACACGCTCGGGCTCTATGCCAACGACACCTGGCGAGTGAACAACAGGACGACGTTCAACCTGGGGCTGCGGTACGACAACTACCGAAACTTCCTGCCCGAACAGGAGCATGCGGCAGGGATGTTCACGCCGGCGCCAGTCCTTTTCGAGGAGGTGAGCAACCTGAACACCTGGAACCTGTTTGCCCCTCGCATTGGCGTGAGCTACTCGCTGACCGAGGACGGCAGGACGGTGTTGAAAGCCAACTACGGCCAGTACCTGGTGGAACCCCGGCGCTCAGTTGAGCCAGGACGTGAATCCCAACCAGGAAGTGTGGTTCCGGCGCTACGTGTGGAACGACCTCAACGGCGACAAGGTCTATCAGCCAGGCGAGCAGGGACGCCTGAACAGCTCCGGTGGCGGTGTCGCGAGCGCTGTTCTGGCCGAGGACCTCGAGAACACTTACACCAACGAGCTGGCGCTCTGGTTCGAGCGTGAGCTGCTGCCGAGTTTCGGCGTCCGCACTGGAGTAGTGTGGCGTGGCGAGCGTCAGCTTGCGCAGAGCTACAACGCGAACCGGCCGTTCGGGGCCTACACGGTGCCGATCAACGTGCCCGATCCCGGTCCGGACGGCGTGTCGGGAAACACCGACGACGGCGCCCCAATCGCGGCGTTCAACCTCGCGCCGGAGTACCTCTCGCTGCCGGTCGTCAACATCTACGACAACGTGCCCGGTGACACCGACTACTACACGTGGGAAGTGACCGGAACCAAGCGGCTGGCCGACCGGTGGTCGATGCTCGCGTCGTTCTCCAAGACCTGGAGCGAAGCCCAGAACAACACGTTCTTCGGCACGTCTTTCCGCCAGAACCAGCTGCCGGTGTCACCGAACGATCTGATCAACACCGAGCCCGACGGGAAGATCAAGTACACCGACTGGTCGCTCAAGCTGCACGGCACCTACGAGGGCCCGTGGGGCCTGAAGCTGTCGCCCATGCTGCGGCACCAGGGCGGCCAGAACTTCGGCCGCACCATCCTGGCCACGCTGAACTACGGCAGCGTGCGGCTCGCCGCCGAGCCACTCGATACGCGCCGGCAGGACAACATCACCGTCTTCGACTTCCGCGTGGAAAAGGTGATCCAGCTGACGCAGGTCCTCCGCGTCGGCCCCTTCCTCGACCTGTATAACGCCTTCAACGCGAACCCCGAACAGAACATCACGTGGAGCTCCGGCTCGTCGTTCCTGCGGCCGACCAACATCGTGCCGCCGCGCGTCCTGCGAATCGGGGCGAAAGTAAGTTGGTAGCGCCTGCGGCCACACCGAGCCGAGGACATGAAGATCCGAGGCGAGGTGTCAGCGTCAGTTCGCGCCGGGGGTGGGGCCCCGGCGCCAGGGGAAGAAGTTGACCCGGTCGAATAAGGCGGAGGCTGTCATGACCCTGGGGCGCGCACATCGATTGTTCATCTCGTTCATCCTCGGACCGGTGTGCGTCGCCCTGTTGTCAGCCTGCCAGGGTTCGCCGGGTGCTCAGGCCTCGGCCGACGAGGGGGCGGGCTCGCCGTCAGGCGCTCCAGCGATGAAGCTGGGGATCCGGCCGGCGGGCGACACCGAGATTCAGCCCGACATGAGCCAGATTACGTCGCCTGAGCTCCGCAAGGTGTTCGATCACATCGATGCAAACATCGACCAGCACGTCGTGAACTTCCAGAAGTGGATCCAGCAGCCGAGCATTTCGAACTCCGGCGAAGGCATCCCGGAGTCCGCCGAGATGGTCAAGGGCTTCTTCGAGCAGCTGGGTTGCCAGGAGTCACGTGTTTACGACGTGGGCACGACCGAGTACCGGCAGCCAGGGCAACCCCGTCGTCTATGCGAGATGCGACGAGGGAAAGCCGCTGACGCTCGTCATCTACTGGATGTACGACACGATGCCGGTCACGCAGCCGGACGTGTGGATTGCGCCGCCCTTCGAAGGGCGCCTCGTCGAGCAGGGTCCCTACAAAAAGGTCCTGATCGGCCGCGGCGCGACCAACTCGAAAGGTCCGCAGATGGCGCAGTGGAACGCGCTGATGTCCATCAAGGCCGTGACAGGCACATTGCCGGTCAACCTGATCATCGTCGCCGAAGGCGACGAAGAGCGGATGTCCATCGGTTACCGCAAGTTCGTCAAGGATCACCCCGAGCTCTTCAAGGACGCGCAGGCGATGTACCGCTTCGGGAGTCAGAGCCCGGGAGGCCGTGGAGAGCTGTCCGGCGGCTCCGAAGGCTGCGTCTATGTCGAGCTCACGACCAGCGGCGCGAAGTGGGGGCGTGGGCCGACCGTGTCTGACATCCACGGAGGGAACAAGCGCAGTGTCGACAGCCCCGCCTGGCGCCACGTCAAGATGCTCGAGACGATCATGGCGGCAGACGGCAACCGGATCATGATCGACGGCTTCTACGACGGCATCGAACAACTGTCCGAGACCGAGATCGCCAAGCTCCGTGATCAGGCGAAGGGCGTGGACCTCCAGGTGGCCGCCGACAACCTCGGCGTCGCGCGCTTCATCGCCGACGACCCGTTCGAGTACCTCAAGATGGCGCGCTACGGCGTCTCGCTGAACCTCGACGGCATCTGGGGCGGCAACATGTATGCGGGCGGGGCCGGCGCGATCCTGCCGAACAAGATCACCTCCAAGCACAACATCCGATACCTGCCGAACATGGACGGAATGGAGCTGACCAGGAAGCTGCGAGCGCACCTGGACAAGAAGGGATACGCCGACGTCGAGATGAAGGTCATCGGCGACGTGCCCTGGGCCAAGATGCGGTACGACACCGACGTCGCGAAGGCGTTGATGAAGACCTACGACACCTTCGCAATTCCCTACGGCACCCCGCCCGTCAACGAATCGATCCTCGGGCCCTACTGGCCGGCGTATCTCTTCGCCGGCGACCCGCTCGACATGCCGATCGTCGGAGGCGCCGCCGGCCACGGCGGGAACGCCCACGCCGCCAACGAGTACTTCGTGATCGAAGGAGCTGGCCGCGTGTACGGCCTGGCGGGGGCCGAGAAATCCGTCGCGACGTTCCTCTACACCTACGCCGGTCTGAATGTCCCGCCAGCGGCGGCCACAGCGGCGGCGACGACCAACTGAGTCCGACCACGCACACACGGGGACCCATGGCGCTCATCTCGATCAGGAACCTGACAAAGACCTACACCGTCGGCGAGGTGGCCGTGCACGCGCTTCGAGGAGTGTCACTCGACGTGCAGGCCGGTGAGTTTCTCACCATCCTCGGTCCATCCGGGTCCGGCAAGTCGACGTTCATGCACATCCTCGGCTGCCTGGATCGCCCGACGAGCGGCACCTACCAGCTCGAAGGCAAGGACGTCTCCACGCTGTCGCGCGACGAACTGGCACGCGTCCGGAACCAGAAAATCGGCTTCGTGTTCCAGAGCTTCAACCTCTTGCCAAGAACATCAGCGGTTGAAAACGTCGAACTGCCGACGCTCTACAGCCTCAACAAGCCGGGGCCGGCGGAGCGCCGGAAGAAGGCTATGGCGGCGCTCGCCTCCGTTGGCATCGACAACCGCGCTGACCATCACCCCAACCAGCTTTCGGGCGGCCAGCAACAGCGCGTGGCCATCGCGCGAGCGCTCATGACCGAGCCGCCCATCCTCCTGGCCGACGAGCCGACCGGCAACCTCGACACGCGCACGAGCATCGAGGTGATGGAGATCTTCCAGCGGCTGCGCATGGACCGCGGGCTTACGGTGATCCTGATCACGCACGAGCAGCAGGTCGCGGAGTACGGCTCGCGGACCGTCACGTTCCGGGACGGGCAGATCGTCTCGGACACCCACAACCGGAACTGGAGGGCCGCCAGCGTCGAGCTGGCCGATCTCCCGATTGCGGTGCCGTAGGTGAGGCGCTGATGTCGATCTCGGAAAGCTTCCACCTGGCGGTCCGGGCGCTGCGGAAAAACGGCCTCCGCTCCATCCTCACGCTGCTCGGCATCACGATCGGCGTAGGCGCCGTCCTGACGATGGTGGCGGTGGGAAACGGTGCGCGGGCATCAATCGAAGATCAGGTTGCGGCCGCCGGGATGAACGTCATCACGGTCACCGCCGGCAACTACCAGATGAAGGGAGACGACGGCGGTGGGGGTGTCGCCGACCATCAGGCCTTCGCGGTGGCGCCGGATGTCTTCCGGTTGAGGCCGGCGGTCTTTCACATGGACGCCCAGCCTTTGTTCCGGCGAGTGATCCACCCCGAAGACGACCCGATGGAAAAGCACAACCACCCGACCGCCCGAGAGCGGCTTGGCGACTCGGCGGCCGGACTGGGCGCCGCCGCCACGCTCACGCGGGACGATGCGGATGCGATCCGCCGCGAGGTGCGAGGCGTCCAGTACGTGGCGGCTGCCGTCCACGAGTCGGCTCGCATCCTCGCGAACGGCAAGCGCTGGTTCACCCGGCTCCACGGCACCGAGGCGTCCCTCGCGGACATCCGGCGCACCTGGGGACTCACCTACGGGCGTTTTTTTTCCAACCGCGAACTGAACCGGGGATCGCAGGTGGTCGTGCTCGGCAGCATCGTGGCAGACAAGCTTTTTGGCGTAGGCGTCGACCCGGTCGGCCTCGAGACCACGATCTGGAATCAGCCCTTCCAGGTGGTCGGTGTCGTTGCCAGCACTACCTGGACGGCAGCGGGCACGGTGGGCGACGACCAGTTCGACGCGGTCTACGTGCCGCTGACGACGGTCCACACGCTTCTGAATCTCACCAAGCTCAACACCATCACGGTGACGTCCGCATCGTCGGCCGAAACCACAAGGGTGTCGCGTGACGTCACGGCGCTCCTTCGCGCGAGGCACCAGATCGGCGAAGCGGATGCCGACGACTTCGTTGTCAAGACACAAGCCAGCGCGGCACTCGGCAAGGGGATGAACCCGCAGATCGCCCGGGCCATCGCGGGCAACGTGCCGGGGCTCGAGGCGGTCACTCTCGAGCAGCTGTCGCTCACGCTCGAGCGGTCGAGCCGCACGATGACCGCCCTCCTGGCAAGCGTCGCCAGCGTGTCACTCCTCGTGGGCGGCATCGGCATCATGAACATCATGCTGCTCTCGGTGACCGAACGTACGAGAGAGATCGGCCTGCGCATGGCGCTTGGTGCAAGGGGCCGCGACGTTCTTCTGCAGTTTCTCGCCGAGGCGGTCACGCTCAGCGTGTTCGGCGGACTTGTGGGCGTGGTCATCAGCCTGATCGCATCCGGTGGAGTACGCCAGTTCCTGCGATGGTCGGCCGAGATTTCCCCCGGTGCCATCCTGCTCTCTCTCGGCGTGGCAGGCATCGTGGGAGTGTTCTTCGGGCTGTATCCCGCCAGGCAGGCGTCGCGGCTCGACCCGATCGACGCTCTGAGGTTCGAGTAGCCATGTCCTCGGCCATTGCCTGCGCGGTGAGCGCGCTGGGAAAGAACCTGCTTCGATCCGTGCTCACACTCACGGGGATCACCATTGGTGTTGCGGTGGTGATCGTGATGGTCGCGATTGCCGCCGGCGCTCGCGGCGCTATCGCTCAGCAGGTGCAGGCTGCCGGCGCGAACATGATCTTCGTCAGTGCGGGCAACTACTCGCAGGGTGACCAGGATCCGAGCTCCGGAGACGTGGCGGACCCGGGGTCGGGTTCGGGGAACCTCGCGGGCGGATCGACGAGCAGCGCGGAACCCGTCGCGCACAAGGCCAAGGTGCGCGACCAGGAGGGCTGGGCGGGCATGGGGATCTCCCCTCGCGTGCCCGGGCGCGGCGCGGCAGCGACGCTTATCCCGGAGGATGTCGAAGCGATTGCCGTCGACGTCGACGGTGTGGAGTACGCCGCGGCGACCACTACCGATACGGCGGTGTTGACCACCAGCGGCACGCGGCTCTTCGCACGTCTTCAGGGCACCGACGTGACCTACCCGGACATGCGGGCGCTGACGCTGAACGCCGGCCGCTTCTTCTCTGCCAGGCAGGTGCGCGATCGCGCACGCGTGCTCGTGCTTTCGTCCGGGGCCGCGGCGCAACTCTTTGGCGGCACTGATGCCGTCGGGCGCGAGGTTCAGCTCAGGCGCCAGGCCTTCACGGTTGCAGGAGTGGCGGCGAAGCCAGGCGGGCTGGCGGCCACCAATGAGCGAGCGCTCCCGGAGGTGTACCTGCCGTTCACCACGCTGCAGGAGCTTCTCGGGATCACGCACCTGCATGGCGTCGCTCTCTCGGTGCGGCGCGCGGGGGAGTCTACTCAGGTGGCGCGCGAGGTGACGAAGCTGCTGCGATCGAGGCACGGCCTTGGACCCGAAGCCCCGGACGATTTCACGGTTCGCACACAGGCCCGCGATGCAGTGCTCGGCAAGGGCGTCAATCCGTTGCTTGCCCGCGCCGTGGCCGGCAGCGTCGTCAACCTCGACGACATCACGATGGCCGAGATGGCCCTGTCCCTCGAACGATCCAGCCGGACGATGACGGCGTTGCTCGCCAGCGTGGCCAGTGTGTCACTGCTCGTGGGCGGCATCGGGATCATGAACATCATGCTCGTGTCGGTCACCGAGCGAACCCGCGAGATCGGGCTGCGCATGGCGCTCGGCGCCAGGGGACAGGACGTGCTCATCCAGTTCCTGGCCGAAGCCACCACGCTCAGCCTCGTCGGCGGGCTCGCGGGCGTTGCGATCGGCGTGGTTTTGTCGGGGGGCGTGGGCCGGATGCTCAAGTGGTCTACGGCCGTTTCACCCGTGAGCGTGGCGGTCGCCGTCGGAGCCGCCGCCGCGGTGGGCATCTTCTTCGGGTTCTATCCGGCCCGGCAGGCGTCCCGCCTGGATCCGATCGACGCACTGCGTTTCGAGTAGAGGGGAGCCCTTTCATGGTGCTGGACAGCTTTGTCATCGCGCTCCGCGCGCTCGGACGGAACAAGCTCCGCACGTTTCTGACGATGCTCGGGATGATCATCGGCGTCGCGGCCGTCATGACCATGGTGGCGCTTGGCAACGGGGCTCAGGCGTCGGTCGAGGACGAGATGAAGTCGGCCGGCACCAACCTGATTTACATCACCGCAGGCAACTACGTGCGTGGCGGCGACGACATCAAGGTAGCCTCGGGCCTCGGCGCCTCACGGACGCTTACGGTCGAGGATGGCCAGGCCATCCGTTCCAAGGTCAAGGGACTCAAGCACTGGGCGCCGGGCGTAAGCGACAGGGCGCCGATGTCGGCAGGCGAGAGGCGCCACTTCGGACGCGTCATCGGCACCACGCCGGATGTGGCGCCGATGTTCTCCTGGGCACTCCTTCGAGGAGCGGTCTTCACGCCGTCGGATGTGAGCGCGGCCGTTCGGACCGCCGTGCTCGGCGCCACTACGGCGGAAAAGCTGTTTGGCGCCGGTGTCGACCCTGTTGGCAGGACGTTCCAGATCCGGAAGGAAACGTTCACAGTCGCTGGCGTTACCGACAGCAAGGTCGAGGACCAGCCCGAGTCCGTGTTCGTGCCCTACACCGTCGTCCAGCAGATGAAGGGCGGAAAGCACGTCGAAACATTGACTCTGGCTGCCGAGCAGGCCGGCGAGGCCACACGCATCGCCGACGAGGCGGCCGCCGTGCTCCGCATCCGCCACAAGATCGGGCCCGGAGACGGCAGGCCGATCGCGGGAGTGCCCGACGACTTCACGATCAAGACCGAGGCGGCGAAGGCCTTGACCAAGGGTCTCTACACCTCCGCTGCCGTCTTCGTCCTCGCCAACCTGCCATCGCTCGACGAGATCACGCTGGAAGAGATGGCGGGGACCCTGCAGCAGACCAGCCGCACCCTCACGGCGCTGCTCGCAAGCATCGCCGCCATCTCGCTCATCGTGGGCGGGATCGGGATCATGAACATCATGCTGGTGTCCGTGACCGAGCGCACGCGCGAGATCGGCCTGCGGATGGCAATGGGCGCACGCGGACGCGACGTGCTCATTCAGTTCCTGGTCGAGGCGCTCACGCTCAGCATGGCGGGCGGCATCGTCGGCGTAGCGCTCGGGTTCGTGGCGTCTGGCGTGACCACCAGGCTGCTCGAGTGGCGGACGGTCGTGTCGCTCGGCGCGGTGGCGCTGGCGTTCGGCACGGCGCTCGCCATCGGCGTGTTTTTCGGCTTCTATCCGGCGCGTCGTGCGTCGGCGCTCGACCCCATCGACGCTCTGCGCTACGAGTGACCCGGCCTGCGCAACAGAAAGGACCCCTGATGACGCCTAGAACCCTTGCGACCGCTCTCCTGTCTCTCACACTCGTCGGCTGCTCCACGCCAGCCGGTCAGACCCCGACCCCGGAGCCCACATCGTCGACGCCGAAGCTCGGTATCAGACCAAACGGTGACACCGAGCTGCAGCCGGACCTGGCGATGGTCGAGTCCGAGGATTTCAAGAAGATCTACACATACATCGACGAACACATCGACGAGCACGTCAACAACCTGCAGAAGTGGATTCAACAGCCGAGCATCTCGAACTCCGGCGAGGGTATTCCCGAGTCCGCCGAAATGGTGAAGGGGTTCTTCGAGCAGCTCGGGTGCCAGGAATCCCGGGTGTACGACGTCGGGAAGACGGAGTGGGGGGCTCAAGGCAACCCCGTCGTGTTTGCCAAGTGCGATGAAGGAGCGCCCAGGACGGTGTTGATCTACTGGATGTACGACACGATGCCCGTCACGCAACCGGACGTCTGGGTGGCGCCGCCTTTCGAAGGACGGCTCGTGGAGCAGGCGCCGTTCAAGAAGGTCATGATTGGACGAGGCACGAACAACTCAAAGGGCGGCCAGATGGCGCAGTGGAACGCGCTGATGGCTATCAAGGCGGTCACCGGCAAGCTGCCCGTGAACCTGATCGTCGTCGCAGAAGGCGACGAGGAGCGCATGTCGATCGGGTTGCGGCAGTTCGTGAAGGACCACCCTGAGCTCTTCAAGGGCGCCGAGGCGCTCTGGCGCGACGGCGGTCAGAGCCCATCCGGGCGCAGCGGGATTGGGAACGGCAACTCCGAGGGCTGCGTATACGTGGAAATCACGACCAGCGGTTCCAAGTGGGGCCGGGGTCCCACCGTGTCGGACATCCACGGCGGCAACAAGCGCAGCGTTGACAGCCCCGCCTGGCGGCACATCAAGATGCTGGCGTCGCTCATTTCGGAAGACGGCAACACCGCCAAGGTGGACGGCTTCTACGACGATGCGATCCCGTTCACCAAGCAGCAAATGGAGGCGTTCAAGGCGCAGGCCGAGTTCATCAACATGGAGGAGGCGGCCAGAAACCTGGGCGTGGCAAGGTTCATCTCGGACAATCCGGTGGACTACCTTCGCGACCGGAACTGGATTTCGTTCAACATGGACGGCATCTGGGGCGGAAACATGTATGCGGGCGGGGCCGGGGCGATTCTGCCGAACAAGATTACGTCGAAGCACAACATCCGCTACGTGCCGAACATGAAGGGGCCGGATCTGGTCGCGAAGATCCAGAAGCAGCTCGTCAAGAACGGGTACTCGGACGTGGAAGTGAAGATCATCGGGGACGTGCCGTGGCGGCAGGCGCCGCTCCAGGGCGATCTTCCAAAGGCGCAGGCCCGAGCGCTCGACATTTTCAAGGTGCCTTACAACAAACCGCGCGAGCTCGAAGTGATGACGGCGCCCTACTGGCCGGCCTACCTCTTCAGCGACGATGTCATCAATATCCCGATTTCGAGCGGCGGCGTCGGCTACGGCGGAAACTCGCACGCGGCGAACGAGTTCATCGTCATCGAAGGCGCCGGGCTGGTTTACGGCTTTGCGGGGCAGGAGAAGGTCCTGGCCACCGAGATCTATAACTTCGCTGGGTTGAACTAGTCTGGTAGTAACGAGAGAGCAGAGGGTACGGAGCGAACGGACTTCACACGGAGACATGAGGTCAAGGCAGGCGGGGCAGGCAGGGCGCGCGTGATTAAGGGTGACCGTCAGGCCGGCACACGGAATGCCGGAGGGCGGCCGGGATCGGCGGCCCTTGGAGCGGCGTGTCGCAATCGTGAGCCGGGGAAACGACGCGGAGCGCCAGAAATCCGCGGCAGGTCCGAGACGATCAGCGGATCTGCCGCATTTCGCCGACAAGCTGCGAGCGGAGTTTCCCCGCGCCGTCGACAGGGGCGCCCATCCCGGTTGCCCTTCGGCGCTCGGAGTTGAACGAGCGACGGTCAGAAAACCGTGGCCGCTCTTCTCCGTTGCTCCGTTTCTCCGTGTGAAATCCGTGACCTCCGTCACCTCCGTTGTCTCGTGTTGAGAGGAGCAGAAAACATGCGTCTGGTTTATGCGGTTCTGATCGGGCTGCTGGTCGCAGGCACGGCGAATCTGGTGACCGTGAGCGCCGGGGGACAGGCGCCGGCGGCGAAGGCGGCCGCGGCTGCGCCGATGCCACCGAAGCTGGCGGAGTACAAGAAGACGGTCTCGGCCGACATCGACCGCATGTACGACTTCACCCAGCAGATGATCGATTCGGTGTTCAGCTTCGGTGAGCTCGGCTTCCAGGAGTTCGAGACGCAGAAGTACCTGACCGCGATTCTCGAGAAGGAAGGCTTCAGGATCCAGAAGGGCATCGCCGGCATTCCGACGGCCTGGACGGCGACGTGGGGCTCCGGGAAACCCGTCATCGCACTCGGCTCAGACGTGGACTGCATTCCCCAGGCTTCACAGAAGCCGGGCGTGGCGTACAAGGACCCGATGATCGAAGGCGCCCCCGGACACGGTGAAGGCCACAACTCGGGCGTGCCGCTGAACATCACGGCTGCGATCGCGGCCAAGCGGGTCATGGAACGCGACAAGCTCTCCGGCACGCTGGTCCTCTGGCCCGGCGTTGCCGAGGAACTGCTGGGCACAAAGGCGTACTACGTTCGGGCCGGCCTCTTCAACGACGTGGACGTCGTGCTCTACAACCACGTCGGCAGCGGCCTCTCCACATCGTGGGGCGAGAGCGGTGGCAACGGCCTCATCTCGGTCGAGTACACCTTCAAGGGTGAGACGGCCCATAGCGCCGGTGCGCCGTGGCGCGGCAAGAGCGCGATGGACGCCGTGGAGCTGATGAACGTCGGCTGGAACTACCGCAGGGAGCACCTCAGGACGCAGCAGCGCTCGCACTACGTGGTCACAAACGGAGGCGATCAGCCGAACGTAGTCCCGAGCAACGCCTCGGTCTGGTACTACTTCCGCGAGACGTCTTTCGAGGGCATCAAGAACATGTGGGCCATCGGCGACCAGATCGCCAAGGGTGCCGCCATGATGACCGATACCACCGTCAGCTCGCAGGTACTGGGCTCCGCCTGGCCGTCGCACATGAACCGCACCATGGCCGAAACGATGCACGAGAACATCGCGGCCGTCGGCCTGCCGAAGTGGACGGATGCCGATGTGGCGCTGGCCAAGGCGGTCCAGAGGGAACTGAAGGTGCCCGAGGTGGGACTGACGACCGAGGTGCGCGAGCTGCGCGGCAGGGAAGAGATGCCGGAGGAAGACAAGCGCGGCGGCGGCTCCGACGACATCGGCGACATCTCTTGGACGCTGCCGACGGTGTCGCTCAGCTTCCCGGCGAACTTCCAGGCCGGTCCCGGCCACAACTGGGCGAACGCGATTCCGATGGCGACGCCCATCGCGCACAAGGGCGTGATCGCGGGCGCGAAGGTCCAGGCGATGACGGTGCTCGATCTGGTCATGCGGCCGGACGTCGTGTCGAAGGCGAAGGACTACTTCACGAACGTTCAGACGAAGACCAGGAATTACACGCCGCTGCTGCGCGCGGAGGACCAGCCGGCGATCTGGCTGAACGAGAAGATCATGGCCAAGTACCGGCCGGAGATGAAAAAGCTCTACTACGATCCGACCCGCTACAAGACCTATCTCGAACAGCTCGGTATCCAGTATCCGACTGTGCGCACGACGCCCCAGACGGCACAGTAGGGAAGTAGGAATTAAGAAGTAAGAACTAAGAAGTCGGGAAGGGCTCGGAACAAAACTGCAATCGGAACCACGGGTTTGGTGACGCGGACCTGGTGTTCGACGTCAAACAGGCCCAGGAAGTCCCCGGAGGTGCGGCAGTGATCTTGCCGCACCCCGGGCATGCGTTTTCTGAAACTCCCCGCAGGCCGATCCGCCCGGACGATCATCGGCGCGGCGCTTCTCGTCTTCGCATGGACGGTAACGGCCTTCAGCGCGGCCGGTCCGGCCAGGCGGCCCGGCAAAGGGACCATCCTGGCACTCGTGCCGATGGGTGCGTCAGCCGAGCGGGTCGCTGCCCTCGATGAGATCTTCCGAACCGAGCTCAATCTGGAAACCGCGGTATCCCTGCGCTCGAGCCCGTTCCGGCTGCCTTCGACAAGCGCCGCAAGCAGTTCATCGGCGAGAAGCTGGTCGAGCAGCTGCATGCGGAGCACCGCCAGCTCGCAGGCACCGGCAAGGTCACCGTCATCGGCGTGACCGATCACGACATGCTCACCAAGGCAATTCCGAAGTGGGCCTTCGCCTTCTCGGTGAGGAACGAGTCGGTCGCCGTGGTCTCGACGTTCCGCATGAACCCGCGCAACCTGGGCGCCGGCATGAACGACGCGGTCCTCCAGTCGAGGCTTCGGAAGATGGTGGCCAAGAACGTGGGCCTGCTGCTCTACAACCTGCCCGCGTCGAGCGATCCGCACAGCCTCCTGTTCGACGGCATCGACGGTGTCGAAGAGCTCGACTTCATCGACGAACGCTTCGCCAGCTCTGGCCTACTTCCAGCGCAATAGGCGCTGGAAGTAGAACTGCGAAGTAGGAAGTAAGAACCAAGAAGGTACGAAGGAATGAGCGACATGCTGAAATCGCCGGTGTTCTGGATCTGGATTGGCTCGACGGCGGGGGCCGCGCTGGCCAACGTGGCATGGGCCCGGGACCAGACGCTGTTCGGCCCGATCGTGATCGTCGGCATCAACCTGTTGGCGATGCTGATGACGGCCGTCTTTGTCGGGACGGCGGTGTTGAAGGGACTCAGGGGGGAAACGTCTGAACTTCGAACTGAGAAGTGAGAACTACGAAGGACTCGATGCTCATGTCCTTCGTAGTTCAAGGTTCGAAGTTCTTATTTCTTCGCGTAGCGCGTGAGCTTCCGCGGCCCGACTTCGGCGCCATAGATGTTGCCCTGGCTGTCGACGGCCACGCCTTCGGCCGCGCTCGTGCCGGTCGCGGTTTCGACCGTCGACCCCGGGTCCGGGATGAAAGCCGTCGGCTTCAGGTCTTTCGCGCTGCCGACACGGATGCCGCGCCGCCAGCCGGCGTTGGTGCCCTTGGCCGACTCCGAGTCCGCGCCGTACAGCATGTCGTTCTTGTCGATGTAGATCCCGCTCAGGCGGCTGAAGGCCGTGGTCTGCTCGAGGAACTTGCCGTCCTGGTCGAACACCTGGATGCGCAGGTTGCCCCGATCGGCCACGAAGAGCCGTCCTCGAGAATCGAAGGCGAGCGCGTGCGGCGTCCGGAACTCACCCGGCGCGCCTCCCAGCTTGCCCCACGACTTGATGAACTTGCCGTTGCGATCGAACTTCGAGATTCGCGCGACCGTGTCTGGCGGCGACTGAAGGTTCTGCCCGCCGTGGCCTTCGCTGACGAAGATGTCGCCGTTCGGCGCGGTGATGACGTCGTTCGGCTCGGTAAACGCCTCGGGCGGATTGCCGCGGACGCCGGCCTTGCCGAGTGTCATCAGCACCTTCCCGTCCGGGCTGAACTTGATCACCTGGTGGCCGACCGGCTTGGCCGGAGGCGGCGGCAGGGGAGTCCCGGGGGCCGCGCCCCGAGCCGGCCTCGGCATGTTGTCCTGGCCGTCGGCGATCCACACGTTCCCGTCGCGGTCGACGTGGATGCCGTGCGGGAAGACCACCATGCCCGCGCCGAAGCTGGCGACGAGCCCGCCCGCAAGATCGAACTTCAGGACCGGGGGAAGCGGCGACATGACGCCCTTGGCCGCGTCCCAGCAGCTGTTGGCCCCGCAGCGCTCGCCGACCCACACCGACACGCCGTCCTTGTCGATGTCGACCGAGCTCGTGGAGCCCCACGTGCGTCCGCTCGGCAACTTGGCCCAGCCGTCGATGGTGGCGTAGGGGTTCGGGAGGTCGTTGATCGGTGTCGCGGGCGTTGGCGCCTGTGTGAACGCCTGGCCCCCGAAGAGCACGACGACGGCGACGGCCGCCGTGCCAGCGATGCGCATGCGTGATTTCGTCAGCATCGGTTCATCCTCCGTTACTTCCGGACGTACTTCTTCATGGCGCGTGGACCCACTTCCGCCCCGAAAATGTTGCCCGGCGGCATCGGCGGCGACGCCTTCGGCGGCGCTCGTGCCCGCCATCGGCCCGTTGTTCGCGTCGGCCGGATCCGGGATGAACGCGATCACCTTGCCGTCTTTCGCGCTTCCGACACGGATGCCGCGCTTCCACTCGCCGTGCTTGCGCGAGTTGTTCGACTCGGAGTCGGCCGCGTAGAGCATGTCGTTCTTGTCGATGAAGATGCCGCTGTTCCGGCTGAACTGCCGCCACTCCTCCAGGAACTTTCCTTCGAGGTCGAAGATCTGGATGCGGTTGTTCGCGCGGTCGGCGACGAAGAGGCGATTTCTCGAATCGATCGCCAGGCTGTGAGGCTGGTCGAATTCGCTCGGTCCCGTGCCGCGTTTGCCCCACTGCTTGATGAACTTGCCGGTGCGATCGAACTTGAGGATCCGCCCGTTGCCGCCGCCGTGGCCCTCGGAGACGAAGATGTCGCCGTTCGCCGCGATGTGCACGTCGTTCGGCTGGTAGAAGTAGTCCGGTTCGCCCGAGCCGCCAGGCTTGCCGAGCGTGATGAGCACCTTGCCCTCGGGGCTGAACTTGAAGACCTGGTGCCCGCGCGTAGCGCCCGGAAGCGGCGCCGAACGCGGCGCCGGCGCCGGTCCGCGTGCCGCACCCTGCCCGCCACCCGCAGCGCCCCCGGCCGCGCCTGCGGCGGCGCCGCCGCCCCGGGCCGGTTGCGGCGCGTCGTCCTGGCCGTCGGTCACCCAGACGTTGCCCTCGCGGTCCACGTGGATGCCGTGCGGGAAGATGATCATGCCCTGGCCGAAGCTCTTCACGAGCTTGCCCGACTCGTCGAACTTCAGCACAGAGGGCGCCGGTTCATCTGCCCCGTAGCCCGATCGAGGCAGCTGTTGGTGCCGCAGCGTTCCGCCACCCAGATCGACTTGCCGTCCGGGTCGATGTCCACGGCGCTCGTCGAGCCCCACGTGCGCCCGTCCGGCAGCTTGAAGTAGCCCTCAATCGGTCTGATACGGGTTCGGCAGGTCGTTGGTCGGCGGGACAGCCGGCTGCCCGAAGGTCAGCGCGCCGCCGGCCACCACCGCCACTGCCGCCCACGCGGTGCGTGTCGTTATCGTCATGCGATCCTCGTGTGATGCGCACTCTTACTTCTTGACGTACTTCTGGACCTTCCTCGGTCCGACTTCGGCGCCGTAGATGTTGCCGTGCTATCGACCGCCACGCCTTCGGCGGCCAGCGTCCCGGTCTTGAGCGTCGCCTGCGGGTCGGGAATGAACGCGATGACCTTGCCGTCCTTCGCGCTCCCGATGCGGATGCCGCGCTTCCAGGCGCCGTGCGCGGGGTTCACCGAACCGGACTCGGAGTCGGCCGAGTAGAGCATGTCGTTTCTGTCGATGAACATGCCGCTCGGGCGGCTGAACTGCGGCCAGTCGGCGATGAACTTGCCTTCCTGATCGAGGATCTGCACGCGGTTGTTGCCGCGGTCGCCCACAAACAGGCGGCCCTGCGAGTCGAACGCGAGCCCGTGCGGCTGGTCGAACTCACCGTGGCCGGGGCCGCGCTTGCCGATCACCTTGATCAACTTGCCGTCCGGGGAGAACTTGAGGATGCGCGCCACGGCTCCGGGTGCGCTCGAGTGGCCCTCGCCGACGAAGATCTCGCCCTTCTGGTTCGTGATGACGTCGTTCGGCTGGAAGAAGTAGTCCGAGCCCGCGGCGCCGCCCGGCTTGCCGAGCGTCAGGAGCAGCTTGCCCTCGGGGCTGAACTTGAACACCTGATGGCCCTTGTTCGCTGCAGCGTTCGGCGCGGGCGCGGGCGCCGGACCGCGTGCCGCACCCTGGCCGGCCGCCGGTGCACCGCCGCCTGCCGCACCGCCGCCTGCCGCACCGCCACCTGCCGCGCGCCACCGCCGCCCGAGCCGGTGCGGGTGCGTTGTCCTGACCGTCGGTCACCCAGACGTTGCCGTCGCGATCGACGTGAATGCCGTGCGGGAAGATCAGCATGCCCTGGCCGAAGCTCGCGACGAGCTTGCCCGCCAGATCGAACTTCAGGATCGAGGGTGCCTGGTTCATCTGCCCGGTCGCGCGATCGAGGCAGCTGTTCGCCCCGCAGCGCTCGGCCACCCAGATGGAGCGGCCGTCCGGCGCGATGTCCACGGCGCTCGTCGAACCCCAGGTCCGGCCTTCCGGCAGCTTGAAGTAGCCTTCGATGGTCGGGTACGGATTCGGCGCATCGTTGGTCGGCGCCACTTCCTGACCGAGAGTCAGCGTGCCGCCCAGAGCCACGACGCTCAAGAGGGCCACTCCATACAACACTGCACGATTCGTGCGCGCCATCACCAGACCTCCTTCAAAAGTCGAAACCGGCTGGACAACTCCGGCTCAGTAGGACCACGACCGTCGTACAATCGCGCAAGTATATCCAAAAGGGGCTCCGGGCTCCGGGCTTCAGGCTTCCGGGATGGCTCCAGGCTCCGGGCTTCAGGCTCCCGGGGCTGCAGGCTGATGACTCCCGGCTTTTTGGCCTGAAGCCCGGAGCCCCTGGAGCCCGGAGCCTGAAGCCCGAAGCCTGCTGTTAGGCATCCAACAGCCGTCTGTTGCCGTAGGATTTAAACAGATGTGGTTGCTCTGGGCTGCTGTGGCCGGCCAGGCGGCTTCGAGATCGGCGGGGGAGGACCGTGCGGCTGATGTCGAGGTGCTCCAGCGGATGGCGGCGGGTGACGCCGGCGCGCTGGCGGAGCTCTACGATCGGCACGCGCGGGGTGTGTACTCGCTGGCGTTGCGCGTCTTGCAGGACGCCCACGACGCCGAGGACGTGGTCCAGGAAGTGTTCTCTCAGGCCTGGCGCCAGGCCACGCGATACGATGCCGCCCGCGCGGCTGTCGCAGCCTGGCTGCTCAACCTGACGAGGAGCCGGGCGATCGACCGCTTGCGCGCCAGGCGTGCACGGCCGGAAGCGCCCGTCGAACCGGAGGTGATGGCCGGCGTTCCCGGCAAGGAAGCCGGCGCCGACGAAACAGCGATTTCCGAGGAACGCGCGCGGCTCGTGCGCCGTGCGCTCGAGGACCTGCCGCTCCTGCAGCGCGTGGCGGTGGAGCTCGCGTTCTACGAGGGGCTGACGCACGCCGAGATCGCCGATCGGCTCGAGCAGCCGCTCGGAACGGTCAAGACGCGCATCCGGCTGGGGCTGCTCAGGCTGCGCGACGCGCTGGGCGAGATAGGGTGATGGCGGAAACGGTCCACGATCCACGCTTCGACGAGCAGGCCGGGCTCTATGTGCTTGGAGCGCAGACCCGCGCCGAACGCGAAGCGTTCGAAGCGCACCTGCGGGCCTGCGAGGCCTGCGCGGCGGAAGTGCGCCGCCTTGGCCCGGTGGCCGGCGCCCTGGCGCAGGCGGTGCCGCAGGTCAATCCGCCCCTGGCGCTCAGGCACCGTGTCCTCTCGAGTGTCGGAGCGCCGCCCGCGGCCTCACTGCCCGCTCGCACGGAAGCCGACGGCCGCGCGGGCCAGGGCAACTGGGCCTGGCTGGCTATCGCCGCTTCCCTCGCCCTTGCCGTGGCCGCGTCCGGCTACGCATGGCGCCTGAACGATCGTCTGACGGCCAGGATTTCCGTGCTCGAGCGCGGGCTCGACGAAGCCAACGCGCGGGCGGCCGCGGGCGAGCAGCGCCTCGTCGAAGTTCGGAACACGATGGCGTCGGCACAGACGGCCGTGGTAATTCTCACGGCGGCCGACATGCTGCGCGTGGACCTCGCGGGCCAGCCCGCGGCGCCCGCCGCATCAGCGCGCGCCTACTTGAGCGGCTCCCGCGGCGTGCTCTTCACCGCGGCATCGCTGCCAACGCTGCCCGCGGGGCGCGTTTATCAGCTCTGGGTCGTGACCACCACAAAAGTGCCGGTCAGTGTCGGCCTGCTCACCCCGGACGGGACAGGAAGCGTCACCCAGACCTTCGGTCCCCCGCCCGCAACGGCTCCGACGGCCGTCGTCGCCGTGACCGACGAACCCGCGGGGGGCGTTCCGCAGCCGACCGGACAGTTCCAGGTGGTCGGGGCGGTGACTGGACTCTGAGAGTCCTTCGGGGTTGGTCCTTGGGTCTTAGGCGGTCCGTAGTCCATGGTCCTTGGCGGCGACGCCGCCACGGGCCGAAGCCCCAAGGACCAAGGCCCGCCCAAGGACCAAGCCCAAAGGCCTAAGGACTGTCGATGGACTAGCTCTTCGTGGAGGCCGCTTCGAGCTTCGCGAGGTCTTTGCCGAAGCGCGTGGTGCTCTTGTCGGCAGCGACGGCGGCGAGCTGCTCTTCGAGCAGGAGGGCGGCGACAGGACCTTCCTGCGCGGCGCGCTGCGTGAACATCTGCTTGGCGCACTGCACGTTGGTGTCGAGGCCCTGGCGGATCTCGCCGTCCTTCTTGCCCGCGCTCACATCCGCCGCGTGCATGTACTCGACCTCGTCGATGAGCAGCATCGCGTACGCGCGCAGCTCGGCGATGATCTTGAGGTCGGCCCGCAGCTGTTCGAGGCGCGGCGCGGCGTGGCGCCGAATCAGTTCGGCGAAGTCCACGGTCGGCGCGGGAGCGCCTTCTTCGCGCCCCTCGGTGTCGGCGTAGATGATGGCGAGCGGCTCGCCGTGGATCTTCACGGGAAGAATCATCGCGGCCTCGGGCGACCCGCCGAACTGCTTGCGCAGCGCATCGGTGCCTGGCGCGCCCGACGGCGCTTCCGCGCGGTCGACGGTGAGCGCGTGCACGAAGGACGGGTTCGCGCTGACCGGGCTCAACACCTTTGCGATGTCTTCCTCGAACCCGATCTGGTGCGTGCCCCGGAGCTTGTTGCTGGCAATGGTGAAGACAGCCACGCGCGGGAACTCCACCCTGAGGGCCCCCGCGAGCGCTACCAGGACTTCGTCGAACGTCGTGCCGCGATCGATGTTGTCGAAGGCCGTGAGCAGCCGCTCGAGAGAGTCGGCCGCCGGACCGGGGGAGGCCGGTCCGACGGCAGCCAGGACCGCCGCCATGTCGGCGCCGGCGGCTTTCTCGTTCTCGAGCGCTCGCACACGCTGTTCGGCCCTGGCCAGCTCGTCGCGCAACGCCTGGCTCTCGGCTCGCGCGGTGTCGAGGGCCAGCCGGGCGCTGTCCATTTCTCCGCGCGCAGATTCCCAGCCGGAGCGCAGTTCGCGCAGCTCGCGCTTGAGCTCGGCGCGTTCGAGTGTCGCGGCGTCGCTGGTGTCGCGCGCATCGCGCAGCGCGGCTTCCGCCGCCGACAGCTTGTCGGAGCGTTCCACGAGCTGCGCGTAGGCGTGATCGGCCTGATCCTTGAACTCGGCTTCGAGCCCGGCGATCTTCGCCAGCGCGTCGGCGAGCACTCGTTCGTGTTCGGCGGCGAGCGCGGCCTTTGCCGCGTCAACTGCCGCCGCATGCTCCGCCCTCACGCGGACAGCCTCGGCTTCTGCTTCTTCGCTGGCGGCCGCGACACGGCGATCGGCCTCGGCCCTGGCCTCCGCCCGCGCGGCGGCGATTCGGCGGTCGGCGTCTTCACCGGCTTCCACGAGTGCCGCAGCGAGCCTGCGGTCCGCCTCCGAGCTGGCTTCCACGAGTGCGGCAGCGAGCCTGCGGTCCGCCACAGAGCTGGCTTCCGCGAGTGCGGCAGCGAGCCTGCGGTCCGCCACAGAGCTGGCTTCCGCGAGCGCGCTGGTGACCCGTCGTTCCGCCAGGGCGGCTGCCTCGGCCTTCGCGCCTTCGAGCTCGGCGGCCGCGGATGCGCGCAGCTCGTCAGCCTCGCGCTCTGCGTTCTCCCGCAGGGCATCGGTTTCGGCAGCCAACGCTGCCGCGAGGCGATCCGCGAGCCTGGAGGCCTCCTGCTCCTCGTCGCCGTCGGGCGGCGCGTTCAGGGCTGACTCGATGGAGTCGAGTGCCGTACGCAGGGATTGCAGCTCGTGAAGCAAGCGCTCACCACGGCGCGACGCGAGCCGCGCGACGAGGCTCGAGGCCTCGCTGGCCGCCAGATCCTGGAAGTCCACCGAGGGACGTATCGGCCGCTCGCGCGAACCTCATAAGGGTCGCGCCAGACGCCTGCGCGCGGTTACTCGTCGCTGCGCACTTTGCGATCGGCCGGGTTGGTGGCCTCCGGCAAGAGCGGCAACGCGCCGCCAGCCGCGGGCGTCAGCAGCCCGGATCGCGAGTAAGCCAGCAGCTTTTCGCGCGTGTCGGTGATGTCCAGGTTCCGCATCGTGAGCTGCCCGATGCGGTCCCTCGGCGAGAACACCGACGCGCCCTTTTCCATCGTGAGCCGCTCGGGCTTGTAGGTGAGGTGGGGGCTGGTGGTGTCGAGAATCGAATAGTCGTTGCCCCGGCGGAGCTCGAGCGTGACCTCGCCCGTGACGACACGGGCGACCCAGCGCTGGGCCGTCTCGCGCAGCATCATCGTCTGAGGGTCGAACCAGCGGCCCTGGTACAGCAGTCGCCCGAGGCGGCGGCCGTTGTCGCGGTATTGCTCGATCGTGTCCTCGTTGTGGATGCCCGTGATGAGCCGCTCGTAGCCGATAAACAGCAGCGCCAGGCCGGGGGCTTCGTAGATGCCCCGGCTCTTGGCCTCGATGATCCTGTTCTCGATCTGATCGCTCATACCCAGGCCGTGGCGTCCGCCGATCCGGTTGGCTTCGATCATCAGCGCCACCCGATCGGCGAACTCGACGCCGTTCAGCGCGACAGGCCAGCCTTCTTCGTAGCGGATCGTCACAGTCTCTGCCGCAATCGCCACATCGGGCCGCCACGATGCCGCACCCATGATGGGCTCGACGATCTTGATGCCCGTGTTCAACCGCTCGAGGTCCTTGGCTTCGTGCGTGGCGCCAAGGATGTTCGAGTCGGTGGAGTACGCCTTCTCGGCGCTCATGCGGTACGCGAAGCCCGCGCGCGTCATGTACTCCGACATCTCGGCGCGGCCGCCCAGTTCGTCGATGAACTGCTTGTCGAGCCAGGGCTTGTAGACTCGCAAGGCGGGGTTGGCCAGGAGGCCGTACCGGTAGAACCGTTCGATGTCGTTGCCCTTGAACGTGCTGCCGTCGCCCCAGATGTCGACCTGGTCCTCTTTCATCGCGAGCACGAGGAGCGTGCCGGTGACGGCGCGGCCGATCGGTGTGGTGTTGAAGTAGGTGACGCCCGCCGTGGAGATGTGGAACGCGCCCGCCTGGAGCGCGGCCAGTCCCTCGGAGACGAGCTCATACCGGCAGTCGATCAGCCGTGCTTTCTCCGCGCCGTACTGCAGCGCGCGGCGGGGAATGTCCTCGTAGTCGGGCTCGTCGGGCTGTCCGAGGTTCGCGGTGTATGCGTAGGGAATCGCGCCATGCTGGCGCATCCAGTGCAGCGCCGCGCTCGTGTCGAGCCCGCCGGAAAACGCGATGCCGACCTTCTCGCCTCGAGGGAGAGTCTCTAGGATCGTAGACACAGGGGAATGATAGCGCACGAAGACTTCGTGCCTTCGTGGCGGACTTCGCTACTGGTTGGCCGCGACGAACTTGACCAGGTCCTTGTTCTCGGGGAAGTTCACGAGCAGGCCGTTAGCGACGACGAGCGCCTCGCTGTGGTTTTTCTCGCGCAGTTCCATTTCCCACAGCGCGAAGCCAGCCTCGGCGCGCGGCAGTGGCTCGGTTGCCGCGATTGCGGCTTCGCGCACGGCGACGAGGGCCTTCTTCCGGCTGCCACCGCCGAGGATCCACTTCGTACCCCACGGAACGCGTGTGTCGACGATGTAGTCCATCCAGGCGCGGGCGACCTTGGCGCGGGTATGGCCCGGGTTCTTGGCGAGCACATCGTCGAGCGATCGGCGCGCTTCCCAGTATTCGTCCCAGCCGGCACGCTTGCCGAGCGGCCCGAGCTGGAGCCACAGGTAGTTCAGGTCGATCTTGCCCAGCAGGAATTTGGTGTTCTCGTCTTCCGGATCGGCATGCAGTCGGGCCCGGGCCAGGGTTTGCGCGTGCCGCGTGTCGGCCGTGAGCGTCGAGAGCAGATCGGCGCAGACAGCGCACTCCTTGACGGCCTTTTCCTTGTTCTTCGCGTCGCCGATGATCGCCTTCAAGCGGAAGAGGTGCGCCGAGGTCCGTAGCTCGAGCCCATCGAGGGAATCGGGAGCGTTGACGAGCAGCGCCGAGCCGATGGTCGCCGCGTCTTCGTACCGGGCGTTGTAGAACGCCTGGTAACCCTCTTCGAGCCGGGCCGCAGGGTCCGCGGCGGCGATTGTTGAAGAGGAGGGCGGTGCGGGGGCCGCGGACTCCTGGCCAGCGAGCGGTGCCGCTGTGACCGAGACGACGGCCACCACGCGAACGAGGCTGGCTGCGACCCACATGGTTCCCATCCTACGCTCCATGTCCACTCCCGAACTTGTAAATCCGCCGGCAACTCCTAAAGATTTAGGAGCTTTGGTCCACTATAGTTTCGGGACGGGCCCCTGTCAACTAATGAATTAGGAATACCGGAGGCACCATGGTTTCCCGCCGCCACGTCCTGAAGTCGCTGCCGGTGCTCATGGCCGCGCCGGCCGCCGCCCGCCTCTTCGGCCAGGCGGCAAAACCGCAGATCGCCGTCCGGTCATTCAGCCAGATGACCCTCGGCGTTTCGGATGTGAAGCGGTCGCTCGAGTTCTACCAGCGGCTCTTCGGGATGCCGATCCAGGCGCGGCAAGGCGCGTCCATCTTGCTGCGCGTTGGTGCAGGGCCTCAGTTTCTCGCGCTCACGCCCGCCGGCAGCGGGGGCGCTGGCTTCAGCCACTACGGGCTGGCCGTCGAGAACTTCAACGCGGACCGCCTGGTCGCAATCCTCGACGCGCACGGCGTGAGCCGTGCCGGCGCCAGTGCCGACGGGCTCTCCGGCGGACCGATGAAAGTGCGCGTCCGCGCGCGCGGACCCGAAGCCGGCGGCGCGGCCGAGGGCACGACCGAAGTGTTCGTCGGCGACCCCGACGGCGTCGTGTTTCAGCTGCAGGATCCGTCCTACTGCGGCGGCGCCGGCGCAATGGGGCAGGTGTGCGCCACCGTGACACCGTCGCCGACGCCCGGCCTCATCGCGCTGAAGGACATCAGCCACTTCACGATTGCCGCGACCGACGCCGCACGCGCCAACGCGTTCTACAAGGACCTGTTCGGTTTCGGCGTGCGGGCCATGCAGGCGGCGACGCCGGCGCACGGCGTGGGAAAGGGCATCCAGTTCCTCATGTTCACGGGCGGCGCGGGAGCGGGACGCGGCGGCGCACCGCCGCGCCCGGCCCGCATCGACCACGCATGCCTGAACCTCGAGAAGTTCAACGTGGACGAGATCCAGAAGAAGCTCGAGAGCGTGGGCATCAAGCCGCGAGGGACGACCTCGCCCGGTGCGCCCGCCGCCCCGCTGGTGCACTACGTCTCGATGCGGATGGAGAACCGCGGCGGCGCTCCGGGCGGCACGCCGGAGCTGTACCTCACCGATCCCGACGGCCTCGCCATCCAGCTGCAGGACGTGAGCTACTGCGGCGGGGGCGGATATCTCGGCAATACTTGCCTCAGTTGACAGAGAACAGGGAACAGGGAACAGGGAACAGGAACGGGGAACGGGGAACGAAAAACGGGGAACAAAAAAACTACGTCGTAGCCTTGAGCCGTAAGCCGTAGTCGTGATGCCAATCCGAACTCCCAAAGTCCAACGTCCGAAGTGAGGGGAAGGCTGAGATGAGGATTCCAGTGTTCGTTCTGTGTGGTCTCCTGCTGGCCGCCAGCGCCGGCGCGCAGGTGATGCCCCCTGGTGCGGCGATTTCGGCGGCCGAGATCGAGGCGTTCCGGCAGAAGGCGGTGGCCGGGAACATCGTCGATCAACTGGTGAAGGACGTGGATGTGGCGGGCCACCGGGTGGCGCTGGCGTTCCTCCGGCGCGTCAAGCCGGAGACCAACGCGCTCGTTCATTCTCACGTGACCGAGATCTACCAGATCATCAAGGGCACCGGCACGCTGATGACCGGCGGCCAGCTGAAAAACCCGACGCCGAACGATCTGGCGAGGGTCGCCGGCGGGACGGGGTTCTCCGGAGTGCACGAGGGAGGAGAGACGAAGGTGGTCGGCCCGGGCGATGTGGTGATCGTTCCGGAAGGCACACCGCACCGCTTCAGCGTGCTCGACGGTGAGATCCTGTACCTCACCTACCGGTTCGATTCGAAGAAGAAGTAAACCGGCGGCTACATCGAAGAGAACGCCGCTTAGGTCCGCAAGCCGGATAACAGTTTGTCGACCGAGCGGCTGAGTTGAGCCGTGGTCGCGCCGTCCATCTTGTGGAACCGCACGGCGAAGCCGAAGCCATCCTTGCGGTAAACGACCTCGGCTTCGACCGTGATCCAGCCCTCGAAGGGCAGGTCGATCTTGAGTGTCACCGGGATGCCGATGGTCTGTTCGTGCATGGAGTGCACGAAGCAGCCGCCCTTGCTCAGGTCGTAGATCCGGACCGGCGTATCGAGCAGATCCACGCGAAGTCCGTCGAACGGCCCCGGGACGCGGTCGTGTTCCCGCCGGTCTTCGGGCCGGCCGAGCGTGTTCATGTCCACGTTATCGAGATACCAGACATCCTGCTGCATAGTCCACCAGTCCCACTCCGATCGGATTATCGGACGACATTAGAGGTACTATATAGGACTTTATTGGACACTGCAAGGCGAAGCTGCGGGTCTCCCGGCAGGGGCGAAAGTCGGCCCGCTCACCTGATGCAAAAGGTGAAAAGCGTCTAGAACGCTCCCAGGAGGGTCGAGAGGAGCGCCGACATCTTTCCGAGCGGCGGCCCACCAGGCGTTACGCCAGCCTGGAAGCCGGCCGCCCGCAGCTCGTCGAAAAATGCCGAGCGCGTGGACCGGGCGATGACGTGCACGGGCACATCCCACGGCTGCCCCTCACCAGCCACCAGCGCCGGCGGCTGGTGGTCACCGATCACAATGAGCACGAGATCCCGGCCGGGCGCGTGCTCCAGGTAGCCCGCGATGGTCGTCAGCGAGTACGACACCGCTTCGAGATAGCTCGGGCCCATGTCCAGCCAGTCGGGCTGCTGCTCGAACGCGCGCTCCACATCCGGTAGGTCATACGGCTTCTCGGTGAGCATGCGTGCCCAGTCCCTTTGATAGGGCGGCGTGGGCACAAACGGCGTGTGGGTGCTGACGGTCGGGAAGAAGATGAACGCCGGGGCGCGGCGCTCACCCGCAAGCACTTGTTCGTCGAGCCGGGCGAGGGTGAACTGATCCGACAATCCCCACCAGCCGAATTGCGGCCCCCGGTAGGCGAGCCGGTCGGCACCGTAGATTTCGTCGAACCCGTAGAACGCGCCCTCCGGCCACGGGTACCACAGCCCCGGCATGATCGCCACCGTCCGGTACCCGTTCCGTGCGAACGCGGTGACCACCGTCTCGCGCTTCTCGGCCATCAACCGGGCGTAGGTACCGGGGGTCTTAACCTCGATCCCGGACATCAGGCTCAAGTGCGCCAGCCATGACGACCCGCCGAAGGTCGGCGACTCGACGAAAGCCGACATCGCCGTGCGATCGGTTTTCTGCACTGCACGCGCGAGCGCCGTCCGGCTGGCCTCGAGCCGCGCGCGGAATGCCGGGTTGTCGAGGGTCACACGCCCGTACGACTCGAGGAAGAGCAGCACGACGTCCGCGCCGGCGATCCGCGAGAGCCCCGTTGCAAGCGGTGGGCTTGCGGGCAGGGAGGCCGTGCCAGCAACCGCGTCGAACGACAACTGCGCCTGTTCGACGAGACCCGCGGTCACCGGCGAGGTAAATGGGGGCCAACGCGGCACCTGCGCGCTCAGATGCTGTCCGGCGAACAGGGCCACGACGGCGAGCGCGACGCCCGCGAGGGACACGCGCGGCACTGAATGGGTGATCGCCGAGGTCAGTGTGGAGAAGCCCCACCGGACGGCGAGATAGAGCAGCGTCAGGGCGATCACCACGCCGAGCACTACCGCCACGACGAGCCACGGAGCGGCAGCTTCCGCGAGCATGGCTGCGACGTCCGGCACGTACTGGAGGTCCCAATACAAGCTGATCTGCCGGCCGTAAAGTGCCGGCGCCGTGACCTCCGCATATCGGCCGAGGACGAGCACGGCCCAGAGGACCGCCAGCACCCTGATCACGGCCCGCGACGGTGGGCCCACGAGCAGCTTCCAGACGATCAAGAGGAGTACAGCCGCCGCGAGCTCGACCGACAGGCCGCCGGTCCACGTGACCGCTGGTGTCGGCCACACGTTCTCGAAGGTGACCGACGCGTTGAGGAAGAAGAGCGCCGCTGCGAGCGACAGCCCGCTCATGCCCGCTGCCAGAGCCAGACGACGTCCACCAGGAAAGAGTAGCAGAGCACGCCGAGCGACACGGCGGCGGCGGCGGAGGCCGCCGGCGCCGGGACCGTGGGGAGCAGCGCCACGAGCAACCCCGCGATCTGCAGGACGCAGGCGGCCTGACGGCGCCTGCTGGGCGGCAGCGCGCGCTGCATCCACGGCAGCGACCATCCCGCCGCGACGAACAGATATCGCAGCAGGCCCGATGCGATGATCCACGGACCCGCCTTGCCGTGCTGCCAGGTCAGCACCGCGAGCGCCAGAATCAGAAACGTATCGACTTCCATGTCGAACCGCGCGCCGAAGGCGCTCACCATCCCGCTCCGCCGCGCCAGCCAGCCGTCCACGCCGTCGAGCCCCGTGGTGACGAGGCCGAGCCCGACCGCAGCCCACGCCGTGTTGTCCGACGCAGGAGCGAGCACGAGCGCCGCCACCGACGCGGCCAGCAGGGCCCGGCCTGTCGTGACCTGATTGGCGGCGCCAAAGCGATCGTAGGGATGCCCCGGAAGGACCATGACGGTTCACGGATGGTACTGCACCGCGGCCTATGGGAAGATGAAGGCCCCCTGTGAATGTTGTGACTGCTGTGAAGCCTCCTGAGACGGCACGATCGTTCTGGACCGTAGCGCCCCTCCGCGGCGAGATTCGCACCGGGACGCTGACCGCTCACCGAGCGGCGGATCGCGAGCCGGTGCGTGTTCGCGCGCTCTTCTCGGCGATCAGCCGGGGGACCGAGGCCACCGTGTTTTCGGGCCGCGTCCCGCCGACCGAATACGCGCGCATGCGTGCGCCCTTTCAGGAGGGCGAATTTCCGTTCCCGGTCAAATATGGATACGCGAGCGTCGGCGTGGTCGAGGACGGCCCAGTGCACCTCGCCGGGCGAACCGTCTTCGTGCTCCACCCGCACCAGACGCAGTTCATCGTGCCGGCGTCCGCGGCCACCATCGTGCCGGAGGGTGTGCCACCGGAACGCGCGATCCTGGCGGCGAACCTGGAAACGGCGATCAACGGGCTCTGGGACGGCACGCCGCGCATCGGCGATCGCATCGCGGTCGTTGGCGGAGGCACAGTCGGGTGCCTCGTCGCGTGGCTCGCTGGACGAATCACCGGCTGCGAGGTGGACGTCGTGGACGTCAACCCGGCCCGGGAAAGCGTGGCTCGCGCACTTGGCGTTGGGTTCCTCCATGCCGCTCACGCGCCAGGCCGCGATGCGAAGGCCGACCTTGTCTTCCATGCGAGCGGCTCACCCGCAGGATTGGCCCTCGCTCTCCAACTCGCCGGCTTCGAGTCCACCATCGTCGAACTCAGCTGGTATGGAGATCAGGCGGTGCCGCTTCCGCTGGGCGAAGCCTTCCACGCCAGCCGGCTGACGATCCGATCCTCGCAGGTCGGCACGCTGGCGGCAGCGCAGCGCGCGCGGTGGGATCACGGGCGCCGAATGGATCTGGTGATGCGGCTTCTGGCCGATCCCGTGCTCGATCACCTGATCACGGGCGAGAGCCGGTTCGATGACCTGCCGGAGGTGATGAGCAGGCTGACGACCGACGCAGGCGGCACGCTCTGCCACAGGATCACGTACTCGTAGGGAACGGGGAACGGGGAACGGGGAACGGCCAGGGATCAGGGATCAGGGATCAGGGATCGGGGATCAACGAATGTATAGCGTTTCGGTTCGGGACCATTTCATGATCGCGCACAGCTTCACCGGAGAGGTCTTCGGACCCGCGCGGCGGCTCCACGGCGCCACGTACATCGTCGACGTGGAGTTCCGGCGCGGCGAGTTGGACGCCGACGGCATCGTCGTGGACATCGGACGGGCCGCAGAGGCGCTTCGGACGGTGCTGGGGGCGTTGAACTTCAAGAACCTCGATGAAGAGCCTGCGTTTACCGGGCGCAATACGACAACCGAGTTCCTGGCGCGCGTCGTCTTCGACCGCATGGCGGCGGCCATCCGCCATGGACAACTCGGCCCTGGTGCACGGGGTGTCGAGGGGCTGCGTGTCACGCTGCACGAGTCGCACGTGGCCCACGCCTCGTTTGACGGCCCTCTTCCTGCCTGAGATCTTGCCAATAGCCGCACCATCGCTCGTCTTCGTGGTGCCGGGGCCAATCGATACGCGCACCGGCGGATACGAGTACCGACCGCCGGATCATCGACGGGCTGCGGCGCGCCGGATGGGACGTCTCGCTGCACCAGCTCGCCGCCACCTTCCCGTTTCCCTCCGCTGCCGATCGAGACGAGGCTGACCGGCTGTTTGCGAAGCTGCCCGACCAGGCAACGGTCCTCGTGGATGGCCTCGCATTCGGGGCTCTCGCCGACGAGGCCGAACGGCACGCGAGCCGTCTGCGTTTCGTGGCGCTCGTCCATCATCCGCTCGCGGAGGAAACAGGGCTGGACGCGGTTGAGAGAGCGGCACTCGCGGCCAGCGAGCGCCGCGCGCTGGCTGCAGCGCGGCTGGCAATCGTGACGAGCGCGGCGACGGCAGACGGCTTGTCGCGCTACGGTGTCTTGCCCGAACGCGTGGCCGTGGTCGGTCCGGGAACCGACCGCGTTGCCGCAGCCGCGGGCGGCGGATCGCCGGAGCTGCACCTCTTGTGCGTGGCCACGTTGACGCCACGAAAGGGCCACGAAGTGTTGCTGCGTGCGCTCGCGCGCCTGAGCGATCGCCAATGGCGCCTGACCCTGGTCGGCGGCCTGGACCGCGATCCGCCGACAGTCTCCAGGATCGAAGCGCTCATTGCCGCTAACGGCCTCGAGAATCGTGTGCGCCTTGCCGGCGAAGCGGAGGGCGATGCGCTGGAAGCGCATTACCACGGCGCCGACCTGTTCGTGCTGGCGACGTGGCACGAGGGCTACGGGATGGTCGTGGCCGAGGCCCTGTCGCACGGCATTCCGGTGGTCAGCACTCGCACCGGCGGCATTCCCGGCCTGGTCGAGCCCGGCAGAGCCCGCAAGCCTGCCGGCCTGCTGGTGCAACCCGGTGATGAAGCATCGCTACGCAATGCCCTCGCGCGGATCATGGACGAGCCGGCGCTGCGCGATCGGCTGCGAGACGGCGCGCTCGAGGTTCGCGAGCACCTGCGATCGTGGGATGACGCGGTCGCCGAGATGGAGCGGGCTTTGCGCACCGGCGATCGTCGGCGCGAGCTCACCTTCTCGGCGGAGTGGCTGGCGCTGCGCGAACCCGCTGATCTGGCAGCGAGGCCGGCGGTTCTTGCCGAGGCGCTCTCGCGCAGCCTGCTCGGCGGGGTGAAGGCAGGCACACGCGTGCGCGTGGTGGATTTGGGAACCGGAACTGGCGCAAACATTCGCGCGCTCGCCCCGCGGCTCGGATGCCCTCAAGACTGGGTGGCCGCGGATGTCGATCCGTCGCTGCTCGACGAAGCCCTCGGCCGCACGCGTGAGTGGGCGGCAGGGCGGGGTTGGCGGGCGGCGTTCGAATCAGGACGCCTGGAGGTACGCGGTCCCGGGATCGAGTTCACGGTGTCCACCACCCAGTTCGATCTCGGGAACCTCGGCAGCCGTGAGGCGCACACAGCTACTCCAGCCGAGGATCCGCGCCCACCCTTCGACGGTGCGGGCCTGGTGACCGCATCGGCGCTTCTGGATCTTCTGGCCGAATCACAGGTGGCTGCTATGGCGGCCATCTGCCGCCACGCCGGCGCGACTGCCTTGTTCGCGCTCACGTACGACGGCAGGATCGTGTTCTCACCACCCGAGCTCGAGGATGCCGCCGTGCGCGACCTTGTCAACGCGCACCAGCGCACTGACAAAGGTTTCGGGATGGCGCTCGGCCCCGATGCTACGGCGGCTGCCGAGCGGGCGTTCATCGGCTTCGGCTACCACGTTCGTGTGGAGCAGAGCGATTGGAACCTGGGGCCGGAGTCCCACGAGCTTCAACGCCAGCTGTTGACTGGATGGGCCAGCGCCGCGACAGAGATGGCCCCGACACGGAAAGCCGAGTTGGACGCCTGGCTGGCCCGCCGCCTCGCGCATGTCGACGCCGGACAGTCGGTGCTCGCAGTTGGACACAGGGACTTGCTAGCTACCATTGAGTAATTGGGTAATTGGGTACTTGAGTAGTTGCAATTGATCCATTGAGCAATGGCCAAATCACCCAATCACCCAATCGCCCAATTACCCGATTCAGAGCGAGGCCTCTATTACGACCGACTGTCGGCGTGGACGCGCCTCGCGAACCTTGTGGGGTACGGCGGCGGCCATCGGGACCGGCTCGTTCATCGTGCTCTCGTCGATCCGCGGGCAGGCGGCCGCGCGACTCCTGCCCGGCTGAACGACATCGTCGCGGAACGCGTTGCGGCCGGAACGCTGCCGGAAGCGCCGCGGCTGCTCGACGCCGGCTGCGGATTTGGCGGCGTGATGCTCGATCTCGTCGGTCGCATCGGCGGCACCGCCATCGGCCTGACGCTTAGCGCTGTGCAGGCGGACGCCGCCCGGAAGGCTGCCGCGCATGCCGGATTGTCGGCGCGCGTCAGTGTCCTCGTGCGGGACTACGACGATCCGCCCACCGGCCCTTTTGACCTGATCGTGGCGATCGAGTCACTGGCGCACAGCGGCGATCCGCAGCGAAGCCTCGAGGCGCTGACGAGCCGGCTCGCGCCAGGTGGACGGATGGTGATCGTTGACGACATGCCCGAGCCCGGCGCTGAAGGGACCGACGATCTGGGACGCTTCAAGGCCGGATGGCAGTGCCCCGTCCTCTGGAACCAGCCCCGCTATCACGACGCACTGGCCAGGCTTGGACTGGCGTCGGACGTCGAGGACCTGACCAAGGAGTACCGGCCGAGGGAAATGGCGGCGATCGAACGTCTCGAATGGTGGAACGGTGTTGCGCGCGTGCTGGTTCCAGTCGAAGCCTTCAGAGCCATGTTGGCTTCCTATTCCGGTGGGCTCTCGCTCGAGCGGCTGTATCGGCGCGGCCTGATGCGCTACGTCCTGATTGCCGCGACGAAGGCGCCATGAGAGCCCGCCGAATTGCGGGCCTGGCGCGGTCGCTGGTGATCTATCACGCCATCCCCTGGCGGCAGCGCCGGCTGCGGCAGCTCTATCAGAACTTCGTGCATCGCGGCGCCCTGGCGTTCGACGTGGGCGCGCACGTGGGCAACCGCACGCGGGCGCTGGCCGACCTCGGATGCCGCGTGGTCGCACTCGAGCCCCAGCCGGACGTCGCGTCCATTCTTCGGCGGATGTTCTCGCGCCAGCCCCTCGTGACGGTCGTGGAGGCTGCCGTGACCGATCGCGCCGGGAGGATCGCGCTTGCCGTCAGCGATCGCCACCCGACGGTGACGACATCTGCCGAGACCTGGCGCCGTGCACGTGCGAAGGAGCAGGGGTTCGAAGGTGTGACGTGGGATCGCCAGGTCGACGTGGAGGCCACGACGCTCGATGAGCTGATCACCAGGTTTGGCGCCCCGGCCTTTGTGAAGATCGACGTCGAGGGGGCGGAAGCCGCGGTGATCGCTGGTCTTTCGTCGGCAGTCCCGGTTCTGTCGTTCGAGTACCTGCCAGGCGCGCTCGACGAAGTCTCGGCGGTCATCGATTGTCTCACCGGGCTCGGCGACTATCGATTCAACTGGTCGCCGGGCGAGACCTACCGGATGGCCACGGATGCCTGGTGTGACGGACCTGCGCTGGTTGCCGCCCTTCGGCAGCCAGCCAACCAGCGCAGCTCCGGCGATGTGTATGCCCGGTTGAAGGACCCGCGATACGCGATCGAAACGACGCCTGCCCTCCACGTGCGGAGCGCAAAGTAGAGCAGCAGCCCGACCGGGCCGAAGAGGAACGTCAGCGCCAGACATGGAATCACCAGCAGATGGGGGATGCCGTGGCGGGCGGCATCGCGCGCCTCCCAGCTGCCGATGAACAGATCGAACGCGAGGTAGTGCACCCATCCGGCGAGGAGCACCCATTCGTTCGAGAAGAGCGCCGATACCTCCGCAAGCGAACCGAAGCCGCCTTCCGAGCTGCCCCAGTGCGCGGCGAGCAGGCCCGCATAAAGGACTCCGAGAGCGAGCGGGATCGCGACGCCGCACACGATCGCCGAGGCCCACGGCTTGCGGCCGGCGAGCGCGAGCGTGAGCCAGCCGATTCCCGCGAGCATCCCTGCCAGCGAAAAGACCTGTTCCGCGGTCACAGCGCCCTCGCTTGCGTGAACGTCGCGCCGTGCTCGCGGCGGGGCGCAGAGGCCGGCCGGTCCGTGTGGCCCGTCAGCCTCAGCCACCAGATCGTCGCCGCGCTCGCGATCGCCCACACGGCGAGCGCGACTGTGGCCGCCCGGCCGGGATCCGCGACCGACTGTCCCGCCAGCGCCTGGACGAGCAGGATGGCGATGAGCGACACATAGCTCACCGTGACAGCGACCGCCGTGGACGTTCGCAGCCGTCGCTTTCGTGAAATGGCGAGCGCGATCAACGGGATCGCCTGCAGCCCGTGCAAGCCGAGGAAGTGCGGGATCCGCAGATCGCCGTGCGTCCGGCTCCAGTTGACGAGCGGCAGCCCAGGCGTTCCATCTGGGGCGCCAACCGTGTGGCCGCCCGAGACCGGCGTACCGCTCAACGTCTGCTCGGCCCGTGGCGGCAGCATCAAGCCGCCCATCGCCGACCCGGCGACGGTGACCATGAGGCCGAAACGAAGGAGCCAGCCCCACGCAGCGTTCTCGAATGCCTGCTTGAAGGACGCGAGCGCCAGCGCCACGCTGGCGATCCACAGGAGCGCGATCATCCCGCCCATGATGCCGAACACGGCCATGTCGAACGGCGATGTCCTGTTGAAGTGCGACATCGTGCCGCGTGCGGCCTGGAGGTAGATGAGCGCAATCTCGACGACGAGCGCCGTTGCGGTGATCCACGCCGCGGCCCGGGTGAGCCGGGGCCAGACGGTGAGGTAGCGCAGCAGCCACGCCAGGCTGCCCGCGTAGATGATGGTCGAGAGCGCGAACTTCAGCGGCTTGAGCCACGCCGGGGCTCCCGTGATCGTGCGCGGATCGAAGAGCAGCCCCAGGAGGGCGATGGCCACGGCCGGCAGCATGAGGGAAACCGTCGCCATCAGCGGCCAGCTCTCACGCCACGCCTGACTGAATTCCGAGCGGATGCGTGTCATCGAAAACATGTCGTCCTCCTTGCGCCTTGCCGAGATTTCAAGCCCCGAGATTTCAGGTTTGCGGTTTACCATTTGCACTTCCGATGTGGACATCGTCCACATCATCTGGCCGCAGTCTAGATCGGTATGTTGACAATGTCAACACCGTCCGCGACAATGGCTGACGTGCCCGCCAGACCCCGTCCAGCGCCCGCCCGCCGGCCCGCCGCCCCCCGCGCCAGGCGCCGGTATCACCACGGGAACCTCAGGCAGGCGCTGATCGACGCCGGATTGGCGCTGATCCAGGAGAAGGGCGTGGCCGCCCTCACCTTGCGTGAGATCGGCGCACGGGTGGGCGTGTCGCGGATGGCCGCCTACCGCCATTTTGCGGACCGGGCAGCGCTCCTCGAGGCGATCAGCGACGCCGGGTTCGTGCGGTTCGGAGACTGGCTCGCCGAAGCGAAGAACTCGGCAAGACCTCGGCCCGCAGGAGAACGAGAGGATTTCAAGTCGCGGATGAGGGGCATGGCTGTCGCCTACGTCCGCTTCGCTGCGGCGCATCCGGCCCACTACCAGGTGATGTTCGGCGCGGCCAGGGATCCGGGCAGCCCTCCACCCGGGCCTGCGGCGGCGCGCTCCTTCAGCATCCTCGAAGACACGATTCGCGAGGGGCAGGCGAAGGGCATCGTCCGCACGGGGAACCCGACCCAGCTGGCGCGCGCTGTCTGGAGCATGGTGCACGGCATCAGCACGCTCGCGGCTACCTGCCGCCTCGGGCCCGACAACTCTGCCGAGCAGTTCGTCCTCGTGTGCTCGGACGTCCTCGAAGACGGCCTGCTCGCCTGACCAGCACCACGAACGCACGCCAGACCGGGATCGGATACGCTGGCGCTCATGGACTTCGGTACTGGGGCGCGTGATTCCTTTCGCGGTCTACGGGGGCATGTTCGGCTATCCCGTCCTGCAATACCTCGCGATCTACTGGACCCGGGGACGCTGGCAGGTGTACGCGTCGCTGCCGCTGGTGCCCATGGCCGTGCTGCTGGCTGTGGCCGCCTTGAGTGGATCAGGCGCTGACGGCTGGTCGCTGCTGCTCGTGCTGACGGCGCCGCTGGCGCTGGTTTACCTGGCCGTTCTCCTGACGCTTCACCGGCGCGCGCGCGTGGGCGAGGCATCAGCCCGACCTGGAGAACGGCGGTGAGCAGCCGCGGTGAAGACTATGCCGTCCTGCTCGCACGGGAACTCGAGGCTTTCCAGCGTGAGGTCGATCTCTTTCCAGACGATGCGAGCGTGTGGACGGCGCCTGAGGGCATCACGAACTCCGCCGGCACGCTGGCGCTTCACGTTGCCGGCAACCTTCGCCACTTCATCGGGGCGGTGCTCGGCCGCAACGGCTATGTGCGGAATCGCGAAGCTGAGTTCAGCAACCGCTCGGGCACGAGAGCGGAGCTCGTCGCGGAGCTTGGCGCCGCGATCGAAGTGGTTCGACAGGTTCTGCCGCTTGTGCCGGACGGGGTTTGGGAAGGCGAGTTTCCAGAGCCGGTGATGGGAAACACTCTGCCTGCCGGGCGTTTCCTTTTACATCTCTGCGCCCACACTGGTTATCACCTCGGACAGGCTGGCTACCTGCGTCGAATGCTCACAGGCGACGCCACCTCGACGGGAGCACTCCCGCTGAAGCCTCTCACGCTTCCCTGAGCGGGCACTTGAGTGCAGTCGCCGGTTCAGGCGACGTGCGGCAGCTCTCTTGCTCCACGAGCGCCGGAGGGATCATGAAGAGGCGCGCCATTCGATACGCCGTCGTCGGGCTAGGGCACATTGCCCAGGTAGCTGTCCTGCCCGCGTTCGCCCACGCCAGGCGCAATTCCGTTCTCACCGCGCTCGTCAGCGACGATGCGCGCAAGCGGCGCACGCTTGGCAGACGCTACGGCGTGTCGAACACGTACTCCTACGACGAGTACGAGGCGTGCCTGGACGGGGTTGATGCCGTCTACATAGCACTGCCAAACTCCATGCACGCCGAGTACACGATCAGGGCCGCGCGGGCCGGCGTTCACGTGCTTTGCGAGAAGCCGATGGCCGTGACCGTCGAGGACTGCGAACGGATGATCGAGGCGTGCCGCGAAGGCGGTGTGAAGCTGATGATTGCGTATCGACTCCACTTCGAAGCGCTGAATCTCGAAACGGTGGAGATGGTCCGGCGTGGACGCATCGGGGATCCCAAGTTCTTCAACTCGTCGTTTTCGATGCGCCTCGCGCCAGGCAATATCCGGGCGGAGAAGGAGCTTGGTGGCGGCACGCTCTACGACATCGGTGTGTACTGCATCAACGCGGCGCGGTACCTGTTCCGATCCGAGCCCAAGGAAGTCGTCGCGATGTCGGTCAACAGCGGGCCGGCCCTGCTGTCCGAGATCGACGAGTCCACCGGCGCGCTGCTCCGTTTCGAAGGCGAGCGTCTCGCCGCTTTTGTGACCAGCTTCAACGCTGCGGATGTTGCCTCGTACAGGATTGTGGGAACCAAGGGCCACATTCGCGTCGATCCCGCTTACGAGTACGCGGAAGGCCTCGCTTGCGAGATCACTGTTGGAGGTAAGACGACGCGGAAGCGGCTCCGCGCAGGGGACCAGTTTGCGCCCGAGCTCCTGCACTTCTCCGAGTGTGTGCTCAACGACCGGCAGCCCGAGCCTTCGGGTGAGGACGGCCTTCAGGATGTCCGTATCGTGCAGGCGCTGTATGAGTCAGCAGAAACCGGCCGTCCGGTTGCCATTCCGCCATATCGCGACGCCAAGCGTCCGTCGGTGAAGCAGCGGATCGTGCGCCCAAAGGTCGCAAAGCCGCGCCTCGTGAAGGTCCGGAGCGCCAGCCAGGACTGACCATTATTGTCACTTGAGCCCGTTTCGCTCTCGCTGGAGTCAATCATGTGGTTGGTTGGTCGGCCGATCGGACCGAAGCTATTGCCATCAACGCCACCGTCGAACGGCTCGCGCTCTCGACGGGATCGCAAAGCTTTGATTTTGCCGCCCAGACGCCCGCGCTCGGCGTGGCCGTCCACCTGTTCGAGCAACCGAGACGTCGCTGGCCCTTCTGCACCGACTTGATGGACATGAACTCATCGGCCGCCTCCGTGTGGAGGGCCGTGGGCGGTACCATCACGTTGGAAACCTCGCCGCCTGGCCTTCGCGCTGACAATCCTTTGTCTCGTCGATTGACGGTGCGTTTGGTCGGCGCCGAGTTTATCGGGCCGAATGGCGTCCGCGTCAGACAGCGGCTGCCGGTCACGCTGTCTGCCGTTATCAGCGGCTTTCCCGGATAGCTTCCTAATCGCCGAGCAGGTCGGCGATCGGGTGCAGGTCTTCGATGTGCTCGCACGTGGTCTTGATGATCATCATCATGGGCACGGCGAGCAGCATGCCCCAGACACCCCACAACCAGCTCCAGAACAACAGGCCGGTGAACACCGCCACCTGGTTCATCTGTGCGGCACGCCCGAGCAGCGTCGGCGTCAGCAGCCAGCCTTCGAGCGTCGTGATGAGCAGCGCCGTTGCCGCGACCGTGGCCATCATCGTGATCGTGCCGAATTGGATGAACGAGATCACGCTGAGGCCGGCGGTGACGATCAACGGTCCGAAATAGGGGATGCTGTTGAGAAGGCCCGCGGCGAGCCCCCAGAACGCCGCGCGCTCAACGCCGAGAGCCCACAGCGCAAGGCCGGTGGCGATCGCCACCACGGCACTCGTGAAGATCTGCACGATGAGAAAGCGCCCGATCCGGTCGCTGATCTGATCGATGGCCTGGACAGTGATCTTCTTCTTCGAGAGCGTGTCGCCCAGATGCACGACGAGCTTGCGTTTGAAGAGATCGTTCGCCAGCAGGAGGAAGTAGGCCAGCAGCAGCACCATCAGCGTCTGGGCCGCGACCTTTGCCATCCCGAGGGAGCCTGACCAGACGAGATCGGTGGCCCTGAGGCCTGGTTCCTCGACCTGCACTTTCACGACACCCCGTGGCGCCGGCGCGGTGGTCACTTCCGCCGCGGTCTTATCCAGCTCCGTCGCGGCCTGCTGCACCCGCCCGAAGACGCCGTTCATACCGCCCGGGCCCGGCCGCAGCGCCGCCCGCAGCCTGCGCGCCGCCGAAGGCATCTGCTCGACAATTACGACGACGTCGTCGCCCATCTGGTAGGCCCCGGCCCCAACGCCCACGACGGTAACGGCAAGGACGAGCGCCGCGCCGATGGCCCTGGGCACACGCCAGCGCTGCAGTGCGTCGACCACCGGGTCGAGGGCGTAGAAAATCAAGCCGCTCAGCACAAGAGGAACGAGCACCTCCTGCATGTACTTCAGCAGGACGATGAACGCGCAGCCTGCGATGATTGTAAGAGCTGTGCGCCGGCCATCTGGCGGCGACACGGGACCCGGAAGCGCCTCTTGTGGAAAGCTCATGGCCTGGGCCGCTTTCGGGAACTGTCCCTCTACGATGGCGCGACGCCGGTGTTGTCCTGCCGGGTCGCAGAACTGTCGTCACCGGCATCACGGCCTGGCGCCCGCTGAAGCTTTGTCGTGTCCGGGCCGTCGTCGGACGGACGTGGCTGGTGGTCGCGCTCAGCTCCGAGATGCGAGTCGGGATCGCCGCCCGCCTCACCGCTGTCGTGCAGAAGATCGCTCGGCAGGTCTTCCGGTTCCTTCTTGTGCTCGTCGTTCGGATTCATGGAATGCCTCGCTCAATCATGGTGGGCTGGGGCGGCCATGGCCTCCCAGCCCGTCGCAGGTGCCGGCTAGAAGCGGAACGTCACGCCGACCGTGCCGCGCCAGAAGTCGAAGGCGCCGAGATCGAGGTCGATGTCGCTGCCCGCTTCGGTGTCCGAGAACGAACGGAAGTAGCGAACGTCGCCGCGGATGCCAACGTTGTCGCTCACGAACGCGACCAACCCTCCGCCGAAGTTGATGCCGAAGCTGTTCTCGTCCACGTCGAAAAGGTCTTCGACCTCGGTGACGCTCCGCCGAAGGAGGCCGGCGCCTCCGGAGACGTAGGGACGAATGCCGGGCTCTCCCAATGGGGCGCCTACAATCAGGTTGGCCATCAGGTTGGTGGCGCTGCTGTCGGTCAGCTCGAAGTCCTCGATATCCACATCATCGTCGGTGTCGAAAAGGCTCGGCGCGACGCCGAAGTCGACTTCAAAGCCGATGATCCCGGCGCCCATCCAGGCCGCCGAGAAGCCGTACGCGACGTTCTCGGACGTCGTATCTCCGCCGAAGGTGAGACCGAGATACGGCGTCAGCAGCCAGTCGGCGGACGCGGTGGCGGGCGCCATCGTAAGAGCTGTCGTTGTGGCGAGCGCGATTGCGAATGTTTTCAACATCAGTCGTTTCCCTCTTGAGGACGGCTTCCGTCCTCAGCTGGGCTCGGGACCGTCCCGGCCCTGTTGCAGGTGTTACAGCAGAACCCGTGCCGCTGAGAACGTTGAGCTTTCAAGCTCGTCCTGGCTGCGCATTTTTCTGTATGTTCAGCGGTTGAACCCAAAGAGACTGGCGTTCGAGTTGTGGGTGCCCCGCCACCAATCCACAGCCAGGTCGGCCGCCACCATGCTGAAGGTGATGCCATTGCCGCCATAGCCGAGCGCAAACCAGGCGCGAGGCCACTCGGTCGACAGCGCCGATATAGGGCAGGCCGTCCTTGGTGGCCGCGAATACTCCCGCCCAGGCATAGGCGGGCTCGAGCTGTACGCCGGGAAACAGCGTCGAGAAGCGTTTGTTCAACCGGCGCGTTTTCCTGCCTAGCAGGCGAACGTTCTCGTGACGGGCCGACCACCCCTCGTCTTCACCCCCGAGCATCACTCGCTTGTCAGCCGTGGTGCGCAGGTAGGTGTAGGGACGTTTCGTTTCCCAGATGAGCGCGCACTCGGGCCACCAGGAGAGATCGGCCAGGGGCTCGCTGATGAAAACCCAGGTGCTATTCAGGTTGCCGGGATCGAGGTCGAACTGCGGCGGGATTTCGTAGCCTGAAGCGACGACGAGCCGTTGTGCGCGGACGGTCGTGCCTCGATTCGTCAGGAGTTTCACGCAGCCGGCTGGCATCTCGATCGAGTCGACATTGGTTCTGTCGTAGACTCCGCGCTCCGCGTTCCGCCGCCATTGCGAGCAACGAGTGCGCGAGACGGTACGCGTCGAGCTCGGCGGTGCCGCTGCTGACAATGGCGCCGGGCCGCTCCAGTCCGAACCGATCCCCTCAGCGCCCTCCGGTCCAGCCACTCCACATCGAAGCCGTGGGCTTCCCGGAGGCGGCACTCGGCTTCGAGCGACCGCACGTCCCACCTGGACGATGCGAGGTACACGCTCGGACGGCGGGCAAAGTCGCAAGGGCAGCTGCCGCTGAGATCTTCGAGTTGGGAGATCGCCTGGCGGCCGAGCCGCCAACTCTGGACCGCCCGATCGATGCCGATCTGAGGCGGCGAGCGCAGTCAGCGGCGTGTCGGTTTCGTACTGAAGGAGTCCTGTCGTGGCCGCCGTGCTGCCCGCCGCGGCATCGTGGCGATCGAGGACGACCACGTCGCAGCCGGCCTGCGAGAGATGGTGGGCCACCAGGGCGCCGGTAATCCCGGCGCCCACGATGGCCACGTCGCACGTCTCGTCGTGTTCGAGCCCTGGGTATACGCCGATCAAGCCGTTCTTGATCGGCCAGAACGCCGCCCCCGTTCGCAGGTCCATCGGGGTTCGAAGGCGGCGGGATTGTCAGCGCTTCATCAGCAGCGCGACGCCAACGACCAGGATGATCCCGCCGGCTATCGGAGAGATGGGAATGCTCTCCCGCTTGTCGGTCGTGATCTCAATCGGGCCCGCATCCACAACGGTGTCCCGCCGCGTCCACGACACGCCGCCATACACAAGACCGACGAGACCGAGGACGATGAGCACCGCAGCGAGCGCTTTCATAGTTGTTCTCCTGTCAGCCGGCGTTTCCAGCCTGTGCCGTCACGCGCCTAGTGGGATTTGCGCCGATCGTCCTGGACGGTCTTCTCGGCATCCTCGCGGCGCTCGTCCTCGTCTTCGCGCGTCTCGCCGAGGTGCGTGGTCTCGCCGTCGCGCTCGACGCCGAGAACATCTCCAGGCTGCGCGCGATCGTCGGCCGGGGTCGGCACGCGAGGGTCGTTCGTGCGGGGCATGTTCGGATCGTTAGGGTTTGGCATTTGTGAGTCCTCGGATGAGTGTTCAAGGGCCTTCACGCCTTCCGCGCCAAGGGCCGATCTGCTGAAGAGCAAGGCGTGGTGCCAGCGTTCGCTGAGGTGGTTGGGCTGCGCGCTACCCACAAGTGCCAAGCGGCAACCCCATCGACGGAACCTAGCTCGTCTTTTGAGCGAATTCCGATACGGGTACAGGTCCGCGTGTGCGGTCGGCATAGAGGCGCGTGAACTCGGCGCCTACGAGCACAATCTGCGAGGTGTAGTAGACCCAGAGCAGGAGGACGACGACCGACCCGGCGGCGCCGTAGCTGGAGGCAGTGCCGCTCTGGCCCAGGTAGAGCCCGATGATCTGCTTGCCGACGGCGAACATGCAGCGCCGTGACCAGTGCTCCGGTCGCAACATCCCTCCACTTCAACTCCACGTCGGGCAGGAACTTGAAGAGGAGGCCAAAAAGGGCCGTGGTGCCAGCCAGCGAGACCACCACGTTCAGCGTGTTCAGGACGACGGGCATCGCGGGCGCCCAGTAGCTGAGCCAGGCACTCAGGGCTTCGAGCGCCGCGCTTGCCGCGAGCGACACCATCAGGAGGAAGCCGAGCGCGACGACCAGGCCGAACGAGCGGAGCCGATCCAGAAGAAACGCCTGAAGGTGACCATCGGGCGAGGGTTCGACTTTCCAGATGGTGTTCATGGCGGACTGCAGTTCCAGGAACGCGCCGCATGCCGCCAGCACGAACGTGATGCCGCCAATGGTGGCGACGAGGGCGTTATCGTCGCGGCGCGCAGCGCCCTGAAGCAGTGCCTGGACAGCGCGGCCGCCGTCGACGCCGACGAGCCCGTCGATCTGGCCGACGATCTCGCCGCGCACCGCTTCCGCGCCGAACACGCTTCCGGCCACGGCAATCACGACCAGCAGGATCGGCGCGATGGCGAACAGCGTGTAGTAGGCGACAGACGCGCCCAGCCGGAGCACGTTGTCGTTCCACCAGGCCTTCACTGCCTTACCGAAAATCCGGATGAGCGCACGTGTCGAGAGCGTGATCCTGCGCACGGGAGGCGAAGTTGCAAACTACGGTCCGGCGGGGCTGGCGGCCCACTTCGACGTAGCCGTTGGTCCTTGGTTCGGCGCGAGGACGCTGACTTCACACAAAGGACCAGGGACCAAGGCCGAAGCACCTAGAAGGCCTGGCCGATGCTGAAGTAAAAGCGCCCACGTGGCTCGCCTGGGCGGCGATCGAGGGCCACGCCGTAGTCGCCTCGAACGAGGAACCAGGGTGTTCTCACACGTACCCCGATCCCCGCGGTCTTGCGGAGGTCGGCAAACGAGAAATCGCCGACCGTGCCGAAGACGTTGCCGACGTCCAGGAAGCCGACCCCGTCGAGCAGCCCGATCACTGGAAAGCGCAACTCGTTGTTGAGGACGAGCAGGGTGCTGCCGCCGGTCGGGATGCCGCCGGGACCGATCGGGCCGAGCGTGTTCTGCTCGAAGCCGCGGACCGTCGTGCTCCCTCCGGCGTAGAACCGCTCGGTCTCGGGCATCGTGCCGCCGAACCCATGGCCCAGCCCCAGGCGTACGCCGGTGGCGTACACCAGCCGCGGCCGAAGCAGCTCGCCGGTGAACCGCTTACGGACGGCCGGGCGCAAGGCGAAGTACCTGGAAGTACTGACCGTAGTACTTCACATAGGTCGTGTCGCCCCGAGCCAGCTCGGGGAATACGCGAAGGCATGCGAGGTGAACGAACCCTGGGACGCGTTCAGCATTTCGTCCCGCGTTTCGCGGGTGAACGTGCTCGTCAGCGGGGACACCGAAATCGTCTGGCCCTGATTGCTTCCCACGAGCGTGGACGACTTGCGTGCGCGTTCGAACCGGTAGCCATAGGTCCAGACGTACGAATCGCCGAGCTCGCGCTCCTGCTGAAACGACAACCCCAGGCGATCGACTTCGAACGGATTGGTCAGCGTGCTCTGCAGGTTGCGCTCCTCGCGGTAGTACAGGCTCGCGGTCGTGCGAACAGGCCAGTAGAGGAGCGTGGGCTGGCTTGCGTACAGCCTCGCCTCGCGCAACCGCGCGTCGTACCTCGTGGTGAGGCCCACGACGCGCGCCTTACCCAGGGAGTTGTGATTGGCGACGTCCACGATGCCGCCGAGGCCGCGCTCGGTGTCGAATGACGCGCCGTACCGGATCTGGAAGGGCTGCACTTCCCGGACGGCCACTTCGACATTGACCGGAACGGCGGAGCTCGCCTCTGGCGTGGCGGAACCCTCGGGTGCCGGATCGGCTTCGACCTCGCGCGTCACGTCAACCAGCGAAAACGCTCCGGTGCTGTAGAGATTGCGCCGTGACCGGCTGAGGAGTGCCAGGTCGAGCGGATCGCCGGCGGCCAGCTCGATCTGCTCGCCGACGAGCCGGTCGCTCGTCTGCTCGTTGCCGGCGATCGTGATGTCCGCCACGACCGACGGCTGGCCCTCCCGGACGATCAGCGTGACGTCGACACTCCCCGCATCCCGATCGACGGCCAGCTCGTACTCGCTGCGCACGTCGTTGTAGGCGCGCCTCCAGTAGAGATCGCGGACCCGATCGAGCGATCGCTGGGCGGTGGCCGGTAGGAACGGATCGCCCACCACGAGCGGAATCTCGCCGAGGATGGTGGCGGCCGGGATGACCGTGTTGCCGGACGGGCTGATGCTTTTCACCACGAAACGTGGTCCCTCGTCGACGTTGAGCACCACCGTGGCCTGATCGCCCGTCTGTTCGAGGCGTGGGGTGTCGATTTTGGCGTCCAGGTACCCTTCCTCCCGATAGAAACGGCGGAGGAGCTCGGTCACGACGAGCGGATCGGTGAAGAGATCCCGCTCGAGATCCTGTTCCTTGATGATGTCCGAGAGCACCTCCGGCGCAATGCCGGCGGCCCCGTCGAACCGCACCAGGATCCGCCTGGAATGCGGCCCGGGCTGGATGCTGAACGTGACGCGCCGCACGCCAGGGTCCGCCTCCTCCACGCGATAGTCGAGGGTGGGGGAGACGTGCCCGTCACCGATCAGCCATTCGCGCAGGACCTCAATGGCATCCCCTGCGCGCTGCGAATCGAACACGCCGCGGTTCCACTGGCGCCTGACCTCGGTGTCGATCCGCCGCGGGGGCGAGGCCCCGTCGTATCGGATTTCGACCAGTGGGCCGTCGACGACGCGGAGCGTCAACGCGATGCCGTCCGGCTCGACGCGCCGTTCCAGCCTGGCGCGCGACTGCAGCCGGCCCTTCGACTGGAGCGCCTCTTCGATCTTCCGCAGCCCGTCCCTCGCCGCGAAGTAGTCGTACGGATGGCCCACGGTCAGGCCCAGCCGCGGCGGCTCTCGGCCTCACTCAGCACGCCGCCACCGTCAACATTGAGGGCCGTGACGAGCGCCCTGGCCGCGCGATGCGCGCGGGGCGGGCCGGCCGCCGGCACGCACATCGTGGCGGAAGTCGAACCGGTAGCTGCCATCGGCCTGCCGCGTGGCGCTCGTCTGAAAACGCCGCGTTACGTCGTAGCGCGCGACCCAGACCTCGTCGTTGCTGTTGGCCAGATCCGTCGAGTAGACGAGCTTGAGCGAGTCGGTCAGATCCTGCCCGAGCGTCAGCCGCGCGCCCGGATCGGTCTCGTGCGCGATGAGGGTCGGATCCAGGCGAACTTCGCTCAGGCCGTCGCCCGTTCGAGAGTTCTGCCCAGGCTGGAACCTACACGGCCCACGAGGTACGAGAGCACCTGCTCCCTGGCGATGTCGCCCTCTTCGCCGCGCATTTCGTCCAGCGTGCGCCCGGTGACGAGCAGCGCCATGATGTCGGGCTCCGGCAGGGCCGGATCGGAGGTCAGGGTGGTTTCCGTCTCGCCCGGCTCGCCGGACACCTCGACGATCACGTCATAGTTGCCGGCCTCCGTGTTCAGCCGCAGGTCGAAGGATGGCACAATCCGCCGATCGTCGAGGAACGTGACCGTTCCCCGCTCGACCTCGTATCGCCGCTCGTTCAGCGTGATCTCGCCGCCCTCGACCACCGTGAGACTGCCCGACAGTCCTGTTTCGTACGGCGTGCCGACCACGCGGAGATCGGTGGTGACTTCGGCCCGCGCGAGGTTGTTGTCGACGAGGATCGGCATTTCGGTGTCGACCCGCACGTCGAACGCCAGGCTCTCGAGCAGCGGATTGCGCTCTTCGGTCAGGTCGAGTGCACGCGGTGCGGCGATGGTGGCGAGCAGCCCCGTGTCGAAGTTGACGTCGCCGGTGAGCCCCGCTTCCTTGATCGTGACGGTGCCCGCAAGCCGCAGGTTGTTGCTATCACCCGTCAGGCGCAGCTGGGAGTTCGAAAGGCTTCTCAAGTCGAGAGGAGCGTCAAACGCGAACTCTTCGGCGCCCAGCGAAAAGTCGACTGCGCGCAGCTCGCCGTCGCCGATCGTCAGGCTCCCGGAGCCGACGACCGTCCCTCCGTTGACCTCGGCAGAGAGATACGACAGGGAAATTCGGTCGCCCGCGAACTCGGCGCCCGCCGCGAGACGTTCGGCCGTGATCTCGGGTTCGTCGACGGCGACCATCACGTCCGATACCACGAGCGAGCCGTCGAACCGGGGGTCGGCCACCGTTCCGGTGGCGGCCACGTTGAGCCAGGCAAATCCCTCGACTCGAAGCGCGTCGGTCAGCGTCGCGGTCGCAGCCGCGGTTTCGAGCGCGGTGTTGACCTTCACGTCCAGCGGCTGTGTTCCGAGCAGACCCACCGTTCCGGCCGCGCGAAGTGTGCCGGCGGTTCCTGACAGGTCGAAGCTGTCGATCCGGACCGTACCCGCTCCAGGGTGAGGGCGGACGGCTGGTGCTGCTTGAGTTCAAGATCCCGAAGGCCGACCTGAAGCTCGGTGAATGTCAGATACCCTTCGACGGCCGCCAGCTCCGGACGGTCCGAGGCATGCCGACACGTTGGCGCTGATCCGGCCGCCGAGGCCCGCGGGAGCACCTGGGATTGCGGCAGGGCTCAAGCCGACGAGGCTCGCTGTGAGCGTGGCCGGACCGGTCTCCGTGGGAAACACATCGGGAATTCCTGGGACGATTGACAGTGGGACCCGTGCGGCTGCTTCGATTGTGGCGATGCCCCACTCGGCCCGCGAAATGCTCAACGGTTGCGACGCCGCCCGCAATGCGCGCGCGCAAGTCCAGATCGGAGAGTCCGGGATCGATGGCGGAGCTCAGGACCAGGCCGTTGTCGATCGTCAGCTCGAGATCCGGATCGATAGCCGCGAGGTTTCCGCGGACGGTGCCTTCGAGCAGCAGCGCGCCGTCGGCGCTCAACTCGACACCCGCGGGCGCGTACTGCGCCAGGGTCGAAAGGTCGAGCCGGGCCTCGATTTCGAGGAGTCCGTCCTCGAGGTTTGTGGCCAATGGCCACGCGCCTGAGACAGCGAGCGTTGAGCCCCTCGCCTGCACGTGGAGCCGCTCGATCGCCACGCGTTCGGCTTCGTAGCGCAGAAGCGCGGGCGCGTCCACGGAGAAAGGCTGCCCGTTCCAGACGCCTTCAAGGGCTTCGACTTCGCCGGACACACGCGCCAGGCGGACGGCCGTCAACGGGCCTTCTCCTTCGATGCTCGCGCTGACGTCGGCCGGTCAGCGGCGTGTCGAGCCTGATGGGCAGCGCGGCGAGATCGAGTCCGTCTATGCGCGCATCGACGACGGCGCTTGTACGGGGCGAACGTATCAATGATCCCCGTAAGCTCGGTCGAAAACCGGTCTGCGGTGATCCGGACATCGGCCTGCGCGTTCGCGATGGACGCATCGGCGAGAACCCCCCCGAGATCGTGCTCGGCCAGGCGCAGCTCGCTGACGGCCAACTGGAGCTTCCCACTCGGACGGTCGAGTGTGCCCGAACCCTCGGCCTCCAGCCGGAGATCACCCCGAAGCGGCTGTCCGTCGGGAAGCCGCATGTCCACGATGGCGATGTTGTTCGTGCGGAGCTCGAGGTCGTAGCCACGCGTTCCGAAGACGTAGCGGCCTTTGCCCGTGAGCCGGCCGTTGCCTCGTTCCTGGGGCTTGTCCAGCATGAGTTCGTGCAGAGTGAGCTGCGAAGGTGTCGCGTCCAAACGGGCCGCCAGTTCGCCGAGGCGCTCGTTGAGGAACGAAAGCCCCGAGCCGTGCAGCAGAGTTGTCGCGGCAGGTTCGCTCAGCGTGCCGCGGACGTCGCCGGAGAGCCAAAGCGTGCCCTCGGCCTGCAGATCTTCTTCGCCGGCAGCGGCCAGCAGGGCCGGAACGTCGAAGCCCTGACCTGTGTATGCGACCGCCAGCCGCCGCCCATCCAGAGGTACTGAACCGCTTGCCTGAACGCTCGCCGCACCCCAGTCCACATCCAGGCGACGAATGGAGACCACGCTGTCCCGGTAACCGATATCGCCTCGAGCCGAGATGTCCGTCGCGCCGCCCACACCGAGTTCCGGAACACGCAGTGAAGCGCGCAGCGTCGGGTCGCTGAGCGTGCCGCCGACGACACCTGTGACGACCGCTGTCCCGGAGATCGGAAGGGCGGATACCGCGTTGTTCGCGAGAAATGCACCGGCCATGGCCGCTGCCGCCTTGAGGTCGCCGGCTTCCGCGCGAAAGGTTCCCGACAACGTGGTTCGGTGAGCGAGCGAAACCCGGCCGCCGAGCCGAATCCCCAGGGCAGACGCGTCTGAAATCTGGGCGTCGAGTCGCCCCTCACTGCCGTTCACCACGATGTGCCCGCTCACCGGCAGCGCTGATTGCGAGGGCCGGGACGCCACAGGCGTCAGGGTCAGTTCCGCGCGACCGGTCGCCGCTGCGTACTCAAGGCCAGGCCAATGGGCCTGGACCTCCCCGTTCAGGCGGGAAGCGATTGTTGGGGATATATCAGCCAGCGCCAGGATCTCGGCCAGGTTCACTTCGTCGGGCAGCAGGAGCGCCGATGATGCGCCACCCTTGACGGACACGACACCCGCGGCTGTCATGCGGCCCCAATGTCCGCTGATGCGCACTTCGCGCGCCTCTATCTCGCCGCGCCCGACGTGGTACCCCCCTTCGAACTCCGCGCGCGATCCCTCGGCTTCGAGCACGACGCGGCCCATCACATCGTCATCTCCGAGGTCGAGGTCCGCGGACAGGCCATCGATCTCCCATTCCCCTTGCGGCGTGCGAATGCGGCCACGGCCCGCGCGCACGGTCGCGGCGTGCCGGCCCGTGAGGCGGCTTGCGTTCACCTTCATCTCATCAATGGGTATTGCGACGTCGATCTGCCTGGCGCGGTCCTCGTAGTGCAGCGTCGCGTTGACGATCGAGAAACCGTCGATCAGGAAGTCCAGCGGCTGGCCGGGCGACTCTGGATCGCGTGCGCGGCCGGGCAGATTGGTCTCCCCATTGGCCTCGACAACATAGTGAAGAGTGACGCCCCGTGCCGTTCCGGACTCGATGACGTAGCGGCGCCGAACCAGATCGAGCAGGCTGATGTCCGCATCGAGTTGCTCGATGACCGCCACTGGCGGCGCCGGTTCGCGGTGGGGTGCTCCGACGCTCACATCCCGCAATGAGAGGGAGAGATCGAACAGGTTGAATTTCAACTGGTCGGCGCTGAACTCGATTTCCTGGGCTTCGAGGACTGTCGCCACGCGCGACAGCACAAAGCGCCGGCCCGCCGGAAGGTGCAACGCTGCGAGAAGGCAAATAACGAGCAGTGCCAGGCACGCAGCGAGCCGGGTCAGCCAGCGCAACAGTCTGTGGCCTGTCGTGCTCTCGGGAACCTCGCGCCTCACTAATACTTGTTGTGCAAACGGGATGCCCCTGAATGGCGGCGCGATCCATCTCAGCAGGAGATGGGCACAAACGATGCAAACTGACCCGCATGGCTTGCGGCGTGCGCAGAAAATTCGCCTTTTATGTCCTCGCGCTGCTTCTTTCCTCCCGGGACGGCTGGGCTCAGCAACAGAAGTCTCAACCTGACCGTGATGAACGACGAGCGCTGGAGAGCGCTGCAGAGGACCGCTTCGTGGTCGGCGACATGGCGGGCGCGCTCGATGCTCTGAATGAAATCGATTCGCCCCGAGTGGACCAGGTCAAAATCGAGGGCCTCGTGCGATCGAATCGGCGACAGATCCATGACTACCTTGGACTGAAGCCGGGCGAACTGCTTACCGCCGAAAAGCTCGAGCGGACTCGGCGCAGGCTGGAGGAGCTGCCGACGTCATCGAGCGGGAAAATCAGGTTCGATCCAATCGGGGGTCGGGCAACGGTCACGCCGATTGTCTTCGAGCGGCAGGCCTACCCCACGGATCTGATGGATCTCGCCGCGGTTGGAGCCCGTGCCATCTTCCTGCAGGAACTGCGCGTCGACATCTCGGATGTCCTGGGATGGGGCGAAGTGCTGGAGCCTGCCTTCCGCTGGGATCGGAACAGACGCCGTGGCCTGCTACGGATGGCCATGCCGGCGCCCGGAGCAGTGCCGGGAGTTCTCGGGTTCGAAGGGTTCTGGGAACATCAAACCTATGACAGCCCGTCGATCGCCAGTCAGCCCTTCCGCCAGACGCGGACGAGAGCGGGTGCCGGTCTGTCCGATTGGGCAACCAGCTGGCTTCGCCTGCAAGGCGGCCTGGCCGTCGATCACATCGACAGCGACACGCATCTCGAGCTGGGTGGGGGAGTCGCTACACGGGCCTGGGATGACCGCTTTGCCGTCACCCTCTACGCCGGCCATTGGTTTCCACTGAACGGAGGAAGCCCGTTCAACCGTGGCGACGTGGTGATGAGCGTCCGTTCTACCGCAGAGCTCAACAGGCCGCTCCTGACTGCGCTTGCGGGCGTCGCCCTGGCAAGTCCCGACGGCGCCGCTGGCCGTGTGGCCTGGTGCGAGCGCCGGACAGGGGCGCGGGCGTGCAGCTTCGTGCGCATCAACTGCTTCGGGACGGGATTGTCGCCGGCGAGGTCTTCGGCCGGACGCTGCTGTTCTCGAGCGTCGAGTACGTCCATCCCGTTCAGACCCCGATTGGGCCAGTCGGCATCGCCGGTTTCGTCGATGCGGCACAGGCGAGAGAACGGCTCGACCCGGCGGGCGCCTCGACGTTTCACGTGGACGTGGGTGCGGGTGTCAGGATGAATACGTCGCGCTCGGGCAACGCGGTCCGGTTAGACGTGGGCTACGGGCTTCGTGATGGACGAATCCACGTGTCGGCGGGCTATGTCATACCATGGGGTGAGCGATGAGAACCATAACGATTCGCATGGGTCAGGCAGTGTCGGTGGCGGCCGGACTCGCTCTGGGCGCCGCGACTGCCCTGGCGATCGGACAGGCAGACCGCCCGGCCCTGTCGCCGGCCGATTCGAAGGTCGTCGCCGACTTTCAGGTTCGCGTCGCTGACTACGTGAAGCTGCACGAGAAAATCGAGAGCTGGCTGAAGCCATTGCCCAAGGATGCCACGACAGCAGCAGGTGGACGCTGCCCAGCGGCAGCTGATGGCAGGGATCGTGGCTGCCCGCGCGGGCGCGAAGCCCGGGGACATTTTCACGCCCGAGGCTCAGGTGTACCTCAGGAAGGTGCTGACGGCGCAATTCACGGGCAAGGAAGGCGCCGAGAAGTCGCGCCTCCATCCTGGACGAGAATCCGATCGGGACCCCTGTCCGCATCAACGGCCCCTATCCGGATGCGATTCCGCTGTCCACGATGCCGCCCACGGTGATTCAGGCGCTGCCGAAATTGCCGGAGCAACTGGAGTTCCGCTTTATCGGCGATCGGCTCATTCTCTTTGACCACCACGCGCATCTCATGGTGGACTACGTCGATCGCGCACTTCCCAGGGGATAGGTCACCATGCCGTCATCTGCTGTCTTGCTTCGCACACGCCGTTTCTTCGCGCTGCTGTTGCTCACTGGCTTCTGCGCCGGCCTGCAGCCGGCGTCGTACGTCAGCGCCGCGGCTGAGGCCGCCCAGGCTGCACAGGCCACACAGGGCGCCGCGTCGCAGCCACCCGTCGTGCCGTTGCCGAACCGTGACGGCTCGCTCAAGTTCGCCGTGCTCGGCGATTTCGGGACAGGGAGCCGCGAGCAGTACCAACTGGCCGACCAGATGACCAAGCTCCACGCGCGGTTTCCGTTCGAGCTCGTGATTACGGTGGGCGACAACATGTACGGCGGCGAGCGGGCGTCCGACTTCGAGCGCAAGTTCGAGATCCCGTACGCGCCGCTGCTGAAAGCCGGCGTCAAGTTCTACGCGTCGCTGGGCAATCACGACGCCCGCAATCAGCGCTTCTACAAGCTGTTCAACATGGACGGCAAGCTGTTCTACTCCTTCAAGGCGCCGAAGCAGAGCGTCCGGTTCTTTGCGCTCGAAACGACCTACCCGGAACCGGACCAGATGGCCTGGGCGGAAAAGGAGATCAAGGGCGCCGGCGACGACTGGAAGATTCCGTTCTTCCACCATCCGCTGTATTCGTCGGGAGAGCGGCATGGGTCGGATGCCAGGCTGCGCGAGAGCCTCGAGCCCATCTTCCTGCAGAACGGCGTGAGCGTGGTTTTCACGGGCCACGACCACTTCTACGAGCGCGTCAAGCCGCAGAAGGGCATCACCTACTTTGTCGTGGGCTCCGGCGGGAAGCTGCGCGCGGGCAATATCGACGCGCGGTCACCCCTGACGGCGAAGGGCTTCGACACGGACCTGGCGTTTCTCGCGGCGGAGGTGTTCGAGGACGAGCTCACCTTCAACACCGTGGCGAGGAACGGACGGGTCGTCGACTCCGGCGTTATCGTGCGCCGGCGGGCTGAGCGGACTCAGTAGCGGCGGCCTCCTCCTCGACCGGCTTGGCATCGTCGCGGCGCGAGAGTTTCCAGTCGCCTTCGAAGACGCTCGCCACCTTCCTGGCCAGGCGTGCGTCGTTGACGGCAATCCCGATCTCGCGGCGCGCGTCGAGCTCCGGCTTACGGAGGCTCTGGCTGCCGATAAACACGCTGTTCCCGTCGCGGACAATGGCCCTCACGTGGAGGCGAAGGTCAGGAACCGAGCACGTGCTCACCCCATCGATCTTCTTCTCGATCTTGCCGATGACCCTGATGTCGACGCCAGCGGCGGCGCGCTCGCGAAGCAGCCTCAGCATCAGCTTGTCCGTGATGCGCTCGTCGTAGATCAGCAGCTGCTTTCGTGCCTTGCCGATGAACTCCGAGAGGCGCTTGCGCGAGTTCTCCGGGCTGACGACCAGCCGGCTGTCGCCAGGTGAGAACGGCTGCCGAGTCGAATCGGCCTCGAAGAGCGCGCGTGCATCGTGGAGCAGCTTCTTGTCGCGCGTGACGAGGCCGAAGCTCCGGCTGCGCTCGATGTCCAGCCTCGTGTAGTTGAAGCCAAGCACGAAGAGCGTGTCGTCGACGATCGTCATCTTGCCGTGGTAGCGCGGAAGATCGTCGGCCGTCCGCGTGACCGTGACACCGGCTTCGAGCATCGTGCGCTCGAGCTTGCGCAGCCGCTTCTCGCCTCCGCCGTTGGTGTACGCCACCAGCGTTCGCACGGCCACCCCGCGCGTGACCGCTGCGGCCAGGGCCTTCTCGAGCTCGACGCGGTCGAACCTGAAAATCACCACGTCGATCGATTTCTTGGCGCGCTGGACCGCCTTCAGGAGTGGCGTCAGGCCATCGTCGGGTTGGGTAATAAGGTTCACGCGTGCTCCCTGGTTATCACTTCTTGGGCTTCTTGTCGCCCCATGCCACGGCCACCTTGTCTTCGGGTCCGAGCTTCAGGATGGCATTGGTCACAGGCTCGGTCTCGACCCCGAACGGCACCTTCACGTCGTAGGCGAGCTCCTCGTTCGACGTCGTGCGAAGGGAGTGCTCGATCTCGAAGCGCTCGAAAATCTTCTCGAGCCGCGGCCGGAGATCGCCGGCGTCGCTGCTGACGGTGATTTTCACCTCGAACTGCTGTGAACGCGACGGTTCGAACGACTCGATGGCCGCGACTGTCATGACGAGAAACGCGGTCGAGAACACCGCCAGTGCCAGGAGGCCAACCCCGGCGGCCAGGCCGACAGCCAGGCAGCAGAGCATCACTCCGGCGTCCTTGGGATCGTCAATCTTCGAACGATAGCGAATCAGGTTTGCCGCGCCGACGATGCCGAACGCGCGTGCGAGGCTGGCGCCGACCACCAGCATGATCACTGCGCCGACCACGGCCAGGATGATCTGCGTCTGCACGACGGCCGGAGTCCGGGTCGGCGTTCCGCGTCGCTTCGGGCGGAACGCCAGGGCTGCCCCAAGGAGCGCGGCCACAGGCAGGCGCACCATCGCAGAGTAGATGTCCTGTTGCCACACGGCGCTGGGCTGTCCTGCCGGTTCGGGACTGAACGGCCCGGGAGCGGTCGGGGACGGCTGCGCCAGCAATGGGTGAGTCAACGCCAGCAACACGACCGGCGCGAGCAAGAGACGGAAAGCCATCGCCCGCCGAGTTCAACCGCAGAAAGAGCCCATCGTGTCCCGGCACCGTTATCGCTCCAGCGCTAGGCCTTGAGCGATCTTCAGCTTCAGCCGGCGGATATAACGTTGGGCCGTGGGCTCGGCGTACCCGCCCGCGCGGAACGCGTCCGACCACTGCCGATCGGAGAGCTTCGACATCCGTGAGCAAATCCAGACGACGTCGGCCGGCGTGATCCCTTCGAGGAGGGCCTGGTTCAGGCCGTTGTATTCGAAGTCGACGACGCCGTCCTTGACTCCTTCGATGAAGCCGCTCTGATCGAACGCTTCGATATCGTCGCGCAGCCCATCGAGCAGTCCGGTGCGCCCAAAGGTCTGGCCGAGGTCCCGCGCCACAAACCAATCACGCGCGCCTTCGACGGGCTCGGACAGCGAATAGCGCATGTTGTTGCCGGCCTTCAGGTCGGAGTTCGCCAGCATCACGTTCAGGACGATCAGGCCCTTGAGCTGCCGCGTGCCGACGAAGGGGTTCTCCGCGTAGGACCACGGCCCCTCTTCCTTGAGGCCGTGGAAGGCCGGCTTTTCCTCGCGGAATCGCGCGACAGGCTGCGGGTTCTCGGATCGGGAACCCTCAGCGACCCAGCCTTCGAGCGTGTAGGCGGGCGGCTGGTGGTAGCCGAGGGCCCATACGATGCGGGACGCGACGACCTCGGTACGCGCTTCGGGGTATAGCTTGGCGCTCCACTCCCTCCGGTCCGGTCCCGCTACGGTGTAGCCGTCGCTGAACCCGCCCTTCTTGATCTTGATGACGCGATAGGTCACCGCAGGATCCGGCGCGAGCCGCCGCCCTCCGACGCCGAAGAACAGGTCCCGGTTCGGCTCGGGCTCGATCCAGAGCCGCGCCAGTTCGTCCGGTGGCGGCGCGTCGTTAATAGAACGAGCCACCGCGCGGGCGCCATTCGCGGCCACTACGGCCGAGATGGCAAGAACGCAGAAGCTGCCAGGCGTGAGCCGCATGGAAGAGGTGTCTTCAACATGTGTGCCACGGAGAGTTCGTGGCATCTGCCTTGCTCAACTGGTGTTCTGTGTGGACCTTGAGGATCCCGCGTTTGAGGAGTCCAGGGAAAGGACGGCTGTCTATGGGTACGTGGATTCGTCAATTGAGCTGCGCGCTGGCAGGACACGACGAACTCCTGCACTTCGAGAAGGACCGCGTTTCCCTCATTTGCTGGTCGTGCGGTCACGAAACACCAGGATGGGACGTGTCGGGACCTCGACCGGCTATCACCGTGGTCGGCGATCGTTCGAGGCACAAGCTGCCGCTGCGGAGGGCGAAGGCGGCCTGAGCCGACAGTCGGCTCGGCGCTGGAGGAACCGCTGGCTTAAGCGCTCGGTATCGAGGGCCGGCGGGGGCATCTGCCCGCGCCTGCCCTTGTTTGTCGCCTAGAGTCCGCACCCCACCTGGTTCGCCGCAAACCACAGCACGATTATCGAGAACGGCACGCCCAGCATCCACGCGATTCCATACTTCATCATCTGCCTCCATCTGCCGAGGGAGCACGACGCGTGCCGCGGGCTCCGCGACGTGCTGTTTCGCTCTTGTCGACCGGCTGGGAAGCCACGTGCTCACTCTTTGCAGCCCGTTGCCCAGATCCCGCTGCGCCAGCGCGGCCGCGGCCACGACCGCCGGCCGCTGACACCGCCTCTGGCGTGGCACTTCGATTGCTCCAAATGATGTGACCCGAATGGATACCGCACACCGGTACGGGAGGTACCATGGCTGAAGACAAGACCTTGCACGACGCGTTCGTCGACGAACTCCGCGACCTCTACGACGCGGAGAAACAGATCACGAAAGCCCTGCCGAAGATGATCAAGGAAGCAGGCGCTCCTCGGCTGCGGGAGGCCTTCGAGGAACACCTCGGCGAAACGCAGGAACAGGTCGCGCGTCTCGAGCGGATTTTCGAGATGCTTCAAGAGGATGCCAAAGGCAAGCCCTGCGCGGGCATGGCGGGGATCCTCGAGGAAGGCGCCGCGATCCTGAAAGAGCCGTTCGAGGACAACGCGAAGGACGCGTGCCTGGTCGCGGCCGCGCAGCGCGTGGAGCACTACGAAATGGCGGCCTACGGCACGCTCATCGCCTGGGCGCGCTCCATGGACCACACGGCAGCGGCCGATCTCCTCGAGGTGAGCCTCGACGAAGAAAAGTCCGCCGACCTGAAGCTCTCGAAGCTGGCAAAGGAAGGGATCAACGACTCAGCGGCGGAACTCGCGCATCCCGACGACGAGGAAGAGACGCGTTCGCCCGCCAGGAATGCCGGCAACGCCCGCGACATGCGGGCGCGGCCGCGCGAGTAACGCAAGCCGTCACGCGACCAGGCTGCGATTGCCGCTGGACCGGCGATCGCAGCCTGTCATCCACGCCGGAAAGGGATTGCCGATCTGCCCACCGTGACCGACGTCGCAGGAATGCGCGCCCACGCGACCGGAAGCGTCGAGCTTCTCGGTATCGAGCCGCTCGAAGAGCACGCCCGCAGGCTTGCGGCCGTGTGGACGCCGTTGCGCCGCCGGCGCGGCAGCGGCCGCGTCCACTTGCGGCGCCTGGACAAACACGCCCGCGTGCTTCGCGAGGTCTACACCGCGCTGGCCGAAGACGTCCGACGCGGCGAACCGGCGGCGCCCGCGGCGGAGTGGCTGCTCGATAACTTCCACACGATCACCTCCACGATCCGGGACATCCGCCACGACGTTCCGGCCTCCTTCTACCGCCGCCTGCCCAATATCGCTGACGACGAATTTGCCGGGCTGCCGCGGGTGTATGCGATGGCCCTCGAGCTGGTCCGCTGCAGCGCCGGGCGGCTGGACGCACAGCGGCTTCAGCGGTTCGTCGCCGCCTTTCAATCTGTGACGCCCTTGACGATGGGCGAGTTGTGGGCGTGGCCGAGTGCCCTGAAGATGGCACTGGTCGAACACTTGCGGGTTCGCGCCGACATCCTGGCCGCGACGCGCGCTCACGCGCTGGACGGGGAGCGGCTCGCGGCCGCCATCGGGAAAGGGCCGGTGGTGCTGGAGGCATGGCCGGCCGACATTCATCCGGCGTTCGTCACACGGCTGCTCGTCCGCTCTCGTGAGTACGGCGCGGCGGCAGCCGCACTCCGGCATCAGCTCGATGCGGCGCTCGCTGCCACAGGGCGCACCGTCGAAGACGCGATTCGATCCGAGGGCCAGCACCAGGCCGCGGAGCAGGCGGCGATGGCCAACCTCATTAGCAGCCTCCGCCTGGTCTCGACGTTCGACTGGAGTGAGTTCTTCGAGAGCGTCAGCCTCGTGGAGCAGGTGCTCAGGCGCGATCCGGCCGGTGTGTATGGCCGCATGGATTTTCTGAGCCGCGACCGGTACCGGCACGCGGTCGAGGATCTGGCCGACGGGACCGGCGAGAGTCAGCGCCACGTGGCGCTGAAGAGCGTGGAGCGTGCGCGGCAGATCGCGGAGCGCACGCCGGATGCGCGCGGCGCGCACATCGGCTACCACCTGATCGGCCGCGGGCGGCCGCAGTTCGAAAGGGGTCTGGCGCGCGCCCTGGGCCTGCGGCAGCGGCTGCGCCGCTTCTTCTTCCGCCGGGCGTCCCCGTTGTACCTGGGCGCCATCGCGGCGGGCACGCTGACGCTCGTGGCTGCGGCGGTGATGTACGCGCAGCAGCACGGATGGCGCGGGCAGGCGGTCGTGTGGCTCGCGCTCCTGGCGGTCGTGCCGGCGAGCGAGCTCACCATCCAGCTGCTTCAGCGGGTGATCAGCCAGCTGATTCCGCCGCGGCGCCTGCCACGGCTCGATCTGGATCACGTGCCTTCCTCGGCGCGCACCTTCGTCATCGTCCCGACCATCCTCGGGAGCGTGGAGCGCGTCGAGGAGCTGATGGCGCATCTCGAGGTCCAGGCTCTGGGAAACCTCGACCCCAACCTCCACTTTGCGATTCTGAGTGATTTTCCGGATGCCACGGTCGAGACCCTGCCCGGGGACGCCGCCATGCTCGAGGCCGCCCGCGCGGCGATTGACGCGCTCAACCGGAAGCATTCACCCGAGCGCCTCGACCGCTTCTTCCTCTTCCACCGCCTCCGCCAGTGGAACGAGCAGGAGGGCCTGTGGATGGGATGGGAGCGGAAGCGCGGGAAGATCGAAGAGTTCAACCGCTTGTTGCGGGGCGCGACCGACACCAGCTTCGCGGTACAAGTCGGGGACCTGTCCATCCTCACCCAGGTGCGTTTCTGCATCACGCTCGACAGCGACACCCGGCTCCCGCGCGACGCTGCGCGCCAGCTCATTGGCATCATCACGCACCCGTTGAACCGGGCGAGATTCGATCCCGACCTCGGCCGCGTCACCGAGGGCTACGGCATCCTGCAGCCGAGGGTGAGCGTGACCTTCGCAAGCGCCGCCGGCTCGCTCTTCGCGCAGCTGTACTCCGGTCATACCGGTGTGGATCCCTACACGACCGCGGTCTCCGACACCTACCAGGACCTGTTCGGCGAGGGCATCTTCACCGGCAAGGGCTTGTATGACGTGGACGCCTTCATGTCGGCGCTCGGTGATTCGGTTCCCGAGAACCTGCTTCTGTCCCACGATCTCTTCGAGGGGCTCCGCGCCAGGGTCGCGCTCGTGTCGGACGTCGAGCTGGTCGACGAATATCCGTCGAGCGTGCTGACGCATGCGCGCCGCCAGCACCGCTGGATTCGAGGCGACTGGCAGATCCTGTTCTGGCTGTTTCCGTTCGTGCCGTCGCGGTCCGGCCTCAAAGCGCAACGCGCTGCCGATCATCGGCCGCTGGAAGATCCTCGACAACCTGCGCCGCAGCCTGGTGACCCCGACGCTGCTCGCGCTGCTCATCGCCGGCTGGATCGTGCTGCCGGGGTCGCCACTGGTTCTGGACGATGACGGTGACGGCGATTCGTCGCGTCGCAGCTGCTGCCGCTCTTCGCCGCGACTTCTGGCCGGGCCGCGCAAGGCGCAGTCGCTGCCGGTGTTCCTCAGCAACCTGCGGCAGGATGCGGCGACCGCGCTGGCGCAGACCGTGCTCAGCGTGACCTTCCTGGCGTATCACGCCTTCGAAACCGCGCACGCGATCGGGCTGACGCTGGTGCGGCTCGTCGTGACCAAGCGGCGGCTGCTCGAGTGGGAAACGGCGGCCGCCGCGGCGGCAAGCGCCACGGGGCTCGTGGGACGCAAGGGCGTGCGCCAGTTCGTCGTGGACATGTCGTCCAGCCCGGCCATTGCCGCGGCGGTCGACGCTGGCGATTGTGACCGCGCCGGCCAGGGGCCGCTGGCGTCGCGGCGCCCTTTCTTGCTGCCTGGATCGTGGCGCCTGCCGTGGCGTATTGGCTCAGCCTGCCGGCCGGCCCCCGGGTCCGGCCGTTGTCCTCGGCGCGGGCGGCGCCGAATTGCGGCGCGACCGCGCGAAAGACGTGGCGCTACTTCGAGACCTTCGTGACCGCCGCAGACGCATGGCTCCCGCCCGACAACTTCCAGGAAGCCGGCACCGAGTCGCCGCTCGCCAGGCGTACGTCGCCGACCAACATCGGGATGAGCTTGCTGTCGACCCTTGCGGCCCACGATCTCGGATACCTCTCGACCAGGACGCTCGCCGAACGGCTCGACCGCACGCTCACATCGCTCGAAGCGTTGGAACGGTACCGGGGTCACTTCCTGAACTGGTACGACACCTCGACGCTGGCACCGCTGAACCCGAGATATGTCTCGACGGTGGACAGCGGCAACCTCGCAGCGTCGCTGATGGCGTTGGCGCAGGGACTGTTGTCGCTGACCACAGTGCCGCAGACGCCGTCAGCAGCGGCTCGAGGGACTGGCCGACGCGGCCGATCTGCTCGCACGGGCGTCTTCAACGAGCCTTGGCCCGGACACGGCCACACGTGAGGCCACGTCCGCCGTGAACAGGCTCGCGCGCGAGATCCTTGGCAACGCTCGGCGTGCCGCTTCCACTGGAGAGTCGGCCGATATCGTGCTCGCTGCGAGCGAGTCTGTCGGAGATGGCCAGCCGCCTCGGGACCTCAACTCCTCCTGATGATCGCACCGCAGGACGTCCTCTTCTGGTCTCGACGCCGTCGTCGACGGCGTCGCAGACCTGTCGGGCGACCGCGACGAGGTTGCCGTCGAACGGCTTCAAGCGCTGGCGCGGCGGGCATCGTGGCTCGCCGACGGCATGCGGTTCGACTTCCTGTACGACGTTCGCCGCCGCATGTTCTCGATTGGCTACCGGCTCGCCGACGCGGACGGTCCCGGCCGGCTCGACAGCGGCTTCTACGACCTGCTCGCGTCGGAGGCGCGGCTGGCGAGCTTCGTCGCAATCGCGAAGGGCGACGTCCCGCAGCACCACTGGTTCCACCTCGGGCGCCTGGTCACGAACATCCACGGCCGCGCGACCCTGATGTCGTGGGGCGGGACGATGTTCGAGTACTTGATGCCGCTGCTGCTGATGCGCAGCTTTCCAGGCACGCTGCTGGATCAGAGCTGCCGCGTGGCGTCCGGCGGCAAGTCGAGTACGCGCGCCGGCGCGGTGTGCCCTGGGGCATCTCGGAATCCGCCTATGCATTCACCGATCGCGCGGGCCACTACCAGTACCGCGCGTTCGGTGTGCCCGGCCTTGGATTGAGACGCGGGCTGGTCGACGACCTGGTGATCGCCCCGTACGCCACCGCACTGGCCAGCCTCGTCGATCCGGCGGCGGCCGCGCAGAACCTCGAGCGGCTGGCCCGCGAGGGCCTCGACGGGCGATTCGGGTTCTACGAAGCGGTCGACTACCGGCCGGGCGCCCGCGTGGCGGATGCCGCAAAGCCAGAAGCCGTTACCGGCCCGGAGATCGTCCGCGCCTTCTTCGCGCACCATCAGGGCATGTCGCTCGTGGCGCTCGCCAACGTGATTAAGGACGACGCGTTCGTCTCGCGCTTCCACGCGGACCCCAGGGTGCAGGCGACCGAGCTGCTGCTCCAGGAGCGGATCCCGCGCGAGGCGATCATCTCGGAACCGCGTCCCGCCGAGAGCGCGACGTCGACGCCGTCGCTCCCGGTCTTCGCCTCCAGGCGGCTGCGTTCGCCGCACACCACGAGCCCGCACTCGCACTTCCTGTCGAACGGCCGCTACACCGCCGCGCTCACGCACGCCGGCGGCGGCTCCAGCATCTGGCGCGGGATCGCCGTCACGCGGCAGCGTGAAGACCGGACCTCCGACGCCGGGGCGCATTTCATCTACCTGCGCGACCCGTGGTCGGGCGATGTGTGGTCGCCGACGTATCTGCCGGTCTGCCGCGAACCTGATCACTACGACGTGACGTTCGATCTCGACAAGGTCATCGTTCCGTCAGCGGCACGGAGACTTCGAGACCCAGGTGCAGGTCGCCGTGTCGCCCGAGGACGACGTCGAGGTGCGCCGCCTCTCGATCACCAACCGCGGCGAACGGCCGCGCGAGATCGAGGTCACGAGCTACGCCGAGATTGCGCTCGCGCGTCCCGAAGACGACCTCGCCCATCCGGCGTTCGGAAAGCTGTTCATCGAGATCGGAGTTCGACGCACAGAGCACCGGTCTGCTGTTCAGCCGCCGGCCGCGCGGCCGCCAACGACACGCCCTCGTTCGCGTTCCACGTGCTCGGCGTCGACGGGCGCCTGGGCGGCGCCGTCGAGTGGGAAACCGATCGCGCCCGCTTCCTCGGCCGCGGCCGATCGGCCGCCAATCCGCTGGCGCTCGACGGCCGGGCGCTGTCCGGCACCATCGGCGCCGTCCTCGACCCGGTGGCGGCCCTGCGCGAGCGGGTGCGTCTCGCGCCCGGCGCGTTCGTGCGGGTGACGTTCGCCACCGGCGTCGCGCCGGATCGCGCCACCGCGCTCGCGCTGGTGCGAAAGTACCGCGACGCCAGCGCAGCGGCACGGGCGCTGTCGATGGCGTTCACGCACGTGCACATCACGCTGCAGCACCTGGGGCTCACCGACGATCATGCGATCCTCTTCGACCGCCTGGCTTCCCGGGTGTTCGGCTCCGACGCGTCGTGCATCAGCCCCGGCGACCTTGCGCAGCAACACGCTCGGGCAGCGCAGACCTCTGGGGCTACGGCATCTCGGGCGACCTGCCGATCGTGCTCGTCCGCGTCAACGACATCAGCGGCCTCTCGCTCGTGCGCCAGCTGCTGCACGCGCAGGAGTACTGGCGGATCAAGGGCCTGCGGGCCGACGTCGTGATCCTGAACGAGCATCCCGCCGAGTATCTCGACGAGGTCCAGGACCTGCTCACAGACGCTCGTGCAGGAACCGCGCTGGGTCGGGTGGAAGGACAAGCCGGGCGGCATGTTCCTGCTCCGATCCGACGGCATGCCCGAGGCCGACCGCCGGCTCTTCTCCGCCGTTGCGCGCGTCGTCGTGCGCGGCGATCTCGGCGAGCTCGCGCCGCAGCTCGATCGCCCGACGCCCTGGCTGTTCTCCGGTCAGGCTGTCCTCGCCATCCGTCGAACTGCGGTCGTCCCGAGCCGGCGGCCACGCCCGTGCCGGCGCCGCCGCTCGTCATGGAGAACGGCCTTGGCGGCTTTACGCCCGGACGGCCGCGAATACGTGGTCGTGCTCGACGGCGATCGCGAAACGCCGCTGCCCTGGTCGAACGTGCTGGCGAACGAGGACGTTCGGGACGCTGGTCAGCAGCGTCCGGGTCCGCGTTCACGTGGGCGGAGAACAGCCGCGAGAACCGGCTCACGCCGTTTGCCAATGACCCGGTCTGCGACTCCGACCGGCGAAGCGATCTATCTTCGGGACGAAGACTCGGGCGCCGTGTGGGCCGCGACGCCGGGACCGTTGCCACGCCGCCCCGACGACGGCCGCTGGGTCGTCCGCCATGGTGCGGGCGTGACGCGATACCAGCACGCGACCGCCGGCCTCGACGCAGGAGCTGACGGTATTTGTGCCGCCGGACGATCCGGTCAAGCTGGCGGTGCTGAACTGACCAACACCTCGTCAGCGGTGCGGCGCGTGAGCGTGTATGGTTACGTGGAGTGGTGCCTGGGTCCGCCGCGCGCCGGCGAGCGTCGATTCGTCGTGACCGAGCGCGACGAGCAGACGGGCGCGCTGATCGCACGCAATCCCTACAACACGGAGTTCAGCGGCCGGGTCGCCTTCTGGCACACCACCGAGCCCGCCGCGTCGTTTACCGTGCGATCGCGGCGACTTCGTCGGCACGTAATCGCACGCTGGCCAGGCCGGCCGGGCTCGTCGCGCGAGCGGCTGGCCGGACGCAGCGGCGCCGGCCTCGATCCGTGTGCCGCGCTGCAGGTCGCGCTGGAGTGCCAGCCGGGCGAGTCACGCCGCGTCGCGTTCGTGCTCGGCCAGGGGCGCGACGCGTCGCACGCCGCGCGACCTCGCCGCCCGCTACAGCGCGCCTCGCGCGAGTCGACGCGGCGCTCGGCCGGACCGAACGAGTTCTGGGACCGACACGCTCGGCGCCATGCAAGTGAGCACGCCGGACGACTCCTTCGATCTGATCGTCAACCGCTGGCTGCTGTACCAGACGCTCGAGCTGCCGGATCTGGGCGCGCTGCGGGCCCGTATCAGCCGGGCGGCGCGTATCGGATTCCGCGACCAGCTGCAGGACGTGCTCGCGCTCATGCTCTCGCAGCCCGGTATCTGCCGCGAGCACCTGCTGCGCGCCGCGGCGCGCCAGTTCGTCGAAGGCGACGTGCAGCACTGGTGGCACCCGCCGAGCGGCCGGGGCACGAGGACGCGCTGCTCCGATGACCTCCTCTGGCTGCCGTATGCCGTCGCCGACCTATGTGGGTCGGACCGGCGACGCTCTCGGTGCTTGACGAAGTCGTGCCGTTCCTGGAGGCGCCGGCGCTCGAGCCCGGCCAATCCGAAGTGTACGGCACTCCCTTCGGTCTCCGCGCAGGAGGCGACCATCTTCGAGCATGCCGTCCGCACCATCGATCGCTCGATGAAGTACGGCGCCCACGGACTGCCGCTCATTGGCTCGGGCGACTGGAACGACGGGATGAACCGTGTCGGCCATGAGGGCGCGGGCGAAAGCGTGTGGCTCGGCTGGTTCCTCGTCTTACGTACTGAACGAGTTTGCGCCACTCTGCGATGCGCGCGACCGCAGCGATCTTGCGAGGCGGTACCGCAACGAGTCACGATGGCTTGCCGGGATGCTGGAGCTGTCGTGGGACGGCGACTGGTATCGCCGCGCTTACTTCGACGATGGCACGCCGCTCGGGTCCACGCAGAACGAAGAATGCCGCCTGGATTCGGTCACGCAGTCGTGGGCCGTGCTGTCTTCGGCGGCCGATCCGAGACGCGCCGCGCGCGCGATGGAAGCGGTACGAGCCCATCTGGTGCGCCGCGACGCGCAGCTCGTGCTGCTGCTGACGCCGCCCTTCGATCAGATGGCCCACGATCCCGGCTACATCAAGGGATACCTTCCCGGTGTGCGCGAGAACGGCGGACAGTACACGCACGCGGCGCTCTGGGCGATCATCGCGCTCGCGCGGCTCAGGCTGGGTGACGAAGCGATGGAGCTGTTCCACATGATCAACCCCGTGAACCATACGCGCACGCCAGAGGCACTGGAGCGCTACCGCGCGGAGCCGTACGTCGTGGCCGCCGACGTGTATGCGCACCCCGCGCACCTGGGCCGCGGCGGGTGGTCCTGGTACACGGGATCGGCGGGATGGATGTACCAGACGGCCATCGAGGGTCTGCTCGGGCTCAGGCGCGCGGGTCGATCGTTCAGCATGGATCCGTCGATCCCCGCGCTGTGGGCCGATACACGATCGACTGGCGCCTGGGCGATACACGGTACGTGATCACCGTGAGCAACCCTGAGCATTTGGGCCGTGGCGTGCGGTCGGTGGAGCTCGACGGAGCGCCGGTCGACGCTCACGCCATTCCCCTGGTAGAGGACGGCCAGGTCCACAACGTCCATGTGGTGCTGGGCAAGACCCGCCCGGCAGAGGCCCCGAGCGGAGCGGCGCACGCCGTCAGCCGCACACTGCACTGACCGGCACGATGAATCCACCTCCATCCCTCGCCCGTAGAGGGTCCAGGAGGTGTTCGCGTGCGCATAGGATTTCCTGCCGTCACGGCCGCACTGGCCGCGGTGACGTTCGGTTTGGTGGCCCCACGAGCGTCGAGTCACCGGAAGGCTCCGCTCATCAGCCAGGACCCCTACGCTGACAACACGGACGTGTACTCGTTTGTCAGCCCTCGGAATCCCGATCGGGTCACCCTCATCACGAACTTCATCCCGATTGAAGCGCCGCAGGCCGGTCCCAACTATTACAAGTTCGACGACAACGTTCTCTACGAGCTCATGGTGGACAACGACGCGGACGCCGTGGAAGACGTCACGTTTCAATTCCGCTTCCGCACCGAGACCAGAAATCTCAACACGTTCCTCTACAACACGGGCCAGGTCACCTCGCTCGACGACACCGATCTCAACGTCCGGCAGTTCTACACCGTCACGCGCGTCGAGGGCCCGCGGCGGAGCGGGCGGGCGACGGTGCTTGCCGAGAACCTGCCCGTGGCGCCGGTCAACGTAGGCGTGCGCTCGTTTCCAGACTACGCGTCGGTGGCCGCCGCCGCAGTGCGGCAGCTTCCGAACAACAGTCAGGTGTTCGCCGGCCAGCGCGACGAGGGCTTCTACGTGGATGTTGGCGGCGTCTTCGACCTGCTCGGTGTTCCGCCCGCTGACGCCCGAGTGGTCGACGGTCTGGCTGGGGTCAATGTGCACTCGATCGCCATCGAAGTGCCGATTACGAGCCTCACCGCGTCCGGCAGCCGTCCAGGATCGGCCAGTTCGGCAGACGCTGTGATCGGCGTCTGGTCCACGGCCAGCCGGCCCTCGGTGACCAGCCGCGGCGGTGGGCGTGAGTCGCAGTCGAGCCGCTGGGTCCAGGTGTCACGACTGGGCCAGCCTCTCGTGAACGAGCTGGTGATTCCGCGAAGCACCAAGGACGCGTTCAACGCGCTCGAGCCGACTGGCGACTCGGCGGCGCTCGGCTTCGTACAGGATCCCGAGCCGGCGCGCCTGCTCACGGCACTGCCGGACGACGAGTGGAACGATGGTGTCATCGGCGATGCGCACCTGGAACTGGGGGAGTACGACGAGGCCTTCGCCGCGTTCGATCGGATGATGGCCCGCAGGCTGTCAGCCGCCGCTTACGCGCGTGTCAGCTATGCGCGGGAGCTGCAGGGCGATCTCGACGGCGCCATTCTGCTCATGACAATGGCTCGAGAAGCGACGTCCCCGCACGATCCCGAAGCGCAGGCCTGGCACGATGCGCAGCTCGGGTACCTCTACATCGAACAGGGACGTCTGCGCGAAGCACGGCGGTCGTTCGAGCGCGCGGCCTTCGTGTTCCCCGAGCATCCCTTCGCCGTCGAAGGGCTGGCACTCCTCAGGGAACTGGGAACAGGGAACGGGGAACGGGGAACGAATTCTCAATTCCCAGGACCAGGTTTCAGATCTTAGATTTCAGATCTTAGATTTCCAATTTCAGATTACTTGCCTCCGAGCTCCCCGTACAGCTGACCGATGAGCCGGTCGCCGGTCGTGCCGGGTTGAGAGACCTTGGCGTCGAACTCGGCGAGCGGCTTCGCGGCGGTGATCTGCTCGAGCGTCATGCCTTGCTTGATGAGCGCGGCGACCTTGTCGCGCGCGGCGATGAGCAGGGCGCGATGGGCGACGACGGCGGATTCGTCCACGATGGGCCCGTGGCCGGGAATGATTTTCGTCGTTGGTGAGGCCTCGTCCACCACCGCCTGCAGTCCGTCGATCATGCCCTTCAGCGAGCCGCCGTTGGCCCGATCGATGTTCGGGTACTGAATGGATCGGTAGAAGTCGCCGGTCATCAGCGCATCAGCCTTCCGGAAGCGGATCATCGTATCGCCGTCGGTGTGAGCCGCCGGCACGGGAATAAGCCGTACCTCTTCGCCGTTCATGAAGAGCGTCGCAGATGTTTTGTAGGTCAGCGTCGGGAGCGCAGCTGCCGGCGGCGCGCTGCCGCGCCCGCCGGGAGGCGCCTGGGAGAAGCGCGCTCGCAGTTCGTCCCGCGCGATGATCGTGACGCCCAGCTTTGCGAAGTTCTCGTTCCCGCCCGTGTGGTCGCCGTGCTGATGCGTGTTGACCAGGAACTTGATCGGCCGATCGGTGAGCTGTTTGATGGCCGCGACAATCTTGTCGGTCAGCGGCGCAAACTGCGAGTCCACCATGAACACGCCGTCGGGTCCGACGAGCGCACCGATCATGCCTCCCTGGCCCTCGAGCGTGTAGAGGTCGCCGCCGATCTTCGTCGCCTTGATCTGCACGGCGCTGAAGTCCTGCTGCTGCGCCAGCGCCGGCGAGGCGCCGAGACCGAGAAGAATGAGCGCGCCAATCGTGCAACACAGTTGTTTCATCGCAGTGTCCTTCTGGGTTCCTACTTCTGAGTTCTCACTTCTAACTTCACACTTCTTGTCAGGGCAGCGCGACGGCGACGACTTCGGCCGTCGGCCCCGCGCCCATCGCCATCACGACGTATTGCTTGCCCTGGTGCACGTAGGTCATCGGCGACGACGGCCCGTAGGGCAGTGCGAGCTTTGCCACGACTGACCCGGTCGCTTTGTCGAGCGCCTGCAGGCTGGGCCCGTCAGCCGGAGCGCCCGGCCCGCCGCCGCGTCCGCCGCGGTGCCCCACAAACAGCAGTGTGCGCGTGGCCAGCACGTAACCGCGCCCGCCACCGAGGGGACCGAGATTCAGATGCGCGATAAGCGGGTGGAAACGGGGGCCGTCGCCCAACGGCATTTGCCAGGCGATCGTGCCCCGGTTCAGATCGTACGCCGTCACGCGGCTGTAAGGCGGCTTGACGAGCGACAGGCCGTCGATGTTCGGAAGGGCGGCCTGCCCGCGACGGTAGGACAGGTTGCCCCGTCCGGCTTCCGGCTTCACGATCTGAACGAGGAACGGGTTCGTCGCGGACGGGACGAACAGCATCCCGGTGTCCGGATCCCACGCCGCGCCGCTCCAGTTCGCTCCGCCGCCGTTCCCGGGCAACTGGATGTTGCCTTTCTCGGTCGGCGGCGTGAACAGCGGACCGCGATCGTATTGCTGCACGATCGCCATGGCCTTGGCCTTGATTTCCGGCGTGAAGTCCACGACGTCGTTGTCCGTGAAACCCTGCCGCTCGAAGGCCGGCGGCTTGGTGGGAAACGGTTGGGTGGGCGAGGCCTTCTCGCCGGGCACCGTCGAGGGCGGCACAGGGCGCTCCTCGATCGGCCAGACCGGTGTGCCGGTGCGGCGATCGAGCACGTACACAAACCCCTGCTTGCTCACCTGGGCGACGGCCGGGATGGCTCGGCCGTCAACCGTGAGATCGACCAGCGTCGGCGCAGCGGGGAAGTCGTAGTCCCAGAGCCCGTGGTGCACGCCCTGGAAGTGCCATACGCGTTTTCCCGTCGTGGCATCGAGGCAGACCAGGCTCTCCGCAAACAGGTTGTTCCCGGGCCGATGGCCGCCGTAGTAGTCGTTGGTTGGCGTGCCGAACGGGAGATACACGTAGCCGAGCTTTTCGTCGGCGCTCATCAGCGACCACACGTTGGTGTTGCCCGTGTACTCGGCGGCGCCCTGTTCCCACGTTTCGTTCCCGTGTTCACCCGGCTGGGGAATGGAGCGGAAGGTCCACAGCCGCTTGCCGCTGCGGATGTCGAAGCCGCTCACGTCGCCCCGCACCGCTTCCTTGTTCTGAGGACCGTCGGAAATACTCGCGCCGACCACGACGACGTTGCGGACCACGAGTGGCGCGGAACTGATCGTGTAGTTCCGGACTCGCTGCACGTACGCGAGGCGCTCGGTCAGATCGACCCGGCCGTTTGTCCCAAAGGTCGTGTCCGGCTGTCCGGTTTCCGCGTCGACCGAGATCAAGTACGCGTCGTGTGTGCCGGCGAGCAGACGATGGTTCTTGCCGTCGCTCCAGAACGCGAGGCCTCGGTGCACGAAGCCCAGGTTGGTTGGCCGTCCCGCCTTCCAGCTCTCCGGGTCGTACTGCCAGATGGTGGCGCCTGTTCCGGGGTCGATCGCGGCCAACACACCGAGTGACGTAAAGGTGTAGACCTTGCCGTTGGCCATGAGGGGCGTGTCTTGGTACGCACCTGGCTGAAGGTCGTTGGCTTTCGAGATCGCGTTGTCGGGCGAGCTCCACCGCCACGCAATCCTGAGCTGGCTGGCGTTTTCCCGGTTGATGAGATCGAGCGGCGAGTGCTTCGTGCTGCCAGATGTGCCGCCGTAGTGCCGCCACTCGGCCGGCGCGGTTTGCGCTTCCGGGCGAATGGCCAGGAACCCGACGGCCACGACTGCGACGATGGCGCAGATGCTCAACAGGCGATGGCGCATCGCAAGCCTTTCTATATGAAGCCGATTTGGCACGCATTCTATACCCCCGGCGCGATTTCGCTGTGAGGCCACCCGCCGGCTCCAGATCGCCGGCACTCGGGCGAGCTCGCGTGCTTGCGTAATTTCAAAATGGAACTCGATGAGCGAAGTTTTGTTCTATTTCAGCTCATTAGCAGAGCTCTCTAGACCCGTGTCGAACTGGGATTGAGTCCATTTAATTGACTGAAAAATAAGCAGTTTATGTTCGAGTCCCCCGAGGCTGGGCGTGTTCTTGCTTTTGGGACAGGCGATTTCCAATGCTCGCTGCCCGGACGCAGACGACCACAACAACAGCCGAACGCGGTTCGAACGGCGTGCGTGTGTCCGACATGCTGGCCGGCTTGTCGTACGCCCTGGACCTGACAGAAGGCCAGCGGCCCGGCCACGCTGTCCGCAGCTGCCTCATCGGACTGCGCCTCGCCGAAGTGATCGGGCTCTCACGCGACGAACGCTCGTCGCTCTTCTACGCGCTTCTCATGAAGGACCTGGGCTGCTCGAGCAATGCCGCCAGGTTCGCCGCACTCTTTGCAGCCGACGATCACCAGCTCAAGGCCGATCTCAAGACGGTTGACTGGCCGCACGCCCTCGCGTCGTTCCGGTTCGTCGCGGCCAGCGTCGCACCCGGCCAGGCCTGGCCGCGTCGAGTGTGGCAGGCCCTCGCCGTCTTTGCCCGCGGCCCCGAAGGCGCGCGCGAAGTGGTCCGGACACGCTGCGAGCGGGGCGCCGACATCGCGCGCCTGCTGCGCTTCCCGGACGACACCGTGCAGGCGATCCGCACGATCGACGAGCACTGGGACGGCCACGGCCAGCCGTACGAGCTCAAGGGCGACGCCACGCCGCTTCTCGGACGCATCGTCGGCCTCGCGCAGACGCTCGAGGTGTACTTCTCGACCTACGGCGTCGGCACGGCCTACGACATGGCGCTCGCCCGGCGCGGCCGATGGTTCGACCCCGACCTCGTCGATGCTCTCCGGACCATCCGGACAGACGATGCGCTGTGGAGACAACTGCAGACCGGCGACGAGCTGGCACAGCTGGCGCTCGTCGAGCCGGCGGACAGCGTCGTGTCCGCGGACGAGGCGTACCTCGATCTCGTGGCCGAGGCGTTCGCCCGGGTGATCGACGCGAAGTCGCCGTGGACCTATCAGCATTCAAACGGTGTGGCCGAGATCGCCGCGGTCCTTTCGGCAAACCTCGGGTTCGATGCCGGGTCCATCCGCGAGATCCGGCGCGCGGCGCTGCTCCACGACCTGGGCAAGCTGGCGGTGTCGAATCTCATTCTCGACAAGCCCGGCCGGCTGACAGACGAGGAAATGGCGATCGTCAAGCGGCATCCAGGACACACGCAGCAGGTCCTTCAGCGCGTCGGGTGCTTCCGCCACCTCGCCGACATGGCAGCCTCGCACCACGAGCGGCTCGACGGAAGGGGCTATCACCGCGGTCTCCCGGTGAACGCGCTCAGCACGCCGTCGCGCATTCTGTGCGCCGCCGACATCTGCGATGCGCTGCGCGCCACGCGGCCCTACCGCCCGGGCCTTTCCGCGGATCGGATTCTCGACATCATGGGGCGGGAAGTGGGAACCGGGATCGACGCGGACTGCTACGCCGCCCTGCGCGACGTGCTGCTCGATCCGGCAGCCCTCAAGGAAGATCACGGCGCCGCCGTGCCGGAAGTGCAGCGCGTCGCTGCGCTCGCAGAGGACTATCAGCAAGCGGCGTAGGAGAATTAGAAACTAGAAATTCCTAATTTCATGTATCAGATAAAGGTGCCGTCGCGCAGGTCGGTGTAAGCCTGGCGGAGCTCGGCTTCGGTGTTCATCACGATCGGCCCGCGCCAGGCGATGGGCTCCTCGATCGGCTTTCCCGAAACCAGCAGAAAGCGGACGCCTTCGTCGCCGGCCTGCACGGTGATCTCGTCGCCGCGGTCGAACACCACCAGCGAATGATCGCCCGTGCTGTCGAAACGCGGCGGGCCGTCCTCGCCGGCGGCCTCCGTCTGAACGCCGCGAGGCGCTGAGGCGTCGCGGAACGTGCCCGAGCCGCTGAACACATACGCGAACGCGTTGCGGCCCAACTCCACCTCGAGACGTTTGCGCTTGCCGGCCGGGACCGATATGTCGAGATATCGCGGGTCGGCAGCGACACCATCCACCGGACCGCGCTTGCCCCAGAAGCTCCCACAGATCACCCGCACGGCCGTTCCATCATCGTCGACGACCTCGGGGATGTCCTTGCCCATCACGTCCTGGTAGCGGGGCGCGGTCATCTTCAGCGACGAGGGGAGATTCGCCCAGAGCTGGAAGCCGTGCATGCGGCCACGGGCATCGCCCTTCGGCATCTCCTGGTGAAGGATGCCGCGGCCGGCCGTCATCCATTGCACGTCCCCGGTGCCCAGCGAGCCGCGGTTTCCCAGGCTGTCGCCGTGGTCCACCGTGCCCGCGAGCACATACGTGATGGTTTCGATGCCGCGATGGGGATGCCACGGGAACCCAGCCAGGTAGTCCTCCGGTTTGTCGTTCCTGAAGTCGTCGAACAGGAGGAACGGATCGAAGTCGGCGGTATCCCCGAACCCGAATGCGCGCTGCAGCTTGACGCCGGCGCCCTCCATGGTGGGCCTGGCCTGAACGATGCGCTTGATGGGCCTGATTGACATGATGCGATTATGACGCGCGCTCTCTCGGCTCGGTTCCCAAGTTCATGCATCTGTTAAGCTTCCCGCCGAGGAGACACCCCGTGCGCCTTCGACAACTTCCGGTTCCGGCGGCCGCGGCACTGACCGCGGGGTGCGTCGCCCTAACGGCCCAGCTCATGATCGCGCAGCGTGCCGCGTATACGACGGTCACCGATGCCCGCCTCGTGAGTCCCGAGCCCGAGAACTGGCTGAGTTACCGCCGGACCTACGACGGATGGGGCTTCAGCCCGCTCACAAGCATCACCCCCGCCAACGTCAACCAGCTCACGCCAGTGTGGTCGTTTTCGACCGGCGTGATCGATGGTCACGAGGCGCCGCCGATCGTCAACGGCGGCGTGATGTTCGTGACGACGCCACGAGCGCAGGTTCTGGCGCTCGACGCGGCGACGGGTGATCTGCTGTGGCGTTACTCACGCGTGCTGCCCGAGGGCCTCGTGCAGTTCCACCCGACCAATCGAGGCGTGGCGCTTTACGGCGACCGGGTTTACGTGGCGACGGTGGACGCGTTCGTCGTCGCCCTCGATGCGCGCGACGGCTCCGTCCTCTGGGAACGCGCCGTAGGCGATTACCGCGAGGGCTACTACGTCACGATGGCGCCGCTGACCGCGCGGGGCAAGGTGATGGTCGGCGTGTCGGGCGGCGAGTTCGGCATCCGCGGCTTCATCCAGGCGCTCGACGCCGGCACGGGCGAGCCCGCGTGGAAGACCTACACGATTCCCGGCCCCGGCGAGCGCGGCCACGACACGTGGCCCGGCGACTCGTGGCGCACCGGCGGCGCCCCCGCGTGGGTCACGGCGACCTACGACCCCGCACTGAACCTGTCCTACTGGGGCACCGGAAATCCGGGTCCGTGGATGGGGGATGCCAGGCCCGGCGACAACCTCTACGCGAACTCGGTGATTGCGCTCGACGTGGATACGGGCGCCCTTCGCGGCTATCACCAGTACCACTGGAACGATTCATGGGACTGGGACGAGGTCTCCGCACCGCTGCTCGTGGACGTCACGCGCGGGGGGCGCGCCATCAAGGCGCTGGCGCACGCCGGCCGGAACGGGTACCTGTGGCTGCTCGAGCGCGGCGCCGACCGGATCTCGTTCGTGGACGCCAAGCCGTACGTGATGCAGAACGTGTTCACGCGCATCGACCCGAAGACCGGCCGTCCTGACTACGATCCCGAGCGCCGGCCGGGCACGGGCAAGCAGGCGATGTTCTGTCCGGGCGTCTCGGGCGGCAAGAACTGGCCGCCGGCCGCCTACAGCCCGCAAACCGGCTACCTCTATATCCCGGCGAACGAGAACCTCTGTTCGTACCTCGAAGGCGCCGAGGTCGCTTACAAGCCTGGCCAGCGCTTCATGGGCGTGGCCTCGTCTCGTCTGGCGATTCGCGAGGGTGCCGATCATCTTGGTGAGCTTCAGGCCTGGGATCTGAGTGCCGGCCGCAAGGTGTGGACCAAGACCTTCGCCTCGCAGAACTGGGGGCCGGTACTCGCGACCGGTGGCGGGGTGATCTTCGCCGGCGGCACCAACGACCGGTACTTCCGCGCCTTCGACGCGCGGACCGGGGAGATGCTCTGGCAGCAACGCACGAACTCCGGCGTCATCGGGGTGCCGACGTCCTTTGCCGTGGCCGGTGTGCAGTACATCGCAGTACAGTCGGGCTGGGGCGTCGACGCGCAGCGCATGCAGGGCGGGATTGATCTCGCCCGGAAAACCCGCACGCAGGTGCCGCAGGGCGGCGTTGTGTGGGTCTTTGCGCTGAAGCGGCCCTGAGCGCGGCGAACTCCGCTATGATGCGACCCTCTTGCAACGGTCGCAGGGCGGGTCCCGTTCGACCTGCCGGGCTGGTGACTGCATAGGAGAACGCCGATGCGGATCCTCACGAGCATGTGCCTGGCGCTCCTCCTTTCGGCTCCGTTCGCCGGCGCGCAGCCGCGGACGCGCACGACGCTCGACATCTACCTGATCGACGTCGAGGGCGGGAATGCGACGCTGTTTGTCGCGCCGTCGGGCGCGTCGGTGCTGATCGACACCGGGAATCCCGGAGTGGCGGCGGAGCGAGATGCCGCGCGCATCATGGCCGCCGTCACGGACGCCGGCCTCACCCAGATCGATCACCTCATCACGACGCACTGGCACGGCGATCACTTTGGCGGGATGTCGGCGCTCGCCGCCCGGATCCCGATCAAGCACTACGTTGACCACGGCCCGACCGTGCAACCGCAGCCGGCCTCCACCGAGTTCCTGTCCACGGCCTATCCGGCGTTGTACGGCAAGGCGACGCACACGGTTGCGAAGCCAGGCGATCAGATCAAAGTAGACGGCCTCGACTGGCGGATCGTGGCCTCCGGCGGCCAGGTGACCAAGGTGGCCGTGCCCGGCCGCCTCGGCGCCGGGCGTCCGAATCCGTTCTGCGCGGATTTCAAGCCGCAGGATCCCGATCCCACCGAGAACGCGCAGTCAGTGGGCAGCATCATCACGTTCGGCGCCTTCAGGGTGGCGCATCTCGGGGATCTGACCTGGAACAAGGAGTTCGAGCTGATGTGCCCGAACAATCCGATTGGATCGGTCGATCTCTTCGTGGTGTCGCACCATGGCCAGCCCGTTTCGAATGCGCCGGTCCTCGTGCACGCGCTCCAGTCCCGGGTCGCGCTCCTCAACAACGGCACACGGAAGGGTGGTCAGCCCGACGCGATGCGTGTCCTCCACACTGCACCGGGCCTGGAAGACATCTGGCAGGTCCACTTCTCGTTGTTGAGCGGGCAGGAGTACACGGTGCCGGGCGTGTTCATCGCCAATACTGTCGACGAGCAGGCGGCGACGATGCCGATCGGGGCGATTACCGCGCCGACGGGACCTGGCGCCGCGCCGCCACCGGCGCACAACGGCCCGGCGTTCTGGATCAAGGTGTCCGCCCAGCGGGACGGCACCTTCACCGTCACCAACCAGCGGAACGGCTTCACGAAGATGTATCGAGCCAGGGAGCGATCATGATCGGCACGAACCGCGTCACATCGAAGGCTGCGCTCCGGGTCCTGGCAGGACTTCTCGGAGTGGTCGCGCTGGCTGGCCTCAGGCTCCCGGCGCAGGGTGTGCCGGCGGGGACCTCCGCCGGCGAGTGGCCGTCGTATCACGGCAACAATCGCAACCACCACTACTCGCCGCTCGCGCAAGTCACGGCGGCGAACTTCAACAGCCTCGAGGTCGCGTGGCGCATCAAGACCGACAACTTCGGGAACCGGCCCGAGTTCAAGCTCGAGGGGACGCCGCTCATGGTTGGCGGGACGGTCTATACGACCGCGGGCACGAGACGATCGGTCATCGCGCTCGACGCAGGAACGGGTGAGGTCCGCTGGGTGCACGGCGAACCGGAGGGCCCGCGCGGCGCGGCCGCGCCGCGCCAACTCTCGGGCCGCGGCGTGTCCTACTGGTCCGATGGCCGGAGCAGCAACGCCGACGAGCGCATCCTCTACGTCACGCCCGGATTTCACCTCGTCGCGCTGAACGCCAGGACCGGCATGCGGATCCCATCGTTCGGCAAGGATGGTGCGGTGGACTTGAAAGCCGCGGCCGTCTTCGGCGCCGGCCAGCCCATTGATCCCATCGCCGGCGAGATTGGACTTCATGCGACGCCCACGGTGGCCAACGGCGTCGTGATGGTCGGCTCGGCCTTCAGGGAAGGGCACACGCCGAGGACCCACAACAACACGAAGGGCCTCGTCCAGGCATTCGACGTGCGAACGGGCCGCCGCCTGTGGAACTTCAACACCATCCCGCGCCCCGGCGAGTTCGGCAACGACACCTGGCAGGAGAACTCCTGGGCGTTCAACGGCAACACGGGCGTCTGGAACCAGATGGCCGTCGACGAAGAGCTCGGGCTCGTGTATCTGCCTGTGGAAACGCCCACGTCGGACTTCTACGGCGGACGCCGGCCCGGCAACAACCTCTTCGCCGAAAGCCTCGTCGCGGTTGATTTGAAGACGGGCGTCCGCAAGTGGCATTTCCAGCTCGTTCACCACCCGCTCTGGAACATGGACATCTCGTCGGCGCCGATCCTCGAAGACATCACGGTCGGCGGCCGCACCGTCAAAGCCGTATCGATCATGGGCAAGCAGGCGATGGTCTACGTGTTCGATCGCGCCACCGGCCAGCCGGTGTTTCCGATCGAGGAACGTCCTGTGCCGCGCGGCGACGTGCCCGGCGAGACGTACTCGCCGACGCAGCCCTTTCCGGTCAAGCCGCCCCCGTACGATCACCAGGGCGTCACGACCGACGCGCTCATCGACTTCACGCCGGAGCTGCGCGCCGAAGCCGTGAAGCTGATGTCACGCTACAAGACCGGCCCGATTTTCACGCCACCGGTCGTCAGCAAGGCCGAAGGGCCCCTGGCCTCGTTCCGGTCCTCGGGCGGGACCAACTGGCCAGGGGGCGCTTACGATCCCGAGACGCAGGTGCTTTACGCGCCTTCATACACCTCGCTCGTACCGGTCGGGCTCATGCCGACGCCCAGCAAGGAGTTCTCGGATCTGCCGTACGTGCTCGGCAACGCCGTCACGGGTGTTCGCTACATCACCGGCCCAGGCGAGAACGCCGGAGCCGACGCGCCACCTCCGACCAGGGGCGGCGCTCCGCAGGCTGGCGGTGGAGAAGGCGGTGGCGGCGGTGCGCCAACGCCCCAGGGACTGCCGTATCTCAAGCCGCCCTACGGACGGATCACAGCCATTGATCTGACGCGCGGCGAGTTTCTCTGGCAGATTGCGCACGGCGAGACGCCGGACTTCGTCAGAAACCATCCGGCGCTGAAGGGCGTCAACGTTCCTCGAACGGGACAGGCGGGCGCCTTCGGCGTGCTGATCACCAAGACCCTCGTGATCGCAGGCGAGCCGCAGGCCACGACGATGCCCGGACGGCCGCGGGGCGCCATGCTGCGCGCCTACGACAAGTCCACGGGACGTGAAGTCGGCGCGGTGTACATGCCGGCGCAACAGAGCGGATCGCCGATGACTTACTCGTTGAACGGCCGGCAGTACATCATCGTGGCCGTGAGCGGCGGCGCCTACTCGGGGGAGTACATCGCGTACGCGCTGCCCCAGTAGTCCAAACGTCCGTCCTGGCCGCCCCGGATTCGACGGCTCTGCAAGGTATAGTTGAGCCTTATGTCCACGCGGCGCTGTTCCTTGTATTTCGTCCGAGCGGGTGTGCTCGTCGTGCTTGCGGCCGCACGCGCTTCGGCCGGGCAGCAGGCGGCCATCGACTACGACACCGCCATGCTCGAGCGAAACGTCGCCATCGTGCGGACGACCGCACCGATTACCCTCGACGGAGTCCTCGACGAGGCCGTCTGGGAAACGGCCCCCGCGGCCAGGGGCTTCATCCAGAACGATCCGCGCGAGGGCGAACCCGCCACGTTCGACACCGACGTCCGCGTGCTCTACAACGACGATGCGCTCTATCTGGCCGTCTTCGCCACCGACGATGATCCGGCGGGCATCATCGTCAGCGACCTCAAGAAGGATTTCAACACCGACACGAGCGACGGATTCCGCGTCATCCTCGACACATTCAAGGATGGACGCAATGGGTACCAGTTCGCCATCAACCCGGCCGGCGCCAAATGGGATGCGCAGATGGCCAACGAGGGGCGTGAGAACAACGTCAACTGGGACGGGATCTGGGACGTGCGGGCGCGGATCACCGATCGAGGCTGGGTGGCCGAGATCTGGATTCCGTTTCGGACGCTCAAGTTCCCCAACACCGACCCCCAGACCTGGGGCCTGAACTTCGAGCGGAAGATCCGCCGCCTCAACGAGGACAGTTTCTGGGCGCCGCTGCCGCGCATCTACAGCATCGAGCGGGTCTCGATGGCGGGCAGCCTGCAGGGCCTGAGCGGCGTCCGCCCTGGCGCGAACCTGCGTGTGAAGCCGTACGTGCTCGGCAGCACCAACGCGATCACCAATCTGGACACGATTCGCGACTTCGATGCCGGCCTGGACGTGAAGTACGGGATCACCAGCGGCCTCACGTGGGACTTCACGGTCAACACGGACTTCTCGCAGGTCGAAGCAGACGAGCAGCAGGTCAACCTGTCGCGCTTCAGCCTGTTCTTTCCGGAAAAGCGCGACTTCTTCCTCGAGAACTCGGGCATTTTCCAGTTCGGCGGGGGCGGGGGCGGGGGCGGCGGCGGGGGTGGGGGCGGTGGGGGCGGCGGCGGCGGCGGGCGGCAGAATGCCTCGCAGGACATGCGCCTCTTCTTCAGCCGAACGATCGGGTTATCGGAAGAGGGCACCGAAATTCCGATTCTCGCCGGCACCCGGCTGACCGGCCGCGTGGGCCGGTTTTCCGTGGGCGCGCTCAACGTCCAGCAGCGCGAACAGGAGATCCCGACCCTCGTCCCGGCGACCAACTTCACGGCGGTGCGCGTGCGCCGCGATATCCTCGCCAACTCGGACATCGGCGTCATGTTCCTCAACAAGGAGGAGAATGGCCCGCTCTACAACCGGGTCGGCGGCCTGGACGCCAACTTCCGGTTCGGCTTCCTGACGATCGATGGATACGCGGTCGGGTCGCAGTCGCCTGAGGAAACGGTGCCCGGCAGCGGCGAAGCCTTCGCCGCCAGGGGCCATGCGAACTACCAGTCGCGGACCTGGCAGTTCCGGGGGCTGCTCAGCTCGGTTGGCGAGCGGTTCAACGACGAAATGGGCTTCGTGCCTCGCGTCGGCGTCAACAGCGGGCTCGGCTTCGTCGGCCGGACGTTCCGCCCGGCGTGGCTGTCCAAGTTCAACCTTCGCGAGATACGGCCGCACTGGCAGATGGAAGCATTCGTCCGCCGCGACGGAAGCGGTCTCGAATCGCGGTACCAGGACTGGCACCTGCCGTTCAACTTCAACGACGGCGCGTTTGTCGAGTTTGGCGTCAATCCGAACGTCGAAGTGGTCCGCGAGCCGTTCACGATCAACGGTGTGCGCGGCGTGCAGGTCAACCCCGGACGATACGAGTTCAGCGAGTATTTCGCGCTCTGGAACACGAACAGTTCGGCGCCGTTCTCCTTCACCAGCCGCCTGTCACTCGGCGACTTCTACGACGGCACGCGCCACGGCTACAACTTCGGGCCGAGCTTCCGCGTCAACGAGCACTTCAACGCCTCGCTCGGGCTGCAGGTGAACGACGTGGACCTGTCGACCGGCTCGTTCGTCACGACGCTGGTCACCTCCCGCATCAACTACAACTTCAGCAACCGCATGTTTCTGAATGCGCTGATCCAGTACAACACGGACTCGGAGCAGCTCAGCTCGAACCTGCGCTTCAACTTCATCCACCGGCCACTCAGCGACTTCTTCATCGTCTACAACGATCGGCAGGACGACCGCACGGGCCGGACCGACCGGGCGCTCATCGCGAAAATGACTTACATGATGGCGTTCTAGGAAGCGGAGCGGGCGGAGAGAACGGATCCACACGGAGACGCGGAGCGGCGGAGAAGTGCGCGGCCTGCCCGCTTCGCGGGCGCGACGTCGGAAAACGCCGGGAGGAAAGCGTCATTCGGTGGCTCGGTGCTTTCCTCCCGGCGTTTCCCGACGTCGTCATGGCCGGCGCAAGCCGGCGGGCCGCGCCGCAGCCCACAGAGCGTTGTTTGTCTCCGTTTCTCCGTTCCTCCGTGTTGAATCCGTTCCCTCTGCCTCCTCCGTTACATCAATGGCGACGCTCCAAGCTCTCAGAATGAGAGCCAGGCGAAGTGTTTGGCAGTAATCCTGTTAGAAGGCCAATGCCCGGAAGGAACGCGCAGAGGCGGTAGACGAACTCGATGCTGGTGCGGTCGGCGAGCTCGCCGAGAACCGCGGCGCCGAGGCCGCCCATGCCGAACGCGAATCCGAAGAAGAGTCCCGCGATGAGGCCGACGCGGTTCGGAATCAGCTCCTGCGCGTAGACGAGGATTGCCGAAAACGCCGACGCAATGATGAGGCCGATGACGACCGAGAGGACTTGCGTCCAGAAGAGGGACGCGTAGGGCAGCGTCAGCGTGAAGGGCAGTGCGCCGACAATCGACGCCCAGATCACCCATTTCCGGCCGAACCGATCGCCGAGCGGCCCGCCGAGGATGGTTCCCGCCGCGACGGCCGCCAGGAACACGAACAGGTTGAACTGCGCTTCCTGGACGGTGACACCGAAACGGCTCATCAGGTAGAACGTGTAGAAACTCGAGAAGCTCGCCAGGTAGAAGTACTTCGAGAAGATGAGCGCGACGAGGATGGCGATCGACATCATGATGCGCCCGCGCGAGAGCACCGGAGCGCGAGGCACCGCCGGCACGATCACATCGGGGACGGCGGCCCGAGACGGACGAGCGGCAACGGCAATCCTCTCTTCGTGCCAGCGTCCGATCCGCCAGAGCACGCCGATGGCGAGGAGCGCCACGGCTGAACACCACGCGATGCTGGACTGCCCGTAGGGCACCACCACGAAGGCCGCCAGCAGCGGGCCGATCGACGAGCCCACGTTTCCGCCCACCTGAAAGACCGACTGCGCCAGCCCGTGGCGGCCGCCCGACGCCAGCCTGGCGACGCGTGACGACTCCGGATGGAAGATCGCTGACCCCAGCCCGATGAGACCCGCGGCGACGAGCAGCATCGGCAGGCTGCCGGCCGAGGCGAGGACCAGCAGGCCCACAAGGGAGAACGCCATGCCCGTCACGAGCGAGTACGGTGCCGGATGCCGGTCGGTGATGAGACCCACGACCGGCTGCAGCACCGAGGCGCTGAGCATCAGCGTGAAGGTGATGAGGCCCACCTGCGAGAAGCTCAGCGCGAGGCTCGCCTTCAGCAGCGGATATATCGACGGCAGCAGCGACTGGATCGTGTCGTTCAGGAGGTGCGAGAAGCTGATGGCTGTGAGAACCGCCACCTGCGTTCCCTGCGCGCCAGCTGTGCGGTCGGTCAGAGTGGCGGTGGACACAGGTCCAATGGTCCTGGCTTCGGGCTCCGGGCTTCCGGCTTCGGGGGCTTCCGGCCGGGGCCGGGCTCGGAAGCCGAAAGCCCCTGGAGCCCGGAGCCTGGAGCCCGGAGCCTGTGGATCTAGAAACGCGTGGTCAGCGACAGGCGCGCAGCGATCGGCGCGCCGGGTGTGATGTTCGTGTTGCTGTGCGCGTTCGGGTAGTAGTTGGCGTCGAACAGGTTCTCGATATTCAGCTGCGCCCGGAACCTGGGGCTCAACGTGAAGAACCCGGCCGCGTCCACTCGCGTGTACGCGGGGAGAACGACGGTGTTGTCGGTGGCGGCGAACATGTCGCTGCGGTACAGGATCCCGAGGCCCACGCCCCAGCGGCTGGAAAAGTCGTACTTGTTCCAGAGAGAGAGCGAATGGTCCGGCAGCTGCGCGAGCGTGGAGCCGGCCGGAACTGTCGCGGAAATCGATTGAGTGATCGTGCCGTCCTGGAACGCGTAGCCGCCGGTCATGCTCCACCGATCGCTGGGATTCCCGCTCAGTTCCAGTTCAACGCCACGCGTGCGCTGCGCATCGACCAGGATCGATCGCGTCGGGTCGAGCGGATCGGGAACGGCGACGTTGGACCGGTCGAGGTTATACACGGCCGCCGTGAACGCGAGGGCGGGCAGCACGTCCCACTTCGCGCCGAGCTCGTAGTTGCGGAACTCCTCCGGGTCGAGCGCCTGGTTGGTCAGGGAGAGCGACGACAGCTGCTCGCCTGCGCGCGGGAGGTACGACAGCGTGTAGCTCGCATACACCGACACCGGCTCCTGCGGCTTGTAAATCAGGCCCACGCGCGGCGATGCCAGCGTGTCGCGGCTCTCGAGCGCCAGCGCCGTGCGGTTGTTCGTGAAATCCATGTTGAACTGATCCACGCGGACGCCGACGACGGCCTGGACTTGAGACGAGAGAGCGACCTGATCCTGCACGTAGGCCGCGGCGGTCGTCGCCACGCCGTGGTTGTCGGCATCGGTCGCGCCCTGGCGCCACTCCATCGGCAGCGTCGTGACGGGGTTGCTCAGCGGCGCCGAGACCGTCGTCACGTTGGGGCCAAGCGTCGTGAAGTAGCCCGTGTTGCGGAAGTTGTCGGTCTCCTGGCGTCCGACCTCGACGCCCGCGAGGACCGTGTGATCGATCCGGCCCGTGCGGCTCGTGAGGATGAAGTCGGTCTGGTTGAACAGGTTGGTGCGATCGGTCGCGTTGTTGTAGCCGGAGAGGCTCACCGTGGTGCCTGCCGCGTTGACCGCGCCGGGGAACACGTTCTGGTAGAACTTGTCGTACGTCGCCACGCTCGCCCGGTTGCGCACGGTCAACCGCGCGTTGATCCGGTGCTCGAAGAGCGCCGACACCGTGTCCACGCGTGGCGGTGCTCTCGCTCAACGCCGCGTTGCCGAAGAAGGTCGACGGGTCGGTGTCGACGGGCCGGCCGTTGTAGGACGAAATACCGCGGTCCGCCGTCCGATCGTCGTGGAAGTGCTCGTAGGAGGCGCGCAGCGTCGTGTTCGGCCCGAGTGCCACGGCGAGCGTCGGATTCAAGCCGTAACGCTCGAGGGTGACGCCGTCGCGGTACGAGTCTGAGTCTTCGAACATGCCCGTGAGACGCAGAGCCACCTTCCCGTTGATCCCCTGTCCCACATCGCCGCTGAGCCGGCGGCCCCCGGCCGTTCCGGCGTCAAGGCTAACCTCGCGCGACGTCGCCCAGTCGGCCTGGCGAACGACGCGGTTGATGACGCCGCCCACGCCGCCGCGGCCGAAGATCATCGCATTCGGGCCCTTGAGCGCCTCGACCCGCTCCACGTTGTACAAGTCCCGGAAGTACTGCGTGTCGTCGCGGACGCCGTCGACGTAGAAGTCCGACGTCGAGGAGTTGCCCCGGAAGATTGGCGTGTCGCGGTTGCCCTCGCCCTGCGCCATCCCGACTCCCGGCACGTAGCGCACGACATCACCAATCCCTTGCATCCGCTGATCGGCGATGAGGGCGCGGGTGACGACGGAGATCGCCTGGGGCACATCGCGGAGAAGCGTGTCGGTCTTGGTGGCCGTGGTCACGCGCGGCACGGTCAGCCGCGGCGCATGCACGGTGACCTGCTCCGACAGCGGCAGCGGCGAGAGCACGACCTTGAGGCCGGTCCGGGCCGATTCGAGGTCGACCGTCATCGGCGAGAAGCGGTCGAAGACCACTGTGACTGTGCCAGGACCTTCCGGGACACCGGCGAAGACGAAGCGCCCGGCTGCATCCGTGCGGGTCTGGCGCTCGGGTCCGGTCGGCAGCGCAAGAATGACCGTCGCGCTCGCGATGGCACCGCCGCTCGTGTCCACGACAGTGCCGTCGACTGCGGATGTCTGTAACTCGGCGTCATCCGAGGTGACGGCTGTCGGGTCGTCGTCGCGGCGTTCAGCGGCGGCGGCGGGCAGGGCGAGAAGGGACGCCAGGGTCAGGATCAGCAGGTGTCTCGAGCTCGGCAGCACGCGTGTAACTCCTTGAGGCTGTAGGGCTAATGGCGAAACGAACATTTTAGTAATGAGACTCAATCTCACAATTATCTCCGCGATACTATCACCGACCACTTGAGTCCGCAATCATCTTGAGATTAAATCTCACCGTGGTCAGCCCGGCTGGTTCACCGCTGGTCATCGAATCGCTCAGCCTCCGGTACGGAGCCAGGCAGGCGCTCGACGACGTTTCGCTCCGCGTGGCGGAGCGCGAAGTGCTGTGCTTGCTCGGGCCGTCCGGCTCCGGCAAGTCAACGCTCCTGCGCCTCGTCGCGGGCGTCGAACGGCCGTCACGTGGGCGCATCGTCGTCGGCGATCTCGAGGTCGTGGGGCCCGGCCGCTACGTGGAGCCCGAGCTGCGCGGCGTCGGCATGGTCTTCCAGGACTGCGCGCTGTTCCCCCACCTCACGGTTGCGGCCAACGTGGCGTTCGGCCTGAAGGGCAGAAACCGCGGCGAGGCTGCCCGCATCGTCGGCGCGATGCTCGAGCGCGTGGGGCTCGACCGCTTCGGCGACAGGTATCCGCACGAGCTCTCCGGCGGCGAACGCCAGAGGGTCGCGCTTGCGCGAGCGCTCGCGCCGCAGCCGAGAGTGCTGCTCGTCGACGAGCCGTTCTCGAGTCTCGATACGCGGCTGCGCGACCGGGTTCGCAGGGATACGCTGGCCTTGCTGCGCGACACCGCGACGACTGCGGTGCTCGTCACCCACGACCCGGACGAGGCGATGCGGGTGGCGGACCGGATTGCGCTCCTCTGCGAAGGACGTCTGGTGCAGTCGGGCACGCCCGCCCAGATCTATACCCACCCCGAGACGCTCTTCTGTGCGAAGTTCTTCAGCGACGTCAACGAACTGCCGGGCATCTGCCGCAATGGCCGCGTGGAGACGCCGCTCGGCAGCTTCGACGCTTCGCATCTCGGCGACCAGACGCCGGCCTGCGTCTGCATCAGGCCGCAGCACCTGCGGCTGGCGAACGGCCCGACGTCGATTGCCGCCCGCGTTGTGACGTCTACGTTTCTGGGCGAGGTGGATCACCTCGAGCTGCAGGTGATTGGTCCTCGCCCGGGACCGCCGACACCCGTCACGATCCGCACGTTCGGCTGGGCACGGCTTGCGCCGGGCGACGCGGTACACCTCGAAGTACACCCTGGGGACGTGCTGGTCGTTCCGCACCAGTCACCCCGGGATCCCTCTAATTACGGAGCGCTGGAATGATGACGATTCACACATTGCTCGACCTGCGCCGGCCGATCGCCGGTGCGATCGTGGCATTGGCCACCGTGGTGTCCGCCACACCGCTGTCGGCCCAGACTCTCAACCTCTACACGAGCCGGGAGCCAGGCCTCATCCAGCCGCTCATCGACGCGTTCGCCAAGTCCACCGGGATCAAGGTCAACAGCATCTTCGTGACCGCGGGGTTGGCGGAGCGGGTGGCGGCCGAGGGCGCGAAGTCGCCGGCCGATGTGCTGATGTCAGTCGACATCGGCAACGTGATGGACCTGGTGGAAAAGGGGCTGGCCGAGCCGGTGCAGTCTGCCGTGCTCGAGAAGGCGATCCCGGCCCATCTCCGCGGCGCCAAGGGCGAATGGTTTGCGCTGTCGCTCAGGGCGCGCGTGCTCTACGCCGCGAAGGACAGCCCGCTCACTTCGTTCACCTACGAGCAGCTGGCGAGTCCGCAGTACAAGGGCAAGGTGTGCATCCGCGCTGGCCAGCATCCCTACAACGTCGCGCTCGTCGCGGCGTACCTCGCGCACCACGGCGAGGCCGAGACCGAAGCCTGGCTGCGCGGCGTGAAAGCGAACCTCGGCCGGAAGGCCACCGGCGGCGATCGCGATGTCGCCCGCGACATCATGGGCGGCATCTGCGACATCGGGATCGCCAACTCGTACTACGTGGGCCTCATGCGCGGCGGCGCCGGCGGGCCGGACCAGCTGAAGTGGGGCGCGGCGATCAAAGTGATCCTGCCGACCTTTGCCGGCGGCGGGACGCAAGTGAACATCTCGGGCGCTTCGGTGGCCAAGAACGCCCCGAACCGTGCGGCTGCAATCCGCTTCCTCGAGTACCTCGTGTCGGACGATGCGCAGAAGATCTACGCGGAAGCCAACTTCGAGTACCCGGTGAAGGCTGGCGCGGCGATCCACCCGCTGATTGCAGCCCTCGGCCAGCTCAAGACCGATCCCCTGCCGTTGACTGACATCGCGCGCCATCGCGCGACCGCCAGCAAGCTCGTCGAGAAGGTCGGATTCGACAACTGATGCTGGGGACGCCTGCCCGCCCGCGGGCGTCCGTCCACGCACAGCTGTGGCAGGTGGCGGCTGCCGCCGTGGCGGCCGCCGTCTGTGCACCGCTCGTTGCGCTGGGGGTGGCCGCCTCGCGGGGGTCACCCGATCTCTGGGGCCATCTCTTCGCGTTTGTGTTGCCGTCGGCGATCGGCGAGTCGCTCCTTTTGCTCGCGGGCGTCGCCGTCGTGGCGGGCGTGCTCGGCACGGGCACGGCCTGGCTGGTCACCGCGTACGACTTTCCGGGCAGGCGCACGCTCGACTGGGCGCTGCTGCTTCCTCTCGCCGTCCCGACCTACATCGTCGCCTACGCGTATCTCGACCTCCTGCACCCGGTTGGTCCGATTCAGACGGCGCTGCGTGCGCTGCTGGGCATCGACAGCCCGCGAGACTTCCGCCTGCCGGACATCCGCTCGATGCCCGGCGCCATCCTGCTCCTCGGATTTGTGCTCTACCCGTACGTGTTCCTGCCGACGCGGGCCCTGTTTCTCATGCAGACCGCGAACCTGATCGACGCCGCACGTACGCTTGGGACGACGCGGGGACGGATCTTCTTTCGCGTCGCGCTCCCGATGGCGCGGCCGGCCGTGGCCATCGGTCTCAGCCTGACATTGCTCGAAGCGCTGAACGACATCGGTGCTTCGGAGTTTCTGGGCGTGCGGACGCTCACGGTGTCGATCTACACGACGTGGACGACACGATCGGATCTTCCGGGTGCGGCGCAGATCGCCCTTGCCATGCTCGCGTTCGTCGTGGGCCTCGTGCTCGTCGAGCGGTGGGCGCGGCGGCACCGTGGATACGCGAACGACGCGCAGCATCCGAGACCGCTCCTGCGACACCGATTGCGAGGGGCATCATCCGCGCTGGCTGTCCTGGCATGCGTGCTGCCCATTGCCGTCGGCTTCCTTGCCCCCGCCGCCTACCTCATTCACGCGACTGTCGTGCGCGTCCGCCTGTCCGGGATCGCCCCGGCACTCTGGACGGAGACACGCAATACCGTTGTGCTGTCGATCCTGGCGACGGCGCTGACGCTCGGCGGCGGGCTCCTGGTCGTCGTCGCTTCGAGGATCAATCGCGGCAGGGCGACAGACCTGTTCGTCCGGCTGGCCTCGCTCGGCTATGCAGTGCCGGGCACAGTCCTCGCCATCGGCCTGCTCCCTGTGGTTGTCGGGATCGACACGGCGATCGATGCTCTTGCGACGCAGGCGATCGGCATATCCACTGGCCTGCTCATCCTGAGCTCGGGCGCGGCACTCGTCTATGCCTACACCGTGCGCTTCCTGGCTGTCGCCGCCGGCGGTGTCGAGGCCGGCTTCGGCCGGATCTCGACTTCGCTCGATGCTGCCGCGAGAACGCTGGGCGAGTCGGCGGGCGGCATGCTTCGGCGCGTGCACATTCCGCTGACCCGCCCCGCTCTGGCGACGGCTGCGCTTCTCGTGTTCGTGGACTGCATGAAGGAATTGCCGGCCACGCTGCTGCTCAGGCCGGTCGGCGTGGAGACACTCGCCACGCATCTCTATGGCGAAGCGGTGCGGGGCACCTACGAGGACGCCGCGATAGCGGCCCTGCTCATTGTCGTCGCCGGCCTCGTTCCGGTGATCCTGCTCTCGCGCGTGGCACGGTAATCAGGGCCCTGAGCCTTGAGCCGTGAGCCACTGGAGCCTGAAGTCCGGAGCCTGGAGCCGCTCTATGAGGCGTCTAATTCCCCGCGATCGTCACCCATCCGAAATAGCTCCGGCCCTTGCCGGCCCAGGCGAGCGCCATGACTTCGCCGCTCTGGCCGTGCTCGAACACGCCGTACCGCAACTGGCCGTCAGCTGACGGCAGTTCGATGGTGAAGTCGTCAAGCGACTCGGCGTGCGTGAACGTGTAGGCCGTCTGATCTCCGGCACTGGTGTCGGTCGTGAGCGCCCAGTTGCGCGTGGGCTTGCTCGTGTCAGCCCCCGCCGGCAATTCGACGGTGACACTCGAGGAGGCGGCGTGCAGCACCAGCTTGCCATCCTGGATCGACACGCGGTCCACGTCGGGGAGCGTCACTTGACCGTACTCACCTCGAACCACCTTGTTCTTTGACGTCCCGGCGATGGCCCCCCGCTGGGCGGCAGGCTGCGCGCAGGAAATCAGGACGATGAACGAGAAGAGGAGGGCGGCAAGACGTCGGACCAGCATGGTCCAAGTATACGTACGAGCAGTTCGTTCAAGTCTTCGGGCACCGGGGCTTCAATGACCATCCGGGCGCTGCCCACAGGGTGCCGGAACGTCGCGCGCCACGCATGAAGAGCCTGACGCCTAAAGCCGAGCGCGGGGCGGCGGGGATCCGTGTACTTCGGATCGCCGACGATGGGCCAGCCACGTGCGAAGAGGTGCGCGCGGATCTGATGCATACGGCCGGTCAGCAGGCGGCACCGGAGCAGTGAGGCCTCGCGGGTGCGAGCCAGCCGCTCGAAACCCGTCCGGCTCGCGGCCCCCACGGTTTCCGAAGCGACGACCCTTCGCCGGTCGCCGGGGTCGCGCGCCAGCTTCAGGTCAATCGTGCCGCGAGCCGTGTTCACGCGCCCGTGGACCACGGCGAGGTAGTCCTTTTCCGCCGAGGCCATCGCCACCTGCAGCTGGTGGTGGGCGACCGGTCCCTTTGCGACGATCACCACGCCGGAGGTCAGCTTGTCGAGCCGCCCGACAACAGAAGGCTGGCGTGAGTCGGACCATGAACGGCCGTATCCCCGCACCGCGTCGAGCAGGGTGCCTGACGCGTGCTTGTAGGTCGGGTGCACCACGATTCCCGCCGGCTTGGCGACGGCCAGCAGCGAGTCGTCTTCGTAAAGGATGTGAGCAGGCTCCAGGCTCCAGGCTTCGGGCTCCAGGGGCGTCGGGCCGTCCGTCCCCATCCTCGAGTTCCTGGTTCCCGGTCCCGAGCCCCGAGTCCCCAGTCCCTGAACGGTGACCACATCACCCGCTGCGGTCCGGGCGGCCGCCCGGAGCACCGGCTTGCCGTTGACGCAGACCTGTCCGTCCTCAATCCAACCCTGTACCTGGGTCCTCGTGGCGCCGCGAACTCCGGCGAGATGGCGCCGCAGGACCAGATCCAGCCGCCGGCCGGCATCGCCCCGATCGGCGGCGAGCGTGAGCATCCCCGCATTCTATGCGGCGCGCTCCTTTCACGGTCCGCAACAAAGCCGGGGCGGGTGTCGAGTGTCAGGGGTATCATGCGGACAACTCCGAACATGGACGACCACGAGGCCGAAACCTCGATTGCCCTTCTGGCCAAGGCCCAGACCGGTGACGAGGACGCGCTCAATCGCTTGCTGGCGCGCTACCTGCCTCGCCTCCAGCGCTGGGCCAGCGGCCGCCTGCCTTTGAGCGCTCGCACCATGCACGACACCGGCGACCTGGTGCAGGACGCGGTCGTCAACGCACTGCGGCACATCGACACGCTGGAGATCCGGAACGCGGGTTCCCTCGTCGCGTACCTCCGTCAGGCCATCAACAACCGCATCATCGATTTGCACAGGCGCGCCGCCCGCCGGCCAGGCCGCGTCGAGATCCCCGAGGATCAGCCCGGCCACATGACTTCGCCCCTCGAGGCGGCGATTGGCGCCGAGGCGCTCGCCCGCTATGACGCGGCGCTCGAACGCCTGGACCCTGACGATCGCCAGGCGGTCGTCCTGCGGGTCGAGCTTGGACACGACTACGCGGAAATCGCCGACGCCCTCGGCAAACCCACGGCGGCTGCCGCGCGCATGATGGTCACGCGCGCGCTCGCCCGTCTGGCGCGGGAGATGCGGCGTGAGCCATGATCCGCCGCCCGCGTCGCACTCGGGGGCGAGCGACGAGGATCTGGGCAGCGTCCTTCGCGTCGCGGAAGCCATCCTCGACGGCTCGCCGGTTGACTGGAACGGCCACGACGCCGCTGTAGCTGGTGAAACTGCCCGGCAGCTGCAGGTCATCCAGCAGCTGATCGACGTACACCGGCAGCAGGATGTCCCCGCCCTGGCGTCGACAACCGTGACCCTCCCGGCCCACGGCTCTGAAGACTCGGAGGAAGGCGAGCCCTGGGGCCCTCTGATCCTGCGTGAGCGGGTGGGCGGCGGCGCATTCGGCGAGGTCTACCGTGCCTGGGACCCGGCGCTCAGGCACGAAGTTGCGCTCAAGCGGCTCAGGCTTCCCGAGGACGCGCTGCCGTCGTTCCGCGCGGCCGTGCTGCGCGAAGGGCAGCTCCTCGCCAGAGTGAAGCACCCCAACGTGGTGGTGGTCCACGGTGCCTGCCAGGTGGCCGGCGAGGTCGGCATCTGGACCGAGTTCCTGCACGGCAGGACGCTCGAGCAGGTGGTGAAGGACGAGGGGCCGATGAGCGCACAGGAGGCCACCGTCGTCGGCGACTGCCTCTGCCGCGCGGTGGCCGCCGTACACGCGGCTGGCCTCGTGCACCGCGACGTCAAGGCCTCGAACGTGATGCGCGAAGCCGGCGGCCGTATCGTGCTCGTGGATTTTGGCGCGGGTATCGACGGGGACGTCCTGGCCGGATGGGCGACGACGCGGATGGCGGGCACGCCGCTCTACCTGGCGCCCGAGATCTTCGACGGACGGTCGGCATCGAAGACCAGTGACATCTACAGCCTCGGGGTGCTGCTGTTCTTCCTCGTGTCCGGGACATATCCGGTCGCCGGCCGGACCCTCGCCGACATCAGGGCCTCACACAAGGCGGGCCGGCGGCGCCTCCTTTCGGATCTGCGGCCCGAGTTACCGGGTGCCTTCGTGCGCGTCGTGGAGCGCGCCATCGCCCCGGTGCCCGAGGACCGCTACTCGAGCGCGGGCGCGCTGCTTCGTGATCTCACCGAAAACCAGCCTTCGAGCCGGGAGGCGTTCAGCCGGTGGCCGATTGTGGCAGCCCTCCTGGCCGCCACGGTGGGGTTCTGGGTTCTCGGTCTCATTACGTCGCTCGCGTTCAACGTCACATTGGGCAGGGTCGGCCGGTTCGCCGACGAAGGGTTCTTCTGGTACTGGCTCTGGGGTGTGCGGGCCCTCGTCGGCCCCGCCGTCTTCATGGTGGTCACCGCCTACATGGGGGCCGTGGCCGCCGCCATCGGGCGACGGCTCTTGCGCGGGCGGAGGACGCCGAGGGTGCTCCTGGACTCGCGCGTGCGGGCGAAGGCGCTGCTCGTCGCGCAGGTGGCGCTGTTCGCCGCACTCTGCTGGCTGTTCGCGGACGTCTTCAACGCCGCAACCTCATACCTCTCGACTTCCAGTCCCGACCGGTTTGCCGTGCTGAAGCCCGATCGCGGAGTAGAACGGCAGTTCTTCGCCATCCTCTTCTCGCTGCTGGCCGTGGGATCGGGCTGGAGCTGGTACGCGCACATGCGCACCGCGCCCCGTCCGCAGCTGGAGGCCGACCGGTTCCTGATAGCGACTGGCCTCGTGGTGCTGGCTGCGACGCTCGCCCTGCTGGTGACGCCCTACCGGATCTTCTGGCAGAACCGGTTCGAGCGCGTCCTGTTCGATTCGATGCGTTGCTACGTTATAGGGGTCAACAGCCCCGATGCTCTGCTGTATTGCCCGGACGCCCCGCCTCCTCGTACCCGGGTCCTGCCGGCCAGCGACCCGAGGGTCGAGAGATCCGGCGTTCTGGAAAGCATTTTCGTTCCCTGATCGTTCACGACTGACAAGAAGGAGCATGACATGCGGCGCAGCCTGTTGACGGTGTGTGCAGCCCTGGTCCTGGTCGTGGGCACGGCGCGTCCCGCCGATGCCCGGATGGAGGAGTTGATCGACTGGCTCATGGAGCTGAGCGGCCCGGGGCCCTTCAGGGGCCTGAGAGTCGAGTGGGAGTACATGTGCTTCGGCACGCTGAGGCCCGGCTACAGCTCGGGGATCTTCGAAAGCTCCGACGCCAAGAAGGAGACAATCCATCCGGCGAGCAAGTGCTACTCGCTGGAGAAAAACAAAAGGCAGATGCACTTCGGGGTGACCGGCAGCGTGCTCACCAAGGCCGACAGCCATTACGACACCGCCGAGCCGCTCGCCTCACTCGACCCTGAAGTAACGGCATTCCCCTTCGGCGCAACCTTCGACATGACCTTCCTCGACCCCGCACAGCGCCTCGGTCGGATGCTCGAGGCCGGGGTGACGATGTCGGGCGTGAGGTTTTCCGGCCAGCGGTTCGAACCGTTCTGGGTGCCGCGGTTCGAGGCCAGGCTCACCTTCAGGCCAGGCGGGCACGATTCGGAGCCTAACAAGCTGGATGCCGTACTCGCCCGCGTGATGGTGCAGTGGGTAGGAAGCGTCAGCCCCGAACAGTTTGGAGGACTCCCCGGCGAGAGCTCCGGGACGCACGTGAAGCTCTACGCCACGGTGGGCGTCGACATAGAGCGACTGTTCTTCGTTCGCTGAGCGAGCCCGGCTACCGGGCGGCGGCGCGGCCCGCTTCCTGCGCCATCACCTCGCGGATCGCCGCCTCGGTGATCGGCGATCGGACGATGCTCATGCCGCGGTGGATGCCTTCGGTGATGCGGAGCGGCGTGAAACCCTCGGCGTTCGGCTGGTTCCAGATCTCCATCCTGGCGCCGGACTGCGCCAGGTAGCGGACGACGCTCGGCGCGTGCTTGGAGGCCGCGCCGTGCATCGCCGTCTCGCCCTTGTAGTCCACGGCGTTGATGTCGTTGCCGAGAGAGAGCGCGAGTTGCACCGCCTCGAGGACCTCGGGCTCGGTGCCCGGATCCTCGCCGGGCGCCGCCGTGCCGATCCCGGCGGCGATCATCAGGACCGTGGTGCCGTCCTCGTTGGTGGCCTTGGGATCGGCGCCCAGGTCCACGAGCAGCTTCATGTACTCGGCGTCTGCAGTTCGTGCCGCCAGCAGCAGGGGCGTCGCGCCCACCATGTTCAGGCTTGTCACACCGACGGGTGGACGCCTGGTGACGCGCGCCTCAACATCGGCGCCGTAGAGCACGAGGGTCTTCACGAACTCGAGGCTCCCCATCGAGCCCGATCCCGCTGGTGCCGGGTTGTTGCTGCCGGCCACACCGGCTTTCCTCACCCAGGACACCTGGTGGAGTGCGCTCCATCCCCGCGGCGCCGCGTTCGGATCCGCACCGCGTTCGAGGAACATCGTCGCCAGCTGATAGTGGGCGTTGCCGGCGGCAATCAGGAATGCGTTGACGCCCACCTGTGCCGCGGCGGGCCCCGAGCCGGCGGTACTGTTGGGCGCGACACCCCTGAGGGTGTCGTCCGGATTCGCGCCTGCGTCGAGCAGCGCCATGGCGGCGTCGATCTGCCCCTGCCTCGCCGCGAAGAGCAGTGCGGTGAACCCGACCTTGGATCGCTCGTGGATATTGGCGCCGTGCTTGATGAGGAGCCGCACGACGTCCACGTGCCCCTCGGAAGCGGCCCACATCAGCGCCGTCTGGCCCCGCCAGCTCTCCACGGCGTTCACGTTTGCGCCGCGGTCGGCGAGGAGCGCCACGAGGTCCACGTTGCCAGAGCGTGAGGCGACCATGAGCGCGGTCTCGCCGTTGAGCGAGGCGCCCGCATCGGCGCCGGCGTCGAGCAGGAGCCGCGCAATCGCGGCGCTGCCGTTGCCCGCCGCGAGCATCAGCGGCTGCACACCGTACCGGTTTTCAGTGCGAACGTTGGCGCCCGCGCGGATGAGCAGGCCGGCTATCTCCGCGTCGTTTCGATGCACGGCCCAGTGCAACGCAGAGGTTCCGTCGGCGTCGGCTGCGTTTGCGGTGTCCGCGCCAGGGTGCGCCGTCAGCAGCGACTGCACGGCACGACGGTCACCGTTCTTGACGGATTCGACCAGGCCTGTCCCGGCCGCGAGGGTCGTCACGCCCAGCATCAGTCCCGCCAGCACGCTGAGACACGCTGTTCTCTTCATCATCACGCTCCAGGCGGGTCCCAAAGGACCCGCCCTACGTTCTCACTCGTAGGCCGGGTCCTTTGGGACCCGGCGGCTGAACATCACAGCGTGAGCGGCTGCTGGATCGTCATGTCGATGCGCCCGGTGCTGTCCACGAACTTGTCGAGGTGCACGCCGACGTGATCGAGCAGCGTCAAGTGCAGGTTGGCGAGCGGCACCATCTCGTTGTACTTGACGTGCTGTCCGCCCTTGACTCCGCCCGCGCCGCCCCGCGCGACCACGATCGGCAGGTTCTGGTGATCGTGGATGTCCGGGTTGCCCATCCCGCTGCCCAGCAGGTACGTCGAATGATCGAGCAGCGTGCCATCGCCGTCCGGCGTGGACTTCAGCTTCTCGAGCAGCTTGCCGAAGAGCGACACGTGGTACGCGTTGATCTTCGCAAGCTTGAGCAACTTCTCGGGATCGTTCGAGTGATGCGAGACCGGGTGATGGGGCTCGGGCACGCCAATCTGTGGGTACGTGCGCGTGCTGCTCTCGCGCGCCAGCTGGAACGTGATCACGCGCGTGAGGTCCGACTGCAGCGCGAGCACCTGCAGGTCGAACATCAGCTCCACGTGTTCCTCCCAGACCTCGGGCACGCTCGGCGGCCGATCGAGCGCGGGCATCGGTGAGTCGGCGTTCTGCCGCTCCGCGCGCTGAATGCGCCGCTCGACCTCGCGGACGGTGTCGAGGTACTGGTCTACTTTCGTCCTGTCGCCCGCCCCGAGCTGCCGCTGCAGGCTGGCCATGTCGGCCATCACCCAGTCGAGGATGCTGGCGTTCTTCCTGAGCTCGGCACGCCGGCGTTCGGCGGAGCCGCCATCCCCGAACAGGCGTTCGAAGACGACGCGCGGATCGGCCTCGGTCGGGAGCGGCGTGGTCGGCGACGACCACGACAGGTTGTTCTGATAGGCACAGGCGTAGCCGTTGTCGCAGTTGCCAACCTGGGCGATCAGATCCACGCCCAGCTCCAGCGACGGAATCGGCGTCTCGCGGCCGATTGCTGTCGCAGCGATCTGATCCACGGTCGTGCCGTTCTCGTAGTCGCTGCTCTCGGTGCGCTTCGCGCGTGCGCAGCTGAGGAAGCCGGCGTTCGACGAAGCATGGTTCCCGGTCGTGTTGGCGTTCTTCAGCTCGAGGTTCGTGAACACCGTCAGGTGCTCGAGATACGGCGAGAGCGACGCCAGCGAGGGCGAGAGCGTCGTCAGCCGTCCGACCTCTGCGGGAGTCCACACCGCCGGATTCGATCCCATCGGGATGTACACGAAACCCAGGCGGCGCACAGGCGCCGCGGCGGCCACGCCGACTGTGGACAGCGCCGGCACCATGGCATCCAGGAGCGGCAACGACAGCGTGGCGCCCAGGCCGCGCAGGAACGTCCGGCGCGGAAGCGCCATCTTCGAGATGATCACTGCGACCTCCTCATCTGGAACGGCTGGCTGCTGGCGATCGCCAGCACGAGCGACGAGAAACGATAGTCCTGCTGCCCGGACTGCCGCACCATCTGCCGCACGGCAGGTGCATCGCGGTAGTCCACGCCGCGCCCGAGCGCGAAGGTCAGGAGCTTTTCGGACAGGGTTGCAACAAACACATCGGGGTGGGCGACCAGCGCCTGCCGCAGGCCCTCGACGCCTTCGAAGGACGGTCCGCCAGGCAGATTCCCGGCGACGTCCAGCGCCGCGCCGTCTTCTCCGCGCGCACGCCAGCGGCCGATGGCGTCGAAGTGCTCCATCGAGAGTCCGGCCGGATCCATGGCCTGATGGCAGGTCGCGCACGTCGGATTGGCGCGGTGCTCCGCCATGCGCTCGCGCATGGACAGAGACTTGCCCGCGGCCCTCTCAGGCAGGTCCGGCACCGTTGGCGGCGGGGGAGGCGGCGGCATGCCCAGCAGGTTGTCGAGGACCCACTTGCCACGCAGGACGGGCGAGGTCCGGTTCGCATACGACGTGACCGTGAGGATGCTCCCGTGTCCGAGCAGTCCCGCACGCCGGCTGTTCTCGCCGAGGCTCACCCGCCGGAACTGATCGCCGTACACACCGGGGATGCCGTAGTGGCGTGCCACGCGCTCATTGAGGAACGTGTAGTTGGCCGTCAGTAGTTCCGGCGCCGGCCGGTCGTTGCTCACGATGCTGGCAAACAGCAGTTCGGTCTCGCGGCGGAAACCCTGGCGCAGGTTGTCGTCGAACTCGGGGAACTGCCGGGAGTCGGGCCGGTGAGCCGCCAGATTCCTCAAGTGCAGCCACTGGGAGGCGAAGTTGGTGGACAGCGTTTCCGCACGCGGATCGGCGAGCATGCGCCGCACTTGCCGCTCGAGTGTCGCGGGCCGGCTCAACTCGCTCCGTTCGGCCAGCGCCAGCAGTTCGTCGTCCGGCGCGCTGCTCCAGAGGAAGAACGACAGGCGTGAGGCCAGCGCGACATCGCTCACGCGGTAAGGGGTGCCGGGCGCAAGGCCCGCCGGGTCCCGCTCGATGCGGAACAGGAACTCCATGCTCGTCAGGAGGGCGCGGAGCGCCATCTCGATGCCGGCATCGAAGGCGTCCTCTGCCGGAGCAGATGCCCGCGCCTCGCGGTAGAACTTCATCGGCGCGTCCAGGTCCTGCGCGGTGACCGGCCGTCGGTACGCGCGGCGTGCCAGCGCCGCGACGATGGTCCTGGCGCAGGCGTCTTCCTCCTGACGGCCCGATGGCGAGCATGCGAAGATGCGCTGCCGGCTCGGCGTGCCGCTCGCGCCGGCTGCGTCGAACGGCCCTTCAATCGAGATTGACCGCACGGCCGGCTGGCTGCGAGGTGTGCGGTCGGCGTTGAAGTTTGCCGGGTACGGCTGCCGCTCGGTCTCGGCGAGCGCCGAGGTCTTGGCGATGAAGGCCGCCGACACCGTGTGCGGGCCGGCCGTGACCGGTGCGCGGAACTCCAGGTGCCGGTCAACGCCTTCGTCCGAGTAGTACTGCCCGTAGCGGTTGCGGTTCGGCGTCACCGTGGAGAGCGCCAGGCGCTTGCCGTCGATCGCGAACTCGATGTCATGCGCCTCGAGCAGGCCCTCGACGTTCTCGTTGCGATCTCTCACCAGGCGCACGCGGAACGCGTACTCGCCGTCGACCGGAAACGTGTGCGTCGCGCTCGTGCCGCCGCGCGTGCCGAAGGGCAGTCCGTCGAGGCGCGCTTCCTGCGTCAAGTCGGGCGGAACGACGATCGTCCTGTGCAGGGGCGTGTGCACGGGGCTGCCGACGGCCAGGCGGCTGACCTTCTGGGCGGCGGCGAGGTAGCGCTCCATCAGCGTAGGCGAGAGCCCGGTCACGCTCACGTTGTCGAACCCGAAGCTGGCATCGTCGGCCGGCAGCAGATCGTTGACATCGACGTCGAGCGCGAGCAGATCGCGAACGGCGTTGCGATACTCGGTGCGGTTCAGCCGCCGGAACGGCTCGGTTCGTCCGGGATCGGGCCTGGCAAGCGCCGCGCGATCCAGCTCCGTCTCGAGTCGCGCGATCAGCTGCTGATAGCCCGCTTCGTCAGGATGGGGCGAGCCGGACGGAGGCATCGCGCGCGCGCGAAGCTTGCGCACGACCTTCTCCCAGACCTCGGCGTCCAGGTCGACGCGAGCCATGTCCACAGAGGACAGAGACAACCCCTGCGTGCGGGTCCGATCGTTGTGACATCCGAGGCAGTAGCGATTGACGAGGGCCTGGTCGGCGGAGAGATCCGCGCGGACAGCCGACTGCGCCGGCGGTTGCTGTGCGACTGGGTACGCGCCGGCCGCCAGGAGCACCAGCAAGCCGGCCGCGCAATACGCGAACTTCCGCGTCGTCATCAGCGTTTCCGGGCCTCCAGGGGGCGTGCCCCTTCGTGTTTCGAGCGCCGCTCGGCGCATTGTAGACGAGAATACTTCCGGCGCCGGGCAAACCTTCTGCGTTCCGGCGCCGTCCAAGATACCGTCATCGCCGCCCCCAGAGTGCCCTGTCGTCGTCGAGAGTTGATGTCATTCCCCAGGGTTCTGGCGGGACTGCTGGCGATCTGCGTGTTTGTGGCCCCTGGAGGCGCAGGCGCAGCTCAGGGTGCTCAGGCGCCCGCCGCGCTTGACGAACCCGATGTGCCTGAAAAAGTGGGCAAGGAGCTGCGCGCCCACAGGATCGACGGCGCGCTGCCCCGGCTCGACGGCCGGATAGACGACGAGGTGTGGTCGCAGGCGCCGTTCATCGATGACCTGGTGCAGAACGAGCCCGACAACATGCAGCCGCCGACGGAGCGAACGGTGGTGCAGATCGCGTTCGACGATCGCTATCTGTACATGGCCGTGCAGTGCTTCGCGAAGGACCCCTCGCAGATCGTCGCGGCGCTGGGGCGCCGCGACAGCCTTCCGCCGAGCGATATCCTGCGCATCAGCTTCGATCCGCGTCACGACCACCGTACCGCCTACGTCTTTCACGTCAACGCGGCGGGTGTGCAGTCCGACGACACGTGGTACGACGACACGCGCCAGAGCTCGGACTACGACGCCGTGTGGGACGTGGTGACCAGCGTCACGTCCGAGGGCTGGTTCGCGGAGCTGCGCATCCCGTTTTCCCAGATGCGCTTTCCGTCGCCGGAAGGCCAGGCCATGGTCTGGGGGTTCAACATCCGGCGGGACCTGCAGCGCCGGGGCGAGTACCGACCGGTGGGTGGCAACGCCGCGCGGCGTCCAGGGGTTCGTGTCGCGCTTCGGACACCTCACCTTTCCCGAGCCGCCCGCACCGCCGCGGCGGCTCGAGCTCGTGCCCTACGCGTCGCTGCGCCGGGAGATGCTGCCGGGCGCCGGACCCGATCACGGGCTCGCCGGCGGCCTGGATGCACGGGTCGGGCTGGGCACCTCGGGCACGCTCTCCGCGACGGTCAATCCGGACTTTGGACAGGTCGAGCAGGATCCGGCCGTGTTGAACCTCACGGTGTTCGAGACGTTCTTCCCGGAGAAGCGGCCGTTCTTCATCGAAGACAGCCGCATGTTCGTGCCGCCGTTCAACCAGATGCAGTTGTTTCATTCGCGGCGGATCGGCCAGCGGCCGTCTCGCTACGGTGTGAACGCCGGCGACGCGGTCATGTCGCGCCCAGACCAGACGACGATCCTCGGTGCCGCCAAGGTGACGGGGAAGGCGTCGCGCTGGACGTATGGCGGCATCACGGCGCTGACGGCCGCCGAATACGCCGTGGTCGAACCCGAAGGATCGGAGGACCGCACGCCGCTCTTCGCGGTTGAACGCCTGATTGAACCGGCGACGATGTACGGCGTGGGGCGGGTGCAGCGCGATCTGCTTGACGGGTCGTCCACGGTCGGCGCGCTCGGCACGGCCGTTCTCCGCGATCATGACGCCGATGCCTTCACCGGCGGCCTCGACTACAGCCTCCGCTGGGGAGGCAACAAGAACCTCTGGGAAGGACACTGGGTCGGAACCCACGCGCCGGTCAACGGCCGCCAGGCGAGCGGCTTCGGCGGCATCTCCCGATTTACGTGGGACGGCAAGCACTTCAACACCACCGCCCACATCGATCATTTCAGCCGGTCGTTCCGCAACACCGATCTCGGGTTCCTGGCCACGCGAGTCAACAAGACGCAGGCCCAGTGGTCGATGGGCGCGGGCCAGCCGGATCCGCGCGGCATCTTCCGCAGCTACTGGTTCTTCGCGCAGTTGCAACAGCAGTGGAACGGCGACGATCTGGTGTTCGACCGGCGGGCGCTTGCCGGCATGGACCTGTCGTTCACGAACTTCTGGTACTTCGGGTGGAACATCAACCAGGGCCTTCGTGCGATGGACGACCTCGATACGCGCGGGGGGCCGCCGATCGTCAAGCCGGCTGCAACGTCGTTGAACTTGTACGTCAACACGGACTCACGGAAGACATGGCGTGTAAACGCCGGCGTCAACCTCGATCGCGACGAAGAGGGCGGCTGGAACGTGCGTGTCGGGCCCACGTTGAACCTGCAGCCCTGGCCTCGGTTGCAGACGTCGTTGAGCACCAGCCTCAGCACCGGCGACGTCGTCGCGCAATGGATCACGAACCGGGATGTGAACGACGACGGTGTCGTCGATCACGTTTACGGCCGCCTCGATCGGCAGATCCTTGATCTGACCGGCCGGGCGACGTTCGCCTTCGAGCGCAATCTCACGCTGCAGATCTATGTGCAGCCGTTCGTCGCCGTGGGCGACTACACCGACATCCGCCGACTGGCGCGGCCTTCCTCGTTCGCCTTCCTGCCGGCAACGCTGCCCTACGACCCGGACTTCAACACCAAGTCGCTGCGCGGCAACACGGTCCTGCGCTGGGAGTACAAGCCGGGCAGCACGTTGTTCGTGGTCTGGAACCTGTCGGCGATCGACGGGACCAACCCGGGCGTGTTCCGCGCCTGGCAGGACCTTGGCACCGCCTTCGCCGCCGACGGGACCCATGTGTTCATGGTGAAGGCGACGTACTGGCTCGGGCTCTAGTCCTTGGTCCTTGGGCCTTAGTCCTTGGGCGGTGCTTGGTCCTTCGTTCGTCCGTGGTCCTTTGCCCTTTGCCCGCAGTCACTACGACACGCATTCTCAATTCCTAATTCCTAATTGTAAATTTCAGTGTTCTTGATTACCGTGTGCCGTCCTGAGGAGGCGTCCCGTGGGTCGATTGACGGATCGCCGGCGCGCGACGCTCTATTCGTTCCCGTTCATCGGTGCCGTGCTCGCGCTGGCCGTGGCGGCGGGCCTGATCCTCCAGCTCCAGCGCGTGCTCGTCGCCCAGCAGCAGGAAGTGCTGCAGAAGCTCTGCGAGGAGCGCGTCCAGCGCGCCTCGAGCACCGCCCAGCGGATCTTCTACGAGCCCTTCTTCGACATCGTCCGGCCGATCCGTCACCCGGAACTGAAGCGCTATGACCTGTCGTATGCGGCCGATTACTTCGGCACGGAAGCGGCCCGGCAAAGTTATGTGCAGGGCTTCTTCCTCTGGCACGAGCGGTTTCCGGAGCACCTCCGGCGCGAGCCGTTGTTCTATTCGGCGCGCCAGGATGTCGGTGAGGACGCGGTGTTTCTCGTCGACAACCGGGAACGCGCCGCGGGCAGCCTTGTGCCGGATCGCGGGCCGCTGCCGCGGCTCATCTTCGACACGGCGCAGGGGCTGACTTCGAAACGGCCGCTCTACTCGGTGAGCGAGCAGACCGTCGACGGCGTGCGCTACCAGGTGGTGGTCCACCACTTCTACCACGAGCCGCTCGCCACGACGCTCTTTGGCCTGGTGGGGTACGTGGTGAACCTCACGGATGTGGAAGCCAGGCTTGGTCCGTGGCTCGCAGCTGCGGATCTCACCGGTCCGGTCGGCACCGACGAGAGATCGGCAACCCTCAGGCTGACGATCACGGACGAGCACAACAACATCGTGCATGGTCACGAGCCGTCGCCGGGTGCGATCGCCGCGTCCCGGCCGCTGGAAATGCTGTTTTTCCCGGCCGCGGCCACCGAGACCGAGATCATCCTGGCGCCGAAGCGCATCTGGACGCTGACGGTCAGCGCCGATGCGCAGGGCGCGGTGCTCTCGTTCACCGACTCCTGGGCGGCCCTTGGCGCCGTCCTGATGATCGGCCTCGCCGGGTTCTGCACCGTTCGCGCCGTCGGCCAGGTATCACGCCTCTCGAGCATGCAGGCCGAGTTCGTCGCCAGCGTGTCACACCAATTGCGCACGCCTCTTTCCATCCTCTCCGGCGTCACCGAGACACTCAGCGACGGCCGCATCACGTCGGAAGCCAAGATCAAGGATACGCCGAGGCGGCCCATGTGCAGACGCGGAGGCTGTCGGCGCTGGTCGATCGCATCCTGATCTTTTCCAAGAGCCGCGAGTTTCAGGAGCCGGCCACCCAGGTCGTGAATTTCACGCACCTCGTGCGGTCGTCGGTGCAGGCGTGCCTTCCCGAACAGGGCAAGGGCACGGTTCCCATTCGCATCGAGATCGAATGCGACCAGCTTCTCGTGAACGGTGATGCCGAGGCGCTGGAGCAGGTCGTCGTGAATCTCGTCGAGAATGCCATCAAGTACGGCGGCGGCCAGGAGATCGTCGTCCGCGTCGAGCGTGATGGCGCGAATGCCGTTCTGTCCGTACAGGATCACGGCATGGGGATCGAGACCTCGGAGGTGCCGCGGATCTTCGACAAGTTCTACAGGGGCACGTCAGGCGCGCATCGGGCCCCTGGATTCGGCCTCGGCCTGGCGATCGTCCGCGAAGTCGTCGCCGCGCATCGCGGCAGGGTCTCGGTCTCGAGCCAGCCCGGCCACGGCAGCCTGTTCCGCGTGGTGCTTCCCGCTCTTCAGGAGGAGGGCAACAGTGGCATTCCGAGTCCTGGTCGTTGACGACGAGCCTGCTCTGCAGATGGTCCTGCGGGACAATCTGGAGCTCGAGGGCTACACCGTCCTCGCCGCCGGCACGGGCGAACAGGCCGTCGAACTCGTCGGGCGAGAACGGCCGGATCTCATCGTGCTCGATCTGACACTGCCGGCAATGAGCGGTTACGACGTCTGCCGGCGTGTACGGTCGGCCGGGCTGCAGACCCGCATCATCATGTTGACTGCCAGGAACACCGAGCTCGACCGCATCGCGGGGCTCGACCACGGCGCCGACGACTACATGGGGAAGCCGTTCAGCGTCGGCGAGTTGTTGGCGCGCGTCCGGGCGCAGCTCCGGCACAGCCCGCAAAGCGAGTTGGTGACCGAACTTCAGCTGTCCACGGTTACCGTGGATCTCAAGCACCGCGAGGTCCGGCGCGGCGCACAGCACCTGAACCTGACCTCCAGGGAATTCGACCTCCTCGAGTACTTCATCCACCACCAGGGAGAAGTGATCAGCCGTGAACAGCTGCTCAAGGACGTCTGGGGGTACGACGCGTCCGCAGTTACCCGGACCGTCGACAACTTCGTCGCGAAGCTCCGCCGCCGCATCGAAGCCGACTCCCTGCGGCCCCGCCACCTGTTGACCGCCCACGGCGCCGGCTATCGCTTTCTGCTGTGAACCCGGCCCCGGCCGGTCGGAAACAACTTTTTACAAACCGGCGCGGCGGGCGCCCGGCCTGGTTGCTAAACTCCCCTGGGGTCTGGTGTGTCGTAAACTCAGCCGTCAAGGGCGGTTCGTCGCTCTGACTTCTGAGTTCTAACTTCTAACTTCCCGAGAGGGCTAATGTTCGGTCGTCTCGCTCCGTTGGCTTTCGCCGGTTGCTGCGTCGCCATCCTGGCGTCCCCGGTCACCCTGGCTCAGTCGTACCGCCAGGCCGGCATCTCGCCGATCTTCGACGGCTGGGAAGAGCTTCCCGACGGCACCCGCTTGTTCTACTTCGGCTACATCAATCGTGGGCCAGAAGTCGTGGTGCCTCTGGGGCCGGACAACAGCTTCGAGCCCGGGCCCCCGGATCGAGGGCAGCCGACCACGTTCTTACCTGGAAGGCACGAGCACGTTTTCACGATTCCGGTCACCGCCAAGTTCACCGGCAAGCTGGTGTGGACCGCCAAGCTGGCGGTCGGCACGCAGCACACCGCCAATGCCTCGTTCGACCAGCTCTACATGCTGGAGCAGATTGAGAACGCCGATCCCAATGCCAAGCCGCCCATCATCAAGATCGCGGACGTCGCGGCGAAGGTCGGGCAGCCCGTCCAGCTGAACCCGGCGACCACGCCAGCCGTGAACAGCGGGCGCGTGGAAGTCGAGGGAGCGGCGGCCGAAACGGCCGGCCTGACCGTGACCTGGAGCAAGCACCGGGGGCCCGGCGCAGTGGCCTTCACCGATGTGCCTCGCGCGGCGGCCCCGCCGCCTGAAGCAGGGCGAGGGCGCGGGCGCGCGGAAGCACCGCGGCCCGGCCTTCATCCCGTCGCCTGCGGCGTCAAGCCGGCGGCGTCCTGCGGGGCCGTGGTCGCACGTTTCAGCGAGCCCGGCGTCTACACACTTCGTCTCGCAGCGCGCCAGGATGGCCTGCAGGGCCTGGCTTTTGGCAAGGTTACCGTCACTCCATAGGGATATGATTCGACGACCACTCAGCAAGGAGACCGTATGACGATGTTCAGACCGCCACGTGGCTTCCTTCTAGGGTTGCTTCTCGCCGCTCCCGGTGTCGCGGCGGCACAGCAGCCGGCAGCGAGCCCGGCGCCGACCTTTACCAAGGACGTCGCGCCCATCGTGCACCGCTCCTGCGCCAACTGCCACCGGCCGGGACAGATTGCGCCGATGTCGCTCCTCACCTACGAAGAGGCGCGGCCCTGGGCCCGCTCGATCAAGGAACGCGTCGTCCGCCGCGAGATGCCGCCGTGGCACATCGACAAGACGGTGGGCATCAAGGAATACAAGGACGATCCGTCGCTGAGCGATCAGGAGATCCAGACCGATCGTCCGCTGGGTCGACGGCGGCGCGCCGCGCGGCAACCCGGCCGACATGCCGAAGATGCCGACGTTCCCCTCGGACGATCAGTGGTCCATTGGCACGCCCGACCTCATCGTCAGCGCGCCCAAGTACCTCGTCAAGGCGAACATGGCCGACTGGTTCGGCAGCTTCTACGTGGACTCCGGGCTGACCGAGGATCGCTGGGTCAAGGCGATCGAAGTGAAGCCCGGCGACAAGCGCGTCGTTCACCACACGATCGTCTACTCGCAGCAGAACGACGAAGAGGATCTCGCGGCGCTCGTGCCCGATCGTGAATCGGACGGCTTCAACCGCCGCCAGGGCACACGGCTCATCGAGTACGCGATCGGCAATCTCGGCGACGTCTACCAGGACGGCACCGCGCGGCTGATGAAGGCGGGAGCGAAGATTCATTTCGCCTCCCACTACCACGCCATCGCCGAAGACGTGACCGAGCAGACGCGGGTCGGGATCGTCTTCTATCCCAAGGGCTACAAGCCGAAGCACGTCCTGCAGAACAAGCTGGTCGGCGCGCAGAACATCGACGTGCCGCCCGGCGCGGCCGACGTGCGGAACGACGCGTACTTCACGTTGAAGAAGCCGGCGCGGCTGATCCTCTTCCAGCCGCACATGCACTATCGCGGCAAGGCCATGGCGCTCGAAGCCATCTATCCCGATCGTCGCGTGGAGCTGCTCACCTATGTGCGATCGCTTCGACGTCATGTGGCAGGTGACGTATCCCTACGCCAACCCGCCGGTGTTCCCGGCTGGCACCGTTCTCCACCAGACGTCGTGGCACGACAACTCCGCGTCGAACAAGCGCAATCCCGATCCGACGAACTGGGTCGGGAGCGGCAACCGCACCATCGACGAGATGTCGATCGGCCACATCGATTTCATCTACCTGAGCGATGAGGAGTACGCGCAGGAGCTTCGCGCGCAGCAGGCGCGTCAGACGAATCAACAACATTAGGAATTTGGAATTTAGAATTTCGAATTGATGGGGCGAAGGGCCGGGCATCGTGCATGGTCCTTCGCCTCTTGGCTTCTCCCCCAGGCTCAAGCCCCCAGTCCCCAGCCCCTGGTTCCACTTCCACCCAGGAACTGCTATGGTCACCCCGCCCTCTCTTCCGGACACCCATCTGACGTGGAGGCCGCATGGCGAGAATGACAATCCGAGCGCTGATGTTGGCGGTGGCCGTCAGCACTGCGGCGTGCGTCAACGGCCCGCAGGCCAGCGCGGAAGCGGCCCGTCCCGATACACCCTACGGCGAGTGGGGTATCAGCTTTCCGACCTCGGCCACTGGAGAGGCACAGGCCGCGTTCGTCCGCGGGATGACCGCGATGCACCTCTTCATGTATCCGGACGCAGTCAAGGAGTTCCAGGCGGCTCAGGCCGCCGATCCGAACTTCGCGATGGCGTTCTGGGGTGAGGCGCTCTCGCACTACCGGCCCATCTGGAGAGAGTACGAACGCGACGAAGCGAGGCTGGTGCTCCAGCGGTTGGGCAGCACTCCGGGCGCGCGCGCCGCGAAAGCACCGACACCGCGTGAGAAGGCTTACCTCGCGTCGCTCGACGTGCTCTACGCCGATGGGCCTCCGCAGGAACGCATGCGGGCCTACTCGATGTCCCTCCAGAAGCTGACCGAGGCGTTTCCAGACGACGAGGAGGCCATGGCGCTGTGGGCGCTATCGCGTGTCGTGCAGTACCCGCGGACCCAGGACGGGATCCAGGAGCGGATGCGCACAGCCGGCATCGCTGATGTGGTGTTGCGGAAGAATCCCCGGCACCCTGGCGCGGCCCGCTACTACATCCAGTCGGTCGACGATCCCGTGCACGCCGACCTGGGCGTGGTGGCTGCCGACGTCTTCATCACGGCCAGGCCCAACAGCTCCGAGGCACGCCACATGCCCACGCACATCTCCGCGCAGCTGGGACGCTGGAAGGAGATGGCCGATCTCAACTGGGAAGCGTTCGAGATCTCGATGGCGTGGACCAAGGCGCACGGCTACAAACTTCAGGACTTGAACAACCACAACTACGGCCATCTGCTGACCTACGCGCAGTACGGCTACCTGCAGTTCGGCCAGTTCGATCGCGCGCGCGAGATCATCGAGCTGGCCCGCCGGGACTACGAGGCCAGCGGGAAGGCGCCCGAAATAGCGAGCACTCTTGCGGCCACTACCGCTCAGTACCTGGTCGAGACCGGCGATCCGGCCATGCTCAAGTCGCTCGAGGACCTGGTCGCCAGCGACGGCTTGAAGAGCCCGGCGGCCCACTACGCGATCGGCCTCGCGGCGGCACGCAGTGGCGACCTCGCGCGGACCAGGCGTGCGCTCACCACACTCGGCGAGGGCGAAGGTCCGGACGCGACCATCATGCGGAACGAACTGGCGGCGCTGGTGGCGGTGGGGGAGCGGAACGTGCCGAAAGCGCTGGCATTGCTGAAGGACGCGTCGGCCATCAACGAAGCCCAGATCTACACGCATTTCGGGCCCCCAAGCCCCTACAAGCCGCCGCACGAGCTGTGGGGCGAGGTGCTGCTCGAGGCGAGGAAGCCCACCGACGCGCTGAAGGCGTTCGAGGCCGGGCTGCGCATTCACCGGGGGCGCACTGGGCTCGTGAAAGGCGCGGACAGAGCGCGGGCGGCGATCGAAAACTAGCGTTGTAAATCGTAAATTGGAAATCGTAAATTGCAGATTTGGCCGGAGGCTGTGATGCGATGGTGTGCCGCGGCGTTCATGGTGCTCTGCTCGGCGGGATCAGTGCTGGCACAGGACAAGCCGCCGCTCCCGGCGCTCGATGTCACGGGCAAGGAGCTCTCCGCCTTCATCGACTCGTTTCCGAAGGACGTCATCACCGACCGCGCGATCAAGGTCGCGGAAGTGGGCGGATACCGTGTCGGTATTTTCGGCGTCTTTCGGCCGAAGTCGCTGCCCGGTGACGCCATCCTGCACGAGACCAAGACCTCCGAGGTCTACTACATGCTCGAAGGTTCCGGAACGCTGGTGACCGGAGGTTACATCCGCGACTACAAGCCCGGCGCTGACGGCAAAGTGAACCCGACCCGAGGCACGCGGATCGAAGGCGGCGTGTCCCGCCGCGTCACCGTTGGCGACGTCATCGTCATCCCCGGCCGCACACCGCACTGGTGGAGCGCCCTCGAGGGTGACATCCGCTACATGATCATCCGCCCGGATCCGGAGAACAGGCTGACGGTCAGGTAGAAGCTCGGAAATTTACAATTGGGAATTTACAATTGAGAATTCGTCGAGGCGTGTAGGCGAAGCGCACGCATTGTAAATTCCTCATCGTAAATTGTTAATTCCTCTGCGCTCCTGCGCGCGCGCGAAGCAGTGCGCGCAGTCCATTCACTGTGAGGGCAGCTTCCCGCAAATGCTGTCCATAAGCCTGCTGCAGCTGAGGAAGCTCGCCGCGGTTGGCGGCGACGACCTGCAGGCCGACACTGCCCATCTCGTCCTGTGATTCCTCGCCCCAGGTGACGCGGACCGGCGGCTTGGTGGGATTCCGCGGGTTGGCGGCGGAGTTGTCGTACGTGACGGAGGCGTCGAGACGCGTGCCCTTGGGGAGAGTCACGAAATCCTTGAAGCGGTACTGCTCCTGCCACGAAAAGTCCCAGTCCTTGATCCAGAGGAGCGTCCTGACTGATCCGTCCGGGAAGGTCGCCGTCAGCTTCATCTCCTTCGCGAGATAGTGCGCGTGCGCGGAAACCTGAAAGGCCCGCACGTCGATCGGCAGGGTGAACGCGTCGGAGATCGTGTAGCGCTCCTTGCCGGCCGGGATATCGAGGCCTTCGAACAGTCCAAATGCGGGCGGCAGCTGAATGCCGGTGAAGGCCTGTGTCGGCGGCGCCTCGGCGAAGTAGAGGCCCACAGTCGATTGTTCGCGCTCGGTGCGGCCGGACGGATGGAAGTGTGTAGACAGGATCAGGTCCGAGCCCTTCGGCACGAAGAACGCGAGGCCCGAGGGCAACTCCAGCGCGCGTCCGCCGAGAGCCCAACCGCCGAGCCCTCCACCTGCGGCGCGCCCGATCTGTTGAATCGCCGCGTCCTGACCTCCCCCGCCTGCCCTGCCTGCCGCGCCCGCCCTGCCTGCCCTGCCCGCCCCTCCCGCCCTTGCCGCCAGACCCAGTTGGCCCATGCCGCCGGCGAATCCCGGCAGCGGATCCCGCTCGTCCCGCTCCCGCGCCGCCCCGGTCGTGTCGAGGAAGAACAGGCTGTGGTGCACGACGCTCGTCGCGGAGGGGCGGAAGTCCACGGCCTTCACCCAGGTGTCCTTCTCGAGATTGAGCGGGACGACGAAGCTGCGGTAGACGTCCGAACCGGTCGCGGGTACTTCGAACGGCTCGGGCATCTTGACCACGAGGCTCGGCTGGCCAAGCTGCCATCCTTCAGTGAAGTGGGGGAGTGCGGGCAGCTTCGATCGATCGCCCTCGAGCATGCCGTCGGCGACCCAGCGCTGGAAAACGGCGATCTGGGCATCGGTGAGGCCGCGCGCGTTGCCGAATGCGTAGTCGGTCGGCGCCGCCTTCCAGGGCGGCATGATGCGCGACTCGGTCACTGCGGCGATGCGCCGCGCCATAGGCCGCGTCTCGGCGAACGTCGTCAGCGGGAACGGCGCCGCTTCGCCAGGCCGATGGCAGGACGTGCAGTGAGCGAAGATGATCGGTGCGACGTGCTCGCTGAAGGTCACAGTCCCGCCGGCCGCCGACTGCGCCCGTCCCGGCTGACCGCTCATCCCCAGCATCAGCGCTGAAGCCATCGCCGCACTGACCCATGCTTTCGACATGCTCGAGCCTCCAGAACCTTAGACAGCCCATTCTGACAGACGTTAATACTGAGGAGGTACAGTGCTCGGTGCTCGGTGCCCGGTCCGCGGTGGCTCATCGGAACAATGGGCGCATCTCTTCACTGGTTTGCACGTTGGCAGGTGCGGGCCCGGAACCTGGAACCGAGCACCAAGAACCGCTTCTCGCACCGGGAACCCGGGACCGAGCACCTGGCACCGTGCGGATCTTAGAATTGCGAAATGTCACCGACCGTGAGCAGCATCGACGTCGTCCGGGTGCGCGACGGCCGGCAGATTGTAGACCGCGACTCGCTCGCTGTCGAAGAGCCGGTCGAGATCCGCATCCACGGGCAGAGTTTCGCCGTCATCATGCGCACGCCCGGCGCGGACAAGGAACTGGCCGCCGGCTTTCTCCTGGCAGAGCGCGTAATCCAATCGTTCGACGACATCGGAACCATCGAGCACTGCACGATGCTGGGTGCGGAAGCGCCTGGCCCGCCAGCCACGGATGTCGGGAACATCGTCAACGTGACGCTCCAGGATCGATCGCCAGCCGACATCGAGCGGCTGCTTGCAGAACGCCGCGCCGTGGTGACCAGTTCGTCGTGCGGCCTCTGCGGCCGAAGCTCGATTGAGTCCGTCACGAGCGGCGTGCCCCCGGTGCCAGTCGAAGGGACGGTGTCAAGCCGGGTCCTCGCGGCGCTGCCCGGCCTGCTTCGGACGAAGCAGCCGGCCTTCGATCAGACCGGAGGCCTCCACGCGGCCGCGCTTTTTACCTGGACAGGCGAATTGATTACCGCCGCCGAGGACGTCGGGCGGCACAACGCCGTAGACAAGGTGATCGGGCGGCGTCTTCTCGCGGACAGCCTCCCCGCATCCGACACGCTGCTCGCGGTGAGCGGCCGGACGTCGTTCGAGATCGTGCAGAAGGCCGCGCTCGCCGGCATCCCCGTGCTGGCTGCCGTGTCTGCGCCCTCGAGCCTGGCCGTAGACCTGGCGCGGGAAGCGGGTGTCACGCTCCTCGGGTTCGTGCGCGGCGGGGACTACACCATCTATGCGCACAGCGCGCGGGTGCGGCACGAGTGATCTTCGGCCTCACCGATCAGAAACCCCGGCACTACCTCGAGATGGCGAAGATCGCCTGGGAGAACCGGGACGAACTGCCATTGGCCTGGCGAATCCTGCGCGACGGGGTCTGCGATGGATGCGCGCTCGGCACGTCGGGCCTCTCCGACTGGACCATCCCGGGCACGCACCTCTGCATGGTCCGCCTCGAGCTGATGCGGCTGAACACGGCGCCGGCACTCGACCCGGCGATCCTCACAGACGTGGGCTCGCTGGCGTCGATGTCCTCATCTGCTCTCCGTGCGCTCGGGCGCCTGCCGGTGCCGCTGCTCCGAAGGAAAGGCGAGCCGGGGTTTCTCGCGGCCAGCTGGGACGAAGCGCTGGAGCTCCTCGCCGCCGAGCTCCGCGCGACCGATCCCGAGCGGGTCGCGTTCTACCTGACCTCGCGCGGCATCACCAACGAGGTCTACTACGCCGCACAGAAGGCCGCACGCTTCCTCGGGAGCCCGCACGTGGACAACGCGGCCAGGCTCTGCCATGCGGCGTCTACCGTCGCCATGCGGGCGACGCTCGGTCACGGTGCCGCCACCTGCAGCTATATCGACTGGCTGGACGCCGACTTGATCGTTCTCTTTGGATCGAACGCCGCCAACAACCAGCCGGTGGCGATGAAGTACCTGCATGTCGCGAAAGAGCGAGGCGCCCGGATCGCCGTGGTGAACCCTTATCGCGAGCCCGGGCTGGCACGTTACTGGGTGCCGTCGATCGCGAAAAGCGCCCTTTTCGGCAGCACGCTGGCCGACGCCTGGTTCGACGTGCACACGGGCGGCGACCTCGCGTTCCTCGTTGGTGTGCTGAAGGCCCTGATCGAGACGGGCGGCGTGGATGAGGCATTCGTGGAAGACCACACCACGGGATTCAGCGAGGCGCGGACCGAGGCGCAGCGCGCGGAATGGGAGGATCTCGAGCGTGCGAGCGGCGTGGCGAAGCCGGAGATCCACGCGTTTGCCCGACTGCTCGTCGAGCGTCCCAACGCGGTGTTCATCTGGTCCATGGGCCTGACCCAGCACGTCAACGGCGTGGACACGATCAAGGCCCTCGTCAACGTTGCCCTGGCGCGCGGGCTGCCAGGCCGGCCCCGCAGGGGGCTCGTGCCGATCCGCGGCCACTCCGGCGTGCAGGGCGGCGCCGAGGTCGGTTGCACGCCCGTCGTCGACAAGGACACGGCGGCGCGGTGGAGCAGGGTCTGGGAGTTTCCCGTGCCGGCCGCCGCGGGGTGGACCGCTCCTGAGATGATCGAGCACGCAGCCGCCGGCCACGTCGATGTGTTGTGGATGGTCGGCGGAAATTTCCTCGAGACACTGCCCGATACGGCACGATCGCGGCGGGCACTCTTGCGTCCCCGGCTTCGCATCCATCACGACGTCGTCTTGTCGTCGGCGATGCTGGCGGAGAGCGACGGTGACGTGTTGCTTCTCCCAGCCACGACGCGCTACGAGTCCGAAGGTGGAGGGACCGAGACGTCGACCGAGCGCAGGATCATCTTCTCGCCGGAGATCCCGGGCCGGCGGATCGGCGTGGCCCGCCCCGAGTGGTGGGTGTTCGGAGAGGCGATGGCGCGCGTTCGGCCGAACCGCGCGAACTACATCAGGTTCGACAGCGCCGCGGCGATCCGTTCCGAGATCGCCCGCGCGATTCCGCTCTACGAAGGCATCGAAACACTCGCCGCGAAGGGTGATCAGGTTCAGTGGGGTGGGCCAGTGCTCTATGCCGACGGCCGGTTTGCCACGCCCGACGGCCGCGCGCGATTTTCGATGGTTGCGGTTGCGCGCCCCGAGCCAGCGCGGCCCCCCGAAGCCCGAAGCCAGGAGCCCGAAGCCATTTTCCGGCTCTCCACGCGTCGAGGCAAGCAGTTCAACTCGATGGTCCAGCGCGAGACGGACCCGCTCACCGGTGCGAAGCGAGACGATGTGTTCGTGGCCCAGGCGGATGCTGTGCGCTTGAGCTTGCGCGACGGCGAGCGCGTGCGCCTGACGTCCCCGTCAGGGACCTTTGATGGGGAGGTCAAGATCGCGCCGATTCGTCCCGGCAATCTCGAGGTCCACTGGCCAGAGGGCAACGTCCTGCTGTCCAGCTCGGCCGTGGACCCGGAATCCATGGAACCGGATTTCAACGCGTTCGTCATCCTGGTACGAATTCCTAGTTCCTAATTCCCAATTCTCAATTTTCGTCTGGTGGCATAATCCCCACACTCGTCGGCGCGTTTTCCACCGTAGTCGGTCCGTGCTTTCGGCCGGGGCCCGAGCCTCAGCCGCGCGATCGTCAACGTCAGCTCTACGTGGAGTCGCCGTGAAACGACCCCCTCCGCCCGCGCTCTCCCGCCGGTCGTCATCTGACTCATCGCTCATTGAGCCGACCGGCTGCGGCTTCGAACCGTCCCCGGAGATCGGCCGTGCGCCCAACGCGCCCGGCAGGCAACCAGCTGTGGATCTTCTGTAAAGGAGTGCTCCGATGCTGCGAGACCGAATGCGGCTTCTGACGTTACTGGCGTCCGTGTCGTGTGTCGTCGCTGTGGCGGAAGCGCAACAGGGGGGCTCCGGTATTCGGGGCCGCGTGACCGACGAGCAGCAGGGCGTCCTGCCTGGTGTCGCGATCATCGTCACGCACGCCGAGAGCGGAACGGTGCGCGAGACGGTCACGGGCGCGGACGGTACGTTCCTGGTGCCCGGCCTCATACCTGGCCCGTATCGAGTCAACGCGGAGCTCGCCGGCTTCAGCCGGCTCAGGCAGGAGGATCTGGTTCTGCGCATCGGAGCCACGCTCCAGCTGGACCTCGTGCTCAAGGTCGGCGCGCTGGAGGAGAGCCTGACGGTGACCGCCGAAGCACCCCAGGTGGATCTGACCTCCGCCCAGGTCGGAGGCAGCGTCACCACGGGCGAGATCACCAACCTGCCGTCGGGGACCCGCAACTTCACCGGACTCGTGGCACTCCTTCCGGGCGTCGTCTATAACGCCGCCGCCGACTCCTCGTCCGACAGCGTGACGATCAACGGCCAGAACGCGAGCGGCGTGGTTTTCCTCATGGACGGGGGCAGCAACAACGACGATCTCAGAGGCGGCACGGCGGGCGCACAGGCCCGGCCCGCGTTCGAATCGATCCAGGAGTTCCAGGTCGTCACCAACCAGTTCGACGCCGAGTACGGCGCGGCCACCGCCGGCGTCGTCAACGCGGTCACCAAGCAGGGCTCCAACGTCTACCACGGCAGCGCATTCGGCTACTTCACCAACCCCGCGATGACCGCGAAGGACTTCTTCGTGGAGCAGGCCAATGCGGAGAAGCCCGACACGAGGAAGCAGCAGTGGGGCGGAACGATCGGCGGGCCGATCATCCGCGACAAGATGCACTATTTCTTCAGCTTCGAGCGCCAGGATCGTGACGAAGGCCGAAGCCGCGTGTATACGACGCGTCCAGACAAGAGCTTCACCGTTGCGCAGGAGACCAACTCCTGGAACTACCTGTGGCGCGCGGATTACCAGCTGAACTCCAATCACAACTACTCGGTCCGGTTCCTGTGGGATCACCAGCCGAACTACAACCAGGTGCTGGGCCAGGGCACGCTGGACACCCTGAGCATCGAGAAGGACAACGACTACACGTTCGTGACCTCGTACAACTGGGTCGTCGCTCCAACCAAGCTGAACACCATGCGCGCGTCGTTGACGCACGAAAAGCCGAAGCGCGGACAGGAGCTCTATCAGGAGACGGGCGACTGGACGCTGGCGCCGCCGACGCTGCAGTACTTCAGCTTCATCGACCAGGCGGACACCAACTACGCGGACTTCCGCGACATGAACATCTACGCCTTCGACGACACGTTCAGCTGGTTCATTCCCGGCGCACGCGGCAGCCACGACCTGAAGATCGGAGCGCAATATCAGCTCGGTGAGCACTACCGCGAGGATCAGCGCTACATGAACGGGCAGTTCACCTCGATCGGCGACGAGCCTTTCAACGCATCGGATCCCAGGACATACCCGGAGAGGCTGACCGTCCGCGTGCCGCAGATGGTCAAGCTGCTCTCGAGGACGCACTCGATCGGCACCTATTTCCAGGACAAGTGGCAGATGACCCCCCGCCTCACGGTCAGCGTCGGGCTGCGCTACGACGTTCACATCTCTCCGATCACCGAGAACTGGAACCCGTTCTTTTCCGACCCGAATGCCTACCCGGTGGACAAGAACAACATCCAGCCTCGTATCGGCGTGGCGTACAGCCCGAGCGCGACGTCAGTGATCCGCGGCGGCTACGGCATGTTCTACGAGAAGCAGTGGATCGATCGGTTCGAGAACTACTCGCTCAACCGCGTGTACTCGAACTCGTTCATGGCCCAGTATCCTGCCAGTCAGGCCGATCCCGGTCCAAACAACGGGCGATTTCCAACCGACCCGTTCCTCGTCAACGGGCCCGTGTTGAATCGTGCGCTGCTCGATCAGATGGTGCCGGCCGGCTCGCTGTCCAGGAACACGGGCGCCGTCTGGCTCGACACGCCGGATCGCATCCTTCCGTCGCAGCAGCAGGGGTCGATCGGATACGAGCGTCAGATCGGGCGATCGCTGTCAGCCGCGGTCGACTTCATGCACATCCGGAATGGCCAACAGCCGCTCCGCTACAACTTGAACCCGGGCATCAAGGCGACCACTGGACGTACCGCGCCCGCCCCTCGCGTGGACATCCAGAACGTGGCCGGCCAGCTCGGCATCACGCCCTTCTCGAGCGACGTGTGGATCGTCGAGTACATCGGCGAGACACGCTACGACGGTCTCACCATGCAGATCGAGAAGCGCTTCTCCGACAGCTGGGGGGCGCGCTTCTCCTACGGGCTGGGCTACGGACGCGGCAACACCAACGGCACCCCCACCGCGACGAACGACTTCCAGGTGCTGGCCGAGCGCAACCTGGAGCAAAACGAAGGTCCGACCAGCGTGGACCGTCGCCACAACGCGACCATCAGCGGCCGCGTGGAAGTGCCCTGGGTGAAAGGCCTGACCGCCAGCGGAGTGGGTCGATTCGCCACGGGTCAGCCCTTCACGATCCACAACACCAATATCGACGAGAACAGGAACAACTTCGGCGTCGACCCTCTTCCGGCCGGGACCTACAGCGGCACAGGGCTGAACGCCATCACCGTCGAGAACGAGGGCGGCAGAAACGGGGCCTATGGCCCTGGGCTCATGCAGATCGACATGCGGGTCGGTTACCGCTTCCGGCCCAGCCAGGCGAACACGGTCGACATCTTCGCCGAAGTGTTCAACGTGACGAACGAGCCCAACTTCGCCAATCCGAGCGGCGACCTGCGATTGCCTGCGACCTTTCTCATCCCGAACACGCTCGCGGGCGGCGGGTTCCCCCGCCAGTTCCAGCTCGGCGCGCGGTGGGGTTTCTAGGAGTGGCCATTGTGGTATTCTCGGCCGGCTGAGAGGCGTCGGCAGTCGAGACTTCGTCTTAATTCTTGAACTCGGAGGCCAGTCATGGCGAGTCTGTTCATCCGTCTGGCGTTGCCGGCCGTCTTTGGCGTCCTTCTCCTGGCTTCGGCGGCCGCGGCGCAGGGGGTGCCGCGTCTCGACTCCTACGACGGGGTCGCGGTGCGAATCCTCCAGAGCAACAACGCCGGCAACGTGCACCACATCATCGATCCCGCCATCAATAAGGTGGTGGGCCTCATCCGTGGCTGCCCGCACGCCCACAACCTGACCGTCCACCCCGACGGCCTCTACTACTACTGTGCGAACGAAGACGACGACACGGTCGATGTGTTCGACACGAAGACGCTCCAACCCGTCACGCGGATTGCCCTGTCGGGGCGGCCGAACAAGATCGTGGTCAACAAGAAGCAGCGGAAGATCTACGCGGCGATCTCCTCACGGACCGCCAAGGTCCTCGGGCCCGGGTTCCAGGCGCCCCCTGGTGGCGCACTTCCCGCCGTCATCGACGTGATTGACATCGCGACGCACAAGATTGTTCGGAGCATCGCCGTTCACTTTCCAGTCCACAACACTTACGTGACGCCAGACGACAAGTACGTGGTTGCCGGTCTCAGGGGCGACCCCGAGCCAGGTGAGCCGGCGATCCAGGTCATCGACGCCGCCACGGACAAAGTCGTCTGGGGGATCGAGTTGACCGGGCATCGGCAGTATGGCCGCGACAATCACGAAGTCCGGCCGATGGCGTTCGAAGCCAATCCCGACGGCTCGACTAAGCGGATGTACGCGCAGGCAACTGCCATCAACGGCGTCTTCGTCGTTGACTGGAACACGCGTAAGGTCGTGCAGATGCTCTATCCTCCGAAGCTGCCCCTGTGGAAACAGAACGCCGACGGCATTCAGACCGGCGACATGCACGGTCTCGAAGTGCTTCCCAACCGCACGGCGGTCTGGGCATCGAGCCGGCTGGACAGCCGCATCTACGGATGGACCCTGCCCGACCTGAAGTACATCGGTTCGATCGAAGTCGGCCCGACGGCCAACTGGATGACGGCAACGCCTGACAGCCGCTTCATGTACGTGGCTGTATCGGGCAGCGACCAAACAATCGCGGTGGATCTCCAGAAGCGGGAGATCGTGGCCAGAATCAAGACGGGTGCGCGGCCGGCCCGGATCAGCACGGCGATCCTGCCGCTCGACCGGGTCAACAGCCCCACGGCGACCGGCGGGCAGGAGTAACGGGGAATGGCTGAAAGAACACGCGCCACGTCGCACCGGTTCGCATGGGTGATGGGGCTGTCAGCCGCGTGCATCGCCGGCGTTCTGGCGACTGTCGCGATCGTCTCGGCCGAGCCAGGTCCCGCGCAAGCGCCGGCTTCGGCGCAGGGATTCCCAGGCGCTGCCGACATCGAGGCCTATCGAAACACCGTCGAGAAGCTGTTCATGACCGATCGCGGCGGAACAGTACCCGGAATGGCCGCGTGCGTGATGTGTCACACGTGGCAGACCAGGCCCATGCGGTTCAACCTGGAGACGCCGGCCACCGACGCGGGGTGGACCGTCGAGCAGTCGCGGCGCAACTTCGACGTGGTGACGAAGCTGGTGAACACCAAGAGCCCCGAGGCCAGCCGGCTGCTGCTGAAGCCGCTCGCATCGCAGGCCGGCGGCCTCGGACATACGGGCGGCACGTACTGGACGTCGCGCGACCAAGCCGACTACCAGGCGGTGCTGACGTGGATTCGCACGTTGCCGGCGGATCGGTACGTTCCGGCGCCTGAGCCGACGCTCGATTTCACCTTCTTCCAGTCGTGCGTCCAGCAGGTCTTCGCGACGCCACGCGAAGGCCACATTCCCTGCGCCAGCTGCCATGCGGGCGGTCTCGTTGGGTTCGCCCCCCCACCCCAGAACGGCAAGTCGTGGAGCGACGCCGAGGCCAAGCGGGCGTTCCAGTCGATCTCCCGGCTGATCATCCCCGGCAACCCCGAGCAGAGCCGCTTCATGTTGAAGCCGCTTCATCCAGACGGCGGCGGCAGCTACGCGCACAACGGGGTGCGACGCTGGCAGTCGCGCGACGATCCGGAGTGGCAGATGCTGGCCGGCTGGATACGCGGGCAGCGCACAGGCCCGACCTGCTCTTGAGATGAACGCCGGAGGGGATCGCGAGGATCCTTTCCGGCGTCTACCCCGAACCGCAAGATCGCTCTACAGTCCTCGAGACTTCACTGAGACAACAGTCCAATGGCTGGCCGAGCCGGGCGGCGTTCGGGCTCGCCCGTCACGTCCGGATGCGCCTGCACTCCGATCTCGACGGGGATGAGACGGACATTGTCCACGGCGGGGGTCGAGCACTCAGCTGTCGGGCTGAAGAACGTGAGCGTGGCTTTCAGCTCGCCCCCCGCAAAGATCCAGGATCTCGCCTCCCAGCCCATGGCTTCAGGGCTGCGGCCAGTTGTATCGAACGTGAAGACCCGGGTGTCGCTGCCGAACGAGACGGCCAGGGTCTTCACGGCCGGCGGTGTACCTGGGTCCCCCGCGATGTTGAACCGGACTTCGTACCTCCTCGGCTGGATCCGTATTGAACGTCTGGCTGATGCCTCCGCCGCATGGGAGGCCTAAGCTGCGGGAACCGTGCGAGGCCTGCCACTTGCTGCCGACGTACGAGATGTTGCCACGGACGACACTCCAGCCATCAATGGCCGTGCTTCCAGGAGGAAGGACCATCGCCGGGCCGGGGTCCGGTCCGTTCTCGAAGCTGCCGTTCATGAGCGCGGCCTGGGCAAACCCTGCTGCCAGGAAGACGCTCACCGATGAAATGACGACGGCACCCCACCACCTGCTCGAATAACCCACGCCTTCCTCCTCGCATGACGCGCCCCGCCGGCCCCCGGTGGACAGTCCGCCCTTCGCAACGCGCTGAGTGTAAGACATAGGGCAGCCCTCACGAACTGGCCGGCCGTTCAGGGACCTGACCCGAATGGCGGCTGCTTTTGAGGCCGGGAACCCTATTCGACCTGCGCTACGGCAACGATACTCATGTTAACGAGGTGTAAACATGAGGATCCCGGCGCTGCTGGCGGCCCTGACCGGCGGATTCCTGCTGTTCGCGCAGCCCTCTGGCTCGAGCGAGACTCTGGCTATGCGGATCGTCCCGGGCACTACGGCCTCGGCCCCGGCCGCAGTCGCGGTGTTCGCGACGGTCCAGAATCACGAGGAAAACCGTGCCTTGAGGGTCGTGGCCGAGTCCGCGGACTACTACCGCAGTTCCCAGATGGAGCTCGACGGTGAACGCGCCGCCCGCACCAGCCAGTTTGTGTTTCGCGATCTGCCGGTAGGCGAATACGAGATCACGGTCATCCTGGGGGGAGCTCGAGGTCAGCGGGCCGTCTCGTCGCGCGCATTCTTCGTCACCGGCCCCTTGGGCCGCTGACCGGCTCTACTTGGGAGCCCGGACCACGCTCGCGTAGTCGAAATACCGATACCGGGCTTCCCCGGCCTCGACCGTCGAAAAGTGGGCCGTTACGGAGTAGTTGCCGTCTGCCGATCGTGCCGTGTGGCCTCCCGGCCGGACGCTGACGCTGGCAGGCTCCGGACCATCCTTCAGCGCTTCCGCCAGCACCCGCCCTTCCATCGACGCCGGCACAGCCACCTGCAGACGGCTCAAAAACGTCGGGGCAAAGTCGACGTTCCCAGTCGGCGTGCGCACGATGGCCTTCTGTTTCAGGTCAGGGCCAGCGGCGACCAGCGTGTTGTGAACGTCGAACGGGCTCGCGCTCCCATGGCCGGCCACGCCGCCCGAAGCGGTGGTTCCGGGCCACCCGTACTGGTTCTTCGCGTCGGTCCAGTCCGGAGAGAACAGGATGTCGGCCGACCGCGCGTGTGTCCAGTGCGCCGCGTCGAACGACAGCGTGCCCGCGACGTGGCCCTCGAAGCCCGCCGGCACCGCGGCACGCGTGAAGATGGCGCCCACTCCAGGCGTTTTCTGCAGCAGCGCCACTGCCGCAGGCAAGGCTGCGCCCTTGGCGTCCCGAAGATAGATTGCACCGGCACCTGTCGCCCTGACTTCTCCCGCGATCGGCTTGAGCAGGGCTCCGAGATCAACGCCGCCAGTGTGGGTAGAGAACCCGTGATCGGACGTGACCCAGATGTTGTAGCGCTCGAGAAGTCCGGCGGCGGACAACCCGTCCTCGATTCGACCAATCTCGACATCCAGCCGGCGCAGGGCCTCGATGGTCGTTGGGTGCCCGATGCCGAGCTCGTGAGCCGTCCCGTCAGGATCGCCCAGCCACATCAGCGTGACCGTCGGGTCGACCTTGGCAATCCCCAACCGCAGGAACGCATCGACCACGTACCGGTTCCTGGCGTCGTTGGGCGTCCCCGAGGCCGGAGGCGCGCCGAGCGACGCGACCATCTCTCGATGAAGTGTTTCCGGTAGACCAAAATCAGGGTGCAGGACTGCGCCGCCCGCCACCGTGTGGTTCAGCAGAAAGGCAGAGCCCGTGGAACCTGCAGACACCACGAGCAACCGCTGACCTGCGGCCTGCAGCGTCTCCCCCAGCGTCGGCGCCGTAAGGAGGCGACCATTCTCTGACTTCAGGATGGCCAGCAGATTCGCACGGTCGCTGGTGTCGAGAAACTTTGCAGCGTCAACGGCTGGAAAGAACACCGAGTTGCCCATCAGGCCGTGAGCGGCGGGATACGCACCCGTCGAGATAGAAGACGCATTCACGCGGGTGACGGTCGGGAACACGGAGTGGTGCTGCTCGAACACCACGCCGCGCTGCCCGAGCGCGTGCAGCTTTGGCATCAGCGCGGGGGTGACGTAGTCCGGCCGCAAGCCATCGAGGACGATCAACAGGTGCCGGTTGGCCGGGCCAGGCCGCGTTTGCGCGAAGACCGTCCAGAACGAGCCCAGGGCCAACAGGAGCGCGAGCATGCGTGTGACGGTGTGCATCGCACTTCTTTATCGCAGTCGTGTGACGAAGGTACCAATTCCTAATTCAGTTCTGTCCCTTTATCCACGCCGCGATGTCCTCGATCACCGGGCCTGCGACGTGCGACGCCTGCATGTACTCGGCGCCCGTGCTGGGGCCCGTTCCGGGCATGAACAGGTGATTCAGGCCCGGATAGGACCTGTACGCGACCGCGCGCGCCGGCGATGCCCCGCCCTCGCCGAGCACCTTCTTCCAGACGGCGAAGTCCTCCATCGTGACCTGGTAGTCGCGCTCGCCCTGCAGCACCAGCATCGGCTGGGCAAGCGCCCGGGAAGCCTCCGGCGCACTGTAGCCCCTGAGGTCCAGCCAGTAGGAGGACGGCGCACTCACGAACATGCTCTGGATTGGCGGGTCTCCGGGCTTCAGCTCACGGACGGCGGCGAAGAGCGCGTCGGCCATCTCGATCTGCGAGCGCTCATCAGCCGAGATCGTGCCGTCCACGCCCGTCAGGTACCGAACCTGGTCGACGATCGACTGCTCGATCGAACGTACGGGCCCGGCCATGAGCACCAGGCCCGCGATCCGCGGGTCGGCAGCCGCGATCCTTGGGGCCAGCATCGCGCCCAGGCTGTGGCCGAGCACGAAGATCCGGTCGGCCCGCACCTCCGGCCTTTTTCGCAGCAGCGCGACCGCGGCCACCGCATCGTCGATTGCCTCTTCCTTGACGGTGAAGGTCGCCGACACTTGTGCGACACGCTGCTGATGCTCGCGGGTGCGCTTGATGTAGCGCAGCACCACGATGCCGCGCGACGCCAGCCCCCATGCGACGTCGCGAAACGGCCGGTTCGGGCCGATCGTCTCGTCCCGGTCGTGCTGTCCGGATCCGTGAACCAGCACAACGGCCGGGAATGGTCCCGTGCCCGCCGGCACGGTGAGCGTGCCGGGCAGCGGCCAGCCGCCCGCATCGACGACCACCTCCTGGTCGTTGAACGCTGCCCGGTTTACGTACGGAGGCGCCTCGTACCTCGGCCGCGGCGACAGCCTGCGGCCGGAACGAGAGGCCGGCGATCCGTTCCTGCACGTCGAAGGCGATTTGGGCATCGAGGCTCGCACGCTCGAACTCGCAGCCGATGATCACGAGGCGGATGCCCTGGCGTTCGTCCGTGCGCGTCCCGGTCCGCGCCTTGAAGGCCCCGACCTGGCCTGTGAGCGAGGCCATCGTCTGCTTGAGAAACTCCTCGCTCGCGGCCGCGCGCATCTTCTCGTTGAAGCGGGCGACGACGGGCGCGAACTCGCCCGCGAGCAATTGATCGACCGTGGTTTCCGCGACCTTGGCGAGCTCCGGCCACGCCACGTCCTGCGCCTGCGCCGGCCCGGCCGAGATGGTCCCAACCACAATTGCCAGCGCCATCGCGCGCGGGATGATTCTTCTCACTTCATTTCTTCGCGACAAACGGCAGCGTACGAATTGTAAATTCCCAATTGTAAATTCTGAATTACTTGAGCTCTATGATGATGGCCCGTGGTGATCCCGATGTGGCCACTTCCGTGTCCATCGTGCCGCGAGGCACGAACCGCGCGGACTTCCATGCCACGGTGTGCTGGATCGTGCGGCCTTCGTGGTTGGTGGAGGCGATGACGCCTCCCTCGAGGAACACTTCGATCGTGTCCGTGTCGTGCACGTGTTGCACGACCGGCTTGCCGCGCTCCCACGTGAAGTCCCACATGCGTACGCGCTCGTTTTCCAGCACGTTCTTCGCGCCGGCACGAGGGAAGAGCTTCGGCAGCTTCGGGGCCGCCGACAAGGCAGGCTGCGCCGCGCCGGGCTCGTACTTGAGGTCCACCATGATCGCCAGCCGCTCCGGCGTGCCCGGCGGGTTGAGCGCCTCTTCCCTGTGCGTGACGTCCTTGGCCTGGAAGTAGGGGCGGGGTATCTCGAACGGCGCCGACGGCGGGTTGGCCGTTCCATCCGGGCGCGTGACTGTAATGGGCCCGTAGCGCAGGTAGACCCCCGCCATGTCGTACCGGTGGCGGTGGATGGGCTGCTTGACGCCGTTGATCCAGTTGACCTCCCACACGTTGACGCGCTCGTTGTCCACGAGCTTCGTCACGCCATCACGAGGGAACGCGTGCGGGTAGTCCTGGGCCTGTGCGCCCGCTATCAGCACGGCCATCGCCGCCAGTAGGATGAATGAAGCCTGTCGCATGGGCGAAGGCTACCACAGGGGAATTGATGAATCGCCCGCGCCTCGTGTATTCGACCGGCAGTGGCCGGATGTGTCCGACGTGCGGCTGGCCTGCCGACAACTGCCAGTGCAGTTCGAAGCGGCAGGCGCAGGCGCCGGTGCCTGCCCGGCCCGGTGCGATCGTGGCGAAGCTGCGAATGGAGAAGAAGGGGCGCGCCGGGAAGTCCGTGACCGTAGTTGACGGACTCCCCCGAACGAGGCCTTCCTGAAAGAGCTCTGCCAGGAGATGAAGCGAGCCTGCGGCGTGGGCGGAACCGTCGTCGATGGCAGGGTCGAACTTCAGGGCGATCTACGCGAGCGGGTCCGTGAACTGTTGCTAAAGAAGGACTTCAAGGTCAAGGGCTGACGCTCTTTACGGTTCAGTGTTCAGCGTTCAAGGTTCAGAGTTCTGGTGCTGGGTTCAGCGTTCAAGGTTCAGGGTGCTCGGTCGGGGGACACCGGTACGGCAAGTTGAACTCAGCACCAAGAACCCAGAACCCGCACGTTGAACTTTGAACGTTGAACCTTGAACGGGCGAAAGAGCCTATCGGGCACTCCTTCTCAGCTCGTCGTACGCCCCGCGCAGTGCCGGATCGTCGTGGCCGAGAGCGAAGGCGCGTTCGAGCGCGGCCATGCCCTCGGCGGTCCGCCCGATGCCAAGCAGGGTGGAGCCGAGCATCGCCTGCTTCTGCGCGTCCCCGGGCGCCAGCGCCGCGGCGCGCTGGAAAGGCACGACGGCCTCCGCCACGCGGCGCTCGGCCAGAAGCGCCATGCCCAGGCTTTCCTGCGCGTCGGCATCCTGTGGAGTGACCGCCACGAGCCGTCCGAACGCTTCGACTGCTTCCGGAATGCGGTCCAACTGGACGAGCGCCTGTGCATAGCCGCCCAGGGCATGAGGATCCGCCGGCCGCATCTCGAGCGCTGTCGCGAACGACCGCGCCGCGTCGTCCATCCGTCCGCGCTTGAGGAGCACCGCGCCCAATCGGATGTGCGCGAGCGGCGCCTGCACGTCAGTGGACATCAGCTCGAGAAACCGCTGGTAGCCCGCGATCGCCTCGTCGATGCGACCGGCTTCCTCGTCTTCGAACGCCAGGGCGTAGTACGAACGAGGCTCGGAGACGACCGCCGTACGGTAGTAGCCGATGGCTTCGTCGGTTCTCCCGGCCTCCGCCAGCAACAAACCCATGTTGTAGTGCGCGCGCGGTTGGGGCCGGCGGTCGAGTACCGTTTGCCAGATCCCCATCTCCGAGCCGTACTCCGTGCCGCGCCGGTACGAGAGCCAGACGAAGGCCGCACAGACGAGCGCCACAAGCGCCACCCGCGCTGTGCGGCGTGCATTGGCCTCCGAGATCAGCTTCCCAAGCAGCCAGCGCCCGCCCAGGATCAGCAGGAAGACCAGCGCCGCAAGCGGGAGGTACATGCGCCGTTCGGCGCCGACCTCGGTTGCGATCGGCAGGATGCTGGAGGAAGGGGCAAGCGTGACCCAGAACCAGGCCGCCAGAAATCCGATCGCCGGCCACTTCCAGAGAGTGACGACGGAGCAGGTGAGAAGAACGAGGACGGCCACGAGCGACGGCCAGGCAGCCTGGATCGTCAGAGGCGTCGTGCGGCCGTAGTCGAGCACCAGCGGCGACGGCCAGACCGCCAGCTTCAGATACGTGAGGATCATGCCGGGCTGGTGCAGCAGGTATGTCCAGGGAGATACGCCAGATGAAAAGCCGGCGCTTCTCCAGCGCGGGCCATCGGCGATGAGCCACGCGAGCAGGCCCCAGCAGAGCGTGAGGCCCCCGTAGAGGGGCGCGCGGTCTCGTAGCGTTCTGGACAGGCTGCCTCCCTCGAACACCACGTCATAGAGGAGCACCATGACCGGTGCTGTGACCATGGCCTCCTTGCTCATGGTCCCCAGCGCGCAGGCGGCGACCGAAAGCACGGCCCATCTCCCCGCGCGTGTCTCGCGCATCGCGCGAATCGCGCAGTAGAGCGTGAGGAAGTAGAAGAGTCCCATCGTGGACTCGGTGCGCTGCGTCACATACCCAATGACCTCGGTCTGCACCGGGTGCACGAGCCAGACGAGCGCGACGGCCATCGAGAGCCAGTCCGCGTCCTGCCGGACGGGCTCGGGAACTCGCGGCGATTGACACGCCAGCCTGACCAGGGCCGCGAGAGCCAGCCCGGCGAGGAGGTGCACGGCGAGGTTCCAGACGTGATAGCCCCAAGGATCGAGGCCGCCGAACGCGTAGTTGAGGGCAAAGGAAAACGCCACCAGGGGCCGCCCGCCGAGCGAGCTCTGCGGCGGTCCTCCAAGTGATTCGGTCAACGGCCAGAGACTGAGAATGTGCGGGTTGTCCACCACCGAGCTCTGGTCGTCCATCACAAAGACGCCGCCGAGCGCGCTGCCAAACGCCACCAGCCCGGCAGCGACAAGCACGGCCGTTCGCAGCCACGGGTAGCCGGGTCCAACAGGACCCGGCCTGGGAGTCTCTGAACGCAGCGGCCCCGGCCTACGAACCTCTGAATGGAGACCCGGCCTGCGGACCTCTGAGTCGGGATGGTCGGGCTTGCGAGCGCGGCTGGACGATTTCGGCCGTTTTTTCACCAAGCTGATCCTACACAGGCAACACGTCCTGTCGTCGAATTGTCATGGACGTATCGCCCGGGCCAGAAGGCACCGACACTGTTGTACAGGTGTAAACTATTGGTTGACCACGGCTAGAGAAGGCTCAGCCAATGGTCAAGGAGGCTCAATGGGTGTGCGGGCAAGTTGGATGACACTCGGCATCGTGATGGCGGCAGCCCCGGCGCTGGCCGCTGATGGTCCGGTGACCTTCTCGAAGGACATCGCGCCCATCTTCCAGGCCAAGTGCCAGGAATGCCACCAGCCGAATTCGATAGCACCGATGTCGCTCGTCACGTTCCAGGACGCCCGTCCGTGGGCGCGCTCCATCAAGGATCGCGTCTCCACGCGGCAGATGCCGCCCTGGCACATCGACAAGAGCGTCGGTGTCCAGCAGTTCAAGAACGACATGTCGCTCAGCGACGAACAGATTGACCTGATCGTCCGCTGGGTCGACGGCGGTTCGCTCCAGGGCGACCCGAAGGACCTCCCGCCGGCCAAGCCGCTCGTCACGAGCAACGAGTGGCAGGGTGTACGGGACGGCTTCGGCCAGCCCGACATGGTGATCAAGTCGTCCGAGTACACGATGCCCGCGCAGCACCAGGACGTCTGGTACCGGCCGACCAGCGAGATTCCGCTGACCGAGCCCCGCTGGATCAAGATGGTCGAGATTCGTCCGACCAATCTGAAGGCACGACGGATCATCCACCACTCGATCGCGTATCAGGTGCTGAGCCCCGACAACGTTGCCTCGGTCAACACGGGCACCGCCAACGGGCCGAGCGGCCCGGTCACGCAGGAAGACCTCGTCAATCGTCGGCCGCAAATCATGGAGTGGGCGATCGGCAAGGGCTACGATTTGTTCCGTGAAGGCACGGGCAAGATGATCGTGCCCGGCGAGAAGATTTCCTGGGATCAGCACATCCACGCGGTCGGCGAGGAAATCACGGGCGGCTCCGAACTGGCCATGTGGTTCTACCCGAAGGGCCAGGAGCCCAAGAAGCGCAGCTACTTGATCGGGTTCACCGGTCTCCGTACGCGCGGCTTCCTCGACATCCAGCCGAACTCGATCTCGCACACCGAAGGATTCACGGTGCTGAAGGAGAACACCCTCATCACCAACTTCCAGCCGCACTTCCACCTCCGCGGCAAGGCGATGCGCGTCGAGGCGATCCTGCCCGATGGCAGCCGCGAGATCATCAGCTACGTCGGCAACTTCAACTTCAACTGGATGACCAACTACATCTACGCCGACGACGCGGCGCCGGTGTTCCCGAAGGGAACGGTCATCCAGGTGAGCGCGTGGTACGACAACACGAAGGCCAACAAGGACAACCCGGATCCCGACCAGTGGGTGGGCTATGGGGATCGCACGGTCGATGAAATGGCGCATGCGTGGATGAACGTCGTCTACCTGGACGACGCCGAGTACAAGGCATTGCTCGAAGAGCGCAAGGCCAAGAACACGCGCACGACGCAGCAGCAGCAGCACTGACGTATCCGTGTGGGGGCAGCCGCAAGCTGCCCCCGCACGTTCGTTCGCACCTACCTTCTTTTAGAGAGTCCTGTTCATGAATTCTGTTGCACGGCTGTTGGCCGCCATTGTCGTGTCCGGCCTCGCCGCGGGTGCGTACCTGTCGGGCCAGCAGCTGCCGAGCGAGCCGCCGCGCCAGTTTGGCGCCGGTGTCACCCCCGCCTTCGACGGCTGGTTCGACAGCCCGGACGGCTCGCACAACTTCATGGTTGGTTATCTCAACCGCAACTCGAAGCAGCCGATGGACGTGCCGATTGGCCCGAACAACCGCATCGAGCCGGGTGGTCCGGATCTCGGCCAGCCGACGCACTTCCTGCCCGGACGCCAATACGGGATGCTGATCCTGAACGTGCCCAAGGGATTCACGAAGGATCAGCGGCTGACGTGGACCATCACCGCCAACGGCCAGACGATGACCGTGCCGTTCCGGCTGCACACGGACTACAACATCAACCCGATGGGCATCCCGACCGATCCGAACAGGCCGCCGGTGCTTCGACTCTTCGACGAGAAAGGCCCGAGTGTTCAGGGGCCGAACATGACCATGGGCAAGGCGCTGACGCGCACGACGTCGGTTGGTACGCCGCTCCAACTGCCGCTCTGGGTGACCGACGACGCGCACTACTCGAGCGGGTCCAATGCGCCTTTGAGGAATGCGCCCCCGCCAGTTGAGTTCTGGTGGACCAAATACCGCGGCACGGGCACGGTCACTTTCGAGAAAGACCGTCCGGCTGTCGAGACCCTGTCCGGCGGCAAGGTGGGGGAGCCCTTTTCGGGGAAGTCGGCCACAACGGCCAGGTTCAGCGAGCCTGGCGAGTACGTGCTTCACCTGATGGTGAACGACTTTTCCGGGCCGGGCGGCGGCGGCGAGATGTGCTGCTGGACGTCGCAGCTGCTGAAGGTCACGGTGACGCCGTAGGGATCGAGAGCCGAGGAATGCGCCGGTGAGGCCGTGCATGCTCCTCTCCGTTGCCCTGCTGTGGCTCCTTGCCGCGCCCGCCTTCGCCCAGAATCCGCAGACCCTCCTCGATCGTGCCGTGGTGGAGTTCGAAGCAGGCCGCTTCACCGAGTCGGCCGTGTTATTCGATCGTCTCGCCGCGGCCGTGCCCGATCGGGCGGCCCACCTCTGGCAGCGCGGGATCGCTCTGTACTACGCCGAACGCTACGCTGATTGTCGCCGCCAGTTTGAAGTGCACCGAACCGTGAACCCGGACGATGTGGAGAACGCCGCGTGGCACTTTCTGTGCGTCGCGCGCGCCGAATCGCCGGCAGCGGCACGGGCGGCGCTCCTTCCGGTCGGACCAGACTCCCGCCCGCCAATGCGCGAAGTCTACGAGATGTTCCGAGGCACCCTCACGGTGGAGCAAGTACTTGCGGCTGCGGGGGCACAGACCGGCGCACAGTTCTACGCTCGTCTGTATATCGGCCTGTTCTTCGAAGCGAGGGGGATGGCGGACCAGTCGCTCCCGCAACTCCGGCTGGCGGCCGACGACCGCTTCAAAGACGTCGGCGGATATATGCAGATGGTCGCGCGAGTTCACGTGCGCGCACGATCGCGATAGGCCACCGGCCTACGCTCTCAGGTCGTAGCATCGCAGCCGAGGCCCGACGCCAGTCTGGAAATCTCTCGTGTTCTGCACGACGTACAGCAAACCACGGCTCAACACCGGAAGCGACCATGACTCCCGCGCCATGAACAGCCTGGCGCGCGAGACTTCACGGTATCCCTGCGGACTCAGATCCATCCAGAGCAGGTGGCCGAGTTCGCCGAGGCACAGAAACTGTCCATCGACGCCCAGTAGCGATCCCCGATACGTCCCGGTTGTCTGAGGTTGCGGCCCTCTGCCGGTGTCGAGGGATTCGGTCCACTCCGGCGTCTCGCGCCACATGACTCTGCCGCTCGCCGCGTCAACGCAGGCAAGTGACGCATCGGGCTCATTCCGTCCATCGAAGCCGTAGAGAAAGCCGTTCTTGTACACGGGTGTGTTGAAGTGCAGCGCGAACGCCTGCGTGGCCCAGCGCTGTCGTGGCGCGAAGTCCGGCTGGACCTGGACCAGTGTGCCCCCCAGCCGGTAGCTCCCCGAGATGAACACCTTGTCGCCGAAGGCAACGGGACACGCGGCGTTCACGGATTCGTAGGTGCGGCTGCGCCAAGGGAACGAGAAATCCACGCGGCCGTTCGTTGGGTCGATCGACATCAGCCCACCCGTGGGCGGCTTGGATTCGCCTCCAGCGAATACGAACACGCGTCGTTTCCCGTGGATCGTGGCGGGGATTGGTGAAGCGTAGCTCGGCCCCCATTCCGTGCCTGCTCGCCAGATCTCACGTCCCGTGGCCTTGTCGAAACCCACGACGCATGGCCCACCTGGCGCGCCGACGTTTACGATGAGCAGTGAGCCCTCGACGAGCGGCGTCGAGGCCGTCCCGAAGAAATCCTGCCGCACGCGATACTCGGCGGCGAGATCGCGCTTCCAGATCAGCCGTCCGGTGTCGAGGTCGAGGCAGTGCAACTGCCCCTGCGCACCGATGGTAAACGTGCGAGCGCCGTCGATGACCGGGCTCGATCGCGGGCCGTTGTTGTATCCGTAGCGATCCTCGAAATCTGTCGGATACCTGAACTGCCAGCGCGAGACGCCGGTTTCCGCATGGAGGCACTCCACGATTTCTTCGGTGCCGCGTCGATGAAGGAACACGAGCTGCTGACCAAGCACCGCCGGCGAGGTGTAGCCGGTGCCCTTCGGAAACTCCCACAGGGCGGTCGGCGGCAGGCGTCGGCTCAGTTTCGTTTCAGGGGACGTCGCATTGTGGGCGGGCCCGAGAAAGGCCGTCCAGTCGCTGGTGGCCGCGTCCTTCGCCAGCGGTTTCGGACTCGCGGCGGGCCCTGCTTGCACAGCCTCGACGCGCGTTACGAAGGCATGGCCAGCCAGGGCCGCCAGAATCACACGCCGTGAAATCAGCGACATCCGCGACGCTGTCTACCGAGTCGGCCGTTCCTCGAGGTACGTGTATCCGCGCAGGCCGTCTTCGTAGAAGCGGAGCAGGCGGCCGGATGCTTCGTAGTCGAGGCGGCCGGCGCGGACGGCGGCTTCCACGTCCGTGCGGAGCTTGGCCAGCAGCACGCCCGCATCGAACTCCACGTAGTCCAGCACCTCGCGAACCGAGTCGCCCTTGATGACGGCGTCGAGCACCACGGCGTCGTTCGCGTCGAGGCTCACGTGCACGGCATGCGTGTCGCCGAGCAGGTTGTGGAGGTCGCCCAGGATCTCCTGGTAGGCGCCTACCAGGAACACGCCCAGATAGTACGGCGAGCCGGTGAGGTTGTGCAGCGGCAGCGTGCGCTTCACGTCGCGCCGATCGATGAACTGGTCGATCTTGCCATCCGAGTCGCACGTGATGTCGCCGAGGACCGCGTGGCGCGTCGGACGCTCGTTCAGCCGATGGATCGGCATGATCGGGAAGAGCTGCTTGATCGCCCAGCTGTCCGGAATTGACTGGAAGAGCGAGAAGTTGCAGAAATACGTGTCCGACAGCGACTCGTCGAGGCTCTGCAAGTCCTCCGGCACTTCGTCCATCGTCTTCACGAGCTTCTGCAGCTTGAGGCAGATCGCCCAGTAGAGGTTTTCGGCGAGCGACCGTTGATCGAGCGGCAGGTACCCGCCCGAGAACAGGTTCATCGCGATGTCGAGCGCCTGCTGGGCGTCGTGGTAGCTTTCAGCGGCGTTCCTCGTCGTCAGCCCCTCGTAGGTTTCCATCAGGTCGAGCAGCGGCTGCTCCATGTCCGGCGTGGGAGATCTCGTGACGACTTCGTCGCCGAACCCCGACACGCCGAGCACGTTGAACACCAGCACGCTGTGCTGTGCGACGATGGCGCGGCCGCTCTCCGAGACAATCGTCGGATGGGCCACCTTGGCCTCGTCGCACACGGTCTGCAGGTGGTAGACGACGTCGTTCGCGTACTCCTGGAGGGTGTAGTTGACGCTCGACTCGAAGTTGGTCTGGGAGCCGTCGTAGTCCACCCCGAGGCCGCCCCCGACGTCCAGGTACTTGAGGCCTGCGCCCGCCTTGACGAGCTCGACATAGACGCGCGCGGCTTCGTTGAGCGCGTTCTTGACGATCCGGATATTGGGGATCTGGCTGCCGAGGTGAAAGTGAAGCAGCTGGAGGCAGTCCTCCATGCCGCGGGTCTTCAGCTCTTCGAGGCCCTTCAGGATCTCGCCAACCGTCAGCCCGAACTTCGACCGGTACCCGCCGGAGGACTGCCAGCGGCCGCCTCCCCTGGCGGCAAGCTTGACGCGCATGCCGATCTGCGGCCGGACGCCGACTTTCTCGGCGTACTCCAGGATGAGGTCGAGCTCGGTGTATTTCTCGACGACGGGGATGATGCGGCGGCCGATTTTCTGGGCCAGCATCGCCATCTCGATGAACTCGGGGTCCTTGAAGCCGTTGCAGATGATGGGCGTTTCGTTGCTGGCGAGGGCGGCAACCGCCAGGAGCTCGGGCTTTGAGCCCGCCTCCAGGCCAAAGCCGTACTGGCGCCCGAAATCGAGCACTTCCTCGACGACCTGCCGCTGCTGGTTGACCTTGATCGGGTAGACGCAGATGTACTTGCCGGGTACTCGTGCTGTGCGATCGCCCTCTGAAACGCCTCGTGGATGTCCTGGAGCCGGTGCTGGAGGATGTCGCGAAACCGGATGAGCGTGGGCAGGTTGATGCCCCGGAGCTCGAGATGATCCACCAGCTGCTTGAGATCGATGGACCGGCTGGCATCCTTGGTCGGATGCACCTTGACCTGGCCGTTGTCGCCGATGGAGAAGTAGCCTTTCCCCCATCGTGCGATTTCGTACATCTCGGTGGCGTCTGCCGTCGTCCAGTCTTCCCCAACGTCGTGCGCCGAGCGCACGCGGCTGATGGGATGATTCATAGGTTCACATGATAGCGAGTTTTTGATGCGTACACGCTAGAATCCTGCCCATGACGCGAGCCATTTCGATCGTGGTCGTTGCCGGCGCGCTCACGATGGTCACACCGGAGGCGCTCCGGGCGGATCCGCTGCGCTGTGACCTGCCAGCGAGCGCCGATCGGGTCGCGGGTCTGGCCGCTGAAGCCGCCGGCGACGTGCTGACGCTCTCGTGGGAGGGCGAGCCCGGCCAGCTGGTGCGGTTGCGGCTGGTTATCGAGCAGGGGGCGCCGACGATTCAGGAGATCGCCGTGCGCCCGAGGAGCGGCGGCTGGAAAACGGTGATTGGACGCGCAACCCCCGAGTTTCGTATTGCAGCCGGCTTCCGCCGGATCAGCAATCAGCAGCTGCAGCCGCTGCGGGCGCTCGGCGTTGAGCTGACGCCGGCGGTGGTGGACCGATACAAGTGGGACGCATTCTGGGACGCGCCGCTTGATCTGGATCAACGCGAGCCGCGGACCGGCGGAAATCCGCCACCTGCGGGTGGCGTGGCGAACCAGCCGGGCCTGCCACGAAAGCCGGATGAGGTGACGCGGGCCTCGGCGGTGTTCCGGGCGAGCGCCTGCACGGTGAAGATCGACGGGGCGAGGATGGAGGCCGTCTTCCCCGGGATGGAACTGGGCATGTTTACCGGCAGCCTCCAGTTCACCGTCTACAAGGGCACGAACCTCCTCCGAATGGAGGCGGTCGCCACGACGGCCCGCCAGTCGGTCGCTTACAAGTATGACGCGGGCCTCGCAGGCCTCGCCGTTCAGCCGGGCTCGCGTGTCGCGTGGCGTGACCTGGCCAATCAATGGCAGGAGTCGCGGCTTGGGGGCGCGAGCCACAAAGACCCGGTGGCGCTCAAAACCAGCCATCGTCTCGTGATCGCCGAAGGCCCGGGGGGATCGCTTGCGGCGTTCCCGCCCCCGCATACCTTTTTCTGGGCTCGCGAGGTCGAGACCAACCTGGGTTACTCGTGGTTCAGAAAGGACTCGCCGGCGTCGTTCTCGATTGGCGTGCGCCAGGCCGAGAAGGAGGAAGATCCCCGCTACCAGGCCAATTTCTCGCTCTACAGCGCTCCGCCGGGCACCGTCCAGCGCATGCCCGTGTATTTCTATCCGACGGCCGGCCCTGCGGCGGCGGCTGCAGACGCGGCCCTGGCGTTCACGCGCAACGACCGCTACAAGGCCCTGCCGGGCTACCAGGTGATGGCAAACCATTTCCACATGGATCTGGGTTCACGCGTCCTCGAGTCTGGGAGCGCGGACACGCGCCTGGCGGATCTGGACGCGCTCAAGGCTGCCGGCATCAACATCGTGAGCCCGACAGACCGGCCGAACGGCGAAGATCGGCTGCACGTGCTGGAGGCGTACTTTTCAGCGGCCGAGCGACACTCGGACCCGAACTTCCTCATCCTGCCGGCCGAGGAGGTCAGCGCGCTCCTGGGCGGCCACTGGGACCTGGTCTTCCCGAAGCCGGTCTTCTGGACCCGGGATCGGAAGGAAGGGCAGCCCTTTGCCGAGCCGCATCGCGGTTACGGCACCTTGTACCGGGTGGGCAGTCCGGAAGACATGATGGAACTGGTCCGGCGCGAGAACGGGCTGATCTTCATGCCGCATCCCCGCACCAAGGGATCGACTGGCTACCCCGATGTCGTCAAGGACACCGCCCACTTCAAGGACGCGCGGTACCGCGGTGTCGGCTGGCGCTGGGGCATGGGCCTCGACCTGTCGGAGCAGAGGCTGTCGGAAGGCCGCGTGCTGCCGCTGCTCGACGACATGAACAACTGGGTGGCCGATCTGCCCGGGCCGCTCAAGTTCATCCAGGCCATTACCGAGACCTACGAAAAGGAACCAGGCGACGACATCTACGGCAACAACCCGGTCAACTACGTCCGGCTGGATCGCCTGCCGCCCCCGACCGACGCGAGCCCGGTCGTGGAGGCCATGTTCAAGGGCGACTACTTCGTCACCTCGGGTGAGGTGCTCATCCCCGCGTACGAGGTGCGCGGCGCCGGTGCGAAGCGCACCATCGTCGCCGACGTCGAGTGGACATTCCCGCTGGCGTTTGTCGAGGTGGTCTGGGGCGACGGAAAGACGACGGGACGGCAGGTGATTTCCGCAGCCGATCTGCTGCCGTTCGGCCGCCATCGTTTCGAGATCCCGTTCGATGCGGCGGGGAAGAAGTGGGTCCGCTTCGCCGCCTGGGACTCAGCCGGCAACGGCGCTCTCGTGCAGCCGACACGGACACAGTAGGGAACAGGGAACGGGGAACAGGGAACGGCGAGAACGGGGATTGGAGATCGGGCCCGTGCCGCGCCGATCCCTTCGTTCACCTGATCCCTGATCCCACCGCTCCCCGTTCTCTGTTCTCCGTTCTCTGTCCCGCGTCCTGGATGATCTTGTTGCCGAGGGCGAGCGGCACGATCAGGCGGCCTCCGTTTATCGCCGTACCGGGCCGCGCCGTGGTGATCGAGGCCACGTGGCACGCGGCGCAACCCGCCGTGTTGAACAACTGCGCGCCGGCTGTGATTTCCGGAGTGATCGGTCCGCGCGGCGGCGCCTTGGTGGCCCGCATGAAGTTGGCGAATGCCACCACGTCCACACCATCGTCTTCGGGATCCGGCACTGTGTCGAACGGCGCAACGTCACGTCCGCTCGACGTGTTTTCCTCCGGGAAGAGCGGCGTGGTGATCCCCATCTCGTTCAAGTAGGCGTCGGCCGCGAACGACTCGAGGCTCGCATGCTGGTCCTTCCACCCGAAACGGCCATAGCGTGCCTGCCCGTTGGCTTCGAGCACGGGCACCATGACGAGCGAGCCGCGAACGCTTGCAGGCTGGGCGTTCCTGATGGCCTCCAGCGTGCTGTTGGCGATGGCCTCGATGAAGCCGGCGCCCAGGGTGTTGGTGGAGATTCGGAAGGTCCGGATGTCGTCTTCAGCTGTCGGCGCCGGAGCAGTGACGCGAAGCGGCCGAACTCTTGATCATCGAGCGCCACGTGCCTGGTGATGTTGCGCCTGATCCTGTCGAGCATGAGCCTCTATCCTGCGGACGCGCACTCGCGTTCGTGCCGCAGTCGAGCTGACGTCGAATTGATTGGCGTGGAACGATGACTTGGGGAGCAATCGTCGAGCCGCCGGAGTACCGAAAGGGAACACAGTTCCCATGGGCATCTGACCGGAAGAGTTGTCTACGGCTTCGCGCCGGCGCAGCGTGAACGGTTCACGGTCCCGGTTGACTATTACGCGGGCCGGACCCTGTCGGACCCGGCCTGCCTGCTAGCGCGCGGCCTTCGGCAGCTTGAAAGCGATGAGCTCGCCGCTGTACCCGGCGCCACTGATCGCGATAACGATGTGCTGTTCGCCGTTGATCATGTAGGTCATCGGAGAACCGCTTTGCGGCGCGGGCATGTAGACGGCGCCCACTTCCTTGCCGGTCGCCTTGTCGTAGGCGCGCAGCATGGAGCCACGCTGGCCTGATGGTGTCGGGCCGAAGCCGCTCTCGCCGGAAACGACCAGCGTCTTGGTGACGAGCGTGCCGACGCTGCCGCTCCGGCCCGTGCGCGGAATGGTCAGGCCTTTGAGCGCCGGGTGGTTGCGCACGTTGTCCGGCGTTTCCCCATGAGGCACCTGCCAGCGGATCTCGCCGCGCGTGAGATCGATCGCGCTGATCTGCCCGTAGGGCGGTTTGACGAGGGGCAGCCCCTGCACATTGAGGCCGCCTCCGCCGCCGCCCTCGGCGGCCGGCGCGGGCGCGGGTGCGGCGGGCGCCGGCGTGGGAGCTGAACCTTGTCCTGGTGAAGTTCGTGCGCCGGTCGCGGCATTGCCCTGCACGAACGCGTTGTCGTTCGTCTTCGGATCGCGGGGAGGCACCAGGCCGAGCTGGCTCACGGTTCGCGTCGACGACACGTAGACGATCCCCGTTTCAGGATCGAACGAACCGCCGGGCCAGTTCGTCCCGCCGGCCGCGGAGGCCATCGTCAGTAGAGCCAGCGGGCCCTCGATCCGGCTCGCCACGGGCGGCGTGAAGATGGGGCCGATCTTGTAGCGCGAGACGAGCTTGGTGGCTTCGGCACGGAGCTCTGGCGTGAAGTCGATGAGATCGTCGATGACCAGGCCTTGCCGGTCGTAGTTCGGTGGCTTGGTCGGGAACGGCTGGGTCGGGGAGTACCACTCGCCTGGCACGTCTCCGCGCGGCACAGGGCGCTCTTCGATCGGCCACACGGGCTCGCCGGTTTCCCGATTGAACACGTAGAGGAACGCCTGCTTGGTCGGCACGGCCACGGCCTTGATGGCGCGCCCGCCCACGGTGATGTTGGCGAGAATCGGCGCACACGCCATGTCGTGGTCCCAGATCCCGTGGTGGATGAACTGGAAGTGCCACCGCCGTTGACCGGTCCGCAGATCGACCGCGACCAGAGACTCCGCGAACAGGTTCGTGCCCGGACGATGGCCGCCGAAGTAGTCGCCGGTGGCCGACTCGACCGGCAGGTACGCCAGGCCCAGCTCCTCGTCCACGCTGATTTGCGACCAGGCGCCCGTGTTGCCGGTGTAGGACCACGAGTCGTTCAGCCAGGTGTCGTTACCGAATTCACCGGGCGACGGAATGGTCTTGAAGATCCACAGGCGCTTGCCGGTCCGCACGTCGAAGCCACGGATGTAGCCCTTGACGTTGCTCTTGCCCGTTGGCACGCCGCCCGAACGATGCGCGGCGCCGACGATGACGACGTCATTCGCGACGATGGGCGTGGAGTGGAGGCCGATCTCGCCCGACAGCGGGTCGATGACCTGATCCATTTGCTGCTTGAGATCGAGGATGCCATTCTGGCCAAAGCTCGCGACCGGACGTCCGATGGCCGCGTCGAGCGCCACCATCTGATAGCCCGGCGTGACGTAGAGGATCCGTTCCTCTTTGCCGTCGGTCCAGTACCGCGAGACCCCGGCCGGACAGCTGCCGCGGTGCGGCCGTGCCCCGCGGACCTTCGTTGAGGCTGAAGACCCAGCGCTGCTCGCCCGTGGCGGCGTCGAGCGCCACGACCGCGCGACGGGTGCCGGCGGTGGAGTAGAGCACGCCCTTGACCATCAGCGGCGTGGACTCGAACTGAAACTCCGGCCGCGGACCGAGGTTGTCGGTCTTGAACCGCCAGGCCACCTCGAGCGATCCGAAGTTGGCGGGAGTGATCTGGTCGAGCGCCGAGTAACGCGTGTGCCCCAGGTCGCCGCCGTAGGTCGGCCATTCACCGTTCCTGGCGCCAGACTGCGCGTGCATCGCCGCCGCGCAAACCAGAATCATCGCGGCGGGTGCGAATCGCCCCACACCCTTCCTCATCGGAGTACGCATTCTCAATTCCTGATTCCCAATTCCTAATTCCGTGTAGCCGGCCAGACCGTGCCCTGGTGCGTGGTCGTGACCGGCGCGAGCCCGCGGTTCACGAATTTCTGGATCCGCTTGCCCTCCCAGGTTTCCGTTGTGTAGATGTTGCCCTGAGAGTCCACGGCGATGCTGTGCACGCCGAAGAACTGGCCAGGCTGTCGGCCGCCGTCGCCGAAGCTCGTGAGCAGCTGCATCGTGTCCCGCTGGTAGATGTAGATCCGGTTGTTGATCCCATCGGCGACGTAGAGATAGCGCTGCTGGGGGTCCCTCGAGAACGCCACGTCCCAGACCGAGCCCGAGAGCTTGGTGTTCTTCGCAACGAACACCTCGCGGACGAACGTGCCGTCGGGACGGAACACCTGGATACGATCGTTGACGCGATCGCAGACGTAGACGAAGCCGTCATTCGAGAGATCCGCACAGTGGACAGGATTGCGGAAGTGCGGGAATGGCGGAGCATCCGGATCGTATACGCCGAGTGACACCTTGTCGTCGGGCGGCTTGCCGTACGCACCCCAGAACCGTTTCATCTTGCCGCTCGTGGCATCGAGCACTGCCACCCGCCGGTTGAAGTAGCCGTCGGCGATGTACGCTTCGTTGGCTTTGGGATCCACGAAGATTTTCGCGACCCGCCCAAAACTATTCACATCGATGCTGTTCGGCGTGAAGGTCGGGTTCCCTTCCGCGTTCTTGCCGGACTGCCGCGCGTTCGGCTTGCCGTACTGCGCGACGAACTTGCCGTCCTGCGTGAACTTCATGATGTGCGAGTCGCCCGGGCCGTTGCCGCCAATCCACACCATGCCGGTGTGATCCACGAAGATGCCGTGGTTGGATGACGGCCAGTCATAGCCTTGCCCCGGCCCGCCCCAGCGCTTGACCAGGTTGCCCTGGCGGTCGAAGGCCAGTACCCCGGGCGCGCCCGCGCAGCAGTCTCCAGCCTTCAACTCGAGCGCCTTCTCGTTGTTGACGAGCGTGTCCGACCCGCGGTGGACGATCCACACCTGATCCTGCGCGTCGGCCCAGACGCCAATCGCGTTGCCCAGGATCCAGTGGTTCGGCAGCGGCCTGGGCCAGAGCGGGTCCACCTCGAAACGCGGCGCCTGTACCGCGGCCTGCGCCTGCGCATTGGCCACCTGTTCGACCTGCCGTTGGGCGAAGAAGAGAACGGCCAGCAGGACGCCGAAACCGCCGACAGTGAGCACCACTTTCTTCATGAGTCCTCCTCACAAACCGGCTCCCGGCTTCGGGCTCCAGGCTTCAGGGGCTCCAGGTTTCAGATCCTCGAGCCAGAAGCCTAAAGCCCCAGGAGCCCAAAACCCGGAGCCTGGCCCGTGTCTACGGGAGCGCGAACGCGATGTACTCGCCGGTGTATGCGCCACCGCTCACGGCGACGACGATGTACTGCTTGCCGTCGACGCTGTAGGTCATCGGTGACCCGCTCTGAATGGCGGGCATCCAGACTTCGCCGACTTGAGCGCCGGTCTTCTTGTCGTACGCGCGGAGCATCGCGCCGCGCGTCCGCCCTGGCGGCGCCGTGATCTGCGGGTCGCCCATCACGACGAGCGTCTTGGTGACCATGAGGCCTACGCCCGCCGTGCCCGTCTGGCCGGTCTTCGGGATCGTGAGGCCCTTCAGCATCGGATGGTTGCGGATGTTGTCGGGTGTGTCGCCGTGCGGCACCTGCCAAAGAAGCTCGCCACGGTCGAGGTTCACGGCCGACAGCACCCCGTAAGGCGGCTTCACGAGAGGCAGGCCCTGAACCGTCAGGCCGCCGCCACCCTCGCCGCCGGCCGGTGGTGCAGCTGGCGCCGCGGGCGCCGGCGCCGCCGGCGCCGCAAACTGTGAGCCTTGCCCGGCCGTGACCGGCGCCTGGGGTAGCGCGTCGCGCGTCCGTCGTCCTGAATCGGCCGCGCAGCAGTCGCCGGGGCCGAAGATCTCACGGAAGGGTACGCCGCCAGAGCCGGCCAGATAGCGAATGTCCGAGAAGCCCTGCGGCGGAGCAACCAGCGATCGAGACGACACCGGCACGTTCCCGGCTTGCGCGTAGACCGTGTGCGTTTCCGGGTCGTACGCGGAGCCCGGCCAGTTGGTGGCGGTGCCGGGGCCGAGCGCGCCCAGCAACGGACCGTTCACGTTGCCGAGAATCGATGGGTTGAACGGCGTCGGCGCATATTTGTAGCGCTTCATGACCTCGAGCGCCTGCTGCCTCAACTCCGGCGTGAAATCGATCAGGTCGTCTGGCACGCGCACGAAGTTCCGCGCGTACGCCGGCGGCTTGGTCGGGTGAGGTTGCGTCGGCGATGTCTTTTCACCAGGCACATCGGACTGTGGGACTGGACGCTCCTCGATCGGCCACACGGGCACGCCCGTCGCGCGGTCGAACACGTAGAGCCACCCGAGCTTGCTCGGCTGGGCGACGGCCTTGATCGGCTTTCCGTTGACGACGATGTCTGCCAGCAGCGGGGCACAACAGTTGTCGAAGTTCCAGATCGGGTGGTGGACCAACTGGAAGTGCCACTTGCGCACGCCGGTCTTGAGGTCCACGGCCACAAGGCTCTCGGCAAAGAGGTTGTTGCCAGGGCGATGGCCGCCGTAGAAGTCCGACGTTGGCGTCTCGACCGGCAGGTACGCGAGCCCCAGTTCCGGGTCGACGCTGATCTGGGTCCACACGCCGGTGTTTCCATTGAACGACCAGGAGTTTTCTTCCCAGGTGTCGTTGCCGAACTCGCCGGGACGCGGGATGGTGTTGAAGCGCCAGAGTTGCTTGCCGGTGAGGACGTCGTAGGCGCGCACCGAGCCCTTGGTGTTGTCATGCGTGGAGATGGTCATGCCTTCACGGAACGCCGAGCCAACGAGCACGACGTTGCCCGCCACCACCGGCGTGGAGTGGATGCCGATCTCCCCGCTCTCGAGATCAATCTGCTGGTCGACGCCCTTCACGGCGCCGGCCTTCAGATCGACGATGCCATTGGTGCCAAACGAGTTGACGGGCTGGCCGGTCTTCGCGTTGAGCGAGACGAGGCGATAGCCGGTCGTCATGTACAGGATGCGTTCGTCCCCGCGCCCGTCGGTCCAGTAGGCGACGCCGCGGCCCGAGAGCTGGCGCGGCGACATGGCGGCACGTTTCCCTTCGCGGACGCTATGCGTCCAGAGGAGCTCGCCGGTCTTTGGATCGAGCGCGATGACTGAGCGCCTGGTCCCCGCGGTCGTATACAGCACCCCTTTGACCATGAGCGGCGTGCCTTCGAGCTTGTACTCGGGGAACGGACCGAACGGATCGGTCTTCAGCCGCCAGGCCACTTCCAGTTTGCTGAAGTTCGAGGCGTTGATTTGATCGAGCGGCGAGTAGCGGCTCCCGGTGAGATCCGCGGTGTAGTGCGGCCACTCGCCGTTCGTCGTGCTGGGCTGCCCCGCGGCGGCGGTCTGACCCGACAGCGTGGGTGAAGGCGAGAAGGGAGGCGCGAGCCAGACGCCGAAGACGACGAGAGACGAGACCACTACGAGCACGGGCCGCCACTCTCTGCGCATCATTGTTCTGTCCTCCGGAAGTCTGGAGTCCTGGGCCGTCCAGGCTGGCCCTGCGGTGAGCCGAATTGTAGGCCCATCGGCTGCTGCGGGAACGCGAAAAGTAGTAGGGTAGCGAGGCCTATGGACCTGTCGGCCCGTTACACGTTTGCCGCCCAGCCCGAGACGGTCTGGCAGCTGCTGACCGATCCGAACGTGGTGGCCTCGTGCCTGCCCGGCTGCGACCGCCTGGAGCCCCTGGGCGACGATCGCTATCGGGCGGAGCTCACGCTGGCGGTGGCGTCGGTCAGCGGCCACTACACGGGGACCATCGCGATCCTCGACCAGCAGCCGCCAGGGTCCTATCGCATGGTGGTCGACGGATCGGGCAAGGCCGGCTTCGTCAAAGGGGAGGCCACCGTCGAGCTGGTGGGAGATGGAGAGGCCACGACTGTCACCGTGACCGGACAGGGCCAGGTCGGCGGCCTCATCGCGAGAGTCGGCCAGCGGCTGCTGGGGACGGTGTCGAAGATGATGCTGGACCGGTTTTTCGCCTGCCTGCAACTGCGAGCAGGCGCTGAAATTAGGAATTAGGAATGAGGAATTAGGAATGCGTCGTACGAATTCTTAATTCTCAATTCCTAATTCCCAATTGCCCGTTCTTTGCTGGTATGTTGAGCCATCTTTTTCTGGAGGGTCGCGGCCATGAAGTTCAATGCGCTCGTCCTGATGGTTGCTGTGTCCGCCTCGGCGTGCGTAGCGACCAATGCCCAGCAACCGGCCATCTCGGTCGATGGCGATGATCTCGGGGGAGTGGTCACCAGCGCCAAAGGACCCGAAGCCGGCGTGTGGGTGATTGCAGAGACCACCGACCTCCCGACGAAGCTCGCCAAGATAGTGGTGACAGACGACGGCGGGCGGTATCTCCTTCCTGATCTTCCCAAGGCGAACTACACCGTGTGGGTCCGCGGGTACGGCCTGGTCGACTCGGCGAAAGTCCGCGCGGTCCCTGGAAAGGTGATGAACCTCACGGCAACGGTCGCGCCCACACCGCGCGCGGCCGCGGAGTACTACCCGGCCGGGTACTGGTTCTCGCTGCTGCAGGTGCCGGCCGAGAGCGAATTCCCTGGACGCGGCCCCACGAGCACCGGCGGCAACGGCATCGCACCGACCGTACGGAGCCAGGCCGAGTGGCTGCGCAGCGTGAAAAGCGGCGGCTGCTGGGCGTGTCATCAACTCGGGAACAAGGCCACGCGCGAGATCCCGGCCGCGCTCGGACGGTTCCCCTCGTCGGCTGCGGCCTGGGATCGTCGAATCCAGTCCGGCCAGGCCGGCGCACAGATGAGCGGCGGGCTGAATCAGCTCGGACGTGAGCGTGCGCTCGCCATGTTCGCCGACTGGACCGACCGCATCGGCGGGGGCGAACTGCCTCCCACGCCCCCGCGTCCGCAAGGCGTCGAACGCAACGTCGTCATCACGCTTTGGGACTGGGCCGATCCGAAAGCGTATCTTCACGACGTCGTTGCCACCGATCGGCGCAACCCGACCGTGAACGCGAACGGTTCGCTGTATGGCGCGCTGGAGTTGAGCGCCGACTATCTCCCGGTCCTGGACCCGGTGCGGCATATTGCGAGCGCCGTCGAACTGACGGTCCGCGATCCCGCGACGCCGCCGACGTCTGCCACCATGCCGCAGCCCTCGCCGTACTGGGGCAGCGAAGCGATCTGGACGAGCAAGAACAACGTCCACAACCCGATGTTCGACGAACGTGGCCGCGTCTGGATTACGTCGGCCGTCCGGCCGGCAGCCAATCCGGCATACTGCCGCGAAGGTTCGACCCATCCCTCGGCGAAGCTCTTTCCGATTGCGAACGCTGGACGGCACCTGGCGATGTACGACCCGCGAACGCGTCAGCTGACGCACATCAGCACGTGTTTCGGCACCCACCATCTGATGTTTGCCGAGGATGCGAACCACACATTGTGGACGAGCGGCGGCGGTCAGGTGGTCGGCTGGCTCAATCGAAAGATGTACGACGAGACCGGCGACGAGGAGAAGTCACAGGGCTGGACGGCGCTCATTCTCGATACGAACGGCAACGGCCGGCGCGACGCGTACGTCGAGCCGAACGAGCCGGTCGATCCCGCGAAGGATCGCCGCTTCGGCGGTGCGTTCTACTCCGTCGCTCCCGCACCCGATGGCTCGGTATGGGGATCGAATCTGGGTTTCCCTGGCGCCGTGATCCGGCTGAGTCCGGGATCGAATCCGCCCGAGACCGCGCTTGCCGAGGTGTTCGAGCCTCCGATGACGAGCCCGACCACGCCGGCCGAGGGCTTCTCCCCGCGCGGCATGGATATCGATCGGAACGGCGTGGCCTGGATCGGCCTTGCGAGCGGTCACATGGCGAGCTTCGATCGAAGCAAGTGCAAGGGGCCGCTCAATGGGCCGAACGCCACCGGCCAGCACTGCGCTGAGGGCTGGACGTTCTACCCGGAACCGCTGCCGCAGTTGAAGGGCGTCAGCACCGGGGGGAGCGCCGAGGGGAGCTACTACACGTGGGTCGATCAGTTCGACACCTTCGGGCTCGGCCGCAACGTACCCATCAACACGGGCAACGCCTCCGAGGGCCTGCTCGCACTGAAGGACGGCAAGTGGGTCGTGCTGCGCGTGCCATATCCGCTCGGCTTCTACACGAAGTGGATGGACGGGCGCATCGACGATGCCAACGCGGGCTGGAAGGGCAAGGGCCTCTGGGCCACGTACTCGACGCGCGCGCCGTTCCACACGGAGCTGGGGAAGGGCACACCAAGCAAGGTGGTGCACTTCCAGCTCCGTCCCGATCCACTTGCCAAATGAAGGACTTGGGGCGGGTCCCCGGTGGACCCGCCCTTGCCAATCCGAAAGACCGGCGCCGCAAGCACTACACAGAGTTGCGATCTTTCACGCGGCGTGAATTTTTTCCGCCTCCACCGCGTCCAAGATGCGACGATTGCCGTCTAATCCAGCGTTGCGCACACCCAAGCCCCGCCCCGGCCGGCTAGTCTCGGCGACATCGCTGCTGCCGGCCGCCCTCGTTGCGCTGGCCACGACCGTCGCCGAGGCCCAGACCTCCGTGCAGACGGCCGTTCGCGCCGACGGCCCGATAGACAGTACCGTCTGGCAGGCGGCGTCGCCCGCGGACGGCTTCAAGCAGCGCGAGCCGAACGAAGGCGCCGAACCCAGCCAACGCACGGAGTTCCGCGTGGCGTACGACGCGACGACGTTCCACGTCCGCGTGCAGGCTTTCGACACCGAGCCCGACAAGATCGTGGGCTACCTGACCCGGCGCGACGAGGATTCGCCCTCCGACTGGATCCACATCCTCGTGGACTCCTACCACGATCGCCGCACCGCGTACGAGTTCGCCGTGAACCCGGCCGGCGTGAAGCGTGATCGGTACTGGTTCAACGACGACAACGACGACGAGGGCTGGGACGCCGTGTGGGACGTCACGGTGGCGCGCGAACCCGGCGGCTGGTCCGCCGAGTTTCACATCCCGCTCTCCCAGTTGCGCTACAAGACGGGCGAAGCCGGGACGTTCGGTCTGGCTGTCACCAGGACCATCGGCCGCCTCAACGAGACCTCGACCTGGCCGCTGCTTGCGAGGAGCGCGACGGGCTACGTCTCGCTTTTTGGTGAGCTGACCGGCCTGGCGATGACCGCTTCCCCCAAGCGGCTGGAATTGACGCCTTACACGGTGGGAGCCGTGACACGGCATCCCTCCGAAGGCAACCCGCTGGTCGACCCCACGGACCCCGGCGCGAAGGCCGGCCTCGACATGAAGTACGCGCTCACGTCAGGTCTCACGCTGACCACGACGATCAATCCGGACTTCGGTCAGGTCGAAGCCGATCCGGCCGTCGTCAACCTCTCGGCCTTCGAGACCTTCTTCGACGAACGCCGTGCGTTCTTCGTCGAAGGATCGAGTGCGTTTCGTTTCGACTCCGACTGCCTGGGCCCTCCGTGCAGGACGCTGTACTCCAGGCGCATCGGACGGGCGCCGCAGGGCGAGCTGCCGTCGGGAGACGAGGTGCACACGCAGGCGCCGCTGCAGACGACGATTCTTGGCGCCGCGAAGGTCACTGGCCGCATGGGCCCGTTCGCCATCGGCGTGATGCAGGCGCTGACCGGGGAGGAAACGGGCGCCGTGCTCGACAAGGGGCTGCGCTTCGAGCATCCGGTCGAGCCGCTGACCAGCTACACGGTGGCTCGTGTACGCCGCGACTTCGCGAACCAGTCGGCCGTGGGCGGTATTGTCACGTATACCCGCCGCCGGCAAACCGAGCAGCTGAGGACGTTGCTGGCTGATACGGCGATGGTCGGAGGGCTCGACTGGGACCTCCGTTTCCGGCGCTCGTACAGCGTGACGGGCTACTGGGCGGGCAGCAACGTGCAGGGGACGAGCGAAGCCATCAGTGAACTGCAGCAGACCAGCCGCCGCTACTTCCAGAGGCCCGATGCGACGTCGTTCGAGCTGGACGAATCGCGCACGGATCTGAATGGTTCGAGCGGCCGCGTGGGCATCGGCAAGATTGGGGGCAGCCGCCTGCGGTTCAACGCGAACGTCGGCTACATGTCGCCGGGCTGGGAACTCAACGACCTCGGCTACCTGCAGCGCGCCGATCAGCGGTGGACGTCCAATTGGCTGCAGCTGAGGAACGAGACGCCGACGCGCACGTTCCGCCAGCGCTACCTCAACTTCAATCACTGGTCATCGTGGAACGCCGACGGGGACACTGTCGCGAACGGCTCGAACATCAACGGCAACGTCGAATTCGTGAACAACTGGAGGGTGGGCGGCGGCGTCGGGCGGGACTGGATGTTCTTCGACGATCGCCTCACGCGCGGCGGCCCCGGCGGGCTCTCGGGCGAGTACAGCTTTTTCTGGTCGTTTCTCGAGACCGACGATCGGAAGCCGGTTGCGGTGGAGTTGTCGAATGGAGCAGGGTGGGACGGGAACGGCACCTGGCACCGCGATCATGAGATCGAGGTGACCTACCGGCCGACCGCGGCGCTGGAGCTGACGCCGGGCATCGAGATCGGCCGGCAGGTCCGCGACAACCAGTGGATCGAGGAGGTGCAGGACGAAGGCACCCCCCGCTACGTCTTCGGGCACCTGGACCAGACGACCGTGTCGTTCACGGCGCGTGTGAACTACACCATGTCGCCCACGCTCTCGCTGCAGCTGTATGCCGAGCCGTTCGTCTCGGGCGGCGGCTACAGCGGTTTCCAGGAACTGGTCGATGGCCGGAACCGGGACTATCAGGGGCGCTACGCGCCGTTTGCGTACACCGGCGACAACCCGGACTTCAACGTTCGATCGTTCAGGACCACCAACGTCCTGCGCTGGGAGTTCAAGCCGGGTTCCACGGTCTTTGTCGTCTGGCAGCAGGCCCGCGAAGGCGATGGCTCGCGCGGCGACTTTCAGTTCGGGCGCGACTTCGGCGGCGTGTTTCGCGCGCCGGCCAGGAACGTGTTCCTGGTCAAGATGTCGTACTGGATGAACTATTGAAAGCGCGAGCGAACGGAGACGACGGAGGAAACGGACTCAACACGGAGACACGAAGACACGGAGACTCTGCCGGTCGGTCCAGCGCACCAGAGGACGTCGTCTGACACGGCCAGCCCGCTTCGCGGACGCTTGACCACTGCGCACCGGGTGGAAGCACTGCGGACGATCGGAATGTGCTTCCACCCGGTGCGCAACGGTCGAGCGAAAGGCCGGCAAGGCCGGCCGCTGGCCGTGACAGACGTTACCTCCGTGTCTCCGTGGCTCCGTGTGAAATCCGTTCCCTCCGTCCCCTCCGTTGGGCTCCCTTTCTCTCGCTCAGCTTCACGGCGAGCGCCTCGAGGCTCACGAGGTTGTGCACGGGGAGGAAATCGTCCACGTAGGGCAGCGCTGCCTGCATTCCCCGTGTCAGCGGCAGGTAGTCGGGCGAGCCGAGCAGGGGATTCAGCCAGATCAGCCGATGGCAGCTCCGCTGAAGCCGGCCGATCTCTTGTCGAATGACCGCAGGCTCTCCCCGATCCCAGCCGTCCGAGATGAGCAGCACCACCGGTCCGTGCCCGAGAACGCGCCTGGCCCAATGCAGGTTGAAGCTCCGAAGCGCCTCGCCGATTCGAGTGCCGCCACCCCAGTCGGGGACGCTCCGTTGTACCGCCGCCAGCGCGCGGTCCACGCCGTGCCTGGCGAGATCGTGCGTGACGCGTGTCAGCCTCGTCGCGAACAGAAAGGCCTCCACGCGGTCGAGATCGCGCGTGAGGCCGTGCGCGAAATGCAGCAGGATGCGCGCGTAACGCTCCATCGATCCGCTGACGTCGCACAGCAGTACGAGCGGCCGCCGGGCGATCCGCCGCTCTCGGCTGGGGATCGACACGAGCTCACCGCCGTACCCCAGGTTCGATCTGACCACGCGCCGCAGGTCCGCCGCAGGCCCTTTGCCCGCCGTCCACCGACGGGTCCGCCTGGTATCCAGGCTCCACTCGAACCGCGCGATGGCCTGCCTGGCCTCTTCCATCTCCGCCGTCGTGAAGTGCGCGAAGTCCTTCAGCCGCGTAGCTTCCGAAGGGCTGTGGCTCATCGGCACCACGCGTTCGATCCGCTCGGGCAGTGTCGGCAGCGATGCCTCGGCCGGCGAGGACGGTGTGACCGCAGGTTCGACTTGCGGCGGCCCGAACCGGCGCTTCTCCCCGAGGGCCCTCAGATCATTCGAGGTCCAGTCGTCCGGAGGCGGCCGCCAGAACACGCGGAAGGCCTCATCGAAGGGCGCGAGATCCTGTTGACGATGGACGAGCAGGGACCGCAGCGTGAAATACACGTCCTGCCGCCGGCCGAGGTCCACGTGTGCAAGAGCCGCGGTGACGTCTGGCATTCGGCCGGCGGGGACGTCCAGCCCCAGCGATCGCAGCAGCCCGGCGAAATGCAGCAGGTTGCGGAGGAGGGCGCTCACGGCCGGCCGGCAAGCGCCCGATCGAGGAGCTCCGAGATACGCGCACCGCGAAGCGCTTCGATGTCTTCCTGGTTCTTCAAAAGGACGCCGAGCGTGTGGTCGATCGTGGCGGCGTCGAGTTCCTTACAGCCGAGCGCGACGAGCGCGGCAATCCAGTCGAGCGTCTCGGACACTCCGGATTTCTTGTAGGACTCGACGGTCCGCAGCTCCTGTACGAAAGCGGCGACCTGCCCGGCCAGGCGAGCGGACGCCTCCGGCCGCTTCGTCATCACGATCTGCAGTTCCTTCTCGAAGCTCGGATAGTCGATCCAGTTGTACAGGCAGCGCCGCTTCAAGGCATCGTGCAGCTCACGGGTGCGGTTCGATGTGATGACGACAATCGGCGGCGTGGCGGCGCGAATGGTGCCGAGTTCTGGAATCGTGATCTGAAAGTCCGCGAGCAGTTCGAGAAGGTAGCCCTCGAACTCTTCGTCCGCCCGATCGAGCTCGTCGATGAGCAGCACCGGCGGCCGGGGCCCCTGGCCGGACAAGGCCTGCAGCAGGGGACGACGGATGAGGAACTCCTCCCTGAACAGCTCGCCGGCCGCTCCCCGGGTGACGGCGCCCGAGGCCTCCATCAGCCGGATCTCGAGGAGTTGCCTCGCGTAGTTCCACTCGTAGACCGCGTGGCTGACATCGAGCCCTTCGTAGCACTGCAGCCGGATCAGATCGGTCTCGAGGCCGGAGGCGAGGACCCTGGCGACTTCGGTCTTGCCGACGCCCGCCTCGCCTTCGAGGAGCAGCGGCCGCTGCAGCGTGAGCGCGAGGTAGATCGACGTCGCCAGGCCACGGTCGGCGATATAGCCCTATCACCCAGGAGCGTCTGAACGGCGTCGATGGAGGGCAGGGTCAAGGGCACGGGCATCGAAATTTACAATTTACAATTGGGAATTCACAATTCGTCGTCAACAACGCGGCACGCGTACGCATTGTCAATTGTGAATCGTAAATTGTAAACTTCCCCTATGTCCGCGTCCCTGTTGCAGCCGCGAGCGCTCGCCTGACCCAGACCGGTGCGATGGCGCGCGCGGTATTCGGCCGACGCGTAGAGATCGCCGAGGATGTCGCCGCCCAGATCCTGCGAGACCTGCCGGGCGGCGTTCGCGATGACGTCTGGCGTGAGAGCCTGGCCGACCAACGCCTTTTCGACAGAGCCTGCCCGCACGGGCTGCGGCACCAGCCCGCCGACGACGACCGAGGCGCGCGTGCACTTGCCGCCGCTCGCGCCGATAACGGCCGCGACGCCGATGACGGCGTAACGTGACGCTGGATGCACGTACTTCGACGTACGCCATCCCCTGGCCGGCGTGCGACGGCACTTCCACCGCCACGAGCAGGTCGTGCTCACCGAGCGCCGTCGCCATCATGCCCTGGAAGAAGGACGCCGCTTCGATGGTGCGGCTGCCGCCGGGGCCAACGACCGAGAAGCGGGCGCCGAGTGCGGTCAGGACCGTTGGCAGGTCGGACGCGGGATCGGCGTGCGCCACGTTGCCGCCGATCGTCCCGCGGTTGCGCACGGCCGGGTCCCCGACCTGGGCCGCCGCATCTGCGAGAGCGGAGCAATACTCGCGGATAACCGGATGTGAGGCGAGCTCGGCATGTGTCGTGAGAGCCCGATCCACACGCACCATCCCGCTGTCGGCGGTAATGCCCTTGAGTTCGGCCACGCGGCCGATGTCGATCACCGCCGCCGGAGCCGCCAGCCGCAGCTTCAACAGCGGAATCAGGCTGTGGCCGCCGGCCAGGAGCTTCGCACCCGGATGCTGCTTGAGCAGCGCGCCCGCTTCAGCGACCGTCGTTGCGCGGTAGTATTCGAACTCTGCGGCGAACATGATCAGCGTCCTCCCTGTGGCGCCGCTGGGGGCGCTTGTGCTGCATGGCGCGCCAGACGCGCTCCGCGGTCATGGGCATCTGAATGGTTTCCACACCCAGCGGCCCGAGCGCGTCCATCACCGCGTTGTAAACCGCAACAGTTGACGCGATCGTTCCGGCTTCACCGATGCCCTTCAGCCCGAGCGGGTGATGCGGCGATGGGGTCACGGTGGAGAGGACCTCGATCTCTGGTAGCATATCGGCGCGGGGCAGCGCATAGTCCAGCAGCGAGCCGGTCAAGAGCTGGCCGTTGTCGTCGTAGACGGCCTCTTCCCACAGCGCCTGTCCCACACCCTGCACGACGCCGCCGTGCACCTGGCCCTCGACGATCACGGGGTTGATCTGCGGGCCGCAGTCGTCGATGGCCACGTATCGCTTGAGGTCCACGTGTCCCGTCTCGGGGTCGATCTCGACCAGCGCGAAGTGCGACCCGAAGGGATAGTGAAGTTCGGCGGATCGTAGAACGTTGACGCCTCGAGCCCGCTTCCATCGCCGGCCGGCATGTTCCACGCGACGTGTGCCATCAGCGAAATTTCCTGGATCGTCTTCCCTTGTCAGGTGATCCCTTCACGAAGAACCTGCCGTCGGCGTAGTCCATGTCCTCCACGTCGGCTTCCAGCAGGTGCGCGCGCGATGATCTTCGCCTTCTCCTTGATCTTGCGTGCCGCGAGCACGAGCGCGGCCGCCGCCGACAGCGGTCGTGCGGCTGCCATAGGTGCCCCATCCCATCGGGGTCGTCTCGGTATCCCCATGTACCACCTTCACGTCGTCCACGCTCACGCCGACCGATGCTCGCCACAGATCTGGGCGAATGTGGTCTCCTCCCCCTGCCCGG
>CAVQFD010000007.1:0-415000 GCA_963711795.1 uncultured Acidobacteriota bacterium | reverse complement strand
GAAACGCTCGAGCTTTGGAAACGCCTGTCGGATGAACCTGGCAGATTTTCCGCGGAAACTTCAGCGGGTCTCGCGCTCCGAACGTCTTGCGAGTGTACGAGTACCCGACACGACTGTCAAGTCGAGGCGCACCAGATGGTTCTGCTTCTGGCCCTTCCGCACCACGAACAACTGGCCGCCAATCGCCTGCTCGCGCGTGATCCTCCCCTGCGGATCAGACTGCGCGCCGGTTGTTCACGTACACGCCGCCCGACTGCACCAGCCGGCGCGCCTCGCCCTTCGAAGGCGCCAGCCCGAACGCGCGCCACCAGATCGACAATCGCCACACCGTCGCCGTCGAACTCGTCCGCGCGGAATCAGTCGACGGCACGTCGTCGAACACCGCGAGCACATCGTCCACCGGCAACGCCGTGATGTCGTCGCCGAAGAGCAGCGTGGAAGCCTGCTCCGCGCGCGCCGCCTGCTCTGCCCCGTGCACGAGCGTCGTGACTTCGCGCGCCAGCGTCCGCTGCGCCTCGCGTTTCTCGGGCTGCGGTCTCGGTCCGCGCCGCCAGCGCCTCGATCGTCGTCGCGTCCGAGGTACGTGAAGACTTCAGATACGAGACCACGTCGCGATCGTCGGTGTTCAGCCAGAACTGATAGAAGCGGAACGGCGACGTTCGCGCGGCATCCAGCCAGATCGTCCCCGCTTCCGTCTTGCCGAACTTCGCGCCCGACGCGGTCTTCAGCAGCGGCCACACCAGGCCGTGCGCCTTCGCGCCGCGCACCTTGCGGATCAGGTCGATGCCGGCCGTGATGTTGCCCCACTGATCGCTGCCGCCCATCTGCACCGTGCAGCCGTAGCGATCGAAGAGCTGCAGGAAGTCGTACGCCTGCAGCACCAGGTAGCTGAACTCCGTGAACGAGATGCCTTCCTCGCTCTCGAGCCGCCGGCTCACCGACTCCTTCTGCAGCATGTAGTTCACGGTGAAGTGCTTGCCGGCGTCTCGCAGGAACGTCAGCAGGTCGGTCGCCGCCGAGCCAGTCGGCGTTGTTCACGATCCGCGCGGCGTTGGCCGGCGCGCTGAAATCCAGAAACCGTTCGAGCTGCGCACGGATGCCGGCGACGTTGGCCTCCACCTGCTCGGCCGAGAGCAGCACCCGCTCCTGCGACTTGCCGCTCGGATCGCCGATCATCCCGGTGCCGCCGCCGACGAGCGCGATCGGGCGTGTGACCAAGCCGCTGCAGCCGCGCCAGACCCATGCACCGTGAGCAGCGATCCAACGTGCAGGCTCGACGCCGTCGGATCGAAGCCGATGTAGGCCGTGACGCGCTCCCTGGCGAGCAGATCGGGACCGCCTTCCGTCGCGTCGTAGACCAGCCCGCGCCAGGTGAGCTCGTCGAAGAGGTTCGGCATCGCCAAAGCGTTCTACTATATCAGTCGATGTCTACGTCAGCCGATGCGGGGCAACGGGCGCAGCGCATGCACGCAAGGCGAGCGCGATCAGCCGCCGCGCCCTGCTCAAGGGCTTCGTCGCCGGCAGCGTCGGCGCGATGACGGCGTGGGCGTGTATGGACTGTACGAGCGCGACGCCGCTGGGGCTGACGCGCGTCGACGTGCCGGTCGCCGGCCTGCCGCCCGCGACTCGCCGGCCTTCGCATCGGTCTCATCACCGACGTGCACCGCAGCCGCTGGGTCTCCGCCGAGGACGTTCACGCGCGCCGTGGCCCTGCTGATGTCGGCTGCGCCCGATCTGGTCGTGCTCGGCGGCGACTACGTGACCTGGGGCGATCCGGCTTTTGTCGGGCCCGGCCGCCGAAGCGCTGAGCGCGCTCTCCGCGCCGCACGGCGTCTTCGGCATCCTGGGCAACCACGACGAGCGATCCACGACATGCCAGCGGCACTTTCGGCCGAGGCAGTCCAGATGCTGAAGGACGCGCGGACGACCTTGACGATTCACGACGAGCCGCTCGATGCTCGCCGGTCTCCGCTTCTGGACCAGGCGCCTGTCCGACGTCGGCGGCAGTCGATTCGCGGCGCTACGGGCACGGTCGTTCTGCTCGCCCACGACCCCCGGCGTCTGCACGGAGGCCGCCACCCTCAAGGTGCCGCTCGTGCTATCCGGACACACGCACGGCGGGCAGGTCGTGCTGCCGGTGGCTCGGCGCGTCGCGGCGCAGAAGTTTCCCGATCGTCGCCGGGCATCGGCCGCGAAGGTCGAGTCCGACGATCTTCGTCAGCCGCGGAATCGGTACGGTCTACGTGCCGATGCGGATCAACTGCCCGCCCGAAGTCGCGCTGCTGACGCTCGACGCCGGCCTGAACTCGAGTCGCGAACAGTCCCTAAACGCGGCGCGAAGCGCCGCCCGTCCACACGCCACGCACCATCGAGCACGAGGCGAATCGCCTCCGGGTACAGGCGATGTTCCTCCACGAGGATGCGCGCCGACAGTGCTTCGACGGTGTCGTCGTCGTGGACCGGCACGGCCGACTGCAGGACAATCGGACCGCCATCCAGCTCCGCCGTCACCAGATGCACGGTCGCGCCGCTGATGCGCACGCCGTGCTCGAGCGCCTGGCGCTGTCGCATCAAGACCCGGGAACGACGGGAGCAACGATGGGTGAATGTTCAGCACACGCTGGGGAAACGCGTCGAGCAGCGGCGCTCCGACGAGGCGCATGAATCCGGCGAGACAGACGAGGTCGACCTCGCGCTGCTGCAGCGCCGCCACGATTGCCCGGTCGTAGCTCGGACGGTCGGAATGCTGCCTGGGATCGAGATGAACGGCTTCAATTCCAGCCTCGCGCGCCCGCGCCAGACCCGCCGCGTCCGCGCGGTTCGAGATGACGACCGCTATGCGCGCCTGGAGGTCACCCCTCGCGATGGCGTCGATGATCGACTGCAGGTTGCTCCCCCGTCCGGAGATGAGCACGCCAAGTCGATTGGCTTGGGCAGGCTTGACGATCGGCGTCAGCATTACTGCCGCGAGTACGCAACCATTCGATCGCCGGGGACGACCGAGCCGAGGCGGAAGGCGGACGGTTCGCCGTGCTCCCGCAGAGACGACAACGCCCGATCAGCATCGGCCTCTGCGCAGACGATGATCAGGCCAACACCCATGTTGAAGGCGCGAAGCATCTCGTCGCTGGCAATGCGGCCGCTCGAAGCGATGAGACGAAAAAGCGGCGGCACGCTCCACGCGCTCAGATCGACCGACGCGGAACAACCCTCCGGCAGGGTTCTGGGCAGGTTCTCGGTAATCCCGCCGCCGGTAATGTGCGCCATGCCCTTCACGAGTTCCGCTTGAAGCAGGGGACGCACGGCGGCCAGGTACGAACGGTGCGGCGCGAGCAGCGCATCCGCAACGGTTGCTCCCAGCTCCGGCACTGCCGTGTCCGGCTGAAACCCACACGTCCCGAAAAGCACCTGCCGGGCCAGCGAGTACCCGTTGGTATGAAGGCCCGCCGACGGCAACGCTATCAAGGCATCGCCCGGCACGATCCGCCGTCCGTCCACAATCCGGGCCCGGTCGACAGCCCCAACGATGAAGCCGGCGATGTCGTACTCACCGTCCTGGTAAAAGCCCGGCATCTCGGCGGTCTCGCCGCCAAGCAGCGCGCAGGCATTCTCCCGGCACCCGCGAGCCACACCGGCGACGATCTGCTCGGCAACATCAGGGGACAGGCGACCGGTCGCCAGGTAGTCGAGAAAGAACAGCGGCTCCGCGCCCTGCACCAGGATGTCGTTGACGCAATGGTTGACGAGATCCGCCCCGATGGTGTCGTGCCGGCCGGTCATGAAGGCGACTTTCAGCTTGGTGCCTACGCCGTCCGCGCTCGATACGAGGACGGGGTCGCGGTAGCGATCCGTGTCGAGCTTGAAGAGACCGCCGAAGGATCCGATCTCGGAGAGAACGCCGGGGGTTGCCGTCGATCGCGCGAGCGCCTTGATGCGTCGGACCGCCTCGTTTCCGGCGTCGATGTCGACGCCGGATTGCCTGTAATCCATCAGAAGTCCAGCTTTCCGATCACCGTCTGAAAGAGTGCGCGCGCTGGTGATCCTTCGGCCGACTCCCAATACGACCGGCGGACGAACGCAAAAAACCGCTCCTTCTCGAGATCCTCTTCGAGCATGTCGAAGCCCTCGGCAAGCAGCAGCAACGCATCGTCGCGCCTCGGGTGGCTCGCGAGGACCGAGAGCATCAACGACGAATTCCGGAGCGCCACTGTGCCGACGGCCAGCGCCACGGGCGCGCGCGTTGGGTCCTGCGAGGGGATACCGACCGAGAAAAGCGCTTCGACCGCCGTGGCGCGTCCGCTGACGCCGAGCGCGGCAAGACCGGAAGCCGAGCTCCTGAGGAGTTCCTGGAATCCGGGATTCGTATCGGTGAACTTCAGCGTCTCGACAGTAAAGTTTTCGTGAGACTCGCAGTTGACGCCGAGAAGGCAGATGGCGGAAGCGATTGATGGCTGCCGGTTCCTGGGCGCACTCCGCTGCAAGGCGGCCATCGTTTCGAGCGTGGACTTGTCGCCGATCTTGCCCAGGGCCACGACGGCATCGTCTTGAAGCGGGCCGTCGAGCTTGGCAACCTCGAGGATCGCGGGAACGGCATACTGCGCCTTGTAGTCGCCGAGCGCCTCGATGACGGCGCCTCTGAAGAAATCCTCGCCCCTGGCGACGTCGCGCACGAGGATCTGCTGGGCCTTTGGGTTGGTGCGCGCCGCCGAGGCGAGCGCGCGCACGAGCGCAGGCCGTACGAACTCGGCTTGTTCCTTGTCGACGCCAACGATAAGCCTCTGTGTGATCTCGGGTTCGGGGTTCCGCTCGAAGAAGCTGTAGGCGACCGTGCGAAGCCGATCGTTGGGGCTCGACATGGCCTCGCGCATGGCCTCCGCCGTTCGCGGGTCGCTGAACCCGGTGAGCAGCACGAGCGCGCGATACCGCACGTAGCCGTCGGCGTGTTCGTCCACCGCACGCAGCAGCGCCGGCGCCGCCTGGCTGTTGGCTGTCCGCCTGACGGTGCGGGCCGCGGCCATTCGCGTCGGATAGTCGAGGTCGCCCAGCTTGTCGATGGCGGCCTGCAATTGCTCAGGGGCAACGGCCGTGGGTGCGGCCGGCTCCTGCGTCTGCTGCGGGATGGCGGCTTCGCCTGCCGCAGCGAGACACGCACCGACGACAAGCAGGACGGTCCGGGCCCGCGCTCGAGTATCGCGTGTCGTTCTCATGAGCGTTCAATCAGCGAGGAATGGATTCCTTGTCGAGCTTGAGCGCCAGCTGCAGGTAGCTCTTCTCGTCGCGCGGAAACTCGACCGGATACTGTCCTGTGTAGCACGAGCTGCAATATCCCGTCCGCCCGGATCCTACCGCCGTCATCAACCCCTCATGGCTCAGGTATCCGAGGCTGTCGGCCTCGAGGAAGTCCCGTACTTCATCGAGCGAGTGCGTGGCGGCAATGAGCTCCGAGCGCCGCGGCGTGTCAACGCCGTAGAAGCAAGGGGAGATCGTCGGTGGACAGCTGATTCGGACGTGCACCTCGCTCGCGCCGGCGGCGCGCACCATCCCCACGATCTTTCTCGACGTCGTGCCACGCACGATTGAATCGTCCACGAGAATGACACGCTTGCCTTCGAGAATGCTCCTCACCGGGTTGAGCTTGACCTTGACGCCGAAGTGCCGGATGGCCGACTGCGGCTGGATGAAGGTCCGCCCCACGTAATGGTTCCGGATCAGGCCCATCCGCAGCGGCAGGCCGGCCTCGTCCGCAAAGCCCATCGCCGCGCAGACGCCGGAGTCGGGCACAGGAACCACGACATCGGCATCCACACGCTGCTCGCGTGCCAGCATGCGGCCGAGATTGGTCCGGACCTCGTTCACGCTGCGGCCGAAGACGTAGCTGTCCGGACGCGCAAAGTACACGTGTTCGAACACGCAGTGAGCGAGCGGGGCGGGCGGAAACGGCTTGATGGATTTGAGGCCGTCAGCAGTGATGACAACCACCTCGCCTGGCTCCACGTCGCGGAGGTACGTTGCACCGATGAGATCCATCGCGCACGTCTCGGAACAGATCACGTAAGCCGCGCCCAGCCTGCCGATGGCCAGCGGACGAAACCCGTGCGGATCGCGCACGCCGATGAGCCGATCCCTGGTCATCAGCACGAACGAGAACGCGCCCTGGATCTGCGCAACCGACTCGACGAGCGCGGCCTCGACCGACGGCGCCTTCGAGCGGGCGTACAAGTGCAAGACCACTTCGGTGTCGGAGGTGGACTGGAAGATCGAGCCCCGTCCGACCAGATCGTCGCGCAGCTCGCCGGCGTTGACCAGGTTGCCGTTATGGCAGATGCCAATCTGGCCGTGCGCGCAGTCGATGAGAAACGGCTGCGCATTGGACAGGCGGCTCTCGCCAGCCGTCGAATAGCGGACGTGGCCGAACGCCATGTTGCCCGGCAGGCGCGAAAGGACGTCGTTGTTGAACACGTCGGCGACGTGGCCCATCCCGATGGACACCCGCACCTCCTGCCCATCGGAGGCAGCGATGCCGGCGCTTTCCTGGCCGCGATGCTGAAGCGCATACAGACCGAGGTAGGTCATGTTGGCGGCCTCGGGATGCCCGAAGATGCCGAAGACGCCGCACTCTTCTTTGAATTTGTCCATCATTTACTCTGTGGCGGGGCCCCACCCCCGCCACCTGTGCCTCGCGGCCCACGCCGCTCGGCACTGATTACCGGCAACAATCCGCTTCAGCACGCTTTTTGGCCCCAGCTGCCGGCCGCTATCTCGCGGCCCACGCCGCTCGGCACTGATTACTCGCAACAATCCGCTTCAGGACGCTTTGGCCCCAGCTGCCGGCCGCTAAGCGACCTGCCTGACGAAATAACGCTCGATCGTCCCGGACCAGATCCGCTCTATCTGTTCGATCGACGCATCGATCGCCGTCGAGCCGGCGACCGCGATGCGAAGGCGGTTGCCGCCGGTTTCTCCGATTACCTTGGCGGGCACACCGGCGGCGGCGGCCGCCTGCAGCACCTCGGCCACTGTATCGGGAGTGGCCGATACCAGCACACGCGACGCAGATTCGCCAAACAGGGCCGCGGCCTCGTCGACGCGCGCCGAGCGGGAGACGTGAACACCCTCGATCGAGGCCTGTGCACCGATGCCCTGCGTGTTGAAGCAGCACTCAGCCAGTGCGACGGCCAGCCCGCCATCCGCACAATCGTGAGCCGATCGGATCTCGCGGCGTTCCGCAAGCCCCGCGAGCAACGCCTGAAGCGCCCTCTCACGCTTCAAATCCAGCGCCGGCGGCTCGCCTGCGACACGGCCCGCGATCAGCTTGAGGGTACTCGCTGCCGCCCAGTTCACCGCGGCCCTCACCCAGCAGGATGATGACGTCACCGGACTCCCGGAACCGGCGCTCGAGCACGCGGTCCGCATGTTCGAGGAGCCCGACGACGCCGATGACAGGCGTCGGGTAGATGGCGCGCCCGTCGGTCTCGTTGTAGAGGCTCACGTTGCCGCCCGTAATCGGCGTGTCCAGCGCGCGGCACGCCTCGCCGATCCCTTCCACGGCCTGCGCGAACTGCCACATGATGGCCGGCCGCTCCGGATTGCCGAAGTTCAGGCAATTGGTTGCCGCGATCGGCCGTGCCCCTGTGCACGCAACGTTGCGCGCGGCCTCCGCCACCGCCAGCATCGCCCCGCGCTTCGGGTCGAGGTAGCAATAGCGCCCGTTGCCGTCTACCGACATCGCAAGCGCGCGATCCGTCCCCTTGATCCGGACGACGCCAGACCCCAGGCCGGGCAGGCTGATCGTATTGGTCTGCACCATGTGGTCGTACTGCCGGTACGCCCAGGCCTTGCTTGCCACCGTCGGCGAGCCGAGCAACGCCAGCAGCGCGTCGCCAGCCGATGCGGGCGGTTCTAGCGAGTCCAGGTCCAGCGCGCGGACTTCCGCCAGGTAGGCGGGCATCTCCATGGGCCGCTTGTAGACCGGCGCCTCGTCGGTCAGCGCGTGATTGGGAATCTCGGCGACCAGCGCCCCGCGGTTCCGCACCCGCAACAGGCCGTCGCCTGTCACCTCGCCGATGTGCACTGCGTGCAGGTCCCACTTGTCGAAGATCCGCTCGACCTCCGCTTCGCGGCCCTTCTTGACGACGAGGAGCATGCGTTCCTGCGACTCGGAGAGCATGATCTCGTACGGCGTCATGCCCGATTCGCGCTGCGGCACGCGCGAGACGTCGATCTCGACGCCTGCGCCCCCGCGCGATCCCATCTCCGTCGTCGAACAGGTCAGTCCAGCCGCGCCCATGTCCTGGATACCGACGAGCGTATCGGTCTGCATGACCTCGAGGCACGCCTCGAGCAGCAGCTTCTCCATGAAGGGGTCGCCCACCTGGACGGCCGGACGCTTCTCGGCGGACTTGTCGTCGAACTCCGCCGATGCCATCGTCGCCCCGTGAATGCCGTCGCGCCCCGTCTTGGCGCCCACGTAGTACACGGGGTTGCCGGTGCCCGAGGCGATGCCCTTGATGATGTCGGAGGCTTTCGCAATCCCGAGGCAGAACACGTTCACGAGATTGTTGCCCGCATAGCTGGGCTCGAAGGCGATCTCTCCCCCGACGGTGGGAATGCCGATGCTGTTGCCGTACCCGGCAATGCCGGCGACGACGCCCTCGAGCAGGCGCTTGGTCCCTGGCGCCTCGAGGTCGCCGAACCTGAGCGAGTTCATGAGCGCGATGGGCCTCGCGCCCATCGTGAAGATGTCGCGGATGATGCCGCCAACGCCGGTCGCCGCGCCCTGATACGGCTCGATGAACGACGGATGGTTGTGCGACTCGATCTTGAAGACCGCCGCGAGTCCTTCGCCGATGTCCACGGCACCGGCATTTTCGCCCGGCCCTTGCAGCACCTGGGGCCCCTCGGTCGGCAGGGTGCGCAGGTGCACGCGCGAGCTCTTGTAGCTGCAGTGCTCGGACCACATCACCGAGAAGATGCCGAGCTCGGTCAGGTTCGGCTCCCGCCCCATGAACGACACGATTCGCTCGGTACTCGTCGGGCTTGAGGCCGTGGCGTTCGATGGTAGCGGCGTCCATCATGAGACGGCCTGCATTCCCTGAGGGCGTGAAAACGCAGCAACAACCGACTGCAGGATGACAAGGCCGTCGGTGCTGCCAAGCGCCGGCTCGCACGCACGTTCAGGGTGCGGCATCATCCCCACCACATTCCGCGCCTCGTTGCAGATGCCGGCAATCGCGTTCACCGATCCGTTCGGGTTCGCCCCATCGTCCAGGGCGCCGTCCGCGGTCGTGTACCGAAGGATGACCTGCCGGTTGGCTTCGAGGCGATCGAGCGCTTCCGGCGGCGCGTAGTAGTTCCCTTCACCGTGCCCGATGGGAATGCGCAGCACCTGCCCGACGCGCGCGCCGGACGTAAAGGGCGTGTCGGTCTGTTCGACGCGGACGTGCACGTGCTCGCAGCGATACTTCAGGCCGCGGTTCCGAAGCATCGCGCCCGGCAGCAGCCCCGCTTCGAGCAGAACCTGGAAGCCGTTGCAGATGCCAATCACCGGGCCTCCGCGGTCGGCAAACGCCTTGACCTCCCGCATGATCGGCGAGAAACGCGCCATCGCACCGGTCCGAAGGTAGTCGCCATGCGCGAACCCGCCCGGGAGCACGACGACGTCCGCCCCTTTGAGATCGGTGTCCTTGTGCCAGATCAGCTCTGCGGATTGGCCGAGAACAGCCGTCGCCGCGTGGTACGCGTCGTGGTCGCAGTTGGAACCGGGAAACACGATGACTGAAAATCGCATGTGCGGTCTTCTCTTACCTTGCGCCGGGGCCCCACCCCCGGCGCCTGTCGCCGCTCGCCTTGGTCGGCTCGCGGCGGTGACTAGCAGCGACTATCCGCTCAGTCTTCTCTCACTTTGCGGTGGGGCCCCACCCCACCGCCCGTCACGGCTCGCTCGTTCGCTCGCCGCGGTACGTCCAACGACTCTCTGCTCAGTCAACTCTCACTTTGCGGTGGGGCCCCACCCCCACCGCCCGTCGCGGCTCGCTCGGTCGCTCGCCGCAGTAGATCCAACGACTGTCCGCTCAGTCAACTTCTATGCGGTAGCTTTCGATGACCGGATTCGCCAGGAGCTTGTCGGCGACTTCCGCCGCGAGCGCCTTGGCCTGGGACGCCTCGGTCGTTGCCAGATCCAATTCGAAGTACTTGCCCTGCCGCACGTCGCCCACGCCGGCGTAGCCGAGCGTGTGAAGGGCCTCGACGATGGTCCGTCCCTGAGGGTCGAAGACAGACGGCTTGAGGGTTACAAAGACACGGGCTCGCATGCGAAGACCCTCTGGAAAATGTCGTCGACGTGTCGGAACTGTTCATCGAGGTCGAAGGCGAGCTCGATTTCCGCGGGCGACAACCGGTTGATCACGTCCTCATCGGCCAGCAGCAGCGCCTTGAAATCCTTCTGTTCGGCAAACGAGCGCATGGCGTTGCGCTGCACCCACTCGTACGCCTGCTCGCGCGAGACGCCCCTCTTCGCGAGCTCGAGCAGCACGGTCCCCGAGAAGACGACACCGCGGGAACGGCCGAGGTTCTCGCGCATGCGCTCCGGATACACGACCATGCCCGAGACGATGCGGGTGAAGCGGCGGAGCATGTGGTCGAGAGCGATGAAGCTGTCCGGAAGGATGATGCGCTCGACCGAAGAGTGCGAGATGTCGCGTTCGTGCCAGAGCGCGATGTTCTCGACGGCCGCGTGGCTGTTGGCGCGGACGAGCCTGGCCATCCCCACGATTTGTTCGCACCCGATCGGGTTGCGCTTGTGAGGCATGGCCGAGGAGCCCTTCTGGCCCTTGGCGAACGGCTCCTCCACCTCGCCGATCTCGGTTTTCTGCAGGCCCCGTACCTCGAGGGCGAACTTCTCGAGCGAGGCCGCCGTGATCGCCAGCGCCGACAGCAACTCCGCGTGGCGGTCACGCTGGATGACTTGCGAGGACACCGGTGCCGGTTCGAGCCCGAGCCGGAGGCAGACATCGGCTTCGATCGCGGGCGGCAGGTGCGCAAACGTGCCGACGGCGCCGGACAGCTTGCCGACGCTGACGACCGCCTTCGCGCGTCGCACGCGCTCGATGTTGCGGCCCGCCTCGGCGAACCAGAGCGCGAGCTTCAGGCCGAATGTCATCGGCTCGGCGTGGACGCCGTGGGTCCTGCCGATCATCGGCGTTCGGCGGTGCTCTACCGCGCGATCACGGATGGCAGCCGAGAGTCCGTCGAGGCCAGACAGGATGAGGTCGCATGCCTCGCGCATCTGCAGCGCTTGCGCGGTGTCGATCACATCCGAGGAGGTCATGCCGAAGTGCAGCCAGCGGGCAGAAGGCCCGACATGCTCGGCGACGGCGGTCGTGAAGGCGATGACGTCGTGCTGGGTCGTGCGCTCGATCTCCTCGATGCGCGCGATGTCGAACGCGCCCTTGTCCCGGATGTCGCGCGCCGCCTCGGCCGGCACGAGACCGGCCGCCGCCATGGCCTCGGCAGCCGCCGTCTCCACAAGCAGCCAGGTCTCGTAGCGACGCTGGTCGCTCCAGATCCGGCCCATCTCGGGGTGCGTGTAGCGTGCGATCACGAAAGGCTAGCCCAGGTCCAGGCGTCCGGGCGGAATCTCCAGCCCGTTCACGTTGCCTAGTACGGTCGCCGCCAGCGATCCGTTCTTGAAGAGATCGGCGGCCACGCGTTGCACGTCGGCCGCGCTCACCTGTTCCACGCCCTGGAGCGTCTCGTCCAGGCCGAACTGGCGATCGAAGTAGATCTCCTGCCTTGCCAGGTGCGACATGCGGCTCGCGGTGTTCTCGAGGCTCAGCATGAGGCTGCCCTTCAGGTGATCCTTCGACCGCTGAAGCTCGCCGTCGGGTACGGGCGACTGCTTGATCGTCCGCAGCTCCTCGACGACCAGATCCACGACCTCGCCGACGGCTTCGTTCGCGCAGCCCGCATAGATCGTGAACTGCCCGGCGTCGCGGTAGGCGCTCAAGCCGCTGAACACCGCGTAGGCCAGGCCACGCTTCTCTCGCACGTTCTGAAACAGACGGGAACTCATCGAGCCGCCGAGGATCGTATTGAGCACGTAGCTGGCGTAGCGGTCCTGGTGGCTCTGCGGGTAGCTTGGAGAGCCGAGGCAGATGTGGCTTTGCTCGAGCTCCTTGTTCCGGATGAGCACCTTCGGCGCCACCTGCGGGGCCTCCTCGACGGTGGGCTCGCCCACGACCGTGATGCCGCCGAACTTCTGCGCAATCAGATCGCGAACGCGGTCGTGCTCGAGGTTGCCCACGGCCGACACGATCAGGTTGCGTGGTGTGTACGCATCGGTAAAGTAGCTGCGGAGCAGGTCGGTGTTGAACGACTCGACGGTATCGCGGGTGCCAAGGATGGGGCGGCCGAGCGGGTGGTCCTCCCAGAAGCCCTGGGTGAAGAGCTCGTGGACCAGATCGTCGGGCGTGTCCTCGACCATCTTGATCTCTTCGACGACGACCTTCTTCTCGCGCTCGATGTCGGCCGGCGCAAACGCGGGGTTGAGCACGATATCCGACAGGATGTCGATGGCCAGCGGCAGGTGCTCGTCGAGCACCTTGATGTAGTAGCTCGCGTATTCCTTGGCCGTGAAGGCGTCGAGCTGCCCGCCAATCGAGTCGATCGCCTGGGCGATGTCCTCCGCGCTGCGCGTCGCCGGTGCCCTTGAAGAGCATGTGCTCCACGAAGTGCGCGATGCCGCCGCGCTCGGCCGTTTCGTGGCGGGAGCCTCTCGTCAGCCAGACACCGATGCTGACCGAGCGGACCTGCGTCATCCGCTCGGTCAGGATGCGCAGGCCGTTATCGAGAGCGTCGGTAACGATCGGTGAATTCGACAAAGGTTGATGCCGCGGGCTCGCGCCGGGCTGGCCGGCCGCGCTGCAAACTGTTGAAAGAAAAGGGATTAAAGAACGCTTCACACTATAACATGGGGCGTCCGCTGCATCAAGCGAAACGGCCGTGCCGGACCGCCCCTCGGGCTTTCGCGCTAGGATCGATGGCTGGACAAGTTCTTCAGATCGTGAGAGATACCGCTTCCGAAAAACCCCTGGACCTCGCGGGACTCGAACGGCCGGCCCTCGAAGCCGCGCTCGTGGCGCGTGGACTGCCGGCCTTCCGCGCGCGCCAGATCTTCCAATGGATCCATAAACACGGGGTCGTCGAGATCGCCGCGATGACGAACCTGCCGCGCGAGCTGCGGGCCACCCTGGCTGCCGAGGCGGCGCTCTCCACGCCGTCGATCGCCGCACGCGAGCAGTCGGTGGACGGCACCGAGAAATTCCTGCTGCGACTGGCGGACGGCCGGCAGATCGAATCCGTCTTCATCCCGGACACGCCCGCGATGACCTTCTGCATCTCGACACAGGTCGGCTGCGCAATGGCCTGCGCCTTTTGCCTGACCGGCAAGATGGGGCTCGTTCGCGACCTGACGGCCGGAGAAATCGCCGGCCAGGTACGGGTGCTCGCACACGCAACGGGCCTTCTCGGCAAGCCCTTCAACATCGTGCTGATGGGCATGGGCGAGCCGCTACACAACTACGACGAGACAATGACCGCGCTGCGGATCCTGGCGGACAAGGACGGCATGGCGCTGCCGCCGCGCCGCATGACGCTTTCGACGGTTGGCCTTCTCCCGGCGCTCGAGCGCCTCGCCCAGGAGCCGGTCATGCCGAACCTGGCCGTCTCGCTGCACGCGCCAACCGACACGCTGCGGGGCGAGCTGGTGCCAATCAACCGCAAGTACGGCGTGGCCGACACCATCGCGGCCTGCAAGCAGTTCCCGCTGAAGCGCCGCGGCCGCATCACCTTTGAGTACGTGCTGCTGGCGGGCGTCAACGACTCACCTGAACAGGCGCGACAGCTGGCGAAGCTGCTGGCGGGCATGAAGTCGAAGGTCAACATCATCCCGCTCAATGCCGCTCCGGGGATCCGCTTCGAACGGCCGTCGGATCAGGCCATCGACCGCTTCGCGAAGATCCTCGCCGACCGCGGCCTGACGGTCTCGGTTCGCAAGAGCCGCGGGCGCGACATCCGAGCCGCGTGTGGACAACTAATCATTGAGTAATTGAGTAGTTGGGTAATTGAGTAATTGCAATCGATCAATTGCAATTACTCAATTACCCAACCACCCAATTACTCGATTCTCCGACTCTGACCTGAACCCACTCGTTTCTTCCGAGTCCAGGTGCAATTCTCAGCTTGAGGTAATTGCCCGTCACCGCCACTGATCCGTCGTCGAGCGTCAGCGCCCGAAAGACGCGCCCTGCCTGATTGGCGCGGAAACGGGCAGACAGGCGCGTGGAGACCTCGCGGACGCGGCGCGCGCGGTCGCGGACCAGATCACCGGGCACCTTGCCAGACATCGACGTAGCCTCAGTACCTGGCCGGTCGGAGTACGGGAAAACGTGCAGGTGCGTGAGCGGCGAGGCCTCGAGGTAGCCGAGCAGCTGCGCCACATCCTCTTCGGTCTCGCCCGGGAACCCGACGATGATGTCGGAGCCAATCGCTGCGTGTGGAATGCGGGTGCGAATGTCATCAACCAACGAGGAGTACTGGGCGATGGCGTAAGGGCGCCGCATGGCTCGCAGCAACCTGTCGCTGGCGTGCTGTAGCGGTAGATGAAAGTGAGGCGCGAAGCAGTCGTGCTCAGCCACCAACTGCACAATTTCGGGGGAACAATCCATAGGCTCCAACGAGCTGATTCGGAAGAGCAGGTCCCTCGGCCTGGAGCGTAGACTCTCGGCCTCGGCTGTCACAGAGGCAAGCAGGTCTCTTAGACTTGCACGAGGTGTGAGATCGGTTCCGTAAGATCCGAGGTGCACGCCCGTCAGCGCAATCTCCTTGAAGCCGGCCGCGGCAACGCGCGCGATCTCGGCGGCGATCGTCTCGAGCGGGAGGCTGCGCGGGAGGCCGCGCGTGGACGGGATGATGCAGTACGAGCAGCGCTCGTCGCAGCCGGTCTGCACCCGCAGCGTAAACGCCGTGCGTCCCGCGACGCCCGGCTCGATGACGGCTCCACACCCTCCGTCGCCATCACCGAACCGCTCGGCGGTCGTGAGGTATCCGGCCAGCCGATCTTTCTCCTGGTTCGGGACGACCCTGATGACGTTCGGCAGCGTCGCCACCTCGTCCGGACGGCGCGTGGCGTAGCAGCCGGTCACGACAATTCGAGCGGTGGGGTTCGTACGCGCGATCCGGCGGATCGTCTGACGCGCACCCTGATCGGCCGACGAGGTCACCGAGCAGGTGTTGACGATGACCACGTCGGCATCTTCGGGCGGCGCCACGGTGGCGCCCCGGGCGAGCAGCGACTCCTCGAAGCCGAGCGAATCAGCCTGGTTGACGCGGCAACCGAAGGTGATAACGGAATACTTCATCGCAAATCGCACATCGTAAAACGCATATCGCAATCAAGAAGTTCAGATTTCCGATTTGCGATCGCCCATTTGCGATTTTCGTCCTATGTCAGCTCTGAATTGCATGCCGTCAAACTCGATTTCCGCCACACCCGCGTAGGCCCGGGCGATGGCGGTCGCGAAGTCCGGCCCGCGGCCGACGACGGTGAGCACGCGTCCGCCGGCGGTGACGATGTGGTCGCCGCGCCGTGCGGTGCCGGCGTGGAAGACCGAGACGTCCTCGAGCGCTTCGGCAGCTGCCAGCCCTCGAATGACCTGCCCGGACTCGGACGACTCGGGATAGCCGCGCGACGCGAGGACAACGCCCACGTGCCTGTCGCCGCCCAGCCGGCAGGCAACGCCGACCAGCGATCCACGGGCCGCGGCCAGCAGCAGCGGCAGCACGGGCTCGTCGACGAGCGGCAGGATCACCTGCGCCTCCGGGTCACCGAGCCGGACATTGAACTCGATCACCTTCGGACCAGTGGGCGTCAGCATCAACCCCACATAGAGGAACCCGCGGAACGGATTCCCCTCGGCCGCCATGCCTCGAACGACCGGATCGACGATCTCGCGCATGACGCGCTCGTGCATCGCGCGGTCCACGAGCGGGCTCGGCGCGAACGCGCCCATGCCGCCCGTGTTCGGCCCCCGATCGTCGTCGAAGATTCGCTTGTGATCCTGAGCCGTGCCGATGGGAAGCGTGCGCGCGCCGTCGCTCACGATGAAGAACGACACTTCGGGCCCGGTCAGGCATTCCTCGACGACGAGCGTGCCGCCGGCATCGCCGAAGCGCCGGTCGCGCATGGCGGCGACCACTGCGGCTTCGGCCTCGGTACGATCCGCGGCGATCACGACGCCCTTGCCCGCCGCCAGGCCGTCGGCCTTGAGGACGATCGGGAAGCCGAGCTCACCGGATCGCACGAGCGCCAGCGCCGCCTCGGCGTCGGTGAACGTCTGGTACCGCGCGGTGGGCACGTGGTGTCGCGCCATGAAGTCTTTCGCGAACGCCTTGCTCGACTCGAGGCGAGCGGCCGCGCGCGGTTGGGCCGAACGCCAGAAGCCCATCCAGCTCGAAACGATCGACCAGGCCCAGGCTCAGCGGGAGCTCGGGACCGACGATGGTGAAGTCGACGCGCTCGCGCCGGGCAAGCTCGGCCAGGCCGTCAATGTCCGAAACAGGAACCTCAAAGAGTTGCGCGTGCTCAGCCATTCCCGGGTTTCCGGGGGCAGCCAGCAACGCCGAAACGGCGGGATCGGTTGCGAGGCGGGCAAGGAGCGCGTGCTCGCGGGCTCCGCTGCCGACGACGAGAACTCTCATGTTATGAACGGTTTGCGAGGTATTGTCGAGCACGGGGCCGAGCGCGGGCGCAGACCAGTATTTCGTTGACCTTGGCTGGGTTTACGCCTAGAATCCGCGCTTGTCTGTGATAGCCTAGCACGTTTGGTTATCCATATAGCCACCCGTGAAAGGGGTGTGATTGTTCGTGGCTGAAGTGAAGATTCAGGAGGGCGAGTCCATCGAAAGCGCGCTCCGCAGGTTCAAGCGGAAAGTGCAGCAGGAAGACATCATCAAGGACATCAAGAAGCACTCCTTCTATTTGAAACCCGGTGACAAGCGCCGGGCGAAGCAGGCGTTGGCGCGCAAGCGGAACCGGAAGAAGCACCGGCGCGAGTTGGAGTAGAACGACCGACCCCGACGAGGTAGCGACCGATGGAGTTCCAAGACAGGATCCTCAGGTGCGTGGACTGCGACGCGGAGTTCGTCTGGACGGCGGGAGAACAGCAGTTCTTCGCCGACAAGAACTTCAAGAACGAGCCCAAGCGGTGCAAGGACTGCAAGGGCAAGCGCGCGAACCGGCCGGCGGGCGGCGCGGCCGGCCGGGAGCGGGTCGAAACGACCACGAACTGCTCGGCCTGCGGGAAGGAAACAACCGTGCCGTTCAGGCCGACGCAGGGGCGCCCGGTCTTCTGCAAGGAATGCTTTCAGTCCCGGAAGTTCGCCGGGGCTGGCGGCCTCTAGGCTTCCATCGGCTTTCGGGCTCGACGCTCTTCGAGCACACGAACACACCCGACCACGTGCAACGGCAGCCGCCGGAGTGACGAGCCGGGTGTGTTAAGCTCACATTATTCATCCGGGAGCGCATGCACATGCAGATCGAGGAACGGACCGTCGGTGACGTCGTGGTCCTCGACCTGAAGGGCAAAGTCACGCTCGGCGACGGCGACGAACTGCTCAAGGACAAGCGGTCAACCGCCTCGTGAAGCAGGGGCACAAGAAAGTGGTGCTGAACCTCGCGGAGGTTCCGTACATCGACAGCGCGGGGCTCGGCGAAATCGTCCGGACCTACACGACCGTCAGCCGGCAGGGCGGCAGCCTCAAGCTGCTGCACCTGACCAAGCGGATCACCGACCTTCTGTCGATCACGAAACTGCTGACCGTCTTCGAGACATTCGACTCGGAGAACGAAGCCGTTCAGAGCTTTTCGGCATCGGCCAAGGTCTAGCCGTCACCCCGCGCTAGATGGCGCGCAGCACCCATCGAAATCTGGCGGTTCCCGATGCGTCGGTACAAGGTGCCACCGCGGTATCGGGCCGCCCCATGGGTTCTGTCGCCTTCAACCTCTTCCTCGCCCTCCGCCCCGGCCAGTGGACCAAGAACCTCCTGGTCTTCGCCGGGCTGATCTTCGCCGAACGCCTGTTCGATCGCCAGGCGGTCCTCACAGCGATCGAAGCCTTCGGCATCTTCTGCGCGCTGTCCGGCGGCGTGTATCTGGTCAACGACATCGCCGATCGCGAGACCGATCGCCAGCATCCGGTCAAGAGCCGGCGCGCCATCGCTTCTGGTCTGGTCCCGGTCCGGGTCGCGATACTGACCGCGGTTCTTCTGATCGGCGGCGCAATCGGCGCGGCGTTCCTGATCAGCACGCCGTTCGGCCTCGTCGCCGTCGCCTACGTCGGCGCTCCAGGCCCTTTATTCGGGGCCGCTCAAGCACATCGTCATCATCGACGTGCTGACGCTGGCCATCGGGTTCGTGCTCCGTGCCGTCGGCCGGCGCGGTCGCGATCGACGTCTCATCAGCCACTGGCTGCTCGTCTGCACGATTCTCCTCGCGCTCTTCATGGCGCTCGCCAAACGCCGGCACGAGCTCGTGCTCCTCGCCGACGGCGCGACCGGCCATCGCCCCATCCTCGGCGAGTACAGCCCGTACCTCCTCGATCAGATGATCGCGGTGGTCACGGCCTCGACGCTCATCGCCTACATCTTCTATACGATCAGCCCGGAGACGGCCGCAGAAGTTCGGGACCGAGTGGCTCGGGCTGACCATTCCGTTCCCCCTGTACGGCATCTTCCGCTACCTCTACCTCGTGCACCAGCGCGAGGGCGGAGGGAGCCCGTCAGATCTGCTGCTGAACGACAAGCCGCTGCTCGCGTGCGTCGCACTGTGGGTGGTGGCCGTCGTCGTGATCATCTATGCCTGATTTCAACGTACGCGCTGACTCGGTCAACGTCGAGCAGATCATGGACCAGATCCGCGCGCGCATCCGCGAGAAGCGCGGCGTGGACTACACCGAGGACCAGATCCGCGAGCTGGCGTCCGTGAAGCTCGAGAAGTTCCTGGATGCCCGCGGCGTGCGGTCCGATCTGCTCGATCAGTTCAAGCGCGCCCAGGTCGCCCAGGCGCCGCCGGCGCCGCCGAACTACCGGTTCGAGGAGGACACGCTCTTCGAAACGCACAGGGGTCCGGTCCGTTTCATCCGGCGGCTGCTGCAGCCGCTGCTGAAGCTGATGTTCAACCCGGGTCCGCTGATCCAGGCGCTGAACATCCAGTCGCAATTGAACACGCTCAATGCCCAGCAGGAAACCGCCCGGCGGCGGGCTGGACCAGCTGCACTTCGAGGTCCTGCACAACCTCGTGCTCGAGACGACGAGGATGGGCATAGAGGTCAAGAACCTCAAGATGCGCGTCGAGTCGCTCACGAGCCGGCTCGAGTTCAACGAGCGGCGCGCGCGTGCGCTCGAGAGCGTCGTGGTCTACAAGCCCGCCGACACGTCCGATGCGGCACAGGCGCCGCCGCGCAGCGGACCCGGGCCGCAGCCCGAGCAGCGGCCGCGCCAGCAGGACCGGCGCGGGGACATGCGTGATCGCGATCGCGGGCGTCCTCCGCAGGAACCCCGGCAGCCGCCGCCAATGCCTGTGCCTCAAGGGGATGCGGGCACCGAGATTGCCCCAGTGGCTGCAGCCAGCGCGCAGCCCGCGACCTCCGATACGCCCGGCGTGCCGGAAGGGCCGGGACAACGCAGCCGCCGGCGGCGACGCCGCCGGGGACGCCGCGGAGGCGGCTCGGTCGCGGCAGTGATGGGCGGGGCCGGGGCGGCTGCCGCACCACCCGCAGCGGCCGCGCTCCCGCCAGACGATGGCCCGGACGAACCTGACGATGTCGACCCGGTCGACACTGATTTCTCCTCGCTGATCGACAGCTCGACGAGCTCGGGATTCCGTGAAGAGCCGAGCCCGGCAGCAGCGTCGGCAGTAGAACCCGCCGGAATATCGGCAGCGCCCGATGATCCAGCTCCCGCGGCCACCCCACTGCCGCCCGGATGGGACGAGCCCTCCACCAGGGAAACGACCGGCCCATCGGAAGGGTCAGAGCACCGCCCTTCGCCGGGCCCAGAGCGTAGCGACGAAGAGTGAAGCTCGCCGTCGTCGTCCAACGCTACGGCCAGGCGATTAACGGCGGGGCCGAGCTGCACGCCCGCTACATCGCGGAGCACCTCGCCAGGCACGCCGAAGTCGAGGTGTTGACCACCTGCGCCTCCGACTACGTCACCTGGAAGAACGAGCTCCCGGCTGGCGTCGAAACCGTGAACGGCATCCGCGTCCGCCGTTTCCGGGTGAAACGCGAACGGAACCCGCTGACGTTCGGCCGGCTGTCCACGCAGGTCTTCGACACACCGCACAGGCTCGCCGACGAACTGGCGTGGCTGGACGCCGAGGGTCCGACTTCGTCGTCGCTTGTCAGCTACCTGCGCCGCCATGCGGCGGGCTACGACTTCTGCATCTTTTTCAGCTATCGGTACTACCACGCGTACCACGGCATTCGCGCGGCCGCGAGCCGCGCGATCCTGGTGCCCACGGCCGAGCGGGACTCGGCGATCGGCCTCTCGCTCTTCAAGCCGATTTTTCAGGGTGTTCGCGCGCTCATGTACAACTCGCCCGAAGAGCGCGAAATGATCCAGGCGCTCGCAGGCAATGAGCACGTGCCGTCGGTCGTGGTGGGTGTCGGATCGCAGGTGCCGCCGAATCCGCAGCCTTCGCGGTTTCGTCAGAAGTTCAAGGTGAACGGACCGTTTGCGGTGTACGTCGGCCGGATCGACGAGAACAAAGGCTGCAAGGAGCTCTTCGACTTCTTTCAGAGCTACGTGCGCGACACCTCCGGGAAGCTCACCCTTGTCCTGATCGGTAACTCGGTGCTCCCGGTCCCGGAGCATCCACGCATCAAGCACCTCGGGTTCCTTGACGATAGCGACAAGTTCGACGCCATGGCGGCCGCCGACCTGTTGATCATGCCGTCTTACTTCGAGAGCCTGTCGATGGTCGCGCTCGAGGCGTGGGCCCTCGGCAAGCCCGTGCTGGCCAACGCACGTTGCGACGTGCTCAAGGGACAGTCCATCCGAAGCAACGCCGGACTTTTCTATGACGGGCGCTCGGAGTTCGTGGAGGCGCTGCTCGCCATCGAACAGAACCGGTGGCTGGCCAACAGCCTGGGCAGGAACGGCCGCGAGTTCTTCCGTGAGCACTACGATTGGCCGGTCGTCGTGCGCAAGTATCTCGACGTCATCGAGAAGCTCAGGCAGTCGCCTGCCGAGGGCACGCTTGCGCCGCTCCCGGGTTGGTTTGCCCGGCGCTCATTGATATGCCCGGCCGCTTCGGAAGTTGTGAAGGCGCTTCCGTCCGGGCCGGTGCTCAAGTTCGAGGCGGGCGTGCCCAGACCGGCGGTATCCACTCCGCCGCCGCCCCCGCCACGGGCAGCGATGCCATCCGCCGATCGCGGACGTCCGCCTCAGCGCTCGTTTCGAGGGGGTTCGTCACACCAGCGCGGCCCGGACCGGCGCCGGGGCGGCCCCCCGCGACGCCCGGGGAACAGGTAATGGCTGCAGGCCGACGGCCGGCAGTGCACCAGGTCCTGGCGACGCTCGGTTACGGCGACGCCATTGGCCACGAGGTGCTCGGCATCCAGCGCGTGCTCCGCGGCGCCGGATTCGAGTCGGATATTTTTGTCGAGACTGCGGACCGGCGGCTCGAGCCATTGACGCGCGACTACCGGGAGCTCGTGGACGCCACGCACCCCGACAACCTGCTGCTCCATCACTTCTCGATCGGGTCGAAGGCGTCGCGAACGGCGTACGCGCTGCCGGATCGCATGGCGCTCATCTACCACAACATCACGCCGCCCGAGTACTTCGTGGGCGTGCACCGGACGCTCGCCCAGCAGTGTTTCCGCGGCCGGCGGGAGCTCCAGGCTTACATCGGTCGATGCGACCTCGCGATGGGGGATTCCGAGTTCAACAGGGAGGATCTCGACGCGCTGGGGTTCCAGAGGACGGCGGTGCTGCCGGTCGTGCCCGGGTTCGCTCATCTCGACGGAAGAGCCAGCCGTTTCGTCGCCGACCAGTTCGACGACGAGTGGACCAACATCCTCTTTGTCGGCCGGGTGATCGCGAACAAGAAGATCGAAGACGTCATCCGTTTCTTTCACGCGTACCACACGCAGTTCAACCCGCGCTCGCGGCTGATCATCGTCGGCATCTTCAGCCTGTTCGAGCGCTACTTCGCAGCCCTGACACACCTCGTCCAGGAACTCGGCAACCAGCACGTGCATTTCACCGGGCACATCGCCGACGAGGAGCTTGTCGCCTACTACGAAATCGCGGACCTGTTCCTGTGCGCCAGCGAGCACGAAGGCTACTGCGTTCCACTGGTCGAAGCATTCTACAAACAGGTGCCGGTGCTGGCTTACGCAGCCACCGCCGTGCCTGTAACCATGGACGGGGCGGGCGTGTTGTACGAGACGAAGGAACCGATGCACGTCGCGGCCCTGATGGACGGCATTCTGTCGGACACCGACCTGCAGGACAGGATCGTCGATGGCCAACTGGACGCCATTGAACGTCTGCAGTCGAAAGACTTCGAGGGCACGCTCCTCGGGTTCGTCGATCGGATCCTGTCGTCACCGCGTGCCGAGTCCCCGCACGTCGCCTTCGACTTCTGGCAGCAGTTCGATGCGGCGGAGAAACTCGAAGAGCTCCGCACGTACCGGCCGTCGATTTACAGAGCCCTCCCGCCGGAGAGCCAGCCGTGATCGTCAACCAGTGGGTTCCGGCCGCTCACAAAGGCGACGCCGTGGGCGACAGCGCGCGGCGGATGCGGACGTTTCTGCGGGCGATGGGCCACGAGTCCGAGATATACGCGCTGACGATCGACGAGGCGCTGGTCGGGGACGTGCTCCCCTTCTCGGATGCCGGAGCCAGGCTTGGGGAGGCGACGATCTTTCACTATGCACTTCCCTCCCCGATGACCGAGGCCTTCGCGGCGCTCAAGGGCGGCCGGGTGCTTCAGTACCACAACGTGACGCCCGCGTCGTATTTCGCGCCGTACAGCCCGGTCCTCTTCCGCTTGACGACGCTGGCGCGCCAGGAACTGGCGACGCTCGTCGGGCGGGTCGATCTCGCCCTCGGCGTGTCCGAATACAACAGGCAGGAACTCGAGGCTCTCGGGTTCGAGCCCACAGGTGTGCTGACGCTCGCGGTGGACCTCAAGAGGATCACGGAGGCGGCCGATCGGCCGGCCCTGGATCGGCTGCTTGACGATGAGTTCGTGAACTTTCTGTTCGTCGGCCGGATTGCCCCCAACAAGAAGATCGAGGATCACATCCGGCTGGCCGAACACTACAAACGGTACTGCGACGCGTTCTACCGGTTCATCTTCGTCGGGAAGTACGACGCCGTCCCGCAGGTACTATGCGACGATTCGAGCGCTGATGTCTGAGTACCGGATGCTGAACGAGCGGTTCGTCTTCACTGGCCCCGTGCCGGACGAGGATCTGGCCGTTTACTACCGCCACGCGGCGGTCTATGTCTCGCTCAGCGAGCACGAGGGCTTCTGCGCACCGCTGCTCGAGGCGATGGCCACAGATGTGCCGGTCCTCGCCTACTCGGCCGCTGCCGTTCCGGAGACGCTCGGCGGCGCCGGCATCCAGTTCGCCCCCAAGGATCTGGAGCAGGCGGCGGAGCTGATGAACGAGCTCGCCTTCAACGACCAGCTGCGTGCTGGCGTCATTGCCGGCCAGCGCCGCCGGCTCGGCGACTTCGGCGACGCGCGCGTCACGCGCGAGCTCACCTCCGCGCTGCAAAAGGTCTCGTGAAAATCGCCTTCATCGTCCAGCGATACGGCACCGAGGTGCTCGGTGGCTCGGAACACCTCAGCCGGCTGCTGGCTGAACGACTGGTGGACCGGCATGACGTCGACGTGCTCACCACGTGTGCGCGCGACTACGTGACCTGGAAGAACGAGTACCAGGAGGGCACGGACCGCGTCCGCGGCGTGACCGTGCGCCGGTTCGCAACGGCCAGAACACGGGATCAGGCGTCGTTCAACAAGTATTCGGACTGGATCTACACCCACGGCCACAGCCGCACGGACGAGATGGACTGGTTGAAGCAGCAGGGTCCCTGGTGCCCGGCGCTCATCGAGTATCTGCGCCGCAACCAGCAGCAGTACGACGTGCTCGTCTTCTTCACGTATCTGTATGCGCCTACGGTGCTCGGCCTCGAGGTCAACCCGGGAAAGAGCGTCCTCGTGTCCACGGCGCACGACGAGCCGGCGATCCAGCTCGGGATCTTCAAGGACGTCTTCAGCAAGCCCGGTGCGATCTGCTACCTGACCGAGAGCGAGCGTCAGTTCGTGCAGCGCCAGTTCGCCGAACGGCCGCTCCTCGAGGAAGTCATCGGCGTCGGCGTCGATCTCCCGGAGCAGCAGGCGTATCCACGCACGCCGGTGGACGACGAGGCGGGAGCGCCTGCGGCCACACCGAGCGGAGGACCTGAAGATCCGACGCGAGGTGTCGGCGTCAGTTCGCGCCGGGGGTGGGGCCCCGGTGCCAGTGAAGAAAAGCTGACACTTTCTGCGTCGGGAGAGTCGGGTGGGTCGGGAGAGTCAGGAGCGCCTGCGGCCACAGCGTTCGTCGAGGCGGGCGGGGCGGGCATGGCAGGCACGGCAGGCGTAGACACCCCTGTTGCCCCGCCGCGGCGGATGCCTGGCGACGATGCGGACTACTTCCCGTCGCATTTGAGGGCGCGGGGATCGTTGTTCAAGCGACGGCACAAGCTGCACGGGCCGGTCGTGCTGTACGGCGGGCGGATCGATCCGGGCAAGGGGTGCGAGGAACTGCTGGAATACTTCGGGTCCTATGTAAAGCAGGGCGGCGAGGCCACGCTGGCGCTGATGGGCGCGAAGATGATGGCGCTTCCGGAGGATCCGTCGATCCGTTTCGCCGGGATGCTTTCCGAGGGCGAGCGCCTGCAGGCGCTGGAAGCCGCGACCGTAGTCGTATGCCCGTCGCCTTACGAGAGCCTGTCGCTGCTGGCGCTCGAGGCGATGTCCGCGGGCACGCCTGTGCTGGTCAACGCGCGCAGCGCAGTCCTGGTCGAGCACTGCATCAAGAGCAATGCCGGGCTTTACTACGCGGACCGCGACGAGTTCATCGAGTGCCTCAAGCTGCTGGTGAGCGACGAACCGCTTCGCCTCGCTCTGGGCGAGAACGGCCGCGAGTACGTCAGTCAGAACTACCGATGGGACGTCGTGCTCGACAAGTACGAGCGCATCTTCGCGAAAGTCAGGAACGCGCGTTAGATCGAGCGTCCCTTCCTCCCGCCCTCATTCCTCAGGAACGGGTTCGACGATCGTGTTCGCGCGTCAACACTCGCCATGAGCGACGCCAACGGCCGGGCGACGCTTCACATCACGCCGGTACTGAGCGGACTGGCGTCCATGGTCCCGGATGAGGCACCGGCAACGGAGAGTCTGCGCGCGGCCGACAGCTACACCGTGGACATCCAGACCGAGCGGTTCGACGAGTGGGTCAAGAACATCGGGGTGAATCAGATCGATCTCGTCAAGATCGACGTCGAAGGCGCCGAGGATCGCGTGCTGAACGGCATGCGCGAGTCGCTCGCCGTCGGCCGCATCGCGCGCCTCATCTGCGAAACCCCCGTGGGCAGCGTCGCACACCACATCCTTCTCGCCCACGGGTACTCGGCCACCGGGCTCGAGTGCTGGGGTGACATCAGGAACTACGCGTACGAGAAGACGGCTACGCCTACGCCGAACGAAATTAGGAATTGAGAATTGGGAATTAGGAATTCTCAGTTCCCAGTTCTCTGTTCTCTGTTCTCTGTCTATGAGTCGTGCGGGAGGTCGGGCACGGCGACGGGGCCGGGGGCGGGCTCGAGGGATTCGGAGCTGCCGTCGCCCGACGCGTGCCGCTTCCGGCGGGGACGAATGTCGTAGCGCTTGATCATCTCGTTCAGCGTCGTCGGCTTGATGTGCAGCAGCTCGGCGGCCTTCTTCTGTACGCCGCCTGCCGCCTCGAGCGTGGACTCGATGAGCCGCTTCTCGAAGTCGGTGATGACGTCCTTGAACGAGATGCCCTCCGGCGGCACCACGAACTGCGGCATCGCGAAGTTCGGCGTCTTCCGGACGTGATCCGGGATGAGCTCGGTGCCGATCTTCGAGCCCGACGTCAGGACGACGGCCCGCTCGATCACGTTCTCCAGCTCACGGACGTTCCCCGGCCAGTCGTACTCGGTCAGGAGGTCCAGCGCCTCCGGTGTCAGCTCGAGATCGCCCTTCTTGTTCTCGTCGCTGTACTTGTGCAGGAAGTGCTGCGTCAGGAGCGGAATGTCGTCCTTGCGATCCCTGAGCGGCGGCAGCTGGATCGAGATGACGTGGAGCCGGTAGAAGAGATCCTCGCGGAAGTGCCCCTCTTCCATCATCTGCCGCAGATCGACGTTGGTCGCCGCGATGATGCGGACGTCGACCTTGATCGTTTCCATCCCGCCCAGGCGCATGAAGTCGCGCTCCTGGATCACGCGCAGCAGCTTGGCCTGCGTCTCGAGCGGGACGTTCCCGATCTCGTCGAAGAAGATGCTGCCGCGATCGGCGAGGTCGAACATGCCCTTCTTGGGATACACGGCGCCGGTGAATGCACCCTTGACGTGGCCGAACAGCGTCGACTCGAGAAGATCCGGCGGCAGGTTGCCCGAGTTGACCGTCACAAACGATCGTTCCGACCGCGACGAGTTGGTGTGGATGGCGCGCGCCACCAGCTCCTTCCCCGTCCCGCTCTCGCCCTGAATGAGAATCGTCGACCGGCTCGGCGCTGCCTGGATGATCAGGTCGAAGACCTGTCGCATCTTCGGGCTCTTGCCGATGATGTTGGCGAACTTGTGGTACCGCTCCTGGATGTTCTGCCGGAGGTTCTTGTTCTCGTTGATCAGCCGCCGGCGCTCGAGCGCGTTCCGCACGACGACCAGCACTTCCTCGTTCTTGAACGGCTTGGTGATGTAGTCGAAGGCGCCGCTCTTCATCGCCGAGATCGCGCTCTCGACCGACGCGAAGGCCGTGATGATGATCACGTCCAGCTCCTCGTCGATCCGGCGCAGCTCGTCGAGCGTCGCAATGCCGTTCAACCCCGGCATCATGATGTCCACGATCGCCGCGTCGAACGGCCGCGCGCGCGCGAGCTCCAGCCCCTCCTCCCCCGACGAGGCCAGGCGCACTTCGTAGCCCTCGCGGGTCAGAAGTGTCTCGAGAATGTCGCGCATCACCTCTTCGTCGTCGACGACGAGGATGCTGCCGTGTCGTGTGGCCATTCGAGTTGGTTACGTCCGGGCGCCGATGCTGCGGATCGATGGCGCCGCCAGCGGCAGGGTCAGCGTGAACCGCGTGCCCTGGCCGATGGCGCTGTCGCACCTGATCGCCCCGCCGTGCTCCTGCACGATGCCGTAGGTAATGGACAGCCCCAGTCCGGTGCCGCGCCCGATTGCCTTCGTGGTGAAGAAGGGATCGTAAATGCGGGTCAGCTGCTCGGTCGGAATGCCGCTGCCGGTGTCGGAAATCTCGACCACCGCGAGGCCGGGCTCGGTGCGGGAGCTCACGGTCAGCCAGCCGCCCCGCGGCATCGCGTCCCGGGCGTTCAGGAACAGGTTGAGAAACACCTGCTGCAGCTGGTGCTCGATGCCGACCACCGCCACCCGCGAGGGCGAGAGTTCGCGCCGCACGACGATCTTGCCGACGGTGAACTGGTGCTCGAGGAGCGCGAAGACGTCGTTGATCGCGTTGTTCAGATCCAGCTCCGACCGTTCGCCCCCCGGTGTGCCCGGGCGCGAGAGCGCGAGCAGCCCGTTGACGATCTTCGCGGCGCGGAACGTCTGGCTCTCGATCTTCTCCAGGAGCTTGGTCCTGGGGTCTGCCGGGTCCGCACCCTCGAGCAGCATCTGGGTGAAGCTCGAGATGCCCGTGAGCGGCGTGTTGACCTCGTGAGCCACGCCTGCAGCGAGGAGGCCGATGGACGCCATCTTGTCCGAGATCTGCAGCTGCTCCTCGAGGCGCACGCGATCGGTCACGTTTTCGATGATGACGATCGTGCCCTCGACCTGGGGCGGATCGACCTGCGACCGCAGCGGAATCGCGGTTGCGTTGACCAGCAGCGTCGGCGGCTCAGCCCCGCCTTCCTGGCCCGCGCCGAAGCGCCAGCCGGTCAACGGCGCCCTGAACAGCGTCGTGCCCTCCGGCCGCTCGGCGAGCGCCGCCCTCAGCGCGTCCACGAACGATACGTCGAAGACGTCGGACAGCTTGAGCCCGATCGCATCGTCGCGCCGGACGCCGTAGAACATCTCGAGGGCGTGGTTCCAGCGGACCACGCGCTCGTCCCCATCGAACACGACGAGGCCGTCGTCGAGGGATTCGAGGATGTTCTCGTTGAACTCCCGCATCCGCCCGAGCTCGTCGGCCTTGACGGTCAGCTGCCGATAGAGCCGCCCGTTCTCGATCGCCGTGGCTACCTGGCCGGCGACGGCCGTGAGCAGCGCCAGGTCCTCGCTGTTGAACGGTTCGTCGGATTCCTTGCGCCCCAGCGCCAGGACCGCGATAGCCGAGCCCTCGAACACGCACGGGACGAAGTAGAAAATGTCTTCGTCGCGCCAGAACTCGACCTCCTCCGCCGTGAGCCACGCCGTGCCAATCGGGTCGTCGAGCGCGACGGTGTGGCCGTCGTTCAGGCGGCCGACGAGCGACGAGGCCCGCGACAGCCGCGGCACCGGACCGCCGAACCCGAAGTCCCCGATGCTCTCGAAGTCGCCTTCGCGATCGTCTGCGAGCATCAGCGCCATCCGGTCCACGACAAGCGTCTCCACCACGCGCGTAACGAGGCGCTGGCTGAGGCGCACGACGTCGAGGTCCGTGTTCAGGTCGCGGGCGAACCCGACGAGTGCGCGGCGGTAGTCGTAGCGGTCGCGGTAAAACGCGCGATCCAGCGCATTCTGCACGGCCTGCCGCACGGGCTGCGTGAGGAGCACGATGATCGTCGTCGCCAGCAGCGCCACGAGCCAGTTGTGCTGGTCGCTGTCGGCCGCGAACACGAAGCTGACGAACTTGAGGATGGTGAAGTAGAGAACGGCGCTGGCGGCCAGGAACGCCGTGTATGCCAGGCCGCGCTTGATGATGACCTCGACGTCGCGGAGCCGGTAGCGGACGATGGCGCAGGCGAGCGTGACGGGGACGAGGCCAAGCGGCACCGCGGTGAGCTGGAGCGCGAGCGGAGGGTTGGCGCCGAGCGCCCACGGCAGCGCATAACCGAAGGCGAAGGGTCCGACGCCGAGGACCGTGCCCCAGGCAATCCACCGAAGCTGCCGGCGTCCGGTCAGCGACGTGATCTCTCCGAAAGCCCTGGCCACGACGAGCATCGCGGCGGCAACGCAGATGAAGAGGAACAGCTGTTCTCCGCGGTCCAGCGCCTCGAGCGCACGGGAGAACGCCTCGCCGTCCGCCGCGCCGCGGCCGACCGTGACGATGCGCGCGACCCCGAGGACGACCGCCGGCCCGTAGATCACCGGGAGCCATCGGGCGAGCGGTCCCGGTTTCTGATGCGACGGCCGCTCGGGGAAGACCAGCGTGAAGTGCAGCAGCAGCGCCGGCAGGAGCGCAACCGCGACGGCGTCACCCCAGTAGAAGATCCAGTCGAGCCTGTCGAAGGGGCCGTTGAACGAGAAGGTGAACGCACCGAAGAACGCGACGCAGAGCCAGAAGAAGTGGAGCGTCGCCTGATCGGTCGGCCTGCGGAGCCGGACAGACGCGCCGACGAGCAGCGTGAAAAGGCCCACCGCCGCCAGCACGAAATACATCGAACCTGGCCTGGACGCGGGGGCCAGCGTCACTTCGAGGGCTTGACGGGCGCCGAGCCGCACAAGGGTGTAGCTGAGGGTCGTCCCCTCGCGCCCGCGCTGCTGGTGCGCAATGGCCTCCGAGGCGGTCTCCACGAGCTCGCCGTTGACCGCAAGGAGGATGTCGCCGCGCTCGACGCCGGCTCTCGCCGCGGGCGAGTTCTCGGCGACCTCGAGAACCGTGACCCCTTCGGCGCGATTCCCCCAGAGCACGCCGTCTTCGACTTCGAGGACGCGGGCGCGCATCGCGATGTTCGCGATGCCCAGCCCGAGCAGGGTGACGACTACCGTCAAGGCGAGCATCGAGCGCCCGAACGGCACCCAGGCCCTCGACTCCGGCGTGGCAGATGGAGGAATCAGCGGTGGCCGGGCAGACCCGTGACCGGTCGGCATGGCGTCCGTTCCGGAAAAGCGGGTGTCAGGCATGGGTCTCGTCGGCTCTGCGGGAACTCAGCGAAGTCTAGCAATCCACGTTCCTTGATCCAACTTCATGAACACTTGTAAGTCACTGAAAAAAAGAATGTTCATGTGCGAAACGACTAATCGACACGCCGATTAGTCCAAGTCTCCGAACTGCCTTCAAAATTATGGATCGCAGCCGGACCGAAGAAAAACTGGGCCCGGCTCAGAAATGCAGCGTGACGCCCCCGACGAGGCGCTTCGGCGGCTGCACGACCAGGAGTTCGTCGTAGATCGACTGCTCTGCGGCGGCTTCCCGGAAGAAGTTGCGAACGGCGACCAGCGCCTCCCACCGGGCGTTCGAGAAATTCATGAACGGCAGGGACTGGCGTACCTGGACGTCGAACCTCGAGTCGAACGCCGCGCGCCGGGCCTCGGCAGGCTCCGCAAAGCCGTTGCTCGCCCGCAGGACGACCAGGACGCGGGTGGCGGTTTCGGGAACGTCCGCCGAGATGGTCGTCGAAACGTCGTGGATCCGCCGGCCGTCCTGCCGTTGTAAAGCCGGCGTTACGAGAACCAGATACCTCAGGCTCGCATCCGGAGTCAGTTGCGCGTTGGACAGCGAGTAAGCCACCGAGCCGTTGACCCGGCCGCCGAGCGCCGAGCTCCGAAGGGCTGCCGTGCCGCCGGTCACGTACGTGTCGCCGGCGTTCCCCACGACGTAGTGGCCGAGTTGAGCGCTCGGCACGCCCGGGAGATCCAGGCCGAAGGCTGTGATTAGCTGATTCTCCACCTGCTGCCGGAACGCACCGACGCTGATCGTGGAGGATCCAAAGTCGCGCTCGATCGCCAACGCCATGTGCGTGCCGACCTCAGCCTCGAGCGGCTGCCCCGCCTCGATCGCCGAGAATGTGCGCTGCGGGGGCAGCCAGATACCCGTGTCGCCAGGCGGGAGGAACTCCTCCGCGCCGGGTGCGAGCGCGCGCCGCGAAACGAGTGCGGAGAACCGCGTCCCCGTCCACGGTGTCGTCGTGACTTCGAACCGCGGGCTGACGAGGTTTCGCTGCCCGAGGTAGTCGTACCGGGCATACCGTGCGCCGTAGGACAGCGTGATCGCCGATGTCACCGCGTAGTTGTCGAACCCGTAGACCTCGCCGGCGTTGCGCGTGCCGTCCGCAAGATCACGCAGTGCGAGGGGATTGCCGCCGTCGTAGCTTTGCGTGCTGTAGGACAGGCCGACGTCGTACTGATGCGATCCGCCCTCCCGGGTCTCGGGGACATCCCGGGTCAGGAACGAGCCGGCGACGATCCACGACGAGATATCCGCCTCGGTGAGTGCGCCGCGCACGGTCCAGTCCGCGTTGTCGCCCACGGCGGCCCCGACCCTGACGTACGCCACGCCGGACGCCAGCCCGCTCGGCCCAATGAGTTGTTCCGGCCTGTCGAACTGGCCGGTCGTGAGCAGGTTGACTTGTCCCGAGAACGGGATGTCGGCGAAGAGGCCCACGGCCCTTGCCGCGTACCGAGATCCGCCGGTCTGAGACTGGCCGGAGTCGTCGGACATCCCGGAGCCGGCATTCTTGAGCACGCCGCGCCGGGCGTGGCGGACACGCCATGCCGTCTCGCTCTCGTTGTCGCGCTCCCGGCTATCGACCGGCGCCGGCAGATCGAGCGCCGACACGGCAGGGAGCACGGGCACCTGCGGCTCTGGTTCCGCTAACCCACTGACGAGGCCCGCGGCGAGCACCGTCGGTGCGGCCGTACCGGGGCGGAGCGCGATCGTTGAAACGGAACGCGCGCTGGCGCGGACCTCGATGGACTGAGGCCGCGCAGGCGCGAAGCCGGTGACTGTGGGCGCGGACCAGGTAGGGCCCCGGGGGCAGCGTCGGGAAGGCAAAGCGGCCATCGCGATCGGTGACGGCGAATAGATTCGCCGCGCCGAGCACCGACACCATCGCACCGGCGACCGGCGCGCCCTTGTCGTCCTTGACCATGCCCTCGAGGCGTCCGGGCGAGGTGGCTGCCACCGATGCCTGGCGCTCAACTGATTGGGGGGCTTGCGGCGCAGGCCGGAGAAGCTGCGCGTCCGCGGGCGCAGGAGTACCCAGAACTATCAGCCCGACGCCGGCAGCCGCCGATGCTAGGAGCCTGGATTTACCTGCCATGGTGCCTCTCAAAACGTCCACTGTGAAACGCCTGACCGGCAGGCGTTCCTCTGGGCTCGGCGCCTTACGAACCGGCAACCGTGAAGTTTACGTCCCTGATGAGGGTCTTGTTCGCGAGCTTGTCGGTGACCTTGATCTCGAGGCGGTACTCGCCCTCGGGAAACGACGCCAGCGGCACGGCCTGACCGCTCTGCAGCTGGTGGCCGGCGGCGAAATCGAACGCCGGCGGCAGCGTCTGCGCGTTCAGGTTCTGCGGATTGGTCTTGTTGAAGAACTTCTCCGCGCCCGCCTGCTTCGCGTAGAAGTTGTACTCGACGGTGACATCGGGCTTCATCGCCGCGTCAACCTTCGCGTTGTAGATCAACATGAAGGTGGCGAGCTCGGCCTTCTTCGTGAAGTTCGTGCTGGCGGCCGGGATGATCTCCATGTTGCCGAGCGCGTACGGCCGTTCGGTCTGCTGGGCGGAGGTCAGCGGCGCGGGAAGCGGGTCGATCCGGTCGGCGACGATGACCGTGCTCGTGGCCAGCTCGCCGTTCCAATAGTCGGGCACCTCGAGGCTCTGCTTGATGAGGGAAAGCTTCGCGGGCGGCGCGTTGCGCTGCGTCGAGGTCGGCTCCTTGACGACGACGTAAATGTCGTAGGCGCCGGGCGAAGCCGTGAACGCGCGGCTGAGACGCATCGGGCCGGGCGTGATCGCCGCGGTGTTCGAGATCCTCGTAGGCATAGGTCGGCGCGGCAGGCTTGTCGTTCGGCTTGTTGCCGCCCGCGGCCGGCGCGGCGGCGGGGGGCGCAGCCGCGTTCTTGGCCACCACGCGCCAGTAGATCGTCAGCTCCTTGCCCGTGGCCTTGGAACCGTCGAGCGTGACGGTGAACGGCACGTACTGCTTGCTGTCCTGCGCCTTCAGCACGTCTTCCCGCAGCCATGCCATCGTCAGGTCGTTCGGCGCAGGCTGTCCGGCAGCCGCGCCGTCGACGATCTTCTGGATCGCCTGGATCTCGCGGCGCTGCGCATCGGTCAGCTTCTTCGGCGGCTCGGGCTTCTGAGCCTGCTGGGCGGACAAGACCGCCGAGAACAGAACGAGGGTGAAGACCGCAATCGCGCGACGCAGCATAAAACTATTCTCCAAGAGACGTGATGACACCATTCCTCAAGATGGCAGTACTGCCATGAACAGCTCATGATAGGCGGGCCAAACTGGCAAGTCAAACCATTCTGCCATCAGCACTTCAGGCTGACTTCGGGTGTCCTCGAAAAAGACCGGCCGTGCTAATATCGCGAGCTCGGTCCGGTGTGATGCAGCTCATCGACGTTACCGTCCCACTCGGCCCAGACCTGCCCGCCTACCCCGGCAACACGCCCTTCAGCCTCGAGCCGATCAAGCGGATGGCCTCAGGGGGCAGCTCGAACGTCTCGTCGCTCCACATGAGCGCCCACACCGGAACACACGTGGACGCTCCCAGACACTTCTTCGATGACGGAGCGTCGGTCGAGGCCCTGGCCCTCGACATCCTGATCGGTCCGGCCCGGGTCGTCGAGGTGCAGGCAGCGCTGGCGATCGAACCAGAGGATCTGATACCCCTGGACCTGTCGGGAGAAACCCGCGTGCTCATCAAAACGCGAAACTCGGAGTTCTGGAGCTCGGCCGAATTCAGGACCGACTACGTCGGCATCAGTGAAGCGGGTGCGCGCTACCTCGTCGAGCGCGGTGTGAAACTGGTTGGGGTGGACTACCTGTCGGTCGAACGTTTCAAAACGCCGGGAGCGCCGGCCCATCGCGTGCTCCTCGGCCACGGCACGATCGTCGTCGAGGGCTTGAACCTGAAGGGCATCGCGCCGGGGCCCTACGAGCTGTTCTGCCTGCCGCTCCCGATTCCCGGGGCAGACGGCGCACCGGCGCGGGTGCTGCTCGGCCGGAGGCACTGATGTCTGCGGATCTGGCCGACAGCCTCGTGATCGTGCTGGCGGGAGGCGCCGGCGAGCGCCTGTTCCCGCTGACCAAGGAGCGCGCGAAGCCGGCGGTCTATTTCGGGGGGCCCTACCGGATCATCGACTTCGTGCTCAGCAACTGCATCAACTCAGGGCTGCGCCGCATCTTCATCGCCACCCAGTACAAGTCGCTCTCGCTCAACCGGCACATCCGCATGGGCTGGAGCATCGTGTCGGAGGAGCTTGGCGAGTTTGTCGAGATCCTGCCGCCGCAGAAGCGTGTGGGCGAGCACTGGTACCAAGGCACGGCGGACGCGGTGTACCAGAATCTCTACTCGATCATCCGTGAGACGCCCAAACACGTCATCGTGCTCTCGGGCGATCACGTCTACAAGATGGACTATGCGCGGATGCTGCGTTTCCACATGGACCGTGGCGCGGCAGCTACGCTCGCGGCCATCGAGATTCCAGTGGCGGATGCCTCGCGGTTCGGTGTGGTCGCTATCGATGAACGTGAGCGGGTGACCGGGTTCCAGGAAAAGCCGGGCCAGCCGATTCCCATTCCGGGCTCACCCGAGCTCGCGCTGGCCTCGATGGGCGTGTACATCTTCGACACCGAAGCGCTCGTCAGCGCGCTCGAGAGCGACGCGGCGCAGCCGACGAACCACGACTTTGGCAAGGACATCCTTCCAGCGATGATCCACACCTCGCCGGTGTTCTCTTACCGCTTCTACGACGAGAACAAGAAGGCGTCCAAGTACTGGCGCGACATCGGAACGATCGACGCGTACTTCGACGCCAACATGGATCTCTGCCACGTCAACCCGGACTTCAACCTCTACGATCCGGAATGGCCGCTGCGCACCCACCAGCCGCAGGCGCCCCCGGCCAAGTTCGTGTTCGCCGAAGCCGAACGGCGATGCGGCCAGGCGCTCGATTCCGTGATTTCGCCCGGCTGCATCGTCTCGGGCAGCACGATCACGGGCAGCGTCCTCTGCCCGAACGTCCGGGTCCACAGCTTCTGCAGGATCGACCAGTGCATCCTGATGCCGGGCGTGCGCGTGGGCCGGCATGCGCGCATCCGCCGCGCCATCATCGACCGCGACGTGCTCATCCCGCGCGGCGCCACGATCGGCTACAACCTCGAAGAAGATCGGCGCCGCCACACAGTTACCGACTCGGGCATCGTCGTGGTGACGACCGACGATGAGCCGTACGTGACCGAGCCGGACGCGGAGGCGCTGAAACTCGAAGGCGAAGCCGATAGTCGGGGGAACTGAATTGCTGATTGCTGATTGCTAATTGCTGATTGCGAATTCGTGAGGTCTGTGACGTGAAGATAACTCGAGTGCAGGGGCGGGAGATTCTCGACTCGCGGGGGAATCCGACGGTGGAGGCGGACGTGACGCTCGAAGGCGGGGCGTTCGGGCGTGCCGCGGCGCCTTCGGGTGCGTCAACGGGCGAACGCGAAGCGCTTGAACTGAGGGACGGCGACAAGGGCCGCTACCTCGGGAAGGGCGTCCGCAAGGCGGTCTCGCACATCAACGGCGAGATCGCGAAAACGATCACCGGACGCGATCTGAACCAGCGTCAGCTCGACGAGACGATGATTTCCGCCGACGGATCGGCCACCAAGAGCCGGCTCGGAGCAAACGCGCTGCTCGCCGTCTCCATGGCGGCCCTCCGTGCGGAGGCCGCGTCGAAGCAGGTGCCGCTGTACCGGCACATCGGGTCGCTCTTCAGGACGGACCGGTTCACGCTGCCCGTGCCGATGATGAACATCCTCAACGGCGGCGCTCACGCGGATTCGAGCGTGGACTTCCAGGAGTTCATGGTCATGCCGGTCGGCGCGCCGTCGTTCGCCGAGGCGCTCCGGACTGGTGCGGAGATCTTCCATGCGCTGCGGGGCATCCTGAAAAGCCGGCAGCAGTCCACCGGCGTCGGAGACGAGGGGGGCTTTGCTCCCAACCTCAAGTCGAACCGTGAGGCGCTCGAAGTGGTCCTCGAGGCCGTCGGCAAGGCTGGGCTCAAGGCAGGCCAGGATGTGTTCATTGCCCTCGACGTCGCGTCGAGCGAACTCTGGGCGGGGGGTGGACGCTACGTATTCAAGAAGTCAGGCGAGCCGGACCGCACGTCCGCGCAGATGGTCGAGCTCTATCAGGACTGGACCCGCCAGTACCCGATTATCTCGATCGAGGATGGCCTCGCCGAGGGCGACTGGGAAGGCTGGAAGCTCCTGACGTCCACACTTGGCGCCAAGGTGCAGCTGGTGGGCGACGACGTGTTCGTGACCAACCCCGACATTCTGAGGCGCGGGATTGCGGACAAGGTCGGGAATGCCCTGCTCGTGAAGCTGAACCAGATTGGCACCGTTACCGAGACGCTCGATGCCGTCGCCATGGCGCGCGACGCGTCCTACGCCACGATCATTTCACACCGGTCCGGCGAAACCGAGGACTCGACGATCGCGGACCTCGCGGTGGGCACGTCTGCCGGCCAGATCAAAACCGGCTCGGCGAGCCGGACGGACCGTGTGTGCAAGTACAACCAGCTCCTCCGCATCGAGGAGGAGCTCGGCGCCAACGCCGCGTTTGCCGGCCGCGCCGCAATTCGAGCGCTCGCCACATAGGCGCCCAATGACCCGATTCAAGTTGGTATTGTTGCGCCACGGCGAGAGCACCTGGAACAAGGAAAACCTCTTCACCGGATGGACCGACGTGGACCTTTCGGAGAAGGGGCTTGGCGAAGCCGCCGAGGCCGGCCGACTGCTCAAGGAGGGCGGCTACACGTTCGACGTCGCTTACACCTCCGTGCTGAAACGGGCGATTCGCACGCTGAATCTGACGCTCGACGCACTGGACCTGCTGTGGATTCCCGTCGTCAAGACGTGGAAGCTGAACGAGCGTCACTACGGCGCACTGCAGGGCCTGAACAAGGCGGAGACGACGGCCAAGTACGGCGAGGCGCAGGTCAAGGTGTGGCGCCGGAGCTACGACATTCCGCCGCCGCCGCTCGAGCCGGGCGACGACCGGCACCCTTCGAAAGATCCCCGCTACGCCGCGCTGCCGCCATCCGACCTGCCGGCGACTGAGTCGCTGAAGGAAACGGTCGCGCGCTTCATCCCCTACTGGCACTCCACGATTGCGCCAGACATCAAGTCCGGACGGCGCGTCATCATCGCCGCCCACGGCAACAGCCTGCGCGCGCTCGTGATGTATCTCGACAACGTGTCCGAAGCCGAGATCACCGAGCTCAACATTCCCACGGGAATCCCGCTCGTGTACGAGCTCGACGAGCAGCTGAAGCCCGTGAAGCACTACTACCTGGGCGATCCGGCCGCGGCCGCGGCCGCGGCAGCGGCAGTCGCTAACCAAGGGAAATCAGAACCAAGAAGTCAGAACTAAAAGGACACTGCGCGCGTGACGGTCCAAGACTTGGAAGAGGCCTACGACTATGCGTGCTGGGCCAACCGGAAGCTGTTCGGCGTGATTTCCGGACTCACCCTCGAGGACTTTACGCGGCCGGTGGCGGGCAGCTACGGGTCGGTCCGGAACACGATCGTCCACGTGCTGAGTGCCGAGGCAGGCTGGCTCGAACGCTGCGGCGGACCGAAACGGGGACCGCGGCTCAACGCGGACGACTTCCCGACACCCGACTCGGTCGTGCAGAAGTGGAGAACGGTCGAAGTCCAATGGCGGGAGTTCCTGGCCGGGTTGAACGACGAGGACCTGGAGCGCGTCATGGACTTCGCCATGGATCCGGCGGTGAAGTATTCGATGCCTCTCGCCGAACTGGTGCAACACACGATCGTGCACGGCGTGCACCATCGCGGGCAGGTATCGCTGCTCCTGAGACTACTCGGCAGGGCGCCGGGCAACTTCGACATCCTTTTCTACTCTGCAGAGAAGCGTGCCCGGGGATGATGGGCGCTGGGGTGCTCGCGAGCAGGAGGCGGCAAATGGCGGGAACGATTCGCTTGGTGGCGAGTGCCGGTGTCGCAATGTTGTGTGCGGCCGGTTCGGCCACGCTCGCAGGCCAGGGGCCGGCCGTTGCTGAGAGCCGGATCGATCAGCTCTTTTCGAGCTGGTCCTCAACAACACCGGGATGCGCGATTGGCGTGGCCGAAGGAGGCAAGACCCTCCTGGCCAAGGTGTACGGCATGGCGGATCTCGATCACGATCTGCCCAATCGTCCGGACACGATCTTCGAGGCAGGATCGGTCTCCAAACAGTTCACCGCGGCGGCCGTGCTGCTGCTGGCCCGCGACGGCAAGCTGTCCCTCGACGATCCGGCTCGCAAGTACGTCCCCGAACTGCCGGACTACGGCACGCCCTTGACCATCCGGCAGATGCTGACGCACACCAGCGGCCTGCGCGACTGGGGCTCCGTGGCCAGCGTCGCGGGCTGGCCGCGCACCAGCCGCGTTTACACCCACGCACATGTTCTCGATATCGTCAGCCGCCAGCGGGCGCTCAATTTCACGCCAGGCACACGGTGGTCGTATACGAACACGGGGTACAACCTCGCCGCGATCATCGTCTCGCGCGTGAGCGGCACGTCGTTCGAGGACTTCACCCGAGCCCGCATCTTCGAGCCGCTCGGCATGACCCGCACGTCGTGGCGAACGGACCATACGCGCATCGTCAAGGGCCGGGCGCTGGCCTACAGCAGGCAGGCGGATGGCTTCCACCTCCTGATGCCCTTCGAGAACGTGTACGGCAATGGCGGGCTGCTCACCACCGTGGAGGATCTGCTCAAGTGGAACGCGAACTTCGCGTCGCCACGAGTCGGAGATGCCGCCTTCGTCGCCCAGCAGGAGAAGGCCGGGACCTTCAGCGACGGCCGGCCACACCTTTACGCGATGGGCCTTCAACTCGAGACGTACAAGGGATTGAAGGAGATCGCGCACGGAGGAACGACCGCCGGGTACAGCGCGTATCTCGCGAGGTTCCCGGATCAGGGGCTCTCCGTGGCCGTGCTTTGCAACATCGCGGCGAGCCAGGTGAACCCCACGGCAGTCGCCCGCAGTGCGGCCGACCTTTATCTAGGGGATCGGCTGCGGCCGTCAGCCACACCGCGGCAGACGTACGAGCCAACGGCAGCGGAGCTGGCCGCCAGGGCAGGGATATATGTCAACGCCACCGGATTGAATCCGGTGCGCATCGTGGTGGATGGCGGATCGCTCCGGCTCCAGCCGGGGCCGGCGCTGCTTGCCCTCTCGAACTCGACGTTCACCGTGTCGGGCGCGGAACGGGTGACCCTCGATGGAAACGGACACGGGACGGTGACCGAGGCGTCTGGCGCCAGCGAACAGCTGACGAGGGTGCCGGCCGCCACACCAGGCCGCGAGCAGCTGAAGGCGTTCGAAGGTACCTACGTGAGCGACGAGGCCGAGACCACGCTGACGGTCGCCCTCGACGGTGAGCGGCTGGTCGCCAAACGCCGGCCCAGCTCCTTGATCGCGTTGACACCGCTGTACGTCGATGGCTTCGAGGCTCAGTCCCTGGGCACCGTATTGTTCAGGCGTGACGCAGGGGGCCGCGTCTCCGGCCTGAGCACTTCGTCCGACCGCGTGTGGGATCTGCGCTTTGCGAAAGTGAGCACTCCGGACTAAAAAAAGGCCGGCTCCGCACAAAGCGAAGCCGGCCTTTCAGCCCTTCTGAGTTCTAACTGCTAAGTTCGAACTTCTTACTCGACTGGTTCCGCTGTCTCGTCCGCCGCGATGCGGAGCGATCTGAGGAACCGGCGGTCGTTGGCAGTCACCTCCAGGTTGCGGCGCGGCTGCACGACGCGAGCCGGGGCCGTCACCTTCGTGATGGCGGTGGACTGCGAACGGTTCACGAAGCCGACGACGGCTTCGAGCGTTACCTTCATTTCAAAACCCGCAGCCCGCGCCCTCTCGCGGCACGCTTCTACCTGTGGATTTTCCGCGACCGCGGCGGCGATCGCGTCGGCCAGCTCTCGGGCGAACCGGTTGACGACGTCGTCCATCCTTGCTTCCCTCCTACGCCGCCGGGCCGGGTACCGGGGCGCTTCCCGGGTCCAGTCTGCTGTCACCGGGGCGGTGCAGAGGGACCGGGCGCCAAGTACCGTACTGTATCGGAATAGCGTTGCAGGTAATGCAGAGTGTACGGCCAAGTTTGTTCTGTGTCAAACACTTACGGGCACGTTCTGGGCCCCCTGGGCTACAATCGGGGCGGTTTCAGGCGATGCCCGACCTCGGCCTTCCAGGCGAATTCCCCTTCACCCGCGGCATCCAGCCGACGATGTACCGTGGCCGGCTGTGGACGATGCGGCAATATGCCGGCTTTGGGACGGCCGCTGAGTCGAACGCCCGGTACCGGTACCTGCTGGAGCAGGGCGTCAACGGCCTGAGCGTGGCCTTCGACCTCCCGACCCAGATGGGCTACGACTCGGACCACCCCCTGGCCGGGGGCGAGGTCGGCAAGGTCGGCGTGGCCATCGACTCGATCGAGGACATGGCGACGCTTTTCGAGGGGATCCCGCTGGAGCGGGTGTCCACCTCGATGACGATCAACTCGACGGCCGTGATCCTGTTGTCGCTCTATGTCGCGGTCGCCCGCAGGCAGGGCGTGCCGCAGGCCAGGCTTTCCGGGACGATCCAGAACGACATCCTCAAGGAGTACGTAGCGCGGGGCACCTACATCTACCCGCCGCGCGCGTCGCTCCGGATCGTCACCGACATCTTTGCCTACTGCGAGCGCGAATTGCCCCAGTGGAACACGATCTCGATCAGCGGGTACCACATTCGCGAAGCGGGATCGACGGCCGTGCAGGAGGTGGCGTTCACCTTCGCGCATGCGACGGCGTACGTGCAGGCGGCCATCGATGCCGGCCTCGACATCAACGCATTCGGCCAGCGGCTGTCGTTCTTCTTCAACTCGCACAACAACTTCCTTGAAGAGATTGCGAAGTTCCGCGCCGCGCGCCGGCTGTGGGCGCGGATCATGCGCGACCGCTTTGGCGCCACCAACCCCAAGGCGCAGCAGCTGCGCTTCCACACGCAAACCGCGGGGAGCACGCTGACGGCGCAGCAGCCCGACAACAACATCGTGCGGGTGTCGCTTCAGGCGATGGCGGCGATACTCGGCGGCACGCAGTCGCTGCACTGCAACGGACACGACGAGGCGCTGTCGCTGCCGAGCGAGGAATCGGCGCGGACGGCGCTGCGGACGCAGCAGATCATCGCGTCGGAGACCGGTGTGGCCAACACCGTCGATCCGGTCGGCGGCTCGTACGTCATCGAGGCCCTGACTGACAGCATCGAGGAGCAGGCCGCAAAGCTCCTCGAGGTGATCGAAGGCATGGGGGGCACCCTCGCGGCCATCGAGGCCGGGTTCATCCAGCGCCAGATCCAGGAATCAGCGTATCGCGCGCAAGTGGCTATCGACTCCGGAGAGTCGGTCGTGGTGGGCGTCAACCGCTTCGAGGAGAAGGAATCAGCACGAAAAGCGATGCGGCCACTTTTCCAGGTCAACGCCGAAGTCGAGCGGCAGCAGGTGGATCGTGTTCGTGCCGTCCGGGCCTCACGCGACGCGGCGGCCTGGAGCCAGGCGCTGGGGGCCGTTTCGGCTGCGGCTGCGGGGCGCGACAACCTCGTGCCGGCTGTGATCGCCGCCGTCGAGGCGCGAGCGACGGTCGGCGAGATCTCGGACACGATGCGCGCGGTCTTCGGCGAGCACGAAGAAACGGCGACTCTTTAATGCTGCTCGAGGTCTCGGAGCTGACGACCGTGTTCGACCTGCCCGGCGGTCCGGTCCCGGCGGTAGACGAGGTCAGCTTCGTGGTGGAGCCGGGCGAGACACTCTGCCTGGTTGGCGAGTCCGGCAGCGGCAAGTCCGTGACTGCACTGTCCATTCTCCGCCTCGTCCAGCCTCCGGGCCGAATCGCCGGCGGACGCGTGCGCTTCAAGGGCCGGGACCTGCTGACCCTGGCTGAACCCGACATGCGCGCTCTTCGCGGCGCGGAGATCTCGCTGATCTTCCAGGAGCCGATGACCGCGCTCAACCCGGTGTTCACGGTGGGCGATCAGATTGGCGAAGCGCTGCTCGTCCACGGCCGCGCCACGCGGCACGAGGCCCGGGCCCGGGCCATCGAGCTGCTGACCGCTGTGCGCATTCCGGATCCAGCCGCGAGAGTCGACGACTACCCCCACCAGCTCTCGGGCGGCCAGCGGCAGCGCGTGCTCATCGCCATCGCGCTCGCCTGCAAGCCGTCGCTCGTCATTGCCGACGAGCCCACCACGGCGCTCGACGTCACGATCCAGGCCGAGATTCTCGACCTGCTCAGGGAGATGAAGAACGCGCTGGGTCTGTCGCTGCTCCTCATCACACACGACCTCGGGGTCGTTGCGGAGACGGCCGACCGCGTGGCGGTGATGTACGCCGGACGAATCGTGGAAACGGGACCCGTGCGGGCCATCTTCACCAGCCCGCAGCATCCGTACACACGCGGCCTCCTGGCCTCGATGCCCGGCCTCTCTCGAACCCGACTGAAGGCCATCGAAGGCACGGTGCCGATGCTCGGATCCCTGCCGCCCGGGTGCGCCTTCAATCCTCGCTGCCCAGACCGCTTCGCGCCGTGCACGACTGCTCCGCCACCTGAGTACACCGCCTCGGGCGCCACCACCGCTCCAGCGGTCCACACGGCACGCTGCTACCTCCTCGATCATGCCGCTCGTTGAGGTCTCGCACCTCGTCAAGCACTTCGTCCGGGGCGGCGGCTTCCTTCGCAAGGGCACTCTTGTCCGGGCTGTAGATGATGTGAGCTTTGCGATAGACGAGGGCGAGACGTTCGGGCTCGTCGGCGAGTCGGGCAGCGGGAAAACGACGACGGGCCGCTGCATGCTCCGCCTCATCGAGGCCACATCGGGGTCGGTGCGGTTCAAGGGCGAGGATGTGCTGGCCTTCTCGCGGCAGCGGCTGCGCCAGGCGCGCCGCGACATGCAGATCGTCTTCCAGGATCCGTATTCGTCGCTCAATCCCAGGATGCGCGCGAGGACGATCGTGGAGGAGCCTCTCGTGATCCACAAGTTGGGCGAAGCCCGGGCACGCCGCGATCGGGTGGCCGAACTCTTCGGCCTTGTCGGCCTGGATCCGGCGCACCTGGAGCGTTACCCGCACCAGTTCAGCGGCGGGCAGCGTCAGCGCATCGGGCTGGCGCGGGCCCTCGCGCTCAACCCGTCGTTTCTCGTGTTGGACGAACCGGTCTCAGCCCTCGACGTGTCGGTCCAGGCGCAGGTGGTGAACCTCCTGATGGACCTGCAACAGCAGCTGAAGCTGACCTACCTGTTCGTCGCGCACGATCTGCGGCTCGTCGAACATATCTGCAACCGCGTCGCGGTGATGTATCTGGGGAGAATTGTCGAAATGGCACCGGTGGGATCGCTGTTCGCGTCCCCGCAGCATCCGTACACGCGGGCGCTGCTCTCGGCGATCCCGGTACCGATCCGGACGCACCGCGGAACCGGATCGTCCTGGACCCGGCGTCGATCAACCGCGAGGCGAACCTTCGCGAGATTTCCTCGGGTCACTTTGCGGCGGTCTGACGACGGCCGAACTTCGAACTGTGAAGGAAGAACTACGAAATTCCTTTCTGGAACGCTGCGATTTCTGACGCCGAGACCGTGACGCTCACGAGGCCCGGATTGCTGCCGCCCTTCGCGGCACGATCAGCGCCGAGCCCTCTCGCACCTCCCGATGCAGACACCTGCGCCGACTGCTTCTCCTGCGCGGTCGTCGGCTTGGTCGTCGTGAGGCCGAGACCGGTACGCGGCTTCGGATCTTCCTTCTTTGCCGGCTCCTTACCGCCGCCAGTCAGCCCGGCGGACCCCTCCGTGACGACGGCGATTGACGTAATGGGCGTCGGCTCGTACTTCACCGTGGCGTCGTAGCGCGCCTTTGCCAGGGCCGTGGTCTTGGAGGACGCAGCCAGGCGCGTGATTGACGTGATGCGCTCTTTCGTCTCGGGGTGGGAAGCGAACAGACCGTTGCGCTCCTGCGTGTCCTTGTTGCGCTCGGATAAGCGGGTCAGGAACGTGCCGAGCATGCCGGCCGCATAGCCGCTCTTCTGGGAGAGCTGCACCGAGAGCCGATCCGCGTCCATCTCGTCGCCGCGATCGAAGGCGTTCTCGATGATGTTGCCGTAAGCGGCACTGGCCACGGCACCGAGAACCGCCGAACGGCTTGACGCCGCATCGGCGGCGAGCTTCGTGACGTTGCCCTTCTGGATGGCGTTGATCGTGTGCTTTCGAACGACGTGCCCGATCTCGTGGCCGAGGACACCCGCCAGTTCCGCCTCGTTGTCCACAAGGCCCAGCGCGCCCCTGGTGATGTGCACGAATCCGCCCGGCGCTGCGAACGCGTTGACGCCGTCAGTGTCGAGCACGATGAAGGTCCAGTCCAGCTTCGGCCGTTCGGACTGCTGCGCGAGGAGCGTCCCGACGAGCGACACATACTTGTGCATCGCCGCGTCCTGGACGACGCCGAAGCGCGCGCGGATCTGCGTGCTGACGTCGCTCCCGATCTGGCGCTCTTCGGCCTCGGAGAACGTCAGGTCGTCGAGCTTCTGCTTGGCTTCCTGCGCCTGCTGGACCTTTTTCAGCGCGCCGCTGATCCCGCCAAGTTGCGCGGCGGCCGGCGCCGGCAGCCCACAGAGCATCCAGATCGCGACGGCGGTGATGACAGGCCTCATGAGTGATCCTCCGGCAGGTCCTGAAGGACCCGCCCTGCCTACGCTTGCGGTGAGCGGCCAACGACCTCGAAAATCGCTACCGGCTTCGTCTTGCCCTTGACGACCACGTCACCAAGCGGGCGGAGCACGTACGCGCCACTCAACTGGCCGCGCGTCGCCTCGCTGATGATGATGCGCGACCCGTACTGCTTGTTCAGCGACTCCAGCCGCGCGCCCAAGTTTACTGCGTCGCCGATCACCGTATAACTCATGATCGCCTCCGATCCGATGTTGCCGGCGATCATCGGTCCGCTGTTGATCCCGATGCCGATGTCGAGCTCTGCCTTTCCTTCGGCCTTCCACCGGGCGTTCAGCCGGCCCAGCTCCTCCACCATGTCGAGGGCGCAGGCCACGGCGTGGTCGGCGTGGGCCGGATCGTCGAGCGGCGCACTGAACAGGGCCATCACCATGTCGCCCACGAACTTGTCGAGCGTGCCCTTGTGCGCAAACACGAGATCGACCATCCGCGTGAAGTACTCGTTCAGCATCCCGACAATCTCTTCGGGCTGCCCGCGCTCGGAAACCGTCGTGAACCCGCGGATGTCGGAGAAGAGCACCGTCATCTCGCGGCGCGTGCCGCCCAGCCTGGCACGGCTCGGATCGGCCACAAGCTGTTCGTAGACGTCTTTCGAGACGTACTGACCGAACAGGCGCTTCATCTTGCGCTTCTCCCGGCCCTCGACCACGTATTGATATGCGACGACGCCGAAGAGGGCCAGCGACATAGCGAGTATCGGCTGGGTCAGATTCACCCAGTAGCCGGCCGCGAAGAGCCGGACCGACGCCCAGATCCACGTCGAAGCCAGGACAGCGGTCAGCGCGGCCGACCACCACGCTGGCAGGACGGCCGCAAGTCCCACCAGCAGGCCGGCGCCGAGCACAGCGGCCACGCGCACACCATCGCCGGCCGGCCTCATGAATCTGCGCGACAGCACATCGTCGGCCACGGCGGCGTGCACCTGGATGCCGGGCATCCGGCCGCCGGCAAAAGGCGTCTCGAACACGTCGAAGAGTCCGGTGCCGGTTACGCCGACGAAGACGATCTTGTCCTTGAAGATCGAAGGGTCCACCCGCGGCGCGGCGCCGGCGGCCAGCTGCTCCTCTGAATAGAGCAAATCGTAGAAGGCGTATCGCGGGTACGGACGGCTCTCGAGGTCGGCGAGCAGCGCCGGCCCGCGAAAGTTCACCAGCCCCCATTGGTAGGTCGTGGATCCGTCGGCGTTCCTGACCTCGCGCCACTCGAGCGGCATCACGCGATCGCCCAGCGTCAGCCCCTGGGCGTCCAGGCGCACGTCCTGCGGCCGGATGCCGGCCGCGCGCAGCGCGCCGGCCAGCCCCAGCGACGGCAGGCTGACGCCGCGGGATCGGACGAAAGGCACGGTGTGCCTGAGCGGTCCGTCGGCGTCGAGCACGAACAGGTTGTGCCCGAATCCTGCCACCGCTGCCGCGAGGTCAGGGAACGGCGGGAACATCACCCTGCGCTCCGTCACGCCGGCGCCTTCGAGCACGAACCCGGGATCGGGAACCGGCGGCACATCGGCGTCACCCTCGTAGGTGGCGTCGGCCAGCGTCAGCACGTTGCCGGCCTTGCGGACGGCCTCGGCGAATGCCCGGTCGGACTCCGCGCCGGTCCAGGTCGATCCGGCGAACGAAAACCCGAGCGCGGTATCCGGGTCCGCGAAATTGACGTCGTAGAGGATCACCTTGGGGGCCGCGCGCCCGAGGTAGTCGAGGAGCCCGGCGTGCATCACGCGCGGCCACGGCCAGCGGCCGGCAAAAGGCTGGAGGTTCCGCAGGGAATACTCGTCGATCTCGATGAGGACGATGTCCTGGCGGGCGGTGGAGGGCTGGGCGGTGGTCACCAGACGCCAGTCGTAGGTCCGCATCTCGACGGCCTGCAGAAAACCTGCGCCGCCCGGGCGGGCGAGCAGCCAGTGCGCGACAAGGACGAGTGCCGCCGCGCCGAGGCCGATGGAAGTGCCGGCGATGACCTTGCGGCGCATCAGATCGAGAAGCTCATGCCCTCACGCGCCGCCGTCGTGGCCGGAAACACACGCCGTGCGAGCGCTTCAATCGCGTCGAGATCGGCGTCGTTTCGACCCGGCTTGTGATGGAACAGCCAGAGGTGCCCGGCGCCTGCGGCGGAAGCAAAGTCCGCGCAGCGATGCCAGTCGCTGTGTCCCCAGCCGGCGTGCGCCGCTGCTTCTTCGGGGGTGAAGTGCGCGTCGTACACCACGGCAGAAGCATTCTGCGCGAAAGCCGCCAGCTCGTCGTCTACTTCGGCGCTGCCGAATTCATGGTCGGTCGCGTACACGAGGTCGCCTTCGCGGCCGCGGATGCGATACGCGAACGCGCCGCCGGGATGGGAAAGCCGCTGGGCCACGATGTGGAAGCTGCCGATCTGCACCTCGCCGGCGCCGATGCTGGCCATCGCCGGCGCGGATGGCAGATCCGAACTGGGCTTCGGGAAGAACGGCGCCGCAAACAACGTGGCAAGGTCGGCCCCCTTCCAGTTCTCCAGCCGCGGCGCCCAGAGCGCGGGCGTCCACCCAGGCCGGAAGAATGGCGGGAAGAAAGGCAGGCCCTGGACGTGATCCCAGTGAAAGTGCGACAGCAGGATGTTCACGGGTCGTGCATCGGTTCCGAGCGACCGGCCGAGACCAACGATTCCTGTGCCGGCATCGAGGATGAGCACGGCTCCACTCGACTCGTCACGGACCTCGATACAGGGCGTATTGCAGCCGTAACCGACGCAGTCGGCGGTTGCCCAGGGCACCGATCCGCGTACTCCCCAGAATGTGACTCGCATGGTGGACGCTAGTAGACTACACGCATGAACGGCCCCAGGCAGGTCCTGGTCCGGCGCCTTGCGGCGGCGCTCTGCGGCGCCATCGTGCTGGCCGCCTCGGCGGCGAGCGCTCAGCGCTTCAATTCGTTCCGGCTTGCGACGCCCGACAGCTTCGACGGCGCGTTTCACTTCTGCCGGGTCGCGTTTCGTCAGGCCTCGAACGGAGACGGCGGCAACTGGCAGGTGGACTACCCCGACGCGGACCGCAACCTCTCCGTGCGGCTCGCCGAGCTCACCAAGGCACCGGTGAGTATGGATGCGAGCAACGAGCCGAACCACCTGATCGTCCGGCTGACCGATCCCGAGATGTTCCGCTGCCCGTTCATCATGATGACCGAGGTCGGGAGCATCTTCATCGACGAAGAAGAAGCCGTCGCGCTTCGTGAGTACCTGCAGAAGGGCGGGTTTCTCTGGGCCGACGACTTCTGGGGCGAGTACGCCTGGGCCGTGTGGGAGAGCCAAATCAGGAAGGTGCTGCCGTCTGGCGCCTATCCCCTCGTCGAGCTGCCGCTCGACCACGCGATGTTCCACCAGGTTTTTCAGGTGCCGAAGGTCCCGCAGATTCCGTCGATCAACTACTGGCGCGGCAGCGGCGGCGATACCTCGGAGCGTCGCGACAGCCGCGTGGCCACGGCCCGGGCCATTCTCGACGAGCACCAGCGCGTGATGGTCCTCATCACGCACAACACCGACGTCGGCGACTCGTTCGAGCACGAGATGCGCGACCGCGAGTACTTCATCACCTTCTCGGTGGACGGCTACGCCCTCGGCATCAACGCGATCATCTACGCGATGACCCACTGATCACCTAAGAACAACACGAAGACACTTCGTGTCTTCGTGCCTTCGTGTTGTTTTTTCGTGTTTTCGTGGACCGTTGGCTTCGTTCAGGAATCTTTCGATACCGCGAACACATGAGCCTGTCCTGGCTCGAGCCTGACGTAGAGCCCGCGGCCGGCAAGGTCCTCCCGGCGCCAGCTATAGGTGCGGCCGTCGAGCAGATCCTCGAACCCGACCTCCTCGCCTTCGGGCACATCGTCCACGACGTCCACGTTTCCGTGCGCGGCGCGCTCACCGGGGTTGACGACGATGATCCGGAGATCGCCCGTGTCGTCCTTCCAGCGCCAGGCGACAACCAGCGGCAACGTGTGATCGAGCTCACGGACATCGAGCAGCCGCCAGTCACCCGTATGCAGCAACGGGTCGTTCGCCAGCCTGAGCAGGCGGTCGTAGAACGCCGCGAGCGGCTCGTCGACGGGCTCGACCGGCTCGACGCCGAGTTGCACGGGCACCACCACGCGTCGTCCCTCGAACTGGCCGTCGTGGAAAAAGCGGAGGCCGGGCAGCGTCGCCATCGTCACGGCTGCAGCCGGAACCCGCCCGCCAAACGCCACTGCGCTCCTTGGCTCGTCGTGGTTCTCGATGAAGCGGGCCGATCGCGCTTGATAGTCGGACGCTGCGCCCAGATGGCCGCGCACGGCATCGAGCGGTTCGTGCAACAGGCGATCGTAGAGCCGCTTGTCGTAGGTAAAGTCGAAGCCAAGCTGCTGCAGGCGCCATTCGGTGTCCCAATAGCACTCGGCAAGCAGGAGAAAGCCCGGCACGGCCGCGCGAGCTTCTGCCCAGAACTCGGGATGGCCGGCTGATGCAGCAGGCGCGCTCCGCGCCCAGGTGCGCGCGAAGATGTCGGCAAGCACGAGCATCGCCATGTCGCAGCGGGCGCCGTCGGCCAGCGTCGCCAGGCTGGCCAGCTCGCCGAGCATCGCCGCGCGCGTGTCGGGGCGCGAGTAGTCGAGCTGCGCTACATCGGTCCAGGGCGGGAAGTACGGGTCGGTGGCGCACGCCACGATCCGGACATCGCCTGAAGCCGTTTCGACCGCGCGATAGGCTGCAGGATCGGCCCGGTAGAGCTCGTCGGTCCCCGCGACAAACCGCTCAGGATGCTCGGCGATCCAGGGATGGTCGAACGCGACGTGGTTGGGCACGAAGTCCACCACGAGCTGCATGCCCCTCTCATGAAGGCGGCGGCGCACCAGCGCGAGATCGTCCTCGGTCCCGAGGCGCGGATCGATTTCGTACCCCGTGATACAGAACGCCGAGCCGACCACGTCCTGCACGCGCCACGCCGGGACGGTCTCGCTGTAGCGCTCGCACAAGCGGAGGTCGGCTCTGGCGATCTCCCGGCCTCGCCGGCTGCGGCGCCAGATGCCCATCAGGTAAACGAGGTCGATCCCCCGCCGGACCAGCTGATCCCAGTGTTCGTCAGGCACCGTGCCGAGCGTCATCGTCCGCCCATATCGACGCGACAGCCCTTCGAGCCAGGGCCAGGTGTTGATCTCGTAGAGGTGGGGATTGAGGCGCATAGTCGGTCCCCGCGCCACTCAGGCCGGCGACCGTGCGCGATTGTACTGCGAGGGCGGACCGATCAGGCGGCCCGGCGGACGTCGTTCTCCACCTTGCCGTCGCGGATGTGAATGGCGCGGTATGCGAACGCGGCCACATCGGCCTCGTGGGTCACGAGCACGATGGTATTGCCGCTCTTATGGAGACGCTCGAAGAGCGCCATGATCTCGTGTCCGGTCTTCGAGTCCAGGTTGCCGGTGGGCTCGTCCGCCAGGAGGATCGACGGGTTGTTCACGAGGGCGCGGGCAATCGCCACACGCTGGCGCTGACCGCCCGAGAGCTCGTTCGGCCGGTGCATAATGCGGGAGGTCAGCTCGACCTTGTCGAGCGCCTCTTTCGCGCGCTTCTCCCGGTCCTTGGCCGACACACCGGCATACACGAGCGGCAGCTCCACGTTGCGCAGCGCAGTGGCACGCGGGAGCAGGTTGAATGTCTGGAACACGAAGCCGATCTCTTCGTTCCGGATCCTCGCCAGCTCGTTGTCGTTCATCTGGCTCGCCTGTTTGCCGTTGAGCAGGTACGACCCTTTGCTCGGTGTGTCCAGGCAGCCGATGAGATTCATCAGCGTGGACTTGCCGGAACCCGATGGCCCCATGATGGCGACGTACTCCCCGCGTTCGATTTGAATCGACACGCCGCGGAGCGCGTGGATCTCCTCGGATCCCATCACGTAGGTCTTCCAGAGATCGACGGTTTCGATAAGGGCCATGACCTAGGATAAGACGACTCGGCCCCGGCCCCGGTTCCCATCGCGGCCCGGCCCCCTGGGCGTGGCCCTCCTGGCGCAATACGGGCAAAACCGCCACCCTGCCTCCAGGCTCCGGCCACAGTGCTCACACGCGCTGCCAATTGACGCCCCACACGCAGGGCAGGCGAGGAACCCCGGATCGATAACGGCGCCACATGTCGTGCAGAGGGGCCTCGGGTCGGTCTCGGCGATTCCCATGGTCTTCTGGACCTCTTCGATTGATGTCAGGCCGGCCCTGGCCTTGGCCAGTGCATCCTCGCCCAGGGTGACACCTTCGCCATGCTGTATGGCCGCACCGATTCGATCCTCGTGCCCGCCGTCCGCGATTGCCTGCCGCAGCTCACCCGAGATCGCAATCGTCTGAAAGATACCGATACGGCCCCGGTAGCCCGTGTGGTGACACTGTTCGCACCCGGCGGGCGTCAGGAAGACGTCCTCCAGGGCTGACGGATCCTCAGGCAGCGCGGTGCGGCACGAGGGACACAGACGCCGCACCAACCGCTGTGAGATAGCGCCCACGAGCGACGCCGCGATCGCCCGGGGCTCAACGCCCAGTGCAATGAGCGCCGCAGTCGCCGCTGGCAGGTCGTCGGCACGAACGCTTGTGATCACCAGCGCGCTGACGGCAGCCTGGCAGGCAACCCTCGCAGTCTCCCCGTCGCCAAGCGCACCAACGACGACGACGTCCGGTCGCTCTTCAAGGAGCGCTTGAAGCCTGCCGCTGAACGATTCGCCCGCATCCACGGCCGTCTGTGTCACGCCGGGAATCCGGTACGCGATCGGATCCTCGATCGATACGACATCGCTCCCGGCGCGGGCTGCCGCCGCATCTGCCGCGAGCGCTGCCATCGTCGTCCGCGCTCCGCTCCCGGCCGTGCCGCAAACGAGGACAAGGCCCCGCCGGTGGGCGGCAAATCCTCGAGCCTCGTCGAGCATGGATGCCGAGAGTCCGAGCTGGTCGATCAGGAGCGCGGCAGCGGGTCGGTCCCATCGACGAAGGACCAGCTTCTCGCCGAAGAGCGTTCGCAGCGTCGACACACGGAACTCGACAGCCGGCTCGTTGGCGGCTTCGTATCGAAGACGGCCGTCCTGCGGCAGCCGGGCCTCGGCGGTCTCCATGCCCGCCATCTGTTTGACCATGGCGATAAGGCGATCGGCGTCTTGCAACGGCAGCAGGGCGCGCTGAAGAAGCACACCGTCCACGCGATCACGTACCGACGTACCCTCAGCGGTGGGCTCGATGTGCACGTCGTTGGCGCCGTTCGCAACGGCGTCCGACAGGATGGACCGGAGCAAGTCCTGGCTATCGGTTCCAGCGGCCGCTGCTGGCGCTGAGTCCAGCGCAGCCTCCTCAGCTGCGCGGCGGCCGGCCGGGCGGTCGGTGCCCACGATCGCCGCGAGAATGTCGGTGCGCGTGGCCACGACCTGCTGCACAACCAGACCGGTATCGCGCTCGAGGTCCTGTGCAAGACCCAGGAGCAGCGGGTCGGACATCGCGACGGTCAGGATGCCTTTGTCGAGTCTGACCCCGACCGCGGTGTGTTTGAGCGCCCTGGCTCTCGGGATTACGCTGACGGCGCGGGGATCCGGAGGTTGCTCGGACAAATCCACGTAGGGGAAGCCGAGTTGAACAGCCAGTGTCCTCGCGATACCGGTTTCAGTGGCGAGGCCGAGCCGCGTGAGCACGATCCCCAGGCGCTCGCCGGTTCGCTTCTGCTCGTTGAGGGCCTTCCGCAAGCCTTCCGCGCTGATGAGCCCGGCTTGCACCAGGCACTCGCCCATCTTTCGACGCACGATGTAATCTAGCATCTGCCGCCGACAGACACAGATGGACAACCCAGCCGCCGCAGCCGCCTTCGCCGCCCCGGCCGAAGACCTGCGCGAGCGCCTTGCATCGGCAGTCCGTGGACGAGCGAGCGCGATGGCGCTCGACGCCGCCGCACTTTTTCCCTTCAGCGGAGCCGAGCCTCTCGACGCCGGCTACTGCAGACGAATGGCCGATTGCGCGGTGCGGCTGCTGGCCGCCGCTGCCAGGGATGGCCGCGTGGATCCGACGCTTGGCTTCACCGCGGAGCTCTATCGGATCGCGCGCGAGCGCAGCGTTCCCCTGGAGCGCGTCTTCGTCTTCGTGTACCTGACCGAGCGCAGCGTGCTCGACGATCTCGCGAGCGACGCCGAGCTCGGCGCCACCAGCGAGGCGTGGCCGCTCGTTGCGCAGCTCGTCCGCCGGGGATCATTCGACGCGCTGGCCGCGTACGTCCAGCTGGCGCAGCTCGAGCCCACGTCCGCGGTCCTGACCGACAGCCTCACGACGCTCTACTCCCGCCCGGTCATCGAGACGGTTCTCGCCAAGGAGGCGGTCCGGGCCGCCAGGCTGGGCCACACCCTCGCCCTCATCCTCATCGACGTCGATCATCTTGGTGCGATCAACCAGGAGCACGGCCACGGCGTGGGCGATCGCCTCCTCGAGCGGATGGGCATCCTCATCAAAGGGTTCTTCCGGCAGCACGACTGGGCAGGCCGCATCGGCGACGATGCGGTGGCCGTGCTGCTGCTGGGGCTCGACGCGGAGCACGCATCGGAACTGGCGGAGCGGCTGCGATCGACGGTCGAAGAGCGCCTGGAGTTCACCGATCACCGAACGGATCGGCCGGTCCGCGTGACGGTGAGCGTCGCCGTCGTGACCGTGGCCGTCGTGGCTGGGACGGTGCTCGACCCCGATCGCCTGATGGCCGAAGCGCTCACCGGGCTGGAGCGCGCGAAGCGAGCCGGCAGGAACCGCGTGGACTACTCGCGGTCCTCGTAGTTGGCTCGCCGTCCTCGGCGTTCCCTCCATCGGCCGTGAACGGCCGACTTCATACTGCTTCGAGTGCGGCGAGCCGAGTGCGCACACGCACCGCCAGATCCGGGTGCGCGACGGCCCCGAGCCGGAGGAACGTGCGGTAGTGGGTGATTGCCAGACCGGCGTTGCCGCTCTCGTCGGCCACCACCGCGAGGTTGTAGTGGGAGCCGGCATGCTGCGGGTCGACGGCGACGGCCCGCTGCAGCAGCTCGCGGGCCTGGACGATCTGCCCGGCGGCGCGCTGCACGAGCGCCAGGTTCACCAGCGACTCGACATTGCGCGGGTCATCGACGAGCGCCACGCGAAGCTCGGCGGCGGCCTGGTCGAACCGGCCCGCCCGGAGGTGCGCGACGCCCAGGTTGTTGTGCGCCTTCACGTATCGGGGCGAGATCGCGATCGCGCGCTGGAACTGCCGGGTCGCGGCGTCGAGATCGCCTCGATCCTGATAGAGCAGGCCGAGGTTGTTGTGAACCTCCGCGCTCGCGTCACTGCGCTCGAGCAGCAGCCGGTACTGCGCCAGGGCGTTGTCGTAGTCGCCCACCCGCTGGTAGTACAGCGCCAGCCCGAAGTGATCGGGCGCAGGCGCCGACGGACCCGCTGGCGCGGAGGCCTGGCCCGCCGCAGCCGTGCTCCCCGTGGTTTGCGACGAAGGCTGGGCCTGCCCTGCGGAAGCCGAACTCCTTGTCGCTTGCGGCGACGCCTGGGCTTGTCCCGCCGATGCCGCACTGGTCATTTGAGCGGACGCCCGTGAAGAGGCGGTCCGCGAAGGCGCGGGCGGCTGAAGCTCGTTGGTCGGCGCGGGTGCCGGCAGCGGAGCTCGCGGCGAAGCAGGCGGAGCTGACGGTTGGGCGGGTGCTGCTGCTGTCGGAGCCGGGACGCCCGCCGACGGTTGCCCCGCCGCAGCGGGCGCGACGGGCCCCGAAGACTGGGCTTGCCCCGCCGTAGCCGGCCCACTCGGCGGCCCCTGAGGAGGCTGGGCCTGCCCCGCCGTCGCCGCGGTTCGCGGCGACGGCTGGGTGAGCAGAAACACTGGCACTGCGAGCGCAACGAAGCCTGCGGCCAACGCCGCTGCGCCGTACACGACAGCCCGGCCCCGCTCCGACCGCGCCAGATCGGATTCACGGGGATACCCGAGCGAGGCGAGCACGGCATCCGCGCCAGCGGTTGAATCGGGCGCCGCTGTGGGTTCGCCGTCCGCCTTCCGCTTCCGCAGCGCATCGAGGATCAGGCTCACCGGTTCAGGCCCTCGAGCCATTGATACACCACGGTGGTGGCCCCGACGGCAAATGCGGACGCGAGAAGAATCACACCTGCGGCCGTGGCGAGGGGCGACATCGTCCATCGCGCCGGCATGGCGAACCAGGCTTTCGGCTTTGGCGCCAGCTCGAGGCCTTCGGCGGCGCGCCTCACAATCTCGGGCGTGATGCGGCTGGTGCGCAAGGAGAAGCCGGCCACCAACGCGCGGTCGCAGATCAGGTTGATGAGGCGCGGGATGCCACCCGACACTCGATGCACCAAAGCGAGAGCCCTGCCCGAGAACGTCACCGACGAGCCACCTGCGATAGCCAGACGATGGGCAACATACGCGCCGACCGCGTCGGCGTCGAGTGGCGAGAGCTCGTAGCGAATCGACACACGCTGATCGAGCTGACGGAGTTCGGCCGATCGGAGCAGCGACTGCAGGTTGAGCTGCCCCACCAGGATGATCTGGAGCAGCTTCTCCTTGTCGGTCTCGAGATTCGAGAGGATGCGGATCTGCTCGAGCACGGCGTGCGGCAGGTTCTGAGCTTCGTCGATGATCAGCACGGCACTGGCATTCTGCGGCACGAGGCCGAGCAGAAAATCGTACAGCGTCTCGATCAGATCCTGCTTCGTGGCGGCCGCGAGCCGTCCGCCGTTGAGCTCGTCGCGGGACACGACGGCAAAGTCGAGCAGGATCCGCTTGAGCAGATCCTCCTCCGACAGGAAGGGATTCAGCACGAGCGCGGTGAAGGTCGTCCGGTCGATCTGCTCGAGCAACGCGCGGCAGAGCGTCGTCTTGCCGGTACCGATGTCGCCGGTGACAACGACGAAGCCTTCGCGCCTGCGGATCGCGTACTGAAGCAGCTCGAAGGCACTGGCGTGCGATTGGCTGCGGTACAGAAACTTGGGGTCCGGCGTCAGGCTGAATGGCTTTTCGGAAAAGCCGTAATAGTGTTCGTACATCGTCCTACTCTGTCGCCGGACCACGGACGATCGTCGGCGTCAACAGCATCACGACCTCGATCCGCCTCTTCGTCACGACTGTGGAGCGCCCGAACCAACCGCCCGTGCGGCTCGTCTGCTGCTCGCGCACTTCCCGTTCGCGCGCAAAGGCTCCAACCACGAGCGTCTCGCCGTCGGCCACGCGGGCGAGCGTATCGGTCTCGCCGAAGTGGGTTGTGGCAGGCACATCGCCTGCTGCCGGCTCGGCAAGCCGCACGATGGGGCTCATGGCCAGCATGATCGAACGATCCGTGCCCACCCGCGCGGTCACGCCGAGGGTCAAGGCGGACTCTCGCACGACGGCGGGCTCGTTGTTGAGCGCGAGCACCCGGGGTGACGCAACCGTGGTCACGGTTCCCTGCTCGGCGAGCGCGGCGAGGAAGCGGGTAACATCCGTCACGCGGAGCCCGTTGACCACGGGCCGGGAGCCGGGTGCGCGGCTTGCTCCCCCGCCCTGAGCGAGCGCCGCCCAATCCAGTGAGGTGGCAGCCGCCCACAGTTCCACTTCAACGACGCGCGCGTCGATCTGTACCTGGCGGAGCGCGCGCTCCTTAACGGCGTCGAGATACGCCGCGACGCGATCCAGCCTGTCGCGCACGTCGGTGACCTGCAGGACGCCGGAGCGACGATCGATGGCCACCGTGCCGCGCGGCGACAGCAACGCCTGCACGCCCCTGGCGGCGTCGCCGAATGCGTCGGACGTGGCTTCCGTCGACACACGGGCAAATGAGCCGTCGGCGGCCGCGCCTCCGACTTCGGTGCGCCCGGTGCGCGAGACGGCCACCGCCGGAATCTCGAAGAGCTGTGTTTCTGTGTCCCGCCGGAAGACGCGCACAAAAGTGCCGTCCACGCTGTAGCCAAGGCCGAAAGGCGGCAGCACCAGGTCGAGCGCCTGGCGAACGGTGACGTTCTTCAGGTCGCCGATGAAGGTTTCGGTGATGAACGGATCGGCGACGATGCTGAGCGGGGTGTTGTTGACGATCTGCAGCAGCAGTTCGCGAACCGGGATCGGCTGGGAGAAGGTCAGCGACAGCGTCTGGCTGTCGAAGGTGGCGGACCGGGCGCGGTCGTCCAGCTGCGTCAGTGGGAGCGTCGGCATGGGCGCAGGCCGCTGCTGGGCATGCGCCAGGGCTGCGGCCGCGACCACCATCGACACCCCCGCTGCGAGCCGCCGGGGACGCGGCACCAGGAGAGACTGCACAGCGCTACATTTCGGCTGCGCGACAAACTAACTATAGATGTGCAGGCGCTGGAGCCTCCGTGCACTCGTTTTCCGTGCAGCGCCGTGCAGCCGGGTCCAGAAAGACCCGGCCTGCGTGGCAGGCGGGGCGTAGGGCGGGCCCTTTTGGACCGCCAGGCTAGTCGTAATACTCGCGGCCGAGATGGGTGATGAGGTCTTCGCCCTTGAAATACCTGAGCGTGTTCTTCAGCTTCATCAACTGGATGAAGAGATCGTGCTCGGGGTACAGGCCGGGCGCGTGCACGGGGCTCTTGAAGTAGAACGACAGCCACTCCTGGATGCCGTGCATCCCGGCGCGCTTGGCCAGATCCATGAAGAGCGCGACGTCGAGCACGATTGGAGCAGCGAGGATGCTGTCGCGGCAGAGGAAATTGATCTTGAGCTGCATGGGGTACCCCAGCCAGCCCACGAGATCGATATTGTCCCAGCCTTCCTTGTTGTCACCGCGCGGCGGGTAGTAATTGATGCGGACGACGTGGCAGAGGTCCTCGTACAGATCCGGATACAGCTGCGGCTGAAGGATGTAGTCGAGGACGGACTTCTTGCTCTCTTCCTTCGTCTTGAACGACTCGGGATCGTCGAGGACCTCGCCGTCGCGGTTGCCCAGGATGTTGGTCGAGTACCACCCCTGGACGCCGAGAAGCCTGGCCTTCAGGCCGGGGGCAATGATGGTCTTGATGAGCGTCTGACCGGTCTTGAGATCCTTGCCGGCGAGCGGCGAGCCTGTCTTGGCCGCCAGTTCGACGAGCGCGGGAATATCGGCCGAGAGGTTCGGCGCCGCGTTCGCGTAAGGGATGCCCTCGCGGATCGCCGCGTAGGCGTACACCATGCTCGAAGGAATCGAGACGTCGTTGTCCTCGAGGCCGCGTTCGAACGAGGCGATGTCCTTGTGTGCGGGGCTCTCGGTCAGGTAGATCTCGGTGCTGCCGCACCAGACCATCACCATCCGATCGAGCTTGTTGGCGGCCTTGAACGCGCGGATGTCGGCGATCAGCTGCTCGGCCAGATCCTTCTTGTTCTTGCCCTTCTTGACGTTCGGCCCCGACAGCCGCTTCACGTACCGCTGATCGAAGACCGCCGGCCACGGACGGATCTTCTCGAGCTCGGGCCGCACTTGATCGAGCAGCGAAGGCTCGAGCACGCCAGCCGTCTTCGCGGCGGCGTAGCAGTCCTCCTCGAAGATGTCCCACCCGCCAAACACCAGATCGTCCAGGCCCGAGAGCGGAACGACCTCGCTGATCTTCGGCGATCTCGCATCGGTCCGTTTGCCGAGGCGGATCGTGCCCATCTGCGTAAGCGATCCGATGGGCTTCGAGATCCCCTTCCGGATCGCCAGGACGCCGGCGATAGTCGTGGTGCTGACGGCCCCGAGGCCGACGAGAAGAATACCGAGCTTGCCGCTGGCGGGAGCGATTTCGACAGGAGTGGACACGAAGAAAAACTATATCATCATTGACTCATGATCCCCTTCCGACGCCGCGACGATCCGTACCTGCTCGTCGTGGGAATGACCGGCGCGAAGATCGGCGATCGAATCGTTCAAATCGGCTGTGCGCACGGAGGGCGGCTGGGCGCCGTGGCCGTGAAAGTCGGCCTGTCCGGCCGTTTCATGGCTGTCGTTGCCGACGCCGAATCGGCTGCGCGAGCCACGAAGGGTGCGTCCCAGGCAGGCGCGCTGGTCGAAGTGGAGGTCGCGTCGCTGTCCAGCCTCCCGGCAGAGAACAGCGCCTTTGACCTCGCGATCATCGACGACACGGGAGGCCTGCTCGCCAGCCAGCCAGCAGCCGATCGCACGGCGTTGACGAAGGAGGCGTTCCGCGTGCTGCGCCCCGGAGGGCGCGTGCTCGTGATGGGTGCAACCCCTCGTTCAGGGCTCGCAGGCCTGCTCGCCCGAGCGCCAAGCGGTCCGCGCACCGATCCAGCACCGCTGCTCGCCGCCGAGGGCTTCAAGCCCCCGCGCGTGCTCGCCGAACGCGACGGCCTCGTCTTCGTCGAAGCGGTGAAGCCTCGGTAGAAGGTCGGGCAGGTGGGGCGGGTAAGGCTGGTGGGAACCTCGGCAGGCCACACATGCGTACTTCCCCACCCGCCCTACCTGCCCTACCTGCCCTACCTGCCCTACCTGCCTCTACCTGAGGCACGTCAGATGGCGTCCGCCGTCGATCGGGATCGTTTCTCCGGTCATGTGCCCCGCTTTCGCGGACGCAAGAAAGAGGATCAGGTCCGCCACTTCGCCGGCCTCCCCGGCGCGCCCGAGCGGATGCGTCTGCTTCGAGCGTTCGAGGAACGCGGCGTACTGCTCGTCGTTCATCCCTGATCGCCGGTGCAGGTTCGTCACGGTCACCCCGGGGTTCACGGCATTCACGCGCACACCCTGCGGCGCGAGCTCGAGCGCAGCGCATCGTGTCAGGTGATCGAGGCCCGCCTTGCTGACGTTGTACGCCAGCACTCCGGGAAACGATCGGAGGCCGTTGACGCTCGATACGTTGACGACCGATCCACGGCGCGCCACCAGGTGCGGCGTCGCCGCCCGCATCAAGCGAAACGGGGCGCGCAGGTTCAACGCCATCATGCGATCCCACGCCGCATCATCCGTGTTCTCGATCGTCCCGGTCGCGATGATCCCGGCGGCGTTGACGACGACGTCAATGCCGCCGAAGGCATCGAGGGCCGCCCGGACAATACGGTCGGGCGCATCCGGCGCCGTGAGATCGACTTCACATGACACGGCGTGCCCGCCCGCGGCCGTGACTGCAGCGGCGGCGCCGGCCAGGGCCGAGCCGTCGCGCGCGACAAGCACGACATTGGCTCCGTCACGACCGAATGCCTCGGCCGCAGCCCGGCCGATGCCGCTCGTCGCCCCCGTGACGACAACACTCTTCTGTGCAAATGACATGGCGGTAGTGTAAGCGGGCCGGCCAGCGGGTTGGGTCCTCGATCCAGCACACCTGTCTCTCGTGGAGCACAACGAGCCCCCGACACCCGCGAAATTGCCGGGGAACCTGGAGGACCATCCGGCAAGGCTTTTGCCTTGATTCACCGTATCTTGACCGAGGTCTACTCCGCAGCTGAGATAGCCCGCGCGGCAGGCGTCTGCCTGGCGGACGCAGTCGAGGCCCTCGGGGCTCGCGACACCCTCGTCGCCCACGACGAGGCGGTCCGGGTTGCCCGTATCCTCCGGCAGAAACGAGATCAGGAAGGGTTCCTGACCACTGAACCCGTGGCGAACTCCGCGAGATCTCTTTTTTCCGTGTTCGAACAGGGAGAGAACCGCCCATCTCGCGGGCTGCCGCTCGCGGTGTCCAGCTCGTTGCATGCGGCGCTGCTGGCTGTCGTGGTTTTCATCACCACGTTGGGGATCACCCCCGCAGCTCACACGCTGAACCCGACGCAATCAGCCGAGACGCGCCTCGTCTTCATCGCCATGCCGGGTCCCGGCGGCGGCGGTGGAGGTGGCGGCCGTCGCGAGCGGACCCCGGCGCCGAAAGCCCTCCGGGAGGGACGGCGAACGGTCAGCAGTCCTCTTCCGGAACGGGTCACCCCGCCTTCAGCGCCGCCGCCAGAGGCTGCGAAGCCCGAGCCACCGCTCAACGCTGAACCGTTGCCGGCCGTCGTCGCGCCGCTCATCACCGCGCCGGCCGACAATCGCGATCGCGCGGGGGTGCTGGAGGCAGCGCGGGCCGAGGGCGAGAGCCGGGGCACAGGAACCGGAGGCGGCGCCGGCAGTGGAGCGGGCACTGGTCTCGGCTCCGGGGACGGCAGCGGCGTCGGTCCCGGGAGCGGAGGGGGCACGGGCGGCGGACCGTACCGGCCAGGGTCTGGCGTGCAACCGCCTCGGCTGCTGAAGGAAGTCCGTGCGGACTACACGGATGCCGGCAGGCGCAGCGGAATCACAGGCGACGTCGTGCTCGAAATCGTCGTACGCCACGACGGGTCGGTCGGCGACGTCCGGCTGTTGCGGCGTCTCGGAGCCGGCCTCGACGAACGCGCCGTCGAGGCGGTACGGCAGTGGCGCTTCGCGCCGGCCACCCGGCAGGGGACCCCCGTTGACGTCGTTGTCGAGGTCGCAGTGGAGTTCCGGCTCCGGTAGGTGTATATGAGCACTGTGTTAGTGATGGTCACAGGCCTCTCTCTCGGTGTCGCCGCCTTCGCGAGCGTGATCGCGTGGCGCCTGGTCCGCGACGAACGCCGGCGATCGGAGGCCCGCGTAGAAGCGCTCGCGGCCGAGATTGGCGCCGAGCCTGGAGACTCGCCGCTCGAGCCGGCATCCGTCCTGCCGTTCCCCCTGGCCGCCGCAGCCATCGTCGCGTTTGTCGCGGCGGGTGCGGTTGGCGCCGCGGGAGCATTCGCACTGAATCGCGATGCCGCGACTTCAGCAGCGCCGATCGCCACGCCCGCTGCTCCAGTGGCCGACGTGCCGCTGGAACTGGTCGCCCTCGGCCACGACCGCGCCGGGACGGGGCTCACCGTACGCGGCATCGTGCGCAATCCGGCCGGCAGCGCCAGCCGCAGCGGGCTGTCGGCCTTCGTGCAGATCTACGACGACCGCGGCGGCCTGCTCACTACCGGCAGCGCTCCCGTGGCATCGGCTGCACTGGAGCCCGGCGCCGAGAGCACCTTCGTGATCGTGGTGCCCAACGCGGATCGGGTCGAGCGATATCGCGTCAGCTTCCGTTCGGCGGACAATGTGATCCCGCACATGGATCGCCGGGCGGGTGTGTAAGACTGCCAGGGGACCGATGGACATGACACTCGCACCACGACGATGGGCCGGCGCCGCGGCAGCCGCGGTCCTGATGGCTGCGTCGCTCACCGCGCAGCAGCAACCGGTCGAGCCCGCGGTCCAGGACGACCCCGCATTCCGCTTCCGGAGCGGCGTCGACCTGATAAACGTCACAGCCACGGTGGTGGATTCGAACGGGCGGTTCGTCCCCGGCCTGCGCCAGGAGGACTTCATCGTCTACGAAGACAATCAGGTGCAGACCGTCACGCACTTCAGCGCGGAGCGCGTGCCGGTCAGCCTCGGACTCGTGGTGGATACGAGCGGCAGCATGGCTGGAGACCGGATCCGGTCGGCGCGGGAAGCCCTCTCGCGGTTCATGTTCGAGCTCCTCGATCGGCAGGACGAGATCTTCCTGCTGCGTTTCAGCGACACGCCCATCCTGATGCAGGGATGGACCACGGATCGGCAGGCGCTTCAGCGCGCGGTCGCGCGAATCGGCGCCAACGGCGGCACGGCACTGTATGACGCCGTCGCCGAGGCGGTGCCGCTGTCCCGGCAGGGCCGCCATACCAAGAAAGCCATCGTGGTGATCTCGGACGGCAACGACACGTCCAGCGCGACGACGCTCAAGGAAGTGCGGCAGCTCATTCGCGAAAGCGAAGCGCTCGTGTACGCCATCGGGATCGACGGCGAGCCGACGATTCGGCGAGCGCCGTTCCCCCAGCCGCGCTTCCCTCCGCCGATGCCGATGCCCTGGCCCATGCCTCCGAGGCGCCCGCCCGGACAAGGCGGGACCCGGCAGCCAGGTGGCGGCATCGCGTGGCCGCAGCTCGCTGCGCAGTTCGGCGGCGGCGGCCAGCGGGCCGACGACCGGGTCAACGTGGCGACGCTCCGCGAGATGACCGACGAAAGCGGCGGCCGGACCGAGTTGATCCACGATCCCGGCGATCTCGATCCCGCGACGGCAAGCATCGCCAGCGAATTGAGCCAGCAGTACTACCTGGGTTATCCCGCGGTGAGCAAGAAGGACGGACGCTGGCACAGCATCCGGGTGGAGCTGCGCAAAGGCGCCTATCGCGTTCGCGCACGGCGGGGATACCTGGCGATCTGAGTCCCGGCTAGAATGGCCGAGTGTCTCTTCTCGCGATCGCCCTGGGGCTGAGCCTTCTGGGAAGCCTCGGGGGCCTGCTCGTCGCCTCGTCGCTCCTGCTTTTCACCGACAGCGTCAGAACCCGTCTCATCCCGTGGCTCGTCAGCTACGCGGTCGGTGCGCTGCTTGCGGTGGCGCTCCTGGCGCTCCTGCCGGAGGCGCTCGAAACGCTGCCGGCGTCGGGCGTATTCGCCACACTTCTCGTCGGCATCCTCATTTTTTTTCTGCTCGAGAAGCTGGTCCTGCTGCGGCACTGCCACACCGACGAATGTCACGTCCACGGCGCGGCTGTCCCGCTGGTGCTGCTCGGCGACGCGTTCCACAACTTCATCGACGGCGCGACGGTGGCGGCTGCCGTGCTGACGTCAGTGCCGCTCGGCATCAACACCGCGATCGCGGTCGCCGCGCACGAGATCCCTCAGGAGGTCGGTGACGTGGCCATCCTGCTGGCGGCGGGCTACTCGCGGCGGCGCGCGCTGCTCCTGAACGTGCTGTCCGGCGCATCCGGCATCGCCGGCGCCCTTGTGGCCTATGGCACGGTTGGCCTGGTTCCGGAGCTCCGGCCTTACATCCTGGCGTTGTCGTCGGCGAGCCTCCTCTACATCGCGATGTCCGACCTGATTCCCGACCTCCATCGGGGGCCGATGGACCGTGGCGCCCGGCAGGTCATTCTCATCGCGGCCGGCGTCGCCACCGTCGTCGTTTTCGAGCGTCTAATCGGATAGACGCTGGTACTTGGTTTGCTCTTTCCCAGGCGAAACACGTTCAGCGCCAGGAAAGGTGCCCCATGTTCAGGACAGTCTCTTCCCTCAGCACAGCCATGGCCATTGCCCTGCTGGCCGCCGCGCCTGCGGCTGCCCAAAACGTACCGGGCCGGGACATGCGTATCGCTTACGAAACGATCTCCGCCGTGAACGGCTACTCGTACTTCACGGTGTTCGACGATGTGTCCGTGCACGTCGAGGACAGCGTCGTGACGCTCACCGGCAAGGTGACGATGCCGCACAAGCGCGACGATCTGGCCAAGCGCGTGGCGCGCCTCGATGGCGTCGCGCAGGTCGTCAACAAGATCACCGTGCTGCCGCTCTCGCCCTTCGACGACGACCTGCGGCGGCAAATCGCGCGTTCGATTTACGGCCACGCCAACTTCTTCAACTACGCAGCGATGGCGAATCCTCCGATTCACATCATTGTCGAGCACGGCAACGTCACGCTGACCGGTGTGGTGAGGAGCGAGGTCGATCGTTCGCTGGCGCGCATGCTCGCGTTGCAGTTCCCGGCGCGGGCCGTCAACATGCAGCTGAAGACGGACGCGGAAGTGCGTGCGGCGGAACTCGGCGACTACAAGCATGACGACACCGAGTGAAGGGTCGATAGCGGTTGGCGGCGCGTCTGTAACAGCGCTGACCTACCAGCCCCTGGACACGCCGGCTGCCACCCTCGTCCTCGGACATGGCGCCGGCGCGGACCAGCGCAGCAGCTTCATGACGTTCTGTGGACGCAGCCTCTCTTCACTCGGCATCGAAACGGTCACATTCAACTTTCTCTACACCGAGCAGAAACGGCGCGTGCCTGACCGGCGGCCGGTGCTCGAAGCCTGTTATCGCGCCGTGGTCGAAGCGGTGCACGCCAGGCTCGAGGGACGGCGGCCGCTGTTCATCGGCGGCAAGTCGATGGGCGGCCGCATGGCGACGTACATCGCCGCGGCTGACGCCGAGTTGCCGGTCCGCGGACTGGTACTCCTCGGGTACCCGCTGCATCCTCCTGGCAGGCCCGGCGAGCGGCGTGACGCGCATCTGCCGTCGATCGGCCGCCGCACCCTGTTTGTGCAGGGGAGCCGCGACACGTTTGGGACACCCCAGGAGTTGACGCCGGCCGTCAGCTCGATGTCGCCGCCCGGGGAGCTGCACGTGGTCGCCGGCGGCGATCACTCGTTCAAGGTCACGCGCGCGGCGCGCGAAGCGGCGGGTGCCGCTCCAGCGCCTCAGGATGAAGTGAACGACGGGATCATGCGAACGATCGCGTCCTGGATCGAGCAGGTCATCCGCGAAGGCGGGCAAGAAAGTCCGCCGCGGGCCGGCTGAACTCGGCGTTCCATTCGTGCCCGGCCTCGACGGCAACCGGTTCGGTGGTGACTCCGGCCTCGACGAGCCTGTTGCGATCGGCGGCCCACTGTTTCTGCGGATAGAGCTCATCCAACGTCCCGCGCCCGAGGAGCACTGCCGGAATCCGTCTCAACGCCACGGGGTCGAGCTCCGGAGGCACGTCGCCGCCCAGGGACATGAGGCCAAGCACGGGCGCCTTCGCAGCGCACGCGGCTCGAAACGCCATCGCCACGCCCTGCGAGAATCCCGCAAACACGACGCCCCGCACCGGGCCTGAGCTTCGCTCGATCTCGGCGATCACGGCGGCCACGTACTCGCGGTTGTCGGCCATCACCAGCTCGCGGTCCTGGCGCGTCATCCAGCCGGCCACCACGTCCTGGCTTCCACGGCCCTGGTAGAAGCGATTCAGTCCCTGGATCGATGCGAGCCGCCACGAGGCCGACCCCGGCACCATCCGCAAGCGCTCCATCTGCGCGTCGGCAGCCTCGCGGTAGCCGTGAAAACCCACCAGGAGCGGCGCGAATTCAGCGAGTGACGAGGCGGGCTCGAAGAGATATCGGCCGTGGGTGGAAGTGCTGATGCTATGGACTGAGACCGTCACGGTTCAGGGTTCAGGGTTCAGGGTGCTGGGTTCAGGTTCAAGGTTCAAGGTTCTCGGTTCGCCGATCAACAGATCCGTGACGATGCGGCCGTTGATGAGATGTTCCTGGATGATCCGCTCGAGGGCGGGCGGGTCGCACTCGCGATACCACGCGCCCTCCGGATAGACGACGGCGATCGGGCCGCCTTCGCAGATGCGCAGGCAGTTCGCCTTGGTGCGCAGGACGCCGCCCTGCTCCGACAATCCGAGCTCTTTGAGCCGCCGCTTCAAGTAGTCCCACGACGCGAGGCTGCGATCTTTGTCGCAGCACTTCGGCGTCGTCTGATCGGCACAGAGGAAGATGTGCCGGCGCGCGACCGGGATGCCGATGGTCTCGGCGATGGATTCGAGGGACATAGACAAATGGCTCCGGGCTTCGGGCTCCAGGCTTCGGGGGCTGCGGGCCTTCTGAAGCCTGGAGCCCGGAACCGGAAGCCTGCTTTAGAACGCCAGCGCCATGCTGAAATGCGTGCGTGTCGATGCGCCGGCGCCGTGCGCGACTGCCAGGTATGCTCTCACGAACGCAGCGTTGAACCACACCGCACCGCCGTAGCCCTGGCGGAAGTGCTGATCGGCCATGCGCTCGCCCTTGTCGTAGATGGCGCCCGCATCGACGAAGGCGCTGACGCCGAGCTTTCCGAAGCTCATAGGTGAGGTGATCGGCAGCAGCAGTTCGAGGGAGCCGGCCGCCAGCGTGTCGCCCACCTCGGACCCCGCGGCGAACCCGCGGACTGAGGTCATGCCGCCAAGAAGCGGCCGCATGTACGCCGGCAGCGGGCGGCTGGAGTCCTGCCGCTGCACGCCGACAGCGAGAACGGACTGCCCGAGCAGGCCCAGATAGGCGCTGCCCGCCAGCTCGGTCCGCCCGATGGCGCCGTCCTCGCTCGTGAAGTCGAGACGCGACCACGCGGCGCGGCCATACACCGCGTTTCGAGGCAGCGCCGGATCCCGTCGCGTATCGGCAACGAGATCGACGCCGAGATCGCTGAAGCGATCGCGATCCTCGGCAAACGACACGCGTTGCAGACTCGCCCCGCCGCCCAACCGCAGCCACGGCACAAACGCGCGCTCCGCACGCACCCAGCCGCGCGTGCGCTCGTCCTCCTCGTCGTAGTAGGGATTCTCGCGCTGCGAGAGAGACGCCCGCCTGCAACCGCGACAGTGCGCGCAAGAAACCTTGCGGCCGGTCGAGATCGAACTCCGCGCCAACCTGCTTCGTGCCGCCCCAGGTCATGGGGAACGCCAGGCGCGTGTCTTCGCCCAGGGGGCTGTCGAGGGAGACACGGGCGCCGTAAGTGAGGCCGTAGCCGTCCACGAAGTCGAGCATCGGCAGAAACTGGAACGGCAAGCTTCGCCGGCGCACGACGCGTGGAAGATTGTCCTTGTCCAGCTCGATCGACACCGGGCCTTCGTCGACGATGATCACGAGCGAGATCTGCGAAGGATCCGCGATGGAGGCGAAGCGCTTCAGCACCTCGACGCGCTCGAACCGCTTCGCCTGCCGCAGCCGAGCGGCGGCCTCCTCGGGCAGTCCCGGTGTAACCACTTCGCCGATCGCCACACCTGCCAGACGGATCACCTCGGCTTCCGGCGTCAGGACGTTGCCCTGAACACGGATTTCGCGCAGCACTTCGGGGGCCTGCGCCGCCTGCAGCGACATGACCAGCGCGATGACGGTGAGCACGCTACCGGGCGTCCGGGAAGCCGACCTTGGAGGTGACGTCGGCCTGGCGGTAATCGTGGTAGTCCAGGGTGTAGCGGAAGTCGTAGCGTCCGGCCGCAGACGTCACGACCAGGTCCAGCGACAGGTGGCGCGGGAGCCAGACATCCGGAAACGCCTGCCCCATGCTCATCGAGGCCTCGACGTCGTCGACCTGCATGAGCCACTGGCCAGGCAGGAACTCCATGCTGACGTTGTCGAACACGTACCTGAGGATCTGTTCGCTCTTCGGGTCGATCCAGAGCGTGACGAGCGCCGTCTTGTTCATGAGCCGCTGGATCTCGCGCCCGTACTGTTCATCGCGCTCGTTCGGCTTGGACGAGCCGCCGCGCTCTTGCTGTCGCTCGCGGCGCTCCTCGGATTCCCGAAACAGGCTGGTCGGGTAGTACTCGATGCGGAGCACTTCGCGGTCTTCGAGCATCTCTCGGCCGACAAACGCGTAGCGCCCTTCGTCGAACTTGAACTCCAGGAAGTATGCGGACGTGATGAACCCTGGCGTGCGGCCGGGGCCGGTCAGCATCAACAGGCCGTCCGCGTCGGCCGGATCGGCCGGCGAATCGGCGGAGGTCTGCCCCGCCATGGTCTGCGCTTCGGCCGCGCGCTCGGCGCGCCGGCGCTCGCGCCGCACGTAGTCGTCTTCTTCCTTCCGGCGGTCGGCCTCGCCGATCGTCACGCCGTTGGCCTCGAGCGGGCTGCGGACGAACATGCCGTCACGCAGGAACCATGTGTACTTGCTGCGCTGACCCCAGACCAGCACGCCGCCAGGCCCGCGCACCTCGGACTCCTCGGATTCGTCCAGGATGTACTGCTGAAGCTTCTGCCAGTTGTCGTCGCGGCGCGAGACCACGCGCTTCATGAACTGGTCGAGGTCGGTCTGCGCAGCGAGCGACGACGGCCCGCCGGTGACGACCGCCGCGCATGCCAAGCCAACCAGGGCTGAACGTAACACTGGACCTCCGGGGTGAAACAGGCGCATCTCTATCAGACGACAGAGCCGGATCGCTGGTTCCTCCGATCAGACCCCATGCCGCTCCGGATTCCAGGCGAGCCCGAGCTCTCCAGGGGGCGCCATGTATCCGGCGAGCGCCGAGGCCACGACAACGGCGGGGCTCGCGAGGTAGCCCTCGCCTCCAACGCCCATGCGATTCTGCCAGTTGCGGTTGAACGAGGTGATCGCGCGCTGGCCCGGCCCGAGCGCGTCCGGGCCCTGTCCGAAGCAGGGACCGCACCACGACTCACGGATCTCCCCGCCAATCGCCCTGAGAACACCGGCGACAGACTCGCCGCCGAGGCGCGCGTCTGGCCGCTCGATCTGTCGTGCCACACCGCCGGAGCCCGGAAATACGATAAGCGGCCTGGCCGCGCGATCCAGCCCGCGCTCGCGCGCCGAACGCACGACCAGCGCCGCGGTCAGCAGGTCGTCGTAGCTGCCGTTGGTGCACGAGCCGATCATCGCCTTGTCGAACGTGACCCGTTCGCGAGCGACCGCCTCGGCATCGAACGCGTTGCCAGGGCTGAATGGCTTCGCGATCATCGGCCGCACGATCGACAGATCGAGCATCTCGTCGATCGCGTACACGGCGTCTTCGCCCGCCGACGGCAGCGGGTACGGCAGCGCCGCCAGGCCCTTCGATTCGTACCAGGCGGTGGTGACCTCGTCAGGGGCGAAGATGCCGTTCTGCGCCTCGGCCTCCGCCATCATGTTGGCGATCGTGTTGCGGTAGGCGATCGGCAGCTGCCGATCGGCGTCGACAAGCTCCACCGACATGCCTTGCGCCTGGGCCGTGCCCCACCGCCGCAACAGCTCCAGCACGATGTCCTTGCCGCTCACCCACGGCTGCAGGCGGCCGGCGAAGGTCACCCTTCGCGCCTTCGCGAGCGTGAAGTACACGTAGCCGGTCGCCCATCCGAAGCCGAGCGTGGTCGAGCCCACGCCAAGTCCGACGGCGCCGTACGCGCCATACGCGCGGCTGTGCGAGTCGGCGCCCGGGATGAACTGTCCCGGCATCACCAGGCCCTGCTCCGGGAAATAGAAATGGAAGATGCCGTCGCCCGGTGTCGCGTAGTACGGCGCGCCCAGGTGGTGGCGGTCGGCGAAAGCGCGTCCGATCGCCGTCTGCCTCGCATCGTCTTCACGGCCCGTGAAGACGAAGTGATCGTTGGCGATTGCCGCCCGGCGCGGAGCAGCGGAGCTGCCGGCAATCTGGTTGAAGGTGTGAATCGCAAACGGCGCCGTGCCGTCGGATGCCGGCAGCAGATCCGCGATCACCTGCAGCGTCGCGCCCGGTGTCACCGCCGCCTGGCGGTCCACGCGATGAGCCCAGACGATCTGCTCGGTCGTGGTCAGACGGCGGGCCTCCGCCGGCGCGGGCCACTCCACCGTCGCCGTGCGCCCGACGCCGCGCTCCAGCTCACGCCGGCCCATTGCCACGATGCCGCCGGCCCGGCGAATCTCTTCTTCCTTGCCCGTCAGGGGAACCGGTTCGTAGGTCTTGCCCTGCGTCTCGTTGGTCAGGCGCCTCGACGCCGGATCGAAGCTGAACTCGTCCCCGTCCTTCGCGTCGCGCACGGCGTCGGGACTCTGCACCACGTGCAGCCCGAGGTTGATTGCGTTTCGACGGAAGATGTCGCCGAGGCCTTCGCCACAGACGATCACCAGCTCAAGGCCCGCCTCCTCGGCAACACCCTTGAGCCCGGCAGGGCTCATCTCGCGTGAGGATCCGATCGCGAATCGATCGCCGGCCACGACGAACGTCTCGCCCCGGTGGACGCGGGCTCGGAAGTCGGGCATGAGGTAGCGGAACGTGCCGGCCTTCCACCGCTCGTCGAGCGTGTCGAGGCTTTCCGATACGCAGTCGGAGGCGGGCGTGATCTGATCCGTGTCAATGGCATCGAGCTTCCTGCGTTTTCCGGGTACCTTGAAGTCCCAGAAAATCAGGGCTTTGCCGCGGACGGGCAGTGGCATGGCTCCGATCAATCTTAGTCCCGGCAAACGCTGTTATCATGGGATTGCCATCATGTCGGGGTACAAAGATCAGTCGCTGCACGCCGCCAACTCGGAAGCCGTGACGAACAACGTGCGCGTCGAAGTCGAGTCGCGATACTCGCCGGGAGACTCGCAGCCGTTTCAGCACCAGTGGCTGTTCCACTACACGATCCGCATCACCAACGAGGGGGATGAGACCGTGCAGGTGCTGAGCCGTCATTGGATCATCACCGACGCGACCGGGTTCGTCGAAGAGGTGAAGGGGCCCGGGATCGTGGGCGAGCAGCCCGTGCTCGCGCCGGGCGAATCGTTCAGCTATACGTCCCGCTGCCAGCTCAAGACTTCGGATGGCGTGATGCGCGGAACGTATCAGATGGTCACCGAAGACGGCGCCCACTTCGACGTGGAGATCGCGCCGTTCGCCCTGCAGGAACCCTACACCGTCCACTAGACAGGTCTCCCCTCCCGAGGGCCGCCGGCGCAGTTTTGTGCAGCTCGCGGCCCGTTCCGGCCTGTTTCTCGAGCTCGGCCGTGGCACGCCCGTTGCCCCTGACCCAGCAGAGCCTGACGCGCGTTCTGGCAGGTTCGAGGAGGCGGCCATGCGACGCGTACCGTTCGGCAAGTTCGTGTGGATGTCGGTCCTGCTTGCAGCCGCAACTGCCGACGCCGCGCCGATCACGTGCGTCGCTGAAGCGATCGACCCGGCGAGCTACCGCCTCTCCACCATCGGGGTCGCGCGCCTCGACAACTTCACGGCAACAGATCCCGCGGAGCACGCGCTCCGCCTCGATCCGGCGAACCTGCTCGCCCACGGGCACCTCGCGCGGCAATACCTGATCGCGGGCGAGGATGCCTCCTACACGGATGCCGCCTGGCGCGCGGTCCTCGACAACGGCGGCGCGGTTGTCTGGACGGCCACGCTCTACGACGTGGACACGAAGAGCTTCTTCCTGGTCGCCTTCGATCGCGCGGCGCTGCGCATTTACCGGTACGGTGAACTTGCGGGCCCCTACGAGACGCGGCTCGGGATGCCGCAGGTGGTTGGCGAAGAACGCGAGCGCTTCTGGCGTGCGCTCGGCGGATGCATCGACCCGCAAGCGGTTCCCGAAGCCGTGATTCCCTGGGGACAGGTGCGCGAGATCAAGTCCGGAAACTGGGTGCACTACTTCAAGCTGACGGCACCGGTCGTCGTGACCTCGGATCGCGGGAAACGGAAGACGCTCGACGAGATCAAGGTCAACCTGCACGGCGGCGCCGGCACGGTGGACTATCTCGTGACGCGGGACGCGCTCGAGCCGTGGAATCCGTACAAGGCGAGCGTGCGAGGCATCGGCATGGGCCCGCTCGCATATCAGGAGCGCGTGCGCCACACGCTCGTGAAGTTCGTGGATCCGGCGGGGCGGATCGCCCTGCCGAAGGCGTCGAAGAGCGCAGGCTGGTAGGAGGCGGCGTCAGCGCCTGGCGTACTTGCTGTCGACGTAGTCGTCGACGAGCTTCTGGAAAGCCGCCGCCAGCTCCTCGTAGGTGCCGCGCAAGGTCGAGACGTGCTCGCCGTCGATGAAGATCGGGCAGTTGGGCGCCTCGCCGGTCCCGGGCAGGCTGATGCCGATGTTGGCCGCTTTCGATTCGCCGGGGCCGTTCACGACGCAGCCCATCACGGCGAGCGTCATCGTTTCCACGCCTTCGTACCGCGTTTTCCACGACGGCATCTGCTCGCGAACGTAGTCCTGGATCCGCTCGGCCAGTTCCTGGAACGTCGAGCTCGTGGTGCGGCCGCAGCCAGGGCAGGCGGTGACGCTCGGCGAGAACGCACGGAGCCCGAGCGCCTGCAGGAGCTCGCACGCCGCGTGCACCTCCTCGCGGCGATCTCCGTTCGGACGCGGCGTGAGCGAGACACGGATCGTGTCGCCAATTCCTTCTGACAGCAGAACACCCATCGCCGAGGCCGACCACACGAGACCCTTGAGTCCCATGCCGGCTTCGGTCAGCCCCAGGTGCAGCGGCTGATCGGTCTGGCGTGCGAGCGCGCGGTACACCGCGATGAGGTCTCGCGGCCGCGACGTCTTGCACGAGATGATGATCTGGTCCTTCCGGAGACCGCTCTCGATGGCGAGGGCCGTGGACTCGACGGCCGACACGACCATGCACTCGTTGATGATTTCTTCCGACGACTTGCCGAGGTTGCGGTCGGTGTTCTCCTGCATCCTCGCCACGACCAGCTCCTGGTTGAGGGAGCCGCCGTTCACGCCAATCCGCACCGGTTTGCCGTGGTCCTTCGCCACCTTGCAGATCGTCGCGAACTGCTCGTCTCGACGACGTCCCGTTCCGACATTGCCCGGGTTGATTCGGTACTTGTCGAGCGCCGAGGCACACGCGGGAACGTTCGTGAGGAGCTGATGGCCGTTGTAGTGGAAATCGCCGATGAGAGGAGCCGTGCACCCGGCGTCGAGCATCCGTTGCTTGATCTCGGGCACGGCGGCCGCGGCCTCGGGCAGGTTGACCGTGACACGCACCATTTCCGATCCGGCCTCGGCGAGCTCGATGCACTGCGTGGCCGTGGCCCGCGCGTCCGCCGTGTCGGTCATCGTCATCGACTGCACGACGATCGGCGCGCCGCCGCCCACCTGCACGGCGCCGATGCTCGCGCCACCCACCCTGACGCCGACTGTACGGTGGAGCCTGACCACTGACATTGAAACTCTCATGATAGCATCGGCGCCATGCGCACCATTGTCGTCCGCGAGTTCGGCGGTCCCGAAGTTCTGCGTCTCGAAGACGCGTCTGCGCCGACGCCGGGCGCGTCAGAAGTGCTGGTCCGTGTCCGCGCGGCCGGCGTCAACCCGGTCGATGGGTACGTGCGGAGCGGCACCTACGCGCGGAAGCCGGATCTGCCCTACACGCCAGGCACCGACGGCGCGGGCGAGGTCGAGGCCGTCGGTGCGGACGTCAAGGGCTTCAAAGCTGGAGACCGCGTATACATCGCCGGCGACAACGTGTCGGCCTCTTTCAGCCCCGGGACCTACTCCGAGAAAGTAGTCTGCCGGCCGACCCAGCTGCATCTGCTCCCAGAGCGCGTCACCTTCGGCCAGGGGGCGGCGATCGGCGTACCCTACGGCACGGCGTATCGCGCGCTGTTCATCCGCGCGGCCGCGAAGGCCGGGGAGACCGTGCTCGTGCACGGCGCCACGGGAGGCGTCGGCATCGCAGCGGTCGAGCTCGCGCACGCCCACGGGATGACGGTCATCGGCACGGGCGGAACGGCGCGTGGCCTCGAGTCCGTACGTGAGCGCGGAGCACACGTCGCCGTCAGCCACAAGGACGCGAACTACCTGGACGCGGTGATGCAGGCCACGGGCGGGCGAGGCGTCGATGTCGTGCTCGAGATGGCCGCCCACATCAACCTGGACAAGGATCTGTCCGTGCTCGCGCGCAACGGCCGCGTCGTGGTCATCGGCAACCGCGGCCGGGTCGAGATCGATCCGCGCGGCACTATGGGCAAGGACGCGGCGATCATCGGCATGACGCTCTTCAACTCTCCCGCCCCCGAGATTGCCGCCATGCACGCGGCGATCGTCGCCGGACTTGGCAACGGCACGCTCAGCCCGATCGTCGGCCGCGAGTTTCCACTGGCGGACGCTGCAAAGGCACACCAGGCCGTGATGGAGCCAGGCGCCCACGGCAAGATCGTCCTGATACCGTAGCGTGAGTCGAGACCTGCCGACGCGCGTCCGGGCCGTTAGCGTGGTGCTCGTGGCGGCCTGGTGCGTCGCATGTTCGAGCTCTGCGCCTCCGGCGGACCAGGCGATGTCCGCGCCCGCCGCGAATGCGCTGCGCGGCAAGACCATCTACGACGCGAAGTGCGTGGAGTGCCATGGCGCGTCGGGCAAGGGCGACGGCCCTGCCGGGCCACTTCTGTCGCCGGCGCCACGCGACTTCACCAGCGCCAAGTACAAGCTCCGCACGACGGAGACCGGCTCGCTCCCGACCGACGCCGACCTCATCGCCTCGATCACCCGGGGGCTTCCGGGCACGGCGATGCCCGGCTGGGAGGGCATCCTGTCGGCGACGGAGATCCGCGACGTCGTCGAATACCTGAAGTCGTTCTCGACGCGCTTCTCGAACGAACAGCCGCAGGAGGTCGTCGCGGCTGAACAAGTCGCCAACGTTCCGGCTGCGGTCGCGCGCGGCGCCGGAGTCTACGAGAAGCTCCAGTGTGGCAAGTGCCATGGGAGCGACGGTCGAGGCACCGACCGAGTGGCGAAGACCTTCGTGGACGACTGGGGCCAGCCCTTACCCGTCGCCAACCTGACCGAGCCCTGGACCTTTCGCGGTGGCGCCTCGCCGAAGGACGTCTACCTGCGCTTCCGCACCGGCATGTCGGGTTCGCCGATGCCGTCGTTCAAGGACGCGGCGAGCGACGACGACATGTGGGACCTCGCCCACTACGTGGTATCGCTGGCGCGGAAGCCGGTCTGGGAGATGAACGCGCAGGAGGTGTCGGCGCATTACGCACGCGTAGCGGCGGACGCGCAGGCGGATCCCGTCAAGCGTGGCGAGGCGCTCGTCGCGACCAGCCTCTGCGTCATCTGCCACTCGCCGGTCGACTCGGACTCGCGGATCCTGCCAGGACTGAAGATGGCCGGCGGAACCGTATTTCGCGTCGGGCCCTACGGCGACTACCCGGCCACCAATCTGACCTCCGACAAGGAGACGGGCATCGGGGCCTACACAGATGCAGAACTGAAGGCCGCGATCACGCGCGGTGAGAAACGCGATGGATCGCGCATGCTGCCATTCCCCATGGACTGGGCGGGCTACTCAGCCTGGAACCCGAGCGATCTCGATGCGGTGATCGCGTATCTGCGCACCATCCCGCCCGTCCGCAACCTGGTGCCGCCCTCACGCCAGCCGGCTTTGCCTGTCTACCTCTGGGGCAAGTTCCGGATGCTGATTCTGGGCCAGGATTTGCCGATCGTCATCCTGCCCGGCAACGCGGGATCCACGGGAGCGCCGTCGTGAAACGATGGCTCAAACGCGCGGCGCTCGTCACGGGGCTTGTCGGCGTCGCGGCCTTTCTCGCATTCCTGTACTTCATCCCGCCGTTTCTGTTTCTCGCACCCGAGAGCGTTCTCGGAACCGCAGAACAGCGCGGCCCCCTCTGTGGACGGGATCGCAGACCCCGCCGAGCGCCGGATCGCCGAGCGCGGACGGTACCTCGTGGTGACAAGCGGATGCATCGGCTGCCATCACGTGCCGACGCCGCAAGGGCCGGACTTTGCTCGCTATCTGGCGGGCGGCCTGAAGTTTCAGACGCGTGAAGGCACGTACGTCAGCCGGAACCTCACGCCCGACACGGCCACCGGGCTCGGTCGCCGCAGCGACATTGAGGTCAAGCGCGTGCTCAAAAGCGGCGTGTTTCCGGACGGGCACGTGGTGTCCCATCGGACCATGCCGTGGGGCAGCTACACCGCCTACACGGAGGAAGACCTCCACGCCATCGTCGTGTACTTGCGCCACCTCAGCCCTGTTGTGCATGCGATCCCGGATCCGCAGGCAGCCTCTCCCATGTCCACGCCAGGCGCCATTCAGGAGGCATACGGCGGCCGCGACTACTACACCGCTCCTTGACGCGCCCGGCCTGGCGCCGGACCTATAATGCGTACGTCCAAGCCACCACGAAGGAGCCGCGTCACATGTTCTCGAAGCATCTCTTGATGGCCGTTGCCGTCTTCGCCGTATCCGCCAGCAGCGTGTTCGCCCAGGCCCAGGTCAAGTACGTCCGCTACGAAGCGGGCGGACGCGTCTCGTGGGGCATCCTCGAGGGCGAGTCGACGATCCGCGAGCTTCAGGGGTCAATCTTCGAATCGGCCAAGCCCACCGGGCGCACGGTTCGTCTCGCCGACGTCAAGCTGCTGGCGCCGGCCGAGGCGAAGAAAGTCGTGGCCGCCGGCTTGAACTACAAGAGCCACATCGGCGAGGCGTCGCCGGCGAAGTACGTCGGGCTCTTTGCCAAGTTTCCGACCTCGCTCACCGGCCACGAGGGCAACATCATTTACCCGGCTGACGCCACGACACTCCACTACGAGGCGGAGATCTGCGTGGTGATCGGCAAGAAGGCACAGAACATCACCGAGGCGCAGGTCAAGGACCACATCTTCGGCGTCACGCCCTGCAACGACGTCAGCGAGCGCGCGTGGCAGAAGCAGGACCTGCAGTGGTTCCGCGCGAAAGCCTCCGACACGTTCGGGCCGATGGGGCCGGCGCTCGTCACCAACGTGGACTACAACAAGCTGAAGCTGATCGGCCGGCACAACGGCAAGGTCGTCCAGGAGACCGAGACGCCGCTCCTCATCTTCTCGATCGACAACATTGTCAGCTACACGAGCCGCTACATCACGCTCGAGCCCGGTGACGTCATCTTCACCGGAACGCCCGGCGTGACGCAGGCCATGAAGCCCGGCGACACCTTCGAGGTGGAGATCCCGGGGGTTGGTGTCCTTCGCAATAAGGTTGTCGCCGCCGCAACGAAGTAACGCGGGCCCTCGGGCCCGATACGGGGCATATGACGACCATCGACTGGCCTCCGCCGAAGCGCCGCCGCGGCCGCTTCTTCATCATCGCCATACTCGCCGCCCTGTTCCTCGGCGGCGGGACGGCACTGTCGTTCTATGTCGACTCGCTGTGGTTCACCTCGCTCGGCTTCCGCGACGTCTTCTACACGACGCTGCGGACCCAGGGGCTGGTGTTCACGGTGTTCTTCTCGCTGACGCTCGTCATCCTCTACGGCGCCTTTCTCGCGATGAAGCCGGCGCGCCTGGGCGAGCTGGCCGGCGGCACGATCCTCATCAACGGCCAGCCAGTCCGGCTGCCGGTCGAGCCCGTGATCCGGATGGCGGGCATGGTCGGCTCGCTGGTCATCGCCGCAGGTTCAGGCCTCGGCATGGCGGCACAGTGGCAGCGCTTCGCCCTCTACTGGCACAACACGCCTGAGATCCTCGGCACGGCGGCCGCGGTCGGCGCCGCACCGGATCCGATCTTCGGCCGGCCTCTCGCCTTCTACATGTTCACGCTGCCGGCCTGGCAACTGGCCGCGGGCTGGCTCACCACGGTGGCGGTCGTCGTCTGCGCGGCGTCGCTCGTCTTCGCGTTTCTCGGCGGCGGATCGCGCCTGCTCGAAGGCCGGCGCGCCAACGCCGATTCGCGGCTCCTGACGCCCATCCTCTTCGCCTTCGCCGGTCTCCTGACCGCGATGGCGATCCGCGTGTATGTCGGGCGCTTCGATCGACTGTTTGTCGATCACACCATCTTCACGGGTGTGACCTACACGGACGCGAATGTCACGATTACCGGACTCACGCTCGTGGCGGCGGCGCTCATCGTCGGCGCACTGGCCGCGGCAGCGGGCGCCGTCATGTCGCCATCGATCCGATGGCTGGTGATTGCCGCGGCGCCGGCCACGCTGGCCTACGCCGGCGTGGTGATCGTGGGCTGGTACGTCAGCAGCTTCCTCGTGAAGCCGAACGAGCTGGTGCGCGAGCGCCCTTACATCGCGCACAACATCGAGATGACCCGGCGGGCGTACGGGCTCGACCAGATCGAGCAGGTCGAGTTCCCGGCCGAACCCGGCGTCGAGGCGGTTGACGCACCGAACAATCAGGAGACGCTCAGAACATCCGGCTGTGGGACTGGCGCGCGCTTGCAGGACACGCTGCGCCAGATCCAGGAGATCCGCACCTACTACGACTTCCCCGACATCGACATCGATCGCTACGACATCTGGGCGGCAGGACGCAGCAGATGATGCTCGCCGTGCGCGAGCTGAACGTGACCGGCTGCCGGAGAGCAGCCGCAACTGGATCAACGAAAAGCTGATCTACACCCACGGCTACGGGATCACGATGAACCCGGTGAACGGGTTCACGCCCGAAGGCCTGCCGCACCTCCTGCTGAGAACATGCCGGTCGAGAGCGCCGTTCCGGAGCTCAAGGTGACCCGGCCGGAGATCTACTTCGGCGAGGTCACCAACAACGACGTCTACGTCAAGACGCGGCAGCAGGAGTTCAACTATCCGCAGGGCGACACCAACAGCGTCACGTCGTACGAAGGGACCGGCGGCATCGTCCTCGGCGGGTTCCTGCGGCGCTCGCTCATCGCGCTCGACCGCGGCGACATCACCAAGCTGCCGTTCAGCGACGACGTGCACGCCGAAAGCCGGCTGCTGATGCGGCGCAACATCCGCGAGCGCGTGCAGGCGCTGGCGCCGTTCCTCACCTTCGATCCCGATCCCTACATCGTGATCGACGAACGCGGCCGGCTGTCCTGGATGCTGGACGGCTTCACGACGTCCGACACGTATCCGTACTCGCGGCACTTCCGCCTCGATCGGCTCCGCCTCAACTACATGCGGAACAGCGTCAAGGCCGTCGTCGACGCCTACGACGGCACCGGTCGACGTTCTACGTCTTCGACGAGGAGGATCCGATCATCGCGGCGCTACCGCGGGCTCTTTCCCGACGCCTGTTCAAGGACGCGCGGCGATGCCGCCGGCGCTGCGGCAGCACGTCCGCTATCCCGGAGCTGCTGCTCGAGATGCAGGCGGCCGTCTACGGCCTGTATCACATGACCGATCCCGAGGTGTTCTACAACCGCGAGGATCTCTGGACCGTCGCGAGCCAGGGGTCGAGCAACGCGCAGCGCGAGCAGGCCGCCGAGCCGATGGAAGCCAACTTCGTGCTGATGAAGCTGCCCGGCGAAGCAGCGATGGAGTTCGTCGAGATCCTGCCGTTCACGCCGGCGAACCGGAACAACCTGATCGGCTGGATTGCCGGACGGAGCGACGAGCCGAACTACGGCAAGGCCATCGTCTACAACTTCCCGAAGAACCGGCTCGTGGACGGGCCGCTGCAGATCGAGGCGCGGATCGATCAGAACGCGCAGCTGTCCGGCCAGCTGTCGCTGTGGAACCAGCAGGGCTCGGCGTGCGCCGCGGCAGCCTGATCGTGATCCCGGTGGGCCGGGCGCTGCTCTACGCGGAGCCGATCTTCCTGCAGGCGGAGCGCAGCCCGATGCCGGAGCTGCGGATCGTCGTGCTCGCCCTGCAGGATCGGCTCGCGTACGGCCCGACGTTCGAGGCGGCGATGGCCAGCCTCTTCAAGGGCGTGCCCTCGAGCCTCGAGCTGCCGCGGCCGTCTCCGGCGGCGACGCACGCCCTGCACGGCCGCTGCCTCGGTCGAAGCCGGACGCGCGGCCGCGCCGCCCTCCGGCGCCACCGACCTGAACGCGCTCATCGCCGAAGCCGCGCGCGACCTCGAGGAGTATCAGCGCCTCACCGCGGAAGGCCGTCTGGGCGAAGCCGGGCAGCGCCTCGAGTCGCTCAAGCGACGGCTGGATGAGCTGAACAGACGGGGGCGGTAGAACCCAGAACGTTCGGTTCAAAGTTCAACGTTCAGAGTTCAAGGTGCTGGTTCAAGGGTCAACGTTCAGAGTTCAAGGTGCGGTTCAAAGTTCTGCGCTCAGGGTTCTGAGTCACAGCACCCTGAACCTTGAACCTGCACCCTGAACTCTGAACTTTGACCACAAGTAAAATGGCCCCGAAAGGATTCCGATGAAACCGACTGCCATCCTCGTGCTTCTCGTAATGTCGGCTGTGAGCGCCGTCGCGCTCTGGGCCCAGGCACCTAAAACCCTTCCTGCGCCTCCGACGTCGCCGCAGTCGCCGGCCGACGCGACCAAGACCAGCAGCGGGCCTGGCCTCGAGCGTGCTGAAAGCCGGAACCGGCAAGACCCATCCCGGCAAGGCCGATCTCGTGACCGTGCACTACACGGGCTGGACGACCGACGGAAAGATGTTCGACAGCTCCGTCGTCCGCGGCGCACCGGTCATCGTTCCCGCTCGACCGCGTCATCGCCGGCTGGACCGAAGGCGTGCAGCTGATGGTCGCGGGCGAGACGCGGCGCTTCTGGATCCCGAGGCCCTGGCCTATCGCGGGCAGCGCGACCCGCGCGGCATGCTCGTGTTCGACGTCGAGCTGATCTCGTTTGTCGAGTCGCCCACCCAGGCGCCGCCCGACGTGAAGGCGGCGCCCGCAGACGCGAAGCGCACAGCGAGCGGGCTGGCGTACAAGGTGGTCAAGCCGGGCACGGGCGCGCGGAAGCCCACGTCTCGCAGCCCGGTGACGGTGCACTATTCCGGCTGGACGACCGACGGCAAGCTGTTCGACAGCTCGGTGACGCGCGGGCAGCCGGCGACCTTCCCGCTCGACGGCGTGATCGCAGGATGGACCGAAGGCGTGCAGCTGATGGTGGAGGGCGAGAAAACGCGCTTCTGGATTCCCGGAGAGCCTCGCCTATCATGGGCAGAGCCCGCCCTACGGCATGCTGGTGTTCGACGTGGAGCTCTTGAAGATCAATTAACAGAGATCGGGGAACGGGAACAGGGAACGGGGAACAGGGATCGCGGAGACCGGGAGTGGGCTAACGCCCGCCCGGTCTTCCGCGCCGACCCTGCCGGACCTGCCCGACGCTCCCGACCTGTCCGGCCCCACCGGACCTGCCCGGCCCACCTGATCCTGCCCGACCTTCCAGACGCACCTGACCCAGTGAGTGTGCCGGCACGCGCCGGTGATTCTGCGCGCAGGCGCGTTCGAAGCGGACGACAAGGGACGGCGTTCGGCGTCGGGCACGTGGCCGATGCGCGACCACGCCGACTGCGCCTGCCGGACGTCTCGATGGCCGCGCGCAGCCGCGTGTCTTCCTCGACCTTGCCGCCGATCGTGTTGGCGGCGAGCGCTTCCTTCAGCATGGCGGCGAGGCGGTTGGTCGGCGACAGTTCCTGATCGGCCGACGCACCGCCCGGGCCCTCGAGCGACGCGGCGAGCGCCTCGACTGCGGATGACGATCGCTTCCATGCGCTTGCGGTTGGCATCCGGATCGAGATCGGTGCCGGCAAAGGCGGACGGCCATCGCGCGATGAGCGCCGCCATGCGCCGTCCGCGAACCTGCTGTCGAGCGCACGCGCCGTGTCGGGATCCACGCCCCGCGCAGCCTGTTCCTGCTGCCAGCGGCTGCCAATGTCGCGAACCCTTGCGAGCAGTGCCGGCGCCGTCAGGCGACGCAGCTGGCTCGGCGTCGACCGACCTCTCCGGTGTCTCACCGTCTGCCGGGGGCCGGATTCGACCGGCAGCGCCAACGCTTCGACCTCGACGCAGATCGCCTCGCGTGCCGCGACCCGCTCCGCCCGTGCGGCATCGTGGCGGCTGGCGTAGCGGGTGAAGAACCGATCGCAGGCGCCGCGGAAGCGCTGCCAGATCGCTTCGGACCGGCTCTTCTTGACCGGCCCGATCGTCTTCCACTCGGCCTGCAGGCGCCTGAACTCCGCCGCCGCGTGGTCCCAGTCCGTCGAATCGGCCAATCGCCTCGGCCTGCGCGCAGAGCGCTTCCTTCTTCGCGAGATTCTCGGCCCAGCCCGCCTTGCGCGTGGCGAGGTCCGCGTGCCGCCGGGTGAAGAAGCGATCGCACGCGGTGCGGAAACGATCCCACATCGCCTTCTCCCGGCCGCGGGAGACGGGTCCGATGGTCTTCCACTCGGCCTGCAGCTGTCTTCATGGCTTCGGCGGTCTGAATCCAGCTCGTGGAGTCGGAGAGGGCCTCGGCCTGTCTCGCAGAGCGCGATCTTCTTCGCCAGGTTCGCGTCCCTGGCCTCGGCGTCGGCCGCAAAGTGCGCTTCGCACCGGGCCCACACCTCGTCGTGCGCGGCCTTGAAGCGCTGCCACAGCGCTTCGGCCTGCGCGCGCGGCACGTCCGCGACCTGGCGCCACTGCTCCTGCAGGTGGCGCACCTCGCGGGCAGCGGCCTCGGGATCGGCGAGCGCCTTGAGCGCCTCCATCTTCGAGGCCAGCTGCTCCTGGACGCCCAGGTTCGCCCATCGGCGCCATTCGTCCGCGTCGCGCAGCTCCTGGACCTTCGGCGCCAGCGCCGCCTGCGCGGCCTTGAGGCGGCGCATCAGGTCGCCCACGCCGTCCTGGCCAGCCTGCAGCAGCGGCAGGAGAAATTCCGCCGAGTGCCGTTCGGACGTCGCGAACAGCGCGCTCGCCTGCCTTGAAAGTCAGATCGGCTTTTGCGACCAGCGGTTCCACCCGCGCCGAGCAACTGTTGCAGCGGCGCCAGAGCCTCACGGCGCGCGCGCGCGCATCTCGGCCTGCTTGAGCGCGGCCTGCTCGCGCTCGGCCTCATCCTCGCGATGCCGCTCGGCTTCTCGCCGCTCGGCGAGTTCCGCGGCCGCCCGTCGCGCCGCGGCAGCCTCTTCGTCGGCCTGCGGGTCCGCGGGCGTCGGCTCCGGTTCGGGAACCGGCTGGACGCGTGCGTTCGACTCCTCGGCCGCCGCAATCGCCGCAAGCCGAGCCGACTCCTCCGCCGCCGCTCGAGCCGCCAGTGCGGCCGCCTCGTGAGCCGCGGCTTCGGCTGCCAGACGCGCCTCCGCCTCGAGCTTCTCTGCCTGCCGCCTGCCGCTCGTCCGCCTCGCGGATGACCGTGCGCGCCCGCTTCACCGCGCTCTTGTTCTTGCCCCGCGCGGCTATCTGCTCCAGCTCCGCCCGGTCCGACACCAGGTCCACGGCAGCGGTCGCGGTGTCCTTGTAGTCGCCGTTCAACGCCAACCCCAGAAGCTCGGCGTGCTCGCCGCGCTCGCGCAGCCAGGCGAACGCGCCCATCCGCGCGGCCTCGGAGGCGGCGTGCCTGGCGACCGATCCGAGGGCATGCGGATCGGCCAGCCGCGACAGCGCCTTGAGCGCGACGGTCTCCCGCGTCGCCGCACGGGCGATTTCGACGAGCGCCTTGACCTCTTCGAGCGCATCGACCGCGGCCACGCCGTCGGCCTCCGTGGTGCCTTCGAAGGCGTCGAGCGCGATGTCGCGCAGCATGACCGCCGCCTGCTGGCGCACGGCCTCGTCCTGGTCGGTGCGCAGAACCCCGCCCAGCGCCGACGGCTCCAGGAGCTTGGCCACCGCGGCCAGGCGCACCTTGGGGCTTTCGTCCTCGCGGGCGATCGCGCCGATGGTCTCGCGGTCGTCGAGCGGGATCTCCTCGACGAACTCCAGCCGCACGGCAGGATCCGGGTGTTTATGGCGGGGCTGAGTGCGGAAGCGATCGAGCAAGGTCATAAGTTCGGGATCTGGAGCGCCTCGAGCCGCGTTGCGACATCGCGACCGTGCGACGACGCCAGCACGTGACGGTCGATCTCGAGGATCCGGCCGTCGTCTCCGACATAGAACGTCCAGCGGGACGGGAACCCGCTCGGGCCGAGCACCCCGTACCGCCGCGCCACGGCGCCCGTCACATCGCTGAGAATCGGGTACACAATCCCCATTGACGCTGCAAACGCCCGATTGGTTTCAGGCCGATCGACACTGGCGCCGAAGACGCGAGCGCGATACTGCCCCAACTCCGCCTGGCTTGCGCCGATCGAGCGGCACTCGATCGTGCACCCGCCGGTGAACGCCTTCGGGAACCAGGCGATGACCACGGCCTCGCGGCCCCGGCTGTCACTGAGACGATACGAGCGGCCGTCGCTTGCCGGCAGTTCGAAGTCCGGCGCCAGATCACCCGGGCCGAGCACGATCCGCTCCGCGTCGCGTCCGCGCGCTCTTGACACCAGCGCTCGCGAGAGGCCGGTCACCGCGGCGATGGCGCTCGTTACGATCGTGCGCAACATCACGGCGTCAAGGACCCAATTCTAGCCAGAGAACCACCACAGTTTGTCAGGGCATCGACGTCACTTTCCTGTGTCGGCCGGCCCTTCTCCAATTTTGCGGATCGAGTGCGCTACACTGACCCGCAACCGCACTTTGACATTCGACATCATCGCCAGGCGGCTCGAGGCCGTGCCGGGCACGCCCCTGCCGGGGCCCGAGGCCCAGGCATTGATGGCGCCGCGGCCTCGCCGGGACTGGCCGCCCGGGTTCGATCCCGCGCGCGTCCGACACGCGGCGGGTCTGCTGCTCGCCTTTCCTGCCCACGTTCCAGGCACGCCACCCGGCCAGGCTCAGGCGCACATCGTGCTGACCGTGCGGGCCGACCGGCTTCAGCGCCACGGGGGCCAGGTCTCGCTTCCCGGTGGCGTGGTCGATCCCGGCGAAACGTTCGAGCAGGCGGCACTTCGGGAAGCCCACGAGGAGGTGGGGCTGGACACATCGCACGTCCGGCTGGTCGGTCCTCTGACGCCAATCGACATCCACGTCAGCGGCTTCCGGCTCCACCCCCTCGTTGGGCTGAGCTTCGGCCGCCCGGCACTCGTGCCAGCCGACAGCGAGGTCTCGCGGATCCTGGAAGTACCGGTGTCGGCGCTCATCGAGGGAGGCTCCGTCGATTGGCGGCAGGTGACGCGCGATGGCCGAACGTACGACGTCCCCGGCTTCACCGTCGACGGGGGTTACCACGTCTGGGGGGCCACCGCGATGGTACTGGCCGAGTTCCTCACCCTCCTGGGCTGGCAGGGACCCCAGATGCCCAGCGGCTGAATCGGGGGACTCCGGATTGAGGGACTTCGGATTGGGGGACTTCGGATTTAGAATCCCCTAATCAATCCCAAGTCCCTGAATCCGCAATCCCTCAATTCTATTGACCAAGAAGAAGCCCGCATCCGATCCGTCCCTCTTCGACGCCATCGACCAGCCCGCCGCATCGTCTTCGGGACGTGACGCGGCCCTCCGGGGGTCGCTTCTCGGCGGCGGGGGTGCGTCCGGTGGTTCTGAGAACGTCGCGCTCCACGAGGCGGCGCAGTCGCGCTACCTCAACTACGCGCTCTCGGTCATCACGTCGCGTGCGCTCCCGGACGTGAGGGATGGGCTCAAGCCGGTCCAGCGCCGCATCCTTTATACGATGTGGCAGCAGAACCTGACGGCGGACGTCAAGCATCGGAAGTGCGCGAAGGTCGTCGGCGACGTGATGGGCAACTTTCACCCGCACGGCGACACGGCGCTCTACGAAACGCTGGTCCGGATGGCGCAGTCCTTCTCGCTGCGCTACCCGCTCGTGGACGGTTCGGGGAACTTCGGGTCGCTCGACGGCGACAACGCCGCCGCGATGCGCTACACGGAGTGCCGTCTGGCGCGCCTCAGCGACGAGATGCTCAGCGAAATCGAGCAGACGACCGTGCCGTTTCGTCCCAACTACGACGGCACGCGGACCGAGCCGGTGGTCCTCCCGGCGCGGATCCCGAACCTGCTGGTCAACGGCGCCACGGGCATTGCGGTCGGGATGGCCACGAACATCCCGCCCCACAACCTTGGTGAAGTGTGCACGGCCCTCGTGAAGCTGCTCGACAACGAAGAGTTGAGCAACGCCCAGCTCTGCCGGTACATCAAGGGACCGGACTTTCCCACCGGCGGCCAGATCCTGAATACGCCCGACGAGATCAAGGAGATCTACAAGTCCGGAAGCGGGTCGATCCGGCTGCGCGGCACCTGGGACATCGGCCCCGAGACCCGAGCCACGAAGACCCTGTATATCGAGAGCATCCCTTACACGGTCGACAAATCGCAGCTGGTCGAGCGGATCGCCGACGTCGTGATGAGCCGGAAGCTGCCGCCGCTGCTCGACGTCAAGGACCTGTCCACCGAAGACGTCCGCATCGCGATCGAGATGAAGAAGGACGCCGACGAGAAGATGGTCATGGCGTACCTCTTCAAGCACACGCCGCTGCAGATCAACTTCGCGGTCAACCTGACGTGCCTCATCCCGACCGAGAACCAGGACGTCGGGCGGCCCGAGCGCCTGGATCTCAAGCAGATCCTCTGGCACTTCCTGCACTTCCGCCTCGAAGTGATCACCCGTCGCCTCGAGCACGAGCTGGCGGCCCTCAAGAAGCGCATCCACCTGCTGGAAGGCTTCGAGAAGGTCTTCGACGCGCTCGACGAGATCATCCGGATCATCAGAAAGTCCGACGGCAAGGCCGACTCCGCCGAGAAGATCATGAAGCGGTTCGCGCTCGACGCCGAGCAGACCGACGCGATCCTCGAGTTGAAGATCTACCGTCTGGCCCGCCTCGAGATCCTGATCATCAGGAACGAGCTCGATGAGAAGCGGAAACGCGCGCGGCAGATTGGGTCCCTCCTCAAGGATGAAGACAGCCGCTGGAAGATGGTGCGAAGCGAGATCGGGGAGATCCATCAGAAGTACGGCGAGGCCAAACTCGACAAGCGGCGCACGCGCATCGAGACCGATTCCGGCGAAACGGAGTACACCGCCGACGACTTCATCGTCGAAGAGGACAACGTCGTGATCGTGTCGCGCGACGGCTGGGTCAAGCGGCAGAAAGAAGTGAAGGACCTGGCCACGACCCGGCTGCGCGAGGGGGATTCGGTGCTGGCGGCGTTTGCCGGAAGCACGCGGGCAACCTGTGTCTTCTTCAGCAACTTCGGCGCCGCCTACACCTGCCGCTTCGTGGACGTGCCGGCATCGACCGGCTACGGCGAGCCCATCCAGAAAATGTTCAAGCTCAAGGACGGCGAGAAGGTCGTGGCCGCGATGAGCCTCGACGGCCGCGCTGTGGGGAACATCACGCCGAAGAAGGAGGGCGACCCCGCGCCGGTCCACGCCGTGGCCGTGACAAGCGACGGTTACGCGCTGCGCTTCGGTCTCGAGGGCCTGGTCGAGCCGAGCACGCGCTCCGGACGCCGCTACGCCCGGCCCGGCGAAGGCGCCGAAGTCACCGGTGTGGCGGGCATCGCCGGCAAGGAGACCATCATCGCCGCCACGGCCGAGGCCCGGGGCCTGCTGTGCCGCGCCGACGAGATCAACTTTCTCAGCGGGCCCGGGCGCGGTGTGATCCTGATCAAGCTTGGAGAGGACGACCGCGTCCTGGGCTTCATTGCCTCCACCGGCGACCGTGACCTCCTGACGGTCGAAACCAGCCGTGGGGCCGAGCAGACCATCAGCACGGGCAAGTACGGGGTGACCGGGCGGGGCGGGAAGGGCCGGGAGCTCCTCCAGCGGGGCCAGTTCACCAGGATTCTGTGGCCGACCCCCGATATTCCGGCACCGCTGGCCGGGACAGAGTAGAATATCCGGGTCTCAACGACTGGCGCGAGCGTCAGGGGCTGCGCATTACTGGCTGGACCAACCAGCCGCTGCCCCTGAAAATCAGCTCGGGCCCATCAATTTACGTCAGGAACCAGGAAAAGGACCGACCAGTTTGACTCACCAGGATCGCATCAACCTTGCTGTCTTCATCGATTTCGACAACATCGAGATCGGCGTGAAGACCACCCTCGGCGAACACTTCGACATCAACACCATTCTCGAGGCGCTCAAGGAGCGGGGCGAAGTCGTCACCAAGATCGCATACGCGGATTGGACGAGGGCCGGCGAGTACCCCCGCGCGCTCACCCAGCACGCCATCCGCCTCGTCCAGCGCAACCTCACGCCGGGCGGCGACAAGAACGGCGCGGACATCAACCTCGCCCTCGACGCGCTGGAGATGGCGTTCACCCATCCCCACATCAACGCCTACGTCATCGTCGGCGGCGACAGCGACTTCCTGTCGCTGGTCGAGAAGCTCAAGCAGTACAACAAGAAAGTGTTCGTCGTCGGCGGCCGGGCCTTCACGAGCATCATCCTGCAGCGGAACTGCCACGAGTTCATCGCCTACGAGAATCTCGTCCGCCGTCCGTCGCCCTCCACCGCCGCCAAGGGCGGACGGCCCGTGGCGCCCACTGCAGCTCAACCAATTGCGCAGGCGTTCCCGATCGTGCGGCGGGCGCTGAAGATCCTCGCGGACCGCGAGGTTACGCCGCAGACAGGGCTCCTCAAGAGCACACTGCTGCAGCTCGACTCGACCTTCTCTGAGCGCAGCTACGGCGCATCCTCCTTCCTCGATTTCGCCGAGAAGCTCGCCCAGGCGGGCCTCGTGCTGTTGAAGCACTCGGGCCGCAGCGTGATGGTGGAACTGAACCCCGCGGCGCCGGAGGAGGGCAGCGGCAGCACGACGACGAACGGGTCGTTCAAGACCGCGCCGGTTCCCAGCACGGACGGGGCGGAGGAGAGCGTCGTCAGCGACGGCGGCGCGCGCCCGGCGGAAGCCGCGGAAGTGCCCACCGACTGGGCGGGACGGCCGATCGCCAACGCCGCGCCGCGTCCTCAATCAGATCCGGGCGCCCAGGCCCTGGGGCCAGTACCGCCGCAGCTCGGGGATCAGGCGGAAGGCGTGAGGGTCGTCGCGAAGCTCCTCGGTTCGGCAGCACGCTGGCCGATGTACGTGCGCAACGTGAAGCAGATCCTGCGCGCCGGCTCGTTCGACGAGCGCGCGTATGGGTTTGGCGGGCTCATGGACCTGCTGCGCGCCTGCCAGCGTGAATCGCTCCTCAGGCTCGAGCGCGATCGGCGGGGAGGCCTGCGGGTCTTCCAGGGACAGGCGCTCGTGCGCACCGCTCCCACGCCGGCTGCACCCTCGGCGCCGGTCATCTTCGACATCGCCGATGAACTCGGCGAAACCGACGACTCGATGCAACCGGCCTCGTTGATGGCATCGGCGCCACCGGTCGTTCGTCGGCTCGATGAGGGCGACGATGTGGATGCCGTTGACGCCCCGCCGATCAGCGTCGTGGATACCACCGCGGAACTCCTCGGCCGGGCCAGTGGCAAACGGCCGCGTTCGCGCGCGGCGGCTGCTGGTGCCGAAGTGTCGGGAAACCGCGCTCCACGCGGCACGAGAAAGGCCGCCCCGAAGAAAGCGGCGGCAGCTCCTCGTCGCGCGCGTAAGAAAGCGGCGGCGGAATAGAACTCAGGCTTCGGGCTTCAGGCCTCGGGCTTCGGGGGCTTCAGACCAAGAGCCTGGGGCCCGGAGCCCAAAGCCCCTGAAGCCTGGGGCCCGAAGCCCGGAGCCCGTTCGTCAGTGATGGTGCGCCGCGAGCCATGCCCGGCTCTGGGTGCGGGCTAAGTCCACCAGGTTTCCCATCGGCGCAGACATGTCGCCGTTGTGCAGACCCCACGTCGGATCGGGCGGATTGCCGACGTCGCCGGTCGCGACATTGCGGCGCGGCCCCTCGGCGCTCCCGTTGACTGTTACCTCGAGATACGTGTACTCGCCGCGCGTCACGCACTCGGCGGTGATGAGCCCGGGCAATCGGTACGAACGGCGTGGTGATGGCCTTGCCAGGCGCCCACTCGGCGGTTCCGCGAGTCTGAAAGGTGTCGAGCGTCGCTTTGCCGCCGCCGAGCGCCGCCGGATTCGTGCAGGACGCGACGAACCCCTCGCGGGCGCGACCGAACCGCGCGGGCGGGTTGACCGACGGCGGCAGCGTTGACCGGTACGTGCCGTACACGATCACGCACCCGGCCTGATCGGCGCGCTTGCACAGCGGAAACGTCTTGTAGCTCCCCCGACATCCTTCCCCGCCGGCACCTGGATTGTCGTGCCGAGTTGATGGATCGCGATGATCTGCTTCGCGACCGGCTTCCCTTCGATCTCGTTCGCCACCAGGCGGGTGATGAGGCTCGCGCCCTGACTGTGGCCGACGAGCAGCACTCCACGGCTATTGTTGTCGTGCGCCAGATAGTGCTTCCAGGCCTGCACGACATCGTCGTAGTTGGTGTTCGGATAGGCGGCGGCGACCGGTGTGCCCGCGCTCCTGGCGCGCAGCGCCGCGAGCGTGCCGGAGCGGTAGATCGGCGCGAACTGCCGGCAGACCGCGCCGTACCGTCCGAACTGCGCTGTCGTGACCTGGATCTCGCGCCCGGCGGTCATGTCCGAGAACGGCGTCGGATCTTCGGACGCCGTCGGATACACGTAAAAGCAGTCGAAGGCCGGCGATGTCGGCCGTTCGAACGCCACTGCCTTGGTCGATCCATCGGCGGCAATTTCGGTGGCGCTCTGGTCCGAGGTGCAAGGGCCGCTGACCCCGGGGCGGCACAGCCAGGTCTCGGGCTTTGAATAGTCGTTGGGCGTGGGGGCGCCGGCTCCTGCGCAGCGCCGGCCGAACCTAGCATCACGACAGCTGCTGCCAGGACCACGTACTGGATCGAGCGCATGATCGCCTCCAGGGCCACCATGGGCCCTCCATGCGCAGGAACGCCGCTCCCACGCAGGGCGAAGCTTCGTGCGCCGCACCCCACTTGTCAAGCCTCCGGCCCTAGCCTGGAGGCTGGAGGCTACGGAACAAACTCCGTCCAGCGAACCTGGCCCGGGGCAAACGGATTGGACGCGCTGGACATCGGATCGATGTCGGGTGAGACGTTGCCGGGCTGGCGCTGAAAGGCCACGATCGCGGCGGCGCGATCGAACTCGGTCGGCTCGGGTCCGAGTGAGGGGTTCATGATCGACGACCTCGATTCGACGTGAAGATATCCGAGCGCGTGGCCAAGCTCGTGAATCCGCAGCAGCCGCCTCCTCGCGTCATCCTTGTCAAAGCCGCTGTCGAGGAACATCGCGCCCCCGTTGACCGATCCGTCGGGACTCTCAGCCCATCGTCCGTAGCCGACGGTCTGCGCAAACGTGAGGATGCCGTTGTAGCGGCCGACGACGATCATCCCTGGCCGCGTGACCAATGCCCTGGTTCCCGATGCGGGCCGCTCGATGTCCACGCGTTCGAACGAGGCGTAGGTCCCGCCGGTCAGGAGGGACAGCCCCTCGGTCAGATGCGCGATCAGCAGCGACACTTCGTCATCGGACATCTGCTGGCTGGTCGCCAGGTATTCGTCGGCGGGCATCCTGTATGACATGACCGAGGCCAGGACGACCAGCACGGGCCTGGTGGTCCAGCGCTGCAACCGTGCGTTTGCCGTTCTGAACATCTCGTCGAACGCCACGAGGTCGAACGAGGCCGGAATCACCGACACGCGGGCGGGTCCCGTGCTGGGACTGCTGACGAGGGTCTGTCGTTCGACGATCGAGGGCCCGGTAATGGTCGTCGCGTGGCTGCCGGCCTTGTTGACTTCGGTCCGGAAGTAACCGGCGGCGTCCGTTGTTGCGCTCGCAGCAGTGTTCACGCGAACCGTGAGGCCGGCGGCTGCCGTCCCGTCCACCGCGTTTACGGCCACCCCTTCCACCAGCCGCTCCGGGGCAATCGCAGGAGGCGACGATGAGGACGGCGCGGACGGCGACGAGCCGGTGCAGGCAGCGGCGAGTGCCGTTGTGAGCAGCAGGAGCGGTGCGTACTGCGGGCGCATGCCGCGCGAATCTGCAAGGGCCGTGCTGCATGCGAACGCGCTAAGTTGTTGACGGTGATGCGCAGTGTCCGCAGCGCACTTACCGAACGGAATGACCGGAAACGGAGCTGTAATCAGGCCGTGACCGGCCGATACACAGGGTCAGCGTCTGGTTGCCGTCCAGCCAACGCCGACGACGGTGCCACAACCGGGATAGTCGCCAAAGTTCACGGTCCCTTCTGCCCGGCTGTTCGACAGGAACAGGCCGTTGATGGAGGTCAACGGCCCACCGGGTGCGCCAGTGCCGTAGTGGAACGCACGGTACGATGCGATGCCCGGACCGCACGGGCCGGGGATGCACGTCACGTCCGGCGCGATGTTCAGGCTCAGGTTCTGAAACGTCTGCGATCCGGTGCAACTGCCAAAGCTGTGTCCGATGGTGATCGCCGTCACCTTCTCGTCCCGGGAAAGCGAGAACGCTATCACCGCCCCCTGCGCAGTGGTCCCGCTCCACTCGCCGGCATAGCCGGAACCTGTCGGCGTGGTGGGGCTGTTCTGGCAACCCGCGGCTACGACACACAACACAAGCGCTATGCTGCGCACGTCTGCTCTTCCTCTCTTCCTCTCTCTGCGAGGTCCTCAGCGGGGTGGAGTGGCTCCGTCTGCCAGCGGAATGAACAACGAGATCCGCTCGCTCGAGCCAATCGCGCGAGAGATGTGCCCCTGCCCCGTCGTGTCTTCGGCCAGCAGGATGTGCCCTGGCCCCAGGCGGAGTTTCTTGCCGCCCTCGAGCTCCACCTCGCTCTCGCCTGCGAGCGTGATGACGTACTGGCGGTTCGGCGCCGGATGCCAGTCGAGGTCGTAGTCTTTGTTGGTGCGGCGGAACTGAAGGCTCTTCACCGGCACCGTCGCCGAGAGTTCGGTGCCGCGGCCCTGCGGCTTCAACGGAATTTCGTACTCTTCCATCTTGGTCTTGCCGTCAGGTCCCGTGTAGAGGCGCGTGACCTTGACGGGCAGGCGCGACTGCGCCGAAAGCCGCGCGCCGTCCATGGCCCAGCGGTCCAGTGCTACGAATGCGAGCGTCGGGATCCAGCCGAGAATCAGCAGGCCTTTTACCATCCTGGTCATAACTCGCGTCCTCCGCGGCGCCGTGGCGCCAATCGGCGGATTATATGCGTGAGCGCGGTCAGCAGGCTGGAGCGCGGCAGGCGGAGTAATATCGCGGGCACTCATGGCCATTCGCGTGGTTCAACTGGGCAGTTCAAGGCTCCCGAACGAGGGGCCGCGCCTGGGAACCGTGCGCCGGCCGCCCCGGGGCGTGCCGAAAAAGGAGCATGCGTCGCGCAATTTCTACGACGTGTGGATGCCCGATCTCTCCCCGAGTGACACGCTGGTCAGGCAGGCGCTGGCGGCCGCGACTGCGCGCGACTGGAGCGTCTTCGTGCGGCGGTATCGGACCGAGATGAAACAACCCGCGGCGGCTCGCCTTCTGCGTCTCCTGGCCGTCCTCTCGCAGGACGCGGATTTCTCGGTCGGATGCTATTGTGCGGACGAAGCGCGGTGTCACCGATCCGTGCTTCGGTCGCTCCTGAAAGAGCACGGCGCCCGCCTCGTGTAAGGGGCGCCTTTGAGATGGAAAGGCACACTATGAGCTCGACCTGGCGTCTTCTTCTCGTCCTGCTCGCGGCGCCCACGGCTCTGGCCCAGCAGGCGCCGCCGGCGGACCCGCTCGTCAAGGAGGGCGTGACGGTGAAGCTCGCCGAGCACACCTACGCCATCCCCGACGGCAACGTCGGCCTCGTGCCGAACGTGGGCATCGTCGTCGGCTCGCGCGCGACGCTCGTCATCGATCCCGGGCTCGGAAGGCGAAACGGCGAGACCGTGCTGCGTGAAGTCGCCAAGGTGAGCCGCAACGCGGAGATTTACATCGCCTCGACGCACTTTCATGCCGAGCACACCACGGGGTACGTGGCGTTTCCACCGACAGCGAAGTACGTCAACTCCACCGTGCAGGAAGCCGACTTCGCCCGTGACGGCATGCAGTTGATCAAGACCTTCTCGGCCCGCTCGCCGATGACGGCGGAACTCCTGAAGGACGCCGCCGGGCGCAAGGCGGACATCACGTTCGACCGGGAGTACACCCTGGACCTGGGCGGCGTCCGGGTGCGGTTTCTCATGGTCGGCCCGACACACACGCGCGGCGATACGGGATTCTTCGTGGAGGGCGACGGCGTGCTCTTTTCAGGCGACGTCGTGATGAACAACTCCTTCGTGGCCGCCAATCAGGCCTCGAGCATGAAGGCATGGCTGGCGGCCTTCGACGTTTTTGATGCGCTGAAGCCGCGGACCGTCGTGCCTGCGCATGGCGCCGTCGGCGCCGGGTCGATCATCGCGGTGAACCGCGAATTCATGCTGAACGTGCAGCGGCGCGCGCGTGAATTGAAGGCGCAGGGCCGTACCGCGGATGAGACCGCGACCGCGGTGCAGGCCGAAATCCAGGCGACCCACCCGCAGTGGCCGCGCGCAAACGGCCTCGCCGCCGCCGCGCGGTCCGCATACGCCGAAGCGCCTTAACGAATTGTAAATTTCTAATCGTAAATCGTAAATTTCTTCTAGCTCTTCTCGAGATACTCGAGCCACTGCCGCACCAGCGCCTGCTGCTGGCCCTTGGTGGCTGCGTAGCGTTCCGCGTAGGCACGCGCGCGCTTCAGATCCTCGGGGCGTGAGTACGCCGTCGCGTTCGACAACCGCAGGTGGTACATCCATTCGACCGCCAGGGCGAGGGCCTCGGTGTCCGATGGGTCGTACTCGATGTGCCGGCCGAGAGTCCGGACGGCCTCGCGGCCCTGGCCAAAGGTCGCGTACAGCAGCGCCAGCGGCTTGGCGAACCGGGCGTCGGCGGGCCACTTCTCCGCTGCCTCGAGCAGGATGTTCCTGGCGTCGCCCAGGTTGTTGGTCCGCAGGAGTGCGTCGCCGAGCCAGCGGTAGATCTCCGGGACGTCGCCACCCTCGATGAGCGAGGTCTGCCAGGCGCCGGCGGCTTCGGCATCGTGGCCGGAGGCCGCGAACGTGGCGCCAAGGTAAACAAGCGCGGACGTGCTGTCGGCGTCCACGTTTATCACTTTCTTGAAGCTGTTCTCCGCGATCGGAAACTCCCCACGGCCAAGCGCACGGACTCCGTCGTCGAACGCCCCCTGACGGTCGGTCTCAACGCGATCGCGGAACAGCTTCAGCGTTGAGGGCTCGACCACTTCATCACGGCGGAACGCCCTGGCCAGCAGTCCCTCGGCCACAGGCAGATACAGGTCGGTCGGCATCAGCGCGCCGCCCGAGAGACCCTCGGCGGACGTCATGAGAACGGGCGGCGGTGCGATCTCGAACGTCCGCAGCATCGTTTCGTCCACACCGCGGCCGGCGTTCGACGTGATCACCGGCTCTTAGCACGTACTTCCCGGGCGGCAGCTGCCGCACGGAGAGAAGCTCGGAAAAGATCGTGCGTTCGGGACCGGCCGCCCGCCCGGTCGCATCGGCCAAAAGCAGCGCCTCGGAGTCTGGGCGCGCCGCCACCTCGTACCGCACCTGTGCCTGGCTGCCGTCGGCGCCGTAGGCTTCCACGTAGCCGTGCAGCGTGCCGAAGCTGATCGTGTGGCCCACGGTGGGCCGCAGCAGATCCTGGTTGTCCACCGGCCCACCCGCCACAAGGTCGCTCAGTTCCAGTCCATTGGCGTCGACGAGCTTCGCCTGCACGACATGTTCGACCGAGCCCACCCGATCGCCCTCGGCCACGGCGAGCTTGATCGTGTACTCACCGGGAGCGAGGCTCGCGCCCGCCGAGTACCTGCAGCGGTGAAGGCACGCCGGTCATGATCGGAGGCAGCCGGCCGTCGCCAATCTGGGAGTCGACCACGCGGCCCTCCCGGTCCGAGATGATGTAGCCGAGCGAGACGACGCGCGACGTGGCGTAGCTGGCGCCGACATCCGCGTGGATGAGGAGCTGCACCTTCGACGGCTCAGGACCACGGAGCGCGAACGTGATGAGGCGCAGCGGCAGGGCCGACAGCTGCAGCGGCGAACTGAGGCCGGCAATCATGGCCTCGCGTGGCGAGCGCGGCCTCTGATCCTCGGGGCGGCTGATGACGTCCTTTCTCGCGCGAACGGTCAAGCCGCGGCGCGACACCGTCACCCGCAGCGGGTGGGGCTTGCCGTCCTTGTCCGCTGGTTCGGATTCGACGCCCAGCAGGTAATAGCCCGACATTTCCGAGTCGATCCGGCTGAACACCGTGTCGAGGCCAACGTCGATGTGGTACATCGATCCGCGGGCCGCCGACGTCAGCAGCTCGAGGCTGTCGGTCCGCATCTGCCGATCGGCAAACGGCGTCGTGGGCGCCCGGGAATTCGAGACGTCCTGGAACTGCTCGTCGAGCTTGAGCGCGTACAGCGTCGGTACGAGAGGCCTCGGCCAATGCACCAAGCTCGACGAGCGACGGCAGCTCGTCGCCGAGGATGAACCCTTCGGTGATGAAGACCAGCGTCTTGGGCTCCCGGATCGATCGCAACGCCAGAAGCAGGTTCCGGATCGACGTGATCGTCTGCCTCGCCTCGGTGCGGCCATCCTGAGCGGTCACCATGGCATCGGTCTCGACCTGGCCGATGCACAGCGTGAGCTGAACGTCGCTGAGGCCCGCGCACTCGCGCGCGACGACCCTCTGCAGGGTCAGGCCGTCGCCGCGGTCGATGTCCATGGCCTCTGAGAGCGAAATGTAGACGCTGAAGCCCGTCGATCCGTCTCTCCGCCGCTGTCCGGCCATCCGGCTCACGGCCTGCCGCACGAGCTCGCGGTTCGCCGTGAACTGTGTCGACGGAGATCCAATGCCGGTGCTGACGGCCGCCACGCGATCCGCGGGCTGCAGGCTCTCGAGGAAGCGGCCCACGGCGGCCTGGATCGAGGCCAGGGCACCGAAGCGGATGTTCGCCTCGTCGATGACCAGCACGATGAGCCGTCCGCCCGACGCGCCCTCGTTGGAGCTGTAGCCATCCGGGATGACCGGGGCAGGGGCAGGGGCCGCGCCAGAGGCTCCCGAGAGCGCAACCCACTCGGCCGTCACCACCCGGCGGGCGCGATTGTCGATGCGAACGGTGAAGTCCTCGGCCGTCAGCGTCGTGACCGGGCGTCCGCGATCGTCGACGACGGTGACGTCCAGAGGTGTGACTTCGACCGACGACTGAAAGCTCGGCGGTACCTGCTGCGCTTGCTGCGCCTCAGCCGCCGGCGCCAGAGTCGCGGCCGTCAGCCACACACCGAGTGCGACGTGTCGCGGCAGAAAACGTGGACGACCCATACCGACCCTACCTGGATTGGACGGCGCGATAGCCGGATCTGGCCCGCACGCCCTTCTGCCCTTCGACTTCAACCCGGATCTGACGCCAGGTGTCGTCGCGCCGGGTGTTGGTCGGTTGATAGCCGAGCAGATACTGGTTCGACAGCTCGTCGAGCAAATCGGAAAACGCATCCTGCAGGCGGTCGATGTTGTCTGTGGCGAAGACCCGCCCGCCGGTCGGCGTCGAGAGACGTTGCATCACCTTCCTGAGGTAATCGTGTGTGATGCCTCGCCCCTGCGCGATGATGTAGAGGGTGACGTCGCTCGCCTGCAGCCGCCGTTCGACGTCCTCGAGCGTGACGTGGCTGCCCTGATCCTCGCCGTCGCTGAACACCACCATGGCGCGTCGTCCGGCCTGGCGCCCGAGCATATCGACACCCTGGATGATTGCGTCGTAAAGCGCCGTGGCTCCCCAGGTCGCGAGCCGATCCACGGCGGCCATGCGCTCCGGCAGGCTCGTCGATTTTCGTGACGCCGGGAACACCACGTCGTTGAACCCGACGATCGTGACTTCGTCGCGCGTGGGCACGGCGGCCAGGAAGTCCTTCACGGCCTTCCGCACCTTCGGCATCACCGGCGTCATGCTGCCGCTCACGTCCACGGCCACGACGAGCTCCAGCGGCACGTCCTCCGACGCGAAATTCGAGATCGTCTGCGGGTGTTCGTCCTCGAAGACCCGGAAGGCGCTTCGGGGCAGCTTCGGGACGTACTGCCCGGATTCGTCGGTCACCGTGACCGTGACCTGTACCGCGTCGACGTCCACGGCATCGGTAAACGCGAGCCCCTTGGTGCGGAGCACCCGCACGATGCGTCCGCCGGTTGCGAGCGAGACCACCATCCGGACCTGGTGCGCGCGCACATTCGAGCCGGCCTCCCATTGGCACTCGAACGGCGGCGCGGCAACCTCGCACACCTGCCGTCCGTCGACGAAGAAGGTCACGCTTTTCACGGCATCAGGCGGATCGACCGAAGCGCGGAGCAAGGTGAGGCCGCTCAAGTAGGCATCCGCCTCGGGCGCGACAATGTCCACCTTCGGGTCGGCCGGCGCAGGCGCCGGCTGGCCGCTCGCGGCAGCGGCGGATAACAGGAACGCGAGCGTCGTGAACCACCTCAACGCGCTCGTCCTTCCTCGGACACGGAACCGGAGGGCTCGAACGGGACGAGTGCGCCGTCGACGACGGCGGCCGCCGCGACATAGTCCTCGATCCGCTCGCGCGAGACCGTGCGTGCGCCGGCGACGAGCGAGACCCAGTCGCCGGGATCGCTCATTGCGACACCTTCGCTGAACTCGAGGGCGCCGGAGGTCAGCACGGTTCGTGTGAGGTTGGCGGGCACGCCCAATTGGCCGAGCACGAGCGCCACGTGGAGATTCAGGTCCGGAAAGACTCCGGCCATGTACCCCAGCTGCGGCCGGCCGGCGAGCAGCCGCCACTGGCTCGGCAGCATCCATCTGGTGCACAGACAGCCGGCAATCTGCAGGCCGGACGTGCCCCAGGCGTTCAGGTCCACGCCGGGCGCGCCGCCACCGAGGACGAGGAATTCGGCCAGTGAGAACGAGCGCTCCGCATCGGCCGCCGATCCGTAGGCCAGCGTCCAGGCCAGTTCGCGGCGGCGGCGGCTGTCCAGGGCCAGGAGGTCGGCAACGGCGCCGACATCGTCGCGATGTTCAGGCAAGGCGGCAGCGCGGGCGCGCCCGCGTGCGACGGCGCCAGCCATGTGCGCGCGATCGGCGTCCAGCAGCCGAGCGGGATCCATCAGCGCGACGCCGGTCGCCACGGCGTGCCGCTCGTTCGACGGGAGGCTGGGCACCGCGCCCGGCCGATCGACGCCCATGCGCCGCAGCCCGAGCGGCGAGAGCGCCACTTCCAGCCCCAGCGCCGAGCCGACCACGTGCCAGGGGACACCAGGCAGAAAGTCCTGCCGGGGCATGGCCCAGGCGAGGCGCGTGCGGAGGGGACGATCGCGCCGCCCGAGCCCGAAGTCGTGCCGGAGTGCGACGTTTCTCGTGAGCAGCGCCGTGCCGTTCGGGTCGCCGATTTCCAGCGCGTAGGCGAACGAGAGCAGGGTCTCGCCGAGGGTCATGTCGATGAGCGATGCGAGCGACGCCGTGCCTTTCGCGACGCGTGCCGTGTCGCGCGCGCGGCGCGCACGGCCCAGATCATCCAGGATCTCGGCGATCGCCGGGCCGGCGGCACGGGGCACTGGCACGCCTGACGCCATCACGTCAGGCGCCGGCCGCGACAGCTCGCTCGAAAAATCGGTCAGGATCTGCTGGAGAGCACGCTCGGCATTCTGGATGTCCTCAGGGCCGCGCTGCCTCTTCAATCGATCGAGCGCGCTCGCCAGCGACAGCGGTAGATCGATCGGATAGCTGCGCTGCCGTTCGCGCACCATCCGAAGGCGCCGCCGCTCGGCAAACGGCAAGTCGACACGGTAATCCTGGCCTTCCCATCTCAGCCTGTCGCCACCGCCGGCCGGAGGCCGCCCTGCCAGCGCAGACACAAGCTCGACATCCTTCGTCCACTGAGCGGCCGGCATATCGGACGCCACAGGCGCGATCCGCGGCAGCCGCGGCCACAAATCGCGGGCAAGCCACGCGGCCACGGCGCTCTGGTATTGGCCCTGGTCGAGCGGCAGCGACACCAGCGACAGGGTCAACGCCTCAACGGCCGCCACATCGATTGAGCCGACACCCCGCAGCCGGGCCAGTACCGCCAGCGCACCCTGCAGCTGGGACAGGGTCCAGAACGCGCGGGCGGCGCCGAGCTCCCCGACGCGCGCGCCGGCTCGTGCCGCCGCCGCGTAGACCCCGGGCGACGCGACACCCATCCGCTCGAGCGTCAGCATGAGCATCCGCTGTGAACGGAAGGCGCGGACGGCCTCGATCACACCGGGCCAGCCGACCGCGCTGCTCTGCTCGAACATGCGCTGCGCGAAGGCAAACTGGTCGAGGCGCTCTCCGCGCCAGAACATGTCGCCGCCCGTCACCGTCTGCACGAGCCACGCAGCGTCCACGCTCTCGAGCGCAGCCTCGCCTGCTTCGGGCACGGCGCGAGGCTCCTCGCCCTCGAGGGCGGACGCCCAGAGCGCACGCGCCGAAGGCGGGGCGGCAGGCCCTTCCGGCAGGACACGCGTGCGCAGCATGAGCAGCGCGAGATCGTTCAGCGGCCGCGAGAACGGCAGCGCCTCGAGCCGCCATTCCGGGTACGCGTCTCCGAGCGCCCGGCCGAGGGCCTGGAACCGCATGACGCGCACGTGGTCGTCGGGAATCCACAGCCCGAGCAGAAAGCGCGCGCGAGCCTCGTCGAGGCCGGTAATGGTGTCGTACAGGTAAGCGAGCCGGCCGTTGTGCCCGGTGAACAGCGCGTTGATGAACAGCGCCGGTTGATCGATCGGCTGGCCGAGCAACGCCGCCCACAGGGCGCCCGCCGCCGCACCACCGGGCGGCGCCACACGGTTGCCGATCACGCGAAGGCTCCCGCCGAACGCGCCAAACGCGGCGGCCCCTTCCTCGTAGAGCGCCTGGAGCAACAGGGGCTCCCGCGACACATAGTCGAGCGTCTCGTCGTCGAGGGCCGCCAGACCGTGCGCGAGGAGCGCCGCCTTGCGGTCGGTGGCAATCGCCGTCACGAGCGCGTCGGCGGCGACAGGACGCCGGAAGACGGCACGGCTCCACACGTCGGCGTCCAACGGCACCGGCACGGTGGGCGCCTGGCTGTCTGGCCCGGACGGGTTCCCTGGCCGGGTCAACTCACGGAGCTGTTCGGCGACCTCGCGATTGCGCCCGGCTGGAGGTGTGTACAGAATGCGCGTGAACTCCGACAGGAAGCGGGCGCGATCACGCTCGGGGTCGAGGCCGAGACTTCGCGCGAGGGCGGCGGCCGGGGCCGAGACCGGGACCTCTCCAGTTGGCGTGAACCGTACAGCGGGGGGCTGTGCCGCGGTCAGATGCAGCTGAAATGCCGCTACAATCGTCGAGCAAAATACCGGCGCCCGCACCATCCCTGGATCCTAAGAGGAAGCCCGGTAAGGTTAACGTCCTAAAGGGCCGACCTTAACATACATGGCCTCGTCCAACTACACCGCCAAAGACATCACCGTTCTCGAGGGCCTGGAGCCCGTCCGGAAGCGTCCGGGCATGTATATCGGAGGCGTCGGCTCAGCCGGACTCCACCATCTCGTCTGGGAGATCGTGGACAACGCCATCGACGAGGCGATGAACGGCTACGCCTCGAACATCAAGGTCACGCTGCACGACGACGGCTCGTCCATCACCGTCGAAGACGACGGGCGCGGCATGCCCGTTGACAAGCATCCGACGACCAAGAAGAGCGCAATCGAAGTCATCTTCACCGTCCTCCACGCCGGGGGCAAGTTCGAGCACGGGAGCTACAAGACGGCCGGCGGCCTGCACGGGGTGGGAGCGAGCGTCGTGAACGCGCTGTCCAAGGAGCTGGTCGCCACGGTGCGGCGCGATGGCGCCCAGTGGGAGATGCGCTTCAAGCAGGGAAAACCCGTGGGGCCCCTCAAGAAGCTCGGCCCGGCGCGAGGCACGGGAACCACGGTGTATTTCCATCCGGACGCCGCTGTGTTCCCGAAGATCGAGTTCGACCCGGCCGTGATCCGCGAACGCCTCGAAGTGGCGAGCTATGTGCACAAGGGGCTCAAGGTCGTCTTCGACGATGCCACGACGAAGACGAAGGAAACCTTCGAGCACGCCGAAGGCCTCGTCGACTACCTCAAGGCCATCGTGACCGCGCGAGGCGCGAAGGGCGTCCACGACGCCCCGTTCGCTCTCACGAAGGACGAGGGTCTCAGGCTCGATCTCGCCCTGCAGTGGACCGAAGCGACAGACGAGCACATCAGGTCGTACGTAAACGGAATCCCGACCGGGTCCGGCGGCACGCACGAGAACGGTTTTCGCGCGGGAGTCGGCAAAGCGGTCCGCAACTTCATCGACACCCACAACCTCTCGCCCAAGGGCGTCACGCTGACTGCGGAGGACATCCGCGAAGGGCTCACCGGCGTCCTGAGCGTGTTCATCCAGGAGCCGCAGTTCCAGGGACAGACCAAGGATTGCCTGAACAACCCCGAACTGCTCTCGGCTGTGGACGGCCTGGTGCGCCCCGCCCTCGAGCACTGGCTGAATCACAACATCAGCGTGGCGGAAGCCATCGTCGCGCGCATCATCCTTGCGGCGCGGGCGCGGGAAGCGAGCCGCGCGGCGCAGGCCGAAGTCACCCGCAAGAGCGCCACGTCCGGGCGGCTGAACCTGCCCGGCAAGCTGAGCGACTGCACGAACTCCTCGAGCGAGTCGAGCGAGCTCTTCGTGGTCGAGGGCGATTCGGCAGGCGGATCGGCGAAGCAGGGACGCGATCGGGCGCGGCAGGCGATTCTGCCGCTCCGGGGCAAGGTGCTGAACACAGAGAGCGCGTCGCTCGCCAAGGTGCTCGAGAACAAGGAACTGACCGATCTCGTGACCGCGCTCGGCTGCGGCCTCGGGAAGAACTTCGAGCTCTCGCGACTGCGATACGGGAAAGTCATCATCCTGGCGGACGCCGACTCCGACGGGAACCACATCGCGACGCTGCTGCTGACGTTCCTCTACCGTCACCTGCCGCAGCTCATCACGGCCGGCCGGGTCTTTCTCGCCCAGCCTCCGCTCTATCGCATCGACATCGGCAAGGAGACGTTCTGGGCTCTCGACGATGCCCAGCGCGACGCAGTCCTCGCACAGCACAAGAACGGGCGTGGCACGCCGGAGATCACGCGCTTCAAAGGCCTCGGTGAGATGATGCCGAAGGTGCTGTGGGAGACGACGCTCAACCCGCGGACGCGCAGGCTGCTGCAGGTGGAGATCACCGATCAGATCGTCACCGACCGCGTGATCAACGAGCTGATGGGGAAGGATGCCTCCGCGCGCTTCCGCTTCATCATGGAGCGCGCAGAAGAGGCCGAGGAGCTCGACGTCTAGAACTCCGCGGTCAGCTGGACGGGCTTCGTGGTGACGGTGATCGTGAAGCGTCGCTCGACGCCCTCCTCGTTGCGCACGGTGATCTCGTGCGTGCCCAGGTTGATCCCGTAGTCCACGAGCGGCGTGTTGCCAATCGGGGAGCCATCCACCAGCACGGTGGCCGCCGCCGTCGACGTCACACTGAGCGTGGACGGGGGCGGCACGACCGAGATTGACGCGGTCTTGCCCGGTTCAACCTCCACCTTGCGCACGCCGACGAACCCCATCGCGCGATTTTCGAACCTGAGCTCGTGCGAGCCCGGAGGCAGCAGCACCTGGTTGCGCTCATCGAGGCGCAGACCGCGTCCGCCCGCGCTGACCTGAAGCTCAATCGGCGACGACACGTGAACCCAGCCCGCGAAGATCGACTCCGAAAGTTCGGCGGTCACGCCAGCCTTGATCGCCACCGAGCGGCGAACGGTGCCGCTCGCGCTCTGGAGGACCACGGCATGGGTGCCGGCCTTGAGATCATCGAGCTCGAGCGGCGTGACACCACGCTCACGGCCGTCCACGAGAACGCGCGCGCCGGCCGGATCTGAAGTCACGCGCAGCCGTCCGGCGGCTGCGGCCGGCGCGCCACGGCCGCGCCCGCCGGGCGCCGCCTCGGGAGCCGGCGCGGGCGCGGCTTCTTCGACAGGCGCGGACTCCAGACTCTGCCAGTAGCGGACCGCGGGCCAGCCGACACCGGCAACCACGGCGACGACGGCGGCCGTGACGGCGGCGCGCCAGGCCCAGCGCGTGACCGGCTCGCGCAGTGCGTCCACGCGCTCAGCCAGCGCGGGCCCGGCGGCTGTTGCCGCGCCACCGATCCGCCCCGCGCCTTCGGCGAGGGGCGCACGCAGGGCCCCGAGGCGGGAAGCCGCCGCGGAAACGCCGCGCAGTGCCGCGGCGCCCGATGCTGCGGCGCCGCCGGCGACTGCCGCGAGTCCACGGCCCGATGCGGCCACGGCGCGGCCAAGCGGCTCGCGGAGCGACCCCACGCGCGTCCCGGCATTGCGGAGGGCCGCAAGGACCGCGGCCACAGCGTCCTGGACTCCAGCGGGACGCTTGCCACCCGGCGTAATCGCCGCCGAGGCCTCCACCGCCAGCTCGCGAATGATGGCCAGCTCCGGTTCGGGCTCCGGCGCCGACGGCACGGGCAGCGACAGCGGCACCGCTGCATGAAAGGCAGCCGCAGTCCGGGCAGTGGCATGGAACCCCTCGGGGGCATGGTCAGCCCACTCTGAGCGCCGATCGTGCAGCCAGGTTCGCAGGACCTTGGCGGCGGCGACGAGCTCCGCGCGGCGCGCCGCGCCTCCCCGGGTGGTTACTGTGTCGATATCTCGCACCGATCGTCTCGTTCCGACACACGGCTTCCCAGGTGTGCACACCTCACGCTGGGGCCCGGTGTCTGTTCGAGTACTTTTATCGGTTCTGAGCCGATAAGAATTCAACAAGCGCTCGCGCTCATTGATTCACATGGAAGCAACCGCCTCGTCCAGCACTCTTACGGCGTTCCCCACCGGGACGCTCCACGCGCATTTGTCCGACCAGTCACGTCAGCAGCTCGACGCCCTCAGAGCCGCGATTGAGGTTCGCCTGTCGGTGCTCGAAGCGGTGCTCGCCGATCCGTCCCGCGGCGAGTCGCTCGAGGGGCTCATCCTGGATCTGGCGCGCGTCGCGACCGAGGAGGCGCAGGCGGCTGCGGCCCAGGCCTGTCTCGACGCCAAGGCGCAGGCCGAGGCTGCGGTTTCGGGTCAGTCGACCGAAGCACTGGCCGCGCTCGAAGAGGAGCGCGCCATCACCTCGCAGCTGCGGTACGAGCTCGACGTGGCCACACGGCGGATTGCCGCGCTCGAGCACGAGCAGCTGTCGATGGCCGGATCAGCCGACGCGGATGTCGAGGCGTCGTCGGCCAGGGATCGCGCGACGATTCTCGAGCTCGAGCAGGCCGTCGACGAAGTGCGCCGTCAGCTCGACACGGAGCGGGGCGCCATCGCCGATCTGCGCCGGGCTGCAGCGAGGGCCGAGGAGAACGCCGAGGCGCTCGCGCGCGAGACCACTCGTGCGCAGGCCGCCGAGCGTGGAGATCGCCGGCGAGAGAGCCAAGGCGCGCGACGCGGCGGCAGCGCTGCAGAAGGCGCAGGCGCAGCTCGACGCCGAGCACGCGGCGGGCACCAAGCTGCAGCAGGCGCAACAGGAGCTGAAGACCGAGCTCGCGCGCGTTCGCGAAACCGCGGCCGGACACAAGGAAGCGCACACACGCCTCCAGGCGGAGCTCGAGGAGCGCGCGGCGGAAGTCACGCGGGCGAGGGAAGCCGCGGCCGCGGAGCAGAAGGCCGTCGCGCAGGCCCGGGCCGAGCTCGACGAAGCCCGCGCCACCAGCGCGCGCCTGCAGACCGGCCAGAAAGAGCTCGCGGCGGAAGCCGCGCGCGCACGGGAAGCGGTCGCCGCGCAACAGAAGACCCTTGCGGAGACCCGCGAAGAGCTGAGCACCGAGCGCGCCACGAGCGCCCGGCTGCAGACCGCGCAGCAGGAACTGTCGGCCGAAGTTGCGCGCGTGCGCGACGCGGCGGTGGCACAGCAGAAGGCGCTGTCTCAGGCCCAGGCGCAGGTCGAGGTCGAGCGCGCCGCGGCCGCCAAGCTCCGCGCCGTCCAGGAGCGTGCCGACGAGCTGCTGCTCAACGTGGGTGCGGACCACGCGCGGGCCCAGGCCGCGCACAATCAGTTGACCGCAGATCTGGCGCGCGAGCGCGAGGCCTCCGCCGCCGCGCAAGGCCTGCTGGCGCAAGTGCGCGCACAACTCGACGACGAGCGAGCAGCGGTGGCCGCACTCCGCAACACCGTCGAACAGGCCGAACAGCGCCTGGCGAGCGTCGTCAGCGAGAACGTTCAGACCGTCTCTGTGCACGAAGACCTCGAGCGAAAGCTGGCGGCCGCAAAAGCCGAAACGCAGCAGCTCCACGCCCAGCTGAAGTCGTCGGCCCGGCCGTCGGCGGAAGCCGAGGCCAAGCCTGCAGCGAAGAAGGCCGCAGCGGAGCCGGTAGTAACCGCGAAGGTGGAATCCACCTGGGTGGAGAACGCTCCGAAGCATCCGCCGGCCAAGGTCGCCGAGGATGAGAACGCGTGGCGGCCCGTGAGGCTCGCGCACCGCTATCAGTTCCGGGAGCCGGTTGAAATTCAGGTCAACGGGCAGTCCGGCACGCTCTTCGACATTTCCATGTCTGGATGCCAGCTGGTGTCGTCCGGCGCCGTGAGACCCAATCAGACCGTCAAGCTCGTCGTCGCGGCGGGCCAGGGCACGCTCACCTGCGCAGGCAAGGTGATGTGGTCGCGGCTCGAGCCTCCGGCTGCCGGGCGGCCGTTTGGCTACCGGGCCGGCGTTCAGTTCGCCAAGCCGGACGAAGCGGCCATCGAGGCCTTCGTCGCGGCGCGGGCAGCGACGTAGGCCTGACAGTTCTGCAACCGGATTTCAAAACTGGCGGGTCGCGTCCGCCGGCGGGCAGCCCCCTCCGTGAAAACTCGGGTAAGGCCGTGACGTCTCGTGCAGCCAGAGCCGGGCATAGCCCTTGCCCCAGCTCTGCTGGTTATCCCGGCACGTGCCATGTGCCGACAGGAGGAGTCGTGCAACTTCGGAGTCTCGTGATTGGATCGCTCGCAACGCTCGCCATGCTTGCACCGGGTGAGGCTGGCGCTCAGTCCACGACAGGTACGGTCATCCGCATCGGGAGTGAGACCGCGAAGGTCGTGAGCCGGCAGGGCCGGCCCGTCATGGTCCTGCTCACGGCGCACGAAGGCGACACCTTCGAGCTGTTGAACCGCGAGGCGGACTGGTACTGGGTGATGCTGCCGCCCGACATTCACGGCGGACGCCGCTCTGGCTGGGTCCACGGCGCCGACGTCGAGGGCTCCGAGTACCGCGCCGCCGCCGAGCAGCGTGCGCTCGACGAAGCCCAGGCCAAGGCCGCCAAGGAACTGCAGAAGATCGAAAAGGAACAGGCCAAGGCCGCTGCCGAAGAGGCCCGTTACCTGAAGCAGACCCAGGAGGCAGCCGCCAAGGACGAGGCCGAGCGGGCAAAGCAGGAGGAGCTCGCAGCCCGGCAGGCGACCGAGGAAAGCAAGCGGCTCCGTGACGCGGCCGAGCAGCTCGAGAAAGCCCGGCGTGAGTACCAGAACTCGATCAGGGGCGCAGTTCCCGTGACATCACACGACGCGCCGCCGGAGACGATCGCCACACGGTCGGTCGCCGCCGCGGATTTCGGCGAATCAGTCCAGCCATAGCCATCTGACGCGCATCGCGGGGGCCGATACGCCCCTGCGATGCCGCAAGCTCCCGCCGCGCGCGGCCGCCAGTCAGGCGAAACGTGCCCGCGAACGCTCCTGCGCCTTCCTCGCTTCCTCTTCCCGGTTTCTCGGCGGCGCACTCGTCCTCAGCGACTGAATCAGCTCCTCTGCGGCGGCGGTCACCTCGTCCACGGCACGGTTGAACGCAGCTTCATTCGCCCGTGATGGGCGCGTCGATCCGCTCAGCTTTCGCACGAACTGGAGCGCGGATGCACGGATCTCATCGCCGGTTGCCGGCGGCGCGAAATTGGCGAGGGTCTTGATGTTCCGGCACACAGAAGCCTCCAGGAGGAAGTGAGAACTTAGAAGTTAGAACTAAGAAGGACTAAGAGGCAAACAGGTTTTTGACGACGAAGCCGACGTTGGCCGGGCGTTCCGCCAGCCTGCGCATGTACCAGGGGAACCAGTAGTCTCCATAGGCGATCAAGACGCGGAGTGGGCGCCGGGACGACAGCAGGCGCTGCTGAAGCGGCCGCTGGATGCCGTAGAGCATCGCGTACTCGTAGGCGCCGTCGTCCACGCCGCGCTCGGTGATGAAGGCACCCAGCCGCTGCACGAGGCGGCCGTCGTGGGTGGCGATGTGCAGCAGCGTCCCGGCCGGCGCATTGCGGTCGCCCAGCATCCGGCAGGACAGGCGGAAGAACTGCTCATCGACATCCGCCTTGCGGGGAAACGCGACCGACGCCGGCTCCAGGTAGGCGCCCTTGACCATCCGAACCGCCGGGCCGAGCGGCATGAGCGACTCGAGATCCTCGGCGGTCCGCCGCAGGTACGCCTGCAGGGCCAGGCCCACCCGGTCTGACCGCTCCCGCAGGCGACGAAAGAGCGCGAGCGTCGGATCGACGTACGGCGAGCTCTCCATGTCGATCCAGACGAAATTGCCGCGACGCCCCGCGTGTTCGACCAGGCGCTCCAGGCGGGAGAAGCACGAGGCTGGATCCAGGTCCAGCCCGAGCTGTGTCGGCTTGACCGAGATCTGTGCCGGCAGACCGGCGGCCGCGATTCGATCAAGCGCTTCGAGGTAGTGGGTGGCGACCTGCTCGGCTTCTTCCGCCGTGGCGACGTTTTCGCCCAGCTTCGTGAAAATTGTGCCGGCGCCCCGTGCCTGCTCCCCCAGCGCCGCATCGATCGCGTCGTCCAGCCGCTCTCCAGGCATGAACGCCGAAACGGACCGGCGGACGAACGCCGTCCGGGTCGCCCGTTCGCGCAGCCAGGCGCTGGTCGAGGCCGCGAGCAGCAGCTTTCGCGCGAGCGCGTCAATCACACGCGGCCCCGAGCACTCATCCCGCAGTCACGGTCCGGCCCGCCGCGTCGAGCGTGCGCTTCATGGCGCCCATGCCTTGATCGATCATCCCGGCAATGGTTTCCGCCATTTCGTTGGGCAACAGATCGGCGATCCACACCACCCGGCTGCGCCCGTTGCTCTCGGCGAACACCTGCACGGACGCGTTGTAGTGCGTCAGCGACCCGCCGTCGGTCGACCAGACGAGCCGCCGCGTCTGCTCGTTCAGATCGACGATGGGCTCGCGCACCACCATGCCGTTGCCAAAGGTCACGATCCGGGCGTCGCCGTCGAGACGACAGTCCGTAACGAAGCCGGGGACCAAGCGTGTGTGGAGCGCGCCTATGTCGCGAATCGCGTCCCACACGCGCTCGGGGCGATCCTCGATCACGATCTCTCTATGAACAGATGCCATCGATGGCTCCTCTCCGGCGTCCGCCGAGCTGGCGCGGCGGGCCTCAAGAAAGGATAGCGCGGAGGCCCTTGACGAGCCGGCCGATGCCTTCGGCGACGGTCTCCTTCTGCAGAGCTCCGTAGGCGACGCGGAACACACAGCCCTCGGTCATCCCGAACGCCGGACCCGGAATCACGGCGACCTGGTGTTCGCGGATGAGGCGCTCCCCGAGGACCATCGGATCCATGGCGGTGTTCACCCTCAGCAGCGCGTAGAACGCGCCGTCCGCCGAGGGCACATGCGCAAGCGGGGCGAGCGCGTTCAAGCGGCTCAGCACGATTTCACGAATGGCCGCCAGCTCGCGTACGTGCGGCTCGCAGTACGCACGGCCAACCTCGAGCGCGGCCGCCGCCGCCAGCTGCGACGCCATCGGCGGGCAGATGAGGATCGTGTCCTGCGATCTTCATCATGGCGGACTCGAGGTGCTCGGGATACACCATGTAACCGATGCGCCAGCCCGCGAACCCGTACGCCTTCGACAGCGAAAATGCCGAGATCGTGTGACGGCGGCGCTCCGTCGAATGAGCCCGGGCGACACGTGGCGTGCGCCGCCGTAGGTGAAGTACTCGTAGGGCTCGTCGGAAAAGTGGTACACGCCGCGGTCGCGGCAGAGCGCGCCGAGCGCCCGGAGCGAGTCCTCGGAGTAGACCGCGCCGCTCGGATTGTTGGGCGAGATCGTGACCACCACGCGCGTTCGGGGCGTGATGGCGTTGGCAATCGCGTCGACGCGCAGCTGGTAGCGATCGTCGGTCGGCACCCGCACGACGCGGCACCCGGCCATCTCGACCGCCATCTCGTGATTGAAGTAGAACGGCACCGGCAGGATGACCTCGTCGCCCGGCTGCGTGGTCGCGAGCACCGCGTGCATGAACGCCATGTTGGCGCCGGCGGTGACCATCACGCGGCTGCCGCGCGCCGACGTCGATCTGGTTCTCCGCGCGGAGCTTCGCCTTGATGCGATCCAGGAGCAGCGGGCAGGCCGTGGCCGTCGTGGTATTCGTGGGTCGACGGGCGCGCGAGCGCCGCCCGCACGGCCTCGACCACAGCCAGCGGCGGACCGTAGTGGACGACCCCCTGGCCGAGCGAGATGGTTCCGGGCGTCTGCCGGATAAGGTCGCCTACAATGGGCACGATTGGCGCCTGGATGCCGTCCATCCGGGAGGCGCCAAGGGCATTCACAGTTTCTCGCATGTGATTTCAGGACCGGTGAGGCTATCCTTGCTCATGACCCGCCGCCCGGGGCGTCGCTTCGCCGCCCTGCTCTTCGCGTCCATCGCGCTCGGCACCCTCAGCCTGCCGGGAGCCATCGCCGGCCTCGGCGCCGCGGCGACGGTCCAGACGCCGGAACAGTTTATCGGCTTCAAGGTCGGCACGGACAGACAAGCTGGCCCGCTGGGACACGATCGTCGACTACATGCAGCTCGCGGCGGCCGGTTCGGACCGCGCTCCGCCTGCGCGAGCTCGGGCGAACGAGCGGCGGCCAGCCCTTCCTCGCCATCGAGATCAGCGCGCCTGACACGATCAGGAACCTCGATCGCTACAAGCAGTTCCAGCGCAGGCTGTATTTCCAGGACGGCCCGCCGTCCGCCCGCGAGCGCGACGAGATCTTCCGCCAGGGCAAGGCCGTCGTGCTCATCACCTGCAGCGTGCACGCCACCGAGATCGGCGCGACACAGATGGCGCTCGAGCTCGTCCATCGCCTGGCGACCGACGATTCGCCCGGCGACCCGGAAGATCCTCGACAACGTGATCGTCCTGCTCGTGCCGAGCGCCAACCCGGACGGCCAGATCGCGGTCACCGACTGGTTCAACCAGAACCTCGGCACGCCGTTCGAGAGCAGTCCCGCTGCCCTATCTCTATCACCCGTACGTCGGCCACGACAGCAACCGCGACATGTACATGCTCACGCAGAAGGAGAGCCAGTACCTCGCGAAGCTCGCGTGGCACGACTGGTTCCCGACGGTCTGGCTCGATCAGCATCAGATGGGCAACACGCGGGCCGCGGATGTTCGTGATGCCGGCGACCGATCCGATCAACCCGAACGTGCACCCGGTGATTTACCGGTGGAACGGGATCCTCGGCCAGTCGCAGGCCGCGGCGCTCGAAGCCGCCGGCAAGAGACGGCATCATCTACAACTCGACCTACACGAATTTCTGGCAGGGCGCGCTCGCGTGGAGCGGCTGGTGGCACAACCAGATCGGGCTGCTCACCGAGGTCGCGAGCGTGCGCGTCGCCGCACCCGTGGATCAGCTTCGCGCGACCAACGCGACCCCGTCGGTGCCGTCGCTGCCGGCGCCCATGCCCACTCCCGGCGACCAGACCGGCTCGCGTCCTTCCCGAACGGACGCGGCGCCGCTTCTGCCGCCAACCGACATCACGTCCCGCACCGAGTACCCGCGGCCCTGGCTCGGCGGCCGCTGGACGCTTCGCGACATCGTCGACTACGACTTCATCGCGACGATGGCACTGCTCGAGACGGCGGCCGATCGGCGCGAGACGCTGCTGCGGCAGATCCACGAGGTCAACCGGCAGACGGTCGAAGAGGGCCAGAAGGGCGAGGTCACGGCGATTCTCCTGCCCCTCGATGGACAGCACGATGCCGCGCGAAGTCACGCGCCTCGTGGAGAAGCTGGACCTGGCGGGCGTCGAAGTTCATCGCGCCGACGCGCCGTTCGAGATCGAGAGCCGGCAGTACGGCGCCGGCACGTTCGTGATTCCGATGACGCAGGTGTTTGCGCGCTACGCCAAGGATCTGCTCGAGGCGCAGACCTATCCGGACGTCCGGCGCGGCGGGCCGGCAACGCCAGTGGAGCCGCCCTACGACGTGACCGCGTGGTCGCTCGGGCTGCTCTTCGGCGTCGAGCTGAACTTCGTGCGCGCGCCTCTCGAGGGCGTCCGCCTGTCGCGGATTGAAGGGCGGCCGGCCACGAGCGGCCGCGTCACGGGCTCCGGGCCACGGTTCACGTTCGAGTACGCAGGCGCGGATACGGCGACGGCCATGAACCGGCTCTTCGCGGCCGGCGGACGCCTTGCCTTCGATCGGCCGTCGCAGGTTGCGGTGACCGGCGTCCCGCGAGAGACGATGGAAGGGGTCGCGCGCGAGTTCGGCCTCGAGGTCACGCGCGGGCGAGGCGCCGTCGGTTCCGACGCCTGGCGCGGTGGCGTTCCGGCGTCCTCGGGTCGCCGTCTACGCCCCGTGGACCGGCGGCAACATAGACGAGGGATGGACGCGCTGGGTGCTCGAGCAGCACGAGTTCGAGATCACCTCGGTGCACAACGCCGACATCCGCCGCGGAGGGCTCCGCCGGTTCTGCGATGTGATCGTCCTCCCCGATCAGTCGCCGCGCGATCTGGTGGATGGCTACAACGCACCGTCGATGCGGTCGGAATATCGGGGCGGGATCGGCGAAGCCGGTGTCGAGCATCTGGCGCGGTTCGTGGCGGAAGGCGGCACGCTCGTCACGCTGGGGGCGGCATCCGATCTGGCAATCGATCGCCTGCCGGTGCCGGTACGGAACCTCAAGCGGGGTCTCCGGCGCGAGGCGCACTCCGCGCCAGGGACCATCCTTCGCCTGCAGGTGGACACCAGCCAGCCGCTTGGGTACGGCGCGGCGGAGAACACCTACGCGTTCTACACGAACGGTCCCTTCTTCGCGCCCATCGAGGGCTTTACCTCACCGAAGACGACCGTGCTCGCGCGCTATCCCGCCACCAACATCGCGGCCTCTGGATGGCTCCGGGGAGAGGAATTGATGGCCGGACGCGCCGCCATCATGGCCGTCGACCTGAACCCTGGCCGGATCGTGATGTTCGGCATCCGACCGCAGCACCGGGCGCAGACGCAGGCGACCTTCCCGCTGCTCTTCAATGCGCTGTTCCTCGCCGCCGCAGAGGGCGGCCCCGTCGGCACCGCGCAGCAGCAGTGATCCGCGTCTTCGTCACCGGCGGCACGTTCGACAAGCAGTACAACGAGATCAAAGGCACGCTGGACTTCCGCGACACGCAGTTGCCGGAGATGCTCCGGCTTGGGCGCTGCCGCGTGGACGTCAGCCTGACGACGCTGATGATGGTGGACAGCCTGGACATGTCCGACGCCGACCGCCAGGCGATTGTGACGGCCTGCGGCAACGCCGCGGAGAGCAGGATCGTCATTACCCACGGCACCGACACCATGGTCGAAACCGCGCGCGCGCTCGGTCAGGCGGCTCTGCCGGGCAAGACCATCGTGCTGACCGGGGCGATGGTCCCGTATGCCTTTGGCAGCTCGGACGGCCTGTTCAACCTTGGCAGCGCTCTTTCGTTCGTCCAGGCGCTGCCGCCAGGCGTCTACGTCACCATGAACGGCCGGGCACTCGGATGGGCCGGTGTCGTCAAGAACCGGGACACCGGCATCTTCGAAGTTCGAACTTAGAATTGAGAACTAAGAAGGACTCAACTTCTGAGTTCTTCCTTCCAAGTTCAGAGTTGCGCAGCTTGCTGCGTTCTAACTCCTCAGCTGCGTGATGTGGTGGATCTGGTGGCCGGCGAGCAGATAGATGATCCAGTCCACCGTGATGCTGCCGAACTCCGGGTGGCTCATCGAGACGGCACGGTCCGCCGCTGACAGGCCTTCGAAGAGCGCCGCGTTCAGGCGGCTCATGGCGGCGAACGCCGCGACGGCCTCCGGTCCGGCCACGATCGTCTCGCGCGCAATCCAGTCGTTCTGGTCGAACTTCTGGGCGGCATAGCCCGGCGTCGACAGCGCCATCCGCGCCCGGTAGCCGAGCGCAAGCTCGGTGTGCGCGAGATGCGTGATGACCTGGCGCCCCGTCCACTTCCCCGGCGCCCATGGCCGGTTGAAGCGTGCCTCGTCCCATCCGCGTGTCATCTCCTGCACGGCGTGCACGTTCTCGCGCATCACCGGGAGTGGATCTCTGCCGGCGAGGAGATCGTTGTATCGGGACATGCGGCGCTCCTAGGGAGTGATTTGCACGACGGTGCGAGCGCTGCGGTGCTTGCGGACGATCTCGGGCAGCAGTTTCTTGCTGAGATACACCTTCGACTCGGCGTTGTCGGCGTGGTGGCGTTCGTACTTCACGACTTCGAACCGCAGGTGGTCGAGCGTGCCCCGCATCTCGTAGAACCGGTTCTTGGTCTTGACGACGATCTCGTCGAACCCCTGCTCGACCGCCCACTGTTCCTGCTGCTCGGTGAGGGCGCGGAAATGCCCCTGGCCACGCCAGTCGCGCCGGGTGCCGCCGATCCAGGTATACAGAATGCGCCGGCCGTCGAACTGGACATGATCGCTCAGCCTGGTCACCAGGTCGGCGAGCTTGGGTTCCGCCTCACCCACGACGATCTCGTGCGCCACCTTGAAGGACACGGGCACGACCGTCCCGGGGTCGTCGGGAAGAGGGGCCGACGCCAGCAGAATCAGGTGCGACCGGTGCCGCAACCGGCCCACGATTTCGGCAGCCGTCTTCTTCCGCGGGAACTCGCCGAAGAACTCTTCGATGTACTGGATCTCGAGCGCGCCCTGCTCGAGGTCGTACTGGGTGATGTGATGCTCCACGATAGGAAGTGGGCATTGTACTGTAGGATGTCGGCGTTCACGAGCCACCAAGGGGGGTGCCTGAGATGTCCGCCGACCGCGCCGCGACGATTCTCGCCCGTTTTTCCGCTGCCCAGCAGTCCTTCCTGTCGAAGCTCCGGGAACTCGACCCGGAGGGCGCCGAACATCACCCCTCGGTCGAGAGCTGGAGTGCCGCCCAGATTGGGGCGCACGTCGCGATGGCCAACGAATGGACGGCCGCGGTGCTCCTCGGCTCCACGCCCCTCGCACAGCCGGCACCGGCCGGCTTTGCCGAGCAGTACAGCACCAACCGCGGCTCCGGGGTTGCGTGGAACGTGAAGGCCTTCCCGCTGCACCCGCCAGACGTGATCAGCCTGGACAACACCGTCGAGCGGCTGCGGACGAGCGGACACCACCTCTCGCGGGCCATTGCATCGCTCACTGCCGAGCGCGGCTCTGGCTACACGATCACGCTGCCTGTGGGGACGCTGTCGCTCTTCGAGCTGGCGGAATACACGGTCGCCCACGTCAGCCGCCACTCCGCGCAGCTGGATCCGTCACAGGCGCATGCGCGGGGCGCTGCGCGAACTTAGAACTGAGAAAGCAGAACTAAGAAGGACTCGGAGAGTGCTTCTTAGTTCGTGACAGTGTCCTTCTAAGTTCTGACTTCTAAGTTCGAACTTTCTGCTGGAGCCTGGCCCATGTGTCTCTCAACGAGACGGTGCGGTTGAAGACGAGGCGCGCCCGGCGTGGAGTCCGGGTCGACTGAGAAGTAGCCCAGCCGCTCGAACTGAAAGCGCGGGATGGTGTCGGTTGTGTCGGAGTCGAGCGGGATGCGGGCCGTCGCCAGGCTGGGTTCCGCCTGGCAGTTGCTCAGGACCTCGAGCGACGCGGGGTTGAGGAACTCCGTGAAGCTCTGACCGTCGCCGGCTCCCTCCGGATCTTCAACCGAGAACAGCCGGTCGTACAGGCGCACCTCGACCGGCAGCGCGTGCGCGGCCGATACCCAGTGCAGCGTCGCCTTCACCTTGCGGCCGTCGGGCGAATCCCCGCCGCGGGTCGCCGGATCGTAGGTGCACCGGATCTCGACCACAGCCCCCGCAGCGTCCTTGACCACTTCGGTGCACGTCACGAAGTAGGCGCAGCGAAGCCGGACTTCCTTGCCCGGCGAGAGGCGGAAGAACTTCTTCGGCGGATCCTCCATGAAGTCGTCCTGCTCGATGTACAGGACACGCGAGAAGGGTACCTTCCTGGTGCCGGCGGATGGATCCTCGGGGTTGTTGATGACATCGACCTCTTCGGTCTGCCCTTCCGGGTAGTTGGTCAGGATCACCTTGAGCGGCCGGAGCACGGTCATGACGCGTGGCGCCCGGCGGTTGAGGTCTTCGCGGACCGAGTGCTCGAGCTGCGCGACGTCGATGACGTTCTCCTTCTTCGCGACTCCGATGCGCGAGCAGAAGTCCCTGATGGCTTCGGGGGTGTAGCCCCGCCGCCGCAAGCCGCCGATGGTCGGCATGCGGGGATCGTCCCACCCTGATACGTGCCCCAGCTGAACGAGCTGCAGCAGCTTGCGCTTGCTCATCACCGTGTAGTTCAGGTTGAGCCGGGCAAACTCGATCTGGTACGGCCGGTCGCCTCCGCTCTCGCTGAACAGGTGTTCGATCAACCAGTCATAGAGCGGACGATGGTCTTCGAACTCGAGCGTGCAGAGCGAGTGCGTAATCTTCTCGAGGGCATCCGACAGCGGGTGCGCGAAGTCGTACATGGGGTAGATGCACCACGTGTCCCCCGTGCGGTGATGGGTCGCGTGCCTGATGCGATAGAGCGTCGGATCCCGCATGTTGAAATTGGGCGACGCCATGTCGATCTTCGCGCGGAGCACGTGCGCGCCGTCGGGGAACTCGCCGGCCTTCATGCCGGCAAACAGGCCGAGGCTCTCCGGAATCGGCCGATCGCGATAGGGGCTGTTCCGGCCCGGCTCGGTCAGCGTGCCGCGATGGGCGCGGATCTCTTCCGCGTTCAGGCTGTCGACGTACGCCTTGTCGCGCTTGATCAACTGGACGGCAAACGCGTACAGGCGTTCGAAGTAGTCCGACGCAAAGTGCAGCGAATCCCACGTGAAGCCGAGCCACGCCACGTCCTGCTTGATGGCATCCACGTACTCGACGTCTTCCTTGGTCGGGTTCGTGTCGTCGAATCGCAGGTTGCAGGTGCCGCCGCGCTCGGCGGCCACGCCGAAGTTCAGGCAGATCGACTTCGCGTGGCCGATGTGCAGGTAGCCGTTGGGCTCGGGCGGAAACCTGGTGACAATCCGGCCGCGGTGGGTGCCCTTGGACAGATCCTCGTCAACGATTGCGCGGATGAAATCGACAGTGCTTGCCGGGGCCAGCGGCTGGCCCGCCGGCAGGGTCTCTTCTGGCATAAGTTCGGTGACACATTCTATGCGGGTTCAGGGCTCCCGCTTCCAGCGCGAGGCGACGCGGCGGCCTTCCTCGCCAGGTACCCAGATCACGACGACTTTTGCCCCGGCCGGGCCCGTCTTGTGCCGCACCTGGTCGGGCGGCTTGACGTAGCCGGTCATCCCGGGCTTCAGGATCTGGCTCTTGCCGTTGACCACGTGCTCGAGCTCGCCCGAGACGACGTAGAACATCTCGATCGCGCCGTGTGCGTGATCGCCGGAGTCCGAGTTCGCGGGAAAGGTCAGCTCTCCAACCGACGCCTCGGCGCCGAGGTTGGTCTCGTCAATCATGAGGCGCAGCGTCACTCCGCTCGGCGCGCGGTAGAGCACGCCCTGGGGCTTCTCGGTCTGCGCCGATGCCGATGCGGCAAGGCCCATCACGGCTACGGCGGCCATCCAGATTCGCACAGGCACCTCCTGACCAAATTTACAATTTACAAGGCGAAATTGACAATCGCTAGACCGCGCGGGTCTTCCAGCCGCCGCGCCGGAAGAGCACGGCGCTCACCACGGCGAGAAGCGAGAACGCGAGGCTCACCGCCATGAACACACCGGTTGGCCCGAAGCCAGAAGGGTACGCCAGAACCCACGCCAGCGGGAGCTCGAAGGCCCACAGGCAGCCCAGGTGGATGAACGTTGGTGTACGGGTATCGCCGGCCCCGTTGAACGCCTGCGTCAGCACCATGCCGTAACCGTAGAAAATGAACCCCGCCGCCACGATGCGCAGGCAGCGCACGCCGTAGGGCACCACCTCCGGATCCGACGAAAACAGGCCGATGAGAAACGGCGCAAACGCCAGAAAGCCCACACCGACGATCACCAGGCACACCGTGTTGTAGAACCCGGCTCGCCAGACAGCGGCTTCGGCGCGCTCCGCCTTCCCGGCCCCCAGGTTCTGCCCCACCAGCGTGGCTGCCGCATTGCTCACGCCAAACGAGGGCAGCAGCGCGAACATGATGATCCGGATGCCGATGGTATTGCCCGCCACGGCGGCGCTGCCAAAGCCGGTCAGGATGCGAATGAGCCCCATCCACGACGCCGTTGCGATGAAGTTCTGGAACATGGCGACGCCCGACAGCCGCAGGACGCCGGCCATGAGCGCCGGATCCGGCGCCAGGTGGCGTGCGCGGATCACGAGGCGGCTGTCGCCCCGGGTCAGCCGATAGAACTGGTACAAGACCCCCGACCCGCGGCCGATGCTCGTCGCCACCGCCGCTCCCGTGACACCGAGCTCGGGAAAAGGACCCAGGCCGAAGATCAAACAGGGACCCAGCGTGATGTTGATCGCGTTCGCGAACCACAGGACGCGCATCGCGATGGCGGCGTCGCCGGCCGCGCGGAACACCGCATTGCCGAGGAAAAGCATCAGCACGGTGCCGCTCATCCCGAGCATCACCCGCGCGAACGTGGAACCCGTCCTCACCACATCGTCGCTCGCTCCCATCGCGCGCAGGAGATCCGGCCCGAAGAAGGCCCCCGCGAGGCCGATGACGACCGACACCATCAGGCCGAGAGCGAGCGACTGCACCGCCGCCCGCGCGGCGCGATCGGGGTCCTTCTCGCCCATCCGGCGGGCCACCGTCGCCGTCGCGCCGATCGACAGACCGATCGCGACGGCATAGATGATCGTCATCAGCGACTCGGTGATGCCCACCGTGGCCACGGCGTTCGCCCCGAGGCGGCCGACAAAGAAGATGTCCACCACGGCGAACACCGACTCCATCAGCATCTCGAGCACCATGGGCACCGAGAGCAGGATTACCGCGCGTCCGATCGGCGCCTCGGTGTAGTCCTGGTGCGAGCCGCGCACGGCTTCACGAAGTGTTGAGAACAGCGAGGGATCGGGGGAAGAGCACATGAAATTTACAATTGGGAATTTACAATGCGGAATTCGTACTGCGGAATTCGCGCAGAGGAGTCGACGTCCAGCGGGACATCAGGGCCGGAACGAATTGGAAATTGTAAATCGTAAATTGTAAATTGCGCGGCGCTATTCCGATCGGAGCGCTTCCAGCGGATCCACGGCCGTGGCGCGCCGGGCGGGAAGGTAGCTGGCGGCGAGGGCGACGAGCGCGAGGAAGAACGCCGTGGAGGCGAAACTGACCACGTCCAGCGCGCTGACGTTGTACAGCAACCTCTCGATAACCCGTGTGATCATGGCGGCACCCACCAGGCCCACGAGGATGCCGAGCCCGGCGAGCCTCGCGCCCTGGCCAATCACCAGGCGCAATACATTCTCGCGGCTCGCGCCGAGGGCCATCCGCACGCCAATCTCCTGGGTCCGCTGTGCGACGGCGTATGAGAGCACACCGTAAACGCCGACCGAGGCCAGCAGCAGGGCCACCGCGCCGAAAATCGAGAACATGTAACCGAACAACCGCGAGTCCCAGAATAGCGTCTGGTGGATGACCTCCCCGCTCTGTTCGTTGTAAATCGGCAGGAGCGGGTCGGCCTTCCGGATCTCCGTCCGCACGGCACTGGTTATCCCCGCCGGAGTCCCGCCGGTCACCTTGATGGTGAGCCCGGTGTTGCGTAACGGCTGATAGGGGTACGGCAGAAATGCTGACGAGATGGGCTCACCAACCACGTGGTACCGGCTGAAATTGGGGACCAGCCCGATGACCGTGATCCACTGATTGGTCTTGTCGGCGAGCAGGCGAAACCGGCGGCCGATGACGTCGGTCTGCCCGGGCCACAAGCGCTTGGCCAGGTTGGGATTCACGATCGCCACTCCTGATCGGCTTGCGCCCTCGATCTCCGTGAAGTCACGGCCGGCGAGAAGCGGCAGGGAGAGCGTCCGGAGTGCGTGCGGCGTGACCCCGAAGTAGGTGATGTATGGTTCCCTTCCTGCTTCGACCGACACACCGCTCTCCGGCACGACCCTCCCGCCTTCACCTCCGCCGGCGAGGGGGACGTAGTTCGACCCGAAGGCAGATGCCACGCCCGGCAACGCTTCAACCCGCTGGACGATGTCGTCGACGCGGCGGGACATGGCCTCGGGCGTCGGATACCCTTCCTGCGACATCAGAAACCGCATCGTCATGAGCGGCGCCATGTCGATGCCGACGTTGGCGGACTGCAGTCTCAGGAAGCTCCTGACAAAGAGCGAGGCCCCCACGAGAAGCACGAGCGAGAGCGCGATCTCCGCGACGACCAGGCCATTCCTCAAGCGGTTGCGCGACGCGTGCGAACCGGCGCTCCTTCCGCCGTCCTTGAGGGAGTTGTGCAGGTCCGGGCCGAGGGCGTGGACGGCAGGCACGAGCCCGAACAACACGCCGGTGAGAACGGCGACGGCGCCAGCGTAAGAGACGACGCGCCAGCTCATGCTCCAGTCGATGTAGTACGGCACCGCGTCCTGCGCCGGGATCGACGCAGTGAGCCATTGCAGGCCGATGTACGCCAGCGCCACACCGAGTGGCACGCTCATCACCGCCAGGAGCATGCTCTCGGTCAAGAGCTGCCTGGCGATGCGGCCGCGTCCTGCGCCGAGCGCAGCACGGACGGCGATCTCGCGCTGCCGCACGGTAGCCCGGGCCAGCAGCAGGTTGGCCACGTTTGCGCAGGCGATGAGCAGAACCAGCGACACCGCGCCCATCATCGTGAAGACCACCAGCCGCACGTCGGCCGGCATCAATTGCTCGCGGAGCGGTATCACTCTCGCGCTCCACCCTACGTTCTCGAGGTACGAGGCCGACAGGCGCGAGCCCGTGGCCTTGAGCTCCGCCCCGGCGCCGTCGATCGAGACCCCTGGCGCGAGGCGGCCGACGACGTTCAGGAACCGCTCATCCCGCCGCGAGGCGTTGTGGATCGGCGCCACGGGGATCCACAACTGCGACTGCTCCGGAAACTGGAACGACGGCGGCATCACACCAACGACGACGTGGGGTTGGCCGTCAATCGTGATCGCGCGGCCCAGGATCGCCGGATCGGACAGATACCGCCGCTGCCAGATGCCGTGCCCGAGCAGCACGACGCGCGGGGCCCCCGGCATGTCCTCGTCGGCGCGGAAGTGGCGGCCCACCAGGGGGTCCACTCCGATAAGTTGAAAGAGGTTCGATGAGACGAGCGATCCCAGAAACCGTTCGGACTCGCCGCGATCCGTGACGGTCACGCTGCGGTCCTGGACGGCGGCGAGATCCGTGAATGCCTGGCTGCCGTTCTTGTAGTCCTGAAGGTCCAGCCACGAGATTCCGGAGTTGACGATGCCGGTGGGCGCGTACGTACCGCGGAGGGACACCAGCGCCGCCGGGTCCTTGAACGGGAGCGGCCGGATCGCGATCGAATCGACGATGCTGAAGACCGTCGAGTTCACGCCGATGCCGAGCGAGAGGCAGATCACGCTCAGCAGGGCGAATCCAGGGCTCCTGACGAGAGCCCGGACGGCATAGCGCAGGTCGTGGATTAGGGCGTCCATATGGGGCTCAGACGAGGGATCGGAGACCGGGGATCGGTGACCGGTGAACTGGCGTCTTTAGAGGCATCGTGCATCTGCAAACGGAAATCTGGCTGCCGGCGTCACAAAACGAGGTATTCGCCTTCTTCGCTCGCGCCGAAAACCTGCAGGCGTTGACGCCCGACTGGCTGCATTTCCGCATCCTGACCGGGTTGCCTGTCGACCTGCGGCTCGGCACCATCATCGATTATCGCATCAGGATTCACGGCGTGCCGCTCTCGTGGCAGTCCGAGATCTCGGTCTGGAATCCGCCCAACTTGTTCGTGGACGAACAGCGCCGCGGGCCATACAAACGCTGGATCCACACCCACAGGTTCGCCGGGGAGCGCGGCGGTACGCGCGTTCGCGACGAAGTCGACTTCGCCGTCCCAGGCGGCTTCCTCGCTGCACCATTTGTAACGCGTGATCTCAGGCGCATCTTCGCCCATCGTCATCACAGCCTCGGGCAGGTCTTCCCCGGTGGCGAGGCCGGCGATATCAAGATGTTCGGGTAGGACCCTCTAGTAACTCACGAGCAGCCGGGCGGCGCGTTCGACGCGGGCCTCGCTCGGCAAAAAGAATTCCTCGAGAGGCGGTGAGTACGGGACCGGCGTGTCGAGGGCGGCGACGATGCGGACGGGCGCGTCGAGCGATTCGAACGCCTCCTCCTGAATGATCGCCGCCAGGCTTTCGCCGATGCTTCCGGTCCGAGTGTCTTCATGAACCACCAGTACGCGGTGGCACCGGCGCGCGCACGCGAGGACGGCGTCCCTGTCGAGAGGCGCAAGCGTCCGAAGGTCCAGCACGCTCGCCTGCACACCGTCGGCGGCCAGCCTGGCCGCGACGCGCAGGGCCACGTGCACGTACGCACCGTACGACACGATAGCCAGATCAGCGCCGTCGCGACGGAGGGCCGCGCGGCCGATGGGCAGCGGCGACGGCGCCGTCTCCGGCAGGAGCTGCCGGATGTGCGGGTCGCGGTAGAGGGCGATGTGCTCGTAGAACAACACGGGGTCCGGGTCGGCAACCGCGGCAGCCATGAGCGCCCGCGCGTCGAAGGGTGTAGACGGCACCACAATCTTCAAGCCGGGCGTGCGGTAGAACCACGCCTCGGTGTTCTGTGAGTGATACGGCCCGGCGTGCCGCAGGCCGCCGAACGGCATGCGCACTACCATCGGCACCGAACCGCCCCACCGGTAGCGGATTTTCGCGGCGTTGTTCACGAGCTGATTGAAGCCGGTGGCCACGAAGTCATTGAACTGAATCTCGCCGATCGGGCGCTGGCCGCCGAGCGCCGCCCCCACGCAGACACCCAGCACGCCGCCCTCGGTCAGCGGCGAATTCAGAATCCGATCGCCGAACTCCTTCAACAGCGACTTCAGCAGCAGGAACGCGTTGCCGTACTTCCCGCCCACATCCTCGCCGTAGACGAACACACGCGGGTCGGCGCGGAGTGCATCGCCCACGCCCAGGCTGATGGCCTCGAGAAACGTCCGGCCTTTGGCGTCGAACGGCGGGCCGGTCTCGACCTCGAGGACAGCCGAACGCTCTCGCTTCAGTCGCACCTCTGGATCCAGCACTTCGACATGGACGCGCGGGGCTTCCCCGGCGAACACACCCACGCCCGCGGCCGCAGGCTCCGGCCACGGCGCGTCGATCAGCGCGCGCGCCTCGGCCTCCACGATTGCCTGCGCCTCGTGTTTGAGACGATCCAGGTCGCCGTGGGCGATGATGCCCTCGCTTTCCAGCCGCCTCGCATACGTGAGGATCGGATCCTTCGCGGCCCAGAAACCGTAGCGCTCGCGGTCGACGTAACCCTGGTCGGTCGCAGCCGGGTACTCCCACGAGGGGTGCGGATCCCTCCCGAGGTACAGCATGTCGTCGTGGTGCGCGTGGCCGCACATGCGCATGGACACGAGCTCGATGAGCGCCGGCCCGTGCCCGGCGCGCGCGCGATCGACGGCCCACGCAAACGCCGCCGCAATGTCGTCGGGATCGGTGCCGTCGATTGTGATGCCAGGCACGCCGTAGCCAATGGCTTTGTCGGCAAAAACACGGACCGCGGTCTGAGCGGCCAGTGGCGTGGACAACGCGGTCTGATTGTTCTGAATGCAGAAGACGATCGGCAGCCGTCGGGCCGCCGACAGGTTGATCGCCTCGTGCCACTCCCCGAGCGACGACCCTCCGTCACCGATGAACGACAGCGCAACGCGGCCTGAGCCTTCACGCGAGAACGCCATCGCCAGCCCGGCCGCGCTAAGCGTGGAGATCGTGAGCGGCGCGGCTGGCGGAAACACGCCCCAGGAGAGATCGCCAAGATTCAGATCCTTGCCGTCGAGGGGCGGGCCGGCCTTGGCGACCTGCGCGTTCAGTGCGGCCCGCACGGCGGGGCCGTCGCCGCGCATCCCCAGCGCCGCGCCCAGGTCGCGGATCATCGGCGCCACGACATCGCCCCGCCACTGGCCGTCCGGCTCGCGATAGCCAGCCCCGCGGCGAAGACGGATCACGGCGGCGTAGATCGCCTCCTGGCCGAGCGACCGGAAGCCCTTGCCCTGGAACGTCGTCGCGCCGTACCGCACTTCGCCGGCGGAGAAAAAGGCCTTCAGCTGGTTGTCGGTCGCGCGCGTGAGCACCATCCCGCGCAGGATCTCAACCCGCTCCGCCGGCGTGAGGGACCTGGCGATAGCCGCGCGCCGTAGAAACCCATCGCACGCGGACAGCACTTCGTCTCGCGCGAGTTCGAGACGCTGGCGAGCGCTCGTCCCCGGTGTCGTTTCGGGAAGCTCGGCGTCGAACAGGTGGTCGAGGCGCGCCGCCAACTCGCGACGGAACACCGGACGCAGCCGTTCAATCGCGGCCTCGCCGTGCGGCTGTCCGCCTGGCTCAGCTGCCTCGAGTGCCTCGAGAGCGGCGGTCAGCGCGAGGGGGTGGCGTTCGGCCACAAACGCCCCGAGCCGCCGCGCCAGCGCGGCCAACGTCTGCCGCTCGACGGATCCGGCCATGGCGCGGGTATCGTAACCCAGCGCCGGTGGTAGGGTATGAGTCATGGTGTTCCGGACGCTCATCGACACCGAGACCCTGCTGGCACGCCTCGGCGACCCCCTGCTGGCCATCGTCGATTGCCGGTCGAAACTGGACGACCACGAGTGGGCCGACCAGCAATACGAGGCCGCGCACATTCCGGGAGCCGTCCTGGCACACCTCGATCGCGACATGGCCGGCCCGGTGACGGGCACAAACGGCAGGCACCCGTTGCCTGATCCGTCAGTGTTTGCCGACACCCTGTCGCGCCTCGGCATTGACGCGGACGTGCAGGTCGTGGCCTACGATCAGGACTCGGGCATGTATGCCAGCCGCTTCTGGTGGATGGTACGCTGGCTCGGGCACGAGAAGGTCGCCGTCCTCGACGGTGGCTTCGCGAAGTGGATCGCCGAAGGCCGGCCCACATGGTCAGGCGCCGAGCTCCGGCCAGCCAGGGCCTTCGTCGGCTCGCCCATGTCAGATGCCGTCGTTGGCGTCGACGAGGTTGCTGCGCTCGCCTCGTCGTCCGGGGCACGCCTTCTGGATGCGCGTGCGCCCGAGCGCTTCAGCGGCGCGTCCGAAACCATCGACCGCGTTGGCGGACACATCCCGGGCGCGGCCAATTACTTCTTCAGGAACAACGTGGACGACCGGGGTGTGTTCCGCGCTCCGGACGTCCTCCGCCGCCAGCTCGAGACGGCTCTCGCCGGCACGCCCCCGGATCGGGTGGTCTGCTACTGCGGGTCGGGTGTCACCGCGTGCCAGAACCTCCTGGCGATGGAGCACGTGGGCCTGCCCGGGGCGCGTCTTTATGTCGGATCGTGGAGTGAGTGGTCGAGCGATCCTGCACGCGGCGGTGGCGACGGGGTTCGAGACGAAGACCGAGAAGTGAATTGGCCGGGAGCTGTCCGCTGGAGCTCCTCCCAGCCCCAGCGGACAGCCTCCGGCCCCGCGAGTCAGTGCACCTGGACGTTGACGGGGGGACGTACCGACCCCCGCCGCGACGCGAACCAGTCGTCCGCGACGATGCTGTAGAGCGCCTGGTCCAGATATTCGCCGTTCTTCAAGAACGACTTCCGGAGCACGCCTTCCTGCACCGCGCCGATCTTGCGCAGCGCCGCGCCGCCGCGGCCGTTCCTGATCGCGGCCCGCGCTTCGAGCCGGTGCACGCCGACGGTCTCGAACACGAACTCGAGCATCGAGCTCTGCGCCTTCGACGAACGCGCCCGTTCCCCAGAACGGCGAGCCGATGCGCAAAGCCCCACTCGCCGGTGCTGAACCCCTGCTCGGTCTCCCGGACCTGGAAGATCCCGATCGCCGTGTCGTAGCCCTTGAGCGTCACCGCGAAGCAGGCGTAAACGCCTGCGCTGCGCTGCCGGTGGGTCCAGGCGATGAACCGCTCGAACCCTTCCACCGAGGTGGGCGGCGGCGAAATGAACCGGGACACTTCCTCGGTCGTCAGCAGCGAGAAGAGCGACGCCGCATCGGACGCGCGCAGCTCGCGAAGCACCACCTGGTTGCCGGCGAGCACCGGCAGCCCGCTGCGCCAGTCGGACCAGACAACGTCACGCTGCACTTGCACCGGCGACGAGGCTGCGGTCGATGTGGTCATGATCGTGTCCATCTCAGAGCTATAAGGCATCTTTTCCATGACTAGATGCCTCCTTCGGTAACGGGTGCCTCACCGAACTCGAGGGCCGGGTCTGGCAGCGGCTCGGTGGCCGCATCGTCCGGGAACTCGATGCTGTCGATATCGTCGCCGGAGGTGCCCCAGACGATGTTGTCGTCGAGGATTCGTGCCCCAGACGATGTTGTCGTCGGATCCGTGCCCCACACGATGTTGTCGTCGTCGGCGGCCGTGCCCCACACGATGTTGTCGTCGTCTGACGTGCCCCACACGATGTTGTCGCAGTCGGCGCCGCCGCAGTCGGTGCCCCACACGATGTTGTCGTCGACGTCGCGGTGCCCCAGACGATGTTGTCGCCGTCGATCGACGGTGCCCCAGACGATGTTGTCATCGCCGCTGGGTGCCCCACACGATGTTGTCGTCGCCGTCGGTGCCCCAGACGATGTTGTCGCCGCTGGCGTCGTTGGTGCCCCAGACGATGTTGTCGCACCCGCCGCCGCACTCGGTGCCCCAGACGATGTTGTCGTCCGCCGACAGGCCGTGCGCAGCGCCCCAGATGGTGCTGTTCTTCCAGGCGTTGCCCTTCGGGTTCAGGTAGCCGCCAGTGATGCGGTGGTTGCCCCAGAACACCTGCTGGCTCCACACGCCCTGGATCGGCATCGCGGTCCCCGGCGCGGTTGTCCTTGTAGAACTTGGACGAGGCGGACCGCGCCGAGGGTGTTGAGGAAGCCGGCACCCTGACGCAGCGGACTGTAGCCGTCATATTCCTGCGCCGTGTACTGGAGAATCGCCTTCACCAGGTTCGGCGTGAGGTTCGGATTCGCCTGGAACATCAAGGCGACGGTGCCCGACACGACCGGCGCCGCCATGCTCGTGCCGCTCAGCGTCAGGTACGGCTTCGACCCCAGCGAGAGCAGGCCGTTGACGAGCGAGCTGAGCTTGGTCAAGTAGAAGAGGCTTCCAGGAGCCGACAGCGACACCGAGCCCGCGCCCGGCGCCACGAGGTCCGGCTTGGCAGCGAAGTCGATGCTGGTCGGGCCGTTCGAGCTGAACCCGGCCATGGTCGTCGTCGCTGCGCGTCAGCGTGCCCTGCGTGCTGGAGGCGCCCACCGTGAGCACCCACGGCGCGTTGGACGGCGCGGTGATGCCGCCGTACTGCAGCCTGGCCGAGCGCGTTCTTGCCGAAGTTGCCGGACGCGCCGACCACGACGATGCCACGGTCCACGAGGGCTTTGGTCGCGAGCGTCAGCGGGTCGGTCCAGTAGGACTCGCGGATGCGCGCGCCCACCGAGAGGTTGACCACGCGGATGTTGTAGGTCTGGTGATTGGCCGCCACCCAGTTGAGGGCCGCGATGATGTTGCTGATCGTGCCGACGCCGTTCGCGGTCGAGCACCTTCAGCGAGACGAGCGTCGCTTCGGGCGCGATGCCCGCCTTCTCGCCGTTCGAGTCGTGGCCGTTGCCCGCGATGATCCCCGAGACGTGCGTCCCGTGCCCGTTGTCGTCGTAGGGCTGGCTTGCACCGTTCGACGAAGTCCACGAACTTGGCGACGCGCTGGTTGCCGTAGGGGATACGAGGCGTAGACGTTGCCCTTGGTCAGGTCGTCGTGCCACTCGGCGATCCCGGAGTCGATGACGGCGACGCCAACGCCGCGGCCTTTGTAGCCGTAGTGCTGCCGGGCCTGCGTGGCACCAACCGTGACCGAGGTCCGGTAGTTGAGGAGCTCGATCGGCCGGTCGTGGTGAACCCGGAAGATCTCCGGCTTCGACTCGAGCTGCTGGATGACGTAGTTCGGCAGGTCGAGGACCTCGCCGTTGATGATGTCCAGCTTGCCGACGCTGCGGCGGAGATACTGCTTGAGATCCGCGGGAATCTGGGCGCCCGGCTGCAGGGTGACGATCACCGTGCTCTTTCCGAGTGGTGCCCACCGCTTGCGGGTCGTCAGCTCGTCGTCCAGCTTGTAGTTCTTGACGCGGCTGCTCGGTTGCGCAGGCTTGGCCTTGGGCGCCTGTCGGAAGTGCTGGCGACTTTCGGACTGGCCCTGTTGACGGTTCGACCGGTTGTTCCGCCCTGCGGCCAGGAGATCTGGCGTCGACGCGAGGAGAACGGCCGGCACGATCGCCAGCGCGGTCAGGATGCGCTTGGGGCCCCATACGGCTTTCCGTCGAACGGCCCGCGGTTCAAGTAGAGGTGTCATGTCGGGACTCTTAAGAGCAAGCGGTACGCCACCTGAGCTGCAGCGTCCACGATGCCCTAACACGCTTTAAAATCTGCTATTTACAAATATCGGTCGCTGCACGATTTGGCGTAGGGGTCCAGGGCCTTTGTGCCGGTTCAGCACAGCCCGATCCGGGAACCTGGGGAAACTCACCCAAGATCGCAGAAAACAGGCCGAATTCCATCGATCTCACGGTGTGTCTCGGCTTGACGCACCGTTATCAATATGGAGCACGCGAAAACGGCCAGAGTCCTCTGGAGTCCTATCGAGGCGTGTGCAGTCGTGCGCAGGGCACGAACAGGTCGGCGGTCGAGCTGGGCAGCGGGTTCCCCTTGAGTCCGGATTTGAGAAGGCCGTGTCCGGCCGTCAGCAGCGGGCCGGCTCGTAGGCCAGCGCCGAGGTCAGCCACCGCTCCACCTGTTCCAGCGACTGACCCTTACGCTTCGCGTAGCTGGCAATCTGGTCCTCGCCCAGCCGCCCCACCGTGAAGTAGCGCGCCTGGGGATGCGCGAAGTACAGGCCGCTGACGCTGGCCGCCGGCGTCATCGCCGCGTGCTCGGTCAGCGCGATGCCGATCGCCGGCGCGTCGAGGAGGTCAAACAGCTTGAACTTCTCGCTGTGATCCGGGCACGCGGGATAGCCGAACCCCGGCCTGATCCCGCGGTGCCGCTCCGCCAGTACATCGTCGGGTGACGTGGGCTCGGCGATGCCCCACTCCGAACGGGCGCGCGCGTGCAGGTAGGCGGCAAATGCCTCGGCCAGCCGATCGGCCAGCGCCTTGACGAGAATGGACTGATAGTCGTCGTGATCGCGCTCGAACCTGGCGGCAAGCGTCTCGGCGCCCAGGCCGGCCGTCACCGCAAACGCGCCGACGTAGTCGCGCACCGGCGCCTGCCGATCCGCGACGAAGTCCGCGAGCGAGAGACTGGCCTTGCTGTCCGCGATGGCCTCCTGCTGACGCAGCATGTTGAAGCGCAGGAGAGGATCCGCGCGCCGCTCGTCGGCGAAGAGCAGGATGTCGTCGCCGTCACTCGCCGCGGGCCAGAACCCGTACACACCCCTCGCGGTGAGCAGATCCTCGGCAATGATGCGGTCGAGCAGGTGTCTCGCGTTGTCGTACAGCTCGCGAGCCGCTGAGCCGTACTGAGGGTGGTCGAGGATCGCCGGGAAGCGGCCCTTCAGTTCCCATGCGGCGAAGAAGAACGTCCAGTCGATGAACGGTACCAGGTCGGAGAGCGGCACGCGATCGAGCGTGCGGCGCCCGATGAAATGGGGTGTCGGCAGCTTCTCGGCGCGCCAATCGATCTTCAGCCGGTTGGCGAGCGCGGCTCCGTAAGGCACGAGCGGCCGCTCTTTCCGCGATGCGTGCTGCTCGCGGAGTTCCTGCTGCAGCGCCCGGTTGTCCTGCTCGAACGCGGGACGCTGCCCGTCGCTCAACAGGCTCGCCACGACGTCGGTGACCCGCGACGCGTCGAGGACATGCACCGTGGACTGGCTGTACTCGGGCGCCACCTTGACGGCCGTGTGCTGACGGCTGGTCGTGGCGCCGCCGATGAGCAGCGGGATCGTCAGGTGCCGGCGCTCCATCTCCTTCGCGACGAACACCATCTCGTCGAGGGACGGTGTGATGAGGCCGCTGAGGCCGATGATGTCGGCGCGCTGGTCCACGGCGGTCTGCAGGATGCGATCGCAGGGCACCATGACACCGAGGTCCACCACCTCGTAGCTGTTGCAGCCGAGGACCACGCCCACGATGTTCTTGCCGATGTCGTGGACATCGCCTTTGACCGTCGCCATCACGATCCGGCCCTTCGCCCGTGCCGATCCGTCCTTCTCCCGATCCATGAAGGGCTCGAGATACGCCACCGCCTTCTTCATGGCGCGCGCGCTCTTCACGACCTGGGGCAGGAACATCTTGCCCGCTCCAAACAGCTCGCCGACGACCTTCATGCCGTCCATCAGCGGGCCCTCGATGATCTCGAGCGGCTTTGCGTACTTCTGCCGGGCTTCCTCGACGTCCTCGTCGATGAAGTCGATCTGCCCGTGAACGAGCGCATGCGACAGGCGCGCTTCGACGGTGCCCGACCGCCACGCCAGGTCGTGCTCCTGCTTCCTGCCCGCGCCTTTCACCGTCGCGGCGAACTCGACGAGGCGTTCGGTGGCGTCGGGCCGCCGGTTGAAGATGATGTCTTCGACGTGCTCGAGCAGATCCTTCGGAATGTCCTCGTAGACGGCCAGCTGGCCGGCGTTGACGATGCCCATGTCCATGCCGGCCTGGATGGCATGGAAGAGGAACGCCGAGTGGATGGCCTCGCGCACGAGGTCGTTCCCACGGAACGAAAACGACAGGTTGCTGACGCCGCCGCTGATCTTCACGCCGGGGCATGTGGCCTTGATGACCCGCGTGGCCTCGATGAAGTTTATGGCGTATGCGTTGTGCTCCTCGAGGCCCGTGGCGATGGCCAGGATGTTCGGGTCGAAGATGATGTCGGACGGGGTAAAGCCGGCACGCTCGGTGAGCAATTTGTACGCCCGCTGGCAAATCGACACCTTGCGTTCCATCGTGTCGGCCTGGCCCTGTTCGTCGAAAGCCATCACCACGACGCCTGCACCGTAGCGGCGGACGAGCGAGGCCTTGTGCAGGAAGTCCTGCTCGCCTTCCTTGAGGCTGATCGAGTTGACAACGGACTTGCCCTGAACGCACTTGAGGCCCGCCATGATGACGGACCACTTCGAGCTGTCGACGACCACCGGGACGCGTGCGATCTCGGGCTCCGTGGCGATGTAGTTGAGGAAGCGCGTCATCGCCTGCTCGGAATCGAGCATGCCCTCGTCCATGTTCACGTCGAGAAGATTCGCGCCGCCACGCACCTGATCGAGGGCGACCCGCGTCGCTTCCGCATAGTCCCCGGCCTTGATGAGCCGCGCAAACCTGGCGGACCCGGTCACGTTGGTCCGCTCGCCGATCATCTGGAAGTTGCTGTCGGGCCTGATGGTGAGCGTCTCGAGCCCCGCAAACTGCGTGTACGCATTCTCAATTCCTAATCCCGAATTCCCAATTTCCCTGGGCCTCACTCCGTCCACGGCCCGACCGATCGCGCCGATGTGATCGGGCGTCGTCCCGCAGCAGCCGCCGACGATGTTGACGAACCCGCTCCTGGCGAAGTCCTCCAGGTAGCCGCCCGTGTCGCCCGGCCGTTCGTCATACTCGCCGAAGGCGTTCGGCAGGCCGGCGTTCGGGTAGCAGCTGACATAGCAGGTGGCGATGCGGGCGAGCTCCTCGACATACGGGCGCATGTCGCGCGCGCCCAGCGCACAGTTGAGGCCCACGCTGAACGGTCTGGCATGAGCGACGGATACCCAGAAAGCGTCGATCGTCTGGCCCGCCAGCGTGCGGCCGCTCCGGTCGGTGATCGTCGCGGAGATCATCAGCGGCAGGCGTACGCCCTGCTCCTCGAAAACTTCCTCCATCGCCACGATGCCGGCCTTGACGTTGAGCGTGTCGACGATGGTTTCAAACAGCAGAAGGTCGGCGCCGCCGTCGACCAGGCCGCGAATCTGCGTCTTGAACGCCTCGCGCAGTTCGTCGAAGGTCAGGTTGCGGAACGCCGGATTGTTGACGTCGGGCGAGATCGACAGTATCCGGTTGGTGGGGCCCATGGACCCGGCGACGAAACGGGGCCGGCCTGGTGTCTTCGCGGTGAACTCGTCGGCTGCCTGGCGCGCCAGGCGCGCCGCCGCCACGTTCAGTTCATATGCGATTGACTCGAGGCCGTAGTCCGCCTGGGAGATCGCCTGCGCGTTGAAGCTGTTGGTCTCGATGATGTCAGCGCCGGCGTCGAGGTACTCACGGTGCACGCCGAGAATCGCGTCGGGCCGCGTCAGCACGAGCAGGTCGTTGTTTCCCCTGAGGTCGCGCCCGTGATCCTTGAACCGATCGCCGCGGAAGTCCGCCTCGGTGAGCTTGTGGCGCTGCAGCATGGTGCCCATCGCGCCATCCAGCAGGAGGATGCGGGTCTTCAGGAGGTGATCGAGTGTCTTGACGATCTCAATAGACATATGCGTTTCGCGGTTTCCGGTGCTCGGTGCTGGGTGCCCGGTGCTGGTTCAGAGTTCAACGTTCAGGGTTCAAGGTGCCGTTCAAAGTTCTCAGTTCGCAGTTCTCAGTTCGCAGTGCTCAGTTCACTGTGCTTTCACTCCGGAGGCTACGAGCACAGTGAACGGGTCGCCGGCCTTCCGGGCGCCGACGCCGACCTTGACGTCGCGGAGTCCGGCTGCCGTCATCAGCCGGGCGAGCTCCTCGTCGCGGAAGCCCAAACGCCGATCGCCGAGTTTGGCGCGGACCCATTCCTCTCCGTGGCTGCGCAGGTCCAGTATCAGCACTCGCCCGCCCGGCGCCGTGATCCTCGCGGCTTCGGCGATCGCGCGCGCCGGATCCTGCGCGTGGTGGAGCGCCTGTGAGAGCAGCGCAACATCGATGGACGCGTCCTTGATCGGCAGCTTGTCCAGCTCTCCGCGCTTCCATGTGACGTTCGAGACCCGCCGGCGCTTCGCGAGGCCCTTGGCGCGGTCGAGCACCGTGTCGGATCGATCGACGGCGACCACCCGCTCCGCCCATCGGGCGGCCTCGATCGTGAGGTAGCCCTCGCCGCAGCCGAGATCGGCCACCTTGAGCGGCGGCAGGAGCATGCCGAGCGCGCGCGACCAGGCCGCCCAGCTGCGGCCGGGCACGAGCTGCCGCGCGTCGCGCGTGTCCGGACCGCCGTGCGTTTCGAAGTTCTCCTTGCGGAGCCTCAGAACCTCCTGGAGGCGCGCTTCGTCCGCGCGCACGGCCGCATCCTCGTCGGCGAGATCGAACTGCGCCTGCAGCGCCGACCACAGATGCGCGCGATCGCGGGCCTGGCCGTCCGCGGCATCCGCCTCTCCACGCAGCTCCGGCGACAGGACGTAATACGTGAAGCCCGCATCCTTCTCTTCGACGACGAGCCCAGCTTCCTTCAGCAGACCCAGGTGGCGCGAAACCCCGGACTGCGCCAGGCCCAGGATGCCCGTCAGCTCGGTGACGTTCAGACGCTCCCGCGCGAGCAGCCGGAGCAGGCGCAGCCGCGCCTCGTCGCCCAGGAGCCGGTAGAGCGCGGAGGCCTGACGCATATCCACTAATCTACATTTATTGATTCAATATGACAATCCCTGTTCTCCGTTCCCCGTTCTCCGTTAGTGGCAGAAGGTATGCACAATACGACGTCGACCCGAGCCCGAAGCGCAGCCCCGCCAGCTGAGGCCGCACGCTCCGGACGGGCGTCCAAACCCGTATGCGATTCATTCTGCTGATGGTTGCGGCACTTCTGACGACGGGCACCGTCGAGGCGCAGGATGCTCGACCGTCCTCGGCAGGATCCACCGCGGCCGCACAGGCGTCCTCCGGCGGCGCCGGGCCGGTGTCACTCGACCGCATTCGCGACGGGCTGTCCCGCTCGACGTTGAAGCCCCTCGATCTCACGGCGGCGGGCGAGATCGAGGCCGACTACCGGGTCGACATCCAGCAGCAGCTGCCGATCGGTCGCTTTTTCAGGCCCGAAGACTTCAAGCCGGGCCCGGTGCCGTTCGGTGGGGTGTACCACAGCGACCTGCAGCGGGTCATGACGGGCAACCCCAACCGCAATCCGCTCGCGCAACCCTACATGGGCTTCACCCAGGGGGAACTGATTCAGGTGGCCGGGACGTCGATCCTGTTCGACCTGATCTCCAAGTACCTGACCCGGGGGATCGGCAGCGCGCTGCGCTCGCACAGCGAGGGGCAGGCCCGCGAAGAAGTCACCACCGCCATCCGCGAGTACCTGCGCCGCGCAGCCTGATGGCGGCGCCGGCATCACCATTTGTGAAAGGTAGATGTATGGTTCGCGCGCTTGCTCTCGCCCTCGCGCTGGTTGCCACGCTCGCCAGCGTGCCTGCGTCGGCTCAGTACTTCGGACAGAACAAGGTCCAGTACAAGGACCTCGACTTCGAAGTGATGAAGACCGAGCACTTCGACATCTACTACTACCCGAGCGCCAAGGAGGGCGTGAATCTCGCTGCCCGGATGGCCGAGCGCTGGCTTGCGCGGCTGGAAAAGGTGCTGGAGCACGAGCTGCGCGGGCGCCAGCCGCTCGTGCTCTATGGGTCGCATCCGGATTTCGAGCAGACCAACGTGATCCAGGGTCAGCTCAGCGAAGGGACGGGCGGCGTCACCGAATCATTGCGCCGGCGCATCATCCTGCCGTTGAGCGGTCCGCTGGCCGACACCGATCACGTCATCGGCCACGAGCTCGTGCACGCGTTCCAGTTCGACATCACGGCGCGGCCAGGCGGCCAGGCGGGCGAAACGGGCGCGCACTATCTGCCGCTGTGGTTCATCGAGGGTATGGCCGAGTATCTGTCCATCGGCGCGGTCGACTCGAACACGGCGATGTGGCTGCGCGATGCGGCGCGCGATGAACAGCTGCCGACCATCAGGGAGCTCGACAACCCGAAGTACTTCCCGTATCGATGGGGCCAGGCATTCTGGGCGTACGTCGCGGGCAAGTGGGGCGACGGCGTGGTGCGCCAGATGCTGTCCATCGGCGCGGCCGCCGGCGATCCGGAAGTGGCCATCCGACGCGTCCTTGGCCTGAGCGCCGATGAGTTGAGCGCGGAGTGGCACTCGGCGATCCGGCGTGCCTACGAGCCCGTGATGTCGGAGGCGATGCCGCCGCGAGAGGTGGGCACCCTGGTCATCGGCAGTGAACGTGGCGCGCTCTCCGGCAACCTGAACGTGGGTCCCGCCATCAGCCCGAACGGCAAGCTTCTGGCGTTTCTCTCCGAGCGCGGCCTGTTCTCGATCGACGTTTTCATCGCGGACGCCGCTTCGGGAAAGGTGCTCCACAAGCTCACGAGCACCGCGACCGACGCGCACTACTCGAGCCTGCAGTTCATTCATTCCGCAGGTGCGTGGGACCAGCAGAGCGAACGCCTGGCCATCGCGACGGTGACGGCAGGCAAGCCCGCCCTGGCGATCTTCAACGCGAAAAGCGGCGACAAGGAACGGGAGATCGAGCTGCCGGACGTCGACGAAATCTTCAACCCGACCTGGGCACCCGACGGACGCTCGGTCGCCGTGTCGGCGCTGACACGAGGGCTGACCGATATCTGGGTCATCGACCTCACGACGTCGGCGATCAAGCGGCTCACCGCCGATCCGTTCTCGGACCTTCAGCCGGCCTGGTCGCCCGACGGCAAGCACATCGCCTTTGCGACCGACCGGTATCTCGTCGAAGCTCGAGACGCTCGACATCGGGGCGTACCGCCTGGCGCTGCTCGATCCGGTCACGGGCGAAATCACGCAGGTCGGCGCGTTCACGGGCGGCAAGAACATCAACCCGCAGTGGGCGCCGGACGGCCAGTCGTTGTACTTCCTCTCGGACCGCGACGGGATTCCGAATGTCTATCGTGTGACGCTCACGGGCGAGCTGACACAGATCACCAACATCGGCACCGGGATCAGCGGCATCACGGGCACGAGCCCGGCGCTGTCAGTCGCGTCGCAGGCTGGTATTGCGGCGTTCACCGTCTACGACGGCGGACATCACCATATCCACACGCTCTCGCTCGCCGGGGCTGCCGGCGTCGGCAAGCCGGCGCGCGAGGCCTCGGCGACGGCCGCCACACTTCCGCCCATCGAGCGGCGCGAAAGCGAGGTCGCCGCGCTGCTCGAGAACGCCGAGTTCGGGCTCCCGGCTGAACAGGCGTACGAAGTCGAGGATTACAGTCCGAAGCTCGGGATCGAAGCCGTCGGCCAGCCGACGGTTGCCGTCGGCGCCAGCAGCCACGGCGCGGCTGTCGGCGGCGGGATCGGCCTGCTCTTCACCGACATGCTCGGCGATCAGGTGCTGGGGGTGGGCTTCGGCGTCAACTCGTTCGGCGGCGGCGTGAACGTGAAGGACATTTCCGCCCAGGCGACGTACATCAACAAGAAGCGGCGGCTGAACTGGGGCCTGGTGGGCGGGCAGGTACCGTACGTGAGCGGCGGGTTCCGCTCCCGTTTCGGCACCATCCAGGGCCAGAACGCCTACATCGAGGAATCGGTGCTCTACCGGCAAACCGAGCGCAGCGGATCGGGCCTCGTCTCGTACCCGCTCAGCCGGGCCCAGCGTATCGAGTTCCAGGGCGGTGGCAGCCAGATCTCGTTCGACCAGGAGATCCGCACGCAGGCGTACTCGGTCAACAGCGGCGCGCAGATCTACGACGAGACCAGCACCATCTCCCTCGGACAGACCCTGAGGATGGGAACTTCGTCGGCGGCGCTTGTGTTCGACACCTCGTCGTTCGGTCCGACGAGCCCGGTGCAGGGCCAGCGGTATCGCTTCGAGGCGTCACCCACCTTCGGCGACATCAACTTCACCGGCGTGCTGCTCGACTACCGCCGGTACTTCATGCCGGCGCCGTTCTACACGCTCGCCACCCGTGTCATGCACTACGGGCGCTACGGATCGGGCAGCCAGGACTCGCGCCTTTACCCGCTCTTCATCGGGTACCCGACGCTGGTACGCGGCTACGACTCCGGATCGTTCTCGCCGAGCGAATGCCGGGGAGACGGCGTGAGCGACTGCCCCGTCTACGATCAGCTCATCGGCAGCCGCATGCTGGTCGCCAACGTGGAGCTCCGCTTCCCGCTCTTCCGCCCCTTCGGCGGCGCATCGTCCGGGATGTATGGCCCCGTGCCGGTCGAAGTGGGCCTCTTCGCGGACGCCGGCGCGGCCTGGGATCAGAACGACCCGGTGCGGATCTTCGGGCGCGAAGGTCGCCGTGAGCCGGTGGCCAGCATCGGCGCCACCCTGCGGGCGAACCTCCTCGGCTTCCTGGTGGCACAGGCCGACTTCACGCACCCGCTCAGCCGCCCCGAGAAGGGGTTCGTCTTCCAGTTCTCGCTCAGCCCCGGCGGATTCTAAAAAGGGCTTCAGACTCCAGCCTTCAGGCTCCCGGCCCAAAGCCGGGAGCCTGGAGCCGCGCCGCGGGCTTGACGTGGACGCCGCGGCGCTATATCCTTTCATCCGGCTTTACGGATGAATGTGAAACAGCCTGCCCTGCTCGACCATCTGGCGTCGCTCTCCGACACCACGCGCAGCCGCATGCTGCTCGTCCTGGAGCGGCGGCAGCTCACCGTGGGCGAGATCTGCGCCGTGATGCAGCTGCCGCAGTCCACCGTCAGCCGGCACCTCAAGGCGCTCGCGGACGGCGGTTGGGTCACCGCGCACGCCGAGGGCACGAGCAACCTCTACACCTTGACGAGGGATGATCTCGACGCACCGGCGCGCCGGCTGTGGCAGCTGGTGCGCGAGCAGGTCGGCGCCACGGCGGCTGCCGCCAACGACCAGCGCCGCCTGCAGAGCACGCTCGCCGCCCGGCGCTCGAAGTCGCAGGAGTTCTTCTCCTCGTCGGCCGGACAGTGGGATCGGATGCGTGACGAGCTATTCGGCGATCGCTTCCACCTGGCCGCGCTCGGCGCGCTGGCCGGCGGCGATTGGGTCGTGGGTGATCTCGGCTGCGGCACTGGGCAGGTGACGGCGGCGCTCGCTCCGTTTGTGGCCCGCGTTATCGCCGTGGATTCGTCAGCCGCGATGCTCCAGTCCGCGCGGCGCCGTCTCCAGGACCTGGACAACGTGGAGCTCCGGCGCGGCGATCTCGAAGGGATCCCGATCGACGAGGCGCGGCTCGATCTCGCCACGCTCATGCTCGTACTCCATCATGTCCCCGAGCCGGACAAGGCATTGGCCGAAGTCGCGCGCGTCCTCAAGCCCGGCGGGCGTGTTGTGATCGTGGACATGCTGCCCCACGATCGGGATGCGTACCGGCAGCAGATGGGCCACGTCTGGCTCGGCTTCCCGGAGGACGACATGCGCCGCCTCATGATCGACGCCGGCTTCGGCACGCCCCGCATCGTGGCGCTTCCTTCCGATGCGAAAGCCAAGGGGCCGGCGTTGTTTGTCGCTACTGCAGTCAGGCAATGACGGTGGCGGCTCAAAGGTTCAAGGTTCAGCGTTCAAGGTTCAGAGTGCTGGTTTCTGAGTTCTGAGTTCTAGGTTCTGAGTTCTAAGTTCCAATTGAGGTGAGTTATGGCAACTGCAGTTGAAAAGCTTCATCCGTTCGCCGCGTCGAAGGCCGCCGGCCGGGAACCGTTCAAGGTACGCGATCTGGCGGAGGCCGAGTTCGGCCGCAAGGAGATGCGTCTCGCCGAGCAGGAAATGCCAGGGCTTATGGCGCTTCGCGCCGAATACGGCAAGGCGAAGCCGCTCGCGGGCGCACGCGTGATGGGCAGCCTGCACATGACCATTCAGACGGCGGTGCTCATCGAAACCCTCACCGAGCTCGGCGCCGACGTCCGCTGGGTGTCCTGCAACATCTTCTCGACCCAGGATCACGCGGCGGCGGCTGTCGTCGTCGGACGTCCGGAGACGGGCGGCACGGCGGCCAACCCGAAGGGCACGCCGGTCTTTGCCTGGAAGGGTGAAACGCTCGAGGAGTACTGGTGGTGCACGAGCGAAGCGCTCGAGTGGCCCGACGGCTCCGGCCCGACGCTCATCGTCGACGACGGCGGAGATGCGACGCTCGTGGTGCACAAGGGTGCGGAGTTCGAGAAGGCCGGGAAGGTGCCCGCGTTCGATCCGGAGAAGGATCCCGAGGAGTGGGGCGTCATCCTGGATCTCATCAAGAGCTCCATCGCGAAGGACAAGGGCCGCTGGACGCGCATCGCGTCATCGATCCGTGGTGTCAGCGAGGAGACCACGACCGGCGTCCACCGCCTGTATCAGATGATGGAAGCGGGCACGCTGCTCTTCCCCGCCATCAACGTGAACGACTCGGTCACCAAGAGCAAGTTCGACAACATCTACGGCTGCCGCCACTCGCTGCCCGACGGCATCGCGCGCGCGACCGACGTGATGCTCGGCGGCAAGGTGGCCGTGATCTGCGGCTTCGGCGAGGTCGGCAAGGGCTGCGCGCAGGCGCTGCGCGGGCAGGGCTGCCGTGTGATCGTGACCGAGATCGATCCGATCTGCGCTCTGCAGGCGTCGATGGAGGGCTACGAGGTCAACACGCTCGAGAGCCAGATCGCGCGCGCGGACATCTTCATCACGGCCACCGGCAACCACAACATCATCACGGCCGAGCAGATGTCGCGGATGAAGGACAAGGCCATCGTCGGCAACATCGGCCATTTCGACAACGAGATCGACATGGCCGGCCTCAAGAAGTTCCCGGGCATCGAGCGGATCAACATCAAGCCGCAGTACGACGAGTGGAAGTTCGCCGATGGCCACAGCGTGATGGTGCTCGCCGAGGGACGGCTCCTGAACCTCGGATGCGCCACAGGCCACCCGAGCTTCGTGATGTCCGCGTCGTTCACCAACCAGGTGATCGCGCAGCTCGAGCTGCAGGCCAACAACGGCAAGTACGAGAAGAAGGTCTACATGCTGCCGAAGCACCTCGACGAGAAGGTCGCCCGGCTGCACCTGGGCCACCTCGGCGTGACGCTGACGAAGCTCACGAAGGATCAGGCCGACTACATCGGCGTGCCGGTCGAGGGACCGTACAAGCCCGATCACTACCGTTACTAGCGGGGAACAGAGAACAGGGAACGGGGATCGGGGAGGGATCGGGGATCAGGATCGAGGGACGCCCGATCCCGGTTCCCCGATCTCCGATCCCACCTGCGTCAGCGAGAGACCATCTTCAAGTCAGCGGCGGTGATCGTCATCTTTCCTGCGTTGGTGACGACGTCGCCGGTGACTTCCACCACGTGGCCGACGTGGGGCACGAGCTTCGCGTTCATGTCGGCGGCGAGGCCACCCGACAGCGTATAGACCTTTCCGTCGTCGGTCAGGAGCGCCATCGGGCTCCCCTTTTTCGCGCAGGCGACCGCGCATCCTGCCACGTCCGCGGGCATCTTGTGGTCGGTGCCGGCGTTGTTCTTCATGTCCTTCATATAGCAGGACTGATCGACGATCCGGCCCTTGACGGTTTCGGTGGCAGCGAAAGCCGGGAGGGTCAAGCCGACGAGCAGCGCAACGCCGATCGATGCTGCGAGCACATTCCGCATACAACCTCCTCGCAAGTCCGGGTAACTCCGCGCTTATACGCCTCGCCCGACGAACCTGTCAACGGCATGAACGTAAATTGCTCGGTTAGGATTAACGGTTGAGGCACGCGGCCCTTCAACGGTGAAAAAGCGCTACAGCTATCTCCTCGGCGACAAGGAACAGGAAGCGGCGCGCCTGCGGGCACAAGCCCGGCTGTGGGATCCCGTCTCGCTCGCGCTTTTCGATCGAATCGGCGTCCGGAAGGGGTGGCGGATTCTGGAGATCGGACCGGGCCAGGGATCCTTGCACGTCGAACTAAGACGTCGTGCTCAACGACCCGTGGATGCCGTCGAGCGATCGGCCGTCTTCGCAGCTGACATCGAGCGACAGTGCAGGCGCGACGGCCTCCGCCCCGGCACCCTCTGGCAGACCGATCTACTGGGCGCGCCTCTGCCCCCGGCCTCGTACGACCTGATCTTCGCGCGCTGGGTATTCCTGTTTCTGCCGAACCTTCAAGCGCACGTCAGGAAGCTTGTGCGAGCGCTCAAGCCGGGTGGGCGGCTCGTCGTTCAGGACTACCACCGGGAGACGATGGCGCTTGTGCCCCGCGCGCGCGACTGGGAGGCGTTTCTCGAAGCAGACCGGCTGTTCTTCGCATCGGAGGGAGGAGATGTCAGTGTAGGCGGGCTGCTCCCGGAGCTTTTCCGCGGCGCCGGACTCCAGCTCGAAGGTGTAGACGTGACGGTCAAGAGCGGCCACCCCGGGTCGCCAGTCTGGGACTGGCTGTCGACCTACTTCCTGGACATCATGCCGCGCTACACGACCTACCCGCCGTTCGGAAAAGCGGAAGCCCGGCGCCTCGTGCGCCACTGGCGCAAGGCGGCAACCGATCCCACGTCACTCCTCATCGGCCCCGCGCTTCTCGACGTCGTCGGCCGCAAGCGTTCGCGACCGGGTCGCTAGCTGCCGATCTCGAACAAACGGCCGATCGTGAACGAGAAGACCTGAACGTCGTGTGAATTCGACCCTCTGGCGGTAAGGAGAAACGACCCGGAAGCATCCCACGGACCCCATGTGTAGGAGATGCCGCCTCCAACGTGAAGATAATTGTCGCGCAGCATCCGGTGGTACTCCGTCAGCCGTTCCGGAAATCCACGCACCTCTGACGGGAATCGCAGTCCCCCGTGTGTGCGTTGCCAGGTGACAACAGCGCGAGTGGAAAACCCCCGAGGCAACAGGAAACCCGCCTGTGCCGATCCGTTACTGCGGTTGTTCGGGACGCCGATAAACTCCTCGGCGATCGTGTATCGGTACCCCGCCTGCACAGACAAACCGGTCAGCAGTTCGTCCAACCGCTGACCGGCATCCGCGCCGAACCTGAGCTCCTTGAGCTGGCGGCCCACAACCGCCTCGCCCACGTACTCATAGTCATGGCTTGGCACACCGGTCGACACGGAGGTCGTGAGCATGAACGCCCGATTCAGATTGATGGCGTTGTACCTGATCGCCAGACCGAAATCAGCAAAGCTGCTGTTCCAGCAGCGACAGGAGTCAACCTCGCCGAACGGGATAAAGTCGGGTGGTGGATTCGGATCGGTGAACTTCGCGACGACGTAGGGCAGGGTCGTGGACACCGACAGCCGATCGGTAAAGGCGTAGTCCAGCTCGAGATCGAACCCCATATTGATCGACTTTCCAACGGCGGCCCGGGTTCCGTCGTTCCGCATTCGACCCACGTGATCGATCTCCTGCACCACGAATGTGACGGCGCCGGTACGCGCCGGCAGGACCCAGGCCTGGCCCATCGCGGGGCGGACCCCCACCACCATCACCGTCACGATTGCGGCGAAAGAGCCGGCGATGCGAAGCAGCAGGGCGCTCAGTTTGATCTCTTCAATTTGGCTTGAGCCGCACGCCGTGTCGCGACCGCGACGTCGATGGCGTCCACAAAGGCCTGCGTCCTGCTGGGCGTCTTCAGAATCGTGGCGTACTGCTTCCTCGCATTGGAAAGGTCGGCGGCCTTTTCGTCGACCGTGAAGGCAAGAGCAACCGGCGAATCGGCCGTTTGCGGCAGATCGAACACCGGACCGCCCGAGAGATCGAGCACGACGACATCCCATGTGCCCTCTCGAAGCGTCCGATTCAGCTCGTCGACGCTCGCAGCGATCGTTGGCTGGTAGCCAGCCTTTCGCAACGCCGGACCGATGGAGGCTCTGTCGAACTTTCCCTGCAGGGACGTGGAATCGACGTACACCAGAACGCTGGCTGCCTGTCTCACCCACGGCTTCAGCTCAAACCGCATACCACGGCTCGGTACGAGAAACTTGTCGCCGCACGCCCGGATGTCGGCAGTCGCAAGGCCGACGATCACGAGGACCAGACCAGCTGTTATCCATTGCGCTTTCACGGTTCCTCCTCTATCACGACGGCAGGCTTGTGCAAGGCCTGGGTTCACATCACGCCGGGGGCAATCCCACGCGCTGGACTGCGGCCCGGAACCTCTCGTCCTGGCGAACGGTTTCCCACGATGGATCGACCCGAAGGAACACCAGGCCAGCCGACCGATCCTCAAACGACGCGGTCATTAATTCAAAGGCTCGATCCTTCTCGCTAAAGCTGGCGTACAGGCGCGAGTAGTCGAGCGGCGAAACATATGCGCCCGTTTCGGCTCGGGCCCGAAGGCTTTCGAGTTGAAGCTGCGCCTCGTGCCGCTCGATTCGTGCGTAGCCCCTCTCACCATGCAACAGTCGATCGTCCAGGAACTCGCCGCCGCCGACACTCGCGGCATGCCGTCTGGCCTCGATAGCCTCGTCGAATCGCGACTGCAGGCGGCGAGCCTCCGCCAAGCCGAAGTAGGCCCGAGGATCGTCCGGCGCATCGTGGATGACCTTGTTGTACAGCGCAACAGCGGCATCCAATTGCCCGGCTTTTGCCAGCAGATCGGCCTCACGGAGCACACACGCAGCACTCAGAGGATCGGCCAGGCTGGCCGCTCGGGCGAACTGCAACGCCTCATCTGTCCGGCCGAGGGCCCAGTGCTGCAACGCCCGTAAGGTGAGCAGTTCCGCCTGTACTTCTCCGCGGCGGGACGACGTGGCGATTTGCCATTCGCGGTCGGCGGCCTCCCAGTTCCATCGGTAGTGGAACTGCGCGGCGCTCGCTTCGGCGTGCGCGTCAGGGAGGTCCGCGTCGAGCGCCAGCGCGCGCTCGATGCTGGCCGTCGACTGCGGCCAGGCGCTGCTCGGCGCCTCGTAACCGTCAATCGCCATGACCGAGTAAGTTGAGGCCAACGTACGTGCGCGAGCGCAAAAGCGCGATCGTCAGAGATGGCCTGGTGGAGGAGAGACCGCGCCGTCAGGTAGCCGTCCTCGTGCTGGAGCCTGAAGTGATGCACGGCCTGGAGATACAAGTCGTAGGCGTGTGAATTCGTGGTCAGCGCACGTGTGAACCGGCGCTCGTCATCGCCTTCGAGTGTGACGCCCAGGCCGTCGCGCACTATCGCCAACAGCAATCTCGTCGTCCACCGCTCGCACATCGCTGGACCGGCGATCGAATGTGTCGGCCCAGAGGCGGCTCGACCGGACAACGTCCACGAGCTCGGCGGAGACCAGAAGCCGCCCGGCCCGGCGCATCAGGGAACCAGTGAGGACGACGTCGGCGTCGAGTTGACGGCCGACGCCACTGGCATCGATCGTCGTCGACCGTTTGAAATGGAGGACAGCACTCAGCGCCTTGACCTCGATGCCAGGCACCAGCGAAAGCCGGCGGATCACTGTCAGCCAGGCCCTCGCACAGGTAGTCCGCGCCTTCGTCGCCAGCGGGGTTCAAGAACGGGAGACCGCAAGCCTACGAACAGGCTGACCGTCAGCCCAGAAGCGCCAACCAGCGACGCTGCAACCCCACAGAGGCCGCCGCTGAAGTCAGCCACATCAGTTGACGTCTGGACAGAGCGCGCTGCTTCTTCGCAGCCACTCTTCCCGAACTTCGCGAAGCTGACGCGCCAGGTCGCCCGTGCTGCTGAACCGCTACCCGCATCCTTCGCCAGACAGCGGCAGCAACTTCGTGCAGCCGAGCGATTGGCCCAGGCACGACGTCAGGTATTGGCGCAGGCTCCCAACCGATGATGGCCGCGATCGTCTCGGACTTCGTCGGAAACTCGAACGCGCGCCTGCCGGACAGCATCTCGTACAGATCGCGCCGAATGCAAACTCGTCGACCGATGATCGACCATACGGCCCGTGGCCTGTTCGGGCGACATATAGCCGGCGTTCCAGCTATCGTTGGTACGACCACCCGAATCGCCACGCCGTGATCCTCAGGCCATCCGGTCGCTGCCATGCTTAGGCCGCGTTCGCTTTTCGCTATGCCGAAGTCGAGAATCTTGACCAGGCCGTCTGAGGTCACCATGACGTTCTCTGGCTTCAGATCCCGGTGAATGATCTTCCCTGTGTGAGCAGCGGCCAGTTCCTCGGCCAGCTGCAGGGCGATGTCCAGGATCCGTTTCGTCGGCGGGCATCCGTTCGCCAGGATGGCCCGGAGCGTCGAACCCCGCACGAGTTCCATCGCGATGTACGCCACGTCATCCTGATCGCCCACGCCGTAGATGGTGACGATGTTGGGGTGATTCAGACTGGAGGCCGTGCGGGCTTCCTCCTCGAACCGATCCATGAAAGTGGCATCTCCGGTGAAGCAGGAGACCACCTTGAGGGCAACCTCGCGACCGAGCCGCACCTCTCTCGCACGAAACACGTCGCCCATGGCGCCAGCGCCCAGGAATACCAGCGCTTCGTATCCCGGAATCTGGTAGGTGTCGTCGCTGTCGACCGTGCCTGCAAGAGCAAGGTCTCGAGCGGCTTCTTCGAGGGCGGGTCGCTGAAGAAAACTCTCGGCCGCATCCGCGTGTTCGAGGAGTGATTCGACGCCCTGCCGGAGCACCTCGTCGCCAGCACACGCCGACTTCAGGAACGCAACACGTTCCTCGGCGTCGCGTTCCATCGCGGCGGCCGCAAGCGATTCGATCTGCGCCCAGCGGGTACCGATCATCTCCCCACCGGTTGCGAGAGCTCCCGCAGGAGCCACATTCTTGGCGATCTGCCAGTCGCGCATGACCGTTCGCTGCGACACCTGCAGGGCCTCCGAGGTCTCAGCCACGTTCAGACCGCCAAAGAAACGCAGCTCAACCACTTGCGCTTTCCGCGCATCGACCGCCGTGAGCGCCGCGAGGGCGTCATCGAGGGCGACAAGATCGACGCTTCGCTTGGCCGCAAGGCCGTGTGCGTCCTCGAGCGAGACTCTCTGGGCACCGCCGCCCCTTTTCTGGTACAGGCGGGCCCGCGCGTAATCGACCAGGATTCGGCGCATGAGCCGCGCCGAGAGCGCGAAGAAGTGGGCGCGATCCCGCCATTCCACGCGGCCGAGATCGACCAGACGGTACGTAAGCTTCGTTCACCAGCGCGTCTGTCGGTAGCGTGTGATCGTCACGCTCGCGCCGCAACTGCGCCCTGGCCAGCCGGCGCAGTTCGTTGTGCACGAGAGGAGTCAGCTGTGCGAGGGCGGATTCCTCACCGCGGTTCCATGCGACGAGCAAGCCCGTGATGTATTCGGGTGAGCGGCGCGCGGTCGACGTTCTCGCGGCAGCCATCGGAATTTTCCGGGATCTTACTCCGATCCGCCTGAGCAACCGAGGCGGTTTGCCACACGAAACGCCTTGAAAAGTCGTGGCAGCTCCTGAAGCCGGTTCTCGCTTCAGTCAAGGGGGGGTGTCGTCGCCGCCGGCCACACGGCAGCTCAAATCTGGCTGGCGGGTTTGGCTAACGGTTCGCGCTTTTAGGTAGAGCGAACCCGGTCGTCTTCCGGTTGCCAAGGGATGGACTCCATGCGGCGAACGATGATTTACCTGGCTTTTGTGTGCACAGTGGCCTGTGGTGACGAGGGCCCGACACCCGTCGCACCCACCCGCACCTCCACCGCCCCAGCCCCAGCCCCTCTCCGCCGGTATCGACAACATTCCGCGCGACGGGCACGGTCTTCGAGTTCGAGGGTGGCCCGGTGGCGGACGCCACCGTCAGGGTCGTCGTATGCGCCGACGGCACCGAGCTCGGACAGACACTGACCGATCTCAGCGGTAGATTCACCCTCGGTCCAATCGACGCTTAGTCAACCCTGTCTGCGCGCGCAGAAGGAGGGGTATTTAGCCGGCGGGTCGTTCGCTACCCAGCCGAGTGACGGCATTACCCTCCGCATCCAGCGGCTGCGCCGGGCGACGGGTACTGTCTTCGAAGTTGACGGCGGTCCGGTCGCGGGTGCGAGGGTCTGGGCTCCCTGGAACCGAGACGATCACCGACGCCGCCGGACATTTCGTTCTCAACAATGTTGGCTACTGGATCTCCCTTGAGGCGGGCCATTTTGTCGGCAGGTCGCTGTCGGTGGCCGACCGGTCAGGATCTTGCCGCTCGGAACCATCCGCCTCCAGCGCGCGATTCTCATGTCTGGCGCAACCAGCATGGTCAGCAGGGTCTCCTCGGATGACGTTGACTATGACCTCTGGGACGAGGGGAACTGGTGCACGTGCAAGTGGATAACGCTGGAAACGGGAGGGCGGGAACTCAACGTCCATCTGCGGTGGTCCGGGGAGAACCCGCTGGAACTGCTGGCCGCGGAAGACGGCTACGGTCCGTTCAAGCTGGCAACGGCACAACCTGGTGGGTCGGCCTCTTCAATCCTGGTGTCGGCAGCGACACGGTTTCTCGTCGTCGGGTTCCGGAATCAGGCCTCCGTCTTTCAACCGCCTCTCCCGCACACCCAACCGCCAGTCGCGTTCGAGCTCACCACCAGTGCGCCGTAGGCAAAAGAAGCAGCAATGACCTGCGTGCGAAGCACTGGGGCCAGTCAGTCGAGCCTCGTTGTGCTGGTCCTGTCGCTCGGGACCCTCGCGGCGTGTGCCGTGGGCTGTGGAGACGATAAGGCGGCACCGCTGGCACCCACCCCTTCGCCCGCGCCGGTATCGACTCCGGCCTCGATAACGCTCCACGCAACCGGCACCGTCGTCGAGAACGGTGGCGGCCCGGTGCCGGACGCCATCGTCGACGTTTGGCGCTGCGGCGGCGACGTCGTCCTCGTTCAAACGCTGACCGGCAGCGCCGGTGAGTTCAGCCTGACGGTCGATGCGCCGCCGGGGAACTGGTGCGTGCGCGCGCACAAGGAAGGATATACGTGGATGGCCACGGCACCGGCCGAAGCCATCACCCTCAACCTTCAGCGACTGCGAAAGACCACTGGCACCGTCGTCGAGGTCGATGGCAGTCCAGTCCCGGGAGCGAAAGTTTATGCCGATGGAGCCTCGACACTGACCGATGGCAAGGGATCCTTTTCACTGGAGCGAGTCGGCTATTTCCTCAGTCTCGCTGCGGACGGCTACGTCAGCAGGCAGCTGGCGGTGCCGGCAGGACAAGACCTCGCGCTCGGCACCCTCTACATCCAGCGACAGATCGCGATGTCTGGGGCCTCGCGCCTCGAGAGCCAGATATCTTCAGCGGATGTCGCCTATGACCTCTCCGACATATGGGAAGAGACCTACGGCGCGTGGTGCGAACCGTGCAAATGGATCAATCTCGACACCGGGCAGCGGGAGTTGAGCATTCACCTGCAGTGGTCCGGCGAGAGCCCACTCCAGTTGTGGAGCACGGCAGGCAACCCCTACCTCATGGCCCAGACGGCAACCGCGGGACCCGGCGAAACAGCACTCTCCCTGCGAGTGCCGGCAACGACGCGACACCTCCTCGTGGGCATCAGAATGCAGTCGGGACAATCACGGGTGTTTCAGCAACCCGTGCCGTTCGAGCTTACGACCAGCGTGCCGTAGCGCAGGCAACGGGCGATGATCTGCAGGCGAGGGCACGGAGGGATCTCCGTGCCCTCCAGATCCCCGATCCCTGTTCCCTCGTTCCCTGTTCTCCGTTCCCCGCTTACTTCACATACCAGTGCGCAGACAGCGAGAAGCTCGGCCCGCCGAGCTCGAATCCCGGAAACGGCTCGTCAGCCCAGTTGTAGCCCACCTCCGCGCTGATGGCGATCCACGGCGCTGCGGCAAACGTCACCTCGCCGCCGCCGAAGGACTGAAAGCCCAGGTCGGTCTGGGACGATGACAGCGTTGTGGCTGTCGTCGGGAGGCTCGAGCGATAAACGCTCGCACCGCCGCCGACATACGGACGCAGCCAGACAGCATTGGTCACCGCGTCGGGCAACGCATAGACGAGGCTGGGCGCGAACTGCATCGACGTCGCTGTTCCGGCCGTCAAACCGCTTGTGAGCGTGGAACGGCCGACTTCGAACTGAAGGCCCAGCCGCCCGCGCGACCAGGCGCGCGCGGTGGCCGCGAAGCCGAACGCCGAGTTGCTGAAACGCCCGCCGAGGCCGAGCACGTGGCTGGGCAATGACGCGGTCGTCGCGATCGCCGGCGGTCGGACACTGATGGGCTGTTCGGTGGACGCGTTCGCGGCCATGGGAGCCGCGGGTTCCGCGGCCGGTGCTGCTGCTCGCGCCGGTGTCGGCCCCACTCCGTGTTCCAGCGTCCCCCAGGTCACGTGCAGGTAGCCGTTGCCATCCTCCGCGGCCGGCCACGGGATCCTGACCCAGCTTCCGAGCTCGCGGGTGACATCGAATGCGGTCCCGCGCGGCGCCTTGCCGATCACCGGGCTGCCTGTGCTCGGAGATCGATGGACATCGGCCGAAGCGGTGTTCACGGTGAAGCGCGGGCTCTGCGCGTACACCCACGCCGGGGTAAGCGACAGCAGGGCCACGACGGCGAACGCATGACGAGACATTCTGAAACCCTCCACCGCGCTCCAGGCCCATTGCAACGCCGCGCAGCCTCGCACCCCCCAATCCCACGAAGATCGTCAGCGGCTGACGATTCCGTGCGGACGGGAGTCCGAAAGCGCCCGAAAAACGGCCCGGATTGCGCGTCTGCCTCAGCCAGAGCAAACCCCGTGCTCCAGCCTCCTAGCAGGGAGTGAATTTTCGTGTTTTCCTGGCGGCTTCTACGGCCCGAGGACGGCGCGCAGCCGCCCGTATCCGCTCCTGCTGATCGGCAGCCTCGTGCCGTCTGTGAGGATCGCGAAGCGGCTGTCGGTATCGGTCTGCTCGATCTTGGCCATGCGCGATAGGTTCAACACATAGCGCCGGTGAATGCGGACAAACGCGCGCGGGTCGAGGTGCGCTTCGATCTCCGCGAGCGTTTGTTCCTTCAAGTGCATGCGCCCCGTCACGCGGATGCCCACGTAGTCGTCCTGCGCCTCGAAGTAGTCCACCTTCTCGACGGGAATGACGTGCACCTCAGCGCGATCGCGAACCAGGATCCGCTCGAGCGGCTGCGACGGCTCCTTCGCCGAGAGCGGCAGCGACCGCACCGGCGGCCGCTCGCCCGCGGCGAGGCGCAGGCGCGCACGGCCGAGCGCCTCGGCGAGGCGCTCGGCGTCGAACGGCTTGAGCAGATAGTCGACGGCGTGCACGTCGAATGCCCTGATCGCGTACTGGTCGTACGCCGTGACGAAGATGACGAGCGTCTCGTGACCAATGAGCTGCAGGACCTCGAAGCCGTCGAGCTTCGGCATCTGCACGTCGAGAAGGAGCAACTGTGGCTTGAGGTCGGTGACCGCCTTCACGGCCTCGAAGCCGTTGGCGCACTCCGCCAGAACCGTCACGTCCTCGTGCGCCGCGAGGAGCTCGCGCAACAGCGCTCGGGCCGGGGCCTCGTCGTCGACGAGAACGATGGACAGCCGCGACGACGGAGCGACGGTCATGCGGCCGTCACCGCTGGAATGCGGACTTCCACGCGGAACCATTCGGGTTGTTCGTCCACGCGAACGGCCCCTTCGCCGCCGAACTGCGTCGCCACGCGGCGCTTGAGGAGGTCCAGGCCGACTCCGTTGCCCGAACGCCTCGGCCTTCCGGGATCGCAGGGGTTTTCGAGCGAGATAGTGAGGAATGCCCCCCCGCGGGTGGCGGCCATGCGGATGTTGCCGCCCTCGAGCAAGTGGCCGATCCCGTGGATGACCGCGTTCTCGACAAGTGGCTGCAGCAGCAGCGGCGGCACGAGGCACGCGGCGGATTCCTGGTCGGCCTCGCGCGTGACCGACAGCCTCGATCCGAGGCGCACGCGCTCAATGGCGAGAAATCGTTCGGCCAGATCCAGCTCTTCTCCGAGCGGAATACGAGCGGTTGCACCAAGCTTGATGGTAGACCGCAGGAAGTCCGCCAGCAGGACGCACATACGCCGTGCCGCGGCGGGATCGGCGGAGGTCAGCGCGCTGATCGAGTTGAGGCTGTTGAAGAGAAAGTGTGGATCGATCTGCGCGCGCAGCGCGCGGAGTTCGCTCTCGCGTGCCAGCAGGCTCAGCTCCAGCGCGCGTGTCTCGGCCTGGCGAGACGCCTGGAACGCAATCAGCAGGTAGTAGGTCGTAGCGACGAGCCAGAACAGCAGGGCCCCGATGACAAAGAGCAGCTGGCGCTGTTCGCTCAGCAGCGCGACGGCGTCCAGTCCATCGACCAGGGAATCGAGCGCGGCCGCCGATGCCTGACCGATTGCCACCCAGACCGCGCTGGTGAGAGCGGCGCCGACGATGAGCGCCAGGATGGTGGGCGTCGTGCGTCCAGGTTCGAGCGGCAGCGCCCGGCAGACATACCAGATCGACAGGCCGATGAATGCGTACACCAGGCTGAGCGGCAGCAGGAGTGCGCCCGCCGTGGTCCAGGTGTTTTCGCTCCCCAGGCCGATGGTCAGCAGCACGCCTACCGGCAGCCACGCGGCCAGATAGACCGCCAGGCGGACGCGGTCGCTCAGGATTGGATGCACGTCAGTTTCTGATCTCGACCCCGCCCATCATGATAAAGCCGCGGATGACCAGCCTGGGCGCGCCCGCGCCGGGCGGCCGCGTCCGGTCTTCGACGCCGCCCATGATCGGCACGGCCGTGCTCACCACGCTCCACGTCTCCGGCACCTTGATCTCGTGGCCGCCCATGATGGCGAAGACGTCGATCGCGGCCTCCTCGCCAGGGGCGAGCTCGGCCTGCCGCAGGTCCAGCTCACAGCCGCCCATTACGGAGGTCAGCTCGGCGCCGCGGAATGGGCTTCCATCCCAGCGTCGCACGGCGCCGCCCATCATCGCGAACAGGCTGGCCCGACCGGCGCTGTCGCCGCCTCCGGACGCGCCCTTCCATCGGTGCCTGGTCTGCGACATCAGGTTGACGCCGATCCAGATGAGGACGGTCGGCCACACGAAGTCCCAGAAACGCAGGCGCACGACGCCCAGGGAGCTGAAGAGCAGCCACGTGCCGATGCCCACGAGCAGGAGCCCGCTCGTCCGGCTGTGCCGGTCATCGTCTGCCTGCGCGACGATCACTGCGCCGAGCGCGATGAGCCCGGCCGGCCAGAACCGCAGGACCACCTCGGAGTCCAGCACTCCGGTTCGGTCGAGCAGCATCAGCGCGCCGAGCGCCGTGACACACACGCCGAGGACGAGCCTCGGGGTGATCACGAGCCGATCTTCACCGGACATCGGTGTCTCCCTTGTCCATCCTGGCGCCAGGGACGAGCGGAAACGCCCGCCAGATCGTCGAGAGGCCGAAGATGACGAGCAGCATCGGCCACGTGTCGCGGAACTCCAGGCGCGTCAAGGTGACGAGCAGCAGCCAGAACCCCGTGGCGATAAGGCCGGCACCGTGCCGGACATCGGCCTGCGGACCCATGAAGTGCGTGAGGCCGACGGCGATGAGCACCACCGGCCAGAGACGGTTCACGCCAGGCATGTCGACGAGATCGGTGCGGTCGATCAGCATGCCGACGCCGAACGCCGCCAGCAGGAACCCGAGGACCATAGCCGCCCGACCCTCCCCCGAACGTTCCGAGGTCATATCTTCCTCCACGTGCAGCAATCCGTTGGACAACATGGAGAGTCTGACGGCAGTCCGGGCCCCCGGTTCGGGCCACTCGGCGGATGGCGGGGGGTGCCCGGTGAACGTAGGCTGGACGGGGGTGGTTCAAAGTTCAAAGTTCAGGGTTCAAGGTGCTGGTGCTGGGTTCTGAGGTTCTAGGTTCTGGGTTCTGGGGTTCGGAATCCTGCACCTTGAACCTTTGCACCTTGAACCCGAGCCTTGAACGTTGAACCCTGAACCTTGAACCGCTGTGCGAGGTCGTTTGACAGCCTCGCCAACTGCAGAGTAGTCTTTCGTCACGATGTTCGTTCGTCACCATCACGTGCACCACCATGCGGGCCAGGCGGCCGGCGGAGTGCGCGTGTGATCTAGAGAAGGTAGAACGAACCTTCGGAAGCATGCCAACCCCGCCCCCCGGCGGGGTTTTTTGTTGTCAGGGCCAGTTGCGTTGTCGGGGCCGGTTGCAAGGAGCGATGTGATGGATTTCTCGAAGTTGGACGGCCTCATCCCGGCCGTCATTCAGGACGCGGAGAGCTCGGAAGTCCTGATGGTCGGTTTCATGAACCAGGAAGCCCTCGACCTCACCAGGTCGAGCGGGTTCGCCACGTTCTTCAGCCGCACGCGGAACAAGCTGTGGATGAAGGGCGAAACATCCGGCAACCGGCTGCAGGTCGTGCAGATGCTCACCGATTGCGACGACGACACGGTGCTCGTCAAGGTGAAGCGGCTCGGCGATGGCAACGTGTGCCACACCGGCGAGCGGACGTGTTTCAACCAGGTGATGTAAAGACGCGATAAGGAAAAGATGAAACTCAAGCTCGGCATTCCGAAGGGATCCCTCCAGGACTCCACCGTGCAGCTGTTCGGCCGCGCGGGTTTCAACGTGTACGTCAGCTCGCGTTCGTACTTTCCGACGATCGACGACCCCGAGATCGAGTGCATGCTCATCCGCGCGCAGGAGATGGCGCGCTACGTCTCCGACGGTGTGCTCGACGCGGGCCTCACCGGGCAGGACTGGATCCAGGAGCACGAGCTCGGCGACGGCAGGACCGGCGTGATCGAGTCGATCGCGGATCTGATCTACGCGAAGCAGAGCTTCGGGAAGGTCCGCTGGGTGCTGGCGGCGCCCGAGGACTCGAGCATCAAGTCGGCGAAGGATCTGGACGGAAAGACGGTGGCGACCGAGCTGGTCCGGGTGACCCGCGGCTACTTCCAGAAACATGGCGTGAAGGTCAACGTCGAGTTCTCCTGGGGCGCGACGGAAGTGAAGCCACCCGTTCTCTGTGACGCGATCGTCGAAGCCACCGAAACCGGGTCCACGCTGCGTGCGAACCGGCTGCGGATTCTCGACACCGTGATGGAGTCGAACACGCAGCTCATCGCGAACAAGACGGCGCTCGCCGACACGTTCAAGCGCACCAAACTCGAGAACATCGCGCTGCTTCTTCGGGCGGCGATCGAGGCTCAGGGCCGAGTGGGGCTGATGCTCAACGTGCGGCGCGCGGATCTGCAGACGGTGCTGGCGCTGCTCCCCGCACTGCAGCGGCCGACCATCTCCGGGTTGAGCGACGATGAGTGGGTGGCGGTGAATACGATCATCGAGGAGAAAACTGTCCGCGATCTGATCCCGAAGCTCAAGATGGCGAAAGCGCAGGGGATCGTCGAGTACCCGCTCAATAAGATAGTGCTCTGAGAAACTTCGAACTTAGAAGTGAGAACTAAGAAGGACACTGACACACGGCGGGGGTGGGGCCCCAGCGCAAGTGAAGAGTGCTGACACGATGCTGAAAGTCATCGACGGCGCCGACAAGAGGGCCGTCGCTCGTCTGCTGACCTCGGGCCACGCCACCGATCGTGCCTTCGAGCGGCGGGTGGCGGCCATCGTGGCCAGGGTCCGTGCGGACGGCGATCGAGCGCTCGTGAGGTTCGCACGCCGCTTCGACGGCGTCGAGCCGCCGCTCGAGATCTCGCCCGAAGAGATGCGGCGCGAGGCCGCGAAAGCGCCCGCGGAGCTTCGCCGCGCGATCCGGCAGGCCGCCAGGAACATCGCTCGTGTTGCGGCCAGGCAGATCCCCCGGGAGTGGACCGTTGCCGTGCAGCCGGGCGTGAAAGTCAGCCAGCAGGTCGAGCCGCTGGCGCGCGTCGGGTGCTACGTGCCCGGTGGCCGCTTCCCTCTTCCCTCATCTCTTTTGATGACGGCCATCCCCGCCAGGGTCGCCGGCGTGCGGGACATCATCGCCGTCTGCCCGCGCCCTGAACCCGCGGTGATGGCCGCGGCGCTCGAAGCCGGCGTCTCGCGCCTCTTCCGGATGGGCGGGGCGCATGCGATCGCCGCCCTCGCGTACGGCACCGCGTCGGTTCCTCGCGTGGACAAGATCGTCGGGCCGGGCAACCGATGGGTGGCCGCAGCGAAGGCGATGATCACCGCTGATTGCGCGATCGACTTCTACGCCGGGCCCACGGAGATCGTTGTGGTTTCAGGATCGGGCCGTCCGGACTGGATTGCCGCCGACCTCGTCGCGCAGGCCGAACACGATCCGGACGCGCGCTCGATCTTCATCACGTGGCGCAGGGGCCTCGCGTCCAGGGTCGCCGCGCGTGTCGCCCGGCTCGCTGCCGGCCGCGACATTGTGACCCGGTCTCTCGCTGCCCACGGCGCGATCGTTCTCGTCGGTGACGCCGAGGAAGCCACCGACCTCGTGAACCGGATCGCGCCCGAGCACCTGGTGGTGGACGACGAGCGGATGGCCAGGCGGCGGCTGGTCGCCGGCGCCGTGTTCGTCGGTCCGTTCACCGCTCAAGCTGCGGGCGACTACGCGACGGGCTCCAACCACGTGCTGCCCACCGCGAGGGCAGCCCGGTTCAGGGGCGGCCTCTCGGCGGCCGACTTCGTCCGCGTCATGGCCGTGCAGCGGTTGACCCGCTCGGGGCTGTCGCGGCTGGCGCCCGCGATCCTGCCCCTCGCGCGCGCCGAGGGTCTGCGGGCGCACGCCGAATCTGTCGAGGTGCGGCTGCGATGACCGACTACGACAAGCCGGGCGAGCTGTACGCCGGCCTCCGGCTCCACCAGAACGAGAACACCGGAGGGTGCTCCCCCCGCGTGCTCGAAGCGCTCCGATCGATCACCGTCGAGCAGATGGCCGTGTATCCGCCGTATCAGGCAACGGTCGAGGCCTGCGCCGGCCACTTCGGTGTGGATCCGTCAAGGCTCCTCCTGGTCAACGGGCTCGATGAAGGCATTCTCGCGGTGGCCATCACCCATCTCCGGCCAGCCGGCGTCGGCGAGCTTCGCGAGGCCGTGATTCCCGACCCGGCGTTCGAGATCTTTGCGTTCGATGCCGAGGTGCTCGGCGCCCGCGTGGTGCACGTGGCACCCCGCGCGGGCTTCGATTTCGCGCTCGACGAGGTGCTCGCCGCGATCACGCCGCGGACCGGTGCCGTCTTCATCACAAACCCGAACAATCCGACCGGCGTGAACGTGCCCGCCGAGGCCATTCGGGCGGTGTCCAGGCGGCTTCCGGAAACCGCCGTGCTCTTCGTAGACGAGGCCTACTCGGACTTCTCCGGGCAGAGCTTCGTGCCCGAACTGAGCGCATTCCCCAACGTCATTGTCGGCAAGACGTTCTCGAAGGCCTACGGGCTCGCCGGCATCCGCATTGGCGCGGTGATCGGCAACCCCGTGACGCTCGAGCCGCTGCGGCGCGCCGTGCCGGTCTACAGCATCAACGTCGCCGCTTCCGTCGCCCTGCCGGCAGCACTCGCGGACCGCGAATACGTCGAGGACTACCTGCGGCAGGTCAGGGAGTCGAAGGCGCTGGTCTATGCCGCGTGCGACCGGCTCGGGCTCACGTACTGGCCGAGCGCGGCCAACTTCGTGCTGGTGAAGGTAGGTCCACAAGCGCAGGCGCTGGTGGCGGGCGCGGCCGCCCGTGGCATCTACCTCCGCGACCGCTCGAAGGAACCCGGCTGCGAAGGCTGCATCCGGATCACGGCCGGCATTGTCGAACACACCCGCCGCGGGCTCGCGGCGATGGAAGAGGTCCTATGCGCCGCGCGCTGATCGATCGCCGGACGACGGAAACCCAGATCCGGTTGTCGCTCGTCCTGGACGGCAAGGGCAAGTACGAAGTCGGGACCGGCATCCGGTTCCTGGATCACATGATGGAGCTCTTCGCGAAGCACGGCGGCTTCGACCTGCGCGTGAAGGCGACCGGCGACCTCGACGTCGATCAGCATCACACGGTCGAGGACCTTGGCATCGCGCTCGGTGAGGCCGTGTCGAAGGCGCTCGGCGACCGCAAGGGCATCAACCGCGCGGGCTACTTCGTGATGCCGATGGACGAGACGCTCGCCGTTGTCGCGCTCGATCTGGGCGGCCGCCCCCACACGACAGTCGATCTGCACAAGGTCACCTCGCGCGTCGGGGATCTGCAGACCGAGCTCGTGCACGACTTCTTCGAGGGGTTCGCGATGGCGGCTCGCGCTAACGTCCACGTCAAGGTGCTCTACGGGCGATCGAGCCATCACAAGATCGAAGCCGTCTTCAAGGCATTCGGCCGTGCCTTGCGCGTCGCGACGGCCAAGGACAAGCGCCTGGCGCGCATGCTGCCGAGCACCAAGGGGCTCCTGTGATTGCGCTCGTCGACTACAAGGCCGGGAACCTGACATCCGTCAGGAAGGCCCTGGCCGCGGTTGGTGCGGACGTCGTCGTACCAGAGGCTCCGTCAGATTTGCGTCGGGCCGCCGGCGTCATCATCCCCGGCGTGGGCCACTTCTCCGCCACGCGCGCGCTCGATTCTTCGTGGGTCGAAGCCGTCCGCACGCTCGTCGCCGAAGGCCGGCCGCTGCTCGGGATCTGCCTCGGCCTGCAATGGCTCTTCGAGGGCAGCGACGAAGATCCGCAGCTGCCCGGGCTCGGGCTGCTGGCCGGACGGTGCTATCGGTTACAAGGGCAGGCAGGGCTGGCGCGGCAGGCAGGGCGGGCAGGGCAGGAGCGCCTGCGGCCACACCGAGCCGAGGACAAGGGGATCCGAGGCGAGGCGTCAGCGTCAGTTCGCGGTGGGGGTGGGGCCCCACCGCATGTGAATAATGTTGACGCTCAGATAAAGGTCCCCCACGTCGGCTGGAACTCGCTGGAGTTGGTCCGCGACAGTGCGATTGCGGCTGGTGTCGCGAACGGCGCCCAGGTGTACTTCACGCACAGCTATGTGGCCCCCATTACCGCGGACACGGTAGCGTCGACCGATCACGGCGAACCCTTTGCTTCGATTGTCGAGCGAGGGCACGTCTCGGGCGCGCAGTTCCATCCCGAAAAATCCGGCGACGTCGGCCTGCGGATCCTGCGAAACTTCCTGAAGGCCGTCCAGGAGCGTGCGGCCTAGCGTCATGCTGTCGAAACGCATCATTGCCTGCCTCGACGTCCGCGACGGCCAGGTTGTCAAAGGCATCAACTTCGAAGGCCTGCGGAGCGCCGGCGATCCGGCCGAGCTGGCCCGCCGGTACAACGTCGAGGGCATCGACGAACTGGTGATCCTCGACATCACCGCCACGCTCGAGCGCCGGCGGGCGCTGGCCGACACGATTCGCGCAGTTGCTCGAGAGCTGTTCATTCCGCTGGCCGTCGGCGGCGGCATCCGGACGGAGGCCGACGGCGCGGCGGCGGTCGAGGCTGGGGCCGACAAGGTCAGCCTGAACACGGCGGCTCTGTCGAACCCCGAGCTCATCACCCTGCTCGCCAACCGGTACGGCAGCCAGGCGGTCATCGTCGCCATCGACGCCAAGCACTCGCCCGGAAATGGAGACGGCCCCCACTTCGCGGTGTACGCGCGCAGCGGAACGTCAGCGGCGGCCCGTGACGCCGTGGAGTGGGCGCGCGAAGCCGAGTCGCGTGGCGCCGGCGAGATCCTGCTCACCTCGATCGACCGCGACGGCACGAAGGCGGGATTCGACTGCGAGATGACCGCCGCAGTGTCGCGCGCGGTCTCGATTCCGGTGATTGCGTCGGGGGGTGCAGGCGGCCTCGATCACTTCGTTGACGTGTTCACCGCGGGCGCCGCCGACGCCGCGCTGGCCGCGAGCATTTTTCACTTCGCCGAAACCAGCGTCCACTCGCTCAAGCTTCATCTGAAACAGCACGACATTCCCGTCAGGCTCTAATGCTCATTCCGTCCATCGACCTTCAGAACGGCGCCGTCGTCCAGCTCGTGCAAGGCGAACATCTCGCGATCCGCGACGAGAACGTCCTCGGCTGGGTGAAACGATTCGAGAAGTTTCCGAAAGTGCAGATCATCGACCTCGACGCCGCGATGAGCCTTGGAGACAATCTGTCGATCGTGCGGCAGATTGCGCCGCTGCTTTCCTCGCGCGTCGGCGGAGGCGTGCGCACGGTCGAGCGCGCCCGCGAGCTGCTTGCGGCCGGCGCGAAGCAGGTCATCGTGGGATCGTCGCTCTTCAAGGGCGGCAAGCCGAACCTGAACTTCGCCCGCGAGCTGGCCGAGGCAGTCGGCGCCGACAAGATCATCGCGGCTGTCGACTCGAAGGGCGGCCACGTAGTCATCCACGGTTGGAAGACGGCGCTCCCGCTCACCGCAGTGGACGCCGTGAAGGCCCTCGAGCCGTACTGCAGCGAGTTCCTGTACACGCACGTGGACCTCGAAGGCTTGATGAGGGGCACCGACATCACCGCGATCCTCGGGGTGCGGGGCGCGACCACCCGCCGCGTGACCGCCGCAGGCGGCATCACCACCCACGAGGAGATCGACGAACTCCACAAGCACGACGTGGACGCGGTTGTCGGGATGGCGCTCTATACCGGGCGGCTGTCGATCGAGCATCTAGAGGGAACGGAGTCTGCGGAGGGAACGGTTTAACACGGTGTGAGGGCACGAAGGTTTCGGAGGGAACGGATCTCACACGGAGACACGGAGACACGGAGACTGATTCGCCTAGCTCACGGACCAGCGAGACGAGTCTGTCTGCCACGGCCAGCCCGCTTCGCGGACGCGACCGTTGCGCACCGGGTGGAAGCACACTCGAGACGCTCCCAGAATGTGCTTCAACCCGGTGCGCAACGGTCGAGCGTCCGCGAAGCGGGCTGGCCGTGGCAGAAGACGAACAGCCTCTTACCTGAACTAGCCGGAAAGGCCCCCGCGGCTTCGTTTCTCCGTGTGAAGTCCGTTCTCTCCGCCCCCTCCGTTAGCTCTTTAGCGCGCTGAGCGCCTTCGCTATACGGCGCTCGCGCGTCTCAACCGTTTTTGCGCCCTCGATTGACAGCACGTGCTGCTTCTTGTTGGTGTAAGAGAGGCTGTCGAACGCCTTGCGCGCCCGCTTGTTGCCGTCCAGTGCCTTCTTGAAGTCCGGCGGCTCGACGACTTCGCGCGGCGCCGTGTCGAGCTCGACGCTCACTTCGAGGCGGTCACCGGCCGCGATGCCTGCCGCCTCCCGGTTCTCCGCGCTGACAGGCAGGTAGAACTTTCCGCCCATCGGCGCCACTGTGCTGCGGTAGCTGTGGTTCTTGATGGTCACGCGAACCGGAGGCCGTTTGCCGGCACCCAGGCCCTCGACAATCTTCGCGGGCACCTCAAGGCCCGTCGCCGTCTTTCCGCCCAGCTCCAGCGTGCTTCGAAACTTCATCGCGATATCAGCTCCTCGTCCTTTGTTTCCCGGGTCGCCAGCAGGCCGGCGAGCGTCAACAGCGCGGCCGCGGTGAGGTAGTAGCCCGACGTACTGCAGGCCGTAATTGTTGGCCAGCCACGTGGCGATGTACGGCGCCAGCGACGCACCGAAGATACCGGCCAGGTTGAATGTCAGCGAGCTGCCCGTGTAGCGGACAGCCGTCGGAAAAAGCTCGGACAGGACCGTGCCGAGGGGACCGTAGGTCAGGCCCATCAGCCCGAGACCAATCGACACAGTCAGCACGGCGCCGACTGTTCCCGCCGAGAGCAGCGGACCCATCACCAGGCCAAACAGGCCGATCGCGATGGTCGACGCCAGGAGCACACGCCGGCGGCCGTGCTCGGCCATCACGGCCGAAATGGGAATCGTCACCGCGAAGCACGCGACGCCCACGAGCTGAATCCAGAGAAACTCCTCGCGCGTGTACCCGAGAGCGCTGGTGCCCCACGACAACGTAAAGACCGTCATCAGATAGAAGATGACGAACGTAGCGAGCGAGACGAGCGTCCCCTGAACGAGCGTCCGCCAGTGATACCTGAAGACGACGGCCACAGGGATTTCGACGCGCTCTCCCCGGCTCACAGACGCGGCAAAGACCGGAGTTTCCGTAATGGTCAGCCTCACGTAAAGGCCCACGAGCACCAGAACGGCGCTCGAAAGAAACGGGATGCGCCAGCCGACCGAGAAGAACTGCTCGTTGGCAAACGCATCGGACAGGAGAAGGAATACCGTCGTGGACAGGAAGAAACCGAGCGGCGCGCCAAGCTGCGGGAACATGCCGTACCACGCCCGCTTGCCGGGCGGCGCGTTCTCGATCGCCAGGAGCACGGCGCCACCCCACTCGCCGCCGAGCCCGAGGCCCTGCCCGAAGCGGCACAACGCGAGCAGGATCGGCGCAGCCAGGCCGATCGACTCGTAGGTCGGCAGCAGCCCAATCGCCACGGTTGACAACCCCATCGTCAGGAGCGCCGCGACAAGCGTGGTCTTGCGTCCGACACGATCGCCGAAATGGCCGAACAACGCTGAACCGATCGGCCGTGCAAGGAAGGCGATGCCGAAGGTGGCGAGCGAGGCCAGTGTGGCCGTGGCCGGATCCGACGCCGGGAAGAACAGCGTCGGGAACACGAGCACGGCGGCCGTCCCGTAGATGTAGAAGTCGAAGAACTCGATCGTGGTCCCGATGAGGCTGGCAAACAGCACCTGCCGTGGGCTGTTGACCCGGCGCCCATCAACGGGACCGGCTGTGGTCACGGCACCCGTCACGCCGTCGCCGTGGCCGTCGCCAACTCCGCGTGCACCCTCGCGCGCTCACGGTCGATCTGCTCCGCCGTGGCGCCAAGTGGGCCGAGGATGGACTCGGCCAGCGCCAGCGCCACTTCCGCTTCCCCGGACAGCACGACGTCGGCGCCGGCACGCTGGAGCGGCGCCTGCTCCCGGATATAGGCCGTTCGGGCAAGGACCTGCACTCTGGGGTTCAGATCCTTGGCGAGCCGAATGGTTTCCTCGGCCGCCGGCAACCCCGCCACGCTGATGATCACGCTGCGCGCCTGCGGGACCCCGGCCGCGATGAGGGTCTGCCTGTGCCCCGCGTCCCCGTAAATCGCACGAATACCCTCGGCCTGCAGGCTCTTCACGGTATCCATGTTCATCTCGATGACGGTCGGGGCAATCTCGTTCTGCCGGAGGAGCCGCGTCACGGTCCGCCCCACCGGACCGTACCCGATGACGACCGCCCGATGGCGCATGGTCTCCTCATCCACCACTTCTTTTCCTGCCGGATCTCCAACCGGACGCCTCGAGATCCACGCCGTCATGGGGTCCACCAGGCGGTACAGCAGCGGGTTGAGCGCAATGGAGAGAATCGCGGACGCCACGATCACGTTCACCGCCGCCGGGCCCAGCACGCCGAGCTGGCTGCCGAGGTTCGCCACGATGAACGAGAACTCCCCGATCTGAGCCAGCGCAACCGCCACTGAGAGACCCACCCGCAGGGGGTAACCGAAGAGCAAGGTGATCGACAGCGCAGCCAGCGGCTTCCCGACGAGCACGATCGCCAGCGTCGCCGCCACCAGCAGCGGCTGCTGGCCGAGCTGCGCAGGGTCGAACAGCATCCCTACCGAGACGAAGAACAGCACGGCGAACGCGTCCCGCATCGGGAGCGCGTCCGACGCCGCCCGCACGCTGAAATCTGATCGGCCGACGACGATGCCGGCGAGGAACGCACCGAGGGCCATCGAGACGCCAAACAGAACAGCTGAGCCGACCGCGATGCCGAGCGCGAGGACCAGGACGCAAAGAGTGAAGAGTTCACGGGATCTGGTAGCGGCCACGTGGTTGAGCAGCCAGGGGATGACCCGCCCTCCAACCACCATCGTGAACACGACAAGCCCGCCGACCTTCGCGAGCGCGATGGCCAGGGCGACCGCGGCGCCCTGCCCGGTTCCGGTCGAGCTCTGCGCGAAAAGGGCCGGCATCAACACCAGCACGAGCACGGTGAAGATGTCTTCGACCACGAGCCAGCCGACGGCGATGTGGCCGGTCGGCGTGTGCAGGTGCCGGTTGTCCGACAGCACGCGGACCAGGACAACGGTGCTGGCCACTGACAGGGCGATGCCGAATACCAGGCCGGCGCCCCAGCTCCAGCCCACGCCGACCGCCAGAAGCGCCCCAAGAACTGTCGCGCTGGCGCTTTGGACGATTGCGCCGGGCACAGCCACCTTGCGGACAGCCCAGAGCTCTTCAATATGGAACTGAAGGCCGACGCCGAACATCAGGAGGATGACCCCGACCTCGGCCAGCTGCTCGGCGATGCCCCGATCAGCCATGAACCCTGGCGTATTCGGGCCAACGAGCAGGCCGGCGAACAGGTAGCCGACAATAGGCGACAAACCCAGACGGTGGGAGACGTACCCGGCCGCCAGCGCGGCAGCCAGGCCTCCCGTGAGCGTGAAGATCAGGTCCACGGCATGCATCAAAGAGATAATAAAACCTAAGTGATAGCGACCGACGGCAAGTTCCTCAGCGACGGCGACCGGCGATTCCTCGTCAAGGGCGTCACTTACGGCACCTTTGCCCCCGATGCCGAGGGCCGCCAGTTCCCGTCGCTCCAGCAGATCGGGTGCGATTTCCGCTTGATGGCGGGCCTGGGCATCAATACGGTCCGGGTCTATACGCCGCCGGACCGCGCCCTGCTCGACGAGGCCGCTCGACACGGCCTCCGGGTCATGATCGGCCTGCCGTGGAGCGAGCATGTAGCGTTTCTGGACGACCGCGCGCTCACCCGCAGCATTCGCCGCGACATCCAGCAGCAGGTGCGGGCAGTTCGGCGACCACCCTGCCGTGTTGATGTTCGCCCTCGGCAACGAGATCCCCTCGAGCGTGGTCCGCTGGCATGGCCGGCGCCGCGTCGAGCGATTTCTTCGGGATCTCGCGGACGCCGCCCGGGACGCGGCTCCCGAACGCCTGCTCACTTACGTCAACTTTCCGCCGACCGAATTCCTCGATTTGTCGTTCTTCGACGTCTGCGCGTTCAACCTCTACCTGCACCGCGAGACCAACCTGCGGGCGTATCTTGCCCGGCTGCAACATATTGCCGGGCACAAGCCACTGCTCATCGCCGAGGCCGGGGGCGACAGCATCCGCGAAGGGCTCGAGGGTCAGGCCACCCTGACGGCGATGCAGCTCCGCGCGGCCTTCGAAGAAGGTGCGGCCGGCGCCATCGCCTTCGCGTGGACTGACGAATGGTGGCGGGGAGGGCATCCGGTCGACGACTGGGCCTTCGGCCTCGTCGATCACGACCGCCGGCCCAAGCCGGCAGCGGCTGCCGTGCGGGAAACTTTTGCGAGCGTTCCGTTCTCGGAGGGCGCGCGCAAGACTTGGCCTCGCGTCTCGGTCGTCGTCTGCGCGTACAACGCGGCGGACACGCTGGAGGACTGCCTGACGGCGCTCGCGCGCCAGACCTACCCCGATTACGAGGTGATCCTGGTCAACGACGGCTCGCGCGACAACACTGGCGCCGTCGGCCGGCTTCACGCCAACGTCCACGTGATCGACATCCCCAACGGCGGCTTGAGCGCCGCGAGAAACGTCGGGCTGGGAGCGGCGACCGGCGAGATTGTGGCCTACACGGACGCGGACACGCGGCCCGATCGCGACTGGCTCACCTTTCTGGTCCAGCCGTTCCTGAACTCGGATGTCGTGGCATCGGGCGGACCGAACGTCGTACCGCCGGACGACCCGCCGATCGCCCAGTGCATCGCCCGTGCACCAGGCGGCCCCACGCACGTCCTGCTCGACGACCGCATCGCGGAGCACGTGCCCGGCTGCAACATGGCCTTCCGCCGCGACGCGCTCCTGTCGATCGGCGGCTTCAACCCTATCTACCTCCGCGCGGGAGACGACGTGGATGTGTGCTGGCGGCTGCAAGCCAAGGGCTGGAAGATTGGCTTCGCCTCGTCGGCGCTCGTGTGGCACCACCATCGGTCGTCTATCAAGGCGTACTGGCGGCAGCAGGTCGGGTACGGCGAGGGTGAGCGCTGGCTGATGGCGCACCACCCCGACAAATTCCTCGACGGACGCATGGTGTGGCACGGGAGGATCTACAGCCCGCTCCCGTTTGTGCGCTCGCTGTGGGGCGAAAAAATCAACGCCGGTGTCTGGGGCACGGCGGCCTTTCCTTCGGTCTACCGGACCGACGTCCACCCCTTCGCGTTCCTGCCCCACTCGGTCCGGTGGCAGGTGCTGTCAATCGTGCTCACGCTCGCCGGCCTCGTGGTCTGGGCCATCGGCGACCGCGCCTTGGCCGCGTCGCTGCTGCTCGGCACGGGCGGCGTGGGCATCGCGGCGACGCTGAACAAGAACCTGACCTATGCGCTGCGATCCGACGTGGACTCGCTCCGCGGCAGCCGCGTGTGGTACCGCGCCATGGTCGCTTACCTCCACTTCTTCCAGCCCTTTGCGCGCATCGTCGGGCAGATCCGGGGCATCCTGACGCCGCCGGATGTGGCGCTGCCCGACGCGCGCCGGCAGACGAGCCGTGGGCCGCGGCCGACGCTCCGCGAAGCCTGGCGGGCACTGCTCCTGCTCTCGGGCAGCGTCGTCGAGGATCGCTTCTGGAGCGAGACGTGGACGTCCGCCGACCGGGTACTGACCGCGCTGACCGACTGGCTCCGCCGATCCCGGTCCGTGCGGTCCATTCTCGTGGACGAAGGCTGGGCCGGCGACCGGGACGTCAGCATTCCCGTAGGCCGCGCGGCGTGGCTCGATGCGCGAGCCCTCGTCGAGGATCACGGCTCAGGCAAGAGCCTGCTGCGCGTGAGCACGCACTTGAGGCCCACGACGTTGGGCGTCGTGACGGCAGTGGCGCTGGCAAGCGGTCTCCTCGTGGCTGCCAGTGCAGGTGTGGCGCTCCGGTGGCCCTTGCCCGGCGCCGCGGCAGCGCTCCTGGCGCTGGGGCTCACGGCATTCACCGCGTGGCGGACGGCGCAGGCCACGGCGATCCTTCGGCGCGCCGTCAAAGCCGTCACGAACATCCAGGGCATGACGGCCATGAAATCAGGACCGGCGCGAAGTCCTCTCGTCGCGCCCGCGCTGCTGCGGCGCTACGGCCTGCGGAGCGCCGTCGTCTTTCTCGTCGCGACCGTGGCGCTCGGCGCCGGCACGTTCATGCTGCGCGAGGCTGCGACGGCAGCCGCAGTGATCGGCGAACAGAAGGGTTATGCCGGTGATGAGGGGCCGGCGATCCAGGCCTGGCTCGACACGCCCGGCGGCATTGTCGTGGCCGGAGCGGGCGACGTCTACTTCGCCGACTCGAACAACCACGTGATCCGCAGGATCGATCCCAACAACGTGATCACCACCGTGGCGGGCAACCACGATCTTGGCGTCGGGGTTCTCTGGTGACTTCGGATCTGCCCGCGAGGCGCAGCTCGACACGCCGGACGGTGTGGCTCTCGCACCCGACGGGGATCTCCTCGTCGCCGATTCGCGGAACAACCGCGTTCGCCGCGTGGATCGCGAGACCGGGACGATCCAGACGGTGGCCGGTTCGGGCGACCCCGGTTACAACGGCGACGACCGTCCTGCCATGCAAGCCGAGCTGTTTACCCCGAGCGCGGTGGCGGTGGCGCCGAATGGCGACATCTACATCGCCGACACGCTCAACTACCGCGTCAGGATGATCGACCACGCAACCGGGTTGATTCACACGGTCGCCGGCGACGGCAACCCGGGCGTGGCGGGCGATGAAGCGGGCGTGGGCGACGGCGGACCGGCCAACCGCGCCCAGATCAACATGCCGAGCGACGTCGCCATCGGGCCGACCGGCGACATCTACATCGCCGACATGCACCACCAGCGCGTGCGGCGCGTGGACGCCGCGACGCGCATCATCACCACGGTGGCGGGGAACGGGCGGTGGGGTAACACGGGCGATGGCGGGCCTGCTACGGCGGCCAGTCTGGCCGGGCCGGCGGGCGTGGCGCCTGTCGCGGATGCGGCCGGCCGCGTCACGCTCTTCATCACCGACTACTACAACAGCCGTGTCCGGGCCGTCGGGCCCGACGGGATCATCCGGAACGTGAGCGACGGCGGGCGAGGCGCGTTCGGTGCGCCGACGCGGGTCGCGTTCGCTCCACGGCGAGGCTGGCTGTACGTCGCCGACTCGAGCCGCGATCAGCTCGTCGTCCTGAACATCTCCCGGCTGGCGCCCGAGCTGGCGCCGCCCCCGCCCGCCCAGGTTCGAAGCACGCGGCCGCCAACCCCCGAAAGGGTCAATTGATGAGCGGTGAGCCGGTGCGCCAGTACGAGCATGACGACAAACGCCCGCTTCTTCCGTGGATGCTGTCGTTTCTCCGGCCGTACCGGCCCAGCGCCATCTTGCTCGCGGTCCTGCTCATCGTGCAGATCGTGCTTGGCGCGCTGCAGCCGTGGCCTCTCAAGCTCGTCATCGACAACATACTGAACAGCGACGAGCATCCGTTCCCCGAACCGCTTGCGTCGTGGATGCAGGCGATGACCGGCGGCAGCCTCCTGGGCGCGCTCGTGGTCGTCGTGATGGGTGGCGTCCTGCTGCAGGTCATCAACCAGTTCATCACCGCCTGGGCCATGCAGGTGCAGGTGGGGACCGGCCAGCGCATGGTGTACGACCTGCGTGCGAGGTTGTTCCAGCATCTGCAGGCGCTCGGACTCCACCACCACATCACGCGGAACACCGGCGACGCGGTGTACCGCATCGACGTGGATGCCTACGCCATCGAGAACCTGGTGATGAGCGGCTTGTTCCCGCTCGTCACCTCTGCCACCACGCTCGTGGTGATGTTCGTCGTTCTCATCAGGCTCGACAGGACGGTCGCCCTGCTCTCGCTCGCCGTCGTGCCGTTTCTCTTTCTCTGTCTCCGCTATTACATGACCACGCTGGTGATGCGGACCGAGCGGGTCAAGGAGCTGGAATCGAAGCTGATCGAGAGGCTTTACGAAGTCTTCTCAGCGATTCGCCTCGTCAAGAGTTTCGCGCGCGAGCCGTACGAGGCTGGACGATACATCGGGTTCGGCAACCAGGTGCGCCAGGCGCGCGTCGCCATCACGTGGCAGGAGTCGATGTTCTCGGTCGTGGTGAGCACGATTACGATCCTTGGCACGGCGCTCGTGCTCATCGTCGGCGGCCAGCACGTCCTTCGCGGGGAAATGTCCATCGGTGACTTGACCGTGGTCATCGCGTACCTGGGCGCCGTTTACGGTCCGTTGTCCGCCATCGCGCACACGACGGGCAACCTCCAGGGTGCGGTCGCCGGCGCCCGCCGCGTGCGCGCGATGTTCGCCATGCTGCCGGAGACAGTGGAAGCACCCGACGCAATCGATGCGGCGGGCATCAAGGGCCAGGTCCGGTTCGAGGATGTCGGCTTCACCTATCCCGACGGCACGCACGTGCTCGAGGACATCAGCTTCTCGGCCGCGCCCGGCGAGGTCGTGGCCCTCGTCGGCCTCACCGGTGCGGGCAAGACGACGCTGGTCAGCCTGATTCCGCGCTTCTACGAGGCGACCCGCGGGCGCGTGCTGGTGGACGGTGTGGACGTGAAACGGTATCGGGTGCGTTCGCTGCGCGAGAAGATCGCCATCGTCCTGCAGGATCCCGTGCTCTTTGCGGGCACGATCGGCGACAACCTGCGCTACGGGCGGCTCGACGCGACCGATGCGGAGGTCGAAGACGCTGCGCGCGCGGCGCACGCCCACGAGTTCGTGTCGCGCCTGTCGAAGCAGTACGACACCGAGATTGCGGAGGCGGGCGGAGGCCTGTCCGGCGGCGAACGACAGCGCTTGAGCGTGGCCCGGGCCATCCTGAAGAACGCCCCGATCCTGATCCTCGACGAGCCGACCTCGTCGCTCGACGCCATCTCCGAAGAGATCGTCTTTGCCGCCCTGCGCCGGCTGCGCGCCGGCCGGACCACGGTCGTCATCGCGCACCGGCTGTCGACCGTGCGAGACGCCGATCGGATTCTCGTGCTCGACAAGGGCCGCATCGCCGCCGTGGGCCGGCACGAGGAGCTGCTGAAGTCGAGCCAGCTCTATCGGCGCATGTGCGCGCGCCTCTCGGTCGGCAAGTCGCTGGACGAGCCCGAGACGGTCGACGAGCTCATTCAAGCCACCACCGAGCGGTCGTGAAGATTCTCTTCGCCGGAATCATCGCGCGTTATCCGTTCGGCGGCGTGACGTGGTGCTCGCTCATGTACCTGCTCGGGCTGCGGGCCCTCGGCCACGACGTCTTTTACATCGAGGACACCGGAGAGTGCGTCTACGACCCGGTCCTGAATACCCGCGCGACGGATCCGTCGTACGGCACGTCGTACATTCATGCCGCACTCGAGCCATTCGGGCTCGGCGATCGGTGGTCGTTCGTCAATTACGACGGCAATTACCACGGGCAGAGCCACGAAGCGGTGAAACAGTTCGCCGCGGAGGCCGACCTGTTCCTCAACCTGTCGGGCGGGTCGTGGTTCTGGCGGGACGAGTACGCCAGGATTCCCCGATCGGCGTTCATCGACTCCGACCCGGCCTTCACGCAGCTCGCCATCGCCAAGGCCGAACCGTGGTACGTCGATTTCTTCAAGCGTTTCGGCTGCCTCTTTACCTTCGGCGCCAATATCGGCACGCCTCAGTCGCCGATTCCGGTCGGCGATTTCGCCTGGCACCACACCTGGCAGCCCATCGTTCTCGAGGAGTGGCGGACCGACCGCGGGGGCGGTGACCGGTTCACATCGGTCATGACGTGGCAGATCGAGAGCTTCGCCGATGTCGGAGGCAACAAGGATCAGGAGTTCGTGAAGTTCATGACCCTGCCGTCGAGATCCGCCCAGCCCTTCGAGCTCGCGATCAACGGGCCGCAGAAACTGCTGCGCGAACATGGCTGGTCCACTGTGGACGCGATGGCGGTCTCGCGGACGCCCTGGGCGTATCGTGATTTCATCCAGGCCTCGAAGGCGGAATTCGGTGTGGCGAAGCACACCTACGTCTCCACGCGATCCGGCTGGTTCAGCGATCGCACGGCCTGCTATCTGGCCTCGGGGCGGCCGGCGCTCGTGCAGGATACCGGCTGGACCGCTCATCTGCCGAACGGTGAGGGCCTTCTCGCCTTCTCGACCCTCGACGAGGTCCTGTCGGGGCTCGACACCATCAACGGCGACTACCCACGTCATGCGAAGCGCGCCTCCGAGATCGCGCGCGAGCACTTCGACGCGAGCCGTGTGCTCACACGGCTGCTCGACACGATCCGCTGATGTCATCGACTTTCTCGCCGCTTCGCGTCGCACACGTAGGTCCGGTCGCCACTACCATCCCGCCTCCAAAATCGGGGTCGGTGCAGGAGATGACCTCGCTCCTCACCGAGGGACTTGTGCGGCTCGGGCACGACGTGACACTGTTCGCGACGGCGGACTCGACGACCAGCGCGCGGCTGCACTCGCTCTTCCCCCGGGGCTACTGGCACGACGAAGACATGTGGCCTTGGGAGCTCTACGAGATGCTGAACCTGTCGGCGGCGATCGAGCGCGCGGCGAGTTTCGACATCATCCACTACGAGGCGGCTTACTATCCGATGTCGCTCGCATTCAGCCGCCTGTCCACGACCCCGGTCGTTCAGACGCTCCACCATTCGCCGAGCGAGTCGGAGATGGCCCTGTGGTCCCGGTACCCGGAGGCGCGCTTCGTGGCCATCTCGAACGAGCAGGCGCGGCTGCTCTCGGGGGTCACCGTGGCGGGGACCGTGCTCCACGGGATCGACACCGACCGTTTCGAGTTCCGGGCGACGCCGGACGACTACGTGCTGTTTCTCGGCCGGTTTACCCCTGGCAAGGGCGTGCTGCAGGCGATCGAGGTCGCCACACGGGCGGGCATGAAGCTGCTCATGGCGGCCGCCGAGGAACCGTACTACCGCGAGCAGGTCGCGCCGCTCGTGGACGGCAAGACAGGTGATCTGGGTCGGCGAGGCGGATCACGCAACGAAAGTGAAGCTGTACGGCGGCGCCCGCGCGCTGCTCTATCCTGTGCAGGCCCGCGAGCCGTTCGGCCTGGTCCTCGCCGAAGCCATGGCGTGCGGCACGCCGGTCGCCGCGCTCGACCGGGGCGCAGTCCGCGAAGTGGTCGACGACGGAACGACGGGGATCGTGTTTTCGACGCTCGACGAGATGGTCGAGGGTCTGCCGCGGGTGCTCGCGCTCGATCGGACGCCGCGTGCGCGCGCGAGCCGTCGAGCGCTTTGGTGCGGATCGCATGGCAAGGGAGTACGCCGATGTGTATCGCCGGGTCGTAGATGCGCACCGTGCCGAACAGACGAAACGCTGAGCGTCCGACCGTCCTCGCCGTCTTTGCCCACCCAGACGATGAGTCGCTGGCCTGCGGCGGAACGCTGGCGCGGCTCGCAGCCGAGAACGTGCGGGTGGTCCTGCTCTGCGCCTCGCACGGCGAGCGCGGCGGCGAGTTCGGGCCGGTGCAGGAACGACGCCCTCGGCGGCAGCCGGGCATCCGAGGTCTTCGATGCTGCCGAAGTGCTCGGTATCTCCGATCTGCTGCTGCTCGACCATCCCGACGGCGACCTCCGCTGGTCCCACGTCGCGGAGTTCCACGCCGACATCGTGGCGGCAATCGCGCCGGTACCGTCCGGTCGCCGCTCATCACCTTCGGCGGCGACGGTCTCTACTGGCATCTCGATCACGTCGGCGTCTACGAGCGGACGACGACCGCCGTGCGGTCGCTCGGCTCGGAAGGCGCCGCCGCTCTACTACGTGACGATGCCGCGCGGCGTGATGCGGGCGATCGTGAATGCCGGGCGCGGCACGCGGGTGGACGCCGCCGGTCAAGGGCTTCTGGAGCCTGGTACCGGACGCGTTCGGCCTCGAGGCCTCGGCGCCATCGATGATCGTGGACGTGCGCGACTGGATCGGCGCGAAGCTCGCGGCGATTCGTCGTCATCGGAGCCAGATGGGCGCGGGCCCGCTCGACCTGATCACCGAGGCCGAAGCGCGCCAGTGGCTTGGCACCGAGCAGTTTCACTGTGACGAGCGGGTCCTACCCCTTTTCGATCTGATCGACACGAACAGGGGCAGCAGGGCCGTGATGCACATGCTGAGAGACACGCTCGACATTCTGCGGTGCCCCTACTGCGGCGGGCGGCTGGAGCTGGTCGACGTCGATGCATCCACCGGGCCAGCGGCGATCGAGATCGACGACGGCATCCTCGGCTGCCACTGCTGCATCTTCCCCGTCGTGTCGACGGCATTCCGGTTCTGCACCTGCAGCCGGCAGCGGTCGAGGCGCGCGGGCACATGGAGCAGGGCCGGCCGCAGCTGGCGCTGCGCGTCATGGCCGGGGTCGAGCGATCCGGCCCAGGCGGAGAGCTTCGAGCGGACGGCCGCGTCTGCTGACTCGACCTACCGCGAGCTCGTCGAGGCGCTCGGACCGGACTTCGAGGGCGGCTACTTCCTCTATCGCTTCTCGGACCCGACCTTCATCGTGGCAGACGCCGTCGTGCGTGCCGTGGGCCGCGCCGTGCTCGCGGGCCGGCGGCGGGCGCTCGACGTCTGCGGCGGCTCGGGACATCTGACCGCGCTCGCTCGTGGACCTCTCGTCGCCGCCGCCAGTGCTCGCGGACCTGTTCTTCCCCAAGATGTGGCTGGCCCGGCGCTTCACCGTGCCGGGCTGCGAGGCCGTCTGCTGCGACGGCAACGCGCCGCTGCCGTTCGCCCGCGGTGTGTTCGGCCTCGCGATGTGCTCGGACGCCTTTCAGTACATCTGGACCAAGCGGCAGTTCATCGACGAGATGGCCGCGCGTCGTGGATTCGCCGAGGCTGGCGCCGTCCTCATCAGCCACACCCACAACCAGCTCGCCTGGAGCCCGTCGCACGGCCAGCCGCTGTCGCCCGCGGGTTACCGCGACCTGTTCGAGACGATCGAGCCGCGGATTTTCGGCGAGGCCGGCTTGTTCGAAGACGTGGTGTCGGGGAGTTCCTTGGATCTGACACGGCGCGATGCGCCAGAGATGCTCGACCGACGATCCGGCACTGACCATCGTGGCCGCCACACCCGGGCCGCGGGCGAGGTCTGGAAGGCACACCAATCGAGCCTCGGCACGCCCCGGTCCGGCAATGCGCCTCGCGGACGCTGGCGGATCAACCCGCTCTACAGCGCGAGCCCACACGCCGGCGGGGTGCGCCTCAAGCTGCGGTTTCCGACACCCGACTACGAGGACGAATACGGCGCCTGCCGCCGCTACCTCCCGAAGAGGCGACGATCGATCGCCGTCGCTTGCCGCGCTGCGAGGCCGGTACCCTCACCGCCGCCGCTCGCGGCACTGGCTCGACAGCGCGTGGTGCTCGAGCTGCCGGAACGGTATTACTAGGGAACAGAGAACGGGGAACGGGGAACGGGGAACGGGAGGGATCGGGGATCGGGATCGGGACTGGGCTGGACTGGCAGCCGCGCCAAAGCTGAAAAAGGGCGCAGCCTGATGCCCCCGCGGCCCCCGGAGCCTGAGGCCCGAGCCCGTTACGTCCACTGTCGTAACGGTTATACTGTTCTACGTAATGGAGAACCCCTTCGTCTACGGCGAAGTCGTGCCCGCGGCGGCATTCGTCAACCGCGTGGACGAGCTCGAGCGGCTCGTCGGCGACCTGGCGGCGGCGCAGAAGATCTTTCTCATCTCGCCGCGCCGGTATGGCAAGTCGTCGCTCATCCGGCACGCGCTGGCGGCGATGAGCCGGAAGGGCGCGCTCACCGTCGAGGTGACCGTCAGCAGCTTCAGCTCGTACGTCGCATTTCTCGAAGGCTACGCGCGGGCGCTGACCGCCGCTGAGACACGTCTCGGACCGCGCGCGCGACGTGGCTGCGCGAGATGGTCGGCTCGGCACGCGCCGAAGTGCGCTACGAGCCCGAACGACATCGCCGCTCGGCGCGCTCACCGTCTCGTTCCCCGGCGTCCGCTCCGACCGCGACATCTCGCGCCTGGCCCAGGAAGTGTTCGCCCTGCCGGCGCGGCTGGCCGAACCCGGCGCAAGCAAGGTCGTCGTCGCGCTCGACGAGTTCCAGGCGATCGGCGGGTTCAACGGCGGCTCGGTGGAGCACGCGCTTCGCGCGGCTGTGCAGCACCAGCGCGACGTCGGCTACGTGTTTGCCGGCTCGGAGCCGACGCTGATGGAGGCGATGCTCACGCCGAAGCGGCCGTTCTACAAGGCCGGTCCGGTGATGCGCCTCGGCAAGATCCCGGCCGAGGAGTTCGCCGCCTTCATCGACTCGCGGTTCGTCCGCTCGGGCCTCCGGCCCGATGCCGGATCTCGGCGCGGCCATCGTCGATCTCGCCGGCAACCTGCCCTACGACGTGCAGCGGCTCGCGCACGAGACGTGGGACGAGGTCCGCACGGGCGGCCGCCGACGGGTCACGCTCGATGATCTGCACCTGGCGCTGAAGCGCCTTCTCGCCGAGCAGCAGACGATGTTCGAAGGGGCGTGGCAGCGCCTCACGCTCCCGCAGCGCGGAGTCCTGAGGGCGGTCGTCCTCGAGGACGGCCGCGAGCTGCTGTCGGCCGACGTTCGCACCCGCCACCGGCTGGGCGGCGCCTCCACCGTCCAGGGCGCGCTCTCGGCGCTCGTTCGGGACGATGTGGTGAGCCGCGAAGGAGATCGGTACGTCGTCGTCGATTCGCTGATGAGGGAGTGGGTGGTCCGGAAGACTTTCTGATCCTGGTCCGTAGTGGTTCAAGGTTCAAGGTTCAAGGTTCAACGTTCAAGGTTCCTTGACCTTTGAACCAGCCGCCGGGAATAACCCTGGTCGTCAGGGGTTACAGGACACAACGATGAGAACCGTGATCGCCGGCGGGTCAGGATTCCTCGGTGGCGCGCTCAAGGACGCGCTGGTGCGCGATGGCCACGAGGTGGTCGTGCTGTCGCGGTCTGCGGGCGCTCGGGGGACGGGCTCCGCGCGGACGGTCGCCTGGACGCCCAATGGCGCGTCGGGCGCCTGGGCATCGGAGCTCGACGGCGCGGAGGCGGTGATCAACCTCGCGGGCGAATCGATTGCCGGGCGGCGGTGGACGGGCGCGCAGAAGCAACGGATTCTCGAGAGCCGTGTGCTCGCGACGAAAAGCCTGGTTGCCGCGGTGCGCGCGGCCGCGCGGCCGCCCGCGGTGTTCGTGAGTGGATCGGCGGTCGGTTACTACGGGCCCCTCGGCGATGAGGTGGCGACCGAGGAGCGCGGGCCGGGCGCAGACTTTCTGAGCGAAGTGTGCGTGGCGTGGGAGACCGAGGCTCAACGGGCGAGCGGACCCTCGCGCGTGGTCCTCGTGCGGACAGGCATCGTGCTCGAACGCGACGGAGGCGCGCTGCCGCAGATGCTGCCGCCCTTCTGGTTTGGCGCGGGAGGGCCCGTCGGCTCCGGCCGGCAGTACCTGGCCCTGGATCCACCGGCGGGACTGGGTGGACCTCGTGCGCTTTGCGATTCGGACGCCGGGCGTATCCGGTCCGCTCAACGCCACGGGCCCCAGCCCGGTCACCAACAAGGCTTTCGCCGCGGCGCTGGGCCGCGCGCTCCACCGGCCCGCGTTCCTGCCGGCGCCCGGCTTTGCGCTCAAGATCCTCCTCGGCGAAATGGCCGACGCCCTGCTCCTTTCCGGCCAGCGCGCCGTCCCGGCCAAGGCGCTGCAGCTGGGCTTTCCTTTCGCCTACCCCGACGTGGACGCCGCCCTCGGCGCCATATTCAGCCGCAAGGCCACCTGATCACTTCCTGCAGTTTTTCGGTTAGCATGCTGGCCGTGACGCGATCGGCCCGCGGACCGATCGACCGATGGCCGCCCCAGGAGGATTTGATGAAGATGCGCCTGCTCTCCATATCCACGCTCGCACTTGGCCTCGTGCTGGCCATGCCCGCCCCGACGGCCCTCGCGCAGGCCGCTGCGACCGGGCAGCTGCGAACCCCGGACGTGATCTATGTGCCGACGCCGCCTGAAGTCGTGGCCGCCATGATGAAGGTCGCGAAAGTCGGACCCGGCGACGTGATTTACGACCTCGGGTCGGGCGACGGCCGGATCGTGATCGCCGCGGTGAAGGACTTCGGCGCGGCCCGTGGCACGGGCATCGACATCGACCCGCAGCGCATCAAGGAAGCCAACGCGAACGCCGCCACCAACAAGGTGACCGACAAGGTGCGCTTCCTCAACCAGGATCTCTTCACCACGAACCTGAGCGAAGCGACCGTCGTCAGCCTGTATCTCCTGCCGAGCCTGAACCTCAAGCTGCGGCCGAAGCTGATGGCTGAGCTCAAGCCCGGAACCAGAATCGTGTCCCATGCCTTCGACATGGGCGACTGGGCGCCGGAGCAGACGGTGGACGTCGAGGGCCGCAAGGTCTACTTCTGGACGATCCCCAAGCGCTAACCGCTGCGCGAACTTCGAACTGAGCGCGCGATGCGAAATCACGCGTAGGGCGGGTCTTGCTCTTTAGACCCGCCTTTGGCCGGGTCCACAAGGACCCGGCCTACATCCAATTTCGCAACACGCTCCAAGAAGTGAGAAACGCGGTGACCACGACCATCCGTCTCCTTCTCACCGTTCTTCTCTGCGCCCTGGTGGGCCCGGCTTCCGGAGTCCGCGGCCAGACGCGCCCTGCCCCTCTCGACTTCGACGTCGTCGAGCAGTCCATCGAGGATCTGCAGCAGGCGCTGCAGGCCGGGAGGATCACGTCCCGGCAGCTCGTCGATCTGTACCTCGCGCGAATTGATGCGTACGACGAACAGGGTCCGGCCCTCAATGCCATTGCGGCGCTCAATCCTCGCGCGCGAGAAGCCGCTGCGGCTCTCGACGCGGAGCGGGCCAGCCGCGGGCCCCGAGGGCCGCTCCACGGCATCCCCGTGCTGGTGAAGGACAACTACGAGACGGTGGAGATGCCGACCACCGCGGGATCGATCGCGCTCATCGGCTTCCAGCCCGGACGCGACGCGTTTCAGGTGCAGCGGCTCAAAGCCGCCGGGGCGATCATCCTCGGCAAAACGAATATGCACGAGCTCGCGGCGGGCATCTTCACCGTCGGCTCGAGCTTCGGCCAAACGAAGAACCCCTACGACCTCGATCGCAACCCCGGTGGATCAAGCGGCGGGACAGGCGCAGGGGTGGCGGCGAACTTCGCCGCCGGCGGCATGGGCAGCGACACGTGCGGATCGATCAGGAACCCGGCGTCCCACAACAGCCTGGTCGGCCTGCGGGGCACACAGGGCCTCGCGAGCCGCACCGGGATCGTGCCGCTCTCGAGCACGCAGGACATCGGCGGCCCGATTGCACGCTCGATAGCAGACCTGGCAGTGCTGCTGGATGCGACGGTCGGCGCTGATCCCTCGGATCCGTCGACGGCGGTGAGCGCCGGACACATACCGGCGTCCTACCGATCCGCGCTCGAGCCCGACGCCCTCAAAGGCGCGCGGATCGGCATCCTCAGAAACCTGTTCGGCACGGCGCCCGAGGATCAGGAAGTCGCCGGGATCGTCCTGAAGGCGATCGAGGCCCTCAAGTCTTCCGGCGCCGAAGTCCTCGACGTCACGATTCCCGGTTTCGACGACCTGATGCGCGACAGCTCGATGATCGGGCCGGACTTCAAGTTCGATCTCGCCGATTATCTGGCCGCGGCGCCCAACGCGCCGGTGCGATCGCTTGGGGAGATCCTGGATCGCGGCCTGGTGCACACGGCACTCGAAGGCCAGCTGCGTGCGCGAAACGCGGTCGTGGCGAGAGAAAGCGACGAGGCCCGCAGGGCACGCATCAAGCGCACCGCCATCCGGCAGGCTGTAGAAGCCGTCTTCGCCGAACATCGGCTGGCTGCACTGGCGTATCCGACTCTCAGGCGCAAACCGGCCCGGATCGGCGATGGCCAGGGCGGCTCGAACTGTCAGCTCAGCGCGCACTCCGGGCTCCCCGCCCTTGGCGTGCAAGCGGGCTTCAGCACGGACGGGCTCCCTGTTGGAATGGACCTCCTGGGTGCGGCGTGGTCCGAGCAGCAGCTCCTGTCGCTTGGCTATTCGATCGAGCGCGCCCAGAAAACGCGGCGGGCGCCGTTCAGCACACCCGCGCTCGTTGGTGGAAAGCCCCCGGCGCCGCAGACAACGAGCGTCAACCTGACGGCCGCTGGTGGAACCGTGATCACGCTCGCGTACGACGAAGCGGCGGCCCGCGTGCAATACAGCGTGAAGCCAGGCACGAACTTCGAACGCACAGCTGCGGTCTGGATCCACGCGGGCACACCGGTGGCTCCCGGTGCGGCTCGCCATCTGCTCTACCGCCAGGGCAGCACCCTCACGGGTTCCATCGCCGTCACGGCCGCCGACCGCCGCGATATCGCCGAGCGGCGATGGCTCGTGCGCGTTTACCTGCGCGACGCCGCGGGGAGCGCCAGCGATCAGACCATCGTTTTCTCGCCGTGACGTCGCCTGCGGCTTTCGCCGTCGCCGGCGCGCCGACGGCTCCGGCCATCGTCCTGGTGCACGGCTCCGTTGTCACGCGCGTAATGTGGCAACCCCAGTTGAGCGCACTCTCCGACCGGTTCAAGGTCATCGCGCCTGACCTGCCTGGTCACGGTTCGCTGGCAGCAACGCCGTTCACATTCGACCGTGCTGTCGAGACGCTCGCGCGGGTCATCGAAACCGAGGCGCGCGGCCGCGCGCTGGTCGTTGGCCTGTCTCTCGGTGGGTACGTGGCCATCGAGCTGGCGCGGCAGCATCCCGGGCGGGTCGCGGGACTCGTGCTCTCGGGCTGCAGCCTCAACTTCCGTGGAGCGCTCGGCACCTACCTCGCGGTTGTCAGCTGGCTGATGCGACGTGGATGGCTGTCGCAGAGCCGCGCGAAGGCCGAGCAGAAAACCCGGAAGATCTTCCCGCCGGCTCTCGCCGACGTTGCCGAGGCGCAGATTGAGGCCGGCGTCTATCCAGAAGCACTGGCGCCCGCGTTTGCTGAAATGGCGCACCAGGATTTCAGCGGCCACCTGTCGGAGTATGCCGGCCCCACGCTGATCCTCAACGGAGCGAACGATTCCGCGTCGAAGCGCGGCGCAGAGGCCTTCGTCGCGGCCGCCAGAAACGCGAAGCTCCAGACGTTGGCCGGTGCGGGCCATGCCTGCAACCTCGACCAGCCGGAGGCGTTCAGCCAGGCCGTGCGCGCCTTCGCCGACTCGATCGGCTGGGGTGACTAGCGGCGGCTGTTACTTCGGTGTGCTGCTTTAGTCCTCGCAGAACGGGCCGCGACCACTGTTTGAAAAAGACTTGCGCCGTGCCGGGCTTCGATGCGATGGTGGCCCGTCACGGTTCGGACGAGGAGAAGCGTCATGAGAATGCTGGTGGCAGGAGTGCTCGCGGTCCTGGGAGCGGCGGCGATGCAAGGGCGGCCCGTGGAGGCCGCAGCCTCGTGCGAGAGCCTGGCCACGCTGGCCCTCCCGAACACCACGATCACCTCCGCGCAGCTCGTGGACGCAGGCGCGTTCCGGCCGCCCAACCAAACCGGGACACCGCGAGGGTTTGCCACGCTGCCTGCGTTCTGCCGCGTCGCGGCAACGCTCGCCCCGTCGAGCGATTCGGACATAAAGATCGAGGTATGGCTCCCCGCCTCCAACTGGAACGGCAAGTTCCAGGCAGTCGGCAACGGCGCCTTCAACGGCAACATCGCCTACCCGGCGCTGGCGACCGCCCTCGCCCGCGGGTACGCGGCGGCATCGACCGACACCGGCCACGTCGGCGGAAGCGCGAGCTTTGCGCTCGGGCATCCCGAGAAGGTGATCGACTTCGGCTATCGCGCCGTCCACGAGATGACCGTGTCCGGCAAGGCCATCGTCGCAGCGCATTACGGCACCGGACCGCGTTTCTGGTACTGGAGCGGCTGCTCAGCCGGCGGACGCCAGGGCCTCAAGGCAGCACAGCGCTTCCCGGCTGACTTCGACGGGATCGTCGCCGGGGCGCCCGGGCTCGACTGGACCGGACGAGCGTCGCAGGCGGCTCGCGTCGCGCACGCGCTGCAGCGCGAGGAGGCGGCCAGGCTGCCGGAAGCGCAGCTCGCGTTGCTCGGCACCGCGGCGTTGCAGGCGTGCGATGCCAAGGACGGCGTCAAGGACGGCGTCGTCAGCGATCCGCAGCGTTGTACGTTCGACCCGGCGGTGCTCCAGTGCAACGGGGCAGAAGGCGCGGCGTGCCTCACGCCCGCCCAGGTCCGGGCCGCGAAGCTGATTTATTCGCCGCTCATGAACCCGGGCACGAAACGCGAAATCTCCGGGCTCTTCCCGGGCAGCGAGCTGGGCTGGACCGAGCTTGGCTGGTCAGCGTCCGCGCGGACGACCGCGCTCGACCAGTTCCGGTTCCTCGTCTTCAAGGATCCCGCGTGGGAGATCCAGCGGTTCGACGCGGCCACTGACGTCGCGCGCGCGGAAGAGGCGGACGGCGGGACGCTCAACGCGCTCGATCCGAACCTGACCGCATTCATCGCTCGCGGCGGCAAGTTGATCCAGTACCACGGCTGGAGCGATCCCCAAATCTCGCCAGGCGCCAGCGTCCAGTACTACGACCAGGTCGTCAAGGCCCGCGGAGGGGCCGACAAGGTTCACGGCGCCTACCGCTTGTTCATGGCGCCCGGGATGGCGCACTGCGGCGGCGGCGAAGGCCCGAATTCCTTCGACATGATGACGGCGCTCGAGCAGTGGGTCGAGAAAGGCGTCGCGCCCGATCGGATCATCGCGTCACGCCAGGAGAACGGGACGACCAGCCGCACGCGTCCCCTCTGCCCCTATCCCCAGCTTGCGGCGTACTCAGGCATGGGGAGCACAGACGAGGCCGCGAATTTCACCTGCAAGGCTCCTTGAGCCGTCCCGGCTTCGCCACCGACTGATGGATGTGCCTCAGTGAGGCTCAGGACCTTGTACCTGCTGCTGGCTGATTGTCGGCACAGTGCTGCCCTATTCGGCCTTCATCCCATTTCTCCAGGAACACGGACTGGATGTTCGGCTGTTCGTGGAGCAGTTGTTTGCCAACCGAATCGGCGCGTTCTTCGGCTGGGATGTCATCGTCTCGGCCGTCGTACTCTGGGTGTTCGTGGCGGTCGAGGGCCGTCGCCTGGGCATGACACGCCTCTGGGTGCCCGTTGTTGCAAGCCTGGCTGTAGGTGTATCGCTGGGCCTGCCGTTGTTCCTCTACATGCGCGAAGCCGCGCTTACGACAGGCCGCGCGGCCCGACTTCAGTAGCTGGCAAGGCGGCGCAGGGCGGCAGAGATCGTCTCTACGTTCGGCAGGTTGGCCGCCTCGAGCACATGCGAAAACGGCGGATGCGTGTCGGGGTAGGTGACGCGCAGCACCGGCGCATCGAGGTGGTCGAAACGCTCCTCCATGATCACCGCTGAGAGCTCTGCACCCAGGCCGAGTGTCTTGACGTCTTCGTGGACGATGAGCACGCGGCTCGTTTTCTCGAGCGATGCAAAAATCGCGGCCTTGTCGTAGGGCATGAGCGTGCGGAGATCGATGACCTCGACCTCGCTGCCTTCCTTCGAAAGACGATCAGCGGCCTCGAGCGACGGCGTGACCATCGCGCCATAGGTCAGGAGCGTGATGTCGCTCCCCTCGCGCCGCGTCGCGGCCACACCGATCGGCACAATCTCGTCGCCCTCAGGCACCGGGCCCTTGGCGCGACGGTACAGGTACTTGTGCTCGAAGTACACGACGGGGTTGTCGTCGCGGATTGCGGCCTTCAGCAGTCCCTTCGCGTCCCAGGCGGTCGATGGCGCGACCACCTTCAGACCCGGGCGATGGATGAACCATGCCTCGGGATTCTGTGAGTGATAGAGCCCGCCTCCCACGTTCCCGCCGCTCGGCGCCCGGACGACGATGGGCACCGTCTGGCGGCCGCCGTAGCGGTACCGCAGCGTGGCTGCCTGGTTGACGATCTGGTCGAAGCCGCAGGAGATGAAATCGGCGAACTGCATCTCGGCAACGGGCCGGTACCCGCGCATGGCGGCACCGATACTCACCCCGATGATCGCGGACTCCGAAATGGGTGTGTCGATCACCCGCATGTCGCCGAACTCGTCGTGCAGGCCCTGGGTGACGCCGAACGCGCCACCGTAAGGGCCGACGTCTTCGCCAAGCACGAACACCTTGGGGTCGCGGCGCATCTCCTCGGCGAGCGCTTCGCGGATCGCGTCGAGGTAGGTGAGATCCTTAGGCATAGAGGTCGGTCACCGCTTCCTCCGGCTTCGGATCCGGTGCGTTCATCGCGAACTCGACAGCGTCGTCTATGGTCGATTTGATCCGCTCGTCAATCTCGCCGATCTTCTCGTCGGTCAAGTGGTGCAGGCCCTTGAGGTAAGTCGTGAACGTCGGGATGGGGTCACGGCTCTTCCACATCGCCAGCTCTTCGTTGGTGCGGTAGAAGGCCTTGTCGTGCTCGGAGTGGCCGTGCCACCGGTACGTCTTGCACTCGATGAGCGTCGGGCCATCGCCGGCGCGCGCCCGCGCCAGCGCCCCCAGCGTGGTCTGGTACACGGCGAGCACGTCGTTCCCATTGATGGACACGCCTTCGAACCCATAGCTCTCGGCGCGGTCCGCCACATCGTCGATCGCCATGCTCTTCTCGACAGGCACGGAATAGGCGTACTGGTTGTTTTCGCAGATGAAGAGAATCGGCAGGCGGTGAACGCCGGCGATGTTCAGCGCCTCGTGGAAGTCGCCGACGTTGCTCGCACCTTCGCCGAAGTAGGCCACGACCACGCTGTCCACCTTCTCCATCTTGAAGGTCAATCCGAGGCCTGAGGCGATCGGCAGATTGGCGCCGAGCATGCTGGTGTTTCCGAAAATCCCCAGCTCGGAAACACCGCTGTGCAGCGCGGAATCGCGGCCCTTTGACAGGCCGGTCTCCTTCGCGAACATCTGCGACATCATCGTCCGCGCATCGACGCCCTTCATCAGCATCGCGCCCAGGTCGCGGTGCAGCGGGCAGATCCAGTCGTCTTTCCGCAGCGCGAAGCAGGTGCCGACGATGATGGCTTCCTGGCCGATGCCGGTATACACGCCCGATCGGACTTTTCCCTGCTTGACGAGGATGCTGAGGCGCTCGTCGAACGCGCGGATCAGCTTGAGCCAGGAGTACATCTCCAGCAGTTGATCCGGGACGAGCTTGAACTTGGTGCGCTTGATGGGCGGCATGGGCGCCCGGAATCATAGCGCAGGCGGGCTAAATAAACGTCAGCGACGGGTTTCTGAAGTCGCCGCCCAGGATGCCAACGGAGTTGGCGCCAAGCCACTGGTCGATGATGCGGGCATAGACCGAGCGGAAGTCGGTCTCGAAGCGCACGTCGCCGGCGTTGTTCTCGAGCGTCGGGTTGGCGGGATCGGGGATGAGCGAGGGGGCGGTGCCGTAGAGGCCGCCGTTGACGCGGCCGCCCATCGCCATCATGACCGACGCGGCGCCGTGATCCGTGCCCTGGCTGCCGTTCTCGGTGATCCGGCGTCCGAACTCCGAGAAGCTGAGGACCAGCGTGTCGTCGAGCAGCCCCTGGTTCTGCAGGTCGTTGTAGAACGCGAAGAGGCCGTCGTTGAGCGTCGCCATGAGGCTGAAGTAGGCCGTTGCCGGCGTTCGGGTTCTGCCCGGCGTGCGTGTCGAACCCACCGGTCGTCACGTAGTAGACCCGCGCCCCGATCCCGCGCGACATCGCGCCCGCGATGGCGCGCATCGCCTGTCCGAAGCCGGATTCGGGATACGTCACGGTGGGACCGTAGGCCGCCACCGTGGCCACGCGGTCGAGCGTGGCCATGGCCGCCGTCTGGCTGGCGTAGACGAACGCGAGCCCGGGCTGATCGACCGGCACGTGCGAGCTGATCCGGATGGCGGCGTTCGCTCGGCGAGCGCCTCGACGCCGGTGTTCGGGCTGTTGAACGCGTAGGCCTGCGGGCTTGGGATCGCCGGCACCGGCACGTGATCGGACTGCAGCACGCGCGGCAGGTCGCGCGTCGTGTTCCAGCCGATCAGCGGATCGAGCGGCGAAGGCAGCGTGTCGAGATAGCGGCCGAGCCAGCCGAGGCCCGCGGAGTTGGCCGGGTTCGCCGTGGACCAGATGTCGGTGCCCTGAAAGTGCGAGCGGCTCTGGTTCGGGTAGCCCGTGCGCTGGATGAGCGCGAGACGTCCCTGGTTGAAGATCTGCCGGAGGCCCGTCAGCCGGGGATGAAGGCCGAGCGCGACGTTCGATCGAGTCGGCGCCGACCTGCAGCACGGTGCCGGCCGGCACGGCGATCGTCGGCCGGCGGCTGTAGTACGCCGGGATCGTTGTAAGGCACGAGCATGCTGAGCGCGTCGTTGCCGCCGCCCAGATACAGGATGACGAGGTTCCTGACGCGGGCCCCCTGCGCCTGTGCCAGCTCGCGTGATGAAGGCCGGCGCGCCGAAAGTCACCGTGAACGCGGCGACACCGCCCTTGACGAACTCGCGCCTGGTGACCTTCATACGAATTGATACTCCGGTGTGCCGGCAATCAGGTGGACGAGGCCGGGGACCTTCGCCTGGAGTTGCGCGTTGGACTGCCGTCCACGGTCCTGTCGCGCGCAGGTAGTTCGCGAGCTCCGCTTCGACGTCCTGGCTCGACGGGCGCGATCCGGATCGACTCGAGCCCCCAGGCACCAGCGTCTTCGGGCGTCTGAGGCGTAGCGGCCGCGCCCGCTCCCGCAGCCCGAATCGCTGATTCATCGTGAGCGCCGAGGCGAAGTTCATGCGGGCCAGCATCGACCCGGTCGAGAACCAGCCCTTGCCGGCGTCCCACCCGTTCACGTCCGGCGGCTCGAACAGGTTCTGGCCCATGTTGCCGAGCGGCATCAGCGTGTTGTTGCGTTCACCGAGAAGCCGGTCCAGCCGACCTCCTTCAGCGAGCGCACGACGAACTCGACCGGCCACGCGTAGCGCGCAAAGTAGGCGTCGCGATTCCAGAACTCGCGCGACATGCAGCACGGCGCGCATCACGGCCTTCATGTTGCCGCCGTAGCGGAGGAACACGGACGAGATCTCATCGACAAACGAACCGCTGATGTCGCCGACCTCCGACACGAAGAAGCGATACAGCTTGCCGGCGAGGTACCGCGCCGTGATCGGGCTCGTCGCCAGTGCGTTGATGAGGTCCAGGCCGTCCTGCATCCCCTCGGCCGCCGCGCGGGCAGGAATGGTCTTGCCGCCGCCCGGATAGACGGCGAACGTGAATGTCTTCGCAGCGGTGTCGTGGTTGCCGCGTTGTAGACGAAACGTAGGCGGTTGGCCTGCGGCCGCGGACGTGTCAAGTTCCAGCCGGTGAAGACGCGCGCGGCCGCATAGACGTCTTCCTCGGTGTAGTTGCCGCACGCCCATCGTGAAGAGCTCCATGAGCTCGCGGCCGAAGTTCTCCTGCGGCCGGGCGCGCGTGTTCTGGCGGCCATCCAGCCACTCGAGCATCGCCACGTCCTGGGCGATCGCCACGAGCAGATCGCGGAAGTTGCCGAGCGCGTTGTCGCGGAGCATCTCGATCTGTCCGCGAACGCCGTTGGGATCCTCGGACGCCTTCGCGGCCATGTAGCGCGTGCCGTCGGCCGCGCCGAGCAGCCGCCGCGACCTTCGAGTACGCGGTCGCAAAGTGGTTGTGCCAGAAGAGCGTCATCTTCTCCTGGAGCGGCCGATCGGAGTGGACCATCCGGAACAGCCAGCGCTGCCTGGCGTCGTTGATCACAATGTTGGGAGAAAGCGGCTGTCTCTCCTGGGCAGGTGTCACACCAACGTATCCCGGCGCATCGATCTTCGAATCGACATCGTCAGGGACCTGTTCGTAGTTGATCAGCCTGTCGAGGGCTTCGTTGAGGGAGAGCTTGCGGTAGGCCTCGAGCTCGTCCGGCCTGGCGCCAAAGCCTGCGCGCCTCAGCAGGTGCTCGAACTGCGGATCTGAACTGAACGCCATGTCAGAAGCTCACTCCACCCGGCAGGAGCATCCCTGCCCGGGAACTCGTCGCGGGAGCGTGGACAGGTTAGACCGCGAACAACAGTATCGGTTACTTGCCGGGCCCGAGATATGAAAGGTTGGCGCTGTCCTGAAACAGCACAGCTGAACCGCGGCGTCAGCCCCGCCCGGACGCCGCCAATGCCAGGGTTTCCGCGTAGCAGGCTTCGTAGATGGGCACGATTCGCGTGTCGCTGTAGCGGCCATGCGCGGTCGTCTGTGCAGCGGCCGCGAGCCGCGCGCGCAGCGGGCCGTCGGTCAGCAGGTTAAGCGTGGAGCGGGCCATGCCGTCCAGGTCGTCCAGTGCATGGAGAAAGCCGTTCACCCCGTTTTCAATCACCTCCGGCAGCCCGCCGACACGCGATGCGACGACGGGCACTTCGCACGCCATCGCCTCCAGGGCGGCGAGCCCGAAGCTTTCCTGCTCGGACGGCAGCAGGAAGACGTCAGCCGCGGACAGCAGGGGCACCACCTGATCCTGCACGCCGACAAACTCCACGTCGGCCTCGACGCCAAGTACTTTCGCCAGGCGCGAGGCTTCCGCGAGGTCCGGACCATCGCCGACCATGAGCAGGCGGGCAGGAGTCTGTCGACGGACTCGCGCGAAGACCTCCACCACGACAGGCGTGCGCTTGACCGGACGGAAATTCGACACGTGAATCACGAGCGGCTCACCGCGGGGCGCCAGCCTCGTTCGCAGCGCGCCGACCGCGCGGCGCCGGGTGACCTGACCGTCGATGAAATTCGGGATCACGCGGATGTCGCAGGTTACGCCCAGTTCACGGTACGTATCGGACTTGAGACTCTCCGAGACGGTGGTGACCGCGTCGGACTGCTGGATGCAGAACGCCACTGTTTCAGAGTACGAACGGTCGGCGCCGAGCAGCGTGATGTCGGTGCCGTGGAGTGTCGTGATGACCTGCGGGACCTTGTGGCCCGAGGCCGCCAGAATCTGCTTGGCGAGGTAGCCCGCAGTGGCGTGCGGCACGGCGTAGTGCGCGTGTACGAGGTCCAGGTCCTGCTCGCGCGAGACCTGCACGATCTTGTTGGCCAGCGACAGCAGGTACTGTGGTTCGCGGAACAGCGGATAGCTCGGCGTGTCCACGCGGTGAAATGTCAGCCCCGGCTGATAGTCGCCGTAACGCGCCGGCGGTTCACTGCTGAGAATGTGGATGTTGTGCCCGCGCGCGGCGAGCACCTTGCCGAGCTCGGTGGCGATGATGCCACTCCCCCCGACCGACGCGTAGCAAACGATGCCGACGTTCAATGCAGGCTCCGGGCTTCGGGCTTCGGGCTTCGGGGGCTCACGGCTTCAGGCTGCGGGCTCATGGCCTAGGGCTCAGGGGTATGACGCGGGACCCGGGGGACACGTTCCCTATCTCAACACACCCGCACGCAGTAGCAGCTCGCGCACGATGATCCCCTCGGCCCATTGCACGCCGGCTCGGGCGCCGAACTGCGCGTCCCGGCTCTCGATCAGCTGCCGGAAGAGCGGAATGTTGAGCCGTGTGCGCGCGCCCGACTTGGTCGGGTGGAACTGGCTCACGTGGCAGTCGAGCGCCTGCCGCTTCTGCTCGTAATAGCTGGTGACGTCCACGACGAAGCTGGGCTCGACGGCGTTGTTCAGGAAGTAGTAGCAAATCCAGTCGGGCTTCCAGGCTTCGCCTTCCGCCTTCGTATAGCGCCGAAGGCCCGCGTTGAAGATCGCCTCGGTCAGAACCTCGCTGGCGGCCACGTGATCGGGATGGCGATCGGACCAGTAGGGGATAGCGACGGCCTTCGGGCGGTGTCGGCGGACGAACGAGGCCGCCTGCTCCACGTGGCCGGGATCTTTCCCGATCTCTCGATCGGGCCACCCGAGGTTCTCGCGCCACGCTGCGCCGAGCACCTTTCGTGCCGCCTCGCCTTCAGCGATCCGTTCCGGCACGGTGCCGTTGCTTCCCATTTCGCCGCCCGTCAGATCGCACAGGCCAACTTGCGCCCCTTCGGCCGCATGGCGCGCCACGATGCCCGCGATGCCGATCTCGATGTCGTCTGGATGCGGCCCGAATACCAAAAGGTCCATCATTTGAATTTCGAATTAGGAATTCGTACGAATTCTCAATTCCTGATTCTTCATTCCTAATTTCTGAGGGTCACCGTCCCCGGCCGCCCTTCGGCGAGTCTCCCGACCTACCCGACCTACCCGGCCCGCCCGACCTTTCCTTTCCTGCCCCGCCTGCCCCACCCGCCCTACCTGCCCTACCTGCCCCAATTGCCGCGCACGAAGCCGAACGCTTCGTCGGCGGCGTCCACCTCGTCCAGAAAATGGCGCAGCAGGATCCGGCTGGCGAGATACGCGCCGGTTACGCCGTGGCTCGAGTCGCCGAACGCGAACAGGTGCCGCGGAAAATTGCGGTGTGGGCCAATGAACGGAAGCGCTTCGCCTGTGAGCGCGTAGGGCGATTCCCAGCCGTACGCGGGCTGAATGCCTGAAATATCGGGATAGAGCGTCGACAGCTCGTACATCAGCTGTCCGGTGCGCTGGATGATGGTCTTCTCCCGCAGCCGGTCCGGCGGCGTCGGACCGTCCGCGCCGGTCACCAGCAATCGCGAATCGTCGACCCACCGGACCACGTGCGAAGGCGAGGCCGAGTCGCGCACGACTGACGCGCGGCGGCCAAGCTGCTGCCGGATCTTGGCCGGCACCGGATCGGTCAGCGCGAGAAACGCACTCTTGAACCAGACATGCCGGCGCAGCGCCTTGAAGAGCGGCGTAGGTGTGCCCGTGGCGACGATCACGGTGTCCGCGCGCACGCTCCCGCCCGCCGTGAACACATCGACGAACCTCGGCTTGAAGACGACGCTCCTGGCCGTCGTCTTTTCGAAGATGCGGGCGCCGCGCTGGGCGGCCGCTGCCGCGAGACCGAGCGTGGCGCGGTAAGGATCGATCGTTGCGCCATCGCGTGTGCGGACGGCGGCCGCCGCCACGAGACCGGTCTCGGCAGCCACGGCCCGCGCGTTGATCAACGGCGCATCGAAGCCGGCCGCCCGCCTGGTCTTCACTTCCTTCCGGAGCCGAATCTGTTGCTCGGGCGTGACCGCGGTGGACACTGAGCTCGCCGGCTCGAAGGCGCACTTGAGGCTGAGCCGGCGGACGAGAGCGCCGAAGTCCAACGCTGCCCGGTGCCAGGCCTTGAAGGCATACCGGGCATGCTTCAGCCCCATCTGCTTCTCAGCTTCGACGAAGCTGATGCCGGGATCATCCTCGATCCACCCGCTCGACCCCCCGCTACTGCCCTGCCCGATGCGCTCGGCTTCCACGAGCACCACCCGCACGCCCGCCGCCGCGAAGGCATACGCCGTGGCGCAGCCCGTCAGCCCGCCTCCGATGATCGCCACATCCGCGGTCAGCTGGCCCTTATGCCTGGGGTAGGAAGGAACGCGGGAACGAGGAAAAGTGTCCACCCACGGAGAACGCCCGTACCTGGTCATCGTCCCGGCATTCTACACAACGAACTCGGGCTGGCAGGGCAGGCGGGGCTGGCCGGCAGGGCAAAGACAGGGCTGGGGCAGGGGCGGGCGGGGCAGGCCGGGCTGGCACGGCAGCACCGAAGGACGGCCGCGGACCGCGCCCCTGTCGACGGCGCGGGGAACCTCGGCTCGCGCCATGTCGGGGAAATGCGGCAGATCCGCTGATCGTCCCGGACCTGCCGCGGCTTTCGGCGCTCCGCCTCGGTTCCCCGGCTGACGACCGCGACGCGCCGCTCCAAGGGTCGCCGTCCGCGGCCGCCCTTCGGCCGCTGCCGCCCCGCCCGGCCTGCCCTGCCCGGCCCGCCTGCCGTGCCTGCCCTGCCTGCCTTGCCTGGCCGTCACGGGCAGCGCCGAACGACGGCCGCGGACCGCGCCCCTGTCGACGGCGCGGGGAACCTCGGCTCGCGTCATGTCGGGGAAATGCGGCAGATCCGCTGATTGTCCCGGACCTGCCGCGGCTTTCGGCGCTCCGCCTCGGTTCCCCGGCTGACGACCGCGACGCGCCGCTCCAAGGGTCGCCGTCCGCGGCCGCCCTTCGGCCGCTGCCGCCCCGCCCGGCCTACCCTGCCCGGCCCGCCTGCCGTGCCTGCCCTGCCTGCCTTGCCTGACCGTCACGGGCAGCGCCGAACGACGGCCGCGGACCGCGCCCCTGTCGACGGGGCGGGGAACCTCGGCTCGCGTCATGTCGGGGAAATGCGGCAGATCCGCTGATTGTCCCGGACCTGCCGCGGCTTTCGGCGCTCCGCCTCGGTTCCCCGGCTGACGACCGCGACGCGCCGCTCCAAGGGTCGCCGTCCGCGGCCGCCCTTCGGCCACTGCCGCCCGCCCGGCCTGCCCTGCCCGGGCCTTGCCCGCCCTGCCTGCCCCGCCCGCCCTGCCTGCCTTAGTCGAGCCTCTCGTTCTTCAGCAGGGCCCTCTTCCGCTGTGCCCCCCAGCGATAGCCGCCGGTTCCGCCGGCGGCGGGCACGACGCGGTGGCAGGGAACCACCAGCGCGACGGGGTTGGTGGCGCAGGCCCGGGCCACGGCGCGGACGGCGCCGGGGCGGCCGATGGTCTTTGCCACCTGGCTATAGGTTCGGGTCTCCCCAGGCGGAATGGCCTTGAGAGCCTGCCACACCTGCTGCTGAAACGCCGTCGCGCGGACGTCCAGCGGAAGGTCGTGCCGGGGTTGGCGTCCGGCGAGGTAGCTCAGGACTGCCGTAACCCAGCGGCCGAGCGTCTTGCGATCGGACTTCAGCTCTGCCGCTGGATACTCCGCAGCGAGCTGCCGGAAGAGGTCCTGATCGGAGCTTGCCATCGCCACGAAACACACCCCCCGCCCGGTCGCCGCGACGAGCAGGCGGCCGAGTGGTGACGCCGTGGTCGTGTAGCGGAGAGCCTCGCCCTTTCCGCCCGCCCGGTACGCCAGGGGCTTCATCCCGAGGCGCGCAGCCGCACCTTCGTAGAAACGACTGCTCGAGTTGTAGCCCGCATCGAGCATGGCGCTGGTCACGTCTGCGCCCTTCTTGAGGCCGGACCTCACGCGCGTCTGCCGGCAGGCCTCCGCGTACTCCCGCGGCGTGATGCCCACGATCCGCTTGAAGTTGCGTTGGAGGTGATACGGGCTGCCGCCAATCCGCGCGGCGAGCGCGGCAAGGGATGGCGCGCTGTTGACGTTCGCCAGGTACACGGTCGCCCGCCGGATCTTCTCCGCCCACGGATCCCCTTGCGCGCCTTCAGCAGGGCGGCAGCGGCGGCACGCGCGGAAGCCCGCCTGCTCGGCGCCGGAGGGATCGTGGAAGAAGCGCACCCGATCGGCTCGGGGCCGACGGCTGGGGCACGACGGCCGGCAGTAGACGCCCGTCGAGGTGACTGCATACACGAACTGACCATCCGCGGTCCGGTCCCGCGCGGCCACTCGAGCCCATCGCGGATCTTCTGTCGGCAACGTCTGCTTCATTGTCTGCATGACGGCACTATCGCGCGTCAGTGTGGTTCGCCGCTATCCGCGGATTGCGGCCAAAGTGCCACCGCAATGCTACGATCCTTGCCCATGCGGGTGGCGATTCTCGGCAGTGGCGGCGTGGGCGGGTATTACGGGGGGCGGCTGGCGGCGGCCGGCACCGACGTCGTGTTCCTCGCACGCGGAAAGCATTTGAACGCGATGCGGGAACGCGGCCTGCGCATCGAGAGCCCGGCCGGCAGTGTGCACCTTCCGGCGGTCCAGGCCACCGATGATCCTGCCACGGTCGGTGCCGTCGACATCGTGTTCTTCACGGTGAAGCTCTACGACACCGAGTCGGCGCTCACGATGCTGCCACCGCTCATCGGCCCTCACACACTCGTCGTGCCATTTCAGAATGGCGTGGATAGCGTCGGGACTCTCGCACGAACGGTCGGTGCGGAGCACGTCGCAGGCGGCACGACCTATATCGTGTCGGTTGTCGCCGAGCCCGGAGTGATCAGGCACGGCGCGCTCGGGCGGCTTGTCTTCGGCGCGCTCGATGGCAGCAAGCCGCCGCTCCTGGTCGAGCTGTTGGCGGCGTGCAAGCGAGCGAACATCGATGCGGTCCTCAGCGAGCGGATCAACGTCGACATCTGGAGCAAGTTTGCCCGACTGACCGTATTCAGCGGGCTCACCTCCGTGGCGCGTCTCCCGCTCGGACCGCTTCGGCAGCCGCCGGAAGTCCGGGCACTGATGCAGGCGGCCCTGGAGGAATCGGTGGCCGTGGGCCGTGCCGTTGGCGTACCGCTGCCCGATTCGCTGGTACCGGACATCATGGAGAGCATGATGGCGATGCCGCCCGGTTCCAAGTCGTCGATGCTCGAGGATCTCGAGCACGGCCGGCGCCTCGAGCTCCCGTGGCTGAGCGGCACGATGGCCCGCCTCGGGCGAGAGGCCGGCGTGCCGACGCCGATCCACTCGTTCATCGCCACCGTCCTCGCGCCGCACGTCAACGGCGCGCCTACGTAGGCTTCAGGCTCCGGGGCTCCAGGCTTCAGGTCACCGCGATGCTGTTGGCGTCGCAGGACGTCCGGCGGCGATGAGCTTCTCGACCATCGCGTTGAGGCTGCGCGTCGTGTCCACCCACCGTGTGACCGCCATCAGGTCGTTCTCCCAGTCGATGTAAATGAAGTTGTTGCCATTGCCGACGAAGTACACCGCCGAGGCCGGCGCCGCCGGCAGCGGGCCGCGCTTGGTATTCAGGTACCAGTTGGCGAAGCCGTAGGTCGCGTTCGCGGGTCCTGGCGTGCGAGCCATCGCGATCCACTTCTCCGACACGAGCTGGCGATCCTTCCACCTGCCGTTCCTCAGGAAGAGATAGCCGAAGCGCGCCATGTCGTACGCGTTGATGAACATGCCGCCGCCCCAGTGGCCGCCGCCGGACACCGACTGCACGCGCCGGCCGTCGAGATCCACCCACGAGTTCTCGTAGCCATGCCAGCGCCAGGTGTTCGAGGCGCCAATCGGATCCATCAACTCCTCGCGCAGCACCTCGGGCAGAGGCTTTCGCAGCACCTGCAGGGCCGCGAGAGCGAGCACGTTGATGCGCACGTCGTTGTACTTGAAATGTGTGCCCGGCTCGCGCAGCGGACGGTTCGGCCAGTCCGCCGGCCGCTGCCCTTCGGGCCGATCGGCCCAGTCCGGCTTGCCCCAGAGCGTGCCCTGCCAATCGCTCGTCTGCCGCAGCAGATGATCCCAGGTGATGTTCTGGTTGTGCTCCGCATCGAACAGATGCGCCGCCACATCACCAGCCTCGCCTGCCCCGCCCGCCGTGCCTGCCCCGCCCGGCATGTAGTCCCTGACCTTGTCATTGAGATCGCGGATGAGCCCCTTCTGCCACGCCAGCCCTACCGTCGTCGTGAGGAACGTCTTCGTCACGCTGAACGTCATGTCGACACGTGCGGGTTCGCCCCACTCCGCAACGATGAAGCCGCTCTTGACGACCAGGCCGCTCGCGGGACCTCGAGGCGCAAGAGGACCAACGGGCGTGTCGAAGGGTTCGCGGCCGTAGCTGGCCGTTCCCGCGAGCGCGAGATCGCGCGGCGTCTGCGACTCTGCCGCCACGGCGATCTTCACGGCCTCGTCCACGAGTGCAGCGTTCAGCCCCACCTCGTTCGGCTGCTTCTTCGGCCAGCTGAACCGCTCGGGAAAGAATGGCGTGGCGGCGGCCTGCGGCCGCGTGGGCTGCTGCGCGGCGGGCCCGATGGTAAGCAGGGCAACGGCCGGCACGGCGATCGCGAGGGCGAAAGCGGCACGTGTGCGGATCATGGCGCGCTCCTTCTCAGTGTCAGCCGCTGGCTCGCAAGGCGGGCGTCGCCTCGCCCTAGGCGAAGGCGGCTGCAGTATATTCCTCCTGTGCCCCGCTTTCGTCACGTTCTGGCCGCCCTGGCCTGCGCGACCGTGGGCCTGCTGCCAGGGCGCGTCGCCGCGCAGCCTGTGCCTCTCGACACGGTGCTCGCACGCGCGGCGCTCTACGTGGCCGCATTTGCCGAGCGGTTCTCGAACGTGGTCTCCGAGGAACGCTACGAGCAGAGCTGGATGGGACAGGGCGGGCGGTCCATCGGCCATCGGGATCTCACCTCGGAATTCCTGCTCGTCAAGGTCACCGAAGGCGTCGGCTGGGTGTCGTATCGCGACGTGATCGAAGTGGACGGCAAGGCCGTACGCGACAGGGACGAGCGGCTGGCGAAACTCTTCCTTGGCGCTCCGGGGACAGCGGCCGAGCAGGCAGCGGCGATCACGTTCGAGAGCGCGCGGTACAACATCAGCCCGGTCCGCCGCACGGTCAACGAGCCGCTGCTCGCGCTGCGTTTCCTGCACACCGAGTTTCAGGGCCGATTCAGCTACAAGTTCTATCAGCAGGACAAGGCCGCCGGCGCAAACGTGTGGATCGTCGAATACACCGAGTTGGCACGGCCGACGCTCGTTCGCGGCACGAACAACAGGAACCTGCCGTCGCACGGCCGATACTGGATCAACCTCGAGAGCGGCGCCGTGCTGCGTTCCGAGCTCCAGCTGGAGGACGTGTATGCGCTCACTCGGCTGTCCACGAGCTTCCGCTGGGACGAACGCTTCGGGATCAACGTCCCGGCGCAGATGAGCGAAAGCTATGTGCTTGGCGGCGGCTCGAGCTCGTCCGGGACACGTGTGACCGGCACGGCCACCTACGGCGGCTTCCGCAGCTTCATCGTGAAGTCTGAAGAGACGATCGACCTTCCACGGTGACGTCGGGCAGCTGACGCGTCCGCAGCAAATCCGCGAGCTCCTCCGCCGTTACGCCTGCGTGCGCTTCGCACGCCCGGGCGACCAGGCCCGTCATATTCGCCACCGCAAAGCTGATCCCTTTGAGGTTTGCTTCGACAGGCACGCCTGGAATCGGTCGCGGGTACCCCGAAGCCGCAAGGGAGGCACCGTCGGGCGCCACCGTGTATCCATCGCGCGGACACGCCCAATCGAGGCCGACGCCAATGACACCCTCGAGCGAGCCAGGCAGCCAGACGGTCCCGTCACTGCCGGCTGCCGCGACGACCACCGAGCCGCGTGCGGCCGCGTAGCGTACGGACTCCAGAAGCGCGCTCCGATGCTCCTGGCGGCTGGTCCCGAGGCTCAAGTTGATGATGTCCAGCCCCGCGTCAGCCGCCCAGCGGACCGCGTGGACGATTCGCTGGACGGTCGTCGAAAGGCTTCGATCGAACACGCGAACCGCATAGAGCGTGGCGTCCGGCGCTTTCTCGCGAATCACCGCGGCCACAGCGGTGCCATGTCCCACCCGATCGCTCGTCTCGGTCGTCGTCTCTCCGTCGTCAAGAATGGTGACGCCCCCCGCCACCTCGCCGACATGCGGGTGTCCCGCGTGGATGCCGCTGTCGATCACGCCGACTCGAACGCCTTGGCCTGTGTAGTCCTCCCAAAGCATGCGGTCACCCCGCATACGCGGCGGCCAGATCCATCGCGCCCGGCCGCGCTGCCAGCTCCCTGGTGTCTGCCGGAACCGATGGTTCGAGGACGAGAATGCGGTCGGCGCCGTTGGCGACCTCCATCCGGTGCGTGATGATCACGGTGGTACGCCCGGCCATTGCCGCTCCGAGGCCCGACACCAGATCGCATTCCGTTCCCGGATCGAGGGCCGCCGTGGGTTCGTCCAGAACGAGAATCGCCGGATCGGTGAGAAACGCGCGCGCCACGGCAATGCGCTGCCGTTCGCCGGCCGACAGCGCAGCGCCCCGCTCGCCGACCACCGTGGCGTATCCATCAGGCAGCCGGTTGATGAACGGCTCGAGTGCCGCCCGCCTCGCCGCCAGACGAACGTCCTCGTCGCTCGCATCGAGCTTTGCGTACCGGATGTTGTCGGCGATCGTCGTATGAAGAATGCACGGAGCCTGATCGACGACGGCAATGTGGCGCCGGAGGTCTTCCAGCCGGAGGCTCCTGATGTCGCGGCCATCGAGACGGATGACGCCGGCATCGGGATCCAGCAGGCGCACGGCCAGATCGGCCACCGTGGACTTGCCGCTGCCGCTTGGCCCGACGATGGCCAGTACTTCGCCGGCGCCGACGCGGAACGAGAGGTCCTGCACCGCGGGCGCGCCCCGGTCGAAGCTGAGCGTCACCCGCTCGAACGACAGCTCGCCACGTGATGCCGGCAGTGCCTCGGCACCGGGCTGCTCCTCCACGTCAACGTGCGCGTCCAGGACCTCCGCGACGCGGCGGAGCGACACCCTGGCTGTTGCGAAATTCGCGTAGAGGCCCATCAGCGCCTCTACCGTTGGCAGAAATCGCATGTTGTAGGCCATGAACGCGATGAAGGTGCCCACGGTGAGCGTGCCGTCAACGACCCGCAGCCCTCCATACACGAATACCAGCCCCGTGACGCACGACAGGATCAGACCCGGCAGCCCGCCCGACAGGTAAGACAACCACTGCATCGACATCAGCGAGCGGATGAACGCCCGGTTCTTCTCGCCGAATCGGAGCGCTTCGCGCGACTGCGCGTTCGCGGTGACCACGAGGCGCATGGCCTGCAAGGTCTCGATGAGAAAGCTGCCGATGTCGGCGCTGCGGTCGCGCATGACGGCGATCTCACGCTCGAGCCTTCGCCGGTATCGCGCAGCGGCCACGAGTGCCAGGGGCGCCGTCAACGCCGTGAGCAGAAACAGCCTCAGGTCGAGCCACGCGAGCATGACGACAGTGCCGACCAGAAACAGTCCGTTGCCCACCGTCGCCAGCGCGGTTTCAGCCGCCATCCGCTGGATCTCGCCTATGTCACTGTTGATGCGCGACATGAGATCCCCGAGCCTGACGCGCGCGTAGAACCGTGGCGAGAGCCTCTGCAGGTGCCGGTACATCTCCAGCCGCATGTCGAACAGGATGTCGGCCGACACCCGTGTGTAGCGAAGCCCGCTGACGACGTTCAGCACGAAGCCGAGCGCGGTTGCCGCCGCGAAGACCACGGCGATGCGAATGAGATGCGGCGCGTTGCGGCCGATGAGCGCGCGATCGAAGAAATCGCGCGAGAGCAGCGGAAGCGAGAGCGTCAGCGCCGTACTGGCGGCGCTGATCACGACGACAAGGACCAGCCGCCGCCAGTACGGAAAAACGAACCCGAGGGCTCTCTGCAGGTCGCGATCCAGCACGTCAGTCCTGGAAGGCGCTCGTCACCGGCGGCGCTCCGGGGAACACGAACAGCTCCGTCGTGTGATCGCCGGGCAGCTGGATCGTCTTCATGAAGGTGTATGTCGCGGCATCCCACAGATTGATCGTCGCCCCGGCGTTGTAGATGTAGAGGACGCGCCCGTTGGAGCTCGTGCGGAGCGACATCCGCGGCCGTCCTTTGAACTCCACGCGCTCGGCCACCTGCTTGGTCGCGAGATCGAACTTCCAGAACTCGTACCGGCCGATCTCCGACGACAGCCCGAACGCGACTCTGCGGTCCGGCGCCATCGTGAAGCCCACCTGCGACGCCGGCCCCAGCACCGAGAACTCCACCGACCTGGCGGCCAGGTTCACGCGGCCGATGCCCATCATGCGCCGGTGCTGCACGGGATCCTCGACGGTGAACAACCCGGTGTAGAAGCCCGGCTCGTCGTTCATCGAGTCGGTCTGCCCGAAGCGCAGGCTGCCAAGGCCCTCTTCGGGCGCCTTCGACATGTCCCACTTCCCAACCTGCGCAAACGTGTCGGTGTCGTAGATGAGGATGTCCTGCTCGTTGAACAGGTACATGGACTTGCCGTCGGGCGAGAACTGGATGTTGGCGCTCTCGCGCTCCTCGCCGTTCGGCCACGGGATCGTGCGGACCACCTTGTGCGTCGCGAGGTCGTACTGGACGAGCTCGGCCGGCCCGATCTCGAACCGGTCCGCGTGCTTGGTCGCCGCGCGTATGACCATCATGACGAAGCGGTGCTTCGGGTCTGGCTCGAGCGTCTTGATTCGCACCAGCTTGTTGCCCTGGCTGAGCGAAAAGACGTCGAGCGTGCTCCTCGACGCGATGTCGAGGATCTCGACCTTGTCCATGTCGGCCTCGAGCGTGTAGAAGCGGGTCCGATCGCGCGAAAGCGACGTGCGCCGTGGGATGCCGGACTTGAACGGGATCTTGCCGACGATGGTGGAGGTCGCCTCGTCGATGATCGAGAAGTGTCCAGCGAACGAGCCGACGTAGAGCGTGCCGTTGCCCGGCGACGGCATGGACGGCGACTGTGAGCGCACGACCGACGGGATCGTGGCAGCCAGCGCGAGGGCGCCGACCAGCAGCCGTCCGAAACGAGAGCGATTGGACATCGGCCGACTCCTCATGGGAACACCAGGTCGATGTTCCGCCAGTCTTTCTGTGCCGCGGCGCACTTCGCGGTCCAGTCGGGCGCCCGGTTCAACTGGTCCGGCACCTGGGCCGGCCAGTAGCAGCTGACGTAACAGTCGAAGAGATCCCGTTCCACCGGCTGACAGAGCCCGGCAGTGCCGCCCGTGCGGTCTACCTCCCAGCCCGGGGAGAACACGGTCGAACATCCGAGTGGAATGCGTGGACCCGCCGGCTGCTGCGGCGGTCCTCCCCCACGCTGTCCCAAGGCGACGACGTCGCCTTCCTGCTCGGCGGGCGGCTCGAGGTGGGCCTTGATCCGCGCGGCCTTCTGGTTCACAGCCTTCAATGCCATTTGTCCATCTCCTCCTACGCCACCTTCTCCGTCATCGGCTCACGGTCGAACCGCTGGAGGAAGGAAGGATTCCGCACCGACAATGCGCCGTACACGCGCAGGCAGACGTCGGTCCACCCGCGGATCCAGTCGCAGTAGTGAAGGTTCGGCCTGGCCGTGTCGCCGTAGCGGGTGTGGGCTTCGTGATAACAGCCGCCCGAGCAGAGCGGCCGCGCCCAGCACGTCTTGCAGTCGGTCTTCGAGTCAACGTGGTGATGCTCGAGGAAGCCGCGCTGGGCTTCGCGGTCGATCCCGTCGCGCACGGTGCCGAGCTTGTGCTCTTCCGAGCCGGCGAACCGGTGGCACAACGCCACGTCGCCGCCGGTGGAGACGCCCATCAGGCCGAGCCCGGCCCCGCAGGGGTAGGCCTTGCTCATGCCCTTGTGGATCTCGTCGAGCGTCTCGCGGACGTTCGAGAACCCATGGTGGCGATTGGCCACCGAATACTCGAGGAACTCGTCGGCCAGCTCGCTGAACTGGGCGAGCAGTTCGTCGAAGCCCTGATCCGGGATGGCGTAGTCCCGGGTGGCCGCGGTCGTGGCAGGGGCGAAGCCGACCTCGCTGAACCCGAGATCGTCGGTCAGATGGCGAAAGATCTTCTTCACGCTCACGGTTCCCGCCGCGAGCGTCACGCGCGCGCCGATCGGACGCGTCCTGTGACGCGCGAGCAGCGCCTTGACCTTCGGCGCCACTATGTCGTAGCTGCCGCGGCCGCCGCTGAACACCCGGAACTTGTCCTGGATCTCCGGCGGGCCGTCGATCGAGATCGTCACGCCGATGTCGTTGTCGGCGAGAAAGTCGATGATCTCCGGCACGAGGAGCGTCGCATTCGTCGTGAGGCTGAACTGCACCTCTTTGCCGACCTCGGCCGCTCGGGCCCGCGCATACGCCACGGTCCGCTTGAGGACCGGGAAGTTCATGAGCGTCTCCCCGCCGAAGAACGTGAGGTACGCCATCGGGCTCGTGCCCGACTCCCGGAGCATGAACTCCACCGCCTCGCGCGCGGTCTCCTCGGTCATGAACTTGGGCTGCTTGCCGTTCTCGGTGTCGACGATCTTGTCCGCGCTGTACTCGTAGCAGTAGGTGCACGCCAGGTTGCACTGGTTGGTGACATTCAGCACCATCGTCGTCAGCGGGAACGGCGTGAGCGGGATGATTTTTCTCGCCGGCGCCGCAGGCGCTGTCGCCTGCGGCGTCACCGTCTCGCCGATCGCGCGAACCGCACGGAGTTCGCCAATGGTCGTGAGCACCGCGTCGCGTTCGAACGAGGCGTCGAGGACCGACGTCATCTCGTCCAGCGTGCGCGGGCCCGAATCCAGCATCTGCATCACGGCATCGGCCACCGGGTCCAGGCCGAACACCGCAGCGCTCGGCACGAGATAGACAAACGGTTGCCCGGCGCTCTCGAACCGGTGGTGTTCGAGCACCTCGATGGTCGTCATTGCCCCACCCCCGTCGCCGACCACTTCACGTAGACAGGTGGCGCGACGACGAGGTGGCCGCGGGCCCGTATCGGCGCCGCGATCCCGCGCGCAGGGTCTGCGGCGACCGACGCGACCACCCAGACGTCGCCGATGTTGTTGCGTTCGCCGGTCCGCGCCGGGTTCGGCCCATCCAGGTTGGGCGTGAAGAGGCCCGACGAGGCATCTAGCGCGCCGACAAACTTCAGGTCGTCGTCGCCGAAGGTCGCGGCGTACTCCTCCATTGCCCAGGAGGCGCCGCTGACGAGGCCAAGGTTCCAATCGTCCTTCGTGTTCGGCTGACCATCGGGCCCGTTGTGGAACGCGATGGCCTCGAACTGCTGGACCTGCTTGGGGAAGACCGCGCCGCCGACGCGCGCCAGCCCCGCCTGCGGCGTGACGCGGATCGAGTCCACCTTGTCGTAGACCGTCAGCGCTGAGGCTCGATGAGCGCCGGCCACGAGCACGTCGCGCGGCCCCGGCGCGGCAGTTGCCGCGACCTCTACGGCCAGCGTCACGCCATCGGCCGTCGACGAGACAATCTTCGTGACCGTGATGCCCTGACCGAGGCTCACCTGATCCGCCCGGAGCCGCGCCGGCAGGTTCGCACCATAGATCCGCAGGGCCGCAGTTGACGTGCCGGTCTTCAACGCCGGCGTGCTGGGGCCAAGGATGATCGGACTGGCGCCGATCCGGACGAGCCTGACGTCAGCTCCGAGCTCATCGTAGGCGCCGCCAAACCAGCGGCCCGTAATCTCGGCCTGCGCCCGCTCGACGAACATCGTCTCGCGCCAGGGCTCGGCCCCCGCTTCCGCCGAGCGGCCGCGCCACTGGAACCCGCCGTAGACCACGCCGCGGCCCTTGCGAACGGCAGTCTCGCCGGAGCCCGCGACCGTGTACTTCGACTCTGTGACGAAGGTGTCGGCGGCCTGCGGATCCGCGGTGATGGCGACCACGCCGTAGACGGGCCCTTTGCCGGCGATGTAGCCGCTCATCGCCCACGTGCCCGCCAGTCCTGCCGGCTGCCGTGCGGCCGCCCAGTCGGTCCACGCCGCGCTGGTCAACGGATACGTCTTCGACAGGTGCTCGACGATGCGCTCCATCGGCTGGCGGGCATCGGGCGGACGGCCGTCTGGCCCGGGTTCCGATGGCAGCGCGCGATTCCTGCGAAACCCCTGGCCGTCGTTCATCGGCTGGTTGTCCACGAGCGGGTAGTAGCCGCGGTGCATCGAGAGCAGCAGTTCCCACTCCTCCTTGTTCCGGCGCTGCGTCATCACGCGGCCAATCGAGTGGCATGACGAGCAGACCACGGCCGTTTCGCGATCGGCCTCGTAGGTGAAATCCACCAGCCGATGCTCGGCTTCGAACTGCACCGCCCGCGCCTCTTCGGGAGCCAGGCCGTGGTTGTCGGAGAGGTACTTGATGATCGCGCGCGCTTCGGCCGGCTCGATCGCCACGTGATTGAGGCCGATCATCCGCTTGACCGTCAGCTCCCATCCCTCAGGGGTCGTCCGGCGATAGGAAATACGGGACATCCGCTTCTGTTCGTCGGCCTTGTGACACGACCCGCACTTCGCGACCACGAGCTCACTCGTGACGGGCACGCCGTCGGGCGTTTGTGCGCTCGAAGGCAGGGCGGCGGCGAGAGCGAGAGCAAGAGTGAGCGCGGCCCTTACCATGAGACGGCCTTTTCGACGGCAAAGCCGCCAGGCCGAGGCGAGATCGACGGGGCGTAGCGCGCGCGGCTGCCGAGGAACATGAGCGCACCTCCGGCAAAGGCGGCGGTGAGCCCTGCGGCGCCGAGCGCCTTGTTCCGCGACGTCGCCTCGCCGAATGTCGAGTACTCGCCGTTGTCCACTCGAATGAACCCGTAAAGCGCTGTCGTCATTCCCGCTGCGAACACTGCGCCGCCCGTGTAGATCAGCGCTTTCCCTGAGCGCGCCGTCGAGGTCTGTGCCGCCGGCGCTGCCGGTGCCGGTGTCGGCGACTGCGCCAGGGCGGAAGTGGCGATCGAGAGCGTGAGCGCAGTTGCCACAAAGATGCGTAGGGTTCTCATGATCGATCTCCTTTACCAGCGCACCTTCGCCCCCAGCTGGAGGCGGCGCGGCGGAATGTAACGGGTGGGAACGCCGAAGGCACTCGACGTGCCGAGAACCGACCCGACGCCCTCGTACGAGTCGCTGTTGGTCAGGTTGAGCGCGTCCACGAACAGGTCGAGCCGGAGCGCCGCTCCGAAACGGAGCTCCTTCTGCGCGCGCAGGTCGATCAGGTCCACGTCGGCAACGCGACGATCGCCCGAAAGCAGTTCCATGTTGATCTGCGGCGCCGTGGGGAAGCCGAGGCCGCTCACACGAACCTGCCGCGCGTAGGCCCGTCCGGTCTGATGCTGATAGTTGATGGCCGCCAGCAGCCCCCACGGGAAGCGATACATCAGCTGAGTCTTGGCCACGACCGGCCGGTCGCCGACCAGCAGGCCGTCCGTGTTCACGAAGTCGTTCGGCCCGGCAGCATCGCGTCCGAACGTTCCAGCCAGGCTGGATTGCGTGGTGGTGGGCAGTGCTCGCGCGCTCGATCCCAGCCGGCCTTCGGACTCGGACAGCACGAGCGAGAACACAGCCTGCCAGTTGTTCGCCATGCGCTTGGTGACCATGAAGGTGGCGCCGTTGTAGCGCGAGAACATCCCCTCCGGGTTGGTCTGCAGGTACACGCGGCTGGCTGACGGCGAGAGCAGGCGGTAGACCATCACGGTCTCTCCGGTGGCTCCCGTCCCGAGCGAGTCCGTATAGGGCACTAGCGCGTACTGACCGGCGATGTCGCTCCAGCCTGTGTAGTCCTCGCCCTCCTTGTGCGCGTAGCTCACCTGGAGGCCCAGGTTGGCGACGAGTTCCTGTTCGAACTGCACCATGTACTGATCCGAGTACGGCGCCTTCATGTCCGAGTCGATCTTCAAGTTGGCATTGCTGGAGGTCTGCACGAAGTTGACGCGGTTGCCGGCGGCATCGAAGCCAAATTCATACGCGGGTGTGATGGAGGGCACTGCGGGCCGGAACTCGCCCGCCTCCAGCTCCTTGTAGTAGCGGCCAAAGTGGGCCTTCACGATCGAACGGCCCTCGCCGTCCAGGCGGAAGTTCACGCCGATCCGCGGCGAGAACGTGTTCCAGGAGTAGACGTCGTCGTTTGGCGCCGACATCTCGCCGGTCGGGTTCCCGTTCGGGTCGAGGAGCGGGAACGATGGGAACATGGCCTTGCTGTGGTCGTAGCGCACCCCGAGATTGAGCGACGCACGGCCGAGGCGGAAGGTGTCGTCCAGGTAGGCGCCGACCCATCGAACCCGAGCGCCCTGGTGATAGGGCAGCTGCGTCGTGCCTCGCGACGGGCGACCGGAGACGCTGAACGTTGTGATCGTATCGTTTGGCCCGTTCAGCTGATCGCTGCCGTGCAGGCCGTACTGGCCCCCGACATTGAGGTCGTGGCTGCCGCCGAGCATCGAGTCCACGTACTTCGAGACCTTCCCGGCAAATGCGTTGCGATAGCTCCGGTTCTCGGTCCAGCTGTCGATACCACCGGTGATGTAGCCGGTGTCATCGTCCACGTAGCGGGTCATGACGCGGGGCGTGCCCTCGAGGTTCGGATCGTTCGAGCTGTTCAGCCAGAACCCCGAGTAGCGCGCCTCAATCAAAGTGGTCGAGGACAGGACGCCGGTGTAGACGAAGTTGGGCGTCGGGTTGTCGCCGTGGCTCAGGCCGAGCGTCGTGGGGGCGGTGAACGCCGACGGCACCTGCGGAATCCAGTAGTAGTCGTCGTGGTAGCCGTGCATCAGCCGATGGTTCTGGTTGATGTTGTAGTTGAACTTGTAGAACACGCGCCGTGCGTCGTTCTTCGCCGGATAAAGAGGATTCACACCGGGCTGCGAGTCGTAGTCGCGCTGATCCTGGTAGGCGCCGAAGAACCACAGCCGATCACGGATGAAGGGTCCGCCCGCCTGCACCGAGATGTCCCGGAAGATGTCGCGGTGATACGGGAATCCATTGTCGACGGCCGGAGTGGTGTTGGCGCTGGTCAGCGCGTCGCTCTGGTAGTACATCCCGAGCTCCCCGACCAGGTTGTTCCCGCCCTGACGCGTGACGATGTTGAAGACGGCGCCCTGGACGTTGCCGTACTGGGCCGAGGCGCCGAGCTGCAGGACCTCGACTTCCTCGACGGCATCGCCGCTCACCCAGGGCGTGGAGCTGATGTTGGTACCGTCGATCTGATACTGGTTCTCGTTCGTGCTGCTGCCCATCGACTGGGCGCTCGTGGACTGGCCGACGTTCGACGTCGCGCTCACTCCCGGTGAGGCGTTCACCAGATCGAAGTACGAGAAGCGCTTCGTCGGTGCGTTGTTGACCCATTCGCGGTTGTACGTCGTGCTGACCTCAGCCGCGGCAGCATTGACGACTGGCGCGGCGCCCTGGACCGTGATCATCTCTTCGAGCGCACCGACCTTCATGACCGCGTCGATCTCGACGCTCTGCCCCACAGCCACGGGCACGCCCGTCCGCTTGAGCGTGCTGAAACCCTGAAGCGCGAACTCCACCTCGTAGGTGCCGGGAGGGAGCACGGGAAAGCGGTAGGTTCCGCTGTCGGCGCTCGTCACGGTCGGCGCGCCTGGCACGGCGGTGCTTCGGATCGTGACGGTGACGCCTGGCAGAATGGCGCCCGAGTCGTCCGTGATCTGTCCAATGATCGCGCCGGTGGTTTGCTGTGCGGCCGCGTGCGCGGCCGGAACGGCGAGGGACAACAGGCAGAGCAACAGCGTTCGCGCAACTCGTGCACGACTCATACGGTCTCCTTCTCAGTGGTCGCAGTGCGCACGGAATGCGCACGGCTGATGAGGACGCAAGAGCAAGGCAGGTGCCACGCGTTGCAGATCGTTGCATTGTGGGAACTTCGACGCTTCAGCAGTTGCCCGAGTGTGCGGACGCGCAACGTCACGTCTGTGAAAAGCGTCAAAGGTGTCGCGATCGACAAGATGCGAGCGACACTCGTGTTGCTTTGCTGCGGCCTGGGAGTGACGGCGCAGCGACATCGCTGTCGCTTTCGCGTGCGCGCGGCGTTTGGCCGCTACTGCGCGGCGCTCGCGTGAGTGGTCAGCACGCCTTCGGCGAGAAGGAGCGCTGCCGCGGCCAGGAAGTTCGGGAGCGGGACCGTCGCGACCGTGCGGCAGTAGGCCTCGTGCGCGTGCAGCACCTCGCAGCGATGCGTCATGACGCCGACGAGAGCCTTCAGATCGACATCGAGCGCGAAACGCAACGGGCCCTGTCGAAACTGCAGGGCTTCGTCGAGCACGATCTCCCGGCCGCGAACCACCGGGTGCGGAGTCAGCGAAAGCCGGCCGGGTGTCTGCGCTTCAAGGAATCCCGCGTTACGCAGCTGCTGATGGGCCGCCGCAACTTCGCTGCGCTGGAGCAGCGAGGCCTCCAGGGCGCGCGGCGCCACCGCCCCCACGCCGGCGGCTCGAGCGGCCCAGAACGTCCCGCCATGCGCAGCGAACGCCTCCTGGGCGTAGGCGCTGGTCCGTGCTCGCTCGGCCTCGTAGATCTCCTGCTCGCGATTCGAGAAGAATTCCAGCGCAAGCGCCTCTCGCGATGGGTCCACCAGCGCCGTGTGCAGGGCCACCGCCGCGAGCCAGGCGGACCCGAGCGCCTTCTTGACGCCGAAAGACGACAGCGGATCGATGGCGCATCCGGCATCACCGACCAGCACGAACCCTGGGCCATGGAAGCGGTGCGCGCTGTACATCGATGCGTCGCAGGCCCAGGCGTATTCGAGCGTCACGCCTCGAAACCGGCGGCGGAACTCGGTCGTTTTGGCCAATGCCGCCGTCAGCGCCTCGCCAACCGATCCGCGGGCTGCAGGACTGGCGCCATCGACCATGGCCGCCACCTGGCGTACTGCCGGCGACGCCGGCAGCGACCACACCCAGCCATCGTCGTAGGTCTCGACCAGCGTGCGATCGTCGTCGGGCGAGCTGAGTGCCGTGTCGTGCCACCACCCGAGGTAGGCCTGCATGCGGTGAACGGGCTCGGGGCGCCGGAGGCCGCGCCGGGCAAGGACGCCCGTGCGTCCGGAGCAGTCGGCCACGAAGCGCGCTGTGGCGGTGCGTGCGTGGCCTGCTGCTTCGTAGTCCACCGTCGTCAACCCGTTGTCGCCACGGCGGATGGCCGTGGCCGTCGCGTCGATCTGAACATCGACGCCGGCATGCTGCGCGCAAGCCAGAAGGGCGCGGTCGAGGTCCGGCCGGAACACCAGCCAGCCATCCTGGTCACGGTCGAAAGCCTCGAAGCGCGGCGCCGCGTCTGGCCCACCACACCACGTTTCCGCGATTTGGCGCGAAGGCCACGCGATCGACCGTCGTCGAGCACCTCGATCGTTGCCAGAAGCTTGCGGGCGCTCGGAGGAATCGACTCGGCCTGGCCGCGCTTCCGATCGGCGTTGCGGGCCAGCAGGAGCACACGGTGCCCCCAGAGGGCGAGCAACCGGCCCAGAGAGCTTCCGGCGGGGCCGCCGCCGACGACGATGGCGTCGTAGACGGTGTGCTGGTTCGCGGAGGTCATTCCGCACGCCGACGAGCAAGGGTTGTACCGCCGGCGGGACTTCAGGCTGCCGCGGGAGGCGGTAACCGGTCTTCGAGAACGAAGGCGTACAAGAGCTGGTCGGAGACGATGCCGTTCTTGATCGAGCTTCGGCGCAAACGGCCCTCCAGCACGTATCCCGCTTTCTCGAGCACGCGGCCCGATGCGGGATTGCCGTCGGCCACGAGCGCGAACAGTCGCGTCAGCTCGTGATGCTCGAACGCGTACTGTGTCATCGCGACGATCGCCTGGCTCGCAATACCGCGGCCCCAGAACCGCTCGCCCAGCCAGTATCCAATCTCGGCGGAGACGCGTTCGACGTCCTTCTGCAGGTAGAAGCCGATGCCGCCGACGGCGGCGCCGTTCACGGCAATCGCGAAGAGGGTCTCCGGCTGCATCATCCTGGCGGTCCGGATGAAGCCCTGGCCATCCTTGCGGGTGTAGGGAAACGGGAACCGATCGCGGAGGTGGATCGAGACGTTCCGGTTATTGGCGTGCTCGACGAGGGACGAGAGATCGCCGGCCTGCCAGGAACGGATCTCGGCGTCCCGGAGCGGCAGGCGCATCACACGCGCAGGCCGAAGAGCGGCCGAAGCCGCGTGCCGAAGGCGTTGCCGGCAAACGCCGCCACCATCCAGAGCCAGCCGTGGAGGCTCGAAGACGCGATGCCGCTGAAGTACGCGCCGATGTTGCAGCCGTAGGCGATGCGCGCGCCGTAGCCGAGCATGAGGCCGCCGGCGATCGGCTGCTGCGAGCGAGCGCGCGGGCACTCTCCAGACCGGCGACAGCCGGCCGGCAAGCGCCGCGGCCGCAAGAGCTCCCAGCATGATGCCGAAGTTCATCACGCTGGTGACGTCGCGGAAGACGCTGCCGTTCAGCTCTGCGATCCGCGCCGCACCCTGCCAATAGGGCCATGACGCGACGTCCGCGCCGAACGCCGCGGCGATCTTCGACCCCCACAACGCAAACGCGGACGTGACACCCCACGGGCGGCCGGCCAGGGCGAGCGTGGCGACATTGACCAGGGCCAGCCCGAGCGCGCCGGCCACGAGGGGCCACGGCCCGCGAAGCCACGAGCCGCCATGCCGCGACGATTCGATCGAGCCATGGCGGCGCTCCTCGATCGACCGTGTCGCCAAAGCGATCGCTCCGAACAGCGGCAGGCTGATGCCGAGCGCCGGAACAGCGCCGAAGGTCGCGACCAGCGACACCGGCTGGAACGCCGGCACACCAGCCCACAGGGGCTGGTGCAGCACGCCGACGACCGAGCCCGCGATGAACGCCGCGAGCGTGACCAGCATCCGCACGCTTCCGCCGCCCGCCGCGTACAGCGTGCCCGACGCGCAGCCGCCTCCGAGCTGCATGCCGACGCCGAAGATGAACGCGCCGGCGACCACCGACAACCCGACCGGCGACACCGAGCCACGAACGGGATGCCCGAACCACTCGCCGGACGCCAGGATCGGGAAGAACACGAGGCTCGTCACGGCGAGCATCAGCATCTGCGCCCGCACGCCCGCTCCGCGCCCCTCGGCAATCAGCGCGCGCCACGACGACGTGAAGCCGAACGAGGCGTGGTAAAGCACGATGCCGGCTCCGGCGCCGACGAGGAAGAGGGCGGATTGGGTGGGGGTGATGCTTATGGACAGGTATACCGACAGCGCAACGACGAGAGCGCTGGCGATCAATAGCGCCGCACGGTTCGCAGTGCTCGATGCTGCGTGCCCGGTGCGACTGCGGTGCTCGGCGCTCGGTTCGGGGTTCCCAGTGCGCAATGGTTCAGGGTGCACGGTTCCTGGTACTCGGTTCGAAGTTTAGCGGTCGGACGGACGCCTCCGCAGATAGAGAATCAGCTTGGTGGTCGCTCCTATGGCCCGGCTGGCCAGGTGGTCCAGTTCGCTGCGCGTCGCGGCATCGTAATACCTGCGATCCAGTCCGTCCGTCAGATGCTCCTGCACTTCGACGAGCGACGACTTGGCGATGACCAGAAACCGCGCAAAGTCCGCCGGACGGAACCTCGCGAAGCCCTCGGCGATATTGCAGGTCGCCGAGCGGGCCGCTCGCCGCAATTGATCGCAAAATTCTAGATCGCGGCTGGCGGGCGGGGTGGCAGTAATTGCGTAGACCTTCAGCTTCAGCTCGCGGGAGAGCTGATAACAGGCCAGATCCTCGTGGCGCCGTACTCCCACGGCCCGAACACGGGCATCAGCCGTGCCAGAACCAGGTACCAGGAACCCCGCACCCAGAACCGCTCTCGCACCGGGCACCAGGCACCGAGCACCGAGAACCGGTCCCGCACCTTGAACTTTGAACCTTGAACCTTGAACCGTTCCCGAACCGGGCACCGGGAACTCAGCACCGGGAACCGCTGGATTCAGAACCCCCCTGTCAAATAAGCCCACTGGCCCTTCGAGAACACCACGATCTCGCCGACGGGGGCGAAGCCGAGCTTTGCGGCGAGGCGCAGGGAGGCGGTATTGGACGCGAGCGCGCCCCAGACGGGCTCGCGGCCTTCGCGGCGCATGTGGTCCACCATGAAGGCGACGGCGCTCGCCGCCAGCGATCGGCGGCGATGGGTTTCGACCGTGTCGATCGATAAATCCCAGAGCGACTCCGTCGTCCATACCGGATAGCAGAACGACGCCGGCAGGCCGTCCGCGAACGCTGCACCGACGGGACCGAGGAGGCGCGCGTGGGTCATCTCGTGCCGAAGCCCCGGCGGCAGGTGATCGAGCGGGTCGGCGGGTGTGACGAGCCGGACGCCGGCATCCGGCGAGGGCCGAGGTGCGTGCAGCGTTCGTTCGGGCGCCGGCAGCGCGTGCATGATCGCGGCCTCGCCAGACCACCGCTCGGGTCGCGAACCGTCGAGGCTCCGCTGGATGTACTCCGCGTTTCCGACCTGCGCGAGAAGCGGCGTCATGTCGGTGATGTCGTCGAGCGCGCGTGCGATGGCGTCGGCCGGAGGCCGGCCCACCACGCCAACCACCGACTGGGCGCCATGGCGCACCCGCACGACGAAGCCCGTCTCGACTGAGTCTCCCCCGGTGACCTCGGCGTGGCCCGAGAGGAGCATGCCTCGCAGATCCACCCAGACGGGATCATCGGGCAGTGAACGCAGGAGATTCTTCAATTGCTAAGTGCTGATTGCTGAATGCTGATTGAAAAGCTCTCGAGCTCCGAACCCTGAACTCTGAACCTTGAACCTAAATTGGCAATTGGCAATCAGCAATTTGCAATTCAGCGAGGCCCTGCCGTGGCTGGCCGAGAAGAGAGAATCTTCTCCATCTCGTCCATGACGCGGTTCATCTCCTTGATGGTCAGGTTGAGCGGCGCGTCCGTGGTCATGTCCACGCCTGCGTCCTTCAGCAGATCGATCGGGTACTTCGAGCCGCCGGCGCTGATGAACGCGAGGTACTTCCTGATTGCCTCGGCATTTCCCGCCTTGACGGGTGCGGCCAGCGCCTCCGATGCCGTAAAGGACGTCGCGTACTGGAAGACGTAGAAGTCGCGGTAGAAGTGCGGGATGAAGCTCCACTCGTTGGCGACGTAGTCGTCCACGATCGCCACGCCCTTGTCGTGGCCGTAGTAGCGCTTCGTGATGTCCAGGTACAGCTTGGCGAGCGCCTCGCCCGTGATCGGCTGCCCCTTCTGCGCCATCTCGTGCATGCGCAGTTCGAACTCGGCGAACTGCGTCTGCCGGAAGACCGTGCCCTTGATGTTCTCGAGGTAGCTGCCGAGGATCGACAGGCGCGCGTTGTCGTCCTTGATGGTCTTCAGCATCTGATCGATGAGCAGCGACTCGTTGAACGTCGACGCGACCTCCGCCACAAACGTGGGGTACGACGCGAGCGGGTAGGGCTGCGTCTTGTTCGACAGGTAGCTGTGCATCGTGTGGCCCAGCTCGTGAGCCATCGTGCTCATGTCGTCGTACTTCCCGTTGAAGTTCATCAGGATGTACGGATGCACGTCGTACGCCCCGCCGTTCGAATACGCGCCGGAACGCTTGCCGGGGTTCGGATACACGTCGATCCATCGCTCGGCAAACGCGCGCTTGAGCACGGTGAGGTACTCGGAGCCGAGCGGCGCCATCGCCGTCAGGATGTGCTGCTGCGACTCCTCCGGGGTGTACTTCAGATCGACCGACGCCACGAGCGGCGCGTAGAGATCGTAGTAGTGCAGCTCGCTGATGCCCATCATCCGCTTCCTGAGCTGCAGGTAGCGGTGGAACGATCCGAGGTTCGCGTTCACGCCGTCGACGAGGCGCGTGTACACGGACACGGGAATGTTCGGCCCGCCGAGAGCGGACTCGAGCGACGATCCGTACTTCCGCGTCCTCGCGAAGAACTGCGCCTTCTGCAGGCTCGAATTCATCGTCGTCCCAAGCGTCCGGCTGAAACCGCCCAGCGCGTTGAAGAACGCGGCCATGCCGTTCTGGCGGTCCTCGCGGTTCGCTGAAGCCCGCACTTCGTTGTAGCCGGCCTGGTTGACCTTGAACGAGCGGCCGTCGGAGAGGGTGATCGTGGGATACGGGAAATCAGCGTTCGAGAGAATGTTGTAGATGTTCGAGGCCGATCCGGCGAGCGGGCCGACGTCCGCGAGGATCTTCTCCTCGCTGTCGGAAAGCGTGTGGGGCGAACGGCGCGCGATGTCCTCGAGGTAGAAGCGATACGTCCTCAGCCTCGGCTCGGCGGCGATGAACTTCGCCGTGGTCCCGGACGGCAGGCGCAGGATCTCCGGCTCGATGTACGCGGCCTGCGCGCTGAACGCGGACGCGAGCTGGACCATCTCCTGATCCATGCCCTGGTGCGTCGCATCGCGCGTGTCCTGGTCCGACAGCATGCTCGCGTAGACGTAGACACGCGAGAGCTCCTTGTCGATGGCGTAGAGGCGGTCGAGCGCGTCGGCCAGCGTGGACGCGGACGCGCCGAGCTTGCCGCGGTACTGCGCGAGCGAGGGAGCGTCGGCCGCCACCTTGTCTTTCGCGGCTCGCCAGGCGTCGTTGGAGGGATAGATCTCCGCGAGGTTCCACTTGTACCGATCAGGCGTCCCAGAGCGCTCTCGCTCCTGCGCCAGGCCGGGAATCGTCAGCGCGGCAACGGCTGCCATCGCGGCGGCTGCCGCGAGTCGTTTGAAGGGGTTTGAAGTGCGCATAGCCCGCAATTGTAGCCCTGCAGGCAGACAGCGCTATCGCCGTTGGTACCCGGATCCCGGCAACTCGTCCCGCCTAGGGCCCGACCTCAGCATCCACCCAGTCCCCACTCCCAAGTCCCCCAGTCCCCAGTCTCCAGTCCCCGATCCCCGTTCCCCGTTCCCTCGTCCTAGTCCTCCCGATACACCCACGCCCCGGCGATGGAAGCCAGCACGGCTTCGACGTAGCCCCAGGCGGCGCCGATGGCGAGCACCCGTCCGGGAAACATCCCCATGATGGCGTCCGCGGTGATGGGATACATGTAGGCGAAGAACCAGGCGGCCGAACCGGCAAGCACGGCCGTCGGCACGCCGGGCCCAAACCGCGTGCGGATTGCGGCATACAGCCAGACGATGGCGATGCCGAGCGAGAAGGCCATGACGACGAAGGAGCCGATGGCGTCGTTGCCGACCGGCGGGAGGTTGCGCGCAGCGAGCGACGCTTCCATCTCGGGGCCGAGGACGACCATGTTCAGGATCGTCTCGCCGATGTTGATCACCAGGCCGGCGACCAATCCGCCGAGCAGGACCCGCGTGAGATTGATCTTGCCCATTTCGTGCTCCCGGATGCCGGTCATAGTTGCCGGGTCCGAAAGGACCCGGCCTACGTGACTCTTGCCAGGCCCGCCTGCCCTACCTGCCCTGCCTGCCCTACCCGCCTTACCTGCCCTGCCTGCCCTGCCTGCCCTATTTCGCGCAGTCCCCGAGGCGCTTGCCGTTGTACTTCATGGTCATTGTCTGCGCCTTGCCGCCGCGGCTCACGTTCATCTTCATGGCGCCGGTGTAGGTGTCGGCGGTGTACGTGATCTCGCCGCTGCCCGTCATCGGGTTCTGGCCGCCGCAGGCCATCTGCCATGTGGCCTTGTTGTCGACCATCTTGTAGTCGCTCACCTTGCAGTCGGACTGTGCGTTGCCGCGCCCCGGACCCTGCGGCATCATCTTCTGCGGGTCGTCCACCTGCTCCTGCGTCAGGCACTGCGTGACGGTCATCGGCGGCATTCCCTGCGGCATGCCCTCCATCGCCATCTCCATGGTGACCTGCCAGTTGCCGGCGCGCGGCTGCGCGAAGACGGCGACGGCCGTGCAGGCCACCGCGGCGGCGGTCAGAGCGTTGCGAATTCTCATGAGTGAAGCCTCCTCGGCCTGGGTTGATTCTACAGGCGCCCGCGTGCGGCAAGCACTTTCGTTCGCGCATCGTCCGGCGTCGCAGCCAGCACCGTCAGGTGCCCCATCTTTCGACCGGGACGCGCCTGCGCCTTGCCGTACAAGTGCAGCTTGACGTCCCCGTCGGCGAGCGCTTCGCTCCATCGTGGTGTCGCCGCCGGCCCAGAGGTCGCCGAGCAGGTTGGCCATCGCCGCAGGCTGGACGAGGTCCGGGGAGCCCAGGGGCAAGCCGCAGATCGCGCGGAGCTGCTGCTCGAACTGGCTGGTGCGGCAGGCGTCGAACGTCAGGTGGCCGGAGTTGTGCGGGCGAGGCGCCAGCTCGTTGATCAGCAGCCGGCCGCCGCGCGCCACGAAGAACTCGATGCAGAGGATGCCGACATACTCGAGCGCCTCCATCACATCGCGCGTGATGTCCACGGCCTGGGCCGCGATGGCGGCCGGCACGCTCGACGGCGCCACCGACACGTCGAGAATGTGGTGCCGATGCACGTTGTCGAAGGGCGCGAAGTGCGAGAAGCGGCCGTCCACGCCGCGCGCGCCGATCACCGAGATCTCGCGTTCGAGATCGATGAACGCTTCGAGCACGGCATCCTGCCGGCCCAGGGTGTCCCATGCGCGCACGTGATCGCCGCCCGCCTCGAGCCGCGCCTGCCCCTTGCCGTCGTACCCGAACGAAGCCGTCTTCAGCACGGACGGACAGCCGACGGCGGCTACCGCCGCCGCTAAATCCCCTTCGGAAGTGACGGCGGCGAAAGGCGTCACGGGCAAGCCGCGCTGAGCGAGAAAGGTCTTTTCGCGAAGGCGGTGCTGGGCGATGTAAAGCGAGCGGCCGTTGGGCCGGACAATCGCCTGCTCTTCGGCTACGGCCGTGGCTGCTGCCGAGACGTTCTCGAACTCGAACGTCACCACGTCCACGCCGCGGGCGAATTCGCGGATCCGATCGAGGTCGTCGTACGACGCCACGATCTCGACATCCGCGATCTGTCCCGTCGGCGTGTCGTGTTCCGGCGCCAGCGTGTGCACGCGGTAGCCGAGCCGGCGTGCGGCCATGGCAAACATGCGGCCCAGCTGACCGCCGCCGAGCACGCCGATGGTCGAGCCGGGGAGAATCGCTTCAGTACGGCTCACGTGAGCTCGGCCCGCTCGACCGATGCCGCCATCTCTTCGCGATAGGCCTGGAGCTTGGCGCGAAGGGCGGGACGAGACGTCGCGAGAATGGCCACCGCGAGCAAGCCTGCGTTGACGGCCCGCGCCGATGGCCACCGTCGCCACCGGCACACCCTTCGGCATCTGCACGATCGACAGCAGCGAATCGAGCCCGTTGAGCGCCGCCGTCTGCACGGGCACGCCGATCACCGGGAGCGTCGTGTGCGCCGCGACCATGCCTGGCAGGTGTGCGGCGCCGCCGGCGCCTGCGATGATGACCTGGAGGCCGCGCTCCGCGGCCGATCCCGCGTACTCGGCCATCCATCCCGGCGTTCGGTGCGCCGACACCACGCGGCATTCGTGCGGCACGCCAAAACCCGTGAGGATCTCGTCGGCGGCTTTCATCGTTTCCCAGTCCGACTGGCTGCCCATGATCACGCCGACGAGCGGACTCGCGTCGTTCATGACGCATATTTCATCACAGGCAGGGGTAGAATCCGTAGCATGTTCACGATCCGCCGTGTCACGGTGCTCATCGCGACCACTGCAATGCTCACCATGCTGGCGAGGCGCCGCTCCGGATGCGCAATCGCCTCCGCCTGCCGGCGCGCTCGAAGTGCCCTACACGCGCTTCACGCTGTCGAATGGCCTCAACGTCATCCTTCACGAGGACCACACCGTCCCCACCGTCAGCGTCAACGTGTGGTACCTCGTCGGATCGGCGCGTGAGAAAACGGGGCGGACGGGGTTCGCACACCTCTTCGAGCACCTGATGTTCATGGGGTCGGGCCACGTCAAGGCGGGCGAGTTCGACACCCTGCTCGAGGGCGCCGGCGGCACCAACAACGGATCGACATCGAACGACCGCACGAACTACTGGATCAACGTGCCGACCAACGCGCTCGAGCTCGCCCTGTTCCTCGAGTCCGATCGGATGGGATACCTGCTCGACACGATGACCCCGCAGACCGTCGATGCGCAGCGCGACGTCGTCAAGAACGAACGGCGGCAGAGCGTCGAGAACGCGCCCTACGGGATGGCGGATGTCGTCCTCAACGAGATGCTCTATCCGGAGGGCCACCCGTACCACTGGCCGGTCATCGGCTACATGGAAGATCTCACGGCGGCGAGCTACGACGATGTGGTGGGGTTCTTCAAGAGCTACTACGCGCCGTCGAATGCGACCCTGGCGTTGCGGGCGACATCAACCCCGCCGAGACCAGGCGGCTCGTTGAGAAGTGGTTCAGCGACGTCGGCCCTGGCACGCCGGCTCAGCCCATCTCGACGCCCGGCGTGGCGCTTACCGGCGTACAGAAGAAGACCATCACAGACCGCGTGCAGTTGCCGCGCGTGTACCTCGCGTGGCTGACGCCGCCGGTCTACGCGCCGGGCGACGCGGCGCTCGACATCGTGTCGTCGATCCTGTCGGGCGGCAAGAACTCCCGGCTCTACAAGCGGCTGGTCTACGACATGCAGATCGCGCAGAGCGTCAACGCCTACCAGGGGTCGCAGGCGCTGTCGTCGTCGTTCGTCGTGGAGGCCACGGCCCGGCCGGGGCACACCATCGAGGAGATCCAGAAGGTCGTCGACGAGGAGATCGCACGGTTCAAGCAGGAAGGACCGACGCCACGCGAACTGCAGCGGGCGCTGAACCAGGTCGAAGCCTCGTTCTACACGCGCATGGAGCGCGTCGGCGGGTTCGGCGGCAAGGCGGATCAGCTGAACGGCTACTACGCGGGCACCGGAAACCCGGACTGGTTCAACGAAGACCTGGCGCGCTACCGCGCCCTGTCCGCAAACGACGTCCGCGCCGCGGCCGAGCGATTCCTTCCCTTCGAACGGCGGGTCGAGCTGACCGTCGTTCCCGAAACACCGGCGCGGTGAGGGTCATGAAAAAGCTCACGACCGTGTTCGTTGCTGCAGCGAGCATCGCGTTCGCTGCGGCCCTCGGCGCCCAGGCGCCCGACCGCCAGAAGGCGCCCGCAACGGGCCCGGTGCCCGCGCTGAAGCTGCCACCGATCCAGAAGCGGCAGCTGTCGAATGGCGTGCCGGTGTGGCTGGTCGAGGTCCACGACGTCCCCGTGGCTCAGGTCGGCCTCCTTCTCCTGAGGGGCAGCGCTGATGATCCGGCCGGGCAGTACGGCATTGCCAGCCTCACCGCCTCGATGCTCACCGAAGGAGCGGGCGCCCGCAACGCGCTCGACCTGGCCGACGCCGTGGACTTCCTCGGCGCGAGCCTCACGAGCGGCGCCGGCATCGACGCCACCACCGTCCGCCTGCAGGTACCGGTCGCGCGGCTTGGCGAGGCGCTGCCGATCATGGCCGACGTCGCCCTGCGTCCGACGTTCCCGCCGCAGGAACTGGAACGCGTGCGCCAGCAGCGGCTCGTCAGCCTTCTCCAGGCGAGAGACGATGCCGCGTCGGTCGCCGGGCTGGCCCTCTCGCGCGTGCTCTATGGCGCGTCGCATCGCTTCGGCGTGGCGACAATGGGCACGGCAGCGACGTTGAAGGCGTTCACGCCGCAGGATCTGCGCACGTTCTACGAGGGCATGTATCGTCCCGAGAACGCGACGCTCATCGTGACGGGGGATGTCACCCTCGACCGCGTCCAGCCAATGCTCGAGGCCGCGTTCGGAGGCTGGCGCGCAACGGGCGCGGCAGGCGCGCGCGTCACGCTCCCCGCGCCGGCGCCGCTGCCTGCGCGCACGGTATATCTCATCGACAAGCCGGGGGCCCCGCAGTCGCAGATCCGCATCGGCCGCGTCGGCGTGCCGCGCTCGACGCCTGACTTCTTCCCGCTTCAGGTGATGAACACGGTCCTCGGCGGTTCCTTCACTTCGCGGCTCAACCTGAACCTGCGCGAGAAGCACGGCTACAGCTACGGCGCGGCGTCGGTGGTGGACATGCGCGTCGCGGCCGGACCCATCTCGGCGCTCGCCGGCGTCCAGACGGACAAGACCTCCGAGTCGCTCACGGAGTTCTTCAACGAGCTGAACGGCATCCTGCAGCCGGTCCCGGGGGATGAACTGGCGCGCGGCAAGAACTACGTGGCCCTGCGCTTTCCGAGCGGCTTCGAAACCGCCGGGGATCTGGCCCGCCGGCTGGAAGACGCCATCGTCTACAAGCTTCCCGACGATTACTTCGCGAAGTACGTCCCGGCGATCCAGGCCGTCACCGCCGCCGACGTCCAGCGCGTTGCCCGCGCGCACTTTCCACCCGACCGCGTCGCCATCATCGTTGTCGGCGACCGCAAGACGATCGAGCCGGGGATCAAGGCGCTCAACCTGGGAGCGATTCGGGTCATGACGCTGGACGAGATCTTCTGACGCTCAGCGGTTCAAGTTCAACGTTCAACGTTCAAGGTGCCGAACCCAGAACGCAGAACCTGGGACCCGAACCTTGAACGCTGAACTCTGAACCTTGAACGATCGGAGCCCCGAGTCAGGGTTCCCGTGAGTACTCGGTGAAGGTGAAGTCGAACACCTGCTCCCTGTCGTTCGGCCTGAACTTGATGAATGCCTTGAGGTTGAACGGGAAGCTCGCGTTCGGGAGGCGGGCTTCCATGATGCTGTGATCCGATGGGCGGCCGAGCGCCAGCGGAACGGAAGGCCCAAGCTCCGCCGCATTGCTGTCGGCCAGAACGACTCGACCGCTGACAGCTGTGGCGGCAAGCGGACGGGTCATGTCGTCGTAGAAGTAGACGCGGAAGACGTTGGGCGCGACGTAAGTACCCTCGACATGGTGCCACTGGTCGGCGGACATGAAGATGAAGCCGCCGCCATGGCGAGGGTTGTGGTCGCCGTGAGGCCGCCGTTCGAAGGCCTTGACCCGTGGGCTGCCGTCGGCGCACGTGCCCGGGTTCATCTCGCGGACGTTCGAGTCCTTCTGACACGTGAAGTACAGCCCAGCGGTCACTGGAACGAGCTCTGAGCGATCGACCGGACACCGCCCCGGTGTCTCACGAAGCGGCAGCTGCACCTTGAGACACGAGTATGCGACGGTGAGGCGTACCGCAACGAGCGCGGCTCCTGACACGGGACATCTTCCCGGCTTATCGTCGAGGTACGACGACTCGTCCGGTGACGGGCAGACGTACGAAATGGGCGGGAGTTCGCTATCCCCTGACGCCGACGCTTCGAGCCGCACGTTGTAGAGCGTCGTGAAGTCGTTGTCGTAAACGGTGGCTGCAATGGTATCGCCGGCCTTCAACCCCTTGAGGGCCTCCGGCCTGTCCACCTTGTAGCCCATCGTCATCGGAGCCATCCAGCCTTCGACGTTCTCGTTGGCGACGCTCAACGTCCCCGCCTGGGCATCGACCGACACGACCCGGCCGCGAAACGCATGCGAGCGCGCGCCCGCCGGCTGGCCCGCCGCCAGCAGCGGCGCGACCAGAACGCCCACGGCCATGAGCAGCACCAAGCGTCCACTTCGTCTGGCTTGCGTCATCCAGCACCCGCACCCAGAACCCTGAACCTTGAACCTTGAACCTTGAACCCGAACCTTGAACGTTGAACTCTGAACCTTGAACCGCAAGAGGTCAGTACATTCGACTCAGTAACCAGAGCAGCAGAATCACGATCGCTTCAACCACGAGGACGCCGGCGTAGTGGCGCGTCATTGCCTTGGGCGGGCGCTCGTAGGCTGGTTCGTCCGGCATGGGTTGGACCGACACTATAGCGCGGCGGCACGCAGGTGGAGGCGGCGGTCCGCGTCCGCCAGCGCGCTGGTGGCGGCAGCAGCCCAGAGCTCGTCGTTGTGAAGCATCTCGAGCGAACGGCCGGCGGCGCGGATTGTCTCGGACGGCGCAGGTCCTCCGTGTGTCTGGCGCACTTCGATAAAGCGCCGAGGGCTCAGCACGGCCTTCAACCGCTCGTCCGAGTACCTGAATCGGTTCCGGGGCCAGCTCGCCTGATGCCTCGAAGAGCAGCCGGGCCAGCGGCTCGTCCTTCCGCTCGGCAGCCAGCGCGACCAGGCGTACGGCCACGGCGTGCGCGGTCTTGAACGGAAGGCCGTGGTCACGTACCAGCGTATCGGCGAGCTCGGTCAGCGTCGTCCAGCCCGCTCCAGCGCGCGCCTCCAGCCTCGCGCGGTCGAAGCCCGCGGTCTTCATGGCCGCCGCCACCAGCGTCACGACGCGCGTGGCGTCGCGGAACATCGTGAACACGAGCGGCTGCAGGTCGTCTTCGGTGTCGACGATGTCGCCGAAGGGGGTGTTGTGGATGGTCAGGAGGATGGCCTGCGTCTGGCCAAGCGCCTTGCTGCCGATGGCGCGCGCGTGCTCGAGCGCGACGGGGTTCCGCTTCTGCGGCATGATGCTGCTCGATTGGACGAACCCGTCACCCAGCCGCAGGTAGTCGAACTCGGCCGTCGACCACTGCAGCAGATCCTGCACGACACGTCCGAGCCCGGCGAGGAGCACGCCGGCCGCGGCGGCGCTCTCGAGAAGATAGTCGGCCGTGGCGATGCTGCCGTAGGTGTTGCCGGTCGGGCCGGAGAAACCGAGGAGCGCAGCCGTGAGGTGCCGATCGATGGGAAACCCCGTCCCCGTGATGGCGCAGGCGCCGAGCGGACTCTGGTTGGTCTGCTCGTATGCGCGCTGGAGGCGGCTGGCGTCGCGTTCGAGCTGTTCGATCACGGCGAGCAGGTAGTGCGCCACCGTCGTCGGCTGTGCGCGCTGGGTGTGGGTGTGGACCGCGAACACCGTGTCGTGATGCTGCCCGGCCAGCTCGATGAGCGACTGCCGCAGTTCGAGGCTCGCCGACAAGAGCACGAGCACGAACTCCCGCTGGCGCATCCGGTACATCGTCATGTCGATGTCGTTGCGGCTCCTGGCGGTGTGCAGACGGCCGGCGATGTCCTCGCTGCAGGCCTGCGCGAGCAGGCGCTCGACGAAGAAGAAGAGATCCTCGCAGTTCGGGTCGTAGGATGCGCACCGGACGGCGGGCTGCGACACGCTGTCGAGCGCCCGGCGCAGCACGCCGGCATCGTGCGGTGAGACAATGCCGCGGTCGGCGAGCATCACCAGATGGGCGTAATGGATGGACATGAGCGGCGCGAGGAACAGCTTCTTGGCATCCTCGAAATTTTCGTTGAGGACCGAGCTGACATACTCGGGCGCAAAGCGCATGTCACGACGAGTGTAGCGCAGCCATGACGTCCTGGACGCTCCGCTCGCGTGAGCCGGAAATCGACAATGGCTCGTCTGGCGCCGGCAGATCCGTTGAGGTTTTGCACGATCCGGACCTTCTCGCCGGTTTCGTCGAGGACGCGGCCCACTTTCCGGGCGGCCACGCTGCGGGCGTGGCGATACCGGACACCGAGGCCGGCGTCTCGCAAGTCCTGAAAGGCAGCTCGGCCAGCGTTCTGGCCGTCGGCGCGCAATCCTCGCTGACCGGCGGCGCGACGCCGCGGGGCGACGTCGTGCTCAGTACCGAGAAGGCTGACGCGCATCGACCTTGTATCCAGCGATCGAGTTCGCGTGCAGGCCGGCGTCTCCCTGGCGGTTCTGGAAGAACATCTGCGGAAGTCGGGCCGGTCGTACCCGCCCGTGCCGACCTTCACGGGCGCCTTCGCCGGCGGGGTCGTCGCGACCAACGCGGCGGGCGCCGCGACGTTCAAACACGGCACGACGCGCGACTGGGTCGAGGCGCTGTCGGTCGTACTGGCCGATGGCGACGTGCTGGACATCGAGCGGGGCCGGACACGGGCGCATCCGGACGGGTATTTCGAACTCGATCTGTCGCGCGGGCGCGTGCGGGTGCCGGTGCCCAGCTACCGCAGGCCAACGCTGGCAAAGCTGTCGGCCGGGTACTTCGCCGCTCCCTGCATGGACCTCGTCGATCTTTTCATCGGCGCCGAAGGAACGCTTGGTGTCGTCACGTCCGCAACGTTCCGCGTGCTGACGCGGCGTCCGGCGCAGTGCCTGGCGCTCGTGGCCTGTTCCGATGCGACGGCCGCCCTGGGGCTCGTGGCCGACCTGCGACGCCTCGCTCGAGAGACCTGGACGTCCAAAGACGCCGCCGGCGTGGATGTATCGGCAATCGAGCATATGGACGCGCGGTCCCTGCAGATCGTCGGAGAGGACCGTTCGCACGGCATCCAACTGCCACCGACGTTCGAGCAGGCCGCGCTCGCGCTGCTCATCACGCTCGACCTTCCGGGTGAGGTCAGCGCGGCGCAGGCGTTCGATGAGCTGGGCCGGGCGCTGGACAGCGATGCACCGGACACGCCGCTCGTCCGGTTCTGCCGTCGCCTCGCGGCAACCGACGGAGTGGACCTGGCCAGCGTCCAGATGGCGGCGCCCGGCGACGAGAGCCGGGCGGCGCAACTGCTCGCGATCCGCGAGGCCGTGCCGGCAGCGGTGAACCAGCGGGTGGCGCGGGCCAGGCAGCGGGATCCGCGCATTGAGAAGGTCGCCGGCGACCTGATCGTTCCCTTCGAGAGCTTCGAAGCGCTGGTGTCGCGATGCCACGAGGAGGCGGACCGCCGCGGCCTGGACCTCGCGATCTGGGGTCACGTGTCCGACGGCAACATCCACCCGAACATCGTGCCGCGCTCGTTTGCCGACGTCGAGGCGGGCAAGGACGCCATCCTCGCGATGGGCCAGGCCGCCATCGGGCTCGGCGGCGCGCCGCTGGCCGAACACGGTGTCGGCAGGAACCCGATCAAGCAGGAGTTCCTTCGGCTGCTCTACGGCGACGACGGGATCGAGCAGATGCGCGCTGTGAAACGCGCTCTCGACCCGGGCTGGAAACTCGCACCGGGAGTGCTGTTCTCTCGCTGAGAATCGGCGGTGCAGGGTTCAAGGTTCAGGGTTCAAGGTTCAGGGTTCTGGTGCCAGGTTCAAGGTGCTACGTTCTGGGTGCGACGAACGTCGAACTCAGCACTACGAACCTGGAACCGGAACCTTGAACCCTGAACCGTGAACTCTGAACGCGCGAGTCGAGGCCGAGGGACAAGAACGCAGTGTGAGTCGCGAGCGGGGGTGCCGCCTCCGCGCTCTGCGCTTCGGCGAGCCTGGCCGTAGCCCTGACGACCTCTGCCGAGCGAAGGCCGGGGGCCCCGCGAGCATAGGATAAAGATAGACAGTCTATATCGTTAACCGCTATAGTATGACGGTTCGCTCACTAAGGAGCACTTGAGACGATGGCCGCTCGGAATCGCCAGGTTGACCACTTCCTGCCGCTCACGGCGCAGATGCTTCACACGCTTCTGGCCGTGGCCGACGGCGAAAAGCACGGCTACGCGATCATCAAGGAGATCGCCCGGCGGACCGACGACAGCGTCCGGATCGGCGCCGGCACGCTCTACGCCCTGATCAAGCGCGCGCTCGCGGACGGCCTGCTCGTCGAGAGCGACGATCGCCCCGACCCGTCGCTGGATGATGAACGGAGGCGGTACTACAGGCTGACGGCGCTTGGACGCTCGGTCGCCGAGGCCGAAGTCTCGCGCCTCGAAGCGATCGTCGGAATGGCGCGGGCCAAGAAACTGCGGCCACGAAGGGCGTAGCCATGAAGACCTCCGATCGTCCCTCGCGATCCAGCCGAGTCTTTCGCGCGCTGCTCCGCCTTCTGCCGTTCGACTTCAGGCTCGAGCACGGCCGCGAGATGGAGCAGGTCTTCAGGGCGCAGCAGACAGATGCACGCCACGAGGGGACACTCGGCGCGGCGGCACGCCTCTGGCTCGAGACGTTGCACGACCTGCTGACCACTGCCCCGCGGCAGCACGTGGCGATGCTGCGCCAGGACACCGGTTACGCAATGCGCACGCTGATGCGAACGCCAGGCTTCGCCGCGGCGGCCATCCTGACGCTGGCGATCGGCATCAGCGCCAGCGCCAGCATCTTCACGATCATCAACGCCTTCCTCTTCAGGCCGCTGCCGGTCGACAGACCCGACCAGCTCGTCTCGATTGCCACGCTCGACGAGCGGCACATCGAGATGCCGCATGGAGTTTCGTATCGCGATCTGCAGGACTACCGCGAGCTGACCGACGTCTTCAGCGGGCTCCTCGGCCTCCAGCCGCAGGGGGCCTGGCTGAACACCGGCAATCGTATCGACAGGATCGTCCTCGAAGCGGTTACGGAGAACGCGTTCTCGCTTCTAGGCGTCCGGCCCGCGCTGGGCCGTGTGCTCGTGCCATCCGACGAGCAGTCGCCGGTCCTGGTGCTCGCCCACGACTACTGGCGCGTCCAGCTCAACGCCGATCCGTCAGTGGTCGGAAAGAACGTCCGGCTGAACGGTCAAGCCTTCACCATCGTCGGTGTCGCCGCCGAGTCCTTCAGCGGTCTCGAGTCGCTGCTCAAGGTCTCGGGCTTCGTCCCGATGTCGGTTCTCAACCGGATCTCGGACGACACGCCACGAGGGTGCGGCGTGGCTCGAGGATCGGAACCGGCATGCCCTCACCGTGATCGGACGTCTCAAGAACGGTGTCGGGATCGAGCAGGCGCGCGCCGCGCTGGCCGTCAAGGTCGACGTGCTCGCTGCGCAGTACCCCACGACGAACACGGGCGTGGAGCTCCTCGTGGTGCCTGAGGCACAGGCGCGGCCGGTCCCGCAGAACGGGCCGATGTTCCACGTCGCGGCGGCCGTGCTGTCGGCGTTGGCCGGGCTCCTCCTGCTCATCACCAGTGCCAACGTGGCCAATATGCTGCTCGCACGCGCTGCGTCGCGCGGCCGCGAGATTGCCCTGCGCACAGCGCTCGGCGCCCGGCGCGGACGCATCGTCCGGCAGCTCCTCACCGAGAGCATCGTGCTCGCGGTGCTCGGAAGCGCAGGGGCTGTCCTGCTGGCGATGAGCGCTTCGGCCGCGATGGAGTACGGCATCGAGAGCCTGGCGTTCGGGGTGCCGCTCCGTGTCGATTTTGGCCTGGACTGGCGTGTGCTCCTCGCCACGATGGGTGTCGCCGTGCTGGCCGGTGTGATTGCCGGGCTCGCGCCTGCGTGGTACGCGCATCGTGCTGACGTCAACTCGCTTCTCAAGACTGGCGGCCGCACGCACGAAGGATCGGGGCGAGGGCGGTTGCGCGGAGCCCTCGTCGTGTCACAGGTCGCCGTCTCGCTCGTGCTGCTCATTATCGGCGGCCTGTTCGTCAGGACGCTCGAGCGCGCGAGAAGCGTGGACCTGGGAATTCGGGTGGATGGCGTTCTGCTGACCACCGTCGATCTGCCGCGTCTCACCTATTCGGCCGAGGCTCGAGCGGCGTACTATCGAGACGCGCGCGAGCGCGTCGCCGCCCTGCCTGGCGTGTCCGCCGCGGCCTGGATCTCCGGCCCGCCATTCTCGTTCGAGCAGGATCAGCAGGCTGTTCAGCGCGCGGATCGTCCCCGGCCCGCCGAAGGACAGGAGCACTCGGCGTTGAGCATTCGCGTGACCCCCGAGTACTTCCAGGCGGCGCGGGTGGCGATCCTCGGCGGACGTGGGTTCGACGACCGGGACGTCGATGAGGCTCGGCCGGTCACGATCGTCAACGAGACGCTGGCACGTCAGCTGTGGCCTGGCGAGAGCCCGCTGGGCAAGCAGCTTCGGATGCCGCAGATCGCGGAGCCCGTCGAAGTCGTGGGCATCGCAGGAGATGGCAGGGTACATCCTGCTCTGGGAAGCCCCGCGCCCGCTCCTGTTTCTGCCGCTCGCTCAGCGGCCGCCGGCCTCGGCGACCCTCGAAGTCGTTGCGGCGGGCGCAGCCCCCGACATCGCCACCGCCGTGCAGTCGGCGCTCAGAGCGATCGACCCGGACGTTCCCGCCTACCGTGTCCAGACGATGGCCGACCATCTCGAGCGTGGGAACGCTTTCTTGATCTTCCGCATCGGTGCGCTGTTCACGGGCATCTTTGGCGTACTCGGTTTGACCCTTGCCTCGATCGGGCTCTACGGCGTCGTCGCCTACGACGTGACGCAACGGACGCACGAGATCGGCGTGCGCATGGCGCTGGGCGCGCTCCGTGTCGACATCCTCCGCGAGATCCTGCGGCGGGGAGCCCGTCTCGCGGCTTCCGGCGCCCTGCTTGGTGTGGCCATCGGCGCCGGAGTCGCTCAACTGCTTCGGACCATGCTCCTCGGCGTGAGCCCGTTCGATCCGCTTACATACGGCACTACGGCCCTGCTGCTCTTCGGTGTCTGCCTGCTGGCCTCGTTCGTCCCCGCGCGGCGGGCGGCGACGGCATCTCCCCTTGACGCCCTTCGGGCCGATTGAAGCGGAACCTCGACCGCCCGCCAACTGGGCCGGACAGCCGAGGCCGAGAGCCTATGCTCGCGGCCGAGGGACAAATGATGCAGCGTCACCGGCGAGCGGGGGTGCCGCCTCCGCGCTCTGCGCTTCGGCGAGCCTGGCCGTAGCTCTGACGACCTCTGCCGAGCGAAGGCCGGGGGCCCCGCGAGCATAAGAGAAGTATGCTGGAGGTGATGCGGCGGTCAGTCGTTGCCCTCGTGCTGGCGTTTTCCCTCGGCGTACTGCCTGTCGTACACGACGTGTGCGGACCGGAGTGCGAGATGGGCGAGACGCCGGTCCTCGTGGCGTTTGACGCCGCAGCGGAGGGCCTCGCGTCCCAGGATCCCCTCCGCCGAGTGTCCGCTGCACCCGGCCGAGGAGCAGGCGCCCGCGCCTGAATCAGACGGGTGCACGCACGATCATGGCAGCGTGCGAGAGGCCCCTGAGAGAGCGTCGGCCGTCGCGCCGTCCGTGCCGCAAGCCATGGATCTTCCTGTTGCCGCGTTTTCCTGGGCGGCACCGCGCCCCGCACCCGGTCGCCGGAACCTGGTCGTCGATTCCCCTCCTGGCACTCGGGCTCCAACTCGTCTCGCACTGCGGATCTGATCACCTCCCTGACGGTGTCGGGCGACTTTCTGCGCCCGCGTCCTGCGCTCCTGAGTCAGCGCAGGCCCCCGTGTCTTCAGGAGTAGAGACAGATGCGTATTCGGCCGTTCGTGCTTTCGCTTTGCCTGGCCTGCGGCCTCGCACCAGGTCCGGCCCGCGGACAGCAACCCGCGCCGCCGCCCCAGGACCCTCATGCCGGCCACGACATGTCAGCAGGATCACCTTCTCCATGGATGCTGATGTCCGACGGCGTGATCTTCGGCACATTCAACCACCAGGGTGGTCCGCGCGGAGGCAATGAGTTTCGCTCGACCAACTGGTTCATGGGCATGGCGTCGCGCGCGGCCGGCGGCGGCACGCTCACGCTGACCGGCATGCTCAGCCTCGAGCCCGTCACGGTCGGTGCGTGCGGGTACGGCCTGCTGGTCCAGGTCGGCGAATCGTGCAACGACATGCTGCTCGTGGACCGGCAGCACCCGCACGATTTCCTGATGCACGCCTCCGCGTCGTGGCGCGTCGCGTTCACCTCGAGTACGAGCCTGATGCTCGCAGGCGCCCTTGTCGGCGAGCCAGCTCTCGGGCCGGTGGCGTTCATGCACCGCCCCTCGGCGGCCGAGAACGCGACCGCGCCGCTCGCCCATCACTTCCTCGACTCGACGCACATCGCCATGGGCGTCGTGTCGGCGGGCCTTCGACTTGGACCGTGGACGCTCGAGTCGTCGCTCTTTCACGGCGGCGAGCCGGACGACAACCGGTGGGACCTGATGGACCCTGGCGCGCTCGACTCCTGGTCGGCGCGCGTCTGGTTCGATCCGACGCCGGAATGGAGCGCGCAGGTCTCGCACGGCGTCCTGAAGGAGCCCGAGGAATTCGAACTTGGCAACATCGCCAGGACCACGGCGTCGGCAGCGTGGTGGAGGAAGCGATCGAACGGCTTCACCGCGGCCACGGTGGCCTGGGGCCTGAACGGCAAGTCGCACGACAACTACGGGGCCCTGCTCGCCGAAGCCACCCATCGACGGGGCGCGTACACCGGTTACGGGCGGTTCGAAGATACTCCAGCTCGAGCTGGAACCGCTCGTGTCGCCGCAGCATGGAGGCCCGTTTCATCATCACGAGGATTTCGAGGCCATCCCGAATCTGATGAAGTCGCTCACACTCGGCGGAACGCGGGAGATCGCGTTGTGGCGGGGCTTCGAGATCGCGGCCGGCGCCGACGCGACGCTGTCGTTGCTGCCCGACATCCTCGAGTTCAGCTACGGCACAAACCCTGTCTCGTTCCATGTGTTCGTTCGCGTCCGGCCGCCGGTCGGGCACATGGGGAGGATGTGGAACATGCGGATGGGCGGCAGCTAGTCCTTGGGCCTTCGGTCTTGGTCCTTGGGCGGGCCTTGGTCCTTAGCTGTCCTTGGGCCTTGGTCCTTGGTGCGGACTTGGGCTATTTGAGCCAGCGCTCGCGAAATGCGCGCTGGTCGCTCGTGAGCGTTCCGCCGGATTGCTCGATCGGCACGAGCTCGAGGGCGGGGTTCTCAGCGAGCGTCACCTGAGCGGTCTTCGGCACCCCGGTCCGATCGACGTAGACAACCGCCACGCGGTCGCCTGGCTTCCTGCGGCCGATCGCCGCGCCGATCGCGGCAGAGGAATTGATCGGGCTCCCGTCGATCTGCCGGATCTCATCGTCCAGATCCAGGCCCGCCGCGTACGCAGGGGTATCGATAGCCGGGGCAGACGCCAGGCGCGCCGCGCCGGTCGTGGTGCCATAGGCCAGGTCTCCCCACCAGGCCTGTCCCGGGCGCGCCTTGCGGAGCACGAATCCAGCGGGCAGCAGCAACCGCGCGTAGTCGGGGACTTCGTGGCCCTGGATGTACTGCGCGAAGAAGTCGCGGGCGAAGGAGGCGTCCTTGCTCACCTCGGCGAGCCTGGCCTCCGCATCGGCCGCCGTGTAGGGCCTGTCGACATAACCCGGTCGCGACCCGCCCGGCTTGCCATGGGCGCGCCACATCGCGCGCATGAAGTCGTCGAGCGTGACGGCGCCGTTCGATCGGCTTCTGAGCGTGAGGTCGAGCGCCAGCGCAATGGCGCCGCCAAACGGGTAGTACGAAATGTAGGTCGTGGACCAGTTGGTCCGATCTCCCGAACGCGCCACCGTCGGTGAACACGGCCATGCGGCTCATCTCTTCGGCCGACCGCACCGTCCGAGCGGGGTTGAGCGCGATGCTGCTCAAGAGGCCGGCCATGGTGTTCGTCGTTTCTGCCAGAGTGGCGTGGCCCGTACGGCTCAGCACGAGCGGCCCGTAATACTGCGTGAACCCCTCGCCGAGCCAGAGCTCGGCCGAAGGATTGGAGCGATCGAAGTCGAACGGCTCGAGCGACGCCGGGCGGATCCGCTCGACGTTCCAGGCGTGAAAGAACTCGTGCGAGATCGCATCGAGCACGTCGGCATGGTCGAAGTCCAACGTCCTGGCGGACGTGATGACGGTGCTGTTCCGATGCTCCATGCCATCGCCGCCCGCCCAGGGCAGATAGTCGGCGATGAAGGTGTAGTGCCCCGGCTCGAACTCCGGAAGCTCGCCGAAGATCTCCCGCTGCTCACGCACGATTGTTTCGACGTCCTTCGCCAGCCGGTCGAGGTCCGCGTCGGTGCCCGTGTGGTGAGCGGCCAGGCGAATCGTGCGTCCATCCGCGGTGAACGTCCGCACCGCGCCAGGCCCGAATTCGATCGGGCTGTCCATCAGATACTGCAGGTTCGGCGCGGTGAACTCGAGAGGGCCGGCGCCCGGGAACAACTGCGTGAACGCGCGCCATTGCTGTCCTGCTGGCGACTCCAGCGCGACGACCGCACCACGGTCGTCGAGGCCGCGCGCCCACATCAGCGCCGCCGGCATGTTGACGTGCGCGTGCGTTGGGTCAATCGCGAGGTAGGTGCCATCCAGCACGTCGCCGAAAACCTTGTAGCGCAGCGTGACGCTGCCGTCGTGCCGCGGTGCAACCCATCCGTGCGAATCAGGCCGCGTCAGCGCAATCTCACGCCCGGCGCCGTCTACCGCGCGAACGTCGTAGACGTTCTTCGCGAAGTCGTGCACCGAGTACCGCCCGGGCGACGTCCGGCTCATCCTCATCTCGAGCGGCCCAGCGCCAAGCTCGCGAAACCCGACTTCGACCTGCATCCAGTGATGCGAGGGTTCGGGAAATGACAGGAGGTATCGAACAGGTTCGGCCGCGTAGGATCGCGACGCGGCCAGGAGGAGGATAAGCAGAAGGGCGAGATAGGACCGCGACATCAATTTACAATTTACAATTTACGATTGGGAATTCGTACTAGGAATTGCCACAGTCCAGCGACCGCCCTCAGAACGAACAGGGTTCGCACACACTCTGCCTGGCACCATCCGTGCTCGTCCTCTCACCATGGGCGATTCGCTCCCGACCTATGAGAACGGTCAGGATATCCGCGACCGGGCGTTCGGAATCGCGTGTCAAACCGTTCGGCTCTGCCAGACACTGTGGGACGCTGGTGGTGTTGGCCGGATCCTGGCCCCACAGTTGATTCACTGCTCAACCTCGCTGCCCGCGATGCTCGAAGAAGCCCGAGCAGCCGAAAGCAGGCGCGATTTCATCTCGAAGTGCAGCATAGCGCTCAAGGAGTGCAGGGAATGTCATCTACGTCTCCGTGTGCTCGAAGCCTGCGGCGTCGGGCGTCAAATCGACGTCGTCGCCCTTCGTCACGAAGCCGGAGAGGTCGCGTCCATCGTCGGGGCGATCATTCGAAATGCGAGACGGAATGCGGGTCTGCCAATAGACGCTGGACGAAGGGCTCGGCGCCCTCCAGCGCCGTGAAGCGCATAAGCGCCGCGATCTCCGTTGGACGCATTGTCAATTGGAAATCGTAAACTGTAAATTTCCCCGCGCGTTACTTGAACAGGTCATCGAAGGCATCGCGCGCGCTGGGAGGCCCCGCCGGCGTGCCCGTCTGGCGTTCGACGGTCGTGCGCGGGGCAAATAGCGGGCAGGCGTTCTGTGTGTCCTTCGGCGAGATGCGCGCGGTGAGCGTCGTCTCCGCGCACTCGAAGCGCGCGCTGGTGTCGAACGACACGCAATGGATGCAGCACCGCACGTCCACGCCACAGCGCGAGCAGCGCGCGACAATGGCGTCGAGGCCTTCGGGGATGGCGAGCTTGTTCCCGCACCGCGCGCACTTGAAGACCTCGTGCGACGCCATGAGGTTGGGCGTCTTCGGCCCGCGCGCATCCTGAAGCACGCGGCCTGGCGTCCGCTCTGGAGCCGGTTTCTCCGGCTTTGGTCCGCGCGGCCCCTTCGGCTCGTCCTGGTACCCGCGCTGGCGGTACTTGCGATCGGACATGGGTCGTACCCTTTTCGAGTCAGGCAGTGAAAAAGGGGGCACGACCCCTTCTTCGCCGCGGCCAATTCTACATGGGCCGGTGATATTCTGCCGGACCATGCGGCCCCTTTCACTCGTGCTCGGCGCAGCGCTCGTTGCGGCCGCTCCGCACGCACAGGGTCCGGCTCCAAAGCCGGTGTCCCTCGTGGATCTGGCCGGCATCCCGCGCGTGCTCGATCCGCAGCTCTCGCCCGACGGCCGCTCCGTGCTCTACATGCTGACGCGAGCGGATTGGCAGGCCAACCGCGCGATCGGCCAGATCTGGCGGCAGGCAGTGAGCGGCGGGCCTCCCGTTCAGCTGACGACCCAGGACGGCGGCGCCGCGACCGCCCGCTGGTCTCCGGATGGGCGCACGATGGCGTTTGTCGCCCGCGGCAGCGACGGCACTCAACAGCTCTTCGTCCAGCCGGCCGCCGGCGGCGCGGCCCGCGTGGTCACACACCACGCAACCAGCATCTCGCAGCCGTCGTGGGCGCCCGACAGCGCCGCCCTCTACTTCGTCGCGTCCGACGAGCGGAGCGCGGAAACACGCGAACGCGATCGCGTGCGCGACGATGTCTATGCGTTCGACGAGAACTATTCGCAACGGCATCTGTGGAAAGTGCCGGTGAGAGCGGGCGGCGGCGCGGCGGCGGACGCCGCGCGCATCACAGGCGGCAACTTCTCGGTGATGTCCTACAGGCTGTCGCGCGATGGCTCGCGGATTGTCACCCATCGCGCTCCGACACCCCTGGCCGCCGACTCGGCCCAGAGCGAAGTATGGGTATCGGCCGCCGATGGCTCGGCCGCGCGGGTCGTCACCACCAACGGGATCGAGGAAACCGACGGGGAGCTGTCGCCGGACAACTCGCGCGTGCTCTTCGTCGCCGAGGCGAGCGACGCGCTGCAGCCGTATCACAGCGCCCGGGTGTTCGTGGCGCCGGTGTCCGGCGGTCCGCCGCGGCCTCTTGCGCGCGACGTGTCGTACGCACTCGAGAGGGCGGCCTGGTCGCCGGACGGCCGGAACGTGCTGGCCGTGGCGAACATGGGTGTGCACAGCGAGATCGTGCGAATCGACGCCGCCAACGGGAAGACCGAGATGCTCACGAGCGGGCAGCACTCGATCCAGTTCTGGAGCCTTACGCCGCAGGCCGGACGGATGATCTTTCAGCTGGACGAGCCCGACCGCTTCGGGGACGCGTGGATCCTCCCGTCCGCAGGCGGCAGGCCGCAGCGCGTGACGGCGGTGTACGACGCGCTGGCCCGCGATTTCGCGCTCCCGCGTCAGGCGAAGGTCGAATGGCGGGGCGCAGATGGCACGGCGCTCGAAGGCCTCCTCTTCTACCCCGTTGGATATCAGGCCGGTCAGCGGTATCCGCTCGTGGTGCAACTCCACGGCGGCCCCGCGGAATCGGACAAGTTCGGCTACGGCCCGGGTGTCATCGTCAATTACGTGCCGGTGCTTGCGGCACGGGGTTACGCGGTGTTCAGGCCGAACTACCGTGGGAGCACCGGCTACGGCGACGGCTTTCTCCGCGGCGTCGTGGGCGGGTATTTCCGCCACATGCCACAGGACGTGATCGCCGGCGTGGATCGCCTGATCGAAATGGGCCTGGCGGATGCCGATCGGCTTGCCCTGATGGGGTGGAGTGCCGGCGGACACCTCACGAACCGGCTCATCACCCTCACGCGCCGGTTCAAGGCGGCCTCATCCACGGCGGGCGCGGCGAACTGGACGTCCTTCTACGCTCAAACGGATGTCCGAACGAACCGGGACCTCTGGCTGGGCGGCACGCCGTGGCAGGCCAATGCTCCGTTCGAGGCCTTCTGGCGTGAATCACCGGTCAGCCAGGCGGCCGCGGTGACGACGCCCACGATGTTTGTGGTTGGGGAGAACGACCCGCGTGTGCCGATGTCGCAGTCGGTGGAGATGTACCGGGCGCTGCGCGCCAACGGGGTGGCGACGCGGCTCCTGGTGGCGCCACGAGAGGGCCATCAGTGGGTCGAGCTGCGGCATCAGTTGTACAAAGCGAACGCCGAGCTCGAGTGGTTCGAGCGTCATGTGCGGGGGCAGGTTTACACGTGGGAACCGGCGCCGGCCGGGGGGCCGGAGAGCGCTCCACGGCGCTGATCCGGCCGGGATTTGACACCTACGTGAAAACTTTCACAAAATAAGCCGACGCGTCGCGCGCACGAGGAATTCGGGTAAGCTCCACGGGACTTCAACGGCGGCGTGTCCTGACCGGATACCCTCCTTCGTTTATTCGCGTGCCCCTGAGTCGATGGCGCAAATATTTCACCGGAGCACGAACACCATCTCCCGCGTCAGCATTTTTGGCGCGGTCTTTCTCATCGGCGGCCTGCTCTGGCTCACCGCCCAGGTTCACCGCTCGTCGTGGAACACGGACGCCCACGTCGCGCGCGAGCAGCCCATCCAGTTCAGCCACGAACGTCACGTCGGCGGCAACGGCATCGACTGCCGGTACTGCCATACGTCGGTTGAAAAGTCGCGCTTTGCCGGCATTCCTCCAACCAAGACCTGCATGAATTGCCACTCGGAGGTCTTCGCCAACGCGCCGTTTCTGCAGCCTGTTCGTGCGAGCTTCGAAAGCGGCGAGCCGCTCGAATGGAACCGCGTGCACGACCTGCCGGACTTCGTCTTCTTCGACCATAGCATCCACGTGAACAAGGGCGTGGGTTGCGCGACGTGCCACGGGCCGGTGGACCGTATGCCGTTGATGTGGCAGGAGAAATCGCTCCAGATGGAATGGTGCCTCGACTGCCACCGCAACCCCGAGCAGTATGTCCGCCCGCGCAGCGCGGTCTTCGACGTCACCTATCAGCCGCCACCCGATCAGCTGGAGCTGGGCCGGCGGCTGGTCGCTGAGTACGAGATTCAGAAACTGACGAGCTGCTCGACGTGTCATCAATAGACCCAACTGACGCAGAGGTTCAACGTTCAAGGTTCATGGTTCAGGGTGCTGAGTCCGTGAACGTTGAACCAAGAACCGAGCACGCCGCACCCGCACCTTTGAACCCTGAACCTTGCACCCTGAACCGTAAGGCGCAGCCGGTCTTCTGGCGCAGCCTCGAAGAACTCGCAGATGACCCCGCCTTCCGCGAACGGCTGCACAACGAGTTCCCTTCGCAGGTCGAGGCGATCGAGGATCCGGTCGAGCGGCGGACGTTCCTCAAGTTGATGTCGGCGTCGCTCGCGCTCGCCGGCGTGACAGGGTGCACGCGCCAGCCGATTGAAAAGATCGTTCCTTACGTGCGACAGCCCGAGGAGATCATCCCCGGGCGGCCGCTGTTCTTCGCGACAGCCATGACGCTCGGCGGCGTGTCCACCGGCGTGCTCGTCGAGAGCCACGAAGGGCGGCCCACCAAGATCGAGGGCAACCCCGAGCATCCAGGAAGCCTTGGCGCCAGCGACGTCTTCGCGCAGGGTTCGATTCTTGACCTCTACGACCCCGATCGCGCGCGAGCCGTGACCTACCTCGGCGAAATCCGCCCCTGGCCGGCCTTTGCCGCTGCCATGACGTCAGCGCTGATTGTGCAGGAGCCGATCGGTGGTGCGGGCTTCCGGATCCTCAGCGAGTCGATCTCGTCGCCATCGCTCGCCGGGCAGATCCAGGCACTGCTGGCCAAGTACCCCTCGGCCAAGTGGGCGCAGTGGGATCCCGCGAGCCGGCAGGCCGCGTACCAGGGCGCGCAGCTGGCGTTCGGCGAATACGTGGACGCCCTCCACCATGTCGATCGGGCGGACGTGATCCTGACGCTCGATGCGGACATCCTGGCCTCGGGTCCGGCCTCGCTCCGCGACGCGCGGGCGTTCGCGTCGCGGCGCCAGCCCTCCGCGCCCGACAGGATGAACCGGCTGTATGCCCTCGAGAGCATGCCGACGGCGACAGGCTCGAAGGCCGATCACCGACTGGCGCTGAAGCCGAGCGAGATCGAGAGCGTGGCTCGTCAGATCGCTGCGGCCGTCGGCGTACCAGGCGCGTCGGCTGGTGCGGCGGCCGTCACGGGGCGATCCGCCGCGGCCGCGCCCCGCTTCGTCGCCGCCGTCGCCAAGGACCTTCTTGCCCACAAGGGCGGGTGCCTCGTCATCGCCGGCGGCGAGCAGGCGCCTGCAGTCCACGCATTGGCGCACGCGATGAACGCGGCGCTCGGGAACGCGGGCCGGACGATCGAGTACATCGATGCGGTCGAAGCGGCGCCGATCGACCAGCTGCAGTCGCTGCGGGATCTCGTAGCCGACATGAACGCGGGCCAGGTCGATCTGCTCGTCGTCATCGGCGGCAACCCGATCTACACCGCGCCGGCCGACCTCGAGTTCAGGGCCGCGTTCGACAAGGTGCCCACACGCGTCCACTTCGGCCTGCACTCGAACGAAACGTCACAAGTCTCGCACTGGCAGGTGCCCGAGGCGCACTACCTCGAGGCCTGGAGCGACGGGCGCGGCATCGACGGCACGGTCTCGATCGTCCAGCCCCTCATCCTTCCGATCTTCGGCGGCCGCTCGGCGCACGAGCTCGTGTCGGCGCTGAACGGCGAGGCCGAAAAGGCGGCGTACGACACGGTCCGCGAGCACTGGATCGCGAGGGACAAGGCAACCCAACCGGCGCCTGCCGCAGGCGCGGCCGAGGCTGCCGAGGACGCCCCGCCCTCCCCTGCCTTCGAAGCGGCCTGGCGCCGCTGGCTGCACGACGGCGTGGTGGCCGGGTCGGCACATGCGCCCCGAAGCGTCACCCCGAAAGCCCTGCCCGCACCAACTGCGCCGCAGCCCGCGGGCATGGAGATCGTCTTCAGGAACGATCCGGCGGTTCTCGACGGCCGCTTCGCGAACAACGGCTGGCTGCAGGAGCTGCCCAAGCCCATCACGAAGCTGACGTGGGACAACGTGGTCATCGTGAGCCCGGCGACGGCCGCGAAGCTCGACGCCGGCGGCGAGTTCGCGATGCGCGGAGGCGAGCACGGCCAGATCGTCAGCGACGTCGTCGAGCTCCGGTATCGCGGCCGGACGGTCACGGCGCCGATCTTCGTCGTGCCCGGACACCCCGACGAGTGCGCGACGGTGCACTTCGGCTACGGCCGGCGCCGCGCCGGGCGCGTTGGTGACGGGGCCGGCTTCGACGCGTACGCCCTTCGGACCGCTGACGGTCTCACCTTCGGCGGCGGGCTCGAGATCGTCAAGACCGGCGAGCGCTACTCGCTCGCCTGCACGCAGGGCCATCACCTCATGGAAGGCCGCGGCATGGTCCGAGCGGTCACGAAGGATGACTTCGCGGCCGATCCGCACGTCGTGCACGAAGGCCACCACACACCGCCCAAGACGCTGACGCTCATCCCGGATCATCCCTACGAAGGCTACAAGTGGGGCATGGCGATCGACGTCAACGTCTGCACCGGCTGCAACGCCTGCGTCGTTGGCTGCCAGGCCGAGAACAACATCCCCGTTGTCGGCAAGGATCAAGTGCTGCGCGGCCGCGAGATGCACTGGCTGCGCCTGGACACGTACTACAGCGGCGCCGGAGAGGATCCGGCGACCTACTTCCAGCCCGTCCCGTGCATGCACTGCGAGAACGCGCCGTGCGAGGTCGTGTGTCCGGTCAACGCCACGGTCCACAGCCACGAGGGGCTGAACGACATGGTGTACAACCGCTGCATCGGCACGCGGTACTGCTCCAACAACTGTCCCTACAAGGTGCGGCGCTTCAACTACCACCTGTATCAGGACTGGGACACACCGAGCCTCAAGCTGGGAAGGAATCCCGACGTCACGGTGCGCAGCCGCGGCGTCATGGAGAAGTGCACCTACTGCGTGCAGCGGATCAACCAGGCAAAGATCGACACGGAACGAGACGGCCGGAAGATCACCGACAGCGATCTCAAGACCGCCTGCCAGGCTGTGTGCCCGACCGATGCGATCGTGTTCGGCGACTTGAACGATCCCAAGAGCCGCGTCGCCCAACTGCAGGCCGACGCGCGCAACTACTCGCTCCTCGCGGAGCTGAACACGAAACCCAGGACCACTTATCTGGCCGTGGTGCGGAACCCGAATCCCGAGCTCGAGGGTGAGGCATGAGCCGCGAGACGCATCCGGTCATCGCCCCGGGGCACACGTTTGCCACGGTCACCGACAAGATCACGGGCATCGTCCTCAGGAAGGACACGCCGCTCGGGTGGTACGCGGCGCTCCTGGTGGCCTCGTCGTTTGCCGCGCTCCTCGCGGTTTCGCTCGGATACCTCGTCGTTTCCGGCGTCGGGATCTGGGGCAACAACCAGCCGGTCGGCTGGGCGTTCGACATCACGAACTTCGTCTGGTGGATCGGCATCGGCCACGCGGGCACGCTCATCTCGGCCATCCTGCTGCTCTTCAAGCAGACGTGGCGGACCTCGATTAACCGCTTCGCCGAAGCGATGACGCTCTTCGCCGTGCTGTGCGCGGGCGTGTTCCCGCTCATGCACACCGGGCGGCCGTGGCTCGCGTACTGGATGGTGCCGTATCCCAACACGATGGGGATCTGGCCGCAGTTCAAGAGCCCGCTGATCTGGGACGTCTTCGCGGTCTCGACCTACGGCACCGTCTCGGCGCTCTTCTGGTTCGTGGGCCTGGTGCCCGACCTGGCGACGCTCCGCGACCGGTCGCAGTCGCGCTGGGGCCGGATGATCTACGGGATCCTCGCGATGGGCTGGCGTGGATCGGCGCACCACTGGCACCGCTACGAAACGGCGTATCTCCTGCTCGCCGGCCTTGCGACGCCGCTCGTCGTGTCGGTCCACACGGTGGTGAGCTTCGACTTCGCGGTGTCGGTGATCCCGGGCTGGCACGCGACGATCTTCCCGCCCTACTTCGTGGCCGGCGCCGTGTACTCGGGCTTCGCCATGGTGCTGACGCTCCTCATCCCGATCCGTGTCTTCTACGGGCTCGAGGACTTCATCACGATGCGCCACCTGCAGAACATGGCGAAGGTCATGCTCGCGACGGGCCTCATCGTCGGTTACGGCTACATGGTCGAGGCGTTCACCGGCTGGTACAGCGCGAACCAGTACGAGAGCTTCATGATCTGGAACCGGATGACCGGGCCTTACTGGTGGGCTTACGCGATGCTGATGTTCTGCAACGTGATCTCGCCGCAGGCGCTCTGGTTCCAGCGCGTCCGATCGAGCCCCGCCATCCTCTTCGTGCTGGCGATCATCGTCAACATCGGCATGTGGCTCGAGCGCTTCGTGATCGTCGTTACGAGCGTGCACCGTGACTTCATGCCTTCTGCGTGGGGCCGTTTCCAGCCCACGTTCTGGGACTTGTCCACCTTCATCGGCACGATCGGCCTGTTTCTGACGCTCATCATCCTCTTCATGCGGTTCCTGCCGGCGATCTCGATCTTCGAGATGCGAACGCTGCTGCCGGCGGCGAAAGTGAAGGAGGACGCGTGATGTCGGCGCGGCATCTCACGTCGCCGACCGTGCATGGCCTGATGGCCGAGTTCGAGGATCCGAACGCGCTCGTGGCCGCCGCCTACCGTGCGCACTACGAGGGCTACCGGAAGATGGACGCGTACTCGCCGTTCCCGATCGAGGAACTGCACGAGGCGCTCGGCGCGCATCACACGAAGCTGCCGCTCATCGTGCTCATCGGCGGCATCCTCGGCGGCATCGGCGGCTACTTCCTCCAGGTACTGGGCGAACGTGCTGGAGTACCCGATGAACATCGCCGGAAAGCCCTTCAACGCGTGGCCCATGTTCATTCCGGTCACCTTCGAGTGCGTCATCCTCGGAGCGGCAGGATCGGCCGTGTTCGGGATGCTGGCGCTCAACGGGCTGCCGATGCCGTATCACCCGGTGTTCAATGTGCCGCGCTTTGCGCTGGCCAGCCGCAACCGCTTCTTCCTGTGCATCGAGGCCGCGGATCCGAAGTTCGACCTCGAGCAGACACGGAGCTTCCTGGAAACGCTCGGCCCCGAGGAGGTCACGACCGTTGCGGACTAGGGGTCACGGGAACACGAAAGCAGGAAACGGGCGCGTGAGCGTCGCGACGCTGCTGGTACTCGTGACCGTGGGCGGAGCGTGCCGGCAGGACATGCACGACCAGCCGCACTACTCGCCGCTCGAGTCGTCGACGTTCTACGCCGACGGCAGCTCGTCACGGCCGCCGATTCCGGGAACGGTCGCGCGGGGTCACCTTCGCGCAGATACCGAGCTCTACACAGGGCGTCTGCCCTCCGAGGATCCCACGGAGGTCTTTCCGTTTGCGGTCGACATGGCGGTGATGGCCCGCGGCCAGGACATGTTCAACGCCTACTGTTCGGCGTGCCATGGCGCCACGGGCGCCGGCAACGGCATGGTCGTCGAGCGCGGGTTCAGCCGGCCGCCGTCGCTGACCGAAGACCGGTTGCGGACAATGCCGGTGGGACATTTCTTCGATGTGATCACGAACGGCATCGGGGCGATGCCCGATCACGCGTCGCAGATTGCGGTGGAGGACCGCTGGGCGATCGTCGCCTACATCCGGGCCCTCCAGCTCAGTGTGTCGGCGAGTGTGGACGATGTGCCCGCGGCCGAGCGGCCGCGTCTCGAACAGGGGGCGCCGTAGCATGGCCCTCATCCGGCAGACCGCCGACCAGCAGATCCCCGAGCTCGCGCGCTACCAGCGCCAGTTCCTCATGGCAGGTGCCGGCGGCGCCGTGGTTTCGCTCATCGGACTGTTCCTCGATCCCGCGCAGTTCTACCAGTCGTACCTGACCGGCTATCTCCTGGTGCTCGGCGCCACCCTCGGCTGCCTGGCGTTGGGGATGGTGCACCAGCTCTCGGGCGGCGCCTGGGGCGTGGTCACGCGCCGCCTGATCGGCGCCTCGTCGCGTGTCCTGCCGGTGCTGACGGTGCTGTTCCTGCCCATCGTGTTCGGCATGCACCATCTCTTTCACTGGACGCACGAGGACGCCGTCGCGGCCGACGAGATCCTGCAGAAGAAGCAGCTCTTCCTGAACACGCCGTTCTTCCTGGCGCGGGCGGCGGTGTACTTCGGCGTGTGGAACGCCCTCGCCTACTTCCTGAACAAGTGGTCCCTGGACCAGGACCGGACGGGCGACCCGAGCATTCCGCGCCGCATGCAGGTGCTGAGCGGCGGCGGCCTCGTGGCGTACGCGCTGACGGCGACCTTCGCGTCGTTCGACTGGATCATGTCGCTCGATCCGCACTGGTATTCGACGATCTACGGGTTTCTGTTCATCGGCGGACAGGGCCTCACGGCGCTGGCCCTGCTCATCGTGGTGCTCGCGTGGCTGAGCCGGCGTCCGCCGCTCAACACGGTCGTCGTGCCCGTGCACTTCCACGACCTCGGGAACCTGATGCTCGCCTTCGTGATGCTGTGGGCGTACTTCTCGTTCTCGCAGTACCTGATCATCTACTCGGGCAACCTGCCTGAGGAAATCACGTGGTACATGCGACGGCTCTTCAACGGGTGGCGCTTCATCGGACTGGCGCTCGTGGTGTTCCACTTCGCGGTGCCGTTCATGGTGCTCCTGTCGAGAACCGTCAAGCGCGAGCCGCAGACGCTGCTGAAAGTGGCGGCCGGGATCCTCATCGTCAGGCTGGTCGATTTGTTCTGGCTTATCGCACCTGAGTTCCACAAGGACGGCTTCAGCGTGAGCTGGATGGACGTGGTCGTGCCGCTGACGCTCGTCGCCGTGTGGTTCGGGTGCTTCCTGTACCAGCTCCGCGGGCGGGCCATTCTTCCGGTGTACGACCCGCAGTTCCGTGAGCTGGGGGCGTCGATGGGGCACGCAACGAGTCAAGGCTGATGATGCAGCAGGGACACACCGAGGACACGCACGGCGAGCTTCACCACGAAGCCAGCGACGTCGACAGCGGGCGAATCCTGCGCTTCGGCGTGTGGTTCGTCGTCGTGCTGGCTGTCGTCTACGGCGTGGTGTGGGTGATCTTCGGCGCCTTCGATCGACGCGAGGCCGCGGGGAGCGTACGGGACTTCCCGCTCTCGGCCGAGAGAAGCGCGATGCCCCCTCAGCCGCGGCTTCAAATCGAGCCCAGGCAGGAGATGCGCGCGCTGCGGCAGCGCGACCAGGAACTGCTCACGACCTACGGGTGGGCCGATCGCGAGGCGGGACTGGTGAGGATTCCGATCGAGCGGGCGATGCAGCTCACCGTCGAGCGTGGCCTGCCGGTCCGTGAGGCGGCGCCGGCCGCCGCGCCTGGAGGCGCCAGGCCGTGAAGGCTGTCTTCGCCGCCATGGCCACGCTGACTGTGCTCGGCAGCACCCCGGCCCTGGCGCAAATGACCGGTGCGCCTGCGCCCGGCTACCGGCGCGACGTGGGGACACCGGCCTCGGCCATTCCCGCGCCGCTTCGCGAAATTGGTTTCGATCAAAAGATTGACGACCGGCTGCCCCTCGACGTCGAGCTCAGGGACGAAAGCGGACGGCAGGTGCGCCTGGGCGAGTACTTCGGCACGAAGCCCGTGGTGCTCGCCTTTGTCTATTACGACTGCCCGATGCTCTGCACACAGGTGCTGAGCTCGATGACGAGCACATTCGGCGTGCTGGCGCTCGACCCGGGGCGGGACTTCGAGATCGTGGTCGTGAGCTTCGACCCGCGGGAAACCCCGGCGCTGGCGGCTGAGAAGAAGGCGCTCTACGTCGAGCGCTTCGGCCGGCCGGGCACCGAGGGCGGGTGGCACTTCCTGACGGGCGATGAAGCCTCCGTGAAGCGCCTGACCGCCGCGGCAGGCTTTCGTTACGTCTGGGACGAGAAGAGCGGGCAGTTCGCGCACCCGTCGGGCGTGATCGTCACGACGCCGGACGGCCGGCTCGCGCGTTACCTGTTCGGCCTCGAGTACGGGCCGCGCGATCTGCGATTTGCGCTCATCGAAGCATCCGAAGGCCGGGTGGGCACGGCCGTTGATTCCCTGCTGCTCTACTGCTATCACTACGACCCGATGACGGGCCGCTACGGCCTCGTGATCATGCGCGCACTGCGCCTGGCGGGCGCGGCAACGGTGCTCCTGCTCGGCGCGTTCATCACGGTGATGGTCAGGCGCGAGCGCCGAGGCGCACGTTAAAGGTATGTGGACCGGATCGCCCCTGTTTCCCGAAAGCGCTTCCACCATGGCTCCCAGGGTGGACGCGCTCTATTTTTTTCTCATCGGCATCACGACGTTCTTCTCGCTCCTCATCGCGGGCCTGATCGTGTTCTTTGCCATTCGCTACCGGAGGCGCGAGCCTGACGCCGTCGGCGCACGCATCGAAGGCGGGCTGCTCCTCGAGATCACCTGGACGGTCATCCCGTTCATCATCACCATGGTGATCTTCGTGTGGGGCGCCAGTATTTTTTTCGCAATGTCTCGGCCGCCGGACGAAACGATGAACGTCTACGTCGTCGGCAAGCAGTGGATGTGGAAGTTTCAGCACCTGAACGGCGCCCGCGAGATCAACGAGCTGCACGTGCCGGTCAACACGAACGTCAAGCTGCTCATGACGTCCGAGGATGTCATCCACGACTGGTCCGTGCCGGACTTCCGGATCAAGGCCGATGTGATCCCCGGGCGCTACACGCAGCTCTGGTTCAACGCCACCAAGGCCGGCAGCTATCGCCTCTTTTGCGCCGAGTACTGCGGTACCCAGCACTCCTATATGGGGGGCCGAGTCGTGGTGATGGAGCCGAGTGATTTCCAGGCCTGGCTCGCCACGAGCGGCACGCCCGGCGCGCTCGCATCGGCGGGCGCGACGTTGTTCAACGATCTGTCGTGCAACACCTGCCATCGCGAGGAGACGCAGGGACGTGGACCCACGCTGCACGGCCTGATCGGCCGGTCCGTGTCGCTCGAAGGCGGCGGCACCGTCGTCGCCGACGAGGCCTATGTGCGCGAGTCGATCGTCAATCCGGGCGGCCGCATCACGGCCGGGTTCCAGCCGGTGATGCCGGCCTACCAGGGGCTGGTGAACGAAGAAGGGCTGCTCGCACTCGTGGAGTACGTGAAGTCGCTCGGTGGGGCGAACGAGACCAGCCATGTCCAGTAACGTTCTGCTCCCGCCGCACCACTACCTGAACGACGGCTACGGCGTGCGGTCGTGGCTCCTGACGCGCGACCACAAGCGGATCGCGCTCCTGTACCTTGCGGCCGTCACCTTCTTCTTCTTCATCGGCGGCGCGTTCGCCGTGATGATCCGTCTCGAGCTGGCAACCCCGGTCGGGGACATGGTGTCGGACGACACCTACAACAAGCTGTTCACGATGCACGGCGTGATGATGGTGTTCTTCTTCCTCATCCCCGTGATCCCGGCCGTGCTCGGCAACTTCCTCATTCCGATCATGATCGGCGCCAGGGACCTGGCGTTCCCGAAGCTGAACCTCGCAAGCTGGTACATCTACATGATCGGCGCGACGTTCACGACGTACGCGATCGTGACCGGAGGTCTCGACACGGGCTGGACGTTCTACACGCCTTTCAGCACCGCGTCGTCAACGACGAGCGTGATTCCGGCGGCGCTGGGCATCTTCGTCACCGGATTCTCGTCGATCCTGACCGGGCTGAACTTCATCGTCACGATCCACAAGATGCGGGCGCCGGGGATGACCTGGTTCCGGCTGCCGCTCTTCGTCTGGTCGCATTATGCGACGAGCCTGATCATGGTGCTCGGCACGCCTGTGCTGGCCATCACGATCCTGCTGGTCGCGGCCGAACGCCTCTTCAAGTTCGGCATCTTCGATCCGGAGCTCGGCGGCGATCCGATTCTCTTCCAGCACCTGTTCTGGTTCTATTCCCACCCGGCGGTCTACATCATGGTGCTGCCCGGGATGGGCATCATCAGCGAGCTCGTGGCGGCTTTCTGCCGGAAGCAGGTGTTCGGCTACACGGTGGTCGCGTTCTCCAGCCTCGGCATAGCGATCCTCGGCTTCCTTGTCTGGGGCCACCACATGTTCGTGGCGGGCCAGTCGGTCTACGCGGCCCTCATCTTCTCGCTCCTGAGCTTCCTGGTCGCGATCCCGTCCGCCATCAAGGTCTTCAACTGGACGGCCACGATGTACAAGGGCTCGATCTCGTGGGAAACGCCGATGCTCTACGCGATCGGCTTCATCGGGCTGTTCACGATTGGCGGGCTGACGGGCCTCTTCCTGGCGGCGGTCGGCCTCGACGTGCACGTGACCGACACGTACTTCATCATCGCGCACTTCCACTACATCATGGTCGGCGGCACGATCATGGCGTACCTCGGCGGGCTCCACTACTGGTGGCCGAAGATCTCCGGCCGCACCTACAACGAACTGCTGGCCAAGGTGAGCGCGGCGATCATCTTCTTCGGCTTCAACCTGACGTTCTTCCCGCAGTTCATCCTCGGCTATCTCGGCATGCCGCGCAGGTACCACGCGTACCCGCCGGAATTCCAGGTGCTCAACGTGCTGTCGTCGGCAGGCGCGTCGCTGCTTGGCGTCGGCTACCTGCTGCCAATGGCCTACCTGGCCTGGTCGCTGCGCTACGGGAAGCTCGTGGGCTCGAATCCCTGGGGCGCCGTCGGCCTCGAGTGGACGACGACATCGCCACCGCCGACGGCCAATTTTGCGGAGACGCCGGTCGTGACCTGGGACGCATACGACTACCCGACCCGTGTGGAGGGCCACGTTGTCTAACGCCGCTCACCACCCGATGCTCGCGCACCATTTCGACAGCCTCGAACAGCAGAACGAGACGGCGACGCTGGGGATGTGGGTATTCCTCGTCACCGAGGTCCTGTTCTTCGGCGGCCTGTTTGCAGCCTACATGGTCTATCGCAACTGGTACCCGGCCGCGTTCGCCGATGCCAGCCATCACCTCGACGTGATGTACGGCACGATCAACACGGTCGTCCTCATCGGCAGCAGTTTGACGATGGCCCTCGCGGTTCACGCAGCCCAGACCGGCGACCGCAGCAAGCTGATGCTGTTCCTGGTGTTGACGATGGCGCTGGGCACGGTGTTTCTGGGGATCAAAGGCGTGGAGTACTTCCACAAGTGGGAGGATCACCACATACCCGGACCTTCGTTCCAGTACGAGCCCGCGGAGTACTTCCGCCACGCACAGGTGTTCCTCTCGCTCTATTTCGTGATGACGGGCCTGCACGCGGTGCACATGATCATCGGCCTCGGCATCATGACGTGGATGCTCATCTGGTCGTGGAACGGCACGATCACGCGCGAGTACGCCAGCCCGATCGAAATCAGCGGCCTCTACTGGCACTTCGTGGATATCGTCTGGATCTTCCTGTTCCCGCTGCTTTACCTCATCGGGCGGCACGCGCCGGCGGTGCACTGAAGTGTCCTCCCAGCACATCGTTCCGATCCGCATCTACTTCGTCATCTTCGGCCTGTTGATGCTCGGGACCTACCTGACCGTGCAGGCGGCGTTTCTAGACCTTGGTGTCTTCAACACGCCGATCGCGCTCGCCATCGCCATCATCAAGGCCACCGTCGTCGTTCTTGTACTTCATGCACGTGAAGTACAGCCCCCGGCTGACAAAGCTGGTCATCATCGGCAGCGTGCTCTGGCTCGGGATCCTCCTCGTGATGACCCTGGGCGACTACGTGACGCGTTCCTGGCGAACGTTCGGATAGAGACAGGGAACGGGGAACCGGGAACGGGGGCTTCATTCAGGCTCCGGGCTTCGGGCTCAGGGCTCAGGGCCAAGCACGAGGGACAGCCAAGGACCAGGGACCGCCTAAGGCAGGCCAAGACCCAAGGACTAGTCAGTGCTCCTCCTCCGTAGCCTCTTTTTCGCCATTCTGATTCCCGGCATGATGGTCGGACTGATCCCGTACTGGCTCGCTGGAGAGGAAGCGCGGCGCCGGCCGTGGGATGCGCTCGGATGGTTTGCGCTGGTGCCGCTCTCGATCGGCGTCGCCGTCCTCGGCGCCTGCATCCGTGATTTCCTCGCGGTCGGACAAGGGACCCTCGCGCCGATCGATCCACCGAAGCATCTGGTGCGTGCGGGGCTCTATCGATACGTCAGGAATCCCATGTACCTGGGAGCGCTGCTCGTCCTGATCGGGCAGACACTGCTGTTTCGGTCCTCCGCGCTCGTGCTGTACACACTGCTGTGGTTCGCCGCCGTTAACGCGATGGTGTACTTCTACGAGGAGCCCCACCTCCGCCGTGAATTCGGTGAACCATACGATCGATACTGCCGCACGGTCGGACGATGGGTGCCACGATGGCCGGTGTGAGCAGCATCGTGCAATGACGGCCGGTGGCGGCCGAAACCGTGCCAGCCCTGCCAGAATCCTTGTGATAATGAAGATCGGTGGCTGACGATTTCGACGGGCGCAAGCTGATCGACCCTGCCGCGGCTGACGCCGAGCGCGTCGCGCTCGTCGAGGCTGCGCTCGACGCATCGCAGGACGGCCTCATCATCATCGGCCTCGACCAGCGCATCATCAAGTACAACCGGCGGTTTCTGCAGATGCTCGGCTTCACCGCCAACGAGCTGGCCACCGGCGGCGTCGCATACCTGCTGCAACAGGCGGCCGTTCAGATGGAAGACGGCGAAACGGTAGCGGCCCGGATACGCGGCTATCTCAAGAACCCCTCGGAAGAGAGCCTGGCGGTGCTCCGGTTCAGGGACGGCCGCGTGTACCAACGCTTCGCAGCGCCATTGAAAATCGGCGGTCGAATAGTCGGCAGCGTGCACAGCCTCAGCGACATCAGCCGATCGGTCAGGAGCGAGAACGCACTGGAGCAGCACCGCGCGATCCTGGAGAAGGCGCAGGAAGTCGCGCATATCGGAAGCTGGGTCGCCGAGCTCGACGGCACCGGCCGAGTGGGCTGGTCGCGTGAAACGCACCGCATCTTCGGCGTGCCCACGGAGCAGTTCGCCGGCCACGTGGACGGGCTGTTCGCGCTCGTGCACCAGGACGATCTCGAGACCGTGCGCCGCGTGTACTCGGCGACGATGGCGTCGGGCGCGGCGTGCGATGTGGAGCATCGGATCGTCCGGCCGGACGGAGAAGTGCGCTGGGTCCATGGGCTCGGTGATGCGCTTCGCGACGAGTCCGGCAGGCCTGTGCGAATCGTCGGCACGGTCCAGGACATCACCGAACGCCGTCACCTCGAGGATCAGCTGCGCCAGTCCCAGAAGCTCGAAGCGATCGGACGGCTGGCGGGCGGGGTGGCGCACGACATCAACAACGCCCTGACGGCCATTGCGGGCTACACCGAGCTGGCGCTCGGCTCGCTGGACACGTCGCATCCCGCCAAGGCGGATGTCGCCGAGATCCGCCGCGGCGCCGAGCGGGCCGCGGCCGTCACGCGCCAGCTTCTGGCGTTCAGCCGGAGGCAGCTGCGCGAGCCGAAAGTCTTTTCCCTCGTGGATGCGGCGGGCAACATCGGGCGGATGCTCGAGCGAATGCTCGGCGAGGACATCGAGCTCAGGACGGATTTCGCGCAGGACGCGCCGTCGGTTTACGGCGATCCGGGCCAGATCGAGCAGGCCATCGTGAACCTGGCTATCAACGCCCGCGACGCCATGCCCGAAGGCGGGCGGCTCACGCTGTCGCTGTCAACGGCCAACATCGGCAACGAGTTCACCCGCTCAGGGGTGCATCTCCCGGCGGGACGGTATGCCGAGCTGCAGGTCTCGGACACCGGCCACGGCATGAGCGCCGAGACCAAGGCCCATATCTTCGAACCGTTCTTCACGACCAAGGAAGTCGGGAAGGGCACGGGGCTCGGCCTCTCGATGGTGTACGGCACGATGAAGCAGAGCGCCGGCTTCATCTTCGTGGACAGCCAGGAGGGCGTCGGCACCACCTTCCGCCTCTACTTCCCGGCCGTCGATCCTCCCGAAGCCGTCAGCGTCCCCACCGCGGCGAGATCCGGGGCGGCCCTGCGAACAGGGCAGCCGACCGTGCTTGTGGTGGAGGACGAAACCGCCGTCCGCAACCTGGTCGTGACCGCGCTCTCGCTCGACGGCTACCGGATCCTGCACGCCTCGTCGACCGACACCGCGCTCGAAGCGGCGGCGGCCGAAACCGGCACCATCGATGTGCTCCTCACCGACGCCAACATGCCGGGCAGGAGCGGCCTCGAGCTGGCTGGTGTGCTCGTACGCGAGCGGCCGGGTATCTCGGTGATCGTGATGTCGGGGTACACCGACGAGATGTTGAAGGTGGCCGGGCTCCCCACGCCCATCACGCTCCTCTCCAAGCCGTTCACACCGAAGGACCTCCGGCAGAAGGTCCGCGACGTCCTAAATCTTTAGTTGACAAGTACCACCTAATTCCTTAGTATTCGTGCCCAACATGGCCCGAAAACCTTCTCCCACGCTGACCGACGGCGAGGTCAGGCTGATGAATATCTTGTGGAAGAAGGGCCAGGGCACCGTCGGCGACGTCGTCGCGGCCCTGCCACGGCGCCCACCGATCGCCTACAACACCGTCCAGACCCTGCTGCGAATCCTCGAAGAAAAAGGTACATCTCGCACGAACAGGTCGGGAGACGGTATGTCTACCGGCCATTGGTCGAGCAGCACGTGGCCCGCCGCCGCGCGCTCGGCCACCTGCTGAAATCGCTCTTCGACGACTCCCCCAGCCTCCTGCTGAACGCCCTCGGCGACGAGGGTCTGGAACGGTCGGAAGTCGAACGGTTGAAAAGACTCATCGGGGACGCCTGAGAGCGAGATGCCCATCTTTCTCAACTGGATCTGGCAGGGCTCGGCGCTGACCTTGATGGTCGCGCTCGTGGTGTGCCGTCTCCGCGCGGTGAACGCCGCCACGCGCGAGCGTATCTGGTGGGCAACGCTCGCATCGGTGTGCGTGATGCCGGTCGTTGCGCTCCTTGTGGCCTCGCCCGCCGGCCGAACAGCCGCGGAGCCCCTCGTGTTCGTGCCGCAGCCATCGAACACGACGATGATTCTGGCCAGCCTGGCGTGGGCCCTGTGGACGGCCGCGTCGGCCGTTCGTCTGGCAGCCGCGCTCGTCGTGCTGGCACGAGCAAAACGCTCCGTATCGCCGTTTCCGGTGGAGCGGCTTGCCGGTCTGCCGGCCTGGGCGCGCGTGTCGTCCAAGGGGCGACGGGCCAAGCTGGCCGTCTCCGAACGTGTGGCCACGGCCGCGGTTCTCGGCATCAATCGCCCAATCATCGCCGTGTCACCGCACCTGCTGGATCGGCTGAGCGACGATGAACTCGACAACATCCTCGTGCACGAACATGCGCACGTGCAGCGGCGGGATGACCTTGGCGTCCTGGTCGAGCGCGCCGTGAGCGCGGTCTTCGGGTGGCATCCCGCGGTCTGGTGGCTGGGGCGTGCGCTGGCGCTCGAACGGGAAGTGGCGTGTGACGACCTCGTCCTCACGCAGCAGCGCACCTCGCCTCAGAGCTACGCGCGATCACTCGTCAGGCTGGTCGAGCAGACCAGGCCGCATTCGGGCCTGAAGCTCGCGCCCGGCGCCTTCTTTACCAGGCCCCAGCTGACCCGCCGCATCGTGCGGCTGCTGGATCGCACCCGCAACGCCAGCGCAAGAGCATCGACACCAGCCATCGGCTTCGCTTCGCTCGCAATTGCGGTCGGGGTCGTGGCCATGCTCCCGGTGCAGCTCATCGCCGTTGCAGCGCCCGCGCTGGCCTCCCGCGTGATCGCTGCCGGGGCGACCGGGGCTGCTGCACTGTTCGAACCCTTCGCGGGGCTCACCTCGGTTGGCCCGGCGTCTGCTGCGGCCGCCCGTGTCGAGGCGCAGACAAATGTTCCAGCCGGACGCGCTCTGATCGAAGGGCAGCCCTCAGCTCAAGCGGGTGGTGTCGCGCCGGGTCCAGCGACGCCATCGGACACCGATGCCGGCGCAGGTGTGTCGATTGAACCTCCGGCTACGGACCCTGCTGCGGACCCGGCGGCGCCAGCATCGGTCGATCGCGATCCATCAGGCCACGCCGGAGAGCACACCGTCACACCGGTAGACCACGAGGCTGCAACCGACACGCCTTCGGCGCCCACGCCGTGGGCGCAGGCCGCCGACGCCGCATCCACCGTCGGCAAGGTCTCCCGCACGGGCGCGGTCAGGACTGCCGGCTTCTTCACACGAATGGGCAAGTCCATCGCGGGAGCCTTCTAGCCAATGCGCGTTCATCTCATCAACCCCAGCGACACCGCGTTCGGCACGGCCGTCATCACACCGCGATGGCTGTACGTGCTGGCAGCGGCGACGCCTGAGTCCTTCGGCACGCCGCTGATCGTGGACGAGTCGCTGGATCAGCTCGATCCCGAGACCGTCTCGGCAGGCGACGTGGTCGGGCATCGGCATCCACACGGGCAATGCACTGCGTGGCTACCAGCTCGGGCGCGCTGGTGCGCGAGCGGGGGGCGACGGTCGTCTTCGGCGGCATCCACTCGACGCTCTTCCCCGAGGAGGCCCACGAGCGCGGCGCCGCGCATGCGGTCGTCAAAGGCGACGGCGACCTGGTGTGGCCCGAAGTGCTGCACGACATCCAGCAAGGCACGCTGAAGCCGCTGTACGACGGCGGGCGCGTTGGCGGCGACCTCTTTCCTGTCCGCGCGCTGGGATCTGCATGCCGGCCGATCGCTACATGTGGGGATCGGTGCAGACCGTTCGCGGCTGCCCCAAGCACTGCTCGTTCTGCTCGGTGTGGAAGACCGACGGGCAGCAGCCGCGCCAGCGGACCGTGAAGAACGTGGTCGAAGAAGTCGTCGCACTGCGGCGCCTGGGCTTCCGCTTCATTCTGCTGGCCGACGACAACTTCTATCCGGTCACGATGGAGGACCTCGCGCAGGCCCGCCGGCGCAAGGACACGAGCCGCCTGCACGAGCTCGAAGACATCCGCGCAGCAGCGCTTCGAGCTGATGGCCGCGCTCGCCGAGCTGCCGAGCGACATGATTCTCTACACGCAGATCACGATGGAAGCCGCAGAGGATCCCGAGTTTCTCGACGCGATGCGCAAGGCCCGCATCCGGGGCGCGCTCGTCGGCGTCGAGTCGGTGACGCCCGAGGGCCTCAAGGCCGTCTACAAGGACTTCAACTGCGCGGGCGACGACCTCGTGACGCAGCTGCAGGCGTTCCGCCGCCACGGCGTGCACGTGCTCGGCTCGTTCATCTTTGGTTTGCCTACGCGACAAGCCCGACACGTTTGCCGCGACGGCCGATGTCGCGCAGCGGGCCGGCGTCACCTTCGCGCAGTTCGTGATGCTCCAGCCGTTTCCCGGCACCGTGGACTTCGCCAAGTGGGAGCAGACCGCCGAGCCGCAGCTACGTGGACGGCGTGCCGCTCACGCGCTACTGGCTGATCCCGACGAGCAAGCGGCCGAAGCTGTACACGCCGCATCCCTCGATGGCCGCCGACGAGATCCGCGCAGGGCACGCAGGCGACCTGGGACGCGTTCTACAGCCTGCCGGCAGTCTGGCAGCGGTCGTCGTGCGTCAAGTCCCTCAAGGGCCGCCTGGCCTTCGTGCTCGATCTCGAAGCTCTATCGCCAGATGTACGCGAACACGGGCATCGCCACCGACAGCGCCCGCGCACGCGCGATCGGCCATGATGGCGCGCTACCTCGCGAAGACGGTGCGGTCGTTCTTTGTCGCGAAGCCGATGCCCGACCTGCAGCTGCCGGCGTCCCTCCGCGTGCCGGAACCCATCACGCGCACGGCCTGAGCGTCGAATCCGAAGAGCCGGCTCGCTTCGCTGCCAGCTTCCTCTGTCGTCCCTGGTCCTTCGGCCTTGGTCCTTGGGCTGGCCTTGGCCCTTGGTGCCTGGTGCGTGCCTGGCGACTAGGGTTTATTTCTCCAATGGCCAGTAGACCTCGGTCCTCCACTCGTCTTGGTTTGGGTGGTCGGCTGGATCGGTCACATACGACTCCCAGGGCGGGCCGGCGATAGTCAGGCCGTTGGTCTCTATCCAGCGCTCTAGTGCCGCATATGTCTCGCCAAGCTGATCGTACGGCCCGGCGTGGACCGCAACGGCCGCTGGACCGCCGGGGAGCACGATGGCCTCGAGGCCTTCGGCGCCCGGCGCCGGCGAGGCCAGCGGCATGCCGACTTCGACCGTCAGCAGACCCGGTCCCATCGTCAGGTAGCGTGCGAACGGCCGGCCCGCTATGGCGAGCCCAGCGCCGAGGGCATACGGAAACACCTTCCCCAGTCCTTCGCCGATCACCATCGGCAGCTCGTGGCGCGCGGCCTTCGAGCGGACGACGAGAGCGGGCTGTGCGGTGACGGTCTGGCGGGCGATCGAGAGCGTAGGCATTCTGGATCTCCGTTGGCGGTGCTGTGTTGGTGTATGGAAGAGGCCGATACAGGGCCCCGTGGCGGCAACGAGGCTGACGTGCCGCCCGCGTTCCACGGACGTCGCCCCCTCGAGCGCACGCGCCCGGTACTGCGTAGGCGAGCACCGGAAGTGCCGCCCGAACGCCCGGGTGAACACTTCGTGGCTGTTGAAGCCTTCGGCGGCGGCAATGCGGAAGATCGCATCACTGCTCGAGGCAAGCCGTACGGCGGCGCGCTCGAGACGGAGCCTCAGCGTGTACCTGCTTCGGGGTTTCGCCGACGATGCGGCGGAATGCCCGGTGCAGGTGAAATTGTGACCACCCGGACCTGGAGGCCATCGCCTCGAGCGAAGGGTTGTCGGACACGCGCCCGCGAAGATCCCGGAGGACGTGGAGGAGATCGCGTTCGGCCGGCATCGACCCCGGAATAATAGGCGAGCGGCCCGGGCGGCTCTTGATGTTTCTTGCGGCCGCTGCGAGACGCACCAAGGACCAAGGCCCGCCCAAGGACCCAGGCCGAAGAACCTAGGACGGCGGCTGTACCGAAGTGAAAGCCGCCTAGAGCACCGCTTTAAGATCGACGATCGGCGTGCCATCGATGGCCTCGAGAGCGGCGATCTGTAGAAATCGCCGATTCGTGATGGACACCAGCTGCACCTGGTGCAGCCCGACGGGATTTGGCCGGTCGGGGGATCTGGTGGCGAAGACTCCGGTCAGCGGATTGCGCAGGTCGCCCCGCGGCCGCACGATGAGGACATCGCGGACGGCCTGGTGAAGCCAGGTGAGCACGATGATCTCCTGGCCGGGCGTGAGCCCGTCGAGCGCATCGACGAACTCCTCGGAAATCTCCAGCGTCGCGGCAGGAGCGCCCTCGTTGGGCTGCCGTGGCGCGCCCTTGCGATCGGTGAGCGGCGAGCGGACCCATCCAATCGGGCGGATGGAGTAACTTTCGTGGGTGGCCATGCCACATCCCATCGCCTGTCCGCCCGGCTGTCAAGCTCTCCTGAGAGGTCACCGATGCTGTTTGCGCTGCTCCTGGTCTCTGCGCTTGGGTGCGGTCTCATCGGCGGTGTGTTCTTCGCGTTCTCGTCGTTCGTGATGGGCGCGCTCGCCCGGCTGCCGCCTGCGCAGGGCATCGCCGCCATGCAGTCAATCAACATCGTCGTCATCAACCCGGTGTTCCTGCTCGCGTTCATGGGCACGGCCGTGGGGTGCGGTGCGCTGGCAGTTCTCTCGCTGCTGGCGTGGACCACGCCGGGCGGAATCTACGTGCTGGCTGGGTGCGCGCTGTATCTCATCGGCACGATCCTGGTGACGATGGCCTGTAACGTCCCCCTGAATGATCGGCTGGCGGCTGTCAACGCGTCCAGCGCGGAGGGAGCGGCGCTGTGGGCCCATTACGTCCAGCGATGGACAGCATGGAATCACGTGAGGACGGCCGCTGCCCTCGCCGCATCGGTGGCATTCATGGCTGCGCTCAGCCTGCTTGCGCCAGCGGCGGCGCCGTGATCCTGGAGGCGGCCGGCATCAGCTATCATCGATTTGCTTCCATGTTCCTGATCGGTCGGCGGTCCCTGCCTGGCTGCGCCCTGCTCGTGATCGGCTTCGCCGTCGCCGGCTGCGGACGGCCTGAAGATCCGGCGCGGGTCGCGCTCCGTCAACGGCTTGCGCAGGAGGCGACGCTGTCGCCCGCGGAGCTCGGCCAGCTGGTGGCGGAGGTGAACCGTGGCATGGCCGGCAAGACCTTCCACGCAAAGGACGGAGACTCCACGCGCGCGCTCGGCGCCGAGCAGCACGAACTCGTCTTCGGCATGCTCAGCGATCCGATCGGAATGTTCGACGAGGGCAGGCGTGAGGCGGAGGGCCGGAGCTACCGGGTTCTGAATGCGCCCGGGCCCTCGTCCAACGCCGAGATCGAAGTCATCAGACGCTTGTGGGTCGACGCCGAAACCCTGCTGCCAGGCCGGTTTCAGTTCAACTACGCCTTCCCGAACCCCGACGACTACACGCTTGACCTGGTCGAGGCGCCCTAAACCCATTGCAGCATGGCAGAGTTGCAGGATTGCAGGAAGTGAAGTCCCGTTAGATCCGTCCTGCAATTCTGCAATTCTGCGATCCTGCAATTTATTTGAACAGTTTGGTGAGAGAGCCGAAGTCGTAGTCGAGCCCGATGTGCCCGAGTACCTGCTTCTGCTTCACAAGGCTGTTGGGATCGCTGGCGTAGGTGATGGTGACGGGGATGCGCGCGGCGTCCGCCCAGGGGATGACGACGCCCCCGGCGATGCGCCAGACGGTCTTGAAGGGCGCTATCGTCGAGGCGCTCGAGGGGATGTCCACGACGCCGTGGACCGACAGCTCGACGGCCCGCCCGCGCGAAATGACGTCCCTGGCGACGAGGCTGCTGACCGCGCCGGCGATGGTCCAGACGTCGCCGCGGAAGATGCGCGAGGATGCCGGCACGGTCGTGGCTCCGGGGGGTGCCGCGACCTCGGCCGGGTCCGCGCGCCGCTGTTCGGTTCTCGTGTAGAGCAGGTTGGCGGTGACGTCCGTGTCGCCGAAGCCCTTGTCGGCGAGGACGCCGTAGCTGTAACGGCTCATACCCGTGACCGTCGTCACGTGCTGGCCGCTGACCTTCGCCGATACCTGCAGGGAGTTGCTCACCAGGCTCTTCACGCGTGCGAGCGCGATGCGGAGCCGATCGGTCAGCAGCGTCTGGACCGTCAGAAGAGTCGCCTTGCGGGGCGAGTGTGATGAGGTTTGCCGAGAGCTCGGTGAGCCCGCCGAGCGTGCCCATCATCTCGCGAGTACCACCGCTCGGCACGAGGGTCGCGGTCGCCGATGAGGCGCACCTTGGTGTCCCAGGCGAAAACGTCGAGCAGGGTATCGAACGAGGGGAAGCCCGAGAAGCCGGTAATCGCCGCCTCCGGCGCCTTGCCGCCAAAGGTCACCGTGCCGCCGATGCGCCTGAGCGTGCCGTTCTGGCGGTAGATCTCCGGCGCGCTGTAGATATCCGGGTTCTTGAGGCCCACTAACGCGACCGCGTTCAGGTTGAGGCTGACGGCCGTCTGGTTCGCGGCGAAAATATTTCTGGCGTCCATCGCGAGCGCGATGAAATCCGAGAACCCGCTGCGCTCGGCCGTCCGAGGCGCGAAGGGATTCGTGGACGCGGCGTTGGTCGACTTGGCTGCCTTGCCGTCGAGGCCGCTCGCGGCCAGGCGCGCGATCCATTCCCGATCGCTCGGCCGGGAAACGGTCTGAACCGCCGGATCGTCAGGATCGAAGAAGACACCAAGCTCGGGGGACGACAGGAGGCGATCGAGGATCTCTCCGTAGGCCTGGCTCACTGCCTCGCCCTCGGGAACGAGGCGGCCGCCTTCGAGCCGCAACCCGCGGGCCCTCGACACGCGCTCGAACGTGGTGGTCCACTCGCGCCGGAGATCTCGAACTTGTCCGCCGGCTGTGCCCAGGCCGTCGACGCGGCAGCGGCGAGCATGCCCGCCAGGGTGAGCGCCCGGCCAAAAGTGGTCATGACGCGTCAACGAACGCAAAGCCCACGCTCTGCCCTTCGTCGTTCTTGAGAGCCGACTTCGACTCGAGCACCACCGGATCCTCATCGTCGACCGAGTACGCGATCGTGTGGTGCCAGCCGGGCACGGCGTGCACGAAGGCCCAGCCCAGCACCTGGCGTCCAGTCACGAGCGGGACGCCTTCGGCGGCGTCGACCAGCCCCTTGAAGACCGTCCGCCCGTTATAGGACACGGTGTACGGAACACTCATCGGGCCGACATCGACAATGATCATGAGCGTGCCGCCGGGCGGGACGGTGATAGTCGGAATGGCCGGCCCTGCGGCAGCGGGCCGGACAGCTGGAGCGGCACGCACAACCGCGCGGACTGACACCACTTCCAACGTGGAGGCCCGGCCGTTCGGTTTCGGGCGCGTGGTCTTCTTCGATCGCTTCTTCGACTTCGTCATGCCCGCTCAGGCCTCCACGCGTGCCACCGAAATGCCGAGGCTCGCCTCGAACCCCGTCCCCTCGACCTTGAAGGTCCACTGTCCGTTGGCGAGCTTCAGCTCGTCCGCGTTGGAAGTGTCCGCGAAGTTCTCGTCGCGATACAGGTAGACCTTGATGTTGTCGAGCGACGAGGTCAGCTCCTGGCCTGCCGGCGCGACAGCCCGGATGTAGTACTGCTTCCGGAAGATGACGTTGTCCGAGAAGCCCACGCCCAGCGAATCGCGTTCGCCGGCATAGAAGTCGAGCCGCATGACCAGGTCGCGGCTGGCCGCCGCGTGACCGGGCATCGCGCTGGCCGAGATCCGGCTCGTATCGAGCCAGCCCTCCCACACCAGCCGGTTCGGGCCGGCCCAGCCCATGCCGGTCTCCGGCTTGAGCTCGTCCGAGAAGTCGGCCGTCCGGAACGGACCGTAACAGTTCTCCGCCTCGGCACTCTGGTGAAACAGATCGAAGTCCACCCGCCGCGGCTTGATGGAGACGCCGAAGAACATCTCGCTCTTCCCGAACTTGTCGAACCCGCGCTTCACGTTGGCGCTGAGCAGGTTCAGCTTGACCCCGACATCGCCGTGGAAGAAGCGCGTCGCCACTTCGTACGCCTCGCGCGAGGTGATGAGCGAATCCACGCCGCCGTGGCATTTGTGGACGAACGTCCGCGGAGCGCCCGGGAGCTGCGCCGCGCTCTGCTTGACGAGGCCGTCGCTGCGGTTGTACGTCCAGCCGAACTCGTGCGGCGCCGACGCGAGCCGGTTCAGCGCGGACGCGATCCTCGTCCCGTAGCTCTTGTAGTTGGTGCCCACGACGGTCAGCACACGCTCCGGCGGGAAATGCTTCGAGAAGTTCTTGTAGCCCCAGGGGTTCGCGGGGTCCTTCTGTGCCGCGGGGTTGAAGCGCTCGAGCTCGTCGCCGGCGTCCACGAACTTGAAATCGCGGATGCCCTGAAACGAGATGCCGAGGTGCGGGGTGCCGAGCGTCACGACCTTGTTGATCGCGTCAGCCGCCTTCCGGTTTGCTGCCGGGTACGCGCACTGGATCGTCTCGCGCACAATGAGCCCGCCCATCGAGTGCGCGATGATGTTGACGGGCGGCTTCTTCTCCCCCGACTTCACAACCGTCAGGTCTCGGACAAAGTCGATGAGGCGCATCAGGGCCTCGGAATACACCTTGAGGCTCCGGTCATCGAAGTCGTAGTACCTGAACACCCACAGGCTTTTGCGCGGGTCCTCTCGAGATTCCACGAGATCGAGCGCCGTCCCCGCGTCGATGAGCACACGGCCCGCGAAGTAGCCGGGATCGAGCGCCTTCAACGCATCTGGCAGCGAATCGGGACCCGCAACGGGGTTCGAGTAGTAGCCGACGACGTTGGTGGCGTCGTGGTAGTGCCAGTGTGACTTGAGATACCTGAGGATCAGGCCCTCGTAGATGTAGTTCTCGCCGCGCTTCTGCGGGTAGACCGTCCCTTCGTTGAACCCCTGATGGGCCACCTGCCGTTCGTCCTCGGTATTGAACCCTCCGAAGCCGCGGATCAGGATCAGTGGGACGTGAGCGATCGTCGTCATGGGGCGGAGTCTCCTCAGGCGAGCTGGTAGAACAGCGGCACATCCTGGCGGAACGCCAGGATCTGGTGGATGTCGTAGGGGTCGGTGTCGCCGCCCGTGATCCAGTGGTTCAGCACCTGGAAGGCGTGTCCGATCCCTGCGGCGTTGTCGATGTCGGCGTCCACCTTGAATGCCAGCGGCGTCGTACGGCTCGAGAAGAAACTGAGCTGCAGGTTTCCGTACGGGTCGGTGGTTTTGAACGAGCCTCCGGGGTCGAAGCCCGGAGGCGGTGTGTGCAGTCTCCCGTCGACGTCGCGGAAGTTGGTGCCGTCGCGGTCCCTGAACCGGTGCGTGGCCAGGGCGCTCTTGACCCGATCGCGCAGATCGAGGTCCACGTCCACGAAGACCCGGTCGGGGCGGATTCTGTAGACCCGCTGGACCGAGCCCCACACCGACCGCGTCTCGTCGAACTTGAAGCTGCTCATCTTGGCGAAGAGGTTGAGGAGGCCCGCCCGCTGCTTCTCGTCGAGGCTGCTGTACAGGTCCGCACCGCTCGCCGTCGCGCCCTCGAGCACCGATCTCCGTAAGACGTCACCGAGCGCGGCCGGAAGGCCATCGAAATCCGGGATCGACGCCACCACGCGATCCGGGTGCAGCGGACAGCAGACTTCGACGGTCAGGGGCTTGGAGGGCGGCAGCATCACGAGATGGGAGACCGGCCGGCGGCGCTCGGCAAATACCTGGATGCGGTAAGACTGGCCACTGGCCAGATCGTCGAACTTCACGGTCCGGCGTCCTGGTACGTCGCGTGCCACTCCCACCATCGCGCCCGTCGCGCTCGAGAACACCCGCACCTCGAACCGGTCCTCGATGGGTTCGTGCTCCGCGTTCCTGACTTGTACCGAAAGGGTTCCCACGAAGTCTCCTTATCGCCGATCAGAGCGTCTTCAAGTACTCCAGCAACGCCTGTTTCTGCTCCGGGGGCAACTGCGTTCCGTACGCATGGCCCGTGTTGGCATTGCCCAGTTGCGTCGTGTCGAACGGCTGGCCTTCGCGTTCGGCTTCCGGCCCCTGCGACACGAAACCCACGCGCGCCGGGTCGTACACGTCGTACCCGCGCCTGAACCTGACGGGCCTCCCCGTCGCGGGCTCGAGAAGGTCGGCGAGCGTCGGCACGGCGCCGTTGTGGAGATACGGCGCGTTCAGCCAGGTGCCGGCGAGCGGCATCGCCACGTACCCGGCGGTCTTCCTGAACTGCTTGAACTGCCAGTCCTTCCCTGCCGCGTACGCGTTGAAGGCCGAAGCCGATGCGGCGGTCCACGTGTCGACGCGATGACGATCGGTGCCGACCTCTTCGACCGGAATCACCTGGCCCATGCGCGGCCCGTCGGGCGCGTGGCAGGCTGCACACTCGGTCTGAAACACGTTCTGGCCTTTCGCGGCGAGCGCCTGGTCGGTGGGAAACGGATAGCGCGGCGGCTGCAGCTGCCGCATCCAGGCGCCGACACGCTCGAGGCTCGGCAGGTCCACGGACTTGACGCTGGCGCCGTTGCCGATTCCAGAGCTGATCAGCACTTCATCGAACGACGGGTTCAGGCCATCCCAGTGCAGCGCGCGCCCATCGCGCAGGCCCAGCGCCCAGAGCGGCGTCATGTCGGAGTTGCCGATCGTCTGGTCGATGGGCTGGCGAAGCTGGCGATACTTGAACGGGTTCAGCGGGTCGATCCGGCCGCGGCCCCAGTTGGGCCGCTGATCCATCCAGGCGAATTCTTCCTTGTGCCGCTTGAGCGCGCGCCGCGTGCCCGGAATGAGCAACGTCCGGTACGTCAGGGACTCGGTCAACGACAGCTTCCCGATCTTCCCGATCTCGGCGAGCATGTCCGACGCGTTGAAGCGCGGGTCCGCGGCCGCCGCTTCGAGAAACCGCGAGAACGCCTGCGCGTCAACAATCGTCGTCGCGCCGCCGGGCACGATCGTGCGCGGCGATCCCGGCCCGGTGCGATAGGTCGCGGTATGGCAGAACGCGCAGTTCACCGCGATGCGGGTCGAGCCGAGCACGTCCTTCTTCGAGAACCCGATGGGCAGCTCGCGCCCGGGCTCCCAGATCAAGCCCGAGCGAACCGTAGCCGCCGGGCCCAGGGAGCTTTTCCGGGAACATCCTGCGGCAGCACCTGCCAGATCCAGTACGGGATCCCTTCCTCCGATTCGATCCCCACCGAGCCGTACTTGAAGTGCTCGTCGCCCGTGCCGGCTTCATCCTGCGCGCCAGCCGCGGCGGCGCCGGCCGCGACGGCAAGGGCCACCGCGCACGCAAGAACGGCGTTCGGTGCGGAAAGGCGAATGGTGGTCATAAGGTCTTCAGGTATTCGAGCAGCGCCTCACGGTCGGCAGCGGGCAATTCGCGGCCGTAGACGTGTCCGCCGTTGCCGTTCCCGCGCAGGCCGGTGTCGAAGCGCACGCCGTTCCGCTCGGCATCCGCGCCTTCGGAGACGAAGCCCACGCGCTGCCAGTCGTACACGTCGTAGCCGCGGTAGAACGTCGCGGGGCGCTCTTCGGGGAAGAGCAGCGCCCGCAGCGTCGGCACCGATCCGTTGTGCAGGTACGGCGCGCGCAGCCAGACGCCGTCGAGCGGCATGTTGGCGTAGCCGTCGGTCTTCCGGAAATGCGAGAACTTCCACGGCTTCCCGGTGCCGATCGTGTTCATCTTCTCGGCGAGCGCGCTCGTGAACGAGTTCAGGCGCTCCGGGTCGGTGCCGATCTCGGCGATCGGTGTCACCTGCCCCACGGCTGCGCCGTCAAGGGCGTGGCAGCTCGCGCAGGCGGCCTGGTAGACCTGCGCTGCCCTTGTCGACGCTGGCTGTTGATCGATGCGCGCCGGCGGGATACGCCGGCGGCTTGAGGTCGAGCGCCCACTTGCGCGACGCGGTCGAGCGAGGCGAGATCGAGCGACATCCTCGGTCGCGCCCGGCGCCGATCGCCGCGCTCTTGTTCCGCTCCTCGACCTGGTTGTTGTTGCCGTCCCAGTGGAGCCACAGGCCCTGCCGCACGCGCTGGTTGAAGAGCGGCGGCAGGTCGGCCGTGCCGACGCTCTTGTCGGCCTTCAGATCGAAGTTGAAGATCCGCTTGTAGGGATTGAAGGTGTCGACGCGGCCCGGTCCCTGCGGCGGACGATCGTCGAACCACGCGTTCTGCTTGGCGCGCTCCAGGATGCCGTCGCGCGTCCGCTTGACGACGACGAACCGGTACAGCAGCGACGTGAACCACGAGAACTCCGGATCCTGCTTGCGGATCGCCTCGATGAGCGTGCCGGCCTCGAAGCGCGGATCGCTGGGCCGCACGCGGTGAGGAAGTTCGCGTAGCCCTGCAGATCCATCTGGTGCGCCGGCATGCCGGCGATGATCTGCCGCGGGCTCGTCGGCGATCTCGCGCACCGTGCCGGTGTGGCAGGTCGCGCAGTTCAGACCCACAAGCGGCACTCGATCCTCCACGTAGCGTCGTGCCGATCGGGCCGGCCCTGCGGCGGATTCGCTCTCGAAGATGAAGCCGAGCCTCTCGTAGCCCTGCCCGGGCCGGTTCGGCAGCTTGTCGGCGAAGAGCACCGGCAGCACGCGCCAGATCGGATACGGAAGGCCGACCGTCACCTCGGTGCCCACCGAGCCGTACTTGAAGTGCGAGAGGATGTCGTCCTGCGCGGCCACGCGCGGCGCCGGACAGCATCGCCGCGGCAGCGCCGCCGCGCCATCACGACCCAGCAGCCGCGGCAGCGACCGCGCGAGCCGCGTCGCTCGCGTCATGGCCGCACCTCCGCGAACGGCTGCGGGCTGATAGACCGACATGATCTGCGTCGATCATCTCCTCGCGCGACGTCGAAGCGCGTCTCGTCGTAGCAGCCGAGCGGGTTCTCGACGACGTTGACCAGGCACTTGTTGCAGTAGGTGCACGGCTCGGGCGCGGCGTCCAGGCCCTGCGCGAACATCTGGACGAGGTCGTTGTTGGCGACGAGCGGCCGGGCGGCGCTGACCGCGTCGCAGTCGCCGCGCTCGATCGCGTCGCGAATGACCGACGCCGTCTGGAAGCCGCCGGTGCAGATCACCGGGACGGTCACGGCCTGCTTGATCGCGCGCGCCGTCCGGCAGGTTGGCGCCCTCGATCTTGTCGGGATCGCCCGCCGCGTCGTTCCACGCCCGCCGCGCGATCTGGCCGGAGCGCGCCGTGAAACAGCAGGAAGTTCAGCGAACGTCCGCTCGCCGCTCGAGATCATCGTGTCGTACGACTTGGCGAGATCCTCGACCGGCAGATCGACGCCGGCCGGGTTCCTCGGATGCGGGAAGAAGCTGCCGGTCGACACGTGGATCGCATCGACGCCGGCCTCGACGAGCCACTGGCAGACCTTGACGGAATCGTCGACGGTGTTGCCCGACGGCCCCCGCCTGAACAGCGCCAGCGCATCGTCGTGATCGGTCGCGCTGATCTTCATCTGCAGGTGGAAGTCGTTGCCGACCTCGCGCGCGGATCGCCTTGACGACGTCGAGGACGAAGCGGGCGCGGTTCTCGAGCGCTGCCGCCGTACTCGTCCTTGCGGTCGTTGATCGCCGAGCTCAGGAACTGCGTGATCAGGTAGCCGTTGGCGCCGTGCAGCTCGACGCCGTCGAGCCCGGCTTCGCGCGCGCGCCGCGCGCCTTCGGCGAAGTACCTGCACGACCTCGCGGATCTGCGCGATCGTCATCCGCTCGCAGCTGGAAGCCGTGGATCGGATCGCGCCTTGTCGGTCGAGCTCAGGCCCTTCGGGTACTCGATGCCGTTGATGTCGCGCTGGCGGCCGCCGTGGCTGAGCTGCAGGATGAACTTGCAGTCGTGCTCGTGCACGGCCTTGCCGACCGCCCGCCAGAACGGAATCCGCGAGTCGTTGTCGATCATCGCGTAGTTGGGCACGATGCGGCCGCGCAGGTGCACCGGGACGAACGACGAGATGATGGCGCCGACGCCGCCCTTGGCGAACTTGACCTCCCAGTTGATGCGCGCCTGGTTGCCCGAGCCGTCGTAGTTGTCGAAGCGGCCCGAGATGTTCGACCGGAAGATCCGGTTCTTGACCGTCAGGTTCCGGAACTGCAGCGGCTCGAAGATGATGTCGCCAGGCATCGCCGCTCACTCCCCTCAGAAGGTCTTCAGGATACTCGATGAGCGCCCACTTGTCGGCGTCCGGCAGCTGCGCGCCGAACGTGTGGCCGCTTGATCGAGCACGAAGTCCGGCGCCGCGTTGTTGCCGAGCATCCGGCGGTAGATCGCCTCGTCCGAGAACAGGTTCAGCAGCGATGCTGTTGCGGACGATGTCGGGCAGCCGCGTCGGATCGACGCGGGCGACGTAGTCCACCGGCGTCCCGGCGGGGATTCGCACCCGGCGCTCGGTGCCGCTGATCGTGCACCGAGCTGTCCACGGTCGTCACCGGAATCGACTGCACGCCCAGCCGCCGCTCGGGCCACAGCATCTTCTGCATGCCGTCGTTGAACGCCGTCATCCGGCCCTGCACCGACGGGTCCTTGACGAACACGCCGACCGAGTTGTTGTGGAGGTACGGCGCCGTCGCCCAGATGCTGGTCAGCGAGGCCGTCCGGTAGTAGCCGCGGCCGCCGCCGGGCATCTCGAAGGTGATGCGGCTTCGTCGGGTCGCGCGGGTTGTAGAGGTTCGTGAGCCGGCCGACGCTCGGCAGCTCCTTGTAGGTTTCCGACGAGAACTGCTCCCAGATGTTGCCGCGCGTCGGCGTTGGTCGCCGAGCGCGCGCGCGATGTTGGTGCCGATCGGCATGACGCGAGTACCGCTTGTCGTCGGAGAGGAAGTTGTCGGTCGAGGAAGTCGTCGCGCTCGCACCGCCTCGCGGAACCATTGCGCCGGATCGGCCGTGCCGGCGGGCGGCTGCTTGCTCGAGTGGCACGACGCGCAGTTCTCCGCGAACGCGCGCCGGCCGGTCCGCAGCGTGTCGGCCGACGCGGTCAGATACTGCGCGCCGCCTGGGGCGTCCTTCAGCAGCAGCGGCTTCATGCGTCTTCAGGAACGCTTCGGCGTTGGCCATCCGCGCTTCGGTGTTCCGCCAGTCCTCGCAGTTCTTGCGCGCGTGATCCATGTCGAAGGGCTGCTGCTTGCTGCGCGATGCCGAGCACCGGATCGTGCAGCGTGACCCAGTAGTCGCCGCACATGCCGATGTTGACGTAGACGCGCAGCGAGGCGCCGGCCACGCCGATCGAATCGGCGCCGTCCTTGAGGATGTGGTGCACCGGCATCGTCGTGCCGTCGCGCATGCGCTCGGGCTCGGTCGGCCGGGCCGACAGGTTGAAGATCGTGTTGATCGCGTTCGGGTTGTTGATGTGATCGGTCGCAAACCGCGACGTGTCCGACGTGCCGGGCGGCTGCCGCGCGGCCACGTGCCAGCGGAAATCGTCCGGCTTCATGTTCAGGCTGAAGAGCTTCCCTTCCTCCCAATACTGGTTGCCGATGGTGCCGGCCAGGTTCGCCCACGTCGGCCGTTCCGGATCGGCGGGCGGGTTGATCGGGTTGAAGCCGATGTGGCAGAAGCCGCAGGTCATGCCGACGAGGTACGGCGGCTGCATGTCCCCGGGATGCTGCAGATACTTCGCCGCGTTCCACTTGCGAGGCGTCGAACTTCGGGTTCGGAAACTTCCGCAGGCCGACGATGCCGCTGGCCTCGCCGGGCACGCCGGGCACCGGCGGCTGGTCGCAGCGATCCAGCCAGAGCCCGTACTGATCGGGAGCCGTCGCCGCCTCGCAGCCCGGCTGCGTGATCGCGCCGAGCTCGCGGAAGCGCCGGCCGTGACGGCGCGAGTCGAGGTAGTTCAGCAGGTTGACGTTGCCCTCGGTGATCCGGGCCATCTCGACCCAGAACTTCTCGTTGCCGCCGGTCCAGAAATACCAGGTGTCGCGGCCCTCGCGCTGCTGCGGCGTGAAGTAGCTTGCTGTCGTACCCGTAGTCGTCGGTCTGCGGCACAGCTGGAGGCTGTGCACGTGCCGCGAACACGAGCGTGAACACAAGAGCGCTCGTCGCGGCTACAAATGCGCTGCGCATGTTGATGGTGATCACGGCCACCTGCTCCTTCGATCGCACAAGCTCGACACCGTTGATCGGCGCGAGGAGTTGAGCAAAACCTGACGGCGTGAAACGCTGAGGGGACAGAATCACAACACAAAAGCCTCAGCGGGTGAAGATCATTTCCGACCTCAGCTGGTGAGTTTCGAGCGGCGCGCGTTTCAGCTCTGCAGTAAAGAGCCCGCCGAGGCTCTTGTTGCAACCAAGCTCAGCGGGTGACAAACACTCGCCCGGCCCCGGTTTCCGACGGGCTCAGCCGCTGAAGAATCGTCGGCGTCGGATCGCCGTACAAAGCAATGCCCGTCCAGCCCGCCGACTGCACCAGGCCGATGTCCTGCAGGATCCGCGGCACCGTTCTCCGCAACCGGCGTAAACGCATCGTCGTCGCCTGCACGCCCCTCGCGGACGAGGCGTCTCGCCAGCGCGAGCGCTTCTCCAATGCTGGTGCGCCGCAGCAGGAGTGCCTGGTAGAAGACCGTCGCGAGATTCTTGGCATCGGTCTCGGGAATCCGCCAAAGAGGACCGATGTAGGCCGCCACTCCTTGGCCGAGTGCCGCGCTGGCCATGCCGTAGAGGCCGTCGTGATATCCGTGCGGCGCCTCGCCCGTCTCTCGAGCGCCCTCGCACGCGCTGCCATAAACGAGCCACGGCGTAACGGCGGCATTGGCCAGCGTGTGCCGGAGCTCGAACGCGTACAGGTCGCCATCGCTGAACCGCCAGCAGCTGCGTTCCGGATGTCTCGCGTCGAAGCGCCCGTGGCCGGCGAAGTGAACCACGTCGTACCGGCCTTCACGCAGCAGCTCGCGGAACTGATCGACCGTGACCGGCTGGTCCACGTAGCGGCGGAAGTTCGACGGATCGACCAGGCCCGGGAGCCGCTCCTGCAGGCGTTCGAAGCATTCGGCGACGTGGTCGCCCTCGAGTGCGCCAACGCCAGCCAGTTCGGCGCCCTGACCCTCAATCTTCGGCGCCACGACCAGCAGCCGAAGCGGACCCTGCCGGCGTGCGCCGGCCCAGCGCCGCACCGTTTCCATGTCGGCAATGAGCTGCCGCCCAATCGCGAAGCGGTCCACCAGCCACCCGGAGCTGTCGCGCAGGAGCTCCCACGGGTACCGCATCAGCTCGCGCGGCATCTGCATCACGAGATGAACGGGACGGCCGTCGTGCGACTTGATTTCCGCCAGCTGCTCGCTGACGCCGTGCAGGATGTCGTCGCCAAGCAGGCTGCCCAATCTCGCCAGCCTCTGGACGATGCGAGAGGGCTGCTGGGGGTCGGTTCCGGACGCGAGGCCGACCTCGTCCATCTCCTTGAGCACTCGCTCCAGACGCTCCCTGGTGATCGGGTTGCGCTTCTCCACGACGGTGGCGCTCGCGGTCGATCGACGACAGCCGCACAGAGTAATGGGCGATCGGGTCCCGTGGGTCAGCGCTGCTGCGGCCGCTGTCCTCGGTCTCCTTGTCGGCGTCCTCGAGCGGCGGCGTATGTGTGTCGTAGTCGGGTTCGATCGTGAGAAACACCGCATCTGGCGCCGAGAGCGCGCGGAGCTGGTCGGCGTGCCGGCCGGTCAACGCGTGCTCCCCGGCGAGGCGATGCATCAGCTGAAACCTTGCTTCGAGGGGAGCCGCCGTCAGCTGCGACTCGAGCAGCCGCCAGAGCATGCGCGCATGGTTCTCGATGAGATCGATGGCCGTGAGGAACGCCGTCCAGTGCAGGTCGCGGCTGAACTTCAGCTCGAGATAGTTGGACTCGGCGAGCTTGTCGAGATCCACGGGCCGGTAGAGCGCGATGCCGCAGCGGGCCCCGGACGGCCACACGGCAACCACCGCCGGCCGCCGGTTCTCGTCGGCCCTGTGCGTGAGCTCGGCGACGCGCTGCGCCAGCCGCGCGAGCTGCTTCGCGGCTTCGATTCCCTCGAGGCGATCGTTCAGCTCCCGTGCCTGGGCGTCGCTCAGGCGGACCGACGCCGTCCGGAAAATCGCCGTCCAGGCGTCGGACTCGCGCGGCGCCGGCGGATCGCCTTCCATGAACAGCCGTCTGACCCGGGCGGAGATCTCCTCGCCAGCTCTCGCAATCTGGGCGCGCTCGCCCTCGGCGACCCTCGCAACCACCTGCTCGACTGCTGAGCGGCACTTGCCGAGTTCCCGCTCCAGCTTGCGGAAGACCTCCGCGGTTTCGGTCTGCCGGGCGTTCTCCCGTGCGGCCGCTCCGAGAATGCGAAGCGTCTGGGAGAGGCGGGCATGCGCCATCTTCGGCAGCGTCGACGACGCCCACCGGACCACCGCATCTCCGGCGGCATCCTTGAGGGAGCCCTGAATAGCTGTCGCCACCTGCGCGAGGTCGTACGCCCATGCGTGTTTGAGCGATTCCAGCTGTTTCTTGAACGTCTGGTCGCGCGCGTACCACATGACATCGTTGCTGAGCCACTGCAGGTACACGATGCTGAAGGTGTCGAGCGCCTGGGCGAGCGGAGCCAGTTCACGAAGGTTGATGGCCGACGCAGTGACCGGCGGCGCGTCTCCATGCGGGGTCCTGGTGTAGTGCTCGGCCAGGCCGGCGATCGTTTCCCTCGCCAGCGGCTCCCCGTATGGATCGACGTTCTGTCGCCAGGCAGGACCAACGTCAGCCGCAGCTTCCACGAGCACGCGCTTCCATCGGTCGAGAAGCGATGCATACGGCCAGTGCACCAGGCGCGGCGCATCCTGCCGGCCATCGGGCTGCAGGCCCACCAGAAACTCCACACTGTGGCGTAGTTCGTAGGCGACCTCCATGAACTGCATCGCGTACATGTCGCACGCGAGCATCACCAGCCGGCGTGAGGCGCCGGGTGGAAACACCCGGCAGAGCACTGACTGGAGCTCGTGCAGCTCTATCGCATCGTCGGTCGCGCGATCGTCGCAGATAGCGAAGGTACGGCTCGCGTCGAAAGGAGGACGGCCGACCACGGAATCGTGATCCATGATGCCGAGGCCCGCCATGACCAGGATGTAGCGCTTGGCCGGGCACGCGTCGAAGGCCCACTCCAGGAACTGCTCCAGCGTGTCGGGATCGCCGCTGTTGGCGGCGCCGATCGCTTCGGCCACCGCCGGTTCGGTGTCGCCGGCACGCAGCGCGAACCGGCGCGCGCCAGACTCGAGGTCCAGGTACACGGCGACCGACAGCTGCGCAGATGCGCCAACGGCCTTGATGTCGTCGAGCGCCGACACAAACGGATCCTGTGCGTCCGGCCGATTGAAGTGACCGCACAGGTAGAAGATTGCCGCCCACTCCTGCGGTTCGCTCATCAAGTGCCCTCGGTGTCCTTCTGACTTCTCACTTCAAAGTTCGAACTTCAGAAAAGCGTTCCGTTCTTCGCCTCGCGGCTGCCGTAGAGCTGCGGGCTCTGCGGCAAGGCCGGCGACGGGAGGTGCTTCCGGACTTCGTCGTGCAGAGCCTTGGGCGTCGTCACCCCCGGCACGGCGAGGGCGGCGATGGCCGTGCGCGTGAACGCCCCATTCGGCCGGCCCCCGAACGACGTGTCGTAGCTGAACTCGGTGTCCTGGCACCCGGAGAAGAGGAGCGCCGGGTAACTCTTCTTCGTGACGGCCGGTGTGTTGACGGCGCGATCGATGGCGCGTTCGAGCGCGCGATCGCCTCGAGCAAACACATACGGCGGAAGAAACCGCGCCTTGGTGACGGCGGCGTCCGGCGTGAGCGGAGCGCCCGCATAGCGGACGACCGACCCCGAATGGCAGGAATCGGAGATGACGTACAGACGCACGCCCTCGCGCTTCTTCTGAAACAGGGCGTGCAGGTCGTCGTCCAGCACGAACTGATCGCGCATCACGTCGTACGGGCACATCATCTCGTCGCGGGCGTCGGGCTCGTCGCCGTCGGCATCCGGGAGCCACGATCCGTGGCCGGAGAACGTGAACACGAGTGAATCGTCAGGGGCGCCGGCGCCGATGAGCGCCTCGAGCGCTTCCAGCATTCCGGCTCGTGTCGCCTGGCCGTCGACAAGCGTGGTCACCGTATAGCCACGGCCTTCGAGAACGGTCCGCCAGTCGTTGGCGTCGTTCACACACCCGGCGAGATCCATTTCGGCGCCGGGGTAGTCGTTGATGCCCACGGTGAGCGCAAGCTTGGCCATCTCCTCCCTCTTATCGACCGCTACGGGTCCCGTCGTGACCGTTAGCTCGTCCGTAACGAAGCGCGTGGATGGGCTTCGAGGAGACCTATAATCGCGGCCGGGTTTGACTCGACAGCACCTAGCCGACGCCGGATCCTGCATAGGGAAAACGCCCCGGAGCGGCCGCAGCCACGTGGCGGCGCAACGCGCTGTCGCACACCGCGTAGCCCCAGTTGATGAGCCGCTCCTGCATCCGGTCGTCCACAGCCTTGAGCCGGGTGGGAAAGTTGGCGAGCGCGGTCGTCGCCTCGAGCGGGCACGGCAGGGCATCGGGCAGGCCGTAGTCCGCAATGTCTGTGCGAATGCCCCAGTAGGTGCCCTTCCGAAGTCCACTCTCGAATGCGTCGACGACCTGGCGCTTTCGCAGGCTGCGGACCTGGTTGTCGATGATCCCGTTGATGCGGATGCTATGCCGCACCCAGTCGGTGTGCGGATCCGGTTCGGCGGCCATCTTGCCGCCGCCGTCGCTGACGAGAATCGTGTCGTAGCGCTTCCAGGCCGTCTCGAGCCCGAGGTTGTCGTACACGCCGCCGTCAGTCAGGACGACGTCGGTCGTGAACGGCGGCTGGTGCAGATCCTCGCCGCCGGTGGGCGGCGCGTAGAGCGACGGATCGAGCGAAAGCTTCACCGGCGACAGCACGGGCGGGAACGCGGACGATGCGGCCACGGCGACGGCGAGAGGAAGCGTTGGATTCGGAATCGACCCCACGCGGTAGTCGCGCATGGCGTTCCGGCTGAAGCGCCACAAGACGCCCGACTGCACGTTGGTGGCGTTGATCACGAACCGCGGGTTGTCCGGAATGTCCTGCAACGTCGCGTCGTCGAAGAGATGCTCGCGGTATGCGGCCACGACACGATCCGAGACCTCACCAGGGAGCAGCGTTCCCTTGAGGATCGCACCTCGATCGATGGTCTTGCTGGCGAGACCGCGAATCGGTCCGGCGACTTCGGCCTCGTACCGCCGTGCCACGCCGCCAGCGTCGAAGTCGAGGCGAGGCCACGAGAGCGCGAGGCGGCCGGCCGTGATCGATCCGCCGGACACGCTCGAAATGTGCTTCAGCACGTTGAGATAACCCAGCTCGTTGAGGCGCCACAAGCTCCCGACGTGAAAGAGCATCGCGCGGTAGCCGCCGCCGGAGAGGCAGAGGGCGATTCCGGGCTCGGGTGGACGCGATCGGCCGGGCGAGGGGGATCACAGGATCTACGGCGGTCGGGTCGGCCATCGCACGCTCCTCGCTTGTAGTGTCGAAACGCCAGCGGACGTTGCGGGATAGGAGCGCGATGGTACGTCATCAGCTCCGGAGCGTTGTGGATGAAACACAATCTCCGTGAAGCGCACCAACCTGATCAGGAGTGGTAACGGTCTTGAGTAAGCTCGTCCGTAGCTGGGGCAAGTCCGTCTCACCCGATGATCTGGGCTGCGCGCTTGCCGAGGCCGGCCTCGGCCCGGACGGCGTCTGGCGCACGGCCGTCGCGGCCGAAGCCCTCCGTGGCAAAGGCGCCAACAAGGTGCTCGAACTGGCCGCGGCCTGGAGGGACGGCCGGGGATCCGGATCGCCACACATTGCGATCGAAAAGCTCGATGAAGACGCGTTGTGGCTGACCGACCGCCTGAGCCGCGCGCTCAGCGTGCGCGGCGGCGTCCACATCCGGCACGAGGAGCCGACGAGCAGCGGCTGGGAATGGCCTCTCACGGTGGGGCTGCCTTCGGGTCAGGCATCGCGGAAATTCCGTGAGCGTTTTGCCAACTTGCCTTCAGAGGCGGCCGAGATCCGCATCATCGAGCTGGAGGAGGCCACCGAAGCGGTCGATCTGCTCCTCTTGCCGTTCGATTTGGCTGACGCTCTGGCCGTAATGGCCCGGCGCTCCGTCCCCTTGCGCGCCGGCTGCGTTGTCGTGCTCGGCGCAGCACCCAGGTCCGCGGCCAGGACAACGGCCCATCTCGAAAGCCTCCGATCATTGGTGGGCGCGGCGGGTGTGGCGCTGGTCTCCCTGCCGGAGCAGCCGGACGACTGGCTCACGTGGATGATCGAGGCCTTGTCACAAGGCGCGCCGATCGATTCGGCGCTCTTATACGCGTCACGCAAGGCCGATATCAAAGCCCCGGTCCTCATTGCATCGACGCCGTTTGTCGAGTTCTCGCGGCCGGGGCCGCGGGTCCGCCGGATGCAGTCGCCGCTCGAAACCGTGATTGAAACGCCGCCGACACCGGCTCCGTCGGCGGCACCGGCTGCCCCGTCGAGGCCCACTGCCAGGGCCAAGCCGCCGATGCACAGTGCCGAACCTCCGGCGGAAGCCGCCGGGGCTGCTGCAGCGGCACCTGCCCCCGCGACCACCCCGGAGGCCCGTTTCATTCAGGCGCAGGTCTTCGCACCGCCGGGCGCGGAACCCGCCCAGATGTTTCAAGCCGGCGTCGAGCATCGCATCGACGTCCGCATCGGGCAGGCGGATGCTTTGTGGCTGGGACCTGGAGCCGCACACGCGTTTCCGGATCACGAGCTCCCCGCCGAACACGACGAGCACGAACTGCGCATCGTCCTCGTCGAGCCGGCGCTTCTCGCAGTGCCACTCTCGGGCACCGTCACACTTCCTCGACGCGGCTCGAGCAGCACGTGCAGCTTTGCATTGCCGGTACCCGCCGGCACCACGCGCGTGGATGCGCGCCTCATCGTCACGTTCGGCAACCGTGTGTTGCAGACGGCGCTTCTCGTCGGCGAGATTGGTGGGCCCATCGCACTGACCGTCGAAGCGGTGGTCCGGCCGGTACCCGGAGGCCTCGACGAGCGACGACAGTTCGACGCCGCAGTGGTCCTGCATCGGAACCAGGCCGGCGCGCAGACGCTGACCAAGCTTGCGACCGGCAACGTCGCATTCTCGACGCCCGGCGACCTCGAAGCCGAGATCGCCTGGTTCGACCATCAGCTGACCGACGTCGCGCGGAACCGGGCCGACTTCACAGGGGGCCTGGGCTCGCCGGCCACGGTGGACCTGCTTCGCTCGTTCGCCCTGCACGGCTCGATTCTGTTCGAATACCTCGTGACCGATACCCTCGGCGACGATGCGCTCGCCAAAGGCGAGCGGCTGCAGATCGTCGCGACGCACCCGGAGGCGCGGCTCCCGGTCGAGTTCGTCTACGACCGCAAGGCGCCGGATGCGGACGCGCCACTCTGTCCAAACGCAGCCGAGGCACTTGCGCGCGGATCGTGCGACCCGTCGTGCCCACAGGCCGCCGCGGGCCGCTCGGTCGTGTGCCCGCTGGGTTTCTGGGGCGTCAGCCGCGTGATCGAGCGGCACTCGCACGATCCGAAGACCTCGCGCGCGCTCGGCGGCAATGACTTCGCGTTTCAAGCCGAGCCGGTCGGCACGCGTCAGACGGTGAGCGTGTTGCAAGGCGCGCAGATCGCCGCGAGCCAGCGTGTCGAGGCCACCGTGCCTGGCGGCCTCGAGCGCCTCCTGTCTGCCGCCGGCCCGGTCATGCAGACTCCCGCGATCGCCGTCCGCACGTGGGACGACTGGGCCGACAAGCTGGGCGCCGGCGGGCGATCGCTCCTCGTGCTCCTGGTCCACACGGACACTGGACCTGGCGACACGATGCCGCAAATGGAAATCGGCAAGGAGTCGTGGCTGCTGTCAGCGCGCATCGACGAGCGCTACGTCCGTCCAACGGTCGACGGACCGCCACCCATCGTGCTTCTGATTGGCTGCGAAACGGCCGCGCCGGAAGTCTCGTTCGCCGGCCTCGCGAGCCAGTTCCGGCGGCACGGGGCCGCGATCGTCGTCAGCACGGGGTCGAAGATCCACAGCGATCAGGCCGTGCCGATTGCCGCTAGCCTCATCACCGAGCTCGGCGAGATCGACGAGCGCGCCGAGGGCTGCTTCGGCGAAGTCATGCGCGGCATCCGCCGGCGGCTTCTCGCGGAAGGACACGTGATGGTGCTCACTCTTACGGCGTTCGGCGATGCTGACTGGAGGCTCACGCCCTGACAACTTGGCGTTTGCTGCACGGTTCAAGGTTCAACGTTCAAGGTTCAGGGTTCAGTTCGGAGTTCTGCGTTCTAAGTTCTAAGTTCTAAGTTCTAAGTTTTGAATTTTGCGATTCCTGTTCCCCGTTCTCCGTTCTCTGTTCGTGAGGAGTCACTGATGTTCACCGTTGAGATGCTGGCGGCGGGGCGAGGCGATTGTCTGTGGATCGAGTACGGCGATCGCGCGCAGCCCCATGTGATCCTCGTGGACGGCGGCATTCCAGGCACCGAGAAAGCCCTGGCCGCGAAGCTGAACGCGATGCCGGCCAACCGGCGCCACATCGACCTCGTGGTCATCACGCACATCGACATCGATCACATCGCGGGGGTCCTGGGTCTGCTGCGCGAGCCGGTCGAGCACATGACGATCGGCGACTTCTGGTTCAACGCGTGGAAGCACCTCCCCGTGGACGATCCGGGCGAGCTCGGTGCAAAACAGGGCGAGGAGGTGTCGTTCCTGCTCGAAAAGCGCGGGCTCCCGTGGAACAAGGCATTTGGCGGCGAGGCGGCCGTCGTCACGAAAGACGACGAGCTGCCCGTGGTGCAATTCCCTGGAGGAATGACGATCACGTTGCTCTCGCCGCGGCCAAAACGTCTCTTCAACCTGCGCAAGGCCTGGAAAAAGGAGATCGAGGGCGCGGGCCTCGTGCCTGGCGAGGCGGGCGCCGAACTGCACGGGCAGGACGAGGTGGACGATGACGACGGCGGGATCCTGGGGGACACATTGGACGTGGCCGGCCTCGCCGCCAGTGCGTTCAAGGGCGACACGTCTGCCGCGAACGGCAGCAGTCTGGCGATGCTCGCCGAACACGATGGACGCAGGTGCCTCCTCGCCGGTGATGCATTCGCCGACGAGGTGCTGAAGTCGGTCACGCTGCTCGCGGGAGGCGACGACCTCTTCGAGATCGATGCGCTGAAGCTCTCGCATCACGGCGGCCGCAAGAACACGAGCGCCGAGCTGATCCAGGCGCTGGCGTGCCGGAACTACCTCTTCTCCACCAACGGGACAATCTACAAGCATCCGCAGGTGGAATCAGTCGCGCGAGTGGTCCAGTTCGGCCGCGAAGCCGGCGTGCCACGGCTCCACTTCAACCACCGGTGCGACCAGACACTCAAGTGGGACGAGCCAGACCTGCACCCTCGAGCGCTGAACTACGAACCGATCTACCCGGAACCGGACAAGAAAGGCTTGCTGGTGAAACTCGGCTGACGCAACAGCAGGGCAGGCAGGGCGGGTGGGGCAGGCAGGGCGGGCAGGCAGGGCAGGTCGGGCGGGCAGGTCGGGCGGCAGGGCAGGTCGGGAGGGTCGGCAACGTCACGAGGGCCGAATGGCGGCCGTGGACAGCGACCCTTGGAGCGGCGCGTCACGAACGTCAGCCGGGGAACCGAGGCGGAGCGCCGAAAGCCGCGGCAGGTCCGGGGCGATCAGCGGATCTGCCGCATTTCCCCGACACGTCGCGAGCGGAGGTTCCCCGCGCCGTCGACAGGGGCGCGGTCCGCGGCCGCAATTTGGCGCTGCGCGGGCGGGCGGGGCGGAAAGGTCGGGCGGGTCGGCCAGGCAGGGCAGGTCGGGCGGGTCGGGAGCGCCTGCGGCCATCCCGAGCTGAGGACAAGCAAATCCGAGGCGAGGGATCAGCGTCAGTTCGCGGCGGGGGTGGGGCCCCGGCGCCAGTGAAGGATATTGACTCTATGGCCAAGAAGAAGGCGAAGTCGAAGAAGAAAGCTGCGCCAAAGGGGCGGTCCAAGCAGGAGCTGCCGCGCAAGCGCGCGGGGCAGCGGCAGCTGGACGCGCTGCCGGACACGCTCGACTTTCGTGACCGGATGTTCGAGGCCACGCTCGTCGAAGTGCCCGTGCGCATCCCGCTCGACGACTACCGCCAATGGAAGGTCCCGATCCTCGACCAGGGCACCGAGGGCGCGTGCACGGGCTTCGGCCTCGCGACGGTCGCGCACTACCTGCTTCGCCGGCGCGCGGTCGTCCCCGATCCCGAGCCCGTCAGCCCCCGCATGCTCTACGAGATGGCCAAGCGCTACGACGAGTGGCCCGGCGAAGACTACAGCGGCTCGAGCGCGCGCGGCGCGATGAAGGGCTGGCACAAGCACGGCGTCTGCGGCGAGACGGTGTGCCCTTACGTGGCCGGTGCGCCGTCGCGCACGACGCTCACGGAGGAGCAGACGACCGAAGCCGTACGCCGCCCGCTCGGCGCGTACTTCCGCGTCAACCACCGCGATCTCGTCGCGATGCACGCGGCGATCGCGGAGACGGGCGTGCTGTACGCCACGACGATGGTGCACGAGGGCTGGAATCGAGTCGGAGAGGACGGGCAGATCGTTTTCGAGCCGGGCAAAACGAAACAGCTCGGCGGTCACGCGTTCGCGATCGTGGGCTACGACGAGCGTGGTTTCTGGATCCAGAACTCCTGGGGGACGAGGTGGGGCGCGGACGGCTTCGCCCGCATCGACTACGACGACTGGATGGTGAACGGCACGGACGTCTGGGTCGCGCGGCTCGGCGTGCCGCTGATCCTGAAGACGCGCCCAGGCGGCCGCCGCCGGTTACACGGCAGCACGGGGCTCGCGCGGATATGTCTTCTGCCGATCTGCGTCCGCACATCATCAGCCTCGGCAACGACGGAGCGCTCCGCGCCGGCGGCACGTTTGGCACGACGGAGAGCGACGTCCGCGAGATCTTCGAAGTGGACTTTCCGCGGCTGACCGCCGCATGGAAGACGCAAGCGACTCCTGCTCTACGCCCACGGCGGGCTGGTCAGCGAGGACTCGGCGGTGCAGCGGGTCGCGGACTACCGCGCAGCGCTGCTCGCCGCCGAGGTCTACCCGCTCGCGTTCATCTGGAAGACCGACTTCTGGACGACCTTGACGAACATCCTCGAGGAGTCGCATCCGCGCAGCGCCGGCCGGAAGGGCCGCTCGACGTCGCCAAGGACTTCATGCTCGACCGGCTCGACGATGCCCTGGAGCCGCTGGCGCGCGTGCTGTCGGGCAAGTCGCAGTGGGACGAGATGAAGGAGAACGCGTTGAGGGCCACCGAGTCCTCCACGGGAGGCGCGAGGCTCGCCCTCAAGCATCTGGCCAGGCTGGCCGCCGCCGAGCCCGGCCTCGAGATCCACGTCGTTGGCCACAGCGCCGGCGCCGTGTTCCACGCGCCGCTGGTCGCGAGGCTCACGGGCTCCGGGCCCGGCGAGCACGGGCTGAAGGTGGCTTCGTGCACGATGTGGGCGCCCGCGTGCACCACGGCAGTCTTCAATCGGTACTACGCGCCCGCGATTCAGAGGAAGAAGATCGACCGCACCGCGCTCTTCGTGCTGAGCGACCAGGCCGAACGCGATGACAACTGCGCGAACATCTACAACAAGTCGCTGCTGTACCTCGTGTCGCACGCTTTCGAAGCCACGCCACGGATCCCACTTGTCCGCGAGGGGGTGCCTATCGCCGGCATGGAGAAGCACGCGCGGGCCGAGTTGGGATCGCTTGTCCGGAGCGGAGCGATCGACCTCGTGCTGACCCCGAACAGCACCACGGCCGGCGGCGCCAGCGCCTCCCGCGCGTCGTCGCACGGCAGCTTCGACAACGACGAGGCGACGGTGAGGGCGACCCTGGCGAGAATTCTCTCGGTGCGGAACGCTGGTGGAGCGAAGATGTCGTTCCATCGGAGCGGCGCCGCGCGCCGGGCGGCCCGCGGCCGGCTCGATGCCGCCGTACGCTGAGGGGGAACATGGCCGTCGCCACCGACCCGATCGACCTCGTGTTCTCCGGCGCCCAGCACAAGCAGCTCACCGAAGCGCTCGAGCAGGCGTACCCCTCGTACCAACAGCTGGAGATGATGGTCCGGCACCGCCTGGATCTCAACCTCCAGAGCATCTCGTCCTGGTACAACAAGCTGAACTACGTCGCCTTCGAGTTGATCAAGTCGCGCCAGGCGGCGGGCGAGCTGCTGCGGCTGGTCGCAGCCGCCCAGGCATCGCAGCCGAACAACCCCAGGCTGGCGGCCGTCGCGTCAACACTCGGCCTGGCCGCGGATGCACCGCCCCGCGCCGAGCTCGAAAAGATTGTCAAGAAAACGAGCGTGCCCTTCGACATCGCCGTGTGGCGCGAGCGGATGGCGGCGCGCGAGGTCTGCGTCTGCCGGATGGAAGTGCCCGTGGCGGGCGGCACGTCGTTCGGCACGGGCTTTCTCGTCGGGCCCGACCTGGTCCTGACCAACCACCACGTGATTGCCGGCGCCACCGATCCCGCGGCGATTGTGGCGCGCTTCGACTACAAGGCGCGCGCCGGCGGAGGCACGATCAGTCCCGGCATCGAAGTGCGTCTGGCTGCTGAGTGGCTCGTGGATTCGAGCCCGCACAGCCCCGTCGATCTCGAGGGGCTGCCGAAGCAGGGCGTGCCCGACCCCGAACTGCTCGACTACGCACTGCTGCGGCTCGCAGATCCGGTGGGCGACGAGCCGATTCCCGCCGGGAAGGAGGCGGAGCCGGGCGCCCCGCCGCGTGGCTGGATCGCGCTGCCGGCGAAGCCCTGGCCGTTTGCCGCGAACCGATCGCTCTTCATCATCCAGCACCCGAGCGGCTCGCCGATGAAGCTCGCGATGGATCTGGAAGCGACGATGGCCGTGAACGCCAACGGCACGCGCGTCACGTACCAGACAGGGACCGAAGGCGGATCATCGGGATCGCCCTGCTTCAACCAGCTCTGGGATTTGGTCGCGCTGCACCACGCGGGGGATCCGTCGCACTCCGACTTCTACGATCCGGCATTCAACGAGGGCATCCCCATCGACCGCATCGTCGCCCGGCTCGACGCCAGGGGCCTGACGGCCGGGCTCACGCTCGTTTGACGCGTGGGCGGCGGGACCTCACGCCCGCCAGGTGATCGAAGAGATCCAGGTAGCGATCCGCCACGAGGTCCATCCGCTGGCGGTGGCAGTAGTCCATGTTGGCGCGCTCGTCGCTCCTCCGCACGCTGTCCGGCGCGTCGAGCGCCCCTTCGATCGCCCGGGTCAGGCTCGCGGCACTCCCCCAGTCGTAGAAATGCATGCGCAGGCCTTCGCGCTCGATGGCGCGAAGCCCGGGCACGTCGGACGCCACGATCCGGGCACCGTACATCGCCGACTGCAGCGCCACGCTCGACATGCCGGTGGTTGTCGCATACGGCAGGACCGAGATGGCGGCCGACTGGAAAAAACCCGGCACGTCGGTTTCCGGCACGTAGTCGAGAAACGAAATCGCCGGATGCCCGCCGTGTTTCGTACGGAGGTCGCTCAAGTACGCGGGCTTGTGCCTGGAGCTGGTGCCGCCGATCGACAAGTGCATGTCCGGCCGACAGTCAGCCAGCGCCCGCACGGCTTCGATTACCGTCTCGAGCCGCTTGTTGCTGCCGAAGTGTCCGAAGGCCACGATCCCACGCCGCGGCGTGGACACAGGTCCGCGTGGCGGTGCGCCAGGCGTGCCGAGCGGCACATACCGCACACGGGCCGAACCGTACCGATCGGAGAGCAGCATCGCGTACTCAGGCCGCGGAACACAGATCATGTCCGCGCGGCACACGAGTGAGGTCGCAGCGAGCGCTCCGACCAGGTCCAGCGGACCCGCGCGAACGGCAGTCCGATTGAGATCGGTCGCGCCGATCATGTTGTGCAGGGTCACGAGCGTGCGGGCGCCGGCCATCCGCGCGAGGGCCGGCGCGGTCAGCCCGACGAAGCGGCTGAGCCTCCGGTTCCCGGTTGACGTCAGATGCATCTGGAACCAGACAGCATCCACCTTCAGCGCCCGAACCTCCCGCACCGTTTCAACAGGCAGATCGAGACCGTCGAACGTCCACGCCGGACGCACATGCAGGTGCCCATCGTCGATCGGCACGGCGCCCGGCGCGCGATCGGCCAGCACGTGGAGTTCCGCGACGCGATCGCTGCGCCGGAGGCTCTCGACCAGGTGCCAGGAGTACTCGCTGAGCGGACCGATGCTCGGCGGGTAGGCGGAGACGAGCGCCAGGCGGAGCCCGCGCGGCTGGCCACCTTGTGTCATGGCAGTCTCACCACCGTCGAGACGACGAGCTGGTTGGCGTCGGGACTGAAGCTGACGGCGCCGTCGATCTGCACCCTGTTGAACAAGGTGAGGCCTCCTCCGCCCGTTACCCCGACGTCGGTGGTGGACCGGCCGGTGTTGAAGCGAAAGTTCGACAGCGGATCGGCGGGGTGCGTCGGGTCGTTGCCTCCGCTCTGGAAACGCAGGCGATGGTCCGGATCCGTGTAGACGCCGCCACGGAGCGAGAACGTCCGGCGTCCGTACCACCGCCACTCCGCCCCGGCGTGGAACTCGAACACATCGTCGATGAAGTAGTTGTCGGGCGTGAGCCCGGCCGCCGGGTCCTGGAAGTCGGCGATCAGGAACTTGTCGGTGATCTGCTGCGAGTACTTCACGTAGCCAACGTCGGCGAGGACCGTCAGGCTGTTCAAGGCGCGCCAGGACGCGCCCGCCGCAAAGCGATCGGGCACGACGTAGCTGATCTCCCGGACCTCGCCCGTCCGGTTGACGTCGTCCCGGAACGGGGGGTGGTCGGGTACGTGAACAGGAAGTTCCCGAACAGCCGCGTCTCGAGGTCGAAGACCGTACCCTTGTTGTAGGTCGCGCCGATGGCGAGGCTTGGCGTCGGCTTGACGAGAACACCCGCGAGCCCGCTCCACGCGAGGTCTGAGTCGATCGTGTTCGTCCCGTTCCGCGGATCGAAGGGCGTGCCCGATCGCGCCTCGCTGGCCATGTTCAACGACTGGAACGTGACGGAGCCGCCGATCGAGAGAAATCGGTTCACGACGTAGGCCCCGCCCGCTCCGTAGCTGTTGATCTGCACCGAGAGGCCGCCGAACGAACCGTCCTCGAAGTCGCCCAGCGACGGAATGTCCCGCGGGCCGATCTCGAAGCTCTCCCGGTAGTCCTGGACCGAGTTGATGAACACCGACACGGTCGCGCGCTTGACCGGGATCACGTAGCTGAAGAACGACGGCGTGACCACAGTGTCCCCGAAAGTCTGGACCTCGCCGGCCGCGCTGGGAAAGGACCGCTGGTGCTTGATCTTCGTGCCGGTGAACTCGAACGAGAACTCCTGCTCGAGCAGGTTCGACAGCCCCGCCGGGTTGCTCACGGCCGCCGTTGCATCGTCCGCCAGGCCGATAAAGGTCTTTCCCATCGCGACCGCCCTGGCGCCGGGCGTCACGAACCTGAAGTCCAGGTCCTCGTACATGCGCTCGTTGGTCTGCGCAGCCACCGGCCATACCGACGCCGCCAACAGGATCGCGATGAGCCCGGAGAGCCGAGATCCCCTCATTTCGGCTCCCGCCCACCGGAAGCCTGCTGCACGGCGTAGTAGAGGTACGGGTTGTAGTAGAAGGAGTAGGTCGAACGATCGGCCGCGTGGCAGCTCGGGCCCGCCGCCTTCAGGAGGGCCTCGCGCAGGCACGCCGCGGCGTTGTTCAGGGACACGCGGCGCGCGTCCCCCTCTTCGTTGCTCGCGCGGCGCAGGTGTTCCATCGCGCGGTACTGTGAGCCGAGATTAGGGTTGGCGAAGAACACCCGATCCTCAGGGAAGCGCTCGTCGCCGCTGGCAGCAACACATCGTCCACCAGCAGGCAGCGCCGCGCTGACTGCGTTCCTCCATTCCCGGGAGTCGCTCGACAGTTTCAACTGCGCGAGCAGACCGGAGAGATCGCCGCTTCTCGCAATGGTGAGCTCGCTGCCGAGACCGAGCTGAGTGCCGCGGTCCGCCGGGTTCGCAAGGTACGCGTTGAAGAGAAACGCACGGTGCAGGCGCTCCGCGGCGGCCGTGCAGGGCGAAGCCTGCCACGCCGCCAGCGCACGCAGGTACGAGTCCGAAAGCGCGGACCGAATCGCCGCGTCTGGCAGCCCCGGCGTTCCGAGGACAACCGGGAACGGGTGTCTCAACATGTCGCTCGACGCGCTCAGCGTCGCGCTGAACGTGACGTACGCGAAAAGTGTTTCCTTCCAGCTTTGCTCGCGCCGGGATTCCTGCCTGAGCTGCGTCTCGAGCGACGCGCCATCGCTGCGGGGCACCGCCGCGAGCGGACCTGATGAGGCCTGACTGCCGAAACCCGGATAGTCCTGGGCGAGAGCGACGAGGACGAGCTGATCCGGGTTGTCGCCGTGGACACCCGGGCCAAGCTTCTCGATCGGCAGCGGTGTGGGCGGGCGTCCGGCCAGCCGCTGATACTCGGCGCGGAAGCCGTCCACGGCCGTCGAGACGTCCTGCTCGAGGATGGCCGCCCAGGTCAGGTTGCCAGGGCATCCTGAGTTGTCCGCCGCGACGGCACCTCGCTCGAAACAGCGGGCCAGCTCACCGATGGTATTGAACGGCACGAGACGTACCGATGGCTGGCCGGTCACCGCCGCGACGGCGCTCGTCACAGCGGCTGCGCTGACTTCGCGATCGAGGTATACGCCGACAGACGGAGCGTTCCCGGCCAGAACCTTGGGATCGGCAGACTGAAAAATGTGGAGGGGACGCGTGAAGAGCCGCGGATTGACCGCCCGTACACCCGCCTTCTCGAGCAGACCGGGCGAGCTCGCCGAGAGACGGCGGAACGACGGCCCGTCGATGACCACAGACACGCGGCGGCCCGCCTGCGGCTGGCGCAGCCGATCGAGCAGATCCTGCGACGACAGGCACTGGCGATCGGCGGACGTCTCGATGCGTCCGCCGGCCTGCCGTACGACCTGTGCGACGTCGCGGGTGAGGCTCTCGAACAGTTGCAGATCGGGCGGGGTCAGCTCAGTCCCGGCGCAAACGGGATAGTGGACCCAGGGGCCCGGCGCCTGCTGTGCGAAGGGCGACGAAACCGGCAGAAGCGCCAGCGTGAGGGCGATCCACCAGGCGGTCCGCGGCGCGCCACTCGTCGATCGAGAAGACGCCGCTCGTCCTGAAGAGCACCGCACCGCTGTCTGCATCCAGAATCCGCGCATAGACCGATACCTCTCTGGGGGTTGGCTGTCCGTCCAGGCGACGCTGGCAGGTGAAGAGCACAGAGCGCCGCCCGCTGATTTCGTCGAGGTCGACGACGAGCTCGAGGCCCGTCTCGCTGATCCGGCCATGGCCGTCGCGAACCACGTGCTGCTCGTCTGCCACGACGTCGCCGAGCGTACGGTCCAGGGCGACATCCGCGAAGGTCACGCCGGGAGGTCCGGCGGTGAGCTCGGCGCCCGTGGTATCGACGACCGACGGAGACAACTCGATCTGGACCTTCAGCCGGCGTGCCAGGTTCCGGCCGCCAACGAAAAGGTCCGCTCGGTAGTAGGTCTTCGAAAAGCGCTCGGGGTTCCGGAGGCCGGCGCGCTCGGGCCCCTGCAGTTCCATTTCCGAGGGAACGTTGGGAAAAGACCGGACGAGCATGTACTCGGCGTCCTTCCAGAAAGTGCCTGGTGATTCCCGGTCGAACGACAGCGTGATTGGCGGGGGCGCTGCAGTCACGACAGTGGTCTGAAGCACGAGCAGCGCCGCGAGCGCGCCAAACGCCAGCCAGTCGCGGCGTTCGAGGCGGCTGTGCGCCACGAGGCGCCGCAGCAGTGTGCCGATGCGCGCCCGCACCGGCTTTCCGAGCGCCCAGGCATAGAGCCGCCAAGCGGCTACCGCGACCAGGCACACGACGGCCAGCGTGGAGAGCAGACGAAACGTGTTGACCAGGTTGACGAAGTACACCTTGATCACCAGGAGCAATAGCACCAGGTTGGCCGTGCCGAGCAGCCAGGTCGCGACCGGCACGTGCTTCGCGAACCATCGATCTTCGACGAGGAGCGGGTCGTCGACGTGCCTGAGTGCCTGCTGAAGACGCGGGTTTCCCGCTTGTTCTCCAGCGGCCGTTCTGATCAGGTCGGGTACGCGGTTTTCGCGGTCGGCCCAGCGGACGACGTCGAACACGACGTCGCGGAGGTTGCCACGCCGGCTGATCTCTGCGAGGTTGACGTCGAGCAGGCGGACGAGCTGCTCCATGCTCTCGTAGGTCGGGAACGCCGACACGAGCGCGTCCTGAAATACCTGTTCCGCCTGCCCTGAGTACGCCATCGGTCTAGTAGATCTGGCTCACGCGCACCTGAAAGGTTGTGGTCGCTTTGTTGCCCTGGGTGTCTTCCACTTCGAGTGTTGCGTTGTATGTGATCGGCGGTGCGTTCAGGGCACCGGGCCGGGTGTAGACCAGGTTGGGTGTGGCTCCACTCTCCTGACAGTCACTGCCCGGAGGCGTCTGTCCGCAGTTCCATCGAAAGAATGCAATCGAGCCTGGAACGGCGAACGATGGCGTGCCGTTGACAGCGATGTTTCGTGTGACATTGCCCGTGTACAAAGCCTGTGTCGTTCTGGCCACTACGCCGCGGTACTGAAATCCTCCGGTCAGTGTGCCAGCGAGTGCCGTCGGGTTCGTGACGACGATGTCCACGGCCGCCACCGGTTGCGCGACCGCCGCGGTTGTTGCGGTCAAGGAATTGGCGTTGGTCACGGTCACGCCACGTGGCGGCGGCGCCCCCGATCGTCACGGTCGCGCCGGCCGCGAAGTTCGTGCCCGAAATAACGACTGTCGTACCACCGCCAAACGGCCCGAACGCGGGTGCGACGGCCGTCACCGTGGGCGCTGTGGGCGCCGGCGGCGGCGGTGGTGGCGGTGGCGGCGGCGTCACAGGATTTCCGCTGCCGCTGCAGCTCACGACTGCCGCAACGCAGCCGGCCAGGATAAGTAGTCGGATTCCTCTCACGGCTCTTCTCCTTCACATAAACGATCCGCGTGGCGCAGGCGAACAACGAGGTGCCTGCCACCCACGGCTGAGACCGGTACCGCCGTGGCTCGTCGCCAGTTCGACGGCCATCTCACGCACCTGCTCGAAGTCGAACTTTCCCGTGTCGAGAATCACGATGGCGACCGCACGGCCGCTCCCGGGCGATCACGGCGTGGAGCTCATCGGCGCTGGTCAGAACGGGGGCGCCCCCGTAAATGGATCGCGGCCCCCCGGCTCCCCGGACGACGTACTGGCTGGCGATGTCGGGCCGCGGCAGCAGCCAGTAGTCGGAGCGCCCGGCAAGAAAGCGGCACGCCATCTCGTCGTTGCAGACCAGGGCGTCGCCGGGTTGCGTGGTTGAACTGAACGCGTCGCGGTCCAGTTCCGCCGATGTCGGAACCCGGCAGGTTTCCGGAACGCCAGGCCTGGAGACTGCCGGCACCGCTGAGGATGATTATCGAGATCGCCGCGCCGGCAACGGCCCACCGCGCGTACCACCCTGACGAGGCGACGCGTGGCGAGGAAAGGCTGAAGACACCGGCGACGCTCGATGCACCCGCGAGCACGAACGGCAGCACCAGCAGCGTGTAGCGCCACTGGAATTCCAGGGCCGACACACCAAGGGCCATCAGCGCGGCGAAGCCGACGAGCAGGAGCGCGCGAAGGTCCGGCCGTTGGCTGGAAGCGCCAGGACTCACAACGGCGAACACCGCAATGCCGGCGAAGAGCGCGAGCGCGAGAGGTGCCTCATCCGCAACGTGCCAGACGGCATCCCAGGGATAGCTGGCCGTTGAAAGCGCGACATCCCAAACGTTCGCCGCCGACACCGCGATGTCTGTCGCAGCGAAGGTGTGCGCGACCCATGCGGTTACGCCAGCCACACCTACGATCAGAGCCGAGACCATGGTCCGGACGGCATCGCGTGGCTTCATCAGGCAGGCCGCAGCGATAACTGCAACGAAGACGCCGCTCTGAAAGAAGAACGCGCAGACGGCGAATGCAGCAGGCGCCCACACGAGACCCGTGATCCGGCGGCACTTCCAGATCAGCAGCGCGAGGCCCACGACGAATGCGAAGAGCACCCAGGGGCCGGCGAGCGCGAACTGCGAGAGCGGCGGCATGGCCGCCGGGGCGTGGCTGAACGCTCCCAGGCCCGGGGCGGGCACCACGCCAACGCCCGCCATCGACCACCCTTCGAGCGCCGTGAGTCCGATCTGGGTCACGATCAAGAGCCCGATCGACTGGGCGAACAGCACGAGCAGCGGCCGGCGGGTTGGATCGTCCTCACGACGGCAGAGCGCGAGACAGGCCGGGGCGAGGGCCACGACGAACCCGAACTCGTGCAGCGAGCGGCACACCACGAGCGCCAGCAGGAACGGCCAGAGCTGCGAACCGGCCCGCGACTTCAGGAGCCACCACACGGCGAAGAGCGCCGCGGCGACAAACGCCGAATAGAAGCGCGCAAAGACGGCGGCGCTCACCAGAAGCGGAGACGCCGCGAACACGAGAGCGGCGACGACACCCGCGGCGGGCGTAGACACCGCACGCGTCACGAGAAAGATCAGCACGACGGCCAGCAAACCGAACACGAGGCTGGCGGTCCGGTACGCGACCAGGTCGTGCCCGAACACCGCGCCGCTCAGCCATGCCGCATAGGAGTACGGCAGGCCGCGCAGGTACACCATGCCCGACGGCAGCACGGGGGCGCCCGTCTCCGCGATGCCGCGGACGACGAGCGCCGTGATCTCCTCGTCGGGGGAGAATCCGTTGCGGCCAAGCGTGAAACTGGCCGCGAAGAGCAACACACCGAGCGCCAGACACACTCCGCCCGCAACGGCCCAGCGAGCGACACGAGTGCTGTTCAAAGTCCTTGGTCCTTGGTCCTTCGTCCTTGGGCTGTCCCGGTCCTTGGTCGGCCTTGGTCCCAGGTCCTTAGTTCGTCCCTGGTCCGAAAGTCGTTCCCCGTTCCCCGTTCCCTGTTCCCCGTTCCCTATTCCTGCGGCGCCCGGACCATGCCTGCGCCGACGTCCACGGGATCGAACCCTGCCGCCATGCCGGCGGTCGTGCCCGACGCGACGAGCCGTGTCATCAGGTTCACCGCCGTCAACTGATTTGCCGCCTTGAGCTTCTGCGCCCACAGCGCGGCGACACCGGCCGTATGTGGCGTGGCCATGCTGGTGCCGCTCATCGACACCAGGCCGCCGCCCTTGCGCGCGGACGTGACCGCCACGCCAGGACCCGCCACCAGCGCGCCGACGTTCGAAAACGGCGCGACCGTGAAGCCTTGCGCGCCCGTTGCCAGCGCCGCGACCGAGACCATCCCTTCGGCCGCCGAGGGCGGCGCGACCGCCACTTCAAAATCCGGGTTGTCGTTGCGCCGGCTTTCGTTTCCGGCGGCGGCGACAAGCAGCGTCGGCTGCGCAAACGGTGCCTGCGCGCGGATGAGCGACGCCAGGCGCTCGAAGAGCGTCACGTTGGCCCGGTAGCCTTCGAGGGCCAGCGAGGTCGCAATATCAGCCGGGTAACCCTGAGCGATCAACTGGGCCACGAGGCCCGGGAAGTCCATGCCGAGCGACATCGACACGACAGATGCGCCGTTGTCTACCGCCCACTGAATGGCGCGGACAATCGACTCGCTCGATCCGCCGCGCGCGCCGAGCACCTTGCCGATGAGCGCCTTGCGTACGCCCGTTGCGACACCAATGCGCGTGTCGTTGACGTCGCGCCCGAACACGGTGCCGGCGCAGTGCGTGCCGTGCCCGTGCTGGTCGCCGTTGCCCTCACCGGTGAAATCCTGCTGCACGAGATCCACGCCGGCAAACGCGGGGTGTGCTGCGTCGATTCCCGTGTCCAGGATGGAAACGACAATCCCGTCTCCGGAGAACGGGGATGTGTCGGCACCCACCGCCGTCACGCCCCACGCGGTCGTCGCGGCCGCGGGCAAGGCATCACTCACAGGGCTCGCGGGCCCGACAGGCGCAATCAGTTTCATCGGGACGACAGGTGCGACGCTGAGGACGCCGTGCGCGCGCGACAAGGCGGCCACGTCGCGAGGATTGAGATCGTCGACCGTGACGTCGACGGCCGGACCCGGAGTCGCGGCGGCGCTTCCGGCTCTTGGTCTTGCTGCTTCCGGGCCGCCGCCGATCACGCCGCGCAGGATCAGGTGCTTCATAGCCATTGGTGTGGGATTACACGGAAGCGTTGCATCACGGGCTTCGGGCTTCAGGCTCTAGTGCTTCAGCTTCGGGAATGGGGGCACGATACGCCTGAACTGGGCCGTTTAGAGCTCGGCGGTATACAAGAATTTGCGTAAGCTCATCCTTTGTTGTTGCCGACCGTCCGCCTGAAGGAGTACAACCTCTCCTTTGTCTGCCAAGTTCAGAGGGGCTGGAGAATCGATATGAGTGCATTGCGTGTGGTTCGTCGTGCAAGCCTGACTGTCGGCCTGTTGCTGGTGGCAACCAGCGTCTTCGCGCAGGCCACCGCTACCCAGAAGCCCTTCGAGCCCACGGTCGGCCAGCAGGGCAAGGACGTGGTGTGGGTTCCCACGCCGCAGTCGCTCGTAGACAAGATGCTCGACATCGCCAAGCTGACGCCGCAGGACTACCTGATGGACCTCGGATCGGGCGATGGCCGCACGGTGATTACCGCCGCCAAGCGCGGCGCGCGGGCGAAGGGCATCGAGTACAACCCGGACATGGTCGCGCTGTCGCAGAAGAACGCCGCCGCCGAGAAGCTGCCGCTGGACCGTGCCTCGTTCGAGAAGGCGGATCTTTTCGAGACCGATTTCTCGCAGGCCACCGTCATCACGATGTTCCTGCTGCCGCAGATCAACCTGAAGCTCCGGCCGAAGATCCTCGACCTCAAGCCGGGCACCCGAATCGTCTCGAACACCTTCACGATGGAAGCCTGGGAAGCGGATCAGAGCGAGACGGTCTCCGACGGCTGCACGAGCTGGTGCACCGCGCTCCTCTGGATCGTGCCCGCGAAAGTCGGCGGCACCTGGGCGATGCCGCAGGGCGCGCTCACGCTGACGCAGGAGTTCCAGAAGCTCTCGGGCACGCTCGGCTCGACGCCGATCGCCGAAGGCCGGATGCGTGGCGACGAGATCTCGTTCACCGCGGGCGGGACGAAATACACGGGCAAGGTCAACGGCACGATGATGCAGGGCACGCTCAGCACCGGCGGCCAGTGGGCGGCGACCAAGAAGTAGTTGCAATCACCCAGGGTGCCAGCGACGGCAGGACGATCACGCTGGAGCTGGCACTCGACATCTGCACGTTCTCGCCCCGCACGCGTGAGCAGCCGAGCGCTTGATCCCTGACGCCCATCGATCGTATTTGAGGAGGGTTTCCTGACCGAGCCGAATGTCATGGCGGCGCTCGTCGCGCTCACCGTCGATGCGGCGCGCAGCGGTGACGTGACGACGATCGAGCACGCGCTCGCGGAGGGAGTGCCGGTGGGGACCACCAGCCCCCGCGGCGACTCGCTGCTGATGCTGGCGGCCTATCACGGCCAGCTCTCCACCGTGCACCTTCTCCTCTCGCGGGGCGCCGATCCGGAGCAGGTGGACGCGCGCGGCCAGACGCCGCTCGGCGTCGCCGCCTTCAAAGGCCTCATCAACGTGGCCGAAACCCTCGTGGCCGGTGGTGCGTCAGTGGACGCGGCCTCAGCCGACGGCCGCACCCCGCTCATGATGGCCGCGGCGTTCAACCAGACCGAGATGGTCGAGTGGCTCCTCGACATCGGCGCGTCGCCGGAAGCGCGCGACGGCAACGGGCTGACGGCCCTCGATGTCGCACGGGCGATGGGCGCCGCCGACGCAGTGGACGCGCTCATTCGCGACGCCCACGACACGCTCGCCTGAGCCCGGCCGATGAGCATCCACGTGCGGCCGGCGCAGCTCGACGATCTCGACGCGATCGTCGCCGGCAATTTCGAGATGGCCGAGGATACCGAGGGACTGCGCCTCGACGAAGCGACGCTGCGGGAGGGTGTGCGTGCGCTCCTCGAAGGCCGGGCGCCGGGGCGCTACCTCGTCGCCGAAATCGATGGCCGCATCGTCGGCCAGGTGCTCACGACCTACGAGTGGAGCGACTGGCGCAACCGGATGGTGTGGTGGATCCAGTCCGTGCACGTCGTGCCGGAAGCACGCCGGCACGGGGTGTTCCGCGTGCTCTACGACACGGTGCGGCGCGACGCGTTGGCGGCGGGCGCGGGCGGGCTACGGCTCTACGTGGACACCACGAACGTCCGCGCGCAGAAGGTCTACGCCGCGCTCGGCATGAACGGCGAGCACTATCGGGTGTTCGAGGACATGTTCACCTCGTAACCCGCCCGCCGTCGCCGTCCACCGTCAGCACGTCTCCATCCGCAATCGAGGTCAGCACGCCCGGAATGTTCACGACGGCCGGAATGCCGAACTCACGGGCGACGATCGCACCGTGGCTGAGATACCCGCCGGTCTCCATCACGATCGCGGCCGCGCGAAGGAAGAGCGGCGTCCACCCGGGATCGGTGGACGGCGCCACCAGCACCTCGCCGGACAGGAAGTGATTCGACTCGTGGGGATGGTGGACGACCCTCGCCCGGCCCCGGGCCACGCCTGGCGCCGCGGCGATGCCGGTCCACTCAGTGACTCGGACGGGGATTGGGGATCGGGGATCAGGGACCGGGGGAACCGGGGATTGGGGAACGGGTGCTCTTCCTCGTCCAGCCGTGATGGCGTCTTCGGTCACGACGTCTGGCGGCGCAGCTTCGCTCAGCCACTCGGTGCGCTGGCCGGCTCGATCACCGGTCAACGCCCTGGCCCCTGCACCGTCCCACCAGCCGTGGAGCCAGCAGACAAGATCGGAAACCGAAAGGTGCAGCGCGTCCTCGGGTCGATCCAGGTGCCCCTCGGCGCCCAGACGGCGGCCGATATCCAGCACGAGGCGCCGCAGCGGTAACGCGGACGCCACCAGCGCCGACTTCGCGTGCTCGCGAGCGGCCGTCGCCGCACGCATGCGCCCTGCCAGCCACATCACGATCGGTGCTCGAAGGCGGCTCCGTTTGCGGACCTCGGCCTCAGCCTCTCGCGCGATCCGCTCCGCATTCCCGCGGACCGAGAAGGCCGCGGCGTCTGCGAGCACCAGGCGAACCTGGTCGAGCACGTAGGTCGGATCCTCCGCCCAGCGTGGGTTGAGCATGTCGGCTTCATAGACAGCCCGGTGGCCGTAGCGGTCCAGGAACGCCTGCAGCGCGGAGCGAAAGGGCGAACTCTCATCCAGCGTCGTTAAATCAACCTGAGGAGCCTTCACCTTCAGCCAGTCGAGGGCCCCGGGATCGGTGCGCGCGATGTTCGCCAGGTGAAGGACGCCGTATCCGTGCTCGGCGCTGCTCACCGAGCCGGTGCCGGCGAGCAGACGGCCCATGACGGCGCGCGCGCGATCGCCGAACATCGGCTGGAGGATGCCCATCAGGCCCAGCTCCCACGGGCCAGACGCGATGTTGGCGAGGCCTACTGCGGGGTCCAGTTGGTCGTGCACGCGCATTAGATGCTCGAACACGTTGCTCAACTCGGCGCGCGACATCTCGGGGAACCGGAGCGCGCGAATGGGACGGAGAACCGCGTCCTGGCGTCTCACCTCCGCCTCGAGGTGCTCGGACACCTTCCACACCCTGCGCACGAGCCGGAGCCGCGCTCTGGCGCGGCGGCGCTTGTCGGCCTTCGTCCCTTCGGCCAACGCGATCTCTGGCTGGTGCCCGCCCATGGCCTGCGCGAACGCGGCAGGCGCCACACCCAGCGAATCGTGCAAAACCCACTGCATCAGCGTCAGCTCGAAGTAGCCCCGTCCACGAATCCGTCGAACAACCTCGGCCCCGCGAGGCAGCTCGTATCCGGCCGCGATCGGACCGGCAAACGCCAGCTCGTCGACGATGGTCCGAAGCAAACTCCACGAGAGGGTGCAGACAACGCCCGGCACGGCGTCCTTGATGTTGGCCGTCGACCAGTACGTCGGAAGTGCGGCGACCTCGCCGGGCACCGCCCGGCGCAGATGCGTCGCCGGGCGTGCCTGAACCAGCCAGATCCGCTCGCCGTCGAATGCCCATTCCACGTCCTGCGGGTCCTGCCCTTCGCCGAGGGCCCAGTGCGCGCGGAGCATGGTCTCGACGAGCTCCTGCTCGGCGGCCGGGGGCAAGTGCGAAGTACCCGGCCCACGCTCATGCACCTCCAGCCGGTCCTTGGCCAGCCGGTAGACGATTCGGCAGGGATCGACCCGCCCGCTGACGACGCCCTCTCCGAGCCCAGGTCCCGAGTCGATCACGAAGAGATCGCGGCGGCCGGTGGCCGGGTCGGCTGTAAAGCCCACGCCCGCGGCCTTCGGCTCGTCGGTTCCGGCCGCGACGACCATCTCGCAGAGCACCACGGCGCAGAGGACGTCCGAGTCGCTGTACCCCATGCGGCGCCGGTACGCCAGCGCCTGAGGTGTCCACAGCGAGCCGTAGCACGCTGCCACGGCGCGTGTGACATCCCCCTGGCCGCGAACGTTGAGGCGGCTCTGATGGATGCCGGCAAACGACGCGCGCGCACTGTCTTCGGCCGTAGCGCTCGATCGCACCGCCAGGTTCGACCAGATGAGGCCGGCGCTTCGAAGAAAAACAGCGACTGTGCTTTCGATGGCGGCCAGGCGCTCCGGGGTATCGAACGCGCGCCTCACCTGATCGAGCGCCGCGACGACCTCAGGCGACGTCGCCTGCTCGGCAGATGCGCCCGCCACGATCTGCAACGGCGCGGCCGGCAGGCCGGCCACAATCCGTCGATAGACATCGGCGACGATGACGCCCCCGCGAGGGACGCGGAAGCCGTACCGGTGCAGGCGAGCCAGGTTGTAGCCCTTGCCGCCCGCGATTGCGGGTCCCGCAGCAAGTGTCTGCGGCCAGTCGAGTGCGTCGAGGCTCACCTCCGTCACTATACTGGGGAGACACGGCGCTCGTGACGATACCCTCCACACTCGAAGATGCTCTCGTTCGCTACTGGGGCTACACCACCTTCAGGCCGCTGCAGCGCGAGGCCATGGAGTCGGTGCTCGCCGGCCGCGACTCGATGGTCGTGCTACCCACGGGCGGAGGCAAGTCGCTCTGCTTCCAGGCGCCGGCCGTCGTGCAGCCCGGGCTCGCGCTCGTCGTGTCTCCGCTCATCTCGTTGATGAAGGATCAGGTGGACACGCTCGTCGGCAACGGCGTGCCGGCGGCGCTTTACAACAGCTCCCTTTCGTCCGCCGAGAAGTCGGCCGTGGCCGCGGGCGTCCGTGAGGGTCGTTACCGGCTGTTGTATGTCTCTCCCGAGCGGCTCGTCGGCGACGCGAGCGACGGCTTCCTGTCGCTCCTGGGCTCGACGCGCGTCAGCTTCGTCGCCGTCGATGAAGCGCACTGCATCAGCCAGTGGGGGCACGACTTCCGGCCGGAATACCGCCAGCTTGGGCGCCTGAAGCAGCTGCTTCCCGGCATCAGCCTGCACGCCTACACGGCCACGGCCACGGCACGCGTTCGACGCGACATCGCCGCGCAGCTCGGGCTCGACGAGCCGGTCGAGTTCGTCGGGGGGTTCGACCGTCCGAACCTGATCTACCGCGCGCTGCCGAGGGCACAGCTGAAGCGGCAGCTGCTCGACGTGCTCGGGCGCCATCGCCGTGAAGCCGGCATCGTCTACTGCACGTCGCGGCGCGAGGTCGACGCGCTCTCCGCCTGGCTGAACGAAGTGGGCGTGCATGCGCTGCCCTATCACGCCGGCCTCTCGGACACCGAGCGGAGCACAAACCAGGACGCGTTCCTCAGCGAGCGCGCGGACATCATCGTGGCCACCGTTGCCTTCGGCATGGGCATCGACCGATCCGATGTCCGGTTCGTCGTCCATGCAGGAGCGCCGCGGTCGCTGGAGCACTACCAGCAGGAATCCGGCCGCGCGGGACGCGACGGACTCGAGGCCGAGTGCCTCCTTGTCTACTCGACCGGGGACTTCATGCGGTGGCGTGTAATGCTCGAGCAGAACGGTGAGCTGAACGACGCGAGCCGCGAGCTGCTCCGCCAGATGGAGCGCTACGCCTCCGGCGTGGGGTGCCGCCATCGTCACCTCTCCCAGTACTTCGGCGACCGCTATGCGGCGAGCTCCTGTGGCGCCTGCGACTACTGCCTCGGCGAGCTCGAGCCCGCCGGGGAGCCTGTCGTCCTGGCTCGTAAGATCCTGTCGTGCGTGGCACGGGTCGGCCAGCGGTTCGGCGCAGCGCACGTGAGCAGCGTGTTGAGGGGACAAGCGAGCGAGCAGGTGGTCGCGCGGGGACACCAGGACCTCAGCACCTTCGGTCTGGTCCCGGACGCTTCAGTCGCAGAGCTGCGCGGTTACATCGAGCAGTTGATCGGGATGGGACTGCTCCGTCAGACCGATTCGCAATACCCTGTGCTGGTGCTGACCCCCTCCGGGCTGGGCCTGCTCAAGGACCAGGCGAGCGTTCCGGGGCTGATCCTTGCGAGGCAGCGCGTGCCGAAAAAGGGCGCACCGGCGCCGCGTTCGCGCGTGGAGGCGGAGTCGTGGCAGGACGTCGACCGCGATCTGTTCGAACGGCTGCGGGCCGTCCGCCTCGAGATCGCGCGGGAGCGGGGCGTGCCCCCTTATGTCATCTTCCATGACGCGACACTCCGCGAGATGGCGAGGCTCCAGCCGCGTACGGTTGACGAACTGCTTCAGGTGAAAGGGGTGGGCGCGCGCAAGGCCGACGATCTTGGGGCGGCGTTTCTGGCGGCCATCAGTGGGGGCCCGGAACGCGCGCCGGCGTAGCGCACGTCCCGGGCTGACCAACGAAGGCCGCTACGGCTTCTGCGTGCGCGCGGTGGATGGCGGCACGATCCCGCTGATACGCATGTACGGCACGATCGTGCCGTAGGTTTCGTTCGAGTGTGCGATGTGCGCCGCGAGGACGCCCGCGCGCGGCTGGGCCTGCGGCCCCTGCCCCACCGTCTCCATCAGCCACTTGTCGGTGGACGCGTTGATGGCCGCCGAGCAGGTACTCGTTCGAGGCGATGAGAGCCTTGACGAGGGCGTCCTTGTTGGTTTCCTTCTCGAAGTCCATCTTGTTGGGATTGGGCTCCCCCTTGATACGGGCACAGAAGAAGTAGTGCGTGTTCGCACCGTGTCCAATCTCGCCCGCGAACGTCTTCACGTCCGGGGAAGGCTTGAAGCTGTACTTCTCGGCCGGCATCTTCTCGGCCGATTCCTTCAGGTTGAGCGCGACACCGTCCCACCCGCGCTTGAGGGCCGCCGACAGCGGATCCATCGGCGCCTGAGCCGATACGCTAGTTGCCACCACGCACGCCAGCAGGGCGAGCTGCCATGATCTCTTCATCGTTCCACTCCTTTGTGCACGTCCTCCACTGGGAGGCCAGAACCGTTTTTGCTTCCGTGTAGCGGCCCGTCCTTGGTCCTTTGGTCTTCGTCCTTGGGCGGGCCTTTGTCCCTGGACGTCCTTGGCTGTTGGAGCGTAGTCACGCCGTTCGCCGGTGGTCAGTGGCGCCGGGCCAAGGACCTGGGACGAACGAAGGACCAAGACCCAAGCGCCAAAGGACGATAGCGGCTTTTCGCGTACTACGGGATGTGAAAAGCGCTCTAGTTATACACCTTCACGCGGCCTGCGGTCGCCCGGTCAGGTGCCGGCGTGGCTCAGGCGGGCCAGGGTCCCCGCCAGCACCGCCGTCCCGAGCGCGATCGCCTCCGGCGAGGCGTGCTCATCCGGGCGGTGGCTGACGCCGCCGCGACACGGAATGAACACCATCCCGGCGGGCGCGATGCGCGCCATGAAGAGTGAGTCGTGGTATGCGCGGCTGATCATCCGATCGACGGTCACCCCGCGTTCCCGGCAGGCGGCCTCCACGGCGTCGACGATGGCCGGGGCCGATCGGGCCGGGGGATCGGCGTTCAGTGTCTCGGTTGTCGCCGACACGCGCCGGCGCGCGGCGATCTGATCGATCGCGGCCGCAATCTTTACGAGGACCGTGTCGCGCCTGGACTGGTCGATGTCCCTGACGTCGACCTCGATCCGCGCCCGGCTCGGCACGCTGTTGACGGCGCCGGGGAACACCTCGCAGACGCCGACGGTGCCCACCGTGTCGGCCGAACCTGTCGAGCGCGCGGCGGCCTCGACGGCCAGCGCGATCTCGGCAGCGGCCAGAAACGCATCGCGGCGATCGGGCATGAGCACTGCGCCCGCGTGGCCACCCTCGCCTTCGATCACGATCCTGAGGCCCGCGGGCGCCGCGATCGCTGTCACGAGACCTATCGGGACGCCGCGCTGCTCGAGCAGCGGGCCTTGTTCGATGTGCAGTTCGACGAACGCCGCGTAGGCGCCCTGAGGGAGGCGGACCGACGAGAGAGGACCGTCGAACCCGGCGGCCCGGCGCACTTCGTCGAGCGACCGGCCGTCGGGACCCTTGAGGCGCGCGCCCGCGGACTCGTCGAGCGCGCCGGACAGCAGGCGGCTGCCGAGGCAACCGATGCCAAAGCGCGTGGGCTCCTCGGCGGTGAACACGATCAACTCGATGGAACGCGCGGGCCTGAACCCCTCGCGCGCCAGGGTGCGCAGCGCCTCGAGCCCGCCCAGCACGCCAACGGTGCCGTCGAAGCGTCCGGCATTGGGAATCGCGTCGATGTGCGAACCCGTGGCCACGGCGGGCAGGTCCGGCGCCGAGCCAGCCCAGCGGGCGAAGAGATTGCCCACGGCGTCTTCACGCACCACGAGCCCCGCGTCCACACAGAGTGACTTCAGAAACGTTCGCGCGCGCAGGTCGGTGTCGGTGAACACCACGCGCGTGACCGCCGGCGGCTGCGCATCCGAGATCGCGGCCAGTGTGGCGAGTTCGTCCGCTAGTCGCGCCTGGTCAGGAGTGAACATCAGGCTTCGGGCTCCAGGCTCCGGGCTTCAGGGGCTTCGGGCTCACGCTGGCTCTGGGCTCAAGGCTCATGCCGAACTCATTCAGCATTTGGCAATCAGCATTTAGCAATTCACGGATTCCGATCCCAGTCCTTGTAAATCAGGTACTTCGCCGGCGTCTTGCCGATCGCGCCGAACCACTGCGGGCAGTACGGGCCCATCCAGATGAAATCGCCGGCCTGCACCGGATACCAGTCGGTGTTCAGCCGGTAGATGCCCCCGCCGGAGAGCATCAGCAGGCCGTGCTCCATCACGTGGATCTCGGGCGCCGCAAGCGAAGCTCCGGGCTGGTAGGTCATCGTGTTGACGCGGAAGTCGAAGGCCGGGTCGTCCGGGATGAGCGCACGCACCTCGAGCCAGGGATCGTCGCCGAGCAGCGTGGGAGCGATGGCCGACTCGGCGCCGAAGCGCGGAGAGGGCGGCGGCACACCATCGAGCGGTTGATAGAGCTTCTCGATCACCTCCGCTCGCGCGGCGCCGTTCGCAGACACGGCACCGGAGTGGCCGGCCGGGAGGTACGCGAAACCGCCGGGTTCGAGCGCGCGCTTCTCCACCGTCAGGATGCCTTCGAGAACGTAGACGAACCGCTGCCCGGCTGCAGGCCCGAGCTGGCCGCCCGGTTCGATCTCCGCTGTGTACTGCACGAACCTCGCGCCTCCTGCAGGCGACGCATGCACGATGGCCACCGCCTTGCGCATGCCCGGCAACGGCGCTCGGACGAACGTTTCCGGCGTCTGCAGCAGGTGATCGGCACGGCGCTGGCTGCGGGTCTGTCCGAGTTGATGCGACACGTCTGGGGTCCCTCACGCTGGCCGCACGAAGCGGCCTGAAGTCCTGGCGGTGATACGGCCATCTTCGAAGATGACCTCGCCGCGCCGGATGGTCTGTCTGACGCGGCCGCGAAAGGCGCGGCCCAGGTACGGGGTCATCTTGTGACGCTGGAAGAGATCTGCAGCTTCGAGAGTGACTGGTTCATCTGGCGCCACGATTGTCAGATCGGCATCCGCGCCCACGGCCAGCCGGCCCTTGCGATGCAGCCCGAAACGGCGGGCCGGTGCAGCAGCCAGGAGCGATGCAATCGGTTCGAGCGGCAATCCCCGTTCATGGTGCCCGCAGGAAAGCAGTACGGCAAGCGTGGACTGGACCCCGGCAATGCCGCCCCAGGCCGTGAGAAACGTCCCTTCCTTCAGGCGCGGTTCGGCCGGCGAGTGGTCGGACGCCACCACGTCCACGCGACCGCCGAAAAGCTCGGCCCAGAGCTGCTGTTGTTCGCCTTGCGGCCTCAGGGGCGGCGCACATTTCGCCACCACACCGAGCCGCTCGACGTCCTCACTCGTGAAAAAGAGATAGTGCGGACACGTTTCGATCGACACGTGGACGCCGCGTTCCCTTGCCTCAGCGGCCAGGGCCACGCCAGAGCCCGAGCTGACGTGCACGATATGAAGGCTCGCACCAGTCTCCCCCGCCATCGTCAGCGCACGCCCCATGGCATCGAGCTCCGCGGCAAGGGGCCGTGATTCCAGGAACCCGCGGGCCGTGCCGTCGTGCGCCGATCGAACGAGCGTCCCGCTTTCAGCGTGAAGCGCGACGGGCAATCCGAGGCGCGCCGCCTCACGCATGCCGGCCTCGAGCGTGCGGTCGTCGGAAGCCGGGAACTCGGGCAGACCCGAGTCGCACATGAAGGCCTTGAAGCCCACCACGCCGCGGGCGGCCATGGCGGCCATTTCCCCCACGGCGCCCGGAACCAGGCCACCCCACAACGCAAAGTCCGCAACCGATACGGCCTCGAGCGCCGCACGCTTCCGGTCCACGGCCTCGCCGGTGACCGTGCAGGGCGTCGAGTTGAGCGGCATGTCCACGAAGGTCGTGCCGCCGCCGGCTGCGAGCGCCCTGCTGCCGGTGGCCGCGCCCTCCCACTCGGTGCGGCCCGGTTCGTTGAAGTGCACGTGCACGTCAACAACGCCCGGGAAGATCAGCCGGCCGGCAGCGTGGATCTCACGCGTCCCTCCCGCCAGATCGCGGCCCACTTCAACGATCTCTCCACCTTCGACAGCCAGATCGGCATCGATCAGGCGGTCGGGCGTCACGAGGCGGCCCCCTCGCACTACGAGGTCGGCCACGATCGGCTCCGCGCCAGGCCCTCGAAGAACTCCATCCCCGCGCCAATCGCGGCGGCGACATCGCTTTCGAGAACAGCCTCGTCCGGGTGATGGCTGAGGCCGCCCGGCGATCTCAGGAACAGCATTGCGGTTGGCAGGCGTTCGGCCAGCACCATCGCGTCGTGGCCGGCGCCGCTCGCCATTCGGTGAACGAACGCGCCGCTTCGCTCGACGGCCTGCGCCAGGATCCCGGTGAGCGGTCCGTCCATCGGCGTCGCGGCCTGGTCGAGCATCACATCACATGCGGCCAGCAGACCACGGGCCGCAGCGATCTCCTCGGCTCGCGCCTTCAAGCGATCGACGGCCGCGCGCCGTGCCCAGTCGTCGGCGTGCCGCACGTCCAGGCTCGCCAGGCAGCTGCCCGGCACGGCATTGCTGGCGCCCGGCTCCACATCGATCCTGCCGACCGTGGCCACGAGGCCCGGCGTGGACTTCGCCAGGCGCTCGACCTCGAGGATCCACGCCGCCGCTCCGGCCAGCGCGTCGTGGCGGCCCTCCATCGGCGTCGTGCCGGCGTGGTTGGCCGCACCAGCGAATCGCACATTCGCTCGGGTCTGGCCGGCGATCGTCTCGACAACGCCGAGGGGGAGGCCCAGTACGTCGAGCACGGGGCCCTGTTCGATATGGATCTCCAGGTACCCGACCGACGCCTCCGGCGCAACCGCCTGCTCGACAAGCGTGGGGTCCAGCCCGTAGTCCAGGATGGCCTCGCGCACGGTCCGCCCTCCCGGGTCCGGACGACGCAGCAGGGTTTCGTCGAAAGTCCCAGCGAGCGCGCGGCTCCCGATGAACGGAACGCCGAAGCGCACGCCCTCTTCCTCCGAAAAGCCGACCACTTCGATGGAGAACGGAAACCTCCTGCCGGCCAGGAGATCGATCAGCGCAATGCCCGCCACCACGCCGAGTACGCCGTCGAACCGGCCGGCGTGAGGAACGGTGTCGAGGTGAGACCCGATGAACAACCGCGGCGCGTCCGGCATCGCCCCGTCGTACACACCGCGCAGGTTGCCCGCCGGATCGATGGACGTGGACATGCCGATGCGCTGCATCCATCCACGCAGGCGCGAGTGCACCTCGCGCATCGGCTCCGAGAGGAACGTGCGGGTTGTGAACCCCGGCTCCTCGGTGCAGGCGGCCAGGTCGCCGCAGACGTCGATGACCTCGCGCGCCTTCGCGGTGTGCACTACGAGCCCCGGTAGGTGGAGTAGGCGTAGGGGGACAGGAGCAGCGGCACGTGGTAGTGGCCGTGCGCATCCGCGATCCCCACGCGAATCACCACCTCGCCGAGAAAGGGCGGCTCCTGCAAGGCGACGCCGGCGGCACGAAAGTACGTCGCCGCATCGAACGTGAGCTCGTACACACCGGGCTCGAGACGGTCGCCCTCGACGAGCGGCCGCTCGGTGCGGCCTTCGGCATTGGTAATGGCCCTGGTCACCAGGTGCCGCTCCCCACCGCGCACGACGTGCACGTGGACGGCGACGCCGGCCGCGGGAATGCCTCTCGAGGTGTCGAGCACGTGCGTTGACAGCCTGGCCATGATCAGCGTTTGAGCCTCAACCCCAGACACCCGTAGGGCGGCCGCGCGTCCGTGTAGACGCCAAGCGTGGCGCCGGGTTCGGCAATCGTATCCCACGTGCGGTTGTTCGCCTCGAGGTGCACCTCGGCCAGCGTTGGGATTTCCTCGAGAAGCCGCTGCCCCATCCTGTAGATCACCTGCTGGATGCTGCCCGATTCGAACTGCTCGAAGGTGTCGAGCACGATCCGGTGCGCCCATGCCGTTACGCCCGCACGGCCGGCGGCGGAGGCGCCGGGATCCACGTAGCTCCACTCGAGGTCCAGCCACATGTGCAGCGGCCGATCCTTGATGTCGGGCAGCGTCGTGTACTGGTCCCGGACGAAACCCTCGAACGCGCTGCCTCCCAGCCGCAGCAGCCTGAACCCGCGGAGCCCTGAAACGCTTTCGATCAGGCCGCTGCGGTTCAACTCGACACGCGCCGTGGCGCGTTCCGGTCCGGCCGGCACGAACGTCGCGGTTCCGCCCGATCGCGGGTTGGCGTACGGGATTTCGACGGCCGAGACCTGCAGCCCTTCCACCTGTGGATAGATCCCGAGGAACTTCGAGGCCAGGAAGCGGCAGCATCCCTCCAGATCGTCGCCCTCGAAGTTGAGCGTCTCGCGCTGGATGAAGTTCTTCATCGAGTCGGTTGCGACGAGGCCCGTGTTGTCACCCGTCGTGTAGGTGGGCCAGAACGCGTCGCCGTAGACCAGCATCAGCACGTTCGCACCGAATACCGGCAGGCGCGTTCCTGGACCGCCGTCCCTGTTGAGGCGATACACGATCACGTCGCCTTTGCCGTAGTAGCTCTGCTTCCAGCCGCTCGCAAACTGCTCCACGGTCAGCTCCTCACTCGATCCTGCAGGCGGAAGCCCGCGATGCGGTACACCTGCCGGAGGGCCTCGATCTTCGCGTCCTCGTGCGACGCTTGCAGCCTTTGCTCGATCGCCGCCAAAACTTCGTCGGGCGTCAGGCCCTTGACCGCCAGCAGAAAAGGAAAGCCAAACCTCTCGCGGTAGGCGCGATTCAGCTGCTCGAGCCGCTCTGCGTCCGCCTGTGCCATTCGAGGCAGGCCCGCGCGGGCCTGCTCGCCCTCGGACACCTCGCTCATGCGGACACGTGCGCCCAAGTCTGGATGTGCCCGAAGCAGCGCCAGTTGTTCGCCGCCTTCCGCGTTCGCCACTTCGGCGGACATCGATGCATGGAGCTGCTCGACGCAAGAGAAGGGGCGGCGTTCCCACGCGCGCTCGGCGACCCAGCGCGAGCCTTCGAAGATACCGTCCAGCGCGTCGGCGAACCCGGTGCGATCGCTGGCGTTCAACGCGGCCAGTGTCATGCGCCCTCCTGCGGGTGCTCCTCGCGACGGTAGACCACGTCTCCCTGCACTCTGACCTCGGCCACGCTCTCGGCGCCGGCAAGCGTCACGATAGCGGCCAGCACCTCGTCTGTGCCGGTTGCCCGATCCAGCACGGCGGCGAGCGGACTGTTCGACGGGGGCTTGATGTAGACAAGGTCCGCGGCTCGCCCGGGGCGAAGATCGCCGGTCTCGGCTGAGAGTCCCATCGCTTCGGCTCCGGCCCGTGTGGCGAGATACAACAGATGCGCCGGTGTGAGAGCCATCCCTTCTGCGGAGACGCGTTGCATCAAGTAGGCCTGCAGGCCTTCCTTGAGAATCCCGAAGCCAGTACCTCCCCCGATGTCGGTGCCCAGCGCGCAGGGCACTCCGGCGGCGACGTGCCGTCGCAACGGAAAGATCCCGCTGCCAAGCGCCGCGTTGCTGCACGGGCAATGAGCGACCGCCGTCCGTGCGGACGCCATGCGTTCGAGCTCCGCGTCAGACGGGTGGACGTTGTGGGCCATCACCGAGCGAGGGCCGCTCAGGCCATAGCGCTCGTACACCTCCAGGTAGTCTTTCGCCCACGGATACAGCCGCCGCACTTCCGCGATCTCATCGGGCTGCTCGTTGATGTGGGTCTGCACTCGCAGCCCCTCGTGCTCGCCGGCGAGCGACTGACACACCTCCAGCATGGCCTCCGATGCGGAAAGCGCGAAGCGGGGCGTCACGGCGTAAAGCAGGCGTCCGCGTCCGTGAAAGCGGCCGATCAGATCGGTCGCAGTGGCATGCGCGTCCCGCGGGTTTTGCAGCAGCTCGGGCCGAAGGCCGCGATCGGACAGGACCAGCCCGCTGGCCATCCGCAGCCCTCCGCCGGCGGCAGCTTCGAAGACACACGCCGTAGCCGGGCCGAAGTGGGCCCCGAATACCATCGCCGTCGTCGTGCCGTGCGAGAGCAGCGCGTGAACAAACGCGCTCGCCGTGCTCTTGGCGTACACGACGTCGGCCATGCGCGCCTCTTCGGGCAGCGCCACATGCTCGAGCCAGTCGAGCAGCGTCCGTCCCAACCCTCCGATGATGCGCAGCTGCGGGTAGTGCACATGCGCGTCGACCAGTCCCGGCAGCACGATCCCGCCGCGCCAGTCGAGCACATGGGCATCGGCAGGCGCCTGGGCGCGCACGTCCGCGATAGTGTCCGCTGGCAACGATGAGACCCTCGTTGATCGAGCAGCCCTCCATCCTCCTGGCTCACGAGGGCCGCGGCGGAGGTGAACGGGTTGACCGGCGTGTGAAAGAACGGCGCCCTGATGAGGGTGGACGAAGCCTCGAGGGTCATCGCTCGCGAAGCCGCTCTATTGCGAAAAAGACGCGCTCGGGCGTCGCCGGGCTGGAGAAGGTGACGTCGGGAGACCCGGACTCGGTGGGCGCGAAGGCCGCCACGGCATTCCGCAGCGCTTCGCGCACCGAGATCGCGAGCATCAGCGGCGGTTCGCCTACCGCCTTGCTGCCCATCACGACATCCGGTGCGGTTGCACGATCGAGGAACTCCACCTCGAAGACGTCCGGCACTTCGGACCAGGAGGGCAGCTTGTAGGTGGAAGCGCCCGCAGTGGCCACGCGGCCCTCGCGCGTCCCAGAGCAACTCCTCGATAGTCAACCAGCCCACACCTTGAATGAAGCCGCCCTCGACCTGGCCGCGATCGATCGTCGGCGAGATGGAGTCGCCCACATCCTGCAGGATGTCGACGCGGCGCAGTCGATACGCGCCGGTGAAACCGTCCACCTCGATCTCGGACACGGCCGCACCGTAGGTGAAGTAGTGAAACGGCCGGCCGCGGCCGGTTGCCGGATCGAAGTGGATGCCCGGCGTCCTGTAGAAGCCCTGCGCAAACAGCGGTACGCGCTCTCGATACGCACTCTCGCAGACGAACCCGAACGGCAGCGCTCCGCCCGCCGCCCGACACCACGCCGCCGTCGAAGATGACCGTTCCAGCAGCGCACCCGAGGTGCCGTGCGGCGATTTCAGCGAGCCGCTCCCGGATCCGCGCGCACGCATCGACGACGGCCGCGCCGTTCAGGTCTGTGCCGGCGGAGGCGGCCGTGGCCGACGTGTTCGGCACTTTGTCGGTACGGGTTGGCATGACCCGAACCTGGTCTGCGTTCACGCCGAGCGAATCCGCGGCAATCTGACGGATCTTGGTGAAGAGTCCCTGCCCCATCTCCGTGCCGCCATGGTTCACCTGCACGGTGCCGTCGCGGTAGACGAGCACCAGCGCGCCAGCCTGGTTGAAAAAGGTGGCCGTGAACGAGATGCCGAACTTGACGGGTGTGAGCGCCAGGCCGCGCTTCACGTGCGGATGCGCGGAATTGAACTGGGCGACCTCGGCGCAGCGACGGTCGTAAGCGCTCGTCGCCTTCAGCCGATCCCAGATGACTTTGAGCCGCCCGGCTTCCCCGACAGCTTCCCCGTAATGCGTGGCGTCGCCATCGCGGTAAAGGTTGCGCTCACGAACGACGTCGGCTGGGAGCGCCAGGCGCGCCGCGGCGCGCGACAGAATTTCCTCGATGACGACCATCGCCTGCGGGCCGCCGAAGCCGCGAAACGCGGTCTGCGATGTCTTGTGCGTGCGGCAGACGCGCCCGGTCACCTCCACAGCCGGGAGCCGGTAGGCGTTGTCGCAGTGAAACAGCGACCGCCACATGATCGGCTCGGACAGATCCAGGCTCCAGCCGCCGTCCGAGTACAACTCGAGCGCCAGCGCCTGAATGCAGCCGTCGGGAGAGAACCCGGCGCGATAGCGCGCAAGATACGGGTGGCGCTTGCCCGTGAGCGCCATGTCGAGCGCTCTCGTCAGCCGGACACGGACCGGACGACGAGTGATCCAGGCGCCGAGGGCCGCGATGGCGGCCCACGTGTTGGCCTGAACCTCCTTGCCGCCGAAGGCCCCGCCCATCCGGAGACACTCGACGGTGACCTGGTGGCGGCCCAGTCCGAGCACGCGCGCGACGACTTCCTGCGTCTCGGCCGGGTGCTGGGTGGACGAGTGCACCGACACGGCGCCGGTTTCGTCCACCCACGCCAGCGCGGCCTGGGTTTCCAGGTAGAAGTGCTCCTGCCCTCCGATGGCGATCTCCCCGTCGAGGCGGAGCGCGCTCGACTCGAGCGACGACATGTCGCCGCTGGCGATCCGCGCCTGGCTGGTGAGAAAGCTTCCCGCGGCGATGGCCTGATCGATCGTGAGTATCGCCGGCAGCGGCTCGTACTCGACCACCACGCGGGACGCCGCCTCGCGCGCGGCCTCCACGGTCTCTCCCAGCACCCACGCCACCGGCTGGCCGTGGAACAGCACCTCGCGCGGAAACAACGGCTCGTCGTGGCGATTTGCTCCGGTGTCGCCCTCTCCCGGCACGGCGTCGCCCGTCAGCACGGAGACCACGCCCGGCATGCCGAGCGCCGGCGCCGGATCGAGGCGGCTGACCCGCGCATGGGCGTGCGGCGCAAGCACGGGCCAGGCCTGCAACGCATTGGGGAAACGCCCCGGCAGATCGTCGGTGTAGAGCGCCGCGCCCGTGACATGGCCGCGGGCACTTTCGTGTGGAACGGCGAGGCCGACGCTCTTCATCGCCCCGCCTCCAGCGCGAACTTTTCGACGAGCCGCTTGGAGACGGCGAGCCTGTAGGCGGCCGACCCGCGGAAATCGTCGATGGGCTTCAGGGTCTCGTCGAAAACCCGGCGCACCCGGTCCACGGCCGAAGCATCGAGGCGTTCGCCCTCGAGAGCGGCCTCTGCGGCGGCCACACGAACCGGGGTCGCGGCCATCCCGCCGAACGCGACGCGCGCACGGCTGATCCGTCCGGACTTGTCGAGATCGGCCGCGAGCGCCGCCGCCACGGTGCTGATGTCGTCGAGCCGCCGCTTGCTCACCTTGTAGAACCGCAGCGCCCCGGGCAACGGCTTCGGAATCTCAATCGTCGTCAACAGCTCGCCGGGTTGAAGGGCCGTCTTTCGGTAGCCGGTGAAGAACGACGACAGCGGCACACGCCGCCGGCCGCCGGGCCCGGCGATGTGCACGACAGCATCGAGCGCGAGGAGCAGCGGCGCGCCGTCGCCGATCGGCGACGCGGTCGCAAGGTTTCCGCCGAGCGTCGCACGATTCCGGATCGGAGGCGAGGCGAACAGCTGCAGGCAATCGGCCACGGCCTCTGGAGCGTGCGGCCATCGCCGCCCGATCTCGGCGAGCGGCAGCGCCGCGCCGATCCGCACAGCTTCGGGCGTCTCCGCGAACTCCTGGAGCTCGTCGATGGCTTCCACGCTTATCAGATGGGAAAAGCGCCGTCCCTTGATGTTGGCCTCGACGCCAAGATCCGACGCCCCCGCCACGAGGGTCGCGCCCGGATCCGCCACGAGCGCCGACACGCACCCTTCCACCGACACCGGCCTCGTAAAAGCGGGCGCGGCGCCGTTCGCGCTCGCGATACCGGTCAACTCGGCGAGGCGTGGTGCGGGCTGTTCGAGCCGCTCGCGAAAAAAGCCCGCAGGAGGCGGTCCCAGCGACAACGCGGCGTCTCGAATCGGACGATACCCCGTGCACCGGCAGAGATTGCCCGCCATGGCGAGCGGGTCGCACGGTCCCACGCGGCCGCGCCGGTACTGCTCGGCGAACAGGCTCATGACGAAGCCCGGCGTGCAGTATCCGCACTGCGATCCGCCAGCCTCGGCCATCGCCTGCTGCGCATCCGACAGCCGCCCGTCGGCGGCCAGCGCCTCGACGGTGATGACCTCGTGGCCGGCCGCCATCGGCAGGAGCATGAGACAGCTGTTCACGACGCGGTACGCGCTTCGCCCGCCTTCGTCCTGGACGATCGCAACGGCGCACGCACCGCACTCGCCTTCGGCGCAGCCTTCCTTGGCGCCGGTGAGCCCGCGCGCCCTCAGGAAATCGAGCAGCGTCTCGTGCGGTCCCGCCGGCTCGATCGCCACCGGGCGGCCGTTCAACGTGAAGGTGGAGGGCGGGTTCGCCATCCGTGCTCCTAGCTCTCTCCCGTGCCGGCCGCAAGAGGCGGCAGCCGGAACGGCCTCCTTAGCCGTGGGTACGCCGTGCCGAAGATCGCCGCCCCGCTCAGGGCGCCCGCGAACGCCGCCACGGCGTAGACCTTTCCTTCACCGATGTTCACGAGCATGGGGCCCGGGCACATGCCGGTCATCGACCATCCGATGCCGAACAGCACCCCGCCCGCCACGTTGCCGCGATGGAACGGCTTCACCTCGAGGACGATGGGGCGGCCGAAGGCGGTGCGTCCACGCTGCTTGATCAACCACAGCGCCGGTGCGGTGAGCACGACTGCCGTGCCCATGATGGCGTAGAGCTGGACGCTCTCGAAGAGGAACATCGCCTGGATGAAGTCGTAGTCGGCCGCACCTGAGCGGCTGAGCACGAAGCCGAACACGAGGCCCAATGCCACATAGACCACTGTCATCGCGCGGCCCCTACCCCAGCCACACGCGGTAGATGATCTGGGTCGTCACCACGCCGGCGGTCATGAAGCTCAACGTCGACACCAGGCTTGGGGCCTCGAGGTTGGCGAGGCCGAAAATGCCGTGGCCGCTCGTGCATCCGCCGGCCAGACGGGTCCCGAAGCCAATCAGCATCCCGCCGGCAAACATCCACGCGACCTTGCCAGCCGGGCCAAGCCCGATCACTTGATCGAAGCGCCCGAGGGCCCAGATGGGCGACCACCCTCCGCCGAGCACCGCCGACGCCACCCCGCCCAGCAGCAAGCCTGCAAGAAACGGGAGCCGCCACGAGCGGCCGGACGCAATCGCGGCCCGTTTGAAGTAGGGCGCGGGGAGCACGAGGCTGCAAACATCCTCGAAGCCCGTGGAGATCCCGAGGCGGCGGCTGGCGAGGAACAACAGCGCCATCGTCACCAAGGCAATGCCTGCTCCCGCAAACGCCCAGTGCATCGGCACGGCGCCGTGAAGGATCAGGGTCACTCCGCCTCCGGTCCTGACGGCCGGCGGTCTCGCTCGCGCCGGACAAACACCTTCTTGCCGCGAATCGTCGTCGCGCGCAACGCGGCGATGATGTCATCGGCGAGCGATTCGGGGACTTCCACCAGCGAGAACCGATCGGCGATTTCGATTTGGCCGAGGGTGCTCGACGACACGCCCGCCTCGCCCGTGACCGCGCCGACCAGATCGGCCGGGCGTATGCCAGCCAATCGTCCTGCACCCACGAACAGCCGCGCCGTCGGGCCATCGGGGCGGCGGCCCCGCGGCTCCGCACGATCCTTTCCACTCCCTGCGGGCCGGTGGTCGCGTGCGGGCCGCGGGCCTGCGCCGCGCGGGGGCGCGTCCTGACGCACCGGCGCCGACACGGGAATCTCGCGGTCGTCGCCCTCGCCGGCAGCCGCGGCATGTGCCATCTTGACCGCTGCCGCCGCGATGTCGACGATGTCGAACTCCTGGGCGAGCGACTCGACCACCACCTTCACGTGATCGAAATTGCCGGCGACCAGCTGCTCTCGCAGCGATGCGCGCGTCAGATCCAGCTGCCGCGCCCGAAGATCTGCCACGGTCGGGATCGTTGCCACATCGATCTTGGCCCGCGTGAAGCTTTCGATGACCCGGAGCAGGCGGTGCTCGCGCGGCTCCGCCAGCGTGATCGCCGTGCCTCCGCGGCCGGCACGCCCCGTGCGGCCGATGCGGTGCAGATACACCTCGGGCGAGGCCGGCACGTCGTAGTTGACGACGTGCGAGATGTGCTCGATGTCGAGGCCGCGGGCGGCGACATCGGTTGCGACCAGCAGGTCGGCCTTCTGCGAGCGGAACAGGCCCATCACCCGATCGCGCTGTTTCTGCAGCATGCCGCCGTGCAGCGCCTCGGCGCGCTGGCCGTGCGCATTGAACGTCTCGACCAGCGACTCGACCTCCATCCGTGTGCGGCAGAACACCAGCGAGGCCACGGGATCTTCCATGTCGAGGATCCGCGCGAGGGCCGCCGGCTTGTGGGCGCGGTTGACGATGAAGGCGACCTGGCGGACACGTGGAACCTTGCCGGCGGCCGGCCGTTCCCTGGCGATCGTGACGCGCGCGGGCTTGCGGAGGTGGCGCTCGGCAATCGACAGAATCCGGGACGGCATCGTGGCGGAAAAGAGCGCCGTCTGCCTCGATTCCGGCGTCGCCTTCAGGATCTCGTCGAGATCGTCGGCAAAGCCCATGTCCAGCATTTCGTCGGCCTCGTCGAGCACGAGGATCTGGAGCTGGTCGAGCTTGAGTGTGCCGCGCCGCATGTGATCGAGCGCACGGCCCGGGGTGGCGGCCACGACGTGCGCGCCGCGCGCAAGGCTGCTCACCTGCTGGTGCATGGGAGCGCCGCCATAAAGCGGCAGCACATGCATGCCCTCGCCCTTGCCGTACTTGTGGATGGCCTCAGCCACCTGCATGGCCAGTTCGCGCGTCGGTACCAGTACCAGCCCGCGGGGCTGGCGCGGCGCCGGGCGATCCGGGCCGATGCGCTGAAGCATCGGGAGGGCGAATGCGGCTGTTTTGCCGGTGCCCGTTCCCGCCTGCCCGAGCACATCACGTCCCTCGAGCAGGAGCGGAATCGTCTCGCGCTGGACGGGGGTTGGTTCCTCGTAGCCGAGCGCCGCCACCGCGTCGGCCAGCTCCTGTCGAAGACCGAGAGCGGCGAACGTCGGGGGCGGCGTGGGCTGGGGCATTGGTCGATCATGACACGGACGGGGACGGAGAACGGAGAACAGGGAACGGGGAACGGGGGCTCAGGGCTTACGGCTCACTGCTTAGGGCTTAGGGCTCAAGGCTTATGGCTCAAGGCTCGGCACTCGCCAAGGACCAGGGCCCAAGGACAGCCCAAGGACTAAGGCCCGCCTAAGGACCAAGCCCCAAGAACCAAGGACTAGAATTGTCCGTGTGATCCCCATCACCAAAGACCTCGCGATTGACGAGCGGGAGTTGACTGAGAAGTTCGTCCGGGCGTCCGGCCCTGGCGGCCAGAACGTCAACAAGGTGGCGACGGCCGTCGAACTGCGGTTCGATGTGGCCGCATCGGCACTTCCCCAGCGCCTGAAGGATCGCCTGGCTGTCCTTGCCGGCCACCGGCTGACCGACGAAGGCGTTCTGATGATCGACAGCCGTGAGTACCGGACTCAGGCGCAGAACCGCGATGCAGCCCGGGCACGGCTGGTGGAGCTCCTGCAGCACGCAGCCAGGGAACCAAAGAAACGCCGTCCTACGCGTCCGAAGGCCGGCGCAAAAGAGAAGCGGCTGAAGACCAAGAAGCGCCGCGGCGAAATCAAGTCCCTCCGCCGCCGCGACAACGACGACTAGCCAGCCCGCGCGTGGCCCCACGGCTTCTCCACATCGCTCCCGTAAGGCTCCGTCGCCAGATGCTGGCTGGCTCTCCTGCCGCCGATGCACACGCCGTCGTGCGGTGGATGGGCGCGGTGCAGGCGCAGGACTACGCAGGAGCACGGTGGGCCATCGGCCTGCGGGCGAAAAGCGCGACCGATGCCACAGTGGCCCGCGCCTTCGACGCCGGCGCCATCCTGCGTACGCACATGATGCGGCCGACGTGGCACTTCGTCGCGCCGCAAGACATCCGCTGGATGCAGGCACTGACCTCGCCGCGCGTGCACGCCGGGAGCAGGTCCATTTACCGGAAGCTCGAGCTCGATGAGCGGCTGCTCGCGAAATGCCGCACGGTCTTCGAGCGCGCGCTCGCGGGCGGCGCGCACCTGACGCGGACCGAGCTTGCCGCCGCCCTCGCCCGGGCGGGCATCGCCGCCTCCGGTATTCGTCTCGCGTACCTGGTGATGTATGCCGAGCTCGAGCAGGTGATCTGCAGCGGCCCCCGCCTCGGCCGGCAGTTTACCTACGCGCTGCTCGCCGACCGGGTGCCACCGGCACCGGCGCTCGATCGTGACGAGGCGCTTGCGGCGCTTGCGCGCCGCTATTTCACCAGCCACGGTCCGGCCACTGTTCGCGACTTCGTCTGGTGGTCCGGCCTCAAAGTGGGTGATGCCCGGCTCGGCATCGAGCTGGCCGGGTCCGCGCTCGCCTCCGCTCCGCGGAATGGCCTGACGTACTGGTTTGCCGAAGGCACCCTCTCGCGGTCGGCGCAGAGCCGGACGCGGGCGACCGGAGGCGCCTTCCTGCTCCCCAACTACGACGAGTACCTGATCGCCTACAGGGATCGTGGAACCGTCGCGCCTTCCCGCGCAGGCGCTGTACCAACGAGAGAGCTGCTGCCCTATCACCTGGTACTGGACGGCCGCGTGGTCGGTTCGTGGCGGCCCCGCGACACGCCGCGCGAAGTCGTGCTCGACATCGCGCCTTACCACCGCCTCACCAGAAAGGACACCGCTGAAATCCGAACCGCCGCGGAGCGCTACGCCCGCTTCCTCGAGCGCAGCGTGACATTCCCTGATCTCTAAACCCCGATCCCACCCGATCCCTGATCCCCGTTCCCCGTTCCCTGTTCTCTGTTCTCTGTTCTCCGCCGTTCCCGTTCCCCGTTCCCTGTTCTCTGTCAGACGGCGAGCCGCATCTGTTCGAGGCGGCGCTTGTGCTGCGGGTCGAGCGCGTAAAACTCGCGCACAGTGGGCGTCAGGTAGTTGAAGGGCGAGGCGCCGTCTTCGTAGGCCCGCTCCTGGTAGACCAGGGCCTGTGAGCGTTCGCCGAGCCCCGCGTAGATGAACACGTAGGCCTGCGGCGGCACGTATTCTTCGCGCGCACGCAGCGTCAACTCGTCGATAAGCCCGAGCGCCTGCTCGCGGAGACCGCACTTCCCGTAGCAGAGCCCAAGGATACCCAGATAGAACGGCATGCGTGCGGTCTTGTTCGCCGCGTGCTCCAGATCGGCGATCGCTTCGACGTTGAGCCCACGGGCCAGCAGGCACAGTCCGCGCAGATGACGGGCGAACACATAGTCCGGCGCGTCCTTCAGGCATGCCTCGCAGACGTCGGCGGCTTCTTCGTACCGTCCGCCCAGGTAGAGGGTCTGCGCGCGCGCGCCTGTTACGAGACGCGATCCTGGCGCCAGGGCATGCCCCGAGTACGCCTCGGCCACGGCGGCATCCTCGCGGCCGAGCAGCATCAAGAGCCACGAGTAATAGATGTGCGTCAGCGGGTCCGCGGGATCCAGCTCCAGCGAGCGCCTGAACGCCTGCTCCGACGACTCCCAGTCCCATTCGCCGCCGAAGCGGCTGAGCGCCAGCTGGGCATGTGCCGCCGCGCTTGCGCCATCGATCGCCAGCGCGCGCGTCGCCGCCCGGGCGGCGACATCGAACGCCAGGCTCGGCTTCATCAGGCAATAGAGCCCGAGGAAGTTGTACGCATTCGCCAACGCGACGTGCGCGGCGACGAGCGCGGGATCCCGCTCCACTGCCTGCTGGAACTGCTCGATGGCCGGCCGCCAGCCTCCGGAGAAGCAGCGCTTCCAGTAGTGCTGTCCACGCTGGTACGCGTGAAACGCCTCGGAATCCTGCACCTTCGGCGGCCCCACTGCCAGCACTGGCGAAAGCTTGCGCGCGATGGCGCCGGCCACTTCGTCCTGCATCGCCAGGAGGTCGCCGACTGGCTGCTCCACCCTGACAGTGGTCACCGCGCGTTCGTCGGCCGCGCCCACCAGGGCAGCGAGCACGCGGATGTGGCCCTCCGCCTGTTGTACTGTGCCCTCCAGAACCGTTTCTACATTGAGACGGTGACCAAGCTCTCTGACCGATTCGCCGGCGCGCGCCAGGGACGACATCCTCGGCGCCACGCGGACACCCGGGATTTCGCCAAGACGGCTCCGGATGTCTTCGGCGACACCCTCGCGGAAATGCTCGTCGCGTGCGTTCCGCTCGCCGACGATCTCGAACGGCAGCACGACCACCGACATGGCCGGGGCCGCGCGCCCCGCTGTCTCCTCGGCTGCCGGACTGGCCGCGCGCTGCACCAGGGCATCAAGTTCCGCGCGCAGCGCCCACGCCGTGGCGTACCTGGCGGCCGGACGCTTGCTCAAGAGTGTGTCGACGATCCGCTCGAAGGCTTCCGGGTGCCCCGGCGCGAGGCTCCGCAGTGGAACATGCGGCTCGTCCTGGATATGCGCGATCACGTCACTCTTCGACGTGGCCTCGAAAGGCCTGGCGCCGGTGGCCATCTGATACAGCACCGCGCCCAGCGAAAACAGGTCGCAGCGGTGATCCACCACGGCCTGCGCATCGAACTGCTCGGGGGCCATGTAGTGCACCGTGCCGGCGACGGCGCCGGTCGTCGTGAGATCGTCGGTGAGGTGGTCGGCCACGTCAGCGCCCGGGAAGTGCTTCGCCAGGCCGAAATCGAGCAGCTTCGCGATCCCGCCGTCGGCCAGGAAGATGTTGCCCGGCGTGATGTCGCGGTGCATCACGCCCTGGTCGTGCGCGGCGCCGAGCGCTCCCGCCACCTGGCTGGCGATCCTCAGGATCTCGTCGAGCGGCAGGGGGCCGGCCGCGAGGCGGGCCTTGAGGCTGCGGCCCTGGAGAAGCTCCATCGCGATGAACGACTGGCCCTCGCCCTCGTCGACTTCGAGAATGGTGCAGATATTCGGATGGTTGAGCGACGAGGCCAGGCGCGCCTCCCGCTTGAATCGCAGGATCGCCTCGGTGTTTCTCGCAAGCGCCGGCTTCAGCAGCTTGAGCGCCACCGATCGCGGCAGGCGCGTGTCCTGCGCCTCGTAGACGACGCCCATGCCGCCGCTGCCGAGGATGCGGATCACGTAGAAGTGCGAGACGTGGCGGCCGATCACGACGTCACCGTAGCACGGGTGGAATGCGGGTACCCGGTGGAAGGCGAAAGACTATGATCGAATCCACAAACGACGTTTTGGCCATCAAGCCCTCTGCCGGCGACGGACCGGATCCCTCCTGCGACTCGACGCTCGACGTGCTCGAACGGGCGCGCCGCGGCGATCGGTCGGCCGCGCAGGTCCTGATTGCCCGCGCGGTGCCGCCGCTGCGCCGCTGGAGCCGCGGACGGGTGCCGCACTATGCTCGCGGCACGGCCGATACCGAGGACGTCGTGCAGGACGCCGTGCTCGGCACATTCAAGCGAATCGAGCGCTTCGAGCATCGCACCGTTGGCGCGCTCCAGGCCTACCTGCGAGAGGCCGTGATGAACCGGATCCGCGATCTGATCCGCAGCTCGCGTCGGCGCGGCATCACGGTCGAGCTGAAGGACGATCTGCCGGTTCAGGACCTGTCGCCGCTCGAGGTCGCCATCAGGGCTGAGAAGTCCGAGCGCTTCCTGAAGGCGCTCCAGGCACTGTCGCCGGCCGACCGCCAGGTCATTGTCTGGAGGATCGAACTCGGATACACCGTCTCCGAAATATCGGAGCGCCTCGGAAAGTCCAAGGCTGCCGCGGGCATGACCGTGAGCCGCGCCCTGCAGCGCCTTTCGAAGATCATGCGCCTCGCGACCTGAGACACACGCGGTCGCCGTTTGTCCGCTCCCACTGCCCGATGGCTGCGCCCGCAAGGTAAGATGGCTCTTCATGGCCTCTCTGATTGAAGCGATCGACATCAAGCGCAAGATGTTCTTCGAGTACGAAGGGGCGCCCTACCATTGCCTCGAGGTCGAGGTGTCGCGGCCCACGGCCCGCGGCGGGCAGACGCTCGTCCGCGTCAAGATGCGGAACCTCCTCACGAAGTCGGTCTTCGACCGCACCTTCAAGGCCGGCGAGAAGTTCAGCGAGCCGGATCTCGATACCATCACGGCCTCGTTTCTCTACTCGGACAGCGAGGGCTGCCACTTCATGGATCAGGCCAGCTTCGAAACGATCACGCTCAGGCCCGACCGCGTGGGCGACGACCGCAAGTTGCTGGTGGACAACCTCACGCTGCAGATTACGCGGTACAACGGCAACGCCATCGGCCTCCAGTTTCCGCCGCACGTCGAGCTGACCGTCACCTCCACCGAGCCGGGTGTACGCGGTGATACCGCCAGCGGGGGCGTGACCAAGGCCGCCACGCTCGAGACCGGGCTCGAGATTCGCGTGCCGCTCTTTGTCAACGAAGGCGAACGCGTGAAGGTGCACACCGAGACCCTTGAGTTCGCCGGACGCGCCTGACCATGGCCCCGCCGAGGGTGCACTACGGCTGGATCGTCGCCGCCGTCACCTTCGTCGTCCTGCTCGTCACGGCCGGCGTCCGCGCCACGCCCGGCCTGCTGATGGTGCCGCTCGAGGAGGAGTTCGGTTGGAACCGCGCCGCCATCTCGCTCGCCGTCGCCATCAACATCGCGCTCTTCGGCCTCATCGGGCCATTCGCCGCGTCTGTGATGGACCGGTTCGGCCTTCGCAGGGTAGTGCTTGCCGCCCTGGCTTTGCTCGCGTTGTCGGTCGCGCTCACGACCGCGATGCGCCAACAGTGGCAGCTGACGCTTCTCTGGGGGGTCCTTGTCGGCACGGGCACCGGCGTCACGTCAATGGTCCTCGCCGCCATCGTCGCCACCCGGTGGTTCGACGAGCGGCGCGGCGTCGTGCTGGGCGCCCTCTCCGCGGCCAATGCGACGGGCCAGCTGGTGTTTCTCCCGCTGCTTGCGACTGTTGTCGCCGCCAGAGGCTGGCGCTCCGCGGCGTGGATTGTCTCGGGCGCCGCCGTCGTGGTGTTCGGCATCGTGGCCGTCTTCATGCGCGATCGGCCGTCGGACCTCGGGCTTCTTCCGTACGGCCAGGCCCCGGGAGCTTCTTCAGGGCCGTCGGCGCCACGTCTCGCGCCCCTTGCCGCACTCGCGCAGGCGAGCCGTTCGCGCGCGTTCTGGATTCTTGCGGGCACGTTCTTCATCTGCGGCGCCAGCACCAACGGCCTCATCGGGACACATCTCATAGCCGCGTGTCACGACTACGGCATCCCCCAGATCCGCTCGGCCCAGCTGCTCGCGATGATGGGGATCTTCGACATCATCGGCACGACCGCCTCGGGCTGGCTGACGGATCGGTACTCGAGCCGCCATCTGCTGTTTGGCTACTACACGCTGCGCGGCCTGGCGCTCCTCTACCTGCCGTTCACGCTCCAGCAGGGCGCCGACAACCTCGGCTGGTTCGCCGTCTTCTACGGACTGGACTGGATTGCCACCGTGCCGCCGACCGTGCGGCTCACCGGCGACGCGTTCGGCCGGGAGAACACGGGTGTCGTGTACGGATGGATCAGCGCGAGCCATCAGCTGGGAGCGTCGCTCGCCGCGTTTGGCGCGGGCGCGATTCGCTCGTCGCTCGGCGACTACCGGCTCGCCTTCTGGACCGCCGGATTGCTGTGTGTCGTGGCAGGGGCGGCGTTTCTGACCATCGGCCGCCAGACGTTCCGCACATCCCTCACACGGGACGTTATCGCTTCGCCCGGCCCAGCCTGACGACGATGTCGTATTCGGGTTTGGTGACGGGTTGCACCGAGAGCCGGCTGCCCTTCTGGGTGACGACCATCTTCTCCAGCCCTTTTGTGGCCTTGAGCGTCTCCAGCGGCACGATCTCCGGGAAGCGTTCCTCGAACGCAATGTCCACCATGTACCAGACCGGCGAATCCTTCTTGCTGTCCGGATCGAAGTACTTGTGCCCTTTCTTCAGCGCGAACGGATCGGGATAACCGGCGCGCGCAATCGCCGCCAGCCCAGTCACGCCCGACGGATCGGCATTCGACGCGTAGAAGAGCACCCCGTCGCCCACCTGCATCTGGTCGCGCATGAAGTTGCGCGCCTGATAGTTCCTCACACCCTCCCAGCTGGTGCTGCCGTCTCTCGCCAGGTCATCGATCGTGTACGCGGCAGGCTCGCACTTCATCAACCAGAATCGTCGCGGCAAAAACTGCCTCCTTTACAAGTCCTTGGGCCTTAGGCCTTGGTCCTTGGGCGGGCCTTAGTCCTTGGTCCTTGGGCGGCCTTGGTCTTCGGCTCCTGGTGCGTCACCGTCTGAACCATCAGGTTCAACGTTCAGGGTTCAGGGTTCAGGGTTCAAGGTGCTGGTTCTGGGTTCTGGGTGCTCCATGTCCAATACCTTGAATTCCGAACCTTGAACGTTGAACCTTGAACCCTGAACGTGCCGACGGCGCCCGTTGAGCGCTCTCGAACGTAAGGGCGCTCCCGCGCCTCAGGATACGACAGGCGCCGCAAGGAGCAGCCGGTTCTTCGGCGTGATCTCGGACGGAATGGTCTGCGTCCACACCCGGTAGCCCCGCTGCTCGAGGCGGAGCGCCCGCCGCACGTCGACGGCGAGCGGCCCGTCGAGCCAGCCTGTCAGCTGCCCCGCATCGCACACCGCCAGATCCTGACAGCACGGCAGCACTGCGACCCTCGCGCCGGCCGCCATGGCGCGCTCGAGGATGAGATCGGTGAGCGCACCGCAGGCGTGGCTCGAAACCACGACGTCATCAGGTCCGAGCTCGATGCCCTCGATCGCGCCTTCGACGGTCGCCACGCGGCCGGCGAGCCTGGGCCAGGCGTCCGTGAGCGCCCGCTGCAGCTTCGCGCTCGAAGGCGGAACAGTCACGTCAACGGCCAGACCGGAGGGCGAAGCATCGTCGAGCAGCAGCAGGATGTGTGCGAGCAATCCATGCCCCGCAGCCAGATCCACTACCCGCCCGCCGCGGAACAGCCGCCGGGTGCGCCGCGCGACCTCCCACGCCTCGTACAGTTCCTTGCGCGGCAGGCAGCCTGCGTGGCAGACAGCGCGCCCGATCCGATCGAACAACGTCCGGCCGGCAAAGCGGCCCAGGTCCCGTTCGGTCAGCCGGCTTTTCGAGGACGGTGAAAACGCGTGCGGCGCCACAGCGACATCATGGCGTATTCGCCGGCGCCGCGGCGACCAGCTCGAAAGTCAGCGAGGCCCACACGCTCGCCCAGTCGGCCTTCGTCTGATCCGGAGCCGGGATCATGTGCACGGCCTTGATCAGCCACAGCCCGGACACGGGAAGCACGAACTTCACCCGGCCCTCGGCGTCTGACCTGGCCTTCAGGACGTGGCCGGGGTTCAGCCTGTTCACGGCCATGACGAGCGCGCCGGCGAGCGGCTGGTTCTGGTATAGCAACCTGACAGGCAGTTCCTCGTGCGGCCAGAGCGCGTAGGGATTGCGCTCGGCCACGAGCTCGAGCGGCAGGCCGATGACACGATCGCTCTGGCCTCGTTCGGGAGGGCCGGTCAGCACGAGCGCCTTCGCCGATCGCGAGAACACTTCGCGCACCTGACGGCCCGCCGTCTGGCTGGCCCGCTGCGCAGCGATCGCTTCGAGGCCCTCTTCCTTCACGTACTGCGCGAACTTCTCCGGCGTCAGCACCAGCGGGCTCGGATGGCTCGCATAGCCGACAATCTGCAGGCCGGGCGCCGCTCTGAACAGCCCCGCCGGATCCGCGCCGTCACGGCCGACGACCGGCGCGCGCCGAGCCGAATCCACGATGAAGAACTGTTTGAGGAGTGCGGGATCCCGCGGCACCGGCTCGCCCTGCAGGTGGTCGCCGACGCGGAGCCGGACACCCACGACGGCGCCGGGTTCGGGGCGAAACGTGGTCGCTTCCATCCACAGATCGTGGGCCGCGGCCGGCGTGGCGGAAAGGGCGGCGGTAAGGACGAACGCGATCAGCAGCACGGGTCGCATCTGGTGATCCTCCTGGCATCAGCCGGCGCCGGAGAGTGCCAGGCATGGCTCCCTCCAGCGCGCCGGCTCACGTCGGTCTACTGGTGCGTGGGGTTGGGCGATCCCGCCAGCGGCGTCTGCAGATACGGAAACACGTCGCGGAAAAGCCTGAAGTCAGCGCTCGGCGTGATCACACCGTCCGGCGTGTAAGCAATCGTCGCGTTGACGAACGCGCCGTCGGTAATCGCCGGAAACGCTGCCGGATTGGGCGACAGGAGGATCCCCTCCGCGGCACGCAGCGCGATGTCGACGACATCGTCACCAGGCCGGCGTCCGTTCGGGAAGCCCGCGACGTCGCCTCCGAGCACGCCGAGCGGGTTCTGTGCCGCTGGCGCAACCGGAGCGATGGACGTGTTCAGCCGAAGCATTTCGGCGGGCCGGACGCGGGCCGGCTGGTTGAGGCCGGGAACGCCCGTCAGGAAGACCTGCACGAGGTCGTTGCGCGGCGTGAGCGGCTGCGCCACGCCGAAGAGCGCCTCGATGAGGAACGGCAGCGTCGGATGCGTCACATACTCCGCAAACTGCGCATCGTCCTTCGGCTCGCTCGCGTTGAACGTGTCTTTGTCCTTGAGGCCGATCACCAGCTCGTTGACAAGGGGGCTCCCGAGGCGCGACACCTGCTTCCACAGCCGGAGGTCGCCGAAGGCGGCCGTGAGATCGATGCTCGAGGTCGTCCACGCGCCGATCACGGGATCCTTGCCTGAGGTGAGGCAGGCAACAGGGACTTCGACCGCCATCGTGGTGATGTTCTTGTCCGCGAGCACGTTCTCTTCGGCATCGACCGGACCGAGCGGATTCGTGTTGATGAGATCGAACGCCTCGGCGAGGTTCACGACAAACCCTTCCCGGCGCTGGCCAACGAAGACCCTGCCGTCACCGCATCCAGGGATCTTGACGTTGTAGATATGGTTGTCGGCATAAGCGGCGTACGACGCGGGGTTGTTGTCCCGCAGCGACTTGTCGCCGATGCGATCGACCGGTTTCCGGAACGTCGTGCGGCCGTCGGCGGCGTTTCTGATCGCATCCCGCCGGCCGAAGCGCCGGTCGCCGCGGATCATCGTGACCGAGTAGGTCTCGAGCACGTTGAGGTTGGCATTGTCGTCGGCAGCCGGCCCGATGCCGCCGATGTTCACGAGCGGTATCGCCACCATGCGATCCCCGACCGGCACGGAGAGATCCCGCGAACGGTTTCTCGCCTGGAACTGGAAGGTGATGTCCTCCCGGCCGTCGCCGGTGTTGTCCACGTGGATCTCGTAGACGGCGTCGGGATCCAGCGTGAAGAAGTTCGGACCGCCGTACACGTCCTGTAGCGGTACGTAGTTCGCGGCGAGCGTCACGTACCCCGCACGGCCGGACTCGTAGCTCCGGAACATGTAGAAGTCCGTCCCGTCGACCTTCGGGGTCTTGGTGATCCCTGGCGCCTCGCGATGGCTGGAGCCATCGACCGCGACTCCCGTCAGGGCCAGGAGCGCTACCGCCGTCGCTGCTTTCATTCCTCGTCTCATGCTCTGCCTCCTGCGGCGGAACGGCCGGCCGCCGCGTTACCCGGATTGCCGTGCCTTTCCCTACGGGCGGGCGAGCCGCGCGGATGTTGGAAGGAAGAGGAGGGGTGTTCAGCGACCGGGCGAGGTGGCGTCGGCGACGAAGGCTTCGATCTGGTCGGCTGGCATAGCGCCCGCGGTCCGGCGCGCCTCACGCCCGCCGGTAAAGACTGCCAGGGTAGGTATCGAGCGGACGGCGAGGCGCGACGCGAGGTCGGACACGGCTTCAGTGTCCACCTTCGCGACGAGCAGGCGCCCTGCATTCTTCCGGGCCACCAGCTCGACCTGGGGAGCGACCATCCGGCACGGGCCGCACCAGTCGGCCCAGAAGTCCACCAGCACCGGGAGGCGCGATCGGCCGACGAGCGCATCGAACACTGCCGTTGAACCGACCGGCACCGGCTCGGCCGGAGGCGGGAGATCGCTGTGGCAATGGCCGCACCGCGTCTTCAGCCCAAGGCGATCGAATGCGAGGCGATTGGACTTGCCGCATGCTGCGCAGGAAACGATCACACCCCGATCGTCCAGAGAGGAGCCGCCCACGCCCGTGAGTCTACCTTGAGCAGAACGTGCTCCTTGGGCGCCGCCGACCAACGGCTGACCTGACGCGGGCTAGGGGATTCGCGCTGCTTCCCGGCGGGCGGCAACAAGCGGAGCCAGGTCGGCGTCTGCCCCGTTCCAGAGGCTGAAGAACGCATCGTAGGCCGCTCGCGCTGCCGCGGTGTCGCCCAGGAGCATCGCGCTCCGCGCCGCACCGAGATGCGCGAGCGGATAGAGAAACGCATTGGGGTACTCGCCGCGGTGGTCGAGGATGCTTTGGAACTCGGCGGCTGCCGCGCGGCCGTCCTTCCGGCCGAGATGCGCGAGGCCTCGTAGATAGGCCGGCCAGAACTCCCCTTTCTGGGTCCGATTGTACGGCCTGAGAGGTTCGAGAACCTCGAGGACGCGGGCCGTGTCGCCCTGTGCCATCGCCAGCGTCGCACTCGTCAGCGGCATCGAGACGCGCTGTGTGAGCGTGGCCTCCGGAAATCGCTCGCCGAGCTCGCGCTGGAGGTCGGCAGCCTCGGCGCGCCGGCCGCAGAACGCCAGTACCCGGCTCGCACGCTCGAGGGCGAAGTTGTCGCGGCTCGCAGCGAGGCCGCCGGACACTTCGGTGCGCGCGTCGGCACACTGGCCGACGAGCGCGTGCACTTCCGCATCCTCGAGGGCCAGCTGGGCGGCCACTTCGTCGAAGCCCCCTTGCGCCGCCAGCTCGACGCCCAGGCGAAAATGCTCGTGGGCCTCGCGCACGCGTCCAGAGAACGCCGACGTGTGCGCCTGCCAGCCATATGCGGCGTTGGTCTGCCCGACGCCGACCGACGCATTGAAGAGACGCGCCATGGCCGATGTGTCGGCCGCCAGGAACGCGAGGAGATACGCGGTGCGCCGGATTGGAGACGAGGTGATCTTTCGATCCTCGGCCTGCTGCAGCACCTTCTTCGCGTCATCCACACGATTCAACGCGAGATACGCCACGGCCAGATTGGAGTAGGCAGCGGTAAACCGCGGATCGAGTCGAATGGATTCGGAGAACGGCGCAGTCGCCTGCTCGTACTGGCCGAAGCGGCTGAGCGCCGCGCCCAGGCTGTTGAACGCGAACGACTCCCGGGGATAGGTTGTCGTCCATGCCTTGGTGAGCGCAAGTGCCTCGGCCCAGTTCTGGGTCGCGTCGCGGTGGTAGCGGAACGTGATGAAAAACCGCTCGCGCTCGCTGACCCTCTCCCGCAGTTCGAAGGCCTTCAGCGCGAACTCGGGCGCCAGGCTCGTGCGGCCCGTGTTGGCGTACACCGTGGCCGTCATCGCGTGTGCGAGCGCGAAATCGGGATCGAAGGCGATGGCCCGCTGCAGGTGAGGCAGCGCCTCCATCCGAGGGTTCGCCGTGCCCTCGTCGAGCGCACGCGAGTACGCCTGCAATGCCTCGAGCGAGGAGGTCGTGGCCCTCGCGAGCGGCACGTCGAACTGCTGAATCGACGCGAGCGATTCTCCGAGCCTCCCGCGCAGGCGTGCGGCCGCGCCCCCCAGAGCCGTGAGCACGTCCTCCTTGCTCCCGGCCTCGGCCTGTTCCCGCGCCATCACGTCGCCGGTCGCGGCGTTGACCGCCTCCAGCGAGAGCACGTAGTTCTTGCCGAGGCCAGCGATCGATCCGGCCAGGAACGCCTTCAGCTGCTCGCGCTGAGCGATCTCGCGGGCGACCGACCGCGTGATCGCCTCGTTCTGGGGCCGGTCCATCAGCTGCAGCGCGTCGCGGATACCGCTGTCGGGGAACACCTTGAGGAACGGCGACTGCTCCAGCGCCACGGCCAGCGCAACTTTGAGCGCGCCGTCAAAGACCGGGTCGCCCGTCGCATTCGCAAAGTCCGCGAGCACGATCGTGTCCTGCCCGGTCAGCGCCGCTGTGCTCCGCGAAAAGTACACGGACACCACCAGCGCCAGGACCGCCGCTGCGGATCCGGCCGCCACGGCGGCGAAACCCCAGCGACCCCACCGTGCGACCGGCGCCGCGCCCGGCAGTGCCGCGGCCATCTCGAGGGCCGAGGCGGGCCGATCGCGTGGATCGGCGGCGATCGCGCGCATGATCACGCGCTCGAGCCGCGCATCGAGGCCTGGCGCCAGCGTGGAAGGCCTGGGGGCGGTGGAGCCCTTTCCGGGCTGACGCCACGGGTGCTGACCGACGGCCAGTTCGTAGAGCACCACTCCCAGGGCGTAGAGATCGGTCCGCTCCGAAAGCGTCGCGTTCGGAGTGATCTGTTCCGGCGCCATGTACCAGAGCGAACCGGCCGGGTCCTCCGCCGTGCCGTCTCCAGTTGTCGCGATTCCGAAGTCGGTAATCCTGACGCGGTCGCCGTCGCCGATGAGGACGTTCGCCGGCTTCAGGTCGCGGTGCAGCACGCCCTGTGCGTGGGCCGCGGCGAGGCCGTCGCACAACTGCCGCGCGATCTCCACGACCTCCTTCGGCGGCAGGCGGCCGACCCGCTTGAGGCGCGTGGCGAGATCCTCGCCCTGCACGAGCTCCATCGACAGGAACACGTGGCCGGCGCCCTCCCCGACGTCGAACACGCGGCACACGGACGGATGCGTGATCTGCCTGGCAAGACGCACTTCGTTGAGGATGCGCGCGCGGGCGTCTGGACCCGTCGAGTGGATGATCTTGAGGGCCACCGGCGTCTCGAGCACGAGATCGTCTGCGCGCCAGACATCACCCATTCCGCCGCGGCCAATGCGCGCAATCAGCCGGTAGCGGTCGGCAAACAGGGCGCCGGGCTGGAACGGATCGGGCTCGGATTCGTGCATGAACGCCGCAGGTCAGCGCAGTTCCGCGGCGCGCGCCTTGACGGTCCCGGCGAGCAGCCGCAGCCGTGTTGCATCGGGGCCGGTGGCCGCGGCCGCGTCGCCTTCGAGGTGGCTCGCGAGCACCTCGAGCCGTTCGGCGACGGTCGCGGCATCCGACGGGCGGCCCGAACGCACGCCGTCAGCGCGCTCCATGTCCGCCCTGACCGAAGACGCGCGCGCGGGAGAAATGGCCTTGGTACGCGCAAGCTGATCGAGATAGGCACGGGCGACCAGCGAGCTGGCAGGCCAGGTGATCCGGGTCTGCTGCTGCGCGTTAAAACCCGTCGAGTGCACCAGCACCGCCGCGGCGATCTCGCTCTCGGACAGATACTCGCTCGGCTTCAGGCGGAAGACGTCCACGCCGCGTGCGATCTCGGTGCCATACACCTGGCCGTTGTACCAATACGTGGACCAGTACCCCGCCGTGATGAGCCGCTTGGGATCGACCGGCCCCCGATCGAAAAAGGCAATCTCGACCGGATGGGCCGAGTCGGTGAAGTCGAACACCGAGACGCCGCCCTGATACCAGGCCTGCACCATGATGTCGCGCCCGGGCACCGGCACAAGCGAGCCGTTGTGCGCCACGCAGTTCTCCAGCTCGGTCTGCGGCGCAGGCATCTTGTAGTAGCTGGCGAAGCGGAGCTGGCGATCGACCACGTCGAAAATCGCGTTGGCGCCCCAGTTCGGCAAATCGGACGCGCGGCAGCGGGGACGGCTGCCGCCGCCCCACTCGTCCGTGAAAATGACCTTGGTGCCGTCGTTGTTGAACGTGGCGGAGTGCCAGTAAGCAAAGTTCTTGTCCACCACCTGATCCAGCCGGACCGGATGGACCGGGTCCGAGATGTCGAGCAGGATCCCGTTGCCCGCGCACGCCCCGGCGGCGAGGCCCATCTCCGGAAACACCGTGATGTCGTGGCACTGGTTGGTCAGCCGCGAGGTCTGCGTGCCCTCTCCGTGATTTCCGCCCTGCCACAGCCCGGAAATCGCGCCCGTCGTCGACGCGAAAATCCGCGGGCGGTTGACGACACGCGCCTTCTCGGGCGCCGCGAGCGGCACCTGAATCACGTCGATGCTGAAGAGCGCGGTGTTCGGATCCTCCTTGGGATCCTTGCCGGAACACTCCGCAAGTTCGTCAGCCGAACGGACGGCGCCCGTACCCGAGCCGTAGACAAAAACATTCTCCGCGTCGCGGGGGTCGACCACGAGGGTGTGGGTGTGCGATCCGCGGCAGGTTTGCACGGCTGCGACCTGACGCGGCTTCCGTACATCGCTGATGTCGAAAATACGGACGCCACGGAACCGCTCGGCGCTGACGGGGGTTGCCACGCCGCCCAGACCGCAGTCGATGCGCCCGCGTGTCTGCTCGACCGACATGAAGAGGAGGGTTCCGTGGATCGACACGTCGCCCTGGCCGCCCGGGCACACGACCGACGCGATGAGCCGCGGTGTCCGCCCGTTCTCGATGTCGTAGGCGTTGAAGCCGTGGTAGTTGCCGACGAACAGATGGTTGTCCTTGAACGCAAGGTCGGAGTTCGCAAAGCTGAGCGCATTCGACGCCGCAGGATTGGGCGGCGTCGCCGGCGAACCGGCGGGAGCGTCGCTCCCGTCCGATGAGTCCTGGCTGCCGGCCGACTGGTTCTGAGCGCGCTCGGGAGGAGTCGGCGGGCCGGCCGGCTGCTTGGGATCGAAGAAGCCATCGGGCTTCGGCAGGCTCGTCACGAGCTCCAGGTTCCAGATCGCGCGCCCCGCGTCCCTCAGGCCGCCCTTCAGCCCCACGCGAGGATCGTTGGCCTGGCGCTGCTGCGCGAGCCCGTCCATCGCCAGGCCGCACAAGGCAGCGGACAGGCACACGCAACCGACGGTCGGCAATCTCATGGCTGAAGCTCCTGAAGCATGGCGCCCATACGCTCGATCTCCATCCGCTGATCGGCATCGACGTCCGCGGAAAACGCGAAAATCTCCGACTCCTGGCCGGCTCCGCCCACGGCGAACAGATCGCGCACCATCGTCAGGGCGCCGACATGATGCTGGATCATGCCCTCGAGAAACAGGCGATCGAACTCGATGCCCCTGGCCCCTTTCAGGCGACCCATGGCTTCTTCGCTCAACATGCCCGGCATGAGGCCTCCGGGGGCATGGTGCGCGTGCGGATCCGGCAGGGCCTGGCCGCGGTCGCTCAGCCACCGCTGCATCATGACGATCTCGTCGGCCTGCGAAACCTCGATGCGCCGGGCGAGGAGGCGCATGGCCTCGGACGTGCTTCGTCCCGGCAGGAGCGCCACCATCTCGACGGCTTGCGCATGGTGGCCAATCATGCCCTGCATGAACCGGACGTCGGCCTCCGTGAACCCCACGCCCGACAGATCAGCGGCACGATCGGCCGCGATGGGCCGGCTGGGCTGACCCGGCGAGCCCGGCTGAAGGATCTGAGGGCCGTCCACGCCCGCTCCGCTGCGGCATGCGACGGTGACGAGCGTGGCCGCCAGCAAGACCCTCAAGGCTTCATTTTACCTGCCGGTCGCGTGGAGACAATGCGCGCGGTGTTTTTCGTGCGCCTGTAGTTGGAGCGGCAGGCTATTCGTAGCGCAGCGCCAGGATGGGATCGATGCGGCTCGCCCGGTGCGCGGGAATCGAGCCGGCAGCGGCCGACACGGCGGCCAGGAGGGCCACCGTGGCCATGGCGATCGACGGGTCGCCGGGTTGGATGCCGTACAGCTCCGCTGACACGAAGCGGCCGAGGGCAATGCCGGCGGGAACGCCAACGGCGAGCCCGATCGCAAGCAGCACGAGCACTTCGCGCATCACGATCCAGATGACGAGGCCGGGTTGTGCTCCAAGGGCCATGCGAATGCCCAGCTCCTTCCGGCGTCGCGCCACGACGAACGCCATCACGCCGTACAGCCCCACCGAAGCCAGAAGCGTCGCGAGAAGCCCGAAGCCCGCCGAGAGCAGCGCTATCAAACGCTCGGTCAGCAGCGTCTCGTCCAGCTGCGCCTCGAGCGTCTTGAGTGCGTGCACCGGCATGAGGGGATTCAGCGCCCTGACCTGGTCGCGGACCATGCCGTACGCGCTCGCTGACGCTGACGTCGTCCGCACGTAGAACGTCGCGCTGTTGCGAGCGTAATGGGGAACGAACACCTGCCGCCGCACACCCTGACGCGGGCCCTCGTAGAGTGAATCCTCGACCACGCCAATGATCTCGGTCGTCATCTTCGTGTTGGGGCCGGCGCCGCGTCCGAGACGGCGGCCGACTGCGCTCTTCCCCTTGAAGAAGTGCTCGGCGAACCGCCGGTTGACGATGGCGGTTGTGGCGAACGGCTTGACGTCCATCGCAGTGAAGTCGCGCCCTTCGATGAAACGGATCTTCATCGTGTCGAAGTAGCCCGGCATCAGGCTGTTCATGTACGCCTGCATGTCCTCGCCGTCCTTGGCCTGATGGCCTTCGACCTGCGTGGTGCTGTCCCACTCGTCGCCGCTCAGGATGGGAACGGAGGCCATCCCGGCGGAGACCACGCCTGGCGCCGTACGGAGCCGTTCGAGTACGTCCTGATAGAAGCGCACCGTCTGCTCCAGGCTGTACCCATTCAGCACGGGTGAAAGCTGAAAGGTCACCAGGTTCTCGAGCGCCACGCCGGTATCAGTCGCCCTCAGGTTCTGCAGGCTCTGCACGAAGAGCCCGGCGCCGAAGAGGAGGAGAAAGCTGAGGGCGACCTGCGCGGCGACGAGGCCCCTCCGGAGGAAGAGCGATCCGCCGGCGCCGGCAATCGAGCCAACCGTGTCCTTGAGCGTCGTCCATGGGTCGGGCCGGCTGGCGCGCAAGGCGGGGAGCAACCCGAACACTACTGCTGTAACGATCGTCAGCCCGAGTGTGAAGAGCAGGACGCGCGCATCTGGCGCCGCTCGAATCAGCAGCGGCTGGCCCCCGGAGGGAACGAGCGACAGCAGGAATCGCGTGAGCGCCATCGCGATCACGAGGCCGAGCATGCCCCCCGCACTCGACAGCACGAGGCTTTCGACGAGCAGCTGGCGGACCAGCTGCGCCCGCGTAGCTCCGATCGACAGCCGCACCGCAATCTCCCGCTGCCGCATGAACCCTCGCGCGATAAGGAGGTTCGCCACATTCGCGCAGGCGATGAGCAGGACGAGGCCGACCATGCACATCAACACGATGAGCGCCGTGGAGAAGTCGTTGCGGAGCGCCGAGTACCCGGCGGCGGCGGGTTCGACCCGGAGGCGGCCCTTCATGAACTGCTCGCGCATGTAAGCGGACCAGGTCCTCGCGCCCGTCAGGGTCATCTCGTGCGCGCGGATCTGGAGGAAGAGTCCCTGCAGCGGCCCCTCGGCCGACTCCACAGTCTGGTCCGGCTTGAGGCGGGCAAAGACCTGCACCCAGCGGACTCTGGGGTCGCCCATGCTGACCCATGCCCAGTCGGGAACCATGACCGGCTTCATCAGGATGGGCACGCGCAGCTGCGGCGCCTGCGCGGGATCGAGGCCCGCGAAGCCTTCGGCCGACACCCCGACAATCGTCATCGGGTAGTCGTTGACGAGGATCCGCTTTCCGACCACCGCGGGATCCCGGGCAAAGCGGCTGACCCAGTAGTCGTGGCTCAGCACCACCACCGGGTGGCCCTCGTAGATCTGATCGTCCTCGTTCGAGTTGAAGAGGCGGCCCGCGGCGGGCGTGACACCGAGCACGGAGAAGTAGTTGCCGGAGACCATCTCCGCCTGGATCCGCTCGGTCTGGTTGTCGATGCTCATCGACGCGGGAACGAGCCGTCGTGCGAACACCTCGGCGAGCGGCTCCCCGCGCTTCTGAAACTCCTGATAGATCGGATACGAGTGCATCCGCTGCCCCATGTTGCTGCCGCTGTGGGGCCCTTCCTGATAGAGCATCACGAGCTCGTCGGGCTTCTGCACGGGCAGCTTGCGCAGCAGCAGCTGATCCATGACCGTGAAGATGGCCGTATTCGCGCCGACGCCGAGGGCCAGCGACAGGATGGCCACGATCGAGAACAGGGGACTGCGGACCAGGCCGCGGAGGGCAAACCGGAGATCGCTCAGGAGGGTCATGACGGCGGGTTAGACGGGTGGCGCCGCCGGAGGGTTGAGTTCGGGCACCGCGGGCGGCGCTTCGGATTACGATCCGGTCCGATGGCTGAGCCGACATCGTTCGCCCACGGTCAATCCCCGTCCGGGGCTGCCCTGCTGACCTCGATGCGGGCGCGCTCGCGGCACGAACCACACCGCGCCGCGACCCCCCTCGAGCTGTTCTTCGATCTCGTGTTCGTGGTCGCAATCGCACAGGCATCGGCCGGACTGCACCATGCAGTGGCCGAGGGGCACGCCCTCGAAGGGCTCGGCGGCTACCTGATGGTGTTCTTCGCCATCTGGTGGGCGTGGATGAACTTCACGTGGTTCGCCTCGGCGTACGACTGCGACGACGTGCCATATCGGCTCGCGGTGTTCATCCAGATCGCCGGGGCGCTGATTCTCGCCGCTGGCGTGCGGGGGATGTTCGAAGCGCGTGCGCCCACGACCGTGGTCGTCGTCGGCTACGTGGTGATGCGGCTGGCCATGGTCGTCCAATGGCTGCGCGCGGCGGCATCGGACCCCGGACACCGCGCAACCGCCCGGCGCTACGCCGTCGGCATTTCAGCCCTTCAGGTCGCATGGGTGGCCCTGCTGTTCGTGCCTGGCGTCCAGGTGGTGGGGTTTCTCGTGCTGGCGGGCTGCGAGCTCGCCGTGCCCATGTGGGCGGAGGCACGTGCACCGACGACGTGGCATCCCCATCACATTGCGGAGCGCTACGGCCTGCTGACGCTCATCGTCCTGGGCGAGTCGATCCTCGCGGCGACAGGTGCGGTGCAACTGGTTCTCGCCTCGGGAGAGGCCGGCGCGGCGCTGGTGCCGATTGTCGCCGGCGGCCTGCTGATCGTGTGCGCGATGTGGTGGGTGTACTTCGATCGTCCGGTTCACGATCTGCTGACGAGCCTCCGCAAAGGCATCATCTGGGGATACGGTCACTACGTCGTGTTCGCGGCGGCGGCCGCGGTCGGCGCCGGCCTCGCCGTGGCCGTGGATGCCGCGACACATCACGCCCAGGTCAGCACGGCCACGGCCGGGGCCGCCGTGGCCATCCCGGTGGCCGCGTACCTGCTGTGCCTGTGGCTTCTTCACGATCGGCCCGAATACCGCCAGACGCGTGCCTACGGTCCGATCGCCTCGATTCTCGTGCTGCTGACCCCGTTTACGGCCCAGCCAGTGCTGCTGACAGGTGCCATTCTGGCAACCCTCGTGGGCGTGAAGCTCACGCTGCGCCACGCTCCAGCGGCCGTATGATTAGGGGATTTCTTTTGGAGGGTCCATTGAATATCCGCCCTCGTTCGTCCGCCTCCCTCACCGCGCTCGGCATGGCGGTGGCGTTCTCCTTCGCCGCCCATTTGACGGCCCAGGACCAGAAGGTCCCGCGCACCGCAGACGGCAAGCCCGATCTGCAGGGCATCTGGAAGAACAACAGCGTGACGCCGCTCGAGCGCCCGACGCAGTGGGCTGGTAAGCAAGTGCTGACCGACGCCGAGCTCGAGAACCTCAAGAAGCTCACCGCCGACGTGATCGAAGGCGGCGGCGACGCCGTGTTCGGCGACGGGCTGGTGCAGGCGGCCCTCGACAAGCAGAAGAACCCGACCTCTTACGACCCTGGCACTGGCAACTACAACCACTTCTGGATGGTGGAGCGCGACGTCGAGGATCGGCGGACGTCCCTCATCACCGATCCGCCCGATGGCCGCCTGCCCCCGATGACGCCGGAAGCGCGAGAGCGCGTGACGGCGGCGGCGGACCGGCGGCGGCTTCAGCCCTCCGACAACCCCGAGGATCGGGGCCTCGGCGAGCGCTGCGTCAACTTTGGCGTGCCGAAGCTCGGCGCCGGCTACAACAACTACTACCAGATCTTCCAGACGGCCACGCACGTCGTGTTTCTGAGCGAGATGGCGCACGATGCCCGGATCATTCCCCTTGACGGACGCCCGCACCTGCCCGCCAGCGTGCAGCTGTGGAATGGCGACCCACGTGGCCGTTGGGAAGGGGATACGCTCGTGGTGGAGTCCAGGAACTTTTCCCCGAAGAGCGACTTCAGGGGTTCGCGCGAGCGCCTGCACCTGGTCGAGCGCTTCACGCGCGTCCGGCCCGACACGCTGAACTACGAAGTGACGGTGACCGATCCGACGACGTGGACCAAGCCGTGGACTGCGATGATTCCGCTCAAGGGCACGACGGAGCCGATTTACGAGTACGCGTGCCACGAAGGCAACCACTCGCTCATCGGGATCCTCAAGGGCGCGCGCACCGTGGAACGCTCGTCCTCGTCCTCGTCCGGCTCACGATAGGGAGGGGGTGCCATGCGCGGGAGTAACCGGCCGTCGCGTTTCGTCATCGTCGTGGCGGCACTCGGAGCCCTGAGCGGCAGCGCGGCCCGGGTGGAAGCGCAGAACCATCCCGATCTCCAGGGTGTCTGGACGAATGCGACCCTCACGCCCCTCGAACGGCCGGTCGCCCTCGGCACCAAGGCCTTTCTCACGGAAGCGGAAGCCGCCGACCTCGAGAAACAGGCGGCCGCGCGGCGCGAGTCCACGGACCGTCCGCGGGCGGGCGACGTCGGCAACTACAACCAGTTCTGGATGGATTCCGGCACCAAGGTGCTCGGCACACGCCAGACCTCGCTCGTCGTCGACCCGCCGAACGGCCGTGTCCCCCTGAGGCCCGAGGCCGAAGCGCGGCGCGATGCGTACTTGAAGCAGAACTCGGACCAGCCCGAGTTCATGAGCGTGTGGGATCGGTGCATCACGCGGGGAACGCCCGGCGGAATGATCCCAGCGGGCTACAACAATGCCTACCAGATCATTCAGGCTCCGGGCTACGTCGTCATCCACTACGAAATGATTCACGAGGCCCGGATCATTCCCCTCGACGGCCGGCCGCATCCCTCGAAGAACATCGGCTTGTGGCTGGGCGATTCACGCGGCCGCTGGGAGGGTCAGACGCTGGTCGTCGAGACGACGAACTTCAACGAGAAGGGGTGGGTCGCCACGAGCGCCGCTGCCGGCCGGATCAAGGGCATCCCACAGACCAAGGACGCGCGCGTCGTAGAACGCTTCACGCGCGTCGATGCGAACACGCTCAAGTACGACGTGACGGTGACCGACCCGACGGTCTTCACGCAGCCGTGGACCATGTCGTATCCGCTGTCGAAGGAAGACGACTACCGCATCTACGAGTACGCGTGCCACGAGGGCAACCACGCCGTGCCCAACATTCTTCGTGGCGCTCGCGTAATGGAGAAGACGGCCGGTACCCGCCAGCAATAGCCCGGCGGTCTTTCCAACCTGGCGCGGCCCTACATCCTGTTCAGGGTGTGGTGATGCGGAAGTTTGTCGGTGCCCCTGGGGGTCCGGGTTGCGCGAGGGGCAGCGTGCCGTCACGGTAGGACTGCCACGCCTTCCACCTGAAGAACCCGCCGTCGTCGTCGGCTGCATACGGCGTGACCAGCGTCGGCGTGGAGCCGCGCGTCACCACCACCGGTGCCGAGCCCGCGCCGGCAGCCTCGGACGCGAGCGTGTTGCCATTGATCGCCGGCGGGTTTGTGACGCCGTCGCCCTGGCCGTCGCACGCGCAGGTGGTGCCGCCGGCGCCGCCGCCAAAGAGGAATGCGACGACGCCTGCGTCGCGATAGGCGATCAGGTGAGCGCGGCCGGGATCATCGAGAAGCCACTCGGGGCGGTTGTCCTGGTAGTGACCCGTGGTGTTGTTCTGTGAGCGCATCTTCCTGTTGCCCAGCGGGATCTGCCACATCACGATCCGTTTCCCCGCCGCTGCCGAGAAGCCGCCGAGAAACCGGACGCTCCGCCGGAAGTCTTCGGCGTCCCACCAGGCCCGGCCGCCGTCACCGTAGACGTACTGGTAGAAGCCCGAGTCGCGGTCACTGAATTCGGCGAACGCGATATCAAAAGAGGCTGACAGCGAGATATAGAACGCGGCCGCACGCGCGGCGAGCGCATCGACCGTCGCGTCCGGTGGGTTGGACAGCGCGATGTCGACGTTGGTGCCCCACACGCTGACGTGGTAACCAAGTACGACGTTCGGCGCGTACTGATCGCGGAGCCTGACCACCGCACGGGCAAAGCCGGAGACGTTACCCGGCAAGCCCGCCAGTTCGGGTAGGCCGGTTTCCGCGACCCGCGCGGGTACCGTCCGGGCGTCGTCGGCGGCCGAGCGCTGTTCCATGTAGCCCCAGAAATCCGGCTCCACGTGGAGAACGACTTTCTGCGACGGAAAGGCGCCGGCCTTCTGAAAAAACAGCCTGAGATCGTTGAAGTAGGCCGTCATCGTGGCCGTGTTGTTCAGGTTCGTGAAGGCGGCGTTGCTCTCGGAGCCGCCGCCGGGGGCGGACTGCAGCAGCATGTAGTAGGTAAAGACCGGAACGACGCCATGAGCCGCCGCGTCCTGGATGTAGAAACGCGCGAAATCTCCGTTCGTATTCCAGGTCGCCCAACCGCTTCCGGTGTTCACCCCACCCGCAAGGTATTGATAGCGAAAGGCAAACGGGGCCGTGGCCCTCATGGCCGCAGCACCGCCTGGGCCGTCCGCCATGCCCAGCTCGAGGCGGGCAGGCCAGCCCGCCGGCAGGGGCGCCTGGGCAAGGGCCGCCCCGGGGTGCCCAAGGGTGACGGCCAGCGTACATATAAGGATGCGGCTGCAGGTCTTCATGAGGAGCTGTGCCGAGCTGGGGATCACCACGGTAGACCGCGGCAAAGCGTGATTCAAGCTCAACTATCGACTGCTCAGGTATTTACGGAATTTCCCTCCCCTGGGATCCTGTTCAGCCGACGGCCTACGGCAACTCAATGGTTGCATGTCGAGGCCATTTTGCAGATAATGCAACCGTGAGGTTGCTTATGGAGCGAATCGACCGAACGATCGAGATCGCCGCGCCGGTGGAGCGGGTCTGGCGGGCGCTCGTCAACGGGCCGGAGCTGGCGGCGTGGTTTCGCGTGAGCATCGAAGGAGCGATCGAGCCGGGCGCGGAGTTGTGGATGACATCGACGCACGCGGAGTATGCCGGGCAGCGGTTCCGCGTCCGCATCGCCGAGATGACGCCGCCCACCCGGCTGGTGTGGGAGTGGCACCCCGGCGCAGTGGACCCTGCGGTGGACTACGCACGTGAACCCCGCACCCGGGTGACCTTCACGCTCGCTTCCTCCGGGGACGGCACACGACTCAGCCTCTCGGAAACCGGGTTCGATGCGATCTCGCTCGAGCGGCGCGCAAAGGTCTACCGCGATAACACCGACGGATGGGCCGAAGTGCTCGGCTGGTTGCAGGGCCATGTCGAAAAAGCGCGCTGAGACGCTGGCGAGTGCGGCAATCTTGTTCGCGGCGCTCGGCGACCCTACGCGGATCACGCTGCTGCAGGAGCTGTCGGACCGCGGGCCGGCCTCGATCTCGGCGCTCGCCGGACGCTTTCCCGTGATGACCCGCCAGGGCGTGTCGAAGCACCTGCGCGTGCTCGCCGCCGCCGGCGTCATCGCAGGCGACCACAAAGGACGCGAGCACGTCTGGGCGCTCAATCCCGAGAGGGTCGCCGAGGGCCGGCGCTGCCTCAAGCTGATCGTCCGCGGCTGGGATGATGCGCTGGCGAGATTGAAGCGCCACGTCGAGGAAGGCTGAGGTCAACAGCACGCGAGGCCGCCGGGAAGGGCCTCCGCCAGCTACGATAGGCGGCAAATGCTCGGCCGCCGTCTCGCCGGTTTGTGTCTGCTCGCCTCCATCCTGGTGAGCGCTCGTGGCGCGGCGCTCGCGGCACAACCTGCCGGCCAGCCGCCGCCGATCGAAGACGACAGTCCGGAAGCGACGATGGACGTTTTCGACCTGCTGCGGCTCTGGCGGCGCGGCGACGCGCCGCCGCCTGAAGAGCCCGAATGGGATCACAGCGACCCGATGCTGGCCATCGTGCCGACAATCGGCTCGAAGCCCTCGACCGGCCTCACGCTGGGTGCGGCGGCGAGCCTGGCGATGTACTTTGGAGATCCGGCGACCACGCGCATTTCGTCCGGCCTTCTGGGGCTTTCGTTCTCGACCAAGCACCAGACGTCGCTCATCGGCCGGTTCAGTGCCTACACCGGAGGCGACCGGATGCGCGTGGACGGCGACAACCGCTTCCAGTGGACCTCCCAGGACACTTATGCGCTCGGCACATCGTCCGATTCGTCAACGGGCGTCAACGCCAGGTTCACGTACGTGCGTGTGTTCGAAACGGGTTACTACGAGGTGCGGGAGGATCTCTTTGCCGGGATCGGCCTGCACGTCAGCTCACATTCGGACATCAGGCCCGGCGAAGGCGCGGACGCGTCGTGGGACTCGTCGCCGTACATTGAGTACACCCGGCAGCACGGGTTCGACGAGAGCGGCCAGAACTCGGCGGGCGCGAGCCTGAATGTCCTGATGGACACGCGCGACAACCACATCAATGCGTCCAGGGGCTGGCTCGCGAGCGTGTCGTACCGCCCGTTTTTCAAGGATGTGCTCGGCGGCGACTCCGCCTGGCAGGAAGTGCTCTTCGACGTCCGGACGTTCGTGCCGATCAAGAAGGACGGCCGTCAGAGAGTGGCCTTCTGGCTGTACGGCGATCTCGTCGCTCACGGCGTGGCGCCGTACTTCGATCTGCCCACGCTCGGAATGGATACTTACGGACGATCTGGACGCGGGTACTCCGAGGGCCGGTTCCGCGGCGACGGGCTGGTTTACGGAGAGGTCGAGTATCGCGCCACCCTCTTGAAGAACGGGCTGCTGGGCATGGTGGCGTTCGTGAATACCACCACGCTCAGCGACCTCGACGGCGGGGAGGAGCTTTTCGAGTCGTTCGCGTCCGGCGGAGGATTGGGTTTTCGCTTGCTGTTCAACAAGCGATCGCGCACAAACCTGTGCCTGGATTTCGCCTGGGGCCGGGACGGATCCAAGGGACTTTATCTCGGCCTTCAGGAAGTCTTTGAGTAGGGCGGGTCCTTTCAAACCCGCCAGTACGATCACCGTCCGATCCACTTGTAGATGAGCGACATCTCGAAGCGGAACGGCGCTCCGTCCTCGAGCCCGATGTACTTCGTCTTCCACCAGCTCAATTCACCGGCGACGCTCAGCTCTGGAGAGAACCCGTAAAACAGGTTGCCGTAGATGTTGGAGTTCTGGTTTCTGGCGAAGAGCTGCGCCACGCCGCCCTCCTCCTCGACGTTGTCCACGCCATAGCCGACGTGCACCTGCATCTTGTCGTTGAGCCCGTGCTCGACTTCTGCCCAGAAGCCCTGCGCATCCACGGGAATGCCGGTGATTGGGTCGAAGGTCTGGAAGATCGCGCCCATGTAGTCGCCAACCAGCTGGCCGGTGAAGTACTCGCCCTGGATTTTCGTCCGCGCGAGCAGCTGAACCCGGCCGTCGAAGCCGAACGAGTACGAGTCGTTGAAGGCCACTTCGCCAGAGTCCATCGTGAGGCTGCGCTCGCCGAAGTGACCCCAGATCCCAAACTCGAACTTGCGCTGCCCCGCTGGGTTGGCCGGGCCCGCCGCGAGCGCTGCACGGCCCTGAAAATCCGGCCACCCCGACTGCGTGGCAATCGCCTCGTTCGAGATCTGGAACGTCTGAATCGGCTGCGCCAACGCGCCCTGCAGGAACACGTGTGAGTCGTCGCCGACCCCGAACGTCGTCTCGATGCGGAACTGCGGCCGGAAGAACCCGAGGCTGCCGGGTGTATAGCTCAAGGGGTACATGTTCAGCGTCGTGGGCACGAGCGGCGACACGACGTCCTGCGCCTGTCCGAACACGAACCGCACGGGTTCGTAGGTGAGATCGAGATACACGTTGGCGAAGAGCGGCGCAAACGTGTTCTGGTTGTTGAGCGGGCTGCTGCCCCGCAGGGTCATGTCGATCTTGCCCCCGACCTTGGTGTCGCTGATCGACGGGAAGGTGAATGCCGCTCCGAAGAGCGAGTTGGCGGGCGAGAGATTGAACTGTTCCCGGTCGCGCTGCGGCCCCTCGGGCAGCGCGAACACCGCAAAGCCGCCGGGCAAGAGGGCGCCGGAATTCATGTTCGCGTTGATCACGAAGATGGCGTACAGGATGAAACCAGCGGTCGGATGCCGGCGTCTGCGCGGCCTGCGCACTCGACGAGGCCGCCGCGGACTGCGCGCTGACGAGGGCGGGCGACGAGAGCGCCGCCAGGAGCATCAGCAGACGTACGAATACCGGAATCGAAGTGGGCTGAAGCATGTTGATCCTTTTTTGGGGCGAGCGTTAAAGTCCCCGGGGCCGAGTATAGGTACGACCCCCGCACGGCGGCTACCGCCTGCACGCTTGTACGAACTCGCTGAAAACCGTTGAGCTTTCAAAGTCCGGCACACCGGCACGGCACGAGTGCTACGATTGGGCACTTAGGAGTTCGATATGACCCTCTCCTTCCTGCGAACAGCTATCCCTGTTTTCGCGACGATCGTTCTGGCGGCGTGCAGCTCTCAGACTTCGGACACCGACGCACGGGTGGCGGAGCTCGAGAAGAAGCTCGCCGAGACCCAGAGTCAACTCGCACAGACCGCGCCGCAGGCGACCCCGGTCGAGCCACGCCGGCAGCGACTCCGCCGGCGGCGACGCCGGCCCCCGCGGCAACAACTGCGGCTGCGTCCGCACCGCCGCGCCCGACCACTCCGCCGGCAAGCCAGAAGCCAGGAGCGGCCCCTGCCGCCAAGCCGCCGGCGGGCGCGTCGTCGGCCGAGGTCCAGCGGCTCACCGAGCAGCAGCAGGCCGTCAACGCGAAGCAGGCGGAGGCCAACGTCCGTCTGCAGCAGGAGAACGCCGCGCTGGAGCGCAAGGTTGAAGAGTTGAAGCCGCAGGAGTTCACGCTGCCGACCGGCACCGTCATCCCGGTGCGCACCACATCAGAACTCTCGACCTCAAAACTCTCGAATGGTTCGGCCTTCGATGCGCTGCTCGAGCGCGACCTCGTGTCGAACGGGACGCTCCTCGCCAAGGCGGGCACTCGCGTTACGGGGTTTGTCGTGTTGAGCGACCCCGGCGGCCGGGTCAAGGGCACGGCGAGCCTCAAGGTTGGCGTGCGGTCGCTCGTGGGCGCCAAGGGTCAGGTGATCGCGCTCACCACTGATTCCTACGAGGTCGATGCCGCCAGCACGAAGAAAAAGGACGCGGTGAAAACAGGAGTCGCCACCGGTGTCGGCGCCCTCATCGGCGGGATCGCCGGCGGCGGAAAAGGCGCAGCCATCGGGGCGGGTGTCGGCGCGGGCGCCGGCGTCGGCGTGAACGCGGCAACGCGCGGCGAACCGGCGGTCATCCCGGCCGAGGAGCTGATCGAGTTCCGCCTCGTCGCGCCCCTCACCATCGTCGTCACGTCCTCCTAATTCCCGGCCTCCAAGCCGGCCGTAAACTGTTGAGCCTGAAGGCCACGACGACGTGGGGTCATGGATATTCAGGCGGGGGCTGCGCGCTCCGTCAGGGCCATCTCGATGCCGATACGCCACATGCTCACGTTCGGCGCGCTCGTCGCCGGATTCGCGCTCGTCGCCGGTAGCTGCACAAGTCAGACCGGGGGCAACGCACCGGCCTCGCAGGGCGCCGCACAGACGGCCGAGGCACCTGAAGCACCGCTTCCGGAGGCCGTCTCGCCATATGCCTCCATTCCCTCGGACGTGCAGGGCATCATCAACCAACCCTTCACTGGTGACCTGGACGCGATGGTCAAGCGAAGGCTGATTCGGGCGGGCGTGGTATTCAACCGCACCCACTACTTCATCGACCAGGGACAACAGCGCGGGCTGGCGTACGAGTCGTTGACGAAATTCGAGGACGACCTGAACGCGGAGTTGAAGACGGGCGTCCTCAAAGTGCACGTGGCCTTTGTTCCCCTCTCGCGGGATGTCCTTCTCCCCGCGCTCGCCCAGGGAAAGGTCGACATGGTCGCCGCCATGTTGACCGTGACGCCGGAGCGTCAGGCCCTGGTCGATTTCACGGAGCCGACTCGCACGAAGATCAGCGAGGTCGTGGTCACCGCGCCTGATGTGCCGCCGGTGGCCACGCCCGAAGACCTCGCGGGTCGCGAAGTGTTCGTCCGTGCCTCGAGCAGCTACCACGCCAGCCTCGTCAGCCTGAACGAGCGGCTCAAGGGGGCGGGCCGTCCGGCGGTGGTCATCAAATTGGCGCCAGAGCTGCTGGAAGACGACGACATTCTCGAAATGGTGAACGCGGGCCTGGTGTCGATCACCGTGGTGGACAGCTACATGGCCGAGTTCTGGAGCCAGGTGTTCGCGAAGATCGCCGTCCAGCCTGCGACAGTGCGGTCCGATGCGAACCTGGCCGTCGCCGTCCGCAAGAACAGTCCGAAGCTCATGGAGACCGCGAACCGCTGGATCCGCAAGAACCAGGAGGGCTCCCTCTTCCGCAACGTGCTGGAACGTCGCTACATGCAGAGCGCGAAGTATGTGAAGGATGCGGCCTCCGAGGCCGAACGGAAGAAATATCTAGCGATCGTCAATTTGTTCAAGAAGTACGGCGACCAATACGACGTCGACTACCTGCTCATGGCCGCGCAGGGTTACCAGGAATCGACGCTGGATCAGGCCGTCAAGAGCCCGGTGGGCGCGATTGGTGTGATGCAGGTCATGCCGGCGACCGGGAAGGAGCTGAACGTGGGCGATATCACACTGCTGGAGCCCAACATCCACGCCGGCGTCAAGTACATGCGGTTCATGATCGACCGCTACTACGCCAACGAGCCGATGGACCGCCTCAACAAAGGGCTGATGACGTTCGCGTCCTACAATGCCGGACCGGGGCGTGTGAGACAGCTGCGGAACGAAGCCGCCAAGCGGGGCCTCGACCCCAACGTGTGGTTCGGCAACGTGGAACGCGTAGCCTCCGAGCGTATCGGCCGCGAGACGGTCCAGTACGTCAGCAACATCTACAAGTACTACATCGCCTACCGCCTGTATGAGGAGCACCAGGAGCTCCGCGACAGCGCCAAGGAACAGCTCGGCGCCCGTCCTTGACGCCGTCGGCTAGGCGCCGCTCCTGAGCGTCCCGCGCCTTGCTTCGCGGATCAGGTGTTCCGCGGCCCTGAACGCGAGCGCCTGGATCGTCATCGTCGGATGGTTGCGGCCGCCCGTCACGAGGTTGCTGCCGTCGATGATGAACAGGTTCGGCACGTCGTGGGCACGGTGGAACTTGTCCACCACCGACGTCTTCGGGTCGTTCCCCATCCGGCACGTGCCGCGGTTGTGCGCGCTGCCGCGGCTGTCGTTCACCGGAGGCGCCCACACCTTCGTCGCCCCGGCCGCCTCCAGGATCTCGATCGACTTCTGCCTGAAGAACTCCATGCTCTTGATGTCGTCCGGGTGGCTGGTCGACGTGATGCGCATCGCCGGCAGGCCCCAGTCGTCCTTCACCTCGGGGTCGAGGTCCACGCGATTGGTCTCGAGCGGCAGCTGCGTGACGAAGCACTGGACGGCCATCTTGTGGCCGGCTTCTTCCCTGAGCGCCTTCTTGTAGAGCGCGCCCCATCGCGGCGCTCCGGGCTGCAGGCCGCGGAGCCCGTAGTTGATCGGCGTGTCGAAGCCGCGCGCCGTCATGCGGCCGCCGCCGTAGAAGCCGCGCTTCGGATCCGATGGCACGTAGTCCACGATGCCGGCGCCCGTCACGACGCCCTTGTAGTCGTTCAGCGGATGCTCGAAGAGGCCGCTCGCGCCGGCGATGCCGCCGAGCATCAGGTACCGGCCGACGATGCCGCTCGAGTTCGCCAGGCCGTCGGGGAACCGCGCCGATTTCGAGAGCAGCAGCAGGCGCGGCGTCTCCGAGGCGTTCGCCGACAGAATCACGACCTTGGCCCGCTGCCGGATCTCGCGCTTCTGGGCGTCGAAGTACACGACGCCGGTCACCCGGCCGGCATTGTCGGTCGAGACTTCGCGTGACGTACGACGTTCGCCCGGATCTCGCAGTTGCCCGTCTTCTCCGCGAGCGGCAGCATCGTGACCGCGGAGCTCGATCGGGCCTTGCACGTGGCAGCCGAAGCCCGAGCACATGCCGCAGTTCACACACGCCGCGCGCCCCATGTACGGCTTCGTGATGATGGCGAGCGGCCCGGGCACGACAGTCAGGCCGAGCTTCGCCGCGGCCACGTTGAACAGGGCGCCGGACGACTTGAGCGGCACCGGCGGAACGGGATAGTCCTTCGACATCGGCGCGACGAACGGCGAGTTCACGCGCTGGCCCGAGATGCCCATCTCCCACTCGGCCTGCGTGTAGTACCGGCTCGAGCTCCTCGTAGGAAACCGGCCAGTCCGCGAGGCCCGATGCCGGCAATGGTCCCGACCGTGCTCGCTTCGTTGAACTCCCAGGGCAGGTGCCGCCAGCTGCTGCCCGCCGTAAGTCACCGTGCCGCCGCCGACGACGCAGCCGTAGGAGTGGCTGCCGGCGCGTGGCCTTCTCCTTGTCGTTCCGGCGGAAGGTGTTGCGCTGGCGGCCGGAGGATCGCTCATCAGCTGATCCTCCGGGCTCGGGTTGTCGTTGAGCCACTCGTCCTTCGTGTAGTCCTGCTCGTGTCCGTACTTGCCCCAGCCGCCCTGCTCGAGCACGACGACCTTGAAGCCGGCCGTCGACAGCTGCTTGGCCATGATGCCGCCGGCGGCTCCCGAGCCGATGATCACGAAATCCACCTCAGTCGCTGGTGTGAACTGTGCCATGACGTTCTCCAGTACCGGCTAACGGCGGGTTTGGCCGAGCGCGTCGTAGTAGCCGAATGGCGGCGTGAAGTTCAGCGAGTCGTCGTAGCCGACGAGCTCCCAGCCCGACCTTGTTGGCGTTGCCGCCGTGCACCGGGCTGGCGAAGAACCCTGTGATGGTGTGCGTGCGCACCAGGTTGAAGAACGGCGCCTTCTCCATCGCCGTGAGCACCTGGATCTGCTGCGGGGAGGTGAGCGCCGAGAACCTGGTGGCGCCGGGGACGAGCTGTTTGGTTTGCGCTTCGAGATCCTTCAGGCCCTGCGTGTAGTCCGGCTGGCGTCCGCGCTCGAAGGTCACGAGCGCCCGGTCGATGAAGTTCACGACGCGGGCTTCGCGCGCGCCTGGCGTGTCGTCGGTCGGAATGATCTGGGCGGCCATCGCTTCGACTTCGATGGCCTGTTCCGCGGTGAAGAATGCCAACGCGGGCGCCTGGCCCGAGCGGACGGCCTGCGCGACGTACGCTTCGGCAGCCTCGATCCCCGCGTAGTTCGCGGCGACCCACGCGCCGCCGAGACCGGCAACGGAGTTGATGAGAAAGGCCCGCCGCGATGTTTCCCGGGTGGTCATGCTCCCTCCTTCGGTGCCGTCCGACCCTGGTGGGTCCGCGATCGGCGGCATCATACAGGAGCGCGCGCTTCCTGTGGGTACCGCGTAATCACGAGCCGCACGAGGCTCCGGAGCCGCTACCGGCCCGCTTCGGCCACGAGGGCGCGGCGCGTCGTTTCGAGGGTGAAGGTCAGGGTCTCGCGCGGGATGCTCGTGACAAACGGGCCCACGATCCAGCCGAGCCCCATCGGAATGTCACGCGTCAACGTGATGGATTCGCACTCGACGTAGGTCCCGCCGCCGCGCTCGAGGAAGCGCCAGTAAGTGTTGAGCCGCCACAGGTAGCCGCCGTCCCGGCCCACGGGCTTCTCGCGCTCGCCGGGTCCGCCGGCGTTGTCCACCTCAGCGATTCGGGTGCTCCGGATACTGCTGCTGACGCGGTCGGCGCCGTGGCGCTCGAACTGGGCCATCGACTCCGTGTTGACGGTCACGGCGATGACCTTCTTCATGAACATGCGCAGGAAGATCCGGAAGCGATCGCCGTCTCGCTCGAGGACCGCGGAGCGGGCGACCGATGGCTTGTAGATCTCGGCGTGCCGGTCGTATGCCTGGAGCAATGCGACCGCCTGGTCCAGGCGCGCCCCCGGGATGAAGGCGGTGCCGACCCAGTGATGGACCATCCCGCCTGGAATGTCGATCGGCTTGCCTCCGTCGGTCGCGCGCAGCCGCTCGACAACGACCTCGCCCCGCCGGAGACGTTGATCGACATCAGGCGGACTGACGCCGTTGATGCGCAGGAACACACCGGACGCCGAGACGTCGCCGGCGATGGCAAGTTCGGCGGCGCGCTGGTAGCGCTCGAACGCCGTCACCGTGGCGGGCTTCAGCTCCGCGGCCTGCGCCGCCGGAACGATGCACACGGCCACGACGGCCGTTCTCAGAAACGACCACTTCATTCGCACATCGTAGGCCGAATCGCGGCCGTCTGCTGCCGGAATCAACGGCCTCCTGCGATCTCACCTCGCAAGGTGACCGTTGTCGCCTCGGCCAGAACACCTCGCAGCTGCGAATCCGATCGAAACCGCTGGCGCTGGATCTCCCGCGCGCGAATCTCGACCGGGATGATCGCCCCGTCGAACGGGTCCGGTGTGACGACAACGCGGGCGCCCACGAGCTGCACGGCCCAGGACCCGAAGCGCTGCGGATCGGTCCACCCGGTGCAAAAGGTGAGCGAGATCAGATCGCCGAGCCGCACGAACACGTAGTCGATTGCGAGATCGTCGGCGGGCATCCGGCTTTCCTCGAGCATGGCTGCCCTCGCCGCCTCCATCCTGGCAAAAAACGAGCTCCACGCCGCGTCCGCCCGGAAGCGATCGTAGACCGTGATCGCGTGCTGGGCCACCAGCGCCGCGGCCCACGGGTCTCCAGCGAGGCGAGCGACCCCTCGCGGCCACACGACATGTCGTACGCGAAGGGGTGCGCTGACGAAGTCCGCGATCTCGCCCGTTTCGGGGTTTACGATGGGCGCCGCGTCTTCCTCGGTCCAGCCGTTGTCGTGCTCGGCGATCGCGTGCAGAATCACTTCCCGCCGCGGCGACCTGGCGAGAGGCACGCAGTGCTCCATGATCGCCCGCGCCAGATGCGCGTGATCGGGCTGCGTGATGAGTTGGAAAACGTCCGGACCGGAATGGACAATCACATCGAAGGCCTGCGATCGATCAGCAACCTGAATGTCACACTGGCACGATGCCGAATATCGTAGTCTCTTGACCCACGCTATTCAGCGGAAAGGAACTCACATGCCGAGCTCGAGACGCAGCACGAACAGGCGCCGCTTCCTCACGACCGGCCTTGGCGCGGCCGCCCTGGCAGGGGTCGGACGCAGGGCCGAAGCCGCAGAGCCGACGGCGCTCGAGAAAGCCAATATGCAGCTCGTGAAGGACTTCTGCGCGGCGTGGCCGAGCCACGATCTCGAGAAGATCCTGGCGTTTTTTGCGGAGAACGGCGCCTATCGCATGACCGAACGGATGGAACCGGCGAAAGGACGCGAAGCGCTCACCGCCCGGATCAAGACGATCATCAACAACGTGGACGAATTCCAGATCCTCGACACCTGGGCTCGCGGCCCGATGGTGATCGACGAGCGGATCGATCGGTTCTCGAACTTCGTCCTCAAGAGCTGGCGCGGCGTCGGCGTCTTCTTCATCGAGAACGGGAAGATCGTCGAGTGGTACGACTACACGATCACGTCCGAACGCGCCTGACCGGCGGTTCAACCGATCTTGAGCCACGTGCCGCTCAACTTCTGCTGCTCGACGCCGGGCCTGGTCCAGTCGCACACGCCGCCCGGGAACACGTGCTTCAGCCGCGACATCTCGGCGGCCGTGAACGTCGCCTTGTAGTCCGACGGGCTGACCGGCTTGAGCTGGCACTTCACGATGTCTCCGGCCACCGATGCGCCGGCGATCTCGCGAGGGAAGGATCCCGTGGGGTAAAGCTTGCCGCAGCGTGTCGAGACATCACGTGACTGCGGCTCGGCAATCTTCTGGGGGACGGCGTCGCGGCTCCAGCACGCATCGGTCAGCTCCGATGGCCTGGCCCGCACGACCTTCACGATCTGCGGGTCGTTCGACGTGTCTTCGGCTAGCCTCGTCAGCCAGCGGTCCATCTGCGCGATGGCCTCCCGGTACACCGGGCTGGCCGACGTCCCCCCGCGCTGGTCCTCGACGATCATCACCAGGTTGTCCGCGCGTCCGTTGGCCTTGACGAGGCGCTCCCGCAGCGCGAACGAGTGATAGCGCAAATGCACATCGCCGTCCGGCTGGTCGTCGAGGTAGTTCCGGTAGTCGATGATCGGCGTGCTCGCCAGCCCGCCGCCCCCGCTCGTGTACCGGCCGGTGCGGTAGGCGGCGCGGATCGCGAGCGGATCGCCCTCTGAGCGGCGGCTGACGACGTTGCCGTCGTTGTCGAAGCCGCCGATCCGTTCGTTCAGATCGAGGAACTGGGCCGTCGAGATGAGGCCCGCATTGAGCGCCGCCAGCCCGTACTGCACGCCGACGTTGTCGAGCGGCCGGCGGGCGAACCCGGTCTTGGGGTCGCGGCCGTACGCGTTGACCGTGTGATCGTAGACGTCGCACCTCGCGCCTTTGGGATTGTCCGTGGCGTGGTAGCGAAGCGCGACCGGCAGCGCCGGCGGACAGAACTCCGTCACATGAATCCGCCCCGCGCTCCCCTTGTCCACATTGCCCATCGTCGCCATCGTCACGAACCCGGCGACCGCCTGCTTCTGCGCCTCGGTGAACGCAGGCGAGGATGACGAACTGAAGTAGCGGTTCAGGAGGCGTGCGTCCGTGATCACCGGCACCGTGTCGAACGCGACGTCAGGGAACGTGCGACACGGGATGATGCCGTCGATCAGCCCAGGGTAGTTGTCCGCTGTCTGCAACTGCTGATACGACCCGCCGGAGCACCCCCAGCCAATCGTGAAACGCGGCGCTCCGTAGGCCTCGATGAAGCGTTCCTTGACCATCATCATGGTCTCGGACGCCAGCAGATCGTTGCAGTTGTTGCCGAACACGTTCAACGACGCCGAAGCGACAGCGTAGCCCTGCCGCAGCATCACATCGTCGTCCACCCCACCGGTTGTGGCGCCCTGGCGGTACCAACCGCTGGTGCAGCCCCCGCCGTGCGTGTAGATGAGGCGACGGTTCCAGCCGGCGGGTCTCGCCCACGGGTCTGGTGACGGCTCGGTTCCGGGTCTGTGCAGCATCGAGATCTGGTAGATCGCGCGGTTGATGGTGCCCGTCTCGATGCGCACCACGTACGGAACGGTCGCGCCGTCGAGCGTCGTCGCACGCGCGAGATCGGCAGGCACCGAATCAGGCGGCGTCAGCGGCTTGAGGGCACCGCCGGCCGTCGAGCGGTAGTAGTAGTCGACACGCGTCTTGATCGAACAGTCCGCGTCGAGCGGACTTGCCCAGGGTTTCGCCGGACTGGAGCTTGAAGCTGTCGGTCTCGCACATGAATGGCTGTTCGTGCGGACCCGAAAAGATTGGCCCGGATCCAGAGTGATTGATAACGGTGAGCCGGGAGGTCCCGGCCGCGGAATGGCCGCCCACCGTCACAACCAGCTCGTTGGCGCCGTTCTTCAGCCCGGTTGCGAGCCCCATCAGCGTGTGCGTCGACTCGTCGCGGCGGAACATCGATGTGGCGTCCTGGCCATTGACGCTGACTCGCACCTGATTCGCCGGAGTCGATGCGGGCACGGAGACGCGCACGAGCACATCGCCACCGCTCGCCATGTCCGCCCGCGCCGAAAGGGGGATGATTCGAATCCCGCCCGCGTCCGGCTGCGCCGACACTTTGCTGCCAGATGCCAGGAGCGCAAAAACCAGGGCCAGTCCGCAATACACATTCTTCATGGCTGCTCTCCGCCTTGCCGCGGATCATAGGCGCAAAGCGAGGTCGATGCAGCCGGCATTTGAAGACCACAGGACGGAAGGGCCCCGGCACCAGGCGGGGCATTGAGGAGGTAGACTGCGCTCATCATGCGCACTGCGATCCCCGCATTCGTACTGGCTATCGCCACTTGTGCCGGCTGCGGCAGTCCGCCGCCCACGGCGATGGCTCCGGGTCTGTCGTTCGACGATTGGTCCGAGACCTTCGTCCAGGACTGGATGCGCGAGGCGCCCCAGTTCGCCACGCGGACGCAGTACTTCTCCGGCGACGAGCAGGACGCCCTCGATCGGCAGCTGTCGCTCGTTGGCGAGTGGGGCGTCCCTTTCGGCCCCACCAGCGCCGCACGGCGTGCCGTGCTCGCGCGCCGCGGGCTCGAGGAGCTTGCCGGTATCCCCGCGGATTCCTTGACGCCGATTCAGCGGACGTCGGCCGCGCTGCTCCGATGGGCACTCGAAGATACGGTCGGCTCGGCGGAGTTCGCCACGCACAACTACGTCTACGACCAGTTCAACGGCATGCACCTCGATCTCGCCAACCATCTGACGCAGGGGCATCCGATCCGACAGCGGCGGGACATCGAGAACTATCTCGTGCGGCTCGCTCTCGTGGGGCCGCTCATCGACCAGGGCATTTCAGAAGCACGAGCGGGAGTCGAGGCAAACATCGTGGCTCCGCGCTTCATCCTGCAGCGCACGGTCGATCAGATCGACGGCTTCCTGAAGAATGCTCCCAGGCAGAACGTCTTCGTGACGACCTTCGACGAGCGAATCGGCGCGTTGGGTGAGGCCATCCCGCCGGGCGACCGCGCGAGCTTCGTCGCGGCTGCCGAGAAGACGACGGGCGAGAACGTCCTCCCTGCCTACCGCCGCGTCCGTGACTTCCTGGCCGGGCAGCTCCCCAAAGCGACCGACGATGCCGGCGTGTGGCGCCTGACGAGAGGCGACGCGTTCTATGCGCAGTCGCTCAAGGCCATGACGACGACCAGCCTCACGCCGGACGAGATTCACGCGATTGGTTTGAGGGAAGTCGCGCGCCTCGAGGGCGAGATGGACGCGATCCTCAAGCAACTCGGCTTCACGAACGGGACCGTCAATGCCCGGTACGAGCAGCTGGAGGCGACCCTCCAACCGAAAGGGCCCGGGGACCCACGGCCTGCCATCCTGGCGGAAAACGAGAAATGGGTGCGTGATGCCGAGCGGCGGGCGGCGCAGGTGTTCGACCTGCGGCCCAAGGCTCCCGTGGACGTCCGCCGCGAGCCCGCATTCTCGGAGCGGACCGCTGCTGCCCACTACACCACGCCGGCGCCTGACGGCACCCGGCCCGGCGTCTATTGGCTCCCACTCCCGGGCCCGACTTATGGTCTGCTCCGAACGCGATCGCTCAGCTATCACGAGGCCGTGCCCGGGCATCACTTTCAGCTCGCGCTCCAGCAGGAAATGACCGATCTCCCTCGCTTCCGGACCCGCGGCGCCGTCAGCGCCGGCTCCGCATTCGTCGAAGGCTGGGCGCTCTACGCCGAACGGCTGGCAGACGAGAACGGCTGGTACGAAGGCGACCAGCACGGTCGTCTTGGATATCTGAACAGCATGCTGTTTCGCGCGCGCCGCCTGGTGGTCGACACCGGTATCCACGCGAAGCGGTGGACGCGCCAGCAGGCGATCGACTACGGCATCAACGCCCAGGAAGTCGAGCGCTACGTCGTGTGGCCGGGCCAGGCGTGCGCCTACATGATCGGCCAGCTGCGAATCGTCGAGCTGCGCGAAAAAGCGCGTGCCGCGATGGGGCCGAAGTTTTCGGTCAAGGAATTTCACAACGTGGTGCTTCGCACGGGCGATGTCCCTCTCGACGTGCTGGCTCGCGAGATCGACGCCTGGATCGCTTCCGGCAGCTGACACGGGGCAGTGCGTCGCTTTCACAACGGCCTGAGCACGACCTGCCTCGCCGTCCTGCTGCTCGTGGCGGTCTCCCGGTCTTCGTACGCCCAGCCCGCTGACCCGCCGGCGCCGGCGGCCGCAGGCTTCGTGGCGGGTACTTGCAGTCCGGCTTCTTCCCGATCCAGGGATGGTCGCGCCGGCTGTCGGCGCTTGAAGTGGCTGGCCGTATCGCATACGTGGAGCCCGATACGGAAACACCAGGCGACGGCCGAAGCGAGCTGAGCGGCGGGATCAACTGGTACTTCAACCAGCACCGCAACAAGATCTCGTTCGACGTCGCACGGCTGGGCGTCAGCGGATCGTCGCGCACGAGAGTCCGCCTGCAGTGGGACCTGTCGATCTGAGCCAGGCGGCGGAGTGCCGCCGTTTAGAATGTTCGTGATGAGAAAACCCCGCCAGCCCTACCCGCCCTACCCGCCCCGCCTGCCCTGCCCGCCCGGCCTGCCTTCCCTGCCCCGTCAGGCCTTGATCAGCCGCCGAGACGCTCTCTTGGCACTGGCGTCGACCACGGTCCTGCCGTTCGCGTCCGGGTGCAGCGCCGAGCGCGCCGGCGTCGCGCCGGCGGCGGCCAGCGACGCGGACGCGCGCGCGCTGCTCGACGACATCGGCGAGAACCTGCTGCGGCTGGCACCGGAGAGCGCGACCTCACTGGGCATCGACACGGGTGCACGAGCCGGCCTTCGCGGACAGCTCTCCGATCGCTCGGCTGCCGGCCAGCAGCAGATGGTGTCGCAGCTGAAGCGGGATCTCGAGCGGGCGAGTGCCCTCGACACCTCGGGCCTCTCCCACAACACCCGGACCAGCGTCGAGGTCGTTCGAAGCGCCTACGCGACAGCGGTGCAGGGTTTCGCGCTTCCCTACGGCGATGTGGCCGTCGGCGGCTGGCGCAACACGCCCTACGTCGTCATCCAGAACGTGGGCGCGTATCTCGACGTGCCCCGCTTTCTCGATAGCGATCATCAAATCGAGAACGCCGCCGATGCGGAGGCCTACCTGGCTCGCGTCCAGTCCTACGCCAGGCAGCTCGATGGCGAGTTGGGCCGCATGCAGGCGGCGCGGGGCGCGGGCCTGGTTCCCCCCGCGTTTCTGATCGACAAGGCCCTGGCGCAGATGGGTGCGTCGGTGAGGAATGCCCGCGATGGCGGCGTGCTCGTCGAGTCCCTTGCAAGGCGCACGAAAGAGATCCCTGGCAACTGGGCCGTGCGCGCGCGGACGATCGCGGCACAGGAGGTTGCGCCGGCGCTCGAGCGGCAGATCGCGGAGCTGCAGGCACAGCGTAACGTGGCAACCATCGACGCCGGGATGGGGGCGCGACCGCACGGCCAGGACTATTACCGCTGGGCGCTCAAAGCCTCGACGACCACTGGGATGACGCCCGACGAGGTCCATGCGATGGGCCTGAGCGAGCTGGAGCGGCTCCACGCACAAATGGACGGGATTCTGAAGGGGATCGGTTATTCGCGGGGAGCGGTCGGCGAACGGATGAACGCGCTGGCCAAGGATCCGAAGTATCAATTCCCGGACGGCGACAAGGGCCGCGCCGAGATCATGGCGTTCATCCAGGAACGCCTCGGCTGGATCCGCTCGCAAATGCCCCGCGCCTTCAACACCGTCGTCAACCCGAACATGGAAGTCAGGCGCCTGCCGCCCGAGGAGGAGCCAGGCGCTCCAGCCGCGTACGGGGGCGCCGGGTCCATCGACGGGAAGATCCCCGGACGCTTCTGGATAAACCTGAGCACGACCGACCTCCACAGCAGGTACAGCCTCGCCGACCTGGCGTTCCACGAATCGATTCCCGGCCACATCTGGCAGGGCGAGTACACGCACGATATGCCGCTCGTCAGACAGTTGCTTGCCTTCAACGCGTTTTCGGAAGGGTGGGGCCTGTACGCCGAGCAGCTGGCCGACGAGCTCGGCGCGTACGACAGCGAACCCGTCGGGCGTCTCGGGTATCTGCAGTCGATCGCCTTCCGTGCGTGCCGCCTGGTGGTGGATACGGGGATTCACGTCAAGGGCTGGACGCGGGAGCAGGGCGTGCAGTTCTTCGTCGAGATGAACGGGTCGAACCCGCTGGAAGTGTCGAGCGAGGTGGACCGCTATTGCTCATGGCCCGGGCAGGCCTGCGGCTACAAAGTGGGACACAGCGAGATCAACCGTCAACGCGAGCTGGCAACGACGAAGCTCGGCGGGCGGTTCGACGTCAAGGCATTCAACGACACCGTCGTGCTCGGCGGCAACGTGCCGCTCGATGTGCTGGCGCGAAACGTGGACGAGTACGTGCGAACCGCGTCCTGAGAGCTCAGCAATCGAGTTGATTCGGGTTCTGGCACTCAATTCGCAGGGTGCCGGACGTGGGCAGCGCGATACCGTTGATCACGTTCTTCACGCAATACGCCGCGCTCTCCCTGAACGGCAAATCCGCTGAGCTGGCGGCGCTCTACGCCCCGACGTTCATCGTCGCCGGTCCGCAGGGCAGCCAGGCATTCCACAACGACCAGCGCTTCCTCGACTGGCTGGACCAGGTTACCGCCTTCAACCGCGAGCATGGCATGCGCGCGCTCGATGTGGTGACCATCCAGGACGAAATGCTGGGTCTCCGCCACACGCTGACGACGGTCACGTGGGGTGCGCAGTTCGAGAGGAGCGGCGATCGCTCAATCGAGTTCGATATTTCCTATCTCCTCGAAGAAACCCGCGACAGCTGGCGCGTACTGGCGTACATCTCTCACACCGATCAGACCGAGGAGATGAGGAAGCACGGCTTGCTCTGAGGGCGAGCAGGAACTCAGCGAATCGGCGACACGAAGGAACGCCCGGCGTGGGCTTCCTGAACCGCGACCACGAGGTCCGAGACGAGCCGGGTCTTCACGACGTACCCGATCGCGCCGGCGGCTTTCGCCGCCAGGACGAAGTCTTCCTCGTCGTGGACCGTGAGAAACACCACGGCGGCGGTTGAACCGCTGCGGCGCAGGCGCGACGCGATCTCGAGGCCGGTCATCCCGGGCATCGAAATATCCAGCACGATGACGTCCGGTTGCAGCGTCTGTGCGGCGTCGAGCGCGGACTGTCCGTCCTGCACCTTCTCCACGATCAGGAAGTGGGGAGAGAGAACTGCAGACGCCCGCTTCAGCATCGCCTCGTTGTCGTCCACGAGGAGGACGCGCGCCAGCTTAGACAACGTGCTGCTTGACGGCATACTGAATCAGCTCCGCGGTCGACTTGACGTTCAGCTTTCTCATCATTTCGTACTTGTGAAAGGCGACCGTCCTCGGCGTGAGATTCAGCGTGCTGGCGACCTCCTTCATCGATTGACCCTCCGCCAGCAGCTGGAGCACTTCGCGCTGCCTCGGCGTGAGCTCAGGCGCGTGGTGGCGGCCGCCGTCGGCCAAGAGCGATCCGACGAGCGCTTCTGTCAGAAGCGGCGTCACATACGAACGGCCTTGCGCAACTTCGCGAATCGCCGTCGAGAGCTCCGACGCCGCCGATCGTTTCAGCAGATACCCGGACGCGCCGATGCGGAACGCTTCGGCTGCCAGCTCGGCATCCTCGTTCATCGTCAGGAACACCAGCTTGACGCGCGGCAGCTTCTTTTTGATCTGCCGGCCCGCTTCAAGGCCGTTCAAGAGCGGCATGGAGATGTCGAGGACGATGAGATCGGGTTGGAGCCGTTCGGCTGCGGCGACAAGGGCGCGGCCGTCGCTGGCCGTGCCGACGATCTCGCACTCGTCTGCCAGGAGCTTCTCGAACGCGGCGAGAAGCAGCGCATGATCGTCGGCGAGCAGAACGCGGGGCCCCCTCATGACGGCAACACTAGTCCTCCGACGGATCGCGTAGACCTGCCCGATTCCCACACGCGAAGGTTAGGGCCAGGGCGCGGCCCCCGGCTATGCAGAATCGGCACGGCAGCTGTCGCGCAGATCCGATCGCATATCAAACTGCGACGGCTCCCGCGTCGTCGACGGGGTGCACGGGCACCCGGAATCGTAGCGTGGTGCCAGACCCGGGCGAAGACCGGACCTCGAGCATGCCGCCCATGGCTTCGAGGCGTTCGCTCATGCTGAGGAGGCCCAGCCCCTTCCCCCAGGCGTTCTTCACGTCGAACCCGGCGCCGCTGTCGGCGACGGTCACCGCAAGAGCGCCGGCCTCGCCGCTCAAGTGCACGGATACCTGCCGTGTCCCGCTGTGTTTGAGGGCGTTGTGGAGTGCCTCCTGGACGACCCGGAATACACACAGCGTCAAGTCCGGCGGAATCGCAGGCGGCACGTTCTCGTGAGTGAATGAAATCGCGACACCTTCACCAGCCAGCTCGCGTTGAAGACCGGAAATCGCGGACACCAGGCCGATCAGGCGCAGCCGGGCCGGATGCAGGCGGTGGGACAAATCGTGAATGCCGCGCGTGATGGACTGTGCCCTGGCCACTGCGTGCGCGACGGACTCCCTGGCATTGCCCTCAGTGCCCGCGGACAGGAGCTCCAGATCGATCTCGAGAAGCGCCATCTGCTGGCTGATGTCGTCGTGCAGCTCCCGCGCCAGGTGCGAACGCTCATCGTCCTGCGCCTTGAGCAGCCGGGCGCCGAGATCCCGAATGCGCTCGTAGCTCGTTCGCAGGTCCGCCTGGCCCTTCAACAGGCGTGCTTCGGCCTCCCGCCGTCTCGTCCGCTGCACGCTCAGACCCACGATCAGGCCGGTCTGTGCCAGGAGCAGCACGAGTGCGGCAAGGATGTAGACCCTGTAGCGGCTCCACACGGTGAACTCACGGAACATGGTGACCGTGCCGGCGGGCACCCGCGCCTCGTCGATGCCCCACCGCCGCAGCTGCCGCCAGTCAACGAGGTTGGAGCGTAAGTCGGGCGCCGAGACCGGAATGGCGTCGGCAGGCTCTCCGCGCAGCACCCGCGTCGCCAGCTGGCCGACCGCTTCGATCTCGTCCTGCTGGCTCTTGAGGTAGCCTCCGACAATGCCGTGATCCATCGCCGAATCCACCCATGAATAGATCGGCGCGCTGGAAGCCGCCGCCAGGCGATCCAGGTAATCCAACGGGTGGAACCGCTCGCCCGCTCCGTCCTGGTTGGTCACCAGGTAGTAGACGATGGAGTGCGGTGGCAGCGCGGACAGGCGTGTCTCGAGTTCGCTGGTTGGCAGGCCCGTGAGGTAGGTAAAAGTGAAGCGAGCTTCGAGCGCCTGGAACTGCTCTCGCGCCATCGCCTCGTAGGCACGATCGGGGCCGCTGCCTGCCACGACGAAGACGTTCCGGAGGTCGGGGTGCAACTCGGCGGCGAGCGTGAGAGAGCCGCCCAGGTTGAGGCCGGACACTATCCCCGTGGAATTCGGCAAGCGCGGCGTATTGACGGAGCTCGTGATGTACACGACGGCCGCATCGGGGAACAAGTCGGTGCGGTTCCTCGTGACGAACGCCAACGCGGCGTCGCTCATGGCGATCACGACATCGAACCGGCGTGCCTGGTACTTCCAGCGAAGGAAGTCCTCGAGCGCATTCAGGTAGGCCGGGGCGGGAAATCGCCCCTGATCGATGTACTCGGAGTAGTAGTCGAACCCCTCCGGCAGGCCTTCGCGGAGGATGCGCGGCAGCTCGCGCTCGCCCACGACGGCCACCTGGGCGTCCCACCTCGTGGAGTACAGGACCAGTACCTGCTTCTGGCGGTCCTGGGCTCGGGCGGCATCCGGGCCATAGAAAGCGAGGGCCAGCAGTATCAGGGCCAGCCGTTGCACGAACGACGTACTTCGAGGCAGGCTTGGCATGCGTCTCAGGGAGGCCCATCCTCTCAGATTCCCGGGGCCTGGTAAATATGACAGGGTGGATACTGTTAGTTTTTCGACACAATCCTGACAGATCGCCGAGTTCTCGAAGTCACGGTCCTTCAGTAGGTTATCCGCTCATGGGACTGACAGGTGGCAACCGGGGCGGTTACGCGAGGGCACGGGAATCGCGCCAGGCGGTGGTCGATTGCGCAGAGGTCTACCTGCGGAACCACCTGGCCGACCGCGTGTCGATCTCGAGGCTGTGTCGAATGCTCGGACGCAGCGAGCGCGGCCTGCGCAGCGCCTTCTACACCGTGCATGGCATGAGCCCCACGCGCTGGCTGCTGGCGGAACGGCTGCTGGCCACGCGGATGGCACTCGTCGCCGACGAGCGGCGGGCCGTCACCGTGACCGATATTGCAACCCGGTACGGATTCTACGAGCTCGGTCGGTTTTCAGCCGCGTACAGAGCGGCGTTCGGCGAAGCGCCGTCGGAAACGCTCCGCGCGGCCGTTCGAAGTCAGGCTGCCGCATAACCTCGCACTGAGGGCATCATCATGTCTCTAACTGCTGAAATGAAGGCGTACTGGCTGGACGACGGGATGACCTGGGCGACGCTCAGAGACCGCGCCATTTTCGCGGGCGTTGGAGACACTGTGAAAGCCGCGCACCAGGAGCGCGAGGACACGATCATGAGCCTGGGACGTGTCATGGAGCTGAGCGATCTCATCGCGGTGCAGTCCCTGATGACCGACCTGGCCTCGCGGGCTGTCGCCGAGGATCCCGATGCCATCGACCGCGCAATCCTCGACGCCCTGAAAGGAATCGCCGATCTGCTGGCCCTCGACCGCACGTTCTTGTGGCAAAGGGCGCGCGCCGACGCGCCCGTGGTCGCCACCCATTACTGGATCGTGCGCCGTGACCCGGCGGCGCCAGAACCGCCGGCTCTCGCCAGCACGTCTTTCGTTGCTGCGAAGCTGGATGCCGGGGAGCCGGGCTGGTTCGGAAGCGTCGACGATCTCTCCGACATCGTTGACCGCGAGGCGTTTGAACGCTGCGATCTCCGATCGATGGTGGTGGTGCCATTGTTGCCGGCCGACACCTCTGGAACGCGGAGAGCGCTTGGTGTGGCCTCGATGCGTGCGCAACCATGGACGCCCGCCCTCGTCAACCAGTTGAAGCTCGCCTCGGCCGTCATCGGCCAGGCGCTGGCACGCCAGGCGTCTCTCAGGTCGTTGCAGGAGGCGCGCGACGAGCTTCAGGTGCTGCGGACGCAGCCTGCTCGGGGCTACGCGACGGCCGTGCAGGTACCCCGCTCACCCGATGACTGGCAGGCAGAGGCGCGAGCGCCGCGTCCCGGTATCCAGGACGGGTTCAGCAGCGGAATCGTCGTCGGGCAGAGCACGGCAGTGCGTGGTGTCCTGGATCAGATCCGGCAGGTGGCCGCCACCGACTCCACGGTCCTGCTGCTAGGAGAGACGGGCACAGGCAAGGAACTGTTCGCGACGCAGATCCACGAGATGAGCGCCCGCCGCGGGCGGCCGATGGTCCGCGTGAACTGCTCGGCGATCCCCGCGACGCTGATGGAAAGCGAGCTGTTCGGCCGCGACAAGGGCGCCTTCACCGGCGCGCTGGCACGGCAGATCGGGCGCTTCGAGCTCGCCGATCACTCGACGATCTTCCTCGACGAGATCGGCGATGTTCCGGCCGAGATCCAGGTCAAGCTGCTGCGGGTGCTCGAAGAGCGGCAGATCGAGCGTCTCGGAAACCCCAGGGGCATCCATGTGGACGTGCGGATCATCGCGGCCACGCACCGGAACCTGGAGCAGCGGATTGCCAGCGACGACTTCCGGGAGGACCTGTTCTACCGGCTCAACGTGTTCCCGATCCAGGTGCCGCCCTTGCGGGACCGGTTTGAGGACATTCCCATGCTCGTCTGGCGCTTCGTCGAGGAGTTTTCGAAGGCGTTCGGCAAGCGGGTGGACACGATTCCGCGCGAGACCATGGCCGCGCTTCAGAAGTACGCCTGGCCGGGCAATATCCGGGAGCTTCGTAATGTCGTGGAACGCGCGATGATTGTCGCGACAGGCCCTCGACTGGCAATCCCGCTGCCGGCCCAGGTCGCGCCGCCGCAAAAGGCGCCAGCGGCGAGACGAAGCGCAAGGCTGACCGACGTCGAGTACGATCACATCCGCAGCGTCCTCGAGCTCGCCGGCTGGCGTATCAGGGGCGAAGGCGGGGCGGCCGAGCGCCTGGGCCTCAAGCCGACGACGCTCGAAACGCGCATGACCAAGCTGGGAATACGCCGTCCAGGCGCGTGAGGGCCAGCCGCGGCGCCCGGCACCGGAGTTCCCCCGGAATACCGTCGCGGCAGGAGGTCGCCTGCCGCGCCAGAGCGGTCTCAATCGCCCGGGCCTCGAACCTCCTCCACGTACTCGAGCCCGCGCGTCCGCTCAACGAACTGGAACTGGACCTTCGGAGGCTCGCTGGCCGCTTCCATCAGCGAGATCAACGAGACGAACCGCGGCGATCGAACCCGCGCCTGTAAATCGTCCTCAGTCGCCCATTCCTCGCTGTAGTGCACCTGGCCGTCTCCCTCCTGCCAGACGCTGCAGCCCAGGCACCCCCGCTCGAGCCTCGTTGAAATCTGCATGGACTGCAGGGCCTCGGCGATCGCCTGTGCCCGTCGGGGCGCCGCGCCAAGGGCGACATGCAGCCGGACCATGCCTGTGCCTTAGCAATTCGCCTTCCACCGTCCTGCCGGATTTTTCAGTTGGCTGAGTTAGAGCGGGACGCCCCTGCAGCCGCGGCGGTACCCGTGGGGTTAAAAGGCGAGGACCACCTGCAGCATCGGCACCCACCCGTTGAGACCCGCCGTATACGGGGTAAAGGCGCCGCTGTAAGGAGCTTTGTTGACCCGGAGCAGCTCCGGGTTGAGCCACAGTCGCTCGGTCGGCAGGTAATACCACCTGACCCCGCCGCCATACTCGGAAGAGTCGCCAAAGTGTCCGAAGACGTGGCCCCCGCGGCCATACACCTGGAGCTTCCTGGGAATTACGAAATGACCCGCTGTCCACTCAATGCCGTGGTCAAACGTGGACTCGAGCTCAAGCCGTTCGGTGGCGACGAAATCACCGAGCCAGCGCGTGAAGTACCGCCCGTTGACCGCGAGCCCGTTCCATTTGATGCCGGCGTCGACGGCCCACATCTTGTACAACGCCTTGTCGACCGTTACGCCCGGCGCAAACGCTCCGGTCGAAAAGGTCAGCACGCCGTCGGAATTGTACAGTGAGGTGTTCTCAGGACTTGATTGATCGAGATTCGAGAAACGGTCCTCGCGCGACCTCGTAAACGAGGTGCCAATTCGAATACGAGCCTTCCTGGAGGAGAAATAGTCGTCGTACATGTTTCGTGATTTGCCCGGTTCTCCGTAGGGTCCCATCGGTTCCCACCAGACACTTCCGGACGTGAGCAGATTCGAATCGATCTTGGTCGCCGAGATATTCAAGGTATTGAGACCGTTGCCGACGAACGCCAGATAGTGCAGGTTCGTCACGACTTCTCCGTTGGCCCAGGCGCCCTGGGTGAAGCCGGGACGGAAGAAGTTATCCGACATGGTCCGGTCGATCGCCTGAAAAAATGGAAATGTGTTGACCAGCGATCGACTGCCTGGAACCCCGGTGTAACCCGCAGTGACCGTCAGGGCCCTGTGGAATTGCCAGCCAATGTTCGAGGCGACGATGATCGAGGCGGCCCCTGCGGACGTCCAGACCGTGAAGCTGTATCGCGCCCTCTGGTCGAAAATGTAACCGCCCAGGATGAACATCGCGCGATTGACCGTGATGTCGTTGCGCCTGTTAACTTCACGGACAACGCCGAGATGGTCGGTGTAAGTTTCGTCCGACGAAAGTGTATTCAGATATCGGAGCTGGGTGTTGATGTTGAATCGCAACAGGAAAGGCACCTGGGCGTCTGCAGGCGTTTCCCAGATGACAATTCCATCTCTGTAACGATCGTCGTTTGCCGGTGGTGCGGCAGCGGATGCCGCCTGCACTGAAGTACTTTGCTGTGTCTTCTGAAACGGCGACGGTGCTGTCTGGCGGGGCTGCAGGAGACTGTCCGGAGGCAGGAGTCGCGAGCAACGGAACGAACGTCAACGCCAATGCGACCGAAGCCGTGAATGCACGGGGTATCGACACGTTTAATCGCCCTCCCGGAGCCAATCCGTTTTGTTTGGAGTACAGGGCCTGCGACACTCACGAAGCGATGGAGTAGCCCGTGAGTTGGCGAGCCATCGCCGGGAAGAAGTGAAGGCTCCTCGCCGAACCCTCCTCAAGCCGAGTTCGAGCGAGGAGCCCATTCGATCAACAGAGCACGACGGAGAGAGCGAGACCAGCCTCGCTTGTTTCCTTGTACTTGCTGTTCATCTCTTTCGCGGTCTGGGCCAGTGCCAGTACGGTCTCGTCGAAGCTGACACGGTGCCTGGACGCGATCTCGTTGCTGGCGATCGCGAAGGCCGTCCAGGCCTTGACCGCGCCGAAGGCGCAGCGCTCGATGCACGGAACCTGCACGTAACCGGCGACCGGGTCGCATGTCATGCCGAGGTGATGTTCCAGGGCCGATTCGGCCGCGTTCTCGACTACCAGCGATGGTGCGTCATACACGGTCGCGGTCAATGCGGCAGCCATCGACGACGCCACGCCGATCTCCGCCTGGCAGCCACCCTCGGCCGCAGACAGCGTCGCATGGTGCTTGCAGAGATAGCCAATCGCCGCAGCGGCGAGCATGCCGTCACGGACCTTCTGCAGTTCGACCTTCCGGACCTGGAGCAGCCCATAGACCAGGGCCGGCATCACTCCGGCGGAACCGCCGGTTGGAGCGGTGATCACGAGGTGGCCGCGCCCGTTTTCTTCGGATGCCGCAATTGCGAACGCCGACAGAGCACCGATACCGCGGTCTGATTCGATCTTGTCGTTCATGACGCGCTTGTAGACGGTCGCTGCCTTGCTATGCAGCTTGATCGGACCAGGCAGCACGTCATCTTCCGGCATCGAAAGCCCCGACTTTACCGTCGCGACCATCGCGTTGATGATCTTGTCGACGAAGGCATACACCTCCGCTTCCGATCTGCCTGTGATCGACATCTCGTTGGCAAGCATGACCTTGGCGATTGTGGTCTTGTTGTTGTCGGCGTGCGCGCGCAGCTCCTTCATCGTCGCGAACGGGTACTTCGGCGGGTTCTTCTTCGGCGGCGTATACCCCTTCCACTCGATGAATCCGCCGCCCACTGAGTAGTACTCCTGCTCCAGCAGCACATCGTTGCCGGCGAGGAGCTTGACCGTCATCGTGTTCGGGTGCTTGAAGTCGCCCTTGGTGGCATCGTAGATGACGTCCTTGAGGCTCACATCGATGGACTTGGCGCCCAGCTTCACCGGGAACACCTGGTCAGGCTTGTCTCGCAGGCTATCCAGAAACAGAGGGTCAACCGTTGCCGGCTCTTTCCCGACCAGCCCTGCGAGCGCGGCTCGTTCCGTGCCGTGTCCCTTGCCCGTCGCGCTGAGGCTTCCGAACAGGTTCACCTGAAGCTTCGTCGCCGTGGCTGTTTTGTCGGCCGGCAGCGCGGCGGCTCGCTGGTAGAAATCGTAGGTGATGCGCATCGGACCAATGGTGTGCGAACTGGAAGGGCCAGGCCCCACCTTGTAGAACTCGTCCACCGTCGTCAACACCGGGCCCTTGGCCTTCATCACCACGTTCAAGTCGGGAGCCAACGGGACAGAGGGCGCAGCGGACCCCGCTGGAGCTTCGGCTGCCGGCGGCGGGGCCTTTTGTTCAGTCTCCGATCGCGTGCAGCCGGTCATCACGGCTGCTGCCGAGATCACGGCGCTGCGCATGATGAATTTCCGACGGTCGACGCCAGTCGGAATTTCCGATGGCACCTGTGGCACACCGTCGAACGGACCACGGTTGTCGTTTTTCACGTCGTCATTGTTGGACATGTATTTCTCCAGCTCCTTTGAATTCTTGTGCCGACCGGCGATAGAACCGCGAGTGGGCTGACGGTTGTTTCAGTCTCTTACTTCTAAATGCGCAGATCTCAAGGCAGTCATGACGACGTGGGCTCGCGGTGGACAGGCGTGTTGACTTTAGCAGGACTTGTGCCAGACAACCCTGACGAATCGGACGCAGGACAGTGCTGAAAATCAGCCCCGCGTGGGGTCCAGAGGCCGCCCAAAGCGAGGGAGGCCTCACCAAATAGTCCGGGCCACCTCCGACCGAAGCCCAAAAACTCCGGTGGGCCGTAGCGGCCACTACAGCTGAAGCTGAATGCGGGTCTGGAAGAACTGCGTCTTGCCGACGGTGCCGAAACGATTCAGCGAGCCGTAGCCGTAGGCGCCCTCGAGGCGCACGTTGTCGGACAGGTACCAGTTCACCATCGGCGTGAATCGCCAGAACTTGCCGCCCGTCAGCGTGCCGCGCGTCGAGATCCGTGTAGGAATAGTGCGCGACGATCTCCCAGGCGCCGGGGCCGCCGGAGAAGACCGTGCGCTGCGGCGAATCTGTTGAAGTAGCCGCCGCGCGTGTTGTAGGTGCGCGTCTCACCAGTGATCAGCCACGTGGCGAAAACGTCGCCGCCGTGGAAGAACGGATCGCCGGACTCGGGCGCGTCGACGGTCTGGAAGAAGTACTCCGAACCCATCGTGAAGCGGCCCGGCCGGTAGTAGATCTCCACGCCCGGTCATGGTGCTGTTCTTCGCGGCGAACTCCCCGGTGTCGATCGAAGTACGGCGCCGGCCAGGCCCCGGGCCGGGCACGCAGGCGGATCTTGCCCGTCCTTGGCCTTGCCGTAGCGCGCGTTCATGCCCAGGTGGAGGAGATTGTCCGCCGTCTCGGCGACAGCATCGGCAGCCAGGCGACACGGCCCGCGACCTGGTTTTCGTACGTGGAGAAGGTCTGCCCTTCCGACATGGCATCCCCGTAGAACCCCAGGTTCCAGATGACATGGCGCCTTCGGCGACGTAGCCGAGCCACTTGATGCCGTCGGCGAGGATCGGCATCGTCGCGTCGTTCATCGGCGTCCGTTCCATGGTCCAGCCCGCCGTACCCGATCATGACCTTGTTCAGCGAGAAGCCTTCCTTGGTCCGGCCGACGAAGATGTGGCCCCAGATTTCGGGGACGGCGACCATGATGCCGGTCTGCCGCATCACCCACTGTCTTGTTGGCGCGTCGTACATGATCCCGGCGCTCCAGGTCGTCGGGCGCTTGAACCTGAGGCGTCCCTGACAGCAGGAAGCGGAAGTCGCTGAGCTTGTCCGCGGCGAGCAGATCGAACTGCTCCTTGCTGTTGTCGTCCTGGCTGTAGTCGGCGTAGTCGCACAGCAAGCCGAACACCGAAGCGGATCGATCCGAGCGGCCCTCGTACTCGTTCCAGTTCACCAGTTTCCGCGCGGGCGCCTCGTTCTCGGCCTCGCCCGCGTGATCGTGTCGTCGATGGCGGCGGGTTGTGACGGATCGGGCTGCGGTCGTCGCTGCGCCGGCTGCTGGGCCAGCGCGTTGCCGGACGGGCCGACCAGGACGCGATGCCCAGCCAGGGCACCTGCCAGCGCGCGCACGCCTCAGCAGTTCCCCTCGCGCCCGGAGTCCTGTGCAGTCGCTCGCGCTCTAGTAGGTACGGAACATCGTCTGCATCCTGCGCGGCCGTGGGCTTCTTCAGCAGCGCCAGCGCCAGCAGAATCCGCGCCTTCTGCGGGTTCAGCTCGTCCGACGCGATGAAGCCGAGCTCGTCGTCGTTGAGCTCGACGTTCCGGCCGACGAGGCCCGTCGCCACGCGCGAGCTCCGCACCACGACCACGCCCTTCTTCACGGCGTTGGCGGCCGCGGTCACCGCCGCCTTGTTCATGTTGCCGTTGCCGACGCCGGCAATCACGATGCCCTTGGCGCCAGCGGCCACGGACGCGTCGATCGAGGTCGGCCGAGCATGTCGAGCGCCAGCGAAGATGATGTCCACGCGCGGCATCTGCGTCACCTGCGCGATGTCGAACTCGGTCTGCGTGGTGTGCTTCCACGACGGCGTCGTGTAGAAGTCGTTCTTGCCGTAGCTCGCCACGCCGACCAGGCCGCGAACCGGCGACATGAACGTCTGCGACCGCCGTCGTGCTGGTCTTGGTCAGCGAGTGCGCGGCGTGGATCCAGTCGTTCATCACCACCAGCACGCCGCGTCCCTTGGCCTTGGGATCGACCGCGACGCCGACGCGCGTTGTACAGGTTCAGCGGGCCGTCGGCGCTGACCGCCGTCGACGGACGCATCGAGCCCACCATGACGACCGGCTTGTCGGTCTTCACGGTCAGGTTCAGGAAGAACGCCGACTCTTCCAGGGTGTCGGTGCCGTGGGTGATCACGAAGCCGTCGACGTCGCGGTCCTTCGCCAGCTCGTTGATGCGCTTGGCGACCGTCAGCAGGATCTGCGAAGCTCATGTCCTGCGAGCCGACGTTCGAGATCTGCTCGCCCTTGATGGTGGCGAGGTCAGAAATGCCGGGCACGGCGGCGAGCATCGCGTCGATGGTCACGGCGCCGGACTTGTAACCGGACTGCGTGCCCGTGGCAGCGGCGCCGGCAATCGTGCCTCCAGTGGCCAGGATCACCACGTTCGGCTTCTTGGCTTGTGCGTAGGCCAGGTCCGCGCCGATGGCCAGCGCCACGAACGCCATCACTATCGAGGTCGTGCGGGATGTCTTCATCGTCGTTCTCCCTAAACTGTCGTGGCTCTTGAAACTGGCGAACCCATCCAGGCGGTGGATCCGATTGGCCTCACTTCGCTCGATGCTGGCTCTTGTCCCTCGGTCAGCTTCACTGGATGGACGAAGACACTACGCCTGGCGTTTGATCATTGCTTCTCATCACTCGCCTTACCGCGCTGGACTGGAACGTGCTCGCCTGCGTGCGGCACGGTGAGCATATTGTGCACGGGATGTGCCACTGAAAGTTGGTTTTTTGTTTGCACAGTGAACTCCGCGGCGGCAATCCTGATGGCGCGATTCTTATCTGACAAGAGCAGCACTAAGCGACTCGATTGTCGGTGAGAGGGGCGGCAGAGACGTTCAGCCTGCACATCCACCGGAAGATCCTCCGGAATATCGGATCGCTAAGAGGTGCCTCGGGGACTTCGTGCCCCGCCCGAATCGAGGCAGTCGACCGCGTGCGCATGCACGACGCAAGGCCCGGAATGGTGTGCCTGGCTGACGGCTCGATCGAATCAGGATGGTGGCATTCCCCGTGCTTGAGTCGAGACCTGCATCGGGCGTGGAACCCGATTTGACCCGACCTGATCGAGGAGGATTTCACATGCGACAGAGAAAGGGCTGCCGATACGCCAGCGGCGTCGGTCTGGCCGTGCTCCTGCTGATCGGCCTGATCGGAGCACCGTCAACCGCGCAGGCGCAGCCGGCTGCAGCCGAGGGCCCGCGCATGGACGTCTACGGGTTTGCGATGCTCGACATGGGCCTCAACTTCAAGACGATCGACCCGAACTGGTACGACACGATGCGCATCAACCGCCTGCCGTCCTTCGACCAGGAGTTCGGCGAGGACGGGAGCACCTTCGCCGGCGTGCGCCAGACCCGCCTGGGCGTCAAGGGCTTCGTGCCCACCTCGATGGGCGAGCTGCGGACCACGTTCGAGTTCGAAATGTTCGGCACGGGCGTGGACGAAGGCCAGACGACGTTCCGGCTGCGGCACGCCTACGGCGAGCTCGGCCAGTGGGGGGCGGGCCAGACCTGGAGCCCGTTCATGGACATCGACGTCTTCCCGAACTCGCTCGAGTACTGGGGCCCGACCGGCATGGTGTTCTTCCGGAACGTGCAGGTGCGGTGTATGCCCATCCAGGGCGACACGCGCCTCACCATTGCGCTCGAGCGGCCGGGCGCGAGCGGCGACGCCGGCCTGCTCGCGGACCGCATCGAGCTCCAGGACGTCCAGGGCGCGCATCCCGCTGCCCGACCTCACGGCGCGAGTACCGCATGGGGGGCCCAAGGGCTACGTCGAAGTGGCGGGGCTGCTCGGCCGGATGGAGTGGGATGACCTGCGCGACGATGCCTTCGACCTGTCGGGCAGTGCGACGCGCTGGGGCCTCAACTTCAGCACGAACATCAAGCTTGGCTCGAGCTCCACGATCCGCGGCCAGCTGGTCTACGGCGAAGGCATCCAGAACTACATGAACGACGCGCCGGTCGACGTCGGCATCGTCCGCAACCCCGGCAACCTCGTGACGCCCATCAAAGGCGAGGCGATTCCGCTCCTCGGCACCGTGATCTTCCTGGATCACAACTGGAACAGCCAGTGGTCGACGGCGGTGGGTTACTCGCACCAGGACATCGACAACACGGAGGGCCAGGCCCCCGATGCGTACCGGCTGGGCCAGTACATGCTCGGCAACCTGCTCTACACGCCGGTGCCCGGGGTGATGGTCGGCGCGGAGCTGCAGTGGGGCCGCCGCGAGATGTTCCAGGATCCCTACGTCGGCGAAGGACTCAAGCTGCAGTTCTCGTTCAAGTACAACTTCTCGGCCACCATACGAGGCAACTAGTCATCAGGCTCGAGCGCGGCCGCCTGGAGAGGCCCAATCCGGCCCTCCGGGCGCCAGCTCACCCCGATCGCGTGGTCTCAATCCGCTCCCGTTTCTCGTGCAGAATGAAGAGGTCTTCTTCATGAGCACAGTACTGGTCACCGGCGGCTCCGGGTTCGTTGGGAGCCACGTCATCCTGCAGCTGCTTCAAGCCGGCCATTCCGTCCGCACCACAGTGCGCTCCCTCACCCGCGAGGCCGCCGTTCGCCTGCTGCTGAAGAACGGCGGCGCCGACCCTGGCGAGCGGCTGGCCTTCTTCGCTGCCGATCTCGGCCACGATGCGGGCTGGTCCGATGCGGTGGCTGGGTGCGATTACGTGTTGCACGTCGCCTCGCCGATACCAGCCGCGGCACCGAAAACCGACGACGAACTGATCGTGCCGGCCCGCGACGGCACGCTGCGGGTGCTGAAGGCTGCAAGGGACCATGGCGTCAAGCGGGTCGTGCTCACTTCATCGTGCGGCGCGATCTACTACGGACATCCGCCGCAGGCGGCGCCGTTCGACGAAACCAGCTGGACCAACACCGCCGGCGAGATGAGCGCCTACGTGCGATCGAAGGCCGTCGCGGAACGTGCCGCGTGGGACTTCATGGCGGCCGAGGGCGGCGCGCTGGAGCTCTCCGCGGTCAATCCCGTTGGCATCTTCGGGCCGGCGCTCGGGCCGGACGCGTCGTCTTCACTCGAGCTCATCACCCGCCTGCTGAAGGGCATGCCCGGCTGCCCCCGGCTCTACTTCGGCGTTGTCGATGTGAGGGATGTGGCCGATCTTCACCTGCGCGCGATGACCAGTCCGGCCGCAAAGGGCGAGCGCTTCATCGCCGCGTCGGGCGACATCATGTCGATGTTCGACATCGCCCGGGTCCTGAAAGCGCGCCTGGGAGAGGCCGCGAAAAAGGTGCCGACGCGCGAACTTCCGAGCTGGCTCGTCCGCTTCGCCGCCCGGTTCAACCGGAAGATGCAGCCGCTCGTCCCGCTGCTCGACAGCACGCGGCGCGCGACGAGCGCGAAGGCCGAGCGTGTGCTCGGCTGGAAACCCCGCACGCCCGAGGATGCGGTTGCCGCCAGCGGCGAGAGCCTCCTCGCGTTCGGCGTGGTCCCGAGAAGCTGATTCCGGCCCAGGCGAAGGCCTTCAGCGCCGTTCGCCGAGCAGCGTCCGCCGGGCCTGAAGCAGTTCCCTCCTTCGAGCCGCAGTGACCGTCGGAAACGCCAGGCGCAGTTTCTTCAGGTGCTGGTTGACAATCTCGGCAACCGCGACGCGCGTGAACCATTTGTTGTCTGCCGGGACGATGTACCAGGGAGCGTGCTTCGTGGTGGTCTCGGTCAAGGCCTCTTCGTAGGCCTTCATGTAGTCATCCCAACGCGCGCGCTCCCTGGCATCGTTGACGGAAAACTTCCAGTTCTTCTCCGGCCGGTCGATCCGCTCGAGAAAACGCCGCCGCTGCTCCTCCTTCGAGACGTGCAGGAAGAACTTGATCGGGATGGTCCCGTTGTCGACCAGGTAACGCTCGAACTGATTGATCTGGCGGTAGCGGTCACGCCAGATGCCACTCCCCTTCAAGTGCTCCGGCAGCTGCTGCGCATGGAGGATCTCCGGGTGCACCCTGACCACGAGCACTTCCTCGTAGTACGAACGGTTGTGGATGCCAATCCTTCCGCGCTCCGGAAGCGCCTTCGAGGACCGCCAGAGGAAACCATGGTCCCGCTCTTCGGTCGACGGCGCCTTGAAGCTGAAGACCTGGCAGCCCATGGGATTGATCCCGGACATCACGTGCTTGATCGTCCCGTCCTTCCCCGCCGCATCCATGGCCTGAAAAATGATGAGGACTGCATACGTGTCCTGCGCGTAGAGCATCTCCTGCTGAAGTGCCAGTTGCGCAACGCCTTCGTCGAGGAGCTGTCGCGCGTCCGCCTTCTCGACGCCCGCGGTCCAGTCCGTCCTGTGACGCTTCAGGGACACCTTCTGGCCCGGACGCACCCTGAGCTTCTCGATCAGCTTCTTCACGTCCTTCATCGATGCCTCTCCCCCTGCGCTCACTCGAGGCAGTATGGCGGAGCTTAGCACCGGCATGGCGGGTGGCCGGTGGATCTGGTAAATGTGCAGGCAGCATGCTGGACCCACGCCGATTAATCTTGGCGGCTCTGCTGACGGCGGCCGCTTCGTGTGCCCCTGCCGCAGAGCCCACGCTCACCTTTTCCGGCAGCGTCGTCGGCCTCGAGTCCGACGTCATCCGGCGCCAGGTCGCGCGGTTCCAGCAGGCCAACGCTCCGCTCTCCGTCGCGATCCGTGCGACACCGGATGGTGCGGACCAGCGGCACCAGCTATACGTGCAGTGGCTGAACGCGCACGCGAGCGAGCCCGACGTGCTGCAGCTCGACGTCGATCTGGACGCCTGAGTTCGCGGCCGCCGGTTGGATCGCCAGCCTCGATCGATTCGATCCGCCGGCAGGCGATTTCTTCCCCGCCGCCCTGGCGGCGAACCGCTGGCAAGGCGCGCTCTACGCGCTGCCCTGGTTCGTCGACGTCGGCATGCTGTACTGGCGCACCGATCTGGTGCCGGGACCGCCGCGCGATCTCGACGATCTCGTGCGGCTGGCGGCTGGCGCGCAGGCAACCTGGGACGCCGTTTGCGTTTCGTCTGGCAGGGTGCCCGCTACGAAGGGCTCGTGACCGTCTTTCTCGAGCACCTGGGCGCGTTTGGCGGCAGCATCCTCGACGACCGCGGACGCGTGGCCGTGGACTCCGAGGCCGCGACCAGAGCGCTTGACGTTCATGCGCGACAGCATCCACCGGCGAGGCCGTCGTGCCGCCCGCCGTGCTCACGTGGCAGGAAGAGCAGACGCGCTTCGCCTTTCAGAACGGCCAGGCCACGTTCATGCGCAACTGGCCGTATGCCTATGGCTGCTCCAGGATGCCGTCGCAGTCGTGCCGTGGCCGGGCGCGTCGGGATCGCGGCCATGCCAGGAACCGCGGAGGGGCTCCGACGGCCGCGCTGGGAGGATCGGTCGCTGGCGATCAATGCGTACAGCGATCAGCCAGAGGCGGCCTATCGTCTGGTCGACTACCTCCTGCAGCCGGAACAGATGATTGAGCGCGCGCGAATTGCCGGACAGTTTCCGCCGCGGCCCGCGCTCTATCGCACGCCCGAACTGGAGGCCGCACTGTCGATTCCGGCAGGCGACGCGCTGGCCATCATCGAGCGTGCCGTTCCACGACCTGTGACACCGGTCTACACGCAGCTCTCCGAGATCCTGCAGATCTCGCTCGCATCGAGCGCTCACGCAGGCAGCAGGATCCACGCGAGGCCCTCCTGGAGGCCGCGGCTGCGATGCGGGCCCTGCTGGCGAAGGTGAAGCTGCGCCAGCATGACGAAGACGACGCAGGTGACCGCGTGGCGGCGGCGCGAGCGCACGTCTCGGGTGGGCGCTCGCCATCCCCGGCCATTGCGACGATCGCGGCCGTCGCCCTGCTCCCGATTGGCTGGACGGTCTGGGAATCGCTCCATCTGCACGATCTGCGCATGCCGTGGCTCGGGCGGCCGTTTGTCGGCGCGGCCAACTACGTCGAAGCGCTTGGCGATCGCCGGTTCTGGAGCGCGCTGGCGCACTCGGCTGCTTTCACTGCGGTTACCGTCTCGCTCGAGCTCGCCGCCGGGCTGCTCCTCGCGCTCGCGCTCGATCGTCAGTCGCGGTCGGCGGGCGCCGTGCGCACGGCCGTCCTGCTGCCCTGGGCGATTCCCACCGTCGTCGCGGCGCTCGTCTGGCGGTTCATGTTCGAGAGCCCGGCCGGCCTGGCCAGCGCGATTGCTCGAGCGGTCGGGACTGACGCCGCCCACGTGGTTCGCCGACGCGACCTCGGCCTGGATCCCGCTCATCCTCGCCGACGCGTGGAAGACCACGCCGTTTGTCGCGCTGCTGCTGCTCGCGGGCCTGCAGAGCATCGACCGGTCGCTGTACGAGGCGGCCGAAGTGGACGGCGCCGGGCCCTGGCAGCGCTTCACCGACGTCACGCTGCCGCTGCTGAAGCCGGCGCTGCTGGTGGCGCTGCTCTTCCGCGCGCTCGACGCCTTTCGCGTGTTCGACGTCGTCTACGTGATGACCGGCGGCGGACCGGGCACGGCCACCGAGCCGATCGCGCTGTACACGTTCAGCACGCTGCTGCAGAACCTGCGCTTCGGCTACGGATCGGCGCTGTCGGTCATCGTCTTCGCCGTGGCGTTCGTGCGGCGCGCTCGCAGCGATCCGCCTGCTCGGGCGGCGACGCGTTCCTGGAGCGATCGCGATGAAGCGTCGAGCACGCCACGGGTGGCGCTCGTCACGCGGCGTCATGCTTGGCGCGCGATCGTCTTTCCTCTTGTACTGGGCGGTCGTCGCGTCGCTCACGCCGGAGAGCCGGCTCTTCGGACGCGCCGTCGCTTCTGCCGCGCGCGCTCGTGCTCGACCACTACCGCGCGCTCTTCGGCGACCGCGACTTCTGGACGCCGATCCGCAACTCGCTCATCGTCGCCGGCGCGACGACGTTCGCTGTCGGTGGCGCTCGGCGCGCTGTGCGCGTACGCGCTCGCGCGGCTGCCGTTCCGCGGGAAGTCGCTGATGCTGGCGTTCGTCCTCGCGGTGTCGATGTTCCCGCAGATCGCGATCGTGTCGCCGCTGTACCTGCTGCTGCGCGCGCTGGGCCTGCTCAACACCTACCCCGGCCTGGTGCTGCCGTATCTGACGTTCGCGATGCCGCTCACGATCTGGCTGCTCGTCGGGTTCTTCCGCCAGCTGCCGCGCGGAGCTCGAAGAAGCGGCGTTCATGGACGGCGCCGGCCGGCTGCGCGCGCTGGCGCGAGATCGTTCTGCCGCTGTCGTGGCCCGGGCTGGCGACGACCGCGATCCTGACGTTTCTCTACAGCTGGAACGAGTTCCTGTTCGCGCTGTCGTTCACGCTCGGGCCGGAACGCTACACCGTTCCGGTGGCGATCGCGCTTTTCCGCGGCCAGTATCAGGTGCCGTGGGGCGAGATCCTCGCCGCGGCCGTCGTGGCCACGCGTGCCGGTCGCTGCTGTCGTGCTGCTGGCGCAGCGGCGTATCGTCGCCGGGCTCACCTCCGGCGCGGTGAAGGGCTGACATGGCTGCCATTACGCTGGACCAGGTCAGCAAGGTCTATCCGAATGGCCACCATGCCGTGCGCGATCTCACGCTCGAGATCGCCGACGGCGAGCTGCTCGTCTCGTCGGGCCGTCGGGCAGCGGCAAGAGCACGGTGCTGCGCCTGATCGCCGGGCTCGAGGCGCCGACGGCCGGGCGGATCCGGATCGGTGGCGGCGATGTGACCGGCGTGGCGCCGCAGCGACCGCGATCTCGCGATGGTGTTCCAGAGCTACGCGCTCTATCCGCACAAGAGCGTCCGCGAGAACCTGGCGTTCGGCCTGCGGGTCCGGCGCGTGGACGCCGGCACGCGATCGACGAGCGGGTCGGCGACCGTCGCGACGCTGCTCGGCATCGAAGCGCTGCTCGATCGCAAGCCGGCGCAGCTGTCCGGCGGCCAGCGTCAGCGCGTGGCGCTCGGCCGCGCCATCGTGCGCGAGCCGCAGGCGTTCCTGCTCGACGAGCCGCTGTCGAACCTCGACCCGCTGCTGCGCGTCGACCATGCGCGCCGAGCTGGCGCTGCTGCACCGGCGGCTGGCGACGACGATGGTGTACGTCACGCATGATCAGGAGGAGGCGATGACGCTCGGGACCCGCATCGCGGTGATGCGCGACGGCCGCCTCGAGCAGATCGGCGCGCCGCTCGAAATCTTCCGGCAGCCGGCGAATACGTTCGTGGCCGGATTCGTGGGATCGCCGGCGATGAACCTGTGGCCGTGCAGCTGGTCGGTTGCCTACGATCGCGCCCGGGCAACCTGCTCGGCTTTCTCGATCGCATTCGGCCCGCACGACGTCACGGCCCTCGACAGCGCAGCGATCACCGTCGGCATCCGGCCGCACGACGTCGTCCTCACCCAGCCGGATCGGGGCGACGCACGCGGTGCCATCGAAGTAGTCGAGCCGCTCGGAACGGCGACGCTGATTCACGTGCGAGTCGATGGCCTGACGGCCGAGCTCGTCCGCGTCGTGGTGCCTGCGGACACGCCGGTCGCCGTTGACGATCAGGTCGGCCTTGGTCTGCACCGCGACCGTCTGTATCTCTTCGACGGAAGGACAGGCCAGCGCCTCGGACGGCATCTCGACTGCTGACCACGAACCAAGAACCAAGGACTAAGGCCCGCCTAAGGCCCAAGGACCAAGTCCCAAGGACCTTAGACGTCCACTCTCAACGCGATGCTGGGATCGACGCGCGACGCCCGGCGCGCCGGGAAGTAGGTCGCCAGCAGCGCGACCGCGGCCAGGACGGCCTGACACCAGCGCGTAGGTCACCGGATCCAGCGGGCCGACGCCGAACAGGAACGCCGACATCACCCGCGTGAGCACGACCGCGACACCGACGCCGAGGGCGATGCCGGTCGGCCGCCAGCGCAAGCCCGTGCCGGAGGAACATCCTCCGCACGTCTCCAGCCTGTGCGCCCAGCGCCATGCGGACGCCGATCTCGCGCGTCCGCTGGGCGGCGGCGTAGGCGATCACGCCGTAGATCCCGACCACGCCGATGAGCAGCGCGACGCCCGCGGCAATGCCGAGCATCACCAGCGCAAAGGAGGTCTGCGCCATCGAGCGCGCCTGAATCTCCTGCAGCGTCTGCGCGTCGGCCAGCGGCAGATTGCCATCGACCGACCACACCGCCTGCTCGAGCTCGCGCAGGAAACCCGGCGTGCCGACTCGCGTCGACCGCACCGCGTAGGCCATCGTGCGCCACCGGTAGCTCTCGTTCAGCATCGGCCAGTACACGATCGCGGTCGGCGGGCTGTTCAGCCCATCGTCGCGCTCGTCGCCGACGACGCCGACGATCTCGCGCCACGGCATCCGCGGCTGCAGCAGCGGACGCGCTTGCCGATCGCCTCCGCGGGCTCTCTCCAGTACTCGCGCGCGAGGGCCTCGGAGATGACCATGACCGGCCGCCGCTCGAAGATCTCGCTCCAGGTGATCGAGCGTCCCGCCACCAGATGGTTGCCCATCGTTTCGAAGTAGCCAGGCGCGACGCTCTTGAAGCGGCGCAGCGGCGGCAGCGTCGCCTTCCGGTCCGGGACATCCTTCGACCTCGAGGGAGTTGCCGTTGTCCTCGCCGTCCATCGTGATGGACGACGAGAGACCGACGGAGCGACGCCGGGCACCTGCGCCAGCCGCTCCGCGACGCGCTGGTGCGTTCGCGCCGCCTGCTCCGCATCGCTGATCGAGGCCCGGCGGAATCGCGATGACGAACGTCTGCACTTCCTCGGGACCGGTGAACCCCGGGATCGACCTGCCGCATCGCGATGAACGTGCGAATCATCAGCCCCGAGACGATCAGCAGCGTCAGCGCCAGCGCGACCTGTGCCGACGACCAGCGCCTTGCGGGTGCGGCGCCGCGCCGGGCGCGTCGCTCGCCGATCGGCCGCCCTCCTTGAGCGCCATGATGCTCGGGTTCCCGAATCGCAGGACGGCAAACAGCCCGAACAGCGCGCCGCTCAGCAGCGAAACCGAGCAGCGTGAACAACAGGACCGTCGCGTCGATGCCGATGTCGTCGACGCGCGGCAGCTCCGCCGGCGCGATCGTCCGCAGCAGCGCCGGTGGCGGCCTGCGCCACCGCCACGCCGACCGCGCCGCCCGCGAGCGCCAGCACCACGCTCTCGGACAGCAGGGCGCGCGCGATCCGGCCGCGACTCGCGCCCAGCGCCGCGCGCATCGCGAATTCCTGCTGACGTCCTTCCGCGCGCACGAGGAACAGGTTGGCCACGTTGCCGCAGGCGATCAGCAGCACGACGCCGACGGCCGCGAGGAGAATCCACAGGATCTCGCCGACGTTGCCGATCACTTCGTCGGCCAGCGGCCGCACGTCGGGCCGCAGCTCCAATCGTGCAAATGCCGGCGGCAGAAGCGCGATCAGGCGCGCCACCTCGGCGTTGGCCTGGGCCAGTGTCACGCCCGGCTTCAGCCGCGCCAGCGCCTGAAAGCCGAAGCTGATGCCGCGCGGCGCGTTCACGTCCAGCGGCAGTGGCAGCACCACGCCCGGACGGGTGCGGAGAAACTCGAACGACGCCGGCAGCACGCCGATCACTTCGCCAGGCCTGCCATCGATCACGAGTGACTGGCCGATGACGCTCTCAGCCGCCGCCGAACCGGCGCTGCCAGTAGCCATGGGTCAGCACGACCCGCAGCGGACTGCCTGGCGCATCGTCGTCAGCACTGAAGACCCGGCCGACGATGGGTTGCACCCGCAACAGCGGCAGCGTGTCGGCGCTGACCAACAGCGCCTGAACGCGCTCCGGATCGCCGCCTCCGGTAATCGGACACCTCGGTGGGATCCCAGGCGCCGATTGCCTCGAACGCCCGCTGGTTCTCGCGATAGGTGAGGTAGGTGGCGGGGCCCTGATTCGTCCCTGCCCCGTGCGGCGCGTGTTGGCGCAGGCTGACCAGCCGGTCGGGCTCGTCGAAACGGCAGCGGCTTCAGCAGCACGCCGTAGACCACGCTGAAGATCGCGGTGGTCGCGCCGATCCCCAGCGCCAGCGTCAGGACGGCTCGCGGCCGCGAAGGCGGGCTGCTTCCAGAAGATGCGCGCGGCGTAGCGCAGGTCCTGCCAGAGATCGCTCAGCCAGTGCCCGGTTGATGCCCCCGGCGTGACCGGCGGCAGGCGCGTGCGCCTGCCGCAGCGGCGCCATCTGCTGCACGAGGCGTCGCCGCTCTGGAAGTCGGCGAGCGCCAGGCGCGTCGCCTCGTCCGGGTGGCGCCTCCGGCGATCAGCTCCTGGTAGCGGTCGTCCAGATGCTGCGAGAGCTCGTCGACGATCTCGGCCTCCCGGGTCGGCGAGAGGCGCAGCCACGAGAGCCGCGCCCGGACCTCGCTGCCCAGCGTTCTCTCAGCGCTGTCTCGTTTGCGGACTCGATGGATCAGGCACGTTCGTCTCCCGTTACGAGACGCACGGCCTCCACGAACGCCGACCACGTCTTGCGCTGTTGAGCGAGCACGCGGCGCCCCTCTGGCGTGACCTTGTAGAACCGCCGCCGGCGCTCGTCCGGTTTTTCGACCCACGTGCCCTTTGATCCACCCGCGTTCCTCGAGGCGATACAGCAAGCGGATAGAGCGAATCGATGTGGAACGTGAGCTGCCCGCCGGATCGGGCGTGAATCAGCTTGCTCAGGTCGTAGCCATGGCGCGGCCGCGCATCGAGCAGCGAGAGGATTAGCAGCTCGGCCGAGCCGCGCTTCAGCTCGCGGTCGAGCGCGCGGGTATTGATACCTGACATGAACAGATATTACGTGGACAGGCATGGGAGGGTCAATGACAGGGAACAGAGAACGGCGGGAACGGGGAACGGGATCGGAAATCTGAGATCGCAAATCGTAAATCGGGGATCGGGGATCGGAGATCGGGGCGCCGAGCGGTTATCAGCCGGCCTTGGGGGCCATTCCGATAATGATGAGGGCGCCGGCGACAGCTACGGCGGCTCCCACCAGGTCCGTCGTGCTCGGCCGTTGACCCTCTGCAAGCCACAACCAGAGCAGCGACGCCGCGATATAGATCCCGCCGTAGGCGGCATAGGCCCGGCCGGCAAACACCGCGTCAGCCCGCGTCAACACGACGGCAAAGCCGACGAGGCTTCCGACTCCGACGAGCGCGATGAATGGCGACGCGCCGCGGCGAAGCCATGCCCAGAACGCAAAACAGCCCGCTATCTCGAGAAAAGCGGCGGTCGCGAACACGAGGACATTGGCACTCATGAGGCAAACATCGCAGCCAGAAACTCTCTCGTGCCAGCCGGGCCGGTCAGGGCAAGCGTCACCCCTCCATCGTCGGGCTCGACCGTGACGGCAAAGCGAAGAAACCGGCAGCACTGACGCTCGGCATCAACCATCCGTGCGATCTCTGAAAGGATGTTGCCTTCCGCCGCAAATCGAAACTGGTAGCCGTCTGGCAGCTCCGCACGATCGTGGGCGCGGCTGAGCAGCAGATTCAAGAGGTCGGCTTTCCGGGCCTTCAGGGCGTTGGGGCTGAGCGTGCAGGCTATCGGCAGGCTGGCCATGCCGCTATTATGACGCGGCGCCAAAGGATGGCGAGGCTGCTCGCAATCCACGGGGACTCGGATCTTCGCCGGGGCCAGGCGGCGGTCAGGCGAGGCGCTTCAACACACGCTGGGTGCCGACTTCCATCGCTCGTCGTGCCGAGAGAGCGGCGTCGGCCAGCAGGAACGCCCCGACCACCACGACCAGGAAACGAACAGGACGGGTCCCGAGTTGCCTGAAGGGGTCGACGGGCGTCGTCAGGACCGCCATGACGGGCCATGAAAGACGTAAGCGCCGAACGTCAGCGAGGCAATCCTCGACAGAGCGGCGTCCAACCTGGGCTGGACCGCCATGGACCGCACGCGGACGGCGATCGGGTTGTGTGGGGAACTCAGGGACGCAGCCACAAAGGCGAACAAGATATAGCCCTGCACGTGCATGTAGTTCGTGTGCATCGGAAAGTCCAGGCCGAGACTCTCGATCGGCTGTCCCGAGAGCGTTCCGTTGAGCAGGCTTAGGCCCGTAAGCTCATCCACAGATAGTGGCCGAGAGGCGCGAGACTTCTATTTCATCAGCCGCGCCCACTGCGCTGTATCCGTGTACTGCTGGAACATCACTGCCTTGCCATCGCGGAAGCGGAACACGTGGCAGAACGGCGCGTCGAGCGTGGCGCCGCCGGCCTTCATCCTGCCGCCATAGCGCCCGAGCGTCACGATGTGGTCCCCCCCATCGATGAACGTGTGGGGCACCGCGGTGAAGTTGTCGATCGCCGCGAGCAGCCGCCCGAACACACCCTCACCTATGGCCTGAGGGCCGACGTACGGGTTACCGTCCGCCAGCGGGTAGCCCTCCGCTTCGTTCCAGTTGATCGCTGGATCCATGGCCCCGAACAGGACCGAGGGATCGTTTCTGCCGAACGCGGCGTACCCCGCTTTGATGGTCTCGAGTGCCGACATTGTGCCTCCGCTGGTGGTGCGCCAATCGGGGCGCGGGCGGATCCTAGAACGCTTTTCACCTTTGTGTATTGCGTGAAAAGCCGCTGTCGTCCTTGGGGCTTGGTTCTTGGTCCTTGGTTCGTCCCGGTCCCTGGTCCTTGGAGCGAGAGTCAGTCCTTGGCGGTTTCGTGTGTTCGGCTGCCTCGTTCAGAGGGAGGGGCCCGAATCGGTGCGGCGCGTTCGCGGCGTGTCGCCTTCACTGCGCCGCTCCAGGGTGCGCTGGGCGACCGTCGCCAGCAGCTCTTCAAGCATCGCCGGAGCGAGGGGCTTGGTGAGGTGGCTATCGCACCCCGCGTCACGCGCCTTGCGGCGATCCTCGTCCTGCCCCCAGCCGGTCAAGGCGGCGATGTGCACGGCATCAAACTCCGGCTTGCCGCGCAACGCGCGGGCAACGGCATAGCCGTTCATCACCGGGAGCCCGATGTCCAGGAAGATCACGTCAGGCGCGAAGCCGCTGGCTGCCGTCAGTGCGCTTGCGCCATCGTGGGCCAGCCGCGTCTCGTGGCCGAGACGCGAGACGGCGACCTCCATCATGTCCGCAGCGTCCACATTGTCTTCGACGATCAACACCTTGAGAACACAGCCCGCGGCGGCCGGCGGCCGTTCGGCCGGCGCCGCGGCGGCCGGTGCCAACGCGATCGGCAGACGAATTTCCACCTCGGCGCCCTGCCCCGGCCCGGGACTTCGGATGTCGATCCGCCCTTCGTGCATTTCCACCAACCGACGCGCCAGCGTCAGCCCGATGCCCAGCCCACCGGTCGTGCGCTCGAGCACCGGTTCCGCCTGGTGGAACATGTCGAATACCCGTGGGAGGGCGTCCGAGGCGATTCCAACGCCCGTGTCACGGATGCGCACCACGGCCTCACCGGACTGCTGGTCGGCGGTGAACCAGATGTGTCCTCCACGAGGCGTGAACTTCACGGCGTTGTGCAGGACATTGGCGAAGACCTGCACCAGCCGCGCCCCATCGCCACTGACGAGAATCGGACTCGAAGGCGGCGGTGCGTCAAGTGTCTGGCCGGCCGCCGAAGCAAGCGGCGTGACGGATTCGGTGGCTGTCGCCATGAGGCGGGCGAGGTCGAGGGGTTCGAGGCGCAACTGGATTCTGTTCGTGGTGATCCGCGACACATCCAGGAGGTCATCGACGAGGCGCACGAGCTGCCCCACCTGACGCTCGATCACGTCACGGGCATGTGCGGCAGTGGCCGGCGGGGTCTGGGCCTTGAGCGTCTGCAGCGCAAACCGTATGGGTGCCAGCGGGTTCCTGAGCTCGTGCGCGAGCGTCGCGAGGAACTCGTCCTTGCGTTGATCGGCGTCGGTCAGTTTCGACGTGCGATCCCGGACCCTCAGCTCCAGGTCCCGGTTCAGCGCTTCCGCCTCGTTCTTGGCGGTCTGGAGGCTCTCGATCAAATCCTGGTTGTCGAATCGCAACTTGAACGAGGATTCCACCGCGAAGTGGAATCGCCAGGTCGTCACGACCGTCGCCACCGTGAACAGCAGGGCCAGGAACCCCATGATGATGTGGCCCTGATCGCCCTCGAGGGCGAGCCGTGTGGAGGTGATCAGTCCAGTCGGGAGAAGAAAGGTGAGAAACGCCTCAGGGCGCGCGGCGAGCAGCGAAGCCGCACCGAGCATGAGACCGCCGACGGCGAAGACCACCAGGATCTCGTTCGTGGATTGGCCGGCCGGGTAGAGCACGATCGCGCCAGCCCCCCACCCGGCTGCGGCCAGTCCGGTCCCGATCACGAACGCCGAGTTCCATCGCCCGTGCTCGACGTCGCCGGGCGACGCGCGCCAGTAGAGCCGCACGAGCACCCATCGCGCCGCGGCAACCAGCAGCACGAACAGCAGCCAGGCCACAACGATCGCGCGAGGGATCACGTCCCATTGCGCGTACGCGAGAACGGTTGCGATGATGACCGTGACAGCGGTCCCGGTGTTGGCGTTCTCGTACAGCAGGCGGGTTTCTGCGGCGCGCACCTGCGATTGCCGGCGGCGATCGCGGACGGGGGGGCCGGATGCGTCGCCTGGCTCATGAGGGCGGGCGGGCTTTTGTGATGCGTCAGCGGAGGCGCGTTGCGGCAGGGGCGCGGGAGCGAACGCCATGGGCCCTCCTGGCGGCAGCCAGTCCCCAAAAATCTTTTCAATCGTACGCGATTGCAGGCGCCAAATGCGGTGACGCTTTCACGGAATAGCGCGGACAATTTCCTTCGCAGCCATCGAGTGCTTCCCTATACGCGCGAGTCGGTTGGGGCGGGCACGAGGAGAATGAGCAGGGCGACGCCCAGCGACACGATCGCCAGAACCAGCAGGACAGTGTTTTAGGAGCCAGTTGCGTCGAATGCACGACCCATGACCACAGGGCCGGCTGCACCGGCCGCGCCCCAGGCGAATCCATACAACGTCGACAGAGAGCGGAGACCGAAATGCCGTGAGAGCAGATGTGGCACCATGTCGAACTCTCCACCGGTCCCGAGGCCGATGAGCGCCGCGGCGACCGCCGCCGCAGAAAACGACGTGACACCGATCAGCGAGAACGTGCCGAAAGCGGCAAGCGCCAGCAACGCGCATGCGACCCGTGGCGCCGCGAACCGATTCAGGCACCACCCGGTCACGAGCCGTCCCGCCAGGCTGGCTCCGCCCAGGACCGAAAGGACAATCGCCGCCCGGCTGGCGGGAAGCCCGCGGTCGGTGAGCAACGCCGGCAGATGCACGACGACGCCGGTCAGCGCGAGCGTGCTGCCGAAGACGACGGCAATCAGGATCCAGACGACTCGCGAAGCGAGCGCGCGGAAAACGGTGACGCCATCTCCGGCGCTACGAACCCCCTCATGAGCTGGTGTGGTCGCATGCTCGCGCACGGTTCGAACCACGATGGGCACGCCCACCAGCAGGGTCGTCGTACCGAGCAAGAGGCAGGCGCCGCGCCACCCCAGGAGCCCAATCAGCTCAGAAGCAGCCGGCGGATGCACCATGCTTCCGACCGCCGCGCCCGCCATTACCACCGCCAGCGCCACCCCGCGTCGGCGATCGAACCAGCTGCTGATGGCCCGGGAGTACACGACGGCTGACGTTCCGGGGATCGCGATGCCCACTATGGCGAAGACGATGTACAGATGCCGGAGCTGCGGCGTCAACACCGACAGGGATGCGAAGGCCAGCCCGCAGACCACCAAGCAGGATCCGCAGATCCGGGTGGCACCGACTCGATCGGCCACGATGCCGAGGAGGAGCGTTGCCAGAGCCGCGCCCAACGTCATGGCGCCGAAGGCCGTCGATACGGCCTCGCGGGACCAGGAGAACTCCTCCGACAACGGCTTGAGAAACACGGGGAAGGTCGCGAACGCGAGCGAACCGAAGAAGACACCAACCCCGGCGCCGGCGGCGACGCGCCAGCCAGGATAGCGGATGCCCTCGTCGATCGGAATCGTGTTCATCAGAAGGTCGCGAGCTGCCACGTCGAGCTGTGGCGGCCAGTACTCTAGACGAACTGAAGCCGAGCCACATCCAATGCGGTAGGGGGCATAGCTGAGGTGGGTCTGCCCTATCCAGACGGAGTCCTGTTGACGGGGCCTGGCGAGATCGTAGTAGCATATACAACCAGATGGTTGTATATAGACAGTCGTCGGCCGATGGTTACGACCAGCTGTTCGGGGCCTTGGCCGATGCCACGCGCCGCGACATCCTGGCGCGCGTGATGAACGCCGACGCTTCTGTCAGCGAGCTTGCCGCGCGATACGAAATGTCGTTTGCCGCCGTGCAGAAGCATGTGGCCGTGCTGGAGCGTGCTCAGCTGGTGATCAAGCGGAAGGACGGCCGCTCGCAACGCGTGGCCGGAAACCCCGACGCCGTGCGCCGGGCCAATCTTCTGCTCGCGCAGTTCGAGCAGCGCTGGCAGGCGCGCGTCGGCGGCCTGGACGAGTTGTTGGCCACTTCACACCAAGGAGCTCCGCATGCCGGTCGTCGAGATTCGCAAGAACCCCGAAACGCTGACGATGACAGTCGTCGCCCAGTTCGCCGCCCGGGTCGCTCGCGTCTGGGCCGCGTACGCTGATCCCCGTCAGCTCGAGCGCTTCTGGGGGCCCCCCGAGTGGCCCGCAACATTCGTGCAGCATGACTTCGTCGTGGGCGGCCGCTCCGAGTACTACATGACCGGCCCGAAAGGCGAACAGTCGCGGGGCTTCTTCGAGTTCCTGGCCATCGACGAGCCCCGTGCATTCGAGGTGCTGGACGGGTTCCTCGGCCCGGACGGCAAGCCCGCGCCAGGGATGCCCACGATGCGGATGCGGTTCACCTTCGAGCCGCACGCTGGCGGGACACGCATGGTGACGGTGACGACGTTCCCGTCGGTCGAGGCACTCGAGCAGGTGCTCGGCATGGGCATGGAGGAGGGTATGCGGGCCGCCATGGGGCAGATCGACGGCGTCCTCGCTGCCGCCTAGTCGATTGCCAGGCTCAACCGTGACGGCAGAGCGCCGAGGAAGGTTGGCGTCGACGGAAGCCTGAGCCTGATTGGGCGCTGCCTGCGCATTGGCAGGTGAGGACCGCTCATGACTGCCACGCGCATCGTGCTGATGGCTATTTCGACGCTCTCCTTTCCCTCGCTCGGCTGGGCTCAGGATCGCTGGGGCCCAGAAATATCGGCCGTTGTTGGTCTGGGTCACGTGTTCCGGTTCGACGATGAGGGGTTTGGCACTCACCTGGACCTGGGTGCCGCGGTGGCGGTCGCGCACCGATCGGGGCTGGCGATCGAGCTCGCGTTCGATCGTGTGTTCGGTCTCGAGCCAAAGGCCGCGCCCTGTGGCCTGGTCAATAACACGTGCGTCGGCGACGGCCGTTATGGCCCGCGCGAGGCGGCAGTCGCGTCGCTGGGCATTCATTACCGCTTCAGCGGCGTCCGCTTTCAGCCGTTCCTGTTCGCGGGCATAGGTGTACTCTGGACAGCGTCACTTCATACCACCACCTACTCAGGCACGAATCCAGCGGTGATGGTGGAAAGCGGGTCCCGGGATCGCGGCTTCGGCCCCGACCTTGGCGCAGGGTTACGAGTCGTCTTGTCACCGCATGTCGCGATCAGCCCCGAGATCCGCTGGCTCGATGCGAGTCTCCTCTCGCGCGAGAACCTGGCCATCACGCGTCTCGGAATCCGCACGACATACGCCTGGTGACTTGTTCGGCGACACCTGCGGTTGGGCTACCATGCGGGTTCCAATGACTGGTAACCAAGCAGATGGCTTTGTTGCCACTGGCGTGCAGCGCACGAAGGACGACGTGTCGCTCAGCATCAGCCAAATCGACGGCGCCTGGCGGTTGATGTGCGTCGGAGGGCCAAAGTCCGTAGTAGCGGAGACCGAAGGGATTCATTACATCTTCGGCGGCCTGCCGGTCAGCTTCTTCAACCTTGCGCTCCTGACGGGGTCGGGCCTGTCCGCCGAAGCGCTGGGCGCGCGCGCGCGCGAAGCCTGTGAGTGGGCCGCCCCTCAGTCTGTTCCCTGGCTGCTCATGGTCACGCACGAGCGGCTCGAGCCGGGCGTCGACGTCGCAGCAACACTGGACGCGTGTGGCATGGCGGCGATGATCCCCATGACAGGCATGATCGCACGGAGCGTTGCCGCACCTGTAGCCGTTGCCAATCTCGAGCTGACCGTGCCGGAGGATGACCGCGGCTGTGCGGCGATCGTGGACGTCAACGGGCTCGCGTACGGAATGGACCTGGAAGCCGGCAAGGGGGCAATCGGGACTCGCGCCTTCTGGAAGGATCACTTTCCGGTTCTCGGCGTGGCAGGCGGGCAGCCTGTGTGCAGCGCCGCGGTCCTGATGGTAGACGGCCATCGCTACGTCGCACTCGTCGCCACCGATCCGAGCCAGCAGCGCCGGGGGTTTGCAGACGCCGCGATGAGGCAGGCATTGGAGAATGCGGCACGAGTCCATGGAGAGACGCCGACCGTGCTCCACGCTACCGATGCGGGCCGGCCCGTCTACGAGCGCATGGGGTATGCGAGCATTTCGACTCACACGCTTCTGATGGAGAAGCGGTTTCTCGAGGAGCACTGAGGACAGCGCCGTGCTTCTCGCCTGCTTGACGGTTCCTTTCCTGAGTCCATTCCGACCGCCCAGGCGTCCCGAATAACGGATCGGCTGGGCCGGTATACTCGATAAGCGGCGGCCCGAGAGTCAATCCAAGGTACGATTCTCTGGTCACCCGGAGAAGACCCATTCATGATGATGCATCTCAGAACCGCGATCCTCGCCGTACTCGCCACCGCAGCGGCGGCCACGGCCTCGGCACAGGCAACGGCTGCGCAGCCCGGGCCCACCTGGTCCGCGCTCAAGAGCTATACCGGCACGATCGTTCGGGTCGACCCGACGCCGCGCCTGGTGACGACGCGCGATGCCGCAGGTCAGACCTCGGTTTTCGAGGCGCCGCCATCGCTGGCGTCGTCGGAGTTAGCCGGCTTCCAGCCGGGCGATCTGGTCACCGTGACTTTCTACGAAGGCGTAGAGGTCCGGCCGAGGGCGGCGGGCGGAGCGCCGGTGGCCACCAGTGTCGACCCGGCTACCGGGCTGAGGACGGCCACCGTGACGGTCAACTCCCTCGACCCGGTGGCGCGCACGGTCACCTTCACCGGGCCGCGCGGCCGCTACACGCGCACCGTGCCGGACGGCGTCGATGTGAGCATGCTCAAGTCTCTCACCGTCGGTCAAAGGGCCGACCTGACCTACTTCGAGTACGTCCAGTCGATGACCCGGACCGCTGGCGCTGTGGCTTCCACCGCAGCCCCGCCGGCAGCACCGACGCCCGCCGACCCCGACAGCCTGCGCAACCGTCTCACGGTGTACGCACTGTACGGCGTGGATAACCAGTTCAGCGGCAAGATGATCGAAGCGGCCACGGGCCGTACGACCGGCGGCGTGCCGATCAACTTCGACGAGACGACCTACGACGAGGTCTACGGCCGCATGGCGATGTTCAAGATAGGGGTTGGCTACCGGATGTCGCCGCGCACTGAGGCCGTTGCCAACTTTGTCTATTCGAGCAGTTCGTCAAACGACGAGGCGATCCAGATCGGCACGGCCGGCACCAATCCGCAAGTGCCGCTGAACGTGCACTTCACTGATTACCAGTACTGGGGTTTCGAGGGCGGCCAGCGGTGGTTCTTCTCGCGCGTGCGGTTCACGCCGTTTGTCGGGTGGCTCGCCGGCATCAACCGCAACCAGGACATCCGCGGTACATTCGTCGGCGTGCCGGCAAACGTCACGCCGGGCCTTGTCGCCCAGGACGGCAAGTTCTTCGAAAGGTCGTGGGCATTCAGCCTTGGACCAACCGGCGGCTTCCTGATCGGGGTCGGGCCGTTCGAAGTGATGGCCGAGACGCAGCTGCGCTTCCTCGGCGGGCTGTCGGACGTGGACTGGCTGGTGGAGGAAGGGCTGCGCGATGTGAACAGCGAGAGCGAGCGCTGGTCACTCCCATTCCTCTTCGGGGCGCGCATCAGGTTCTAGTCGTATACGATGCTCCCATGCGGCGGACGTGGGCATCGGCTCTATGGATGCGGTTCGCGCTGGCCCTTGCGCTGGCGCTGGGGTTGGCCGCCGCGACGCTCGCGGAGCAGCGGTTCAACATCCTGACAAACGGGCGGAACCTCCAGATACCGATCAACCACGGGCTGCCGGACCAGCCGCTCGGCTTCACGTTCTGCCGCCTGCGCTACGAGAACATCCGCAGGGCGAGAAAGTCCGGCTGGGGCGACGACTATCCGCAAGCGGACTACAACTTCATGGTCCGTCTCGCCGAGCTGACCAGGACGACGATCAGCCGGTGGAACAACGGCTACCCCGGTTTTGCGAACGTCACCGCCATGGATCCCGATCTCTTCCGGTGTCCATACCTGCGCATGCAGAACGCGGCCAACTACGACTTCACACCCGAAGAGACCGTCCGCATGCGCGACTACCTGCTGAAGGGCGGCTTTCTCTGGATCGACGACAACTGGGATCCGGACTTCGAGTACATCCGTCCGAATCTCAGGCGCATCCTGCCCGGCGCAAAGATCGTCGACCTGCCGGTCGAGCACCCGATGTTCTCGATCCTCTACCGCGTCAACCCACTCCCGCAGATCCCCGCCCTCGGCTCGTGGCAGTATTCACGCCAGGATTCCGAGATCGGGCCTTCAACCGTGCACTACTACGGTGTGTTCGACGACCACGACAGGCTGGCTGTGCTCGTCAGCATGAACTCGGACGTTTCAGACAGCTGGGAGCGGGAAGGCGACAACCAGGCCTACTTCGACACCTTCGCGGGCAAGGGCTACGCGCTGGGCGTGAACGTGGCCGTCTGGGTCATGACCCACTGAGCCACTGCGCCCGCACATCACGACCCGCGGCTACCGCTGGCAGGCGAAGTTCGCCGCGTCGTTCGGATCGCCCGTTCCCTTGTATCGCGGCACGCGCTGGATAGAGACAGACGGGGCGCGTGAACTTCACGGTCCTGGTCGCAGGCTCGTTGTCGGTGAACTTCGTGCCGATGAATTGCGCCGGCGGTACGCCACGTTCGACCCAGTTCTCGAGCGCCGTCACCATATCGTGCGCCGCGTCACGCACGGGAGGCAGCTGCTGCCCGACACCGCCGAAGTTCGACGCGCCGGCGCCGCCGCTGCAATGCGCCAGTCCAGGCACCATGAACAGCCGGTAGAACTCCTGCGTTTTCTCGAGGCCGCCGTTTGCCTTCGCCACCTGCTCGTAGTACTGCGGACTGTAGGCCGGCTGCAGCGTCTGATCGTCCCAGCCGTGATACTGGATGATCTTGACGCCGCGGCGAATCGCGGCCGAATAGTCGGTGGAAGTCGCATTCCCCAGTTGCCCGACCGTCCGATCGGCGTGCGTCATGTCGCTGTCGAAGTTGAACGTCTGGAGATCCCACTCGGGATTCTGATAGACGATGTTGGAAAAGTAGACGAGCAGACCGGACGCGGCCGTTGTCGGCCGGACCTTGCCGGTCCAGCCGGCTTCTGAACCGCGCGCGAACCCCGGAAAGATCGACTCGCCGGTCCGCGGGTTCTTCGGACCGTCGTAGATCATTTGCAGCGCCGTCGCCTGCGGCGGCGTCAGGCAGTCGTTGCCGTCCGCGCCCTTGCAGATCAGGGCCTTGGGATCGAAGCGGCAGCGCGACGGATCGGTGATGAGGCCGTCGGCCAGGCCGTCGTCCTTGTCGCATGCCGCCACTGCTGCGGCGGTAATCGCCGGCAGTTTCTCCGCCGGAATCCGCGCGCCTGGAGCGGCAAGCGCCTTGGCGTCCCAGATGAAGCCGGCGTTCGAATGCGACTGGAAGTTCCAGGGCGCCCCGATGATCAGCCCGTCGAAGTCGTCAGGATAGCGCTGCGCTTCGATGAGCCCCTGGCGCCCGCCGTTCGAGCACGAGCTGAAGTACGAACGCGACGCCGGCTGGCCGTAGTACGCCGCGATGATCGCCTTAGCCGCCACCGTCGTCACGTGCTTGGCCCGATAAAGATAATCGGCCGCCTTCTCGGGATGACCGATCGCCCACCACTGGTCGGCAGACCGGTGTCCGGTGTCGGTCGATGCCGTGGCGTAGCCGCGCCGCAGGATTTCATCCAACGCACCGTCGTTGCCGTTTCGCTGGTAGTTCAACTGCCCGGCAAAGCCACCTTCGCCGGTGGACAGAAACTTGCGGTTCCAGAGGGCCGGCTGCGGCAGCCAGACCTCGAAGCGGATGTCTGAACTGCTGGATGGCTTGCTCACGCCCTGTACGCGGCAGAATGGCGGAAGGTTCTTCGCGGCTGTCGTGTCCGATATCGCGAGCGTGCCGGACGTCACGAGGGTGGCCTCAACGATTGACGTCCCGTTCTCGAAGGTCTTCCCCTTGAGAGCCGAACACTCCATCGGTTGGCCGGCGTTCGAAGTGCGCGCCGCGCCTGGTTGTGCGCCTTGTGCCATGAGCCCCGCGGCACACGTTCCGACTGCGAGGAGCGCCGCCACCCCCAGGCCGAACAACCCTCGTGCGTTCATGTCGTCCCCTCCTCGTTGCGAGTGACGCCGGTCTCGGGGTGAATATTACTGCTGCTAGCGGGGCGGGATCGCCTTGAACGGCGTGCTCGCCAGCGTGTCGCCCCACATCAGCGCAATTCTACCGTTGTCGTTCTTCATGTCCAGGAAGCTCCACGTCAACTGATCCACTGCGAACGGCAGCTTGTCCAGTTTCATGGGGACACGCGCGACGTCCTTGTCAGCCGTGTAGCCGTAGGCCCCCCACAGCGCTTCCTTGTTGTTGGGGTCGAAACGCTCCTGCGCCGCCCAGCTCGACACGATCAGCGTCCACGCCGGGAGCTTGAGATCGACGAACAGGCTGTACTCGCCGGCGGGAATCGTCTTGTCGCCGACGACCAGCGCCACTTCGGTCTTCAGCCGCGTCGACTTGTTCGCGCCGGCGCGCCATACCGGCGGCGCCGGCAGGCCCTGCGTGCCGACGTCGTTGGCGGCCTTGCCGTAGTCGGCGCCGGATCCGAAGAGATCGCGGCCGCGCTGCAGCGGGCGTCCGTAGGTGATCTCGATCCACTTGCCGTTCTGATACGACTCGCGCCCGAGCGTGAACGCCGGCCGCGCCGGTTTGACCCACTGCCCGAGGACCTGCGTCTGCGCAGTCCCCTCGGGGCTGAGGGGGCGCGCGGCAGGCGGTTGCTGCGCGGTCAGCACGGTCATGAGTGCGGCGGTCGCGCCGGCTCCGGCGATCCACGTACGTGTCATCGTCCCCTCCATATCAGGCTGCCCAAATCATAAGTCCAAGAGCGCACCGCAAAATCAGATGTAGGCCGGGTCCTTCCGGGCCGGCTAGAGGCGGGTCTAGAGTGCAAGACCCGCCCTACGTGTGATCTTGCAACGCCGGTGTGATGGGTCTAAACGTTGGACGGCCGGCCGAGCGTGGCCACGGTCGTGATGACCTCGGCGACGTCGATCGGCTTCACGATGTGGCGGTCAAATCCTGCGGCCGTCGCGCGAGCTCGATCCTCGGCGCCTCCATAGGCCGTGACCGCGACGGCCGGGGTGCGGGTCGGGCCCTGGGCCTGGCGGGTCCGGATACGTTGCACAAGCGAGTAGCCGTCCTCTCCCGGCATCTCGAGGTCGCTCAGAATGATGTCGAATGGACGGGCGTCAAAAGCCTTGAAGGCCTCCTGCGCCGAGCCGACCGCTTCGACATCCGCCCCGTGCTCACGCAGCAACAGCGCGATCATCTCGCACCCATCGCTGTCGTCCTCAACGAGGAGCACGCGAATACCCGCCAGAAGTGTTGTTTCACGGTCGGCGTCCATCAGGCGCATTGGTTCGAGCGGAGCCGTGGCCACTTCGGTGGGAGCGGACGGCAGCATCAGGCAAAACGTCGCGCCGCAGTCGAGGCCATCACTGAGGGCGCTGACCGTTCCACCGTGCAGCTCGACGATGTGACGAACAATCGCGAGCCCGAGCCCGAGGCCCGTGTACGCCCGCGTGGTGCTGCTGTCGGCCTGCGTGAACCGTTCGAAGATGTGCGGCAGGACCTCACGCGCGATGCCGACCCCCGTGTCCCGCACGCGGATCTCGACATCGCCGCCGGCTGGGACGATGTGCACGTCGACCTGACCGTCGCGGCTGGTGAACTTCACGGCATTCGACAAGAGGTTCCAGATGGCCTGTTGAAGCCGGTGCGGGTCGGCCAGCACGACTGGGACATCGTTCGCAAGGTGCAGGACTATGGCAACGCCCTTCGCTCGAGCGGCCGGCTCAACGCCCTGCACCGTCTCCCGGACGACTGTCGGCACGTCGACCGGCTGGAGGTCCAAACGAAACTTCCCCGTGATGATGCGCGACACATCGAGGAGATCCTCGGTGAGGCGCTGCTGGGCCATCGCGTTTCGCTCGATCGTTTCGAGCGCCGTCTTGGCGCGCTCGCCTTGCACGATGCCTGCACGCAGCATCTGTGTCCATCCCAGCACGGCGTTGATCGGCGTCCTGAGCTCGTGTGAAAGCGTCGCCAGGAACTGATCCTTCACACGGTTCAGCTCTCGCGCCTCGGCCAGGAGCCCGTCGCGCTCACGCTCCGTCTCCTTGTGCTGCGAGAAGTCCATCGTGACACCACGCATGCCGACGGGCCGGCCGTGACTGTCGGTAATCACCTGGCACCGTGCCTCGACCCAGACCACGCGTCCGTCCTTCGCAATCCACCGGAACTGGAGCACCCCGCCACGTCCCCCGGCAAAGATCGCCGCGGCCTCCCGGGGCGCGCGCTCACGATCGTCGGGATGAACGATCGTGAGCCAGAAGTTCGGTGTGGACGTCCACTGCCCGGGTGAATAGCCGAGCATCGTCTCGACGTAGTCGCTCACGAAATCGATGCGCTGTGACGCGGTGTCCGGCTCGCCGTAGGCTTCCCAGACCACGCCCGGAACATTCGACAGCAGCCCGGCAGTGCGCTCGCGGGCCGCGACCAGCCGGTTCGCGTGCTCCGCGGCTTCTTCCGCGGCCTTGCGCTCACGCCTTGCGGAGCGGTGCAGCGATTCCGTGAGCCAGGACACCGTGACACCGACGAGGGCGAACAGGATGAGGGCGCGCGGCTCCGTCGTGGTGCCTGCGATCGACGAGAACTCGGGCGTGAGCAGAAAGAGCCTGGCAGCGGCCGTCGAGAGCACTGTCGCTAACAGGCCGGGCGCCAGGCCCCCGTACCACCCAGAGACGAGGACCGCCGGCACGAAGAACAGCAGCGGGATGTCCTGGCCCAGCATTGGCTGGAGCCCGAGACGCAACGACAGTGCGACCAGCGTGGCTCCGACCGCAACGGCGAACCTGTACGGCTGGCGTGGCACAGTCTCATTCTAGGCTTGGCTCTTCGGCCGCTACGTCACTTCGTGGTTAGCGAGCCAAATCGTGTGCAGACCAGGGACTCTGCACGGCGCTGCGCATCACGACGCTGTGACCAGCGGATTCGGAACCCTTTGAGGCGCTCGGGGTGTAGGCCGTCGTTACTTCGGCCCGAGGTATTGCTTCGCCTCGACGACTTCGCGGCGATCGCCATCCGCGCCACCAGCGAGCGCGACCGCGCTCAGCTGGACAACACGTCGGGGAGCCTCTTCATGAAGAGGCGAATGTCGCCGATCTGAGCGCTCGTCGAGATGAACTCGAACGCGGTCTGGCTGACCGACGTCGTGCGGCGCTCGAGCACCGCCGTCAGCGCCGCGGGCAGGATGGGACACTCGTCCAGCAAACCGAGCACGCTGATCCAGGCGGTCATGTCGAGCATCGCGAGCACCTCAGTGGCGTCGCGCGCGAGCCACGGTGTGCCGGCCTTGCGCTGCTTCGCAAGCCGGTGCCCCAGCGCGCGGAGTCCGCGGCCAGTGTCGGCGTCCTCACAATGAAGGTCGGCCAATGTCGACATGAGCTCATCCGCCACGAACAGGCTCACGTCCCGGTACAGCACCGACCAGCCCACTTCGAACGACGTCACGAGGTCGTGAGTCACGAGGAACGTGTCGGGAGGCATGGCCCCTTCGAGTTTTCCTTGCGACGGTGAGGTTGCGGCCGGCCAGTGCGCGGGCCAGCACTCGAGACCAAGGTTGCAGATGCACGCTGCCGCATCGGACGCTTCCTGCGGCGTCAGCGGCCGCGACTGAACGGAGGATCCCGCGATCAGCGTATTCGCGAGGAACGCAAGCTCACGGCTGCGCGTGAGATACGCGGTCTCATCGTGGTGCAGCACGAAGGCCATCACCCGCCTCAGGTGCGGGAGTCTCGAGGCTCGAGGGTCCTCGTCTGCGGCTTCGAGCAGCGCGCGCGGCCGTTCCGGTATCACGCCAGCCTCGGCCAGCAGTTCGATGACCGTCTCGATCGTCGCGGGGATCTCGTCGTCTGCGCGCGCGGACGCCGTCGCGCCGTGTTGTGACGCACTTTCAGGCGCACCTGCAAACGTGCCTTCCTCTGGGGTGTCCGCTTCCTCTTCGACCGCGCGAAAGTAGGCCGTGGCGATGGGGTTGACCGTGCTCGGCGCCGTCTCCGCCGGCTCGGCCCTCGGCTGCCGCGCCATCTGAAGGAAGGCGCGCGCGTCGGCGGGAGTCGCGTAGCCCTGCCGCGATCGCCGTCGCTCCCGTTCGATCGCGACGTCGTGGAGGTGCTGCTCGGGTGCCATCAGCAGATCGTCGAGGCCGTCGATCTCCGGCCTGGAGTTGGACAGGCGGCGGCATCCCCGCATCACCGCGTGAAAGTAGTCGTGCTGCTCGGCCTCGAGCGTGACAAGGAGCGTGATGATCGCGTCCCATGAATCGGTTCTGTGCGCTCTCACCAGATAGCCGCGCACTTCGCACTCGACCACGTCACCGCTCGTCTCGCTGTTCATCATCGCGTTGCGATCCATCGGCTCGTCATCGCTCGACTCTGTTGGCTCGAACGTTCCCTGGTCGAATACACGCAGGTAACGGGAGAGGCCGAGGATCACCAGATGCTCGTCAAGGGCGGCGACAGTTCGTGCTGCCACCGAGTGTCCGGTGTCCACAAGCACTTCGAGCCATTCGCCGAAGCGATCGACGTTGAACTGTTCGTCGCGTCCCGGCTGCGCGTGGCGCCACAGATCGAGATCGAGCAGGGACGTGAGCTGCGCGGGTGTCGCCAGCGTGACGAGCTCGCCGCAGGCATCGAGTCCGCGGTATCGGATGAGCTGATGCAGCGTCTCGGGCGCGAGGTGCGGGACCACCCGCTCGAGGAATGGCGTGTCCAGGAGACGCGCGAGCCGATCGTCCACCGAGCCCCCAGCGTGGGGCGCCGTTTCGCGGTTCCTGGTTGTTGACATGGGCCGGCGATGATACCGGTCCTGCGGGCGAAGAAACAGTCTTGAAGAGTGGAGCGGTGTCGGGGGATACTAATAGTGGGTTGACGATCGTCATCCCATCCTCGCCCTCCCGGCCTCACCCTTCCTCCTTCAGAACGCTGCGTAGGACCTGGTCCATACTTGCCGAGCTTTGTGCCGCCGTGTGTGCGCACGGCTGAGCGGATCGGGCAATCCGTCCCGAATGACTTTGCTGACCGCCGAGGATGCTGGACAACTGCGAGCCCACTCCACCGCCGACGTCGGCATAGTATTGGTGCGATATATCGTCGCGAGAAAACGAAAGTCGACCTCATGAGGAAACGCGGTCCCGTTGCTGTCGGCCTGGCCGCGGCGCTGGTCTTCTGCTACTTCGCGATCAATGCGGTCAACCAGCACCCGTTGACCAGCACCTTCAATCGCATCTATACGGAAGGCACGTGGGGCAAGGACGTCGCAGGGAAGGGAACGAGCGGCACGGGATCAACACTAGAGATCACGCGGGAATATCGCGCCTACGTCGAAGACTTCATGAAGAAACACTCCGTCAAGTCGGTCGTCGATGCTGGCTGTGGGGACTGGAGCTTCTCACGCGCGATCGACTGGGGCGGCGCCAGCTACCTTGGGGTCGACATCGCCTCGGATGTCATCGCCAGGCTCCGTAACCAGCATGAGGAAGGGCAGATCAAATTTCAGGTAGGCGACATTACCGACGAACTCCCCGCCGCCGACCTGCTGATATCCAAGGACGTCCTGCAGCATCTCTCCAACGCGCTGGTCCGCAAGTTCATCAGGAACAACCTGAGGAAGGGTAAGTACAAGTGGGTCATTCTCACGAACGACCGCGGCAGCGAGAACCGCGACATCGCGAACGGGGGATACCGAGCGATTGACCTCTCTTCTCCCCCGTTTGAGGTCAGAGGGCTCGTCGACCTTCCGATCAAGTTCGGATTCGAAACCAGCAAGATCACCTCGTTCCTCGACCTCACGCAGTAGCCCTGGTAGCGCCGCCCGATCCCACGGGATTTCGGACGCCCTCTGAGAGGCGCGGCGTCCTGTCACCGTTAGACCGCGCGACGCCGACGGTACATCACAAGAATCCTCAGTGATTCTCGCGATCCTCTGGTTTCCTCTCATGGCACGCAGTCTGCACGGCCTGCCATCCGTCCATCGCTCTGCGAGGGAGTCGCAGACGCACGACGGCCGTCACGCGAAGGAGTGCGCGATGTTTTCCAAGCTCTGTGCGGAGTCGATCGGCACGTTCTGGCTCGTGCTCGGAGGTTGCGGCAGCGCGGTCCTTGCCGCCGCCTTTCCTGACGTCGGCATCGGATTGCTCGGGGTATCACTGGCCTTCGGTCTGACGGTGTTGTCAGGGGCGTACGCACTCGGCCCGATCTCGGGCGGCCATTTCAACCCCGCTGTCTCCATCGGTTTGTGGGCGGGCGGGCGCTTTCCGGGCGCGCTGCTGTTGCCTTACATCGTGGCGCAAGTGGCCGGTGGAGTCGTCGGCGCAGGCGTGTTGTACCTCATCGCGAGCGGCCGCGCCGACTTCAGCCTCGCCGGGGGGTTCGCCTCCAACGGCTACGGCATGCACTCACCGGGCGGGTATTCGCTGGTGTCGGGATTGGTGTGCGAAGTCGTCATGACGTTCATGTTCCTGATCGTCATTCTCGGCACCACTCACGAGCGTGCTCCAGTAGGATTCGCTGGTCTCGCAATCGGCCTCGCACTCACGCTGATCCATCTGGTCAGCATCCCGGTGACGAACACCTCGGTCAATCCGGCGCGCAGCGCCGCAACCGCGCTGTTCGCGGGAGGGTGGGCCCTTCAACAGCTGTGGATGTTCTGGCTCGCTCCGGTGATTGGCGCTGCAGTCGCAGGCTTCGCATACAAGTCGATCCTCGAGAGCACACTCCCCGAACCCCCGGTGACCGGACGCGTCGTCCCGGAGGCTCACGTCTGAGAGCGGGGCGTCCTTCCGGGTGCAACGCTTCTTGATGCCGGCTGTGGAACAGGCCGTTATGCTGGCGAACTTGCGCGCCGAGGTTATGCCGTTGAAGGCGTCGATCGGTCGTCCGAACTGATCGAGACCGCCAGGCAGTCCGTCCGCGGTCACGGCAGTTCCGTCTCATTTCGTGTTGGGGACCTCCTCGCTCTGCCTGCGGCGCGGTATGACGGCATTCTTTGCCGCGGCGTTCTCAACGACTTCGTGGATGACGACGCACGCCTATCGGTGTTTGCCGCGTTCGCGGGCGCGCTTCGACGTCCAGGCGTCCTGATTCTGGATGTTCGCGAATGGGAGGCGACGAGGGACCGTAAGCAGCGCGAGCCCGTTTTTAGAAAGAGCGTTCTCACGGACCGAGGCAAGCTCACGTTCACGAGCACCACGGAACTCGATCCGGAGCGCCAGCAGCTTCTCCTGTCCGAAACGCACACCCTGGTCAACGATGCTGGAGAACATGCGAGCGACTATCGCTTCGTGATGCGATGTTGGACGAGAGCCGAACTCGAGTCGGTCTTTGAGCGCGGCGGCTTTGGTTCCGTTCAGTACTTCGGTGCATACGATCCCGCGGTTCACGCTGGAGCGACGGATCGACTAATCGCCGTGGCTCAGTTGCCCGACGTGTCATTTGAGCACTCGGCAGCTGGCTGACTCAGACGTGCACGCCGGAGTGCGCACTCCGAAGCTCGCGGTTTCTGACCGCATGACAAGCAAACGCACGCGACTCCTCACATTGGAGATGGTCGCGTGCGCTTGGCGGTCGCTTAGCGCGTTACTTGGTTGTGAAGTTCTTCGAAGCCTGCTCGAACCCACCGAACAACACCTTGACGGTGTAAGTGTGGACGCCCGATCCCGGCTGGAAGTTGGTGATGTACTGGCCCTGCACCTCATCGATCCGGACCGCGTCACTCCCTTCTCCGAAGTTCCAGACGAATCTGCGGACGTTGCCCTCCCATACTTCGACGCTCACCCGGTTGTCGGCGACAAAAGCGCCGTTGCAGTCGCGCGCCGAGAATTTGATGGCGACCGCGCCGTTGAATTCGCTTTTAATCGATAGCGGCGGCAGCCACGACATGGTGTAGTTCACCGACACGTTGACGACTTCCGAGCTACCATCGCCACCCGCGCTGCGTGCAAAGGCCTGAAGCGCATATGCCCCAATCCCCGCCGCCGTAAAGTTGCCATTGGCCACGACGTTGTTGGACGCGCCTGGGAAGGAAACCGAGAACGGGACGTCGTTGGCCGTCGCCCAGACTGACGTGACGAGACTTTCCGCATCATTCGCGGAAATGGTCACCGGTACGACGGTCCCGGCGCTGCAGAACGTGAACTTGTCTCCATCCTTCGGCGAGATGATGACGACGGCGGGCGGAGTCGTGTCGGACGGCACGGGCTCTGCGACCGTGACGGTCAGCGTGTGGCCTGCGTTGCCCCACCCGATGCCGTTCGGTCCATCCGCCTGGATGGTGAATGCGTAGTCGCCGGGAATGGTGCTGCTGGTGACATGGAGGTGGACCGTGGTCTGATGCGTCTGAGCGAGAGCGTTGAACACCATGACCTGGTCGTCCAGCGTCACGAGCGCCGCTGCTGCCCCCTCGTTCGAGGCCTCCGGAAAGTCGTCGACGTTGACGCGCAGGTTCGCGGTAATCCCCGCGGCGATGTCTACGTTGTCGTTCAGTTTTGACGGCGACGTGATGTCCAGCGTGTACGAGCGGTCGAACGGGAGCGTGCCTGCGAGATTTTGTGTCTTCGGCGCGTAGTCGACCGAGTCGTTTCCGTTTCCCTTGGACGACTGCGCCGCAGCAGCTGCTGCGAACGCGAAGAGCAGCGCCAGCGACGCTGCCGTGCGGGTGATCGTTCTCATCGTATTCTTGACCTCGTTCTTCACAGCAATGCGCTCCTTCAAGGAACCTGTTCGCATTGGAAAAAGCGCAAGGATCGGTCCGGGACCGTGCAAAGGTGATGTCTTCGCACAACCGCCTTGCTTTCAACGTGTTGTGGCTGGAAGTCGCCAGCGGTGACACTTTCGCAGCCCCGTGATGTCTTGTTTGGGCCAGCAAGAAGTCTTGTCGGGACCGGACGCGGCCACCCTCCGAGGACGTCGCCGTGGACCGGCACTGGACTCGTGGGAAGGGGTCAGCTTGGCGTCATCGCCTGCCACGGTGACACGCCTAGTTCGGTGGCCGACGCGCGTAGACAGTCGGCGACTGAGCGATGTCTACAGCGCCATCAGTGCAGATCGGAAGACAGGTCGGAGTAACTGAAGGTTCACGGTCGAACCGCATCTTTGCGGGATCCCATAGGATGGAGACTGGCTGCTTCACATCGAAGCGCCCGCCTTGGCACGAGTCGCCGCATTTAGACTATCGTTGCCCCCCGTTTGCAATCTGGTTGCAAAACGACGGGCTCGTCGAGGAGTCTTCGGGCCGTAATTAGTTGAGAGTATTTGGCTGGGTGTTAGGGACGATTTCCGCAACTGGTTGCGGCTGGGCCTGGAGGCCCGCGAAAGAGCAATGAAAATCATGGATTGCGGCAGAATAGCGCGCTGGGAGCGGCGAGATCGAGATTAGCCATGGAGCCAGTGAGGCCGAGCAACTGTTTGATCCGGAGCGTGCGTGATTGACCGAATAATTGAGCGTCGTCGTGTTCTCGCCAGCGGCGATAGCTCGCGACCCTGAATGATGCGACGAGGCACGCTCTCCGCTCCCACGAGGAGAGGCCGATGCCGTACCAATGCGGGAATTGACGTGCACAAGAAGATGTTGGCGGTCGTCGTGGCCGACGTCGAGGTCGAGGGGGACTTCCACTTCGAACGGCAGAAGGTCGGACCACGCCGTCCGATCTGCGCGCGCTTGCCGAGTGGCTCGTCGAGCGCGAGGTCGAGGAAGTCGTCATGGAATCGACCGCGCAGTACTGGCGACCGGTGTGGGAAGCGCTGGAACAGCACTGGCGCCCCGGCGCCGGACGCGCGACGGCGCGCCGCGGCTCCGGGCACGCTCCATCTCGCACAAGCGCAGTCGAATCGAGGAGCCGGCGGGCGCAAGAAGGGCTTTCCCGATGCGGAACGTTTGGTGAAACGCCTGGTCGCGCAGGAACTCACCTTGAGCTTTGTGCCCGACGCCGAGCAACGGCTCTGGCGCACCGTGATGCGCCGCAAGTACCAGATCACGCGCAACCGCGTGCAACTCCACAACCGGCTGGAGTCGCTCCTCGAGGAAGCCCACATCAAGGTATCCAGTGTCGTGTCCGATCTGCTGGGCATCAGCGCCCGTCGCATGCTGCACGCGCTCGCGCGACGGCGAAACCGATCCGGCCGCGCTCGCCCACGCTCGCGGCCCCGCGCTTGCGCGCCACGCCGACCAACTGTGCGACGCCTTCCGCGCGTGCGCCGACGCTCCATCCGGTCTACCGTCGGCTGCTGAAGCTGACGCTCGAAGAACTACGCTGATCGAAGACCACCTCGGACAACTCGATCAGCAGATGGCCGACCTGCTGGCCGCCCACCACGACGCGGTGCAGCGTCTCGCCGAGGTCCCCGGCCTCGGTGTCGATTCCGCGCAGCAGATCATCGCGGAGGTCGGCGCGACCGCCGCGACCTTCCCCTCATCGAAGCATCTCGCCTCGTGGATGGGCGCCTGCCCCGGCAACGAGGAGAGTGCCGGCGTGAACTACAGCCACCGCTGCCCCAAAGGCAATCGACAGATGCGACGCGTCCTCAACCAAGCCGCCAACGCCGCGGTGAAGGCCAAGGGGACCATCTTTGCCGTCGTGTACCGTCGGATCGTCCCACGCCTTGGACATGCCCAAGCCATTGGCGCCATCGCCCACCGGCTCTGTCGTCTGATCTGGAAGATCCTGCACCAGGGCATGCGGTACGAGGAACGGGGGCCGGCCGTCAGCGACGAGGCGAAGAAGGTGCGGGCGCGCAAGATGATCCGCGAACTGCGAACTCTTGGCTACCGCGTCGAACTGTCTCCCGGCTCCATCGAGCAGCCCGGCATGATGAGAGATTTTCGACCCTGGCTGATCACTGCAGCGTGAAAGCAAGCCGACGGCCGCCGAGTCATCTGCCGGCCCGACGTGCCAATCGGCTATCGGGGCCGCACCCCCAGCTTCAGCTGGTTTCACACGCACCTCGGTTCCGATGTCGATGACCATCAGATCGTCGCCCATCTCCACGCGTCCTGCGTAGGATCGTCTTGTCTGCTCGACGATTGCTGCTGTCCCAGGACTGTGAGAGAACACGGCCAGGCGCGGCGACACTTTGCTGAAGATGCTCGCCGCCTGCTCCGGCGTCGTGTGACGCGCCACGATCGCGTCCATGCGTGACTTGTCAGGGACAAGGCGCCGCAGGAACTTCCGGATCGATCGCCTCATGAATCAACACGTCCACACCCTTGCAGACGGCAACCAGGTTGTCGCTTGGGCTCGTGTCGCCTTAGAACGCGACCGACCGCCCCGCATAATCCACCCGATAGCCGTCCGACGGCTTCACCAGTCCGTGGCTCACGAGAAATGCGGTGCCGTCACGCCGTTCTTCTCATAGACCTTCCCCGGTTGGATGTCGTGGGCCACCATCCTGATGCCATCGGGGGAAAAGCTCTCGTCCACGTCGCGCCGCATACGAGCCCCTCCGGTCTCCCCAACTGTGTGACCAGGCTTGCTGGGCGCGACGCGCATGTCGACAGCGGCGGCCAACGTGCGCTGGACGTGGACAGTTCGAAACGCTCTGAGGTGCCACCCGTACGCGGGGTTGTGAGGATTTTTGGAAATTGGCTGGGAGGCAGGGATTCGGAACCGCTCGCGGCGCTTGAGACCTGCCGAGCAGCCCCAGGAGCCAGCTGGAAGCCGTTAGTTCGGACAGATATTTAGAGGGATCGGAACCCTTCGCGGCGTGCGGAGCACGTCGCGAGGCTTCCCGAGAGGCCTGCCGAGAGCCACCCGAACCACGCCGATGCGTTAGTTTGGGCAGAGACCTAGAGGGATTCGGAACCGCTCGCGGCGCGCAACGCGCGTCGCGGCGCTTCCCGAGAGACCTGCCGAGCAGCCAACGACCGAGCTGAAAGCGAGGGAGTTGGCTGGGAGGCAGGGATTCGAACCCCGATACCGTGGTCCAGAGCCACGTGTCCTACCGTTGGACGACCTCCCAGTACCAGCCTGGCATGCTTCCGGGGACGGGAAACCCCGAGTATAGCCAATCCCAATCGGGAGCGGCAAGCGGCCACGCCGGTACCGGGGCGACCGAGGGGAGATGTCAGGCGGCGTGCGTCGGGCCGAACCCTATGTGAGGGTCCGAGTTATCGCTCGAGCGATCCTCGGAATTCGACACGTCGCCGGCCGCGCCGGACTCGCTTGTGGGCGTCTCGGGCACGAACTGCGCTGCCTGTTCCTGCTTGCGGCGGTGGCTCGCCATGCCGCCCTTGCGTCCGGCCTCGCGCGCTTCTTCGCTGGTCCACTCGTGAGCGGTGCCCTTGTGGTGCGCCGCCTTGCCACCCTTGCTGGCAATTTCCTTCTGCTTGCTTCGATCCATCGAGGCGAAACCGCGATCTTCCTTTGCCACGCTACCTCCCCCTTGCGCGAATACACCCTTCGCCAGGCGTGCGCGTAGTAGGAGCCTGCAACCGATGTGCCCCGATGCGATCTCTAAATAGCTGAAAACAAAAGGCTTGATCGGTGGGCCGTCCGGGGGCGTCTCGTAACCGTTCAGGCTGGGAAATTCTTGCGCGCTCGCAGGAAACGGCTGAGATCGCCACGATGTGAAGGCATGTGCTCAGCCGTATTCGCGGCTTTGCAGACGATGCAGTGCTAAGTGCTGAGCGCTAACTGCTAAGTTGAGTCGCCCCACGAGCCGCGCGTGCACGCGGGCGCGCCCGAGGAATGCGGCGACCTCGAAGAGCCCCGGGCTCGCGGATCGTCCGTCAACGCCACACGGACTGCGTGGATCATCGCGGCAGCCTTGATGCCCCGGGCCTCCGCCACCTCGCGCAGCGACGCCTCGAGCGAGACGGCCTCGAATGTCTCGAGCGACGCCCAGCCACTGTCGAGCGCCGCCAGGTGCGCGGCCATCCCCTCCACGCGGACGTGCTTGGCGACCGCCGCCTCATCGAACTCCAGATCGTCCGAGAAAAAGTACCGGCCTGCGTCAGCAAAGTCGGTGAGCCGCTTCACCCTGGGGCGCAGCAACTCGACGACACCGAAAAACCACGCGTGGCGATCGCCCAGGAACTCATCGTCCCAAAGTCCGGCTTCTTCGAACGACGGCTTCAGCCGGCGCGCCAGCTCCTCGGGCGCCAGGCGCGCGAGGTACTGCTGGTTGTACCAATCCAGCTTCTCGGGGTTGAACACGGCGTTCCCCCCGCTGATGCCCGACAGGTCGAACACCTCGGTCAGCTCGACGCTCGAAAAGAGCTCGCGGTCGCCGCTGCCGGGCGACCAGCCCAGGAGCGCGAGGAAGTTGACCATCGCTTCGGGAAGATAGCCCTGGCGGGCGTACTCCATCACCGAGGTCGCGCCGTGCCGCTTGCTCAGGCGCTTCTTGTCCGGGCCGAGGATCAGCGGAACGTGCGCGAACTTCGGCACCTCGGCACCGACGGCCTTGTACAGGACCACCTGCTTCGGCGTGTTCGAAACGTGATCGTCGCCGCGGACCACATGGGTAATCTTCATCTCCACATCGTCGGACACGACGGAGAGGTGATACGTGGGCTGGCCGTCCGATCGGAGGATGACGAAGTCCTCGATGTTGGCGCCGTCGAACCGGATCGGTCCGTGAACGAGATCCTCGAACTCGACCGGGCCATCTGGAACGCGAACACGGACCGCGCGCGGCCGCCCGTCGCGCTCCCGCGTGGCGATCTCCTGCGAAGACAGAGAGAGGCACGTGCGGTCGTAACGGAACGCGCCGCCGGCGGCCTCCGCCGCCTCGCGCTTCGCCTTCAGCTCCTCGGGGGTGCAATAGCAGTAGTAAGCGTGGCCGCTCTTGACCAGCGATGCGGCCATCTCCCGGTACTTGCCGATACGGCCAGACTGAAAGTACGGCTCGTAGGGTCCACCGACCTTCGGCCCCTCGTCCCAGTCGAGACCCAGCCATCGCAAACCGTCGAGAATGCCTTCGACCATCTCATCGGACGAACGCTCGAGGTCGGTGTCTTCGATCCGGAGAACAAACGCGCCGCCTTGACGCCGGGCGTAGAGCCAGTTGAACAGCGCCGTGCGCGCACCGCCGACGTGGAGGTAGCCGGTCGGAGAAGGAGCGAAACGAACCCTAATCATTTGGTAATTGGGTAATTGGGTGATTGGGTAATTGTGTATCGGGTAATTGTTTCATCTTGAGCGTGAGTAACACCAGAGCCGCGAAGAGCACGAGCGTGCCGAAGAAGTACGGCGAGACAGCCTCGTACATCAGGGCCAGGCGGCGCCCGCCGAAGACCAGCGGCAGGATCGTGCCCGACGCGGCCGTTGCCGCGAGCCCAACCTGAACCGCTCGCTTCGAGATCTTGTCCGGACGACGGGCGAGCACCGCCAGCAGCACGGCGGCCGGCACGAACAGGGCGACGAAGTAGCGCCGCTGCGTGTGGGGAGCGGCGAGCAGCATGCCGGTGAGCACGAGAGAGAGCTCCAGCAAGCGGACCACCGGGTCGCGCCTCTCCGGGCCGATCGCCACCCAAGCCGCGATGCCCATCGCGGCCACGCCCAACAACCACAGCGCCGTCACGGCCGCGGGAGGAAGGTCGGCCATGCTCATCGGCAGATGCGAAACATCACCAGCATGCTCCGACGTCAGGTACTTCACCAGCACCCCGCGCCACGCGTAGTTGTCCTGTTCGTCGACTTTCTGCACGGCATACGTCGCAAAGCCGCGCAGGAGCCGCGCGTTCTCACGAACGCCAACGACAGCGGCCGGTACCAATGCGAGCACGACGAGCACCGCCACCGTCGCCATGCATGCGGCGACCTTTCGGCGAAGGGCGAAGTACGCCAGCAATGCGAACGGAGTGACCTTCGTGGCGATGGCGAGCGACAGCGCCGTGGCCGAGCGCCAGGGCTGTCCGGATTCAACCGCGTCGAACGCGTACACCATCAGGGCTACGACGAGAAAGTGCACGTTCCCGAAGCGGAATTCCTCTGCGACATACCCGCCGACGATGAGCAGCGCGAAGATTGCCAGGCTGCGAGACGCCCTGCCCAGACCCGCTCTCCGGGCGATGACCGTGCTGATGTAAGCGACGGCCGCGAGCTTCGCCGCGAACAGGAGGAGCGCCGCCAGCTCCAGCGGCAGCCAGCCGATGGGCATCATGAGGAACGCGATCGCTGGTGCGTACCGGAAGCCGTGCGACGGGATGGGCCCACCGTCGAACACCGCCGCAGGGTAGATGGTGTAGTCGCCCGCGATCATCTCGCGCGCGACCCGGTGGTAGACGGGAAAATCCACCGGGCGCAGCGCGCTTTCCCTGGCCAGTGCGAGAAGCAGCACGCCAAGAATCAGCGCGCTTCCCCACTCGACCCACCGTGATGAAAGAGGCAACGGATCAGGTCTCGGGATGGCCGGCCGTACTGAGCGCGACCGCGGGCATGCGGGGAAATCTTACTCCGGGGTCAGCGGAAGATGACGCTGAGGCGGCCACCGGCCTTGGACAGCCAGCCCTGCACCGTGCGCGTGACCCACTGGCGGATCGATCCCTGGTGCTCCGTGCACATGCGGGTCGGGATGTCGTTGCCGTCCTTGAAGTACTCCGTGTAGATCGGACAGCCGTCGACCGGCTTGAGGTAGGTGATGGCGCAGAGCGGTTCGTCCTGCAGTCCCGCCGGCCGCTTGAAGGCTCCGGCCGGGCGCACGCGCGATGCCCGCTGCATGAAGTCGGCCCAGATCGGCAGCGCGTAGCGCGACCCGTAGGCCTCGCGGCCGATCGTCTCCGGGTGATCGAAGCCTACCCAGACGCCGACGACGAGAGACGACGAAAAGCCCACGAACCAGGCGTCTTTGAAGTCGTCGGTCGTGCCGGTCTTGCCGCCCACGGGGAAGCGGACGCCAAGGCGCCTGGCCGGCGATCCGGTGCCGCGATCGATCACGTCGCCGAGCATCGAGACCATCTGGTAGGCCACTTCCGGCGACAGCACCCGTTCGGTGGTGACCGGTTGCCTGAGGGCGGTGCTGCCATCGGCATCGAGCACGCGCGTGATGTCGCGCGGCTCGACCGCGAAGCCGCCATTGGGGAACACTGCAAAGGCGGCGGTCATGTCGAGCGGCGTGACCAGCCCGGTGCCGAGAGCCAGCGACGGCACGTCGGGCAGGTTGTGCAGACCGGCCTGCTTCGCGACGTTCAGGACGCGCCTGGATCCTATTTGCTGCTGGAGGAGCGTGGCGGCGCGATTGTCCGACTCGAGCAGCGCCGCCCGCAGCGTGAGCGCGTCCGGCGTCCTGTCGTGCACGTTGCGCGGCGTCCACTCGTCTGGTCCTTGCGGCTGGATCCGGTCGAGGCCTTCGAGGATCGAGACAGGCGACAACCCGCGCTCGAGGGCCGCGGCGAACACGAAGGGCTTGAATGCCGAGCCCGGCTGACGCCGGCTGCGGCTGGCGCGGTTGAATGCCGAACGCTGATAGTCGCGGCCGCCGACCAGCGCCAGCACGTTGCCGGTGGCTGGATCGATCGCGACGAGCGCCGCCTGAAGTGCCGGCTTGCCGAGGCGGCCGAGTCCGTTTTCCACGGCGGACTCCGCGGCATCCTGCAGTCCCACGTTGAAGGTGGTGTCGACGCGCCAGTCGGGCGGATGGTCGCCGCCGAACTCGTCGCGAAAGCGCTGCCGGAGATACGCCTTGGCGTACCCGTGCCGCCCCGCGCTGTCACTGCGATAAGGACGCACGCGGAAGCGCATCCTGCGCGCCTCGCGCTCCTGAGCCTCGGTGATGAACTCGGCCTCGCGCATCCGCGCGAGCACCACGTGGCTGCGCTCGACGGCGCCGTCAAGGTTGGACCACGGCGACAGCGTTGCCGGGGCCCGTGCCAACCCGGCGATGAGCGCGCTCTCCGCGATCGACAACGCCTTGGCGGGCTTGCCGAACACGCGCTGCGACATCGCTTCCACGCCGTAGACACCGGCGCTCAGGTAGATGCGATTGAGGTATAGCTCCAGGATCTGCTGTTTGCTCAGCTGGGCTTCGATGAGCACCGACAGCACCGCTTCGCGCGCCTTCCGCCAATAGCTCCTGCGGTTCGACAGGAAGAGCGTGCGGGCGAGCTGCTGCGTGATGGTGCTGCCCCCTTCGACCGTCCCCGGCTGGCTCGCGTTGCGGACCACGGCGCGAGCCACGGCAATCGGGTCGACGCCGGGATGCAGGAAGAACCGGTGGTCCTCCACCGCCACGAACGCGTGCTGGAGGTGCGGAGAGATCGCGGCAATCGGCACGTCGTGCCGCTGCTCGTCCAGGCGAAACCACGGCTTGCCGCCGGCGTCGTGGAACCATGTGTCCCCCACACCGCGCGTGAGCTTGTGGACCGCGTAGCTCTGCTTGCCGAGCCACACGACGGAGATGCTGACGACCACCATCACCGCCCAGCGCAGGAGCCGGGCCCGGTTCAGGTCGGTGTGCGGCAGCCGCAGCATCACTATTTGGACGCGTGGCCTGCCGCTTCGGCCGTCTGGTCACCCGCCTTGGGGAAAGTGCAGGAAAACCCGATAGTCAGGCAGGAATGTCATCCGCCGAACAGTTTCGAGATGAAGCCCTTCTTCGGCGCCGGCCGAGACAGCACCACGAACCGCTCCTCCGTCAGATGCGGGCAGACTTCATCGTGTTTGAAACCGACGAGCGTTTGCGCGACCTTCAGCGGAATCTCGAAGATATGGTCGACGCCGGCAGCATCCCCGCCTGCGGCGCGCTGAGCTTCTTCCATCTCTCGTTTGATCGACGCGAAGCACTCGGGCACATCTCCTTCGACCGAAAGCCCTTTTGGACCGTCCTCACCCAGGTGCGCGATCCTCCACTGCGCTGCCCGCCGTCCCAGAGTTCCGACGAACTGGCCATGACGTGCTCCTCGACAAGGCACATCAGCACCTCCTGGTCGTTCGAAATGGCACCGAGGTCCCCGGGCCGGAGAAACGGGCACTCGTACTCGTTGTACCAGACGATCCGCCACCCCGTGTCGAGCCTGGCCGTCGAGATGAGCGATTCCGGGATCTCCTCGGTTTCGCCAGTCGGCGAGAGCTCGAGCCGATCCAGCAGCTTTTGCGCACCGCCCTCACGAACCGCATACCAGCTGATTGAGAACCCCAATTGCGGCTAGCCTCGCTTGTTCTGTTGCCGAATCATCATGACTCGATCGTAGGTACTCAAGCATCGTTGATCCTTACACTGCACAGGGACATCAGCTCGTCCGCGGTCGGACGTGGGATGCCACCGTCAGTGCCGGAGTCGCGCCAGTTCCTGCGCCACGACCGCGAGGTTATCGCCGTTCACGCGCTCCACGACCTCGACCCAGGCCGGGTTGACGGTGGTCGGATAGATGGCACCGAGGATTCCGCCAGCGATGGACGCCACGGAATCGCTGTCACCGCCGACATTCGCCGCCAGGAGAATGGCATCCGTTGCCGACTGCATGATCGTGGCAAGTCCCAGTGCCAACGGCACGATGGTCAGCGGCGCGTTCGGAAAGCAGCGCGTCGCCACGGCATCGGCGTCAAGATTGGGCAACGACGCAAGATCATCGTGCACGACACGGATCGCGTTCGAGAGACTCGGGCCGACGCCGCTCGACCATTGGGCTTCAGCCTGCATCGCTGCCCGCGCGGCAAACTCCCACACCTGACTCGACGGGGCGCCCTCAATGGCGGCTGATACCGCTGCCGCAGTGGCGGCCGCCGCGGCAATCGCAAGCGAACCACCGTGGGTGGAAATCGAGGCTTCGCGAGCACCATTCACAAGTTGGTCCAGATGTGCTGGCCGATACACGATTCCCACTGGCGCAACCCGAACCGCCGCGCCACATCCGTCGTGCATCACAGCGGTTCGAGCGGGATCGCCTGCCTGGTGAAACTCCCACAAAGACCGGATGCCCGGGTGCACGCATTTCGTGCAGTTCAACAATTCCTGGCCAACGCTAACGTGTGCCACGTGACGGTCCCGAAGGATGGCGCGGGCCACGGCCAGCGTGCGCTCGGTGTCGTCGGTCGTTTCACCGATTCGCCACACCCGTTTCGAGTTGCGCGCATATCGGGGAATCGCTGTGTCCGGTGTGCCCTCGAACCCTGAAATGCCTTGTGGATACCACCGCAAGACGTCTTGGCGCGACAAGTTCTCAGTCTGCTTACCGATGGCATCGCCGGTGGCGATGCCTCTGAAGCATCCGACGGCCCGATCAACGATTAAGTGACTCACGTCCCTTGGTTCCGACGTTGTCCGCCCAACCATCAGTCGCTCGAACTGGATAAATCGATACGCCTGCGGCCGTCGCAGTGTAGCGCGCGGCCAGAAGCGCCTCGGCCGTATAGAGCGCTGGAGACATTGTGGAGACGGGAAGGATCGAACGAAAGATCAACGGCTGGAACAACTTAACTGGCGGTGAGGCAGGGATTCGAACCCTGGGTACAACTTTTAGGTCGTACAACGGTTTAGCAAACCGCCGCCTTCAGCCTCTCGGCCACCTCACCGCAGACGCTAAGTGTACGTGAAATCAGCACTTGCGGGATCCAACTTTTTCTTTCGAACCTACAACGGTTTTTCAAACCGCCGCCTTCGTCGAATTCGGCCCGAAAACTGCCTGATTTCACGATGAGAGACCCGCGGACTTTGGGCACACTCGCGAAAGGCATTGAGAATCCTGGGCGCGCGGATGGCGCGCGTTGTGCGTATTGCAGTTGTTGCGATGAACGGCACCGCGATCAAACAGCGCTGCCCGCCAAGACCGTCCACGCTGGCCCGATGAACGAGAAGTGATCGCCATCTTCGTCTTCCGCGCAAAAGCGGTTCCTGCCGACTGCATCGGCGCGGACTATCGCCAATGCAACGGCGACCCCGTGGCCATCAGCCGTGGCAAATCCTGATCGAGAGCGTCGCGTCCGATCCGTCTGACGTCGGGCTCAATTCCTGGCAGGCCGCTCCGGGCTTGGCACAAGGCGCTTCAGCTCTTCGTACCAGTTCTGGACGATGTTCATCTGCCAGGTTCCTGCGGGTGATTGCTCGTCAGCTCGGATGAGCAGAAACCGTTGGCCGTCCGGAGTAACGTCCCACGCCCGTGCCGGCGCGTTCATGGCGTATTCACCGGAGAACAGTGCTTTCGGTGCACCGGCCGAAAGGCCGGACTGGGCCCCGATTGAGACCGCCATGATGCGCACATTCCCGACTGACCGATTCCAGTCCACGTTTGGCTCGACGTAGAACAGCTCTCTGCCATCGCCGCGCCAAACGGGCGAGATCCCTCCGTCAGTGGAAATCTGAAGACGCGGAACGCCACTGGGATAGGCCTGCACGTACACCTGGAAGTCGCCGGATTCATTCGACTGGTACGCGATCCAGCGTCCGTCCCGTGAGATGTCCACTCCGCCAGCCATTGTGCTGCCAGCCGACCGGACGAGGGCCGCCGCGCGTTTCGTCGTCACGTCGTACACGAATGTGGCCCTCGGCAGGTTGGAGCCGACTGGGTAATAGATCAACTGGCGTCCATCAGGCGTCCAGGTCCCAGGGACCAGATTCCCCTGTCCCTGCACGAGCGGTTCTGGAGATCCGACGCTGTCGGCGCGCACCCAATGGAGTGTTTCCGGGCCGCCTGCGGCGGCACTATATGTGAGACGTTCGCCGTCGGGCGTCCAGATCGGCGCGCCGACTCGTTCAGGCACCGCCAGCTTGCTGAGCGTGCGGCGTTCGGGCACGTACGTCCAGATGTCACGGTCCCGGCCGAACGTGCTCAGGGCGATACGCTGTGCATCGGGCGACAGGCGGAGTGTCGAGAACGGACGCGGCTCGAGCGGTAGCGGTTCGGATCGTCCTGTCCGATCGACCCACACCACCGATCGCGCGGCAGGGGGAGTGATCCCGCCGGGGATGTACACGAGCGTGCCGGTCGGGGAAATGCTGAACTGGGCGGCGCCAGTATCGTTACCCTGGATTTGGAAATAACGCGGCCTGCATCACGTCGGCCACCACGCCTGCAGCTCCGCCGGAGAGCTCGAGCCTCTGCAGGTCGAAGGGCGCGGCGAAGAGAGCACCCTCCTTGACGTAGAGAAGATGTCCCGTCGAAGCGTAGCGGGCGTCCGTGCCGCCGTCGACGAGAATCTTCGAATTGGCGGATCGCCGCGAGTACACGGCGATCTGCGTTTCGTCCCAGCGCGGGAAACGTCCTTTCGTGATCGTGTAGAGAATCGCGTCTCCTCCGGGGAGCACATGCGGATGCCGGTGACTGGTACTCACCGTGCTCGCTGTTGACGACGGTCAGCGGCCTTGGCGTCCCGCCGGCGGCCTGAACCTCGAACAACGGGCCATCCGAACTCGAATAGACGATGCGGTCGTCCTCGCCCCAGCTCGCGCTGATGAGCGGTGCGGTTTGCGCGACGCGCACCGCGGGGCCGCCTGCCAGTGCCACTTTCCGCAACTCGCCCTTTGCCCAGAAGCCGACCCACTGGGCGTCTGGCGACACGAACGGGTGCTCGCCGCCGTCGGTCCCTGGCAGCTTCACCGCGTGTGCTTGATCGAGTGGCCGAAGATAGAGGGCCCGCGCGCCGGCCTGCGCCGCTGAGAACACGAGCGTCCGACCGTCGCGAGAGATCGCCAACGCCGTTCGAGTCGGACGCCCCTCGGTTCCCCCAATCCGTTCCGCCGGAATCACGCTCAGCACGGAACGAGTCACCTCGGCCGGGATGGACGCCGGCCCTGACAGGCTCAACCAGGCGATGACCAGCCCGGCCACCAGTCCGGCCGACACGCCAAGCGCCAGCGTCGTGTGCGTTCGCCGGCGGGACCGGACCCGCGTCTGGGCTGCGCTCGCGATCGCCGCGTGTGCATCCTCGAGTTGAAACCTCGCCACGGCGATCTGCGCCAGCCGTTTGTGGAGGTTCTTCTCGAGACACGACGCAATCAACCGGCGAACGGCGAGTGGTGTTTCGGCCGGCAGCGCCGCAAAGTCAGGCTCGCGCTCCAGAATCTGCGACACGGTTGCGGCCGCGTCGGCTCCCTCGAACGCCCGCGTGCCCGCCAGCATTTCATAGAGGAGGCAGCCGAATGCCCAGACGTCGGTTCGTCTGTCCACAGCTTCGCCTCGAGCCTGCTCCGGGCTCATATACGGAGCGGTGCCAACGACCGCGCCATCTCGCGTGCCGACGTCGGTCACAAGGCCGGAACGGATCGGGTCGGAAGAGTCGTTGGTTTCCACGGCCAGATCTCGCGACGCCGAAGTCGAGAACCTTGGCCGTGCCCTCGGGAGTGATCTTGATGTTGGCCGGCTTGAGATCGCGGTGAACGATGCCGCGCTCGTGCGCGGCCTCGAGCGCGGTCGCGATCTGCTGCGCGAAGCTCAGCGCGTCCGTCAGGCGGAGGCCACGCGCTATACGCTCGGCTACGGTGTGGCCTTCGACGAGCTCCAGGACGAGACCGCGGACGCCGGCCCTGTCTTCGATGCCGTAGATGGCGCCGATATTCGGATGGTTGAGCGCGGCGAGCAGGCGGGCTTCACGCTCGAAACGCGACCGATGCTCCGAATCCGCCGTCCATTGAGCCGGCAGGATCTTGATCCGCCACGTCGCGCCCGAGGACCGAGTCGTGGGCGCGATACACCTCGCCCATGCTGCCAGCGCCGAGGAAACCGGTGATCTCGTACGGCCCAAACTGGCTCCCCACCGTCATCGCGATGTGAGCGCGATCCGAGAAGACGTCGACGACCGCTTCAAGGACCTCAGTGCGCAGGGTGGGAGCAACCGGCCCGTCGAAGACAGGTCCGCTGGCGATGTCGGCTTCCAACAGCGATTCGACGTCGGCTGCGAGGGCGTCGGTCGCGCCCGCATCGGTCGCGGACCAACGCGGAGCGAGCCTCGAGGCGACAGACCACCGCGACGTCGAAGATCGCCTTGGCGCGTTTCCAGCTGTCGGCGTTCCTCACGTCGACTCCTGGGAACGCCCGAGGTCATCCTCAGGTAGAGCCACGCCTTCGCGCTTCTCAGCTCACGCGACACGGTCGATCGTGAGATGGACACTGCCTCGGCGGCTTCTTCCTCTGAGAGGCCGCCGAAGTAACAGAGTTCAACGAGGCTGCTCTGACGCGCATCGAGGTCGTTGAGCTCGGTCAGCGCCTGGTCCAGCAACAGGAGATTGCACCCGGGTGGGTCGACGCTCAAGAGGTCGGCGTCGAGCATCACCCGCAACGCCTCGTCTGGACGTTTCGCTGCGGCGCGCGTGCGGGCGTGGTCCGACGAGCACACGGCGCATCATCCGTGAGGCGAGCGAGAAGAAGTGCGCGCGGTTTTGCCAATCCACACGTCGCTGGGCCAGCAGGCGCAGATACGTTTCGTTGACCAGCGCGGTCGGTTGGAGTGTGTGGTTCTTACGTTCGCCGCGGAGCTGGGCTGACGCGCGATGCCGGAGCTCGGTGTGACGAGGGCCAGGAGGTTGTCCTGCACGTTGGCAGACCCCTCCGACCACGCTCGGAGCAGGCGTGTCACTTCCCCAGGCGAGCCGTCGGCACGGCTGCCCATCGGTTCCTACTTCGGCCGTGACACAGCGATGGCAAATTCTACGCGTTAAAGGTTGAGGAAGTAAATCATGCGCACCCGCATCGTGCTCCGCGCGGTCGCCGTGTGCCTGGCGTCCGCCGCTGCCTCTCCCTCGGCGGCACAGACAACGGCTCTGGCAAGTGGGAATACGACTTGCACGGCGGTGGGGTATGGTCCACCAACCCGACGGGTGGAACAGCGCAGCCTGCCCGGGCCAGGCGAGGTGTTCTTCAATCCAAGCAATGTGCCGGCCATCGGGCCCGCCATCCATGCCTCACGGCGCCAATCGTCCTGGTATTTCGGCGACGGGGCCCTCCTGTTCAATCGCCTTGCCGACAGCTTGGGGGCAACCGGACAGGCAGTGTTTTCAGGACGGATCAGCCCGCTCGATCCCGTATCGGACGGTCGCTCAGCGCCAGCGGCGCGGGAGAAACTTCGGCGCTCGTATCAGCCGCGTGCTGACGCCACGGCTCGCCGCAGAACTGAGCGTCGACTACAGCCTGGCGCAGCTTCAGATCACGCAGGCAAACAGCGACGCCATCGAAGCGACGCGGGCGAGTTTCATCCCGGCCTTCAGGGGGTTGTTGGTGCCCAGTGGACTTGCCATGAACGTGAACCGCGTGCTGAACAGCGTCACGTCCACTGCAGCGTTGGAATGCGGAAGCGGCCGGCAACTCTCAACCGGCGGTGCGCTTCTCATCAATCTGCGCACGAGCGGGGACGTCATTCCCTACGCAACCGTCGGCGCGAGCTCGATTTCGACGATCGGCGAGATGCCCAGCGCCACGCTGGCGGGGAACTACCATTCCTCTCGGTGGGCGCACCGATGAACGAGTCCGACACCGTGACGGTCAGGGATGGGCGAGAGGCCCACACGGTGGCGGGCATCCTGGGCGGTGGCGTGAACTTCAACGTCTCGCCACGCTGGGGCATCCGGCTCGATGCCCGCGTGTCTCTCAGCAAGAACACCGCGCGCACGGCCCTCGACGCCACGCCCAACGTTGTGATGGGGGGACTTCCAGCCGGCCGCTTCCTCTTCCTCGCGCCGACGACGATCATGTTCAGCAACTCGACCCTCCCTGTGACGGGGCAAGGCGTGACTGTGGTTGGTAGCTCCACGCTGACCGGTCCCGCACTGGCCGGCGTGCGCACGTTCTCAGGGAGCGGTGTGTCGAGTCACACGAACCTCGGTGCTGGCGTATTCTGGCGATTCTGATGTGACCCTCAGCTAGCGCGCCGCTGGCCGGGGAGGCATCGCCGGCATCCGTAGCGACAGAAGGCTGGGTGTGCCGCGAGAGAGCCGAGACGCCTGACGGCGCGAGGCACAGTGTGCCCAGGAGTGTGCCCAAACGCGGTCCGAGGACCATCAACCGGCAGCCAACGCCAACCAAGCTGCCAATAAAAAACGGGCCTGAAATCATCGACTTCAGGCCCGTTCTGTGATTCCTGGCAGCCTTAGCAAACCGCCGCCTTCAGCCTCTCGGCCACCTCACCGCAGACGTTCAAGTATACGAAATACATGCACTTACGTGAAAGGCACTTATAGCAAAGCAACGACGTGCGTAAGTATCCAGCGCGTGAGTGCTTTGAGGCGTTGCGCGCAGTCGTGAGTGCGCCTCGCGGCAGCGGGCACACTTCCGGGCACACTGCACTCGATGCCAACGCGTTCCGGCGAGGATTCCGAGGAAAAAGAGCGAAAGGCGGACCGCCGGCCCCGGACCTTCGTCGCGATCGTAATCGAGGAGGCGAACCATCCGATTTGGTAGAGCGCGTAGTTGACCAGATGAGCGCGCCGCATGGCTCACCGCGGAACGCGCGGAAACCATGGGAAGAACGCCGGTGTGCGGGTGATGTACGCGTGATAGCCCGGCTTCGAGGCTTTCAACCCGTCCTCGAGCAGCGTCACCCCGGACACGCGCATCAGCAAGAACGTCATGAGGGCCGGGCTCAGCACGGTGAGCCATCCGCTGGGCGTTGCGGCCGCGATGGCATAGACGCCCCACCACAGCGTCGCGTCTCCGAAGTAATTGGGATGCCGCGTGTAGCGCCACAGCCCACGGTCGAGTACCTTGCCGCGATTGGAGGGTTCTGCCCTGAAGCGCTCGAGTTGATAGTCACCAACAACCTCGAAGCCGAACCCGACCGCGAAGAGCAGAGCTCCCAGGCCGTCGACGGCGGTGAGGGCGGCCGGTGAACTGGCGCGCGCCGCGACAAGGAGCGGAAGGGCGACGAACCACAGGATCGCGCCCTGCAACCAGAAGACCGTGAAGAGGCTCCGCCACCAGAAGGCCCGCCCATGCGAGACGCGCATCGCCCGGTAGCGCGGGTCCTCCCCGTTGCCATGATTGCGGCGGAAAATGTGCAAGGAGAGACGCGCGCCCCACAGCGTGATCAGCACAGCCACCAGCCAGGACCGCGGTGTCAGCGTCGGCGACAGGAGGCAGTACAACCACGCCAGCAGCACGAAGCCGAGCCCCCAGCACATATCCGCGATGCTCGCGTCCTCGAGCCTCACGCTGATCATCCACACGAGGGTCGAAGCAGTTAGGACGGCGCCCAGGCCGATGAGTGCCGGCGTGAGACCGGTCACGATCGTGACAGCGCGCGCCTGACGATCGCGCGGCGCGTCTCTCTCCGCTCGTGCCGGTGCGGTACGAGCGATCGGCGGGTCCCCAACCGCTCGTCACGGTGGTTGCGCCGCCAAGAGCTTCGCGGGAGGCACATCAACGCCGCTCCTGGCGCAACACGCGATGCTTGAAGACATGCCACAAAGCGGGCCCCGGAGGGCCTTCGACGAATTCCGCGAGCAGAAACGTCACGTCGTCGTGTGCCAGTTCGTCGGATGCGACGTGTCCGTGGAGGGCCGACAGGAGGAGGCTCGCAAGATCCTCGCAGCTGCCGGTTTCCCTGTTGAGCACGTTCTCGATTCCGTGAGTGTCAAACGGCCTGTCGTCGGGGGAGGTGGCCTCGAGCACGCCGTCGGTGAAGAGCAGCATGCGGTCGCCTGGAGATACTTGGAAGCGATGCCGGCTATAGGTCGGCTTGAACCCGATGCCCATCGGTAGATCGACGAGGCCGGGTTTCTGAGGCGGCGGGACCGTCACGCGGAGCGGTGCCCACGAGCCGGTGTCCGCCCGAAAGAGCCAGCCCGCGGGATGGCCCGCGTAGCTCACCGTGAGCCGCCGGCGCGGCGGGTAGTAGGTGGCCAGGACCGCCGTCGTCATCACGCCCGCGCCCCTCTCATTGAGGCGCCGATTGAGCCGGCCCAGGACTTTTCGTTCGTCGATGACGTCCACACTGCGCCGGAGATGGGCGTGCATCTCGGTGCCGATGGCCGCCACGGCCGATCCATGTCCTGCCACATCAGCCAGGCAGACCCGCGCCATCAGGCCCGACCCGCATACCGACAAGTAGTGGATGTCGCCCCCGGTCGCGCCCGCGCACGGGCGTGAATACAGCACGCCGCGCAGCCCCGGCAGCGCCACCTGCGCGTGGATCGTCCCGTTGCCACCTCTCACTTCGCCGCAGGCGAACCCAGTTGGCGGCGCGGGATTCGATTCAGACGCGATCACACGGCACCCCCGCTCCGGCCCGATGACGATCAGCGTCTCCCTCAACCGCGCGCCGGCTGATCGCGCGCAGCAAGCCTCCGAATATCAGGGTGTGGACCGGCAAAAGGACATACCAGTAGAGCAGCCCGAACAATCCAACCGGCTCGAAGACGGCGGTCTGGTGGATGTCGGCGCCGTCGGCACTCGGCACGACTTCGAACTCGAGCCACGCGCGTCCAGGCACCCTCATTTCTGCAGCGAGCCTCAGTCGTCGTCCCGGTTCGTACGCCTCGACCCGCCAGAAGTCGAGGGTCTCCCCGACGGCCGGCGCTTCGGGATCGCGCCGCCCGCGACGCATTCCCACGCCGCCCATCAACAGGTCGACTGCGCCCCTGATTCGCCAGAGCCACGTGCGAAGTACCAGCCGCGCTCGCCCCCAATCCTCGCGATGGGAACAAACGCGTGGTCCGCATCGACCGCCACGTGGATCCGGCGTCGGTCGATCAACTTGCCACCGAAGCGCGTGTCGGCCGGCGCCGCTGTCGCTCCTCCCGAGGAGCGCGCATCCGACCATCGCGTCAGCGCAAACGCACGATCCTCGTAGCGAATGGCGCGACCGATCGCTTCGCGCAGGCCGATCGGTCTGACCGGGAATACCGCAAGCGCCGTGGGATCGGTGACGACGGACCGGTTCTTCAGTCCCGCGATCAGTTCGCGCCCGACCCGTGCGTAGACGGGCGTGACGAGCCCCAGCCAGAGACTCGACAAACGAGGGGTCAGCAACGGCACCGAGATCATCACGCGCTTCAACCCGCGCTGCCTGGCGTATCGCGCATCACGTCGCCGTAGCTCGCTTGATCGGCCCCGCCGATTTCGAACGTGCGGCTCTCGCCGTCGGGCAGGTGAAGCGCCGCGGCAAGATACGCGAGCACGTCATCGATGCCGATCGGCTGTGCCAGGGTCGAGACCCACCGCGGGCAGATCATGACCGGCAACCGTTCGACGAGCGCGCGGATCAGCTCGAACGACAGGCTCCCGGACCCGATCACGACGGACGCGCGAAATTCCACGACGGGAACTCCGCTTTCGCGCAGCACCTGTCCGGTCTCGATCCGGCTCTTGAGATGCTCGCTGAACGCCTCGTCGCCCGTTGCGAGGCCGCCCAGGTACACGATCCGGCGAACCCCAGCGCGTCGCGCCGCTTCGCCGAAATTGCGGGCGGCAATGCGATCCGTTTCGCGGTAGTCGCCGTGCGCCCCCATGGAGTGCACCAGGTAATAGGCGACGTCGATGCCCGCCAGCGCGCGATCGAGTGACGCCGGGTCGAGGAGATCTCCCGCGATGATCTCCGTCGTCGGCGACACGCGCGACGCGAGCGCGGCCGGTTGCCGCGCCAGACAGCGCAGTCGAACCCCCGCGGATTCGAGGACGGCGCCAGCCGTCCTCCGATGTAGCCGGTCGCCCCCGTGATGAGTACGTGTGGCGGTCCGGGCGCTCCCGGGTGGTGCGGCGTCATGGCTGGCGTCGCCGATGCGCGGGGTCATGATCAGCCTCTGGTTGATGTCCGTCGGCGAACGAGGCTAATTTCTTTCATTTTTTTTTTCTTTATTTTTCTAACACTATTTAATACTATTCATCTCAATATTATTTCTTTATAAAACTTTCTTATATACTTCTTATTTTTTAATTTTTAATATTACTATTATTATTTATAATCTTTTTTATTTATATATATTTTAATAACTAATCTTATATTTTATTTTTTAACATTACATATAATTATTTTAATAAAATATATAATAATAATAAATATATCATTAATAATATTTAATTATATAAAATAATATTTTTCTTTAATATATTTATTTCATTAATATACTCATACATTTATATAATAAATATATATTTTAAATAAAAAAAATATATAATATATTAAATTTAATCTATCTCATAAAAAAAAATAATTGTCTTAATTAAATTCTAAAAATTTAATTAAAATATTATTATAAAACACAAAAAAATCCCACATCACGAGGACTCCAATGACACAGGGGCAGGCGTGATGCGGGACATGGTGTCTAGAACCGCCAGTCGAATCCGAGAATCGGGAAGATGCCCTGCTGCTCGCCGAACTGCTGGGCGTTGGTACGACGGTTCCAGCTATAACTGGCGAAGTTACGGCGGTTGGTCACGTTCTGCACACCAAGGAACACGTTGAGCGGCTGTCCGCCAACGGCAAAGGTACGGTCGACGCGTATGTCGACGCGGCCGTAGTCTGGCGCTCGTTCGGCGTTGACGCGCGTGAGGTCGTACACGCCGCGCCGCTGTTCCGTAGACACCGCCTGGTCATAGGGCGTGAACGGTCGACCCGACAGAAACGAGAGCCGGGCCGAGAGTTCCCAAGCGGGCGATAGTCGATAGCCGCCGAGCAGGTTGAACACGAACGGGTAGTCGAACGAGCCCGGCCGGAGGACGCGGTCGAGGCCCGCATGCCGCGTTCGCGAAAAGGACAGGTTGCCCTGTCCGTAGAGCTTCGACGACAGTCGCTTCTCCACGAAGAACTCCACGCCCTCGGACTGGCCCTCGCCCTCGCTCGAAAGCGGAAACAGAATTTCCCGCACGTCGAAGGTGTCGCCGATGTTGGCCAGCGACACGGTGGGTAGGTCGCTCGCCACGGATAGTCGGTGTAGTTCTTGCGGTACGCCTCGGCCGTCATGCGGAGATCCGCATCGGGCGACCATGCCACGCCGGTCACGAAATGATCCGCGCGCCACGGCACGAGGGCCGAGTTCTGCGGAAACGCCGAGACGAACAGGAACGCCGGCTGCTGGTAGTACGATCCAGCGCTCGAGTTCCAGAACAACGTGTCGGTGAGGCGCACGTTCACGCCCGCGCGCGGGCTGAGGCGCGCCTTCGACAGGATGTCATAGTGGTCGAAGCGGCCGCCGAGGGTGACGTTCACGCGCGACGCCACCTGCTTCGAGGCCTGCAGGTAGGCGCCGGTCTGATATGACCGGAAGCGCGTGTCGAGAAAGAACGGGTCGATGCCGGGCACTGGCGAGTCGGCGTGTCGTTGCCGTAGGGCGATTCCGCCGTGTAGTCGATGCGGAACGTCTTGAAGCTGCCGCCGGCCTGCACCGTGTCGAAGAACGGCACGTGCAGGGTCAGGTCGTACTTGATGGTGGTCTCGCCCTCGCGCGAATCCTCGAAGTAGACGACCGGGCTCCGCGCAATGACGACCTCGGGGGGCACGCCCGGCGGCGGCACGCCCTGCGACACCAGGTCTTTCACCTGCTGGCCGACCTTGGCTTCGGAGTGGGTGATGCCGAGCAGGCCCACGCCACGTGACCCGAAGGTGCGTTGCCAGTTGAAGCCCGTGGCGCTGCGCCAGCCTTCGTAGCGGATGTCGAAGTTCGCAATCTCGTCCTCGAGATCGGTCGACTCCGTGAGGCCAAGGCGAATGTCGTCGATGCCGGCGATGTTCACCACCCAGATGCGGTCACGGGCCGTAAGTGGTACACGGCCTTGGCGTTGAGCGAATACACCACCGGCACGCCACCGAATCCCACGTCTTCGGCGAACAAATCCAGGAAGCTTCGTCCGCGCCGACACCACCCACGAACCCTTCCCCGCCCCTTTCCCAACGTTGATGGGTCCTTCGAGGATGGCGCCGGCGCCGGCAAAGCCGAGCGTGGCCCAACCGCCGAACTGCTTGCGGTTGCCCTCGCGCTGGGTCACCTGCAGCACGCTGGACGTGCGGTTGATGAAGGGTGCGGGATACCCGCCGGTGAGGAAGGTCACATCCTGCAGGAGTTCGGCATCGAGCAGGCTCACCGTCCCGCCGGCCGAGGCGAAGTTCGCGAAC
>CAVQFD010000006.1:0-90498 GCA_963711795.1 uncultured Acidobacteriota bacterium | reverse complement strand
CTCCGGTCTACGAAGGGGCAACCTTCGCGAGCCGACAAGGTGTACACCGCGACCTGGCGTTAATCCTGGAAGGCACCGAAGATGTCGACCGGAGGGCCTGGCACCTGGCCGCAGCGGCTGTGGAGCCCGACGAGAGCGTGGCCGCGGCGCTCGAGGACTCCGCGGACCGCGCGCAGCCGTCGCAGCGGCTCCGGGGCGGCCGCCGACGCGTTGGTACGGTCCGCGCAGCTCACCTCAGGCCGAGGGGAGCGGGGCAGGCGGCTTACCTCCGCAGCGCACGACGCCTGGCTCGCCGGCCAGCGAGATCGCGCCGCCACGCTGCTCGCCGAAGCCGACCAGCTGGTCGTAGAGCAGGCGCAACGAGCCCGGGTGGATGCAGCTCGGCGGGCTCTTCGAACTCCGGCGCGGCATGCCGGACAAGGCTTACCGACTCCTCATCGACAGCGCTGCGGCGTTCAAGGAACTCGATCCCCGTACAGCCTTGGAGACACTGGTTCTGGCCGGCGAGGCGGCTGCCTTCATCGGCACGCCAGCCCTGGCGGCAGAGGTTGGCGCACTGGCGGCCGCGGTCCCTGCCGGGGTCGTCGCCAGAGAACAGGCTGATGGTGGCTCTGCTCGGCGGCCTAGCGCGTGCGCTCGGAGGCGACCCGGCCGGCGGCACGGCCATGCTGCGCGAGGTCGTAGCGGGCGCTCAGCGCATCGACGACCCGGCGAAACTGTTGTGGGCGGGACGCGCCGCGTTGTACCTCGGAGAACTGGACGCAGCGCGCACACTCTACGAACGCGGCGCCGACCAAGCCCGGCTCAGCGGAGCGGCCGGCATGCTCGCCACCCTCTTGGACCGTCTCGCCTGGACCGACGCCATCGCCGGCCGACCGACGGCAGCCGAGGCGAACGCCGAAGAGGGGCTGAAGCTGGCCGGCGAACTGGGCTTGGACGCCGGCGTTGCCATGGGCAGTCTCGCCCTCGTCTGGGGCGATGCGCGGAGACGAGGATGGCTGCCGGGCGGCGTCGGAGCGCGCTTACCTTCTGGCCGAGACCCGCCGGATGCGGATCGTCAGCGCAGCCGCCGACTGGGGATTGGGCCTTTTGGAACTGGGCCTTGGCCACCCCGCTGAGGCACTCCAGCACCTGCTCGCGCTCACCGGAGCCGGCGGCCACCCCGGAATCCTGCTGTGGGCTGCCACCCGACCTGGTCGAGGCGGCCGTGCGCGCCGGCCAACCGGACAGGTGCAGTGCCTTGCTGGAGCGGTTTGGGCCGCGGGTCACCGGGAGCGGACTGCCGGTTCCGGCGGCCGCACTGGCAAGATGCGAAGGCCTGCTCGCCGACTCCGATGCCGCAGTGGATCACTTCGCCGCAGCGCTGCGGCACGATCACTCCGCGCAGCGACCCTTCCAGCGCGCCCGCAACGCTCTGGCGCTGGGCGAGGCCCTGCGCCGGCAACGTCGGCGAAGCGAGGCGCGCATCTACCTTCGCAATGCGCTAGGGTCTTCGAAAAGCTCGGAACCGCGCCATGGGCCGAACGCGCCCGCGCCGAACTCCGGGCCAGCGGCGTAACCGCGAGCAAACGCGATCAAAGCACCCTCGAACAACTGACACCCCAGGAGATGCGAATCGCACTATTCGCCAGCAGAGGGGCCAGCAACCCCGACATCGCGGCCAAACTGTTCCGTAGCCGCGCACTGTCGAATACCACCTACACAAGGTGTTCACCAAACTCGGTGTGACGTCAAGAGCCGAGCTGACCACGGTTGACCTGCAGATCCAATGAATCCCAAGGTGGTCCGCTCATCCCACCGACCCTAGCCCCGGCATGGGCTGGGTACCCGCGCACATGCACGGCCTCTTCACCGTACGCGATGGGGCTTGATCCAAGCATGGGAGATTAGCGTTACCCGTCAGGTCGACCATTTCGCGTAGTACCTCGGAGCCAGTCCGTTGCTTTCTTCAGCAACCTGCAACGTGACCTTGCTGCCGGGCACGTACCTGCGTGATCTCGGTGCAGGCAGGGACGACAGCCTTGACCGGATGCGCGATGGCGGGCGTTGAGCGCCGTTTTCTTGAGGGGAGCGTCGGTAGCCTGTTCCATTCGGCAGCGTGGGAGGCAAGGCGGCAGCCCTGCCGTCGAGCCAGAACCGCTAACGTACTATGGGGACGGGAGGCGGTCAAGAAACGGCCGTGATGCCCCGTGGCGGAACGGGCCTTGCTCCACGCTCAGGGATGATGACCAACAGGACTTCAAGAGCCACCGCGGCGTGGTGCCTGGCCACTGCAATGTGGCTCTGCGCGTCCATCCAGCCAGCGGCCCAACCGCGCGGGCCCGTGCTGGGGGTCTCCGGAGACCGGTTCGTCGTTGACGAGGTGTCTCGTTTCCTCGTTTTTCTGTCCTACTTCGACGGCATTCAACGGCCGGACGCAGCCTTGAACGCCGATCTGGACTATCTCTCGAAACAGGGCGTCGACGGCATCCGGGTGCTGCCCAACTGGAAGGCGCAGCTATTCGGCACCGACGGAACGGTCCATCCGGCCGCCCTGGAGAAGCTTGTCGCCCTGGTGACCGCGGCGGCAGCCCGCGGCATGGTCGTCGACGTGACCTTCACGCGCGAGACCAGCTGCCCCTCGGGCGTTTCCCTCGCCGATCCCAAATGCGCGTTCTCGGTCGCTGAGTACACCGCCGCTATCGTGAAGGTTGCCACGGCCCTGAAGCGCCACCGCAACGTCCTGTTCGACGTGCAGAACGAGTTTGTCATCCACTTTGGAAAAGAGGAGGCGGCGTCGGTGCCCCATCCGGTTGCCGCCATCCGGGCCGCAATCAAGGCCGTCGATCCGGATCGCCTCGTGACCGCCTCCAGCGCGGGCGGCGTGCCTCCGGAGGCGTTCGCAGTCGAGACGAAGGCGCTGGGGCTCGATGTGCTCGCCTATCACGACGGCCGGGACAGCGGACCCAATCAGCCGGCACCAAACTGGGTGGACCGCACGCCGGATGTGATTGCCGCCCTTCGCGGTGCCGGCCCCGCGCCGTCCGATCGGCGTCCGATCTACCTCCAGGAGCCCACGCGATTCCTGGCGCCTCACGAAGACCGCGGGGACAGCGACGACCGGCCGGAGAGCTATCTCCACGCCGTGACCCTGGCGAAGCGTGCGGGGGCCGCCGCCTGGACGTTTCACACGCCGGCCGGCTTTGCGCTCGGGGGCTCGACGCCGCTCCGTTCCGCGGACGGCCAGGGCCTGCTTCAGAAGGGCGAGGTGTTGGTCCTCGACACCCTCAAGGCGCAGGTGGCCGCGGTGGAGTAACGCCGGGCCGCCCGACACGATAGAATCCCCCGCCATGGCTGTGCATCCGCACGTTTTTCGAAGTTCGTTTCCAGACGTCACCATCCCCAACATCACGCTCCCCGAGTTCGTGCTGGGGGCTGCGAGAGCGCGCGGGGCTCACCCGGCCCTGGTCGATGGCGTATCGGGGCGAACCATAACCTACGCGGACCTTGCGGAGCAGGTGCGACGGCTGGCAGCCGGCCTCTCGCGGCGTGGGATCGGCAAAGGGGACGTCGTCGCGATCTGGTCCCCGAACGTTCCGGAGTACGCCGTGGTCTTCCACGCGGTGGCCACTCTCGGTGCGATCCTCACCACCGTCAACAGCTCGTACACCGCGGAGGAGGTCGCCTTTCAGATCGCCGACGCCCGGCCCAAGGCTCTTGTGACCGTGGAAGCGTTTGTGCCTCGAGCGCGCGAGGCCGCCGCCCTGGCGGGCCTGCCGATCGAGATTTTCACGATGGACGCCTCGGACCAGGCGACGCCGCTCGCCTCGGTCGCCATCGATGCCGATCCGCCACCCGTGTCAATCGACCCCGCGACCGACGTCGTCGTGCTCCCGTACTCGTCCGGCACGACCGGGCTGGCGAAGGGCGTCATGCTGACCCATCGCAACCTCGTGGCGAACCTCAGGCAGATCGATGCGATAGAGGTGCCGGACCTCGGCACCTTCCTCGGTGTCCTGCCGTTCTTCCATATCTACGGCATGGTCGTGATCATGAATCTCGCGTTGATGCGCGGCGCCACCAGCGTCACGCTGGCGAAGTTCGATCTCGAGACCGTCCTGAAGATTCTCCAGGACTGGCCCATCCGGCTGGCGCACATCGTGCCGCCCATCGTCGTGGCGTTCGCCAAGCATCCGATCGTCGCCAAGTACGACCTCTCGGGGCTGGACTGCCTGTTTTCCGGTGCCGCACCCCTTGGCGTCGAACTGACCGAGGCGGTCGAAGCGCGGCTGTCGGTGCGCGTCAGGCAGGGGTACGGCATGACGGAGGCGAGCCCCGCGACGCATTACACCGTGGCGGGGCGCGAGCGCGCCGGGAAGGCGGGCCTGCTCATGCCGTCTACCGAGTGCCGCATCGTCGAGCCCGAGACCGGGCACGACGTCGGCGCGGGCGCACGGGGCGAAGTGTGGGTTCGCGGGCCGCAGGTGATGAAGGGATACCTCAACAACCCGGAGGCGACGGCGCTAACGGTCGATAACGACGGCTGGCTGCACACCGGCGACATCGGAATCATGGACGAGGAGGGCTACCTCGAGGTGGTCGATCGGCTGAAGGAGCTGATCAAGGTCAAGGGATTCCAGGTGGCGCCTGCCGAGCTCGAGGCGATCCTGCTGAAGCATCCGGCCATTGCCGACGTGGCCGTGATCCCGGTTCCCGATGCGGAGTCGGGCGAGGTGCCGAAGGCCATGGTGGTCGCGCGCGGCGAACTGACCGCGCAGGACGTCATCGACTTCGTGCAGTCCCGCGTTGCGCACCATAAGCGCATCAAGCATGTCGCGTTCGTGGCGCAGATCCCGAAGTCGGCGTCGGGCAAGATTCTCCGGCGTGTGCTGGTGGCCGAGGAGCGCGCCCGCGCCGCCACCTAGCCTGCCGGGGCAACGACGGACCTGTGCCGTCGTTGCCCCTGAGGTGCTATCGCCGCCGCTGTCGCCAGACCATGATCGGCGAGACGATCAGCAGCACGACCGTGAGCACCACGGCCAGCTGGGCGCCTCCCGATGCGAACTGCCGCTCGGCCGCCGCGATTCCGGCGGTTGTCAGCGGAATCAGCACGCACAATGCCCACCAGCGCTCAGGCCGCATCCCTCGACGCGCCAGCAGGAACTGCATCGTGGGTGCTACCGCTAACGTGAGCACGGCCGCGACAATGCCCTGCCCCACGGCCGACCGTGAGTCCGACAACGCGCCAACCGTGAGCGCCGTCAGCAGGATCGCTGCTCCGAAGTTGAGAACGATGAGCGCGCGAGCTGTACCCGTCATCCCAGCCTCCCTCGTTACCCATGAGTCACCACAGGCCGTAGCAGTTGCGGAAGGTGTCGCGGACGTTTGAAAGGTAACGGCCAAAGACGTTGACATAGCAGACGCCGCCGGCACAAAGGAAGTAGTTCGGCGTGGCGAGGCACCAGGCGCCGGCGGCAACGCAGTACGGCCAGCTGTCCTGGATCGACTCGCTGAGCGCGCAGCGGCCCCACCCGTACGAGGCCGCGCAGTTGCACGACGCGTTGTTGTTCATCGAGGCCCGCAGCACTCGCGGCCGTGGCGCCGTGCCGCCGGCCCAGGGGACATCATCGCGGACCGGCGGCGAAGAAATCCACCCGTAGTCCCAGAGAATCGGTGCGCCGCCAGGGTTCGCTACGAAGATCTGGGTGTCGGTCGAGTAATGTCCCTGGGTTTCGTAGTCGACCGCGTAGACGTTGCCTTCCCACGTCGAGTGGTCCCCATCGTCCCATCCGCTGATGTAGACCTCGCCCCCGGGCTCGTACACGGCTTGCGCCTTGAGAGTTGGCACAAACCAGTTCCAGATTCGGCCGGGCACACTGGTTCGCCGCTCGCGCGGCTCTCCTACGATCAGCACGGTGACGCCCTGACGCTTCATGTTGAGCGAAGAAAAGCGCCTCTCGCTGTCTTCGAGTGCTTTGTGCATGGCCGGGCTCGCAACTCGGCGCTCGGCCAGACGGCGTTCGGCGTCCGGACCGGTCAGGACCGTGGTTCTGGCGGTCGATGGGTCACTGGAGGACAGGTCTACGGCACAGGACGCCGCTGCCGAAGGCATCCCTCTTGTGGCGGCGCCCGCCGGACCTGCGGACAGCGCCAGTCCTGTGACGATCCAGACGATTGGCTTCTGCATAGCACTACGCTCCCATTCCCCAGTGGCAGAACGCGCGACCTCACAGATGCCCTCCGTCCTGTCTCGTCAGCCAGATTGCGCCGAAGACCCTCGGCGCCGAACAAACGCTTGCCACGACTATTGCCTCTGCACGGTCGACCCTGGCGGGGCTTCAGGAACCGGGCTTGCGACTTCGTGCCACCCGTTGGCATGCTCGAGAGCCCGTTCTCCCTGCCGCAGGTAAACGATCAGCGTGTGGTAGCTGATGCCAAGCACTCTGGCGGCTTCGCGCTTGTTGCCTCCGCAGCGGTCGAGTACGAGCCGTACATAACGAGTGGCCCAGGCCCTGAGTGTGTCGCGCCGCTGCAGCGCCGGCATCAAGGCCAGCCCGTAGTCGCCGCGGACGGTGGGAGGAAGATCGTCGAGGCCGATGAGATCTGATGTGGCAAGCGCAACCGCGCGCTCGATGAGCCGCTGGAGCTCGCGCACGTTGCCTGGCCAGGCGTAGTTGAGCAGTGCTTCGGATGCCGGAGCCGAGAGCCGCAGAGGCGTGGCCGTGCGATGCCGGCTGAGGAAGTAGCGCGCGAGCTCGAGGATGTCGGCGCGGCGCTCTCGCAGCGAGGGCACTCGAACGTCAACGCCGCTGACTCGATAGAACAGATCCTGCCGGAAGAGCTTGTTTTCGACCATCTCCCCCAGGCCGCGGTTGGTCGCCGCGACAATCCTGATGTCGACCCGATGCGTGCCCTGGCCACCCACGCGCTCGACCGCGAGGTCCTGAATGGCTCTGAGAAGCTTGGCCTGGGCAGCCGCCGACAGGTCGGAGACTTCGTCGAGGAACAGCGTGCCGCCATCGGCATGCTCGAACTTTCCGCGCCGGCCACGCACGCCGGTCGCCGTGCGTTCCTCGATGCCGAAGAGCTCGGCCTCGACGAGCGTTTCGACGAGGGCAGCACAGTTGACGGCGACAAACGGTCCGTTTCGCCGGTGGCTGAGATCGTGGATCTGACGGGCGACCAGCTCCTTCCCTACCCCGCTTTCACCGACCAGCAACACTGTGAAGTCAGTGGCTGCGACCCGCTCGATCTGTGAGCGCAGCTCGCGCATCACATCAGTGGATCCGATGAGCGGCGCCGCGGCGTCCCGCCGCGCCTTCGGATTCGGCGCGAGGCCGGACCGCGCGAGCTGCGATCGGCCCCGCTCGATCTCGAGCACGAGCGAGGCGAGGTGCGCCGCGCTGCCCAGGACTTGAAAGTCCCACTCGCCGAGATGCGACCGCGGGATCGAACATGGCCTCGAGCACGCCGCCCGGTCCGGCCCCGGGCACATCGAAGGCGACCGATTCCGCCGCGGGCTCCGGACGGCTCGCCCATCGGTTGCCGGCGTCCCTGAGCTGAACCGAACGAACCGGCACCACACGCCGGAGAGCGTCCTCCAGGACGCCCCTCATCGACGCCGCCTCGGATCGCTCACCGACGGCGCGGGACAGGGCCTCCAGCAACTCCGTGACTCCGGGCCGCCTGTCCCGCCGCCTTGGAAGAAACCCCGGCACATCGCCCACCCCGCACGGCTCGTTCGGCATCGTCATCGCCTCTCCAAGGAAGGACACCGGAAGTGAACCAAACTGAATGCCAGCGCAAGATGCCGGCGTACTTGTCGGAATTCCGAATGAAACGACCGGATCTGCTCAGCCCGACGACCCCTGGCTCCGGGTAGTGCGGACCCGGACGCTCGAAGGCGAGAGCGAGTTCGCATCTGGGAAGCGCATACTCCGGTGTTCGGCTCCACCAGATGCGGTGATCGAAGGTCACGGCGCCTCGATAGCAGACGCCTGAGGGCTCGACGCGGCTGACCGAACAGCGCAAAACGCGGCTTCGTACGACCAGGCCGCCGACCTGAAGCGCGAGGAGAAGATCGACGGCCGACCCGGGAAGAAGGCGTCGCTCGGTTTCGAGTTGCGCACCGTGCGTGGAGATGTCGATGAGCAATACGGTGTGGCCGGGCCTGACCCGCGCTGTGAGAACGCCGTGCTCGACAGACGACAGCCGCCGCCGTTCGCGACGCCGTTCGAGTGGGACCATCAGATCCATCCGAGTGGCGTCCAGGTTCCTGAGCGCGCATCGAACCGCAGGACACGGCTCCTGCCGGTTTCGGCAAAGATTCGCAGAGCGTACTGTCGATCGGGTGCCGCCGAGGATGTACAGGCTCCCCGCCGTCGCAGTGCCCAGTGGGGTGAAGACGACCATGTCTGCCGGCCCGGTCCGAATCGGGTCGACGCCAGCTGGCTGCGCCGGGTTGTCGATTGACGGGAGGCCGGGAAGCACAGCGAATGCGATACCCGGAAAATCGTCGGACAGACGTGCTGCCGGGCGCAGCTGCGAGTCGAGCCCGCGCTGGATATCGGCCGTCCGCACGCCGTTCCTGTTCCCATCGACGTAGACCGTGAAAGTCACATCCGGTCCGGCGTGTTCGAAGCGGACACCCACATGGACCCCTCTCGCGATGGCGTCCATGCGCGCCTGCTGGAGGCGTGACGAGAGGGACCGCACGGCGCCTGCGGCCCTGTACTCGTCCACGGCCGTGAGTGCCGAGGCGCCCGCCGCGACCGAGAGGGTCGCGGCGAGCCCGAGGGCGAACATCAGCTCGATCAGGGTGTAGCCGGCCACGTTCCTACTGAGGCTGAGGTGAAGTGGACGGGCGGGCATCGACCGTGAGCTGAGGGCGGAGTTTCAGAAAGCTCTTTTCCCCGATGCCCTGCACGTTCATCAGCTCTTCGATCTTCTTGAAGGGTCCGTTCTTCTGACGGTATTCGACGATCCTCGCAGCGGTCCGCTCCCCGATGCCGGGCAGTTGCTGCAGTTCCGTGGCTGGGGCGGTATTGATGTTGACCATGGCCGAGGGCTTGGCGGCGGCGGGTTTGGACGCGGACTGCGCAGAGGCAAGCAGGGGCGGGCCAACCAGCGCGAGAGCGGCCAGTGCGGCGAGCGTTCGTGACAGCATGGATCCTCCGTGGTGAAAAGGCGTTTCGACAGACCCCGGGCCGAGGCGTCTCATTGCGAGGGAGGTCGGGCCCCGGCGAAGAGTTGTGGGCACCGGCCCAGGGTCGACCCGACGAGAGGCAATCGGCGGGCCGCTATCACCGGCGTCGCGTGTTGTGCGCGAAGGATCTGAGCGGGAGGGAGTTACCGCACCATCGACATCCGGCGGCCCGGCCGCTGCTGATGCCTGCCGAAAAAGCGACGCCTGACGTTGTCGTCGCTGGTCGCCTGCTCTCGAAGCGGGCCGTTTTCTGCCCGGCCGCCCAGGTCTCTTCCAGCTGCGGCGTGACAACCAGCGGAGCGCGGCTACTATGCGAAGTACAGCGGCGCGGTGCCATCCTCGTTTGCGCCACGCCTACCGCCACAGAATCCAGGCGAGGTGCGCGGCAAGTCGGCTGTGTCAAGCTGTCCTCACGGAGGGAGAAATGAAAACCCGCATCGAGATGCTGAAAGAAATGGGCGTGTCGGACAGCGACGCCGAGCAGTACATCCATCATCTCGAGGAGGCGCTGCCGAAGTGCGGCATCGCCGACTCGAGGCTGCGGCTCGCACACTTCTTCGCCCAGGTCCTGCACGAATCCGGCTGCATGCGGTTCGACATGGAGAACCTGAACTACTCGTCTGATGCGCTGCGGAAGGTGTTCGGCAAGTACTTCACGACCAAGCAAGAGGCAGACGCCTACGCCCGCCAGCCCGAGAAGATCGCCAACAAGGTCTACGCCAATCGCATGGGCAACCGCGGGGAGACCAGCGGAGACGGGTGGAAGTTCCGGGGCCGCGGACTCATCCAGCTGACCGGCCGGAACAACTACAAGGCGTTTGCCGAGTGGGTGGGTGACCCGAGGGTCGTGGACGAGCCGGACCTCGTGTCCAGCGAATACGCCGTGCATTCCGCCGTGTTTTTCTGGGACAGGAACAACCTGAACAAGCTCGCCGACAAGGACGACGTGGTGGGGTTGACGAAGAAGATCAACGGCGGCGAGAACGGCCTGGCACACCGCCGGGAACTGCTCAACAAGGCCACGGGTCTATTGGCCATGCTGGGCCTTGGGCGTACGACCGTCGCTTGATCGCGTAAGCCCAAACACCAGATCGGTCAGTCTTCACTCGCGCGCCAGCAGGGTCTTCCGCATCTTCGCCACCATGGTGAAGTGGGGATCGACGACGTTCGCGACTTCGTATTCGAGGGCTTGACCCATCAGCGCGGCGGCGGCGCGCTCGGAGTAGCCGTAATCGGAGACGAGCAGCCGGTGCATCTCGGTCGTGGCGTGCTGGAGCGCCTGCAGCAGCGGGCGCTCGCTCCCGAGCGTCATGATGTAAGTGTCGTTCTCCAGCCGCGGCCAGCCGATCGCCTTCTTCTTGACGAGAGCCACGCTGAACTCGACGTCCATCGAGATCTCGATGCCGGTGCCGACCACCTCGCCTTCTCCCTGTTTTGCGTGGCCATCGCCGAGAAACAGCAGTGCCCCCGGCTCGTTGACTGGCAGCGTCACTTTGACGCCCGCGTTCAGCCCCGCATAGTCCATGTTGCCGCCGAACGGCCCTGGCGTGCTCGTCGCAATGGCCTCCTTCCGGGCGGGCGCCGTGGCGAGACATCCGAGCATCGGCCGGAGCGGGACCTCGATCGGGGGCGTGATGTCAGGCCCCTCGAGCCTGGCGATGCCTTTGGCCTTGTCGATGTTCCAGATCACCCGCCGCGGCTCCCGGTCCACGCGCGACAGGAGCGAGGCGGGATCGACCGTGTAGGGCGCGAGCAGGCTGCTCGAATACCCGGTCGCCCGGTTGGTCTCGATCTTGTCGATTGTGACGACAATCGCGTCGCCGGGCTCGGCGCCCTCGATGTAGAACGGACCGGTCTGCGGGTTCGGCCCGCTGGCGACCGAATTGCCGTTCCAGTCGGTACCCGCGGCATCGACGGTCTTGGTCACGACCCGCTCGCCCGGCTTGATGCGGAGCGCCGGCGGGTGGGCGCCGGAAAACGTGTTGTAGAAGCGATCCGGAACGAACTGATGGTCGCCCGGCTGAGCGGCGGGCCCCGCAGCCATGATCACCGCAAGTCCGGCGGTCGCGAATCGAATATTCATGGTCGCCTCCGTGAAACCCCACGGACTACACTTCTCTCAGACTGAGATGTATCTGTCGCGTCTGGGCTGTGCTGCTCGACCTGGCGGTCGGAGCCGAGGTCAGACAGACCGGGAGCCGATCTCTGCGCCGTTCCGCCCGGCGCGCAGCCTCCCCTGCCCGATCCACGCAGACGCGGACGCCTGCCCGTTAGAACGTCAGCATCACGCCGACGCGCGCGATCCGCGGCGCCAGGATCCCGAACACCTGGTTCGCGTTGGCGGCATTCTGGTTCGTGCGCTGCCCCATGACCGTGTTCGCGTTGAACAGGTTGAACATGTCGAACGATGCCAGCAGCCTCGCGCCTCCGAAGACCCTGAACGGCCGGTCGACCCGGAAGTCCATGGTGGCGAAGTTCGTAAAGCGCACGTCGCCGACGGGGTCGAGCAGCACGGCTACCGCAGGCGCCCGATTCGGACGCGAAGCGATGTTGATGGCCTGAAGGAAGGGGTATCCCTGGCGCAGGTCGGCCGTCGCGGCCACGTTGACTTCGAGCGGCAGCCGGTAGGATCCGTTCAGCTTCGCGATCCACTTGGCATTGATGGGAATGCCGCCAAGGTTGGACCCGCCGCCGCCGCCGATGCCCCCTCCCGTGGGAGCATACTGAACGCCGTTGCGTTCGGTGATGCTCGTTGGATCTTCGTACGCCGCCGGCGAGTGCGTAGTCCTCGATGGTGCTGTTGTAGGAATAGCTGCCTGTCATCATCCAGCCGCGCGACGAGCGCTTGCGGACGACCAGCTCGAGGCCGTTGTAGGTGTGAGTGAAATCCGGGCGTGTCGTCACCGTGTAGGCGCTCGGAAGCGTGACGTTCGGGACATAGTAAGTCACCGCCTCGCAACGCGCGCCGGCGGGGCAGGCACTCGCGGGTGGGGTCAACTGTACGGGCGAGTAGTCGGCGGACGTGATGCCGTTGGTGTCGTTCCAGATGAAGCGATCGTACCGGCGCCAGACGTAACTGGCGTTGATGCCGAAGTCGCCCGCCATCTCCTTTCCGAAGCCGATCACGACTTCGTGGGTGCGCGGCGCCTTCACGTTCGGGTCGACGCTGTTGCTGCTCACGAGCCGCGCGGGATTCGCCGGGTCGAATCCGGTCACGGATCGGATCAGGCTCTGGTTGATCTCGTTTGGCTGCACCGTTTGATCGCGGTTGAGATCGGTCCACCCCAGGTCAACTCGGGCCGAGCCCGCCGGATTGAGCGACTTGGACAGCTGTCCGCCGTAACGCTGATCGAAGTACATCGCGTACGAGCCCTTGATGACGTTCGTGGCGTTCCCGGTGAGATCGTAGGTAAGGCCTACGCGCGGAGCCACGGTGTTCCAGACCGCTCCGGCGCGGACCTCCGGGACGTCCAGCGCCGGCAACAGGTTGAAGGGTGTGCCGTCGATAGTGGGCTGGCCCTGGAAGGCGTGCGCCGCAATGTTGACGGCAGCCACGTAGTCCTCCTGGCGGTCCCATCTGAGGCCGACGATGGCCGTCACCCGCTGTCGCGTGATACGTATCCTGCACGTAGAAAGAGTGCTGATCGAAGAAGGCGGGCGTGATGAAGTCGCGGATGACGCGCGCGGTAAAGGGCGTGCTGAAGATCGGCAGCGGCTGCGCGCTGTTGAACACCGACTGGGCGTGTCCGCTGTAGGTCCGGTCGTACACCTCGCCGTAGTGGCCGTACTTGTAGCCAGCCTTGAACGAGTGTTCGCCGCCCCACTTGCCGGGGAGGAAGTACGTGCTGGTGGCGTCCAGGGTGTTGTTCGTGACGAGCATGATCGCCGAGTCGGACCACGACCGCCCCCAGGTGCCGGATGTCAACTCCAGCATCGGCTGCAACTGCCGTAGCTCCTGCGTCTGCGGAACAATCGAGTTGCACCAGCAGTAGTGACCGAAGGACACGTCCACCAGCCAGCGGTCGCTGAAGGTGTGCTGATCGCCGAACTTCCAGCTCGGATCCCAGATTTCCGTGTTCCAGAAACGCAGGGCCAAGATCGTACGTGCTGTCGCTCTTGACCATGTACGCCATCTTGTTCGTCGTCTCCAGCGTCGGATGGAGGTCGTCGGCGCTTCGGATGCTCTCCACGCGCTGACCGAAGGAGGTGGCGACCGTGAACAGGTTCCCGGCGAAGGGGCGGACGTTGAACTTGGCCCCGAGGGCCGGCACGTCCTGCTTGTTCAGCATCGAGGCAGTCGACCACATCCGAGAAGGGAAAGCTCAACGGGTTCGCCTGCACCGGTGCGCACTCGCTGGTCTGCTGGTAGACGTTCAGCACACCCAGCCGCACGTTCTGCATGCCGTATGTCGCCCAGAACCACGCCCGGCCAGGTCTTGATGGCGCCTCCGAGTCTGTCCCCCGTAGTCGTTGGTGTACACGAGCGGGTTGCCCGAGTTGGCACCCTGCGCGCGCAGTTCGTCGGTGACGTTGGTCGACCCCAGATGGTGATCGGTTCGAAGGTACCACGAGGCGCCGTGAAACGCGTCCGATCCGCTCTTGGTGACGACGCTGACGAACACACCGGGCGTTTGCATGGTGACGTCGGCGCCGCCGGTCGACACCTGGACCTCTTCGACCGAATTGAAGTCGACGACGAACGGACGCCCGTTGGCGAGATCGTTGCGATCGACACCGTCCACGAACCATCGCCCCTGCCCGTTTCCCGCGCCTCTCGAGAACATGCCGGTCTGCTGGCCGTTATGGGTGCCACCGACGTTCTGCCGGTCGCCGGCGATGCCCGGCGTCTGCGTGAGCACCTGGAACACGTCCCGAGCCGAGGGGATCGCCTGCAATTCCTCGACGTTGAACCGCGTCCCTTGCGTCGTGCTCCGGACGTCGACGATAGGGCTGACGCCGCTGACCGTCACGCTTTCCTGTAGTCCGCCGACGGCCAGCTCGCCGTTGACCTGGGCGTTGAAGCCCGATTGCAGCTGGAGCCCATCGCGCACGAGCGTCGTAAAGCCCGAGAGCTCGAACCTGACGGTGTACAGGCCGAGTGGAAGCCCGGAGAACTCGTAGGTGCCCGTCTCACCGGTAACCGCGATGCGCGGTTCGAGCAACGCCGGACTCGAGAGGGTGACGCTGACGCCAGGCAGTACGGCGCCAGAGGTATCCGTGACGCGGCCGAACACCTGGCTGGTGTTCTGCGCTTCGACTGCACGAGGGGCGGCGAGGCCGAGAACGACCACGAACATGGCGAGCGCGAAACGACGGAGCCTCAGCATGCAAGCCTCCCTCTGGTGATACCGTCGCGACGTCGAGCACATCCTCTGCTCACCCCTGTTCGAAGTCAATTCGCCCTTCACACACAGATGTTGATAGGGGCACGCGCGCCGCTCAAAATCGGTAGAATCGGGCCGTGACGAACCTCAACCGCCGGGGCTTTCTCCGCCATGCCACGCAGTACGCCGCTGGCAGCCTCACTGCCGCTGCTATCGGTGGAAACGGGACCGCGGCAGCCCAGCAGGCCGGTGCCAAGCCAGAGGGTTGGCTCGGCTTGACTGAAGAGGTGGCGCTGGAGCCGCGGCTGCCAATCATCGATCCCCACCACCACCTCTGGGACAGGCCCGGCAACCGCTACCTGCTCGAGGAACTGGTGGCAGACATGCGCGGGCAGAACGTGCGCCAGACGGTGTTTGTCGAGTGCACGTCGATGTACCGCGCAAGCGGACCAGATGAGTTCAAAGTCGTGGGCGAGACCGAGTTCGTCCAGGGCATCGCGGCCGTGAGCGCGAGCGGACGGTACGGCGAGCCCCGGGTTGCCGCCGGCATCGTCGGCAGCGCCGACTTCCGGCTCGGCGACCGCGTTCAGCCGGTGCTGGAGGCTCACCTCGCCGCGAGCCTGCAGCGTTTTCGCGGCATCCGCCACCGCGCGGCGTGGGCGGACCGGACCGTCGTTCCCAACATCGACGTGCTATCAAGCGCCCAGTGAACCCGCCTTTCAGCAGCCTGCAAGGCTAGTCGACATCAGGAGAAACATCCCGCCCGCCACAGGGTATGGGGGTGCTCGTCGCATGGGATCTACCACAACTGCCTCGGCGGACTCCTTTCCGTCCGCAACGTGCCCGACCGTACCCTTCGCCGCGCCGCAAGGATCTCTCCTCGGCGCCGCGACGCGTTCTACGAGAACCAGGATCCTGGCTGAAGTGAAAGGACGGAGCATGCGGCCCCTCGCCGTCGTTGCCAACGACCCGTCGGCCTATATCTGTCCTCCTCTGGTGGTGCTGTCTCGTTGGTTCTTCAGTGGCTCAAAACGCCTTCCGCACGCGTTCGAGCGTGAAGTCGTCGCACCAGACTCTGCCGGACATGGTGCTTCCGTAGAAGCCGAGCCGGCATGCGACGTCCACGCGAGGCGTCTGCGCAGTGAAGGTGACGCAGCGTTGCGTCCAATCGAAGGTACCCTGCAGGCTTTCCGATCGCACGAACCCGCCCATCAACGAGACGTTCGCGCCGACATCGCCGTTGGTCCCACGGATTTGTTCACCCTTCAGCCAACCACAGAGCAGATACGTTTCGGCCGGCACCAGCGTCGTGACGGGCTGGATCCACCGTACGTCGTTGTCCGTCGGGACATTCAGGTGAGCGCTGGCTCCGCCGGTCAGAGCGACTGGACTTGGCCAGCCGAACGCGCCTGCCGCCGGAACGTAGGCGTCGGACTGCCACTGGTCGGGTAGTCCGGCCTGGCCCGTTTCAAACGAACCGTTCGCGAGCAGGTTCGACGTCGACTGCGGCCCTGAGACGAAGATGTCGAACGCCAGACCCCCGTCGCGCCATGCCACGTTGTCGAGCCGAAACACCTCCTGACCTTCGCCAAAGTACGAGAGGAGTATCAGAGGCAGAATCATGGCCGGATTGTCAGGCGAGAGGAAGTCGTTCGGATCCGTCGGTTGACTCGGCGTGATGCGTCCGTCCGCCGGCTCCAACTTCATCAACGGCGGGTTCTGCGACATCGAGGATCCCTCCAGAACGTGGTAGACCGCCAGGCCGTTGAAGTCGACGTCCTGAGATCCGTAGCCGCTCGGCGGTCGATGGCGGTATTCGATGAGGAAATACTCGAACGGCCGGCTCGTCGGAACCTTCACTGCCGCGAACGCGTCGTTCGCCGATGGCAACCACACCGCCTGGGTCGTCTCGCTGACCACCTGCGGCGTGAGCCAGCCGAGCTTGACCCGTTCATACGCGCTGAAGTCGGGTGGAGGAACGGGCCAGCTGTACGACATGAGCGTCAGAGAACTCATCGTTCCATAGGTGCCGTACATGTCCGGCAGTCCCAAGAGATGTCCCAATTCGTGATTGAAGTTCCCGATCGCTCCAGCCTGGACGCTGCCGCTCGCTTGACCATCGACGAACACGTTCGCACCGGCATTGCGGCTCGAACCACCTATGGCAAAGGGAAGGTCCTCGTTTCCGCTGGACACAATCAGCCATGCGGCGTCGATCACTCCGTCGGCGTTGACGTCGTAGTCCGCCGTCCTGATTTGCTGTCGCGCCAGGGTGATGGCCGCATCCCGGAATGCGCTCCATCCCTCGTACGCGTTCGCGACCGCAGGCTGATCAAGCTGTATCCGGATGATGTCCCACTGCATCCGTTCGAGCCCGCGACTGAGCCATGCCCAGTGCTGCTCCATGCTCCGGAGTTGGACCGAGAGGTCGTCAACGGTTCTGATGCCGGGGCCGGTCCAGTCCTCGAGGCTTCGGTTGGCGAAGTCGGTAATAATCGCGACACCCTTGCGGAATGGTGCGATGTAGTGAGCGCGTGTGATGTCGACAGCCTCTCCAATCCGTCTGTGCAATTCGAAGTACAGCGTCCTGCCGTTCAACGGCAGACGGTTGACCGTGTGTGCGGTCGCCTGTCCAAGCGAGCCGCTGGCATAAACGTCGATCAACCCCGGCGCGCTGCCGATCGTTACCCAGAATTCGTCGCCAACGCCTTCCCACTGGAACGTCACGGTCGTCGTGAGCAACTGCGAGCCGGCAACGGGGGAGGTGATTCTCGTCGAGTTGCTGAGTTCGGGTTCCACCTCGATCCAATTGAAGTTGCCAACAGCGCCGCTGCCGCCGGCCGTGTCCATCACCAGGCGCATTTGTTGGATGCTGGCGCCCAGCAGAACGCCCGTGCGTCCGACCGTGGTCCAACTCTGCCAGCCCCCGGTGTCCGGCACCACGAGTGTTCCGGTAACGTCGACGCCACCCACCTCGAGGTGAAATGTGCCGCCCGCGCCCTGGGAAGCGACCCGGACCTGGACGGTGTAGCGGCCCGTTGCCGCGACGTTCGCCGTATAGCTCAACCACTCGCCGGCGCTCGCCCAACCGACGTTGTGGCCCCCGCCGGCATCGCTCGTCGCCTCCAGATCCACGTCGGTCGCGCGATACGCCCCGCCGCTGTTGCCCGGCGAGTCGTCGTGATAGGCGATGCCTGCGCCGCCGTTGTCGAAGTTCTTCGCGTCGACCCTCCCCGGCAGCGCGAAGGCCGTGCCCGTGAACGGCGTCGGCCCACCCGACACCAATGTGAATCGCATCCAGTTCAAGTTGCCGACAGCGCCATGAATGCCGGCGGTGTCCATCACGAGCCCCAGTCTCTGAGTGCCGGCCGGGAGCGACACGCCCGTTCGATTCACGGTGGCCCAGCTCTGCCAGCCTCCGGTATCCGGCACCGAGATCGCCCCCGAGACGTCGACGCCGTTGGCCTCGAGATGGAACGTGCCGCCCGCGCCGGGCGAGGCGACCCGGAACTCGACCGTGTACGCGCCCGTCGTCGTGACGTTCACGGTGTAGATCGACCACTCGCCGGGGCTCGCCCAACCGACGTTGTGGCCCCCGCCGGGATCGCTAGTCGGCTCCAGATCCACGTCGGTCGCGCGATACGCCCCGCCGCTGTTGCCCGGCGAGTCGTCGTGGTAGGCGATGCCTTCGCCGCCGTTGTCGAAGTCCTCCGCGTCGATTGTGCCCGGCAGCGCGACCGGCACTCCGTGGTGCGGCGTGGTCTCCGCGTGAGGCGCTGCGGCCGCCAGAACCATCACCAGCACACTGCACGTGAACTCGCGGCGCGAATTCGTCATTGACATACTCCAACAACCCGCCCGGAACATCATGAGTTGTCAGCCTGAATGAGCTGGCAGGAACTCAGACGTTGACGTCTCAACCAATCAAGGGGCCGTCGTTCTCGGCCAGCCAGATGCAAGAGATCCGCCGACGCAGACGGCGAAGAATCGGTACGACTCGAGTCAGGAAATCAGGATTCGACGGCTTATGTGCCCGTTGCTCTCCCAATATGTTCTCTTGCTGGCGAGCAAGGGATCGTCCGGCGCTGGCTGCATGTTGCCGTCGACGTCGAACGCCCGTGACGTGACCTGATGCTCGCCCGGCGTGGGCGTTCCCCAGTCGAACGTCCAGAACCGCCATGCGTAACCACGCGACGTCTTCCTGCGTGGCGGGTGGCCAGACAGCTTCGCGGCTGTCCAGGGGCCGTTGTCGATTCTCACCTGCACTCTGGCGATCGGAGCGCCCCAGGCGACGCCCACAATAAAGTACCGGCTGCCGAGACGCGTGACTTTGGCCGGGGCCGACTTCAGCCGGTCGTGGCTCACCGTCGCGAACGTCCACCGCGTCAGGCCGTCGCGCTGCTCTTCTCGAACGTTGACGTACTCTCGGGCCATGAAGCGTCCCGCGAAGCGATGGTCCAGCACTTCGATGCGCGTCAGCCATTTGACGTTGGCGACGCCATACCAGCCGGGAGCGATCAGCCGCACAGGGAAACCGTTCTTGGGCGGCAGCGGCGCACCGTTCATCTCGTAACAGAGGAGGTTGTCGCGGTGGAGCGCTTCATCGATCGACATGCTGCGGGCGAACTGTTCGGTAATTGTCAGGTCGAGGCCGCCGGTGCCATCGTCCTCGACGGTCCCCGTGAACCCACCGCTGGTGATTCCCACGTTGTCGCGGATTGTCACCGAGCCGCGATCGATTCCCCAGAAGACCACCTCCTTGGCGTCGTCCAGGACGCCAGCCTCCTCGAGGAGCGGGGCGAGTCGCGCGCCACCCCAGCGGGCAGTGCCAATGCCACCGAAGAAGAACGCCGATGACGTGTCGGCATTGCCCGAGCACTCCAGAGTGAAGTCCACTTCGTGGCGGGGGCGGGTCTTGAGATCCGCGAGCGCGAGGGATTGAGGACGTGCGACGAGTCCGCCGATGCCGACCTGCCACGTTGCCTCATCGAGACCACCCGGTAGGCCGTAATGCTGCACGTAAAAGAACTCATCGGCCGGGGTGTGAAACGAGTCCAGCTCCTCCCACTGCAGCAGGTTGCCGGTGATCTGCGGAACCGGGTTCGGCGGCGGCTGATCGAGCCATGGAATCACCTGCCCGCCAGGATCCACGAAGGCCTGTGCGGCGTCAGACTGGTCGTCGTCCCACTGCACTGGCTCTTGCTGACCAGGGTGGCCAGGGAACGCGTGCGCCGGGCCTGCCACTCTCATCACCGTAAGCCCGGCCAAGGCCGCACCACCACCCTTCAACAGGGTACTCGCGAAACGTCTTGATGGCTCATGGGTACCCCTTCTTGACTGATTGATCGAGATTCTCCTCCCCGCGCGTTGCGCCTGGTGAACGAGGCATGCTACACCTCTACGCCGACGGGAAGCGATTTCCAGCACACAGGAGCTTCGAGCGTCAGGAACATCGGAGGCTCTGCGGAGCTCAGCGGTACGCGCCCGGGCAGTGGGGCCGGTTCAACTAGCCGACAGTACCTGAAGCTGCCCCGTAGTCGCCATCAACCCGATCACGACCAACCGGTGACTCAGCCATGAAGCATTCCGGTGTCGAGGTCGTTATCATGTCGGGGGTGGGCCACTTCCTGGTGATGCAGGCCCCCGCGCGTTTCAATCGCCTCTTCAGCAGGGTGATCGACAAGGTCGTTCGATGAGGGTGGTCGCGGCTCAGGGAATCGGGTAGCTGAGTGCGCTGCGCAAGGAACGCGCTGCAGCGTGGCGGCGTCTGGCACGTGAATGCCGCAGCCGTCATCAGTAACGATCCACGCGAAGTGTTTACTGACCGGCGCGAGCCGCATCGCGCTCTCCCTTTTACCGTCCTGGACATTGCGCCCACCACTGCGCCCACCAGCTCCGAGGCCCGGTGAGATGTCCTGAGCGTTTTAGCGACTTCCGGAGACGGTCGCGGCGGATCCGAGGACGCGGACACCCCGGAAAATGGAGCAAAGAGCGCTGGATTGCCAGAATTCCAGATGGTCTTCGATCTGATTTCGCAGGGTGGCCGGCGTAATGTTTACGCGGGTGAACGTGAGGTGCGCCCACCAGCAGCGCCCACCGCGGCGTTCACGGCTGCTCTATCGCGGGTTCAAGTCGGGGGCTCGCGACCAACATTGTCTGCAGCTTTGGCGGCTGGCAGCGTGACGACAATCCCTCACAGCACTTGAGATAGCTGGGATGTGGACGTTGGACAGCGCATTCCATCCGCGCAATGCCGGTACACGCTTTCCAAGCGTGCTCCTTCGCAACGCGAATTGTTTGAGAACCCTAATGTTCTGAGATCGCTTGGGGCGCTTCAGCGTCTTCGCGGAGTGCTTCACTGGATTCGCGCGGCTCGTTCGGCATCAGCGTCCGGTCAAGATCAGGTTCGATTCCTCGACGCGACCGACCCAAACAGAGCGACCCTGGGCGAACGCGGGTGATGCGTCAGCGCCTTGGCGAATTCGTAGCTCAGGATGCTCGAGAACGGCGCGAAGAGCCAGACCGTGGCGGCCTCGACGGGAAGGATGGCGTCACCGCGCGACCAGGCAGCGATGGTCAGCCCGACCATCCCCGACGGCTCATATCCCCACCACTGCCGCGGGATTGCAAGCGTTACCTCCCAAATCAGCGACGTGAGGATCACGTACAACGTCGTAACCGCAAACGCCGGCCAGTTCGTCAGGTTGCCAATCGCGCGGTACAAAAATAGCGCGGGGACGACGGCGCCCGCCGCGATGAACACAAAATAGGTAGGAAATGTTCCGTTCACGCGCCAGAGCACAAGCGCGGCGAGCGCGGCGCCGACGGCCACGAACACGAGACGCGGCGACACCTGGATCAGTTTGAGATCCAGCAGATCGTCTTTGGGGTTGTAGCGGCTCAGCCAGAGCTCATCGGCACACGCGTACACCAGCACGATGGCCACAGGGCCCATGGCGTAGAACAGCAGCTCCTCGACCGGGATCCTGCCACCCACGGCGGGCAGACACCACACATAGGGACCGGTGCCCGCAGGCTCGCTGCAACCAGGGAATCGCAGCGTCAGGTATCCGAGCACGAAGTCGAGCACGACGCCGAGCGCGACGATCGTGCCGGCGGTCCAGCGTAAAGCTCGCCGCCGCCGTCCTGTGCCGTCGGCCGTGATGGATCTGAACACCGGCCAGAGATAGAGAATCGGAATACCCCATAAAGCCAGGCTGGTGAAGTAGGTCAGGCGTCCGACTGCATCGAGCACGAGGGGCAACGCGACCGTCACCACCAGAACGACCAGCCAACCAAGATTGAGCCAGAATGTGCGAGTCGTCATCGGAGGACCTGTCGACACCGCGATGATGACACTGAACGCCCGCCGCCGGCGAGACTTGCATAAGACCTTCGGAAACTGATGAGTGTTTACTGACCGGCGCGAGTCGCGTCGTGCTCCCCTACTACCGTCCTGGACAGTGCGCCCACCACTGCGCCCACCAGCTCTGGGGCCCGGTGAGATGTCCTGAGCGTTCTAGCGACTTCCGGAGACGGTCGCGGCGGCTCCGAGGACCCGTAGACCCCAGAAGATGGAGCAAAGAACGCTCGATTTCCGGAAGTCCAGATGGTCTTCGATCTTTTCTCAGGCAATGGTCGGCGCAATGTCTAGGCGGGTAAACCTCAGGTGCGCCCACCAGCTGCGCCCACCAGCTGCGCCCACCACCGAGCTCACGGAGCGCTCCTCGGGCTGGTTCAAATCGTGGGCACGCAACCGACATTATCTGCAGCTGTGGCGACCGGCGGCATGAGCGCTCGAATGCGGCACCTTCCGTCCTCCCCACTACACCGCGTTCACCAGCGTGCTGCTGATCGGGTCGCCGAACAGCGTATTGATACGGCTGACCTTCAGCACGTTGCCCGTGATGAACGTGGACGGGACGATGCGCATGCCGTGCTGTTCCTTGAGCGCGAACGTGCTCCTGAGTTGTGCGCCTTGACGGACGTACTCGAAGGCGACGTTCGTCTCGATCTTCTGACCGGCCGAGAGCAGCTCGACGCCGCCGATGCCGGGCTTGACGTTGATCGTGAGTTCGCCGCCGGCAGCGAGCGGGATGCGGTCGATCGTCATCCGCAGGTAGTCGCGGCCGGCGCCGAGCTTGTGATGCACCACGAGATTGAAGAGCCGATCCTTGACGCCCTTGATCGTAATCGCGTTCATATGGCTGCCGAGATCCTTGACCTGAATCGTGTTGGCTTCGCCGGTCAGCGTGTCCGCGGTGAGCAGCATCTGGCTCAGACCCTGCTTGAGGCCGTAGTGGAACCGGCCGCCGCGAACCCCGCGGACCGTGTGGACGAAGTTCCTGGAAATCGCAGGAAACTGATCGACGCCTGCACCACCGGCAGCGGCCGCAGCGGCGGCGGTGACCCCTGACGTGGACATCGCGGCGCCAATGATCTCCCTCCCGACCGGTGTGCTGAGCAGGCGATAGATCAGCCGGCCCTGGTTGATCGCGACGAAGTCGGCGTAATGTTTGAACTTCTCGCGAATGTCCGCTGGAGCGCCCTGGCAGAGATACTCCTTGAGCGTGACGCGCGTCCAGTCGTCGCCGCCGCGCTTGTTGGGCGGCGCCGTGCGCGAGAAGCGACGCGGATCCGATCGCATGTGCAGCTCGGACGCAAGCACGCCGTGCCCCCGCGGGCGGCGCGGCACGTATTTGTCGTCAGGCCGCGGTGTCTTGCCTCGATCCTTCGCGCAGTCACGCTCCTGATCGAAACCCTTGACGGAGACGAATTTGTTGGTGAGCGGTCGGCCGTTCTGCAGCCGGTTGATCGCGTCGCCGCCGAACGCATCCAGATCGATGCCGTGCTCGTCAGTGAGGCTGATGGTCTCGCTGTCGGCGCCGAGAATGAGAATGACGCCGCTGAGAATCAACATGATCGCGTCGAAGATCGGCGTGCGAGGCTGCTCGTTGAGGAGCGAGTAGGGCATGAAGTGCAGACGCCCGCCGCTCCATTCGCCGCCGCTGTACTTATTGCTGCCGCCGTCGTAGCTGTACGTGTTGTTGTCCGGGTCGACGTTCAACACCCGCGGCGGATCGGTCGGCGTCATCGTCTGGAAGTTCGGATCGCGGATGAGGATCTGCCAGGGTTTGCCCGTGTCGTTCCATCCAACCGGGAGGATGCAGTGCGGCGCGCCGCTGAAGTCGTAGTTCTGCGCGATGCACATCACCGGATCGGCGCCGGTGAGGGACGCTGCGCGACTCGCGTGGAAGACGGCGACCGGATCGTGCGTCTTGCCCGAGAGGCACTCGCCGACAAACCACCAGATTGCGGGCGCGCCCACCTGGTACTGATGCTTGATGCTGAACTCGTTCCTGACGTCCTCCCACACCGTGAAGCGATCGATCGGCAGGCGCAGGATGCTGCGGTGCTTCTTGCTGTAGATCGCCTCGAGCGACATGCCGAAGCAGTTGCCGTTCTTGGCCAGGCCCTCGGCAACCAGCTCGTAGAAGAGCGCCGCTAGCCAGTCGGTCGGATCCCACCACTCGGTGTCGCTGTCCACGTCACGAAAAGCACTCGCGTACTGCTGCCATGAGATCGAGTTGGTACCCTGGTTCCGCACGCCCCACCACTTCTGCCCGTCCGTGAGAAGCGCTTCGTTCACACGCGGCGAGACCGACCAGGTGATGGAGTTGATGTTGTCGAAGCTGCCGCTGTTGAAGAGACCCGAAGGGTTGTCGCGGACGCCCCACGCATTCGCCATGCTGAGGGTGTACGAAAACTCGCCCAGATGATCGTCGTCGTCCGGCCAGTCGCTGTCCCAGATGTCGAGACTGAACCTGATGATGCGACTCGGGCTGTTCGGGACGATGCCGGATGGGCCGAAGTTGAAGGTCTTGTTGACGGTGTAGATGTTGTGGCCGTCCGAGTCGCCGCTCGACGGAATGCGCTCGGAGTGAATAACGTGGCCGTTGTCCTCAATCGTCGCGTGCATGTAGACGTCGTTCTGCCCGCGCAGCCAGCCTTCAGATTCCTTGGTGTTGACTCGACCGAGCGTGATGTCGAATGCGAGGCAGACGTAGGTCTGCGCCACGCTCCCGAACCAAACGATGCTGCCGTACTGAAAGGTGTTGTAACGGCCGGCCGCGCCGGGAACGTCGGCTTCGTCGGATGTGGGGAACCCGAGCGCGCCTGACGGGCCACTGACGCCGCGGTACCGATCTCGGATGTCGCCGTGGACTTCGTACGCACCGGTCGCGGCGCTCCAGTAAATCGTGCAGCGTTCGAACTCGCTGACGCGACCGATGCTGACGCTGTTGTTCAGAATGTTGCCTTCGTTGCTCACCGGAAAGCCAAACGCGGCCGGTCCGCCGAGCGCGATGTATTTCGCGAGGATCGCGCCGTGCACTTCGAACGCCTTCGTCTCCGTGCTCTTGTAGAACATCTGCGCCTGCTGGAAGATCTGCCGCCAACCGCCGGGAATCATCACGGCTGGTGAAATCGGCAGGCCGATCGCGGCCGCCTCGCCCATGCCCTCGTAGTCGACCCAGATCTGGCCTATCACCGGCACCGCGCCGGTCGCTGGCGACCAGTAGATGCCACCGCGGCTGAAGAGGCTCTTTCGGCTGCCGCCTTGCGCGCCGGTCAGCTCGTCCGAAATCGGGAAGCCGATCTCCGCGCGATTCGGCATCGCCCAGTACGTCTGCGCGATCGCGCCGTGCAGCTCGAACGCGTGCCCCTGGCTGTCATGGTAAGTGATGTAGCCGTTGGCGAATGTCTGGATCCACGCGGTGCTCGCCACGTCGTAAAAGAACTCGCCTGCGGCCGCGCCGAATCCGTGCGTGCTCTTGATCTCCTCCTGCTTGTAAGTGAGATACCACTGCGGGTGGGATCGGCGCTCGTCGAGCTGCGCCTCGAGGTCGATCGGGATGTCGGCATGCAACTGCAGCGCCGCCATCTGTCCTTTGAACTGCTCGCCAGTGCCGCTGGCCGAGATGCCCGCGAACAGCTGATCGGCCGATCCGGCTGCGAGCGTCCCGTTCGGAAACGCGTGGACCGAGTAGGCGACGTTGTTCACGAGGATCGCCACGGTATCCGTGTCGTAGACCAGATCGGCGACATACCACTGCCCCAGGTGCAGGTCGAGCAGAAACTGTGTCGACGCTCTCCCCGATCCATGCGTCGTGGCCGTGACCGACGCGACGAGGTGGAAGTCACTACCACCGGATCCCGGCACGATGTAGAACGCGATCGGCAGCGCCGTGGAGACGACAAGGTTCTGTCTCGCCGTGACTGCTGCGTCCACCTTGAAGACCGTGCGGATGCAGAACTTCACCCGGTCGAGCGCCGCAACCGGAAGCGCGACGTGCAGTCGGCCGTTGGCATTGAAATCGAGCGCCTTCGGAAGAGTCCCGAGCGACGTCACGCCCGGGCCGGCAACGACCGTGCATCCCGTCACCGTGGCAGGCAGCGACGAGTCCGGATTAGCTGGCGTCAGACTGTCGAGCGCGTAGTCGAGGATTTTCTGACTCATGGCGAGACTCCTTGCCGTGCCGTCTTCGGACCTTCTGCACCTTCCGGGGCGAGTTGTCGAATCTGCGGAAGACTCACGGAGCCGCCAACGCGCGCCGGGCGCAAGCGGATGCCTGGTGAATCCGCCGGAGAGCTGTCTTGCAGGTCATCAACGACTATAACGTCGAGTCTGACCCGTGCGAACACGTCTCGTCACTTTCTGCGCAGGGTTCAGTGCAGCAATGGCCGAGCGCCGGACTGAAACCTGCTGCTCAGGACTGCAGCTGCCGGTTGTAAGTACGCTCGACCTCGCGGACGAAGTCCTCCAGTGACCGGAAGTCGGTCACCTTCCGATTCCAGAATCCGCTCGGCTTCCGTGAAGACGCGCTTGCGAAGCGTGGGCTTGATCCGCTTCGGTGGACATCTTCTCTGAGTGGGATGGACAGGACTCAGTGGACGGGCTGCGTCCGCGCTGACGCTGAAGTGGCCACTCCCCTGCTCAACTTCCGCCCCAGCCACCAGGCGCCGAGGAGCGCGCCCACCACTGCGCCCACCAGCCGCGAGACGCAGCGAGATTCCCTGAGCGTTTGAGCGACCCTGGGAGACAGCCGGCCAGGGCCGCCGGGACGTCAGCCGGGTCAATCACTCAAGAAAACCGCCCAAAGTCCAGAATTCCAGATGGTCTTCGATCTTCTTGAAGGGTCCGTTCTTCTGACGGTATTCCACAATCCTTGCAGCGGTCCGCTCCCCGATGCCGGGCAGTTGCTGCAGTTCCGTGGCTGCGGCGGTATTGATGTTGACCATGGCCGATGGCTTGGCGGCGGCGGGTTTTGACGACGCCGATTGCGCCGAGGCAAGCAGGGGCGGGCCTATCAGCGCGAGAGCGGCCAGTGCGGCGAGCGTTCGTGACAGCATGGATCCTCCGTGGTGAAAGGGCGTTTCGACAGACCCCGGGCCGAGGCGTCTCATTGCGAGGGAGGTCGGGCCCCGGCGAAGAGTTGTGGGCACCGGCCCAGGGTCGACCAGAAGAGAGGCAATCGCCGGGCCGCTATCACCGGCGTCACGTGCAGTGTGCGAAGGATTTGAGCGCGAGGGAGTTACGGCGTCACTGACATCGTGCGGCCCGGTCGCTTGCTGATGCGCATCTAAGAACGACCCCAGGCGTTGTCAGCGCCGATCGCCTGGCCTCGTATTCTTGCCCCTTCGCCCAGGCACCTTCTGGACGCGCCACGTCAACCGGCGGAGCGCGGCGACGATGCGGAGTGCCGCGGGGTGCAAGGCTCAGGCTCAGACTCAGACCGATGGTGGGATCGCCGGCGACGGGCCGGCCTCGTCTCTCCGCCGCGACGTTGCAAAGTACACGACCAATCCCAGCGCGGCGCCCAGGCCGGCGCCGATCGCCTGACCCTGGAGCAGTCTGGTGGTGGCGTAGCGAATCACCTCAGGAATCTGGACCATCGCCTGAATCTGCGCGCCGCCCGGCACCCCGCCCGGTGCGGTGTACCAACCGAGCAACGGCGGCACGATGAACGATGCGCCGACAAGGCCGACGAACGCTCCGCTGAGCATGAGCAGGACCGCGCCTTTCATGAAATCCTCTCTGGCCCGCCGGTTTCGGTCTCCGTTTTCTGGCCCGGTCGGTCCTTTGACGGTTGCTCGCCGCTCTTCTCAGAAGGCTTCACCGTCGAGCGGACGACCATGAACTTGTTGAGTACATCGAACCAGAACGGCGCGCCCTGGGAGATCGCAAAGCCTGTCACGACAATTCCCACCAGCTTGAGAAAGAAGTCTCCAAACGTATCCGGGACACGCCGCCGGTCGTCTTTGTTGCTTGGTGTCGCCCTGGTCCACCCGATCGGTAGCCCCAGCGAGTTCAGCGTGTTGTTCGCACTTTGAAGGCTGCTGGTCGTCTGGGCGTCGGCTTTTTCTGGCGTGGCCCCTGCCGTTGTGCTGGGCAATGGGGTCCTGATGCGTTGTTCGGCCGCGGCCACTAGTGAGGACCGCAGCGCGCCGTCGCGCGCCAACGTGTTGGCCATGTTAATCGTGTCGGCGTTCACCACGGCGGCCACCACCACCCCAAGCACCAACATCAGCACGGTCGTGCGCCGCTTGTACCAGCCAGACACCCGATCCATCATGCCGTCGTACCACTCCTCGATATTTCTGCGCGCCTTCTCGACGTCCCCCTGGGCTTCGTCGATGAGCGTCAACAGAGCTGTTCTCAACTCTCGATTCGGGAGATGGGTGGCGACAGCTGCCCGAACTGCTTTCAAGTCGGCCGTGACGCCGGCGGCGTCAGTGCCCGCCGCGCCACCGGACGCGTCCTGGGCCGCCGCCGCCGACGCCATGTTCCACAATGCCAATGCGAATGTGCGAGACGGGATGTAGGAGGGCAGTCTGGCACCGTCTCGATAGAACGGCCGCACGAGTCCGTGCGTGTACAGCTGTGCGGCCAGGTCGATTCCGCCACCGGCGGTGTCGTTGAGCAGCAGCCCAATGCCTTCCTTCAGATACTTCGCGCGGTAGTTCAACTTGGCTTCGATGTACTCGCCGGCCGCCGAGCACAACAAGCTCAACAGCAGGTAGACGAACAGCAGCCCGATTGCCACTTCAAGGATGGTGGATCCGAACATCACGGCCGTACTCCTTCGGACACGTGCGATCGTTGGCTGAAGCGCGGATGTGCGTACTCTATTCGAGACCGCCGCGCATAGATGCTGAAATTGGAGGGACGAATGAAAACCCGCATCGAGATGTTGAAGGAGATGGGAGTGTCGGACAGCGACGCCGAGCAGTACATCCATCACCTCGAGGAGGCACTGCCGAAGTGCGGCATCGCCGACTCGAGGCTGCGGCTCGCACACTTTTTCGCCCAGGTCCTGCACGAATCCGGCTGCATGCGGTTCGACATGGAGAACCTGAACTACTCGTCTGACGCGCTACGGAAGGTGTTCGGCAAGTACTTCCCGACCAAGCAAGAGGCCGATGTGTACGCCCGCCAGCCCGAGAAGATCGCCAACAAGGTTTACGCCAATCGCATGGGCAACCGCGGGGAGACCAGCGGAGACGGGTGGAAGTTCCGGGGCCGCGGACTCATCCAGCTGACCGGCCGGAACAACTACAAGGCGTTTGCCGAGTGGGTGGGTGACCCGAGGATCGTGGACGAGCCGGACCTCGTGTCCAGCGAATACGCCGTCCATTCCGCCGTGTTTTTCTGGGACAGGAACAACCTGAACAGGCTCGCCGACAAGGACGACGTCGTGGGGTTGACGAAGAAGATCAACGGCGGCGAGAACGGCCTGGCACATCGCCGGGAACTGCTCAACAAGGCGACCGGTCTGCTCGCCATGCTGGGACTTGGAAGGACCACCGTCGCCTGATCACGCAAGCACCAAACATCGCTCAGCCGGCCGGGCCCCGGGACGCGAGACTCGTACGTTGTTCCGAGCACGGCGGCGCACGCGTCTGTGTAGAACGCGCATCACGCTTGTGTAGACGCAGCATCACGCCGATGCGCACGAGCGGCAGTGCCAGGCTCCGAACACCAGGGTCGCGCTTCTTGCGTTCTGATTCCGAACCGGCCCAATCACGTCTCACATTAAACAGGTTGGACATGTCGAGTCATGCCACGAGCTTCGGGACCCGGCGACGGTGAGCGGCCGTTCGCACTCGGGGCACGTTTGTTGCACATCTCTTCCGAAGAGATGGACAGCGTGGGCGACGATCGCTGCGGGCCGATCAAATGAATCTTCTTCATCTCTGGAATGGCCGTGCTGGACGGCTCGGGCGAACGAGTGTCCCGCCGAGTGAGCCGGTCTCCTCGAGTACGAGCAAGTCCATGGAGCGTCGACATCGTGATCGTCGGACCAGACCAGGACGGCGCCGTCCAGACGGCCTCCCCGCCACGGCTGAACTCCCCCGTGTTCTCCTCATCGAACCGCATGAGGATACGCGCCTCTTGTATGCCTATATGTTGGAAGAGAGCGGTTATGCCGTCTACAGCGTAACGGACGGCATCGCGGGCATCCGTGCGGCTGAACGACGACTGCCAGACGTGGTCATCATGGAAGTCGCCATGCCGGGCGCGGACGGCTTCGCCATTTTGCGGCAACTACGCGATGATCCCAGCACGGCCAACATTCCCGCCATCGTCGTGACATCGATGCTTCACTTTGATGTGCCTGCTCGCGCGCGAGCCTCAGGCGCCGTCACCGTGCTCGCGAAGCCGACCGAGCTCGAGCAGCTTCTGGCAGTGGTGGACGACGTGCTTGCAACAACACCAAGGGATCGGCTGGTCGCCCGACGACTGAGGCGGCCCTTGCTGGCGCTTCGCGAGCTCGCGAAGCGCCTTACGCCGGACGCGAGCGCCCAAGAGCGCCTGCGTGCAGTCATCGACCGGCTCCAGGTGGCGGTCCTGGCCATCGACGAGCATGGAAGGTAACGTTGCCGCCAGCCCAGGCGCCTCGGCGCTGATCGGCTACTCACGCGCGGAGCTCTTGACGATGTCGATCTTCGATGCCGCCCCGAGCAAAGATCTGCCGATTGCGTCGCGCTGGCAAAGCGTCCTCAGGGATCACCTGCCCAGTGCCGACGCGACGATTCGTGACTGGGGCACAAGCCGCATGACGGTCCAAACCTCGTTCGAGAGGCTCCTGCCGGGCTTGCATGTGGCTGCATTCTCCACCTCGCCACCCGAAGCCACTTGAATTGATGAGCGGCGTCAGCGATGGCCAAGGCGGGGATTGAGAAAGCCGTTCAATCCTGGCTGTCCGCCCGGCGGTGAATTCCACATTGGCAACGATCTGTTTTTGACCCTGGCGGATGCACGCATCGGCCGAAAGTCTGTAGAATCGGGCCGTGACGAACCTCACCCGCCGGCGCTTTCTCCGTCGCGCCAAAACACTACGCCGTCGGTGGTCTTTCGCCGCCGCCGCGATCGCGGAGCGCGGGGCACCGATGCGACGGCCCAGCAGGCAGGCGCCAAGCCCAGGACTGGCTGGGCCTGACGGAAGAGGCTGCGCTGGAGCCGCGCCTGCCGATCATCGATCCCCACCACCACCTCTGGGACAGGCCCGGCAACCGCTACCTCCTCGAGGAGCTGGTGGCAGACATGCGCGGGCAGAACGTGCGCCAGACGGTGTTCGTCGAGTGCACGTCGATGTACCGCGCAAGCGGGCCAGATGAGTTCAAAGTCGTGGGCGAGACCGAGTTCGTCCAGGGCATCGCGGCCGTGAGCGCGAGCGGCCGGTACGGCGAGACGCGGGTTGCCGCCGGCATCGTCGGCAGCGCCGACCTCCGGCTGGGCGACCGCGTTCAGCCGGTGCTCGAGGCTCACCTCGCCGCGAGCCCGCAGCGTTTTCGCGGCATCCGCCACCGCGCGGCGTGGGCGGACCGGACCGTCGTTCCCAACCAGCCGGCCGATCTCCCGGACCACGTGCTGCTCGATCCGGCGTTCCGGAAGGGCTTCGCGTACCTGCGCCAGTACGGAATGACGTTCGAGGGCTGGGTCTACCACACCCACATCGCCGACCTCACCGACCTCGCGCGGGCGTTCCCGGACACGACGATCATCTTCAACCACCTGGGCGGGCCGATCGGTATCGGGTCGTACGCCGGACGACGCGACGAGATCTTCGCCGCCTGGAAGCCAGCGATCGCGGCGCTGGCGAAGTGCCCGAACGTCGTGGCCAAGGTGGGCGGGATCCAGATGGTCGTCAATGGGTACGGCTGGCACGAGCGCCAGCGGCCCCCGACTTCCGACGAACTGCTGAACGCCAACAAGGACTGGTACCGCTACACGATCGAACAGTTCGGGCCCGCGCGGTGCATGTTCGAGAGCAACTTCCCCGTCGACAGGCTCTCGTGCTCGTACACGGTGCTATGGAACCAGTTCAAGAAGCTGACGCAGGGCTTTTCCGCCGACGAGCGCGCGGCGATGTTCCACGACACGGCCATGCGGGTGTACCGGCTCCCCCGCTATTGACACACAGGGCATCCAGCATGCTTTCCCCCGTCAAGAACCCCGCAATCGCAATAGCTCTGCTCACGCTGTCCGGGCGTGGTTCACGCGCAGCAGGTCGCGGACACGTCCTTCCGGCCGCCGATCGAGAAACCTTCTCACGCCACGGGCTCAGGTCCCGCGGTACTCATTGACGAGGGGCATTTCAACTTCCACACCGCCTCCGGACGCTACTCGGCGTTTGCCGATCTCCTCCGGCGGGACGGCTATGTGGTCCGCCCTTCCACGGGTACGTTCCGATCCGATGCGTGGCGGTCCGGGAAGGTGCTGGTCGTCGCCAACGCGCTACACGAGGAGAACGACCGAAACGATTGGAAGGCGCCGTTTCGACCTGCGTTCACTCCGGAGGAGGTTGACGCCGTTCGCAACTGGGTGGCCGGTGGGGGCCGACTGCTGCTCATCGCCGACCACGCGCCGTTCGACGCTGCAGCGGCGACCCTGGCGAGCACCTTCGGCGTCAAGTTTCGAGACGCGGCCACGGTCGGCCCCGATGCGAGCCAGATTCGTCTGTTCAAGAAAGCCGATGGCACGCTGCGCGAACATCCGCTGACGAAGGAGATTGACCAGATCGCCACGTTCAGCGGCGGGTGGTTCGAACAGGGGATCCTGGGCCAGCCGCTGATGTTCTACGGCGCCGAAGGTCAGGGCCCGGTTCAGGGAGCCGTGATCGTGTTCGGCAAGGGCAAGGTCGCGGTCTTCGGTGAAGCGGCCATGTTTTCCGCCCAGCTGGCAGGGCCGAACCGCACACCGATGGGCATGAACGCACCAGGGGCCGAAAAGAATGCCCTGCTGGCGTTGAACGTCGTGCGTTGGCTCGCGGCTGACTGACCCTCTACTTGGCCTCGAATCGGATATTCATGTAAGTGATGCCCGCAGAGGCCTTGATGCCGTGCGGCACGCCCGGGGGAACGAACACGATGTCCCCGGCCTTGATCACGCGCTCGACGCCGCCCTGGACGGCGGTGCCGCGGAACTCGCCGGGTCCTGTGCCCGCCGTCGGGTTCACGAGCGTTCCGCCGGTCGCGAGTGTGCCCGAGCCCTCTCGAACCACCCAGACCTCACTGATCGCGCCATGGGAGAGCGCCGTCTCGGCGCCGGCGATATGGCGGACGTTGATGCTGAACGTGCCGCCCTCTAGCACGCGCTGCGTGATCAGTTTCTTGGCGACGAGATCGCGCGCGGCGGCATCCAGCGCGCTCGACGGGAAATCGACCGCGCGGTCCTTGGGCGCAGGAGGCGCCCCGGCCGTCTGGGCGAACGCGGCGGCGGTGCACAGCACGAGGACGAGGATCGCAGGCAGCGAACGCATCAATCACCTCCAGGGGCAAGACTCGAGAGCCCGCGTATCTTACCTGAGCCAACCCTCGAGCCGGCCGGGTTCGTCGACGCCGAACTGCCCAGATCCGCGTCGTATACTGGCAGCGAACACGAGCCTTAGATGACCCTGCCACCGACGCGCGCCCTCCATCAGCCGGCCGCTGCTCTTCACACTGATGATCCCGGCCTCGGGAGCGCCTTCGATCGCCCACTCGAGAGGTTGATGTCCCGGGACGGCAGCTTCCGCGTGAGGCGAATGGGTCGCCTCGGCGGCGGTCTCAGGGAAGGTTTCGTCGTGCTAGCGACGATGCCCGCCCTTCGTCTCGTGGCGACGTTGGTGGCGGCCTACCTCGTCATGAACCTGACCTTCGGCTCCATCTACATGCTGGTCGGCGTCGAGCAGATCGGCAATGCCGACCTCTCGTCGACCGGGGGACGATGGCTGAGCGCCGTCGGGATGAGCGTCCAGACCCTGACGACGGTCGGCTATGGGTCGCTCTACCCGACGACGCTGCCCACCTGGTTCCTGGCGGCCGTGGAGGGCGTCTTCGGCGTTCTGGGGTTTTCCCTGATCGCCGCCGTCATCTTCGCCCGGTTTGCCCGGCCGACAGCGCGCCTCGAATACAGCTCGCATGCGCTCATCGCGCCCTACAAGGATGGCTGGAGCCTGCAGGTGCGAACCGCCAACCGGCGCAGTGTGCTGCTTGTCGAGCTCGAGGCGCGTTTGCTCCTCGCCATGGCCGAACCCGGCGGGAGCATCGAGCGACTGAGCTACTTCATCCTCCCGCTTCAGATCGACCGCATCAGCTTCCTGCCACTCTCCTGGACCCTGGTGCATCCCATCACGCCAGAGAGCCCGCTGGCCGGGATGAGCCACCAGGACCTCGCGGCGCGCCGGGCGGAGTTCATGTTGATCATCAAGGGCGTGGACGAAGGCTACATGCAGCCCGTGATCGCGCGCCGGTCTTTTCGCTTCGACGAAATCGTGTGGGGTGGCCGTTACGTCCGGGCCTACGACGTCGCCGACGGTGAGGCGCGGCTGCACCTTTCGAAGCTGAGCGAGTTCACCCCAGAGCCCGCCCCCGATCGCCTGCCTTCGTAGTCCTTGGTGCTTTGGTCTTGGTCCTTGGGCGGCCCTTGGTCCTTGGCGCCTGGTGCGTGCTGACGAGGCTTCATCACGACCGGCTGATCGCGCACCAAGAGCCAGGGACTACGACACGAAGGTGAAAAGCGCTCTAGAATGCGGCGTGGCCGAGGGTCCTCCTGACAGTTCAACCACGCGGCAGCGCCGGCCGCGCTACGCCGGCAAGAACCCGCGCGCGTTTCACGAGAAGTACAAGGAGCTGCAGCCAGAGCGATATCCCGACGAAGTCCGGAAGATCGTCTCCTCCGGCAAGACACCGGCGGGCATGCACCTGCCGATCATGGTTGAGGAGGTGCTCGCCTGCCTCCGGCCTTGTCCTGGGGAGGTCGCCGTGGACTGCACGCTCGGTGGCGGAGGTCACGCGCAGGCGATACTCGAGCACCTGCGCCCAGGAGGACGCCTGATCGGGCTCGACATCGATCCGCTGGAGCTGCCGCGAGCCGAAAGCCGTCTCGCCGCGGCAGGGTTCGGCGCCGACGTCTTCGTCGCGCGGCATGCGAACTTCGCGGGGCTGCCGAAGGTCCTCGCCGGCGAGGGCCTGACGGCGGTGGACATGATCCTGGCCGACCTCGGCGTGTCTTCGATGCAGTTCGACAACCCGGATCGGGGCTTCAGCTACAAGGGAGTGGGGCCTCTAGACATGCGGATGAATCCTCAGCGCGGCGAGCCGGCATCACGCCTGATCGCGCGCTCGAGCGAAACCGAGCTGGCCGGGCTCCTCGAAGAGAACGCGGACGAACCCCACGCGGCCCTGATTGCCGGCCTCCTGAAGCGGCAACCGCTCGAAACCACGCATGCCCTCGATCGCATCCTGCGCACGGGCCTGACCTCGGCTCTTCCCCGCCTGACGAAACCCGATCTGAAGATGTCGATCCGCCGCACGTTCCAGGCGTTGCGGATCGCAGTCAACGACGAGTTCCCGGTCCTCGATGCGCTCCTGCGGTCGCTGCCGCAATGCCTGGCCCCAGGGGGCCGCGTCGCGGTGCTGACGTTTCACTCTGGTGAAGATCGCCGGGTGAAAAAGGCGTTTCAGGCGGGCTATCGGGGTGGTGTCTACAGCGCCGTGGCCACCGAAGTCATCCGGTCGGCGAAGGAAGAAACCTTCTCGAACCGGCGGGCTTCAGCGGCGAAGCTGCGCTGGGCCGTTCGCGCGGCAGAGTAGTCGCGGCCCGGCGCGTGCGCACCTCACCGCTTTTGCGCAGTGAATGTGCCCTCGCCTGCGTTCCCCTGCTGATCGGCGAAGCGCCACGTGCCTTTGACCGAGGTCTCCTGCGCATCGAGTTGCCCGGAGAACGCCGTGGCCACGTCGGATTCGATGCCTGTGATGAACCGGAACGTGACGGTCTGCCCGTCGACGGCCCCGCGTACCGGCACGATCGATTCGTAGCCTGAGAGACAGCTGCCGGCCAGCCGGTCGCCTTCCTGCTTGAAGGAGCACTCGGCCCGGTAGAGCGCGCCGCCTCCGTCGCGCTGAAACTCGAGCGTCCAGGTGCCGGTCAGATCAGCCGCGTGGACCGCGCTGAGCCCGGAGAGCAGGACGAGCGCACAGATGACGGCTCTCCGCATGGCGGCTCACGCTCGCTCTTCGCCGGATAGAACCTACTGTGCGCCGCCAGTGCGCGCGCCGGTGCCGGCGACAGTCACCTTCATCAGGACCGTCGTCCAGCAGCAGCCCGAGCCTCCGCCGCCATTGCCGGACTGGTCGCCGCCGTTGACGTGCAGCACGTACTCGCCCGGCTGGCTGAACGTGACCGCCGTGCTCGCAGTTCCTGAATAGGGCTCGAGGGGCTTGCCGCCCTTGATGTCCTTGAACTTGATCGGGGCACTGACGGTGACCGTTCCCGGGCCACGGTACTTGCTCACGGTCAGGATGACCGGCGGCCGGTCGCCGGTGAGGGGACCGTTTCCGCCGGTGCTGTACAGCGCGTCATCGTCTGCCCACACGGATCAACGGCATCGGCGTGCCGACCGTCGCCGTCCGCGCAATCGCGGTCGCCATCGTGGCCATGCGGGCCTGCGAACCTGGCCCCCGACTCCTCGAAGCGCAGCACCGGCGGCGTGTTGAACTCGCGGTTCGGGCTTTCCTCCGACGACTTCATCGGGGTGATGTTGTAGTCGGTGTGCATGTGGAACGGAATGCTCGTGGTGACGCCGTTCACGACGAGCGTCCACGTGATCTTCTGCGTCTTGGCGAAGTCCTTTCGGCACGGTCACCATGAACATGCCGAAGCGGCGGCGTGTCAGGAAATGCGTCGGCTGGCCCTGGTCAGGGTTGCCGGGTTCGAAGCGGTTGTTGGGGCCGATCGGGATGTCGACCTCGGCCTGAGTGTTCCGGCTGTAATAGCCGATCAGGAAGTTGTGCGTGCCGTCAGGATTGTCGAACCAGCCCTCGTAGGCCGGCGTGACGCTCGCTCCGAACTGGCGTGCGGGAGTGGACGGCAGCTGGATCTGCGCCGCAGCCAGGACACCGGCGCCGGCAACGAGGGTCAGTGCCGCGCTCAGGCGGATGAGCCGTTTCTGGACTCATGGAAAGCCCCTGGAACTGAAGACTGGCGAGCCGCAGTGTGTGAAACCTGCGCGGACCCGGATACAAAAAACGGGGGGAGACGCCGCAGGCGCCTCCCCCCTTTCGAGTGCGAAGCCGCGGCTTACTGCTGCTGCTGATTCTGCGTCGCGGTCGCTGGACGGTGGTCGGCCACCCACTTCTGGTACTCGGCGTCGGTGAGGTAGACGACGTTCATCCAGGCGTGGGCCATTTCGTCCACGGTGCGATCGCCGTAGCCCACCCACTGGTCCGGATCGGGGTTGTTCTTGTTGTCCTTCGTGTTGTCGTAGAACGCTGTGACGTGGATGATCGTGCCCTTCGGGAACGCCGGCGCCGCGTCCTCGGCGTAGATGTAGTTCGTCATCCAGTTGAAGTTGAAGTTGTCGACGTAGCTGATGATCTGCGCTGCTGGCCGTCGGGCAGAATCGCCTCGACCTGCATCGCCTTGCCGCGCAGATGGAAATGCGGCTGGAAGTTGGTGATGACGGTGTTCTCCTTCAGCACCGTGAAGCCTTCCGTGTGCGCGATCGAGTTCGGCGGGATGTCGAGGCCGGCCGGGCCGTCCTTCAGGCCGGTGAAGCCAATGAGGTAGCTGCGGTGCTTCGGCTCCTGACCCTTTGGGTAGAGCCAGATGCCGAGCTCGGAACCGGCGGTGACCTCTTCGCCGACGGCGTGCACGTGCTGGTCCCAGGAGATCTTCTGGCCCGGCTTGAGCAGCTTGCCGGTGCCGTCCATGTAGCGGTCGTAGCCCTTGCCGATGGCCCACTCCATCAGGGACGGACGCGCGTTGATGGCGGCGGAGGGGTCGTCGGCTCCCTGGCGATCGCGGCGGCCGCTGGCGGTCCCGCGGTCGATCGAGTCGGAGTCCGGGTCGTTGGGATCCATGCACGACGTGGGCGATGGAGTGGTGCAGGATCTTGCGCCCCTGGATGTTGGTCGGCCGGATCTCGACCATGCGCACCCAGCGCGGCTCGGTGAGGCCGGGGATGTCGACCATCGGTCGCCACCACTGATCCTGGCTGACCGCCGGCATCGTGTATTCCGGCGACTTCACGATCAGGTCGGGCGGCCCGTAGCCGTCGCGCTCGGCCTGCCAGAAGAGCGTCGTCGTCGACCGGCTTGAGCGGCGGCATGTCGGCGGGATTGCCCTGCGGCGCGCCCTGATCGACCCAGGCGACGATCGTCTCGATCTGCTCGTCGCTGAGCGACATGTCGTTCTTGAACTTCTGGACGCCGACGCTGCCTTGTCGATGTGCCACGGCGGCATCTGCCGCGTCGCGACGCGCTGCTTGATCGACCGCGCCCAGGGACGCGCTTCCTCGAACGTGCGCAGCGACATCGGCGCGATCGAGCCCGGCTCGTGGCAGTTCTGGCACTTGGCCTGGAGAATCGGCGCGACGTCCTTGGTGAACGTGACTTTCTTTTCCTGCCCGGCCGATGTTCCCGGCAGAACGAGCAGCGCCCCGATGGCGAGTGCGCCGACGCCCCAATGGCGCGTGGATCCAACCATTACCGGCTCCTTTCGAAGCGGGGCCCGACCGTGCCGATGGCCACCGCAATCCCCTTCGGCGGCAGATAGACCGCCAAACGGTCAGATTTTAGCAGACCGATTTGCTCGAGGCGAGCCATTTTCAAGAGTGACCGGGCCCCTGATCGGCTGGTTTCCGGCCCAAAAACCTGGGCGGGTGCTCCTCCAGGTGGAGTAGCCGGGGGCGGCGGCCCGCTCGCCGCCCCCGAGACCCGGGTCAGAAGATCAGCCGGAAGCCGATCTGCGCAGTTCGGGGATCCCCCGCCGTGACCGGCACCATGAAGCTGGAGGGGGCGTCTTCAGCGAGTGAGAATACTCCTCCGGCGCACAAGAGGCTAGAATTCCCCGACGTGCACGAACGGTTCGTGTGGCGAAGCGAAAGGAGCTTCTTCATGTGTATCCGGTCTCGGTCACTGGCCGTCCTCTTTGCGCTGCAGAGTGCGCTCATCGGCTCCCTCACAAGTTGTTCTTCACCCGCCGGTGCTCCTGAAACCATGGCTGCCGCTGCAGCGCCCGCTCAGGCACCCGCCGAACGGGGCGGGCAGGAGGAGTTCGGTCCCTACGAGCTCGTCGAGAACTGGCCACAGCCCTTGCCCGACGGTCCAGACGGCCTCAAGCATGAAGGCTGGACCTGGGGCTCGGTCGGTGCGGTGTATGCCGAAACCCCGGATCGGATCTGGATCGCGCAGCGGGGCGAGCTGCCGCTGCCAGCGGGCGCCAAGCCGTGGACCCCGTACAGCATGCTCAACCCCTCGCGAGGCAGCTCCACCGGAAACGACGATGGGCTGAGTGCGACGTGCGAGCCGACGGAGAAGCGCGGGTGGGAGCGCCGCTACCACCACGTCATCTTTGTCGTCGACCGTGCCGGCAAGATGGTGCAATGGTGGCCGCAGCACGACAAGCTCTTCGAGATGCGCTGCGGCCGAGGGCCGCACAAGATCAAGATGAATCCGTACGATCCGGAGAAGCACGTGTGGGTCTTCGACGATCAGCTCCACGTCATCCACAAGTTCACTTACGACGGGAAGCTCGTGATGACGCTGGGCACGAAGGGACAACGGGGCCGTGATGGAGGTAAGTTGTTCGACCGCCCGACCGACATCGACTGGCTCCCCGATGGTACGTTCTTCATCAGCGACGGGTACGGCGGCACCCGCGTGGCGAAGTTCGACAAGGACGGCAAGTTCCTGATGGACTGGGGCGGGCCGCCCAAGGATCCGCGCAACCCCGGCCCCAACGAGTTCAACACGGTCCACAGCATCCAGATCAGCAAGGACCGGCGGCTCTTCGTCGTGGACCGGGGCCACCGGCGCTTTCAGATCTTCGACGAGAACGGCAAGTTCCTCGACATGTTCACGACCGGTGTCCGCTCGTCTCCTTACGCGCACGTGATCACGACGGACCAGTCTCTGTGGGTCTCTGACGGTGGAACGAACCGCATCCTGAAGTACGACCTGAACGGAAAGTTCCTGTACGGGTGGGGCGGCCCCGGCGGCCAACCCGGCCAGTTCAACGGACCGCACTCCATCACGGTCGATCAGGAGGGGAACGTGTACTTCGCGGAGGTCTTCAACGGCCGCGTGCAGAAGTTCCGGCCCAAGCCGGGAGCGGACCCGGCAAAGCTGATCGGACAGGAACTCCGCTACCCCGTCTCTTCGACCAACTGATCGAACGGGGAGGCTGGATCACGCGATCCGGCCTCCCCGCACCTGCCCGCGTCCTGCCAGCGCGCCAGAGGTTGAACCTTGCTCTGGGAACGAAACTGTGGCCTGATTGTGCCTCGCACCGCACCCCTTTTCACCTCGAGGAAGGACCATGATGCCCGTGCACCCTCGTCTCCTGGCCGCCACCTGCACCGTACTGGCGGCATCGGCACTGACCATGGCCGCCGACTACAAGCTCACCGTCAGCCAGGATCGCCTCAACAACGCGATGAACGAGCCACAGAACTGGCTCTTGATGAATGGCGACTACGGGTCGACGCGGTACTCGAAGCTTTCCCAGATCAACCGCGACAACGTCAAGAATCTGCGGATGTCGTGGGCGATGGCGCTCGGCGGCATGCAGGACGTCGGGCAGAACGGTCCTGAGAACGAGGTCAACCCGCTCATCGACAACGGGATGATGTACACGACCGACGGCTGGGGCACGGTCTACAAGATCGATATCTCGAACCCCGACCAGGGCAAGTTCGTCTGGATCGCTGACGCGGCCGTCCGGCACGAGGGCAACTCGCCGCGGACCCGGGGTATCGCGCTGTGGGAGGATCGGGTCCTCGCCAATCTGCCCGACGGCCGAGTCATCGCCATCGATCGCGACACGGGCGAAATCGTCTGGGACAAGCGGATTGCGACCCGCAACGAGTTCGGCGGCCAGGAGGAGTTCTACACCGCGCCGCTCGTGGCCGACGGCAAGGTGCTCATCCAGAACGGCGCCGGCGACGGCGGCACGCGTGGCTGGGTCGCCGCCCTTGACGTCAAGACCGGCGACGAACTGTGGCGTTTCTATGTCGTGCCAAAGCCCGGCGATCCTGGCAGCGAGACGTGGAAAGACGACCATAACGCCTGGAAGACCGGCGGCGGCGGTATCTGGCAGACCGGCTCATACGATCCAGCCGCGAAGTTGTACATCGTCGGCACCGGCAATCCCTATCCCATCTACGACCCGCAGTTCCGGCCAGGCGACAACCTGTACACGAACTCGGCCATCGCACTGAACGTTGATACCGGCAAGCTGGTCTGGCACTTCCAATACACGCCGAACGACTCATGGGACTACGACGAGGTCGGCGTGCACATGTTGTACGAGATCACGATCGACGGACAAAGGCGCAAGGTCGTCGGCCACTACGCACGTAACGGCTTCTTCTATACGCTCGATCGTCTGACCGGCAAGTTCATCAAGTCCGAGAAGTACGTGAACGATCTGAACTGGACCAAGGGGATTGACCAGAAAACAGGCAAGCCCTTCGAGTACAACCCCAAGCTGGACGTGCAGATTTACAACCCCGAGGCGCGGGCGCTGCGAGGGGACGGCAAGAAGCGGGCGTGTCCCACGTGGCACGGCGGCATCGCGCACCAGCCGCTCGCCTTCAACCCGATCAAGAACATCGCCTACGGCGTCGGGACAGAAGGCTGCTTCACACAGAACGGCGCTGAGGTCGCTTCGAGGGGCAAGGATGGCGGCGTCGACATGAAGCTCAGTCAACAGCGGCAGTACACCAGCGATCTGTACTACGGCGCGGTGACGGCGTTCGATGCGGCCAATCACAAGCTGCTTGCAAAGGCGGTCACCGATATCGAGATTCGGTCAGGCGTGACAGCTACTGCCGGGGGGCTCGTCTTCAGCGCGCTCCAGGACGGATGGGTCGTGGCGTATCACGACGAAACGCTGGAAGAGCTGTGGCGCTTCAACCTGGGCACGCCGCTCAAAGGCTCACCGGTCACATACGCGATCGGACCGAAGCAGTACCTCGCGGTGCAGACGAGCGGCCGGCACCTGCACCCGGTGAAGTTCGACAAGCTCGAGAACTCGAGCTACTTGTTCGTGTTCGGGCTCAACTAGGAGGGCTGCCGGCCAGGCGAACTGCTACTTGGGGAACTCGGCACACGCGTCGACGTCCGATCCCCAGAACTCCAGGCACTTCGCGCGGTCCATCGGCCCTTTGCCGATCACCTTGTCGAAGAGGAAGTCGGCCAGCATCTCGACTTCGCGCGGCTGCAGCGTCGCGGCCGGATCCGGCAGAGAGAGTCCGTTCTTCTTCAGATCGGCCGCGGTCGTGCCGTTGCAGCGACCATCCGAGTACCGCGAAACGGTCAAAGGCCGGCATGCTGCGCCCCGGCCTGCCGCATTTGATCGCGTTGATGATGCCCGCGCGCCCGAGCCGGGTCGCCCGCAGGTTCGCACCGTCCGGCATCTGGGTGTCCATCTTGCGCCCGTCGCCCGCCCAGCCGTGGCACGACTGGCAGTCCGCCTTCTGCCGGTAGATCCGCATCCCTTCCGCGACATCCTGAGGATCCGCGGCCGGCGGCTGCGCGCCGGCCGATGCGCCGCCGGCGCCCAGAACGGCCAGCGCCAGAACAGTTGCCGCGCAGCTCCAGATGCTCACCACGGACGTCGCGGTCTTCATCGTGTCTCCTGCGGCGGCGACGCCGCGAGTGCGCGTGGACAGCCGGTCAACGCGGCGGCAACGCGAAGCTGAGGATCAGATCGCCGCCCCGCCGCCCTCGATCGCCACCGCCAGACGCCACCGTGACGAACTGTGTCCCGTTCACCATATAGACCGAGGGCGACGAGAACACCCCTGAGCCTGTATTGAACTTCCAGAGAAGGTCCCCGGTCTTTGCGTCGTAGGCGAAGAAGTAGCCGGCAATATTGCTGCCGGTGCCCACGAACACGACGCCGCCGGCCGTCACGACGGAGCCCGCCTGGCCGAAGCCCTCGAAGATCTGCCGCCACTTCAGCTCGCCCGTGGTCGGATCGTACGCCGAGAAGTAGCCCTTCGGCCCGCGCCCGCCGTTGTTGAACGGCTGATCGATCGCCGCAACATAGAGCAGCCCGGTTTGCGGACTGTACGAGAGCGGGCTGTAGTTGGTGCCGCCGCCGGTTCCTGGCGCCAGAACCTGATTCGGGCGCATCGGGCTGAAGATCGGCACGATCTTGTTTTTGGCCAGGTGGGCGGGCGGGATATCGAGGGGCACGATGGGCGACACCGGCTCCATGGGCTTGCCGCTGGCCGTGAAGGGAATCGGCTGCGTGGGCCACGGCGCCTGACCGGGACCGGCATCGTCGGTCGGCACCGGCATTTCCTTGATGGGATGGACCGGCTGTCCCGTTTCGCGATCGAGGATATAGAGAAAGCCGTTCTTGCTGGCCTCGGCCACGGCCTTCACCCGCCGGCCGCCGACCTGCATGTCGAACAGAATCGGAGGCGCGCCCGAATCGTAGTCCCACACGTCGTGGTGCGTCTGCTGGAAGTACCACTTCAGCCGGCCCGTATCGAGCGTCAACGCGATGATGCAATCGGTGAAGAGATTGATCCCCGCCCGCTTGGTGCTGTCGCCGAACGGATTGCCCACGGCCATGTAGAGCAGGCCGAGCTCCGGATCGATGGCGGCGGTCTCCCAGATGCCGCCGCCGTTACGCTCGCCTCCCACCCACGTCGGTCCGGCAATCTCCCAGCCCTGATCGTTTGCGTCCTGCGGAACCGTGTTGAAGTGCCACAGCACTTTTCCGGTCTTGGCATCGACCGCGAGCACGTGGCCGCCGGGAATGTGGCTCTCGCTGCGCGTGCTGCCGATGTACAAGACGCCCTTGTGATACTGGGGCGCGGTCGTAAACCAGTAGCCCATGCTGATGGCAGTCGACACGCCCTCGTAGCGTTGCTTCAGCACGTCGAGGATCACGCTGGCCTGGCCGTCCGTGCCGAAGGTCGGAATCGGCTTTCCGGTCTTCGCATCGAGGGCAAACAGAAACGACCCGCCAGCCGTGTAGACGACGCCCTCGGCGTAGGTCACTCCACGGTTGCGGAAGACGTAGCCCTCGCGCGCGCCGCCCCCCAGCTTCGCGGTGACATCGTAGGTCCACAGGAGGTGCCCGTCGGCGGCGTCGACGGCATACACGCTGCCGCGCGAATCGGTCACATACATGGTGCCGTCGACGATCACCGGTGTGGTCTGGTTGCTGACGCCGTCGATGACGCCGTGCTGGAAGAGCCAGCGTGGCACCAGCGTGCTGACATTGGACCGGTTGATCTGGTCCATCGTCGAATAGCGGCTGCCGGCCAGGTCGAGGTTGTGAAGAGGCCAGTTGACCGTGGTGGCCGCCGCTCGCGCCTGGGCCGCCAGGCGTGGCGTCCACCGCGCAACAGCGGGCGCCGCTGCCACGGCAGCGACAGCGAGGACAACGAGGGAACGTTGGAGTCTCACCACGGGCCTCTTTTCAGTCGGCAGCGTCGGGATGACGCGCGGGCGGATTATAACGGCGGCCGCTCCACGAACGCGAGCCCCCAGGGGCCGTCCCCCACCGGGATCTTCTTCGTCACCTGCCGGCTGGCAATATCGATGACCGAGACATCGTTGGACGGTCCGTTCGCCGTGAACAGGGTTTTGCCGTCCGGAGACACGGCGATGCCCCACGGACGAGGTCCGACATCGACCGACCCCACAACCTGATCCGTCGCAGTATCCAGGATCAGCACCATACGACTCCGGCCGGTAGAGATGTACAGCTGGGAGCCGTCGGGCGCCATGACGACGCCCATCGGCCGCATGCCCTCGCCGAGGGCAACCGTCTTGGTGAGCCGCAACGCCCGTGCGTCGACGACGGCCAGCGTGGCGCCGTTCTCTGAAGGAATGTAGGCCCGGGACCCGTCGCTCAGGAACGCAATGGAACGCGGGCGAGGCCCGACATCGATTGACGCGACCACCTTGTGCGCAGCCAAGTCGATCACGTAGACAGCTCCGGCGTCCTCTGAGGTGACCCAGAGCTGTTGTCCGTCGGGGCTGACCGCAATCCCCTCTGGCTCCTCGCCGACCTTGAATGTCTCCGACACGCGACCGTCGGCGAGCTCGACCACGCTGGCCTGGGCCGTGTCCTCGTTGGCGATGAACGCACGCGCTCCGTCCTTGCTGAGCGCCACCGTCTCCGGGTCTGACCCCGCCCTCAGCACGCGAACCAGGGTATGCGTTCTGGTGTCGACGACGCCGATGCCATCCGCGCCCTTGTCGGCCGGGGGCAGTGTTTTCTCGTCCACGCCAGGCCCGGCGATCGGTGACCCGCTGAGCGCGACGAATACCTGGGTGCGGTCGGGACTCACGGCGATGCCACGCGGCCGCTTGCCAAGTTTCACCGTGGTGAGCGGCATCAGCGTGACGGGGTCGATCACGGTGACCGAGCCCCCACGCTCGTTCGTGACATACAGCACGGATTGGGGCGCTGACGCCGTGGGCGGCGGTGTGGTCGCGGGTGGCGGAGCTTCCCCGCTCCCGCCGTTGGTCGTGTTGCACGCGGTGAGGCCGACGATCAGGGCCAACACCGTCGCTGACGCTCGCCTGAGAGGTCGTCTGGCCATCCGAACCTCCATTCAAACCGTGATCACACGTCGTGGCACTGTCGTGAACGGACTATTGTCGAACCGTTCGCGCCCAGGCCAGCGTATGGGTGAGGCCTTCTTCGAGCAGGATCTTCGGTATGTATCCGAGCACGTTGCGCGCCTTCGAAATGTCCGCCTGCGAGTCGCGCACGTCGCCGGCGCGGCCTTCCTTGTAGACGGGCTCCACCGTGCCGCCAACGATGCGCGTCATCGTGCGAAGGAGCTCGTTCAGGGAGATCCGGCCGCCCGTCGCGACGTTGATGACTTCGCCCGACGCTCCCGGCGCCTCAACCGCGCGCAGCACGCCGTCGACGACGTTGGCGACATACGTGAAGTCGCGCGTCTGCTCGCCGTCACCGTAGATCACCGGCGCGGTCCCGTTGAGGAGCGCCGCGGCGAACAACGAGATGACTCCCGAGTACGGAGACCCCGGATCCTGCCGGGGGCCGAACACGTTGAAGTAGCGGATGGTCACTGTCTCGAAGCCGTAGAGGCGCGTGAACATCTGGCAGTACTGTTCGGCCACCAGCTTCTGCAGCGCGTAGGGCGAGAGTGGCCCGGTCTGCATGTCCTCGCGCTTGGGCAGCGTCGGCGTATCCCCATACGCGGAGGACGAACCCGCGTAGACCAGGCGCTTGACGCCCGCATCCCTCGCCGCCACCAGGATGTTCAGTGATGCGTCGATGTTGGCGCGGTTCGATGTAATTGGGTCCTGCACCGAGCGGGGCACGGAGGGAATGGCGGCCTGGTGCAGGACGTACTCGACGCCCTTGACGGCGCGCTGCGCCACTGCCGGATCCGCCAGGTCTCCTTCCAGGAAGTCGACACCCTTCAGGACTTCGAGGTTGTGCCTCTTCCCCGTAATCAGATTGTCGACGACTCGTACGCTGTGGCCGCGCCGCAGCAGTTCTTCCGCAAGATGCGAGCCGATGAAGCCGGCACCGCCGGTGACAAGGTAGACGGACATGTCTCGAGTACCGTTAGTTGGGAAAGCCCGTGCGGGGAATGTTCGGCACGATCCTGAGAGCGTTGCCGTAGTAGAGCTTCTTGAGCACCTGATCGGGAAGCCCCATGCCGTACAGCTTCCAGAACGCGTGGTAGTCCCGGTAATAGTCGAAGTACTCGTCCTGCGTTTCGAAGACACGCCAGAAATACGGATACTCGTCAGGCTGAAAGCTGTCCTTGCCGAAGATCAACCGATCCTGGTACTTGACGAAGAACTCGTGGGCGTTTCTGGGCTGGCGTCCGAGATCGTAGAGCACGGCCCCGACTTCACTGTACAGATTCGGCATCCGGTCGAACATCCGCCCGAGCCTGGCCAGATCCTGCGCATGCCAGCCGAGGTGCGCCAGCACCCAGATCGTGTTGGGATGCCTGGCGAACAAACGGTCGCGCTCGCCCATCAACTCTTCGAACGACGGGAACCGGGACCGATCCTGATACCGCCGATCGCGGTAGAGCGCGAGCTCCAGCCATCGTTCGTTCTGGTAGTCGAGGGGCTCGAAGAACTCCGACGGGTCCGCCACGTGGATGAAGACGGGAATCTTGAGGCGGGCCGCCGTCTGCCAGACCGGATCGAGTTCCGGATCGTCGATCTTCAGCCGCGTGCCGTCGGCCTTGCGCGCCGTCAGCCCGAAGCCCTTGTTGATTTCGCCGACCCCAACAGCCCCGGCCTTCACGTCCGCCTCGAGCTGGGCGGCCATTTTCTTTCCAGACCCCGGGCCCACGCCACGGAAGTCGAGCGTGGTGAACACCACGAATCGGTCGCGGTAGCGGCTGGCCCGCACTGAGTCCAGCGCCACCTTCAGGCGATCGCCGGACACGCCGTTGGCCTGGACCATCACCTGAAGGTTCAGGGAATCCATCGCTGCCCCGACGGTGTCGACGACCGCGGCGGACGTCAGCGCCGGGGGATGGCCGTGAAAGTCCACCGCGGGAAACTTCGCACGGGGCACCTTGTGCTGGGGCACGACCAGGGTCGAACGCGGCTTGTAGTCGGTGATGTTCGGCGGCGGAAACTCCGGCTCGCGACCTTCAGCGGGCCGCGGCCGGATCTGCCCGGGACCCAGCTGCTGGGCGCCGGCAGACGCCATCGCGATCGCCGTCACGATTCCGAGGAGCGCGAAAGCTCGACGCATCAATCAGACTCCAGTCGGAGAGAAAAAGTTCGCAGCAAGCCGTAAGCCGAATTCTGTCCCCTTCGACTCGCCGACAGCGCCGGTTGCCCGACGCCATCGACTCGCTCAGGGTGACGACCATTCCTCTAGCCTCGCCATCACTGGCGAGATCAAGCGACCGACCCGGAGGCCAGATGGACCTCCGGGCTTGCGTCCAGGCCTCCCTATTTGGTCTTGCTCCGTGCGGGGTTTTGCCTGCCACCGACCTTACGGCCGGCGCGGTGCGCTCTTACCGCACCTTTTCACCCTTACCGACCGTCACCCTTGCGGGCTTCGGCAGGCGGTATGTTTTCTGTGCCACTGTCCTTCAGGTTGCCCTGACCGGGCGTTACCCGGCGCACTGCCCTTGCGGAGTTCGGACTTTCCTCCCTTCGACCCGGCTCTTCAGCCTCGTCGAGCGACGGTCGTCTCACTTGCTGCGAAGCTCTATTCTAGGTCGGACGGCGGTCGTCTCGCCTGCTGCGAGCCGATGCCAGCGCCAGGAGGGCTCGGATAGTTCCGCGAGGGTCGCGAGGAGCTTGAAGCGTCGGGCCGACTGAAGGCCGAGGTCGGAGATGTGCTACCCGTCCGTCTCCTGCGAGATCTGGTACTGCTCGAGCTTCTTGTAGAGATTGCTGCGCGGCGTGTCGATGACCTCCGCGGTCTTGCGAGATGTTCCACCCGTTCTCGCGCAGCTTCGTGACCAGATACGCACGCTCGGTGGTGTCCTTGAACTCGCGCAGCGTGCCCGCCTTGGGCGCCGGGTCGCCTGCCGCCGGCCGCGAGAGGTCTCGCCAGTTTCGGCTGCGGCTCCGCCGCCGCGGGACGGGTCCGCTCGGGCCCAGACGCTCGCACCGCCATCGCGACATCGGCGACGTCGATCGTGTCCGACGGCGTCATGATGATCAGCCGTTCGACGGCGTTACGCAGCTCGCGGATGTTGCCCCGCCACCGTGCCCGCTGAAGTGCCTCCATGCGCGGCCGGCGTGACGCGGCGCGGCCGCGCGTTGCTCTCGCGGCAGAAGACGTCCACGTAGTGCCGCACGAGCAGCGGAATGTCTTCCGGCCTGTCGCGCAGCGGCGGCACGTGGATCGGGATGACCGCCAGGCGGAAGTACAGATCCTCCCGGAAGCGCCCCTTCTCGATCTCTTCCTCGAGGTTCTTGTTGGTTGCCGCGATCACCCGGACGTCGACCTTGGTCGTCCGCGCCGACCCGAGGCGCTCGACCTCCCCCTCCTGCAGCACGCGCAGTACCTTGGCCTGCGTCTTGGCGCTCATGTCGCCAATCTCGTCGAGAAAGATCGTGCCCGCGATCGGCCTGCTCGAACTTGCCGATCTGTTTCTCGGTGGCGCCGGTAAACGAGCCCTTCTCGTGACCGAAGAGTTCGGATTCGATCAGCTCCTCGGGAATAGCGGCGCAGTTGACCTGCACGAACCGCTCGCGGCCCTGAGGCTGTTCCGGTGGATCGTCCTGGCGACCAGCTCCTTGCCGACGCCGCTCTCCCCGAGGATGAGCACCGTGGCGTTGGTCGGCGCCGCCCGGCTCACGGCCGCCATGACCTGCTTCAGCGCGCCGCTCTCGCCGACCATCTGGTGCCGGACCTCGACGGCCTTCTTCAGCGTGCGATTCTCGTCGCGCAGCCGCCCCTGCTCCAGCGCGTTGCCGATCGTCACCAGCAGGCGGTCGGTGCTCTCGAACGGTTTATCGAGAAAGTCGACCGCTCCCTTCCGGATCGCTTCAACGGCGGTGCCGTGGTGCCGTGGCCGGAGATCATGACGACCGGCAGCGTCTCGTTCAGCGACTTCAGCCGGCTGAGCACGTCCATGCCGTCCATGCCCGGCATCTTGATGTCGAGCAGCACCACATCGGGCATGTCGCGCTCGGCGAGGGCAAGCCCCTCCTGTCCCGTCGCCGCGCCGACAAACTCGTAGCCGGCGTACTCGAGCGTCATCTTCAGCGAATCGCGAATGGCGGCCTCGTCGTCAACGACGAGAATGCGGGACCTGGGCACTGGGGTCAGCGAGCCTCGACGGTGATGGTCTTCAGTTGCCGCTGGCTGGTTTCCGGGGCGTACAGATACAGGGTGAGGACGTCGCCTGGCTGCGCCTCCGAGGCGATCCGCCTGAATTCGGCGGCGGTGGTCACCGGCCGGCGGTTGATCTCGAGGAGCACCGTGCCGCGGATGATTTCGGCGTCGAACGACGAGCTCAGCGGCTCGACGCGCGTGATGAGCACGCCCCGCGTATCGATGGGGAGCTCGAAGCGATTGAACGCCGCGGCATCCAGATCGCGAACGTTCAGTCCGAGCAGCGCCTGTGTCCTCGCGCCGCTCTGCCGGCACCTGCGCCTGATCGGCCGGGCCGGGCTGCTGGCGGACGGGGCGTTCGGCGAGCTTCACGGTGACCGTGACCTCCTGGCCGTTCCTGATGACGCGGACCGGCGCCGAGGCCCCTGGCGCCCGCGACGAGATCCCCTGAATCAGGTCATCGTCATCAGTGATCCGCTGCCGGTCGAACTCCACGATGACGTCGTAGGGCTTGAGCCCGGCGCGTTCGGCCGGCGAGCCTTTCGTCACGTCCTGGACGAGCGCGCCCTCGCTGACGGGCAGGTCGAGCGAGCGCTGCGAGATCTTCGTCCACATCGCGCAGGCCGACGCCGATGTACCCGCGGGACACACGTCCGGCGCTCCGCAGCTGCGGCAGGATCGCGGCCGCGCCGTTGATGGGAACGGCGAAGCCGATGTTGCTCGCCCGCGAGCTGATGGCGGCATTGATGCCGATCACTTCTCCGCGCGCGTTGATCAGCGGTCCGCCGCTGTTCCCGAAGTTGATGGCGGCGTCGGTCTGGATGTAGTTGTCCAGGCTCGCATCGAACAGCTTTCGCCCGACGAAGCTCACGACACCGACCGTCACCGTGTGCTCGTAGCCGAGCGGGTTGCCGATGGCGCAAACCCATTCGCCCATCCGGAGCGACGACGAATCGCCGATCGGCGCCACAGGCAGGTTCTTCTGGCCATCCACCTTGATGAGCGCGATGTCGGTGTCCGGGTCCGTCCCAACGACGTGCGCCCGGAGAGTACGGCCGTCAGACAGCGTGACCGTGATGCGTTCGGCGCGGTCGATGACGTGGTGGTTCGTCAGGATGCTGCCGTCGGCATCGATGATGAAGCCGCTGCCCGCGCCGCGGCGCGGATTGTCACCGCGAGGCTGGCCGTCAAACGGGTCAGATCGCCCAGGCCCGCCCTGGCGGGAGCGCCGGCGCCTCACATCCCCGCGTGCGGTGGCGTCGATATTGACCACCGCAGGGTTGATGCGTTCGACCACGTCTGCGAAATTGACGAGCGGACCGGGTGGGACGCCGATCGGCTCGACGGCCGCAGCCACGGCTCGGGCGGCGGGCGGGCTGGCGCCGTCAGCCGTGACCGGGGGCGCGCCGAACCCACCGGCGACAATGGCACCGACCAGAAAGGCCACGACAGCCGTCAGGGCGACACTGACGACGGTGAACCGGCGGGACGTCACGATTTCATTATAAGAGCCATGAACCCGGCCTCATCCAGCGTTTCGACGCCGAGTTGGCGCGCCTTCTCGAGCTTGCTTCCCGCCTCCGCACCGGCAATCAGCGCGGTCGTCTTCCGGCTCACGGAACCGGACACTTTGGCACCCAGCGCCTCGAGCCGGGCCGCGGCCTCCTCGCGTGACATGGAGCTGAGCGTCCCGGTCAGCACATAGGTCCGCCCGGCAAGCGGGCCCGGGCCGTCGCCAGGATCCGGCGCTAGGCTGGCGGTGTTGACGCCGGCCGCAACCAGGCGACGGACGAGCGCGATGTGGCGCGGCTCATCGAAAAACGCGCGCACCGAAGCGGCGACGACGGGACCAATCTCGGAAACGGCCTGGAGCTGCTCGACCGGTGCGTCCATGATTGCGCCGAGCGTCCGAAACTGCCGCGCCAGCGTGGCGGCCGCCTTCTCCCCGACGTGGCGGATGCCGAGCGCGTACAAGAGCCGGGAGAGATCGTTCGCCTTGCTCCGCTCGATTTCGGCCGCGATGTTCAAACCAACCTTGCCCAGCTTGCGAGGCCGCGCGCGGTCAGACCGCGGTTCCCGAGGTGTGACGACCAGTTGCTCGAGCCGGCCGCCCTCGAGCAGGTAGATGTCGGCGACGTCACGGACCATGTCCTGCTCGACGAGCTGATCCACGAGCGCTTCGCCGAGCCCTTCGATGTTCATGGCCCCGCGGCTGGTGAAGTGGGTCGAGGCTTCGCCGGACCCGCGCCGGACACGACACGTTTTCGCAGCGCCAGACCACGGCTTCCTCGTCCCGCTGAAGACGGGTTCCGCAGACGGGACACTCGGTGGGCATCTGCCAGGGCGCGCTGTCGTCCGCGTGCGGCAGGATCGGCTTCACCACTTTGGGGATGACGTCGCCGCCCTTCTCGATGAGGACGCGATCGCCCTCGCGCAGGTCCTTGCGCGCCACGTCTTCCGCATTGTGAAGCGTGGCCATTGAGATCGTCGAACCGGCCAGCAGTACGGGCTCGAGCTCGGCATACGGAGTGACCGCCCCGGTCCGGCCCACGTTGACCGAGATCTTCCTGAGAGTCGTCGTGGCCTGCTCGGCGGGGAACTTGAACGCCGTGGCCCAGCGGGGAAACTTCGCCGTCGTGCCCAGCCGCTCGCGCATCGCCAGATCGTCGACCTTGACGACCACTCCGTCGGTATCGAATTCGAGGTCGCGACGGGCTGTGCCCCAGTGCTGGCAAAACGCGAGGACGGCATCGATGCCGACGCAAGCCTGCCAGTGCCGCTCAACCGGGAGGCCCCAGCTGGTCAGCAGCTGCAGCATCGCCTGGTGCGTTGACTTCGGCGCGGGAAGCACCTGATAGGTGAACGCGGAGAGGCCTCGCTTGGCCACGAGCGCGGGATCCAGGTTCCGCATGGTGCCGGCGGCGGCATTTCTCGGGTTGGCGAAGAGCGGCTCGTCAGTCTGCTCGCGTTCCCGGTTGGTGCGCTCGAAGGCGGCGCGCGGAAGAAACACCTCGCCGCGAACTTCGATCCGGCCGGCCGGGCCGCCCTTGAGCGCGAGCGGCAACGTTCGGATGGTTCGCACGTTGTGTGTCACAACGTCCCCGCTCACGCCGTTGCCCCTGGTCGCCCCCTGGACAAGCACGCCCTCGTCGTAGGTCAGCGCGATGCTGAGGCCGTCGATCTTCAGCTCCGCGACGTAGGCGACCGGCGCCTCGCCCAGGCCGGCGGCCTTCCGGACGCGCTCGTCGAAGGCCCGCAGTTCCCCTTCGTCGTAGGCGTTGTCGAGGCTCAGCATCGGCGCCATGTGATCGACTGTCTCGAAGCCCGCAGCAGGGCGTCCGCCCACGCGCTGTGTCGGCGAGTCCGGAGTGACCAGATCGGAATGTGCGGCTTCGATCGCCTCCAGCTCGTGCATCAGGCGGTCGAACTCTTCGTCAGCGATCTCGGGGTCGTTGTGCTGGTAGTAGCGTTCTTCGTGATGCCGGAGGAGCCGGCGCAGTTCCTCGGCTCGCTGGGCGGGCGTGGGGGCCATGCCGTGATCGGGCGGATGGTTCAGCGGTCGCGCGCTATCACGTAGTCGGGCAGCGCCAGGAGCGCGTCGCGTTCGGCGCTCGGCGGAAAGATCGCCAGCGGCTTCTTGGCGCGATCGGCGAATTCTTCGGCGCGCTTGGTGGCGTATTCGATGGACCGGTGCTCCTTGAGGATCGCGAGCAGGTCGCTCCACTGCGCCTCTGTGGTGTTCTTGTTCGCGATGATGTCCCGGACGATCCGCTCTCCCGCCTCGTCGCGCTGCCGCAGAAGGTGGATGAGCGGCAGCGTCATCTTGCCTTCGCGAAGGTCCGCCGCGATCGGCTTGCCGAGCGCGGCCGCGTCGCCGGTGAAATCGAGCAGGTCGTCCACGATCTGGAACGCCAGCCCCAGATTGAACCCGTAGTCCTTGAGCGCGAGCGACTGTTCGGGCGTGATGCGCCCGAGCTCGCCGCCGATCTGCGCGCAGCCGCCGAAGAGGTGGGCCGTCTTGCGCCCGATGATGTCGAAGTGCTCGTCCTCGGTGATGTCCGCGTCGCCGTTCTTGGTGAGCTGGTACAGCTCGCCCTCGATCATCCGCAGCGTTACGTCGCAGAGCAGCCGCACGAGCTCGAGCGTGTCGTGCGAGAGCGCCAGCGCCATCGACTTGATGTACAGGTAGTCGCCCAGCAGCACCGTGATGTCGTTGCCCCAGCGCGAATGAACGGCGAGGCGGCCGCGCCGGAGCTCCGAGTCGTCGATGATGTCGTCGTGGACGAGCGTGGCCGTGTGAATGAATTCGACGACCGCGGCGTAGGTGACCGCCCCGTCGCCCTGGTAGCCGGTGAGGCGGGAGGCCATCAACAGCAGCGCCGGCCGGATCCGCTTGCCGCCGCTCGTCTGAATGTACTTGCCGATCTTCGGGATGAGCTCGACCTGCGACTGGACCTGGCGGCCGAACTCACGGTCCACCCGCTCGAGGTCCTCGCGGATGGGCTCGAAGATCTGTGCGAGAGTCAGCGGGGTTTTTTCCACAGCGGCTCAGTTGGACTCTATCACGGGCGGAACAGGGTGTGGAAGTTGGCCGCCGTGCGCTCGGTCAACATGTCCACCGACACGCCGAAAAGCGGAGCGAGCGTCTCGACGACCCTGCCCACATACGCCGGCTCGTTCCTTTTCCCGCGGTGAGGTACCGGCGCCAGAAATGGGCTGTCGGTCTCGACGAGCAGCCGATCGAGCGGCACCAGCTGCGCTGTCTCGCGTAGTTCCGAGGCTTTGGGGAAGGTCACGATGCCGGCCAGCGAAATGTGAAAGCCAAGATCGAGCGCAGGCCGTGCCAGCGCCGGGCCCCCGGTGAAACAGTGCAGCACGCCTCTTAACGCCCCGCGCCCTTCTTCGCGGAGCACCGCCAGCGTATCGTCGTCGGCCTCCCGAGTGTGGATGACCACGGGCAGATCGAGGGCGAGCGCCACGCGGACCTGCGCCCGGAAGACCGCCTGCTGCACGTCGTGAGGCGAGAAGTCGTAGTGGTAGTCGAGGCCGATCTCCCCCACTGCCCTGGCGTATGCGGTCCGTTCGACCTGCTCCCGCACGACGACGGCTGCGCGCTCGGGATCGGCGGCGAATTCGTGCGCGGAATGCGGGTGCACGCCGATGGCCACGCGAGCCTCGGGCCACAACTGGTTCAGACGTTCGGCCTGCGCCGCCTCCTGCGTGTCGCCGGCCGCCAGGATCGTCAGCACGCGATCGACGCCGGCGTCCTTCGCACGCCGCACGACCTGGTCGAGCTCCGCGGCGAAGACCTCGTCGGCCAGGTGGCAGTGTGAGTCGATCATCGGGCGGCGGAGGCTTCGAGGCCCGACGGCAGGCGTGGTGAGCCCAGCAGGCGCACGAACTCGGTCCAGCGCTTCGCGGCATCGGCGCCGGCGCCCGCCCGCGTCTCCACGTGTTCCCGGACCAGATCCTTGCCCAGGTTGTAGTTGATGACGTAGCTGCGGTAGTCGTCCATGAACCGCGTGCGCTGCTCGGCCCGCGGGGGAGACATCAGCGCGAGCCGCGTCAGCCACTCGCTTGCACCCTTGCGATCGATCTCGCCGTTCAAATATCGCCGGGCGGCCTCGTTCTGCGCATAGGACAGGCGGTCCACCATGCCCTGGATCTCGTAATACTCTCCGACGCGCGCCGGGTTCAGTCCGGCCGCAGGAAACAGCACGTCGCGCTCGAACGCCAGCCGGTCCTCGTTCGAGAAGGCCACATCGATGCCGTAGTTCGCCGTGCCCTCCGCGATGAGCGACTGCGGCGAGAAGAGCGCGTACACGGAGCTCTCGACCCAGCCACGGTCGCGCACGAGCCGTTTTTCGAGCAGCGCGTTGTACACGTGATGCCCCGGGTAGCCTTCGTGGCAGGCGAGATCGATTGCCCGGTCGATGTAGATCGGGAGGTCGGTGTTGATCTGGATGAGGCTCTTGAACTCGCCCTGGTACCAGTTGTAGCCGCTCCACGACTTGTTCGTGACGTACTCCACGGTAAAGCGCTCGGTGGACGGCAGCTCGACGTGCTTGAGCGTCCGCGCACGGCACTCGGCGATGGCGGCATCGAACACGGCGCCGAGGCGCGCGGCAGGGACGACGAAGTCCTTGCGCCAGGCGTCGTACCGATCGATGAGCGCCCCCGGGCCTGGCAGCATCCTGTCGAGCTCGGCCAGAGTGCCTGCAAAGTAGGTATCAGGATGGGATGGGGCTACTGCGTCGTACAACAGGCGGGATTCCTCGTCGAAGCTGAGCGTCTTGCCGGACAACATCGAGATGCGCGCGCGCATGCTCGACAGTTGCCGCTCGAGGTATTGGTGCCGGAGGGCGATGAGTTCGTCTTCATCGCTCCCGCCTGCCTTGCCCTCGCCCGCCCCACCTGCCTCGCCCGCCCCGCCTGCCCCTAGCTCCTCGAGCAGCCGAGCGGCGGCCTGGTCGAGCTCCGCCAGAGGCTGCTTGGCGGACCTGGCCGTCTCCTGCCACTCAGGAGGTCCGTAGTACGCATCCACATAGGCCGGATCGTGCTGCCCCACCGCGAGCACGAGTTTGACGTAGCGTTCAGCGAGCGCGTTCATGTCGACGGCCGGTCCTTCCCCGGCGCACCCACCCAGGGCCAGCGTGGCGAGGACGGGAAGAGCTGACGCACGCAAAGTCCATCGCGGCATGCCAGCCCTATCGCACGCGGGTGCCGGGCTCAGGCGGCGTCTCGAAGCTCACGAGCGTGGCCTTGCCGCCCTCCGGGCTTGCGGCCAGCACCATCCCGTTCGATTCGATGCCCATCAGCTTCGCCGGCTTGAGGTTGAAGACAATCACCACCGTCCGGCCGACGATGGTTTCGGGTTCGTAGGATTCGGCGAGACCGGCCACAATCGTGCGCTCGCCGGAGCCCGTGTCCACTTGCAGCTTCAGCAGGCGGCTCGACTTGGGCACACGCTCAGCGGACAGCACCTTGGCCGTCCGAAGCTCGACTTTCATGAAGTCGTCGATCGAAATCTTCCCGGCATCGGGTGACGCCGCCGGGGCGGGAGGAGGTGCAGGTATCGGAGCGTCCACGGTGGGATCCTTCTGGCCCGCAACAGGGCCGGTCTGAGTCTTGAGAGCCGCGCCGGGCGCATCGCCCTTTTCCGAACGGGGCCAGATGGCCGGCCCGCCGGCGATCGTCCTGGTGCCTTCGGGAATCCAGCGGCGTTCGCGAGCGAGCGGCGAGGTCTCGTCTGGCGCTCCGAAGCGCCTCAGCACTTCGAGCGTCGAGCCGGGCATAAATGGACGCAGCAGCGCCGCGGACACACGGACAGCCTCCGCGACATCGAAGAGGACGCCGGCAAGCCGTGCCTGGTTCGCGGGATCCTTGGCCAGGGTCCACGGTGCGGTATCGGCGATGAACGCGTTCGTCGCATCGATGATGCGGAACGCGGCAGCCGCGCCCTCGTGCAATGCCAGCCCGTCCATCGACGATCGGTAGGCGCCGCAGGCGTCCGCGGCGATTCCCTGCAAAGGTCCGCCGCTGCCGGCTGGCGACACGTGGCCACCGAGATACCGTTCGACCATCGTCGAGACTCGGCTGACGAGGTTGCCGAAGTTGTTCGCGAGGTCCACGTTGTAGCGCAACTCGTACCGATCCCAGGAGAAATCGCCGTCGCCTCCGAAGGTCACTTCCTTGGCCAGGTACAGGCGGAGCGGATCCGCCTTGAATGCGGGGACCTCTTTGATCCGGCCGAGCGCGTCCATCGGATCGATGACCGTGCCGAGCGACTTGCTCATCCGCTGACCGTTGACCGTCATGAACCCATGGCCGAAGACCCGGCGCGGCAGCGGCAGCTTTGCCGCCATCAGCATGGCCGGCCAGATCACGGTATGAAAGCGGGTGATGTCCTTGCCGATCACGTGCAGGTCTGCCGGCCACCATTTGTCGAAGGCCTTCTGATCGCTGCCCAGGCCGACGGCGGATGCGTAGTTGATCAGCGCGTCGAACCACACGTAGACCACGCTCCCGGGATCGAACGGCAGCGGAATGCCCCAGGACTGCCCCGCCCGGCTCACCGAGATGTCTTCGAGGCCGGCTTCCAGGAGCCTGAGGATCTCGTTGCGCCGGATATCCGGCTGGAGAAAGTCCGGGTTGGCCGCAAAGTGATCCAGGAGCGGTCGCTGGTACTTCGACAGCTTGAAGAAGTAGTTCTTTTCCTTGATCCACTGCGGCGTCAGCGTGGGGTGCAGCGGGCAGTGACCCTCGACGAGATCCTTCTCCTGCTTGAAGGCCTCACAGCCGACGCAGTAGTAGCCTTCGTAGACCCCTTCGTAGATGTCGCCAGCCGCGTGGAGCCGGCGCACCATCTCGTCCACGCCCAGCTTGTGCCGCGGCTCGGTCGTGCGGATGAAGTCGTCGAACGAGAGATCGAGGGCTTTCCAGGCGGACCGGAACTCCCCCTCCATGCGGTCACAGTAGGCCAGGGGGTCGAGCCCCTGTTCGACCGCCTTCCTGAACACATTCTGCGAGTGCTCGTCGTTCCCCATCAGGAAACGCGTGTCGATGCCCAGCTGTCGCTTGTCGCGCGCGATGATATCTGCGCAGATCTTTTCGTACGCCGTACCTAGATGGGGCCGGCTGTTGACGAAGTCGATCGCGGTGGTCAGGTAGAAACGGGTCACGAGAGCCTCGCGGATGCGCCATAGGCCTGCACGGCAATGGCCTGCACGGCCTTGATCGGCAAGCCGCGCTCCGTTGCCAGTTTCGCACAGTCGTCGAACTCCGGGGTGGCGTTGACCACGCGGCCGTCGCGCCAGGCCAGCTTGAAGCGGATCTGGCCGATGGGTGTCTCCACCACCACGGTCTCCCGCCGAAGGCACTCGCGCTCTCGTTCGGCGAACCGCAACCCAATCGTCGTCGTCTCGCGGAAGATCACGTCCGCCAGCGCGGCGCGATGCTCAGGCGCGCAGACGACGGTCAGCAGCGTCCCGGGGCGGTTCTTCTTCATCTGGACGGGCACGTAAAACACGTCGAGGGCCCCGGCCGTGTAGAGCTGGTCCATCAGTGGCCCGTAGATCTGCGGGTTCATGTCGTCGATCTCGCACTCGATGACAACGACCCGCTCGAGGCGAGCGACCCCCGCTTCGGCCCCGATGAAGACCCGGAGAACGTTCGGCCTGCCGGGAGTGTCGCGCTCGCCCGCGCCGTAGCCAGTGCGTTCGATCGTCATCGCCGGCAGTGGGCCGAAGCTGTCCGCGTAGGCCGTCGCCAGCAGTGCGCCGGTCGGTGTGACCAGTTCGGTCGCCGCTCCATTTGCCGGACCGCTGTAGACGGGCGCGGCTCCAAGAAGGCGCACGGTCGCGGGCGCCGGTACTGGCAGCGTGCCATGCGCCGAGGCGACAGTGCCGCCTCCGACGTTGAGCGGCGAGCACACGACGCGGTCCGCGCCCGCCCACTCCATGGCGAACACGGCACCGACGATGTCGATGATCGAATCGAGGGCACCCACCTCGTGCAGGTGCACCTGCTCGATCGGCATCTGATGCACGGCGGCTTCGGCCTCCGCCAGCCGCCCGAACAGCGCCTTGGCGCGGTCGCGGCCGGGCAAGGGCAGCGCGGAGGTGTCGATCAAGGCGCAGATCTCCGCGAGGCTCCGATGTGGATGCCGATGCCCGTGCGCATGATCCCCGTGTCCGTGGCTGTGCCGTTCGACCACCACCAGCTTTGTGGCGGAGATGCCGGAGCGCAGCACCCGGTCCGCGCGGATCTCGTATCCCGAGAGCGCCAGGCTGCCGAGCGCGTGCGTGAGCTCGCCGAGCGGAAGTCCCGCATCGAGGAGCGCTCCCAGCAGCATGTCGCCGGAGATGCCCGAGAAACAATCGAGGTAGAGCACGCGCGACACTAGAGCCGTCCCATCTCCTTGAAGCTGCAGTACCGGACATCGCCGAGCACGACATGATCGACGAGCGCGACACCCATCAGGGTCCCGGCCGCCGCCAGACGTGCCGTGAGCGCGGCATCCTCCGGGCTCGGGCTCGGGTCGCCCGACGGATGGTTGTGGAAGACCACGAGCGCGGTTGCACCGCCGAGTATGGCCTCCCGGAACACATCACGCGGCTCCACCACCGTGGCGTTCGCCGTCCCGATCGAGAGCACCGTCGTCGCCAGCACCCGATGCTTACCGTCCAGCAGCACGACGCCGAAATGCTCGACGGGCCGGGCGCCGAATGTGGGCAGCAGGTAGGCGGCCGCGTCCCGCGGCGTGCGCAGCTGAACCCGCGCGGCCGGGGCATGAGCCAGCGTTCGACGGCCCAGTTCGAGCGCGGCTACCAGCTGCGCCGCTTTCGCCTCGCCGATGCCGGGCACGCGCTCCAGGTCCACGCACCCGGCCCGTGCCAGGCCATGAAGCCCGCCCCGAGTTTTTAGCAGCTCGTTGGCGGCCGCGAGCGCCCCGGTTCGCGGAAAGCCGCTGCCGAGCACGAGCGCCACGAGCTCGTTGTCGCCGAGCGCCGCTGCCCCATGCCGCCGCAGTTTCTCGCGCGGGCGATCGTCGGGCGACAGGTCGTTCATCGTCCTACAGAGCCCGGCGCGCCCCCTGCGCGCTCCGGCTTATACTCACAAGGATGTTCTCCACGCGCCGGGCCGCCCGCTCCCTGATCCTTGTTGCTGTCGTGACCGCTACCATCTCGTGCGCGCAGCCGCCCGATCGAGAGATGCAGCTCGCCGAGGGCGCGATCGAAACCGCCCGTGCCGCCGGGGCAGATCGGTACGCCAGCGTGGAGTTTGTGGCGGCCGTGGATGCGCTCGAGCGATCGCGTACGGCAGTGACGCAACGGGACTACCGTCTGGCGCTCAATCATGCGCTCGACAGCCGCGAGCGGGCACAGACCGCCGCCAAGGAGGCGACCGATGCCAGGGCTGCCGCGCAGACCGGGGCCGATCGCGCCCTGAACATGGCTACCGCCGCACTCGAACAGGCGCGGGCAAGTCTCAAGGCAGCCGAGGGCGCTCGCCTGACTCCTCGAGTCATCGATCCGGCGGCGGACACCATCGACCAACTCGATCGACAAGTGCAAGAAGCGCGCACGGCGTTTGGCAAGGGCGAGTACGGCGAGGCCACCAAAGGCGCATCGGCCGCAACTGAAGCGCTCGCGGCGCTTACGCGTGATTTGGACGCGGCGATGCGCCCCGCCACCCGGCGACGGCGCTAGCGGCCCTGGTAGAAACCGCACAGCCGGGGCGCGGCTGGCGGCCGAAGATTGCCTGTTAGCGCGCGGCGACCGGCAGCGGCCGGCACCACTCCCCTCGGCAGATCACTTCGGCCCATCCGGTCAGGTACACGCCGTCTGGCAGCCACTCGACGCGTTGGCTTCCGCCCGGTGCCACGACGTCGGCGGTACGCAGCGCGCCGCCAAAGGCCGCGGCTGCGACCAGGGCCGCACATGATCCGGTTCCCGACGACGTCGTAGGGCCGACCCCACGCTCCCAGATGAGCATACGCACCCGATCCGGCGCCTCGACCTGTGCGAACTCGACGTTGGTGCCATCAGGGAAGGCTTCGTGCCGTTCGAGTGCGGAGCCGAGGGCCTGAAAGCGCGAGGGCTCGGGCAGCGGACCGAGCAGGACCGCCTGCGGATTCCCCATATTGAGGACGGCCAGCGCGATTGCTTCCCCGCCAACGTCCACGGTGCGTTGGGCGATTCCGGTCGGCTGTCCCATCGCCGTCCGAAACGTTTGCTGCCTGCCGTTGCGACTGGTGCGGACCAGATGCTTGGTTCCGCCTTGCGTGTGGACGACGATCTCTCCCACTGCGTCCTGCGACCCGTCCAGGAGCAGCGCACCGAGCGCCCGCACGCCGTTGCCGGATACTTCTGCGTGGCTTCCGTCGGCGTTGAAGAGCCGCATCGACACGTCCTGGGCGGCGTTGTCCGCTCGGGTCGTCTGGCGCGTGTAGACGATCAAGCCGTCTGCTCCTATCCCGCTGTGCCGATCGCACATCTGCCGCGCCAGCACATCGAGCGCGACGACATTCACATCGGCCGAGCTCACATAGAGAAAGTCGTTCCCGTAAGCGTGAGCTTTCGCAAAGTCCAGCATGTCGCGAGTCAACTTTTCTTCACTTGTCCCCGTCGGACCGGATGACTACTTCCGACAGAAGGCGAGCAGGTGCCAGCCGTAGCGCCGGACCGCAACCTTCGGCAGCGCGTTGAACGTTCCAACAAACACGCTGTTGTACAGCGTGCCCTTCCAGCCTCCATGGAGGCGCGACTTGACCGGGAATCGTTCGGGCACGATGCGAACCTCCCGGAACCCCTCGAGCAGGCGGCGGAATTCGCCGATGCTGAACTTCAGCAGCACCGGCGCATCGTCGTGCTCCAGCCCGACCTTCATGAGCTTCGACAGCCCGTTCAGCCATGACACGCGGTTGTACACCTGAAAGACAGCCTGACCGCCGGGCTTGAGCACGCGGCGGCACTCCTGAACGAGCCGGCGCGGGTCGGCCGTGTACTGGACCACACCGTGCGCGTAAACCAGATCGAACGCGTCGTCCGGGAACGGCAACTGTTCGCCGTCTGCGACCCTGAATTCGCCCTGGAGACCCTGCTGCGAGAAGTTGGCCCGGGCAAGATCGATGGCAGACGTGGCCAGGTCCACGCCCGTGACCTGCGCACCGCCCCTGGCAAACCGCGCCAGGTCGACGCCCGCACCGCACCCGACCTCGAGCACCTTCCGGCCACGAAATCCGTCGAAGTCCACCAGGCGCAGCAGGTGGTGCAGCTTCTCGAAATGGTACTGGTCGAGATCCTCGAAGAAGCCGCGAGAGCCCACCGGGTGGCTGGTGATCTCGAGGTCGTGGATGTGCCGCTCCCAGTACCTGTCGAACGTCGTCGGTCGTCGCCACAGCCGACCACTATACTATTGCGGGTGCGACGCGATCTCGATCGGCTCACGGCGCGTGCCTTCGACGTGCTCGTGGTGGGAGGCGGAATCTACGGCCTGACGATTGCCTGCGACGCCGCGGCGCGAGGGCTCGACGTCGGGCTCATCGAGCGCGGCGATTTCGGCAGCGGTAGTTCATTCAACCACCTGCGTACGATCCATGGCGGCCTGCGGTACCTGCAGACGCTCGATCTCGCGCGGGCACGCGAGTCGGTCCGCGAGCGGCGCACGCTTGCCCGGATCGCGCCGCATACGCTGCGCGTGCTGCCCTTCGCGTTGCCGCTTTCTCCCGCCCTCATGACCGGCAAGACCGCTATGCGGCTGGGTCTGCTGCTCGATCGCCTGGTGGCGGCTGATCGGAATACCGGCGTGCCGCGCGACCTGCGGTTGCCGGCAGGCGGCGTGCTTTCAAAGGACGAGGCCGTCCGTCGATTTCCGGGACTGCGGCGTCCGGGCATGACGGGTGCGGCCGTCTGGCACGACTACGTGACCGTTGAAGCCGACCGTTTGACGCTTGCGTGGGCCGCCGCGGCAGCCGGCTACGGCGCGGCCATTGCCAACTACGTGGAGGCCCTCTCGCTCTTGGAGGAATCCGGACGCGTGCGTGGCGTCCGGGCTCGCGACGTGCAGACCGGTCGCGAGTTCGAAATTGCTGCCTCCGTAACGGTCAATGCCACCGGACCGGCCATCGACAAGCTGCTCGAGCCCCTGGGCGCGGCGACGGGGATGCCGCTATTGAAAGCGATGAACCTGGTCACGGCGCGCGACGCGAGCGACGATGCGGCGCTGGGCGGCCGGACCCGATCTGGCCGGCATCTCTTCATGGTGCCCTGGCACTCACGCGCGCTCTTCGGCACCTGGGAGTCAGCGGCGCGAACCGCTCACGACGATCTCTCGGCGCGCGAGGAGGAGGTTGCCCGCTTCATCGGCGAGATCAACCAGGCTTTCCCCTCACTGGACCTGCGGCTGGCCGATGTGGCGCTCGTACACCGTGGCGTCGTGCCGGCGGTCGTCGGGGCCAATGGCGTGGTGGGCCTGGAGGGGCGCGAGCGGATCTTCGATCACGCGGTCCCGCACGACCGGCGCACGAAGCCAGTCAGCGGCATTCTGAGCGTCGCGGGGGTCGAGTACACGACGGCGCGGCGTGTGGCGGAGCGTGTGACCGAACGGCTGGCGGTGCTCATTGGCCGTAAGACGAGGCCCTGCGCGACGGCGGAGGCCAGGCTGCCGGGCGGCGACCTGGACGGGATGACGACCGCGATCGGGGACGCGCGGCGCGAGTTCGGGGACCTGCTGCCCAGCGACTCGCTCCCCCACCTGATTGCCGCGTATGGCTCCCGCTATCGGGAGGTGGTGGCGCTTGCGGCCTCGCGCCAGGAATGGAAAACGCGGCTCGTGGACAGCTCGCCGGTTGTTGGCGCCGAACTCGTGTGGGCGTTCCGTGAAGAGATGGCGCAGACGCTCGCCGACGCGGTGATTCGACGAACACCGCTCGGGGCCCTCGGCTACCCTGGAGACCAGGCCGCTCAACGGTCCGCCGCGATCGTAGCTGCGGAACTCGGCTGGACTCCGGACCGAACACGCAAAGAAGTGAACGATCTCAAGGCCTTTTACGCCCCCGTGCCAATCCCCAATCCCTGACCCTGATCCCTGATCCCTGACTATGACGCACCATCGACTCATAACCACCGGCGCCCTCAGCCTGCTCTTGACGGCCACCGCCTCTGCGCAAACTGCGGCGCCAACGACGTTGCCTGATCCCTCGTCGCTTCGATCGACGCTGACGGCAGAGACACTGGCGGACCTGCCACTGGGCAACAACCTCTACACCGCGCTCGAGACGATGCAGCCGGAGTTGATTGCGGATCGCTTCAACAACAGCGGCCTCAACGTCGGCGAGGGTGCGCGAGTGGGCGGTTTCCTCGCGTCCTGGTCGCAGACGCACTTCCGCATCGGGGACGTGAACATCAGCGATCCGGTGGGAAGTGGCGCGGCGCTGTTGTTTCCGGAAGCACCGTTCTGGCGCCGCGTCGACATCACGATGGGCCTGATGCCCATCTCGCTCCAGACGGCCGGACTCGCAACCACCCTCGAGCCACAGCGTCCGACGGCGCGGTGGACCACGGTCGCCAGCGTTGCCGGGTCCGGCGGCTCTTTGGCGGCGCCCACCCCATCGGGGCCGGTCCCGCCCGTGGCGCGGCTTCGCGACTTTGCCAACGGCTCCGTGCTCGTGAGCGGACCAATCAGTCCGGATCGCCTGGGGATCGTAGTCGGCGCGACGCTGTCGCAAGCCTCAAAGCTCATACGCGAGTTTCCAGTGAATGCCGATTCGGACCTGGCGTCGGGGTTCGTCAACCTGGTCTACACGCCATCGGCACAGTCTGAATGGCGGACGCTCGGATGGCTGCAGCACACGACGGTGCCGTTCGAATACCGACGGGTGTTCCCCGCGGAGTCGTCAACGGAGGACACGTCGCTCCATGTTCAGTCGACCTGGGAACACCGTCTGAACCCGGAGGCGAGCTGGCGCATCTTCGGCGGCGTCACTCAACGATCACGCGGGAACGATTCAGGCGACGTCTCCTCGATCACAGTCGACCGTCTTCTCGATGGACCGATGCCCTGGATTGTCTCTGCGACCGGCGAGTCCACGGCCCGACGCTGGACGTTCGGCGGCCGTCTGGGCGCATCAGCAGCGCGCGGGAGCCTGCACCATCTCACCGCGATCGGCCTCGATTTCGACCTCGCGCAGGCGACCTCCCGGAACCAGTTCACCGGGGCGATCGGTGAGCTTGTCGACAACGTTCCCGCCCGGCTCTGGACGTATACGCATCCAGCGGCGGAGGCGAACCGGCACTCGACGACGGTCTCCGCGTTCGCGAGCGACGACATAACCTTCTCTCCCACTCTCACGCTTGATGTTGGCGCACGGCTCGAGTGGACCGGTGGGAGCGCCGATGGCGCAGCCACCGGTATTTCGTGGGTGTCGCTCCTGCCAAGCGCTCTGGCGCACTGGCAGTTCGCCGCCCGACCCCGGTTGAGCCTCGTCGCGGGCTACCGCCGATCGGGCAACGCACTGAATCTCGATCTTCTGGCCTTCGGCGATCCTGCGGCTCCGACGGCGACGGTCTCGCGATGGTCCTCGGGGCCTGCCTCCTCGCCAGTCGTCGGGCCGGTCATCGATCGCGTGGGTCCGGGCACCGGTGGCGACGAGACCTTCAGCCGCATCGACCCCGATCTGCAACGGTCCCACACCGACGAGTTCGTCGTCGGGCTCGAGTCGCACCCGCGAGTGTGGATGCGATTGAACCTGACCGGCGTCGCCCGCCGACAGACCAGCCTTCTCGGCGTCGTGGACGTCGGCGTGCCGATCGACAGCTACTCGACCGTTGGTGTCCCCGACCCGGGCCTGGACTTCCTCAGCGACCACGATGACCAGATCCTGCTGTTCTACAACCGGCTTCCCTCGAGCTTTGCTCGGAACCAGTACCTGCTGACCAACCCCGGTCAGGACGCGGCCACGTCCTACGCCCTCAAGCTCACGGCCGAGGGATCGACCGACCGCCTGTTTCTGCTATTTGGAGCGACCGCCTACCTGGCAAGCGCCTCGGCCAGCAGCCGCGGGTACCAGCCGATCGAAAACGACCAGGACATTCCAGGCGAGGTGTTCACAAATCCCAATGCCGCCACGTACGCGCGCGGCCGGTTGTTCAGCGATCGCGCGTTCACCATCAAGTGGACAACGGTCTATCGGTTCCCGGCGGACTTTCGAGTGGGGGCGATCGCGCGCTACCAGGATGGACAGCCGTCGGCGCGCCTGGTGATTTCGCCGGCACTGACTCAGGGCCCTGAGGCGGTTCGCGCCTTTCCAAATGGACGCAACCGGTTCACGTTCACGGGCAGCCTGGACTTTCGACTGCAAAAGGGATTCAACGTCGGAGGTACGAAACTGGACGCCATGGTCGACATCTACAACCTCGCGACCAGGTCCAACGAGGTTGACGAGTATGTCGTGAGCGGTCCGGCCTTTCGAACGCCGACCGCCATCGAACCACAGCGCTCGGTGCACCTGGGGCTCCGGGCCACGTTCTAGCCCAGCCTGTCCATGCCGGTCTGGTGGGTGCTTTTCGCTCTGGGGCTCGCCGGCGGTGCGGCCTGGGGCGCCGCCCGCCTGTGGCGGATCGTCGCGGTCGGCGCGGCCTACAAGGCCAGGGTGCTCAGCATGACCATCTTCGGCGCCGGCCGCGAGGTCGATCTTCGGAGCGCCCCCGAAGTCTCCGCCGACAGCTATTGGCTTCTGCGACCGTTCCAGGTCCGCATCGATCGCGCGCAGCAGACCGTTACGGCATCACTCGCCGGCCTCAGACCCAGATCGGTGACCTTCCGCTCTCGTCCAACTGATCCACGCATAGGGCGTCCATCGAAGCAGTGGGCTGTCGGTCCTGGGTCCGTGGCTCTGGCGCGTGTTGTCGATGCGGCATTCGACGAACCGGATCGAAGACGCCTCAGGAGGACGAGAGCCATCGTTGTCGTTCGGGATGGTCGCATCATCGCCGAGCGATATGCGACCGGATTCAGCGATGGAACCAGATTCGCCGGATGGTCCATGACCAAGAGCGTGCTGAGCGCACTTGCTCGGCCTGCTCGTGGCTGACGGACGGCTCTCCGTCCGCGACCAGAACCTTCTGCCGGCGTGGCAGCCGCCAGACCCTCGTGCGCGGATCACCCTCGAGGACTTGCTGCGGATGCGAAGTGGCTTGCGGTTCTCGGAGGTCTACACGGACCTCTCGTCGGACGTCGTTGAAATGCTGTTCAACCAATCCGACGCAGGCGCGTACGCGTCCAGTCGACCCTTGAGTGCCCCGCCTGGCACCGTGTGGAGCTACTCCAGCGGGACGTCCAATATTCTCTCTGCCATCGCCCGGCGCGTCGTCGGCGAGGAAGACTACCCCGGCTGGCCGTATCGATCGCTCTTCGACCCGATCGGCATGAGCAGCGCGCTGCTGGAACCCGACAGCGCCGGCACATTCGTCTGCTCGTCATTCATGCTCGCAACGGCTCGAGACTGGGCGCGATTTGGGCAGCTGTACGTGCAGGACGGGATGTGGGACGGACAACGCATTCTTCCGCCCGGATGGGTTCAGTGGTGCAGGACCTCGACGCCGCAGTCTGCCGGCATGTATGGGGCTCATTGGTGGCTGAGGCTTCAGCCGGAACTGGGCGGCGCGACCTCCGCCGCGGCGCGACTTCCAGAGGATGCCTTCTTCGCCCTGGGTCACGAGGGACAGACGCTCACGATCATCCCCTCGCTGCAGCTGGTCGTCGTCCGTCTGGGGCTGTCCATCTACGTGGACGCATGGAATCATGCGGAATTCGTCGCGAACTTGGCAGAAGCGGTTCGCGACACACGTAGCGGAAGTTAGAAGTTAGAAGTTAGAACTCAGAAGGATCTAACGGTTAGATCACGGGACTTCGAAGGCGTTGAACACGTAGGTGAAGCCCCCTGTGAACCCGAATGTGGGGTCCACGGAGTGGAGACCGAAGAAAATGCCGCCATCGAGTCGCAGCGCGCCCGTGGTGTACCGGGCGCCAAAATTCAGGATCCCACGCGTCTCGGTACCTGGAAAAGGCTCGCCTTCATGCGTCGAAATTCTGCCGTTCAACTCACCCACGATCTCGGCGCTATCGGTCAGCGCTCTGGCGAAAGATGCGCCGTATGTGAGGACGTCGTTCTGGCGCGCGCCCTGGACCGGATCCGCAAGGATCCCCAGGCCCAGGTTGCCCACGACGCGAACCGACTGGACCGTCTTGCCGGCGATAATCGAGGCGTAAAAATCTGTGGTGTCCGTGCCCAGCCCGCTCTCGTTGCTCGCGTTTGGCAGCTTCGTCGTGAACCGGAACGCCAGAGCCGGCCGCCCCGGTCGTTCTGAGAGCATGCGGATCTTGGCGCCGATCATCATGTCCTGGATGTCGGACGTGCTGTCGCCAGTCACCGTGAGCAGATATGAGAGAGGGGCCGTCTCGCGGTCCTTGATGGCGAGCCGATTGAAGAGGCCGCCATCGATCTGGAGCTCGGCGATCGCGCTGATCCCGATGCTTATCCCAAGGGTGGGCACCCTGACGAGATCGCCGCGAAGGCCGGACGCTGGATACTGCTGATCCTGCATGTAGTCGATCCCGCCCTCGAGCATCAACCGTCCGGCGCCAATCGGCTCAGGATCCTCCGTGAGCAGAGGACGCTGCTGAGCCTGGGCCGCCGATGCGGCGAGGGTGAGCAGGCAGGCGATCGTGGCTGTGACGCGGGTGAACATCTCTTAGCCTCCAGGCTTTGGGCTTCGGGCTTCAGGCTTCGGGCTACCGCCCGCTAAGCCGAGGTGGGAATCGGAGTCAGCGTCGCAAGCAGCCGGCGGTCGGTGGCCTTGCTGGATGGTACGACGCGGCGCACCAGGTCCGCCGGCGGGTTGAGCCGCGTATCGAGAAGGTGCCGCGGCGCAACATTGGACAGCGCCTTCAGCATCGACTGGCGAACCCCCGGATGCTCGGTCTCGAGCTCCATGATGAGGCGCTTGGCCCGCTGCCGCTGCAGGCCGAGGTCGCCGCACGCCGGACAACAGCATCCGATGATCGGCAGCTGGCACTCTTTCGTGTACTGCCGGGCTTCCTCTTCGCCGACATATACCAGCGGCCGGATCACCACGTGCGCCCCGTCGTCGGACACCAGCTTGGCGGGCATGGCCTTCAGCGAGCCTGCGAAGAAGAGGTTCAGCAGCAGCGTTTCGATAAAGTCGTCAGCGTGATGGCCGAGCGCGATTTTCGTGGCTCCAACCTCCGCAGCGATTCGGTACAGCACGCCGCGACGGAAGCGCGCACAAAGCGAACACGGCGTCTGGTCGACGTCCAGCATCTCCTCGATGAGCTCGCCGATGTCGGTGTGCTCAATCCGATACTCCCAGCCACGCTCCTCGCACGTCCTGGCAATGAGGGCGTGCTTGAACTCCTTGTAGCCGGAGTCCACGTTCACCGCCACCAGCGAGAAGCTGATGGGCGCGCGCTGCCTCAGCACGTCGAGCACCTTCAGGAGCGCCCAGCTGTCCTTCCCACCCGAGAGGCCGACCATGATCCGGTCGCCGTCGGCGATCATGTCGTAGTCGACGATGGCCTTTGTGGTCTTCTTGGCGACGCGAGCTTCGAGGTCGCTGCGGTACGGCATGGCGAAATTCTATCAGGAGGCCGGAATCGAGACGACCCTGGCCGGCACGCCCGCCACGACCGTCTGCGCCGGCACGTCGCGGTTGACCACAGCTCCGGCGCCCACGACCGCATTGGCGCCGATCGCGACGCCATCCAGGATCTTGGCTCCAGCGCCAATCCACGCGCCATCGCCAATCGTGACGCCGGATGAGGTGCGGCCCTGCTCCAGCGCGGGCCTGCTGGGATCGGCGCGATCGTGATCGCCCCCGATGACGTAGCTGTAGGCCGCGAGCAGCGCGCTCCGGCCGATCGTGACCCGGCTTGCCGAGAAGATCTCGCAGTTGAAGCCGATGTTGGCCTCGTCGCCGACGTCGATATCGCCGTCCTTGCACGAGAGGATGGTGTTGCGGCCGATGAAGACGCCGTTGCCGATGCGGATACCGCGGTTGGTATGGCCCTTGGCGTCGAGCAGGCAATGGTCGTCGATGACCACGTTGCTGCCGATGTGAATCCTGTGCGGGTGCCGCAGCGAGACGTCTTTCCCGAAGACCACGTTCTGTCCTGAGGCGCCGAGGAGCATCGGATAGCAAATCTTCCTGAGCAGCAACCCGAGCGCCCCGGGCCACGCCTGGGTCAGGGATGTGATGAGCTCGTACTTCAGGAGCGCGGAAAGCCCCGGGCGCCCGACAACCAGCGCCGCGTACTTCGCGCGGCTGGAGGTGCCTGGCGCGAAGAGCTCGGTCTGAGCCCTCATCTGCCCCGGGTTGTTAGATCCATCCATGCTGGCGATACCAGGCGAGCGTGCGGACAATCCCGTCGCGCAGGCCGACCGAGGGCGCGTACCCGATTTCCGTTCGGGCCCGGGTAATGTCGAAGGCGCGGCTCTTGGTGTAGAAGTCCACACGCCGGCGGTATATCGGCGGCTCGATGCCAAGCGGCACACACACGGCTTCGCATACGGCGCCGGCAGCTCGGAACGGCCACACCGGAAGGTGCAGGCGCGGTGGCGCGACGCCGGCCACCTGCGCGATTTGCGCCACCAGTTCGTTGAGCGTGGTCACTTCCGCACCGGCCAGGATGTAGGTGCGATTGACTGCGGCTGGGTGATCCGCGCACAGGCGGAAGCCTTCGACCAGATCATCGATGTGCGTGAGATGGTAGTAGATCTCGCCCGAGCCAAGCATCGGGAATCGTCGCCGGGCCACGCCGCGGAACACTTTGAGCAGCCGCCGGTCGCCGGGCCCGTAGATGCCGGTGGGCCGGACAATCGTGACCGGCATGCCGAGCCGTGCACCCGCTTCGCGCGCGAGACGCTCGCCTTCGAGCTTGGTCACCTGGTACACGTCCCCGGGCTTGAGTGGCGCCTCTTCGTTTGCCGGCGGGTGCTCGACATCCCCGTGCACGCCGACGGTGCTGCAGTGCACCACGCGCCGCACGCCGTTCCGGGCGGCCGCCTCGACGATCTGCTGCACGGCGATTGCGTTGATGGCGCGGTAGGTTTCTTCCGGGATGCCCGCCTGCCGATACACCGCCGCGATGTGAAACACGGTCTCGACGCCCTTGGTGGCGCGATCGAGCGCATCGAGATCCCGCAGGTCACCCTCGACGAGCGACACGCCGTCTCGCGCGAGGTCGGCCGCGCGGTTGCGATCCCGCACGAGCGCACGCACGGGGCGTCCGCTGGCCGCCAGTCGGCGCGCGAGGTGGCCCCCCGTGAACCCGGTGGCGCCTGTTACGAGGTCAGACACCGTTCCGCGACGAGGGTCACAGGAGATCCGAATCGTTCCCGCAGGCCGGCCCGCGCGAGCCATCCTTCGATGCGGGTCGTGAATCCTCGCGACCCGATGGCCTTGTGCACCGCGATCGGGAGGACGAACTGCTGATGCATCGAGCGGACCTGAAAACCGCATCGCTTGAGCGCCAGGGCGACGTCCGCGTCGGACAGCACACGGTACGGTTCCGAGGACGCGCCGACCGCGGCGAGCAGACGGCGGCCGAACGACTGCAGCGCCGCGGCGCTCCGTGCGGACGGGTAGTCCAGGATCACCAGCTGGTCGGACACTCGGCACAATTCAGCTACACACCGGCGCCAGTCCGGGGTGTGCATCAGGACGCGGAGGCTGATGGCGACATCGAACGATCGGTCCGGAAAGCCCAGGGCATGAGCGTCGCCGACGGCAAACGTCGCGGTGAGGCTATCGGCGGCGGCCCGCTGCCTCGCCACGGCCAGCATCTCCTCCGAGGCGTCAATGCCGGTGACGACCGCTCCACCGCGGGCGAAGAGCAACGCGGCCCTGCCCGTGCCGGTCCCGACGTCGAGAATCTTCCGGCCCTGAATGCGTCCGACAAAGTTCGACAGCAGCCGGGCCTGGGACGCCGCAATGAACTCGCCGATCGGGCCGCCGAACCGCCGATCGTCGAAGGTCGCCGCCGTTCTCGGGATCGGCGTAGTACGTGTAGCTGTAATGGTCTCGGGGGCTGGGCTCGGTCACGCGACGTCCTTGACCGTGGCGGCCGAGCCGGGCGGAGACGCGAGAGCCCGGCACGCCCGCCGCGTTCGATCCAGGTAGGCCTCGTAGCTGTACTTCGTTTCGGCAAGCACCCGTGCGTTGCGCCCCAGGCGCCCGCCTGCGGCCGGATCGTTGATCATGGCCAGGATCCCGGCGCCAAACGCATTCGCATCCGGAGTCGTCAGCATCGCGGTCTCATCGTCGAGCACCTGCGTGTGTGTGAGCAGACGGGTCGCGACGATGGGCTTTCCGGAGCGCAGGTACCTGGTAGATCTTGAGCGGCGTGTTCGTTCCCTTGGAGCGAGGCGACGTGAGGACGTCGGCCGCCAGGAGATACGCGGGAATCTCGGGCGCGGGCCTCTCGCCCGCAAAGATTGTCACGTCCCCGATGCCAGCCGCTCTCGCGTCAGCGACTGCCCTGGCCACCTGATCGGGCTTCCCTCCTGCCAGGAGGAGCCTGGCGTCCGGCCGCGACTGCTTCACGACGGCCATCGCCGCGAACAGCAAGTCGAGCCCTTGATACGCCTCGAACGTCCCCGTGTAGAGCACCAGCGGCGTGTTGGGGGCCAGCCCCCACTGCGCCCGCACCGCCGCCGCATCGGCCTCGGACGCCTGCTCCTCCGCCGATCCCGGCGCGTTCTCGATGAGCACCACGTGCGCCGCAGGCTCGATCGCCTTGACGGTCTCCTCCAGCGACGGGCAAATGACGATCACGACCCTGGAGCGCCGAATCATGATGCGTTCGATGAACCTGAAGGCTCCGAGCAGCACCGACGAGCGGCTGAACGCAAAATTGCTCAGCTGCTGCGGAAGGCTCGAGTGCATGTCGTAGAGGTGCGGCACCCGCAGGATGGCCGACAGGACGATGCCGATGAGCCCGCCTTCCTCGTGCGAATGGACCGCATCGTAGCGGCCCGACAACGCGCGCCGGAGCGCGGAGAACGACAACAGGATATCGAGCGGAATCTTCGCCGCAGACGGCCCGATCTTCACCGCAATCGACGAACGGCGGCCGCAGGCTGCGGAAAACACGAAGGCCGGGCATCTGGACATCGTGGCCGAACGGGTAGGTCACGAGATCGACTTCGTGACCGAGGCTCGTCATCGCACGGATGCGATGGTATTCGCTGAACGGTGTCCCGCGCGGCTCGAAGAACGGCTCGGGCGCAATCATCAGAATGCGCATGTGGCCCTGTGATTTTCTCACGAAACCGTAGTACAGTCGCCGCGTCCATCCTTCGGATGCCGGTCGAACACCAGAACACGCCACCCGGACCGCTGCGCCGCGCCCTCGTCTTCCTCGTGAAGGCTGTGGTCAGCGTCGCGCTGCTCGCCGTGCTCCTCTCGCGCGTGAACGCCGATCAGCTCTGGGCCAGCGCGAAGAGCGCGTCAATGCCCTGGCTCGTCGTGGCCCTCGGCCTCTACGGCATCCACGTGCTGCTCAACACCTGGCGCTGGCGCTTGCTGCTGGACGCGCAACGCGTGACCGTGCCGTTCCGGACGCTGTTTTGCGTCGTACCTCGTCGCGGGGTTCTTCAACAACTTCCTGCCGAGCAACATCGGCGGCGACGTGATCCGCATGCGCGACACGGCGCCGCGCGGCCGGTTCGAAGACGCTCGCCACCACCGTGATCCTCGTCGATCGCGGCCTCGGCCTGATAGGACTGGTGCTGCTGGCGGCATCCGGTGCAACCGCCGCCGCGATGGCGGTGACGCGATCGCCGGGAGCCGCCTGCAGGGCAGCGTTGCGCGGGCTGCCGGTGCCGCCCCTCCTGCTGTGGGCGGGTTTCGCACTGGCCGCGGGGGCTGCTGCCCCGGCCCTACTGGCACCGGCGGGCTTCGGCCGGCTGCTGCAGCCGCTCACTGTGATGCACCCCGAGTGGATTGGCGCCAGGCTTGCCACGCTGACCTCGACCCTCTCGCGGTTCCGCGAGCGGCCCCCGGCGGTGATCACCTGCTTTGCGGGCGCGCTGCTCGTGCAGGTGGTCCTGGTCCTCTACCACCTCGCCGTCGCGATGGCGCTGCACCTCGATGTCTCCGTGTGGCATCTGGCGGTCATTGTTCCCATCTCGTATGTCGTTCAGATGGCGCCGGTCTCAGTCAACGGTTTCGGCGTGCGCGAGGCGACCTTCTCGCTCTACTTTGCGCGCCTGGGCCTTCCCATCGAGGGCGCGGTACTGCTCTCGCTCGTCGCGACGGCGGTGATGATGGTCTTTTCGCTGACGGGCGTCGTGGCCTACCTGGCGCGAGGACAGGATTCGTTCAGCGACCCGTCGAATCCGACCGGAGCCGGAGCCCCCTCAAAATCGATCTCATGACAGGCGTGTCACCTCGACGGCAGGTCCTCGCGGTGTCGCTCCTGTTCCTGTCGGTGGCGGCGGCCGCGCTGACCCTCGCGGCGATGACCGGTACCGAGCCGTCACTGCGGCTCGGGCCTCTGCGCCTGAGTGCGCGCGATCCGTTCCGCGCGCTGGCGCTCGGTGCGGCTGCCGCGCTGGGACTCGCGGTTCTGCGCGGGCCTGGCCCATGGCGGCGTGGCGGGCGGCTTCCTGCTCGCGATGCACTCCGTCCTCGCGATGGTCGTCACTGTTCACGATCAGCCTCAAGGATGGCCGGTTCGCGACAGTGCGGTGATTGAGCTGTACACGCTTCATGCTGCTGAGGGAAGGCAGCTGCTGGGCCCGTATTCGCGGTTCGGCTTCCACCATCCTGGACCGGCGATGTTCTACGCGCTGCTCCCCTTCTACAGCTTCAGCGGGCATCACACCAGATCCCTCAGCGTCGGCGCCCTCGCGATCAACCTGCTTTCGCTGGCCCTCGTGACGTGGGTATTGCTTCGCGCTCGAGCGTCGCTCGTGCTCGTCGTCTCACTCCACGCACTCCTCCTGCTCCTCATCTACAGGGTGCCGGAATTGTTGACGAGCGCATGGAACCCGCACCTGCCCGTCCTTCCGTTTCTCGCGGTCCTCGTCACCGGAGCGGCAGTGGCCAGCGGCGACGTGGCCCTCCTCCCGCTCACGGCCGTCCTCTCGTCGTTCGTCGTCCAGTCTCACGTCGGCTTTGCGGCGGCGACGATGGCGGCGTGCGGCGCGGCGGTCCTCACAGCAGCTGTCCGGTCCCTTCTGAGCCTCGACCGGCGACGGGACTTCACTCGGTGGCTCGTGCGTGCCGCCTGGGTGCTGGCAGTCATGTGGGCCCTGCCCCTGGCAGAGCAGCTCGCCTACCGCCCGGGCAACCTGGGCCGCATCGTTGCGTTCTTGCTTCTCGAGGGAGACGAGGGGCGCGTCGCGTGGGCCGCCGCCCTGAGAGCGTGGGGCGACTCGCTGATGGGAATCCTGAATCCCGACTTTCAGCTCCCGATCGGTTGGTATTTCCGCCCGGCGCACCCCTGGCTGTCGTTCGGTTCGCTCGGGGCCATTCTGCTGCTCCCCTTCACAGCGGTCGCGGCGTGGAGGCTTGGCCTCCGACTTCAGGCGGGTCTTGCGACGGTGGCGTTGGCGGGCGGCCTTGCCGGACTCTGGTCGGTGAGGTCGATTCGATTCGAGATCTTCGACCACGCCGTCTTCTGGCTCGCCGCTCTCGGCCTGGTCACGCTGGCTTCCCTCGTGTCGACGTGGATCGTGCTGATCAGGCCGACACGTGCCCTGACTGCGCCGGCGGTCCGAGGACGCATCGTCACAGTCGCCTTTGGTGCTGCAGTCATCACGTTTGCGGCGGTAGCCGGCTGGCGCAATCTGGCTGGGCCGCTGCCACCGCTCGGCTCCGAAGACGGCGCGGTTCGGCCCTTTGTCGAGGCCATCACGGCCGCAATGCCCCAGTACGACATCCAGAAGCCGCTGCTCCAGGTGGATGGTCAGGCCTGGGGCGTCACCGCGGGCGTGTTGCTCCATTTTGCGAAGGCCGGCATTCCGATCGCGGTCGACCGGCGGCTGGTCGACGTGTTCGACAGACCGTGGCTGCCAACTGGCGACGAGGACGCTGTCTTCACCATCGCCGATGAAGAGGGGCACGCACGGTTGGCCGGACGGCCTGACAACGTGCCCGTGGCGGCGTTTGGCGGATACTTTGTGGATGCCCTGGTTCAGTGATGGGAGAAGCGATCGACGACACCATGCCAGCCTCGCGATTCGCTGAGGACGCCTTCTGGATCCTCGCCGGCCGGCAGGCGGAAGCGCGTGAACTGCAGGACGCCCGGCACGGGCTCAGCCCGGACGCCGCCAGGGCGCTCGTCTTGAGACTCGTTTCGTCGCCCGAGTTCGGACGGCTTCGCTCGGCGTGGATGGACGGCCGCGAAGCCTACGCCGATGCCCGCGCCGTCGAGGCCGGCCTCGGCTCGATCGGCGATGACCGGGCTTTCGTCGAGCGCGTCTATGAATGCGTGCTTGGGCGGGCGGCGGACGATGCTGGCCGCGAGCATTACGCGGGTGCGCTCCGTGCGGGCGATTCGCGGGCGAGCGTGGTGCGCTCGCTGGCGATGTCGGCCGAGTGCGACCAGCGGCTCCGGGAGTACCTGGACGGCGGCACAGCCATTCCCTGTGACACGCAGCTCTGCGAGCTGGCGAATCCGGCCAAATGGGACAACGAGGAATGGCTGGCCATTCTGCGGAGTCTCGGACTGTCCGGCGACAAGCTCGCCATGCACCGGAAACCCTACGAGTTGACGCAGCTGGTCTACGGCTGCCGACGGCTCGGCATGCTGACCGAGGAGAGCCGCATAGTCAGCATTGGCGCCGGCCACGAGCTCGTTCTGTATTGGCTCGCCAACCACGCCAAGGATGTTGTCGCCACCGACCTGTACGAAGGGGTATGGCAAAGCATACAGGGGCGTGAGGGAGACCCCGACGTCCTCGCGCACCCGGAGGAGTACGCGCCCTTCCCCTACCGCCGCGATCATCTCAGGTTCATGCGCATGGACGGCCGGCGCCTGACATTCCCCGATGCGTCGTTCGACATTGCGTACTCGCTCTCGTCGATCGAGCATTTCGGTGGCATGTCAGGGGCTGTCGAGACCATTCGTGAGATGGCGCGCGTGCTCCGCCCCGGTGGTATTCTCGCGCTGGCGACGGAGTACGTGCTCGAGGGGCCGCCACACGACGAGACGTTTCAGCCGGCCGAGTTTCATTCACTGATCGGGCAATCCGGCCTCGAGCTCGTGCAGCCGATCGACGAAGCCGTGTACCGGCGCTACTCCTACCGCGCGGTCGACCTGTATAAGAACCCGTATCAGACGCCCCACATGGTGGTTCGATTCAACGATACGGTCTTTACGACCGTAATGGTTTTCCTTCGGAAACCTCGAAGTTAGAATCAGAACTATGAAGGACACTGCGGAACTTGTGGCGGGACTGGACCACATCCTGGCAGCCCCGAAAGATCATGGCCGCCTCGAGATGATCGTGCGGCGTCCCCGGACGGGTCAGCGCGAAGAGCTGAACGCCGGGCAGCTGACGCCTGGCGATGGGCTCGTGGGCGACGGCTGGCGCCGCCGGATGGGCGACCCTGCTGTGCCCGACACGCAGATCACGCTGATGAACAGCCGTGTCGCCATGTTGCTCGCCGGTGATATCAGGCGATGGGCGGAGGCCGGCGACCAGCTCTTCGTGGACCTCGATCTCAGCGAAGCGAACGTCCCGCCAGGCACGCGGCTGGAGATTGGCACTGCGGTGCTCGAAGTGGTTGCCCAACCGCATACCGGCTGCCGGAAGTTCGTCGAGCGCTTCGGTCTCGACGCCATGACCTTCGTGAACTCCGACGAAGGGCGGGCCCTGCATCTGCGAGGTATTTACGCGAAGGTCGTAACGGCGGGGACAGTGATGCTGCACGATCGAATCGACCTGCGCAGGCCCTCCGCCACCTAGAGCCGTTTCCTGTTCGGTGTGGCTGTTCGTCCCCGGTGCTTTTCACGTACTAGACAAAAGTGAAAAGCGCCCTAATCCTCACGGCCGTGAGATCGGCCGGAAGCGAAGCTGCGCACCGAGATTCCGGTAGTCCGGCGATACCCTGTCGAAGACGTGCGGCACGAACCCCTGCGAGGATTGGGCCTGCAGGAGATACGCATGGCCATCGCGCCCGTGGACCCCACCGCCGGCCGGTACCTCAAAGGTCACCGGCTTGCGTGGCTGAAGCGAGGTTCGCACTTCTCCTGCGCCCATGGACACGGTCAGCTCCGTGGCGATCGGTGATTCGGCCTCGACGACGAGCCGGTCGACCGGATCCACGGTCCGCACGATCACGTCGGCGCGGCCGGCACCCGACACCCACATCCCCTCCGGCTCCGGTGGCCAGGCGTTCTGATCGAGGAAGTACAGGAACATGAACGGCTCATCTCCGTACCGCACGCGAGCCCGCAGGGGCTGAGCCAGCCTGGTCGGCAGATCGTTCGGCATGGTCAGCTCGACCGGCAGCCGCCGGAGCGGCCCCCGCTCGGAGATCAGCCAGGTGAACTTGGCCGACTCGAAAGGCGTCACCAGGATCTTCGCGGTGAAGAAGGCGCCGACAAGCCAGGCGAAGAGTCCCGGCACGCTCGACTCGAGCGGCGGGACGAGAAACAGCAGAATCGGGTACGCGGACACCAGGTAACGGTTGCCCGGCGGGCCGCCTCCCCCGCTCCACGTGAACGGCACGATGAGCAGGAGTCCGATCGACGCCGTGACGAAGGTCCCGAAGATCAGGATGCGCCAGGGGTCCCGGCGCGAGCGCGAGAAGATCCACAGGCCGATCGCCACGAGCCCGGGAAAGTAGTACCGGCAGGAATCCGAAGTGCCGGCCGAACACGAAATACTCGAGGTTGTGCACGAACCAGTGCAGCGCCCGTGGATGTGTGAGCACCTCGAGCGCCGCCGATCCGTCGGTGGCAACCTGGCTTGGGAAGCGTTCCCATGTGGAGTCTGGCGCGTCGAAGGGATAGTCGGGCTGCGCCGGATCCGGTGTGGCCGTGATGGTTTTGCGGTCGCCGCCCTGGTAGTTGAACTCGCCCGAGATCACGGCCGTCAGTCCGAAGAACAGCGTCGCGACGGCTGCCGCGAGTACGCCGGCGCCCAGGCCGCGGAGCCACTCGCGCCGCCACCAGAAATACAGCACGGGCGGGGCCACCAGAAAAACGTTGGGCACGGGCTTCGAATAGGTGGCGAGCCCCAGAAGGACCGCCGCCGCCACATCGGTCCACCGATCTGCGAAGGCTGGCGAACCGGGCCGCACCTCCTTGTACAGCCAAAGAAAGTAGGCCACGAAGACCAGCGCGACGTTGAAGATCTCCGGCATCAGGAAGACGCCGTACACCGGGAGCACCGCCGCGCCGAGAAACGCCGATGCGAAGACGGCGGCTGCAGCCGGAGGAGACTGCGCAGCGAGGAACAAGTACGCGCAGACGCCGACCACGGCCAGCAGGAGCACGTGGAGGATCAACATCCCGTTGAGCCCGAACGACCCACACGAATGGCGCCGCGACGAGCGGATAGACGAAGGCCTTGCCGTAATAGAGGCGATCGGCGCGTGGCTCCGTGGCGGTGTTGAGGTGCACGAACGGAAACGGCGCGCGCACGCTGATGCGAAGCGTCTTGCCGCGCTTCAGGAAAATGCCGTCCGGGCCTTGATGGTAGAGACCGGCGAAGCGTTCGAGGTCCTGTCGTTCGTAACTGAGGTTGCGATCGTGAGCGAGGCTCAGGGCCATCGCGACGTAGGTCGCCTCGTCGCTCTTGATGCCGTACCCGGCCCGCGGCACGTCCACCGTGCGGGCCACCGACAGGGCGATGACGAGCAGCACCACGCCCGCCGCTGCCGGGCCGGCGTGCGACCGCTGGAGACCTTGAGTCCTGCCGGGGACGTTCACGGGCGCGAGCCCGCCGTGAGGAACGCAAGGTCGGCTGACAGCACGCCGCGCCGCTTGGTCGCGCGCGAGACCTCGTGCAGAAGGAGGTATAACTGCTCCATCTTCCGGACGAAGGCAGCGATGTCGTACCGCTGCCCGGACACCCGGGCGACGGCGGACAGTCGTGCCCGCTCTTCCGGATGATCCATCGCCCACACGATCCGCCGCGCCAGCGCCTCAACGTTGCGCTTCGGCACGATGAGCGCGTCGTGGCCATCCTCGAGAATGTCCAGCAGGCCGTCGGCGTCGGTGGACACGATGGGCTTGCCCATCGCCAGGGCCTCGAACGCCGTGATCGGCGTTCCTTCCCAGAGCGACGGAAACACGCTCAAGTCGAACGCGGACAGCGTCGCCGCCACGTCGCGGCGGAACCCCGCAAAGACAAACCGGCTGCCGAGCTCCAGCGCAGCGGCCTGCGCCTGCAGATCCGCGAGGAGCGGTCCTTCGCCAACGAGGAAGAATCGTGCGGATGGCCGCTCGCGGACCACCCGGGCCGCCGCATCGATGAGAAACGAATTGCCCTTCGAGTCGTGAAGCCGGGTGATGGTGCCGATGGCGAACTCGCCGGCGGCAATGCCCAGGTCGGCGCGCGCCGCGGCCACCTCGTCGTCAGTCCGGGGGCGGCTGAACTCCTCGAGCGGCACGCCCAGGTAGACCACTTTGACCTTCGACCGCGGGATTTGCCGGGCCTCGACCACGAAGTCGGCCGTGCTCTTCGACACCGCCAGCGCGATATCGGTCGCCGGCTCGAGGAGGCGATCGGCGACCTTCTGGAACCAGGGGGTGCTGGTGAGGTTGGCGTGCTCGTGAAGGATGGTCGGGATCCGCCGCATCGCGCCGGCGAGGCGCCCGAACGTGGTGGCGCCGTAGCCGTGCAGGTGGAGGATGTCGATCCGCCGGCTGTCCACCAGCCGCAGCATCGCGGGCAGCGTCGCCGGATCGAACTTCGACCGTTCGAGATAAGTGATGTCTACGCCGAGCGATTCGAGCGTCTCCTCCGACAGATCCTTTTTCCGGAGGCTCACGAGCGACACATTGAAACGCTCGGGATCGAACCTCGGAATCATCCAGCTGAAAAGCCGCTTCACGCCGTGCATGCGTGAGCCTTCCCAGCCGAGATGATCACAGACCTGGAGAACGTTCAGACGGCGAGTTGTCATTCAGGGTGCGTGCGCGCTCGAATTATAGCGCGCACGCACCCTTTCGACCTGCGGTCGCGCTATCGGCGCGGAACGACGATTGAGACCTGGAAATTGCCCGCGTTGTCGGCCACGTTGTCGTCGTTGATGCCGAGGAACAGCGGTCCGTTGGCGGGGACTTTAAGCGTCGTCAGGTTGCCCACGCCAAACGCCTGGCCGTTACCGATGCGTCCGATAAGCGCGCCAGCGAGCGCCTCGGGCAGCGGCGATGCCGGGTTGCGCTTGTTGGCACCGTTGCCCGCCGGCGCGGCGCGATCGGCGCGGTCGGGCGAAAACTGGATCTCGCCCGACGATGTCAGCTGCAGATTCCAGCCCTGGCGGACGTTGATCCCGGTGGCCGTCCACTGCTGATTGGCTGGCACGGTGATCGTTCGGCCAGGGCCAGGGGCGTCAGGTCCTGCCAGGCCCGGCTGCGACGGGGCCCCCTGAGCCTGAGGTGTCGGTGCCATGTAGACCTGCGCGATCTCGTTCGACGCGACGTCCCGCCGGCCGGAGGGCGTGTCGATGGTCATGCGCAGAGGTGAGGTGCCGCCGATGTCAAAGAGGCGGCCATCGATGGTCTGTCCATTCCGGAGCATGACAAACTGCGCGCCCGCATTGATCTTGGCCTGCGCTTCAGGGCTTGGTGGCGCGCCGTTGAACTCGATCACGGCGACGTCGGATGGGTCCACCCGGCGTTCCTGTCCGTTGACGCGGATGGTGAACCCAACACCGCCGAGGTCGACCAGTTCGCCGGCGATCCGATCGCCAGAGCGCATGATGAGCGTGGCGGATTCCTGCGCCCGCATCGTCGCCGTTGCGAGGATGGTGGCGGCTGCGAGGACGCAGATCGCCGCGAGCGTTGAGGTTCGGCGCCTGGGATGTTGCACGGTGTGCTGTTTGTAGTGACTCATGAAGCTCCCTACTGCAACGTTACTGCCAGCCTCGAGACGGCCTAACTGCGGTGTTCTATGACGAAACTGGACCGTAGGTGCCCGGATTTCAGGGCACGACGAGCAGGTGACCGAGCGCGTACCGGCGCATCGCCGGCCGACGGCTTCACACGTACGGCATCGAAGACCTCATCAGGGCCCAGCTCGACCGTGTGGTTTTGGAGGCTGCTATCTGCCTGCATCGTCTGCTTCAGCATCCGCTCGGCCACGACCTGGCCGTTGTTCATGAACGCGATCGCGTAGACATCGTTTCTGGAAACGCTCAACTCGATCCCGCCGCGGCTCCCCTGCGGCACGGAGACCTCGACGCCGGCAAGCGACAGGCGCACATTTTCCGGCAGGTTCCAGTCCGTTCTATCAGCCTTGGCCACCGAGATCTCGTCGGCCCGCACGCGCCGCATCCCGTAGTCCGCGATGTAGCGCTCGTACCGTCCCAGGTTCATCCGCAGGATGGTGTTCCAGCGTTCTCTCGTGAAGAGCGGGCCCTCCGTGATGATCCGGAGCTTGTCGTAGTACACGGCAACGCCGGAGTCGCGGATGGCATCGCGCCGGGACTGCAGCGTTTCTGCATATCCCTCAGGCACTTCGCGAACGAAATGGCCGATGCGCCACGGTGCTTCCGCCGGCAGCCGGGCGATCAGGGGATCGCCCAGGCCGTAGCGGTCGAGGAATGTCACACCGGGCCCCGCAGCGTATCCGATGAACCCCGCCGCATCAGTGGAGAAGAACGTCTCCCTTCGATTGGCCAGGTCGTGGCCCATGTGCGTCCAGCGGTGGTTCGGCATGGGGACGCCGCGCGTCGCAGTCAGGAGACCCGACTGCGGATAGTAGTACCTCCGCTCGTCCGTGATTCCGGTCGGCGCGATGACCCGCGCGGGCTCGATGTCCGAGCCGTAGGAAGCGTTGGAAAGATACGGTCGGCCGCGGCGCGCTCAGGCCGATGACGCCGATCCCCGTGATGGCCAGTGCCCAGGCGCCCCGGAACTCGGACAACTGGCCCCGCGACAGCCACATGACGGATAGCAGAAACGGCGCGGTCAGGAACCGGCCGCTCATGAAATCGCCGCCAACACGGACGATGTACACGAGGTAGAGGAGGATGCCGAGCCGGCACGCTCCAGCCGCCGCCGAACGCCAGCGGCGCAACGAGCGCCAACCCGATGGTGAGCAGCGTCAAGGGGTCGTTCGCGATCGAATCCAGGAGATAGAGGAACCCCTGGTAGTGAATCTCCGGCGCGGGCACGCCGGTCTTCAGCTTCGAGTACGCCGTGTTCGGGAACGGGAAACCGAAGTACACAACCGAGAACGCTTCCCAGGCCGCCAGCGGCAGGAACCCGATGGCGACGGGCACGAGCGCCGCACGCCAGCCGGCGTGCCAGATCGCGACGACGAGCGCCGGCAGGACCAGCAGTCCGGTGTCGAAGCGATTCATCATCAGCAGTGCCGTGGCGAGCGACAGCAGCAGCAGCCTGGACCGCCGTGGCAGGTCAGAGATCAGCGCGAGAAAGAATCCGGCCAGAAGCAGGTGCGTGAGGGGGTTCTCGAGGCCGGACGTCGAGTAGTCCACGAATGCCTTCGAGAGAGCCAGCGTCGAGAGGGCGAGCACGGACATCGGAAGCGTGGGCGCGATCCGAGAGACCGCGATCACGACGGCCGCGAGTGAGATGGCGATCGAGAGCACGAGCGATGAGTAGTACACCTCGCCGCTGATGGCCGCCGCGCCCGCCACCGCGAACATCCAGAGCGGGTGCGTGAACGCCTGGACCCTGTTGATGACGTTCCATCGCAGGCCGAGGCCATTCAGGAAGTTGTCAACGGTCCGGAACGTGATGTAGGCGTCGTCGTCGAGCCAGGCCGTGCGGATGAGCAGGAGGAGGAACGCCGCGGTTCCGCAAGCCAGAAAGAGCCGGCGGAAGCCTGCGGCGTTCGAGGTCTGGGAATACAACAGGCGGTGAGCCTTCCTAGAAGCGAACGCGCGCTCCCACGCCCAACTGGAACCCGCCCGCGCTGACGGTCACCGTGCCGCCGCCGGCCGTTTCCATGTCGGCGTCGGCGCCCGAATACCGCAGAAATCCGCCGATGCCGTATTGGGGCGTCAGCAGGTAGGTGGCGTCCATGCCGAGCGTGAAGCCGGTGCCGCGCTCGGACTGCCTGAGGACTTCCACCGACGAGATCGTGACGCTGCCAAACGGCGGGCTGCCTTCTGTGATGCCGACGTTGCCCACCAAGTCCTGCGTGATGTTGTAGAACGAGGGCCCGAAAATCGCGGCGACCTCGAACTCGTTGGTGATGGGCAGCATCCAGAGCAGCTGCAGATGGATCGCCGACTCGATGTGCTCGAGCTCGCCCGTGCTGGCGCTTGCAGCGCGCGGGCTATTGAACACGGCGGGGTTCGGGATCAAGGCGGCGAGCGTCGGGGCCTCGCTGCTGCTCGTGCGCGAGTAGCCGAGCCCGACGCCGAAGTTTCTCCACACGCGCGCTCCACCGGAAAAATCGATGAGCAGCCCGCCATCCACCGAGTGCGGCACGGTGATCAGGGCGCTCTCGCCATAAATCACCGGCGTGGCGGTTTCGGTGAATTCCTGCGATCCGGCTTGAAGACCGATGCTAAAAGTGGCGAATCCCTTGCCCGTCCATGCGGGCATCTGAGCCTGGGCGACGGAGGTCCCGCCAAACAGCAGGGCCGCACACCAGGCGACAATCCGTGTCGATTTGTGCATCACGCTCTTGTCCTTGAGTTGAGGTAGAAAGGCTGCCACCTGGACCGGACGCATCCCGTCCAGCGGAGCGACGGGCGATAATAACACGGAATATCTCCTCTCTTGACACCAGTTAGCCCGCCTTCGTACAATCTGCGCCTCTCTCCTACCCGCCGCGGCCCCGGGGTCCCAGCTCCTGCCGCAAGTCGTCACGACCGCACTGCAGGACTGTGCAGGCCGATCCGATAACCGGATTGGGTCTGCTGCATTGATATGTACCCGAGGTTCGCGTCATGGTGATGAAAGCAAACGTCTCGACCGTCAGTCGGCTGCTGGTGCTGGCAGCATTGAGTCTGGCTGCCGCCAGTTGCGTGAAGACCGAGAAGAGCGAGAACCCGCTGAGCCCCACCGTCGCGGGGCCGATCGCCGGCGTCAACATCACGCAGCCCCAGCCCGTGGAACCGACCCAGGGCATCAGGATCGCGAACAACCTCCAGCCGGTGACGTTGTCGCTCCAGAACGCCGCAACCAACGGCGTGCGTCCGATCAGCTATCGGTTCGAGATCGCGACCGAGGTCGAGTTCACCAACATCATCTTCGCTCGCGACGGGGTGGCCCCTGGCGCCAACGGTGTGACGTCGCTCCGGCTGCCAGACGCACTGAGCTCAGGTCGCAGCTACTACTGGCGCGGGCGCGCGCAGGACGGGGCCAATACCGGCCCTTACACCCACTCGATGGTGTTTTCGATCTTCACCCCCGTGGTCCTCGGCAAGCCGACGCTGTTGCGCCCGCGGTGGCATCCACGCTTACCGATTCGCCCTCTCTTTACAGTCGGGAATGCTCCCCGTTCAGGACCGGCTGGCCCCATCGTTTCCTGATTGAGGTTTCCCAGCCGCCGCGCTTTGCGCCGGCGGCTTCGCGTCATGGGTGGTGGGCGAACAGGCCGGGCGCAGACGTTGCTCGCTCGCCGGTCACGCTTCCCGCGGGTACTTGATTCTCTGGCGCACGCATGGCCTACGAGAGCACCACGACCGGTGCGTGGTCGGACATAGGCTCGTTCTTTACACCTGCGCCGCGCCGGTCACCCCGACGCTGCCGCCTCCGCCCTCCGGTGGGTCATGCAGTCAGCCGGGGAACGCCGCAGGGCATCCTGGAGTGCCGGCGCAATCAGTATCCAGTGCACATGTCGCACGCTGAGCTGGTGGCTTCCTGCAGCGCCTCGGCCCGCGACATCAACCGGGCGGGGACCGCCGGCGGACCCTGGGGCCTGCTCAGTAAGTCCTCAGGCGCCAACTGCAACGGCTACTCCTGCGACATTCTCTGCTCGGGCAACGGCGCCGGGCAGGTGCAGCGCGACGTACTGATCGACGCGGAAGGCAGCCAGATCCCTCTGTGGGGCGGAATAGTTGACCCGGCCGTCATGGCGGTGCGCGTCGTGCGAGCCGCAGCCCTATGGCATAGCGACGCTGTTTGACCCTCGCTCTGCGCGATCTACCATTGAGTAACTCGTTCGACAGCCTGGGTTTGTTACCCGGGCTGCCGAACGGCCCCCAGATCTGACATGTCCACGGAAAGCTTCCGGCTCCGCTATCATCGCCAAGGCGGCCGTCGGCGTTCCGCGCGACCTGGCCAACACGTTCATCGCGCGCGTGTCCACCCCATCCGGCCGACGGTGCTCATCTACAACTGCACCTTTGTCTGCGATGCCCGCTGCGAGATGTGCCACAACTGGAAGCACGGCGACGCAAGTCGCGACCTGACGCTCGATCAGCTCGACAAGCGTCCTCGAGCACGACCTTCTGGGGGGCGGTCGAGAACCTGAACATTTCGGGCGGCGAGCCCACGACCCGGAACGACCTCCCGGAGATGGTCGAGCTGTTCCACCGCCGGCTGCCGCGTCTGCGCAAGATCGGCATCAACACCACCGGCCTGACGCCGCATCGCGCCATCCCGCAGCTGACGCGCATCGTGGAGTTCTGCGCGAAGCACGATCTGCTTTTCAGCGCCCGTGTCTCGCTCGACGGCATCGGCGACATCCACGATCAGGTCCGCCACGTGGAGCGCGGCTTCGACAAGGCCTGCCAGACGATCGCGGCGATGCAGGCGCTGGCGCGAACGCACGCGAACTTCCAGTTCGGCATCGCGGCCACCATCTTCGCGACCAACCTGGAAGACGCGAAGAACATCCTCGCCTGGGCGCGCACCAAGGACCTCGACATCGTGTTCAACATGCTGCGGTTCACCGACACATGCTGAACAACAAGGCGCTCGAGGCCGAGATCGGCTTCAAGCCGCGCGAGGAAGAATTCATGCGGGAGTTCTTCCTCGATCGCGTCCAGGAAGAATCCGTCCTGAGCGGACAGTCGTTCATGTACCTGCACTACGCGGACATGATCGCGAACGGCTACATCCGGACCATGCCGTGCCCGTTCCAGTCGCAGGGCCTGCTCCTCAACCCGAATGGCGATCTCTTCTACTGCGAGAACTCGAGCCGATCGGCAACGTTCTCGACGAGACGGCCGAGGCGCTGTACTTCAAGGCGGCGAACCTGGCGCACCGCGAGGACCTCAAGAACGACGTCTGTCCCACCTGCCTGAGCCCGTGCCAGGTCAACGTCGGCGCGATGAAGCAGTTCGTGCCGTACGCGAGGTTCCTGATGCGGGCGTCCCGGATCAAGCGCGATCCCTCGCGCCACCTCGACACGCTCCCCACCGGAGCGATGGGCGCAGCCGGACGTCTGCGCCCCCTGCGCCGCCGACCGCGTAGTGGCCCGGGTGCTTCCGGCCGGCTCCTGCGCCTCATCGTCGCTGTCGCCCTCACGGCCTACATCCTCTGGAGAAGCGATCCGTCGGCGGTGCTGGCGCCGCGGCAGGCGCCGACCTGTCGCTCGATTGCGCTGGCCGTCCTCCTTGTGCTCGTGGACCGGGCGCTGATGGCGTACCGCTGGATCGCGCTGCTCTGCATGGTCGAGCGCGCGGATCGGCCGTCGCTCGCCCGGCTTCTCGAGATCTTCTTCGTCAGCACCTTCGTCGGCACGTTCCTGCCGGCGAGCGTCGGCGGCGACGCGGTCCGCGCGTTCCCTTTCCCGCGATCAACGTCCGCGGGATCCGACGCGGTTGCGTCGGTCTTCATGGATCGGATGCTCGGCGTCGCCTCGCTGCTGCTGCTGGCGTGGCCGGGATCGCGCTCGCGCCCGGACCTCGGCCCAATCCGACCGTGGTCTCGGCGCTCGCCGTCACGGCGGCGCTCTGCGCGTCTGACGCTCGCGACCATCTTCAGCCTTCGCACGGGCGCCTGGGTCGCCGCGACAGCGCGGCTGGTGCCCTTTCGGAGAGCCGCCAGATGGCCGAGGGATCGTCGCCGCCGTCGAGCGTTACCGGCGCTTACCCGCGAGCTGACAGCGTCCTGCTGCGTCGGTTGCCGTGCAGGTGCTGCGCATCGTTCAGGCGTACTGCCTCGGCCGCGCGGTCGGCATCACCGCCGGCTTACGGTCTACTTCGCCTTCATTCCGCTGATCCTGCTGGTGATGCTCCTGCCGGTCACATTCAACGGCATCGGGACCAGCCAGGCGGCGTTCGTCTGGTTCTTCGGACGCGCATCGGTGGCGCCGCGCCGCTCGCGTTTGCGCTTTCCGTGCTGTTTGTCGGTCTCGGCATCGTCGGCAACCTGCCCGGCGGAATCCTCTACGCGATGCGCGGGCTCGTGCCGGCGGGACCGCGGCCAGGTGCCGGTGGAGCGCGCACGTGATCCGCCTGCGCATGGATGGCGCTCCGTGCTCACGGCTGTTCGTGCTGCGCAGCGCCGCGGATGCGCGCGGCAGCCGAACCCGAAGGAGACCGCTTCAACAGCTCTATACGCCCCGCTTTCCCCGCCCCCCGCCGCCGGAGCCTGCGTGCGAGACCGCTGCGCGAAGACGGCGGCGCTTTGGGCCGTCGCCCTGCCGGAGGCGATCACACCGGCCGCGACTCCTGGCTCCCCAATCAGGCCGCGGTCCTGTGGATCTCACTGGCGGTCATGCTGGTTGCGGCTTCGACTTCAAACGTCCGCTCCTCCGCGGAACGTGACCTCCTGCTGCTCCAGCTGATCGGGTGGCTGTTTCTCGACATCCTCTCGTTCTTCGATCGCTTGCGCGATCCGACACGGTCGCAGCTTATGGACTGGGTGTTCACCGCGGTTGTCGCCTCGGCCCTTACGCTGCTGGTCCGGGCGATTCGACGGGCGTGTCGGCCGGCACGAACCGGCATGTCCAAGGCACCAGCCTGATTTCGTGCGGCTGCTGGCCGTGGGGCTTCTCGCCATGATCGTCGCGACGGCGCTCTACGCCCCGCCCGACGATGCCGGGTATTTCATCAATATCGGGGCGCAGCGTCTCCGTGAGCGTATCCGGCTGCCCTACGGCGATCCGTTGCTGACGGCCACCCCGGCCGCCGCCTACGGGCCCCTTCTCTACCCCGCGCACGTCCCGTTTCAATTGTCGATCGCGCCCGAGCCGGTGAACGCCGTTTCGCTGCCGAAGCCGCGGCTGGAGGCCGCCGAGGTGTACTACTTCCCGCCGCGCATCGCGGCCAGGCTTTGCGCGTGTCGCCTTTCACCTGATGGGCGTGGGGGCGCTCTTCCTGGCCGCGCGGCGGCTCGCCGGCTCCACTCGGCGTGGGCCCTGGCCGCCTCTACTGCGGCAGCGCGTTTGTCCTCGGCGTCGGCGGCGGCGACTACTCCATCGGCGGGATGACATTCGCGTCGCACATCGCGCCGGCCTCGATCACGCTGCTCGCCTTCGCGCTCCTGCAGTCTCCTGCCTGGTCCGGGGTGGCGCTGGCGGCCGGCATCGGTGTCCTCTTCTATCCCGTCTTTCTCGTGCCCGCATGGGTCGGCTACTATTGGGCCGACCGATCGCTCCTTCGCCACTTTCTCGTGGGCTTTGGTCTGGCATCAGCGATCGTGGGCGGTTCGGTGCTGCTCCTGTCCGAACCGGCAAACGGCCGCGGCCTGGTGGGCACGATCCTTTACGACACGCTGGGCCATCAGGAAACGCCTGGAGGCCTATGGGTCGAGCCCGTTCGGCTTCTGGGGACAGCGGGACCGGTATCCGCGGCTGGCTCATGACGCCGCTGGCCGGAATGCAGGCGCTCAGCCGGCCCGTCGTCCTGGTGTTCTTTGCTTTTGCCGGGAGCATGTGGTGGGTCGCGCGGCGGAAGACACCCGCACAGTTCGCGTTCCTCGTGGCCGCGGTGGCCATGGGCGCGCAACTCTGGAAGATTCACGCGACCGCCACCTATGTGACCTGGTACCTGCCGTTCCTGCTGCTCGGGCTGTTCTGCAACCTCTCG
>CAVQFD010000005.1:0-947490 GCA_963711795.1 uncultured Acidobacteriota bacterium | reverse complement strand
CAGGTCGGCAGCTTCGTCGGCGACGCCTGGCACGAATGGAACGGCAAGTTCCGCGACGACCTCCGCGCCTTTTAAGGCCGACGACGGCACCGTGCAGCGCCTCGCCGCGCGGCTGGTCGGCAGCCCCGACATCTTCGGCCACAAGCTACCGGGAGCCCGAGCAAAGCATCAACTTCGTCACGTGCCACGACGGCTTCACGCTGAACGATCTCGTCTAAATGCATCCTGCAAGCACAACGAGGCCAACGGCGAGGAGAATCGCGATGGCTCGAACGACAACCTGAGCTGGAACTGCGGCATCGAGGGACCGACCCACCGATCCTCAGATCGAAGCGCTCCGCACTCGCCAGGTGAAGAACTTCCTCGTGCTGAACTTGGTCGCCGTGGGAACGCCGATGCTGCTCATGGGCGACGAGGTCCGCCGCACCCAGCAGGGCAACAACAACGCCTATGCCAGGACACCGCGCTCAGCTGGTTCGACTGGGATCTGCTGGAACGCCACGCCGACATCCACCGGTTCCTGAAGGCGCTGGTTGTTTCGAGACGGCGCGCGGTGGTCAGGGACGCCGCCGGCCTGAGCCTGAACCAGCTGCTCAGCCGCGGAGCCGCATGGCACGGCGTAGGCTCCACGAGCCGACTGGAACGACTCTTCGCATTCGCTCGCGTTCACCTTCGAAAGCCGCGGCGGGCTTCTCGGTGCACGGCCTCCTGAACGCCTACTGGGAACCGCTGCGTTCGAGCTGCCGTCTGCCCCTGACGGTCCCCCTGGCGGAAGGGCATCGACACGGCCCGGACCGCGCCGGACGACATCCACGCGTTGGACGAGGCACCGCTTGTTGCGACCGACAGCCTCTCGTACAGCCGCGCTCCATCGTCGTCCTTGGACAGATGGTCGACACCACCGGTACGGGCGACGCGCCGGGTCTTCACCATGCGCGCTGAGCCAGGGATTGGAGGAGAGGTGCGCGGAAACCACAGCGGGAGAACGAGGTGTGCATGCGGGTCGCGATTGGTTCAGATCATGCCGGGCTCGAGTTGAAAGAGGCGCTTGGCTTTCCTGACCTCGCAGCACCGCGAGGTGATCGACGTCGGAACCCACACCAAGGATCGGGTCCACTCGCCGACTCGACCGAAGCCGTCGGCTCCGCCCTGCGTGACTCTCGCGCCGAGCGGGGCATCTTTTCTGCGGCAGCGGCGTCGGCGCGTCGATGGCGGCGAACGATTCCGGGAATCCGCGCCGGCGTTTGCCACGACACGTACTCGGCGCATCAGGGCGTCGAGCACGACGACATGAACGTGCTGGTGCTCGGCGGCCGCGTCGTCGGCGTGGAGCTGGCCCGCGAGCTGGTGTCGGCCTTCCTGAACGCCCGCTTCGCCGGGGAAGAACGGCACCTGCGCCGGCTCGCGAAGATGGCGACCGTCGAAATCCGCTGCGGGCGCTCCAGCTGTTCGGGCAATCGGTCTGGCTCGACTACTCCGGCGGTCTGATGACGAGTGGGGAACTCCGGCGCCTCATCGACGACGACGGCGTCCGCGGGGTGGTCACCAACCCGGCGATCTTCGAAAAGGCGATCAGCGGCAGCGCCGACTATACCGAGTTCCTGCAACGCCCCGATGTTCGCGCCATGGACGCCAGCGCGCTTTACGAGGTGATCGCGATTCGCGACGTGCAGGATGCCGCCGACGCCCTGCACGGCGCCTACGAAGAAACCGGTCAGCGCGACGGCTTTGTGAGCCTCGACGTGTCGCCCTTCCTTGCCTACGATACGGCCGCCACGCTCACCGAGGCGCGGCGTCTGTGGCGCACGGTCGAACGCGAGAACCTGATGATCAAGGTTCCGGCCACCACGCAGGGAATCGCGGCGATCCGGCCGTTGATTGCCGACGGCATCAACGTCAACGCGACGCTGCTCTTCGGACAGGAGCCCTACGAGCGGACCGCGCAGGCGTATCTCGCGGGCCTCGAGGATCTCGCGGCCCGCGGCGGCGCGCTCGAGCGGGTGGCGAGCGTCGCCAGCTTCTTCGTCAGCCGCATCGACCAGGCGATCGAGTCACTGGTCGCCTCGCGCCTCGAGCTGCCGATTCCCGCTGCCGAGAATCGCGCGCTGCGCCAGATTAACGGCAAGGTGGCGATTGCCAACGCCAAGCTCGCCTACCAGATCTACCAGGACATCTTCTCGGGCCCGCGGTGGCAGGCCCTGGCGCGCCGGGGCGCGCGGACGCAGCGGCTGCTCTGGGCGAGCACCGGCGCCAGGAACCCGCAGTTCACCGACATCCGCTACGTCGAGGAACTGGTCGGATCCGACACCGTCACGACCCTTCCGCCAGCCACACTCGATGCGTTCCGCGATCACGGACGGCCGCGCGCCAGCCTCACCGAAGACGTCGATGCGGCGCGCGACACGATGGCCACGTTCGCTGACTCCGGGATCCCCTACCGGGACCTGACCGAGCAGCTGCTTGCGGAGGGCGTCGACCTGTCCTCCGTGGCATTCGGCAAGCTGCTGAAAGCGATCGACGGGCAGAGAAAGGACGCGGGCAAGGGCCGGATCAATCGGCTGACCTACAACCTGCCGGCGCCGTTCCAGGCGGCCGTCGGACAGACGCTCGCGGAGTGGGCGGCCGATCGCAAGGCGCGGCGGCTCTGGGCCCGCGACGCGTCGCTCTGGACCGGCAGGGACGAGGGGCAGTGGCTGGGATGGCTCGGCATCGCGCAGGACCAGCTCGCCGACATCCACCGGTTTACGCGGCTCGCGGAGCTGGCGAGGACCGGCGGCTTTGCCGATGTCCTGCTCCTCGGGATGGGCGGGTCGAGCCTGTGCCCCGAGGTCCTGAAGTCGACCTTCGGCAAGATCGACGGATTTCCCGAGCTCCACGTCCTCGACTCCACCGATCCCGCGCAGGTGAAGACGTTCGAGCACAGCGTCGATCTCGCGCGCACGCTCTTCATCGTGTCGAGCAAGTCGGGCTCCACGCTCGAGCCGAACATCTTCAAGGACTACTTCTTCGATCAGCTCGTGCAGCGCGTCGGCCGGCAGCAGGCCGGTCGCCATTTCATCGCGATCACCGATCCCGGCTCCTCTCTCCAGCAGGCCGCCGAACGCGATGGCTTCCGGCGGATCTTCTTCGGGTGGCCGACGATCGGCGGCCGCTTCTCGGCGCTCTCGGACTTCGGGGTGGTGCCGGCCGCGATCATGGGCGTAGATGTCGCGAAGTTCCTGGACCGCACCGACGAGATGATCTCCGCGTGTATGCCGTCGGTTCCCGCGGACCAGAACCCCGGCGTCGTCCTCGGCGTGATCCTCGGCGTCGCCGCCAGCCAGGTCGGCCGCGATAAGGTGACGATCGTGACGTCGCCAGGCCTCGGCAGCCTCGGCAGCTGGCTCGAGCAGCTGCTCGCCGAGTCGACAGGCAAGGAAGGCAAAGGGCTGATTCCGATCGACCGCGAGACGCTCGCCGGCCCTGAGGCCTACGGCGTCGACCGGATCTTCGTGTACATGCGGTTGAAGTCGGCTCCCGATGCCGCGCAGGACGCCTGGGCGGACGCGCTCGATCGGGCCGGCCATCCTCTCGTGCGGATCGCTCTCGACGATCCGTACGATCTCGGCGAGGAGTTCTTCCGCTGGGAGTTCGCGACCGCGGTCGCCGGATCGATTCTCGGCATCCATCCCTTCGATCAGCCCGACGTCGAAGCCAGCAAGACCGCCACGCGCAAGCTGACCGCCGACTACGAGCGGAGCGGCGTGCTGCCGGCGGAAACGTCCATCTTCACGAGCAAGGGGATCGATTTGTTCACCGACGATGGCAACGCCACCATCCTCGCGAGGGGGGCACGCGGCGAACGATCCCTCGTCGCGTACCTGAAAGCGCATCTGAACCGGCTGGCGGCCGGCGACTACTTCGCGCTGCTGGCCTACGTGGAGATGAACGCGTCGAACACGCGGCTGCTCCAGGCGATTCGGTCGGCGGTCGGCGATGTCCGCCGCACCGCGACCTGCCTGGAGTTCGGCCCGCGCTTTCTCCACTCGACCGGCCAGGCCTACAAGGGCGGACCGAACAGCGGCGTGTTCCTGCAGATCACGTGCGACGATTCCGCCGACATTCTGGTACCTGGCCGCAAGTACACCTTCGGCATCGTCAAGGCAGCCCAGGCGCGGGGAGATTTCCAGGTGCTGCTGCAGCGGGAACGCCGAGCCTTGCGCGCGCACCTCGGCGCCGACGCCGCGTCAGGATTGAGAACGCTGCATGCGGCGGTGAAGACGGCGATGGGACTCTGACACACACTGTAATTAGGAATTAGGAATTAGGAATTAGGAATGCGTGCACGAATTCCTAATTCTTAATCCCTAATTCCTAATTGCCTTGTCACATCCCCCGTCCGTAGTGCCGCATCCATGCTGCGAGCGTCTCCGCCCGGGCGCGCGCGTCGGGATGGTGTTCGAGCACGTCGACCGGCCAGGGCAGGCGCCACGTCCAGTTCGCGTCGGTCACGGTGCCCGGCAGATTGATCCGGTCGCGCCAGCCGAACACGTCCTGTGCAGGCAGCAGCAGGATGTTCGATGACGAGGCGGCGAGCATTTCGAGGAGGACGTCGCGGGTCGCCGCGTCGCATTCCGGCGCGGTCAGGCTCGGCCGCCGTCCGGCAAGGAACGGCAGCTCGGCAACCAGCGACCGCTCCGTGAACGAAGTCGCCTCCCACCATTCCATCAGCGTCTCGGTGTCGTGGGTGCCGGTTGTCGCGACCGAGAGCGCGTCGTACTCCTGCGGATTCCTGAACGGCCGATCCGACTGGTCCCAGTCACGCTCCCACCGGAACACCTTGTAGCCGGGAATCTCCAGCCGGCGCAGCGAGTCGCGCACGAAATCGGGCACGATTCCGAGGTCCTCGGCGATGACCGTTGCGCCTGCGTCGAGAAACGCCTTCATGACCCGCTCGCCCTGCGCGAGCTGGTCGATCTCGTCAGCGGGCGAGAAAGCAGGCGCGCTGCCGTCGGCCGGGATCACATAGGTCCGGTAGAAGCCGACGACGTGATCGATCCGGTAGCCGTCGAACAGCGCCGCCGTCCGCCGGGCGCGCGCGCGGATCCACGCGTCGTCCTCGGCGGCAAACACATCCCATCGATACACCGGGAGATGCCAGTCCTGGCCCGCTTCGGTGAACGCGTCCGGGGGAGCACCGACGCTGGCATCGCGGCGGAACGCGTGTTGATTGGCCCAGACGTCGGCGCTGTCGCTGCCGACCATGAACGACAGGTCGCCGAAGACGACGACCGGAGCGGCTGCTCGCCGCGCGTCGTGCCATTGGATGTCAGCGAGCCACTGAACGTAGGCGTGGTACAGCAGTTCGTCGGCGAGCGTCGCGCGTGCCTGCCGCAGCGCGCGCCGTTCGCGTGCAACAAGGGGCGGGGCCCAGTCCCACCACGCCCGCTCCCCGGACTGCTGGTGCAGCGCGCGGAACAGCGTGTAGTCGTCGAGCCACGCTCGCTCGCGATCGATGTAGGCGCGCAGCTGGCGTGCGCGCCGCGAGCCGGCCAGCCACTCGGCCTGCTGGAATCGCCTGAACGAGGTACGGAGCACCGCGGTTTTCAGCGATCGAATCTCGCGGTAACACACGCGCCGTGACGCGCGGATCGCGGCGAGCCGCCGTCGCTCGTCCGGGCGAAGCGATCCTTCGCCACCCTGCGCCTGGAAGTCAGGAACGTCGTTGACTGAAATGTAGAGGGGGTCGATGGCCATCGCCGAGATCGCCGAGTACGGCGAGTGATCGTCGACAGCCATCTCGTGGAGCGGCAGCACCTGCAGGAAGGCCAGGCCCGCGCTCTTCAGCCAGCCGCACAGATGAGGCAAGTCGGCGAGTTCACCGATGCCCCAGCTCCTCCGGCTTGGCGCCGAGAACAGGGGCAGCAGTAGACCGGCGTGACGGCCGGAAGAGAAGCCCGCCAAGCCGGCCTACCGTTTCTGGCGCGTCGGATACCTCTCGAACATCTGGACCACGACGCTGTTGATCGTCGCTTCGAGCTTGTCCGGCGCTGCGTCGATCGGCTGATCGACGCGCATCCGCAGGAGACGGTTCCGGGTGGTCGGATTGAGCAGCGCGACCACCAGCGTGCCGACGGCGTAATTCGGACGCACGCCGGACGCGTCGGGCTTCGCTTTCAGGTCGACATCCGTGCGGTTGGTCGACGCGTACGTGACGAGCACGTCGCCCGGTCCGGATGCCGCCTTCGTCATGCCCAGCTTGGCCAGTTCGGCGTCGACCGCCGCGACGATCTGCGCGTCGACCGTTTTGTCGAACGCCGCCTGCCCTCGTTGCCAGGTGTAGGTCTTGAACGACGCGAAGTCGGCCTTCTTGTCGTCGATCTCGACCACGACGCCGTACTTCGGCGCCTGCGCCTCGAGGACAATCGCCAGCAGCACGCACACGAGGCACGCGGCCGCGCGGGCGGGGAGCGCCGACCTGTACGCCGGGCCCAGCAGGCCCGGCGCCAGAATGGATGGTGGAGGCATAGGCTGCCTACCGCGGCGCATAGGGGTTGCCGCCCAGCGCGTTCGAAATGTCGGCGATCGCCCGCTGCGCGCGCACGCTGTTCCCGGCGTCGTCGAGCGGCGGCGACACGACGGCGATGCCGAACTTGCCGGGCGAAACGGCGATGATGCCGCCGCCGACGCCGCTCTTGGCCGGCAGCCCGGTGTGATAGAGCCACTTGCCGGAGTCGTCGTACAGGCCTGCGGTCGCCATGACCGCGAGGACGCCCGGCACCTTGGCCGCATCCATCACCGGCTTCTTGGTGACCGGGTTGGTCCCGCCGAAGGCCAGCGTCGCCGCCATCATCGCCAGATCGCGCGCGTTGACGCCGATCGAGCACTGCCGGGTGTAGAAGTCGACGGCCTGCTGCCAGTTGCTCGTGATGTAGCCGTAGGCCAGCATCAGCGCGCCGATCGCCTGATTGCGCTGGTTCGTGTCCGACTCGGACTTGTACACGTCCTTCAGGACGGTGAGCTGCCGGCCGGCGGCTGCGTTGTGGAAGCCGATGATCTTGTTCCAGACCTCATCGGAGGTCTTTCCGCGCACCATGCTGGTCGCGGAAATGGCGCCGGGATTCACCATCGGGTTCATCTCCGGAGCGCCGCTGCCGACGACCGTCCTGACGCCTTCAATGGCGATGATCGAGTTGAAACGGGCACCGGTGGCGTCCACGCCAATCCGCTTCTTGACCGACTCCAGGCCCTGCTCCTGGATGACCTGGGCCATCGTGAACACCTTCGAGATCGACTGGATCGAGACTTCCGTCTTGATGTCGCCGGCGGTGACCACCTTGCCATCGGCGTCACGACGGCGATGCCGAAGAGATTCGGATCGACCTTCGCGAGCGCCGGAATGTAGTCGGCGTTCTTGCCTTCCTTGAGCGTTCTGTATTTCGCGTAGGCCGCGTCGACCACCGCCTGGATGTTCGGCGGTTGCGACGGCTTCGGCGGCTGCTGCGCGGCCGGCGCGCTGATGGCCAGCGTCACCGCCGCGGAAGCGATCAGTCCGCCTGCGAGCACGCGTCTATTTCGGACCTGCATGGCTATCCTCCGAACCGATGCGAGAAGTTGTATTTGAACGAGAACTGCACCTTCAATCCGTCGCTGGAGAAGCCGTCCGAGAAGTTCTCGCGGCGGCCCCACTGCAGTTCCCCGCCGAACATCACGTTCGGCGCCGGGTAGTGCAGGAGGTTGCCGATGATGTAGTGACCACGGTGGAATGCATCCGCCGCCTGCCCATTGCTGTTGTCGATGTCTTGCATCGAGTAGCCGATCGAGCTGCTGTACTCAGTCGACCAGCTGTGATCGAAGAAGGCGACGATGCCGACGAGCCCCAGCGCCTCGCCGAGGAAGCGGCCGCAGCGGGTCGGCGAGGTTGTTGACGATGCCGATGTCCACCGGCGAGTCGTTCATGTAGTTCTGGATGCCTTCGCCGAAGGCGAACTGCAGCCGGATCGTGCTGCTCTCGGCGGGCTTGAAATTCGAGCTGAGGTTGAGGCCCCAGCCGATCGTGTCGCCCGAGAGGTCGATCGCGATCGTCGAGCGTGTCGTCCCAGTTGATTTTCCGCAGGATGCCGGCCGCGCGCAGGTAGCCCCAGTCGCCGCCCAACTTGTAGGCGCCAGAGAAATCGGGGAGCGGAAAGCGCGGTTTGATGCCGTCCAGCTCGACACGATCCGCGTAGACCCCCTGATCGCCGCTCGCGCCCGGGCGCTCGAGGGCGAACATCAGCGTGCGATCGCCGATGATCGGCGTCCAGCGGAGCTGGACGTTACGGAAGAACACCATGCCCGTCGGCCCCCAGTACTCGATCGTGTTCGGGAAGACGTCGGGATCCATGAAGGGGCTCCAGTACTGGCCGGCGCCAACCGCGCCGAGCTCGCCCCAGGCGTGCCTGAGCCGGAAGGTCGTCTGCCCTTCGTCGACACCGGTGCCGAACAACTCGAACTCGAAGATCGTGTTCAGGTTGCCGAGGTTGGTTGGCGTCGTCGAGCGCACGCCGAGACGGCTCTGCCGCACGCCGGCGAAGGTGCTGTGGTCCTCGCCGAACTCGTTCTCGAACGACGGCAGCCTGGTGAGTCGGAGCGTGTCGTACCAGTTCGGGTTGATCTGCTTGAAGTCGTGGCCGATGTCGAGCATCGCGAAGCCGTAGACCTCGAAGGTCGACTTGTCGGCCGCCTGCGTCTGAGCCGCACTGCCGGCGGCGGCTGTGCCTCCGCTGCCCGCGTCCTGCGCGAGCGCCGCCGAGGCCTGAACGACGAACAGGAACGCGGCGAGAACGATCGATCGCTTCATTGCTGGGTCCTTTCCCAGGCGCGGACTCTTCGTCGACCCTCGTCGAAGAGCCGCTCGTAGTTGCCCTTGCGCACCTTGAGACTGGCGTCGGGCGTCAGCAGGCGCCATACCGGCGCCCACATGTCGTAAACGGCGAAGTACGGCGCCGGGCCGGCAGGCGCCACGGTGTCGGTGCCGAACAGGAAACGGTCCGGGTACTTGTTGAGCGCAGCCGCGACGCGCGCGATTGATTCCGGGGTGGCGACGGCGTACTTCGCGACCTCGTCCCACGAGATGTCGAAGCTGACGTGGTTGAACGCCGGATCGGTGACCATCGATTCGACGATCTGGAGCTGCGCCGGCGAGCGTTCGGCGGCAGCGGCCGAGACCTGCACGGGATGCACGATGCGGCCAAGCCCGATGTGCGCCCAGATGATCGTCGTCTTCGGATGGCGCCTGAGTACGGCCTTCATTTGCGCGAGGTACACCGGCTCCGCATCCTGCTTCGCGAACGGCATGTCGATGTCGCTGTGAAGGATGACCACCAGGCCGGCCTCGGCGGCAAAGTCCAGGATCCGATCGAGCGCAGGATTGGTCAGGCTCGCCGTTTCCCCGGCGACCTTCGACGACACGAACTCCTTGTGGATGCTGAACTCGCCGATCCCGGTGAACACGCCCGGAAAGGTCCGCAGCACGCGGCGGATGTGGTCGGCGCCGTACATGTCGGCCGGGTTGAAGCCGGTGATCATCGGATCGAAGCGCGCCTGCGCGTCGGGCGGCAGCGATCGGTACGCGCTCGCGATCGCGGCGTCGGTGAACGAGTAGTAGTAGAGCGGTGCATCGCTCTGCAGGTAGTAGGTCGGCGCGAAATCGCCCGAGTTCCCGTACGACCACTGCTGCTGCAGCGGGATGCCGAACAGCGTCGAGCGGCCGACCCGCGTCCCCATGATCTTCAGGAACTGGCGGACGTCGATGCCTTCCTGGATGTAGTTCGTCAGGTGGAAGTGCGAGTCGTGGAAATCGGCCCGGCCGCTCCGGCTGCGGCCGCGGCGGCGCCGCCTACGTCGTCGACGGCGTGGACGTGCGCCAGCACCCAGACCAGCAGCACGCAGCGCCGCAAGCGCCGATCCAACCGCTGAACCGCGTGATCGTTCTCATACCAGCCTGCTCAGAAGAATACGGAGAACGCCGCCGAGTAGGTCGGCCCGTCCTGGCCGCCGACGTAGTAGCCGAAGGTGCTGCTGACCGGCGAATGGTTCACGTCCTGGACCTGGAAATTGAACCGGTGATTGCGGGTGTCGGTGGGATAGAAATTCATCCCGCCGATGTACTCCGAGCTGTTGTCGAAGCCGGCGTCCTTGTCACCGTAGATCTGAGAAGTGGCGGCGTAGAGCTCGAGCTTCTTCGGCACCGGGAAGAACGCGCCCTGAACGTAGAAGCCCTTGTCCACGATCGATTCGACCGGCAGCGGTCCGTCGGCCTCGAACCCGTCGAGCCACCGCGTGTAGATCTCGGTCTGGAGAAAGATGCCGCGATACTTGATGCCAGCGTCGAACGAGAGCAAGCGATAGTCCACCCGCTGCACCGTCACCCCGGGCGCCAGCGAACCGGTGTCGTAGATGTTCAGCGCGTCCGCCAGTTTCAGGAGCGTGTTGCCGGTCGCACCCGTGGCGGCGACCGTGTAGCGTTCCTCGGGACTTTGCGCGGTGGAGACGCCGAACCGCGTTGCCAGCTTGTCGTGCCACTCCCAGTCGCCGTACCCGCCTCTGGGACCGAACTCCTGAGTCGTGGGCATCCACCAGACAGACGCGCCGCTCGAGAACGAGCGGTCCAACTGGGCGGCGGTGAAGCCGAGGGCGCTCGAGTTGTTGCCGACCATGGCGTTGTACCAGAGTCCCGGCAGCAGCTCACCCTGCGCCCATGTGCCGAAGGTGAAGTAGGGCCGGAAGAACTCGTCGGCCATCACGCGATCGTGGCCGAGCCAGTACGGATGCGAGCCTTGCAGCGAACGCGTGCCCGGGGTCCCGTTGATGCCGGTGTAGAGGCTGAACCGCCTGGTGAACTGGTAGCCGATACTGCCGAAGACGCCATCCTGGTCGGTGGCGTTAACGGTCCAGACAAAGATGTTGTAAACGAGCTTCGGGTCGCCGAGCCATCCCTTGAAGAAGATCATCACGCGGTGAGGGTAGATGTCGTGCCGCGGATCGATGGTGCGCTCGTTGCCGAAGTGATCCGATGAAGGTCTGGTCGGCGGGGAGCTGGTTCATGTACCGCACGAGCGCGTAGGCGCTGATCGAGAGCTCCCCCAGGCCGCTACGTCCAACCAGGAAGCCGTCTCCGGGATCGAACTCGCCCCATGTCTCGATACGCTCGGGGCGCGGCGCCGGCGCAGGCAGCCGCGGCGGCGCCGGCGATCTGCCCGAGCGCAAACCGGCCGCTGCAGCCGTCCATCACCCAGACGCCTTTATCGTCGTATCCCCAGGTCTTGCCGAGGAGACACGCGGCGCTGCCGGTTGACTCGAGCAGCGCCACGCCGGCCGCGGTCACCGCCGGGCATTGCGTGCGCTCCCCCGGCTTCGACGCGCACGACACCGACGCCAGTTGCGCCTGCGCGGCTTCGCCCGAACCACCGCTCGAACGGTCCAACGGAGCGTCTTGCTGTTGTGCCGCGGCGTGTTCAGTCATATGCAAACAGAGCGCGAGCGTCACGCTCGCAGCCCACGACAGTCTCGACATGCGTACCTATAGACAGAGCACATGCGGTGCCACGCCGAGCGCGGGCCGCACGCGTCGATCTCTCAAGGAATTCAGCGAATGAACCGGAGGCCGGCCGGGTTGACATGACCGAGCCTCCGACGGATCGGAGTCGCCGCACGAACCGGCGCCCCCGCGACAGGTCACCGCGCGGCGGCGACCCGGATCAGAACCGGAAGAGGATGCCGCCGCTGATTTCGAACTGGTTGGCGTATTGCGGATCGCCCACCAGGTAGCAGCCATACCACGGGTCGCACCACCATCCGGCCGCATCAGACTTGATGTAAGTCGGCGTCCACTGCAGGCCGATTCGCGCGCCGACGTTGCCGGCGTAGAACTTCACGCCGGTTCCCCACGTCGTGGAGAACTGCGTGCCGCCATCGATCGTGCCCGTCACGCCGTTACGTCGCGTGTAGTCGACGCTCCCGAAGCTGGTGGCGCCGAGGCCGCCAAGGATGTACGGCCGGACTGTCGCGTCGTCCTCGAAGAAGTTGTAGGCGAAGTACCCGTGATAGTTGTTGATGGTCCAGTCGCCGACCTCGGTCTCGGTCGTGCCGCCAGCCACGAAGTTACTCATCTGCTGGCCCCACATGAACCCGACTTCCGCATTGCCGTAGTCGCCGAGCAGCACGCCGCCCATCAGACCCCATTTGACGGAGTCCTTCGGGTCGATCCGGTCGTAGATTTCACCGTCGCCCGTCACCACGGGATCGCCATCGACGCCGTCCGAAATCGACCAACCGACGAGCAAGCTGATTTCAGCCCGCGGTTGTTGCGCAGACGCCGGCACCGCCCAGAGCGAGGGCGGCCAGGGTCATTAACCATGACACACGCTTGAACACCATCAGGTAATCCTCCGTAGCGTCGTTGCAGAGCACACGAGGTGCCACCTCGCGGAAAGGGCAAAACTCGCAGGAATTATCCGGAAATCCCAGGCGTCGCTGGGTCGCCGCCTGCCAGGCCCCCCACGGATCGTGACGGAGGTCCGATATTCCGGAGGCGTTCGGGGTGTCAGGCCGAGATCCGGAAGGCGGCGACCAGCGCCGTGGCATCGTCGTCGCTCCCGCCTTCCAGCGCGAGATCGACGAGGCGCCGGGCCTGATCCCCCAGCGGCGTCCCGGAGCCGAGCACGCTCGCGATGACGCTCTCATCGAGCATGTCGGAAACGCCATTGGTGCAGACCAGGATGCGGTCGCCGTTGGCGAGTTGAAAACGTTCGAGATCGATTCTCGGGCCGATCGATCCCTTCATGCCGATGGTTTCGGTCAGGATGTGGGTGAGATCGCGCGCGGTGGAGTTGACGTCCACGAGCGGGGCGAGCGGCGCGAGCGAGCCGCGCGGACGCAGCGTGTGGTCGCGGGTCAGCCGCATGAGCGTTCCGTCGCGCAGCAAGTAGGCGCGCGAGTGACCGACGTGCGCGAAGAACAGATCGCGTCCGGCGCCGAACACGGCGGTCAGTGTCGTCTGCGGCTGCGCCAGTCCCTTGGCGGCGCCTTCGTGAACGACCGCGCTGTCGACGTGGCGGTAGAACCGTTCCGCCCGTTCCATGATGCCCTCCGCAATCCGGTCGTCAATGCGGAGGTTCCACTTGCAGAATTTCAGAATCAGATCGAGGAGCGTGATGAGCGCGAAGCGGCTGGCCATCTCACCGGTGTCTTGTCCCAGGCCGTCGGCGACGATCATCGCAAACCCTTGTTCGTCGAAGCGCTGGCCGACGACGTTCTCGGGAAGGCTCGTCAGGATCGTCTCCTGGCTGCGGCCCAACGTGATGATGAGATAGTGGTCTTCGTTGACGGTGTGAAGACGCCCGCGTTGCGAGTGCGCGCCGAACGACGGTTCAACCAGCGCGGAGAGCGGCGGGAAGTCGCGAGGCTCCACGTATGGCGTAACGCCGGCCCTGTCCTTGTCGTCTGGGAATCGGCTGCTCATCTACGTAAGGAAATGGAGTCAGCGGAGGAGAAGGACTTGCCTTCACAAGCCCCTCTCCTCCGCGCACCACTCGACTACTTTGCGTCTTCCACAGACACCAGCATCGCCTCGGTCCAGGTGATGTCGACCTTGTCGCCCACCTTGAACTTCGCCAACAGCGCCTTGTCCTCTACGCGGGTGGTGTAGTTCCAACCGCGCGGACCCGTGAAACTGACACTCGGGAGTTTGGGATCGATGGCGGAGATGGTCGCGGTGACCGTCTGCTGCCGCGCCGCTGTACCGGCCGTTCCCGTCGCCGGAGTGACCGAACGCGACGACGAATCGATCGGCGCGGCGCCAGGCGTCGCCATCCGCAGCACGACGTTTTCATAGTATCGGACCGTGATCTTCTGGCCGACCTTGAGGCTGTCGAAGCGTTTGATCTCCGCGGGCACGTAGACAACGTCGTTGGTGCCGTCCGCCTTCTTGACGTAGAGCTGGCGGGTGCCCGCCTCGATTCCTTCGATCGTCGCGGTGGCGGTCACTTCCTTGCCCTGAACCGTCTTCGACTGCGCGGCGAGGCTGACGGTCAACGTCAGCGCGGCCGCGACCAACACGAGCATCTGCTTGTACATCGGTCCTCCTGTCTGCTCTACTCAAAAAAGCGGACCTGAAGGTCCGCACTACCCGCATTCTTCCAGGCGGACCTGAAGGTCCGCACTACCCGCCTCTTCCAGGCGGACCTGAAGGTCCGCACTACCCGCTCTTGACATGCGGACCTAAAGGTCCGCACTACAAGGTCCGCACTACGACTATCGCCGCCGACCGCCGCCGCCGCGCGAGCCGCCGCCCGCCCGATAGCTGCCGCCGTATCCCCCTGGATTACTCCTCGTCGTGCCGTAGTCCCTCGTCCGCGTCGTGCCTTCGGTGCGCGCCGCGCGGTCGCGCTCGAGCTGGCCGTACGTGTCGTTCGTGCCGGGGCGATTCGTGGTGCCGGCATTCGTCCCGGGTGTCGTCGTGGAATCGCGAGGCGTCGGCCTCTCCCCCGATCCCCATGAACCGCCGTCGTGTTTCTGCCAGCTGCCGTCGTCCTGACGGCGATAGACGTTGCCATCGCGTCCGGCATAGACATCGCCGCTGCCGGTGCGCGCCACGCCGCCGCTGCCAGAGGGCCCGGTCCGCGTGACTGCGCCGCCGCCCCCACTCCCCTGCGTCACGCGCGTGGTCGTGCCCGTCATCCGGTTGGTGACACGCGCCGTCTGCGCCCATTGATTGCCGCGCTGCACCGACGTGGAGCCCCAGCTACCGTATACGCCCGATCCCTGGCGGGTGCGCGCATACGTACCAGTACGCGGGTTGTATGCCTCACCAACGCCACGCGCACCGTACGGACCCCATGCCGCCGCGCCACGCGCATACGTGCCGGTGACCGGGTTGTAGCGGGCAGCAACTCCCGCGCCACCGTACGGCCCGTACCACGCCGCGCCGCGTCCGTAGGCACCGGTCCACGGGTTGTACCAGGCGCCGTAGCCGTAGGTCGGATAGAACGGGTAGTAGACCGGATAGAAACCGCCATACCAGACGTAAGGCGGGTAGTACCACCCCGTGCCCCACACCGCACAGCCCCACGCGATCGTCATCCCGGTGTATCCCGCCACCGCCGCATACGTGACCCATTCATCGTCGTTGTCGTCCTCGACGACAGTCACGTAGGTGACGTGGTGTGCGGGCGAGCTCACGGGAATGTCGTAGATCTCCTTCGGCACGGTCTCGGCCGGTTCCCAGGGCCCGTTCGCGGTCTTGGACAAGAACCAGACGCCCTGGTAGCACATGTAGTAGCGGTCGCCGACCCTGACGATGTCTTTGTCGGTGTTGACAGCGCGCGCCACCTTCGTCTGCTCGATCGGCTGGAACTGCGGCTCGCCCTGATAGACGACGTCCGGCCCCTTCAACTCCTTGCGATTCACGCGCGCGGTCTGCGGCACCTGCGCGATCAGCACCGCTTCGGCCGCCTGCGGCGTGCCAGGCACCGACGCGAGCACGCGCGAACGCGGATGCTCGAGCGAGATCTTCTTGAAGTCGGCGGGAAGCTCCGGCGTCGTGAACTTCCAGGGACCGGTGAAGTCGGGGGCCGTGAACCATCGGCCCGAGATGAGGAAGTACACCGGACCCTTCGCGCCGACGCGGAAGATGTCGCTGTCGGTGTTGCTCACCCAGACCAGGCTTGTGCCCGGGACCGACTGGTAGGACGGACCGCCCGGAATCAGGATGAGCTCCGCGGGCGCCGTACTGACGAACACCGTCGGGACGCTGCCCGATGCTCCCGGGAGCGATGCGACCACGTCGGCCCAGTTGTCGTCCTTCGGCAGCTTCGAGAAGCTGGCAGGCAGCGGGCCGGCCGCCGACCAGGGCCCCGCGATGCTGGCGGCCTTCAGCCAGCGCTTCTCGTGGCGCAGAAAGACGCTGCGCGTTGCCTCGTGCTGGAAGATGTCCCAGTTGGTGTTCACCGCGAATTTCAGCTCGTTGTCCTTGATCGGACTCCAGACCGGCTCGCCGTCGAAGTTGACGAGGATTGCGGGACGCGTGCTGTAGTAAATCGTGGGCGGATCCGCCTTCACGCCTTCGACATTGCGGGGCACGATCTGGCTCTGGTCGATATACGCGAGCACCCGATCGAGCGCAATCACCTTTTCCACATCCGGGATCCCCTTCTCGACCGTCGCGAGGAGATCCTGGACCTGCTCGCGGCTGAGGGTCGGGAAGTTCGTCTCGGCGATCTTCACCGGAGAAAATTGAACGAGCCGGTCCTCCAGCGAGACCGACGTCGCGGCCTCGAGCTTCACGGTGCCGAGCACGGGTGTGGCCGCGCCGGGCGCTTCGTAGCCGACCGCCGAGTAGGCCACCATCTGGCGCTGTCCGGTCCAAGTCGCGATCTGAGGCTGATAAACCAGCAGACGCGCCTTCGTGGCCGTTTCGTAGGCCCTGGGCCAGCCGCCATCGATTTCGGCGTCTGCCTCCTGGGCCGCCTGTGCATACAGCCGGGTATGCAGCGACTGACCGCCCAGCGCGGCGGCGACGGCCAACACCACCACCTTCCGCCAAACCTCGCTCCTCATCACCATCCTCATGCGGGCAGATCCGTCTCGTCCGTGTCCACGGGACAACGTCAGAACAGCACTTCTCGTACCGTGGTGGTGCCCGGCTGTTCCCCCGCCGGCGTCGAACTGGCGGGCCGGAGAGGGGCCCGCAGTCCGACGTGTGGGGGGCAGGTCCGAAATATCGTGGGGGAGCGGCTACTTCTTCGGCTTCGGCGGAAATTCCTTGAAGAGATCCCGAATCGCCTTTTCGATGACCTCGGTCCGCTGGCGATCCGAGTTCTCGAAATTCACCTCGCGCCGGGCGGCGCCGCGCCAGACGATGTTCTGAGTGCCGGGGACGGTGATGTCGATGATCACCGTGCCAACCGGAAAGACGCTGAGGGCGCTCGTCGACGGCGCGAACGGCGGCAGGCCCCATACCGGAACCGCCGGGAGGAACTGCCCGTGGAACTGCGAAGCGTCCTTGAGGGCCAGGAGCGCGTAGTAATGGAGCCAGAGTTGGGCCTTGTCCGCAGCGACACGCGTCAGTTTCCGCGCCGCGAGCGTCCGCTCCGTCGCCGGCAGGATCACCGGCTCGATTCGCCCTTGCACGCGTTTCGGATCGTCGTCGGGGGTCAGGGCGAGCCGGACGTCGCCCGCGCCGTCCGGGTGCCACGCCCAGGTGGTCAGGCCGGCGAAGGAGAACGTCTTGTCGTGCTCGACCGTGATGTCGGTATCAGCGGCGATGATGGGTCCGCCGCCAGCCCACGCCAGGAGCACCGCCGCAGCTGCGGCGATCGCAGGTGCCAGCCGCATGCGCGCTCTCACACATTACCTCTCATTTCACACGCCGCCAGGTTGCGACCGCGGTGACGACATTTTTCTCGTCGAACGACGACAGAACGAGCCGGTCGCCCTCGAATGCGTACCGGCGGCGCCTTTCGGGCGACAGCACTTCGTCGGGATTCACGTTGCCGGTGACGTCCATCAACTTGAGCTCGCGGTTGACGAGGTCGATCACCGCGCGGCCGGTGAAGGACACGCGCGGCACTTCGCGCGCGGCAACGGGAGCCGCGGGATCGGTCGTGCGTGCGTTGATGGTCAGGTTGCCGTACTGGTCGTAGGTGAGCGTTCCGGTGGCTTTCACCGGGACGGGAGGACCACCCTTCTCCGGCGCGCTCGTGAGATCGACGAGCTCCCACGTGCCCATCAGCTGCTGCCGCGCCGCCTCCAGGGTGCCGCTGGAGGATTCCGAACCGAGCGGGACCGGATTGTTCATCGGCCGGCCGGTTCGCGGCGGTGTCAACGGTCCAGGCGTACACGCGGCCGTCGTCACGACGGTGAGGGCGCATGCCGCGATCAGGTGCCTTGCCATTGCCTTACCCTACCATCTCACGCCGAATGTCAGCGGGAAGTAGCCCGCATTGGTCGAGAATTCGGTCTGTCCGCTGGGCAGAGCGACCTCCGGTCGAATCGTGGGTCCCCAGACGTAGTGATAGCGAGTCTCGACGTAGAACTTTGCATTCGCGCCGAAGGTCACGCCCGCACCGAAGTTGATGCCGAAGTCGTTCGACGAGCGATCACCGATGATGCGGTCGACCGGGACGGCCGTCGGGTAGCACACGTACCAGTACGGATCGCACACCGACGCGAAGCCGACGCTCGGCGACGTCAACTGAATCAGTCGGTGGTAGACGCCGCCGCCGCCGAGCACGTAAGCGCCAATCGGCGTCGCCCGTTCGTTGGCGGCGAGGTGCGGCGTGTAGATGAGATTGAAGGTGCCGGTGTGCACCTGGTGATTGCTTTGGATGATGCCCACTTGCGTACCCGCCCCGGGGATGGGCGTCGCGCTGAAATCGAACTGACGTTCCGGACCGCCCAGGCGATCGTACATGTACTCGACCTGTATGCCGACCTTCGGCTTGATATTCCACGTCAGCCCGATGCTCCAATTCCATCCGGTGTTGAACGCATCGCTGACGCCGGTCACCGGGAAGGCCAACCCGCCGCCGAAATTGAAACCGACCGGCGCGTCCTGCGCGAACGCCGGCGTTCCGGCGAGCAGGACCACGAAAGCGGCCGCGATCGAGATCCCTCATAGAAGACTCCCCCTCGTCGTCCACTATCTCCCGCTCAAGTGTAAGCTGAGCATCCAAAGTGCCAACGAATGAATCCGATCCCGACAGCCCGCGCCGGGGACTGCGCCGATTCATTGCGGCACGTGCATAGTAGACCAGAGGGCCGTGTCGGTATGACGGCTCCGACAGGTTGGAGCCGCCCGATAGCTCGGGCTACTCCAGCGATCTTCGGTGCACGAATCGTTTCATGCTTGGGCTGTTTTGCCCAATGGTGTGCTGTAGGATCAGGACCAGCTGTTCGGCAGGTTTGCCCGCCGACGATAGAAGCGTTCCGTGCAGCCTGATGGAATGTTGGTGCGAGACGTGCTAGGCCCCCGTCCGTCGCATCTGATTTCATGGATTTCATGGAGAAACCGAAGACCTCACCCCGCCCGGCCCCGACAGGGTCCGAGAAGCCCGTACGCATTTTGATTGCGGACGATCACGACGTGGTACGCATGGGCGTCCGCCTGCTCCTCGAAAGCCAACCGGGTTGGGTCGTCTGCGGCGAAGCGCGGACGGGCCGTGAAGCGGTGACCAAGGCACTCGAGTTGCGCCCCGATCTGATCGTCCTCGACGTGAGCATGCCCGAGTTGAACGGCGTGGAGGTCACCAGGCAGATCCGTAAGACCCTGCCGGCGTCGATTCTCATCGTGACCATGTACGACTCGGAGCGGATGGCGCAGGCGGCCATCGAAGCCGGCGCGAGCGGGTACCTGTCGAAGGCCGACGCCGGGCAAGTGCTGATCGACGCCGTCTATGCGCTTCTCGGCCACGGGACGTTCGTCAGCGATCGCGTGCACCTGGCGGAAGACGTCGTCCCGTCGGTCTCCAACGCCATCCGGTCGGAGCCCTTGACGCCGCGCGAGCGTGAAGTGCTCCAACTGCTCGCCGAGGGGCAATCGAACAAGGAAGTCGCCGCGGCGCTCGACATCAGTCCGAAGACCGTCGAGACGCATCGGGCGCGGATTTTTGCCAAACTGCACCTGCACTCGATGAACGAGCTGGTGCGGTATGCCATCCGAAATCAGGTCATCGAGCCCTGACACCCGCCGAAAGCCCTAGTTTCTTCACAGATTCGTGACCCGAAGTGCGGGGTTTACTGTATTTATTCCGGACACGGCCGGACGTAGATTAGCCCCCACTACAATGGACTTCATCTCTTCGGAGGCCCCGTTGGCGGGCACCCTGCCGGTTTCGCTCCCCGGGTCCGAGCTCGTGGCCGCGATTCTGGCGGCGCTGGAAAAAGCACCTCAAGGCGTGGTCGTCGTCGACGTTCAGGAAAAGATCCTGGCCGCCAACGACAGCGCTCACAGCATGTTCGGCTACGAGGCCGGACGGCTCGTCGGACGGACGCTCGACGCCCTGCTTCCGACTTCCGCGGGACCGCAAGGTGATCTGCTCAGCACGCTGTGGCGGCGGGCTGAAGGGCGATTGACCGTCTCGCGGAGCCCGGTGATTGGCGTGCGGCAGGATGGCGCCGCTGTGCCGCTGGAAGTGGGCGCGGGGCTGCTCGCCGACGGGAATACCTTTTACATCGTCGCGAGCATGGTCGACATCAGCGAGCGCCTCGATCTCGAGGCCCGGCTGCTGGCGACGAGCAACGAGCAGCTCGGATTCCAGCGCCTCATCGCCGACATCGCGTCGCGGCTCGCGCAGGTCTCCTCCGAACACGTCGACGAGGCGATCAACGAGAGCCTGCGCGAAGTCGCTGAAGCGCTGGACGTCGACCGCGTGGTGGTGTGGCGCGTCGGCCGGGGCGAATCCTCGACCACGTGCAGCCACTCCTGGGTCGCGCCGCTCCGCGCCGCGCCGCCCGATCCCTACGCCACGGCCGATTTGCCGTGGGTGGTCTCCAACATCGAGTCCGGCGAAGCGTGCTGGTTCACGCGGGTCGAGGACATTCCCGACCCGGTGGATCGCGACACGCTGCGCCGTCAGGGTCTGCAGTCCCAGATCGTGTTTCCGCTGACGCTTCACGCCGAAGGCCACCGCGAGCTGGGCGCGCTCGAGTTCAGCTCGATATCGCAGGCGCGCGAATGGGTGCCCTCGATTCGCGAGCGTCTTCGCCTCGTGGCCGGCGTCATTTCTCAGGCCCTGGCGCGCAAAGGCAATCAGACGGCGCTCGACGAAGCCCTCCAGGAAATCCGCCATCTGAACGACCGGCTCGTCGACGGCCGCGACCGCGGGTCCGACGACGGGATAGAGATGCGGCGCGAGGTGAAGACCCTGCGCGCGTCGCGCCCGGTCGTGTCGGAAAGCCCGATCATCAAGCGCGCGCTCGCGCAGGTCGAGCAGGTCGCGCCGACGCCCGCCACCGTCCTCCTGCTCGGCGAGACGGGCGCAGGGAAGGAAGTGTTCGCGCAGGCGATCCACGAGCTCAGCCCCCGTCACAACCGCCATATGGTGCGGGTCAGCTGCGCGGCGATACCGCCCGCGTTGATCGAGAGCGAGCTGTTCGGCCGCGAGCGCGGCGCCTACACCGGGGCGCTGTCGCGGCAGATCGGGCGCTTTGAGGCCGCGAACCAGTCGACGCTCTTCCTCGACGAAATCGGCGAGCTGCCGCTGGAAGTGCAGGTGAAGCTCCTGCGCGTGCTGCAGGAACGGGTCATCGAGCGGCTTGGCAGCACGCAGCAGCTGAAGATCGACGTCCGGATCATTGCCGCCACCAACCGGAACCTCGAACAGGGGGTCGCCGACGGGACGTTCCGCGAGGATCTGTTCTACCGCCTCAACGTGTTTCCGATCGTCGTGCCGGCGCTGCGCGAGCGCATCGAAGACATCCCCGGGTTGGTGTGGGCGTTCATCGACGAGTTCTCGAGCCTGTTCGGCAAGCGGATCGAGTCGGTTTCGAAGGACAGCCTGCGGGATCTGGAGGGGTACTCGTGGCCGGGCAACGTCCGCGAGCTGCGCAACGTGATCGAGCGCGCCGTGATTCTCGCGACCGGGCCGCATCTCGTCCTGCAAGCGCCGAAGCCGTCGGCGCGGGCCGCGCAGACTGCCCAGACCCTCGAAGCGCTCGAGATCCGGCATATCCGCAGCGTGCTCGAGAGCACCAATTGGCGCGTGCGCGGCCGCGGCGGCGCCGCCGAGCGTCTCGGCCTCAAGCCGACCACGCTCGAAAGCCGGATGGCGCGGCTCGGCATCACCCGAAAGAAAGCCTCGTAAATTCACCACGAAGGACACCAAGGACACGAAGGGGAGCGATTGAGAGCTTCCCTTGGTGTCCTTGGCGTCCTTTGTGGTTGGACCGCTGTTACCCTAAAACTTGTATCCGAGCGTGACGCTGATCCCAAAATCGTTGCGCTTCTGACCCTCTGGGGGAATCCCCGTCGAACGTGTCGAAGCCGTTCACGCTCCAGTAGAAATCGCTGAAGAGCTCGTGTTTGTACGCGCTCTGTAAGTCGAGCCGCACTCGGCCCTCGCCGCCCAGCCGGAAGTACGAGACGAGGCGGTTGGTGATGCGGAAGTCGTCGTTCATCGGGGTGAAGAAATCGAGCTCGGTGCCGAGGGCCGCCTCGGCGGACTCGTCGGTCGGTTCCCCGCTGAACTGTTCGTACGTGTACGCGAGCCCGCTGAACACCGACCACAACCGGTGATTGGTGTGCACGACGTCGCGTCCAAGGCCGCCGGCGCCCAGCAGTCGAAGATCCAGTGACAGCTCGTCGTTCTTTTCGAAGGCGCTCCAGGCAAGCAGGTACCACCGGTCGCGCAAGAAGCGGCTGGTCGTCCCGTTCAGGTTGCTGCGGAACGTCCGGTCGGCATCCTCTCGCGTCGTGACGTTTGAGCCGTAGCTCACCGTGTGCCTGTATTGCCGGCCGTTATAGGTGCCGGACGCGTTCGTGGTCAGGTGCGTTTCGATGTTCGCCTGCGCGAAGCTGAAGCCGGCATCGACCGATCCGTCGATCCTGTTCCAGACCGTGCTGCCGATCGCCGTCAGGCGAATGATGTCTGCCAGGTCTAACGTGACCTCAGCCCCGCCGTCTGCCACCCCGACCTGGCCGGCCGCCGCCCGGCGCAGCGTCCCGAAGTACTCGTAGCCCGACGACACCTGTACCTCGAAGGCTCGGGGGCTCTCCAGCTCGGTCACCTCTCCCCAGTGCACGCGCACCGTCCCAAGCGGATCGGTCCTGATCTCGAGGCTGCCCTTGTCCAGGCTCTTGATCTCACAGGTGAGCCGGTCACCGTTCTTGAAGGTGATGACGTCGACCTTGTCGGCCGCCGCGACGGGATGGGCGAACGTCAGAAAAGCGCACAACAGAAGCCCCGCCGCCCAATCCGGTATTTCGGATCGCCTCCAGCTGGCCGGAGTTCGCGCCGGACGAAGCCATACACGACGGGACGGGCAGACCCGGTCGGTTTCCCGTATTACGCCCACGCAATTCCTTCGACTGCCGCCCCGGTTGATGGCACGTGACCTGCTGTTCTGTCCAAAAGAGCATCAGACGTTCCAGCGAGTGGGTGCGCTGAACGCGGGTGTTCGAAGGGTACGGGGGTTGTGGCGCGCGTACGAATGACCGTCGAGTGGTTGGTCCCGCTGGGTCAGGCGCGGCCGATTACCCAGGCGCTGCACACCATGATGGTCGACATGCGTCGATCGCATGGGTGCATCGGGTGCTCGTTGTCGACGGGCATCCGCGACCAGGGTACGGTGCGGTACACGGAGGAATGGGAAACCGAGGACGATCTGCGGTGCCGGCTCGAGGGCAGCTCGTTCTCGAACCTGGCGGCGCTCATCGACGAGGCGACCGAACCTCCGCTGGTCGAATTCGCGCTCCCGGGCGGCGTCCGCGGGCTGGACTACGTCGAGGAGGCGCGGCGATCGAAGGGGTGATCGCCGCCGTCCTGCGGCTCGGACGCCCTGTGGGAGGATCTCTATGCTTCGATTGAGCCGGCTGGCCGGTGGCTGGTGGCTCGTGGCGTGCCTCGCCGGCGCGCCGCTGCATGCGTCGCAGGCGCCGGCCGCGGCCGACGCGACCCGCGCGCGCAACCTGCAGGCCTATGTCGAACTCCTGCGCTCCGACATCCGCGATCAGAAGGTCGCGCTGATCAGCGGCATGATGCAGTTCTCGGAGGAGGACGACGCAAAGTTCTGGCCCGTCTACCGCGAGTACGAGCAGGAGCTCTCGAGCATCAACGACGAGCGGCTGGGGTTGATCCGCGAATACGCCTCCGCGTACGAGCAGATGACCGATCAGATCGCCAATCGGCTGGCGCATACGGCCCTCGATCTGGAGGCGCGGCGCAACGCCCTCAAGACCAAGTACTACGAACGCCTCACGGCGATCCTGCCGGCACGGACCGCGGCCCGGGTGCTGCAGGTCGAGAACCAGATTCTGCTCTTGCTCGATCTGCAGATAGCCGCGGCGCTGCCGGTCATCGAGTGACGCGGCGGGAGTAAGAGAAATGCGTATGTGCAGACCGGCTCTCGTCGCGGTGTGCATCACGATCGCCCTCGCGGTGGCGGATGATGCGTCGGCCGACCGGGTGAAGCTGCGCTCAGGCAAAACCGTGGACGGGTTGTTCATGGGCGCCGACTCGAAGTCGGCGCGCCTGCTCCTGGCGAACGGCTCCGTGTCCGAGTTCCCGGTCGAGGACATCGCCTCCCTCGAGTTCACACCGCGCAAGGCGGCGCCGGCGCCGGCCGCGGCGCCCGATCCGGCCAAGAAGCCGGCGCCGATCACCCTCCCGGCGGGCACCGTGCTGAATGTCCTGCTCACCGAGGCGATCGAGGTCGATGCGGCGAAAACCGGCCAGACCTTCAAGGCGCTCGTCGACGATCCGGTGGTGATCGGCGGCAAGGTCGTGCTGCCGAGGGGCGCGCCGGTCGTGCTCCAGGCCGCCAAGGTCGAGCAGGCCGGCAAGATGAAAGGCAGCGACAACATCGTGCTGAAGGCGAACGCCTTCACGCTCGGCGGCCGCAAGTACGACATCGTCACCACGCAGGTCGAGTCGAAGAGCGGTGGCGAAGGCAAGAAGACGACCCGCAAGGTGGCCGGCGGCGCCGGGCTCGGCGCGATCGTGGGGGGCATTGCCGGGGGCGGCACCGGCGCGGCAATCGGCGCCGTGGCCGGCGGCGCCACGGGCGCGATCGTCGCCAGCCAGGGGACCGCGAGCTTGAAGCTTCCGGCTGAAACGCGGCTGCAATTCACGCTGAACGCAGCCGTGACCGTGCAGCCGTGATCCGCCAGCCGGAGCGCATGTATCTTTCACGATGACTATGCCGCCCTTCGTCAGCGCTGCTGGCAGCCCGGCCCACGCAGCGTGATCTCCGCTTCGAGAGGCCGATCGCCCAGACCGATACTGGTTCGCGCCGCGAGATCGGCCTGGGGGATGTGTGCGCTCAGCTGCTCCTCGCCCTATACTTCACGCAGACTCCCGCGGAATCAGGAATTTTCGAATTGGGAATCTTGAAATGCTGGTGAAAACCATGATGACCAAGTTCGGCACGCGTGCAACGGTCGTGACCGACGCCATTCTCGTCGCCGTTTCTCTCGTGTTCGTCGGCGCGGCCATGGCGGCGGGGCCGATGTTCACGTCGACCTGGAGGGAGCCGTCGGCAAAGGACGCCAGCCTGACCGGTAAAAAAGTTGTGGCGCTCGTCATCAGCTCCGACGACAACCTGCGGGTGTCCGGCGAGGAGCAGTTAGCGCGCGAGTTGACGGCACTCGGGATGCAAGGCATGCCGGCCTATCGAATGATTCCCCGCGAGGAGTTGACGAGCGCCGAACGGGCGCGGCCCTGGTTCGAGCGCGCCGGCATCGAGGGCGTCGTGTCGCTGCGGCCGGTCAGCATGGACACGCGCCGCGACGAGGGGCCGACGGTGTGGACGCAGCCGAACTACTCCACCTTGTGGGGCTATTACGGCTACGGGTGGACCACCGTCTACGTGTTCAGCGGGGCCCGTGAGGAGACGAAGCTCGTCGTCGAGACGCTGGTGCACAGCGTCCCGAAGAACGCATTGTTGTGGGCCGGGGTCAGCACGACGACCAACCCCAAGGGCGCGCAGAAATTCATCGCCGAACTTGTCGCGGCAACCGTGAAAGAAATGAAAAGCGAGCGCCTCGCAAAATGACGACACGTCTGCTGGCCTTTACATGTGCGGCGCTGATCGCGGGCGCCGGGAATCTTCACGCGCAGCCGGCTGAGCAAACGCCGGCCGGCTCCGGCTTGCCGGTGTCGATCCTGTCGCGGCTCGACATGACGCTGCCATCGCTCGACCTCGCTGACGGCGACGAACCCACGGAACGGACCGATCGTTCCAGTGCCGATCAGCAGACGTTCGACTGGGCCGCCCAGGGCCGGGCCTGCGAAGGCTGTCCGCCGCGCAGCGTCGGCAGGGCCGTGTTCCAGTCGACGATGATCAACGTCTTTTACGGTCTCGCCAACCTGCTGCGCGGCCACGACACCGCCAAGGTCACGCCCGAGGCGTGGTGGACCAACATGAAGCAGGGGTGGGTCTGGGACCTCAACGACTTCCCCGTCAACCAGATCGGTCACCCGTATCAAGGGAACAACTATTTCACCGCCGGCCGCGCCAACGGCCTGAGTTTCTACGAATCGTCGGCGGTTGCCGCGTTCGGCAGCGCCACCTGGGAATACTTTGGCGAGACGAACTCTGCGTCGCTGAACGATTTCATCAACACGACGCTCGGCGGCATCGCGCTCGGCGAGATGTTCCACCGGACGGCGTGGCTGGTGCGCGATACCAGGGCAACGGGACGCGGACGGATGTGGCGCGAAATCGCCGCGACGGCGTTCGATCCGGTGGGCGGCTATAACAACTTCACCAGGGGCGACGGCGGGCGCGTGTACGACAAGCCGGCCGACATGGTGCCTTCGGGCCTGGGGGCCGTGGCGTCACTCGGCGCGCTCTGGCGCGGCCAGGAGAACGGCTCGGTCTCGGGCGCAGAGGGCCAGGCCTTTCTCGAGGTGGACCTGCTGTACGGCGATACGCGGAGCGGCAGCACCCGAACGCCGTACGACGCCTTCGGGGTGCGGCTGCGTTTCGGCGGCGGCAGCTCGTTCAGCGAAGCACGCGTCCGCGGTCGGCTGCTCGGCGAACCGTTGTCGAGCGAGAAACTGCACTTCTCGGTCATCCAGACCTACGACTACCAGAACAACGATGCGTACGCCACCGGCTCGCAGTCGTTCGACGCGGCGCTGGGGTTCACGCAACCGTTGTCGGAGCGCTTCGGCCTGTGGGTCCTCGGATGGGGCGGCCTGACCATTCTTGGAGCGGTCGATTCGCTGCCGCCCGGCGTGGACGACGTTCCCGACCCTGAGGAAGGCGGCGACGACTCCCATAGCGCCAACGCCGGACCGCGGTTCTACGACTACGGTCCAGGAGGCAATTTCGGCGTCACCACGCAGCTGACGCACGACAAACAGATCATCGCGGGGTTCTTCTACGAGGGGCGGCACATTTACTCGCTGGACGGCGTACGCGCGAATCACTTCCTGCAGCGCGCGCGGCTCGACCTGATGCTGCCGGTGCGCGGCGCGTTCGGCTTCGGCACCTCGATGGAGTACTTCAATCGCCATACGTTCTATCAGGACGCCACCAACAGCGAGCGCACGTTCCACTACCCGCAGGTCAGGGCATACCTCACATGGACACTGGACTGATGCGGAGCCTTTTCGCGCTCGTCGTCGTTCTCGCCCTCTCACCGGCGGAGGCCGCCGCACAGCCGGCCTCGACACCGCCGCCGCTGCCCTCGCGACTGTGGCTGACCGTCGGCGCGGCGTCCGCCACGCTGCACGGCGATTGCCAGACGTGTGAAACCGACTACCCGTACCGGCACGATGGCAGCGTGGTCGGCAATGCCGGCTATCGCGTCAATCACCGCATGGACGTGGGCGCCGAGGTCTTCTGGGTACCGATGGGCACCGCCCAGGGCACCATCCGTACCACGCACTTCGACGCGGTGGCGCAGTTCCGGCCCTGGGCGTCACAGGGATTCTTCATGAAGGGCGGCGCCGGGATGGCGTACGTCCGCAACTGGGTCGACACCGTCAGCACGGATTCGATCAACTCGAAAGCGCTGTCAGTCGTCATCGGCGCCGGCTGGGAGTTCAAGCCACTCCAGCGATTCGGCTTTCAGATTTTCGGCAGCCAGCACGTCGCCGCAATGGGCGACCTGGTCACGGCCGACGGCGACATTCCTGACGTCGTCGGGAACTTCTGGTCGGTGGGGGCCGCGATCGTCATCCGCTGAATGTAGGCAGACCCTTTCAGGGTCGGCGACGCAAAGGGTGTAGGCCGACCCTTTTAGGGTCGGCGACATCCGCCGTTAGGAGACAGTGGCAAAACCCGGCGCATCGCCTTTGGCCGACGCCGCACGTTGTGTGGCCGCGCTGTGGCGGCCGATGGCGGCGTGGTCGCTGCTCGTCTGGGCGGCTGGTCTGCTGCTGCTATCGCCGCTGACGGCGTTCGTCCTTGGCAACCTGCTCGGCAGCGATGGGGTAATCAGCAACGAAGAAGTCGTCTCGTGGCTCATTACCCCGCGCGGCCTCGCGTTCCTGCTCCTGGCGCTGGCCAGTGCCCTCACACTCTCGGTTGCGCAGTTCGGCGGGATGTTCCGGCTGATCACCACCGACCGCGCGCGGACCGCCACGATCGGCCGGGCGGCTATGGCGCTGACAACCGGGCTGCCCGCCGTGTTCCGTTTCTGCCTCGCCACGGTTGCCGCCGCCGTCGTGCTGCTGGCGCCGCTGCTGCTATGGGTCGCGTTCCTCTACGCGCGGTTCCTACGCGAGTACGACATCAATTTCTATCTGTCGGCGAAGCCTCCGGTTTTCTATCGGGCCCTACTCCTCGCCGCGCCGGTGGCGGTGATCTGGGCGATTGGCGCGGTCTGGGTCGTCGTCCGCCTGCTCCCTGCACTGCCGTCCTTCTTCGACGGCCACCGGCCGGCTCGTCGAGCGGCCGTAGTCGGCTGGCGCGCGTCGTCGGGACGGTTCCGGTCGCTGTTGACCCGTCTCGGTGGCGCGGCGCTGATCATCGCCGCGGCGCGCGCCGCGCTCGCCGGCACGATATTCCTGGCGGCATCCACCATCGTCGACCGCATCGCCGCGGCTTCGATGTCGCTGCGTCCGGTGATCGCGGCGACGGCAGTCGCCGGCGCCCTCGCTGGCGCGGTCGACGTCATCGTCACGTTCCTGGGCTTTGCCTGGCTCGCGGCGCTGCTGTCGCGGTTCTATGAGGAGACGGCCGACGGAACCAGGCGCGCGAGCGCCGCGCCGATCCCGTCGCTGGCGAACGCGTGGCTGACCGAGCGGCGGCTCGTCATGCTCGTCGGCGGCGCCCTGCTGGTCAACGGCGCCGCGACGCTGGCGACACTCGAAAGCGTCTCCGAGCCGCCGGAGTTCCTGGTCATCGCGCATCGGGCCGGCGCCCACTACGCGCCCGAGAACACGCTGCTCGCGCTCGAGCGGGCGATCCAGGCGCACGCCGACATCGCCGAGATCGACGTCCAGCGCACCAGGGATGGCGCGGTCGTCGTGGTGCATGACGAAGATCTGATGCGGTTGGCGCGCGACCCGCGGAAGATCGCCGCCACCGACCTGGCGGCGTTTGCGGACGTGCGGCTCGGAGCCGATGACAAGTCTGCGCCCGAGGAACGGCGCCTTGCTCGCCTCGACGAGTTTCTCGACCGTGCGAACGGACGGATCCAGCTGGCCATCGAGCTGAAGTACTACGGCTGGGACGAGCTCCTGGCCCCGCAGGTGCTCTCCGAAATTCACGCGAAGGGTTTCGAGCGGAAGGTCATGATCATCTCGCTGAGCCTCCAGGGCATCGAACAGGTGCGCGCCCTGGCGCCCGATATTCCGACCGGCTATCTGTCGTCGGTGTCGGTCGGCTCGCTCAGCCGTCTGCCAGTAAAGGCGCTGGCGCTCTCGCGCCAGAGATCGACCGCGCAAACAATCGCCGAGGCGCATGGGCGCGGCCTGGAGGTGTATGTCTGGACCGTCAACGATGCGGCCGGCATGGTCGAGATGGTCGGCCGGGGCGCCGACGGCATCATCACCGACGATCCGGTGATTGCGACGAGGGTTCGCAACGAGATGCAGTCGCTCACCTCGACCGAGCTGCTCCTGCTTCGCTTCAGCGACGCGCTCACCGACGAGGAAGAGCGCGACGAGATGCCCACAGTCCAGTAACCAACCGGGTGCTCAGGCTCCAACACGAAAGGCACCCCCACAGGTCTGATCCCGGATACAGTTAACGGTTGAGATGAAGGTCCGCTGGCTGTGTGCCGTGCTGCTGCTGTTTGCGGCATCAGTCCCGGTATCGGCTGGCGAGGTCGAGTCGCCGCGCCACGTGCTCCTGATCCACTCGTACGAGCGGGAGTTCGCCCCCTTCAGCCGCATCGCTGATATCTTCCGGAAGGACTTGAGCCAGCAGTCGCCGCAGCGCATCAACTTCTTCGACGTGTCGCTCCAGCCCGCCCGCACCACCCAGACTCCAGAAGACGGACCGACCATCGAATACATGCGCTCCACCTTCGCCGGCCAGCGTCTCGATCTGGTGGTCGCGATCGGCGCACCAGCCGCGCAGTTCGCCATCCGCAACGGCGAGGGTCTGTTCCCCGGCACACCGGTGCTCCTGGCAGGTGTCGATCAGCAGACGGTCAACCCTGATTCGCTGCCGCCGAACTGCACGGCGGTCGTCGTCGCGAACGATGCGCCGCGCGTCATCGAAACCGCTCTGGCGCTGCTGCCCGACACGACCAGCGTCAGCGTGGTGATCGGAGCTTCGGGGTTGGAAGACTTCTGGCGCACCGCACTGAGCCGCCAGTTTCAACAGTTCCGCGATCGACTGACGTTCCGCTGGTTCGACGAGCTCTCCTTCCGGCAGATGCTGAAGCGCAGCGCCGAGCTGCCGCCGCGTTCGATCATCTTCTATTCGATCTTGTCGCTCGACGCGGAAGGGACGCCGCAAATCGAGGAGCGCGCGTTGAGCGAGCTCCACGCCGTGGCCAGCGCGCCGATCTTCGGGTTCCACAGCGATCAGCTGGGCCTCGGCATCGTCGGCGGTCCGCTGCTGGCCATCGAGGAAGTCGGCGCGCGGAGTACGAAGGCCGCGCTTCGCCTGCTCCAGGGCGAGGCGCCGTCAGCCGTCAAGACGCCGTTGCTGTCGCTCGCCGCTCCCGCGTTCGACTGGCGCGAGCTGCGCCGCTGGGGCATCCCCGAGAGCCGCCTGCCGCCTGGCAGCACGATCCGGTTTCGTCAACCGACCATGTGGCAGCAGTACCGGTGGCGGATCATCGCGGGGACGGCCTTCGGGCTCTTCCAAACCTCCCTGCTCGTCGCGCTGCTGACGATCCATGTCAAGCGGCGCCGCGCTGAACACGCGCTGCGCGAGAGCGAAGAACGGTTCCGGCTGCTGGCCGACAGCGCACCGGCAATGGTCTGGATGTCCGGACCGGACGGGCGGCGCGCCGACTTCAACCGGGGCTGGCTCGAGTTCACGGGTCGCACGATCGAACAGGAAGGCGGCGTCGACGGTTGGCTGGAGGTCGTGCACCCGCGTGACTTCGCTCGCATCCTGCAGGCGTGCTCCCAGGCATTCGATCGGCGCGAACACTTCCGGACCGAGTACCGGCTCCGTCGGCGCGACGGCGAGTACCGATGGATCCTCGACACCGGCCTGCCGCGATTCGACGCAGGCGGCGTCTTCGTCGGCCACATCGGGTCGTGCATCGATGTCACCGACCTCAAGCTCGCCAAGGCAGCGCTCTCGAGCCTGAGCCACAAGCTGATGCAGTCCCAGGAAGGCGAACGCAGCTGGATCGCCCGTGAGCTGCACGAAGACCTCGGCCAGCGGTTGGCGGGCCTGACGATGCAGCTGCACAGCCTGAGTCAGGCATCGGCCGACCCGAACGCGCGAACCCGTACGGAAGACCTGTGCGCGCAGTTCGGCGATCTCGGACGAGACATTCAGGCCATTTCCTACCGGCTGTACTCCTACAAGCTCGAATACCTCGGGCTGGCGGCCGCCGTCGGGGCGATGTGCGAGGAAGCGGCCGGGCAGCATGCGGTCGCCATCGACTTCAGCCATGACGGCCTGCCACACGACCTGCCGCGCGAGGTCGCGCTCGGCCTGTTCCACGTCCTCCAGCAAGCCATCGACAACGCGGTGCTGCACTCGGGAGCGCGGGACATTACCGTCGACTTGCGCGGATGCCCGTCGACTGGCTCAGGTCGTCAGACCGCCGACGGAATTCAGCTGACGGTGAGCGACCGCGGGATTGGATTCGATCCGGAAGAAGCAGCGAAAGGCGACGGTCTCGGCTTGATCCACATGCGCGAGCGGCTGACCCTGGTCGACGGCGAGCTGCTGGTCGAATCGCAGCCTGGCGCCGGCACGACGGTCATTGCACGCGTGCCGATCCCCACGGCGGGCGACACTTTCGAACCCGGGCTACCGCTCGGCGCGTAGACGATTGCCGGAATCCTCGGCGGACGGGGCAGCCGGCGCCGCATGCCAGTCCTTCTTCGCCACGATCTTCGGCGCCCGCGGGTCGGCTCTCGTAGTTCGGCGACATGATCTGGACGCCGTGCTCGTTGAACAGATCCTGGATATTCGCGTGCAGATGGTGCAGCGTCAGCGCCTTCCGCTCCTGCTGCTCGAGGCACACCATCAGGACGTACTTCACGTAGAAATCCTCGAGAGCCGCCTGGATCACGATCGGCCTGGGCTCGCGCCGCACGCCGGGCGTGCGTTCGGCCGCGCCGATGAGCAGCGCCTCCACCTGCCGCCAGGGCGAGTCGTAGCCGATCGTCACCGACGTCGGCGTCAACACGCCATCGCCTTGCGCGACCCGCGAGTAGTCGACGGTCGTCGTGCGCGGTCACGACGGCGTTCGGGATGGTGATCTCCTCGCGCGCGCGGCGTCCTGACCTTGGTCGAGAGGATGCCGAGGTGCGTCACCGTCCCCTCGACCTCGCCGATCTTCACGAAGTCGCCGACGCGCAGCGCGCGCGAGTAGGTGATCATGAAGCCGCTCATGACGTGCTGGACGATGCCGGCCGATCCCAGCGTGAACATCAGGCCGAGGAAGACACTGACGCCCTTGAACGCGTCGGTTTCGCTGCCCGGCAGGTACGGATAGGCCACGACGATCGCGAACGCCCAGATCAGCGTCGTCAGCAGACGGCGGGTCGGCTGTGCCGTCTCCCGATACATCCAGGGAGGCGCCTCGATACGCCCCTCTTCGACTGCGTCTGAAGTAGATAGGCGATCACGCGCGTCACGATCCGGGCGATCAGCAGAATGACGGCGACCGTGAACAGACCCGGCAGCGCGTGCGCGACGCCGAGGCCGAGCGTGGTCAGCGTGTCGAGCAGGAATCCGCGCATCGACTCGCCCCATGGACGCGTATAGGGGAAGCGTCGCAGGACGAACGTCAACACGACGTAGACCACAGCCAGCTGCAGCAGCAGGGCCACGCCGTTGGCGAAGCGACGTTCAAACTCGATGCACACGCGTCGCGCCGCAAGACCGCGGCGTCGCCCAGGCCTGTCTTCGCGACCGTTTTCTCGGCGACATGGCCGATCGTGCGCTTGGCAGCGCCGCGGAAGCGCGAGATGGCCCAGAGCGCGAGCACCCCCGCGGCGACGGCGCCGAGCGAAAGCGCCGCGGCCTGGAGCAGGACCGCAGGCCGGCGCGCCTCGGCGGCCTCGTCGAGCGCCTGCTGGAGCCGCGCGACCGCCTGCCGGGTGACCTCGTCCAGTGTTTCGCCCGACAGCGGATCGATGTCGGGCACGGTCAGCCCGAATACCGGCCTCGAGCGCGACGGTGATCAGCGCACCCCCTTCAACCGTCTGCACCGCCACCGGTCCCGTCACGCCCGCCTCGACGAGCTGCCCGAGAATGCCTTCGGTGGCCGTCGCGCGATCGCGCGGGCCGCGGCCCAGTACGCGCGCGCGCAGCACGGCGATCGGCCGGTTGAAGAACGTCAGGGTGAACACTTCGCCCGATGGCTCGGCCTGCGCTGCCGCCGCGGCAAGGGTGTCCGTGAGTTGGGGCTGCGGCGCGGGCTGAGCGTGGAGGGCGAGAACCGCGCACGCGACCAGCGCGGTGGCGATCGCTATCTCATGAACCAGCTGACCTGCGGCGCGAGCGAGCCACGCGAACGGAGCGCGCCGGCGCCGCGGCGCGCGAGAGAGCGTGTCGGGGAGTCCGAGGGGCGAAGCTCCTCGGGGAAGACTAATAGCGTTCCGGCACGAATCGACGGCGCGCCAGTGATTTCTCATCGTCGTATGCATGCTTCCGCGACCGGTCCGGCAGCTTCACTCTCGGGCGCTTGATCTTCTTGTGCGGAATCAGCTTCAGGAGCTGCGCGATGATGTTGAGCCGCGCCCGCTTCTTGTCGTCGGACCGGACGATGTACCACGGCGCGATGCGCGTGTCGGTCGCTTTCAGCATGGCGTCGCGGGCGCGCGAGTAGTCGTACCATTTCTCGCGCGACGGCAGATCCATGTTGCTCAGCTTCCACTGGCGCAGCGGGTCGTCGATGCGCGCCTTGAAGCGGCGCTCCTGCTCCTTGTTGCCGACTTCGAGCCAGAACTTGATCAGCGTCGTCCCGCCGTCCACGACCTGGCGCTCGAACAGCGGACAGAGCTTCAGGAACCGTTTGTACTGCTCGTCGGAGCAGAACCCCATCACGTGTTCGACGCCGGCGCGGTTGTACCAGCTCCGATCGAAGATGACGATCTCGCCGGCGGCCGGAAAGTGCTGAAAGAACCGCTGGAGGTACATCTGGCTCTTTTCCCGATCGGTCGGCGCCGGCAGGGCCGCGACGCGAAATACCCGTGGACTCACCCGTTCGGTGATCGCCTTGATGGTGCCGCCCTTCCCCGCCGCGTCTCGCCCTTCGAAGACGACGATGACGCGCAGGCCCTTGGCTTTGACGTACTCCTGGAGAGTGCAGAGCTTCCCCTGCAGCCGCAGCAGCTCTTTTTCGAACTGCTTGCGCTTCAATTTTTCCATGATGTTGTCTTTGCGCTCTGTGCTCAGCGTCCTCTGCTGCCTCTGCGCCCTCGTCTCATGGCTGTTGCCAGCCGCCGCCGAGCGTGCGGTACAGCTCGGCACGCGCGCGCAGCTCGGCGCCGCGGGTCTGGGCCAGCCGCAGCTCCTGCTCGAACCGATCCTGATCGGCCGTGAGAATTTCGATGTAGCTGGCCAGGCCTGAATCATAGCGGGCGCGCGACAGGTCGGAGGCATCGACGAGCGCAGCGACTCCGGTCTCCCGCTCGATACGCACTTCGGCCAGCTTCTGGATCGTGATCAGCGTGTTGGCGACCTCGCGGTAGCCGTTCAGCGCCGCCTTCTGGTAGTCGGCCAGCGCCGCGTCGAAACGCGCCTGGGCGGCTTCGAGGTCGCGCCGCAGCCGTCCGCCCTGATAGATCGGCTGGAACAGGCCGAGCGTGCTCGACCACAGGCCGCCTTGCCCCATGAGGGTCGCGAGATCGCCGCTCACACCGCCCAGAAAACCGGTCAGGCTGATGCTGGGAAAGAACCGCGCCTTGGCGACGCCGATGTCCGCGTTGGCGGCGACGAGCAGTTGTTCGGCCTGCAGCACGTCGGGCCGCCGTTCGAGGAGCGACGCCGGCAGGCCCGGTGGGATCGGCGGCGGCAGCTGCTCCTCGGGACTGAGTGCGGGGCGGTCGATCGATCCGGGCGGACGGCCGAGCAGCAGCGAGATCGCATGCTCGACGATGGCGATCCGCTGCTCGATCTCTGGAATCGCGACGGCGGTCTCGGATCGAAGCGCGCGAATGCGATCCAGCTCGAGCCGGTTCGAGACGCCGCCGTCGAGGCGGTTCTGGAAGTACAGGACCGTCTCGTCGTTGAGCCTCAGCGTCCGCCTGCGCGATCTCGAGCTGCAAGTCGAGCTCGCGCAGCAGGAAGTAGTTCGAGGCGACATCTCCGATGAGCGTGACGATCACACCCCGCCGGCCGAAGTCGCTCGCCAGCACGAAGGCCAGCGCCGATTCGTGCTCGCGGCGGATGCGGCCGAAGAGATCGAGCTCCCAGGAGAGCTGGAACCCGAACACGCCGTTCGCCCGCGTGTTGTCCTCGTCCTCGTCGTCGCCGCCGAGGGCAGTGCTCGCCTGGCCGACGGTCGTCTGGGCGGTGCCGTCCACCTGCGGGTAGAGATACGACTTCACGATGCCGGCCCGCGCGCGCGCCTCCTCGACGCGTGCCGCTGCCGCCCGCAGATCGAGGTTGTTGGCGAGGGCTTCGCGAACCAGCGCCTGCAGCGTCGGGTCGTCGAAGACCTCGAACCACGGGACGTCGGCGAGCGACTCCGCTTCCGGGCCGTTGACGAATCGGTACTGCGCCGGCGACGGCAATGGCGGCCGCGAGTAGTCGGCGCCCATCGTGCAGCCGGACCAGAGCGGCGTCAGCGCGACCACGATCGAGACAAACGTCGGCACCCTCACGTCAGTGGCTCCCGTGCCCGTGCTGCGGCGCGAGCGTGGGCGGCGCGCCCGCCGGCATCGCGGCCGGCTTCTTGGCGCCGCCGCCGATGACCTTCTCGACGGCGACGTAGAGCATCGGGATCAAGCAGCACGCCGAGAATCGTCGCGATCAGCATGCCGGAGAAGACGGTCATGCCGATCACCTTGCGCGCCTCCGCGCCGGCGCCCGACGCGGTCAGCAGCGGCACGACGCCGAGGATGAACGCGAACGCCGTCATCAGAATCGGCCGGAAGCGGAGCTTCGCCGCCAACATCGTCGCCTCCATCAGCGGCTTGCCCGCCTCGAGCTCCATCTTCGCGAACTCGACGATCAGGATGGCGTTCTTCGCCGCGAGGCCGATCAGCATGATCAGCCCGATCTGCGCAAAGACGTTGTTCTCATAGCTCGGCGAGAACTGGCGGGCGATGTAGAGACCGAGGTAGGCCCCGAAGGCCGCGAACGGCGTGCCGAGGAGGACGCTGAACGGCAGCCCCCAGCTCTCGTACTGCGCGGCCAGGATGAGGAACACGAGGAAGATCGCCAGCGAAAACACCACGACCACACCAGGTGCCCGGCGTTCCTGGAACGACATGTCCGCCCAGTCGTAAGACACGTCGGGGGGGAGCACCTCACGCGCGGTGGCTTCGAGCGCGTCGAGCGCCTGCGTCGACGAGACGCCCGGGGCCGGCACGCCCGTGAGCTCGGCCGCGCGGAACAAGTTGAAGCGGTTGGTGAACTCGGGACCGGCGCTCGACCCGATCGATACGAGCGTGTCGATCGGGACCATGCTGCCCTTCTGGTTCCGGACGAAGAACAGCCCGAGCTGCTTCGGATCCTGGCGGAACTCCGGCTCCGCCTGCATATACACCTTGTAGACACGGCCGAAACGGTTGAAATCGTTGATGTACGAGCTGCCGAGCAGCGCGCCGAGCGTCGTGTTCACGTCGTTCAGCGGAACGCCCGCCTTGAGGACCTTGCTCCGGTCGATGTCGGCGTAGATCTGGGGGACCTCCGCCCGGTAAAGCGTGCTGATGCGTCCGATCTCGGGCCGCTTTCGTGCCGCTTCCATGAAGCGCGCGGTCTGTTGGGCCAGGTAGTCTGGCGATCCGCCGCTGCGGTCCTGCAACTGCATAGTGAAGCCGGCGCCGGTGCCGAGGCCCGGGATTGACGGGCGGCCCGAAGGCCACCACACCCGCTTCGGGAATCTCCTGCGCGAACGCCCTGTTCAGTGCCGCGACGACCCCGCGCGCATGCGACTCCTCGGTGGTTCGCTCTGCCCACTCCTTGAGCTGCACGAAGAAGAAGCCCATGTTCGACGAGTAGGCGCCCGTGAGCAGCGAGTAGCCCGTGATCGTGTTGAAGCCCTCCACGGCCTCGTTCTTCTCGAGGATCGCTTCGACCTTCCGCATGACCGCGTCGGTGCGCTCGAGCGACGCCGCGTCCGGCAGGAGCGTGTTGACGAGGAGGTACCCCTGATCTTCCTCAGGGATGAAGCCGCCCGGGATCCTCTGGACCAGAGCGAAGGTCACATAGCACAGCACGCCGATGAAGGCCAGGCTCCGGACCATCTTTCGCGCCAGGATGCCGGCGAAGCTGACGTAGCGATCCGTCGTCCAGCCGAAGACGCGGTTGAAGCCGTTATAGAACGGCGTCAGCAGCGTCTTCTTGCCGGTGGGTGCCTTGAGCAGCAGCGCCGCGAGCGCCGGGCTCAGGGTCAGCGCGTTGACGACCGACAGCAGCACCGAGAGCGCAATCGTGATCGCAAACTGCTGGTACATCGCCCCGGTGATGCCGCCCATGAACCCCACGGGCACGAACACCGCCGCCAGGATGAGACCGATCGCCACGACCGGGCCGGAGACCTCCTCCATCGCCTTGATTGTCGCCTCCCTCGGCTGCATCCCGTGCTCGATGTGGTGCATCACCGCCTCGACCACCACGATGGCATCGTCGACGACGATGCCGATTGCCAGGACGAGGCCGAGCAGCGAGAGCACGTTGATCGAGAAGCCCAGCATCGGGAAGAAGATGAAGGCGCCGACCAGCGAGACCGGCACCGTGACCAGCGGGATCAGCGTGGCGCGCCAGTTCTGCAGGAAGACGAAGACGACGATGATGACGAGCGCCACCGCCTCGAACAGCGTGTGCTCGATTTCCACGATCCCCTCGATCACCGGCAGCGTCGTGTCGAGCGAGATCACATACTCCATGTCCCGCGGGAAGCGCGTGGAGAGGTCGGCCATCGTCGCCTTGATCTGATCGGCGACTGCGAGCGCATTGGTGCCGGGAATCTGGAACACGGCAATGACGGCCGACGCCGTGCCGTCGTGGCGGCCGAGGGAGTTGTAGAGCATCGTCCCCAACTCGAGCCGCGCGACGTCCTTGAGGCGGACCTCCGAGCCATCCGGGTTGGTCCGCACGATGATGTTCGAGAACTCCTCCTCGTTGAGCAGGCGTCCCTGCGTGCGGACGGTATACGTGTACTCGGTGCCGGTCGCTGCGGGGGGGCCGCCAATCTGACCGGCGGGCGTCAACTGGTTCTGCTGGGAGATGGCGTTGGCGATGTCGGGCACCGTGATGCCCAGCCGCCCGATGATGTCGGGCCGCAGCCAGACGCGCATCGCGTAGTCGCTGCCGCCGAACAGGTTGATCTGCCCGACGCCCTGGATGCGGGCGATGAAGTCGTTGATGTTGATGGTCGTGTAGTTCGAGAGAAAGGCGCTGTCGTAGGTGCCGTTCGGCGACTTGATGGAGATGACGAGCAGCGGGAACGCGAGCGCCTTCTTCACCGAGACGCCGTAGTTCTTGACCGACTGCGGCATCTGCGGCATCGCCTGCGAGACGCGGTTCTGCGTCAGCACGTTGTTCATGTCGAGGTCCGACCCGACCTCGAACAACACCTTCAGGGTCAACGTGCCGTCGTTGGCGTTCGTCGACTTCATGTAGATCATGTTCTCGACGCCGTTGATCTGCTGCTCGAGCGGCGTCGCGACCGACCCCTCGACGTCGGTGGCGCTCGCGCCGACGAAGGTGGTCGTGACCTGAATCATCGGCGGGACGATCTCCGGGTACTGCGCGATCGGCAGCCCCGTCATCGCGACGAGGCCGAGCAGCACCGTGATGATCGAGATGACCATCGCGACGATTGGACGGTCGACGAAAAATCGAGCCATGGCTACTTCGCCTCACCAGCGGTTTGGACCGGCGGCGCCGCCCCGGAAGTCGATGTTGCTGGCGGCGTCGCTGCCGCTGGCGGCGCCTTCGGCGCGACGGTCATTCCATCCTGCACGCGCTGCAGCCCTTCGACGACGACACGCTCGCCAGGCTTGAGCCCCTCTTCGATGACCCACATCGAATCGACCCGCGGACCGACCTTGACGCTCCGGAACGACACCTTGTTGCTGTCGTCGACAACTGCCACGCTATGGAGGTTCTGGAGCTCCTGGACCGCGCGCTGCTGCACGAGCATGGCGTTGGGCTTCATCTCGAGCAGTGCCTTGGCGCGGCCGAATTGCCCGGGCCGCAGAATCAGATCGGGATTCGGAAACATGATCTGCACGCGCAGCGTGCCGGTCGTCGGGTCGACCGCGCGCTCGACCGGACCGACCCGGCCGGTCTGCGGATACCGCGTGCCGTCGGCGAGCGTCAGTTCGATCCCGTCGACCGGGGCCGAGCCGCCGCGTCCCGACGCATTGCCGCGCTGCAGTCCGCGCCGCGCGATCCTGAGGTAGTCGCTCTCAGTGACGCCGACCTCGAAGATCATCGGGTCGATCTGCGAAATCGTCGTCAGGAGCGTGCTCTCGCCGCGGCCGACGAGGTTGCCGGACTTGACCAGCGTCGTGCCGGCCAGTCCCGCGATCGGCGAGGTGATGCGGGTGTAGCCGAGATCGAGCGTCGCTTTCTCGAGGGCGGCCTTCGCCGCCTCGACCTGCGATCGCGACGCATCGCGTTCGGCGCGGGCGTCGTCCAGCTCCTGCTGGCTGACCGCCTGCCTCGCGACGAGCGGCGTATAGCGGGCGACGTCGTTTTCGGCCTTGGCGAGCCGTGCCTCAGCGGTCGCCTGGTCGGCCTTCGCCTGGGCGACGATCGCTTCGAGCGGCTTGCGATCGATGTCGTAGAGCGGCGCACCGACGCGAACCGCCGTGCCTTCCTGGAAGTGGACTCGTTCGAGGAACCCCTCGACGCGCGCACGGACCTCCACGTCCTGGAACCCGCGCGCCTGCCCGACCAGCTCCAGGTAGGTCGGCACGTCCTTCTGCACGACGGGCAGCACATACACCTCGGGCGGTGGCGGCGGCGTCGCGACCGGCGCTTCCCCGCACGCCGCAGCGAGAGCGGCTGCTGCTGCGAACGCCGCGAGCCTTGCCTTCTCCATGTCCATCTCCCGTCCCTTCCTCCAGCACGTCCCGCCGCGGCTCTCCCGGCAGCACCCGGGTCGCGAGTAGAAAAAATGCAGTTCGTTCAGTCGGTACGCGGCGTCGACGACGACCGGCGAACACCGGACCGCGGTCAGCGGCGGCGTTCGCCGGCCAGCACGTTGAGCTTGAGCCGGATGTATTCTGGCACGCCTATCAACTCCGCGCCTGGCTTCGATCCGGACCAACGCGTCAGGCCGACCGCGTCGGCCGACACGAGCTCGTCGAGCTCGAGATCGGCGGCTCCTCCGCCGTGCACGCTTCGAGCAGTTCCGGCACTTCCCTCCCGGCGAGCCGGCCCGCTAGATGCACGACCACGCGGTTGTTCTCGCGTCGCACCAGAATCCGACAGTGCACGGCCGCCTCGGCGGCAAGAAGCGATCCAGCGATCTTCGGCCATTCACGCACATCGGGAGGCGCCGCGCCGACATCGGGTCGTGACCCGCTCACAGCGAGCGATGAGCGCGACGCCATCAAGCGAGCAGCCGCTTGAGGCCCGGCGCCACAGCCGCCGGCCTCCGGATCCCGAGCTTCTTCATGCGGAACCGCAGCGTATTGGGATGGAGCCCGAGCACTTCCGCGGCGTTCCCGCTGCCGTTGATGCGCCAGTTGCAGCGGCGCAACGCGAATTCGATGTAGCGCCGCTCGACTTCCTGCAGGGTGCCGCCGTCGCGGGACAGGCTCCACACCTTCAGGCCCGGACCGTCGTCGAGCATGAGCGTGTCGCCGGTCGAATGGATCATCGCGCGCTCGATGACGTTCTCGAGCTCCCGGACGTTGCCCGGCCACGCGTGCTCCTGCAGCGCCGCGAGCACGCCCGAGGGAATCCGCGTGAAGCGCCGATTCAGCGCGCGCTGACGGCGGTTGATGAAGTACCACGCCAGGCGCGGGATGTCCTCGATCCGCTCGCGCAGGGGCGGCAGCATGATCGGGAAGACGTTCAGCCGGTAGTAGAGGTCCACCCGGAAGCGTCCTTCCCTGACCGCGGCGTCGAGATCGTGGTGCGTCGCGGCGACGACCCGTACGTCGACCTTGCGCGTCTGCGACGACCCGACGCGCTCGAACTCGCCTTCCTGCAGCACGCGCAGCAGCTTGGCCTGGATGTCGGCGGCGAGGTCGCCGATCTCGTCGAGGAAGATCGTGCCGCGGTGCGCCAGCTCGAAGCGGCCCTGGCGCATCGAGACGGCGCCGGTAAAGGCGCCGCGCTCATGTCCGAACAGCTCGCTCTCGATGAGCGTCGGCGGGAGGGCGGCGCAGTTCACCCGGACGAACGGATGCCCGCGGCGGCCGCTGCGGTTGTGCACCGCCCGCGCGAACAGCTCCTTGCCGGTGCCGGTCTCGCCCAGGATCACCACCGAGGCGTCGGTCGAGGCCACCTCCAGCACGCGGCCGAGCGCGACACGCAGCGCCGGCGAATCGCCGATGATGTCCTCGAAGTCGTCGCCGTCACCGATCTCGTCCCCGCTTCGGCCTGCCGAGCCGCCGGGACCGCCCGTCAAGCGGGCGAGCTCGCGCGCCTGCTCGGCGCACTGCAGCGCAATCGCGATGAGGTCGGCGAGCGACCTGGAGAGTGGCGGCGACCTCCGGCGGCCACAGGACGTGGCGGCCTGAATCCGGCACGGCGACGCTCAGCGCGCAGACACGATTGCCGCCGCCGGTCACGACCCGGGTCGGCAGGTCGGGTGGCGCCCCCGGCCGGGTCCACGACTTGATCGGGACGCGATTGCCGGCGACCAGCACAACCCGATCGACATCGAGCGTCTCGCCGGTGCGCCGCAGGAGGTCCTCGAGGGCGGCCTCGATTTCATCCGGCCCGAGCCGGACCATGTCGGCGGCAAAGGCGCCGGGCAGCTGGCTGATTCGCTGGGCGAAGGCGCCGCCTTCCCGGAAGGTGTCTGTCATGCTGGATCGCGAGCTTTCGGCAAGTGAGCACAGGATGTACCAACTGGCGGGCGTCTGAGCCCCAACATCCACCGCCTCCGGTCGGCAGTCCTCCCTCGATCGAAATCCTCGCGCTCTAGCCGGTTGGAGGAACTCCGACCCGTCGGAGCGCTGGCTGGAGGCGCCGGTCGCTTCTCCTTACGCTCGTCGCCGCGTCTGGCCGTCGACTGGAGAACGGCCTCGAACGGGCTCGTATCCGCCAGGTGCAGCGTCTGCGACGGGAGTGCGATGGCCGTCCCGGCCTGATCGACGATCTCCATCATCCCGATCAAGAGCCCCTCCTGGATCTCGAGGAAGTGCGACCAGTCCCTCGCCGCGAGATAGGCGACCACTTCGATATCGAGCGACGACGGTCCGAAGCGCAGGAAGCGGGCCCTTGCCGACTCGCGATCGACCGCCGGATGCGCGCTGAGCTGACGCGTGATGCCGGCGACGACCGCACGCAGTTGACGCGGCGTCGTCTCGCAGCGCAAGCCGAGGAAGTGGCGAAGCCAGTACTTGTCGCGGGACGAGATGGTTTCGATGCTGATGTTCGCGATCTGGCCGTTGGGGACGGTGAGGATCGTCCGGTCCAGCGTGCGGATGCGCGTCGAGCGCAGGCCGATCGAATCGACCGTCCCTGACGCGTCGCCAACCTTGAGAAAATCGCCGACGACCACCGCGCGATCGAAGATCAGCGAGAGTCCGCCGATCACGTTCTCGAGCGTCTTCTGCGCGGCGAGCGCCACGGCAATGCCGCCGATCCCGAGGCCGGCGAGCGCGGCCGTCGGATCGCCGCCAAACCGCCGAATCACGACCAGGACCGCAATGAGCAGCACCAGCGCATCCGCGAACCACCGCGACACCCGGACCAGCGACGCGACGTCGGACCGTCCCGACCACTGCAGCCTGTTGCGGAGATAGCGCTCGACCGACGCGTTCACGTGCAGCAGCAGCCAGGTCGCCGCGCCAATCGTGAACAGCACCGCAATCGCCATCCAGAACTGGCGCTCGAGGAGCGGCAGGTCGCTCGTCGCGACCAGCCAGCGGACGACCAGCGCAATCACGATGAACCGGATCGCGCCGGAGAGGCGCCGCGGGCTGACGCCGGTCGGCACCAGACGGCGAAGCCCCAACCGCCTGGCGACCGGAACGCTCAGGCGAGCGAGGGCCCCCAGTCCGGAATAGACGAGCGGGACGATCAGGATGAGGGCGATCCAATGAAACAGGCGGATGCCGCCGATCCTGGGCGCAACGAGGAAAGCCGGCAGGTGCCGATCGAGCGAGATGAGATTGACCTCGCCGTACGCCTGCGGAATCGCATCCAGCGTACGGCTCGAGAACAGCCAGATGGCCGAGTCACCCGCGCGCAGGACCCGCTCGACCACGATGTTGAGATTGCCCGTCGACGTGGCGATCGTGGCGACCACGTCCTCGTCGGGTCTCAGCGGATTGGTGAGCCGGCCCTCCGGCCGGTCGCTGAGCTCGTCGAGGCGCGCCGGCAGCCGCTTGTCGAGGACGACGTACAGCTGCCTGGCGAGCTCCTGGGCGGGCAGCCCCCGGAGCGTGGTGTTCAGATACTCCGGCGCCGCCTCGAAGTTGCCTTCGCGGGAGACCCGCATGAATCCCAGGAGCGCCCCGCGCGGCGTGTCGCGCCCGAGAGGATCCCGCAGCGCCTGGGGCTCCGCCGCCGCGGCCGGAGCCGTCGCCGCAGGCTGTGCCCACGCAGGCGACGACGCGATGAGCAGCATCATCGCGAGGGCGAGTTTCTTCTTCATGTGGACCCGGCCCAGCCGCTCGGAATTCCTTGCCCCAGAAGCAGATGGACGCACCACGTCTCCGCAGACCGCATGCCAGTGCAGGGGGGTGGTCCCCGACCCGCGATCGCCGCAATGACCGTGCGATTCCCGCGAAGCGATCCAGGGCATCCGAACGACGCTGACGGCGAAGCCCGGTAGAGCGGAGCAGCTCCGAAATTTCGGACCGGAACGGACCTGTTTCGTGCGCTGTTGAGGCCATCTGACGGCTCAGGCGCGCGGCGTGACGGTTGCACAGGTCCCACCACGAACTCCGACAGTCACGAAAGGGATGGAACGATGAGAGTGCCGATTGCGTTCGCTCTGATACTGCTCCTCTCCGGCTCGAGCGCCGCCCTCGCGCAGGACGTGCGCTTCAACTTCGACAAGCAGGCTGCCTTCGGCGGCTTCAAGACCTACAGGTGGGTCGCCCTGAAAGGGGCGCAGCCGCTGAGCGATCTGACCGACCGTCAGATCAAGGCCGCCATCGACGTCGAGCTCACGAAGAAGGGGCTGACGCCGGTCGACGGCTCCGGACCGGCCGATCTGCTGATCGGCTATCAGGCGGCGGTCGACACCGAGAAGCAGTTCACCTCGTACGACACGGGGTGGGGATACGGCCCGGGCTGGTACGGCGGCGGCTGGTACGGCCACGGCGGCGGCGGGATGACGACGGGCTCCACGTCGACGATCTACGTCGGTCAGATCGCGCTCGACATGTACTCCGCGAGCCCGCAGAACCTGATCTGGCGCGGCGTCGTCAGCAAGACGCTCGATCAGAACGCCAAGCCGGACAAGCAGCAGAAGAATCTCACGAAGTCCGGTAACGAAGCTGCTCAAGAACTACCCGCCGCCGATCAAGAAGTAAGTAACCTGTCGCAAGGGCTAAGGGCTCAGGGCTAAGGGCCCTCAGCCCTACTTCTTGTTCACCGTCAGCTGCACGAGCGAATCGGCGTAGTCGTCGAGCATCACGGTGCCGTCCGGCGCCAGCTTCACTCGAGCGGCGCCGGTCATCACGCCGGTGGCGTTGCCGTCGCTGGCGATGCGGAGTTCCACGATCGTCAGCTCGTATCCCGCCTTCGACTTCTCGGCGTCGGTGTTCAGGAAGAACAGCGGCCGATCCGCGACGATGACGATCCGCGATCCCTTCTCGTCGCGCGTCTCGTGCGCGTACTTGACGTCGACCTTCCGCCTCGCCAGGTCGATCGACCCGATCACCGGGAGGGTGCGCAGCGCGGGGACGAAGCCGATGTAGCCGTTGTACTTCAGCGCATCGGTCACCCGCGTCCTGCGGCTCTCTTCCATCAGGCGGTCGACCCGAATCACGACGTTCGACGTCACCGAGGTCTCGCCAGTCTTCAACGACGCCAGCGCCACGATGGAGAGTGGATAGTCGGCGGCGCGAGGCACCGCGACCAGACAGACACCGGCCAGGACGGCGGCGGCGATACGGGTTCGCAAACGTTGTCTCATACGGTGTTCTCCGCGTACTTCAAAAGAGGTCAATGAAGTCGTCTCGCAGGGACGACTGCTCACTATGCAGAGGCAACGCCATTCCCGCAAGCATCTTTTCGGTCGCTCGGGGCGTGAATCACCGGAAAGGCGTACTGCCAATACGCCGGACCGGAGCTTCTCCGACATGTCGGGGCGAGCGGTCGCATTCGTCGAGGGCACGGGCAGGCCAGCCGGGCACGCGTAATGCACCGATGCATGCCATACGGCCGATCTCAAGGTCATGAAACGCCAGGCACCGTCCACGCGGGAGCGGACTCGAATCATTCGGGGCGAGTTCCTCGAAGTCCCCGGGCTGCATCTGACCAGGGCCCAGATTCAGCGGCTCTGGGACCTGGAGTGCGAAGCCTGCACCGACGTCCTCGAAGCGCTCCTGTACGAGCGATTTCTCCAGGTAACCGCCGACGGTCGCTACTTCCGGAACATTCCGCGGCAGGCCGCACCGCGAATCGAGCCGTTCCGGAGGGAACTGGCCATCAGCCACTGAAAGCCGCAGTCCGGCTGAAGCCGGACACTACGATCGGCCGACGCACAATTCAGCGAGCCGCAGATGAACAAGAACATGACCGCCAGGATCACGAAATTCGCCGCGGGTTGTTCCGCGCTCGCGCTGATCGCTGCCGTCGCGGGGTCGGGCGTGCCGCTGCGAGCCGGCGGGCAAACCGCCGCCGCGGCCAAGAAGCCCGCGGCGGTTTCGGCTGAGGAGATCGATCGGCTGACCGCTCCGATCGCCCTCTATCCCGACCAGCTCCTCGCGCAGATCCTGATCTGCGCGCAGGACCCCGCCAAGGTCAGGGAGCTCAACGCGTGGCTGAAGAAGAACACGACGCTGAAGGGCACGCAGCTCCAGGATGCGGCCGTGAAGGCCGCCTTCGAGCCGAGCTTCGTCGCCCTCGTGCTGTTCCCCGACATCGTCAACATGATGGCGGTGCAGCAGGACTGGACGACGCGGCTGGGACAGGCGTTCACCGCTGACCGGTCGGCCGTGTTCAGCAGCATTCAGCGGCTGCGCGCGCAGGCCCAGAAGGTGGGAAACCTGAAGGACACGCCGCAGCAGGAGGTCGAGACCAAGACGACCAACGCCGGCGAGCAGGTGATCGTCATCGAGCCGGCCAACCCGCAGGTCGTCTACGTGCCGACTTACAACGCAACGACGGTCTATACCGCGCCGCAGACGGTGGTCGTCGAACAGCAGAGCAGCAGCTCCGACGCGGTCGTCGCCGGGATCATCGGGTTCACCGCCGGCATTGCGATCGGCGCAGCCATCGACAACGACTACTACTACGGGCCATACGGGTGGCGCGGCGGCGCCTACATGTACAACGACGCGTGGGACGACTACTACGACCACCGCGAAGACGCGCGCGAAGACTGGGCCGATCACCGCGAGGATCTGTCCGAAGAGCGGACCGATCGCCGCGAGAACACGTCGGAGCAGCGCACCGATCGCGTCGAGTCGCGGCAGGAGAACCGTCCCGACGCGACGCAGGCCCAGAAGGACCAGGCGCGCACGGCAGCCCAGGAGCGGAAGACTACGCAATCCACATCCACGTCGACCCAGCGGACCACGTCGGGCAACTATCAATCACGCGGCCGCAGCACCGGTACCGCAACCACCGCCGAACGCAGCGGCACGAAGTCCGACGCGTTCTCGGGGTACTCGAGCGGCAACTCGACGCGGGCGGCCAGCTCGCGCGGGAAGAGCAGCAGGAGCGGTGGCGGCGGCGGCGGCCGCCGCCGCTGACGCGCGAAAGGTCCACGGTCATGAAGAAAGGCACACTCGCCTCGGCGTTGATTGGAGCGGCGCTCGCGGCGACGGCGGCCTGCACGCCATCCGAACCGCCGCGGCCGCAGCAGCAGGTGTTCGCGTCGCCCGAGGAGGCGGTGCGGCGGCTCGCGGAGGTGGTGAAAGCGGCAGACGTCGAGCAGCTGTCGACGATCTTCGGCCCGGACAGCAAGGAGCTCGTCGACACCTCGGATCCGGTGACGGCGCGGCGGAATCGCGAGACCTTCACCGCGGCATTCGCCGAACACTGGAGCCTCGTGGATGCGGAACCGGCCGGGAAGACGCTCGTCATCGGCAACGAAGAGTGGCCGTTCCCGGTGCCGCTGGTCCAGGACGGGAACAACTGGCGATTCGACACCGCGGCGGGCAAGGCGGAGGTGCTCGCCAGGCGGATCGGACGGAACGAGCTGGCAGCCATCCGTATCTGCGCCACCTACGTCGCGGCGCAGCGCCGCTACGCGGAGCACGGTCACGACGGCAAGCCAGTGGGGCTATACGCGCAAACCTTCAGCAGCGACGCCGGCAAAGAGAATGGACTGTTCTGGCCGGAGGTGAAGGGCAAGCGGCTCAGCCCGCTCGGCGACCTGGTCGCGCAGGCGGCCAGCGAGGGGCAGCGGTTCGGCGAAGGCCAGAAGCCGATGCCATTCCAGGGCTACTACTTCAAAATCCTCACAGCCCAGGGCGACGCCGCGCCGGGCGGCGCGAAATCCTACGTCGCCAGCGGCAACATGTCCGGCGGCTTCGCGCTCGTCGCCTGGCCCGCCGAGTACGACCTCACCGGCATCATGACCTTCATCGTCAACCAGGACGGGATCGTCTACGAGAAGGACCTGGGTCCCGAGTCCGCCGCGATGGCCGGCAAGATGAGCGACTACAATCCGGACGAATCCTGGAAGCGCATCGAGTAACGTCGTAACGACTCGACGCGAAGACACGCACGGATTTACGACAAGTCTTCGATGGCGCTCTTCGCTATGCCCGCGCTTCGACCAGGCCGAGCAGCGAGGACGTGTGGCGCGCGATCATCAATTCTTCGTTGGTCGGAATCACCCACGCCGAGACGCGGCTGCCGGGTCGTGAAAACCGCGGGGTGTTCTTCGCGTTGGCCGCCTGGTCGACGTCGATGCCGAGCCACGCCGACGAGCGGCAGATGCGGCTGCGGATCTCGGGAGAGTTCTCGCCGATGCCGGCGGTGAAGACGAGCGCGTCGACGCCGCCCAGCACGGCGGCGAGGCCGCCGATCTCCCGCGCCGCGCGGTAGACGAAGTAGTCGACGGCCAGCCGGGCGGATGCCTCCGTGCTCGTCAGCAGATCGCGCATGTCGTTGCTGATCCCCGAGATCCCCAGCAGGCCCGATTTCTTGTAGAGGATGGTCTCCACGTCCTTGGCCGACAGCTTGAGATCCTGGAACAAGTAGAGGATCACGCCGGGATCGACGGCGCCGGGCCGCGTGCCCATGCAGAGTCCGTCGAGTGCGGTGAATCCGAGCGTGCTGTCGATGCTCTTCCCGCTCCGCAGCGCGCACATGCTCGCGCCGCTGCCGAGGTGCGCGACGATCACGCGTCCGGCGGCGATCTCCGGCGCCACTTTCGGCAGGACAGAGGCGATGTATTCGTACGACAGCCCGTGGAACCCGTACCGCTGCACACCGGACGCACAGATCTCGCGCGGCAGCGGAACGAGCGACGCGACCGGGGGCTGACCGCGGTGGAAGCTGGTGTCGAAGCAGGCCACCTGCGGGACGCCCGGCAAGCGCTCGAAGACCGCTTCGATCGCCGCCAGGTTGTACGGTTGATGGAGAGGCGCCAGCGGGATGAGCGTGCGCAGGTCCTCGAGAATCTGAGGGGTGACGACGATCGGTCCGGCGTAGCGCGCTCCGCCATGGACGACGCGGTGGCCGACGGCCAGCACGCGCGCACCGCGATGGCGCTCGCGCAGCCATGCGGCGAGCGAGTCGAGCGCCGTGCGGGCATCGGTCACCCTGCCGTCCAGCCGCTCGTCGGCAATCTTCTCGCCCTGACCGTTTTTCGCGGTGAATTTCGGCGACGTGCCGATGCCATCGATCTGGCCGCGCGTCTCGAGCTGCCACTCCGCGTTCGCCGCTCTGTAGACGCAGAACTTGAGGCTCGACGAGCCGGCGTTGAGGACGAGCGAGAATCCGCTCCATGGCTGCTCCTAGGTCGTGCCGCCGGCTGCGATTTGCCGCGCGTACGCCGCCAGTACCGCGACGGCGCAGCTGGCAATCTTCGACCGGACTGTGTCGGCGCGGCTCGTCAGGATGATCGGCACCCGCGCGCCGAGCACAAGTCCCGCGCTGTCTGCATTGGCGAGGAAGCTGAGTTGCTTGGCGAGGATGTTGCCGGCCTCGAGATCGGGGACGAGGAGGATGTCGGGATCGCCCCCGACTTCCGAGCGGATGCCCTTGATTCTGGCCGCCTCGGCGCTGATCGCGTTGTCGAAGGCCAGCGGGCCGTCGACGATCGCGCCCGTGATCTGCCCGCGCTCGGCCATCTTGCACAGCGCCGCGGCGTCGAGCGTCGCCGGCATCTTCGAGGTCACCGTCTCGACCGCCGCCAGAATCGCCACCTTCGGCCGGGCGAGGCCGAGCGAGATGGCCAGGTCGATCGCGTTCTGAAGGATGTCGACCTTGTCCTCGAGCGTCGGCGCGATGTTGATCGCCGCGTCGGTGACGATCAGCACCTTGTGATACGTGGGCACGTCCATGATGAAGACGTGGCTGAGGCGCCGGCCGGTGCGCAGGCCGGTGTCGCGCGCCACCACCGCCCCCAGCAGCTCGTCGGTGTGGAGACTGCCCTTCATCAGCAGCTCGGTCTTGCCCTGACGCACCAGTTCGACGGCCCGGGCCGCCGACGCGTGGCTGTGCGGCGCGTCGACGATCGGGATCGACCCCAGCGCGATGCCGTTGGTCTTCGCGACCTCCTCGATCTTCGCCTTCGGGCCGACGAGGATCGGCGCGATCAGCCCGAGCTCGGCCGCATCGACGACCGCTGCCAGTGCCGACGCCTCGCACGGGTGCGCCACTGCCGTAGACACCGGCTGGAGGGTGCGGCACCGCTCGAGGAGTTGTTCGTACTTTCCGGTTCCATGGACTGCAGATGTCATATCACCTCACGCGCGACGGGAAGGGCGGCCGGGCCGGTCTCCCGCAGGAAGAACGTCAGCCCGACCGCGAGGGCCACGCCGTACAACAGCGGCTCGAACGCCGTCTGATACGTGTCGAGGGTACGCCCGCCGCCGCCGGCGACCGCCATCAGCGCCCAGCCGAACACCGGCCCGAGCAGCGCGCTGAACGTGAAGTTCAGGAAGTTCACGACGCCGGTCGCGGTGCCGCTCATCTCGGGCGGATTGGCTTCCTTGATCACGGTGTAGGGCAGCATCGCGGCACCCGAGACGAATCCCGCGACGAGGCCGAGGACGTAAGGCGGAAACACGCCGGGGTCGCCGTAGAGGATGAACGCGAGGCACGCGAACAGCACCAGCCCGCTCGCGCCGATCACCGGCTTGCGGCGGCCGATCCGATCCGAGAGCAGGCCGAGCACCGGGCAGCCGATGATCCAGCCGACCGGCACCGTCGAGGACCGGATCACGGCGGTGGCGTAATCGAGCCCGCGCGCTTCCTGCAGAAAGCGGACGCCCCAGATCATGTCGAAGATGGTCGTCGGTATGAACAGCAGGCCGGCGATCATCCCGCAGAGGATCGACTGCGGATTTCGAAACACGACGATCAGGGCGTGGGTCGCGCCCTTGAGCCAGTCGTCGCGCCGCGCCACGGGCGCCTCTTTGGGCAGGAGCATCCAGAGCACGCCGCCGATGACGAGGCCGCCGATGCCCATCCCGGTCCAGAACGCCTGCCACGAGACGCCGCCGGCGATCAGCGGTCCGACGACGAACTGGCCGGCCGAGCCGCCGGCCATGCCGAACATCTGGGTCAACCCGATCAGCGTCGCCGCACGCGACGGCGGGAAGTTGGTCGTCGCGATATACACCGCGCCGATCAAGGCAAACACGCCGCCGGCGCCCTGCAACAGCCGTCCGGCGCTCGCCATCTGGCTGTTCCCGGTCGCGAACAGCAGCGCGCCGACGCCGACCGCCGCGGCGCCGAGCGGGACGACCATCCGCGGGCCGAGTCGATCCATCGCGACGCCGGCCACGAGGCTGAACGGCGAGTAGCCGTAGTAGAAGAGGCCGACCAGCGAGGCCACACCCAGCGCGCTGAGGCTGAAGGCGTCCGAGAGCTGCGGCATCATCACCGCGGGCGCCGAGCGCAGCGTGTACTGATAGAAATAGTAAACGGCGGTCATCAACCACGCCGCAACCGCCGCCCGCATCGCTTGTGACACGTCTACTCCCGCGTCTAGCAGAGCACCAGCGAGACCGCGAGCCCGCCCTCGGAGGTCTCCTTGTACTTCGCGTTCATCTCACGTGCGGTCAGCGCCATCGCGTTCACCGTCGTGTCGAAGTCGACGCGGCGGTTGGTCGGGATCTCGTTGCTCGCGATCATGAAGCCGGTCCACGCCTTGACCGCGCCGAAGGCACAGCGTTCGATACATGGGATCTGCACGAAGCCGGCGACCGGGTCGCAGGTCATCCCGAGGTGATGCTGAAGGGAGGATTCAGCGGCATTGGCCACGACCTGGTCGTTGAAGTCGTGCGCCTGCGCGATGAAGGCGGCGCCCATCGCCGACGCGACGCCGATCTCCGCCTGGCAACCGCCCTCGGCGCCGGACAACGTCGCGTTGTGCTTGCACAGATAGCCGACGGCCGCGGCCGCCAGGAATCCGCTCCGGAGCTTGTCCTGCGGCAGCTTGCGGCCGCCCTCGCCGAGTGCGTAGACCAGCGCCGGCATCACGCCGGCGGAGCCGCCGGTCGGCGCGGTGACCACCAGATGCCCTCTGGCGTTCTCCTCCGACCCCGCCAGGGCATACGCCGACACGACGCCGACCCCGCGCTGCTGTTGGTACGTGTCGTCCATCGCGCGCTTGTAGACGTCCCCCGCCTTGGTCTTGAGCTTGATCGGACCAGGCAGTGTCGACTCCGGCGCATTCAGGCCGGCTTTGACGATGTTGACCATCGCGGTCGCGATCTTGTCGATGAAGGCGGTGATCTCCGCTTCTGTCTTCCCGGAGACCGCGACTTCGTTGGCCATGACGACCTGTGCGATCGAGAGCTTGTCGCGCTGCGCGTGCGCCTGCAGCTCTTTCATCGTCGAGTACCGGTACTTCGGCTGGCCCTTCTTCGGCGGCTGATACCCCTTCCACTCGATGAACCCGCCGCCGACCGAGTAGTACTCGAGCTCGTGCAGGACGGTGTCGCCTGCCATCAGCTTGCAGGTCATCGTGTTCGGATGGGGAAACTCGCCTTTCGGCGCGTCGTAGACGATGTCTTTCAGGGACACCGTCAGGTCCCTGGATCCCATCTTCACCGTGAAGGTCTGATCGGGCTTCGAGACGAGGCCGTCGAGGAACTCGGGCTCGACCGTCGCCGGCTCCTTGCCGATGATGCCGGCGAGCGCTGCTCGCTCGGTGCCGTGCCCCTTCCCTGTCGCGCTCAGGCTGCCGAATAGGTGGACCTTGAGCGCCGTCGACTTCGCGAGCTGGTCGGCGGGCAGCTTTGCGCACCGCTGGTAGAAGTCGTAGGTGATCCGCATCGGCCCGATCGTGTGAGAGCTCGAGGGGCCCGGGCCGACCTTGTAGAACTCCTCGAGCGTGGTCATCACAGGTCCCCTGGACTTCTTGACGACCTCCAGCTCGGGAGACACCTTCGAGGCGGGCACGGGCGGCGACTGGGGCGGCGGAGCGGCCGCGGCCTGCTCCGGAGTCGGCGCGGCGCAGCCGGTCATGACCGCCACGGCTCCGACGACGGCGCTGCGCATGAGGAATGCCCGGCGGTCGAAGCCGTCGGGAATCGCGAGCTCGTCCAGTTGGAGGGCCGGCGGGAAACCAAGGTCCGGTTCATCCTTCTCGAAATTCATCGGGATCTCTTCTGGCACAGCCGGGGGTCAGGGATCACGCCACCACCAACGAACAGCAAGGCGCGTTCTCCCCGCCCCGCGGACGGGGCGGGTCGTAAACGGCAGGCTTCAGGGAGTTTTCAGGGGTCTGTCCGCCAATGGCGCACATGTCGGCGACAGCGAATCTCCGTCCTGCCGGAGCTACTCCGGACCTGCGGAGCGACCGCTCGCCGGCAGGCCGACCCTTTCGGTCTCGTAGGCCGACCCCTTTCAGGATCGTTGTGTAGGCCGACCCTTTCAGGGTCGGCATTTCAGGTGTCAGACGGAGGTGGAAGGGCGGGCGGCTGCCGCAGCGTGCACGCGACGGTCGTTCCTCCCGCGGGATTGGCTCGAATCGACAGGTTCGCGCGGATCGACGCCGCCCGATGCCGCATGACCCGCAACCCGAGACCCTCCCGGGTGTGGCCGTTGCCGGGAATCCCGACGCCGTTGTCGGTCACGCGCAGGCGGGTGAAGCCCTGGCCCGATTTCACGTCGATCCGGATCGCGTCGGCCTGTGCGTGCTTGACCGCGTTGGTGACCGCCTCCTGGGCGATGCGATACAAGTGGGTGATCACGCGGCTGTCGAGCGGCGAATTCGACAGATCGCCATCGACCTGCACGCGCAGCCTGTGAATCGATTCGGTGGCCGACGCCAGCTCGCGCAGCGCCGTCATGATGTCGAGCGAATCGACGTCGACCGGAAACATGCCGCGCGATAACTGCCGCACCTGGTTCAGCGCGAGCCTCGCCTGCTGCACGATCTGACCGGCGGTGGCGGCCGCCGCCGCGTCCGCCTCCTGGAGCCGGCGGCCGAGCGCCGAGCTCAAGACGTTCACCGCGGTGAGCGTCTGGCCGAGCGTATCGTGCAGGGTGTGCAGCAGCCCCTGCTGCTCCCGCCACGCGAGATCGGCCATCTCCGCGGTCATCCGCTCGCGCTCGACGATCTTGCCGATCTGGGCACTGAGGTCGACCATCAGCGTGACGAGCGTCTGGTCCGGCGTGTGCGGCTGGTCGGAGAACAGCTCCAGCACTCCGATCACCTGCGGTCCGAAGGTGATCGGCATCGCCACCGCCGAGACCAGTCCTGCCTTCCTGACCGCCGCCCGCCGCGCCGGCACGAGCGCAGCGAGCTCCTCGGCCTCGTTCACCCATCGGACGATCCCGTCGGTGTAGACGAGGCCGGGCAGGTTCTGGGCCCTCTTCGTGTACCGCTGCTCCTCGGAGAACTCGTAGAACGGCCGGAAACGCTCGTCGCGCAGGCAGCCGACGGTCGGCACGAGCACGTCGGTGTCGGCGGGATCCGGAATGTACACGAACCCAACCTGCCATCCTTCGGCGGCGCAGGTCAGTTCGAGCGCGGCGCGAACCGCCTCGTCCCACGTCGCCGCCTCCTGAATCGCGCGCGTGACCTGGTGAAGCAGCTTGAGCCACTTGACGCGCTCGTCGATGCGCCGCTCCAGTTGTTCGTTGGTCCGGGACAGACCTTCCTCGCTCTGCCGGTGCGTGATGAGATCGGCCGCCTGGCGGGCCAGCAGATCGAGCCACTTCAATTCCGCCTGGCCGAACTGGCGAACCGATCGGTAATGGGTGGACAGCATCCCGACGAACTCGCCCGACAGGTCGAACAGCGGCGTGGACTGCAGCGCGCGAACGCCGGCCTCGAGCAGCACCGGCAGCGTGGCGCCGGCAAAGTACGGGCTCTTCGTCACGTCCTCGACGACGACCCGCTCCCGGGCGGCCATCGCCGCGCTGCAGGCCGTGTCGCTGTGGGCATCCACCCGTCCGAAGTAGTCGAGAAAGGCCTGCCCGAAACCGGTCTGCGACGTGATGGCGAGCACGCCATGCTCGTCGCACGTCTGCAGCGTGCCCATGTCGGCGCCGGCGATCTCGACCGCCGCCGTGACGATGTCGTCCTGGATGGCGCGAACGCCGCCGGGCTGCGCCAGCCGCGCCGTCACCTTGTGCAGGCACGTCATCCGGCGCAGGTCGCCGGCCGCCTGCTCGCGCGCCGCACGCAAGTCCCGTTCAATCTCCTTCAGCCGCGTGACGTCGACGAGCGTGATCACGACGCCCCAGGTGATTCGGGAATCGTGCGCGCGACGATACGGAAACAGACGCAGCAGGTACTCGCCGCCGTCGACGGCAGTCGCTTCGCGTTCGAGCGCGGTCACGCCGCCGAGAATTGCCCGGCAGTCAGTCTTCGAGATCAATCGCATGCAGATTCGTCGTGATCTGCCCGATCGGCCGTTCGACGTCGGACTGGGATAGGTTGAACGGTCGCGCCGCCGTTGTCGTGAAGTGCTTGATGCGCAGCTCGGTATCGAGAAAGACGGTGGCGATGTCGGAGCTCTCGATGAGATTCGCCAGATCGTCGCTGTGGCCGAGCAGATCCTGCACCTTGTCGGCCAGCTGCCGATTCAGCGCCCGAATTTCGTGGTTGGCAGCGTTGAGGTGCCGGACGGTCGCGTCGGGCACCTCGCGTCCCCCGGGCGCGTGATCCTCGGCGCCCTCAGCACGGCGCCGGCCGGCACGAAGCGTCCGCGCCGCGGTGTTTCGCGGCGATCTGACCCGGGCCGAGGCGCCATCGCGGCGGGAGGACATCAGTCGCTGTGTCGCAATCTACTGCACTCAGCCTCCCGTGACAATGATCTAAAAGGAGTATGTCAGACGATGTGATTCCGGATGGCGTACTGGATGAGCTCAGCTGTAGTCTTCACCTTCAGCTGCTGCATCATTCGGTACTTGTGGAAGGCGATGGTGCGCCGTGTGAGATTGAGGACCGCACCCGCTTCCTTCATCGAGCGTCCTTCGGCCAAAAGCTGCAGGATTTCGCGCTGGCGGGGAGTCAAGTCGGTGGACGGCCCGGGCTTCTCTGGATTCAACAGCGTTTCGACCAGCGCGTCCGTCATGAGCGGCGTGACATACGAGCGTCCCTGCATGACTTCGCGAATCGCCGTCAGCAGTTCCGGCGCCGCAGACCCCTTCAACAGGTACGCCGACGCGCCGGCGCGAAATGCTTCCGCGGCCAGGTCGGCGTCCTCGTTCACCGTCACGAAGACCAGCTTGACGGTCTTGAGCGACTGCTTGATTTGGCGGGCGGCCTCGAGGCCGTTCAGGTGCGGCATCATGACGTCGAGCACGATGACGTCGGGCTTCAAACGGGCCGCATCGGCCACGAGCTGACGTCCGTCCGACGCGGTGCCGACGATCTCGCACTCGGACGACAGAAGCGCCTCGAAGGCGCCAAGCAGCAGCGCGTGATCGTCGGCAAGCAGCACCCGTGGCTTCGTCATGCGTCAACCCGCAAGCGACCGGACGTCTGCAATCCATCGGCACGCCTGCGCGGGCGCGGCAGCCGGTGCGCCGACAAAGCACACCAAGAGCAGAAACCCCTTCATTTCCGGCTAAGTCGGCCCCTAGCTTACTCCCCGGCCGTGCTGGCACTGTCACTTTTTCCTACGCCCCCCTGTTCATTTTCCCAGCCGAAGGTAGGCGATCGCACCAGTGCGTGCCTCCCGTCCATCCTGTAGGGTTCTACCCATGTCGACCATCCCCGCGCTGCGTCCGAGCGATACCGCCTCACGGTCGTCGCTCTGGGCGCCGCCGGCTTCAACCCGGCCTTCGCCACCGGACCCGGACGCACGCCCAGGGTCCACGACCAGCCGCCGGTTCATCTTTCAACGGCTCGTCGCCGACCTCGCCACACGTTTTGCTGTCACCAAGGCGGATGCTCTCGACGGCACCGTGACCGACAGCCTGGCTGAGATCGGCGAAGCATTGGAGCTCGATTGCCTCCTCCTGTGGCGGCACGATTCGGCCGAGGCCGCACTCGCCGTCACCCACCACTCTGTCAGCGGCAATCCGTCTGAAGCGGGCGACCCGTGGCCCACGGCGTCGATTCCGCTCATGGCTTCGCGACTCGAGCGCGGACAGGCGATCTGGTTCACGCGTATCGAGGAGCTCGTCGACCCCATCGATCGCGAGACGTTCCGGCGCCGCGGCCTTCGCTCGGCTGTCATCGTGCCGCTTGCCGCCGCCGGCCGAACCGACAGCGTCCGGAGGAGCTTGTTATGCGGCTCGACGCGCCGGCATGCCGAGTGGCCGTCCGCCGTCGTCCAGCAGCTGCGGCTCGTCGCCGGGATCTTCAGTCAGGCGCTGCTGCGCAAGGCGGGAGACACCCAGCTCAGGCAGGCGCTGACCGAGCTGAAGGAGCTGCGCGATCGCGCGGCTGAAGATGATGTGCGGCGGCCGATACTGGCACCCGATCGCCCGCCGCGCCGGATCGTCGCCAACAGTGCGCCGATGGCCGATGTGCTCGGCCTCGTCGAACAGGTGGCGCCCACGCCGGCCACGGTGCTGCTGCTCGGCGAGACGGGAGTCGGCAAAGAAGTCTTCGCCGAAGCGATCCACGACCTCAGCCCGCGGCACCAGAAGCAGATGGTCCGCGTGAACTGCGCGGCGATGCCGACCGCGCTCATCGAGAGCGCGCTGTTCGGCCACGAGCGCGGCGCGTTCACCGACGCCGTCACGCGCCAGATCGGCCGCTTCGAGGCGGCCAACCACTCCACGCTGTTCCTCGACGAAATCGGAGAGCTGCCGGGGCCCATCCAGGTCAAGCTGCTGCGCGTGCTCCAGGAACGCGTGTTCGAGCGGCTCGGCAGCTCGCAGTCGGTGAAGGTCGACGTCCGGATTATCGCGGCGTCCAACCGAAACCTCGAGCAGGCGGTCGCCGACAAGACCTTCCGCGAGGACCTGTACTACCGGCTGAATGTGTTTCCCGTGACCATCCCGCCGCTGCGCGACCGGAGAGAGGACATCCCCGGCCTGGTCTGGGAGTTCGTCGACGAGTTCGCGCAGGCCTTCGGCAAGCGAATCGAAACGGTGTCGAAGGATTCGATGAAGCAGCTCCAGGAACACCCGTGGTACGGCAACGTCCGCGAACTGCGCAACATCGTCGAGCGCGCGATGATTATCGCGACGGGCCCGCGGCTGATCGTGCCGGTGCCGGCCGTCTCCGCCGACCCCAGACGGATCAAGGTTGCAGCAACGTCGGCTTGAAACCGACGACTACGTCTTGACGCGCGCGCCCGCGACCTGCTCGGTCCTGGCTACCTGAGCAGCCTCAGCAGCGCGTCGAAGTCGACCGGCTTCACCATGTGGGCGTCGAACCCCGCCTCGCGCGATCGATCGCGATCTTCGTCCTGTCCCCACCCGGTCAGCGCCACGAGCGTGGCGCGCTTGCCCCACGGCTCCTGCCGGATGCGGCTGCATACCTCGTAGCCATTCAGTCCCGGCAGGCCGATGTCGAGCAGCACCACGTCGGGCCGCAGCCGCCGGGCGGCTTCGATGGCCGCGAGGCCGTCGTGCGCCTTGTAAGTCTCGTGGCCGCCGAACTGAAGCAGCATCGCGAGCGACTCGGCGCCGTCCTCGCTGTCGTCGACGATCAGGACGCGCCGTCCGGGCGCCGGCGCCTGCTCGACGGCGGCAGGCGCGGGTGAGACGTCTTCCGTTGCGTCGACGAGCACGGGGAGCCGCACGGTGAACTCACTGCCGCGGCCGAGCCCGTCGCTGTGGACGCCGACGCTCCCGCCGTGCAGCTCCACGAGGGTCCTCACCAGCGTCAGGCCGATGCCCAGGCCGCCTTGCGACCGCTCCAGCGACGTGTCCACCTGCTCGAACATGTCGAACAGGCGCGCGTGATGCTCGGCGGCGATGCCGATGCCGGTGTCCCGCACCGCTATTTCGGCGTGCTCGCCGTCCTGCCGCACCGTCAGCCAGATGTGGCCGCCGTTGTCCGTGAACTTGCCGGCATTGCTCAGCAGATTTCCGACGACCTGCGCCAGCCGCGCGGGATCGGCGTGCAGTTGCACCGGCTGCGGCGGCAGCGTGACCGTCAGCTCGTGCTCCATGCTGCGGTACAGGTCGCGGACGGCTTCCACCGCCTGCTGGACAATCGCCGCCAGGTCGATTCGCTGCTTGCGCAGCTCGATCTTGCCCCGCGTGATCCGGCTGATGTCGAGCAGATCGTCGATGAGGCGCGACATCTGGCCGACCTGCCGTTGCAGCATCTCCGAGGCAGACCGGAGCGCTTCTCCGTCGCTTCCGACGACGTGCAGGGCGCGGATGGTGTTGCTGATCGGCGCAAGCGGGTTGCGCAGCTCGTGCGCCAGCATCGCCAGGAACTCGTTCTTCCGCCGATCCGCCTCCGACAAATCCAGCGCCAGCCGCTTCAGGCTGTCTTCGAGCCGCTTTCGTTCGGCTTCCGCGCGCTTGCGCTCCGTGATGTCGACGCCGATCGGCGTGAGCGCGACAACCCGGCCGATCTCGTCGCGGATTGGCTGGATGGTGAAGTCGACGACGCGTTCGGTGCCGTCGGCGACGAAGTAGGGCATCTCGGCGCGGAACATCTGCCCGGCGGCGGCCTGCCTCGTCGCGGCCTCGATGGCGGCCGACAGCTCACGCGAGGGCGCCCACCATGGGCCCTGCCAGAACGGCTTGCCGACGACCTGCTCCGGCGTATACCCGCACGCTTCCCACGACAGGCGGTTCGCCTCGACGAGCGTCCCGTCCAGGTCCATGATGCCGGCGAAGAACGCGCCCTGATCGAAAAACGCACGGAATTTGGCGTTCGCCGCCGCGGCTTCGGCCAGCAGCTGGCGCTCGCGCTGCTCTCCCTCCCTATGGCGGGTCACGTCGCGCACGATCTTCGACGCGCCGACGACCACGCCGGCCTCGTCCTTAATCGGCGAGATGGTCAAAGAAACGAGGATGAGCCGGCCGTCGCGTCGAACGCGCTCGGTTTCGAAGTGCTCGATCCGCCGGCCCTCTTTCAGGCTGGCGATGATGTGATCTTCCTCGGCGAGACGGTCGGGCGGGATGACCAGCGAGATGTGGCGGCCGACCGCCTCGGCAGCGTTATACCCGAACAGGCGCTCGGCGCCGGCGTTCCAGCTCTGAATGACGCCATCGAGCGACTTGCCGATGATCGCATCGTCCGACGACTCGATGATCGACGCGAGCAGCCTGGCGGTCAGCAGCTGGCTCGCGCGTTCATGCTCGACACGACGCTGCGCGGTGACATCCCTGAACGTCAGCACACATCCGGACACGATGCCGTACTCGTCGCGGATCGGCGCGGCGCTGTCGTCAATCGGGCACTCGCTGCCGTCCTTGCGGACGAGCAGCGTGTGGTTCGCCAGGCCGACGACCACTCCTTCGCGCAGCGCCTTCGTCGCGGGGCTTTCGACCGGGCGGCGCGTGCCCTCGCTGACGATGCGGAAGACGGTATCGAGCGGCTTCCCGACCGCATCGGCCGGCCCCCAGCCGGTCAGCGCTTCGGCAACCGCATTCATCGAGGCGACCCGGCCCTGCAAATCGGTCGTGATCACCGCGTCGCCGATGCTGTGCAGCGTCACCTCCAGCAGCTCGCGTTGTTCGCCGGCGCGACGTTCGGCGCGCCTGGCGACTTCGCCGATGGCGATGATCAGAGAACAGGTGACGAGGTAGGCGACCAGGCCGATGAAATTGGCGAGAACGCCGAGCGCGAACGACCCTCGCGGCTCGATAAACAAGTATTCGGACGCGAGGTAGCCGAGGATGGTGACGGCGAGCGCCGGCGCGAAGCCGCCGAGCCACACCGCGGCCGCAACCGCCCCGAAGAGGGTGACGAGCGGCACTGTGTCACCCAACCACGGATCGAGCAGGTAGCGCAGCAGGATCGCCGCCGCGAGCACGACGAACACCAACGCGTAGGTCGCTGGCGGACTCAGCCGTTCAAGTCCCGGCCGTTTGGCCCCTGCCCGCGTCGACGGCCGCGTGGTGTGCATGTCGATCTGACCGACGCGATGCTAGCGCACACGGCTGCCAGTTCCAACGGCCCCGACCGGGACGTTTGGACTGACTGAAAACGATGCGGCCGAACGCGGCCACCGACTACTCGATTGACGCCGATTACCCGATTACTCAATTGAGTCGGATCCCGTGGTCGGCAGGCGGACCTCGATCTTCGTGCCGTCGCCGGGCTTCGACGACACGGTCAGCTGGCCCCGCACCAGACGCGCCCGTTCCCGCATGCTCACCAGGCCGAGGGTGTCTTTCTGCTGGGCCGAACGGGGATCGAACCCCACGCCGTCGTCGACAACCCGCAGCACCACCTCGCCGGGAGCGGCCGCCAGCGTGATGTCCACGCGCGTGGCCCCGCTGTGCTTCACGACGTTGTGCAGTGACTCCTGCGCGATGCGGTACAAGCAGAGGACTGCGTCGCGATCGAGCCCGGCCGACACGTCGGAGATCTCCAGGTGCAGGGCGATCTGCCGGGCCCCGGCGAACTCCTCGCAGACACTGCGAATCGACTCCTCGAGGCCGAGGTGTTCGAGCCTGGCCGGATGGAGCTCGTGCGACAGCCGGTGCAGATCCGACCCGAGCTCGCTGGCGTGCGCGAACAGTTTGGCGAACTGCGCGTGCACGGGCGGCGCGGACGTGCGGAGCTGCTGCCGCAGGAGCTCCAGTTCGACCGACAGCAGCGCCACCAGCTGGCCGACGTTGTCGTGGAGCTCGCGCGACAGCCGCATGCGCTCCTGCTCGTGCGCGTTGATCAGCCGCCCGCCGAGCTCGCGGAGGTCGGCGTCGACCTGATGCCGTTCGGTGAGGTCGACGAATACGCCAAGCATCCGAAGGGGCTTGCCGTTCCTCAACGCCTTGCCCCTGGCCATGATCCAGCGCTCGCCGGCGTCATACCCGAGCAGGCGGAACTCGGTCTCATAGACGGCGCCGCGATCCATCGCGTCGGTCATCGTCCGCGCCACGCGAGCGCGGTCGTCCGTGTGCACGCGCTCGAGAAACGTGGGAAACGACGGGGTGTGACGAACGGCCGGATCGCCGAACATCCGGTGTGTTTCCGGCGACCAGGTCATCTCTCCGCTCGGCACGTCCCAGTCCCAGGTGCCCATCGACGCGGCCTCCAGCGCCAGCTTCAGCCGCTCGTCGTGGCGCCGCAGCGCCTGCTCTGATTGCTTTCTCTCGGTGACATCGCGGCAGACGTAGAGGATCGTGCCGCGCCTGATCGAGACCCGCTTGACGTGGACCAGCAGCACCCGCCGTGCGCCTCCCTTGCACTCGACTTCGTGCTCGATGTTCCGGACCTCGCCGCCGTCGCTCAGCTGCCCTGGCTCGACCAGCTCGCATCCGAGCAGCCGGGATATCCGCTGCATCGCCTGCACTTCGTCGTGGCTGATGGCCGAAGATCACGTCGACGTTCGGACAGATGAAGGTAAAGACGCCCTCGTCGTTGGTGATGAACACCGCGTCCGACATGTTGAGGAGCGTGATCCGGTGGAGCTCTTCAGATTCCCGGAGCGCTTCTGCCGAAACCGTCTCGTCCATCGTCATGTCCTCCGACCATCGCGACGCTATTCTCCATCACCGCCGTGCGCGGTGCTCATAGAATGCGTTGCAAATCAGCGCTGAGGGCTTCCGAGCATTTGCCCTTAGCACTCAGCCCTTGAGCCGCTATTTCTGAACGACGGTGGGGTGGAAAGCCGGAAGGCCGGAGGATGCCTTGAGGAAGGATCCGGCCACCAGTTGCCACGCGACAACCGATGGCCGGATCGAATTACCCGATTACCCGATTACTCAATTACCCGATTACTCGATTCTCAGAACTCCCACTGCGTGCCGAACCGGACCGTGCGGCCGGCGAGGATCGCCGTCGGGTTATTCCACGTGCCGCCGTAGGTCTGGTTGACGCTCGTGATCGTCCCTGCGTTCAGCACGTTGAAGATGTCCACGAAGCCCTGCGCCTGGAAGCGGCCGAAGCGGAAGGTCTTGCCGACGCGTCCGTCGAGCTGGTTTTGGTAGTCGAGGAACAGCGTGTTCGGCTCGACCAGGTTGACGTTGATCGTCGCTGCGTTCGAGATTCCGCCGACGATCGGCCGTCCGGCGATCGCTGAGTTCACCGTGTAATTGGCAGCAACGCTGGTGCCGGGGATGGCCCTGAACGAGCCGCTCACCTGGATATCCCACGGCATCGTGTAGGATGCCGAGCCCTTGAACGTCGTGCGGAACGGCGGGACGTTGTCGCAGAAGCGAAGGCCGTTCGGGTTGTCGCGCGGACTCGTCGTGGTGCTGGTGCTGCCGTCGCACCCGAGCGTTTCGCGCCGCTCGGTCGTGATGCCGGCGAAGAAGAACCCCTTGCCGAACCGCGCGTTCCCGCTGAATTCGACGCCGTTGTAGATGTTGGTATTGGCAGTCGAGAACGTGGTGAGAAAGTCGCTCGTCCTGCTTGCGGTCGGATTCAGGGTGTACATCGTGATCGTCTCGCCGCCGCCGGTCGGGAAAAGGTCGTTTGTCGGTCCGACGATTGTGAACGGCGTCCAATCCGTGGTCGGGCTCAGGTTGCGGTTGTCGTTGACGCGCAGGTTGCCGAATTTTCGATAATAGTAGCCGGCGGTAATCGACACCTTCGGCATCAGCTCGTGCTGCACCGACACCGAGGTCTCCCAGTTGTAGCCGCGCTTCAGACCCGGGTCGGGCGTCGGTGTTGCCCCGGCCTGGCCGAAGTTCGCGCTGCCGGCCGCGACTTCGTTGTACTGGATGTTCCCGTTGGCGTCGTAAATCGTCCGGTTGTTGTCGAGATCGGTCCATCGGCGGGTTTCCGCTGACAGGCCCATCGGGTTGAACGTCGCGGCGTAGGCGGCCGCCTCGGAGGCCATGTACTTGCTGACGTTGCCCTTCAGCGCGGTCTTGCCGGTCCCGAACAGGTCGTAGGAGCCGGCGAGGCGGATCGCCCAGTCGTTCCAGTTCGGCACGTTCTCGATCGCCGCGAAATCGCGGGCGAACGGCAACCAGATCGTCGGCGGCGAGGTGTGCGCCGGCACCGACGAGTTGAAGTGATCGAATCGGCCGCCGTAGTTGAGCGTCAGCCGCTTCATCGTCCACGCGTCCTGGGCGTAGATGCCGAGGTCGGCGTTCACCAGCTGCGTGGCCGTATACGGCGTGTTGCGCACACGCACCTGGCTGGGAACCCCGAGATTGAATTCGAGCCGCTCGATCTCGCCGTGCGCGGATCGGGTCGTGTTGTTGTCGCCCCAGCCGTACGTAAAGCCGGTCTTGAACGCGTGCGAACCGGTCACGTAGGACGCCGACGCCGCCGTCCCCCAGTTATCCGTCCAGCTCTCGTAGGGATTCGTCGTCGCCACGGTGAGCTTACTGGTCGTCTGCTCGAAGTTCGGCAAGTCGAGGGGCCCGACCTCCTTCTGATAGGCGACGCCGTACGGAAGCGTGTACAGGGTAATCCCCGCGTCCAACAGCAGCCGCGACGTCGGCGTGCTCGACCACTTCACCTGCGGCGTCCAGCCGCCGCCGAACGCCGCCTGCGCCGCTTCCGGCGAGACCATAGACACCCGGGTTGTTGTATTGCTCTCCGTTGTACTGACGGTCCAGGTACACACGGAACTTGTTGGCCTGCGTCGCCTGCCACGTGACCCGGGTGACGAAGCTGTAGTTGCCTTGCATGGGGTTGGTCGGCACAGGCGAGCCGTCGGCGAATACGGCGCCCGGCAGGAACCGCTGGTACCCGTTGTATCGATAGCTGAGATACCACCAGAGCTGAATCTCGCTTGATCGGCCCGCCGTAGCTCGGGTTGATCTGGTACTCGTAGTCGATGCCTGGCGGAACCGTCAGGAACTGCTTGACGTAATCAGTCCGGTTGTCTGCCTGCAACGGTCCGTTGGCGCCCTGCGCGAAAAAGCTCCCGGCGAACCGGTTGCCGCCGTCCTTGGGCACCACGTTGATACGCATGCCGCCGCTCGACACCTCGGCCGATTCGGCGCCGGTGATGTAGGTGATTTCCTGCGCGGCCGCGTCGTTCAGATAAAAGCCGCTGTACTGTCCCTGCCCGCAGAGCGTGTTGATGCGCATGCCGTCGACGGCGAGGGTCGTGTCCTCGAACGAGGAGCCGTGGATGGTCATCGTGTACTGACCCAGCGTGACGAACGTGACCGCCGACCCCGGGATGAGCGCCGCACGCATCGGCAGGTTGCGCGCGGTCGTCGGAATCGCGTCGAGCACATCGCGGTCGAGCACCACCGACGACTGGTTGTTGATGACGTCGACGGTGGGCGACACGCCAGTGACCGTCAGGGTTTCTTCGAGCGCACCGATCTGCAGGTCGGCGTTGACCTGGGCCGTGAAGTTGCCTTGCAGTTGGATGTCCTGGCGAACGACGGTTCGGAACCCGGTCAACGTGAACGTCACCTGTATACATGCCAGGCGGCAGGTCGACGATCCGGTACTGGCCGGTGCCATCGCTGACCGCGGCTCGTGTTTTCTCGATCAGCGCGGGGCTCGACGCCTCGACGGTCACCCCGGGCATCATCGCGCCGGAAGTATCCTTCACCACGCCTGCGATCGAATTCTGCGCGGCGCTGTCTCTCGCGACGAGAAACACGGCCGCGAACAGAACCGCCGCACAACAAACGGCTCGACGCATAAGACTCTCCCTTTTTGACATGTAACGGGACGATCCCCCGCAATGAATCGAAGTGCGCGAAAACATAGCAGCTTGCCGGCGTCCAAAACAATGGTGTAAAGCGTCTTTCAGCGATTCAGCCGGGCCGATCCAACAATCTGGACGGATGGGGAGGGGTGGCCGCCTCAAGTCGCCGTTTTCGGGGTCTTTTTTCGAGGATTGCGGAGCCTTGGCGCGAACCCACGAGGCTCCGCCATTGCTCTAAACTGCGCAATTCCTGATGAATCCCTAGTGGATGGGTTCTAATCCAGCATCGCGGCGGTGAGGACCGGCCAGACATCTCGACCGGCGGCGCGCTGGGCGAAATGAGCGCGGCCGATGGTGTAGGCCAGCGCGTACACGCGATAGCGGTCGACGAACGCGAGGGTTGCTTCCGAATGCGCCATCAGCGCCTCGCGCTCGAGCCAGTCGGCGGCTTCGCGACGGTCGAGGTCGCCTGACAGATATTGGAACGACACGTCGGCGATCGCGACGTCGAGACGCTCGACGAGCCGGGCGACGCGAATGTGGCCGCCAGCCTCATCGGGCGGCAGCGCCGCCAGCGGGAAGAGCACGTCGGCGGCGAGCGTTCGCCGCATGTCCTCGGAGAGCGCCACGCTCCCGGCGAAGGTCGCGAACGCCTCGGCCGCGAACGACATCGGGCCGCGCGCCGGCATCACCGTGAACTCGAGCCAGCCTCGCTCGCGCACGAATCGCTGTTCGCGAACGACGTTGTACACATGGTGCCCGGGATAGGCCTCGTGGCAGGCCAGCGTGATCGCGCGATCGACGCTGATCGGAAAGTCGAGGTTCACCTCCATCGCCGTTTGAAAGCCACCGAGGTACCGCGCGTAGCCAAGCCACGGCCGGCCGCGCACGTAGTCGACGATCACCGACTCTTCCGCCGGAAGACGGATGTGCCGCCGCGTCTCGGCGCGGCAGGCGGCGAGCGCCTGCCCGATCACCGCCGGGATGCGCCGAGGCGGGATCAGAAAGCGTTCTTCGAACGCGGCGAGCCGGGCCGCGAGCGATCCGCTGCCGGGCAGCAGCGCGTCGAGCTCCGTCCGGATCGTCTCGATCGATCGGTCGCGAAGCGGCCGCGCCGCGCCGTCGAGCACGAGCGCGAGCTCCTCGCCGGCGTTCGGCGTGCCGGCCGACCGATGCGCGATCCCCTTCGCCAGGGCCTCGGTCTCACGAATCAGGTGGCGGCGGCGCCCCGGCTGGTGTTCGTCGCCGTGGCGGCTGCGAAGGTGCGCGGCGAGCGCCGCTGCGCGCGCACCGATCTCGGAGACGGCGGGCGGGGCCGCGTGTGCCGGGTGCGCCGCCGATGCGCCACTCGATCGTCCCGGGTTCATGGACGTCGAGCGCTTCGACCAGGCGTACGTATTCGCGCGCGTGATCGTCGAGAAGGTCGCCCGCGCGCGGCACCAGCACTTCCCAGAGACTCACGACACCTGCGACCGATAGAGCGGCCGCGAGCGCTTGCGCCTTCCGGCCGGGCTTCGTCATGGCGCCTGCGCGGCCATGACCGGAACATCAATCCAATACGGCCCCTCAGGCGTCATGAACGACACGCGCGCGGTGGCCGTGCCTTCGACGCGACGCCCGGCGGCTACCCAGCTCTCGCCGTTCTCGTCGATCCGCGCCGCCAGCCCTTCCGTTGCCTCGCCGGGACGCGTCACGTCGATCCGCACACCCGACACGACCGCCGCGGGCAACTCCGCCCTGACCTCGTCGCTGAAGTAAACGCGATGCGCGCCGTCCGGATCGAACACCACCTCGAAGTGCAGATCGCCGTGCATGTAGACGACGCCGCCATAGCCCGGATCGTGGTTGCCGTGCGGCGCCGGCTGATCCGATTGCGCTTCGGGAAGGTCGTGCGGGCCTTTGGGCCCGCCTTGACGTAGTGCGGGCCTTTAGGCCCGCCTTGTATCTCAGCACTTCGCGCTTCGGATCGTTCGGAGCACGCCGCGCCCGCAAGGATCGCCGGCAGCATCACCACGGCGCATCGTAAGAGTCGACACATCGCTGTGCCGACCCGAGGAGCAATCCGTTTGCCAGCCGCGCGGGGCAGCGAACGCGCACTTCTCGCATGATCCGTATCTCGTGCACGGCGTGAACCGGCGCATCTCCGTACAACGTTGTCGGCATCCGCGCGTCGCGTTCCGCGCGTAAATCGCGCAGTCCTCGCTGCGGCCGACGTTTCTGTCGAACGCCGCCGATCAAACTGACACGGTTGTTGGCGGTCAGCGGCGAAAACGAACAGCGCTGTCGCTTCCGCGCGCGGCCACATCGATTGCACTCGGAAAATCCGCGCGACCTTGCGTGGCGCACCACTTGCACAATCGCGCACCACACGACGGCAGCGCAGGTCGACGTCGCCGGCGCACCCGACTGGTGCGCGTGCGATACCGGTCTGCCTCGGTCAAGGAGGTTTCTTTCGATGTTGCGTCACACGATCCGAGCCGCGCTGCTGGTGGCGCTCGTCGCCGCCAGGGCGAGCGCGCAGACCACGAGCGCGACCACCGCCGCGATCAACGGCACCGTCACCGACGACTCGCAGGGCGTGCTGCCTGGCGTCACCGTCAGCCTGTCGGGCGCCGCGATGATGGGCGTCCAGACTTCGGTGTCGAACGAATCCGGGCTCTACCGGTTCGTCGCGGTGCCGCCGGGCGAGTACACGCTCACGTTCGAGCTGCCGGGCTTCGGGACGATCACACGCGAAGGCGTCCGCCTGACCGCCAGCTTCACCGCCACGATCAACGTGGTCATGGGCCTGGCCTCGCTGCAGGAGAACGTCGTCGTCACCGGCGACTCGCCCATCGTCGACGTGCAGTCGACCGCGATCGCCACCACGTTCGACAAGGAGACGCTCGCGAACCTGCCGAGCGCGCGCGACTACTGGGCGATCCTGTCGGAAGCGCCTGGCGTGAAGCTGCAGCGCATCGACGTCGGCGGCAGCGCAGCCGGCACGCAGACCACCTACTTCGTCTACGGCACCACCGGTCAGAACCGGCCGATGGTCGAGGGCATCAACTCGACCGAAGGCACCGGCGGGTTCGGCAATTACGTCGACTACGGATCGTTCGAGGAGGTCTCGATCGGCAGCGGCGCGTCGAGCGCCGAGAGTCCGGTGCCTGGCGTCTATACACAGTTGATCAGCAAGTCGGGCGGCAACACGTATCACGGCTCGTTCTACGGCGACTACGAGAACCGCGACTGGCAGTCGTACAACATCAGCGACGAGCAGATTGCGGCCGGCGTGACCGGCGGCGGCGGCCTGTCGCCGCGCGACGTCAACCGGCTGGACAGCTATCGCGACATCAACGCGGATCTCGGCGGCTACCTCAAGAAGGACAGGCTGTGGTGGTACGCGTCGGTCCGCTCGCTCGATTCCGCGGTCCGCTACACGAACTTCCCGGTCAAGCCGCACGAGACGCACCTCGGCAACTTCACGGCCAAGGCCACCTATCAGCTCTCGCAGAACAACAAGCTGATCGGCTACTACCAGCCGAGCACGAAGGTCCAGAAGAACCGGCTCGATCGGCATCTGCTGAACTCGCAGTCCGCGATCCATCTCACCGACACGGCGAGCTTCCGGCAGGACTACTCGCCGCTCCTCTGGAAGGCCGAGTTCAACCGCGTGATCAGCGCGGCCACGTATTTCGAGATCCGCACCGGCCAGTTTGGATACGAATGGCCGGACACGGCGAACGGCACCGGGCCGAGCTACGAGGACCTTGGCAACAACGAAGTGTCCGGCAAGGCGCGCACCAGGCAGCTCGATCGCCAGCGCACGCAGATCCTGGGGTCGATCAGCCACTTCAAGAACGGGATGGGCGGCGATCACAACTTCAAGGTCGGCTGGGAATGGTTCCGGGAAACGGCGACGCCCGCGCGCGGCGCGGGGTCCTACAACGACACGCTGCACGTGCTTCGGAACGGCGCCCCGATCGAAGTCCTGCTCTTCGAGCCGGCGACGAGCGAGAACGGGCTGTACGTGCTGGGGACGTACCTCACCGACAGCTGGCGGCTGTCCAACCGCCTCACGCTCAATCTCGGCATCCGCTACGACCGGTATCAGAACTTCCTGCCCGAGCAGACGCACGACGCCGGCCCGTTCACACCCGAGCCGATTGTGTTCGAGGCGGTCGACAACATCCGCACGACCAATCTCTTCGCGCCCCGGATCGGCGCGAGCTTCGCCCTCACCGGCGACGGGAAGACCGTCCTGAAAGCCAATTACGGCACGTATTGGTGGAATCCCGGGCCGGATCTCAGCCAGAGCGTCAATCCAAACCAGGAAGTCTGGTTCCGCCGCTATGTGTGGAACGATCGAAATGGCGACCTGCTCTACCAGCCGGGCGAAGAAGGACGGCTGAACAGCTCCGGCGGCGGCGTCGCGAGCTCGCTCCTGGCCGAAGACCTGAAAGACACCTACACGACCGAAACCGCGCTGTGGCTCGAGCGCGAGGTGTTGCCGGCCTTCGGCGTGCGCACCGGCTTCGTCTGGCGCGGTGAGCGCGACCAGTCGATGAGCTTCAACGCCAACCGGCCGTTCGAGGCCTACACCGTGCCCGTGATGATTCCCGATCCGGGTCCCGACGGTGTGCGCGGCAACGCCGACGACGCAGCCGACATCCCCGGGTTCAACCTGGCGCCCGAGTACCTCAATCTGCCGGTGGTCAACATCTACGACAACGTCCCGGGAGATGCCGACTACTACACGTTTGAGCTGTCGGGGACCAAGCGGATGTCGAACCGCTGGTCGATGATGGCGGCCTTCTCGCACACCTGGACCGAAGCGCAGAACAACAGCTTCTTCGGGACGAACTTCCGGCAGAACCAGCTGGCGATCACCCCGAACGACCTGATCAACACCGAGCCCGACGGCAAGATCAAGCACACCGACTGGACCTTGAAGCTGCACGGCACCATCGAAGGCCCGTGGGACTTGAAGATCTCGCCGATGCTCCGCCACCAGGGCGGGCAGAACTTCGGCCGCACGTTCTCCGCGACGCTGAACTACGGCACGGTGCGCATCGCCGCCGAGCCGCTCGAGACGCGGCGGCAGGACGACATCACGGTCGTCGATTTCCGGCTGGAGAAGGTGATCCGCGCTTCCGGTCTGCAGCTCGGGCCGTTCATGGACCTCTACAACGTGTTCAACGCGAACGCCGTGCAGAACCTGACGTGGAACTCGGGGTCGTCGTTCCTGCGACCGACGAACATCGTGCCGCCGCGCGTCCTGCGGCTCGGCGCGAAGGTCAGCTTCTACAATGGCGCTGATACGCATCTCGAACCTGACCAAGACCTACTCGGTGGGTGAGACCGCCGTTCACGCCCTGCGTGGCGTGTCGCTGGAGGTGGACGCCGGAGAGTTCGTGGCCATCGTCGGGCCATCGGGCTCCGGCAAGTCCACCTTCATGCACATCCTCGGGTGCCTCGATCGCCCCTCGAGCGGGACTTACGAGCTCGAAGGACGCGACGTGTCGAAGCTCTCGCGCGACGAGCTGGCCCGCGTGCGGAACGCGAAGATCGGGTTCGTCTTCCAGAGCTTCAACCTGCTGCCGCGCACGTCGGCGATCGAGAACGTCGAGCTGCCGACCCTCTACACGCCGTCGCGTCAGAGCGCGGCGGCGCGCCGTGCCCGGGCGATGGCCGCGCTCGCATCAGTCGGTCTCGAAGAGCGGGCCTTGCACCACCCCAATCAGTTGTCGGGCGGACAGCAGCAGCGCGTCGCGATCGCGCGCGCGCTGATGACCGAACCGCCGATCCTGCTGGCCGACGAGCCGACCGGCAACCTCGACACGCGGACCAGCCTCGAGGTGATGGAGATCTTCCAGCGGCTGCGCAGCGAGCGCGGGATCACCATCATCCTCATCACCCACGAGCGCGAGATCGCGCGATACGGCTCGCGCATCGCCAGCTTCGTCGACGGCCGGATCGTCTCGGACACCGTCAACAAGAGCTGGCGGATGGCAAGCGACGAGTTACTGGAGCCGGTGGCCGCCAATGTCCCTGCGTGAAAGCTTCGAACTGTCGCTCAAGACGCTGGGCCGCAATCGGCTCCGGTCTGCGCTGACGCTGCTCGGCATCGCGATCGGCGTCGGCGCCGTCCTCGCCATGGTCGCCGTCGGCGACGGCGCGCGCTCGGCGATCGAGGAGCAGGTGACCGCAGCGGGCTTGAACGTCATCACCGTCACCGCCGGGAACTACAAGATGAAGGTCTCCGACCCCGGCGACGTCGGCGCCGATCACGCCAGCCTCTGGGAGGACATCGATGTAAACCGACCCATCGATGTAGGCCGACCCTTTCAGGGTCGGCTTTCCGACGCGCGATCCGCCGTCTTCAACCCCGACGAACACATCGACGACGTTCGTCTCGCCATGCACCCCGAAGACGATCCGATGGAAAAGCACGACCATCCAACCGCGCGGCAGCGGCTCGGCGATTCCGCGGCCGGCCTGGGCGCCGCCGCGACGCTGACGGCGATGGATGCGGACGCGATCCGCGCCGGGGTCGCCGGCGTGCAGCATGCGGCCGGCGCCGTGCACGAGTCGGCGCGAGTCGTGCTCGACGGGCGCCGCTGGTTCACGCGGCTTCACGGGACCGAGCCGTCCATCAACCGGATCCGCCGATCGTGGGCGGTCAGCCGCGGCCGGTTCTTCACCGACCGTGAAGCCAACCGCGAACAGCAGGTTGTCGTCCTGGGCAGCGTCGTGTCCGAGAAGCTGTTCGGATCGGACACCGACCCGATCGGCCGCACGGTCTCCATCTGGAACCAGCCGTTCGAAGTCGTCGGCGTCGTCTCGAGCACGAGCTGGACCGCGGCGGGCGCGGTCGGCGACGACCAGTTCGACGCGGTCTACGTGCCGCTCGCGACGGTCCATCGTCTGCTGAACCTGACGAAGCTGAACACGATCACCATCACGGCACGGTCGGCCGGCGAGACCTCGCGCGTGGCCACGGACGTCACGCGGCTCCTGCGCCAGCGGCACGGCATCGGCGAGGACGCCCCCGACGACTTCGTCGTCGGCACGCAGGCGTCCGCGGCGCTCGGCCGCGGCATGAGCCAGCAGATCGCGCGCGCGGTCGGCGGCAACGTCCCCGGGCTCGAGCAGGTGACGCTCGGCGAACTGGCGACCACCCTCGACCGATCGAGCCGCACGATGACGGCGCTGCTCGGGAGCGTCGCCGCGGTGTCGCTGCTCGTCGGCGGCATCGGCATCATGAACGTGATGCTGCTCTCGGTGACCGAGCGCACGCGCGAGATCGGCCTGCGCATGGCCGTCGGCGCGCGCGGCCGCGACGTGCACCGTCAGTTCCTGGCCGAAGCGCTGACCTTGAGCCTGGTGGGCGGCGCGCTCGGCATCGCGACCGGACTGGCCGCCGCCGGCGGCGTGCGGCGGCTGCTGCAATGGTCGGCCGTCGTGTCTCCCGAGGCCGTGATCCTGGCGCTGGGCGCCGCGGCGGCCGTCGGCGTCGTCTTCGGCATCTACCCCGCGCGCCAGGCCGCGCGCCTGGATCCGATCGACGCCCTGCGATTCGAGTAGACGCCGATGACCCTTACTGGCTGCTGCATCGTGGCTCTTCAGGCGCTTGGACGGAACCGGCTGCGCGTCGGGCTCACGCTCGTCGGCATCACCATCGGCATCGCCGTGGTCATCGTGATGGTCGCGATCGGATCGGGAGCGCGCCACGCCGTACAGCAGCACATGCAGGCCGCGGGCGCGACGATGATTCACGTCACCGCGGGGAACTACTCACCGGGCAACCAGGATCCGAGCTCGGGCGACGTCGCCGAGCCGAGCAATCTGGGCGGTGGCGCTGCCGCGCCGGTCGCGCGCGTCGCGAAAGAGCGTCGCGACGACGAGGGGTGGGTCGGGATGGGTGTCTCGCCCCGGCTGCCGGGACGCGGCGCGGCGACGACCCTTTCCTCCGACGACGTCGGGGCCATCGCCCGCAACGTCGACGGCGTTCGATACAAGGCCGCCGGCGTCGGCGACTCGGCCGTCGTCGTATCGCCGCACGGCCGGGTTTTCGGACGCCTGCTCGGCACCGACGTCGAGTATCCGGAGATGCGGGCCTTCACGATCGACCAGGGCCGCTTCTTCAGCCCGCGCGACGTCAGTGACCGCGGTCGGGTGCTCGTGCTGTCGGCCGGCGCCGCACAGGCTCTCTTCGGCGCGGGGCCTGCGCTTCAGCAAAGCGTGACGATACGCGGGCACGCCTACTCCGTTGTCGGCGTCGTCAGCCGTCCGGCAGGGTTCGGCATGGCCGCGAACGAGCTGCCGGAGGTGTACCTGCCGTACACCACGGCGCAGAGCCTCCTCGACATCACACATCTTCATGCCGCCGCCATCGCGGTCAGGCGCGCCGGCGACGCGACGCGGGTCGCGCGCGACATCACCCGGCTGCTTCGCGACCGGCACCGCCTGGGTCCCGACGAGCCCGACGACTTCATTGTCCGCACCCAGGCGCGCGACGCGGTGCTCGGCAAAGGCGTCAACCCGATGCTTGCCCGGGCGATCGCCGGCAGCGTCGTGAACCTCGACGACGTGACGCTCGCGGAGATGGCCGTGTCGCTCGAGCGATCGAGCCGCACGATGACGGCGCTCCTGGTGAGTGTCGCGAGCGTGTCGCTGCTCGTCGGCGGGATCGGAATCATGAACGTGATGCTCGTGTCGGTGACCGAGCGCACACGGGAGATCGGTCTGAGGATGGCGCTCGGTGCACGCGGGCGCGATGTGCTGGCGCAGTTCCTGGCGGAGGCGGTCGCGCTCAGCGTGTTCGGCGCGGTTGCCGGCACCGCGCTCGGCGCCGCGGCGTCGGGCAGCGTCGGCCGCCTGCTGCAGTGGTCGACCTCGGTGTCGGCGGCAAGCGTCGTGGCGGCGATCGCGGTCGCGACGGTCGTCGGCGTGGCATTCGGCTTCTACCCTGCGCGCCAGGCCGCCCGCCTGGATCCGATTGAGGCGCTTCGATTCGAATGATCATCGACAGCTTCGTCTTCGCCGTTCGCGCGCTCGCGCGCCACAAGCTCCGGACCACGCTGACGATGCTCGGCGTGATTATCGGCGTCGCCGCCGTCATGACGATGGTCGCGCTCGGCAGCGGCGCGCAGGCCGCGGTCGAAGACGAGCTGACCTCGGCCGGGACGAACCTCGTCTACATCTCGGCCGGCAATTACACCCGCGGCGGCGATCACCTCAAGGTGGCGTCCGGTCTCGGCTCTGCCCGAACCCTCGTCCACGACGACGGCGTCGCGATCGCTGCCGAAGTTGCCGGCATCAAGCAGTGGAGTGCGGGCATTTCCGATCGGGCGCCGATGGCTGCCGGCGACCGGCGCTACTTCGGCCGCATTGTCGGCGCCATGCCCTCGTTCGCCGCGATCCACGGATGGACGCTCGGCCAGGGCGCGATGTTCGAGGATCGCCACGTCGCCGACAGGGCGGCGGTCGCGGTGCTCGGCACCGCCGCCGCGGCCGCGCTGTTCGGCGGCCAGCCGCCGGTCGGACGCACGTTCCTCATCCGGAACCAGACGTTCACGGTCGCCGGCGTGACCGACAGCACGATCGAGGATCACGCGGCGTCGGTGTTCGTGCCGTTCACCGCGCTGCAGGCGATGCGCGGCGGCACGCATCTCGACAGCATGACGATTGCCGCGGAGCGTGCGGGGGAAACCTCGCGGATTGCGGAGCAGGCAGCAGCCGTGCTCCGCGTGCGCCACCGGATCGGCTCCGGCGACGGCCGGCCGGCGCCAGGTGTACCGGACGACTTCACCATCAAGACAGAAGCAGCGAAAGCGCTGACCAAGGGTCTGTACACGTCGGCGGCCGTCTTCGTGCTGGCCAACCTGCCGCAACTCGACAAGATCACGCTCGAAGAGATGACGGGCACGCTCCAGCAGACCAGCAACACGCTGACGGCGCTGCTCGCGAGCATCGCGGCGATCTCGCTCGTCGTCGGCGGCATCGGGATCATGAACATCATGCTCGTGTCCGTCACCGAGCGGACGCGCGAGATCGGGCTGCGGATGGCCGTGGGCGCCCGCGGCCGCGACGTGATGATCCAGTTCCTGGTCGAGGCCGTGACGCTCAGCGTCGCCGGCGGCGTCATCGGCGTCGCGCTCGGCTACGTCGCCGCCGGCGTCACGACGCGGCTCCTCGACTGGCGGACCGTGGTCTCGGCCAGCGGCGTCGCGCTCGCCCTGGGCACGGCGCTCGGGATCGGGATCTTCTTCGGCTTTTATCCGGCAAGGCGCGCGGCGCGGCTCGATCCGATCGACGCGCTGAGATTCGAATAACGAAAGGACAACATGCCCATGCGCATCTCTGCCTGTCCCCTCACGCTCCTCTGTGCGCTCTCGATCGCAGGCTGCTCCAGCAGCTCCGCGACGGGGGGCGGCGAAGCGGCCGCCGCTGCCACGCCGGCCGTTTCGTCGCTCGGTATCCGGCCGAACGGCGACACCACCATCCAGCCCGATCTGACGCAGGTCAAGTCGGAGCAGCTGAAGCAGGTCTACAAGTACATCGACGATCACATCGACGAGCACGTGACGAATCTCCAGAAGTGGATCCAGCAGCCGAGCATCTCCAATTCCGGCGAAGGGATTCCGGAGTCGGCCGAGATGGTCAAGGGCTTCTGGGAGCAGCTCGGCTGCCAGGAAACGCGGATCTACGACGTCGGCACGACGGAGTACGGCTCGCAGGGCAATCCAGTCGTGTACGCGAAGTGCGATGAAGGCGCGCCACGGACACTTTTGATCTACTGGATGTACGACACGATGCCGGTCACCCAGCCCGACGTGTGGGTCGCGCCGCCGTTCGAGGCGCGCCTGGTCGAGCAGCCGCCGTTCAAGAAAGTGATGATCGGGCGCGGCACGAACAATTCCAAGGGCGGCCAGATGGCGCACTGGAACGCGCTCATGGCCATCAAGGCGGTCGCCGGCAAGCTGCCGGTGAACCTGATCGTCGTCGCCGAGGGCGACGAAGAGCGCATGTCGATCGGGCTCCGCAAGTTCGTCCGCGACCACCCCGAGCTGTTCCAGGGCGCCGAAGCGCTGTGGCGCGACGGCGGACAGAGCTTCTCCGGGCGAAGCGGCATCGGCCCGGGCAACTCCGAAGGGCTGCGTCTACGTCGAGATCACGACCAGCGGCGAGAAGTGGGGCCGCGGGCCCACCAAGTCCGATATCCACGGCGGCAACAAGCGGAGCGTCGACAGCCCGGCCTGGCGCCACATCAAGATGCTGTCGACGCTCGTCTCGGACGACGGCAACACGGCGAAGATCGCCGGCTTCTATGACGACGCCATCCCGTTCGGCAAAGACAAGATGGACGACTTCCGGCGCGGCAGGCCGAGTTCGTCGACATGGATGTGGCCGCCGAGAACCTCGGCGTGGCGCGTTTCATCGCGGACGACCCGGTGAAGTACCTGCGCGACCGCAACTGGATCTCGTTCAACCTGGACGGCATCTGGGGCGGGAACATGTATGCCGGCGGGGCGGGCGCCATCCTGCCGAACAAGATCACGTCGAAGCACAACATCCGCTACGTGCCGAACATGACCGGGCCCGACCTGGTCGAGAAGATCAAGAAGCAGCTCGTCAAGAACGGCTACCCGGACGTCGAGGTGAAGATCATCGGCGACGTGCCGTGGCGCGAGGCGCCGCTCGCGGGCGACCTGCCGAAAGCGCTCGCGCGGACGCTCGACATCTTCCAGGTGCCCTACAGCAAGCCGAAGGAGCTGGAAATCATGACGGGCGCCTACTGGCCCGCGTACCTCTTCACCGAGCGGACGGTCAATATCCCGATCGCGGGCGGCGGCGTCGGCTACGGCGGCAACTCGCACGCCGCGAACGAGTTCATCGTCATCGAGGGCGCCGGCCTGATCTACGGCTTCGCCGGGCAGGAGAAGGCGCTGGCGACCGATCTCTACAACTTCGCCGGCTTGAATTAAGAGGGAGGGTCCGGCTAAAGCCGGACACTACGACTACGACCTCTCCGTCCGCCTGAAGGCGGACACTACGACTACGACCTCTCCGTCCGGCTAAAGCCGGACACTACTCCGGTCGTAGTGTCCGGCTTTAGCCGGACCTTAAACAAACGGGGGACGCGATGAATCGACGACGAGCGTTGACAGGAGCCGTTGCCTTCGCGGCGCTGATCGCCGCGCCGCAACTCGGGCCGACCCTGAAAGGGTCGGCCTACGATCAGGGGCTGGAAGGTCAGACGCCGGCCGCGACGGCGCCGCCCCTGCTCGAGAACTACAAGGCGGAAGTGTCCGCCGACATCGATCGGATGTACGACTTCACGCAGCAGATGGTCGACTCGGTCTTCAGCTTCGGCGAGCTCGGGTTCCAGGAGTTCGAGACCCAGAAGTACCTCACCGGCATCCTGGAGAAAGAAGGGTTCACCATCGAGCGCGGGATCGCGGGGATTCCCTCCGCCTGGACGGCGCGGTGGGGTTCGGGCAAGCCGGTGATCGCGCTCGGATCCGACGTCGACTGCATCCCGCAGGCGTCGCAGAAGCCGGGCGTGGCGTACCGCGCACCGCTCATCGACGGCGCCCCCGGTCATGGAGAGGGTCACAACTCCGGCGTGCCGCTCAACATCGCGGCCGCGATCGCCGCCAAGCGCGTGATGCAGCGCGACAAGCTGTCTGGCACGCTGCTGCTCTGGCCCGGCATTGCCGAAGAACAGCTCGGGACGAAGGCGTATTACGTGCGCGCCGGCGTGTTCAAGGACGTCGACGTCGTCCTCTACAACCACATCGGCAGCAACCTCGGCACGTCCTGGGGCGACGGCGGCGGCAACGGCCTCATCTCGGTCGAGTACACGTTCGAGGGCGAGTCGGCGCACAGCGCCGGCGCACCGTGGCGGGGCCGCAGCGCGATGGACGCCGTGGAGCTGATGAACGTCGGCTGGAATTACCGGCGCGAGCACCTCCGGACCCAGCAGCGTTCCCACTACGTCGTGACCAACGGCGGCGATCAGCCGAACGTGGTCCCGCGCCTCGCCTCGGTCTGGTACTACTTCCGCGAGACGTCGTACGACGGCATCAAGTCGATGTGGGAGACGGGCGATCGCATCGCCAACGGTGCGGCGATGATGACCGACACGACCGTCTCGTCCCGCGTGCTCGGATCAGCGTGGCCGTCGCACATGAATCGCACGCTGGCCGAAACGGCGCACGCGAACATCGCCAGAGTCGGGCTGCCGTCGTGGAGCGAGGCCGACCAGACGCTCGCGAAGGCGCTGCAGCGGGAGCTGAAGGTGCCGGTCACCGGTTTGACGACCGAGGTGCGGCCTCTGCGCGGGCGCGAGTCGATGCCCGAGGATGAGAAACGCGGCGGCGGGTCGGACGACATCGGCGACATCTCGTGGAACGTGCCGACCGTGTCGCTCAACTTCCCCGCCAACATCCAGGCCGGCCCCGGCCACAACTGGGCGAATGCGATCGCAATGGCGACGCCGATCGCGCACAAAGGCGTCAACGCCGGCGCCAAAGTGCAGGCCATGACGATTCTCGACCTGGTGATGCGGCCCGAGATCGTCGAGCAGGCCTGGGACTACTTCAAGAACGTCCAGACGAAGGACCGCGTCTACCAGCCGTTGCTCCGGCCGCAGGACCGGCCGGCGATCTGGCTGAACGAGCAGATCATGGCGAAATACCGGCCGGAGATGCGCAAGTACTACTACGACCCGTCGAAGTACAAAACCTACCTCGAACAACTGGGAATCGAGTACCCGACCGTTCGTCTGAGCGAGTCGAACGGTCAGCCGTGAGCGGGAGGGTCCGCCTCGGGACGGTCCGCCTGAAGGCGGACACTACGTCGCGGCGGACGGTCCGCCTGAAGGCGGACACTACGTCGCGGCGGGCGTTCCTGTTGGCGTATGCGTGCTCCGGCTTCGCGGCGCTCGTCTACCAGATATCGTGGACGCGCCTGCTGGCCCTGCACCTGGGCCACACGACAGCGGCCGCTGCCACAGTCGTTGCCGCATTCATGGGCGGGATGGCTTTCGGCGCATATGCCGCGGGCCGTCTCGCGCCGCGGCTCACGCCGCGCGCGACCCTCGTCGGCTACGCCCTCCTCGAAGGTGCTGTCATCGTGACGGCTCTCGGATTGCCGCCGGCCCTGTCAGCGCTCCAACCCCTCTTGGCATGGGCGTACGGTGACGTTCCAGGTCCGCCATTCGCGTGGTTGCGTGTGGCGGTCTGCTTTCTTCTGCTGACCCCTCCGTCCGTCGCGCTGGGCGCCACGTTCCCGTTGGCGGCGCGGTGGTTTGTCGTGAAGAACGGCGATGCCGGGCGGCTGTACGCGGTCAACACGGCCGGTGCGGCGGTCGGCGCCATCGCGGCTGGCTTCCTCCTCTTGCCCTCGGTCGGGATGCTGCGAACGACGGCGGCGGGCGCCGCAGCCGGCTTCCTGTCGATTGCCGTGGCGCTGCTGCTCGCGTCTCGCACGGTCGGCCCTCGACTGCGCTCGGGCCAGGGCCTTGGGACGGGAGCCGCAATGGGACCGACGGGCCATACCTCGGCACGTGCGGCCGATCGGCTCGGGCGGCCGGGCATCGCCCTCATCGTGCTCGGCCTGACCGGCTTCGCCACCTTCGTCCACGAGATTGCCTGGACGCGGATGTTCGCGATGATCCTGGGACCGTCGACCTACGCGTTCTCGGCGACCGTTGCCGTCTTCGTCACGGGACTCGCCGCTGGATCGCTCCTGGGATCGGCTCTGGCTGCACGCACGAGACGCCCCGCGGTCCTGGCGTGCATCGCGCTCGGCGCTGCGGCGATGGCCGCCAGCGTCGCCACGTCGTTCGCGGGAACGACGCTCCCCTGGCAGGTGGCGCAGCACTTCGCGAGAAGCGGTGCCGCGTACGGCGATCAGCTCGTATCGCAGTTCGCGTGGGTTGCGGTGTTGGCCGGTCCGGCTGCCTTCTGCCTCGGCGCTGCATTTCCGCTGACGCTGGAGCTCGCCTCGAGCGAGCCCCGCTCGTCCGCGTCGCGGCTTGGGCTCCTGTATGCCGTCAACACCGCGGCCGGCGTCGCCGGATCCCTGATGGCTGGCTTTCTGCTCGTTCCGTTGTGGGGCCTCGAGGTCACGCTGGTCGCAGGCACGGCGGCTCTGGCGATCGCCGCGATCGTCCTGCTGCCTGCTACCGGCTTCAGGCTTGCGGCACGGTTTGGATGTGCCTTGCCGGTTGCCGCGGCCGCCGCTGTGATGCTCTTCGCGGACCCCTGGGATCGAAAGCTCCTCGCAAGCGGCGCGTACAAGTACGCCGGCCAGATCGGCGAGGCCGAGCTCTATACCGGACTGACGGCGGGATCGCTCCTCTATTACAAGGAGGGACCGTCGGGCACGGTCGCGGTGAAGCGCCTGGGCGGCACGACCTCACTCGGCATCGATGGAAAAGTCGACGCCTCGACCGCGTCCGATATGGTGACGCAGAAGCTGCTCGCGCACCTGCCGCTGTTGCTGCACGAGGCGCCGCGACGGGTGGGAATCATCGGCCTGGGGAGCGGGGTGACGGTGGGAGCCGCCCTCCGTCACCCGGTGAGCGCCGTCGACGTGATCGAGTTGTCGCCCGAGGTCGTCGAGGCTTCGCGGTTCTTCGAGGACGAGAACCGCAAGGCGCTCGACGATCCACGCACGCGATTGATTACGGGCGACGGGCGCTCCCACATGTTCCTGTCGTCGGCCCGCTACGACGTGATCGTGTCCGAACCCTCGAACCCGTGGATGGCTGGCGTCGCGGCGCTGTACACGCAGGAGTTCTTCCAGGCTGCGCGGGATCGGCTCGCTCCGGGCGGCATCTTCTGCCAGTGGGCGCACAGCTACGACATCAGCGAGGTCGATCTCCGCTCGATCGCGGCCACCTTCCACGCCGTCTTTCCCGCCGCCGCGATGTGGCTGGTTGGCGATGGCGATCTGCTGTTGATCGGCGCGGTCGATGGACTGGAACCGCGGATCGCGCAGATCGAACGATCGTGGGCGAGGCCGGGCGTAGCCGACGACCTGCGCAGCGTCTCGGCCGTCGAGCCGTTCGCGCTGCTGTCGTCGTACGCCGGCGGCCCGTCCGAGCTCGCGGCGTTTGCCGGAGAGGCGGCGTTGCAGACCGACGACCGCCTGGCGCTCGAGTTCTCGGGTCCCTGGGCGCTCAACCGCGCCGATCCGCGGTCGAACGCGGCAACGCTCCGGCGGCTGCTCGACGAAGCAAACGCCCCTGCGGTCAATCGAGCACGCGCTGGCGTCAGCCGGAGCGGCGGCATGGCGCAACCGCGGATTGATGATGATGCGCGCGGGCGCCCACTCGGCCGCGTTCGAAGACTTCGCTCGTGCGGCGACGCTCTCCCCCGCCGACCGCGAAGCCGTCGACGGTCTCGTGCGCGCGGCGCTTGCCGCCAATCGTGTCGACGAGGCGGGCGCGCTGCTTCGAAGCGTGGCGAGCGCGCTGCCGGATCGGCCGGGCCCGCTCGTTGCCCTCTCACGCCTGCTGGCGGGCATCGGTGCGGTTGACGGCGCGCTCGAAGCGGCGGCCGCGGCCATTACCGTAGACGCGGCCTCCGTGGATGCCCTGGAGCAGCTCGCCTCGCTCCATGCCGATCTCGGCGATATCCAATCCCTCGATCCGATCGTCGTCGATCTGCTGGTGCGCTTTCCGGCGTCGCCGGCGGCGGCGTATTACGCGGCCACCTCGCACTTCATGCACGGCGACTTCGAGCGCGCGGCGAACCTGGCCGGCCGCGCGATCGCGTTGAACGGCATCGTCGGCCGCCGCCCATAACCTGCTCGGCGCGATCCATGCGAGCGCCGGCCGGCCCGATCAGGCCGCCCGGACGTTTGCCACCGCCCTGGTGCTGGATCCGACAGACGCGGCCATCTACGTCAACCTCGGACGCCTGGCGCTTTCGCGCGGCGACGCGGTGTCGGCGCACGAGCGCTTCTCGGAAGCGCTGATCCTCGACCCGCGGTCGACCGCGGCGCGGGAGGGAATCGCTCAGACAGCGCTCGCGGGACGCTAGAGCTTGTGGGGTCAGGTCTTGTAATTCAACATTCCTTGGCATGTTGAATTACAAGACCTGACCCCTTTTCATCCCGGTCGACGCGAGTCATCCGGACGGCGAAGGTCGACAGGTGCTGTTCAGGCTGGTCGGATGAGTCTGGTTTGACCTCGTCACCAGCGCAGCACGCACCGGGGGGCACGGTTCTCGCACCGCACGAGAGCACAGGAGAAGCTCTCATGCATGCTGGAATTCCTGCCGCCGCGCTCGCAGCGGCGCTCCCCGTATTCGTTGTCGCACAAACTCGACCGGGCGATGTCGCATCCGCCCCGGCCTCGAGCATTCGGAGCGAACGGCTCGCTTGGCTCGAATATCCCTGGGGAATGGCCTATCTGCCGGATGGTCGGCTGCTCATCACCGAGAAGCCAGGGCGACTTCGGATCTTTGCGGACGGCACGCTGTCTGCGCCGGTCGAGAACGTACCCGCGACAGCCCATCGCCCCGGGCCGAACGAACAGGCCGGCCTGCTCGACGTCGCGGTCGATCCGGACTTCGCGAAGAACGGCCACATCTACCTTTCGCACTCGGAGGAAACGCGGCAGGGGTCAACGCAGGCCGATCCGGGCGACTCGCGATTCGGGAAGGCCCTGCCGCCCGACACCCGGCTGCTGGGCGGGGCGGTGACCCGCGCGAGGCTCGACGGCAACCGGCTCACCGATTCGAAGGTGATCTGGAGGCAGGAGCCGAAGACCGTCGGCCGAGGACATTTCGGCCATCGCCTCGTGTTCGGACGCGACGGGACGCTGTTCATTACCTCCGGCGAACGCATGCGGTTCGACCCGGCGCAGAGCCTGACCTCCAATCTGGGCAAGGTGGTGCGCATCAACCGCGACGGGTCGATCCCGAAAGACAATCCGTTCGTGGGCAAGCCGGATGCGCGCGGCGAGATCTGGAGCCTGGGACACCGCAACATGCTCGCGGCCGCGGTCAACCCGCAGACCGGCCAACTCTGGGTCGCGGAGATGGGACCGCTTGGCGGCGACGAGCTGAATTTCATCGAGCGCGGCGGCAACTACGGCTGGCCGATCGTGAGCGATGGCGACAACTACGACAAGTCGCCGATTCCCGATCACCACACGAAGCCCGAGTTCAAGACGGCGGTCCGCACGTGGACGCCGGTGATCTCGCCCTCCGGCGCGCTGTTTTACGACGGATCGCTGTTTCCCTGGCACGGGAGCCTCGTCCTCGGCGGTCTCTCATCGAAGGCGCTGATTCGCCTGACCCTCGACGGCGCGAAGGTCGCGGCCGAGGAGCGGATCGACATGCAGAAGCGCATTCGCGACGTCATCCAGGCGCCCGACGGCGCGGTGCTCGTAATCACCGACGACCAGCAGGGCGAGCTCCTGCGGGTGACGCCGGCCTCCCCGTCGACGAGCCGGCGCTAGCGGATCAGGACGGATTTCTAGATCGTCAATGCACCCAGTCGCGCGGCGGCGTCCGCGCGGGCGGCGTCCGGACCTCGTCTTCCTCTTCCCATTTCCTGCGCCGCGCGGCGTTGCGCCGGCGTTTGACGTAGATGGCAGACAGAGCCAGCAGTGTGACGATGATCCAGAGGACGAAGGGGCTGGTCAGGAGAGGAAGCTGCCGTGTCCACGACGTCAGCTCCGCATGGAAACGGCGTTCGGCCTCGACGAGCGAGCGGCCGGTCGCCCGCTCGAATGCCACGTCGAACGATACGCCGTCCGCCAGGGCGCCGAGGATCCGTGCAGGCGCGTCGGCCCCCTGAGTCTCGATGATGTGCCGCACGAACGCGCTGGCGATCGCGTATGCCTCGCCGGCGCCGCTCGATCCCGCCTGGAAGAGATCGTTCACCTCATCCATCCGCGCCTGGTCGGCGGAGGCCAGCGCCCACGCGAGCCGCCAGCGGTCTTCGAAGTGCCACGGGCGTTCGGCGACCACTGCCAGTCCCTCGCTGAACCATCGCGGCACGGCCCGCCCGTCTGCCGCGCGGACGATCAGGATGTGCGCGACTTCGTGGCGCAGCACGGCCTCGAGCGAGTCATGAGGGTACCCCGGCGATCGCGACGGGAAGAGGACGACCGTTCCCGTCGCGCCGTCAGCAAAGCCTGCGATCCACGACGAAGTGGCTCGTGCGAGCTCTGAATCTTCCGGCGCCAGCCTGACACGTATCGGCGGACCTGGGTCCTCGAGTCCGACGAGCTGCACGATGGTGCGCAGCTGGTCGCGATCGAACCGGCGAAGGCGCGGTTCGTCGACCGGCCGGGCGTCCAGGGTCTCGAGCTGCAGCGCCGGCGGCGCTGGCAGCCGGTCTGCGCCGGGCACCTGGACCGCCACGAGCCACGCGGCGATCGCGCAGGCCATGAAAAAAGGCGGCACGTTCGCAGCCTATACCCAATTTCGATCGCGAGTCACCCCTGCGGTGTAACAAACGGACCTCTGGTACTCGCTTACACTCTGTCTTCCACAGCCTTCGCCGGTCAGATCACTCGAAACGGACTCGATATGAAGATTGGCATCGTCGGCTGCGGCATGGTCGGCTCGACCTCGGCCTTCGCGCTGGTCATGAGCGGCGTGGGACGGGAGATTGTGCTGGTGGACGTGAACCGTGCGCGCGCCGAGGCCGAGGCCAACGATATTTATCACGCGGTTCCGTTCGCGCACCCGCTGACCGTGCGCGCGGGGGAGTACGCCGACCTCGATGGGGCGCGCGTGGTCGTCATCGCCGGCGGTGTGGCGCAGAAGCCGGGCGAGACGCGTCTGCACCTGCTGCAACGCAACGCCGACGTGTTCCGCCAGATCATTCCGTCGGTGCTCCGCGCCGCTCCCGGCGCGGTGCTGCTCATCGTCACCAATCCGGTTGACGTCATGACGCACCTGGCGGCGCTGTTCGCCGCCGACTTCGGCGTGCCGCACGCGCGGGTGTTCGGGTCGGGCACGACGTTGGACACCGCGAGGTTCCGCGCGCTGCTCGGACGGCACTTCGACGTGGATCCGCAGCATGTGCACGGCTACGTGATCGGCGAGCACGGCGACTCGGAAGTGCTGGTCTGGTCGCAAGCCACGATCGCCGGGATGGGCCTCGACGAGTTCGTGAGAGTCCGTGGGACGCCGCTGACGGGAGAGGAGCGGCGGGACATCGATGAGAACGTCCGCCGGGCGGCGTATCAAATCATCGCCGGCAAGGGCTCGACCTACTACGGTATCGGCAGCGCGGTGGCACGCATCGTCGATGTCCTATTGCACGACCAGCGCGCCATCCTGACGATCTGTTCGCGGATCACCGATGTCCCGGACTGCGACGGCGTGACGCTGGCGCTGCCGCACCTCGTCGGTGGAGAGGGTGTCCTGGCGACGATTCCGCTGGCCCTCGATGTGACGGAGCGCGAGGGCCTGCGCCGGAGCGCGGCCGCCCTGCGCGAGGCTATCGCGTCGTTGAATCTGCCGTGAGCTGGCTGCAGGCTGAAGTCACCGTCACGACAATATAGCGATATTGCTATACTGTTGAAGTGGCCGACTCGTCGCCTTTCAGCCGCCTCAATCTGATCACCGCGCTCAAGGCTTATAACGGTCAGAAGGCAGTCGCCGATCTCACGGCAGGAATCACCGTCGGGCTCGTCGCGCTGCCTCTGGCGATGGCCTTCGCGATCTCCTCCGGCCTGACCCCGCAGGCGGGCATTTACACGGCGATCATCGCCGGTAGCCTGATTTCAATCTTTGGCGGGTCCCGCTTGCAGATCGGCGGTCCGACCGGCGCCTTCGTGGTCATCGTCGCCGGTATTGTCGCTGCCCACGGTGTCGAAGGCCTGTTCCTCTGCACGCTGATGGCCGGGGTCATGCTCGTGGTGCTCGGCGTCACCGGCATGGGCTCGGCGGTGCGATTCATCCCGCGGCCGGTGGTCGTGGGATTTACCAACGGCATCGCCGTGCTGATCGCGAGCACACAGATTCGCGACTTCTTCGGCCTGCGGCTCGAGACAATCCCCGGAGACTTTCTCCCGCGGCTGCGCCTGCTGGCCGCGCACTGGACCACCTGGTCGGCCCAAGCCACGGCGCTCGCCGTGGCGGCGCTCGCGATCATCCTCGTGACCAACCGCGTGTCGAAGCGCATTCCGGGGAGCATCGTCGCGCTCTGCCTCGGCACGATCGCGGTGGCGCTGCTGGAGCTGGATGTGGAAACCATTGGGACGAGGTTTGGCGGCATTCCCGCCGGACTGCCCAGACTTCGCTTCCCCACATTCCGTCTGGAGCTGGCCGGCGCGCTGTTTGTACCGGCTCTGACCGTCGCCATGCTCGGGGCCATCGAATCACTGATGTCGGCGATGGTCGCCGACCGCATGAGTGGCGACCGACATGAGTCCAACGTGGAGCTCGTCGCCCAGGGCCTGGCTAACATGGTGGCGCCACTGTTTGGCGGTCTGCCGGCAACTGGCGCCATCGCGCGCACCGCCACGAATATCCGGTCAGGTGCCCAGACACCTATCGCCGGCGTGGTCCATGCGTTGACGCTCCTGGTGATTGTCGTCTTTGCGGCGCCGCTCGCCAGTTACGTTCCGCTTGCCGTCCTGGCGGCGATTCTGATCGTCGTGGCCTACAACATGGGGGATTGGGTGGAGATTCCCGAACTGCTGCGCTTGACGAAGACTGATGTGACGGTCTGGATCGTGACCTTCGCTCTCACGGTCTTCGCCGATCTCACACAGGCTGTCGGCATCGGCATGGTGTGCGCCGCTCTGCTTTTCATCAAGCGTGTCGCCGACACGACCACCGTCGCCGCGGTCACTGACGACTACGTGCAGGATGGGCACGTTCACATCCTGCAGGACAAGGCGATCCCTGCCTATGTCAGGATCTTCCGTATCCACGGACCCTTTCTGTTCGGAGCCACCGACAAGCTTCGCACGCTGCTCGACGAGGTCGACGGCCTGCCTGAGATCGTCATCCTGCGCCTTCGGAACATGACCGCGCTGGACGCGACTGGCTTGCGCGCTTTCGAGGAGCTCGCGAAGGCGTTGCAGCAGTCGGGTCGCCAGCTTCTGTTGTGCGGCGCACGCCACCAGCCAGCGGGGCTGATTGCGCGGGCCGATTTCCAGCGTCATATCGGTGGTGCGAACATCTGCGCCAACGTGGCAGACGCGCTGCGCCGCGCTGGAGAAATCCACGAGGCGCACCGTCATCAACCGACTGCGCCAGCCGCGTAACATCGAGGCCAACAATGAGTCCACACTCTGCGGAGCTCCAGACACTGAAAGCCGAGTTCTTCCGGGCGCTCGCCCACCCGACGCGCATTCGACTGCTCGAGGTCCTCGTGATCACTCCCGAGAGCAGCGTGCAGGATCTGCAGCGGAAGCTCGGCATCGATCAGCCCATTGTCTCGCAACAGTTGGCGCGCCTGCGGGCGAGCGGCATCGTCGCGGCCAGCAGGCGCGGCGCGGCGACGCGCTATTCCGTGACCGACCCGCTGCTCAAGGATCTGATGGCAATCGCGAAGATGATTCTCAACCGTCGGTTGGTCGGTGTCCGGTCAATGTTGCGCGAATTGAAACGCGATGCACCGGCACGCGCTCGCAGCCGCCCGCCGGCCTGATCGCTCCGCATGCGCCAACCGCTGAGTCAGTGGTCCTGCGCGGCGTCGAAACAGTCGGAACTCCGCGCCATCTTCGGCTTCACGCGCCAGACAGCAAATATTTTCGCACTCGCAGGATCGCTTCGAGCTTCTGCCGGTCGATCATCGCGTCGCTCCTCGCTAGTCAGCGCTGGTCGATGCGGGCGAACAACCCCCCGACGACCAGCAGCACGCCCAGCAGCCCGACGACGACGCCAACCGGCAGCATGATCATCGTCACGCCCAGTCCGAGCCCGACGACGATCAGCACCAGCCCAACAAACACCGTCGCCGCGTGTTCCAGGAAGTGTGTGAACCCGAGAAAGAGACGCCCCGCGGTGTTGTGCCCTACCATGACTGTTCCCTCCAGCACCCGAAAGGAGGGCAAGCCGTATGCCCGGTTTCCTGCCGGAATTCCGGCAGCACCGCCCGAACCGCCGTGGAACTCGCTCACAATGTGTAGTCCGATGAAGCAGCGATACTCTCGACACGTCGAGCCACAGGGGGCACTCGAAGTCGCCCGGCACTACGTCAGAGAGCTGATTTACGGCGCGAACGACGGCATCATCACGACGTTCGCGGTCGTGGCTGGCGTCGCGGGTGGCGGTCTTCCACTGCGCGTCGTCCTGATCATCGGCGCAGCGAATCTCCTCGCCGACGGGCTGTCGATGGCCGTCGGCAACTACCTCTCGATCCAATCTCATGAGAGCGTGCTCGAGTCTCAGGGCCTGCCCCGGGAGGAAGCCTCTCCTCGACGCCACGCAGCGGCAACCTTTCTGGCATTCGTGATCGCAGGTGCCGTACCTCTCATGCCGTACATGATTCCAGGGCTTGCATTCAACCGCTTCGCGGTTTCGATCATCCTGACCCTGCTGGCGTTGTTTGGTGTCGGTGCGTCACGCGCCCTGATTGCCAACGTGCGCTGGTTGAAGGCCGGCCTCGAGATGCTGGGGCTCGGTGCGATTGTCGCGGCGCTCGCCTATGGGAGCGGCGCTCTGGTGGCTGCCGTCGTCGGACGAGCCTGACCGGCGGCCCAGACCAGTCCTGTTCGACGCTTGCTGATCATCTTCTTGGAGCAGCTCGCGCCGCGCGCGTGCCGATCAACGAGCGATGCGTGCCGCGCCATCTGCGCGTTGGCGAACAGCGCCGCGCAGTGATCGCGGCAGACCTTCCGTTCGCCGGTCACCACGAACTTCGCCACCGGCGCGCTCGGTGCCTTGACGCCGGCCGTCGTGCGGTTGGCAGACTGTGCCGCGGCGGGCAGGACCGACGCGAGCGCGAACGCGAACAGGAGTGTCGTCCGGATGATCGTCGTCATGATCGTGCTCCTCTAGTCGGCATGCTGAGCACGGCGTGTGCCCGGATTTGTGACGAGAATCCGGCACCGGCCGCGCGTTCGACGCGAGTTTGACGGTGAACTGGCAGGGCACACTCGTTGCTGCATGAACGAGGTGAAACCACAGAGGACGCACCGTCATGACCACACTGTCACGCACACGATCTCTCGCCCGGTGGTCGTCGCTGGGGATCGGCGTCGCAGCTGCTGCCTATGCCAGCTACGCCGCTGTTACCTGGTGGCGCTACGGGCACCCTGGCCGCCCGACGGTCGAGAGCGATGATCCATTGCTCGACCGCTTCATTGCCGCTCGCCGACGTCGCAGAACGTCACCACATTCGTGTCGAGGCGCCGGCGGACATCACATTCGCGTCCGCGTGTGAGATGGACGTGCTGCAGTCGCCGATTATCCGAGCCATCTTCAAGACGCGTGAAGTGCTGCTCGGCAGCGAACCGGACACCGCGGTGCGGCCACGCGGTTTGCTGGCATCGACCACATCGATGGGTTGGGGCGTGTTGGCGGAAGTGCCCGGCCGTGAAGTGGTCATGGGCGCGGTCACGCAGCCGTGGCAGGCCAACGTCACCTTCCGCCCCCTTCCGCCCGACGAGTTTGCCGCGTTCAATGAGCCGGGCTACGTGAAGATCGCGTGGACGCTTCGAGCGGATCCGATCGGCGCGACGCGGTCGATATTTCGAACCGAGACGCGGGCCATCGCCACCGATGCGGTGGCGCGGACGAAGTTCCGCCGGTATTGGTCGTTCCTCTCGCCGGGAATCATCGCCATCCGCCGGATGATGCTGACGCCCGTGAAGGCCGACGCAGAACGTCGTGCCAGGAGCGACCGCCGCAACCATGCTTCCGCGGCGGATGCGGGGCGACATTAGGGGGCGTTATGTCGGTGACGACAGCTGGATCGCGTCTCGATCGAAGGGCACGTCAGCCGCGGCTTCGAGGACGTGCACGAAGCCTTCGCCGAGAACTTCGCACGACGCGGGGAGTTGGGCGGCGCTTGCTGTGCGTTTCGCCGCGGCGAGAAGGTCGTCGATCTCTGGGGCGGCATCCGGAACAAGCAGACACGCGAACCATGGGAGCGCGACACCATGGTGATCGTCTACTCGGCCACCAAGGGCCTGGCCGCAATGACCCTGGCGATCGCCCACTCGCGAGGCTGGCTCGATTTCGAGGAGCGCGTGGCCCACTACTGGCCCGAGTTCGCCCAACACGGCAAGGAGACGATCACCGTCCGTCAGTTGCTCGCGCACCAGGCGGGACTCTTCGCATTCGACGAGGTCATCGACCGCCGTGTGGTCGCCGATCTGGACCGCCTGGCCGTCGTGCTCGCCCGCCAAAGGCCGGCGTGGAAGCCGGGTACGCGGCAGGCTTATCACGCCATCACGCTCGGCTTCTACCAGGGCGAGCTGTTGCGCCGGATCGATCCACGGCATCGCAGCCTGGGGCAGTTCTTCCAGGAGGAAATCGCGTCTCCGCTCGGACTGGATGTCTACATCAGGCTGCCCGAAGAGATCCCGAACTCGCGCCTGGCGACGATTGCTAGACCGCGCCCGATTGACATGCTGCTCGGCTTTCCGCTGCGGCTCACGCTCGAGGCGATGAATCAACGCTCGAAGATCGTGCGTGCCCTCAGGGGCTCCGAGTTCCCGCACGATGAGCAACGGATCTACGCGCGCAACTTCGAAGTGCCGTCCGGCGGCGCGGTCGGCACCGCTCGAGCGATCGCCCATGCTTACAGCGTGTTCGCCACGGGCGGACGCGAGCTGGGACTGCGGCAAGCGACCTTGGACCTGCTGGCCGCTCCCGCAATTCCAGCGGCCAGGGGGTTCTACGACGAATGCCTGAAGGGCGAAGTGCAATTCTCGCTGGGCTTCATGAAGCCGAGTCCGGCGTGGCCGTTCGGCGGCGCGAGCTCGTTCGGATCGCCGGGCTCGGGAGGCTCGCTCGGCTTCGCGGATCCAGCCGCGGGCATCGGATACGCCTACGTCACCAGCCAGATGGGAACAGCACTGACCGGAGACCCGCGCGACGTGGCGCTCAGAGACGCGCTCTACCGTCCCGCGCGACAGCCGCGGGAGAACCGCGCGACCTGAACTGTTGCAACGCCTCTCTCAGTCAATGGTCGCCGATGCCTGTGCGATCACAAGCGACGATCGTCTCGCCATCGCGTCGTAATAGGTCAGGAACTTTTTCGTTTCGGCGGCATCGTAGGCGCCGAGGTTTTGCGCCCACCGGTAGCCGATCGTCTGGAATCGCAGCTCCGCCTGGATCGTCAAGGGCTGCTGAAGATCCGGCAGGGTCAGCACATACCGCACACGATCGCCACCGGCGCCGAAGTCCGCATCGGCGACGGCTCCGCCGTGGATGGCCACGTCGGCGGATGCCGTCTCCTTGTTGAAGCCCCGCGGCAGCAGCCGATTGTCCTTGGCATACCGCACGCCGCGCAGCAGCCCGGTGGTGGGCGCCCCTTGACCGTCGACCATCACCGATTCGTAGATCTGGACCTGGTCTGTCGACCGAATCTCCTCGTAGTGCGGCTCGTAGCGAATGCCGTCTGCGTCGTGGTCATTGCCGACAATGGCGCCGGTTGGCACAGCGGCGCCCGACTCGAAGGCGGGGCGCCCGAATCGATCGCGCACGGTCACGTGCAACCACGCACGACGTGACGGGTATCCCGTCGGCAGTTTGTGGCCGGTCAGGTTCTCCACGACAACGGTGAAGGTGGTGTTCGAGGCGGTCTTCGAGGCTTCAGTAATAGTCACCGTCGCCGTGTTCCGCTGCAGCTGGCGCTCGGTTGCGCTCGCCGAGGCTTCGAGTTCGAGAGAAGGCGCGGTCACGCCGAGATCCTGTCGATAGCGGTTCAGCATCCGCAGCATGAAGAAGTTCCCGCCCAGGAAGGTGTGGCGGCTCAACCCCTCTCTCAATTCCCCGACGACCGACGCAATCGGCGTTGGCTCCTCCACCGGCGGCATATGACAGTCCTGGCAGCTCCGCGACGTGCGATAGGCGCTGTGCTGCCACTCGAGAAATGGCACCTGCTCGGGAAGGCGGCCGATCGCTCGTCCGTCGCCGTCCAGCGACTGAGTGAACAGCGTGTGGCACGTGGCGCACAACTCGGACTGCCGGACGTGAAGCCCTTCAGCGGGCTCCACACCTGTCGCGGACCGCATCAGGTGACTTCGGCCCTCATCCATCTGGAAGGGCCCGAACATGAGCGCCGCCTGGCGCGGTTGCGTGACATTGAGGACGTAGCCGCCAGTGAAGCTTGCCGCCGTGCCGAGCCTTTCGGCAGTGATTTGGTGACAGACGGTGCACGACACACCATCCGCCGCAAATGCGTTCGGGGCGTCGTCGCGATCGCGCGACGCGAAATGTTCGAACACGCGTCCGAGTCGGCCGGCCGCTCGCGCCGGGTAGGTCGTCATCGGCATGTGGCAGATGGAGCATTCGTCCTCAATAGCGGCCGCGTGCTTCGGGTGGTCGACCGTCTCCCGCCGAACAGCGGCCAGCCAATAGGGATCGCGCGAGGAGTGCGCCATCATCGAGGCGCGCCAGCTCACGCCAATCGAGACGTCTTCGCCTCCTGACGTCGTGAGACTGTTGTGGCACGCCATGCACTCCGACGCCGTCTGGAACGACACCGCACCGGATGGCGGGGTTGGCGGAGCCTGCGCGATCACAGTGTCGTGGCCGGACGGCCACATGAACGCCAGCGTCCACAACAGGCATGCGGCCAGCGTAGTGCGGACCTTCAGGTCCGCCAGTGTAGTGCGGACCTTTAGGTCCGCGACGCGACCGAGACCGCTCGATTGGCGAGCGCTACCGCCAGCCATCGAAGAGTCCTCCATCGAACCAGTCCCAGAGGAAGTACGTCAGGACCTGCGTGCTCCGGCCGCTGCGCTCGTTGATGGGCAGGCGCACACCAGCGTTGATCATGATGTGCTGCCGTTTGCTGAGGGTCACTTGCATCTGTGGCACGACGTCCCAATGCACCGGCTGACCACCCTGCAGCTCGGTCGCTCCCAACAACTCGACCATCGGCGACCATGTGCGGCCAAATTCTCCCTGCACGAAGCTCTTGCCGAAGGCGCCGCGCCAGAAGACCTCGTGGTTCGCGTCCTGACCGGCAGCGAGCTCGAAGCCCGCCTGACCCTGCAGGAAGCCGTCGCTCGGCAGAATCTGACCGACGGTGACGAACGGTTCGAACACCGTCACGCCACCCCCGAGACCTTCGTTCTCCTTGCCGGTGGGCAACACGATCTCGGCCGCCGCGGAGACGATGCTGCCGCGGTTCCGGCTGTGATGGAGCACGTGCTTGACGGCGGCAGCGATGTCTCCGAGGCCGCGATTCCACTGTGCGCCGGCCTCTTGAACGGCTATGGGCACCTTCACTTCGTACTGCGTGCGCGCGCCGAGACGGCGCTCGTACAGAAACTCGTTGATGAACGCTCCGGACGCCATCGTCGTTGACAGGACGGCCTCATCCTCGGGAAAGGCTTTTTCGGTGAGCAGTGCGCGCGGAAGGTTCAGCTCACCGGCTGGCCAGGCGGCGTCGCGGCAGAAACCCTTGACATAGCGAACGGCGTTCGTGATTTGAGCGCGGGACAGTACACGGCCGAACGCCGGCATCCGTGAATCGAATCCCCTTGCAGGTCCGCCGTCATGACCGATCGCGACCCAGTCGGCCTCGGGCTCGCGCGACGAGAAGCTGCAGTCGGTAAAGTCGGGCAGCGGTGTGTCGAACCCCACGACCTCGTGACGCGCACCGCGCCCATCGGCCGCGTGGCATGCCATGCACGCGGCACGGTAGACCGACTCACCCGTCTCCAACGTGGCGATGGACTGCGCGGAGGCAGCCACGCCAGAGATAAAGATGGCCACGAACACAAGACAGGCACTGGTGAGTGGGAGTTGAATCGCTCGACAGGTCATGGGAACGCTGAGCGCGGTCTCCTGATGTCGCGGGTGGCGCCAACACGGTATCATTCATCGGCGCTCGCGAGCGCGCCGCGCGCTATCGTGAGAATGGGAATCACTCTCCATCGCACGATTCCGAGTACGCTGCTTGCCAGCGTCGCGCACGCGCAACACTCGACAAATCGCCGCGTGTGCCGAGCAGCGTGCGGGCCGCGACGATGTGCGCGCGATGGTCGTGCTCGGGGCCGGTCTCGTCGGCCTCACGATCGCACTGGCAGGCTGATCGACATGCGCGTGGTCGCTTTGTTCATCTTCGCGCTTGCCATGGCCGGCGGAACAGCCGCGGCCCAGACATCAACGGCGTCCGAGGAGAACGGCTGGTCTCTCGACGCCTCGGCCTACACATACATCGTCCCCGACAGCGAGAACTACGTGCAGCCGACCGTGGCGGCGGATCGCGACTGGCTGCACCTCGAGGCGCGTTTCAACTACGAGGATCGCGATACCGGCTCGGTCTGGCTGGGCTACAACTTCAGCGTCGGCGAAGAAGTTACCTTCGAGATTACGCCGATGGTCGGCGCTGTGATTGGGAGCACCGACGGCATCGCGCCCGGCTACAAGGCCTCCCTGCGCTGGAGGATGCTCGACCTCTACAGCGAGACCGAGTACGTCGTCGACGCGGGCGATTCGGCCGACAGCTTTCTCTATACCTGGTCGGAGTTCGCCCTGGCGCCGACGGACTGGTCTCGCTTCGGCCTGGCAGTGCAGCGCACGAAGGTTTATCAAACGGAGTTCGACATTCAGCGCGGTTTCTTCGCGGGCTTCTCCTACCAGCGCGCCACGGTGGCGGCCTACGTCTTCAACCCGGATGCGAGCCCGACGGTGGTGCTCGCCGTCAGCGTCGGTTTCTGAATGGAGTAATCGGAGGCCTCTTCAGGGGATACGAGCCACGTCAACGTGGCTGCACGTTGTACTGCACATCGTCGATCGTCACGTCGATGTAGGCGTACTCGCCCTCGGCGTCATGCCATCGCCCTTCGCCGCCCGACGACAGGCGCATCGCACCGTAGGTGCGATACCCGCGAATCGGCGTCGACCAGCGAACCAGTTTCATGGTCGTCCCGTCAGCCGACGCTTGAAAGCGATCGTCGGAGATGAAGTTCGTCAACTCGCCCGCCTCGTTGAACAACAGCTCCGCCCGGATCGCGTGGCCGGCGTTCGTAAAGCGTGCTCTGGCCGTGCACCCGTCGACCGCCTCCCAGGTTATGGCCGGCTCGATCAGCGTGGCCGGCGCCATGATGCACATGTCATTCAACATGGTGACCGTCTCGCCCTGTGTCATCTCGGAGCCCGCCGCCGCCACTGCCGGAACCAGAGCAGCGGCCTTCACGCGCATCGACGCGGACGAGTCGACGTAGCGATGGTAGCCCTGCGCTGGGATCGTGAACATCGAGGCGTCCAGATAGAAGAGCCGGGTCGCCGGGTCGACGACGTTGTACTGCTCGGCCGAAAATGGCATCCAGCGACCCTGACGGCCGTTGCGGATCCGCCCGTGCATCCTGACGCGAAAGTTGCGGACGCGCGTCTTGCCCACCACACCAGCCAGGCGAAGGTACCGCTGCACGGGAGCCGGGAGATGAGCCAGGTCCGCATCAGTGACGGGCGCCGCTGAGTCAGCAGCGAGCACGTGGCCCTCGATGTCCCGCTCGTACTCCGCCCGGAGGCTGTACGGTCCCTGGCTCAGGAATCCGAACAGAACGCCAACCAAGACGACGGCGTTTGCCAGCGCGCCGAACTTCGCATCCGTCCACGAGGGAACGATGACCAGCATCGATACGACCACGGCGCAAACACCAACCGCCCACCACACACGCGGCCACACAAACAGGGCAACGGCCGTGGTCAGGAAGAGCAGCGCCGCCACGAGCCACAGCGCACCGAACGTGACGGAGACGGGCTGCGTCAGTTGTGGGAGGTCGGCCCAGCCAAAGGCCTTGGCGGTCCCCAGGAGGTGGATCAGGCCGTGGAGGACGAGCAGAATGGCGAAGGCCGTCACCATGGGTACTCACGCGGCAATGAATGTGCCTGGGTCTTGCGCCGGTCGCGTTCGGATGAAAAGCGTGGTTGCCTGCGCCAAACAAGAACGCGCACAAGGAGTTGCGAGCGCTCACAACGTGGCGCGTCGCGCCACGTTCTAGTCTTCCCCCGCGTGCTCGCCCGCGCTTGCGGTCCGCGGGCGGCGTCCGCGCGCCGGCGCGCGGGGCGGGCGCACGGCGCAGCGGCACCGGGAACGGCGGGGGGGCGGCGCGGCCGCGCGCGGCGGCCGGCCGCTGCGGCCGTGACGCGTGTCGAGATCACCGTGCGATTCTCGGTGAGCAGATGCGCCAGATAGCATTGCTCGCGGCCGACGGCTTCTTTAGAGCCCCTCGGGATCGGTCGTCGACAGCGTGTTTCCGCCGGTCTGCCGTGAAATCACGGTCGGATCTTCGGATCGTCGGCGGCCGCGCGTCGCTCGGTTGAAGCTCTGTGACTCGCCCACGCCTCAGAGGGCCGTCACGGAAGGCTCGTCGGAGAGCAGCCGTCGGCTGATGGCGGCCAGCACTCGGCGAAGAACGCGCGCAGTCCCTCAGCAGTCCGATTTGTAAACGTCGTCGCGTCCACACGCTCGTCGAGATCAGCACGAACACGATAAGATGTGTAGTCGAGCTCCTCCATCAAGCGCTCGCTCGAGCTGTAGCACTGACACAGGCCGCAGAGTTCGGGAATCGAGGCGCTCTCAAACGTCAAGCGGCGACAAGCGCCAGGCGGCTCCGTCACGCGATCGGCCGCACGGTGCGGCGCACCGGCTTCGGGTATGTAACTAACATCCCTCGTGCGCGGATCGTCGCCTCGCATCACACACTCCCTCCGAGTCGGAGATCGTCGTCGCCGGGATCAGCAGTCGATCCCTTTGCAGCCTTTTTCACATCTAGAGTTCGACCGGTCGGATTGCGAATATTCCGCAGGTGCCGGCGGATTCTCGGCGCTCGTGCCGTCTTGCCGTTCGGCAACAACTCGAGTCCGGTCGTTCAACTTGACGGCCTTCGCCCCATTAGTTCAGTATTACTGAATATTTTGGACAGGCTGAATCAGTCGATCATCGACAACTGGCTCGGGCTCCAGTTGACCGTGCGCGCCATCCAGACAGCCGTCGGCGACGGGCGCTGGCTCGCCGTGAACCTGACCATGGCGCAGTTGAAGGTGGCGTTCCTGCTTGTTCAGGCCGGGGGGCTGCCAAGCCGGGCGATTGGTGAGCGCCTCGCGATCGGCCCGTCAGCGGTCACGCCCCTCGTCGATCGGCTCGTCGCGCTCAAGCTGGCGCGTCGCGAGGCCGACCCGAGCGACCGTCGCGTGGTCTATGTGCGGCCGACGCCGAAAGCGCAGGCGCTGCACGAAACCCTGTTGCAGACCGGCCGGAATGTTCTCGCCGACGTGTTGAAGGACGTGCCTGAATCCGAACGCGAGCGCGTCGGCCGCGCGCTGTCCGTGCTGCGGGAGAGCGCGGCGCGCGTTCATGGACGCATTCTCGAGGAGACGACCGCGAAATGACGACGACTGAAGAACTATCGCCCCGTATCGTGCTGATGAGCACGATCGGCGTCGTGGCGGTCATGCTGCTCGCGGCGCTCGACGGCACCATCGTTGGGACCGCGATGCCGAGCGTGATCGCCGACCTCCAGGGCTTTGAGCACTACGCCGCCGTCACCACCACGTACATGCTTGCGGCGACAGTCGTCGTGCCGATCGTCGGGAAACTCTCCGACATGTATGGCCGCAAGCCGTTCCTCCTGGCCGGCGTCGCCATCTTCGTGGCCGGCAGCGCGCTGTGCGGCGCGTCCGGTAGCATGACGCAGTTGATCGTATTTCGCGGCATCCAGGGTTTCGGTGCCGGAATCGCGCAGGGCATGGCGTTCACGACGATCGCCGACCTCTATCCGCCCGCCAGGCGCGGCCGCGCGACGGGACTGATGGGCGCGGTGTTCGGTCTGGCCAGCGTCATCGGTCCGGCGGTCGGCGGGTTCCTCACCGATGGTCCAGGCTGGCGCTGGTGTTTCTACGTGAACCTGCCGATTGGTCTCGCAGGGTTCGCCCTGCTGGTCTTTGCCTTCCCGCACATCGTGCCGAATCCGAATGCCGAGCGACGCGTCGACTGGCTCGGCGCGTTGACGCTGGTACTGGGAGTCGTACCGTTGTTGCTGGCGCTGTCGTGGGGCGGGCGCGACTATCGCTGGGGCTCGGTCGAGGTGCTGTCGCTCATCATTGGCGGCCTGATCATGACCGCGGTATTCCTGCTGGTCCAGACCCGCACGCCGCACGCGATCCTTCCGCCCTCGCTGTTCCGCAACCGCGTCGTGTGGTCGGCGTCGGCGGCGGCCATGCTGATGTCACTTGGGATGTTCGGCTCGATTCTGTTCATCCCCCTGTTCATCCAGGGAGTGGTCGGGCGGTCGGCATCCGAAAGTGGCGCGGTGATGACGCCGATGATGTTCGCCCTCATCGCCGCGAGCATCATCGCCGGACAGTTGATGACACGGCGCGGCCGCTATAAAGCCATCGGCGTTGCCGGCGTCGGAATCACCGTCATTGGGATGTTCCTGCTCTCGCGCATGGATCTGACCACGGCGTACTCTACGGTCGTGATCAACATGATGGTGGTTGGCCTCGGGCTCGGCTTCACGATGCCCGTCTTCAATCTGGCGGTGCAGAACGCCGTGGACATGCGCCAGGTCGGGGTCGCCACGTCGTCGATGCAGTTCCTGCGCTCGATTGGCGGATCGATTGGCGCCGCCGGTTTCGGCGCAGTGATGACGTCACGCTTCGCCTCCGGCATTGGCGAGCGGCTGACGCCTGACGTGACCGCCGGGCTGCCACCTGGCATTTCGGCGACGCTGATGAATCCGCAGGCGATGATGAATCCTCAGATCGCCGCGCAGATCCGGGCGGCCGACCCGGCGGTGCTGGCGCGCATGCAGCCGATGATGCAGGCGGTGAAAGGCGCGCTCAGCACGTCGCTCCACGATGTCTTCCTCTTCGCCACGTTCACGGCGCTCGCCGCGCTGGTGTTTGCGCTGATCGTGGTGGATATTCCCCTGCGCAAGAGCAATCGTCAGATGCCGACCGCCGAGGCCCTGTAGCCCCCAGACCGAGCATTTCCCTTTTTCCAGCGGAAGGTTTGCTCACGTACCGCGAACGTCGAAGCCGAAGGCGCGCGCCGCCGCCGCAAGCGAGGTATCGTGCGTCGCCATTTCCGGTAATGGTCCGATACGGTCACGCCAGATCAAAGCGGTGGCCAAGTGGATAGCATCGAGCGTACCGATCGGCACGGGCAATGGATCGGTCGCACGGCTCAACACTGGCGGACGCACCAGCACCAAGTCGATCGCCTCGAGCCATTCATTGACAGCGCGGACGCGATCAACCGCCTCCTCAGTCGTCAGTGAGCCCTGGATCCGCAAACGGTCGATCGTGCGCGCACTTTCGACCGCAATGAGTTCGCTGGACACGAGTCCGTCGTAGGTTCGCAGGTCGTCGAGAGCTCCTGGCTCACGCAAGACGATCCGCAACAGGGCGGACGTATCGATGTACGCAATCACCGGCGGCGGCGGTCGTCGACCAGGATGGCGACGCTGTCAGTGCGCTTCTTAGGTTTGGGCGGAAGCTTCATGTCACGGAGACGGCGGCTCGCCTTGCGAACGTCGAGCGGTTGTGCCGCGTACGGGACGATCCGCGCGATCGGTGTGGCTCGATCGAGGACGGTGAGGGTGCCGCCGTTACGCACGGAACGCAGATGTTCGCTGAGGCGGGCCTTCAATTCGGCGATGCCGACGTCGCTCATGACCAATTATAGTCACGAGAGGTCACCACGGTCCAGTTCGGAGGCTATCGACGCGGTCATTCAGTGTCGCATCACGCCGCGGACCGCCACGGTCACAGGCCACGGCACCGCGACAGCCGCCCGCTCTGCAGGTCTGTACCCAGCTCTGCGACCGCTCGGGGTTCGTGACGGCACGTGACTCAGCGGCCACGGCATTTCGGATTGCACCGGAATGTCGGGGGCCTCGGGGGACGGTGCGAGCTGCCCCTGACCCAGTCCCAAGGCACTTTTGGGAAAACTGCACAGCTTTGCCCCGGCACGCCGACTGCAATGGCCAGCGAACTCGCAGGTACTGCCTTGCGACCACTCTCCCGGTAAGAATCGACGATGCAGGAGGAGCAAAAGCATGTCGAACTCATCGAATCATGTCGTCGGTCTGCTTCCCACTCCCAGCGACTCGGCAACGGCGATTGGAGGCGTTGCTCTATTCGCCGGCGTATTCCTCCTGTTCATGGGCTTCAAGGAGTATTCCGGTGGATCAAGCACGGCGATGGACAGCGGTATCAGGAAAATCGGGTTGGGGATTGTTGCCACATTAGTGGGCGCCGGCATTGCCGCAACGCGCCAGGCGTGGTCCGAGCACGCCAGCTAACTCGCTGCAGCCATCGAAGGTGTCGGCGTCGCTGCTTACTTGCCGGCGGGCCTTCTCACCAGCTCGATCCGTACTTTCGACGGATCCTCGACGAACGCGACGCGCAGGTCCCTGACGTCGCGCGGCTCGCCGGTCACCTGCACGCCCTTCTGCTTCAGCTCGGCGATCTTCGCGTCGATCTCGGGCGCCCGCCAGCCGAGATGATCGATCGCACGCCCCTGGCTCGGCGCCGCGCCGTCGGCCTTCTGCGCGAGCAGCCAGACGTCCGGATTGGCGTACTTCACCGCGTCGAGACGGCCCTTCAGCTTCGACCGCTCGCCGCCGAACATCTGCACGTACCACGCGAGCGCCGCTTCGGGATCCGGCACGCGCAGGTGGATATGGTGGAAGCCGAGCAACTCGGCATCTTCGACGAGTTCCAGCTTGACGCCGAACGGGTCCTGCACGAACGCGAGCTTGAACAGCCCGGGAGCTTCGCGCAGCGGCGTGATCACCTTGGCGCCTGCCGCTTCGAGCTCCTTCACCTTGGCCTCGAGGTTGGTGAACGAGAGACCCAGGTGATCGATCACCGACCCCTCGCTCGGTTGCGCGTTGGCGGACTGGGTGAAGGCGAAGATCGTCCTGCCGAACTGGACGCGGTCGGGCAGATCGCCAGCCTGCGCGCCGAGATGGGCGCGATACCACTCGACGGCTTTGGCCGGCTCCGGCGCCGCCAGGTGGACGTGGTCGTAGGTCTGCGCCCCCGCGCTGGCCGCGATGAACGCCACAAACAGGAACGCGCCGGGCAATGCTGCTCTCATGCTGGTCCTCGTCTCGTTGACACACGTCCCGTCGGGACGGTGGCGACGAGTATACGGTGAACCAGCCGCGACCGCTCTCGCGAGCGCAGCAGCCCGCCAAGCTGGACCGTCGTTACGGTGCCTGCGGTTTACCGGTCACGCTGCCGATGGAGACATCCGTCGAAGCGCTGAGGGCTTGACTGCCTGCGCTGGCGCCGTTGGACCGCAGGATGTACGCGGTCAATGTTGCATAGGTCTCCGCATCGAGCGCCGGGGCGCCGTACGGCATCGCGCCCGACATGTAGGCGAGAAACTCCTTCGTGCTCCGGCTGCCCCACGTCGTCATGAAGCTCGTGCCGACGAGCGGCGGCCGTTCGTTGTCGCCGCTCAGATCCGGCATATGGCACGAGGCGCAATGCTTCGCATATGCCACGCGTCCGGCTTCAGCCTGCTCGGTCGTGAACACCGGCGAACGCGGCTCCTGCGCCTCGAGCAGGAGCGCGCCCGAGAACACGATCACGACGGCGATCTTCACGGCTGCTCCTCCACCACCATCGGCGGCACCTTACTTGTTGCGTGCCGCCTGGACTTCGACCTCGAGCAATGCGCCGGCTGCGACGAGCGCCGCGACCTGCACGGTCGATCGCGCCGGCTTGTTCGGCTGCTCGGGCGTTCCGAAGAACTTGGCATACGCGGCATTCATGCCGGCGAAATCGAGTGTGTTTCCCAGGGCGGGATCGGCTGCCATGTAGACGCGCATCATCACGACATCGCCCATGCCGAGACCCTGCTCCTTCAGTAACCGCTCCACCTTGCCGAATACGTTCTCAGCCTGCGCATGGGTATTGCCGTAAACGGCGGGCGTGCCCTTGGCCCTGTCGGCCGGCGTCATCGGCGTCGGCAGCTGACCGCTCACATACAGCATGTCGCCCACCCACACCGCCGACGCGATCCCTCCTTCCTTGGTCTGGATATGCTTCACCGACTGCGCCGCCGCCGTCGTCCAACACGCCGCGGCGACGAGCGCCACGAGACAGAGTTTCGTTCGCATGCGAAATCCTCCTGAGGCTAGAAGCCATCTCGTAAACCAGCTGCATCGCGAGCGAGCGCGCGAGCGAGCCACGCGAACGGAGCGCGCCGGCGCCGCGGCGCGCGAGAGAGCGTGTCGGGGAGTCCGAGGGGCGTAGCCCCTCGGATCAGACTAGACACCGGTCGTTTTCGTGACGCCCGTCATTGCCCGCTCGTGCAGCGCCTTGACCTGTTTCCACGCGGCCGCCACCGCGCCTTCCTGCCAGCCGCCGTTTCCGCTGAGCGCTGCGCATCCGAGATAGATCCGATGATCGGGTTTCGCGAGCGCGGCCAATCGATCCGTCGAATTGCCACCGCCGCCGCCGGCGGCGAAGGCGCCGAGACTGTAGGGAGTCTTTTCCCAGAAGGTGCAGTAGGCGTTCTGGTACTCCGCGCGGATCTGCGGATGGACCTTGCTGGCGTGCGTCAGCACGTGCTCGATCCGATCCTTGATCGGCATGTTGATCACGCCCGACATCTGGCCGTTGCCGTAGAAGCCGAGCAGGATCCCCTTGTTCCCGAAGTAGCCCCACGAGGGATACGAGAAGTTGCCGAACGGCAGGTTCGAGTACAAGTGCCCGCCGAAAATCCTGTCGTCTTCCTCCCAGAAGCGGCGCTTCATCTGCAGCCCCATCTTGGCGCTCGGGCTGTACGGCGTGGCCTTCACCGCCGCCACGGTTTCCGGCGACAGATTGACGTCGAGGCGCTGCAGAATCGTCAGCGGCAGGCACGACACGCAGTAGTCGGCCTTGACCTCCGTCATCGCCCCGCTTTTCACGTTCTTGTACGCGACCTTCACGCCTTCGTCCGACTGGTGGATCGACACGATCTCGGCGCCGAAGGTGATCTTGTCGCCGAGCTTGCGCTGAAAGCCTTTCGGGAACTGATCCATGCCGCCAACCGGCTGGAACATCGGCGCCATGCCCGTACCTTCGATGACGGACCGGATGCGATTGCCGAAGCCCGACTGCAGCAGCGTCTGGAAGTCGTACGGGTCGCCAGGTCCGCGAGCGGGGGTCTTCTTGTACGCGTGATCGGCAGAATCGAGGTAGCCTTCGCTGACGAGGAAGGTGACGAACCGCTCCTTGTCCTGCGAGGTCAGCGGCCGATCGAGCTGATCCTGATTGACGGCCTTCGCCATCAGCTCGCAGGTGTAGCCGATCATGTCGGCCTTGACTTCCCGGAGCCGGACGCGCTTGCCGGCCAGCGGCCCGATCGCTTCTCCCTCGTAGTAGAAGTACGACGACTCGTTCTCGTTGATGAACACCTCCAGCGGCACGCCGAGCTCCTTGCAGTAACCGAGCACGCCTTCATGCCAGTACGGCAGGCGCCACGGTCCGCCGTTGTGGTAGAGACCCTCGTCGAAATTACAGACCTGCGTCTCGCCGCCCGGGCCCACTTCGGTATGCGTCGCGCCGCGCCGCAGCGTCCAGTTGACGCCGCCGACGCGGTCGCGCGCTTCGAGAATGCGCACGTTGTAGCCGAGTTTGCTCAGCTCGTACCCGGCGGTCAGGCCGGACACGCCCGCTCCAAGAATCACGACCTTTATCCCGTCGGCACGTCCCGACAGAACCGGCCTGGGACCCGCCTGCGCCATCAGGTCCCACGAGCGCATGGCGCTCATCACCAGCGCTGAACCGCCGACGAGCCCGAACTGCTCCAGAAAACCGCGTCTCGTGAGCGGCAGACTCTCTTGCGGTGACGCTTGCAGTGTCATGCAGCCTCCTAGAAACCGACCCGGATCTGGAACTGGACGGAGCGGGCGTAACCTCCAACGGCGGTCAGCTGCCCGAACGTGGACGTGCCGTACTGCGTGACCAGCGTCGTGAAGAGCGGGTCGTCGAAGAGATTCAGCACGTCCGCCCTCACCGAGATCGTTTTGCCGCGCGCGAAGGCATGCTGCTTCTGCACGCTGAGATCGACGTTGCGCTGGCCGGGCGTGCGCAGATCCGGCAGCGTCCGCGGCGCGTTGCCGAAGGTGTAAGCCGGCGCCGGGGTGAAGGCCGCGAGGTTGATCCAGTTGGTCAGCCGCTCTTCGAGCGTTCCGCTGGTCGCCAGCTCGACGCCGGGCACGATGTTGGGGCGCTGCGAGCTGCCGAGCAGTCCGGAGTTGTTGGTGGACTGCCAGACGCTGACCGGAAATCCCTGCTGGAATCGCGCGGCGGCGCTGACCGACCAGCCACCGAGCAGGGCGTTGCCAAGTCCGTCCGTCATCCACCTGTGCCCGGCGCCGATCGGCAGCACGAACGTGCCGTTGACGTTGACGCGATGCGGCACGTCGAGCAGCGAATAGCCCCACTCGCGCTCGAGATCGTAGTTGTCGAGCGCCGCGTTGTTGCGCTGCGCGTAGGTGTTGGACTCGCCGAACTGGTTGTCCATCAACCGGCTGAAGGTGTAGTTGGCGTTCACGCCCCAGTTGTTGCGGATGCGCCTGTCGAATCTGAGCGTCAGCGCGTCGTATTGCGTGCGTACCTCGCTGACGCGATGCGCGAGGACATCGGTGAACTGCGGAAACGGCCGCAGCAACTGACCGCGGGCAATCGTCGGCGAATTCGAGAGGTTGCCGAACGCCGCGTCGCCAAAAAACGGATTGGGCACGAGGTCGAGCAGGGCCGGGCCCAGCGCGAGGTACTGCGGGTCGAGCTGATTGATGTTGATCGTCGAGTCGACCGTGCCGCCGACCGGCATGTGCCGCGACCGGCTGCCCGAGTAGCCAACCGAGACCGCGATGCCGCCGTGCATCTCGCGCGAGTAGTCGATCGAGTACTGCTGAACCTGGCCGGGCCGTGAGTTCTGATCGACGAAGTCGATCACCCCGCCGGCGCCGGTCGCCAGGCCCAGCGAGTTTCCCTGCGGCGTGGTGATGCCGGAGGGAAACGGGTCGCTCAGGGAGTTGGCCGGCGTGCGGTTGCCATCCGTGCTCGAGAGATAGGTGGTCGTCGCCGTGTAGCCGAGACGGCCCATCGCCGTTTCACCGACGCCGGAGAACTGCATCGGCGCCCAGTAGAAACCGTAGCCGCCGCGGATCACTTGATTGTTGGTGACCGACCAGGCAAACCCGCCGCGCGGCGCGACACCGTTCAACGCCTGTCCCTGGTGTGTCGGGTAGCCGTTCTGACCCGCATACATCAGGCCGCCCTTCAACGCCATGCCGGGCACCTGCACCGGAAAGTCCGCGTTCCTGTCGAACCCGACGGTGAACGCATTGTTCGCTTCGCGCACGCCGGCTTCGTATTCGTAGCGCAGGCCGTAGTTGAGCGTCAGCGCTCCCATCCGGAACTCGTCCTGCGCGAAGCCGGCGTAGTAGTCGACCACGTACTCGGCGGGCGTCGCATACACGATGGCGCCGCTCGCCGGGAAGCCGAGCAGGAAACTGGCGAAGGCGTCGCCGCCCGAGGCGGTCGGCGTCGCTGCTGTAAACGTCTGCGTGAACGTGTAGGTGCCGGCGGAGTTGCTGTAGCTTCGCGCGTCGGCGCCGATGCGGCGATACTCGGCGCCGTACTTGAGCGTGTGGCGGCCGGCGAGCCGCGACACCGACACGTTGGCGGTCTGCGTGGTGTGCGTCGTCCGGTTCGGACCGCCGTTGCCAAGCCCGCTGTAGCCGGTGATGCTCACGTTCGGAAACGTGTTGAAGGTCATCGCATTCACGAGGCTCGGCGGGAAGCCGAGCGTCGCGGCATCGAACTCGGGGAAGTTGCCGCCGAAGTCCTCGAACTGGTTGTAGCCGTAGCGGACGGCGATCGCCGTGTTGGCGTTGAGCACGAAGATGTTGTTCAGCGCCACGAAATTGACCGTGCGATAGAGCAGGCTGGCGCCCGGGTCACCGGGCACCGTGCCGAACGGTCCGTAGAACGCCGAGCCGGGCTCCTTCGTGTGTTGATGCGCATACATCCCGGTGATCGTCCAGCGATTCGACATGCGCTGATCGATCTTCAGCGTCTCCTGGTTCTGCGGGCCGTCGTCGAGGGTGGCCTGGCCGTTGAGGGAACGGCCCGATGATGGCATCGGCATCGGCGCCAACATCGCCCTGGCCACCGGGTTGATCCGATCCGCGGGAATCACGTTGCCGGGAAACGGATCGCGGACGATGGCGCCGTTGACCGTCCGCGTGGTCAGCGGGTCGAAGATCACCACCGGCTGGCCGTTCGCGTTTCGGGTCTGGGAGAAGTCGCCGAGCCGCTCGAGGTCCGTCGGCAGCGTCAACACGTTGTTGCGCGTGCTGCGCTGCTTGTAGTCGTCGGTGCTGAACCAGAAGAACGTCCGGTCCTTGATGATTGGTCCGCCGACCGACCCCGCCCAGTTGTAGTAGTACTGCGGCGGGTTTTCGAGACCGGCTTTCTTGGCGAAGTACAGCGTGCCGGTGGTCGCGCCAGGCTTGGACACCAGCAGCCCGCTGCCATGCCACGAGTTGGAACCTGAGCGAGCCGTGGTGTTGAAGACGCCGCCGGCGGCGTGTCCCATGTCGGCCTCGTAGGTTTTCGTCTGTACTTTCAGCTCCTCGACGGCTTCCATCGAGGGCGCGATCGTCGGCCGATTGGTCAGGTCGGTGATCGACACGCCCTCGATCAAGTAGCCGTTGCCGCGGCGCGGGCCGCCGCCGAGCGAGAGCTGCGACGAACCGGACTGATCCTGGTAGCGCACGAACTGCGGATCGCCGGTTTGAATGACGCCCGCTGTCGAGATCGCCGCGAAGAAGGTGTTGCGCCCGAAGATGGGCAGGGCCCGCAGCGCGTCTTTGTCGAGCGAGGTCGCCTGCGTTGCGCTCATACGCTCGACGAGCGGTGCTTCACCGGTCACGGTCAGCTGCTCGGAGATCGCCCCCACTTCGAGCGTGAAGTCGAGCACCGCCGTCTGCTGCGTGCCGATGCGAAATCCTGTTCGCTGCTCGGTCTTGAAGCCAGGGAGCGACACTCGCACGGTGTACGGGCCGGGCAACACGCTGGCCACGACGTACTCGCCGACTTCATTCGTCACCGCCGTGCGCTGGCTGTTCGTGTCTTCGTTGACGAGCGTCACTTCGGCGCCGGGGATCACGCCTTGAATGTCTCGCACGACCCCGCGCAACGCGCCCTGGTAGGTCTGCGCTCCTGCGACTGTCGCGCAGGTGAACAGGAGTGCTGCTCCGCCGGCCACACACCACTTCGACTGGTTCAGGCTCATAAGGGCAACTCGCTCAGGTTGATCTGCGCGTTCACCGAGTACGCGCAGGCGCTCGGAGCAAGTCCCGTGCCCCGCATGTCGCGGCAACGGCCACCGATCAATTTCCAGCGAATTCAGGCGGATTGCGCACGTTCGTCGCACTGCGCGCGAGACGTCACGCCAGGATTACCGACAGTCGTGTACGTGTTGGGAGGGTCGAGCGAACGAAGATGAAGCTTCCGCAGATCGACGCAGCGAATCACCGACAATCGTGTTCGTGATCGCCGCGGCGAACGAACAAAGATGAAGCTTGGCCGAACGGAATTTACAGGATCGTGAAAAGACGCGCGGTCAGAAACCGATCGCGGCCTGACGCATGGCCGCAGCCTCGCGCCGGGAGAAGCGCCACTGGCCGCGCGCGCCGCCGAGCAGAGTAGGCGGGCCATTCGGCACGCATCACGCCGGTCTCGCCGTGATAACCGACGCCGAGCAGCAGATGGCCAATCTCATGTGCGATCACCAACCCGAGCAGCGTGTCGGCCCCGACGCCGAGGCGCGGAGCGGCGCGGCCAATCCGATCGGAGAACACCGTGGCCAGCCAGCCGCGATTGGTTTCCTCCACCACGTACGCCACGCCGAACGCCTCGGGATGCAGCGCCGGATTGAATACCGGCGCGTCAATCACGCGGACGACCAATTCCGAAGGCTGCCGCGGCTCGCTGCACGGGTCGATCGGATCGGCGAGCGAACTCTGCCGTCCGCACGGCCGGAAGATCACGTTCAAGCCGGTGTCTCGAAACATCGCTTCGGCCGTGCGGCGCGCAGCGACGATCCTGGGCGCAGGAACCTGTGCGGAGTTATAAAGGCGGACGGTGATCGTACCGGCCGTCGCACCCGACGCCGTCGTCGTCAGGCACGCCAGCATTAACAAATTGATTGCAATGATCTTAGCGGTCACTATCCGGGTCCGTCATCGGCTGACGAGAAACAAAATCGTATCACGGTCCGGAAAACCGACGAATCTGTCGCTCGATTCGCCTTTCAGTGCCGTGGCCGAGCATCCGCTGCCGTGGCGCCCAGGCGCGGATTCGTGTCCCGCGCCCCACCGCTGACTCGACGATCGCCTCGCCACTTGCGGTCTCGTTGTCGGCGAGCGGCCCGTCCCGGATGAATCGCACGTCGGTCAGGCCGAAGAGCACCGGTACTTGCGAAAAGAGCTCTTGCCGGGTACTTGCGCGCGAACGTCGCCGCGGGACCGCCAACGGTGACGATCAGGTCCGGCTTCGACTGACTGAGGAACGCGGAGCGCAAATAGTCGACGATCGATCGTTCGGGGGCTTCCGCAAAGCCCGACGGGGTGATCGCGAATTGCGTCACGGTCACCGGTTCGCGGAAGAGCTCTTCAAGAGCGGCGCGGAAATCGGCGGTAAAGAGATCGAAGACGAGGGTGCCGCGCTCCGAGGACTGCAGGATCAGCACCTGTCGCGCGGCCGGGGCAGCATTGGCTGACCCGGCGGTGAGCGCCACGAGCACGCCGGCAAGGACGCCGCGACGAATTCCTGCGTACGCTTGACGCACGCCGTATTGTCCGAAAACCCCAGCGGCGTGACAAGCCAGGCTCTTTCCACAGCGGGTTTGGAGAGCTTCGTAGGAGTCGTCGTATAGATGTACAGTGGATCAATCGCTTGAAACGAGGTTTGCTCCATGAAACATGACCTGCGGCAATTCCTGGTGGCGGCGGCAGTGATGGCCGTGCCGCTGTCGGGCGGCGTGCTCGCTCAAGTTTTGGCCCCGAAACCCTCAGCCACGAAATGGGTCGTGCCGCGGACGCCCGACGGCAAGCCCGATCTGCAGGGGAACTGGGCCAACGAAACCCAGACCCCGCTCGAGCGGCAGGGCAATGGCCGCCTCATCCTGACCGAGGCCGAAGCGCAAGCGATCGAATCGCGGGCCCAGCTGGTCGAGGAATACCGCGACCAGGCCAGCAATCCCAACCGTAGCGACCCCTCCCGCGGGCGGCGATCCGAAGGTCGCTGGTCGCGCCGGGCCAGCCGTCGTTCATCGAGCAAATCACCGCGGCCGCCGCCGGCGGCGTCGGCGGCTATAACGGCTTCTGGCTGGCGCCCGGCACCAAGGTGATCAGGATCGACGGCGAGGCGCGCAGCTCGATCATCGTCGAGCCGGCGAATGGCCGCATTCCGCCGCTCACGCCGGAGGGGCAGAAGCGCGTGGCCGCCGCCATGGCTGCGCAACGGCAATACGGCGAATCCGATCATCCCGAGGCGCGCACGTTGTCGGATCGCTGCCTGATCTCGTTCGGGTCGAACGCCGGTCCGCCGATGCTGCCGAACTACTTCTACAACAACAACTACACGATCGTGCAGACGAAGGACCACGTCGTGATTTTCACGGAGATGGTGCACGACGCACGCATCATTCGGCTCGGCGCCTCGGCGAATCTGCCGCCGCAGATGCCATCCTGGTTCGGCGACTCGATCGGACGCTGGGAAGGCGACACGCTCGTGATCGAGACGACCAACATCCAGCCGGCGCAGCTCGCTCAGAGCGGACCGTTGTGGGCCTACCGCGGGTCGTCGCCGAGCCTCAAGGTGACCGAGTGGATTACCCGCAGCGGACCGGACACGCTGCGCTACAAGTTCCGCGTCGAGGATCCGATCAGCCTGACTGCGCCGTTCACCGGCGAGCTGCCGTTCAACCGGCTCGACGAGCCGCTGTACGAATACGCGTGCCACGAAGGCAACCATGCGATGACGAATATCCTGGCCGGTGCGCGCCTTGCCGAGAAGGACGGCGCGTCGCAGCAGCGGTAGACGGAGCTGCGTCATGAGAGCCGCCGTTGTCGTTGCCGTCGCCATTGGCGTGACATCCATCGGGGTGCTGGCTGCGCAGGAGATCAAGCCAGTGCCCAAGGATTCCGTGCGCGTCTACGTCACCGGGTGCACCAAGGGGAGGGTGTTCACTGCGGGCCCGCGAATGGAGGACCCGCCTTCCAATCTCGAAATTCGCGAGGGCATGCACCTCCGGATGAACGGGCCGAAAAAACTGATGGAGGAAATCAAAGCGCACGAAGAATCGATGATGATGGTCGGCGTCACCGGCCTGATGAAGAAGGGTCAGAACGCCCCTGGCGGCGTGTCCATCGGCGGCGCTGCGTATCGCGCCAGCCCCGTCCTCTCCTGGTCCCAGTGCCAGCATCGGCAGCCCTGCCGTCGAGCAGGCGTTTATCGACGTCGAAGCTGTTCGTCCCGTTGCAGGTCGCTGTCCGTTGAGGTGACGTCGCGGCGGAGTCGGCGCGAGGGCTTGTCGCACCCCGATTATCGCAACGCCATCGCCGTCGTCAGCATGACGGACTCGCGGGTCGAGGCGTCTGCGGGCATTTCGATATTTGCCATGACTTCGGTTCCGGCGGAGACCGGGATGGACGTCGGGTTCTCGAATCGCCACACAAGGGCGGATGCATTGACGGTCTCGACCGCAAGCGATGGATGTGTGCCGTTCGCGTCGGAAATCGCCTCGATCGTCATCACTCCATCGATTGGCGCAACGATGCGCACCGTTCGGCAAATGTAGTCGGGGCCGAGCCCCGGAAAGTCCCGGACGTTGTTGAAGCAGATCGAGTCGTCCGGCGCGATCGCGACAGTCGTGGTCTCACCGGCAGTGATCCGCCGGCTTCGATATAGATGGAAATTCAATATAAAAGAACCGTCGGTCTCTGCTCGGAACCACCGGTTGTCGGCTTCGTAACCGTCCTTGTTCGCCCTCGCGAACGCGACCGACCCCGCATGGCCCGCCGGCGCAGCCGTAAAACTGATTCGGTAATTTCCTGCGGCGTCGGTCGCGACCTGCGGCTGTGCGAACCGTAATGGGTTGTCCGGAGAAACGAAATCGAACGCGACTGCGGCGCCCGCTAGAGGCCTGCCGTCCTCGTCGATGACCATGCCCGTAACCTCGTAGGCCGCGCCTCGATGCCGCAGCTCGAAGTTGATTTGCCGGTTCGAGGTGAGCGAACCGGTAATTCTCTCCGGGATATGGTCCGGCGCGGAGACGACGATTGTGAAGTCCCCGTGTTCGAGCCCCGCCAGCCGATAGTTCCCCGAAGCATCCGTCACTGTCGCACTGCCCACATTCGGTCCGTCCACAACGGACACGGTCGCGCCGGCGACGGTCTTCCGCGTCGGCCACTCTCGTACGGTGCCAGACAATGAAAAGGTGGTGGGACTGGGCGGCGCCGGCGACGAAGGGGCTGTCGAGGTGGTCGTACCGCCGCCGCATGCGACTGTGGCGGAGAGGACTGTTAATGCGAACGATCGGGTGAGCGCCATGTTGCGTTCCGGCTCACCGCCTCGTGAACACCATCGTGCCGCGCTCTGCGACGCAGGTGTGGTGATCGATCACGAGGTGGGGTGGGACCGCCCCGCAGAACGAGTAATGGCCTCGCGGCGAGGTCAACTCGCAATAGCTGAAGAACGCCTTGAATGGAACGCGAGATGGACGACCCTTCGGCAACGACCGGTTCAGTGCCGGATCTAGTTCCGTGAATATCGAGATACCGAAACCCTGGCAGCTCTTCGAAGATGCCCTCCTCTTCCATGTCGAAGCTCACGAACGGGCCGACGACCGCGAACGAGAAAAGGTGACCCGCCGGGTTGAACGAGTTGCGGTCGTGCTCCAACAGCCCGGGGTCAGTCTGGACGACACGGTCGAACCTGTACCCCGGACTGCCCATCCTGATGGCCCCTGGGTAGTTGCGCACCGCCAGCGCGCCCGGAAACCCCGAGCAGGGCGCGTGCGGGAAGGACGGATGGTCGGTAGCTGCCGCGAGATCGATCGCGACGGAGAGGGCGTACTCCCCGGGCTCGAGGCCAATCGGCGGTTCGACCGTGTCGACCCAGAAAGGGAAGTATGGTAACGGCCCGCTGCTCGCACCGGGCGATTGCCATGGGAAGTTCGCCGTTCTCGTCTGAATTCCCTCACGGCTTGCCCTGAGCGTCACTGTGGTGCGTGAAATCGCGTCAGAGCTCGTCAGCTCGAATCTGGCGTTCGCGTCGCTTCGACGCGTGGTCCCGGCGAGCGGGCCGTCGAGAACTTCGACGATCGCGCCGGCGATCGGCCTCCCCAGTCGATCGGTGACCTGACCGCGAATCAGCGCTTCATTACCCGACGGCCCCAGGAGTCCGCATCCCGCGACCACGAACGCAGCGGCCAGCGAACCCACCACGCGCGCCAGGCCAGCCCCCGCATTGCCGGTCCGCAAGGATCCCATCATTCGACCCCCAAAGATGCGCCTGCGGCAGGCGCGAAACAAGTGTCATGCAGGTTGAAACGGGGTTGAACCTTGGTTGCAGGCTCGAGAATCGGGGGGATATGCTACGCGCGTGACGGCCGATCCCATGTATCAAGAGACCGCGCGCCAGCAACTGGGGCGCGTGCTGGCGAGCGGTGGCTTCTCGAAAAACGAGCGCCTGTCACAGTTCCTCCGATTCGTCGTCGAACGTCACCTCGAAGGACGCGATCGTGAGCTGAAGGAGTCGGTGATCGGCGTCGAGGTGTTCGGGCGCAAGCCGGGGTTCGATCCCAAAGTCGACGGGATTGTGCGGACCGAAGCCATACGGCTGCGGGCCCGCCTCGACAGGTACTACGCAACCGAGGGCAGCACCGACCCCCTGGTCATCGAGCTGCCCAAGGGCGGCTACCGGCCGATCATCCGGGAACGTCGAACTCGAGGCGCGGCCTGGATCAAGTCTGCGTGGCGGTGGCGATTTGCAACAGCCGTGGCGGGTTTCCTCGTCGCTGCACTCGGCGCAAGCGTGTGGTGGTCGGGCGGGCCGGCTGCCGTGGCGGTGGCGGTGTTGCCGTTCGAAAACCTCAGCGGCGATACTGCACGCGACTACGTCTCCGACGGCCTTACCGACCAACTCATCAGCAGCCTTGCCATCATCGACGGACTGACCGTGCCCTCCCGCACGTCGTCGTTTGCGCTGCGAGGTCGAACCGTGGGCGCGGTCGAGGCGGGCTCTGAGCTCGGCGCAGACTACCTGGTGGAAGGTTCCGTCCTGCAGACGAACGATCGCGTAAGAGTCAACGCTGCGCTGATCCGCGTGCGCGACGACCACCGCGTGTGGTCGGGGAGATTCGATCGCGAGCTGACGGAGGTCTTCAGCGTCCAGGAGGAGATTTCGCAGGGCATCGTCGACACGCTTCGGCCGAGACTGGGTCCCAGGCGCCGCCGGTACGAAGAGCAGATCGAACCGTACACCTTGTACTTGCGGGCGCGCCAGATGATGGCGTCTTTTCCCAGCCAGGGCCGTCCGATCGTGGACTCCGCGCTCGACTACTACGAACAGGCGCTCGCCAAGGACGCCTCCTTCGCGCCGGTGTACGCCGGCATTGCTGACTTGTATCTGGCGGTCGAACGGAATGTCGGCGTCGCCCCGAAATTCGGCCCGGATCTCTTGGACCAGGCGAAAACCTCGGCCAAGCGGGCGCTCGATCTCGACCCCTTGCTCTCAGAGGCACACAGCTCGATGGGATCGATCGATGCGCGCGAGTATGCGTGGAAGGACGCCGAGCACCACTTCCGGCGCGCCATCGAACTCAATCACAACAACGCCTTGGCGCATCTGGAACTCGGATTCCACGTGCTCCTGATGCAGGGGCGAGTCGACGAAGGACTCGCCGAAGTGGGTCGCGCCGTTCGCCTCGATCCGCTGTCGCCGTATGTCACCACCGAGTCCGGGCGGGCCCTCTTCTGGGCGCGTCGCTACGACGCCGCCATCGACCAGCTGCGGATAGCCATTGCGCTGGAGCCGAACCGGGCCCGGCCGTACGGTGTGCTGGCTCGTGCTCTGTCGGCGCAAGGCAAGACCGGTGAGGCGATGGCCGTCTTTGAGGACGCTGTCCGACGTGGAGCGCTCCTCGCGCATCTTGCCAACGGCGACCTGACGTGCGTTGTGGCACGCGCCGGGCGGCCCGACGCGGTGGCCGCGATGCTTCAGCGCCAAGTGAGTAACCCCGTCGCCAATATCGTGGCGAGGCTCTACACCTGCCTCCGGGATGCGCCGCGCGCCCTCGCGTATCTGGAGCAGGCGCTCGAGTCGAACGAGCCGAACTTGGCGGAAATTGTCGAAGATCCCGATTCGGATTGGTTGCGGGCGGATGCGCGGCTGGTCACGTTGCGTCAGAAGCTGAACCTGCCGTAAACACGCGCGCGGCTTCTCCGTCGCGAAACCAGTGCCTTTCGTCCTGTTGCAGGTCGCTGTCCGTCGAGGTGACGTCGAACTAGTCGCGGGCCCCGAGCTTGCGAAGCAGATCGATGGTGTCCTGCCGGGCGGCGATCTCAAATTTCGCTGCCCCGTCAGGATTCTCGGCCAGCAGGGTTCCGAGCGGAGTCTGTTTGCGCCTGTTCCGGATATTGGGATCAGCGCCGCTCTTGACGAGGAACTCGATGACACTCACAAACCGCTGTCTGGCGGCGTCGTGTAGCGCGCTCTCGCCGCCGGGACCGACCGCATTGACGTCGACGCCCACTCTCCACGGCGATCCGCGCGGCCTCCAGAGTCGACTGTTCGTCTTCACCGTGATCGATCGGGATGCCGTAGCGGCCTTCCCGATTCTCGGTGAGTCCGCTGACGTACCCCATCGCGGCCTTGAGGGCTGTCGTGCCGTCGCCCGCCACGACCAGCGCGTCCGCGCCGGCGGCCGCGAGCACGCGCATGATGTCCGGATGGCCGAATCGCGCCGCCAGCCAGAAGCCGTTGGCGCCGACCATCTGATGGCGGAGGCTGTAGTCCGCGCTGAGCCGGCGGCCCGGCGTGCCGTGCCGAACCGGAGCGTTGGGATCCGCGCCATGCTCCAGCAACGCCTTGACGAGCTCGAGGTTTCCACGGAGCACGGCGGCGTGGAGCGCGGTGTATCCCGCTTCTGCCGCATTCGGATCGGCGCCGCGCGACAGCAGGAACCGTGCGAGCTGTCCATGATCGCTGTGTGCCGCGATCACGAGCGCGCTCGTTCCGGCGGCGTTCGAATCGTTGACATTGGCGCCGGCATCGAGCAGGGCCGCCGCCGTCTCGAGGTCCCCCTGCCGGGCGGCGAACAAGATTGCCGACGAGCCGCCGTGCGACATGAAGAAATCGCCGGCGCTGTTGGTGTTCCCCGCCGTGTTCTCGAGCTGTTGCCACACCGCCGATCGCGCGTGGACATTGGCGCCGCGTGCCAGCAGCGTGCGCACAACCGGCGCTTGCCGTTGATCGACCGCCCACATGAGCGCCGTCTGACCACGCACGTGCTCGGTGGCATTGATGTCGGCGCCGTGATCGATCAACAGCGTGACGGTCTGGACGGTGCCGCTCCGTGCCGCGGTCATCAGGGAGGTCTCACCCGAGGCGAGCGCGCGGTTCGGATCGGCGCCGGCATCCAGCAGCTTGCCAGCGATGACCGCATCGCCGTTCAGGCTGGCGAGCCACAGCGGCGTCGCCCCGAGCTCGTTGGCACGATTGACGTCGGCGCCGGCGCGGACCAGCAGCTCGGTCGCCGCCAGGTCCGACCGGTGAACCGCCCAATGCAACGCTGTCGCGCCGTCGCCCTGCGACGCATTCACGTCCACGCCGGTTCGCAGCAGCTCGCGGACACGATCGATCGCGCCGCTCCGGACCGCCTGAATCAGCGAACTACCTGAATCGGCGGCAACGGCCGTTCCCAGTGCGAGCCCTGCGATCAGGGAAACGACGACCATCCAGGCAGAGATAGGGCCCAGGGCACAGGGCCAAGGGCACACCGAACCGAATTGCCCTCTGCCCTTTGCCCACTGCCCTGATCCTGAACTGCACCTAGATCCCCGTGAGCGGCTCGATTGCCAGCTGCCCCGTGCTGTGCCCGAGCTGATCGATGCGAACCCCCATCGTGTCCAGCACGCGTAGATGCAGATTCGCAAGCGGTGTGTCGGCGTACTTGATGTGGCGGCCGCCCTTGACGCCCACGCCGCCGCCAACGACGGTGATCGGCAGATTCTTCGAGGCATGCGCATTCGAGTCCGCCATACCGGCGCCATAAATCATCACCGTTCGGTCCAGCAGCGTCGCATCCCCGTCGGGAGTGGCGCGCAGCTTCGCGATGAACTCCGCGAAGAGCGTGGCGTGGTAGGTGTTGATCTTGGTCAGCTTCTCCAGCCGTTCCGGATCGCTTTGGTGGTGGGAGATCGGATGGTGCGCGTCGGGAACGCCGATCTCCGGGTAGGTCCGGCCGGTGATCTCGCGCCCGAACATGAACGTCACGACCCTGGTCAGGTCGGTCTGGTAGGCAAGCAGCTGAAGGTCGAACATCAATCGGACGTGCTCGCCGAAGGTCGCCGGCACACCGCGTGGCTGCTCGATCACCGGCAGCTCACGGGCGCTCTGCCGCTCCGCCGTTTGAATGCGCCGCTCGATGTCACGGACGGCGTCGAGATACTGGCTGATCTTCGATCGATCGTTCGGCCCGACGCCTCGCTGCAGATCGGCGACGCGGGCGGCCACCGAGTCGAGCAGGCTCGCGTCTCTTTTGAGCCGGGCGCGTCGCACCGCGCCATCCGTGCTGCCGCTGTCGCCGAACAGCCGTTCGAACACGACTCGCGGACTGTTCTCCATCGGCAGCGGGGTCGACGGTCCGCTCCACGCGATGGTGTTGGTATAGGCGCAGCTGAACCCATCGTCGCATGAGCCGGCGAAATCGCGCCCGTCCACGGCAAGCTCGAGCGAAGCCAGCTGCGTGTGCGCACCCTGCTCCCGCGCGATCAACTGGTCCATCGACACGGCGGCCTGCAGGTCGGCGCCGTCGGCGCGCTTGGACGGCACGCCGGTCAGAAATCGCGTCGATGCGCGCGCGTGAGGTCCCTCGCTCTCGACACCTTTGAGACCGGAGAGGATCAGCAGCTGCTCGCGGAACGGTTCGAACGGCTTGAGGATCGGCTTGAGCTCGAAGCCTTCGCCCTCCCGATCGGGCGTCCAGTGCTGCATCATGATGCCGTTCGGCACGTAGACCACGCCGAAACGGATGACGGGGGTCGTCGCGGCGTTCGTGCGCGCCGCGAACGCAGGCACCATTGCGTCGAGCAGCGGCAGCGCCAGCGTGGCGCCAAACCCGCGCAGCACGGTACGGCGCGGGATCGCCTTTTTGGTGATGATCATGTTGCAGATCTCCGCATGCGGAAGAGTGGACTGGCGACAATGCCGTTGATGACGGCCGACCAGCGATAGTCGCGCCGCTCGGCGTCCCTGACGATCTGACGGACGACATGGCGGTCGCGCGGACCGATCGCCCGACCGAGCGCGTAAACCAGCAGCTTTTCGGTCACGGTCCGCATGAACTGCTCGCGCCGTTCGAGCAACAGCGTCCGCATGCCGCCCGGCCCGGCGAACTGCGAGCCGTCGGGCAGGACGCCCGTCACATCAATCGGCAAACCGCCCTCGGCCGAACGCCACCTGCCGACGGCATCGTAATTCTCGAGCGCCAGACCGAGCGGATCCATCGGCGCGTGACAGACGCGGCATTGCGGATTTCGCCGATGCTGCTCCATCCGTTCGCGGACCGTTGCCGGCCGGCCACCCTCGCCGCGCTCGGGAAGGTCAGGCACATCAGCCGGCGGCGGTGGCGGCGGCGTGCCGAGCATATTGGTCAGCACCCACTTGCCGCGGAGCACCGGCGACGTGCGATTCGGATACGAAGTCACGGTGAGCAGGCTGCCCTGGCCGAGAATTCCCCCGCGAATCGCCGCCTGGCGCTCGTCGAGTGCGACGCGCCGGAAATGGCTCCCGTAAACGTTCGGAATGCCATAGTGTTCCGCGAGGCGCTGGTTGGCAAACGTGTAGTCCGCTTTCAGAAGCTCCCAGACGCCGCGATCGTCGCGAATCTGGCTCTCGAGAAACAGCTCCGTCTCACGCCGGAAAGCGTCGCGCAGGTTCTCGTCGAAGTCGGGAAACTCCACCGGATCCGGCACCACGTTCGCGAGCGTGCGCAGGTACAACCACTGGCTGCCGAAATTGTCGATGAGCGCCTTGGCCCTGGTGTCCGCCAACATGCGGCGGACCTGCTCGTCGACCACAGCCGGCTTGCGAAGCTCCTTGCGCTCGGCGAGCCGCAACAGCTCCTCGTCTGGAATGCTGCTCCACAAGAAGAACGACAGCCTCGAGGCCAGCGCGAGATCGTCGAGCGTGTACGCGGTGCCCGGACGGGTTCCGGCGGGATCGCGCTCGATGCGGAACAGGAAATCGGGCGAGATCAGAAGCCGCTCCAGCGCCGCCTGGATCCCGGCAACAAAACTGCCCTCGTCGCGCCCGGCGTTGTAGAACTCGAGCAGCGTGTCGACGTCGGCGGCCGTCGCCGGACGTCGATACGCAAGATGTGCGAGGCGGCCGAGGATGCGGCGTGCGCACGGGGTCTCCTCGGACAGGCGCGCGGGCTCGCAGACGAAAATGCGGCGGCGACTCGGCGTGTCGACCCTCGACGGCGCTCGGGTCGACCCTGAGCTGCCGAGGGTCGCTGCCCCGAGTGCGGCGTGTGGGCCGCCGACGACAACCTCTTCGACCGCGGCGTTGCCATCTCTCATGTCGTTGATCGCTGCCGCGAACACCGTCTGCCGCGGCTGCAGCACACCCTCCGGCGCGGTCAGGTTGCGCACGAATGCAACGCCGACGACGCGAGGGCCGGCACTCGCCTGAAACCGCAGCGTCAGGTTCGAATCGCCGTAGAGCGAGTAGTTCTCCCACTCCGCATCCCCGAAGATATTGCCGGCGTAGCTCGCCGGCGCCGGCCGTCCTGGAGCCTTTCCGCCGATCTCGAATCGCTTCAGCAGGACGCCATCGAGGCGGACGTCGAGTTCCTGGGGAGTGCCGAGCCCGCGAAGGTAGTTCACGTAGTTTCGATGCAGGCGAATCCGGACCTCGTACTCGCCGTCGATCGGGAAGTAGTGATTGATCGACGTCCCGCCGCGCGACCCGAACGGCAGTTCCTCGTTCATCCGATCGTCTTGAACCAGCAGGAGCGGTACCTTGTAGCTCTCCTCGACCGGCGCAAGCGGCGAGCGCCCTACGGCGAGCCGCGCGACTCTGCGCGCCACCGACAGGTACCGCTCGAGAAGAACCGGCGAGACAGAGAGCACATCGGCGACGTTGTCGAAGCCCTGTTCGTCGATGTCGTCTGCCGGCAGCTGCGTCGCGACATTGACGTCGAGCGCCAGGAGGTCACGAATCGCATTCTGATATTCGGTTCGGTTCAGGCGGTGGAACGCTGCGGTCCGTCCTGGATCCATACGCTCACGGCCCGATGTGTCGAGTGCCGCTTCGAGCCAGTCGGCCAAAGCGTCAATGGAAGGCTGATCAGGTCGCGACGCTCCGGGCGGCGGCATCGCACCGTTCCGAAGCTTGACGACCACCTTTTCCCAAAGTTCAACGTTCTCGACGTTCTCGCCCACCTGGCTGAGCAAGGCGGGATCCAGCACCAGGCCGCCTGTTTTGAGGCGATCGTTGTGGCACGTCGCGCAGTATCGTCCGATCAGGGCGCCGTGTGCGCCTGCTGCTCCGGGCTGAAGTGCGGCCGGTGGCGCGGCAACCGCTGCCGCTGCTCGCGTTCCCGCCGAGAGCCAGATGCCTCCGCACAGCGCGCCAGAGACGACGAACCCAACCGTCGTCAACAGTCGGCCGCGCCCCGTCAGAGTCTCCACGCAGAAGGCCATCACACGGCTCAATGTTAGGCGTCCACTGAGGCTTACCTTATACCCGCTACCGGAGAACGGACAGCGGGAATTCTCGTCTTGTAAACCGCGTAATAATCAGTAGCAATCGCATCGAGCAGCTTCAACTTCTGTGTTTCTCAGTCACGAAAGGCCACTCGCTCCCGTACGGCATCCAGCTGCTCGACGTCGAGTCCGGGGACTCCGCGAAGGGCCGCGAAGTCAGCAAACGGGCCTTTGTCGGTTCGATACGACACGATGGTGTCCGCGTCTTTCTTGGTCAACCCGAAGGCAACGAGCTCCTCAGCGTTCGCCGCGTTGACATTCACGAGGCCATGCCGCTCCGTGAGAAACGCCAGAATGGCTTCGAGCTCCCCGGTTTCGAGCTGCGCGCCGTTGTTCAGCATCTCCGCGAGCACGCCCTCCCAGCCCTTCTTGGTCCGGGGAGCGACGAGCGCCCTTTCCGGTCCATGACAGGTACTGCAACGGCCCAGGAATAGCTCTTCGCCGTTCTGGGAACCCGTCGCCTGCGGCGAGCCGGTCGCGACGTCAACCGACAGGCTCACGCTGCAGGCAAACGCGAGGGCGAACAACATCACACTCTTCATCGCATGTCCTGGGTGCACGGCAGGCCTAAAGGCCTGCACTACTGCGGATCACCGCCGCGGCCGCGTCCACGACCGGTTGGTGCCGTCGCTGCCTGAACCGCGAGCGATACGATCTCCACCGCATCGCCAACCCGTGCCGCCACGGCGATGTACTGCCGCCCTGCATTCGTATAGGTGACGGGGAATCCGGTGGTCGGACCCGGTAACTGGATTTCCGCGACGACGGCGCCGGTCTTCTTGTCCCACGCGCGAAGAACCGGGGTCGCGCCCCCTTCGCCTCCGAACAAAAGCGTGCTGGTGACCAGCAGGCCCGTGCCCTGCGTCGGCGCTCCGGTATTGGGAATCTCCAGCCCTTGCAGCCTCGGGTTTTTCTTGATCGGCTCGGGCGTGTTGCCATGCGGCACCATCCACAAGCGCTCACCCGTCTTCAAATCGACGGCAGTGACACGCCCATAGGGAGGCTTGAGGAGCGGAAGGCCGAAAACGGTCGTCGGCGGGCCGACGGATTGACCGCGAGGGTTGTGATAGAGGACTCCCGTCTTCGGTGATCCCTCCACGACCTGCGCGCGAAACAACGTGGTTGAGCTCGCGACATAGAGGACGTCGTCGACCGGATCGACGGCACCGCCCATCCAATTGACGCCTCCACCAGCGGAAGGCGCCGTCAACGTGCCCATCGTTCCATCGGCCGCATTCGGCAGCGACGACGGCGTGTAGATGCCTCCAAGACGGAACTGACGCGCGACGCGAAGCGCCTCGGCCTTGATCTCGGGCGTGAAGTCGACGAGGTCGTTCTCGGTCACCCCCTGCACTTCGATGCCGGCCGGCTTGGTCGGGAACGGCTGCGTGGGTGACGTCCACTCACCCGGAACGTCGGACTTGGGGACCGGCCGCTCCTCGATCGGCCACACCGGCTTGCCCGTCGCGCGGTCCAACACGAAGACCATTCCCTGCTTGGTGAGCTGGACAACCGTCTTGACCGGACGGCCATCCGCCGTGATGTCCGCGAGGATCGGCGCGGTCGGCGGGTCGTAGTCCCAGATATCGTGGTGCGTCATCTGGAAATGCCAGGCACGCCTACCCGTTTTCGCGTTGAGCGCAAGCACCGAGTTGGCATAGAGGTTATTGCCAGGCCGATACCCGCCGTAGTAGTCGCTCGTCGGGGATTCCGTCGCGATATAGAACATTCCCAACTCGGGATCCGCCGTGACGGGTGCCCAGAAGCCTGCATTACCCGTGTACCGGTTCGACGACTCGCGGAGATCCGGACGCTCCTTCGCCCAGCCGTTGAGGCCGCCAGGGACCTCCCAGACCTTTGGATCCGCCGTGAGCCATGTGTCGGCGCCCTCTTCTCCCGGGCGGGGAATGATGTTGAAGCGCCACAACATCTTGCCCGTCTTCGTATCGTAGGCAACGACATCGCCCGGGATGTTCATGGGCCATTGCTCGTTGATCGACGCGCCCGGAAGGTTCGGCGCGGCACCCGTGTGCATCGAGATCGACGCGACCAGGACGTTGCCAATAATGGCCGGGGGAGACGTATTGGCGACCCGGCCATCACGAGGCAAACCCGGCCGCTCGTTCCACCGCAGGTTTTCCGCCAGATCCACGACGCCGTTCTTGCCGAAGCTCGCGACCTGCCGGCCGGTCTTCGCGTCGAGCGCTACGAGCATGTAGCTGTTCATCACGACGAAGATCCGCTCGTCGCCGCTTCCATCCGTCCAGTACGTGACGCCGCGGCCGGAGCTTCTCGCGACCGGCTCGATGATGTCGAACCATCTCACCAGCTCCCCGGTCGGGCGCCAGTGCCACAGAAGTTGCCCGGTGGCCGCATCGAGCGCCACGACGTCGCGATTGACGCCCGCCGTGGTGTACATCACGCCGTCGACGATCAGTGGACTGACCTGCATCGCGGTCGCCGGCCGGGGTCCGAAGTTCCGCGCCGACCAGCGCCAGGCCACGCGCAGATCGCGCACGTTGCCGGCATTGATCTGGTCCGCGGGCGAATACCGCGTCGCGCCGTTGTCACTCCCGAAGAACCGCCATTCCGCCTCGCCTTTGGACGCGCTTGCGCCAGTCTGCCCAGCCAAGGTGGCTGATATCCCCAATGCCGCCACGAGCGCGACGACGACGGCAGGGAGCAATCTCACTCCAAAGACGGACATCATTCCGGGCTCCTTTACTACCCGAGGGGCTCCGCCCCTCGGACTCCCCCACACGCTTCTCGCGCGCCGCAGCGCCGGCGCGCTCCGTTCGCGTGGCTCGCTCGCGCGCTCGCTCGCAGGCACCTCAGCATCTAGCTGTCCAGGGTGCACGGCCCTTATAGCAGTCGTGCCTCCTGCGAGCAACGAAGATTCTATCTGTTTAGCGGGTCCTGACCCACGGGTCGGCTATCGCTAGAACGGTCAAAACCTCAGTATCAGGTACAAAGCAGGCACAGCGCGAATCGTTGTTCTCCCACAGGAAGGAGACAAACCGTTCGTGTACACTTCTCCGCTCTCGATGCACCCTGCGATGCCAGTGATTGTCGGCGTGCCACGATCCGGCACAACGCTGTTGCGCATCATGCTCGACGCGCACTCCGCGCTCGCCATCCCGCCCGAGACCGGCTTTCTTCCGCGGCTCGCCGCGCTCGACGGGGTTGCGGGTGACGGCCGGGCGGCGTGTCACGCGATTACCGGCGCCGAGACGTGGCCAGACTTTCATCTCGACGCGGCGGCATTCGAAGCCGAGATCGCCCGATTGGTGCCGTGCACTTCCGCGGACGTCGGGCGCACGTTCTATCGAATGTACGCGTCGCGGTTCGGCAAGGCTCGATGGGGAGACAAGACGCCGACCTACGGAACGGAGATCGACCAGATCGCCGGGCTGCTGCCGGAAGCGCACATTCTCCACATCATTCGCGACGGGCGGGACGTGATGCTTTCGGTACGTGGGCTGTGGTTCAGGCCCGGCGACACGGTCGAAGCCTGTGCGGAGGACTGGACGCGACGTCTGGCCCGCACGCGGGAGATCGGCCATCGACTATCCCGCTACCTCGAGATTCGCTACGAAGCGCTCGTCACATCTCCCGAAGCTACGCTCGAAACGATCTGCGACTTCCTCGATCTCGTGTTCGAGCCCGCGATGCTGCGCTATCACGAGCGTGCGGGATCGCGCCTCGAGGAGCACGAGGCCCGCTATGCGGTCGACGGCCGCCTCGTGATCTCGAAGGCGGAACGTCGGCACAACCAGCGGTACGTGATGGAGCCCCCGCAACCGGATCGCATTGGCCGATGGCGGCAGGAGGCGACCGCCGACGAGTTGCGGCGTTTTGAGGCGGTCGCGGGCGAGTGGCTCGATCGTCTCGGATACGTCAGGGGTTCATGACGCGTGTGGTACACTCTCGCATCACGCCCGTGCATCCTCGACGATGAGCGATCCTGCCGACGAGTTGCTGGATGCGAATGTCCGGTGGTTCCTCATCCTTGCTCACCCCGGTCACGAACTTCGCGCGTATCACGTCCTCGAGCGTGTGTGTCCGTTCGTTGCCGTCATGACGGACGGCTCCGGATCGACCGGAACGCCTCGCGTCGACGATTCGCGCGCCGTGCTCGAGCGCGTGGGCGGCCGCCCCGCGCCGGTGTTCGGGTTGATGAGCGACCGCGACGCGTACGCGGCGCTGATGGCGGCTGACGCGCGGCCGTTTCTGCCGATGCTGACCACGATTGCCGACTCGCTCGCACGAGCGCGGGTGCAGGTCGTCGTCATAGACGCCGCAGAAGGCTACAACCCGGTGCACGACGTCTGCCACTGGATCGGCCGTTCCGCGGTCGCCATCGCCCGTCGTCTGGGCGCGGAAATCGAACTCTTCGAGCTGGATCTCGTCTCCCGTCCTGACGGCATCGGCGAGGGCGTTCGGCTCGTGCTGGACGATGAGGCGTTTCGGCGAAAGCTCGAAGCCGTGGCCAGCTGCGACGCGCTGAAATCCGAAGCGGAAGCCGCGTTCGGGCACTACGGACGGGATGCCTTCCGGGTGGAGTTCCTGCGGCGCGTGTCCGCGGACGCGCTGCCCCCTGCGGCATCCTGGATTCCGTTCTACGAACAGGTGGGCGAGGCACGCGTGAGGGAAGGTCTATACGGATCGGTGCTCCGCTACCAGGCGCACGTCAAGCCGGTGATCGATCGGCTGATGACGCTGTCGCCGGTTTCCCATGCGGACGACCTCTATACTCTTCACGAATAACGCGCTCGCGACCCGCGCCGGGTCGGAGATGTACATCCGCGACGTGGCGCTCGCGCTTCTGCGCCGCGGCCATCGTCCGATCGCCTTCAGCCTCGTCCTTGGCGAGACCGCCGACGAACTGCGGCGGGCCACCGTTCCGGTGGTCGACGATCTCGCCCGGCTCGGCTCGCCGCCGGACGTCATCCACGGACATCACCACCTCGAAACGCTGATTGCCGCGCTCACCTTCCCCGAGACGCCGGTCGTGCACTTCTGCCACGGGTGGGTGCCGTGGGAGGAAATGCCGCTGCGGCACCCATCGGTGGCCCGGTACATTGCCGTGGACGAGGTCTGCCTCGATCGGCTGGTGCGTGAAGAGGGCATCGCGCCAGATCGCGTCGAGGTGCTGCACAATTTCGTCGACCTGGATCGCTTCCAGCCGCGGGCGCCCCTGCCGTCGACGCCACGTCGCGCGCTGGTCTACAGCAACTACGCGAGCGCCGACGGCTACGTGCGCAGTATCGCCGCCGCATGCGCGACCGCCGGGATTACCCTCGATATCGTCGGTCAGGCGTACGGGAATCCCACCGACACTCCCGAGCGGCTGCTGCAGGACTACGACCTTGTCTTTGCCAAGGCTAGAGCGGCGCTCGAGGCGCTGACCGTCGGCTGTGCGGTCATCCTTGCCGACGCGGCGGGGAGCGGACCGCTCGTGACGCCCGCCAACTTCGATCGCCTCAGGTCCCGGAACTTCGGTATCCGCGAGCTCCAGAACCCGCACGACGCGGCGTCGTACAGACGGGAGATTGGCGCCTATTCCGCTGACAACGCGGCGTGCGTCTCGGCGCGCGCCAGGGCTGTCGCCGGGCTCGAGCCGGCCGTCGACCGGCTGCTCGCGATCTATGCCGCTGCGATGGCCGGCCAGCACCAGACGGCGGGCGCGTCGCAGGCCGCCGCCAGACATCTCGCCCGGATCGCGCGGCCGCTGAAGGACGCGTCTCACCTGTCGATCGTCGCACGTGAACTGGCGCGTGACCTGGAGCTCGCGCGCCGGGAACGCGACGCCGAGACCCTGGCGGCTGCACAGGATCGAGCGTGCGCAAGCGATGTCGACCGGCTGCAGGTCCGGCTCGCGACGGCCGAACGCGAGCTGGAAGCCGCGCGCACTCGCGCGACGCGCTTCGACGCGGACCTCGCCGCCTATCGATCCCTGCCCACCCTGCGTCTTCGGGACGCCCTCCTTCGCGTACCGGTGATCGGGCCGCTGCTGCGGGCCGGCGCCCGCCGGTGCGCCCACGCCCTCGACCGCCTCCGCCCTACTGCACGGTGATCGTCGCGTTTGGCGAGCAGGCGGGCACGGCGCCGCGGACGATGGGTGTCAGTCCTCCAGACGAGGAATCAGGAACGTGAGTGCTTTTGGCCGCAGTGTGGCCTCGACGCTGCCGCGCAAAGCGTTCTCGTCGTTCCACAACTCGTCGTCCAGATGGACGCACGACGGAGCGTAGTCAAGCCGCACTTGCCGCGCGTGGTAAATCGGCAAGTGGGGGACATGTCGCGCACCGCTCTGCAGGGCCGCAAGATGTTCCTCGAGCAAGGCGCGCTCGTGCGCTTCAACGAGCACGACATCCAGGAATCCGTCGGCGCAGTCGGCGGCGGGCGCAAGCTCGAGGTTCGGACCGGCGGCGCCGAAGTTGAGCACTTCGACGAGGAGGTATTCGCCCGACAGACGGCGATCGTCGAGCATGATCTCGCAGGCGATGCCGTTCGACCGGCGAAGCACCCGGTCCAGTACGCCGAGCGCCGCGCTGATTCGGGTTTCGCGGCGGCTCAACTCGTTGACGTAGCTTGACGTTCCTTCGTCGATCTCCGACATCAACTCGGCGAGCAGTCCGACGCCGATGCTTTCCAGAAACTGGAACGTTCCCCAGGGGCCACGCGCCAGACCCAGATCGAACGGCTGCAATGTTCCACGCGACCATCCCGCCACCAGCGCTTCGACCGGAACTCCGGACAGGCCCAGCCAGGTGGCTATATTGTTGGCGGTCCCCATGGGCAGAATCGTCATCGGGATGGATCGGTCTACCGTCGCCCTTGCGACCTGGGCGACCGTCCCATCGCCGCCAGCCACCACGACGAGCTCCAGCCCGCGGTCCAGCGACGCTTCCCATCCCTTTCTGGACTGGTGGTAGCTGACGTCGTGGCCTGCGTTCCTGATGGGCTCGATGAGGTGCTCAGCTTCGTGATCGTCGTCCCCGGACTTTGGATTGTGCACCACCGCTATGCGCATCGCGCGGTTACGCTGCAGCTTCCGGACCGGAACGGAGATTGGTTACACGAGGTCTATGCGGATCCTCGTGACGAACGACGACGGGATTTACAGCCCAGGCATCCTGGCCCTCGCGAAGGCCGCACAGGCCTTCGGCCAGGTGCGGATCGTCGCCCCCGACGTGGAGATGTCTTCGGCCGGACACTCCATTACGTCATCGCGTCCGCTGACGTACAAGAAGACGCCGATTCCTGGCTTCGAAGCGTACCGGGTGAACGGTACGCCCGCCGACTGCGTGGCGCTGGGGACGTACAACTGGGAGAAAGTAGATGTGGTCCTTTCGGGGATCAATCTCGGCAGTAACCTCGGTAGTGCCCTGTGGCACTCGGGGACGCTCGCTGCTGCGCGGCAGGCGGTGCTGTTCGGCCTGCGGGGTATCGCGTTGAGCACGCCTGTTACCCAGGAGGAACCCGACTTCGAAGCGCTGCGGCCCGCCCTCGAGGAGGCCTTGCGTTTGCTCATTCAGGACAACCGCCCCGAACTCGTGAACGTGAACTTCCCACCGCATCCCCCTCGGGGCATCCGCTGGACGCGGCAGTCGGTCCGGCACTACGACGGGGAGGTGGTGGCGGCCAAGGACCCGAGCGGCCGTCCACACTTCTGGTTCGTGGTGAAGCCTCTTGAGGCGGCCGACGAGGACAGCGACCGCTGGGCGGTGGAACACGGCTACACCTCAGTCACACCGCTGCGCATCGATCTCACCGAAGAAGCGCACCTCACGGCCGGACTCGAGCGTCACGCGTAGGGATGCTCCCACCCAACAGCCGCAAAGTGTGCCACCTGCGCGACGACTAATTTGCGCCGTCAGGCTTGATTTCCGCTTCCATGTAGGTGACCCGCTCGATAATTTTCATCGCGGCCTGAAGCATTGCGAGGTCGGAGACTGACAGTGTTTCATCCTTGCTGGCCTCTGTGATCCATTTCGTGAGCTCACTGAACAGGTTGGTCGATAACGCTGCAAATTCTGCAGAGGTCATTGGTGGTCCTTTCGGGAGGCCGCGAAATGTGTCTGGGCGACAACTAGGGTTCGACACAATGGGCCGCAATCGGATTCTGCCGGGTCGACCGTCGAAGTTCAGCGGTTACATCTTTGAGATCACACCACAGGCGATCGGGTCACCGGCATTCCCGGCGGGATCCGTCATCATGTCGTCTCCGCGCGCATGGACGACAATGGCCGTTCCCCCACGGGCCAAAACTGAGTTCGCGCCGTCGGCGAGCGTCACTCCCGACGCGCTGACCGTTGTTTTCGCTGTTCCGTCCGCGGCCACTGTGAAGTTGTTCATGTCGCCGGCATGTGGGCCGTCCGGATTGTTCATGCCATGCTTTTTGTTGGCCGGGTTGAAGTGTCCGCCCGCGCTCTTGAACATCGGACCTTCACACTTGGGCGTCATATGGATGTGCAGCGCGTGCTCGCCTGGCGGCAGCCCCCGTAAGTCCAGCGCAATGCTGACGCCGTTCGCTGCCGGAGCAAGAGTCGCGGTACCGATCGGCTTTCCCAGCGCATCTTTCAAGTCGATCTTCGTCGCCTGCTGCGCGAATGCCGGGCGGGCAAGTCCGGCTAAGAGTGCGACTCCGATCAGTGCTCGTGTCATCTGCTCCTCCGCGTGGACTTCGCAGCAGGTCGTGTGCCATAGCCCGGCCTCACGGCGTTGGCCCGTGGGAATCGGACTAATAGTGTCCAGGCAGAGGACACGCGGGCTCAACCGTACGTACTGATCGAGCTCTTACATGTGGGGAAGAGTCAGCCACGCCGAAGCGACAGGTTTTCGAATCCGTCACGGCGCCGTCGCTGCCCTGGGCCCGGCTCTTGCTATAGTGTTGAGTGTGGACGATGCCGAAGAGACGGACCGCCGGCAGGGCGAGCGCCGCCAGCCTGAACGACGAACGACGGAACGCCGAAAGAATTGGGACGATCAAAGACGCGACCGGATCACCGAGCTGGAACGGCAATGGCGTGATCGGAAACCAACCGAGCCTGAGCGTTAACCCCCCCGCCAAAAGGCCCAAGAACATGGCCCCACAGGAATTCTGCTCGTAGGTTCTTCCCTCTCTATTCCCCAATCCGGCGAGTCGGCTGACCGTACACTAACCCGCGCTGTGATGCAGGTCCCGAAACTCATAAGGCCTCCGACTGACGCGACCCCCGTGGAGGCAGCTGCGGCACGAGGTCGGCCGCGAGCCCTCCCTGACGATTTCCTTCGGGAAGCCTCCGCCCGTCTCGGCATCATGTCGCTCGTCGCCGCCGGCCTGTGGGTCGTCGGAACCATCCTGGGCCGGCTGGCCATGCGGTCGATGCAGGGTGACGAGTCGATGGGGCTCGGCCTGACGTTGGGCGATGCGATCGCCGCCGTGAGCGTGCTGGCGTCGCTCCTGCTTTTTGCCTATACGCGGACCGCCAACCGGGACCCGCAGCGAATTTTGGATCTCGGTCTGGCGTACATGGTCCTCACCGCGCTTTCGCTGGGACTGACGTTTCATTCGGGGCCGATCCTCCCGACGCTGTCCGTGGCTCCACAGATCTCGTGGATCGGCGCAGTCATCCTGATGTTCTCGGCCATCGTACCGAGCACCAGGACGAAAACCCTTCTGGCCGGCCTGTTCGCGGCCTCCATGAATCCGGTCGGGATGCTCTGGGCTCGGGCCCAGGGCTACTGGGAATTCGGCCCGGCAAGCAACGCACTGCTGATGCACTACCCCGACTACCTGCTCGTTGGCGTCGCCGTCGTCATCTCTCGCGTCGTGACAACGCTTGGCCGGCAAGTGGCGAAGGAGCGGGAGATGGGGAGCTATCAGCTCGGCGAACTGCTGGGGCGCGGCGGCATGGGTGAGGTCTACAAGGCCTCTCATCGAATGCTGGCGAGGCCGGCCGCCATCAAGTTGATCCGGCCGGAGATGCTCGGCGGCACCGACCGGGCCGTGGCCGCGGGTGCGATCGCGCGCTTCCGGCGGGAGGCGGAGGCGGCGGCGAACCTGCGGTCGGCGCACACGGTGGACCTCTACGACTTCGGCGTAACCGAGGATCAGACCCTCTATCTGGTGATGGAGTTTCTGGAGGGAATGGATCTCGAGTCGCTGGTTCGACAGCACGGCCCGATGCCGGCGCCGCGTGTGGTTCATGTTCTTCGCCAGGTCTGTGATTCGCTCCAAGAAGCGCACGCACGAGGTCTCGTCCATCGAGACATCAAGCCTGCCAACATTCACATCGGGCGGGTCGGGTGTCGAGAAGATTTCGTCAAGGTGCTCGATTTCGGTCTCGTGAAGACGGCCGCAGCTGGCGCCGCGGAGTCGCTGGCCACGATCGCAGGCGTGATCGTGGGTACGCCGGCCTACATGGCGCCCGAGATGGCGCTTGGCGATAACGTCGATGCGCGCGCCGATCTGTACGCGCTCGGATGTGTGGCGTACTACCTTCTCACCGGAGAGCAGGTGTTTACCGGCGATACGGTGATCAAGGTGGTCACTCAGCACCTGCAGGCCGTGCCGGTGCCGCCATCGAAGCGAACCGCGCTGCCGATCCCGCCGACGCTCGAACACGTGGTGCTGGCGTGCCTCGCCAAGAAACCAGAAGAGCGACCGCAGAACGCGCGACAACTGGCGCAGTCACTCGACACGATTGAGGGGATGACGTGGGGCGAGGAGGAGGCGAATCGATGGTGGAGCCAGCATCACCCATCGCAGGCGTCGACATCCGACGCGATTACACTCTGAGCAGACGTCGGCGCTGTCGGCATCGACCTGGAGAGCGCGCAGGTCGAGTCACGGAGATGGGGCCGACGATCATCGTCATCCGTGCGCCACCATGATCACGACATTGCCTCGCGCGAGGTTCGATGTTTCAGAACCGATGCACGTACGAGGCCTTCACGAACAACCCTCGATTCACGCTCAGATATTGCTCGTCCAACTCCACCGGCACGAGGACGTTGCGCTCACCGGCGCGTTTCTCAAACAGCGACCCGTACCCCACGTGAAACACGGTGCCGGGCACGAGCTCGTAGGACGCCAGCAAATCCGTCAAGATCCGCTCTGCGGAGCTGTTGTACCGCGCGAGAAATCGAATCAGAAAATGCTTGTCGAACTGATAGGTCGTCCGGGAGTTGAGAATGTCCACGCTGAAGACCCGCTCGCCGGTGTCGGCGCGATCGAACCGCACCCAATTGCCGTCGAGGCTCTGCGTGAGGTGTTGGTTCGGCTGGAATGTGACGCCGATATCGGCGAACCACGACCGGCCCTGGAAGTGATCGATCGGATCGTAGTAAATCGCCGGGCCGATCCCGCTCCCGGCATTTAACGCCAGCCAGTCGAACACCTGCATCGTTCCGAAGACGTTGATGTCCTGACCGACGTCGTACCTCGTGCCCTGCCACGGTTCGTAGCCGCGGCTCCGGGCGATGTTGAGGAAACCCTGCCGCGTCAGGTTGAACCGGATGCCGTAATTGAGGACGGCCTCGCCGCCGTCCTGGATGTCGTCGTGCCCGATTTTCGTGAAGTAGAACGGGTGAATGCGCTGGATCCAGAAATCGGTGCCCGATTTGGGATAGAAGTTGATCTCGCCGAACGACCAGCCTGCCGTGAAGCCCGTGCGATTGTAGAAGGCCGTGTCCATCTGGAACTCGCGGCCGTAGTGCTCGATCTGACTCCCGACGTTGAGGCGGCGCGTCTCGTATCCGTAGCTCGCCTGCACCGCATTGCCGGCCGCTGTCGAACCGGTGCGCTCGCTGGTCTGCGAGGCGAGAAACGTCGTCGAGAAATTTTGCGCGGGGGACACCCTGAGCGACAGGTCGCCGCCAGCCACGAGATTGTCGCGGCCGTCGTGATAGGTGTGGGTGAAGATGCCGCCGAAATAGTCCGACCGCCGCAACGCGTACGTGGCGCGGCTGATCGTGTAGATTTTGTTGCGCTCGGCCAGCTCCGGCGTCGGATCGGCGATGCCGGGCTTGTCGTCCGCGGCATTCAACACGCCGAACGTGGTCTTGCCGATCGTGCCGGTGATCTTGCTGCCGAAGATCGGATCGATGATGCGGCGGGTGTGCACGGCCGTGCGCATATTACCGTCGCCGCCGGTGCCGGCGATGTTGAACAGGCCCATGCCTTCCATGAAGAACGGCCGCTTCTCTGAGAAGAACACCGGAAAGCGCTGGTTCACCTGGACCTGGAACGCGTCGCTCTCGACCTGACTGAAATCGGGATTGATCGTGCCGTCGAGCGTTATACCTGAGGTGATGCCGAACTTGCCGCTCGCGCCGACGTTGGTCCTGTCGTCCGTGGCGGCCCAGCGATCGCTCGAGGCACGCGCCTGGCTGATGTTGTAGGTGACACTGGGCAGCACTTCGACGAGCCGGCGCGGCTTCAGGTTGCTGAACGTGAGGTGCGCCGGTCGATCGAACACCCACTGTCCCGGCAGCATCTCGGGCCACGAATACGACACCCCGATGCGGCTCACTTTGCGGAAGAGCACGAGGCCCATTTGCACGCTCTCGCCGCCGCTGAACCGCAGCGTCTGGAGCGGGACCCGCATTTCGACGATGTAACCGTCCGCCGTGGTGTTCGCGGCACTGAACCACACCAGGTCGGCGTCGAACTGCTCCCCAGACGCCGACGTGTTGAGGGCGTCCATCTGGCTGCCGCTGGGGTTGGTGAAGAGGTGATACGCCGTCTGACCGGTGCCGGCGGAATCAAGGCTGAAAGCAAACCAGTCGTCGTTGAACGCAGTGTCGCGTTTGGCGACGTTGGTGCGGATTCTGTCGGGCTCGTCGTCGAAACAATGGAACGCGAAGTAGATGTTGCGATCGTCATACGCGATCCGGACATCCGTCCGATACGCCTCGGGCATCCGGTCGCCGCGATTGGGGTTGTACGAGACCCAATCGCCCGTCGGCATCGGCGACACCTGCGCCCAGGTGGCATCGTCGAGCACACCGTCGATGTTCGGCGGCGTGGCGGTGCGCACCACGGGATACGCTGCGGGAACTTGGGCGTTCGCACCGCTGGCCAGCCCCAGCGCCAGGAGTGCCGTGGCAATGATCAGTCTGGTCAAACCTTAGGAGGGTACACGCTTCTCGGCTCGCACGCCGGAATGTTCCGTCGCGACTCAGTCCTCGCTCGTGCGCATCGGCAGCGGGCGACTACGGCGCCCTCTGGATGACCCAGAACGTCTGTGCGCCGACCGTGAGCGACCCCGTCCTCTCCGGACCGGCATTGACGGCCACGGAAAAGTTCACCACCCCGTTGCCCGTTCCCGCCCCTCGATCCGTAATAACGAGCCAACCGCCGATGCTCGACGCGACGGCGGTCCAACTGCATGTTGAGCGGGTCGCGATGCCAACGGCGCCGTAGCCACCCGCCGCGTCGTACGTCTGGCTATGCGTCGAGAAGGCAAACGTGCAAGGTGCCGCCTCCTGCCTGACGGTCAATGTCTGGCCACCGATCGCGACCGCGCCGCTCCGCGCGTCGCCATCGTTCGCGGCGACGTTGAATCTCACCGTGCCGCTGCCGGTCGCCGACGCACCCGCGGTCACCGTGATCCACGGGACATTGGCTGCGGCGGTCCACGCGCAATCGACGCGGGTCGTGACGTTCGTGGTTCGCTCGCCTCCCGCCAACGGCACATCGATCGTCGCCGGTGAGACCGTGAACGTGCAAGGCGCCGCCGCCTGCGTCAGCGTGAAGGTCTGAGTCCCGATGGTCGTCGTACCTGTGCGGGCCGCTTCTGGATTGGTGGCGATGGTGAGCTGCACGGATCCGGCACCAGTTCCCGTTCCACCGGAAGCGATCGTGATCCAGGGCACGTTGGCGGCAGCCGTCCACGGACAATGACCGCCGGCCGACATGGTCACGGTCGCGCTGCCGCCCGCTGCGGATATCGTCCCGCTGGTCGGAGTGATTTGGTAGGTGCAAGGCGCCGCCGCCTGCGTCAGCGTGAAGGTCTGCGTCCCGATAGTCGTCGTACCTGTGCGGGCCGCTCCTGGATTGGTGGCGATGGTGAGCTGCACGGATCCGGCACCAGTTCCCGTTCCACCGGAAGCGATCGTGATCCAAGGCACGTTGGAGGCAGCTGTCCACGGACAATGACCGCCGGCCGACATGGTCACGGTCGCGTTGCCGCCCGCTGCAGATATCGTCCCGCTGGTCGGAGTGATTTGGTAGGTGCAGGCAACCGCCGCCTGCGTCACCGTAACCGTCTGGCCGGCGACGCGGATCGTGCCGCTCCTCGGCGCGCCGCTGTGTGCGTCCACCGCCAGAGTCACGGCGCCGTTTCCCTTTCCCGTGGCGCCGGCGTTGAGCCGGATCCACCCGACGTCAGTTGCTGCGGTCCAGTCGCAGGCGCCACCCGTCTCCACGTGCACGGTGACCGTCCCGCCGGCTGCATCGACGGCGGCGTCCAGCGGCGCAACCCTGTAGCGGCATGCGGCCTCCTGATTGATCGTCGCTTGGACGTTGTTGACGTCGATCGTCGTGCGCCGCGGCGCGGTTTCGGTGTTCGCGGCCACGCGATAGGTCATCGATGCGCTGCCCTGGCCGCTGCTGGCGGAGGTAATGACGACCCATCCGGCGCCGCTGGACGCTGTCCACGCACAGTCGCGCGTCAGGTCGATCGAGAGCGTGCCGGAGCCGCCGGCCGCCGGCGAGGTTTCCACTGAGTTCGCGAGGCTGACGCTGCACCGCGAACTGGATGGAGCTGTGGTCGATTGTTGCTCAGCCGCCGTGCAGGAGATAACAGCAGCGAGGGGCATCAGCGCGAGCAGTCGAGCTGCCGCGATGAGACGCGGGGCGCCCATTCGCTTCGGACCGCGGCTCATGCGTAACCTGGGGCCGCAACCGCTGCAAGATCCTTACCTTTGCCGCCAGGCCGTCGGCACGAATCTGAACGGGATCAGGTAGATCGAATCGAGCGAGCCTGAATGGTGCGAAAATGTCCACGTTTAGCAACTCGCCATACACACATTTCGAGGCCATTTAGTGTTCCATCCAAGGAAATGCCAATGAAGCATCGATTGTTCGTCAGGATCGGCGCGGCGTGCCTGATGGCTTCGACCTACCAGTTGTCAGTAGACGGCCAGGCTCCGACCACCGCGGCGAATGGGGTAAGCAATACCTGGACTCCTCCACGCACTCCGGATGGTCAGCCGGACATCCAGGGCATGTGGACGAACTTCGACAACACCCCATTCGAGGCACCAGGCCCCGACGATGCAACGCGTCTGGCCGCGCTGAGAAAGTGGTTTCCGCCGGGCGATCAAACCGGACCTGGTGCGCTCTGGGGGACCGACGGTCCAGCCTCCGCGTCACGAAATGCGCGGCGGAAGGCAATGGTCGTGGAGCCCGAGAACGGCAGGGTTCCCGTCAGACCTGAAGCGGAAGCGAAAAAGGATTATGCGCTGACACACCTTACCGATTCGTGGGAATACTTCACGCCTTGGGAGCGGTGCATCACGCGCGGTGTGCCAGCGGGGATCTTCCCCGGCTTCTACGGCGCCGGCTACCAAATCATCCAGAGTCCGGGCGTGGTCGTGATCGTCTACGAGATGATTCACGAGGCTCGCATCATTCCACTCGACGGCCGACCGCACATCCACCCGAACATTCGCCAGTGGAATGGCGACTCGCGCGGGCGCTGGGAAGGCAACACCCTCGTGGTCGACATCACCAATTACAACAACAAGAGCTCGATCGCCACGAATCTTGCCAGTCAGGGCATGAGAGGCATCGGCCAGAGCGAGCGGTTGCACGTGGTCGAACGCTTCACGGTCGTCGACGCGAATACCATCAATTACGAAGCGACGATCGATGATCCCGACACCTACACGAGTCCCTGGAAGGTTGCGATGCCGATCAATCGCGATCCGACATATCGCATGTTCGAGTATGCGTGCCACGAGGGAAACCATGGGCTCCCGAATACGCTGAAAGGCGCCCGCGCCGAGGAAAAAGCTGCGGCGGAATCCGAACAGCGGAAATAGGTACACAAAAAACACGACAGGAGGATCTGTGAAAACGAGGATGTTGCTGTACTCGACAGGGCTCATCGCCATGTTCGTCCTCGGCCATCTGTCTGCCCGCATCGGAGCACCGGTGGCTCATGCTCAGAGCGGCGGCGAGAAGGCCGCCTACTTGATCGCCAGCACCAGCCCTCAGCCCAACACACCTGAGCGTGGCGCCGCTTATAGCAAGGCGGCAGGGCCGCTGGCCAAAAACGCCGGCGTGCAGCTGCTAGGTGCCGGCGAGGGGAGCACCATCCAGGTTCTCGAAGGGACATTTCCCTACAAGAGTCGGCTGGTCGTTGAGAAGTTCCGCTCGATGAAGGCTCTGCTCGACTTCTGGAAGTCCCCTGGTTATCAGGAGGCAAAGAAGCTGAGAAACGAAGCCAATTTCATCATCGCCGTCGAAGCGGTGGAGTGAACTACTTCTTGGCCCACTTCTGCAGGCAGTTCGGGCCACCGGGCGTGGGCTTGTCGGCGCCGGCCGAACTGCACTGCCCGGTCAACCCACCGAAAATGTTGCCCTGGTCATCGGCACCCATCCCTTCGGGCCTCGTCGCCGCAATGAAGTACCGCAGTGAGCCATCCTTGGCGCTGCCAATTCTGATGCCCGGTTGCCATCCTGCATTCCGGGGCACGTTGCGTACTTCGGGTCCGGGGACACCGAGTTCTGCCGGGCGGAAGTTCGCGTAGCTCGACTCTGAATCGGCCACGACGAGCGTGTCGTCTTTGAGGATGGCGACCCCGCTGGGCCGACCGAAGTGGCGCCACTCGTCTACGAAATTCATGTCTCTGTCGAAGATCTGGATTCGATTGTTAGACCGGTCGGCCACGAAGAGCCTGCCCTGCGAATCGTACGCGAGGGCGTGCGGCCCCATGAATTCGCCTGGCGCGGTGCCCTGCTTGCCGTAGGCGCGGATGAACTTGCCGTCTTTGGAATACCGCACGAGGCGATCGCCCTCGACGGTCAACGGACGAGGATGATGTCCGTCGGCAATAATGATGTCGCCGTTGGGCGCGCTGATGCAGGCCGCCGGACCGATGAACGTGTCTTCGCCGGATTGCTGGACGCCCGCTTTGCCGATGGTCAACAGCCGCTTGCCCTCGGGGCTGAACTTGTGGACCACGTAGGCTTTCTTCACAGCCTCTGGATTGGCGGCGTTGAACGGGCCGCTGTCCCCTGCCCAGAAGTTGCCATCCCGGTCGCGACAAAATGCGTGAACCGTGCCGAATATGCCCTCCGCCATCGTCTTGACCACGTTGCCTGCCGCATCGATGTGAAGCAGCGGAGGGTCGGACCGGTGGAGCAACCAGACGCCGCCTTTCTCGTCGGGAATAATTCCGATGGCCGGCCCCGGGGGAATGCTCCCCAGCTTCGGCCAGTTCTCCACCAGACGGTACGGATTCGCCATCGTGCTCTTGAATGGCACAGACTTGTCGGCTGGCGCCGTGGCTTGCGCGAACAGCCACGGACCGAGCGCAAACGTTGCCAGACTTCCGGTGATGGCACTTACCGCCCACTTACAAGCTCGAGACATGGGTCATTCTCCCGCGGAAAATCCGCACGTTATCCGTTCACCACCGAATCGATCCACTCGCTGATCTTCCCGTCGCGGATGTAAAAGACGCCGCCGACGCGAAAGGCGGTGCGCTTGCCGTCCTTGCCAGTGATGTAGTCGGTTCGGTAGTTCGCAACGAGGGCACCGATGGCAAAGGTCTCGTGGACCTCGAACTCGATCTTCGAGGCCTGCATGCCGGCCTTAAGTCGCTCGGTCACCGTCGCCCGCCCCTTTACCGGCTCCTGGGTCTGAAGAAATCGAACGACGCAGTCATCGGCAAGGTACGACGTGACCTTGGTCGCATCGCCAGTCGCCCACGCAGCAGAAAAGTCGTTCACCACGTTGACGTTCGCTTTCTCGGTCGGGGTCAAATCTCGGGCAGCTGCGGGTTTTGCCCAGCCGAAGGCGGCCGCGGCGCCCAGTCCAGCTAGCACAACCTTTCGTCGTGTTGTCGACATGGTCGGTTCCTTTCTATTCAACAACCGCGGGTAGCGGGCCCTTTAGCGGCCCCTTTCGTCCGCGCGAGCGCCCGCAAGAATCGCCTGCATCGAATGGGCATTCCCCTCATGACACGCGTACTCGTAGATCTCGACCGACATCTGCTTCAGGTGGACGAGAACGGTCCACGGCTTCGTCCATGTCGTCGGATCGTCGGCAGTCACTTCGTAGTCGATGGTATCGGGCGAGACGCGCGTGAAGCGCTCCACGAGGTGCAGCCGGTCACCCGACCCAAGGAAATTGCTCGTGCCGGCGAAGTTCGTGGTGTCGACGACCAGCGTGGCGCCTTCCCATCGTCCCCGTGAGTCTCCACTCCATTGACGGATGGACTGCGGCAGATGCGGCCGCCCATCCAGTGGAATAATCCGCGCGTCGTGGAACGTCTCCATGACGACGACGACGTATCCGGGCCCCTGAACGATCTGATAATAGCCATATAGGGGATCGGCGCCGACGCCGCCGATTCTCGGCACCCCGGGGGTAATGCAGCGCGTGTTGCTGTTCAGATCCTCGGGGCCAGCGGGGGCGCGATCCCTTGCCGCGAGCGCAGCGCGCCTCTGCTGCGCTGCTGGCGTCAAGGCGGGAATCCTTCCATCGGCCGGGTCAACAATCAGCGACGTGCGATGGTCGAACTCACGCTGAACCATGTAAGCAGCGCTGCGGTTGGCGCCGTTCGGGCTCCTGTACCTGATCGGGATTCGCCAGGGCAGCGAGGAAGAGAGCGTCACCCACCGGAAGATCGGCGTTGCCGTCTGTGAAGAGTCGCTCCGCGTTCCGCTTCAGGTTGGCAACTTCTGCGTCGGTGAGAGACGGTCGGCCCTCGAGAGCCTTCGGCCGTTCGAGCGGCGTCGCGCTGTTGTTCAGCCAGACACCCTGCAGGTCCGGCTGGCCGTCGCCGGTGCGCGGCGGCTTCCACGACGTGGATTTTGACGTTTGCGACACGGCACCTGTGGCGCTCGACGTTTGAAGGGCCTGAACGGCGATGATCGTCGCGAGGAGCACGGTGCCTGCGAGAACAGAGTGCCGCATGTCGCTACCCTCTCCGGTTTCTCCGCCTGTGCCTGTCCGTGGAGCGCAGACGATGATAGCGCTGCGGGCGCAGGCGCTGAGGGCCTCGTGAGCTTTTCGGTGTCAAATTCCGGCGCAATTTGGTAAAGATGTCGCGCCATGCTGGATCTGATTTCTTTCCTCTCCGGTCGACACGGGCAGTACCTGCGGCCGGGACTGGTCCTCGCCCTCGCCGCCTCGCTCTCGGGCGTCTGGCTTGTCGTCGGCCACGCGGCGCAAGCGTCACAGTCCGCCGGATCGGGCGCGCCAGATACCGGCCGGGTGACGAAAGCGCAATTCGACGAGTGGATGACGAAGCTGTCGAACTGGGGTCGGTGGGGCAAAGACGACGAACGCGGCGCCCTGAACCTGATTACCCCGGAGTCACGCCGGCGTGCGGCCGCGCTCGTGAAGACCGGCACCACGGTCTCGCTGTCACGGCAGATTCCGGCTGAAGGTCCTCGCCCACCAGGGGGCACACCAGGGCAGCCGCGTCCGATCAACCAGAACGGATCGGGCGCCAGCGTCTTCCTGATTGCCGGCGACTACCTGTTCGAGCGGCAGGAGATCGAATATCACGGTGGCCGGCTCTCGCACTTCGACGCGCTCTGTCATGTGTCGTACAACGGCAAGCTGTACAACGGCCTGAATTTCAAAGAGGTCGTCACCGAGGGGCGAGGCTGCTCGAAGCTGTCGGTCAACAGCGCGCGGGAAGGCATCGTCACGCGCGGCGTGCTGCTCGATCTTCCGGGAATCCGCGTGCGTCGGCAGGACGTGGAAGACTGGGAAAAAAAGACGGGCACCAAGATCGGACCCGGTGACGCGCTGCTGCTGCGCAGCCAGCGGCCGGGTGCCCAGGCGGCGTTCGGTGCCGCCGGTTACGACCCGTCGCTCATCCCATTCCTGAAGGAGCGCGATGTCGCCTTGCTCGGGAACGACTCAGCGCAGGAGGGCGGTACCATCGACGGCGTCGCCATTCCGATTCACACATTCACGATCGTCGCGCTCGGGCTGAATCTGCTGGACAATCTCGCACTCGATGAAGTCGCCGCCACCGCCGACAAGCTGAAGCGCTGGGAGTTCATGCTCGTCGTCGCACCGCTGCGCATGGAGAACGGCGCCGGCTCGCCGGTCAACGTGATTGCGACGTTCTAGCGGCGCTCGCGTTTCGAAGAACGGCAACGCCGCTGCACGCCGTTTGGCCGTGCTTGAGGATCCGGCGGCGGCACGCTAGCCTTCAGATGAACGAAGCGACCGTGACACATTGTTCCCAGCTGGAATGGAGTGGATCCATGGCTTATGTCGATGGCTTCCTGTTGCCGGTTCCGAAACGCAAGGTCAACGCCTATCTCGAAATGTCCCGCAAGGCCGGCAAGATCTGGAAGGAGCATGGTGCGGTGGAGTATCGCGAGTGCGTCGGTGACGATCTGAACATCAAGAACATGACGGGGTTTCCGAAGGTGGCCAAAACCAGGGCCGGCGAGACGGTCGTGTTCTCGTGGATCGTCTACAAGTCGCGCGCCCATCGCGACGCCGTCAACAAGAAGGTGATGAAGGACGAGCGGATTGGGGCGATGATGGACCCCAAGGACATGCCGTTCGACGTCAAGCGCATGGCGATGGGCGGGTTCAAGGTGGCCGTCGACCTGTGAGTCGCAATCCTCTGCATGACTACCCACTCGGCTGTCGACGGCGCCGTGTTCCGGTTCAATCGGTCAACGTGATTGGGACGTTCTAGCGTCGCTCGCCTGGCGCACTAAGAACGGCAACGCCGCGGAACGCGCTTCGGAGCGCAGGCGGCCGGCGGCCAGTTCCTCGACTTCAAACGGACGTCCGATGCGGTTGCCGGCGACGTCTTCGAGAATCGATGACGCATGGAGTTGGTATTCCCCTGCACGCCACGACGCGGCCGGCGAGAATTGCCAGCCCGTTTCACCGGCCTCTGTTTGCACGTCTCCCGTCACGCGCTCGCCGTTCAGCGAAACGGTGAGCGCGCGCTGGAGCAGCCCGTGATCGCTCGAGCGCCTGCTCGGCATCGGCCGTCCGGCCCAGGGCGAGCAGACACAGCGCGCGGTACTGCTCGACGACTTCGGTGTTGTCCGCGCCCTGGACCCCGCCGAGCACTTCCAGCGCCTCGGCGTAGGACGCCGCCGCATACAAGTCTCTGACGTTGGCCAGATCGGGCGCGGCAAGCGCCATCGTCGATACGACCCCCAAGACCCGAACTCTCGCAATCCGCCGAGTAGAGCAAGGAGTCTGCCTCTTGTGATGCCTGATCGTGTCAGCGCGCGTGCCTCAGATAGTCGACGACAATGCCAATCACCCAGACCAGCGGCAGCGCGTAACCGAACAAGAACGACGCCGAGAAATTCCCCCCGAACAGGTCGATGTGACGGCACGACCTCCATGCCGAGTGCCGCACGACGCGAAATCCTGCGCACTGAAACGCGGCGAAGCTGGTGCCAAGCGCTCCTCGAGGCGCGGCGCCTGCGAGCAGATCGGCGGTATCGATCCAACGGAATGGTGAAGCGGCCGACGAGCGTGCGGGCTCTGGACAAACGACGTTGAATCGAGCTGGCGACGAGCTTGTGTAATCATCATGTCCTCCTTCGTGTTGTGTGCGCGTGTATTTGCAATCCGTTGATTGCGAGTCGAGAATAGCGGGCACCGGCGAGCGCAGTCATATCGAAGAGGTCATGTTGCGGTGATGTTGCCGTGATGCAGCGACCAGACCAGGACACGTTCGGTCGATTTCGACTGGACGCCACGAACGAATGCCTCTGGCAGGGACCACAGGCGATTTCCTTGAGGCCGAAAGCGTTTGCGGTCCTCAAGCTGCTCGTGGAGCACTCAGGCCAGCTCGTCACCAAAAAGACAACTGCTCGAGACGGTGTGGCCCGAAACGTATGTCGGCGATGCCGTCCTCAAGGCCAGCATCAGGCAGCTTCGCGAGGCGATGGGCGACGACGCGGCGTCACCGCGCTATATCGAGACCGCGCATCGTCGCGGCTATCGATTCATCGGGTTCGCTGCCGGCCAGGCTGACGGCGCAGGCGTCCGAGAAAGCGCGTCAGCCGCCAGCGCCATCGCTGCGGATTCCGAGCGGCCGGCGAGCGTCCTGTCCTCGCCCGAAGCGCTGCGCGCCGTTCTTGGCCGCGAGGCCGAATTCGCAACACTGCGGGAGTGGGTGGATCGGGGACTCGCGGGAGATCGTCAGGTCGTGTTCGTCACGGGCGAACCAGGCATCGGCAAGACGTCGCTCGTCAACGGCCTGTTGCAGCAGGTTTCCGCTGTTGCGCGCGTGTGGATCGCCAGGGGGCAGTGCCTGGAACAGTTCGGCGCCGGCGAAGCGTACCTGCCTGTGCTCGAAGGCTTGTCCCGACTCGGCCGTGCGCCTGGCGGCGACCGCATCATTGAACTGTTGCGTCAGCACGCTCCAGCATGGCTCCACGAATTGCCGTCGCTGCTGCCGTCCGGGGAACGAGAGGCACTACGACAGCAAGCGGCGGGCGCCACGCGCGAGCGGATGCTGCGCGAGATTGCCGACGCCATCGAGGCGATGACGGCGGAACTGCCCTTGATTCTGGTCCTCGAGGATCTGCACTGGAGCGACTACTCGACGGTGGACCTCGTCACCTATCTGGCGCGGCGCCGGGACCCGGCGCGGTTGATCGTGATTGGGACGTATCGACCGGTCGACATGGTGCTTGGCGACCATCCTCTGAAAGCCGTCAAGCGGGAGCTTCAGGCGCACGGGCTTTCTCGAGAGCTTCCACTCGAGTACCTGACCGAAGAAGCGGTTGCTCAGTACCTGGCGGTCCGGCTGGCCCAGCACCAGCCACCGAAGAGGCTCGCGCGGCTGATTCACCGCCGCAGCGGAGGCAACCCGCTGTTCATGGTCAACCTCATCGAATATCTGATCGCGGAGCGGGCCATCGCCCTGGACGAGGGCGGCTGGCAGCTGCGCGGCGGGCTTGTTGAAATCGAGTCCGGGATTCCAGAGAGCGTCCGGGAGCTGATCGAAAGGCAGATCGAGCGTCTCAGTCCGGAGGAGCGCCGCGTGCTCGAGGGTGCGAGCGTCGTGGGGATGGAGTGCTCATCGGTGGCCATCGGAGCCGGACTCGACGAATCCACCGAGTGGGTCGAGGAACACTGCGAAGCGCTCGTCCGACGGTATCAGTTTCTCACGCCCGGGCGGCTCGTCGAACTGCCCGACGGCACGATGACGGCGCGCTACAAGTTCAGCCACGTTCTGTACCTGGAAGTGCCTTACCGGCTGCTGCCGCCGATGCGGCGCTCGCAGATCCATCGTCGAGTCGGTCAGCGGGGCGAAGTGATCTATCGGGACCGCGTCAGCGAAATCGCCGCGGAACTCGCGATGCACTTCGAGCAGGGCGGCGATAATCCACGCGCGGTCAAATATCTCCTTCACGCGGCCACGAACGCCGAGTATCGGTCCGCGCATCACGAAGCCGAGGCGCTGGCCCGGCGTGGCATGCAGGCGCTCCAGCGGCTCCCGCCGACGGTCGAACGCGATCAGCACGAACTCAGCCTGAGGATGATTCTCGGCGTCGCCGTGATGGCGATCAAAGGCTTCGCGGCAGACGAAGCAAGAGATGTGTTCGAGAGCGTGCTCGAACGCGTTCGGCGGCACGCCACCCCCTCTCAAACCTTCAGAGCTCAGTGGTTGCTGACCCTCTTCTACTACTTCCGTGCCGAGCTGGAATCGGCGGAGAAAATAGGCCGCCAGCTCTTGATGCTTGCAGACACGTCAGGCGATTCGTTCTTCGTGCTCGAGGCCCACCGCGGAGTCGGCTCGGTCCTGCTCGAGCTCGGCAGATTCGACGACGCGCTCGAGCACCTGGAGCATTCCAGCGGTTCCGGCGACGTCAGCCCTCGCGAATCAGACGACTCGCATATCCAGACAGACGCCCCAGGTGGTCAACGCGTGTTATGCAGCGCGCGCGACGTGGGCACTTGGCTACCCGGATACCGCCCTCGATCGGGCCGAGCGCGCTCTGTCGGCCGCTCAGGACGTCCGGCACCCGGAACGGTTGCTCATCGCCACGCATTTCGCTGCTCAGCTCAACCAGCTCCGCGGCGAACCCGCGGCCACGCAGGAACGAGCTGAAACGGTCATCTCGCTCGCGGAGGAGTACGGGCTCCCTTTGTGGCTCGCATTTGGACACATGAACCGGGGATGGGCGCGGATCGCGCAGGACGATCCCGACGGCGGCATCGAAGAAATGAGGCGCGGACTGTCGATGTACGACGCGAGCGGAGCCAGACTCTGGCGGCCACATTACCTCGGCCTCCTCGCGCACGCGCTGGCCGGTGCCAAACAAATCAACGATGCGTTCAGAGAAGTGGCGTCCGCGCTGGCCATGGTTAAAGTCACCGGCGAGTATTGGTGCGCTGCAGAATTGCACCGCATCGAGGGCGAGTTGGTGATCATGCAGGCTGGCGGCGACGACCGCCCATCGACGCCTGCAAAAGCTGCCATCGGCGGCGGCATCGCGGGCAGAGGATTGTTTCAGGCAAGCGCTTGCGATCGCCGGCAAGCAGCAGGCGCGGTCGTGGGAATTGAGAGCCACCACGAGTCTGGGGCGCCTCTATTACAGACAGGGCAAGCGCGAAGAGGCGCGTCGAGCTGTCACAAGAAGCGCTCGAATGGTTCAAAGAAGGTCACGATACTGAAGACCTGAAGACGGCACAGACTCTCGTGAACGCATGGCACGCGACCGGGCGCACGCGAGCCTGACTGCTCTTCCCGCCGCGCTCACGCGTGACCGAAACATCACCGCGACATGACCGTCACGTCATGACTCGCGGTTTCGACGCTCGCTATTCTGGCCTCGCAATAAGGGATTGCACCGTTCAACTCCTTTTCACGCGAGGACTTCGATGGCGAACCAGAGCAGTTGCCGAAATAGACGAGATCAGCGCGGTACCCCGAACCGAGCCGCCGGCGCCCCCCACTCATCCTGTCGTCGAGGCGCTGGTGAACCAGGCTCTCGCCGCGCAACGCCAGATTGAAGATTGGAGCGAGGCGCGGATCGATGCGCTCCTGCGCGCCCTGGCGACGGTGGTCGCCGATCAGGCCCATGCCCTGGCAGTCGCCACGGTCGCCGAAACCGGAATGGGGAACGTTCGCGACAAGACGCTCAAGAACACGGTCGCGAGCACCGGGATCTACCAGCGCCTGGCCGGGCAAATAGGCTACGGCGAAATCAGCTTCGACGAGGAGAGGCAGGTGGCCGAGATCGCCAGTCCCGATGGGAGTGATCGTTGGCCTGGTGCCCGCGACCCACCCGGTTGCGACGTTCATCTTCAAAGCCTTGATCGCGATCAAGGGCCGCAACGCCATCATTCTCAGCCCCAGTCGGCGAGCACACCACGTCTCGCAACAGGTCGGCGCTGATGATCCGGGAGGCGCTGCTTGCCGCTGACGCGCCCGCCGGCCTCGTGCAGTGGCTCGGCGACCACAGCCGCGAGACGACGGCTGCCCTGATGAGTCACCCGCGCGTCGGGCTGCTGCTGGCGACGGGCGGGCAGGCGATGGTCCAGGCCGCGTATCGGTCCGGCACGCCGGCGATCGGCGTAGGGCCCGGCAATGCGCCGGCGCTGATCAGCGCGGACGCCGACCTCGCCCATGCGGCGCGCAGTGTGGTCGAGAGCAAATCGTTCGACAACGGCTTGATCTGCGGAGCGGAAAATCATCTGGTCGTCGAGGCGGGCGCGCGCTCACGGCTGATCGCTGAATTGATGCAGCACGGCGCGGCCGTTCTGACAAGAAGCGAGAGCGCTCGGTTTCGAGACGAAGCCGTCGATCCCCGGACCGGGCGGTTCACGTCACGACTCGTCGGCCAGGACGCGGCGACGCTCGCCAGGCTGGCGCACATCGAGCGGCCGTACACCATCCAGCTGCTGGTCATCCCGAGCGACTCGGTCTCCGCCGGGAACTACCTCGCCGCCGAGAAGCTGGCCCCCGTCGCGAGCCTGTTCACGGTCGCCGACGCGGATGAGGGGATCGACGTGTGCCGAAGGCTGCTCGAGATCGATGGGATGGGCCACACCGCGATCATCCACACGCGCGACGTCCGCCTCACTCGGCGCTTCGCGGTTGCGCTTCCGGCCAGCCGCATCCTCGTCAACTCCCCGGCCACACAAGGGATCATGGGAATCACGACCGGCCTGGTGCCGTCGCTCACGCTCGGATGCGGCACGTGGGGCGGCAATTCCACGACCAACAACGTCACGTACAAGGACCTGCTGAACATCAAGCGCGTCGCCTACTTCACGCCCGCACCGCCTGCGAGCGCGTGGGCGAGTGCGAACGACACGTGTTTCAGATTGAGGAGACTGGCGATGACAAAGACAAGCTATGTGCAAGGCGCCGGCGATCAGCCGCTGATTGGCGCCACGATCGGCGCAGATGTTCGACGCGAACGCCCTGGAGCACGCCGGAGCGCGATGCGCTGGTTGTTCCGCATCAGAACCTGCGCTGGAGCTATCACGAGTTGAGGCGACGCGTTGACGATCTCGCGTCGGGGCTGATGCGCCTCGGCCTCGAGCCCGGCGACCGGCTCGGCATCTGGTCGCCGAACTGCGCCGAATGGGTGCTGACGCAGTTTGCGTCCGCGAAGGCGGGCCTGGTGCTCGTCAACATCAACCCTTCGTATCTGCGGCGCGAGCTCGAGTACGCGCTGAACAAGGTCGAATGCAAAGCGCTGATCATGGCGCCTGGCTTCAAGACGACCGACTACATTGCGATCCTGCAAAGCCTGTCGCCCGAGATGCGAGCACCGGGCGACCAACGACTGGCGGAGCGCGTCGTTGCCGTCGCTGCGCAGCGTGATCCGGCTCGGCTCGGACCGAACGCCCGGCATGCTGAACTTCGACGAGCTGGCCCGGCCGGCCGACGCCGCGGCTCTCGCGCGGCTGGCCGACCGGGCGGCGCGGCTTCAGTTCGACGACCCGATCAACATCCAGTTCACCTCGGGCACGACCGGCGCACCCAAGGGCGCCACGCTGACGCACCACAACATCCTGAACAACGCGTTCTTCGTCGGCGAGGCGCTGCAGCTCACCCCGAATGACCGCGTCTGCATCCCGGTGCCCCTCTACCACTGCTTCGGCATGGTGATCGGAAACCTGGGCTGCATCACGCACGGGGCGACGATGGTCTTCCCGGGCGAGGGCTTCGATGCGCTGGCGGTGTTGCGGACAGTGCAGGACGAGCGCTGCACTGCCCTGTACGGAGTGCCCACGATGTTCATCGCCATGCTCGACCATCCCCGATTTGCGGAATACGATCTCAGCAGCCTCCGCACCGGCATCATGGCCGGATCGCCGTGCCCCATCGAAGTGATGCGGCGTGTTGTCGAGAAGATGCACATGGGCCAGGTGACGATCGCCTATGGCATGACCGAGACCTCGCCCATCAGTTTCCAGAGCTCGGTCGACGAAACGCTGGAGCGGCGTGTCTCAACCGTGGGCCGGGTGCAGCCGCACCTGGAAGTCAAAGTCGTCGACGCCGCCGGGCGCATCGTGCCGCGAGGACAGAAGGGCGAGCTGCTGACGCGCGGCTACTCAGTGATGGCTCGGCTACTGGGCCGACGAGGTGCGCACGCGGGAAGCCATCGACGCCGCGCGCTGGATGCACACGGGCGACCTCGCCACGATCGACGACGAGGGCTACTGCAATATCGTCGGCCGCCTGAAGGACATGGTGATTCGCGGCGGCGAGAACATCTACCCGCGAGAGATCGAGGAATTCGCTGTACCAGCACGCCGAGGTCAAGGACGTGCAGTGCATCGGCGTGCCCGACGCGAAGTACGGCGAGGAACTGTGCGCCTGCATCATCCTGCGCGACGGCGAGCAGGCGACCGAGCAGGATATTCGCGACTTTTGCACCGGCAAGATCGCGCGATACAAGACTCCGCGCTACGTCCGCTTCATGACGAGCTTTCCGATGACCGTTACCGGCAAAGTTGCCAAATATCTGCTGCGCGAGCAGATCTCCCGCGAGCTGGGCGTGAACGAAATCGAGGCGGCATGACCAGACAATCCGCACGAATGACAACAAGATCGAGGAACGCCGTCATCGACCATGCACTTGGATCGCTGGGGTTGCTTCTGATCGTGCTGGTCGGCTGGGCGGTCGAACGACAACAGTCCAAGGCACGGGTTGATGTCATCCTGGGGCGGCTGATGATCCAGTGCGTGTCGGCTATCGGCTGGATCGTCGATCGAGGTCCATGGCCGACGTCACAGCGCCGTGATCGCACCGGCGCGTTCAGGGATCGAGACCGCGAACACGCCGAGCGTATTCACATTCATCTGCACCGGAACACGCCTTCGTAAATCACCGGTGCGCCCGTCTTGAGAATCGCTCTCGTCGACGGCCGATTGAGCTCTCGGAGCCGCAGCGATTGATCTGGCTCGAAGCCACACGCAGCAAGTTCGGTGACGAGCTGCTCCGCGGTCAGGAAGCACTGCGGCTGACCAGAAAACTGCGTGAAGACGAACGACTCTCCGGGCAGCGGCTGGGCCGTCTCCGCAAGGGTGTGACGTGAGAACGTAAAAAGGAACAGAGGACAGCCTGGTCGAGCCACGCGCGCCGCCTCTCGGACCGCCTGCCGGAACTCCGCGCCAGATTGCGCAAGGTTCCAGATGCCATGCGCAACGATGAGATCGAACACACCAGACGCCAGCGGCAGGTGATCCATCGAGGCTTGCGCCAAGCGAACACGATTCGCGAGTCCAGCACCCTCCAGCCGCGTTGCAGCCGCGGTCAGCATCGGTAACGACAGGTCGGTCCCGACGACGTCCCACCCGCGGTGGGCCAGCGGCACTGCGTTGCGACCGGCACCGCACCCGATGTCGAGCAGGCGCGCCGACGGGCGCCACTCTCGTGCGGCAAACTGGACCAGGGTCTCGTTCGGTGGTGACCGCACGAAGCCCTCAACCGTACTCGGCTGGCTCCAGGGCGAATCACGCCTTGCGCCACGATCCTCAGATGTCACAATCGCCCTCGACCTCTCAGGTTCGAGTGTAGTGCGGACGCACGGCTGCTATGCTGCCGCCAACAGAATGACGTGATGTCGTCGGCCGCCGGGGTTGAGAGTCTGACACACGTGCTGCGACATCCGTGGCCGTGACATCTATGCGGTCGCTCTCGAGGAGAGGACGATATGAGCACCTCGTTGAAATACCTGGGCAGAATTGAGCGCGGGGCGGGAGGATAGAGGCGATGGCGAGCACACTTCCGGCGGGTGAACTCTTCGCGTTGGATGCCCTTGTGACGCCGACCGCCCAGGGCATCGCCAGCCGCGTGCTGGCGCGCACGGCCGCGGGCAACATCACGCTGTTTGCCTTCGACGCAGCGGAAGAGCTGTCGGAGCACACGGCGCCATTCGATGCGCTCGTCATCACGCTCACTGGGGCTCTTGCCCTCACGATCGGCGGGCGTGAGGTGCAGACGACACCGCAATCGGCCGTGCTGATGCCGGCCAACGTACCGCATGCGGTTCGGGCGACCGAGTCGTCGCGCATGATGCTGATCATGCTGCGCGAGTAGCCTGGCTGACGCACCACTCGGCGCCTTGCGGGCGTCGACGAGTTCCAGAACGATTCAGTGCAGCCGCACCGGAACTCGCCGCCAGCCGCCGAGCGTGCCGGTCACGGCCAGGAACAGCAGCCCATCGAATGGATTCAGGCCCGGCATGATCAGTACCCCGCGGCGATGCATAACACAGGTCTATCACGCCAGCCGCGGCAAACACCACCATCAGGCTTGAACTCTTGCCGGCATGCAGGCCGTCTGTGCTCAAGGATTGTCCTGCATCGCGATGACAGCGCGACCAGCGATCATCCAAAAGACAGCTGCTGCTCCTGCGCCGCTTGCGCTCGCCCCCGCTAACCAAACCGCCGCGTCTGCACTTGCTTTAAGTTCTATTAAGGGATTGCCAGTGGAAAGGACGTACGTGAAGTACAAAAGGAAAGGCAGACTTCCGATGCCGACTCCGACCCCAAGAACGTTGTTCCTTGTTGCTCGATTTCGGCTGATTAGCCAACCGACCGTTGGAACTGCTGCCAGCACGGAGAAGCATTGGACCGGCTAATAGTGAAGCGCAAAAGGCCAGGGCAACTATGCGGCTTTCCGAAGGCGGCATAAGGGAGGATTTCCGTTTCTTAGAAGCCATACTCCAAGTTGTTCCCGTTTCGCCGCTCCCGAATGCGGGATGACCTGCTCATTTCTCACCCGTCCCATTCGCTCGACTAGATGCGGGTGCGGCTGCCGTCCCGGAATCAGGGGTCGGCGACCGCCCTTCGGGGTAAGGCTACAGCGTTTTTCCTAACCCCGCCGCGACTTCGCATCGAGAAACCGGCCTCAAGGTCTACTTGGAAGCGGTTGAAAGCGCTTTCTGGGAAGACGTGGACTATGCGGTCTTGCAGAAGGTCTACGGAAACGACTTGGACGCGGCGTGGCGCTAAAGCCCAGCGAACATCGTCAGCTCCAGCATGGAGCGGCCGTCGCCTTGAACTACTTCGCATACAATTTCATCAAGAGCACCGAACGCTGAGGTTCACGCCCGCGATGGCCGCGAAGGTCACGGATGGCTGTTCGATGTATCTGACATTGTTGGCGCTGCTCGAAGCTGCGGATCCAGAAAAGCGGCATAGCTGAGCAGGGGATGGATTTAAAAACCTACTTTCAGCTGTTCTGGGTGCCAGCCGTCGCCTCTGCTGCGCTGATGGCCCTTCTCTGGGCTAAAGACGGACTTTCAGGACGAGCGCCGTGGTTTCTCGCTAGCTGGTTTCTATTGGCCCTCGCTGCGCAATATCTTGGGACAACAACCAGCATGTTGTGGGTTGTCGGCCTCGCCTTGCAGACCGCTTTAGCTACGTTCCTGCTGCTTAAACATCGGCTCGGCCAACTCTAAAATGAAAAGAGCCCACTACCGACAGCCGCAGTGGCGGAACGAGTTGCGACAAGACGAGCGAAACCAACGCGGGTTTGGGATTCGTGCCTGGGATTCGCACCACTGCCGGTTGTTGAAAACAAAGAACTTAGGCGGTTTTTACGCTTCCGCACAAGCCGTCAGATCCGCACGAAAGCCCTAGTGGAGACACGTATTGAGCACGCAAGGCCGCGAATCAGAACCGGTGCTCGCGAAGCATTTGCCAGCCCTCGCGACGCTGGGGAGGTTCTGGCGACATCAGGCCGCGCAGAATCGGCTCGATGTTGCTCGGCATTGGATGTTCCCCGAGCGCGCGATCCAGGTCTGCCGCCTGCAGTCTGGGAAATAGCATCCGGGGTCCTCGGTGCCAGAACGGATGCCTTCCTGTAGCGTACTGGTAGAGCAGCATCCCGACGGCGAAATAATCGGACTCAACGGTCAGCTCACCTGTCAGATGCTCGGGTGAGCCATAGAGAATTCGTGCGTGATCGAACGTGGCGGCGCCTCGCGAACCCGCGACAGCGGCATACCAGAGATCGCCGATCTTCAACGAGCCGGACCTGTCCAGCCATATGCTGCCCGGGTTGAGATTCGCGTGGACGATTCCTTTGCTATGTAGATAGTCCAACCCTGCTAGCAACTGGTGAAACATGGGCGGCCTCTTGGGAACCTGGTCGTCAGAGCGCCCCTCCGCGAGGTCGAGAAACGAACGTCCCTCAACGATCTCGGTCACCAGCACATGGAATTCCTGGGCCTCGACAAAATCCAGGCACTTGACGATGTTTGGATGAGAAAGAGGGGCGCCGACCAGGAACTCGTGAGCGAGGAGGTTCTGCCTGTCGCGGGGTGCGTACGCGATCTTCATCACCACCAGCTGGCTGGTTTGTTCATCACGTGCCAGAAACGAACTAGCCTCTACGCTGCTGAAGGGATGCCATGCTGAAGAATCGTAGGGAACTATGCTGTACCGTCCAGCAATGGGGTGTTGCAGGAGGGTGTGCAGCTTGACGTGTTCTTCTGTTACTGGCAGCCCTGTCTTCCCTCGACTCCGCATTATCAAGCGGCTGATGATGCGGTCGGCGCAACGTAACATCGTCAGCCTCTCAGGCGACCATCACGCGCGCTCGACCAGCTGTTCGCGCCCGCGGCTTGACGACGATCTCGACGTCGCTCCCGAGCAAGACGAGAAACCGAACAAGTCGATCGAGCGAGAACCCAGCAAGCCGGCCTCGAGTCAGAGCCGAGACTTTCGGCTGGTCGACTTCGAGCAACGCGGCGGCGGCAGACTGCGTCAATCCGCGCCGCTCGATGATCGTCCCAATCTTCCTGGCCAGCTCGGCCTTGGCCAGCGCTTCCGCAGGCTTCGGGTGTCCCAAATCCGCGAACACGTTGCTGCTGCCGACGACGTATCCCTTTTTCGCCATCGTCCTATTCCAACCCTTCGCTGACGCCCTCGGCCAACTTCAGACGCCGCTTGATCAGGTCGATCTCGGCCTGCGGCGTCGCGATCCCACGCTTCGACTTCTTCTGAAATGCGTGCAGCACGTAGACACGGTCACTCAGTCGCACGGTGTAGACCGCCCGGAACGTGTCGCCACGATGATCCGAGACGACCTCCAACACGCCCGGGCCCACGCCTTTCAGCGGCTTCGCCGATACGTGTTTCTCACTCCGCTGCGCCAGGTACAGCGCGTATCCGACCTCGTCCTGTACCGCCGATGGGAACGTCTTCAGCACGCCAAGCGCATTGCCCATCCATACGACCGGCTTGAGACTCCGCTCGGACACCTGTCTTCAGTATGCCATATCTGGCATGACTCGGTCGGTGATCAAGGATTGGTTGAAGGGAATCTGGCGAATCGAGCGTCTCTGGCGGTTCTAAAGTATGGCGGAGAGGGTGGGATTCGAACCCACGTGCCGGTTACCCGACAAGACGCTTTCGAGGCGCCCCCGTTACGACCACTTCGGTACCTCTCCGTTGAGGACAATCGCGCGAAGCGGGACCCACAATTATAGTCCGAGCGCCGTCGAAGGCCCGCCCCTGCCTGCCCCGCCCGCCCTGCCTGCCCTCGCCTGCCCCACCTGCCCTACCCGCCCTTCTGGTTAGCCTTTCCCATGGCCACATTCACGCTCATCCACGTCCTCCTTAGTGTCGTCGGCATCCTCGCAGGGGGCGTGGTCGTCGGCGGCCTCATCGCGAACCGGCGCCTGGCAGGCTGGACCGAGATCTTCCTGGTCACCACTGTCGCGACGAGCGCCACCGGGTTCGGCTTCCAGTCGGCGGAGCTCCTGCCGTCGCACATCTTCGGCGGGCTATCGCTCGTCATCCTGGCCTTTGTGATGTACGCGCTGTACGGGAAGGGTCTCGAAGGCCGATGGCGCAAGATCTACCGGGATCGGGTCTGTCGCCGCGCTGTACCTGAACGTCTTCGTGCTGCTGGTTCAGCTCTTCCTGAAGGTCCCGGCCATGACCGAGCTCGCGCCCACGCAGCAGGAAGCGCCGTTCCTGATGACGCAGCTCCTCTGCCTCGCGATCTTCGTCGCCCTCGGCCGCTCCGCCGTCCGCTCGTTTCACGAACTAGGCGGCTTCAATTCGGTGTAGCCGCCAGTCCTTGGTCCCTGGGCCTTCGTCCTTGGGCTGGCCTTGGTCCTTGGCGGCTTGGTGCGTGGTCGTGCGTCAGCCACACACACTTCGCCCTAAGGACTAGGGACTCCGGACGAACCAAGGACCAAGAACGAAGGCCCGCCCAAGCACCAAGGCCAAAGAACCAAGGACGGCGCGACGAGAGTTCAAGGCGCTCTAGCGCGCTGCGAGGAGCGCCCGTCCGCACTCCTCGACGACGGTCATGTAGCGATCGACGACGGCCGGTCCGACCACGAATGGATGCGGCTGGCCCGCCTGCCGGCCCTTGATCGCCGCGATCTTGGTCAGCGTGCCGTCGAACAACGTGTGGTTCGTGAAGATCACGTCCGCGCCCGCCGCAGCCGCAATCTTTCGGAACCGCGCCGCCGAGTTGACGTACTCCTGGATCGACGCGACGGGCGTCGTCGGGTTCAGCGCCGTGCCACCCCACTGCACGGCCACGTGCGGCACGCCGTTGTCCTTGACCGTCAGAACGGGCGAGATCGTGGTCGGCGTATGGCCAGGCGTGATGTACAGCGTGACGGTGGTATCGCCGAGCGTGATCTTCTGGCCGTCGGTGGCTTCCATGTCCTTGGCCGGCCGCGGCGAACGTGTGTCGCGCGCCACCAGGTCCCAGTCGCGCGGCCCCATGACCACCCGCGGGCGGTACTTGTCCTGGAGATACCGCGTGCCGCCGTGGTGGTCGCCGTGGCCGTGCGTGATGATCAGGTACTTGATGTCGGCGGGGTCGAGACCGAGCTTCTTCATGCCGGCTTCGACCGCATCGATCACGGCGTAGTCGTACAGAGCGTCGATCACGATGATCCCGGCCGTCGTCGTCAACGCCCACGCGCCGTGTTCCCGCGTGCCGATGAAGTAGAAGTTGTCGAACACCTTGGCCGGCTCCGCGAGCCACTGCTCGCGAGGTGGCGCCGTCCGGGCGGCTGCGGGCGCACCGGCCGCTCCGGCAGGCGCCGGGGCCGCCGGTTCCCGCTCGGAACACGCCGACAGCTTGAGCCTCCCGAAGTCCTTACCCGCCGCCTTCTCTGCGGCGGCCTTGTGCGCGGCAACAGCGGCCGCCCCCCCGCCAGCCTGGGCCCCGAGCGCCACCGTCAGGGCGATGCCAAGAACACCGGCCGTCGCGAACGATGTAGCTCTCGTCATGTTCTCCATGGGCGCACATTCTATGGCTTTTCACGTTCGCGTCGCCTGCGAAAGCCGCATCACCTCTGGGGCGCGATGTTCTTGTTCGTCCGGAAGAGATTCGAGGGATCCCACTTCGCCTTGACCTCGGCCAGACGCGCATGGTTTGTCCGGTACGCGGCCCGGGTGCGATCGTCGCCTTCCTCTTCGGTGAGGAAGTTGATGTAGGTGCCACCGGTCGAGAACTGCCGGAGGTCGCGCCACGTCGAACGCGCCCACTCGACATTCTCCGCATCGTCTTTCGCGTGCTCCCAGGCGCTCGCGATGTTGACCACGGCCGAGGCATCGCGGTTGCCGACGGCGGAGTGATCCTCGGGCAGGTCGTTCACCGCACCATTCAGCGGGAAAACCAGAATCGCCGAGTGCGGCGACACGATCCGTGACGCGTGCTCGATGGCCCGCGTGAAGAGCGCGGGGTCGAGCGATTTCAGGTACTCGGACTTCCAGTAGTAGCGCCGGCCCTTGGGCTGGGTGGCGTCGAGCAGCGTTTGCTGAGAGAAGTAGGAACGCTTCTGGACGACGTCGCCGACCGGATTGCCGAAAGTCTTGATCGGCGCCAGCACCCGTTCGGCGTCCGCAAGCGGACCGGAGTAGCACACGAACAGCGCCACGATTGGCTTGCCGTGCACCTCCTTGGCAATCCAGGGAGCCGGCGGCGCGAGACGCAGGCCGGCAACGCAGGTCAGCTCGCGCGGCGCCTGTGCCGCAACCGACTGATACATCTCGAGCACGCTGGCGGCTTCTTCGCCGCGCCAGGCGATGGCACCGCCGACGATCTCCGGGCCAACTGGATGAAGCTTGTATTCGAAGCTCGTCGCGACGCCGAAGTTGCCGCCGCCCCCGCGAAGTCCCCAGAAGAGATCGCTGTTTTCCTTCTCAGACGCCCGGACCATCTTGCCGGCGGCGGTGACGAGGTCGACCGACACCAGGTTATCGGTGGTCCAGCCGAATCGGCGGGACAGGTATCCAAAGCCGCCGCCGAGCGTCAGTCCGGCGCACCCTGTGGGCGACACGAAGCCGAGCACGGCGGCAAGGCCGTGGAGCTGCGTTTCGGCGTCCACATCGCCGAGCAGGCAGCCCGCCTGCGCACGCGCTACGCGCCGCTCCGGATCGACCCAGACACCACGCATCGAGGACATGTCGATCATCAGGCCATCGTCGCAGACCGCCAGCCCCGCGATGTTGTGCCCGCCGCCTTTGATCGAGAGCGGCATGCCACGATCCCGCGCGGCGTTGACGCAGGCGATGACGTCCGACACGCCAAGGCACCGGGCGATGAGCGCGGGACGGCGGTCGATCATCGCGTTCCAGACCGACCGGGCCTCGTCGTACCCCGCATCGCCGGGCCGGAAAAGAGGACCGCGGATCTTGCCCTTCAGGTCGTTGGCAACTGCCTGGTGGTTCTCAACGCTTTCTGTCGTCGTCATCTCGCGGCTCCTTCCGAACCGACGGATTGTACTGCCCCGACGGTCAGTCCTTAGTGCTTGGTCCTTGGGCCTTAGGCGGTGCCTGGTCCTTAGCTGTCCTTAGGCCTTGGCCCTTGGTCTCGGCCACCAAGGCCCAAGGGACCAAGGCCAGACCAAGGACCAAGGACCGCCCAAGAACCAAGACCCAAGGCCCAAGGACTGACTACTCGTCCCCTTGCGTGGCGTCATGAAGTTCGCGAAGACGAAGTCGGCCGTCGACCTGGCAACCTGCTGGCCCGCGATCTGGTCGAAGCGGTAGTGAATGCCGCCGTAGATGCGGCTCTCGGACTGCTCTTCCGCGACCTGCGAGAAACTCTCGAAGGTGTGCGTCACATCAGGAAGTCCGCCTGACTGCTTCCACGTCGCCGTCACCGGGATGTTATTCGCGCCGAACGCAAGCTCCAGCGCGCGTGCGGCGCTGGCGCCAATCGATGCCATGTTGCCCGCATACGACGGATACGGAGGCGTCGTCAGCAGCGGCAGCCAGGCCGGATCCGGATCGGTCGCGGGGTTGAGGTCCGTGTCCGCCTGGCGGATGGCCGTGACCGGACGCCAGAGCCCATACACGAACTTGCTCGACTGGACCGTCTGCAGCGTGTCGTGCACGGACGTGTTCATCAAGACGAACACCCGGGCTGTCTCGACGAGCGACAGCCGGCGCTCGCGCGCCACGTCCCGCGCCACGTTATTCCAAATCGAGAGGAAGTTGGTGGCCGTACCGCTGCCCGTCGTCGCGATGCCGGCCCAGAGCCGCGCGATGGCGGTCTGATCCGCGGTGCGGGTGAGGCTATCCGACTTGCCAATCGCCTTGACCTCGTTGAGATCGGCGGCATAGCGTGCGCTCGTCAAGGATGGCGGCGGGGGCGGCAGGTACTGCGTCGCCGTGAGAAGCGCCATCGGCGCAGCCTTCTGGAGGTGCGTAAAGGTGGCGTTCGGGTTGTTCGGCGGCGTGGGCTGCCAGCGCCCCGGCAGGAGCGGCTCCGAATACGCGGGGAACGGCGAAACCACCCAGCCGTCGTTCTGCCGCCACGCGAGTACTTCCGCCGCGACACGGGCTCCCAGGGCGGCGCCCCTGTGAACGAAGCCGGAGGGATTCTCGCCGAGCTGCCGAGCGAGTGCCGCGTCGTACACGGCCGTCGCGCCCGGGTTGATGACGACGAGCACGTCGTGGGCCGCCTGCGCGGCCGCCGCCTCGGGCGATCCGCCACCGTCGTGTCGGATGCGGACGTGATAGGGCGTGAACTCACGCTCGAGCGCGTTGATCGCGTCGAACATCGCGATGTGCGTCATCGCGAAGAAGCGGGGCGTGAGCACCCCCTGCGGGCTGGGAACGGTGTCCTGCAGGATCTGATTCCACTCGAACACGATGTCGGCACGCGATTCCGCGGCGCGAAGGTTGCCTCCGGCTGGCGCCGACAGGGCGGCGGCCACGGTAGCCATAATCAACAGGGTCTTCTTCATGACGTCTCTCCTTACACAGGAAGGCGTCATTAGCCGTCCAAAGTGCTAACCGGGCAATTTGCTAAGCTAATTGGCCCGGGAATCTGACTGATGAGCACCCCCGCCAACCTCACACAGCTGCTCGTTTCCTGGAGCGCCGGTGATCAGGCGGCCCTCGACGCCCTGACGCCGCTGGTCCACGACGAGCTGCACCGGGTGGCGGCGCGCTGCATGGCGGGCGAGCGGCCGGGGCATATCCTCCAGGCGACTGCGCTCATCAACGAGGCTTACCTGCGGCTGATCGACTGGAAGGACGTCCAGTGGCAGAACCGTGCCCACTTCTTCGCGGTCGCCGCGCAGATCATGCGGCGCGTGCTCGTCGATCTGGCACGGACGAGGGACCGGGCCAAACGGGGCCAGGGTCAGTTGCACGTTTCCCTTTCCGAGGCCACTGACGTGCCGGCCGCGCAGAACTCCGTGGATCTCGTCGCCCTGGACGACGCACTGAAAACGCTCGAGGGGCTCAACGCACGCCAGAGTCGTGTGGTGGAACTGCGCTTCTTCGGCGGACTGAGCCTTGATGAAGTCGCACACGTCCTGGATGTCTCGGTGGGCACGGTGCGGCGCGACTGGAGCCTCGCCCAGGCCTGGCTATTCCGTGAGCTGAGCCGGGCATGAATCCCGAGCGATACGAGAAGGTCGGGCAGTTGTTCTACGCCGCGCTGGAGGTGCCGCCGGACCGCCGGGAGGCATTTCTGATCCAGGCCTGCGGGGCAGACGAGGATCTCCGGCAGGAGGTGGCGTCGCTCATTTCCGCCCACGAGCAAGCGGGTGAGTTCGTCGCAGGCCCCGCGACGAATCTTGCGGCGAAATGGCTGTCGAAGCAGGAGGAGGCCGAGACGATCTCCGGAAACATCGGCGCGTACAACGTGCTCTCGCTCCTCGGCCGCGGCGGCATGGGTGAGGTCTATCTCGCACACGACAGCAGGCTCGGGCGCAAGGTCGCGGTGAAGGTGCTGCAGTCCGCGCTCACGAGCAACCCGGACGCGGTGCGGCGCTTCGAGCAGGAAGCACGCGCGGCCTCGTCGCTGAACCACCCGAACATCGTCACGATCTACGAGATCGGCGACATCCTCGGCCGCCGCTTTCTCGCCATGGAGTTCATCGAGGGCCAGTCCCTGGCGCTGATGGTCGGCCGCCCCATGCCCGCCGAGGCGCTGGCGCGCCTGGGAGCACAGCTCGCACAGGCGCTCAGGGTTGCGCATGCCGCGGGGATCGTCCATCGCGACATCAAGCCCGACAACGTCATGATCCGCGACGACGGGTACGTGAAGGTGCTCGACTTCGGGCTGGCCCGCCTCGCGCCGGCGGCGAGCATGGCCAAGGCGCGCCCGTCCGACACGAGCCCGGGCCTCATCGTGGGCACACCTCGCTACATGTCGCCGGAGCAGGCGCGGGCCGAGGACGTCACGAGCGCGAGCGACGTGTTCTCGCTCGGTGTGGTCCTCTACGAGCTCGCGACGGGGACGCACCCGTTCGAAGCCGGCTCGCTGGTCGACATGCTGCACGCCATCACGTCGAAGACGGTACCGGGCCCATTGCGATTCGTGCCTGACATGGCGCCACGGCTCGAACGGCTGCTGCTCTCGATGCTCGAAAAGTCATCGGAAGCACGGCCCACGGCTGCCGACGTCGAGACAACACTGCGCGCGCTCGCGGCCGGGCCGCGGGATGGGGTCGACCGGGCGAAGCGGGCCGCGGCCCCACAGCGCCGGCAGCACAACCTGCCGCTCCAGCGCACGCCGCTCGTGGGACGTGCCTCGGAGCTCGCGAGCGTCAAGGACCTGCTGCTCCACTCCGGCGTCAGGCTGCTGACCCTCACGGGCCCTGGAGGAACGGGCAAGACACGGTTGGCCATGCAGGTGGCCGAGGATGTCGCCGAGCACTTCGACGGCGCAGTGGTGTTCGTCAACCTCGCCCCCCTTTCCGACCCTGGGCTCGTCGCCTCCGCGGTGGCTCGAACGATCGGCGTGCGCGAGAGCGCCGATCTTCCGCTCCTGGAGGCGATCGCGGCACACCTGCGAGATCTCGGTCCGGCGCTGCTCCTGATGGACAACTTCGAGCAGGTGTCCGACGCGGGCGCCGTCGTGCAGGAGCTGCTGGATGCCTGTCCCGCACTGAAGGTGCTGGTGACCAGCCGCCTCGTGCTCCACATTTACGGGGAGCACGAGTTCCCGGTGCCGCCCCTGCCACTTCCAGGCGCCGCGGCGACCTTCTCCCCCGCCACGCTGATGCAATGCGCGTCGGTTGCGCTGTTTGTCCAGCGGGCGGCAGCCGCCAGGCCCGACTTCAGCCTCTCCCCCAGGAACGCCGTCGCGGTGGTCGAGATCTGCCGCCGCCTCGACGGCCTCCCGCTGGCGATCGAGCTCGCCGCGGCTCGCGTCAAGATCCTGCCGCCGGCCGAGTTGCTGGCGCGCATCGAACGGCCGCTCGAGCTCCTGACCGGCGGCGCGCGCGACTTGCCCGAACGCCAGCAGACGCTCCGCCAGGCGATCAAGTGGAGCTACGACCTGCTGACGCCGGCCGAACAGCGGCTGTTCCGCCGCCTGTCGATTTTTGTTGGCGGCTGCACGCTCGAGGCGGCGGAGGCGGTCTGCGATGCCCAGGAGGACCTGGGCGTGGACGTCCTCAATGGCGTGACGTCGCTCGTGGACAACAGCCTCGTCGTGCAGCGGGCCTCCGAGGATGGTGAACCGCGTTTTCTGATGCTGGAAACCTTCCGCGAGTACGGCCGGGAGCAGTTGATCCTGCACGACGAGGCGGCGGCGACCGAGCGCGCGCGGGCCGCGTACATGCTCGTCCTCGCCGAGGAAGAGACGCTCGAGATGAGCCCGGCGGAACGCGAAGCGTGGCTGCGGCGCTGTGACGTCGAACACGACAACTTCCGGGCGGCCGCGAAACATCTGCTGGCCACGGGTGACGCGGCGTGGGCACTCAGGCTCGGCGGCGCACTGTTCAGGTTCTGGGAACAGCGCGATCACCTCACCGAGGGGCGCCAGACGCTGGCGCGAATCCTGTCGATTGCCGGTGCAGAAACGCCGACGGGGCCGAGGGCGCGCGCGCTGTACGGCGCCAGCGTCCTCGCCGATCTGCAGGACGACCTCGACACCGCCCAGATGCACAGCCGCGAGGCGTGCCGCATCTACCGGCAGTTCGACGATCCCCAGGGTATGGCCGCAGCGATGACGGCCATGGCGTTTCAGGCGCAACGCAAGGGGCGCTACGCAGAGGCCACCGCGGTCTTCGGCGAAACGGTCGCGTTGTGGGAGAAGGTCGGGGAGGAGGTCGCCGCAGATCTGGCCAGGAGCAACATGGCCCATGCGGCCAAGGTCGAAGGGAACTTTGCCCTCGCACGCAGCCTGCTCGAACAGGTCGCCGCGTCGTTTCAGGCCCGCGGCGATCTTCGGGGCTTCGCCACGGCGTTGAACGGGCTCGGCGATGTCGCGGTCGCGCAGGGGCTTCACGACTCCGCGCGCCAGTACCATCTCGACAGCCTGGCGAGGTACAAGCAAATTGACGATCGCTGGGGCATTGCGCGCGTCCTGGCCGACCTGGCGACCGTCGATCTGCAGGCAGGCGAGTACGCCGAGGCCGACCGTTCGCTCCGGGAGGCCATCCGAGCCTTCAGGGAAGTGGGCCATCAACGCGGCGTGGCCCGCCAGCTGGAGTCGCTGTCGTGGTGTGCCAGCAGCCAGTCGCGCGACACCTCCGCGGTCAGGATGGCGAGCGCCGCGGCGGCCATCCGCCACCGGATCGGCAGTCCGGCCAAACAGGCCGAGCGCGACGTCGTGGAGCGCACCCTGGCGCAGGCGCGGACGCGCCTCAGCCCCGGCGCCTACGCCGATGCGTGGGCGGAAGGGCTCACTTCGACGCTCGACGAAGTCCTTGGAGCCGATGCGGCGCCCCCCGGCTCGTAGCCGGGCTGCTCAGGCGTACCGTCGTGGATCGATGAGGCGCCGGACGGCCGAAATGCGGTCGGCTGGTACGCCGAGCCTGCGCGCGTGCTCCTGGATGAGGGCCGCATCCGGCGCCAGGTAGACGCAGTAGATCCGATCGTCGGTCACGTAGCTGTGCAGCCACTGGATCTGGGGACCGAGGTTCTTCAGGACCTCCAGCGACTTTCGCGTGATGTCCTGGATCTGCTCCTCGGTCATCTGTCCCGCGCCGGGGATCTGGCGTTCGATGACGAACTCAGGCATGGTCTTCCGCCAAGATATCACGTCGCGTCCGGCATCGGGGCTACCGCCCTGTGCCCTTGCGCGGGGGCTTCCCCGCTCCTTCCACCGCATCATCCTGTTCGCGAAGCTCGAGATGAAACCGGTGCAGGAAGTGCTGCAGCGCAGGTGCCAGCAGGACCGCCACCATCGTCAAGAAGAACATACCGCTCAGCAGGGCGTAGACGATGGCAAACACCTTCGCCCCAGTACTTTCGACCGGGGAGGCCGGGCCCATGCCGGTCAGGATCATGGCGGCGTTGAGCGTGGCGTCGAGCCAGGACAGGTCGTCGAGATAGTGATAGCCGGCTGCGCCGATTCCGAGGGCCACCGCGATCAGCCCGCTCACGATGCCCGCGTTCCTGACCAGCCGTCCCACGAGGAGGCGACGGCGAGCCCGATCGGGGTGTTGTGACATCCCGCGAAGATATCGCACTTCGAATGCGCACTCTGGAGCCATCGTGCTACCGTTCGGCGACACGGCGGGGAACGGAGAACAGGGAACGGGGAACGGGATTGTAAAAATGGCTAATGGACTGAAGGGGCTGGCATCCGGCCTGTCGTGCATTGCGGGCCTGTTGCTCGTGGCTGCCCTGAACGCCGCACAGCAGGCCGCGCCTCCGGCGCGGGACACGCTGCCGGAAGGTCCCCTCGTGTTCGACAGCTCGACGCGCGGGCCGGGCGGCAGCCCTCTCCCCGGCCCGAAGTTCCGCGTCGTGCCCACACGCGGCCTCTCGCGGCCCTATGCGCTCGCGTTCCTCCCCGACGGCGGCATCCTGGTGACGGAACGCGCGGGACGCCTGCGCCTCGTGCGCAACGGTGTGCTCGATCCTCAACCCATCGCCGGTATCCCGCCGGTGCTGGATCGGAACCTCAAGGGGCTGAACGACGTCGTGCTGCACCCGCAGTTCGCCGAGAACCGCCTGGTCTACTTCACCTACTACAAGCCTGAAGCAGGCTCGACTGACACAGCCCGGGCGGTGCTCGCTCGCGCCCGGTACGACGGGGGCCATGCGCTCTCCGACGTCCGCGACATCTTCACCACGAGCACCGTGGTCAACGGCGCATCCGGCGCGAGGTTCCTGTTCGGCCGCGACGGCAAGATCTACCTGGCGGTGGGGATCCCGATCCCTGCCAGCCGCCCGCGCGAGGGCCTCGCCACGTTCACTGACGCGCAGGATCCGAACAGCCACTTCGGCAAGATCCTGAGGCTGAATGACGATGGCAGCGCGGCGGCGGACAATCCGTTTGCCGGAAAGCCCGGGCACAAGCCCGAGGTGTACGCGCTCGGCATCCGGAACTCGATGGGCATGGCGTTCCATCCCACGACCGGAGAGCTGTGGGAAACCGAGAACGGGCCACAGGGCGGAGACGAGATCAACATCATCCGGGCAGGCAAGAACTACGGCTGGCCGAACCTGTCGTTCGGACGGTCGTACTCGGGCGACGTGACGGGAGACACCGGTCCGGTGTCCGACCTCCTGGCGGCGCCGGGGACCGAGTCGCCGCTCCTGTTCTGGTCTCCGTCGATCGCGCTCTCGGGGATGGCGTTCTACACGGGCGACAAGTTTCCCGAGTGGCGCGACAGCATTTTCGTGGGCGCGCTCCTCGGACACGCAGCTGCAACGGATCGTGCTCAACCAGCGCGGCCTCGTGATCCGGCGCTATCCGCTGCTCTTCGAGCTGCGCCAGCGGATCATGGACGTGAAGCAGGGCCCCGACGGCCTGCTGTACCTCCTCACCGAGGAACCGATGGGTGCGTTGCTGCGGCTGGAGCCCAACTAGTCCTTGGTCCTTGGGCCTTCGGCCTTGGGCGGGCCTTGGTCCTTGGTCCTTGGGCGGCCTTGGTCCTTGGGCGCTGTCTACAGTTTGTTCGGACAACCCGGGCGGCAGCGGCACGGGATCGTCCGCTCGCCTACCGTCGCATAGTCGTAGGTCAGCTCCTCGCCGGCGCGAATCCGCCGCGACGCGCGGATCCAGATCGTCTTGTCGGCAATCTCGAACCAGCAGTTGGGACGGCAGGCGTGGTTGATGAAACGGGCGATGTTCCCGCCTGCTCCCGCATCCCGGCTCCACGTGCGGTTGATGCGGAAGATCCAGATGCACCCCTCCGCCAGGTACTGCTCCTCGCGCGCCCCGCACTCGCTGTTGCGCACGAGCTCGCCCGCGTAATCCACGATGCGGGTGTTCTTGTTGATGGGTTCCTTCGCAAACACTCCGTAGCCGTGCACCCTGGACCGCCGACGCACCAGCTTTGGAAGACGTTTTACCGCATGGCGGCGCGCAGGCTTCATCGCGAGGCGACGGCACCGACGCTCGCGCTGTAGTACCCGTCGGACTGGCTCACGACGATGGGCGCTTCGAACACGTCGCTCAAGTGGGCCGGGGTCAGCGTTGACGCCTTCGGCCCGGCCGCGACCACCTGGCCGCGCTTCAGCAGCACGACGTCGGCGATCTCCGGCACGATTTCCTCCAGCCGGTGTGTCACGAGCAGGATGGTGATGCCTTGCCGGGCGACGTCCCTGACGGCATCGAGAAACGCACCGCGCGCAACGATGTCCAGGCCGGTTGTCGGCTCGTCGAGGACGAGGACCTCCGGGCTGTTCACGAGTGCCCGCGCGATGAGCACGCGCCGTGCCTCGCCCGTGGACATCTCGTTCAAGGGTGATTTCGCCAGGTGCGAGACGCCGAGGCGCGTCAGCGCGGCCGCCGTCTTCTGCCGCATCTCGTCGGTGGTGTCCTCGAGCCGCACCCACCCGAACGTCGTCAACAGCCCCGAAAGAACGGCATCCTCCGCCGTTACGCGGCCGGCGCTGTTGCCGTTGACGAACCGGTGGTGGAGATCGGAGGAGAGGATGCCCAGCCTGGCCCGGAGCTCGAAGACGTTCCAGCGGTCGCTGCCCGACACGCGGACCGCCGTGCCCGGGAGGGCGAGCGGGCGATCCTCGAGCGTCAGCAGGTTCATCAGCGTGGACTTACCCGAGCCGTTCGGCCCGACCACGGCGGTGTGGGCGCCGCGCCGGATGGTAAGTGTCAGTCCATCGAGGGCCTTGCGGCCCTGCTTGATGACTGTGGCATTGACGACTTCGAGGAGGGGCGGCGAGGTCATCGGTCGGGGGAAGTAAGACATACAGAACTTTGTGGCGCGGCGTCTCGTCAGACCACATACTGTCTTCAGCTGTCGAGCCGGGTCCCCGGACCCGGCCCTGCGAGGAAACAAATGACCTTCACGCTCCGCTCCGCCGTTGCCGCAAGTCTCACCGCCATGGTGATCCTGGCCCCCTCCGTTGCGAGGGCCCAAGGCGCCGCCGGCGCCCCGACATTCAGCAAGGATGTCGCGCCGATCTTCTACAAGAGCTGCACGAGCTGCCACCGCCCTGGCGAGGTCGCGCCGATGTCGCTCCTCACGTTCGCGGCGGCCCGTCCCTATGCGCGGTCCATCGCCACACGCGTCTCCCAGGGCACGATGCCGCCGTGGCACGCCGACCCCGCGCATGGCGAGTTCGTGAACGCGCGAACGCTGACCGCGGGCGAGAAAGACACCATCCTGAAGTGGGTCAGCGCCGGCGCGCCGGAAGGCAACACTGCGGACCTGCCTCCGCAGCCTGTGTACCCGGACGGTTGGAACATCGGCAAGCCGGACGCCGTGTTCGCGCTGATGGAGGACTATCCGATCCCGGCCAGCGGAACGATCGACTACAAGCACTTCGAGGTCCCGACCAATCTCACTGAGGACCGCTGGATTCAGGCGTACGAAGTGCAGCCCGGTTCGTCGGCAGCGGTGCATCACGTAATCGTCTACGCGAGGCCTCCGCGCCGTACGCCGCCGGCTGGCGCCGCACCTGCCGCAGCAGCGCCCGCCACACCGGCGCCCACGGCAGCACCCGCCACGCCGCCGCAGCGGCCCTTCGTCTTCGCACCCGGAATGGGCCTGCCGCCCGAGGTCAGGACGCAGATGGCCAAGCAGGCCGAGCCGAACGACCGTCCGGTGCCCGCGGCCGGCCTCGGGCCGTTTGTCGGAGGCTTCACGCCGGGCGAGGGTATCCGGGTGTTCACGCCCGGCACGGCGATGCGCCTGCCCGCAGGCTCGACGTTGATCTTCCAGATGCACTACACGGCCATCGGCTCGCCGACGACGGACCGGACCAGGATCGCGTTCGTCTTCGCGAAAGAGGCGCCGAAGCAGGAAGTGATGACCGTGTCGCTGGCCAACCAGAACTTCACGCTTCCGGCCGGCGCGCCCAACACGCAGGTGGATGCGCAAATGACGCTTCAATCAAGCCGCGACCGTGTGGAGCATCCTGCCGCACACCCACGTCCGCGGCCGCGAGTGGAAGGTGGAGGTCACCTATCCTGACGGACGCAACGAGGTCATCCTCGCGGTGCCCAAGTACGACTTCAACTGGCAGACCGAGTACGTGTTCAAGGAACCGATGAAGCTGCCGAAGGGCACCACGCTCCGGACCTCGGCCTGGTACGACAACTCGCCGGCCAACAAGTCCAACCCGGACCCGAAGGTGGACGTGCACTGGGGCGATCAGACCTGGGAAGAGATGCAGTTCACGGCGATGACGATCACGCTCGATCCGGCACAGTCACCAACTGCTTCGCAGCCGTAAGTTCAAGGTTCAGGGTTCAACGTTCAAGGTGCTGGTTCAAGGTTCCAGGTTCATCAGGTTCAAGGTGCTAGGTTCAGCCTTCCCAAGCACCTTGAACCGCGAACTCAGCACTTGGAACGGGCACCTTGAACCTTTGAACAATGAACTTTGAACCGCATGTCGCGAGGGGTTAGGATGACCCTCCCGTGCGCGGTTTTGCTTCTCGGCATCGTATCGGCTCTGTTCGTTACCGCCCCTGCCCGAGCGCAGGTGACGCGGATAGAAGTCACCACACGTACTTCCGTACCGAATGGTGAAGCGCCCGGCGCTGCCGGTGCCTACGAGAACCTGCAAGGGCGCATTCACGGCGAGCTCGATCCCGCCCATCCACAGAACCGCATCATCCAGGACATCGCGCTCGCACCGAGGAACGCGCGGGGGCGCGTGGAATACGTCGCCACCTTCTCCCTGATGAAGCCTGTCGACCTCTCGAAAGCCAGCGGCGTGCTCGTGTATTCCGTGGTCAATCGCGGGAACGGTGCTGCGACGCCGAGTGCGGACGGCCACATCTCGCTCGTCAGCGGCTGGCAGGGCGATGTGATCCCCACTGCGACAAACCAGACCATTCAGGTGCCGGTCGCCAGGCAACCGGATGGCTCCGCGGTGACCGGTCCCGTGCTGGCGCGGTTCAGCGATCTACCGGAAGGCACCACGACCGCTTCGATCCGGCTCGGCTCGATGGGCACGGCCGCCTACCCGCCTGAGACGCTCGACACGAGCCGGGCGCATCTCACGTTTCATACGGCGGAGACGGCCCGCGGCGTCACCGGCTCGATCGGAACCGTCTCCGCCGGGGACTGGGCGTTCGCTGATTGCCGGCAGAGCCCGTTTCCCGGCACGGCCTGATCCCGCGCGCATCTGTTTAAAGGACGGCTTCTCACCGTCGCGCGTCTACGAGCTGGTCTACACCGCGAAGGATCCGCTCGTCCTGGGGATCGGTCTCGCGGCAACGAGAGACATCGTGTCGTTCTTTCGACACGGCGCGCCGGGTGGTGCCGCTCCGAACCCGGTGGCCGGCCGGGTGACACACGCGATTGCCCTCGGCACATCGCAATCGGGCAACTTCATCAAGACCTTCGTGCACCTGGGCTTCAACCAGGCGCTCGACGGCCGCATCGTCTGGGACGGCATCTTCCCGTTCATCGCGGCACGGCAGACGCCGCTCAACTACCGGTTCGCGACTCCTGGCGGCGCTGCGACACTGTACGAACCGGGAAGCGAGCCGGTGCTCTGGTGGAGCCCGTACGCCGACAAAGCGAGAGGCCGGACGACATCGAGCCTCCTCGATCGCTGCCTTGCGACGAAGACGTGTCCCAAAGTCTTCGAAGCATTCGGTGCGGCCGAGTTCTGGGGGCTCCGCATGTCGCCAGGGCTCGTGGGCACGGACGCCGTTGCGGACATTCCCCTTCCAGACAACGTGCGTCGCTACTACATGCCCGGCACGACGCACGGCGGCGGCCGTGGCGGTTTCAAACAGCAGTCGCCGGTGGGCGATCGATGTATCCTCCCCGACAACCCGAATCCAATGTCGGACACCCAGCGGGCGTTGACTGCCGCGCTCGTGGATTGGGTGGTGAAGGGCACGCCTCCGCCCGCGAGCCGCTATCCCACGCTCGCGGACCGGATGCTCGTGCCGGCGACGCGCGCGGCCACAGGGTTCCCCGCGATTCCCGGCGTTACCTTCGCGGACGACCTGCTCAACGTCGTGCTCGACTACGACTTTGGCTCGAGCTTTCTCTACAACGATCTGTCCGGCGTCATCGCGAAGCAGCCACCGCGGATCACGCAGGTGCTGCCGACGCTCGTCCCTCGGGTCAACGCCGACGGCAACGAAACATCGGGCATCGCTTCGGCGCTGCACCAGGCGCCGCTCGGCACATATCTCGGGTGGAACGTCCAGAAGTCAGGCTTCTTCAAAGGCCAGATTTGCGGCTTCCAGGGTGGTTACGTGCCATTTGCCGCAACCCGCGCCGAGCGCCAGGCCTCCGGCGACCCGCGGCCGTCCATCGAGGAGCGCTACGGCACGCAGGACGGCTACGTCTGCGCCGTCAGGCGGGCCGCCGATTCGCTATTGAGCAACCGGTATCTGCTCAGGGCAGACGCCGATCGTCTCGTGGCCGAGGCGTCAGCGAGCGCGCTGCTTCCACGGAACGCCGACGCGACGCCTGCCGCACGGCAAACCGCCGCGGCGCTCTGCGCGCGGTAAGATCGTTGCTCACCTTCCTCGGCGTCGCCACCATCGCCCTCCTGCTCACGCTGATCCTCTTTCGCATCACATCAGTGCTCGTCGCGCTCACTGTCGTGCCTGTCGCGGCGGCGCTCGCGGGCGGATTCGCCGGCGACCTGGGCGCATTCGCGATGGAGGGCATGCGCAGCGTTGCGCCGACGGCAGCGCTTCTGGCGTTCGCGGTCCTGTTCTTCGGCGTGATGCACGACGCCGGGCTGTTCGATCCGCTGATCCGCCGCGTGACCGCGCTCGTCGGCCGCGATCCGCTGAAGGTCGTGGTCGGCACGGCCGCCATCGCCTCGATTGCGCACCTCGACGGGGCCGGCGCGAGCACGTTCATGGTGACCGTGCCGGCGATGCTGCCGCTCTACACGCGGCTGGGGATGGATCCGCTGGTGCTCACTTGCACGACGGCGCTTGCAGCCGGCACGATGAACATCCTGCCGTGGGGCGGTCCGGCCAGCCGGGCCGCGACCGTGTTGCAGGTGGACGTCAGCCAGGTCTTCGCACCGCTGGCGGCTGCGACAGTGGCAGGCATGATCGCCGTGTTCGCCTTCGCTGCGATCATGGGTTACAGGGAACGGCGCCGGCTGGCGGGTGAACACACTGGACTGACGCATGCCGAGAGCGCCGGCGATCGAGACGTCGTGGTCGCAGCAGGCTCCGGCGGCAGATGGTGGTTCAACCTGGTGCTGACGCTGGCGGCCATTGCGGCGCTCGTGATCGAACTGCTGCCGCTGCCGGTCGTCTTCCTGATCGCGTGTGCCGTGGCGCTCGTGGTGAACTTTCCGTCGGCTCGCGAGCAACAGGAGCGGCTGACAGCGCATGGCAGCGCGGCCATGGTGATGGTCACGACCGTGCTCGCCGCCGGCCTCTTCGCGGGAATCATGACGAAGACCGGCATGCTGACGGCCATGGCCAGGGACGTCGCCGGTGCGCTGCCCCTCTCGATCCAGGAACACCTCGCCGTGGTCGTCGCTGTGGCCTCGATGCCGCTCAGCCTGATGTTCGATCCCGACTCGTTCTACTTCGGTGTGCTGCCCGTTCTCTCGACCGCTGCGGAAGCGGCGGGAGGATCCGGCATCGAGGTGGCCCGGGCGGCGCTGCTGGGGCAGATGACGACGGGATTCCCGGTGAGCCCGCTCACGCCCGCGACATTCCTGCTCGTCGGGCTGGCCCAGGTGGACCTGGCGGACCACCAGCGGCGGACCATTCCGTACGCCTTCGGCGTGACGCTGGTGATGACCCTGACGGCGCTCCTTACAGGCGCGATTCGTTGGTAGCCAGCCCTACCTACCCGCCTACCCAGCCTGCCTTGCCCTCCTGCCTTGCCCGCCCCGCCTGCCCCGCCTGCCCTTTTGCCAAGTGAGCCGATCGGACGCTGAATTTCGCATGGGGGATCGAGGGGGAATCCCATGCACGTTCGAGTGGCACTGGCCCTTGCCGTCGCGCTCCTGGGGGCGGGGCTTCCGCCAGCGTCCGGACAAGTCATAACCGGCCCCGTCGCCCGTGGCGACGTCGCGGTCTACACCGGGCTGTTCAGCCTGGATTCAGACGAGGTCGATCCACCGGGCACGCAACCCGACTACGACCACTGGATCAATACGGCGCTCTTCGACGTCAGCGCCGGCTACTACTGGACCGACCACCTCAAGACCGAGGTCGAGGCGCTCTGGACGAGCGAGGGCCAGAGCTACGGCAGCACCGTAGTCTACGGACCGGCTGGCCAAATCGGCTGGATTCCCCACACGAGCCGTGTCTCGACGCGGCAGTTCGGCGTGGCCCAGCTCTGGCAATTCGGCAGGAATGCGATGTTCCATCCCTGGGTCGGTGCGGGCGTGGACTACGTGCGGACCGAGCACGAGATCGATCGCCCTGCTCAGTTCGCTTACCCCAGCGGACCGGGACCTGCGCCGCCGCCCGTGCGGGTACCCGCGCTGCACCAGCAAACCATCACCCACGATGCCGTGCCCTTCGGGTCGGTCGGCTTCAAGGCCTACTTCAACGAGCGCACGTTCTTTCGCACCGATCTGAAAGTGCAGATCCGCAGCGGCGTCCATCACGTCGTGTGGAAGCTTGGCGCCGGCGTGGACTTCTGACGCTTCGAGGAGAGAGTCATGAAACGAGCTATTGCTCTTCTGTTGCTTGCCGCCATGAGCGCGAACTGTGCCGCGCGCGGACCCGCGGCATCCCGCACATCCATCGTCGACACCGCAGTGCCCGCTCCCCAGCCCAACTCCGCGCCCGAGCTCTGGCGCAAGTACGCGCAGCAGCTGCCGGTGGGCACGAACGTCCGCGTCAGCACGGGTTCGACGGGACGCTTCACGGGGACGCTTCTGGCCGTCGGAGACGAGGCGATCACCGTCAGCCCCAGGACGCGTGTGCCTGAGCCGCCGCGCGAGATCCGCTTCGACGCGATCCGGCAACTGGAAATCACAAAGCGCAACGGCACCAACGTCGCGCAGGCTGTGCTGGTCGGCGCGGGCGTCGGGGCCGGCGTGTTCTTCGGGCTGATGGTCGTGGCGTTTGCGCTCCTGGATGACTAAGCGCACTGGCGCTTGAACGAAGCGGTGCTCGGTTCGGCGTCAGTTCAAGGTTCAAGGTTCAAGGTTCAGGGTTCAAGGTTCAGGGTTCGACGCACGCCGAATCTCTGCTCCAGCAGGGGCCGTGCGGTCGTCCAGCGCAGCTCGCCGTAGTACTGCGATCGGCGATCGGGGCGGCCGTGTTCGTAGCTGTCGGGATCGGCATCGTTGTGGCCGATGGAAGTCCCGAGCATCTGGTGCATGAACTCGTGAACGGCTACCCGGCCGACTCCGCGCCCGATTGCAGCGACGATCGAGGGCCGCGTCTCGTCGGGGCCCGCGAAGGACGCGGCTTGTGCGGCGACGAAGTCGAAGCCCACGGCACCGGACCCGCCGAGAAACCCCATGGCGAGCGACTCGCCCGCGCGCGGTGTCTGCGAGTTCCGGCTGGCCGGCAACGTTTCGACCACGACGACGCGCCAGAATGACCCTTCATCCGACGTCACGGTAATCGCCAACCCTTCGAACGCGCGTTCGACCTCGGCACGCGCGAGCTGCTGTATTGAGAGCAGCTCATCGCGCGTGAGCGGCCCGCCGATGCGGTCGGCCACAACACCCGGGAGCCTCAGGTCGTCGCGCTGAAACCAGAATCCGGCGCTCGGGGTGTGCGAACAGGCGAGGGTCAGCGCGAGAGCGATACCGGCCGCGGTCTGCTGGCCAGCCAGGCTAGGTTTCACCATCAGCCAGTGCATTCCGCCACACCTGAATCTTCCGCTTGAGTGGCATGGCCGCATGCGCGGGGCTGGTGGACGGCAAGATCACGCGCCGGACGCTAGTCCATCGCGCCTCGAGCTTCGGCAAGACCATGCGGGCAAACAGATCAGCGGCCTTCATCCCGTTGAAGCAGATCAGCTGAAGGTCGGGTTGCGACGCGAGAAACGTCGCGAAGTCGTTCGGCCGAATCGAGCCCGCCTGAATTCTCGAGTCCAGACTGCCAGGTCGCACGGCACTGGCAACCACGTCCCAGACCGCCAGCCGGCGCTTGATCAAACGGCGCTTGCGTTCTTCATAGGGAAGAGCAAGCCCCGCGCCAGCGACTTCCGCCATGATGTGCCAGAACGCGTTCCGAGGCTGGGCGTAGTACTCACCCTTCGCCAACGCCATCGCGCCGGGAAGCGTCCCGAGGATCAGTACTCGAGCGTCCGGACCAGCAACAGGATCGAAACCCGTTGATGCCATTGGAGGCCGCGTCCCTTCAGCATTGGCCTTGGCCACGCCGGCAATGTCCAGCTGTTGCTGCCTGCGGGTTGCCCGCCGTCCACCGGTTTTGCTGATCTTTCTCATGACCCGTTCAGATCTTCGCGTCCAACGCCGCGATCATTCGCTTGAGTGCCACCATACGATAGCTCCGGTCGATCAGGCGCTCGACCAGGCCCCGGTTGAGCGGGCCGTCGGCCCAGACGCTGACCCACCGTCCCTGGCCGTACGGCGTGACGAAGAAGCCCTTACGGCGAAGCAGCAGGTCGATGTCCGTTGAATTCAGCCTGAAGGCAATCGAAGGCCGTCCATGGATCCACTCGAACGTCATGAAGGTTCGCTTACCGGCGCGGAAGTTCGGATGACCCCACGACGCCACTTCGGAACTCTCCGGCAGCGAGAGGCATCGCTTGCGAACCTGGTGAAGAACTCGGGATTCCTTCATCTCTCGGGATCGAGGCTCACAACGCCATCTCTGCGTGTGAAGACGACGGCTAGCAGCGCCGTTCCTGCGAACAGGAGGCCGAGCACCAGGCCAACCAGAGCGGTTCCGATGACGTAGATCGCAATGTACAGGGTGACCATGTGGAAGGGCTCTCTTGCCCAGGTCCCCGCTGTCGCCCACAGCATGATCAGCAGAGCTATACCGCCGCCGAGCGCCATGCTCTCGACGGGACCCCGCCAAACGGTCGCCGGATGGCGAACGTACGCTCGTGCGTGGACGTAGGTCCTCCAGAACACCACCAACGAGACCGGCGCGAAAACGAACAGCACGGGCAGCGCCCTTATCGCAGAAGAGAGGACCGTGGCTGGAACCGGGCGAACCGCGGTGGATGTGTAGTTGAGGTAACCAGCCCAGAAGGCAGGCAAAAGGAGCATCAACAATCCGTTCAGAGCGGCGGCTCTGAACTCCGGCTGACGCCTGGATTCAAGAAGTCGAGCAGTCAAAGAGAGCCGTCGTCCCGCTTGTCAGCGGGGTTGCTCGCGAAACTGAATCACGTTGCCTTCCGGGTCCAACCCATCACACACCGTGATGCCATCGAACGACCACTCCTGGTCGGCCGGCTCCATGACTCCGCCACGCATCTCCGCAGTTGCCCGGAGGCGCGAGATGCTCGGGACAAAGAAGACCGGCTTGAACGCTGCCGTCGAGCGGCGCGCAGCGGGACGCTCAGTCCCCTGCCGCGGAGCCGCCACCGATGATCCGATGGACCACCAACTGAAATCCCGGCGATTCGAGCAGGATGTGATCCTCGTCCCGATTCGCCTCGGTGAGCCCGAGCACTGCCGAGTAGAAGGCCGCGATCCTGTCCAGGTTCTTCGCGAAGAGCACTGCGCCGGTTCGTGACTGATAGCTCATCCTGTCCATCCACTCGGCCTCAACGAAACCGAAATGCCACGCCCACCCGCAGGCCCCAGTACCGAGACGGAGAACGTTCCGCGGCGGGAATCTTGTCATCAGTCGAAACGGGCAAGAACCGAAAGCCATCGAACCGGAGACCAAGGCGTGCCAGCGGCCAGTACGCTCGCGCCGCCCCCGACAGTCATGCCCTGCGAGGAGAACTCGCTGCTCCCCAGGCCCGCGTAGCCAACCGTTGCGAACACATCGTGCTTTCTCGGTCGGTCGGCGAGGAAGTGATACGACCCTGTGACGGCCCCTAGAAACACCCAGCCCGTCCCGACTTCCCCGCCTATTCCGATCGGCCCGCCCGAGATGGCCCAGTCCAACCCGCCGTTGATATCAGTGGCACCGGCACCGAGCGAAACGTAGGCGTAGCTCTTTCCCTGGGCGCTCAGAGAACCCGAAAGCAGCAGCACGATCAACAACACCAGTGCACATCGTCCCCAGCGTGACGTCTGGCAGATGCGGCTGCTCATTAGGTGAACGCAGTCAGTCATCCGGAAACACGGAAGCGTCATCGTAGAACTCGCCGTCGTCGCCCTGAATGCGTGCTCCGAGGCGAATGGCGATCTCGAGCATCTTCATCACGATGGCCCGATCCGGGTTTTTGTACTGAGCCCTCTTCAATCCAATGGCCCTCGTTCTCGGCCCAAGACTCTGCGCGGGTAATGTGGATGTCGTACCCCATGACCGCACCTCGGTGTCTCTCGCGTCTCAGACTGTTTACATCGGCCACGTCCGGCACCGCGAAGCGAGCAGTCCGGTCGCCGTGCTGAGGTCCAGGTCCGCCACGAGGAGGCCCTCCTGTCCGTAAGGCTGAAAGGCCTGCAGCGTACCGTCCGGACGCACGATTGCCGACGTCGTGCCGGAGCCTTCGCTTGCGCAGTTCACGGACGCGAAGTAGCACGTGTTCTCCGCCGCGCGACACAGCATCGCCTTCTCGTGGAACGTGTTGGCCGGATCCGCGAACGTGAGCGGGCGATAGCTGCCGGGCTGCGGCGACATCCGCGTGCGGGTGGAACACGACCTGCGCGCCGCGCCGGACCGCCCACCGCACGGTCTCCGGATAGCGGAACCCTTCGTGGCAAATCACCACGCCGAAGGTCAGCGGGCCCGCCGTGAATACCTGGCGTTCGGTCCCGAACGCCGGATACGTGGCCTCCTCCGACGGGTCGAGCTGCGCTTTGTCCTGCCATCCCGCGACCGTGCCGTCCGGGTTGATCACACATGCGGTGATCTGCAAGCCGCGGCTGGTGATCCGCTCCGTGCCAAGGATCACGGTGATGCGGGCCGCTCCGGCGGCGCGCGCGACTTCAGCCCATGCCCGTTCGAGGAAGGCAGGATCGGGTGCTGGCGCCGTCTCGCCGGGCCAGCGATACCCGGGAACGAAGCATTCCGGGAAACAAATCACGGTCGCGGACTGCCGGCCGGCGTCGGCGACCGCTGATGTCGCCAGGGAGACGGACTCGTCTGGCGTCGAGGGCACACGGAGGTTCGCGAGCGCGATGCGGACGGTGCTCATGAGTAGATGATGAACTCGAGCAGATTCCCGTCCGGGTCACGCACGTAGGTGCTCGTGCCGTTCCTGCGCCGGCCCCCGGCCCGTTGAGCCGGGCCCACTTCTACCTTCGCCCCAACCCTGTCCAAGGTCGCCTTCAGCGACTCGGCGTTCCCGTCCCACACGAAGCAGAAGTCACCACACGGGGGTCGGGCGGCCGGGGCGCGCAACGTGAAAGCTGGATCCGGCCAGCGTGCCGGCCGGTGGAAGTTGATCATCTGATCGGCGCCGACATACACCGAGACGGCGCCAGCGGTTTCGTTCATCTGCAAGCCGAGCGCGCGATAGAACGTGAGCATGGCCTCGGTGTTCTGCATCGGCACCGCGACATGGTCGAAGCCCCGAATTTGTCCAGGCTGCTGTGCCGAGGCGCTCCGGCCTCCAGCGACGGCAGCCGCACCCACAACGGCTTTCACGAACCGGCGGCGGGACGCGTGGTTATGCATCGCGGCTCCTTCTCACTGACGCTCCTCGAGCGCGTCTCACATGCGCACCGCGCTCACCGCGGACCGTTCTGCCAAATCCCCAGCACGTTGCCCGCCGGATCGCGGAATGTGGCCACCCAAAGGCCGCCCTCGTCGTACGGGGGCTTCACCACGTCACCGCCGTTGGCTTTGATTCGGTCGACGGCCGCATCGATCCCGTGAACGTAGACGTATGGCAACACACCTGGCTCTCCACTCACAGCCCGGCCTGTCACCCAGGCGCCAATCATGTCCCCCGTTGCATCGGTAAAGCTCAGGTGATTGTCGTTTCCGCCGCGGATTTCCCATCCGAAGACGCTTGCGTAGAACGCAGCTGATTCCCGCACGCTGGCCGCTGGAATCTGAATGTAGGACAGCCGGCCGTTGCCGAACAGGTGCTGTTCTGCAGGCTTCGTCACGCAGGAAGTTTCCTTGCCCATGTAGTCAGCACCTGAGCAAAGCGGGCAGGATCTGCCTGGTGCATCGCATGCGCCGCGTCGGGCAATGACACGTACTCAAATGATTGGCCCGCAGCGGTCACGATTTCGTTCACCTTGGTGGCCTGCAAGTCCGAAATCGCGCCAACGAGCTGGCCGGTGGCAGGATCGATCGCGCGGCTGTGGTGGGTGAAGAGCACGGGCACTTTGACCTGGGCCAGCATCCGCTCGTGGGGGCAGCTCAGGGCCACGGTCCCCTCGATGAAGGCCCGCGCCCATTCGGGATCATATTCCTTGAGATTCTGTGGAGGCCCGGGCGGCGGCCCGCCGGCCGCCGCCGCATCGGCTCGCGGCACTGCACCGCCCTGCGCGCCGCCCCTTTGCGCTCCCGCAGTTGAACGCGCGCCGGCCGCGCGAGACGCCACCATTCCTGCCCAGTCGCCAACGCTCCACTGATCGCCGAGGTACTTCGCAAACGCTTCGAAGGCCGGGCCAACGGCGCTTTGGCGGACGGAATGACCGTAGCGGGGGCTGTATTCGGAGGCAAAGAGCGGTGGATCTTCGTAGTGGGACGCACGCACCTGCCCGGGCATGGCAAAGGCCGACAACCAGGCCGACAGCACGCCGCCGGACGAGCACCCGCTGGTGATGACCGGCCGTTTGATCACCAGGGCGATGAAGCGCACGAGGTCGTTGCCCATGTTGTCGAGCGTGTAGCGGCGCGGCGTCCACGTGCTGCGGCCCTGCCCGCGCAGATCCACGGCATACACCTGAAACTCCTTGTCCAGAAGGGCTATGGCCTTCTCGAACCCCCACCACGACTCGGTCTGGCCCGGGATGAGCAGCAGGGCCGGGCTCGCCGCTGAGCCCGAGACCACGTAATTCATCACCACCTCGCCAAGGTTGACCGTGTGTTCCTCGTACGCGTGCTTGACGAAGACGTCGCGCTGCGCCTGCTGCTGCCTGCGCCGTCTCGACCAGCGCGGCGGCGAGCGCAGGCGCACCAATCATGGCCTGCAGAAAATCACGGCGTCCGCTGGAGGTTGATTCTGGCTTGGACATGATTACTCTTTCTCGTAGACGGGTCCGTGGACCGTGCGATGCGAGAGGTACTGCCACTTGCCGTCGCGCTTCGCGTAAACACGCTGATACCACACGGTGAACTGCCGGCGTCCAGGAGCGGCGTCCTTGAAGCGCCCGACGTAGCGTCCGTAAGTGATGACGACATCTCCATGCACTTCGGTCTTCACCGAGTCGAGCACGCGCGACGCGTATGGTGACTTGGCCACCGTCGCCAGCCAATCCGCGCGGCTGTCGACGCGGAGCGGTGCGCCACCCGTGGTCCACCCATCGCCGTGTGTGAAGGTGAAGGTCGGCGCCGATGCGGCGTCGACGAAGCGAACATCGCCGCGAACGACTGCGGCCTCAATCTCGCGCTCGAAGGCAAGTACGTCCGCCGCGACACCCGGCGGCTGTGCCGCCACCGAGCAGAAAGCCGCTAACAGGACGCATATCGACCACACGCTCCTCGAGCCGCGATTCGTCATGTCAGCCTCCGAAGCCTGGACACGGTGTAATTCATCCAGAGCGCTTACGTCGTGGCGCGGTCACGCGAGTGGGCGATCAGTCGAACTGATCCCGGAGTGTGTTCAAGGCCGGCGCAGCGAGAAGCGGGCGATACGGTCGTCGTTGCTGCCAACCCAGATGTCGTCGCCCACTCGCATGGCCGAGCTCACGCGCTGCATCGCGGCCGTTTGATCCGCGCCGCCGAGCCGCGAGAAGGCCAACGTCTCCGGATCGACTTCGAGCACCGACCAGCCCGTGGCGCAGCCCGCGCCGCTGCACACCGCAGGCGGGACATAGTTGGGACCGGCGGTCAGAAGCTTGCCATTGGTGGCCCAGTGGACGTTGTCCGGCCGAATGGGCAGTGACACCGTGCGCTTGGCAATCGGCGTCGCCCGGCGATCGAAACGAACCAACTCCTGCGAGCCGATGGCGGCCACGTAGATGTAGCGCTCGTCCTTCGAGACGTCGATGCCGTTCGGCAGCGACATCTCGGTGTCGGGGAGCGGCTGGGGTTGGCCGCCCGGATGCCACTCGATCAGATGGCCGGTGATGCCGGCTGGGGCACCTCCACCACCCCTGAAGTTCTGGTCCCGCATTCTGGTCGTCACGAATCCGCCGTCGGCGAGCCGGGCGACGCTGTTGTGGTAACTGTCCTGCTGCAGGAGGACACAGCCCTTCCAGGTGAGGCTCGGCGCCGTGCCGCGAAGGTCGAGATCGTAGATTTCGATGGCTTCGCGCGCGCCATGGCTCGTGGTGTACAGGCTGAAATACCGGGGCGACGTCTCGGCCAGGCTGAGACCGTGGACATCGAAGGCCTGCAGGTTCAGCGGCCCCGGACAGTCGGGATAGGCGCGGGTGTCGTGCTGGAGCCTGAAGGTAGCGCCGTGGATGAGCTCCGACTGCGTCCGTGTCGCAGGATCGATCAGATACAGGTGACCGGGCGCACGGTGACCGGACACAAGCAGAAGGCCGGAGGAACCAAGGTTCAGGATGTCTTCCGGGACGCTGAGGTCACACAGGTAGGTCAGTCCCTGCTCGTTGTGACAACCGGACGAAGGCGCGACAGCCTGCGGGGCAGGTGCGCTGGCGGCAGGTGGTGAGACGTTCGCGTTCTGGGCCACGACGGAGGGTGTGACGGCGCCAATGAAAAGAATGATGGCAGCAAGGATCCAACGCTGCAGGGTCATCATGCGGCACCCGCCTTTTGCACCAACTCGGCCACGATGTTGTCGAACGCAAACAGCACCGGCGAACCGTCGAATGACCTGCATAGTGCCTCGCTCTCCATCCAAGAACACACGTCCGCAGCCCAACGCGCCGCTTCAGCCGCGGCGGCTCACGATCGCACCAGCCGCCGACGGCTGCAAGCGGAGGTTAGCCGACCCATCTGATGTTGTCGACCGAGATTACCGCTGACGGAGCCACGCGACGACACGGGTTACGACCTGTGTAGGATCGGCGATGAGCGGAGCTCATTGCCCAAAGCCTAGATCTCCCTTCAGTGGGAGTCGTGCCGAGGGCAACGGGCAAAGCCGGTTGACCGAAGCCTAGACGCTCCCTTTCTCCGCTACTGACCGAGCCACAAGCGAGGAAAGTGGCGGAGAAGGGAGGGAGTCGAACCCTATTCACGTGATTCTTTAACATGACGATGGCATGGGACTTCGGGCAACAAGCCCTGCCGAGTCAGCAAGTTCAGACCGTGCAATCGTTCACTGGTGTCCCCGAGACTCCCCTCCGTCGTGGCAGTATCGTGGCAGCGTTCGTCCGTCTTTTGGAGGTCCGCTGAGGGCTACAGCGGTTCAACGTCAGGCTTCAGCCGCAGCGCACTCGTAGTCACGCGCGCTGTCGGCTGCATGCCATGTTAGGCAGTCATGCATGTCCGCAATCAATTCCGCCTCGTTGCCCAACCGGTACTCAATTGTCTTGTCGTGATCGTTGAGCTCACCCTCTACGTCTTGGCATCAGTGACTGTCTGTCCCGCAACGAGCCAGTTGTGCCGAACTTCTTCACGTGTCCTTCTACTATTTCGGCATAGAGAACACATGAACACATGTGGTGACGTCATCGACCTGCGCTTCGCAGGCGCCCCAGGCGCCTGAAGGTCGAATCGAGCCCGCACGTTTGAAATTAAGTCGCCGACCAAGCTGAGGCAGGTGCAGGTCTCGGAGTTCTTCTGGAGATATCGAATTGGGCACACTCCCCCCTCTTTCCTGGCCTTGTCCGCCTAACGACCGGCGTCCAGCTGCTGGCGCGAGCCCTGCTGCGCGTGCTCGCGCCGGCAGGGCTCGTGACAGTCAGCTGCAACGGCATGTTAGGCGGTGCTCCCGGTGCTCTCTTGAAACGGCCGAGTCGTGAAGCCCCAGCGGGGAACCGCACGCCGGTAGGCCCGATACGACTCCCCGAACTGTGACTCAAGGGCAGGCTCCTCGTAGAGGACCACGAACAAGTGGAAGAGGATGAGGACTAGAAGTGCGTACTTTGCCAGACCGATGCTCTGGAAAAGCCACGCCTCCCCGAGGATGAGGGCGATGACGCCGTTGTACATAGGGTTGCGGGTGAAGCGGTACAGACCTCGGACAACAAGGAAGCGTGGGGGATCGATAGGGGCGAGAGTGCCCTTGCCTGCGTCGAAGAAGTCCCAGACGCACCGGAGGAGGACAAGAGCACCGGTGATGGCGAAGACGGCGGCGCAGACGGAGGAGAGCCCGAGGGCTGGGACGCGCAGTAGGTTGTCGGCTCGGAGGATGCTGAATGGGATGTAGCCGGCCAGTGTACCGGGTAGCAGCAGGACGAAGAAGAGAGCTCTGAGTGCGAGGAGGAGTCGCATATTGAGAGGGATGGGCAGCACCTAACGGCAGGCGGCTGACCCGCGGTGGCTGATCACCCGCGAGTCAGCTCGTTCGCGACGAGGGCCGCCGTCGGGTCCAGCCGCTGTTATCCGGCACCGTCCCCATCCTGTTTCGCAGCTTCTAGATTCACCGGCACGCCAGACCCGGGCTGTATGCCTTGGGCGATGAGACGCCGGTGCGCAAACGTGCCGCGGACTCCGCTCAGCAGACAGACAAAGAAGATGACCGTGAGCACCCCGACAAGCGGCGAGCGACTGAGGCTGATGACGACGTTGAGTGCAAAAAGGAGAAAGGCCGCAACGGCGGCGCTTCGCCACCTTCGCTTCAACCCAAGACCGAGCAGCGCGAAGACGAGGGCGTCGACCAATCCCGACCATGTCTGCCCGAATAGTGCCACCACAGCAGTCAAGCCGGCTACCAAGGAGCATGTCCAGTAGCCCAGACGGATGGCTTCGTCGGCTCCACCGATGTCCGCAACCTCTGGCCAGAAGGTCCGCCATCGACTGCGCTTCTTCTCAGTAACGTGTTCAAACATTGCCAGGTCAATAACGATCCGCGAATTGGATTCGCGTTTGTTCCGTGTCCGGATAACACCGAGATAAGCTGCAAGGTGCGGGAGCCAACGTCATCGCAGCTTGTCAGCTTCGTCTCGTTGTTAGGCTGCCCTTCGCGAGGCAGCGAGTGCCTTCTTGAGTAGAACGACCTGACCCGCATGATATAGGTCGTGCTGCGGCGTGCCGGCGAACTGGGTGTACGCCGAGTACTCGGAGCCCAGCTCCTGGAGAAGGCGCTCCGCCGGGAAGGCGCGCACAACGCCCTGCAGCTGCTCGTTGAGTTCCTCCAAGGCTCGCTGGCTTTCGCGCCACGCCTCCGAACTGGACGCCGGCACTGGAGGCCACTCTTCTTCCGGCGAGAGCGCTGCACGCTCTCCACGAACGCGCCGAAGGACCAAAGTGTATCCAGCACCCAGGTGAAGGACGATCTCCCAAATGCTGTGAGCTCCGGCAATTGGGTGGGCGGCGGCGTCTTCCGCCGAGACACCCGCCAGCACCTCGAGCACCGAGGGCCCATGCCAGGACTCGCCCCGGAAGGCCCTGCTGATCTGATCTGCGAGGATCTCCACATCCATGAGCATCGTCTTTCCCGGCCTTAAGGTCAGCCTAACGCCTGCCGCTTAGCTGCGGCACGCGCGAGTCACCATAGCACCGAGCGCGAGGGGCGCGCGTGAGCGCGGCCCGATGCCGTCAGGTGCAGCGGCCGGTTAGACCGGCCCTTGGCGCGAAATCATCTCTTCTTCCGGCGACGCGTCATCAGGTCCTGGGACCGCCGTTCAGCTGCAATCCATGTTCGGCGGCCTATTTCAACCTAGCGTCCTTAAGGCGCTCAGCGATCTTTTGAGCGATCGGATGCACCAGCGTCCCGACAGACCCAGCACCTTGAGAGTAGAAGTTGTACGTATTGTGTCCGTCCGGTCGATGGCCTTTTGGCCAGACGTGTCGGTAACAAAATAATGGATGTCCGTCGCTTCTCGACCAGAGCCTAGGCCGATAACGAGGCGTTTGGCAGCATTGCCTGGACGCCAGCCCGTGATCTCCCCATCCAGCTTATAAAGCGACCCCTGAGGAGCTGCGGGAGGTTCCACGACGAAGTCGAACTCCTTGCCGATCTGAACTTTGAGATCAGCGACAAGTTGTGTTTGAAGCAGCTTGGTGTCGTACGGCAATTCCACACCGGACGCAAGAGTGAAAGGCTGGACGACGATAACCCGCTTGCCCTGCGAAGACAGACCAGCGGCTAAGGAAGCTAGTCCGATGGTGAGCAGCAGCCATTTCATAGCAACTCTCTTCCAGTTCACACATTGGCGAAGTGCGAGTCGGCCGAACGGAGCCGCATCAGCACCGGCGCACGATATCCGTCGTCTGCGGCCGTGTGGTAAGTTGGCCGACTGTACTGCAGAGCTGGGCGACGGAACAATTCAAATCGGCGGAGCGATTCTCCAATTCGGTCGTAGCTGCCTAGCGGCTATCGTTCACGAGCGGCGGTTCAGTCTCGCAACAGCCGCCGCCAGGTGCAACGTGTGCTAGTCAGAGAGAGTCATGCCAAGGGCGATTGGTGAAGCCATCGTAACCAGCCTAGACGCTTCCTTTAGAGGGAGTCGTGCCGAGGCCGACGAGCGAAGCTCAATGGCCGAAGCCTAGTCGCTCCCTCGAACCGGGAGTCGTGCCGAAGCCTAGACCGCTCCTTCAAGGGGATCGTGCCGAGGCCGATGGGCGAAGCCCATCGCCTGAACCTCAGACACTTCCTTCAGAGGGAGTCGTGCCGAGGGCAACGGGCAGAGCCCGTTGGCCGAAGCCTAGACGCTCCCTTCGAACGCCACGCCCGAACCGACGTCGCGCACTACCGCGGGAGTCGTGCCGAGGGCGATGGGTGAAACCCGTCGCACGAAGCCTGGACGCTCCCTTCAGTGGGAGTCGTGCCGAGGCCGATGGGCGAAGCCCATTGGCCGAAGCCTAGACGCTCCCTTCGAACGCCACGCCCGAATGGGCGTGGCGGAGAAGGGAGAGTGAACCCTATTCACGTGATTCTTTAACATGACGATGGCGTGGGACTTCTGGCAACAAGCCCTGCCGAGTCATCAAGTTTAGACCGTGCAATCGTTCACTGGTGTCCCCGAGACTCCGCTGGAATCGCCCTCCGTCGTGGCAATATCGTGGCAACGTTCGTCCGTCTTTTGGAGGTCCGCTGAGGGCTACGGCGGTTCAACGTCCGCGTTCACCGGCGGCCGCTCACGATCGCATCAGCGGTCGTCTGGTGCAACGCATGTTAGACCGCTCATCACACGCCCGCCATCTCATCTTGCAACCGCCGAGCCTGGAGTTCCCAGGATTCAGTGGAGACGTTTTCGGCGCCGGTTGTGAGCCGCTTCGAATTGCTCGGGACTCAGCCCGCCGAGATGACTGTGGCGGCGCGTCCGATTGTAGAACGTATCGATGTAGTCGGCCACGTCGGCGATCGCCAGCTCCCGGTTCTTGTAGATCTGTTTCTTGATCCGCTCTTTCTTCAAGCTGCTGAAGAAGGACTCGGCGACGGCGTTGTCCCAGCAGTTGCCCTTCCGGCTCATGCTCGGCTCGAGGTGATTCGAACGGCAGAATCGCCGCCACGCGTCGCTGCCGTACTGGGTGCCCTGATCGGAGTGAATCAGCGTGCCGCGCGGCCGTCGTCGCCGCACCGCCATCAGCACGGCATCGAGCACGAGCTCGCGGTGAATGGTCGGGCCGGCGGCCCAGCCCACGATCTTGCGCGAGAACAGATCCATGACGACGGCCAGGTAGAGCCAGCCCTGCCAGGTCCGAATGTAGGTGATATCGGTCACCCAGGCCTTGTTGGGCCGCGTCGACGGTGAATTGTCGCTGCAGCAGATTCGGAATCAGGACCGACGGCTTCCCGACGGCCCAGCGCCGCGTGCGATAGCCATGCAGCGCCCGCAGATTGGCTTCGCGCATCAGCCGCGCGACGCGATGCTTGCTGCAGGTCTCTCCCGCTTCACGCAGATCGAGGAAGACGCGCGGCGCGCCGTAGATGCCGTGGCTCGCGACGAACGACGCCCGAATCAGGCGAAGCAGCCGGGCATCCTCTTGCGCGCGGTTCGAGATCGGCTGCTGAAGCCACTCGTAGTAGCCGCTCGGAGCGACGCCGAGGACGCGACACATCGTCTGCACGCTGTACTGGTCTCGATGGGCCTTGATGAATTCGTACGTCGACCGGACTCGCCCGGCGCTGGCTTCGTGGACATCGGCATCGGCCTCCGCTGCGGATGCTAAAACGACTGTCCACTGAATCCTGGGAACTCCAAACCGCTAACTATTTGAGCTGAAAAACAACGGATAATGACATCGAATCGAAAAGAAGAATGAGGTTGTATCGATGACGGCAAGTTCAATACCTGCAGCTCGCGTGTCATTTGCCGCTGCCGCCGCGTTCCTTGTTTTGCTCGCTATCTTGCACGTCCTCAAACCGGAACTGGATCCCTCATGGCGTATGGGCAGTGAATACGCCATCGGAGACTACGGCTGGGTCATGAGGATGGCAATGTTTTCCATGGCCCTCAGCTGCGCCGCGTTATTTGCGGCCCTTCGCTCCGAGATCGAAACCACCGGCGGCAGGATCGCGCTCAGCCTGCTTCTTGTTGTCGCCGCGGCTCTGGCTGTGGGCGGCATCTTTGTCGTGGATCCCATCACGACAAAGCCGGAAGACATGACGACGCACGGGATGCTTCATAGTGCGGCCGGAGCGATATTCATTCTTAGCTTGCCGATCGCCGGTGTGCTTCTCAGCCGAAGTCTTGGACGCCGCCAGACATGGCGGGCCGCCATGCAGTCGATTCGATGGACAGCCCACTTCATGTGGATAAGCGTCGCGGTGACCTTGGTCCATACCATCGCGGTACTGTCGAGCGGCCGCGTGTTCGGTCCCGGCTCGTGGAACGGATGGCTGAACCGCCTGATGGTGCTGAGCTTTTGTGCCTGGCTGATGACCGTCTCATGGCGGGCGATTCAATCGCGTAAGACTGTGGTTGATGCCTCGGTACAGACTTGAACATCGCTTGTCCGCCCAACGCTGCGCCTGAGCCGCGCGCCAGGCATGATCGCACAGAAGAACGGCGCGTCGGCTCCAGGCGAAAGTTAGCCGGGAGTCTTCCGATTCTCTCCGCCGCCACCATGTCTGCTGACATCCTTGCCATACCGGCCGCAAGCGTCGACCCGAATCCCGTTTGAAGCTGTTCGCGATACGCTGTGGCGTTGCTTCCTGAGAGAATGATCCGTTGCGTGAGCTTTGTCCGTTGCTCCGAGACCGGGACAACGTGCCATTCGAATCGGAGCGTCGCTCGATCCAATGGCATTTCGATCGCGAACGACGATCCGGCGTGAACATCGCGAATCCACCACGTGAGCCGGTCTTGTCCCGGCATGAGGGTTGTCCCCTGGGTTCCCTCAACGAATGGCCCATTGAGCTGAAACGTCGCGGGTGGATCGATCCAGGTTGTAATGTCGGTCCGGTCCTCCCAGGCAAATGCCGCGCTCACATCTGCCTCGACGGAGTGTTCAAGAACCAGTTCATTGTCAGTCAATGTTCTTGAGCCTGAATTGCTTGGTTCGTCCGGCTAACGCTCCGGTTCAGCGGCGGCGCGACAGCGCCGTCCGCTGCAACCGGTTGTTAGACCGCAGCCCAATTAGCGAACTAGCGCATCCAGCTTGCGCACATCGAGACCGGCCTCACGATAGTACTTTCGGGCCAGTTCCAAAGCGGTAAAGCCGTCCTCATAAGCGGCAAAACCGCCGTCGACCGCCTTGTCCAGGTAGATGAGGCCGCCCTCGACCGCGAAGAAGATCAGCGCCGGCTCCGGGGAGTCGTCCGTGATGACCAGCGTGTGGGCCTCGCCGGCGGGTTCGTAGATGAACGTGCCGGGCTTCGCAACCCAGTCATGTTCCAGGTACCGCCACTGACCACGCATCGTAAAGCCCCGAACGGTCCCGATGTGGTAGTGAGTGCCCAGCGCGGCGCCCGGGAGACCTTTCAGGACAACGCTGAATCCGCCGGACGTGACATTGAAGTGGCAGAGTTGGATCCAGACGCCGTCGGCATAGGGCACCCAGTGCGGGCCGTCTTCAGATCGATGTTGGCGATGAAATGCTCCCGGCTTCTTTGATTCGGAGCGAGTCCGTCGCTGAAACTGTTGAATGCGGTGATGGGCATGTGTGTCTCCTTGGATGAGTGAATGATTGAGAAGGCGGACTCGGTCGCGACGACGTACCCTACCAGTTCTCCTAGAGCGGCACCCTCTCCTTGACTGGCGGTCTAACGGCCAGCGTTCACGAGCGGCCGCTCACGATCGCATCAGCGGCCGACTGGTGGAACGCTGTTAGGCCACGAAGCATTTGGCCAGCAGGACTAAGAGGATGGCGCCGCTGATGCAACCGCATCCTCGTACCTACGAAGCAAGTCGTTCGTCGCCTCAGTCAACAGTGCCAAAGAGTTGTCGTCAATCGGCACGGCGGCTCCGGGGTCAAGCGGGGCGTGGCGCTGGTCATGATCCCCCTGGTTCGCGTGACGCTTGAGCCGCTTAATGAGCCCACCATCGTCGAGGGCGCGAGCTGCCTCCTTCTCGCCACCATACTCACCCTCGATCGTCTCAATGAGCTTGTAGATATTGAACAAGGCATGCTTCGGTTCATCGCGGGCCAGCTGGAAGTAGTCGTAGCACTGACTCAAACGCGCATGTGCGCGTTTGACAATCGAGCGCCGGGCGTCTCTCAGTCGCACACAATCCCGCGATGCCTTCGGGCGCGGTTTTGCCTTGGATGGTGACTGCTCGTGCTGGCATTGCCCCGGTCCTCCTCGACAGTCATGAGCCGAGCGAACCAAAAGTATTTCCGGAGCGCCTCACCGTACTCGTTGGCAAGAGCCGCCGCTTCCGTTGCTTGGGCAGGCTCGCATTCAACCGACAACACAGCCCCAATTAGCCGCACGCGGCACCCGCGAACGACGAATTAAGTCCGAGAGTTCAGAGAAACTGTCGCCGGGCCACAGCGCGTACTGGATAGTCATCTTGCTCTTCCGTCCGCCGAGGGCCTAACGATCGCGGCTCACCAGCGGCTGCACAAAAAGCTCGCAGCCGTCTGGTGCAGCCGCTTGTTGGGCTGCCCGGCCGAGTCTAGAATGGCGACATGACGTCCCGAGCGCAAGAACTTCTTCGAGAAGCCTTGACGTTGCCCGTTGAAGAACGCGCCGACGTGGCCGCCGAGTTGTTGGCCAGCCTCGACGAGGCGCCGGCGAAAAATGCCGCCGAGGTCGAAGCCGCCTGGGCTCATGAAATCGAACGACGGGCGCGACGTGTGATGAACGGCGAATCGGCCGGTGAACCGTGGGAAGACGTGCGCGCGCGCGTTGTCCGACGGCTGACCGAACGATGACCGGTACAGTTCCGCCCCGAGCCAGAAGCCTCCGCCGAGCTTGAAGACGCCGCACTGTCGTACAGAAGGCCAGCGCACGGGCTTGGCTTGGAGTTGGTCCAGGCCGTGGACTTCGCGCTGGAACAGATCGCCGGTTGGCCGCAGATCGGGCGCCGAGTTCCTGGCCTACCCAACGACGTGCCCGTCCGCCAAGTCCCGGTGAAGCGCTTCCCGTACCACGTCGTGTACTTACCGTGGGAAGGCGCCTTTCGAATTCTGGCGTTTGCGCACGACAGCCGCGAACCTGGCTACTGGCTTTCCCGGATCGGTAAGTAGTTCACTCGTCAGCCAACTCCCCTTGCGAAACCGCTCCGCCATAAGGGTCAAATCTGACCCTCGGCTGGTGACCGAGCAGAGTCAGATTCTGACCCGCGCGACGGCGTGCCGCGAAGAGCGCTGCTGCGCAGCGGGAGTAGGTGTGACACGTCACCCCCAGCAGGGTGCTGCCCAGGAACCTCGGTTCCTCATTCGGAACCTTCTGAAGACACGCCGGTTGGCGGTGCGCGGTTCCTCGCCAGGAACATCGGTTGCCAACAGGGAACTCGTTGAATCGATGCGGGTTAGAGAAGCGGCCGATCTTCGGCCCGGTTTTCGCTCTGCGGAGAACCCCATGGCCACACGACGCACGAAGTCGCTCAGCACCAAAGTCACAGACGCGGAGTACGAGCTCGTCGCGAGTCTCGCCGCCCCGCTGACGATTAGCGAGTGGGCGCGCAAAACCCTGCTGCATGCGGTGCAGCCCGATCCCATGGTGACCGCGTTACTCGCCGAGTTCCTGGCCCTGCGAGTCATCCTCCTGAATCTGCATTTCGCACTCGTAGACGGAACAGCCGTGACCGCGGATTCCATGCGCGCACTGATCGATCGGGCGGACCGCGATAAATGGAAAAAGGTGGACGAGCGCCTGTCCGCCATTCGAGCCAGGACCGAATCGACGAGTTGATGAACAAGCCCGCCAGCCCGAGTCGTGGAAAGCTACACGCGCCTCTGACCCTGGCGCATCCACCGTGCTCAAGTGAGACGGCGGCACAGAGACTCAGCCCCGCTCCCGCCTTGTTGACGCCGGTCGAAGTGGCCGAACTCCTGCGGACGACCAGGAAGGCGATCTACTCGATGGTGGAGCGGGGCCAGCTCCCCGGCATCGTCCGCATCGGACGCCGCGTGCTGGTCCGCGAGGACGCTCTGCTAAACTAGCTTCGCCAGAAGTCCACGCCATCGCTGGAAGGTAGACAGCGATGAGCGTAACAGTCAGACCGTATCGACGAGGGTGGCTGGGATGTGGATATTCGGGTCGTCCTGCCGGACGGCACGACGTATCCGGGAGCGGAAGGCGACCGGTCACGGGTCGAATAGCCGCCCAGCGATGGGGGAGCCAGGAGCGGGAGTGGTCATCTGCTGCACCACGCCTGACCCGCTCACCCAAGAAGGAGGTGCCAACCTTAGAAGACTTCTCGCCGCGGTTTTTGGACGGCCACGCCCGGGCCAACCAGCACAAAGCCGAGCGGCATTCACGCCAAGGACTTGATCTTGCGCGTGCATTTGCAGCCAATGTTGGCGCAAGCGGCTCGACGCCATCACGACCGAAGATGTACAGCGGCTGAAGGCCCATCTGCAAGGGCAAGTCGCCGAAGACCGTGAACAATGTCCTCACCGTGTTGAACACGCTGCTCAAGAAAGCGGTGGAATGGGGCGTGATCGACCAGATGCCGTGCAGCGATCAAGCTGTTGAAGGTCTCCAAGTCGCGCGGTCTCGTTTCTACGACTTCGATGAGTACGAGCGGTTCGTCGATGCCGCCGCGAACGCGATCGATGTCGTACGTATCTGCTCGTGCTCCTGAGTGGCGAGGCGGGCCTGCGGTCGGGCGAGATTATGGCGTTGGAGTGGACCGACCTGGATCTGGTCAAACGCTCGCTCTGCGTGCAGCGGAACGCCTGGGAAGGCCAGGTGATTCGCCGAAGGGCGGCCGGATTCCGGTATGTGCCGATGACGGCTCGTCTGACCGCGGCCCTTCGGAAGCGTCAACATCTGCGGGGCCCACGGGTGCTGTATCGCGACAGCGGCAAGCCGTTTACCGAAGGCACCGTCGCGGGCGCGGTCGTCCGAGCGGCACGACGCGCAGGCCTTGCAGGGCAATGGTCCGCATCGTCTACGGCACACGTTCTGTTCGCATCTCGCGATGCGGGGCGCGGCGCCGCGGGCGATTCAGGAGTTGGCCGGGCATGCCAACTTCACGACGACGCAGCGGTACATGCACCTCAGTCCTGCCAGCGCTCGATGGCGCGATTCGATTTGCTCGAGTCCCCCGGAATCTCCGCCGTTCGTGGCAGACATCGTGGCAACGGCGGACTGGTGCAGATCGTGAACCTCAGCTCTGCCAACACTTAGTGGCGGAGAAGGGAGGGAGTCGAACCCTCCGAGGGCCTGACGGCCCCCAGACTGGTTTTGAAGACCAGCGGCACCACCGGGCACCTTCCTTCTCCCCTGAGTGCCGGGTCCAAAGAGGACTCGTGCCTACGTTTCACCGTCGCTCCTGCCCGCCCCACCTGCCCCACCTGCCCCGCCTGCCCTGAGCGTGAAGCGCCTCATACTCTAACGCTGCAACCAGTCGTCAGCCTGCCCTCGGTTGAAATCCTGCGCCCACTGTGCCAGCCTCGTCGAGCATGACGCAGGCGAAAGCCTCGCTCAGAGACCTGCCGTCCGTCGATCGGCTGCTGTCGCACGCACGCGCGACGGCCTGGATGGCGAGCGTCGGCCGCGACGTACGTGCGCAGGCCTGTGCCGTGACGTCGTGGCAGACCTGCGGCGGCAGATCGCGGAGGGAGCCTCGGTGCCGCACGCCGAGCTCGACGATCACAACATCCTCACGAGGGTCGAGCGGCGCATGCGGCACGACCGCCAGAGCGGCCTGGTCCGCATCGTCAACGCGACCGGCACCATCCTCCACACCAACTTCGGCCGCGCCCTGTTGCCCCAGCCGGCCATCGACGCCCTGACGCTCGCCGCGCGTCACCCGGTCAACCTGGAGTACGACCTGGACGCGCGGCGCCCGCGGCAGCCGCGAAGCGCTGGTCGAATCGCTCCTGGTCCAGCAGACCGGCGCCGAGGCCGCCACGGTCGTCAACAACAACGCCGCCGCTGTCCTGGTCGCGATCAACACGCTGGCCAGCGGAAAAGACGTCGTGGTCTCGCGCGGCGAGCTCGTCGAGATCGGCGGGGCATTCCGGATTCCCGGACATCGTCGCCAAGAGCGGCGCCGTCCTGCGCGAAGTGGGGACGACCAATCGCACGCATCCGGGCGACTACGAGCAGGCCATCGGGCCGAACACCGGCCTCCTGCTCAAGGTCCACACGAGCAACTACCGCATCGTGGGCTTCTCGGCCGACGTCGCGCTCGGCGATCTCGTGGCGATTGGCCGAAGCCGCGGCGTCCCCGTCATGGAGGACCTCGGGAGCGGCGCGCTCGTGGATCTCAGCCGCTATGGCCTGCCGAAGGAACCGCTCGTGTCCGAGCGTGTGTCGCTTGGCGCCGACATCGTGACGTTCAGCGGCGACAAGGTCCTCGGCGGCCCTCAAGCGGGGCTCATCGTCGGCTCCCGCGCGCTCGTGCGACAGATTGCCGGCAACCCGCTCCACCGCGCCGTGCGCTGCAGCAAGCTGACCCTTGCGGCGCTGGAAGCCACGCTGAAGCTTTACCAGCAGTCAGCGGACGTCGCCCGCAGCATCCCGACGCTCAGGGCCTTCACCAGAAGCCTGGACGAGATCGCCGAGATGGGCCGGCACGTCCTGCCATCTCTGCAACGGGCGCTCGGCGCCGGCTGCCGTGTGTCGCTCGAGGATTCCACGTCGCAGATCGGCAGCGGCGCCTTACCGACCGAGGAACTGCCGACCAAGGTCATTGCGATCGAGAGCGACAGCCTCTCGGCCGACCGTCTCGCCGAACGCTTCCGCGCCGCGCACCCGCCGATCATCGGACGCATCAGCGACGGGCGCTTCCTCCTCGACCTGCGCACGGTCGACGACCCGGCCGACCTCGTCCCCCGGTGGGAGACCGGAGTGACCACACACTGGATCGTCGGAACGGCCGGACACATCGACCACGGGAAAACGAGCCTCGTCAAGGCGCTCACCGGCCAGAACACCGATCGGCTCAAGGAAGAACAGGAGCGCGGCATTTCGATCGAGCTCGGGTTCGCGCACCTCGATCTGCCCGACGGAATCCGGGCCGGGGTCGTGGACGTGCCGGGCCACGAGCGCTTCATCCGCACCATGCTGGCCGGCGCACACGGCATGGACCTCGTGCTTTTCACCGTCGCGGCCGACGATGGCGTGATGCCGCAGACCGTGGAGCATCTCGACATCCTCCACCTGCTGGGGGTCGAGCGCGCGATCTTCGTCATCACCAAGACCGACCTGGTCTCGGAAGAGCGGCGTGCGCGAGGTGAGCGACGAGATCCGCGGACTGATCGCGGGCACGACGCTCGCAGGAATCGCCGTCGTGCCCTTCTCGTTCGTCACCGGCGAAGGCCTGGCGGAGCTGCGCGACCTGATTGCGCCGACGTGTTCGCCTCGAGCGGAAAGCCGAAGCCGGACGGCCGCTTCCGCCTGCCGGTCGATCGGGCCTTCGCGTCGCCGGGGCATGGCCTCATCGTGACCGGCACCGCCATCGCGCGGTGAGGTCCGGCCCGGCGACCACGTGCGTCGTCTGCCGGGAGGCGATGTCGTGCGCGTTCGCAGCGTCGAGGTGCACAACGAGCCCGCGGACGTCGGCTCGCTGGGGACAGCGGCTCGCGCTGAACCTGGCGGGCGACACGCGGACGCCGATCACCCGCGGCGACACGATCTGCGACGAGGCAATCACGCTCACATGCGACCGGTTCGACGCCCGTATCGAAGTGCCGCCTGGCGCGCCGGCCGGCATCAAGAGCCATCAGCGCGTGCGCGTTCACCTCGGCACGTCGGAGCGCATGGGAAAGGTGATCGTGTTCGGTCCGGCCGCTGCGAAAGTCGAGCCTGGAGGGCGCGCGTACTGCCAGATCGAGCTCACCGAGCCGTTCCTTGCCCTGCGGGGCGATCGCTTCATCCTGCGCGACGAAACGGCGCAGCGGACGATTGCGGGCGGCACGGTCGTCTGGCCGGCGGCGCCGAAACACAAGAGGGCTGGCCCCTCACTGCTGGCGCGGCTGGAGGGTTTCGATCGGGGGAACGAGGGAGTGGTCGTCGAGAGCCTCGCCTGGAACAGCGGCGAGCTGGCGGTACCGCTGCAGCAGCTGTCGCTGGTGCTCAACGAGCGACAGGAGGATCTGCGCGCGCGCTTGGAGGCGCGAGCCGACATCCACGTGTTCCGCCTCGAGAGCGATCTGCACTACGCGCCCGAGGAGGATTGCCGGCGAGCCAAGACCGAGATTGTCGATCGGGTGCGCGCCTGGCATGCCTCTCACCCGCTCCTGCCGGGAATGGACGTCGAGGACGCACGCGCGGGCTGCCCTCCGCACACGCCGCCGAAGATCGTGCGGCTGCTCGTGCAGGAGCTCGAAACCGAGGGAGCGCTCAATCGCGAGGGTCCGCTGCTGCGGCTGCCCGGCCATCGCGTCCAGGTGCCGACCGGCGATCAGGCGCTGGTCGACCGCATCCGCGCGCTGCTCGACAAAGCGCCGATGGCACCGCCCGATCTCAAGCAGATCGCGGAGGAGCTTGGCGTCCAGCGCCCAAAACTCATCGGCCTGATGCGCGCGCTCGAGGCGGAGCATTCCGTCGTCGCCATTGCGCCCGACCTCTATTTCGCGGCCGCAGTCGTCGAGCGTCTGCGCACAGGTCTCGTCGAGGCGCTGTCCGGCGGGAAGACCATGACCGCGGCGGCATTCCGGGATCAGTACCAGACGTCCCGTAAGTACGCGATCCCGCTGCTCGAGTTCTTCGACCGCGAGGGATTGACTGTCAGAGTAGGAGAGGTGCGCAAACTGAAACGACCACGGCTCACGGAGACCGCATGAAAGCCCGCAAGCCCGCGCCTCGCGCAGCCCGCGGGGGACGCAAGGCGGTCATCAAATCGCTCGGGCTCACGCAGCAGGTGGCCGCCGCTGGTTGAGCGGCCAAGCTCGGCCCTGCCGATCTGGCGCACGTGCTGCGCCAGCTGCCCCCGATCGTGCACCCCGCAGTGATTGTCGGAACCGATACTTCCGACGATGCGGGAGTGTTTCGCCTCGGGCCCGATCTGGCAATCGTCAACACGGTGGATTTCTTCACGCCGATCGTGGACGACCCATATGTATTCGGACAGATCGCAGCCGCCAACGCGCTGAGCGATGTCTACGCCATGGGCGGCGATCCGATCACGGCCCTCAACATCGTCGGGTTTCCGAAGGGCCAGATGGATGTCGCGATCCTGGCCGACATCCTGCGTGGCGGCATCGAGCGGGCAACCGAGGCGGGTGCGGTCGTGATTGGAGGGCACACGATTATCGACCCCGAGCTGAAATACGGCATGGCGGTCACGGGCGTCATTCATCCCAAGCGCGTCCTGCGCAACGTGGGCGTGCGGGAGGGCGACGCGCTCGTCCTCACGAAGGCGCTCGGTACCGGAATCGTGACGACGGCGCTCAAGCAGCGCAAGGCATCGAGGGCGTACGTCCGGGAAGCCGTGCGGTCGATGGTGACGCTGAACAAAGCGGCATCCAGGATTGCGCGGACGTTCCGGGTTCATGCGTGTTCGGATGTCACGGGGTTTGGCTTGCTGGGCCACGCATCGGAGATGGCCATGGGCAGCGGCGTCACGCTGGTGCTCGACTCGGGCAGGCTCCCGATCCTCCCGGGTGCGATGAAGCTGGCCGGCCGCGGATTCCTGACGGGCGGGTGCCGACGTAATCGCGCCTACCTCGAGGACAAGGTCGTCGTGAGTCCGTCGATCGCGCCGGAGCTTGCCGAGATCGCGTTCGACCCGCAGACCTCAGGCGGGCTGCTGGTGGCGCTCGAACCGCGGGCCGCCGCACGCCTGGTCACCCGACTGCGGTCCAGCGGCATCGTCTGCGCCGCGATTGTCGGCCGGGCCACGAAGAAGCGCGATGCGTGGGTCTATCTGACCTGAGGACGCTCGAGGATGAGCGGCTTGAGCTTCAGCGTCCACGACACCGGGACCGACACGGGGTTGTAGCAGATCTTGTCGTCGCACGCCTGGTAGTCCACTGTCCCGATCAGCGAGAGCGACTCGCGGCCCAGCAGCGCCTTCTGCGACTCTTGCGTCGCCTCGAGCAGCACGTCCTGCACGAGCCGGAACGGCTTCTGGTACACCGGCACGCGCTCGTTGAGCGGCTGGAAGAAGTAGATCTCCGAGGGCGGATAGACGGTCGGCTGCGGCTGCACAAACGGCTGCGGCGCGAGCGAGATCGACACGACCCGGTAGCTGGACGCGCCAGGCGCGTAGACGTGCATGCCGGGACCAGGCACGACATCGACAACCAGCGAGAAGCGATTGCCCGGCGCGATTTCCTCGTCGCTCGCGAACGTCGTCATGTCGAGCTGCGCCGAAGAGATCTTCGTCGCGGCGACAGGCGCCGAGCCGGTGCCGAGCCTGACCATCATGCTCGAGACGGTGCTGCGGTCCGAGTACGCCGCTTCGAAGAAACGGGACGTGACACGGCCCGCGCGATCGACGATGAACGTGCCTGGATGCGGGACGCCCACCGCCACACCACGGGCGGACGCGTTCAGGATGCCGTAGGCCTTGATGATCGGCGGAGCCGCGGTCCGACAGCAGCGGGAACGTGATGCCGCGCTGCTTGCTGAACGCCGCGAGAATTTCGGGCGAGTCGTAGCTGATGGCCGCCAGCCCGAGGCCCTTGTCCTGCAGCTCCTTCAGCCGGCCTTGCAGCTCAACGAGCTGCGTTTTGCAGTACGGTCACCAGTCGGCGGAACGGTAGAACACGAGCATGGCCCCGCGGGGGCCCATGATCGATTCGCGCGTCCAGACCCGGCCTGTCTGATCGGGGAGGCGGAAGTCGGGAATCTGCTCGCCGACCTGCGGACCGAGCGCCGCGATGTCCACGGGCGCAGGGGCGGCCGGCTGGGCCGCCGGGAACTGCCAGAGGAGGCCGGTCAGCAGAAGGGCCGAGGATCACCGAACGGTGCATTGAAGCGAGCGTAACACAGGCCCCGCGGCGGGTCTGGTCCGTGCTACGGTACGCATTGCTTTGCCCGCCGAAGCGCCAAGGCGCGACGGCCGGGATTGGGAGGGAGGGCTTCGATGAAGAGATGGGTTCGTGCCCACGCGCTGGCCCTGGCAGCGGTGGGATGTCTGGCGGGACCTGCAGGCGCACAGCAGCCTGCGGCCGCGCCGCCGGAGCTGCAGGTCGGGGATCTGGCACCCGACTTCACGCTGCAAGCCACCGACGGCCAGACCTACACCTTGTCGAAACTGCGCGGCCGAACCGTGGTGCTCGCGTGGTTCCCCAAGGCGTTCACCGCTGGTTGAACGGCCGAATGCAGAGCCCTCCGTGAGAGTGGCCCAATGATTCGAGCGTTCGACGTGGCGTATTTCATGATCAGCGTCGACACGCTGGAGGACAACACGGCGTTCGCGAAGAAGGAGAGCGCGGACTTTCCGCTGCTGGCCGACCCGACCAAGGAGACGGCCAGGAAGTACGGCGTTCTCGGCGACTTCAGCCGATTCAACCTCGGCGAGGTGGCGAACCGCTGGACGTTCTATATCGGGCCGGACGGCAAGATCCTGGAGATCGACAAGAAGGTCAACCCCGCCGTGGCTGGAGAAACCATCTCCGGCAAGCTCAAGGGGTTCAACACGCCGCCGGCGAAGCAGTAGAAAGGCACGGGAGATTGGGAATTAGGAATTGTGAATTCGTACGAATTCACAATTTACAATTCCCAATTCCTAATTCATGTGGCTTTTGACGGCTGCGAGGGCGTCTTCCTCGGACGGAAAGCCTTCGGGGCCCTTCTGCGCGACCCGTTTCTCGCCAACCCAGATTGAGAACTCGCCGCGCGCGCCTTCCTGGAGCTCGGCGTCGATGCCCAGCGCGTCCTTGATCACCGCCGCCACACGGGCGGCGCGGGGGAGATAGTTTCAAACCCGGCAGTAACGGATGCGGACGGTCTTCATTACGGGCCTCCCTCTCGGTCCGAACCAGTGTACGCGCCTTCGACCAAACGTGCCCGGATGCTCTAAGATTGGGCCATGCGCAACTGGTCTACGGCCACGCTGGTAACGGTCGCAGCGGCCTCCGCGGCGGCCCTGTTCTTCAATTCCGGATCCTCGGCCCAGCAGAAACCGCCGGTGGTGTCGGTCTTCAAGACCGCCACGTGTGGATGCTGCAGCCAGTGGGTCGAGCATATGAAAGCTGCGGGGTTCGAGATGCGCGTGCGCGACGTCGAGGACATCGCCGCGGTCAAGGAACGGCTCGGCGTCGCCACCGAGATCAGCTCCTGCCACACTTCCCAAGTGGATGGCTACGTGATCGAAGGTCACGTGCCGGCGTCGACGGTGCAGAGGCTCCTCAAGGAGCGGCCCAAGATCACCGGGCTCGCGGTCCCAGGCATGCCCATGGGCTCCCCGGGGATGGAAGTGCCCAGCGGGAAGAAGGACGCCTATTCGGTCGTCGCCTTCGGCGGCGGCCAGCCGCCGCGCGTCTACGAAAAGCACTGACGTCCATTCGTCGGCGGTTCCCGGGCTAGAATGGCCCGTTTCGACCGGTGAACTGCTGACCTGCAGTCATTCCTCTGGAGACATCTGATGATGGCGACGCACGTAATCCGCGCGGTGCTGCTGACCGCCTTCGTAGCGACGGTGGCGGTGGCCGATGCCTGGGCACAACAGCAGCAGCCCTTCGAGCCAAGCGTGGGCCAGGCGGGCAAGGACGTCGTCTGGGTACCGACGCCGGAGGAGCTGGTCGAGAAGATGCTCGACATGGCGAAGGTCACGCCTGCCGATTACGTGATGGACCTCGGTTCCGGCGATGGCCGCAACATCATCGGCGCTGCCAAGCGCGGCGCGACAGCCGTCGGCGTGGAGTTCAACCCCGACATGGTCGAGCTCTCGCGCAGGAAAGCGCAAGAGGCTGGCGTCTCGGCGAAGGCGCAATTCGTCCAGGGCGACATGTACGAGGCCGACATCTCGAAGGCGTCCGTGATGGCGCTGTTCCTGCTGCCGCAGAACCTCGAGAAGCTGCGCGACAAGTTCCTGGCGCTGAAGCCGGGCACGCGCATCGTGCTCAACACGTTTGCGATTCCCGAATGGGAGCCCGACGAGACCGTCCGCATCACCGGCAACTGCTCGAGCTGGTGCACGTCGCTGCTGAACATCGTGCCGGCGAAGGCCGCCGGCACCTGGAAGTTCTCGGGAGGCGAGGTCGAGATCGTCCAGGCCTATCAGAAGGTCACGGGCACCGTGCGAGCCAACGGCGCGGCGACGGCGCTCGAGGGGAAACTGGTCGGCGAGCAGATCACGTTCACCGCCGGGGGGACCGAATACACCGGGAAAGTCGACGGCAACCGCATCACCGGGTCGCGTGGCATGGAGACCTGGACTGCCACGCTCGCCACGCCGTAGCGCGAGCTACCAGCCTTCGCGCTGACGAAGAGCCGTGATGTGCGCCACGTGGTGGCGCGAGTGCCACCCGTAAAGGTGTGCGTGGATATGCGTCGTCAGCGGCCCGAGCTCCGGGTGGTTGAACGTGCGCTGGAAATCCTCCTCCTTCATCGCGCGCCACAACGCCGTCCAGCGCGCGTGCACGCCGTCCAGAATGCCAAGCGACAACGCCACGGGCAGGCGGCTGTCTGAGAGCTCCGCCCACTCAGCCTGCTCGTACGGTTTGATTGTGGGGTTGTCTTCCGTCAGCGCGAGCTTGAGGCGGATGTAGCCGTTCATATGGCTATCGGCCACGTGGTGGACCAGCCGCCGAACGGTCCACCCTTCGGGGCGATACGGCGTGTCGAGCTGGGCCTCGTTCAAGCCCGCGAGCGCGTCGCGCATGCGAGCCGGCAGCGCCGCGATGTCCTCGATGCCCTCCCGGCGTGTCTCAGCTGTAGTCACCATGCGCACGCTGAACCGGCCGATGGGATAGCTGAGGTCGGAGGACATGGCCGCGATTGTAAGACAATATTCTTCGCGGCCGCTGACTAGCACAGGGCGGGAAGATCGCGAAAGCGGCGGATATCCGGTCGTTTGCGCCGTGGAGGGTGTCTTGCAACGGTCGAGGTGGCTTGAACACCTCCATCGAGCAGTTCCCCTCGGAGCACGCGGGACACGACAGTGCGGATCCGAGCCGGCACACCGCCTCGCCCGAGAACGTCGGCGACAGCGTCGTGGCCTGGTTCATCGGCGCGAGGCTCGATCCCTCTCGTCCGGCGGTCATCGGGGTGACGCTCGTTGGTGCGTTCGCCCTTGGAATGATTCTCGTGACGATCGCGATGGCGCTCTTGTCGGCTCGCTAGTCAGCGCCGGTCCCTGAAAAACACCTGCATCAGCTCGCGGCACTCGGCTTCCGCGATCCCTGACACGACCTCGAACCGGTGGTTGTGGCCGGGCAGCTCTCCGCCACGCACGGTGGACAGGACGGCTCCCGTGCGCGGTTCCGCCGCGCCGTATACGAGCGTCTGAATCCGCGCGTGCACCAGCGCGCCGACGCACATCAGGCAAGGCTCGATGGTCACGTAAAGCGTGGCGCCCGTCAGCCGGTAATTGCCGAGCTGTCGTGCTGCGTCGCGGATGGCGACCATCTCGGCGTGCGCCGTGGGATCACCCGCGCCAATCGGCTGGTTGAACCCGCGCCCGACAATCGCGCCGCCGGCGACAACCACGGCGCCGATCGGCACCTCGCCCGCGTCGCGCGCTTTTCGTGCCTCGACGAGCGCCTCGGCCATGAGCGCCTCGTGACTCATAGGGCGCGAAGGACACGAAAGTACGAAAACACGAAGAAGACACAATTCTGTTGTATGACCTGCGGCCTGAGCCCTGAGCCCTGAGCCCAAGACGTAGGCCGGAGCCTGCATCCATCTGTATTAATCATGTATTTGATACGATGTTTGTATTTTACTTCTGCTTTGTACTGGGCGATAAAACTACTTCCCTATGTGCCCTATGGATGCCGACCATAACACGCCGCCCTGCCCCGCCCCTGGCGAAGCGCCGCTCCGGCACGGCCCGCCCGAGGCGGAAGGCCTGTACGACCCGTCCCACGAGCACGACGCCTGCGGCGTCGGCTTCGTCGTGGACATCAAGGGCCGGAAGTCGCACGCGATTGTCGGGCAGGCCCTTCAGGTCCTGAAGAACCTGGCGCACCGCGGCGCGTGCGGCTGCGAGGTCAATACCGGCGACGGCGCCGGGATCCTCATCCAGATGCCGGACGCGTTTCTGCGCACCGTGGCGCCGGCGCCGTTGCCGCCGGCCGGGGAATACGGCGCGGGCCTGATCTTCCTGCCGCGCGAGCCGGAGAACCGCGCGATCATCGAGCAGATCTTCGCCCGAATCGTGAAGGAAGAAGGGCAGGTGCTCGTCGGCTGGCGCGATGTGCCGACCGACGACAGCCCGATCGGCCCGAGCGCGGTGGCCGTGGAGCCTGTGTTCCGCCAGATCTTCATCGCCCGGGGGCCGGCTTCGAACGCGGATGCGTCGCCAGGCGCTGGGAGCAGCGAGACCGCGCGGCGGCGATTCGAACGAAAGCTCTACGTCATCCGGAAGCGCGTCGAGCACGCGATGGACGAGCTCGGCGACCGCATGCCGGCCGAGGCGAAGAAGTTCTTCTACGTCGTCAGCCTGTCCTGCAACACGCTGATCTACAAGGGCATGCTCACGGCCGGGCAAATCGAGATCATGTTTCCCGATCTCCGGAACCCGCTCGTGGAGTCGGCGCTGGCGCTGGTGCACCAGCGCTTCAGCACCAACACGTTTCCGGCGTGGCCGCTCGCCCACCCGTACCGCATGATCGCGCACAACGGCGAGATCAACACCCTCACCGGCAACATCAACTGGATGCGCGCACGCGAAGGGCTGCTCCAGTCCGACGTCCTCGGCGATCACGAGGACATGAAGCAGATCCTCCCGATCATCCGCGAGGGCGGCAGCGACACGGCCACCTTCGACAACGTGCTCGAGTTCCTCGTCCAGACGGGCCGCTCGCTGCCGCACGCGATCCTGATGATGATCCCGGAGCCCTGGGCGGGCCACGAGAGCATGTCGCCCGAGCTGAAGGCGTTTTACGAGTACCACTCGTCGCTGATGGAGCCGTGGGACGGCCCGGCGGCCATCGCGTTCTCGGACGGCACGCTCATCGGCGCCGTGCTCGATCGCAACGGGCTGCGGCCATCGCGCTACTACGTGACGAAGGACGACCTGGTCATCATGGCGTCCGAGGTCGGCGTGCTCGACATTCCCGCCGAAGACATCGTGCTCAAGGAGCGCCTGCACCCGGGGCGGATCTTCCTGGTGGACACCTCGAAGGGCCGGATCGTCTCAGACGATGAGGTCAAGCGGGAGCTGGCCGCGGCGCATCCTTACAAGGAGTGGCTCTCGAACCTGATCGACATCGAGGACCTGGACCCGGCGCCGTATCTCCCGCCCCCGAGCCACGAGACCGTCGTGCAGCGGCAGGAGCTCTTCGGCTACACGCACGAGGATCTGCGGCTGCTCCTCGGCCCGATGGCGACCAACGGCGAGGAAGCGCTCGGCTCGATGGGCACCGACACGTCGCTGGCCGTGCTGTCGGACCGTTCCCGCCTGCTCTACGACTACTTCAAGCAGGTGTTCGCGCAGGTCACCAACCCGCCGCTCGATGCGATCCGCGAGGAGCTGGTGACCTCGATGGAATCCACGATCGGGCCGGAGGGCAACCTCCTCGATCCGCGGCCGGAGTCGTGCCGCCAGATCAAGATCAAGTATCCGATCATCGACAACAACCAGCTCGCGAAGCTGCGCCACGTCTACGATCCGGGCTTCCGCGCCATCCGCCTGCAGATGCTGTTCGACCCCCTGCAGGACGGTCCCGGGCTCGAGCGGGCGCTCGAGGACCTGAAGCGCCGCGCGAGCGACGCGGTCGAGGCGGGCTACACGATCCTCATCCTGTCGGACCGCGACGCGGACCGCGTTCGCGCGCCGATTCCAAGCCTGCTGGCAACCTCGGGCGTGCACCATCACCTGGTGCGCCTGGGCACCCGCACGCGCTGCGCGCTCGTCGTCGAATCAGGTGACGCGCGCGAAGTGCATCACTGCGCGCTGCTCCTCGGCTACGGCGCCGGCGCCGTCAATCCGTACCTGGCGTTCGAGACGTTGAACGACATGATCCGCCAGCGGATGCTCGTCGGCATCACGCACGAGCAGGCGGTGAAGCACTACATCAAGGCGCTCAACAAGGGCATCCTCAAGGTGATGTCCAAGATGGGCATCTCGACGCTCCAGAGCTACTGCGGCGCGCAGGTGTTCGAGGCCGTGGGCCTCGACCGGGCGTTCGTCCAGAAGTACTTCACGCGCACCGCGTCCCGCATCGGCGGCGTTGGTATCGAGGTCGTCTCGGAAGAGGTGCGGCGCCGCCACCAGCGCGCGTTCCCCTCGCGGCCGATGGGCGAGCACGACCTCGAGTGGGGCGGCGAGTACCAGTGGCGCCGGGACGGCGAGTACCACCTCTTCAACCCCGACACGGTGTTCAAGCTGCAGCACTCGACGCGGAGCGGCCAGTACTCCGATCTTCAAGGAGTACACGAGGCTCGTGGACGACCAGAGCCAGAAGCTCGCGACGCTGCGCGGCCTCCTCGAGCTCAAGAACGCGCCGACGCCGGTGCCGATAGCCGAGGTCGAATCGGTCGACTCGATCGTCAAGCGATTTGCCACAGGCGCGATGTCGTACGGCTCGATCAGCAAGGAAGCGCACGAAACGCTCGCCATCGCGATGAACCGCATCGGCGGCAAGTCGAACACGGGCGAGGGCGGCGAGGATCCCTCACGGTACACGGCGGACTCGAACGGCGACTCGCGCCGTTCCGCCGTCAAGCAGGTTGCCTCGGCGCGGTTCGGGGTGACGAGCGAGTACCTCGTCAATGCCGACGATCTGCAGATCAAGATGGCCCAGGGCGCCAAGCCCGGCGAGGGCGGCCAGCTGCCCGGCCACAAGGTCTATCCGTGGATCGCGAAAGTGCGGTACGCCACGCCCGGCGTCGGCCTCATCTCGCCGCCGCCGCACCACGACATCTATTCGATCGAGGACCTGGCGCAGCTCATTTACGACCTGAAGAACGCCAACCGCGAAGCGCGCATTCACGTGAAGCTCGTGGCGCTTGGCCGGCGTGGGCACGGTGGCGGCCGGCGTGGCCAAGGCTCACGCCGACGTCGTGCTCATCTCTGGCCATGACGGCGGCACGGGCGCCTCTCCGCTCACTTCGATCAAGCACGGCGGCGTGCCCTGGGAGCTCGGGCTCGCCGAAACACAGCAGGTGCTCATGATGAACGGCCTCCGCGACCGCATCACGGTGCAGGTCGACGGCCAGCTCAAGACGGGCCGGGACGTCATCATCGCAGCGCTGATGGGCGCCGAAGAGTTCGGCTTCGCGACGGCGCCGCTCGTCGTCTCGGGCTGCATCATGATGCGCGTCTGCCATCTCAACACCTGCCCGGTAGGCGTCGCCACGCAGGATCCGGAGCTGCGCAAGCAGTTCACCGGCCAGGCCGAGTTCGTCGTGAACTTCTTCCGCTTCATCGCCGAAGAAGTGCGCGAGTACATGGCCGCCCTCGGCTTCCGCACGATGGACGAGATGATCGGCCGCGTGGATCGGCTGAACTTCCGCAAGGCCGTCGACCACTGGAAGGCGCGGGGCCTCGACTACTCGGAGATCCTCCACGAGCCCCGGGTGCAGCCGGGCGCGCCGAGGCGGCGCATGCAGGGCGCAGGATCACGGGCTCGGCGCGGCCCTCGACAACGAGCTCATCGCCGCGTCGCAGCCGGCGCTCGAACGCGGGGCCCGGGTCTCGCTCTCGTTCCCGATCCGCAACGTCAACCGCACGGTCGGCACGATGCTCGGCTACGAGGTGACGAAGCGGTACGGCGGCGAGGGGCTGCCCGACGACACGATCGGGATCAGGTTCTCCGGGTCGGCCGGCCAGAGCTTCGGCGCGTTCGTGCCGCGCGGGATCGCGCTCACGCTCGAAGGCGATGCCAACGACTACGTGGGCAAGGGACTCTCGGGCGGCAGGATCGTCGTCTTCCCGCCGGTCAACGCGGCGTTCGTGGCCGAAGAGAACATCCTGATCGGCAACGTGGCGCTCTACGGCGCCACGAGCGGCGAGGCGTACTTCCGCGGCGTGGCCGGCGAGCGCTTCGGCGTGCGGAACAGCGGCGCCCTGGCGGTCGTCGAAGGCGTGGGCGACCACGGCTGCGAGTACATGACGGGCGGCCGCGTGGTCGTGCTCGGCCGGACCGGCCGCAACTTCGCGGCCGGCATGAGCGGCGGCGTCGCGTACGTGCTGGATGCCGCCGGCACCTTCACCCGCCGCTGCAACAAGGACATGGTCGATCTCGAAGGCCTCGACTCGCCTGACGATCTGGCAGAGGTGCAGAGCGCTCGTGGAGCGGCACGTCCAGCTGACGGGCAGCGCAGCCGGGCCAGCGCGTGCTCTCCGACTGGGACGCCGCGGTGCGCCGATTCGTCAAGATCATGCCGCGCGACTACAAGCGCGTGCTGCTCGCGCAGGCGCGCGCGGCCGCGGCCGGCCGCGAGGCGTCGTTCCTCGAGTTGAGCGGAGTCGCCGTCAATGGGTAAGGTCACCGGCTTCCTGGAAATCGCGCGCAAGAAGCCGCCGACGCGGCCCGTCGAGGAGCGGCTGCACGACTGGCGCGAGGTCTACCTGCCGTATCCCGAACAGGGGCTGAAGGATCAGGCGGCGCGATGCATGGACTGCGGCATCCCGTTCTGCCACACGGGCTGCCCGCTCGGGAACCTGATCCCGGACTGGAACGATCTCGTGTATCGCGACCGTTGGCGCGCGGCCATCGATCGGCTGCACGCGACGAACAACTTTCCGGAGTTCACCGGCCGTCTCTGCCCCGCCCCGTGCGAAGGCGCGTGCGTGCTCGGCATCAACAACGACCCGGTCACGATCAAGGCCGTCGAGGTCTCGATCATCGACCGCGCGTTCGACGAAGGATGGGTCACGGCACGACCGCCCGAGGCCCGCACGGGCCGCCGCGTCGCGGTCGTCGGGATCGGGACCGGCCGGCCTGGCGGCAGCCGACCAGTTGAACCGGGCCGGACATGCGGTCACGGTCTTCGAGCGCGCCGATCGGATCGGCGGCCTGCTGCGATACGGCATCCCGGAGTTCAAGCTCGAGAAGCGGTTCCTCGACCGGCGGCTGCAGCTGTTGACGGAGGAAGGCATCGAGTTCAGGACCGGCGTGAACGTCGGCGTCGACATCCCGGTCGAAGAGCTGAAGGTGCAGTTCGACGCGGTGGTGCTGGCCGGCGGGTCGACGCGGCCGCGCGACCTGCCGGTGCCCGGCCGCGAGCTGAAGGGCATCCACTTCGCCATGGAGTACCTGACGCAGCAGAACCGCACCAACGAGGGCGACGCGGTCGCCGACTCCGGGCGGATCTCTGCGCGAAGGACAAGAACGTCGTGATCATCGGCGGCGGCGATACCGGCGCCGACTGCCTCGGCACGGCCCATCGCCAGGGCGCGGCATCGGTGCAGCAGTTCGAGCTGCTGCCCGAGGCCGCCGGATGCGCGCGCCGAGACCAATCCATGGCCGCTCTGGCCGAACATCTTCCGCGTGTCGTCGGCGCACGAAGAGGGCGGCGAGCGCCTGTACTCGATCCTGACCGAGAAATTCGCGGGCGACGCCGAGGGGCGCGTCAGCTCGCTCCACGCGCATCGGGTCGAAGCCGGTCACGACCAACGGCCGGATGGAGTTCAAGCCCGTCGCAGGGAGCGAGCAGGAGATCAAGGCGGAGCTCGTGCTCCTGGCCATGGGGTTTGTCGGTCCGGAACGCGACGGCATGCTCGACAAGCTCGGCGTCAGGATGACCGACCGCGGGAACGTCTGGCGCGACGAGCGCTGGATGACGAGCGTGCCCGGCGTCTTCACTGCCGGCGACATGCAGCGCGGCCAATCGCTCATCGTGTGGGCCATCGCCGAAGGCCGATCGTGCGCTCGCGGCGTGGACGTCTACCTGATGGGCCGATCCGAGCTGCCGGCGCCGTTGCAATAACAGGCTCCGGGCTCCGGGCTTCCGGCTCCGGGGGCTTCAGGCCTTTCGGGCTCCGGGCTTCAGGCTTCCGGCTCCGGGGGCTTGAGACCTTTCATTCACCCTCCTGAGGCCCGAAGACCTGAAGCCCGAAGCCCCGGGAGCCCGAAGCCCGGAGCCTGAAGCCCGTGTAGTGACACTTCCTGTCAGCCTACGTGTGCCATTCCTCGTCACTCGCGGTGCGCTTTCCGTGCATTTGCAGGCATTTGCGAACGTGAAGGCGCGGTCCAGCTCTTGCGATTGCGGCTAGCGTGAGTACCAACAGGCGTCAGGCGGGGTTCACGCTCATCGAGCTGCTGATTGTGGTGGCTGTCATCGGCGTGCTGGCGGCGATCGCCATTCCCGCTCTCGCGCAGGCACGCATGCACAGCCAGGAAGCGGCAGGCGTGGCCGGCCTGCGCGCGATCTCGAGCAGCCAGGCCAACTATGCGGCGACGTGCGCGAGCGGCGGCTTTGCGACCGACCTCGCCGACCTCGTGCGGGCGCCCGCCGGATCGAACCACGCGTTTCTCAGCGCGGACTTGAGCGCCAATAACGTGGTGAAGAGCGGCTACCGCTTCGCGGTCGCCAGAAACGCCGATCCCGGTACCTTCGACGTCCTCACCGCGACGTGCAACGCGGCGGCGCAACCGCGCACGAGCTCGTTCTTCGCCAGCGCCGTCCCGACCGCGTTCGGATCCACCGGGCCGGAAGGTACTTCGCCACCGACACGCCCGGCACCATCTACATGGATCTCGACCGCCCCGGTCGTCAATCCGATTCCTGCCACGGCTGAGACATATAAGTAACCTGTCTCTCATCGGTTCAAGGTTCAAAGTTCAAGGTTCAGGGTTCTGGTTCAGGGTCCTGGTTCTAGGTGCTAGGTTCAAGGTGCTGGGTGCTGCGTTCATGGAAGCAGAACCTCGAACAGAACCCAGAACCCAGAACCCAGAACGCTGAACCTTGAACCTAGAACTAGAACTTTGAACGTTGAACCTTGAACTTTGAACCTATTTGGGCGGCACGACCGCAAACGCTTCGATCTCGATCAGCCAGTCGGAGTTGACGAGCGCCGAGACGCCGACGGTGGATCGGGCGGGCTTGGTGGGGTTCGCCGCGGTGCCGAACACTTCGCCGTAGGCGGCGGACCAGCCATCCATGTCGATGCGGTTGCCCTTGGTCGTGTCCGGGACGAGATAGGCACGCAGATAAACGACATCCTTCATCGTGAGCCCCTGCTTTTGGAGCTGGCCCTCGATGTTCTTCAGAATGCTGGTCGCCTGCGCGCGCGTGTCGCCGAAGCGCTCGCGGGTGCCGGGCTTTGCATTCGCATCCGCCACGGCCGGTACCGTGCCGCTCGTCCACACCCAGGCGCGGTTGGGCGGAATCACGACTCCACTCGAAATGGCGGCGGTCGGGGCGCCATAGAACGTCACGCCTTGTGCGGAGGCCGCAAGAGGCAGCGAAAGGACGGTCGCCACGACAAAATGACAGAGACGCATGGGAGCTCCTTTGTCTGGCCGAGGTTCAAAGTTCAAGGTTCAAGGTTCAAAGTGCGGGTTCTAAGTGCACCTTGAACCTTGAACCCTGAACGTTGAACTGGCTGTGTGCAGGTTCCTATTGCTGTTGCTGTTGTTGCTGCTGCCTGGTCACTGATTCTGCCATGGGCGCGACGGCTTCGCGCGACATCCAGGGCACGAAAGGCAGGGCTTCGCCGGCAATGGCCATCTGCACGGGGCCCACGCGGACGGCAACCGCCAGCTCGGTCTTGACGGCGGTCACGCCCTTGTAGACGCCGCGCGTCGGGGGGACGTCGGCATAGTCCCGGCCGATCGCCACGCGGATGTGACGGTCGCCGGCAAGCAGGTTGTTGGTGGGATCGAAGCCGACCCAGCCGAGGTCGGGCAACAGTGCCTCGACCCAGGCATGCGTGGCGCCGTCGGACGATCGGTCCGCCGAATCCTCCTGCTGGAAGAAGTACCCGCTCACATAGCGGCACGGAATGCCCAGTCCCCGTACCAGCCCCGTCATGATGTGCGTGAAGTCCTGGCACACGCCGCAGCGGGCTTCGAGCGCATCGTCGATCGGCGAGTCCACGCGGGTGCTTCGCGGCTTGTATTCGAAGCGGTCGTACACCTCGTGCGTGATTCGCTTCAGCGTCGTCAATGGATCGTCCGCGCCGCGCTCGATCGCGATCTCGCGCGAGAACTTCTCGAGCAGCGGTGTCTGGCGCACGAACGTGCTGGGCCCCATCGCATCCCCGTACTCGCCTGCCGCCACGAGCGCGTCGAGCGCCTGCCAGCTGTCAGGGCCCAGCCGTTCGGGAATCGTGTTGGCGCTCTGGCTCTCGACGAGAGCCTGGGCGCTGACCGTCAGCCGCGCATGACGGCCCGGGATGTTGAAGTGGTGGACGATGTTGCCGTCGTGATCCTGGTACATCATCACGCGCGAGGCCGGCGTCGTGCTGAGGCCGAAATGGATGCAGCGCTGGGCGGCCTCGCTCCTCGGCTGCATGCGCGCTTCCATGACGCTCTCGCTGACGGGCGACTCGTAGGTGAAACGGGTCGTGTGGCGGATCGTGAAATACATGGCCTACGCGGGCAGCGCCTCCTCGATCGGGTAGCCGATGTAGGACTGGTGGAGCGCCGTGTGGATCTGCGCGCAGTGACGCCCGATGCCTTCGAGGTACGCGTGCGGATCGTCGTTCAGGATCTCGTCGACCTGGCCGTAGTCGAGCGAGGCGTGCAGGCGTCCGGCCAGCCGCTCCGGGCGGCCGCCGGTGCCGCGCGCCGTCATCTGCGAGACGCCCCTGAGGGCGGACTCCACGCCGGCGGCGGCGAAGCGCACCGAGCGCGGGAACTCCGGGTTGAGCAGGAGGAACTCGGCGATCCGTTCGCGGCGCAGTTCCGCGGTGTAACAGCGGCAATAGGACTCGAGTGCCGAGCACGACCGCAGCAACCCCACCCATTCAGTGTGATCGGCCGACCCGCCGGCCCTCGACGAATCCCTGAAGTGCAGGTCGAGCAGCGCCGCCGTAACGTCTGCGCGCTCGAGCAGCCGTCCCACCTGGAGGTACTGCCAGCCCTCGCCATGCCCCATGCTGGCGTCGGTCACCCCCTGGAAAAGATGCACGCCTTCGATGACCATCCGGCAGAGATAGTGCGGCCGGCCCGTCCAGGTGCCTTCGGCGTGCGCATCGCGGAGCCGGAGATACAGGCCGTTGATCTGCTCCCACATGTCCTGACTGATCTCCTCGCGCACCTGGCGGGCATTCTCACGCGCGGCCGTGACACACGATGCCACCGAGTCGCGGTTGCCCAAATCGAAGATCAGGAGATCCACCAGCTCGGACGGTCCCGGTACGCGCTCGTCCGGCGGCTTGAGGCGCAGGCTCGCGTACAAGCGATCGAACTGCCAGCCGTCCGGTGTGCGATCCAGCCCGAGATCGAGGCGGACGTCGATCAGGCGCGCGGCGTGCTCCGCGCGTTCGAGGTAGCGGCTGATCCAGTAGAGGGCGTCGGCAGTGCGCGACAGCAGCATGGCGTCAGTCGTCCTGCAGGACCCAGGTGTCCTTGCTGCCACCACCCTGCGACGAGTTCACCACCAGCGACCCCTTTCGAAGCGCGACGCGGGTCAACCCGCCCGGCACGATCGTGACCTGCTCGCCGTAGAGCACGTACGGCCTGAGATCGATGTGCCTGGGTTCGACCCGGTCGTCCACGAAGCAGGCGGCACGCGACAGCGAGATCGTGGGCTGCGCGATGAAGTTCCGCGGGTCGGCCAGAATCTTGTCGCGGAACTCGTCGCGTTCACGCGCCGTGCTGTGCGGCCCGATCAGCATGCCGTAGCCGCCCGACTCGCCCACGGCCTTTACGACCAGTGAGTCGAGGTGCTCGAGCACGAACGTCCTCTGCGAAGGGTCGCTGCAGAGGTACGTCTCCACGTTCTGGAGGATGGGCTCCTCGGAAAGGTAGAAGCGGATGATCGCGGGGATGTACGCGTACATCGCCTTGTCGTCCGCGAGACCGGTGCCGATGGCATTCGCGAGCGACACGTTGCCCGCCCGGTAGGCGTTGAGCAGGCCGGCCACGCCGAGATACGAGTCCGGGCGGAAGGCGAGCGGGTCCAGGAAGTCGTCGTCCACCCTCCGGTAGATGACATCGACGCGGCGCAGGCCGGCCGTCGTGCGCATGTACACGATGTTGTCGTGCACGAGCAGATCGCGGCCCTCGACCAGCGCGACACCCATCTCGCGCGCGAGGAACGCGTGCTCGAAGTAGGCGGAGTTGGCGACGCCTGGCGTCAGGACGACGATGGTGGCCTCGGCCCGGCTGGGCGGCGCCAGGGCCCGGACTGTTGAGAGCAGCGCGCGTCCGTAGTGGGCAATCGGGCTCACGTTGTAGCGATCGAAGAGACCCGGGAACGTCCGCTTCATCACCTCGCGGTTCGCCAGCATGTAGGACACGCCGCTCGGCACGCGCAGGTTGTCTTCGAGGACGACGAAGCGGCCGTCCTCCATGCGGATCAGGTCGGTGCCGGCCACCGAGACATAAATGTCGCGGTGGACGTGCACACCCCGCATTTCGCGACGGTAGTGCTTGCAGCTCTGGACCAGCTCCCTCGGCACCACGCCCTCGGCCAGGATGCGTCCCTCGTGGTAGACGTCCTTGAGGAACAGGTTGATGGCCGTCAGCCGCTGCGTCAGCCCGCGCTCGAGCGTCCGCCACTCCCCCGCCGTGACGATGCGCGGGAGGATGTCGTAGGGGAAGATGCGCTCGGTGCCCTGGTTGTCGCCGTAGACCGTGAACGTGATGCCCTGGGTGAGGAACGCCTTGTCGGCCTCGGTCTGTCGCTGCCGGAGGTCACCGAGCGACGCGGCGAGCAGGTCTTCGTACAGAGCCCGGCAATGCGGGCGCGCCTGGCCCGAACGGTCGAACATCTCGTCGTAGGCGGCGTCGAGCTGATAGCTCGAAAACAGCGCGCCGAACGGCGACGGCGACGAGAGCGGCGACTTCGGCGACATCTGCGACAGGGGCACGGCCAATCTCGGCGAAGCAGGCACCACGCGGGGACCGCGGTCGGTCGGTCCCCGCGCTTCGGGTCGGGAACGAAGCTGGAGGCATCGGGTGCACCTCCAGCAGGAGCAAGGGGCGAGCCACGAACTTGTCGCCTGCGGTTTTGCGTCGGGGGCCTTTCCAGCCCTCACCGCACAACGAGTTACGCCGACATTCCCCCTGGACCGACCCCGCGGCCGCCGGCGACAGGAACGTAGGAGCCGCCGTGTGCCCCTACATTCCCGGAGCTAGCGGCGATCCGGCAGCTCGAACACGTAGAGGGCGTTGCCCGTCTGCGGATACTTGATCTCGGGCGAAATCGTCGCCGGCACCTGCCGTGGGCTGCCGCCGCCGAGCCCCGTCGTCACCGCGACGTACTGCTTGCCGCCCGAGGTAAATGAAATCGGGAAACCCTGCACCGACGTGCCCAGCCGGGATTCCCACAGCGTCTCGCCGGTCCGCACGTCGAACGCGCGGAAGGTGCGGTCGAGATCGCCGACAAAGCCGATCCCGCCGCCCGTGGTGAGCACTGCGGTGAGGAACGCGGCCCGCTGCTCGCGGCTCCACAGCTCCTTCATCGACACGACGTCGTAGGCCGCCAGCTTGCCCACGTTGCCGTTGCTCCCGGGCATCTCGAAGAAGCGCCGGCCCGCGCTCGTACCGCCGGAACCGGGAATCAGCTCGATCTTGCGCGCGGCCATTTCCATGCACGACTGGCTCAGCGGAACGACCACGGCGTTGACGCCGGGGTTGTAGCTCATCGCCTGCCAGTTGTGGCCGCCCTCGGTGCTCGGGCACGACTGCACCCACTGATCGATTTGGTGCTCGATGATGTCCGCGCGGTACGTGGGCACACCGGTCTGCGGGTCGATGCGCTCGAACACATTCTGGTAGACCATCTCCTTGTGTCCGAGGAAGCGGCCGTTCGTTCGATCGAGCTTCCACAGGATGCCCGCCTTGCCCGCGGAGAACACGGTCTTCTGAGCGCCGACGTCCACGAGCACCCGCTCGTAGACCTCGTCGAGATCGAGCGACTCGCCCGGCGCGTGCTGGTAGTGCCAGGCGAGCGAACCGTCCTCCACGCGGAGGGCCACGGTCGATCCGGTATAGAGCACCTTGTCGAACGCGGTCGTGCCACGGCTCTGCGGCATCCACGGTTTTGCCTGGGCGATGCCCCAATAGGTGAGATCGAGATCGGGATCGTAGCTGCCCGCGATCCACGTCTCCCCGCCCGCGCGCAGCACGTCCGAGAGCATCCCCCACGTGTCGCCGCCGGGCTCGCCGGTGCGCGCCACGGTGTGGAACTTCCAGAGCTGCTTACCGGTCCGCGCGTCGTACGCGCTGATGAAGCAGCGCTCCTCCTGGAAGCGGCTGCACCCCTGCAGCCCCTGAATCACCCTGCCGCGCGCGACGATGGGGCCGCTGGTGTTGGAGTAGCCCTTCGCGCGATCCGCAATCGTGACGTCCCAGATCTTCTCGCCGTTTCGGGCGCTGAGCGCGACGAGACGGGCGTCGGACGTCGCGATGATGATCTTGTCGTCGTAGATGGCGAAGTTCCGCATCGAGCCGAACCCGACCGCTTCGGTCGGCCCCACCTGGTTCTCCCAGATGATGGTGCCGGTGGCTCCGTCCAGGGCCTGCACGATGTTGCCCGGGTTCACGACGTAGATCACGCCGTTGTGCGCGATGGGCATGTTCTGGTTCGCGCCGGTCTCGGTGATGTTCCAGACCCAGGCGAGGCGCAGATCCTTGACGTTCGCGCGCGTCACCTCGGTCAGCGGGCTGTAGCTCCACGCCTGGTAGTTGCGCCTGGCCATCAGCCAGTCGCCCGGCGGCGGGTTCTTCAGCATCTCGTCGGTGACGGGCACGTAGTTCTTCACTTCACCGGCGATCGTCAGCCCCCGGGCGGGGGCGGGCGCCTGCCCGCGGCCACCGCCTGGCCCCTGCCCGCGGCCTCCGGGCGCTTGTCCGCGGCCGCCAGCGACCTGGCCTCCAGCTGCGGGCGCTCCAGGAGCAGCCACAGGACGTCCACTCGCGATCGCGCCGATCGACGCCGCACCCGTCGTCGTCAACGCCTGCGGACCCGGCACGGCGCCGTTGGACTCGAGGATGTACGCGGCCAGCCCCGTGGCTTGATCGGCTGTGAGATTCGCGCCACCGGGCGGCATCGTGGTCTGAATGAGGTCGGTGAGATCGCGCGTGGTTCGCGTGCGCCAGGTGTTCAGGAAGTTCGGACCGGCCAGCTCCGGGGCTTCGTTGCGACCGCGGAGATCCGCGACATGGCAGCTCGCGCAGCGCTCTGTGTAGGTGGTGCGCCCCGCGGCGGCCTGTTCCGCCGTGAAGACCCCTGCTGCCGGTTGCTGGCCCGCAGCAACGTAGACCATGGCGGCGGCGCCCGACAGGGCTGCCGCGGCAATGCGCCGCGCGGATTTCACCGGGTTCATCGTTTGCTCTCCTGAAGCTGGAGCCAGCCCCAGAGGTTGCCCTCCGGCGCTTTCTCGCTGTGAACCTGCACGTAGAAGCGCTCGCGCCCGAGGTCGTCCACCTGCGTGGGTGTGAGGTCGAGCGTCGCGCTCAGGGTTCCCGCCATCGACGATGCTGCGGGCGTGTTCGCGACAACGAGGTCGAAAACCGCCGGGCCGCGCACGCCCTTCTGGGCGCGATGCAAGCGGGCGACGGTTGCGGGCGACTTCAGGCCTTCGAACGTGCCAGAGATGCTCAGCTTTGTGCCAGTCAGGGTCGCCGTGACCTGGCCGGACCCAGCGATCGTGGCCATCATCGCAGTGTCAATGGGAACCGGCGAAAGGCGTGTCTGGTAAGTTCGGGCCTGGCCAACGAGCGTCGCCGGGGTGAGCCCCACGACCAGGGCAGCGGCCAGGACCCCGGCCCCGGTCATCCGCCTGCTGAACAGTGTGCGCATGATGGGCGGCATTCTAACCTGTTACGATTGGAGGCGTGGGGAACGAACGAAAGGCGGTTCTGGCCGGAATCGGCGTGCTGACCATCGCGCTGGCCGGGGTGCTCGCCGTCATGTTTCTGCGGGGCCAGGATCCCGCCACCGGCTCGGCTGACGTTGAGGCTGGCGACGATGGGCACGGCCACGGTCCGCTGGTCGTCGAGCTGCTGAGAACGCCCGTGGACGTGCCGGCGTTTTCGATGACCGACATCGACGGAAAGACCATCACCTCCGACAGCCTGAAAGGGAAAGTCGTCCTCATCAACTTCTGGGCGACCTGGTGCGGTCCCTGCGTCGTGGAGATTCCCGACCTGGTGAAGCTCCAGGCCAAGTACCCCGAGCAGCTGGTGATCGTGGGCGTGTCGGAGGACGAAAACGGCGAGGCGCTCGTCAGGAAGTTCGCCGCCGACAAGCAAATCAACTACCCGCTCGTGATGTCCACGCCCGAGCTCCAGGCGCTGTTCCCAGGTGTCGTCGCGCTACCGACGACGTTTGCGCTCGATCGGCAGGGGAAGATGGTGCAGAAGCACGTCGGCCTCCTGCACGCCGAACAGACCGAGGCGCTCGCGCGCGTGCTGTCGGGCCTCGAGACCGACGCGAAGGTCGAGCACGTCGACGACTCCAACAGCCTGAGCGACGAGCGCATCGCGGAGATCAAGAGCGTCCCTGGCGTGAACCTCGAGAAGGTGTCTTCCGAGCGCCGCCCTGATGTGCTGCGCGCCCTCAACAAGGAATCCTGCACCTGCGGCTGCGGCCTGACGGTCGCGAAGTGCCGCGTCGACGACCCCTCCTGCCCCGTCAGCCTGCCGCTCGCGCAGGCGATGGCGGACAAGTACGCAACGCAGTAGGCGGTAAGGACGGTTCAAAGTTCAAGGTTCAGAGATCAGCCTTGCAACCGCCCCAAGAATCGCATCTGCATCGATGCGGTGGAGGCGGTAGACGTCCGGTATGTCGCCGGACTGGCCGAAGCGGTCCACGCCGAGGGCCTCGAGGCGGTGGCGGCGGACGCCGGCGAGCCACGACAGGGTGGCCGGGTGGGCATCCAGGACCGTGACGAGTCCGGCTTCGTCCGGCAGTTCACCCAGCAGCCGATCGATGTGCGACGGCTTTCCAGCTCGCCACCCGCGCTCGAGCAGGTCGGGTGATGTCACCACGAGGAGGCCGGTGCCCGGCAGATCTTCCGCGAGCTGTGCGTGCGCCTCGCGCGCTTCGGCGACAACGGGACCGCAGGCGACGATGGCGAGTTCGGCATCTGGGGCCGGTGGCACGAGCCAGTAGCCGCCGGCGAGAATGTCGGCTCGCATCGCGGCGGTCAACGTCCGTCCGGGTTGATCGACCGGCCGCGTCGACAGCCGCAAGTACACGGCGCCGCCGTCCTTCGTCCTGCAGGTGCTCGAAACTCCAGCGCAGGATCTCGCAGAGCTCGTCGACATACGCCGGCTCGAACGCGGTGAGGCCCGGCTGCCCCATGCCGATGAGCGGCGTGTATATCGACTGGTGCGCCCCGCCTTCGGGGGCGAGCGCCACGCCCGACGGCGTGCCGACGAGGATGAAGCGCGCGTCCTGGTAGCACGCGTAGTTGAGCGCGTCGAGCCCGCGCGCGATGAACGGATCGTACACGGTGCCGATCGGGAGGAGCCGCGTGCCGAAGAGCGGCCCGGAAAGGCCCAGCGCCGCGAGCAGGATGAACAGGTTGCTCTCGGCGATCCCGAGCTCGATGTGCTGACCGCGCGGCGACATCGCCCAGCTCTGGGGCGAGGCGATCGCCTCCGTCCTTGAACGCGTCGGTACGCGTCGTGCGGATCGAAGATCGCGCGCCGGTTGACCCAGCCACCCAGGTTGGTCGAGACGGTCACATCCGGCGACGTCGTGACGATGCGATCGGCGAGCATCAGGGTGCGCGCGCGCGATATCGGCGAGCAGGCGGCCGAAGCCTGCCTGCGTGGACAGCGTCTCGCTCGACGCGGCGGCTCGAAGCCGTTCGGGCACGGCGACGCTGCGGCGCCGCGTGCCGTCGCGCCGCCGGCTGCGTCGAACGGCACCGACTCGACAAATGCGCGCAGCTCGCTCGGCCGGCACGTCGAGGCCGGCGAAACGGCTCCCACTCCTCGCCGTCGGCGATGCCCATCCGCGCGCTTGAACGCGTCGATCTGCTCGGGCGTCATCAGGCCGGCGTGGTTGTCCTTGTGGCCCGCAAACGGCAGGCCGAATCCCTTGATCGTGTAGGCGATGAAGCAGGTGGGCCGATCGCTTTCGAGCGCCGTGGAAGGCGTCGAGGAGCGACTCCAGATCGTGGCCGCCGAGGTTCGTCATCAGCTGCTGCAGCGAACGGTCGTCGTGCTCGTCGAGCATCTCGCGGATGCCCGACGTGTCGCCGAGGTCGCGACAGGAGCTGCTCGCCGCCAGGCCGCGCCTCCCTTGTACGCCAGCGCGGAGTACCAGGAGTTCGGGCAGTCGTCGATCCACTGCCGCAGCGCGTCGCCGCCGCGGCGGGTCGAACGCCTGCCTCGAGCAGCGCGGCCGTACTTCAGCGTCACGACGCTGCCAGTCCATGCCGCGGAAGATGCCGTCGAGCCGAAGGAACAGGCGGTCGGTGACCACCGCATCGAGGCTCTGGCGGTTGTAGTCGATGATCCACCAGACATTCCGGACGTCGTGCTTCCACGCTTCGAGCATCGCCTCGAAGACATTGCCTTCGTCGAACTCCGCGTCGCCGGCGAGGGCAACCATCCGCCCCGAGCGCGCTCGGGCTCCGCCAACGAGGTTCTTCGATCCGGAGGTAGTCGCTGAACGAGCGCCGCGAAGCTCGTCATCGCCACACCCAGGCCCACCGATCCGGTCGAAAAATCCACATCGTCGGCGTCTTTGGTGCGGGAGGGATAGGCCTGCGCGCCGCCGAGGGCGCGGAACCGTTCCAGCTTGCTCACGCGACTGCCGGCCGAGCAGGTACTGGATCGCGTGGTAGATGGGGCTCGCGTGCGGCTTGACGGCGACGCGATCGGCGGGCCGCAGCACATCGAAGTACAGCGCCGTCATCAGCGTCGCCACCGACGCCGACGAGGCCTGGTGCCCGCCGACCTTCAGGCCGTCGCGCTTCGGCCGCAGGTGGTTCGCGTGGTGGATCATCCAGACGGCCAGCCAGAGGACCTTCGCTCGAGCGCCCGCAGACAGCGGATCCGATCAGTGAACGGGGATCGGGGATCGGGGATCGGGGGATCGGCGGATTCGAGAACGGGGATCGCGAGCTGCCGGGGCCACGCTGGATCGTAGCTCACGGAGTGCACCATGACGTTGCTATTCGAGCTGTTGTGGTAGTCTATGGCGCAATATCATTGCGACATCCGCCCAGTTCTGGAGCGCAGCTCACATGCTCTCTGACTTCGACGAGATCGACCGGAAGATCCTCAAGCAGCTCCAGGAGAACGCGCGGATTTCGAATGTGGACCTGGCCGACAAGGTCGGGCTGTCCGCGGCGCCCTGCCTTCGGGGGTGCGGGGCCTCGAAGAGGACGGCGTCATTCGGAAGTACGTCACGCTGCTCGACCCGGCGGCCGTCAGCATGGGCGTCACGGTGTTCGTCCAGATCTCGCTCGATCTGCAGGTGGAGAACCGCCTCGATCTCTTCGAGCGTGCGATCCTCAAGCGCCCCGAGGTGCTCGAGTGTTACCTCATGACCGGCGACGCGGACTACCTGGTCCGCGTGGTCGTGCCTGACGTCGCGGCTTACGAGCGCTTTCTGAAGGACGTGCTCACGAGGCTGGAGGGCGTGGCCGGCATCAAGTCCAGCTTCGCGCTGAAGCAGGTGAAGTACTCGACGGTGTTACCGTTGGAGACGGTGACGAAAAGCGTCAAGAATGCCTGAACGTCACGGTTCAAGGTTCAGAGTTCAAGGTTCAAAGTTCAGGTAACCCAGAACTGAGAACCCGCACATTGAACCCTGAACTTTGAACCTTGAACCGCCCCGAGCAGGCTAGTCCTCGGCTCGGGGCTCCGGCAGCCAGAAGCTGGCAATGAAGCCGACCGAGTAGACGCCGGTCGCGATGGCGGCGGCGACGAGCGCGACCTTGGTCGGTGCGTACGCGCGATCGGACGTGACGGCGAGTGTCGCGGTCACCCACGCGAACGAAGTGCCGATCAACCGGCCGCCGATGTTGGCGGCGAAGCTCTCGCCGGTGCCGCGCAAGTGCAGCGGGTAGCCGCGCGGCAGATAGTTCCCCCAGAAGCTGAACTGCGCGACCGTCAGCAGGCCCGCGAGGAAGATCGCCGGATAGAGCCACGTCAGGCTCGACGTCGCGATGAGCGCGAAGGTCACGGGCATCACGATCAGCCCGGGGATCTGGAACAGGCGCACCAGCTTCCGCCGGCTGACGATGATGACGGCCAGGAACGCGAGGATGCACGCGGCCGACCAGGCCGCCGACTCTCCTGAAACTGCGTGACGCCCGCGGCAATCTCCTGCGTGCCGCCGCCCGGCTTCCGGAGGCGGCAGGCCCGCCACCGCTTCGCGCACTTCCGGCAGGCCGGGCACGATCTGCGGGATCTGCTGAATGGCGCCGAAGGCCGCGCCGTAGGCCACCGCGAACATGATCGTGGTCACGATCGTCGTGCGCCGAAGCTCGGGCGAGAACATGGCGGCGATGCTCGGGCGCTTGAGCGTGCCGGCCGCCTTCTTCTGGCCCACGCCGGCGACTCCGGCAGGAACGGCCGAATCAGAATCAGCGGGATCGCCGGGATCACGCCCGACATCAGCGTGTAGCGCCACGGCGCATGCGGATCGGCGATGGTCGAGCCCGAAGCCGCCGAGCGCCGGCAGGCTGCCGCCGTACGTGATGACCAGGCCGGTTCGCCGTCGCCACCAGCATGCCGCCGAGCGACGAGAACGCCTGCGTGTAGCCGAGCACCTTCTCGCGCCGCTTCGGATCGGGGAACAGCTCGGCCAGCCAGGCGACCGCCGCGACGAACTCGACGCAGACGCCGATGAAGACGACGCAGCGCAGAACAGCAGCATCTCGACCGACGTCGAGAAGCCCGGAGGCGAACGCCGCCACCGCGTAGATCAGGATGCTGAACGTCAGCACGCGCCGCCGGCCGAAGAGGTCGGTGAGATAGCCGCCGAGCAAGCCGAAGATGCCGCCGGCAAACGCCGGGATGTAGAACAGCCGGCCGACCCAGATCTGAAACTCGGGCGAGCCCGGCGCCGCGCCCGTCAGCTCGAGGAGCGCCGGCCGCACGATGAGCGGCAGCATCAGGATCTCGTAGATGTCGAAGGCGAAGCCGATCGCGGCGATCGCACAGACGAGCCACTGGGTAGGAGTCATATAAGAACACTCGAAATGCTGATGGTGCTGATTGCAATCGATTGCTAATTCTTGGTGACGGCCGGGAGTATACCCTTGTCGAACGAGTATCGGCCCAGGGTTGCGGGCGACGGCCGTGCGGCGGGTGTCAGCATCGAGACTACGACCATGAGCATTCCCGAAACCAGTGTCATGGGCACGACGGGAAGCATGCCGAACACCAGCGTGCCCTGGACGGCGCGGACGACGACTTCGGCGCCAAAGGGCGACCAGACCGGCACGAGCACTCCGGGTGGAGGCGGGGGAATCGTCTGCTGCACCCAGGCCACCATCGCCTACGGCCAACGCCGTCCAGAGGGTGGTGGCCAGCGCGCCCCACCTGGTGCTGCCCTTCCAGAACAGCGCCGCCACAAGCAGCGGGGCCAGCGACGAATAGCCGGCGAAGGCATACTGCGTCGCCACGTCGAAGATCGACTGGGGCACATTGAGCGCGATGAGATAGGCCACGGCCGTGATGAGAACGATGAACACGCGGCCCGTGTAGACCTGCACCGCTTCGCCAAAACGGCTGCGTCCCCCATAAAACGCAAACACGTCCTCGGTGAACATCGTCGACAGCGCCAGGATCTGCGAGTCGCTCGCCATGACCGCCGCCATCACGCACGCGCCGAGCAGCGACGCAAGCCACAGCGGCGCGTAGCCCTCGACCAGCCGCAGGATCACATCGTCTCCGGCCGAACGGACCCGCAGCTGGTCGCGCTCGCCGGGCGTCAACGCGGGCCCCCCGGTGGCCGATGCCGCGAGCGTCGCCCGAGCCTCGAGCTTGGCCTCGATCGCCGGCACATCGTGGGCAGCGTTCGAGACCACGCCCAGGAACACCGACGGCAGCCAGATCGCAATCATGCAGATGGGATACAGGATCACGGTCTTCTTGAAATGCGAGAGCTTCTTCGCCGTCAGGCAGAAGATGCCGATGTGCGGAAAGGCGATCGACGAGAGCGGAATGAAGGTGTAGCTGAAGAAATACCAGGGCGACACGCGCTCGCGCGTCAGGAGCGGAGCGGTCGAGGGCGCGTCGAGGAGCGACTGCACGGCCGGCCCGAACCCGCCCATGCCGGACGCGATCACGCTGACCGCGATGGCCCCGAACAGCAGGAACAGCGTCGTCTGCATCGTGTTGACCCAGGCCGTTCCCCGCATGCCGCCGAACGACACGTAGCCCATCACCACGAGCGAGACGATGAGGCCGCCGAGCCAGAACGGCACGCGGCCGCCGCTGACCGCGACGAGCGTCGTGCCCCCGCCCATCACCGCGATGATGATGTAGGGCACGAGCAGCACGGCCTGGACCGCAAAAATCACCGTGCCGATGTGGCCGCACTCCCAGCGGTCGCGGAACATCTGCACCGGCGTCATGAACCCGTTGCGCCGCCCCAGCGCCCACAGGCGCGTGCCGATCGTATAGAGACAGACCGGGATGACGAGCGCGGACGACGAGGCCATGAGGCCGAACGTCACGATGCCGTTGGCGAACGCGTGGCCCGAGGCCCCGAGGATCGAGAACGCCGTCATGTTCGCCCCGAAGAGCGACATGAGGAACACCACGGGACCGAGCGATCGTCCGGCCAGGAAGTAGTCTTCCGCGTTCCCGCGCGCCCGCGAGGATCGGAACGCGAAGATCCCGATGTACAGGGAGACGGCGAGATAGGCAAAGACGACGGCGGCTGGAATCATTCGTCGAGATGATCCGGCCAGGCACGCGCGACGAGCAGCGCCATGAGCAGCGAGATCGACAGAGTGAAGGCCGCGTGATACGCCAGGCCGATCGGCAGGAAGCCAAAGACCAGCGGACGTGCATCGCGCCAGAACCAGATGTCCTGGTGCAGGACATAGAGCAGGGCGACGAGGGCGGCCGTTGCCAGAGGGTGCACGGCCCGCAGTATACTCGCGCCATCATGCAGGCTTCCCATACCCCCTCGACCGACCCGGCGGCCGCGGCCGTCTGCAAAGGATCACCTCGACGCGCAGGTGCGCGAAATCGTCGGCTGGCACTTCGACCCGGCGACCGGTTGCCCGTTCTGGCTGGACTACGCGAAAAAACTTGGTTGGGATCCGCGCAAGGAGATCAAGACCTTCGGCGATCTCTCGCGCTTCCCGCCTTTCGAAGACGAATGGCTCAGGGGCGGCCCGGTCCAGCGCTGGGTGCCCAAGGGCTTCGCAGGCAAGCCCGTCTACGTGTTCGAGACAGGCGGCACGACGGGCATACCGAAGTCACGCGTCGCCATCGAGGACTTCCGGACCGACTACGAAATCTTCAGCGACACGCTGCCCGAGCAGTACTTCCCGAAGGGCGCCAACTGGCTGATGCTCGGCCCCTCGGGCCCCCGGCGCCTTCGGCTGTCGGTTGAGCACCTCGCGCAGTACCGCGGCGGGATCTGCTTTTGTGTCGACCTCGATCCGAGGTGGGTCATCAAGCTGATCAAGAAAGGCTGGGGCGAGCACCTCGAAGCGTACAAGGCCCACGTGATCGACCAGGCGGTCACGATTCTGGAGGCCGGACACGACATCAAGTGCATGTTTACGACGCCGAAGCTGCTCGAGTCGTTTGCGAACCGTCTCGAGGCGCTGGGCACGACGATCCGCAAGGCCGGCATCACGGGCATCTTCTCCGGCGGAACCGAATTCACACCCCAGTGGAACCGGTTCGCCCACGAAGAACTGCTCGATGGCGCGTACATGACGCCGACTTACGGCAACACGCTGATGGGCCTGGCGGCAAGCGCGCCCACCGGACCTCATAACAACTACAAGATTGCCTACCACGCACCGCAGCCGCGGGCGGTCATCGAAGTCGTGGACTTCGACGATCCCACGCGCATCGTCAACTACGGCGAGTCCGGGCGCGTCAAGCTCACGACGCTCACCCGTGAGTTCTTCGTGCCGGGCTTCCTCGAGCGCGACGAGGGCGAGCGCGAGCCGCCGTGCGAGCAGTACCCGTGGGACGGCATCAGCGGCGTCAAGCCGTTCAGAGGGGTCGCCCAGGCCACGACGGTTGGTGTTTACTGAATCGGGTAATTTGGTAATTGAGTGATTGGGTAACTGGAATTTGGAAATTGGGTGATCAATTACTCAATTTCCAGATCACCCAATTACCAGATCGAACCATTACTCATTTACCCATTTACTCATTCACCCAATTCGACCTGTGGCAATAAGCGAGTTCGTCTACCGCCGGCGGGTGCAGTTTCCCGAAACCGATGCATCGGGCATCGTGCATTTCACCAACTTCTTCAAGTACGTCGAAGAAGCCGAGCACGCGATGTGGCGGGCGGCGGGGTTGACGGTCTACGACCGGATGCGCGAGATCACCTGGCCTCGCGTGGCTGCGAGCTTCGAGTTCAGGAAGCCGCTGCGCTTCGAGGACGAATTCGATGTCCGCCTGAGAATCGTCGAACTCCGGGACAAGTCGCTGCGCTACGAGGCTCTGTTGACGAAGGACGGCGAGAACCTCGCCATCGGCTCGCTCACCATAGTCTGCGCGACGCGCCGACCGGGCGAGCCGATGAAAGCCACGACGATTCCCGCCGACATCTCTTCCAGGTTCGAAGTCTTTCGTCCTTCGTAGTTCTTACTTCGTAGTTCTTACTTCCTAGTTCTCAATTCCGCTCGCTGCTTCCCCAACCCGTTGGGCTCCGTCCCGGTCGCCCAAAAGAGCGCCAGCGAGTACTCCGGGTGTTCGGCGTAGAGAACCCGCTCGAGAATCTCGATCCGGCGTTCCAAATCGTCGGTGTGCTGCTGGTTCCGCTCCCAGGCCACCGCGATGCCGATGATGACCGCCCCGATTGCCGCGACCGTCGCAATGACCGACGAGACTTCCTTCAGCATGGCGAACTCCCTGACAGAAGCTGGTGAATCCACCGGCCCCGACGTTACACGGAGGGGCTGGGCTCCGGGGCTGAGGGCTGGAGTCCAACCCGTCGCCCTTCGGCAATCTTAGAGAACGCTTTCAGACGGGATTTTGAACAACAGCCCGCGCCTTCGATCAATGATCGGCCCCATGCCGGGCATCAAAGTGTTCGTGAGCGTCGGACGGACGTCGACACCGCAGCAGGAGGAGTTTGTCAGCGCCATTGAGGCACACATGATTGACCATGGCCTGACGCCGCAGTCCCTCGGCCGAAACTATTGGTCCAGCCAACAGCCGCTCAGGGCCATCGACGAGTTGATGAGCCAGTGTTCCGGCGTCGCGATTGTCGGCTTCGAGCGCCTGCGGGTCGTGCAGGCAATCGACCGCCGGGGAAGCGAGAACGAGCGGGCGCTGGCAGACTTCGCCCTGCCCACCGTCTGGAATCAGATCGAGGCTGCGATGGCGTATGCCCGGGGCCTGCCGTTGCTGGTGCTGGTGCAGGAGGAACTTCGGACCGAAGGGCTCCTGGAGACGGGGTACGACTGGTACGTAAAACGGATGCGCTTGACCACGGCCGCGGCGTCCGACCGGGAATTCTGCGGCATTTTCGACGATTGGCGCTCGCGTGTGGAAAGCCACCGCGCCAGCAACGAACCGGCTTCGCGGTCGGGAGGGGAGCACACGGGGAGCTCGCCGACGAGCGTGGCCCAGGCCAAACCGGAACCGGCACCCGCGCTCGACCGTCGTCAGCTGCGGCGAGTCCTCGAAACCCGGTTCAACGACGACGAACTGCGGGCGTTGTGCTTCGACCTGCGCGTGGACTATGAGAATCTGCCGGGGGCGACAAAAGCTGCAAAGACAATCGAGATCATCGCGTATTTCGAGCGGATGAACCAGGTAGGGTCGTTGATGCGCTCGGTCAGGGAGCTGCGACCCGACGAAGCCGTATAGACCCCAGTGCGTCGGACGACCTAGATGGCCAGCGACAACCTGCAACTCGAGGCGCTCTACAAGGCACTGCTCTCCGCCTTTCCCACCGAGGGAGAGCTGGATCGGATGCTTCGCTTCGGCATGGCCGTGAACCTCCCGGAAATCGCTTCCGGCAACCTGTCGAATCAGGTGTTCGCAGTCGTCAGGTTCGCGGAGGCGCGAGGACTCCTCCCGACCCTTGTCGAGAGCGCGCTTGCCGCAAGTCCGAACAACGCCGCGCTTCGGGCGCTACCCGACTATCGCACCCTGGCCACCGGCACCCCGGCCGCTTCATCACCGCGACCGGCAGTGAGCGTCGATCCGGTCGTGCTGCGCAACGTGATTCAGCGAGCCTACGGGCTCGAAGAACTGCAGCTGCTCTGCGCAGACATTCAGGCGCGCTGCCAGGCGCGCGGACATGACGTCCGGCTATCGATCGACGACATCGGAGGCACGACCAAGCCGGTCAAAGTCCTGAACCTCATCGAGTTCCTCGACAGGCGGCGCCTGCTGGACGTGCTCGTCGAGACTGTGCGTGAACAGCGGCCGGGAAGCCTTTGACATCGCAGATTGGAAATCGCAAACCAGCAGACTGAGATTTGCGATTTGCGATCGACGATTTGCGATTACGTGTATCTGACCGTGGTGTGTTCGGGCTTGAAGAAACGCGGCAGGAGGCTGTCGACGCGCAGGAGCCCCTGGCGGGTGAGCGCGATCTGGTCGCGGCCCGGCTGGAGCCAGCCCTCCTTCTCGAGCGAGGCGAGCGGCGCCTGAAAGCGGTCCACGACATCCACGCCGTACTTGGCAGCGAAGTACGACGGTGTCAGCCTTCCAAGCTTGAGCTGGAGGACGAATTCACGGATGAGCCGTTCCTCGGCGGTGGGTCGGAGGCCGCGAGCCAGCGGGATCCGGCCCTGCTCGATGCTCGCGCAATACGCCTCGAACGAGTCGAGGTTCTGCATATGGACGCCGTTGATGTGACCGAACGACGCAACGCCGAGCCCCGCCATGTCCGCGCCCTGCCAGAGCCGGTCGCGGTAGACGAACTTCGTCGCCGGGCTCTTCACCGCGGTGTACGCCGATCCGATGTGGTACCCGGCCTTTTCCAGCGCTTCGAACGCCTCTTCCACCCACCGCCGCTTGGTGGACCAGTTGGCCACACCACCCGCGGCACCGGGTCCGCCGGGGGCTTCGCCGGTGGCGGGGGCGAGAAGGTTCTTGCTGATCGTCGTGTTGAACGGCAGCTCCATCTGGTAGATGGTGATGCTGTCGGGCGCCATGTCGATCGTCTTCCGCACGCACTCGCGCCAGTTGGCGTCGGTCTCGCCCAGCATGCCGGCAATGAGATCGATGTTGATCTGCGGAAACCCGAGCGTCTGCGCGAACGCGTAGGCTTTGCCGATCTCTCCTGACCGGTGCGCGCGTCCGTTGGCCTCGAGGATCTGGTCGTCGAAATTCTCGACGCCGAGGCTGAGGCGAGTGACGCCGATGTTGCGGATGGCGGCCAGCTTCGCCTCCGTCAGCGTGCCAGGCTCGCACTCGAACGTGATTTCCTCGGCTTGCCGCCAGGTACTGACCGCGTCCATGCGTGAGACGAGGCTCTCGAGCTGCTTCGTGGAGATGTAGGACGGCGTGCCGCCGCCAAAGTAAACGAAGTTCAGCGGACGGCCGGCGATGGCGGGCTGTGCCGCGTAGAGCTCCCACTCGCGTGCGAGCGTGTCGAGATACCCCTGCACTTCGGAGGCGTTCTTGTCCGTGTAGACACGGAAGTAGCAGAAGTGACAACGCTTCCGGCAGAACGGGATGTGCAGAGTACAAGCCGAGCGGTGTGCCGGCTGCCGGCGCGGCTGCCAGCGCAGGCAGCGCATCTGCATCGACGGCCTCGGGCTTCCACACCGAGAACGGCGGGTAGTTGGCAATGAAATAGTTGCCGACTTCGGTGCGGTCGACGGCCGGCGAAGCGCTCATTTGGTTCCGACTATACTAGCTTTCGTCATGGTGCAGCTACCTGTCCTCCGCTGGGGCCAGCCGTATACGAGCATGGACATCGACCAGGTTCTGCACTTCAGAACCGGCGAGCCCATTGCCCGCGTCAGCAGGGCCAACGGCGGCCTCATTCAACGCGATATCAAGAAGGCGCAGCGCGCGCGCGAAGCGCTCCGCGCGATTCCCGTCGAGGAACTGATCGCCCGCGTCGGCAAAGCCGGCGAGCTCTACATGAACGCCGAGCTCCCGATGGGCGACGGCGTGCAGTCGCCCGACGACTTCGCCCGTGCGCAATCGGGAACGACCGGCATCCCGGAGCATCTGTGCCGCGGGAACATGAAGAAGAACGGGTTCGTACTGGCCGAGATGGGGCGCATCCTCACCTCGCTCACGCGCGATCTCGATCTCAATGTGCTCTCGCGCGGCTACGGCGAGGAGCGCGGCGTCCCGATCAGCTATCAGGCCGAGAGCCCGGTTCTCGGCCTGGTGCTCCCGTCGAATTCTCCCGGCGTCCACACGCTGTGGCTCCCCGTCATCCCGATGCAGATCGGCCTGGTCCTCAAGCCCGGGCCCCAGGAGCCGTGGACCCCGTTCCGCATGGCCGAGGCGTTCTTCGCCGCAGGGATCCCGCGCGAAGCCATCTCGATCTACCCGGGCGAGGGCGACGTGGGCGCGGCGGTGCTGGAAGGCTGCTCGCGGAGCCTGATCTTTGGCGGCACGCCAACGGTCGACCGGTACAAGGGCAATCCGCGCGTCCAGGCACACGGTCCCGGCTTCTCCAAGATCCTGCTGGGCGACGATGTGGTGGATCAGTGGGAGAAGTACCTGGACATCATGGTGAGCAGCGTGTTCGCGAACAGCGGGCGGGGGTGCATCAACTGCTCCGGGATCTGGGCGAGCCGCCACGGGCGCGAGATCGCGGATGCGATCGCCAAGCGGATCGGCGGCGTGCGCCCGCTCCCGGTGGACAATCCGGAGTCGAGCCTCGCCGCCTTCACCATACCCGGCACCGCCGACGCCATCTCGCAGTCGATCGACGTGGACTGCCAGACGGCGGGCGTCACCGAGGTCTCGGCCAAGTACCGCGACGGATCCCGCGTGGTGAAGGAAGAGCGCGCCGAGTACCTGCTGCCCACCGTCGTCCATTGCGACTCGCCGGACGCCGCCATCTCGAAGAAGGAGTACATGTTCCCCTTCGTGACGGTGGTCGATTGCCCCGAGGCGCAGATGCTCGACAAGATCGGGCCAACGCTCGTCTGCAGCGCCGTGACGAGCAAGCCCGAGTTCCAGCGCGCACTTGTCGATGCCGTCCACATCGATCGCCTGAACATCGGGCCGGTGCCGACCATTCAGCTCAACTGGCTCCAGCCGCACGAGGGCAATATCGTGGAGTTCCTGTTCCGGGCGCGCGCATTTCAATCAGCGGCCGTGTAGGCAGGTCCAAGAAGACCCGCCCTGCGACCCTCGCGCTTTAGGCCGGGTCCTTCTGGACCCGGCGGGAGATCCGATCGCGTGAGAATTCTCTCGCTGGCCGCGGGGGCGGCAGGCATGTATTGCGGCAGCTGCCTGCGCGACAACGCGCTCGCGGCCGAGCTCGTGGCCCGCGGCCACGACGTCACGCTGATCCCGCTCTACACGCCGCTCATCACCGACGAGCGGAACGTCACGAGGCCCGAAGTCCTCTTTGGCGGGATCAACGTCTACCTGCAGCAGGTCCTCATCGATCTTCAGGCGGCTGCCCACCTCCCTGAGCAAGCTGCTCGACCGGCCGGGGCTCATCAGTGCGTTCGCCGATCGCTCCGTCTCGACCGACCCGAGGCTCCTCGGCGACATGACGATTTCCATGCTGGAGGGCCGTGACGGCGTCCTCAGGAAAGAGTTCGAAAAGCTCATCGACTGGGTCCGTGGCGAACCCGCGCCCGACATCGTCAACCTGCCGAACTCGCTCCTCATCGCCCTCGCGAGGCCGCTTCGCGAAGCGCTGGGCCGCCCCGTCTGCTGCACGCTTTCGGGCGAGGAGCTGTTTCTCAGCCAGCTGCTCGAACCGTATCGAACCAAGGCGATGGCCCTCCTCCGCAAGCAGGCCGCATGCGAAGTCTCGCGGTTCGTCGCGGTCAGCGAGTACAGCGCGCGCTTCATGGCTGATTTTCTACGTGTTCCGGCCGAGAGGATTTCCGTCGTCCCGCTCGGCGTGAGTGCCGACGAGTTCGCCGGCCCGCGACCGGCTCGCGCTGCCGATCCTTTCCGCGTCGGCTATTTCGCACGGGTGGCCCCGGAGAAAGGCTTGCACGTCCTCGCGGACGCGTTCATCCGCTTCAGGCGGAACGAACCCTCGGCGCTCGCTCGCCTCGACATCGCCGGCTACCTGGCGGCAGCCGACAAGCCCTACCTGGCCGGCGTGCAGGAGCAGATCGCACGCGCCGGACTGTCCGCCGACGTCGCCTATCACGGCGTCGTCGACCGCCCCGGCAAGATCGCGTTCCTGAAGGCACTCGACGTGCTCTCGGTTCCCGCCACGTACGACGAACCCAAGGGCCTGTTCCTGCTCGAGGCTCTTGCGAGCGGAACCGCCGTGCTGCAACCGCGGCGCGGTTCGTTCACGGAGGTCGTCGAGACCACCGGCGGAGGCCTGCTCGTGGCGCCTGACGATCGCGACGCGCTGGCTGAGGGGCTTGCTGCTCTTTGGCGGGATCGTACGCGGACGGCGCGCCTCGGCCTGCAGGGCCAGGCCGGTGTCCGCGAGCACTACACGGTGCAGCAATCCGGTGCCAGGCTGGTCGCGATCTACACCGATGTCATCACCGGACGCCCGCAGCCTGCGGCCGTCCCACCGCGCGTCGCCGCGCACTGAGCGTATTGTGCCTGCCCCACCCGCCCCACCTGCCCGACCCGCCCTTAGTGTGAGCCACGTCAGCAAGAGCTATCCGACGGCCCGCGGGCCGCTGGCGATCCTGGACGATGTGTCTTTGTCGCTCGCCGCGGGGGATGCGGCGGCCATCATGGGACCCTCGGGGAGCGGCAAGAGCAGCCTGTTGTATCTGCTCGGGGCTCTCGAGCCGCCATCGTCGGGCACCATCACGCTCGACGGCCAGAACCCGGCAGCGCTCGAAGGAAAGGCCCTCGCGGCCTTCCGCAACGACAAGATCGGGTTCGTCTTCCAGGATCACTGTCTGCTGCCGCAGCTGAGCGTGCTCGAGAACGTCCTCCTGCCAACGCTCGTGGCAAGCGGCCGTGCCGACGACACCGCCCGGGCAAAGGCACTCATCGAACAGGTCGGCCTCGCCGATCGCGCGGATCACCGGCCGGCGGCGCTCTCCGGCGGCGAGCGCCAGCGAGCGGCCATCGCCCGCGCGCTCATCCGCCAACCGCGGCTCCTTTTGTGCGACGAGCCCACCGGGAACCTGGATCGCGCATCCGCTGACACCGTCGCTGGCGTGCTTCTGGATCTGCACGCGCGCCAGCAGGCGATCCTGCTCATCGTGACGCACAGCCCTCAGCTTGCGGAGAGGTGCGCCATCCGGTTTGAGCTGGGGGACAGGAAGCTGCACCGTGTTGATGCTTAGTGCTTGGTCCTTAGTGCTTCGGCGGTCCTTAGGCCTTGGCAGTCCTTGGCTGTTGGTCCCTGGTTGTCGTGCGGTCGGCGCATCAGGCCAAGGGCCAGGGACGGTCGAAGGAGCAGGCACCGCCCAAGGACTAAGACCCAAGACCCAAGGACGACGATGACGCCAGTCGATCTTGTGCGTCGCAGCCTCCTCCATTACTGGCGAACAAATCTCGCCGTGGTGGGAGGAGTCGCCATCGCGGTGACGGTTCTGGCCGGCGCTCTGCTCGTCGGGGACTCGGTTCGCGGGAGCCTGAGGGACCTCGTGCTCCAGCGGCTTGGCGGGACCGAGCTCGCGGTCGTGTCGCCGGAGTTCTTCCGCGCGGCCCTGGCCGACGACATCCGCACCGATGCGGACTTTGCGGCGGCCGGTGGCCAACTGACCGCACTCGTCGTCGTCGACGGGATCGCGATCGATCAAGCGAGCGGCCGGCGGGCCTCGCGGGTGTCGGTGTACGGCGTGGACGATCGATTCTGGGCGTTCCACGACACGACGCGCACCGGACCGGCGGGCCGGGAGGCGTTCTTCAGCCCGGCACTCGCGCGCGAGCTTGACGCCGAGGCCGGCAACACGGTGCTCGTCCGCTTCCAGCGGCCGTCGGCCATTCCCCTCGAGTCGATGCACGGACGGAAGGACGATGTCGGACGGACGCTACGGCTGCAGTTGAGCGCCGTGCTCCCGGCCGCCGAGCTCGGTGAGTTTTCGCTCCAGCCTCAACAAGGCGATGTCCGCGCGGTCTTCGTGCCGCTCTCAAGGCTGCAACAGGAGATCGAGCTGCCCGATCGCGTCAACGTCATGCTCGTTTCAGGGCAGGCGGGGCAGGCAGGGCGAGGAGCGCCTGCAGGCGCTCGTGCGCAAGCATGCGGCGCTGGAGGACATCGGCCTGAAGCTGCGTGTCCTCGACGCACAGGGTGTCGTCGCGCTCGAGGCCAACGGATCGCTGATCGACACGGCGCGGGAAGAGGCCGCGATGTCGGCGGCTGAAGCCATCGGCGAGCGCCGGCCTGTCCTGACTTATCTCGTCAACGACATCCGCACCGGCGATCGCGCCATCCCGTACTCGCTGGTCACCGCGATCGAGCTCGAGACGATCGTTCCGGGTTTCCGGCGGACCGAAAGCGGACTGCCACCCATCATCCTGAACGACTGGGCCGCGAAGGACCTGGGCGCTAAGGTCGGCGAGCGGGTCACGCTCGAGTATTTCGTGTGGGAGGAGCCGGGCCAGCTCGCCACGAAGAGCGCGAGCTTCGTGCTGGCGGCCATCGTGCCTATGGCCGGGCCAGCCGCGGACCGGGATCTGGCGCCGGAGTTCCCCGGGATTACCGGGTCCGACACTTTCGCCGACTGGGATCCACCCTTCCCCCTCGATCTCAAGCGCGTCCGCCCGGCCGACGAGGACTACTGGGAGAAGTTCAGGACGACACCGAAAGCTTTCATCCCCGAGCTCGACGGCCGTGTGCTCTGGCGATCCCGATACGGCGAGCTGACGTCGATCCGTGTCGCACCGAAAGGGACACCGCTTCCCGAAGCCCGCGACCAATTCGCGGCGGCGCTGCGGACCAGGCTCGACCCGGTGGCTGCGGGCCTTGCCGTGCGCGCCGTGCGCGAAGAAGGCCTCGCCGCCTCTCGTGGCGCGACCGACTTCGGCGAGTACTTCACCTACTTCAGCTTCTTCCTGGTCATCTCCGCCGTGCTCCTCGCCGCGCTCTTCTTCAAGCTGGGCGTCGAACAACGAGGCCGGGAGATCGGGTTGCTCCGGGCAGTCGGATTCTCTGCGTCAACGGTACGCCGTCAGTTTTTGGTTGAGGGCCTGCTCCTCGCCACCATCGGGAGCCTCGCAGGCATCAGCGGTGCAGTGCTCTACGGCGAGCTCATGATGACCGGGCTTCGGACCTGGTGGGTGGACGCTGTCGGAACAACCGCGCTCGTCCTTCATGTCTCACCGATATCGCTCGCCATCGGCGCCGGCGGCGGCATCGCGGCGGCCCTCGGGTGCATCTGGTGGACGCTGCGGTCGCTCGCGCGGATTTCGGAACGGAGCCTGCTTGCCGGCCAGGTCTCCCTGGATCGCGACGGCCAACCGGCCACAACGCGACGGCGGAGCCCGGCCATCCTGGCGTTGGCTCTCGCCGCGGTCGGCGCACTCCTGATAGGCCTCGGCACGGCCGGCACGATTGGCCGGACGGGCGCGTTCTTTGGAGCCGGCGGCGCCCTGCTCGGCGCCGCGCTCGCTGCAATCGCGTCGCGCCTTCAAAGCCCGTCTGCCTCGCCGCTGAGCGGACATGGGTGGTGGCCCCTCGTCCGGCTCGGCGGACGAAACGCGTCGTTCAGGCCTTCGCGCAGCGTCCTCTCCATTGCCGTCGTGTCGTTTGCCGCTTTCATCCTGTTCGCCGTCGACGTCTTCCGGCGGGACGGCCACGCCGACGCCACGGACCGGCAATCCGGCACCGGCGGGTACGCACTGCTCGTCAACACGGTGCTGCCGGTGGTGCAGGATCCAAACAGCGCTGAAGGCCGAGAGATTCTCGGGACGCCGGCCGACGTCAGGGTGGAGCCGTTTCGAGTGAGGCCTGGAGACGATGCCAGCTGTCTGAATCTTTACGCGCCTACCCAGCCTCGGATCATTGCGCCGCGCGCATCGTTCGTGGCGGAGGGGCGCTTCCGGTTCGGCGGCGTGCTCGATCGTGCAGACGAGGCCGAGCAAGCCAACCCCTGGCTGCTGTTGAACCGCGACAACCTCGGCGGCCCCGACGATCCGTCGCCGATTGTTCCGGTCATTGGGGACGCCAACTCGATGACCTATGTCCTGCACAAGCAGGTCGGCGACGACATCATCTTCCCCCTCGCGGGCGGCGAGATCCGGCTGAGACTGGTCGCAACACTCGCCGACAGCCTGCTGCAGGGCGAGCTGATCATGTCGGAGGCGAACTTCACCCGGCTCTTTCCTGACGAAGAAGGATCGCGCTTTTTTCTGATGGAGGTCTCCGGCGATCGGCTCGAAGCCGTGACCACTGCCGTCGAGGAGCGGATGAGCGACTTTGGCGCCGATGCGCAATCGACGGTCGAACGCATTGCCGAGTTCCATCGCGTCGAGAACACCTACCTGTCCACGTTCCAGACGCTTGGGGGCCTGGGACTGCTGCTCGGCACGCTCGGCTTCTCCGCTGTGCTCCTGAGGAACGTCCTCGAGCGGCGGCGCGAGCTGGCGCTTCTCACGGCCGTCGGCTACGGCCGCGGCCAGCTGTTCACGATCGTCCTGGCGGAGGCGCTGTTGCTGCTGTGCCTCGGCCTCGCCGTCGGGGTCGCCTGCGCCCTCGTGGCCCTCGCACCGGCCGCACTCGACCGCGGCGGCACTATGCCTACGGGCGCCGGCACGTGGCTGCTCCTCGCGGCGATTTTCGGCACCGGCGCCGCCGCGTCGATTCTGGCCACTCGGGCCGCCGTGCGGACGAACCTGCTCGGAGCCCTCAGAGCAGAGTAACCCGAAGCCCCCGGAGCCTGGAGCCCGGAGTCCGAAGCCCTGTTCTTGTAGACTCGGATCGTAAGACATCATGCGAGGACGCGTTACATGCCCTTACTCATATCATTGAAGCTCTCGGTGAAGGTCGCGTTCGTGCTCGCGTTTCTCGTGACGGCGGCGCCCAGTGCCGAGAACTGGCCGGCATGGCGTGGCCCATCGGCCAACGGCCTCAGCGGCGAGACCAACCTGCCGGTGAAGTGGTCGAAGACGGAAGGCATCACGTGGCGCCTGCCGCTGCCCGCGTGGTCCGGATCGACGGCCATCATCTGGGGCGATCGGATCTTCCTCAACGTCGCCGAAAAGGGCCAGGACCTCCACCTCTGGTCCGTTGATCGCAACACCGGCAAGATGCTGTGGAAGCAGCACCTGAGCGGCGGCAACCACACCGAGCGCAAGCAGAACATGTCGTCGCCTTCGCCGGTGACCGACGGCCAGCATGTGTGGGTGATGACCGGCACCGGGTTTCTGCGCGCATTCGACTACGCGGGCAAGGAGATCTGGGGCCGCGACATTCAGAAGGAATACGGACCGTTCGGCCTCAACTGGGGCTATGCCTCGTCGCCGCTGCTGCATGGCAACGCGCTCTACGTTCAGGTGATCCATGGGATGAAGACGGACGATCCGTCCTACATCCTGAAGATCGACAAGGCCAGCGGCAAGACGATCTGGCGTCAGGAGCGGGCCACGAAGGCGATCCGGGAGTCTCCGGACTCCTACACGACGCCGGCCCTGCTGCGATACGGCACGACCGAAGAGATCGTCATTACGGGCGGCGATGTCGTCACCGGCCACGATCCGGCAACCGGCCGCGAGCTGTGGCGCGCGGACGGCCTGAACCCCCAGAACAACCCTGCTTACCGGATCGTGGCGTCGCCGTTCATCTTCGACGGCATTGTCTACGCCCCCACGCGCGAGCGGCCGATGCTGGCGATCAAGTCGGGCGGGCGCGGCGACATCACGACCAGCCACCGGATCTGGTCGTTCGATAGCGGGCCGGACGTGCCCACCCCGGTGACGGACGGCAAGCTGTTGTACGTCGTACGCGACAACGGCGTGATGTTCTGCCTGGACGCCAGGACGGGGAAGACCGTCTACGGGCCGGAACGCCTGCGGCCGGCGACCTACAGCGGATCGCCGGTGCTGGCAGACGGCAAGATCTACGTGACCAACGAGGACGGCGTCACGATGGTCGTCCGAGCAGGCCCGAAGTTCGAGATCCTGGCGGAGAACGACTTCGCCGAGTACACGCTCAGCTCGCCCGCCATTTCGGACGGTCAGATCTTCATCAGGACCGACGCGGCGCTCTACGCGATCGGGAAGCGTACGAAGAGCTGAGGCGGGCGTGGCGATCACGCCCGCGGAGCTCGAGGCGCGCATCGAGGCTGGCCATCCACCGGCGATTCTCGATGTGCGCTCGACGCGCGAGTTCGCGGACGGCCACATACCCGGCGCCATCCACGTGCCCTTCTGGGACGTGGTGGCCGGCGCCACCGTCGCTTCCCCTCCAGACCAGGAGATCGTCGTCTATTGCGGCCACGGGCCGCGTGCGTACCTGGCGGGCGCTGCGCTCAAGCGGCGCGGTTACAAGCGCATCACCTATCTCACGGGGCACATCACGCGCTGGCGCAAGGAGCGAAGGCGGGAAACGAGGGACTAGGGGCTGGGGACTGGGGGACTGGGGACTGGGGCCGTGTCTGGCCGACGCCACGACCACGCGCCACACCGCCAAGGACCAAGGCCAAGGACGAAGACCCAGGAACCAAGGACCGGCGGCTACACCTAACTGAAAGCCGCTAAGGTATCACCCTGAACGCGACGAGACCGGGCGCGGCCAGGTTGTCCCCGGAAAGCTCGAGAACGTAGTCCCCAGGAGCGAGTGGCGCCAGCGTCAGCTCCGCGATCCGCCAGCGCGTGCCGTCCGCGTCGGTTCGGACCGTCGCGGTCACCGGAACGGGGATGTCCTTGCCCGTCCGATCGAGGAGCCGGGCCGAAGCGGTTTTTACATCGGGATCGAGGGACTCGACGCGCAGGCGCTCGCTCCGCCGGAAACGTCTGTCAGCCGTCGGCATCTCGCGGTTGGCCGTGGCCGCGCTCCTCCTGAATACGAGCGGGTCGAGAGCTCCTGGCGAGGGCGGGAAGGCGATTGGCACCATCTCCGTCAAGGCGGCACGATCCGGTTCTGTAGGCCGCACGCGGACTCGGGCGATGTACTCGCCGCTCGTGAGGCCGCCCGGCTTCGAGAGCCCGACCTTGAAGCCGCGGACGCCCGGCGCGAGCTGCTCGCGCCCCGTGGCGACCGTATCGCCGCCCGGTGTGGCCAGCATCACGTCGACATCAGCGCCCATCCGGGCACTCGCAGCGTCCAGATCTCCGACGATCCAGATCGCACCTGCCGACGGCGTCGTCCAACCTCCGGCTGCTGCAAGCCGCAGGGGCACGTCACGCGCCACGCCGCCCAGCGCTCCAACCGCTGCGACGGCGGCTGCATTCGTGGTCGGCGCACCTGGGGCTGACACCTCCGGACGGGCAGAGGCCACCACCCGCGCGACCTCGGCGGCCGTCGGCGCAAGGTATCCGCGTCGTGCCCGCACTTGAACCCCAGGACGACGGGATCGGACGCGGATCTCGTGAAACTTGCCGTCAAGTTTGCCGGTCGAGTAGTAGGCGAGGAGGTAGTACGAGGACAGGTCGTCGACGATTCGCCGGAGACCGGCGTCCAGATCGTTCGAACCCATGACCGCGAGGCCGTCGGTCGCCGCCGCTATCGTGCGCAGCGAATCCTGCCTCGCTCGCAGCCGCGCGGCGTCGACGGTGACGGGAAGTACCGTCGGCTCGCCAGGTGCCCTGAGGCCCGTGCGCACGGTGCCGAGCGATGTGTCGAACACCGCCAGGCCTCTTGGGTCGACCGGGTAAAACGACACGTTGCTGCGGTTGGCCTGGTCGAGGATTGCCTTGAAGATTGCGTCGTTGTCCGTGGACGCGAGGGCCATCCGATCGCCCTCGCATGCGAACTCCGCCGTCGCGGTCCCGGCGCTCGCGCGTCTTCCCGTGATCCCGCCGGTCGGGTCTATGCCAGTGGGGGCCTGCGGCACACGACAATAGAGCCGGCGTCCCAGCGTGCTGCTCGGTCGAAACAGCCGCCACCCATCGGAGATCACGACCACCGCCTTGCGCTCCTCCCGAAGGCCACGGAGCATGCTGACCAGATCCTGCAGGGCCTCGATGGTCTCGTTCTCGGTGTATCGCGCGATCATCTCGTCGGCGATCCCCCGATCGTCGTCCTCGCAGAGCGGTGTTGGGCCGTAGCCGGGATAGCAGGCCTGATACCCCAGCAGCCGGGGGTTGGTCGGCCGCTCGCGCTCGCCCCAGCCGCCCTGGCGCAACAGCAGGCTTTCAATCGTCCCGGTCCGCCTGGCAAACGTGACATCCGCAGCCGACATCCCGGGGGTCATGACAGCCACGAGATCCTCGGTGCCGATCAAGCCGTTCAAGAAATTCACGAGCGGCTTGCCGATCGAGCTCGAAACCTCCGGCTCAACGTGATTCGTGTCGAGGAACAGCACAAAAACTCGGGCTCTCGCGTTGGCGGCCATCGCGCGTGAATCCGCAACGTTGCCCGGTTCGACGCGCAGTGCGTCCGGCCGGGGACGGCCGATGGACACCCGCTCGAACGCCACGATCTTCTGAACGACCCCGTCCTCGAGGACCTCGAGATCCTGCTGGGCCAGGTCTTCGACGGGAACGCCTCCGGCGGTGGGGTAAAGATCCACTCGCACGTAGTTGGCTTCGACCGTGAAAGTTGGCTGGGGCTGCGTCGAGTTGGCCTGCTGCGCAGCAGGATCCTGGCGTGCAGCGGCCAGCGCCGCGGCGCCCACTGCAACGGCAACAAGTACCCAGAGTGACCGGCGGCGCGTGCGCAGGGCCCGCATGCCTCTCCTGAGTCCCGAGGACTGGCCTACGAGACCCGATAGATCAGGAACATCTGCCTGGGCAGGAAGTCGTGGCTTGCATCGAAGGTGAAGCCCGCCTTCGACAGCTCACCGGTGATCTCTTCCGGCGTGAACCTGAACTCGACCGGCGGGCCTTCGGGCGAGTCCTTCCGGAAGTCGATGATCGCCAGGCGCCCTCCGGGCTTCAGCAGCTTGCGCAGCTCCCAGAGGTACGCGCGGCGGTTCGCGATGTGGTGATACGTGTCGACGACGAGCACCAGGTCGACAGCTTCCGGCAGGTTGGTCTTCTCGGCCGCTCCCTGCACGACGGTGATGTTCTTGAGTCCTTCTTTCGTGGCACGCTGGCGAATGTAGTCGACCATGGACTTCTCGATGTCCACGGCGAATACCTTCGGCAGCGCCGGCGACCTCGCGAGCCGGACTGAGAAGTAGCCGGTTCCCGCTCCAACATCGGCGACGCTCTGACCAGGGCGAAGCGCCAGCGCCTCGATCACGCGCACGGGCATCTGCCAGGCGTCACGGGCAGGGTCGTCGAACTGCTTCGCGTACTTCTCGGCGTCCTCGAAGCGATGATCCATGTGCCCCCCCTGGGCCGCCGGCGTGCTCGCGCCGTGCTGATGCTGGGCGAACACCGCACCGCCCGCACCGATCAACCCGACGGCAAGAAGGAGGATGGTCTTCATAGGCGTACTCTACTTCAGGCTCCCGGCTCCGGGCTCCCGGCTTCGGTGGCTTAGGGCTCAAGGCTTCGGGCCTATGGCTCAGCCTTCGCCAGCGAGGCCGATTTTCGCGTTTTCGTGCTTTCGTGGCCTAACCGACGATGCAGCGCATGGCTCGGAGGACGTCGTCGATGGCGGGATCTCCTTCGGTAAGCACAGCCGGCTTCTGGCCGCTGCGATCGAAGCCCTTCGTGAAGAGGCGCCACGCATCATCGCCATCCAGGCTCGCCGTGGCGCCCAGGGCCTGGCTGGCGTCGACACACAGCCTCCACGCACCAGTCTCTCGATGCAGGAACCAGGCATCGGCGGCTGGACCGGTGACCTCGACCTTCCAGAGGGTGCCGTCCGCTGCCTGAATGTGCCGGGATGCGTGTGGCAGCGCGCGCATGAAGGTATCGAGGACGGGGTGCAGGAACTCTCGCGTCGTGATGGGCTCGGCGCCGACAGCGTCTCGGATTTGCTGCTGGTGGTGCCACCGCTCGGTGAACTCGCGTGCGACGTCGAACCAGACGAGGGATCGCGACTCGCCCGCCCAGGACACGCCAATCGTCGCCTCGGCATAAGGATCGAGGCCGCGGAAATACTCGTGGAGCCTCGCGGTCGTGGCTTCCATGAGGTCGACCAGGTGCCGTGGACTCACACCGCGGTAAAAGTCCACGCCCGTGCGGTTGACCGCGTTGACGAAGGCGCCGACCTTGGCATGCGTGTCGAGATCCGGCGGAGGGCCTGGCGGCAGGTGGCGGTCGCGCCCGAACGACAGCCGGCGCGTCGCCGTATCGAGCAGGTGGCCCGCCAGATCCTTGACCGACCACCCAGCGCAAACCGTCGCGCGATTCCAATCCCCTGGCGTCAGCCCTCTGAGGAGCGCGAGCAGGTGGTTGTCGAGGGGCGGAAACAAGTCCGCGACGAGGATGGGAGGGGGCTGACGCACAAGGAAATTTGTGAAGTTAGAAGTGAGAATTAAGAAGGACACTGATCACTTGACGTTGCCAAGCCCAGTGTCCTTCCTAGTTCGTAGTTCTTACTTCTAACTTTTAGCTAGAAGCGAATGCGGACGCCGAGCTGCATCTGGCGCGGGTCACCGTAGCCGCTCTGCACGGTACCGTCGAAGTTGAACACGAGGTTCGTGACCTCCGGCCGTTTGATGTTCGCACTGTTGGTCAGGTTGAACACCTCGAAGATCGGCTGAATCCTCAAGCCGCCCATGTTGAAGTCCTTCGAGATCCGCAGATCCCATGTGAAGAACTCGTTGTCCTTCCTGAGCGTGTTCCGCTTGATGATCGATCCGTCGGCCTGGATGCGATCTTGCGGCGTGTTACCCACCGACTTGGGCTGCGCCGTTCGCCCTGAAATGCGCGAGCTGAACTCGATGCCGCGCTGCAGCGTGAGGAACCACGCATTGAAGCGGTGCCGCTGGTCGCGGTCCGAGTAGTTGTACTCGGGCTCGAGCGTATCGGCACGCGCGTAGCGGAGCGTGAACGGATCCCGCTCGTTGTCGTCGTCCGACATGTCGCGCGAGATCGTGTAGTTGACCTGGAACTGGTAGTTCTGGGCGTAGGCTTTGGTGAGTCCGAGGGTGAAGCCGTCGGTACTGGCTTCGCGCGGAGCTCTCCACCACCGTCAGGGTCCCGATCCCGTTGGTGCCGTTGTCGAGCGAGTTCCGGAAGGGCGACCCGAACACGGGGTCGTTCCTGTTGATGAACCGCGTGATGAAGTCCGTGTCGGAGTGCGTATAGGTCACGTGCGCGGTCAGCTTTGCTGCGACCTCACGCTCGTACGCCACGGTCGTCGAGAACGTCCGCGGGTTCTGGAAGTTCTGGTCGACCACGAACACGTCGGGATGGTTCGGGTCCGCGACCTGTGACTGTGGAATCAGGTTCGGCCAGGTTGGCGGTGTGACGCCGAACCCGTTGAACGTGCTGTCGCGGTACAGGGTCTGCCCGCGGCTGCCGTTGGTCGACCGCGAGCTGGCGAGGTTCAGCCCGGGAATGCGCGCGTAAAACAGGCCGGTGCTGAAACGGAAGACCTGCCGGCCATCGGCGCTGGGATCCCAAGAGATGCCCAGGCGGGGCTGAAACATCTTCAGGTCCGACGGGATCGTGCCATCCGACGGGAAATTCGACGTGCCGATGAGCGGCGCGTAGAACACCTCGTTGGGAGGCGTGATCGGGTCGGGCTGGATCTGCGCTTCCCAGCGCAGCCCGTAGCTGACCGTCAGGGCGGCGCTCGGCTGCCACTTGTCCTGGATGAAGAGCGACGGCTCGAGCTGCGGGATCGACTGCGTGCCCGCTTCCTCTACCGACAGGCCGCCGACGCCCGCCTGCTGGAGGAACAGCAGCAGCGGACCGGTGATGGTCGTGCCAGCCGGGCATGCGCCCGTCGTGCTGGTCGTGCCATTCGAGCACTCGACGTACCTCGGCCCCAGCTGCGCGTAGTTGAGGAAACCCTGGGTGCTGCCGAAGACGTAGCGGCTGTTGGCGAACCCGATGAAGGTCTGAACCGAGTCCACGCGGTTGAACTCACCGCCCATCTTTATGGTGTGGTTCCCCCGGATGACCGTGAAGTTGTTCGTGATCTGAAAGCGGGTGTCGTAGTACTCGACCGGCAGAAAGTACGGCATGCCGAAACGGTAGCTGCTGCCGAAGTCGAAGGCGGTGTCCGGAAACGGACGGGTCTGACCGTTGATGTCGGGACCGTCGTACGGCCGCGGACGATCTTCCCGGGCATACTGAAAGCGGAACTCATTCAGCTTGTTGCTCGAGAGCGTCGACAGCAGCGAACCCGACACGGCGTTCGACCAGTCGCGCTCCGTGCCGTTGGCGCTCCTGCCCCACGAGTCCACGTCGAACGTGCCGTTCTCCTGCAGGCTCCAGGTGTAGTTGTAGCGCATCGTGAAGAGATTCGACGGGTTCAGCTGGTAGTCGACCTTGCCGAGGAGCACGCGCGCGTCGTTGGTCCGGTCGATCGATCCGTTCTCTTCCGGGCTGCCGAGCGACGCGAAGTAATTGACGATCGCCGGCTCGATACGCGAGGGGTCGAGCTGCTTGGTCTGGTTGAACTCCTGCTGATCGTAGGCGAGAAAGAAGAACAGCTTGTCGTTCGTGATCGGCCCGCCGAAAGTCGCGCCGAACTGCTGCTGGTCGAACGGGAACTCCTCGCCCGCCGAATTCTCCGACGACAGCGCATCGTCCTTGAAGAAGAACGTCGCCGAGCCGGCCGGGGTGTTGGTGCCCGACTTGGTCACGACGTTGACGAACCCCGCGCCGCTCCGTCCGAACTCCGCGGCCGCGCCGTCGGCCACCACGACCATCTCCTGGATCGCGTCCTGGTTGAACGTGAAGGCCGACCGCTGGCCGCCGCGCTGCTCGCCGAAGAACGGGTTGTTGAAGTCGGCCCCGTCCACCGAAATGTTGTTGTTGATGCCCTTCTGCCCGTTGATGCTGATCTCGTCCCCATCGGGGCCCTGCACGATGGTGACGCCCGGCGTGAGCTGCATGAAGCTCAGGAAGTTCCGGCCGTTGTTCGGCAGGTTGCTGATGGCAGCCGAGTCGATCTGCGTCCGGGCCTCGGAGCGCGTGGTCTCGACGACCGGCGCCGCGCCTGTAACGCGCACCTCCTGCGAGACCGACGACACGCGCAGCGTGACCGGCAGGTTCAGCGTCTGGCCGACGCCGAGCTGCACGCCGTCCTGAACGTAGCGTCCGAACCCGCTGAGGGAGACCGTGACCACGTAGTCGCCGAGCGGCAGCAGCAGGCCGCGGAAGCGGCCCTCGGCGTCCGTCGTGACCTCGCGCGTAAAGTTGGTCCCCTGGTTGACGAGGGTGACCGACGCGCCGGGCAGCCGCCCGCCCGTTTCGTCGGCGACGGTTCCCTCGATCACGCCCGTCGTGGCCTGCGACTGGGCAAAGCCCGTCGCGGCCGAGAACAGCGTGGCGATCACAATCAATGCGAGTCTGGCACTTGCTCGATGCAACTGGCACCTCCCCGGAGGGCAATGTAGTTTGTGAGAGGACGAGTTTAACATTGCGCGTACTGCTTACACGGCGTCGAAATCCAGGTTTTCCGTCACGCGCCTTCCCTCCTCGTGAAACGTACGACGAAGGTGTTCGATGCGGCGAAGGGCCTCATCGCGGCTCGGGCTGCCGAGCGTGATGTTCAGCAGGTCGATGTACCACGGCAGCTTCACCGGGTCCGTGACGTACAGTCTCGGCGATGGCCCTCGCCACGGGGAGCGTGGTCTCCTTCGAATGGCTGTGGACGTCGCGATCCCCGGCGTGAAGGAGTTTGTCGTACTCCTCGGCCAGGAGGCGGGCGAAGACCTCGCGCGTGAATCGCTCTCCCGAAGCGACATCCGTGTCGGTCAGCACGGCCCCTTTCTGTAGCCATTCCCACAGGATGCTCAGACGGATCTCCCCCGTCGCCATATCCTCCATCAAATACAAGACATCGTCGTTGCCGAACGCGTCGGCCGGTTTGAGTGCCGCCGCCTGCATGCCCTGGCCGAACGCGTTGCCGTACTGGAGCGCCACACTGAGGAGATCACGGGCGCCGCGGACCGTTCGCGGGCCCGGATCGAGCGCGACGAGCGCGGCCCGATCGGCCGCCGTATAGGTCAGGGGCGGAAACGAGCGTCCGAGCTGGTTGTCGCGCCCATGCTGCTCCCAGACCGGACGGACGATGTGCACCATCTTCCAGTGGGCGACCCACTTGCCGCTCGCGCCTTCACGTTCTTCGCGCTCGGCGCCTGCGACGGCCCTCTTCATGCCGGCGTCGACGCCCGCGGGCGATCCGACCGGGATGTTCGGCTCCATCCCGCCCTGCCAGAGCGCGGCCTGGCCGCGGGCGTCAGGGGTATTCACGGCCCGCCGCACGCGATCCTCGTAGTGGCGCATGTAGCCGAAGGTCATGGTGATGGCATCGATGTTCGGATTGACGAACGAAGGGTCTCCGGCGAGCGCGTCGGCCACGCTATTGATGTAGTCCCAGCGCCCGGTATTGAAGCCGACGAAGCGAAGGCCGAGCGCCGCGCGGATTTCCATCAACTGGAAGCACGCGTCGATCTGCTCTACGAGCACGTAGGTCTTGATCGTCCCGACCTTCAGACCGAGATGGAGCTCGAGCGCCACGATGATGTCGTTCCAGAGCGCAGCTTCCTCGGCCGTCTGGATCTTGGGTAGGTAGAGCACGACCGAGCGTCCCGCCTCGAGAAGCGCGCGATAGTTGTTCACGACGTACAGGACGAGATCCACGATGGACGCGGAAAAGCCCTGCCGATCGGCGCGGCGGATGTGCCGGTCGTCGAGGTGCAGCCCCCTCGCGCGGAAGATGCGGGTGGTGAACTCGAGCTGTGAGCGCCAGTCGTCGACGATCGGCCGGCCGAAGAAGCCCTGCGACCACGCGTTCATCTCGCCGGCGACCCGTTCGGCAACGGCCAGAAAGCGGGCGTCGCCATGAATCGCCAGCTTCAGGTTGCGCTGGTTGTCGAGCGACATGGTCGACAGCTGCCCGAGTGCGTCCTCGCCGTCGAACATCCATCCATCGGCGCCCGACAGCAGGGCGTAGGCGACGTTCCGCAGGCTCTGGTCAAGGGGCGCGTTGGGCCGCGCCGCCGGTCCCGTGCCCTGGACCCACTGCCGGCGAAGGTCCGGCGGTATCTCGCTGCCGGTAAAACGTCCCTCCCTCGCGTCCTGCACGCGCAGGGTCGTGCGCGGGATGGTCGACGCTGGGTCTGAAAAGGCAGGTGGGCCCGGAGAGTCGGGCGGGGCCGAGTTGCTCTGCCCATCGATCCCCTGGCCGCCGGCTCGCTGTTGGCTGGCGAACCGGCTGGCCCGGCGGGCCAGGCGCCTCGCCATGACCTGCTGGCGGTCGAGGTCGAGCGGCGCAAGCGCGTCGAGCGCGGCCAAGACCTCAGCGGTAAGAACGTCGTCGTACGCCTTGGCTGCCGGACGGATCTGTAAGTGCACAGTATTGCTCCAATTTACCAAGGGGCTTCGCGCAAGAGCTGCAAAGGAGTATCTTGGAGTCGGGCTTCCCCAGCCTTATGGAAGAGGTCGCATGAGAGCTCGTCATCTCGGCGTCGCCCTCGTGATGGCGGCGGTAGTCGTCTCGCCAGCTCTGGCGCAGACCCCAGCCGCGGCTGGCCGCGTCAAGATCGCGTCGGGCGAGGCATTTATCATCCGCCAGAACGTCGAAATTCCGGCTACCGTCGGGCTGCCCGTGTTCGAATCCGACAGCCTCCGGACCGGTGGGGACGGCCGTATCGGCGTCACGCTGAAAGACGATACGCGAGTGTCCATCGGCCCGCGCAGCGAAGTGCGTCTCGACCGTTTCTCGTACGCGCCCGCACAGGGACAGCTCGGCTTCGCCATGCGCGTCGTGCGCGGGGTGGCCGCCTACGTCTCGGGCCGTATCGCGAAGCTCGCACCCGACGCCGTTCGTCTCGAAACCCCGGCTGCTATCGTGGGGGTTCGCGGCACGAGCGTCGCGATCAGCGCCGGCGCCGAATGAACCACAGGCGCGCCGTCCCGTCGCTTCTCTCCGCGGGTCTGACCATCGCCGGTCTCGCCTGCGGCCCGAAGCCGGCCGTCGTGCCTGCACCGCCCTCGGCGGACCTCATCGTGCTCCTGCCCGACCGCACCACCGGTGCGATCGGCCAGATCAACGTGTCGAATCCTTCAGGCGCCGTCGACATCGGCGGCTCGCGGGAGGGCACCGAGGTCCGCTCCGGTCAGGCGCCTTCGGCGCCGAGGGCGTTCGACCAGGACACCATCGCCCGCATCTTCGGAGACGCTCTCTCGGCACTGCCGCCCGATCCCGCCATCTTCACCCTCTACTTCGAGTTCGAATCGAACCGTCTGACCGACGAGTCCCGCAAGCTCCTGCCCGCCATCCTCGATCTGGTGGTGAAGGCACGGCCGGCGCCCGAGGTCATCGTGATCGGACACACCGACACGACGGGCGGCGCCGCGGCAAATCTGGCGCTTGGCCTCAAGCGGGCGGCAACGGTCCGTCAGCTCCTGGTCGACACCGGCATCGACGGTTCCCTCGTCGAGATCAACTCGCACGGCGAAGGGGACATGCTGATCAAGACGCCCGACAACACGCCCGAGCCGCGCAACCGCCGCGTCGAGATCGCGGTCAGATAAGGCGTCCGCCATGGCGCCACGGCTCCCGCTCAAGCACCGGCGCCGCATCATCATCTCGGGCCTCCTGCCGATCTTCCTCATCGGGGTGCTCGCGCTGTACCGCCCGGCGTTTCTGACGAGGCTCTACTCCGCCGTCTACGACGTCCTGCTGCGCGCGGCGCCCGTCAACCCGCCGGGCGAGCGGGTCGTCATCGTGGACGTGGACGAACGCAGCCTGACGGCCATCGGCCAGTGGCCCTGGCGCCGGACGACCGTCGGCAAACTGCTGGACCGCGTGCGGGAGCTGGGCGCGGCGACCGTGGCGCTCGACATCGTGTTTGCCGAGCCCGATCGGTTCGATCAACCGGCCGATGGCAGCGCGGCCACGAGCCCTTCCGACGATGCGCTGGCCAAGGTGCTGAGCGGCGGACGGATCGCGCTCGGCTACGGGATGACGTTCGATCCCGGCGCCAACGTCAACTGCGTGATGCACCCGCTCAACCTCGCGCTGGTCGAGCCGCGGCCGGGCGCTGATGCGCCGTTTTTCGACGCAACCGGGGCGGTGTGCAGCCTGCCGATGCTGGCGAGGGCCGCGGGCTCCTCCGGCTTCCTGAACGCGGCACCTGATCTCGACGGCATCCTGCGGCGCGCGCCCCTGCTCCTCCGGTTCAACGATCGGATCTACCCGGCGCTCGGTCTCGTGGCGTACCTGGCGCGGACGAAAGCATCGGACGTCACGCTGCGCGCTGAGCACGCCAACGCCAGCGTGCTGACCATCGACGGGCGCCAGGTGCCGCTCGACGGGCGCAGCAACCTGCTGCTCCGTTATCGCGGAGAGAAGCGCGCATTTCCCTACATCTCGGCCGCCGACGTGTTGTCGGGCCGCCTGGCGCCAGACGCCTTCAAGGACAAGATTGTGTTCGTCGGCACTACGGCGCTCGGCACACGCGACGTCGTGTCGACGCCGCTCGACACGCTGTTCGCCGGGGTGGAGGTCCACGCCACGGTCGCGGACAACCTGCTCGAGGGCGACTTCATCCGGCGGCACCGCGACGCGCCGCTCATCGAGACCGCGGTGCTCCTGACGGTCGGCATCGCCACCGCGCTGCTGGTCGCCTGGGCGGGGCTGACGTGGGGCGCGATCGGCGGCACCGTGGCCCTGACGCTCGTCTGGGTCGGCGCCTTTCGAACCCTCGGCGAGAACGGGGTGTTCTGGTCACCGGTCCTTCCGACGATCGGCCTCGCCCTGTCGCTGGCGGCGATGACCGTGGCTCGCTTCACCGTCGAGCGCGGACGAGCCGAACGGGCGGGGCAGGAGCGCAGCGACGCGAAGCGGCTGATGGTGCAGGCGCTCCTGTCGCTCACCGAAGTCCGCGACGCGGAGACGGGCCGGCACTCGCGCCGCACGCAGCGGTACACACGCGTCCTGGCGGGCCAGCTGTCAGCGGATGCGGCATACCGCACGTATCTGACACCCGCGAGGGTCGACTTGCTGGCGAGCCTGGCGCCGCTGCACGACATCGGCAAGGTCGGCGTGCCGGATGCCTTGCTCAACAAGAAGGGCGATCTGACGCCGGAGGAAATGGCCGAGATGCGCCGCCATCCCATCTATGGCCGCGACGTCATCCTGAACGCCGAAAAGCGCACCGGCGTGCGTGACGACGAGACGCTGGAGCTGGCCAAGGAGATCGTCTACACGCACCACGAAAAGTGGGATGGCGGCGGGTATCCCCAGGGCCTCCGGGGCGACGCCATCCCGATCGCGGGCCGCATCCTGGCCATCGTCGACGTCTACGACGCGGTGACAACGCGGACGCTCTACCGCACGCCGATGTCACACGTTCAGGCGGTGGAATTCATCAACAAGGGACGCGGCACGCACTTCGACCCGGCCGTCGTGGACGCCTTCGACAAGGTGCAGCAGACGTTTCAAGAGGTCGCGGCCGAGGAAGCCAGAGGCTAACCTCCCGGTTCTCTGAGGCGTATAATCCGCCCCATGCGCACGACGATTCCCGGGCCTGTTCCTCGGCCAGGCGCGCGTCGGTTTGCCAGGTTCGCCGTGTTGCTGGCTTCGGTCCTGGCCCTCGGGCCTGCCAGCCGCGGTGTGCAGACGGCGGAGCCGCAGGCCGCATCCGCCAGGGCCTCGGCGGGACAAGGCGCGGACGCCTGGATCGATGACCTCACGCCGATTGCGGACGCGGAGTGGAACGCCGACCGGGCCAGGCACCTGCTCGAGCGCGCAGGTTTTGGCGGCACGCCGGAAGACGTCGCGCGGCTCGCGCGGCTGACGCCGCGCCAGGCCGTGGCTTCTCTCGTGGAGTTCGGCGCAATCCCCACCGACCTCAAGCCATTCGAGGAATCCGGGATCTGGGATCCGGGCATGGATCCGTTTCCGCCAAGCCGCGCCGAGGCAGTGAGGATCGCCCGCCAGCGCGGCGAGGGCCTCGGCGAAAAAATGCGCCCGGAAGGCTCACAGCGCCGGCTGCAGCCGATCGTGGACAAGTTTTTCTACAGCCTGGCCGCGAACAATATCGAGACACAGCGCCTCGGCCTGTGGTGGGCCAACCGGATGCTCACATCGCCGCGTCCGCTCGAGGAGAAGCTGACGCTCTTCTGGCACGGGCACTTCGCGACCGGACAGAACAAGACGCGCGACTACCGGATGATGCTGCAGCAGAACCTGATGCTCCGGGAGCGGGCGGCGGGCGACCTGCGCGGATTGCTCGTCGGCATCCTGAAGGATCCGGGCATGCTCGTGTACCTGGACAACGGCGAGAACGTGAAGAGCCACCCGAACGAAAACTTCGGGCGCGAACTGCTGGAGCTCTTCTCGATGGGCGTCGGCAACTACACCGAACGCGACGTGCGGGAGGCCGCGCGCGCCTTCACCGGCTGGACCAACGACGCCCTCGAGTTCCGGTTCGACGCCGCTCAGCACGACTTCGGCGAGAAAACATTTCTCGGCCAGACGGGACCGTTCAACGGCGAAGAGATCATCGACATCATCCTGAAGCAGCCGGTGACGGGCGAGTTCGTCGCCGCCAAGATGTACCGGTTCTTCGTACGAGAAGAGATCTCCCCCGCGATGAAGACCAGGCTGGGCAGGAGCTTCTGGAAGAGCAATTACCAGGTGCGGCCGCTCCTCACCGAGATCCTGCTGTCCAGGGACTTCTACAGCACCGCGTCAACGGCGACGCAGATCAAGAGCCCGGTGCAGCTCGTGGTGTCCACCTACAAGAAGCTCGGCCTGCGCGAAGTGCCGACCATCCCCGACTTCGGACGCATGACGGCCAGCCTCGGGCAGTCGCTCTTCGACCCGCCGAACGTGGCCGGATGGGCCGGCGGCCGGACCTGGATCACGCCGTCCACTCTCCTGCAGCGGGGCAACCTGTTCCGCGAAGTGCTCTTCCCCGACGTGAAGAACTTCCGCCCGCCCGATCGCGCGCTGTCGGCCACCGACCGCGCCGTCGGCGAGCGGCTCGCCCGTGGCATGGACATCACCGAAGCCACGAAGGAAAGCGACGCGACGCCGAACATGATGGCCGAGTCCAACATGATGGTCGAGCGCGACGAGGACTACAACACGCGCTACGGCGGCTACAAGGGTTACCTGCTGGCGTTCGAGCGCACGAAGGCCATCCCCCGCAGGCCCGCGGCGATCGACCTGGCAGCGATGGCGACGAGCCGAGAAGGCAGATACCGTCGACAAGGTCGTCGATGTGTTCGCGCGGCGGTTCCTGTCGGTGCCGCTCGCCGCGAAGGATCGCACCGTCCTCGTGAAACTGCTTCAGGATCGGCTGGGCACATCGACGGTTCAGCCCGGCGACACGCTGGAAAGCGCTCTTCGCGAGGTTCTCTACGTTCTGTTGAGCATGCCGGACTATCAGGTGGGGTGAATATGCCGCGAGTTCCCGGTTTCGCGTCGCACTCTCGGCGGGACTTCCTGGTCCGCGGCTTGTACGGCCTGGGCATCGGCGGCGGACTCCCCTTGCTGCTCAGCCGCACGTCGGCGGCGCTCGCCGCGGAGGCCCTGCAGGGCACGAGCATCGAGAAGCACCCGGAGCGCATCCTGGTCGTCATCGAGCTGAGCGGGGGCAACGACGGGTTGAACACGGTCGTGCCGTATGCGGATCCCGCGTACTACCGCGCACGGCCGAAGCTCGGCATTCCGGACAAGGACGTCATCAAGGCGAACAACGCGTTCGGCTTTCATCCATCGATGGTCGGGTTCGAGCGCCTCTACAAGGACGGCGTGCTCGGGATCGTGCACGGATGCGGTTACGACCAGCCGAGCCTCTCGCACTTCTCGTCCATGGGCTTCTGGCACACGGGCGTGCCGAACGGTGGCGAGCCGCTCGGGTGGCTCGGCCGTGTCGCCGACAAGACCTACGATCCGAAGACGCGGAACGTCATCGTCAACCTCGGAAGCTCACAGTCGCTGGCCGTTCGAAGCGGTGCGCACTCCCCGCTGGTCTTCGATGACCCCTCACGGTTCCGCCGCGAGGGCGCGGACGTCGAGAAGCAGGCGCTGCTGGAGCTGAGCCAGCCGCGCGCCACGCACAACGCCACGCTCGAGTTCCTCGCATCGACCGCGCAGAACGCGGCCGAAAGTTCCGACTTCGTACGCCAGGCCACCGCCGGGTACCGCACGCCCGTCGACTACGGCATCGGCGGAGGGCTCGCCACCAACCTCCAGCGCGTGGCGTCGCTCATCTCGTCCGGCATGCCGACACGGCTTTACTACGTCACCTATCAGGGCAACTCGTTCGACACCCACGTCCAGCAGGCAGACCTGCACAGCCGTCTTCTCATGTACACGTCGGACGCGGTGCGTGGATTCGTCGAGGACATGAACCGCATCGGCCGGGCCGACCAGGTCGCGATCATGATCTTCACCGAGTTCGGACGCCGGGTCGAAGAGAACGGCAGCCTCGGCACCGATCACGGCACGGCCACGCCGATGTTCGTCATCGGCAAGCCCGTGAAGGGCGGCTTCTACGGAACGCACCCGAGCCTCACCGACCTCGACGACGGGAACATGAAGAAGACGACGGATTTCCGCCGCGTCTACGCCACGATGATCAAGGAGTGGCTCGGGTACAGCGACGTCCAAGCTGTCCTCAAGGGAAAGTTCGAGCCGATGGGCATGTTGGGGTGACGATGCTTCACTCGCCCTGATCAGTTGGCGCCGCTCTTCTTCGCGGCGGCGCCCTCCCTCTCCAGAAGCTGGCGGCCGCGCAGCATTCCTTCCATCGATTTGTTCGCCTCGTGGCAGGCGTACTGGTAGATCTGCTCGTTCTTCGCCGCCAGCGGAATCATGGCCGTCCACGGCTTCGTCCAGGTCTGCGGGTCGCTGACCGTGAACTCGTAGTTCAGGATGTCTTTCGAGACGCGGGTGAACCGCTCGGTCAGCTGCATCTGTTCGGTCGCGCCCATGAACTGGTTGTTGGCCGAGAAATTCCTGGTCTCGACGACCAGCGTGTCGCCTTCCCATCGGCCACGCGATTCCCCGTTCCAGCTCCTGACGTTCTGGCCGAGGCTCGGCCGGTCGTCCATGGGGATGATGCGGGCATCGTGCGCCATTTCGTTCATGATGACCACGTGGTTGGGCGCCTGCACGATCTGCAGGTAGCTGTTGTAGCCGGCGAGAAGCCGCGGTGTGCTGAAGTGGACGCACCGCTCGCCGAGCGGCATCGTCTCCGGATCCTCGTACTGGTGCACCTTTCGGAATGCGGCATTCGCCGCCACGCGCGTCTGAGCTTCAGGGGTCATCGCAGGGAGCTTGCCGTCGGGCGGATCCGTAATAAGTGAAGTTCGGCGGTCGTGCCAGTCACGGCCCACCAGCCAGAACTGGTTGTAGTTGCCCGTGCCCGGATCATACGAACCGGGCGTGGTGATCCGCTCGAGCACGGCCAGGATGAGACCGTCACCGAACTGGGCATCCCCGTTGTTGTCGTAGATTTGCTGAGAGACCCTCTGCAGCTCGGCGACTTCGGCGTCGGTCAGCGTCGTCTTTCCTTCCCACTGCTTGGGCCGCTGCAGAGGCGTGACGGTGTTGTTCGCCCAGACCCCCTGAAAGTCCGGGCGGCCGTCCGGCGTTCTCTCGGGCGTCCACGAGCCAGCGGAGGGCGCTGGCTGCCTCCCCTGAGCACCAGGAGCGGCAGAACCGACCGCAACCCCGAGTGCGGCAGCCACGGCCAGCGCCAAACTGAATCGTCTTGTCATGCCATCCTCCTCAAAACCACTTCGGCGGACGTTCCTGCCCAGCCCATTTTCTGCGACACCGGGTCCCTCAAGGCCTGATCGTGACGGCGCGATTCTGGCGGTAGAGCGCCAGGCGGGCGCGAATCTCAGCCTCCAGCGCAGGAGCCGAGGAGCCCGCGAGTTTCTCCGCCGCCTCTCCTGAGGCCACGGCCTCCTCAAAGCGCCCGGCCGCCGCATAGGCCGCCGCCAGGGAATCCAGCACCGACGCGTCTTTCCCTCCAGACAATTCCACGGCCCGGGATGCGAGGCGAATTGCTTCGTCGGCATTTCTGACGCCAGCATCCGGGTGCGTGGCGAGCAGCCACGAGAGCTGCGCCAGGGCATCGACCCAGTCGGGCCGCGTCTCGAGCGCCGTCCTCAGCTGTGTGATGGCTTCCGAGTAACGATGGAGCCCGGCAAGCACACGGGCGAGGTTGTACCGGGCCTCTGGAAACGACGGGCTGATCTGCACGGCGCGCTCGAGAGGGGCCACCGCGTCTGCCAGACGGTCCGCGGCAATTGCGGCGACGCCGAGGTTGTAGTGCGGCGCCAGCTCGGTCGGATCCAGCCGCACCGCTTCGCGAAGGTGTCCGATCGCCTCGTCGACACGCCCCTGGGACAGGACGATCTCGCCGAGGCGGGCATGCGCGCGCGCATAGGAGGCGTCGAGCCTGAGCGCTTCGCGGTACTCGGCGGCTGCGCCGGCCAGATCCCCTGACGCCTGGAGTGCGGAGCCGAGATTGAACCGCGCGGGCGCGGACTGCGGCTCGAGCCGCACGACCTGCGCAAAGTGCAAGGCCGCCTTCTGCGGCTGCCCTGTCCGGATGTACAAAACCGCAGCGTCGTTTCTGATCGCCGCATAGTCCGGGCGCACCGCGATTTGCGTCTCGAGGCCGACGATCGATTCGGCGGTCATCTTGCGGTCTGTTTCGGAAAACAGGCGCGTGCGATCGGCTTCGCCGCGCGTGAGCAGCTGCACCCACACGTCGCCCATCTCGTCCGACGATCGGAAGCCCCACACGACGCGCCTGGGTGGCATGTCGGGGTTGTGCGGGTTTTCGGCGGAGTTGTCGTAGACGTACTCGAGATGGAGGACCGTGCCGGCCGGCAGCCAGAACGGCTGCGCGTAGCGGTACTGATCCTGCCATTTGAAATCCCACTGACGCACGACGATCAGCCATCGTCTTCCACCGTCCGGCAGATCGGCCCACGCGCGCACCTCGCGGGCACGCAAGTGCGCGTGTGGCTGCACCGCGTGCACTTCGGCATCCACGGGCAGGGTGAAAGCGTCGGAGACGACGTAAGCACGATCGCCTGGCGGGATGTCGATGCTCTGCCGGCCCAGCCGCAACATGACCGGTGTGCGCGCCGGAGGATCGGCTGAGAAGAACAAGCCGATCGAGGGCCGGATCCGTTCCGGCTTGCCGGTTGCCTGCAGGTGCAGTTGCACGAGCAGCGACGAGCCGCTCTCGAGCCGCCAGGAGAGTCCGGCCGGGGCAAGTGGAGGCGCCTGCCCTGGCGTCCAGCCGAGGAAATGTCCGTCAGGGAACGTCGCCGAGTTTGGAATGAGGCCCGCGTACCCCGCCAGCGGATCCTCATCGTCGAGCCGGCGGGACGCCGAAGTACGGTCCACGAAGATGTTCGCGTGGTGCACGTTGGTGTTGCCCGGCAGGAACTCGAGTCCTCGGACGTATCGTGTCGCGCCACCTGGCGCGGCGGGGACTTCGACGACGAAGTTGCGGTAGAGGTCGGTTTCCCCTGAGGCGGGCACGGTGTACTCGGGCAGCGTGAGGACCAGGTCGGGCTGCCCCGCCTGCCAGCCTGCCGACCACGTCGGTGCCGCGGGCAGGCTCGAGCGATCGCCCTCGCGGGCACCGGAACTGACCCAGCGCTCTATGGTCGAGATCTCGTCGTCTGTCAGGCGGCGTTCGCCGGCGAACTCGCCGTACCCGGGTTCCGGCCGCCAGGGTGGCATGTAGCGGCTCTTCGTCACCGCGGCTATCTGCCTGGCGCGGGAGGAAGCGTCGGCGTATGTGACGAGGCTGAAGGGCGCCGCGCCTCCCGGCCGGTGGCAGCCGGCGCAGCGGGCGAGGACGATCGGAGCCACGTCGCGGGAGAACGTGACCTCGGCCGGTGGCTGCGCGTGGAGCACGCTGCCCGCGAGCAACAGCACGACAAGACCCATCAGGACTCTGGCCAACTTCCCGCCCACTGTAGCGCGGGCCATGAAAACACGAAAGTGCAGCCCGGGTTCCGGAGAACCCGGGCTGGCCATGCTAGAAGTTGAACTGAGCGCCCAGCTTGAAGAAGCGTGGCGGCAGGATCTCCTGGAGCGTCGGCCACGTGCCGGTCGTGCTGAAGGCCGGGTTGAGCGCCGCCTGCACCTGAGTCGTGATCGGCGAGTTGTCGTTCAACACGTTGTAGAGGTCGAACATCACCTGCAGCCGCCTGGCGCCGCCCAGGCCGAACGTCTTGCTCGCGCGGAAGTCGAGCTGGTTGCGCCGGCGGTAGGTACTGGCTGCCGGGCTCGATCAGCTCCATCGTGGCTGAACCGGTTCGGAGGGGCCGGCCGAGTGAGGCCAGGATCTCCGGTCCGTGCGTGTTGGTGGTGACCACGTAGCGGCCCGTGATCATCGGTCCGGGATTGCTCTGCAGCGTCCCGCTGACCTGGATGGCTTGCCACGGGAGCGTGTAGGAGCCGGCAGCCCGCCACCCAGGCTGGAACGGCGGGTTGAACTCGCAGTTGTCGTTCATGCCGGTGAAGTTCTGGTCGATGAGCCCCAGGCCGAGCGACGGGTTCTCTCGCACACCGCAGTCGTACTGCGCTGTGCGCCCGATGTTGACACCGCCCTGGAAGAACAGGCCCGCGCGCGGTCGCGCGTTGATGTTGAGATCCACGCCGTCGTAAGTGCTCCACCGGTCGGAAGGATCGGCAATGGATGCGTAGTTGTTCTGCGCGCCCGAGTTCGCGTCGTGGCCGCACACCTGATACCCGCCGCCATCGGGAAGGCGGGGATCGCGAGGCGCGGTGACACAGAACGGCGTGTAGTTTTCGGGACCGAGGGCGAGGTTGTCGGTGAACTCGATGTTGCCGTAGGCACGACGGTAGTAGGTGAAGTCCGCCGACAAGCGCGGCAGGATTTCGTGCTGGACGCCCAGGGAGACCTCCCAGTTCTTCGGCCGCACGTGCCAGCCCTCCCTCAACGCCGGATCGATCGTCGTGCTCACGACCTGCGTGCCGAAGGTGGACGGCGTGACCGCGCCAAGCTCGTTGGCCTGCGGAATCCAGTCGCCGTTGGTTGGCAGGCTCGCCCCGCCCAGATCGCGATCGCTCCAGGTCCGTGTCGCCGCCGCCACGGTCGTGGTCAGGGGGTTGAAGCGACGGGAGAACCCGACGGCATCTTGAGCCACGTAGCGACTGAGCGTGGCTTTGACTGCCGTCTTGCCATTCCCGAACAGGTCGTAGTTGATGCCGAGGCGCGGCTGAAGATCCTTCCAGTTGGGCACGTTGTCAACGGGGTCGAAGTGCCGTTCGGGCACCCAGGTCCCGGCGGCTGCCACCTGCTCGGGCACGCTCTGCTTCAGCCAGTCGAACCTGAGACCCGCATTGATCGTGAAGCGGCTGAGCGTCCACTGATCCTGCGCGTACAGGCCCAGATCGTGGTCGAGGGTGTCATAGCGTGTCCAGGGCGTGTTGTACACCGTGATCGACAGCGGCGTCGGCGTGGACGCCTGGCACACGCCCTCGACGCGCAGCGTGCACGTCGTGGTGATGTTGAGGTTTGCGTCCCCGTACGTCCACGTGGTCACACGCTCGAAGCCTTCGTTGACCACCAGGCCGAACTTCACCTTGTGTGAGCCGGTCACATACGTGGACGCCGCCTTGTAGACCCGCAGGACGGTCGCATTACGACTCTGCTGGCTCTTGGTGCGCGCACGCTCGCCGGTGATGGCATCGAGCACCGAGTAGCCGTTCTCGCCGACCGGCGAGTCGGGCGGCGAAATCGACGTCCAGTCCTCGCCGAAGGTCGAGAAGCCGGCTTCGAAGAGCAAGCGGGGGCTGACTGTTGCCGCCCACGTGGCCGTGCCGTGGTAGTTGAGCGGAATCCGATAGTGCCAGCCTGCTTCCGGGCCGGTGAGCGGCCCGTTGAACCAGTGCCGCTGCTCCTTGTTCTGATACACGTAGTAGGCCGACACCCGGTTCTTGTCGTTGATGGCGTAGGTCAACCGGAGATCGTCGTTGTAGTTCCACTCGGGGTTGTCGCCCTGCCGTGCGAGATCGCGGATGTAAACGTAGTCGTTGGGGTCCTGGTCGTAGTAGGTATTGGCCAGCAGCCGATCCACACCCCAGTAACGGTGCGCCGTGAAGAACCACAGTTTGTCCTGCTTGATCGGACCGCCAAATGCGAAGCTCGAGTCCCAGACCTTGAGCAGGTGCGTCGTGTCGGTCACACCCTGAGCGCGGATCTCGTCGGTGAAATTGTCGCCCTGCCAGGACTCGGCGGCGCCGTTCAGGAACGCCGAGCCGCTGAACCGGTTGCCGCCCTGCTTCGGGATGATGTTGATACGAACGCCGCCGCCCGCTACGTCCGCCGAGATGGCGCCGATCTCATACACGAGCTCTTCGGTCGAAGCATCGGTCGCCTGGATCGAGCTGTTCGAGTAGGAGCCCTGGGCGAAGTTCGAGGCGTTCATGCCCTCGAGTTGGACGACAAAGTCGGTAACCACGCTCCCATGGGCTGTGAGGTGGTTCTGTTGCTCGCCGGCCGCACCGCCCACGTCAATCGTCCGGCTGTTGATGCCCACGGTGATGACGCCGAGCCCGTGCCAGCTCTTGTTGGTCGGCAACGAGTTGATGGCATCGGCGTTGATGACCGTGCTCCGCACGACGTTCTGCACGTCGACCACGGGTGAGCTGCCCGAGACGGTGATGGTCTCCTCGAGTGCGCCGACCCGCATCTCTGCGTTGATGTTGGCCGTGAAGTTTGTCGTCAGCTCGACGCCGTCGCGCTTGACGGTCGAGAAGCCGGGAAGCGTGAACGACACGGTGTAGGTGCCCGGGCGCAGCTGCACGATGGCGTAGCGCCCTGCAGCGTCGCTGACCGCGGTCCGCGATCCCTCGATGAGCACCGGGCTCGCGGCCTCGACGGTCACCCCGGGGAGCACCGCGCCCGTCGCGTCGGTGACCAGGCCGGCGATCCGGCTTTCCTGGGCCGCCGCCACCCCGGGCGCCGCAAGAAGCAGGAGCGCCGCGAGGATTTGTCGAACGATCCGTCCCATCGTGCATACCTCCGTCAAAACAGGTGTCCGCCGGTAGTGCGCTATACTCTTCCGCAGCCAAAGTCCTGACCGACCGTCCGGTAGGTCGCCCGGGCGGCGTGCAGTCTACCACAGCGGCCGGACTCAAGGGGGATGCGTGAGCGAACAGCGGCCAAGGCGGCCATCCCGGCGGTTCAGATGAGACCGCGTGCACGACAGCCCGTGCCGCGCCTGAACCCGCGCCGCTTCGAGATCTGCATGAAGGCGGCGCGGATCTTCGTCCAGAAGGGCTTCGATGCCACGTCTGTCAGCGACATTGCCGCCGCTCTCGGCGTCACGAAGGCCGGGCTCTATCACCACATCGAAAGCAAGGAATCCCTCCTCTACGACATCGTCAGCCTCGGCATGGACTGGCTGGACGAGGACGTGGTCAAGCCGGTGAGCGGGATCGCGGATCCGGAGACGCGGCTCGAGCAGATCCTGGTCAGGCACGCCACGCTGACCGCGTGCAACGAGGGGTGGATCACCATTCTGCTGGACGACATCGAGGGGCTGAAGCCCCCACAGCGGCGGGGCATCGAGCAGCGAAAGCGCGTCTACGTGGAGATTGTGCGGAGTACGCTCGTTGAACTGCAGCGCGGAGGACGCCTGCGGCCCCTCGATCCGATGGTAGCGGCGCTAGGCGTCCTCGGGATGATCGTGTGGCTCCCGCGGTGGGTCAAGCCGCGCAGATCACTCTCCTGCGACCAGGTCGCAAGACAGATTGCTGACATCGCGCTCGCCGGGCTATTGTTACCGCCTCAAGGCCGCACCGGCGCTCGCCCATAGGTGGAATCGGGGCTTTACACCATCGGGAGGTCACACGTGAAACGGAATGCCTACGTCGCCGCCGCCGTCACCCTCGGTTTCCTGACGATTGTGACGCTGCCGGGCCTCCGCATCCCCGCGCTCTCCGCGCAGCAGGCAGCACCCGTGGAGGTCCCGAAGATTCCCTTCGACACCGACATGAACTTCCTGAAGTACTCCGCCGACATGAACCTCGGCGAAGTGCTGGGCGTCGCGGTCAACTCCAAGGGACAGATCGCGGTGCTCAACCACCCGGGCAGCGCCACCTCGGGCCCGATGTACGGCAATGCCTCGACACAACTCTTCCTCTTCGATCCGACCGGCAGGTTCATCCGGGAGATCGGCAAGGGTGTGTACGGGCTCGGCTATTCGCACGGCATCCGATACGACCGCTACGACAACCTCTGGGTCGTCGACAAGGGCACGCACTCGATCATGAGGTTCAACCCGGCAGGGTACGTGACGCTGAACCTCGGCCGGCGGCCGGAAGGCCCTGACGATCCCGAGGAGTTGTACTACCGCGGCGGCCGCGGCGGCGGCGCACCACCCGTGCACCAGGACAGCTACTTCCGCGGCCCGACCGACATCGCCTTCGACAGCGACGACAACGCGTACATCAGCGATGGCTATACGAACTCGCGGATCGCGAAGGTGGACAAGAACGGCAACTGGGTCAAGTCGTGGGGCCAGCGAGGCACCGGCGGCCCGCGCGCGGACCAGAACCCCGGCCACCTCAACACGCCGCACAATATCGGCGTGGACCGCCAGAACAACGTCTACGTAGCCGACCGGAACAACCGGCGCATCCAGGTGTTCGATCGCGACGGCAACTTCCTGCGCTACATGTTCCAGAACGCGGCGTACGACAAGAAGCGGCAGCCTGTGCTCGGCAACGTCTCCGCCAACGCGCCTGACGAGACGCAGCCCTGGACGATCTGCATCACGCCGGGCCCGACACAGTATCTGTACAGCTCCGATTCAGAGCCTGGGCGGATCTACAAGTTCTCGATGGACGGGAAGCTCCTCGGAGTGCTCGGCGAGAGCGGCAGGGGCCAGGGACAGTTCAACTGGATCCACGGCATTGCCTGCCCATCGGAAAACGTGCTGCTCGTGGCGGATATGAACAACTGGCGGGTGCAAAAGCTCACGCTCAAGCCTACGAGCGCAAAGCCGACAACAGCCTCTCGCTAGGCTGGCCACGAAGGCACGAAAACACGAAGAGGACCTGCTAAACGGTCTTCTTCGTGCCTTCGTGGTCGCCCATTCGCGCTTTCGTGTTTTTGTGTTTTCGTGGCTGTTTCGTGTTTTCGTGGCTACTGCTGCTGATTCTGCGTAGCCGCCGTGCGCTTGGCTTTCCGCTCAGCGGTGAAGCGGTCGAAGTCCTCCTGCGTCAGGTAGGTCACATCCACCCAGGCGTGGCCCATTTCGTCAACCGTGCGGTCGCCGTAGCCCACCCACTGCCGGGGATCCGGGTTGTTCTTGTTCGCGGCCGTGTTGTCGTGCCACGCCGTGATCACGATCACGGTGCCCTTCGGCAGGATGGGCGCAGCGTCGTCCGCGTAGATGTAGTTCGTGTGCCACTTGTACTGGAAGTTGTTCGCGTAGCTCAGGACCTCGCGCTTCCCGTCCGGATAGATGGCCTCCATCGACATCGCCTTTCCGCGCATGTGCATGTGAGGCTGGAAGTTTTCGAGGCGGGCCGGTGCCTTGAGCACGTGGAAGTTCTGGATCATCGACGTTTCGTTCGGCGGGATGTCCACGCGGTTGCGCGGGCCCTGTGCGCCGAAGTTGTGGAGGATGGCCCGGTACTTCGGCTGCTGGCCCTTCGGATAGAGATAAATCCCCATTTCGACGACGTCGTTCGGGATCTCTTCGCCGATGGCGAAGTAGTGCACGTTCGCGCGGACCTTCGAGCCGGGCAGCAGAAGCTTGCCGGCGTCCTCCGGGAAAATCTCGCCGACCTTGCCAACGGCCCACTCCATGAAGCCGCCCGGGTTCTGCGTCGTGCCGTCCACGCTCGAGGCGAGACCGATGAGGCCGTCGGGCTCGTCCTGTTCGAGCTGGCTCGTGAGATGGTGGACGATCCGGCGGCCCTTCTGTGAGGGCTTCACTTCGATCGCGCGAATCCACCGCGGCTCGGTGATGCCGGTCTCCATCAGGGAGCGCCACCACTTGTCCTGCGTGTTGGCCTCCATGGTGTAGGGATCGGTGCGCAGCACCAGGTCCGGCTGGCCGAACTGATCGGCCAGCTGCCAGGCGTTGCCGGTCGGCCACTCTTTCAGCGCCGGCATGTCCTTCGGATCACCCTGCGGCGCACCGCCATCCACCCAGCGGACGATGGTGTCGATCTGCGCGTCGGTCAGCGACCGATCGTTCTTGAAGTGCTGGATGCCGACGGTCGTGTCCAGGTGCCACGGCGGCATGGTCCGCGTCGCCACCTGGGCGCGGATGTTCCGCGCCCAGGGCCGCGCATCCTGATACGTCTGCAGGGACATCGGCGCCATCGACCCGGGCCGGTGGCAGGTCTCGCACTTGGCCTGGAAGATCGGCGCCACGTCCCTGGTAAACGTCGGCGTCTGGGCCTGCGACGTTCCGGGAACCGCGACGAGCACTGCCAACCCCAGAAGACTGATTCGCACGCGCATGGAAGATCCCTTTCGTTTACTTCACTTGCACTTTGACGTAGCCGTTGGTCCAGCAGCACTGGTTGCTGCCGTCTTCTCCACTGATATCGGTCGCATGGACGCGGAGGACGTAGTCGCCGGGCTTGGCGAAGGTCGCCGTCGTCGTGGCCTTCACATCAATGCCCTGGAGCTTGGGCTTGGGATCGCTGAACTTCACATCCGCAGGGCCGCTGTGCAGCACCCACGACAGCGACAGCGGAGGCGCCTGGCGCTCCTCTTCACCACCACGGCGCGAAGCCGCCGCAGGCACGCGCGATCCCACGCCATCGTCGGTCGCCCAGACCGCGAGCGACAGGGGTTCAGCCACACGAGCGGTCATCGGCTGCGCGGTGACGCCGCGCGGTCCCTGGCCGGTCGGCCCCGTTTCGGCGAGCTTGATCACCGGCGGCTTGTTGCCGTTCGCGTCGCCGCTGATGGCGTCGATCATCCATTCGCGCTTGAGGTTTCCCGGGATCGTCAGCGTTTGCCCGCGGCTCACGATGGTCCAGAACACTTCCTTGGTGCCGAAGTCCTTCGGCACGACGACCGTGAAGACACCCCACCGGCGCCGGGTCTCGAAGTGGGTGGGCTGCCCCTGGTCGGGCGGGCCGGGTTCGACGCGGTTGTTCGGACCTGCGGGGATGTCGAGGACTTCGTCGAGGTTGCGGTTGTAGTACCCGAACGACAGCGAAAAGGTGCCGTCGGGATTCGCGTACCAACCCTCGAAGGCGGGTGTGACCGTGCGGCCGCGGTCCTGGCCTGGCGCCAGCGGCAGCTGGCCCGCCGCAGGCAACTGCAGCCCGAAGATTGCGACCGCGAAGGCCACGCACCAGGATGCCGGGCGCATATACGGAGACATTGTCCGCAAACGGCGCCCGCGATCAAGGAAAACCTGGCGAAAAGATGTCTCCGAAGGACGGGCTCCAGGCTTCGGGCTTCAGGCTCCAGGGGCTCAGGGCTTAGGGCTCAAGGCTTAGGGCTCTTAGCACACACAACTCAAAAGCTCAGCTTCAGCGTCAGCACCGAACACAAGCCAAGGACCAAGGCCTAAGGACCGCCTAAGGCCCAAGCACCAAGGACTAAGGCCTTAAAAGCTGACCCCTGCGCGGACGCCGAAGGTGCGGGGCGCGCCGTTCTCGCCCACGAACCCGGACGGCGCCAGGCCCGGATAGGCAAACGCCAGCGGGACGTATTTGGTGTCGAACGCGTTCCGAAGCCACGCCTCAGCGAACAGCTGCCGCCCGCGCACGCCTGCGCGGAAGTTCGACAGCGAGTAGGCATCCTGCTGCTCGGTATTCGCATCGTCGTAGTACATGCCGCCCTTGAAGGAGATGTCGGCCCGTCCGTACACGTTCACGCTCGAGCTCACCGCGACGGTGTACTGGCCGCCGAAATCAGCGGTGTAGTTCGGCGTGTTCGAGATGCGGTTGCCCGCGACCGGCACACCGCCCGAGAGGCTGTCGTTTCCGAAGGTTGCGTCGGCGTAGCCGAGGCCTGCGAAGATCTCGCAGCCGGCGGCAAGGCGCGCGTTCATTTCGAGCTCGACGCCCGTGCTCGTGGCGCCCGCGGCGTTCGAGATGTAGAACTGGCCGGGAACGAAGGGGTTCGGCAGGTTGACCTGCATGTCGCTCCAGTCCAGATGGAAGACGGTCGCGTTCATGGACATGCGACGCTCGAACCAGAGTGTTTTGATACCGCCCTCGTAGTTCCAGGTGTGCTCTTCGTCGTACGCCTCGCTCCCAGCCGGCGATGCCGGATTGAAGCCGCCCGCCTTGAAGCCGCGCGCGACTGTCCCGTAGACCGTGTGATCGGAGGAGAGGTAATACGCGGCGCTGAACTGCGGCGACACGTCGTTGAAGTCGTTCTCGGCGACCACGACCGTCGGCGGAGCGATCGCAGGCGTGTACGACGTGAGCAGGTTTGCTTCCTTGTGCTCGAAGTCGCCTCGAAGGGCGACGGAGATGTCGAACTTCGGCCCGAACCCGGTCGTGGCTTCGCCGTAGAGACCGAACCCGCGATCGTCGAGCTCCGCCTGTGGCGACAACTGGCTCACGGGGAAGCCGACGAACTGCGACAGCACGAACGGCGAGTAGCTGTTGACGGCTTCCTGGTCGTAGCCCTGCGTGAACATCGACGCACCCGCCTGCCACTTGAAGGTCATGCGATCGGTCAGGGCCAGGCGCCGCGCTTTCGCCGAAGCGACGCGCACTTCCTGCGTGAACTGAAAGTCCTGCTCGTTGTTCACGCGCGTCGCCAACGGGTACGGCGAGTAGTCCAGATCGGTCGCGTCCTCGGTTTCCCACGACACGAAGCCGGTCGTGGCCGTCAGGTCGATGCTCGAGCCCAGGTGGCTCAGCACGAAGGTCGGAGCGACGATGTCGCGGTTCGTGTAGCCTTCGTAGTCCCTGGCGGCGTGAAATGGGTTCGCGCGCAGCGCATCGAGATCGTTCAGGGCGTAGTCGCCATCCCTTGCGCGTTCCGTCGTGATGATCGCGCGAGCCTCCCAGCTGGAGGCCGGCGTCCAGAGCAGCTGCGTCTTGCTGAAGAGCGCCGACCGCGAATCAAGGTCGTTGCCCGTCACATCGTTGACGGTATAGCCATCACGCGACCCGTGGCCCAGCGAGAAGCCCAGGGCGAGCTTGTTGGCGACGATCGGGCCGGACACCGAGCCGCGGACGTCGACGGCCGAGAAGTTGCCAAAGGGCCCGGACACCGCGCCGTGCCAGCCCTGCAGCGACGGACGTGTGCTCGTGATGTTGATCAGTCCCCCGAGCGTATTCCTGCCGAAGAGCGCACTCTGGGGCCCGCGCACGAACTCGATTTGATCGACGTCGGTCAGCTCGATGCTGGAGGAGTTGGCGTTCAGCTGCGGCACACCGTCGATGTAGGTGGTGACGCCGGGGTTGGACGGGCTCGAGCCGATTCCGCGGAACCGCGCGTTGCTCAACTTGCGCGCAGAGAACTCGTTGAAGAACACGTTGGGCGCGTACTCCCCCGCGTCGCTCACAAAGCGGATATTCGCATCGTCAATCAGTGACTTCGGCACGACGGTTACGCCCACCGGCGCCACCTGAACGTCCTCGGCCTCCTTCTGCGCAGTCACCGTCAAGGTCGGCAGCTGGACCCTGATTGTCCCGTCGGGGTTGGTCTGCGCCTGAGTCTGCGACTGTCCGGACACGGCCGGGGGGAGAACCAGCGCCAACGCGAGCGCGAGAACAGGAATTCGCATGTTCGTCATAACCGTTGTTCGACGTGAATAGTGTTTTCCAGGTTCGTGCTTTCGTGTCTTCGCGCCTCTCAAGCCGTCGGCCTGAAGTACAGCACCATGCCTGCCCCGATCGACGCGAACAGGAAGCCGACGATACAGCATCGGGTTCGGCGCCATCTTCGGCGGATGGACCCACATCGTGTACAGCACGTTCACGATCGGCGCGCCGCCGAAGACGAGAGGCATGACATAGAGCGGGATGCCGCCCGTGCGGAACGACCAGATGATGCAGGCTGCGCCGATCGCGCCGAGCGCGCCGGCAATGGTCGCGGTCCGCAGGCCCGTCGCATCGAAGTTCGAGAGGTTGCCCTGCGCAGAGAGCGTGGCGACCGGGACGATCACCCCGACCAGAAAGTAGGCAACGCCGACGCACAGCAGCGCCTTCAGGGGGTTACCCAACTGCGTCTGGCCCTGGTGAAGCATCGAGCCATACACACCCCACGAGAGCACAGCTCCAGCCACGAAGACGACCCATGCCATCAGATGCCTCTTTCTTTTTCTCTTAGCCGAAACAGTAGACGACGCCGTCGGCGGAGCCGATGACGACCTTGCCCGCAGCCACTGCCGGGGACGAGACCAGCGCGGAGCCCGCCTCGAACTCCCACTGCTTCTGCCCCGTCGCGGCATCGAGGACGTACAGGCGGCCATCGTTCGAGCCGACATACACGCGTCCGCCCGCCACTGCCGGCGACGAATCGACCCGGGCCCGCGTGGTGAACGTCCACGCGGCCTTGCCGGTGGCCGCGTCGAGCGCGTGCACCAGTTTGTCGCGGCTGCCGACGATCACCTTGCCGCCGACCAGCGCGGCCGAAGAATAGAACGGGAACTGCCGCTCGGGGTTCTCGTAGCGCCAGAGAATCTTCTTGCCCTTGATGTCGAACGCCAGCACTTCGTTGTTGAACGTGCCGAAGTAGGCGCGATCGCCGTCAATCACCGGGGATGCACCCGTGTTGGCGCCTGCGACAATCTCCAGGACTTCCTTGCCGGTCTCGAGATTGACGCCCCGGAAGCTCTCGTCGCAGCCGGCGATGAACACGATGCCGTTATGCACGGCCGGCGTGGCATGCACGGGTCCCATGGTTTCGAATTTCCACTTCTGCTTTCCTGTTGCGGCGTCGAGCGCATACAGGAAGCCGTCGTAGGAGCCGGCGAGGACCGTGCTTCCCGCAACCACCGGAGAAGACTTCACCTCCTGGGTAGTCTTGAACGTCCAGACCTTCTGCCCGTCAGCGGCCCGGACGGCGTGCACGACACCGTTGCCGTCGCCGATGTAGACCGTTCCGCCCGCGACCGCCGGGGACGACTCGCCGATCGACCCGCCCGTCGCGTACTTCCAGCGCACCTTGCCGCTCGCAAGGTCGAGGGACGTGAGGTCGCCCGTGAGCGATCCGAAGTACACGGCACCGTCCACGATCGCGGGTGAGGAATCCACCGAGTCGCCCGCTTCGTACTTCCAGAGCAGCTTCAGCTGCGCCGGCGGTGCGCTCGTGGAGACACCGGTGAGCCTGGCGTTGCCTCGGAACTGCGGCCATGAGCCGGCGTCGGCCGTACCGGCGCCGGTACGAGCCGGGGCCTGGGCCGACGAGATCGCGCCCAGGGCGACTATGAGGGCGGCGGCCGGTATTACCCGCGTCATTGCGTTGAAATCTTGTAGAGCTGATTTCTGTTCATGATGAACAGCGCGTTGTTCGCGGGCACCGCGGTGCCGTACACCGCGCTTCCCATGTTCATCGTGCCGAGGACCTTCTTCTCTTTCCCGGTCGCGAGGATGACGATGTCACCGTCTTCGTTGCCGAGGTAGACCTTGCCGTCGACCACGAGCGCCGAGCCCCAGATCGCCGACGTCATGTCGTGCACCCAGTACTCCTGCCCGGTGTTCGCGTCGATGCAGTGGAAGAAGCCGCTGAAGTCGGGCAGGTAGATGAGATCGTCCACGATGGCCGCCGTTGAAACCGAGCGGCGGAATCTTGTCGAAGTGGAAGACGAGCCCGGTCTTGGTGATGTCGCCGCGCTTGGTCGGGTCAATCGCGTAGAAGTGGCCCACGCCCTCGCCATGCTCCGGATCCTGCCCGTTGGCGAGGTAGACGCGGTTCTTGTAGACGACTGGCGTCGCGATGATCTCGTTCCGGGTCCTCGGCCACACCGAGTCCTTCGGATTGGTGTCGAACTCCCAGAGCTTCTTGCCGGTGACGGCTTCGTATCCGCGCACCCAGCCGTCGCCCTGCCCGGAGATCACCTGGACGTCGGTGCCGATGGTCGCCACCGTCGGCGTGGACCACTGCCCGTGGAGGATGCGGTCCTCGACCGAGTTGTCCTCCCACACCAGCTTGCCGGTCGTCTTGTTGAGGGCGATGATCGCCGGCGCACGCGGCGACGGCACGTTCACATGGCTTTCGTCGTGCCCGTTGGACGTGCTGACGTAGATCATGTCGCCCCAGACAACCGGCGACGAGTTCGCCAGGTTGTGCGGGTAGGTGCCCACCTCTTCCATCATGTCGAAGGCCCAGATCACGTCGGCGTCCTTCGGCCCGGCGAGCTTCTCGTCCTTGACCGGGCCATCGTTCTCGCCGTCGCTGAACCCCTTGGTATCCAGGCAGAAGAGCACCGCGCGGTTGCTCACGTAGTAGAGGCGCTCGCCTTCGACGAGCGACGAGCTCGCCACGCCCTGGAACGGCCAGTCGTTGGCACGGCCCGACTCGAGCTTGGCGTGCGTCTGCTGCCACATGAACTCGCCGTCCGACTCGCGGAACGCCATCAGCACGCCACGGTCTCCGGCCTGGGCCGCATCCCTGGGCGCTTCGTTGTTCGTGCCCACGAACACCATGCCGCCGGCGATGACCGGGTTGCCGTAGCTCTGCGATCCCAGCTCGACGACCCACTTCACGTTCTTCTTCGCCTTGACGTCCCACTCGGTCGGCAGGTTCTTCAGCGAGGACACCATGTTGCGGTCCGGCGTGCCGCCCCACATCGGCCACTCGCCGTTGCCGGGGTCGCCGGCCGCGACGCGCACCGGGTGCGCGAACGCCGCGAGCACCAGAACAACTGTCAGGAGAATGCCGGCGCGCAAAGAGGAATGTATGGTCATGATGACTCAGGGCTCAATACTTATGGCTTATGGCTCAAGGCTTAAGGCTCAAGCCCACGGCCCATCTCTCGCGGCCTGAGCCGTGAGCCATGAGTCGTGAGCCGGTTCGTTACTGGTTCGCGACGACTTTCATGTTGTCCACGTGCGCGCCGAACTCCGCGTCGATGAAGAGGCCGGGCGCGCCCTGGCGGTTGCCGATCGGATCGACTTTCTCGATGGTCCACGCCGCGGGCTCGGCCTCGCCGGTCGGCCATGCCTTGCCACGCGCGCGCACGCTGCCGTTGGCCTGGTTCTCCACCTGCAGCTTGAGGTGGTACCAGGTGTCGGGCTTCCACGCGAACGGCATGGTGACCGAACGCGCGGTCTCGGGTTCCCACGGCTCGATCTTCAGCCGCTGGGTGGTCCCGTAAAGAATCAGCGAATAACGCTGGGCCGTGATGCCGATGTCGCCCTGCTGGCGCCGCCTGGTTGGCGTGCGGACGTCGGCCTCGACCGTGTAGTTGGACCACGTCGTCGAGCCGGTGAACATCCGGATCCGCTTGAACAGCGTGTTGTCGGGCGCTTTCTGCAGCGCCTTCTGGCCGTCGAGCGTCACGACGGTGAACTTTCCGGCGACGCCGTTGATCCAGCCCGGAGGGACAGCGCCCTCTGCGAAGCCCTCGAAATTCTCGGTCCAGCCGACCGGGCGCACGATCTTGATCCGCGCTTCGCCGGTGAGACCGCCGACCGCGGCGCGAACGACGCCGGCCTGATCTTCCATGTCCTTGGCGGCGGTAAACGCCCCGGATGCGACCGTGCCCTTCAGCCCCTGGACCGACCAGGTGGCCGCTGCCTCCTCACGGAGGAACTGCCCCTTCGCGTCGAACAGCCGCGCACGCAGCTTGGCCGTTTCACCCGGCTGAAGTGTGATCTCGGTAGGCGACACCTGCACGTATGCCGGCGCGCCGTCGCCCTTGATCGCGGGTTCGTCCACGGCGAAACCCGTCAGCGTTTTCGGCGCCCGCGGCCCGACGGCGTATACGGCGTCGCTCGTCACGAAAAACACGCGCCCGCGCGAAATGGCCGCGCCCGACACGATCTGCTCGGGCGTGCCCTCGGAACCGCCGACGCTGTTGGTGCTGATCGGCATCAGCACGTCGCTCAGGATCTCGGCGCGGTCGGCCTGCGGCCGGATGATGAAGAAGCGCCCGTTCTCGGTGCCGACATAGAGCTTGCCGTCGGCCATGACGAGCGGGGCTTTCTGGCCCGTGCCGATCGAATGCTCCCAGAGCATATTGCCGGTCTCGACGTCGAACGCATGGAGCACGGCGCCGTTGTCGATCTGGTAGAGGCGGTTGCCGGCGATGACGGGCGACGAGAAGCCGAACTCGGTTCCCTTCATCACCCACTTGGTCGTCTTGAGGTCGCCGGTCTGGGAGCCATCGATCGCGCCGACCATGCCCATGCGCGAGGTATCGAGGTTTTCGTCGCCGTGCGACACGATCACGCTGGTGCCGCTCACCACCACGCCCGTATTGATGGCGCGCTTGGCGGCGATGAAGCTCCAGACCTTCTCGCCCGTCTGCGGCTTTATCGCATGCACGGCGCCGTCGCCGCTGCCCGAGATGAGCAGCCGCAGCCCGTTGATCGTCGCGATAGTCGGTGCGGAGTAATTCGTGTCGTACGGACGGCCCCCTGGTGAGGCCACGTAGATGATCTCGCCCGTGCGCTTGTCGAGCGCGATGAAGCGGTGCTGCCGGGCAGCGAGCGCACCCCAGTTCGACACGGCGGCTGACACAATCACGAGGTCGCCGTCGATGAGGGGCGACGCCGTCCGTCCGCCGTGGGTCGTGAAGGCCGCAAATTCTTCGCCGACCGAGCGCTGCCAGAGGAGCTTGCCGTCGCGGCTCAGGGCGATGACCAGTGCGCCCACGCTCAGCGCGTAGACGTTGCCCGTCTCGGGATCGGCCGCCGGTGACGCCCAGCCCACCCGGTGGGAGGGCGCGTCGCTCTGGAAGAGGTTGAACTTGTATTCCCAGAGCACCTTGCCGGTATTGGCGTCGAGCGACATCACGCGCTCCTGCAGGTCGGCGCCGCGGCCCGAGGGATTCTGCACGTACACGCGATCGCCCATCACAATCGGCGCTGAGCGCCCGCCGTAAGGCGCGCGCCACAGGAAGTTCTCGCCGTTGACGGCCCACTTCTCGGGCAGGCCGGTTTCAGTCGAAACGCCCGTGCGGGCGGGGCCGCGCATCTCGGGCCAGTCGCCGAGGGGAATGCGCCGGGGCCCCTGCGCATCGGGCGAAGAACCCAAGCCAATCACGAGACCAGCCAGGACCAGGGTGCCGAAGGCGAACGAGGGCTTCAACATAGTCGTTAGGTCCCCGCTAAACAGATGAACCCTAGGATGATAGCGGAAATGAATACGATATGATCGCCGCGTCCGTTTCATGCAGCTGCCGGTCCCGGAAGTCATTCATCCGTTCGAGTTTGTCCCCCGTACGCGGGTCGTCTTCGGGCCCGGAGCGCTCTCGCAGCTCGGCGATGTGGCCGCCGGGCTGAGCTTCACCCGGACCCTGCTCGTGGCTGACCCGGGACTGGTGTCGGCCGGCTACGTGAGCCGTGCCGCGACCCTTCTGGCCGAGGCGGGCATCGCCACGTTCGGCTTCCACGACTTCGACGCCAACCCCGACAGCCGCATGGTCGAGGAAGGCCGCCTCTTCGCCTCTTCCAGCAAGGTGGACTCCATCGTCGCTCTTGGCGGCGGCAGCTCCCTCGACTGTGCCAAGGGGATCAATTTCCTGTTGAGCGGCGGCGGCGCGATGCGCGACTACCGGGGCTTCGGCAAGGTCGGGCGGCCGATGCTGCCGTCGATCGGGATCCCGACCACGGCAGGCACAGGCAGCGAGGCGCAGAGCTACGCGATCATCTCGGACGCCGACACCCACGCAAAAATGGCCTGCGGCGATCCGGGCGCGGCGTTCAAGGTCGCGATCCTGGATCCGGCGCTGACCCTGACGGCGCCGTCAGGGGTGACGGCCATCGCGGGGTACGACGCCATCTCGCACGCCGTGGAGGCCTTCGTCACGAAGAAGCGCAATCGCGTGTCTGCGCTCTTTGCCGGGGACGCATGGCGGCTGCTGGCGTCGAACTTCACACGGGTTCTCGACGCGCCGGGCGACGAAGCGGCGCGCGGGGCCATGCTTCTTGGATCGCACGAGGCCGGGATCGCCATCGAACAGTCGATGCTCGGCGCCACGCACGCGCTCGCCAATCCGCTCACCGCGATGCACGACACGATTCACGGCGTGGCGATTTCCGTGATGCTGCCGCACGTCGTTCGGTGGAACGGTGAAACCGTCGGCGAGCTGTACGTCGAGCTCCTGCGGGCCATCGGAGACCACGCGGCCACACCGGCGACGGCTGGCGATCGGCTGGCGGACCATCTGGGCGCCCTGGCGCGCCGCGGCGGCCTGCCCTCGTCGCTTGGCGAGATCGGCGTCTCGCTCGCCGAGCTCCCCGCCCTGGCGGCCGACGCCGCCACGCAGTGGACGGGGATGTTCAATCCGCGGGCGTTTGGAGAAGCTGACGCTCTGGCGTTATATGAGAGAGCCATTTGAACTCGTGCGGTTCAAGGTTCAAAGTTCAAGGTTCAAGGTGCTGGTTCAGGGTGCTGGGTTCACGAACCTTGAACCCTGAACCGTGAACTCTGAACCCTAAAGCGAAGGTATCGTCTTTATGTCCGAAGTCATCGTGATCGGCGGCGGCCCGGCAGGGTCGACCGCATCAACGCTCCTCGCTCAGCACGGGCACTCGGTCACGCTCTTCGAGCGCGAGCACTTTCCCCGTTTTCATATCGGCGAGTCGCTCATCCCCGAGACCTACTGGGTGCTCAAGCGGCTCAACATGCTGCCGAAGATGCAGCAGAGCCGGTTCACGAAGAAACACAGCGTCCAGTTCGTCAACGCACAGGGGAAGCTGTCGGCACCGTTCTACTTCTGGGACAACAAGCCCCACGAATGCTCGCAGACCTGGCAGGTCGTTCGAAGCGAGTTCGACCAGATGATGCTCGACAACGCCCGCGCGCACGGCGTGGACGTGCACGAGGGTGTCCGCGTCGTGGATGTGATCTTCGAGGACGGAAAGGCCTGCGGCGTCGTGATCCAGAACGACGGCGGCGCGAGAACGGAGATCCGCTCCAGGGTCGTGGTCGACGCGAGCGGCCAGAACGGCCTGCTGCAAAACCGCTTCAACCTGCGCGTGTGGGATCCCATCCTGAACAAAGGCGCGATCTGGACCTACTGGAAGGGCGCCTACCGCGACACTGGACGCAACGAAGGCGCGACGATGGTGCTGCAGACCACCAACAAGAAAGGGTGGTTCTGGTACATCCCGCTGCACGACGACCGGGTGAGCGTCGGCATCGTGTCGCCGTTCGACTACCTGTTCAAGGGGCGCGGCGACAAGGAGCAGACCTACCAGGAAGAGGTCGCGCTGTGCCCCGCCGTCGCGGACCGGGTCTCCAAGGCGACGCGTGTGACCGGTTACTTCGCCACGAAGGACTACTCCTACCGGGCGACGAAAGTCGCGGGCGACGGCTGGGTTCTCGTCGGCGACGCGTATGGCTTCCTCGATCCGCTCTATTCGTCAGGGGTGCTGCTGGCCCTCAAGTCGGGGGAGCTCGCCGCGGACGCCATCCACGAGGGCTTCGAGAAGAACGACCTCTCTGCCGCCCAACTCGGACACTGGGGCCCCGCGTTCAACGACGGCGTGGACCGCATGCGCCGCCTGGTCTGCGAGTCCTACGACGGTTTCAGCTTCGGCAACTTCATCCGCAACTATCCGCACCTGCGCGGCACGGTCACCGATCTCCTGATCGGCGACCTTTTCAACGAGCGCGTGGACAAGGTCTGGCCGCCGATGGAATCGCTCTACCCGCCCGGCAAACAGCCGATTCCCAGCTGGAATGCTGCAGCGCCTCAGGCGATCGCCGAAAACAAGATTAACGAGCTCTTCCTGCCTGACGGCGCAAAGCCATAAGCAAAGTTTGAACTTAGAAGTAAGAACTAAGAAGGACACTGACGCGACAAGAGCGCCTGCGGCCACGCCGAGCCGAAGCCATAACGTTCAGGGTTCAAGGTTCGAAGTTCAAAGTGCGGGTTCCAGGTGCTCGGTTCAAGGTGCTAGGTTCGAGCGACACCCGCCGCTGAACCCTGAACCAAGAACCCAGCACCCCAGAACCTGCACCTTGAACTTTGAACACTGAACTTTGAACCGTTTGATTTCACCACCCGGCCCCGTGATCGTAAGTGGATTTGTTGCCGGGGTGGATCGAAAACGATCCGTAGCACAGCTTCCGGAGAATGGAGGCCGGACGCAGGTGCCAGCTCGCCCAGCCGAGGGGCGTGTCTCCGGTCACGTCCCTCGCCTGCCGGTCGCCGCCGGCGGACAGCAGGAGGTCGATGGCCCGCTCGGTTCCGAACGCCGCGGCGCGATGCAGCGGCGTTTCGCCCTTCGTCCTGCAGTCCCGCATAAAGCCGCCGGTTTCGACATCCGGCTTCGTCACGGCGTTCGGGTTGGCCCCTTTGGCGAGCAGGATCTCGATCACGTGGTCGTAGACCGGACGGTTGGCCTTGCAGAGCGCAGCGTGAAGCGGCGTCTCCCCGGTGTCCGGCAACGGGCGGTTGACGTCGGCGCCGTGCTCGACGAGGAACTGGCACAGCTGCCAGTGGCCATGGAACGCCGCGCCGTTCAGGTCGAGGTTCTCGCCGAGCGCCGTGAGCGACTCGCCGTTCGCCAGCAGGAAGCGAATCCCGCTGACGTCGCCGTAGTGCGCGCACCACTCGATGAGCCGCGTGCCGTGCTCATCAGCCGATGTCGCCGCTTGCCCCTGGGCCAGGTAGTCGAAGACCAGGTCGGTGCGTCCGTCGCGTATGCGCTGCAGCATTGCAGTGTCCTTCTTAGTTCTAACTTCTTAGTTCGAACTTCCCGTTAGAGTCCGGCCGGGCCGAACCTCGTGCCTGCCGGTACCTTGAGGCCGAAGTATTCGTCGAGAACCGCAAGCAGCTCGTCTGCGGAGGCAATCCGCCTCACTTCGCTCGAGCCGTCAGCGCTCCGGGTCGTGAGCTCGTTGTTGAGGAGCGTAAAGCGCCGGCCGTCGGGCACGGCCCTGGCTGCGACGAGACGACTCTTGAAGTGCGACTCCGGGTGCGCGCTCGTATACCAGTTGGCGAGCACGCGATCGATCGGCGGCATCTCCTCGAGGGTGAATTCGGTGATGTCGGCCCATTCCTGACCGAAGCGGACCTGGTGGTAGAGCAACCCGCCCTCACGGACGATCCGGCGGGTGTCGTGCGGCGTCTGCTGCGGCTCCTGCGTGTTCAGACGGATTGCCGACGTGAGCGACAAGCCGCCGATCCCCACATCCGCGAGCCAGGACTCGCCGTCGATCTCGACGCGAATAAAGAGGTGGGTCCGCGAAGGCGTGAAGTCCCGCGGCTGCTGCCAGCGGACGCGCGCGCTGATGGGTGCCGCCTTGAAACCCAGGGCCTCGAGCACGAGCAGAAGGAGCCCGTTCTGTTCGAAGCAGTACCCGCCGCGCCCTCGGCGCACGAGCTTGTCGAAGAGGGAAGCCGCGTCGAGCGCAATTGGACGCTCGAGCAGGACGTCGAGGTTTTCGAAAGGAATCGTGCTGGTGTGCGCGAGCGAGATTGCGTTCAACACGGCCAGGCTCGCCTCCCGCGGGCCCTGATAGCCGATCCGTTCGAAGTAACCGTCCAGGTCGATGCTCATCGGGTCGCCTCAGTGTCCTTCGCAGTTCTCACTTCCAGTTCGAACTTCCTGAAGGGGTTCAAACTTCCCTGAACATCCACGTCCATTCGAACGCCTCGAGCTCCAGGGCGACGTCGAGCGCCTCGATCTCTACCGGCTGCGTCGTCGCCCCCAGGTTCGCCAGCACGAGGATTTCCTCGTTCTCGTGGCGGCGTGTCAAAGCGAGGATCCGCGGATTTCCGGATTCGAGAAACGTCACCGAGCCGCGGCCGAACGCCGGATGCCCGCGCCTCGTGGCGATCATCCTCTGCACCACGGCCAGCAGGCTCTCCGCGCCGTCGGCCGTGTCCAGAACCGGGCGAAGCTCCTGCTGTGCCACATCCTGCCACCGCATCGGCAGGCGCAACCCGTCCCGATCCGGCAGCCCGATATCGTCTCCCATCCCAATCTCGTCGCCGTAGTAGATCACGGGCGAACCGGGCAGCGAGAGGAGAAGCGCCATGGCGAGCTCGACGCGCGCCCGATTGCGGCCGAGAAGGGGCGACAGCCGCCGTCTTACGCCGCTGAGGAGCCGCATGCCCGGCTCGGGCCCGTACTCCGCCAGCAACTCCTCGAGTTCCGGGTCTTCGACGCTGGAGAACGACAGCTCGTCGTGGTTGCGGAGAAAGGTCGCCCATTGCGCGCCGGCCGGCAGGTTCGCCGCAGCCGTGACGGCCTGAACAATCGGCCGTGCATCCTGACGGGCCAGCGCCAGGAACAGCTGGTGCACCAGTGGAAAATGGAACGCCATCTGGCACTCGTCGTCGTTGCCGAAATACGAGCGGATGACGTCCAGCGGTTGATTCGCCTCCGCGATCAGAATCCGATCCTGGTAGCCCTCATCGATGGCCGCCCTGAGCCGCTTGATGAAGGCGTGGGTCTCCGGAAGGCTGTCGCACGTCGTGCCGTCACGCTCGAAGAGATGCGGGATGGCATCGAGGCGGAGACCATCGACGCCGAGGTCGAGCCAGAAGCGCATCACGTCGAGCACGGCGTCCTGGACGCGCGGGTTGTCGAAGTTCAGATCCGGCTGGTGGCTGAAGAACCGGTGCCAGTAGAACGCCCCGGCCTCGGCGTCCCAGGCCCAGTTGCTGGTCTCGCCATGGTGGAAGATGACCCTGGCATCGCGGTACTCTATCCTCGGTCTCGCTCCACACGTAGAAGTCCCGCTCGACCGATCCGGCTGGGGCGCGACGCGCGGCCTGGAACCACTCGTGCTGATCGGAGGTGTGGTTGATCACGAGTTCGGTGATGACCTTTATCCCGCGCTCGTGAGCCGCAGCCACGAAGCGCCGGCAGTCCTCGAGCGTGCCGTAGCGCGGGTTCACGCGGCGATGATCCGCGATGTCGTATCCGCCATCCTTGAGCGGCGATTCATAGAACGGCAAAAGCCAGACACACGTCACGCCGAGGCGCTCGAGGTAGCCGAGCTTCTCGGTGAGACCCTTGAAGTCGCCGACGCCGTCGCCATCACCGTCGTGGAACGTGCCCACTTGCAGCGAGTAGATGACCGCGTCCTTGTACCAGTCGCTCACGATGCTCCGTGACGCGCCGATCTCAGAGCGATCAGACGCTCGAGTAAGACATCGATCGCGGCCTGATGCGGAATGCAAAAGGGTGCGACGGTGGTTCCGCGCGTTCCCACGCGGATCGCCAGCAGATGGTGCGGCGGCAGCGCCCCAAAGGCGTCCTCGTCGGTGTCATCGTCACCCACGAAGATCGCGACGTCACAACCCAGCAGGCGCTGGACACGCCGGAGCGCGACGCCCTTGTTCGGCGCGCCCGCCGGAACGACGTTCACTGCCTGGCTGCCGGCGACGACCCTCGTGCCACGAAGGGCATCGACGGCTGCGTGAACATCGCGGATCACGCGAGACTTGTCGCGGGCTTTTCGATAGTGGACGGTCAAGGAGTACGTCTTCTGTTCGACGAAGACGCCTGCATGGCCGGCAAGACCGTCCCGAAGCGTTCGTGCCCAGCGGGCTACCTGGGCTTCGTACTCCGGGCGCTCCCCCCACGGCTCCATCCCGTGGTTGCCGGACATGTGCCGCACCGGCACAGAGCCGATGCGCGCAGCAAGATCGGCTCGGCTCCGGCCCGAGATCACGACAGAGGGATAGCGCCGGGCAACCGCATTGAGGAGGCGGCGCGTGGAGGGCCGCATTCGCGCCAGGTCAGGAGTCTCGGCGATCGGCGCGAGCGTGCCGTCGTAGTCGAAGCCGACGACGACGTTGGAGAGGGCGAAACGGCGGAGGGCAGGTTCGCAGGCGGCAGAGAGAATATTGGGCACGAGTCTCGGCGGACCCTGAAGCCAGGAGCCCCACCTGGAGCCTGGAGCCCGGAGCCCGAAGCCCTATTATCGTTCTTCCACGAGGATCTTGCCCGTCAGCAGCGAGCTCAGCGTGTCGTTCAGCTCCTGCTCGTTGCCGGCGGCGAGCACCAGACCGCCGGCATCACGAACGCTGTCGAAGCGGCTGGCGGCGATGTCGAACGCAACGAAGTACACCGACGGCCGCTCTTCCGCAGGCCGCCTCGACAGTGCCGCCATCACATCCTCTGGCTCGCGGCCATCGGTGTTCTCGCCGTCAGTGACGACGAGCAGATGCCGCCTCGACAGGCCCGACCCATCGAGGACGCGCTTGCCCGCGATCATCGCGTCGCCAATGGGCGTGCCGCCGCGCGCACGAAGCCCGGCCAGAGCCGCCTCTGCCCGCGGGACGTCGGCGGGAGACAGGGGCACGATCTCGCGCGTGTTCTCGCCCGTCGTATCGCTGAACTCGTAGAGGCCGACAAGCACCGGCTCGCCGGGGTGGGCGGTCGCGTAGTTGGCGAACTGCTGGATGAGGGCGAGCGCGGATCGCCTGGCTGTCTCGATCTTCGGTGGGCCGCCCTTGCCGGCTGCGTCGGCCATGCTGCCGGACACGTCCATCAGCACCAAGCGCGGCGATCCCGTCCTTGCTGTCTTTGCCCCCAGGAGCCGTGCCTGGCGGCACGAGATCGTCGGCGATCCGCTCGATCCGCCGCTCCGCCCTGGTGCGTCCCTCTTCGGCGTCCGCCGCGGCCCGTTCGGCCTCGCTCGGCCTGAACTGGGCCACGAAGGCCACCCAGATAGCAGCGGCCGCGAGCGCGAGCACGATCCGCGAGGATCGCGTGATCGGCATGGCTCAGGCGACCTTCACACCGTCACGCGAGGCAATGCGCCGCGCGACGAGCGCTCCGCTGTGCAGCGCCCCTTCCATGAACCCCATGAACGCGTAGCTCGTGTACTCGCCCGCAAAGTGCAGGCGCGTCTTGTCGGACCACAGCACCGGGCCGAGCGCGGTGACCTGTCCCGGCGCCGGGAACCCATACGACGCGCGCGCCCAGACATCGGACGGCCAGTCCATGAAGCGGCCGCGGACGAAGCTCGCCCGGATGCCGGTGTAAACCTTGGAGAGCTCGGCAAGGTAATTCTCGAAGCGCAGCGCCGCCGGCCATGCGCGGATCGTGTCCACGTCAGGGCCGCCGGAGAACGCCACCATCGCCGCCCCGGGGCCGCGCTGGCCATCGGTGGCATCCCAGGTGAGGTTGACCGGGCCATCCGACAGCAGGTCGGGCGCAACTTCGGCTCGCTCCCAGAAGCGTCCCTGCAGGGCAATGAGGCCCTTGACGTTTGAACCCATCTGCGGCGCAAGGCCCGGCGGCAGCGGCGGATCGAACGCAATCTTGTTCCACGCCGACGGCGGCACCGTCAGGATCACATCGTCTGCTTCGAGCGTCTTGCCGTTGGCCAGCCGGACGCGGACGTTCGAGGCGGAGACGGAGATCGCATCCACCGGTGTCGAGAGCAGCACCTTCGGCGCACCGATGGCCTCCTGCAGCTTGCGAGCGAGCTGCTGGTTGCCGCCCCGGCATCGATACACTTCCGAGTCGGTCCAGTACTTCTCCAGGCCGTGTCCCTTGACCATCGCGAGGTTGGCCAGATAGCTCTGCCACTCGGTTCTGACGCCGTTGTCGGCGGTCATCATGGCGTCGAGTGCGACCCTGCAGCGATCGGACACCTTCACCTGCTGAATCCACTGCGCGAGGGTACGCTGGTCGAGCGCCTGCGCGTTGGGAGCCGTCCACGGACGATCCGCGTCCGTCACTCCAGCGGCATCCGCGTTCATGACGTTCACGACGGCATCGAGCTCTTCCCACAGCGCCTCGGCGTCCTCTGCGCTCAACGCCCGGCCGCCGAGGATGACTGGGAAATCGAAGTCCTCGGATTCGGAGACGTCGAGGAACTCGAGCTTGAAGCGCTCGGCGTAGGCCACCCAGGTGGGGTGATTCGATCCGACGAGCTCTCCCCCGCCCTCGACGTTCTTGCCGGGCACGAGATCCCCGAAGCTGACGACGCGGCCGCCGACGCGGCCACGCGCCTCGACGACGGTTACGTCGTAGCCGGCCCTCGAGAGCTCGAACGCGGCCGTGAGCCCGCTGAAGCCCGCGCCTACGACGACCACGCGTCGGCCCTGCGCGGCGAGCTGTAGTCCATCGCTCAGCAACACGCCGGCGGCAGCCGCGAGGCTGGCCTTGATCATCTCGCGTCGTGAGATCTGGGTGTGGCGCTCCGGTGCGAAGCGCCGCGACAGGTGTCGGTAGAGTTGGGGCATGAGTTATTCCAGCGTGAACCACTGCACTTCGACGCGCCGGTTCTGCTCGGAGTCCTGCGACACAGGCTCCTCCCAGCCGCGGCCGACGATGTCGATGCGGGCGTTGTCGATCTTGTACCGTTCGTTGAGCTGCTTGCGAATCTCCGCCGCCCTGTCCTTGCTGAGCTCAACGGCGCGAAGCGCCTGCGTGCGGACGTAGGCTTCGCCGCCCTGCTGGCGGAACCGCGCGACCAGCGCGTTGTCCGTATGCCCGCGCAAGAGCAGCGTGGAGCCCGGACTCACCTGGACCAGCTTCCTGATGGCCTCGAGGTTCCTGATGTTCTCCTGGTTCGAGACGTCGAGCGTCGCCGAGTTGGGCTCGAAGAGGAACCGGATGTCCTTGCTGAGCAGCGGGTCGACTTCAAGCGTCCCTGTTGATGCGGTGCGAATCGGGCTGATGGCCACCTTCTGCTCTTTGAAGAGGCCGCCCTTGTCGAGAGCCTGAAGCGCCTTCATGTCCATGAAGCGATCGGAGTCGACGGGATCCTTGATGAGCGTGCTGCCGTACGCGTATACCGCGGACTGATAGATGCCGGGGAAGCTTCCGGCCTCGTCGATCTCGCCCGAGAAGAACGCGAGGTTCTCCGGCAGGTTCGAGAGGTGCACGCTCGCGAGCTCCGCCTTGGTGTCGTCGCGGCTCCACTTGAAGGCGCGGCCGACCACGTCCAGGTACTCCGCCTGGCGGTCGCGGACCATGCGGTTGCCTTCCATGAGGCCGTGGACGAGGCCCGCGACGATCTGCGGGTTCTGCTCGGCAAGGCCGCGATGGACGACGAGCACGTCGGCGACAATCAACAGATTGCGGTTCGTGGTGAGCACGTGCGCCTTGCCGCCGCTGGCCTCCACGACTTCCGAGACCTTCGGCTCCCAGGTCAGGCAGCCGGCGATGCGGTTCTTTCCCGACTTGACCTCGGCGAGGAAGAGGTCGCCCGCGGCGAACGCCTCCTCGGTGTAGACCAGGTTGATGCGGTCGGGGTTCGGCGCCGCGTCAAGGCTCGCGATGGTGCTGACACCCAGGCCCGCTTCCTGCGCCAGATAGCGGATGAAGAAATCGACCTCGGTGAACTGCGCCGTGGCGACGACCTTGCCCTTCAGATCGTTGATCCGCTTGATGTCCGCGCGGACGACGAGGGCGTCGGCCCCGCGCGAGTAACCGATCTGCGCGGGAACCACGGCATGCAGCTGCCGTCCGTAGGCGGCGAGCACGTCGACGGTGGTGACCGACGCGCCGATCTTGCCTTCGTTCAGCTCGGACCAGTTCTCGTCTTCGCTGACCGTCAGCCTGACCTTGAAGCCGTGCTGCTTGAAGAACACGGAGTTCTCCGTCGGCTCGAGGCCGCCGTTGGCGGCGATGAGGCCGGCGTAGCCCGCGTACTCGCTGATCTCGATCGGCACGGTGTTGTCCTTCAGCTGAAACGCCGCGGGTGGCGACAGCTTCGGGACGTCGACCTGCACTTCGGCGACTTCGGCGGCCTCAGGCGTGTCGTCGCTCCCAGGCGCCTCCGCAACGGCGGGCCCGCCGCCACCGGGGCGGAACCCGACCATGTACACGCCGAGGGCGATCAGCCCCGCGATGAGGACGATGGAAACGAGCTTGCCGACCGCGGTAAAGCGGGCTTCAGCCATTGGGGCCAATCTCCTTCGCGCTCACGGGCGCGTCACTCGCCGCGGCGGGCGTCTGGATGCCCTGGCTGGCGAGGAATTCGGCGAGGGCGTTCTGCTCGAGCGCCTTGCGCTCGTTCTCCTTCTCCTCGATCTGCTCCATGTTGACCATGTCTTTGGCCACGCGCGCCTTGCCGGCCGACGCTTCGTACCGCTTCTGCAGGATTTCCTCGACGGTCTTCATCGTGTCGCCCAGATCGCCGATCTTGAAGCCCACGCCGCTCAGCGCCGTGGCGGCTTCCGCCTGCGCTTCCTTGATCTTGACCATGGACAGCTGCTTGTCGACCTTGCGGATCTTGTCCTCGAACTCCTGCTGCGCGAGCTTCGCCTGGCGCAGGTTGGCCTGATACGCCTCCTCGGTCTCGCTCAGTTCCTGCGTGTCGGCGGTCAGGTCGCCCTTGAGCTCCTGCAGCTCGCGAGCGAGGCTGCCGGCCAGCTCCATGTTCCCGGCGCGGTGGTTGGCCAGAATGCGGCGCTCCAGTTCCTGCGCGCGCGTGGCTTTCTGGCGCACCTGCGCCTTGAGCCGCTCGGCGACACCGGCCATCTTGGCGAGCGCCAGGTTGTACTGCGTCATCTTGGTGCGGAACTCCTGGCGCGCGGCTTCCATGAGCGCCTCCGGGTTCTGCTCTTCGATGCCGCTGATGAAGAGGCCAAGAAACCCCCTGAACAACCGGCCGATGCGCGCAAACATTGCGATCTCCTTCTGAAAAGAGGCCGGGTAAGGCCTTACGCCCGATGGGGGCGAAAAATCCTACACGACCCCGTTTTCGCTATACGAACCGCCGTAACTCGTCGATCCGGGCTTCGATCTCTTCGGGCGCCATCTTCTGGAAGTGCTCCGGAAGGAAACGCGAGTCGGTGCACTCCTTCACGGCCACCAGATCCATGTACTCCAGCTTGCGCGTGTGCGCGCTGGGGCGCACTTCGCGCAGCACCTCGCCGAGCAGGTCCTTCAGCGGCCTCTTCGGCTCCGGCGCCAGCTCCCACGTGCGCAGCGCGCGGACGAGCACGCCCTCGATCTCGTTGCCGCCGAGGCCCACGTGCTCCCCGAGGTCGGGCATGTCGTCCGGCGTCAGCGGCAGCTTCAGCTTCTTCGCCACGGCTACGAGCAGGGCCTGCAGCTCCTCTCGCGTCTGCGGCGGGAAGAGCGGGATGTGCACGTCGAGCCGCCCCTGCCGCTTGAGATCGACCTCGAGCAGATCCGGCCGCGAGGTGGCGAACACCCAGATGATGCGCCCACGGTTGCGCGTTTCCGACAACTCTTTTGCGAGCATCCCGTAGACGCGGCCAGACAGCCCGCCGTCGCCGTCCGACGACTCGCGCTTGCCGGCCATCTGGTCCGCCTCGTCGACAAACACGACGACCTGGCCAATCGCATGGAGGACCGCAAAAATCTTCTCGAGGTTCGACTCGGTCGCGCCGACCCATCGATCGCGGAAGTTCTTGAAGATCACGCACGGCACGCCGAGCTCGCCCGCCCAGCACTGCACGATGAACGTCTTGCCCGTGCCGATCCGGCCGGCGATGAGATACCCCATCGGCATCGCGCGCAGGGCGCCCTTGCGGAGCAGGCTCGCATCCTCGCGCAGCCACGCCTTGACCGGCTCGTGCCCGGCCACGTTGTCGAGCGTGAACGGCGACTCGATGAACTCCAGCAGACCCCTGGCACTCGCGCTCGATCGTCTTCTTCTTGATCTCGGTGAGCCAGGCGTTGGTGATCCGCTTCGGTTCGCTCCCGGCCTGCGCCGGGCCGCCGAGGGCCAGCGACACGGCGGTCCGCGCGCCGACGCGGCTCAAGCCCGTGAGGCGCGAGGCAAGCACGTCGATCGTCACGTCGGATCGAGCCTGCAGATCGGAAAACTGCGTCGCTTCGAGCGCCTTCAAATACTCGAGCATCTCGGGCTTCGGACGGTAGCGGCAGATGGATCGACACCGCGTGCGGATTCTCCACCACGAGCTCGTTCAGGTCGTGCAGCGCTTCGCTGATGAACACCGTGACGATGTTCGACTGCAGGATCGACGTGTCGTTCGCCCACCCGAGTGCCTTGACGACGTTCGCGCTGAACGGTCCGCCGAGCTGCACGGCGTCGCCGCGGGGCACGACGAACTGGGCGAAGTCGATCACGACGGCGATCTTGCGCGGCGTCTTGCTGCCCGGCCTGGCCACCGCCTGCAGGTTCAGGCAGCGCAGCAGATATCGATCGACGAGCTCGAGGGCCGACCCGGGCTCGCGCGCCAGCGTCAGCGCCTTTCCGCCGGCGCCGTCGGGACCGAGTGCCTGCTCGAGCCAGTCGTTCCAGTCTTCGGCGCCGCGCGTCGCGCGCACGCCGCGGCTCCGGTCGTACTGGAGCACGACATCGTAGCCGGCAAACATGACCTCTTCGAGAAAGTCCTTGAGGGAAAAGAGGCGGCCGCCCACCGGCACGACGTCGAAGACGTTGCCGTGCAGCAGGAACTGCGCCGTCGATCCCGAGCGGAAGAGATCGCGGAGCTCGACGGCCCACGCGGGAAGCGCTCCGGTTGCGGCGGCCATTACTGGCTCTCCCGAATCCGGCCCGATGGTCCTGACGCGACCGGCGGCGGATCCGAGAGCAGATCCTCCATCGCGCCGTACACCTGCTGCTGATCCCGAATCCACTGCGAGGTGCCTCCGAGTGTGGCGACGATTTCGTCGATCCGCTGCGACAGCAGCTCCGGATCGGTCGAGAGGGCCGCCTGCTCTCGAATCAGCTCCACCTGCTCTTCGATGCGCGTCAGCTCCGCGTCGAGAAACGCCTGCTTGCCGCGGGCCTCGGTCTGCTGCGCGAGGCGCTGACGGAGAATGTCGGCCTGGCTCGTCAGGCTTCTGCGCAAATCGTCGCTGACGCCCGGCGCGCCAAGATCCGATTCGAGATCCTGGAGCCGCCGTTCAAGGCTCGAACCACGCTGGCTAGTATCGGCATCTTCGACCACCCGCACCACCGCTTGCCGCGCAACGAGCAACCTCAGGTACATCCATAACAGACGACCCAGCCCCTCGTTGTGTTCCCGCACGCCGTCGGCCACGGCACCACCCTGCGCCAGCTGGTCGAGCACCGTCTGGCACCGCGCCGACAGCGTCTGGTAGCGCCGGCGCTCGCGCTCGCCGAGGCGGGCCACGAGGCCGTCGATCTTCGCGCGCCACTCGCGCTCGGATCCGCTGGTGTCAAAGGCGTCGACGACGCGCTGGAAGCGCTGGTTCGTCGCGAGCACCGCGAGGTAGCCGAGCTCGAGGCCGGCGCCCAGAACCCAGAAGCCCGGGTTGGCGGCGCCGAGCAGGGCGAACGCGCCGAGACCAATCCAGTTCGGCGGAACGAACATGCCGAACGGCCGTGCGTTGAACGCCGCGCGCACGTAGTCGAAGAAGCCATGAGGCTTGGGCATCAGGTCGATGCTAATTCTACTGGCTCCCGGCTTCAGGCTTTGGGCTCCAGGGGCTTCGGGCTCCAGCGCAGGGCTTAGGCTCCGTCATGTCTCTTTAGTTGTTGACGGATTCTGTTGGCGCGCGGGAATCGATCCCGGCAGATGGTATCTGGAACCCGGCGAATAGCAGGCAACGCGCGTGAGCCTGGAGCCGTGAGCCTTTGAGCCCCTGGAGCCCGAAGCCTGGAGCCCGGAGCCCCTATCTAAGCGTCCACTCGACGCCGACCCACGCGGCGCGAGGTGCGCCGGGGCTGAGGAAGCGCGGATTGTCGTAGCCGTCGCCCAGCACCTCGTCGGCTTCGCCGAGCAGACCAAACGTCTCGAAGCCCGTGTCGAACAAGTTGGTGAGCCGCGCCGACAGTCGGACGCCGCGGCCGAGCGCGTAGCCGGCCGACAGATCGACGGTGGCAAATCCGTCCACCTGCTCGAGGAGGTTGGCCTCGTCGCCGCGCAGGAACTGCGACGAGTTGACGAGCATGTTCGCACCCGCCGACCAACGGTCGCTGCCGTAGAACAGGCCGCCCTTCAGGTTGTGACGCGGCACGCCAGGCAGGCTGTTCCCCGGCTCCACCTCGATCTCCCCGGCTTCCTCGTCCGGGTGGTTCGGGCTGCTGAGCGTCAAGCCGGTCTCGAAGGTCGCGCGAAGGTAGGTGTACGCGGCCGTCCAGCCAAGCCGTGGGGTCAACTGGCCGGATGCGCCGACTTCAAGTCCGCGCCGCAGCGTGTCGCCGACGTTCTCGAAATGTCCCTCGTTGGTCAGCGCGCCGCTGCTGATGAACAGGATGTCGTCCGTGTTCGCGGTCCGGAACACCGACGCGTACCAGCTGGCGCGCCCGGTCCGCCCGCGCACGCCGCCCTCCCACGTGCCCGCCACCACCTGGTCGAGCGGCGGATCGGCCACGAACGCGTTCGGCAGGCGGCACGGATCCTCGGGATCCGCGCAGCTCAATTCCGACGGCGTCGGCACGCGAGACGATACGCTGTAGCTCCCGTACGCCGATGTGCTGCGAGGCAGCTGGAATGTGGCGCCGGCCGCAGGATTGACTCGCGTAAAGGTGTGGTCGCCGTTCAGGTCGTCGCCGATCTGATCGCGCAGCTGCACCGAGCTGTGCGTGAAGCGCGCCGACCCGCTCACTGTCAGGCGCGGCGTGACGCTGAAGAAGTCCGCCACATAGAGGCCGGCATTGCGCACGGTTGTCTTCAGGCGCACCGATGCGTCCTGGTCGAGAATGCCGACACCTTGTGCCCCACGGGTGTCGTCCAGCCTGGCCAGCTCGGTGTCCGCCTCGTAGTCCGAGCCGGCCCCGTCTACGCTTCCGCCGGCAATCAGGCTGTTGGCGCGGCTGGCGAAAGGCCGCGACAGCGTCGCTTGCAGCCCGGTGCCCCAGCCATGGGTGCTCGTTTTGGATGTATTGCTCGTGCCGTCGTAGGCGCTGGCGGGCGCCGGCACGACCTGTCCGGACTGGTCGTGAATCGGGTCGTCGTCTCCCTCCAGGCACAGCAGGTGATCGATCTCATCGTCGTCGCACGGCTCGTACGCCGTGTCGTCGCCGTTGACCGTGCGAACCGTGGCGGGCCTGTACGAGACGAGGACGTCGAGCAGAAAGTCGGGCCGGACCGTGTGACGGGCTGAGAGCGTCAACAGGCCGAGGTTTGTCCTGGTCTGGTCAGGATGCGTGAAAATGGCCGCACGATCCTCGTCGAGAAGCTGCACGGGCGCGGGCCCGTTTCCGATGAGGCGATTGCCGCCGGCCGTCACGGACGCACCGATCGTCGTGGCGTCGCCGCGCCACTCGATGTTGCCGAAGAACTGCTTGATGCGTGACTCCGAGAAGTCCCGCCACCCCTCCTCGGCGAGCAGGCGCGCGGCGCCAAAGTACCGACAGGCGGCCGCCCTGGCCGATCCGGCCGCCGCTCGAGAGATCGGTCCAGACACGGCCGAAGGATCCGGCAAACACGCTGGCGGCGTGTCCCGGATGCGTAGCGCCCGTCTTGGTCTGCACCGACAGCGCGCCGCCGAGCGCGTTCAGCCCGAAGAGCGGGTTCGAGCCGGGCATCAGGGTGATGCTGGCGATGGCGCTCGTTGGCAGGAGATCCCAATTCACGGTGTCGCCAAAGGGCTCGTTCACGCGGGCGCCGTCCTGATACACGGCTATGCCCTGCGGCAGCCCGAGGAGCGGGGACGCCGCGAAGCCCCGGAACTGGATGTCAGGCTGAAACGGGTTGGCCTGCGCCTCGTTGAACGTCACGCTGCCGAACCCGCGCGCCAGCACGTCGTTCATCTGTGCGCCGGGCACGCGCGCGATGTCCGCGGCCGTCGCGGTCTGCACGTTGGCCGGCACCTTGTCTCGCGAAACGCCGAGCCCGTGGATGGGCGTGACGCCGACAACGTCAACCGTTTCTTCTATCTGGACTGGAGTTGGGCCTGGCTGTTCAGCAGCAGGTTGGGCCGAGAGCGGTGCGGCGAACGACAGGCAGAGCACGAGCGCGGTAGAAAGTCCTCGCATGAATGAATGCCAAGAATATACCCCTGGCGCCTGGAGCCGGGGCCTGAAGCCTGGAAGGTAGTGTCCTTCCCACTTCTGAGGTTCGAACTTGCCTGAGGTTGGTAGTCGGGAGGCTAATTGCGCCTCCCGACCCCCTGCTGGGGAAAGGCTGAGGATGTTTGCCGACCCACCAGAAAGGCGGTCGGGCGAGGACGATGGCTTAGAGAGCAATCGCGGTGCCACCCTCAGTGTCCTTGTTACTTCTCACTTCTAAGTTCGAACTTCCCTCAAGTAGTATTCGCCGAGGAGGACGGGGATGGCGCAAGCGGGGCGAAACCAGGCGTGTCCGTGCGGCAGCGGGAAAAGGTACAAGCAGTGCTGTGCGGTGAAGGAGCAACGGATGAGCATGGCGATGCGCCTCGTGCTCGTCGCCGTCGGCGGCATCATCCTCGCCGGCGTGGTGCTGGGCTTCCGCTCGTTCAACGCCGAACCCACACCCGGCGCCGGCCAGGTGTGGTCTGAAGAGCACGGACACTATCACTGACCTTCGGTCAGGAAGTGCGAACTTAGAAGTGAGAAGTCAGAAGGGCACTGTGGGCCTCGCAGCCTGAGGCCCCTGGAGGCCCGGAGCCTGGAGCCCGAAGCCCGTTAGAACATGTAACGCACGCCCAGCTGCATCTGGCGCGCGGACGTCACCGTCGATCGAATCCTGCCAAACGATGCCAGCGGCGGCTCGTTGTCAGGCGCGTTCGCCGCACCGGCAAACGCAATCAGCGTGGGGTTGCCGAAGTTCGCGCGGTTGAAGAGGTTGAACACTTCGAAGCGCAGTTCGAGCCTGGAGTCCCCTCGCAGGCGCAGACCCTTGACGGCCGCAACGTCCACGGTGGAGAGGCCCGGACCGCGGAAGGCGCCCCGCGGGCTGGTGCCCAGCCTCCCGGCCGGCTGCAACCGGAACGCGGACGGATCGAACCACTGATCCGGGCGCCCGAGAACCGCGCTCTCCGCAGAGCGGCCGGGCACGAGATCCGGCCGATCGAGGCCGGCCGTCGGCGCCAGCGACGGCGACCACTGCGAACGTGATCGGTTGCCCTGCACGAAGACTGTGAGCGGCTGCCCGCTGCGCATGCTGCTGATCCCGGTCAGCTGCCAGTCGTCGAGCAGCGCGCCGGCGAGACCTGACTTCCCTCGCGCGAACGGCAGCGCCCATGTCGCGTTCACGACCCAGTTGTGTGGCGTGTCCCAGTCGGCCGGACCCTTGTTGTAGTCGGCGATCACTTCGGGAAACGCGGATGTCGTGCCGTTGGTCGCATCCGAGAAAAACGTAGAAGCCTGCGTGGTGTCCTCCGTGCGCGACCACGTGTACGAGGACTGCACGGAGAAGCCGTTCCGCCAGGCGCGGCGCAGTTCGACGATGAGCGCGCGATACCAGGAGTCGCCGTCGCTGCTCTTCAGCTCGATCGTCGAGAAATTGCGGTTCGGCCGCGGCGAGCCTGCCGCCGGGAACACCGGCCGGCCATCGATCTCCCCCACCGGCGCCGGAATGTTGACGTCGCCGCTTCGCAGAAGATGCATGCCGCGGGCTCCCGCATAGCCGATGGTGGCCACGAGATCTCCGGGGAGCCGGCGCTCGACGTTGACGTTCCACATGTGCAGCCGAGGGCTCTCGAGCTCGTACTGCACGGGCCGGATCGAATTGCCCACGCCGCGCTCGAACGGCGGCGAGGGAAACGTCGGGTTCGCGATGATCACGCGCGGCGTGGCAGGGGGGTTGGTGACCGTCACGATCAGGTTCTGCTGGTTGTTGGTGTTGAAGTACAACCCGTAGCCCGATCGCAGCGCGGTGGAGCCATCGCCGAAGAGATCCCAGGCTGCGCCCAGCCGCGGCGAGAAGTTCTTCAGCGTCGGATTCTCGTACAGCTGACCGACCGTCGGCGCGGCATCGCTCAGGTTGATCAACGCCGAATCACGCCCTCCCTCGTCCACCGGCATCGTCGACATCTCGTACCGAAGCCCGGCCGTCACGCTGACGGTCGGCGTGAGCTGCATCTGGTCCTGGGCATAGACGCCCACCAGCGTGAAGGGCCACTGTCGATCGATGGCGCCCGCCGGAGTGAGGCCGACGAAGCGGAGCGGCCGGTTTTCCATGAAGGCGCGAACGTCCGAGAACGCGTAGATGCCCAGGCTGAAGGTCGGGTTGATCATGTCCTCGGCGTAGTGCTCGACGAGGGCGCCGGCCTTCAGGAGATGCCGTCCGCGAGTCTGCGTGACGTCCCACTGCCCGCTCACCACCGTCTGTGCCAGCCGCAGGTTGGCCGAGCTCTGGGGTCCGAAGCGCTGCATGCCGCCGATGTCGATGTTGCCCACGTACTCGCGGCCCTCCACAAACGGCGGAAGCTGGGGCGTGAGGTTGCTTTCGACATTCTGGCCGATCCGCGTACGGCTGACGCCCAGGCGAAAGGTCTGGAGGGTGCGGTCGGACCAGATGTTCCGGTACTCGGCGGTGAGGAACTGATTGCGGGACAGGAACGTCCGCGGGAACTGGGGGAAGTCGGTCGGCAGCCGCTGGTCGGTGTCGTCGAAGGTGTATCGCGCGAAGAACTGGTTGCGAGGGTTGAGGTGATAGTCCACCCGCCCCTGCAGGAAGTCCTGGGTCAGTTCCTGATCGAAGTTGAACGTGTGGGTGGCGAGCCCGCTGCCGATTACGGGACCGTTCGCGACCGGGATCGCGGAGAGATACGGCTGCACCGCGGCGTTGATCGTGACCGGGCCGTCGGGCAGCATGCCCAGCCGCGCGTTGTCGTCCGGAACGTAGCTGGCGATCGTTTTTCCCAGCGTCTCCCGTAAGCCTTCGTACCCGACGAAGTAGAACAGACGGTCGGTCTGGATGGGTCCGCCGGCAGTCAGGCCGAACTGGTTCCGGAGGAACTCCGGCTTCGCGCCCGTGTCGAAGTAGTTCTTCGCGTCGAGGCCGTCGTTTCTGTGAAACTCGAAGACGCTGCCTCGCAGTGAGTTCGTCCCCGACTTGGTCAGCACGTTGATCTGCCCGCCGAAGTTCCGGCCGAACTCGGCGCTGTACGCATTTGATTCGACGCGGAACTCGCGGATCATCTCCATGCCGAGCGCGGTGCCGGCGGCGCTGCCGGCCGGTCCGTTGGTGAAATCGTTCTGCAGCGTACCGTCGAGGAGGTACACGTTCGACCGGTAGTCCTGGCCGTTCACGCTCATGCCCAGGCCGTGGGCCACCACCGATCCGCCATCGCGCGACAGGTACGGCAGCACGCCCGGTTGCAGCAGCGCCAGATCGGTGAAGTTGCGGCCGTTGAGCGGCAGCACCTCGATGGCCCGCGCGTCAACCAGGTAGCTGAGATCCCCGGTCTGCGTGTTGACCACCTCGGCGCCGCCGACGACGGTGACTTCCTGGCCGATGGCGCCGACCGTCATCACGAGAGGCACGTTCACGGTGGCGGCCACGGTCACCGGCAGCCCCTGGCGAACGATGGTCTGAAAGCCCGAGAGCTCCGCGCGCAGGTCGTACACGCCTGCCGGCAGGACCGTGAACACGAAGCGGCCGTCCCTGCCGGACACCGCCACGCGCGTCAGCCCGGTTTCCTCCTGCCTCAGCGTCAGCTGCACACCCGGCAACACGCCGCCTGAGGGATCCTCGACGACTCCGGTGAGAGTTGCCGCCGTCTGAGCTATCGCCGAGCTGCCGGCGCCAGATATCAACACAATCGCCGCAGCCGCGGCGACACCCCGAATCAACATTGAACGCAGCCACTGATCCATGCTCACTCCATACGACACACCGCGTCCGGGCGCTTCACGGGACGCTGTGGAGGAAGATCTATGTGAGAATCCGTGGCGCAATGAGCCGCCTGGGGACTCGGGCCCTCGTGCTGGCCGTTCTGACGCCCCTTCTCGCGTGGGGCCAGCCGTCCGGCGTGCCGAGCGGGCGGCAGGTTCGCACGCTCGTCGACGAAGTGGTGGCGGCCCGCCATGCCGACAAGAACGACATGGTGCTCGACCTCGATGCTCGCGTCCGTGCCAGGTGGGGTGACTTCGAAACGTTCCCGCTGACCATCGTTCGGCAGGAGAGCCTGAGCGTTGACCTGAGCTCGCCCTTCATGAGGTATCGCCAAACGCTGGCCGCCTACCTGAAGATCGATCGGCCGCTATCCGACATTCGCTGGGTCGATGGTGCCGTCGTGGCCGTCGAGCCGCTGCGGATCGACGCGCCGGACGTCGTGAGGATTTCGATGGAACGCGCAGGCCGTCCGGTTCAACCGATCGAGAGCGACCTCGAACCCATGACGTTCACCAACGGGAGCGGAGAGCAGGCGGTCATCCACGCCGGCGAAGTGATATTTCCAATGTCAGCGGTGGCGCCGGGCGCGCCCGTCACCGTCACGGTCGTGCCCCGGACGGGGGCATCGATCGTGACAGCCATCGACGAGGCGCAGCTTCGAATGTTGAAATAACTTCTGACTTCTGACTTCTAAGTTCCGACTTCCCTAGAGCGGCGCGTCGGGATTGATGAGCGTGCGCCACATATGCGCCACCGGGCTGTTGTCGTTGCCCAGCCCCTCTTTGGGCTGCTTGAAGTGGCGCCCGATGATGTCGATGAAGGGGTCGAGCGAGACCACGGCCTTCGGATCGAAGGCGTAGAGGTCGTTCACCGTTACCAGACGCGGCTCCATGTACCACTTGTGGTTCCGCACCATCTTGTAGGTTGCCTGGATGTGCGGCGGCGGCACGTAGTCGATGCCGAACGTGCGCTTGTACAGGTCGGGGTACTCGTAGCCGTTGGCTTCGTCGGGATAGAAGCGCAGCGCCTGATGGTACCGGATGCCGAAGGTCGTCTTCTCGGGCACGTATGGCTCGAAGAGCTGCGCGCCCCACCACCCGTGATCGGTCTTGACCAGCGCATGCACAACGTCGTGCAGCAGGCAGGCGAGGATGATCTCCTCGGTCATGCCCGTCTTCATGGCGCGTGTGGCGCTCTGCAGCACGTGGTTGGCAGGGTTGAAACGCAACTGGAAGAAATCCTGCAACGTCGGCTTCTCCGGCATCTTCTCCAGCCGGCGGACGGTGCCGTTGTTCCCGGCCACGAAGAGATTGCCGACACCGCGCCGCGTCGTCCGCGTCAGGTTCTGCTCGGCGATCTCCGCGACGGTTGGAAAGGTCTGCGTCCCGCCCTGCTGCTCGGCGACGAGCGCGTCCAGGGTGTTCTCGGTGTGCTCTTCGAGGGCTTCCGCACGCGCCTCGTGGTCCATCAGGGCCACCGCCGCGGCGCCTCCGAGGCTCGCAATGAACGCCCTGCGATCGATCTCAAACGGTACGCCCATGATGTGGCCTCTTTCTTTAGGCTCGCGGGGCCCCACCCCCGCTCGATGCACGCTGGCTTCGCTTGTCGTTCGGCCTCGAGCGTAGACTCTCGGCCTCACCTGTCCGTGCAGGCCGGCTGATCGCGCAGACATTACGCTCAGGCAAGGGACAGGTCAACAGAAACCCGCGGTTCTCAGCCCCCGCCCTAACGGGCCAACTCGAGGGTGTGGAACGGCTCCAGGGTGTCGATCGCCTCTGGCGGCTGGGTCTTCACGTCCCATTTGAATAGCCTGACGATGATGCGGTCGGGGAAGAAATCGGCGAGCACGAAGCCGTGCTGCTCGATGGGTGAGACCTCCTCGGTGAGGTCGAGGTGCGCGGGCGGCGTTGCGCCAATCCCGCGGAACGCTGACGGCCACCCCGCTGGCGCAGTGCCAATCGGCCCCGAAATCACCGTAGTGATGGGGCGTGCCCGGAGGTCGAGCGCGCCGGACCGCAGCATGCGGCCGACGGCCAGCACATGGAGGTCGCCGCTCACGATCATCGCGGCTCTCCGATCCATCGCGGACATCGACTGCATCAGCCGATCGTGCTGCTGCAACCATCCGCTCTGCCAGTAGGGCTTGGGCCGCGCTGTCGTCAGCTTCGCCCCATCGTCGAGGACGTCCGGATACCACTCGCCCCACTTCCCAGCGGTCCATCCCGGCGGGTTCGAGGGCCCGTGCACCAGGTGCGTCACCTCGGTGGCTTTCGTGCGCGCGTGCAGCCACTGCTCCGCTTCGGGGCTGATGAACACCGCGCTCGGGCCGGCGAGCGTCATGGTGCGGCGCACGTCGTAGAGCAGAAGCTCGGCGAGGCGACCAAACCTGAGCGTTCCAAAACTTTCGGACACTTCGGCGCCGTTGTCCGCGGTTGACCAGGGGAGGTTCCGCGGCCTGGCGACGTCGGGAAGGAACTCGGGGTAGTACATCCGCTGCGTCGCGCGCGCCAGCTGCAGCTGAAACCAGGCAGGCGGGAACGTGACGATCTCGTCGGTCCCCTCGTCGTTGTCGAAGTAGTCGTGATCGTCCTGCAGGAAGAACACGGGCGTCGAACGAAAATCCGTACCGTACACCGGAACGATCTGCGGCGCGGCCGCGAGCTTGAGCACGGTTTCATTCTTGTCGCCGAACACGAGCGCGGATCGATTGAAGCTGTCGAGCCGCGTCGTATTCCGGCGATCGGGCGGCGTCCGCGGCGCATGCAGATCCCAGTAGACGTGGTCGCCATTGGCGACTGCGGCGTCAGGCTGGAACGAGAGCCCCCTGCGGAGCAGGCGGTTGCGCACGGCTGTCGGCAAGTTTCCGCTCGGCTGGCCGTCGGCCCGGATGCCGGCGCTCTCCGGTCCACCCGCGCAGGTAAAGAACAGGACGCGGAGCCGTTCGGGCTTCGCATCGGGCGACGGGAACGTCGAGAGCTCCCAGGGCTGGCAGAGAGACGCACCGCGACTGTCTGCCAGCGAGAGCGGATACCTCCGCGACGGCGTGAGCCCGGCGGTGTAGAACTGCCAGCACTCACCGGCCGTGTCGTTCATCCTGCCGCGGACGCTCGTCTCGCCAACGCGAAGCGTCGGCGGCGCCGTCAGCGGGGATGTGAACGACGCCTTGATCAGCATGCGCGTGTCGCTGACCGTCGGCAGGAGGTGGCGCACCCGGCCCGAATCCCACGCGCCGGGCGATGAAGGTGGCCGGGGTTGCGCGAAGGACTCCGCCGGCCACGACGCGAGGATGGCCGCGCCCATCGATCCAAGGAGGAAGTCGCGTCGGTCCATGACCCAAGAGCATACGCCTCACTTGACTATTGTTTGGCCAGCCTGAGTGGACTAGGTTACGGGCGATGAAGGGGGCGGTCGTTCTGGGAATGCTCTCGATCGGGATCGCGGCTTCCTCGGAAGCCCAGACTGCCACGACCTCGATCGTCGACGTGGGTTCGGCACGACTCGAAACGACGTCATGGGGCGACGGCGAGCCGGTCATTCTGCTTCCGGGCTCGGGATACTCCTCAACCGCGTTCGGACTCCTCGGACCGGAACTGGCTCGCCGTGGCTATCGCGCCATCGCAGTGAACCCAAGAGGGATTGGCGGCAGTACCGGTCCGCTCGAGAACCTGACGTACCACGACTACGCGGCTGACGTGGCCGCCCTGATTGATCGTGTCGCAGGAGGACGGGCGCATGTCATCGGCTGGGCATGGGGCAATCGGATTGCGCGATGCCTGGCGGCTGATTCTCCTGGGCGCGTCGCCAGCGTCACGCTGATCGCCGCGGGAGGCAAGGTCCCCGCAGATCCGTCGGTCGCTTCTCTCACGCAGCAGCTGCGGCAGCCCGGTCTTTCAGCTGAGGACAGGAACCGCTTGCTGGCCCTTAGAAGCCTGGCGCCGGGCTCGGCCGTCGCGCCGCTCGTCGCCATCACGGAATCGTGGCCTGATGGCTCGGCGGCCCAGGGCACCGCCGGCCGCGGGACGCCGCTCGATGAGTGGTGGCCCGGTGGTTCGGCGCCGATGCTGGTGATCCAGGGTCTGCAGGACAGGATTGCGCCACCCGGCAACGGGCGGGACTTGAAGACGAACTATCCGGACCGCGTGACGCTGGTCGAGATCGACGGCGCCGGCCACGCGGCCCTCGTCGAGCACCCGGCGCGGATCGCGGACGAGACGGTCCTCTTCCTGCGCAAACATTCCGTTGGGCGGAGTCGCTGACATGATCGTCCGTTGCCCTGGTGCCGGAAGGAAGATGACGGCGACACTGTGCGACTGACCAGCGCCTCGCGGCTCGCGCTGGCCGCCGGCACGCTATCGCTCCTGTGTGGGATGACCGCGCTCGCGCAGAACCCGCGCGATCAACACATCGTCGGCCCGGAACTCTTCACCAGCCGGACGGTCGTCAGCGGCCTCGAAAACCCCTGGGACATCGCGTGGGGCCCGGACGACCACTTATGGATCACGGAACGCACAGGCTTCCGCATCACGCGCCTCGACCCGGCCACCGGAACGAAGCGTGTGGCGCTCGTGCTCGATGACGTCTATCAATCGGTCGTCCAGGACGGACTGCTCGGGATCGCTCTGCATCCTGATCTGCTGCGCGGCAGCGGCCGAGACTGGGTGTTCGTGTCTTACACGTACGACCGCGATCCCGGTGAGAGCGTCGAGCGCCGCATCCGGGTTCGCCGATACACCTACGACAGCGCCAGTCAGGCGCTGAATGCGCCGGTCGACATCATCGACAACGTGCCTGCCCACGACGACCATGGCGCAGGGCGCCTGGTCATTGGACCAGATGGCCAGTTGTATTTCAGCCGCGGCGACCTGGGCAGCAATTTCCTCACGAACTACTGCAACCCAATCCGATCGCAGGACCTGCCCTCCGCCGACGATGTGCGCGCGAGGGACTGGAGCACCTATCAGGGCAAGATCCTGCGGCTGGGTCTGGACGGCTCGATCCCGGACGACAACCCGATGTTTGCCGGTGTCCGCAGCCACATCTACGCGATCGGTCTGAGAAACACGCAGGGCATGGTCTTCGGCCCTGGCGGCCTGTTCTACGCGTCGGACCACGGTCCCAGCACCGACGATGAGCTCAATCTGATCGTGTCGGGGATGAACTACGGCTGGCCGCGCGTCGCAGGGTACCGGGATGATCGCGCCTACGTTTATGCCAACTGGTCTCAGTCAACACCCACTCCGTGCGGCTCGCTGAAGTTTGACGGTATTCACCCTCCGGCCTCGGTGCCTCAATCGAAGGAGTCGGAGTGGAGCGACGCCGCGTTCACCCCCCCGCTCACGACCTTCTTCACGGTCGCCGCGGACTACGATTTCGCGACGCTCGGCACGGCCACAATCGCGCCGGGGGGCATCGACGTCTACGCGGCGCCCGCGATTCCGGACTGGGCCAACTCGGTTCTGATCACGGGCATGCGCGGAGGTGGGCTGTACCGAGTAAAGCTCGGCCCGGACGGCCGCAGCGTCGTGGGGGAGCCTGTTGAATATTTCCGGAACGCGAATCGCTACCGCGATGTCGTCGTGAGCCCCGACGGCCGGCGCATCTACCTGAGCACCGACAACTTTGGAACGACCGCCGATGTAGCGGGAGGAAGGACGAGCCGGCTGGGGAATCCTGGCGCGGTGCTGGAGTTCACCTACACCGGACCAACTGCGAGCCGCTAGGCGATGTGGGCTCCGGTCGTCTCGACGTACACCGCATACAGGGATTGGCTGCCGGTCATGAACAACCGGTTCCGCCGCGTTCCGCCAAAGCAGACGTTGGCGCAGGTCTCCGGCATGCGGATCATCCCGATGCGGTCTCCGTTCGGTGCGATCACCTGGACCCCGGGCCGCGCGCCCGCCCAGACATTCCCGTCGACATCGCAACGGATCCCGTCGGCGAACGACGGCGCGCCCGTCCCCGGTATGTCCAGGGCGATGAATCGCTTGCCACTGCGCAGCGTCTTTCCGTCGACATCCCAGACCTTGATGTCGCGCGGCGCGCCGGTATCGGCGACGTAGAGCTTCTTGTAGTCGGGCGAGAAGCAGAGGCCGTTTGGCTGACCGACCTCGTCGGTGACCTTGTCGATCTGTCCGGACGCCGGATCGATCCGGTAGACAGCTTCCTTGGTCTCGGACTCGGCCTTGAATCCTTCGTAGTTGCCGCGGATGCCGTAGATCGGATCGGTGAACCAGATGCCACCGTCCGGATGCACGACGACATCGTTGGGCGAGTTCAACCGCTTTCCCTGAAACTTGTCGGCGATGACGGTCGTCGTCCCGGAGGGCTCGTACCGGACCACTCGCCGGCCGCCGTGTTCGCACGAGAGCTGCCGGCCCTGGTAGTCGAAAGTGTTGCCGTTGCTGTAGCCCGACGGACTGCGGAAGAGGGTGACGTGACCGTCGTCTTCGATCCAGCGCATCTGAACGTTGTTCGGGATGTCACTCCACACCAGATAGCGCCCCACGCCGTTCCAGGCCGGACCTTCGGCCCAGAGCGTCCCCGTGTGGAGCCTCCTGATCGGTGTGCTCGAGACCATGTACCTGCGGAAGCGGTTGTCGAGCGCCACAACATCCGGGTCGGGATACTGGAGGGGCTGTTGCCCGGACCAGTCGCGCGGAGTGGGCGTCGACGAAACCGGCGGCTGCGACACCTGCGCCTGCGCTGCGCCGGCCAGCGTTGGCGTCAGCACGATGCCGCCTGCGGCGGCTGCAAGAAAGGATCTGCGATTGATCGCCGTCATGGCACTCCAGAGAATGTGAGCTCTGCGGCGGCGATGCCCTGCTCGCCGCAGAAGGAGTAGAAGAGGAACGTCCGGCCGTCCTCTTCGAACAGCCCCGGATCCCGCAGCTGACGTACAGGCCCCTTCACATCACCGGGCTCGGACGGCGCATTGGGAAGGTCGGTGCATTCGTAGATCGCCTCGGGCTGGAGCACGTCTGCCGGCGCGGATGCCCGCCAATCGGACCAGTCGCCCTTCAGGGGGACCGTGGACATCATGATTCGCTCGGGCGAATCGGCAATCCCGGTGAAGAAGACGGCCAGCGTGTCACCCCTCCGGGTCACGGCTACGTGCCGCACACGGTTCGCGTAGGGACCGTCCCGGAACGGGTTGCTGCCGGCGGTGAAGCTCCAACGCGGATCTGGCGCACGAAGGAGGAGGCCGAGCCGCGCCATGCCGTAGAAGAGATCGCCGAACCGGAACACACGCAGGTAGCTCGTCCTGGAGATCTCCGGACGAACGTCGAAGTGCAGGCCGTCGCTCGACTCTCCCGACTGCGTGAACTGGCCGTATGCGTTCTGCCTGGCCCACTCGCGCGCCGCCGCCTGATCAACCGGCCAGCGCTCGCCGTTTGTGTACCAGCCATGAAACCACAGCACGATGCGCTGCCGCCCCTCGTCGACATAGATTTCAGGAGAAGCGACGTGGGTGTAGAAGTTCTCGAGGTTCTCTGGAGGATCGGGCTGCGGACGGAAGAACGCCGTCTCCCTGACGGGCATCACACCTGGCTCGTGAACCCGCCACGGCCCTGCGATCGCATCGGCATAGGCCAGGCGAATCGAAGCGCCCATGTGGTGCGCGAAGTACATGCAGGACCGCCCTAGAGGCTGCTTGACCCACTTCGGGACCCGAATCACCGTCGGGCCGTTGATGTTGTCGCCGAGAGCCGGCGACGTTCGGGTCGTGATGAGCGGATTTTCAGGAAGCCGGCGCGCCGTCACCCGGAGAGCGGACTGCGCGGCAGGCTGGCCCGCGCCGCCAAGGAGTGCAACCGTGAGAAGAGTGCCGACCACCGCGACGGAGACGGAACGTCCCATGCGCCTCCCTGTTCCAGTCCCGACAGCTTACGCCGTTTCTTACTCTCGGGGGGCGTTCGGGCCGATAGCAGGAAGAGATGCTTCGCTCCATCGTCGAACTGGTCGCTTTCGGCGCCTTCCGCCTGTGGGCGATGGCCCTGATCATGGCGGGCTTGGCCCTCGTGGCGGCCGCGCTCTCGGTTCAGCCCATGGGATCAGAGATGGCCTGGGTCCGCGTGCTCAGCGCGGATCGCTCGGCCTGGCCGTCGCGCTGGTGGGCGCCGGCGGAATCGCGGTGTATGTCGCGCGAGTGACGACCAGTTGGTTGCCCGATCGGCCGGGATCCGGTGCTTCAGCGGGGTCGGGCTTCGACGGCTGGCTGATCGTGCTCCCCTTGGCGCTCATCGCGATACCAACGATGCTGCTCCTCCAGCTTGGCCCGCTGCTGACGTTCTGGCGGGATGTGTTCGTGCTGGCTGACCAACTGGACGTCTGGCAGGGCCTGCAAGGCGACATGGCCGGCTCAGGACTGGTGCTCCTGCCAGTGTTCGCGGCGCTGGCGCTGCCTTCCGTCAACACGCTGGCGGCCGCAGCCGTGGTCGCTGGAGCAGCGCTGGCGATGGCGCTGCTCCTGGTGCGCAGCACGCGGGTTCCACGAGCGCTGCTGCTCTACGTGATGCTGCTCGGCGCTCTGGTTGTGACGAGCGCTGCCGGCGCGCTCATCGTCGACCGCCTCGCGCCGGCGTTCGAGGAATTGGTGCGCTCCACGCCGGATCCCGGTAGCGCCGAGCAGGCACGCGCGCTCTCGGAGTTCCAGCGATACCGAGAGGTCGCCCGGGGCAGCGCTCTTGCGCTGTCCTTGAGCTGGGTCCTGCTGCTCGTGTGGCCCCCTCTCCTGATCCTGACCGCCGACGGCCGGACCGCGTTCTCGGCTCGAGACGGCGCCACCGAACCGGCCCCGATCGACCCGGCCGCCGACGAACGCACGCGCGAGCGCGCGTATCGTGACGCCGCGAGCCGGATCGATCAATCGACGCAGCCGTCGCGCTGGTTCTGATTGTCCCGGCTAGCCGGGTCCACGGTCCAGTGCGGTCACAACCGCGTGCATCGAGCGGAGTACGCGGCGCCAGCGCTCGGCGTCGAACTCGCCCGGAAAGATGAAGAACCCGTGCGGTTGCCAGGTCGCTCTCATCCACCCGTCGGCGAACGACAGCTTCATGGCTTCCTGCAATTCCAACGCATCCCACGCCGAGCGTGCCGCAGGCTCCTGTACCGAATCCCTGAAGGGGCCGGAATATTTCGCCTCGATCGCCGCTCCAGCCGCCGGCTGCATCGCCACTACGAGGTAGCCGAGTGTGTTCCGGCCGCGCTTGTGGTGAAGGACGAGCAAGGCGGGGCGTCCGTCGTACTCACCGCCCACGGTCTCCACACCCCGGAGAAACGGGCCCAGGCCGGTGCTGCCGGTGGGTCGATCGAGGAGCGATCGGAAGCCCTGGGCAAACCCCATCGCCGGGGCCCACAGCTTCCAGACCACGCCGCCGATGATCAGCAGGACTATCAGTCCAAGCATTTCTCAACACCCTCGTTTTGACTTCCGGGAACGGCGCCGGGCAAACACGGTGACGCAGTCGGAACGACTGGACGTAGGATACAGGCACGTCCGGCGGGCCCAAAGACGGCCGCCCGCTCTCGGAGACTCACGAACATGCGAAAACCGGGTTTGCTGGTTCCTCTGGCGCTCGTGACTCTTTTCGGCGGTTCGATATGGGGTCAGCAGGCACAACCGATTCTCGACAAAATCGGGCCCAACGCCTATGACGTCGTCACGGACTGGGCCTTGCCGTATCCCAAGGCGGGTTACGCGTTCGGGTCCCTGCCCGGCGTGTTCGTGGAGTCCTCAAACCGCATCTTCGTGGCCATGCGGGGCGAGATCAAACTTCCGAGCCCTGTCCCTGGCGGTTACCGGGGTTTCTACGGGTCGATCTTCAGGAGCGCGATCAATGCCGCCGGCACCGAAGTGCGGAGCTGCATCCTCGTGCTCGACGCCAGCGGGAAGATCGTCGAGACGTGGTCGCAGTGGGACAAGCTGTTTGCCGGCACCAACGGGCCGCACAAGATCAGGATCAGCCCTTACGATCCCGAGCGCCGGGTGTGGGTGATCGGCGAAACGAAGAGCGTCGTCTACGTTTTCTCGAATGACGGCAAGCAGCTGCTGATGACGCTCGGCGAAGAGGGCGTGGCCGCGAGCGACGAGACCCACTTCGGCAGGCCACAGGACGTGGCGTTCCTGCCCGACGGGAGCGCGCTCGTGGCCGACGGCCTGACGAATTCACGCATCGTGAAGCTGGACCGGAACGGCAAGTACCTCATGTCCTGGGGCAGCAGGGGGGCCGAGGACGGTCAGTTCAACGCCGTGCACGGCGTCGAGGTCGACCGCAACCGGCGCGTGTACGTCGCCGACCGGGCCAACAAGCGCGTGCAGGTGTTCGACGAGAACGGCAAGCACCTGGCGACATGGCCGAACATCCGCTTCCCGAACCACATCCTGATCAGCGAGGCGACGCAGGACGTGTGGGTCGGCGACAACATGACCGCCGAGATGCTCAAGTTCGATACCAGTGGAAAGCGGCTCTTCGCCTGGGACGCCAGTGGCACGGCACCTGGCGGTTTCGGCGAGCTGCACCAGTTCTCGGTCGATGCGGAGGGCAACGTCTACGTCGCCGACAACGTACTTGGACGGCTGCAGAAACTCAGGCCCAGGCGAGGCGCCGATCCGGCGCAGCTCATCGGGCCGCCAAAGGCTTTGATGACGCGACGTTAGGCTTCTGGCTTCTGGCTTCTGGCTCCGGACCCAAGGCTCAAAGGCTTAGGGCTCAGGACTTAGGCCGGCTTAGGCCTGAGTCGTGAGCCTGGTGTGAGCCTTTAAGCTTTCGCTCGGATAGTCTTGGCGACGTCAACCAGAAGCTGGACCTGCCTGTCGTACTCGGGCTGGGTGACAGGCTTCGGCTCAAAGGGCAGCGGTTTTCCGGGAGCAGGGTCGTCAAGGTACCTCGGCACAAGGTGGACGTGGAGGTGCGGCACCAAGTTTCCGAGCAGCTGGTAGTTCATGTGGCACGGCGCGAACACCTGCTCAATCATCTGCGCAACGCTGTGAATGTCGTGCCAGTACGCTGCGACTTCTGAGGCGCTCAGGCTCGTGAAGTCCGCAACGTGGCGACCCCGAAAGACGACGATCGCATGGCCACGAGCGATGGCGTGCCGCTCCAGGTGTGCGTCACCCACGCTTCCTGCGTAAAACGGCTGACCGAGCTGCTTCGCGCAAAACCAGCACCCCACCCCCTGTTTCCGGGCATCCCAATCCTCCGGCCACGTTCGTGTCATTGCTGAGCCCTAAGCCATGAGCCCTGAGTCTCGTTCCGGAGCCCGAAGCCCGGAGCCCGAAGCCTATTTGATCGGCTGCAGCCCCTCCGGATCCGGGCGAAAGATCAGATAGCGGATGTCGGTGTCGAGGCTGCTCCACCAGTGCGGCACGTTGCCGGGGATGATGATGACATCGCCGGGAACGACCTTCCGCGTGACGCCACCGTCAATCCTGCTGGCGCCGAAGTTGGGACGCTTGGTGTTCGGGCTCACACCGGTGCTTTTCTCGTCCACCATCCGCCCGCCGGTGACCAGCGTGCCGGTCCCCTCGAGCATGTAGTAGATCTCGGTCACGCTCGTCTCGTGGCGAATGGCGCCACCAGGAGTCGACTTGGGCCGGAAGACGCCGTATGCGCCCACCTTGTAACCGCCCACATCGGCCACGCGGATCGGCAGATCGCTGATCCGGTCCTTCGGCAGGGCGTCGATGAACGCCTTGATGCTGGCGCTGGACACGTCCACCGCGGGAGGCGGAGGAACCGGCGGAGGCGGCTGCGCCGCGCCGGAAACCGGCAGGAGCAGGACGAGAGCAACAGTGAGCATCTTCAGCACGGAAATTCCCTCCTCAGGAAGCGCGCGACCGGGCAGTCCGCGAGTATACGTGAACGGCAGGCACGATCGTGGTGATCCGACGCCGAGGATCCGGGATACTGAGAGGCTGACGCCTGTGGCGCAGAACGCAGTCCGATGCCCTCCATCCTCGAGCGCACGCGCAAGACCATCCCGGTCGTCGTCGTTCCGACGGCGCTGCTGAAGTTTGCCTCGGCGTCGAGGGCGGCCGCGCTCGCCCTGCCGGATGTCGGCATCGCGGTCTTCTTTGTTGCCGGCGTCGCCGTCTCGGGCGTCGGAGCCGCGGCGCCCTGGTTCGTCCTTGCCGCCGTGGTGCTGGGCCTGGCGTGCCGGACGCTCGACATCGAGGGCTGGGGGTTGTTCATCCCCGGCGGACTGGTCAGCCGGGCGGGGCTGGCGTTCGGGCCGAGGGCGGCAGCGGGCGCCGCCGCCGCACAGCTCCTGGAGCGCCTCCTCTTTGCCAGCCTCGTCAGCGTCGTATTCGGGCACTACCTGGCCGCCCTGCCGCTGCCGCTCTTGCTGCCATCGGCCGGCTGGCAGGCCTATCTCGCGAACCAGGATCTCGCGGGCCTGGGCGCGCTCGGGTTGCTGGGCTTTGCCTGGACACGAGCACGGCTCGGCTACGCGACCGACGTGGATCGTGCGGTCGTGCGAACCTGGAGCGCGGTCGCGGTCCTCGTGGTGCTGGTCGTCTGGGCCGCCCTCTCGCTCGCCGTGCGTGGCGGCTCAGGCGCCCTGGCCTCGCCGCTGACGATCAGCGGATCGCCCGGCAGTGATGGCTGGACCGCCGCCTTTATTGGTTCGCTCGTCGTGGCGATGCTGGTCGCCTTCGGCCATGCCACGGCGGGCGTGGCAAGCGGCGACAGCCTCGCGCGGGCGGCGGGCGAGCTCGAGCCCCCGCGTATCCGCGGGCTACGTCGCACGATGTTCATTCTCACGGTGTATGGCGCCGCGGTCACGGTGGCTGCCAGCTTCCTCTTTGCCATGCTGGTCGACACCGGCACCCAGACTGCCTGGCTCAATGCGCCTCTTCTGGCGATCGCCCACAACGTGGCCGGGCCCGGCTGGCTGCGCGTCGTCCTGACGATCGCGGTCGTGGCGAGTGCGACGCTGCTGCTCGGGCAGGCCACGCGTGCCGGAATCGCCGGCGCCGAGGCCATGCTGGTCCGCCTGGCGCAGCAGGGTGAGGTGTCGAGGGCCCTGACGCTACCCCACGCACGCCTGGGCACCCTGGCGCGCGCGAGCGACACGGCGGCCGGCGTCGCAGCTCTGGCCATCATCTCGAGCGCGGGCCGGGTCGAGTGGATCGCGCATGCCTACGCGGCGACGCTCGCATGGACGCTGCTGATCAAGGTGGCCGTGCTGGTGCGTCTCCGCCGCCCGCGCGAAGAGTCGCCGTTCCGCGTGCCAATCAACCTGTGGATCCTCGGAAGGGAGTGGCCGATCGGGCTCTGGGCCATCGCCCTCTTCGTGGGGTCGACCTGGCTCGCCATGATGGGCTCGGGCGATGCACCAACGATCGGCGCAAGCCTGGCGGTGGCGGGTGTCGCCTCGGTTTTCGCAGCGTCGGCCCGTAAGGCGCCTGTCGTGCCGCCAGACGAAGGAGACGCCTTCCGCCTGCTGCCCTCGACGGAGCTGTCGCTCGACAAGGTGTCGGTCAGGCCGGGAGGCGTGCTCGTCACCGTCCGCAACCCCCACGCGCTGGAGCACGTCGCCCGCGCGATCGATGGGGCGGGAGGGCGCGACGTCGTCGTGATGACGGCCCGCCTGCTCGGCGTGGACGGTGAATTCGAGGACCCGCGCGACACGCGGCCGACAGCCAGCGAGGGCGTGCTCTTCTCGAACATCGTCGCGATGGCCGAACGGTACGGCCGCACGGTGCGCCTGCTCATCGTGCCGTCGTACAACGTCTTCGACGCGATCGTCGACGCCGTGCTCAGGCTCAAGGTCTCCGACGTCTACGTGGGCGAATCGACGACCCTGTCCGCGGATGCGCAGTCGCGGCTCCTTGGCGACGCCTGGGAACGCGCGGAAACGTCCGAGCTCCATGGCGTCCGGCTGGTCATCCATCACCGGAGCGGCCGGTCCGACGTCTTCCACCTCGGAGCACACGACCCGGAGCTCTCGTCGGGCGACCTCGATCTTCTCCATCACATCTGGCTCGACGCCGCGAAGGCGGTCGGGCCACACGTACACCATCACGACGTGGTGCGGGCGGCACTCATCCAAATGGCGCAACAACTGAACGGCCCAGGCCGCGACGAGGCCCTGCAGGCGATCCGGACGGCCGCACGGCCGGCCGACGAGCTGTCGGCCATCGTGCGGACACGCGATTACTCGAAGCTGCGGGACATGATCCGCAACCGTCCTCCCGAGCATCTCGCCCAGCTGCTCGGCGATCTCACGATTGAGGATCAGGTCGTCGTCTTCAGGCTCCTTCCGCGAAAGGACGCAGCCGCCACTTTCGAGTACATGTCGCTCGAGCAGCAGGAAACGTTGTTGAAGGCGATGGCGCAGGAGGATGTCGCGGCGCTGCTGAACGAGATGGCCCCCGACGACCGCACGATGTTCCTCGAGGAGCTGCCGGCGGCCGCCACCCGCCAGCTGCTGGCCCTTCTCACACCCGAAGAACGGACCGTCGCAAGCACGCTGCTCGGCTACCCCGAGGGCTCGACCGGACGGTTGATGACGCCGTCCTATGTCGCTGTCCGCGAACACTGGACGATCCAGCAGGTGCTCGATCACGTCCGCGAGCACGGGCAGGACAGCGAAACCCTCAACGTCATCTACATCGTCGACGAGCAGGGCCGCCTGATAGACGACGTGCGGATCCGCGAGCTGCTGCTGGCGTCGCCTGGCAGCCGGCTGTCGGACCTGATGGACCGGCGGTTCGTCGCGCTCAAGGCCACCGACGATCAGGCAGCGGCCGTCACCGAGTTCCGCGCGCACGACAGGACGGCGCTGCCCGTGACCGACAGCACGGGCATGCTCATCGGCATCGTGACGATCGACGACGTCCTGGACGTCGTCGAAGCGAAGACCACCGAAGACATCCAGCGCATCGGCGGATCGGAGGCTCTCGACGAACCCTACATGGTGATTGCCTTCGGCCGGATGATTCAGAAGCGCGCGGGCTGGCTGACGGCGCTCTTCCTGGGCGAGATGCTGACGGCCACGGCGATGGGCGCGTTCGAAGCCGAGATCGAACGGGCCGTCGTGCTCGCACTGTTCGTGCCGCTCATCATCTCGAGCGGCGGCAACTCGGGATCCCAGGCATCCACGCTGGTCATTCGAGCGCTGGCGCTCGGCGAAGTGACGCTCGGCGACTGGTGGCGGGTGATCCGCCGGGAGCTCGCCGCGGGCCTGGCCCTTGGCGGCATCCTGGGTACGATCGGTTTTCTGCGTATTTCATTGTGGTCCGCCTTTTCCACGATCTACGGGCCGCACTGGCTCCTGGTGGCGTGGACCGTCGGGCTCTCGCTGGTAGGTATCGTGTTGTGGGGCACGGTCGTCGGATCGCTTCTGCCGTTCGTGTTGAGGCGCCTCGGCTTCGATCCGGCGACCTCGTCGGCGCCGTTCGTGGCCACGCTCGTGGACGTCACGGGGCTGGTGATCTACTTCAGCGTGGCGCTCGTGCTCCTGCGGGGAACATTGTTGTAAGGCAGCAGCGCGCACCCATTTGGGTCCCGCCACGATGACCCGCCGTGCCGTCGTCGCACTCGGAGCCGGACAGCTGGTCAACTGGGGAGTCCTGTACTACGCCTTTGCGATTCTCCTCCTGCCCGTCGAAGAGGATCTGGGTGTGGCGCAATGGATCGTCACCGGCGCGTTCTCGCTTTCGCTGCTCGTGTCGGCGGCTGTCGCGCCCGTCGTCGGCCGGTGGTGCGACCGGGGACTCGGTGGCCGCGCGATACAGGCAGGCGGATATGCCGCTGCCGTGCTCCTCTCCGTGTGGGCGCTCTTTCCGAGCCTCATATTGCTCTACGTCGTCTGGACCGGACTCGGACTCTGCATGGCGGCTGCGCTGTACGAGCCCGCGTTTGCCGTCGTTGGCCGCGCGATCGGCAACCCGACAGAACGTCTCCGGACAATTGCCGCGATCACCGTGTTCGGGGCGCTCTCGAGCACCGTGTTCCTGCCGCTCACCGCGTTCCTCGTGCGAGGCTTTGGTTGGCGCACCGCGGTAGGCGTGCTGGCAGCCACGATGGCGGCCTCGACCTATTCGGCTGGACGCTTCGCGCTTCGCGGAATGCAAGGCGCCTCGGGGGCACACCTCGCGGCGCCTGTCTCGTCGCCATCCGGCGCCGGGCAGCCTGCCGCCGTACTCTCGTTCAGGCTGATCGTCGTTGTGTTCTCGGTCGCGGCCTTCGCGAACCCCGCGTTCACCGCCAACCTCGTTCCCGCCCTCGGCGAGCGGGCTGTATCGCCGACCACGGCGGCGGTGCTCGGGGGACTGCTGGGCATCATGCAGCTGCCGGGCCGCGCCCTCGTCATGAGCGGACGCTTCGGAGGCGCACCAACCCGGCTCGCGCTGGTCAGCCTGCTGTTGCAGGCGGCCGGCTTCCTTGCTCTCGGCGTTGCGGCGTCGATTCCGATTCTTGGCGCGGCGATCGCCACCTTCGGCGTTGGGGCAGGCCTGACGACGATCGTGCGTCCACATCTCGTGCAGACGCTGTTCGGGATGGAGCGCGCCGGTGCCTTGAACGGTCAGCTGGCGCGGTCGCAGCAGATTGCGCGGGCGGCCGGGCCGGTTCTGATGGGCTGGCTCGGCGCCCTCGTCGGTTACTCCGGCGCGTTCCTGCTGCTCGGCGCGGTCATGGGCTGTCTCGCCATCGTTCTCGAATGGCGCGCTCGCGGCGCTGAACGCCCCGCTGGCACTGCGTGTTGGTAGGCGTCGCTAGGGCTGCGTTCGCGAAGGGATTGGCGCCTTCCCATCGAGCACGAACGTGAACACACGGCCGCCGATGGCCCCTGAGAGAACCGCGACGTACTGCTGCCCGTCGAGCTCGTAGCTGATCGGCGTCGCAGTCCCCTGGAACAAGCGCTGCTCCCAGAGCTTCCTGCCTGTCGTCGCGTCCAGCGCGAAGAAGAAGCCGCCGCCGTTGCCACCGAACACCAGGTTGCCGGCTGTCGACAGCAGGCCGCCGCCGACGGTGTGCTCGATGCGCCACCGGGCCTTCTGCGCAACGGGATCCCAGGCCGCGATGAAGCCGCTGAGCGTCCTCGACGTCCTGATCACGCCGCGGTTGCCCTTCCCGACCTCGTACGTGAACGCCGGATCCCTCGAGATCGTCACATTGCTCTCTTGCCCCGCAAAGTAGACAAGACGGGTTGCCGGGTTCCACGCCATTGGCGGCCAGTTGTGCCCCCCAATCGGTCCAGGGGACAGGATCACCGGTTCGAGCCCGTACCTCGCTCTAGGGTTCTCGACGGGACGACCGGTCGACGAATCTACGTGTGACGCCCAGGTCACCTCGACGTAGGGCTCTGCAGAAATGAACTCGCCGGTCAGACGGTCGAGCACATAAAAGAATCCGTTCTTGGGTGCTTGCATCAGCACCTTGCGCACGCGCCCATTGAGCGTCAGCTCGGCCAGGATCATCGGCTGCGTCGACGTAAAGTCCCAGTTCTCTCCAGGGGTTGTCTGATAGTGCCAGACGTACTCGCCTGTGTCCGGGCGCAGGGCCACGATCGAAGACAGGAAGAGGTTGTCACCGCCGCCAGGGCTGCGAATCTCCTGGTTCCACGGCGATCCGTTGCCCGTGCCGATGTACAGCAGGTCTGCCTCGGGGTCGTACGCCATCCCATCCCACACGCTGCCGCCGCCGCCGCCGACCGTCCACCACGCGCCAGACCATGTCTTCGCCGCGCGTTCCATGGCCGGACTTTCGAAGGGCAGAGACGGGTCGCCGGGAACCGTGTAGAAGCGCCATGCACGTGCGCCCGATTGAGCGTCGTAAGCCGTCACATAGCCGCGGACGCCGTACTCAGCTCCACTGTTGCCGATGACCACCTTGCCCTTGACCACGCGGGGCGCCCCCGTGATGCTGTAGTCCGATCCGGGCGGGGTCGTCTGCACCGCCCAGGCAACCTTGCCCGTTTCCGCATCAAGCGCCACCAACCGGCCATCGAGCAGACCCGCGAACACCTTGCCGTCGTGATAGGCAAGGCCCCTGTTCGCAGGGCCGCAACAGAACCGTGGACCATCACCGGCCAGCCCCGTCCTGACGATGGCGGGATCCCAACGCCACTTGAGCGTCCCCTTCCGCGCGTCGATCGCGAAGACCGTGCTCCACGTCGTGGTGCCGTACAGCGCGCCATCGACAAAAAGAGGTGTTGATTCGATCCGTGCCTCGGAACCAACTTCGACCGACCACGCCAGGCCGAGCCGGCTGACGTTGGCGGCCGTGATCTGATTGAGCGGGCTGTGGTGCGTTTCGGCGGCGTCACCGCCGTAGCTCCGCCACTCGCCGGCAATCGACGGTCCCGCCCCTCCATCATCTCGAGCGACGGCACCCTGGCCTGAAGCGGATATCGGACCGAAACATCCCAGGAGAAAAAGAGCCCACACACCTGACGCGACACGCCACCACGACATAGACACTCCGTAGGATGAGACCGCCTGGCCGACAGAGATTATCCACGGCGTGCACCCTCGCGATTCGGGTGTGACGAAGTGTTACAAGGCGTGCGGGCCTACTTCGTGTTGATGGCGCCGCCCTTCACGTACTCGTTGAATGCTTTGACCCAGTTCTTCTTGATCGCGTCCTGGGCTGCCTTCAGGCTCATCGAGTTGGCACAGACCATCTGATGAAGCTTCTCTTCCAGCGCCTTCTTTTCGGCGGGCCCCATGTCTTTGTTCGACGGCAATGGCCAGAGGTTATCGGGATCGTTGGTGCCGCCGAGCGAGACGGGAATCAAGTGATCGAGCTCCCCGGTAAATTCCGATGAGCGCCGTCCGTATCGCTCGAGCGCCTGGTCTCGCTGCCACTTCGCAATGGGCTCCGCGGAGGCTTCAAAGCCCTCGGCGCACACGCGCTCCTGGTTTGCCTTGCCCTTGGCGCCTGGTGTCTGGATTGGGTTGGGGAGTTGAGCCGCTGCGAGCATCGGTACGCCGACCACGACTGCCGTCGTCATGAATGAGAGCCACGTCTTCTTTACCGCCATCACGTCCACGCCTCCTGAATGATTGAATGATTCTCATCATAACAATCGAAGCGCGAAGCAGATGTCACGACTCGTGACTGTTACAAGCTATTCCGAAATCCCGACGGAGTTGTCTGCGCCTGACGGAAATGTCGCCAGCATCAGCGCGTTGCTTGACCAGCGGGGACGAATTTCTGCAAGCGGCTTCCCAGAAGCGTTTCGCCCACGAACAGGTTGCCCTTGGAGTCGCTGGCCAGGCTGTGACCGGCGACCACTTGACCGGCGCTGCGCCCGGCCCTGCCGAAGGTCGACGCGAACTCCATCGTGTCCCGCCGCAAGGCGTAGACCCGATCGCTCGTTTGCACGAACACGAATTGCTGGCGCGGGTCGGCTGACAAAGCGATGTCCTGAGGGGCGAGACCGGCTCCCTGGTCGTCGGGCCTCTTCACGAAAACGTCCTTCACAAAAGTGCCATCCAGCTTGAACACCTGGATACGTTGATTGCCCCGATCGCAGACGTAGAGCAGACCATCGTTCGAACCGACGATGCAGTGGGGCGTATTGAACTGCTGCGGCTGAGGACCCGTCGCGCTGCGCCGGAACTGCATGTTGAGCGGTTGGGTATCGTCCGGTTTGTTGCCGTAGGCGCCGAACAGCCGCTTGAACGCGCCCGTATCAGCATCGACCACGATGACCCGTCGATTGAGGTAGCCGTCGGTGATGAATGCCTCGTTGCTCTTCGGATCGACGTGCACATCGGTGGGATTGCCCAGGTACTGCGTGCTGAGGCTGCCTTCTGTGCCTCTCCCGAACCTGCCGACGCTCAGGACCAGCTTGCCCTGCGGAGTCAATTTCAGGAAGTGGGCATTGTCGGTCGTGGCCTTTGTGGTCACGTCGTAGGGCAGCCCTCCGCCAAACCCGACCCACACGTTGTCCTTGCCGTCGATATAGAGCCCGTGCTCCTGCGTGCCCCACTCAGGGATGGTCTTCAGCCCGCCCCAACTCGCGATGAGCTTGCCCGAGGAGTCGAAGGCCACCACCGGAGGCGTGTTCTCCGCGCCCGGTTGACTGCGAGGACGGTGCGTGACCCAGACGTTGTCCTTCGAGTCGACAGCAATGCCCACGACGTTGCCGAACATCCAGCCCTCGGGCATATCCTTCGGCCAGAAGGGCTCGACCACGTAACCTGGCGCCGAACGGCCTGCGGGTTGTGCGAGTGGCGCTATCGACGCCGTCGCGAAGACGAGGCAGAGCGTCACGAGAAACCGGGCGGCTGTGCTCATGCTCTTCTCCCCTGCAGATCAGATGCGCTTCGCATGCGCGCACTCTAGCTGGCCTTCCCGGAGCGAATTGTCACAACTTGTGACCGATGGCGTGCCCGCCGTGATAACGTCGGCGCCGAAGGGATGTGACATGCGAACGTCGGCTTTGCTTCTGGCTCTTCTCGGCCTCGCCGCCGCGGCGCCTGCCGCGCAACAGGCTGTTCAACCGCCCCCGCCCACGCCAGGTGCCTTCGTTGCGCAGCCGATGGTGTTCAAGCAGGACTCCGTTGTGATCGTCCTCGCGCCCAAAGAGGGGATGGAATACAGGTACCGGCTCGAGAAAGGCGCCGGCCTGCTGTTCACATGGACAGCGACTGCCCCCTTGCACTACGAGCTTCACAGTGAGCCGGCGGCAGGACCCAAGGGGTACGCAGAAACCTTCGACAAGCAGGATGAGCGCGACAGGGCCAACGGCAACTACATCGCGCCGTTTCCCGGCGTTCATGGCTGGTATTGGGAGAACCGCACCGATCGGCAGGTGTGGATTCGACTGACCGCAGCCGGGGACTTCACCGAGTCGCTGGAGTTCCGGCGCAAGCAGGAAGTGAAGATCAAGCGCTTCTGACGGGTGGGTCGCCAGGAAGGGGTGGCGTATGGATGCGATCGTGGAAAACCTGCTGGGAGGGTACGAAACAGGGCGGATCTCGCGTCGCGATCTGGTGGCGACACTCTCGGCTCTCGTGATGGGATCGGCGGCGACCGCCAACGCACAGTCGAGTGCGCCGTTTCCCGCCCGTTCGCTGAACCACGTGACCGTTTACGTGTCGAACACCGAGCGGTCGATTGAGTTCTACACCAAGATGTTCGGCCTGTCGGTGCTGACCAAGCAGCATGGCGGCGGGACGGCCGTGCTGCCCCTCGCCGCATCCGGCAACTATCTGATCCTGCACGGCCCCGAGGTCCTGCCCTCGAGACAGGGCCGGACGATCACGCCGCACTTCAACCACATCTGCTTCGGCATCGACAGCTTCGAGCCGGCAGCTGCCAAGGAGAAGCTGGAAGCGATGGGCCACCGCGTCACGCTGAACATGCGGCCCGCCGAGGAGTCCGTGCCTCCGGGGAAGGGCGGTCCTGCAGCGGAGTTGCTCTTCCGGGATCCTGACAACCTGCTGATTCAGATTTCGGATGTCCGCTACCGCGGTGCGACCGGGATCCTGGGCGACACGCTGTAGATGGTGTCCGCCTTCGCCTGGCTTGCCAAGCCGGAGCTCACGCCGAATCGTAAGCAAGCGTGAGCGAAGGCTGGTGCGCCCTGCAAGACTCGAACTTGCGACCTCCTGGTTCGTAGCCAGACGCTCTATCCAACTGAGCTAAGGGCGCTTAGGGCCGCCGTCGTGACGCACCGGCGTGTGCGCGAAACATCAAGTCTAGCTCACATCGCCACTGCCGCCAAACACCGGTCGCGTCTCTGGCCGACGCGTGCCGTCAGCTGGAACAGTGCCCAGACGGTTGCCGGCCAGAGCTGAACGATCAGACGCTCGAACGACGTCGCAATGTGCCAGGCGAGCGGCCACGGCGTAATCACGTAGGCCATCGTGTAGCCAGACAACACCGCGAGGACGAGCAGCACACCCAGCATCGCGCTCCGAACGGACACGCGGTCGATCTTTGCCGCGAGGGCGACTCCCGCGGCGACCCCTGCGATGGCATTGACAGACCCGCCTCCCCACTGCTTCGTCAGGGCCCACATCTGAGACAGCACCATCGTCCATCTCGCCGGATCCGCGAGCTTGCCGGCGATGGCCTCGCTCGTTTGAAGCGCGAAAAAGCCGCCGAGGGGAGAAAGGTGCAGCTTGAAGAGCCCAACGGCGGCGAAGGGCAATGCCGCCCCGGCCGCGAAGAGACCGGCGGCCCGAAGCCGCGCCTTCGGGAAACCAGCGAGGACGAACAGCGTCACCACCACCAGCAGCAGCTGCCCTTCGTTCTTGGTCCACGCGCCCAGCGCGGCTGCGGCGCCGGCAACCACCAGCCACGGGGCTGGGTTGGTCCGTTCGCACGCCGTCACAGCGAAGCTGATGGCCACCAGCACGAAGAAACCCAGCGGAACGTCGGCACACTGGCAGGAGGTCTGAAACACGAATGTTCGGGCCGCAACGACTGCCATGGCACTCATCAGGCCAGCAATCCACCCTCGAGCCTCGCCGACCAGAACGCCGACGGTCACGACCGACGACAGGAAGAACAGCATTGCCACGGATTGCGGAATGAGCAGGCTCTCGCCGCCGCCATACGACCAGAGTCGAGCGACCGTCAACGGGACGAGCAGCGGGTAGTCGGGCTGCGACCAGGAGATGGCCGGCGACAACACCAGTTCCCAGTCTGGAGCACTACGAAGGACGGAGCGCGCGCGCAGATTCCAGATGGCGATCGCATCCGATTGGCCGTGAGGCGTGACGGTCACGTTCAGCCAGGCGGCCACGGTTGCTGCCAGGACCGCGGCGGCACACGCCCCCGCTGTCAGCACGAGCAGCGGCCGCCACTCGCTCGGGGTGCGGACCGTCGGCAAAGCCGCCATTGGACGGCGCCGGCGCTCGAGTAACAACCAGCCACCCGCCAGGAGCCACAGGCCAGCGTCCAGTGCCTGAACCATCGCGTCGCGGGACGCCAAAAGCAGCATGAAGTACACGCAGGAGGCGGCCCCGATCCCCAGTGCCGGCGCCACCGCCGCCGCGAGGAGCCGGCGCGGTTGGCCGTCCGATCGGATCCAGAACTCCACAAGGGCGCCGTACATGACGATGGAAGGCAGCACGATGGCGAATGCGACGAGCAGGATCATTGGGAGCGCCGGAACACCCGCATGCCGTTCGGAAATCGCTCGTACAGGATGAAGCCGCGAAGCCGCGAATCCTCGCTGACCTTGCCATGCTCGACGTCATCGGCGACTCCGGCCTCGGGCGGCACAATGACGTAGTCAGCACCAGTGCCCGAAACGACCAGGCGTGGCGTCAAGGCATATTGCGCGAGCATGAACAGCAGGCTCGCATAGCTGGACGGGGCTTCCTCCAACAGATATCCGACCATCCCGCTGCCCGGCAGCGAGGCCACGAGCACCTGATAACGGGCCGCCTCCCGGCTTATGACGTCCGGCCCCGGATTCTTCGCCAGGAACTGCCGGTCTGTCGCGATCGAGAGGAGGCTGCCGCGCAGCCCAAGCGAGGCCAACAGCAGCACGGCGAGCAGAACTCGGGTGCGGTCAATCGCGTGGTTCATGGCGTCGCGGGGTCGCGCGCCCAACAATACCACCGGGCTGCCGGCCCATTCGCGCCTGGTTCGAACGACCGCGCTTAGAATACCGAGGTGAGCGATCGTGAGCACAAAGCGGCGGCACCCTCGTCGGTCCGCTGCGCTGTTGTCACCGTCAGCGACACCCGCACGGAGGCCACCGACACGGGCGGCCGGGCCATCGTCGATCTGTTGACTGGCGCCGGACACACCATCGTCGGCCGCCAACTCGTCAAGGACGATCCGCTGCGCGTGCAGAACACCGTGCGTCAGCTCCTCGGCCACGATCGCACGACAGGGGCCCAGGTCATCATCCTCACTGGTGGCACCGGCATCACGTCGCGCGACAGCACGTTCGAAGCCGTCGACAGCCTGCTCGAGAAACGCCTGGACGGCTTCGGCGAGCTGTTCCGCATGTTGAGCTTCGAGGACATCGGCCCGGCGGCGATGCTGAGCCGCGCGACGGCGGGCCTGACGGCCGGCCGCATCATCGTGTCGCTTCCGGGTTCGGAGAAGGCGGTCCGCCTGGCGATGGAACGCCTGCTCCTTCCCGAGCTCGGACACCTCGTTCAGCAGGCGTCGAAGTAAGCATGCGGCCTTTTGCTTCAACGATCTCGCTCGAGGAAGCGCGCCTGCTCCTGACCGAGCACCTGCGCCCCATCACGCGAACCGAACGGGTGGTCCTCTCCGACGCCGGCGGCCGAGTGGCTGCAACCGACGTGGCCTCGCCGGTCGACGTGCCGCCGTTTGCGCGATCGGCAATGGACGGCTACGCCGTCATCGCGGCAGACGTGGCGGCGGCGGCACCAGACACACCCGTGCGCCTCAGGATCGCCGACCGGATCTTCACGGGACAGCCATCGGGCTACACGGTCCTGTCAGGGTCGTGCGCCGAAATCGCCACGGGCGCGCCGATTCCTGCCGGCGCCGACGCCGTGGTGATGGTCGAGGAGACTCGACGCGTCGACGAGCATCACGTGGACATCGCGGCCACGGCCAGGGCCGGGCAGAACATCGGACGGCAGGGAGCCGACATCGTGACGGGCGATCTCGTCGTCCGCGCCGGTCAGGCGCTGAACGCGAGCCGCCTGGGAGCGGTCGCGGCGGTCGGAGCGCTCGAGGTCGACGTGTTCGCGCGGCCGCGCGTCGCGCTCGTCTCCACGGGCAACGAGGTCATCGATCCCGGCCAGCCCCTCGCTGCCCGGCCAGATCTACGACGTCAACCGCTTCACGCTCGCGCGCGGTCGTCCGCGCGCACGGCGGCATCCCCGAGGCCCATCGGCCCGCCCAGGACACGCTCGCGCGCTGCACGCCACGCTCGATGCGTGCGCCGACGCGGACATCATCGTGTTCTCGGGCGGAAGCTCGGTCGGCGATCGCGATCTGATGGTCGACCTGATCGCCGAGCGGGGTCGAGCTGTCTTCCACGGCATCGCCGTCAAGCCCGGCAAGCCCACGCGCTTCGCGCTGGTCAACGGCGCGCCGTTTTTCGGCATGCCGGGCAACCCGACTTCATGCCTGTCGAACGCCTACATCCTGCTCGTGCCGTTCCTGCGCGCCACGGCGCGCCTGCCGATCTACGCCCGCGCGCACGCTCGCGCGTCCCGCTCGGCCGGCGCATCGTCTCCCAGGCCGGCCGGCACCAGTTCTACACCGTGCGCGTGACGCGACGGCGTGGCGCATCCCGCCTTCAAGGCATCGGGCGACATCACGAGCCTCTCGCAGGCCGATGGCTACATCGAGATTCCCTCTGACTCAGAGCGTGGTGGAAGAGAGCGCGATGGTCACGGTGACGCTCTTCTGAATTGGGTAATCGCGTAATTGGGTGATTGGGTAATCGGCCCATCGGGTAATTGGGTAGTTGCTATCGGAACGATTGCGACGATTGAATCGATTGCGACGATTGGAGCGATTGGAAGGATTCAGAACCTGAAACCGACGGCCTGGTGATTGCTCGGTGGTGGCACGGAGTCTCGAGAACCCCATGGGCGATCAGGCTGAACTTCTCGAGCAGCGGGTCCGGCGGTTTGCGCTCGGTATTATCGCGCTGATTCAGCGGTTGCCCTCAACGGAGCCTGGGCCAACGATCCAGCGACAGTTGGCAAAATCTGCCACCTCGGTCGACATGAACTACCGCGCGGCCTGCCGCGCCAGGTCGCATGCCGAGTTCACGGCCAAGATTGGGCTGGTTGCTGAGGAAGCGGACGAAACAGCCGCATGGCTCGACCTGATTGCGGAATCCGGGCTGACCGACACATCCGACCTTCAACTACTGAGGGCCGAGGCGCGTCAGATCCTGGCGATCTTCTCAGCCTCGCTCGGCACCGCGCGCCGCAACCGCCGCCGACAAGCGGACTCGTAGCAATCGTCTCAATCGCGGCAATCGTCGCAATCAGTGCAATCGTCGAAATCGTCGCAATCGTCGCAATCGTCGCAATCGTTGCAACAACGCCCAATTACCAAATTCCCCGATTCGCCGATTACTCAATTACCCAATCACCCGATTACCCGATTCACCTGCGCCCTATGCGCCTCTGGTACTCCTGCTCGAGCACATCGGCCGTATGGAGATCGAAGGCAGGCGCCGTCCTCGGATACGCGCCGCGGAATTCGGTGTGGCAGCGGTAGCAGACCGTCAGGTCCTTCAGCCGTCCGTAGACGACGAGATCGATGAGCGCCGCGGCTCCGAGGATCGAGTATGCGACGAGGTCCATGGCGAACCAGTAGAAGACGGCGCTGATGGCCGCGCCCGCCACGACGAATGCCAGGCCGACCTTCGGATCGAAGTCCTTCCGCGTGTAGAAGTCTCCACCCGAGCACACTGGACAGGCGTCGACCGCCTGGTCGGCCCGTACCGGCGCCGACACGTTCAGCGGTATCAACTGGCCGCAGCGGCCGCACGTAATCGACGGCGGTGCATCGGCGGCCTCGACAGGCAAGCTCGCATCACACTTCGGGACACTTCGCTAAAAGATGCATCAATCGAATTGGGTAATTGAGTAGTTGGGTAATTTGGTAATTGCGCGATTGAACGATTGATTCATTTGGGAATCTGGGAATTGATTCGGTAATTGTGACAATTCAATTTCCAAATTACCCGATTCGCCGATTACCCAATCACCCAATTACTCGGTTACCCAATTCCTGAGCCTGCCTTACCTTCCTGGAAAGAATGAAGGGAGCGGCAGGCTCCGCATTGTGTGGAGGCCTGGCGGCGCTGCGAGCACCTTGGGAATGGAGTTGACGACGAGTGAGGCCGTGGCGATGTCGCCGTGGATGCCGCCGCCGATCGTCATCGATACGGGAGGGGTGCCCTCGATGTCCACGGTGTCGTAGCTCTCCGGCGCGCCGAGGTACGCCTCCATGTGCAGGCGGATGGCGGGCTCGCCCTTCCGGTAGCCGACGCCATCCTGAATGATGCCGGAGACGTAGCCCGGATCGACGGCGAGGTACTCGCTTGAAATCGTGACGGCAGCGAGCTTCGGCCTGATGTCGTCGGTGATGCGATCGAGCGTCCAGCCGAGGGCGTCGGCGATCATGGCGATGGACTCGGTCAGCCCGACGTGACGCACCGAACCGTCCGCCACCTTGCGCTGAAACTGCTCCGTGGTGAGCCCCGCCCCGATCTTCTGCTGGAACGGCAGGCGCCGAATGCGCGCGTCCTGGACGCGGCTCACCGAGACGCGGGTCACCTTCTCGCACACCGCGGTCAGCAGGATTGGCAGGGCATCCATCGCAAAGCCCGGGTTCACCCCTGCGCCCAGCACGGCCACCTTGGCCTTCTTCGCCCATGCATCAACCTGCCGCGCCTGGCGCACGTTCGTGTATCCGGGATACGTCAGTTCCTCGGTGGTCGACACCAGTGGCGTCCTGGACTTGAGGATGGTCTCGATCTGGGGCAGGACCTTCTTGAGCGATGAACTCGTGCAGAGAATCGCCACGTCTGGCCGGGTGGACTTGAGCGCCTTTACGAGATCAGCCTGCACGCGCACGCCTACGCGCCGGCCAAAGTCCGCCACGTCGCCGAGGTCACGGCCAACCATCGACTCGGCCACGTCTACGGCGCCCGCAACCGTGAAGCCCTGGCGCCGGTGAATCTGCTGGGCAATCGCGGACCCGATGGGCCCAAGGCCGACGTACAGCACGCGGATTTTCGACATCGACCGATTATACGGGGACGACATCCGCGAACTTGTAGCCCACCCCCCAGACCGTCAGCAGGAACCTGGGCTCGGCCGGGTCGGCCTCGATGCGGCGGCGCAGGCGCTTCACGAGGGTGTCCACGCTCCGCACCGTCACAAACGTGTCGCCCCGCCAGACTTTCGCGAGCAGCGCCTCCCGGCTGAACACGATCCCGGCATGCGACGCCAGCAGGTGCAGGAGACGGAATTCCTGGTCCGTCAGCTCGACATCCCGGCCCTCGACGCGGACGCGCCGCCGCGGCACATCGATCTCGATCCCGTGAATCCTGACGATCCCCTCGCTGGCAGGCGCTTTGGCGTGGGCAGCACCAGCCGACACACGCGGGCGCCTGAGCAGTGCACGGACGCGTGCCACGAGCTCCCGGACACCGAACGGCTTGGTGAGGTAGTCGTCGGCGCCGCTCTCGAGGCCCACGACCTTGTCCGATTCCTCGCGTTTGGCCGTGAGCATCAGGATGGGCACGTCGCTGTTCAGCGTGCCGTTGCGAACCGCGCGGCACAGCGACAGGCCGTCCAGCCCGGGAAGCATCAGGTCGATCACCATCAGGTCGAAGCGCTCGGCTTCGGCCAGCTTCAGCGCGGCCTGCCCATCGCCCGTCGTCTCGCAGCCATAGCGCTCGTGGCTCAGGTGGAAGCGCACGAGCTCCCTGATGTTGGGCTCGTCCTCGACGATCAGCACCCGCGGCGTAGGTTCGTTGGTCACTGCCATGAACTTGTCACAGATCGTCCATCACCCGGTCACGGGATACCAGTCCAATCAACACAGAGAACAGAGAACAGAGAACGAAAAACAGGGAACGGGGATCGGGGATCGGGAAGTCAGAACGAAGAACTGCGAAGTAAGAACTGGAAAGCGCCTGCGGCCACGCCGAGCCGAGGACGAGCAAATCCGAGGCGAGTGCGTCGGCGTCAGTTCGCGGCGGGGGTGGGATCCCGCCGCCAGTGGATGAAAAAAGCGCCTGCGGCCACGCCGAGCCGAGGACGAGCAAATCCGAGGCGAGTGCGTCGGCGTCAGTTCGCGGCGGGGGTGGGGCCCCGCCGCCAGTGGATGAAAAAAGCGCCTGCGGCCACGCCGAGCCGAGGACGAGCGAATCCGAGGCGAGGCGTCGGCGTCAGTTCGCGGCGGGGGTGGGGCCCCGCCGCCAGTGGATGAAAAAGCGCCTGCGGCCACGCCGAGCCGAGGACGAGCGACTCCGAGGCGAGCGCGTCGGCGTCAGTTCGCGGCGGGGGTGGGGCCCCGCCGCCAGTGGATGAAAAAGCGCCTGCGGCCACGCCGAGCCGAGGACGAGCGAATCCGAGGCGAGCGCGTCGGCGTCAGTTCGCGGCGGGGGTGGGGCCCCGCCGCCAGTGAAAAAAGGAGACACGGCATGAGCAGAATGGCAAAACGGATTGGGTTGGGGATTGGGGCGGTGGTGCTCGGCCTGAGCGCAGTGGCCGCGGTGTCGGCGCAAGGCCAGGGTAGCGGTCAGCCGCCGTTTGCGGGGCGCCGCGGTGGTCCTGGCGGGCCTGGGGGGCCCGGAGGTCCGATGGGAGCCATCGGCATCCCGCTCAACCGCCTGGACCTGACCGACGCCCAGCGCGAACAGGTGAAGAGCATCATGGAGTCGCACCAGACCGAGCTGCGAACGCTCGGCGAGAAGGCGATGACCGTGAGGCGAGCGCTCGACAAAGTCGTAACCGCCGACACGGTTGACGAGGGCGCCATCCGCGCGAGGGCTGCCGACCTCGCCGTCGTCGAGTCCGACATGGCCGTCGCACGCGCACGCGTCCACGCGGACGTCCTTCAGATCCTGACCTCCGAGCAGAAGGCCAAGCTCAAGGAGTTGCAGGCTGAGAGGGAGACGCGCGGCGGGACGCCACGCCAGCCACGGCATTGACGATGTGGTTCGCCGAGATCCCGAAGCGGTCGAGCAGCTCCTCTGGCTTGCCGCTCCTCGGGATCTCGCGAACCGCAATGCGCAGCACGCGAATGCCCGCCTCGCCAACGGCCTCCGACACTGCGTCGCCGATGCCGCCGGCCGGATAGTGATCCTCGACGGTGATGATCTGCCCGCCCGTCGCCGTCCCCGCCTTGATGAGAGCCGCGCCGTCCACGGGCGCGACCGAGTAGAGGTCGATGACGCGGATGAACGTGCCCGCGGCCTTCAGCTGCTCGTAGGCCTTCAGCGCCTCGAACACCGTCACGCCGGCGCCCACAACCGTGACCACGTCGTTGGCGCTCTCCCGCAGCACCTTCAGCCCGCCGACTGAAAACACCTCGTCGGGACCGTAGATCACCGGGGTCTTCGGCCGGCTCGTTCTGATGTAGGCCGGGCCGTTGAAGTTCGCTGCCGCCACGACCAGCCGCTCTGCGCTCACCGCGTCGCATGGATACAGCACGGCGATGTTCGGCTGCGCGCGGAACATGGCCAGATCCTCGAGGGCCATCTGCGATGGGCCGTCCTCACCAATGGAGACGCCCGCGTGGGAACCGGCCATCTTGATGTTCACGCCGCTGATGGCCGCCATCCGGATGAAGTCAGCCGCGCGTGTGAGAAAGGCGGCAAACGTCGATGGGAACGGGATCGCCCCGCGGGCCGCCAGCCCCATCGCAGAACCGATCATCACCTGCTCGGCGATGAAGTTCTGGTAGAAGCGATCCGGAAACACCTTCTCGAACTTGTCGCTGAAGGTGGAGTTCTTCACGTCGGCGTCGAGGGCCACCACCCGTGCGTCCGCTTCACCGAGTTTCGCGATGGCCGCACCATAGGCTTCGCGCGTGGCGACCTGCTCCCCTGCCGAGTACGACGGCGCCGCCATGGCGCGGGGTGCCGCAGGCGGCGAGGGGCGTGATGCCGGCTTTGGAATGCTGCGCGCGAGGTCTACGCTCGACGGGACAGCCACGACCTGCCGCTCGAGCTCGGCGATGGCCGCGTCCATCTCGGGTCCCTTCTTGAACGCCTTCCCGTGCCAGCCGTCCTTGCCTTCGATCGACGACACGCCCTTGCCCTTGACGGTTCCCGCCACGATCATCGTGGGGCGGTCCTTCGTGGACCGCGCTTCGGCATACGCGTCGAGGATGGCGGACATGTCGTGGCCGTCGACGACCACCGCATGCCAGCCAAACGCACGCCATCGGCGCGCGAACTGCTCCAGGTCGTGCCCCCACATCGTCGCGCGGCTCTGGCCGAGGCCGTTGACGTCGGTGATACCGACGAGGTTGTCGAGGGCGTCATTCGCCGCGACCTCAGCCGCTTCCCAGACCGACCCTTCGGCTGACTCGCCGTCGCCAATCAGGCAGTAGGTGCGGTAGTCGGACTTGATGCGACGCGCGTTCAGCGCGCAGCCGACCGCGGCGCAGATGCCCTGGCCGAGCGATCCGGTGGCGACGTCCACAAACGGCAGGCGCGGCGTTGGATGCCCCTCGAGGTCCGAGGTCAGCGCGCGCACGTTCAGCAACTCCGATCGGTCGAACGCGCCGGCCTCGGCCCACGCTGCGTAGAGCAGCGGCGCTCCATGGCCCTTCGACAGCACGAACCGGTCGCTGCCCGGGTGCTGCGGGTCCCTGGGATCGAAGCGCATCTCGGCAAAAAAGAGCGCCGCCACGAGATCGGCGGCCGACATGCAGGTGGAGGGATGTCCCGTGCCCGATTCTGACGTGGATCGAATGGAATCGATCCTCAGCTGGGTGGCGACGTTCTTCAGGGCGGGGACAAGGACTGATCGATCCAAAAGGCCTCCAGGGAAGTTCGCAATTCTACCGTAAGGACAGGCGTTCTCCGAGCGCGATCGCGTACTCGGCCCTTGCGGGACCATCGGCAGGAGACGAGCGGACGAGCCACGCCAGAATCCGATCGGCGTCCTCGAAGTTCGTCACGCCTGGCGCGCTCTCGGCGACGACCACGGCCTCACGGTATTCGGGGTCGGCGTGGAGGGTCGAGATCTGCGCAAGCACTCGCGCGGCCTCGCAGTTCACGACGAGCTCATGGTCCTCGATCCCCTCCCGTTCCTTCGCGTCGGCGAAACGGCCTGCATCGTCGGACCACCAGCGGCGGCGCGCGACGCGCATCAGCTCCTCCGCCAGCATCGAGTACGGGAGGCGCGCGGTCGCGCGGTACGCGGCAAGGAGCGCCGCGGCCGCCGTCACATGATCTTCGAGCGAGCCGGGTACATCACGCCCCGGCGCCTGCAGAAGGCCCTCGCCGGGCTCGTACGCGCGGCCGACGATCCGTTCGAGCTCATCGATCGCGGCCTGCAGCAGGCCGTCATCACCGGGCGGGTCCTCTGGAACCCGCCGGGCCAAGACGACGGCGGTGAGGCACGAGGCCAGGCCTCGCATGGCTTGCGGCGAGGGACTCCGCACGGGCCACTCGGACCGGAGCGCCGCGGTCAGCGCCGCGGCTTCCTCGCTCACCCGTTCATCGTCGGACACGTTGGCGGCCTCCAGGAATGCGAGCAGCCACGCCGGGCGGTCGTCGGACAGTGTTTCGGACGGCCGGTGCTCGAGGGCCACCGTGAGGGCCGCCGAAAGGCCCGCGGCCACCTCTTCGCGCCCGGTCGTCACGTAACTTCTGATGAGGACGAGGACCATCGCCGGCGACAGCGGCTCCTCCCGGGCCATCGCCGCCAGCACCTGACCGGCGATCTTGTCCAGAATGTCTGCGAATTCCTCGGGAGAACGGGGTTCGGCGCTGTCCACGCGCGAGAATTATAATGACCTGATGCCCGAGCCCCGGACGCCCCAGACCGTCACCCACACGATCACGCTCATTCCCGGCGACGGCATCGGCCCCGAGGTCACCGAAGCGGTCCTGCGGATCCTGGCGGCCAGCGGGGTCTCGATTGAGTGGGATCGCCATCTGGCGGGCGTGCTGGCGTTCGAACGCACCGGCAAGGCGCTTCCGGTCGAGCTCATCGAATCGATCAAGCGAACCAAGGTCGCGCTCAAGGGCCCTGTGACGACGCCGATTGCCGAGGGGTTCACGAGCGTCAACGTGGGCCTGCGGAAGGCGCTGGATCTCTACGCGAACCTCCGCCCCGTGTGGAATCTGCCGGGGGTGCCGTCGAAATACTCCGACATCGACCTCGTGATCGTGCGCGAGAACACCGAGGATCTCTATGCGGGCCTGGAGCACGAGGTCGTGCCCGGCGTCGTGGAGAGCCTCAAGATCATCACCGAGCGCGCTTCGTCGCGCATCGCCGAGTTCGCGTTCGTCCACGCGCGACGCCATGGCCGCAAGAAGGTCACGGCAATCCACAAGGCGAACATCATGAAGCAGAGCGACGGCCTGTTTCTCGAGTGCGTCCGCACGGTGTCCCGGAAGTATCCCGACATCAAGTACGACGAAAAGATCGTCGATGCCGCGTGCATGCACCTGGTGATGAACCCGGGCCAGTTCGACGTCCTCGTGATGCCGAACCTGTACGGCGACATCGTGTCGGATCTCTGCGCGGGCCTGGTCGGAGGCCTGGGGGTTGTCGGCGCCGCGAACCTGGGGACGGAGCTCGGCGTGTTCGAGGCGGTGCACGGCAGCGCCCCTGACATCGCCGGCAAGAACTTCGCGAACCCCACGGCGCTGCTGCTCTCGGCGGTGATGATGCTGCGGCACATCGGCGAGGGCCCGGCGGCCGAGGGCATCATGGCCGCGCTCGGCCGGGTGCTGACAAAGGGGTCGGCCAGGACGCGGGACCTGGGGGGGACGGCCTCCACTTTCGAGTTCGCGGACGCCGTGTGCCGCGAGATCGCGTGATATAGTCCTGTGCGTCCCATGCTCGATGACGTCGCCCAGGCCGTCCTGGCCCGCGAGGAGGTCATCAAATTTCTCAGCGCGGGCGAGCGGGGTGAAGGTGCGCGGGAGCGCGTCGAGGGGTACCTCGACGAGATGCGCACCACGCAGCGGCACCAGCTGTACCGTGCCCTGCAGCATCCCCTTTATCCGATTCTGCGCAAGATCGAGCGCAAGCACGAGCACCTGCACCACGTCGTGGCCGCGACCAGGTCGCACCGCGTGGTCTACGCCTCGAACCACAAGAGCCACACCGACTACCTCGTCGAACCGCTGGTCCTCGACGACAACGGCATCAGGCCGCCGCTCATCGCGGCAGGCATCAACCTGTTCGGCGGTCCGCTCGGCCTCATTCACCGGTATGTCACGGGCGCGATTCCGATCCGGCGCAACACCAAGGATCCGGCTTACCTCATCACGCTGAAGGCCTACGTCGCGGAGATGATGAAGAAGCACGACCTCTTCTTCTACCCGGAGGGCGGCCGGAGCTACAGCGGCGAGCTCAAGCCGGCAAAGACGGGCCTCATGCACGCGGCGCTCACCGCCGGCTGCCCGAACCTGGTCATCGTGCCCACGAGCATCGCCTACGACCTGGTGCTCGAGGACCGGATCCTGTCGCGGCAGAAGATCAAGAAGCAGCAGCGGCCCTTCACGCGTGAGCTGGCCGAGATGGTGCGCTACGCGGTCGGCTATCGATCGCGCGCGTTCGTCACCTTCGGTGCGCCGATTCCGGCGACCGATTACGACCCCCACTCCAAGAGCGACGTGCTGGCGCTGACGCGCCTGATCGGCGCACGCATCGGCGCGCTGTACAAAGTGCTGCCGACGGCCGTGATGGCCGCGGCGATGCGGCCGTCGATCGCCCGGCGGGACCTGGAGCAACGGATCGACGCGATCATCGAAGAACTGGCAGCCAGGCACGCCAACCTTGGCGTCTCGAGCGGGAAGGAAGCCGTGGATGAGGCCGCTGAGCCTCTCGAAACGCGCGGCATCATCGTGCACGAGCGCGGACGCTTCCGCGTGCGGGAGCGCACCGTGCTGAAGGTACTACGCGCGCACGATCGAGCATCTGCTCGCCACGCCCGGACGCACGCACTAGGGCGGATGCTCGACAACGCTTCGAAAACATTCTTCCACCTCCTCGCCAAGAGCCGAATCCTCAAGACACTGTCCTCGCGCTACGGCATGCGAAGCTCGAGGAGCTTTCCGCGCCGCTTCATTGCGGGCGAGACCGTCGCCGAGGCGATCGAAGCCGCGCGTGCGGTCGAAGCCCGCGGCTGCCTGGTGACGCTCGATTACCTGGGCGAGAGCGTCACGGAGCCTGGCCGAGGCCGAGCAGGCGACCAGCGAATACATCAAGGTGGCCGGGGCGATCGCCGCCGCGGGCGTCGAGCGCAACCTGTCGATCAAGCTCACGCAGCTCGGGCTGGATGTCGACCGTGCCACGGCCGTCGATCACCTCCGCCGCATCTTCGAGCGTGCCGAGAACTTCTTCGTCCGGATCGACATGGAAAGCTCGGCCTACACGGAGATGACGCTCGACATCTTCCAGACGCTCTGGCATCAGGGCTATCACCAGATGGGCGTCGTGCTGCAGGCGGATCTCCGCCGGAGCGAAGAAGACTTGCGCCGTGTGAATGCCCTGGGTGCGCGCGTGCGCCTGGTCAAGGGCGCGTACAAAGAGAGCAAGACCATCGCGTACGCGAACAAGGACGATGTGGATGCGGCGTATCTCCGGATGATGGAGGTGCTGCTGCGCGAAGGGCACTATCCCGCGATCGCGACACACGACCCCGACATCCTCTCGGCCGCGCAGCAGCTTGCAACGCGGCTCGACATCGGGAAGGACCGCTTCGAGTTCCAGATGCTCTACGGGATTCGCCGCGACCTTCAGCAGGCGCTCGTCAAGGACGGCTATCGCGTGCGCATTTACATTCCCTTCGGGCGCCAGTGGTTCCCCTACTTCATGCGCCGCCTGGGCGAGCGCCCCGCCAACGTCGCGTTCGTCCTCCGCGGAATCCTCAGCGAGCGCTGAACCCGCCACGAAAACACGAAAGCACGAAGAAGACCCTTAAGCCATAAGGCGTGAGCCATGAGCCGCGTCTTCGGCCCGGTTTCGTGGGCCCTTCGTGTCTTCGCGTCTTCGTGTCAACCGTAAGTTATTTACCATCTATATTTTGCAGCCACTGAACCCCGCCGGCTCGTCCGGCGTCTCTACAAGCAGTCCCCCGGGATGGAGGTTGAGGTCAGAGAAAGGACGGGCACGATGGGTACCTGGATTCATCAACTGACCTGCTCGCTGAGCGGTCACGAAGAGGTGTTCCACTTCGAGAAGAATCGCATGTCGCTGGTGTGCATCTCGTGCGGACACGAGTCGCCAGGCTGGGAGGTTTCCGGGAAACAGCCAGTCGTCACTGCGGGTGGCGATCGCCACCGGCATCGGCTGACCAGGCCGCGGCTGGTCGACACGCGCCGGGCGGCCTGACGAGCCCGAGATCCTCGTGGGGTATCCTGCGGGGATGCGGATCATCGCGATCACCGGCGCTTCGTCGGGCATCGGGCGGGCAACGGCGCTGCGCTTTGCGCGAAGTGGCGCGGCTGTTGTCCTCTCCGCCCGTCGCATGGACCGCCTGGAGACGGTTGCTGGTCAAGTGCGCGACGCCGGCGGCCAGGCATTGCCCATTTCCGCGGACGTCACGCGCGAGACGGACATGCAGTCGCTGGTCGCGCGGACCCTCGAGCGCTTCGGCCGCCTCGACGTCCTGGTCTGCAACGCCGGGTATGGCCTGTACGGCGCCATCGATCAAATCCCCTCCGAGGGCATGCGGCGGGTCCACGACGTCAACTACATGGGGACCTGGAACGCGATCAGCGCGGCGCTGCCCGTCTTCAGGCGCCAGGGCACCGGCCACATCATCGTCGTCTCCTCGATCGTCGGCCGCCGAGGCGTGCCCTACATGGGGGCCTACTCCGCCACAAAGTTCGCGCAGGTTGGTCTGGCCGAGTGCCTGCGCGCGGAGCTTCGCGGGTCCGGCATCCACGTGACGATCGTCTATCCCATCTCGACCGAAACCGAGTTCTTCGAGGTGATGACGGCCGAATCTGGTTTCGCCACGCGCGCATCCGGCCCGCGTCAGAAGCCCGAGGACGTCGCCGAGGCCATCCATCGCGCCATCGAGCGTCCAACGCCCGAGGTATATCCGTACAAGAAAGCCAAGTGGCTCGCTGTGATCTCGGCGATCGCGCCGGGACTTGCCGACACCGTGGTCCAGAAGTGGGGCCGCAAGCCGATTCAGGCCCCGCAATGAGCCTGGACGTCGCGACGCACATTGCCGAGCGTGTCCACGCCGAAGGCGGGCGCGCGCTCGTTGTCGGCGGATGGGTGCGCGACCGGCTCCTGCAGCGAGAGTCCAAGGACATCGACATCGAGGTGTTCGGCATCACCGCCGATCGCCTGCGGCGCCTGCTCGAAGAGATTGGCCGTGTCGAAGCCGTCGGTGAAAGCTTTCAGGTGTTCAAGGTGGGCGGGCTCGACGTCGCGTTGCCGCGGCGCGAGTCGAAGTCCGGCCGCGGTCACAAGGGCTTTCTCGTCACGGGCGACCCTTCGATGAGCGTCGAAGATGCCGCGCGTCGGCGGGACTTCACCGTCAACGCCATCTCGTGGGATCCGCTGACCGGTGAGTATCTCGACCCATTCGACGGCCGCCGCGATCTCGATGCCCGCGTGCTGCGCGTTGTGGATGTCCGCACATTCGGCGACGACAGTTTGCGGGTGCTGCGTGCGGTGCAGTTCGCGGCGCGATTTGGCCTCACACTCGAACCTGCGTCAGCCGAGCTTTGCCGCGCCATCCCGCTCGACGATCTTCCAGCCGAGCGGATCTGGGGTGAGATGGTGAAGCTCCTGTTCGCACCGAGCCCGTCGATCGGACTGGCCCTCGCGATGGAGCTTGGCGTCGTGGAAAAACTCTTCCCGGAGCTCCAGGCGCTCGCCGGCTGTCCGCAGGAGCCCGAGTGGCATCCCGAGGGAGACGTCTGGGTGCACACGCTGCAGGTCGTGGATCAGGCGCGGACGCGCGTGGACGATCTGCCGCGGCCGCAGCAGATCGCCGTCATGCTGGGCGCGGTCTGCCATGACTTCGGCAAGCCTGCCACCACCGCGTTCTCCGAAGGTCGGATCCGGTCGATCGATCACGAGGAGCAGGGCGTGGCCCCCGCAACCGTGTTTCTCGATCGGCTGAACGTGCAGTCGATCGATGGCTACGACGTGCGCGCGCAGGTGCTCGGCATGACGGCGCAGCATCTGAAGCCTGGAATGTGGTTCAAGGCCAGGACCGAGGTGGGCGACGGCGCGTTCCGCCGCCTCGCGCAAAAGGTTGACCTCGAACTGCTCGCGAGGCTGGCGAAGTCCGATTGTCTCGGTCGCGCCCCCGGCGTGTTCAACTGCGACGCGATGGACTGGTTCCTGGAACGCGCGCGGGCGCTCGGAGTGGACCGCCGCCCGCCGGCGCCCATCCTGCTCGGCCGCCACGTCCTGGAACTCGGCCTGCGCCCGGGCCCTCGCGTCGGTGAAATCACGAAAGCCGTGTACGAGCTTCAGCTGGACGGGACTGTCACGAGTCTCGAAGAAGCGGTCGCCGCTGCGCGGCGACTGCTCTAGGCGTCAACATTTCTCACTTGCGCGGGGGCCCCACCCCCGCGCCCGTCGCCGCTCGCCCGCGCTCGCGGCGGTGACTTGCGGCGACTCCCCGCTTAGTGACATTCACTTGGCGCCAGGCCTGACGTGCCTGCCTCAGCCTCGCGCCGCGGCGCGTGTCTGCCCTGCCTGCCCCGCGCTGCCTTGCCCGCCCTACCTGCCCTGAACCACCGCCCCATCCGCGCCGCGGATCTCTGTAGCGCCGAGCTTCAGCTTCTGCAGCTCCGGGCCGATCTTCGCGCGGTCGCCGACGGCCACCGTGATGAGCGCTTCCGGCACGATGTGCTTCTCGGCTGCGGCCTTTGCCTGGTCGGCGGTGATCGCCGACAGGCGCGCCGGCGCCTTGGCGAAGTAATCCAGGCCGAGATCGTAGAGGTAGATGTTCGCGGTGCTGCCGGTGACGCGGCTGCTCGTCTCGAACTCCGCGGGCAGCGACCGCACGATCGAGTCCTTCGCCAGCGTCAGCTCCTCCGGCGTCAGCGCCGTGTCCCGCATGCGGCGAATCTCCTTGAAGATCTCGGTCACCGCGGGAGCCGTCACATCCGTGCGCACGCCCGACGCCACGACGAACGGCCCGGCGCTCCGGCGGAACACGAACTGCGAGCTTGCTCCATAGGTGTAGCCGTGCTGCTCGCGCAGGTTGAGATTGATCCGGCTCGAGAAGAGGCCTCCGAGCGTCTCGTTCATCACCCGGATGGCTTCGTAGTCGGGCGTCGATCGGGGCACGCCAATTGACGTGACCCGCACCTGGGTCTGCGGGGCTCCGGGCTTGTCCACGAGCACCAGGCGCGCGGCCGTCGTGGCCGGCGCCGACGCGCCGGCGGGCGCCGTAACCTGTGCGCCCTTCTCCCAGTCTCCGAAAGCCTTCTCGACGAGCGGACGCACGTCGGCCACCGTGATCTGTCCCGAGACGATCAGGGCCGCGTTGTTGGGCACGAAGTTCTGTTTCCAGAACGCCTGCATGTCGTCGCGCGACAGTGCCTTGTTCGAGGCTTCGGTGCCGAGCTCCGTGTAGCCGTACGGATGACCCGGTCCATAAAGCGCCCCCGCCATCGCTGCCGCCGCGACGGCGCTCGGGTTCTCGCGCTGCTGAACCAGGCTCGCAAGCCTGCTGGCCCGCTGGCGATCGATCTCCTCGGCCGGGAAACTGGGCCGCCTGGCGATATCGGCCACCAGATCGAGCAGCGCCGGGAAGTTCCGCCGGAGCGAGCCTGCCGAGATCTGCGACGCATCCATCGTCGACGCCGTGCTGAGCGACGCACCAAGCTGCGCAACCTGGTCGGCAATCTGCAGAGCGTTGCGAGAGGCCGTGCCTTCATCCAGCATGGCGGCCGTGAAGTTGGCCAGCCCTGGCTTGTCCGCGGGATTCGCACCGCTGCCCGTTCTCACGACAAACGCGGCCGACACGATGGGCAGCCCCGGCCGCTCGTTGACCAGCACAGTGAGACCATTGGGCAGCTCGAACGAGGTCGGCGATGGCAACTGCAGCGCACGCGCCTCGCCCGCCTTGGGCATGTCCTTGCGCCAGGGCTCGTCGGGATTGGCCGACTCGGCCCCGGTCCCGGGGGCGGCCTGCGCCACCTTCGGTGTCGGCACCGGCGCTCCCAGGTCGGGCGTGCCGGGCACGCCGTGTACGACGACACGAGCACTCTGGCCAAGCTGCTGTTCGACAAACGTCTTCGCCGAGGCCGGTGTCACGTCGCGATACCGCTTGATGTCCTGCGGCAAGTAGGCCGGATCGCCAAGATAATGGTTGTACGAGTTCAGACGGTCGGCGACACCGCCAAAGCCGCCGAGCGTCTCGAGTCCCTGAACGATGCGCGTCTCGATGACGTTACGGGCGCGGTCCACTTCGCTCTGATCGGGTCCGTTCTGCCGGAGCAGCGCCAGCTCCTCGTCGATGGCCTTCTCGAGTTCCTCGGCCGTGTGCCCCGGCCGTGCGGTGGCCGTGATCTGGAACACCGATCCGAGCATCAGTGAGTACTGCGCGGCGCTTACGTCCTGCGCGATCTGCTTCTCGTAGACCAGCTTCTTGTACAGCCGGCTCGAGCGGCCGCCGCCGAGTGCGGTGGAAACGATGTCCGCATCTGCGTCGCCGGGCTTGAAAATCGGCGAGGTGAGCCACGCCATGTAGACTCGCGGCAGCTCGACGCGATCCTGGACTACAGCGCGGCGCTCGGCGGAAATCGGCGGCGTCTGCACGGAGGGCTTTGGCACCGGCTGCCCCTGCTTGAGCGTGCCGAAGTACTTCTCGACGAGGGCCTTCGTGGCCGCCTTGTCGATGTCCCCGACGATGGCGATGCTGGCGTTGTTGGGCGCGTAGTACAGCTTGAAGAAGTTCTTGACGTCCTCGAGCTTCGCAGCCTGGATATCTGTGTGCGATCCGATCACGCTCGCGTAGTAGGGGTGCTCTTTCGGGAAGAGCTGGTGAAACAAGGCTTCTTCGACAATCCCGTAAGGCTGGTTCTCCACGCTCTGACGCCTCTCGTTGCGCACGACGTCCTGCTGGTTCGAAAGGTTCGCCTGATCCACCTGATCGAGCAGGTAGCCCATGCGGTCGGACTCGAGCCACAGCGCGAGCTCCAGCTGGTTGGCGGGGATCGTTTCGAAGTAGTTCGTGCGATCGAAGTCCGTCGTGCCGTTCAGGTCGCTCGCCCCCGCCCCTTCGAGTGAGCGGAAGTGGGTGTCGCCAGGCACATGCTTCGATCCCTGGAACATCATGTGCTCGAAGAGGTGCGCGAAGCCCGTTCGGCCCGGCTCCTCGTTGGCTGGCCCGACGTGGTACCAGAGGTTCACGGCCACAAGCGGCAGCCGCCGATCCTCCGAGAGGATGACTTCGAGTCCGTTCGGCAGGGTGTATTTCTCGAATGTCAGGGTCGGCACATCGTTCGCGGCTGATGCCGGCGCGGCCTGCTCGGTCGAAGGACCGCAGGCGCCGGCCAGCAGCGCAAATGCGAGGAAGAGGGCCGAGCCCGGACCAACAGTTCGCAGCGTGCGATTCGTCATGGAAGACTCCTCAATCGACTCCGAAAACTTACCCCGTTTGCCGGCCCGAGGTCACGCCCAACCCTCCGGCCCGGCTGTAGCCGTCTGCCCGACTTTCTTCACTTTGCGGCGGGGCCCCACCCCCGCCGCGAACTGACGCTGATCCCTCGCCTCGGAGTTGCTTGTCCTCGGCTCGGGATGGCCGCAGGCGCAAACCTTCTTCACTTTGTCGGCCCAGCTGCCAGCCCTGCCAGCCTTGCCCGCCCCGCCTGCCTTCACCGGAGGCAGCCGTCGTAAAACACGTTGAACGGAGATAGCTCGTATACGAACGTGCCGTTCGCGACAGCCGGATCACGATCGATCTCCGCGCGCACGGCCGCTTCGGCCTGGGCGGACACCACGATCAGCCCGACGTCCGAGTACCGCGCGCCCATCTGAATGAGCCCGCTCTGCCGCAGTCGCGCCAGGTTCGCCGAGTGCTCACGGAAGAACGCCTGATCGTTGGGCGGCTTCGCCGCATCCCACTTCGGTCCGGTGCGGAACAACACGGCAAAGAGCGCCGGCTTCGCGCCAGCCGGCGCGGACTGTGCCGCCGACCCGACGGTCAATCCGGACAGGAGCAAGGCGACAAGCAGCAAGCGTATAGACATTGCCATCCCCAAATTCCTCAATCCAATTACTCAATCACCCAACTACCCAATTACTCAATGCTAGGATCACCGTATGTCCCGTTACACCTTGGTTTACGGCGTCCGGCTCGTTCCTGAGGGATCCCTCAAAGCATTGGACGACGCGAAGATTTCGCTGGCCGATGGCACGGCCGCGCACGTGACGCTGCACACAATCGACGGCACGATTCCCCAGCTCCGGCGGGCGCTCGACCGGAGTCTGGACGCGTTCTTCGACCTGCTCCCTGGGGCGGAAGACGACGATCTCCAGAAGTTCGGAGACTAGAGTTGCAGGTCTCCGCTGCAAGCGCGCCACGGCCGATCGAGGCCTTGTCGGGACTGGAACCATGGCAGCGCGCCGAGCTTCCAGAACCGCCGCGGCCGACTGGTCTCGGTTGGTTGAAAGCTGTCGGCCCTGGCATTATCGCACTGGGCGTTTCCATCGGCAGCGGCGAGTTTCTCCTGGGGCCCGCGGCGTTTGTCGCGCACGGTCTCTCGCTACTCTGGGTGGTCGGCGTCGCCATCACCCTGCAGGCGATCTTCAATACTGAGGTTATGCGCTACACGCTGGCGACCGGGGAGCCAGCGTTCACGGGCTTCATGCGGACTCGCCCATCGTCCACCGCGTGGGCATGGCTCTATGCCGGCTTGTACTTCTTGCAGGTTGGATGGCCCGCCTGGGCCGGTACTGCAGCGGCCGCCATTTTCTTCCTGTTCGCGCAGCGTTTGGCTGGCGCTGCGGACGCGGCTTCTATTCACTACATTGGCGTCGTGGCGTTCCTCGCGTGCGTCGCGATCCTCATGGTTGGGCGGCGCATCGAGCGGACACTCGAGCTACTGAACTGGGTGCTCGTCGTGACCATCCTGGGCGGGTTTCTGTTGCTGACGCTCTTCTTTGTGCCAGCCGCCACCTGGGGCGCCGCGTTTGCCGGGTTCGGCGGCTTCGACGTCGAGCGCGGCGTGTTCGACCCGCTGCCGAGAGGCGCGGACTTCTTCCTGCTGGGGGCTCTCGTGGCCTACTCCGGTGCGGGGGGTGTGGTGAACATCGTGCTTTCGAACTGGGCGCGCGACCGTGGCTACGGGATGGGCGCGCGGGCCGGATACATTCCCGCCGCCGCTTCCGGTCAAAAGGGAAATGTGGCGCCCACCGGTTTCATCTTCTCCGACCACCCGAGCGAAATGGCCCGGTGGCGCGGCTGGTGGCGCATCGTGGCGGCCGATCAGTGGGGACTCTTCTTCGCAGGAGGATTGCTCGGGATGGTCCTCCCCGCTCTGCTCTACGTGACCTTCCTGCCTCGTGGGACGGATATACAAGGCCTGGGCATCAGTGCCGCGCTCGCCTCTGCCATTGGGACGCAGGCCGGCGCGACCATCGCGGGAGTCATCGCGTTTCTGGGCGCATGGATTCTCTTCAAGACGCAGCTCGACAACCTCGAAGGCATGGTGCGCGCCATCACCGACATCTTGTGGGCGGGCAGCGGACGCGTGCGCGCGTGGCGCGGCGGAGACATTCGTGCCGTGTACTACACGGTCCTCGCCACATTGGTGGTTTGGGGCATCATCGCGATGCGGCTCGCACAACCGATCGTGCTGCTGAAGCTCGGCGCCAACGTGGCCGGCGCGATCTTCATCATCGCTGCCCCGCACCTGCTTTACATCAACACGCGGCTCTTGCCCCCGCATCTGCGTCCGCCGATGTGGCGCCGCGTGGCGCTCGTGATCATGACCGCGTTCTACGGTGTGTTCGTCGGGCTCTCGTTCGGAAGCCTCTGGTAGAAAGGGCCGACGGTCGGCGGCTCAGGACGCGTTGCGCCACTCTTCGAGCAGGCGCGCCGCGTTGCCGGCGACCGACCGCAGGCTAGGCGTCCAGCCGAGCGCGCGCGCTCGCGGGCTGCGCACGACCTGGTCGAGCGACAGCGCGTCGGCGCACCGGCCCCATCTTGGCGCGCGCCTCTTCGAGCGGCACGTGGCGCACGTCGGGCCGCACGGCCACATAGGGCGCGATCGCGCCGACGATGTCGTTGACGCGCTCGTCGCCCTCGTCGTTGGCGTGATACACGCCCGCGGCGTCCTCGTTCGCCACCAGCCGCGAGTAGAGGTCGGCCAGATCGCGCTCGTACACGAGCGGCCAGTGGTTGTTGCCGTCGCCGACGACGCGGACGAGGCCGTTGCTGGCTGACTGAAGAGGTCGCCGACCATGCCGTTGGCCGCCGCCGTACACGACGCCGGGCCGGACGATCACCGTCCGAAGGGTCGCGGAAGCGGCGGCCAGCACGAGATCCTCGTGCGCCGGGCGCCACGCCACGTGCGCCAGCGGATTGACGGGGGCATCCTCGGCAACGGGATCCGAGCTCGGGCCCAGCACCCAGGTGCCGGACGTGTAAATGAGGAAGCGTGCCCGCGGCGTGGTCGCACCAGCCGTGCGCGGACGGCGGGCCGCCGCCAGCATCGTGTCGAGGCCGATCCGATCGATGGCGGGCCCGCGTCCGGATGCGCGGTCGAACGCCGTGTGGACGTAGCCGTCCTGCGCATCGGCCGCCGCCCGATACGACTCGGGCTCGGCAAGGTTGCCGACCACCGGGCGTGCCCCCTTCGCCGCAACCCGCGCGGCCTTCTCGTCGTCGCGGACGAGCGCCGTGACTGAATGGCCGCCGCGAACCAGCGCGTCGAGCACGGCGCCACCGATGTAGCCCGTCGCGCCAGTCAGGAAGATACGCATGAGGTGCGATAGCTTACTACGTCAGCGTGACGAGGGTGACGGCGACGACATCGGAGCGCCGAGGAACGCCTTGAAGCCCCGATAGAGCTCCCAGACGTCGACCTTCGCCGAGACGTCCATCGGCGAGTGCATGCTCAGGATGCCGATGCCGACGTCGATCGCGTCCATGTTGGCGTTGGCAAACCACTGCGCGATGGTGCCGCCGCCGTAGCCGGCCCGGTAGGCGTGCGTCTGCCAGCGCACGCCCGCGTCGTTGAACAGCCTGCGCATGCGCGCGAAGTACTCGGCGTCCGCCTCGCGGCCCGGTCCGTACTCCTTGAACACGAGCCCCCAGCCCGAGCCGCGCCGAGCCTGCCGGCAGATACGGCTGCGGAAAGATCGGGATCGAGCGCCGTCGTGCAGTCGGACACCAGCACCTGCGACGCCGGAGCGCGTGGCGCAGCATCAGGTCGTTGTAGCGCCGGCTCCTGCGCCGCGATGATCTCCGCCAGCAGCGTCCTGAACCACTCCGAGTCGACGCCGGTCGTCCAGGAGCTCACTTCCTCGTTGTTCACGCCGTACGCGACCGCCGTCTTCGCGGGCGTCCCGCACTTCGATGATCGCGCGGAACGCGGCATACCCGTTCGAACGGTCGTCGTGGCCGTAGGCGCCGACCAGCTGCCGATCGAGCCCGACGTCGACCGGCATCTGCGCCGGGACGATCTGCAGATCGGCCGACAGAAAATCGTCGCGGCGTCAGGCCGTACTTCTCCTTGAGCGCCTGCGCCGCCGCCTCGCGCGGTCGAGCGCCAGGATCGGATCGAGCTCCTCGGTCTGGATGACGTCGCGGTTGCGTCCGGCTCCAGGAAGTCGCGCGTCCACGTGCGGCGCGAGGTCGGCGATGATCAGCACGGGATCGCCGGGTGCGTGGCCGATGTCGACGTTCACGGCTCGTGCCGTCGGTCTTGATGACGCGGCCGATGAGCGCCAGCGGCCGGTTGACCCACTGGTAGTTCTTCATGCCGCCGTGCGTCGATCGTGTCGAGCAGCGCGATGTCGAAGCTCTCGCGGAACGGCCTGGGCTTGAGCTCGAGGTGCACCGAGTCGTTGTGCGTGTTGACGATGCGCGCGCCGCGCCGACAGCGGGATCGGTGCCGATGACGAACGCGGCAATCGTCCGGTCGCGGTTGACCGCGTACCAGCGCGAGCCCGGCGCCGACATCCGCCTTGCCGGCGCCGCGGGCCACGGCTTGAAGCCGCGGCCTCGACCAGCTGCCCGCGCCTCGCGCACGAAGGTCATGCGCGCTCTTTGCGCGGCCGATGAACTGCTTGAAGTCGTCGCCGAAGCGCATCACCTGATCGCGCTCGGCCGGCGGACAGCTTCGGCCACACCGGCCCCGGCTGCGTGGCCGGCTGCGCGAGCGCCACGCGCGCACCGGCGAGGCCAGAACGCGACGGCGAGCAGCAGACAGACGCGGAAGGCGATCGGCATTCATTAGGTGCCCTTTTGGCTTTCCATCATAATTCAGCCGTGGTCGCGCGACACGCTCATCGACTTCTTCCGACGATCTCGCTCGCGCGCAGCGGCGATTTCCTCGTCCACGACGATGGATTCCGCGAGCCGCAGCTTCAGCTACCAGGAGGTCGGCGCGCGCCGCGCGCGGATTCGCGGCGCCGCCTGCATGCCGCCGGCCTGCGCAAAGGCGACAAGGTCGTCTTCTTCTCCGAGAACCGCCCCGAGTGGATCGTCGCGTTCTGGGGCTGCCTGCTGAACGGCGTCGTCGTCGTGCCGATCGACTACCGCGCGTCGCCCGACTTTCTCGCCCGCGTCGCGCGGATCGTGCAGGCGCAGGCTCGTGCTCGTCGGGCAGGACGTGCCGCCGGTGCCACGACACCGCCGGCGCGCCGATCGTGGAAGCTGCACGAGCTCGACTGGCCGGCGCTCGTCGCGGCCGCGAGCACGGCCCCGCAGGTTGCCATCGGGCGCGACGACGTCGCCGAGATCATCTTCACGTCGGGCGCGACCGCCGAGCCCAAGGGCGTCGTCATCACCCACCGCAACGTGCTGGCGAACATCGTGCCGGTCGAACGCGAGGTCCTGAAGTACCGCAAGTGGGGCACGCCGTTCTTCCCGCTGCGCTTCCTGAACCTGCTGCCGCTCAGCCACATGTTCGGCCAGGCGATGGCGACCTTCATCCCGCCGATGCTGCCGGGCGTCGTCGTCTTCATGCGCGGCTACAACCCGGGCGACATCGTCGCGCAGATCAAGAGCCGGCGCATCTCGGTGCTGGTGTCGGTGCCGAAGATTCTCGACGTGCTGCGCGAGCACGTGCTGCGCGCTCGCGCCGGAGCTGGCCGACGCCGGGGCCGAAGCAGCACTTCGCCTGGCGCTGGTGGCGCTACCGGCAGATCCATCGGCGTTCGGATTCAAGTTCTGGGCTTCGTCGTCGGCGCGGCGCCGCTCGAAGGCGAGCTCGAGGCGTTCTGGGGCGAGCTGGGCTTCGCGGTCATCCAGGGCTACGGGCTGACCGAAACCGCGCCGATCGTCACGCTCAATCATCCGTTCGGCACCAAACGAGGCTCGGTCGGCAAGGCGATCGCCGGCGTCGAAGGTGAAGATCGCGCAGGACGGCGAGATCCTCGTGCGCGGCGAGAACGTCACGACCGGCTACTTCAACGCCGCCGAGGAGACCGCGCGAGCGTTCGAGGACGGCTGGTTCCACACCGGCGACATCGGCGAGATCGGCGCCGACGGCCAGCTGTTCATCCGCGGGCGCAAGAAGGAAATGATCGTCACGCCGGAAGGGCTGAACGTCTTTCCGGAGGACGTCGAGCGCGTGCTGAACGCAGCTGCCGGGCGTGCGCGACTCGGCGGTCGTCGGGCGCCGGCGGACGGCGAGGAGCGAGTGCACGCGGTGCGTCGTGCTGGAACCCGGCGTCGACCCGGATGCGCTGGCCGGCGAGGCGAACCGGCAGCTCGCGGATCATCAGAAGATCCGGCGCGCGCTGTCGTGGCCCGAGCCGGAGCTGCCGCGCACCGAAGGCACGCGCAAGCTGAAACGCGCGCCGATCCGCGACTGGGTGAAGAGCGGCGGCGACGCCGCAGCTGGTGCACGCGGGACAGGATCGGCTGGCCGCGCTGCGTCGCGAGGCATGCCGGGCGCATCCGACATCGCGCCGGCGACGACGCTCGAGGAGCTGGGCCTGAGCTCGCTCGAACGCGTCGAGCTGATGGTGGCGCTCGAAGATGCATTTCAGACGCGGATCGACGAAGGCGCGTTCTCGGCCGCGCGCGACGTGTCGTCAGCTGCAGACGCTCGTCGAACAGGCCGGAACGGCCTCGCAGGCGCACAGCCGAGCCGGTCGAGTTCCCGGCGTGGAACCGGCGCTGGCCGGCGCGCGACTCTGCGGAGGCTCAGCCTGCCGACGTGGATCCTGCCGCTCGCCCGCGTCTTTGCCCGGATTACGGTCGAGGGCCGCGAGCATCTGAAGGCAATCGACCGGCCGGTGATCTTCGCGGCGAACCACCAGAGCCACATGGACACGCCGGTGATTCTGGCGGCGCTGCCCGCGCGGCTGCGGTACCGCGTCGCGCCGGCCATGGCCAAGGAGTTCTTCAAGGCGCATTTCTTTCCCGAGCAGCACACGGCCGGGAGGCATGGCTCACCAACAGCCTCAACTACTACCTGGCCGCGCTCTTCTTCAACGCGTTCCCGCTGCCGCAGCGCGAAGCCGGCGCGCGGCAGACGCTCCGCTACATCGGCGAGCTGCTGGAGGACGGCTTCTCGGTGCTGATCTTCCCGGAGGGCCGACGATCGGACGCCGGGGAGATCGAGCCGTTCCGGCCGGGCATCGGCATGATCGCGTCGCGGCTCGGCGTCCCGGTGGTGCCGGTGCGGATCGACGGCCTCGACAAGGTGCTGCATCACACCTGGAAGATGGCCACGCCCGGCCCGCGTCCGCGTCGCGTTCGGCGCGCCGCTCGAGCTGACGGCGAGGACTACGAAGCCCTGGCGCTGCGGGTAGAACGAGCTGTTCGAGAACTCTAAGGGCGGGCGGGGCTGGCAAGGCAGGCAGGGCAGGCGGGGGCGGGCTAGCAGCGGGCGAGGCAGAGGTGCCAGCCGTGACTAAGCGGAAAGTCCGCAAATCATCGCCGCGAGTGTGGGCGAGCGGCGACAGGCGCGGGGGTGGGGCCCCGCGCAAAGTGGAGAATGACGAGCGCCTGCGGCCACACGGAGCCGGCAAGCGATCCGAGGATGTCGGCGAGTTGGCCGTGGGCGCGCAAAGTGGAGAATACGCGTCGGCCACAGGAGCCGAGACCGTCGACGAGTTCGGCGTCAGTTCGCGCCGGGGGTGGGGCCCCGGCGCAAAGTGGAGAATGATGACAGCCAGCCACCCCATGTGGCACAATCCTTGTTTGACGTTGTACGGTAACGGTCACAGAAAGGATAGCTAGCCCGATTGAGCAAGGACGATCTCATCGACATGCAGGGCACCGTGGTGGCGGTGCACAGCGGCGGGCTTTACCGCGTGCAATGCGACGCCGGCCACGAAGTGCTCGCCCAGCTGAGCGGCCGCATGCGCCGCTTCCGCATCAAGGTCGTCCCCGGGGATCGCGTCACCGTCGGCGTCTCGCCCTACGATCCGGTCCGGGGCATCATTACCTTCCGCGCGCGCTAGCCAGAAACAAAACAAGTTTGAATTCCAATACAAGCAATCGACGACCATCACGCGGGCGCCCGAGGCGCGGACCGCGCGGCGGTCCCGCGCGCACTCCGACCTACGCCGCACCGCGCCCATCCACATCGTCAGCTCCCGCGCTCGAGCCGACGCTTGTCGACACCTCCCCGGTGCCGTTCACATCGCTCGGCCTCGACCCGCGGCTGCTCGAAGGCGTCCGCGATCTCGGGTTCACCGAGACCCGGCCGATCCAGAGCGCGGTCATCCCGCTCGCCCTGGAGGGACACGACCTCATTGCCTGCGCTGAAACGGGCACGGGCAAGACCTGCGCGTTCGTGGTCCCCACGCTGCAGCGGCTGCTCACAGCGCCCGCTGTAGAAACGGTGCCATCCGATATCGTCGGCGCGCCGGGCGTGAATGCTCCGGGAACGAGGTCGCGCGTGCTGGTGCTCGCGCCGACGCGCGAGCTGGCGGTGCAGATCGAAGACGAGATTCACGGGCTGTCGTACCACACGGCCATCACGAGCGCCGCGGTCTACGGCGGCGTCGAGATGGGCATGCAGGAACGCGCGCTCAAGGCGGGCGTCGACATCATCGTCGCGACGCCGGGCCGGCTGCTCGATCACATGCGGCAGCAGAACGCCGACCTCAGCGGCGTCGAGCTCCTGGTCCTCGACGAGGCCGATCGCATGATGGACATGGGGTTCTGGCCCGACGTCCGCCGAATCATCGCCGCGATGCCGAGCCCGACGCGCCAGACGCTGCTCTTCTCAGCGACGATGCCCGATGATGTCGTGCGGTTCGCGCTGGAGATCGTGCGCGAGCCCAAGTACGTGCAGGTCGGGCACCGGAGCAAGCCCGCGAAGACCATTACGCACCGGGCCGCGACCGTGCACACCGCCGGAAAGCTCGACTGGCTGATCGAGCACCTGCGCAACCCTGAAGGGCCCGTGCTGGTGTTTTCGAGGACCAAGATCGGCGCGGAGCGGCTGGCGAGGCGCCTGCAGGCGGCCAGCATCCGATGCGTGGCGCTCCACGCGGACCGGACCCAGGAACAGCGCCGCGCGGCAGTGGAAGGGTTCCGCGGCGGGAAGTACAAAGTGCTCGTCGCCACCGATATCGCGGCCCGCGGGCTGGACATCGACGGGATTCACACCGTCATCAACTACGAGCTGCCCGACTCGCCCGACGCGTACGTCCACCGGGTCGGCCGCACGGGCCGTGCGGACGTGGTCGGCCACGCGATCACCCTCGTGGCTCCGGATGAGCGCTCGGCCCTGGCCGCGCTAGAAAAGTCCGTCGGCGTTCGCATAGAATTGAGCGCGTAATGTCGGAAGTTACCAGTTCCCCCGGCGACGCCGGTCATCTCCGAAGCCACGATCAAGTTCAAGTCGTGCCGCTGGAGGCGTCCGCCCGAAGACGGCCCGGAGTGCTGCGGCCACCGCGATGTGCTGCCGATTGCCGGCACCAGCTTCAACCCGGACGCCTGGTGCCCGGACTGCCAGTTCTTCAAGCTCCGCCGCACGCCGAAGAAGCGGTCGCCGGAAGACTATCGGTACTAAAGACCTGCGCCTCCGCCCGTCCATCGACTCCGCATCGCAGACCTATCGATCTCTTTACCGCGCAGGTACACGCGGTCGATCCGGCGTGTGTTGGTGATGTCGTCGAGGGGATTTGCGTTCAGCACGACGAAGTCGGCGCTCTTACCCGAAGCGACCGCGCCAAGGTCGTCGATCTCGAGAATCGCGGCGGCTGTCCGGGTTGCGGCCACGAGCACGTCGGCCTGGGTCATCCCCGCCGCGACCATGTTCTCGAGCTCGGTGTGCATGGTCCACCCCACGAACTGATCGCCGGTCTGTCCCCCGCCGTCGGTACCGACGCCGATCGGAACGCCCGCCGCATCGAGCCGGCGAATCCCGCTCGCCAAGCGCTCCCAGCTGGCTTCCGCCCGGGCACGCGCCGGCGCAGGCACTGACGCCAACCGATCCTGCAGGCGCTTGACCTGATCGGGCAGGACGGTCTCCAGGACAAGCGGGTGCGGCGGATTCAGCCACGGCGCCGAGACCTGCCGTCTCGGTCCGCCGAGCGCAAGGAGCACGCTTGTTCCGGGGTGCTGCTTGAACAGGCCGATGAGCTCGTCGTCCACGTCGTTCATCATGTGGGCAAAGATGTCGATGCCGGCGCGCAGCAACGCCTTGGCGTCCTCGAGTCCGCTCGCGTGCACCGCGACACGCAGGCCAAGCCGGTGGGCTTCGTCGATGATGGCCGCATAGAGCTCCGGGGTGAGCTTGCGAACGCTCCCGCCCCTGTCGTCCACCCACGTCTTGACGATCCGGACACGCTGCGAGGCAAGCTCGCGTACGGCCTGGCGGGCGTCGGCCTCGGTCCGGATCGTGTAGGCCGAGTGGCGCATGTTGTCGGGCCGGACCTCGTCCTCGGGTGCGAGGCCACGGCCGGCCGAGAGAAACCGCGCCGCCTCCGGATACTTGCCGGCCGCGATGTCGTCCCGCAGGCCCATCCACACGTCGCCGAAGTCCGAGCCCATGGCCTGGCTCGCGGCCACGCCGTGATAGGCGAATCGATACATGTGATCGAGGATGTGCTCCCGCGTGTAGTTCTCGGGCCCGCTCGTCAGATGCTTCATGTAGCCGATGTGCGAGTGCGCATCGATCAAGCCCGGGATTACCGTCTTGCCTGCGAGATCCACGCGGATGGCGTCCACGGGCACAGTCAACGCTCCACGGCGGCCGATTGCGGTGAAGGTCCCGCCCTCGACGATGAACGCCGAGTCCTCGATCGGCGGCGTGCCGTCGCCCGTGATGAGCCGCGCCCCCTCGAAAAGCGTCGCCGCGCCGGCGCGTGCGCCCGATCCCTGTGGCCCCGGCGCCGACCCACAGGCGATGGCCGTGCAGCCCGCTATGAACCCGAAGTCGAGAAGGGTACGAATTCTCAATTCCTAATTCCCAATTCCCAATTTCACGTCTTTATTCAGAGAACTCTCTGGCCAGCTCCACCCACTCTCCATGGGGCTCGAGCTGCTGGTACGAGCGCCAGTGAGGGCGCGCCTCGTCCGAGCGGCCCATCTTCTCGAAGGTCACCGCCAGGTAGAAGTGCGTATCGGCGTACATGGGGTTCAGTCGCAGCGCCTCGAGGTAGCAGGCCTCGGCCTCAGGAAAGCGCCCGAGATCGTGGCAGATGTTGCCGAGGTTGAAGTGAGCCTCGAAGAAGTCCGGTTCGAGGCCGATGGCGCGCTCGTAAAGCGCCTGCGCCTCGGCGAGCTCATCGCGCGAGTAGTGGATGTTCGCCAGGTTGATGAGAGCCGCGACAAGGTTCGGATCCCACTCCAGCGCCTGCCGATACGTCGAGGCAGCCTCCTCGCGCCTTCCCTCGTCGCCATCGTCGAGTGCCGATGCGGCGCGGAAGTATTCCTCCGCGCGTGCCCTGTCGCGCGGGGCTTCAGCGGGCGAAGACGGCCGCCGGGATCCGGCGTCGGCCGCCCTGGGCTGCAGCGTGACGATCCGGGCGGGCTCCGCATCGAGCCGGAAGTCGAATGCCAGCTGGCCCATGGTGGAGGCCAGGAGGGCCCTGACCACGCGCTTGAACGAGGCACCTTCGGCCAGCTCGTCGTGCGCCCGCTTGACGATGGTCACGTCCGCGAACGAAAAGAACGTGTCGGCGTTGGTGCGCAGAACCGGACGCAGGAGCCCGCACTTGACGAGATACCGCAGGTGATCCTCGCGGAGGTTGCGGTAGCGGCCCAGCAGATCCCGCATCGCGTGGTACTGGCGCTTGAGAGCGTCCGGCGTCGGGACGTCCGCCAGCACGCAAAACTGTTCCTCGGTGAGGATCTGGATCACCGCGGCCTTCTGCGCGTTGAGCTCCTCGGCGCGGACGATCTTCTGGCTTCTCGCGCGCGCGGGATCGAGTGTGGGCCCGAAGCCTTCGGCGCCCACCACGAGCATGGTGGTCTTCGCGTTCACGTCATCCGCGGTCGAGCCGCCCAGCCGCTCGACCAGCGCTCGAGCGTCCTTGCGGCCGAGCGAGCTCAGCTTGCCGGTGAACACCACGAGTTCCCCATCGAGCGGAGGCCGCGGCGGCAGGTCGGACGAAGTCGGCAGCACAGCTTCTCCCAGGGGGCGCCAGAGGGGAAACGGCACCAAAGATGATAGAGAATACCGTCGACGTCAATCGCAAAGTGAGGTAACGCGTGCTTCTCGCCGGCGACATTGGTGGTACCAAGACCCTGCTCGGCCTCTTCGAGCCGGGATCTTTTCGTCCCCGCATGCTCGTCGTGCGCTCGTTTCCGACGCTCGACTACCCGGACCTCCCCGACGTCATATCGGACTTTGCGAGGGATCAAGAGGTCATGGGTGCTCGGGTCGAGGCCGCCTGCTTCGGTGTAGCGGGACCCGTGCTCGGCCAGACGGCCTCGCTGACCAACGTCCCGTGGCGGATCGATGCATCGGCAGTGGCCGCGGCCTTCGACATTCCTCGAGTGTCGCTGCTCAACGACCTTCAGGCGATGGCTTACGCCGTGCCGCTGCTGGAAGACGCAGAGGTCCATGTGCTGCAAGCCGGTCAGGCCGACCCGAATGGCAACATCGCGCTCATCGCGGCCGGAACCGGGCTTGGATCTGCTTTGCTGCACCGCGTGGAGGGCCTCGGCCTGGTGCCCTCGCCGGCCGAGGGGGGCACGCCGACTACGCGGCGAGGACGGAACGCGAGATCGAGTTGCTCCGGCTCGTGACGAGCCGCCATGGCCGCGCAGAGGTCGAGAAGATCGTGGCGGGAAGAGGCCTGATAAACACCCACCGCGTGACACACGCCGTGCCGTGCACGGTCGTCCAGGTCGACGACCAGAGCGACGACGACCCGGCGGTGCCGCCCGCCATTGCCGCGGCAGCGCTGGATCGCCGTTGCCTCGACTGCATGGAAGCACTCGACATGTTTGTCGACGCGTACGGTGCGGAAACCGGGAACTGGGCCCTGCGGACGGTCGCGACCGGCGGCGTGTTTGTCGGCGGCGGCATCGCGCCCAAGATCCTGCCCGCGATCGTCTCCGGCCGTTTCATGCGCGCCTTTCTCGACAAGGCGCCGTTCGAGGCGCTGCTGGCGCGCATGCCCGTCAAGGTCATCCTGAACGCCGATGCCGGCCTGCTTGGCGCGGCCGCATTCGCACAGCGGGGAAGTCAGAACTGAGAACTTAGAACTAAGAACTGAGTTCTTAGTTCTAACTTCGAAGTTCTGACTTCTCAAACGTGTGGGAAGTCTGCCGTGGACAGGAGCTGCTCGAACCAGAGGTTCGTGAGCTTCTCCTGGACGGTGTTCTGCCGGAGGCGCGCCGCGAGGTTCGGGAAGTCCACGCGATCCATGTCCTGGTCCTGGTTGAAGCAGGAAAAGATGATCGACTCCTTGCCCGTCTGCGGATCCACGTGCTTCTGGAGGCACTGCGCGCAGACCTCCTTCATCATGCACTGCATCGGCGAGTTGATGCTGGCGATCCCGACGTGCTCCTTCTTGAGGTGAGGCGCCAGCGAGCCGTGGCGAGCGGCCTTCACGGCGGCCATCATGCGATCCGATCCAATCGCGATGATGCGATCCACGGTTGGCAGCGGCACGAGAGGCGTGCCGAGCTCCCCTGCCTGATACGCCAGCATGGCCTGCACGATGTTCCCGCGGAAATGCGCGTCCTGCGGACGCCCCGGAGCAATGGCGGCGCCGATATCGGTGCTCCAGATCACCTGGTCGGTGGCGGCCTCGATCTCCTCGCGCTTGAACAGGTCTTCGCCCTTCTTGTAGCCCGCGAAATAGAGCACGCGGTTCCCGTTCTCGCGCAACGCCCTGGCGATCGAGAACAGCACGGCGTTGCCGAGACCGCCGCCGAGCAGGAGCACGTTCTGATCTTCCGGGATCTCCGTGGGCGCGCCTGTCGGGCCCATCACGACCACCCGCTCGCCCTTCTCCAGGTACGCCACGAGGCGGCTCGAGACGCCGAGCTCGAGCGCGATGAGTGACAAGAGTCCCTTCTCCTTGTCCACCCAGGCCCCGGTGAGCGCGATCCCCTCCATCAGGAGCGGGACGCCGCCAACGCGGCGCGCGAGCGACTCGTAGTTCTGCAGCCGGTAGAACTGGCCCGGCCGGAAGTGCCGGGCGGCGGACGGCGCCTTGACGATCACTTCCACGATGGTCGGCGTCAGCCGCACCACATCCTCGACCGTGGCAATCAGCTCCTCGTCCAGCCTGGCGACCAGCGCGCGCCAGCCATCATCGCGCGCCGGCTGTTCCGCAGGATCCAGGGCGAGCAAGTCGTCTTCGAACAGCTGCACGACTTTCGGAAACCCGTCCTTCGCCGAGGCCATGGCCTTCACCACGTTCCCGGCGTAGCGCGGATGGTTGTCGCCGTAGTAGGTGACGAAACGGCCCTGGCTGGTGTGCGAAGTGAAGAAGCCGGCAGCGTCAGGCGTCAGGCGAAACTGCCCGTCGGCTCCTCGCGACACGGTGTGCGGCTGGAAGAACTTCTTCTTCGAATCCAGCTGAAACGTCCCGGCAGCCTCGCGCTCGTAGGTAATGTTGGGCGACGTGCCGGCCGCCACGAGCACCGTGCGCGCGGGGAGTGTCACCTCGGGCTTGCTTTCCCGAGCGAAACGCATCGCGGCGACAGCGCCGCGCTCGTCCGGCACGGCTTCGAGCGGATTGAGATTCTCCGCGAACGTAATCCCCTCTTCGAGCGCCTTGATCACTTCCTCGTGGTTCAGGCGGTACGCGGGCGAATCAACCATGCGCTTTCGGTAGGCGAGCGTCACGCCGCCCCAGCTCCGCACGAGCGGCACGAAGTCCGGCGTCTCTCCTGCGGCCTCCGCGCGCCTGCGCTCGGCCCGAACCGCGTGCCCGTGCGCACGGAATTCGTCCACGAGCTCGAGCTCCTCGGGATCGTACTGGGCCCTCACGCGCGCCTCGCCGACCGACTTGCAGAGCCCGTCGGTACTGCTCGAGCACCTTCTCGACCTGCAGCGGGTAGTACGCCATCAGCTCGGTCGCCGTATCAATCGCCGTCAGGCCGCCGCCGATGACCACGGCCGGCAGCCGCGCCTGCAGGTTCGGCAGCGCCGCGCGCTTGAACGCGCCGGTCAGCTGCAGCGCCATCAGGAAGTCGCTGGCTTTCCTGATCCCGCGGATCAGGTTGTTCTTCATGTCGATGATGGTCGGCTTGCCGGCGCCCGTCGCCACGGCCACGTGATCGAACCCGAGTGTCCACGCGTCTTCAATCGGCATCGTGCCGCCGAACCGCACGCCCCCGTACATCTTCAGCCCGCGCCGCCTGGCGAGCGTGAGGTGCAGCAAGGTCAGGAAATTCTTGTCCCACCGCACCGTGATGCCGTACTCGGAGACGCCGCCAAAGCCTTCGAGCACGCGATCGTCGAGCTTCCGGTAGATCGCGTCCCACTCGCGAATCGGGTCCGGCGCACTTGAATCGCTCCCGGTGAGATGCGCGGGCAGCGGCTCAATCTTCAAGCCGTCGATACCGACGACGCCGAAGCCCTCGTTCACCAGGTAGTGGGCCAGCGTGTAGCCCGCGGGCCCGAGCCCGACCACCAGGACGTTCCGGCCGTTGTAGGGCAGCGCGTAGGGCCGCTGAACGTTCAACGGATTCCAGCGCGTCAGCAGGCCGTAAATCTCAACACCCCAGGGCAGGCGCAGCACGTCGGTGAGGACGCCGGTCTCGATCTGCGGAATGTTGACCGGTTCCTGCTTCTGATAAATGCAGGCCTTCATGCAGTCGTTGCAGATCCGGTGGCCGGTACCTGGACACATCGGGTTGTCGAGCACCACCAGCGCCAGCGCGCCGACCGCATCGCCCGCCTTCCGCAGCGTGTGCATCTCCGAGATCTTCTCGTCGAGCGGACACCCTTCCAGCTCGATGCCGAGGGGGTTGACGCTGACCTTCACCGGCTGCCCGGCCGTTCCAGCTTCGTGCAGGCCCTTCGAGCACGAGTCCTTGTTCCGCTCGTGGCAGAGCACGCAGTAGTGGATCTCGCTCAGCACCTCCCGGGGCTGCATCCGGGGATCGGTCAGCCCGAACCCGTCCCGCCGTCTGAGCCGGGCATCGGGCCCAAGCATCGCCTCGGGCAGATCCGTCAACGGGCGCGTCGTGGCGACCAGGTTCCAGTAGTCCAGCGTCTCGGGAAAGCGGAAGACGACCCAGCCGCGGTACGCCGGATCGTGAAGCCGGGCTGCACACCAACGCTTCAGGCTCTCGATCTGGGCAGCGACACCGCTCGCATCGGCCTTCTCACGATCGAGCAGCGCACATCCGGCGCGGGCCACCGCGCGCTCCCGATTGCCGGCAGCCCCGCCGGTCAGGGCCTCCACCACGGCATCGTCCTCGGCGGAGCGGGCGGCGTGCGCGCCGCCCTTGAGCAGAGGCATGGCTCGCCGGCGCACGAAATCGACCTTGAAGCGGAAGAGGTCGTCCTCGGCGCGCGTAGCTGCCTCGAGCGTCCCGGCAGCCGGGCCGACGTCGAAAAGGCGCGTCACGAACCGGCTGAGATGAGGCGCCATCGCGACCAGCAGGTTCGAGAGCGCGACGGGCGCCATCGGCGTGGAGACGTGGCTGCCCGCGGTGCGCCGGTATGCGTCCCATTCCGCCCACAACCGCGGATCAGCCGCCTCGACCTCTTCGCAGAAGCGGTCGTACAGCGATCCCAGCCGTTCTGGGTCGTGAAGGTCGGCGAAAGTGTAGCCAGGGACGCCGAGAGAAAGATTGGAGGCCGACGAAGACGTCATCTATACGCTGCACGAGATTATAGAATACGAACATGAAACGTCACGTCCCCGGGCCGGTCTCCGCTCTTCTGGTCGCCCTGGCCGCCCTGGGAGTGCTCGGGTGGAGCGCATTTGGCCCGCCACTCGAGGCACAGCGTGCGGTTCCCCGCGCGGACGCGTCAGTCCCCTTCAAAGTAGGGGAAACGTTGACTTATGACGTGACCTGGTCTTCGTACCTGGTGGCTGGTTCAGCCACGGCCACGGTCAAGGAGCGCCGGCCTTCAGCCACCAGGACCCACGCGGACGACATCGTGGCAGAGGGCCGGCCGTTGGCGCTGCTCCAGAAGATCTACAACATCTACTACCGCATGGACACGCTGGTCGACAGCGCCAGCCTGCTTTCCCAGCGTACGTCGCTCGAGAGCCAGGTCGGCAGCAGCAAGCGCCTGGCCACCACAACGTTCGACCGCGCGACCCGTCGAGCGGTCCACGAAGACAAGACCGAAACCCCGGCGCGCGTCGACTTTCCGGTGCCGGCTCAAATCCAGGATGGGCTCTCGGCGCTCTACTCGCTCCGTGCCAGCCCGCTCAAGACGGGCCAGCGCGTCGCCATGCCCGTCGCCGATGGCGGCGCGATCTACAACGTGACGATGGATGTGGGCGCCGTCGAGCGGCTCCGCGTTCCTGCGGGCGACATGGGCGCCTGGAACGTCAAGGTCACCATCACCGACGCCAAGGGTCAGCCCGCTGCGACCAACGCGGCCGTGTGGATCTCGAACGACGCGCGCCGCCTCCCGCTGAAGATGCAGGCCGGCCTTCCGGTTGGAGACTTCGTCCTCGCCCTTCGCGACGTCCGCTGAGCGAGGGTCCCGCCGAGTGGTTCGCGACACGACGATCCACGAGGACGGGACGCCGAGACCGTGACGTCCCATCGCGCCTGGGCCGGCGCGGTTGCTCTGGTAGCCGCATGGGCGGCGCTCACGGGCATCCGCGCGGCATTGCAGGTCCCCAGCGGCCTTCAGGCGCAGTACTTCACCAGCGAACGCACTGAAACCGAGCCCTCACTCGCGGTTGTTGTTCCCAACGTCTCGACCCGCCAGATCTGGCGGGACTGGTCCAGCGTCCCTCCCGCGCAGTTCCGCGCCCGGTGGTACGGATACCTGACGATCAACGTCTCCGGCACCTACACCTTCGCGACCTCGTCCGACGATGGGTCGTGGCTGACGATTGATGGGCGCCCGGTTGTCGACAACGGCGGCGTGCACGAGATGGTCGAGCGCACAGGCCAGATCCAACTCGATTCTGGCGCGCACTTCGTCGTCGTGGACTATGTGCAGAACGGCGGCCTGTATGGCTTCGCGTGGCGCTGGGCGCCGCTGAACGGCACTCTCGCGGCCGTGCCCGCATGGCGGCTCACGACAGGCCGCGCCCCTTACTGGGCGCTGGTGACTGCACGTGGGCTCGACGTTGCGGCACGCGCGGTCGTGCTGCTGCTCGGTGCCTGGGCCCTCGTGGTGCTGGCGACGATCGGCCGGCAACCTGCCAGCAACGCTCTCGCACGCTGGCCTCGCGCGGCGTGCCTGGCGCTCTTCGTGGGCCTCGCCGTGCTGCACACCTGGCCGCTCGCGCGCGATCCGGCCAGCTTGTCGCGCAACGACAACGCCGACACGATGCTGAACGAATGGATCCTGTCGTGGGTCGTGCACCAGGCCGTCAACGACCCCGGCCGGCTCTTTCAGGCCAACATCTTCCATCCGGAGGCCGATACGCTCGCGTATTCCGAGCCGCTCATCGTGCAGGCCGCTCTCGCGGCGCCGGTGCGCTGGCTTGGCGGATCGCCGGTGCTGGCCTACAACCTGGTGCTCATCGCGGGCTTCGCGCTGACCGGGTGGGCGATGTCACTCGTGGTCGCGCGCTGGACAGGCAGCTGGGTGGCCGGCTTGATGTCGGGCTTCCTGTTCGGCTTCAACGCGCACACGCTCACCCGCCTGCCCCACATCCAGGCACAGCACGTGTATTTTCTGCCGCTCGCGATGCTCGCGCTCGACGCGCTGCTGAGGGAGCCGGGCCTGCGGCGGGCGTGGCGGCTGGCGATCTGGTTCGCGCTGCAGGCGCTCACCTCGATCCACCTGCTGGTCTTCACTGCGGTCGCGCTCACCGTCGGGACGATCGTCAGGCCGGAGGACTGGGGCGGCCGGCGCTTTCTTCTGTACCGCGATCTGGCTGCTGGCCGCCGCCGGGCTGTCCGGTGTGATCCTGGCGCCGGCGCTGCTCCCGTACTGGCGTGTCCAGCAGGAGCAGGGGCTGACGCGGACGTTCACCGACGCGCTGATGTATTCCGCCTCGTGGCTCGACTACACCACGACGCCGAGCCGTTTTCACCGATCGACGTGGGGCGGGTTGCTGCCGGTGAGCGGCACAGGGTTGTTCCCCGGGGCGATTGCGCTGGTCCTCGCCGGCCTGGCGCTGGCGACCGGGATTGCGTGGCGCGATCGCCGCGCGAGGATGTGCCTGGCAGCCGCCGTCGCGGGCGTGGTGCTGTCGTTCGGCGCGCATCTGCCGGGCTACGAGACCGCCCAGCAGTGGGTCCCCTTCTCCAGTCGATCCGGGCGCCGGTCCGCTTCGGCTATCTCGGCATTTTCGGCATCGCCGTGGCGGCGGGCTTCGGGATGGTGGCACTCGGCCGCATGCTGCCGGCTCGCGCCTATCTCGTGGCGGCTCCCGTCCTGTTGGTCCTCGCGGCCCTGGAGCCGATGGCAGCCCCTCTGGGACTGGTACGCGCCGAGCCGATCCCCCGCATCTACGAGCGCCTTCGGGGCCAGCCGCAGGTCGTGGTCCTCGAACTGCCGTTTCACTCGCCGCGAAGCGCGTTCCTGAATGCACGCTACATGCTGACGTCCACGGCCCACTGGCAGCCACAGCTTGCCGGCTACAGCGGGTTCGTGCCCTCGAGCTATCGCCGGCACGCCGAGCGTCTGGCTGGCTTTCCCAGTCCGGATGTCATGGAGGCGATCAAAGAGATCGGCGTCACGCATTTGATTGTCCATCTGGGGGCCTATCCGCCTGCGTTGCGAAGCGCTCTTGAAGGGTGGGACTCGCTCGAGCTCCTCGAGGAGGACACGGGTATCGGACTCTACCGGGTAATCAGGTGACGCGGATAGAATGTGCTGTTGTCGTGCACATCAAACTGAATGGTGAGCCATTCCAGCTGGACGGCCCGATGAGCGTTGCAGCTCTATTGTCTTCGCTCGACATCGACCCTCGGCGAGTGGCCGTGGAGCACAACCTGGTCGTCGTCAAGCGCCTGGCCTTTGCCACAACCGAAGTCGGCGAAGGCGACGAAGTGGAGATCGTGAACTTCGTCGGCGGAGGGTAAAACTCGTGGACAACTTCATCATTGCCGGCCGGACTTTTGCCTCGCGGCTGATTGTCGGCACCGGAAAATACTCGTCGAACGCCGTGATGGTGCAGGCGCACGAGGCATCGGGCGCCGACATGGTCACAGTCGCCGTACGGCGGGTCAACATCTCCAACCGATCGGAGCCCAGCCTCCTCGACTACATCGACACGTCGAAGTTCTTCCTGCTTCCGAATACGGCGGGCTGCTACACGGCTGACGAAGCTGTCCGGACCGCGAGGCTCGGCCGTGAGGCCGGTTTGTCGAACTGGGTCAAGCTCGAGGTGATCGGCGACGAAAAGACGCTGTTTCCCGACAACGAGGCGCTCGTCGAGGCCACGCGCGTGCTCGTCAAGGAAGGCTTCGTCGTCCTGCCTTACACGACCGACGATCTGGTGGTGTGCCGCAAGCTCGAAGACGCAGGCGCTGCGGCCGTGATGCCGCTGGGAGCGCCTATTGGCTCAGGGTTGGGCATTCAGAACGTCAACAACATCCGGATCATCCGGGAGTTCTCGAAAGTGCCGGTCATCGTCGATGCCGGCGTCGGCACGGCATCGGACGCGGCGCTGGCAATGGAGCTCGGCGCCGACGGCGTGCTGATGAACACGGCCATTGCCGGGGCAGCCGATGCGGTGGCGATGGCGGAAGCGATGAAGCTGGCGGTGAAAGCGGGCCGGCTGGCTTACCTGGCCGGACGCATTCCGCGCAAGCTGTACGCGACGGCAAGCAGCCCCGTGGACGGCCTGGTCGGCCGTCACTGAGATCCTGCTACATGCTTCGCAGCCTGTAGGGCGGGGCCTGCGCCGCGTTGCCTGCGGTCGGATCGTCGTCGCTCATCACAATCGGCTCGAGCCCGACGCGCAGCCTCGACAGTGCAACACCGTGATCGCCGCAGAGTGCCTCGAGCGATCGGAGCCGATCGACGTCGATGAGACGCGCGCTGATGACCACCAGGTCAACGGCGCTCGTTTCCACCAGAGACCTCACCGAGTCGTAGCCGCCAAGCACCGGGTAGCCCTGGACCCGCATCCGCTGCTTCCTCGGATCGTCGTCGGCAAAACCAAGGATTCTGTAGGGTGTCTCTTCCGCGGCCGTCAACTCGCGCACGGCCAGCGCGCCGCCGCCACCGGCGCCGTACACCACGACCCGCCGCGCGGTCTTCCGGTTGCGCTGCAGGAACTCGCCAATCAGACGGAACGACACGCGCGACGCCACCAGCAGCGCGGCCAGCAGCACGAGATCGATGACGAACACGGTCCGGGAATACCCCGCGAAACCGGGCAGGAACGGCATGATGATCATCACCGCGCCGGTGCCGAGCACCACGCCTTTGGCGATGACCACCGTGTCCATCAGCCCGAAGTAGCGCCAGACCCCACGGTAGAACCCGACCGCGAAGAGGGCCAGCATCTGTGCCGGCAGCACCAGCGGCAGCGATTGATAGAACGTCACGAAACCCAGGCCGAACTCGTCGCCCTCGAAACGAAGGCGATAGGCCGAGTAGTAGGCGAGCGTGACCAGGCACAGGTCGAGGAGGACCTCCGCGACCTGCTTCTTGTACATGAAGTCCACGGCAATCGGCGTCGACGTGGCCCGATCGATCGCAACCTCGTCGTCGTACACGCGAATGCGCGACAGGTACACCGCAAAAATGACCATCGCCAGCAGGAAGAGCGCGGCGGCCGGGCTCGACCAGCTCAAGTTGAGGTAGTCGACGGCCAGGCCCAAACCGCCGCCAATGGCGGCCAGGAGCCACAGCAGCGCCACCGCCGCCGGCTCCGACAGCCCGACGGCCACCAGGCGATGCGACGAATGATCGCGGCCACCCTGTGACGCGGCACGCCCGGACAGCAGCCGCGACGCTGTCACGAGCGTCGTGTCGAAGATAGGAATGAGCAGCACGAGCAGAGGCGCCGCGACGATCGACAACGGGTTCGATCGCACGGCGCCGTCCTGTGCGTGATTCAGCGTGAGCGCGGAAAAGCTCAGGCCGAGGAGCAGTGCGCCGCTATCGCCCATGAACACTGAAGCCGGGTGGATGTTGTAGACGAGAAAACCCGCGGTCGCGCCGACAAGCAGCGCCAGGTACTGCGCTTCGTGGAAGGCCGGCGTGGCCGGCTGCACGGGCCCCAGGCCGAACAGGAGTGCCCCGCCGACAATCAGCGCCACGCCCGGCGCAGAGGCCGTCCATGTTGTCGAGCAGGTTGAACGCGTTGGTCATGCCGACCACCCAGACGAGCGTCAGCATCGTGTCGAGCGTGAGCGATGTCGTCCAGTTCAGGCGGTAGCCGAAGTACAAGCAGGATGGATGCGATCGCGATCTCGCCCACGAGCTTCGTGAACGGCTTCAGCGAGACCACATCGTCGACCAGGCCCATGGCGAATATCAGGCCTGCGCACGCCACCAGGACGACGATTCCTGAAGTCGAGCGGAAGAGCACCAGGCCCGCAGCAAGCGTCAGGGCAATCGCCACGCCGCCGAGGAGGGCGATTGGCCGGCGATGCCACCGATCTTCGCGCGGGTGCGCGACGTAGCCGAATCGCAGGGCGAGCAGACGCGAAACAGGCACGAGCGCCAGCGAGAAGGCGAACGCAAACAGGAAGGGCCCGAGAACGACGGCGACCGTCGACTGCAGCGAGGTCACGTCGGGATTGTACCGCGACCTACGGCCGGGGAAACGATCCACCGCCGTAGCGCGCGAGGTACGGACGTGCGAACCCGTGGCTCAGCGCCAGGTGAAGCGCGCGGGGGCTGGCGCGCCGGCTTCGCTGAACCGCCGCGCGCTGCCTGAGCACTCGCGTCATGCCGCGCAGCGCGTCGAACTTGGCGCGCAGGACGGCGCGCCCCTGGCCTCGCGAGGGGTAGTAGGCCAGCGCAGCGAGGTTGAGGGCGATGTGTTGGGGCAGATAGAGCCAGAAGAGGTGCGCGGGCATGTTCTTGACGAAGGTCCAAACCATGTTCCGCTCGCCGTGGTACACGGCGAAATCACTGCGGTACCCGCCGAGGGCCGAGCTGACATGGCGGACGAGAGCGTCGTGAACGTAAAGAGTCCGGTGGCCGAGGAGACGCAGCCGGAAGCCCAGGTCCACATCCTCGAAGTAGCAGAAGTAGTCCTCGTCGAAGCCGCCGGCTTCTTCGAATGCCGACCGGCGGTACAGAGCGGCGGCGGCACACGGGGCGAAGACCTCTGCATCCCGCGCAGGCCAACTGGCCGCCGGGGCGCCGTGTCCGTTTCGCCAGGCTCGACCGGAAACGTGGTACGTGTCGCCAGCACCGTCGAGGGAGTCGGGAGCGGCGTCCAGCCGCAGCTGGCTTGCGAACGCCGCAACGCCGGGCTCGCGCTCGGCGGCACGTTCGAGTGCCTCGAGCCAGCCGGGCTCCGGGAACGCGTCGGGATTGACCAACGCCAGGGCGTCAACGTCTCGCGCGGCGCTCGCGCCCAGGTTGTTCGCCCGGGCAAACCCCGCGTTGGTCGGGAGGAGAAGCAGCTGAACGCTCGCCATGAAGTCCCCCGCCCGCTCCAGCGAATCGTCCGTGCTGGCGTTGTCGACCACGATGATCCGATCAGGTCGCCGGCGCTGTGCGGCGAGGGCGGCCAGGCATCGGGCAAGCAGGCCTCCCCCGTTCCAATTGACGATGAGGACGGCGATCGTCATCGGTGCGGTTCCGCACCAAGCGTGTAAGCCACCCCACAAATCTGTATCGGATATGGACGAGCCATTGATATCTCCGGCTCCGCTCTAGAAAATAACTGTCTTTAAATCAATAACTTGCGAGCCAAAGCCCACACGGACGAGGCGGCATATGCCTTGCCTTGGGCTTGGGCCATGACCGCAATGAAGAGCTTCCCCGCATGGGGTTTGAGTGTACTCGTGTTGCTGTGGGCTGGCGCGGCTGACGCCGCGACGCTGCGTCTCGCATGGGACGCCAACACCGAGCCAAACCTTGGCGGTTACGTTCTCTACTACGGCCCTCAGTCGGGGGCGTACGTCGCCAGCGTCAACGTGGGCAACCAGACGACGCACCAGTTCACGAACCTCATCGACGGCACGGCGTACTACTTCGTCGTCCGGGCTTACAACACAGCGGGTGTGTTGAGCGCGCCCTCGATGGAGGTCTCCAGGCGAGTCGGGGTCCCGTTTTCTGTTGCCGGAGACTTCACCGGCGATCGGCGCGCTGATGTGGGCGTCTTTCGGCCTTCGACCGGAAAGTGGTACGTGTTGGGTTCGAACAACGGCCATACGTGGGGCGGTTCGATTGACACGCCGGTTCAGGGCGACTACGACGGCGACGGCAAGATGGATATCGCCGTGTTCCGGCGCACCACCGGGACTTGGTACATTCTCCAGTCGAGCACCGTGTCGGGCGTCACCTATACCTGGGGCGGAAGCATTGACACACCCGTGCCGGGCGATTACGACGGCGACGGGCGAACCGATATCGCCGTGTTCCGGCCTAGCACGGGAACCTGGTACATCCTGAACTCGAGAACCGGCACGGGCAGTCAGTACACCTGGGGCGGGTCAATTGACACCGCGGCGCAAGGCGACTACGACGGCGATGGGCGCACTGACCCCGCCGTGTTCCGCGCTTCGACCGGCAAGTGGTACATCCTGCGGTCCAACACCCTGACCGGCGTCGAGTACACCTGGGGGGGGAGCATTGATACCCCCGTCCAGGCCGACTACGACGGCGATGGGAAAACGGACGTTGCGGTCTTCCGGCCATCGACCGGCGATTGGCACATCCTGCGTTCCTCCACATCCGGAGGCGTCTCGTATACGTGGGGTGGCAGCATCGACACCCCGGTGCCGTCTGATTTCGACGGCGATGGCAAGGTCGATGTCGCGGTATTCCGGCCCTCCTCCGGCACCTGGTACATCCTGAGCTCGACAGGTTCCAGTTCCAGCGTGGTTTTCGGCGGGAACGGCGACGTGCCCCTCCCGTAGGGCGAAAACAAGCAAACGACCCGCTCCCCCTCTGCGAGGCCGTCGCCGAGCGTCCGATAGTCTGGGTGTGGCCGCTGAAGGCACCTGCCGCGTCCGCATGGTCAGAGCAACCGTGAGAATCCTTACATTCCGTCGCGTCTGCGCCTTTCTTGCGCTCGTCTCCACTGGCGTGCCCGCGCGCGCCGAGGCCGCACAGCAGCCGCCAGGGGGCGATGTGGTTGTTGCCTGGGAGTCCGTTCGGGCAGAGGCGGCCGCCGTGGCAGCCGACAGTCCGCAAGGGTTGTCGGTCAGGATCCGCTTCGGCGAACTAATCCAGGCTGCGGACCGACGCTCGACGCTGGACCTGCCGCTGACAGAGAACCTCGCTGTACGTGTCGCAGTCTCCTTGATCGACAGGGATCGTGTGCAAACCCACATGGCGGGCGCACTGGTCGATGGTCACGCGGGGGAGGCCAGCCTCACCATCGTGGGCGACACGCTTTCAGGACGGGTCGTCGTGGACGGGCGTGTGTTTCTCGTGCGCCGTGGCCGCGCCTCCACAACACACGTTGTAACCGAAGTGGATCAGAGTGCGCTCCCGCCGGAAGGTCTGCCCCGCATTCCACCGGTCGCCCGGGCACTGTCTGCACCTGCGCCAAGCACGGCGATGGATACCAATGCTTTCGTCGATCTGATGGTGCTCTACACCCCGGCGGCCCGTGCAGCGATCGGCGGCGCTGCCCAGATGAACGGGGACCTGATTGGCGCCGTGAACAACGCCAACCTGGCGCTCGCCAATGCCAACGTGACGCATCGCTTCCGTCTCGTGCACTATGGCGAAATACCCTACAGCGAGACCGGCGACCTTGGCACGAGCCTGGACCACCTGACCTACGCGGGGGATGGTCAGCTCGAAACAGTGGCCGCGCTCCGCGATCAGTTCCGGGCAGACGTCGTCACGCTTATCACGAACGAAACGAATGCCTGCGGCATCGGTTGGTTGATGTCACAGAACAGTGTCAACGCGTCGTTCGCGCCCTACGCATATAACGTCGTCTACTGGGACTGCGCGAATGCCAACCTCACCTTGGCGCACGAAATCGGCCACAACATGGGACTGCAGCACGATCGCGCGAATGCGGGGGGAGGTTCGCCCTCATTCCCCTACGCGTTCGGCTATGCGGTGCCAGGAGTCGCTCGTGATGTGATGGCCTATGCCTGCCCCGGGCCAGGACCGGCCTGTGGGCGGCGGGCCATCTTCTCGACGCCGCTGGCGAACTTCCCGGGCACAGGTACGGTGGCGGGGACTGCGACCGAGGACGGGGCCCTGGCACTGAACGGTACCTCCGGCGCGGTCGCGAATTTCCGACAGAGTGCCTGCACTTACAGCGTGAGTCCGACAGCGGCGGCTTTTGGACCAGGCGGCGGAGCCGGAACGGTGTCGGTCGTGGCGCAGGCGGGCTGCGCCTGGAGCGCTGTCAGCAACCAACCGTCGGTTGTCGCGGTCACGAGCGGATCGAATGGAACCGCGAGCGGGACGGTGGGTACACCGTCTCAATCAACGCCGGGAGCCAACGGAGCGGGACTCTTGCGATCGCGGGCCAGCTTGTGACCATCACCCAGGCGGCTGCGCCGAGGCCCCCGGTCACCCCCACACGAACGGATTTCGACGGCGACATGCGGGCAGACGTCGCCGTTTTCAGACCCTCGACCGGGGCGTGGTACATCCTCTCATCTGTCCTTGGGGGAGGCATTCAACACACCTGGGGTGGCGGCGCGGATATTCCGGTTCCCGGGGACTACGACGGCGACGGCAGAACCGACGTCGCCGTGTTTCGACCTTCGAATGGCCAGTGGCACATCCTCCGTTCCGCAACAGGTTCCGGCGCAACCTACACCTGGGGTGGAAGCATCGACATCCCCGTGCCGGGCGACTACGACGGTGACGGACGCACCGATATCGCCGTCTTCCGCCCGTCAACGGGATCCTGGTACATCCTGGGTTCGGGTGTGGGGTCGGTGCATTACACCTGGGGCGGGAGCATCGATACGCCGGTGCCGGCCGACTACGATGGAGACGGCAGGACCGACATCGGTGTGTTTCGGCCATCAACAGGCGCCTGGTATCTCCTTCGCTCGACCTCAGGGTCGATCCAGGACACATGGGGGGGCAGCATCGACCGGCCTGTGCCCGGCGACTACGATGGCGACGGACGGGCCGACATCGCAGTGTTCAGAGCCTCAACCGGTGCGCGGTACGTCCTGCGGTCGAGAACCGGAACGGGCGCCACATTCACCTGGGGCGGGAGCATCGATACGCCTGTGCCCGCCGACTACGACGGCGACCTGCTCACTGACATCGCCGTCTTTCGCCCTTCGACAGGCGCCTGGTACATCCTGAGTTCTGCCACCGGCACAGGCGTCATGCAGGCATGGGGTGGAAGCATTGACATTGGCCTTCCCAGGCTTCCTTCCAGCAGCCCGTGAGGCGTCTGGAACGGCGCTGCCTCAGGTGAAAAGTTACGTCCCTAAAACATGAAGTCACCTATTTTGATGACTTTAGTCTTCCTCAAGAGCTGGCCTTTCCGAATATTGCCGCTGTTTTGTTGAGAACACCGGACTGCAGCCGGGTATTGGGATTGCTCAATTCGCCGTCCAGGGAGTCTGGCCGGGCCAAAAAGCCGGCGATTCTGGCTTCACTTGGACATGGTCAACGAGCCATCGGGATCCACCTGCTACAATTGGGCCCTGCGGTACGTAATCTCGGTCGCGACTGCGGTTGCATGCTTCACCCTCGCAACCCCAGTACCAGCTCAGATACCCTTCGACGTCCTTTACGAGTTCGATGGTCGCGGTGACCACGGCGCGCCTGCGTCGAGCATCACCGCTACCCCTGGAGGCGGCTCGTACATAACGACCGCGCGGGGCGGGCTCCATGGACATGGTGCGGTTCTGAAGATCGGACCCAGCGGCTCGCCGGAGCCGGTCTACTCATTCCCCGGGGGCGAGGGTGGGTCGACACCTCTGGCGGCAGTCGTGCTCGGGCCTGATGGCCGCTACTACGGCACAACCGAGCGCGGAGGATCTCAAGGGCTCGGAACCATCTACGCGTTCGGCTCGGACGAGGTCGTTCGCGTGGGTCCATCGTTTTCCGGACCCAATGGCGCTCATCCACGAGCGGCGATGGCGCTCGGTGACGACGGGTATCTCTACGGCTCCGCGGCAAACGGCGGGGCGTACGACTTCGGAACCATTTTCAGAACTGATGGAGTGAACATCGAACTGGTTCACTCGTTTGAGGGCGGGTACATTTCGGGCGCCTATCCGCACGGGCCGTTGTCACGGAGCCCTGATGGCAGTTTCTACGGAACAACCTACGGGTTCCTCGTGGGCACTGTCTACAGGTTAGCCCCGAACGGCAGGGTGGAGGTGGTGTCGACGTTCGACAGTGGAGAAAACCCAAACGGGGCGGTGATTGCTGCGCCAAATGGATTGCTCTTCGTCGCCACGGTTAAGAATGGGTCCGCGTCCCTGTATCGGCTTCGGAGGATTGTTGGCTTCCCGGCGATGGTTGCCGAACGCGTCCACACGTTCGCGCCCGAGAAGACCGGGCGCATTGACGCCCTGGCGCTCACTGCTGGGGGCGACGCACTCGTCGGTACCACGTCGACAGGGGGAGCCTACGGCCACGGGTTCGCGTTCCACTTGACCACGGATTCGTCTTCCATGACTACGCTGTACCAGTTTGCCCGGGGGAAGGCGGATTCTCTCGCCCGCGCCGACAACGGTACGTTCTGGGGCACGGCCTCTTCTAGTGACGAGGGTCCGCAGGCCTCCGTGTTCGTTCTGAGCGCAACCGGCGAATTCACGGCGCGCGGCGAATTCGAGGCCCCCCGCGGCGGCGCCCACCCAAGGGCGCCGCTCGTGCAGGGCGCTGACGGATACTTCTACGGCATCACAGCCGGGGGCGGGAACTACGGACTTGGCACCCTGTTTCGGATCGCTCCGTCGGGCGACGTCAAAGTGTTGCATTCGTTCGCTGGCTTCGACGGGGCGTCTCCCAGGTCTGCGCTGACAGCTGGTCGGGACGGACACTTTTATGGTGTGACCTATGCCGGCGGCACTCACGATCTCGGTACCGTCTTCCGGCTGTCGGTCTCGGGCGACGTCGTTGTGCTGCACTCGTTCGGAGAAACGCCGAGTCATGGGGCTAACCCCTCGACCGCTCTCGTGGAGACATCGGATGGAACGTTCTTCGGAGGGACCGAACGAGGCGGTGCTCATGGACTGGGAACCCTGTACCAGGTGACGGCGGGTGGCACGCTGACCCTGCTTCGATCCTTCGCTGGAGGGGCGGACATTGGACATCCGGGATCGCTCGTCCTCGGGGCGGACGGTTTCCTCTACGGTACCGGAACCGACTTTTACAATGGCTCGGCTGGAGGGCGGTGTCCCGGGCGAGTCTTTCGGATGAGTGTGACCGGCTTGGTCACCACCGCGTACGCCCTTGACCTATTCGATGGCGACTACAGCTGCCTGACCCTGCCGGCGATCAGCGCGGGGCGACATGGCATCCACGGATCGACGCGTTCCAGTTTCAAGGGAGCGCGAGGCCTCGTGTTCTCAATCGCGCCCGGCGGACAGGTGACGGTCCGCGCCAACTTCAGCTGGCAGGAGGCCGCACCCGAGGGATCAGTCCTGGAGGCATCGGACGGAAACTTGTACTACCCCGATGTCACGGGGCGCCTCATCCGGCTCACAACCCTTGGCCAGGCCACGGTCTTCGCACACCCGACCGCGGAGTTTTCACTCTGGGGCGCAGATATCGTTCAAGCCGCCGACGGCGACATGTATGGCACGGCTTGGGGCTCGGGGCGATTGGGCGGCGGCATGGTGTTTCGACTGCGAGTTGCGGCGCGAGCCCCAGGCTGAGTACGCGCCATAAACCAGGCGCAGGGAGTTCGAATCGTGTGGTCAGCGGGCGCGGCGGCCACTCGTTACAATGTGCGCCGCGTCGATGCCGCCGGGGTCACGTCACTTGTCGCCGCTGGCATCACAGCCGCTGAATTCGTTGACACGACGGTCACGCGAGGCCACCGGTACCGCTATGTCGTTTCGGCCCTCAACGACTTCGGCGAGAGTGCGCCGTCCTACGACGCTTCCACGACTGTGGGGCAGGCGGCGCCCGGAGACTTCGACGGAGACCGCCTCGCCGATATCGCGGTGTTTCGCCCGTCCACCGCAACATGGTTCATCGACCCGTCGACGACGCGCGTGGGCATCACTCATACGCCCTGGGGCGCCGCCGAGGATGTTCCGGCCATCGGCGACTATGACGGCGACGGACTGATGGACCGCGCTGTGTTCCGGCCGTCCACCGGCAATCCGGCACATCGTCCGGTCGGCGTCGCACACAGAAGCGGCACATCGTTGGGGCGGGAGCATCGATGTCCCCGTCGCCGCAGACTACGACGGTGATGGCCTGACTGATATCGCTGTGTTTCGGCCTTCCACCGGCGTGCGGTACATCCTGCAGTCGTCAACTGGCACCGGCATGCAGTACACGTGGGGCGGCAGCATTGACACGCCCGTCCCGGCGGACTACGACGGTGACGGGCGCGCTGACGTCGCGGTCTTCCGTCCGACGGACGGCTCGTGGCACATCCTGCGATCCGCAACCAACAGCGGTGCGACGTACACCTGGGGCGGCAGCATCGACACCCCTGTTCCGGCCGACTACGACGGAGATGGCAAGGCCGATATCGCCGTCTTTCGGCGTTCAGAAGGCGGGTGGTACATCCTTCGGTCGGGAAGTGTGAGCGGGCTGTCGTACACCTGGGGTGGCGGCGACGATACGCCGGTCCCTGCCGATTATGATGGCGACGGCCGGACGGACGTCGCGATCTCCGCCCTTCGACCGGAGCCTGGTACCTCCTGCTCACGGCGACCGGTTCCGGCTCCGTTCGGACATGGGGCGGCAGCATCGACGTTCCGCTCAACGGTGTACCGGGGCGCTGAGCTGTCCGCAACGACAACCGTGCCCCAGTCGCGCGTCCCCCACACGGAAAGCGGCGGGTGCGCTATTCTTCTAGGGTTTGTCCGTTCCAGATCAGCCTGAACCGAAAGGTGCCGTCGTGGAGGCCAGGGAATCCGGTGGGCCTGCCAGCGACTCGCACGTCCCGCACCGGCCGGCCGCGTGGCTGGCAGCCACGCTGGATGCCTTGCTCGCCGTCTCTGCGGTACCTGACCGCCTACTGGCTCCGGTTTCAAGACGGCAGCCTCGATTTATTCCTTCCGAGGGCGTGGGCGACTTTGCCCGTTGTGGTGGCCGCTCAGATGGCGTCGCTTGCCGCGCTTCGGGCCTACACGGCACGAGCCAAGGTCGACTGGCTCCTTCGAGTGGGAAGTGGGATCGTAATCGGCACTGTTGCCGCGATCGCGATCCTCGGCCTGACCGTGGGCTTCGAGGGGTTGTCTCGCGTCGCATTTCTTGCCGATGCGATCTTCCTGGCAATTTCAGCCATCGGGTGGAGGGGTCTCTGGGTCCTTCGCGAGCGGGCGCGTGCTCGTCAAGTGGCAGCCATCTGGTCTGATGACCTGATTGATCGTGCCGACCAGATGACGACGCTCCGAGGGGTCGTGGGCAACCTCTACCGATTCCGCGCGTTGCTCAAGAACCTGGTGCTCAAGGACATCAAGCTGAAATACCGCGGGTCCGTCTTCGGGTTCTTGTGGTCCCTCGTCAATCCGCTCCTGATGATCGTGGTCTACACGACGGCCTTTACCTACATCCTTCGCGTGAAGGGCGAGGGCTTCGTCTTCTACCTGATGCTTGGGCAACTGGCCTGGGTCTTCTTTGCCGGCTCGGCCGCGATGTCCACCGGAGCAATCGTGGACAACAGCGGGCTGTTGAAGAGCGTCCTCTTTCCACGGGCCATCCTGCCCATTGCGACGGTGCTCTTCAATCTCGCGCAGTATCTGCTCACGATTGCGGTGTTTCTGCCGGCGATGCTCTACTGGTACGATGTGCCGTTCGTCGCGCCAATGCTGCTGTTCCCGGTGTTTCTAGCGCTGCAGGTTCTCTTCACCGTCGGTGTCGCGCTCATTCTCTCGACCGGAACAGCTTTCTTCCGTGATGTGCGCCACCTGCTGGAGATTGCCCTGTCGGTGATGTTCTGGACGACACCTATCATCTATGAGCTACAGCAGGTGCCCGACCGTCTCCGGCTGCTGATTCTCCTGAGCCCGATGTCGCCCTACATCGTCGCCTATCAACAGGTGTTCTACTTTCGCCAGTGGCCGGATGCGACCGTGTGGCTCGTGGCAATGGCCACGCCGTCGGCGCATTCGTCGTGGGGTCACTTCTCTTCCTCACCTTCGAGGATCGATTCGCGGAGCTGATTTGATGCCGGTCATCGAAGCTCGAGGCGTTTCCAAGCGCTTCTTCCTGCGTCACAATGCGTCGTCCGAGCTGAAGGTCCGCTTTCTGGGCCTGCTGCACCCGAGCAAGCGGCAGTCGGTGGAGGAATTCTGGGCGGTGCGGAGACGTATCGCTGCAGATCAACCATGGCGACGTGATCGGCCTCGTCGGGCGGAACGGATCGGGCAAGAGCACGTTGTTGAAGCTCATCGCCGGCATCCATCGGCCAACCAATGGCCGGATGCTCGTCGCTCGTGGTGCGCGGATAGCGTCCATGATCGAGCTGGGCGTCGGCTTCCACCCGGAGTTGACGGGCCGCGAGAATGTGTTCCTGAATGCCTCGATTCAAGGGCTGACCATCCCCGCGATCGAGAAGATCTACCCGGCCGTGGCGGAGTACTCCGGGCTCGAGCATTTCATGGATGTCCCCATCAAGAACTACTCCTCGGGGATGCATATGCGGCTGGGGTTCGCAATCGCCGCCAATCTGGACCCCGACATCCTCCTCCTCGACGAGATCTTCGCGGTCGGCGACATCATCTTCCAGGAGAAGTGCGTGGCGACGGTCCGGCAGTTCATGGAGCAGGGCAAGACCATCGTGTTCGTGTCACACGCGACGTCCTCGATCCGGGCAATCTGCCGCCGCGTCTGCGTGCTCGACCGTGGGCGGCTCACCTTCGACGGCGGCGTCGAAGATGGCCTGGCATTTTACGATCAGCTGATCGCGAGCGAAGCAGCGCTCGCCTCGACCCACTAGACTTCTGATCATGTCCATGCCCAACCCTGCGGACTCGCAGGTCGCTCAGGTACTGCTGAAGCTTCACTATCAGGATCTCGCTCGGCGGAAAGCGTCTCTCCCCGATCTGGCCGATGTCGAGTTTCGCTGCTACTCGCAAAACGGCGAGGATGGCATTCTCTGTACTTGTTTTCCCTGCTCGGCACGACCAACCGCCGGGCCGTCGAGATCTGCGCCAGCGATGGGATCGAGTGCAACGCCGCGAACCTGATTATCAATCACGGATGGCAGGCTCTCCTGGTGGACGGCGACGCCGACCTCGTCGCCCGTGGCAATTCGTTCTACGCGGCCAACCGTAATACCTGGGTTTCACCGCCCCAGATGGCGACCGCGTGGGTCACGACCGACAACGTGTGCGATCTCGTGACGAAGCACGGATTCGGAGGAGCGATTGATCTCCTCTCACTTGACCTCGACGGGAACGACTACTGGATCTGGAAGTCACTCGGCACGATCTTGCCCAGGGTGGTGGTACTTGAGTTCAACCCGCACTGTGGGCCGGAAGCGAGCGTGACACGGTCTGTACGAGGAGAACTACCGCCTGGATCTCTGGTCCGGCCGTATCGATGTGGTGCGTCGCTCCCGGCCTTCGTCGGGCTGGGACGCGCGCTGGGCTATCGCCTGATCGGCGTGCAGTCGCTCGGATTCAATGCGTTCTTTGTCCGGAAGGGGATCGGCGAAGACCTGCTTCCCGAGCAGTCAGCCACGGACTGCTTCCAGCGGAACGAGCGACTCCGGAGGTGGCACCCTTCCTGGCTCGACGAGATCGTTTCCGGGCCTGACCCGTGGGAAACGGTCTGACCGATCAGGTGCCTGGCTGATCGGCTGTCGCCGGCTTGCGCCCTACGCCGATAACGCTCAGCCCGGTCCAGGGCCACAGGAAGTCGAACCGGCGGACGACGGGCATGGCCACTTCGAGCACTTTCAACTGGATGCGCGAGAACCCCTTGCGCCTGAAGATGGACCCGCTCGTGAACCATGCGGGCACTGACGTCCTGTTGAAATCGAAGATTCGTTCGACCTCGAAGCCGCTGCGCTCGAGCGATCGCCTCAGGCCGTCCGCCGTGTAACGCTCCCTGTGCTCGAGCGCAACATCCAGTGAGTTGAACAGCTTCGGGTGCTGGGGCACCAGGATCACCGCCCGGCCGCCTGGAGCAAGCGCCTCGTGGACGTGACGGAGGGCCATCGCCTCGTCCGGCACGTGCTCGAGCACGTTGACCATCAGCACGGTGTCGAAGCGGCCCGACAGGCCGGCGAAGTCCTCGGGGCGCCCTGCGTCGATCTTGGCGACCCGCAAGTAGGGCTTTCCAACAGAATAGGCGCTCAGGTAGTGCAGGTAGTGCGGATTGATGTCGCTCGCCAGATACAAGTCGCGCGGGATGAACTGAGCCGTCAATGTGCCGATGCCGGCGCCTATTTCGAGGACGTGATCGCCGAGGTAGGGCCTCAGGGTGTCGGCCATCCAGCGGTTGAACCGGCGTGCGTCCTGAAGGTCGGCGAGGATGTGCGAGCCGTACTCGTCCTCGGCATACATGTCGTCGATCAGGAAATACTTCAACATCGCGCCAATCGCGAGAAGCCCGTCCTTCGCACGGATTTTCTTGCCCTCCTCGTACGAGCGAGGAGAGTAGCGAATCGGGACTTCGAAGATCCGGGCGCGCCTCTTGGCCAGCTTGAAGGTCACTTCGATCTCGAAACGGAAGTCGTTCGATCGAATGGGGATCGACTTCAGGAGCTCGGTATTGATCGCCTTGTAGCAGGTCTCGACATCACTGAGGCTCAAGTCGGTCAGCCAATTGGACAGGCTGGTCAAGCCCTTGTTGAGGACGGTATGCCGATGCATGAGCGCCCGGCGGTACGGCGCAGCCATGTAGCGCGAACCGAACACCGCGTCGGCCCCTTCTTCGACAAAGGGACGCAACAACCCCGCGATGTCCTCGGGGTTGTACTCCATGTCCGCGTCGTGCACGACGCAGATGTCCCCGGATGCGTGCTTGATGGCCGTGCGCAGGGCCGCGCCCTTCCCCTGGTTGCGCGAGTGACGATGGAGCTGCACGCGGTCGTCGTGCTGGGCAAGCTGCTCGACAACCTGCGCGGATCCGTCGGTACTGCAGTCGTCGACGACCACCACCTCGAGGCGGGACACGAGATCGCTCTCGAACCCCAGGACGCGAGCCAGGCTGGCGCCAACGAGGTGCCGTTCGTTGTACACCGGGACCAGCACGCTGAGCGACACCTTCTGCCGCATCAGCGTCCTCGGCACGGAGACCGGATCGATCGCCGGAGGCTTCATCGGTGCGAGCCCGGTCAGAGCATTGGCCTGGCCCGCGCTCACTGCGGCACTCTTGACGAGGGAAGACGAGTCAACTGGCACGTGCGGAGCGTGTCGAGACGCGACTGAAACATCCGGCAGGATTCGGCTTCGAGCTGAAGACCGAACCTTGCCAGCCGCTCGTGTTCCGGCTCACTCGACGCCATGGCCAGGCTCCGGAGTGGACCGTCGTGCTGATGAATGACACGCAGTACCCGTTGGCCAAGCGGTGTGTCGGGTTCCAGCGGCAAATTGCCGCTGATGCGGGCAAACCGGGCCGCGCTCGGCAGCGAAGGTATCACGTATGTGATGGGCTCCCACCCGGTCATGATGTATAGGGTCCGCGCGGCGGCATCTTCCGCATGGTTAATACCATACCAGCTTGTACCATACGGGACGTGGGTCCAGTCGCTCGGTCGCGTCCAGAGCAACGTGGCCAGTGCCATCACACCCAGCGTCATTGCAACGGCCCGTCCGTTGCGGAGCATCTGCCCGAGCGCCACCAATAGCACCACCCCCGCAAGGGCCTCCAATGCGGCGATATACCGCTGCGCGCCGAACTGGACAAGCCAGAGCACGTACGACACGGCAAAAAAAACCGACACCGTCCAGAATTGATGAACTCGCGGATCCGGATCATCCTGCCCGGTCGGGCGGTCAGGTCGGTGGCGAATCAGGACGCTCGCCATCGCGATCGGAAGCACGACCGCAACCAGAACGAATCGCAATTCTCGGAAGAACAAGGGATTGGAAGGAAGAAACTGGCCCGTTGCCCACTCAAATGGATAGGCAAGCGCCGCCTTCACATAGGACGTGGGCACAAACGACGAGTCCTTGAAGTTGACGGCCGCATAATACGGCGATTGGAAGATTCCGTTGAAGAACGGGAAGACTGGATTCTCGAATTGACGCCAGAGCTTCGCGGCCCAGTAACCACCTGTCACACCGAAGCCCGCCACCGCACCGGCAGCGTAGGCCAGAAGGCTTCCAATCCTGTGGCGGAGTAGAGGCCAGAGCACGAGCAGCGTGACGGTCAGCCCGATCAGGTACACGAGATTGGTGAGCTTGAGGCCGCAGGCCATCCCGAGACTGCAGCCCGCACCAAACAATCGCCACCCGGCGGTCCTGGAGTCGTACCGGTCCGACACGACAAGCAGAAGTGCCGCCAGAACGAACGGCACGCACTCGGTAAACGTTGTCCCGGTAAGCGAGAGTGACATCGAACCCGATACGCCGAGAACACTGACCAGCGCTGCGCACCAGCGCGCGTGCGTCAGCGCGTACCCGCGGCACACGCGCCGGGCAAAAATCCATAGGAGCAGCCCGCTGGCAGCGGACAGTGCTCCGATGCCCGCTCCAGCCAGAGCCGGCGGCGCATATCGAATGAGCAAGTAGGCGGGAACGTAGGGCAGCGGGTTGAGCCAGGTCTGAATCTGCGCGGCAGCGACGTCTAACGTGGTGCGGCCGGTAAGCCAGGCGTGAGCCGTGTAAATGTGATAGTTCCGCTGGTCCCAGTTCGTGTCCTGTCCGACGAAGAGAGCCCAGGCCGCGCACGCTGTGATGCAGAGCGCCAGCACCAGGAGGCCCTCGGTCCGGGACAAGCTTCCCGACTGAGTCTCCCCGTTCATGAACGATCGGCGGAAAGGTGGAAGCGACTGAGGGAACAACAGGCGCCGAGGCCGGAATCCCGAAACGTCAGCTCACCCATTGGCGGCGTGCGGTGAACCGGCTGGACAGCATTGCGCAGGCGCTAGCATACCATCGCACATGCGGTGCGCCGGACGCCGCCGCGTCGTGTCCGCGCGGCTCAGCGGCCGACAAGCGGAAGGTCGATACTGCCACCCCACAAATGCTGGATCGAGCCTGCCGACGTCCGCAGGACATACCAGGCGCCCGTCGACGGCCTGAACACCGCCACGTCCGCCCTGCCGTCACCGTCGTAGTCACCAGGCGTCGGGAAATCGATGCTGCCGCCCCACATGTAGATGCCTTCCGACAAGGTCGCTGACCGGAGGAGATACCACCGGCCGGTGGAGCGCCTGAATACGGCGACATCAGTCTTGCCGTCGCCGTCGTAGTCGGCGGGCACCGGGATGTCGATGCTGCCGCCCCAGGTGAAGAACTGCGTGCTTGATGTGGACGAAAGGGAGATATACCAGCCGCCGGTCGAGGGGCGAAATACGGCAATGTCAGTTCGGCCATCGCCGTCGTAGTCTCCTGGCACCGGGATGTCGATGCTCCCGCCCCAGGTGTACGTCGCACCGCTTGAAGTCGCCGATCGCAGGACGTACCACGCACCCGTCGAGGGCCGAAACACGGCGACGTCAGCGCGTCCGTCACCGTCGTAGTCGCCCGGCACTGGAATATCGAGGCTGCCGCCCCACGTATACGTGGCCCCGGTCGATGTTGAGGAACGCAGGATGTACCAGGCACCCGTCGAACGCCGGAACACGGCCATGTCCGTCTTGCCGTCGCCGTCGTAGTCAGCCGGCACCGGCACGTCGATGCTGCCGCCCCACGTGGCGGTCGTACCTCCGGCACCGGTAGAAGGTAGAACGTGCCACTGCCCCGTCAACGGCCGGAACACGCCGATATCGCTTCGCCCGTCGCCGTCGAAGTCGGTCGTGGTCACCCTGGCATTGGCCGGACGGACAGGCGCCACGAACGACTCGCACGCGCCCGAGGCGGCTCGCACGCACGGCTCGACATAGCGCCAGTATGGCGTCGCGAGCCCGGTTCCATCGATGAGCACGTCAAACAGGCTGCCCGTCGGGTGATGCAGCAGGATGTCGCAGGATACGGTAAAGCCCTGCGGCGCGTCGCAACGCGTGCCCCCCGCCTTTCGGAAGAGCCCCCAACCCTCGCCTCGATGCTGCCACGCGACGCGGTTCAGGTACTCGCCGAGCTGCGCGGATGACATCGGTGTGGGATATTCAGGGCGGATCCGCTCCAGCGTCGGGAGCAGGCTCGTCTGTGCGAGGGCGGTGCCGCACCCCGCCAGAACCAGAGCGCCGGCCACACAAAATCTCTTGAACGCGTTTGGCAGGTCGTGCACGTTCACTTCTCCGATCGAGGGAGCCCTTGCTCCCGGTGGGCGTGGTTCGCGAGACGAGAGGTTCAGCGCGCCAACGTCGCGATGTCGGAGCCCCCACCCCATGCGTGACCGTGCCGACCCGCCCGCCGAGCGCAGAATGTACCAGGCGCTCGTCGAACGGCGGAACACCGCGACGTCCGTCTTACCGTCACCATCGTAGTCGCCCGGTACCGCGATGTCGATGCTCCCGCCCCACGTGTAGCTTGCACCGCTCGCGGTCGACGACTGCAGAATGTACCATCCACCCGTCGAGGGCCGGAACACCGCCACGTCGGTCTTGCCGTCGCCGTCGAAGTCCGCCGCCACCGGACTGTCGATGCTGCCGCCCCAGGTGTGCGTGACACCGCTCGACGTCGATGACTGCAGAATGTACCAACTACCAGTCGATCGACGAAACACGGCGACATCCGTCTTGCCATCGCCGTCGTAGTCGCCGGGCACAGGCGTATCGATGCTGCCGCCCCAGGTGTAAGTGATACCGCTCGAAGTCGAAGACTTCAGGATGTACCAGGCGCCGGTCGAGGGCCTGAAGACGGCGATGTCCGTCTTGCCATCGCCGTCGTAGTCGCCCGGCACCGGGATGTCGATGCTGCCGCCCCAGGTGTGGGTGACGCCGCTCGAGGTCGATGACTGGAAAATGTACCAGGCGCCGGTCGACGGCCTGAACACCGCGATGTCCGTCTTGCCGTCGCCGTCGTAGTCGTTGGAGACCGGCGTATCGATGCTTCCGCCCCAGGTGTGGGTCGTGCCGCCTGGTACGCCAGATGGCAGGACAAACCACTGCCCGGTCGACGGCCGGAAGACGCCGACATCCGCCTTGCCATCTCCGTCGAAGTCGCCGAAGCGTTTCGTGAAGGCTGGAGGCAACGGCGGCGGACCGGCTGCCAACGTGACCGAAGCGAGGACCGGGCCGGCAGAGCCTCCTCCGGTGAGGGCCGCCGTCATCGAGTAGGTCGTCGATGCGGAGGGTGTCACGTCGACCGAGCCCCAGGCCTGGGCAAAGGTGCCGACGCCGGCGATAGTGACGCTGGCAGCGCGGGCCACAGTCCAGACAAGCGTCGCCGGAACGCCGTTGGCCGGAACGGCGAGCAACTTCGCGAAGCTCGGCGTGTTGGAGTTGTTGCCGAAAGTGGCATCGGCGCCCGAGTGGCTGTTCAGCGCAGCCGCGGTTGCCAGCGCCACGCATCCGCCATGGTACGCCCCGGCTCCGCCGGCAATCGTGTTGTTCTGATAGCCCAGGCCAATCACCACAGGGGCCGGGCATCGGTGTTCGACAATCTGGTAGTCGCTGTTGTCAGCGATCGTGTTGCCCTGAACAGTGCCTGACGTACCGGTCCCACCCACGAACAAGCCGCCGCCACCAAAGGCTGGCGCGGTGTTTCCGTACAGCTGCGAACCGCTCATCTGAAGCGTGGCTGCGTCGTTCATGAAGATGCCGCCGCCATAGAGGTCCGACATATTCCCGGAGAACGCCGTCGTGCTGATGTTGGCCGACGAGGCCGTGCTGATGGCGAGGCCGCCGCCAAACGCGAACGATGCCATGGTGACGCGGTTCCGAAGAATGATCGAGTTGCTGAGCGTCAGATTGGTGCGATCGAGCAGGATCCCCCCACCCTGAGCCGGCGCCTGGTTGCCGTCGACCACCGAACCCGTGATGGTGAGCGTCGCCTTGACGCTCGTGCAGGTCGGGCTCGCGCCGCCACAGAAGTTGTCTCCGACGACAGTAATGCCGCCGCCCGCCCCGGACGCCGTATTGCCACGCACCAACGAACGAGTGAGATTGATGACGCTGGCCGGATGCACGGGCCCATTGGGGTTGTTTGACGTTGCGGCAATTCCGCCGCCGAACCCGCTCTGCGCCTGGTTCAATCCGATCACCGAGTCCACGACGTTCAGTTGAGCGCGGTAGGCGTTCAGGCCACCCCCGGTTCCCGCTCGATTTCTCAGCACGCGTACTCTCGTCAGCGTTGCGGTTACGTTGTCCTCTACGTGCACGCCGCCGCCCTCGGCGGGGTTCTCGGCGGGGCTGAACTGCGTGGAGACGTTATCGTTGATTTCGCTGTCCTCGACCACGAGCGTCGCCGGTCCGTACCCCGATCCAAAAACGCCCATGTGAAAGAGGCCGCCAGCGGCGAACTTCGAGGAGTTGCCATTGATGCGCGAAAAACGGAACGTCGGCGACGAGTCGTTCGAGTGCACCCCGCCACCCGCTCCGTTGGTCCCGACGCCCGGACCGCCGGTACCCGAGACGTTACCGAAGAAGTCGCAGACCGTGAAGACTGGCCGCGATCCCGCCACGATGTAGACGCCCCCGCCGAAGTGGGCCGCGGAGTTGTTACGGAAGACGCAGTTGGTGAAGGTGGCATTGGACGTAATCAACGTCCCGCCGCCGCCATTCACCGCCACATTGCCCTCAAAAACGCAGTCCACAAAGGACGGCGACGATTCAATCACCACGAAGCCGCCGCCTGAGGACACCGGCGGTGCACCATGTCGGAATGTGATGCCGCGGACGACCAGCGTTCCGGCGCGAACCACGTAGATGGCCGTCGCACCCTTGCCTGCGGCGTCGACAATCGTGCTGCCCGGTCCGGCGACTCCTCGAATAGTGAGCGATCGGCCCTCACCAATGTAGAGTGCCTCTAAGTAGACGCCAGGCTGCACGTCGATGGTCGACCCATTGGGCACGCCTGCCCAGTCATTGATCGCCGCCTGAATCGTTGGGTGCTGGGCCGACGGCACCGTCGCGGCAGCGGCTCCGGCGGCCAATGGACCAAGCTGAAGCCCCGCGAGCGCAAGGGCCGCGCACACCACGACTCTGAACCGAGATCCGCTCATGACCCTGGACATGCAGGAAGCGATCCCGGCTCGTCGGTATCTGTATCTACATGTTCCGCATTTACTTACGGGGATTGGTGGTCGCGGTCGCATGTCGCAGGGTTGGTCACATCCCGCAGATGCGTAAGTCCGCGCCCTTGAAAGACTGGCCCGGACGAGGCTCAGCGCCGATCTGAGGCGCCGATCTTTGCGAGCGCGCAGGTCCAGAACGTGTCGAGGCGCGATCGGAAGCTTCGGCAGGACGCTGCGTCGAGCTGGAGGCCGTACTCGGCCAGCCGGGCACGCTGATGATCGGCGGTCCCGACCGTCAAGCTGCGGATGGGACCGTTGTGTTGATAGACGATCCGCGCGACCCCTTGTCCCATCGGTTGCGCGGGGTGGAACGGGATCGTTCCACCGATGCGGACGAAACGCGCGCTCTCCGGAAGGTATGGGATCACGTAGGCCATCGGTTCACCACCGACCATGACGTACAGGGTTCGCGCCGCCAGGTCCTCGGCGTGGGCGATACCATACCAGCTTGCCTCGTACGAACCGTGGCCCCAATCGGTCGGACGAGTCCACAAGACCACCGCCACAGCAAGACCCGCCATGACGATCCCGACCTCCCGGCCGGAGCGCAGCATCCGCCCGAGCACGACCAGCAGCAGGACGCCTGAGAGGACCTCGAGCACCAGCAGGTAGCGCTGCACGCCGAACCGGGTGAGCCAGAATCCGTACGAAAACAGAAAAAAGAGGCACAGAATCCAGAAATTGCGGGCCGAGGTCGCCTCTTCTCGTTCTGAATCCGCGGATGGCCGAGGCCACGCGCGTGCAAGCGCCGCGGCCAGGGCCACCGGGAGAAGCACGGCAATCAGCGCAAACCGCGGCTCCCGGAAAAACAACGGATTCGACGGCCGATAGAACCCCAGCAGCCACTCGAAGGGATACACAACGGCGGCCCGGGCGAGGGAGCTTGGCAGGTACGCCGGGTCCTGGAAGTTGACCGGCTCGTACATGACCGACTTGAAGATGCCGTTGAAGAAGGGGAACACGGGATTGTCCAGCGCCGTCCACAGCTTCGCGGCCCAGTAGCCCCCGCTCACGGCGAAGCCCGCGACACCTCCTGCCGCGTAGCCAAGCAGGTGCAGAGCCCGGAATCGCAGGAACGGCCAGAGGACCATGAGGGTCACCGTCATCCCAAGCGCGTAGACCAGGTTGGTCAACTTCACCCCGCACGCCAGACCCAGGCAACAGCCTGCGCCGATCAACTTCGAGCCTTTACCGCGCGGCCAGTCTTCGGCATCCGAAACCACGAGAATCACCGCGACGAGCACCGGGGGGAGACACTCGCCGAATGTCGTGCCGAGGAAGGAAAGGAACATCGAGCCAGAGACACCGACGAGCGCGGCGAATGCCGAACACCAGCGGCTGGTGGCCTTCGCATAGCCGGTCGTGAGCCGCCGCGCCAGGATCCACAACAGCACGCCGTTCAACGCCGTCAGCGCACCCATCGTCATCCCGGCAACTACAGGTGGCGTGTAGCGGATCAGCAGAAAGCCGGGCACATATAGGACGGGGTTGAGCCATGTCTGGATCTGCGCGGCGGCCAGATCCGTCAGTGTGCGCCCTGTCAGCCACGCGTAGCTCGTATAGGTGTGGTAGTTCAACTGATCGTAATTGAGGTCCTGTCCTCGAACGAACGCCCAGACCGCGCCTCCGAGAACGCAGACGAATGCAACCGCGAGGCTCTCTCTGCGGGCAGGCTCGTCCCTCACGGAAACCAGCCTCGCGCACGTCGTCGAATCCTGCGGTAGCGCTCGAGCCACGCCTGCCGCCCGGGTGTCTGCAGCCTCGCGTCGATGGCGCGATCGAGCGACACCAGCCGTGCAACGATTGCGGGATTCGCCAGAGCCCTGCGCCACGAGTGTCCCGCGCCAGTTCCGTTCGTCCTCGGCAACAGAGTCCCAAGACCGGCGGCGATCCTTGCGGCAGCCCGGACGTCTGCCTGCCCCGTTCCGCCCGCGGCCCGCAGCCCCTCAGCCTGCGCGCCCAGAAACTCGATCTTCCGGGTCACGCTCGCAAGGGTCTGGGCGGCGTGCAGGCTGGCCCGATCGTCCACGGGTACTGAACCACTCCTCGAGCTTTCCACGGGCCCGCTCCACATCGAACACGGTCTTGAGGACGTGGTGCAGGGCCGGACGGACGCGCTCCGGGATCCCGCCGCCAGGCAACGATCGGTTCAGGTCCACCAGCTGTTCGAGGGACGCGGATAGCGCCCTGAGCAGCCGGTCGGTCTCCTGGTCGAAAGCCTCCAACTGGCGCAGCAGGTCCGGTTGCGCGCGCAGCTGCCGGGCCGGCTCCACGAGATCGGCCATCCAGGCTATCTGGAGCTGGTCCTCCTGTCCGGGATGCTTCCCGTAAAAGACCACGGCCATCTGGCCGGCCCCGCGTTCGCGCGCAGAGAAGGTCTCCAGGTCCATCCAGTGGTCGTGAGAGACGCGGGCGTTGGGCGCGTACCGGATGTGGAGCCCACGGGGCATCAGCCGGAAAGCAAACTCCGAGTCTTCGAACGCGGCTCGATGGAACGCCGGGTCGAAGCGCACGCCTGCGTCGGCGGCATCCATCAGGAACCGTCGTCGGAGCGAGATGTTGCTGGTGTAGAAGAACCGGTGATCCAGGCGTGGTGCGCTCCGGATGTACGAGTACGCAAACTGCAACATGGCGTCGCCGCACACGTAGTCCATGACGGCATTGGGCGTCGCTCCCGAAGGCCAGTCGATGTGGCCCAGGATCGCCGTGCCGGGATCCGGGTGGGTGGCATGGGCCATCAGGTGCTCTTCGAGGAGGTGCGAATCGGCGTAGATGTCGTCCCCGATAAAAAGGACCAGCTCTCCGGCCGCATGCTCGATGCCGAGGTTCCGCGCAGCGCCAGGACCGCGTCCCTCCTGCCGGAAGTATCGGAGAGCGAATGGGTATTCCCGCTCGTGCACGACGTCCGCCGTCCCGTCGGTCGAGCCGTCGTCGACGACCAGGACCTCGAACTCCGTCGGCAGGATCGATTGCTGCGAGAGGGCGTCGAGACACGTCAGCAGCTTGGCTTTTCTGTCGCGGGTCGGAATGATCACGCTGATACGCAGCCCAAGCCAATAGGGCGACGGGTAAGTTCCACCGCTGGCGGCGGCCTGGGCCCGGCTGCGGCCGGACCCGTGCCTGCCCTCCCGGCGCTCCTGCGCTGTTTTGATCAGCTGCCGAGCGGTGTGTTCCCAGGAGAAGGCGCCGAGCACCCCGTCCCTCGCTCTGGCCGCAGTCGCCAGGGCGCTCTTGCGATCGCCATGAACGCGCCTCAATTGCTCGCCAAGGCTGCGGCGATCCACTTCAGCCCAAAGCGGGCGGTTCGTGATGGCGAGTTCCCGCGTGTCCAGACAGTCGCCCATCGGGATGAGTGAAAACCCGACCGGAAAGCAGGTGTCCTCGCTGCAGTAGGCGGTCGGACCGCCGAACAACGGCGTCACCACCGGCAAGCCGCACGCCACCGCATCGAGAATCTTCATGCCGAATCCTTCGCCGCGATGGCCCGATACGAACGCGTCGCAGGATTTGTACAACTGGATCAGCTTCCGCTTGTCGGTGAACTCGGAGATGTACTCGATCCGCGCCCCCGTCCGGCCGGCAAGTGCCCGCCGGAGGGTGGTGTCCCCCGATGACGCACCGTAGTCTTTGATGATGAGCGCGACGTCCTCGCCTGCACCGAAGGCCGCCGAGTACCCCTCGATGACGGCTGTCGTGTTGTAGCGCTCGAGATCGTGGGAGTTGGTGACCGTGAGGAACCGGAATGTCCCATCCCGACGCGGGGGCGCCTCGACGTCGCGAACCTCTCGCGAGTATCCCGGCTGCACGACAGCGCGCATGTCCGGCCGAACCCCGATCTGTTGCAACACGGACTCGCAGAACGGGCTGAGCGCGAGCGTGTGGCGTCCGTTGCGACGGACGTTCTGCAGCCAGCAGGTCCCAGGGGTCCCGGGTCGTCTCGCCAAACAGATAGTTGATGACAAAAAACTCGAGATCCAGGTGGCCGGAGAGCTCGAGGTTGAGGTGCTGCGGCCGGTAGTGCGACCACTTGACCTGAGTGCCTCCGACGGGTGGACTCGCAAGAGCAATTTCCTGCAGGCGCCGGCGGACAGCAGCATCGACCGTCGGCGAAATTCGATCGGCCCGGACGAACACGGGTGCACCGAGATCGAGCAGCGCCGTCGCAAGCTCGACGTTCACCCATGTCAGGGCGCTGGCCTCGCCGAGATCGTCGGCCAGGTAGGTGCAGTCCTCCGCAAGCGAACGCACCGTGGTCGCGGCGGGCGGCTTCGGCGACGCCATCCGGTCTCTAAGAAGGAACTGGTCCCGGTCGATCGACACCCGGCCCTGCCATCGACTCAGGAAGAGCGCCGCGTTCTGGTCGTCGACGGCCGTCCGTCCTTCCGAGATCTGTCCGTAGTGGTAGATGAAGCCCTTGGTGCAGCAGACCACTTTCCGGCCGCGGTCGCGGACACGAAGGCACAGCTCGATGTCTTCGTAGCCGTTCACGTACGACTCATCGAACCCGCCGCAATCGACGAACAGTTGCCGGTCGATCAACAGGCAGGCTCCGGTGACGGCCTGGTACTCGCGTTCGTGGTTGACGGCGGGTAACGAGGCGTCCAGGTGCGGATAGAGATGCTGAGGCATCCCACCCTGAACAAACACGATGCCGGTGTGATACACGAGGTTGGTGTACGGGAAGAGCTGCTTGATGCCGACAATGCCGATCGACGGATCTGAGGCAGCGAGCCGGAGCATCTCCGACAGCCAGCCGGGCTGGGGAAGAGTGTCGTTGTTCAGAAACAGCAGGTGCGTGCCGCGCGCCAGGCCAGCACCAATGTTGTTGCCCCGCGCGAAACCGAGGTTCGACGGGTTCCGGTGATAGCGGAGCCAGGGCCAGATTCCGCCGGCTTCCTCGCACCACGACCGGGTGCCGTCCGACGAGCCGTTGTCCACGATGATGACTTCGTAGGGTACGTCGCCGGTGTGGCGCTGAATGCGTTCAAGACACTGCTTCGTGAACTCGAGCCTGTCGAGCACGGGAATGACGATTGAAACTGCGGGAGCAGGAGCCAAGGATCTCTACCGCGCCTCCACGCGGCCCGAGCCGAGGGCGGCCCGTCTCTCCGCTCCGGCCAGCACCCGTTGAACGTAGTCGCGCACGACCTCCCGGCCCGTTGGATCGAGCGGCGGACGCAGGGCTGGCACCGCGGACCTCGGGTTGAGTGCGGGATGGAAGTAGGGATCCTCCTCGAAAGCGTTTTCACGCAGGTATCGCGCGAGCAGCTCCATGTCCTCCGGCGAGTCGTCCCGCTTGCGGGTATGGGATTCGTGATGGATCAATCGTGCGTACGGTGTATAGACCACACGATACCCGGCCCGCCACGCCTTCATGCAGAACACCACGTCGCTGAAGACCAGCCGAAACCGTTCGTCGAACCCGCCGAGCTGTCGGAACACGTCCCTCCGCATCATCTGGCATGCGCCGGTAACCGCCAGGTAGTTTCTGTAGCTTTCGGTCGATCCGAATAGCGTCGGCGCGCCCTCGGGCCCATGCGCAAAGAGATGGCCGACGAGGCCCAGCCCGAAGACGACACCGGCATGCTGCACCGTCCGATCCGGAAACAGCAGTTTAGCGCCCACGACGCCGACCTCAGGCAGCTGCGCCCATCGCACGAGCTCCTCCAGCCACTCAGGCTCGATCACCTCGATGTCGTTGTTCAAGAAGAGCAGCAACTCACCGAGAGACGCTTCTGCACCTCGATTGCAGGCCGCTGAAAAATTGAAAGGCTGGTCGAACGGGACCACCCTCGTCTTCCCACCGGCCGCGAGCGATCGATACAGGTCGATCACCGCCGGATCGGTACTGCCATTGTCGACAACGACCAGCTCGAGGTTCGAGTAGCCCGTCTTCTCGAGCAGTCCATGAGCACACGTGCTGAACACCGCCGCCGCATCACGGTTGGGGATCACGATCGATACTTTGGGATTGCCGCTGACCTGCCAGCGCGCCCGCGCGTGGCCGCTGGCATGCGTCACCTCGGCGGCCAGTCCGCGACGCCCGAAGTGATCGCGGAGAGGCACTTCGCTCGGCTCCGGCGATCGTTCGTGCTCGCTTCGACTGGCACGATGGTAGAGGCATCGGGGAACCCGCTTCACCCGGGCGCCGGCCGCCGAAAGGCGCAGCAACAGGTCCCACTCCTCCGCTCCAGCCGCCTCTCTGAACCCTCCCACATCCTGAACCATCGCTCGGCGGATCAGCGACAGGCGGCCGACATAGTTCGATGCCAGCAATCGCTCCGGAGACCAGTCGGGCTTGAGCTGGAGCTGAAGCCGCACGGCCGTCTTGGGATCGAAGCGATCCTCGTCGCAGTACAGCACATCGCGTACAGCAGGGTCGTCGAGGCCCTGTCCCATCTCATACAGCGCCGATGCGGCCAGTTCATCCGGCAGATCGAGCAGGGCGGCGAACTCACCCGTCGCGGCGCCGAGCCCGGCAGTCCACGCAGCCGCTCGCGACATCTCTGAAGGCAGGTTGATCACGCGAATCCGCGGGTCCGGCGGATGCCCTGGGGCCGCACGCCCGGGAGCAACAACGATGATCCACTCCCACTGCGGATACGTCTGTCCGATGACGCTCTTCACCGTGCCGCGCCCGTCGGCGTGATCGCCCGTTTCGGCGATCGTAATCAGGCTGAAGAGTCGCCGGGCCGACGACGACAAGCGCCGTTGTTCCGCGAGCGCGGCTCTGTTGGGCGTCTCGTATCGTATCCACTGCTGGTACAAGGCGTCGCCCGAAAGGGGCCGCACCATCCGCCAGAGCCCGGCGACTCCGCCTTGCGCGAGGGACCCGCGCAGAGCCTCCATCAATTCGGCCGGCGGCCGGGGTGTTTCGATCGACGGCTGGCGCCACAACGCACGGCGGGAATCATCACCAGCCGCCGCGGAGCGGGTCCGAAACGTAACACGTGCAGCGCCGGTTCCGGTGGCGCGGACAGAGAGACGCCGCCAAAACTGCGATTCGGGCGGACGGCTCAACTCGAGCGTGCATTCGACCGAATGCCGATCTGCGCCTAGCTGCAGCTCGATCTCGAACGTGACGGGCACTCCGCTGCCGGCCTCGCCAGACGTCGTCAGGCCACATTCACCAACGACAACCGCGCCTGCCGGAAGCGTCACCGCGTAGCTGATCTCGAAGTTCGTCGGACACTCGAGCACTGACGAGGGGTTTGCGGCATCTGGCGACAGCCACCGTATGCGCGCGACGCGCGACGCCGAGGAGCCGTCGACCATTTCGGCGGACATCCGCCAGAGGTCAGCGCGGCGGTACTTCGCGCGGCGAACGATGCGGGTCAGGGAAGCGATGGTCGATCCGAGGCGGTGCAAAGGGAGACGGCTCGAGACGCTATGTTAGCGCGCCTCAGCGGCCGAGGAGCCTGGCGAGGCGGCGGCGCAGCCGGCGCTCATCAGCCGCGTGCTGCCACCACGCCAGCGACTGGCTCAACTCCGCACGCTCCGCCTGCAGCCGGGTGATCTCCTCACGCAGCAGCCGGCCGTCCTCGATCGTTTCAGGTGGCGCCATGCTGACCGCCACCGGAAACCGTTTCGTGTTGAACTTCTGGAGCCACCAGCCGTCCCCGAACCGGTCAAGAGCCGGCGCCTCGGTTCGACGGAAGAACGCCGTGGTCTGCACGACGTCTGCCAGCGCGAACATGTCGTCCTCGCGCAGGAACTCGAAGAGGCGATGGATCGTCGGAATGTGGATGTCGTCGATCACCAGGATCGAGCCGAGCCTCAGGTGCGGGTAGATGAATGCGTACTCGAGCTCAGGAAACGGATAGCCGTGAGGTCCATCGAGAAACGCCAGGTCGATAGGCGACGGGAACTCGAACGGCGGCAGGGTGGCCTGTGTCGGGCCGAGTACACAAGGCGCGTGCGATCCGCGCGAAAAACAGGACAGCCCTTGAAGTACGCGATGCTGCTGCGTTCCTCGGACGAATCGTCAACGGCAAATACGACGTGTGCGCGGCTCAGGTTCGAGAGCAGGATTGTGGACTTTCCACACCCGGTTTCAACGGTAAAGTCGAGTGGAGCCTGAACCAGCCGCTCCAGCGCCTGGAGCACGGGTACCTCCACAGTGCCCGCCCTGTGCTGCGGGATCGACTGTTCGTACTCGAGGATGCGATCGGTAATGGAGGGGGAACGACCGTTCATGCTGACGGTCACTCCTTGAGAGCGATCATCACATCCTGGAAACCGCCGGCGCTCTTGCGGCCGCACCAGTTCCCGTACGCCACTTCCCACAGGCTGAAGCCCGCGTCTGTGTTGTAGGCGCGGATCCTTGCCTCGTCGTGGGCCACGACGCTCTCGGGCATCTGCGGATCGGCGATTCGGCAGAGCGGGTCCGAATCGAGCGGGAACTCGAGCGTCCACGCGCTCCTGCCTGCGGCGATGAAGCGGCGCGATTCGTCGTTCAACAGGAAGTACGTGATCACACTTCGGCCGCCAGGCCTGAGGACACGAGCGATCTCCGCCAGATACTTCCGAACGTCTGCAGGCACCATGTGCGTGAAGACCGACTTGAGCAGGACCAGATCAAAGCTCTGGTCGGAAAACGGGAACTGATAGTCCCCGCCGGCAACCGTCCCTGAGGGGTTGTAGAGCTTGTTGTAGACGTTGGCGTGCGCAAACGAGAAATTCGGGAACGGTGCATACCGCTCCTGGAGCCACGCCACGGTGTTGGCATTCACATCGACGCCCGCGTAGCGTCCGGCCGGCGAAAGGTAGGAGGTGAGCGCGCGGGAGAGCGAACCGTTGCCGCAACCGATGTCGAGCATGGCCCCGTCGGCGGCGAAGTAGGCACGGGACCGCAGAACGTGGCCGAGGAATCCCTCGCCGAACTTGATGAACTCTTCCGGCGACGACGTCCCGTCGTGAAGCATTTCCTGGGGGGGAACGAGGCGATCGAGAATGGACTGAGAGGGCCCCATGCGAATTCACACTATACCATCGGGCTCGATGCTAGGCTTGACCGGCAGGAGTCGTCGACGCATGCGCGTGTTGACCGTTCTCGTTCGGGTCCGGCAGCGAGCAGTACCCCAAGGCCGAGGCCGCAATCGATCGCATTTTCAAAGTCCAGCTGCCAGACGTTGCGCGAACAGTGGTGGTCGTGGACAACAGCCTGCCGCCGGGCATCGCCGAGCATTCGGGTGAACGCACGGTCATCGGCGGCGACAACTCGGTATTCGAGTTTTCCGGTTTCACGCAGGCGCTCGCGCATGTTGGCGATGCCGTCTGGTCGGTACGACCTCATCCACTTCGCGACCAGTGCCTTCGACACGCTGTACGTGGCGTACCTCGAGCGCTTTACGCCTGCCGTGCTCGGCGCCCTCCTCGGCCGGCGCGTCTGCTGTGGCCACATCGATTGCTACAACCAGCCCGTCGAGGCACTCGGCTTCCGAATGCAGCACTGGGTGAGGACCTGCTTCTTCTTCCTGCCGCCTGCCGAGGCGATGTCCCTGCGCGGATTCGTCTCGCTGAGCGACCCGTCACAGCTCTTCTCCGGCCGTCCCGAGGAACCCTTCCTGCCGCAGGCACCCCTCGACTCGACATACCGCCGCTACATCACCGAGTGGCTGACCGGGAGAGATATCGGCCAGGGTGTCGAGTGGCACTCGAGCTTCGGCCTGAGCAGGGCGACACTTCCTGCCTTCCATCGGAAGGCACTCTGCATCGTCAACGAGCAGGTGCTCTCGGCGCGCCTGGAGGCACGCGAGTGCCGGCTGGTTGATGTGACGTGGCTATCGGCGATGCTTCGCCATCGAGACGCGGCTGCGATGCCCTGGGGCACTCCGTGGCGCGACCAGTTGGCGGGTAGGGACCGGGACGCCCTGTCCGTGGTTTAGCCTCTGGAGGCGAGCAACTGCTGCACCACGCGCTCCCGCCGACGCCAGCGGCCGCCGGACGGTTGCGCGACGACCTGCTCCACGAAGCGCAGAATGTCGCGGCCTACCTCATCCCAGTTCTTCCGATGATCGGCCGCGAAGCTGCGGCCCACCTGGCGCTCGGCCAGGGAATCCCCGTGGAGAAGCGCCCCGACGATGTCCACCAGCTCGTCACGCCTCCGATAGGTGAGGAGCCGCCCCTTGGGCTCGCAGCGAGCGACGACCTCGTCCAGCAGAATCCGAGTCTCTGGCAACGACCGTGAGGCCGTGACCGAGGCCTGATACGATCGGGAAGCCGAATCCCTCGTAGAACGATGGATAAATCACCGCCCGCGCACCCATGTAGAGCCGGTGCACCTCGTTGTCACTCAGGCTGCCGCTGCGATGGCGCGTGACCACGGGTGTCGACGAAACGCTCGAGCCGAGCACCTGGAGCGGCTGAAAGGGAAAAGCGGTGGCCAGCACGTCTACGCTCTGCGCGAGGTCCTTGTGATCGAGTTCATTGCCGACCACCAGCAGGTACTCGGCCGATTCGGCCCGCCCAGGCTCCCCACCACATAGTCGCCGGCATCCATCGACAGGTGGCACACGGAACTCGGCGTATCCTTCGCGTTCTCGAACCGCGCGAGGAAGCGCTGGCGGGTGAACTCGGAGATGAAGAGGAACCCGTCAGCATGGTCGGCGAGGAACTGCCACGTCCCGTCCAGATGCGGCGGGCCCAGGTATTGGATGTCCCACGCGATCGTATCCAGCATCAGGAATACGCTGAAGAGCGCGTGATGATGCAGATCGATCATCTCGCTGATCTGCCAGGGCTGTGACAACCGTAGAGCGCACGTGAACTCGCCGCTGACGGGCGAGGCGTGAATAGGCCAGCCTGGGAGCACCGCATCGAGCCGGTGGAAGGCGCGGGCCGCTGGCGAGGCCAGCACCTGGACCTCTGGCCCGCGGCACAACCGATGGAGAGCACGGGCTGCACCGAGCGCCGCCTGACTGGTGCCGTTGTGGATTTCGGCCAGGTTGCGGAGATCGAGCAGCACCGAGAATCGTTCTGGTGCCTCCGATCTCCGAAGGGCCGCGCCGAGAATGCGCTCGAAACGCTCGGCGCCGAAGTCTCTCGACTGAAGCCAAATCCGCTCGCGGTCCGGCAGGATGCGTGCGAGACGTTCGCGGTCGGAGTCGGCTGGCCCGGCCAATCCCGCAACGCCCGCGTGGTCGCCCGTGGACTCCGCGACCGCGCGATTCGCGAGCACGATGCGAAAGCCCCGCCGCCGGGCCATTGCCATGTACAGCACGACCGCCGCGTCCAGACGCTCGAAAGCTTCGTCCAGGCATCCCAGGTCGGACACCAGACCTTCCGCGATCAACACACAGGCCGAGCGCTGCTCGACCAGGATCTCGTGTTCAGGGCGCTCCGAGAGAATCGCGCGGGGCGCCCACTCAGACTCCAAGACCCCACCGGCAGGCCGGACGATGACCGACTTGCCGTCGCTTGATCCGATGCGCGGGACGGCGAATCCGAACATTGGATCGAGGGCGAGGCACTTGCGCAACTCCTCGAGCACGGCACTGGTCACGCGCAGAGACTGAAGCACCACGAGCAGCGGTCTCCGCGCCAGCGCCGCGTGGGTGATCGCCCGGTTGCACGCCGCAATCGAGCTTTTCCCGTGATCGATGTCCCACCGCCTGCCTTCGAGAGCGGCTGCGGCGGCCTTGTCGAACTCGGAACCACCAAGGGTTACCCGCCCGATCGGCATGCCCGGTTCAAGGCAGTCGGACCACCATCCTGGCGGCGGAGTCGCGCCCGACTCGCCGCCGCCGTCAAGGAAGACGTCGATCATGGGCGTGCCCAGTACTGTTCGATCGCCTCGGTCAACGACTGATATACACGGTCTGGCGCACTGAAGTGTTCGACGGCCGCCCGATCCGCTGGCGAAATCTCCGCGCCGGTCCGCAGCAGCCGGATGACATGCTTCGAGAACTCGTACCAGTCGCGCGCCGTCACGCACAGCCCGGCCACTTCCCTCGGCAGGCCCTCGACGCCCGAGGGCCAGGTCACGACCCGGCGGAGGCGGCTGAGCGCCTCGATGGTCTTGATCTTGACGCCCGTGCCCGCCACGGCCGGATTGATGACCAGCCGGCATCTGGCGTAGAGCGGATCGACATCGTCGACCAGGCCCAGGCAGCTCACACCGTCCGGAGACACCGCCAGCGTGAGGCCCACCGCTCCGGCGACCAGCAGCTGTGCATCGGGCACCTGCTCCCTGATGCGCGGCCACGCGAACTGCAGAAAGTCGTGCAGACCCTTCTGGTTCATCAGGTTGTCCGACCCGACAAACAGGATCGTCGGCGTATCGGGCGCGTCTCCCGCAACCACCACGTTGAAGTCGACGCCGGTCGTCAACACCTGGTGCTGTGGGACCATCCTCTTCAACAGCTGCGCCTCCTCTTCCTGGATGGCCAGGATGAGATCGGCTTTCTGGAGCCGGGCGGCCTCGTCTTCCCGCTCGATGACCCAATCCACGACGCCGTGCTGAACAACTTTCTCGCGTTTGTTCGAGAACACGTCGATGGTATCGATGATCTTCAGGACGTCGCCGTGCAGCAGGGGAAGGAGGCGCGACATCCAGATGTACTCCGCCAGCAGGACGCTCCTGCCGAGCGCGCGGTGAAGCCGCAGCACGGTCCAGATTAGCGGATCGTGGCAGAACACCCTGTCGGTCTTCAGCAGTCCCCGTTCGTGTTCGCTCCGCGGCGCCTCCCGGAGAATCGTCGAGTATCGCGCGGGTAGATCGCCGTCCATCGGCGGCAAGGACATCGGGCACGTCGTTCAGGAGGTAGTCGAGATGTCCGTCCCGGTCGCAGAGCACTGCATTGCCGTATCGAGCGGCCAACTCTCTTACCGCCCCCTCGGCAACCGCCACTCCCGGGCAGAGGAGCGATCACCGGGACGATCGTGTAGCCCTTGCCCCGCAGGTGGTCGAGCATCCGCTGGATGCGGTACTCGTTCCCGGCACGAGGCGGCCAAGGCATCACGTGGGACACGCAGACCACCACGGGGCGCTCCCGGCGCACGGGCTGCAGAGCGCGGACGGTCAACGGCACGCGCTTGGTGATCGAAGCGTCATCCGTGCCCCCTGGCGCATGTCGGTGCTCCAGGAAGTGCACCAGCGGGTTGATGCCCTGGGCGAACAACTCCGGGTGGTCGGCCAGGTAGCCCGCTGCGTCGAACCCCGCGGAAGGACTCCGCCGTTCGCTCCAGCCGTAGATCGCGAAATGCGCGAGCGGATTCAGTCCCGAACCGGCGACGTCTGGATTCTCAGCCGTGTAGTAGGCGGAGTCGAAAAGCGGGTGGGGGTTCCGGCCCTCGCGAAACCCTTCGGTCAGGTAGTGAGTCAGCGGATCGAGGCCTTGGGCGACCACATCCGGGTTGCTCTCAGCGTAGAACCAGGGGTCGAACAGGACGTGGGTATGCCGGCGCTCTGAGGCCCCGGATCGGAGATAGTGCACAAGTGGATTCACGTCCTGCCGGACCACATCGGGTGCGCAGCGCAGGTAGTGGCGTGTGTCGAACAGCCGGTGCGGGTTGAAACCCTCGCGCCAGCCGATGGTCAGGAAGTGCTCGAACGGGCTAATACCGTCCGGGACCCGTGCTTGACTCAAGTAGTAAACCGGATCGAACAACGGATGTGGTTGCCGTCGCTCGCGGTCCCCCGCCAACAGAAAGTGCGCAAGAGGGTTCACGCGCTTCACGACAAGATCGGGATTGAGCGAAAAGTCCCAGCCCGGCTGAACGACGGTGTTCACGTCGCGAATGCGGGTGAGCAGGCTCGGTCGCTTCAAGAGCCGTGCGACCTGACCCAGACGGATGCGCCGGCCCATCGGCGGATGCACCAGCGCGCGCAGTTCTGCCCGGCGCGGAACGACGGAGAGGGCGTGCCGGAACCAGCCGCGCAGCCTGGCGGGCCATGCGGAATCGGCCGGTTGCGAAACGCGGACATCCTCCGCACCTGGCGGGGTGGGCTCATCCTGATCCAGCCTGGCTGAGGCCAGCGCAAACCGGAGCGAGCTCACCTCCGCCTCGGCGCCTTGAACGCTCTCCCGAAGGGCGTCGACGACGAGCTGTTGTTCCGTAGCCATACGCTGCGACTTGGATGCTTCGGCCTCGAGCTCGCGCAGACGAGAGGACAATTCCGACCGCACGCGGGTCATGTCTCGCGCGTGCGCCTCCTCTTGACGCCTCAACGTCTCTCGGGCATCGGAGAGCTGGCGCCTGCCAGCCTTCACCTCCTCGTCGAGCTGACGCTCGCGCTCGTCGAGCTGACGCTCGCGTACACCAGCCTGGTGGCGGGCCAGCAAGCCGCCGCCGAGGCGTGCGAAGAAAGACCGGATCCGTCCCGTTTCCGCATCGCCTGGCTGGTGCGACGCGAGCCACGCGACGGGTTCCGGCGCATCAGGGCCAACCGCCAGGACGCCCAGCCCATGGCCGTGGAGAAACGTGAACGACGGGTACTGCGTCCGGACCTCTTCCCAGAACCGCCAGGCGCCGAAATCGCGCTCGCGAACGTTTACGTCATGGAGGAGCACGACGCCTTGCCGGCTCATTTTCGGCAGCCACTGCGAGAAGTCGCCGCGCACGGCTTCCAGGCTGTGGTAACCGTCGATGTGAAGGAGATCGATGCTGCTGTCCTCGAAGTGAACCAGCGCCTCGGCAAACGTGGAGCGTACCAGCCTTGAAAAGGCGGCGAACCGGCGATCGTGATAGGCCGACCATTCGGCGAAGACCTCGTCGCCGTAGAAGCCGGCCTGCGGATCGCCCTTCCACGTATCAACCGCGTAGCATGCCGTCGTCAACCCGAGCCGCTGCACCGCCTGGGCGAACGCCGCATAGCTGTTGCCGCTGTGCGTCCCGAGCTCGACGAGCACGCGAGGCTTGAGCGCGTCCACGAGCCAGAATGCGAACGGGATGTGCTCGACCCACGACATGGGATCGACGATCCGGTCGGGCTCGTCGAAGAGCAGGGGACACGAAAGTACGCGTGACCACGACTGTAACGAACCGCGGACATCGGTCGTGTCGTGGGTCAGGGGGTTCAACCTCGCACTCCGCGAGTATTCTAAGGCACATGAAGGACGGGGCATCAACTCTCTACGTGCAGCTCCTGAAACGGTGTCTCACGCGCACCCTGTTTCCCGACGCCACGTGGGACTGGAACCTGACGCGCATCGATCCGTTCGATCCGAAGCGTCGCGAGATCGGGCAGGACTGGCCGACCGAAGCGGTCACAATGGCGGGCATGCGCCGCCTGGACCATCTGCAGAGTTGCATTGAGACGGCGCTGCTCGACCAGGTTCCCGGCGATCTGGTCGAGACAGGTGTCTGGAGGGGCGGCTGCGGCATCCTGACGCGGGCGGTGCTAGCGGCGCATCAGGCCGCTCAAGGGTGTGTCTGGCTCGCGGATTCGTCCCAAGGGCTCCCTCCTCCTTCACCCGAAGAGTACCCACAGGACGCCGACGACATCCACTCTCAGCTGACTTCCTATCTGGGCGTGTCGCTCGAAACGGTGCGGCGCAATTTCGAGCAATTTGACCTGCTCGACAGTCGTGTGCGTTTCCTGCCGGGATGGTTTCGTGACACCCTCCCCGACGCACCCGTTCAGCAAATCGCCGTGCTTACGACTCGATGGCGACATGTACGAGTCCACCCATCTGGCCCTCTCAGCGCTCTATCCCAAGGTCTCGATCGGAGGATTTGTCATCGTGGACGACTACGGTGCGCTGCCGAACTGCAGAGCAGGCCGTCGAGGATTTTCGTGCCGCGAACAACATCGCAGACCCCATGAGCACCGTGGACTGGACTGGTGTCTACTGGCGCCGAACCTAGGCTAGGCCGATCGAAGGTGACGCCCGCGTCGAACCTGGAGCTCGCCCCTCAGCCACAAGGCAACGCGAACCACGGGGCCCACAAGGCGGCCGATCGTGGACGCGCGCTTCCAGTACAACCGGTAAGCGCTCCGGTGGAACGCCCGGATCGCCGGTGCAGGGTCACGCGACGACGAACCTGCCGCAGCGTGCCGTACTGACACTGACGGAACGTACATGCGGCGCAAGCCCGCGGCGGCGGTCCGACTGCAATAGTCGGCGTCCTCCCGGTACAGGAAGAATCCCTCGTCGAAGCCGTTCATTCGTTCGAACACGTCCCGTCGCGTCATCAGGCAGGCGCCGGACACCCAGTCCACGTCGACCGGCTCGCTCGAATCGGCCGCGGCGTCAGCAAGCAGATTGCGACGGCTCAACCAGTTCCCTGGAAAACGTGCGGTCAGCCAGGTCGATCGTCCCCCGAGCCATGTCGTGAGGTCGGGAAATCTGCGCGCGGACTGCTGCAACCGGCCGTCGGCGTCGAGCACCCGCGCGCCTGCCACACCGACATCGCCGTGCTCGATCAGCCACGATTCGAGAACGCGGACGACGGGACCTTCTGCTACGGAATCCGGGTTGAGCAGGAGCAGGAACGGCGCCTTGCTTCGAGAGGCCGCCAGGTTCACCCCGGCGGCGAACCCGCGGTTGTCCGTTCGAGGAACGAGCTCCGCGCGCGGCCACCGCCGTCGCGGCACGCCGCAGCGCCTTGCGGTCGCTCTCCCAGTCCACGATGACTACCTCGTCGTCGAGTCCCAGGTACGGCTCGAGGGATGACAGGCAGCGTTCGAGGTCGTCGTATCCGCGATAGTTGACGATCAGGACGGCTGTGGCCACGACGCTGAGGCATTTTAGCCCCGCGCGTGCCGCAGCGAACGTGGATGCCTAGCGGCGGGCGCCTGCTGCCAGGGGACGGCTCGCCGACCGGGTCGCGAAATACCAGTCGATCGTTTCGCGGAGGCCTGTCTCGAATGTCGTGCGGGATTCGAAGCCGAAGAGGGCCTTGGCGCGGCTGGTGTCGAGCTTCCGGCGCGGCTGGCCGTTCGGCTTGCTCGCGTCCCATTCGATGCGGCCGTCGAAGCCGGAGAGGCGGGCAATCATGTCCACGAGTTCGCGGATGCTGATCTCGAAGGCGCTGCCGAGATTGACCGGTTCGTCGCCGTCATATCGCTCGGCCGCCAGCAGAATGCCTTCGGCCGCGTCGGCGGCATGAAGGAACTCGCGGGTGGCCGATCCGTCGCCCCACACCTCTATCGCAGGCGCACCAGCCAATCGTGCGTCAACGCACTTCTTGATGAGCGCGGGGATCACGTGAGAGGACTCGGGATCGAACGAGTCGCGCGGCCCATAGAGATTGACCGGCAGGAGCAAGATGGCGTTGGTGCCGTACTCCTGACGGTACGCCTGGCTCTGCACGAGAAGCATTTTCTTGGCAAGGCCGTAAGGAGCATTGGTCTCCTCGGGATACCCATTCCAGAGATCGTTCTCGCGAAACGGCACCGGTGTGTGCTTGGGGTAGGCGCAGACCGTGCCGATGCCGACGAACTTCTCGATGCCAGCCCGATGCCCTTCGTGCAGCAGCTGCACGCTCATCATGAGGTTGTCGTAGAAGAAACGCCCAGGGTGCGCGCGGTTGGCGCCGATTCCCCCGACGACAGCCGCGAGGTGAATCACGATGTGGGGTTGGGCGTCGGCGTACAAGCGCCGGACGGCATCGCCGTTCACCAGGTCGTAGTCGGCCCGGCGCGGAACCACGATCGAGGCGCAGCCGCGGCGCCCCAGCTGATCCACGACGTAGGAGCCGAGGAACCCTGCCCCACCCGTGACCAGGACACGCTTGCCGTTCCAGAAGTCAGCCATGGCTTTCGCCGTCTATCGTCCCCGCTCTCCCGCCACTTTAGCCGTGGCGAGGCGGAACCCGCGAACTACATCGGGGGGCGAACATCGAGGAATCGCCAGCCGACCAGCAATCCCAGCTCTCGCTGGTCAGGCGAGCCCATGTCACGGGGCCAGACCGTCCGGTCGACTTCGGTTTCGATGGTGATGCGCTTCTGTCCCTCGGGCACTTCAACATAGGCCACCACGGGGTTCGTCGTGTTCAGGCTGACATCAAGGACGAGCGTCCGGCCCACCCAAGCCCTCGCATGCACGGGCCGGGTCTCGAGGTCGAGGTGGTTCACCGAAACCCGGAGGGCCAGCCAACGCGTGGGTGACTCGACAACCGCGACCGCCCGGCGCCGCGCCCAGCGCTGGTCGCCGCCTTCACCGTCCGGCTCGGCGTAGTAGAAGCCGTAGGAGAAGGGCCAGCCCAGCCGCTCTGCGCGAAATGGCACGCGAAGCCAGGTCGCAGAAAGGTAGGCTGTGCCCGCGCCGTACGTCAGGACGACGAGCAGAGCCAGGATAAGGGCTGGTCGGGAGAGCGACCCCTGGCCCGGACTGGCTTGCCGCACCATAGACGGCTCGGCCAGAAGAAGAAGCCAGAAGGCCGCCGTCCAGAACGTCAAAGCCGCCGCGATGTCCTGCCCCGGCATACCCACCAACGACACGGCGGCAAAGGCGAGCACCATCCCGCGGGCGATCCACACCAGTGGCGCGGCCAGCGCGCGGGGGCGCACGACGAACCACGCGAACGAGACCACCCAGATCATCCACCCGAGGCTGCCGACGAGCCCGAACTCCGCAAGCTGGTGGCGATACCAGTTCTGCGCGTTGTCGGACGGCAGGATGAAGCCCGGCCAGGCGAGCTGCGCGAAGTCCGAGACGAGGATGTGAAAGGACCCGACGCCGACACCAAACCACGGCGCCTCAGCGATCATTCGGTTCGCCACGGCGCCGTACCCGTTGCGGTTCCACATCTCGGCGAGAAATGCGCGCAACGAGGCGGCGGAAGGGCCAGGCAGGGTGTCGCGGATCCGGCCGAGGGGGCCGGTCACGTCTGCCGGCAGCACGGCGACCACTCCCAGCAATGCGACGGACGCGAGAACAGCCGCCGCCACCGGTCGCCACGCGCGGAGGCGTGCCGAGGCCGCGTTGCCCTGCTGCGGCAGGACCATGGTGGAGCGCCGGTACAGGGCGGCGAGGGCGCCGAGCGTGACGATCACGGCTGCCCCGAACCCCGTGCGGGACCCGGTGGCCCACACCGCGAGCCAACCGACGCCCATGCCGGCCACCGTCAACACGCGATCATGCGGCCGGCCATCCGCCCAGAGAGCGACGCCGCCGATCCACATCGCGGCAATGACACCGCAGACGTTGGAGTCGAAAAGCGTGCCTGACGCGCGGCCGATGTTGCCGTAAACGGTTTCGTTCAGAAACGTGACGTCAACGAACAGCTGGTAGACCGCGACGCCGGCCATCGCAGCGGCGCTGAGGGCGAGCGGAGTGGCCACGAACTGCCGGAACCCGCTGTCCCCCTCTGGCGGCCGACAGTTCGCACACAGCCAGTCGAACCACAGGATGCCGAGGACCAGCACCAGAGCGGTGCGCAGGACCCAGATCGTGGAAAACGCGGGCGATCCGCCGCCGACGGAGCTGGGCACGCGGAACGCTCCGAGCGGACCGAGCAGCGCGGGATAGAAATCGATCTCGCGCCAGACCACCAGCGACGCAGAGACGACGATCGTCAGCGCAAACAGGACGAGCGGGCCGCGCCATCGCTGCGGAATGCGCCACGACGTGCGTAGGAGGCCAGGCGCCAGGGCGCCGAAGAGCGCGACCATCCAGAGCACGGCGTAGAACGGATGGTAGCGCCCGTAGACGAGCCTGACAATCGCCGGAAAAACATATGTGGACGCGAGCACCAGGGCCACGGTGCGTGCGATCGAGCCAGGCGAGGAACGCGGTCGAAACGAAGGCTATCGTCGAGAGGGAGGCGAGCGCGGGCAGGTTGATGCCCACGAGATAGACCTCGCCGGCCAGTGCCGCCGCGGTCCAGGCGAGCACAACGATCTTCGTGGCTCGTTCCATTAGAAGAATTGCAGAATTGCAGGATGGCAGGATTGCAGGAAGGATCTAACGAGGTTCACTGACCTTCTTCCGATTACTTCCTGCAATTCTGTAATTCTGCCATCCTGCAATTCCCGCTATCGAGTGGGCACGCGGCGAGCCGACGAGGCCGCCGACAGCCGTTCGAGATCCGCGTCCACCATCATCTCGACAAGCTGCCTGAAATCGACCTCCGGCTTCCAGCCGAGCTCGCGCTGGGCCTTGGTGGAGTCGCCGAGCAGATGATCGACTTCCGCCGGGCGAAGGAAGGCCGGATCCTGACGCGTGTACTTCTGCCAGTCGAGCCCCACGCGCCCGAATGCGATCTCGATGAGCTCCTTCACCGAGTGGCTGACGCCGGTGGAAATCACGTAGTCGTCTGCGCGGTCCTGCTGCAGCATCAGCCACATGGCGCGCACGTAGTCGCCCGCGAAGCCCCAGTCGCGCTGCGCGTCGAGGTTGCCGATCCGGAGATCGGAAGCGAGGCCGAGCTTGATGCGCGCCACGCCGTCGGTGACCTTGCGCGTCACGAACTCCAGGCCACGGCGTGGCGATTCGTGGTTGAACAGCATCCCGGACACGGCAAAGAGGTCGTAGCTCTCGCGGTAGTTCACGGTGATGTAGTGGGCGAAGGCCTTCGACACGCCGTACGGGCTTCGCGGATAGAACGGCGTCAGCTCGGTCTGCGGCACCTCGCGCACCTTGCCGAACATCTCGCTCGATGAGGCCTGGTAGAACTTGATGGCCGGATCGACGCGACGTACCGCGTCGAGCATGCGGGTTACGCCCTGCGAGTTGAACTCGCCGGTCAGCATCGGCTGGTCCCAGGATGCCGGCACAAACGACATGGCCGCCAGGTTGTAGAGCTCGTGGGGCCGCACCTCGTCGATGAGACGGAGCAACGACAGCTGATCGAGCAGGTCGGCGGGCTTGAGCGTGATGCGATCGAGCAGATGCTCGATGCGCCAGTTGTTGGGCGCGCTCAGGCGGCGGATCATCCCGAAGACCTCGTAGCCCTTGTCGAGCAGCAGCTCGGCGAGGTACGACCCGTCCTGACCGGTGATTCCTGTAATGAGTGCGCGTTTGGCCATGTGGTGGGCTTCGGGCTCCAGACTTCAGGCTCCGGGAGCGTCCGGAAAACGTGCGGGAATTGTACAGCTGAACGGAATGGAAACCATTGACGTCGCCGTGATTGGCGCGGGCGTGACGGGGCTGGCCGCGGCCCGTGCGATTGCCGGTCGCGGACGATCGACGTGCCTGCTCGAGCGCCATCCGCGCCCGGGGCTCGATACGAGCACCCACAACAGCGGTGTGATTCATGGCGGCATGTACTACCCGACCGGCTCGCTGAAGGCCAGGCTCTGTGTTGAAGGCGCACGGCTCCTATACGCGTTCTGTGAAGCTCACGGTGTCCCGCATCGCCGGACGGGAAAGCTCATCGTGGCGGCAAATGAGCAGGAGATCGCGAAGCTGCTGGCACTCCAGAGGCTCGGCGCCGCCAACGGGGTCGAGGGCCTGGAGATGGTCGACCAGGCTTTTGTCGCCGCACGCGAGCCGCACGTGCACGTCGGTCGCGGCCCTGTACTCGCCCGAATACCGGTATCGTCGACGCCGAGGCGCTGGTGAAGACGCTGCTGCGCCTTGGCGAGGCCGCCGGGGTGATCTTCCTGCCAGGCACGAGGCTCGTCAGTGCTGCCAGGGCCGCCAGCGCAGGCGGACGGGATCGCGCTCGAGACCGATCACGAGACGATCATGGCCAGGCAGGTCGTGAACGCGGCTGGGCTCTACGCGGACGATGTGTCCCGGATGCTTGGCGGAGAGGGCTTCACGATCTACCCGGTTCGCGGCGAGTACGCGGAACTGACCCCGTCGCGCCGCGAATCTCGTCGGCTCGCTCGTCTACCCGCTGCCCCACGACGATGGGCACGGGCTGGGCGTTCATCTGGTGCGCACGACCGACGGTGCGGTCTGGCTCGGGCCAACGGCGAAATACCAGGAGCGGAAGGACGACTACGAGAGCAACCGGCTGCCCGTCGAGGCGTTTCTGGAACCGGCCAGGAGGCTGCTGCGGGACATCACGCTCGATGATCTGCGGCTGTCGGGCAGCGGCATTCGCCCGAAGCTCGCGCCGCCCAGCCAGGCCTTTGCCGACTTCATGATCCGCCGCGATCAGGTGAACCCTCTCGTTGTCCAGGCCGCGGGAATCGAATCGCCGGGCCTGACTTCGTGCCTTGCCGTCGGCGACACCGTCGCGGCGATCGTCTGCGACGGAAGTTAGACCGAACTAAGAAGACACCACAGGCTGTCACGCTGGGCTCGGGCCTTACTCAGTTACTCCAGGTTCCAGTCTCTGTTCCAGCTGCGAGTAGCGCGCGAGCGCTCCTGCCACGTGGCATTTCGCAGCCCGCAGCCGCAAGCTTGGCGTTCGACAGCGCGCAGTAGCGCGGCCGCGGCGCCTTGAGCTTCACATCCGCGACCGACACCACGTTGAGGTGAAGCTCGACGCCGAGCAACGTCGCGGCCTCGCGGGCGAAGAGCTCCCAGGTGGTATGCCCGGAGCTCACGCAGTGGTACAGCCCTGGAGCGGCTCGACGCTCCACCAGCGTGAGCGTGGCGCGCGCAGCGTCGAACACGTAGGTCGGCGACACCGTGCGATCGCTGAATACGGTGACGGGAATGCCTCCCCGAAGGCCTGCGATGATGGCCGCAACCGTCCCCTTCGGCGCGCCAGCCTGCTTCACATGTCCGAACAGGCTCTCTACCCGGAGCACATACGCCTGAGCGGCGTCGGCGGCAAACCATTCGCCAAGCATCTTCGACGCGGCGTATGCGCTGCGAGGGTTGGGTCGATCCTCCTCGGTATACGGCCGGTCGGTCTCGCCGTCGAATACGAAGTCACTGCTGTAGTGCACCAGCAGAGCCCCCGATGCCTCGGCAGCCCGCGCCAGGTCGCGTACCGCGAACGCGTTCAGTGTCAGCGCGTCCACGGGGTGATCCTCAGCGAGGTCCACGGCGTTGTAGCCGGTGCAATTGACGATCGCGCCCGGAAGGACCCGCCCCATCTCCTTCTGCACGGCGCGGGCATCGGTCACATCCAACGCCCTGTGGTCGTACGGCAGGACCTCGTGTCCCGCGGCCGCGGCCTCCTGCACGAACGCCGCCCCCAGCTGCCCGTGCGCTCCGAGCACCGCCATCCGCATCCTAGACCTCACGCTCGATGGAGCCGGAGCCGCCCGCAAATGCCTGTACGCGCCCGTCGTCCAACACGCCTTCCCAGCGCGCCACGGCGACCGTGGCCATACAGTTCCCGGCGACGTTGACGGCGGTGCGGCCCATGTCGAGCACGTGGTCGATGCCCAGGAGGAGCGCCGCACCCTCGAGCGGAAGGCCGAAAGTGGTGAGCGTGGCGGTCAGAATCACGAGCGCGGCCCGTGGCACCCCCGCGACGCCGTTGCTCGTCAGCAGCAGCGTGAGCATGATGGCGATCTGTTGCCAGAACGACAGGGGAATTCCCGCGATCTGCGCCACGAAGATGGACGCTGTCGCCATGTACAACGTGGAGCCATCCTGGTTGAAGCTGTAGCCTGCGGGAAGAACGAAGCCGGCGACGTGCCTGGGCACGCCGATCCGCTCCATGCTCTCGAGCGCCTTCGGCAGCGCGGCCTCCGAGCTCGCGGTCGAGAACGCGATCAGAAACGGCTCTCGAATCGCACGGAAAAACGCCCTGACCGGCACGCGAATCGCTGCCGCCGTGCCGCCAACGACGATCAGAAGGTAGAGCACGAGCGCCAGGTACATCACGGCAACGAGCTTCCCCAGCGTCATCAGCACACCGAGGCCGGACTGCCCGACCGTGGACGCGATCGCCGCAAACACGCCGATCGGCGCGAGCGCCATGACGTAGCGTGTGACGACGAACATCGTCTGAGCGACGCTCTCGAGCACCTCGATGAGCGGCCGGCCCTTCTCGCCGATGGCCGCGAGAGCCACGCCGAACACGGTGGCGAAGACCACGACCTGCAGGATGTCGCCGCGTGCCATCGCATCCACGATCGAAGTCGGAAACGTGTTGACGAAGATGTCCCAGGCGCCGCGCTGGCGGCCTGCCATGCCGGCAACAGCCTCGGTTGACGCCATGGGCAGGGTCACACCCGCGCCCGGCTGCAGCAGGTTGACCAGCACCAGGCTGACCACGAAGGCGACGGCCGTGGTCAACTGGAAATAGATCATGACCTTCAGGCCAATGCGTCCGGTGGTCTTCAGGTCGCCGCCGCCGGCGATACCTACGACGAGGGTGGAGAAAAGCAGCGGCGCGATGATCATCCGAATCAGCCGCAGGAACGCGTCGGCAATCGGACGGATGGCCACGCCGGCGTCCGGCCAGAAGCCACCGAGAAGGGCGCCCAGTGTGAGACCGATGAAGATCTGGGTCGTCACCGAAGGCAGGCGGCGCGACCAGCCCGAGGATCCCGTCATGCGGAGACGTTTGCCCGCAAGGCCAAAATGTGTCCGGGAGCAGCGTCGAGGGCCCGCATGTGAGCCGGCATTGTACTAGCGCCGCGATTTCACGGCCGCGCGCGTCTCGCGGTCGGTCTCGCGCTTCTTGATCGTCTCGCGCTTGTCGTAGTCTTTCTTGCCCTTCGCCAGGCTGACCGCCACCTTGACCCGGCCCTTCTTGAAGTACATCCGGACGGGCACCAGCGTCATGCCGCGTTCGATCGTCTTGCCAATCAGCTTGCGGATCTCGTCCTTGTGCAGAAGGAGTTTGCGACGCCGCAGCGGCTCGTGGTCCGCGTAGCCACGGTGGCTATAGGAGCTGATGTTGACGTTGTACAGGTAGACCTCACCGTCCTCGACCCGCGCGAAGCTGTCGCGCAGGTTGACCCGGCCCTCGCGAATCGCCTTGACCTCAGTGCCGAGGAGGACCACACCGGCCTCGAACGATTCGAGCAGGTGGTAGTCGTGAAACGCCTTGCGATTCTCGGCGATGCTGCTCTTCGCCAGCTCGCGCTCGGTCTTCTCCGCCTTGCCGGTCACGATGTCCGCTCCTGGCCGGCCGCCCCCGCGAGCCGTGCGGCGAGCTTGACGGCGGCGATCATGCTCCCGGGATCGGCGATTCCGCGTCCGGCGATGTCGAACGCCGTCCCGTGATCCACCGAGGTCCTGACGATTGGCAGACCAAGCGTCACGTTGACCGCCTGGCCAAAGGCCAGCAGCTTGACCGGAATCAGTCCCTGATCGTGATAACAGGCGACGACGACGTCGAACTCTCCGCGGACGGCACGCACGAAGATGGTGTCGCCGGGAAATGGTCCGCTCACGTTGATGCCGCGCGCACGGCAGGCCGCGATGGCCGGCCGGATAGCGGCCTCTTCCTCGTCTCCGAAGAGGCCGTGTTCACCGGCATGGGGGTTCAACCCAGCCACGCCGATATTCGCGGGCCTGGTGCGATCGCGCCCGGCCCCGAAAAACCTCGGCAGCTCGCGCGCGGTGAGTTCGATGGTCGCTTCGAGGGAAGCCTGTGTGAGCTCGACCGGTACCCTCGCAAGAGCGATGTGCACGGTGGCGAGCACGACGAGGAGCTCGGGTGAATAGAACATCATGGCGACGTGCGACGACCCGGTCAGGTGCGCGAGAAGATCGGTATGGCCGCTCCACGGCAATGCGGCAAGCCGCAGCGCCTCCTTGCTGATCGGCGCCGTGGCCACGGCGTCCACGACACCCGACTGCGCATCGGCCGTGGCACGCACGATGGTGTCGTAAGCGGCTCGGCCCGCCTCGGCGGTCAGGGCACCCGGCACGAATCCGCTCCCCGACGCGGCGTACACGATGGGCTCGCAGACCTCGCGCACCGACGCGTCCGCCGCGGCCTTTGCGGCAACCTCCGGCCCGATGCCGGAGGGATCCCCGGTCGTGATGGCGACGCGCGGTTTCGACATCAGTGGTGTGCGCTGCAGGATCCGCAGCCGCCGGAGCCACAGCCGCCCGAACCGCAGCCCGTCGGGTTGTCGCAGCCGCCTTCGCTGCCGCATCCGCCGTGCGCCTGGCCCTTCGCGTTCGGCAGCTCGTAGCGGAGGCAGCACTTCAGTCGGCCGCAGAGCCCCGAGAGCTTCGAAGGATTCAGGCTCAGGTCCTGCTGCTTGGCCATCTTGATCGACACGGGCTCGAAAGACGTGAGGAACGTGGTGCAGCAGAGCGGCCGTCCGCAGCTGCCGTACCCGCCAAGCACCTTGGCTTCGTCCCGCACGCCGATCTGGCGCATCTCGATCCGGCTCCGGAACTCCGAGGCGAGCTCGCGGACGAGCTCGCGGAAATCCACGCGGCCGTCCGCCGTGAAGTAGAAGACCAGCCGTGAGCCGTCGAACGCCTGCTCGACGCGCGTCAGCTTCATCGGCAGGCCGCGTTCACGGATCTTGAGGAGCGCAATCCGGTGGGCCTCGGCCTCGCGTTGCTGGTGCCGCCGCCTGGTCACGATGTCGTCGTGCGACGCCAGCCGGACGACGCGGCGCGGCGAATCCGCGGGAGGCCGGCGGCGTTCGGACAGTGCCGCGCTCGAGCGCACGACGGTTCCGACCGCGGGTCCCGCGTCGGTCTGCACGATGACTGCGTCTCCCGGGCTGATGGTACGTGGGCTTGTCGAGAAGGTAGGTCTCGGCACGGCCGACCGGCGTCAGCTTGATGGTCACGAGCGCGCCGGGCTGCTGGCTGCTCATATCCGCAGCATCACCCAGTCGGCCACGATCTTGGCCGCGGCATTTCGCTCCAGCGCGACGAGCCCTTCATCGACGGCCATGAACGCCTGACGGCCGCGTTCGCCTCCGAACGCGCTCAACTCTTCCAGATCTGACTGGACGTCCGCATTGGCAAGCGCCGGCCCGGCTCCGCAGGTTGTGAGAAACGTCACGTCCCGCAGGATCGACGACACCACCCGCAAGTGCGCCGCAAGGTGTTCGCGCTCCACCATGGGCTGGACCTTCCCCTTCGGGAGCAGTTCCTTCGCTGCCTCGACGCGACGCCGCTGCGAATCCCGTGGCGAGCCCGGGGGCGCATCGGCCACGCCTTTGAGCACGGTCAATGCCGTATTGCGGACTTCCACCAGGTCCTCGTCGGCAGCCTCCAGGGCCCTGCGCACGCTGCCGTCCGACGTCGCCGCGGCGACGCGCGCCTGGCCCTCTTGGCCCGGTTTGAACTTCACCCGCATTAGGACCGTGGCGACGTCGTCCACATCCAGGCCTCGAAACGTCAGCTTCGGGCAGCGTGAACGGACCGTCGGCAGGAGGACGTCCGGGGCCGACGTCACGAGCAGGAACGACGAAGTCGAGGGCGGTTCCTCGAGCGACTTGAGAAGCGCGCTCTGCGCATCGCTCGTCAACGCATCCGCTTCGTCGATGATGGCGACGCGGTGCCGGCCTTCGAAGGGCCGGTAACCGGCGCGATCGATGATGTCGCGCACCTGATGGATCTTGATCGAGCCAGACTCTTCCGGCTCGACGATGCTGACGTCGGGGTGCACTCCGCGGGCGATCCGCTTGCAGATCGCGCATTGGCCACAGCCGTTGTTGGGGCAGTTCAAGGCCTGTGCGACGGCAACAGCCACGAGCCGCTTCCCGACGCCGGACGGCCCGGCGAAGATCAAGCTGGGCGGCAGCGTGCCGCGCTCGATGGAGCGGCCGAGCAGGCCGACGAGCGTACGGTGACCGACGATATCTCGAAACGCCATGGCAGGTGGTCGACTGGCATCGTATCACCGCGCATAGGGGCAGGCGGGGCGGGTAAGGCAGGCAGGGCAAGCAGCGCCTGCTGCCACTCGGCTAGCGGGTGCTGCCCTTAGGCTCCGACTTGTCCTCGGCCTTGTCGCGGCGGCCGAAGAAGCGGCCCCAGAAGCCGCGCTTCTTGGGCTGCTCGGGCGGAGGGGCAGCCACCTCGGCCACGGCCGGTGGCGGGACCGCGACCGCAGCGGGCGCTGTGGCCGGCGCTCCAGTGTCGGCCAGGCGCGGCGGCGCCGGCTTGTCGCCGCCGCTGAACACCGCCGCCACGGCACCGAAGAAGCCGCGCGTCGGGTGCAAATCGCACCGCTGGTTCGGCACGGTGCCCTTCGCAAACGACTCGCTGTAGACCATCGAGCGCGTCGCCCGCGCGCCCTTGTCGTCGATCACCTCGACGTGTTCGCACCCCTCGGTCGCGATTAGCCCCGACAAGCCGGCACACGGTGGCCGACGTGATGCCGGCGGGCGGCGACAGCCAACCCGGCTTGTTCCCTCGCGTCGCCGCTTTCATGAACGACGCCCACATCGGCACCGCGATGTCGCTCGCGAAGCCGTTGGGCATGATGGTGTGAGGCTCGTCGAAGCCCACCCAGACGCCGGTCACGAGCATGGGCGTGAAGCCCACGAACCAGGCGTCCTTGTACTCGTTGGTCGTGCCGGTCTTGCCGGCCGCCGGCAGCGCGAAGCCAAGTGCGCGCGCACGGGCGCCCGTGCCGGCGTTGATGACGTCTGCCAGCATGCTGGCCATCAGGTAGGCCGTCGCTTCGCTGACCGCCTGCGTCGACTGCTCTTCGGCCGTAAACAGCACACGGCCGTCGCGGTCCTCGACCCGGCGAATCACCATCGGCTGCGGCACGCGTCCCTTGTTGGCGAACGCCGCATAGGCCGCGGTCATGGCCTGCAGGGTGACCTCGCCTGAACCAAGAGCCAGCGACGGCACGCTCGGCACGTCGCCGACGCCAAGTGTCTTGGCGTACTGCACGGTCGACGGGATGCCGACTTCCTGCAGCAGCCGGACTGCCGCGCGGTTGCTCGACGTGCGCAGCGCGGCTCGAAGGCTCATGGACTCGGCGTCGGAGTGCTCGTCCTCCGGCGTCCAGTCGCCCTGCAGCGTCTCAATCGGTTCGTTGAGCCGGTCGATCATCGTCGCCGGCGTGAAGCCGGCCTCGAGGGCCGCCGCGTAGACAAAGGGCTTGAACGCGGACCCTGGCTGCCGCTTCGCTTGAACGGCGCGGTTGAACGAGCTCTCGCCGAAGTCGCGGCCGCCGATCATGGCCCGCACGTGGCCGGTCTCGGGGTCCATGGCCACGAGTGCGGCCTGGAGCAACGCCGCGTCGGCGCGGCGGCTGCGCCGCGCGCTCCCTTGGCGCTGGCACGCCGGCGCGCGATCGCGTCACGTCGTTCGTCGAGCGCCTTGAGGCCGTCGGTCACCGCGACTTCGGCAACCTTCTGCATGGACATGTCGAGCGTCGAGAACACACGAAGGCCGCCTTCGTACACGCGGTCGAATCCGAACCTCTCGATGAGCTCGCGCCGTACCTGCTCTTTGAAGTACTGCCCGTAGGGCTCTTCCGCCCGGAGGCCGTCCGCCAGAACGACCTCGGCCTTCGAAGCGGCTTCCCACTCCGCGTCATCTATGACACCGGACCGCTTCATTTCCTGCAAGACGATGTTGCGGCGCGTTGTGGCTCGTGCCTTGTTGACCGTGGGTGCGTACCGCGAGGGCGACTGCACGACACCCGCGAGCAGAGCGGCCTCGGCGAGCGACACCTCGGAGGCGTGCTTTCCGAAGAACCCGCGAGCGGCTGCCTCAACGCCGTAGAAACCGTCGCCGAAGTACACCTTGTTGAGATACAGCTCGAGGATCTTGTCCTTCGAGTACGCACTCTCGATGCGGCCGGCCAGGATCAGCTCCTGGAGCTTTCGGCGGTAGGTGCGATCGAGCGTGAGGAAGCTCTGGCGGGCGAGTTGTTGCGTGATCGTGCTGGCCCCCTGCACCACCTCGCCGCTCCGGGCGTTGGCGAGCGCAGCGCCCGCGATGCGGCGCACGTCGAAGCCGCGATGGTCGTAGAACCGCTGATCCTCGATGGCAAGCACCGCCTTCACCACCTGAGGCGACACCTGCCCGAGCGGCACTTCGATGCGCTGTTCCTTGAAAATCGTGAACGCCAGGGCGTCGCGCCGGTCGTAGACCGCGGTGGCCTGCGCCATCTCGCCCATCCGGCCGATCGACTCGCGGTCGGGCAGGCCGGTCCACAGGCTGATCATGAAGACCAGGACGCCGACGGTCGCGGCGGCAGCGACCGCTCCGCTACCAATTAGTGTCCGCTTCACGGCCACCGGATGCTGCCTGCGTACCCGCTTCCACTCTCGATCGAGCTCCGCGAGCCGGCCTTGGAGGCCTTTGAGGCTTGGCTTCTTCACGTTGTTTGATTATTGCAACTGCTGGGCCAGACGAAGTCCAGAAAATTCAGCGAGCAGAGGCGCCAACTGCCGGGCTTACTGTGACACCTGAGGGCAGGCAAGGCAGGCGGGGCAGGTGGGCCAGGCAACTGCTTCTCTTCCCTACCAGCCCTACCCGCCCTGCCTGCCCCATCTACCTGTGCGTTCTTACCGCTGCCGGCGTTATCTCAAGCAAGGAGGTCAGCAATGCAGAAGCGAATCGCAACGGTGGCAGCGTTCGGCGTGATCCTCGGGCTCGTCCTGGCCAGTTCGGTTGGTGCGGCGAGCGACGATAAGCGGACGACCTACATGACGTTCAGCCAGCCCGTGGGCCTGCCTGGCGTCACGCTCCCGGCCGGGACCTATCTCTTCGAGGTGGCCGACCCGTTGATGAGCGCGGACATCATCCGCGTGAGCAACCGCCAGCGCAACATGGTCTACTTCACGGCGTTCACAGACCGTGTCGAGCGTCTGGATGGCGTGCGGGGTGAGACCGGTATCGTCTTCGCGCCGCCGCAAGCCGGGACGGTCCGCAAGATCGCCGCCTGGTATCCGCGCGGCGAGTCGATGGGCCACGAGTTCATCTATCGATGAACTGCGAACTCAGAAGCAAGAACTATGAAGGACACTGCAAGGCTGTCCTTCATAGTTCGCCGTTTCCCCCTCAGTGTCCTTCCGATGAACTTCCACCCTCAGTGTCCTTCTTACTTCTAAGTTCTCATTTCTAACTTCTGCGAAGCAGCGTCAGGGATTGACCAGCACGATCTCCCGCTCCCACAGCCCATCGACCGTTTCCGGACCATCGGGGAGCGCAGACAACGCGCCGAAGGGCGCATCGGTGGCGGCCGGCCGTCCTGCGGGCGCAGGACCCTCGGCAAGACCGCCGATACCTCGCAGTGTTTTGAGATCCTCGGCCGTGATTGGCGCATACGCGACCGCACGCCCTTCCGCGGCGCGGGGAATCTGCGCGAGGAGCCGCTCGAACGTGGTGGGACGTTCAGGGGTGACGAAGACCGAGATCCGCTCGCGGCCGCCCGATGAAGTGACCTGCCAGTAGGCGTCGGTGCCGTCTGCGTTCTGTCCCGGCAGCCTGTGCGCGCGTCCACCGCCAACGGGATTCTCCGGCTGGTGGCCCGAGAGCGGGAACAGCACGAACATCAGACCGGCATCGTCCTGATTGACGACGTAAACAAAGACGTCCCGCGATGACTCAATCGTCATGAAGAGGCTATCGCCCGGCTGCACGCGGCTACCCGGCGACAGCCTGATGTCCTGTCCGTCGCGGAGCGCGTGAATCGACGCACTCACCTGATAGGACGCGACGGCCGGCGGCGCGCTGCTCGCGGCCGGAGCGCTCGGGGCCGCGTCGCTCTCGCGTCTCGAGCCCGCGGCGATCCGCCAGGCAACTCCGCCGGCAGCGACGGCTCCCAGCAGACCTGCCGTTCCCAGCAGTACCTGCCGGCGTGTCCAATCCGGCGTGGTCTTTGAACCGTTGGTATTCGACTCCTGGCGAAGGGTCGGTAAAACCGGTGAAGGCGGCAGGCCCGCCGTGGCCGCCAGCGCGGCAGCGAAGTCGCCGGCCGTCGCGTAGCGGCTGCCGGGATCGCGTGCAACAGCGCGTTCGATGACTTCGACAAAAGCGGTGGGCAACTCCGGGCGCAGATCGCGCAACGAACGGCGTCGCTTGCTCCGGTGCGCCTGTTCGACTTCGTCGCGCGTGGCTGCTTCTACTGGATAACGGCCGGAGGTGAGGTGATACAAGAGAACGCCCAGACTGTAGATGTCCGATGCGACCGACGGCCTGGCACCTTCGAATAGTTCCGGTGCGAGATAGAGCGGCGTGCCGGCTTGCGAGTCCACCAGCCTCGCGTCGGACGACTGCGCGAGGCCGGTGCCGAGGTCCATCAGCACGATCCGCCCACCGTGGCCGCGCATGACGTTCTGGGCCTTGACGTCGCGGTGCAAGAGGTCAGCGCCGTGCACCGCTGCCAGAGCGTGCGCCAGATCGACACCGACGGTGGCCGCCTCCCGCGCGCTCATAGGCCCCTGCATCGCGAGCTGAGCCTCGAGCGTGCGGCCTTCGATCAGCTCCATCCAGATGCCGACCTCGTCACCATCGACATCGGCGCCGTGAACGGTCACGACGCGCGCGTCGGAAATCTTCGCCAGCCGCCGTGCCTCGCCGAGCAGGCGTGTCCAGTCGAATGTTTTCGAGACGGCCGATCGGCCGATCAGCTTGAGCGCGACGTCGCGCTCGAGCTTCGTGTCCCAGGCGCGGTAGACGAGACCGAAGGTGCCGCGGCCAATCTCCTCCTTGATCTCGAGGTGAGCCCAACGGCGCCGGACGGCGCCCGTCCTGATGGCGGCAGCCATGCCGGAGAGGAGCCGGAGCTCGCGAACGACCTTACGTTCGCCTTCGTCGTGCGCGCTCTTTTCCGCGCTGTCCCAGTTGACGTCCGCGCCGTCGGCGACGGCCGCCGCAAGGTCGACCATCGCGGAGTCAGGGAGTCGGGCCTCTTCAGCCACGGGCCATCTCCTCTGCGAGGCGAACCAGCGCGCGGCCGACCGCCATCTGCGCCGCCGCGGCGGTGGGCTTGCCGAACATCTCGGCGAGCTCCGCGGCGGAGAAATCGAACTCGAGACGCGCGACGATCAGGTCGCGATCGAGAGGCTTCAGGCGCTCCAGCGCCGCCTCATAGCGCTCGAGCGCCACGGTCCCGATCAGCAGTTCCATCGGGGACGGATCGGGCGACGCGTGCACATCGTCCAGCGGCGCCGCAATGGGCCGCCGGGGCACGGCGCGCGCCAGGTCGCAGATCCGGTTCAGGAGCATCCTCCGCAGGTAGGCGGGGAACGCGCCGGCGTGGCGAGGTTCGAACCGCGCGATGTGCGGCAGGGCCTGGATGAGGACGTCCTGGACGAGATCGTTCGTGTCCAGGGCGCCGCGGCAGGACGCCGGAAGCCGGCCGTGCCCGAACCGGCGAAGCCGCGGGAGGTAGCGCTCGTAAAGCAAGCCGAGCGCTTCCCCGTCGCCGTCTTTGGCGGCGAGCAGCAGGTCGAACGAGGAGAGGGGGTCGGCAGGGTCGCCCATGACGGGCCGCATCGCCGGCCTGCCGGCGACGAGCGCCCCGATCATAGCGCCAACCCCCGCCTGGAACCGGGCGACATTCCCCGAGCCGCTCATTGCCGCCGCCATGGTCATCCTGTTGCCCTCATGGCGGTACGCCCGCCCTGAAGGTTCAACGTCGGCGGACGCGGAATCCCACAGCCCCCCCATCCTGTGCGAATGCGGCCGGCCAGACGTTATACGCGGTGGGGCTTTCCATTGCCGCCTCGGGCACCCTGCGCTAGGCTTGACGCCTTCCTGGCCCGGCGTGGCTCCAGTCGGTTGATTGCGGCGGCAAATCGCCCCGCAAACGGGGTTTGACCGTTGACGAAGTTGAGGAGGACCGATGTGCGACACGCCAAAGGACCACGATAAGCAGCTCGATCTCGCCGGCCAGTCCATCGACGAGCAGGCCCAGTTTCTGGACTACCTGATGGGGTCCGGAGGGCCGAGCCTGCCTTCGTCGGCAGGCTCGTGGACCGTTGCCGTTTTCATGATTGCCGATGACACCCTTCGGCCGTTTGCCGAGCGCGATCTGCAGGAACTGGCCAAGTCGGGTTCGCGCGAACTGCAAGTGCTGACGCAGGTGCACTGGGAAAAGGGCTGGAAGGGCGACGTGCGGCCGATCGCGTTCGGCGGATCCCAGTTCCGCAAGCCCGTCGCTTCGCCCGCCGGGGCATTCACCACGATGGAGGCCGAGTTCGCCGACTTTCTCGCCACGGTTGATGTGAGTGTGCAGTTGTTCAAAACCACGGCGCACAGCGCCACACAACCTCATGATCGTCTTGTGGGGCCATGCCTTCGACATTTACTTTGGCGGCGTTGGCGTGGATGGCCTGACGATTCAGCAGATCAAGGACCGTCTGGTGGCGAGCGGACTCAGCGTGAACATTCTGGGCCTGGATGCTTGCGAGACGAGCCGCGTCGAAGTGGTCAGCGTGCTGGAGGGCGTTGCAGAAAGGATCATCGGCTCCCAGATCGGCGTGCCGTTCAGCGGCTGGCCGTATCACCTGATCATCAACGAGATTGCGAATAATCCCGGCATCCCGGTCGACGCACTGGGAAACGCGATCCTCGATCGCTTCTACGAGTTGTACCGGCCACCGCGAGTGACGTTGACCATGGTCGACGGACGTGCCAACTACTCGGGCCTGAAGTCCGAGATCGACGCACTTGGCAACGCCATCGGCAAAAGCATCGGCACGGATGCCGCGTTGTTCCCGGTCGTGCTGGACGCGTTCAAGGTCGCCCGGCGCGACCGGACGATACCGGCCATCGACCTGAAGGATTTCTGCGACCAGCTCTCGAACCGGCTCCCTCCCGGCGGCGTGGCTGCCAGCGTCGCCGGCGACGTGACGGACGCCGCAGGCGTGATCCTCGGCCGCCTCCCCGTTAGCACCTCGGTCGTCCACGCGCACCGTCGGCGCGGACCGGGGGTCAATCAGCTCCACGGGCTGGGATTCTCCCCGTACGCGATCATGGGACATTCCAACTGGGATGCCGCCAAGCGTGCGCGTGTGTGCGCCGAGACGGGCTGGCCGCCCGCGCCGTTCTGGCAGCAGGATGAGCGTGCACGCGTGATACCCCCGCCCAATCGCGCTGCGGTCGCCGCCACGTTGGCCGCGGTCGACCGTCGGATCTCACTTCTTCTCGCCTCGCCAGACGCCCGATGCGACGAAGCTGGCCGTGCAAGCGGTGGCAGCTGCGTCACTGCGGACAGCCTTCGAAAAGCTGCGGGCGCTCGGCTTCACTGGACAATGACGTGAACGTTGCCAAAGCACTGCGCGTCGCCCTCATCCTGTCGACGATGCTCGTCACGGGTGGAGCACGCGCAGTCGGTCTCGATCAGGACGCGGTCAGCCAGGAGGGCGGCCGCCCCGACGTCCGCGCCCTGATCGACGAGGGCCTCTACGACAAGGCGGAGGCCGCTGCTCGCGAGCAGCCGCGCACGTCCGGGTCCGCCGCGGAAGGCGCCGACCTGCTTGTCGAAGCGATGTGGCGGAACGGCACGACGGGCCCGGCGGCTCTCACGCTCGCTCATGCGGCGGTCGAGCAGGCGGATCGGCTGCACGGCCCCGTGAGTCTCAATGCCGCCGCCAGCTTGCGCAATCTCGCTGCGACTCTCGCATTGGCAGGGCAGTACGGGGAAGCCATCCGGCTGTCGAGAAAGCGGCTGGACGTCGTCGAGTCCATTGGCGCCGGGTCACGCGAGATCTGTGCGGCATTGACGGATCTCGGCCGCGTCCTTGCCGAGAGCGGGGACAACGCAGGCGCTCGCTTGCAGATCGAACGAGCGCTCGCTCTGCCCGCTCCCGGAGGAAGCCAGAGCCCATGGCCCGAAGTACCGACGCTCGAACTCTCAGCGCTGCTCATGCAGCGGCGCGGCGACTACCTCCAGGCACGACCGCTCGTCGACCGCGTCGTCAGGATCAGGGAAGGCCGGCCCGAACATCCCGCGTTCGCCGACGCGCTGGCGCTGCTCGGCGATCAGTTCTGGTTCGAGGGGGACGTCACACAATCGGCTCTCGTCCACCGGCGTGCGTTGTCGGTCGCCGAGGCGACCCTCCGGCCGGATCATCCGGCGCTGGCCGCGTACTACAGCCGGCTGGCGACCCCGACGCTCTCGCAGGGAAACGTCGACGACACCATCGCCCTGAGGACGCGAGCGTTGCAGCTGACCGAGACGACGTTCGGCGCCATGCACATCACGGTCGCCAGGTATCTGAACGATCTCGCGAATGTTCGTCTCGTCACCGAAGACTATCTGGCGGCTCGTGGCCTCTACGAGCGCGCGCTGGCTATCTACGAAGCGAACCTCGAGAGCGACAGCGACCATGCGGCGACTGTTTTCTACAACCTGGCCTATCTGGCCGGCCGCCTCGGTGACGTGGCGGAAGTACGCCGGTACGTGAACCGTGCAGCGTCCATCTGGTCCAAGGGCCGGGGCGCCGATCACCAGTTCGTGGGAAGAGCTCAGCAACTCCTCGGGCAGACACTGCTCGAACAGAACCAGCCGGTCGAGGCCGTCGCGACGCTGACGTTGGCGCTGGGAATTCTCGAGCGGGCCGTCGGCCCGAGTCACCCGGTGGTTGCGAGCGCGCTCGGACAACTGGCAGCCGCCAACGGTTCGCTGGGGAGAGTGCGAGAGGCCGATGCCCTTTCCGCGCGATCGGTGACCATCTGGGAGAATGCGCAGCTCCCTGTAGGCCTGGCTGCGTCCCTGCTCGCGCGCGCCGAGATTCTGATGTCGGCGAATCGCCCCGACGAGGCGCGTACGGCGTACACGCGCGCCCGTGACCTCGGCAGGCAGCTGTATGGCCCGTCGCATCGCCGGGTCGCTGAGGCTGAAGAGGGGCTGGCTTCGGCCCTTTACGGGCTGGGGGATTTCCAGCTTGCGTTCGACGCCGCACTCGACACCGAAACCACCGCACGGACCCACCTGCGGACGGTCCTGCGATCGGTGCCCGAACGCCAGGCCACCGAGTACAGCGGGAACCGGCCGACAGGCCTCGACCTTGCGCTGTCCATCGCTGAAAACACCGCGACGGCCAGCGATGCGCGCGCACTCCTCGACAACGTCATTCGGAGCCGCGCCCTCGTGCTCGACGAACTCGCCGCCCGCCGCCACTCCGTCGTGGAGTCCGGGGGGGCGGATCTGGCGGTGCTGTGGAGCCAGCTCGCAAGCGCCCGCCAGCGCCTCGCAAACCTGGCGTTCAGAACGCCCGACGCGAACAGACCAGGGCAGTACGTCAAACTGCTTGAGGCCGCACGGCGGGAAAAGGAAGCCGCGGAGTTTCGACTGGCGGAACGAAGCGCCGCGTTCCGTGCCGATCTCGTCAAGGCTGATGCGGGCTTGAACGATGTCTCGCGCACGCTGGCACCCGGCGCAGCCCTCGTGTCTTTCGTGCGGTACAACCGCTCACCAGCACCGTCGAGCAAACCCTCCGGCCGCGGGCCGACGGCCGCCTTCGCGGCGTTCGTGCTATCCGGCGCCGAGCCCCAGCTGATACAGCTCGGCACGGCAGCCGCGATCGAAACCGCTGTTGCTGCGTGGCGCAGGAAGCGTCGCTCGGGGCGCTCGGCGCGGGCACGACGGCCCCGCAGGAGGCCCGTTATCGCCAGGCCGGACTGCGGCTGCGGCGCCTCATCTGGGATCCGGTCGCCCCGTTTCTCGCGGGCGCCAACCGCATCTTCATCGTTCCCGACGGCGCGTTGAACATCGTCAGCTTCGCGTCGCTTCCGGCGGACGGCCAGGGGTATCTCATCGATGCGTCACCCGTCATCCACCACTTGTCGGCGGAGCGGGATCTCATCGAGGAGGGAGACGAGGCGCGCGGGGCAACAGGCCTCCTCGCGCTGGGCGGGCCGGCGTTCACCACGAACCGCGCCCGTTCCGCGCCTTTGTCCGCTGCACTGCGCGACACCGGAACGCCCTGTCCCGCTGTTGATGCGCTGAAGTTCGCGCCGCTGCCGGGAACGCTGCAGGAAGCCACCGAGATCGCGGGCCTCTGGGCGCGTGAACGTGGCCCGGGCGAGCAGCACAATCGGAGAGGCGAGCCTCGTCGTAGGTGCGCGCAGCAGACGAAGGACAGTTCAAGCGGCACGCACCCGGTCACCGCGTGCTGCATCTGGCGACCCATGGATTCTTTCTTGGCGGCCCGTGCACCGCACCGCCCTCGAACACGCGCGCAATCGGAGGCGTCGCGACCGCGAAGCCAGCGGCGGCATCGGCGCCGCGGCGCGTGCTGCCGGCAGGCAATCCCCTGCTCTTCTCGGGCCTCGCGCTCGCAGGCGCCAACCAGCGCGATCGCGCGAAACAGGACGAGGACGACGGGATCCTGACGGCGGAGGAAATCGCCGCGATGAACCTCGAAGGAACCGAGTGGGCCGTGCTGTCCGCGTGCGACACCGGGCTCGGCGAAATTCGCGCCGGCGAGGGCGTGTTCGGTCTTCGCCGCGCGTTCCAGGTCGCAGGCGTGCGGACTGTGATCATGAGCCTCTGGTCGGTGGACGACCAGGCCACGAGGCAATGGATGCGCGCGCTGTACGAAGCGCGCCTGGAGAAGAACCTCGATACGGCCGACTCGGTGCGCGCCGCGTCGCTGAACGTCCTGCAGGACCGGCGCGCGAAGGGATTGAGCACGCACCCGTTCTACTGGGCCGCGTTCGTCGCCGCCGGCGATTGGCGTTAGCCTGCCGTGCCCGCCCCGCCTGCCGCGCCCGCCCTGCCTGCCCCGCCTGCCCTCTCTAAACGCAGCTCCGCCGCAATCCCGTCGAGCATCACGCGCGGAGGCTCCTGCCGCGACACGTGGAAGTACTCGTCGATGCGCGCTCCGATCTTCTTGATCGGCCGGACCCACGGATAGATGCTGGCGGCGTGCCGCACGGCCGTGTGGCGGCGCAGGATGCGCGCGACGCGCTCGTAGTTGGGGGGATCTTCGAAGCCGGTCGGCGGGCGCACGGGAGTGCCGGGTATCCGGCGTCCAGTCGCTGCGATGTTCCCCCCGTCGGGCGACGTGTAGGTGGCCACGACTTCAAATCCCATGCGCCGCAGCATCGCGGAAAGCGCAGAGAGGTTGAAGTGATAGAGGTGGCCCCGGTGAAACTGCTGATGCGGCTGCTGACACACGGCCTCGACGTTCGGGATCTCGACGATCAGCAGGCCTCCGGGCGCGAGCCAGCCCGCAGCGCAGGCCATGACGCCGGCCGGATCTTCCAGGTGCTCGACGGTGTGGAACATCGTGACAACGTCAAGCGATCCCGGCTCGACGGCGGCGTCCTGGTAGAACCCGCAGGTCACGGGCAGACCGAGCGTCTCGGACGCATACCGCGCGTATGCTTCGTTCGGTTCCACACCTGACGCGTCGCACCCCAGCGCGCGGAGCAGGTACACGACTTCCCCGCTTCCCGCACCGACATCGAGCACGCGCACGCCCGGCCTGAACGCCGTGGCGTTTCGCCTCAGCCGGTTGAGCGCGACTCTGGCGTTTCGGTAGCGCTGACGTGGCTTCGGTTCGAACGCGCCCTTGTATTCGAGGCGGTACTCACGCGCGTAGAACGCGCGCACATCGTCGGGCGCAAGCCTCGGATCGGTCCAGACGAGACCGCAGCGCCGGCAGATCACCGAGCGGAGCGGCTGGCCGTGACGATCCTTCGATCGAATCTCTTCGACATCGACCGAGCCGCACAGATTGCAGGGAACCGAGCACGCGGCCGTCATGGGCGCCAGCGATCATCTCCGATCGACGCCGGCAGATCCAATGGGGAGGGACTGATTCAGTCGGCCGCTGTCACCCGGCCGACTGCGCTCACGAAGCGTGCGATGTGTACTCAGGAAGTTGGCGGGGTCGACGGGACTCGAACCCGCGGCCTCCGGCGTGACAGGCCGGCGTTCTAACCAACTGAACTACGACCCCTTACGGAACTTACGAACGAAATTTACAGTTGGGAATTGACAATGAGGAATTCGTCGTCGAGCAACGAATTGTCAATTGTAAATTCCTCATCGTAAATTGAGTGGGCGGTGAGGGTTTCGAACCCCCGACAGCCGGCGTGTAAAGCCGGTGCTCTACCACTGAGCTAACCGCCCGGCTGTCGTTTCGGCCGTCCGCCAAAACATCCCATTATACGTTGCCTTCAGCGCGAGCAGCAACAGCACCAGCAGGAGCCCGATGATCGCCCGGTGCTCGTGGTTCCGGATGGCCTGTGCGAGGCTGAATCGGCGGCGCCGATCGACCTCCCCGGCGTTTCGATACCGATCGTATCCGTCGCCGAAACGCTCGTGCAGGAAGGCCTCTTCGCTCCTGATGGCCGCAATGATGGTCGCCGCCATGTAGACCCCGACCAGGGCGGCGACCGCAAGGCTGGCGGAAGCGACCGCGAGGCCAAAGCCCATCAGCACCGAGCCCGCGTAAAGAGGGTGCGCCAGCCACTGGTACGGCCCGGATGCCGTCACTTCGTTGGACTTGTTCAGATGGCCGGCGGCCCAAAGCCGCAGCGCTTCGCCGAGGATGGCGACGGGAGCGCCCACCAGAAGGCTCGCCCCGGTCGGTGTGGCCAGCCACAGCACGAGTACGAACGCCGCGAACCCAAGAGGGACGCGCCTGCGCGCAAGCCCCCCGGTGATGCGCGCTCCGAGGCGGCGATGGGCGAGGTCCGTGTCAGCCACGTCGTCCTGCCGCAAGACGCCGCTCCACGGCGGCCAGTACCTCGTCGACCTGAATGTCGAGGAGGCACGGCACCGGCCCGCCGTCGGCCCGCCCCGCCCTGCGGCACGAGCGCAGGTGGTGGCATTCGCACACCGCCGCGCGAGTGACGGTCTCGTCCTCCGGCAGCCACGGGCCGTTGCGCTCGGGCCGGGTTGGTCCGTACAACCCGACGATCGGTGTGCCCACGGCCGCGCCGATGTGGGTGGGCCCCGTGTCGCCGGACACCATGACGCTCGCGCCACGGGTCAGTGCGACAACGTCCGCGATCGTGGTCGGGGGGGACGGTATCGCGGCGCCGGGCGCGCTCGCGGCGACCTCGTCGGCCAGGGACTGTTCGCCGGGGCCCCACAAGACCACCGACATCAGACCATGGCGCGCGTGCAGAGCATGCGCGAGTGCCGCGAGGCGCTCTGGAGGCCAGCGTTTGTTCGGCCAGGCCGCTCCGGTGTTGAGAAGCGCGTAACGCCCCGACGTGGCAGCCGCCATCTGCGCCGCCACGGCCGACTCGACGTGCGCGATCGGAAACTCCGGAGCGCCAGGCGAGAGGCCCAGCGTCTGCAGAAGTCCGAGATTGATCTGCACGACATGCCGCGTTTCGTCCTTGGCGTAGATGCCACCCCGGCCCGGATCGTAGACGGCCGTGTAGAACGCGCGCGCCAGGGGTTCACGACAGTAGCGCGCGGTGAAGCCGACGACTTTCGGGGCGCCGGTCGCACGCGCCACGGCCGCGGACTTGATGAGGCCCTGCAAATCGAGCGTCACGTCGTACGCCGTCCGTCGAGCGGCGCGGATCGCCTGGAGCAGCGTCAGCCCTCCGTCGCTGTCGCGCCGGTCGTTGACGATCAGCCTGCTGTCGACCGCAGAAACGAGCTCGAGGATTTCGCGGTGTTTCGCGCTCACCATCCAGTCGATGCGCGCGTCCGGCCAGGCGCGGCGAAGCGCAGCCGCGACCGGAATGGCGTGAACGATGTCGCCGAGCGCGCCCAGCCGGACGATGAGCACGCGGCGAGTGGAATTCGAGGAAGTCACGGCCGTCGCGGTTTCAGGAAGACGCGCTGATGCGCGCAACCAGATCGCGCGTCGCATGCCGCTTGGGATCGCCGACAATCGCCGTCCTGCCGCCGTAGGCCTGGACGACGGCGCGCTCGGGGACGGTGTCCACGGTGTAGTCGGTCCCTTTGCAGTGCACGTCGGGCTTGAGCGCCGTGAGCAGCCGCTCGACGGTCGCATCTTCGAAGAGGACCACGTAGTCCACTCCACGGAGCGCGCTGACGAGCTCCGCGCGATCGGCTTCGGGGAGCACAGGGCGGCCGGGCCCCTTCAGCGCCGCCACCGATCGATCGGTGTTGATCGCGACGACCAGCCTGTTCGCCTCTGCCGCGGCGCCCTGCAGATATCGAACGTGCCCGACGTGCAGCAGGTCGAAGCAGCCGTTGGCGAACGCGATCGCCCGTCCGGCGCGGCGATCCTCCGCGATCGCGGCCTGCAGCTCCGGCTCGGTCAGCACACGCCCCATCTAGCGCCCCTTGCCGCGCACGGCCGCGGTGTGATCGGCCTGGCGCTGGGACCTGACCGCGTCCGCGAGCTCGGCGGCGGACACCGTGGCTGTGCCTCGCTTCATCACGACCAGCCCGCCGGCGTAGTTCGCGAGCCGTGCGGCCTCGTAGAACGAAGCGCCGGACGCCAGGGCCAGGCCGAAGGTCGCCATCACGGTGTCGCCCGCGCCGGTCACATCGGTAACTTCGTCCGAGCCGTAAATCGGCACGTGGGCCGTGGGCCGGCCAGGCTCGAAGAGCGCCATGCCCCGGCTGCCCCGTGTCACGAGCACCGCGGGCATGCCCATCTTCCTGAGCAGGGTGCGGCCGGCGCGCTCGAGCGCGCCGTTGTCGCCGATGGGCCCGCCGAGCGCCTGTTCGACTTCGGATTCGTTCGGCGTGCAGGCCGTAAGGCCACGGTAGTCGAGCATCCGGTACCGGCTGTCCACGAGGATCGGCACCGTGCGCCGCCGTGCACCAAGTGCATGCCGGAGGCGGGCCGCGAGCTCTGGTGTGACAAGGCCGGATCCGTAGTCGGAAAGGAGCACGGCATCGCAGCGGGCCAGCGCCGGCTTCAGCCTGGCGGTCAGCGCGCGGCCGATCGTCTCGCGAACCGGCCATCCAGGTTCACGATCGATCCGCACGACCTGCTGCCGCGCGGCGTGGATGCCGCCGGCCAGGATGCGCGTTTTGACCGGCGTCGGATATGTGCGCTCGCGGACGACCAGCGAGCGGTCGACCCCGCGGGGGAAGCTGGCCAGCAGGCGCCGGCCCTCGCCGTCAGCACCAACCATGCCCGCAAGCCACGCGCGGCCGCCAAGAGCCGCCACGTTGCTCGCCGCGTTGCCGGCGCCGCCGGGCACGACCGCCGTCGCGTCGTACTTCAGGATGAGCACGGGCGCCTCGCGCGACACGCGGGCGACTTCGCCGTAAATGAACTCGTCGGCGATGAGGTCGCCTACGACGAGCAGCCGGCGGGAGGCGAAGCGCTCGATGATCTGCAGGAGCCGCGCGCCCAGATCGGGCTCGCCCGGCGTCGGAGCAGGCGGCGAAGAGATTCGGCGGGTGGGCATGATGATCAGGTGCGTGTCGCGTGCCGAAGGATCCAGCTGGCCGCCTCGGCGAGGTTGTTGACGATGGCGTCGGCCCGGAGGTCCGGCTTCGGTTTCTGTTCCTCCGTCAGGCCGTAGCCGGTTCGCACGAGGACGCCTCTCGCGCCCACCGTTTGCGCCAGCGCCACATCGAGCCAGCGGTCGCCCACCGTGAACGATCGCGCGGGATCGATGCCGAGCTCCCGAACGGCGCGATCGACCATGCCCCGTTCCGGTTTCCGGCACTGGCACGCCGTGGCGTATTCGGCAACGCGGCCGTCCGGGTGGTGCGGACAATAGTAATACGCGTCGAGCCATGCGCCGCCCGCCGCCAGCAGGTCGGCGATGTGGCGATGCACTGCATGCACCACCTCCTCCGAGAAGAAGCCTCGAGCCACACCCGATTGGTTGGTGACCATCACCAGCTTGAGCCCGGCCCGGTTCAATGCCCGGATGGCCTCAATGCTGTAGGGATACAGCTCGACTCGTTCCGGCCGATCGAGATAACCGACTTCTTCGATGATCGTGCCGTCGCGATCCAGGAACACGGCTCCACTGGCGTTCACATCGCTCTCCGCGTCGCGCTCACGACCGCGGCGGCCTCGATTCCGCGCATGCAGCGATGCGTCAGGGGACACTCGCGAAGCATGCACGGCCGGCACCAGACCTGGTGCGTGAGAATCACTGGCGGCCGTGCGCCGATCGGGTGCGTGGCCCGCTCGTCGGTCGGACCGAAGACAACCGTGACCTGAAGGCCCAGGGCCGCGGCAAGATGAGCCGCGCCTGAGTCGTTCGAGACGAGCCCACGGCACTCGGCGAGTACCCCGGCGAGGAGCGGGAGATCGGTCTGGCCCACGAGATCGAGGACGCCGCCGTCCTTCCCGATCTCGCGGATCACATCGTCTCCGGCCTCGCGGTCCGCGGGGCTGCCAACGAGCACGGCGCCAACGCCATCTGCCCGAAACGATCGCACAGCCTCGGCAAATGCACGGGCAGGCCAGCGTTTCGCGCTTCCGTAGGCGGCGCCTGGCGCAAAGGCCATGAGCGGCCTGGCGTCGGACCATCCGCGCTGGACCAGCAGCTCCCTGGCGCGAACCGATACCGCTGGTGCGACATGTAGTTCGGGTTCGAGAGGTCCGGTGGCGAAGCCCAGTTGCCGAACGAGGTGCTGATAGTACGAAGCCTGGTGCAATCCGGCGGGCGGCGTGATGGCACGCGTCAGCAGAGGACCGCGAAAGTCCCGTCGATATCCCCAGCGCTCAGGAATGCCGGCGCGCCATACCGTGAGAGCCGAGTGAAAGGAGTTGGTCAGCAGTAGCACGGCGTCGTACGCGCCGCAACGGTTTCTGGCGCCACCACACCCGCCACGCCGGGCACCATCTCGAAGAGCGGTGCAACCGCCGGGCGCGCGGCAATGGTGACCGGCGTCCCGGGCCAGGCACGAACGACATCGGCCACTGCCGGCAGCGCCATCACCGCATCGCCCAGCCAATTGGGCGCCACGACGAGCAGCCGCCCTGCTGCGGGCGGCGGGGTCGTGTCGATCGAGGACGGGGCCCGCGGACTTCTCACTCCAACGTCTGCGCTGAGCGTCATTCGGTCGGACCGAGCGTACCACGCAGCCGCAGGGGCCCATAGGGACACGGCGTGATTTTGGGGATAATTGAAGTGTTCCGTGAAGATCGCACTGCTGCAAGTCAATCCGACCGTCGGCGACCTGGCGGGAAACGCGCGGCTCATCGCTGCCGCCGCCGGCGAGGCGGCGCGATCGGGCGCCGATCTCGCGGTCACGCCGGAGCTCGCGCTCGTGGGCTACCTGCCGCGCGACCTGCTCCTCAGCGAGGATTTCGTCCGACAGAGCTGGGCACGGCTGGACGAGCTCGCACGGGATCTGAAGGGGCTTCCCCCAACGCTCGTCGGCCTGCCCGAGCCGAACCCGTCCGATCAGGGCCGGCCGCTCTTCAACACGGCGGCGCTCGTCCGCGACGGCCGCATCGACCAGCGCTTCCGCAAGGCGCTCCTGCCGACCTACGACGTGTTCGACGAAGATCGCTACTTCGAACCGTTCCACGGCGCGCAAATCCTCGAGCTCGGGGGGCTGAAGGTCGGCATCAGCATCTGCGAGGACATCTGGAACGACCGCGACTTCTGGAAGCGCCGGCGCTACCACCACGATCCGGTCGAAGAGCTGGTCCGCTCCGGGGCCACGTCCATCGTCAATCTGTCGGCCTCGCCGTTTGCCGCGGGCAAGCATGCCCGGCGCGAAGAGATGCTCGGCAGCATGGCGGCCAAGCACAGCGTGCCGATCGCGTACGTGAACCAGTTCGGCGGCAACGACGACCTCGTCTTCGATGGGCGGAGCTGCGCATTCGGCGCGGACGGCGGTGCGCTGGCTCGCGGCCGCTCCTTTGCCGCCGACGTCGTCATCTGCGACTTGTCGGCGGCGGGCCGCCTCGGCCCGGCGTCGGACCTGGATGTCGAGTCCGAGATCTGGCGGGCGCTCGTGCTCGGGACGCGCGACTACGCCGGGAAGTGCGGCTTCTCGCAAGTGGTTCTCGGCCTTTCAGGCGGCATCGACTCGGCGCTGACCGCGGCAGTGGCTGTCGAGGCGCTCGGCGCCGACCACGTGCTGGGCGTCCTCATGCCGTCGCCATTCTCGAGCCGCGGGTCGATAGACGACTCGCTGGCGCTGGCCGGCCAGCTCGGAATTCAAACGCTCACCCTGCCGATCGCAGACGCGATGCGCGCGATGGAAGCGACACTCGCCGAAGCATTCGCCGGCACGACGCGCGACGTGACCGAGGAGAACATACAGGCGCGCATCCGCGGCAACCTGCTGATGGCCTTGTCGAACAAGCGTGCCGCGCTGCTGCTGACCACCGGCAACAAGTCGGAGCTGTCGGTCGGCTACTGCACGCTCTACGGAGACATGTCAGGCGGGCTCGGCGTCATCGCGGACGTGCCCAAGACGATGGTGTACCGCGTGGCGCACTGGCTGAACCGATCGTCGGGCCGCATCATCATCCCGGAATCGACGCTGACGAAGGCGCCGTCCGCCGAGCTGCGTCCGAACCAGACCGACCAGGACTCGCTGCCGCCTTACGACGTTCTGGACGCCATTCTCGAGCGGCACATCGAGCGCCACCAGCCGGCAGGCGACATCATCGCCGCCGGATTCGACGCCGCCGTCGTCACCCGCGTTCTGCGCCTGGTGCGCACGGCCGAATTCAAGCGCAAGCAGGCCGCACCCGGCCTGAAAGTCACCGATCGTGCGTTCGGCACCGGCTGGCGCATGCCCATCGCAGCCAGACTCTCGTAACCAGACCCTCGAAATTTACAATTTACAATTTACGATTAGGAATTCATTGTCGAGGAATTCGTTGTCCACGAATTGTTCATTGTAAATTCCCAATTGTAAATTTCCCCGTTCCGTCATCTCCACCGTCGGTGCATCCAGAGCCAGAGGTCAGGGTGCCGGCGGACGTACATCTCCAGCACGTCGGTGCATCGCTGCGTGAGCTCCTTCACCGGTTCTGGCGTGTCCGGCGGCGGCAGTTCCACCGGGTGTTCGTAGACCATCCGGTAGCGGCCTCCGCCGAGGGGCAGCGCAAAAAGCGGGACAATCGGCGCGCCCGTTCTGAGCGCGAGCGCCGCAACGGCCGATGTCGTTGCCGCGGCGCGATCGAAGAACTCCACCTGGATCGCGTCTTTCCCCTGGATGTGCTGATCGATGAGGATTCCCACGCTCTGGCCCGCGTGGAGCAGCCTCATCACACGCCGGATCGTTCCGCTCCTGTAGAGCACGCTGTTGCCGGTTCGGGTTCTCATCCGTTCGAGCAGATCGTTCAGCGGCTGGTTGTCGAGTGCGCGCGCCAGCACCGCCATCGGCTGCAGCCGCAGCGCGTGGACCAGGGCCTGCAGCTCCCAGTACCCGAAGTGCCCCGTCACAAACAGCACGCCCTTGCCCTGCGCGTACGCTTGATGCACCCACGCTTCGCCCTCGAACTCGACACGCGCCAGCATTTTCTCCGGGCTCAACGTGCTGAACTTGAGGAGCTCGAACAGCAATTTTCCGAAGTGCTCGAACGCCCCCCGCACGATTCGGCGGCGCTCGGCCTCGGGCCGCGCAGGAAAGGCTGCCGCTACGTTCTGCTCCGCGATCCGGCGATGCGGCCGGTCGACCAGGTACACGAGACGGCCGACGGCCGTGCCCAGCCGCTCCAGCAGCCACGAGGGCGTCATCCGCGCAAACGCCACCGCCAGCTTCACGGCAGCCAGCTCCAGGCGATGCTTCATCCTCATTTGCGAAGGCGCGCGAGCAACCAGTCGGCGAACGACGGCGGGGCAAGGGTAGCGATGAGCGGCACCAGCGCCACCCGAATGCCCTTGAGGGGATGCGCTTCGAGACGGACTCCGTCCTTCTCGGTCGTCAGCACGGCGGCACCCGAAGCCGCCCGCGCGGCCGCTGCCACTCGTTCCATGTCGGCGGCCGTGAACTGATGGTGATCGGGAAACGCGATCGTCGCGGCGACCTGCCAACCGGCCGCCGCGAGGTCCGCGTGGAAACGCTCCGGGCGGGCAATGCCGGTCACCGCCACCACGGGGCCGTTCTCGGGCGAAGGCAGAGGGCCGGCGGGAACAACCCAACGCAGGGGTCCGAGCGTACGGCTCACGGTGAAGACGCTCGCGGCGTCGGCACCGATGGCAGCCGTTACTCGAGCAACGCCATCCGCACCGGCCGCAGTGACCAGCAGTCCGTCGGCGGCTGCCGCCGCGGCCACGGGTTCGCGCAGCCGGCCGGCCGGGAGAAGCCGATCGTTCAGATCGTCTTCGCTGACCGCCAGCAAATCGACGTCACGTTCGAGCTCGACATGCTGAAATCCATCGTCGAGCAAGTGGACCGTGATGCCGAACCGCTCCTCTGCCAACTGGCCGGCGTGGTAGCGGCTGCGCCCGACCAGTACCGGCACGCCGGGCAGCGCACGGGCCAGCATCAACGGCTCGTCGCCGGCGTGATCGAAGTCAGCGAGGACCCGCGAGCCGTCGGACACCACCGTGACCGCGTCGGTCGACACGCGCCGGGCGTATCCGCGGCTCAGGATGGCAGGGCGTTCGCCGCGGTCGACAAGCACCCGCGCGACGTGGGCCACGAGAGGCGTCTTGCCGCTGCCACCCACGCGGAGATTCCCAATGCTCACGACCGGCCGCGCCAGGCGGCGCCTGCGCCGCGCGTCGGCGGCATACCACCGCCGCCGCCAACCCGCCGCCAGGCCGTAGATCGAGCTCGCCGCGCGTAGAATCACCCGGCCACAGTCCTTCGCATCCTTGGCAGTCTTCGCAGTCTAACTTCGCCGTCTAACTTCTGAGTTCTAACTTCTCAGTTCTCACTTCCGAAGGAAGGGCCGTACGTTCCCACGCGCCGCCGGCAACGGCAGCAGTTCGGCGACAACGGCCAGCGTCTTGTCCTTCGCGCCGCGGTTGGCCTCGACGAGGGCACGCGCCGCCGCGCCCAGGCGGGCCTGCCGCACGGGATCTGAGAAGAGGGTCAGGAGCGTTTCCTCGAACTCCCACTCGGACTGCACCTGCACGCCCGCCCCGTTCGAGACAAACGCTTCGGCGATCTCCTTGAAGTTCTGCATGTAAGGACCGAAGACCACTGGCTTTCCGAAGACCGCCGGCTCGAGGATGTTGTGGCCGCCGTGATCCGCGAGACTGCCACCCACGACGGCCACCGTCGCCAGCTGATAGAGCTGCGCCAGCTCACCGATCGTGTCGAGCACCACGATGTCCGCACGGGGTTCCGCGTCGATCGGCAAATCGGATCGGCGAACCGTGGCGAGCCCTGACGCGCCGGCCAGTTCGAGCACCTCGCTGAAGCGCTCGGGATGACGGGGCGCGAGCACGAGCAGCGCTCCGGGCGCCGATCGTTTCAGCCGGGCGAACGCGCGCAGGACGGCCGCTTCCTCGCCGCGCATGGTGCTCCCGGCGACCAGCACGGGCCGTGACGGCGCCACCCTGAAAAACCGGAGCACGCGCTCGCGGGCCTTGCCGTGGACAAGAGGTGCCGGCACCTCGAGCGAGTCGAATTTCAGGCTGCCCGTGACGGTGACTCTCTGGGGCGCCGCGCCCAGGTCGATCAGCCGGCGGGCCGACTCCTCGCTCTGCATGCAGAAGCGATCCACGTCGGCGAGCACGCGCCGGAACAGGGGCCGCACGAGCCGGTATCGCGGATACGACCGCGGCGAGATGCGGCCGTTCACCAGGAGCGTCCTCACACCACGCGCGCGGCACAGCCTGAGCACATTCGGCCAGATCTCGGTCTCGACCATCACGAACAGGCTCGGGTTCACGATCGTGAGCGTGCGGCGGACGATGAAGGCCCAGTCGAACGGGAAATAGAACACGGCGTCGAGCTGGTGGAGGTTGCGCTTCGCGACCTGCTGGCCGGCCATGGTGGTGGTGGACAGAAACAGCCGATGGCGCGGGTACCGCGCCTTCAGGTCAGCGATGAGCGCCCGGACCGTCAGGGCCTCGCCGACCGAGACCGCATGGATCCAGATGGACGGATCGCCATCGACGTTCAGCGTGATCGGCAGGTGGCCGAAACGCTGGCCGAGGCTGCCCACGTACTTCTTGTAGCGGATCGCCTGGTAGACGAAATAGGGCGAGACGACGAGAAACGCCGCCAGCGTCAGGAAGCTGTAAGCGAGGTACATGTCGCGGATAAGTGCTGCAAGGTCTATCGGTTAGAGACGAGTGAGTATAGCTGGTGGTTTGACCCTCCGCAAGGCGTTCATTACAATTCCCCGTTTGTCAGTCGGTCGGTCTCTTGTCTCCCGGGAGGAGCTCTGATGGCGGTCAAGGTTGGCATCAACGGGTTCGGCCGTATTGGCCGGAACATCATGCGTGCGGCGCTCGGCGACAAGAACATCGACTTTGTCGCGGTAAACGATCTGACGAGCGCGACGACCCTCGCGCACCTGCTCAAGTACGACTCGGTCCTGGGCAACCTCAAGGCGAACGTCGTGGCCAAGGGCGACGCCATCTCGGTGGACGGCGAAGAGTTCAAAGTGCTCTCGATGCGCGACCCGGCGCAGCTCCCCTGGAAAGACCTCGGCGTCGATGTGGTGTTCGAGTCGACCGGACTCTTCACGTCACGCGACGATGCCGCGAAGCACATCGCCGCGGGAGCGAAGAAGGTCGTGATTACCGCCCCGGCGAAAAAGCCCGACCTGACGGTGGTGCTGGGCGTGAACGACGAGATGTACGATCCGTCGAAGCATCAGATCATCTCGAACGCGTCGTGCACGACTAACTGCCTGGCGCCCCTGGCCAAGGTGCTCCACCAGACCTTCGGCATCCGCAAGGGCTGGATGACGACGATTCACTCCTACACGAACGACCAGCAACTGCTCGACCTGCCGCACAAGGACCTGCGCCGCGCGCGCGCGGCGGGGCTGTCGATGATTCCGACCACCACGGGCGCCGCGTCGGCGGTCGGAGAAGTGCTGCCGGACCTCAAGGGCAGGCTCGACGGGTTCGCGATGCGGGTGCCCACGCCCAACGTCTCGGTGGTGGACCTGGCGGCCATCCTCGACAAGAAGGCGACGGGCGATGAGGTGAATGCGGCGCTGCAAGCGGCCGCGAACGGCGCGCTCAAGGGCATCCTGCAGTTCTCCGAAGACGAGCTGGTGTCGATCGACTTCAAGGGCAACCCGCATTCGTCGATCGTCGATGCGCCTTATACCAAGGTCATGGACGGCGACTTCGTGAAGGTCCTGTCCTGGTACGACAACGAGTGGGGCTACTCGAACCGCTGCGTCGATCTGCTGCGGCTGCTCGTCAAGAAGGGCCTGTAGGGCCCCCGTGGAAGCTGTGAAGCCGTGAAGCTGTCCATCACCGACCTCGATCTCGCAGGGCGCCGTGTCTTCGTGCGGGTGGACTTCAACGTCCCGCTGAAGAACGGCGTCATCGGCGACGACACGCGGATTCGCGCGTCGCTGCCCACCATCAAGTACGCGCTCGAGCGGGGCGCGGCGGCCGTGGTGGTGGCGAGCCACCTTGGCCGGCCGAAGGGCAAGCCGGCTCCGGAGTTCAGCCTCGCGCCCATTGCCGTGAGGCTGTCGGACCTGCTCGGGCAGCCTGTCGTCTTCGCGACGGACTGCATCGGTGAGCAGGCCGAGCTGGCGCTCTCCGGCACGGGTCAGGCGGCTGGCGGGACGGGCCGCGTGATCCTGCTCGAGAACCTGCGGTTCCACTCCGGGGAAGAAAAGAACGACCCCGCTTTCGCGAAGGCGCTCGCGTCGCTCGCCGACGTGTACGTGGACGATGCGTTCGGCGCGGCGCACCGGGCACATGCGTCAGTCGAGGGGATAACGCATCACGTGACGCAGGCCGCCGCCGGCCTGCTGATGCAGCAGGAGCTCAAGTACCTCGGCGGGGCGCTCGAGCACCCCGATCGGCCCTTTGTGGCGATTCTCGGCGGCGCGAAGGTCTCCGACAAGATTGAGGTCATCGAAAACATGCTCGCCAAGGTGGACCGGTTGATCATCGGCGGCGCCATGGCCTACACGTTCCTCAAGTCGCGCGGTGTTCCCGTCGGTCGATCGCTCGTGGAGAACGACAAGCTGGACGCCGCGCGCGCGATCACCGCGTCGGCGGCGAAGCGCGGCGTCAGCCTGGAGCTGCCGATCGACCACGTGGTCACGGACAAGGTCGAGGCGGGGCGTCCGATCGAAGTGCTTCCGATCGATTCGCCCGCCATCGGCGACCGCCTCGGCGTGGACATCGGTCCGGACACGAGCGAACGCTACGCGGGGTTCGTGTCCGCCGCCAGGACCGTGGTGTGGAACGGGCCGATGGGCGTCTTCGAGATCGACGCGTTTGCCGGCGGGACCAACGCCGTCGCGCAGGCAGTGGCGGGGGTCTCGGGCACGACGATCATCGGGGGCGGCGACTCGATCGCGGCCCTCAAGAAGTCGGGGCTCGCCGACAAGGTCACCCATATTTCGACTGGAGGCGGCGCCTCGCTCGAGTTCCTCGGCGGTCGCATCCTCCCCGGTGTCAACGCGCTAACGGAGAAATGAGTGGCGGTGCTGCGATGGCGGTCGCTGGTAGCCTGATGGAGAATCAGCAGCGCCAGCGGCTGCGGCGAGCGAGCGTAGCGAGACGAGCCGCGCGAGCGGGGGTGGGGCCCCGCGAGCGATAGGATAATGCCATATGCGCACTCCGTTCATCGCCGGCAACTGGAAGATGTTCAAGACGGTCCACGAAGCGATCGTCTTCGCCAAGGAGCTGAAGGGCCTGGTCAAGGATGCGGGCGGCGTCGAGATTGTGGTCGCCCCGCCTTTCCCCGCCGTGCATGCCGTGGCTGAAGCGCTGCGCAACACCAACGTGTTCGTGGCGGCGCAGGATCTCTATTGGGAGAAGGAAGGTGCTTTCACCGGCGAAGTGTCGGCGCCGATGATCAAGGACGCCGGGGCCGAGTACGTGATCATCGGTCACTCCGAGCGGCGGCGCCTCTTCGGCGAGACCGATGTCGCGGTCAACCGCAAGGCCAACGCCGCCATCGGCGCCGGCCTGACGCCGATTGTCTGCATCGGTGAAACGCTCGAGGAACGGGAGGCCGGCCAGATGCTGGCCGTGCTCGACCGGCAAATCAAGGACGGCCTCGACCGTCTGAACGCCGAGCAAGTGGGCGATCTGGTGGTGGCCTACGAGCCGGTCTGGGCGATCGGCACCGGGCGAAATGCCACGGCCGGCCAGGCCCAGGAAGCGCATCTGCACATCCGCGGGCGCCTGCGGCAGTGGTTCGGCGCCCAGGCCGCGGATCATTGCCACGTGATCTACGGCGGGAGCGTCAAGGCGGACAACATCGCGGAGCTCATCCGCGAACCGGACGTCGACGGCGCCCTCGTCGGAGGCGCCAGCCTGGACACTGCCGGGTTCAGCGCGATCGTGACGAGGAGCCGGCAGGCTGGGCTATAATCAGGGTTTCGGAAAGACAGGAAGATTGTGTTCTATCTACTGACAACGTTTTACGTGCTCGTCTGCCTGCTCCTGCTCGTCGTGATCCTGCTCCAGCAGGGCAAGGGCGGCGACATGGCCGCCGCGTTCGGAGGCGGAAGCAGCCAGACGGCGTTCGGCGCCCGTGGCGGCGCCACTGTGCTCTCGAAGGCGACAGCCGTCCTGGCGGCGATCTTCATGATTGGCGCGCTCATGCTCGCCGTGATCGGACGGTCCGGACCGGGATCGGTGATGGGCGGCACGCCCGGCCCCGCAACCCCGGCGACGTCAACCGCTCCCGCCGCGCCGGCAACAGGCACACCGGCCACGGGTTCAGCCCCTGCGGCGCCCGTGACGACACCCGAATCGACGCCTGCGCCCGCGGCGCCTGGTGCGCCAGCTACGCCGCCGGTAGAGACGCCAGCGAGGTAAATTTACAATTTACAATTAGGAATTGGGAATTCGTACCGGATATGCCAGATCCGGATGGAATGCGACAAGGCGATGCTCAGCGTGGCGGCCTACAGCGCATTTCTCATTGTAAATTCCCAAATTGAAAATTCGCCCGTGCGTGAGCACGGGCGGTGTGCGGAAGTGGCGGAACTGGCAGACGCACCAGCTTGAGGGGCTGGCGCTCGCAAGAGCGTGGGGGTTCGAATCCCCCCTTCCGCACCAAAGATCTAATTGCCCTTTCCGGTTCTGATGACTCGACACAGCCAAAATTCACTTGAGCCTTAAAGTCGCAGCCCGCACGAATCTGGTATGGGCCGCGGCTGCGACCTGGGGGGCGCAGCTCTTGGCAGCCGTCGTTTTCACGGTGCTGGCCAGGCTCCTAGATAAGCCGGTGTTCGGGATTGCGGCTCTCGCCAACCTGTACATCGGATTCGTGCAGATCTTTGTCGGCCAAGGCGTCGGTGTCGCTATCGTCCAGAGGAAAAATCTCGAGTCCTCACATCTCGATACCGCGTTTTGGATCAACCTGGGCATGGCAGTCGCTCTGGCCGGAGCGACCATTGCGCTTCGGCATCCCGCTGGAGTTCTCCTTGGGAGCGACGAAGTCAGTCCGGTATTAGGCGTGCTCGCCCTCTCGCTCCCGCTCTGGGCGCTGACAGTGGTCCCGTCGGCCCTGCTGGAACGAGAACTGAAATTCAAGGTTCTCGCCACCCGCTCACTGATTGCGTCCGTGATCGGTGGCGTGGTCGGCGTCACTGCGGCCTTCCTCGGGCTCGGTGTGTGGAGCCTCGTGCTCCAGCAGCTCGTGGGCGCAGCATTGACCCTCGTGCTGCTGTGGTCCACTGTCCAATGGAGGCCGCAGTTGCGAGCCAACCGCAAGGCATTTGCCGATCTGGCGCCATTCTCCGGCAGCGTGATGGGAAACAACATCCTCTGGTTCGTTTCGCAGCGGATCGATCAGGGCGTCATCGGTCGCGGTTTGGGAGTCGAGGCCTTGGGCACCTATTCCCTCGCGATGCGCGTTGTCACGCTCGGACTGGATTCGATATCAACGCCCGTATCCCGAGTGGCCATGCCGTTGTTCTCGCGCATCCAAGACCAGTCAGAACGCCTGATGCGAGTATTCTTGCGGTCGACTTCATTGGTCTGCTCCGTGGCCTTTCCCGCGTTTCTGGGATTGCTCCTGGTTGCTCCGGATTTGATCCCGCTGGTGTTCGGCGCCAAGTGGGAAGCGGCGATTGTCCCGACTCAAATACTTTGCGTTGGTGCTTGCGTGCGCGCAGTTCAAACGTTTGTGCACCCGACGATGATGGCCCTGGGGAGAGCGGGTGTGTACATGTCCTTATTCGCTCTGTCCGCTTTCGCGAGTGCCGCAGGGTGTCTTCTCGCGGCGGGCCACGGTGTAGCCGCTGTGGCATGGGCGGTCGTCATCGCCTCGGCTATTACGGGACTGGCCAACTTCATGGTGCTATCGCGTCTTCTCCACTTCTCACCGGCGGCACTTGTGCAGGCTGTTTCGCCGATCGTGGCCGGATGCGTTGTCTTGGCGCTCGCAGTCATCGGGGTTGATCGCGCTCTGAGTGGTCACGTTCACGCGCTCGTGAACGTAGTGATTCAGATCGGCGTCGGCGGGTTGGTATACGCGGCGAGCATGGCTATTCTCGCACGCGGACTATCGACTGAGCTCTGGAGCACGGCGAAGCCACTTTTCATGAAAAGCGGACCCATCTGAGGCGCGTGCCGATTCCGGGTACGACATGCTGTCACCAGCCCACGCACTTGGCGAGTAGACGTTACACAAGATGGCTCTTGGCCGGCACATTCTTTCGAAGTCCTATCGGTTCGTTCGACGACTCCTCGATTACCGATTGATTGAGGAGAGCGAGATACACGCGGTATGGGAGCAACGTCATCTCCGACGTTTGTTGCATCACTACGACGTGGACTGCGTATTTGATGTCGGGGCGAATTACGGCCAGTACGCGCAGATGCTACGTCGCTTCGGCGGGTACAAGGGGTGGATCGTCTCCTTTGAGCCCATCCCCGCCGCGGCCGCCGCTTTACGCGCACAAGCGGCGAGTGATCGCAAATGGATCATCGAGGAAGTAGCCGTCGGAAGGCGGGACGGAGTCGAGACATTCAACATCATGAAGTCCTCGGAGTTCAGTTCGCTGAGTGTGCCGCGTCACGATGAAGTGGGGATGTTTCATGAACTCAACAGCGTGGTCGAGTCCGTGTCCGTTAAAACTGAAACGTTGGATACCGTGTTCGCACGTCTGCGGCAGCGTCTCCGTTTTCGTCGTCCGTTCCTGAAGCTGGACACACAAGGTTACGACGCCGCGATCGTATCGCATGCCGGAGCTGCTCTGATGGAGTTCGTCGGTTTACAGAGCGAACTCGCCGTCAAGAAGCTCTACGTCGACTCGCAGGACTTTCGTGACGCGCTGACGCTCTATGAATCACGAGGCTTTACGTTGAGCGGCTTGGTGCCGAACAATGCAGGTCATTTTCCTCGGCTGATCGAAATGGACTGCATAATGGTACGAACGGACCTGCTAACAACGGCGGGCGATGATTAAGCCGATACGGTCGCTCGAGTCGCGAGAGGTCGGACTCGCCGGGCAACGTCACCAAGTTCAGCAGAGCAAACGATCTGGCCTTTCTCACATTTGCTTTGCCCGGCCACTTTTATTCACCGTTGCCGAACATGGCCGACATTCAGGCGAGGTCGTCAGTCCTGTTTGATCAATCCGTGACTTCGCTTCCAGGCATCGACCTGAACGAAGCTAACCAGATTGAACTCCTACAGTCGTTTACCCGATTCTATCGAGAAGTACCATTCACCGACCGGCCCCATGGTGGACATCGTTACTATTTCGACAACCCGTATTTCAGCTATGGGGATGGTGTGATTCTCTATTCTTTCTTGCGGTATTTCTCTCCAAGACGGCTCGTTGAAGTGGGCTCGGGATACTCATCGGCGTTGATGCTGGATGTGCAGGACTTGGTTCCGGGCTCAGCCGGGCACATCACATGTATCGAACCCTTTCCCGATCGCCTGTTGGGTTTAGTGCGGAAGCAGGACGCAAATACACTGCGCATTGAGAGATGCAAAGTTCAAGATAGCGATATGAACCTCTTGTATACTCTCGAAGCGAATGATGTCCTCTTCATTGACTCTAGCCATGTAGGAAAGACGGGCAGTGACGTGTTGCATCTTTTGTTTACGATCGTACCCAGTCTCAAGACCGGCGTGATCGTTCATCTCCACGATGTTTTATGGCCCTTCGAGTATCCAAAGCACTGGCTCGAGGACGGCCGCGCTTGGAACGAAGCGTTATCTCCTTCGCTCACTATTACTGCAGAGCCAGGTCCTGGAAATTCTGTACTACAATTCCTACATGGCGCTGCATCAAACGTCACTGGTGCGCGCCACTGTTCCCAAGGCGCTGACATTGCCGAGTTCGCCGGATACCCCGGCAACAGCAGTATTTGGCCGCGAGTAGGGTCAACCAATCACTGACCGGCGATGTGACATGCCCTTGTTTACAAGTGGCGACACGCATGATTTCGGACTCAGTCAGTCTGCCAGATGATCGGCGATTCAGAGTGAGTGGCCGCCTGATGACATGCCTCAACCAGCTAAACCCAAAATCCTCTTCGTGTGCCCCTGTTGGCCCGTAGACCGGGCCCACGGTGGCCAGTTGCGCGCGTTACATCTCGGTCGCGCTTTGAAGGAGTGCGGCGACGTCAGCGTCGTTGTCGTCAGTCCATACGCGACCTGGCCCGACGCGAACGAGCGTACGGCGGCGGAGTTCCGCGTCGTTGGAGAGGTTGAGGGCGCAGTCGTCGGCCGAAGTTTCACGGACAGAGTTCGGCGAACGCTCAATCCCCGCTTTCGCAACGTCCACGCGCTCCTGGCGTCGGAGGAGGAGCAGCGACGTATCTACCAGCTCGCAGAAGCCGCTGACATCGTGTGGTTCCTGAAATTGAGGAGCGCCAACATCCTCAATCGATGGCACTGGCCGCATTCGGTGATGGACATCGACGATCTTCCCAGCACCTACGCCCAAACCGCGAGCGCAACGGCTGAAAAGACGATTGAGCGTGCGCGGAGGCGACTGCACGTCTGGATTGAGCGTAGAAGAGAACGTCTGCTGCTGGAGCGTTTCACGGTCCTGTCCGTGTGCAGTGAGCTCGATCGGAGACTGCTTGGTTTTGCAGAGCGGCTCCATGTCATCCCGAACGGCTTCGAGCGACCCGCCCAGGTTCCGATCCGAAACCCGGCGAGTCCACCGCTGATTGGCTTCATGGGTCTCTTCGACTATGCACCAAATTACGAAGGGGTGCGGTGGTTCGTCGACAATTGCTGGCAGCGTATCAAGGCGGAGATCCCAGGCGTCCGTCTTCGACTGCTCGGCTCGGGCTCTGACGGCCCTCAAACGCCGAAAGATGCCGGGGTTGATGCCCTCGGCTGGTTAGCAGAGCCATCGCACGAGATTGCATCGTGGCGTCTGATGATCATCCCGATTCATACCGGAGCCGGTACGCGTATGAAGCTCGCAGATGGCTTCAGTCGGAAGTGTCCCGTTGTGTCAACCTCCATCGGGGCGCTCGGCTACGAGGTTGAGACCGGTCGAGAACTTCTCATCGCCGACACACCACGTGGCTTCGCGGATGCATGCATTTCCCTGATCCGCGATCGACAGTCCGCCGAAAAGATGGCAGAGCGTGCCTACAGCACATTCCTCGACAAATGGACTTGGGAAGCGATTGCACCACGGGTGTGGGCGGCCGTCGATGAATGTCTTCGCTTGGCCAATCACCGTCGTTAGTCGGTCGCGCACGCTCGCCCAGACAAATCGCTCCCAGGCAGAACATCTTTTGAGGCAGCCGGTTCGGGACGGGCCTCGTGAAACGCCCGGCGAGGCCGATCGTCAGAATTGAAGGAAAGACCGCTTCTAATCCAATCCTGATGGCGACTGCCACACGGCGCGTGCTCTCTCGCGTCCGTCGGTGTCGCTGGGCAGCCTCTGGAACCAATTGAGCCGCACGGACATACGCATCAGCCGGCTCTTGTCCGTCAGGCCGCGAAAGTGGCGGAACTGGCAGACGCACCAGCTTGAGGGGCTGGCGCTCGCAAGAGCGTGGGGGTTCGAATCCCCCCTTCCTCACCAGTCAACAACAGGCCCGGTTTTCCGGGCTTTTTATTTCTGCCAGCCGAGAGCTAAGAGCCTTGCCGAGGGGCTACCTGGCACCCTCCCCTCCTGACGCCAGCTCAGATCCAACTGGACGATGCCCCACCGAAGCCGAACTCCTGTCGCACGGACTCGCCCTGAGCCGGCAAGCTCGTTCACAATTGGCAATCCGGCTGTGTGGGGTCGTCGGGCGCGTTCAGCGCGCTTGCCGATGGGGCAACCACCACCTTGTCGAGCACGCCGATTCGTTTGTTCACCAACAAGACCTGGTACGCGCGGCTGGGAAAAGGCGCCATCTCCGTGGAGCACGAGTAGTTGTTGAAATGGAGGTTGACCACGTAGAACGTTCGTTTGAGCTTTTGAACGACCTGGAGAAAACGTCGCTCATGGGATCCGTGGAACTCCATCGGCAGCTGATCGATGCGCTCGAGGACTGCGTCCGAGGTAGCCATGAGCGAATCCCACTCCGCGCCTTCCACATCGATTTTCACGATCAGACGCTTCCCGCTGTCGCCGTTCCTCGAGATCTGATTCGCTAACGTGTCGAAGAGGCGCGATTCAACGTTCTCTCTGCGATTGCCGATGCACTCGCCATGAAAGACAAAATCGCCCGTCCTGCACACTGGCCGGGCCGGATCGAAGCAGTCGTATTGGTGAACCGGTACGCCATATCGAGTCGAGATGTCGCAGCCCCACTCGTCGTTCGGGCCGACGCCGTACCAGTATGCCGCTTCAAGTCCATCGATCAGGTTCTCGCACATGAGATAGCCGCCGTCGTACGTGCTTCCGAATCGCCTCAGCGTGCAGTTCTTCAGCGAGACGGGCCGAAGCTCGTCGAGCAAGGCCTGCCGTATCTGACGCTCAGCCTCTCCACCAGGCGACTGCCAGGCTCCCGTCGAAATCGCGATCAGGCCGAGAGCGACCGGTCCGCCCCAGTCAACACCCGCGCGGCCACAGTTCGAACATCAAAGCCAGATTATCGTTTGTCAGGCGAAACTGTCCATTCGTCAAACAGACCGATGCAGGTGGCCGCAGATTTTCCCCGATGGCAACGATACTTGCCCGTCTTGTTGTCCCGATGACAACCGGGGCCCTACTCACAACGGCGCCATGAGCCGGCCACGGCCGCGACTATCACGCCAGTCTAGAGTGTCGACAACCGCTTCGCGCTGGAACGGGCGAGGCGCTCGAGTCGCTAGCCAAAAAATTCCGGGAGGGCGCGCGTCAGTGGCGTGCGAATCTGTGCGAATAAAGTCGTCGCTGGCGTTCGCTTCTGCACGCGTCAGCACAGGGTCCGTCGCGAGAATCCATATCTGAGAGCATCAGGTGAGGAGTTCGACCAGCTTGAGGGGCTGCCGATAGCAATATCGTGGGGTTCGAATCCCCCCTTCCGCACCAGCTTGATTCTCGATGACAGCAACAGGGCGCCTCGTCCGGCGCCCGGCTTGTCGTTTGCGCGAATCCTTGCGCCGTCTCCCGCCGACTAGATCAACACTTCGGCGTTGCTCATTACTTATCCGCCGTCCCGGCGACAACTCCTACCGACAGAGCGACTGGCCATCGACGTCTCGCACAAGGCTGGTCGCCATTGGACCAAGGCGCTCGGCGATCGGCGTTTGAGGAGTGGCACTTCGCTTCCTCATCGGTCTCGTCAGCGCAACGTGCGGCTCGAGCCGCGGCGCGCGCCCGTAGTATCCGCCGGCTCCAAGCCGGGGTTGGAGGCGGTCGGCGGTTTGGCTCAGCGGTTCCGCCTCACCTTTGCATCGAGCGCGATTGGCTCGAAGTACTTCGGGACGATAACGCGCGTCTTCGGCGAGGCTACTTTCATCTCGTCCAAGAATGGCTCAACTTTGGCCTTGATCGCTGCGTCCTGTGACGCGTCGTAAGGCAGGCTGAAATTATCCCAGTGCGTAGGAATCACCAGTGAAGGCCATCCGAGTGCCCTCATGAGTCGACCCGAATAGTCGTAGATCTCAGCCCTACTGAAACCCGCGCCGACGAGAACGACGTCGGGGCGCAGCCCCTCCATCTCACGCTCGATGTAGTTCATTGAGCCCATTGTCAGAATCTCGTATCCGCCGAAGCGCAGCACAAAGATCAATGAACCGCCCTCGACCAGATCGCCAAAACGGAACGGCGGCCTGATGTCTGGCGGCACCGCCCGCGAGTCGTAGTAAGTCTGCTTCGTATTCGCGCTGTGCAGACTTGGAATTACTCGAACAGAGAACGTCGGAAACTGGAAGTCCTCGCCCCCTCGGACTGCGATCAGCTTGTCGCGACCGATACCGGATGCAGCAGCAAGGTTCGTCGAGCTCTCCCGCCCGATCACTGTTGCGCCCGTCTTCTTGGCGATGTAGGGCACATCCATCACGTGATCAAAATGCGAATGGTGGACGAGAATGAAATCTGCCCGCTGGATGTGTGCGTCGATGACTGGACCGTTCGACACCAAAACGGTCTCCGTCTGCTGTTGATTCTCCGGGATTCGAGACAGATAGGGATCGACCAGAAGAACCGTCTTGCCGTCCGAGACCTCCCAGCCGGCTGCTCCCAAATACGTCAGAGTAACGGGGCCTGCAGATTCAGATGGCAGTTCGGTCGGCCGTTGCTCTACGTAAGACCTACCACCACTCGCTCCACTGGGCGAGAACCTGGCCGAGAGAAGGGACACTCCGATTAGGACCGAAGCCACAACGATCAAGAAGGCGGGTCGGGATCCAGTCATCCGTTCACCTCAATCGCAGCGTTATCCGCCTCTAACGACTCTTGGAGTAGAACGGCGAGCGGCTCCGCAGCGAACGGCGGCTGCTGTGCCGCCATGCCGCCTGTGGCAACTCCCAGACTGGCGGGATGATAGCACCGGGCTGGGCTCCACGATCCGTCCGTTGGTTGGCTACGCCCGGCTGCAGCCAACGTCATCACGGCGAGGCTCGTTCTTTGAGCGTAACCGCAGTCCGTCAGGCCGTTAGGTGCCGCGACTGCGAAAACCAGGGCGTGACTAGCTGCGAGTGCTTGCTGCTAATCGCGTCTTCACGAGCGCAGCACCTGACGGTTACTAACGAGAAGTCGCGCAGTGTTTTCCTAGCCCTCTTCACGTCACCCTGTGCCGGCCCAGGGCGACAAAGCCGCAACGCACGAGATATTCTCGTCCGGGCAGGCTGTGTGCGAATTTGTGCGAATAAAGTCGTCGCGAGCGTGCCCCTCAGCACGCTGCTGCTCAACATCCGTCAGTAGAATAGGCGTCGGTTCGCTTCAGCACCGCAATTCGACCAGCTTGAGGGGCTGGCGCTCGCAAGAGCGTGGGGGTTCGAATCCCCCCTTCCGCACCAAGACACGAAGAGGCCAGGTTTTCCTGGCCTATTTCTTTGCTCCCTCTGAAAAAAGCCAACGAACAGCTAATGTGGGCGCACCAAGCCGAGGGCGACCGCGAGCCTCTGTTAGGAGTTCGAGCTGATGGCGTTTACCTCAATGCGGGCGACGAACGGTGATCGCCGACAAGTCCCCGCAGCATGGGGAGACGACAGTGAGATACACAACTTCAGCAGTAGGTGGCGCGTTGGTTCTGTGCCTTGGATTGGGAGGCTGCGGCACCGACTCGCCGGCCACGGCGTTGACACCTTCCCCACTGCCTCAGCCGATTGCTCCCGCGCCCGTTCCGGGCCACACCCTGAGGGGCGTGAGCCTGTCAGGCGTCGTATACGAATTGACGCCGTCGGGGCGGACGCCGATTGCAGGGGCCATCGTCTATTGTGAGCCGTGCGGGGAGGAGACTCACACATTCGCGAGCGCCGACGACAATGGGTTCTACCTGTTCTCTGGCGATCTCGCGACGGGCGGCGGGGTGTGGGTGGCCCCGGGGGTTGCCACTCCCATCGCCGTGGGTTACTACAACAAAGACTATGAAGATCCGCCGGGGTTACCCCGGATGGGTCATGGACCTGGGTGGAGAGAAGTATTGATCGATGGTGACACGACATTCGACATCGAACTGGTACGACGCTCAGCAGCCACTCCGTAACCAGTCCTCATTTCGCCCAAGATGCGTATGCGAATTATCACGTGAGCGGCTGAAGAAACCGGACGATCGCCTGGATCATCTCGTCTCCCGCGAGCAACTCGTCGTCGTTGTGATCGGCGTCTGGAAGGACAAGGAGCGTCTTCGGAGACATCGCGGCCTCGTACAGGCGCCGACTATTGGCGATCGGCACGATTCGATCGTGCCCGCCAACGATGACAAGCAGTGGCACTCGGATCCGCCGAATCTGATCGATCGCTTCGAACCGGTCGCGGAGAAGAAGACGCACCGGCAGAAACGGATAGTGATACTGCCCCAGGTCGCCCAATGATGTGAACGGCGACCGCAGGACAAGCGCCGCCGGCGGGTGTTCGGCGGCGAGGTCGACGGCCACGGCCGTTCCGAGTGACTCGCCGAAGTACACCAGCCGCGACAGATCGATGTCGGGCCGACCGGCCAGGTACGCTCGCGCGGCCCGGCCGTCTGCGGCGAGCCCATCCTTCGAGGGCGCTCCGGGATTTCCGCCATAGCCCCGATAGTCGATGAGTAGAACCTGGAATCCGTGCCGCTGGAGCGCTGCCGCCAGTGGACCGCGATGCGCTCGATTGCCAGCGTTTCCGTTGAAGACCAGAACGGTAACGCGCGGCAATGGTCCAGATGCTGCGACGAGCCACCCGCCCAGCTTCAGCCCGTCGATCGTCTCGAACGTCACTGGCTCGACGTCAGTCAGACCGATGTCACCGGCCGCCGGCACCTCACTGGCCGGGAAGTAGATGAACCGGCGCTGCATCGTCCAGATCAGTGCCAGGACGGCAGCCATGACCGCAAAATATCCGGCCGTGACGATCATCGGGCGCCGCACCTTTTATGGCCCCGTGCGTCGGGTCATTTCAGGCCGAGTTGCTCCTGACGCTCGGCCAGTCTGTCTGCGAGAAGATCCGGTCGGGCGGGCACGCGCTTCATCCTTCCGCCGAACGCTTCGGCTAAGCCAGCGCCTGCTCGAAAGCGCGAATCAGATCAACTGCACTCATGCGATTCCACGTTTCGTTCACGCTGAATCCGATGGTCGCTCCGCTCGGCGGCACCGACACCGCGATCCCTCGCTCGGCGAGCCGCTTGGCAACGTCCGCCGCGGTCACGCCCTTTAAGGTGACGCGAGTAAGATTCGTGCCGTTTGGAATCCGCTCGATGGCGACTCGCGGATGCTTCGCCATCGCCGAGTAGAACGTCTCCGAGATCTGCACCGCGCTCTTCAACCGGCCTTCGAAGCCGTCCATGAAATGCCGCGCGACGAGCGCCGCGTTCCAGCCCACCGCGAGGTTGCCGCCAAACATTCGGCGGACGTGAAACATGCCGTCGAGGACACGCTTCGGCCCGGCGAGGATCGCGCCGATGCCGCAATTGAAGTACTTCCACAGCGACACGTAGACGGTGTCGAAGTGTGCAGCGTACTCCGCCGGTGAGATACCCGTGTAGGCCGAGGCGATGAACATGCGCGCGCCGTCGAGGTGCATCGCGATGCCCCTCTCGCGCGCGAGGGCGGAGATGCGCTTCGCCTCGTCCCAGTCGAACATCTGACCCGCCAGGCGCCTGATCGGGCTCTCGATCACAATCGCGCCCACCTCGGACGCGACGCGACCGCCCGCGGTCCGCGTGAGCACAGCTTCGACTTCTGTCCTCGTGAACGTCGCGCGGCCAGGCGCGAGCGGCATGAGCGTCAGACCCGACAGGGTCTGGCAGGCGTCACCGGTGTCGTTGTAGACGTGGCTCATCTCCGGAACGATCACGCGTCGCTTCGTCCCTGCGAGTGCTCGTAACGCCAGCTGGTTCGCCAGCGTGCCGGACGGCATGAACACCGCCGCCTCCTTCCCGAGCAGAGCGGCCCAGTGGCGCTCGAAGGCTTCGATCTCACCGCCCAGGAGATAGTTGTCTTCGGCGACGTCCTTGCTCTGGCACAGGCGGCTCAAGAGCGACGCGTACTCGCGCGGCGTGATGCCAATCCCATCGCCTGCGGTGTGCAGCACCTTGTCGGGTTCGATGGCCGCGTTCGCGAAGACCGGAACATACGGCAGGCATCCGGCGCCTACGGTGGCGCCGAGCGAGGCGACGAATCCCCGACGGCTAACAACGTTCATAGACGTGTGTCCTTCCCCCGGCAATTGCGCGGCGCTGGCACGTCGTTCGTCCGCCGACGAGGTCAAATATAGTCTGAACTCTCCTCAGATCTGCGCTGGCGCCAGCTGACGCCCGCAAGATCCGCGCGAAGGCAAGGAACAGCAAGGCTTCTTCTACTGACCTTCGGGCACCTTCAGGATGCGCGTGCCCTCGACATTCGAATATCCGAACAGGCCGCCCTCGAAGAAGACGACCTGGCTTCGTGTGTAGCGGGGTAAGTAGGTGCGGAACACGTCCGCACCTGTGTCTGTGCGCAGCACATACACGACGTCTCGGGCGTTGCCGATGGACAGCGTGGTTGTCTCGCTGATCGCGATGAGCCTGCCGGCCGGGTCAACCGCTGCCGAGGTGACGCTGCGTCCGGTATTCGTCCGATGTCGCCCGGAGCCGCCCGGGAGCGACCAGCCGATCTGATAGGGACCGTCTTCACGGTACGCATCCCACCCCACCCACCCCTGGCCCAGTCGAAGATAGGTCGAGTGATGCGCGCGAATCTCACCGGGCTCGAACGGGACCGGTCGCGGCTGGCCATCGAAGCCGACAACCAGAGGTCCGCCGTCCCGCCAGATGAGAATCTCACGAGTTTGAGTATCGACATCCATCAGCACATACGAGGCCGGCCCCAGGGGGGCCAGATCCACGTCGATCTCGGGTGCCGTTGACTCCGGGGTCGCTCTGCGCACCTGCACGCGATAAAGCACGGGTGGCCCGGATCCAACGACGGTCTCGAGATGCGCCACCGCGTCGCCTCGGCGCGACAGCACTGGCGGGCTCTGATAGCGATCACTCGAGGCCGCCAGGGGCTGAAGGGGGCCACGTGGATCGGCCAGCATCAGCCAGGTCCGCAGCGACGTGCGCCGGTCCGCCTGTTCGACGATGACGGCGCCCTCTGGCGAAGCGAACTGGAACCCGGTGAAGAAATCGAGATAGCCTTCGGGGCTCCTGCCCGGCTTCGGGATCACGGCGTCAGTCAGCGAGCAGTCGGGAACTCGTAGCAGAGAGTCACGCCCGTCGGGTGGCAGGGCAGCCCACCATGCACGCGGACCTGGCGAGGCTTGTGTGGCCGGCGTTCGAATCGGCCGCAGTTCAGCGCCTCGAACAAAACAGTGCTCGGTCCACGGATTCGTCTCCGGCGCACTGTCTGCTTCGATGAGGAAAAACGCAGGGATCGCCGACAGGTACGCGACGTTCAGCGCCGCTGTGAGCGGGACAACCCCGAGCCAGGCCATCTTGCGCATCCACCCTCCGCCGAGCGACCAGTAGAGGACGACGCCGACGAGAACCTGCGCGGCGACCGCCACCGCCACATTGGTGGCCATCCACGCGATCTGAGAGTTGGACCCGAAGCCCTGTAGAAGCGACTCGCCGAGAAACCATGCCGCATGTGGGCCCACGAGCGGAATGGCATACACCCCGAACGATCCGACCACCGCAATCCGTCGTCGTATGGTTGGTTGAGCCATTCTCGTCGTGACGCTGGCGTCGCCAGCCGCGTCGTCTCGCGCGGCGAGCTCGTCGGCGAGCAGCTCGCTCTGTCAGCGCGCCGCTCTCGGGAGGTACGCGGAGTAGATGTCGAGCCTGGCGGCAATGTCGGCGACGGAGCCTGGACGAGCGATGGGCGTGACGCGAGCGAGGCTCCGGTAAATCGGCTCCTTGAGGAAGGGACAGTGGCCGGAGTCTGAAGACGGTCGAGTCCGTCTTCAGACCTGACGGCTCCGACTCACGGAGTCAGTTCATGCTTACTGCCGGCGAGTCACGCGTTTCCTACCGCGCCGCCGCCGGCGGCCCGCTCGCTGAGCGCGTTCGCAATGATGGCACGCCGTATCGCGCGCTTTACCATGGCACGCTTCACGGCACGACGCGCAACGGCTTTCTTGACGGCCCGTCGCTTCACGGCCTTCTTGACGACCCGCCTCTTGATGGCCTTCTTGGCCACACGTCGCTTGATGGCCTTCTTAGCGACGCGCCTCTTCACCGCGCGCTTCTTCACCGCACGTCTCGCCGCCGCTCTCTTGACTGCTTTCTTTGCCACAGTCCCTCCCTTCGATTTCAGGGCTTTGCCGCTCGCACGAAGCGGCTGGAGACCCACTAAGAAGATCTGGGTCCCCTTGCTGGCGCGGCGTAAGTGTAGTTGGTCTCTCGACCTTTCACAACGGTGATGCTCAACCTTTCTGTTCCCGGCCCGGCAGCAGCAGCGACAATCGCCGCCGCGACGATCAGCGCGCCCGCGTACACGAACACCGGACGCTGATGCGACGCGGGGCTCGCCGAGTCGCGCAGCAGCGCGCCGAGCGCCGTCGTGCCAGCCACGCCGCCGATGTAGCGCATCGTCGAAACCACGCCGCCAGCCATGCCGGCCTGCTCGCGTCCGACCGTGCTCATCGACGCCGCCTGCGCAGGCGGCGACGTCATGCCGACGCCCGACGCCGATCAGCAGCATCCCGGGCATGACGTCGAGCGGCGCGCGCACGGCTTCGAAATCCGCGAACCACCAGACACCCGCCAGCGCGACGAGCGAACCGACGAGCGTCTGCGCCCGCGCGCCGATGCGCTCCGTCAGCCGCCCGCCCGCGACCGAGCTGAGCATCATGGCCACCGTCAGCGCCAGCAGCGCCTGCCCCATCGTCCGCGCGCCCAGGTGGCGGACCCGGTCGAAGAAGACCGGCAGCTGGAAGAGCAGCGGATACATCGCCATGTTCTGCAGCGCGATGATCGAGCCGCCGCCGAAGAACGCGCCGCGCGCTGAAGCAGCGAGAAATCGACCACCGGCGACGCCGCGCGCCGCTCCCAGAATCGGAAACACGACGAGCAGCAGCGGCGCCGATGCCGCCGAGCCACCAGCGCGGCGCTCCCGGACATCCGCAGCGCAACGATGACGAGCGTGAGGCCGGCGGCGAGGAGCGCGCTGCCCGGCCAGTCGAACGACGGCCTCGTCGACCGCCGCGCGCGTGTACATGCCGCGCGACATCAGCACCAGCAGCAGCGAGACGGCGATGACCGGCAGGTTGGCCGCGAACACCGCGCGCCACCCGAATCGCTCGGTCAGTTCGCCGCCGACCAGCGGGCCGATGGCCGCCGCCAGCCCCATGCACGCGCCGAACAGTCCGAACACCCGCGCGCGCCGCTCGGCGGCTGTCTGATTCCGCAGGATCGCCATCGTCGCCGGCACGGTGGCGGCGCCGCCACGACGCCATCAGGATGCGCGCCGCGCCGAGCGCGTGCACGTCGCCGACGAGCAGTCCCGAGCACGCCGCCGGCCGCCACGAGCGACAGGCCCACGACGAGCGCGCGGCCGTGGCCGATGAGATCGCCGAGCTTGCCGCCCGGGCTCTGGAGCGCGATGCTCGTGATGAGATAGCTCGACACGAGCCACTGTCGTGAGCTCCGACGGCCTCGGCGCCGATGTCGCGTCCGATGCTGGGCAGCGCGACGGCGATCATCGTGCTGCCGAGCGGGGCGAGCGACGCCGCGAGCAGCATGCCCGTCGAGCGCGGACAGCGGCAGGCTCCTCTTGTCGACGCTCGGATGGCGGGCGCGCTCACCGGTTGCGCGTCATCGCCCGGCACTGAAGCAGGTAGAGCGTGCCGTCGGCGAAGGCCCACTCGATGTCCAGCCCTTCGCCGAAGAACGGATTCGCACCGCACGGCCAGGTCGTGCAGGCTGGCCAGCATCGTCATCGCTCAGGCAGAAGGCGCGTGACGAGATCGGTCCGGCGACCGCTTCTTCGACCGTGCCGCCTTCGGGAGCACCGCGCAGCGCGATGTCCTTTTCGCCGGCCGTGCGCCGCAGCACGCGGCCCTGCTCGTCGAGCGCGTAGTTGTCCGGCACGACGAGGCCGGCGACGACGGCTTCGCCCAGCCCCCAGGACGCCTCGATGACGCGCTCGTCGGCGCCGTTCAGCGGATTCTTCGTGAACATCACGCCCGCGCAGTCCGGCTCGATCATGCGCTGCACGACGACGCCGACGCGCGGCGCCTCGTCCATGCCGAGCGTGCGCCGGTAGGCGCGGGCCGATTCCGTGTGCGCGGACTCCCGCACCTTGAGGACGGCGTCGGCCACGTGGTCTTCGTGGCGCACGTTGAGGATCGTCACGTGCTGGCCGGCGAAGCTCGCGCCTTCCGAGTCCTCGCCGATGGCCGACGAGCGCACGGCGCAGGGGCCCGCCAGCCCGGTGAACTCGATGCGCAGGCTGCTTCAGCGCCTCGGCGTGACCGTCGAACACCGCTTCGACGTGCGTCGTGCCGAGCGCGAAACCCGGCGGAACCGGGAGCCCCGCGCGAGCGAGCGCGCGAGCGACGCGGCCTTGCCGCCGAAGTGCGCCTCGTCGAGCGCGTCGATGAGCGGCGAGGGCTTCACCGTCCCGCCTCCACGAGCTCGACCACGCCTTTGTCGCCGTTGACCCGCACCCGCGCGCCGTCGGCGAACATCGTCGTCGCCTCGCGCGTGCCGACGACGGCCGGGATGCCGTATTCGCGCGCGACGATCGCCGCGTGCGAGAGCTGGCCGCCGCGATCGGTGACGATGGCGCCGAGGAGCGGCAGGACGACGTTGAAGGCCGGGCCCGTGTTGCGCGTGACGAGCACGTCGCCCTGCTGCAGCCGGTTGAAATCCTGCGGGCCGTTGATGATTCTCGCCGGGCCCTCGTAGATGCCCGGATGCACCGGGAGGCCGGCGACGCTTCTGGGCGCGCGCCTTCTGCGCGCGGGACGTTGAAGATCTCGCGGATGACCGTGTCGATCGGCCCGCGCGTTGGCCTGCGCCTTCTTCGGCAGCCACTCGGCCGGCGGCGGCCCTTTCGGCTCCGCGCCGAGAAACGGCGGCGCGTCGGCGACCGTCTTGGTTTCGCGCCATGTCTGGCGCCGGCGCAGCTCCTCGACGCCTGGCTGCTTCTCGCCCTTGAGCATGCCGACGATCTCCTCGTGGCTCGGCGTTGATGGCGAGCGCGGCGTCCGGCAGCACGCCGCTGTCCTTGAGGCGGCGGCCCGCTTCGAGCACGGCGCGCCGCGCGAGCCCGATGCCCCAGGAGTCGTTGTACATCCCGCGTTCGTCGCGCAGGCGATGGATGAAGCGCGCTTCCTCGAGCAGCTGGTCGAACTCGGCGCGGTGGGCCTCGGGCACCTTCGCGCGCAGCGCGTCGCGGCGCCTCGTGAAGTCTCCCTGGCGATCCGCTTTGTCCGCGGCGCCGAAGATCGCGCCGACCAGCATCTCGGGCATCTCGAGCGCGTACTTGTCGCGCGATGTCGTAGCCCGAGACGAGGCGGTAGGCGACCTCGTCGAGATACGCCTGCAGCGGCTCGCCGACGCCCTGTGTCGATTTCAGATCGTCCAGGACCTGCTGCGCCGGGCGCCCGCGGACGCTGTCCGCGGTGATGCCGCTCGCGGCGAGCGCGGCGCGCAGGCGTTCGAGCGGCGCGGCGCCGACGCCGCGCGAGATCGGCGCGGCGCCCTTGAGCACGCCGAGCACCTCGCCCGAGGGCAGGCCCGTCCAGCGCTGCACTTCCGACACGAAGTGGCCGACGGGAAAGCTGCACGGAATCGTGAAGATGTGGTGCCGGTAGATCATCTCGGCCGCGTTGGCCCGGACCTCGTCGAGGTGCGCGAGGAACTCCGCGTCGCCGAGCGTCGCGATGGGCGTGTTCTGGAGCTTGCGGTTGCGCGCGATCGAATCCGGCTTGATCTCCTCGTCCCAGCGGCGCATGTCCTCGCGCCAGAGCTTCTTCGCGAAGACCCCGGGAGCGGCCGCGATGCGGCGGCGGATCTCCGGGTGCAGCCGCGTCAGCAGCATGAAGATCAGGCGGGGCGGCGGGCCCGTCGCGCCTGTCCGGCGCGCCGACCGGCACGAACTTCCCGTAGCAGAAGTCGTTGACGAACCGCATCCGCAGGGTGTCGAGCAGGAGGCCGTAGCGCTTGGTGCCTTCGCCGAAGCCGCGGGCGAGCGGATCGGAAATGAGCGCGCTCGCGTACCGCGTCGCCGGCCTGGCGAAGTGGGTCTGCTCGAGCTCCCAGGCTCCCGGCCCCGGCGCCTTGAATTCAGTTTGTGACACGAGACTCCTCCCCGGTTCGGCCGGGCTGCTGTCCGCATCTTCGTCGACTGGCGGGCGTGCCAGTCCTGAGTCGCGGGCAAATGGCTGCGAAAAGAACGATGATAGACCAAGCTCGGCCGTAGCGGCGGCGATAGTCTGTAGGGGTCACGTGGAGAACAGGGCGGCAGAAATCAGCGGGCAAAGGCCCGGAACGAGCGCGACCGAGCCCGCGGTGGTGTTCGACCACGTCTCGTTTGCGTTCGACGACCACGTCGTCCTCCAGGACATCAGCTTCGAGGTCGCGCCCGGCAGCACGACGATCCTGCTCGGCGCGAGCGGCGCCGGAAAGTCCGTGCTCCTCAAGCTCGTTCTTGGACTCTTCCGGCCCGACTCCGGCGCAGATCTTCGTGCATGGGCAGCGCATCGATCGGCTGCCCGAGGGCGAGCTCCTGCGCGTGCGCGGCGAAATCGGCATGCTGTTCCAGGAGAGCGCGCTCTTCGATTCGCTGACCGTGGCCGAGAACGTCGGCTACCGCCTGTACGAAGAGACCAAGCTCCCCCTCGACCAGGTGCGCAGCCGCGTGGCTGAAGTGCTGGGGTTCATCGGCCTCGCTGAATACATCGATCGCAAACCGTCCGAGCTGTCCGGCGGGCAGCGACGCCGCGTCGCGATTGCGCGCGCCATGGCCGCCAATCCCGACCTGCTTCTGTTCGACGACCCGACGACCGGTCTCGATCCGGTAATCGCCTCAACGGTGAACGACGAGATCGTCAAGCTCCGCGACCTGCAGAAGGTCACCTCGATCCTCGTGACACACCAGATCCGCGACGCCTTCTACGTCGCGAGGCACGAAGCCGTCACAAGCGGCGGCGAGCTGAAAATCCGGCCGACCAGCACCGAGCTTGCCCGGTTCATGGTGCTGCACGAGGGCCGGATCTTCTTCGAGGGCACGGGCGCCGATCTGCTGGCGTCGCACGACAGCTACCTGAAGGAGTTTCTCTTCATGACGCTGCCACCCTGGTAGCCCCGGAAGCCGACACGCGCGTCGCCTCTTGGGCGCGCTTTCCGACAATCCTGCAGCTTTCCTGAAGCAGCAGCTCATCGCGCTGTCGCCGCCTCGCACTGACTTCGACACAAAACACGCCAGAACCACACGATCGGCTGTCGAATGCGTGCGCGCGGTCCTGTGTTTGCTTCGCACCGGCACATGGGACATGGGCTTACTCCTCGACCGACGCGCGCGTCGGTCCTCACCAGGCGGCACTTCCTCGAACGACTCGGCGCCGTCGGCGGAACGACGATGGTGATGGGCGCCATGAACACGTGGCAGCTGATGGGCGCGCAGGCCGGGGCCCGACCATCGCTGAGCGGGCAGGCGACCGGCACGAAGGTCATCGTGCTGGGCGCCGGGATGTCGGGGCTCGTCACCGCCCACGAACTCGGAAAGCTTGGCTACGACTACCGGATTCTCGAGGCCCGCGACAGGGTCGGCGGAGTCGCGTGGACCATCCGCGCGGGGTCCGAGCACACCGAGATCGGCGGCGAGCGGCAGGTCTGCAGCTTCGACAACGGGCAGTATCTGAACGGCGGTCCCTGGCGCATTCCGCATTTCCACACGGGCGTCCTCGGCTACTGCAAGGAGCTCGGCGTCGCGCTCGAGATTTTCCTGAACGAGGCCGAGGCCGCGTACTGCTACTACGAGGGCGCCCAGGCTGGCCCGCTCGCCGGCACGAAGATGCGCCTGCGGGAGGTCAAGTCGGATCTTGTCGGGTACACCGGAGAGCTGCTGGCCAAAGCGGTGAGCCAGGACAAGCTCGATCAGCCGCTGAGCGCCGACGACAAGGAGCGGCTGGTCGCCTTCCTGGTATCCGAGGGTTACCTGGATTCCGAAGACCTCGCGTACAAGGGAAGCGCGGCGCGCGGTCCTGGCGATCCGCACAACTTCAAGGCCCTTCTGCAAACACCCGCGGCCAGCCGGGTGCGCTCAGTCATGGGGGGCACCGGACAAGCGCCGATGTTCCAGCCAATCGGCGGGATGGATCAGCTGCCAAAGGCGTTTCAGCGCGTCGTCGGAAACCGGCTGACTCTCGGCGCGGAGGTCGTCTCCATCCACCAGACCGTTGACGGCGTGCGCGTGGCATATCGAGAGACACGCACCGGCAAGATGCGGGAGGCCACAGCCGACTACTGCGTGTCCTGCCTGCCGGCCACCGTGCTGAGCGGCATCGATGCGGACCTGTCGCCCGAGATGGCCTCCGCCGTGAAGGCCACTCAGGTACAGTCCAAGCGCCAAGATGGGCCTGCAGATGAAGCGCCGGTTCTGGGAAGAGGACGATCGGATCTTCGGCGGTCATCTCTACTCGAACCTCCCCTTCGGCGAGTTCTCATACCCCTCCCACGACTACTTCGGCACGAAGGGCGTGCTCCTCGGGTTCTACGGAGACGGCCGCCAGGCCGGCGTGATCGGCATGCCGGTCGCCGGACGGGTCGAACACGTCCTCAGCCAGGCGAGCAAGGTGCACCCGCAGATCCGCGGCGAGTTCGACAGCGCGTACTGCGTGTTCTGGGAGAAGGTTCCTTACAGCGTCGGGGCGTTCGGCACGGGAGGCGGCGGCGCACGGCTCGCGCAGCTGTCGAAGCCCGATCGGCGGGTATATCTTGGGTGCGCAGCCGTGAGCCAGACGCCTTCCTGGATGGAAGGGGCGGTCGCCGCCGCCTGGAGGACCGTCGAAGGGCTGCACGAACGGGTCATGCGAACCTGATCGGCGTCTTGCTCCCCGCTGGGCCCGCAGGGCGGCTATACTCCAGCTGGAGGATGCCACCCATGCCTCGAAATCCACGCCTGACATACGCTGTTCTGGCCGTCGCTGTAGCCGCGGCACTCGTTCTCGGCCCGGGCCGGGCGACACTCGCCCAGACAGCAGCCGCTGCACCTGCAGCGGCCGGCGCGCCGGCGGGCCAGGAAATGCGGTTCGCGGATCAGATCCAGGCCATGCTGGATGGCGATCGCGCGACGCCGCAGCCACAGAACGGGATCCTGTTTGTCGGCAGCAGCATCTTCCGGCAGTGGACGAACGTGCAGGAGCACATGGCGCCGCTGCCCGCCTTCAACCGCGCGTTCGGCGGGTCGCGGACCTGGGAGGTGCTGCACTACATGGACCGGATCGTCCTGCCCTACCGCCCCCGGATCATCGTCTACTACACCGGCAGCAACGACGTGAGCGCGGGGCAGGCGGCCCCGGCCATCGTCGGCCGGACGATGGAATTCATGTCGCGCGCGCACCAGGCGCTCCCCGCGACGCGGATCTACTACGTGGCGATCAACCGGTCGCCGGACAAGCGCGACAAGTGGGATGTCGTGGACGCCGTCAACACAGAGATGAAGTCGCGTGTTGCGTCGACGCCTTACATGCGTTATCTCGATCTGAACCCGGTGCTCTTCAAGAACGGTGAGCCACGGATGGAGCTCTATCGGCCGGACGGGTTGCACTTCCACCCGCCGGCGTACGACGAGTTTGCCGGCATCATCAAGCCGGCGCTCACAACAGCCTGGCAGGAAGGCGCAGGCTTGCCGGCTCAAACCGCGAGGGAGGCGAGATGAATTCGACGAAAGCAGTGGTGTTGGGTATTGCAGTCGCGATAGGCGCCGCGGGAACGCTCACAATCCGTGCTCAGCAGACAGGATTCACCCGGACACCGGTGCAGCAGGGCGATCTGTCGATTCCCGGCCGCGAGGCGGTCCAGGCGATCGCGACGATCCAGGCGGGCGCCGAGTCGGGGCGGCACACCCATCCGGGCGAGGAGTTCGGGTACGTGCTCGAGGGCACCATCACGATCGAGTTGCAGGGCAAGTCCGTGACGAAGAAGGCGGGCGAAGGCTTCATCATCCCGCCGGGCACGGTGCACAACGCGAAGAACGCCAGCAGCGCGCCGGCAAAGGTGCTGGCCACCTACATCGTCGAAAAGGGCAAGCCGGTCGCGAGCCCAGTACCGTAGGTTTCAGTGACGTGTCCCCACTGCGGCGCGGTGACGGCAGCGTCGGCACAGCAGTGCCCGGCGTGCCGCCGCCGTCTGCCCGATGGGCATCTCGTCGCTGCAGGCGTGCTGACTCCCCTGCCCGGCCCCGCCGACGATGAGACGCGGCAGGGCTTCGACGCCACCATGTTCGTGCCCGCCGCTCCGCGAGCCGATCTGCAGACCATGCTGCCACCGGGCTGGTCCGAAACCAGCGTTGGCGGCGACACGTCGGTCGCCGACAACCCTTCTGCGCCCGTAGCTCCCGCCGGCGGGGACTCCGGGCCGCTGCCTACAAGCCAGGCGTTCGGCACCCGGTACCACATCCTCCGATTGCTGGGTGTGGGCGGGATGGGAGCGGTGTACCAGGCGTGGGACTCGGAGCTGGGGATGGCCGTGGCGCTCAAGGTCATCCGGCCAGCGGCGGCCGGAAACGCGGCCGCGGCGCAGGAGATGGAGCGCCGGTTCAAGCAGGAGCTGGTGCTCGCGCGAAAGGTCACGCACAAGAACGTCGTCCGCATTCACGATCTCGGAACGATCGACGGCATCAAGTACATCACGATGCCCTACCTCGAGGGCGCCGACCTCTCGAGCATGCTCGAGGGATCGGCCACGGTACCGATCGACACGGCCCTTTCGCTCGTGCGCGACATTGCGGCGGGCCTCGTCGCCGCACACGAACAAGGCATCGTGCACCGCGATCTGAAGCCCGCCAACGTCATGGTGGTGGACGGTCACGCCGTCATCATGGACTTCGGGATCGCGAGGCTCACCTCGGGGCTGGCCGCACCAGCTGGAACGACTCAAGCGCCAGGTTCCATCAGCCGGATGCCTGCGGCCCCTGGCGCCACGATGGACGGCGCCATCGTGGGCACGCCGCAATACATGGCGCCCGAACAGGCCAAGGGCCAGCCCGCAGACGAGCGCGCCGACGTGTACGCCCTGGGACTGATCTTCCGGGACATGCTCGTCGGCAAGCGCGTCGCGGCCGGTGATGGGCCGCTCGGCGAACTGAAGCAGCGGATGGACAAGGCGCCGCTGCCAGTACGCACGATCGACGCGTCGATCCCCGAGGCCGTCGAACTGGTGATCTCACGGTGCCTGGAGCCGGACCCGGCCGCGCGCTTCGAGACGTCTGCCGCACTCGTCGCTGCGCTGGACAAGCTCGACGAACACGGCGTGCCGCTGCCCGTCCGGCGGGTCGTGGGCATGAGGCTCGCCACGGCAGCCGTCGCGATGTTCGTGCTCTTGCTCGCCGGCACCTGGTGGATGGCCCGCGGTCCGGCGGTGCCTGTGCAACACGATCCGGTCTCCGTGCTCATTGCCGACCTGGAGAACACCACTGGCGATCCGACCTTCGACCGTGCGCTCGAGCCCATGCTCAGGCGCGCGCTCGAAGGCGCCGATTTCATCAGCGCGTACGATCGTGCGGGCATTGGCCGCACCCTCGGCGTGCGGCCGCCGGACACGCTCGACGAGCAGGCGGCCCGCGAGCTGGCGGTCAAACAGGGCGTAGGCGTGGTGTTGTCGGGATCAATCGCACCTCGCGGCAATGGGTTCGCGATTGCGGTCAAGGCGGCCCGAGCCATCACCGGCGACGTCGTCGCCGACGAAAGCGCGACGGCCTCCAGTCGCGACCAGGTGCTGCCCGTTGCGACCCAACTAGTGACCGAGGTGCGCAGGGCCCTTGGCGACGAAACGTCGGATGCCGCGCAGATGTTCGCGATGGCCAGCCTGTCCGCCACGTCTCTGGACGTCGTGCGTCACTACGCGGCAGCCCAGGAATCGATGTCGAACAACCGGTTCGAGGCGGCGCGCACCAGTTACGCCAGGACGGTGGAGCTCGACCCCAAGTTCGGCATCGGCTACCAGGGGTTGGCTGTCGTGTCGCGCAACCTGGGCAACCTTCAGGACGCGGAGCAGTACATCAACCAGGCACTCCAGTACCTGGACGGCATGACGGAGCGCGAGCGGTTCAGCACCAGGGGCATGTTCTATCGCATTACCGGCGACTACCAGCAGTGCGTCAAGGAGTACAGCGACCTCATTGCGCGGTACGAGGGCGACATCGTCGCGCGAAACCAGATGGCGTTGTGCTCGACGCAGCTGCGCGATATGCCGACGGCCCTGGAACAGATGCGACGGGTGGTCGAGCTCTTGCCGCAGCGCGTGCTCTTCCGCGACAATCTCGCGCTCTACGCGAACTACGCGGGCGATTTCCAGACCGGCGAGCAGGAAGCGAGAGCCGTTCCTGAGGGCGATGTCTACGGCACGCTGGCCCTGGCTTTCGCACAGCTTGGACAAAACCAGGCGCCGCAAGCCGCCGAGACATATGCGAAGCTGGCGGCCATCGACGCCCAGGGCGCGTCGTTCGCTGCATCGGGGCTGGGCGACCTTGCCGCGTACGAGGGCCGCTTTTCCGACGCGGCGCGGATCCTGACGCAGGGCGCCGCGATGGACATCGCCGCGAAGAACGGCGATCGAGCGGCTGCCAAGTTCGCGGCGCTCGCGCATGTCCATGTCTCGAGAGGTCAGACCGCAGCGGCGGTGGCCGCCGCCGAAAAGGCCGTCGCCAGCAGCAAGGCCGTGAAGATCAGGTTCTTGAGCGCGCGGGCGCTCGCCGAGTCTGGTGCGGACGAACGGGCCAAAGCGCTCGCGGAGGGGCTGGCGGCCGAGCTACAAGCCGAACCCCAGGCTTACGCGAAGATCGTGGAAGGCGCGATCGCCATGAAGGGCGGGGATCCTCGAGCGGCCGTGAAGGTCCTCGTCGAGGCCAATGGGTTGCTCGACACATGGATCGGCCACTTCGATCTCGGCCGTGCGTATCTCGCCGCCGGACAATTTCCGCAGGCCGACTCGGAGTTCGACCGCTGCTTCAAGCGTCGTGGCGAAGCGCTTGCCCTGTTCCTGGACGAGGAGGCAACCTACGCCTACCTGCCGCCTCTCTTCTACTACCAGGGACGGGTCCGCGAGGGTCTGAAGAGCGCTGGCTTTGCCGACTCGTACCGAGCGTATCTCGCCATCCGCGGCCAATCGACCGAGGATCCGCTGCGCGCCGACGCCCGCCGGCGCGCAGGATCCTAAGGCAGGGCCTACTTGGGCACCTGCGCTGTTGCAGGGTTCGACATCCCGCTGAGGTTGCCGTTCGCGAACCGCACAATCACGAAATACGTGTACGTCTCGCCGGCTTTCGGCTTGGTGTCGATGGTCGACTCGGTAGCGACCTGGGCAACCAGCACCTTCTTCGCAAAATTGCTCTCGTTCACCGCCGAGCCTGTCACACGGTAGACCTGGTAGGCCTGGACTCCGCCGGCGCTCGGCACATGCGGCCCCTTCCAGGTCAGGGTCACGGTGGGGAATTTTCCCGCGACAGCCGTGGCCTTCAGCGTGTGCGCCGGGTTACCGGCCGCCGTCGCCGTTTCGAAGTCGACCTCGACGCCGCCTCCGAAGTCGATGCCGCCACCGAAATCGATGCCGCCGCCAAAGTCGATCCCGCCGCCGTAGTCGATCCCGCCGCCGAAATCGATACCGCCGCCGTAGTCAATCCCGCCGCCGAAATCGATGCCGCCGCCAAAGTCGATGCCCAGCGAGAACCCTGCCATGTTTCGTCGGGCGCCGACCTGCTGTAGTCCGTAGTTTGCGATGAACGACCAGTCTTCAGATCCGCGAAGCTGAGTGCTCACGGTGGCGCCGTTGGTGACGCCGTTGAAGGTCACGTCCTGGTTGGTCCCCGCGTCGGGCAAGTGCAGGTCGCCGTTCCAGTCGATCTGGTTGGCCGTCATCGCCGGGCTGCTGATCCGGACCATGCCGCGGCCCGCAGCAATCTCCGCCAGTTCCGCATTGCTCAGAGGCGTGCCGTCGCAGTGCCGGGACGCAGCGGTCGTCCCGAGCGACTGGTGAACCGTGTTCCGGGGGGCGTACCAGAAAGTGCGATGCGTCAGAGGACCAAGCCCGGCGGCCAGGTTGTTCTCGCGGAGCGGGCTCAGCACCTGCCGCGAGAAGTCAATGGCGGGCGGGCCATCTGCCAGGGCACCAATCGCCGACAGGCCCAGAATCTGGAACGGGTAGTTCATCACGCTCTGATAATTCGGGTTGCAGTTGCCTTCGAACGGCGTAAAGGGGTCGCCGCCGTGGCCCCGCCAGAAGTTGTGCCCGGCTTCGTGGAGCGACGTGGAGCCCTGGAAAAACTCTGAGCCGACGAAGCCGTTCCCGAAGGCGCCCAGGGCGACCATCCAGTCTCCACCGGGAAAGTCGCCAACACCCGAGGTAGTGCGGGGCACGTGAAAGTCAGGCGATGAGGGGTCGTTAGATTTCGGCCGGGCCCGAGCGTGAGCGTAGAGCGCGTAGTGGAAGCTCTGCATGCGCTCGCTGTCAAATCGCCGTCTGACACAGGTGCCAGCCGTGTCGCATGCGCCCTCCGCCTCCGGGCTCAACTGCTCGCCCCCTGGCCCGACTGGCGCATCCCTGTAGGCCTGGAAGCCGATCTTCCAGCTCACCGTCCCAGGGTAGTCCGGGAATTGGCACTCGACCGTCGGGCTCGGGACACACGCGGCTTCGACAATCGACTCTCCGCCACGAGCGTGGGCGGGCGGGACCAGGTACTCGTCGGCCAGGGTCGACTGGTACGCGGGTCCGACGCCGTGATAACCAGGTCCGACATCGAAGTGCACGCTGATTCCAGTGGGCCCGCACGGCAGCGCCGGTGCCGGACCGCACGAGTCGTCCGGGTTCTTCACAGGCGCTTGCTTGAAGGCCCTGCCAAACGCCTCGAGAACGGCCGGTGTCGGCAAATGGTTGTGCCCGAACCCGTCGACCACTTGAGCCGTGCCGGTCCCGTACAGTCGTCCCCGCGCCGGCTACCATGTAGCCCACTTCGACGAAGAGATCCTTGCGGAGCGGGTTGGCGCCCATCGCGTTGAAGTTCGGCAGGGGCCGGCCATTTGGATCGGTCACTCCGGTCGTTGAAGACTCCCACGTATCCAACAGGCCGTCTCGATCGGTGTCCTGGACCGTGGTGCTCAAGACCACCGCACCTCCAGTCAGGCAGTCGTACGGTGTGAAAGTGCCGTGATCGATGCTGACCGTCGCCGAACCGCTGCCGGCCACAAGCCATGGCGAGACGTCGAAGGTCGCGTTGTCCCAGGCTGGCCCCGCGGCGCCGATGAAGGGATTCGTGGCCACGAGATTGCCGTTCAGCAGCAGCCGCTCGGAAAAGTTGTCCTGGCCTTCTCCGAGGATGACCGTCATCTTCGCCTGGGGAGCCGTCGTGGACGCCTGATAGAACCCGCGAAGGTCCATGACGACCGAGTCCGCACCCTGATTCATCGAGAAGCCGCCGTCGTACACCGAGATCGCCCGGAGCGGATCCCCTGGATTGCGATAGACAACCACCAGGCTGGCGCCGAGCGTAAACGGGGTGCCGCTCCCGCCGCTTCCGCTGTCCGGGAGCCGGACTTCGTGAGTCGCGTTGACAATGACCTGACCGCTCGCGTCGAGATCCAGGTAGCGCAGCACGTCAGCGCGGTGCAGAATCATCGCCCGTGAGCCATTCGCCGGGCCCGCCCCTCCGCCCGCGCTCCAGCAGGGTGAAGTGCCCGAAGGATTCAGGATCCGCGTGATCGCACTGATGTCGTGACCCTTGAACGTCGCGCCGGTCAAACCCGACGCCGGCGACGACAGGGAAACGACGGTGGACCAATAGAGAAACGCCGCTACGGGCGTGGCCAGGGCGGGGACCGTGCCTGCCGGCACCGTGATGCCGCCCGTCGCGAAGCCGGCCGATCCCGTGCCTTTCAGGCCGACACCGAACGCGACGTAGTCGCCCGTGACGATGTAGTTCTGGAAAAACGTTGCGGTGTTGGACGCCTGGCCGTGGCCGGGTTGCGACATCAACGCCACAAGGCCCAGGCAAAGTCCAGCAACCGATCTATTCACGAAATTCCCAGGCACGTCAGTCTTCCGCATATGACACCTTCTTGGTATCGCCGCCGACTTGGCAAACGCGTGAATGAGTAAACGCGACGCGCTTCCAAGGCAGAATGTCTGGGCAGGAGATCCAGATGAGCTTAGATGTGAATTGTCGCACCCGCAGGTTGCATTGAACAAGCGAGAAATATTGAGAATTACTGCGTCCGACAAGTCTGTTGCTACGGAGACTCTTGTCAGCCGCCCGCAGAAGCGCCCCCAGACAATCTGAGGCAGAATGGCCCCCCTGAGCCTGTGACCACCAGCAGCCCCGCCCGCGGCAGTCCTTAGTCCGGGAACTCAGAGGCGCCATGAGCACACTAACGACAGAAGTCGACCTTCCCAACACGTCTACCGCCGAAACCGCAGTGGCTCCGTTTGAGCCGTACATTCCTGCGGAGGCGACGATTCGCGAACTGGGCGTGCTGCCGCTCGCCGTCGGCACGGTGCTGGGGATGATTTTCGGCGCTTCATCTCTTTACCTGGTGCTGAAGGTCGGCCTCACCGTGAGCGCATCGATCCCCGTCGCGGTGATCTCGATCGCGCTGTTCCGCCTGCTGTCGAACGCCGGCGGCCGCGATGCGACCATCCTCGAGAACAACATCGTCCAGACGGCCGGATCGGCCGGCGAGTCGCTCGCCTTCGGCCTCGGCGTGACGATGCCGGCCATCATGATCCTGGGACTGGACCTGGAGATCATGCGGCCCATCCTGGTCGCGGTCCTCGGCGGCCTGCTCGGCATCCTGATGATGATCCCGCTCCGGCGTGCGCTGATCGTTCAGCAGCACGGCATCCTCAAGTACCCCGAGGGCACCGCGTGTGCCGAAGTCCTCAAGGCCGGTGCGAGCGCCGCCTCGAGGGCTGCGGCATCGCCCGCGGCGAAGCGTGAGCAGGCGCTGGCAGGTGGAGCGGCCACGAGCGCCAGGACCATCTTCACGGGGTTTGGAATCGGGCTCGTCTACAAGGCGATGAACGTGGCGTTCAAAGGCTGGAAGGATGTGCCCGAGCGCGTGTTCGGGCCGCCGTTCGACGCCGGTTCGATCTCGGCCGAGATCTCTCCAGAGCTGCTGGGTGTCGGCTACATCATCGGCCCCCGCATTGCCGGGGTCATGTGCGCCGGCGGCGTGCTGTCGTACCTGGTCCTCATCCCTGCGATCAAGCTGTTCGGCTCGGCCGCCACGGTGCCTCTGGCGCCAGGCACCGAACCGATCAGCCAGATGTCGCCCGACGACATCAGGAACGCGTACGTCCTCTACATCGGCGCCGGCGCCGTGGCCGCGGCCGGGATCGTCAGCCTCCTGCGATCCCTGCCCACCATCTGGAGCGGCCTTCGCGAAGGGCTGAAGGACCTGCGCGGCACCACGGCGAGAGCGTCGATGGCCAGGACCGACCGCGACCTCTCGATGAAAGTCGTGCTTGGCGGCAGCCTCGCCCTCGTCGTCGCGATCGTCCTGCGCCAGGCCGCTGCACATGAACCTCGTCGGCGCACTGCTCATCGTGACGCTGGGCTTTCTGTTCGTCACCGTGTCCTCGCGGCTGACGGGCGAGATCGGCTCGACGTCCAATCCCATCTCCGGGATGACGGTCGCCACGCTCCTCTTCACATGCCTCGTGTTTCTTCTCGTGGGATGGACCGGGCCCGACTACTACGTCACGGCTCTATCGGTCGGCGCCATCGTGTGCATCGCATCGTCGAACGGCGGCACGACCTCCCAGGATTTGAAGACGGGCTTCCTGGTGGGCGCCACCCCGCGCAGCCAGCAGATCGCGATCATCGTCGGAGCGCTCGCATCGGCGCTGGTGCTCGGACCGATTCTCCTGCAGCTCAACGACGCGGCCACGGTGTATGTGCCGCGCATCAGCAAGGAGCCAGTCGAGACCGCGGATGGCCGGACGATGCGGGAGGTCGAGAACTTTCCAGCGACGATGCGCGCCGACGCGGCGCGGCTGGATGAGCGGCAGTCGTACGAGGGCCGCGAGTACATGGTCTGGCGCAATCAGAACCTGGAGGCCGGTCCCCTCGGCAAGTATCTCGTGGACACCGACGGCACGCCGGTGTACCTGGTGGATCCGGGGATCAACGGCACGCATCGGTATTCGGCGGACGGCACCCAGGAAGTGGCCAAGTTCGATGCGCCCAAGGCCACGCTGATGTCGTACATCATCAAGGGCATCCTCAATCGCGAGCTGCCGTGGGGCCTCGTGCTCCTGGGCGCAATGATCTCGCTGGTGCTCGAGATGTCCGGAATCGCATCGCTCGCGTTCGCGGTGGGGGTGTATCTCCCGCTCTCGTCCACGAGCCCGATCTTCATCGGGGGAATGATCCGCTGGCTCGGTGATCTGCACCTGCGGCGGAAGCGCCGCGGACAGCGCCTGACAGAGGAACAGCTGACGGCCGAGGGCGACCGCAGTCCGGGCGTGCTCCTCGCGTCGGGTTACATCGCCGGCGGTGCCATTGCCGGCATCGTCATCGCGTTCATGGCGGGCGTGCTGTCGGACTTCACGGGGCGCATCACGAGGTGGGCGGCGGCGAACAACCCGTTCTTCGAGGGTCCGAACGCCAACCTCCTGTCGCTGATCCCCTTCGCCGCGCTCGCCGTGCTGCTGCTGCTCGTCAGCCGCGAGGTCCTTCTGGCACCGCGGCGGGACTCCGAGGGCTAAAGCCCGGCCGGGCGCGCCCCGGTAGGCATTCTGCCCGCATCGTGTCCCGCAGGAGGACACTCGCGGCCCTCCTGCAGCCGCGCCATACCGATTCTTGGATCGCCGGCCGAGGCCCGCCGAACCAACGGCTCTGGTGGCGCTTTCAGAGCCTTGACCCGTGGCAGGTGTGCTAGCCTACGCCCCGACTTGAGTTTCCCCTTCATTCCGGATTCATAGCGGGTACGCAGCCTTCTTCGCTTCTCTCACTTCTTCGATCGGCGTGTCATCAAGGAGAGTGTCATGCGAGTACAGGCGGTAGTCCGATGCGGCTGGGTTCTGGCCGCGCTTCTGTTCCTGCCGATGGTTGCCTCGGCCCAAAGCGCCATCAGCGGTGTCGTGCGAGACACGACCGGCGCCGTCCTGCCGGGCGTCACGATCGAGGCGTCGAGTCCGGTGTTGATCGAGAAAACCCGCGCGGCAGTCAGCGACGCTTCCGGGCTTTACACGATCGTGGACCTGCGGCCGGGAGTCTACGTCGTGACCTTTTCGCTCTCAGGGTTCAGCACGCTCCGCCGCGAAGGCGTGGAACTGCCGACGAACTTCACGATGACGCTCAACGCCGATATGCGCGTGGGCGCCCTCGAAGAGAGCATCACCGTAACCGGCGACACGCCGGTCGTGGACGTCCAGAGCACGCAGCGCACGCAGGTGCTGACGCGCGACATGCTGGACTCGGTGCCGACCGCGCGCAACTACTCGGGCCTTGCGGCGCTGATGCCGGGCGTCCGGTCGAGCAACACGGACGTGGGCGGCAACCAGCAGATGGAACAGATTTACATGACCGTCCGCGGCTCGCGCCAGACCGACACCACGATCCAGGTCGACGGCATGATGCTGAACAGCCTGATGAACGATGGGCAGGTCCAGGCCTACTTCAGCGACGCCGCGCAGGCGGAGATGAGCTTCCAGACGAGCGCGGTCGGCGCCGACGTGTCCGGCGGCGGCGTCCGCATCAACATGATTCCCGAAGGACGGCGGCAACACGTTCAGCGGCTCGGCGTTCGTCGGCGGCACCAACGGCAGCTGGCAGGCCGACAACGTGACCGACGAGCTGCGCGCGGCCGGCCTGCAGTCCGGCGACGCGGTGGCGCATATCAAGGACTACAACTTCTCGTTCGGCGGGCCGATCATGCGCGACAAGCTCTGGTTCTTCGGCAGCTGGCGCTATATCTCGACCAACGAAATTACGGCCAACAGCTTCAAGCCGGATGGTTCGCCGGCGATCGAGGATCAGTGGATCCAGAACCAGATGCTGCGCATGACGTGGCAGGTGTCGCCCCGGAACAAGTTCAGCGCGTACCAGGACCGTTACCCGAAATTCAAGGGCCACGAGCTCGGCGCGTTCACTGAAGACGATGCCTCACGGCGGCGGGACAATAACCATGCGCTGTACTACACGGCGCAGGCCAAGTGGACCTCGACCGTCACGTCGCGCCTCCTGCTCGAAGGCGGCTACTCGAGCAACATCGAGTACTACACCGGCCTCTACCAGCCCGGCATCGCGAAGGAGCGAGGCACGCCGGAGTGGTACTCGACCGTCGGCCACTACGACATCACCACCCTGCGCCAGTGGGAAGGCATCATGACGCCGTCCACGGGCAACGATCCGAAGCGCTTCGTGCTCTCGGGATCGGGCTCGTACGTGACCGGCGCCCACTCGTTCAAGAGCGGCGTGCAGTGGTCGTTCGGCAACAGCCAGATCGACCGCGACTTCAACGGCGACCTCCTGCAGCGATACCGCAACGGCGTCCCCGCCGACGTCGTGCGTGTACAACACGCCGGTCGTCGCCAAGGAGCCCCTCAACGCGGACATGGGCATCTACGCGCAGGATTCCTGGCGCATCGATCGCCTGACGCTGAACATGGGCGTCCGCTTCGAATACTTCAACGCCTCCATCGCTGAGCAAGCCGCCGGCGCCGGCAGGTTCGCGCCCGCAGCGCGCCATCAGCGAAGTGCCCGAACGTGCCGAACTGGTTCGACATCGCGCCGCGCTTTGGCGTGGCATACGACCTGTTCGGCGACGCCCGGACCGCGCTCAAGGCGAGCTTCAACCGCTACATGGCGGGCCAGGCCCTCGGCTTCCCCGCGCGCTATAACCCGCTGGCCCTTCACTCCGAGACCCGGACCTGGAACGACCCAACGGCGACGACATCGCGCAGGACAACGAGATCGGACCCAAGATCAATCAGAAGTTCGGCGAAGCGACGCGCGACGCTTCGTCCCGCTGATGATTTCCAGCGCGAGCACGATTTCGAGTACAGCGTGAGCGTGCAGCATCAGGTCGCGTCGGGCGTCGCCCTCACGGCGGCTTGGTACCGTCGCAACACCTACGAGATTCGACGGACCGACAACCTGCTCGTGGGCCTGAATGACTACACGGCGGTTCCCGGGTTCAACCCCATCACCGGCGAACCGACCACCTTCTACAACCTCAACGCCGCCAAGCTCGGCCAGGTCGACAACGTCGACTTTAACTCCACCGACACCGACCTCCGGAGCCGCACCTATCAAGGCTTCGAGCTCGGCGGCCAGGCGCGGCTGGGCAGCAGGGCGAACTTCTTCGGTGGCTGGACATTCGATCGCCTGACCACGGTCGCCTGCGACTCGGTGACCGACCCGAACACTTTCAGGTACTGCGATCAAGGCGACTTCGGCATGCCGTTCCGGCACGAGTTCAAGCTGGCCGGGTCGGTCACCACCTTCTGGGACATCCAGGCAAACCTCGCGTTCCAGAGCTACGCGGGGCTCGAGCAGAACACCAACTGGGTGATCGGCCGGACGACGCGGTATCCGGCCACTTGCCCGGCACCGTGCACCCCTAACGCTCTGGTTATTCCGAACATGACGCTCGCGACGCTGACGCCGCAGTCGTTCAACAACGGCACGCAGAGCGCGCAGGGCGTGCAGCTGGTGCAGCCGGGCACGAAGTTCCTCCCGCGGCACAACCAGGTGGACATCGGCTTCCGGAAGCTGTTCAGGACCGGCAAGTACACCTGGTCCGGCCAGGCGGACATCTTCAACGTCACCAACATGAGCACGATCAAGAGCGAGAACCAGACTTACGGCACGAGCCTCGGGACGCCGCTCTCGATTCTCCAGCCGCGCACGCTGCGTCTGGCGATGCAGATGAGGTTCTAAAGCAGGCTTCGGGCTTCGGACTTCGGGCTTCGGCCCGGAGTCCGAAGCGAGATACGGCAAGTTAACTGCTGATTGCTAACTGCTGATTGCGAATTGCTAAGTGCGGACCGCCTTCCAGTTCCTGAGTCCAAGTCCCAAGTCCCCAGTCCCAAGTCCCCAGTCCCCAGTCCCAAATCCCAAGTCATCCCAGAGATATCAATATGGATTCCGAACGCTCCCGACGCGAGTTCTTCGCGCTGGCTCTTGGCGCCGCCGCTGCAACTTCCGGGCTGTCGCTTACGGCCCAGGTTCCCGAGCAGCCGAAGGCGTTGTCATCTGAATTCCTCATGGACATGCTGCTCGACACGCTGCCGGCCCAGGACCTTGGGGCGCGGCGCATCGTGCCGGTGACCGGCGGGACATTCGAAGGACCCAAGCTGAAGGGCACGGCGCTCTCCGGCGGCGGCGACTGGATCATCAGGCGCCCTGACGGGACCAACGAGCTGAACGTGCGCGCGACGCTGAAGACCGACGACGACCAGCTGATCTATGTGTCCTACCGAGGCATCATCTACACGCCGCCAGGCGGCAATGCCGCGGCGAGGTACTGGAGGACCACGCCGGTCTTCGAGACGGCCGCTGCCAAGTACGAGTGGCTCACGCGGGCCATCTTCGTGGGCGTCGGGATGACTGTGCCCGGCAAGGCGGCCTACAGGGTCTTCACGATTTTGTAGATCGCTCGTCAGCGATGTCACGTACCGGCTAAAAACAGGGATCTTCCCGGCGGGAGGGGCGTAAACTACTTCGCAGCTCATTTTTGGGCGTCTGCGCGCAAGCCTTCTTATGTTCTGAATAAGGGAGGCGCAGATGACCATTCGGAGACTCGCCACGTCGTTCGTCGCCGGGTTCCTGTGGGCGGTGGTGCTGCCCGCAACCGCGTCGGCACAGAGTGCGATCGCCGGAACAGTCACCGACAACACGGGCGCCGTCATGCCCGGCGTCACGGTCGAGGCCGCAAGCCCGGTTCTGATCGAGAAGGTCAGATCGGCGGTCACCGACGGACAGGGCCGCTACACGATCATCGATCTGCGCCCTGGCACGTACCGCATCAGCTACAGCCTTCCGGGCTTCACGACCGCGGTCCGGGACGGTCTTTTCCTGCCCGCTGACTTCACCGCAACGGTCAACATTCAGCTGAGCGTCGGCGCGCTCGAAGAGAGCGTCACGGTCACCGGCCAGAACCCGCTGGTGGACGTGCAATCGGCGGCGCGGACCGAGGTGATCACGCGCAACCTGCTCGACGCGCTGCCGACCCCTCGGAACACGCAGTCGTTCGGCTACCTGGCGCAGGGCGTGCGCTTGAGCAAGCCGGACGTCGGCGGGGCGCAGATGATGGAGCAGGTCAACATGCGGGTGCACGGCGCGGGCCCGGTCCATACGACGATGCAGATCGACGGCATGCTGGTGAGCCCGGCGTTCAGCGACGGGCTCATCCAGAACTACATCAACCAGGCGGCGTTCGCGGAGACGGCCTATACGACGAGCTCCCAGGGTGCCGATGTCTCCGGAGGGGGTATCCGCGTCAACATGATTCCGCGCGACGGCGGCAACGAGTTCCACGGCTCGCTGTACGCGGGCGTCACCGACGGCGCGTGGCAGAGCAACAACCTGAATGACGACCTCGTCGCGAAGGGCGCGACGTCGGCGACCGGCATCACGAACATCTACGACGTGAATCCGGCGTTCGGTGGACCGATTCTCCGCAACAAGCTGTGGTTCTACGGCGCGATGCGCTGGATGTCCGTGGATGAGAAGGTCGTGAACGCCTATTTCCCGGATGGCAGCCCGGCCGTCGTCGATCAGTACGTGAACATCCCGCTGGCCCGGCTCACCTATCAGGCGACGTCGAGCGTCAAGGTCAGCGCGTTCTACGATCGACCGTTCAAGTACAAGGGCCGTGAGTTCGTGTTCGGCGTCGAGCCGATCAGCGCGTCGCGCCGCCGCAACTGGGGCGAAGCGAACTACCACAACCTCGGCACCAAGGTAACCGCCACGCTCGGCAGCCGGCTCCTCTACGAGGTGGGGTTCACGCAGATCGTCGAGCGACTCCACTCCGGCTATCAGCCGCAGGACTTCGAGGGGAATGACCAGTTCGGAGGGACCACGCAAGGATGGCCGCGGCCGTCCAACGTGATTCCCTGTTTCGTCACGCCATGCGCCTACGACCCGGCGTTCGCGGCGATCGGGACGGACGGGTGGTACCGAGACATCTCGCGCCTGGAGATCCTGACCAACGCGCGCACGGTGGCCGCGAACGGCTATTCAGGGACGCTCCCCGATCGCAATCACTTCACGACCGCCCTGTCGTACGTCACGGGCTCGCACACCCTGAAGGGCGGGTTCCAGATTTCCAGGGGTCAGGATCGGAACGACGCCGCCTCCCACGGCGACCTCACCGAGATACGCACTCGGGATGGCGTGCCCGAGTCGGTAGTCGTCAACATCAACCCGTACGGCACCGAGGAGTACGTCAAGGCGGACATGGGCTTCTACATCCAGGACTCGTGGAGGTTCAAGCAACTCACGGTCAACCCCGGTATCCGGTATGAGTACTTCAACTCCATGGTCAAGGAGCAGTGGCGACAGGAAGGGCGGTTCGTGCCGGGGCAGATCTTCCCGGAGGTAAGCGGCGAACCCGTGTGGAAGGACTGGGCCCCCAGACTTGGCGTGGCGTACGACCTCTTCGGAGACGGCAAGACGGCGCTGAAGTTCGGCGCGAACAAGTACATGCGGCCGATGGCCGGCAGCTTCGTCAAGCGGTACAACCCGCTCCGTGGTCTGGCGACGGACACCCGGGACTGGTTCGACGTGGACCTGGCGCCTGGTACCGGGACCCGGTCGGGTATCCCGCGACCGACGGATCGTGACGGTATCGTTCAGAACAACGAGATCGGCCGGACCAACAACCTCAGCTTCGGCAAGACGTCGGGCCGGCGCCATGTCGACGGCATCGAGCGCGAATACAACGGCGAGTACCTCGGCCAGCGTGCAGCACCAGGTCTTCAACAACCTCTCGGTGACCGCCGGATGGTACCGCCGTCAGTACTACCGGCTCATCGCCGAAGAGAACGTCGCGCTGAGCCCGTCGGACTACATCCCGTTCACGGTCACGAACCCGTACAACACGTCCGAGACGTTCACGATCTATAACCTCGACCGGACCAAGCAGGGTCTGCTCGACATCCTGGAGTACAACTCCGAAACGAACACGCACATCTCGAATGACTTCGAGCTCAGCTTCAACAGCCGCCTCCCGAACGGCTCGGTAGTGTTCGGAGGGTGGACGGCACAGCACAACATCGAAAACACCTGCGATCAGGAGAACCCGAACGGATCCGCAGCCAATGACCTCTACACCGACATCAGTATGCAGCGGGGCGGCCGGTTCTGTGATGAGTCTCAACTGGACATTCCATATCGCCACGACTTCAAGATCGCCGGAACGCTGCCGTTGAAGTGGGACCTGGAGCTCAGTGGCACGCTGGTCAGCTTCGCCGGCAACGAGACGCAGGTGATCTGGAACGTGCCAGCCAATGTGTACCCGAACGGCCAGCGGACCGCGGCCACAAACGTCCGCCTGAACATGCCGGGCACGCTCTACTATCCGCGGTGGAACCAGCTCGACGTGGCGATCAAGAAGAGCTTTCGCCTTGCCGGCTACCAGTTGACGGCCCAGGCCGATGTCTACAACGCACTCAACGGATCGAACGTCACGACGGAAACGCAGACGTACGGACCCAACCTGGGGCGACCGCAGACGATTCTCCAGGGACGCCTGCTCCGGCTCGTGACTCAGGTCAGGTGGTAGTCGTTTACGCAGTGTTGGTCGCCGCGCTCCTGGCCTTGCCGGCCTCGAGCGCGGCGCAGTCCAGGCGTCCAGCAGGCGAAGAGTGGAATCAGGTCAGGCCGCTCTTCGCCCTTGTCGAACGCGTCGCCGCCGGCGAGCCGGCCCCGGCAGACGTCGCCCTGTCCTGGCAATGCCATTTCGTCGACGCCGATGCCGGGGTCGTGCTGGTCCCGTTCACACTCGACATCCGACGCGGGGCGTTCAGCGCATTTCCCGTCGCGATGTACGTCCGGGTCGTCCTGAAGGGCGCACCCGCGCCTGCCCCTGGTCCCAACGACGCCCTCGCTCAATACCCCTTCGAAGACGCGGCGATCGTGGAGGGACCGATCAACGCCCGCATCAGCCGGGCATTCACGGCTCCGCCGGGCACCTACGACGTCTACGTCGCGCTCACCGAGCGCCCGTCAGGTGGGACGACGAAGCCCAGGAGAACGGTCGTCAAGCAGGAGGTGACGATACCGGATCTCAAGTCAGGGCTGACGACGAGCAGCATCATCGTGGCCGAGCAGGTTGAGGCCGACAGCCGTGGAGATCGTGCCACCTACGAGCAGCAACTCGACGACCCGTACAGGCTGTGGGGGACGCGAATCACGCCGGCGACACGTCGCACGTTCAAATCGAGCGAGAGGCTTTCGGTGCTGTTTCTCGTCTATCAGGCGAAGCCGTCCAGCGACGACAAGCCGGATGTCGAGGTGTCGTACAGCGTGCACCGCGCCACAACGAACGGCGCACCGAGCCTGCTTGCCGGCATCCGCCCGGAGATCTTCAACGACGCGACCTTGCCTCCGACGTTCAGCCTGAGCGGAGGCGACCTGATTCTGGCGGGCCGGCAGATTGCCCTCGACGCACTTCAGGAAGGCGCCTATCGGCTGGAGATCACGGTCACGGACAGACTTGCCCGTACGGCGGTGCGCCGAACGGTTCCGTTCTCAGTTGATGGGGCGCGCTGACGCAGATGCCGCTTCCGCTCGCTCGTGCCGACAGGCTCGCCGCAGTAATTCTCACCGGCGGGGCTACGCTCGCATGCGGAGCCGCAGTTCCACCGGAGCCACAGGTCAGCGGCCAGGTCACTTTTACCCGGCAGGTCGCGCCTATCGTCTTCAAGAACTGTTCGCCCTGCCATCGCCCTGGAGAGTCGGCGCCCTTCAGCCTTCAGACATACGATGAGGTCAAGGGCCGCGCGCGCCTGATCGCGGAGGTGACCGGCCGGCGGGCGATGCCGCCGTGGCTTCCGGTGCCGGGGCACGGAACGTTCGCCGGCGAGCGGCGCCTCTCGGACAGCGACATCGACATCTTCAGGCGATGGCACGAACAGGGTGCGCCTGAGGGCGACCCGGCCCATCTGCCTCCGCTGCCGGCCTTTCCAGATGGCTGGCAGTCAGGCCTGCCCGATCTCGTCGTGACGCTTGGGCAGCCGTTTCAGCTGAAGGCCGACGGCCCCGAGGTGTGGCGCAATTTCGTGATGCCGGTGTCAGTGTCCGCCACGGCGTTTGTGCGCGCCGTCGAACTTCGACCTGGCAATCCTCGAGTCGTCCACCACGCCATCATGGGAGTCGACCAGACGCGGTCGTCCGCGCGCAGGGATGCGCGGGACGCGGAGCCCGGCTTCGAGGGCATGGACCTGGGGGACGCGCAACCGCCCGACGGCCACCTGGCGGGGTGGACGCCCGGCATGGCGCCTGTGCCCGCGGTCGACGGATCGGCCTGGCGGCTCGAACCCGGCGACGACCTCGTGCTGCAGCTTCACATGACCCCGTCGGGGAAGCCTGAGTCCGTGCAACCGCAGGTCGGTCTGTATTTCGCGGACGCGCCTCCGACAGGGCCGTCGATGGTGCTGCTGCGCCTCGACGGGGACCACCAGATTGACATTCCCGCTGGTGTGCCCGACTTCGTCGTCACCGACCGATTCGAACTGCCAGCCGACGTGCAGGTATTTGCGGTCTATCCCCACGCGCACTTTCTGGCTCGAACGATGGAAGCGCGCGCGACGCTGCCCGATGGCCGCGAACAACCGCTGATACGGATCGATGCCTGGGATTTCAAGTGGCAGGACGTCTATCGTTACGCGCAGCCTTTTCGGCTGCCGAAAGGCACCGCGATTTCGTTCAGGTACACCTACGACAACTCAGCGGCGAATCCTCGCAATCCGGCTCGTCCGCCGAGGCGAGTGGTCGCAGGCATGCGGTCCAGCGACGAGATGGCCCGCCTCCAACTGCAGGTTCGGCCGGACCGCGTCGAGGACGTGTCGACGCTGAGGACCGCGTTCTACCACCAGCTTGTGCGCAAGACCCCGGATGACCCGTGGGTCCATTACGAGCTCGGCAACCTGCTCCGGGATAGCGGCCGTCGCGACGATGCCGTGCGTGAGGACCCACGGGCGATCGATCTCGACCCGCGCCACTCGGCAGCGCTCGTCAATCTTGGGACTGTCCTTCACGAGGGCGGGCAGCGTGGTGTGGCCGTAACGTACTACCGTCGCGCGCTTGTCGCCGAGCCGGACTTCGTCCCGGCGCACTTCAACCTGGGCAACGCGCTTCGTGCCAACGGTCAGCACGATGACGCGATTCGGCACTACCGGGAGGCAGTCAGGCTCGAGCCTTCCCTGGGGGCCGCGCACAACAACCTGGGCGAGATCATGGCTTCCAGGGGCCAGTTGAACCTCGCGCTCGAACACTTCCGCGAGGCCGTGAGGCTGAGTCCCCGATCGGCGACCGCGCTCGGCAACCTCGGCGCCGCGCTTGGTGTGGCGGGTCGCATGGACGAAGCCGTTGCTCACCTCCGCCAGGCTCTGCAGATCGATCCAGGCAACGAGACAGCCCGCCGCAATCTGGACCTGGTGCTGAGTCGGTGATCGACGGTCACACTACGACTCACGGCTTAAGGCTCAAGGCTTAAGCCGACTGTGCTTAAGCCTTAAGTCATAAGCCAAAAGCCGACTATTTTGCCGGCAGCCTGAACACCAGCAACTCGCCTGTGTACCCCTGACCGCTAATCGCAATGGCCAGGTGCTGCCGGCCGTTCACCAGGTACGTCATCGGGGAGCCGGTCTGGGGCGCGGGCATCGGCACGGCGCCGACTTCCTTCCCACTCGCCTTGTCGTACGCGCGGAGCATCGCGCCCCGTTGACCCGTCGGGCTCGTGGCAAATCCGCCCTCGCCGGCAACTACGAGTGTCTTGGTCGTCAGGACGCCGATGCGGCCCGTACGGCCCGTGCGGGGCACATTCACGCCCTTCAGCGCCGGATGGTTCCTGATGTTGTCGGGCGTCTCGCCGTGCGCGATCGTCCAGGCCAGCTCTCCCCTGTTGAGATCCAGCGCCGTGATGCGACCGTACGGGGGCTTGATGAGCGGCAGACCTTGCACGGTCACTCCACCACCGCCTTCGCCACCGCCCCCGCCGCCAGCGGCAGGAGGAGGTGCATTTGGATCCCGCGCGGTCCCCTGGACGAGGCTCATGTCGCTGTTCCGCTTCGGATCGCCTGGCACCAGACCGAGCGCCGAGACGTTGGTGTTCGAGAAGATATAGAGCGTGTTCGTCTCGGGATCGAGCGAGCCGCCCTGCCAGTTGGCTCCTCCAGTGGCCTGCGGCAACATGAGCATCGCGAGCGGACCCTCCCACTTGCTCAACACGGGCGGAGTGAAGATCGGACCCATCTTGTAGCGCGACACGAGCTTGACCGCTTCGGCCCGCAGCGCGGGCGTGTAGTCGATCAGATCGTCGATCGACACGCCTTGACGCTCAAAAGCCGGGGGCTTTGTCGGGAACGGCTGCGTCGGCGCGTACCATTCTCCCGGCACATCACCCTTCTCGACCGGGCGCTCGACGATGGGCCAGACGGGCTCGCCGGTGAGGCGATCGAATACGTACACCCAGCCTTGCTTGGTCGGTTGCGCGACGGCCTTGATCTGCCGCCCGTTCACGGTGATGTCAGCGAGAATCGGTGCGCACGGAGTGTCCCAGTCCCAGATGTCGTGGTGGATGAACTGGTAGTGCCACTTCCGCTGCCCGGTCCTCAGATCGGCGGCAACGATGCTCGACCCGAACAGGTTGTTGCCCGGCCGGTGCCCGCCGTAGTAGTCGTTGGTCGGCATTTCGACGGGCAGGTACACGAGGCCGGCTTCCTCGTCGACGGTCATCTGTCCCCACACGCCCGTGTTGCCGGTATAGGACCACGAGTCGTTCAACCAGGTGTCGTTTCCGAACTCGCCTGGCGACGGAATGGTCTTGAAGATCCACAGGCGCTTGCCCGTTCGCACGTCGAACCCGCGGATGTAACCCTTGACGTTGGTGATCCCGCGCGGCGAGCCTCCTGGGAGATGCGCTGCCCCGATGATGATGACGTCGCGCGCGATAACGGGCGCGGCGTGGAGACCGATCTCCCCTGTGACGAGATCGACCGGCTGGTCGAGCTCTGTCTTCAGATCGACAATGCCGTCGTTGCCGAACCCGCTGACGCGGTCGCCCGTCTTGGCGTCGAGCGCGACGAGCTGATAACCCGGCGTCACGTAGAGGATGCGTTCAGTCTGGCCGTCGGTCCAGTACGACAAGCCGCGGCCGGACAGCTGGCGCGGCGCCGCGGCGCCACGCTCGCCTTCGTTGAGACTGTGCATCCACAGCAGCTCTCCGGTGGCGGCGTCGAGCGCCACGGCGGCACGCCTTGTCCCTGCGGTGAGGAAGAGCTTTCCACCGACCATCAAGGGCGTGGCCTGCAGGTTGAACTCGGGCCGCGGCCCGAGGCCGTCGGTCTTGAAGCGCCAGGCAACTTCGAGCGTGCTGAAGTTCGCGCCGTTGATCTGATCGAGGGGCGAGTATCGCCGGCTGGCGAGATCGCCGCCGTACGTGCGCCACTCGCCCTTCTGCAGGTCGGACTGTCCCGAAGTGGGTAGCGTCCACCACACGACCGCCATCACCCAGAGGCCAACGCCGACGACCGCGCGCCATGTCTGTAGCAGTCTCATGTAAGGCTCCCTCCCGACAGCAAACCTGTTGTCGCGATGCACGAACCGCTATTCGCGCAGCAGCACCGGCCGATCGTTCCGCTCCTTCAGGATCCGCAGCATTTCCGACACCCGGAGTGCGCCGTCCGGGCCGAGCAGCAACGCGGTCCGGCTGGCGGGCGGCACTGAGGTGCCGCGTCCCGCGCCATCCCAGACCCGCATCGCCGCCAGCTGCGCTGCATAGCGCTCCTTTTGCGGCGCCACGAAGTTGTACGGGAACGACTGGAACCCAGGCGTGGATCGCAGTGATCGCGCGGCGATGAAGCGGACGGCATCGTAGGGATCGTCCAGCAGCTGCGCCAGGATCGGCGTCATCCACGCCGTGCCTGAGATCTCCTGTGCGGGCTTCCATCCCATCGCTTGCGCGACGATGGCGCGCTGGCCGGCATCGCCCTTGAGCGCCCACAGCACCGCAGCGGACAGATCCTGGTCAGCGGCGTTCGCGTGAGCCGGGTCAATATTCAGGGGCGGTGGGACCCCACCCCCGGCGCGAACTGACGCTGATCCCTCGCTTCGGATCTGCACGTCCTCAGCTCGGGATGGCCGCAGGCGCTCCCCTGCCTGCCCTGCCTGCCCTGCCTGCCTCTGCCTTTCCGAGCGCAGTCGCCGTCCACCTGAGCGACTTGTCGAGGTGACAGAGGTTGCACGCGTTCGGCCGCCCGGACTCCAGGCTCTCCGCGACCGAGGGACTGCTGACCGTGTGGCTTCTGATCGTTTTCAGCAGCCCGTAGGTCGTGTACGGCATGTGGCAGTTGTAGCAGGCGCTGCCTTCGGAAGCGGCCTGGTGCCCGGTGTGTGCCGTGAGGCTCTCTGCCGTCGCCGCGATCGGCTGGTGGCACGACGCGCACGCCCTGTTGTCGTCCTTGCCGGGACCCAGCTGATCGTTCGCCCACTCGCCGGCAGCCCGCGCGTCATCCGGCGTCTTGTGCATCGTGTGGCAGGAGAAACACGTCAGCTTGCGCGACTCATCGGCCGCGTTGCACGAAGCACGGCGACTCGATGAGCCCGTTGTACTCGCGGCCGGTCACCCGCACCATACCATCGGGCCAGAACGAGTCGCGGATGAAGTTCGGATCCTCCTCGAGCAGCCGCTGCATCGCCGGGGTGTCGGCGTTGCGCGTCGGCTGCGCGAGAAAGCGCGTGGCCGTGAGCTCCGCGCCGGGACGATATGGCAGCCCCCGGCTGTTGGCGAGACGCTCATCCGCAGGTGTCGAGAACTCCCAGATGCCGTGGCACTGCCCGCAGACCTGCGACGAGACGTTCGCGGCCAGCCGCATCGGCTGGGTAGTGGTCTCGTCCGCGGTGTCCCCGAAGTGCTGGCGATACCGGCGTGCTGGATTGCGGTTGGCTGCGACATGGGCCTCGCCCGGCCCGTGGCAGGCCTCGCACGCGATGCCGAACTCGGCCACGCGCGACTGGACGGTCTGCGACTCGACGGGCGCCGAACCGAACGGCGTGTCGAACTCGGGCTTCCCGCTCGTCGTATGGCAGGCGATACAGACGGCATTCCAGTGCCCGGTCTCGGAGAACACCGGATCGCTCGGCGGGTGGAGCACGGCCGTGCGCCTCGGGATCCACTGCCGCTCCGCAATCAGGTACGCGCCAGGCAGCTGCCCGAGGAGACGGTCGCGCCCGGTCGCGTACCAGTAGATCTGCTGATGGTGCGAGCCCGTGATCATCACGACCTCGCGGCTGATCCGCGGTGCGGCGCCTTCGGCGCCGCTCCAGTCGGGATCGTCGAACTCGGCGAAGAACCGCTCGCCGTTCCGGGTGAGGCGCATGGGGCGGCCGTGCACCGCGTCCACCTGCACCCCTGCGAAGTCCGCGCGAACGGTCGAAGACGAGGCCACCTGCGTCATCGTGCGGTGGTACGAGCGGTGCCACGTCGCGTACTGGCTCGGGTGGCACGCCTGGCAGGAGTCCGAGGACGTGTAGCCGTCTTCGCGTTGTTGAAGGGGACGGTTGGAGGCGGCCTCACGAGGGCCGGGCATCGTCTCTGAGGACGTGAGCCCGGCCCAGGCGATGGCGAGTGCGAGAGCCGCTGCCGGGAGCAGGAACTGCCGGGGCACGGGACCCCGGCTTATTGCACCGTGACTTTGACGTCCTGGCTGGACGTCTTCAACGTGTCGGTCGCGATCGCGCGCAGGACGTACTCGCCCGGCTTGGTAAAGGTCGCTGTGGTGACGGTCCTGCCATCCTTGGGTTCCGCCAGGCGGGGTGAGAAGGTGGCGTCTCCAGGACCCCGCCAGACGATCCAGGACACGCTCGGACCCTGGGGACGCGCGGCGCCACCGGTCGCTCCAGGCGGCGTTTCGCGCGCGCTGCGAGCGGCGACGGCCGGCACGTTGACTGGCGCGTCGGTGCCGCCCTGAAGCGTCGGCGGCGTTTCCTGTCCGACCGCCGGCTTGCCGCGTCCCCTCGGCTTGGGCAGACCATCGTCGGTGAGCGTCGCAGTCAAGGTGGCGGTCGCCGGAAGCTTGACGGGCGCAACGGTGGCCAGCGTGATACGTTGGCGGCTTGTTCTTGACGTACTCCTCATCCGTGCGGCCGCCGGTGCCCGCGCCGCCCACCGGATCGATTTCCCACTCCGACTGCAGCCAGCCGACCGCCCTCTCGGTCTTGCCGTTGACGGTGACAGTCCAGATGAGCTCCCGCTTCTTGTCCCAGTCTTTCGGGATGTTCACGGTGAACATGTTCCGCTGCGTGCGCGCGTAGAAGTACGTCGGCTGGCCGCGATCCGGCCCGCCCGGCTGGATGTTGTTGTTCGCGCCGACAGGTATCGCCGGCTCCTGAACGTAGTTCCGGTTCAGATACCCGAAGTGCATGTTGATGCTGCCATCGGGCGCCCACGACCAGCCCTCGAAGACCGGCTGCACGCCCTGACCGCTGTTGTACTTGAAGTTGTTCGTGTACTCGGCCTGCTGCGCGGACGGTCCTGATGCGCCAAGCATCAGGACCGCCGCACCGGCCGCGAAGAGAAGTGGCAAACGCGACGCCATGGGAACCCCGTGCCTACTGCTGCTGTTGCTGGGCGGTGGAGCGCTGCTGCGCCGCCTTGCGCTCGGCGAGCTGCGTCTTGTACTCCTCCTCGGTCAGCTCGACCCAGCCGATCCAGAAGAAGCCCATCTCGTCGATCGTCCGCTGGCCGTCGCCCACCCAGTTCTTCGGGTCGAGCGCGCGCGGATTGGCCGCCGAGTTGTCGTGCCACTGGATGTTGTGAAGGATCGTGCCGGCGGGCACGAGCGGCTGCACATCGTCGGCGTAGTTGTAAGTGAGGTGCCAGTTGTTGTTGAAGTTCGCGCAGTTGATGATCTCGGTCGTCGTTCGCGTGCCCGACGTCGGGTAGATCAACTCGAGGCACTGGCGCTTGCCGAGGTTGTGCATGTGCGGCTGGAACGCGATGAGCCTCGCGGGCTTATGGAGAATCGTGTAGCCGTCGCTGCGGGCGACCGTGCCGGCCGGGATGTCGAGCGGCGTCGTCGGCTGCGCCAGCTGCCGCGACCAGCGGATGTGGTTCGGCACGTAGCCCTTCGGGTACAGCACCATGCCGAGCTCGACTTCGGCCTTTATCTCTTCGCCGATCGAGTGCATGTGATAGCTCAGGCGCGCCTGCTGGCCGTTCTTGAGCAGCACGCCGGAACCGTCCGGATACACCTCGGCGTTCTTGCCGGAGGCGTACTCGACCAGGAACTGCCCGCCATCCGCGTTCATGCCTGCGTCGGTCCGGTCGACCGAGTAAGACAGCGCGTGGTGCACGACTTTGTGCGAGGCGCGCGTCGCCGAGCGCGTCTGGATGGCCTTGATGTACCGATCCTCGTCGATCGGAATGTCCGCGAGCAGTTCGCCGTACAGGTCGGGCCCGGCGGCGGGCACGACGTAGGTCGGGAACTTGATGACGAGATCCGGTGTGCCGATCTGCCAGGCGCCTGCTTCGAGCGAACTGGCGCGGCGGCGGCATGTCGGCGGGGTTGCCCTGCGGCGCGCCGGCGTCGACCCACTTGACGATGGTTTCGATCTCTTCGTCCGAGAGCGACGGATCGCTCTTGAACTTCGTGATCCCGATCGTCTTGTCGACGTGCCACGGCGGCATCTCGCGCGAGGCCACGCGCGTCTTGATGGAGCGCGCCCACGGCCGCACTTCCTGATAGGTCATGAGCGACATCGGCGCGATCTCGCCCGGCCGATGGCAGCTCTGGCAGGAGCGCTGCAGAATCGGCGCAACGTCCTTTGAGAACGTCACCGCCCCGGCAGCCGGCGTTTGCGCCGCGGCGATCGCCGGAACAATCAGCGTGCTGGCCATCGCCAGACTCAGGAAACGGAAGACATCAGCAATACGCATCGCAGACCTCATATGACCGCTTAACTACCCGGCGTGAGGAGCTCGACAGCCCGACGGAAAACCAGGGGGATATCGTGCGCCCGGGGCCGCCAATTGTCAATCGGCAGAACGCCCACATTCCCAACGGGCTCACGGGCTTGGCCCGGGTCGGCCGTTTCACCGGCGCCAGGCCAGACTGTACAATTCCGCGCACCACGACATGAACAGGAATCCGGCAGCCGCGCCACCCCTGAACGCCGCACGCCGCCATGTGCGGTTCGGCTGGTGGTCACTCTTCGTTTTTGCAGCGCTGGGCCTGACGCTCGAGGTCTTCCACGGGTTCAAAGTGGCCGCATACCTTGATGTTTCGAACGAAACACGCCGGCTGATGTGGCGGCTGGCCCACGCGCACGGGGTGCTGCTGGGCCTGATTCACGTGGTCTACGGGCTGGCGCTCGGGGCGATCCCCGGCCTGGGCGGTCCAAACGCGGGGTTCGTCACCACGGCCCTGATCGGCGCCAGCCTGCTCCTGCCGGGCGGCTTCTTCCTGGGCGGCGTCGCGTTTTACGGAGGCGACCCGGGCCTCGGAATCGCGCTTGTGCCCGTGGGTGCCCTGCTGCTTCTGGCGGCCCTGTTTCTGATCGCCAGGAGCACCGCTCGCACCTGATTCCGTTCAGGCCTGTAATTTATGTCCCGAATTTGCACAGCCAGACCCGGGATCCGTGGCGGTGACATCGGTCTAACGCACTGACTCCAAAGATGATGGCTCGTACGGTCTAGCTGGAACATGACTTGCGACACGGTATGACATCATGGTCCACTACGGTCCCCCGACGACACGCCGCTCAGCCGCCGCCGCCCATCTGCCCGAAGTGTGGCAGCCACCGCACCCAGGTCGTTGGACGGTCGAACGACGCCAAGTCGATGGTCCTCCGCTGCAATGCCTGCGGCGCCCGGAGCACCGTCGCCGTGGCAGACTTCAGCGCCGAGGTCAGCGCGCACGACTTCTGGTTCGAAGACGCCGAAGTCGCCTGAGCCGATTGTCGACGTGGCGATCGTCGGCGGCGGGGCCGCCGGCCTCGCCACGGCGATCTTCACCCGCCGCGCTCGACCCACCCTCTCGATCCTCGTGTTGGAAGGCGCGAAGAAGCCAGGCGCCAAGATCCTCGTGAGCGGCGGCGCGCGTTGCAACGTGACCAACGCTCGGGTCGCGGAGAGCGATTTCTGGGGCGGCCGCCGCGCGATCGTCCGTCGTGTCCTGCGCGCGCTTCCAGTGCGTGCCACGGTCGACTTCTTCCAGGAGATCGGCGTGCCGCTGCACGAGGAGGCAGATGGGAAGCTCTTCCCGGACTCGAACCGCGCGCGCGATGTCCTCGATCGGCTGCTCGCGGAGGCCGCGCACGTTGGCGTGGTGCTGCAGAACGACACGCGCGTCGTCGCCCTCGAGCGCGCATCGGAGGGGTTCAAGCTGTCCACGTCGCGCGGCTCTATCCTGGCGCGCGCGGTTGTCCTCGCCACCGGCGGCAGGTCGCTTCCCAAGAGCGGGAGCGATGGGCAAGGCTACGAACTCGCGCAAGCGATGGGACACACGATCGTTCCGACCACGCCGGCGCTGGTGCCGCTCGTCCTCGTTTCTTCACTGGCGCCGGGGCTGGCCTTGCCCGCCCTGCCTGCCCTGCCCGCCCTGCCTGCCCTTTCGGGCCTTTCCATCGACGCAGAACTGACCGTCTGGATCGACGGAACGGTCGCGGAACGGCTGCGGGGATCGCTGCTGTGGACCCACTTCGGCATCAGCGGTCCGGTGGTGCTGAATGCCTCGAGACACTGGGCGCGGGCGGACCTCGAGCGCCGAACGGTAGGCGTGAGCCTCAACTACTTTCCCGGTGAAGATTTCGAAGCGGTCGAACGCCGCCTGACGCGCCTGGCGCTCGAGCGTCCGCGGGCGCAGCTTGTGACCGGGCTGACGACGTGGCTGCCCGCCGCTCTTGCAGGGGCCGTGCTCGAGGGGCTCGGGATAGCTCCGGATCAAGTGCTCGCGCACCTGCCCCGCGACGTACGGCGGCAGCTCACCCATGCGCTGACAGCCACGAAACTTCGCAGTCGCCGGCACGCGCGGTTACACGGTGGCGGAGGCGACCGCCGGCGGTATCACCCTCGACGAGATCGATCCGGGGACGATGGAGTCGCGGGTGTGTGGGGGGTTGTACCTGGTGGGGGAAGTGCTCGACGTGGACGGGAAGATCGGGGGATTCAACTTCCAGTGGGCCTGGGCCAGCGGGCGGGCGGCGGCACGTGCTCTCGCGCGCCTCCCCCCAGCCCCCAGTCCCTAGTCGCCCAGCCCCTACTCTTTGGCCTTCGCCTTTACCTTGGTCGTCCGCGTGGCACGCTTGCGTGCGGCCTTGGCCGGCGCGGGTTCGTTCGTGGCCTGCAGAACGACGAGCCGGGTGGCGAACGTGCGTCGGCCGTGCTCATCGAACTCGATCACGGTATGGTGCTCGTTCACTTCGACCAGCGTGCCTGGCCCGTAGGTGGGCTGCACGACGCGATCGCCCTTGGTCCACGATTTCATCGCCGTATCCTACCAGCGCGGCTCGCGGCGGCCGCCGCCGCCACCACCGCCGCCACGGTTGCCGCCGAAGCCACCGCCGCCGCCGAAACCACCTTCGGGCTTGGGACGTGCTTCGTTGACCGTCAGGCTGCGCCCGCCCATCTGATACTGGTTGAAGTCGGTCGCAGCTTTCTGCGCCTCCTCGTCCGTGGCCATCTCGACAAACGCGAAGCCGCGCGCCCGCCCGGTGGCCGCGTCGCGCATGACACGGACCGATTCGACGTTACCGGCCTGGCTGAAGAGTTCCTGCAGCTCCGCCTCGCCAGTGGTGTACGGAAGATTCCCGACGTAAAGCCTTCGACCCATACCGTCTCCTCATTCGCATCGGCCGTTCCGTCGAACGACCCGATGCCATTCACACGCGAACACGCACGTCTCCGGGAACCCGACCTCCCGGCCGGTGGCCACTCGTCAGCTAAGCAAAGCGTGGAGGAGAGAACGAGTTGAGGCTCGATCGGCTCTCGGCGCGGGCAAAGCAGGCAGGCTGACCACCAAAGGCGCGTAGTCTATCACGGCGCGACCGGCGCGCAAGCTGAAGCTCAGAGGAACTGCAATGAATGTGAAATAATCGTCGAAATGCCCGTAAAACTTGGCTTTGAAGGGCTTCTGGCGGGTGGAAGCCTGGCCGGCCGCCGCGTCGGGATCGTGTGCAACCCGGCCTCGGTCGACGCCGGCTACGTGCACATCATCGATCGGTTGAACGCGAGCGGGGCGCAGCTGACGGCAATCTTCGGTCCGCAGCACGGCTTCCGATCCGATCTCCAGGAAAACATGATCGAGACGGCCCATGCGCGCGACGAAGAGCGCCGTGTGCCGGTGTACTCGCTTTACAGCGACACGCGCGAGCCCGAGCCGGCGATGCTCGAGCACGTGGATGTGCTGGTCATCGATCTGCAGGATGTCGGCACGCGCATCTACACCTACATCTATACGATGGCCAACTGCCTGAAGGCCGCCCGCCGGACAGGCACGAAGGTCATCGTCTGCGATCGGCCGAATCCGATCGGCGGCGTGGCTCTTGAAGGCCCCATGCTTGTCCCAGGCTTCGAGTCCTTCGTCGGCCTGTACCCGATCCCGATGCGGCACGGCATGACGATCGGCGAGCTCGCGCACCTCTTCAACGAACACTTCGGCCTGGGCGCCGACCTGACGGTGGCCTCCATGGACGGCTGGCGCCGCCGCATGTATCACGATGACGCCGGCGCGCCGTGGGTCATGCCGTCGCCCAATATTCCAACCCTCGACAGTGCGATCGTCTATCCGGGCACGGTGCTCTTCGAGGGCACCAGCGTGTCGGAGGGGCGGGGCAGCACCCGGCCCTTCGAGCTGCTCGGTGCGCCCGGTGTGCCTGCAGAGCGCTTCGCGGCGGGGATGAATGCACTCGGCTTCGAAGGCGTCTACTTCCGTCCGGCGGTGTTCGAGCCGACCTTCCACAAGCACGCGAAGGTCACCTGCGGCGGATGCCAGATTCATGTGATCGATCGCGAGCGCTTCCGCCCTGTCGCCGTGGGCGCGGCGCTCGTCGCGGCGTTTCGCGCGGCCGATCCGGATCGCTTCCGCTGGCGCGATCCGCCGTACGAATACGAGGCGGAGAAGTTCCCGTTCGACATCCTCGCCGGATCCTCGGAGTTGCGGGAACAGATCGAAGCGGGAACCTCCATCGCCGACATCACACGGTCATGGGAATCTGGCGTCGAAGCGTTCTCGAAGATTCGGGAGCGTTTTCTCTTGGTACGAGCGTTAGCGTCTCCCCAGATGGTCGTCAGCGTTTCTTACTTGCGCCGGGGCCCCACCCCCGGCGCGAACTGACGCCGATCAGGCGCTCCCGCCTGCCCTGCCCGCCCCGCCCGCCCTGAGCGAAGTCGAAGGGCCCGCCCTACTTGTTCGTCTCGAGAAACCGCGCGCCTTTCAGGAGGTTGGTCATGCCGTAGTTCGCCTCGTGGCAGGCGTAACTTGTACATCATCTCGTCGGTTCGCATCATCGGGATCTGGGCAGTCCAGGGCTTCGTCCACGTTGACGGATCGTTGACCGTGAATTCGTAGATCAGCGTGTCGGCCGCGACCCGCGTGAAACGTTCGGTGAGTTGGAGGGTGCTGCTCGAGTTCTGGAAGGCGGTCTCGTCGAGGAATTTCTTCGTCTCGATGACCAGGGTCTCGCCCTCCCACCGGGCTCGGGAGTCGCCGTTCCACTGCGGCTGCGTGCCGTGGGCCTTTGACGAGAGCGGCACGATCCGCGCGTTGTGCACCATCTCGTTGTGCAGGACGAGGTAGTCGCGCGTCTGCACGATCTGCACGTTGTTGTTGTAGGCGCTCGGCAGCATCGGCGGGCCCGCGTTGAACCCCAGGATGCAGCGCTCGCTCACGCCGCGGTCCTCCGGACCGTGCGCGGAGCGCTCCCGCAGTTCACGCCGCGCGGCGGCGCGCTTCTGCGCCATCTCGGTCAGCGGAGGGATTCGCCCATCGGGCGGATCAATCACGAGCGACGATCGCTTCGTGCTGACCACATTCTTGCCGAAGTCCCACCAGAAGTCGTTGTACGCCCGCTCGACGTCGAGGTTCGACTGCTGGCCGTTGACGACGCCGACGGCCGTCGCCTCACGGTTGTCCTGGTTCCGCTGGTTCTTGATCGCGAATTCCGCGGCTTCCTGATCGTTCAGCACGTCCTTGCCGGCGAGATCGGTCGGCCGCTGCATGGGTGTGATGGTTCGGAAGTCCCAGACCCCTTGCAGGTCGGGGCGGCCGTCTGCCGTGCGGGGCACGGCGGCCGCTCCTGCCGCGCCCGGCTTCCGCACCGCCTCAGCTGGCGCCTGCCCCGCGCGCATCGTCGTCGCCATCGCAAGCACCGCAATCACGACCGCCAGCAGGCTATGAGAAGTCAGAAGCCGATAACGCATGGCCAACCTCCGAGTGCGTGGAGTCTACCGGCTGGCGGCGCTTGGCTCAACCCCGGCCGTTGGTTCAGCCTGGCCGCAGCCGCTCGCTCCCGACCTGCCTGACCTTTTTCGGTGGCGCCGGGGCCCCACCCCCGGCGCGAACTGACGCCGACACCTCGCCTCGGATTCGCAGTCCTCGGCTCGGTGTGGCCGCAGGCGCTCCCGACCTGCCCGACCAGGTATGCTTGACACTTATATATAGGTACACTATATATAAGCGATGGCTTCACCCAATACCTCGATCAAGCGCGGGAGTGCGGAGCTGGCCGTGCTGGCGGTTCTCGAGAATGGCCCGCTGCACGGCTACGAGATCGCCCGGCAGATCGAGCAAGGCACTGATGGCGTGCTCCGCTTCACGCTTGCGTCGCTCTACCCGCTGCTGTACCGGATGGAGAAGCGCGGGTGGACCAGGGCGGCGTGGGAAACGACGCCCTCGGGCGTCAAACGCCGGCGCTACCGACTGACGGCAGCCGGTTCCACGCAGCTGGCGCAGGCCCGGCGCGAGTGGAAGACGTTCTTCCGTGCCCTCGACCATCTTGGAGGCGTCAGCCGTGCGTGATTGGACGTCGATGGTCCGGGCTCGCATGGGCGCACTCGGGCTGGACCGCGAGGACGAGATTCGAGCCGAGCTGGCCGAGCATCTCGAAGATGTCTACCAGGAGGCTCGACGCTGCGGCTGCTCGGACGAAGACGCCGAGGCCCGTGCACTCGCGCAAGCGCCCGATTGGGTCGATGTCGCGCGAAGAATTCAGGACGCCAGCCAGGAGGGAACAATGATCAGCCGCGATACCAGAACTCTCTGGCTGCCGGGAATGGCGGCCGTGTTCGGCGACGTCGTGCTTGTCCTGGCCCTCATGCAGGTGATGCCCGCGGACCTGTGGACGGACCCGCGAGCGGGCGTGCAGGTCGCGATCGCCAGCCTCGTCCTGGTCGCGTATCTCGGCCTCGGCGCACTCGGCGCCGGGTGGTCGCGATACGCCGGCGGCTCGCCGCGCATGCGCCTGCTGTCAGGCCTGTTCCCCCTGGCCCTCCACCTCGCCATCGTCGTATCCGCGATTGCGATGGGCATCCCCGCAGACCGCCAGACACCGTCCGGGTTCCCGCCGAATTTCCAGCCCGGTGTGCTGCTGGCGCTCTTCGTCGCTCCCGGCATCGCGATGGCCATCGGCACGCTGCCATTCCTCAAAGATCGGCCTGACGGCGTGTTAGTTCGGTAGTGCTGGCACGTTTACCCTGCTGTGACCTTCTAGCGCGAGTGACGGTTGCCCCAGCTCAGGAGGGACGCAGCGATGACAATCCGAACGATCGCGATCACTATCATTTTGCTAGGACCCAGCTGTATGGTCGGCTGCAGCGGCAGCTCGTCACCGCTACCCGCAGCCCCCACATCCGCCGCGTCGCCAGCCATCCCATCGCCGGTTCCTGCCACGACTCCCCAAGAGCGTTGGAATCTCACTCGGACATTCACAGGCCACGCTGCGTCGGAGGGGTGCACTCTAGCCTTCGACGCAATCAACAGAACAGCAGCCGACTCGGTGTTGCTGATCCAGCGTTACGGCGCGTTCGTGCACTTCTTTACTGCTGATCACAACAACTACGGAGGCACGCTGGCCGGGAACGAGTTTTTCGTAACCGAGACTGAAGACTCCGGATCGACCTTGCAATGTGGCGAAGCGCGGCTTCGTTTCCGGACCGAAGCGCGCGTTTCGGGACGATTTTCATCGGACGGCAGCGTCCTCGTCGGTGAAGAAACCAGCGTCTTTCTCTTTGAGTCGGGAAAGACGATCGTTCGCCATTGGGACTGGCAGGCTAAGCGCGATTAGACTCGCTGGCTCCTCGCGACCTTCGACGTTGCTCAGGTCGACCCTGAGCCTGTCGAAGGGTCGGATCCGCAAGTCCTCGGCTCGGTGTGGCCGCAGGCGCTCCCTCCAGACGTTCCCGACCTTGTCAGAAGTGCCCGCCCTGCCTGCCCCGCCCGCCCCGCCTGCCCTACCCTCGCGTCTTCGCGATCCCTGGCGCCGCGCGCTCCTGCGGTGTGGCGGGTTCGAGGTGGTGCGTCATGAGGTGATCGCGCAGGCGCTCGAACGCGTCCCACGGCGTGTTGCAGTACTTCAGCAGGTCGAGGTCGCTGTCGGCGATCGCGCCCCACTCGGCCATCGGTTTCAGGTTCAGCACCTGATCCCAATACTCCTGGCCGTACATGATCACTTCGATCTTCTTGGTTAGCTTCTCGGTCTGTGCGAGCGTCAGGATCTCGAAGAGCTCGTCGAGCGTGCCGAAGCCCCCCGGAAAAATCACCAGCGCCTTGGCGAGGTACGCGAACCAGAACTTCCGCATGAAGAAGTAGTGGAACTCGAAGCGCAGGCCCTCGGTGATGTACGGGTTGGCGTCCTGTTCGAACGGCAGCCGGATGTTGAGGCCGATGGTCTTGCCGCCGGCTTCGTGCGCACCCCTGTTGGCGGCCTCCATGATTCCCGGCCCGCCGCCTGATGCCACGACGAACCGGTGGTTCTCGGTGGGCAGCGTCTGGCTCCACTGGGTGAGGAGGCGGGCCAGCTCCCGGGCTTCCTCGTAGTAGCGGGCCCACTCGACGGCCTTCTGCGTCTTGCTCAGTTCGGCCTGATATTTCTCATCCGCGTTGTGCTCGCCCCGGGCACGCAGCGTCTTGAGCGCGCGCGACGCGCGCTCGCGGCTGTCCACGCGCGCCGATCCGAAGAAGACGACGGTGTCCTGGATGCGCTGTTCCTTGAAGCGCCGGAGCGGCTCCAGGTACTCGGCAAGCATCCGGATGGGGCGGGCCTCGGCGCTCTCGAGGAACTCCGGATACAGATACGCGAGCGGCTGTTGCGCCATATTTTCGCCACTTTAGCAGATGTTATGATCGCCCTCTTTCTCGAGAGGGGACCGATGAGAGCATCCCGTACGGCGTTCCGTCTGTCGGTCGTCCTGAGCGCCACGCTCACGCTCGGTGTCGCGCGCGACGCAGGCCCCGCCGCCCCAGCCGGCCGCCGCCCCGTCGCTCCACGCCCGGGGGGTGCGGCGCCTGGTCATCAAGAACGCCATGGTCATCTACGGGAGTGGCCGGCCGCCGTTTGGCCCCGTCGATATCGGCGTGGAAGATGGCCGCATCTCTTATATCGGCTCGCCGGCGGGCCGCTTCACGAGCGGCGCGGACGCCGTGATCGACGCCACGGGCAAGTATGTGATGCCGGGCATCGTGAACACGCACATGCACTGGCACGAAGAACGCCAGCCTGGTATTCCGCAGCCGATTCAGTACGAGCGCAACCTCTACCTGGCTGCCGGCGTCACGACGGCGCGCGAAGTCGGCGGCGATTTCGACAAGTCCAAGCGCTGGCAGGCCGAGAGCAACGCGCACACGATCATCTCGCCCCGCATCCTCGTTTACCCCGTCGTCAACAAGGGCCGGATCGGCAGCCCCGACGAGATTCGCACGTGGGTACGCGAGATCCATCAGCGCGGCGCGGACGGACTCAAGCTCATCACGCTCGACCGCGATCAGGTGGAGGCGGCGCTCACCGAAGCGAAGCGCCTGGGGCTGCGCACGACCACGCATATCGGCGTCGAAGAGACGACGGCCGCCGACTATATCGAGCTGGGTGTGAGCTCCATCGAGCATTTCTACGGCGTCGCGGACGCGGCGATGCCGGGCGTGCAGAACTTCCCGCCCGACATGAACTACAACGACGAGGTGCACCGCTTCGGCCGCGCGGCCGAGCTGTACGCGCAGGCCGATCCAGAAAAGCTCCGCCAGGTGATCGACCTGATGGTGGAGAAGCACGTCGGCTGGAGTCCGACGTTCTCGATTTATGAAGCCAGCCGCGATCTCGTTCGCGCGCAGAACCAGCCCTGGTTCCGCGACTATCTGCACCCGTCGATGGAAGCGTTCTTCAAGCCCTCGCTCGACAACCACGGTTCGTACTTCCTCGGCTGGACGAGCACCCAGGAGAACAACTGGCGGCGCCAGTTCCGGGTCTGGATGGACGCGGTTCGCGACTTCGGGCGGAAGGGCGGGCTCATCACGACCGGCGACGACGCCGGCTACATCTACTCGCTTTACGGCTTCGGGATCGCCAGGGAGCTCGAGCTCCACGAAGAGGCCGGGTTCCACCCTCTGGAGGTCATCGAGCACGCAACCTGGAACGGCGCGCGAATGCTCGGGCTTGATGATCGTCTGGGGAAAGTGCGCGAAGGATTCGTCGCGGACCTGCTCGTCGTCAACGGCAACCCGCTGGAGAACCTGAAGGTGCTCAGCCCGGCCGGCGCCGACGTGATGCTGATCAACGGAAGGCCCGTATCGAACTACACGCGCGGCCCGGAACTGGTGAGACGCCGCAGGCCGGGCGCGGTGGCGGCATCGAGTGGACGATCAAGGACGGCATTCCGTATCACGTGCCGACACTCCTGCAGGAGACCCGCAATCTGGTGGCGCAGGCGAGGTCACGCAACCGGACGACCACGCCGTGACGGAGAAAGCGGGCCGTACCGCTGGAGCTGAGGGGAAAGGTGCACGGCCCCTTTCACAGCTGGACGTCTCGCTCGTGATCAAGGCGCCCACCAGCCGCGTGCAGCGCGCGTTCTTCGATCATCACGCCCTCAGCGCCTGGTGGCAGGTCGCCCGATCCGTCACAACGCCGCGCTCGCTCGGCGCTTATGCCATCGAGTGGATGCCCACGGATTTTCGCGACGAGGTGCTCGGTCGCCTTGGCGGCGTCTTTCGGGGCACGGTCATGCAGTTCGAGCCTGGCCGCAGCTTCTTCGTCGCCGACGCCTACTGGCTGCCGCCCGACGGCGATCCGATCGGGCCGATGGCGCTCGAGGTGACGTTCTCGCCGGTCACCGCCGCGGGCGGCGCGAACGTGCCTCCCGCCGAGCTCGCCACTGAGGTGAGGGTCGTCCAAACGGGCTTCGAGGACAGCGCGCGGTGGCGGCGCTATTACGAGGTGGTGGGCGTCGGCTGGGAGCGGGCACTCTCGTCGCTCAAGATGCTCCTCGAGAAGTAGCGCGTGCTCCTGCTCCGGCCGGTTGCATCGTGCCTGATCCTTCTGGCGGCTCTGCTGGCCGTCTATCTTCCAGACGTCGGCCACGGCTTCGTCAAGGACGACTTCAACTGGATCGCCAGCAGCCAGCTGAATGCGGAGGTACTGCTCGGCGCTCCCACCGGCTTCTTTCGCCCGGCTGTTTCGGCCTCGTTCGCCATCAACCGGGCCGCGTGCGGGCTGTCCCCCTTCTGCTACGGCCTCACCAACCTGATACTCCTTCTCGCGGCGGCGGCCGGCGTCGCCGTGCTCGCGCGCGCCGTCGGATTGGTTGGGGGCGGCAGCATCGCCGCAGCGGCGATCTGGATCTTCAACTGGCACGGCATCAACATGGCGACGCTCTGGATCAGCGGGCGCACGGCGCTGCTCCTTACGATCTTTGCCACCTGGAGTGCGGTGGCCCTGCTTCGCGGCAACTGGCTCGTGGGATTACCGCTGGTGCTCCTCGCAATGCTGTCGAAGGAAGAAGCGGTCGCGCTGCCGGTGATCCTCGCGTGGGGCCTGGGCCGAGGCCGATTGGGGGCCGCCGGCCCGCGCGAGCGGGCCATCGGCATCATCGGCGCCGCGGCGATGCTCGCCGTGTATCTAGGGCTCCGGATGAACTCCGGCGCATTCACGCCGGATACCGCGCCCTCGTACTACCAGATCGCGTTCACGCCGGGCCGCCTGCTCACCAACCTGTTGCAGTACGCCGATCGCGCCGGCACGATCGCGGCCGTCACGCTGCTGCTCTTCTGGATGATTGCGCGCCCCGGCCGTCTCGGCCTCACGCCCGACGACCGCCGGATCGCCGTCTTCGGCGCTGTCTGGTGCGCGCTGGGCTTTGCGTTGACGATGTTCCTGCCCGTGCGATCGAGCCTCTACGTCTGCTTCCCGTCCGTTGGGGTGGCACTGGTGGCCGGCGTCGTGCTTCAGCGATGGTGGACCGCCACGGCCTCGAGCGGTCAGCTCAGGGCGCTTGCCGCAGGGCTCCTCCTGCCGTTCCTGCTCTGGCCTGTTTACCACGCGCGCAATCGCGGCTCGGTCGGTGAAGCCGAGTTGTCGCGCGCGACGCTATCGGCACTGCAGGACATCGCCACCGAACGTGGCGAGAGCACCACCGTGACGCTCCAGGATGACAGGGCGGGACGGCCGTCGTTCGACGATGCCTTCGGGACGATCGCGCAGGCGGCTGCGGACTTGACGGTATCGCCGAAGATTCGTGTGTGGATCGAGCCACCGCCCCGGGACGCGGCCCTGGCAGGCCTTCAGCCGCCCGCGCGGTCGGATGCGACCATTGCCCTTCGCGAGGGCGCTCTCGTCAGGCTGCGCTAGAGAAGAGTGCTAATTGCTGAATGCTGATTGCTAATTGGTAGGTGCTGAGTCGAACGTTTGAACTGAACTTCTTAGTTCGAACTTCTCAGTTCACACTTCCGTACGGCCGTATCCCGCGGCGGACGAACCCGGAGAGCACGCGCTTGCGGAGTTCGTTCGCCACTTTGCCTTGCAGAAGGGGAGTCGTCTTGAACTTCGCCCGGACCGTCGCCGCGCCGTCCGCGATGGACTCAACGCCGCCGATTTCGAGAGGGGCGAGGATGAAGGGCTCCCAGTTGGGATCGTCCCTCATGGCTGCGCCGATCTCGGCAAGCGAGCCTATGACGCGATCCAGGTTTTCCGTGTAGGCGACGCGGACTTCGACCGTCGCGAACGAAAAGTGTTTACTCAGGTTCGCCAGGCTGGTGATGGCGCCGTTCGGGAACACCTGCACGGCCCCTTGATCGTCGCGCAGCACGACGGTCCTGAGGTTGATCTGCTCGACGCCGCCGGAGACGCCGTTGATCCGCGCGCTGTCGCCCACGCGGATTTGATCCTCCAGGATGATGAAGAATCCGGCGATCACGTCGCGCACGAGGTTCTGCGCGCCGAAGCCGATGGCGAGGCCGGCGATGCCTGCGCCCGTCAGGAGCGGCACCACGTCGAAGGACAGCTCGCGCAGGAGCATCAGGATCGCGAGGAACCCCACCGAGGTCCGGACGAGGTTCATCAGCAGGCTGCTCACGGTGCTGGCGCGGCGCTGCCACTCGAGGTCGGTCGTTTCCGCGTCCCGCGCCATGCGGTGCTGAAAGTGCGCGATGGCGACGCTCGCGACGCGCACGACGAAGGTCGCCCCCAGCACGATGGCGATGACGTTGACGCCATGCCGCAGGAACCACGTCCCCAGAGTCCGCAGGTTCCAGGTTCCTGAGCCGAGCCCGAATTCCGAGAGTCCAATCGAGACGCTCGCCGCGGTCGCCAGCGCGTACACGAGGAACGCCAGCCCGTTGACGAGACTGCGCCCGCGCATGTGAATCTCGGCGCGACGCTCCGGACTGAGGCCTTCGAGCCCTTCGAGCAGTCGGTGGACCAGGGCACGCGCGATACGCACGAGAACGACGGCGACGGCGAACAGCAGGACGACGACGGCGAGCGTGACGTACGGTGAGGGCATCAGACGCGACGGATCCGGAGGTAGTTGGCGTCGGTGCGGGTCAGATCCGGGTTGATGCTGACGATGACGACCGTGGTGCCGCGTGGAACGAGCCCCAGCGAGAGCAGCTGTCGCCCGACGAGCGGACCACCGGCCTCGGCCTGATCGCTCAAGTCGGTGCAGACGGGCCGCACGCCGCGATAGATGGCGAGGCGCCGCGCCATCTCGGGACGCTCGGTCAGGGCAAAAATGGGCGCGCGCGGCCGCAGCGCCGAAAGGCGACGCGCGGTCTTCCCGCCCCGGGTAATGGCCACAATCGCCTGGGCGTCGCCGCGCTCGGCGAGCGTGACCGCCGCCTCGCAGATGGCCTGCGCATGCTCGTGCTCGTCCTTGCGCGGCAGGACCGGCGGCGGCGACAGCGGGCTCGACTCGGCCTCGCGGATGATGGCGTCGAGTGTCTGCACGGTGCGCCCCGGGTATACACCAGCCGCAGTCTCACCCGCCAGCATGATCGCATCCACCCCATCAGCCACGGCATTCGCCGCGTCGCTCACCTCCGCGCGCGTCGGCCGCGGGCCGGTCGTCATCGACTCCAGCACCTGCGTGGCGACAATCACGGGAATGCTGTGGACACGCGCGGCGAACGTGATCTGCTTCTGGGCGCGCGGGACGCGCTCGAGCGGCATCTCGAGGCCGAGATCGCCGCGCGCCACCATCACGGCATCCGAGGCATCGAGGATCGCCTCGAGGTCGTCGAGGGCTTGCGGGCGTTCGAGCTTCGCCACGAGCAGCATGTCCGGCGAGCCGGCTTTCGCCAGCAGCCGGCGGGCGCGTACCAGGTCGGCGGCGCGCTGCACGAAGCTCACGGCCACCATGTCCACGCCCGCTGCCACGCCGAACGTGAGATCGGCGACGTCCTTCTCCGTGATCGCCGACGCCGGCAGCGCCACGCCAGGGGCGCTGATGCCTTTGTGCTGCCCCAGGCGGCCTCCTTCGACGACAGCCGTCCGAATCTCGTCGCCGTCGGTAGACTCGACCTTGAGCTCGATCGCGCCATCGGCGAGGAGCAGGCGATCGCCTGGGCGCACGCTCTCGGCCAGACCCTCGAACGAGGTCGAGACGCGGCCCGGGCCGCCCACGAAGGTGCCCGTCGCAATCCGAAGCTCGTCGCCCACCTGCAGATCGAGCGCGGTGCCGCCCTCGAGCGCCCCGGTTCGGATCTTCGGCCCCGCGAGATCCTGCAGGATGGCCACCTCGCGTCCGGCACGCGCCGCCGCGGCACGCACGCGGGCGATCGTCGCGCCGTGAGACTCGTGCGTCCCGTGCGAAAAATTCAGGCGGATGATGTCGGTGCCGGCGGCGATGAGCGTGTCGAGCACCGCGTCCGAATCGCTGGCGGGCCCGACGGTGGCGATGATCTTCGTGTGTCGCATGTAGAATCGGGATCCATTATGGTCCGGCAAGACACCTCCATCGAGCGCTGGCTGCACGCCGCGGTCGCTGACGCTGAAGCAAGAGGGCTGCCCGAGCTGAAGCCGCTGCTCGAGAGCCTCGCGGAGTCGACGCGCGTGCTGCGCGCAGCTGAGCTCAGCGGCTTCAGCCCGACCTCGCCCGCCGCACCCGTTGACGCTCAATCGACAAACGTGTCGGTGGCCTTGCCGGGAGGCAACGAAACTGTCAGAAGGCCTGGAAGCTCCGGTGCTGACGATCGCTGAGTTCGGACGCCTGTGGCGGAAAGGCGAGACGACATCGCTCGGCCTGGTCGAGCAATGCCTTGGCCGGATCGATCGGGATCAGGCTCGCTTGAACCCTTTCATCCTGGTCATGTCCGGCGAAGCCAGACGGCAGGCTGAGGAGGCCGACCGCGAACGAGCCGCGGGGCGCGACCGGGGGCCGCTGCACGGCGTGCCTGTTTCACTCAAGGATCTCATCGACGTAAAAGGTGTGCCCACGACGGCCGCATCACGGGTCCGCGAAGGCCACGTGGCCGCGGCAACCGCGCCTGTCGTCGCGCGGCTGCGCGAGGCGGGCGCCGTGATCATCGGCAAGACCAACCTGCACGAGTTTGCCTTCGGGACGACCAACGAGGACTCGGCGTTCGGGCCGGCCAGGAACCCGCACGACCCCACGAGATCGCCCGGCGGCTCGAGTGGTGGTTCCGCGATCAGCGTGGCGACCGGTATGGCACTCGCCTCCATCGGCACGGACACCGGCGGGTCCATCCGCGTTCCGGCCGCCGCCTGCGGCATCGTCGGACTCAAGCCATCGTACGGAGAAGTGTCAACCGAAGGGGTCGTGCCCCTGTCACGGACGCTCGATCACGTGGGCCCCCTGGCGCTGACCGCCGGCGATGCGTGGACCGTGCTCGGAGCACTGACCGGCGACACGCGTTCTCTGGAGACGGTCGCCGTGAGCGGGTTGCGGCTCGGCCTCCTGCGGCCGTACTTCTGCGATCTCCTGGACGATGACGTGCGTGCGGCGTTTGAGGCTGCTGCCGGCGCTCTCCGAAAGGCCGGCGCTCACGTGGAGGACGTGCAAGTACCCCAAGCGGCGCTCATCGGTCCCGTTTACCTGCACATCGGGTTCGGCGACGGCGCGGCGATACACGGGCCGACGCTCGATCGAATGCCGGAGCGCTACACGACTCCCGTTCGACTCAGGCTGGAAACCGCCCGCTATGTCCTTGCGGAAGACTACGCGCGCGCACTGGCAGGCCGGGAAGTCCTCCGCGGCCAGGTGGACGCGCTGCTGCAGAAGTGCGACGCCCTTCTGCTCCCGACGCTGCCGATTCCGGCGCCGGTGATTGGCGAGTCTGCGGCCCGGATCGGCGCAGCCACTTACCCGATCCGCACGCTCACGCTGCGGCTGACGCAGCTCTTCAACCTCACCGGTCACCCTGCGATGTCGATCCCCTGCGGCGCTACGCCAGCGGGACTCCCTTGCGGCCTGCAGATCGTGGGGAGACGCAACGAAACCGGCGCTCTCGTCCGGATTGCCGCGGCCGTCGAATCGCTGGCTTCCCGCCCCGTCTAGCTCCCGACTCGAAAACGCTGGCGGAAGGGGGGAACGCCCTGCTCGCTGAACCAGGTGACCCCCTCATGAACAAGGTCGACCAGGAGCGTGGCCTCGCCCACGGCGGTTGGGGCCTCCACGCGCAACGCGATGTCCTCTTCACCGTCCTGGTCAATCTTCCAGGCAAGCGGTGTGCGTAGCCCGTCTTGAACCACCACTCGCCCGCCTCCATCCAGCCAGCGATAGCTGGCAAGCACTGGCGACTTGTCGCCGCTGGCCCAGGACAGCCAGCCGAGATTCTTCACTTTGAGCTGAATCTGAAACCGCTCTCCCGGGCGCACATCGCTTGGTCCACGGTACTCGGAGTATCTCGCCGAATAGGCTGGGAGCAGTTCCGACGCGGCAACCGAACTGCGCAAACGTTGCCGCCTGGCCTTGTCCGCTCCTTCGGCGGCGCCGCGGATAGACGCGTGGATCGCCCAGTGCTTCGCAGACAGGTCCAGTTGCTCAGCGACCAGGGCATCCTCGAGCCCCGCGATCAACTTGTACGTCAGGTCGCCTAGACGCTCGCGCATCGGACTGGTGTCGTACGGCCGCGACCCGTACGTCTCGAGCCCCGCAATCGTGCCACGCAGGTCCAGTGAGAGCCCTTCGAAGAAACCCTCGAGATCGGTCAGCGTATATCGATGCTCGGTTGCCAGCGACGTGGTCTCCGGCAAAACCGTCGGCGAGGCGGCAGGTTCGACGGCCAGGTCGAACTCGGCCTCCAGGCGTTGGCGGACTCGCTGGATGGTCAGCGGCAGCCAGTCGAGGTCATGCCGGCGGTCCCAGTCGCCGCTCCATCGACCGGCGGGCTCGATCAGAAAGAAGGCCTGACAGCGCGTTCGCACACGCTGCACGAACGCGCCTGGATCGAGGAGATGGTGGAAGGAGTCGAACATCATCACCAGGTCTACCGCTGTGGCGGGAACGAAGTGCTCGATGTCGCCCACTTCAAAGGCGACGTTCCGCAGTCCGAGGCGTGCCGCGTGGGCTCGCGCCCGACGAATCGCGGCCTGGCTGTGATCCACGCCCGTGAATTGGACGTCCGGAAGACGTCTGGCGAGCTCGCAGGTGATTTCGCCGGGGCCACAGCCTAAATCCACCGCCGTGGCGACTCCGGAGAAATGCCTCTCGGCCAGATCGGCGAACCTGCGGATCGTCAGGTACCCGGGATAGGAGCGGCTGAACGGATCGTGCTGCTGTACATCGAAGAGCCGGTCGTGGAACTCCCGATCGCCCTTGCTGGACCAGCCGGCCAGCATCCAGCGGGCGCGTCTCAATGGCGCCGACAGGTGTTGCCAGACTCTGGACTCGAACAGCGTCATCGTCGAAACGAGGGACGTCGGCGGCTAGTTCTTGATGCGGATTCGGGCCTCGAGGTACGTGATTGTCCCGTCGATCTGGCTGAACCAGTGGGGCGTGCCGGGAGGCATCACCACGACGTCGTTCTTGCCGACTTTGCGCGTCTCGCCGTCCTTGATGGACGTGCTTCGGACAAGATCCGCCGCCGAATCGGTCAGCGGAAGCGTCAGCGTGCCGCCGGTCACGAGCGTCGCGCTGCCATCCACGATCTGGTAGATCTCGATGCTCAGCGGATGGATGATCGCGTACTGCGCCTCATCCGACGCGCTGCGCCTCCGCACGACGACGCCTTCCGCAACGGTCGCCGCCGCACCCGTCTTGGCGACGGCGCCCATCTTCTTGAGGGTCGCCTCGATTTCGGCAGCGCTCTTGTAGGTGGCCGGCGGCCCGCCGGGGCCCTGAGCGTGGAGGTCAATCACGAGCCCGAGCCCGCCGAGAGCCGCACTGAGCAAGGCTGCACAAAGTATCCGCATCACGGCCTCCGTTTGTTGGCTATTTGCTGGCGAGGTCGGCCTTCGACGCCGCCTCGTCCTTGAGCGGCGCCACCTTGTCCGGATCAACGCGGATCATCAGGTAGGTGATGTGATCGTCAATCTTCGTGAACCAGTGCCCCGTTCCCGCCGGGATCACGATGACGTCCCCGGCCTTCAGCTGGTGGGCCACACCGTTCCGCACCGATTCGGCGTTGTTACCGGGTCCGTTCAGCATCCGCACGGCGACGTTGTCGGCTGGACGGCGTACCTTGTCCACGAGATCAGGTCCGGTCACAAGCGTCGCCGAGCCGCTGATCACGTGGTACACCTCGCTGACGAAGTCGTGCTCCGCCACGCTCGCGCGTGCTGGCTTCTCGAGGCGCGTTCGATGCACGAGGCCAACGGCGACGTTCGACTTTCCCACGTCCACGGCGCGCATCTGCTGGTCCACGATGCGGCCGGCGATGGCCTTCTTGATGTACGCGTCGATCTCTTCGGTGGCGATGTAAGCCGCAGGACAGTTCCTGCAGGTCGGCTCCTGCGCGGCCAGCGGCACCGCGAAGAGCATGAGGACGGTCAGGGCTGACAGCAGTTTCTTCACATGCGCCTCCAAAGGGCAGAGACTACACCAGACTCGGAAAAGAACAGAGAACAGAGAACAGGGAACAGGGAACAGGGAACGGGATCGGGATCGGGACGGGCTGCCTGAGCCCTGAGTCGTAAGCCCTGAGTCTGAGCTAGACGTCGAGACCGACGGCCCGCATAAGCGCAAGGGCGTTGCTGCGCTCGACGACGCCGGGGCGCATCGTGTAATCGAACACCATGCGGCCGCTCTCGATGCGGTCCTCGAAGTGCACGTTCGCGGCGCGCCCGCCCAGCTGGCCGACAAACTCGGTCAGCGCAAGATCGTGGGTCGTCACCAGGCCGATCGCGCCGGCGTCGACGAGCGAACGCACGATCGCCTCGGCGCCGATACGGCGATCGTGCGAGTTGGTGCCGTGGAGGATCTCGTCGAGGAGGAAGAGCATCGGCATCGACCCGCGCGCACGGATCACGATGTCGCGGATGCGCAGAATCTCCGCGTAGAAGCGCGAGTGGCCTTCCTGCAACGAATCGTCCACCCTCAGCGTCGCGCCAAGCGCCAGCGGGCGAGAGCACCAGCGATCGCGCCCGCACGGGGGCACCCGCCAGCGCCAGCGTCACGTTGACGCCGACCGCCCTCAAGAGCGTGCTCTTGCCGGACATGTTGGAGCCGCTGACGACGAGCACGTGGGGCGCCTCGCCGCCCAGACGCACGTCGTTGGCGACGGCATGGCCTTCGACCAGGAGCGGATGCGCGAGGCCCGCCGCTTCGAAGAGAGGCGTGCCCGGACGCACCTCGGGAAACGGATCGGCCGGATGCTCGTAAGCGAAGGTCGCGAGCGAGGCAAGCGCCTCGAGCTCGCCGACCGCCTTCAACCAGACCGACAGCGAACGCCCATGGGCCGCGTGCCAGCGGTCGATGGCCGCGGCGGCCTGGCTGCGAACCAGCAGGACGGCCGCGAGCGGAGCGAAAAGCAGGTTGTGCGTCGAATCGACTGCCGACACATAGCGCTGCAGCCGCGCGATGATCGCCGATGGCAGCTCGCCGTCTGCCACGAGCGCCTGGTGCAGTGCTGCGAGCCTGGGCGACTCAAAGGGTTCGCGCTCCAGCCGGACCAGGAGCTCCGTGACCAGTCCGAGATCGTGCAGCGGGAGATCGAGACGGTGAAGCACGGTCGCGATCTGGCGGCGCCAGAGGAGGACTAGGCTCACCTGCACGGCGAGCCAGACGGTCGCCAGAGCCGTGGGGATGAGCCCCGCGAACCCCGCGGCCAATAGTGCCGCCGTGACCGCGGCCGACCCGCCAAGCACCCATCGCGATGCGGCCGGAAGGCCGGCGGGGGCCGCGGCCGCCCAGGCAGTGAGCGCACTGGTCCGCCCGACATGCGCTTCCGCCGCCAGCACGGCCAGATCCTCACGAAGGTCGATCCTCGGCGCGAGCTCGGCCACCGCCTGCTGGCGTGCGACGATCTCCCGAGGCTCCGCGGGCGCAGCCAGCCACTCGGCGAGCGCGGCTTCGCCAGCCTCGGTCCGTGCCGTGTTCAGAAACTGGAAGAGCGAGGCCTGACCGACAAGATCCAGATCGCGTGCGAAGGGGTGATCGGTGAGGAGCTGGCTCCCGTCGGCGCCCTCACCCTGCCAGCGTCCGGTCAACCGCCGCATGCCGCGCTCGTACAGCCGCCTCGCGCGCTCCGCACGTTCGTTCCGGTTGAGAATGCGCGCGTGCGCGACGATGAGCGCCAGGAAGGCCGCGGCCGGCAGGTACAGCCAGCCGACGCCAATCCGATTGCCGAACGTCGCCAGCCAGGCGACGAGGGCGGCGCCGGCGAACACCGCGAGCCGCAGGTTCGACACGAGCAGGTGACGCCGCACCCCCTCGGCGAGGGCCGCGCTCCAACGCTCGATCCGCCGCCGATACTCGTCGTCTGGGGACACGTGGTTATGTGGCTCGGGCACTGCTACCCGGCAGGTTACTGCAGCAGGTGGCGAGCGATGCGGACATAGGCATCCACCGCGGCGCGCTGATCGCCGAGCTCGATGAACTCGTCCGCCGTGTGCGCCTGATGAATCGACCCTGGACCGAAAAGGAGCGGTTGCCCCCAGGCACCGAGAAACGGGATGTCGGTGGTGTACGGGAACACCGCCGTCTCGAAGCCCGGAACTGTGGTCAACCTCACAGGCGGCACCTCCAGCACGTGCTCGACCTGCACTCGTGCCTCGACGGATCGAATGGCCGCACGCACCTGGTCCCCGTCAGAGACAGTGCGGAACATCACTTCGCACTCGGCCATGGGCGATACCACGTTCGGCGCCACGCCCCCGGAGATCAGGCCGACGATGTAGTGGGTACGGCCGAGGACCGGATCGTCGGGCAGATCGAGACGGCGCAGATCCATGAGCGTGTCGATCAGCTTGTCGATGGCCGATTCCCCAAGCTCGGGAAACGACGAGTGCGCGGCGCGGCCCGTGGCCTTGAACCGGAGGCGGAGGATTCCGCGCGTGGCCTGTCCCAGGCGGCTGTCCGTCGGCTCACCGTTGACGAGATACCGGCATCCGGCAGCCACCTCGTTCGCCCGGCGCGCTCCGTCGCTGCCGCGTTCCTCACCGACCACGAAGACCAGGCCGACGCGCGTCTCGCCGGCCTTCCGCAGCAGATCGGCGGCCATCACCTGGGCAGCAAGGATGCCCTTGGCATCACAGGATCCGCGCCCGTAGATCCGGCTGCCTTCGACGCGGCTCGGGAAAAATGGCGGCACGCAGTCGAAGTGCGTGGAGAACACGACGGCTGGCGCGGCCGCCCCGGCGATCGTCGCCAGCACGTTGGACCGCGAGTCGTCCACGCGCTGTTCGATCACGGCGAAGTCGAGCGTGCGAAGGTAGTTCGCCAGCCACCGGCCCGCCTCGCCTTCGCGGCCGGTGGTCGAGTCGATGTCAACCAGCGAGCGGGTCAGGGCAACGAGATCGACGCCGGAGGTCACCGAATCCACGCTTCGAGCTCCGTGCGCGTGTCGGTTCGCGAGTCCCGGTATTTCACGATGACCGGTGTGGCGAGCGACAAGCCCCACTCGGGTCCCTTGCCGCCGGTCACCGCGCGCGCGCCTGGGTACTACGACCGCGCCTTCCGGGATGACAAGGGGACACTCGGCTGTGGGCTTGATGATCGTGCCCTTGACGAGGTCGTACACGGGCGTGGACCCGGTGAGCACCGTGCCGGCCGCGATCACCGCACGGGCTTTGATCACTGCGCCTTCGTAGATCCCGGTATTGCCGCCGATGAGCGCCTCGTCTTCGACGATCACGGGCAGCGCGCCGACCGGTTCGATCACGCCGCCAATCTGAGCCGCGGCGCTCACATGGACACGGGCACCGATCTGCGCGCAGGACCCGATGAGCGCATGCGAATCGACGAGCGACTGCTCACCGACGTAGGCGCCGATGTTGATGTACATCGGCGGCATGCAGATGACGCCTGGCGCGAGGTACGCGCCGTCGCGGACCGACGATCCGCCCGGCACGATGCGCACGCCGGCGCCGACACCCGGAACCCTGAGCGGCAGCGTGTCCTTGTCGTAAAACGGAAGCCGGCCATCGTCCAGGGACATGTCGACGAGGTCGCCGAAGCGGAAGCCGAGGAGAATGCCCTGCTTGACCCAGGTGTTGACCCGCCATCCGCTCGGGCTCGCGGCATCAGGCTCCGCGGCCCTGACCGTGCCTGCCGACAGCGCTTCTCGCAGCCGGGCAAAAACCTGCCGTCCTTCCGCTTTGTTCGCTGACGCGCCGGCCGCCACCAGGTTTGCGACGTCATGCTCGAGCATGCCTAGTGCACCACCGCCGTCTTGAGCAGGTCGAGGGCCCGCAGGACCGCACGGATCCTGTCGCGCGAATCGGGCCGCGGCCCGCACATCGGCAGCCGGTAGCTCTCCTCGAGTAACCCCATCGCGGCCATCGCGGCCTTGACCGGGACCGGGTTGGCTTCGACGAAGTTGACCTGCATGAGCGGCATGAGCCGCCGGTGAACGGCACGCGCGGTCCGGAAATCGCCGCGCGACGCGGCTTCGACCATCTGCACCATTTCGGCGGGCACTTCGTTCGACGCCACCGAGATCACGCCGTGGCCGCCGATCGCCATCAGCGGCAGCGTCAACGCATCGTCTCCCGACAGCACGATGAAGTCGTCCGGCACGGCCTGGCACACGTCGCACATCTGGCCGATGTTGCCGGACGCTTCCTTGACGCCGACGATGTTCGGAATCGACGCAAGGCGAACGAGCGTGGCCGTCTCGATGTTGCAGCCGGTCCGTCCCGGCACGTTGTACAGAATGATCGGCAGCGGCGTCGCGTCAGCAATCGCCGCGTAGTGCTGGAACAGGCCTTCCTGCGTCGGCTTGTTGTAGTACGGCGTCACCGACAGGAGGCCGGAAGCGCCGGCCTTGCGCATCTCGTCGGCAAGTTGAATGACTTCGCGGGTGTTGTAGCTGCCCGCGCCCGCCAGGATCGGCACCTGGCCCCCGGCTTCGTCCGCCAGAATCTCCACTACGCGGATGCGCTCGGCATCGTTGAGGGTCGGGTTCTCGCCCGTCGTCCCGCACGGCACGAGAAAGCTGATGCCCGCGTCGATTTGCCGTCGGGCGAGCCGCCGCACGGCCCGCTCGTCGAGCTCTCCGGTCCGCGTAAACGGGGTCACCATCGCCGTCCCCACGCCGGTCCAATTGGTGGTCATCTTCAGGCTCCAGGCTCCTGGCTTCGGGCTTCAGGACGTTGGCCGGGTCCTTCCGGACCCGGCGACTTCAGGCCGAGCACGTCGTGCATCGTAAACCAGCCGTGCCGGCCGTGAACCCACTGCGCCGCGGTCAGCGCGCCACGCGCGAACGCACTGCGATCGCGCGCCTCATGGGACAGCGTAATCGATTCGGACGCTCCGTCGAAACCGATTGTGTGCACGCCAGGAATGTAGCCGGCGCGGGTGGAGGACACATCGATGGGCCGGGTGTACCCCGCGCCCTTCATCGCCGCGGTCAGCAGCAGCGCGGTACCCGACGGCGCGTCCTTCTTCATCTTGTGGTGCTCTTCGTGCACCCAGGCATCGAAGCCTTGCTGCCCGGCGAAGAGCGCGGCCGCGCGGGAGACGATTGCCTCGAACAGCACCACGCCGGTCGAGAAATTTGGCGCGGCCACGACTCCAATGCCTGCGTCGCGCACCGCCTGCTTCAGCGCCAGCTCATGCGCCTGCCATCCCGTGGTGCCGATCACCACGTTCACACCGCGTTTCGCCAGGGCCGGCACGTTGGCCACAACCGCGTCGGCGAGCGAAAAGTCGATGGCGACGTCGGCCGCGCCGCGCCAGCGGTCATCGTCGGCGGGTCCGGAGTCGGCCGGCGACTGCGGATCGATGACGCCGACCACCTGGCAGTCGTACTCACCGGCCAGTTGACCGACCAGCTGGCCCATCCGTCCGTGACCGACGAGCAGAATCCTGAGCATCGGAATTCATCCTCGCGTCTATGCTTCGAAAAACGCCGCGTGCAGCCGCGCCATTGCTTCCGGCACGTCCGCGTCGCGGATCACGAACGTGATGTTCCGGCGCGAAGCCGCCTGCGAGACCAGGCGCAGCGGAATCCGGTCCAGCGAGTTGACCGCGCGGCCGAAGATGGTCGGGTCCGCGCGGAGATTCTCCCCCACCGCGCACACAATCGCCATGTCCGGCTCGCAGTTCACCTCGGCGAACGTCACCAGGTTGCTGACGATGTCCTCGAGCCGGCGGGGATTGTCCACCGTGACCGAGACGCTGACCTCGGAGGTGGTGACCACGTCCACCGGGGTCCTGAACCGCTCGAAGACCTCGAACAGTCGCCGGAGAAAGCCGTGCGCCATCAGCATGCGTGTCGACGTGATGTCCACCACCGTGACGTTCCGCTTGCACGCCAGCGCGGTCAACTGGCCCGAGGTCGCTCGTCCGTCCGCGGTGATCATCGTGCCGGCGACGTCCGGGCGCCGCGAATTCAGGATGCGAACAGGGATGTCCTTCGCCACGGCCGGCAGGATCGTGCTCGGATGAAGCACCTTGGCGCCGAAGTACGCAAGCTCGGACGCTTCGGAGAACGAGAGCCGCGGCACGAGCCGCGGTGTGCCCACCACGCGCGGATCGGCGGTCAGCATGCCGTCGACATCGGTCCAGATCTGGATCTCGTCCACGTTCATGCAGGCGCCGAAGATCGCGGCTGAATAGTCCGAACCGCCGCGGCCCAGCGTCGTCGTGACCCCGGCGGGGGTCGCGCCGATGAAGCCGCCCATCACGGCCACCTGGCCCGCTTTGCGCAGCGGGCCCACGATCTCTCCGGTCTTCCGGCAGGTGGCGTCCATGTCGGGCATGGCCGCCGTGTGCTCGGCATCTGTAACCAGTACCGCTCGCGAGTCCACCCACGCCGCCGGAATCGACCGCTCTGCAAACGCCGCTGCCACGATCCGGCTGCTCGCCAGCTCGCCGAGGGCGTGGATGGTATCGGTGGCCTGGGGGGACACATCGTTGAGAAGGGCCGTCCGCCCTACAAGCGCGGAGACGTCGTCGAAGTCCTTGCCCACCGCCGCCAGCAAGGGCGGCAGCGCGGCGGGCCCAACAAGCGTGCTGGCCACGCCCATGTGACGATCGAGCAGCTCGCGAAGGAGCCGCACCGCCTGATCGGCCTCGCCCACGCTCGTCAGCCGGGCTGTCTCCACGAGCCGATCGGTGACCTTTGACATCGCCGACACGACGACTACGGGCGGAGGATCGTCGGGATGATCCTCGAGCTGCCCCTTCACGATGTTGATCACGCGGGTCATGGCCTCGGCGTCGGCCACCGATGTCCCGCCAAACTTCATGATGACGTTCACAGCAGCCCTTCGCGGTGCATGAGCTCAGCGTTGAGGATCGCCGCGCCGGCCGCGCCGCGGATGGTGTTGTGCCCGAGCGCCACGAACTTGTAGTCGAAGAGCGGGCACGGCCGGAGACGGCCCACAGTCACAGTCATGCCGCCATCACGGTTCGCGTCCAGGATCGGCTGGGGCCGGTTTTGCTCGGTCAGGTACACGACGGGCTGCGGCGGAGCGGAAGGCAGCTCCCGGTCCTGCGGCAAGCCGCGGAACGTGCGCCATGCGTCGATCACGGCTTCTGCGGTCGGCTTCTGCTTGAGGCCCACGGAGATCGAACCGGTGTGGCCGTTCTGCACCGGCACCCGCGTCGTCGTCGCGCTCAGCCGCACCGGGTGGTTCTCGATGCGGTCCACCGCGAACGTCCCCAGAATTTTCTTCGTCTCGGTCTCGATCTTCTCTTCCTCGCCGCCGCCGATGTACGGGATCACGTTGCCGAGGATGTCCCACGACGGCACGCCTGGGTACCCCGCGCCTGAAATCGCCTGCAGCGTGGTGATCAGCGTCGTCTCGAGGCCGAACTGCCGGAGGGGCGCCAGCGCCATCGCGAGCACGATGGTCGCGCAGTTGGGGTTTGTCAGGATGCGGCCCTTCCAGCCGTGAGCCGCCTGGGTGTCGAGGAGCTGGAGATGATCCGCGTTGATCTCGGGAATGAGCAGCGGGACGTGCTGCTCCATCCGGTAGTTGCGGGAGTTGCTCACGATGACGTGCCCGGCCTCGGCGAAGGCGCGTTCGATCTCGCCGGCCACCGACGAGTCGAGACCGGAGAAGACCAGTTTCGGCGCGGTGCCCGGCGCCGCCGTCTCGACAACCCGGCGCGCCACATCGTCGGGCAGGGGTGCGGAGAGCCGCCAGGCCGCGGCGTCCTTGAACGCCTTGCCCGCCGAACGCTCGCTCGCGCCGAGATACTCGACCTTGAACCAGGGGTGGTTGGCAAGAAGCGCAATGAACTGCTGGCCGACCATGCCGGTCGCGCCGAGGATGCCTACGGGAATCGGAGCCATGAGACGTTTACTGCCTTTCTGTGTGCCTTGGTCCAAAAAAAAAGCCGACGCGGTGTATACCGTGTCGGCTGGGTTCACGCTCGAGAGATAAGGACGCTAGCGGTCGAGCACAACTCCTCCGACACGGGTGGCCCGCTTTCGCCCGTTTCGCTTTCGCGTGTCGGTCATCTTCTCCGCCAGGACGATCATGAGCTGAAGAGTATAGCATGGACAACGGATGCTCCAGACTTTCTTCCACGCGTGGGAGCGGCAGCTTGCCTCCGTCACCAAGGATCGTGTGGTCCGGCCCTTCGAGTGGGGGCTGGACTGGATACCGCAGAACGGCCACCCGGCGGCGGCCCCGCCAGGCGAGGTGCTCTCGGACTGGGTGTCCGGGATCATGTCGGACACCGACCAGTTCTTTGCGCCCGGCACCACGTCCGACTACCGTCTCGCGGCGGCCGGCCCCGAAGGCGACCGCCTGCTGACGTTTCCGAGCGCCCTTCAAACCCCGCATCCCGCGAACAACACGGTGTACGCGCGGCTGTTCGAGCCGAAGCGCGGCGCGCGCGCACGCGCAGCCGTCGTCGTGCTCCCGCAGTGGAATGCCGATCCGGGCGGCCACGTGGGCCTGTGCCGCCTTCTCGCGATGAACGGCATGTCGGCGCTGCGCCTGACGATGCCCTATCACGACCAGCGGATGCCGCCCGAGCTCCATCGCGCAGACTTCATCGTCAGCGCCAATCTTGCGCGGACGCTACAGGTGTGCCGGCAGGCAGTCATGGATGCGCGGCGGGCGATTGCCTGGCTGGCCGGCGAAGGGTACGAGCGGATCGGCATCCTCGGCACGAGCCTGGGATCCTGCCTGTCCCTCCTGACGACCGCTCACGAACCGCTCGTGAAGGCGCAGGCGCTCAACCACATCTCGCCGCACTTCGCAGATGTCGTGTGGCGGGGCTTGTCCACCCGCCATGTGCGCGAGGGCCTCGACGGCCACATCGACCTCGAGGCGCTCAGATCGCTCTGGCGGCCGATCAGCCCGTGGTGGTACCTGGAGCGCGTGCGGAACCGGCGGTCGCTGCTCGTCTACGCGAAGTATGACCTCACCTTTCCGGTGGACCTGTCGGAGGACCTCGTGCGCGAGTTCGCGAGGCTCGGGATCCCGCACGAAGTGGCGGTCCTCCGCTGCGGCCACTACAGCACGGGGAAGACGCCGTTCAAGTTCGTGGATGGCTGGATCCTGACGCGCTTCCTGAAAGGCGCGCTCGTCGACTGAGTCGGCTATTTGCCGAACAACCGATTGAACAGGGCGCGGCGGCCCATCGTCCTGGCGGGAGGCGGTTCGGGGGGGGACACCGGGCCAGCGGCCGCCTCGAGACGCGAGGCAGCGAGCGTCAGGTCGCGGTAGTCGGCGAGTTGATCGCGCGTCTCGTTCGAGATGCGGTTGAGCAGCGGCCGGATCTGCTCGGTACGGCAGCGGCCGGTTGATCCACTTGTCGCGGAACATCAGGCACCGCCGCTGCTCCGCGGCGGCATTGCTCGCGATCTGTCTCAGCGTGTCGAGGTGCGCCGTCGTCACGCCCTGCGGCACTTCTGCGACCACGATGTCGATCTCGGCTGCGGCCCGGCCGATGAAGCCCACGAAGAAATCGATGTACTCGAGCGCCGCCTGGGGGCTCTCGAACTGACGGCTCCCCGCCTCGACGTCCAGCCGGCACGCCGCAAGCGACTCGATCGCGGCCTGCGAGCTCTCGCGCCATCGCTGGAGGTGGCCGACGATGGTCTCGACCGGTACAAGATCGTCCGAAGGGTTGAGGTCCTGCGTGGACATGGCCTAGAGGTATCTGAGCAGGCCCTCGAGCGCTGCGTAGATCACCGCGGCAAGATCGCGGACAAACGGCGAGATCTCACCTTCGTTGACCGCGTTGGCCACCGTGACCGGGTCGGTGAGAAATAACCAGACGGTTGCGCCGGCGAGCACGACGGCGACGAGCGTAATGGCGCCAAATACGCTCAGGCCGGCTTGTTTCAGGTCCATGATTCCCTGCGGACGCTGTCAACCTCATCGTATCAGAGGCTGGAAAGCGCGAAGGGCTAGAAACCTTCGGCCGAGAGGACGACGGGCTCGCCGAGGTTGAGGCGGCCGAGGTCGGTGGCCGTCGCGTCGAGATCGCCGACGATCAGGGTCGTGAGGCGATCGGGATCCAGGTGGCGCCGCACCGCGGCAGTCACCTCGTCAACCGTCACGCGCTCGAGCTCGGGCACGAAGCGCGCGAAGTAGTCGTCGGGCAGGTCGTACAGCGCGAGCTGGGTCACCCCACGTGCGACCTGCTCGGCTGTCTCGAAGCCGCGGGCGTAGCCGCGCGTCAGCGCCGCAATCCCAAGCGACAGCTCTTCGGGCGTGACCGGGCGTGTATCGCGGATGGCGGACAGCTCAGCCAGCGACTCGGCGATGGCCGGCCCCGTGGCCGTGGTCTGGACGCTGACCTGCAGGCTGAAGGGGCCCGCCAGCCTCCGGAAGTCGAACGAGGTCCGCGCGCCGTACGTGAACCCCTTGTCCTCGCGGAGGTTCAGGTTGATGCGGCTCACAAACTGCCCGCCGAGCACCATGTTGGCAGCGACGAGGGCGTGATAGTCGGGCGTGTTCCGCGCGACCGCAACATGTCCGATGCGCAGCTCCGACTGCGGAGCACCGGTGCGGGGCACCACGTTGAGGCGCGACGCCTGCGGGAGCGCCTGCGGCTCGACCTGCCCTGCCGCCTCGCCGCTCCATCCTTCGAAGGCGGCCTCCGCGTACCGGACGGCCGACTCGTGGTCGCAGTCGCCCGCCACGACGAGCGTGGCTTCGGACGGGCGAATCGCCGCGCTGTGAAAATTCCGCACGTCGTCGGGCGTCATCGTGACCAGCGAGGGCTCGCTGCCAAGCGGCATGTGCCCGTAGGGATGCGGTCCGTAGAGCAGCCGGATGAAGGCGCGGTCCGCGACGGCGCCTGGAAGATCGCGCAGCTGTGTGAGCCGGTGGAGCCGCAACTGGCGGACGCGCATGAAGTCCGCCTCGGTGAGCGAGGGACGCACGACCATGTCCGCGAGCAGGCGCAGCGCAGGGTCCAGGAAGCGGCTGAGGGCCGTGACGGTGATCAGCGCGGCGTCGGATCCGATGTCCACGTCCAGCTGACCCCCGAGCCGCGCGAGCGCTTCGTGCATCTCGATCGCCGAGCGGCTGCCGCTCCCTTCGTCGAGCATGTCGATGGTCAGGGCCGCCAGCCCTTCACGGCCGGGCGGGTCGAACGCCGCGCCCCGGCGGACGAGAAGCATCAGCGATACGACTGGAATCGCGGGGTGGCGCACGGTCCAGATCCGGAGTCCGCTGGGCGCCGTGGACTTATGAATCGTGGGGAACCGGAACGGCTTGACCGGACCGGGGTCCGGCAGCCGGGAACGGTCAGGGCGCGCGAGGTTGGCGGCGCCGGCCTCGGGAGCCATCAGGACACGACCGCCGGGATCGACCCTGGAAGCGCGAGCGCCGAGCGCCCGCGCGGCACGACGCTCAACGCGATCCGGCGATCGTGATCGAGGTAGCGGGCCATCGCTTCTCCAACCGATGCAGGAGTCACCGCGCGATAGCGCGCGAGATCGCGGTCGAAGAACGCCGGATCGTCGAGGAACACGTTGTACGCGTTCAGCTGGTCGGACTTGCCGCCGAACCCTCCGACCGTCTGCAGGCGGAAGATGAACTGCGCCTCTGCCTGCACCCGGCCCCGCTCGATCTCGTCGTCGCTTGGACCTTCGAGCGCGAGGCGCTCGATTTCCTCGCCGATGACCTGGTCGATTTCCTCGAGCGAGTGGCCGGGGGCGGCCGTGGCCGCGACCTGGATGAACCCGCCTATCTCGCGCGAGTTCTGCGCCGCCGACACGTCGGTGGCGATGCGCTGGTCGAACACGAGCCGCTTGTACAGGCGCGATGTCTTGCCGTTGGCGAGAATATCGGCCGCCAAGTCCAGGTCCGCGTCGCCGTCGGCAAACATCGCCGGGCTGATCCACGACAAGTACAGCCGCGGCAGCTCGACCCGATCCTCGAGGAGCAGGCGCGCCTCGCGGTCGAGGCGAACCGGGGCGGGCACCACCGCGGCCACCGCGGGGCCTGGCGGGATCTCCTCGAAGTACCGCCGCGCCAGCGCCAGCGCCTCATCGACGTCGATATCGCCGGCCAGCGCCAGCGAGGCGTTGGCCGGGTGGTAATACGTGCTGAAAAACTGACGGACTTCGTCGAGCTGGACCGCCTGCAGATCCGCGATTTCCCCGATGGTCGTCCAGTGATACGGATGGTCCGGCGGAAACAGCGCCGCCAGCATGGCCATCGGCGCAAGCCCGTACGGGCGGTTCTCGTAGTTCTGCCGGCGCTCGTTCAACACCACGTCGCGCTGGTTCGAGAACTTGGCCTCGGTCAGCGCCGGAAGAAGGAACGCCATGCGATCGGATTCCATCCAGAGCGCGAGCTCGAGCGCATTGGTGGGCACCACTTCCCAGTAGTTGGTGCGGTCGGCGTTGGTCGATCCGTTGAGCGACGCGCCGGCGCCCTGGAGCGGGTGGAAGTAGCCGCTATCGTGGTGCTGCGATCCCTCGAACATGAGGTGCTCGAAGAGGTGCGCGAACCCGGTGTGGCCCGGGCGCTCGTTCTTCGAGCCGACGTGGTACCAGAGGTTCACCGCGACGATCGGGCACGAGCGGTCCTCGTGCACCAGCACGTCGAGTCCGTTGTCGAGCGTGTGCCTGACAAACGGAATGTTCATCGAACCACGGTGAGCGGAATCGTGGGCCGTGCGTAGCTCGCGATGGACACCTGGGCGGCTGCCTGTTCCGCCGCCGAGATGAACGCCTGGGCAGCAGGCGAATCGGGCTCGCTGATGATGAGCGGCACGCCGGTGTCGCTGCCCTCGCGAATGGGTTGATAAATCGGGATGCGTCCGAGGAACGGCACGCCGAGCTCGGTGGCCATCGTCTCGCCGCCGCCATGACCGAAGATGTCGGCCTCGTGGCGGCAGTTCCGGCACACGAAGTAGCTCATGTTCTCCACGATGCCGAGCGTGGGGATGTTGAGCTTCTTGTACATCGCCACCGCGCGCCGGCTGTCGGCCAGAGACACCTGCTGCGGCGTGGTCACGACGATCGCCCCCGCCACGGGCACGGTCTGGCTCAGGCTGAGCGCGACATCCCCCGTGCCCGGCGGCATGTCGATGATCAGGTAGTCGAGCGAGGTCCAGGCGACCTCACGGAAGAACTGCTGCAGCGCGCCGTGCAGCATCGGCCCGCGCCAGATGATCGGCGCATCGTCTCCCGTAAGAAAACCCATCGAGATGACCTGCAGGCCGAACTTCTCGGCGGGCACGATCTTCTGGCCGTCGGTCGTGAGCTGCGTCTTCATGCCGAGCATGATCGGCACGTTCGGCCCGTAGATGTCGCCGTCGATCACGCCGACGCGGCTTCCGGCCTGCGACAGGGCAAGCGCCAGGTTCACGGCGACAGTCGTCTTACCGACGCCGCCCTTCCCCGCACCCACCGCGATCACGTTCTTCACGCCGGGCAACGGCTGCTTGCCGCCGTCCGCGCCGACAGCTTCGCGAACCCTCGCCGTCATCTGGATGTCCACCTGCGAGACGCCGGGAACCTGGAGGACCGCCGCGCGCGCCTGGTCGCGCATCTGATCCTTGACGGGGCACGCCGGCGTGGTCAGCTCGATCGAGAACGACACGCGGCCGCCGTCCACCGTCGAGATCCTTCACGAAACCGAGGCTGACGATGTCGCGGTGGAGGTCCGGATCGTGCACGGCCTTCAAGGCCTCGAGCACGACCGACGGGTCAGGCTGCATAGGTCAAGAGTATCACTCGAACAGCCGCCTCCCGTCCTCCGACAGCAGAGTCCAGAGTGTGTAGCCGCCGAGCATGGTTCCGTAGGGCACGAGCAGCAGGTCAACGGTCCCGATGAACAGCGCAGCCAGCCGCGCCCACCGCCGGTGCTTCCGAAGCGGCACGCCGACGCCGACGTGCGCGCCGCCCCACAAGAGCGCGACGAGGGCGAGCGTCGAGAAGGCCGCGGCCGTCAGACCGGCCACCAACTGGTTCGCCCCCGCCGACGGCACGAGGGCCGCGGCGCCGACGCCGAGCGCGAGCGCCGAAACGCCGAGCAGGATAGTCAGCAGGCCCGAGATGACGAACAGGGCGGCGAGGAGGCGGACGTGAAAGGGCACCGGGCTATACGCCCGGGACAGATCCCGCGATCGAGAGATGGACGTCGAGGCGCATCGGCGGCGCGTCCGGGGCCACCAGGCGGAAGCGCAGCCGCGTGCCGTCGACGAGCCCTGGCGGAACCGGGACGCGCACGAGGCACCGCGCGGGCGCGTCGCCGGTGCCGAGGCATGCGCCGCATGGGTCCGTCCAGCTTTCGCCGCGGCCGCCGCAGGCGGGACACGTACGCCGCACAGGAACTTCGACAGGGACGAGCGCGCCCAGGAACGCCTCGCGCCGCGAGACGGTGATCTCGGCCGTCAGCGTACGGCGTGAGTCTTCGCCCCGGGTCCCGGCAGCCTCGGGCGTCCCGCCCGCAAACTGCTCGCACAGCCGCTCGACGAAACGATCGACCGACGGGAAGTCGATCGCCACCTCGTCGTCGAAGCACCCGCGCGGAACCCCGGCGGCGCGGACGAGATCCCCGTCCGCGGGTCGCGGCTCGGAGCGGAAGCGATTCCGGCTCACATCGCTCATCGAGCCTCAACGATAGGAGGGGGTTCGCGCCTTGTCAACCTTGCCAGAGTTGCGCGCGGATGCTACCGTGCAAAGGCGATGGCCGATGCACGGGAATGCCCGATGTGCGGCGCGACGATGCGGCTGAAGCGCACCGAGCAGCCGGTGAACGTCCCGGGCAATCCGGGCACGACGACGCGCCACATTCCCGAGTGGGTGTGTCCCGAGTGCGACTACTTCGAAGAGGCTGAAACGAACTGAGCGGCGGAGGCGGCGCCTAACGGGCGCCGATGGTCAGCAGGACTTCCTTCCGAAGGGTATCCTCGAACTCCTCGAACTTGAGCGCGGACTCGCATTCGTCGCACAACACTTCGAGCACCGCCGGCCGGCTCTCTTCCGACACTTCCACACGGCCGTCTTCAAGATGAACCACGTGCATTTGCAGCGTCTTGACCTGGAAGTTCCGGTCGTTGCCGCAATTTGGACAAGTCAGCGTCACGCACACTCCCCTTCGCCCTTCAGGCGATCCCCGATAACCGTTCGATTGTATGTAATGGCTGGGCGATGACGCAATGAAAAACCGGCCAATTTTCGCGGATCCTCGCGAAATTGGCCTGAATCTGCTACCTTCTGGCCGCAGAATGCCCACAACCTCCGATTCTTATCAGGTGCATACAGAAGCCCGCGGCCCACATTGGATCGCCTGGATCACGCGCGACGGCAACACCAAACCGGACCGATCGGTCGTGCTCATCGCCGCCAGCCAGGCCGAGGCCGAAGCCCGCGCCCACGCCTGGGCAAAAAACGGATGAGAGGGTCGTACTCTTCTCTCAGGTCCCGGGTTGAACGAGCGGTGGGACCGCTTTTATCGAATGGATGGCGCCGCTCGGAGCCGTCCAGGTCATCAGACCTCCTGCCTCAGCTGACTCCAGGACGGCTTTGAGCGACCGAGGCAGCACCTCGCCAAGACTCCCGCGCGTTGCCCGCATCGACCCTTCCCTGACCACCCCGCAAAGGTAGAGCTCGTCGCGCGCGCGCGTCATCGCCACATACAACAAGCGCTTGGTCTCTTCGCGCTCGCGAGCCTGCGAGTCCTCGTCGGCCTCCGACTGATAGTCCGCAACGGCCACCGACGCGGCGCCGGCGACGTCGGCCGACACGCGAATCGGCGCGCGCTGGTTGCCCGTTCCTCGATTGATGTTCACGAGAAACACAATCGGGAACTCGAGGCCCTTGGCCGCATGGACGGTCATCAGGCTCACCGAGTCCTGGGCGTCGATGGCCGCGTTCGACTCGTCGCCTTCCGCGAGCTCGTCCGAGGTGCGCGGCAACGCGGGAAAGCGTCGCATACCCGCGATTCTGGAACCTGGCCACGATCCCGCGCAGCTTCTTGAGGTTTTCGCGAGCCTGCCGGCGGCCGATGCCCTGGGTCTCGTATGCGTACGCGGTTTCGCCCAAAAGGCGATCGAGCAGGGCCGTCGGCGTCACGCGATCAACCAGCGACAGCCAAACCGGCAGCCGCGCGCGGAGATCCCGGAATACCTGCCGGTCGTCGTCAGAAGCAGAAGCCATCGCGCCGGGCTCCTCCGGGGCCAGGATGGCCCTGGCAATTCGCGGCGCCAGGCCCGCCACGAATCCGTCTGACACGCGGACGACACGGGAACGCAGGAAGGCGGCGGCCCGCAGGTCCGAATCCGGATCGGCCAGGTATCGGATCAGTGCCACCACGTCCTGCACTTCTGGTGCGTCGAAATAGCCAAGGCCCTTGTAGACGTAGGTTGAAATGCTTTCGCGTTCCAGCGCCTTCTCGAACTCCTGGTGTGCATCGCGCGTTCGGAAGAGGATCGCCACGTCCCCCGGCCCCGCCGTCCGGGCGAGCCCGGTCGCTCGATCGCGAACCATCGCCGAGCCAATGAGGCGCCGGATCTGTGCAGCCACTCGCTCCGCGGTGGCCGTGACGCTGGGCGCCACAATCGCACCGATCGCCGGCTCGGAGGCCTGGGTGGTCTCGCCGGGGTCGGCAGGGGAAACGCTGACCGGAAAGCGATCCTGTTCGTCGTACCGGAAGGCGTCCCGCCGCGCCTCGGACTTCTCGACCGCGTCGAACACGTCGTTGACGAACGCCAGCAGCGCCGGCGCCGAGCGAAAGCTCACCGAGATCGCACGTCGGACATCGTCGTTCGCCCGGAGGCCTGCGACAAATGCCGCCGCCTCGTCGAGCAAGGCGACCTCGGCGTCCCGGAAGCCATAGATCGACTGCTTCCGGTCGCCAACGATGAAGATCGAAGGCGGGATCGCGTCGTCGGCCGCGCCGAAGCCCTCGCCCCAGTTGCGGACCAGCTGAGAAACGAGCTGCCACTGGACGCGGCTGGTGTCCTGGAACTCGTCCACCAGCACGTGCCGGTAGCGCGCCTCGAGCCGGAAGCGGCTCGGTGCAAACTCGTCCATCCCTTGCAGCAGTTGGATGGCGTGCTCCAGCACCCCCGAGAAATCCAGCAGCGCGTGCGCCTCGAGCGTACGGTGATACTGGCTGAGGGCCACACCGAAGACCCGCCAGACGCCGCGGGAGATCACGACGTTCAGATCGCGGCGGAATGCCCGGACCGCTTCGGCCACGAGCGGCGCGAGGACCGCGGCCGCCTGCCGGTGCCGGCGCCAGGCAGCCTCGCTGTCGCAGTCTGACGCCTTGAATCCCGTGCCCTGGAACGCCTTCTCGCGTGGGCGGCCCTCCCGCGTGAGGAAATACGCGCGCAGCTGATCGACCAGATCGCGGAACGACGCCCGGCCGGGCCTCGTTTCGAGCGCCAGGGCACCGCTCGCAAGAGTGCGGATGTCAGCGGCCAGCAGTGCGAAAGCCGCCCTATGCCTGGGACCGTCGTCGAGAAATGCCTCGAGCCCGCCTTCGACTCCCGTCAACGCCTCTCGAAGCCGTTCGGCCGCACGCTCGCAGGTCGCCTGGGCCGTGAGATCCTGCGGGCCGCTCGCGAGGTATCGCCGAAGCGCCTGCGGCGCGATCAGGCGCCGATCGAGCAGCGACCCCAGCCCCGCCCTGAGCCGCCGCTCGCCAAGCTGCGCAAATACCAGAGCGACGTCCTCATCGTCGCGGGCCAGGCCGCGGCAGATCCGGAGTGCCTGGTCGAGCGCCTCGCTGACCAGGCGCGGCGCTTCCGTGTCGTCCGCCAGCCGGAAGCCCGGATCGATGTCCGCTTCGAGTGGAAACTCGCGGAGCAAGGACAGGCAGAACGCGTCGATCGTGGAGATGGCGATCTCACCGAGACGTTCCCTGAGCTCGCGCCATCGGGCCAGATCGATCTGTGAGAGGCGGCTGGCCTCACGAAGCCGCTCGACGATTCGCCCGCGCATCTCGGCCGCGGCCTTGCGCGTGAAGGTGATCGCAAGAATGTGCTCCGGCTCGACGCCGGCGCGGAGGAGGTTGACGTAGCGTTCAACCAGCACGCGCGTCTTGCCCGTGCCAGCCGATGCCTCCAGGACCACGTTCCGCAACGGATCCACGGCGAACTGCCTCGCCGGTTCGTCGACTGGCGCGGGAGCCGCAGGCGCGAGCGCGGCGACTGGCGACGCAGCAGGGTCAGGATCGTCGCCGAACGGCAGCAACGGCTCAGACATCGCCCACGTAGTCCTTGCGGCAGACCGCGGTGAAGCTGCACGTCTCACACCGATGGACGTCGTCGGGTGATGGCGGGAAGTGTCCGGCCGCGATGCGATCGAGCGCAGAGGCAAGACGCCCGCTGGCGGCGGCAATCACCGAATCACGATCTTCGGGACTCGAGAAGAGCGGCACGACCCGGCGCGGACCCTTGAAGGCGAGGTACACCGCCTCGCCGAGTACCAGCGATCGCCCGCGCTCGCGCGTCAGCTGCTGCTCCGCCCACAGGCCGTAGATTGGCAGCTGCAGCGCGCTCCCCTTGTCGGGCGGCCAGCCGAGCTTGTAGTCGATCAGCCTGAACGTGCCGTCCTCCAGAAGATCGATCCGATCGAGCTTGCCCCTGAGGGGCACGACGCGTGGTCCGCTGTCTGTCTGGATGCTGAACGGCGGCTGCAGCTTGAACTCGAGCAGGCGTTCGACAACCGGGACAGACCGTTCGGCCTCCATGCGGAAGACGGCGTCGCCAAGACCGGCCGCCGCCGGAGAGCCCAGAAGGCGCGTGCGCTCGAGCGCCGCCTCTGCTTCGCCGAGCTCGATCAGCTCCCGGTCGACCTGCGCCCGAAACACCTCACGCGCATGCGGCAGGTTGCCCGGCGTGATGCTGCGATGTCCGGCCGCCTGCCACTCCGAGAAGAACCGCTCGAAGACACCGTGCACGATCTCGCCCTGCTTTCGCGGATCAAGCATCACCTCGTCTTCTGGTTCCTCCTCGAGTCGCAGCACGTACTGCGCAAAGAATCGGAACGGGCATCCGATGAAGGTCTCGACGGCGCTGACTGACCAGGTGCGGTCGCGTTGCACACCGGCCTCGCCGTGGAAGATCGGTGCATCGGCGGGAGGCCGCGCGAGGCGCAGGCTGGCCCACCCGCGAGCTGCTTCGGGCAGCCGTTCCGGCCGCGGATGCCCGGAGGTCAGCTCCTCATCGGTCGCCACGAACCTGTCCGGCCTGTGCGCGGCCCCATCGCTCGGTACGCTGGACAGCCGCGCCCGTGCAATCTCGTCGAGCTGAAGCGAAGGGAGCGCCGGGGATTCGTCGTCCAGCGAGAACGTAGAGAGCCTCGTGTAGGCAGACGCCGATCCGAGGAGGTCCAGGAAGCGCGCGTCCGCCGCCGCACGGCGATCGCGTTCCGACGGCCAGCCAAGCGACTTGAGGAGCGCCGGCGGGTAGAAGATGTTGGGACGCGGCGCCTCGGGCCACTCCTGCTCGACGAGACCGACGATGGTCAGGATGTCGCAGCTCAGATATCGCGCCGCCTGATCGTCGAGGAGATGTGTGCCGGCGGCGCCTGAGGTGGCCGGGACCGTGACTTCGCCGATCCACCGCCGAACGAGCGAGGCCAGCTCGTCGATGGCCACCTGCGGGTCGTAATGCGCTGCGTGCGCGGACGCGGACTGCGCCAGGAGTTCCAGAATCGACAGGCGGTCGCGCTGGCTTCGCTCGTCGGCGCCGGAACCCGCGAGGTGTGCCTCGAGGAATCGGGATACGTGCCCGAGCTGCCGGGAAAGCGGCGCGGCTTCCACGAGAGGCATCAGCTCGCGGGCGGCGGCGACAGCTGCGTCGAGCGCTGCGCGGCAGCCCGCGCGGTCGGCGCCGGCCTCGAGATGCTGCAGGCGCTCCGGGCCTCCAAGGTACCGGGCCTGGCTCAGGACACGGTTGAAGTTGCTCACCATCTCCCGTGTCACGGCTTCGAACGCAAAGTGCGGTGAGCCCAGAAGGCCGACGAGCGCATCGCGCGAGAAATCCGTCTCGACGAGATCGAGCACGAGGTCCACGGCCGCGGCCACTGGTTCGGCGGCGAGCGGGAGCGAAGCGGTGGTCTGCCACGCAATGCCACGCGTTCCGAGCGCGCTCGGCGCGAGATAGAGATACGGCAGCGGCCGCTTGAAGACGACGGCAATCCGCTCGTGCGGGACCGCAACCGCGTTTGCGAGGGCGTCGGCGACGCCGATGAGCTCCTCTTCGCGATCGCGATACGAAAACCAGAGCGGCGGCGGGCTGGAGGTGGACGGTGCCGCTGGAGGGGTGAGGAGCTGCGGCCGCAGCCGTTCAGCTCGCGGCCAGAGACCATCGGCCTCGACCTCTTCGAGCCCGGGCCACCAGGTATGGAGCCGCTCGTGGAACCCCGACCCAAGCATCGCGTCGGTGCACACGAGATCGATCCGCGCCAGCCCGGGCAGCCTCGAGAGGAGATCGAAGTCGGCCACGAACAACCCGTCAGGGTCCGCGATCCAGTCGGCGACCGTAACGACGATGTGTTCGAGCGGCTGCGCCGCAGGCTCGGCGATGAGCCGGGCCCGCAGCAGGTGCTCGTCGACCGCTCCGGACGCGGCCGCGCGGGATTCGTAGCCGCGGAAGGTCTCGGCGAGGAATCGCGTCTGCCGCCAGACACGCGCGGAGCCGGGATCGACGTCAGGATCGTCGCGGCCGAGCGATTCCTCGAACAGCGTCTCGAACCGCACGACGTGCTGGGACTGCCGGCGTAGAAGATCGTAGAAGCGCAAGGCCTCGGCGACGAGGCCCGGCCGCACGCGAAACGGCAGGTTGGGCACGGTCGCCTCCGCGCCGGTGGCGGCCGCCTGCATCAGGGCGTCCCGTTCGAAGTTCGTCAGGCGGCGAGGCGGTGCGGCAAGCCGTGCGCGGAGGTCGTCGTAAAGCTGATCCCGCGTGAGACATTGAACCCGTTCCGGGGCGCGCCACACGGCGGCCGCGCTCGCCGTGGGCACCAGCACGACAGCCTCGGTTGCGAGCGCCGTGATGGCGTGCCGGAAGAGGTGAAGGTCCGGGACGCGCACCAGGCGCGTCCGGCGGGGTGTGATCACTGCGGCAGCTGTGGCAGGCGCAGCACGTCTTCGATTTCCGCACGCGCGCGTGCCATGAGCATCAACGCGCCGGCGGCGGCCGACGAAGCGTCCCACGCCCGCGCGAGATCGCCGGACACGGCCGCCTCGCGCCTGATGCGCGCGGCGCCATCGGCCATCTGCGCCGCGCTGGCGATCAGGGAGTGCGCCGTCTGGAACTCCTGGGGAGGCACGATCGCACCAATCGCGGTGAGCACAGCCAAGGCAGTCGACTCGAGCATCTGGAGCGCCGTCGGCCCTGAGCCGGCGAGCGCGCGGACGTCTTCGAGCGCGCCCCTGAGCAGCGCCAGTCGATCAAGCGGCGGGGTGATCGACACACGGTACTTCCTGAAATCCTCGGCCCTGAGCGCCCAGCGGTCGCGCGCCAGGCGCAGCCGGCGGGCGGCATCCAGTTGCTCGTCCACTATCGCCAGCAGCGTCTCGACGGTCGAGGGTCGTTGCCCCCCCAGTTCCTGGTCCTTGAGGCGAACTTCAGCTGCGAGACGTTCGACGCCCCTCACGTCCGCCGCGCGCGCCCGCCGCACCGCCTGATCCATCACACGCGAAGTGAGGGAGCGGTACTGGCGGTCGACCTCCCGTTCGATGGCGAGCGTCGCCTGCACGGCCCGCCAGACTTCGTCGCGCCAGGCCGAGGGCAGCACAGGCGCATCCCGGTCGATCCCGGCCAGCACCATCGTCAACAGGGACATGCGCTCGTCGGGGTGATCGGCCAGCGTGGCCGCAAGGAGCGTCTGCTCCAGCGCTTCCTTGGGCGTAGGGGACGGCATGAGCGGCTCGTGCAGGGCGGGCGTTTCGGCCGTGGCGACGAATGTCAGGTCGAAGTTGCTGACGCCGGCCGCCGCGCGCAGGTCTGCGATGGCCTCGTCGAGGAGCCCCAGCATCTTGTCGATTTCGTCGCGCCTGTAGTTGAAGTGGCTGCCGGGCCACGCGGCGAGCGTGCGCCGTGCCCGCTCGACGATCACCAGGCGCTCGGTCGGGCTGCTGGTCGACGCCACGTCGTTCAGTGCCTGCGTGATCTCGTAGGTCAGCTGTGCGTAGTGGGTCTCCGCCATGGTGGACACGTAGCGTGATGCACGTGCGGCCTCGGCGTACCGCATCGTGCGGTCCCAGTCCACGCGGTCCGAGGCGAGGTTGACGAGGTGCAGCTGCGGCTCGCGGCTCGAGGCCGACGTGGGCATCGAGAAGACGACGCGATCGCCCACGTTCGCCGGCTCGCCGTAGCTCACGAGCGACGTGCCGTCGCGCAGAAACACGCGGAGCACCGTGGCGTCGGGGACATCAGGAGGGGCGGCCTGCGCACCAAGCGTGACCTGCATGGCCGCGCCCAGGAGCACAGCCAGGGCCCACGAACGCAGAAAGCGCCCCCTTTTCATGAAGTTCCAAGGGTACGTGGGGGTGGTTGACGCGTCAAGCGAAGGCGTTCGGAGACCGAGTGTGGAAAACCTGTTGATGAAACGTGAATTTCCTGTGGACGGTCCGACACGCAAAATATTTTTCGCTCGTACATCAGAGTCATGTTCAACGAACGTCGTGGTGTGGATACGCCTTCGTCATCCGCTTCGCTTGTTTGCCGCGGCCGCGTGCGTAGAATCGTTTCTCCCCGAACAATTTCAGATCGCGCGCGCAACTGTGAACACTGTCGCCATTCGTCATTTCCAGGAATCCATCGCGGGACACCCTTACCTTATCGAAGTTTCGTCGGTAGCCGCCGACCGGTGGCGCGCGTGCATCGTGCGCATCCCGGGTGTGCCTACCGCACTCATGCCTTTCTACGGACAGACGGCGGACGAGGCTGCGGCTTCGCTCCGGCAATGGCTGACCAGGGCACATGCCCGAGCGGGAACTCAGAAGTAAGAGGTTAGAACTTAGAAGTCAGAAGTAAGACGGACCGAGAGTAGCATTTAGCCGTGATGCGGACCCGGGCTGGCCGGATAGTCCACGTACTGGTCGGGCTGGCGGCGATTCTTGGCGCCGTTGGGCCTCGGCCGCCAATGCTTTCGGCCGGGCAGGTCACGCCGGCCGGGGTCGAACGGCCGCCGAGGGGCACGCCGGACTTCGGCCTGATGCTCCGGCAGCAGGCCGAAACCGACCGCCGCTGGCGCGACGCCACCGCCGGGGCCATGCGGATGGAGAAGATCACCTTCCGCAGCCGGGCCGACGGCCTCGAGGTCCCCGCTTTCGTATTCCAGCCGCTCGAAGAAGCGCCGGCCGCCAGCCGCCCGGCGCTGGTCTGGGTGCACGAGAACGTGCGCGGCCACCTGTACGAACACTACATCCCGTATGTGCTCGAAGCGACCGCCCGAGGATTCGTGGTCATCGCGCCCGAGTATCGCGGCAGCGTGGGGTACGGACGGACTCTTTACGACGCCATCGACTACGGCGGCGCCGAAGTCGACGATGCGGTGACGGCAGCGAGCGTGGTGACGATCCGGTACCCGGAAGTGGATGGCTCACGCGTGGCGATCGCAGGGTGGAGCCACGGCGGGATGATCGCCCTGCTGTCCGTCTTCAGGAACCCAGGGACGTTCAAGGCAGCGGTCGCGCTCGTACCGGTCACGAACCTGTTCCACCGGGTCGCTCGCAAGGGCCACGACCGGCAGATTGAGATCATCGATCCGTTCAACCGCTTCGGCGGGCCGCCGTCGGAGAAGCCCGAGGCCTACCGGTATCGCTCTCCTCTCTTCCACGTTGATCAGCTTCGGATTCCCTTGCTCGTACATGTGGCCGACAACGACGAAGACGTGACGATAGAGGAGAGCATGCAGCTCGTGGATGCGCTGAGGGCGCGCAAGCCCGAGCTGGCTGAGACGAAGGTCTACCGTTCCCCGAAGGGCGGACATCTGTTTGACCGGCAGGTCGACACCCGGACGCTGCGCCCGGACGACACGCCCGATCAGCGCGATTCGTGGATGCGGGTGTGGGCGTTTCTGGAGAGACATCTGGCGCAGCCGAACTAGCGCCACGAAAGCACGAAGGCACGAAAAAGACACGCTGAGGAGGCGGTATGAAAGTCGCAGCGGCGCCGTTGATGCTGGCGGTCCTGAGCGCCACGCTTCTCTCGCAGAGCAATCCTTTCAAAGCCGACACCTCACGTCCGGTCGTTGCGGCGTCCGATTACGAAAGCTGGCGCAAGACGCTGTCGAACTGGGGGCGATGGGGCAAGGGCGACGAGCTCGGGGCGCTCAACCTGATCACACCGGCGAAGCGAAAAGCGGCGCTGGCCCTCGTGCGCGACGGCGTGCCCGTCTCGCTGTCGTCGAACGCGAACACGCAGGCGGCGCCCGACGTGCCGTGCCCCAACGAGTGGGCCATGGTGGCGGCCTCGCAGGGTGCGGCGAGCGATCGCATCGCGTACCCCTGCATTCACGGCGCCGGCACCACCCACATCGACTCGCTCGCGCACATCTTCTTCGACGGGGTGGCGTGGAACGGAGTGCCAGTGTCTGAAGTCGTCTCCCGCGAGGGCGGGGCAGTGCGGCACTCGGTCCTCGCGATGAAGGACGGGATCCTGACGCGTGCGGTCCTGTACGACATCCCGCGGCTCAAAGGCGTGCCGTATCTCGAACCCGGCACGCGGATCTTCCCGGAGGATCTCGAGGCGTGGGAGAAGCGTACGGGCGCAGCCGCCGGACCTGGCGACGCCGTCCTTCTGCGTTGGGGGCGTTGGGCGCGCCGCACGGCGCTTGGTCCGTGGCCGATCGATCAAGGCGCAGCGGGATTCGACAACAGCGTCATCCCCTGGCTCAAGAAGCGCGACGTGGCGCTCATCGCGTGGGAAACGCCGGGCTACGTGCCGCAGCCGCCTGGCGACCTGCCGCGGCTCGCGCTCCACAACTTCGCGCTGACGATGCTGGGGATCATGCTGGTGGATCGGGCCGACCTCGACGCCGCGGCGGAGGCTGCGGCGGCGCGCAAGCGCTGGGAGTTCATGATCACCGTGGCGCCGCTGAGGATCCCCAACGGCACGGGATCGCCGGTGAACCCGATCGCGATGTTCTAGCCACGAAGACCCGCAGACTCGAAAAGGGTCCGCTCAGGCACGATGCGCGGTCGGCTTGGTGGCACGGAAGACGAGCCCTGCCACAGGTGCGCCGGCTTCCGTGCGCAGCACGGCCTGCGAGACCTCACCGAGGAGGCCTGCGAGGCTCAAGACCCGCTCGGCGTATGCCCTGGAGTGGCTGTAGCGGCCGTGCCACTCCAGACGGTAGTCGACACCCGCGCCGTCGCCGGCCGCGTGCTCGAGCGTGAAGACAAAGGATCCGTTCGGCCGCAGCGCTCCTGCCGCGGCGGTCAGCACCGGTTCGAGGTCGCCGAAGTACACCAGGGTGTCGGCGGACACGATCATGTCGAAGGCCTCGCGGTGGTCCCGCAAGTACCCGGTCAGCTCCGCTCTTTCGACCGTGTCGTAGACGCTCTTCTGTCTGGCCTGTTCCAGCATGCCGGCCGAAAGGTCAACGCCCACCAGCCGGCGCGCATATGGCGCGACGAGCGGTCCGCAGAGGCCGGTGCCGCAGCCGGCGTCCAGCACGTCGAGCTGCTTCAGCGGCTCAATGCCCGAGGCTTCGACCATCGCCGCCACCAGAGACGGCGCGCGATAGGACAAGCGCTCGAGCTTGGATTCGAAGCTGGCCGCGAAGCCGTCGAAGGTCTTCTCCACGAATCCGTCGGACGCGCGGGCAGGTATGGCTCGACCGGTGCACGCCGCCAGCATGTGCAGCGCGATCGGGTCACCTGGCTCTTCGGCGAGCCACTCCTCGAAGATGCGCACGGCCTCGGGGATCGCGCCGAGCGTGCAGTGGGCGAGCGCGAGCAGCTTCCGTGCTTCCCTGTGCCGGGGCCTGAGCGTGATCACCTTGCAGTAGCACGCCGCCGCCTCCTCGGTGCGCTGCAGGCCGTTCAACAGGATGCCGAGGTTGGTGTACGCGTCGACATGCGCCGCGTCCAGCCGGATGGCCGTGCGGTACGCGGCTTCCGCTTCGGAGGGCTTCCCGGTTGCCCTCAGCAGAACGCCGAGATTGCTGTAGGCGTTCGCATGGTTCGGGTCGAGGTCAATCGCGCGACGGTAAGCGGCAATCGCCGCGTCGAACCTGCCGTCCCCCTGGAGGACAATTCCCAGATTGCTCTGCCAGTCCGCGTGATCGGGCTCGAGCTCGAGGCTTCGCTCGATCAGCGCGACAGCCTCGCTGCGGCGGCCCTGCTGATGCGCAAGGACGCCTGCGTAGTGCAGTGCGCGGGGATGGTCCGGGACGAGGGCGAGCGCCCGCCGGTACAGCTCATGAGCTTCGACGAGCTGGTCGTTCTTCTGCAGCAGGATCGCCAGCTCGATGGCTTCCTCGAGCGTGAGCTCGCGCTCTGGCGACTCCATCAGCGCTCCGCCGCGTCTCAGCCTTCTTTATTTGCCTTCAGGTCGTACTTGAAGTGAATGCCGGCGTCGAGTGTGCCGTCGGGCTTCTGCGGACGGTACTCGAGGTCAATCTTGGCGAAGGCGAGCGTCACCACTTCCGAACCGGGCTGATCGGTACTGCCTCCGTGCGTCACTCCGGTGATGATGACGTCGTTCAGCTTGACGATGAAGTATTCCTGCTGGCCCTTGCCGGCCTTCCGATGGGTGATGGTGGCGTCCTTGATGTGCATGCCCGTGGCGCACGCGGACAGGAGCTTCGGCGTCGCCTTGTCGATCGTGTGGACGATCGAGAGATCCTGGAAGGTCGCCTTGCCCGCGCCTCCCCCGCCGCCGTGCGACGGGGAGCCGCTATTGGTGACACCCCACGAGAACGAGTGCACCTCGATCTCGTCTTTATGCTTGGCGTCGGCGGACTCGCCCTTGATATCTCCGATCTTCGCGAAGATGTCTATTGCCATGATCAACGCTCCGAACGGCGGCATTGTACCGCCGGACGAGCGCTCCAGATGACGTTTTGAGAGCAAGGGTCCATCTCAACGCTCCTCGAGGCAGCTATCTGGCCAGCCCTGGTCGCAGGCGCGCCGGTACAGCGACGCGGCCGTCCGATCGGTGATCGGCCCCTTGCTGCCCCGTAAGAGGATGGGAAGATCCTCGACCGGCGGCGGTCCGGTGGCGTGCGGGAGGCCGCCGCTCTTCAGAGCGAGGGTGTTGTCGCACGCTGGCTGAAAGCCGAGCGTGCAGCCCTCCTGTATCGCCGCGAGCACGGCCGGCCGATCGATTGCTGCCTCGTTGTCCTGCAACCTGCCCAGCTCATTGCACGACCACCCAGAGCCGGCGTTGCAAGCGTTCCTGTAGAGCTGGGCAAGATAGTCGCAGGCGTGGGCGCTCTGCTGGCGGCAGGCCTGCTGCCAGAAAGGGATCCACTGTCCACGATGGGAATCCCCCACGCCGCCGGTGACGCTCAGGACGGCGAAGACCGCCGCCCAGACGGAGACGTACGCGAAATTCCGGCGGCGGGACCGGACCACCGGTCCGCTGGCTGCCGGTTCGAACCGTCGCAGCGGATCCTTTCGGACCATCCGGTCGATGGCCCTGATCGACAGGTTGAGCAGCGGGACCTGGAGGAGCTTGTCGTAGAAGGCGGGAACGCCGGCGGCACCGAGCAGCTCGTAGAGCGCGACGGTGCTCAGCCCGTACAGTGCACCGAAGATGACGCGCCCCACCTCGGTCCGCGGCGCCGTGGAGGGATCGGTGAAGAGCAGGTGCATGCCCAGGAAGACGGCGATCGGAATGTAGGAATCGTAGAAGTAATACGTGCCCGTCCCGGCGTAGTACGCCAGGCCAAACAGGTACGTCGTCACCACCGCCGCCATCGTCATCGTGGTCACGCCGAACAGGAGCTGCCCCGGCAGCGCAACCAGGAACAGGAACAGGTACATCCAAGGGGGATAGAACTGCGTGATGGCGATGTCCTTGCCCCACGTGATGTCGCTGGTGCCGGTCAGAATGAGGGCGATCGAGAAGATCGTCAGCGAGAAGGCCGACGGATTGAAGATGTGCGCCTGGCGCCCATCTTTGTTCCACCGGATGAATTCCTTGGCAGCGAACCCCACCGCGATCATGAGGAACTGCAGATAGAACCAGTCGGGCCTGAACCAGAGAAACAGGTTCGTGCTGAGGACGATCGGAAATGGTCCGAACCCGAGCGTGTAGGTGTCGCGCCGTGACCAGCTGAGCAACATGTCGAACGCGTAGGCGAAGCACAACTGGGCGACGATCAGATACGCGTTGTCGTACACCGGCTGCCAGAACCAGCCCCAATACAGAAAGATCGAGGTGTGGGCGCACGCCTGAACGTAGTGCTGCTGTCGCAGCGCGATCTCCAGGGTGAGCGAACGGTGCGTGACTCTCGCGCCCAAGAGCAGCGCGAGGGTCCACGTCACCAGGACCGCGCCCGCTCCGAGGAACGACCAGAGCAGCCGGGGGTTCTCCCGCACACCCGGGTACAGCGCGAACGCCACCAGGCCGGCGATGAAGAGGATCGGCAGCAGGCTCAGACGTAGCGGGGAACGAGGCTGCGGGCGAGTGGTCGCAGGCAAGGGGGAATCGAGGCGACGAGAAAGAAGGGGCCCCTGGATGCCCGGGGACATCCAGAGGCCCGCTGCGACCAGAGGTGCCCTGTTATCTGTTAACGGGCTTGTCGTTCGTGTCGACGCCAGGCCGCGCCAGCTCATACGGAGCGCCAGTGCCCGACGACCCCATGAACAGCTTCTTGCCGTCGGCGAACGTCAGGTCGCGGCCGTTCGCGCGCCGGGTGCCGTCCTTCGCCTGGTAGCCGTCGACCTTGACCACGACACCGGGCATCAGCGAGGCCTTCGTGAAGCCCCGCCGGAAGAGCACGTTCGGGGTCCCGGCCTCGAACGCCCACGGCTCGACGGTGCCGTCGGCCTTCTTCACGTCCATGTGCAGCCAGACGTGCGGATTGATCCACTCCATCTTCGTGACCGTCCCGGTGAACTCGACGGGCTTCTTCGCGTCGAATTCCGCCGCGAACGCGTGATGCGCCACCACCGACGCGGCGGTGCCAGCCAGACACAAGCCAATCCCCGCGATCCCAACGGCCAGTTTCACTCTCATGGACGTCAACCTCCTTGCTGCGACGGTGCTGCCACCCCGTCTCCAGGGCGCCAGAGTCACCGCTACCTTCTGTACCACTCGTGGAGCTTATCGCCCGGCGGAATCTTCCGGGTGATGTCCACGATCATGGTCTCGCCTTCCCAGCGCTTGACCAGTTGTTCCTTCCGAAGATGCCCGTACATGAACTCTTCCGCGAACTCGATGCAGGGATAATCGAGGACCGTCGCATTCGGCTCCAGCCGGCGATAGAGGGGCATCGCGATGGTCCACGGACGTGCAAAGACCTTCGGATCCTCGATCGTCACTTCGTAGCGGATGGCGTCGGCGCTGATCGGCGTGTAACGCTCCACCAGGCGCAGCGCGTCGCTGTGGAAATTCCCGGCTCGATCGAACCAGTTCTTCCCGTTGAAGTTCGTCACCTCGACGACCAGCGTATCCCCTTCCCAGCGGCCGACCGAGTGGCCCATGAAGGTATCGTCGGGCGGGCCCTCGACCTTGTTCAGGTGGATCACGCGACCCGCGTTCGAGAACGCGTACGTCATGTGAATCTTGTCCGTGCCCTGCACGATCGAGAAGGGATAGGGCATGTACATCGCGCGCGGAATGCCCGGCAGGTAGCACTTGAGCTCCGGATCGCGGTCGATCCAGTTCTCGCTGTTCTGCTGTTTGATGGCGGCGGCTTCCGGCTTGTACGGGATCTGACCGTCACCCTGCACAACGCCGAGGGACCCGGGCACGCCTGCCGCGGCCCCGAGCGCGAGCACCGGCGCCGCCGGAACCCTGGCGTACTCGTAGTTGTACACGCCCTGCTGCGTGACCATCCCGGCACGGCTTCGTGCGCCTGCAGGTCCCAATGGGCCTCGTTGAGGGCCTGCCAGACCCCGCCGAAGTTGGGTTTGCCGGCCACGCGCGCGGGCCGCGCCGCCTGGGCCGCCTGGCCGGACGTGCGCGTCATCGAAATCGAAATCACGGCGCTCACGGCGGCGGCGGCCAGCGCCGTGGCCACTATCGAGCCTTGAACCAGCTTCGCATGATGTGTCTCCGGCTCTCTGCCACACGGCAGCGCTCAATCCCGACCGGCCCCTGTCTGCCGCTCCTGCTCCTCGATGGGTGGGAGTTCCCCGATGCACGTGGCGGTGTCCTGCGACGCCGGATCGGGACCGCGCCCTTCCTCGAACGCCTTCTCGTCCATGCGCGCGCCGATGAGCAACGCCGGCAGCCCGTAGTTCCCCTCGTGGCATCGCGGCTCGTAGTAGATGCGATTCTGATCGTCCGGCTGCATCGTCAGCTCCTGCTTGGACCGTCCAGGGCGCCGTCCAGACCGTCGGGTCCGTGATCGTGACCGCGTACTCCATCGTGTCGGCATCCACCCGCGTGAACCGTTCGACGAGCTTCAGGTTCTCCGCGGCGCCGCGGAACGGGAACTTCGGCGAGAAATTCGTGGTCTCGACGACCAGCGTGTTGCCCTCGAAGCGGCCGCGCGAGTCGCCGTGGCGGAGGCGGATGTTGCTCGGCGGATGGCTCCCGCTCAGATAGACCACGCGCTGGTAGCCCTGGCCCTGCCCGGTGTCGACGCCGATCGCGACGGAGTCCTGGCCCCTGCACGATGCGGCGGAACCCGTTGAAGTCCGGCGTCACGCCCAACATGCAGCGGTCGCCCAGGCTCTGATCCTCGGGGCCGTCGTGACGGTTCATGCGCCGCGTGTTGTAGAACGGAGGCACTTCGGCGAAGCGCGGCGAGGGCGGCCCGTACTGCCCGCCGTTGCAGCCCGGCGCCTTGACTCTTGCAGGTGTCGGTGTTCTGCAGGAGCGCCAGGCGGAACTCTCGATCGACGCCGGTTCCGCTCCTGGGCCTGCGGCGTCAGCGCGGGAATTCGGCCGTTCGCCGGATCGACGACCAGGGACGTCCGTCGGCCCGTCGGCTTCGCCGACGTGAACACCGCGTTGTACGCGCCGGCGACGTCCTGCTCGGCTCCCGACGCTCCACGCGCTGGTTGCGGCCGACGTTGCCCGAACGCTCGTCATCCTGGTCGGCGCGCTCTTCGTCGGTGAAGAACTCCTTGTTCGCGTACTCGTGCGGGCCGTTCGAGCGGGGTATCGAACTCGTCGAGCCAGATCCCCTGGAGATCGGGATGCCCCCACGCGGTCTTCGGAGCCGGCCCGGTGGCCGCGGCGCTTCCTCCGGCTTGTGATTGCCCCGAGAGAGTCACCGACGATTGGAGAAGCGCGATCACGCCCACCAGGACCACTGCCACACCCAGCGACTCGAGAAATCGTCGCCTCATCTCATACCTCCCTGCCGGTTCGCCTGCGATGCAGCGGCACGTCCGCCCAAACCGCGAATATCATGGGTGTGTTTACCCCAGACAGGCCGAACGGTCAAGAAAATCAGCACGATGCGGCGAAACAACCCCAGCTGGAATCGTCCGGTTTTGACCCCGGCTGGCGGCGGGTTCTAGAATTGGGGTTCGCTCGCCTCGTCCCCCCCAACGTCAGTGTGGGCCAGTAGCGCAGTTGGGAGCGCGCATGAATGGCATTCATGAGGTCACCGGTTCGATCCCGGTCTGGTCCACCATCCTTCGCTCGCCCTTCAGGCGAGCTTCGGCTCGGCAGGCCAGCGAGCGTCTGACAGGCGTAAGGGTGCCGCGCCGTAGCGTCGCAAGGTAACGCGGAGGCGGGCTCGATTGCACAAACTGCGATCCTTTCCAGAGTTATCGCACCAGTCCGCCAGTTTTGATAATCCGGCGTTCGGCATCGGCGTTGCCTACCGTATGGCATGCCGGAACGCACGAGATTCGTCTACGTCCTCAAGAGTACCGATCCAAAGCCACACTTCTACGTTGGTCGCACCTCGGACACGCGTTCCCGCCTCGCTCACCACAACGCTGGCCGCTGCCCCCACACCGCGCGCTACCGCCCCTGGCAGCTCCACGTCGCCATCGAACTCCCCGACGAACGTCGAGCCATTGAATTCGAGCGTTACCTGAAGTCCGGCTCCGGACGAGCCTTTGCTAAGCGCCACTTCGGCTGAGAGATGTCCTAACGTCTCCAGCGGGCGTGCTGAGTTTATCGATGCACGCCAGCCAAACGACCGACGCGCCGCTTGCAGACGCGCACACCCATCCGGGCTAGACTATGGGGAACTGTTCCGCGTCCCGTCCTCTGGTCTGGGGAAACGGCACGGACTCTGCTCATCCCCGGACCGGACCACCATCGAGCGCTTCAGCGCTCATCAAGGAGAAGCGCTTGAATATGTCGAACTGGAGATGCATCCAGACTGTGAGTCTGTGCGTCCTGCTGCTGACGGGAACGGCGCACGCACAATCTTCGGACGCTGGCGACCAGGCGGCTCCACCCGCGGCTGATCAATCGTCTCCTCCTGCGCCCAATCAGGCTGTACCGGGCGGTCAGTCGGCAAACCTCGTGACCTGCTCGTCGCAACTCGGCCAGCGCATCCAGTGCGCGGTCGATACGTCGGTGGGCGTCGCGCTGGTTCGATCGAGGGGCGCCGCTCCGTGCCTCTACGGCGATACCTGGGGCTTCGACGCTGCCGGTATCTGGGTCTCCGACGGCTGCGGCGGCGTGTTTCTCGTCGGCGGGGTGGCGCAGGTGCAGGTAACTGAAGTCACGCAGAGCGCGCCTGACGTACGTGCCGAACGGGGGGTTCTTGCTGTTCAACGGTGAAAAGGGACAAGTCTACTTCCGGCTGTTCACCTACGCGCGCTACCTGAATCAGCGGAACCTCGATCCGACGTACGTGGACGCCTTCGGCAACACGAAATCGGTGCAGCGTCGCCAGGACGTGCAGCTGCAGAAGTTCTTTGCGCCGTTTTCGGGCTGGTTCCTCGATCCGCGGTTCCGTTACTACCTGTACGTCTGGTCCTCCAACGCGTCACAGGGCGATCCGGCGCAGGTGGTTGGCGCCGGCAACATCAGCTGGACCTGGAACCGCTTCGTCACGGCAGGCTTCGGCATCACATCGCTGCCGTCGACGCGAAGCACCGAAGGCCAGTTCCCGTACTGGCTCGGCGTGGATACCCGCCTGATCGCCGACGAGTTTTTCCGCGGTTCGTACACGACGGGCGCCTGGCTGAAGGGCGAGATCGAGCAGAACCTCAAATACCACGTGATGCTCGCCAACAACCTGAGCACGCTGGGCGTCAGTGCCGCGCAGCTCGACAACCAGTTCAACACCCAGTCCTACGCGCTCCAGTGGCTGCCGACAACGGGCGAGTTCGGCCTGTGGGGTACCTACGGCGACTACGACTATCACCAGAAGGCCGCCACCAGGGTCGGCGTGCACTACACCCATAGCGTCGAAGAAAAGCAGAGTCAGCCTGGAACCGAGGGGATCGAGAACAGCCAAATCCGGCTCTCCGACGGCAGCGTCATCTTCACTCCCGATCTGTTCGGTCCCGGCGTTTCGGTGAATCAGGTGAACTACCAGATGATGAGCCTTGACGCGGGCTTCAAATACCGCGGCATGTCGGTCGAAGGCGAGTACTACCGCCGCTGGTTGAACGACTACGTCGGCGTGAACACCGGGGGCATCCCCAACATCAGCGACAACGGTTACCAGATGCAGACCTCGGCGATGGCGGTTCCCAAGGTCCTCCAGCTGTACGTCAGCTGGTCGCAGATTTTCGGCGACTACGGCGATCCATCGGACTGGCGTGTGGGCACGAACTGGTACTTCCTCAAGCAGCGCGGGGTTCGTGTCAACGGCGAATTCATTCATGCCAACAAGAGCCCGGTCGGTTACACGGCGTACCCGATGCCGGTTGGCGCGAACGGCAACATCTTCCACCTCAATCTCGAGATGAACTTCTGATCATGACAGGGCTGCGGGGCGCGTAGTGGGGGTTAGCGCACGAGCATCAGGAATCCAGCCGCTATCAAGAGCACGCCGCTGATGCGGGCGCCCTGCGGACCAAGTGGCGCCAGTTTCTCGAATGCAACGAATGCCGTCAGGGCCGCAATGACCGTCAGGTTCATCACGCCTCCGGCAAACAGCAGCAGCATCAGCGCCCAGCAGCAGCCCACGCAATAGGCGCCGTGCTCGATGCCCACGACGAACGCACCAGGCCATCCAGTACGCCATCGGGTCATCAGAAATCCCAGCGGGGAGCGGCACGCCTGCAGACAGGCGTGTTTTATCGGCGTCAGCTGATACACGCCTGCGAGAAGCAGCAACGTCGCGCCAAACCTGGAGTTGGTGACCTCCATCATCGGCGACATGACCAGGAGCGCCGCAAGCCCACGCTGAAGCGCGGTCGCCCCGAGGCTGAATGCCGTCCAGACAACCAGATAGCCAGCCGTGAGCGCGTAAATCTGGCGCCCCGCCGTTCCCTGTGCGGATCGTCGCGCGATGGCGCCGTACAGCAGTATCAAAGGTGAGGCGGACGGGAGCATCATGCCCGTCATCATCACGGTCCACATCGCCCAGAGCAGCAGGAGGTGCGGCAGATCCCAGTTCGGGGTCATCATCCAGGCACTGGCGCCGGACATGGGTCCGTACATATCGCGGGCCATCACAACGATCCACAACCAGCAGATCAGGGGCAGCAGGACCAGGAGCACCACAGTGGGCGCGCGCTCGGACTCTAACGCGGATTCGACGATGGTGGGCGGACGTTCGGCGCGAGTAGCAGGTTCTGGCATCGAAGGGATACGAACGCGATCGCGGCCGGTGCGCCCGGCGACGGCGCGCTACGCGTTACGCCAGGAGAACGGCGCGTACTGTCCGTTGTTCTTGCCGCTGACGTCTTCCCATGCCAGGCCGAGGGCATGCACGCGGCTGTTTGCTGCGCGCGCCAACGCAATGCGATCCGCGGCCGGATGGCCCGTGTTGTCGAGGTGCATCGGCTCGGTGGCAGCGGGGTTGATGCCCTTTACGCCTTCCGCAGCCATGTCAACGAAATCTGACGCCTTGACGGACCACTTCACGCCGCTCCGATCGAAGCGAATCGGTGCGGGCTGCACGCCCAGAAACTTTCCGATGAGTCCCGACACTGCCGCCATGGGACCGCCCGCGGCACCGCTGGCGATAGCCGTGATCGCGTCGCGCTGCTCGGCGCTGGCTCTTTCATCGGCGACGAGCCCGACCGACCAGTTGCCTTTCCCCATCGCCTCCGGCGTGTACCCCAGCACGATGAACCCGAGGCCGTCGAGCGAGACCGTCTCGTAGAGCCCGCGTTCAATCTCAAACGCCATGGCAAACGTGCACGATCCCTTGCTCGGCGTGACGGCCATCCCTCCCGGCAGGCACGGGCACACGAAGTCGCAGCTGCACGTCTCGTAGTATTGGCCGCTGACCTGCCACGCTGGGATCGCCATCATCCACCTCTTAAGCCGGGAATTGTAGCGCCAACATCAGGCACAAACGACACAATTCGGCTAGCCCGACCCCTGACGGCAACGGCATATGCTTCGTCGGTCCGGCTGCCTGAGAGACTCCCCAGGCGAACCGCGTGCGGGATCGATGTTGTAATCCTGAACTCAGAAGCCTGTGGTCAAACCGGGAGTCTTCGTGTAAGCCACCGCTATGGTGTAGTGCTCGACTACGTCGTCGGTCGGGGATTTGACTCGAGCTCGATAGCTTGCCGGTAGATTGCTGTAGAAGACGTACATCTCGTCGATGTCCAGGTTGACCTCGGAAATTTCGTACCACATATAGGTGGTCACGCCCGCGTCAACGGTCTTGATGCGCCGATGCACCTCCATGGTCAGCACCTCCGGCTCAAAGGAGTGGTCATTGCAAGCGCCCAAGTACGTGATGTCGTTCGCGTTCGTCCCTTCGTAAATGTGCTTTCCCGGGTAAAAGGTGTACTGGCCCGATAGCTGATGGCCTTCGGCGGCGAGCACATGGTCTGCGATCCCCTCGAAAGCATCGAGCCAGGCCCAGTAGAAGGTGTCCTGCGTGCTGCACACAAGGTCGCTGACGCCATTGCCCTGCTGGGTCAGATAAGCCGTCAAGTCGCGCGGGACAGGGCTTCGACCCGAGCGCGCCGCGAGATCCTGATGATCGGTTCTTAGCGCTTGCGGGACGGCGGACCCTCTCGGGGCCACCGCCAGGAAAATCTCCAGCGGAGTCGCGTCCCAGGCCGAAGCCAGATACGCCGAAGCCAGTGTCTGCCCGCGTTTTGCCTTTTCACCGACGCCGACATGGCCATCCAGCAAATCAACGAAATCGACCATATTCCCGTTGGCCAATCGAAGCCTGGCAATACTCGGGGTACCGGGATCGACGACGACGCCGGCGGTACGTTCAATGGGCATCGGCTCTTCAGTCCGAGCCTGGCCCCAGCTATCAGACGCCGTGCCTGCAATCGCGAGCGACACGCCAATCGCGGCAAGCCGCGAAAGGCGAAGACCCTGGGCTGACGCATCGGTTCGGGGATCGTTGGCAGGTGACACAGTATTCATGGGCGCCTCCATGTTCATGGTGTCGCCAGGTCGAAGAACGTTAACGGCCAGGGTTTTGGCCAGACCCGATCGATCGGCCAATGGCGTTTAGCCGGCGTCTAAGAGAGGTGGACGGGTCGGCACAGTTACGATCCCGTTGATTTTTCCGTCGAATCCGAGTCTCCTACGACCATGTCCACAGAGCAGGCATCAGCATCGACCTCCGCCGGCATATCGACCGGCTCCCTTACGGACTTGCGTCATGCCTTCCGTCTGCTGTGGAAGTCCAAGGGCATCACCACGACCACCCTCGTCACACTGGCGCTTGGCATCGGCGCGACGACGGCGATCTTCTCCACGGTCTATTCGCTGATGTTGAAGCCGCTGCCGTTCCGGGAGCCGGAGCGGATTGTGGAGTTGTACTCGTCGGCGGTAAAGGCCGGCCTGGATCACATGCCGGCTAACGTCCCCTTCTATCTCGACTATTCAACAAACGCCACCTCCTACGAGAGCGTCGGGCTGTGGACGTTCTTTTACGGCCTGGTGGGCGAAACGGATTCCGTTGTCCGTGTCCCCGGCGTGCGGATGACCGCCGAAATCTTCGACATCCTGCGCATACAGCCCGTGATCGGCACCTTCTTCACAAAGGAGCAGAACCGGCCGGGCGCCGACAAGGTCATCGTTCTCACGCAGTCCTACTGGCAGACACAGTACCGACGAGAACCCGGAGGTCCTGGGCCAGGAGGTGCGGATCGACGACGAAGCCTACAAGGTGATCGGCGTCGCGCCGCGGGTGCTGGAAGCGTTTGACGCGCGCATGAAGTTCGTCGTGCCGTTGAGCTGGGCTCCGGCCGCAGAGAATCCGCAGGGCCGCTACGGTGTGGGAATCCAGTTGTTTGGCCTCCTCAAGCCGGCCGTGCCGGCAAGCCAGGCGGACGCCGAGGCCAAGACTATCGAGAAGCGCTACGTCGACGCGGGACCGCCGCAGTTGAAGGACTTCGTGGAGCGCTCCGGCATGACCATGAACGTCGGCGGAGTTCAGGAGCAGCGCGTCCAGCCGGTAAGGGCGACGCTGCTGATGCTGCAGGGCGGAGTCGCGTTCGTGCTGCTCATCGGCTGTTTCAACGTCGCGAATCTCCTGCTTGTCCGTTCGAACGCCCGGCAGTCGGAGATGGCCATCCGGTCCGCGCTTGGAGCCGGGCGCGCGACGATTGCCCGGCAGTTTCTGCTGGAAAGCCTGCTGCTGACTTCCCTCGGCGCTCTGTTGGGGCTCGGCGTGGCCTGGGGTGCGCTGCGGATCACGAACTTCTACGTGGCAAAGATGCTCCCCCAGTCGCTGCCTGCCACGCTCGACTGGCGCGTGCTCGGATTCACCGTCGCGCTCGCCCTCGTGGTCGGCGTGCTCATCGGCCTCATCCCGGTGTTACACCTCCTGCGCACGAACCTGGCCGAGGCGATCCAACACAGCTCGCGGAGCGCATCGTCGAGCCGTGGCGTGCGCGCGCTGAGCGGCGTACTCGTCGTGGCGCAGGTCGCCGTGGCATTGGTACTTCTAACCGGCGCCGGTCTGCTCATCCACAGCTTCGCCCAGGCGTTGCGCGTGGATACCGGGCTCGAGCCGGCGAACGTCGTCACCGCGCGCATCGCGTTGACACGGCAGCATCGCGCCAGCGACGACGCGGCCAACCAGATCCGCGAACGCCTGGTCCACGCGATGCGGGAGATTCCCGGCGTCACCTCCGCCGCGCTGGCCTTTTCCACGCCCTTCCAGGGGGGACTCCCAATCAACGCGTTCACCCTGGAGAACGATACGCTGCCGCCGGGTTCGCCGCAGCCGGGCGCCTTCCGGGTGATTGTGACACCCGGGTACCTCGAAACGCTGGGTCTGAAACTGGTGGAAGGTCGCTTCTATGAAGAAGCGGACATGGCTCCCGGCCGGCGCCAGTTCGTCGTCGATCAGAGCTTCGCGCGAAAGTTCTTCCCCAATGGCTCTGCCGTCGGTGGAAGGTTCAGCTTTGGCGGTCGGCCGGAAAAACCTGAAGACTGGCCCACCATCATCGGCGTGGTGAAAGACGTGCCGCACAATGGCGTTGAGGAGAAGAGCGGCAACCCATTCATCTATCAGGTCATTCAGGGAGGACGACCGGCCGGGTTCACATTGTTCGTACGGACGGAGCGGCCGGCGGCTGACGTGGTGTCGGCCCTGCGCGACAAAGTGCGCACGATCGATCCGTCGCTGCCACTCTTCGAGGCCGGCGGGTTGGAGGAGGCGGTGGACTCGTCCTTCGACAACCGTCGTGCCGTGATGCTGCTTCTCGCGACGTTTGCCGGCCTGGCCCTGTTCCTGTCGGCCCTCGGCATCTACGGCGTGCTGGCCTACGACGTGTCACAGCGGACGCGTGAGATTGGCGTGCGCAGCGCAATCGGTGCGTCGCGGGGGCAGATTTCCAGCCTGATCCTGCGACAAGGGTTGTGGAAAAGCGGCATCGGCGTCGCGCTGGGTTTGATTGGCGCCGCCCTCCTCAGCAGATCCATGACGACGCTGCTCTTCAACGTCCAGCCGACAGATCCCGCTGTGTATGGGGCGGTGTCGTTCGTGCTGATCGCCGTGGCGCTCCTCGCCAGCTATCTGCCGGCCCGCCGCGCGTCCCGGATCGATCCCCTGATTGCCTTGCGTGATGAGTGAGGCTTCGCTTCCCCGACGTTGAGGGCGAGCTGGACGACCGACTCTTTCAGCAAGCCCGCAATGTAGCCCGCCAAGGTTCCCAATCCGATCGGCTGTGAGATCTTCGAAGCTTTCGATGCCGTACGCGTAGGTGACGGTCACTTCCGCCCGCCCCCAGCCGCGAAACGTTTCGCGAAGCAGCACGGAGTAGTCGGCGGAGGACTCGGCGGTGGTGTGTTGGCCTGTTCCGCCGCGATGCGGTGATCGGCGTTGGCGGCTACGACCGAAGCGCGATCGGCGAGGACATGGATCTCACGATCCGCCTGCAACGGCACTTCCGTGCGCGCCGCGAGCCAGTCGGGATAGCGTTCGACCCCAACCCGCTCGCCTGGACGCAGGCACCCGAGGACTGGCGGTCGTTGCGATCCCAGCGTCGCTGACCAGCAAGGGCGGATGGGGCTCGATGAAGCGCAAGGCGTTCCGAACCTGATCCGCTTCACCTGCCGGGACCGCCGCCGCAATGCAGACGACTCTGTCAGTCGACCGCGGGCAACCCGTTACGGGGACCCGCGGTCGATGATGATGCTCAGAACCGGATGCGGGCGCCGAAGAGGACCGGGATTGACCAGCGGGAGCTCTCGCTGTTGACATCCCGCAGGCCTTCTTCCACCAGCCAGTCCACGTCCGACAGCCCCCCGATGAACCGCAGCTGCGCCTCGGCCATGAACTCGATCGGCCCAATCCCGATCAACAGCCCCCCGGTCGGCCCCAGGCTGAACGCCCACGACTTTTCGAAAAACTTGCCGTCCTGTTCGGCCAGGCCGGGGGTGAGATTCAACGGGACCCCGACAAACGTGCCCGACAGGTCCTGGTGCCGGTTGAGCCCCACCAGATAGCCGACAAAGGGCGTGAAGCGCGTCCGCGCGAAGAACCACCGCTGGCCGCCCTCGATGCCCCAATACTGATACTCGGTGAAGTGGACCGACAGCGGGACGGGCACCGTGCCCACCGTGCCCACCGGCGTCGCTTCCTCGTTCGGGTCACTGCTGGACCAGACGAAGTTCAGGACCGCCTCGGTGCGCGGCGTGGTCCGGTACCCGACGCCGATTTTGAAGATCCCGATGCGCCCGTACACCTCGTCGAACGTCGTCTCGTCCAGGTTGATCGGCGCTCCACCGGTCGTGCTTCCCGTCGCTTCCTGGATCATCGTGCCGCTGAACTGGTTGTCCCAGCCCACGAGGAAGGAGACCGTGAGCCGGTCCCGGAGAGTATCGGCGGGCGTAGCCGCCGACGGCTGCACTGCGACCGTCACGGCTTCGGTCCTCGTGACGTCAACGCGATCACCCACCTTCAATCCCTCGGCAATCTTGGGGTCGGTGGAGTCGAGGAGCCGGCGCGAGTAGGCCGCCCCGTTCGGTCTGGTGAAGGACACGACCTTGTTGACCGGGTCCCAACCGGTGATGGTCACGGTCGACACGTGCTGCCTGGTTCTCGTGGCCCCCGGCAGATCGCCAGGGGTCCCCACAGTCGTCGGCTCCATCGTCCGTTCGACCGGGGCTTCGCCCGCGGGCTTCAGCCGCAGGCTGACGCGATCGTAGTAGGTGGCCGTGATGGCATCGCCAACCTTGACCTGCTCGAAGCGCATGGCAGTGGGCGGCACGTCGAGGGTCACTGGGGTGCCCTGCGCCAATCGAATCGTCACCGTGCGGGCCTTGTGGTCGACGGCCTCAACGGTACCCTGGACGCTCACCGCGTTTTCTGCTTCGCGGGGCTGCGCCACCGACATGGCCGGCGCCGACATCAACATACCGACGCTCATCAGGAATAAAAGGATTGGCTTCACGGGTAATCGCCTTTCGAGGGGCCGGAATGCTAGGTGACACCGGGGCGCCTCAGCCGGTTGTCGCAGAATTGCTGCCGTGAGCTCAGGCGCAGAGCGTCGAGCGGAGCAATCCCACGCGCCGGCGCTGCACAAGCGTGGCCGCGATGCGGCATTAGCCACAGTCCTTCAGAGTCAGTCGTAGGCGCATGCTGACGTAGACGTGAGGCGCGCTCCTCCGGAATAGCGGACCCGGCTCCGAAATCGCTCGTGCGGACTTATCGACTGCGCGATCGATCCGGCTCAGCCATGGTGAGGCCGGTTTCAGCTGGCGCTTCCGGTGCGATGGGAACGCCACGCAGGTCAAGCGACTTGCGAAGGGCGCCCGTCAGTCCTGCCGGTACCCCGTCATCTCCACGCGCACCGTCCCGAACGGCGCGGTCACGTCAACCACGAGGGGCACCCGGCGCTCGTCGGCGCTGAGCCACGCCGTCATGCGCAGCGGATCGCGATCGATCCGTTCACTCACCGAGGGTTGCACCTTCCACGCCTCCCATGTGCGCCCGTCCAGCACAATGGACTCACGCGCTCCCACCGTGACATCGAGGTGCAGCGGACGGCCGTTGTCGCTGATTGGAATGCCGTACCGCGCGCCTTCCGTGAGCGGCAGCGTGCGCATGTAGAAGAACGCACTGATCGGGTCGCGCGCCCCAATCCCGACGGGCAGCACAATCGACGTGCCACCGCTCACAATTCGTACCTCGTGACGCTCCTGGTCGAACGTCAGCTGGCGCTCGATGCCTCGCGTGCCCTCGTCGATCACTTCGCTGTACGTCAGCGGCAGCAGGCCGGGACCCGTGACCGATTCGAGCCTGACGATGGCCTCGTAGAAGCGGGACATCCACGGAGCCGTCGATGCATCGACACGGAACGCATAGCCCCCGCCCGCACCTGGCGACGCGACCGAAATCGTCGCCTGCGCGGCCGCCACATCGAGCGGCCCGCTCGTCCACCGCAGGCGGTACGTCGCGGCCTCGCCGGCAGTGAACGGAATGGGGCCTGGATCAGGAGGCGGCACGTCCACCGTCGCCCGCACCTTCGCTTCGATCTCGGGCGACCAGTGCAACTGGTACACGCGCTGCTCATTGAATCGGGCCCGCTCGACGAGCACCTCTGCGAGCGCCGGCTCCCCTGCCAGCGCCCCGTCACTGACCACGTACTCGACGCCGATGTTGTGCATCGCCAGCAACGCATCTGCGCCGGGCAGACGGTTGGCCGTCTCCACCATCGCTTCGAAAAACGGCGGCATGATGCCGCTGTAGCCGTTGACGACAGGACGGCGATGCTCGAGCGACTGCAGCATGCACGGGGTGTTGGCGAGCCAGACGCGCATCGGCACGCACACGACAGCCCCGGATCCAGGCTGGGCGCTGAGCCACGCGCCGACGCTGGTGCGCATAGCAGGCGGAGGCGGGTAAGCGATGACGCCGTTGCTGTACTCGACGGCAATCGCGAGAAGCGCGACGACGACGAGCCCCCGCATCTGCCGTGGCTGCCGGGTTTCCAGCGAACGAATTGCAAGCGCCGCCAGGACCGCGACGCCGAGGAGGGCAAGGACGCTGAAACGGGGGACGGCGCGAATGGCCGCCATGCCGAAGAGTCCGCGGTGCAGCCACGAGTAGAGCGGCGTAGGGCCCTCGGGGCCCATCGACAGGATGACACCTGCCAGCGTGACGATCGCGAACGTCACGGCGACCCTTCTGCTCTCCTTCCAGGCGAGTACGCACCCAAAGACAGCCAGCAGCGGAGCACAGAACCCGAGGAAGAGTTCCTGTTCAACGCCTTCGCTGTACGGCAGCCAGGCGCCAGGTCCTGGCCGCAGGACGCCGGTGCGGCCGTACAGCAGGTTCGTCGGCGGCGCCTGCAGGTAGCTGGAAAGGATGGCTCCGCCCCTCGCGGCGTCGCCGATCGAGCGGCCGGCGCCGGTCTCGCGATGCACGAGCAGATAGGGCATGGCCCACGGCAGTGCGACCAGCACGGCGACCAGGGCGGCCGTCGCGGCGCGCCGCAGCAGCCGCCAGGCACGCGGGCGGCCTGTCAGCAGGACGAGTGCGATCGTCGCAAACGCGATCCCGATGCCGCCGATAATCCCGTAGTAGATGGAACTGATGGCCTGGAGCCCCAGCACGATTCCCAGCATCACCGTGTCGATGCGCCGCTCGCGCTGGAAGAGGCGGTGCAGCCACAGGAACGACAGCGGCATGAAGTACAGCGCCTGCAGCTGGACGTGCCCGAGATGCGCGAAATGGTAGGGCGCGAATGCGAAGATCAGCCCGGCGATATACGCCGCACGTTCGCTGCCGGTCAGTTCCCGCGCCAGCACGTGCATCGCCAGGGCCGATGCCACGAGCGAACCGACAAACAGCAGGTTGTAGCAGAGGACCAGATCGCCGGTGATGGCGTAAACGGGCCAGAGAGCCAGAGCCTGCGGCAACAGGTTGTCGGAGTAGGCCAGCGTCCGCGGTGCGGGGAAGAAGATGTTCGCGTCGAACACACGCCCGGTGAACAGCCAGGCCGGGTGTTCTGAAATGACCCGAAAATCCCACCCGAGTGCCCACAGGTACAGGGATGCGTCGCCCGTCGCGTCCGCGGCGCCCAGCAGCGCGCGCGGATGCAGCACGAGCGGCCAGGTGAACACGCACGCCGCGCCACAGTACACCGCCGCAGCGAGCAGCGTTCTTCGGTTCAGAGTGATACCTAGAGCCGCGACACTGCGGTCTTCAGCAGCGCCACCACGTCGTCCTTCTTCTCGCGCGCGTCTATTCCGTCGAGCTGCACGCCGAGAATGCGGCCTTTTGTGGATGCGGTCGCAGTGGCCAGGAGCGGCGACTCGGCCCTGAACACCGCGGCTTCGCCGACGTCCGGGATGACCGCATCGGTCGTCCCCTCTTTGAGCGACTCCTGGAGACGCTGCTTGATCTGGTCCGCGCTCATGCCAGGGAACAGCCGGGGCGCCTCGTTGACGATGACGTCGAGCTTGAAGCGGCCGACGCCGGCACCCCACGTGTATCGACAGGTAGAGGTGCCCAGAGTCTGAAGCGAGCTCTGGACTCCGTCGCCGACGCTCGCGTTTGCCGCGAGCGGCTGAATCTCGTCAACCGTGAGCAGCGCGCACGGGTTCACCGCCTGGGCGGAGACGGTGGCGTCACCGCCTGCGGGACCGGGCACTCCGGCGACGACCATGGCCAGGCCCACAACCCATGCAGGAACAAGCCTGTATACGGCATGTCGACGACGAGAAATCCGGGAGGCATTCATGCCCATATTGTGGGGCAAGACGAGCGGTGCCGCACGTTCATTTATGCGAGTCAACGAGACGATGCGTGCGATTCCTGTCCAAGCCGGCGCCGCACTTGTTCGATCACGTCCGGCAGCGCGCTGACGGCGCCGCGGCGCACGAGCCAGCCTGGCAGCCGCCCGCCGGGGTTGACCGCCACCTGGTACACGACGCGCGAGCGCGCCGAGTCCAGCGGCTCGATGGTCCAACTGCCGCGGAGGAGCCGCATCCGCACAGTGCCTTTCCGCTCCGGCTCCCGTTCCTTCAGATCGGCCCAGTGGCAACCGCTGGATCCATCCGGCGCCGACTGGCCCTGGACGTGCACGAGAACGTCGCGGGCCGAGACGACGAGGAAGCGCGGCGCGTAGCGCATGTAGATTTCGTAGTCCGAGGGCGCGGTCCCCGAGATCATTTTCGTCTCCTGGACGCCGGACACGAGCGATCCGTAGTGCGTGAAGTCACACACGAGCGGGAAGATGCTGGCGGCAGGGAACGACAGCTCGGCCGTGGCGCGGACCTCACGGACTTCGAGCCGTGGATCATCGCGAAATGCCAGGGTCACACCCTTCGTCGTGCCGGCCGGCCTCCATTCGCCGGCGGCGGCCTGCGCCAGCAGACACCAGCAGGAGGAATGGTCCTGGTTGCACTCCGACCATCTTCTCACCGCCGACGGTCAGCTCGCAGCTCTCGAATGCGGCTGTCCGGCCGGTGTCGCGGGGGGGGTTCTGAGCGTCAGCTGGAGCCCTAATGTCAGGCGAAACGGTTTAGTATGTGCCTCGTTTGGCGGCGTGCAAGCGACTGCGCAGGAGTCCACACGTCGAACCGTCGCTCAAAGGAGGAAGGAGTGAGGGTGCGATTTCTCTCGATGCTGTTCGGCGTGCTCAGCGCGGCTGCACTCGCGGCGCAGGAGCCCGTGCTCGTGCTCCAGGGCGGCACGCTGATCGACGGCAGGGGCGGCGCTCCGATCGAGGACGCGGTGGTCGTGGTCCGGGGCGACCGCATCTCGGCGGTCGGCCGGCGTGGACAGAGTCCCGGTGCCCGCCGGCGCAAACATCATCCAGACCAACGGACGGACGATCCTCCCGGGCCTGATCGACATGCACCTCCACCTGCGCGGCTGGAAGATCCCGCTCTACCTGGCGCATGGCGTGACCACGGTCGGCGACATTCACAGCGACACGGCGTGGATCATCGCGCAGCGCGCCGCGCAGAAGAGCGGCGTCATGCAGGGCCCGCGGCTTCTTCGTGTCGGGCGCCCGTGTGCTCGGTCCCCTTCTGCCGGGCCCGCCGAGAGCGTTCGGGGCGGGCTATGTCAAGGACGTGGCCGAGGCCCGCGCGTACGTCCGCTACCTCGCGGCGATCGGCGTGGACATGGTCAAGGTCGACTCCACGATCACCGACGAGCAGCTGGAGGCCGTGATCGACGAAGCGAGGAAGTTCAGGCTGCCGGTGCTGGGCCACCTTCGGGATATCGACGTCGCCATGCGCTTCGGCATGAAGGAGATGGAGCACCTGCCGCCGTTCCTGCGGGCGCAGCTCGTACGCGAGGGGAAGCCGCTGCCGCAGGCGGGGTCGGAAGAGGGCGCTGAGCTTCTTCTCAAGGTCGACCCGGCGAAGTTCGCGCCGCTCATCCGGCAGATGGTCGAGCAGAACGTGATTGTCGATATCGCCCTCTATGGCTGGGTGCCACGGGAGATCTGGCGCGCCGCGCGCCCCGAGCTCGAACGCCTCGCGAACGATCCCGGGCTGGCGTTCGTGCCGGCCGAGGAGAAGAAGGCGTGGGTGACGGATCCGGGAGCGCCGCGTCCGGGCGCCGACACGGTGGCCTCGTTCATGAAGCAATACGTTGCGGCCGGCGGCAAGCTGCTGGTATCGAGCGACGGCGTCGACAACAGCCCCATCGTTCCAGGTTTCGCGCAGCATCTCATCATGCAGGGCATGACCACGATGGGCATTCCTGCGATGGCGACGATCCAGGGTTCGACGCTGTGGCCCGCCGAGACGCTGGGCATCGACGAGGACTACGGCAGCGTGGAAGTGGGCAAGGTCGCCGACTTCCTGATCGTCGAGGGCAACCCTCTCACGAACATCGCGGCCACGAGAAACATCCGCACGGTGATCCAGGGTGGAAAGGTCATGGACACGGCCTACGATCCCAAGTGGGTCAATCCGGTCCCGCGTCCGACGAACTTCGAAAGACGGTGAAGGAGGGATCCATGGACAGCGTTCTTAAGAGCAATCGCCGATCCGCACTCAGACCCGCGCTGGCGCGTGTCGCGGCGTGACTCGGCAGGCATGATGATCCTGGGATCCGTCGTGCACGCGCAGCCGTCCGATCGACGTGCCGCCGTCACCAACGACAGCTTCCACTGGCTCAACGAGCAGAACAAGGCATCGGTGATCATGCTCGTCGAGGAAGGCATCATCTCGAAGGAGCTGGGAACAAAGATCGCCGGCTCGCTGACACAGGTCATCGCCGACGGCACCAAGCCGGGTGCCGCCCGGTCGGGCGACTACCTGGCTGTCGAGGCCGACCTGATCAGGATTGGAGGGCCCGAGGTGTCGCGCCTTCACTCGGGGCGTTCACGTCAGGACCTCGGACAGACAACCACCCGGTTGATGCTGCGCGACGCGTTCCTCACGACGTATGCGCAGTTCATCGACGCCCGCGCGACGCTCCTCGCAATGGCGGAGAAGCACCCGCACGCGATCCTCCCCTTCTACACTCACGGAGTGCAGGCGCAACCCACCGTGCTCGGACATTACCTGGGCGGGTACCTTCAGGCGATGACGCGCAGTTCGGACCGCTACAAGCAGGCGTGGGCGCGGCTGAATCTTTCGCCGCTCGGCGGAGCGGCGGGAGGCACCTCGAGCTTCCCCGTGGATCGTGCGCGCCTGGCCGACCTGCTCGGCTTCGACGGCATCCTCGTGAACTCGTTCGATTCGGGCCAGATCGCCAACCAGGACAACGGCGTCGAGTTGTCGACCGTCGCGGCCTCCGGCGCACTGACGGTCAGCATGCTGGCCGCGGATCTCACCGTGCAGTACGCCGACCCGGATCCCTGGTTTCAGTTGACCGAAGGATCGCAAACCGGCATCAGCAGCATCATGCCGCAGAAGCGGAACCCGATTGGCCTCGAACGACTGCATCTCACGACGAGCACGGTGACGGGCCAGGCCGTGACGTACCTGATTCAAGCCAACAACGTCATGTCGGGAATGGGCGACTACAAGGGCGACCAGCCGCTCCAGGTCGTACGCCTGCTCGGCAGGATGTACAGCGACTTCACCAACATGCTCAAGGCGTTCGAGTTCAACCCGGAGCGGGCGCTGCAGGAGGTGAACAACGACTACTCGATGACCACGGAGCTGGCCGACATTCTCCAGCGGGACGCCGAAGTGCCGTTCCGCGTCGGACATCACTTCGCCTCCGACATCGTGACGCACGGCCGGAGTCATGGCTTGAAGCCGGCCGAGATCCCCTACGACGTGGCGCAGAGGCTGTTTGGCGAAGCGTGGAAAGAGTTCGGCAAGGACAACGAGCGCCTGCCGCTGACCGAGCCCCAGTTCCGTCGCGCGCTCTCTGGCGAGAACATGGTGGAATCCGCGAAACCCGTTGGCGGACCACAGAAGTCGGAAGTGATTCGGATGCTCGGCGCGGAGAAGGCACGCCTGCAGGCCGACCGCGACTGGCTGGCGGCCGCTCGGATGAAGCTCGACGAAGCCGCGAAGCAGCGCGACGCCGGCGTGGCCGCCCTGGAGATCGGGCCGCTAGCTCATGGAATAAAGCATCGGCGTGCCGGTGTTCCTAGAGGCATGAAGAGAGCGATGTGTGCGGCGCTGTTGGTCGCGGCGCTTGCCGCCCCAGCACGGGCCGATCTCGTCAAAACCCCCGGTGCGCACCGTTCCAGCCGATTTCGCGCTTCAAGACGACCGTGGCAGGACGATTCGGTTGTCGACGCTGAAGGGCAAGGTTGTGTTGCTCGACTTCTGGGCGACGTGGTGCACTGGCTGCAAAGTCGAAATTCCGTGGTTCATGGAGTTTCAGAAGACCTACGCCGCAAAGGGCTTCGCTGCGGTCGGCGTCGCGATGGACGACGAGGGGTGGGAGAAGGTCAGGCCCTACCTTGCACAACACCCCTTCAACTATCCGATTGTCGTTGGCACGGCAGATCTCGCGAAGCGTTACGGAGTCGTGGCGCTGCCGGTCACGGTGCTGATCGATCGCAAGGGCAAGGTTGCCGCAACGCACGTCGGGGTCGTCGAGAAGGGCACCTTCGAGAGAGAACTGCAAACGCTGCTGCAAGAACGGCCCTGAAAAGGCGGACGCGAAGAGGCCGCGCTCGCGCGTCGACACGCGAGCGCGGCCCGATCGCAGGTCAGCTAGCGGACGAAGTAGCGCGTCATGGTCAGGGCACAGCCCATCGCGAGCAGCAGCAGGCTCGCGAGCCCGAGAAGCGGCCACGAGCTGGCCGTCGCCGGCAGCGTCCTGGCGGCCGAGGATGGCGTTGACCCCTGCGCCCCTGTTTGGCTGGAGGCGGCTGGCGCCGGAGCGGCGGCGGGAGATGCCGATCGGGTGGCGGCTGCCGATGCCGACGGAGGCGCTCCGCCTCCAGCTCCAGTGGCGGTCTTGGCCGCGGCGAGGGTGGCGTTCACCTCCTGCTCGGTCACGACCCTCGGCGGCTGCGACGTGATGATGACGGCGCTCAGCTGATCACCTTCGCGGAGCTGCGATATCTGCACGGGTTTGCCTTCGCGCACGATCTTCACACCGCGCTTGTCCACTTCCCCTTGCGAGAAGCTCCTTACGCCCTCCGGGGTTCGAACGATGATGGTCGAACCCGAACGCACCACGACGGTGCCGTTCTTCACCTCGGTGACGGTCACTGGTGTCACCGTTGTTCGCGTGGTGATGGTGGCCGTGCCCTTCATGCCGGGCTTCAGCTCGCGCACGCCCATCGGTTTCCCGTTGATCATGAAGCGAAAGTCGTCCGCGACCGTCAGCTCCCTCGTGCCTTCGGGCAGCCTCGCGACGAGCGTATTGCCCTCCACCGCCAGTATTTCGAACGACTTGGTTTCCGAGGAGGACGTTGTCTGCTGCGCCAACACCCCGACAGAGGTCGCACACAGCACCACTGCGGCCAGGACCAGCCGATTCATCGCACGTGACATAAGCCTTTTCTCCATTTCTGACGCACTACGCGACTGTTGACGGGATGTGAGAAGACCAGGACAACGCAAAAGGCCGCCAGCCTCCGCACAGGAGACAGGGAGCGCGTTCAGCGGAAGGCGGCGAGGCCGTCGACTGTGTCACCGGCGAGCACGGCGCGAACGATGAACCGCTGGGGCGCGGCCCCGATGAAATAGAACGGGTAGCAGGTGACGAGCGTGATCGCCCGCGCGGGTGTGGGGTCCAGAACCCAGACCTCCTCCGGCTTGACCACCCAGGTGCGCTCGACGCGATAGGTGTCCTTGCCCTTGAGCGTCTCCAGCTCGATCGTGTCGCCGGCGGCGATGTCTTTCAGCCCCCGGAAAAAACCGTCACGATGCCCGGCGAGGCCCGAGTTCCCGTCCGTCCCCGGTACCGCCGTGTCCTCGATGTGACCAACGGCGCGATCGAGCGTGTGGTTGTCCGTGCCGGGGAGCACCGCCGCCTCCAGGCGAATCTTGGGGATTCGGAGAACGGCCAACGGAGCGGGGCCAGGTTCGCTCAGCGCCTTGCGCCAGGCACTGATCCGAACGGGCGACCAAAGGGACTGGTCCGGCTCGCCGGCGCCGAGCGACACGGCTTGTTGCGCCTCGAAGCGCTCCAGGTCGTGCCGCGCTCCGGCTGCCGTCCCGATGTGGAACAGGCCCCAGGCGACCAGGCCGACGAGCCCGAGAGCCCAGCTCGTTCTCTCGGCGAACAGCATAAGCCGGCGTCGTGCATTCATGGACGTAAGTGGACCGCCGCTGACAAACCTCACCGAGCGGAGGTCGGTGCTCAGGCACCGATCTCCCCCGGCGCGAGTTCGGCAGTGCAGCCCGCGTGCCGTGCGCGGAGGCGGCAGAAAGGGCCGGATTCGTTGAGAATTTCACGCGCCGCCGGGATGCGCCCCGTCCGCCCGGGGGCTGGTTCCTCCGACCTGACGGAGGACGTCCCGAAATCCCGTGAAAACTCCGATCCGCGCACGACGCGTCACCGCTGCGGATCAGCCCCTCACAGTCCTCGAACAACACAGGCGCCCGGCGCTTAGAACCGGATGCGCGCGCCGAAGAGGAGCGGGATCGACCAGCGGGAGCTCTCGCTGTTGACATCCCGCAGGCCTTCTTCCACCAGCCAGTCCACGTCCGACAGCCCCCCGATGAACCGCAGCTGCGCCTCGGCCATGAACTCCATCGGCCCAATCCCGATTAGCAGGCCCCCGGTCGGCCCCAGGCTGAACGCCCACGACTTTTCGAAGAACGTGCCCTCCTGCTCGGCCAGGCCGGGGGTGACATTCGCCGGGACCCCGACAAACGTGCCCTTGATATCCTGGTGCCGGTTGAGCCCCACCAGATAGCCGACAAACGGCGTGAAGCGCGTCCGCGCGAAGAACCACCGCTGGCCGCCCTCGATCCCCCAATACTGATACTCGGTGAAGTGGACCGACAGCGGGACCGGCACCGTGCCCACCGTGCCCACCGGCGTCGCGTCCTCGTTCGCTTCACTGCTGGACCAGACGAAGTTCAGGACCGCCTCAGTCCGCGGGGTCGTCCGGTACCCGACGCCGAGCTTGAAGATCCCGATCCGGCCGTAGACCTCGTCGAACGTGGTCTCGGCCAGGTTGATCGGTGCGCCGCCCGTCGTCCGGCCCTCCGCTTCCTGGATCATCGTGCCGCTGAACTGGTTGTCCCAGCCCACGAGGAAGGAGGCCGTAAGACGGTTCCGGAGAGTATCGGCGGGTGTGGCCGCCGCCGCTGCTGGCTGCACCGCGACCGTCACCGCTTCGGTCCTCGTCACGTCGACACGATCACCCACCTTGAGCCCCTCGAGGACCTTGGCGTCGGTGGTGTCCAGCACCTGGCGCGCGTAGGCTGCCCCGTTCGCGCCCGTGAAGCTCACGACCCTGTCGGAGGGGGACCAACCGGTGATGGTCACGGTCATGATGCGCTGCCTGGCTCTCGTCGCCCCCGGCAGATCCCCGGGTGTCGCCGTCGTCGTCGGATCAACTGTCCGATCGACCGGGGCTTCGCCCGCCGGTTTCAGGCGCAGGTTCACGCGATCGTAGTAGGTCGCCTTGACGGTATCGCCAATTTTGATTTGCTCGAACCGGGTGGCGTTTGGCGGCACGTCGACGGTCACGGAGTTGCCAGACTGCGAACGAATCGTCACCGTGCGGGCCTTGTGGTCGACGGCCTCAACAGTGCCCATGACCGTGACTTCGGACGCCATCTCTCGCGGCTGTGCTGTGGAAACAGCTGGGACTGACACCAGCAGTCCCAAGCACGTCATGAGTGCAAGTAGTAGTTTCGCCACAACGGTTCACCCTGGCGGCGCCGGTACACCGTGACAACCGGGCGCCGCAATCCGGTGTCGCGCTTTCAGTGGAGGGCCGCAGGGCCCCTTTCCGGAGGTTAGGCACAAGCCGCGCCACGACGTCGTGGTCTTCAACAGTCCTCTAGAGTGGCTTCGATGTGCACTGTGGCGTAAGAGCGAAGAATTCGCGCCTCCGGAATGGCGGACGGCCTCCGATACCCGACGAGCTCGACCGTTAACGGAAAACTGATCTCAGCTGGTCTGCGGTCTCGAGGATTTTCCCGGTCCGGCCCGCCGATTTTTCGCCGATATCAGGATAAACGCCTCGCGGATGAGTGATCCGAGACGGTCGTCGTCGATCTTGCGCATCTCGACGCCTATCCAGCCGGCCGGACCCACATAGGGAGGTCGGAAGAAGATTTCGGGCTCTTCCTCGATCAACGCGTCCTGCACACCTGGACCCGCCGGCAACCACGCCGCAATATGGCCATCGTCGTGGTGATTGTTGGCAAACATGGCGAAGACGCGTTTCGGCGTAAAGAACGTCGGCTCGCCGTGTGAGATCTTTTCGATCGTTCCTGGAATCGATCGGCAGACACGCCGGAGGCGGTCGAGTTGCGTCCCATCGTCTTTCCGGCCGACCGGGCGGGGTGCTGGGCGGGCGCGCTGAGGTCTCGCCATCGTTTCGGCAGTGCGACGTTATCGCCCTTGACGCGCGATGCGATAGAGCGACGATTGCGTGCGCAGGATCAAGCTCGCGCGGGAGATCGCGGGCGTCGCGAGCGACATCTCGTCGAGCCTGTTGCGCCCCAGCAGTTTGAAGGCGGGCCCGGCTTCAACAACGAACGTGTCGCCGTCCTCGCTCAACAGGAAGATCTTGCCGTTGTAGGCCCACGGCGACGCCGTGAAGCCGCCGGACTCGGCCGAGATCCGCTGGCGGCCATAGATCTGCTGCCCGGTCCGCGCGTCGTGACAGAGGAGAAACCCGCGATCGAGCAGGGTGTAGTAATAGTCCCCGTACACGAGCGCCGACGTCTGGTAAGTGCCGAGGAGCGGCTGGTACCACGCAATGTGCTGGCTGCTCACTTGACCCGGGGCGAGCGAGATGTCGCCTGACGCGCCAGGCCGAATCGCGTACACCGGACGCGGGTTTCCACCCGGATAACCTGAGCTCACGTACAAGAGGCCGTGTCGCGCAAACGGCGTCGGCACAGTGTTGACGGTCATTCCCGTCAGTTCCCAAAGCAGGCGACCATCGAGGTCGTACGAACGCACTTTCCGCCAGCCCGCCGTCACGATCTCGGTGCGGAGCGCGTTCTCCCAGATGAACGGGGTGGACCAGTTCTCCACTTCGTCCCGCACGACACGCCACAACTGCTTGCCGGTCCGCTTGTCGTACGCGGCCAGAAACGATTCGCGCGTGTTGTCGTTGACGACGAAGAGGCGCTCACCGTGCAGGACCGGTGACGCCGCCGTCCCGAACTCCTGTCTCCCGTTGACGACGTCGAGGGTCTGCGTCCACACGGGCGTGCCCGAGAAGTCCAGCGCCGCGAGGACACCGCCGCTGGCGAAAAAGACGTAGACGCGCTCGCCGTCGGTCACCGGTGTTTCCGAGGCGAAGCTGTTCTTCAGGTGACGAAAAATGGGCGGCAATCCAGTGCGGAGCTCGCGAGACCATCGCACCCGGCCGGTATCGAAGTCCACGTCGTGGACCATCCAGCGGTGGGCCGCGGCGGCTTTGGTCTTGCCGTTCTCGTCGCCCGGATCATAGAGACCCGGCGCCGGCGCCGCTTCGGTACCGCCGCTAACGGCCGAGGTCACAAAGACATGATTGCCCCAGACGATCGGCGAGCTCCATCCGAGCCCTGGGATAGGGGTCTTCCAGGCCACGTTCTCGGTTTCACTCCATTGGTCCGGCAGCGCCGGATCGTCGGTGACGACACCAGCCTGCAGGCCCCGGAAGAAGGGCCAGTCGTCAGCCGCGGCAAGCGGGAAGGCCACGGCGACGCTCAGACACAGGGCGAGCCCGAGTCGGTTCATCCGGCAGATGATAGCGCCAGAGAGGTGCGAGTGCTACTTGAAGGAACATTCACGCCGTTAGTGTCGTCTATCGACACCAATGCTTCGCTCACCGACACCGGACCTTCTGCCCGGCACGCTCGATCTTTTGATCCTGCGGACGCTCCAGACCGGGGCCCAGCATGGCTGGGCGATCTCGGAACGCATTCAGCAGATTTCCGAGGATGTGCTTCAAATCAGCCAGGGCTCGCTGTATCCCGCCCTCCACCGGCTCGAGCACCGGGGCTGGATTGAAGCCGAGTGGGCCGTCTCCGAACTCGGCCGGCGAGCCAAGTACTACCAGCTCACCGGATCGGGGCGCCGGCAGCTGGCCGTCGAAACGCGCGAGTGGGAGCGCATGTCGACGGCAATCGGCCGCGTCATGAAGCTGGCCTGACCCGATGAGCCTCCGGGACTGGCGCCTGCGCGTGCGTGCATTGTTCGCGCCTCGTCGCGTCGAACGTGAGCTCGGCGACGAGTTGGCCTTCCACATCGAACGCGAGACACAGAAGCTCATCGCCGGAGGCATGACCCAGCCTGAGGCGCGGGCACGGGCCCGGGCGCGCTTCGGCCCCGTGCCGCTGGCCGCCGACGAGTGCCGCGACGCGCGCGGCATGGCGTTTCTGGACGACACGATGCGGGACATTTCCTTTGCCCTGCGCACGTTCAGGCGCGCGCCCCTCGTCGCCTTCACCATCGTTTGCACCGTGGCGCTCGGGCTCGGCCTGTCCGCCGTGGCCTTCACGGTTGTGAACACGCTGCTGTTCCACATGGACGGCGTGCCGGACGTGCATGAAATGTTCGTCGTGGAGCGACAACGATCCTCCGACGGCGCTCCGATCCTTTTTACCCGGCCACAGTTCGACGCGCTCCGCGAGGAGACCAGCGTCTTCGCCGACGCGTACGCGGAGCGGTCCCAGTTCGAAAGCCGTGTCGACGGGCGCTTGATGTTCGGCACCTTCGTCACGGGCAACTTCTTCCAGGTCGTCCGTGTCGGCGCTGCGATGGGGCGAACGCTGACCCCCGCCGACGACGAGCCGCGTGGGGGACAGCCCGTGATTGTCCTCAGCCACCGCGGCTGGGACCGGTTGTTCGCGCGCGACCCGGGCATCGTCGGCCACCGCCTGGTCATTAATGGACTTACGTTCGAGATCGTCGGCGTGATGCCGGAAAGCTTCCGCGGCCTGACCGTCGCCCCTGACGACTATTGGGCGCCGCTCTCGATGCTCGGCCAGGTTCGCCGGAACGACTCGGGCACCGAGGCGACGTGCCGACCTCGACATCGTTGGGCGCCTGAAGCCGGGGATGTCGCCGCAGACGGCGCGGGCGGGACTCGCCGTCTGGGAGAGCGGCCATTTGGGCCGCAGTGCTCTCGAGCGCGGCGCTTCGAGCATTGCGCTCGTCCCGAGGAACGGCACGGTCCCGCAGCCTCTCGAAGCCATCGCCGTGTTCGCGCCCCTGCTCTTTGCGTTCGGCCTCATCCTGCTGATTGGATGCGCCAACGTCGCCAACCTCCTGCTCGCCAGGGCCGTGGCGCGACAGCGCGACATTGGCATCCAGCTGTCGCTGGGCGCCACCCGCCAGCGGGTCGTCCGGCAGCTGCTGACCGAGAGCCTGCTGCTGGCTCTCGTGGCCGCGGCGGCCGGGTACGTGATCTCGCGAGTGGTGCTCGCGGCGATCATCAACGCGGTGATGACCAGCATCGCGCCGGATCTGGGAGACGTCCGGTTGTGGGTGCCCGACGCGGACTGGCGCGTGATCCTGTTTCTGATCGTTGGCGCCTGCGTCTCGACGATCTTCTTCGGACTCGCCCCTGCGCTGCAGGCCACGCGCATCGAGCCGGTCAGGACGATCCGGGGCGAGGTGATGAGGGACGCGCGGCCAGGACGGGCGCGAAACGTCCTGATTGGCGTGCAGGTCAGCGCGTCGGCGTTGCTGCTGATATCCGCGGCGGTGTTCCTGCGGAGTGCGTTTGCCGCGGCCACCTTCGACTCCGGGATGCGGACCTCCGATACCATCGTCGTCCAGGTCGTCAACGAGTCGACCAGGAATGCCATCGTGCAGGCCGTGACGACCGAACCCACGGTTGCCGCCGTGGGCGCGTCGTGGCCCGACGCGGCCGGAGGCGCACCAGCGGCATCCGCGGAAACCGGCAACGGGAAAACCGCGGTCGCTTATAAGTTCGTGTCGCCGGAGTTGTTCGACGTGCTCGACGTCAGGCTCGTGCGCGGGCGGGCGTTCACGCCGGCCGAGCGCACATCGAATCTCTCGATCGCCGTCGTGTCCGAAACGGCTGCGCGCACCCTGTGGCCGGCCGCCGATGCGGTCGGTCAGGTGGTGCGTCTCGACCCGGAACCCGTCTCAGACACGCAGGTCGCACCGCCGCTCGAGTCGCGAACCTTCACGGTGGTCGGAGTTGTCCGCGACGTCGCAGGATTCCGCATCGCACCCTTCAAACAGGCCGTCGTCTACGTACCGACGAGCACCGCCATGCCCGGCACCTCGCTCATTGTGCGCGCCCACGGCGACCCCGAACTGGCGCGGCAGGCGCTCCTCGATCGGCTCACCGCGATTGATCCCGACATCACGCGCCAGGTGACGACCATGCGCACGGTGGCCAGGATGGAAACCTACTTCCTGCAGATCGCGTTCGGCATGACGATGGTCCTCGGCGGGCTGGCGCTGGTGCTGACGCTGTCGGGCTTGTTCAGTGTGCTGTCGTACCTCGTCGAGCAGCGGACCAAGGAGATCGGCGTCCGGATGGCGCTCGGTGCGACGGCTGGCGATGTGACGCGGCTGGTCCTGTCGCAGTCCATCCGGCCCGTTGGCGTAGGCCTCCTCATCGGCGGCGGTTCGGCCGCCGGACTGGCCGTGTTGCTGCTGGCCACGCCGGCCGCCGCCACCATCGGCCAGATCGTTCACGTTCTCGATCCGGTCGCCTACATCGCGAGCCTGCTCACGATCGTCGCCGCCTGCCTGGTCGCCGGCGCCCTTCCCGCCAGCCGTGCGGCGCGCCTCGACCCGACGCGGGCGCTTCGCCAGGATTGACGCGGCTTGGGCGGCGGCCATGCCGCCGGGCGGGCTGTTGTTCCCGCGATGGAAGATTTCCCGCCGTGGTAAGGCCCTCGGATGTAAGCTGTCGCCTGAAGGAAATACCCATGAAACCCACTCAGATTGCCTCCGTCGCCCTGGCCGCTGTCGCGTTCGCGTGGACTTCAGGAACGCCCGGCAGCGCCCAAACCCAGACCAAGCCGCCCATCACGATGCCTCAGCCCGGGGTCCCGGAAATCATGACCATGGAGGGGAACTTCGTCCGGGCTGCGTACAACAACGAGGGCTACGTCATCCTCGGATACCAGACCTCCAACCGGTCGCTCAAAGAGGAATGGATGCTCCTCGATGTGGGCATCGCGCTTCGCGATCGGGTGCCGGACTACACACTGCTCCGCAGCCATCTGTCGCTCGATACACCCGACGGGAAGACGCTCCCGCTGCCGTCGATCGAGGAACACCGGAAGGGGAACACCCAAGCCCTGGAGAACCGGGCGAAGGTCCAGCGCGACTCGATCAACTACTTCCCGCCGAACGCACACGAGGCCTGCGCCCTCGTCTTTTTTCCCGACCTGACCTCGCGCGCGTTGCCGCGGGACGATTCGTTCCTCAACGACCGGCGTGCGTGCGTGGGCCGGCTCTTCTTCAAGATTCCGGGCGGCATCAACTACGGGCAGTACTTCCTCAACGTGAAGTTCGCGAAGAGTCTCGTGCGAGTGCCGTTCAGAATCCTGACCAAGGAGGAAGAGCAGTCCTTGTCGAGGAACTTCAAGGATCTCAACAAGCAGCTGGAAGAGGCCTTCAAGAAGTAGGCTGACGCTTAAGGCGCGGCGACGTTCATGATTTCCTGGACGTCGTCGCCCTCAAACTTCCGGCACGTCAAACGTCTCCGTAAGTTCCTGCCCGAAAGCGAGTTGACGGCTACTCCCCCGTGATTCCCCGGGGCGGCTCAGGCTCGCCAGAATCAAGCCCTGCAAGATTTCAGGCCCCGGCCGTTCTAAGCGGCAGGAGGACCTATGAACCGCCACATCGCCGTTCTGGCAGTCGCCAGCCTCGCACTCGTGTTCGCAACGCAGCCGGTCGCCGTCGCTGATGATCATCGGGGTGTAGAGATTCTCGTAGGCGGAGCGCCTCAACGACACTACGCCCACGGCGGGCGCTGGTACGTCGAGGCGCTCAAGGGACGTGAATATGCCATTCGGCTTCACAACCCCTACGCCGTCCGTGTAGCCGTGGCGCTGTCGGTGGACGGCCTCAACACCATCGATGCGCGTCAAACAAGCGCGGCCGACGCGCGCAAATGGGTGCTCGACCCGTATCAGACCATCACCATCAGCGGGTGGCAGACGAGCCAGACCGAGGCGCGGCGCTTCGAGTTCACGACCGAGGCGCGATTGTACGGCCAATCGCTCGGCGCGACGGCCAACCTGGGCGTGATCTCTGCTGCCTTCTTCAAGGAGCGCGTGCGCAGCGTCGTTCCGGAAGCGTCGAAGGATGCCGCCGAGCTCCCGGCGGGGGCGCTGCGAGCCAGGCCGGAGGCTTCCGCGGCAGCCGAGAAGCGAGCCGACGAATACGCGGCAACCGGCATGGGCCGCCGGACGGGCCACACCGTCACCCAGGTGTGGCTGGATCTGGAGAAGGCGCCCGTGCGGACGACGAACATCCGCTACGAGTTCCGTCCGCAACTCGTCAGCCTTGGAATCTTGCCGGCGCCGGCGGCCGATGCGCTACAGCGTCGTGAACGCGCGCACGGGTTCGCGCCGGCTTTCTGCCCCGAACCGCCGAGCCGGCACTGAACGCGCGTCACTCGATGAAGCGCCCCCGGAACTCGGGGCGCGGCGTCAGGCACTGTTCGTCGCGGCCAAACATCCGGTAGCGGTTTCTGGCGACAACATCGTAGAGCCAGTCCCGGATCGTGACCGGCAGGATGCGGCCAAGAACTGCAATCTGCCACGGCCAACCCAGCTGGCCCGCGACGAACAGTCACGGCGCCGCTCCTGCTGAACATCTGCGCGTGGCCGGTTCGATAGTTCGCCAGGACGTAGAACGAGGTCAGGGCGTCCGGATCGCCGCCGAAGCGCTCAACGACCTTTCTACCCGCTGCGCTCTGAAGCGCGGCGAAGCTGAACACCCTGTGGTGATCGTGCTCGAGGAGGAACGGCACCAGACGGCTGCAGAGCCCGCAGACTCCGTCGAAGAGCACGAGGTGAACGCCGTCTTCGGCACGTGGCACCTGCGCGGGTGAAGGGCTCTTCGAAGTATTCATCACTCGCTCACGTGAAGGTTACTTCCCGTCGAACGGGAACGCGAGGGGAGGGTGTACCGGGAGTCGCGACGCGCAATCACCTCGATATAATTCCGGAAGTGTCCCCTTCTCAGTCGATCGACGATCTGACGGCTGGCCGGATGGCCCTCGAAACGGGGGCCTGGCTGCAGGCCCGGCAGGCGTTCGAACGGGCCCTCGCGGCCGAGGAGACGCCGGAAGCCCTGGAAGGGCTCGGCCTGGCTGCGTGGTGGCTGGACCTGGCGGCCGTCGTCTTCGATTCGCGCGAGCGCGCCTACAAGGCCTACCGCGACCGCGGCGACGTGGTGTCGGCAGGCCGCATGGCGGTCTGGATTGCGTGGGACAGCGCTGCCTTTCGCGGCGAAGCCGGCGTCGCCAACGGCTGGATCCAGCGCGCGCGCCGCCTGCTCGAAGGACAACCCGACTGCCCGGAACACGCCTTCCTCGCTGCGCGTGCCGCGGTCTTCGCCCTGATCGATAACGGCAACCCCGAAGAGGCCGAGGCGCTCGCCGCAGAAACGGTTCGCGTCGGCCAGGCGATCGGAAAGATCGATTACGAGATGGTCGGCCGCGCCCTGCACGGCTTCGCGCTGGTGACGATGGGCCGCGTCACCGAGGGCCTGCGCGAGCTCGACGAAGTCAGTGCGTCGATTCTCGCTGGTGAGCTGAGCGATCGCCTGCTCATCGCGCTCGCCGGCTGTTACCTGATCGGCGCGTGCGACCGCGTTCGCGATCACGGACGTGCGGTCCAATGGTGCGAGCGCATCAAGGCGCACAGCCAGAAGTGGGGGCTGACACCGCTCTTCGCCGTTTGCCGGACCCAGTACGCGTCGGTCTGCATGTGGCGCGGCGGCTGGGAGGAAGCCGAGCGCGAGCTCACGAGTGCGTGCGACGAGTTCGCCGTCTGCCGTCCCGGGATGACGACCGATGGACTGGCACGCTTGGGTGAGCTCCGGCGGCGGCAGGGACGGCTCGATGAAGCGAACGCCTTGTTCGAGCGCAGCGGCGCGAATCCGCTGGCGCTACTCGGACTCGCCTCCGTCGCGCTCGATCGAGGGACAGATGCGCCGCGCCACGGAACTCGCCGAGCGGCACCTGCGGCGGCTGCCGGCGAAGAATCGCATCGAGCGTGCCGCTGCGCTCGAGTTGTTGATCCATGCCAGGTCCGCCCCCGGGCCGGATCAGGATCTCGCGTACGCGCGCAACACACTGACCGAGCTCCGCAGCATCGCCATGGAGGCGCACACGCCTCCCCTGCTCGCCGCGGCAAGCCTTGCCGCCGGACTCGTCGCCCTCGCCGCCGGCAACCTCGACGATGCGCGACGCGAGATCGAGGACGCACTGGATCTGTACGAGAAGAGCGAGGCGCCCTTCGAGATGGCGCGCACGCGCGTCCATCTTGCGCGCGTGCTGGAGCGGCTCGAGCGAACCGATGCGGCTATCGCGGAAGTGGATCGCGCGCTCGAGGCGCTGAGACACCTCGACGCCCGCCGCGAGATCCTGCTGGCGGAGGCGATGCGGGATCGCCTGACAGCGAGTCCACCGCCGGCGGCCTCGCCTTCCGTTGCGCGCGACACGAGCGGCCTGACCGGCCGCGAGCTCGAGGTGCTGCGCCTCATTTCCCAGGGCCTGGGCAACCAGGCCATCGCCGGGCGGCTGAACATCAGCGAACACACGGTCCACCGGCACGTCGCGAATACCCTGTCGAAGCTCGACGTGCCGTCGCGGTCCGCTGCGGTCGCCCGGGCGGCGCGGCTTGGGCTGCTTTAAATCCGCGCCCTAGCCGTTTCCGATTCGGTGTCGCCGTTCGTGCTTGGTGCTTGGGCCTTCGTCCTTGGCGGGCTTTGGCCCTTGGCGCCTGGTGCGTGCAGAGCGACTGTTGGCCATGACGGCTGACATCGAACCAAGGGCGAGGGACCAAGGACGCACAAGGGACCAAGAACCAAGCACCCAAGGACGACAGGGCTCCGGTGGCCCGTTCGGGCCATTTTGCCGCGTCCCCGCAGAATGACCCGATCGGGCGAAGCCGGCCGCGCGACCGGCTGCTAGATTGACGCCCATGACGAACACTTCAACCACCGCCACATCGACCCGTGTCCCCACCCAGCGTGCCACCGCCCTCGCCGACCGGCTCGAGCAGGGCGCCCGCGCGCTGATCGCGTTCGCGAGCGGTCTCACGGACGCGCAATGGCAGGCCCGCATGCCGAAGGATGGGCGGACAGTCGGCGTGATCGTGCATCACGTCGCGAGTGTCTACCCGATAGAGGTCCAGCTGGCCCAGACGCTCGCCCAGGGCAAGCCCATTACAGGCGTGACGGCCGACGACATCAACCAGATGAACGCCCGGCATTCTGCAGAAAACGCCGGCGTCACCAGGGAAGCCGCGATCGATCTGGTACGTCAGAACAGCGCCGCCGCGGCGACCGCCATCCGGGCCCTGACCGACGAGGAGCTTGCACAGGCGGCGCCCGTGTCGCTCTACGGTGAGGCTCCGCTCACGTGCCAGTTCATGCTCGAGGATCACGCGGTCCGCCACAGCTATCACCACCTGGCTCGTCTCCGGCGAGTACCTGGGCGCGTGAGGCGATCGAGCGCGCCAAGCACGGGATCACGCGATGAACTCCCTCAGGCTCATGTGTGTCCTCGCCCACCCCGACGACGAGTCGTTGGGGACGGGCGGGACTCTTGCGAAGTACGCGGCTGAGGGCATCGAGACCCACCTGGTCACGGCGACGCGAGGTGAGCGGGGCCGGTTCAGCGACGGTCAGGAGCGCCCGGGCGACGATGTCGTGGGAAGGGTCCGCGAGGCGGAACTTCGCGCGGCGGCAACTGAGCTTGGTGTGCGCGAGGTGACGGTGCTCGGCTGTCCGGATGGCGGGCTCGACTCGGTCGATCCGGAACAGACGCAGGACACCATCGCGGGCCTCCTGCGACGCGTGAGGCCGCACGTCGTGATTACGTTCGGGCCCGAAGGCGCATACGGCCATCCCGATCACATCGCGATCTCCCAGCTGACGGCAGCGGCGATCGTGCGGGCGCCGGATCGCGCATTTTCGGTCTCGAAGCTGTATCACATCGCGTGGAGCGCGCAGACGTGGGCCGCATATCAGGCGGCGGTGAAGAAGCTCACATGCACGGTGGACGGTGTCGAGCGCCAGGTGGTGCCGGCGCCGGACTGGGGAGTCACGACGCGGATCGATACGAGTGGTGTGTGGCCGGCCGTCTGGCGCGCCGTCCAGTGCCACCAGACGCAGATGAGCGTGTACAAGACGCTCGCCGGGCTGCCTGCCGAGCACCACCGGGCGCTCTGGGGTGTCCAGGAGTTCTATCGCGCCTTCAGCCTCGTGAACGGCGGCCGGAAGAGCGAGTCGGATCTGTTCGAAGGACTGCGATGATGCTGACAAAGGACATCGAAACGCTCCGGGGCCGCACGGCGCCCGCCGAGATGAGCGCCTCCGAGTTTCGCGCGGCAGGCCACGACCTCGTGGATCAGATTGCACGCTGGCTGGAGACGCTGCCGGAGGGTCCCGTGAGTGCGCGACGCATCGCCCGCCGAGATCCGGCAGGCGCTGCACGCAGACCGCCCACTGCCGGAATCCGGGAGCGAGGCGCAGCCCCTGCTCGACGAGGCAGCGGGCCTGCTGTTCCGCCACTCGCTCTTCAACGGGCATCCGCGTTTCTTCGGCTACATCACGTCGAGCCCTGCGCCAATCGGCGCGCTTGCCGACCTGCTGGCCTCGGCTGTCAATCCGAACGTCGGCGCGTGGCGCCTGGCGCCGGTGGCGACCGAGATCGAAGCGCAGACGGTGCGCTGGATCGCCGAGCTGATCGGATTGCCGCCTGGCACCGGCGGGCTGCTGGTGAGCGGCGGCAACATGGCGAACTTCGTCTGCTTTCTTGCCGCGCGTGCCGCCAAGACGACAGCGGAGGTGCGAACTGCGGGACTGCGTTCTCTGTCCGGGCAGCTTCGAGTCTACGCAACGGCTGAAACGCACACGTGGCTCCACAAGGCGGCCGATCTGTTCGGGCTCGGCACCGACGCGATTCGCTGGATTCCAACCGACGCGGATCAACGGATGGAGCTTGCCGCCCTCGAATCCCGGATTGCTGCCGACGCCGCGAGCGGAGATCTGCCGTTCCTGGTCGTCGGCACCGCGGGATCGGTCAGCACGGGCGTCGTCGATCCACTGGCGGATATCGCCGCCGTCTGCCGGCGCCACGACCTCTGGTTTCACGTGGACGGTGCGTACGGCGCGCTCGCGGCGCAGGTGCCCGGGGCGCCCGAGCATCTGCTCGGCGTGTGCGAAGCCGACTCAGTGGCGGTGGATCCACACAAGTGGCTGTACGCGCCGCTCGAAGCCGGGTGCGCGCTGGTACGGCGGCCCGCCGATCTGCTGGGGGCGTTCTCCTACCATCCGAGCTACTACCACTTCGACCACGAAATGACGAACTACTTCGACTACGGTCCCCAGAACTCGCGCGGCTTTCGGGCCCTGAAGGTGTGGCTCGCGCTCCGCCAGGTCGGAAGGTCGGGGTATCTGCAGATGATCGGCGACGACATGCGCCTCGCGAGGGAGCTTTACGCGCTCGTGGAGCAGCATCCGGATTTCGAGCCGATCGCGCAGCACCTGAGCATCGCCACATTCCGCTACGTCCCCCGCGACCTGCAGTCAGCGCAGCCCACGCCGGAGACCGAGGCGTACCTGCAGCGGCTGAACCAGGAGCTGCTGACGCGCGTCGAGCGCAGCGGCGAGGCATTTCTTTCCAACGCCATGGTCGGCGGCCGGTTCGCCCTTCGCGCGTGCATCGTGAACTTCCGCACGTCACTGGCGGACATCGAAGCCCTGCCGCCTCTTCTGTCCAGGCTGGGCCGAGAGGCCGATCAGGCGATGAGATTGAGCCTGCCCCAGAAGTGACCGGCCGGCCCAAGAGCCGCTTTTCCCTTCCAGAAGTCGCTGCCATTCCGGCTGGCAGGCGAAAGGCAACGTAACCAGCCTGTTACAACTGTTACAAGAAGAAACTTGACCCCGCCGGTGCCCGGCCTTAGGTTACGCGGCACGACCGGGCGGCGACATGTCCACACCTTGAGGCCGCGTTTTCGCCCGCCGTCGCTGGAGGGTTGCATATGACGCAGGGGTCGAGCAGGCGGCGCGTGTTGGTCGGAGCCATATTCAGCGTGCTGCTCCTGGCCGGAGCAAGCGGCGCGTATGCCCAGGCCGTGGGCTCGGCGACGATACGAGGCCATGTCGCCGACGAATCGGGCGCGGGCGTTCCCGGCGTCACGATTACGGTGACCAGTCCTTCGCTGCAGTTGCGGGAACGGACGGTCGTCTCGGAGCAGAGCGGTGAGTACCAGTTCCGCAACCTCCCGCTCGGCACATACTCCATGAAGTTCGAGCTGGGCGGCTTCCAGACGATCCTGCGCGAGGGCATCCAGCTCAGCGCCGGATTCGAGGCCCGTGTGGATATCGAGCTGAAGCTGTCGACGGTGCAGGAATCGATCACCGTGAGCGGCCAGAGCCCGGTCATCGACGTCACCACGACCACGGTCAGCTCGAACCTGAGCCACGACGTGCTTGACACGATTCCGACGTCGCGCAGCCTCGGCGAAGCCATCGCGCTGGCGCCCGGCGTGCGCTACTCCGGGGCGATCGACGTGGGCGGCAACCGCACGGGCCAGTTCGCCAGCGGCGGCAGCAACTTCGGGTCGGACCAGCAGTCGCCGTTCCTCGAGGGCATCAACACGCGGCTCTTCGAAGGCGGCTCGATGGCCTACCTCGATGGGCGGGCGCTCGACGAGATCCAGGTGACGGCCGTCGGCAGCAGCGCCGAGTTCGCGACGCCGGGCGTCTCCTGGACGGGCGTGGTCAAGTCCGGGGGCAACGACTTCCACGGCCTGCTCTCCTACGACGGGCAGTACCCTGCGCTCCAGGCCACCAACGTGGACGACGCGCTGATCGCGCAGGGTCTGAGTGCGTCCGGGAACAGCATCGAGAGCTACTACGACTTCACCGGTCAGCTCGGCGGCAGAATCGTGCGCGACAAGCTCTGGTTCTTCGCCGCCTACCGCAGCATCCAGCGCGTCTCGAATGAGCTTGGCTTTTCGGCGTCCAAGGGACCCGACGGCCGGTACGGCACGGCCGACGACCCGCCGGCCACGCGCACGATGTGGAATCCCGGCGAGACGTTGAAGCTGTCGTACCAGCCGGCGTCGCAGCACCGCTTCATCGGGTTCGTCAGCCGCTCGGTCAAGAACGAACACGAGCGCGGCGCGAGCAATTTCGTGCCGCTCGAATCGACCTGGAACTACTGGTACGACCCGATGCCGTGGAAGGTCGAGTACCATGTGGACACCGTCGAGCCGGGTGATGGTGAGCGCGATGGCCGGCGACAGCTCGTATCTCGCGCAGTGGCGGGCGCAGGACGGCGCCGATGTTCCCGGCAACCCCATGACGAGCGACGTCTTCACGGGCTTCGCCACGGGACCAGCGGCGACGGCGCGGAACCCGAACAAGAACCATCAATACAACGCGTCGATGAACTACTACCCGGCACGGTCCGTCATGGGCCAGCACGAGCTGAAGGTCGGGTACCAGCAATACATCTCGGTCTACGGCGTGAGCTACACGGACCTGGAGAGCGGCAACTACACCCGGCTGCTCAATAACGGCATTGCGTATCAGATCCGCACCGAGGACCGCGCGGTCGATGCCGACTCGAAGCTGAACAACCCGAACGTCTTCATCTCCGACACCTGGCGGGTGGGCCGTCGCGTAACGGCCAACCTCGGCCTGCGGTTCGAGCACCACGACCTGTTCAGCCGCGGCGGCGTCAAGCAGGCGAGCGAATTCGGGACTCCGGCGACTTACGGGGAGATGGACATCCTCACGTGGAACGGCTTCGCCCCGCGTGTGGGCGCCTCGTGGGACATCCTCGGAACCGGCCGGACAGTGCTCAAGGGCCAGTGGGGCCGCTACCTGCACATGGCCGCGGCCAACTTCGGCAGCAGCTTCAACCCCGCCACGGCGACGGTCACCACGTTCACGTGGCGCGACCGCAACAACAACCTTCTCTATGACGTCGGCGAGGTGAACCTCGACCCGAATGGCCCGGACTTCGTCGCTCTCGCGCAGCGGTCGAGCGCATCGGGCATCAGCACCACGCCCCGTCCGCTCGTCAACCCGGACCTGGAACAGGCGCACACCGACGAAATGTCGTTGACCCTGGAGCAGGAGCTCGCGAACAACATGTCGTTCCGTGGGCTGCTGGTCTACAAGAATGTGGCTGGCACGTACGGCAACGTCAAAATCCTGCGTCCCTACTCGGCGTGGAACATCCCGGTCACGCGCCGGGATCCCGGTCCCGACGGCACGACGGGCAACGCCGACGACGGCGGCCTCGTCACGTTCTGGGACTACGACCCGGCGTACAAAGGCGCGGCATTCGAGCCGAACAGCCCGGTCAACCGCGACAGCGATCACGACGACACCTACAAGGGGTTCGAGCTGACGGTGACCAAGCGCCAGAGCAATGGGTGGATGGCCCTCGGGTCTTTCCAGATGGTCAAGAACCACGTCTGGACGGGTCTCTCGGCGACGCCGTCGAGCCCGAATGACGAGTTCTTCCCGATCGACCAGACCTGGGACTGGAGCGGCAAGCTGATGGGCAGCTATCGCGCGCCATTCGACATCAACGTGAGCGCGCTATACAACTTCCTGGCCGGCGTGCCGCGGCAGCGCACGTTTGCGTTCCGCAGCGTGCCGAACGCCGTCACCGTCACGCTTCCGCTCGAAGAGCTCGGGGCCCAGCGTGACCCCGCCCAGCATGTGGTGAACCTGAAGGCGATGCGCCCGATTCAGCTGGGCGGATCCCGGCGTCTCTCGTTGTCGTTCGACGTTTTCAACCTGTTCAACGTGAACACGGCGACCACAGTCCGGTACGTGTCGAGCTCCACGTACGGAGCCATCAGCGCCATTCTCCCGCCGCGCGTCGCGCGCGTCGGGCTGGAATTCACGTTCTGAGGTTGAGATCCGGGAGGCCGTTTCGACACGGCCTCCCGGTCCGGAGAACACCATCATGCTGCGGCATTGCGTCGGCCGGCTGAGCACCCTTGCGTTCGCGATCCTCACCGTCGCCGCCGCGGCTGCGGCCGCCGACTCTTACAAACTGGTGGAAGGCTGGGGCACTCTGCCCGCCGGGCAGCAGTGGGGCGAAGTCACCGGCGTCGATGTGGACCGCAAGGGCATCATCGTCGCCGTGAGGCGATCGGAACCGCCCATCCTCGAGTTCGATCCATCGGGGAAGCTGCTCCGCGCGTGGGGGGAAAAGCTCTTCGTCTGGCCGCATGGGTTCCGGATCGACAAGGACGGCAACTTCTGGATCACGGACGGCAGGGGCGCGGACGGCCGAGGCCAGCAGGTCCTGAAGCTTTCGAGAGATGGCCAGGTACTGCTCGCTCTGGGCACGAAGGGCATGGCGGGCGAAGGTCCGAATCTGTTCAACGGTCCCTGTGACGTGGCGTTTGGAGCGAACGGCGAGATCTTCGTGGCAGACGGCCATCAGGGATCCCGCGTCGCGAAGTTCTCGCGCGACGGCCGGTTCATCAAGTCGTGGGGCACCAAGGGCGAGGGCCCGGGGCAATTCAACACGCCGCACGCGATCGCGACCGACTCGAAAGGGCGGCTGTTCGTGGCGGACCGCGGCAACCGGCGGATTCAGATCTTCGACCAGGAAGGCAACTTCCTCGAGGAGTGGAAGCAGTTCGGCCGCCCGAGCGGCATTCTCATCACCGGCGACGACACCATCTACGTGGCGGACGTGCAGGACAAGCAGGGCATCGTGTACGGCAGCGCGAAGGACGGTGTCGTGCACGGCACCATCAGCGGCACCCTTCCCGAGAGCATGGCGATCGGCGCGGACGGCGCGCTCTACGCCGGTGAAACGACCACCGGCCGCGTGCTGCGCAAGTTCGTCAAGCAGTAAGGGGTTTCGTCTATGCTCCCGGGGTGATTCGCCATACACTGGCGTCGCCTGAGGGACCTACTGCCATGAACAGACTCTTCGCGCTCCTTGCCGCCGGCGTCCTCTTTGCCTCGCCCGCCTTCGCGCAGCTTGTCGAGCCCAACCAGCTCGGCCTCCGCATGGGGCACGTCCACCTGGTGGTGAAGGATGTCGAGGCCCACAAGCAGTTCTGGGTGGGCATGATGGGTGGGACGATCGTCACGAACGGTCCGCTGGAGCTTATCCAGTTTCCCGGCGTTTACATCATGCTGCGCCGGACCGAGGCCGCACTCGAGCCTCCAGCCGGAGCCATCGTCAACCACTTCGGGTTCATCGTGAAGGACATGCCGGCGGCGCTCGCCAAGTGGAAGGCCGCCAATCTCAAGATCGAGCCCACCGAGAATCCCAACGAGGTGTACCTCCACGCGCCTGACGGGATCCGTCTCGAAGTGTACGGTGAGCCCTCGCTGCCCACGCCCGTGAGCATGAACCACATTCACTACAACGCGCCGGACATTCCGGCCATCAAGACCTGGTACGTGAAAGCGTTCGGGGCCAATCCGGGCCGGCGCCCGTGCATCGCCTGCATTTCGAGGCCGGCCATGATCGAAGCCGGCGACCTTCCAGCGGTGAACCTGTCGTTCTCCGGCACGCGGACCCCGGTGGGCCCGACCAAAGGCCGCTCGCTCGATCACATCGGGTTCGACGTGACGAACCTCGAGGAGTTCGTCAAGGCGCTCGAGGCGAGAGGGATCAAGATCGATGCGCCCATCCGCCAGGTGCCGAACAGCAAGGTGAAGGTCGCGTTCCTGAGCGATCCATGGGGCACCTACATCGAGCTGACCGAAGGCCTCGCGCCCTAGCACACGCGTTGAATTGAAGAGGAGGAACGCCATGCGTCGGACTGCCCTGCTACTCTTCGCCAGCGTTGCCGCGCTGGCCATACCCGCGCCGGCGCTCGCCCAGGGTCACGAGCTGCCGAACATTCCGCTCGTGTCCGGCGGCTGGGAAGAGAAGTTCTGGACTCATCCGGACGGCACGAAATTCCACTATTTCGAGATGGGAACGGGAACCCCCGTCATCCTCATCCACGGCTCGGGCGGCACGGCGCTCAACTGGATGATGAACGGACTCGGCGCGAGCGTCGCGAAGACGAACCGGGTACTTGCCATCGACATGCGTGGCCACGGCCAGACGGTCGGGCCTGACGGCAAACGGCAGCGGCGGACGCCGAACATGGACCTCGACGTCCTCGCGTTCATGGACGCGCTGAAAATACAGCGGGCCCACATCGGCGGGTTCTCCATGGGTGGATCAATCACCAGCCAGCTCATGGCCCGCGCGCCAGAGCGGTTCATTACCGCCCACTTCGGAGGATCGGGTGTGCGCGAGGCAGAAAACAGCGAGTTCGCGAAGCTGATACCGCCCGACCCACAGGGCACGGCGCCCCTCGACGCCGAAGCGCGCAAGCTGTATCAAACCCGGCAGGCCGCCGAGGCCGCAAAGGCCGGTGTGTCCAACGCCAACGACGAGTCGCAGCTCTCCTCGCAGCCCGTGCCTGCTGCCGTGGCTCGGCCGCCGCTGGATCTCAAGAAGATCAACTTCCCGGTTCTCGCCGTCGTCGGAGAGTTCGACCAGCCTTACACGCGGACCCACAGGCTGTGGCGGGAGGCCCCGAACTTCCAGCGTGTGATCCTCCGGAACCGCGGCCATCTGTCGTCGTACATGGCCGGCCTCGCGCCCGAGCTCTATCGCGACTCACTGACGAACTTCATCGTGAGCAACAATCCGAGAAAGTAGCGGCGCATCCCTCCCAGGGGCCCGGATGACCGTGTGGTAGCATCCGGGCCTCCCCATGGCAGCACCCACCACCGTGAGCATCCCTGTCCCCGGCGATCGCGTCTGGCTCATCGTGCTCGTGTCGGGATTTCTCGGGCTGATGGTCGATGGCATGGACCTGATGTTCCTGTCCTACAGCCTGCCCAGCCTCATCGAAGAGTTCCAGATGTCACGGGTGCAGGCCGGAGCGCTCGCCAGTTATTCCCTGCTCGGCATGGCGCTCGGCGGCGCCTTCGGCGGCTGGGCCGCCGATCGATACGGCCGCGTCCGGGTGGTCGTCTGGACCATCGTCCTCTTCTCGGTCGCAACAGCCGCCCTCGGCCTGACGCAGAGCTACTGGCAGTTTGCGATCGTCCGCTTTATCTCGGCACTCGGCCTGGGAGCCGAGTACGTGGTGTGCAACACGCTGATGGCCGAATACGTTCCCACCGAGCGGCGCACGACGGTCCTGGGCACGCTTCAAGCGGGCTGGTCAGTAGGGTACGTCGTCGCCACGTTGCTTGCGGGCGCCATCATCCCGGTCTACGGCTGGCGTCCGCTCTTTGCCACGGCGATGGTGCCCGTGCTGCTGGCGCTCTTCATCCGCAGAACGGTGCCCGAGCCTCCCGGCTGGAAGAGTGCAGTCAGCAAAAGAAACACCGAGAAGCGCCAGAGCCAGTGGAAAGCCGTCTTCGCGAGCCCGCAGCAGCGCAGGATATTCGTCCTCTGGACGCTGACATCCTGTTTCCTTCAGTTCGGGTACTACGGCGTCAACAACTGGCTGCCGACCTATGTCGTCAGCGAGCTCAAGTTCGACTTCACCAAGATGACGGGTTACCTGGTCGGGACGTACGTGGCGATGATCTTCGGCAAGATCGTCGCCGGGTACCTTGCCGACATCGTCGGCCGCCGTTGGATGTACGTCTTCGGCGGCCTCAGTACTGCCGTGTTCCTGCCTGTGATCGTTCTCTTCCAGACCCCGGAGAACATCATCGTGCTGCTCACCGTTTTCGGGTTCCTTTATGGCGTGCCCTACGGTGTGAACGCCACCTACATGACCGAGAGCTTCGACACGAGCGTTCGAGGGACCGCTGTCGGGGGCGCGTACAACCTCGGGCGCGTCGGCGCGGCGGTTGCGCCCGCGTTAATCGGCCTCATCGCCAGTGAATACTCGATCGGGGTGGGCTTCCTCGTGATGGGCGCAGCCTATTGCCTCACCGGCATCATCCCTGCGCTGTTCATTCCCGAGAAGATGTACGACCCTCAGGGCGCCCCCAAGACCCTCGCCGTCGCCCGTTCCTGACCCCGCAAGTTCCTGGACGGCGGGCCGATAACCCGTCTGTGAGGAATCTCGCGCGACGGACGGGACGGATGGTGCCCTCGACTCCCGTCGCCGCCCCATGAAGCACCGCGGGCCGGCAGTGTGAAAATCCGTATACCAGCTCGAACGTTCGTGATCCTGGCCTGTGTCGTGGCGGCGCTATTCGCCTGGCAGAACGGGCGAGCCGCGTACAAGGCCCACCAGTCTTTCGTCGTTGACGATGCCTACATAACGCTCCGTTATGCGCGTCATCTCGCTGACGGGGCGGGCGCCGTCTGGAACGCGGGCGAGCGCGTCGAGGGGTACACCAGCCTTCTCGCCGTTGTGCTGATTGCATGGCTGCATCGTCTCGGGCTGGATCTGGTCGACGGCGCCCTGCTGCTGAACCTTGCGGGGTTCGTCCTTCTCGTCGGGGCGGTCTTCTGCTACGGGTTCCGGATCAGCCGAGGCATGGCGCGGGCCCCGGTCGTTCTCGTGCCGACGCTTATCGTCGTGTCGTACCCGCCGTTGTACGTGTGGATCCACGGACGGCTCGAAGGGCCGCTATTTGCCGGGCTCGTCGCGGTCGCGCTTCTGGCGACGACGATGCTGCTCGAGCAACCGGAGCGACGCAGCCGCCAGGCGGCAGCCGCGCTGACGTTGGGCATCCTGACGCTCGTGCGGCCGGACGGCGGCTTTTTCGGCCTGGCCGGGGCGCTGTTCGTGTTCGCAGCCTGCGCGCGCCGGGGGTGGATGGGCGCGCGCGATTATGTGCGATTCGCGCTGCTCGCCCTCGGGGTGCCGGCGGCGCTTACCGCCTTCCGGCTCTTCTACTACGGCGAGTGGCTGCCCAACACCGTCTATGCGAAAGCCACTGGCTTGCCCACGGCGCACCTCCTGGACACAGGCCTCGCGTACGCGGCGGAGTTCGCTACCGCTCGACCGTACCTCCCGTTCGTGGCGCTTCTGCTCACGCTGTTCGCGCTGGTCCGCCGGGAGCGGTGGTGGCCGGTCGGCTTCCTGGCGGTGTCAGCCGTTGGATACTGCGCGGTCGTCGTGATGGCGGGCGGCGACCACATGGCGGCGCACCGCTTGCTCCTCCCTCTCGTCGCGCCGCTCGCCATGCTCTGCGCCGAGGGGCTGGCGGGATTCACCTCGCGCGCGGACAGAGCCGAACTGCGTGCCGCGGCAGCCTCGCTGGCCGGAGCGCTGCTTCTCGTCGTTGTGCCCGCCGCGCGTTACTACCGCGCCGAGGTTCCGGACCCTGCCGCGTACATCGGCACCATCGTCGGCGAGCACCTGCGGGCGAACTATCAACCCGGCACGCTCGTGGCTCTGCACACGGCAGGGTCCACTCCTTACTTCGCGCCCGATCTCAGGTTCATCGACATGCTCGGGCTGAACGACTCGCACATCGCGCACCGGCAAATCGATCGCCTGGAGCTCTACGCACAGCGCTGGCCCGGCCACGCGAAGGGCGACGGCAACTACGTGCTGGAACGCCAGCCGGACGTCATCATTCTTGGCCCCGCGGAGGGGACCAATCCTGATGAGCCTTTCCTCCTGAGCGACATCGAGCTCGGGCAGTCGTCGCGTTTCGCCGCCGAGTACGTGCTTCGCGAGCACTTCATCGATGTGACCTCGAAGCCGGATCACGCGATCGTGCGCGCGACGCGCCGGGGATGGCTCCGCCTGCAGCTCTACGAGCGCAAGGCCGCCGACGATCGATAACACCACCCGCTCTCTGATCTACCTGTCCGGTCCTACGACGGCCGTGGCTGCCCGCCTCATAGAGGCCGGCTGCTCGCCGACAGATCACACCGGCGCCGTCGCTTGCAGCTGACTCATCAGCGATGCACCATCGAATTGCATCCAGTGCTCCACGATCCGGTTGCCAGCAACACGGTAGAAGATCATCAGTCCCGCCGATACCGCGCGCCCCGTAGCTGGAACCCCATTGAACGATCCGCGCTGGGTTCCCTGGAAGGTAGCTCGAAGCGCGACAATGTCGCGCTCGGCGATCATCTCGTCGACGATGATCTCGTATGCTGGGAACGCCGCTTCGATGTGGTGGATGTGCTCCGCGAGGGCCGCGTCGTCGACAAAGCGCGCAACGAGTTCCCGCGTCTTGGCCTGGCCGCTCAGGGCTTGCAGGTAACGTCCGACTAGCTGCTTGTTCTCGGCGGTGGTTGTTGTCATGGCGCCTCCTCTGCTGGCGTGAGCGCCAGCAGAGGCATGCTAGACTCGCCCGTCTGCGGAAGTCCCAGCGGCCATGCAGAAAAAACCAAAGGAAAATCAAAGGCCGTCGGACGGCGCCTATCGATTCGGCGCCTTCGACCTGTTTCCATCGGAGCGGCAGCTCCAGCGATCGCACAAGCCGGTCTCCCTCCAGCCGAAGGTCTTTGACGCACTTTTGATGCTTGTCCGCGACGCGGGACGGCTGGTCCAGCGTGAGGAGCTGATGGAGCATCTGTGGCCTGACACGCACGTTATGGAGGCCAATCTGACGAACGTGATCGTCAGCCTCCGGAAGGTGCTTGGGCACGATGCGATTCAGACCGTTTCAAAGTTCGGGTATCGCTTCGTGCTGCCGGTCCTTGGAGAACCCGGAGTACATGAAGGAACCTACGCAAGGTTTCTGCAGGCGAAGGAGCTCGTCACACACCGTTCCCTCGAGTCGATGGTGCAGGCCCGTGACCTGCTCGCGCTGTGCGTCGCCGAGGATCCGCAGTTTGCCGCCGCGTGGGCGTGGCTCGGCCGGACATACCGATTCCTGGACAAGTTCAAGGCCGGCCCGTCGATCGACCTCGAGCTCGCCACGGCGGCGCTCAGGCGCGCTCTGGCCATCGACCCGCATCTGGCGTGCGCGCACCAGTTCTACACCCAGTTGCAGATCGACATCGGCGAATCACGTTTGGCGGCGGTCCGCCTTGTCGATCGCGTGCGAGCACGGGGCGACGACCCAGAGACCTTCGCCGGGCTCGTTCAGGCGTTTCGGTTCTGCGGCTTGCTCGACGAATCGGTGGCCGCTCATGTGCGGGCCACCGCGCTGGACCCCACCATCGTGACGAGCGTGCCGCACACACACTTCCTCCGGTGCGAGTACGAGGCTACGCTCGACACGTACGGCGGCGGAACGCGCTACTACCTGGACGCGGCGGCGTGGGCGGCGCTGGGTGATACGCGACGAGCAGCGGAGTTGCTGGGCCAGCGGCTGGCACAACCGCTGTCACCGCTGATGAGTGGCCTGTTGAGCTCGCTGCTGGCTATCCTCGAGGGCCGAGGAGACGCTGCGCTCGGCATCATGCGAAACTGCGCATTCTCGCGCGAACCGGAGGTAGCGTTCTACCTCGCAAGGCACTTCGCGATCCTGGGAACCGAAACGGATTCGGTTCAACTCATCAAGCGCGCGCGCAGCGAGGGCTTCACCTCGTCATGGACACTCAAGCAGGACGAGGCGTTCAAACGCGTCCGCAGCTCGCCGGCCTTTCGACGGGAGCTCGAACACTGTGAGGGAGCAGAGCATTTTTCGAGGCGTGAGGTTGAACGTGTAGGCCGCACTGGTTGACAATGCTGGCGTGCGGCGCTTTCTACAACCGTGCGGGTCATGGAGGCTAGGTTGAGCATCCGGTCGCTCGTTACTGTCGTCCTTTTGACGCTGTCGTCGGCGGGGGTGTCGGCGCAAGAAAACTGGCCACAGTTCCGCGGTGGGAACGCCGGGGTGGTGCCAGACAACCCGGCTCTCCCGGACGCCTGGAGCGCAACTGAGAACATTGCCTGGAAGACCGCGATTCCAGGCGTCGGGTGGGGTTCGCCCGTCGTCTGGGGCGACCACGTCTTCGTGACAGCCGCGGTGAACACCGGCGCGCCCGAGCCAATCAAGGCCGGGCCATTACGCGGCGGCGATGTCGTGAAACCGGCGGCGCCGTACCGCTGGGTGCTCTACGACGTCGAGCTTGGGACCGGGCGCATCCGCTGGCAGAAGGACGTCGCAACGTCGCTGCCCGCCGATGGAACTCACATGAAGAACACGTACGCCTCGGAGACCGCGGTCACCGATGGCGAACGGGTTTATGCGTACTTCGCGAACCTCGGAGTGTTCGTGTACGACATGGCCGGGCGGCCTGTGTGGTCGAAGGCCATGGGACCGTTCACGTTCAGGAGCGGCTGGGGATCAGCGGCCTCACCCGCACTGCACGACGATCGTCTCTTTATCGTGAACGACAACGAGACGCGGGCCTTCATCGCGGCCTACGACAAGCGCACAGGGCAGGAGCTATGGACCCGTGAGCGCGACAAGGGAACGAACTGGGTCACGCCGTTCGTGTGGAAGAACGAGCGCCGCACCGAGCTCGTGGTGCCTGGCTCGACGCGGACGCGGTCCTATGATCTCGACGGCAATGTCCTGTGGGAGCTGACGGGCATGTCCACCATCGACATCCCCACGCCGTTTGCCGCGCACGGCCTGCTGTTCATCAATTCCGGCTACCCCGCCGACGCGCTGCGCCCTGTATACGCGATTCGGCCCGGCGCCTCTGGTGACATCTCGCTCAAGGGTGAGGAGACCAGCAACGCGTTCATCGCCTGGTCGAATGCCACGCTGGGTTCCTACAACCCTTCGTCGCTCGTGCACGGCGATATCTACTACACGCTTCACGACCGGGGATTTCTGACGGCGAACGACGCGAGGACCGGCAAGGAGATTTACGGACGGCAGCGGATTTCCGCCGAGGCCAGCGGATTCTCGGCTTCGCCGTGGGCCTACAACGGCAAGATCTTCGCAGTCAGCGAGGACGGCGACACGTTTGTCATCGCCGCCGGGCCCGAGTTCAAGGTGCTGGGCAAGAACTCGCTTGACGAGCGGACGCTCGCCACGCCGGCCGTTGCGGACCACTCCGTGATTATCCGCACCGCGGGCAACCTCGTTCGCATTCGCCGCGCCCGGTAGTACTCGTCGTGGCGAACGTCGTTGGCAGGCACCAAGCCAGCGGCTACTCCTGCCTGAGGGCGATGAGCGGGTTGATTGTTGCCGCTCGCAGGGCCGGAAGAAGTGTGGCGATTGTGGCGGCCGTCCCGAGCACGAACACGGCGCCCAGATAACTGCCGGCGTCCCACGGCCCAATCTCGTAGAGCAGACCCTCGAGGAGGCGCGCCATCGCCAGCGCCCCGGCGAGGCCGAGGGCAAGCCCGATGCCCACCAGCCGCAGCCCCTGGCCGAAGACGAGGCGGATCACGTCACCGGCTCCGGCGCCCACCGCGCGTCGCACTGCCAGCTCCCTCGTGCGTTGTCCGACCAGAAACGCCAGCACGCTGAAAACCCCAACCGCGGCGAGGAGTGCGGCCATGCCGCCGAAAGCGCCGATCAGCTGGGTGCGGAACCGCGGATACGCGAGCGATTCGGCGAACAATTCCTCCATCGTTTCAAAGCGGATCGGGACGGTGGGATCGCTCTCCTGGAGAAGCGCTCGCAGCGTGCTCGCGAGGGATCGCTCGTCCAGCGAGGTTCGCGCCAGGATCGACAGCGACCCGCCCGCGCCCTGCGCAGAGGCGACGAAGAAATCGGCGGTGGGTGGCCGGCCTGGATCGTGCCATCGCGTGTCGGCTACGACGCCGACGATGTCGAGGAATGGTCCGCGGGGCTGGAAGGCGATGCGCTGTCCGAGCGGGGACTGGCCGGGGAAGGCCGCCCGCGCCAGCGTGTCGTTGATGATGACCACCAATGGACGTCCTACCACATCGGAAACATCGAAGTCGCGGCCTTGCAGCACCGGAATTTCCAGTGTGCTGAAGTAGCCGGGCGTCACCGCCTGGAATTCGGCCTTCGGCCGTTCTCCCGGCCGGCCCTCCGGCCTCCCTTCCACGAAGTAGTCGAGCGGCGGCCTCGGCTCCTTGCCGAGTGGAAGGAGCGCGACCCCCGATGCCGCCTGGACACCGGGCACCGCCCGCACGCGATCGAGGAGTTCGTTGTAGAACGCGGTCCTTCGCCGGGCGCCGGCGGCGTCTTCGACCACGTACTGTGTGTAGGCGACCAGCACGCGACTTGTCGCGAATCCGAGGTCGACCTGGTTGAGCACCTGGAACGACCGGAGCAGCAGCGCCGCGCCGGCAAGCAGCACCACCGAAAGGGCCACCTCCGCCACGACCAGCACGGTGCGAAGGCGGGCGCCCCCGCCTGATGCTCTGGAGCCTCCCTGCTTCAGGGTGTCCGACAGGTCCAGGCGTGACGCGTTCAGCGCCGGCAACAAGCCGAAGGCCAGCGTGGACACGACCGAGAGCGCGAGGACGAACAGGAGCAGGGCGCCGTCGATCCCGACCTCGTTCAGGCGTGGCAGGTCGCCGGGTGAGATGGCCACCAGTGTCTCCATCAGCGCCGACGCGAGCAGGAGACCCGCCCCGGCTGCCAGCGCTGCCAGGAGGAAGCTCTCGGTCAGCAGCTGCTGCACGACTCGTGCGCGACCGGCGCCAAGCGCCGCGCGGAGAGCAATCTCGCGGGCCCGGCTTGCCGACCGGGCAACCATCAGGTTCGCCACGTTGGCGCAGGCAATCAGCAGGACCAGGCCGACCGCACCCATCAGGACCCACAGCGTGGCCTGAACGCCGCCGGTGAGCCGCGCGCGAAGAGGCACGAGCGACACCGCCTTGAATCGATTCTCCGGATACTGGGCCGCGAGCCGCTCGCCGATGGTCCGCATCTCGGCGTCCGCCCGCTCGAGGGGCACGCCGGGCGAGAGCTTGGCGACGACGTGGTAGTTCTGGCTGCTGCGCGCCGTCGTATTCGTCGGGGCGCTGGGCGCCCAGATATCGGTGGCGCCGGGGTAGACGAACCCGGCCGCCGCCACGCCCACGATCTCCAGGGTGTTGCCGTAGACCCTGATCGATTTTCGAACCGCGGCTTCCGAGGAACCAAAATGCGCTTGTGCCCAGCGAGCGCTCACGACCGCGGCAGAAGGCGACTGGCCGGCGGCGACCGCGTCGCGCCCGGTCAGCAGGGACCCGGCCGAAGGCGGCTGGCCGAACACGTCAAAGAAATCCGGCGACACATATTGAACGTTGGCGAACTCGGCCCGATCGCCGACGACGGTCGCCATGTCGTCTTCGCCAGCCGAGTACCCCATCGCCTGGAACACGGTGTTCTGCGCCTGCCAGTCGAGAAAATCAGGGCCGGACACTTCGGCGCTGGTACGCCCGGTGTTGGACCAGATCGTTTCGAGGAGGACAATTCGATCGGCGTCGGCATACGGGAGCGGTCGCAGGAGGACCGTGTTGACGACCGAGAAGATCGCGGTGTTGGCGCCGATGCCAATCGCGAGCACGGCCCCGGCACCGAGTGTGAAACCCCAGCTCTTCGTGAGGCTGCGAATCGAGTAGCGGACGTCGCAGATCAGGGCATCCAGCCAGCGCCACACCCACGTATCCCGCACGTCTTCCTGGACCTGGGCGCGTCCACCGAACTCAATCGTCACGCGCCGACGCGCTTCGGCCTCAGACAGCCCGCTGCGGATGTGGTCGTCCACGCGGCGGTCGATGTCGTATCGCAGCTCGCGGTCGAGATCGCGCTCCATGCGCCGGCGCTTCCAGGGCCACAGGTTGCCAAGCTTCGCCACGGCTCACTTCCCTTCGTTGAAGATCAACCCGACGGCAGCGGTCAGCCGGTTCCAGCTGGCCCGCTCGACCGCCAGCCGCTTCTGGCCCGCTCGCGTGAGCGAGTAGAACTTGGCTTCCCGGCCAGTGTCCGAGGGACGCCATTCCGCCTGCAGCCAGCGCTTCTGCTCGAGGCGATGCAGTGCCGGGTAGAGCGAACCCTGATTGACCTGCACGGTCTGCTGGGAGATCTGCTGGAGCCGCCGGGCAATCGCGTAGCCGTGCGCGGGCTCGAGCGACAGCACCTGCAGGATCAGCATGTCGAGCGTGCCCTGGGGGATCGGAAAACGGGCAGATGTCATGTTGCCTCAACCTTCGACATATACGGTAAAAGCAGGGCGGCGGTTCCGTCAAGTGCCGGGAGTGCCCGGGCGCGGAGAATCTCTGGCATAGTGGGCGAATGCCCGTGAGAGGCGAACAGGAGCTCCTGCACGTGGCCGGGCGGGAGATCCCGATCTCGAACCCTCGCAAGGTGCTCTTCCCGCAGGCAGGCCACACAAAGCTGGACCTGGCGCAGTACTACCTCGCGGTAGCGGAGGGCGCGCTCGGCGGCGCCGGTCATCGACCGAACGTGCTCGTGCGCTACCCCAACGGCGTCGGCGGCGAGTACTTCTACCAGAAGCGCGCGCCGGAGTCGCGTCCGCCATGGGTCGAAGTCGTCGCGCTCCAGTTTCCGTCGGGGCGAGAGGCAGAGGAAGTGGTGCCTCGTGATGCCGCCACCCTCGTGTGGATGGCCAACCTCGCGTGCCTCGAACTGCACCCGCACACCGTTCGTGCCGACGACCTCGACCATCCGGACGAGCTGCGTGTGGATCTCGATCCGGTGCCGGGCGTTGGATGGCCACAGATCCGCGAGGTCGCGAAGCTGGTGCGCGCAACGCTTGCGGATCTTGGCCTCACGGGCTGGCCGAAGACATCAGGTTCGCGGGGCATGCACGTGTGCGTGCGGATCGAACGGCGATGGACCTTCGACCAGTGCCGGCGCGCGGCCCTGGCGCTGGCACGCGAAGTCGAGCGCCGTGCGCCAGGTCTCGCCACGAGCAAGTGGTGGAAGGAAGAACGCCACGGCGTGTTTCTCGACTACAACCAGAACGCGAAGGACCGCACCGTGGCTTCGGCGTACTCGGTCCGGCCGACAGCTGATGCGCGGGTATCGGCGCCTCTCGCGTGGGACGAGGTTGACGCGTGCCAGCCCGAGGATTTCACCCTCGCTACGATGCCGGCTCGCTTTGCCGCGATCGGCGACCGCCACGCCGGTATCGATGCAGCCGCCGCGTCGCTGGACACGTTGCTCGAGCTCTCGGCGCGTCAGGAGGCTGAAGGTCTGGGTGACGCGCCGTGGCCTCCTCACTACCGGAAGCAGCCCGGCGAGGCGCCGCGGGTGGCACCTTCGAGGCGTCGAACCTCGACGCAGCCGCTCATTGAGATCGGCCGGGCCCGCGAGAAAGACGACGCCCTCGCCGGCTTCGAGCGCTGGAAGGCACGGCATCCCGAAGCGAGCGCGCATCTGGAGCCTGCGGATGTCCTGGTCGATGCGCTGCGCGGCCGGTATCGCACCTGGACCCGGGTACGCGTGAACCTCCGCCACATACCGGCGGCACAGCGGCCCGCACAGGAGCCGCTCGATCCCAACGAGGACATGGCCGCGGAGTGGAGCGGTGTTATCGACCCCGGCCTGCCGCCCCGAAGACCTTCTCGAGCTCGTAAGGGGCGGTGACCTCGAGCTGATCGTACCCGCAGTCCAGGGGCCGCTTGTCCGGGCGCCAGCGCTGGAACACGGCGGCATGCCGGAACCGCGGGCCCTGCATGTGGTCGTACTTCACCTCGCAGACACGCTCGGCACGCACAGGTTCCCACGAGAGGTCCTTGCCCGCGCTCCAGCGGCTCTGGCCGCCCGGCATCCTCGTGGCCGGCCCCTGCGACAGGTGCTCCGCCACGCCCTCGGCCCATTCACGCCACGGATGACCATCGAGCGCCCGTTCGCGCAGCGGCATCAGCTCGCGCGCCAGCTCACGCCGCGCCGCCATCGTGAACGACGAGGTCACGCCGACGTGATGAAGCCGCTGCCGGTCCTGGTCGTACAGCCCCAGGAGCAGCGATCCGACAAGATCGCCTGGCCCGGCTTTGTGCCATCGAAAGCCCGCCACGACACAGTCCGCCGTGCGCACGTGCTTCACCTTGATCATTGCCCGCTTCCCCGCCTGATACAGTCCATCGTCGGGTTTGGCGATCACACCGTCCAGGCCGGCGCCCTCGAACTCGGACAACCATTCGGCGGCCTGGGCGCGGTCGCGGGTCATCGGCGTCAGGTGAATCGGCGGAGCAGCGCCTGCGAGCAGCCGCTCGAGCCGGGCGCGCCGCTCGCGCTGCGGGACCTCACGCAGATCTTCGCCATCGGCCGCGATTGCGTCGAACGCCACAAAGGCCGCCGGCGTCTCTTCGGCGAGGCGCTTGACACGCGACGCGGCCGGGTGAAGCCGCATCTGGAGCAGATCGAAATTGAGGCCCTGTGGCGTGGCAATCACGATCTCGCCGTCCAGCACGGCGCCATCGGGTACGCCCGCAGACAGCGCGGCGCTCAACTCGGGGAAATACCGATCGAGCGGCCGCAGATCCCGGCTCTGAATGAACACCTCGCCGCCGCCGCGAAACACAATCGCGCGAAAGCCGTCCCACTTGGGCTCGAAGAGGAAATCTCCGGCGGGGAGCCCCGTGGCAAGCTTCGCCAGCATGGGTTCGATTGGGGGCTGGATCACAAAGGGAGCCGTCGCCATGCCCACAGCGTAACGCGCCCGGCCCCGGGGAGCAGCCCGTTCGTCTAGGCGATGCGCGCGAGCACGGCGGCCACGATGCGATCGCACCTCGGGCGGAGAAACCTGAACGTATTCGACGAAAACCTGGCACCGCGGGCGCAGAGGTCACGGCGGAGCGCCGCACGGGCACGCGACAGGCGCGTCTTGACCACGGTCTCACTGACAGCCAGGGCATCGGCCACCTCCGTCGTGGTCATGCCTTCGACCTCTCTCAGAACGAACACCTCCCGGGCGCCGTCCGGCAACCGGTCTATTGCCGACTCCAGCAGCGCGCCCAGCTCGCCCGAGAACGCCTGCCGCTCGGGGTCGGGCGAGGATTCCACCATCGCGGGAAACGCACTCGCCTGCTCGTCAGGGTCCATCGAGGTGTAACGTCCGCGGCGGCGGGCGCGCGCAAGTGCCTCGTGGACGGCGATTCGGGTGAGCCACGTGAGAAAGCTCGATCGGCCGTCGAACTGCCGCAGATGCGTGTAGGCATTCACGTAGGCCTGCTGCATCACATCCTCGGCCTCGCTCTCGTCCCGAAGGATGGCGCGTGCGGCCCGGTAGAGGCGCTCGTTGTGGCGCCGCATCAGCACCTCGAACAGCGCCGTCTGTCCATCGAGCACGCGAATCACCACCTGCTCGTCGGGCAGCACCGACCATCCGTCCAGCACGGCCCCGCTTACAACGTGCATGTTCGTCGTCATCAACATGGCCCTTCAGATCGACTTGAGGTACTCCACGAGGTCGGCCTTCTCCTCGGCCGTGAGATTCAGGTCATCGAACAAATTGTCGTAGTGGTTGACGACGCCGAGCAGATCAGCCGCGCTGCCATCGTGGAAGTATGGCGGATGCTGCCACAGTGCACGAAGGGGCGTCGTCCGGTACCTGCCCGTGGCCGAGCGATCGGCGTAAGCCGGGTCCTGACCTACTTCGGCGGGGTCGTGCAGGAAGGGTACCGTTTGCCTGTCACCGCTTCTCACGTCGGTAAAGTTCGGCGCTTCATGGCAGCTCGCGCATCCGGCTCTGCCGTCGAACAGCGCTTTCCCGCGTCGCGCCCGGTCCTGGGTGAAGCTTCCGCGCGGCGGCTCAGGCACGTCCAGGCTCAGCTGATACGCCAGCAGTGCCAGGAGCTTTGGCGTGACAAGGTCCGGCTTCTGAACGATGCGCAGGCCGATGCGCGGATCGATGAACGTGCCCTTTCCGCCCATTTGTCCGACACCGACGTAGCTGTTCCAGTACGAGATGGGGCCGTCACCGGTGAAGGTCTCGAAGCCGACGCCCTTCAAGCCGTAAATCGGAGGGATCACGATGGGCAGCGACGGACTGTTGAGCGGGACGATTGCGGTGCCGTCGAACGCATGGTGCCGAGGGTCGTACTTGCCAGGGCCCCAGGCATTGAACTCCGCCTTGGTGGCTGCGTCCAGCGCGGGCGAGAGCGCGACGATCGCACCGACGTTCAGATCCGTGTTGGCCCACCCATCCAGCCGGCGGCCAATACCGGCTGTCAGCGAGTTGTCCACTGACGAGTGGCAAAGGGCGCAGGTGATGCCGACGCTCGTGAGCTGACCGGAGTCGTTGACCGATCCGCGAACGCCCACAACCGCGTTCAGCCGTAGAAGTTCGACGGTCACAGCGGGATCGTTCAGGTCGATCTGGCCGGCGCGGAGCGCCGCGATGATCGCTCGTGGCAGGGCTTCGACATCGACCTTGAGGCCGACAGAGAGCGCGGTAGACGGTGACACGGTCGCGATGACCTCGTGCATGCGCAGCACGCCGGTCCACAACTGTTCGTCACCAAACGTGTCGTGGCGGAAGATTCGCCGCCCTTCCCTGACTTCCGACCTGCGGCGATCGGAATCCAACTCAACGTCGTCAACGACGGCTGGCGACGGCTGGAGGGCATGTGCGGTAACCGGCTCGACCGAAGCCAGGCCCGCCACCGCGGCAGTGGACCGCGCACCAAAAGGCGACGCGACCGCTGTGAAGAGCGCTGCAATGGACAGTGTGATCAGATGGAGGCGTGACATGTACCAATGGAGTGCCTCCTCTCCGAAAGGTTACGTCGTAGACCAGCTGGATCAAGCCTCACGGCACTGGATGAGGAGGCGATCCGCGGCTCCGGGATCGGCAGCGACGGCCGTCATGACCCCTGTGCCGAACTCGAGGAGGCCTCGAGCGTCGATCAGAAAACACTCCGCGCTGCCGACTCGTCCGCCCGGGTTGCCTGTCCGGCCCAGATAGGTATCCACCACCCGCGCGAAGAAGCGGGACGGCCAGTGCGGGTGAGCACCGGCGTCGGCGGTGTCGAACTCTTCCATGCCCTTCCACACACGGATGCCGTGTTCCATCACAGGCACTTTGAACCTGGAGACCCGCTTCCCCGGAAAGTCGGCGACATGCTCGGCGTAGTGCAGGAAGGTGACGGTGTCGTGATCGCAGCCGAGCAGCAGAATCCTGCCATCGAGCTGCACGAACCGGTCGAGCGCGCTCCCGTGGCCGAATGCGTAGTCCCACGGCTGCACGGAAATCAGGTGGCCCGCCGTGTCTGCCCCAGACCACGAAGCGGGCCACGTGGCATTGACGGCCGAACCGGGATAGGTTCGGAACAGTTCGACGAGCGCGCCGTTTTCGCGCTGCGATCGGGCTGTGCGGGGATCGAAGGCCGGGAGCTTCTCGAGCAGCTCGCGTTCCTGATCGGAGTTGAGGTTCCCGCGCCCGATCTCGTCGTAGTGCTCGGGGCAGCTGGCGTACATCATCAGCGTGCCCTCGGAGGTGAGCGCATCCTTGAGCGCGAGGTGGATCTGGTCGGTCCGCCCGCGATCTGCCCGACCGCGCGGACCGACGCGTGCATCATGACCGTGTCGCCGGCCGCCACGCCGAGCGCACGAAACCCGTCCGCCAGTTCCTGCCTCGAGTACATCGTCAGCACCCACCAAGCGCCAAGGACCAAGGCCCGCCTAAGGACGAAGGCCGAAGCACCAAGGACTTTATGCGGCGCACCAACCCTGGAACGATTTCCCGGTCTCGAGCAAGGTCTTCAGATCGCTCAGGATGAAGCTCCAGCCTCCGCCGGCTTCCTTGATCTGACCCGATACCTGGGCGGCAGTCCTCGGCGCATCCTGCAGCTCGTGCGTCAACGTCAGCGTCGTCACGCCGCCTTTTCCCGGCTCAATCTCCCACGTGACGCGCCTGAAGCCCTCAGCCATGACTTCGGGATCCCACAGCGCCCGCCATGTCTGCACGAGCTTCTTCGGAGGATCCGATTCGATGACTTCGCCGTCGATGAGGACGTCGAGACGCACCGTACCTGCTTCATCGCGTCGGTGGCGGCGACACGATATTTTCCGTGGGGCTTGAGCTTGTACTCGCACGGCGCTCCGTAGCCGTACTTGCCGTTCCACTGCGGGTCGGTGATCGCCGTCCAGATGGCCTCGGGAGTGGCCTTGATGTAGACGCGGTAGACGTGCGTGCCCTCGGTTGTGTTTGTAGTCATGCGTTCTTCTCCAGCTTGGCCTTGAGGTTTGCCAGCGCCGATACATGGCGCTCCCTGTATTTGTCGATCCACCTGTCGTGAATGAGGCGGATCGGGACCGGGTTGAGAAAGTGCTGTTTCTCGCGACCGGCTCGCCGGGAAACGACGAGCCCGGCGTCCTCGAGCACGCGCAGGTGCTTCATGACGCCGAACCGCGTCATCGCCAGCTCCGACTCGAGCTCGGTGAGCGTTCGTCCGTCCCGGACAAACAGCCGATCGAGCAGATACCGGCGTGTGGGGTCGGCGAGCGCCTTGAATACACGGTCGTCGTCCGTCACGCAGCGGAGTATATGTGACCTTTTAGTCACATGTCAACCGTCCGAAAATGCGATTGAATAAGCGCCTGCGACTGCGGCGAGCGGCCCTTCGACGATGCTCAGGGTCGACCTGAGCTTGCCGAAGGTCGAGCGTGCGAGTCGAGCCGTGCGAGTCGAGCCGCGCGAGTGGGGGTGGGCCCACGAGCAGAGGAGACAGCACGCTTACGCTGTTCACCAAAGGACCATCCATGGCTGAAGGCACCATCTTCATCACCGGCAGTTCCACGGGCCTCGGGCGCGACACGGCGATCCTCTTCGCCAGCCGGGGGTGGAAGGTCATCGCCACCATGCGGACGCCGCACCACGACGACGAGCTCGCGAAGGTACCTGGTGTCACTGTGCTGCGGCTGGATGTGACCGATCGGGCGCAGATCGCCGAGGCGGCCGCACAGGCGATCGCTCTCGGCGGGGTGGATGTGCTCTTCAACAACGCCGGCTACGGCCTGGCCGGCCCGCTCGAAGGCATTTCGGACGATCAACTCACACGCGAGATCGACACGAACCTTCTCGGTGTGATCCGGACGACGCAGGCGTTCCTGCCCCACTTCCGCGAAAGGGGATCGGGCACGGTGATCACCACGACGTCCATCGGCGGCCTGGTCGCCTTGCCATTCAATTCCGTGTACCACGCCACGAAATGGGGCCTCGAGGGGTGGACCGAAAGCATGTCGTTCGAGCTCGGCCCGTTCGGCATCCACATGAAAACGGTCGCGCCCGGCGGCATCTCCACCGACTTCGCGGGGCGTTCGCTCGTGCTGGCTGCGCATCCCGCATACGAGGCGCTCTTGCAGAAGGTCTACGCGATCTTCCGCAACCCTGAGCGGCGCGCGCATCACTCGACGGGCACGCAGATCGCCGAGGTCGTCTACGAGGCGGCCACCGACGGCAAGGATCAGGTCCGCTACGTGGCCGGCGAAGACGCGAAGGCGATGTACGCGCAGCGGCTCGCCGCGGGCTCCGAAGCGTTCCGCCAGGGCGTGCGAACGATGTTCTTCGGCTGACGGCGGGAGGCCGTCCCGCAGGCATTCGCGGCCGAATCGCTGAAAACGGCCAAAATCTGGCCCTTTCCAGGGCTTGACAGGGCGCTCCTCGACAGTCATACTGTGCTAGTTCAGTAGTACAGTTGCCATGCTTCTCCGCCCCAATCCTTCGTCCGGCGTGCCCATCTACCTCCAGCTCATGGAGCAGGTGAAGCACAGCATCGAGACCGGCGCACTGCGACCCGGCGAGCAGCTTCCCGGCATCCGGCCGCTGGCCGAGGAACTCGTCATCAACCCGAACACCGTGGCCAAGGCCTACCGGGAGCTCGAGCACGAGGGCGTGATCGAGCTGCGGCACGGCGCGGGCGCATTCGTTTCCCCCAATGCGCGGCGCGAAACAGCTGACCGACCGTTTGCGCGCCGGACAGGGCATCGTGCCAGCAGCAGTCGCGCGGCTGCGGGACAGCGGCGTCACCGACGAGGAGATCCGCCGGCTGTTCGAAGCCGAGCTGGCGGGGCGGCCGCCAGGAAAAAAGGTGGAGGACATCGTGGCTGAAGCGTTCGCATCGAGACAACCGGCCTGGAGAAGCGATACGACAACCTCGAGGCTCTCCGCGGCCTGACGCTCAGCGTGCCAGCCGGTTCGATCTGCGGCTTTCTCGGCAGGAACGGCGCCGGAAAGACCACGGCGATCAAGGTGCTCCTGGGCATGACCCGGCCGTCAGCCGGCCAGGCCCGCGTGTTCGGCCTGCGCGGCCGATTCCCCGGAAGCGAGCGTGGCGATCCGGCGCCGCACGGCATTTGTCAGCGAGGAAAAAGACCTTTACGACTTCATGACCGTGGCCGAGACGTCCGCTTCACAGCGGCGTTCTATCCGCGGTGGAGCGCCGATCTCGAGAAGCGCTACCTCCGCGTGTTCGAGCTGCCTGCCGAGCGGAGCGTGAAGGCGCTGTCGCGCGGCATGCGCACCAAGCTGGCGCTGCTCCTCGCCCTCTGCCGCGGTGCGGACCTGCTCATCCTCGACGAGCCGACGTCAGGCCTCGACCCTGCCGCGGCCGAGGATGTGCTGCAGGCGCTCGTCGCGCACGTCGCGGGCGGCGGAGATCACCATCTTCTTCTCCTCGCATCAGATTTCGGAGATCGAGCAGATCGCCGACCACATCGCGATCATCCATCGGGGGCGCACGGTGGTCTCCGGCGCGGTGGACGATCTGCGCGACAAGTACCGGCGCATCCAGCTCGTGTTCGACGGTGATGCGCCTGACGCAGGCTTCCGCGCGCCGGGCGTCGAGCGCATCTCGAGGAAGGGCCGCGTGTTATCCGTGCTCTCGAGCGCCGGATCCGAGGCGGTCGTGCAAGAGGCGCGTGGCCTCAACCCGCTGTCCGTGGACATCGGCCCCGTCACGTTGAAGGAGATCTTTCTCGAGACCGTTTCGGAGGAGAACTGACATGCTCTGGTACAAATCGTGGCTCGAGACCCGCTGGCGCTTTGTGATCGGACTGGGTCTGTTGATCCTGTCGGCCGCCGGTACGGTGCTCTATTACCCCACGGCAATGGATCTACTGCCGCTGGCCTCGTCGATCGAGGTCAACGGTGCACTGAGTCGACGGATCGCCGAAGCCGTTGATCTCTCGCGCACCTACCGAGGCTATGTGTGGTCGCAGTGGTTCGCGACCAATGTGCCCGAAAGCTGGGCGTTCTTCGCGGTGCTCCTCGGAACGGGCGGCCTTATGGCGCAGGGGCCGCGCGGCGGCGCCCTCTTCACGCTGTCGCTCCCCGTGTCCCGTGCCCGGTTGATCGGCGTTCGCGCCGCCACGGGGCTCACGGAGCTGCTGGTGATCGCGCTGGCGTCATCCTTGGTCCTGACCCTGCTGTCGCCCGCCGTCGGCCAGAGCTACAGCATTGTGGACGCCCTCGTTCATGCCCTGTGCCTGTTCGTGGCCGGCACGGTCTTGTTCAGCCTGGCCACGTTCCTATCCACGATCTTCACGGACGTCTGGCGGCCGGCGCTCATCGTCCTCTGCGGAGCGACTGTCCTGGCGTTCACTGAGGCCGCGCTTCGCGATCTCTCACCCTACGGCCTCTTCGGAACGATGAGCGGTGAGCTCTACTTCCGTCGAGGTGAGATGCCCTGGTTCGGTCTGCTGGCGAGCGTGCTCCTTTCGGCCACGTTCCTCTACGCGTCGGTAAGGAACATCGCACATCAGGATTTCTGAAGCCGCCACGACACCCCGAGGCCGAGAGCTCGATTGCAGCGCGATGGGCGAGCCTCGGGCCCCGGGGCGACACCCGAGGCCGAGAGTCTACGCTCGAGGCCGAGGGACTGGAATGCAGCGTGACATGCGAGCGGGGGTGGGGCCCCGCGAGCATTTGATAAGGAGAATCTCCATGCGTCTCATCACTCCGATCGTCGGCCTGTTGCTCCTCGTCCCATCGTCCGTCCTCGCTCAGTCGCCGGCCGACCCGTCCGGCCACTGGGTCGGCGCCGTGCTGGTGCCAAACATGGAAGTCGTGGTCGAGATCGACATCGCAAAGGATGGCTCCGCCTTCTCGGGCACCTTTGCCAGCCCGGATCAGAAGCTCCGCGGCCTGCCCCTCGCGGGAATCAGCGCGGCCGGCAGAGAGATCACCTTCCATGTCAGGGGCAGCGCGCCGGGCGAGCGGCAGTTCAAGGGCACGCTGTCGGATGACGGGCTGTCCTTGTCTGGCGACTACTCGCAGGGCGGCTACACGATCCCGTTCGTGCTCAACCGCAAAGGTGAAGCGAAGTTCGAGCCCGTGGCGCGAAGCGCGGCGGTCGGCAAGGAGCTGGAAGGCACGTGGAACGGCGCGATCGACGCCGGCGGCGTGCTGCGCCACGTGTCTCTGACGCTGGCCAACCGGCCAGACGGCACGTCCACGGGGCACTTCCTGAGCGTGGAAGAAGGGCTGGAGATCCCGATCAGCGCGATCAGTCAGAACGCGTCCGAGTTGTCCCTCGACGTCAGCGCTCTCGGCGGAGGCTACAAGGGCACACTCAACTCCACGAACTCGGAGTTGACGGGTACCTGGAGCCAGGGGCCCTCGAGCGTTCAACTCACGCTGAAGCGCGCGTCGAAGTAGGCCTGGGCTACACTGCGGGGGTTTGACCACCGGAATCGAGGTCTACCTCATCGACGGCACGTACGAGCTCTTCCGGCACTACTACGCCATGCCGTCGGCAGTCGACCGCGACGGGCGCGAGGTGGGTGCGGTCCGAGGGGTGCTGGCGTCGCTCCTCGGCATGATGACCGCCCGGTCCACCTACATCGGCGTCGCGACCGATCACGTGATCGAGTCGTTCCGGAACGCCCTCTGGCCCGGCTACAAGACCGGCGAAGGCATCGAGCCCCGCTTGCTGGCGCAGTTTCCCATTCTCGAGGAGGTGCTGTCGGCGCTGGGTGTTGCGCTGTGGCCCATGGTGGAGGACGAGGCCGACGATGCGCTGGCGGCGGCCGCGGTGAAAGCCGCAGCGGATCCCAGGGTGCACCGCGTGCTCGTGTGCACGCCTGACAAGGACCTCGCACAGACCGTGCGCGGCACCCGCATCGTGCAAATGGATTGGCGAGCCCGGACCATCCGGGACGAGGCGGGCATCGTCCTGAAGTTCGGCGTCCCGCCCTCGTCGATTCCCGACTACCTCGCGCTCGTGGGCGACGCGTCGGACGGCTACCCCGGCCTGAAAGGCTGGGGTGCCAAGTCCACGGCCGCGGTGCTGGCCAAGTACGGACATCTCGAGTCCATTCCCGCCGACTGGCGATCGTGGGGTGTGAACGCCACCAGGCCCGCGGCGCTGTCGGCGATCCTCGAGCAGGAACGGGAGCAGGCCTTCCTGTTTCGCGATCTCGCAACGCTCCGAACCGATGTGCCGGTGTTCGACAACATCGACGCGCTGCGGTGGGATGGACCAACCCCGGCCTTCGCGTCGATTGCCGCTCGTCTCGACGCCGCCAGGGAACCTCGCGCCTGAAACACGCCTGAAAATCTTCGGCCTTCGGATTTTCAACGGCGTGCCACGGATTCTCCACACTTCTCGCCAACGATCAGACGGGACAAGTTTCATGGAGTGGAGATGACGAGATGCTGAAGAAGGCCAACAGGGCGCTGAGCCGGCGGGAAGCCCTCGGCGCGATAGGTGCGGCGGGCGCGGCGCTGGCTCTCGGGTGCGCCGGCGAGACCGCGACCGGCCCCTCGACAACGGGGACGACGACCACGACGACCACGGGGACGAATGCGGCGTGCGCCGTGACGCCGACGGAAACGATTGGTCCGTACCCGTCGCTCGTGGATTTGATCCGCAGCGACGTGCGCGAGGACCGGACCGGCACTCAGCTGAACTTGACCATCAAGGTCGTGAATGCAAACAGCGCGTGCGCGCCCGTCCCCAACGCCGATGTCGAGATCTGGCACTGCGACGTCGCCGGGAACTACTCGCAGTACGGATCCTCCACCGGACGGACATTCCTCCGAGGCATCCAGCGAAGCGACGCCAACGGCGACGTGACCTTCACGACGATTTACCCGGGCTGGTATCAGGGGCGCGCCACGCACATCCACCTCGAGGTCGTGGTCAACGGGGTCTCGCGCAAGGCGACCCAGATTGCCTTCCCGGAAAGCGTGAACAACACCGTCCACACAGCCGGGGTCTATGCCTCTCGCGGGACCAACCCGATGACCAACGCGGCCGACGGCATTTTCGCCGACAGCCTGTCGGCCGAGCTCGTCACGCCCATGGGCAGCGTCGCGGCGGGCTACACAGCATCGTTCCAGGTGGGGATCGCGCTGTAAGCGAACTCGAGCGTTGCGGATCAGCATTTAGCGCTCGGCATTCAGCATTAGCCAGCGGACCGTCGTTCGACGTGGCCACGGAGTAGAATGTGGACCGCCGTTTTTGCGGCGGCTCCATTCATTTCACTCTGACAGATGGGAGTGCCATGGCCACGATCCTGAAGTCCACGCTGTTCGTGCTCGCCCTTGCGGTGCTGGTGCCGTCTACGACCGGGCTGGCACAGGAACCCGCCGGCCGCGGCGGAGCCAACCGCGCGCCAGCAGCGCCAGGGCCGTGGTTCAACGTGCCACTTCCTCCACCGTTTGGCCAGGCGCCGGCCGTAATGGTGGGCGTGCGCCCGCCCCGGCCCGTGGTCCTGCCGCCAGGAGAGCCCGCGTCACCCGAGTTCGTCGGCACGACCATTCGCGCGGATCTCGACGCGATCGTCGGCTTCGCCAAGGAGAGCCGCACGACGAAGGAGATCGGCAGCGGGCAGATCTGGGGCCGGGTCAGCGGCTTCCCGTCGAGCACGAAAACGGTGAACTGGGCAGCGGATCAATTCAGGAAGGCCGGAATTGCCGATGTGAAAGTCCAGCCCATCACGCAGGAAGCCAACGCGTCGTTCTGGATGCCGCTCTCCTGGGAAGTGAAGCTGCTCGCGGATCCCTCGTTCGGGCCCGGCACCCGCGATGTCGTGCTCGAGTCCGCCATGCCCCTGTCGCCCTCCAACCTGCCGGCCGGAACGCTGACCGCGCCGCTGGTGTACGTCGGTGGCGGTAACTCGTCGATCCTTCAGCACATCGACGTCAAGGGCAAGATTGCCGTGCAGCTCACCGTGCCGCAGGGCCACATGGTGTTCGAGCGGGGTACTGTGGCCTCGCGGTCGCAGGAACTCCTCAAGCGTGGCGCGGTCGGCGTGTTCAACCTCGTGCGACTGCCGGGCAACGAACGCTCGCGCGACTTCAGCAACTGCGGCAATCCGTGCTTCAACATCGGAGGCCGCGACGGCCTCTTCCTCGAGAACGTGCTCGACCGGGCGGCGCAGGCAGGGGCCGGCGACAAGGTCCGTGTCCAGATCAGCCTCAAGACGGAATCACGCAACGGGCTCAAGGCCGAGAACGCCGTGGCGGTCATCCCCGGACGGAGCGACGAGGTCCTGATCCTCAACGCGCATGTCGATGCATGGTTCGACGGGGCAGGCGACAACGCCGACGGCCTTGCCGTGCTCATCGCGCTGGCAAAGCACTTCGGCAAGCCGGAGAACCGGCCCGACCGCACGCTGGTGCTCGTAGCGAGCGCCGGCCATCACAGCCCCGGCATGAACGGCCCCAGGAACTTCGTCGCGGCCAACCCTGATCTGGCCAAGAGGGCGATTCTGATGCTCAACATCGAGCACGTGGCGCAGCGCAACTTCTCGCCGGCGAGGACCACGGCATCCGACGGGTACCGCGAGGCTGTGGCGGACTCCGGCGAAGCGCCCATCGTGCCCGGCATCTCCAACAACGCGCCGTACCTGCACGGCCTGATGCACCAGGGCGTCGCGCGGTACGGCGTCAACTTCATCTCGACGACGTCGGAACTGTCGAGCGGTGAGACCGGCGGTTACTCCACATTGAAGGCGTCGCTCATCACTGTCATCCAGGCGCCGCCTCTCTACCACACGACCGGCGAAGTGTCGGAGGTGATCTCCACGCCGGGCCTTGAACGCATCGCCAGGTTCTTCGCGTTCTTCGTCAAGGAGGTCGGCAAGGCGCCGCGCATCCAGGTGAATCCAACTTAAATCATGCTCAGAGCAGGTATCGTCGGGCTCCCGAACGTCGGCAAGTCGACGCTCTTCAACGCCGTCACGCGCACCAGGAAAGCCGAGGCCGCCAACTACCCTTTTTGCACCATCGACCCTAATGTCGGCATGGTCGCGGTGCCCGACTCACGGCTCGAGCCGCTCCGCCAGATTGCCAAGACGACCGTCGTCATTCCTGCGGCGATCGAATTCGTGGACATCGCGGGACTCGTCAAAGGCGCGAGCCAGGGCGAGGGCCTTGGTAACAAGTTCCTGACCCACGTCCGCGAAGTCGATGCCATCGTCCAGGTCGTGCGATGTTTCGAGGATGCCGACGTCCACCACGTGTCGGGCAGCGTGGATCCTGTCAGGGACATCGAGGTGATCAACACGGAGCTCGCCCTGGCCGACCTCGACTCGGTCCGCAAGCGCCGCGAGCGTGTGGTCAAGGACGTCAAGCGGGGCGACAAGAACGCGGCGGCCGAAGAGGGCGTGCTCGCCAGAATCGAAGCCGTGCTCGACCAGGGCAAACCGGCGCTCACGGCCGACCTGTCCCCCGAGGAGCGGGCCATCGCGCGGACGTTCTTCCTCCTGACCGACAAGCCGACGATCTTCGCCTGTAACGTGAAGGAAACCGATCTCGCGACGGCCGGCTCGAATCCGTACGTCCTGAAGGTTCGGGACTACGTGCGCACGCACCTGGCGTGCGAGGCCGTGGTCATCAGCGCCCAGATCGAGAGCGACCTTGTCGATCTCGCCCCGGACGAAGCCGATGCGTTCCTCAAGGAGCTCGGCGTGCAGGAGAGCGGCATCGGCGCACTGATCCGGGCCACTTATGCGCTGCTCGGCCTCCAGACCTACTTCACGGCGGGCGAGAAGGAAGTCCGCGCGTGGACCATCCACAAGGGCGACACCGCGCCGAAAGCCGCCGGCGTCATCCACTCCGACTTCGAGCGCGGCTTCATCAAGGCGGAGACCGTCGCCTACGACGATCTCGTCCGCTGCGGCTCCGTGGCGGCGGCTCGCGACAAGGGCCTCTACCGGATGGAAGGGAAAGAATACGTCGTCGCCGACGGCGACGTGATGCTCTTCAAGTTCAACGTCTAGGCCGGAAGATATTTGCTAGAATACGGATGTTCCAAGCCACCTGGCGCTCCGATGGCGGTTGCCGACGCAGCCGTAGGGCGCTCCGGGCGAGCTGTCGCGACCTGAGCAGCGACCGGTCGGCGTTTTCTGAGGTCGCTGAGGGGACTGCGACATGGCCACCGGTCACGGACCCATCTCCGGGTTCATCGATCGCCACTTCCTTCACTTCAACGCCGCTGTTCTGAAAGACGCGACCGACGCGTACATCAGGCATCTCGACGCCGGCGGCACAATGCTGCTGACGATGGCCGGTGCCATGAGCACGGCGGAGCTGGGCATCTCGCTCGCGGAGATGATTCGGCGGGGCAAGGTCCACGCGATCTGCTGCACCGGGGCCAACCTCGAAGAAGACGTGTTCAACCTGGTGGCGCACTCGCATTACGAGCGCGTGCCGCACTACCGCGATCTGAGCCCGGAAGACGAACAGGGCCTCCTCGATCGGCACATGAACCGCGTGACCGACACGTGCATTCCAGAGCACGAGGCCATGAGGCGCATCGAATCGATCGTGCTCGATGACTGGGTTGCCGCCGACAAAGCCGGCCAGCGCCTGTTTCCGCACGAATTCATGTACGGCATCCTTCGCTCGAAGCGGCTGGAGCAGTACCTACGAAATCGACCCAAAGGACAGCTGGCTTCTGGCGGCTTCGGACAAGGACCTGCCCATCTTCGTTCCGGGATGGGAGGACTCGACGCTCGGAAACGTGTTCGCGGCGCACTGCATCGGCGGGCGCATCAAGTCGCCCCAGACGGTCAAGTCCGGGATCGACTACATGATGGCCCTCGCGGCCTGGTACCAGCGCGAAAGCCGCAAGGCGCCGATCGGGTTCTTCCAGATCGGCGGCGGCATCGCGGGCGACTTCCCCATCTGCGTCGTGCCGATGCTCCACCAGGACCTGCGGCTGCCCGACGTGCCGCTGTGGGGCTACTTCTGCCAGATCAGCGACTCGACCACGAGCTACGGCTCGTATTCGGGCGCGGTGCCGAACGAGAAGATCACGTGGGGAAAGCTCGGCGTGGATACGCCGAAGTTCGTCATCGAATCCGACGCGTCGATCGTCGTGCCGCTGGTGTTCGCCAGGGTCCTCGGCTGGTAGAGACCACGGAGCCGGCGGAGGCAACGGATTTCACACGGAGAAACGGAACCACGGAGATCCTGGCCGCCAGCTGAGCGCAGAAGGCGAGTCGTCTGCCACGACCAGCGGCCGGCTTTGCCGGCCGCTCGCTTGACCGATGCGCCCCGCGAAGCGGCTGGTCGTGGCAGACGTTACCTCCGCGCCTTCGTGCCTCCGTGTAGAACCCGTTTCCTCCGTAATCCTCCGCTACCTCGTCAGCCCTTCAGAATTCGCTCGTACTCCTCGGGTGTGTCGATGTCGAGGAACGCACCTTCATCGTCAACCTCGACGTCGCCGGCTGCCGAGACGTGCGCGCGCACGATAGGCTTGGCGCCCTGCTGAGGGTCGGCGGCGCGCAGGGCCGCGAAGAGCGCCCGGCTGATGGCGACCGGATGACCGTGCCTCGAGCCCTGAACCGGGCGCACGATGGGCGCGCCAGTCGCCTCGAAGCGATCCAGCACCGCGCGCACAGTGGCGGCCGTCACGAGCGGCACGTCGACCAGCGTCATCAACATGGCGCGCACGCCGGGGCGGTCCACGGCCGCCACAGCGGCCAGCACAGACGACAACTGCCCCGACGCATAGTGCGGATTCCGGACCAGCCGGGCGGCCAGGCCGCTTCGGAGGACCGCCTCGGCGGCCGCCTCTGCCTGGTGGCCTAGAACGACAACCACATCCTCCACACCGGCGTCGAGAAAGCTCCGGACTATTCGGACAAGGAAGGTGTCGCCGTCCGGTCCCGGCAGCGGCAGCGTGGCTTTCGACCGGCCCATCCGTGTGGACAGACCCGCGGCAAGGATGACCCCGGGAATCATGCGGTCGATCTTAGCTGCGCCGGGCCGCGAGGCGGCGTGGTGGGCGGTTGGGATAGAATCCGGGCCATGAGCGACGTCGACCTCCAGATCCGCTGCATGCGGTGCGGAACGCAGATGGAGATGCGCGACCCCGGGCCGGGCATGCCGTGGACGCCGGACCAGTTCTGGGTGTGCAACAACTGCGGACGGCATTTCTGGACGACGTATCCACCGCCCAAGCCCAAGGTAGCCGCCGCAGCGCCGGCGCCAGCGGCCCCGCCGCCGGCGGCTCCGACGCCCTCTTGATCTGCGTCAAATTGCCGCACATTGTCTTGACTTCCTCGAAGGTACGTGTCTAGACTGACCCGTTTTTCCCAGCTCATCTTGAAATTTGAGCTGGCGCGACGTCAGCCGGACCTCGGCCCCGACGGTTTGTTCGAGCGTTAGACGCCCGCGGCCGGCTGAATCGCCCCTGGGATGTCCCCGGGGACGTGAACGGAGGGCTTCGGGTATGCCGACCGGGACTATCGCACGCCTCCTCATTGACAAAGGTTTCGGGTTCATCCGCGACGAAGGCGGGACCGAACACTTCTTTCATCGCTCCTCCGTGAGGAGCTCGGTTTTCGAGCTGCTGCGGGAAGGTCAGCGTGTCGAGTTCACGCCGGAAGACTCTGGGAAGGGACCCCGTGCCGGCGACGTCCGGTTGATCGAGAACTGATTCCGCTGCGCGCCCAGCCGGCCCGGGCCTCGCCGCCGGGCCGGACGCGCGGTCCGTGTCAGAACCCCCCGTAGGTCGTCATCAGGCGCGGCCACACCCCGAACACGACGTCCAGCGCCAGCGTTCCAGTCACCAGCCACTGAAAGTGCGCCAGAGTCACCCTGGTCCCGGCGAGCGTCCAGCTGACGTCGCGGAGCCCGCGCGCGCCGATGATTCGGGTTGCCGTGTAGAAGAGCGGCAGCATGTGCGCGAGGAAGAACCGCGCCGTCCCGGTGCCTGAGATCGGTTCGTAAAACGCGATCGCCAACAGGAACACGAAGCCGTAGACGGCCAGAAAGCCGGCGAGCCACACCTGATCCCATGTCATTCGCGCCATGATCGATCGGCGCGTCAGCACGAGCGCACCCAGCACGGCGAGGTAAAGGGTCAGGTACTTGAAATGGCCGTACGTCGTGTACGAGCCGGATCACGATGTCCTCGAGCCCGTGGCCGATGCGCGCGGCGATTTGGCCGATGCTGTGCTCCCGCCAGTACCGCGACGCGCTCGGCAACTCGGACTCCGGCATCGTCGGCCAACCGACGCCGTCGCCATGGAGCCGCGTGCCGACGCTTGCTTGTGCCCAGTTGTCGTACCAGACGCAGAATGTGGTCGCCACGTTGTAGAAGTAGTGCCCGAAGACGCGTTTGCTCGTGGAGATGTACGGCCAGAGGACCGCGAGAAACGCTGCTGTGAACACGACCGCCATGAGCGTCTGACGCACGAGGTCGCGCGTCGGCTCCCCGGTGCCGGATCGCCGTCGATCAAAGAACTGCCACAGCGCCTTGAGTCCGAAGACGCCAAGGAAGATCGCGAGAAACGGCAGCATCGCGGCTTTCGTGAGGTGAGACACGGCCGCGAGCACGCCCGTCAGCAGGGCCAGGCCGACTGCGCGCCGATCCGGTCTCGACACGAGCAACCCCCAGCACCCGAGAAACGTCAGGAAGAAAAAGAAGTAGAACAGCAGCTCCGACTGCGTGTAGCCGGCTTTGTAGATGAAATAGCCGAACGTGAAGACACCAATCAGGTTCACCGCCCCGTGACGAGGCAGCAGCCACAGGAGCACGCACGCGAGCAGGACGACAAGGGCAAGCGACAGGTAGACGTTCGCGCGGCGGCCCACGACGAAGTACTCATCGTTGGTGACTGCCGGATCCCAGACGAGCGCCAGGAACGCCGCGTAGATCGGCATCCGGTTCCGCTCGCCGAGGACAATCGGCGGCTGCTCGCCGTGCCAGTTCTTGTAGACGTTCTGTGCGTCCCAGAGGTACCCGCTCTGATCGCCGCGGGCCTTGGACACGTTGACGCGCTCGGCGTGGGTGTTGGCGGCGACGACGTAGAAGACGCCGAGGGCGATGCACGCAGCGGCCACTGCTACCCGCGCGAGGAGACTCACGGGCCATAGTGTAAGCCAGCTCGTCAGGACAGGCCGAACGCGGCGAGCGAGGCCTCGAGATCGCTCAGGTCATCGAGCACAACGTCAGCCCCGCTCGACGCGAGCGCATGAGCGTCATGGCTTCCTGTCGCGACAGCTACGGAACGCGCCCCGCCGGCTCGAGCCACGGCGACGTCGAATGGCGTGTCGCCCACGATCACGACGTCGGACGGATCGAATCGTGCGCCGTGGACCTCGGCGACCCGATCGAGGGCGACGGCAAACAAGTGGTTGCGTTCAACGACTTCGCCGCCGAAGGCGCCGGTGGAAAAGTACTTCCAGAGGTCGAAGTGCTGCAGCTTGAGGCGAGCGCCTGCTTCGAGGTTACCGGTGAGCAGGCCAAGCACGACGTCCCTCCGTTCGGAGAGGTGGTCCAGCAGCGGGCGGACACCGGGCATGATGCCTTTGCGAGGGCCGGGGTGCTCGAGCTCGCGCTCGAGGTGGCCGAGATAGGCTTTGTGAAACCTGCGGAGCGCGTCTGGGTCGCCGGCCAGCTCATGTCCCGCCGCGAACTGAGCGACGATCCAGGCGTCTGTTCTGCCGTTGAGGGAAAGAGGGGTCGTACCCGCCCTTTCCTGCTGGGCAAACACCTCTTCCGCGGCGTACGACATCGCCCTGCCGCCGGCCCCGCCGGTCAGCACGAGGGTGCCATCGATGTCGAAGAGGAGAAGCCGGTTCAGCTTTCCCCGCGAACGTTCGCCGCGCGCGGACCTTTCGCTGATGGCTCTTCGTCGAAGCTCACGCGCTGACCTTCGTTCAGCTGGTCAAAGCTGCCTTCGACCGCACTCCGGTGAAAGAACCACTCCTGGCCGCCGTCGTCTCGAATGAAGCCGAATCCTCTGTCGCGAACGAGTCGCTTGATCGTGCCGCCTGGCATGCGCGTCTGTCTCCTTGGGCGCGATTGCCCAAGGGCCGTGACAATCAATTCCTGTTCCGGTTCGCGCTCGTCGATTCCCTCAGAAAATTCAGCTCAGGTAGAAGACTCAGCCGATATACGACCGAAACCGATACGGCGTTTGTACAAAAGCCCGTCAGGGCCGCGTCGGTGCGTCGACCGGCGGACGGCCGCGCAGCCTGGCGGCCTCTGCCCGATGCTGCCGAGCCAGCCGCTCGTCACCCTGGAGCTCGTACGCGCGTCCGAGATTCTCCTGCACGTCCGCGTTCCGCGGATCCAGCGCGGCCGCCTTCTGAAGATGTGGCAGGGCGCCCCGGATGTCGCCCTTGTGCAGCATCAGCCCGCCGAGGTTGTTGTGTGCGACCGCGTAGTCTGGGCGGATCGTCAGTGCCCTCGAGTACTCGGCCATCGCATCGTCGGTGCGGCCCGCGAAGGCGAGTGCGGTGCCCAGGTTGAAGTGTGCCACGGCGGAGCCGGGCTCGAGGGTCAGCGACACCGCGAACTCGTCCACCGCCTCGAAGAGCCGGCCGGCTTCCAGATACAAGAGCGCCAGATCGTCGTGCAGCGCAGTCACCGCCGGTTCGGCCAGGATGCGGGCTCTGTAGCCGGCGATGTCCTCGGCCAGAGCCTTCGGTCTGAACCGCTGAGCCAGGACCGCACGGTCCTGGTCTGATCGGGCCAGAACCTGGACCCAGAGATCGCCCATCTCGTCCGCAGATCGCTGTCCCCACCGCACGGCGCGAGGCGGCTGATGCGGATTCCTGGGATTCGCGGCCGAGTTGTCGTAGCGAGCGCGCATCTCGATCCTCGTGCCCTTCGGCAAGGGGAGGGGCTCGACGAGCCGGTACACCTGCTGCCAGCGAAAATCCCAGTCACGAATGGCCACAAGCGTCCGCGTGGATCCATTCGGCAGCACCGCCACGGCTTCGATCTCGCGTGCGAGGTCGTGCGCGTGAGGTTGCAGCGCCAGCACATCGACGTCGACCGGCAGCTCGAACGAATCCGCCACACGGAACGCACGTTCTCCCGGCGGAATCTCGAATGTCTGCTTCCCCAGTCTCAACATCGTCGGCGTGCGCGCTGGAGGATCCGGGCTGAAGTACACGCCGATCGAGGGCTGGATGATTTCCGGCTTGCCGCTGGGCTGCATGTGCAGTTCAACGACCAGGTCGGTCCCAGGCTCCAGGCGCCACGCCAACCCGCGCGGAAGAAAAGGCGCCAGCTGGCCGGGCGACCATCCCAGAAAATGACCGTCGGGGTACGAAGCCGAGTACGCGAGCAGGCCATCGTAGCCGGGCTGCGGATCCGCTTCGTCTCTCAACCGCGAGGCCGGAGTGCGATCGACGCGGATCGTCGCGTGATGCACGACCCGCCCACCCGGGCGGAACTCGAAGCCCTTCACGTAGCGCAGTCGATCGACGGGAATGCCGGCAACAAAGATCCGGAAGACATCGGCTCCACCGGCGTCCAGCGTGTAGGCGGGCAGCAGGAGCTCCAGGTCCGGGACGCCCATCTGCCATCCGGCAGCGATCGTCGGCGCCGGCGGAAGATCGGCGCGCACGCCTTCGGGAGCCCCCGTGTCCACCCAGCGCTGGATCATGGCGATCTCGACGTCGGTCAGACGAGTCTCGCCAACCAATGCGGCGTGGCCAGGCTCGGCCTTCCATGGGGGCATGTAGCGCGTGCTCGTCGCCCGCGCAATCTGCGTCGCATGGGCGCGTGCGCTTGCGTACGCGAGCAGGTCGAAGGGGGCGGGGCCGCCGGGATGGTGGCACCGGACGCAGCGCGCGAACACGATCGGCGCAATGTCTCGAGAGAAGGTCGGCGACGGCTGGGCACCGGCCACCAGAGGCAAGCACCACGCGGCACCCACGATCGTCGCACGCAGAAGACCGACACTCCGCCGGGGCAGCGTCCACCTCCTGGAGAAGAGGGTCGATGCTAGCATACGTGGCATCTCGCCCAGGACCATCAGGATGACGCGCGCGCAGGGCCGAAGCTCGCATCGCTCTCAGCACGCTCGACAAGCGGATGCCGCGCCCGCGCGGGGATCCTTCGTGCGGCAGGCGGCGACGATCTTCGCGATCGCGCTGCTCGTTCGTGCCATCCACGTCCGGCAGCTCCAGGCATCCCCCTTTTTCGACGTGCTGCTCGGCGACTCCAGGGGCTACGACGAGTGGGCCCGGCGCATTGCCGCAGGAGACTGGATCGGAACCGAAGTGTTCTACCAGGCCCCGCTCTATCCGTACTTCCTTGGCGTCATCTACTCGACCCTCGGCCGTGATCTGCTTCTCGTGCGCCTGGTCCAGATCCTGCTCGGCTCGACGGCATGCGTCTTCGTCGGGCTCGCGGGCGCGCGTCTCTTCTCTCGCAACGCCGGATTCGTGGCAGGACTGATGATGGCGCTGTACGCACCCGCCATCTTCTTCGACGGTCTGCTGCAAAAAGCGGTGCTCGACATCTTTCTGCTCTCGGCCGCAGTCTGGATATTCAGCGGCCTGCTGGCTCCGTCGGCGGATCCAGGATCTCGGAAGCGTCTCCAGGCGTGGGTCGGGCTCGGAGTGGTGCTTGGGCTGCTCAGCCTGACGCGCGAGAACGCCGTGGTGTTTGTCGCGGTGATCGCATTCTGGGCTTTGCTCCAGGGCGCTGTCAGGCGCAGCATCGTCCCTTTCACGCTTGGCCTCGCTTTGGTGCTGGTGCCTGTGGCGGTGCGCAACTACGCAGTCGGCGGCGGACTCTACGTCACCACCTCGCAGTTCGGAACCAACTTCTATCTCGGAAACAATCCATTCACGGACGGCACGGCCGGCTCACTCATCGCTGGGCGGGGGTCGGTCGAGTTCGAGCGGCAGGATGCCGTGGCGCTCGCAGAGCGAGCATCCGGCCGCGCGCTCACTCCGGCCGAGGTCTCGAGTTACTGGACGGGGCGCGCATGGGCATTCATCTCGAGCGAGCCCGGCAGCTGGCTGGCGCTTCTGGCACGAAAGACGGCGCTCCTCTGGAATACCACGGAGATGCTGGATACGGAGAGTCTCGAGAGCTATGCGGAGTGGTCGACGCCGCTTCGTCTCCTCGGCTGGGCTGGCCACTTCGGTCTTCTCGTGCCGCTGGCCGTCATGGGCGTCGTGCTGACCTGGCCGGACCGTGCCAGGCTGTGGCCCCTGCTCGCCATGACGCTCGCCTACGCAGCCAGCGTCGTGGCTTTTTTCGTGTACGCGCGTTACCGCTACCCGCTGGTGCCGTTCCTCGTGCTCTTTGCATCAGCGGGAATTGTGAACGTGACACGCCAGCTGTTCCCCCGAAGCGCGGAGCGGGAGGCAGGCCTGCCACGCCGAACCGCGAAGCGCGAAGGCTGGGCGATTGGTCTGGCGGTGCTCGCTGCTGTCCTCACGAACCGGCCGATGCTCTCTGCCGACCACATGCGTGCCATCACCGAGCACAATCTCGGCGCCGCGCTGCAAACCGATGGGGACCTTCCGCGCGCCACCCAACACTACCGTCGCGCGGTACAGATTCAGCCTGACTACGCACCGGCCCACAACAACCTGGGCACGGCGCTCATGGCTGAAGGGGACATCGCCGGCGCCGCCGCGAGCTACGAACGCGCGCTGGCGCTCGTGCCCGACTACGCGAACGCGCAGTACAACCTGGCCAACGCACGCCTGCAGCAGGAGCGTCCGCAGGAGGCGCTGGATCTGTTTCGGCGATCGCTTGCGGCGAGGCCGCCCGCCGCTGACGTCCAGAACAACATGGGCATCGCGCTCGCCGAGCTCGGGCGCCTGGACGAAGCCGTGGCGGCGTTCGGAGAAGCGCTCCGCCTCGATCCGCGGTCGGCACAGGCTCATCGCAACCTCGGCGACGTGCGCGCGTGGCAGGGGCGGACCGACGAGGCTATCGGGGAGCTGCGCCTGGCCACGGCGCTTGACCCGGCTCACCTGCAGACGCATGTGCGGCTGGCCGGCCTCCTGCTCGAGCAGAAACGGCTCGAGGAAGCCGCCACCGAGCTCAGTGCTGCCGTCGCACTCGATCCCGGCTCGGCGGAGCTCCACAACGACCTGGGCCTGACGCTTGCCGCGCTCGGCCGGGTCGACGAAGCCGTTTCAGAATTTCAGGAAGCGGTCAGGCTGCGGCCTGGCTTTGCGCCGGCGCTGAGCAACCTGGACGCCGCACGCCGATCGAGGGGCGAGCGGCGCTGACTTGAAATGCGACTCCAGGCCGCATCCCCATCCAGGCGATACCTGCAAAGAGTCCAGAGCGCCTCGAGGCCGTCGATACAGCGGATCTTCTTGCCATCCTGCAGGCTGCGTGGCGTGTACGAGATGGGCACTTCGGCGATGGCGTAGCCGAGGCGCGACAGTTTGGCAGTGACCTCCGGGCAGAACTCGAAGCGGACGCACGTGAGCCTGACACCCTTGATCACCTGGGCCCTAAACGCCTTATAGGCTGTGGCTTCGTCGGTAATTCGCGTCCGGTAAAGCAGGTTGGCCGCGAAGGTCAGGATCTTGTTCGCAACCCAGTTCGCGACCTTCATACCGCGCACACTGCCCCTGAACCGCGACCCGTACACCACGTCCGCCTGGCCGGAGACGATGGGCGCGAGCAGCGCCTCGTAGTCCCTGGGGTCGTACTCGAGGTCACCGTCCTGGACGAGCACGACGTCGCCCGTGGCCCGGGCGATGCCGACCCGCAGCGCCGCGCCTTTCCCCGCATTGACCGACGAGTGGTACACGAGCAACGACGGCGCCCCGCTCAGGCGCCGCCTGGCGTACTCGTCGAGCACCGCCCCCGTGCCATCCGTCGAGCCATCGTCCACGACGATGACCTCGCGGTCGCAGCCCTCGGGCAGCGGCGCCGCCAGGACGCGGTCGAGCACCTGCACGAGTGTGGGGAACTCGTTGTAGACGGGGATGATGATGGAGATCTTCACGAAGTGCTGATTGCCAAGTGCTAATTGCTAACTGCCGAACGAATCGGCAATCAGCAATTAGCAATCAGCAATGCTCGAGTTACCAGCGCACTCTGGCGCCGAGCCCCAGGATGCGGCCCTGGAGGATGCTGTTCGGCTTTCGATACCCGCCAGCGGCTTGCGCGTAGCTCTGGGAGGCGTAGGTGATCACCGTGCTCGCGTTGAACAGGTTGAAGGCCTCGAACGTCGGGGTGATGTTGAGACGGCCGGCGCGGAAGTTCTTGGAGAACTTCACATCGACCTGCGTCAAGCGATCGGCGTCCACGGTGCCGTCCGGATACAGCTGGGTGGTGCCCGCGAGCGCACCAACGTAGGTGGGTGCGGTGATTGCGCCAGGCGTGCACGGTGCCGGGCACGCCGGAGCGGGCTGGTTAGCGACCAGGTAGTTGGCGGAGCCGTCCGGATAGCGAATAGTCCGGCTGAACGAGTAGTCCGCGTCGTTCGACCCCTCGTCGTTGTTCATGAACGACGCGCCGAAGGTAATCCCGTACGGCAGCGGATAGCTCAGGCCGAGGCGGAAGTCTACCGAGTACGGCTTGCCCGAGTCGTTCTCGTCGCAGAAGCGCTCCTCGTTCGGATCCGCGAAGGCGTTGGGAATGGACGTGCCGCAGTTCACCTCGATCTGTCGCTCCCAAGCAAACCCTCCGAAGACCTGCGCGCCGGCTCGGGGGCGCCACGTGAAGGCCGTCGCGAAGCTGTTGTAGGTGATGGACCGCAGTGGCTCGTTGACCGACACGTTGTTGGTCGGCCGGGACTGATAGGCGGCGGTCGAGTTGTAGTAGAGGATGGGCGTGCCGTCGATCGGGTTGTAGACGGTCAGCGGCACGTAGTCTTCCGCGATGGAGCGGCGGTTCAGGTTCACCGTCTTCGTCAGGTTCTTGAACGACGTGTGGTACCAGGAACCGGTCAGCGAGAGCCGCGCCACGAGCTCGTGCTGGATCTCGAAGCCGCTTTCGATCGAGTACGGCCGATCGAAGCCGCCGAACTGTGTGGCCTCCGACAACAGCCCGAAGGTCGGCGACAGCGCTCCCTGCGTCGGCGACCCGCTCAGGTTGATCTCACACCCGGGGCTCAGATAGACGCAGTCAGTGAAGGTGCCGTTCTCGTGCCAGGTGCGCTGGCCCTGGGCGATGTTGTCGTTGTTCAAGTCGGTCCAGGTGCGCGTCGAGGTCGCGGAATCGAGGCCGTTGAAGCCCGCGGCCAACGCCGTCGTCTGCGCCGTGTTGTACCGGTTGAACGACGCCTTCAGCGCCGTTTTCGCATTGCCGAACAGGTCGTACACGGCCTGGAAGCGCGGCGCGAAATCCTTCCAGTTCGGAATGTCGTTCAGTTCGGGCTGTGTGCGCGCCGGAACGAAGCGTCCCGCCGGCGCCGTCGTCTCGTTCACCGAGGAGTTCAGCCACTCCCAGCGCACGCCATAGTTGACGGTCAACCGGTTCAACCGCCACGAGTCCTGCGCGTAGAGCCCCAGGTCCGCGTTCATGCTCTCCTGCGAGAGGATGGGCGTGTTCCGGATGATCACCGACGTCGGACCGGTGAACATGAGCTCGTTGCCGACTCTATCGGCCCTCTGATAATTCTGTACAAGATCGGCGTTGGCGTCGATGCTGTGGAGGAACTTGCCCCACTGCCATTGCCCGCCCATCTTGACGGTGTGAGACCCGGTCACGTAGGACGCCGATGCCTGGAAGTTCTGGCGGAGCGGGAACTGCGAGCCGAAGGTTGCCGGCGCCGTGGTGCGCGTACCCAGCGCGGCCGGCGTGACCGTTCGGGATGCCATCGCCAGCCATTCCGCTGTGCCGCGACCCTGGACGACGCCGTCCTGGCCGGTCGTGTTGCGGTACTCGACGTTCTGCGAATAGCCGGCTTCGGCAAGAAAGCGGCTCGAGATCGTGGACGTCCACTTTACGGCCGCGGTCGAGTAGTTGGGCGCCGTCCACACGACGGAGGCCGTCTCGGGGTCCGTCAGGCTCTGCATGTCGTGTGCACGGTACTTGTCCACACGGTCGTAGTACGCCGACAGCTTGTTCTTCTGATTCACCTGATACGTCAGCCGGACGAGGCCCTGCTTGATGTAGTTGTAGTCGTCGCCCTGCGACCCATCGTCGTAGAACGTGTTCGGGATGAAGTTGTTGGTGCGGTAGTCGCGGAACGTGCCGAAGAACCAGACCTTGTCCCTCTGGATCGGCCCGCCCTGAGAGATCGTGAAGTCGTAGATGTAATCAGTGGCATTCCCCACGGTCAGGCCGGCGGTCTGCAGCTCCTGGGTCAGGTTGTCGCCCTGCCACTCGCCAGGTCGAAACGCAACCGTCGAGTCTCCGTTGAAGCGGTTGCCTCCCTCGCGCGGAATCATGTTCAGGCTGACGCCGCCGCCCGAACGATCGGCGCCGACGCCCGCCGTCTGGTAGCTCATTTCAGAGCTGGCTGCGTCGTTGAAGTAGCTCTGGACAGCGCCGTTGGCCTCGAGGCCGTTGACGGTCAGTCCGTCCACCATGATGGTGTTCTGCGCCGCGCTCTGGCCGTGTACCGACATGTAGGTCTGCATCGCGGCGCGCGATCCGCCCACGTCGGGCAGGCTCAGGTTGACGCCGGGAATCAACTGGCCGAGGCCCTGAATGGTGCGGCCGCTCGGGATGTTGTCGAGGGCGTCCTTGTCGAGGACCGTGATCGCAGCGGCGCTCTGCACGTCCACAATCGGTGCGGCGCCTGACACCGTGATCGTCTCTTCGAGGGCGCCTACTCGCATGTCGATGTTGAGCGTGGCGGTGAAGTCTGCCGCCAGCTCGATGCCGTCGCGCCTCAGGGTCTGGAAGCCCGTGAGCGTGAAGGTCACCACATAAGCGCCAGGTCGCAGGTCCACGATCCGGAACTGACCATTGCCGTCGGTCTGGGCCACCCTGGTCTTCTCGATGAGCGCCTCGCTGGACGCTTCGACAGTCACCCCGGGCAGGACGCCGCCGGAGGCATCCTTCACGGTTCCAGCAATCACGCTCTGTGCGTGCGCGATTCCGGGCAAAAGCAACAGACCGGCGAGAACAAGCCCGCCTGCCAACATCGACGCAGTGCGAGACATCTTTGACCCTCCTCGAAAATGACCGAAATCGGACAGTGTCCGAAAGCGGGCTGATGGTAGCACCGCACTTGCCTCTGTCAACGCCTATTGATGTACCGCCCTTTTTCGCACACAAATTGCGACAAAAAGTTGGATCGAACAGGAGGATCCGAAGTAAGCAGAAAGAGTGGAAGGAAGAGCCGGGCCTTTCCAGACAGAACTGTCAGTGGAACAGGCCCGGCTCCCGACGTGTGCGGATAACCGGCTGCGCGGACTACTCGACGTTGACGGTGATCGTCGTGCAGAGCCCGGTCATGGTCGTGTGCAGGTCGTCGCCGAGCTGGAGCGTGAGCGTGTGTTTGCCCGGGGGCAGCTGCATCTCGATTTCGCTCTTGCCGTCGCCGTGGTGCACCCAGGGCGCCGCCTTCGGGATCGGTGCGCCGACCGGCAGGCACTCAGAGTCCACTGCCACGTGGTGATGTCCGATGCCGGGCCTGGCCGTTGTCACTGTGCCTGCGGGCACAGCGCCCAGCTCGTAGTTCTCGATGCCGTACCTCAAGGACACCGGGCTCTTCACCGTGGCGCCGTCCTTCGGCTCGACGAAGAACACACGCGGTCCACTGGCCGGCGGCGGCGCGGGCGCAGCCGCGGCAGGTGGCGCTGCAGTTTCCGCGGGCGTTGCCGGCGCGGGCTCTGAACCGCAAGCGCCAACCACGACCGTCGCCGCCACCAGGGCGAAAGAGCCAAACCAGCGTGAATGCGATCGAGTCATGAACCTGTCTCCTTTTATGCAGAACGTTCTCAACATGTCCCGGTAAGTTGACACATTCTATCCGGCATTGTCCTTCTTACTTCTAACTTCGAACTTCTCACTTCCCGAAGAGCCAGCCCTTTTTCCTGGGGATCAGCCGCCCCGTCGCGGGTTCAAGCGTCAGCACACGCGAAGCGGCATGGCCGGCCAACTCGGCGTCCGCGGTCAGCGTCAGCGCGCTCGTCCGCCGCGCCTTTGCGACCGCGCGCACGCTCCGGCCGACCTCGGCCACACGAGTGCGGTCCAGCCCTTCCGACGGGTGCTCGAATACCAGGATCGCCGGGTTGTGGGCGATCGCACGGCCCATCCGGACGCGAAGCTTTGCCTCCGCATCGAGGGCCGCCACAGGCCGATCCCATGTGCTCTCCGCCAACCCCACGTCGGCGGCCAGCGCCACGGCCCTCTCGCGCAGGGCCGCCGGCGGTGGTTCGATGTCGAGCGAAAAGGGCATGGCCAGGTTCTGCACGACGGTTAGCGACTCGAGCAGCACGGCGCGTGCGCTGACCAGCCCGAAGCGATCGACCACCCCTAGCCAGTCATCACTGTCGGCCAGAGTGGCCGTGGACCGGCCGAACACCCGCACCTCGCCTTCGTCGGGCAGCATGGCGCCGGTCAGCACGTTGATCAGCACTTCCGCGGTGATGCTGTCGAGACCAACGATGGCAACAGCTTCTTCCGCCTCCACCACAAGCGACTGCACGCGCAGCGGCCGCAGCCCGTGATACCCCTTGACGAGGCCGGTAATCTCGACAACCGGCGTCACGCGCCGAGCAGGCGGTTGACTTCGTCAACGACGCGGCTGGACGAGCGGAGCGCGGCCATCTCCACGTTGACCGCCATCAGGTTGGTGGCGACGGCGCCGTAGGCCACCATTGCGTGCACGATCGGCGGCAGTACGCCGGTATCCACGCTCGCGCCGAGGATGGCGGCCACCATGGTCACGCCCATCGCCAGCGTGCCGATCGAAAAGACCGGCTTGCGTGCAATCGCAATCTGGCGCACGTAGTCGCCGGTGAGGTTGGCCTCGAGCATGGCGTCCTTGACGGCCTTCCCCTTGCCGATGAGGTAGAACATCATCATCGAGTGCGCCAGCAGCGTGATCATCGTCGAGAAGATCCCGAACGATACGTGGCGCGATACTTCCGCTCCGTCGCGCGCGGTCAGTCCGAAGACAGCTGTGACGATGATGCCGAGCAGGCCTATGCCGACGGCGGTGAGAAGCGCTTGAGCCACGAGGTCAATTCTGGCCGGATTGCCAACGGGACTTCAACCGGCTGAATCGCTCCGGCGGAAGAGACACGGCGCCCGGCGCCGCGGGGCCGTGCTGCGGATCGCCGTGAAAATCAGAGCCGCCGCTGACCTCGAGGCCCAGCTGATCGGCGAGCGCCAGGTAGCGCGCGGTCACGTCGGAGTCCTGCTCGGAGTGAAACGCTTCGATCGCGTCCAGTCCGCCTGCCGCGAGCGACGTGATCCACGCGGTCTTGTCGGCTTCCGCTTGCGGACCGACGAGCACCGGGTGGGCGAGCGACGCCACACCGCCTGCTCGGTGAATATGCTGCACCACTTCTGTGGGGCTGGCGCCCGTGCGCGGCACGAAGGCGGGCCGGCCGCGGCCAATCCACAAGTCGAACGCCTCGCCCGTGGTCGACGTGTATCCCGCCGCGATGAGCGCGCGGGCGATCCAAGGCCGGCCTGGTGCGCGCGAAGGGTCGTCGGCGCTCGGCTGAAGCACGGCGTCGGCGTCGAGCGGCATGCCGAGTGTGGCGAGCAGGCCGATGATCTCGCGTACGCGTGTTGCGCGCAGCTCCCGCTGCGCGGAAAGGAATTCCTGCAGCGCCTGCGCCCCGGGATCGACAAAGTAGCCGAGAACGTGGACGTCCCCGCCGCGTTCAACGGCTGTCACCTCGATGCCGGCTACGAACTCGATCCCCGCCGACGCGCATGCCGTGGCGGCCGGGCGGCACGACGCGAGCGTGTCGTGGTCGGTCACTCCCAGCACGGTGACGCCCGCCGACACGGCGCGCGCAACCAGGTCCGCCGGCGACAGCCGTCCGTCGGAGGCAGTCGTGTGGGTGTGAAGGTCGATCAACGGCGGGACGCGACCGCGGGAGGCCGCCGAGGCTTCCCTTTAGGAGCGGCGTCGGGCTTGCCGCCCAGCCGCTCGCGCAGATCGCGGTACTCGCGGATCAGCAGTTCGAGGTGCAGCTTTTCCTCGTCGGCGAACTCGAGGAAGATGCGCTTGCCTTCCGAGTCCTCGAAGCGCTCACCGTAGCGCTTGAAGAACTGATGCGAGCCGCGCTCGCACTTGATGCCGATGAGCAAAGCCTGCTGATCGTCGACGCCGCCGCCCAGCTTCTGCGCGCCTTCGGCGAAAATTCCAGCGGCAGCGCCCTTGAAGAAAAGAAAGGTCGGGCGGTCCTCGAGCTGTGGATCCTGCGCAAGCAGCTCGGCGTACCGGCGCTCGAGCGTCCCGAGGTGCTCGCCTTCCTCTTCCGCCAGGCGCGCGAACACCTCGCGGCCGCGTGCGTCAGTCGTGAGCGCCGCGGCGCGCGTGTAGAAGTCGAGACCGCTCCGCTCGGTGGCAATCGCAATGCGCAGCGCATCACGGGCAAACACCATCTCGGTCGTCGCGCCGTCTATCGGGGCAGACGTCTTGCCGGTCCGGCACTCTTCGCAGACCCCGACGATCTGCACCATGGTCTGCGCCGCCTGGAAGTTCCTCGCGACCGCGATCTCGTCGATGAACGATTCCACGTCCGAGCTCAGGAACTCGGACGAGCGATGGCAGACCGAGCAGACCATGTGGAAGTGCCGGGGATGGCGGTGGGACGGCTCGAACCGCGAGCGGCCGTCGCCGAAGTCGACCTTGCGGGCAATGCCTGCGCCCACCATCCACTGGAGCGTCCGGTAGACGGTCGCACGCCCGATCCCGGCATCTTCGCGGCGGACCAGGTCGCACAGCTCGTCTGCGCTCAGATGGCCTTTCTGACGGAGGAAGATGCTGAGGATACGGTCGCGCTTGCTGGAGCGCTTCCCCCCCGGGGGCCGCAGGCTCTCAATGTCAGGCATGGGAATTGGGTAATTGGGTGATTGGGTAATTGAGTAATTTGGACAATGCAATTACCCAATCACTCAACTACCCAACTACTCAATTCTATTCCGTCGAGAAAGACTGTCCGCAGCCGCAGGTCGAGGTGGCGTTCGGATTCTTGATCGTGAAGCCGCCGCCGGTGACCGTGTCGACGAAATCGACCTCGGCGCCGGTGAGATAGCGGATGCTGATCGGGTCAACGAAGAGCTTCACGCCGTGCGACTCGTACACCTGGTCGCCCGAGCCCTGCCCGTTCTCTTCGATCATCAGGCCATACTGAAAACCTGAACAGCCGCCGCCCTGCACGAACACGCGCAGCCCGCTGCCAGCCTTGTTTTCTTCCGACAGCAGCTCGCTGATTTTGCTCGCGGCCGTTTCAGATACGTTAATCATTGCCACTCTCTCCTGGGGACAAAAGCCGTCCTCATTATACCATTGGCCCTTCATGCCTTACGTCGATCTGGCCGCTCCCGCCGAGGGCTCCAGGCTGGCCCGCGCCCGGGCCCGCTGGGACGCCATCCTGGCCGCTCGGCCGGACCTCGAACCGGCGGTCCGCCTGCAACGGCAGCTGATTGGCACCGTGCTCTCGTTGGCCGAGGCCGTGGACCTTCGGCCGCTCCCCCGGCTGTCCCTTCCGCCCGGCTACCTTGCCGCCAAGCTGAAGCGCGGCGTGCCGGCCTGGACCGGCGAGCCGATCCCGGTCCCCACTGCTCTGCTCAAGCCGGCGATGCTCAAGCTCTGCGACGATCTGGCCGCCGGCGGCGCGGGCGAGGCAGCGGACCACATCAAGGCCGCCCTTGATGAGACGCGCCTCGACACGACTTCGTTGCTGACCGCCTCCCTGTCCCGCGATCAAAAGGCGATTCGGACGGGCGCCACGCACCGTGGCCTGTCGCCGGACCTCCTGTGGCTGATCGCCGAGCTGGCCGTGAGCCCGTTCGCGTACGCCCTGCACCGCGGCTGGCTCACCCCCACCAGCCCCTCCTCGCCTCTTGGCGCGGCGCTGGACGGGTGGGGTGAGGGGTACTGCCCCGCGTGTGGCTCGTGGCCTGCGCTGGCTGAAGCGGTCTCAGGACGCCGCGTGCTGCGGTGCTCGTTCTGCGCGTTTGCCTGGGAACTGTCGGGCTATTCGTGCATCTACTGCCGCGACGATGGCGAGCGCTTCGTCACGGCGGCAGTGAATGGAGACCGGAAGGATCGCCGGATCGAGCTCTGCGGCGCGTGCTCGTCGTACGTGAAGACGGTGGACGTCCAGGAGCTGTCCCCTTTCCCGCTCCTGGCCATCGCCGACCTCGAGACGATGGACCTGGACATGGCGGCCATGGAGCGCGGGTACGCCCGCCCCGCGCTCAGAGACTTTTCGACAGGCCCGAGAGGACCGGCGCAGCATCCTCCGCACGCCTAGTCCGGCGGGTCCCAACCGGCGGGTCCAAAAGGACCCGCCCTACGCGGCGCTGGCGCTGACTCGTAGGCCGGGTCCTTTCGGACCCGGCAACTTACCCGCCGATCGTGGCGAGATGCGCGCCGGACTCCTGCTCGATGTCCTTGTGCAGACTCCCGCCGTGCGCGTCCATGGTGACGATGGCGGGGAACGCGTCGACGGTGAGATGCCACATCGCTTCCGGCGTGCCGAACTCGAGCAGCGATACGCCGTCCACGCTCTTGATCGTCCGCGCGTAGAACTGCGCCGCGCCGCCGATGGCGTTCAGGTACACGGCGCCGTGTTCCTTGAGAGCGGCCAGCGTCTTGGCGCCCATGCCGCCCTTGCCGATCACCACCCGCACGCCGTAGCGCTTGATGATTTCGCCTTGGTACGGCTCCTCACGAATGCTCGTCGTGGGGCCGGCGGCCGTGACGCGCCAGCCCGAGCCTGCATCCTCCACCTGCGGCGGGGCCCCACCCCCGCCGCGAACTGACGCCGATGCCTCGCCTCCCGGCTCGGCACGGCCGCGGGCGCTCTTGTCCCTGACAACAACAGGGCCGCAGTGATAAAGAACGGAGCCTTGCAGGTCGACTGGAGGCTCGTGCTTCATCAGGTAGGAATGCACGGCGTCGCGGCCCGTGAACATGCGCCCCGAGACGAGCACGACGTCCCCAACCTTGAGCTGACGGACATCGGCCTCGCTGATCGGCGCCTGGAGCACGACTTCGCGGCCCGTGCGGGTGAAACCGGCCTGATCGAGCATCGGAATGATCGGCGTGGCGGGATCGCGATACAGCCACCGGTCAATCGCGCCGGTCGACGCGTTGAGCATGACGCCGAGGCGGCGGAACGCCCAGCAGTCGTACGCCACTGACACGAAGAAGCTCGCGGGGAGGCGGTTGAGCGCGCCCACCTTGCAGCCAATCAGCGTGACGCGTCCGCCAAAGCCCATGGCGCCGATGTCGAGCGTGTTGACGGTTCCCATGACCGACGACTCGAGCTCGGCCAGCCGCGGATCCGAATTCACATCGTCGAGCGTCCGGAACAGCTGTTCCTTGGCGTGCGTGTAGCCTGACGTCCGATCGCCGCCGATGCAGACGCCGACGGCCCCGGGGCTGCATCCCTTGCCCTGTGCGTTCCACACCGCGTGAAGAATGCATTTCCTGACGCCGTCGAGCGTGCGATCCGCGCGCCCGAGATGCGGGAGTTCCACGGGCAGCGCGTACTGCGCGTTGGTGTTTTCGCAGCCGCCGCCCTTGAGGATCAGCTTGACCTCGATGTCGTCGCGTTCCCACTGGTCGAAGTGGATGATCGGTGTGCCAGGTCCGAGGTTGTCGCCGGAGTTGGTGCCGGTTATCGAGTCCACCGAGTTGGGCCGCAGCTTGCCGCGGCGCGTGGCTTCCGCGACGGCCTCCCGCATCTGCTGTCGCATCCAGACCTGGTTGGCGCCGATCGGCACGTGGATCTCGAAGGTCGGCATGCCGGTGTCCTGGCAGATAGCCCCTTCGCCATCGGCCGCGAGGTCGATGTTCTGCGCGATGATCGTCAGCGCCTGGGACGCGCGCGTGCCTTCAGGTTCGGCATCGAGCGAGACCTTCATGGCCGCGCGGACATCCGGCGGCAGGTCGGTGGAGGTCCGGATGATGAGCTGCAGGACGCTGTCGAAAAAGGACGGAAGCATCCGGAAAGTATAATGAAGCCGGTGTCCTTCCGCACCGAACGCGATCCGCTCGGCGAGGTGCAGGTACCCGACCTCCGCCTGGTACGGGGCACAGACAGCCCGCGCCGTCGAGAACTTCGCGATCAGCGGCCTGGTGGCGCCTCCCGACCTCGTCACCGCGACGATCCTCATCAAGAAGGCCGCGGCTGAAGCCAACCGCGAACTCGGACGCCTCGCACCGGAGGTCGCCGGCGCCATCGCCGCCGCCGCCGACGAGGTGCTGGACGGGGCGCTCCGCGATCAGTTCGTGGTCGACGTCTATCAGGCAGGCGCCGGCACCTCTCACAACATGAACGCGAACGAGGTGCTGGCCAACCGCGCAGGCGAGCGCCTCGGCGACACGCGGGGCAGCTACGCGCGCGTGCATCCGAACGATCACGTCAACATGGGACAGTCCACAAACGACGTGTTCCCCGCCGCGACGCGCCTGGCACTGCTCATGCGCGCCGGCCCACTCGCGCAGTCGGCGCGCGAACTCGCGGCGAGCCTGAACCGCAAGGCACACGAGTTCCAGGATGTCCTCAAGACCGGGCGGACGCATCTGCAGGATGCCGTGCCCATGACGCTCGGCCAGGAGTTCGGCGGCTACGCCGCGTGCATCGAGCGGGGCGCCGACGATGTCGCGCACGGCGTCGGAGCAGCTGAGGGAGCTGAACCTCGGCGCGACGGCGGTGGGAACCGGCCTGAATGCCGGCGACGAGTACCGCCGGCTTGTCGTGGACAGGCTGCAGGAGCTGGACGGGCCTGCCAGTGCAGCCCGCGGCGAACCTGTTCCGTGTCACGCAAAGCATGGGCGACGTGCTGGCGTACTCCGGCGCCATGCGGCGCCTGGCGGTGGAGCTCGGCAAGGTCGCCAGCGACCTGCGGCTCCTGAGCATGGGACCGCGGGCCGGGCTCTCGGAGATCGCGCTGCCGGCCGTGCAGCCTGGATCGTCGATCATGCCGGGCAAGGTGAATCCGTCGGTGCCCGAAATGGTGAACCAGGTCTGCTTCCAGGTGATGGGCTGCGACACGACGGTGGCCTCGCGGCGGAGGCGGGCAGCTCGAGCTGAACGTGATGATGCCGGTCATCGCGTGGAACGCGCTCCATGCGTCGACCATCCTGCAGAGAGTCGATGAAGGTGCTGCGGCTCGCGGACCGTCGAGGGCATCACCGCGGATGCCGCGCGCGCCCGCGAACTGCTCGATCGCAGCACGGCCGTCGCCACCGCGCTCAGCCCTTACATCGGATACGCAGCAACCGCGGAGATCGCGAAGGCATCGGTCGCGACCGGCCGCCCGATCCGCGATCTGGTGCTCGAGCGCGGCCTCATGACCGCCGCCGAGCTCGATGAGATTCTCTCGGTGGAGGCCATGACACGCGGCGGCATCATCGGGCACGAAGGGACAGGTGAGGCGGAGGTCGAGGCTGGTAGGGCGGGTAGGGCCGAACCGGAAGACAACGCTGATCGTGCGCTCGTGCGTGCTGTTCGTCCCTCCCTGCCCTCCCTGCCTGCACCCGCCCCTACCTGCCCGATCCTGCCCTTCTACGCCCAGCCACCAACGCCGGGGGCTGTTTCCGCCGCAGGATCTGGGCCTGATCGAGGCGCCGGATCGAGACGAATGGCAGAAGCCGGACCAGATCATGGACGCGCTCAGGATCTTCGACGGCGCGCGCGTGGCCGATCTCGGCGCCGGCGGTGGCTGGTTCACGATTCGCCTGGCCCGCCGGGTCGGGCCAAACGGCCTGGTCTTCGCCGCGGACATCCAGCAGCCGCTCGTCGAGGACATCGAGCGCCGGATGCAGCGCGAACGGTTGCGCAATGTGCGCGCGGTGCGCGCCACTGCCACCGATCCGAGGCTGCCGCCCGATCTCGACGCCGTGCTCATCGTGGACGCGTACAACGAGATGGACGATCCGCAGCGGCCCGACACGATCCGCGAGCTCCTCGGGCACGTCGCCACGCTCGCTCAAGCCGCACGGCCGCCTCGCTGTCGTGGATTTCCTGCCGGGCAGCGGCGGGCCAGGACCCACACCCGGCGAGCGCGTCGCGCCAGACACCATCATCCGGACCGTCGAATCGGCCGGCCTGACGCTTCAGGCCCGCGAAACGGTGCCGCCTTTCCTGTTCATGCTCGTCTTCGGCAAGGGCGAGGGCACTCGGTGACAACCGCGAGCGGACCAAGGGTTCCGACCGCGCTGACCATCGCGGGCAGCGACTCCGGCGGTGGTGCAGGAATCCAGGCCGACCTCAAGACCTTTGCAGCCTTCGGTGTGTTCGGGACGAGTGCGATCACAGCGGTCACTGCGCAGAACACGGTCGGCGTGGCGGCTTTCGAAGCCGTCGCAGTCGAGCTCGTCACGCTGCAGATCGAAACCGTCGCCGGCGACATCGCCGTGCACGCGACCAAGACGGGCATGCTCGCCAACGCCGCGGTGGTCGAGGCCGTTGCCGCGACAATCCGCGAGCTGGATCTGCCGCTCGTGGTGGTCGATCCCGTGATGCTCGCCAAGAGCGGGGACGCGCTGCTCGACGAGGACGGCGTGCGGACGCTCAAGGCCGAACTCCTGCCGCTGCGCACGCATCGTGACGCCGAACATCCCCGAAGCGGAGGCGCTCTCGGGCATCCGCATCCTCTCGCCTGCCGACGCACGCGAAGCGGCGCGGCGAATCCAGGGCATGGGCCCATCCGCCGTTGTCATCAAGGGCGGGCACGGCACGGGCGAGCTCCTGGTGGATCTGCTCCTCGACGGTGACACGTTCACGGAGCTGACGACGGCGCGCATCCACACCCGGAACACGCATGGCACCGGGTGCACGTTCGCCTCCGCCATCGCGGCAGGCCTCGCGCTCGGCCAGGCGCTCGACCAGGCCACCGCCGCCGCCCAGGCCTACGTCGCGGGCGCCATCCGGCACGGCCTGCCGATCGGACAGGGGCACGGACCGTTGAATCACTTCTGGCAGGGCAAGAAATAGTTCAAGGTTCAAGGTTCAACGTTCAAGGTTCTGGAACCCAGCACCCTACCTTGAACGTTGAACCTTGAACTTTGAACCTCTGGTTATACTGGTTTGTGCCCGTGCCCCTGCTCGCCATCGGCCCGTCGGCCCTGTCCATCGAACCGTTGATGGCCGCGGTCGTGGCGCGTCTTGGTCCGGAAGCGGGGGGCGACGGGGCGGTCACGTCGTTTCTGGGGCTCGTGCGCAACCACAACCTGGGGCGCGGCGTCAGGTACCTCGAGTACGAAGCGTACGAACCGCTGGCGCTGAAGAGTTTCGAGCGGATCGCCCGGGAGGCCGGCGAGCGGTGGCCGGGCGTCAACCTGGCGCTGCACCACCGGATCGGCCGGCTCGAGATCGGCGAGGCCAGCGTGGCCATTGCCGCGGCGTCCGCCCACCGGGCGAACGCGTTTGCGGCATGCCGCTACGCGATCGAACGCGTGAAGCAGATCGCGCCCATCTGGAAGCACGAGTTCTTCGAGGGCGGCGACGTGTGGATCGAAGGCGCAACGGCGAACCCCGACGACGAGGCGGCCCGCGCGGAGGCCGAGAGGGTTGCGTGCGCGTAACCGTGCGGCTCTTCGCACGCTTGCGTGATATCGCCGGCGCGCCGGAATTGTCCCGCGAAGCCGCCGCGGGCGCCACGGTGGGGTCGGTCTGGCGGGATCTGGTCCGCGACTTCCCGGAGCTCGGGAAGTACGAGGGCTCGATGTCGAGTGCAGTGAATGCGGACTACGCCCGCATGAATCAAGTGGTCGGAGACGGAGACGAGGTGGCCTTCCTGCCGCCCGTGTCCGGGGGATGAAACAACCGAGTCATGTTTGACAAGCTTGCCGCGACCGAACGGCAGTACGACGAGCTCATCAGGCTCATCGGATCGGTCGAGGTCCAGAATGATCCGGCCGAGTTCCGGAAGCACTCGAAGACCCTTGCCGAAATCCAGCCAACGGTCGATGCCTTCCGCGAGCACCAGGCCGTCGTCCGGGACATCGCACAGGCCGAGGAGATCGCCTCGAGCGGCGACCCGGAAATGCGGGAGCTCGCTCAGGAGGAGTTGAAGGCTCTCGTCGCCCGGCGTGAGGCGCTCGTCGCGGACTTGAAGATCCTGTTGATCCCGAAGGATCCGAACGACGAGAAGAACATCATCCTGGAAATTCGGGCGGGCACCGGCGGCGACGAGGCCGCGCTCTTTGCCTCGGAGTTGTTCCGGATGTATTCGAAGTTCGCCGAGCGGCACGGGTGGCGGCTCGAGGTCATGTCGAGCAACGACACCGGCACCGGGGGGCTGAAGGAGGTCATCGCCTCGATTGATGGTCGCGGTGCCTACAGCAAGCTCAAGTACGAGAGCGGTGTGCACCGCGTCCAGCGCGTGCCGGCGACCGAAGCGAGCGGCCGCATCCACACCTCCACGGTGACGGTGGCCGTGCTGCCGGAAGCCGATGACGTGGACATCCAGATCAACGAGAAGGACCTCCGTATCGACACGTTCTGTTCGAGCGGCCCCGGCGGCCAGAGCGTCAACACGACGTACTCGGCCGTCCGACTCACCCACCTGCCCACAGGCGTCGTCGTCTCGCAGCAGGACGAGAAGTCGCAGATCAAGAACCGGGCGAAGGCGATGAAAGTGCTGAAGGCGCGCCTGTACGAGATGGAACTGCAAAAGCAGCAGGACGCCATCGCGAAGGACCGCCGCGGCCAGGTCGGGACCGGTGACCGGTCGGAAAAAATCCGCACCTACAACTTCCGGGAGAACCGGATCACCGACCACCGGGTGAACTTCACCACCCATCGGCTGGTGGACGTGCTGAACGGCGACCTCGCGGAGCTGCTCGACAACGTCATCACCCACTACCAGTCGGAGAAACTCAAGCACGCCACTGCAGTTTGAAAGGGCAGGTAGGGCAGGCGGCAGTTCGCGTAGGCCGGGTCCTTTCGGACCCGGCACACTTCGGATCCAAACTTGGCCTCCATCCGCCATCACGTGACGGCCGCGAGCGAACAACTTCGCGCCGCCGGCATTCCCCAACCCGAAGCCGATCTCGACGCGCGGCTTCTCGCACGCGAGGTTCTGGGGTGGGACGCCGCCCGATACCTGGCGTCCTCGCTCGAGATTCCCCCGGCTGGCTTCGTCGAGCGCTACGCTGCACTGACGGCCCGGCGCGAGCGGCGCGAGCCCGTCGCGTACATCCTCGGACGCCAGGAGTTCTGGGGACGGCCCTTCGCCGTGGCACCGGGAGTCCTCATCCCGCGGCCCGAAACCGAGCTCATCATCGAGACGGCACTCGGACTGTTTGCTGATCGTCTGAGCGCACTCAGAATCGCGGACGTCGGAACCGGAAGCGGCTGTCTCGCCCTGACACTGGCGGCGGAGCTTCCCGCCGCAACCGTCACCGCCACCGACACGTCCAGTGCCGCCATCGATATCGCGCGGCGAAACGCGCTCGCTCTCGGCGTCGCCGATCGCGTCACCTTCGCTCAGGCCGACGTGCTCTCCGCCGTGGACGCCACATTCGACCTCATCGTCTCCAACCCGCCTTACGTCCCGGAAATCGACAGACCGGCCCTGCAGCCGGAGGTCGTGGAGTACGAACCCGGCAATGCGCTCTTCGGCGGGCCTGACGGGTTGGCGGTCGTGAGGCGTGTCGTCAACGCGGCGGCCGCGTCATTGGCGCCTTCGGGATGGCTGCTGGTCGAGTTCGGGCTGGGTCAGGCAGACCAGGTAGCCCAGTTGATCTCCGAGGCACCCGGGCTCACAATGGTCGCCCTGAAGCGCGACCTGCAGGGTATTCCCCGAACAGCGGTCGCACGAATGCACGGCAGCGTCTGACGCGTATCACCAATGTTGAACTGCCTCTTCTGCAAGATCGTCAACCGCGAGATCCCCGCGACGATCGTCTACGAGGACGAGCACGTGCTCGCGTTCAACGACATCAACCCGCAGGCACCGTCGCACGTGCTCGTGATCCCCAAGCGCCACGTCGCTTCGCTGAACGATCTCGTGCCGGGTGACGATGCGCTGGTGGGTGAGGTGGTGCGGCGTGCGGCAGCTATCGCAGGCGAGCGGGGCGTGGCGGCCGGTGGCTTCCGCACCGTCTTCAACACCGGCGCCGGTGCCGGCCAGACCGTGTTCCACATCCACCTGCATCTCCTCGGCGGACGGCCAATGACATGGCCGCCAGGATAGAAGAAGGACCATATGCCGCTTACTCGACGTGAGTGTCTTGGCGTTCTGGCATCGGCGGCGGTGGGCGCGAGCGTGCGCGCGGACGCCGCAGTGCAGAACATGCGGTCCGCGGCCAAGCCAATGGCCGGCGCCTTCATGATTCTCCATACGCCGTTCACCGAGTCGAAGGCCGTGGATTGGGACGACCTGGTCCGCGAAGTCGAATTCGTGGACCGCGGCGGGGCCCAGGGGATCGTATGGCCGCAGGGCTCGAGCGGCGTCGCCACCCTCACCCGCGAAGAGCGGCTGCGCGGCATGGAGGTGCTCGCGAAGGCCGTCCAGGGGAAGAAGACCGCCCTGGTGCTCGGTGTTCAGGGTAAGAACATCGAGGAGATGATGGATTACTCGCGCCGTGCCGAGGCGCTCGCGCCCGACGCCGTGATCGCGATGCCGCCAACCGAGGCGAGCTCGATGGAGGACTACAAGAAGTACTTCCACGCGCTCGCCGGTGTGACGAAGCGTCCAGTGATCCTCCAGACCAGCGGCGGTGCCCGCGACCTGACCCCCACAACCGAGTTGATTCATGCTCTCGCCCGCGACCTGCCCAACTTCGGCTACGTCAAGGAAGAGAGCGAGCCGGTGATGGACCGCATGCTGGCGCATCTCAAGCAGCGTCCCACGATGAAGGGCATCTTCGGCGCGAGCTTCGGCTCGGGATGGCTGTACCAAATGCGGCTGGGCCTCGATGGGGTGATCACGGGCAACGGCATGTACGCGGACGTGATGGCGCGGATGTGGGCGCTGCACAAGCAGGGCAAGACCGACACGCTGCGCGACGTGTTCAGCAAGTGGCTGCTGATGCGGAATTTGAACGACGCGGTGCCGGGGGCCGATCTTTACGTGATGAAGATGCGCGGCGTCTTCAAGACCACGGTGACCCGCGCTCGCACGTTCACCTACTCCCCCGAGGCCATTGCCGAGATCGAGTATCGCTTCGCGGGCCTCAAGCCGTACCTGACATCCAGTTAGTCCTTGGGACTTGGTCCTTGGGACTTGGTCCTTGGGCGGGCGTTGGTCCTTGGTCCTTCGGCGCCCTTGGTTCTTCCATGCGACTCGATCAACGCCGGGCTAAGCGCCAAGGCCTGCGAACGACCAGGGCCAGACCAAGGACGAAGGCCTATGGACCAAGCACTAGCGAAGCCAGCTCTTTCAGCGAGCGTATGACCGGCACACCCGAAGCCGCGATCGTCGCCTCGTGGGGATGGATGCCGTCGCCGCGATGGAGCAAGGCAGCCCGGAGGCCGGCGCGCAGCGCCCCTTCGACATCCTGCTTGACACTGTCGCCGACCATCATGACCTGATGCCGCTCTGAGGCCGGCACACCCACCAGCCGCATCGCCTCGTTGAAAATGCTGGGATGCGGTTTCATCAAGCCGTGCTCAGACGAAGAGATCCCGCCGGAAATGACACCTCGCAGATCGAAGTGTTCCCGGAACGCTTCGATGCTCCTGTGCGAGTTCGAGACAAGGCCGATTCGGATGCCCGACGCGGCCAGGGCGCCCAGCACGGCCGGCACTTCGTCGTAGAGCTCGAAGTGATGACAGTCGGCCCACTCGTCGTACATCTGCCTGGCACAGGCATCGAGCGCCTCCCCGGCGCCGCCCATCTGCTCGATGATGTGCCTCGTGTACCGCACGAAAAGCTCGGCGTCATACGGCTGATCTTCCGGCCCGTCGAGCAGCGGCGCCGCACTGGCCACGGCGTGCTCGAAGCGCAGGGGGTCGAGCGACATGCCATGGCGTTGACCAAACGCTTGATACCCCTCGCCGCGGAACGCCGGCCCCGGGTAGATGAGCGTAAAGTCCACGTCGAAAAGGACCGCACGGATCATTTCGGCACCGTGGTCATCCCGCGTACGGACCGGCAATCACCACCGTGGCCGTGTCGGGATCCAGCCAGCGGTTGGCGACGCGTTGCACGTCTTCGAGCGTGACCATGCCGAGCAGGTCCGGGAGCCGCAGGTCGTAGTCGGAACCCAGGCCGAAAAATTCCGCGTTCTGCAGGAACGTCGCGATTCCCGCGTTGGTCTCGAGCGCCCTGGGCATGGATCCCACCATGTACTGCCGCGACTCCTTCAACTCTTTTTCGGAAAGACCATCACGCCGGAGGCGCAGCAGCTCTTCGTCGATCGACGCCGTCGCGCGATCGACATTGGCGGGGCTCACTCCGGCACGGATGACGAGCGGGCCAGGGGCAAGGTTCGCGTCGAGCACGCTCGACACGTAGTAGGCCATCCCCTGCCGCTCGCGGATGCTGTCGCCCAGGCGTCCCCCGATCGCGTACTGGCCGAGCGCGTTGTTCATCAGCCAGAACACGTAGTAGTCGGGATCCGCACGCGCGATGGTCGTGAACCCGTAGGCGATGTCGGCCTGTGACTTGTTCATCATCGGCACGACGACCCGTCGCCTCACGGTAGCCGCGGCCACCGGGGGCAGGGCGATGGCGGGCGGCGGGCTGGCCGTCCACTTGCCGAACACGCGCCCGGCGAGATCGACGGCTTTCGAGGTCGCCACGTCGCCCACGACGACCAGGCTCAGCTCGCTTGGCCTGAACCGGGCCGCATGGAGCGAGAGGAGCGTCGCGCGCGGCAACCCTTCCACCGTGGGAATGGCGCCCTTCGACCGTTGGCCGTACGGATGGTCCGGATACAACAGGGCCATCAACTCCTCGACGGCCTGCACCGCCGGGTTGTCCTCGTCCTGCCGGATGGCCGTGATCACTTCGCCTTTGCGCGTCGCCAGCTCGCCTTCCGGGATCGACGGCGACATCACGATGTCGCCGAGCAGTTCCAGCACAGGGGCAAAGTCCTCGGCCAGGCACGTGCAGACGATCGACAGCAGGTGACGCGTGACGGAGATGCTCAGCGTGATCCCGCGCCCTTCGATGTCTTCGGCAATGGCCGCGGCCGAGCGGGTCGAGGTCCCGCGGTCGATCACCCGGCCGAGCAGGTGGGTGGCGCCTGGCGCGTCGGCCGGATCGCAGATCGAACCGGCGCGCAGCGCGAGATTGATCGACACCGCGGGCGTCTTCCTCGTTTCCCGAACGATGACGACCGCGCCGTTGCCCAGCGCGAGGCGAGCCGGCGCCAGCCCGCCCCCGCCCGTCGCCGGCGCCGCCTGCTCCGTCAAGAACGGTCTCCCGCCTTCGCTGAAGCTCCGGCGGGCAGGCCCGCTGGCGCTGGAGGTCCGGCGGGCTGGCCTGCCGGATCGAACCAGCCGACCGTGCGATTCGATGCGGGCAGGCAGCGGGCAGCGGCGTGGGACACCTCGTCCGCGGTGACCCTGGCCAGCCGCGGCTCGAGGCTGGCGTACTCCTCGGCACCGCCGATGGTCTCGAAGTACCCGAGCTGGTGCGCGATGTTGGTTACGCTGTCGTTGTCGAAGACCAGGCGTGCATGGAGCTGTGCCTTGGCGCGGGCAACCTCCGCGGGCGTCACACCATCACGCCGCACCCGTTCGAGTGCCTCGAGCAGCGCCGCCTCGAGCCGGTCGAGCGCCGTGCCCTCGGTCGCGGTCGCGGACAGCATGTAGAGAAACGGTTCAGCGGTGGCCACGAACGACCCCGAGATGGACGAGGCGAGGCCCGTGTCCACGAGCGCACCGTACAGCCGGGCGCTCCGCTGCGGCGGCGGCACACGAAAACTGGACCAGAGGTTCACGCCCTTCGCACCGGTGAGCACCGCGTCGAGAACGAGCAGGGCCGGAAATTCGGGCCCGGACACCCCCTGTGCGTGGTACGCCAGCTTCAGGTAGGCCGTCGTGCCTTCCTTGCGCAGCGTCACCCGGCGCTCGCCGGTCTGCTCGGGCTCGACGGTGCGTAGCCGTGACGGCTCGGGACCCGCAGCGATCGATCCGAAATGGTGCTCCACCTTGCGCAGCGCTTCGTCGGTGTCGACGTCGCCGACGACCACGAGCGTGGCGTTGTTCGGCACGTAGTACCGCCGGTAGTAGCCGTACAAATCGTCGCGCGTCATCGTCTGCAGGTCCGTCAGCCATCCGATTGTCGGGTGCCTGTACGGGTGCGCCTTGAACGCCGTGGCCGTGACTTCCTGATCCAGCAGCTGGTCGGGATCATTCTCACCCCCCTGCAGCTCCGAGATGATCACTGTGCGCTCGGACTCGCAGTCGTCCGGATGATAGAGGCACCGTGCCATCCGCTCTGACTCGATGAACAGCATGCGGTCGAGTGCGTCCCGGCTCGCCGTCTCGAGATACGTCGTCTGATCGATCCACGTGTACCCGTTCCAGCTGCCGCCGAACTGTTCGATGATCCCCTTCACCTGGTCCCGCGGGATGTTCTCGGTCCCCTTGAAGTTCATGTGCTCGACCCAGTGGGAGACGCCGGTCAGGCCGGGCCGCTCGTCTTTCGAGCCGACCTTGTACCAGCACCAGACCGAGGCCAGCGGGGCGGTGTGCTCCTCCTGTACGAGCACTTTGAGGCCGTTGTCGAGCGTCACCGTCCTGAGCATCATTCTCCTTTTTGCTCGTGGGGCCCCACCCCCACTCGCGCGGCTCGACTCGCACGCTCGCTCGCCGCAGCCGCAGGCGCTTTCTCCTCTGGTCGTGGGGCCCAGCCCCACTCGCGCGGCTCGACTCGCTCGCTCGCTCGCCGCAGCCGCAGGCGCAGGTGCTTAAACCATTATAAAATCGTTGGATACCCATGCCTGAGTGGAAAGACACCGTCAACCTGCCGCGCACCGACTTTCCGATGAAAGCCAACCTGCCCGCCGCTGAGCCGGAGACGCTCGCGCGGTGGTCGGAGATGGATCTCTACGGAAAGATCCGCGAGAGCCGCCGCGGCGCCCCCAAGTTCGTGCTGCACGACGGTCCGCCCTACGCGAACGGCAACATCCACATCGGCACGGCCATGAACAAGATCCTCAAGGATCTGGTCGTGAAGTCCCGATCCATGGCCGGTTTCGACGCGCCGTATGTCGTCGGGTACGACTGCCACGGCCTGCCGATTGAGCTCAAGGTCGATCGCGAGCTCGGTCCGAAGAAGCGCGACATGTCGGTCGCGGACTTCTGCCGTGCGTGCCGCGAGTATGCGGAACGATTCGTCGGCACGATGACCGGCCAGTTCCAGCGTCTGGGCATCCTCGGCACCTGGGACGCGCCCTACCTCACGATGGACTTCCGGTACCAGGCCGCGATCGCGCGCGCGTTCGGCCGTTTCGTCGAGCAGGGTCTGGTCTACAAGGGCAAGAAACCGGTCCACTGGTGCATCCACTGCCGCACGGCGCTCGCCGAGGCCGAGGTCGAGTACGACAATCACTCGTCGCCGTCGATCTACGTCGAATTCCCGCTGGCCGCGGACGGAGGCGCGGAGCTGGCGTCGCGCGTGCCCGGCCTGGCAGGCCGTCAGGTAACGGTTCTCATCTGGACAACTACACCCTGGACGATCCCGTCGAACCTGGCCGTCGCCTTCCACCCCGAGCTGGACTACGCGGCCTACGACGTGGACGGCCGCGCGGTGATCGTCGCCGAAGCGCTGGCACCAAAAGTGGCCGCGGTCGCCGGCCGCACATTCGACGAGCCGATCGCCCGGTTCAAGGGCGAAGTGCTCGAACGCGTCCGGTTCAGACACCCGTTGTACGAGCGTGACTCCCTGGCGGTCCTCGGCGACTACGTGACACTCGATGCAGGAACCGGCGTCGTTCACACCGCGCCGGGCCACGGCGCGGACGACTTCAATACCGGCGTACGCTACGGGCTGGAAATCTACGCTCCGATCGGACCGGCTGGTCACTTCCTCGACAGCGTCGAGCTCTTCGGCGGTACGCGCGTCTTCGACGCGAACCCCGCCGTGGAAGCCGCGCTGAAGGAGCGGGGACGGCTGTGGCATCGCGAGAGCTTCTCGCACCAGTACCCGCACTGCTGGCGCTGCCACCACCCGGTCATCTTTCTCGCCACCGCCCAGTGGTTCATCCGCATGGACGGCGAAGCGGTGATCCGGCCAGCGGGTTCTGACCTGGGGTCCGGCAGCGCCTACGCGCAGACGCTGCGTGAAGCAGCGCTCGACGCCACGGACAACGCCGTCAAGTGGGTGCCGGCGTGGGGCCACGACCGCATCTACAACATGCTCGTGAACCGCCCCGACTGGTGCGTCTCACGTCAGCGATCCTGGGGCGTCCCTATTCCAGCTCTCGACTGCACGGCCTGCGGCGAAGCGGTGACGACGCCTGCGCTCGTCGAGAAAGCCGCCGCTGTCTTCAGCCAGTACGGCGCCGACTGCGTGGTACGAGCGCCCCATCGAAGAGTTCCTGCCCGCCGGCCTCACGTGCCGCGCGTGCGGCGGCGCCTCCTTCGTGCGCGAGATGAACATCCTCGACGTGTGGTTCGATTCGGGATCGAGCCATGAGGCGGTGCTTTCGGTCCGGCCCGAACTGACCTGGCCTGCCGACATCTACCTCGAGGGCACCGACCAGCACCGCGGGTGGTTCCAAAGTTCGCTGCTCGTAGGCCTCGGCACGCGCGGACGCCCGCCGTTCCGCGAAGTGGTCACCAACGGGTTCGTCGTGGCCGACGATGGCCGGAAGATGTCGAAGTCGCTCGGCAACTCGGTGGAGCCTGCCGACGTGATCAAGCAGAGCGGCGCCGATATCCTGCGCCTCTGGGTGTCGATGACCGACTACACCCAGGAGATGCGGATCAGCAAGGAGATCCTGGCGAGAGCCGGCGAGTCGTACCGCAAGATCCGCAACACGCTGCGATACCTTCTCGCCAACCTCTACGACTTCAACCCGGCCCTCGATGCCGTGGACCACTCCAGGCTCGAAGAGGTCGATCGCTACATCCTGGCCCGCTATGCCGACGTCGCACATCGGGTCCTGGGCGCCTACGAGGCGTACGACTACGGAACGATCTTTCAGACGCTCAACACGTTTGCGACGGTGGACCTGAGCGCGTTCTATGCCGATGTGTCCAAGGATCGGGTTTATACCTTCGCGCCCGGATCACGCGAGCGGCGCTCGGCGCAGATCGCGATGTATGTCATGGCGGACGGACTGACGCGCCTGCTGGCGCCCATCCTGTCCTTCACCGCGGACGAGCTCTGGCGCGCACTCCCCGGCACGCGCGAAGCCTCGGTGCACATTGCGCTCTTCCCGAACCGCGCCGATCTCGACGCATTGGCCGACGATGACCTGGTGGCGGCCTGGGATCGGCTGAGGGCCGTCCGCGAGCAGGTGCTCGCCGAGATCGAGCCGCTCCGGAAGGACAAGCAGATTGGCAGCTCGCTGCAGGCCAAGGTCGTGCTGACGCCGGCGGCCGGGGATCTCGAGTTCCTCACGCGCTACCTGCCGCACCTTCCGATGCTCTTCATCGTCTCGGACGTCGAGATTCGCTCGCCCCGCGGGTCCGCGGGACCCGGCCTCCGTGACGGAAAGCCTGGTGAGGATGCACACGCAGGCCGGGTCCTTTCGGACCCGGCGGACGGAAAGCCCGCCATCGTCATCGAACGAGCCGGAGGCGTGAAGTGCGAACGGTGCTGGCGCTACGTGCCGGCAGTGTCCAGCGAGGCGGCCTGGGAAGGGTTGTGCGGACGCTGCCAGCAGGCGCTGGGCCAGCATGTCTGAGCGGCCCAGGAGGCTCCGCCTCGAGCTCTGGGTGCCGGTCGTCATCCTGACGCTCGACCAGGTCACCAAGGCGCTGGTGCGGCAGGCGCTGCCCCTGCACGAGAGCGTCACGGTCGTGCCCGGTTTCCTCGACTTTACGCACATCCGGAATACCGGGGCGGCCTTCGGGTTCATGGACACTACGGATCTCCCTTACAAGACGCTGCTCCTGTCCGCGGTCGCCGTGGCGAGCCTCGTCGGCGTGGGGTTCTACGCTGCCGGACTGCCGCGGGAACAGCGGCTGGCACGGTGGGGGCTTGCGCTGATCCTGGGCGGGGCGGCCGGTAACCTCATCGACCGTGTTACGGCGGGGTTTGTGGTGGATTTCGTGGATGTCTACTGGCGGACGTATCATTTCTGGGCGTTCAACGTGGCAGACTCCGCCATTTCGGTTGGCGTTGTACTCTGGCTGCTTGATGCGCTGACGACACACCATGTATCCCAGGCTTCTTGAGCTCGGGCCGATCACGCTCTACACGTACGGCATCCTGCTGGCCGCGGCCTATCTGGCGGGCCTCAAGCTGGCGATGGTGCGGGCATCGCATCGGCAACTCGACCAGACGCGAGTGCTCGACCTCGGGATCTACATCATCATCAGCGCGCTCGTCGGCGCGAAGCTGCTGCTGCTCCTGACCGACTTCCAGAGCTACATCAGCAATCCTCGCGAGCTGCTCACGCTCGCCCGGTCGGGCGGCGTCTTCTACGGCGGCCTGATCCTCGCCGTGATCGTAGCGCTCTGGTACATCCGCAAGGTGGGCCTGCCGCTCTGGACCACCTGCGATGTGTTTGCGCCGGGGATCGCGCTCGGACACATCATCGGCCGGCTCGGCTGCTTCTTCGCGGGTTGCTGCTACGGCAAGCCGACCGATGTCGCGTGGGCCGTCACCTTCACCGATCCGTTTGCGGCCACCAACGTCGGCACGCCGCTCAACGTGCCGCTGCATCCCACCCAGTTGTACGAGGCCGGGGCAGAAGCCGTGATCCTCGGGCTGCTGCTCGCGACCGAGTCCCGGGGACGGCGGTTCCCCGGCCGGACCTTCTGGCTCTACATGCTCCTGTACGCCGTCTCGCGCTACGTCATCGAGATCTATCGCGGCGATCCTCGCGGAACGATCGGGATCTTCTCGACCTCGCAGTTCATCTCGGTGCTGCTGGCGCCGCTCGCCGTGGTCATGCTCGTGTATCTGGGGCGGCGGTCAGCCGAGCCCGAGCCGAAGCGGGCGCGGAAGGCGGCGTAGGCCCACGTCCCCGTTCACCTTGACCGTTGCCGACGAAGCGGACGGCGTCCGCCTCGATCGGTTCCTCGTGTCGATGCTGGCAGAGCACTCCCGGTCGCAGATCCAGCGGCTGATCAAGGACGGCCACGTGCAGGTCGCCGGGCGGCCGGCGAAAGCCAACCTGGCGGTCAAGGCCGGGCAGTCAATCGACGTGGACCTGCCGGAGGCGGTCGATCCGGTGCCACGGCCCGAGGCACTGCCGCTCCCGATCCTCTATCAGGACGCGGACCTGATCGTGGTGGACAAGCCGGCTGGGATGGTCGTCCACCCGGCGGCAGGACACGAAAGCGGGACGCTCGTGAACGCGCTGCTGCATCACGTCACGGACCTCAGCGGGATCGGCGGTGAAAAGCGCCCCGGCATCGTGCACCGGCTGGATCGGGGCACGTCGGGCCTGATGGTGGTCGCCAAGCACGACGCGGCGCACGAAGAGCTCTCGCGGCAGTTCCACGATCGCGAGGTCGAGAAGGAATACGTGGCGCTCGTCTGGGGCGAAGTGCTGGCGGGCCGGCGGATCGATGCGCCGATCGGACGCGATCCCGGCGATCGGAAGAAGATGTCGGCGCGCGCGCGGCGGAGCCGCGAGGCGGTGACGCGGATCACCGAGGCCCAGCCCCTGGGCCGCGTGCTGACGCTGGCGCACGTGGCGATCCACACGGGCCGGACGCACCAGATCCGCGTGCACCTCAGCGCGATCGGCCATCCCGATCGTCGGCGACGCCTTGTACGGCGGCATCCGCCGGCGCGTGCCCGGCGACCTTCGAGCCGTCGACGCGCCTCGAGCGGCCGTTCCTGCACGCGGCGCGGCTGGCGTTCACACATCCGGCCGACGGCCGGCGCATGGAGTTCGAGAGCGCGCTGCCGCCGGATCTGCAACAGGTCCTGGACGAGCTCACCGAATCGCTGGACCCGGACGCTCCGCAAAGGTAGGGACACCGTGCCCACGGTCTTCAGCAGGCCGCGTGTTCTCCGTCGAGGTCGAGCGACGCCGGTTTCCAAACGGACGCGAGCACGAGATCACGGTCGTGCGGCATCCGCCTTCGGTGGTGCTGATCCCGATCGACGATGACGGGCGGGTCGTGCTGGTGCGGCAGTACCGCCCGAGCGTCGACCGCGAACTGTGGGAACTGCCGGCGGGCAGCCTGGAGCCGGGCGAAACGGCCGAAGCGGCCGCCGCGCGCGAGTGCGAAGAGGAAATCGGGCTTGCGCCGGCCAGCGTGGAGCGCCTTCGGGACTCTTTCCGGCGCCCGGCTTCTGCGATGAGGAGCTGATCTTCTTCAGGCTGTCAGGCCTGCACGCCCCCGCCCCGGACTCCGGCACATCAGCCGGACGAGGACGAGATATTCGCGTGCAGGCCGTGTCGCGTCGCCGAAGCCCGGGCGATGGCCGCCCGCGGCGACATCGTCGATCTGAAGACGGCCTACGGCCTCACGCTGATCTGAGCCCGCGGCTTGGCTTCCTTGCCGCCGTCCCGCCCGCCAGCCTTGTCGGAACCTGTGGGGCTAGCGGGTCGGATGTCCGACGACACCGGCTGCAGCGCGAGCGCGAGCACTTCGTCGATCGTCGAGACCAGGTGAACCACGAGGTCCTTCCGCAGCTCGGGCGTCAGGTCCTCGTTGATGTTCTTGGCGTTCTGCTTCGGCAGAATCACCTCGCGAATGCCCGACGCGGCGGGCCGCCAGCACCTTCTCCTTGATGCCGCCGACCGGCAGCACCCGGCCCGACAGCGTGATCTCGCCCGTCATCGCCATGTCGCCGCGGACCGGCCGCCCGGTCAGCACGCGACGCCATCGCCGCCGCCATCGTCACGCCGGCCGACGGACCGTCCTTCGGGATGGCGCCCGACGGCACGTGGACGTGCATCTCGGCGTTCTTGAAGAAGTCGGGATCGATGCCGTACTCGCGCGCGTGCGTCCGCAGCCACGACAGCGCGGCGCGCGCCGATTCCTTCATGACGTCGCCGAGCTGGCCGGTCAGCGTCAGCGAGCCGGTGCCCGCCATCCGCGACGCCTCGATGAACAGCACTTCGCCGCCGACCGGCGTCCAGGCCAGGCCGATGGCCACGCCCGGATCCTTCGTGCGCTCTTCCATCTCCTCGTCGAGGAACCGCGGCGCGCCGAGCATCTCGGCCACGAGATCCCGCGTGACCTCGACCGGCGGTCTCGTCGCCTTCCGCGCGCCGCCGCGCCGACCTTGCGGCAGAGCGCGCCGATTTCGCGCTCGAGGTTCCTGACGCCGGCCTCGCGCGTGTAGCCGCGGATGACCTGCCGGAGCGCATCCGGCGTGAAGCGGATGTACTCGGCGGTCAGCCCGTGGTTCTTCACCTGCTTGGCCACGAGGTGATCGATCGCGATCTGCAGCTTCTCTTCCTCGGTGTAGCCGGCGATCTCGAGCACTTCCATGCGGTCCCTGAGCGGCGGCGGAATCGGATCGAGCACGTTGGCCGTCGTGATGAAGAGCACCTCCGACAGATCGAACGGCACGTCGAGGTAGTGATCCCGGAACGTGTTGTTCTGCTCGGGATCGAGCACTTCGAGCAGCGCCGACGACGGATCGCCGCGGAAGTCGGAGCCGAGCTTGTCGATCTCGTCGAGGATGAACACCGGGTTCTTCGACTCGGCGCGGCGCAGGCCCTGGATGACCTGGCCCGGCAGCGCGCCGATGTAGGTGCGCCGGTGCCCGCGGATCTCGGCCTCGTCGCGCATGCCGCCGAGCGACACGCGGACGAACTTCCGGCCGAGCGACTCGGCGATCGAGCGCGCCAGCGACGTCTTGCCGACTCCGGGAGGGCCCGACGAAGCAGAGGATCGGCCCCTTCACGTCGGGATTCAGCTTGCGGACGGCGAGGTACTCGAGGATGCGGTCCTTCGCCTTCTCGAGGCCCGAGTGGTCCGCGTCGAGCACGCCCTTGGTCTGCGGCGAGGTCGATGACCTCGTCGGTCCGCTTCGCCCACGGCAGCGCGACCAGCCAGTCGAGATACGTGCGCGACACGGTGTACTCGGCCGCGGCCACCGGCATCTTCGAGAGCCGATCGAGCTCGCGCAGCGCCTCCTTCTTGACCGCCTCGGGCATGCCGGCCGCTTCGATCTTCTCGGCGAGCTCTTCGATTTCCTTCGTCTGGTCGTCGCCTTCGCCGAGCTCCTTCTGGATCGCCTTCATCTGCTCGCGCAGGAAGTACTCGCGCTGGTTCTTGCCGACCTCGGACTGCACCTGCGACTGGATCTTCGAACCGAGCTCGAGGACTTCGAGCTCCTTGATCAGGATGCGGTTCAGGTTGTCCATCCGCGCGCGGATGTCGAGCGTCTCCAGCACCTCCTGCTTGACGGCCGTGCTGATGGTCGACAGGCTCGACGCGATGAAGTCGGCCAGCCGGCCGGGCTCGGCGATGTTCATCGCGAGCGTCTGCAGGTCGTCCGAGAGCAGCGGCGAGAGCGACACGACCTGCTGGAAGTTGGTCTTGATGTTGCGCGCGAGCGCGTCGATCTCGAGGCGGTCGGCGTCGTTCGGTGTCCTCGGGCGCAGGGCTCACGCGTCGCGCGCAGATAGGGATCGGACGACGACGACCGCGTCGAGCCGCAGGCGAGCCAGCCCCTGGACGATCAGGCGCAGGCTGCCGTCGGGCAGCTTGAACATCTTGTGGATGTGCGTGGCGGTGCCGACCGGGTAGAGATCGCCCTGCGCCGGGCTCTTCGACCGTGGCGTCGCGCTGCGTGAAGACGGCGATCAGCTTCCCGTTCGCGATCGCTTCGTCGATCAGCCGGACGGAGCTCTCGCGCGCCACCGCGAGCGGCATGAACGAATTCGGGAAGAGCACCGTGTCGCGCAGCGGAAGGATCGGCAGCTCCGAGGGAATCGTGAGCGGCCGATCGCCGACGGCACGTCGTCGGGAACCAGGCCTTCGAGTTGATCGCTCATGGCGAACTCCTCAGTGTCACCGCGTCTGGCGGTCGTCGTTGTCAGTACGCGGCCAGATACTAATCATCTTTAGGACGAGATGAACAGGTCATCCGATTCAACGGGGAGGTCGCCGGTGGGGAGGGGTTGGGGCTCCGCCACCGGCGGAGCCCCGATCGTGGGACGCCGGAACTTACATGTCGAGCAGAATCGCCGACGACCCGCGGCGGGCGGCGAGCTGACGCTCGCGCTGCTCCGCGATCTCGCGCGCCTCCTCGCAGTCCTTGCAGCGGACGGCGAAGGGCAGCGCGCGCAGGCGCTTCTCGGCGATTTCCTCGCCGCACTCGAAGCAGTTGCCGTAGTCGCCCTGCTCGAGCCGGAGCAGCGCGTCGTTGATCCTGTTGAGCGTCTCCGACTTCATCTGGATGAGCGCGAACTCGATCTCGTCCTGGATGTCGGCCTCGGAGCTCTCGACGGCGTCGAGCACGTCGCTCTTCTTGCTGCCCCAGGTGCCCTCTTCGCGCACGTCGCGCATCTTGCCCTGCACCTCGGCCTGCATCTCGCGCCGGCGCTCTTCGAGCATGCGCTTCAGTTCGCTGTAACGGGACCGGGGCTGTCCCTCGGTTCCAGTGCGTGTCTTCGTCTTTGCCTTCATGACGCCGCTCCTTGATCTCCCGGCTCTCTGCCAGAGTGTTGCCGGCACTCAGCCGGCCATCCCCGTAACACCGGGGTTTTCCCGCCTCTATGATTGCCGCCGCCCTATGCAAATGAGTTGCCACTTATAACACGAACTAGAGTCACATGCCAACACGAGAGTTTAGCGCCCGCCCGTCTGTCAATTCGCGCTCAAGCTCGACCGCCAACTCGACCATCTCACCTAGGTCCCGACCCAGATACCAAGCTGCAAACCGTTGTCTCAATCGATGCTTGCCAGCATTGCCCGGCCATTATAGACCGTTTGTTCAAATCTGATGCTGGATTAGACGCCACAAACCGCAAAACGGTTCGGTGCGACCCCCAGGATTTATCTGTCCGCTTTCGTAAGACGACAGTTGTGTCACCGAATTGCCGAGTGCCCGGACCAAGAAACATACAATGATTGGCCGCATGACCTGCCCTCTGTGCGGCGCCCGGAAGGCTAGACGAGCCTGCCCGGCTCTCGGCCAGGACATCTGTCCGGTCTGCTGCGGCACCAAGCGGCTGGTGGAGATCCGGTGCCCAGCCGACTGCGCGTACCTGGCCACCTCCCGCGAACACCCCGCCGGCATCGTCAAGAAGCAACAGGAACACGACCTCTCGCTCCTGGTGCACCTCATGCGCGACTTCAACGACCGCCAGGCTCAGCTCCTGCTGGACGTCACGACATTTCTGGCGCGATACCGGCCGGAAGGCCTCGAAAATGTCCTGGACGCCGATGTGGCAGACGCGGCGGCCGCCCTTGCGGCGACCTTCGAGACCGCCTCCAGGGGCCTGATTTACGACCACCGGCCCGCCTCGCTGCCCGCCGAGCGGCTGGCCGCGCGCCTCCGGGAGATCGTCAGCGCCACCGCCCCGCCACACGGGAGCACGGCGTTCGAGCGGGAGACAGCCGCCGTCCTCCGGCGGATCGAGTCCACCGTCAGGGAACTGAGCGCCAGGGAGCCGGAGGCGGCCGGCCATTCCTCGATCTGCTGGAGCGGGTTACCCGGGGCCGGCAGGCAGACTCACCAGCGCCGCCCAACGAAGCACCGGGACCGCGCTTGATCGTGCCGTAACCGCCCGGTATACTTACCGTTTCAACGGGTGAGGAATGGCCAAGCAGTGTGAGATTTGCGGAAAGTCGCCGGTTGTCGGCCGGCAGATCAGCCACGCGCACAACGTGAGCGCGCGGCGCTTCGAGCCGAACCTTCAGCGGGTCCGCGCCATGATCGGTGGCGGCGTCCGGCGCATCCGCGTCTGCACGCGCTGCCTCCGGTCGAACAAGGTCGTCAAGGCCGCGTAAGCCAGGCGGCGCGGCAGGCAGCTGGCAAGGCAGGCAGAGCGCTCCGGGCCACACCGATCTGAGGATGACCAAGCAAGCCATTTCGCCCGCGGCGCCCCAAAGCCCATCGGGCCCTACTCGGCCGCTCTCAAGGCGGGCGAGCTGCTCTTCATCTCGGGGCAGGTGCCGTTCGACCCCGCGACCGGGCAAATGGTCGACGGCGACATCGGCAGCCAGACCGCGCCGCGTGCTCGAGAACATCGGCGCGCTGCTCGCCGCCGCCGGCCTGACTCACGCCGACGTCGTCCGCACGACGGTGTTCCTCGCCGACATGAACGACTTCACGGCGATGAACGAGGCCTACAGCCGCTTCTTCACGGAACCGTACCCGGCCCGCTCCACCGTCCAGGCGGCGAGGCTGCCGCGCGACGCCCGCATCGAAATCGACGCGATCGCCACCTTCGGAGAAGCTTCGAACTTAGAAGTTCGAGCGTCCGTCTAAGTTCTTCACTTCTGAGTTCGAACTTCCTCTTCCGGCGCGCTCGCACGCCGAGCACGCCCTCGACACCGCGCAACGACTTGATCACCTTCTCGAGGTGGCTCAGGTCGCTGATCTCGACCGTCACGTCGATGCGCGCACGGTGATCGGCGTCGGTGCGCGCCTCCATGTTCTTGATGTTGGTGTTGATGTCCGCGATCTTCGCGCTGACCGCGGCGAGCAGCCCCTTCCGATCCTCGACCTCCATCGTCAGCTTGACGGTGTAGCCCGGGCCCGTCTCGCGCCGGACGCCTTGTCCCACTCGACCTCGATGCGCCGCTCGGGATCGTAGAGGAGGTTGACGACGTTCGGACAGGTGGCGGAGTGGACCGAGACGCCCTTGCCGCGCGTGATGTAGCCGACGATCTTCTCGCCGCGAATCGGATTGCAGCAGCGCGCCCGGAACACCAGCACATCGTCCGAGCCGCGGACCTTGATCTTCTCTTCGCCGCCCGCGCCGAACGCACGCTTGACGGCCGCGGTCACCGATGTTGTCCGGCGGCTTCTCGCGCAGCCGATCGGCCGGCACGAGCTTGCCGAGGAGCTGCTTGGCCGACAGCGTGCCGTAGCCGATCAGCGCGTAGAGATCGTCGGGCTTCTGGACGCCGGCGTCGCTCGAGCGCCTTCGCGAACGCCTCGCCGTTCCTGAAGCGCTCTTCAGGCTGAGGTCGTAGCGGCGCAGCTCCTTCTCGAACACCTTGCGCCCCAGGTCGATGCGCGCGCGCCCGCTCTTCGAGGCGGATGAGGTGCTTGATCTTGTAGCGCGCGTGCGAGGTGACGACGAAGTTCAGCCAGTCGCGGCTCGGCTTGTGCCCGGTCTGCGTGATGATCTCGACGATGTCGCCGTTCTTGAGGCGGGCGCGGAGCGGCACCATCTTGCCGTTCACGCGCGCGCCGACGCACTGGTGGCCGACGTCGGTGTGAATCGAGTAGGCGAAGTCGATCGGCGTCGCGCCGCGCGGAAACGCCTTGACCTGGCCCTTCGGCGTGAAGGTGTAGACCTCCTCCGGATAGAGCTCGACCTTGAGGTTCTGGATGAACTCCTGCGGGATCGCGGACCTCCTGCTGGATGTCGAGCAGCTGGCGCATCCACTGGAAGTAGCGTTCGTCCTTGTGGTCGCCGACGCGGCCTTCCTTGTACTTCCAGTGCGCGGCGATCCCCTCCTCCGCCATCCGGTGCATCTCGATCGTGCGGATCTGCACTTCGAAGGGCATGCCGTGCTCGCTGATCACCGAGGTGTGCAGCGACTGGTAGCCGTTGGGCCGCGGCATGGCGATGAAGTCCTTGATGCGGCCCGGCACCGGCGACCACGTCTGGTGGATGATGCCGAGCGCGGCGTAGCAGTCCTTCACGCTGTCGCGTGATGATGCGCAGCGCGATGAAGTCGTAGACCTGCTCGAGCTCGATCCGCTGTTTCTTGAGCTTCTGGCTGATGCTCCAGAGGCGCTTGATGCGGCCGTCGATCTCGACGATGGGAATCGAGTGCTCGGGCAGCTTCGCGGTCATGCGTCGTCTTCAGCTGCTCGATCAGCCCTTCGGTCGCGCGGCGCTTGGCGTCCACCCTGGCCCGCAGCGCCTCGTACGCCTGGGGCTCGAGGTAGCGGAACGACAGCTCCTCGAGCTCGTTCTTGACCTTGCTCATGCCGAGCCGGTTGGCGATCGGCGCGTAGATGTCGCGGGTCTCCTGCGCGATCGGCAGCCGGCGTTCGTCGGGCAGGTGGCTGAGCGTCCGCATGTTGTGCAGGCGGTCGGCGAGCTTGACGAGGATGACGCGGATGTCGTCCACCATCGCCAGGAGCATCTTGCGGAAGTTCTCGGCCTGCCGCTCCTCGCTCGACGAGAAGCGGATGGCGCTGATCTTCGTCACGCCCTCGACGACGTGGGCGACCTCGGGGCCGAAGAGCTCCTGGATGCGCTCGATGGTGGTGAGGGTGTCTTCGACGACGTCGTGGAGGAGGCCGGCGGCGATGGCCACGGCGTCGAGCTTCATGTCGGCCAGGAAGTCGGCGACGGCGAGGGGATGGATCAGGTAGGGCTCGCCCGAATGGCGGACCTGCCCCCTGTGCTCGAAGGCGGAAAAGACGTAGGCCCGCCTGAGCAGTTCGACGTCGGCGTCCGGGCTGTAGGCCCGGACTTTTTCGAGCAGATCCTCGAAGCGAATCATGGGTTTCGGTGTCTAACCTTCGTCGGGCGCGGGGCCAGTTCGATCATACGGGACGGCCTTGCTGGTACCGGCTACGGAGTCACTATACTGGCGCGGTTTCGGCCGCGGTGGAACTCCTGCTCTAACTTCTCGGCCATATAAGGGGGCTCAATGCGGGCTTTGTCGGGGTGCGGCGTCGTTGACGCTGCTTGTCGGATCGCTGGTCGGGTGTTCCCAGGTCGGTCAGTTGCAGGCCATGCGGTCGTTCAAGGCGGCCAACCAGGCGTACGCGTCCCAGGACTGGGCCAAGGCGTCGGCTCTGTACGAAGAGGCGGTGAAAGAGGACCCGGAGCTTTCGCAGGCCTACTTTTACCTCGCCAACAGCTACGACAACCAGTACCGGCCCAGCCGGAAGGGCGAGGCCGCTAACGACGCGCTGCTCGAAAAGGCCATCGCGGACTACAAGACGGCGGCCGAGAGGCTGTCGCAGTCAGCGAGCGAAGACGACAAGAAGCTCGGCAAGCTGTCGCTCGAGTATCTGGTCGCGGCATACGGCCCCGACAAGCTGAACGATCCCGCCCAGGCCGAGCCGGTCGTGCAGCGGATGATTCAGCTCGAGCCGAACGAGCCGTCGAACTACTTCGCCCTGGCCAAGATCTACGAGGACGCCGGCGCCTATGCCGAAGCCGAGCAGATGCTCCTCCGCGCACGCGACGTCCGGCCGAACGACCCAGCCGTCTACATGCAGCTGGCCGGCTACTACAACCGGCAGAACATGTTCGACAAGACCATCGAGGCGCTCGAACAGCGCGCCTCGAAGGAACCCGACAACCCGGAAGCGTTCTTCACGATCTCCACCTACTACTGGGACAACGCGCAGCGCAACTTCCGCCTGACCGATGCCGAGAAGCGCGACAGCGTCGAGAAGGGGCTCGCGGCAGTGGACAAGGCGATTGGGATCAAGGCGGACTACATGGAGGCCCTGGTCTACAAGGGTCTGCTCCTGCGCGTCCAGGCGCTGCTCGAGAAGGATCCGGCCAAGCAGCAGGCTCTTATCAAGGAAGCCACGACCTTGCGTGATCAGGCCGAGGAACTCCGCAAGAAGCGCACAGCGCAGTAGCGCAAAGTCGCCCTGCCGACAGCCTTGTCGGCTCGTTTCGAACCGCTCTCTCCAGTTAACTGGATTCGAAGGTCGCCAGAGGCACTCTGGCGACCTTTTTTCGTTGATCGCCCCTGGCCAACATCCCACACTTAGAAATTACTGTCGAACCGCGGAGGCTGGAAAATGACACGCGCTGGGCTGGCTCTGATCCTCGTTCTGTTCGCTTGGTACCCCGCCGCTGCTCAGGCAACGGCTACGACTGGACAGATCGAAGGAATCATCACCGATGAGCAAGGAGGCGCGCTGCCGGGCGTGACCGTTGCCGCCCGCAACACCGGGACCGGCCTTGAACGCACGGTTGTCAGCGAGGGCGACGGCCTCTACCGGCTCAACCTGCTGCCCCTCGGAACCTACGAGCTGACAGCGCAGCTCCAGGGCTTCGCCACGCTCAGGCGCGAAGGTCTCATCCTGCGTGTAGGCGAAACGCTCACGCAGCCCCTCACGATGAAGGTGGCTACGGTCCAGGAGACCATCACCGTCACATCCGAGGCGCCGCTCGTCGAAGTGACGCGCAGCCAGCAGGCCGCGTCCATCAACGAAACGGCGATCAACTCGCTGCCCATCAGCGGGCGGCGGTTCCAGGACTTCGTGCTGCTCACGCCAGGTGCGGTGTTCGAACCTTCACGCGGCGGCACCTCGATCGGCGGTCAGCGGGGGATCAACGCCTCGTACTCCATCGACGGCGCCTCGTACGACAACCCGTTCTTCGGAGGCATCCGCGGCGGTGAGCGCGGCGACAAGGCCTACACGATCAGCCAGGAAGCCATCCAGGAGTTCCAGGTCACCAACGCCGGCTACGCCGCCGAGTTCGGCCGGTCGGGCGGCGGCGCCGTCAACGCCATCACCAAGAGCGGCACCAACCGGTTGCAGGGCAGCGCCTTCTGGTACTTCCGCGACGAGGCCCTGACCTCCGACGACGCCTTCGATCGCCCGCCGACCGATTTCAGCCAGAACCAGTTCGGTGCGACGGCCGGCGGACCCATCAAACAGAATCGCACCCACTTCTTCGTGGCCTACGATCAGCAGCAGCAGAGCACGCCATTCATCGTGAAGTTCAACGGCAACCCAGCGGGCGTGCCCGGCTTCGAAGGTCAGGAAGGCACGTTCATCCAGACCAACGATGTATTCACGTTGCTCGGCCGCGTCGACCACCAGATCTCGAGCACGCATCACCTCTGGGCCCGCGTCAACCGCAGCACGAACACGGGCGAAAACGGCATCGTCGCTTCGAGCCCGACGACGAGCACGGTGGCCAATAACGCGCTGGAGAAGGACAACACGCTGACGGCGGTCACGCAGTTGAGCTCGGCCCTCTCGTCCAACCGCCTGAACGAGTTCCGCGCGCAGTTCAGCCGGGAGGATCGGCCGCGCGAGCCCAACACCCAGGACCCGACGATCACGGTGACCGGCTTCGGCACGACGGGCCGCGTGAGCTTCCTGCCCTCGCTCCAGACCGACGACCGCTACCAGTTCGTCGACAACTACACGATCCTGGCTGGGGCGCATTCGTTCCGTGCGGGCTTCGACGTCAACTTCACGCACACGATGCAGCCCTTCTTCCTGTCGCGCTCGGCCGGCGAGTACCGGTTCAACAACGTCGCCGACTACCTGGCGACCGTGGCCGGAACGCGCCAGGCGTATCGCGACTTCCGCCAGGGTTTCGGCCGCGCCGACGTGGACTTCTGGCAGAAGGATACGCGATCTTCGTGCAGGACACGTGGAGGATGCGGCCGAACCTGACGCTCAACTACGGCCTGCGGTACGAGGCACAGATCAACCCGCAGCCCGACGAGCCCAACCCGCTCCTCGCCGGCAGCGACCAGGTGCCGTCGGACAAGAACAACTTCGGGCCGCGCGTGGGCTTCTCCTGGGATCCGTGGAAGGACAACCGGGGCATCGTGCGCTTCAACACCGGGCTTTTCTACTCGCGCACGCCGGCGCTCCTGATTGTGTCGCCCTTCACTTCGAACGGCGCCGCCCAGCTCCAGCTGACCTTTACGCCAACCACGGCCGGGGCGCCAGTCTTCCCGAACTCGCTGGCAGCCCCTCCGACGGGAACGGCCACGCCGAGGAGCAGCGTCAACGTGTTCGACCCGGACTTCGAGAATCCCAGGACCTTCCAGACGAGCCTGGGTGTGGAACGCGAGGTCGCGGCAAACATCACCGTCGGGGCCGACTACACGTATGCCAGGATGGAAAACCTGCAGCGGCTGTTCGATATCAACATCGCGCCGCCTTCAGGTGTGGCCGCTGACGGTCGATTGGTCTACGGGAGCCCCCGTCCGAACCCCAACTTCAATCTGATCGTCCAGGCCGAGTCCACGGCGCGCGGCATGTACAACGCGCTGACGCTCTCGGCGAAGCGCCGGTGGAGCGGCGGCAGCCAGTGGTACAACCGCGGCCTGCAGTACCAGGCGTTCTACACCTACGCCCATACCAAAGACGACGACTCGAACGAGCGCAAGTTCCAGGACATCTTCTACCAGGACTGGCAGAGTCTCGGCGCCGAGTACACGTGGTCGAACAATGACGTCCGCCACAACTTCGTCATGAACGCGACCTGGGCGTTCGCGGGCGACGTGCAGGCCGGCGTGATTTTCAACGCCCGGAGCGGCGCGCCGTACAGCCGGCTCTCCAGCACCGACCTGAACGGTGATGGCGCCGCAAACGCCAACGACCGGCAGTTCATCAACGGCGTTGATACGGGCCGCAACTCCTATCGGCAGCCCAACTTCTCGAAGCTGGATCTCCGCGTCAGCAAGAACATCCACCTGGGCCAGCCAATCATCGAGGTGGCGCTCGACCTGTTCAACGCGCTCAACGCCGACAACCTGTTCGTGTCCGGGCCGACCAGCAACAGCACGACGACCGGCAACCAGCTGTTCCCGAACAACCCGAATGTCGGCGTCCCGGACTCGGTCCTGGGCACTCCGCTGACCGCCCAGCTGAGCGTGCGGGTGAGGTTTTAGGCGGGTCTCCTGGCGGGACCGGGTGCCGGGCCTCTTTTGTTGTCTCTGCCGTTACCAGACGGCGGTAGAATTTCTTAGCTATTTTTCGTTCATTTTCAGGAGTTTCCAATGAAGTACGTGATGAGGGTGCTGTGCGTCCGGACGATCGCGGTCCTGTGCATGGCGTTGGCGGTGGCCTCAGGACCCGCCTGGGCGCAATCGGCAGCGACAGGAACAGTCGAAGGTGTTGTGACCGACTCGTCCGGCGGCGTGCTGCCGGGCGTGTCCGTCCTGGTGCGGAACATGGACACCAACATCGCCCGCGAGATGACGACCGATGCACAGGGTCGTTACCGTGCCGCCGCGCTTCAGCCCGGCCGGTACGAAGTGTCGGCCTCGCTCTCGGGCTTCAGCGTTCGCGCCCGGCCCGACGTTCAAGTCCAGGTCGGACAGACGATCCCGGTCGATCTCCAGGCGCAGCCTGCAGGTGTGACGGAAACAGTCAGCGTTACGACCGACGCCCCGCTGGTGGACACGACGCGAACTGACGTCAGCCAGGTCATCGGGCAGGAATCCATCCGGAACCTCCCGATCAACGGCCGCCGCTGGGACAACTTCGTGCTGCTCAGCCCCGGCGTCTCGAACGACGGCAACTTCGGCCTGGTGAGCTACCGGGGCATCTCCGGTCTCTACAACAACAACATGGTCGACGGTGTCGACAACAACCAGGCGTTCTTCTCGGAGGCCAGGGGCCGCACGCGCGCGGTGTACTCGATCGGCTCGGCGTCCATCAAGGAGTTCCAGGTCGGCATCAGCAACATGTCCGCCGAGTTCGGGCGTGCGGCCGGCGGCACGGTCAACGCCGTCACCAAGTCGGGCACCAACACCGTCAGCGGCGAGGGCTTCTACTTCCTGCGCGACAAGGCATTCCAGGCTCAGGATCCGTTCATTCCGGACAACGTCTGGGATGCCATCGACGAACGCCGCCAGCAGTTTGGTGCGGTCGTCGGTGGGCCCATCAAGCCGTGACAAGGTCTTCTTCTTCGGCAGCTACGACCAGCAGGTCCGCTCGTTCCCGCCGTTTGTGCGCACGAGCCAGACGACCTTCTACAACACCTGCACGGCGTCAGCGGCCAACTGCGCGGCCACGACCAACTACTACAAGGCGTTCGAGACCACGAGCGACCGCGAGGCGAACAACAAGGTCAGCCTGATAAAGATTGACTGGGCGGCGAGCCCGGCGAACAACTTCACGTTCAGCTACAACGGCCAGCGGTGGGACTCGCCGAACGGCATCAACACGCAGGCGGTCCTCTTCCTGGCGGAAGAGTACAACGGCAGCGACATCGTGAAGACCGACTTCGCGGTGGCCAACTGGAACAGCATCATCAGCCAGAAGTGGCTCAACGAGTTCCGCCTGCAGATCGGGCGGGACTACGAGCAGCAGACGCCGAACGGTGTCGGGCCGGCCACCACGGCGACTGGCGGCATCAACTTCGGCATGCCGAACTTCCTGCCGCGGCAGAAGTACCCGTTCGAACAGCGCTATCAGTTCCTCGACAGTGTGACGTTCTACAGCGGCGGACACACGATCAAGAGTGGCTTCGACGTGAACTTCGTCAAGGAAGAGCTGCAGAATCTCTTCCAGGGCGGCGGCGTCTACAGCTACTCGGGCCTCTCGACCATTTCGCTCGACTGCCCGATGGGAGCGCGCGCGAGCGGCTGCGTACCCGGCGGCGCCCGCAACTACACTTCGTACAATCAGGCATTCGACCAGAACGGCCTCGGCGGCGCGCTGGCGTTCAACTCCTCGACCTACGCCGCCTACGTGCAGGACCAGTGGCGGTTGAACGATCGACTGCTCGTGAACCTCGGCCTCAGGTACGACTACCAGCAGCTGCCCCAGCCTGGCGACGTCGAGACCGACGGTGTCTCCTTTGTCGGCAACCCCGCCGTGCCGCAGACGACCGAGTTCAACAAGGACAAGAAGAACTGGGCCCCACGGCTCGGCGTGACCTACGACCTGGGCGCCAGGCACGACACGGTGGTCCGGGCCTCGTACGGGATCTTCTACGGCCTGACCAGCAACAGCGCGGTCGCCAACGCCTTGCTGAACAACGGGATCAATCTCGTCACCTACTCTTTCACGCCAACGACGGCCGGAGCGCCCATCTACCCGGCCACATTGACCGCGCCTCCCGCAGGGGCGACCGGCACGCGGCCAGACATTCAGTACTTGGCAGAGGATCTGGTGCGTCCGCGTGTGCACTCGACCGACGTCGCGGTTGAGCGCCGTGTCAGCAACGACATCACGGTGACGGTGTCGTACCTGAACAGCCGCGGCCGGAACCTGCCGTACTTCCGCGACATCAACTTCGGGCCGGCCAATTCGACGGTCAACTACGTGCTGGAAGGCGGCGGGCTCCTGGGGAGCTTCCCGCTCTACCGTGGCACTCGTCCTAACGCCAACTTCGGCCGCATCACCGTGATGGAGTCCACGGTGGACACCGACTACAACGCCCTGGTCCTCGAGGCGCGCAAGCGTTTCAGCAACGGCCTGCTCTACAGCGTCAACTACACGCTCGCGAAGTCGGAGGACAACGGGCAGACGTCGACGACCTTCTTCAGCAGCAACCAGGCGTACGACGGCCCGACTGCGAGGGCCAACGGCGTTGACAGCGTCATGGTGGAGTCGAACAACGACCGGCGTCATCGTTTCGTCGGGAGCTTCCACTTCCAGCCGGACTACATGTGGGGCATCGGCGTCGGCGGCATCCTGACGCTCGAGTCGGGGCTTCCACTCACCCAGCGAATCAGCGGGTCGCTGCCCGCGGGCTTCGGCTCGGTGTTCTCGAGCTCGACCAACGGCACGGGCGGCTCGACGGTCGTGCCGTGGACCGGGTTCAACAGCGAGCGCCAGACGGGCCGCAAGACCTTCGACATCCGCGCGGCGAAGGAGTTCCGCCTCGGCGGCACGGCCAGGGCGCAGATCCTGTGGGAAGTGTTCAACCTCTTCAACACCGTGAACTACGGCACGTTCGGCGAGACGGCGTTCGACGTCGTGACCGCATCCTCGACCTACGACGCGGCAACCAACGTTGGAACCGTCACGGTCCGCCCCAATACGGGGTTCCTGGTGCCGACCACCTCCAGCTCGAACTTCTGGGGCATGCGCGACATGCAGCTGGGGCTCAGGCTCACCTTCTAGAGGGAAGTTAGAACTTAGAAGGAAGAACTACGAAGGACTTCGATTGAAGGCCCGGGTGCGCAAAGCGCCCGGGCCTTTCTTGTTCTTGCGGAAGCTGCAGCGGGTTTGGTAACCAAGAGCCAAGGACGACAGGCTTTCACGCACTCACGAAGTGAAAGCCTCTAGTCAGGTGACACCAACTTCAGGCCCACCACTCCAGCCACTATCAGGACGATGCAGGCGACCCTGAGGGCGCTCATCGACTCCTCGAACAGCCAGATGCCTAGAATGGCCGTTCCGGCTGCGCCAAGGCCCGTCCAGACAGCGTAGGCGGTCCCTATTGGCAGGCTGCGTGCCGCCACAGCCAGCAGGCCCACGCTCAACGCCAGCATCACCAGCGTCCACACAGACGGCCAGAGCCGGGTGAAGCCCGCGGAGTACTCTGAGGCCGATGGCCCACGCCACTTCGCAGAGGGCAGCGACGCCGAGCACGACCCAGGACGAAGACATGTCGGGAAGTTAGAACCTAGAAGGAAGAACTACGAAGTGAGGAGTGGGTGCAGCGCCGAACGAAGTGAGAACTACGAAGGACCGTGTCCTTCGTAGTTCTGCCTTCGAAGTTCGAATTTCCGCCAGCGAAGCTGGCGGCAGCTAGTTGCTGGACTGGACACCGGCCGCGCGGCGCATGCCGGCGGTGATGATGCCCACCTGCTCGACGCCGGCGCCGCGCGCCGCGTCGATGACCTCGACGATGTCGCCGTAGCGCAGCGTTTCAGCACCCATGATGAACATCTTCTTGTCCTTGCGGGACTCGAAGATGGTGCGCAGCTCGCCCTCGAGGCCGGCCATCGTGATGTTCTTCTGGTTGATGCTGATCTGGCGGTCCGCCGAGTAGTCGAGCACGATCTGGCTGACCGTCGACTCGACCTGAGTGGCGCTCTTGGTTTCGGCCGGCAGGTTGATGTCCATGCCCCGCTGTCCGAGCGGCAGGGTGGCCATGAAGATGACCAGCAGCACGAGCAGCACGTCGATGAGCGGCGTGACGTTCATGTCGGAGCTGGCCGTCGGCAGCGAGCTGGTGACGACCTTGTCGGCCCCGAGATGATGATGGGCGTGAGCCATTAGTCCTGCCCTCCTGCCGGCGCGCCGGGCTCGGGGCGCGGCTCGGTGATGAGACCGATGTCCTCGACGCCGGCTGTCCGCAGCTGGTCCATCGTCGCCATCACGGTCCCGTAGTCCACATCGATGTCAGCCTTGATCAGGACGATCTTCTCAGTCTTGGTATCGAGAAACTCGCTGACCTTGGTTGCGAGCTCGGCCTCTTGAATCGGCCGGGCATTCAGATAGATGGACTTGTTCGCCGCGATGGCGATCACGGCCTGTTCCTGCGACTCCGGCTTCTGGTCGGAATTGGCCGCGCGGGGCAGCTGGACGCTGACGCCCTGCTGCAGCATGGGGGCCACGAGCATCATGATGATGAGCAGCACCAGCATGACGTCCACGAGGGGCGTCACGTTGATGTCGGCCTTGACCCCGCCTTTATCCCCGCCAACACTCATTGACATGGCAGACTCTCCCTGACACGTACCTGCCGGGTCCGAAAGGACCCGGCCTGACTGCACCGGGCCCCGAAGGGCCCGGCCCGCCATATCGTTACGCCGTCTTCCGCACGAAGTAGTCGACGAGCTCCGACGAGGAGTTGTCCATCTCCACGTTGAAGTACTCGATCTGGCCGGACAGGTAGTTGTAGAACCACACGGCCGGGATGGCGACCACGAGACCGAGCGCGGTCTCGACCAGCGCCTCGGAAATACCGACCGACACGGCGCCGATACCCGCCGAGCCGCTGTTGCCGATGCCCTGGAACGCGTTGATAACGCCGACCACTGTGCCGAGCAGGCCGACGAACGGCGCCGTCGAGCCGATGGTCGCGAGCGCCGAAACGCCCTTCTTGAGGTCAGACGCGGTGAGCGCCGACGCGCGCTGAATCGAGCGGCGGACGGTGTCCATCAGGTCTTCGCGGCTGAGCGACGCGCCGCCGCTCTGCTGCTGGAAGTCGTACTCCTGCAGGCCGGCGAGAACGACCTTCGCGAGGTGGCTGTAGCGGTAGTTCTTGGAGGAGGAGAGCGCGATCGCGTCCTTCAGGCGGCCTTCCTTGAGGTGCTTCGCCACCTGGGGCGCAAAGAGCTTGGACTGCTTGCGCGCCTGCGAATAGGTGAAGTAGCGCTCAATGGCCACACCGATGGACCACATCGACATGATCACGAGAATGAACGCCACCGCCTTGGCGACGAAACCCATCTGTTCCCACATTTCCATGAAATCCACGGTCCACCCTCCATCCAGACGAGGTTACGAGTACAAACCCGGGGGCCGGCAACCCGCCGCCCCGGCGAACTGAAACTTATTGCAACGTGAAGTTGACCGTGACCGTCATGATGACCGGCACCGGCACACCGTTCAGCAGCGTCGGCGTGAACTGCCACTGCTTCACCGCATCGAGCGCCGCCGCATCGAGCAGCGGAATCGACCGGAGAACCTTTGCAGCCTCGACGTTGCCGTTCGGGCCGATCGTCGCTTCGATGATGACCACGCCCTGAACGCGCGCCGACTGCGCAATCGGCGGATACGTCGGCCGCACGTCCTTCACCTTCGTGGGCGGCTTGATGTTGCCACCGACACGAACCGGCGCCGGAGGCGGCGGCGGGGGTGGCGGCGGCGGCGGGGCCGCTTCGAGCCCGCCGACGATGCCGCCCTGGATTCCGCCGACGACGCCGCCTTCGATGCCAGCCGCGGCATCCCTGTTCCCCTGCTCGAGACCCGTCTCAGGCGCGATCTCCTTCGGAGCCTCGACTGGCGCGGCCTGCGGGTTCACGTCCATGACGGGCTTCGGCGCCACGGCCGCCTGCGGGGGCGGTGGCGGCGGAGGGGGAGGAGGTGGCGGCGGCGGCGCCGCGACGAACGCCATCATCGACGGCGGCGTCGGCAGCATGTCGGTCGCCATCAGCGGGATGATGATCACCGCGCCGATGATCAATGTGTGCACGAGGATCGACAGCGGAACCGTGTACCAAGCCTTGTTGCCTACCTTGATCGACGGCTCGACGATATCGCCGAACATGTTCCCTGCCACGGATCGCCTCCTCGTTTTTCCCCGGCCTCGTCGGCCGAAGTTCCCCGGCCTGCCCGGCCGAGGTTCCCCGGCCTGCTCAGCCAAGGGTCCCGCCAGCCTGTTCAGCCGAGGTTCCGCCAGGCCTTGCTGGCCAGGCTCCTCCGGACCACGAGATCCGGTTGCCCCCGACGCGTTCGCCGGGAGTTGTTCGATCGCACCCGGCCCGAAAGCCGCGACGCGATCAGTTCTAAACGTCTTGCCCCTGCGCGCTCGGCGCCTGCTTGCGGCCTCGACGCCAGCAATTCGGCGTCAAGCAAAGGCGGCGATTATGCCAGCCGAAAATCTGAGAGTCAACGAAACTTCTGGCGATGGTTAGACACCAAAAAACCAGAAGTGGCCACGGCCGGGTGGGAAACCCGGCCGTGGACCAATTACCTACGTTCCTGAAGCCCCACCAATCCGCATGCCATAGAACGATCGGTGGACGAAGACCATCGACAGCACGAAGAATACCGCCGCCAGCCCGTGCGTGAGCCCGGTGCCCACGTCGGTCGAGAGTTTCACCGCCAGCTCGACGGCCAGCAGCCCGAAGAGCGTCGTGAACTTGATGACCGGGTTCAGCGCCACAGACGACGTGTCCTTGAAGGGATCGCCGACCGTGTCGCCCACAACCGTTGCCGCGTGAAGCGGAGTGCCCTTCATCTTGAGCTCCACTTCGACGATCTTCTTGGCGTTATCCCACGCGCCGCCCGCGTTTGCCATGAAAATCGCCTGGTAGAGGCCGAACATCGCGATCGACATCAGGTAGCCGATGAAGAAGTACGGCTCCAGGAAGGCAAAAGCCAGCGTGGAGAAGAACACCGTGAGGAAGATGTTGAACATCCCCTTCTGCGCGTATTGCGTGCAGATCTCCACGACCTTCTTGCTGTCCTCGATCGATGCCTTTTCAGCGCCATCGAGCTTGATGTTCGCCTTGATGAACTCGACGGCACGATAGGCGCCGGTCGTCACCGCCTGGGCCGACGCGCCGGTAAACCAGTAAACGATGGCCCCGCCCGTGATGAGCCCCAGCATGAAGGGGGGGTGAAGCAGCGACAGCTTGTCCAGGTTCTCCGTCAGGCCGTGTGTGAGCGCAACGATGATTGAAAACGTCATCGTGGTCGCGCCGACCACCGCTGTCCCGATCAGCACCGGCTTGGCCGTGGCCTTGAACGTGTTGCCCGCGCCGTCGTTCTCCTCGAGCAGATCCTTCGCCCGCTCGAAGCGCACGTCAAAGCCGTACGACTTCTTGAGCTGCTCCTTGATCCCCGGGATCTGCTCGATCACCGACAGCTCGAACACGGATTGCGCGTTGTCGGTCACCGGACCGTAGCTGTCGACCGCAATGGTGACCGGCCCCATGCCGAGGAACCCGAACGCCACGAGCCCGAACGCAAACACCGCCGGCGCGAGCATGAGGTCGCCGAGACCGAAGAGGCTCACCCAGTACGCGATGCCCATCAGCGAGACGATGCTGAGGCCGAGCCAGTAGGCGCTGAAGTTGCCGCCCACGAAACCGGACAGGATGTTCAGCGAGGCGCCGCCCTCCCTCGACGAGGCCACGACCTCGCGCACGTGGGCCGACTCGGTCGAGGTGAAGACCTTGACGAACTCGGGGATGATGGCGCCGGCCAGCGTCCCGCAGGTGATCACGGTCGAGAGCTTCCACCAGAGCGTGCCGTCGCCCAGGTCGGGCACGAGCACATACGACACCGCGTAGGTGATTACGACCGACACAATCGAGGTCAGCCACACGAGCGTTGTCAGGGGCGCCTCGAAATTCATCTTGTCGGCGTCGGCGTACTTGCTCTTGGCCACGGCCTCGTTGACGAAATACGAGAGGCCGCTCGCGACGATCATCATGATGCGCATGACGAAAATCCAGACGAGCAGCTGCACCTGCACCGTCGGACTCGGCACCGCGTTCAGGATGAAGGCGATCAGCGCCACGCCCGTCACGCCGTAGGTCTCGAAGCCGTCGGCGCTCGGCCCGACCGAGTCGCCCGCGTTGTCGCCGACGCAGTCGGCAATCACGCCCGGGTTTCGCGCATCGTCTTCCTTGATGTTGAAGACGATCTTCATGAGGTCCGAGCCGATGTCGGCAATCTTCGTGAAGATGCCGCCGGCGATGCGGAGGGCCGCGGCGCCGAGCGACTCACCGATGGCGAAGCCGATGAAGCAGGGCCCGGCGTAATCGCGCGGCATGAAGAGCAGGATGCAGAGCATCAGCAGCAGTTCCACGCTGATGAGCAGCATGCCGATGCTCATCCCGGCCCTGAGCGGAATGGCGTAGATCGGAAAAGGCTTGCCCCGCAGGCTGGCAAACGCCGCGCGCGAGTTGGCGAACGTGTTGACCCGGATGCCGAACCACGCGACGCCGTAGCTGCCCGCAATGCCGATGAGGCTGAAGAGCAGGATCACGACGACGCGCACGGCCTCCATCTGCTGGAGCACGCCGAAGTAGAACACCATGATCACGCCGATAAAGAGCTCGAGGATCAGGATGAACTTGCCCTGCGTGATGAGGTATGTCTTGCACGTCTCGTAAATCAGCTCCGACACCTCGAGCATCGACGCGTGCACCGGCAGGTTCTTCAGCTGCGTGAACGTCATCAGCCCGAACAGCAGGCCCAGGATGCAGACGCCGATGCCGCCCATCAGGAGCGTGGGCCCGCTGATCCCGTTGAAGTCCACGCTACTCAGGTCCGGCAGCACCAGGTTGGCCTCGCCCCCGTGCGCGGCGGGCGCCTGCGCCTGCGTTGCGGGCTGAGCCAACGCCACGGCGGGCGCGGCCATCATCGCGCCCAGGAGGAGCGCCGGAATCAGGAGGCGTTGCATAAAACTCTTCACGATCGCGTTCATCTGACCTCTCAAATATTTGTTCGCAGGGACGCTCAGAGCGGCCCTTGTCTTCTTCTCAGTTCGCCGATCCCTGTTGCCGGCCGGTGGACCGGACAAAAGGGTGGAATTATACCCGGAAGCGCGTCAGTCGCCGTCAACCCCTTCCCCTGTCCGACCCTTCACCCGCGACGGCAGTGCCATGCCGCCGGTCAGGAAGATGCGGATTCCCTCCTCGACCGTGATGTCGGGGAAGGTCGCCCTGCTTCGCTCGCAGATCACGATATCGCCCAGATAGAGGTGATTTGTCGGCACATACACCGCCAGCATCGCCTCCGGACCATGCCCGCGGTCGACGATGAACTCCTTGGTCAGGAAGCCCAGCGAACCCGGCCTGTCCGACAGCATGACCACCCGTTTGAAACCGGACTCGTTGTCGGGGGAGAAGGCCGCGACGAGCTGCTTGACGGGAGCGTAGATCGTGCGAAACACGGGGACCCGAAGCAAATAGCCTTCCACCGTCTGCAGCAGCCGCTTCCCGATGACGTTGGTCGCAACCGCCCCCACGGCGACCACCACCGCCGTCGTCGCCACAATGCCCACTCCAGGGACGTGGCGCCCGAAGAAGCGCCGGACGAGTGGCGTGGTCATGCCGTCCACGAACTCGAAGATCCAGATAAAGGTCACGATGCTGATGAAGAGCGGGACCGTGACGAAAAACCCGGTGATGAAGCTGCGTCGGAGCCACTGCATGGTGTTTCAGGCCCACCCGGCGGCGGATGCCGCGAGGAGCAGCGCTCCGAAAGCAATCCGGTACCAGGCAAACGGCACGAACCCGACGCGCGTGACGATCGCCAGGAACGGTTTGACTACGATCAGGGCTGCCAGGAAGGCCGTGACGAAGCCGATGGCGATCTCCAGCGGCTGGCCCGCCGAGAACTGGCCCCGCACCTTGAGGAGTTCGTAGACGAACGCCGCCACCATCGTGGGCATCGCGAGGAAGAACGAGAACTCAGCGGCGGTGCGGCGGTCGAGGCCCGCGAGCAGGCCACCGATGATGGTGGCGCCGGATCGTGACATACCGGGGACGAGCGCAAGCGTCTGGCAGATGCCGATACCAACGGCCCGCGACACCGGCGTGTGCTCGACGGCGTGCACGGTGGGCACAGGTCTCATCCGCTCGACGGCCAGCATCACGAGCCCGCCGAGGATGAACGTCCACGCGTAGACTCGGACACTCTCGTACAGCACACTCTGAACAAAGTCGGCGAAGAAGGCGCCGGCGATGACCGCCGGCAGAAAGGCGACGAAGATTATCAGGGCAAACCGGCGCGACTCGGCGCTGGTCGGCAGGCCGGCCACGACGCGGAAGATGGTGGACCGGTAGAGCCACATGACGGCCAGGATGGATCCGAGCTGGATCATGACGGCGAACACGCCGCCAGGGTCCTCGTAGCCGAGCACACGCTGGCCGATCAGCAGGTGCGCCGTTGAGGACACGGGCAGAAACTCGGTCAACCCCTGGACGACCCCGAGGAGCGCGGCCTGGGCTGCGGTGGGCAAAGGCGCCTACGACGCCTTGGCTTTGCGCTGGGGCTTGGCCTTGCGTGCGGGCTGCTGCGGCGGCTGATCCCGCAGAGCGCCGGCGGCGCCGGACGTGCGCCCGCTCATCATGATCGCGATGGACGGTGCGATGAACCAGCCGGAGTAGGTTGTCGCCAGCGTGCCGACGAGCATGGTGAACGCGAAGCCCTCGAGCACTTCACCGCCGAACAGGAAGAGCGCCAGGACGGCCAGAAACACGGTGCCCGACGTGATGACGGTCCGCGTGAGCGTCTGGTTGAGGCTCGTGTTGATCATCTGGTCCAGCGGCTCCTTGCGGCTCTTCCGGGAGTTCTCGCGGACGCGGTCGAAGATGACGATCATGTCGTTCATCGAGTACCCGACCATCGTCAGCATGGCGGCGACGATGTTCAGCGACATTTCGTATCTGAAGAACACGAGGAACGCCAGCGTCACGAATACGTCGTGGAACGTCGCCACGATCGACCCGAGGGCAAAGCTCCACTGGAAGCGAAATGCAATGTAGGCCGTGATCGCGACAATCGACAGGACCGTCGCAGAGATGCCCCGTCGCTGGAGGTCGGCGCCGATGATCGGGCTCACGCCTTCGCGGCTGATCAACTCGGACTTCGGGAGTCCGCCGCCTTCGAGTGCTTTGGTGACCTGATCGGAGGTGGCCGCCAGGCTCGCGCCGGGGTCGGCCGCTTCGACGAGCGCCACGCGGATGAGCCATTCGTTGCCGCCGCGGTCGCCGAACTGCTGGACCTGCTTGTCCCCCGGGAGGTGATCGACCGCGCTGCGGATCTGATCCTCGGAGACGGGCTGCTCGAACCCGACGACCAGGTTCATGCCCCCCTCGAACTCGACGTTGCGGCGCAGCCCCTGGGTCGACATCATCACGAGGCCGGCGCCGATGACCGCAGCCGACAGCGCGAGGGCCGGCCAGCGCCAGCGGAGGAAGTTGAAGTTCGGGTTGGTGAAGATATGCATGGCTAGATGGACAACGCCGCCGTCTGGTGCCGTTTGTTCAGCACCAGCTCGAACAGCGTCTTCGACACGAACGTCGACGTGAACAGGTTCGACACGAGGCCGACGGACAGGGTGACCGCGAACCCGCGAATCGGGCCGGTGCCAAACTGGAACAGGAATGCCGCCGCGATGAGCGCTGCAATGTGCGTGTCGAGAAGCGTGAGGAACACACGGCTGAACCCGGCGTTGATCGCCTGCGCGGACAGGCGCGCTGCGCCTCGAGCTCTTCCTTGATGCGCTCGAAGATCAGCACGTTCGAGTCGACGCCGAGGCCGATCGTCAGGATGAAGCCGGCAATGCCCGGGCAAGCGTCATCACCGCACCCATGTAGGCCATGAGGCCGAGCAGGATGATCAGGTTGAACACCAGCGCGATGATGGCGTTGACTCCGGAGAGCCTGTAGTAGACGAGCAGGAACACGACGATGAGCAGGAGGCCCGCGAGCGAGGCCGACACGCCCGCGCGAATCGAGTCCGCGCCGAGGCTCGGCCCGATCGTCCGCTCTTCGAGATAGGTCAGCGACGCACCCAGAGATCCGGAGTTGAGGATCACCGAGAGGTTTGCGACCTCTTCCTGCGTGACCCCATGTTCTCGATGATGCCCTCGTTGGTGATCCGGCCGTTGATGGTCGGCGCCGACTGCACGCGCCCGTCGAGGATGATCGCCAGCCCGCGCCCGATGTTCTCGCCCGTCACCGTGCCGAACTTGCGGCTGCCCTCGGAGTTCAGCGTGAAGCTCACCGCCGGCCGGCCATTCTGGTCGAGCGACGGCCGCGCGCTGCGGAGATCCGCGCCGCTCACCGCGGCCACACGGCGCACCAGGTAGTAGACCGTCGTCGCGGCTTCACCAGGCACCCCGCTGGCGCCAGGGACAATCTCCATGCCCGGCGGCGTCTGGCCGTTCACCAGGAGCGCCTCACGCGTCGCCACGGGTCCGTTGCTCGACGATCTTCAGCTCGAGGAGGCCCGTCGACCGGATGATCTCCTTCGCGCGGTTCACGTCGGTCACGCCGGGAAGCTGCACGAGGATCTGGTCGCCGGCGGCGCCCTGCTGCGCGATGCTCGGCTCGGTGACGCCCAGCTCGTTCACGCGCCGCTCGATCGTCTGCCGCGTCTGGACGACCGCCTCATCCCGGAGGGTCGCCTGCACGCTCGGCTTCATCGTGAAGGTGTAGGTGCCCTGCGTGCCGGAGCTGCGGTCGAAGTTGACCTCGACCTCCGTCGCGGCTTCGCGGAAGCCCGACTCCTGATTCTGCGGAAGACCTTCGACCCGGAATTGCTGCGGGCTGACAACGGTCAGGCTGGTCGTCGGAACGTTCGCGGTCGCTCAACCGCTCCCGCAGCCGCTCCATCTCGCCTTCGGTCTGCAGGCGAAGCGCATCGTCCGTCTTGACACGCAGCACGAGGTGCACGCCGCCCTTCAGGTCGAGCCCGAGCTTCAGGGCCCGCGAGTGAGCCATGCCGGCGCCGGCAGACCGTAGCGGTTCGCCAGGATCGGGTAGACGCCGACCGCGCTGAAGACGATCAGCACGACGAGAATGAGCACGATTTTCCAGCGCAAGTTAGCCATGGCTGTTTACTGCTGATTGGCGGGTTCGACGACCGGCGCCTGCCCTTGATAGCCGCCGATGGCGGCGCGAGCCACTTCGATCCTGATCTTGTCGGCAATCTGGATCTGCAGGCTGCCCTCGCCGAGCCTCGTGATCTGACCGTAGATCCCACCCGTGGTGATGACCCGGTCGCCGACCTTGAGGCCGTCCAGAAAGGTCTGGACCTTCTGCTGCTTCCGCTTCATCGGCAAGAGGATGATGAAGTAGAAAATCGCGAGCACCAGCACGAACGGCACGAACTGCAGCCACGGGCTCCCGCCTTGCGGCGGCGCGCCCATGGCGAACACGGGAGTGACGAGCATCATCATGAATCGTCTGACTGGCGGGACAAGCGCTGACGGAACGCGAGCCTGAAATTCTCAAACCGCCCAAACGCTATAGCGTCCCTAATCCGGCTGAGCGTGTCAAGGTAAAAGTGTAAATTATGCAACGTGTTAAGGGTAGCCGCGCCCCGCTCGTCGGCCAGGAAGAGGTGGCGCAGATAGGCTCGTGAGGCCGTCTGGCACGTGTAGCAAAAACAGTCGGGATCCGGGGGGCCCTGATCCTCGGCATACCGCGCGTTCTTAATATTGATGCGGCCCTCGCTCGTGAACAGCTGGCCGTTGCGGGCGTTGCGCGTCGGCAGGACGCAGTCGAACATGTCGACGCCCCTCGCCACGGCTTCCACCAGGTCCTCGGGCGTGCCGGCGCCCATCAGATAGCGGGGCCGATCATCGGGCAGCCACGGCGTCGTGCACGCCACCATCTCGTACATCACCTCGGGCGGTTCGCCGACGCTCAGCCCGCCCACGGCGTATCCCTCGAACCCGATCGCGGTCGTGGCCTCAGCGCTCTCGCGCCGAAGGTCGTCGAACACGCTGCCCTGCACGATCCCGAACTGCGCCTGCCCCGGGTTGGTGACGATGAGGCCGTCGGGAGCGGCGTCGCGCACGGCGAGCCATCGGTCGCGCGCGCGCCGCGCCCACCTGGTGGTGCGCTCCATCGAGAGCCTCGCGGCATCGCTGCCCGCGGGATGCGCCAGACACTCGTCGAGGACCATCGCGATGTCCGAGCCCAGCTGCGACTGGATGTCGGAAGCCTTCTCCGGTGTGAGCAGATGCTCGGAGCCGTCGAGATGAGAGCGGAACCGCGCGCCCTCCTCGGTGATGGTGCGCCTGGCCGCGAGGCTGAACACCTGGTAGCCGCCGCTGTCGGTCAGGATCGGCTTGTCCCAGCCGATGAAACGGTGCAGGCCGCCCATGCGCGCGATGCGATCGTCGCCGGGCCTCAGGTAGAGATGGTAGGTGTTGCTCAGGAGCACGGTGGCGCCGGCATCGATCAGATCGCGATGCGTCACACCCTTCACCGCACCCTGAGTGCCGACGGGCATGAACGCCGGCGTCTCGATCGCGCCGTGCGGGGTGGCGAGGCGGCCTCGACGCGCGCGTCCGTCGGTGTGCGTGAGCGCGAAGCTGAAAGGCGTCACGCGAGAAGAGTGCAGCGAAGAGAATTTTTTGACAAATTCATTGCTTTTGTGCTTGACATCAAGATTTTCTCAACCATAATCTACATCTGGTATGAGGGTGGCCAGCTAAGGCCACTCCTTGTGAGGAAGAAAGGCCGAAAGCCTTTTAACTCACCCACTCACCGTCAGGGCTGGAAAAGGGGTCGCACCCTTTTCGGGGGCCATAGGAACAGTGAGTGGTGCCTCGGTGCGCTGGGCGCCGATGTCGAGTGTGCGTGCCAGGCGGCAGCCACTGGATCGATGTCGTGAGCGCTCTCGCAAGACATCCCAACTGAAGGGGGGGATAACTTACAATGGCGAAGAAAGCCAAGGGCGGGAAGAAGAAGGCCGGCAAGAAGCGTTAAGCCGACCTCGCCCGCAAGAAAAAGAGGGGGCGGCCGTCGCCCCCTCTTCAATTTTCAGCGCAGCGTCTCCCCATCCCAGACCCGCACCTTCCGAATCACGTCCCACGGCTGAATCTGATCCACGACGTCCATCCCCGAGAGCACGCGTCCGAACACCGTGTAGCGGGCATCCAGGTGCGGCTGCGGGGAGTGCGTGATGAAAAACTGGCTGCCTCCCGTGTCCTCCCAGTCGAGCGCCATCCCGACCGTACCGCGAAGATAGGGCCGCTGATTGATCTCGTCGCGTATGGTGTAACCGGGCCCGCCCTCTCCGTCCCCGCGGGGATCGCCCGCCTGGATCACGAAGTCGGGCACGACGCGGTGAAACGTGACGCCGTCCAGAAAGCCCGTCCGCGCCAGGTTCATGAAGTTCTGCACGGTGATGGGCGCATCCAGCATCGCCATCTCGATCTGAATCAAGCCCCGGTCGGTCTCGATGTACACCTGCGTGGACACGGGCGGCGTGAGCATCGCGGCAGACTGGTAGAACTCCCGCGGGTGCTTCAAGGGCGCGGGACGGATTCTGGCGCTCGCATCCGATGCCGGATCGAGTTCCTTGAGGAGGGCCGCGGCTCTCACCCGCACGGCCCAGTCGGGATCCGACAGAGCCTCTGTCAGCACCTCGGTCACCATCGGCGCCGAAGCGCCGTAGCGCGCCAGCGCCGCCAGTGCCGCCGCGCGCGCCACGTAGGTCTGATCCCGCCCGCCTCGCCGGTACGCCTCGGCCAGGGCCAGAGCGCCGTTTGGCGGCCTCAATTCGCCCACGCCTTCGGCCGACGCGATCCGGACGACGACGTCTTCGGCTTCGAGCCGCTCGAGCGCAATCTTCGCGGCATCATCGGCCTTCAGTGCAACGATCGCGCGGACCACGGCAGGCACGACGCGCTGGTCGGTGTCGGCGAGCATGCCCTCCAGCCTCGGCATCGCGTTTTCCGGCGGCAAGGTTGCCAGGACGCCCGCCATCGCCGAGCGGACGCTCCAGTGAGGATCCGGGTCCAGGCCGGCCAGCACGGTCACGAAGGCCTCGCGATCCACCGCGGCGAGGCCGCGTAGCGCGGCGGCTCGTACCGCAGGCACCGGATCGGCGACCACGTCCAGAAGTGCCTCGAACACGCCCTCGCCCCGAAGCGCGCCCAGCGCCGCCACGGCTTCGGGCCGAACGTGCGGGTCGGTCCCACTCGAGTGGATCAGCTTGATGAGCGGAGCCACAGCCGCCGGATCGCCCAGGCGGCCGAGCGATCGAACCGCTTCGATGGCAGCCGCCCGATCGTTGCCTTCGAGCAGCGGCAGCAATGCTGGCACCACCGCCGCGTTCTTTGCCGCCCCCATCGCGCCAAGGCCCTTGGCGGCAAAGGCGCGCGTGTAAGGCTCCGTGTCCTGCAGCAACGCGAGAAGTGCGGCGGTTCCACGCGGATCCTCGAGGCGCTGCAACGCGAACGCGACGGGCCACCAGCGAACGCGGGGGCGGCCGGCCTCGTCGATCACGGCGGTGGCGAGGGGATCGTACGCTCGCAGCCTGACGAGTGCGGTCATCGCCAGCCTGAACGCGGCAGCCGGCGTGTCGCGCGACGCATCGTCGGCGGGCGGCGGAGGCTCGAGGACCGACGATGCGACGATGGCGGCCGCCATCTCCCCGATCTTTCCTGCGTACGCCGTCGCGCCGATCAGGCCGAGCGCCTCCGCCGCGCTGCCCTTGACGAGGGGCGATGGATCGGCGAGGAGCGCGGCCAGCGGGTCGGACGCGCGCGGATCGCCGATGAGGCCAAGGGCGAACGCTGCCATCTGCCGCACCTCGGGATCCATATCCGCGAGAAGCGCCACGAGCGCGTCCACACCGTCGGGCAGGCCCACGCGGCCGATCGCCAGCGCCGCGCGGCGCCGGATTCGCGCTTCGGCATCGGTCGTGAGGCGCGTGAGATCCGGCGGCGCTGGCGGCGGAGGGGGAGCGGCGGCGGGCGGCTCTCCACGCTTGCGCGCGGGCACGGGCACGGGCACAGGTACTGGGTCCGGCGGCGGGGGTGCAGGATCGCGCAGTGCACGCTCGTCTTCGAGCCGCACGATCCACGACATCTTTTGCTCGAAGGGCGGCTCGACCGGTTTCGCGGGCGCGACGACGGGCGCGGGGGCACACGCCGACAGGAGCGCAGCCGCCAGTGCCATCGGCGGCGCGAGGCTCGTACGTGTCACGTTCGCGATGATATCATCGGCCCCGCGTGCACTTCCGCTACATCGCGGTTGAAGGACCCATCGGTGCGGGCAAGACAGCGCTCGCTGAACGGCTGGGCACACGACTCGACGCCACGACCGTGCTCGAGGAGCAGGAGAATCCGTTCCTCGCTGACTTCTACGCGGATCGGCCCGGCGCCGCGCTCCAGGCGCAGCTCTTCTACCTGCTCAACCGCCATCGTCAGCAGACCGCCCTGCGTCAGGCCGATCTCTTCAGCCAGATGATGGTCTGCGACTATGTGTTCGACAAGGACAAGATCTTCGCGTATCTCAACCTGGACGACAACGAGCTCTTCATCTACCAGCGGCTGTTCGATCTGCTGGCCAAGGACGTGCCGCCGCCGGACCTCGTGCTGTATCTGCAGGCGCCCACCGATGTGCTCCTGCGCCGCCTGCGGCTGCGTCGCGAGCGGCTCCTGGAGGATGCGCCCGATGCGGCGCGGTTCGAGCCGGATCCCGAATACCTCCGAGAGCTCAACGAGGCGTACCATCACTTCTTCTTCCACTACACGGCGACACCCCTGCTCGTCGTCGAGACGTCGGAGTTCGATTCGACAGCGAGCGATGAAGCACTCGATGATCTCATCAAGCAGATCGAGGCCATGGGCGCGGGCACGCGGTACTACGTGCCGCGCACGAGGTAAGTGCTAAGCTCCCCCCAATGGCCTGGTTCAAGAAGACGCGCAAGCCGATTGCCCCGTCCAGGGCGAAGGCGAGCCGGGTACCTGAAGGCTTGTGGGTCAAGTGTCCAGACTGCGGACAGGCCATCTACAGCAAGGATCTCGCAGCCAACCTGAACGTCTGCCCGAAGTGCGCGCACCACTTCCGGATGACGGCCACCGAGCGGCTGCAGATGCTGTTCGATGGGGACTGGACCGAGCACGATTCCGACCTCGTCTCGACCGACCCGCTCGAGTTCACCGACACCAAGCCATACAAAGCGCGGCTCAAGGCCGGCATCGAGGCCACGGGGCTCAAGGATGCCGTCGTCACGGCGTCGGGCACGATAGACGGCATGCCGGCGATCGTGGCGGCCATGGAGTATGGGTTCATCGGCGGAAGCATGGGCATCGTGGTCGGCGAGAAGATCACCCGTGCCATCGAGCGCGCGCTCGAGGAGAAACTGCCGGTGGTCATCGTCTGCTCGTCTGGAGGCGCCCGCATGATGGAAGGGGCGCTGTCGCTGATGCAGATGGCCAAGATCTGCGGCGCGCTGGCGAGGCTCGATCGCGCCCGTCTCGCGTATGTCTCGGTGCTGACCGATCCGACCACCGGCGGCGTGACCGCCAGCTTTGCCATGCTCGGCGATCTGAATATCGCGGAGCCAAAGGCGCTCATCGGGTTCGCGGGCCCGCGCGTCATCGAGCAGACCATCAGGCAGAAGCTCCCGGAAGGGTTCCAGCGCTCCGAGTTCCTGCTGGAGAAGGGCATGCTGGACCTGGTGGTCGATCGCCGCGAACTGAAGACGGCTATCGCCCGTGCGCTCAGGTTCATGGGCGCCACGGCCACCGCGAGCTGAGTGCCGGATCCGTTCGACTACCTCTTCGGGCTGGCACAGGTCGGCGTCAAGTTCGGCCTCGATAACATCACCGCGATCGTCGAAGGACTGGGCAGGCCCGACAGAGCCTACCGGACGATCCACGTTGCGGGCACCAACGGAAAGGGCTCGGTCACCGCCGTCGTGGATCTGGCGCTGGCAGCCGCCGGCCATCGGTCGGCACGCTTTACCTCACCCCACCTGGTCGATCTGACGGAGCGTTTCGCCGTGGGAGGCCGGCCGGTCGATCGCGACGAGCTCGGGGCGGTCGATCTCGCGCGTCCGCGAAGCGATCGAGGACCTGCTCGCGAATGGAGGCCTCGAGGCGCAGCCCACCTTCTTCGAGGTCACGACAGCGGCGGCGTTCGAGCTCTTCCGTCGACGCGAGGTCGAGGTCGCGGTCATCGAAGTCGGGCTTGGCGGACGGCTCGATGCCACCAACGTCATCACGCCCGCCGTGTCCGCGATCACCTCGATCGGTTTCGACCACCAGCAGTATCTCGGTTCTTCGATCGAATCGATCGCCTTCGAGAAGGCGAGCATCGCGAAGCGCGGCGTTCCGCTCGTGATCGGGCTCGTGTCTCCCGAGGCCCGTCAGATCATCGTGGAAACGGCGCTGGCTCGAGGCGCACAGCCGCTCTTTGCCGCAGACGGTGTCGCGCTCGAACGGGTCGGGCCGCAGCAGATCCGGCTCAGCACCGCGGCACACGACTACGGGGCCCTTACCCTCGGGCTGGCTGGCGATCACCAGGTGAACAACGCGCTCGTCGCCGTTCGCGTGCTGGAAACACTCGACGGCCGCGGCCTGCGCGTGGCGCCGGCAGCCATCGCGCAAGGCGTATCGAACGTGGTCTGGCCGGGCCGCCTCGATCTTCGGCGCCTGCCGGGCGGGCGCGAACTCCTCATGGACGCCGCTCACAACGAGGACGGTGCTCGCGCCCTGGCCTCGCATCTCGCGACGAGCGCGATGCCGCCCATGCCGCTGGTGTTTGGCGCCATGCGCGACAAGGACGTGGAGACGATGCTGCGGCTCCTCGCGCCGCACGCCAGCGTCGTCGTACTCACGCGAGCGTCCAATCCCCGGTCGGCCGATCCGAACGATCTTGCGGCCGTGCTGCACGCGCTCAGGCCGTCGCTTCCAGTGGAGATCGCGGCCGGGCCCGCAGAGGCCCTCGACGCGGCGTGGCGGCACGGGCCTCGTATTGTGGTTGCCGGGTCGATCTTTCTCCTCGGCGACATCCTGAGGGCGATTGGCTCGTGATAGGCTTCGAATTGCCAGCCGCCGCTTCGTACTTCTCGATGTCCGCTATTGCTCTGCTTGCTCCGTTGCGTGCCACGCTTGTGCGATCGACCCTGATCGCGGTGCTGATTCTCGTGCCCGCTTCGGTGTGGGCTCAGCCGGCCTCGTCGCTGCCTGTCGAAGGCACCACGAGCAGCCGCTTCCGCGAGCTCATCAACAACAACATCTGGCACTTCGTCGGAGACGTCGAGATGGAGTCGAAGGACTCCAAGCTCTACGCCGACGAGGTCTGGTACTACGCCGAGGATCGACGCGCGCTCGCCAGCGGCAACGTCGTGTTCATTCAGGGGACGAACCGCATCTCGGCCGACCGGGCCGAGATGAATACGGAAACCCGGCTCGGCACCTTCTTCAACGCCAGCGGCGTTTCCACGATCCAGCCTCCCCGGACGGTGCCGGTTCCTGGCGCGTTTGTCGCGCCTCGGCTGGCGAACCAGGAGAACGACGTCTACTTCTTCGGCGAGACCATCGAGAAGATCGGGCCGCGGAAGTACAAGATCACCAACGGCGGCTTCTCGACCTGCGTACAGCCAACGCCGCGATGGCATTTGAGCGCTTCGACCATCACGCTCCACGTCGATCACCACACGCTCCTGCGAAACGCGATCTTCAAGGTGAAGGACGTACCCCTGCTGTACCTGCCCGTCTTCTACTACCCGACGGAAGAAGACGATCGATCGACCGGGTTCCTGATTCCGACATATGGCGTCTCGAACTCGCGCGGCCAGACCATCGGCAACGAGTTCTTCTGGGCCATCGATCGCAGCCAGGATGCGACGCTGTCGCACGAGCTGGTACTCGAAGCTGGGGCAGCGCGTGGAGGGCGAATACCGCTACAACTTCGGCGGCGGGTCCGAGGGATTCTTCCGGTCGTCCAGCCTTGGCCAGGACGAAGTGCCGGCGACTGCCACGACGGCTTCACGCAGCTACGAGGTCCGCGCCAACGCACAGCAACTGCTCCCCCTTGGGCTGCGGGCCCGCGCGCGCGTGGACTACTACTCCAGCTTCACGACGATGCAGACGTTCAACACGAACGTGTACGACGCGTCGCGGACCAGCCGCACCTACGGCGGCAACATCGTCGGGAGCTGGAGTTCCTATTCGTTGAACAGCACGTTCGATCGGTCGGAGTACTTCACCAACGCGACCAACTCGGTCCTGACGGGCAATGCCCCGCGCATCTCCGTGGCGCGCAGCGAACGCCCGATTACGCGCGGATCCCCCTTATATGTCTCGGTGAACGGTGAGTACGCTGACTTTGTCCGCGAATCGCGCGCTGACGAGGCCGTCTACAACTCGAGCCTCGGGCGCCTGGATTTTCTGCCGCAGGTTCGCTTTCCATTCAAGCGGTGGCAGTGGTTTACCGTCAACTCGACAGCGTCGTGGCGCCAGACGATGTACTCGCGCAGCTACAGCGCGGATCCGAACGACATCGATCCAGTTTCAAAGCAGCGCCGGATTGTCGAGGACAACCTGAGCCGGCAGTACTTCACCGTGGCGGCCCAGACCGTCGGCCCTGTGTTCACGCGCATCTGGAATACGCCTGACAACGGTTACGCAGAGCGCTTCAAACACTCCATCGAGCCGTTCTTTAACGTGGAGCGAACGTCGGCCATCGACGCGTTCGATCGGATCGTGCAAACCGACGGCGTGGACTACACCTACGGCAAGACGACGAGCTTTACATACGGGCTGAACAACCGGCTGTACGCCAAGCGCCGCATCGGGCAGACGAGCCAGGCCCAGGAGATTGTCAGCCTCGAGATCTTCCAAAGGTACTACTCGCAACCGAACGCGGCACGGTTCGATCCGAGCTTCAACACCGGCGCGGTCTCCGGCTCGGCGCCGAGCAACTACTCGCCGATCGGGCTGCGCATGCGCACGACGCCAACGCCGAACTTCAACACCTCGTTCCGGGCCGAGATCGACAGCGCGAAGTATGCGCTGCGCACCTTGTCGGTCGACGGGTCGTACAACTGGACCAACCGCCTGGTGTCTTCTCTCGGGTGGAGCCGCCGGTTCTTCATTCCTGGCGTTGCTGGCTTCGACAACCCCGAGGGGCTCGATCACTCGCTTAACCTGTCCACGAACGCGCACACGCAGGACAACCGGGTGGGCGTCATCTATACCTTGAACTATGACGTGCTGCGCTCGCGCGCCTACCAGCAGCGCGTGTCGGGTTTCTACAACACGCAGTGCTGCGGCGTCGCCTTCGAGTATCAGCGGTACGATTACGGCGGCGGGTATTCCTATCCGGTCGACAAGCGGTTCTTCATGACCTTCACGCTGGCCGGTCTCGGCAACTTCTCGCCGTTCTCCGGCGGCAACACCGGAAACAGCCGCTAGTGACGACCAGCACGGGGCCTGTTCTGGTCACCGGCGCAGCCGGCTTCGCGGGCGGACACCTGCTGGAGCTCCTGAGCAGGGAACCGGACGCCGGTGCCGGACCTCTCGTCGCCTGGCATCGGCCGGGAGGCGCGGCTCCGCTGGCCATTGCCGGCGTGTCGTGGGAGCCGATGGATCTGCTCGATGCCTCCGCAGTCCGTGGCGCTGTCGAACGGATACGGCCTTCGCAGGTGTATCACTGCGCCGGGGCCGCGCATGTCGGACGCTCGTGGCAGACCGCGGACGCCACCTTCGGCGTGAACGTCCGGGGGACGCATCATCTGCTGGACGGACTCCGGCGGTGCGGCAGCACGGCGCGGGTGCTGGTGGTGAGCTCGGCGATGGTCTACGCGCCAGCATCCAGACCGCTCACCGAAGACGACCCTCTGGTGCCCTCGAGCCCGTATGCCCTCAGCAAGCTGGCGCAGGAGATGGTCAGCACGACGGATCCGGATGGCCCGCCGGCGTCGATCGCCCGCGCCTTCAACCACTTCGGTCCCAGACAGGATCCGTTTTTCGTGGCGGCCGGCTTCGCGCGGCGCATCGCCGACATCGAGGCCGGGCGGTGGGAGCCCGAGATCGCCGTGGGCAATCTCGAGGCCCGCCGGGATCTGACCGACGTCCGCGACACCGTGCGCGCCTACCGGGCGATCGTGGAACGCGGCCAGCCGGGGCGCGTCTACAACGTCTGCTCCGGGCACGCGATCGTCATCCGCGATCTGCTGGACATGCTCATCGCACGGGCGCGCGTGCCCGTGAGCGTCAAGATCGACCCGGCGCGGTACCGTCCCAACGACACGCCGCTCGTCGTCGGCGACCCGTCGCGGTTGCGGAACGAGCTCGGATGGGCCCCGCGCATCCCCCTCGAGCAAACGCTGGACGACCTGTTGCACTACTGGCGGCAGCGGTGAGAGCGAGAGCGGTTCAAGGTTCAGAGTTCAAGGTGCCGGGTGCGGTTCCGGGTTCGGGGTTCTCGGCTCAGGGTTCGCTGTTCAAGGTGCCGCGTTCGGAACTTGGAGTGGCCACCGTGTTCAGCGCCGCCCTTGCGGTGCTGCTGACGTGGCCGCAGGCACTGTCACCTGGCACGGCGGTGTCTGCGCACGGCGATCCGTTTTTCAGCATCTGGCGCATCGCATGGGTCGCTCACGCGCTTGCCACGGACCCGTCCCACCTGTTCGACGCCAACATCTTCCATCCCGAGAGCAGCACGCTGGCGTATTCGGATGCGACGCTCCTGCAGGGCGTCCTGGCGGCGCCCTTGCTCTGGGCGCGAGTACCGCCCGTGCTGGTCTACAACCTCCTCCTCCTCGCGGGCATCGCCGCTTCGGGACTGGGCATGTTCGTCCTGGCGCGGAGCGTTACAGGATCGCTCCTTCCATCGCTGGTCGCCGCGGCGATCTTCGAGCTCGCACCGTATCGCATCGAGCACTTCATGCACCTGGAACTGCAGTGGACGATGTGGATGCCGCTCACGTTCTGGGCCATCCTCTTGACGTTCGACGCGCCGTCGTGGAAACACGGCGCGCTCGCAGGTCTCTTCCTGTGGCTGCAGATCCTGTCCTGCGTGTACTACGGCGTCTTCCTCGGCCTCGCCGCGGGGGCGTGCGTCGCGGCCCTGGCTCTCGTCCGTCCGTGGGCGACGCTGCGCGCACTCCCCTGGCTCGCACTCGCCGCGGCCATGGCGGTGGCGCTGTCACTCCCCTACGCGCTGCAGTATCTCGGAGTGTCGGACACAGTGGGATCCCGCCCGCTCGAGGCCATCCGCGAATACAGCGCCACGCCGGCAAGCTATCTCGCCAGCCCGCCAGAGAATTGGTTGTGGGGATGGACGGCCGATCGGTGGGGGAGGCCGGAACTTCGCCTCTTCCCGGGCATTCTGGCGTGCCTTCTTGCCGTCGCCGGCCTTTTCGCGCGCCCCAGATTCCTGGTGCTGGCCTTTGGCGCAGTGACTGCCGTCGCCGTGGTGCTGTCGCTCGGCCTCAACACGCCGGTCTACGCGTGGCTCGTTGACAGGTTCGACGCGTTGCAGGGGCTGCGGGCGCCCGCACGCTTCGCAATTCTTGCTGTCGCGTCGATGGCGGTCCTGTCGGCACTGGGTGTGCAGGTCATGTTCGACAAGCTCGCCAGGCCGGACAAGTTGAAGCTCAGCCGTGGAGGATTGTTTGCGACCGTCATCCTGGCGCTGCTCGTGGAATACCAGAACACCGGCATGGTCCTCACGAGGGTCGCCCCTGCTCCGGGTGCGCCTCTGAATGTCTACGCCGCGGCGCAGGCGATGGGATCGGGCGCCATGCTGGAGTTGCCGCTGCCCGCGCTCGACGCGCTGCCAGGGCGGGAGCCGGTGTACTCCTACTGGTCCGTCGGCACGTGGCATCGCCGCATCAATGGGTATAGTGGTTACTATCCGCCGTCGTTCATCCAGACAGTCGAGCGTCTGCAATCGTTCCCGGACACCGCGTCGCTCGCACATCTTCGGAAACTCGGCGTCCGCTTCATCGTCGTGCACAGGACCGATCTCAAGCCCGACGCGTACGGATCCCTGCTGCTGAGAATGACGAACCATCCCGGAATCACACCGCGTGGCCTGTTCAGAGACCCTGAGGGCGACGCCGCACTGTTTGTCCTGGAGCCTTGAAGGCGTGATACTTGCTCGCCTCGCGTGGCTGGCACTCCCGTGTTTGTCGCTCAGCGCGATCGCGCTCGGACGGGCCCTTCAGATTCTTGACGGCTTCTACCATCCGGCGGCTCTGAACTGGGTGCTCTTCGCCTTCGGCCTGGCCGCCGCAGGCGTGCTGTTGCTGCCCGCATCCGCGGCAGGTTCGCGCCGCGGCCGCCAGATGCTGATCGCTGTGCTCGCCGGCGGCATCTTCGTTCAGATCGTGATGCTGCTCGGGTCCTCGCCCGGACGCACCGTGTCCGCGTCGGCCAATCTCGGCCTGTTCCGCGCAGGCATCCTGCTCGAGGCCGGGCTCGTGGCGCTGGCGTTTCTCGAGCACGCGCAAGTACGACGCCTCTGGTTCCCGGCGCTGCTCGCGGTCCACGCGCTCGTCGGCACCTGGCTGGTGCTCGCCACGCCGGACCCGGGCATCGATGTCATCGTCGTCCATCGGGAAGCGATCACCGCGCTCCTTGCGGACCAGGATCCCTATCGCATTTCCTTCGAGAACATCTACGGCGGCGACTCGGGGACGTACTACAACCCGCGGGCGGTCGTGGGGAACCGGGTGGCCTTCGGCTATCCGTATCCGCCGCTCAGCCTGTTTCTCGCGGTGCCGGGCCAGTTCCTCGCCGGCGACTATCGGTACGCGGAGCTCGCCGCGCTGCTGCTGGGTGCAGGGCTCATCGGTTACATGAGGCCGTCGCTTCATGCGCGGCTCGCCGCTGCATTGCTGCTCACAACACCGCGCGGACTCTTCGTAATCGAACAGGGATGGACTGAGCCGATCGGCGTCCTGATGACTGCGCTGGTGGCGTTTTTCATGGTGCGCCGCCCGGCGGTCGTCCCTTGGGTTGGCGGTCTGCTCGCGGTGACCAAGCAGTACCTACTTCCTCGCCGGGCCGCTGATGTTGAAGTACGCGTGGTCCCTTGGGTGGCGCGGCGTGCCGGGGTTTGTGGCGAAAGCGACTCTTGTCGGGGCCGCCGTCACGCTGCCGCTGGCCCTCTGGCATCCGAACCGGTTCCTCGAGGCCGTCATCTATCTACAGACGCGGGAGCCCTTTCGGCCGGACTCCCTGAGCCTGTTGAGCTGGGCATCCTTTCAGGGCTGGGGTTCGGGCTCGTTTCTCTGGGCGGTGGGCGCAGCCAGCCTCGTCATGATCGTGGTGTTGTGGCGCGCCCCGAACACTGCGGCAGGATTCGCTGCGTCCCTCGCCCTGTCGTTATTCGCGATGTTCATCTTCGGGTCGAAAGCCTTCTGTAACTATTACTTCCTTGTGATCGCGACGCTCTGTTGCGCGGTGGCGGCCGAAGAGACCTGATTGGCTTGACAGGGCGCCTCAATGGACCGATCATGCGGTGGCGAAGAAATAACGAATGCCACCGCTGCTCTTCGATCTCCTTCCTCCGCGGCTTACCACCCGAGGCGTAGCTGACCTGGTCAGAGCCGGCGGCGCCGAGGCACTGACCGAGGCCGAACGACGGGCCGACGCAGGCCCGCTATCAGGAGGTCACGTGCCGCTCGGCGCTCAACCGCGTCGAGGGTATGCCGTTCAGCTGGACGCTCAATCCCGTATCGCGGCTGCACGCACGGCTGCCACTACTGTTTCGCCCGCCGCTACCACACGCAGTTCGAGATGAATGCCGACGATGAGTTCGCGTCGGTCATCCTCGTCAAGACGCAACTTCGTCGATGTGCTGCGGCGCGAGCTCGACCAGCCGTCGTGGACCCGCGAGCTGGTCGCGCTGGGCACGGCGACCGACCCGTACCAGCCGATCGAGGGCCACTACCGGCTCACGCGGCAGTCGATCGAAGCGCTGGCGCGCGCACGGACGCCGGTGGGGCTCGTCACCAAGGGACCGATGGTCGTGCGCGACCGCGACGTGCTGGCGCGACTGTCGACAGCGGCGCGCTGCACCGTGTACATGAGCGTGCCGACCGTGGACGAAGACGCGTGGCGCCCGCTCGAGCCCGGCACGGCGCATCCTCTTCAGCGCCTGCGCGCGGTGCGCGACGCTCGTCGACGCCGGCGTCAACGCCGGCGTCCTGATGGCGCCGATCGTTCCCGGCTTTTCCTCGTCGCGGTCGAAGCTCGAACGGACCATCAAGGCGATCGCCGACCACGGCGCGCGCTTCGTCGGCTGCAACGTGATGTACCTGCAGGACGGCACGCGCACGCACTTCATCGAGTTCATCGAGCGCGAGTTTCCCGTCGATGCTGCCGCGCTTCGAGGCGCTCTATCACGAAGAAATATCCGCCGGAGTCCTATCGGAAGGAAGTGAAGGCGATGGTCCAGGTGCTGCAGCGCCGCTACGGCATGGTGCAGGCGCGAGGATGTGCTCGAAACCAGGGCAGCGCACCGCTTGGAGACGGCCGACGACGCCGGAGCGCCATGCGAAGCCTGAGGACCCCGAACAGGTCGCCGTTCGCGTTCTGAAGTGTCGCTACGACGCCCGCAGCGTCGCCACGGCGATCGCCGGATCGGCTCGCCGCAAGGCGATCTCGTGCCAGGCGACGGCTCACACGCGATGCGCCGCCCTCCGACCGTGACCGTCGAACTGCGATGCCGTCCTTCCAGCGTTCGCTGATCGGCAGCTTGATGCGCTCGTCGATCACGCGCTTGAGGAACCGCGCGCCGAACGCCAGGCTGTAACCCGCTCCGACGAGCAGCTCGAGCGCGGCCTCCGTCGACGACGAGCGTCTTTCCGGCCCTGGCCAATGTCGCTTCAGCTTGCGCCAGATAGTGTTGCGCGATCTGCCGCACTTCGTCTGCGCGAGCGGGCGAAAACAGCACGACCTCGTCGATGCGGTTCCTGAACTCCGGCGAAAACCGCCGCTCGAGCTCGCGCATCACTTCGCCCTGCACCTGCTCGCGCCGACGCTCCGCGACAGGAATCCGAGCGGGCTCGTCAGCTTCCGGAAGTTCTCCGACCCGATGTTCGACGTCATGATGACGACGGCGTCGCTCAGATAGACGCGCTTGCCGCGGCCGTCGGTCAGCCATCCCTCGTCGAACGCCTGCAGAAACAGGTTCAGCAGGTTCGGGCTCGCCTTCTCGACCTCGTCGAGCAGCACCACGCTGTAGGGTTGTCCTGCAGCTGGTTGGTGAGAATGCCGCCGCGCTCGCTGCCGACGATGCCGCGCGGCATGCCGATCAGCTTGTCCACGGCCACCAGGCCGTCCTGGTACTCGGACATGTCGACGCGGATCATCTTCTTCTCGTCGCCGAACAGAAACTCGGCGACGGCCTTGGCCAGCTCGGTCTTGCCGACGCCGGTCGGCCCCAGGAAGAGCAGCACGCCGTCCGGCCGATCGAAACCGTCCTTCAGCGGTCCCTTGTTCAGCACCAGGCGGCGGGCCACGGCCCGCACGGCCTTCTGCTGACCGACGACGCGCTGCTCGAGGCGGTCCTCGATGTCCTTGAAGCGGTCGGTGACGTCGCGGAAGACCATGTCCTCTGGAATCTGCGCGGCATGCGAGATGACCGACACGACGTCTTCGTTCGGACACATCCCACCGCCGCTCGATCTCGGCGCGGACAGCGGCCGTGTCGAGCCAGCCGATGACCTTGTCGGGCAGGTGCAGGTGCCGCATGTATCGCGGCGACATCTCGAGCGCGGTTTCGATCGCTTCGTCGAGAAGCCGGACCGAGTAGTTCCGCTCGAGACGCGGCCGGAGGTGGTAGAGGATCCGCCGGGTCTCGTCGATCGACGGCTCGCGGCACGTCGACGGTGCGGAACCGGCGCGCGAACGCCTCGTCCTCCTGCATGTATTCCTTGTACTCGCTGAGCGTCGTCGCGGCGATCATCCGGACCTCGCCGCGGGCGAGCACCGACTTGAGGATGTTGGCGGCGTCCGACGGCGCGCCGAGCGCCGAACCGGCACCGACGATCGTGTGCGCTTCGTCGACGAACAGAATGAGGTTCGGCCGCTCCTTCAGCTCGCGATGACGTTCTGGATCCGGTCCTCGAACATTCCGCGGAGCATCGTGCCCGCCACCATCGTGTTCATCTGCAGGTTGACGATCTGGCAGTCGCGCAGCCGCACGGGCACGGTTTCGGGCTCGAACTCGATCCGGCGCGCCAGCCCCTCGACGATGGCGGTCTTGCCGACGCCGGGCTCGCCGACGAGCATCACCGAGTTTGCGCGCTCGCGGTGGCAGAGGATCTCGAGCACCTGCTGGATCTCCTGGTCGCGCCCGAACACCGGCGGCAGCTTGTCCTGCCGGGCGAGCAGGTTCAGGTTGGTCGCGAAGTGCTTCAGAAACGGCGGCAGCTCGAACCGCTTCTTGAGGCGCTCCTCGCGGAGCTCGAGGTCGCGCATCGCGCGTCGACAGCCGGCTCACGAGCACCTCGAGGCTCGACGCCGTGGCGACGGAGGATCGACACGGGGACGCCCTGGCGTCTCCTCGAGCACGGCTGCGAGCAGGTCCGCGGCCTCGATGGACTGGCGTCCGGATGCGCCTGGCCTGGTGCAGCGCCAGCTTGAAGACGATCTTCGTGGACGGGCGAGACGCGCAGGTCGCGGCCCGGCGACTGCGGGCACCAGCTGCAGGTGATCTTCGATGGCCTGGAAGATCGTCTGGGGGTTCAGCCCGACGTCGCGCATGACTTCGGCGAAGAGTCCCATTCGACCTGCGCAAACGCCAGGAACAGGTGTTCGTTCGTGAGCAGGGCATGCTCGCGGCGGCGCGCGTCTTCGAGCGCGCGGTCGACGATCCGCTGTGAGGTTTCGGCGATCTTGCTGGCTGCGATGTCGAGATCGTCTACGTGCACGATGGCGCCTCCGGTCTCTGGGATCCGAGGGAGCAAGACGCACGCCAGACGGCTCGGCGGGGGTGTGGCTGGAAGCCACGCCCCCGAGCCTTAGCGCTCAGTCGGCTTGCATCAACGCGCGAACGCGGTCCTCGGTCGGCGGATGGGTGCTGAAAAGCGAGCATGATGCCACCGCCGGAGAACGGCTTGATGATGAACATGTGCGCCGTTGCCGGGTTGGCGTCGAAGCGGCAGCCCGCGAACCGTGCTTCGATGCTCCGCAGCGCGCTCACCAGGCCCTGCGGGCTGGCCGACGATGGCCGCGCCGCCGGCATCCGCAGCGAACTCGCGCGATCGGGAGATGGCGGCCTGAATGAGCATGGCCGCCATCGGCGCCAGGATCATCGTGGCCAGCAGGGCGATCGGGTTACCGCCCCGATTGTCGTCGTCCCGGGAACCGCCGAAGAACATCGCGAAGCGCGCGATCATCATGATCGCCGCGGCCAGCGTCGCCGCGATGGAGCTGATGAGGATGTCGCGGTGCTTGACGTGCGCCAGCTCGTGCGCGATGACGCCGTCCAGCTCATCCTCGTTCAACATCCGCAGAATGCCTTCGGTGGCCGCCACGGCGGCGTGCTGGGGATCGCGGCCGGTCGCAAACGCGTTCGGCGACTGGTCGGCGATGATGTACACCTTCGGCTGCGGCAGGCCGGCTCGGCTCGCGAGGCTGGTGATCATCTCGTAGAGCTTGTGGCCGGGGCCGACCTCCTTCGCGCCGTACATCTTCAGGACGATCTTGTCCGAGAACCAGTACCAGACGAAGTTGGTGCCGATCGCGAAAACGAAGCCCAGCACCAAGCCCTGCGCGCCGCCGAGCGCCTCGCCGAGAAAGAGCAACAGGGCGCTCATCGCGCCCAGGAGAAGTGCGGTCTTGAGTCCGTTCGTCATGAGTCCATTCTAGCCCGTCCACTCAGGTGGGCGGGGCGCTACCAGTTCAGACGCGCGGGCAGCCCAGGTGGTTGCGGAAGGTCCTATAATCGACACGATGATGCTTCTGGCGTGGCTGCTGGCCGCGCCCTTCTGCCGCAACAGCCGGTTCCGCAGCCGTTTCCGAAACCCGGCACCGCCAACCGGCTCGACCAGCTCAACCACCGCCGCCGAACCCGCGAAGCCGGCGCCGAACACGCCACCAAGCTCGCCGCCGCCGACAACTGCGAAGCCGCCAGCGGCGGCGGAGGCTGCTGCGCCGACCGAAGCGATGCTCGGCGTGCCGGTTTATCCGGCGGCGCAGTTCCTCGCGTCGTACGACGCCGGCCGCGGGCAGCGGTACTACATCTTTGGCAGTGGCGCGTCCTTCATCGACCTGGTCACCTACTACCGGACGGCTCTGAAGCAGCGCGGCGATCTGGTGTTCGACGTGCCCGCGACCCACATCTTCGAGGTCGGCCGGTTCCGGGAAGAGACCATGGCGTTTCCGCCGAGCGTGACGATCAAGGACTTCAAGTCGGAGATGTCGGAGGGATACCCGAACCCGAAGCCCGGCGGCCAGCCCGCACGCTTCCCGACGATCATTCAGATCGTCCCGGTCACCGAGCGCTAGATCGCCGGACCGCTCCTGGTCTCCCCCGAAGCCTGGAGCCCGGAGCCCGGAGCCCGCTGTCACTACTTCACTACCGGGACGTAGATCTCGCGCGCCTTTCTGAACTCCAGCGACTTCTCTTCCATTCCTGCCGCGACCGCTTCGCCTTCGGCGACGCCGTGGTCCCGCGCGTAGTCGCGCACCTGCTGGGTCAGTTCCATGCTGCAGAACTTCGGCCCGCACATCGAGCAGAAGTGCGCCACCTTCGCGCCTTCGGCCGGCAGCGTTTCGTCGTGGTACGCGCGGGCCGTCACCGGGTCGAGCGCCAGGTTGAACTGGTCTTCCCAGCGGAACTCGAACCGCGCCTTCGACAGCGCGTCGTCCCACTCGCGTGCGCGCGGATGCCCCTTCGCCAGGTCCGCGGCATGCGCGGCGATCTTGTAAGCGATGACGCCCGCCTTCACGTCGTCGCGATTCGGGAGCCCGAGGTGCTCCTTCGGCGTGACGTAGCAGAGCATCGCCGTGCCGTACCAGCCGATCATGGCGGCGCCGATCGCCGAGGTGATGTGGTCGTAGCCGGGCGCGATGTCGGTCGTGAGCGGGCCCAGCGTGTAGAACGGCGCCTCGCTGCACCATTCGAGCTGCTTCTCCATGTTCTCCTTGATGAGATTCATGGGGACGTGGCCGGGTCCTTCGTTCATCACCTGGACGCCGTACTCCCACGCGATGCGTGTCAGCTCGCCCTGCGTCTTCAGCTCCGCGAACTGCGCTTCGTCGTTCGCGTCGGCGATCGAGCCGGGGCGCAGGCCGTCGCCGAGCGAGAACGACACGTCGTACGCGCGCATGATCTCGCAGATCTCGCGGAAGTGCGTGTAGGTGAAGTTCTCCTTGTGGTGCGCCAGGCACCACTTGGCCATGATCGAACCGCCGCGGGAGACGATGCCCGTCACGCGGCGCGCCGTCATCGGGATGTAGCGCAGGAGCACGCCGGCGTGGACGGTGAAGTAGTCCACGCCCTGCTCGCACTGCTCGATGAGCGTGTCGCGGTAGACCTCCCATGTGAGGTCCTCGGGACGCCCGCCGACTTTCTCGAGCGCCTGGTAGATCGGCACGGTGCCGATCGGCACCGGCGAGTTGCGCACGATCCACTCGCGCGTCTCGTGAATGTTCCTGCCCGTCGAGAGATCCATCACCGTATCGGCGCCCCAGAGCGTCGCCCACTGCAGCTTGGCGACCTCTTCTTCGATCGACGACGAGACGGCGGAGTTGCCGATGTTGGCGTTGATCTTGACGAGGAAGTTGCGGCCGATGACCATCGGCTCGAGCTCGAGATGGTTGATGTTGGCCGGGATGATGGCGCGGCCGCGTGCCACCTCGTCGCGAAGGAACTCGGCGGGTAACCCTTCCCGGATCGCCACGAACTCCATTTCCGGCGTGACTTCGCCCTTCCGCGCGAACTGCAGCTGCGTGACCATGTCGCCGGACCGCGCCTTCACCCATGGCGCGCGCAGCCTGGGCAACCCGGCCTTGACGTCATGCCCCTGGGGCCCGCTCGTGTCGTACACCTTGAGCGGCGGTTCTCCGCCCGTCAGCGCGACCTCGCGCATCGGCACCCGCACGCCCTGCGGGCCGTCAACGAGGACCTTGCGCGAGCTGGGATAGGCGGTGGAGAAATCGGACATGGGTCGGCTCCCGTCCGGCCTGCCCGGACGCTGATACACGGTGGCGACATCGACCCGGAAGCTGGGAGAAAGGGAGGCGGGCACCGCACTCCCTTCGCCGGTTTCAACCGGATCAGGTTCCAAGGGTCTATCTCAATCCCAGTTCGGGATACCCCTGGCGGTAGGGCGCCATAGTACCCGAAATTGAGAATTCGGAGGTTCGAATTGGGAATTCGGGACCGGCTCAGCTGCCTGCCAGCGGCCATCCCGTTCGGTTCGAGGCGCGCCGTCGTTACTAGAGGCGAGACATGGAACCTGAACAAGCCGTCCCCAACCGCCACCCCTCGCCAGGCCGCATGCTGGCTGTCCTGTCGGTTCTCGCAGGCGCGCTCATCTGCGCAGGCGCCTTGTGGGGGTCGCCCGTTGAAACCGCCCAGGGCAGCGCGCCGGCCGGTGCCGGCCCGTTCCCGAACGCGGTCCGCGCGCTCGGTGAAGGCGCCCGGCTCCTGACCGCCGCCCTGATCGGGGTGCTCATCGGCTACATCCAGCGGAACACACGACGCGATCAGCCGCTGTCGAGGTCGATGGCACAAGCGCACGTCCTGCTCTGCGTGGCCGGCGCCCTCACGATGATCCTCATCGGCGACTCGCTGGCGCGTGCGTTCGGCATCGCCGGGGCTGCCAGCATCATCCGGTTCCGGACACCGGTGGACGACCCCCGCGACATCACCGTGCTGTTCCTGCTGATGGCGCTCGGGATGGCGGCAGGCCTTGGATTGTTCACCGTCGCCGGGGTGGGCACCTTGTTTCTCGGCGTGTGCCTGGTCGCGATGGATCGGGCCAACGCCGCCGCTCCGAGAACCGTGAAAGTCGCCCTCGTCGCGCAGGGCCGGACCTTCCCGGCGGCGCACGTCTCCGAGGTCTTCGCGCGGCACGGCGTCACGGTGGTCCCGCTGGAGATCTTTCAGGGCGAGACGGCCATGGCGCGCTACCGCGCGGTCGTGCATGCGGATCAGTCGATCGAACAGCTGAGTGCCGCGCTGCTCGACGCCGTGGAGGGCGCAGACAGCCTGAAGTCGGTGGCCTGGGACGCGTCGAAGAAGGGACTCTAGCCATGGCCACTACCGAACGACTCGTCCTTCTTCCGGCAGAACGACGCGCGGCCGTCCTCGAGTTGATCGCCTCGGCACGCACGCGCCTCGTCCTCTCGCTCTACCGGTGCGACGACCGGCGCGTGCTCGAGGCCCTTGGCGCCGCCTGCCGGCGCGGCGTCCACGTCGAGGTGCTGCTCACGCGGCGTGGAGGCGACCGATCGAGCCTGACCCTGCTGCGCCTGCTGCTCGAAAGTCTGGGCGTCTCGGTCTGCCGGTACGACTCGGACGAGGTCAAGTATCACGCGAAGTACGCGGTGGCCGACGAGGCACGCTGCCTCATCGGGTCGCTGAACTTCACCCGTAAGTGCTTCAAGCACACCACGGACTTCATGCTGCTCAGCAACGACGCCGGCCTTGTCGCAAGCCTGACGATGCTCTTCGAGGCGGATTGCGATACACCGAATGCCCCGCTGCCGCGAGGCCTGTCCAGCCGCCTGATCGTCGGACCCTCACAGGCACGCCAGCGGATTGGGAGGCTGATCGACGCTGCGCGCCAGAGCATTCAAATCGTTGATCCGAAACTGAACGACCCCTCCATCCTGCGCCTTCTTGCGGCCCGGGCAGCGGCCGGCGTCAGCGTCCACGTTCTCGGCGCCAGGAGGATCGCGGGGCAGCGGTCACACGGCAAGCTTCTCATCCTCGATGGCCGCACCGCCGTGGTGGGCAGCATGGCGTTGTCGGCCAGCAACCTCGATCTGAGGCGAGAAGTCGCCGTCACGGTCCAGGATCCGGCAATCATCGGTCAGCTTCAGCGGTTTGTCGACGAAGTGACGCCGCGGGAACGCGCTGCGTCGCCGATGGCCGTGGAGACGATCCAATGACGGCCGCGCGTCGTACCGCCGCTCTGCTCGTCGGGCTGACGCTGGCGACGCTAATCACGGGCGCACCTCTCATGGCACAGGATGCACCCGCTGACGACGCGAACGCCTCGCAGCCTGCAGGGAATCGGCCGCTACCAGACGATCGGTCTCGCGTCGTTTTTCGCGATCACCCATCCCTGCGCCTTGGACGTCACGTGCAGATTGATCTGCGGGCGAAGATGGACGTGCTTCATCGACAGTCGCCGGAGGACGGGGCCGAGGCGTCGTCGTTCGGGTTGGACCGGACGCGGATCGGCGTGGAAGGCGTGCTCTTCGATCGAGTCGAGTTTCAGTTGGAGCGCGAGCTGGACGCCCGGATTCCGTGGCGGGACGTCTACATCGATCTTCGTGCCGCGGACGGGCTCCGCGTTCGCGGCGGCAAGTTCAAGGTGCCTTTCAGCCTGGATCGGCTGACCAGCCCGACCCGCCTCGACTTCGTCAATCGTTCACGGATCGGCGAGGCCCTCGCGCCGGGCCGCGCCGTCGGCATGGGCGTGCACGGGCGCGTGTGGCGGCGGGCGTTCGCCTACAACGTGGGGTTCTTTGCGCACGGCGGAGACGACGCGCGCGTCGCAGGGAGCAAGGTGACGGGCCGGACCGGCGCGGCCCGTTTCACGATGCGGCCATCCAGTTTCTTCGGCGCCAAACCCGATGGGCGTGCGCTCGAGATTGGCGTCAACGCCACGCTCGGCGACGTGCAGGAAGGGCTGCACTCGCTCCGCGCGCAGACCACGAGCGGTCAGCCTCTGGCCGACCGCGTGTACGTCCGGGGTCAGAGGATTCGCCTCGGGCTGGATGCGGCCTGGTCGTTTCGATCCATGTCCGTGAAGTCCGAGATCCTTCGCATGTCCGACGAGCGGCTTGGCCAGGGCCTCATGGGCGACGATCTGCCACCGCTCGTAGCACAGGGCTGGTACGTGAGCGGGTCATGGGTCGCCACCGGCGAGCGCAAGACGGCCGACCTCGAACCGCGGCGGCCGCTTTTCAAGGGCGGCGTCGGCGCCGTCGAGATCGCGGCCCGGCTGGAACGCATCCGCTATTCCAGCGGCTCCGGAGAGCTCGAGCCTTCCCGCAGCCCGCGTGCCGCGCGCATTGAAGGGGCCGACGACCGTGTCTGGACGCTCGGCGTCAACTGGTATCTGAACCGCTGGATCAAGCTTCAAGCCAATCTTGTTCGCGACGAGCTCGGAAGGGAAGGCGCCGAGTCCGAGGCCCGCGGCGATTGGACCAGGCTGGTCCGCATGCAGTTCTCGATGTGAGATGAGGCTTCCCATGCAGATCCCCCGGATGATGTGGCGCCTGCTGGCGATTGCGCTGCTGACAGGAGCGCCGGCCTTCGCGCAGGGGCCCGTCCCCGAGGTGGCCGAATTCTTCGATGACGCCGTCCTGCACGAGATCCGGCTCACGCTCAACCCGCGCGACTGGAGCGAGCTCAAGGCGAACTTTCAGCTGAACGACTACTACCCCGCGCATTTCACCTGGCGCGGCATCACGGTACGGAACATCGGCATCCGATCGAGGGGCACCGGCAGCCGGAGCGGCGAAAAGCCCGGTCTGCGCGTGGACTTCGACCACTACGAGCAGCGCCAGCGGTTTCTGGGGCTCAAGTCCGTGGTGCTCCGAAACAACGTCCAGGATCCGAGCCACCTTCACGAGCGACTGAGCATGAAGCTCTACACACGCCTGGGAATGCCCGCGTCGCGTGTGGCGCATGTCAAGGTGCTCGTCAACGGCGAGTACGCCGGGCTCTACACGATTGTCGAATCCGTGGACAAGATCTTCCTCGAGCGCCACTACGGCGAAAGCGACGGCCATCTCTACAAGTACGACTACGACGGCGACGACCAGCCGCATTATCTCGAGTACCTCGGCGAGGATCCGTCGCGGTATTCGCCCGAGCCTTTCCAGCCGGAGACACACGAACTCGATCCAGACCCGCAGCCCCTCGTGGAGCTGATGCGAGCCATCGAACAGGCATCTGACTCCGACTTCCAGGCCCGGGTCGGCGCGTACGTGGACCTGAGGCAGTTCATGATTCACGTCGCGGTCGAGACGTTCCTGGCAGACACCGACGGCATGCTCGGCAACTGGGGCGTCAACAACTTCTACTTCTACCGCCTGCAGAATCGATCGCTGTCGATCTTCATCCCATGGGACAAGAGCGAGGCCTTCAAGGGCGGGGTCGAACACTCTATCTGGCACAACGTCTACGACGTGCCGTCGTGGCTCCGGAACAGGCTGATGAGCCGCGCCGAGCGGTTCCACGAGCTGCGCGATGTTTACCTCGATGCGCTGCTGGCCTGCGCCGACCTCGTCCTTGCCACGGTTCCGGGAGAAGGCGGCGGAGACAGTCCGGCCCTGGAGGGGAATGCGGCGACCGGCTGGCTGGAGTCGGAGATCGTCCGGGGCTATCAGCAGATTCGCCTCGCCGTTCAGGAGGATCCGGTGAAGCCCTTCTCGGATGAAGCGTTCGAGGCATCAGTCGGCGAGCTGCTCGCCTTCGCGAGATCCCGAAGCGAGTTCGTGCGCGGGGACGTTGCGCGCAGCCGGAGGTGATGCGTGACGAGGCTTCGACCGGGCTCACGGGTCCTGCTGGCGCTGGTCGCTGCCGTTGTGGCCGCGGCAACCGCGCAATGTGGCAAGGAAGGGCCGGCGAGCCCGACGCCGAATCAGATCGCCCCCCCGCCGGTCGTGCCGGCGCGGCCGCCTGCGCCCGCCGCGCCGCACGTCTTCGTCGGCGCCGGCGACATCGCGTTCTGTGACGGCGCGGCTGCCATGACCGCCAGTCTCGCCGACGCTGCCGGCGGCACGGTGTTCACGCTCGGCGATCACGCGTACCCCGCCGGCACGCGGCAGAACTTCCGCGACTGCTACGACCCGACGTGGGGACGCCTGAAGGAGCGGACACGTCCCGTCCCGGGCAACCACGAGTACCTCGCCTCTGGCGGCCAACCGTACTTCGACTACTTCGGGGTGAGCGCCGGCCCTGCGGGCCTGGGCTACTACAGCTTCCCGGCCGGCGGCTGGCACGCCTTCGCCCTGAACAGCAACATCCCGGCCGAGAGCGGATTGGCGCAGGCCGAGTGGCTGAGAGCCGAGTTGGCCGCCACCAGCACGTTTTGCACCATCGCGTACTGGCATCATCCGCTCTTCACATCGGGGCCGAACGGGGACAACCCGAGGATGCAAGATCTCTGGCGGATTCTGTACGAGGCCGGCGCGGACGTCGTGCTTTCCGCGCACGATCATCTCTACGAGCGGTTCGGACCGCAGGACCCCGATGGGCGGCCCGATGCGGGTCGCGGGATCCGGCAGTTCATCGCCGGCACCGGTGGCGCACCGCCCTATCAGGTCGTGACCGTACGCGCGAACAGCGAAGTGCGCATCAGCGCCCACGGTGTGCTCAAGCTCACGCTGATGGCCGACAGTTACCAGTGGGAGTTCATCCCGGTCAGCGGTCACGGGGACTCCGGCTCCGGGCGGTGCCACTGACCGACGGAGCCTTTCGCTCTCTCTACCGGGCCTTCGTCACCTCGAGCAGCTGCCGGCGCTTCTGGAGAGGGAACCGCTCGATCGCATACCGCAGCGTCGTCCGCGGAATCCTCGGTCCGTGCTTCCGAAGATAGCGCTCGAGGCGAGGGCCGTCGGCCTTGCCTGCCTCGCGCAGCGTCCAGCCCACAGCCTTTTGAATGAGATCCGCAGAATCACCGTGAAGTGCGAGCGCCACGCGGTACGTGTCGTCGAGTGCCAGGCCTCTGCGCGCCGACGCGATCAGGCCGACCGCCGAGGCTCGGCGGACCCACATGTTCCGGTGAGTGCTCCACCCGGCCACGACCTTCACGAGCCCGGGATGGTCCAGCAGCAACGGGCCGATCAGCATCCCGCAAATGGCGTCGGTGGTCGCCCAGTTGTCCGAGTGGTCGTTTGCGAGCCAGCGCTTCCACACCGGCAGGAGACGCGGGACGAAAGCCTTTCGATAGCACGCCATCAGCTCGACGCCGACCGCTTTCACCTCGAGGTACCGATCGACGATGAGCGCATCGGCGAACGCCACCGCATCGTCAATCGTCCAGGCTTCTCTGTGCTCGAGATAGATCGATTTGGCGAGCGCGCGAAGCCGGCTTGCGCCGACGTTGTAGAAGCCGAGATCCTTTGTGCCGCGAAAGTACCGGCTGGCATCGAACTCGCCCGCCGGCCGGGCCAGGCTCTCGATGGCACGGCGAGCCTTGCGGGCCGCTTCAACGGCGTGCTGACGTTTCTGCATGGTTTACCTTGCGGCGGGGCCGCAGTCCTGACCCTCCCGACCCTCTTCGGACCTACCCGACCTTCCTGAGAATGAGGCACTTCAGGTAGTAGGTTTCCGGCACGCCGAGGAGCACGGGATGATCGCGGCCCTGCATCCGTTTCTCGACCACCGTCACGTGGGCCCTCGCGTCGACGGCAGCTTCGTAGACGACCTCCGCAAACGCTCCCTCATTCACGTTGTAGGAACAACTGCAGGTGATCAGGAATCCGCCGGGGTTCAGCAGCTTCAACGCGCGAAGATTGATCTCCTTGTAGCCAGCGAGGGCCTTGGGTACGGCGGCCTTGCTCTTCGCGAAAGCCGGTGGGTCGAGCACGACCGTGTCGAACCGCTGCTTCATCCGTTCCATGCCGCGCAGTTCGTCGAAGACATTGCCGACACGGGCGTCCACGCGAACGCCGTTCTGCGCGGCGTTCTGCCGCACGCGCTCGACGGCCTGCTCGGAAATGTCGAAGGCCAGCGTCTCGTCGCATCGCTTGCCAAGCGTGAGCGCGAACCCGCCGTTGTAGCTGAAGCAATCGAGCAGCCGGCCCCTCGCGTACTTTGCGGCCGCCTCCCGGTTCTCCCGCTGATCGAGGAACAAGCCGGTCTTCTGGCCATGGCGCACGTCAACGTCGTATTCGATGCCGTTCTCGACGACACGGATCGATTCCGGCACGTCTCCCGACACCACTTCGACCGTCTGCTCCAGGCCCTCGAGAAGCCGAGTGCGCGGGTCGTTACGGGCGAGGACACCCTTGGGCTTCAGCCGCTCCGACAGCATCGAGACTATCGCCGGCAGCAGGCGGTCGGCACCCTGAGACAAGGCCTGAACCACGAGATAGTCGCCGTAAACGTCGACGACGATCGAGGGCAGCAGGTCCGCTTCGCCGTGCACGAGCCGGAACGCGGTGGCGTCGATGCCCAACTGCTTGCGAAAGCTCAGGGCCGCGTCGAGGCGGCGGCCGATGAGGGCCTCGTCTGCGGGCTGCTCTCCGATCACGAGCATCCGGAGCGCGATCTGCGACCGGTCGCTGTAGAAGGCGGACCCGAGGATTCGCCCCCGGGGACCCCGCACGGTCACGATGTCGCCTGCGGCCGCGCGGACGTCGGCCACGTCGCCGCGGTAGATCCACGGATGACCGCTCGCGACCCGATCTTCGCCGCGCGCCGAAATCACAACTGACGGATTCGTCACAAGCGAACCTCGAAGCGGGGAACAGAGAACTGGGAACAGAGAACCAAGAACACAACCTTGAACTTTGAACCTTGAACCGCGAACCGCTCTCACATAGTACAATCGCTGTCCCGTGAGAGTCGCGATTGGCGCTGATCATGCTGGCTTTCTGCTCAAGGAGCATCTGAAAGCCACCCTCGCACGGCTGGGACACACCGTGGACGATCACGGCACAAACAGCGAGGCCTCGACGGACTACCCGCCGATTTGCCTGGCAGTCGGGCGGGCCGTGACCGAAGGGCGCGCGGACCGTGGCATCGTGCTCGGCGGCAGCGGCCAGGGCGAGCAGATTGCGGCCAACAAGGTGCCGGGTATTCGCGCGGCGCTCTGCAACGATCTCTTCACCGCGCGGCTCTCCCGCGAGCACAACGACGCGAACGTCCTCTCGATGGGCGGGCGCATCGTCGCCTTCGGCCTTGCCGATGAGATCCTGGCCCTCTGGCTGGCTACGCCGTTCGAAGGCGGCAGGCATCAGCGCCGGCTCGATCAGATCGCGGCGGCGGAAGCGAAGTCTTGAAAACATGAAATTGGGAATTGACGAATTCAGGAATTGGGAATTCGTACATGGCGCCTGAAACATCCGGCTTGCTCGCACACACGTCACGCACGCTGACCGAGACCGATCCGGAGATTGCCGGAGCCATCCGCGACGAGCGGCACAGGCAGAACACGGGGCTCGAGCTCATCGCGTCGGAGAACTTCGTCAGCCAGGCGGTGCTCGAGGCGGCCGGCTCGGTGATGACCAACAAGTACGCCGAGGGCTATCCGGGCAAGCGCTACTACGGGGGCTGCGAGTTCGTGGACGTGGCCGAACGGCTCGCCATTGCCCGCGCGAAGGCGCTGTTCGGCGGCGACCATGTCAACGTGCAGCCGCACTCGGGCGCGCAGGCCAACATGTCGGTCTACATGACCCTGCTCAAGCCCGGCGACACCGTGCTCGGCATGAACCTGGCGCACGGCGGCCACCTGACCCATGGGCACCCGCTCAACTTCTCGGGCCAGCTCTACACGATCGTCCCCTACGGCGTGCGCCAGGACGATGAACGCATCGACTACGACGAGGTCGATCGCCTGGCCGAGGAACGGCGGCCGAAGATGATCATCGTGGGCGCCAGCGCCTACCCCCGGGTGATCGACTTCCCGCGCATCCGGGCCACCGCCGACCGGATCGGCGCCAAGGTGTTCACCGACATGGCGCACATCGCCGGCCTCGTCGCGGCCGGCGTGCACCCGAGCCCGGTGCCCCACTCCGATTTCGTCTCCACGACGACGCACAAGACGCTGCGAGGACCGCGCGGCGGGATGGTCATCTGCCGCGAGGAGTATGCAAAGGATCTCGACCGCAGCGTCTTCCCGGGCGTTCAGGGCGGACCGCTGATGCACATCATCGCGGCCAAGGCCGTCTGCTTCAAGGAAGCCGCCGAGCCGGCGTTCGCGGTCTACCAGAAGCAGATTGCTGCCAATGCGAAGCGGCTCGCGGCGGCGCTCTCCGCGGCAGGCTTCCGTCTCGTCAGCGGCGGCACCGACAACCACCTGATGCTCGTGGACGTCTTCTCGAAGGGCATCACGGGCAAGGTCGCCGAGGCCGCGCTGGGGAAGGCGGGCATCACGGTCAACAAGAACGCGATTCCGTTCGACAAGAACCCGCCGATGGTCGCCAGCGGCATCCGTGTCGGCACGCCGGCCATCACGACGCGGGGGATGCGAGAGCCCGAGATGGACCTCATCGGCGAGCTGATCGCGCGGGCGCTCAAGACCCCCGACGATGATGGGGCACTCGGCGCCGTGAAGGCGGAAGTCGAGGCGCTGTGCCGGAAGTTCCCGCTGTACCCGGAAACCCGGGGCTGACGCCGCTCGCCGAGCGCGTGGCCGACGCGTTCGGACCGGGCGGGGCGCTGGCGCGCACGCTGCCGGACTTCGAACCGAGGGCCGGCCAGGCCGACATGGCACTGGCCGTGGCCCGTGTCTTCGACGAAGGCGGCGTGCTCCTCGCGGAAGCCGGCACCGGCACGGGCAAGACGCTCGCTTATCTCGTTCCCGCCATCCTCAGCCGCCAGCGGGTGCTCATCTCCACCGGCACAAGAACCTGCAGGAGCAGATCTACTTCAAGGACATTCCGGCGCTCGGCGATGCGCTCGACGTGCCGTTCACCGCGACCTTCATGAAAGGCCGCACGAACTACCTGTGCCTGCACCGGCTCGATCAGCTGACCGGCGTGGCCGGGAACGCTGCGGCCTCGAGCGGACGCTTCTCGTCGAGGCCTGCGGATCCGCACGCGGGCCAAAGCGTCTTCCTTCCGATCATCCGCGAGTGGGCGGCCGGGACAGAAACCGGCGATCGCGCGGAGCTCGAGGATCTCCCCGAGGACCTGCCGTTCTGGAACGAGGTCTCGGCAACCGCCGACACCTGCCTCGGCAGCGAATGCCCGCGCTACGACGACTGCTTCGTGACGCGCATGCGTCAGCGTGCGGCCGAGTCCGACGTGGTCATCGTCAACCACCATCTGCTGTGCGCTGATGCCGCGGTCCGGCAGAGCGCTTACGGCGAGGTGATTCCCGCCTGCGGCCCCGCGATCATCGACGAAGCACACCAGCTCGAGGACGTCGCGACGCAGTACTTCGGCATCTCGGTCAGCAACTACCGCCTCGAGGATCTCTGCCGCGACATCGACCGTCTCGCGGCGTCAGGCATCGTCGAGCAGGCTAAAGACCGCGACGAGCTGGCAAAGGTCGACCGCCCGCCTTCGCGAGCACACGCACGCGTTCTTCACCGAGCTGGCGTTTGCGCACCGCACGAACGATCGGGCGCGCGGCGAGGAGCGGGTGCGCGCGTCGGATGCCTCGCTGGCCGGCACGCGCGACGAGGCTGCGCTCCTGGCGGGCGCGCTCGACATCGCCGAGGCCACGCTGGCGCTCCTTCCACAGCCTCGTTCCGAGGACGAAGGTGCCGCAAGTGGAGAGGCCGAAACGCGTCGTGGCCGCAGGGCCGGCCTGGACCCGCCGATGGTGGCGCGGATCCGTTCGGACCTGGCGCTTCGCTGCAGGCCGGCGCCGATGCCTTGTCGCTGGCGCGCCGGGCGGGGGCGATGCGCGACGAACTCCGGTTCCTGCTGCGAGTCGGCGACCCCGAGTTCGTCTACTTCGTCGAGTTTCGCGGCAAGGGCGATCTTCCTGCGCGCCGCGCCTATCGACGTGTCGGCCATCATCCGCGAGCTGCTGCTCGACCGCATGCGGACGACCGTGCTGACCTCGGCCACGCTGACCGTGGACGACACGTTCGACTACGTGCGCGGGCGGCTCGGCATCGGCGGCAGCCGCAGCGCCGAGATCCGGCTGGCATCCGAGTTCGACTTCGCGAGGCAGGCGCTTCTGTATCTCCCGCCGCGGATGCCGGATCCTCGATCGACGCGAGTTCCTGATGGCCGCCGGCCGCGAGGTGATCGAGATCCTCAAGCGAACCAAGGGCCGGGCATTCGTCCTGTTCACGAGCTACGCGGCCCTGCGCGCCGTCCAGGCGATCGCCGAGATGGCCCTCGACTACCCGATGCTCGTGCAGGGCACCGCGCCGCGGACGCAGCTTCTCAAGCAGTTCCGGGAAACGCCGCACGCCGTGCTCTTCGCGACGTCGAGCTTCTGGCAGGGCGTGGACGTGGTCGGCGAAGCTCTGAGCTGCGTCATCGTCGACAAGCTGCCGTTTGCCTCGCCGGGCGACCCCATCACCAGCGCGCGCATCGACGCGATTCGAGCGCGCGGGGGCGAGCCGTTCGGCGAGTATCAGGTGCCGCTGGCCATCCTGGCGCTCCAGCAGGGGCTTGGCCGGCTCATCCGCCATCGCCGCGACCGCGGCGTCCTCGCCGTGCTGGACCCGCGGCTGCGGACAAAGGGATACGGCCGCCGGTTCCTGGCCTCGCTTCCGCCGGCGCCGGTCGTCCACGAACTGGCCGCCGTCGAAGGCTTCTTCGGAATCGTGTAAGATATGAGCGGTCTGTCAATCAATGCATTCTCAGGAGGAACGTATGGTCCGCCGATTATGGCCGGCCCACTTGGGTTCTGATAGTGGCTCTTGTCGCGGTGCTGGCGTCCTCGATATCTGTCCTCGCGCAGGGCGGGCGGGATGGTGCAGGGCACCGTCGTCGACGACAAGGGACAGCCTGTCGATGGCGCCAAGGTCGCCATTCTCGCCACCGGCGGGACGAGCCGGAAGTTCGAGGTCAAGACGAACCAGCAGCGGCGAGTTCATCCAGATCGGTCTCGCTTCCGGGCCGTACACGCTGACGGCCGAGAAGGACAAGCTCGGCTCGGCCCCGGCCAACGTCACCGTCCGGGTCGGTGCACCGGCCGAAATCAAGCTGGTCCTCGGAATTGCCGCAGCCGGCGCCACGAAGGAAGCCGCGGCCAAAGCCGACGGAGCTGAAGAAGGCGTTCGAGGAAGGTGTCGCGGCCAGCAACGCCGGCAAGCACGACGAGGCGATCGCCAAGTTCAACGCAGGGCATTGCCGCTCAGCCCGAACTGCTTCGACTGCTACAACAACATCGGCTACAGCCACACGCAGAAGAAGGAATTCGACCAGGCCGAGGCGGCGTACAAGAAGTCCACCGAGATCAAGCCCGATGACGCGGCGGCCTAGAACGGCCTGGCCAACGTGTACAACGCCCAGCGGAAGTTCGACCTCGCCGCGCAGGCGGGCGCCAAGGCAAGCGAGCTCGCGGGCGTGATCGGCGCAAGCGGCGGCGCCAGCGGCAACGCCGACGCGCAGTACAACCAGGGCGTCATCCTCTGGAACGCGGGCAAGATCGCCGAGGCCAAGAAGTCGTTCGAAGGCGCGGTCGCCGCCAACCCGAATCACGCCGAAGCGCACTACCAGCTCGGGCATGGCGCTCGTGAACGAAGGCAACCTGGCCGGCGGTGCCACCGAGTTCGAGACGTATCTGAAGCTCTCGCCCGACGGCCCGAATGCGGCGACGGCGAAGTCGCTCGTCGCGCAACTCAAGAAGTAGGTGTTCGATTCCGCCGCGCTCCGGGCCCGGCTGGACGGCGTTCGCGATCGTATCGCGCGCGCCGCCGGCCGGGTCGGGCGCGACCCCGCGTCAGTCCGGCTCATCGCTGTTTCGAAAACGTTCTCCGTCGATCACATCCAGGCGGCCGCCGATGCGGGGCAGGTCGATTTCGGAGAGAACAAGGTGCAGGAAGCAGTGGCCAAGATGGACGCGGCCGCGGAGCCTGCCGTCTCACCTGGCACCTCATCGGCCATCTCCAATCCAACAAAGCCCGCAAAGCGGGCGCACGCTTCGACGCGATCCACTCGCTCGACGATCCCGAACTGCTCGCCAGGCTCGACGAGGCCGCACTGGCCGCCGGACGTCGACTCGATCTGCTGGTCCAGGTGGACCTGGCCGGAGAGGCGACCAAGCACGGCATCAAGCCGGAGGCCCTCCTCCCGATCTTCCAGGCCGGCGCACACGGCCGCGCCTCCCGCATCGTCGGGCTGATGGCCCTGCCTCCGGCAACGGCCGAGGCCGAGGACGCCCGCCCGTACTTCCGATCGCTCGTTGCCGTCCGGGATGAACTCGCCAGGCAGGGCGTGGCACCGGCCGCATTGGCTGAGCTGTCGATGGGTATGAGCCACGACTTCGAGGTCGCCGTGGAGGAAGGGGCCACCATGGTCCGCGTCGGATCGGCCATTTTTGGAGAGCGCCGCTATGTTTGACCCCACCCTATCGCAGCCCAGGACTGTGGCCGATACGACGAGGCAGAATGCCCCGCCTGCGTCCGGTGGGGGCCAACGAGAGAAACCAATGAACGTCAGCCCCCTGGACCTCCGGCAGCAGCGCTTCAGGAATGCCCTGCGCGGCTACGACAAGATCGAAGTCACGTCGTTCCTGATGGCCGTTGCCGACGACTACGAGCAGGCGCTGCGCGACGTGGACCGTCTGCGGACGGACCTCACGCAGAATGGAGGCGGTGCTGAACGAGCACCGCGAGCACGAACGCGGCCTCAAGGCCGCGCTCATGGCGGCCCAGAAGCTGGCCGAGGACATCACCTCGCGAGCCGAGGACGAAGCGCGCCGCCTGATCCGCGAGGCGCAGGAGCGCTCCGATCTGATTCTGCAGAAGTCACAGGCACGCCTCGAGGACGTTCAGCGCGAAATCGACGGCTTGAAGCTCAAGCGTCGCGACGTGGAGACCTCGATCGAGGCCACCATTCAGACGCTGCGGAATACGCTGGAGTACGTGCGCGAACAGGAAGCGCGCGATCGCGAGGAAAAGATCCTGCTCCATCGCCCGCGGCACAGCGAAGCGCAGTCAGAATCCGCGGCCAAGGAGTCCGACGACGCCGAGGCGGGTTGGCGGCCGGCGCTGAACCGCGTCAGCGGCGAGGGGAACCAATCTCGTTGAGCCTGGGCGGCTCGGTCACAAACCCCTCGATCGCCCAGTCGAACCGCCACGGGTGCTCATAGCCCGGAAAAAGCAGGATCGGGCGGGTATAGGTCCCCTCCACCGTTGTCCGGCGTGCGTCCCGCTTGATCGAGAAGCTGTCGTCCTCGAGTTCCAGCCCGCGCCTGTCTCCAAGCTCGAAAATTCTCGCCCGCAGCTTGGCGTCGTCGAGCGCCTGGGTGATGGCGGCCTCGCGGATCGAGTCCCTGAACGCGTAGTGATCCACGTAGGCGGTCCCGATGCGCCACCCGGCGCTGGCGATGAGCGCTGTCAAGGCGAGCTTCAGCAGGAACTTCATGGTTCACCTGATTTGGCGAAACATCCGATGCCAGCGCGTATGCGTGAAGAAGTTCAGGAACATCTGCGGGATCGATTCGTCGGGTCCGCTGTCGAGCGACAGATAAATGACGAGCGCACGGCCCTTGATGTAGTCGCGTCGCAGGAAGCCCCAGTAGCGGCTGTCCTCCGAGTTGTCCCGGTTGTCGCCCATCATGAAGTACTGATCGGCGGGCACCGTGACCGGCCCGTAACGTTCGCGGACGTCGTATGAAGTCTCCTCGTGGAACGACGATCCGGCCCGCGGCGGCTCCAGGAAATGCGTGTAGGGCTCGTCGAGCGGTGCGCCGTTGATGTAGACCTTCTTCTCGCGGATCTCGAGCGTCTCGCCCGGCAGGCCGATGACGCGCTTGATGAAATCGCGCTCGGGCTCCACCGGGTACTTGAAGACGATCACGTCGCCTCTGTGGATCTCGCCAATGGGGAGGAGCGCGCGTTCCGCGGCGGACGCTGTCGGTGCGAAGACGAACTTGTTGACCAGCAGGTGATCGCCGATGAGCAGGTTGTTCTCCATCGACCCGGTCGGGATCTTGAAGGCCTGCACGACGAACGTCCGGATGAACAGCGCCAGGATGACGGCGATGACAATCGACTCGAAGTACTCGCGGACGGTCGACTTCCGGAACGGCTCGGCCATAGGCTACTCGGTGTCGGTTCCCATCTTGAGAACGGCGAGGAACGCCTCCTGCGGGATCTCGACCTTGCCGACGCGCTTCATGCGCTTCTTGCCTTCCTTCTGCTTCTCGAGCAGCTTGCGCTTCCGCGAGATGTCGCCGCCGTAGCACTTGGCGAGCACGTTCTTCCGCATCGCCTTGACCGACTCGCGCGCGATGATGCGGCCGCCGATCGCGGCCTGGATGGCGACCTCGAACATCTGGCGCGGAATGAGCTCGCGCATCTTGGACGCGAGCGCGCGCCCCCGTTCGTACGCCATGTCGCGGTGCACGATGATCGATAGAGCATCGACCGGATCGCCGTTGACCAGGATATCGAGCTTGACCAGCGGCGACGGCCAGTAACCCGTCACATGATAGTCGAGCGAGGCGTAGCCCCGCGAAATCGTTTTGAGCTTGTCGTAGAAGTCCAGCACGACCTCGTTGAACGGCAGCTCATAGGTGACGAGGACGCGGTCGGAGGCCAGGTACTCGAGTGTTTTCTGCACCCCTCGCTTGTCCTGGCACAGTTGCAGGATGCCTCCCACGTGTTCCGCCGGCGTCAGGATCATGGCCGTGATGACCGGCTCTTCGATCACCTTGATCCGGCCGGGATCGGGCAGCTTCGAGGGGCTGTCGATCTCCTGCACCTGATCGTCGGTGGTCGTCACCCGGTACAAGCACCCCGGGGGCCGTCGTCACCAGGTCCATGTCGAACTCGCGTTCGAGGCGTTCCTGGACGATCTCCATGTGCAGCAAGCCCAGGAAGCCGCAGCGGAACCCGAAACCGAGCGCGACCGAGGTTTCCGGCTCGTAGAAAAACGACGCGTCGTTCAGCCGGAGCTTCTCGAGCGCATCCCGCAGCTCGGGGTACTCGTGACCCTCCACCGGGTACAGCCCGGCGAACACCATCGGCTTCAGTTCCTTGAAGCCGGGAAACGGCTCCGTCGTCGCGCGCCCGGTCTCGGTGATGGTGTCGCCGATCTTCGCGTCGCTGATTTTCTTGATGTTGGCGACAAGGAAGCCGACTTCGCCCACGCCGAGCTCGTCAACCTGGACGGCCTTGGGCGTGAAGATGCCGACCTGCAGCGACTCGTAGTCCTGCCCTTCAGCCATCAGCCGGATCTTCATCCCCGGCCGCAGCGTTCCGTCGATCACGCGAACCACGATCACCACGCCGCGGTAAGGGTCGTACCAGGAATCGAAGATCAGGGCCTTGAGCGGCGCGTCAGTTGAACCGGCGGGCGGCGGCAGGCGCGCCACGATGGCTTCGAGGATCTCCGGGACGCCGGTGCCCACCTTCGCGCTGGCGAGAATGGCGCCTCCCCCGTCGAGCCCGATGATGTCGGTGATCTGGCGGCGCGCCTCCTCGGGCTGCGCGCCCGGCAGATCGATCTTGTTGATGACCGGAATGATTTCGAGGTTGTTCTCGACAGCCAGGTAGGCGTTGGCGAGGGTCTGTGCCTCGACGCCCTGCGAGGCGTCCACCAGGAGCAGCGCGCCTTCGCAGGCGGCGAGCGACCGCGTGACTTCGTAGGAGAAGTCCACGTGGCCGGGCGTGTCGATCAGGTTGAGGACGTACTTCTCTCCAGACGATGCCGTGTAGTGCAGGCAGACCGGATGCGCCTTGATGGTGATGCCGCGCTCGCGCTCGAGATCCATGGCGTCGAGCACCTGCGCTTCCATCTCGCGGGCCTGCAGGGCGCCCGTGGTTTCCAGGAAGCGGTCGGCCAGCGTCGACTTCCCGTGGTCGATGTGGGCGATGACGGAGAAGTTACGAATGTGACTCGGATCCACGATCAGACGTATCCCCGCAGTGCAGGTTGGCGAATCTCTCATTATATCGGTGGTCGGGCGCGGACGGTCCCGGCCCCCGGAAACACGGCTACACTGTGCACCAACCCGGGGCCGAACCCGGACCAGAGGAGACTCACATGACGACACCGATTCGATCCTTGCTTGGCGCAGTCGCCGTCGCGTTCGCACTGGCTCCCCACGTCGGGTTCGCACAGCCGGCCGCCCAGGCCCCGCCACAGCCGATGGGCTTCTTCATCACCAGCGCAGGACCTGGCGATGGCGCCAACCTCGGGGGGCTCGCTGGGGCCGACAAACACTGCCAGACGCTCGCGGCGGCCGCAGGCGCGGGCAGCCGGACATGGCGCGCCTACCTCAGCGCCGTGGCGGGTGCCGGCCAGCCGCCCGTGAACGCGCGGGACCGCATCGGCAGCGGCCCCTGGTACAACGCGAAGGGCGTCCTCATCGCCTGGAACGTCGCCGAGCTCCACGGCGACGTCGAGCGCGATCGGAACAACATCCGGAAGCCCACCGCACTCGACGAAAAGGGCGCGGAGGTGAATGGCGTGGGGAACCAGCCGAACCAGCACGACATGCTCACCGGATCGGACTCGCACGGCCGCGCGATGCTGGGCGCCGCGAACACGACGACGTGCAACAACTGGACGTCGAACGCCGAAGGGCGCGCCATGCTCGGCCATCACGATCGACTGGGAGGCGGGAACGCTTCCTGGAACGCCGTTCACCTGAGCAACGGGTGCAGCCAGCCGAACCTGGTCGCCACCGGCGGGGCCGGTCTGTTCTACTGTTTCGCCGCCAACTGAACACGAACTGCTGCCCGGTCCGGAGCCGGGCAGCAGTTCTTCGCGTCAATTCGGCGGTGAAGGCAGCAGGCCATGCCATGACCGAGTGCGATCGGCGACAGTTTCTGGCCACCACGCTCAGCTCGCTGGGGCTTGGCGCGACCGCCCTGGCAGCACGGGTGCTCGCGCGACAATCCGCAGCGACCGCCGGACCGCGCCGCATCGACGTGCACCATCACTTCGCACCTCCCGCGTGGGTGACCGAAGTTCGCGGCCGACCCCTGCTCCAGCCTGCCAACACGACCTGGACGCCACAGAGATCGATTGACGACATGGACCGAGGCGGCGTCGCCGCCTCCATCGTGTCGATCACGAACCCGGGGCTCTACTTCGGCGACCTTGCCGTCACCCGCCGGCTGGCTCGCGCGTGCAATGATTACGGCGCAAAGCTCGTACTGGATCATCCGACGCGCTTCGGGCTCTTTGCCGCAATGCCCCTGCCGGACGTCGATGCGACGGTCGCCGAGATCGCCTACGCGTACGACACGCTCAAAGCGGACGGTGTTGCACTGCTCACGAGCTACGGCGACCTCTGGCTCGGCAACCCCGCCTTCCGCCCTGTGATGGAGGAGCTGAACCGGCGGCGTGCCGTGGTCCACGTGCACCCGACCGCCGCGAACTGCTGCAGAAACCTCGACTACGCACCAGGCGTGGCGGCGGGCACCATCGAGTACGGGGTGGATACGACGCGCGCGCTGATCGGAGTCACGTTCAGCGGTGATGCCGTTCGCTACCCGAACATCCAGTTCATCTGGTCACACGCAGGCGGAGCGGCGCCGTTTCTGGCGGGCCGGATCGAGAACGCAACGCGGAGCGCGGCCGATCGGCTCCCACGCGGGTTCATCGCCGAGATCAAGAAGTATCACTACGACCTGGCGGGAGCAGCCAACAGGGGCGCCGTCGCCTCGCTGCTCGAGCTCGTGCCGCCCTCACAGCTGCTCTTCGGCACCGACTTTCCTCCAGGAGGGACGAGCGCCGACGTCGCGAAGACCATTGCCGGTCTCGGACTCTTCAGCGCCGCCGACCTGCGGGCGATCGATCGGGACAACGCGGTCGCGCTGCTGCCCCGGCTTCGCTGAAGCGCGTTTATCGCTGTTCGACTGGAACGTAGCGCTGCGGGTACTCGGGCCCGATGTACTCGGCCCGGGGACGGATCAGGCGGTTGTTCGCGTACTGCTCGAGCACGTGCGCCGTCCAGCCGGATACGCGGCTCACGGCGAAGATCGGCGTGAAGAGATCGATGCTGATCCCGAGCGCGTGGTAGGTCGTTGCTGAATAGAAATCGACGTTGGCGTTCAGCTTCTTCTCGGCTTTGACAACCGCCTCGATGCGTTGCGACATCTCATACCAGATCGGCTGACCTGACTTCGCCGTGAGCTCCTTCGACATCACCCGAAGGTGCGTCGCCCGCGGATCCTCGGTGTGGTACACGCGATGCCCGAAGCCCGGAATCTTGTCCTTGCGCGCGAGCCTGGCCCGCACCACCTCTTCGGCCTTCTCGACCGATCCGCCCGCACCGATCTCGAGGAGCAGGCGCATCACGTCCGCGTTCGCCCCCCCGTGCAGCGGACCCTTCAGCGCGCCGATGGCGGCCACAATGGCCGAGTGGATGTCAGTCAGCGTCGCAGCGGCGACACGGGCGGCGAACGTGGAGGCGTTCAGCTCGTGGTCTGCGTGGAGAATCAGCGCGACGTCAAATGCATGGGTGGCCAGGCCAGTCGGCCGATCGCCGGTCAGCATGTAAAGGAAGTTGGCGGCGTGCCCCAGCGCCGGATCGGGCGCGATTGGCCCTCCGCCGGCGGCGAAGCGTCCCATCGTGGCGACGAGCGAGGCGGTCTGCGCCGTGAGGCGCACTGCCTTGCGGTAGTTGGCCTGCGCTGAATCGTCCGCCGCATCCTGGTCGTAATGCGAGAGGGCCGAGGTCAGCGTCCGCAGCATGTCCATGCCGCCGTTGGCGCCGGACCCGGCCGGCAACGACCGCATGAGCCTGATGATGGCCTCGGGCAGCGGCCGCGCGGCGGCCAGCTGCGACTGCAGATCGCCGAGCTCGGCGCGCGAAGGCAGCCGGCGATGCCACAGGAGGTAGCACACCTCCTCGAAGCTCGCGTGCTTGGCCAGTTCGTGGATGTCGTAGCCGCAGTAGGCCAGCACACCACGGTCGCCATCGAGGTAGCAGATAGCCGATGTCGTGGCGACGATATCTTCCAGCCCGCCCTTGGGCTTCTCGACGGTGGTCATGACCTATTCCGCTATCTGCGTATTGAGCACCACCGCATCATCGCCCGCGTACTGCTGGACGATGGAGAGCAGGCCCGTGTAGAGGAATCCCAGCTGGAAGAGCACGAGGAAGGGGAGCGTGCCGTAGATGCCGTTGGCAAGCGCGTAGAAGACGGTGGCCGTGAAGTAGAGCCCGAGCGCCAGCTCGACGAGCGGCTGAATCGCCACCGACTGCCGGTACTTCTTTCCCACCCATTCGTCGGCGTCCGCCTCGATCCGGTACTTCGGCGTGCGCGCGAACTCGCTCTGCTTGTTGAACAGCGCCTCGAACACGGCCCGGGTGTTGTTGATGGACAGTCCGATGCCGATGGACATGAGGAACGGCAGGTACTTCAGGCGCGTCTTCCAGTCCTTGTGAATCTCGCGCTGGCAGACCATGTAGAAGTTGCAGACCGAGAAGGTGGCCGCGAAGAACAGCGGCACGTCGATGAGCAGCATCTCGTACCAGCCCATGTTGTAGCGGATCACCATGGACGGGAACATCAGCACCGACAGCACGACCATCAACGGATAGTTGAAGTTGGCCGTGAGGTGGAAGAACGCTTCAGCCTTCACACCCTGCGAAACCGGCGCGGCGAGCAGCGACGGGAGCAGCTTCCGGCAAGTCTGGATCGACCCCTTCGCCCAGCGATGCTGCTGAGACTTGAAGGCGTTCATCTCGACAGGCACTTCGGCCGGGGCGACCACGTCGGGATCGAACACGAAGCGCCAGCCGCGGAGCTGCGCACGGTAGCTCAGGTCAAGATCCTCGGTCAGCGTATCGTGCTGCCACCCGCCGGCATCGTCGATGGCGATCCGGCGCCAGATGCCAGCGGTGCCGTTGAAGTTGAAGAACCGGCCGCCGCGGTGGCGGCCGCCGTGCTCGAGGACGAAATGGCCGTCCAGCAGAATCGCCTGGATCTTGGTTAGAAGCGAGTAGTCCTGGTTGATATGCCCCCACCGGGCCTGGACCATCGCCACGCCAGGGTCCGCGAAGTGGGGCATCAGCCGCATGAGAAAGTCGGCGTTCGGCAGGAAGTCGGCGTCGAAGATGGCGATGAACTCGCCCCGAGCGACCTTCAGCCCGGCCTCGAGAGCGCCCGCCTTGTAACCGGAACGGTCGGCCCGGTGGAAGTACTTGATGTCCACGCCGAGAGCGGCACGGCGCCTCACGGCGAGCTCCGCGATGCCGCGGGTTTCGTCCGTCGAGTCGTCGAGCACCTGGATTTCGAGAAGCTCAGCTGGATAATCAAGCCGGCACACCGCGTCGATCAGGCGGTCGGCTACGTACATTTCGTTGTACAGCGGCAGTTGAATGGTCACCACCGGAAGGGGTGACAGGGCCGGGCCCGGCTTGGGCTGCTTATCCTTGTTCCTCATGTAGAGATACACGAGGTAATAGCGATGCCACCCGTAGACTGCCAATATGATCAGGACGATGAAGTAGGCGGCGAGGGTCAGGGTTTCGGCTGGCGTCATGCTGTTGTTGTACTGGGGAAGTCCAAATGGTACAGAACTTTATGTTACTGTCCGGGTCCGCTGAAATCAACGTCGGGCCGTCGCGATGACGTCGTCGGAACTTCGCGCGCTGCTCGACGGTGTCGCCGGCGGGCGCGTGGACACGACCGACGCGGAAACCCGCCTGCTCGCCGCTATCCGTTCCAAACCGTTCGAGGACCTTGGCTTCGCGCGTGTCGATCACCACCGCGCTCACCGGCAGGGCTTCCCCGAAGTTGTCATGGGCTCAGGCAAAACGCCTGCCCAGATCGCCGCCATCGCGGCCGCCATCGCCGGGAAGGGCTCGACGCTGCTGGTGACGCGCGCCGACGAGGCGGCGGCTGACGCCGTACTGACGGTTCTGCCGGGTGCCGTGTATCACGCTGATGCACGAATCATTTCCCTGGTGCGGCAGGACGTGGCGCCCGGCAAGGGCCGTATCCTGGTGATTTCGGCGGGCACCTCGGACCTGCCCGTCGCCGAGGAAGCGGCGGTCACGGCGACCGTCATGGGCAACGACACCGAGCGCCTCTATGATTCGGGCGTGGCCGGCATCCACCGGCTGCTCGGAGAGCACGAGCGCCTTCTGGCGGCGCGGGTCATCATCGTGGTCGCGGGCATGGAAGGCGCGCTCCCGAGCGTCGTTGCCGGGCTGGTGAGCGTGCCGGTCGTGGCGGTTCCCACCTCCATCGGGTACGGCGCCAGCTTCGGAGGGATCGCGGCGCTGCTCGGCATGCTGAACAGCTGCGCGTCGGGGGTGTCGGTCGTGAACATAGACAACGGTTTCGGCGCCGGGGCCGTGGCGAGCGCGATAAATCATCTCTAGGATTCGGGCTCCAGGCTTCGGGCTTCGGGCTTCTGGGGCTCCAGGCCTGCGGCCCCTGAAGCCTGGAGCCTGAAGCCCGAAGCCTGTTACAGTTCCCTTCTTCCCCCATGCAGCCCGCAGTTCTCCGGACCCTGGAGTTCGATCGCATCGTCGAGTCGGTGCGGCGCTTTGCCGTCACGCCGATGGGCGATGAGCGGCTCGCGCGGCTTCAGCCGTCGACCGAGCTCGAGACCGTGGCCTCGGGCCTTGCCGCGACGAGCGAAGTGGCCGCGTTCATCGGCAAGCAGGGAGCCTTCCCGCTGCGTGCGGGCGCGGACCTGCCGGCGATTCTGGATTCCCTCGCGGTCGAGGGCCGCCCGCTCGAGGCGCTGCGGCTGCTGGCGCTCGCGACATTTCTTCAGTCGACTGAAGAGACTCGCACCCTGATCAGGCGCGTGGCGACCAGCTATCCCCTGCTCGATCAAGCTAGTGCACCAATGGCGTCGTTCAAGGGCGAAATCGCCGCGACGCGCGACAAGATCGACGCTTCGGGCGACGTGGTCGACCACGCGAGCCCCGAGCTGCGGATCATCCGTGACAAGCTCCGCCGGCAGCGCACCAGGCTGCGCGGCACGCTCGAGTCCTACCTCCGTGGAAAGGACACGGCCAAGTACCTGCAGGATCAGGTCGTCACCGAGCGGAACGGCCGATACGTGCTCGTCGTGAAGGCCGAGCATCGGAGCAACATCCCCGGCATCGTGCACGGCGCATCGACGAGCGGGGCCAGCCTGTTTCTCGAGCCGCTGAGCACGGTCGAAATCAACAACGACATCGTCGCGCTCGAGGAGCAGGAGGCCGAAGAGGTCCTGCGGATCCTCCTGGCCCTGACCGATCTCTTCCGGGGCCGCGCGGCTGATCTCCGCCGGACCATTGACGCGGCCACCGAACTCGACGTGCGTCAGGCGCGCGCCGAGTTCTCGCGCTCGGTGGACGGCATCGAGCCACGGTTGTCCTCGGACGGCGCTTTCGAGCTGCAGGCCGCGCGTCATCCGCTCCTGAAGCATGCCGTGCCTGTCACGATCAAGATCGTACCCCCCGCGACAGTGCTGCTCATCACGGGTCCCAACACGGGCGGCAAGACCGTCGCGCTCAAGACGGCCGGACTGCTGTCGCTGATGGCCCAGTCCGGCCTGCGCATTCCGGCGGCCGACGGGTCGCGGCTCCCGGTGTTCAAATCGATCTTCGCCGACATCGGCGATGAGCAGTCGATCGACGCGAGCCTCAGCACGTTCTCCGGCCATATCAGGAACATCGCGGCCATGGACCAGGGCCTGGTCACGCCGGCCCTTGTCCTCCTCGACGAAGTGGGATCCGGCACCGATCCGGTCGAGGGCGGTGCGCTTGGCGTCGCCGTCGTCGACCACTTCAGGCGGCGTGGCGCGACACTCGTTGCGACCAGCCATTACGACGCGCTCAAGACCTATGCGTCGACGACCGAGGGGGTGGCGAGCGCCGCATTCGGGTTCGACGCCGAGACGTTCGCGCCCACGTATGCGCTGGTCTACGGATCGCCGGGGCGGAGCCTGGCCCTCGAGGTCGCCGCGCGGCTGGGGCTGAATCCAGCCGGTGATCCAGGCGGCACGCCAGAACGTGAGCGCGCGGGAAGCGCAGCTGGCCGAGCACCTCGCGCGGATTGATCGAGACGTGCGGGCGCTCGAACACGAGCACCGGCTGGCGGCACGAGAACGCGAAACGCTGGAGGCCAGCGAGGTGCGGATGCGCCAGCGGGAAGAGGCGCTCAAGCACCGCGAAGACACCTTCCGCCGCAAGCTGACCGAGGAGCTCGATACGCAGGCGCGGCAGGCGCGGCGCGAGATCGACGAGGTGATCGCCGGCTTGAAAGCCAAGACATCGGCCGTTGAAGCGAGCCGCCGGCCGGTGACGACCGGCGAGACGGGCCATGCCCGGAGCGACGCACGGGCGGCAGTGGACGAAGTCGTGAAGCGCTTCGTTGAACCGCACGCCGAGGCGGCGCCGCCCTCTCCTCTCCACGCGGGTCATGCGGCCGGCATCGGCGACCGGGTTGCCGTTGGAGGACTTGGACTCGAAGGCGTCGTGACGGTCATCCACGACGGGTGGGCTGAAATCGACGTGCGCGGCAAGCGCATGCGGGCCACCGTCAGCGACCTGCGAGTGCTCTCGTCGTCGCGGCCTCAGGCACCGGCGCCGGTCAAGGTGCACGTGGCGCTGCAGCCCCGCGATGCCACGCCTTCGGATCTCAACGTGATTGGCCTTACCGTCGACGAGGCGCTGACGCGGGCGGAGCGCTTTCTCGACGAATCGCTCTTGACCGATCAGCGGACGCTCAGGTTCATACACGGTTACGGTACTGGCCAGCTGAAGCGCGCGCTGGCGGATTTCCTGCAACGACACCCGCTCGTCTCGACGTTCGCGGCCGCGCCGCCCGAACAGGGAGGAGGCGGGGTGACGGTGGTAGAGCTAAAAGACTGACGGTTCAAGGTTCAACGTTCAGGGTTCAAGGTCGCGTGCGACGAGGCGCAGCGATTTCTGCGCGCGGCATTCACGACTGGATTTTGCTGAGAAAGTAAAGATGATGGCGCCCATGCTTCGATGCGCCCACCGCGCACCTGGAACCTCTGAACCTACTGAACCCTGAACCGCATGTCGTTGTTTCCCCAGCAGTTCATCGACGACCTCCGCCTGCAGGCCAACATCGTGCAGGTTGTGCAGGACTACGTGCCGCTCAGGAAGGCGGGCACGACCTACAAAGGACTCTGTCCGTTCCACTCCGAGAAGTCCCCATCGTTCCATGTCAATCCCGAGAAGGGGTTCTTTCACTGCTTTGGCTGCGGCGTGGGCGGCGATGTGTTCAAGTTCCTGGAGCTGCACGAGAAGGTCGCGTTCCCGGATGCGGTCCGCATGCTCGCTCAAAAGTTCGGCGTGCCGCTGCCCGAGCGCAGTGACGAGGCGGGCGGAGATGCCAATGCGAAGGTGCGGGAAGAGCTGCTCAAGGTACACGAGGTGGCTGCCGCGTGCTTCCGTGACGAGCTCGCCGGGCCCGCTGGTGGCCGGGCGCGGCAGCAGCTGAAGGACCGGGACGTCTCGCAGGCCACAGTGGAAGCGCTCGGACTGGGGTTCGCCCCCGTCGGGCGTGACGTGCTGAAGAAGCGCCTGCTCGCGCAGGGTTTCACGCAAAGCGTCCTGGTCCAGAGCGGGCTTCTCGTCCAGCGTGACAGCGGGGAGATCGTCGATCGGTTCCGGAACCGGCTCATGGTGCCCATCTGTCGCGACTCGGGATCGGTCGTTGCCTTCGGCGGCCGCTCGATGGAGGCCGACCAGCATCCGAAGTACCTCAACTCGCCGGAAACGCCGATCTACTCAAAGGGTCGGACGTTGTACGGCCTCAACCTGACGAAGCAGGGCATCCGGAAACTGGGCTTCGCGGTCCTCGTCGAGGGCTACTTCGACTTTGCCCAGGTTTTCCAGGCCCAGGCTGCTCCGGTCGTGGCTTCGTGCGGTACGGCGCTCACCGTCCAGCAGGCCCAGATGCTCCGGCGGTTCACCTCGAAGGTGGTCCTCAGCTACGACCCGGATGCGGCCGGTCAGGGAGCCGCCGCGCGATCGAGCGAGCTGCTCGTCGCGGAGGGTTTCGACGTCAACGTCCTCGTCCTGGATCGGGGTCAAGACCCGGACTCGTTCATCCGGCGGCACGGCGCGGATCGGTATCGCGAGCGCCTGCGCACGTCGCGCCCCTATCTCGAGTATTTGCTCGATCAGGCGGCCGAGGGCCTGGACCTTGGGAACGCCGAACGGCGTCGAGAGTTCTTGAGCCGTATGCTCTCGGTCGCGGCGAGGATTCCGGATGCCGCAGCGAGAGATCAGTTCGGCGATCGGATCGCTCACCGGGCTCGGATCACCGAAGACGTCGTCCGGGCGGAAATTCGCAAGGCGGCCGTGAACCGGCGGACCGAAGTAACAGCGAAAGAGGTGCCCGGCCTTGGGGCCGCCGGCACGCCGGCGGCGCTCAAACCCGCCGAGGCAGCCATCGTCTGGGGCCTGTTTCACCGCACGGCCGAGGCCATGAAAGCCATAAAAGACCTCGATCCGGAGGACTTCGAGCCGCTCGGGGGGCGGGAGGTGTTCGAAGTGGCCCGCACGCTGCACGAGCACGCCCCGGATCTCATACCTTCGGAGCTTTTGAGGCGTCTAAGTACTGTGAACGCTCAACTTGTCGCCAAAATCGCAAGCCAGCAGGCCCCCCCGGTAACCTCGGCGGCCGGGCTGGACCAGTGCGGCCGTGCCCTGAAGCGGCTGCGGTGGGAGCGGGAACGTGGCCGAATCCAGCAGGAACTTGATAAACTACAGGGCTCCGGTTCGACGTCAGATGTCGCGCAGATCGACCTGCTGCTCAATCAGAAACGCCATCTCGCACAACGAATCGAAGACCTGACGTAGGAGGCTTGCGCGTGTCGATTGAAGAGAAATACGACGAAGTCCGGCAACTCATCAACATCGGCAAGGAGAAAGGCTATCTCCTGTACGACGAGGTGAACGAGCTGCTGCCGTCGGAAATCACCTCCTCCGAAGAGCTCGACGATCTCTTCAACACGTTTGGCAGCGCGGGCATCGAGGTCATCGATTCGGACCAGAAGTACCTGCGCGACGAGAAGACCATCGACCGCACAGCGGAGGGCTCCGAGGAGCTCGAGCTCGACCTCACGCCGGGCGCGCTCGACAAGACCAACGACCCGGTGCGCATGTATCTGCGCGAGATGGGGACGGTACCCCTTCTCACCCGCGAGGGCGAGGTCGAGATCGCTCGGCGAATCGAGCGCGGCAAGCTGGCCGTCATCAAGTCGATTTCGCGCACGCCCCTGGTCGCCAAGAAGGTGATCCGCCTGGGCGACGAGCTTCACTCGGGCGAACGCACGATCCGCGAGCTCGTGATCTTCAACGACGAAGAGATTACGGACGAACGGATCCAGGAGCGGTCGCGCCAGGTGCAGAAGCAGATCGACGCCGTGCGCAAGGCGCGCGGAGCGTCCGAGAAGCTCGACGAAAAGCTCGGCGACACGCCCAAGGGCGCGACGACGCGCGACAAGCGGAAGTATCGCAAGGCGAAGTGGGCCGCGATGCGCGCGCGCGTCGATGTCTCGAACGCGATTCGCAGGATCGAGTTCACTGAAGCCGTGAAGCGGCGCCTCATCGACGAGATGAAGGACGCGGTCGAAGGCGTCAAGGGCGTGCAGCGCGAGATCGAAGCCATCGATCGGCTGCTCCATCCGAAGAACAAGAAGCAGAAGCTGCGCGAGGAGGACAGGAAAAACCTCCTGAAGCAGGCCAAGGACCAGAAGCTCAAGCTCAAGGCGATGACCGACACGCTGGAGCAGGAGCCGGGCGAGCTGAAGCAGACCCTCGACACCATCATCCGCGGCGAATGGCAGGCCGAGCAGGCGAAGAAGGAGCTGGTCGAGGCCAACCTGCGCCTCGTGGTTTCCATCGCGAAGAAGTACACGAACCGCGGCCTGCAGTTCCTGGATCTCATCCAGGAGGGCAACATCGGCCTGATGAAGGCGGTCGACAAGTTCGAGTACCGCCGCGGCTACAAGTTCTCGACCTACGCGACATGGTGGATCCGGCAGGCCATCACGCGCGCCATTGCCGACCAGGCGCGCACGATTCGCATTCCGGTCCACATGATCGAGACGATCAACAAGCTGATTCGCACGTCACGCGCGCTCGTGCAGGAACTGGGACGCGAACCAACTTCCGAAGAGATCGCCAAGCGCATGGACATCCCGGTCAGCAAGGTCCGGAAGGTGCTCAAGATCGCGCAGGAGCCGATCTCGCTCGAAACGCCCATCGGCGAAGAGGAAGATTCGCATCTGGGCGACTTCATCGAGGACCGTCAGGTCGTGTCGCCGGCCGAGGCCGTGATCAATCTGAACCTGAAGGAACAGACCGAGTCGGTCCTGAAGACGCTGACGCCGCGCGAAGAGAAGGTCATCAAGATGCGCTTCGGCGTCGGGGACGGCAGCGAGCACACGCTGGAGGAAGTCGGCCAGAGCTTCGCCGTCACGCGCGAGCGCATCCGGCAGATCGAGGCGAAGGCGCTCCGCAAGCTGCGCCACCCCTCCCGCAGCCGCAAGCTTCGGGCGTTCCTAGAGGGACGGACCTCCTAGGGACTGGGGACTCAGGGACTTGGGACTTAGGGACTGGGGACTGGGGGACCGGCGAAACGTGGCACAATTGACCACCTCGACGGGACCAAGAACCAGTGAGGGCCCATAGCTCAACGGTCAGAGCCGCCGGCTCATAACCGGCCTGTTCCAGGTTCGAATCCTGGTGGGCCCACCAACTTTCGTTCGCTGGAAGTGCAGATTGCAAATTGCTGATTGCGGATTGGAAACAGTGAGGCGCCCCGGAACGAGCGTGGGCGAGCCCCGGTGCGCGAGCGCCGGGGCTTTTTTTTGGACCAACATGCACCCTGACCTGAAGCGCCTGATCGAACTCCAGCACCTCGACTCGGCCGCCCAGCTGGCCGAGCGCAGCATCTCCGGCGAACCCGACCGCGTGCGCATCCTGGACGCCCAGCTCGAGGCGGCGCGCCAGCAGGTGACGGCCGCGAAGGAACGCCTCACCGAAAACCAGAACGCCCGCCGCGCGATCGAAAAGGACGTCGCCGTCCATCAGGGGCGCCTCTCGAAGTTCCGCGATCAGCTCATGGCCGTCAAGACCAACGTCGAATACCACGGCGATGCAGAAGGAGATCGAGTACGCGCAGACCGAGGTCAAGAAGCTCGAGGATCAGGTGCTCGAGCGGATGGTCGAGGGCGACGATCTGGCCGCCGCCGCCAAGCGCGCCGAAGCCGCCCTCGCCGCCGAGCAGAAGAGCGTCGATGCCGACCGGAAGGCGCTCGGCGCCGAGGTCGCCGAACAAAAGGCGTCGCTCGAGCAAGCTGAGAGTCCGAGCGCGCTGGCCGTCGTCTCCTCGCTCAATCCGCAGGTGCTCTCACTCTTCGAGCAGGTGTCGCGGCGCCGCAACGGCGTGGCCGTGGCTGAAGCCAGGGACGGCATCTGCACGATCTGCCACGTGCGCCTGCGACCGCAGGTGTTCAACACCGTCCTCCGCGGCGACGAGATCCTCCAGTGCGATCACTGCAACCGGATCCTGTTCTCCCACGCCGGTGGCGAAAGCACCCGCCGACGCGGCCGCGAGCTAGCCCCGTTGATGACGGAGACGATGGCGAACCAGACGCGGCTCGTGGCCTACATCGATGGCGGGTCGAGAGGGAACCCCGGCCCGGCCGGCTTCGGCGTCCGCGTCGAACAGCCCGACGGCACGCTGGTCGAGGAGTTGGCGGAGTCGATCGGCGTCGCGACCAACAACGTCGCCGAGTACCGCGGGCTCATCGCTGCCCTCGAATGGGCGCGGACCCGACGGGGAACGCGCGCTGCACGTCCGCTCCGACTCCCTGCTGCTGGTGCAGCAGATGCTGGGCCGCTACCGCGTGAAGCACCCCGGGCCTCCAGCCCCTCCATGCGAAGGCCAGGCTGCTCGCCCACGAAATCGGCGCGGTGACCTTCGAGCACGTCCGACGCGAGTCGAATGCGCACGCCGATCGGCTTGCCAACACCGCTATGGACGGCGCCGCGCTCCTGATCACACCCGCCACACGACCCGCCGCCGCGCCGTCGCGGCGATACGAGCACAGCCAGCTGGGGTGGCTCGCCGTGCACAGCTCAGCGCAATAGATCGACCCGCTCGGGACGCCGGCCGCTTCGAGCTGGTGCCGCACCGCACGCCACGCGTCGAAGTACCAGTGGCGCTCCCTCGCCGCAGGCGGCAAGCCGGGCATCGGCGGGTTGCGCACCGACGCCGTGGGCGCAGTGGAGAACCACGCGCTCAGGTCTTCGCCGCCAAACCCGGCCTCGTCAAACTGTTGCCGCACGTCGAAACCAACTTCATAGCAGCAGCTGCCAATCGACGGCCCGGCGACGGCGATCAGATCGGCCGGGTCGCTGCCGTGCTCGCGGCCAAGCGCCTGTACCGTCCGCTCCGGAACACGCGCCGCCAGGCCACGCCAGCCCGCGTGCGCGGCCGCGACCACGTGGATCGGGCGACCGTTCAGGTCGAGGCGCCCTTTTGTATCCGCGATGAGGAGCGGGACGCAGTCCGCGGCCTGCACCAGCAGGGCAAGGTCCTCGCGCTCTGTCAGAACGATGTCCGCTTCCGGTAGAGACTCGCCCGGCGTAACGGCAACGATGTACCTGGCGCCGTGCACCTGGTGCAGCCGAACCAGGTGCGAGACGTCGACGTCCATGGCGGCGGCTATCTCGGGCCAGCCACTGCCGCGGGCCTCCGTGGTGGCGGCCTGGCCGATCTGCCACTCGCGAGTGGTGAACACGTGTGCCGCGTAGGGTTCGAGCGGACGGCAGATGAGTCCGTAGCCCGGCCCGGCTTGCACCCAGGCAAACGCCTCGTTAGGCTGTGGAAGGGTCCCGATGTCCACGATCATTGGTCTTGGTCTCGACGCCACCGACATCCCTCGAATCGAGCGGACAATCGAGCGATACGGCGAGCGCTTCATCAAGCGCATCTTCACCGAAGGCGAAATCGCCTACTGCCTCCGCCGGCGTCACCCGGCCGTGCACTTTGCCGGACGCTTCGCGGCAAAGGAAGCGGCGATGAAAGCCCTCGGTACCGGCCACACACCCGAGGTGCTGTGGCGCTCGGTTGAGGTGATCCGCCGGGGAGGACCGCCGCAACTGCAGTTTCACGATGGCGCAGCCAGACGGTTCGGTGCAATCGGCGCGAAGTCCTCCCTGCTGACGATCACCCACAGCGACGCCCTGGCGCTGGCCGAAGTGCTCCTTCTCGGATAGCAACGGCGGTTGTCGTTTCGCGCGACCCCGGCGCGGAGTTTCGGACCGCTCTCCTGATCAAGGGCCGCAAGCGCGCCGTCATCAACCTGTTGCGCCGACGGCCAAAACCTGGCCGAAACGGCACCTCTCTTGATGTCGCGTCCCGACATCATGACTGTCAAAATCACGCCCAACGACAAGGGGAATCCGCCAGGCAAGCTCGCTGACGCCGAGCTGCACTTCAACGCCGGGCCGCTCGACGGGCTCAAGCTCATTGGCTTCGCCATCTGGGAACGGCGCGGCGGTTCGGGACGCAACGTCACGTTCCCGGCACGACAGTACAGCGTGAACGGCGAGCGCCGGAGCTTTGCGCTGCTGCGTCCAACGGTGGACACCACGGCCCAGCACAAGCTCCGCGACCTCATTCTGGAGGCTTACCAGGAGCACGAAGCACAGGCCGCGGTCACTGAATGACCGGGATGAGCTTGGCGTTCTCCTGCAGCCGCTTGGGCGGGAGCGTCCACTCTTCGCGAAGCCCCTTGGCGAACTCGGACTGGTAGAACGACGCCTTCATCCCGCCATCGATGATGTCCCACGGCAGGAAGCTGTCGCCGCTCCGGTCGCGGAAGATGTAGAACTCTGCGTCGACGCCGGTGTCTGCCACTGCCGCGCGCCAGTTCTGGCCGTTCTCCTCGGCCCGAACGATGGCCGGCGCCACACGACGGTCGCCGAGCGAGAGCAACGCCTGGTAGTAGGAATGACGCTCGGACTTGATGTTGAAGTACACGTTGTCGATCCCGGTCGTCAACGCGCGCAGCCGCTTGATCTTGCGATCCGTGATGCCCGGGTCCTCCATCGGCAGCCATTGATACGCCGTGCCAGGCTTGGGAATGAGCGGGTTCACGCTGCCGACAATCCGGCCGACCTGGCCCCGGTGTCGTGCATGGGCCAGCATGCGCTCGCGCATCTGAAGCGTCAGATCGCGGATGGCCACCAGGTCCTCGTCCGTCTCTGTCGGGAGGCCGATCATGTAATACAGCTTCAGGTTCTCGATGCCGCTCGCAAAGATGAGCTCCGTGCGATCGAGAATCTCGTCGTTGGTCACCGTCTTGTTGATAACCCGTCGAAGCCGATCGGAACCCGTTTCGGGAGCAATCGTGATCCCCCGCTCACCGCTGGCCTTGAGCAGCTCCACAATCGGCTTGGTCAAGTCGTCGAGGCGAAGCGACGCGGGGCTGATGAGATATCCCATCTCCCTGAGCCGCTGGAGAATGTGTTCGATGTCCGGGTGGTCGCACAGCGCGATCGAGACGAGGCCGACACGGCCGGCCATCGGCCGGGCTGCCTCGGCCAGCTGCAGGATTCGATCGGTCGGAAACGCGCGGACCGGCAGGTAGTTATAACCGGCCCAGCAGAAGCGGCACAGGTTCGCGCAGCCCCGCACGACTTCAACGAGGAAGCGTGATCCGAATTCGGTATCGGGCGTGAAGATGCTGGTCGCCGGCGGGTCGAGCGCATCGGTCGTCTTGACCGCGGCCTTTCGAACGGGCATCGGCGGCGCCACGCCGTCCGCCCCTATCGCACCCTGCGCGATCGCGTAGCCGCTGATGGCACCATTCGCGCCGTACAGGGGCTCGTAGAACGACGGGATATAGAACCCCCGCTCGCGTGAGAGGAGCTGCAACAGGTTGCGGCGATCGGTCGCCTCGTGGCACGCACGCGCGAACGACGGCACCAGCACTTCGCCTTCGCCGGCCGCCACCACGTCGGCAAACAGGGCAAGCGGTTCGGGATTGACGAACGTCACGGCCCCGCCGATGACGACGAGAGGGTGCTTCGGTCCGCGCTCACTGGCGTAGCGCGGCACACCCGCCAGGCGAAGGAGCGTCAGGACGTTCACATAGTCCCACTCGAAGGACACCGAGAAGGCGATGACGTCGAACTCGCCCAGTGGCGTCTGCGACTCGAGCGTGACGATTTGCGTCCTGGCTTCCAGCAGCTCAGCGAGCTCCTGCTTGGGTGGCAGGAACACCCGCTCGCACACGACATCGTCGTGTGCATTGAAGAGGCGGTACACCGTCTGGAAGCCCAGGTTGGACATGCCGACCCAGTAGGTGTTCGGGAATGCGAGAGCGACGCGCAAGCGGCTCCCGTGCGGCTTACGGATGTAGCCGGTTTCCTTGGAGAGGGCTTCTTGTGCGCGTTCGCGCTGCTGCCAGGACTTCACGGTTGGAGGCCACGCACGATCGGGAGGTCGACGTTTCGAGGAGCCACCCCTCGCTCGCGCGGGCGCTCAGGCTCGTACGCCGGCGTTCCCGGACGCCGTGGATTTATCTACTCTACCACCGGCCACCGGACCAGTGCCGGCCAGCTCAGCCCTCCTGGCGCCTCAGGAAGGCCGGCACGTCGTAGGGCGTCGCGTCAGCGTCGGCATCCGCCACAGAGGCATCGGCAACCTCGTCGTAGCCGGCGGCGGCCCCTGGCACGACCGGCAGCTCGAGGTGCGGACGACGGCCGATCGTCATGCGCGAAGTGGCTACCGAAAGCGGCGCCTCCGGTTCCTGACGCGGGCGTCCCTGAAACGTGTATTGCGTCATGTCCACAGGGGTCTGCCCCACGGTGACCATGGACCGCGCTGCTGCAGGGGGGCCGAACCCGGTCGCGATGACCGACACCTTGACCTTACCCTTGAGCGCCGGGTCCACGACCGCGCCGAAGATGATGTTGGCATCCTCGTCCGCGGCTTCCTGCACGATGGTCGAGGCATCGCTCACTTCGACCAGCGACAGATCCGGTCCGCCGGTCACGTTGATGATGACGCCACGGGCGCCGTTGACCGACGCTCCCTCGAGCAGCGGACTGGAGATCGCGCGGCGCGCAGCTTCAACCGCTCGGTCTTCGCCCTCCGCCACTCCGGTCCCCATCATCGCGAAACCCATCCCCGACATGATCGTCTTGACGTCCGCGAAGTCCAGGTTGATCAGCCCTGGCACCAGGATCAGGTCCGAGATCCCCTGGATTGCCTGCCGCAGCACGTCGTCGGCCGTCGAGAACGCGTCGTTGAGAGACGTCGTCCGATCGATGATCGTGAGCAGCCGCTCGTTCGGGATAGTGATAATCGTGTCCACGCAGTCGCGCAGCTGTTCGAGCCCCCGCTCCGCCTGCACCTGTCGCTTGCGCCCTTCGAAGCGGAACGGCTTGGTCACGACCGCCACCGTCAGCGCGCCAAGTTCGCTCGCCAGGCTGGCGATGACCGGTGCAGCGCCGGTGCCCGTTCCACCGCCAAGACCGGTCGTCACAAAGATCATGTCGGCGCCGTCGAGGGCTTGAATCAGCTGATCGGTGTCTTCGAGCGCCGCCGACCGGCCCACGTTCGGGTCGGCGCCGGCGCCGAGCCCCTTGGTCAGCTTCGATCCAATCTGCACCTTGATGGGCGCGGCATTGAACTGCAGCGCCTGCCGGTCGGTGTTCGCGACGATGAACTCGACTCCGTCGAGCCCGGTTCGCACCATCCGGTTGACGGCGTTGCTGCCGCCGCCGCCGACACCAATGACCTTGATGCGGGCACCAGCGTGCACCTCTTCTCCCAGCTGCAGCCGCAGCCGACGTGGATCTCCCGCTTCGTCGGCGCTCATTGAATTGTGCTCGGTCATTGATAGGATCCCCCTGTTGATCAAAAGAACTCTCGAAACAGTCCGCGGAGGCGGCCCGCCGCCCGCACCAGCGCCCCGGCGCCCACCGGCACGCGCGAGGAATCGCCGGCCGCGTTCCTGTGGCCATAGAGCACGAGCCCGACGCCGGTCGCGAACGTCGGGCTGTTGACGTGGTCTTGCAGGCCGCCCACGCCGCCCGGGCAGCCGCGCCTGATCGGCAGGTCGAAGATCTGCTCGGCAATCTCCGGCATGCCGTCCAGAATCGCGCCCCCGCCGGTCAGCACGATCCCGGAGTTCAGGCTCTTCTCGTATCCGGCGCGGCGGATCTCATCCCACACCATGTGGAAGATCTCCTCGGCGCGCGGCTGCAGGATCTCGGACAGAATGCGGCGCGCCATCACGCGGGGCTTGCGCCCTCCGACGCTCGCGACTTCCATCGTCTCGTCTTCGTCCACCATCCCCGAGAGTGCACAGCCGCATTTCCTCTTGATCTTCTCGGCGTCCGGTACCGGCGTGCGCAAGCCCACGGCGATGTCGTTGGTGAAGTGATCGCCGCCCACCGGCACGACGCCGGTGTGCCAGAGGCTTCCCCGCTCGTAGATGGCGATGTCGGTCGTGCCGCCGCCGATGTCCACCATCGCAACGCCCAGCTCCTTCTCGTCGTCGGTCAGGACCGAGTCGCTGGCGGCGAGCTGCTCGACCACGGTCTCGGCTACGTTGACGCCGGCCCGGTTCACGCAGGCGACGATGTTCTGCGTGGAGCTCTGGCTGCCGGTGATGATGTGGACGTTGACCTCGAGCCTCGCGCCGGTCATGCCGACGGGCGCCCCGATCCCGTCCTGCTCGTCCACGACGAAGTCCTGCGGCAGCACGTGGAGAATCTCGCGTCCCGTCGGGAGCGACACCGCCTTGGCGGCATCGATGGCCCTCCTGACGTCTTCGCGCGTAATCTCGCGGTTCTTGCCCGCGACGGCGATGACGCCCCGGCTGTTGAAGCCCTTGATGTGCGGACCGGAGAGCGCGAGGTGCACCGAGTCGATCTCGACCCCGGCCATCAACTCGGCCTCCTCGATCGCCTTCTTGATCGAATCGACCGCGGCCTCGAGGTTCACGACCACGCCTCGCCGGATGCCCCGCGACTCGGCGACGCCGAGGCCGACGACGTCCAGCCGCCCGCCGTCCAGGATTTCGCCTACGACCGCGGTGACCTTGGACGTGCCCACGTCCAGGCCCACCAGATACCGCTCTTTACGCGCCACGCTGCCTCCGGGGTGTCGGGTGTGCCATGTCAGTCTCTTGCGCGCCGCTCGGCCGCAATGAGGCTCGGCTGCTTCGAGCCGCTCGCAGGCCGCACGTAAATGCGATCGTCGAACCGGAGATCGACGTAGTCGATCTCCGGGACGCGCTCGCGAAGCGCGGAGGCCAGTTCGAGATACGACTGCAGTCGTGCGAGGAACCGGTCCTCGCCGAGGTAGAGTCGACTCCCGGATCGTCGGTCAGGATCACCGCTGCGTTCCGCGCGTCGGTTACGTCAATCTGCGACAGGCGGCTGCTGATGTCTGCGTTCGGGCGAATCGCGAGAATCACCCGGGCAGCCAGCCCGGCCCGCTTGCCGTCGATCGCCGGCGCTCCGGCGTTCCCGGCAGCCCGACAGCCAGCGCCCGTGCTGCGGTCTTTCGCACCGGTGTCGTCGTCGACAGCCCGTCGACGAGCGGCAGATCGAAGTCGCTCGACTCCGGCCCGTGCCGGTCGATCGCCACGCCGAGGTCGTCGATGAGGAACAGCTGATCGAGAATCCGCGCGATGCCGATGGGCTCGCGCTCCACGATGGCAACTTCGACCGTAGAGGGCAGCGACCGTCTGAGCGCCGCGGCGCGAATCCAGGGTGACCGCTCCAGCTCCTGGCGCCAGCCGTCCAGGTCCGCCGCGATGATGTTCTGTCCCATCAGGCCAGCCAGCAGCTCGCTGGACCCGGGCCTCCGGCAGCCGCGAGTTTCCTCGCACGACGATCTCGTCGATCTGGAGGATGGATGCGTGCTGGACGACCTCGCGGCCGCGAAGCGTGGCATAGATCGCCCCTCCGCCAAGCAGCGCGGCAAGGATTACCGGTCGGACCCAGCGGCGCAGCAGCCCACGCCGGCGCGAGGGTTTGACGTGCGCGCGCCTGAAGCGTTTGTCCGCGGGAGCGGCGACCGGGCTCATGACGACGGCTTTCTGGCGATAGCACTCGCCTCAGCTCGAGTCAGCAGACCAATCAGGCGATCGGGCACCGTCCCGATCGACCCGGCGCCAAGCGTGATCACCATGTCACCCGGCCACACCAGCCGGGCCAGTGCCGGCGGCACGTCGTCTATCGCCGGCACGACGTCGACCGGTGCGCCACCGCCGCCCGAACGGACGCGGCCAGACGCTCGAGCGTCGCGCCCGGCAGCGGGTCCTCGCCCGCCGAATAGATGTCGGTCAGCACGATGTGGTCCGCGCCCGCCAGCGCCGGGCCAAAGGCGTCCAACAGCGCGGCGGTCCTCGAGTACCGGTGCGGCTGAAACGCCACGACGATGCGCCGGTTCAGTGTTTTTGCAGCGGCGAGCACGGCGGCAATTTCCGTCGGATGGTGGCCGTAGTCGTCGACGACCAGGACTCCGTTTGGCTCACCGCGGACTTCGAACCGCCGTTCGGCTCCTTTGAACTCCTCGAGTCCGCTGGCGATCCGCTCGAATGGCACGTCGAGCTCGAGTCCAACCGCAACCGTTGCGAGCGCGTTCAGGAGGTTGTGACGCCCCGGCACGTTGAGCCGCAGCGCCCCCGGGCTCACTCCACCAGACTGACGACGCGTGATCGTCGCGGTGACCGACATCGGGCCCAGCTGGATGTCGCGCGCGCTGATGTCGGCCCGCTCGGACTCCAGACCGTAGGTCACCACGCGCCGTGTCAGTCTCGGCACGATGGCGGCCAGATGCGGATCGTCGGCGCAGGTGATCACGGCGCCGTAGAACGGCACCTTGTTCGCGAAGTCCACGAAGGCCTGCTGGAGGTCCTCGAACCCGCCGTAGCTCTCGAGATGCTCGTAGTCGATGTTGGTCACCACTGCCATCGTCGGAAACAGCTTGAGAAACGACCGATCGCTTTCGTCGGCCTCGGCCACCATCAGCGGCCCGCGGCCGAGCCGTGCGTTGCTGCCAAAGGCGCTCAGGCGGCCGCCGATGACCGCCGTCGGATCGAGCCCCGCGCGCTCGAGCACCAGCGCGATCATCGACGTCGTCGTCGTTTTGCCGTGCGCACCGGCGACGGCAATTGAGTAGCGCAGCCGCATGAGCTCCGCGAGCATCTCGGCTCGCGGAATCACTGGAATGCGCCGGCTCAGGGCCTCCACGACTTCCGGGTTCGACGGCTTGACGGCCGACGACACCACCACGACATCCGCCTCACCGACGTAGCTCGCCCGGTGGCCCTCGGTGACCCCGATCCCGAGCTCCGACAACCGGTGGGTGACGCTGGACCGCTTCTCGTCCGATCCGGTCACCACGTATCCGAGGTTGGCGAGCAGCTCGGCGATCCCGCTCATGCCGCTGCCGCCAATCCCGATGAAGTGCACCCGCCGCGTCTTGCCTAGCACGCCAGCTCCAGTGCCCGATCCACGATCGTTCGCGCGGCGTCGGGCTTCGCGAACGCCCGGACCGCCGTGGACATCCGGCGCCGGGCATCGGCATCAGCCGCCAGCCTCCGCACCCGGTCCGCCAGCGTCCCGGGGACCATCGCGCTCTGCAGCAGCACGTCGGCGGCGCCCTGTGACGCCAGCGCCTCGGCGTTCCGGCGCTGGTGGTCATCGGTCGCCGTCGGCAGCGGAATCAGGATTGCGGCCTTACCTGCGGCCGCAATTTCCGACAGTGTCGTCGCACCCGCCCGGCAGACAATCAGGTCCGCCGCCCCGATCCGCCGCCCCATGTCATAGAGAAACGGTTCGACTTCGGCGGCCAGCCCGGCCCGCTGATAGCCGGCGCGGACCATTTCCAGGTCGCGGTCTCCCGTCTGGTGCGTGAGGCGAAGACGCGGACGGACGGCTGCCAGCTCCTCCGCTGCCTCCACCACGGCCACGTTGATTGCGTGCGCGCCCTGAGAGCCGCCAAAAATCAGAACCCTGACCTCATCCGCATTCGACTCCCGGGACGATCCGGCTTCCTCGAGGAACTCCGGACGCACCGGATTTCCGCTGAGGAACGCCTTCGCCCCAAAAAACTCCCGCGTCTGCTCGAACGTGACTGCCGCCGCCCCGACCACACGCGCCAGGAGCTTGTTCGTCAGGCCGGGCACCGCGTTCTGTTCGAGCACCATCGTCGGCACACGCCGCAACGCGGCGACGAGGACGACCGGGCCCGAGCTGTAGCCTCCGACGCCAATCACGAGGTCGGGCTTCCTGGCCGAGATGATTCGCCAGGCGTCCATCAGGCTCGCCGGAATCAGCGCGGCGCCACGCAGCCGATCGGCCAGCGACTTCCCTTTCAAACCACCACTCCGCAGTAGATCCAGCGGGAAGCCTTCGCGCGGCACGATGCGCTGCTCGAGCCCCCGGGCGGTGCCGGCGAACGACACCGCCGCGTCGGGCCTCCGCGACACGATTTCCCGCGCCACGGCGATCCCCGGGTAGAGATGCCCACCCGTCCCGCCGCCGGCAATCACCACTCGCAGGGGCATGTCCGCCTTTGTGCATCCCGTGTCTCAGGCCTCGCTGCTGGCATGTTCGGCTGTCGACGCGTACTGCGAGACGTTCAGCAGGATGCCCACGCCAACCAGGTTGACGAGCAGTGACGATCCGCCGGCGCTGACAAACGGCAGCGGAATGCCCTTTGTCGGCAGCAGCCCGAGCACCACGCTCATGTTCACGAACGCCTGCACCGCGACCATCGTCGTCAGGCCGAGGGCGAGGAAGGCCCCGAACGAGTCGGGCGCCCTGAGAGCCACGCGCAGCCCCCGCCAGGTGATGACGCCAAAGCACACGAGCACGAGCGTCGCGCCGATGAAGCCAAGCTCCTCGGCCACGACCGCGTAAATGAAATCCGTATGCGCCTCGGGCAGGTAAAAGAGCTTCTGGATGCCGCGCATGAAGCCGAGGCCGGTCAGGCCGCCGGTGCCAACGGCAATGAAGGACTGGATGATTTGAAAGCCGCTGCCGAGCGGGTCGGCCCAGGGGTTGAGAAAGGAGACGAGCCGCTCCCAGCGATACGGGCTCACATAGACCAGGTAACCGGCCATGGGAATCGCGAGCAGGGCAAGCCCGCCGATGTAGGCGTAGCTCAGGCCCGCCGCGAACACCATCACGCTGCCGATGAGCGCCACGGATGCCGATGTGCCGAAGTCCGGTTCGATCAAGATGAGGCCGACCAGCATGCAGAGCACCAGGCCGATCGGCGCCAGCGCGTACCGCACTTCGTTGATCCGGTGCCGCCGCCGTTCGAGCAGCGCTGCGGTAAAGAAGATGGCGGTCAGTTTTGCCAGCTCCGACGGCTGGATGCCCAGCCCTCCGATGGAGAACCAGCGCCGGGCATTGTTGCGTTCCGGGCTGAAGAGCACGGCCACGAGCGCCACGGTCACGATGGCCAGCGCGGACCAGATGAATGCGGGTTCCCTGTAGTGGCGGTAGTCCACCCGCATCGCGGCCCACAACAGGGCGATGCCTATCACCACCCACATCGCCTGTTTGGTCAGGAAGTAGTACGGCTGAGCGAACCGCTCTTCTGCCATTACAGCCGAGGCGCTGTAGATCATGATCAGGCTCAGGCCCACCAAAAGGAGGGTCGCCAGGAACAGAATCCGGTCCGACTTGAGTTTTCTGGCCATCCCGTCTATAAAGCCCAGCCTCGATTCGTCCGACATACTGTGAGCGGTCAGCAGTCGTCAGTTGGCCTTGGACGGAGGCACCAGCTTCGCAGGCCGGGGCAGCCTGCGTTCCCAGCAGCCAATCCTTCGCCGCATAGACCAACTGACGACTGCTCACCACTCACAGCAACCGACGTCTCAGCCGCTCGACTTCCTCCTTGAACCTTCGCCCACGCTCCGCATAGTCGCGGAACATGTCGAAGCTCGCGCACGCAGGCGCCAGCAGCACGACCCCGCGGGGCCTGGCCAACTCGTAACCGACAACCACCGCTTCCTCGAGCGACCCCGCCTCTCGCACCTCGACTGCGTCGGCAAGAGCATCGCGAACGAGCGTCCTGGCCTCGCCGATGGCCACGACGGCCTTTGCTCGAGCCGCGAGCGGCGCCCGAAGCACGCTGAGGTCGCCGCCCTTGAAGCGGCCCCCGACAATCGCCACCACGCCGTCCTCGAAGCTCTCGATGGACCGCCGGGCGGCCTCGACGTTGGTCGCCTTGGAGTCGTTGACGAACTGCACGTCGCCGACCCGGGCGACCAGCTCCATCGCGTGTTCGAGACCGGTGAACCCCTCAACCGCCGCCGTCATCTCCTCCGGCGACACGCCCGCCAGCCGTCCGATCGTGGCGGCGGCCATCACGTCGTCCACCAGGTGGGGCCCGATCAGCTTTATGGCCGCGAGCGGCACCAGCCGCTCCGACCTGCCGCGGCTGCGGCCCACGATCCACCCGTCCTCGACCGTCGTCCCTTCGTCGATGCCTGCCGTCCGCCCGAACGATTGGCGTCGGGCACGGCTGTGGCGCGCCATCTCGACGACAGCCGGATCGTCGGCATTCACCACGGCCCAGTCGCGCTCGCCCTGGTTCCTGAAGATCCGGGCCTTCGCGTCCGCATAGGCCTGAACACCAGGATGCCGATCCAGGTGATCCGGCGAGAAGTTCAGCATCACGGCAATCCACGGATGAAACGTGTCGGTCTCCTCCAGCTGAAAGCTGCTCGTCTCAACCACGTGCAACGTGCCTGGCGTTGACGTCGCCACCTGCCCGCTCAACGGTGCGCCGATGTTTCCCCCCACGGTGACGGCGAAGCCGGCCATTTCGAGTATTCGCCCGGTCAGGGCGGTCGTCGTCGACTTGCCCTTGGTGCCGGTGACCGCGATGATTCGACCCTCCAGCCATCTCGAGGCGAGCTCCACTTCCCCGATGACCGGCACCCCTGACCGCCGGGCCGCGGCCACAACCGGCTGATCGCCCGGCACGCCCGGGCTGATCACCACGAGGTCCGCGCTCGTGAACGTCGACTCGAGGTGCCCGCCCAGCTCGAGTTCGACCCCAAGCGCCCTCAGCCGTTCCGCTCGGTCGCCGGAAAGGCTCTCCGCTCTGTCCGAGAGCGTGACGCGAGCCCCGCGCGCCGCAAGCAGTTCCGCCGCCGCCACTCCGCTCCGCGCCGCACCGGCGACGGTCACCTTCTTGCCGCTCACCGAGAATCCCGCCACCCGTCACCGGAGCTTCAAGGTGGTGAGACTGAACAGCGCAAAAATGATCGCCACAATCACGAACCGCGTGATGACCTTCGGCTCGCTCCATCCAATGAGCTCGAAATGGTGATGCAGCGGCGCCATCCGGAAGATCCGCTGCCCGGTCAACTTGAACGAGGCGACCTGGAGAATCACCGACAGGCCCTCGAGCACAAAAACACCACCCACGATCCCGAGCAGCAGCTCCTGCTTGATCAGGATGGCGACAGTGCCAAGCGCGCCTCCGAGAGCCAGCGATCCCACGTCGCCCATGAAAATTTCGGCGGGGTACGAGTTGTACCAAAGGAAGCCGAGCGAAGCGCCGACCAGCGCGCCGCAGAACACGGTCAGTTCGGCCGCCGGCGCGAACCGCACGAGCAGCAGGTACTCCGCGAGCACACGGTGCCCGGTCACGTAGGCCAGGGCCGTAAATGTCGCCGCCGCGATGGCGAATGTGCTGATCGCGAGACCATCCAGGCCGTCGGTCAGGTTGACCGTGTTCGACGACGCCACGAGGACGAAGACGGCAAACGGCACGTAGAACCAGCCGAGATCCGGAATGAGATTCTTGAAGAACGGAAAGATGAGGCGGGTGCTGTACAGATTCTGCTGCGCGAGCACAATCAGCGTCACGCCGACAACAACCGCCACAACGACCTGCCAGGCCATCTTGTAGCGGGGTTTCAGGCCGTGATGATCCCGACGGACAATCTTCAGATAGTCGTCGGCGAATCCGATCGCGCCGTACGCCGTGGTCGTGACCACGGCGATCCACACGTAAACGCTCGTCAGGTTGGCCCACAGGAGTGTCGGCACCACGGCCGCCGTCAGGATGAGCAGCCCGCCCATCGTGGGCGTGCCGGCCTTCGCGCGGTGCGTTTGGGGGCCCTCCTGCCGGATCACCTGGCCGATCTGGAAGTCGCGCAGCCGGCGAATCATCCACGGTCCGAGCACGAGGCTGAGCGCCAGCGCGGACAGGCTGGCGGCCGCCGTGCGGAACGTGATGTAACGGACCACGTTCAGCACCGGAATATCGGTGTGCAGCGGGTCCAGCAGGTAGAAGAACATCGTCGCTACACAACGCCCGAGTTGCTGCGCCGACGGCCGAGCGCTTCGTGCGCGACCGCGACATCGTCGAAGGGCAGCACCTGGCTGCCGATCACCTGGTATTTTTCGTGCCCCTTGCCGGCGACGAGCACGAGGTCGCCTGGGCGCGCGATTTCGATGGCGCGCCCGATCGCCTCGCGGCGGTCGATCATGGCCACCACCGGCTCGGCCGAGGCGCGCGTGGTGTCCGGCGTGATCCCGCGCTGCACCTCGTCGATGATCCGCTGGGGATCTTCGCTGCGCGGATTGTCCGACGTGAGGAAGATCATGTCGCTCAGGCGGCTGGCCACGGCGCCCATCAGCGGACGCTTCGTGCGATCGCGGTCGCCGCCGCATCCGAACACCGTGATGACCCGCCCACGCGAGAGGGGTCGCGCGGTCTCGAGCAGGTTGCGCAGCGCATCATCCGTGTGGGCGTAGTCCACGACGACGGTGACCTCGTCGTGCCGGCCCGAGACGACCTGAAACCGGCCGGGCACGCCCTTGAGCGCAGCCACGCCCCGCTCGATCTCGTCGAACGACAAGCCGAGCGCCGTGCCTACCGAGACTGCCGCGAGGATGTTGTAGACGTTTGGCCGCCCGACAAGCGACGAGCGTGCGTGGAGCGTGCCGCGTGGCGTGCGCACGTCGAAGGCGAGGCCTTCGAGCGAGAACGACAGGGGCCCGGGCGTGATGTCAGCCGCACGGTTGACGGCGTAGCCGATCGGCCGCGCCGCCGCCGCGGCGATCGCCGATCCACGCGGGTCGTCGAGGTTGACCAGCGCAGGCGCACCGGGCGGCAGCATCTCGAACAGGCGGCGCTTTGCCTGGAAGTAGCTCTCCATGTCGGAATGGAAGTCGAGGTGATCACGGGTGAGGTTGGTGAACACACCCGCCGCAAACCAGGTGTCATCCACGCGGCGGAGCGCCAGCGCGTGCGACGACACTTCCATCGCGCAGGCGCCGCATCCGCGGTCGGCCATCTCGCGCAGCAACCCTTGAACCTCGGGGGCCTCAGGGGTGGTGTGCGTCGCCTCCCGGACTTCCTGCCCGATGCGGTAGCCAACGGTACCGAGGATGCCGCTTCGAAGACCGGCCGCATCGAGAATCGACGCCACGAGATAAGCCGTTGTCGTCTTCCCGTTGGTGCCGGTGATGCCCACAACCTGCATGTCGCGGCTGGGCTGCCGGTAATAGGCCGCAGCGAGCACCGCAAGCGCCAGACGGGCGTTGCTGACCTGAATCCATGGTGCCGGGCGATCAGGCGGCGCTGCCTGTTCGGAAACGATTGCAGCCGCGCCGCGCTCGATTGCCTGCTGGATGAACGCGCTTCCGTCTGTCCGCAGACCTTTCAGTGCGACGAAGACGTCGCCGCTGGCAACGCGCCGCGAGTCGTACGAGATGCCGATCACCTCGCCCGCCTCGGCACCGCCCTGGTCCTGGCGCAGGAGGCCGCGCGCGTGAAGCGCGTCGGTCAGCACGCGCGCGTTCATTGCTGGGCCACCCGCCTGACGGTGTGCGCCTGCGTGCGCGACAGGTTCAGCCGGACGACGCCTCCGTCCGCAATCGGGGCGCCGGGGGCCGGCGACTGCGAAATCGACGACGCCGTCGCCGCTGAGCGAGCGGAGCCAGGCCGATTTCAGAGGCGATCCCCATCGCCTCCCTGGCGCTGAGCCCGGTCAGATCAGGCATCCCCGGCCCCAGCGTCGGGGTGACGACGATCGGAATTTCCGGCGGTTCCTTGACGACGCTGGTGGCGACAGGTGTCGGCCCGCTCACTGCGGCGTTGACCAGAATGGGCGCTGGCGTATCGATGCTCTCGGGGATGGCCAGGTAACGCAGCGCGGGTTCGGCGATTGCCTTGAACACCGGCGCCGCCACGCTTCCACCGCTGTTGCCGCCGGCACGGGGGGCATCGATCATGACGATGATCGACAGCGCGGGGTTGCGGGACGGCACGAACCCGACAAACGACACGTTGTTCTCGACGGGCGAGTACCGTCCGTTGACCAGCTTTTCCGCGGTGCCGGTCTTGCCGGCGATGGTGTAGCCGGGGATGGCCGCAGCCTTGGCCGTCCCGGCCTCGACCACCCGTTCCATGATTGCCGTCAGCGCGGCCGCGGTTGCCTCGCTGATCACGGTGCGCAGGAGCTTGGGCTTGACGGTCTGGCGAAGTGTGCCGGTCTCGGCCGCACGCACCACCCGTGGCTCGATGTACTGGCCGCGATTGGCGACCGCACTGACGGCGGCCACCACCTGCATCGGCGTCACGCCCACCTGGTAACCCATCGACACCGAGGCCAGCGCCCCTTCTGTCCACGAGTCTGCGCTCCAGACGATGCCGGGGTTCTCGCCGGGGAAGTCAGGGGACACGCGGTGGCCGAACCCGAAGAGATCGACGAACCGGCTCAGGCGCTCCGTGCCGACGCGGAATCCGATCTTGACGGCGCCGACATTGCTCGACTTGACGATGACGTCTTCGAACGAGAGCGTGCCGTAGTTGTGGCCGCGATACTCGTCGATCACCCGGCGGCCGATCAGGATGCGGCCGGGTCCTGTTTCGATGGTCGACCCGAGCGGCATGACCTTGTCTTCCATCGCCGCGGAAGCCGTGACGACCTTGAACGTCGAGCCAGGTTCGTAGACGTCCTGGACGCAGCGGTTCCTGCGCGCGGTCTCTGTGGAGCGGTTGTACACGTTCGGGATCGAAGGTCGGGACGTTCGCCATCGCGAGGATCTCGCCCGTGTGCGGGATCCATGATGATGGCGCACCCGCCGAGGGCCCGGCTCGCGGACGACGCCGGCCTCGAGCGCGCGCTCCGTGATGTGCTGGAGAAACCGATCGATGGTCAGTTCGAGGGACGATCCTGCGGTGGGCGGCTGGCTGAAACTCGAGAACACGCGGCCCTTGGCGTCGTTCTGGATCAGCACGCGGCCGTCCTCGCCGCGAATCTGCCGGTTGTACGCGTGCTCGAGGCCGGCGAGACCGCGGTTCTCGGTGCCGACAAAGCCGATCACGGCAGCTCCGAGGTCACCGTTCGGGTAGTAGCGCTTGCTCTCCTTGAAGGTGCCGATTCCCTCGAGCTTCAGGCTCATCACCCGCTCGGCCACTTCGCGCGGCACCTGACGGCGAACGTGCGCAAAGTGGTCGCGGGTGCGGCCCAGCCGCTCGGTGAGCTGCTTGCGTTCCTCGGCGTCGCAGTCTCCCAGCGCCTGGCAGAGCTTGCGGACCGTCTCGCGCGCGGCGCTGCCGATCATCGATGGCGCCGCGTAGATGGTGTCGGCGTCGTGCGACGTCGCGAGCAGCTGTCCGTTGCGATCGAGGATGTCCCCGCGCTTGGCCGGGAGTGGAATCGTGCGCTTGTGCTGGCGATCGGCCCGGGCAACCATCTCGTCGTACTTGAAGATCTGCAGGTAGGCCAGACGCACCTCGATGCCGACCACCCAGATCGCCAGTACGGCGACCGCGACCTGAACACGCCGCCTGAACGTACGGCGCCAGTCCGCTGCGGATTCGCGCATGGAGGCCGTCACGATGTCACCGGCGGGCCACGACGGAGCTGTCGGGCGGGGCAACCGGCGTCATCCGCTCGAGCACGATGGCCTCGGCGCGGGTCGGGGCCACGAGGTGCAGCTTCTTGGTCGCCACCTGCTCGATACGCTCGGGCGACTTGAGCGTCGCGATCTCGACGGCGAGGCGGCGCGCCTCTTCCTCGGCCTCGGCCTTTTGCCGCTGCATTTCCTCGACGCGGTACCCATGCTGCAGCAGCTCGAAATGCTGGAGCGCGGCAAACAGCGCGGCCGCCACGAAGAAGCCGGCGACCGCCACCGACTTCCACAGCTCGCGCTGGCGCGACTCGTCCACCTCGCGGACGATCGGGTTGTTGCGCACGTCCTTCTTGATCGCGTACTCGAAGGGTTCGCTCATGGCTGCCTCATGGATGCGTCACAGGGCTTCGGCGGCACGGAGCTTTGCGCTCCGCGACCGCGGGTTCGCGGCAATCTCATCGTCTCCGGCTGTCACGGGTCTCTTGGTCAACACCGCCAGCGATGCGGCCGGCCCCTGGGCCAGCCTGCGGAATGTGTGCTTGACGATCCGGTCTTCGAGCGAGTGAAAGGAGATCACAACCAGGCGCGCCCCGGCCCGCAGGCGGCGTGCGGCGGCGATCAGAAACTGATCGAGTCCGTCGAGCTCGCGGTTGACCCAGATCCGCAGCGCCTGGAACGTGCGCGTGGCCGGATCGATGCGCTGATGTCCGCGCGTCGGCACGGCCCCGCGGACGACGGCGGCCAGCCGGGCGGTTGTCTTGATGGGCTCTGCCTCGCGCGTGTAGACGATCGCCCGCGCAATCCGCCGCGAAAATCGCTCTTCGCCGAACGCATAGATGGCATCCGCCAGCTCGGTCTCGCTGGAAGCCGCGACGAGATCCGCGGCCGTGGCGCCCGTCGTGCTGTCCATGCGCATGTCGAGCGGCTCATCGCGCTGGAAGCTGAAGCCCCTGCCGGCGCCGTCAAGCTGAAGGGAAGACACGCCGAGATCCGCCAGCGTTCCGTCCACTTTCGGAATCTGGCGTTCGTCGAGCACGCGATCGACCTCGCGGTAGTCCGCATGCACGAGCTCGACGCGATCGCCCCACGGCGCCAGCGTCGCCCGCGCCGCGGCGAGCGCCTGCGGATCGCGATCGAGGCCGATGACGCGGGCCGCGCCAGCCTCGAGGAGCGCCTTCGCATGGCCGCCGAGCCCGACCGTGCAGTCCAGGAACAGACCGCCGCGCGCCGGCTGCAGAAACTGCAGCACCTCGGCGGTCAACACGGGCACGTGGACGCTCAAACGCCGAACTCCGAGAGGGCGCGCGCATCCTCATCTGTGTAAGGATCACGCTGCAGCTTGGTGAGGAAGCGATCGTGATTCCAGACGTCGAGATAGTTGACCTGACCGAGCACATCCACATCGCCCGACATCGTCGCCGCGTCTCTGAGCCGCAGCGGGATGATCACGCGGCCCTGCGCGTCGAGCTCGCTTGCCTGGCCGAAGTAGTTCACGCGATCGAGAAAGCGGAGCCGCGCGGGATGCGTGGAAGGCATCGCGCCGAGCTTCTGCTCGATCTCCAGCCAGACCGGCATCGGATAAATGCGGACGTACTCGCCCGTCAGGCTCGTGAGAAACAGCTCACGCCCGTACTTGCCGTCGAGCAGCGCCCTGAAGGCATTCGGCACCTTCAGGCGTCCCTTCTCGTCAATTCGAGCCGGCGCGTTACCCCTGAACACGCGTTGTCACTCCACTTTCGCCCACAAAAATCCACGGGAATAGTAGGGGACCCTGCCGTGGGATGTCAAGGCGCAAAACACAACCCTTCAGCAAGTTACGCCAAATATTCGCTGTTTAATCGCCCTCGTTTAGTGGGCTGAATTCTTAGGGTATTCACCAGAAAATCAATGCCGGGTATGCCTGAGGCGGGTCGACACCAGACTTGGGGTACGATTCCCGCTTTGTCTCTCCCAGCCGCAACCTCCGTCATCGTCCCGGCGTACAACGAAAGCCCCGCGATAGGTCAGCTCGTCGAGCAGCTCCGTGCATGCGCAACCTGGCGTGAGATTCTGGTGATCGATGATGGCTCGACCGATCACACGGCCTCCGATGCCGAGGCGCGGGGCGCCCTCGTCGTCCGCCATCCTTACAACAAGGGCAACGGCGCCGCCGTCAAGAGCGGGATCCGGCAGGCAGCCGGCGCGTTTGTCCTCATCATCGATGCCGACGGCCAGCACCGGCCGGCCGATGCAGTGCGGCTCGTGTCTCATCTCGACAGGTACGACCTGGTCGTAGGCGCGCGCGCGCCGTCTACTCAGGCCAGCTGGTCGCGCCGGGGAGGCAACGCGCTTTTGAACGCCATCGCTGGATACCTGGCGGGCTGTCCCATCCCCGATCTCACGTCGGGCTATCGAGCCGCACGGCGCGAATGCCTCATGGAGTTCATCCACTTGCTCCCGAACGGTTTCTCGACGCCCACGACGACGACGCTGGCGTTTCTGAAAGCGGGGTACAGCGTGCGCTTCGAGCCTATCGAGGCGCTCGAGCGCTCGGGCACGTCGAAGATCCGGCTCGGCTCGGATGGCGTGCGATTTTTTCTGATCCTGCTCAAGGTGATCACCGTCTTCAGTCCGCTGCGCATCTTCCTGCCGGTCAGCCTGACCGCGTTCGCGCTCGGCGCGGGTTATGCGCTCTGGACCATCGCGACCCAGTCGCACGTGACCAACTCGTCGGTGCTGCTCATCACGCTGAGCGTCGTCATCTTCCTCATTGGTCTGGTGTCGGAGCAGATTTCGACGCTGCGTTTCGGTGGCCGCTTCGACGAACGGGGCCGGCCCGGGGAGCCTCGCGCGTGAAGGCTCTGGTCATCGTGCCCACGTACAACGAGCGGCCCAATCTCGCCACGCTCGTCGCCGGCGTGCTCGCGCACGCGGATGTCCGGATGCTGGTCGTGGACGATCAGTCACCTGACGGCACGGGACAGCTCGCCGACGAGTTGGCGGGCAGTATCCCGGCCGCCTCGAGGTGATGCACCGCACGGGACGCGGGGCCTCGGCCGGTCTTACATCGACGGCATCGCGCAGGCCGTCAAGGAACCGGTCGATCTCATCTGCCAGATGGACGCGGATCTCTCTCACGACCCGGCGCATCTGCCCAGCCTCATGGCGGCGACCGCCGGCGCGGATGTCGTGATCGGCTCGCGATACATTCCCGGCGGCGCCATCGTGAACTGGCCGAAGCGGCGCCGGCTCCTGAGCCGGTTCGCGAACATCTACATCCGGGTCGTGACGCAGATGTCCGCACGCGACTGCACCAGCGGCTACCGGTGCTGGCGGCGCGAGGCGCTCGCCGCGCTCCCGCTGGACCGCTTCTTTTCGGACGGCTACTCGTTCCTCGTGGAAATGCTGTTTGTCGCGTCACGGCGCGGATACCGGGTGGCGGAAGTGCCGATCACCTTCGTCGAACGGCGCGAAGGCGAGTCGAAGATTTCACGAGCCGTGCTGCTCGAATCGGCGGTCACACCGTGGCGTCTCGTCGGGAGTCCGGAGGCGAGCCGGAAGGTGCAGCGCTGACGGCCTTTCGTGCTAAGGTGTGAGGCACTTTTCCCAATGTCTGCTCCAGGGCCCACTCCACCCGGCCTGAGCGTCTTCTTCCCGGCTTACAACGACAGCGGGACCATCGCCAGCATGGTAATCCGCGCCGTTCAAGCCGCGTCGGCGCTGACGCCGGACTACGAAGTCATCGTGGTGAACGACGGCAGCGCCGATTCGACGGCGGCAGTCGCCGACGAACTGGCACGGACCTATCCGCACGTGCGCGTCGTCCACCACCATCGGAACCGCGGTTACGGCGGGGCGTTGCAGACCGGCTTCCGCTCAGCGACCAAGGATCTGATTTTCTACACGGATGGAGACGCGCAGTACGATCCCGCCGAGATGGCGGCGCTGTGGGCCAGCCTGACGCCGGATGCCGATCTGGTGAACGGATACAAGATCAGCCGATCGGATCCGCTGCATCGAATCATCATCGGGCGGATCTACCATCACACGGTTTCGATACTCTTCGGCCTGCGCGTTCGGGACGTCGACTGTGATTTCCGCCTGATGCGCCGATCGATCTTCGATCGGATTCATCTGGAGAAAACCAGCGGCGTCATCTGCCTCGAGCTGATGAAGAAAGTGCACGACGGCGGGTTCCGCATCGTGGAAGTGCCGGTGCACCACTACCATCGGGCGTTCGGGAAGTCGCAGTTCTTCAACTTCCGCCGGATTGCGCGCACGGCGTTCGATGTGGCGCGCCTGTGGTTTGCGCTCGTGGTGATCGGCGGCCACCAGCGCGACGCCAGCGTGCCTGACGCCGCCCGCCGGGACACAGGCGAGACCGCGGGCACGGCGGCGCCGGCCTCTCCGGCGCTCGACAAGCTCGAATCGCAGTGACCCACGACCTGTCGCGGAACTACCGAGCGTTCTACGCCGGCCGGAAAGTCATGATCACGGGCGGGCTGGGGTTCATTGGCAGCAACCTTGCCCGCCAGCTCGTGGACCTCGGCGCGGACGTCCTGCTGGTCGACTCGCTCATCCCCGACTACGGCGGCAATCTCTTCAACATCGACGGCATCGCCGAGCGCGTGCGCGTGAACATCGCCGATGTGCGGCAGCAGAGCACGATGAACTATCTCGTGCGCGATCGCGAAGTGATCTTCAATCTCGCCGGGCAGGTGAGCCACATCGACAGCATGCGCGACCCGGCGTCGGATCTCGAGATCAATTGCCGCGCGCAGCTGACCCTGCTGGAGGCGTGCCGGTACAACAACCCTGCGGTCAAGGTCGTGTTCGCCGGAACGCGGCAGATTTACGGACGGCCGGATTCACTGCCGGTCAACGAGAGCCATCTCGTGCGGCCGACAGACGTCAACGGCATCAACAAGGCGGCGGGCGAGTACTACCACCTTGTGTACAACAACGTCTTCAATGTGCGCGCCTGTTCGCTGCGCCTCACCAACGTCTACGGCCCACGTCAGCTGGTACGGCACAGCCGCCAGGGGTTCATCGGCTGGTTCATCCGAACCGTGATCGAGGACGGCACGCTTCACATTTACGGAGACGGATCGCAGATCCGCGACTTTGTCTACGTGGACGATGCCGCCGATGCGTTTCTACGCGCGGGGGCCAGCGACGACTGCAACGGCGAAGTGTTCAACGTCGGCGGCGAGGAACGGCTCTCGCATCGCGAGTTGTCGGCATTGCTCGTGGAGATCGCGGGCGCCGGCCGCATCGACTACGTGGCGTGGCCGCCGGACAAGAAAGCTATCGACATCGGCGACTTTTACGCCGACTCGTCGAAGTTCAAGCGGACGACCGGCTGGAGCCCGACCATCTCGATCCGCGAGGGTCTCGCGCGTGCCATCGCGTTCTACCGGGAGCATCTCAACCGCTACGTCGGGCCGGCGTCCGAGATCGGACCGGCGTGACGCCGGTCCGCATTCCCTTCAACAGTCCGGCGCCGCGCGAGGATGCGGCGGCGGTTCGCGCGGCGATCGAACGCGTCGTCTCCAGCGGCTGGTACATCCTTGGCCCTGAAGTGTCCGCCTTCGAGGCTGAGTTCGCGGCAGCGTCGGGAGCCGCGCACGCCGTTGGGGTCGGAACAGGCACTGATGCCCTCGCGCTCACGTTGATGGCGCTCGGCATCGGGGCAGGCGATGAAGTCATCACGACGCCGCTCTCTGCCGCGTACACCGCACTCGCCGTTCTGATGGCCGGTGCCCGGCCAGTGTTCGCCGACATCGACCCCGATCGGCTGACCATCGACCCGGCGGCGGTGGCCGAGGCCATCACGCCGCGCACGCGCGCGATTCTGCCTGTCCACTTGTATGGCCAGGCCGCCGATCTGACGTCGCTCCAGGCCATCGCGTCCCGGCATCATCTCGTGATGGTCGAAGATTGCTGTCAGGCGCACCTGGCGACAGCAGACGGACGCCCTGTCGGCACGATCGGTGCGGCAGGGGCCTTCAGCTTCTATCCGACGAAGAACCTCGGGGCGCTTGGAGACGGCGGCGCGGTCGTCACCAACGACGCCGCCCTTGCCGATCGAATCCGGCGACTGAGGAACGGCGGCCAGACGAGTCGGTATCACCACCAGGAGGCGGGCATCAACTCGCGGCTCGATGAGATCCAGGCGGCAATCCTCAGAGCGCGGCTCCCGTTCCTCCAGGGCTGGACCGCCAGGCGCCGCACGATCGCCGGCGCGTACCGTGCGGCGCTGACGGGCGGGCCACTGATCGTCCCCGCGGAGCACGATGCCGGCCATGTGTATCATCTCTTCGTCGTGCAGGCGCGCGACGACGCCGGCGCCAGGGGCCGGCTGCAAGAGCGGCTTGCGACGCTCGGCATCGAAACCCTCGTGCACTACCCCGTTCCGATTCCGAAACAGCTGGCGCTCGCGGCCGCCGCACCGGCGGACTGCCCGCGAGCGAGCGCGGCGTGCGACGCGCTTGTGTCGCTGCCGCTGCACCCGGGGCTGAGCGATGCCGACGTCGCTACCGTTGCCTCGGCGATCTCGAGAGAGGACTGAATTGAACATGAGAGCGCTCATCACCGGCGGCGCCGGATTCATCGGATCGCACCTCGCAGAAGCGTGGCTCGCACTCGGGCGCGAGGTTCTGATCCTGGACAATCTGTCGACCGGCTCCTTTGACAACATCGCTCACCTCAAGGGCCGCGCCGGCTTCGAGTACTGCATCGACTCGGTGACCAACGAGCCGCTCCTCGCCGAGCTCGTGGATCGAAGCGACGTGATTTTCCATTTTGCCGCGGCCGTTGGCGTGAAGCTGATCGTCGAGCAGCCCGTGCACACGATCGAGACCAACGTTCACGGCACGGAGATCGTGCTGAAGCACGCCTCAAGAAGCGGAAGCTGGTGATCATCGCGTCGACCTCGGAGGTCTACGGGAAGAGCGAAGAGGTGCCGTTTCGCGAAGACGCCGACTTGGTGCTCGGTCCGACCTCGAAGCACCGGTGGGCGTACGCGTGCAGCAAGGCCATCGACGAATTCCTGGCGCTTGCCTACTGGAAGGAACGCAGGCTCCCGGTGATCGTGGTTCGCTTCTTCAACACCGTCGGCCCGAGACAGACCGGACGGTACGGCATGGTGATCCCAAGCCTCGTCCGCCAGGCGCTGGCCGGCGAGCCGATTACCGTTTTCGGCGATGGCACCCAGTCCCGGGCGTTCACGCATGTGCAGGACGTGGTCGGCGCGCTCATCAAGCTCGTGGCCGAGCCGAAAGCGATCGGCCAGGTGATCAACATCGGCAATAGCGAAGAGGTGACGATCAACCGTCTCGCCGCGCGGGTGCGCGAGCTCAGCGGGTCCTCGTCGCCGATCCAGCTTGTCCCCTATGACGAGGCCTATGAATCGGGCTTCGAGGACATGCCCAGACGGCTTCCCGGATCTGCGCAAGATTGCCGACCTCATCGGCTATCAACCTGCAGCACACCCTCGACAGCATCCTGGTCGAAGTCATCGCGGACATGCGCCGCCGGATCTGACGACCCGGTGGGAGGCCGCGGCGCTATACTGTGGGTGTGATGCGGATTGCGCGTCGCCCTCATCGTCGTCGGCTTTTCGCTGGCGCTGCCGCCGCGGGCCAGCGCTGAGGTCCGGGTCACGATCAAGAACGGGCTGGTCACGATTGCCGCAAACGGCGCGACCGTCCGCGAGATCCTGGCCGAGTGGGCGAGGGTCGGGCAAACGCGGATCGTGAACGCTGAGCGGGTGACGGGCGCGCCCGTCACCATGCAGCTGACCGATGTGCCGGAGGCGCGGGCGCTCGACATCGTGTTGCGGTCGGTGAGCGGGTATCTCGCCGCCCCGCGCGCCGAGGCCAACCCGGCGCTGTCCCGTTTCGATCGCATTCTCGTGCTCCCGACAAGCACGCCGCCGCGCAATCCGCCGCCTGCGTCGGCACCGCCGGCATTCCAGCCCGCATCTCCTCCACCGGCGTTTCCGGGACCAGCGGACGCCGAACCTGACGATGACAACCGGGAACCGCCAGCCGGATTCCCGGCTCGGCCCGGCGGTGTGTTCAACCCGTTCCCGCAGACGGGCGTCTCGCCGAACGATCCACCACCGCCGGCGGCGCAACCCGGGCCGCCGCCATCGGGAGTTTTCGGCGCCACGCCCGGCGGAAAGCCTGTTGGCGTCTCGGTCCCCGGGATGGTCGCGCCCGCGCCGGCGCCGACGCCGCCGCAACCGGGCGTTCCGCCGGATCAGCGATAACGCCGACATGCCGTTCGTAGACGAGATCACTGCTGCCATCGCCGATGCGATGCGCCGTCAGGACCAGGTCCGGCTTGGCGCGCTGCGCATGCTGAAGGCGGCACTGATGAACCGCGACGTCGAGAAGGGCCGGCCGCTCGACGACGCCGAGGCGCGGCAGGTCGTGGCTGCGCTCGTCAAACAACGCAAGGATTCGATCGAACAGTTCCTCAAGGGCAGCCGCAAGGATCTGGCCGACAAGGAAGCGGCCGAGATCGTCGTGCTCGAATCGTACCTCCCGCCGGCGGCTGATGCCGATGCGGTGGCGCGGGCCGTCACCGAAGCTGTCGCCGAGACAGGCGCCACCTCGCCGAAAGACATGGGCCGCGTCATGAAGGCCGCGCTCGCCAGGCTGGCCGGCCAGACCGTCGACGGCAAGGCCGTTAACGAGCTGGTGCGCAAGACACTGGGCGGCTAGTGGCCGACCCCGGCGGACGTCTCGCGCGTTCCGCGGGCTTGGCGGGCGCTGCAACGCTCGTCAGTCGTCTGCTCGGCCTGGTGCGTGAGACATTGCTCGCCGCGTACTTCGGCGCGGGCAACCAGATGGACGCGTACTTCGTCGCGTTCAGGATCCCCAACCTCGTGCGGGACCTCTTCGCTGAAGGCGCGATGAGCGCCGCCTTCGTCCCCACATTCACGCGACATCTGACACTTCACGGCCGCGCCGATGCCTGGCGGCTCGGTGTCAACCTCCTGACCGCACTGGTACTCGCGACCGGAGGTCTCGCGCTGGCGGGAATGATCTTCGCCCCCGCCATTGTCGGCCTGTACGCAGCCGACTTCAGCGCGGTGCCGGGAAAAACGGACCTGACCATCTGGCTTACGCGGGTGATGCTGCCGTTTCTCCCGATGGCCGCGCTCGCGGCGGCCGCGATGGGCATGCTGAACTCGCTGCACCACTACTTCGTGCCGGCGCTGTCGCCTGCGACGTTCAACGTCGCCTCCATACTTTGTGTGGTGCTTCTGACGCCGCTGATGCCGTCGCTCGGATGGCCTGCCATCATGGCTGCGGCCATCGGCGTGCTGGCAGGTGGTCTGGCACAGATCGCGGTGCAGTGGCCGGCCCTCGCGCGCGAAGGCTTCCGGTACCGCCCCCGTCTCGATTTCGCCGACCCGGGATTGCGAAGGGTGCTGCTGCTCATGGGACCGGGCACGATTGGGCTGGCGGCCACGCAGCTGAACCTCTTCGTCAATACGCTGCTGGCCACGAGCCAGGGGACCGGCGCGCCGTCATGGCTGTCGTACGCATTCCGGCTGATGTACCTGCCGATCGGCCTCTTCGGTGTCTCGATTGCGACGGCCGTCCTTCCAACGGCCGCGCGGCATCTGGCGACCGGCGACCGTGCAGCCGTGCGCGTAACGCTTTCGCGAGGGCTCGGGCTGATGCTCCTGCTCAACGTGCCAGCCACGATTGGCCTGGTCGTGCTGGCCACGCCGATCGTACGGCTCCTCTTCGAGCGCGGACAGTTCCTCCCGTCGGACACCATCGAGACGGCGGCGATCGTGCAGTGTTACGCCGTGGGTCTCGTGGGCTACGCAGCGGCGCGCATCGCGTCGCCCGTTTTCTATGCGCTCGGCCAGCACCGGCTCCCGGTACTCGTCAGCTCAGCGTCGGTCGGCATCAACGTGGCCGCCAGCCTGCTGCTCGTGACCTTCATGGGTGTAAGGGGGCTGGCGCTCGGCACGTCGATCGCTGCCCTGGCACATGGAGCGAGCGCTGTCTGGCTGCTCCGACGACGGCTGGGTGGCATCGGCGGAACCCGCATTGCGTCCACGTTCGGCAGGGTGATCGTCGCCTCAGCCGCTATGGCCGGGGTGGTGGCAGCCATCCATTCGTGGAGCCTGTCGACGCTCCCCGGTGGAAGCCTCGCAGCGCAGGTGGTGCGTCTCGGCCTGTCGATAGGTGCGGGCATTGCGACGCTTGCCGTGTCGGCACGGCTGCTCAGGATCGAGGAGCTCGACGACGCACTGGGCTGGCTGCGAGAGCGGCTGGGCTCAAACGCTGCGGGCTGACGCCACCGCGTCTCTACGCGTGATACGATCGCTGGCCGCGCGCATGCCTCGCTATCCTGCCTCCTCATACGGCGCGTCCTTCTCCTTCGGCCCAGGCCCCATGTCAACGCCGCTCAAGGGGCTTATCGCCGCCAACGTCCTGGTCTTCATTGCGCAATGGATTGCTCCTGACATCCTGTTCGTACTGGGGCTGCAACCGCGGGCAGTCCTGGAGCAGGGCCGCCTCTGGCAGCTCGTCACGTACATGTTCCTGCACGGCGGGGCCAGCCACATCCTCTTCAACATGCTCGGCCTGTGGATGTTTGGCACCGAGCTCGAGCGCATCTGGGGAACGCGCTACTTCCTGAAGTACTACTTCGTCACCGGCGTTGGCGCCGGCGCGCTGACCGTTGCGGTGTCCTTCCTGCTGTCGGCCCAGTTGTACGACGCGTGGGTGATTGGCGCATCAGGCGCCGTCTATGGACTGCTGCTGGCTTACGGCCTGTACTTTCCGGACAGGCCCATCTACCTCTATCTGGTGTTCCCGATTCGGGCGAAGTACTTCGTCATGATCATGGGAGCCTTCACCTTCTACATGTCGATGAGCGGCGGGAGCGGCGTCGCGCATCTCGCGCACCTCGGCGGACTCGTGGTCGGATATCTGTACCTCAAGGGCGGCCGGTTCCAGCCGCTCGGCGAGATCAAGTATCGCTATCTCCGCTGGAAGATGAATCGCGCGAGGAAGCGGTTCGACGTCTACGCCGGCGGGAAGCACGACCGGCACATCCATTAGGAAGTGGGAAGTAAGAACTGAGAAGTAAGAAGGACACTACCTGTTTCAGTGTCCTTCTTAGTTCGCCCTTCTAAGTTCTAACTTCTGGAGAGGCTCCAGGGAAGCCTCACGCCTCCGATGGCGAGGCCCAGCGTGCTGCCGAGGACGGGCAGGCAATAGCCGTTGGTCAAAAACGCGTACGTGAAGATCAAGCCGCTGGCGATCTGGAAGTTCAGCGTCATGAAAAACGCGATGAACGCAAACAACGAGGTCCTGAAGCCGGCAATCAGGGCGACGCCGGCTGTCAGTTCGCCCAGCGGCACGAGCCTCGCGAAGATCGGCAGGCCCGGCAACGCGATCTGATCGAGATACCAGCGGCTCAGCGAGCCCGCGGCGACGCCCTCCAACCAGGTGTTGAACTGGCCGGCGAGGATCGAGGTGTCCAGGAACCATCGGTACTTCGACAGCCCCATGAACAGGAAGAAGATCCCCAGGCAGACGCGCGTGACCGTCAGCCCTGTTCCCTGTCGATCGATGCCCATGCGTCTCTCCTGAAAACTACGTGACCGAGCTGTCGATCCAGCCCTTGCGAATCGGGCTGAATACATCGAGCTCGAAGGTGTCCTCGAGCGCTTCCGACTGATGCTCGACGCCGGACGGAATGTGGAGGACTTCGCCCTCGCGCACGGTGATCTCTTCCCCGCCCACGAGAAAGCGCAGCGAGCCCTGGAGCACGTAGGTCATCTGTTCGCTGTCGTGTGCGTGCATCGGCACGAGGCAGCCGCGTTTGACATACACCTGCACGAGCATCTCGCGCTCGCCCGCGACGATCTTCCGCGACAGCATCTCGGTGACTTTCTCGAGCGCGATCTCGTCCCAGCGATGCAGTCGAACAGGACTCGGCGCCATGGGACTGCGAGGATAGCGCACTTCGATGGGCCGGGCCCCGATGCTATAATTTCGGCCCGGCGATGAAGGCCACGACCCTCGGCAAGTCGTCCACGCTCAGCCGCGAATCGACGCCTGGAGACGGCACCAACGGCGCCGAGCTCCTCGAGTTCGAGGGGCTCGATTCGGCGGCGCTCCTCGACGTGCATCGCTGCATGCTCCGATCGAGGAAGCTCGACGACAAGGAGATCCAGCTCCGCAACCAGAGCCGCATCTTCTTTCAGATCAGCGGCGCCGGACACGAGGCGGTGCAGATCGCGGCAGGTTTGACCCTCAGGCCGGGCTACGACTGGTTCCATCCTTACTACCGCGATCGGGCGCTGTGCCTGCAGCTTGGCATGACCCCGCTTGAGATGCTGCTGGCGGGAGTCGGCTCGGTGCTCGACCCGAGCAACGGCGGCCGCCAGATGCCGTCCCACTGGGGGCACCAGGCGCTGCACATCGTGCCCGGCTCCAGCGCCACCGCCACCCAGGTCCTGCACGCGGTCGGCGCCGCCGAGGCCGGCGTGCTGTATGGCCGCCTGACAGCGATCCCCGAACGCGAGTCCTGCTTTCACGACGACGAGATCGTGTTCACGTCGCTCGGGGAAGGTTCGACCAGCGAGGGCGAGTTCTGGGAGGCACTGAACACGTCCTGCACGAAGCGGCTGCCCGTGCTCTTTCTCGTCGAAGACAACGGCTACGCCATCTCGGTACCTGTCGAAGTCCAGACCCCCGGAGGCGACATCTCGCGCCTCGTGCGTTCGTTCCCGGGACTCCACGTCGATTCGATCGACGGTACGGACTTCTTTGCGAGCTACCGCGCGCTCACCACGGCGACGGCGTATGTGCGCGCGCGCAAGGGGCCGGCGTTGGTCCACGCCCGCGTGATCCGTCCCTACTCGCACTCGCATTCCGACGACGAGAAGCTGTACAAGACGCCCGCGGAACGTCAGGAAGAAGCGCGCCGCGATCCGATCGCCCGATTTGCCGCATTCCTGACCGCCCGGGAGCTTGCCACAGCCGCCGACCTCTCGGCGATGGCGGCCGAGGTCGACCGCGAGATCGACGAAGCCGTCCAGGCGGCGCTCAAGGCGCCCCGGCCGGATCGGAGCACTGCCGCGCTGTGGGTGTATTCGCCGGATGTGGATCCCACGTCCGCGGAGTTCGACCGTCCCGAAGAGCGGTCGGGCGCCCCCCTGACGATGCTGGAGGCCATCAACCGCACGCTGAAAGACGAGATGGCGCACAACCCGCGCATCGTTGTGTTCGGCGAGGATGTCGCGGACGCCAGCCGCCTGGATGCGCTCGCCGAAGTGAAGGGCAAGGGCGGCGTGTTCAAGGTGACCCATGGCCTGCAGCGCGCACATGGAAGCGAACGGGTCTTCAACACCCCGATCGCCGAAGCCAACATCGTCGGCCGCGCCGTCGGCATGGCGACACGCGGCTTGAAGCCGGTTGTCGAGATTCAGTTCTTCGACTACATCTGGCCCGCGATGATGCAGCTGCGGAACGAGATGTCGATGTTCCGGTACCGCTCCGGCAATCACGTGTCGTGCCCGATGGTCGTCCGTGTGCCGGTCGGCGGCTACCTGCGCGGCGGCGGCCCGTATCACAGCCAGTCGGGCGAGAGCATCTTCGCGCACTGCCCCGGCATGCGCGTGGTCTATCCGTCGACCGCCGCCGACGCGGCGGGGCTTCTGCGGACGGCGATCCGCTGCGACGATCCCGTGCTCTTCCTGGAGCACAAGCACCTTTACCGGCAGACCTACAACAAGGGCGAGTATCCGGGATCGGACTTCATGCTGCCCTTCGGCCGGGCAGCGATGAGGCGGGAAGGCACCGATGTCGTCGTCGTGACGTGGGGTGCGCTCGTGCAGCGCGCCCTCCTCGCCGCACAGCAGGCCGAGAAGGACGGCATCTCGGCTGCCGTCATGGACCTCCGGACCATCTCGCCGTACGACTGGGCAAGCGTGGCCGAGGCTGTGAAGCGGACGAGCCGTGTCGTCGTGGCGCATGAGGATCAGCTCACCTGCGGCTTCGGTGCGGAGATCGCGGCGCGCATCGCTGGTGAGCTCTTCCCGTGGCTCGATGCCCCGGTCAGGCGCGTCGGGGCACTCGACACGCCGGTTGCCTACTGCCCGGATCTCGAGGAAGAGATCCTGCCTCAGTCGGCCGACGTGCTGTCCGCCATCCGCGACACCGCCGCGTACTGACATCGAGCGGTCCGGGCGTCTAACATGGGCCCGTGCTCGCTGCGACCGCGCTTTCCAGACGCTTCGGCAAACGCACGGTCGTCGACGACGTCTCGCTGACGGTCAACCGATCGGAAATCGTCGCCCTGCTCGGCCCGAACGGCGCGGGCAAGACGACGACGTTGCGGATGCTGGCCGGACTCATCGGGCCCACCCAGGGATCCGTGACCATCGATGGCGTCCCGCTTACAAGAGCCACGGGTACGACTCTCCGTCGCCGCATCGGTTTCCTTCCGGAGGCACCCGGGCTGTGGGATCGCCTGACGGTTCTCGAGAACCTGCGGGTCTACGCCGGCCTCTACGCCCTGGAGCAGCCCGACAATCGCATCGGCACCCTTCTCGAGGTTCTCGGGCTCTCGGGGCATGAGGGAGCACGTGCGGCCGAGCTCTCGAAGGGCATGCGGCAAAAGGTCGCCCTGGCCCGCGCGCTGCTGCACGATCCCGCGGTCCTGCTGCTCGACGAACCGACCTCCGGACTGGATCCCAAGAGCGCCCGGACCGTCCGGCAGCTCCTCGACGAGCGGCGCGCGGCCGGATGTGCCGTGATCGTCTCGACTCACAATCTGGACGAGGCCGAACGTCTTTCCGATCGCGTCGCGGTGCTTCAGCAGCGGCTGATCGCCCTCGACACGCCCTCCGCGCTGCGCCGCCGCCTCGCCACGAACCGGATCGTCGTGCGTGTAGCGGGACCAGCAGCCGAAGCCCTGCTGGCGGTTCGCGCCTTCGATCCGGCTGCCTCCGCCAACGGCCAGATGATCGAGCTGACGCTGGCCGATGCCGAGAGCGCGACGCCGGCAGTGCTGCGAAGCCTGATCGATGCCGGCATCGACGTCGTCGAGGTGAGGCCCGAGGTGCCGGCGCTCGAGGATGTGTATCTGCACCTCATGGGCGCAGACAACACTGAGAGGCAGCTCGCGTGACGCACCTGCCGTCGCTGCTGTCGAAGGAACTGCTCGACGTCTCCCGCAACCGCGCCGTGCTGCTGCCGGTCGTGCTCGCCTCACTTTTGTCGCTGGTCATTCCGTTTGCGATCACGCTCGCGATTCCCGCGTTGACCGGGGAGGGCCTTTCCAGCGACGCCGATCTCGCCAGTGTGAGCCTCTCGGCCGGAGGCCCCGGCGACCTGGGCGCCGAAGGTCGCATCCAGCTGTTCTTCTTTCAGCAGTTCCTCCTGCTCTTCGTGGTGCTCCCGCTCACCGGCGCCATGTCGCTGGCGTCGCACTCTGTCGTCGGCGAGAAGCAGGCACGCACGCTGGAGCCCCTGCTGGCCACGCCCGTCTCGACGCTGGAGCTCCTGGTTGCCAAGGTGCTGGGCGCGCTCCTGCCGACGCTGGCGATTTCGACGATGGGGCTGGTCGTGTACTTCGCACTCATCAGCCTGGTTGCCGAGCGTGGGGTGGCAGCGGCCATGGTTGACGGGCGTACCCTGGTGCTCGTGGCGCTCGTCGGTCCTGCCTCTGCGCTCGTTGCGCTGCAGGCCGCGCTGCTGGTGTCGTCACGGGCGAACGATGCGCGAACTGCTCAGCAGTTCAGCCTGTTTCTGATCCTGCCGATGACGGGGCTGCTCATCGCGCAGTTCATGGGTGCGCTCTGGCTGTCGGCTGGTGCGCTCGCCTCAATCGGCCTCGGGCTGCTGGCCTTCTGGATCGTTCTGGCGATGGTGAGCGTGCCCGCGTTCGATCGCGAAACCATCCTGACGAGGTGGCGCTGACGCGCGCCTCTTGACGCGGCGCGGCAACTGAATGAACATTCATTCAGCATGCCCGCTTCAGTCGCCAAGCGCCGCCCGGACACACCGCCCCTTGCCAAGCGCGATGCCATCCTGCGCGCGGCCATCGATGTGTTCGCCGAGCGCGGCTTCTTCAACGCGCAGGTCGCTGACGTCGCGCGGGCGGCCGGCGTCGCGGCCGGAACCGTCTACCTCTACTTCCGCAGCAAGGACGACCTCCTGGTCTCGATTTTCGAGCGGACCATGAAGGAGGCGCTGTCGGAAGGCCGCGAAGCCGTCGCGGACGTGACCGACCCAGCCGAACGGCTTCGGCAGTTCGCCCGGCTTCACCTGCGGCGCCTCGGCCGCGATCGGAACCTGGCGATTGTCTTCCAGGTGGAGCTGAGGCAATCGATCAAGTTCATGGAGCGGTTCTCCTCGACGCTGTTCCGCGATTACCTCGGGCAGATCCGCGCGGCGCTTGCCGATGGTCAGCAGGCGGGCGTCTTCCGCGCGGATTTCAAGGCGACGGCGGCGGCGAAAATGTTCTTCGGCTCCCTCGACGAGATGGCCACCAACTGGATCCTCAGCAAGCGGCGCTACTCCCTCGAAGGCGATGCCGCGGCGGTCGTCGACCTGTTCCTCGCGGGCGCAAGCAAGCCTGGCAGGGGCTGACATGGCAGCGCCGCGACCCATCAGAAGCGCCGCCGTGCTCGGGGCTGGCACGATGGGAGCGCAGATCGCAGCCCACCTGGCCAACGCCGGCATTCCTTCGCACCTGCTCGACCTGACCGGAGACCTGGCACGCGAGGGTCTCAAGCGCGCGGCCGCGCTTCAGCCCGACCCCTTCTACACGAAGAGCGCAGCTGCGCTGATTACACCGGGCGGCCTGGATACGGACCTTGGAGCGATCGCCGCGGTGGACTGGATCATCGAGGCAGTGGTCGAACGCCTCGATGTCAAGCGCGCCCTCCTCGCCCGGGTGGACGAGGTCCGAGCGCCAGGTACGATCGTGTCGTCCAACACGTCGGGCATTTCGATCGCCGCGCTGGGCGAGGGGCGGAGCGACGACTTCCGCCGTCACTGGCTCGGCACGCACTTCTTCAATCCGCCCCGCTATTTGCGGCTGCTCGAGATCATCCCCACCACAGACACCGACCCGCTCGTCGTCGCGCACATGTCGCGCTTCGCCGACCATCGGCTGGGTAAGGGCGTGGTGGCGGCGAAAGACAGGCCGGGGTTCATCGCCAACCACATCGGGGTATTTGGTGTGGCCGAGACGCTGAGGGCATTGGCCTCTGGCGACTTCACCATCGAGGAGATCGATGCGATAACGGGCACGGCCATCGGCCGGCCGAAGAGCGCGACGTTCCGCACGATGGACCTGGCGGGCCTGGATATTCTCTCGCACGTCGCGAAGGACCTGGCTGAACGTCTCGAGGATCCGCAGGCGCGCGCACGCTTTGCGTTGCCCGCGATCGTCGGCTCGCTCGTGCAGCGCGGATCAACGGGAGACAAGGCCGGACAGGGGTTCTACAAGAGGGTTCCGGCCGCCAAAGGCGACCCCGCTGGCAAGGCGGCGATTCTGACCCTCGACCTGCCCACGCTCGACTACCGCCCCTTGCAGCCGGCCCGACTCGGTGCGCTCGAGGCGGCGCGAACGATCGAAGATACCGGCGAGCGCGTGCGAACACTGTTCCTCGGCAAGGACAAAGTGGGCGCGTTTCTCAGGGCCACACTCGGACCGACGCTCCTTTACGCCGCCCGCATCGCACCCGATGTCTCGTTCTCGCTCGACGATGTGGATCGGGCGATGCGGTGGGGGTTCGGTTGGGAGCTGGGACCTTTCGAGCTCTGGGATGCTCTCGGCATTCAAACCGTCGTTGAGGCGGCCGGCGTGGCGGGAGCGGACCTTCCCCCAATCGTGGCGGAGGCGATTGCCGCGGGGCGGTCGCGATTCCGCGACGGAGATCTTCCGCCGGCAGCGGCAGATCTGCAGATTCTCAAGGCCGCCAGGGATCGTGAGCGGGTGGTCCGCAAGAATGCGGGCGCCAGCCTCGTGGATCTTGGCGACGGCGTCCTCGCCGTGGAGTTCCACTCGAAGAAGAACAGCATCGGCGCCGACACGATTCAGATGGTGCAGGCGGGGATCAAGGAGGCGGCGGCGAACTTTCAGGCACTGGTCGTGGGCAACGAGGCGCCTGACTTCTCGGCGGGCGCCAACCTCATGCTGCTCCTGCTCGAAGCCCAGGAAGAGAACTGGGACGAAATCGACCTTGTCGTCCGGGCCTTTCAGCAGATGAACCTGGCGCTGCGTTACAGCCCCGTGCCCGTGGTCGTTGCGCCTGCCGGACTGGCGCTCGCAGGAGGATGTGAGATTCTGCTGCACGGCAACCGCGTTCAGGCCGCCGCCGAAAGCTACATCGGCCTGGTGGAAGTGGGCGTCGGCCTCATCCCTGCGGGCGGTGGCACGAAGGAAATGATGGTGCGCGCGCTGGCCGATTCGCCGGACGATCTTCTGCCGGTGATGCAGCGAGTGTTCGAGACGATCGGTTTCGCCAAGGTGTCGATGAGCGCGCCGCATGCCTGCGGGTTGGGTTACCTCAGGGATGTTGACGGCATCACCATGAACCGCGAGCGCCTGCTAAGCGATGCCAAGGTCGCCGCGCTCGAACGGGTTAGAGAGGGGTACGCGCCGCCGGCGCGGCAGACGGCGATTCCTGTCGGCGGGTCGCAGGTGCTCGCGGCGCTGAAGCTCGGCGTGCATCTCGCGTGGAAGGCAGGCCGCATCAGCGATCACGACGCGGTGATCGGACGCGCACTTGCCGGGATCCTCGCTGGCGGCGCCCTGCCGCACCGTGCCAGCGTGACCGAAGACTATCTGCTGGAGCTCGAACGGGAAGCCTTCCTGCGGCTCTGCGGCGAGCGAAAGACGCTCGAGCGGATTCAGCACACGCTGAAGACCGGAAAGCCGCTGAGGAACTGAGCTGATGACGGGCGGCGACGGACGGATCGTGATCGTCGAACGTGGCCAGGGCGTGCCCGTGGTGCTCATTCCCGGCATCCAGGGACGCTGGCAGTACTTCGAGCCCACCTTCGACGCGCTGGCCCGCTCGTGCCGGGCGATCACCTTCTCGCTGGACGGCGAGCCTGGAGCGGGCCGGCCCTTCGATCGCGCCGCCGGCGTAGACGGGCTGGCCGGCCAGTTGGAGGCCGTGCTGGACGGGCTCGGGCTCGAGCGTGCGGTCCTGTGCGGCGTGTCGTTCGGCGGCCTCGTGGCCCTCCGATTTGCAGCGACGCGGCCCGCGCGCACCGCCGGCCTGATCCTCGCCTCCACGCCGGGTCCAGGCTTTCACTTGCGACGGCGCCACGAGATCTACGCGAAGCTGCCGTGGCTGTTCGGCCCGGTGTTCCTCGCCGAGATGCCGGCGCGCGTAGGCAAGGAGGTCAGGGCCGCAATCGTGAGCCGCCGCGAACGGATGCAGTTCACCTGGCGGCAGATCCGGACGTTCCTGAAGGCGCCTCTGTCGATGCCACGAATGGCTGCACGCGCCAGGCTGATTGGCGGCCCTCAGGAAGCCGAGCGGCGCCGGCTCGAGGCCGCTGCCATTCGTGTGCCGACACTGGTTCTCACGGGCGAGTCGTTGCTTGATCATGTCGTGCCGGCAGAAGGCACATCGGAGTACGTCAGCCTCATTCGTGGTGCGGCCGGACGTTGTATCGAGCGTTCGGGACATCTGGGCTGCATTACCCGGCCAGGGGCATTCGCGGCGGCAATCATGGAGTTCATCCGGGAGTCCGGACTGAGCGGACTGACGGGAAACGTCGCTGCCGAGAGGAGCGAGCATGACGCCGCTTGAGCTCGAAGGCCCGGTCGGCCGGCTCGAAGCCCTGCTCGACGAGCCCGACAGCGAACGCGGGGTCGGCCCCGCGGGACTCGTCGAGGCCGGACGCGACGAAGGCCTGAGGGCCGCGGTGGTGTTCGCGCATCCCCACACGCAGATGGGGGGCACGATGCACACAAAAGTGGTGTACCACGCGTCGAAGGCGCTGGTCCGCATCGGGTGCGCCGTTCTGCGCTTCAACTTTCGCGGCGCCGGAAAGAGCAATGGCGTGTTCGACAACGGGGTCGGCGAACAGGACGACTTCCGCGCAGCCCTGTCGTTCATGCGCCAACGCTATCCCGTCGCGCCGTTGTGGGCTGGCGGCATGTCGTTTGGCGGCTATGCCGGATTGACTGCGGCCGCCGCCGAACCCGGGGTTTCGGCGCTCATCGGGATTGCGCTGCCGCTCTCGCGCTACGACTTCTCCGCCGTGCGCGACAGCGACAAGCCGAAGTTCTTCATTCTGGGCGAGCGCGATGAGATCTGCTCGGTCAAGGAGATGCGGCAGTTTTACGCCCACGCGGCCGAGCCCAAGGAACTGGTCGTGATCGACGGCGCCGATCACCTGTTCGACGGCAAGGTCACCGACGTCGGTGATGCAATCGAAGACCTTCTGGGAGACTGGCATGGCTGAAGCGGTGATCGTGTCCGCCGTTCGAACGCCCGTCGGGAAGGCACCCAACGGCATGCTGCGAGGAACGCGCCCCGACGAGCTCGCGGCGACGGCCATCCGTGCGGCCATCGAACGGGCGCCCGGCATCCAGCCGGCCGAGATCGACGATGTGATGCTCGGGTGTGCGATGCCGGAAGCCGAACAGGGCCTGAACGTGGCCCGCATTGCCAGCCTGCGCGCAGGGATCCCCGTCGATGCCTCGGCCGTGACCATCAACCGTTTCTGCTCCTCGGGGCTCCAGGCAATTGCTTTCGCGGCCGAGCGCATCATGGCGGGCTGGGCGACGACGATCGTTGCCGGCGGGACCGAGTCGATGAGCCTGGTCCCGATGGGCGGGCATCACGTGTCGCCGAATCCGACGTTGGTGGATCGCTACCCTGACGTTTACCTCAGCACGGGGCTTGTCGCCGAGAACCACGCGCGCGAGGCCGGCATCTCGCGAGAGGCCCAGGACGCATTCGCGCTGCGAAGCCACCAGCGGGCGGTCTCCGCCATGGACGCCGGCCGATTCAGCGACGAGCTGGTGCAGGTAACCGCGGAGGTCGTCGATCCCGGGCGCCCCGGCTCGGGCACCGGGCGGCCGGTCGTGTCGACCATGACCATGACGCAGGACGAAGGGCCTCGGCGCGACACGTCGGCGACGGCTCTCGCGAAGCTCAGGCCCGCGTTTCACGCGGCCGGCACGGTCACGGCAGGCAATTCGTCGCAGACGAGCGATGGAGCGGCAGCGGTCGTGGTGACATCCGCCGAGCACGCACGCGCGCGTGGCCTCAGCCCCCTTGGACGGCTCGTCGCATTCGCGACAGCGGGTGTCGAACCCGAGCGGTTCGGCATCGGCCCCGTGCCGGCGATTCGTAAGGCGCTGAAGCTCGCGGGGCTCACGCTCGACCAGATCGACCTCATCGAGTTGAACGAAGCCTTCGCCGCGCAAGTGCTGGCGTGCCTGGCGGAGCTGCCGATCGATCCGGACCGTCTCAACGTCAATGGCGGCGCAATCGCCCTGGGCCACCCGCTCGGGTGCACGGGCGCCAAGCTCACCGCCACGCTTCTCCACGAAATGCGTCGCCGCAGAGCGCGGTACGGCATGGTCACGATGTGCGTCGGTGGGGGCATGGGCGCCGCCGGCATTTTCGAAAGGATGTAGACATGGCTCCGACAGTGGCACCGGCACCGGCCGGGCTCCGCGGCGGCGAGTGGTTGCTCCAGCCATCGGATCCGGCGGCGATCTTCACGCCCGAACGCACGACCGAAGAGCATCGGATGATCGCGCAGACGGTGAGCGACTTCGTCAACAACGAGGTGCTCACGGTGCTGGACCAGCTCGAAACGAAGGACTGGGCGCTGGCACGCCGCCTCGTGCAGCGCTGCGGCGAGCTCGGACTCCTGGGCGCGGACGTCCCCGAAGCTTACGGCGGCGTCGAGCTGGACAAGGTCACGTCGATGATCGTCAGCGAGCGGATCTCACGCTCTGCGTCGTTCGGCGCGGCGTTCGGTGCGCAGGCAAACCTCACGATCCTGCCCCTGGTGCTGTTCGGGACCGAGGCCCAGAAGCGGAAGTACCTGCCGAAGCTCCTGACCGGCGAGATTATCGGCGCCTACTGCCTCAGCGAGCCAGGGTCGGGGTCCGACGCCCTCGGCGCGAGGACACGCGCCACCGCACAGCCCGACGGCAGCTTCGTCCTGAACGGCGAGAAGACCTGGATTACCAATGGCGGCTTCGCTGATCTGTACATCGTCTTTGCCAAGGTCGACGGCGAGCACTTCTCCGCCTTCATCGTCGAGCGCGCGTTTGCCGGTGTGTCGAGCGGCAAGGAGGAGCACAAGATGGGGCTCCACGGGTCGTCGACGACGCCCGTGATCCTGCAGGACGTGAAGGTTCCCGCGGAGAACCTGCTCGGGGAGGTCGGCAAGGGCCACAAGATTGCGTTCAACGTTCTCAACTTCGCGCGATTCAAGCTTGGCGCGATGTGCGGCGGCGGCGCGCAGGGCGCCATCGGCGAGGCGGCCAAGTACGCGGGCACGCGCAAGCAGTTCGGCCAGCCCATCGCGTCGTTCGGCGCGATCAAGCACAAGCTTGGCGAGATGGTCGCGCGGGCGTACGCCGTTGAAAGCCTGATCTACCGCACCGGAGGGATGATCGACGCGCGGATCGAGGCCGCCCCGGCGGGGTCGGACAAGACGCAGGTGGCTCTGGCGACCCTCGAGGAGTACGCGATCGAGGCATCGATCGCGAAGGTCGCCGGCAGCGAGATGCTGGACTTCGTCCTCGACGAGAACATCCAGATTCACGGCGGCAACGGCTTCGTGCACGACTATCCGGCCGAGCGGCACTACCGCGATTCGCGCGTGAACCGGATCTTTGAAGGCACCAACGAGATCAACCGGCTGCTCATCCCGGGCATGCTCGCGAGACGCGCCGCCAAGGGCGAACCACCAGTGATCGCCGCGGCGAAGGCACTGCAGGAAGAGCTCCTCGGGCCGCCGCAGATGGCTGTCCAGGACGATGCACCGCTGGCGGACGAGCGGCGCGCGGTCGACGCGTTCAAGAAGGCGGCCTTGATGGTCTTCGGCGTGGCGCTGCAGACCTACGGACAGAAACTGGCGGACCAGCAGGAAGTGCTGATGCACCTCGCCGACATGTTCATCGACGTGTACTCGGCCGAGAGCGCCGTGCTCCGCGCCATGGCTGTATCCAGCCGGCCAAACGGGTCGTTGCACTCCGATGCCGCCCGCACCTTTGTCAACGACGCGGGCATGCGCCTGGAGGCGTCGGCGAAGTCCGCCCTCGCGGCGATGGCTGAGGGCGACACGCTGCGGACCCTGCTCGCAGCGCTGCGGCGGCTGTTCAAGATGACGCCGATCAACACCGCGGCGCTGCGCCGCCACCTCGCCGACGAGACCGTCTCACGGGGGGCCTATCCCTTCCAGGTCGGATAGGGCAGGCAGGGCGGGCACGGCAGGCAGGGCGGGCAGGGCGGCGAGCGCCTGCGGCCATCCCGAGCCCACGCGCTACAATTGTTCCGTGCGTGTCCTGTTCGCTGTCGTGCTGGCAATTGCCGCCGTCGCCTGCAACCCGCCGGCGCCTGACGAGGGTGATTACCCCGGGCGAATTGCCGCGGCCCGGGTGGCCAAAGACGAGGAATTCAAGCGGACCAACGATCCGGTGCCCGAAGCCCGGAAGGCCGCGCTGCTGCCCCTGGAGTACTACCCGATCGACCCTGTCTTCAATGTGCCGGCCGTGCTTCACCCGGCCCCGGATGCGCCGACGGTGCGGATGATCACGTCCACCGGATCGATGGAGGAGCACCGCGTGCTCGGCACGCTGGAGTTCACGGTGCAGGGCCAGACGCTCAAGCTGACGGCCTTCGCCTCCGCTGCGAACCGGCTCTTCGTACCATTTCAGGATCAGACGAGCGGGACGGAGACCTACGGCGCCGGGCGGTACATCGATCTTGTGCGCACGGGGTCCAACTTGTACGAGATTGATTTCAACAACGCGTACAACCCCTACTGCTACTACAGCCTCGCGTACGTCTGCCCGCTGCCTCCGCAGGAGAACCGGCTCCAGGTCCCGATCCGCGCCGGCGAGAAGATTCGCCCCGACGCCAAATCGTGAGCGCCCCGTCTTCCACGCGCGCCGTCGTCTTTGACTTCGACGGTGTGATCGCCAACAGCGAGCCCCTGCACTTCCGCGGCTTCCGCGACGTGCTCGCGGGCGAAGGCATCGAGCTCTCCGAGGCCGACTACTATGCGCGGTATCTCGGATACGACGATGCGGGCGCGTTTCTGGCGGTCGCGGCGGACCGGGGCGTGAGCCTGCGGTCGGCCCAGCTCATCGAGCTCGTTCGCCGCAAGGCGATCCGCCTCGAGGAACTGGAACGTGATCACTCGGTGCTGTTTCCTGGAGCGGCGGACGTGATCCGGCAGCTGGCCGCCCGCTGTCCGCTGGCGATCGCGTCCGGCGCCATCCGGCCTGAGATCGAGCGGGTGCTCCGGCGCGAGGGGCTCTCAGTCCACTTCCAGACCATCGTCGCGGCCGGCGACACGCCGGTGAGCAAGCCCGCGCCGGATCCGTACGCACGGGCGGTGGAGCTGCTGTCAGCGGCGACCGGCGTCGCGCTCGCGCCCGGCGAGTGCGTGGCGATCGAGGACTCGAGATGGGGCCTTGAAAGCGCGCGGGCGGCGGGACTGCGCACGATCGCAGTGGCGCACACGTATCCAGCTGATGCGCTGGAGGCCGACGCGGTCGTGACCGACCTGGCCGTCCTCACCTGGGAATTTGTGAGCAATGTGGGACGCCGCAGGGACGAGTAGCGTCCACGCAGGGATGAATCGCGGGTTTCGTCCGAGTTTTTGAATTCCGTCCGCAAGTCCTCGCGCCGAAGTGTTTTCTTCGTCCCACCCTGCGCCATCGAGCGTCATACTTTCACTGATTCGCTAAAGAATCCGGCCGGATGAGCCGATAGTGCGGAGAAGTCGATACGTCTCTCAGGGAGGAACCGAATGCGACTGATGAAAGTCTGGTTGTTGTTCGCGCTGGCTCTGGTCATGACCAGCGGTCTCGCGAGCGCCCAGAGCACGAACGGAGCGATCTCTGGGCGTGTGATCGACCAGACCGATCTGCCCCTGCCGGGTGTGACGGTGACGGTCGAAGGCCCGAATCTTCAAGGTCCCCGCTCGGCCGTGACATCGGGCAATGGCGACTACATCCTGCCGTTGCTGCCTCCGGGCTCGTACACGGTGAGCTTTGAGTTGAGCGGCTTCCAGCGCAAGCAGAACACGGTGACGCTGGCGCCTGCGCAGTCGCTGGCGTTGAATGCGACGCTCGGCGCCGCCGGCATCTCCGAATCGGTGGAGGTCGTGGGAACGGCGACCGCGAACCCCCTTGACGGAAGCGTGATCGCCACGCGAATCAGTCAGGACTCCATGTCGAATCTGGCCGTCACGCGCGACATCACGTCGATCATGATCATGGCGCCCGGCGTGCACCCGACGGGTCCGAGCGGTAACTTCACGATCGCTGGAGCGATGTCGTTCGACAACTTGTACCTGGTCAACGGTGTGACGATCAACGAGAACCTGCGCGGCCAGGCGCAGCAGAACCTGGTGATCGAGGACGCCATCGAAGAGACGACCATCGCGTCCGGCGGTGTCTCGGCCGAGTTCGGCCGGTTCGGCGGCGGCGTCATCAACGTGATCACCAAGTCGGGCGGCAACGACTTCAGCGGATCCTTCCGCCTGGGGCTCACCAACGACGACTGGCGCGCACTCGTGCCGAAGCGGGCGGGCGATCCGTTCGCCAACGACACGAAGTTGGACAAGACCGTGCCGACCTACGAGTACACGGGCGGCGGGCCCATCGTTCGCGATCGCCTGTGGTTCTTCACGGCGGGCCGCCTGCAGAAGCAGGAGCTGAACCGACAGCTGGTCATCACCAACATCCCGTACGTCAACACGATCAAGCAGGAGCGCTTCGAGTTCAAGGGCACCTACTCGGTGAACCAGAACCACCGGATCCAGGGCGCCTACACCAAGGTCAATGTCGCCCAGTTGAACAACACGTTCAGCGTGACGACTTCGATGGACATGAACAGCCTCGAGGATCGCAAGCTGCCCGAGGATCTCTTCACCGTCAACTACACGGGCGTGCTGACACCCACTCTGTCGATCGAGGGGCGGTACTCGGAGAGGCACCTCACCTTCTCGGGGAGCGGCGCCAAGTTCACCGATCCGATCAAGGGCACGCTGCTCGTCGAGCAGTCAGGCCGGCGCTACTGGTCCGCCACCTTCTGCGGCGTCTGCATGCCGGAGACGCGCGACAACCAGGACATCTTCGTCAAGGCCAACTATTTCCTGTCGACCCGGGGCTACGGCGCGCACGCCTTCGTCGCGGGCTTCGACAACTTCGACGACCTGCGGAAGGCCGACAACCACCAGTCCGGCAGCGACTATCGCTTCGTCAACGCGAACGCGATCGTTCAGGGCACGAACCTGACACCACAGTTCATCAACGGCACGACGCAGATTCAATGGAACCCCATCTTCGTGTCGAGCGAAGGGTCGACGTTCAAGACGCTGTCGTTCTTCCTCAACGACAACTGGCGGGTGACCGATCGCGTGACCGCGAATGTGGGCGTCCGGTGGGACAAGAACGACGGCGTCGGCAGCGACGGCATCCTGATTGCCGACAGCGCGTCCTTCAGCCCCCGGCTCGGTATCGTGTGGGATCCGACCGGCGCCGGCGAATGGTCGGTGACCGCCAGCGCCGCGAAGTACACCTCGGCGCTCATCACGAACGTCGCCGACCAGACCTCGCCGGCGGGCAACTCCGACAACGTACCGGTTTGTGTACGGCGGACCGAGCATCAACGCCAACCCTGCCGGGCCGCTGGTGCCGACCGAAGAGGCCATCCGTCAGGTCTTCGCGTGGTACGAGGCCAACGGCGGCGCGACGCTGCCGCTGGCGACAACGCCCGGTGTGCGCGGCGTCTCGCCCCGGATCCCCAACTCGCTCGAATCGCCGGGCGCGTGGGAGTACTCCGGCGGCGTCGCACGTTCGTTCGGCGCCAGGGCGACGCTGCGAGCCGACGCCACCTACCGTAAGTTCGGCAACTTCTACGTGACCAGGACCGACACGACGACGGGCCTGGCGACCGATACACGAACCTTTGCGCCGCCGAGCGTCCAGGGCCGAGTGTACGACCTCGGTTTCATCGAGAACGAGTCGAGCGGCCTGCTCCACCGGGAGTACGCCGGCGTCACGTTCCAGGGCCAGTACCGGTTCGGGACGAGGGCAGACGTCGGTGGCAGCTACACCCTGTCCCACCTGTGGGGCAACGTGGACGGCGAGAACGTCGCCTCCGGGCCGCTCACCGATAGCTCGCTCCAGTACCCGGAGTACAAGGAGGCCGAGTGGAACTTCCCGGACGGGGATCTTTCGGCCGACCAGCGGCACCGGGCGCGGCTGTGGCTCACTTACAACCTGCCGTGGGGCTTCTCGCTGGGCCTCACGCAGGCGCTCGAGAGCGGGGCGCCCTACAGCGCGTCGAACCAGAACGCCACGCTCTTCAACGGCGTCAACCCTCAGCCGTACGTGACCAATCCCGGGTACCGCACGCCGCCTGACGGCGGGTCGACCCAGGTACCTACTACACCGCGCGCGACGCCTTCCGCCTCGAGGGGCAGAAGCGGACGGACCTCGCCGTCAACTACCTGCAACGGGTTCGTGGCGCAGGCCGCGTCCAGCTGATGGGCCAGCTGCAGGTGGTCAACCTCTTCAACCAGTTCCAGCTGTGCGGCTGCGGCGGCACCGTGTTCGTCAACGGCGGCAACGTGGTGAACGGCAACGTCGACACCACGGTGCGCACGTCCGTGAGCGCTCCGGCGGCTTACCAGTCGTTCAACCCCTTCACCACCACGCCCGTGCAGGGCGTGAACTGGGACTACGGGGTGAACTTCGGGAAGGCGCTGAACCGCTTCGCGTATACCACGCCGCGCCAGATGCGCGTGTCGTTCGGCCTCAGGTTCTAGGACAGGCTCCGGGCTTCAGGCTCCGGGCTTCAGAGAGCTTCGGAGCACACCAGCATCACGCAAGGGCGGGGCTTCGGCCCCGCCCTTTTTCTTTTGCTGGTATCCTTTGGGCGTTGCTATCCAACACCCTGCTCGACGGCTTCACGAAGATTGCACGCAGCCCCGAACCCGACCTTGCTGCGGCCGCGCTGATGATCGCGCGGGTCGAGTACCCGAAGCTCGACGCGAGGCCCTACCTGGAATTGCTTGATCGGCTGGGCCGCGAGGCGGCTGAACGTGTCGCCGACGCGCCGGATGCGTCTCCCAGACATGCCCGACCAGGTCGATCCCATCGTGTACGCACGGGTGGCCGCCCTCAACGAGTACCTCTTCAAGGAACAGAGGTTTGTCGGCAACGAGGCGCGCTACGAGGACCCGCGGAACAGCTTTCTGAACGAGGTGCTCGAACGGCGCACCGGCATTCCCATCTCGCTGGCCCTGGTCTACCTGGAGGTTGCGCGCCGGGCGGGAATCGTCGCCGAGGGGATCAACTTCCCCGGGCATTTCCTCGTCCGCTGCCCGACAACCCGCGGCGTCCGGGGACCGTTCGAAGGCCTCCATGCGCGCGACCTCATCGTGGACGCGTTCCATGGCGGTGCGTTCCTCTCGGAGGACGCCTGCATGTCCCTGCTCCGGCGGCACACGGGCGACGACGCCGTGTGGGACCAGGCCGAGATCAGCAGCGGCGCCACCAAGCCGCAGATTCTGGGACGGATGCTGCTCAACCTGAAGCGGCTCTACGTCCGGATGTTCTCGTTTCCGCAGGCCAGGGACATCACCGAGATGCTGCTGGCGGTAGACCCCTCAGCCGTGAACGAACTGCGGGATCGCGGCCTGCTGGCCTACCATCTGAACGATTTCTCGGGAGCCTTGCGGGACCTGCAGTCGTACCTGAAGTTTTCGTCGCGCATGGGCCTGGACGACGAGGGGCGCGACGAGCAGGAGCAGATCTGGGAGCACGTCAAGATGCTTCGGAGAAGGGTCGCTTCGCTTAACTGAACGCTGAACCGGTTCAGGTTCAAGGTTCAAAGTTCAACGTTCAAGGTGCGGTGCTGAGTTCAAGGTTCTAGGAGCACCTTGAACCCTGAACTTTGAACGTTGAACTGTCTAGTTCTTCATCCCCCCAATTTCCTGGTAGAGATGCGCCGACGCGATGATCCCGTTGTGGAAGTTGCCCAGGTCGAGCTTTTCGTTGGGGGCGTGAGCGTTCTCGTCCGGGAGGCCGACGCCGAAGAGCACTGACGGAAGGCCCAGTTCTTCCTGGAACGTGGACACGACGGGGATCGAACCGCCTTCGCGTGTGAAGATTGGCGCCTTGCCGAAGCCTTTCTCGATGGCCCGGCCCGCGGCCTGCACGAAGGGGTTGTCGAAGGAGGTCATCCACGGCTTGCCGCCGTGCATCCGCGTGATCTTGAGCTCCACGGTTTTCGGCGCCAGCTTTCGCACGTGCGCCTCGAAGAGCTCGGCGATCTTGTTGGGATCCTGATCGGGCACCAGCCGCATGCTGATCTTCGCCATCGACACAGCCGGCAGGACGGTCTTCGCGCCCTCTCCAGTGAAGCCCGAAAGCAAGCCGTTGATCTCCAGCGTAGGCCGCGCCCACGTCCGCTCGAGCGTCGTGTAGTCGGATTCGCCGAAAATCTTCGGGATGCCGAAATCCTTCTTGTACTGCCGCTCGTTGAACGGCAGCGACGCCCAGGCCTTTTTCTCCTCTTCCTGCAGCGGCCGCACATCCTCGTAGAAGCCGGGAATCTTGATTCTGCCCCCGCGATCCTTCATCTGGGCAATCATCTGCGCGAGAACGAACGCCGGGTTGGCCACGGCGCCGCCGAACGATCCGGAATGGAGATCGGTGCTGCTGCCTCTAAGGTCGATCTGGAAATAGACGAGGCCTCGCAGGCCGTAGCAGATCGACGGCACGCCGCGGGCGAACATCGCCGAGTCGGAGATGACGACGACGTCGGCCTTGAGCTCGGCCTTGTGTGCCCGGATGAAGTCGTCCAGGTTCACGCTGCCGACTTCTTCCTCGCCCTCGAAGATGAGCTTGATGTTGACCGGCAGGCGCCCGCCCTGCTTGAGGAAGGCCTCGATGGCCTTCAGGTGCATGAAGATCTGGCCCTTGTCGTCGGCTGATCCTCGCGCGTAAATTTCGCCGTCGCGGATCGTGGCCTCGAAGGGCGGCGTTTCCCAGAGGTTCAGGGGATCCACGGGCTGCACGTCGTAGTGGCCGTAGAAAAGAATGGTCGGCGCGCCTTCGGCGCCGAGCCAGTCGCCATACACGACGGGATTGCCGGGCGTTTCCACGAGCCTGACGTTCTGCAGCCCGATACGGCGCATCTCGTCGGCACACCACTCCGCGCAGCGCCGGACGTCGCCCTTGTGCTCCGGCAGCGCGCTCACGCTTGGAATCGCGAGCAGTGCCTTGAGCTCGTCGAGGTAGCGGTCGCGGTTGACGTTGATGAAATCGATGACCTGGTTCATATCATTTCCCCGTGAGGCTCCAGCGATCGTCACCTTCGGACGCGCGGCCTTCGGCTCTCAGCTTTTCAAGGTGCGCACGGACGTTCTCGCGCGCGGCCGGCACGAGCGCGGCAGCTACGCCATCATAGATGGATTCGACGATGGTGTGCACGGTGTCCTGGCCCCGGGAGAGCGCGTCCATTACCTGCGCCTCCCGTTGCAGGCGGTGGTTCACGTAGCGCGTGAGGGTTGATACCGGATCCTCAATCGCGGGTCCGTGGGCCGGGAGGAGCTTCGCTGGCGCGAGCGCGATCAACGCGCGGAGCGCCTCGAGGTACTTCGCGAGGTCGCCTCCCCGGCTCCAATGAATCATGACGCTCGATCCTTCGATCACCAGGTCGCCGGTAAACGCCGTGCGGCTGGGCGCGTGCCAGAACACGACGTGATCCGGTGAGTGCCCGGCCGTATGCAAAACGCTCAGATTCTCGTCCCCCGCAGGGACGGTCGCCCCGTCCGCAAGCAGCTCCCAGGCGACGGCGTACTTCTCATCTTCACCGGGCCACGGATACTTGGCGAACCGCGTGAGAGGGCTAACGCGGGCGAGCGCAGGAGCGCCGGACGCGTGATCGGCGTGGCCGTGGGTCACCAGCACATGATCCAGGCGCGCACCGTGCTGATCGAGCTGGGATTGCACGGCGGCCACGTGAGCCGGATCGCCAACGCCCGCGTCGATGAGTGAGGCCGGCGCCAGCGCCCCGTCCGCTCTCCGGGCACCAATGAGCAGATAGGTGTGGTTCCCCTCCCCGGTCATCGGACCAGGATTGTTGGCGTCAATGCACAGCGGCTCGAACGACACAGTGTCCTTCGCAGTTCAAAGTTCAAAGTTCAAAGTTCTTCTAGAAGCTGTATCTAATCCCGAGCGTGAGATGTGAGTTCAGCCGGTACTGCCCGATGAAATCATCCGGCTCGCCCCGGATGAGCACGGCCGTGGCCGTCGCGCGCCAGTGCTGACCCCTGGCCTGCGAGTACTCGGCCTTCCCGTAGAAGCCGTCCATGTTCTGCCTGAGCGCACTTTCGATCGCCACGGATCGATTGGTGTCGATCGTGTATGAGGCCCGGCCGACAAGCGACCCGCTCAGGCCGCGATCGGGGGCAAAGCCGATCCCCCGTTGCTCGTCGGTGATCACTTCGCCAGTGTAACCGGCCAGCAGGAGCCACTCGCCGATCTGCCGCTCGAGCTGAACGACGTAGAGAATGTACTCGTCGGTCTGGGGATCGGACGTCGTGAAATACGCCGACTCGGCCTTGGCGGTAAACCACTTCGTCGGCATCGCGAAGTCGATGCCGTACGACCGGATTCGCGGATACTGGCGGCGGACGGGTATCCCCGCCTGTGGTAGAGGCGGCCCCTCTTCGAAGCTCGCCGGCGCCGGCGGAACCTCCGCGTTAGGCAAGTGGTTGTAGCCGTCGAAGTACGACACCGCGTGTTCGAAGCCCGCTCCTGTACGGGCCCATCGCACCCCGAACTGGGAGCCCCCGGGGATGGACGCACCCGCGTCCGTAAAGGTGATGCCCGGAGGAGGAACCGTCCACCGCTGATCGAGCAGCGGCACACGACTGGGCGTGAAGAATGGCACCCAGATGCCTTCGAGCGCGTCGGTCTCGTTCTGATAGACCAGCCGCGCTCCCCTCACCGCGAGGAATTCGTTGTCGAAGACGTTCAGGAAATCGCGAGGGGCGAACCGATCCGTTGGGGTCACGATGTCGGTCTTACCCCAGCGCAGGAACTGCTTTCCGACATCGGCCGTGATGGCGCCCCGAGTAAGTGTGGCGTTGAGGCGCCGTACGCTGAGAGCGGGGCGGAGTGTTCCACGATCCGCAAAGTCCACCCGCCATGAGGCGTCGACCTGCTCGTGGCTGTTGGCTCTCGCATCGACGCCGGCCGCGAACTGCAGCCAGGCTGCCGGCTTGATGAACACGTCCTGCCGCGCCAGCAGATCCAGCACGACGTTCGTAGTGTCGTCAGGGGCGTCCTGCGCAAACAGCTGCGCCCGGGTCTCCACGAACCCCCGGTACGTCACCGCCTGCGCCACGGCCGCGCCGGGCGCACCGAGCCACAGCGCCAGCGACCACGCCAGGGCCCGCCCCATCACTGGCGGCGGATAGCCTGCAGCGTGAAGTCCTCGTCCTTGAGCGCGACGTTGTACTCCAGCCTGTCGAGCGTCAGCCTCGTCCGGCTGCCCCGCCTGAGATCCGCCATCTCGAGCTGCTTCGCGGTCCAGATGCCCTGCACGCTCTGCAGGTCCCGGTAGTCCAGCCGCCGTACTGCTTCAGCCTTGATGTAGTTCTCGACGCGCGCCACGACGTAGTGGTCCTTTCTGACCCACACCAGCGACCGCGTGTACTGGGACGACTTGGACTGGCGCGGCACCGACTCGATCTTCCAGCAGGCCACCCCGTCAATCGTGTCGTCGCCCGCCATCGAATAGGTGTACTGGTCGACGTCGCGCTCTTCGAGGTCCTCGAAACTGAAGTCGGTGCCGAAGAACCGCGTCGATCGATCCTGCAACGCGATCCGGCGGTCGCGCTCGATCGCCGGCGTCCACATCCACTGATCCGACGCGCGATCGGGGTGGTTCACCACGAGCAGCGCCACGCCCTTCACCTCCGCAGGCGCCAGAAAGCGCAAGACGACGCGGCTCTTGCCATGCGAGCCGAGCCGTTCGAGCGTCCAGCGCTTGTCGGACACCTTGCCCTTCGCGTCGAACACCTGCAGCAGGCCGTCGTACCTCTGCGACTTCGCGTCGGCGCGCCGCTGCACTTCGGCGACGATCTCGCGCGGGCCGGACGTGGCGGCGGACTGCTCGGCGCTGCCGGCGCGCGAAACCGCGAGCAGCACCACGACCAGCGCCGCGAACCGGCGGGTCCAAAGGACCCGCGCTACGAAAGCCATGTCCCGGCTGCGCGCCTCATTCATACTCGAGCGCCTCCACGAGCGATCCGCGCACGGCAGATTCAGCCGGCCAGATAGCCGCGACAAACGCGGCGGTCAGAATCGTCGGCACGAGCATCGCCATCGTCGAAACCGGCACCACGTAGTCAAGCCGCATCCCGGCAATGTCCCTGTGCACGATCTGCAGGATGTAGTACAGGTTCAGCGCACCGACCGCAAACCCGAGCACCAGGCCCAGTGTGCCGATGCTCAATGCCTCGATCCAGATGGTTCGCCGGATCTGCCCGTGCAGTCCGCCAACCGCCTGGAGCACGCCCAGCTCACGACGCCGGTCCGTGATCGACACGGTCAGCGTGTTGACGATGCCGAGAATGGCGACCAGCACAGCCACGGCGATCTGGACGGATGTCAGCCCGAACCACTGATCGGTCACCCGAAGAATGTACGCCTTGAGCTCGTCGTTGGTCAGCACGAAGACCTGCCGCTCCCCCGAGAAACGGGCGAGGATCCGGTCCTTGACGTCGGGAACCGTCGCGCCGGGTTCGAGGTACACGCGGAAGGCGTTGATCGAGTCGTCTCGCCAGTACCTGTTGGAACACCGTCCGGTCCATCAGGATCGTCCCCTGCTGATCTGAAAAGTCGACGACGATGCCGACAATCGGCAGGCGGATGAGGCCGCCTGGGGCGGGAATCTCGAGAGTCTCGCCGATGTGCAGTCGCTGGAGCTGGGCGAGGTTGTCGGACACCATCAACCCGCGGCCCGCCGCCGTTTCCTGGTACATCGTGTCTTCATCGCCGGCTACAGGCGCGCGTGCTGCGGTTTCGGCGATGCTGGCGACATCGGTCGCGACGATCATCACCGGCGTCCGGCGGAAGATGACACGCGCGTTTCGGACGGCCTGCAGCCGGGCGATGCCTGGCACACCGGACAATTCCTGCTCCATCTCCGGTGGAAACCTGAGCGTCCTGACCACGATGTCCTGGTTGGGCATCACGAACAGGTCCGGATTGAGGGCGGAGTCCATCCAATCGATGATCGAGTCGTAGCTTGCGCCCGCCATCCCCGAGAATGCGACGACGAGCGCCAGCGACAGCATCAGCGCGGCCACGCTGGCCGAGGTCCGGCGCGGTGACTGAATGAGGCTGTCGGCTGCGAGCGCACCTTCAACAGGACGAATCCACCTGAGCAAAGGCCGCAACGCCCTGGCCAGGGCGAGGGACAAGAGCGGGCCCAGCAGCAGCGCCGCCACGACGGCTGAGCCGTAACCCGCATAGAACACCCGGCGATCGTCGCCCGCCAGGAGGCAGGCGGCCGAAACGGCCAGGAGCACTGCGGCCGCGATGACGCGCGCCCGATTCTCACCTGCCGACAGCACCTGATACTTGCCCTTCTGGAGTGCTTGTACCGGATCGACACGCGCCGCCTGCTGCGCGGGAACGAGCGCGGCCACGATGCTCGTCACGATGCCGATCACGAGCGCGACAGCCAGCACCACGGGGCTGGTGGCGATCTCCTCGGTGCGCTGCGCCACGCCGTACACGTCGCTCATCAGCGTGCCTATCGACGCCGCGATGCCGCGGGCAATCAGCAGACCGAAGAGCAGTCCGCCAACCGATCCGATGATGCCGGTGATGGCGCTCTCGGCCAGGAACAGCCGCCGGATCTGGCGGCGCGTCGCGCCGAGCGCGCGCAGCACCCCAATCTCGGACCGCCGCTGCGTGACGGCGATCGAAAAGGCGTTGTAGATGATGAACATCCCGATGAAGAGGGCGAAGAGGCTCGAGATGCTGACCATCATCGAGTACGCCGCCGTCATCGCCTCGAACTGCTGCCCGCGGCCCGAGGGCGGCTCCACCTGAAAGCCGGGACCGAGACGTTCACGCAGATCCCGTTGCGTGTCCGCAATCGTGGCGCCCTCTTTGACGGTCAGATCGACGCGATCAAACGTCCGCCCGCGGCCGAACATCTTCTGCGCGGCATAGATGTCCATGATGGCCAGATTGCCGCCGAAGGCGCTCGCCAGGCCCGACGAGCGCATGATGCCGCGCACCGTGAAACGGCGTTCGCCGAACGCCGTCCCGAGCGGAAGCGTGCTGTTCACCTCGAAGCCGTGCTTGTCGGCGAACTCCCTTGTCAGGATGATCGAGTCGGGCTGCGCCAGGAACACGAGCGGATCGTCGATGACCGCTTCGTCGCCCTCGTCGAGCTCGTAGTCGCGAAGACTGCGATCGCCCGTCATGTCCACGCCCAGCACGAGCAGGCTGCCAGCGCCCTCGATTTGAGAGTGGACGACGGCCTCGATGATCGGCACCGCCACATGGACGGACGGCGCAGCCTGAACGGCCTCGAGCGTCTCCTCGTTGAAGCCGGTCTCGCCGGCCGTCACCTGGATTTGCGTCTTGCCGGCGATCCGATCGACGGTCTGGTTGAACGCCCACAGCACGCTCTGGTTGGCCGTGTGCATGCCGACAAACACCGCCACGCCGAGCACAATCCCGGCCGTCGTCAACACCGTCCGGAGGATGTGCTTCCTGAAGTAGGGCCAGGAGATCAGGCGGAGGAGCATCATCGGCGGATGTCCTCGACGAGTCGCCCGTCCCTCAACGCGATCGTCCGGCTGCAGCTTTCGGCCACCTGCGCGTCGTGCGTCACGATGACGACGGTGGAGCCCAGCCGGGAGTGCAGATCGCGAATCAGTGCGAGGATTTCCTGCCCGGTCCGCGTGTCGAGGTTTCCCGTCGGCTCATCGGCGAGCAGGATTGGCGGATAGATCGACAGCGCGCGGGCGATCGCGACGCGCTGCCGCTCGCCTCCTGAAAGCTCGTCGGGCAGATGGGACGTGCGTCGGTCGAGCTGCACGAGCGAGAGCAGTTCCCGGGCGCGCTCATCGACCTTGGCGCGTGCCCAGCCTCGCAAGTGCAGCGGCAGGCCCACGTTCTCGAGGCTCGAGAGCGTCGGCAGCAGATTGAAGAACTGGAAGATGAACCCGATCGTGTCCCGCCGCACCTTGGTCAGCTCATCGTCCGAGAGGCCCGAAAGTGCCTTTCCGTCCACTCTGACCTCGCCGGCCGACGGCCGGTCCAGGCCGCCAATCAGGTTCAGCAGCGTCGATTTGCCCGAGCCCGAGGGCCCGACGATGGAAACCATCTCGCCGCGGGGGATGATCAGCGACAGGTTCTCGAGCGCGGTGACATGCCGCTTGCCGGCGAACTGCTTCGAGACGTGATCGAGCTCGATCATGGCAACGGGATTCCTGAGCCGATTATGTGAATAGTTTCACAAACCTGTCAAATCAAACCGCTTTTCACGCGAAGGACCAAGGGCTAAGGCCCGCCCGAGGACGAAGGCCGAAGAACCAAGGACGGCGGCCACCGAAGTCAGGGCCGCGCCTGCCACTCTTCGAGAAGCGATCGGGTCGCAGGTGGAATGGGAACGGAGGAACCCGCCGCGTAGTCGTAGGTGACCATCACCGTCTTGCCATCGGCCAGCCGCCGCCCGGATTCGACGTGGTTGATCTGATACACGAGGACGAAGCTCGAACGGCGGATCTCGCCGACATTCAGACCCACTTCGATCCGATCGCCGAAGAGCGCCGGAGATCGGTAGTCGCACTCGGCGTGTGCCACGATCACCCGGGAGAGCGGCGACCCTTCGCCAGTCAACTGCCGCCAGAACGTCAGGCGGCATTGCTCGAGATATGTGAAGTACACGGCGTTGTTGACGTGCCCCATCGAGTCGCAGTCTCGGAAGCGCACGTCGAGCTGGTGTCGAAAAGCAAAACCGTCGTTCGCCATGCACGTAGAATAGCCTGTCGTGGAAACGTTCACTGAAGCCGAAGTCCAGGCGCTCACCCCGTACTTCACCAACACCGACAAGCCGGTCTTTGCGCTGACGAACCTGCCTGAAACCGTCAAGGGCGCGCTCTTCGCACGCTACTCGCGGTCGGCCAAGTCCGTGCGGCGGCTGTTCCTCGACGAGTTCCTCGGCGACGTGCAGGGCCAGGGCCCCGCCGGGCCCGGCAGCGTGGTCGGTGCCGCTCGCGCGGACAAGCTTTACGCGCGCGTGCTGAGTGAGTACGGAGACGATTCGGTGGCACAGCTCGGCGGGGTGCACCTCGCGTGCGAGGGCGTCTCGAACGTATTGACCAAGGTCCTCGAATGGGGCCGGCTGATGTCGTACCTGGAGCAGTCCACCCGCTACGTGCCGTATACCGATCGGCCCGGCGGCCGCTGGAAGTACCACGTACCGGCCGAAGTGTCAGGGTCGTCGCTCGAGACGCGGTTCACCGAGGTCATGGATCTGGCGTTCGAAACCTACGCGCGCTGGATACCGGCCATGGAGACGCACTTCCGCGCGAAGTATCCGAAGGCCGCCGAAGACTCGGAGGCGGTGTACCGCCAGGTGATCCGCGCGAAGGCACTCGACACCTTGCGGGGCCTCCTGCCTGCGGCAACCACGTCGAACGTCGGGCTGTTTGGAACGGGTCAGGCGTTCGAAGCGCTGTTGCTGCGGATGTTCGCGCACCCGCTCGACGAAGTGCGCGCTCACGCCGCCGTGATGCTCCACGAACTGCGGGAGGTCATCCCGGCGTTCCTCGCCCGGGTCGATCAGCCCGAGCGCGGCGGCCGGTGGATCGAGTACTTCGCCGAAACCCGCCGCGGATTCGAGGAGACCGCGCGCCAGTTCTGCGATCCGGATCTCACGTCAGTCCTCCCACCGGACCCGTCGCCGCACGTTGCAGGGCGGCTGGAAGACGGTGACGACACCGTGACGCTGACCGACTTCGATCCCGACGGAGAGCTCAAGGTCGTGGCTGCGGCGCTCTATTCGATCTCATCGCGCTCCGACAGCGAGCTCCTCGATCTCGCCAGCCGGCTCACCTCCGAGGATCGCGCGGCACTGCTCCGTGCATATGCGGGTCCCCGCACCAACCGGCGCCACAAGCCCGGGCGGGCGTTCGAACGGACGGCCTATCGCTTCGACGTGCTGTCCGACTACGGCGCGTTCCGGGACCTCCAGCGCCATCGCCTGCTGACGCTGGACTGGCAGCCGCTCAGCCCCGCGCACGGCTACGTCGAGCCGGCGGCTCTCGAGGAGGCCGGAGCTCTTGCGGACTGGCAAACGGTGATGGAGAGATCGGCCGACCTTCACGGCGCGCTCGTGGCCGCCGGGCTCGGCGATGCCGCTCCGTACGCGGTCGTAATGGCGTACCGCGTTCGCTACTACATGGACCTGAACGCGCGCGAAGCCATGCACGTGATCGAGCTTCGCACGGCTCCGCAGGGCCACCCCTGGTACCGCCGGGTGTGCCAGCTGATGCACCGGGCCATCGACGAAGTCGCCGGACACCACGCCATCGCGGCCGCCATGCGCTTTGTCGATCACTCGAACGTGGAACTCGAACGCTTGCAGTCGGAACGCGCGCTCGAGCGCAAGAGACAAGCCTGAGGAAATTTACAATTTACAATTCGAAATGAGGAATGCGTGAGACGAAATGGGGAATGCGTGAGACAACGAATTGTCCATTCTCAATTGTAAATTGTAAATTTCGTTAGTCTTCGTCGTCCCGCCTGTCGTTGTGATACCGCCCGTACTCTTCAAGGAAGGTCAGCGACCCGAACGAGCGCATGCGATCGAAGAAGAGCACGCCGTCGAGGTGATCGGTCTCGTGCTGGATGACGCGCGCCGGAAAGCCTTGTGCAGCGATCTCGATTGGATCGCCTCGCCGGTCGACCGCACGTAGAACGATCTGCCTGGCGCGCGGCACGCGGCCGCGGATGTCGGGGATGCTCAGGCAGCCCTCCCAGTCCTCCACGACATCCGAGCCAACCACTTGAATCTCGGGGTTGATGATGGCAACGGGCTCGGCCTTGTCGTTGTCCTCGTCGGTATCGAGCGAGGCCACGAACAGGCGCAGACCCTCGTGCACCTGCGGCGCCGCCAGCCCCACGCCGCTGTACTCGATCATGGTGTCCATCATGTCGTCGATCAGCTTCTGGACGGCCGGCAGCGTGATTTCGGCGCGGCCGAGGGCACGCGCACGCTCGCGCAGCACGGGGTGGCCCATGCGCGCTACCTTCAGAATGGACATGAGTGCCGATTATACTGGCGCCCGTGGCGGATTCGCCGCTCGACCCACACGACGACTCGCATGCGTTCCGGTTCTGCCCGCGCTGCGGCCAGCCGCTCGAGCACCGGCAGCTGAAGGCAGCCGAGCCGGCACGCCTCGTATGCACCGGCTGCGGCTTCGTCTTCTATCTCGACCCGAAGATTGCCGTCGGCACCATCATCCGCTCCCCATCAAGCCGCATCGTCCTCGTCAAGCGTGCGATCGATCCAGGTTACGGCAAGTGGGTGTTCCCTGGCGGGTACGTCGATCGGGGTGAAACCCTGACCGCCGCCGCGGTCCGCGAGGCGCGCGAGGAATGCGGACTCGAAGTCCGGCTCGACGGGCTCGTCAATATCTACTCCTACGCCGGTCGCGCCCCGGTCATTGTCGTGTACGCCGCGACCGCCACCGGTGGCTCTCTGGCGTTTGACGACGAGAGCCTCGAGCTATCCGAGTTCGACGAAGCCACCTTGCCGTGGTCCGAGCTCGCATTCCGCAGCACCGGCGAGGGCCTTCGGGATTATCTGGCCGGGCTCCTGCATCCCGTTTCCCGGTAACGCGTCTTTCGGCAGAAATTCAGGGCTTTCCGCGGACGGTGCCGGCGTAAGCTGTGGTTCTGCGTACGGTTTCGTAATCATGATGATGAAACGTTCTCTGCTGGCGCTCGCTCTTGGAGCCTCGACATTGGGGACTGTGGGCTGCATCGAGCACACCCGCGAGGTGCTCCTGCCCGCAGGGCCGAGCGAGGTGCCCTCGCCGGCTGCGCCGGCCCCGGCCGCGGGCGGCGGGGCCCTGACCGGACTCTGGGCCTCGCAAGGCGTTGAGGGAATTCCGGCCTCGTGGGATTGCAGCGCGTTTCAGTGGAACATTACGAGCCAGACACCCACCTCGATTGCCGGGACCTTCTCAGCGGTGTGCTCCGGCGTGCTGACTGTTTCCGGCAATGCATCTGGTCAGCTCATCGGTAATGACGTGCCGTTCGAAGTCACGGGTGGAGCGGCCCTCGGTGGGGTCAACATCTGTCCCTTCTCACTGCGGGGCACCGGGCACATCGAAGGCAACGATGCGATTCGGATTCCGTATACCGGCGACACATGCTTCGGGCCGGTTCACGGCGAGGAAACGCTGCGCCGGCCCCCTTCCGGGGCCGCTCCGGCGCCACCGGCCGCCACGCCGGCGCCGCCCGGGCCGGAGGTGACGCCGTCGAATCCGCATCACGTCCCGGCAGGGCCGCTCGACGCGGCGCAGGCGGACCGCGTGGTGCAGGCGACCGGGCGGGAATTCGCTCATCTGACGGCGCCTCGGGGCTCGTCCGACGAGGCGGTTGGCGCCGCGGAGGAGCTGCTGCTGAGGATGATCTGGCACCTGCAGGTTGCCGGTTTCGACGCCGCGCGCCAGCGGAACCCGTCGGGAGCGATTTCCAACGACAAGTTGAACGTCCTCATTGGGGGGCAATGGCGCGCGTTTGACGTGTTCATGGATTACGGGCAGCCGCATCAGCAGACGCAGGTCATCTTTTACGAGGTGTTCCCGTCGAACCCCCTGCCGTATCCGGGCGTTCCCGACTAGCCGGCGCCATCGCGCCTGCGGGCGCCGGGGCGCTCATTCCGGGATCCACCCGGACGCTGTCTGCTCTAGAATGAGCGGATGAAGAAGACCTCCTTCGTAGCGGCCATCCTCACCGCCGGTGTGCTTGCCGGCTCCGTCCAGGTCATCGCCGCAGGCAAGCAGCGGCCGGCCCCGGCACGGCCTGAACCGGACATGTGCGCGGTACCTCCCGGCGCGCAGCCGCTGCTGCCCGCCACGCTGCATCCAGGGATGGGTACCACGACTGATTTTCCGGTCACCACCTCGTCGGAGGAGGCAAGGAAGTTTTTCCTGCAGGGCATCTCGCAGATCCATTCCTTCTGGTTCCAGGAGTCCGAGCGCTCGTGCCTGCAGGCGGCAGCGCTCGACCCGCAGATGGCGATGGCGCACTGGTGCATCGCGGTGAGCGCGGGAGGCGACTACCGCCCCGCATTTCAGCTGATGCGCGATCCGAACGACGGCGGGCGCGGCGCCGCGCCGGCAGCTGCGCCCCGCGAGAATCCTGAGGCAGTCGCACGCACCACGAACGGCGCCGCCGTGGATTCGGCAATCCGCGCGCGAGAGGCCATCGCCAAGGCCATGTCGCTCCGCGACAAGGTCACGGAGCGTGAGCGGCTCTACATCGAGGCGCAGTCGGCGCGCCGGGCACCGGGCAACCGTGACGCCGCGGACGCGGCCTACATCGCGGGCATGCGGAAGCTTGTCGCCGCGTATCCCAACGACCTCGAGGCCAAATCGATCCTCGCCCTCGGCATCGACAACGGGTTCCATCCGATCACCAAGGAAGCCCGCCCCGGCACGATGGAAGCCATCGAGCTGATGGAGGAAATCGTCCGGAAGGACGACAACCATTTCGGCGCGCACCATTACCTGATTCACGCATGGGAAGGCAGCCGCACGCCGGAGAAGGCGTGGCGCGCCAACGAGCGATATCCCGAGCTGGTGCCGAACATCCCGCACGCGCTCCACATGCCGGGCCACATCTACGCCCAGAGTGACAAGGTGGAGGAAGCCATCACCTCGTTCACCGTCGCGGCGGAGAACGAGCTCAAGTGGATTCGAGGCGGACAGCCTCTACCCGACGGGCCACCATGGCCACAATGTTCACTTCCTGATTCACTCGCTGAACCTGGACGGGCATTACCAGAATTCCGTGAAGTGGGTGCAGCACCTCTTCACGTTCAAGGAGACGCCCCGGGAGAAGGCGGGCAACAGCCAGCGCGTGCCGTGGCGCCAGGCGTACTTCGGGATGATCAAGACGACGGTCCGGTTCGAGCGGTGGAACGAAATCCTCGATGGCCGGACGGTGCCGATGTACGACAAGCCGGAGCAGCAGGCATGGCGGATCTGGGCCACCGGGCTGGCCTACTCGGCCACCGGCCAGCACGATCGGGCGAAGGCGGCGCTCGCCGATCTCGAGAAGCTTCTGCCGGCAGCGACCGCCAGCCGTGAGCCGCTCGCCATTGCGGCCATGGAGCTGCAGGCCACGATCAACGCCCGCACGGGTGATCGCAAGCAGGCTTACGAGCTGTTCAGGAAGGCCGCGGATCGGGAAGCCAGCCAGATCTACACCGAGCCGCCGGCTTACCCGCGTCCGGCCATGGAGGGCTGGGCGAACGTCGCACTCTCACTGGGAGACTTCGCGGTTGCGGAGCGCTCCTACCGCGAGCTGCTGACGCTCGAACCCGGCAGCGGCCGCGCTTATTTCGGGTTGTCTCGCTCGCTCGCTGGTCTGGGCTGGACGCGCGAGGCGAACGAAGCGCGCGAGCGCGGGCTGAAGTCGTGGGCGCGGGCCGATCGCGATCTGCCGCAGCTGCAGTCCTCGGGGCCGGTCACCGCGCAGGCGAGCCGCTAAGGGCGACCGCCACCAAGTCTCCGAGCTGGCGGCCGTCGAAGTCCTTGCCTTCGACGGTCGCCGCCAGCCTGCCTTCCCGGTCGAGCACCGCTGTTTGCAGCGTGTGCGTGATCAGGCCCTCCTCGGGGAAGTACTGAATCCCGAACGCGTTGCACACCCGCTCGATGCTCGCGGAGTCGCCGGTGAGGAAATGCCAGCCGGGTCCGCCGGCCCGTTCCGCGGTGGCATAGGCCGCGAGCCTCTGCGGCGTGTCGTACTTGGGATCGAAGCTGACGGTCAACAGCACGAGCTCGCGATCCATGCGGTCCGCGAAACGCTCCCGCAACGCCCGGAAGTTGGCAACCATCCGCGGACAGTAGTCTGGCAGCGGGCACCGCGTGTAAATGAAGTTGACCACGACCACCTTGCCACGAAGCGAGAACAGGCTGACGCTGGTCGCGTTCTGATCGAGGAGCGTGAACTCGGGCACCGCGGCCCCGACCGGGATGAGGACCGGTATCGCTGGTGTCGTCTGCAAGCCGGCATCGACCGGCGCGGCCGAAATGACGGCGAGCTGGTCAACCCAGGAGCGGCCGCCCTTGACCGAGAGACGGAAGCGCACGCGATCGCCGGCGACCAGGGGCGGCGTCAACCCTGACAGCGCGTCGCGAGCCTCACCGCGCACGTCGAAAGGCATTGCCATCGCATCCATGAACCCCGGCATCGCGTCGTGCGAAATCGTCACCACGGCTCCAGGCCGATCCACGGCAAGCACGAGGCCGTCGGTGGTGAAGTGACGTGCGCAGGCGCTCGTCGTGAACGCCACGAGCAGAGCTGCCAGGGCGACGGGGGAATTTACAATTCGCAATTTACAATGAGGAATTCGTTGATCAGTCGGCAAGCCCTTCCGCTTTGCGCTCCGCAGCGGTGATCTTCCCTCCGGCCGCGACGATTTCGGCCTCGCGGTCGATAGGCACCTGCGGCACCTTGACGAACTTCGCCACCGCGGCCGCGGTGCCGTCGATCTTGAGCTGGCGCATCAGGAATGAGAACCGGTCCTCGAGCGCCTTGCCGATGCCCGCGCGCTCGCCGTCGGCAATGCTCCACATGCGGCGCTTGAAGGGCCCGATGGCTTTCTTCCTCGCCTTGTAGATGAACTGCTCCTCGGTGTCCTTCGGCTTCTTCTCCTCGAGCGCGTTCTCACGAATCCAGGCGTACATCTCGGCCTTGAGCGCGGCCGGGAACTGCGCGTGCTCGTAGACCATGTTCTGGAAGTCGGTGGCCAGGTGGATCTCGCAGGCGCCCGCACGCGGAAAGGCATCAAAGGCGTCTGGAGGAAGCGTGGACGCACCGTGCTGGACGGCGCCGCCGAGGCCGTACTCCTTCCGCGCCGCTGTGGACAGCTCTTCGAGCGTCTTCAAATCGATCTTCACGTCGGTTCGCACGCTGCCGTCGGCGTTCACGAACCCTCCGTGCGCCGTCCCCGTCTGAACGCTGATCTTGCTGAGCCCCACCAGCTTCGAGCCGCGCTCGGCAAGCTTCCGGTTGAACCCCTTCATGTAGGCGTGAAGCTCGTGCACATCGGAGTTCTTGCCCCCGACCTCGCCGATTTCGCCGCCAACCGACACCGTCACGCCGGCAGGCTCCTGGCCGCGGATGAAGGCCGCGAAATCCGCCGCGAGCGTGACGTTGACCTCCTGCTGCTCGTCGAGCGTCGGCTTGTCGAGATCCACGAGCGTGGACGTATCGATGTCGATGTTGTAGAACCCGGCGGCGATCTCTTCCTTGATGAGCGCGCGCAGCGCATCCAGTTCCTTGTCGCGATCGGGGCTGTTGAACTTCTTGGCGTTGGTCTGGACGTGATCGCCCTGGATGAAGATCGGGCCGGCGAAGCCTTCGCGGAGCGCCGCCGCAAGGACAATCGCCGCGTACTCGTGAGGACGCTGCTCCGTGTAGCCGATCTCAGAGCGCGCGATCTCGAAGATGAAGGCGCCGGCATTCAGGCTCTTTGCCGCGCGAATCACGGCGCGTGCCGTGTCGTAGGCCATGGCGCGGACGTTGATGGCGGGCACGGTAAAGCCGCCGGCGTCTCCTCTACCCATGGCGATATAGAGATCGTGGATCGACGCAGGCCGGATCCCCGCCGCCGCCGCCAGGGAACGCACGACCCACCGGGCCGTCCCCTTGATCTCGGCGTCGGCACCGAAGGCCGATGTCCACGCGAGTTTATCGACAACGTCGCCCGAGGCCGGGCTCGACACGTTGATGTCCTGCATCTCCTTCACGGACTGATACATAAGAGGTCCTCGTTTAGTTCGTCCCAGCCGCCAATTCTAGCACCGGGAATCTGAATCGTTCTACGACCGAGCCGTCCACCGCGGCTTGCACCATCGCCTCTATCGGCAGCGCCTCCTCCGCATGCGTGACTTCAGCCAGAGTGGCGCGGGTCGCGGGGTGACGCGGGGTGAACAGCTGACAGCAGTCCTGGTCGGGAATGTTGGAAATCGGCAGGGTACCAATCCGTTGGGCCTGGTCCGTGATCTCGTCCTTATCCATCCCGACCAGCGGACGCAGGACTTCGAGCGAAGTCGCGCCGGCGATGAGCGTGAGGTTCTCCAGGGTCTGGGAGGCGACCTGGCCCACGACCTCGCCGGTGACCAGCGCCCGCGCTCGCGCGCGCCGCGCAATCCGTTCCGCGATGCGCAGCATCAGCCGCCTGTAGATCACGACGCGCAGCTCGGGCTTCACGGCGAGCAGGACCTGCTGCTGCAGCTCACCGAAGGGCACGAGCGTCAGCCTCGAGCGCTGCTGGTACTTCGTCAGGAGCGTGGCAATCTCGCGCACCTTCTCCTGAGACGCGCGCGACAGGATCGGGTAGCTGTGGAAATGAATGAAGTGCACGTAGCAGCCGCGGCGCATCATGCGGAACGCCGCCACAGGCGAGTCGATGCCGCCGGACAGGAGGCACGCCAGAAGCCCTCCGGTCCCGGTCGGCAACCCGCCGGCGCCCTGCTCCTTCTCGAAGAAGTAGAAGGCGTGGTCCGACATCATCTCGAGGTGGACCGTCAGCTGCGGCCGCTCGAGGTCAACCTTCCAGCCCGTCGACTGCTTGATGAGACCGCCCACCTCCCGCTCGATCTGGGGCGAGGTGAAAGGAAACCGCTTGTCCGCCCTGCGTGCGCTCACACGAAAGGACGCGGTCTCACGGGAGCCAAGCTCCGCGAGGATCTGTGACGCGAGCGCGCCAAAGTCCTGGGGGCCCCGCGCAGCTCGGGAGAAGTTGGCGATGCCGAACACCGTGGCAATCCGCCCCGCGACCTCGGGCCACGGCGTCCGGCCGCGAAGCTCGATCTCGATCCGGCCCATGACCGACCGGACCGTCGCGACATCGACGTCGGCGAGGGCCACGCGCAGATTGCGGATGAGCATCTGCACGAACCACGGACGGTTCCGCCCCTTGAGCGCCAGTTCCTTGTAGTGGACAACGACGGAGTGCATCGGGTCTGGTGTTCCGGCCTTAGGAGGCGGCTGCCGCCTCGGCGGCGCGGTGGCCGCTCCTCACGGCGCTCTCGATCGTAGCTGGCAACCCTGTAGCAATCCAGTCGCCTGCCAGAAACAGGCCTCGCACGCCGGTCAGGGTGTCCGGCCGCTGCGGCTGGCCGACGGCCAGCGAGAAGGTGGCTCGGGGCTCCCGGATCACCGTGGCGCGCACGAGACCGGCCGACGCCGCCGCAGGCAGGGCATCACCGAGCTCGCTCTGAGCGAGGGCGATGAGCTCCGCATTGGTCTTCTCGTAAATCGACGCCGCGCCGCTCGACACCAGCGACAGGTGGGATGCCGTGTCGCCGACGACGGTCCGTTTGTCGAAGACCCACTGCATGGCGCGCCCCGGCAGGCCCACAAACGGCTGATCGAGCACGGGGCGGTCGAGCCACAGGTTGACCGTGATAATCGGCGAGGCCGCCATCGCATTCGCAGCCGCAATGGTTCTGGCGAGGACCGGCGGGGGCGCGGCGTAACGCGCAAACAACGTCTCCAGCGCAAACCACGGCACGGCAGACACCACAACCGAGGCCGTCCAGCGCTCGCCCTCGTCGCCAACGGCCACGCTGGCGATTCTCGTGTCGTCGATCTCGACCGTCGCCGAGGCGCCGGTGCGCACCTCGCCGCCGTGCGCCTCGATATAGGTCCGTGCCGGCTCGGCGTACATCTCGTCGAGCGGCTTGGTCGGGAGGCCGATCGCGGCGGCTCGAGGGTCTGCGCTGAACATTTCGGCCAGCACGCGCGCAAACACGGGCGCAGCGGCCTGCTCGGCCGGCTGGTTCAGCGCCGCCAGCACGAGCGGGTGCCAGAGCATCTCACGCAGCCTGGCTGTCTGACCGTTTCTCACCAGCCAGCTCTCGACGGTCTCGCCCGCTGAGGCCGCGACCGTGTCTGCCCCTGGCCGCATAGACCGACGGGCCAGGCGCAGCGGCGTCGCCATGCGCAGGACTGAGAGCCGGTCCATCCAGGCGAGAGCGTCCCAGTCCAGAACGCCCGCCGCCAGGTGGAACGGCGCCGGGAGAGGGGGACACTCGAGCCGCGTCACCCTGCCTCCCCGGTCCACCATCGTCACCGCCAGCTGCGCCTGCAGCCTGACGTTGTCGGCCGCGCCAATCTCGCGAAGGAACGCGAAGGTCTCGCTGTAGCAACCGAGCAGGATGTGCTGGCCGTTGTCGACCGGTTCGCCGGTGTCGCGGTCGCGGAACGCAGTGGCTCGCCCTCCCAGCCGGGAGCGGGCCTCGAGCACCATTACCCGCGCGCCGTGCTGCACCAGGCGCACGGCCGCGCTGAGACCGGCACAGCCGGCTCCAATCACGATGGCGTCCCAATGCTTCATGCCGGCCACAACCACTGTTTCACGGCGATGATCGCCTGCTGCGGTCGCGCAAGGCGTACCTTTCCGGCAAACACGTCGTAGCCGCGCTGCTCGATCCGCCGGAGATACTGCGAGGTACACCGCCCGCATGATCTCGGCAGCTGCCAGCCGTGCGCGATCGCGCTCGGGACGCGCCGCCACGGCCCGCCGGTAGAACTCGTGCGCACGGTCACACTCGAAGGCTATCAGGCGGCGGACCTCGGGTGTGAGCTGCCTGGCCTCGAGATCTTCGACCGTGCACCCATGAGCGGCGAGGTCGTCGAGTGGGATGTAAACACGACCGAGGTCGAGATCGCCGGACACATCGCGCAGGATGTTCGTCAACTGGAGGGCAACACCCAGGTTGAGGGCATACTCCTCGGCGCCGGGATCAGTGCACCGGAAGACCCGGATGCAGATCATTCCGACGGCCGAAGCCACCCGGTAGCAGGACCGCAGCAGATCGTCGAAGGTCTGGTACCGGGTTGTGTCGAGGTCCATCGCCACGCCATCGATGACGTCGTCAAAGGCCTTGCGCGGGAGGCCGAATGGCACGACAAAGGGCTGCAGCCCCAGGCCTTGCGCGGTCCTGGGCGGATCCTGGGGTCCGCCGTAGACTCGCGCGAGCTCGTCACGCCAGAACTGCACCGCCTCGCGTGCAGCCTCAGCGACCTCCGGTTCATCCACGGCGTCGTCAACGGCTCTGCAGAAGTCCCAGACAGCGATGATGGCCCGGCGCTGTTCGGCCGGCAGGATCAGGAACGCGTAGTAGAAGCTCGTCTTTCTGGCCATCAGAGCGCCAGGGCCCTCACGCGGCCGCGCGTTCCCAGCGCACGGCGCGCCAGAGAAGGGCGGGAACATCCACCGGGCCGAGTGATGGCCGATCAGTTGGCAGCGAAGCCCCGCGCTCGACAACACGGTCGAGCACACGCCGCCCGCCCAGCCACGTCAGCCTGAGCTCGAAGCGCAGCCGGCCGTCCACGCCGTCGCACACCGCCCTGCCCTCTTCGAACAGCCTGCGAGTCACCTCCGCGCATTGCTCGATGGCGTGGACCCACGCTGGCGTCAGCGTCCCGCTGGCCAGATCATCCCGCTGCGCGCCGCAGGATTCCTGAACGCTCCGCGGGACATACAAACGCCCGGCACGCCAGTCGCGGCCGAAGTCCTGCCAGAAGTTGGTGAGCTGCAGCGCCGTGCAGAGCGCGTCCGAGGATCGATCGAGCGCCGGATCGCTGCGCCCCGCGATTCGGAGCACCAGCCGTCCGACGGGATTCGCCGATCGACGACAGTAGTCCAGCACGCTGTCCCACGAGTCGTATCGAGTCGTCGTGATATCCTGACCGAACGCGCTCAACAGATCGTCGAAGAGTGAGATCGGCAGGTTGAGCAACCGGATCGAGTGGCCGAGCGCGACGAAAATCAGCTCGTCGCGGCTCTCGGCAACGGCCTCCGCCGCTTCGGTATTCCCTGCGGACGGTGCGCCGGCTTCCTCGGGCCTGACGGCGTGGTGCAGCCGCGCCTGCCAGATCCTGAGCCGCTCCTTTCGGATCGCCGGAGGATCCGTTCCTTCGTCGGCGATGTCGTCCGCGACGCGCGCAAAGGCATACACGGCGGCTACGTGCGGCCGCATCGGTCCCGGCAGCAGGCGCGACGCAACGGGAAAGTTCTCGTAGTGGGTTTGCGCCAACGCCTCGCACGCGGCGTAGGCGCGGGCAAGCCGTTCGGGCCGGAGAGACACTGGGGCATTTTAGCCGCATGCGTGACCTGTTCGCGGCCCTCCTCGCGCTGGCCCTCCTCGCCGTGGCGGCCAGCCTCGCCACGACGTTGAAGTTGTACCGGCGGCGTCAGCAGCGCGCGCGCGACAGCGAGCGCGCCCTCGGCCGCACGATCATCGCGGAATTGCCGACCTCCGAGGAGCTCGTGCTCTTTTCCGAGGATCGATCGCGCTTCTACTACGGCGACCGCGGCATCGACAAGGACTTGATCGTGGCCGCGAGAGTTTTGATCAACGGCTCACCCATCGCCACCGCCGTTTCGCCGCACCACGCGGCCGCGGCCGCGGCGCTGCAGCCGACCTCCTTCGAAGACCGGCCGGAAGGGATCGCCAGGGATCGATGGGATGTGGCGATCGAGACGGTGTCAGGAACGACCGTGGTGGCCTGCGGGGCCATCCGGGAACGCGTCTCCCAGGAGCTGGCGCGCGCGGTGTTCGACGCTGTCAAACGGGCCCTTCACCACTCCGTCTCGGATCGGCCCGCCCGATGATTGACCGCCCGGGCCATCACGAACAGCAGGTCGGACAGGCGGTTGACGTACTTCACGAGCACCGCCTCGGGTGCTGGCGTGAGAGCGACGATGCGCCGCTCGGCACGGCGGCAGACGGTTCGTGCCACGTGGAGCGCGGCGCCGGCCGGCGAACCGCCCGCCAGGATGAATGCCGTCAGCGGCCGCAGTTCGGCTTCGAGCCCGTCAATCGTCCGCTCCAGTCGCTCCACCTGATCGCTCGTCACAGCCGCCTTGGAGATCCGTGCCGGAATTTTCCCGCCCGGGTCCGCGAGCTGGGCGCCAAGCGCAAACAGCTCGCGCTGGATCAGGGCGAGCGCGTCATCGATGTCCGCCATCTCCGGCGTGGAAGGGATCGCTCGCACGAGCCCGATCCAGGCGTTCAGCTCGTCGACCTCGCCATAGGCCTCGACACGAGGGTCCGCCTTGCTCAGGCGAACGCCGCCGACGAGGGACGTGTCGCCGCCATCTCCAGTGCGCGTGTAGATCTTCACGGCAGGTCCGACGCAAAGTATACGGGATGGTGCTGAAGACACGGGCGGACAGGGCGGGCAAGGCAGGCAGGGCGGGTGGGGCAGGCAGGAAGGCGCGGACTGCACCGGCTGTCCCGCCGCCGCCCGAGCGGCGGCGCTTCCGGCAGCGGCTGCTTGTGTGGTACGGGAAACACGGGCGCGACCTGCCGTGGCGGACGACCGACGACCCGTATCACATCCTGGTGTCCGAGATCATGTTGCAGCAGACGCAGGTCGATCGCGTGCTGCCCAAGTACGCGGAGTGGCTCGAGAGTACCCCTCGTTCCACGTGCTGGCCGAAGCCGACGAGGCGGAGGTGACGACCACGTGGTATCCGCTCGGCTACAACATCCGGCCCAGGCGCCTGCAGAGCATCGCGCGCGAGGCCGTCGCCAACCACGGAGGCCAGCTGCCGTCCGATGAGGCTACCCTCCTTTCCTTCAAGGGCATCGGAGCCTACACAGCTGGTGCGATCAGAAGCTTCGCCTTCGGCCAACGCGCAGCGATCCTCGATACCAACGTGGCGCGGGTCCTGTTCCGAGTGTTCGTCGGCGCTGGCGATCCGAAGGCGCATGCCATGAAGCGGCACCTCTGGTCGGTGTCGGAGGCTCTCGTCCCCTCGAAGCATGTGTTCGACTTCAACCAGGCATTGATGGACTTCGGCGCCATGGTCTGCGTCGCCCGCAATCCCAGGTGCCTCGTGTGCCCGATGCAGAAGGACTGTCGTGCCTACCCCTTCGCGCCGCCGCCGCGCAATCCGCGCGACCAGGCTCGCCCCGCGAAGAAGTCGAAGGCGGGCAGCCCGTAGTCTGTAGCCTGTTGCCCCTGAAGCCCGAAGCCCGGAGCCTGGAGCCCAAGACCGATGTCCACCCTCGTCGTCACCGCCGCGGTCATCGAGCGAGGGGACGAAATCCTCGTCACCCGACGGCCGGAAGGCGTACACCTGGAAGGGCACTGGGAGTTTCCGGGTGGCAAGTGTGAGGCGGGAGAATCCCTTGAAGCCTGCATGGTGCGGGAGATTCGCGAGGAGTTGGGCGTCGAAGTCGAGGTTGGCGAAGAACTGCTCGCGACATCGCACGACTATCCCGATCGGCGCGTCGAGCTGCACTTTTTGAGCTGCACGGTGATCGGTACGCCCGTGCCACAGCTCGGACAGGAGATGCAGTGGGTGCGGCGATCGGATCTCCCGGCGCTGCGCTTTCCGCCCGCTGACGAAGAGTTGATCCGGTTACTGGCCCACAAACGGTAACGGTGTGACTCGCGCCTTCGCATCCGCCACTGTCACGGCGGTACCGGGGTCGACGAAGTCTCGGTGCACGTAGGCCAGCGCGAGCGGGACGCCGAGCGTCGGCGACATCACGCTGCTGGTCACGCGGCCGATGTCGCGGCCGTCAGGCGCGGTGACCGGCGTGGCAGGAGCCGGAACGCTCGGACCGTCGAAGGTCAGGCCCACGAGCTTGCGCACGACACGTCCGTGGCCACGGTGCAGCACCCGGATGATGACTTCCTGGCCGACATAGCAGCCTTTGGTCAGGCTGATAGCCCGGCCTTCGATCCCTGCTTCAAGGGGAATCGTCTCTTCGTCCATGTCGTGATGCCACTTGGGCACACCGCCTTCGATCCGCAGTGCTTCGGCCGTTTCATCGTCGAGCACCGCGGCGCCTGCCCCCTCGAGGGCGGCGGCGAGGGCGGCGCGCTGCTCGCGTGGCACCAGCACGTCAAAGCCGGCGGCCCCGGGATCGGAGATCCTGACGACGATCGCTGGCTGCCCGCGAAACTGCGCGCGCCGGCCGCCGTTCTCCGGGAACGCGTCAAGCTCCGCCTGCGTGGTGGTCTCGAGCGCTCCGCTCACGGCTGCCGATGAAAGCGGCCCGACGACTGCAACGCTGTCGAAGGTGCCGGTCACGTCTCCGAGCTGCACATCCTCGCTGAAGACAAACTGATCGAGCTTGGCCAGCACGGTGTCCTTCGCATCCTTGTGGAGGGCCAGCAGGATCACGTCGCCCAGCTCGTAAATCCAGAGGTCGGCAATCATCCGCCCCTGAGCGGTGAGGTAGGCCGCGTAGACGCCTTGACCGGCGGCGAGCGACGCGGTGTCGTTCGTCAGGAGGCCGTTCAGATACGTCTTGCGATCGGCTCCCGACACGACGATGTGCGCGCGATCGGCTCGGGAGATGATGGCCGCCCCGTGGCGCGCGGCGGTAATTGGCCCGATGTTATGCTCTGGCATGCCCTTGCTCCATCTTATCCGGGCTGGCCGGCTACCCTTGTCGGCGGCCGCAGGCGCGGCCGCGTGCCTGCTGGGATGGCCGGCCGTAACCTGCGCGCAGACACCGGCAGCAAGCCCGGCGACGGCGTCATTCACGATCTTCATCCGGGGAACCGCAGTCGGCACCGAGCAGGTGGGCGTTCAGACCAGACCGGATGGCGGACGGATTATCAGCGGGTCAGGACGCCTGGGCCCGCCGGTGGACGTTCTCATCCGGCGCGTGGAGATTGCCTACACGCCGGACTGGCGTCCGCTCGAACTGACCCTCGAGACAACGGTAAGGGGTCAAGAGGAGCGCCTGCACACGACCATCGACGGCACCTCTGCACGGAGCGAGATCATCGTGAAGGGTGTCCGCGAAGAGAAGACCGATACGATCGACCTGAACGCCCTGCTGCTGCCCAATCCGATTTTCGCGGCGTACGAGGCGCTGTCTCTCCGGCTTCGAACAGCCGCCGCCGGATCCTCGATTCCTGCGTACATCGCACCGCAGGGGTCCATGCCAATCGCGGTCGGGGAATCCACGACCGAAAAGCTGCAAACGCTGTCGCGCGTGATCGAGGCGAAGCGCACGCGCGTGGTTCTGCAGCCGCCAGCTGGTCCACCGGTTGACGTCGATGTCTGGGGCGACGAGTCGGGACGCCTGCTGCGCGTCAGCATCCCGGCACAAGGCGTGGACGCGGTACGCGAGGACATCGGCGCCGTTTCCACTCGCCGCCTGACGGTGTCGCGTGAGGGCGACGAGCAGGTCCGGATCCCGGCAAACGGCTTTGCCCTCGCGGGAACGATCTCGAAGCCACTGAACATGCCCACGGCCGCCGGCGCCGCCCGGCTCCCGGTTGTCGTCTTGGCCGGAGGGTCCGGACCGACCGATCGCGATGAGACCGTCGCAGGCATTCCCATCTTCGGACAACTCGCCAACGCGCTCGCCGATGCCGGTTTTCTGGTCCTGCGGTACGACAAGCGTGGCGTGGGACAAAGCGGCGGACGTCCGGAATCGGCGACCCTCGCAGACTTCGCCGACGACCTCCGCGCGGCCGTCCGCTTCATGTCCGAACGCCGCGACGTGGACCGGAGGCGCGTCGCGGTCGTGGGCTACTCGGAGGGCGGCGCGGTTGGCCTGATCGCCGCCACCCGGGAGAACCGAATCACCGCGCTCGTTCTGATCGCTGCCACCGGCATTACCGGGGCCGAACACAACATGGCACAGGTCTCCGCTTCGCTCGCGCGGTCCAATCGTCCAGCCGCGGAACGTGAGTCGACCATGGCTCTCCAGAAGAAGATACAGGCGGCGGTCCTGACCGGGCAGGGCTGGGATGAGATCCCACCGGACCTCCGGCGTCAGGCCGACATCCCTTGGTTCCAGAGCTTCCTCGCCTACGATCCTGCTCTGGTGATGAAGGATGTCGACCAGCCGCTGCTCGTCGTCCATGGGCTGCTTGACACCGAGGTCGAGCCATCGAACGCCGACAGGCTGGAAGCACTTGGGAAGGCCCGGCGGCGAACTCCTCCGACGGCGGTTGTCAAAGTGCCCGGCGTCAACCATCTTCTTGCTGCGGCGAAAACCGGAGCCGTCGAGGAGTACGTTTCGCTCCAGGAAAAACAAGTCAGCCCCCTCGTGGTTGCCGCCGTGGGGGACTGGCTGAAGACAACGTTTGCGGCGGTGCGCTGAGTTATGTGGATCCTCGAAGCCGTTGGCGACGAATCGCTCCGTTTCCGGCTGAGGCCGGGTACCATCAAGACAGTCGGCCGTGCGACGCGCGCCGATTTCATCGTCGACCGTGCCATGGTGTCGCGGCTGCACTGCCGCCTCGAGGCCGGGGCCGAAGGGCCGGCCGGCGAGGCGCAGCTCGAGGTCGTGGATCTGTCGAGCACGAATGGCACGTTCGTCAACGACGAACGCGTGGACCGCAAGCGGTTGTCGAGCGGCGATCGGCTGCGGGTCGGCCGCGTGGAGTTGAAGGTTGAACGCTCCGTGAGCGCTACGCCTGCCCCGTGAGGAACGGGTTGGTCTTCCGCTCGCGGCCGATGGTCGTCTCCGGGCCGTGCCCCGGGTAAACCCTGGCATCGTCCCCAAACGGAAAAAGCACAGCGCGAATCGACTCGAGAAGCACGGCATGGTTGCCGCCAGGCAGGTCGGTGCGCCCGATTGATCCTGCAAACAGTGTGTCGCCGACGAACAGGTCCTTCCCCGTTTCGCCCGTCTTGCCAATCTGCAGACAAACACCGCCGGGGCAGTGACCAGGCGTGTGGTGCGGCCTGGCGTCGTACGCGCCGAACGGGATGACCTGTCCCGGCGTGTAGAACTGATCGATTGGCGGCTGCGGCTCGACGTTCAGACCGAACATGGCGCCGGACTCAACCGCTCGCTCGTAGAGGAACAGGTCGTCGCGATGGAGGTACACATCGACGCCGAGCGCGCGCTTTGCGGCCGCGACGCCCGTCACGTGATCGACGTGCGCGTGTGTGAGCAGAATGTGCCGAATCTTCAGCGACTGACGCTCGATATGCGACAGGAGCGCCGGCACTTCATCGCCGGGGTCGATGAGGACAGCCTCGCGGGTTTCCGGACATGAGACCACGAAGCCGTTCTTGAAGAACGGACCGACCGCCCGCGACTCGACTATGATCATCAGGTGATCCTAGCAATTCTCGACGACCTCATGTTTACGTCGAAGATCAAGACGGCTGCGACCGGGTCCGGGGTTTCGCTGGCATTCGCGCGCTCGTTCGAGGGCGCGCTGGCGGCGATGCGCTCCGATCCTCCGTCGCTCGTGATCCTCGACCTCAACAACCCGCGCACCAATCCGATCGGCATCGTCGAGGCGATGAAGGCGGACCCCGCCCTCTCGGGCATCGCGACGGTCGGGTTCGTTTCTCACGTGCAGACCGACCTGATCGAGGCGGCTCGCTCAGCGGGGGTGACCAGCGTGCTTGCGCGCTCAGCCTTCACGCAGCAGCTCCCCGAGATCCTCAAGTCCGGCAGTTAATCAGTTCGTGGCGAGCCAGAGCAGCACGGCTGTCACCGCCAGGCCGACCAATACGAGCCACCAGACGGTCGTTGAACGACGGGCTGGAGCGCGACGGATGGGCGCCGGGGCGGGAGCAGACGTGGCCCGCGCGTCGAGGGCGGCGCCAACCGCTCGCAGCTCCGCGGCCATCGTGGCCACGGACTGATACCGATCCCGGGGATTCTCCGCCAAAGCCTTCGCGACGATCGGCGCCAGATCCGCGGGGAAGCCTTGATCGATCGCGGCCGACGTCGGGCGGCGGGCCGTGATCATCTCGGCCAGGATGACCGCGAGCGAATAGATATCGCTCGCCTCCTCGGCCGGTTCACCGCGCTTCTGTTCAGGCGCGGCATACGGCGAGACACCCTCCTTCATCCAGTCCGCGAGGCCGATGTTGTAGACCTTCGCGTTGCCCTTCGGCGTCATGACGATCGTCCCGGGACGAAGATCCGCGTGGAGGAGGCCGGCGGCGTGGCCATCCGCGAGGCCATCAGCCACCTGCAGAGCGATCTCGACAGCGCGGCGCGGGTTGAGAGGGCCTCGCGCCATCAGAGCCTCGAGCGGATCGCCGGGGGCGAACTCGAAGACGAGGAAGAACCGGCCCTGCTCCTCGCCCACGTCGAACAACACCGAGACCGACGGATGCGTACACGCCTGGACTGCGCGCGCATCGCGTTCGAGGCGGCTGCGCGCGGCGGCATCACGGCTGATGGATTCGCTGACGACGGTCACAGCGACGGTGCGACCATGCTTGGTGTCGCGCGCCCTGTAGACGTCGCCGAGCCGGCTGGAGCCGAGGCGGTCCAGCACTTTGTAGAGGCCGAGGGTCTCGATCATGAACGCGTGAGAAACGCCCCGAATTATACTGGGGAGACTGAATCCCTACCTCGCACTCCTTCGGACGAACCGCAACTTCCGGCTCCTGTTCACGGGACAGACCATTTCGCAACTCGGGGACTGGTTCAACTCGGTAGCGGTCTTCGCGCTGCTGCTGGACCTCACCGGCTCGGCGACAGCCGTGGCCTGGATGATGATCGTCCAGTTCCTGCCGGTGGCCATCGTCGGGCCGATGGCCGGCGTGGTCGTGGACCGCGTGGATCGGCGGCGGCTGATGATCGTCGCCGACGTCGTGCGAGGCGTGTTGATCCTGGGCCTCCTGTTCGTGCGGCGTCCCGAGGACGTGTGGCTGGCATATGTCGTGATGGCGCTCTCTGTCTCGGCCTCGGCATTCTTCGAGCCGGCCAGAACGGCGACGATTCCGAACATCACGTCGGCCGCCGAGTTGATGCCGGCCAACGCCCTCTCGGCCGCAACGTGGTCAGCGATGCTGGCGCTCGGCGCCTCGGTGGGCGGCCTTGTCACGTGGCTGGCGGGCAGGAACGTCGCGTTTACGGTTAACGCCCTCTCGTTTTTCGCATCGGCTGTGTTCGTGATGAGGATGCGCGACATCCCGGCCGCACCGTCCACCCCCCGTGCGGCAGGCCTCCTGGCGCTCACCGGCATCCCTGATCTCGTGGAGGGCTTGCGCTACGTCCGTTCGCATTCGCACGTGGCGGCGCTGATGTTCGTGAAGGCGGGCTGGGGGCTGGCCGGCGGAGTGCTGCTGCTCCTCACGATCTTCGGACAGCAGGTTTTCCAGGTCGGCAGCAGCACGGCGGCCGGAATCGGCGTGCTCTACGGGGCACGCGGCATCGGCGCCGCCCTCGGGCCGATTGCGCTCAGGTGGCTTGTCGGACACGAGGCCCGGGCGCTCAGGAGCACTATCGGTCCGTCGTACTTCATGATCGGGTTCTTCTATGTGGCGCTGGCCTGGGCGCCGAACCTGCCGATAGCCGCGGCCTGCGTGCTGCTGGCGCACTTCGGGGGCTCCGTCTTGTGGGTGTTCAGCACGGTACTGCTCCAACTGGAAGTGCCGGACCGCTTTCGAGGACGCGTGTTCTCGGTCGAGCTCGCGCTCGTAACGCTCTTTTCATCCATCTCGAGCTACTGGACCGGCCACCAACTGGATACGGGGTGGTCACCGCGCACGATGGCGTTTGCGCTCGGGGCGATGTTCTGCGTCCCGGGCACCCTCTGGTTCGTCATCGAGTCCCGCTGGAAGGACGCCGCTCTCGCAGCTGTCCCGGCTGCGGTGACCAGCATCGAAGAGGATGTGCTGGAAGACCGCCTTCGCTAAAGTTAGAACTTAGAAGTAGGAACGAAGAAGGACTCTGCGTCGAGTTCCGTAGCTCGTCAGTACCTACAACGGCTGGCGGCGCGAAGCAGTGGTCTACAATGGCGACGCGCCAAGTGCCCTCCAGCGCCAGCTTCTGATCGAAATGCCGGATGCTCGTGAGATTCCCGCTGTCCTCGAAGCCGCCGCACAAGCGGCGTCAGCAGGCGATCTCGCGTCGGCAGAGGCGCTTCTTCACGAGGTCGTGAGCCTGCAGGAAGCCCGACTGAGTCCGCTGCATCCGGACCTGGCCAGCACGTACAACAATCTCGCCGTCGTCTCGGAGATGGCCGGGAAGGCGGCGGACGCCGAGCAGTTCTACCGGCGCGCCTACACCATCGCGTCACGCTCGCTGAAACCGGACGACCCGCTCGTTACGACCAGCTTCAACAACCTGAAAGATTTCTGCGCGTCACGGGGCCTGCCGCTGGACGTGTCGGCCGAGGCACCGGCAGCAGCAGTTGCGACACCGCCGGAGCGCATCCCTCCCTCACCAGCCCCGGCGTCGAGCGCGCCCGCGGCAGAGCCGGCGACCGCGCCCGGCAGCTCCCACTGTTATCGATCCCCCGAAGACGAATCCGGCGTCTCCACCGGCAGCCCCGTTACTCAAGACCGCGTCGGGCACGCTCATCGTCGGCGTCCTCGGGGCGGCGGCGGTCGTCGCCCTGCTGGCAGTGGCCTGGCCGTCGCGGGAAGGGCCCGAGCCGGAAACGGACCTGGCGCCGGCGACTCCGGCTGCCGCGGTCGCGCCAACGCCTGCTGCGCCGCCCGATGTCGCCCCGAACCCGCCGGCAACGCCTCCAGCGCCGCGAGCAGCAGACAACGCCGTGCCGTCGAAGCCAGCCGCGGCGCGACCGTCGGCTGGCAGCGCGACGAACACGCGGGTCCTCGAGGCCAGGATCTGCCAGAACCTGTCCACCGAGGGCGCCGAGTGGCGATGCGTGGCGCCATCCAAACCCGCGACTCCAGGACGCCTGTCCTTCTACACTCGCGTCGCGGCACCCGCGGACGTCCGCGTGCGCCATCGTTGGTACAACGGTGACCGGCTCGTGCAGGATGTCGGGCTCATGGTGCGGGCAAATCCGACCGCCGGCTATCGCACTTACAGTCGCCAGACCGTGAGTGCATCGGGCGGAGGCGAGTGGCGCGTCGAACTCACAACGCCGGACGGAGCGCTTCTGGGCGAAGAGCGATTCGTCGTACGGTGACCCGGCTCGGAGTCAGGGCTCGGTGACACCTATCGACCTCTGCTTCATGAACGCCATCGACCTCGCCGCCTTGATCCGGGCGCGGAGAGTGTCTGCTCGTGAAGTCATGGCCGCGCATCTCGAGCAGATCAATCGGCTCAATCCGCGGATCAACGCCATCGTGGCCAGGCTGGACGACGAGCAGTGCCTGGCCCTGGCAGACGCTGCCGATGCGCGGACAGCTCGCGGTGGGCCGCTTCCGCCCCTCCACGGACTGCCCACTGCCTTCAAGGACCTTCAGCCAGCCGTAGGATTTCCGTTCACCCGTGGATCGATCATCTACAAGGACGCGATGCCGGCGGAGGATTCCGTGCTGGTCGAGCGAGTGAGAAATGCGGGAGCCATTCCGATTGGGAAAACGAACGTTCCCGAGCTCGGCATGGGATCACATACCTACAACAAGGTGTACGGAACGACGGTCAACCCCTTTGACCAGACCAGGACTGCGGGCGGTTCGAGCGGAGGCGCCGGCGCCGCACTCGCATCCGGCATGCTCCCGATTGCCGACGGCAGCGATCTGGGCGGCTCTCTGAGAAACCCCGCCAACTTCAACAACGTCGTCGGGATGCGACCGTCAGTCGGGCTGGTTCCATCGGCCCCGAACCTCTTCCCGCTTCTGGGTTTCGGCGTCGAAGGCCCGATGGCTCGCACCGTGGCCGACACAGCGTGGCTCCTGAGCGTGATGGCCGGGCCGGACTCGCGGGATCCGGGATGCGCTCCTTCGGATCCTTCCGTGTTTCGCGGAGCCCTGGAGCGGAGCTTCCGGGGCACTCGGATCGCGTGGTGCCCTGATCTCGGCGGGCTTCCGGTCGATGCCGCGGTTCGAATGGTCCTCGACGGGCAGCGCAAGACCTTCGAGATGCTCGGTTGCATCGTCGAGGACGCCTGTCCCGATCTCAGTGATGCGGAGTCGATCTTCCTGACGATCCGCCGGTTTCGCAGCGCAGCCGTGTACGGGCCGCTGCTGGCGCAGTTCCGCGATCTGCTGAAGCCCGAGGCCGTCGGCGAGATCGAGTCAGGCCTCGCGCTGACGGGCGGCGACGTGGCTCGAGCGATGACCGAGCACGGTCAGTTGCTCGAGCGGGTGCGACGATTTCAAGAGAAGTACGACTTCATCGTGTCGGTCGTGAATCAAGTGCCGCCGTTCGACGCCGCGCTGGACTGGCCCAGGGCGATCGACGGCGTGAAGATGGAGCACTACATCGCGTGGATGAAGTCCGCCTACTGGATCACGGTGACATTCCGGCCAGCGATTTCTGTTCCCGCCGGTTTCACACCTGAAGGCCTGCCGGTGGGCCTCCAGATCGTCGGTCGCCTTCGCGACGACTTCGGGGTGCTGCAACTGGCTCACGCCGTCGAGCAGGCGACAGGGGTTGGCAGGAGGCGCCCCTCAATCGCAGCCCCATAGTCCTTCTTAATTCTCACTTCTCAATTCGAACTTCCCCGCTAGCCGCGCGGTCTGAGCTCTTCCATCGCGCTCTGCATCAACTGCTTGGCGTCCTCGAGTTGCTCGAGGATGAGGGCGATGTCCATCTTCGGCTTGCCGGGGAACCGTTCGCTCCGGCAGTAGACGCCATGCTGGCCAACGAGCGCGACCGAATCCGTCACCAGGTCCAGCGCCACGGCCATACGGCCTCTTGCGCTACCCATCATCGTCTCATGCCGCTCGAGCGCGTCTTGGTGCTTCTGGAACACAGACATTGGCAGGCCTCAGCTCGACTTGCGCGGACGTGAGGGGCGCAGCTCCACGCGGCTCGGCAGGCTCCTCGGGTTATGGTGCAGCAGGCTGAGCACGACGTCGGCTACATCTTCGGACCGGATCTTCCAGTCCGCGCCCTTGCTCTCGTCGCCTCCGGAGAAGCCCGTCGCCACCGACCCGGGCATGATGTAACTCACACGGATGTTGTCGTACCGCACTTCCTGCATCAGCGCCTCGCTGAACGCGTTGAGCCCGGACTTCGACGCGCAGTACGCGCCGGCGCCCACGAACGCATTCTTCCCCGCCAGGCTGCTGATGTTGATGATGAACCCGCCGCCTCGGGTGCGCAGATGCGGAATCGACGCGTGGCAGACGTTGAAGACGCCCGTGAGGTTCGTGTCGATCACTTCGGACCACTGATCGGGCGTCATGTCGGCGATGTTCACGAACACACCGACGCCGGCGTTGTTGACGACGATGTCCAGGCCGCCGAAGCGGGCAACGGTCGCGGCCACGGCACGCTCGACGTCCCCGTAGCGGCGAACGTCGGTGGCTAACGTCTCGACGCCGCCGGGCCCGGCGCTGTCGATCTTCGGCTTCGCGGCCGAGAGGCTCGCAGCGCTCCGCCCGGTGACTGCGACGTCCGCGCCCTCCGCCGCGAGCGCTTGCGCGATGGCTAATCCGATACCCTTCGAGCCGCCGGTCACGAGGGCCACTTTTCGATCGAGAAACATTCTTCAGGCTCCAGGCTCCGGGCTCCAGGCTCCAGGCGCTTCGGGCCTGCAGCCCCAGAAGCCCGAAGCCGGGAGCCCGAAGCCCGTGAAGCTACAATATCCGACCGATGCCCGAAATCGCCATCATTGGCGCTGGTGAGCTTGGCGGCACGCTCGCTCATCACCTGGCCCGGCGCGATTTCGTTCGCAGCATCTGTCTCGTGGACGACAAGGGCCAGGTCGCGGCGGGCAAGGCGCTCGACATCATGCAGGCCGCGCCCATCGAGTCGTTTTCCACTCGTGTGTCGGGTGCGCAGGACGTCGTGTCAGCCGCGGGGTCGAGGGTGTTCGTGCTCGCGGATCGCGCAGGCGCCAGCGAGTATCAGGGCGAGGACGGGCTCACCATGATCGGCCGGATCCTGCGTCTTGGCGAGGCGCCGATCGTCCTGTGCGCGGGAGCCGGGCAGCGTGAGCTCGTCGAGCGTGGGGTACGGGCGCTGGGGCTGCCGCGGCATTCGCTCTTCGGATCGGCGCCTGAAGCACTCGCAGGCGCCATTCGCGCCATCGTGGCGCTCGAGACCAACGGATCGCCGGCCGATGTCGCGCTCACCGTGCTGGGTGTGCCCCCCGCGCAGGTTGTGGTCCCGTGGGAGGAAGTGACGATCGGCGGCTTCGCGGCGACACGCGTGCTGGATGCATCCGCGCGCCGGCGCGTCGCGGCACGCGTCGATCACCTGTGGCCGCCTGGACCATACGCGCTCGCCGCTGCGGCGGCGGTGGCGATAGAAGCCGTGATGGGACCCTCGCGCCGCCGCATCGCGGCGTTCGTGGCGCCCGACGACACGAGCGGGCGCCGCCACAGGACCGCCGCACTGCCCGTCCGCCTCGGACCGGTTGGCATTGTCGCGGTCGAAGAACCTGCGCTCAGCACGCGCGACCGCGTGGCGCTCGAGAATGCGATGAGTCTGTAGATGGAAAGGGTAGGCGGGGCTGGCAAGGCAGGTGGGGCTGGTAGGGACGACTGAGATCTGCTGCTCGCTATCCCCCTTGCCTACCCGCCTGCCTGCCTGCCCTGTGATTTACGCCGCCGCGTGATGCAGCGTCAGGCCGTCGGAGAAGTCGGCGAGCTGGCGCCTGAGAATCAACCGGCCGCGGTGGAGCCGCGACTTGAGCGTCTGGTCCTTCACACGCAGGCGCTCGCTTGCCTCCTCGGTCGACATCCCCTGGATGTCGCGCAGCATCACGGGCGCGCGGTAGATCGCCGGCAGCGCCAGAATTGCGGCGAACACCCGTTTCCTGAGCTCGGATCGGAGGACCTGCTCGTCGGCCATGTCCGACCAGTCCGGCACGTCGTAGCTCGGCGAGCCGGCTTCGTCGCCGTCGTGCGTGAGCCTCAGCTCTTCGGTCTGCGCCCGCTGGTACTTCGCCGTGCGCAGGCGCGACATCGCCGTGTTGAACGTGATCCGGTAGATCCAGGACGAGAGCGCCGCGTCGCCGCGAAACGCACCGACCTTGCGATAGACCTTGAAGAGCACGTCCTGCGTGATCTCCTCAGCGTCTTCCTTGTTGCGCAGGTACCTGAACGCGAGTTGAAAAATCTTCCCGCCGTAAACGTCCGCAAGCTCACCGAGCGCGCGATCGTCGCCAGCCTGCAAGCGAATCAGCAGGGCCGCGTCCCGGTCCATCTCGCGTTTGGCAGCTTCTCGATGTGTCGCTTCCCGCATTGGGATCTCCCTCTTGATGAGGATATAAACCCCGGACGCTGGGCACTTATTCCACACGTGAACTAAGTTTGATAACTAACTGTAAAATAGATACTTACGTGGATTATCCCAATAATTGATGAGGTCTATTCCCGGCTCGGATCCGGTGCCTCAGTTCCACCGGAGAGCCAGCACGAGGATGACGGCCGGTCCGAGGATTCCCATGCCGATCACGAGCGCCAGCAGTGCCGCCGCAACGGGCCTGCCGAAGTTGAGCGTCCAGCGAGAACCATCGCGGGTTGGGACAAAGAGCGCCGGATCTTCGGCATTCTTGTAGAGCTGCCCGAACCGCCAGTGGCCCGCCACGAACGGCCGCGGCGCCGGCTGGCCCAGCCTCACGTGGGCGCGGATCGCCACAATCCCCGTGAGCACGAAACCGACGAGCTCGAGGTAGTAATACCACCCGCCCAGCCCGCCGCGTTCCTTCTGCCACATGTCCGTCAGCGCCAGGGACGCATAGCCCTGAAAGGCCACCCAGATCAGCGTGATCAGAATCACCGCTTCAGAGGCGGTTCTTGCGGCCTGGACATCCGGCGCGAGGCTGTCCGGCTCGCCGTGCCGGCGCGACAGCAGGAGCAGGCCAATCGCGCCGAGGGTGAAGGCGAGCGCGAGCTGGATGAACACCGGCAACAGCACACGCCCCATCGTCTTGTACTGCCAGCCGATCGGAGCACCATTGCGGCGGAAGCGGACCGGGAGAAGCGACGGAAGATCCGGATAGCGGGACACGAGGAATGCGAAGCTGCCGGCGATCACGAGGCCAATCAGCAGCATCGCAATCCGCGTCGGGGGGGTCGGCGCGACAATCGAACCGCGCACGCGGCTCAATGAGAGGCTCCGGTCACGGGCGAGACGTCCCGCCGCACTTCGCAGCCGAAGACCTCGCAGAAGTGCGCAACGATACGGTCCTCCACTTCTACCTTATCGGCCGCAATCCCCAGAGCGGCCAGCGAGGTCACCCCGCGATCGGGGATGCCGCAAGGCACGATAAGGTCGAACCCCTCGAGATCGGTAGAGAGGTTGAAGGCAAATCCGTGGCTGGTGATCCAGCGCGCGATACGGACGCCGATGGCGGCGAGCTTGTCCCGTCCGACCCAGACGCCCGTCAGCCCTGCCACCCGTTCCGCGACGACACCGTACTGGGCGGCGACGCGGATGAGAACCTCCTCGAGATCGCGCACATACCGGTGCACATCCTGGCGATCGGGCTTCAGGTCGAGGATGGGATAGCCAACGATCTGGCCGGGACCGTGGTAGGTGACATCTCCGCCGCGCCCTGCCTCGTGGACCTCGATGCCGCGGGCCGCCAGCGCCTCGGGGTTGACCAGGACGTGCGAACGGCCGCCGTCGCCGCGGACGCCAAGTGTCAGGACGCCCGGGTGCTCGACGAGCAGCAGCAGGTCGCCGACGAGGCCGGCCCGCCGATCGTCGACGAGCGCTCGCTGCAGGGCGAGCGCGTCGGCGTATCCGATAAGACCGAGGCGCCGGACCTCCAGGCTGCGCACGGAACGAAGGACCTAAACCTGCTCGGGACCCCAGCCCTCGATGGCGCTCTTGATGTGCGACATGAACTCGTCGGCCACTGCGCCGTCGATGATCCGGTGATCGTAGCCAAGCGACAAGTACGCCCTCTGCCTGATCGCAATGGCATCGTCGATGACCACAGGCCGTTTCTCGACGTTGCCGACGCCGAGGATCGCGACCTGCGGCTGATTGATGATCGGCATGCCGAAGAGCGCGCCGAACACGCCAGGGTTCGTGATGGTGAACGTACCGCCGGAGACCTCGTCCGGCTTCAGCTGCTTGCTCCGCGCGCGCGTGGCGAGGTCGGACACGGCGCGGCTCAGGCCCAGCAGGTTCTTTTCGTCGGCATTCTTGACCACGGGCACGATCAGGCCCCAGTCGAGAGCCACGGCGATGCCCACGTTGATATTCTTGTGGTAGATCACCGAGTCTCCGTCGATCGATGCATTGACCACCGGCACCGCGCGCAGCGCGTCGACAACCGCCTTGAGGATGAACGACAGATAGGTGAGCTTCCCTCCGGCATTCTCGAACTCGGCCTTCCTGGCCTCGCGAACCTTCGCCACCCGCGAGAAGTCGATCTCGAACACTGAGTGAACGTGGGCGGAGGTCCGCCTGCTCAGGATCATGTGCTCCGCGATCTTCTTGCGCATCACCGACATCGGGGCGGTGGTGCCCGGAACGGCGTGCTGGGCGCCCTTCGCGGCCTTGGCAGGCGTGGCGGCGGCTGCGCCGGCAGGTGCCTGGGAAGGAGCACTGCCTGCGGCTCCGGCGGCATCGGCGGGACGCGCCGCAGCAGACGACGGCGCGCCGTTCTTCTGAAGGAAACCGAGGATGTCGTCCTTGGTCACGCGGCCGGCAATGCCGCTACCCGCAATTTTCGAAATGTCGACGTTGTGCTCTTGCGCGATCTTCCGCACGAGCGGCGACGACCGCTGCCGGATGACGTCCTCCACGCTCCCCGCGGCTTGTCCCGCCGAAGCGGCCCGTGGCGCTGCGGAGGCCGATCCCGCCGAAGTGGCTGCATCTGCCACGGGCGCGGCTTTCGGAGGCGCAGCGGGAGCACTCTGCGGCGCTGAAGCCGCCTGCGGGGCGGGAGCGGATGGCGCCGGAGCGGCCTGCGCGGTTGCAGACGCTGAGCCGATAATCGCGACCACGCTGTTGACCGGAACCGTCTCGCCTTCCTTAGCGCGTATCTCGGCGATTACACCGGCAACCGGCGACGGGATCTCGGCATCCACCTTGTCGGTCGAGATCTCGAAGAGCGGCTCATCGCGTTCGACCCGATCGCCGACCTTCTTGATCCAGCGGACGATCGTGCCTTCGGCAATCGACTCGCCCATCTGAGGCATCACCACGTCGGTCATAAATAAGCCTTCGCTGAATCGGGTAATCGAGTAATTGGGTGATTTGGTAATCGGCGAACCGGGTAATTGGGTGATTTCAATTGGGTGATTTCAATTTAGCCATTTTCTTCGTGATCTGTCCGGACAGCTTGTGCGCAATTACCAAACTACCCAATCCACCGATTACTCAATCACCCAACTACCCGATTATCCAATTCCGCCTACGAATGGAGCGCCGCTCCATGAGTAGCATGCGCGGCCTCGCCGACGGCCTCGGCCATGGTCGGGTGCGCGTGGATCGTCCGGATCAGCTCCTCGACCGTGGACTCGAGGCGCAGGGCCAGAGTGGCCTCGGCGACGAGTTCCGTTGACCGAAGTCCAATCATGTGGACACCCAGCACCTCGTCGTACTTCTTCTCGGCGACGATCTTCACGAAGCCATCGGTCTCGCCTGCCATCTTCGCCCGTCCAAGCACTCCGAACGGAAACGTGCCGACGCGGACGTCGTAGCCTCGTTCGACGGCCTCCTGTTCAGTGAGGCCGACGCTGCCAATCTCCGGATCGCAGTAGGTACATCCGGGCACGTGATCGTAGTTGATGGGCCGCGTCTCTCGCCCCGCGATCCGTTCGGCGGCCACGATCCCTTCGGCCGACGACACGTGCGCCAGTTGCGGATGCCCTGGCGTCCCGAGCGTGACGACGTCGCCGATGGCGGAGATCCCCGGGACACTGGTGCGATACAGGTTGTCGACCTTGATGTAGCCCTTTTCGAGTTGCAGGCCCACCCGCTCGGCCTCCAGCCCCGTCGTCACCGGCCCGCGACCCGTGGCAACGAGCAGATAGTCGACGTGAAGGGCTTTCTGCTCGCCGCTCGCCAGCTGAGCGACCGACGTCGACGCCATCGGCCGACGCTTTCGCGCTCGTCACCCGTGCGCCCGTGTAGGAAGTGATGCCCTGCTTCCGGAACGACTTCTCGAGCTCGGCCGATACCGCCACGTCCTCAACCGGCACGAGCCGTGGCAGAAGCTCGAGGATCGTGACGTCGCTGCCGAACCTGTTGAAGATCGAGCCGAATTCGACGCCAACGGCTCCGCTGCCCAGAATGGCGAGCGACTTCGGCACCTCGCGCAGGCCAATCGCCTCGTCGCTCGTGATGATCCGGCGGCGATCGATCTCGACACCGGGCACACCCCGCGGCGACGATCCGGTGGCGACGATGATCTCTTTCGTCGCCCGCAGCGACTGCGTCTCGCCCTCGAAAACCTCGACGCCACCGTTGCCGGTGAGGCGCGCCGTTCCCTTGATCCAGGCGATCTTGTTCTTCTTGAACAGGAACTCGACGCCCTTGGTCAGGCCCGTCACGACGCGGTCCTTGCGTGTCTGCACCTGGTTCATGTCGATTCCGACCTGACCGGTGCCGGTGACACCCCACTCCTTCGCGCCCTGCACGACCTTGAGCGCGTGGGCGTGCTCGAGGAGCGCCTTGGTCGGGATACACCCCCACAGAAGGCACGTGCCGCCCAGCGCCTTCTGCTTCTCGACCACCGCCACACGGAGTCCCAGCTGGGCGGCCCGAATAGCGGCGACGTAGCCACCCGTGCCGGCGCCGATCACAATCAGGTCGTAGTCGGTCATTTTTTCAGCGATGACAGAGGCACGAAGGAGGTGGGCTGCGCTGGCTGGGCGGGCTCCGGCTCGTCGGCGCCTTCCAGCCGGTTCAGCCTGGACCGGAGCTGGCCGTGCTCATAGCGGAGTTCCCAGTACGACTCGGAGAGGCGTTCGAGCCTCCTCGCGATCCCTCGTGCGCGGAGGACCGCATAGAGCGCGAGCAGAATGGCGGTTCCCGCAGCTAAGTCCTGCCAGTTCAAGGGAAAAGTACCTTATCGAACGGCTTGCAACAGTGTCAACCGCCTGCGACAATACCGCGACCGCCCCCCGAATGAGTCAAAAACCCAAGACCGTCCTTGTGGTCGACGACGACGAGGGGATGCGCGAGACCCTCACGGCCATCCTGAAGCGCGATTACCGTGTCCTGCGGGTCGCGACGGGCGAGGCCGCCCTTCCCATCCTGAACCGCGAAGACGTCGACCTGGTGCTGCTCGACGTCCGGCTGCCTGGCATCAGCGGCTTCGAAGTCCTCCGGATCATCAAGGAGAACTACAGCCTGATCGAAGTCCTCATGATCTCGGCGATCAGCGAAGTCGAAACGGCCGTCCAGGCCATGAAGGACGGCGCTTACCACTACATTACAAAGGACTTCGACTTCGACCAGCTGCGCGCCGCTGGTGAAGAACGCGAGCGATCGGCAGGACCTGAACCGCCAGGTCCTGATGCTGTCGGCCCAGATTGCCGACCAGACCGAGCGCGAGTTCATCGTCGGCCCGAGCAAGATGACGCGCGACATCGTGGAGCTGGTGCAGAAGATCGCGAAGCTCTCCGCGACCGTGCTCATCCTCGGCGAAAGCGGCACCGGCAAGGAGCTGCTGGCGCGCCTCATTCACAGGGAAGCCGGCGACCCCGAGGCCCCGTTCATCGCGGTCAACCTGGCGGCGATTCCCCGGGAGCTGGCGGAAAGCACGCTCTTCGGCCACGAGCGGGGCGCCTTCACCGGCGCGCACCGCCAGCAGCTGGGCAAGTTCGAGCTCGCCTCGGGCGGCACGCTCTTCCTCGACGAAATCGGCGACCTCCGGCTCGACCTGCAGGCCAAGCTGCTGCGCGCGATCCAGGAGGGCGAGATCGAGCGGGTTGGCGGCACCAAGCCGATCACGACCGACTTCCGGCTGATTGCGGCGACCAACGTCGACCTCGAGAAGGCGGTGAAGGAGGGGCGGTTCCGCGAGGATCTCTTCTACCGAATCAACGTCATCCCCATCAAGCTGCCGCCGCTTCGCGAGCGGGCGGAGGACATCCCGCAGCTCGCCGATTTCTTTCTCAAGCGCTACAACGCGCGCTTCCGAAAGCAGATTCAGGGCATCACCGAGCCGACCATGACGATGCTGCAGCGTACCGCTGGCCCGGCAACATCCGCGAGCTGGAGAACCTCATCGAACGCCTGGTGGCCGTGAGCGACAAGGACTTCCTGTCGGAGGAGGACTTCCGCTCGATTTCCACTTCGCTCAGCTGGAGCCTCGAGGATCCGGACGAGCGACAGCCTCTTCGAGGACGCGACCAATGCGTTCGAACGCAACTTCATCCTGCGCGCGCTCGAGAAGAACGGATGGAATGTGACGGGCACGGCCGAATACCTTGGAATTCCATTGAGTACGCTTGAAATACAAGATGGACAAGCTGGAGGTTCGCGCAATCGCCCGCCGTCTTCGCGGCGTCTAGTCCAGCTCGAGCATTTTCACGACCGGCCAGAAACTTGGCTCGGCCGGCCAACACGCTGTCCGCTTCCGCAACCTTTCCAGATACAGCGGTTAACGGCCGTTATGACCCTTGTGCCTACACCGGCCGCGGCAACTGCTTGTCTGCATTCGGATCGGAACCGCAGCCGTCGCCAAGCGTCCACGTGCTCTTGCTTCAGGGATTTCCTCAACAAAACGTCTGATCGCGCTGTCGAACTCATCCACTGGAACACGCGTTGCACAACGTAGCGAGCCAGTCGCACAGAACCGCTCGTTCACCACCACAGCAAGTCGCAGAGGTTCGTTCCGGGAGATCGAATGCAGGCTTCGATGTTTAACCTTCGTGTGCCGCTGCCTGAGCGGGACGAAGTGTTTCTGATGAACACGCTCACCGACGCCCAGCTCGTGGTGTCGTCGGACGTGGCGAGCCTGCTCGACGGTGCGACAGCGTGGACGGCCGAGTCGGCCGACCCGATCGACGAGGAAGCGGTTCACGGTGCTGACGGAGAACGGCTTCCTGGTCGACGACCGCGAGGCCGATCGGACGCCGCTCGAGCGACTACCTCGACCGCGGTCAAGAACGACACCTCCGAGCTGAACGTCACCCTCCTCACCACCCTCCAGTGCAACTTCGCGTGCGACTACTGCTTTCAGGGCGACCACGGCGATTACAACAAGTTCGCTGAGAAGATGTCGGTCGAGACGGCAGGCCGGGTCGGCGACTGGATCGAAGCGCGAGCTCGATCGCCTGCGGCCCGAACGGTTCCTGCTGACGTTCTTCGGCGGCGAGCCGCTGCTCAACCTGCCGGTGATGTACGACGCTCTCCGAGCGGCTGTGGCACGCGTCGCAGCCGCGTGGGGACGCCGGTGTCGATCAGCATCATCACCAACGGCCTGCTGCTGACCGAAGACGTCGTGGACCGCATGCTGCCGTTCGGGCTGCGGGGCGTCAAGATCACGCTCGACGGCGACCGCGAAACGCACGACCGCATGCGGCCGCTGCGCGGCGGCCAGGGCACGTTCGACCGGATCATCGAGAACATCCGCACGGTCGTCGGGCAAGTGCGGCATCGCCATCGGCGGCAACTTCGACGAGAGCTCGGTGGCCAGCTACCCGGCGCTGCTCGAGTTCCTGCGCGAGCAGGAGTTCGCCGAGCACGCTGGTCAAGGTCAACTTCAAGCCGATCGTCCGCAACCCCGGAGCCGGCGACGCGACGCCGAAGGGCATGCTGCCGCTCACGCCGGTCAAGGCGGACGGCACGCCGCTCAAGCCGCTCGGCGGGACCTGCATGACGTCGGTGGGCGACGGCGGCGCGTCGGCCTGCGATTCGTGCCACATCGCTCGACGATCAGATGTCGTTCCTGCGCGAAGAGACGCGCCGGCACGGCTTCTCGACGCCGGACGGCGTGCACAACGGCCCGTGCCACGTCCACATGGCACACGCACACACCGTCGGCCCGGACGGTTCGCTCTACGCGTGCCCCGGGTTCACGGGTGAGAAGGGCAAGTCCATCGGGCATATCGACGGCCGGATCGAGGCGCGCCGCGAAGACAGCGCGCCTGACGTTCGACCGGCTGAGCCCTGGGAGGAATGCGGAGACTGCGCCTACATCCCCGTGTGTGCGGGGGGCTGTGTGGTGGCGTCGCACACAACGCTTGGGGACATGAACGTGCCGACATGTCACAAGCGCAGCTTCGACTCGGCGCTTATATCGCTGGCTCGTCAAACGGTCAGCACTCATTAGGAGAGTACAATGAAGATCACTGTAATCAAGAAAGCCGTCGCCAATGCCAAGCCCAGCGGGTTCTGCCCGACGTTCGTCGACGACTACCCGGCGACCAAGAAGTAGTCGGCCGTCCAGCGCCCGTCGACGATGAGGGACGTGCCAGGGCCCCTGCTGATGCAGCGTGGCTCGCTCGGCCGGCTTGTTCGTCCTCATCGTCGTCGTCACCTCAGCCGCCTGTGCCGACCGTGCGCCTTTAGCAGCTCCAGCCCAGCCTTCCGGTGTCCTTAGAGTCGGGTTCGGGCTCGCCACGCGGGCAGAATCCCAAGGCGGGCTTCGCCAGGCTCTCGTCAATCTCTCTTCCGAAGCTCTGTTTGCCTACTCGAGGGATGGGCGTCCTGCGCCCTGGCTCGCGGAGGATTGGTCGCTGTCGCCAGACGGAGGCACCGCAACGATTCGCCTTCGCCGCGATGTGGTGTTTCACGACGGAAGCCCGCTCACCGCAACTGTGGTCCAGGGCCTAATCGAGAAGCAGCTCCCGGACATCTCGGAGCTCGCACGAGCCGACATCCTCGAAGTCAGAGTCGCTTCCCCTTCCGAGGTCGAATTCCGCCTCCGGCGGCGATCGAACTTCCTGCTTGAGAGCCTTGGGTTCGCGATTCACGCGCCAGGAGGGCCGCAGATCTGGACTGGCCCGTTCCAGGCGGCAACCGAGCGCGCGGACGAACTCGAGCTCCGGGCGAACGAGCGTTATCACGGCGGAAAGCCGCTTATCGATCGAATCGTCCTCAACTCCTACCCTTCGGTGCGCGCCGCCTGGGCTGAGCTGTTGCGCGGCAACGTCGACATGCTGTACGAAGCCGGCGTCGACGCTCTGGACTCGCTCGAATCGTCGAACGCGACCAAGGTGTTCGCCTTTCAGCGCCCCTACACATTCATGGTGCTGCTGAACGCCAGAAGGCCGCCTCTGAACAGTCGCGTGTTCAGGCGACGACTGAACAGCGCGATCGATCGCACTGCGCTCACTCAACGAGGTCCTTGAGGGTCGCGGCAGCGCCGGCGACTGGCCCGATTTCGCCGCTTCACTGGGCCTTCGACCCGGCCCTTCCGCATTTTGCAGTTCGACCCTGGCGATGGCTCACCGGAAGGCGCCGGTGCATCGCCGTTTCACGATTCCTGCTGGTCGAGCCGTCGCATGAACGGATGGCTGCTGGCGGTCCAACGACAGCTTCAAAGCGCTGGCATGGCGGTGCGCCTCGAGCAAGTCTCGATCGATGATACCAGAGCCGTCTCGAGTCGCGGGACTTCGACGCGATTCTCGTCGACGCCGTGCACGGACCCACGATGGTGCGCCCCGCGCTCTGGTGGCACACGCGCGGGCCGCTGAACTACGGCGGCTACTCGAGCCCGGCCGTGGACGCGGCGCTCGAGTCCATCAACAGGGCACCCGACGACGGGGCGTACCGAGCCGGGGTGGCGGCGTTCCAGCGTGCGATCGTGGACGACCCGCCGGCGATCTTCCTTGCGTGGAGCGAGCGCGCGCGTGCCGTCAGCACACGCTTCGAGGTGCCGGTCGAGCCCGGGCGTGACATACTGAGCACCCTTCGGCTCTGGCGGCCCGTCGGCCAGCCAGCCCTCGCAGCGAAGGCTGTGAACTGAGCCCGCCGGAATGGCGATTCGCATTCGGCACATCGCCACACGTTTCGCGCTCATCCTCGCGGCGGCCGCCGTTCTCCCCCTGGTCCTGTACGGTGTCGTCTCGATCCTGTCGCTCCAGCAGGGCACACGCGACACCGTCGGCGCCGGCAACCTCAACGTGGCGGTTCGTGCCGCAGAGGAAATTCGCCGTTACATTTCCGGGCATGCCGAGATCCTGAAGGCGCTCGGCGCTGATCTGCAGGACACCGGCCTCGAACCCTGGCAGAAGGAGCGGATTCTCCGGAACTACGTGCTCCAGTTCCGCGAGTTCCGCGAGGTCACCCTCTTCGACGAGACCGGCGCCGTGGTTACGACCAGCCGCGTCGGCCCGCCACGTATCACCGTCCCGAAGGATCCGGCCGTCACCTTCGACGGCGTGTCGATGTCCCGGATTCGCGTGGACGACGACCAGCTGCCGACGAGCGTGTTCGCGGTGGAGTTGAAGCGCCTCGGACGGCCTGCCGGATGGCTGGTCGGTGAGATCAGCCTCGAAGAGATGTGGCGGATGGTGGACGAGATCCGCATTGGCCAGGAAGGCTACGCCCTGCTCGTCGCGCCCGACGGCACGCTGCTCGCGCACGGCAACCCGGACAGGAAGACTCTGGTCGCTCAATCCGTCAAGGTCGAGGCCCGGGCCACACCCGCTTCAGGCACCGAGGCACGGCAGTACGTCGACAACGGCCGGCAGATGCTGGCGGTCGAAGCGCCGGTGCCCCTGCTCAACTGGACGCTCATCGTGGAGCAGCCGACATCGGAAGCGTTTGCCGCCGCCACCCGGCTGCAGCGCCAGCTGCTCGTGGCCATCGGCGCCGGCCTGCTCGTCATGCTCGGCGTCGGCCTGTTCTTCGGACGACGGTTCATCGCGCCGATCTTTCAGCTCCAGCGCGCCACACACGGTGTGGCCTCCGGCGATCTCGAGACCCGGGTGCACATCGACACGGGCGACGAGTTCAGCGATCTGGGCCAGGCCTTCAACACCATGGCCGACCGGCTCATTCAGCTGCAGGAAGACGTCAAGAAGCAGGAGCGGCAGGCGACATTCGGGCGTGTGGCCGCCGGCCTCGTCCACGACCTGTCGCATCCCATTCAGAACATCGGCAACAGCACGCGGCTGCTGCTTCGCGACGACATCGATCAGGAGTCGCGACAGACGTTCCACCGCACCATCGAACGCGAACTGCAGTCGCTCAGGCGCTTCATGGACGACCTGCGGAACATCGTGAAGCCGAAGCCGATCGAGCGCTTCCCCATGGAGATCAACGCCGCCCTGGCCGAGATCGTGGACGCGATGAAGTTCGAAGGCGACCGCAACGGCGTCGCCGTCGAGGCCCGTTACGCCGAGCAGGAGATGACGATCGAGGGCGACAAGTTCGCGCTCGGACGCGTCTTCCGGAACCTGATTACCAATGGCATCCAGGCCACGCAGCCCGGTGGGCAGATCCTCGTGACCACGGCCCGCGCCGGAACGTTTGCCGAGATCACCATCGCGGACACGGGCTCAGGGATCCCGCCGGATCGACTGGCGGCGATTTTCGAGGATTTCGTCACGACCAAACGCCGCGGCCTCGGTCTCGGCCTGGCGATCTCCAAGCGGATCGTGGAGCAGTTGAACGGCACCATCACGGTGGAGAGCGAGGTGGGCAAGGGCACCGCGTTCACGCTGCGCTTCCCCGCCACGGGGAATCAGTCAGCGCAGGCAGCGGCGAGCTGAAAGGAAAAGGGGCCGGGTCGGATTCCGCCCGACCCCTTTTTCCCTGGGGGAGACCTCTCGAACGCTACTTCTTGGGGAGAACGGTGTCCTTGAGCTGCTTGGCGATGCGCGCCTTGACGACCGTCTTCGCGGGAATCTTGATCGCTTCGCCCGTGGCTGGGTTCCGGCCCATGCGGGCCTTCCGCTTCTGAACGACCAGCTTTACCATCCCGGGCAGCACGAACTCGCCCGAGCGCTTGAGCTCCCTTTCGGCCAGCACCGTCAGCTCGTCGAAGAACTCGCGGGCTTGCGTCCGCTTGACCTCGAAGCGTTCGGCGAAGTGGGAAAAGAGCTCGGATTTGCCCATGCGTCGGGCGTCAGCCATCGGTGTCCCCCTCGTCACGTTCGCGCGTGGAACGGTGACCACGATCGCGCGGCGCGGCGGCGATCGCAGTTTTCCTCAGAAAAACGTCGTATCCTAGCGCCCCTGCCGGCCAGTGTCAAACCTCGCGGAAGGCACAAAATCGTCTGTTTTCGGCCTGAATGCTAGAATTTTCGACGTATGTCAAGCTCGACCCTTCAAACGTTCCCCAACCCGAGGCCGGAGCGCGACTTCGAGATCGCCATCAGCTGCCCGGAATTCACCTCGGTGTGCCCGATGACCGGACTCCCGGATTTCGGCGAGATCCGCATCACTTACACGCCGGACGCACTGTGTGTCGAGCTGAAGTCGCTCAAGTACTACATGGTGGAATTCAGGAATCGCGGCATCTACTACGAGCACGTGACGAACCAGATCCTCGACGACCTGGTCGCGCTCCTCTCCCCGCGCCGCATGACCGTCGTCGGCGACTTCTCCGTGCGCGGCGGGATCAAGACGGTGGTCACTGCCACATACAGCGCAAATCGCACATCGTAAATCGCAAATCTAAGATTCGCATTTAGCAGTTCGCATTTAGCAATGCACGAAGTGCCGATCGAGAGAGAGCTCGATCTTCACGCCTTCGCGCCCGCCGACATCGTCTCGGTGGTCGAGGAGTACATCAACGAGGCTGCCCGGAAGGGGTTTGTCGAGGTGAGGGTCGTGCACGGGCGGGGACGCGGCGTGCAGCGGGGCCAGGTTCAGGCCGCGCTCGAGCGGCACCCCTTAGTGCTGGAATTCTGCGACGATCCCGCCTCGCACCTGGGTGCCACGCTCGTGCGCCTCACTGGCTGGAGCGCCTGACGAGACCGGCGCCAGGTAGAGGCGATCGCCCACCGACAGCGTGTCTATCGGCAGCGCCCCGCTCTCGCACTCGATGGCCATCGAGGCCATCGGCGAGAACGCCATCCGGCGGGGCCCCATGTTTCGCACGATTTTCCTGATCGTGCCGGAGCCGTCCACGAAGACGACGTCGATGGTGAAACGCATCGCGAACGTATGGACGCCCTTGCAGAGCGTGATGATGAGGGCCGTGCCTGCAGGCAGACCGTCGCGGCCGAGCAACCCGCGGCGCCGTGTGGCGCGGCTGTCGGCAATCTCCACCGAGCTGGCGATGATCTGGCCCGTATGGGCGTGCACCAGCGACGGCGCCTCGATGCCCTTGACGGCGTCGAGAAACGTCGCCACCTAGAACACTCCGGGCACCAGGTGCCAGCCTACGCGGCTGCAGTACCTCGCGGTACCGCTCGTCACGCCCGAGAATGCGTTCCTCGAACAGCGCCCTCACGATCAGCGCCGTGTCCGCAACAACCAGCACGACAATGTTCCAGGCGCTCGGGTGTGCCAGTAGAAACGCGACGTGGGTAATCAGGTAGCCCGAATAGATCGGGTGGCGGACCAGCAGGTAGGGCCCGGATGCCACGATGCCGCGATTGGCCGGCACCAGACCGAAGCTGCGGCCCAGCACGATCTTTCCGGCGATCACGAGGCAGAGACCTGCAAACGAAATCACGGCCGTCGCAGCGTCCGGCAGGAAAGCCACCGCCTCGGAGGCTCTGACCAGCGGAGGGCCGGCAACCGAGATCGTCGTCACCAGCGCAGCGGCCGCCGTGCGATCCACGGCCGTGGCCCGGCGGCGCATCACGGTGAGCACGACCACCAGCGCCTCGCTCACGAGCAGCAGCAGCCCCGTCAGGTGCCCCGTCTGCACGAACTCCCGGAGCATGTTGATCGACAGGAACAGGAACAGCACTCCCACGAGCACGCGGGAGAGCAGATCCGAGACCAGTTCGCGATTGATGGGCCGCACGTCAGTGGATCTCCAGCCGGCTGCGAATCTTGCCCTTTTCCGTCGACGGGGCGACGGGAGCCGGGGAAACGGGTTCCTTCCGCGTAGGCTCTTCGTTGACGAAATACGCGCGGCACGCTGCATCGAGCAGGTCGCGCGTGATGATCGGCTCCTCACCGCGGTACCGGCAGAGCGCCGTCACCTGGTCCACAGGTCGCGCGGGTGGCACGAGCGCATCGGCCGGCCGTAAGGCGCATAGTGACGACGCTGCAGGTAGGCCACCATGACCTGATGGAACCGCAGGTTCCGCTTGCTGCACACCAGCTCGAAGATGCGGGTGAACTGCTCGACGCTTGGATCCTCGATCGGCACCTTGTAGGGGATGCGGCGGAGGAACGCCTCGTCGGCGAGCGACAGGGGGTCGAGGTTGGTCGCAAACACGATCAGCACGTCGAAGGGCGTCTGGAACTTCCGTCCGGTGTTGAGCGTCAGGAAGTCCACGCGGCTCTCGAGGGGCACGATCCAGCGGTTCAGCAGCTCCTGCGGCCGGATCCGTTGACGGCCGAAGTCGTCAACGAGGAACACGCCGCCGTTCGCCTTGAGGTGAATCGGCGCCTCGTGGAACTTCGAGATCGGGTTGTAGTTCAGGTCGAGCATGTCGAGCGTCAGCTCGCCGCCCACCATCACGACGGGGCGCTTGATCCGCACCCACCGGCGATCGCGGGCCGACGTCGACACGATGCTCCCGTTGCCCTCGTCACTCTCGAGAGGCTCGTGGTTCACCGGATCGAAGAACGTCATCGTGTGGCCGTCGATGTCGATGGCGTGCGGCACGTAGAGGTCGCCGCCGAGCGCGCGGCCCATGCCGTCCGCGATCACCGTCTTCCCGTTGCCGGGAGGCCCGTAAAGGAACAGCGCCTTGCCGGCGTTCAACGCCGGCCCGACCTGCTCCAGGATGTCGTCATCCACGATGAGGTGCTTGAAGCCGCCCCTCAAGCGCTCGCGGTCGATGAACCCGCGAGCCGCTGCCACGGTCTTCGTCTGCTGAACGTAGGCGTCGAGCGACACCGGCGTCGGGCCCGAGTACTGGTTGGCCTCCAGGTACTGCCGGGCGCGGTCGCGGCCCAGGTCGGTCAGCGCGTAGCGGTAGCCGGCTGACCCGGAGCCGGAGGCGCCGCGCACTTCGATCAACCGCTCGGCGCGGGCCGCTTCGACGAGCGGCTCGAGCACGGCGAAGAGCAGGCACATCCGATCGGCCACCTGAATGCCGGTCGCCTCGCCTGTGTAGAGCGACTTGAGGAACAGCTGATGCAGCTGGTCCGGCGCTGATCCCCGTTTCCGCGATCGTCTGCGGCGCCCGCGGCGCCGGGGTGGTGCGCTCGGTCTCGGACGTCGTCCTGTCAGCGGCTGTGGTCAGCATCGCGCACCGTTAGGGGGTCATCGGGCCGATGACCTGGATGAATTTGATTGCGGCCGGGCCGATGCTCACCACCCAGATCGCCGGGAAGATGCAGCAGACCAGCGGGAACACCATCTTGACGCCTGTCTTGGCCGCGGCTTCTTCGGCGCGCTGCCGGCGCTTCGTGCGAAGCGTCTCGGAGTGCACGCGCAGCGAGTGGGCGACGCTCGTGCCGAACTTGTCGGTCTGGACGAGCATGGCGACGAGCGAAACCACGTCCTCGACGCCGGTGCGCTCGCCGAGGTTGTGCAGCGCATCGCGCGCGCGCCTTGCCGGCGCGGAGCTCGAGGTTGATGAGGCGCAGCTCATCGCAGAGGTCCGGATGAGCGAACTGCAGCTCCTGGCCGACGCGCTGGATGGCCTGATCCAGGCCAAGGCCGGCTTCCACGCTCACGACCAGCAGGTCGAGCACGTCGGGCAGGCCGAGGCGAATGCGATGCTGCCGGGCTTTGGCCATCCGGGCGAGCACCATCGCCGGCATGACGTAGCCGAGGCAGCGCGCCCCCGAGGGCCATCAGGATGTTCGGCTGCACGATGATCGGCGTGGACAGCAGCAGGAACGCGAGGAACGCCACGCCCAGCCGGATGCCGTAGAAGATGACCAGGGCTTCGTTGCTCCGGTATCCGGCCGCCGTCAGGCGCTGCTGCAGCTTCCCGGCCTCGGACTGCTGCCGTGGCGCAACGGCGCCCAGGCGGCGGAACCCGTCGACCATGGCCTTGCTATAGCCGCCGCTCTCCGACTCGTCGATCTTGACGGGCGCCCCGGTCACTTCGCCCAGGCGCCGCTCGATGGCCGACACCCGCTCGGGTGCGAAGGCCATGGCGGCGGCCGCCACGAGGAGCGAGCCGAAGACGAATGCCAGGATCGGCAGGAGGATTACCACATCACACCTCGATCTTGATCACTTTGCGGATCCAGAAATAGCCGGTCGTCTGCAGCACGACCGTCAGGCCCAGCATCATCCGGCCCATGGGCTCGGTGAAGAGGAGCTTCATGTGGTCCGGGTTGAGATACATGAGGGCCAGCGCCAGGAAAGCCGGCAGCGCCAGGAGCACCCATGCGGTGAAGCGGCCGTGCGCCGTGTGCACGCGCACCTGGCGCAGGATCTTGAACCGCTCGCGCACCACGTGCGCCAGGTTCTCGAGGATCTCTGCGAGGTTGCCGCCGGTCTCGCGCTGGATGAGCACCGCCGTGACGAAGAACCGGACGTCGAGCAGCGGGACACGCTCGGACATCTGGAGAAGGGCGTCGCGCAGCGGCAGCCCGTAATTCTGCTGATCGAATGTCTTCCGGAACTCCGGGCCCACGGGCTCCTTCATCTCGTCGGCGACCATGCCCATGGCCGTCTGAAACGCATGGCCGGCCTTGAGCGCTCTGGACATCAGGTCCAGACCCTCCGGGAACATCTCTTCGAACGCGTGCATCCGCCGCGTCCGCTTATGCGTCAGGAACAGGAAGGGCAGCACGGCGGCCGCGCCCGCGGCCACAGGCGCCAGGAACCACATCTGCGTCACCAGCCCCGGCGATGACTCCGGCCGCGAGTGCCATGACCAGCGCGATGAGCACGACGGCGCCCGGCGTGGTCTTGACGCCGGACTGCTCGATCAGACGCTGAAGCCGGCCGCCCGCGTTGGTGCGCTCGACCAGCTTGTCGAGCGCGGGCAGCGGCCCGGACTTGTGCTTCTTGACGACGGTCTCGTCGGACTCGGCCTCGCCGGGACCGCCGATGCCCATCGTGACTTCGCTGAGGCGGCGGTCGAGCTTCCGCTGAGCGAGGACCGCCGGCAGCTTGGTGACGCGCGGCGTAGGCGCCGAGCACCGTGCCGGCGCCGATCAGGAACATCAGAATGGCTAGGAGCATCAGCGGACCTCGGTTACGCCTTCGAACATGTCGCCAGGCAGGTGGATGCCCGACGCCTTGAGGCGCTCGCACATCTTCGGCCTGACGCCGGTCGCGCGGAAGCGACCGATCACCTTGCCGTCCTGCGTGACGCCCATCTTCTCGAAGAGGAAGATCTCCTGCATGGTGATGATGTCGCCTTCCATGCCCGTCACTTCGGAGATGCTGGTGATCTTTCTGGACCCGTCGCTCAAGCGCGTCTGCTGCACGACGAGCTGGATCGCCGAGGCGATCTGCTGGCGCATGGCCCGCTCGGGCAGGTTCGTCGCGCCCATCGCGATCATGGTTTCGATACGGGACAGCGCGTCACGCGGCGTGTTGGCGTGCACCGTTGTCAGCGAGCCGTCGTGGCCCGTGTTCATCGCCTGGAGCATGTCCAGCGCTTCTTCGCCTCGGACCTCGCCGACGACGATGCGATCGGGCCGCATACGGAGGGCGTTGATGACCAGCTGGCGCTGGCGGACGGCGCCCTTGCCTTCGACGTTGGGCGGACGCGTCTCGAGCCGCGCCACGTGCTCCTGATGGAGCTGCAACTCGGCCGCGTCCTCGATGGTCACGATGCGTTCGCGCTCGCCGATGAAGCTCGAGAGCACGTTGAGGAGCGTGGTCTTTCCGGCGCCGGTGCCGCCGCTGATGAGCGCGTTCATCCGTGCGCGCACGCAGTGCGAGAGGAAATCCAGCATCGGCCGCGTCATCGCGCGGAGCGTGACGAGGTCGTCGGCTTTCAGCCGCTCGGCGGGGAAACGGCGGATCGAGAGCAGCGGACCATCCACCGCCAGCGGTGGCACGATGGCGTTGACGCGCGACCCGTCGGCCAGGCGCGCATCCACCATCGGCGAGCTGTCGTCGATCCGGCGGCCGACGCCGCTCACAATGCGATCGATGACGCGCAGCAAATGGCGATCGTCCTGGAACGTTGCCGCCACCCTCTCGAGCTGGCCGCTTCGCTCCACGAACACGTGCTTGTAGGTATTGACGAGGATGTCGCTGATGCTCGGGTCGCGAAGCAGCGGCTCGAGCGGGCCCGAGCCCGAAGACCTCGTCCACCAGCTCCCCGAACAGCACGTCGCGCTCGCCCAGGCTGAGCGGCGTGCCTTCCTCGGCGAGAAGCTCACCCACCAGGGTGCGAATCTCGCTCTCGGCGCGCGACCGGTCTGCCTGCGCCAGCGCCTCGAGGTTCAGCCGGTTCAGGAGTTTCTTGTGAATCGTTGGCCTTGAGCTCGACGTACTGCGCGCGTGGAGCGATCGAACGCGCGCCGGGCAGGCCGGGTGCGCCAGGGCGATTGGGCGGTGCTGAAGCTGCTGGGAAGCTCATGGGATCACCACATCGACGCGATGCGATCGAGGTTCAGCAGGCCCTTTTTCGCGGCAGGTGCCGCGGGGGCCTCGGTGGCCGACGGTTCCACGACGAGACGGGTGAAATGCTTGAACTGCTCCGCGATCTCCGAATCACCGCTGAGCGCAAGCGGCACGCCCGAGTTGAGCGCCGTGGACACGGTCTTGTAGTCGCTCGCGAAGGTGTGGTGCACGGGGTGACCAAGAGCGGTCTCGATCTGCTTGAGCGGAATCGGAAACGGCTCCGCGGCCCTGTTCAGGAGGAGCCGGATGCGATCGCCGGACGCGCCCAGCTCCCGCACGCGCTCCAGCAGGCGCTGGGCGTTGCGGATGGACGGCACGTCGGGGTTCGCCACGAGGAACATCCGGTCGGCGCCGTATAGCGCCGCTACGGTGCACGAGTTGATCTGGCTGCCGGCGTCCACGACGAGATACTCGTACTGCCGCGTCAGCAGCCGGAAGAGCTCCTCGATCGCGCCGTTGTCCGCTGCGCCGGGACGATCGAAGTGATCCGATCCGGCGAGAATCTCGAGCCCTGACTTGTGCTTGACGACGAGCTCCTTCAGGAACTCGCGATCGAGCCGGTGCAGGTTGTCGATGGCGTCGAGCACGCTGTAGCGGGGCCGCACGCCCAGGAAGAGCGCGACCTCGCCGAGGCCCGGCTTGAGATCGAGAATCACCGTGCTGCGTCCGGTCAGCCGGGCCAGCTCGACGCCGGTGTTCACCGCCACCGTTGTCGTGCCTGCCCCGCCCTTGGCGCCGAAGAACACGAGCGTCGTCGCCGCGGGCTTGGCGCCTTGAGTGACTCTCGCGCCGCGCCGCCGTACGGCGGATGGCGCCGTGGAACGTCTCGTCGGCCGGCGGCCAGACGAAGAACTCGTTCGCGCCGGCGCGCATCGCCTGGAGAATCAGATCGGGATCCGCGCTGAGCGCGACGGCGAAGATGCTGGACGCGGGCGCCGCCGCGCGAAGGCGCTCGATGCCCCCCATCGCCGACGACGCGTCGCCCCGGATGTCGACGATGAGGAGCTCGGGCATGTGGTCCCGCGCGGCAGGCGTCTTCGATGACGCTGACGGGAACAGGTCCCGAGCGGAGCAACCGCCCGACCTTTCGCTTGAAGTCCAGGTCTTCAGAAAGTCCTTGCGCTCCGAGTTGCCCCATACCGAGCTCCTGACCGCTACCGAGTCCAGTCCGTGGGTGATCCCCTTACTGCTCCTGCTGCTGCGACGCCTTGCCCGTCTTGGCGAGCTCGGCGTTGTATTGCGCTTCGGCCGCCCGGAGCTTGGCGGCGGCCGCCTCGATGGACTTCTGGCGTTCGCGGTCGATCTCGGCCTGGCGGCGGGCGGTCTCCTCGGCCTTCTTCGCCGCCTCCTGATCCTTCTTGGCCTGTTCCTTGGCGAGGCGCTCTTGCGACTCCTTGTCCTTCGCGGCGAGCTCGGCCTCGCGCTTGCGGGCGCGCTCTTCGGCCTTGGCCTGCTCTTCGGCCCTCTTCGCCGCGTCGCGGTCAACCACGACCGGCGCAACAGCGTTCGCGCGGGTTCACCGGGGCCCAGCAGCGGCGCCTGTGCCGCCGCCGGCCTTGCGGCCGGAACCATCGGTGCCGAGCGACGACGCGCGGCCGACGAAGGGGCCGCAGCAGCGGTCACGGGCGCCGACAGGCACGCCGGGAGCTGCGGGCACAGCGGCCACCGCCGGCGCCGGGGTCGTGACGGCGCCGAACGCGGGCGGAGGCGGCACCGACGGGCTTCTTGGGATCGGTGAGCGGCGGCAGATACGGCTCCTGCAGCTTGGGCAGGTTCGGCGTGACGCCGCGCGAGTTGTTCGGCAGAATCTCCGGCGTGATCATCACGACGAGCTCGGTCTGATCCTTCTGCGCCGCCTTGCTCTTGAAGAGCAGGCCGAGAATCGGGATGTCGCCGATGCCCGGGATCTTCTGCATCGTGCTGCTCATCGTGTTGTTGATGAGGCCCGAGATGGCGAACGACTGGCCGTTCTCCAGCTCGATCTCGGTCTCGGTCCGCCGGGTGCTCAGCGCCGGGATCCGGAAGCCGTTAATGACGACGCCGTTGCCGAAGTCGAGCGCGCTGACTTCCGGCCTCACCTTGAGGTGAACGCGGTCGCCGTTCACGGTCGGCGTGAAGTTCAGTCGGACGCCGTATTCCTTGAACATGACGCTGATGGCCATCGTGCGCCCGAGCCCTGGACGACGGGGATGGGGAACTCGCCGCCGGCGAGGAAGCTGGCTTCCTTGCCGCTCTCGGCCACGAGGTTCGGCTCGGCCAGGCTCTGGAACAGGCCCTTGCTCTGCAGCGCCTTGATCACGCCGCCGAGGCCGTTCGTGGCGTCCATGAAGAACAGGTTCAGGAAGTCGCTGAATACGAGCTTGCCGTCCTGGTCCCACTGCGGAGCCGGAGAACTGCTGGTGGTGCTTCCGGCCGAACCAGCGGCCATTCTTGTAGCCATTGGCGAAGAACGACGCCGCCGAGCTCGGTCATCGCGTTCCGGCTGACCTCGGCGAAGCGCACGCGCAGCAGCACCTGGTTGCTGGGCGCGCCCGCCTGCAGCGTGAGCAGCGTCACGACCTCGTCACGCTTGTCCACGTAGCCGGCGGCGACGTTGACCGCCTTCTCGATCATGTCCTTGCTCGAGACCCTCCCCGACAGGACGACGTTCTTGCCGTTGCTCGCGACGTCGATCTTCTCGCTCGGGAAGAGCGTCTTCATCTGCTCGGAGAGCCGCGCCAGGTCGCGCTGCACGACGACCTCGTAGCGCTTGAGCGCGCCGCCCCGGTCCCACACGAACATCGAGATCGTGCCGGGCATCTTGCCGTTGATGAGGAGCTGGCTCGGCGAGGTGACGAGCGCATCGGCGACGTCCGCGTCGGTCAGCGACACGCGCGAGATCGGCGCTGCCGATGTCCACGACGGTGGAGCGGCCCACGAGCAGCCGGACGTCGCCGGCGGATTCGGCAGCTGCGGCCGACGCGGCGACAGCGGTGGCCGGCAGAGCGGTGGGACCCTGCGCCCACACGATCGTCCGGTGGCCGGCAACGGCCAGCGCGAGCACCAGGCCCAGTTTTCGACTCGTCATTGATCTACTCCTGCCCGCGCACGACTTCGTGCGCGCGCTTGTCGCCGCGAATGATCTCGACGGTCGGCGCCGCCGGCGCCGCAGCCGCCTGTGCTACTGAGCTGCCCTGCGCAGTGCGGGTGCTCACCGACCGGATGGGAGGCGGGTTGCCGAGCAGGCCCGCCGGCTTGACGCCGCGCGTCGTCGGGGTGCCCTTGTCGAGCGGGTTGCGCAGCGCGAGCTGAATCTTGCCTTCGCTCGCCGCCAGCGTCAGGCGCTCGGCCTCCTCGGGGTTGACGAGCAGCGTGACCACGTTGACCGGGATGGGCTCCTTGCTTTCGACGTCCTGCTCGATCTTGGTGCCGGCGGCCAGCACCTGGACGTCGGTGAGGATGACCTTCGAGGTCATGTCCTTCTGGTTCTGCGTGGGGCTCACCGTGGCGAGCACGTCGACGCGCGTTCCGGGCACGACGTAACCGGCGACGCCGATCACCTCGTTGACGCGCACCGACACGGCGCGCAGCCCTGGCGGAATCGCAGCGGCAGACCCGTGCCCGCCCTCCTTCGACGCGAGCTTCATCGGCAGGAAGGGCTCGTTCTGGATCACCGGCATCAGCAGGCCGCGACCGACCACCTCGTTCGGATCGGAGATCGCGTTCTGCGGGACGGCGTTGGCCGGCCACTCGATGATGCGGACGTCGCTCTTCTCGATCTCGTCGCCCATGCTCATGTCGTTGGCCGCAACGACCACCGACTTGGTCGGCATGGTGACGGTCTCAGCCGGCGCCCCTTGGCCCACTATCCTGTACGTGCCGAACGCCAGCACGCCGCCGGCGGTCAGCGCCAGGGCAAGAACCAGAAACACTCTCATGCGAGCCATAGGTCCCTCAAATGTCTGCCCGATGCCGAGCCCGAAGCCGAGGTTGACAAATCAGTCATGATCACAGCCCGAGCGCCACTGCCAGCGTGCCCAGCGCGATCGCCGGGGCGTAGGCAAAGCGGTTGTCGGCGGCGCCGCCTTCGATCTCGCCCACGTTCGCGCCGCCCGTGCTGACGAATGCCGCCGTCCGTTCCACGGTGTCCCGCAGCCGGCGGCGGTTGACGGCGACTACCAGGGCCAGCACTCCGCCCACGATGGTCGTGTAGAAGAACGCGACGGCGATCCCCGACGGCCCGAGAACCGTCCCCATCGCCGCGAAAAGCTTGACGTCGCCCGCGCCCGTGGCGCCTACGACATGGCCGGGCAGCATCAGCACCAGCCCGAGCCCGAAACCCGCGAGCGCCCCCATCAGCGAAAGGCCGCTCACCTGCAACGCCGCCAGCGTGAGACCGCAAGCCGTCAGGCTCAGCGTGAGCCAGTTCGGAATGCGCCTGGTGCGCAGATCCAGGATCGTGCTCGCCCCGGCCCCCCCGGCGACGGTGACGACCACGGCGGTCTCAGAAAGCGTTGGCAATGGGTACCCAGAAGAGGTTGTGGATGGCGTCACCCAGCGAGGTGATGCCCACGACAGCCCCGACCGCGATCAGCATCATCAGCAGCCCGTACTCGATCAGGTCCTGGCCCTTTTCCTGTCGAACCAGGCGGCCCATCGCTGCGATAGCGCGTCCCATAACCGTGATCTCCTCAGAACGAAGCGGCCTGGAATCGGACGGAAGTCCTGTTCCAGGCCGCCACACTCGCGTGCTTACGCTGCGCCCTGGAGCGCCGTGGTGATCGCCCCGAAGATCGTGTTGACCTCGACGCCCGCCAGCTGAATCGCACCGGCCGCCACGAGGGCGATCAGCGCCGTCAGGAGCGCGTACTCGAGCAAGTCCTGACCGGATTCATCGGAAACCATCGAACGCAGGCGATTGATGAACTTCATGTGTGTGTCCTCCGCGCGTCCTCTCCCGACGCGCAAAACTCGTGTGTGCGAAATGCGGTCACGCGAACCTGCGTGACCACGCGACGAACAGAGACAAGGGCAACGGCCGTACCACGCAGCCGCAGGCACCCCGCGGGAGCCGCCCCAAGTAGTGTGGGGACGCCCACTTAGCGCCAGCTCGACCGGCCTGGAAGGCCGGGCGGCAGCCCTCGCGGCGGGCCGTACAAACGGCACATTCGTAAGCGCGCGATCAAAAACCGTGGCTGGGAATCTGTGACGGATCGGAACAGCCGTCACGCGGATGCACTGCCGATGTGGCCTAAGTGGAAGACGTTGCGCTTGTTGCGGCGCCTTTGAACACGAGCGCGCCTCGCGGAACGCCCCTTGCGACTAAGAAGAAGATCAGAGGGCTCACCATGCAACGTGCACACATCGGACGGATGGCGTCGTTTGGCGGCGCCGCAACACTTGTCGGCGGCCTTCTGGCCCTCAGCCCCCAGCTCCGGCGCCATGCGCAGTCGATCGCCGACGGTCAACCGACGGCCGAACTCGTCGGCATCAACGCGAAGGCGCAGGACCTGATCCACGGCGCCGCCGAAGTCCTCAAGGACTACAGCCTCGACAACGCGGTGCTCGTGCTCTTCGCCGTGCTGGCCGTCGTGCTCGTCGTGATCATGTTCAGGTCCTGACGTTCAATGGCGCTGATTCTCGCCATAGAGCCAGACAAGAAGCAGGCTTCGGCCGTGCGGGCGCTGGCGCGCGGTTCGCTGAACGCGGAGATGCTCGTCGCGGATTCCACCGCGCATGGCCTGCATCAGCTCGACGGGCGCGTTCCCGATCTGATCCTGACCTCGCTTCTCTTGTCGCCGAAGGACGAGAGCGCACTCGACACGCACCTGCGCGCCCTCGACGCCGAAGGGCACCGCGTGCCGACGCTCGTGATCCCCGTGCTCGGCCCGATCGGCCGACGCTCAAAAGGCGGCCTGCTCACCAGGCTCAAGAAGCCGAAGAAGACGACAGGCACCGAGGGCTGCGATCCCGAAACCTTCGCCGAGCAGATCACGGAGTACCTCGATCGCGCCGCGGCGGAGCGCGCGCTCGACGAGGACGAAGACGACGACGAGTTGCCGATCGCCGCCAGTGCGCGGCCGGCGGCGGTTCGTCCTGAAAAGCGCGCTGCCCCGCCAGAGCCGGACGACTCGCCAGTCGAGGCCGTGGCGGGATCGGTCTTCGGCCGAATCTCGACGTTCGAGCCGGCTAAAGCGCCGCGAGCGCCTGACGTTGTTGAATCGGCCTTCGCCAAGGTTGAATCGGCCTTCGTCGGGGTAGAACCACCCTTCGTCCCGGTTGAATCGGTGTTCGCCCAGGCGGAACCGGTCTTCGCCCAGGTTGAACCGACTTTTTCCGAACCGCTGCCGGACCCGGTCCCGCAGGAACGGATCCTCAAGGACCCGTTCTCGATCGAGGGGCTTGCCGTGCCGGGCGGAAACCGCCCGAAGACCGCGCCCGAACCCATCTTTGAGGCCGCCGAGGCGCCCTTCCAGTTTGCGGCGCCGCCACCCGAGGTCCTGAGCCCGGCCACGGAGGTACCGCTCGAGATCGCGGCTGCAGGCGACGACGAGTGGGACGAGATCACGATCGAAACCAGCGACAGCCTCGAGATCACGGCCGAACCGATCGACCTGAACGCGTTTGTCGAGGAGCTCGAAGGTGTCGTGTCCACCTTCGCGAAGCCCGTGCGGTCCGTGGCCCCTGTGCGTGTTGAAGCGCCCGCCACCGAACCGATCGCGAAGGCAGCTCCCGCGGAACAGCCGGCGAAAGCAGACCAGCCATTCTGGTTGGGCACACGCTACGCCTGGCCGAAGCTCGAAGGGCTGCCCGCGGGCGTCGACTGGGAGATCGCCAAGCCGGGCGACCCCAACTACGAAGTGCTGGCCGATTTCATGGCCGCCTTCGAGCCGTCTGCGGCCCGATCCGAATCCGCAAGCGCTCGGAGAGCGCGCCTGTGACACCCGCCCGGCCCGTCACGGTCGAGCCCCAGCCCGCGCCGAAGTCCGCAGGCCGCGAAGACTGGGCAGCGCTCACGATGAGGCTGCGATACAGCTGGCCACCCCTCGAAGGCATCGAGTGCGTCGACCTGCTGGCGGAAGTCGAGCCGGATGAGACCGGGCTCTACACCATCACGGATCCGGAACCGCCAAAGCCTCAGCCGAGGCCCTCGCTGCTGCGTCCTGAACGTTCCGTAAAGACGACGCCGGCACCGCCTGCGGCAAAGCCAGCTCCACAGGTGGAGCAGGTGGTCAAGGCGACTGCGAGAGTGGAACCGGCAGCCAAGCCGGCCGCTCGTATTCAGTCTGCCGTGAAGGCCGCGACACCAATCGTTCCCGCGCCGAAAACAGCAGCGCCGGCGGCACCCCTCACGCCGGCTGCGAAACCGGCCGCTCCAATCGCGGAGACCACGAAGACGGCCCCGCCCCCTTCAACGGCAAAGATGGCCGCACCCGCAGCGCCGGCGCCAAGAACGGCAGCGCCGGTCGTGGCCCCGCCAAGGACGGGCGCGCGCATCGAGTCAGCGGCCAAACCGGCCGCGACTTCCAGGCCCTTAACATTGGCCGTTCCACCGAGCCCTGCGCCCGAGACTCGCACTGCCGCCCCGGCGCCTTCGCCGGGCGCACCCGCGCCAACCGCTGCACCACCCGCGGCGCAGTGGCTCGAGATCTTGAGTGCAATCAGGCGCGACATCCAGGAGTTGCGCGCCGAGCATCGCGCGGACGCGCCGACCGGCGCGGCGCCGGAGCAGAACGGCACGGCGACGTCGCCCTCAGCGCGATCGAAAGGCATTCCGTCGGCGACGGCTGACGATGCGGTACGGGTCGCGAAGACGAAGAAGCCCCAGCCGCCGGTTCCTGCTCCGCCGGCAAAACCGGTGCGCAAGAGAAAGCGACCGCTACCGCCCAAGCAGGACGAGTGGGGATTTTTCGATCCCGACCAGTGCGGCTTCGCCGCGCTGCTGGCCAAGCTCGAAGAGATCGAAGGAGACGAGCCCATCAAGCCCTGATCGACCGTCTGCTATGATCCGCGGCAGTGCTCGCCGCGCTTCGCGCCGTCGTCCAGCTCGTCTACTCCGTCCCGATCGGCGTGGCGTCGCTGGTTCTGATCTCCTCGCCGGCTGCGGCTCAGGTTCCGACTCCCGACGCTCACTTCGGCTTCCGCATGGGCGCCGATCGCCAGCTGGCTGCGGCCGACGCCATCGAAAAGTACTTCGAGGCGGTTGCAGCGCAGTCGGACCGCGTCGAGCTCGTTGATCTCGGGCGCACCACCGACGGCAACCGGACGCTGGCGGCAATCGTCAGCTCAGCAGCGAACATCAAGTCACTGGAGAGCATCCGCGCGGCCAACCAGCGCCTCTCGGACCCGCGAACGATCCCACCTGAAGAAGCGAGGAAGATCGCCTCCAGCCACAAGGCCATCGTCGCCATCGGTGCGGGCATTCATGCGTCGGAGGTTGGCGGCACGCAGGCGCTGAACGAGGCGCTGCACACTTTGGCCACCTCCTCGGACCCCGCCGTGCTGAACGTCCTGGAGCAGGCGGTGGTCATCATTATTCCTATGCTGAACCCGGACGGGCACCGGTTGGTGACCGACTGGTACCGGCGTCAGCTGGACACGCCGTTCGAGGGCGGGCCCATGCCGTGGCTGTACCACAAGTACGGCGGGCACGATCTGAACCGTGACGGCTTCATGATGAACCTCGCCGAGAGCCGCAACCTCTCGCGGTTCTTCTACACACAATGGCACCCTCACGTGTTCCTTACGATGCACGAGATGGGGGCCAACGGACCCCGGTACTTCGTGCCGCCGAACGCGGAGCCGGTCGATCGGAACTACGATCCGCTCATCTGGCGTAGCGCCGCACTCCTCGGAAGTGCGATGGCCATGGAACTCCAGCGCGACGGCCGTTCAGGCGTGGTGTCGAACGCGATGTTCGACTACTACTGGCCAGGGTACGAAGACTCGGCGCCGCTCGGACACAACACGGTGTGCCTCCTGACGGAGGCGGCCGGCGTGAAGATCGCGACCCCCGTCGTCATTAACGCGACGGACCTCCGCGGACCGGGCCGGGGCCTGCCCGAGTACCGCGCCCAGACCAACTTCCCCGATCCGTGGCCTGGCGGTTCCTGGACGCTCAGGAACATCGTCGACTACAACCTGAGCGCCGTCGACGGTCTGCTCTACGGCGTCGCCGCGTTCCGCGAGCCCATCGTCCAGAACTACTTCGACATGGGCCGCCGCGCGGTGGAAGCCGGTCGGCGCGGCGGCCCGTTCGCCTATGTGATTTCCCCTGAGCAGCACGACGCGTATGCAGCTGCACGGCTCGAGGAGCTTCTGCTCCGCGGCGGGGTGGAGATCTACAAGGCCATCGAACCGTTCAGGGCGGATGGCGAGCCGTATCCTGCAGGCACAAGCGTCATCCTCATGTCGCAGCCGTATCGCGCCTACGTGAAGACGCTGCTGGAACGGCAGGCATATCCCAGGCGTGCGGTTCCTGCCGGAGCGCCGCAGCCCGACGATGCGCGACCGTACGATGCGGCAGGCTGGACGCTTCCCGAACAAATGGGCGTGGCGGTAGTCACGGTCGAGCGGTCGTTCGAGCCGCCTTCGATGCAGAGGCTCACGGAGGCCGCCGTCGCGCCGGCCTCGGTCTGGGGCGAGCGCCGGCCGGGCTTCTATGTCGTGGATGCCCGCGGTGCTGCAGGCGCTATCGCCGCGAATCGGCTGGCGGCAGCAGGATTGAAGCCGGCGTTCACGACGTCGCCCCTCGACGCAGGCGGCTTCCAATATGCGGCCGGTTCCCTGGTCGTGCCCTATTCACGGGATGCCGAAACCATTGCCGCGAAGATCGCGACAGATCTTGGTTTGCGTGTTGACGGTGTTCGAGGGCGCGTGCCGGCCTCTGCGCGTGCCGTCGGGCCATCGCGCATCGCGCTCTACAAGCCATACGTGGAGAACACGGACGAGGGGTGGACGCGTTGGCTGCTGGAGCAGTACGAATTCAAGTTCGCGAGCCTGGTCGACGCCGACGTACAAGCCGGAAACCTTCGTGCGCATTTCGACGCCATCGTGCTTCCGAGCGGCCAACCCGACCGACTGCTCAACGGCCACACTGCGGAAGTGATGCCGGCGCCATACGCAGGCGGGTTGGGCGAGCGCGGGATGGCGGCTCTCAGGGCCTTCGTCGAGGCGGGCGGCACGCTCGTGTGCCTGGATCAATCCTGCGGGCTGGTCATCCAGAGTTTCAGCCTTCCCGTGACCGACGTTGCGAAAGCCTCGAAGACCCTCTTCGTGCCCGGGTCACTTGTTCGTGTGGAGACCGATTCTTCACATCCTCTGGCAATGGGCCTGCTCCCGCGAACGGCGGGGTTCTTCGCATTCAGCTCAGCGTACGAGCCGGCAGGCGGGGGATCCATCAGGACAGCCGCCAAGTATGGGGCGGGCGACATCTTGATTAGCGGTTGGGCGGACGGCGCCGACACGATCGCCGGACGGTCCGCTGTGGCCGAGGTTTCCCTCGGCACAGGCCGAGTCGTTCTTCTCGGGTTCCGCGTCCAGCACCGCGCTCAATCGCTCGCGACCTTCCGCTTCCTCTTCAACGCGATCTTCACGTCATAGCGGGCTCCGGGTTCCGGACTCCAGGCTTCAGGGGCTTCGGGCTCCTGGCTGCCAGCCCCCGGCCTGAGCCCTGAGTCGTGAGCCATAAGCCGGAAGCCCCGGGAGCCTGAAGCCCGGAGCCCCGTAGTGGCACCCGCGTTGCCTCGACACCTCGTCAACGTGGACGCGCTCGCTGAAAGCCGCCTGTTTTTCTGATGGCAGCGTTTGCGCGCTCTCATTTTCTGCCGTCGAGCCTGGAGAGAGCTGTGCAGATTCTTCAACGCGATGCGCGCGTCGGTGATCTGGTCCGCGTCCGCCAGCAACGGTGGCGCGTGGCGGACCTGCAAGCGTTCGAGAGCTGTTCGCTTCTCACGCTGACCGGCGCCGGCGTGTCGAACCTGGGCGTCCAGCGAGGGTTCGTCGCGCCGTTCGACCGCGTTGAGAAGGTTTACGAGAGTGTTGAGCCCCGGTGGTGTTCAGCACATCGGTGGCAGGACCAGCTTCGCGCGCTGGTTGCCAATGCCGGCAGCTCGGAGAGCCTGCGCACAGCCAGATCTGCCGACATCGCGCTGCTCGCGCACCAGCTCGAGCCGGTTCTGGCGGTCACGAGGGGAATGGGCACACGGGTTCTTATCGCCGACGAGGTCGGCCTTGGCAAGACGATCCAGGCCGGGCTGATCATCGCCGAGCTGAGAGCACGCGGTGCGGCCGACAAGGTGCTCATCGTCACACCGGCCGGTCTTCGGGATCAGTGGATCGATGAGCTCCAGAAGAGATTCGCACTCGTCGCCGTGGTGCTGGACGCCCGTCAGGTGCGGCAGCGCCTGACGGAGTTGACGATCGGCATCAATCCCTGGGCCACGTACTCGATCGTGGTGGCCTCCGCAGACTACGTGAAGCGGCCGGAGGTGCTCGCCGCCGTCATCGGCTGCGCCTGGGACGCACTGGTCATCGACGAGGCACACGCCGCTCCTCCGGGCACGGACCGTCATCAGGCGTACTCGTGCCTGGCCGCTCGCACGCCCTATGTAGTGCTCCTCACGGCGACGCCGCACAGCGGGGATCGCGAGGCGTTCCGCTCGCTCTGTGAGCTCGGCCTGCAGCCTCGAACAACGGCGGCTGCGGCGCGCATGGACCGCCTACTCGTCTTCCGCAGAACGCGCCAGGAGGTGGAACTCGGCCCCGGCCGGCGCGTGCATCGGCTGCTGGTCGTTCCGACACCCGACGAGCTGCACGTGCACCGTCTGCTCGATGAGTTCACCGTCGCGGTGCGGCAGGACCGTGGGGATGCCGATCGCGACGTGTGGCTGGCGCTCACGATGCTGCACAAGCGGGCGTTCTCCAGCACCCGGGCGCTCGAGCTGACGCTGCGCCGGCGCCTGATGGGCCTCGCCGAGTCCGCGGGCCCGTCGCAACTCGTTCTGCCGCTCGACGATGCCGAGGGAGAGCTCGACGGGGCTGATGCCGGCCCCGCGTGGACAGGGCCGGCGTTGAACGACGTCGGCCGCGAGCGCCTGCTGCTGAGCACCCTGGCTGACGCTGCCGCGTGCGCGGCGAAGGCCGAGTCAAAGTTCACTCGGTTGGGACGACTGCTGGCCAGCGTCGGACGCCGCGGCGAACATGCGCTGGTGTTCACCGAGTACCGGGACACGCTGTGTCACCTGGAGGAGTGGCTGACAACCGCAACGCATGCACGCGTAGGCATCCTGCACGGTGGCTTGTCGCGATTGGAGCGGCAACGTGCGGTAGACGACTTCGTAACGGGCCGGCTTCCGATTCTCCTCGCGACCGATGCCGCGGGCGAGGGGTTGAACCTGCACCGCTCATGCCGGGTCGTGATCAACCTGGAGCTGCCGTGGAACCCCGTGCGCCTCGAGCAGCGGGTTGGGCGCGTCGATCGCATAGGGCAATCACGCCGGGTCCATGCCTTTCATCTGGTCGCGCACGCGACGGGGGAAGCCGGGATCGCGGAACGTCTGCGATCGCGAATCGCGATCTCACGCGCCGAGGTCGGAGGCGGCGATCCCCTCGGTGATGCCGAAGCTTCCACAGAGGGGCTGGCGGCCGCGGAGGTCCTGGGTGGCTGGCGCGTTCAACGGCCGGCCGGCCCTCCGGCTGAAACGTCTGGCACGTACGATCGTGAAGAGCGCCTGCAGTTCGTCCGGCTGAAGCCGCAAGCGATCGAAGAGATCGCCCGGCTCGAACGCTCCAGAACGCTTCTACACCGGGAGGTTGGAGGGACTGCGCAGTGCGCACTCATCAGCCGAGCGCGGGGCTCCAGAGTACGCGCTCTTCTGGGATCGGCCTGGCTCGCCGTGGTCCGCTCGGCCCTCGAGGATGCCTGTGGCCGTTGCATTGCCGAGCGGCTCACGGTCCTGCGGTTGGACGTCCGCCCCTTGCCGCGTGCCGGGGCCCTCGCCTTGGCAAAGTGCGCGATCACGGCGCTCGAGGAACGTGCCTCCGACATGATCCGGCGGGATCGCGAGGAGTGGTTGTCGGCGAGTGTCAATTGGCACGCGGCCTTTCGCGCCGCGCGACTGGCGCGTGGAGGTCTGCCTGTCGAGGTCCAGGCGGGCCGACTGTCGCAGCTGGGTCTCTTCACCCGCCACGCCGACCGGGCGAGCCGCAACGAAACGAGACCGCCAGGTCCGCCATCGTCTGGCGCGTGGATCGCCGATTCGTCTGAACTGCGGGTCGCAACCGGCAGAGTCGTGCTCCTGCTGCTGCCCTGAGCCGCGATGCTGACCGGCTTCAGCGGTCATCTCGTTTCCGAGGGCTATCTCGAACGTTACCTCTCGGAGCAGGCACCGAGAGACCTGACGCCCGAGCGCCGGCAGTTCGCCTCATGGCGTCGCGGATGCCGAGGCCTGGGCCCTGCCTCGAGCGTTCGTGCGCTGGCCGATGTCGGGCTCGATCCGCTCGTGCGCCTGCTTCATCTTCTACCCGCGGTGTTGCAGCAGCGTCCCGACGCCGCAGTCGGTGTGGCACGGGCCGAATCGCACGCTGTCGTCCTCGCGGTCTGCGGATGGGGCGGGCGTCTCGACCCCCTGTGGCGCCTGGCAATCGGACACGCTCGCGCATCGAGCGCTGAGTGGGCGCTGCTCTTCAACGGCGTTTCACTCCGGCTGGTTGACGCGACGCGGCCGTTTTCCAGGCGGTACCTGCAGTTCGAACTGGAGATGGTCCTCGACGACGAGCGGACATTCGCGGCCTTCTGGGCGGTGGAGCGGCTGCTCAACTCTGAGGGAACCAGGGGGCTGCACGCACTGGTGGCCGGTTCAGAGCAGCACTCGGGCACCATCTGCAAGTCGCTCCGTACCGGCGTACTGGCCGCGTCCGCCGATATCTTGAGCGCGTTGGTCGCCAGCACACCGAGGCGCAAGGCAATCACAGCCGCCGGAGCCTTCGAGCAGGCGCTGACGATCGTCTATCGCATCCTCTTCCTGCTCTTTGCCGAGGCACGCGGGCTGACGCCCCTCTGGCATCCGGTGTATCGAGACAGCTACAGCATTTCGGCACTCTCTGCGGCCATCGCAGGCGGCGGGTTGGCCCCGGGCGTCTGGGAAGCGCTTGCAGCGACGAGCCGCCTCGCACACGGCGGGTGCCATGCGGGCGACCTCACTGTCACACCCTTCAACGGTCGCCTCTTCAACCCCTTGCAGACTCCTCTCGCCGAGCAGCCCATGGACGACGACCGAGCCCGGCGAGCGCTTGTTGCACTGACCACCACGGTGGCACCGGATCGCAGCAGGCCGCGAACGAATCGTGTATCGCGACCTCGGCGTCGAGCAGCTTGGAGCTGTCTACGAAACCCTCCTCGACTATCAGCCACAGGTCGTGCGGCGCCCCCGCCTCGAGGGCGGCAGGAGGATGTCTCGGTGACGCTCGGCAAGGGCTCGAGCATTCGAAAGTCCACAGGCACGTTCTACACGCCCGAGTCCATTGCGCGGTACCTTGTCCGTCGCACGCTCGGACCGCTCGTCGAGGGCCGTCCGGCGGAGGAGATCCTGGCGCTGCGGGTCCTCGATCCCGCAGCGGGCAGCGGCGCATTCCTTGTCGCAGCATGCCGATTCCTGGCCCAGGCGTACGAAGATGCGCTCGTCGAGCACGGAGATTGCCGGCCCGGAGATCTCGGGGCAGACGACAGGACACTGTTTCGTCGCACGATCGTCGAACGGTGCCTCTACGGCGTGGACGTCAATCCCATGGCCGTGCAGCTCGCGCGGCTCTCGCTGTGGCTCACGTCGCTGGCTGCCGAGCGGCCGCTCAACTTTCTCGATCATCACTTGCAGGTCGGCGACAGCCTTCTTGGCACGTGGCTGCGATCGCTGCGCAGCCCTCCGAGAGAGCATGCGCGGAAAACAGCTGCACTGCCGCTCTTCGACGACCAGGCGCTGGAGCATACTTTGCGCGAGACCCTGCCGGTCCGCTTCTCGCTCGCCAGCGTTCCCGACGACACCATTCAACAAGTGCGCTCCAAAGAGTCTGCACTGGCGACGCTGGCGGATCGGCGATCGGCTCTTTCGGCATGGAAGCGCGTCGCCGACCTCTGGTGCGCGCGCTGGTTCACGGACTCTCCACCGCCGGCTTCTGCCTTCCGCACTTTGTCGGACGTCATCCTGACGGGCAGAAGCGCCCTGCCGGATCGTGCAACCCGTGACCACCTCATGGCCGCCGACGCTGCCGCGGCAGCCGCGCGCTTCTTTCACTGGGAGCTGGAGTTCCCCGAAGTGTTCTTCGACGCGATCGGCGGCCAGCGCGACCGGCCCGGCTTCGATGCCGTCGTCGGCAACCCTCCGTGGGAAATGCTCCGCGGCGATCACGGCCGCGGTGACGAGCGGGCGGCGGCCAGAGCGGACGCCGAACGAACGACGCGCTTCACCCGGCAGTCAGGGCTCTACACCGCCCAGTCTGACGGGCACGCCAACCGCTATCAGCTCTTCGTCGAGCGCGCTGTCTCTCTCGTTCGATCGGGCGGACGCATGGGCCTGGTGCTGCCGTCTGGACTCGCGACGGATCATGGCAGCGCTCGCCTGCGGCGACGCCTGCTCACCTCATGCGATGTGGACACGATCGTGGGTTTCGACAACCGGCGCGGGGTCTTTCCGATTCACCGTGGCGTCCGCTTCCTGCTGCTCACTGCCACGCAGGGGCAACCCACGACGGCGGTGAACTGCCGGCTCGGCGAAGAGGACCCGGCGGTCCTCGATGACAGCGACTCTGCGGACCGGCCGACGGTTTCTGTAACGCCCGCGCTTCTTCATCGCATTTCGGGCGACGACCTCGCGCTTCCGGATCTTCGATCAGCTGTGGATCTCTCCATCGTTGAGCGGTGTGCGTCGCTCTTCCCCGCGCTCGGCGACGACGTCGGTTGGCGTGCGCGTTTTGGCCGCGAGCTCAACGTGTCGGACGATCGCGAAGCCTTCGAGGCTGCGCGCCATGGTTTGCCTGTGGTCGAAGGCAAGCACATTCAGCCCTTTTCGGTACAGCTGACCAATGTGCGCTGGCAGATCGCTTCGAGCGAGGCCCGTCGTCGCCTCGCCAGCCGTCACGAGCGGCCACGCGTCTGCTATCGGGACGTCGCGGGCGCGTCCAACCGGCTCACGCTCATTGCGGCGATCCTGCCGGCCGGCTGCGTCTCCACGCATACGGTGTTCTGCCTCAGAACGCCGCTGGCGATAAACGCGCAGCATTTTCTCTGCGGCCTGTTCAACAGCTTCGTCTTGAACTACCTGGTGAGGCTCCGCGTCAATACACACGTCACGACTGCGGTCGTCGAACGCCTGCCGGTGCCGACACTGGACATGGCACCCGCAGCGTTCGAGGAAATCGGCGGCCTTGCGCGGCGGCTTCTTCGTGGTTCCGATCCCCTGGCCCTTGCCGGGCTGAACGGGTGCGTCAGCCGCACTGTATCGACTGTCGCGCGACGATTTCGCACACATCCTCGAGACATTTCCGCTCGTCGCTCGCGACGAACGCGACCTCGCTCTCGGCGCGTTCGAGCGACGCTCATAAGGCGCCGGCTGTCACAACGAGCCAGGGCCTGATGCGCAGGTTGCCGTGCTAGCATCCCCCGGTCCTGCGGCAAGGGCGAGCGTCCACGGTCACACTGACGTCAAGGAGGCTGAATGGTCATCAGGCATCTCGGGCCACTCTCGCTCGCAAAGGTCGGCGCGGTGATTTATGCGATCTTCGGGTTCCTCTTCGGATGCCTGTTTGCCCTGATCGCCCTGGGAGGCAGCGCCGCTGACGCGTCTGAAATGGGGGGGTTCGGTGCGTTGTTCGGCGTCGGGGCCGTCGTCGCCTTCCCAATCTTCTACGGCTGTCTGGGTTTCGTCGCCCTCCTTTTCACGGCGTGGTTGTACAACCTGGTGGCGGGGGTCGTGGGCGGCGTGGAGGTCGATATTCAGTAGGGGCCCGGGCCGTTGGCGTACGGGCGCAGGACGGCGTACAAGGCCGACAGGATCGGTGCCGCCACGCCGAGCCGTGCTGCACGGCGGACCACTGTACCGGCGAGCGCCTCTAGCTCGATCGGCTTGCGCTGTTGCAGGTCGATGAGCAGCGACGACCGGGTAGTGCCCGGGACCGTGTCCAGGTAGGCCGAGATTCGATCGACCATGCCGTCCGGCAGCACAACGCCTTCTGCCCGCCCGACTGCGGCGACTTCTTCGAAGGCCGCCACCATGGCCCGGCGTGTGGTCGCGTCGGACCAGAGCGGGCCGATCGGCTGCCGGGCGGCGCCCGTGAAAGCGGCGAAAGGCGCCAGGTAACAGAACTTCTCCCAGATGGGTACACGAGCGTCCGGCACGGGCTCGGAGTGGATGTCCGCGCCGGCAAAGGTCTCGTGCAGCCCCGCCACGCGCTCTGATATCCGGTCACTCGAAGGTGTGACCTCGCCAAAGACGATGCGCTGGTGCGTGCCTGTTTGCTCGACAATCCCCGGAGCCGCGAGCGCGGTCGCCACATAAGTCGAACCGCCCAGCACTCGATCCCGGCTCACGAACCTGGCGATCTCGTCAACGCTGTCCACTCCGTTCTGCAGGGTGAGGATCACTCCGTGGTCTCGAACCACGCCAGCCAGTAGTGGGAGGGCTTGTTCGTTGCTGTACGCCTTGACGGCAAAGATCGCCAGATCGGGTGGCGGCACATCGTCTGCCCTTTCCACGGCTCGAGCCCGGACCGTGAAGTCCGGAGCGTCTCCAGTGGTGCTCGTCACCGTGAGACCATGCTCGCGAATCGCGGCGAGGTGCGCGCCGCGCGCCACGAAGGTGACGTCGTGTCCCGCGCGAGCCAGCTTCGCACCGAAGTAGCCGCCGACCGCGCCGGAGCCAACAATGGCGACGTTCATGAGCGTGGATTATAGTTGTGGGTTGGACACCATTGCTGAGAGGAAACCCATGACGTATTACGGCGGCGCTGAGATGGCCGCAAGTTTTCGAACGGTCAGAATGAACACTGTGCAGATCGCTGAGGAGATTCCCGAGGATCAGTACGGCTTCAAGGCATCGCCGGATACACGCAGCATCGGCCAGCTGCTGACGCACGTCGCCTTCATCCCGCGCGTGCAGGCCGAGATCCACCAGCACCGGGTGGAGGATCTCGGCCAAGCTCGATTTCGCCGCGGTGATGCGCCGGATTGGCGTCGAGGAGGCCAAGCCGTGGACAAAAGCCGAAATCGTGGCCTTGCTGAAGTCCGAAGGCGAGTGCTTCGCGCTTTACCTCGAGGGATTGAACGAGGCCTTCCTGTCGGAACCGGTCAGGATGCCGCAGGGCGCTCAGCCTGCAACGAAGAGCCGGTTCGAGATGCTGCTCTCGCCGAAAGAGCATGAAATGCACCATCGCGGCCAGTTGATGCTCCTGCAGCGCATGGTTGGCATCGTGCCGCACCTGACGCGCGAACGGCAGGAGCGCGTGGCCAGGCTCCAGGAGAAGGTCGCGCAGTGAACCCGCGGTTCAGCACGGAGTCGCTCGCGTTCCTGCGTGCGCTCAAGCGCAACAACGACCGTGAGTGGTTCCGTGCGCGCAAGGACCAGTACGACGAGGTCCTGAAGCGCCCCATGCTCGACGTGATTGCCCGTCTGGCCGAGGACTTTCGCGACTTTGCGCCGGACCTCCAGGCGAGTCCGGCGTCCATCTTCCGCATTTATCGGGACACGAGGTTCTCCAGCGACAAGTCACCGCTGAAAACACACATCTCTGCGGTGTTCCCGAGCAGGCGCCTTCCGAAACACCACGGCTCGGGCCTGTATTTCGAGGTCACGCCGAAGTGGGTATGGGCCGGCGGCGGCCTCTACGCCCCTGACACGTCCGAGCTCCAGGCCGTCCGCGAGCACATCGCGGCCAATTTCAGGAAGTTCCGGGCCATCGTCGAAGCGCCGTCGTTCAAGCGCGTCGCCGGCGCGCTCGAGGGTGAGCGGCTGCAGCGAGTGCCGCGCGGGTTTCCCGCCGACCATCCTGCGGCTGAGTACCTGAAGTTCCGCCAGTTCGTGGGCGGGCGCGAGCACCCCGCGGCGTTTGCCGCGAGCCCGCGGTTTTACGAGGGCCTGCTCGAAACGTTCCGGACAATCGCGCCGCTCGTCGGGTTCCTGAACAACGCGATCTCGAAGCGATAGGCGCGCTCGCAGTACACTCGGGGCATGACTGCCTCGTTCAACGGCCATCGCCGCGTCCCCACACCGGTCAACGACCCCATCCGCTCGTACGCGCCCGGTTCTCCCGAGCGGGCGTCGCTCAAGGCCAGGTTGAAGACGATGGCGGCCGAGACGGCCGAGATACCTCTTGTCATCGGCGGCGAGAAGATCCGCACTGGCGCAACCGCCACCGCGGTCATGCCGCACGACCATGCGCACGTGCTCGGCACGTACCACAAGGCCACGCCCGAGCTGGTTCTGAAGGCAGTCGATGCAGCGCGGGCGGCGCGCGACGACTGGTCCCGCTGGCCGTTCGGCGATCGCGCGGCGGTACTGCTCAAGGCCGCCGAGCTCCTCACCACGCATTGGCGCGACACCATCAACGCGGCGACGATGCTCAACCAGTCGAAGACGGTGTTCCAGGCCGAGATCGACGCGGCATGTGAAAGCGTGGACTTCTGGCGCTTCAACGTGCACTACGGGCAGGAACTCCTCGACGAGCAGCCCTTGAGCGATCACGCGAACTGGAACCAGGTCGAGTACCGCGCGCTCGAGGGGTTCGTTTACGCCGTCACACCGTTCAACTTCACGTCGATCGGCGCCAACCTGCCGACCGCTCCTGCGTTGATGGGCAATGCCGTCATCTGGAAGCCCGCGTCGAGCGCGATGCTCTCGGCGCATTACCTGATGCAGTTGCTCGAGGAGGCGGGTCTGCCTCCCGGCGTGATCAACCTGGTCGCCGGCGACGCGGCAACGATCTCCAGCACCCTCCTGAGCCACAGGGATCTGGCCGGCGTCCACTTCACCGGCAGCACCGAGGTCTTCAACGACATGTGGAAGACCATCGGCACCTCGATGTCGGGTTACCGCTCGTATCCCCGCATCGTCGGGGAAACGGGGGGCAAGGACTTCATCGTCGCTCATCCCTCGGCCGACGCGGACGCGCTCGCTGTCGGAATCGTGCGCGGCGGGTTCGAGTTCCAGGGCCAGAAGTGCTCGGCTGCCAGCCGCATCTACATTCCGCGTTCGCTGTGGAAGGGCGTCCGGGAGCGGCTGGTCGCGATGGTGAATGAGATCAAGATGGGCGACGTGCAGGACTTCCGCAACTTCATGGGCGCCGTCATCGATCGCCGGTCGTTCGACAAGATCTCCGGCTACATCGAGCGTGCACGCAAGGAGGCGACGATCGTGGCTGGCGGCGAGTGTGACGGCTCGAAGGGGTTCTTCGTGAGGCCGACGATCATCCAGACCGAGGATCCGGCGTATCGATCGCTCTGCGAGGAGATTTTCGGGCCGGTCGTCACGACCTATGTGTACGACGACGCGAAGTGGTCGGAGACGCTGAAGCTCGTGGATGCGACTTCTCCGTACGCGCTGACGGGCGCCGTCTTCGCGCAGGACCGCGGGGCCGTGCGCGAGGCAAGAGCGGCGCTGAGGAATGCCGCCGGCAACTTCTACATCAACGACAAGCCCACCGGTGCGGTGGTCGGCCAGCAGCCGTTCGGCGGCGCCAGGGCGTCGGGCACCAACGACAAGGCCGGGTCGAAGCTGAATCTGATCCGATGGGTCAGCGCGCGAACGGTCAAGGAGAACTTCAGTCCGCCGCGCGATTACAAGTATCCGTTCATGGGCGCGGAATAATCGGCGCCAGCTCTGGCGGGTCCAATAGGACCCGCCCTACGCGGTCGCAGCCGGGACGTAGGCCGGGTCCTTTGGACCCGGCTTACGTGATCTTCGCGGTCTTCCTGGCCGGGTTGAAGAAGGGCGTCGGAACGACCGTCGCCGGCACGCGATGGCGGACCGCGTCCACGGTGATCTCGAACTCCACGACGGTCCCGTCCTTGAAATGCGGCGCGTCGAGTGTTGCGAGCGCGATGAGCTTCTTCAGCACGGGAGACCACGTGGTGGACGTGGCCCGGCCGATCTGCCGGCCGTCCCGATAGACGGGCACCGCGACGCGTGACGCCGTCGCCGGAATCTCCGGCGCCATTCCCCGCTGTTCATACAGGCGCTCGATCTCGGGCCAGCCGATCTCCAGGCCGGCCACGCGCTTCGCCGCGCCGCGCCGCCGCTCTTCGCCGAGCGCCTGGCGTCCCACGAACGGCCCCTTGTCGAGGCTCACCAGCCTCCCCAGCCCGAGCTCGAACGGCGAATACAGCTGCGAGGCGATGACGCGCACGGCGGCTGCTCGAAAAGTCCACGTCGATGAGCAGCAGGCCGGCTTCGATTCGCGCCACGTCGAGCGCCAGCATGCCGGCATGGATGAATGCCGAACGGCTGCCCGGAATCCACCAGTGCGTCCCACACAGCGATGGCACTTTCCCACGGCATCCAGATCTCGTAGCCCAGATCGCCGGTGTACCCGGTCCGTGAGATCTCGACCGCGACGCCCGCGATGATGGCTCGCGTCATCCTGAAGTACTTGAGCGTTGCAACGGCGCCGCCGGTTGCGGCGTCGAGCAGCCGCCCGGATGTAGGGCCCTGCAGGGCGAGGGCCGCCACCCGATCCGAGACATCCTCGAGTTCAACCGAGAGCCCTGCGGCGTTCTCGCGGAGCCATCTCAGGCTCGGATCGGCCGCTGTCAGCCGGAACTGCTGATCGCCGACGCGCGTCACGGTTCCATCGTCGATGACCTTCCCCTGCTCGTCGCACCACGGCGTGTACCAGACCTGGCCGACGGCGAGCGTCGAGGCGTCTCTGGTGATGACGCGATCGATCAGCGCCGCCGCGTCACGGCCGTGGATGTGGTACTTGAACAGCGGAGACACATCGATGAGCGCGGCGCGATTCCGGATCGCGTTGTACTCGTGCTCGTGATGCACCTCGTACGCGCTGACGGCGTAGTAGCCGGACCACTCGCGAAAGTTCAGGCTCTCGCAGAGCGCCAGCGTGCGCTCGTGCACGGCGGTTCCGATCGGCATGGGGAGATTATATTGACCTATAGTAGGCGCCAGAGTGCGGTATCACGCGATCGTCATCGGCGGCGGCCACAACGGCCTCACGGCAGCGGCATATCTCGCCCGCGCCGGCCGGCGCGTACTGGTCCTCGAGCGCCGGAAGGTCCTGGGCGGCGCGGCCGTCACGGAGGAAGTCTTTCCCGGCTTCCGCTTCTCCGTCTGCTCCTACGTCGTGTCGCTCCTTCGCCCTCAGATCATCCGTGAGCTCGAGCTGGCGAGGCACGGCCTCGAAATCCTTCCGCTGGACGGCACCTTCACGCCGATGCCGGACAACTACCTGTGGCGGGTGAACGATCACGGCAGAACCCGCCGCGAGATCGCGCGGCATTCGAAGATCGATGCGGAGGCCTACGACGAGTACGGCAAGGCCATGGTCGAGATGGCGCGCTTCGTGAAACCGCTGCTTGATGTTGCACCGTCCGACCCCCTGTCCCGCAACCCGCGCGAGCTGCTGCGGCTCGCCGCCATCGGCCGGCGCTTCCGTGCGCTCTCCGACAGCGATCGCTACAACCAGCTCCAGTTGATGACCATGAGCGCCACGGACTTTCTCGACCAATGGTTCGAGACCGATGTGCTCAAGGCCACGATGTCGGCGTCCGGCATCATCGGCACGTTCCTCGGCGTGCGCTCGCCAGGCACCGCGTACGTCCTGCTCCACCATTACATGGGCGAGATCGACGGCGCGTTCCGATCCTGGGGTTTCGCGCGCGGAGGAACCGGTGCGATCTCCAATGCGATTGCCAGCGCGGCCCGTGAGGCCGGCGTCGAGATCCGCACTGATGCGCCCGTGGGGCGGATCCGGACCAGGTATGGTGAAGCGACCGGCGTAGTGCTGGCCAACGGTGACGAGCTCGACGCAGACCTGGTGTTGTCGAGCGTGGATCCGAGGCTCACGTTCAGCGTGTTCCTCGACCCGAAGGAGCTGCCGGACGAGTTCGCCGCCGACGTGGCGCGCTACAAGCTGCGCGGGTCGTCGGGCAAGGTCAACTTCGCCCTGGATGGTCTGCCCGACTTCACCTGCCTTCCGGGGCCAGGGCGTCACCTGCGAGGCGCCATCTCGATCTCGCCCTCAGTCGAGTACATGGAGCGCGCGTACGACGATGCAAAGTACGGAAGGTTCTCGCGCCAGCCGTACATCGACATGGTAATTCCGACCCTCACTGACCCATCCGTGGCGCCGCCGGGCAAGCACATCCTGTCGTGCTTCGTGCAGTACGCGCCGTATCACCTCGCCAGCGGCACGTGGGACGAGCAGCGTGAAGCTTTTGGCGACGCCGTCGTCGACGCGATCGCCCGGTTCGCCCCGAACATCCGGAGCATCATCCGCCACCGGCAGGTCCTGACCCCTCTGGACCTCGAACGGGAATTCGGCTTGAGCGAGGGAAACATCTTCCACGGAGAACTGACGCTCGAGCAGCTGTTTTTCCTGCGGCCCGCACCCGGCTGGGCGCAGTACACGACGCCGGTGCGCAACCTGTGGATGTGCGGATCGGCCACCCATCCGGGCGGCGGCATCATGGGCGCACCCGGCCGAAATGCGGCACGCAGGATCCTCGGTGCCGCCTGAAGCCTGGAGCCTGGAGCCCCCCGAAGCCCGGAGCCTGGAGCCCGAAGCCTGATATGCCGTACGACGTCATCATCGTCGGCGCGGGCCACAACGGCCTGACCGCTGCCGCGGTGCTCGCGAAGGCCGGTTTGCGCACCATCGTTCTCGAAGCGAGCGATCGCATCGGCGGCGCTGCGCTGTCGGGTGAGATCGTGCCAGGGTTCACCTGCTCCACGCTCGCACACCGGGCCAATATCGACCCGGCAATCGCCGCATCGCTCGACCTCGAGCGTCATGGTTTGCGCGTGATTAGACCCGAGGCGCTGGTCACATCGCCGACCCGCGATGGCCGGGCGCTCACGCTCTGGCGCGAGCCGCACCGGGCGGCCGCCTCGCTTGCCGCGTTTTCGGAGCGCGATGCCGCGGCGTTTCCTGCGTTCCTCGACAGCGTGCGGGCGGTCAGTGCGGTCTTGAAATCGTTGATGTCGTCGCCGGCGCCGGACATCGATCGGCCGTCGGCCGGTGATCTCGTTTCGCTCCTGCGCGTCACAGCCGCTTTTCGATCGCTCGCCAGGACTGATGCCTATCGGCTGCTGCGCTGGATCTCGATGCCCGTGGCCGATTTCGTCACCGAGTGGTTCGAGAGCGAGCCGCTTCGCGCCACGGTGGCGGCCAGCGGCGTTCTTGGGGGCTTTGCCGGACCCCGCTCCGCGGGGACAACAGCCGCGCTGCTGTGGCTCGGCGCGGGTGCGGATCAGCCCGTCGTCCCCGGCTGGATGGCGGTTGGCGGAGTTGGAGCAGTGTCCGCAGCGCTCGGGTCCGCGGCTCGGGCCGCCGGCGCCGAGATTCGTGCCAACGCCCGTGTTCTTCGCGTGCTCGTGAAAGACAACCGTGCCGCTGGTGTGGCACTGGAGTCCGGCGAGGAGCTTCGCGCTTCGTCGGTGATGTCGACCGCGGACCCCCGGACAACGATGCTCACACTTGTTGACCCGGTGCATCTGCCGCCGGAGCCCGCGCGGCGGATCCGGAACATCCGGATGCGGGGGACCCTCGCCAAGATCAATTACGCCGTGTCGGGCCTGCCGGCGTTTTCGGGTGTACAGGCCGATGACGAATCGGCGCGGCGCACCAGGCTCGGCGGCGTCGTCCGGCTGGCGGAGAACCTGGACGCGATCGAGCGGGCATTCGACGCGGTGAAGTACGGTCGCATCTCCGAAGTGCCCTGGATTGAGCTGGCTGTGCCGTCGCTCGCGGATCCGTCGCTCGCGCCGCCTGGCGCGCACGTGGTTTCCGCTTACGTCCAGTACGTGCCGGCCTCCCCTGCCGCCGTGTCCCAGGATGGCGAAGGTGGGCGGCTCGCGGACGTCGCGACTGCGACCATCGAGGCCTACGCCCCGGGGTTCGGTGCGTCGGTGCTGGCCCGCCAGGTCATCACGCCCTTTGACCTCCAGGCGACCTACGGCCTGACTGGCGGCCATATCTTCCAGGGCGAGCTCGCCCTGGATCAGTTGCTCGTGGGCCGTCCCACTCTCGGCTGGGGGCGGCACGAGACGCCCATTCTCGGCCTGTTTCTGGGGGGCGCTGGCACCCATCCTGGCGCCGGACTGGACGGTCGCTCCGGCTGGCAGGCGGCGAAGGCCGTACTGCGCGCAACCGGCAAATAAAGCCGACTGTCCCGGCAGGAATTTCGTCTAACCTCGAAGCCGTTGTTGAGTCATCAAGGAGCCGTCATGCTGACGCGTGCCGCGGTCTTCGCCTGCGCATGCCTTATCGCCACCCCGCTTCAGGCCCAAATCGCGATCGATCAGGGCATTCAAATCATGCGGGCCCCCGGGGGCCTGCCCCCGCGGGATGGCCAGCCGGCCAGGGTCGGCACGGCCCGGATCACCGGCCGTGTGGTGGCCGCCGACTCCGGGCAGCCGATCCGGCGCGCGGTCGTCCGGGTCACGGCCGCTGAAATACGGGAGAACCGTTCGACCGTGACCGACGCCGACGGCCGCTACGAGATCAAGGAGCTGCCGGCCGCCAGATACATCGTCAACGCCAGCAAGGGCAGCTTCGTCGCGCTCTCGCATGGCCAGACGAGGCCGTTCGACAGCGGAAGGCCACTCGAAGTGAAGGACGGCCAGACCGTCCAGCGAATCGACTTCCGCCTGCCGCGCGGCGCCGTGATCGCCGGCCGCGTGCTCGACGAAATGGGCGAGCCGGTGGCCGATGTGCAAGTGATGACGATGAGGAGTCAGTTCGTGCAGGGGCGCCGGCAGCCGGCACCTTACGGGCGACCGGCGATGACCAACGACATCGGTGAATTCCGTCTCTACGGCTTGCCGCCCGGGGACTACTACATTTCGGCGACGGCGCGCGACCTCGGGGCGATGATGGCCACGAGCGACGACCGGTCAGGCTATGCGCCGACCTACTACCCGGGCACGCCGAACGCAGGCGAGGCCCAGCTCGTGTCGGTCGCGATCGGCGAATCGAAGAACGACCTGACAGTCGCGCTCGTCCCGGTCAAAACAGGAAGAATCACCGGCACCGCGCTCGACGGCGAAGGCAAACCGCTCAGAGGCGGCAACGTGATGCTCAGCCAGACCATGCGCGGCGGGGGCGACATGACGATGATGTTCATGAACGCGTCGGGTTCCACGATCAAGCCCGATGGAAGCTTCATGGTCTCCGGGGTAGCGCCCGGCGAGTACCAGCTTCGGGCGATGTCGATCGGCGCAGGGCCGGGAACCGCCGAAGCCTCTGTCGCCACGGTGACGGTCGCCGGCGGAGAAGACATCAACGGCGTGGTCCTGATGCCCCAGCGGCCGGCGACGGCGCAGGGCCGCATCAGCGTCACGCCTCCGGATCCCACTGGAAAGCTGGCGCCATCCGATGTCCGATTGATGGCGACGCCGGTTGTCCCGAGCGGTCCGATGTTCATGGGCGGGGGAGCACCACCGACCGTCCGCGCCGACTGGTCGTTCGAGATGCAGATCACGCCGGGCGTCATGAACATTCGCGCCAACATACCGATACCAGGTTGGAGCATCAAGTCGGTGCGTCACAACGGCACGGACGTCACAGACAGCGGCATCGATTTCGGCTCCGGTGGAACCGTGGAAGGCATCGAGATCGAGCTGACGAACCTGGTGCAGGAAGTCTCCGGCCGCGTGACCAACGACAAGGGTCAGGACGTCAAGGACTACTCGGTACTGTTCTTTCCCCAGGACCGCGAGCGCTGGGAGATCATGCGCTACTTCGCGATCGGCAGGCCGGATCAGGAAGGCCGCTACTCGGTGCGCGGCCTGCCACCGGGTGAGTACCTGGCCGCAGCGCTCGAGTACCTCGATCCATCCGAACGGGCCAACCCGGAGCTGCTGGAGCGCCTGCGTATCGGTGCGAGCCCAATCGAAATCCGCGAAGGCGACGCCAGGGCGCTGGACTTGAGGATTCGGGAGTAAGCCTACGTCCACACGAGCGCGACGAGCTTCACCGTCACGCCCGTCTTCTTCGGCTTCACCACGACACGCTCGAGGGGCTCAGTCGCGATAGCCGACACCCGGTCGATGGCGGCGGTGTCCGCCTGCAGATCGTCCTCGAGCCGCTGGCGATCCGCTTCGATCGCAGCAATCGTCTCGTTGGCGCGGGACACATCCTGCGCCTCTTTCTGCGCACGCCCGACACCTCGGGCGGCCGTGGTGGCCCGACCCACCGTGCCCGCTGAGATCGCTCGTTTCCCGAGAAGCGCGCCGACCAGCGTCGCGCCGAACGAAATGGCGGTCTGCATCTTCTGCGACGACGACTGCTCCTGCTCGCGTTCGAGGGCCTGCTTCGCGCGGCGCAGCTTCTCGGCGAAGGCCGCCTGCCTGGGCGCGAACTTCTTCCGCAGCGCGTCGATCTGACGATCGCGATCCTCGCGCGCCGTCTGCTGAAGGCGCGCGCGGAAGTCGCGCTCGCTCTCGTCCGGAAGCGAAGTCTGGCCCGACGCGGCATGGCGGAACAGCGTCACTTCCTGGTTGGCCACGAGCCAGTCGACGAACTGCCGGCTCCACGCCGCGTAGTTCTTCACCTTGACCGCCGCGCCCGGGAGCACCGCGAAGGCGACCGCTTCGTCGCCAGGCGTGACGGCGAGCGCCTCTGGCGTCAGGTCGATGGCTTCCGCATGCTGCCAGTCCACGGGAACCGCCGTGTCGGCAATTGGCGCCAGCATCGAGAGCGCGCGCGTGCAATCGACCTTCAGCTTCTTGTCAGCGAAGGTCACGGCTGCGGCCCCGTACAGCATCGGCTGCCAGACGGACCCGGTCGCCTCCGGCGCGAAGAACTGCGGAATGTCGGGCGGAACAATCGGACGTGTGCCCCCCGCCGGCGCGGTGCCTCCCCTGGGCGACGAGTCTGACGGTCGTGGAGTTGCCTGCGCTCCGGTAGACGCGGGGCCTGCAGCGCTCAGGCGCTTGATTTCCTCACGCCCGAGCGGTCCCCGCAAATACGAGAGCGCCCATCGCGACTGCAGGAGCGTGAGCTCCTCGTCGTGCACGTTGCGCATCAGAAAGACCCGGCTCGTCAGCCCCGAGAGCATGCGATCGATCTCGGCGCGGCTGGCGCCGGCCGTGGCGTCTGCGCTCTCGAGCCCGTCGAGGACCCGCGCCTTGTCCCGATCGGTCTGCAGGCGGCCCAGAAACCAGGTGCCGATGTTCGAGAGCCCCTTGTAGTCGAGATCCACGGGGTTCTGCGTCGCGAGCACGACGCCGAGGCCCATGGCTCGGCCCTGCTTGAGCAGCGTGAGGAGCGGCACCTTCGACGGCGGGTTCGCCACCGGCGGAAAGAACCCGAAGATCTCGTCCATGTAGAGCATGGCGCGGAGGCTGCTCGTCCCTCCCTGTGCTCGCATCCAGCCGGTCGTGGCGTTCAAGAGCATTGCGACGAAGAACATGCGTTGGGTGTCGTCGAGGTGAGCGATCGAGAAGATCGATACCCTGGGTTTCCCCGCAGGCGTCCTGAGAAACGCGGCGACATCGAGTGGATCCCCCTTGGTCCACACCTCGAAGCCCGGCGAGGCCAGGAGCGCGTTGAGCGTCATCGCCAGCGCGAAGCGATCCTTCGGCGGAAAGAACGAGTCGACATCGATGACACCGATCCGCGCCATCGGCGGCTGTTGAATCGCCTGGACGAGGCCCGCCAGGTCCGGGCTGTGGCCCGCGTCCCACGCAGCCTGAAGTACTGCCGAGAGGAGGATGTGTTCGCGGCTCTTCAGCGGTTCGGCCTCGACGCCGGCCAGCGCCAGGAGGCTCGACACCGACGTTTGCACCCTCTCGCGCACGGCCTCCGCGTCATCGGTCGCCGGGCGGGCGAACGACCCCAGGACCGAGACGGGCCGGCCAGCTGTACTGCCCGGCGTGTAAATCGTGAAATCGGCAGCCTCGCGCAGCCGCGCGACGCGCGCCCCGTCCTGGCCCCACTCGGCGAGGCCGTTCTTCCACCGGAGGGCTTGATCGGCGGCAAACGCCTGCCGTGTTTTGCCTGCGCGATCGGCCTCCTCCCCGCTCACCCACGGCTCGAACTCGGCGCCTTCGAGCGAAGGGAACGTCAGCAGCAGGTTCGTCAGGTCGCCTTTCGGGTCGATGACAATCGCCGGCACGCCGTCGATGGCAGCTTCTTCGATGAGCGCGATGCCCAACCCGGTCTTGCCGCTGCCCGTCATGCCGACAATCAGCGCATGTGTCACCAGGTCGCGCGAGTCGTAAAGGACTGGACCCGCCTGGTCTGCCGGGGCTCCCGCCTGACGCCCGAGGTAGAAGACGCCCAGCTTCTCGAAGTCTGCCATCCGTCCATTATTGGCGGGTTAAACGCTCTGGTGCCACAGCGGTCTAAAGGACAGGGAACAGGGAACAGGGAACAGGGAACAGGGAACAGGGATCGGGGAACAGCGAGCGGGCGGGCGGTGAGGGCGAGAGTGAAGCACATGACAAGGAATGTGATCGGCGGCGTTGCGCTCGGCTTGCTGCTGTGTAGCTCCGTCGTGCCGGCGGCCGTTTCGGCTCCCGACCGTTCAACGGTCCTCCACGTGCTCAACCGGGTGGGGTTCGGGCCTCGGCCAGGGGACCCGGAGAAGGTGCAGGCGCTCGGCGTCGAGCGCTACATCGAACAGCAGCTCCATCCGGAACGGATCCCTGACGCGGGAATGGAGGAGCGGCTTCGCGGCCTTCCAACGATCACGCTCAGCTCGAAGCAAATCGCCGAGCAGTTCGAACAGCCGCTACTCCAGGCCAGGCGCGCCCAGCGCGAGGCACAGCGAGACCAGCCCTCCGGCGGCGCACCCGATACTGCGATGGCGCGACGGCGTCAGCCTGGCAATCCGCAGCAGTCTGCCAACACCGTTGTCCTGGAACTCTCCGAGCAGAAGCTGTTGCGCGCGATCTACAGCGAGCGGCAGCTGCAGGAAGTGCTCGTGGATTTCTGGTTCAACCACTTCAACGTCGATGCCCGCAAGGGACGCGCGCGCTTCATGCTCACCGAGTACGAGCGCGAGGCGATTCGCCCTCACGTGCTCGGGCGGTTCCGCGACCTGCTCGGCGCCACGGCGAAAAGCCCGGCGATGCTCTTCTATCTCGACAACTTCATGAGCGCTGGTGCCTCCAATGGCGGATCTTCCGTCAGACCGACGGGTCGCCGAACCGCCCCATTGCCGCCCCAGGCGCAGAATCGCATGCCGCGCGGCTTGAACGAGAACTACGGCCGCGAGCTGATGGAGCTGCACACGCTCGGCGTGGACGGCGGCTACACCCAGAAGGACGTGGTCGACGTCGCCAGAGCCTTCACCGGATGGACCATCGGCAATCCTCGCGATCGCGGCGCTCGCGCTCCCGCCAGCCGGACCGGGTTCTTCTTCGACCCGCGACTTCACGATGATGGGGAGAAGGTGGTGATGGGCCATAAGCTTCGAAACGGCGGCGGGCCGTCGGGAATCGCCGACGGCGAACGCGTGCTGGATCTGCTGGCCGCGCACCCTTCCACGGCTCGACATATCGCGACCAGGTTGGCGCGGCGGTTCGTGAGCGACACGCCGCCGGCGGCCCTGGTCGATCGAGTTGCCGCGAGGTTCACGGCGTCCGGAGGCGACCTGCGGGAAGTCATGCGCACGCTGCTTCTGTCGCCCGAGTTCCTGGCTCCGTCCAGCGCGCACGCCAAGGTCAAGACGCCGCTCGAGTTTCTTGTGAGTGCGCTGCGCGCCACAAACGCGACCGTCGCGAACGCACGGCCTCTCGTCCGCACGATGCAGGACCTGGGGATGCCGCTCTACCAGTGTCAACCGCCGACGGGCTACAAGGACACCGCGGACGCCTGGGCGAGCACTGGCGCCATCGTCGAGCGGATGAACGTCGCGCAGGCGCTCGGCACGGGCAGGGTCCAAGGTACCGAGGTCCATCCTGCGGCGCTCGCTTCGCTCGAGGCGCTTGTCGCGGAGCTGTCGGCGCCGACGCGTGCAACGATCGCAAGGGCCTCCACCGACGCGGAGCGGCTCACGCTCACGCTTGGCTCACCCGAGTTCCAGAGGCGGTGATGCAATGACCAACAGACGAGTATTCCTCAAGCAGGGTGCGTTCGCTCTTGTCAGCCTCGGGTTCGCCCCCTCGTTCCTCGCGCGAACAGCGCTCGCGGCAGCGGGGCGATCGAAACAGCTCATCGCGATCTTTCAGCGCGGAGCCGTCGATGGCCTCAACATGATCGTGCCCCACGGCGAAGGGGAGTACTACAAGCTCAGGCCGTCCATTGCGATCGCCAGGCCCGGCGCGGGCGCCGATGCGGCGCTCGACCTCGATGGGTTCTTCGGGTTGAACCCCAGGCTGCAGCCGCTGATGCCGCTCTGGGATCGGCGTGAGCTGGCGATCGTGCACGCGTGCGGCTCGCCGGATGCGACGAGGTCGCACTTCGACGCGCAGGACTACATGGAAACGGCCACGCCGGGTGTGAAGAGCACCGAGGACGGGTGGTTGAACCGCTACCTCCAGGCGAGGCGCGACGAGCATGCCACCGCGTTCCGCGCGGTGGCGCTGTCCGGGCAGCTGCCGCGGACGCTTCAGGGGCGGGCGTCTGCCCTGGCCGTCGACGAGCTCGCTGACTTCGCGGTGCGCGGCGGCGTGGGGCAATCCTTCGAGGCGCAGTACGCCGCAGCCGCGGACCAGCTGCTGCACCCGATCGGCCGCGATGCATTCGACGCCATGCGGATGCTGAAGCGTGTGGACCCTGCGACATACCATCCGGCCAGGGGCGTCGAGTATCCGCGTACCGCCTTCGGCCAGGCCTTGCAACAGATCGCGCAGCTCTCGAAGGCCGACGTCGGCCTCGAGGTGGCGTTCGCCGACCTTGGAGGCTGGGACACCCACGTCAATCAGGGTGGGGCGCAAGGGCAGCTGGCGAACCGGCTCAACGATTTCTCGCGCGGCATCGCCGCGCTCGTCGCCGATCTTGGCGAGCGGATGGCGGATACGGTGGTGCTGACGATGTCGGAGTTCGGCCGGGCGGTTCGGGAGAACGGCAACCGCGGCACCGATCATGGCCACGGCAACGCGATGATGGTCATCGGCGGCGGAGTGCGCGGGGGCCGGGTGTACGGACAGTGGCCGGGCCTTGCTGCAAGTCAGCGGCATGATGGCCGCGACCTCGCGGTCACGACCGATTTCCGTGACGTCTTCGGCGAGGTCGTCGTTCGGCACCTCGGACTCACCGACGCCCGGCCAGTTTTCCCGGGTTACTCAGTCCAGCCCTCGCGGTTTCCCGGACTCTTCTAGTCCTTAGGGCTTTGGTTCTTGGGCGGCGGTCCTTCGGCCTGGGTGGTCCTTCGGCCTGACTTGACTTCGCCGCAACACCTACGAAGGACCAAGAGCAAAGGCCGCCAAGAACCAAGGACCGCCCAAGGACCAGGAACCAAGGGCCAAGAACTTGCGCGTGATACAGTACGGCGCGGAATGGCTGAAAAAGAGAAGTCCGAGAAGGCAGGCAAGGACGTGCGCGAGGTCGGTGACGCGCTCGGCATGATCGAGACGCGCGGGCTCGTGGGCATGGTCGAAGCGGCTGATGCGATGCTCAAGACCGCTAACGTGGTCTTTGTCGGCTGGCAGAAAGTGGACGCCGGGCTGGTTACGGCCATCGTGCGCGGAGATGTGGGCTCGGTGAAGGCCGCCACCGATGCGGGAGCGGCGGCCGCGCGGCGCGTCGGCGAACTCGTCGGCGTGCACGTCATCCCGCGGCCCGCTGACGACCTGGAAAAAATCTTCCCGATCTCATAGCCGGGTCCCGGACCCGGCCTACGTTGCCGGTTTTCTACCCGCGCCCGCCCTGCCTGCCCCACCCGCCGCGCCAGCCCTATCAGACCCTCCCGACCTACCGGACTTACCCGCCCTGCCCGCCCCGCCTGCCCTGCCTGCCCCTTTCAGCTCCCGGAGCAATCGGTCGTCCCCAATCACCAGCAGCGGTTGCGACGGGGACTCGAGCAGGTTGTACACGTCGCCACGGGACGTCCGGGCGTAGACCGTGCGGCCGTCGGACAGGAGGCGCACGGCCTGGCCGCCACCGGTCGCCTCGAACAGGCGCACACCGAAGACGTTGGAGAGCGCATTCACGATCGCGTGCAGCTGGCCGACCGTGAACCCGCGCTGACGGAGATCGGCGAGGACGAACAACTCGAACAGCTCGATCGGCGTGTAGCGGCGTTCGGTGTAGCCGCCGGCGGCGGTCTTGCGCGGCGGGATGGCGGGTGACAGCAAACCGCCGGCATCCCACAGCTGCAGCTGCCGCGCGCTCAAGCCGGTCAGCGCCGCCACCTCGCGCGAGCTGTAAGTTTGCTTGAGTTTCACGGAGCGATTCGGTCAGCCATCGCCGCTCCGGCGAAGTCCTTGAGCGTGAGCCCGCCGGCGCTGTGGGTCGAGTAGGTCAGGGTGACCCGCTTGTACTGCACGAGGATGTCCGGATGGTGGTCGGCGGCTTCAGCCTCGGGTGCCAGCCGGTTGACGAACGCGATGGCCGCGACGAAATCCTGGAACGTGAACGTCTTCTTGATGGCATCGCCTTCCAGCGCCCAGCCATCGACCGTCTGCAGCCAGCGTTCGGCGTCCGCGTGCGAGAGTGGTGGCATGGCTCATTCTCCAGGGCGGCGCGCCCGCACCTCGTCCAGTCGGCGCCGCGCCGAGTCCACCTGGTCGAGGGCGGTTCGGCGCTGTTCGGCGCCAATCGGGTTGCCGGCTGCGGTTTCGAAGGCGGTGCCCGTTACTGCCCGATGGTAGTCCCGTTCCCGATCCTGCAACACCTTCATCGCCTCCGTGTGATCGCTCTGCCAGCGCAGCCATCGGACGAGGCGGTCGACTGCCTCGTCTTCCGTGGCGCCTGAGCACTCGATCCCAAAGCGTTCACCCGTATCCGTGCGCAACGCCGACGACACCCAGCGTCCGGCCTCAGCGGTGACGCCAAGGCGGTAGGTGCAGTCTCCAACGCGGAGGTCCATCGTTCCTCCTCAGCATCCGAACCGTGCTGGCGCGACAGCCGCGAGCAGCGGATCGACCTTGTTGTCGAGCACCAGATCTGCCACGAGGTCTGCGGTGATCGGCGCCAGCTGCACACCGCTGCGGTAGTGACCGGTGGCGTAGAAGAGGCCGGGCAGCCGGGCCGAAGGCCCGATGATGGGCAGGCCGTCCGGCGTGCCTGGCCTCAGTCCGGCCCTGGCGCTTTTGAGGGCGGCCGACCAGCCCTGCGGCACGAGCTCGCACGCGGCGTCGATCAAGTCGCGCACTCCCGCGGTCGTGGTCCGTTCGTCGAAGCCGACGTCCTCGACCGTGGCGCCCACGAGCAGCGTGCCATCGTCCCAGGGCACAAGGTAGCAGCGCTCGCCCCAGATCACGCGGCGGAGCGATGGGCCGTTCCACGCGAGATGCAGGAGCTGCCCGCGGACCGGCTTAACCGGCAGGGGAGCCAGCGCGCCCGCCACGTCGATGCGCCCGGCCCAGCTGCCGGCCGCGAGCACGACCTGCGCGGCCATCAACGTGCCGAGGTTGGTCTCGATGCGGATGCCGGACTTGCCGTCGGCGGCAGAAAGGCGGGTCACACGCTGAGGCGACAGCATGCGGGCACCGGCGCGCTCGGCCGCCACGGCGAGCGCGCGCGTCAGCTCCGCGGCCGCGACAAAACCGTACGAAGGGATGAAAAGTCCGGCCCGCACCTCCCCGCTCAATTGCGGCTCGGCGTCGTGCACGGCACGAGCGTCGAACAGATGGGCCGTCACCCCTCGTGCCGACAGGGCCTCCGCGGCGCAGCGCAGGGCGTGCACCGTGTCGTCCTGCAGAGCGACCTCCAGCAGGCCGCTCCGGCGGTAGGGCACGGCCATCGCGCTCCCTTCGGAAGCGGTAGCGACAAATTTGTCGAAGCGCGCGAGGCTTTCGCAAGCCAGGTCGAGCAGCGGTCCGCCGTCGCGGGCCTCGAGATACGGCGCCAGCACGCCGGCGGAGGCCTGCGTCGCCCCCATGCCCACCGGGCGGTCGTCGATCAACCGAACCTCTGCCCCGCGTGCCGCCAGCTCGCGAGCCACCGCGCAGCCGACAACGCCGGCGCCGATGACCACGAGATCGCCTGCTACCGCCACCGGGTCATCTTATGACCAAACGCCTCGATGCCCGGACGGGGCATGCCCAAATCTCCCTCTTTGACGCTAAGATCGTGAGGCCTCGCCACGTCGTGCGGGCCGGCACACAATCCCAGACACGCCATGCGGAAACTCCTCGTCGCCAACCGGTCCGAAATCGCCATCCGGTGTTTCAGGGCCGCCACCGAGCTGGGCCTGCGAACGGTCGCGGTCTACAGCTACGAAGATCGTTTCTCGCTGCACCGGTTCAAGGCAGACGAGGCATTTCTCATCGGGCCGCCCGAGGGCGGCGAGCCGGTGCGCTCGTACCTGAACATCGAGGCGCTCATCTCGGTCGCGAAGCAGCAAGGCGTCGATGCCGTTCATCCCGGCTACGGGTTTCTCGCCGAGAGCGCGGCGCTCGCGCGTGCGTGCGAGGAGGCGGGAATCAGGTTCGTGGGCCCGACGCCGGCGCACCTCGACATGTTCGGCGACAAGACGGCGGCAAAGGCCGCGGCGCAGGCGGCGGGCGTGCCGACGGTGCCCGGATCCGATCGGGCGCTGCAGCAGGTGGGCGACGTCAAGGCTGAAGCCGCACGCGTCGGCTATCCGCTCATGATCAAGGCCAGCTTCGGCGGCGGCGGACGCGGGATGCGCGTCGTCACCTCTCCGGCCGAGCTCGAAAGCAAGCTCGAAGAAGCGCAGCGCGAAGCCAACGCGGCGTTCGGCCGGCCTGATGTGTTCCTGGAGAGATACATCTCGCGCGCGAAGCACATCGAGGTGCAGGTGCTCGGCGACAGCCATGGCAACCTGGTCCACCTCTGGGAGCGCGATTGCTCCGTGCAGCGGCGGCACCAGAAGGTCGTCGAGGTGGCGCCGAGCATCACCCTGCCGCAGGCGCTCCGCAAGGAGATCTGCGAGAGCGCGGCCACACTGTGCCGCGCGGTCGGGTATCGCGGCGCGGGCACGGTGGAGTTCCTGCTCGACGTGGATTCATCGGAGTATCTTCTTCATCGAGGTCAATCCGCGGATTCAGGTCGAGCACACGGTCACCGAGACGGTCACCGGCATCGACCTCGTGCGCAGCCAGATCCTGGTGGCAGCCGGCCATCGGCTCCACGAGGCCCCCATCGGCATCCCTCCCCAGGAGGCCATCGAAACGCGCGGCGTGGCGATGCAGTGCCGCGTCACGACCGAGGATCCGGAGCGGCACTTCATTCCGGATTACGGACGGATCACGACGTACCGGTCTGCCGGCGGCTTCGCCGTCCGTCTCGACGGCGGCAACGGCTTCGGCGGGTCGGTGATCACGCCGTTCTTCGACTCCCTGCTCGTCAAGGTCACGACATGGGGCAGCACGCTCGAGGAGGCGGCGCAGCGCGGCAACCGCGCCCTCCGCGAGTTCCGAATCCGCGGCGTCAAGACGAACATCGCCTTTCTGCTGAACCTCATCGAGCATCCGACGTTCAAGAGCGGGCAGGCCACGACCCGGTTCATCGACGAAACGCCGGAGCTGTTCAAGTTGCGGGTGCCGCGGGACCGCGCCACCAAAACGCTGTCGTACCTCGGCGACGTGATCGTAAACGGCCGGTCCGACGTCAAGAGCTCCAAGGCGACGGCGCGTGTGCTGACCGTGCCCGTGCCCCCCGTCAGTTCGCACTTCGAACCGCCGCCGCCCGGCATGCGGCAGAAGCTGCAGGAGCTCGGGCCGGAGCAGTTCGCGGCCTGGGTACGAGCCGAGAAGCGGCTGTTGCTGACTGACACGACGCTCCGGGACGCGCACCAGTCGCTCCTGGCCACGCGCGTGCGCACGTACGACATGCTGGCGATCGCCGATACGATGGCGCGCCGGACATCCGGGCTCTTCAGCCTCGAGATGTGGGGTGGCGCGACATTCGATACGTCGATGAGGTTCCTCCAGGAGGATCCCTGGGAGCGCCTGACGGAGCTCCGCGGCCGCGTCCCCAACATCCTCTTCCAGATGCTCCTCCGTGCAAGCAATGCGGTGGGCTACACGACGTATCCCGACAACGTCGTGCGGGCCTTCATCGCGCGCAGCGCCGAGTCCGGCATCGACGTGTTCCGGATCTTCGACTCGCTCAATTCGAGCGACAACATGCAGCTGGCGATCGAGGCGGTTCGCGAGGACACGCAGGCCATCTGCGAAGCCGCCATCTGCTACACGGGCGACATTCTCGATCCCGCTCGAACCAAGTACTCGCTCGACTACTACGTGCGTCTGGCGAAACGGCTGGTCGCAATGGGCACGCACGTCCTCGGCATCAAGGACATGGCCGGCCTCTGCAAGCCGCAGGCGGCCTACGTGCTCGTCAAGGCATTGCGCGAGGAAGTCGGCGTCCCCATTCATTTCCACACGCACGACACGAGCGGGATCAACTCGGGCAGCATTCTCCGCGCCGCCGATGCCGGCGTGGACATCGCCGATGCGGCCATCGCCTCGATGAGCGGGATGACCAGCCAGCCCTGCCTGAACAGCATCGTGGCGGCGCTCCGGCACACCGAGCGCGATACGGGCCTCGATCAGGAAGCGCTCGACGACCATCAGCCGCTACTGGGCGGCCGTGCGGGAGCTGTACTACCCGTTCGAAGAAGGCATGAAGGCGCCCGGGCCGGACGTGTACCAGCACGAAATGCCCGGCGGGCAGTACACCAACCTGCGGCAGCAGGCGCGGCAGCTTGGGCTCGAAAGCCGCTGGCCGGAGATCTGCCAGGCGTACGCAGACGCCAACCAGCTCGTCGGCGACATCGTCAAGGTCACGCCATCGAGCAAGGTCGTCGGCGATCTCGCGTTGTTCATGGTCACCAACGACCTGACGCCGAACGATGTGCTGACATCCCGAACCGTCGCTGGGCTTCCCGCGAAGCGTCGTCGAGATGATGCAGGGCCTGCTCGGCGAACCCGAAGGCGGCTGGCCGAAGGAGTTTCAGAGCATCGTGCTCAAGGCCGCTCACGCCGAGCCGATCGTCGGCCGTCCTGGCGCCGCGATGCCGCCGGCCGACTTCGCGAAGGCGCGCCAGGATATCCGGTCGAAGACGGGCCGGGATCCTCGCGAAGAAGACGTGCTGTCCTACCTTCTTTACCCGCAGGTCTTCCTCGAGTTCAGCGAGCACTGGACGAAGTACGGCGACACCTCCACGATCCCGACGGCACCGTTCTTCTTCGGCCTTCAGCCAGGGACCGAGATCTCCGTCGAGATCGAGCGGGGCAAGACGCTCATCGTCCGGTTCCTGACGGTCGGCGAGGTGCGCGAGGACGGCACGAGGACGGTGTTCTTCGAGCTGAACGGCCAGCCGCGAGAGGTCCGTGTGGTGGACCGATCGGTCGAAGGCAAGGTCAAGCGCCATCCGAAAGCGGACCCGGACAACCTGAATCACATCGCGGCGCCGATGCCGGGCAAAGTGTCGTCGGTCGCCGTCAAGGTCGGCCAGACGCTGCGCATGGGTGAGCGCCTGTTGTCGATCGAAGCCATGAAGATGGAAACGGCTGTCTACAGCCCGCGCGACGTCACGGTTGCGGACGTGCTCGTCACGCCGGGCACCGTCGTCGAAGCGCGCGACCTCCTCGTTGTCCTGGCGGAGAATCCGGCCGTCTGACGTGTTCAGCCTCGATCAGGTGGTGCCGTGGGGCCGGTCGTTCGACGAGTACCGTCGGATGTTCGCGCTCACAGACGACGATCTGAACCGCACGATCCTCGGCTGCGGCGACGGCCCGGCGGGTTTCAACGCCCTGGCAAGCGCGCGGGGGGGTCGGGTCGTGTCGTGCGATCCGATTTACGGATTCGCCCGAAGCGAGATCGCGGCAAGGATCGAGGCGACCTCCGGCCAGGTGCTCGAGCAGACGCGTGCGAACGCGGAGGCGTTCGTCTGGAACGACGCCATTCCAACGGTCGAGGCCCTGGGAATCATCCGCATGGAAGCCATGGGCGTCTTTCTCGAAGACTTCGAAGCCGGAAAGGCCGACGGCCGATACATCGAGGGCGGGTTACCCCGGCTTCCGTTCACCGACCGCGCGTTCGACCTGGCGCTCTGCTCTCATTTTCTCTTCCTCTACACCAGCCAGCTGGGTGAAGCCTTTCACCTGGAGGCAGTGCGCGAGCTCTGCCGCGTCGCAGCGGAAGTGCGGATCTTCCCGCTGCTGGATCTCGACGGCCAACGATCAGCGCACGTCGCCCCCTGCCTGTCGTGGCTGGCACATTCGGGACGTGCCGCTCAGTGCGAGCGGGTGCCCTATGAATTTCAACGGGGCGGTGACGAGATGCTTCGGATTCCCGTGTAGCATGATGCTGGAGCTGATCAGATGATGTCTTCCTTCCCAGGCACGCGATGGATCGTCGCCGCCACGTTGCTGCTGGCCGTGGGTTGCACGGGAGGGCCCAGGACCCGGCCGGTGGTCGGCGGCCCTGTTGCCGCTGGCACCGGTTCCCTGACCGAGGCACGCAGGTACCTCGAGGGGGAGTGGACGCTCGAGTCGTTCGAGGTGTTTCCGCCCGGTCGCCCTCCCATCTCCGTCAAGGGAACGGGGATCCTCATCTACGACGAGTTCGGGAACATGAGGATGGAGCTCCGCACCGACCAGGCAACGGGGGACGCCCTTCGGCCCACGGGCATCGACGTCCGTGACGGCGTCATGTCGACCGAAGGACGCACCGCCGTGGATTTGCAGAACCGGACGCTGACCTACGTCCTCGAAGGCCAGCCACCCGCCGCAACGGGAGGGCCGCTGGCGTTGAACAGGCCCCGCCACTGGGAGGTCGCGGGGAGCCTTCTGACGCTTGACGACGCGTGGCGACGACGGTAAGCCGTTGTCGGTTGGGCGTTGGAGGAAGCGCTAGCCAACGCTATTGGCGGAATGCGACCGCGGCGAGCGCCACGCACCCGAGCACGGCTACCAGTACCTCCGACTACCTCAGCAGTGGAACGCGGCACGTCCCCGCCGTACGTGCTGTCGCAGAGACTCCAGGCTCTGGTGATGCTGATACGCCGAAAGCGCGAGCGCCAGGAGCCCTGTCCCAATCATCCCGAAGGCGAAGGCTCGGGGCCCGATCAACCCTGCCGTCCGTGCCTGCTGATTCTGCAAATCGAAGAACTTGTAGATGGTGAAGCCGAAAGAGATGAGCGAGGTAGCGGTTCGGACCCACGCCATCATGGTGCGTTCGTGGGCCAGCCGCGTCCGATCGAGCGCCATCCTGGTGCCTGAATCGAGTCCTGCCATGTCCGAAATTGTCGCATGGCCACCGGTCGACCAGGCGCAAATCGGCGGAAAAAGTGCGATTTCGCTGTACGGCGGCGGGCTTATAGACCGAGAATGGAACCTTGGTCGGGCTTACAAGGAGGCGGGAATGTTGAAGAAAGCGGTAGGAATCGCGGCGCTGCTGGTGATGGGTTCTGTGGGCCAGGCGTATGCCCAGGCCGAGGTGGGCTTCACCGTGGGTTGGACCTTCTCCGACGGCGTGAGCGGTGACCCGCGCCTCGCGCTGAACGGCAATTTGTATGACCGGCTCGATCCGGAGGATTCGTTCAACTGGGGCTTCAACGTGGGGATTCCGGTGTCTCCCAACGTCGAGGTCGGCTTCCTGTTCGGCCAGCAGATGTCGACCCTCGTGGCCGATGGAACCGCACGAAACGGAAATCGGCGACATGTCGATCAACACCTATCACGGCTACTTTGCGTACAACTTCCTGGAGTCCGATGCGTCGGTCCGGCCGTACCTGATGTTCGGCCTCGGCGCCACGCAGTACGGCTCTGTGCCCTACACGGGGTGCGCGGCCGGCGGCGAAATTGACGGCTTCACGAACTTCTCCACGACGTGGGGCGCGGGCGTGAAAGGCTATGGATCCGAGCACGTCGGCTTCAAGGCCGGCCTCCAGTGGACGCCGACGTACATCAAGTCCGACGCCGAGGGCTGGTGGTGCGATCCCTACTGGGGCTGCTATGTGATCGGCGATGCGCAGTACTCCAACCAGTGGACGTTCAACGGCGGCCTGCTGCTGCGGTTCTGACCGTCTGGCCTCAGTACAACTGGAGTCGGACCGGTCGTGGCCCAGACCCGGCTCACTTCACCCTTCACCAGGAAGTCAGCGCGCGAGCGGCCGATGGCCGGAGTTCTCGATCACGACGGTGATGTTTTTGGCCTTGGCTTCCAGAGTCGTCCTGGCGGTGTAGGCTGGTGCCGTCGGTCAAGCGTGCCGAAACGGACGGCGAGCGTCACCGTGTCTTCCTTCTTTTCCAGATAGGTCGCTACGCTGATCGCGCTGAGTAGCATCGCCTTGGCGTCCACGTCGATGGCCAGCAGGTCCGATGGCTGCACGAAGTCGGGGAACTCGACGCGCACCTTCCCCTGCTCCGGTGGACGAACCGCCATCTTGCCGGCATCCTTGGCCTTCTGGATGTTCTCCGGGCTCGGCGGCACGTACTGTTGAATCAGGGCAGCCGCCCGCTCCATGTAGTCCGTCATCTCGTCCTTCTTGTTCTCGACAATCCGCTCTTTCATTCGGCCGCTGCCCCGGCCGCGGCCGCCGCCCTGTTGCGCCTGCGGCGCCGGGTCGCCTAGCGGAACCTTCGCGAGCTTTCCGTCAGCGCCGTAGTACGCACGCTGCTGCTTGCGGGACTTCTCTTCGCCCTTCAGGCTGATGCTGGTCGTTTCGACCCACTCGGTACTGGCGGAGCCGCTTCTGGCTCTCGGCCAGATTCTGCTTCAGCGCGGCTACCATCTGATCGGGCGTGGGCGGGGCTTGAGCGGCCCCGGTTCCGGCCCACGCAAGCACAACTCCAACCGCAGTCGCGAGCGCCGCCAGATGCTGTTTCTTCATTAGCCACTCCTTGCCAGGCGGACCACTCGACCCGCGCAAATCCGCTCGAACCTTATCAAAGTCCGGGGTGCCCCGGCTCATCTGGTGTACTTCACGCCGAAGCTGACGATGTTGTCCGAGGTCGTAAATCCGGATTCCGCCGTATTCCGAGACTTGCCCCAGATATAGAGCGCTTCCAGCTTCCATTGCGCGTTGCGGCGGTAGCCAATCCCGGCGCGAATCCGCTGGCGGTTGGCGAACCGTTCGTCGGGCTCGCCGAGCGGAATGAACCACTCCCAGTCAGCCGTCGCGTAGCGCGCGCCATCGTCCGACACCCTGGCCTTGGTGAGCGGCGCCAGCAACTCGATGCGGTTACGGAAGCGCCACGTGAAGCTGCTCTCCTTGTCGCCGTTGTAGAACAGGTTTCTCGATTCCACCCTCACCAGATTGCGAACAACGACGACGCGCCTGGAGGGCCGATCGTGCAGGTGGATTGGTGTTGCGAGGTCTCGCGAGAACACGTGAAAGCGGGCGCCCAGCCGGGGCGAGAACTCAAAGGACGTCAGGTCGTCGGTCTGTGAGGTATAGCCCGTCGCGATCTCGCCGACAAGGTCCATCCATGGCTTGACCGCAAGATCAACGGACGGCGTGATGTCGAGGGTCGCCCAGTCGGGCTCGCCTTCGGGGACCACCACAAGCACCTTGGGCTCGACGTCCACGCCGTAAGCGATGCGATCGCGTCCGCTCCAAGCGTAGGTGAAGTTTCCCCAGATCTGCATGTTCGTCTGTGCAGCGGCCGTGCAGGGCAGCAGACTGAAAAGCAGGCCGCTAGCGATCGGGATAAGGGCACGGATGAGGTAGCTCACGGCCGAGTGAAATTATGGCTCAAGCGCTTTGCGGCGGCCGTCCACCAGCCAACGTCATGAGAAATTTGGAACACGCCGGTGCCCACGCATGACAGAATGCCCGGCACGGAGGATTCAGTATGTTTCGACGAATGTCACTGGCTCTCGGGGTAGTGTCGTTAGCGGCGATGGCCACGCTGTCTGCTCAGAAGCCCGTCATCAGGGCCAACTCGGTGACCGAGGTCGTCACCATCTCGGCGATTGACCCAAAGACGCGTCACATCACGGTGAAAGACGATAAGGGCGAGACCGAGATCATCGTCGCCGGCCCGGAGGTGCAGCGATTCAATGAGCTCAAGGTCGGCCAGCGTGTGCGGACGACGTCCTACGAGTCGCTGGTGCTCAGCGCGCACGCGCCGAAGCAGGCGCCCAAGCCCTCGTCGGCAACCATCGACATCACCACCAGCAGCGGCGCGCCGGGCGTGACGGCGGCCACGCAGTTGGTCACAACGGTGACGGTCACCGCAATCGACCCGAAGGCGCCGACGATCACGGTCCGGACCCAGGACGGCCTGCTCCTGACCCGGACGGTCCAGGACGTGAAGAACCTCGAGGGGGTCAAGGTGGGGCAGCAGATTGACATCACCTACACCGAGGCCATTCTGGTCGGGGTCGTCCCCGAGAAGTAGGGGGACGGGCGGAGGTTGGCTTGGAAGAAGTCTTCGCCCGGTCAGCTGAAACAGCGGAACTGCTCGTGGGGGGAGCGGCCGTCCTTGTGGTGGCCTTCGGCTCCCTTCACGCCTTCGTCCAGATTGTGCGGCTGGTGTTCAGCCCGGCAGCGCCGCACGGGGCCCGGAAGGAAATCTGGCGGGGTATGGGATGTGGCTCCTGCTGGGCCTTGAGTTCGAGCTGGCGGCGGACATCATCGGCAGCGTGGTCGCACCCTCCTGGGAAGAGATTGGAAAGCTGGGGGCGATTGCGGTCATTCGGACGTTCCTTAACTATCTTTCTAGAGCGTGACATAGATAGCGCCGGCGCATCTGAGTAGGTGCGCCGGCTTTTGTTTCTGGTCGGCCACGTCATAGTACTAGACTGATATGTCAGTCTAATGGAACACAGGAAGAGGACCATCCTCCAGCCGCCCGACAGGCGCCTGCAACTACTCAACGCGGCCACCTGGGTCTTCGCCAGGCGCGGCTACAGGCACACCGGCGTCTCCGAAATCATCGCCAGGGCCGGCGTCGCCCGCGGGACCTTCTACCTCTATTTCGAAAGCAAGCACCAGATCTTCCTGGCCATCCTCTCGGCCTTCCACGACCAGGTCGCAGAGGCCCTCGACCGCATGGCGGCCCATCCGGCAACGCCCGCTGACGCCCGGCGCAGCCTCGCCGCCGACTGCACCGGCTGGCTTCAACTCTTCGCCGCCCACCGCGACGCGGCCATCGTCGTCCTGCGCGAAGCCCCTGCCATAGACGCCCGCTTCGAGCAGAGCCTGCTGGAGCTCCGGCAGACCTCGTTGGATCACTTTGCGGCGCGTTTCAGGCATCTTCAGGCGCTGAGGCTGGCGAGTGCCGAGCCTTCGCCCGAACTGCTGGCCCGCCTTCAGCTCGGCATGTTCGACGAGGTGATCGATACCTACGTGCTGCGCGAGAGCGACGCCGATCTCGACGCCATCGCGGAGAGTCTCGCCGCGTTCATCTGGAAGGCTATCAGCCGCTAAGAGCCGGCGCTTCAACCCCACTCAGCAATCAGCAATCAGCAATCAGCACTGCTCTTCTGTCTGAGTTTGTCAGCGTCCGGCATCGAGATCGTTCCAGTTCAGGAGCGCGTTGAAGCCCAGCGTGTAGGTGCCGTGTGTCTGCCATCGCCAGAAGGGACGCAGCGCGAACATCACGAGCTGCCCGTCGCCGAGCTTCTCGGTCACCGCTGCCGCGCGGCTCACGAGCGACTGTCCGTTCACCAGCGTGCCGGATAGAAGCAACGTCGAGGGATCGGCACTGAAGCGAAGGGCCACGCGCGGGCGAACCGCATCGCTCGCGGCAGGTGTGTCGGCCCTGAGGCGCGCGACATCTTCGCTGGCCGGGCGTGACGCGTCGCCGCCGCCTTCGTCGGGAGCCGGCGCCTCGTACGGCCGAATGGAGAGCGGCACCACGTTGGGTGTGACGACTTGCCCAAGGCCTGCGTTGGGGCTCTGCGGGGGCGTCGTGCGCGAGGCGATCCCGCCTGCGTTCAGCACCGGCGCCTGGTTGAAGTAGATCGGCAGCTCCGTGCCCGCGTAGCCATACACCAGGGGGTGCACCGGTTCGGAGATTGTCGCCCGCACGATCGACCCGCGCACGAACAAGTCGCGCGGCGTCTCCACGGTCACGCCCGTCGTCAATCCGTACTCGGGGAAGATCGTCGCTGTCGACCCCTCCGTGATGAGCGTACCGCCCTCCCGGACAAACCGCGCCAGCTCGGCGAGGCCCTCCAGCCCCATGCCGCCGCGGATGTCGTCGGTGGAGTCGAGTGCGCCCAGGTTGGGTGTCTCCGGAGTCTTCCTGTAAGGGAGCGGCGCGCCTTTGGTAATCGCCATGCCGTTGACTTGCGACACCGCCGACCCGCCGACGTGGGGGAAGACAAGGACATCGAACTGCGCGCGCAAGTTGCCGCCCCGCAGCTCCTGATCGGCGAGATAGGTGTACGGCACTCCGTAGGTGTCGAGCGCCGCTCTCCACCAGCCTTCGTCCTGCGTCCGCGTCCAGCTGTGGATGTACCCGATCCGCGGGATGTCGAGTTCGTGTGTGCTTACGTCGGGCGCCTGGCCCGCTGCCCTGGCCGACAGCCCAAGCTCCCGAAGCGAGTCGTCGAGCGCTTGCCGCTCCGCCGGTTCGACGTCAGGAATGATGACGGCACCGGCACGCAGGGACCGCCCATCGAGCTCGAAGTCGCGCTCCGCCGCCAGCATGCGCACGCGCGGATGCCGGAACCTGAACGTCACGATGGCCGTGTCCGCCGTGTGCTCGACGACGACGACACGCCCATGGCCTTCGATGCCCCCGGGCGCGCGGACGTCGGTGGTCACGAGCGACATCTTCTGGTCGAGGACGGCCCGGTCGCCCACAGGCAGCACGCGGATGTCCCGCATCAGCTGGAACGTCCAGCCCGTGTCGTCGTACGGAGCCGGATTCTGCGGCGCGTAGTTCTGGATCGAAAAGTACATCTCGGCCAGCGTCCGGAAGGGCTGGTCGCCCCGGACAACGTAGTCGCCCGCGTCCACTTTCACGCCGCCCGTGGTGAAGCCTGTGAGCGCGCGCGAGATCTCCAGCCCCTGCCGCCGCAGATCGTTCACCGCTCTGGCGGCATCGGCTTTCCTCCGCTGCGCCGCGGGGATCACCCACGCGTTCACCGCGCCGGTGCGGCCCTTCTCGACGGCGCGCTTGTTCTTCAACCAGTAGTTCTCGAGGTACAGCACGCGGTTCTTTGCCACGTGATTGAGCGAAACGAGCAGGGCCGACTGCTGGATGTTCGTGTTGTTGCGCGGCCCCCACCTGATGAACGGCAGCGGAGGGTTCGGCCGGAACCATTCGCGGCTGAGTGCCGCGGCCGACGGGCGTACATCGTACGGGTCGGGCCCGTAGCCCTGCACCTCGTAAAACCGGCCGATGGCATTGTGGCTGTGCGCGATGAAGATCATGTAGTTCGGCACCCAGCCGTCGTAGAAGCCGTACGTCCAGACCCCGGGGACGCCGCGCCTTGTCAGCTCCATCACGTCGGCCTGTGCCAGCGTCCACCATTCGCTCACCGTGATCGGGTCGAGCGCGTCGTTGTAGGGCCCGGTTCCCGTCGAGGAATAGAGGTAGGTCTGCGCCTCGTGCAGATCGTGGAGAACGGTCGGCCGCCAGTCGAGCGTGAGGCGTGTCACGGCCTTGGTCAGCTCGAGAAACTGGCCCATGCCGTCACGGTTGTTGTCGTGCTGCACGTACTTGCCCCAGTACATCAGCGGGAGCCGCGCATCGCCCTGGGCGCGCTTCTTGTTGAAGTAGTAGGTGTCCACCTGCTTCTCGCGGCCATCCACTTCCAGGACGGGCGTGATCAACGTGATGACGTTGTTCCGGATCGCCTGAATGAACGGCGTCTCCTGCACGATGAGCCGGTACGCGAGCTCGATCAGCATCTCCGGCCCGCCGTTCTCGGTCGAATGCATGCCGCTCGTCACGTAGTAGATCGGCTTCGACGTCTCGATGAGCTGCTGCGCTTCGCGCTCTGTCGTGGCTCGGGGATCGGTCAATGCCTGAAGGGCATAGCGGTACTTGTCCAGCGAGGCGATCGACGCTTCATCGGCAATCGCGAGCACGACGATGTCGCGCCCCTCCTCGGTCGTGCCAATCTTCCAGTAGCGCGCCCGCTTCGACGCGGCCGCCAGCGCCTGGTAGTAGCGGTGGATATCCTTCGCATACGTCAACTCGCCGGGCGTGCCGACGATGCGGCCGAAGAACTTGAGGGGAGAAGGCACGGTGGCTGACGCCGGCAGGTGATCGACCAGCTCCGTGGTGATCCGCGGATCCTGCAGGTGTTTCTGGATGAGGGCGGAGTACTCCTGGTCGATTCGCTGCTGGCCGCGCTGGGCCTCTGCTCCGGGCGGCAGGAAGAGCCCGAACAGAAGCGCCAGAGCGAGGATCGTGGCCTTCGTCATGGTGAGGTGGACCTTAGCAAATCCGGCATCTCGACAGGACACATTTTCAGGACGCCTGGTGCGCCACGGGCGAGGCCGATCTGGTAAGCTTCTGTCTTTTCAACAGCTTATGGCTCTGACCCCGGCGGCGGCGTGGGTACGAGGCTTGCGTAGTCCCCTTGTGGCCAAGCGCCCCCAAAAAGAAGAGTGGCGCCTGCGGCCCGCGAGGATGAAGTAAGGAGTCGGAGAATGATCGCGAACAAACTGCCCCTGGTTGTGCTCGGAGTCGCCTGCGTTGCGGCTGCCGGGGGCGGAGCGTACCTGGCCACCCGGCAGGCCGCGCCAACTGCGGAGGCGGTCGCCGTCGAACCGCCGGTCCCTCCGGCAGCGGTCGCAGTGAAGGAGACCGAAGCGGTCGTCGGCGATGTGGCTGCTCCTCTGAAGGCCGTTCCGGCTCCAGTCGAGGCCGCGCGTCCGGCGCCCAGGCAGCCGGCGCCCGCGCGCACCGCTCCACGGGTGGCCGCGCCGCCGCAGGCAGCGCAGAGCAACCCCGCTCCGGCGCTCGAGAGGAGCTGGCCGAGCACGCCGGCGCAGGTTCCCCCCGCTCCGCTACCCGCTCAGGACGAACCGGTCGCGCCGGTCGAAGCGCCGCGAACGCCGGAGCCGCCATCGCGTGTTTTCGAAGAGCTCGTGGTCTCGGCGGACTCTGTGATGGGCCTGCAGCTTGATTCGACTATCTCGAGCGAGCGCGCTCGTGTCGAAGATCCCGTCGAAGCGCGGATTGTGCGCGACGTCCGGGCGGACGGAGCTGTGGCCATTCCCGCGGGCGCGAGAGCGCTCGGCTCGGTCACCTTCGTCGAGCGCGGAGGCAGGTTCAAGGAACGCGCGCGTCTCGGCATCAGGTTCCATACGCTGGTTCTCGCAGACGGCACGCGCCTGCCGGTCAGCACGGAAACCATCTCCCGGTTTGGCGACGCGCCGGCCAATGGCAGCGCCGCGAAGATCGGCGGTGGCGCGGTGGCCGGGGCTATCCTCGGCGCCATCATTGGCGGCGCCAAGGGCGCGGCAATCGGGGCGACGTCTGGCGCCGGCGCCGGAACGGCTGTGGTAATGGCGGGCGAGCGCAGCGCGGCGACCTTTCCGGCAGGCACGGAGGTCACGGCGCGGATCCTGTCGCCGGTCACCGTCACCGTCGAAAAATGACGCTATGATGGGGCTTCCGCGAGGCGGGCACGCCCGCCGGACTGGAGGCTCCGAATGAAATCTCCGCTCTCGCTCGGTCTCGTCCCGCTCGGCGTTCTCATCCTCGCCGGCACCACGATCAGCGCACAGCAGATCACCAAGCCCACGATTGCCGGGAGCACCTACGTCTCTCGGCTCGAGACGACGATCGCGTGCGCCGGCGCCACGGGCCCCGAGGCGATGCCCGAGATCAAGAAGATGGGCTTCGCCGCCGTCATCAACCTGCGACAAGCCACGGAGAATGGTGCGGACATTCCTGCCGCCGAGGCCGCGGCAAAGACGGCCGGGCTCCGCTACGTCCACATCCCGTTCAACGCGGCGGCGCCCGATCCGGCGGTCGTGGACCGCTTCCTTGCCGCGGTCAAGAGCCCGGAGAACCAGCCGGCATTCGTCCACTGCGGCAGCGCCAACCGGGCGGCCGCCCTGTGGATGATCAAGCGGCTCGTGGTCGATCGCTGGGATGTCGACAAGGCATCGACCGAGGCCGCTGCTCTCGGGCTGACGAGCGCACCGCTCAAGCAGTTCGCGCTCGACTACGCGAAGAGCCACTCGCAGTAGCGCCGGCCGATCGGGATGGACGCCGCGAGCTTCCGACGCCACGGGCACGAGCTCGTGGACTGGATTGCGGACTATCTCGACCACCCCGAGCGGTACCCGGTGTTGTCACAGGTCACACCGGGGCAAATCGCCGCCGCCCTTCCCCAGGAGGCGCCGGAAGATCCTGAGTCTTTCGGCGCCGTCATGGCGGACTTCGAGCGCGTGCTCGTCCCCGGCCTGACCCACTGGAACCACCCCCGTTTCTTTGCCTACTTCGCGATCTCGGCAAGCCCGCCCGGCATTCTGGCGGAGTTTCTTGCCGCCGCACTGAACCAGCAGGCCATGCTGTGGCGCACGTCTCCGGCTGCCACCGAGCTCGAGGCCGTCTCGCTCTCGTGGCTGCGGCAACTCATGGGCCTCCCGGACACCTTCGAAGGCGTCATTTACGACACCGCGTCGATTTCCACCATGCACGCGCTGGCCGCCGCACGCCAGGCCGCGGTGGCGTCAGCGCGCTTCGGGGGACTGGCCGGCCGGCCGGACATCCCCGCGCTTGCGGTCTACTGTTCGGACCAAGCGCATTCGTCGGTGGACAAGGCGCTCGTCGCCATCGGCCTCGGCAGCGATTCGCTCAGGAGGATCGAGTCCGACGAATCCTTCAGGATGCGGCCCGATCGGCTGGCCGACGCCATCCGCACGGATCGGTCGGCTGGCGTACTCCCGGTCGCAGTCGTCGCCACCATCGGCTCGACGTCAACGACGAGCGTGGACCCAGTGCCTGCGATCGCCGACATCTGCGAGCGCGAGAGCGTGTGGCTGCACGTGGATGCGGCATACGGCGGCGTGGCCGGGCTCCTGCCGTCGCACCGTCATCTGCTGGCCGGGGCCGGCCGTGCCGACTCGTTCGTGGTCAACCCGCACAAGTGGCTGTTTGCACCGGTGGACATCAGCGCCTTCTACTGCCGGCGCATGGACGTCCTGCGCGAGGCGTTCTCGCTCACACCGGAGTATCTGAAGACGACCGAGCAGGCACCTGTCCGGAATCTCATGGACACGGGCGTACAGCTCGGCCGCCGTTTTCGGGCGCTCAAGCTCTGGATGATTCTGCGGATGTACGGGGCACGCGCCATTCGAGAGCACCTCCGCCGGCACATCGACCTGGCGCAGCAGCTGGCCGGCTGGATCGACGAGCATCCCGACTTCGAGCGCCTGGCGCCGGTTCCCCTCAGCGTGGTGTGCTTTCGATGGAAGCCCGCAGATCGGCCCGAGCTGTCCCACGAGGCACTCGACGCGGCCAACCTGGAGCTGGTCGATCGCGTCAACGCCACGGGCGAGGTCTTTCTCTCGCACACCCGAATCCACGGCCGCGTCGCAATCCGTGTGGCGATCGGGAACATCAGGACCGAGCTCGAAGACGTAAGGGCCGCGTGGAACACGCTGCTGGAACTTCGAACTTAGAAGTGTGAACTAAGAAGGACACTGCTCTAACTTCTCCAGACCTCTTCCCATGTCTGCCCAGCGTCGCTGGTCTGAAGGTGCACTAGTCCGTGCTGTGGGAAAGGCACGAGCTCCTGCTCGCCGCCCGTGAGGAGGAGCGTCAGCAGCCTCGGCAGGTGTGGGTAGTGGCCCGCGATGAGGATGCTGAGGTCGGAGGCGGCCTGGCCCACGGCCTCGTCGCGCAACCGATCCCGCATCCACGAAGGAGGGTCGTCCGGCTGGAGATCCCGCGAGGCCGACAAGGGTGCGAGAGCATTGCACGCGCGCCAGAAGCCCTCGGCCGTCTGTTTGGCGCGGAGCTTCCCGCTGTGCCAGAAGAGCGTGGGTTTGATGCCGCGTCTGGCCGCGAGGCCAGCCAGCCGATCCACTTCCGCCCGGCCCGCGGGCGACAACGGCCGCCGCGGATCCACGTCCGGGCCCACGGCATCGCCGTGGTGGACAAGCGTCAGCAGCATGAGTCGCGATCTGCCGGGGTCTGCCTACTGGCTCTTGGACGCCGCGACATAGTTCTGCTCGCCGGCCAGAATGCGCATCTTCAGCCGGTTCTCGGCAGGCGGCAGCGGGCACGTCGTGAACTCGTTGAACGCGCAGGGCGGGTTGTAGGACTCGTTGAAGTCGAGCACCGTGGTGCCGTCCGGCAGGAGATCCGAGGTACAGGAACCTTGCGGCTTCATAGGTTTCCTTCCCGGCCGTGGCGTCCCGAAAGATGAAAAAGAATCGGTCCGGGCGGGTCGTCATCGGACGCATCCGAACCGTCTGGCCCTGAAACGTGAATTCCACGAGCCCCTCCGTGGTGTACGGCTGGTCATCACCGGAGAGGCTGGGAATCAGGACGTCCCTGGGTGTCGGATCCTTGATGAACCTGCCAACGATCCGATACTGGCGATCGATGGGGAACCACTTGAAGCCGCTGAAGCCTCGCGCCGGGGCGCCCTGCGGATCGCGCATCCGAATCGCGCGACGGTCTCCGCTCTTGTGGACCCAGAGTGCGATGTCGCCTAGATGAACTTCGTCAGGAGGGACCGGCTCGCCGTCTGGGGTGAGCGCAACCGGCGAAGTGATCGGCTTGCCCTTGAGCGTCACGGCAACCCCGGGCGCTGGCTCGAACCGCGTGGCGCCGCCCTGCTGGATGAAGCGGCCGATTGTCGCAGGCACTCTCGGCGGCAGCAGGACTCGGCTGCCAGAAGCACTGCCGGCTGTGTTCACCCCGTTATCCAGGTAGAACAGGCCCGCGAGCGGCACGTAATCGCGCCTGTAGTCGGCCTCGTGCCTCGCGCGCCAGGATTCAACCTGCTTGACATACTCAGGTGAGGCGGCAGGCTGGCTTTGCCCGAAGAGGCCGCTTGAGGCAATCATGACGGCAGCAACGGCACTCGATCCGAACCGAGTGACCATGCTGGCCTCTTCCTTCTGATGACAACGCCTCCAGAACCCTCCGGCATGAGCGGCTGGCTCCTGCTCCTCACCCGCTGGCTCATCGTCGGGCAGCCGGTTCTGTTCGCCTTCACGGCCTCGAGCGCGCTCGCGGCTTTGCCTGTCCGTGGGCTGCCCCTCGGCGTGCTCATCGTCGCCCGCCTGTTCGTCACCGCCTTTGGTCTCGCTGCAGGCCTCGCGATGACCTCGCGGCGGCCGGCGGCCCTCAGTATGACCACCGCGGCGCTCGCGATCTCGGCCGCCACTGACGTCTTCACGCTGACCACATCCATCTGGCCCAATAACCGCGCGCCCGGCGACACGCCACTCTACATCGCGGCTACCGTGGGCTTTCACGGTGCGTGGCTCATATACCTCCGTCGCTCGGAACACGTTCGGGCGACGTTCGGATAACGGGCTCCAGGCTCCAGGCTCCAGGCTTCGGGGGCCTCAGGCTCAAGGCTTCAGGCCTAGGGCTTAGGGCTCAGCATCTTCTCCCGTATTGCCCTGAACTCGTTGCCGGGCTTCCACTCGGGAAGCTTTGCGGCCTCCGCGACCCGATAGCCCACGGCGAAAAACAGCTTCAGGTCCTCGCGAGATCCGCTCAGGTCCCAGTCCGCGGTAACAACGTCTGACGGCGCGTGGTAGTCGCGGTTCGTGTACTGCTCGCGAACGCGCTCTCCAAAACCCTCGGGCTTTCCAATGAACTCCATGCCTTCGTCGGCGTACATGGCCGGCACGCCCATCTTCGCGAAGTTGAAGTGATCCGATCGGTAGTAGTAGCCCTTGTCCGGCTCCGGATCCGGCTTGATGATCCGTCCCTGTTCTCCCGCTGCGTCGCGCGCATAGTCGTCGAGGTCCGACGCACCGTACCCTACAAGCATCAGGTCCCGCGTGCGGCCGTTGACGTTGATGGCGTCCATGTTGATGACAGCCGCCGTCTTCGCCAACGGGTAAACGGGCGACACCGAATAGTACTGGGAACCGAGCAACCCCTGCTCCTCCGCTGTGACCGCAAGGAACAGGATGGACCGCTTGGGTGGCGCAGGCAGGCGCGTAAATGCGCGCGCAATTTCGAGGAGGCCGGCCGTGCCGACGGCATTGTCTTTCGCGCCGTTGTAGATGGTGTCGCCATTCACCGCGGGCCCGACGCCCAGGTGATCCCAGTGCGCGATGTATCCGACGTACTCGTCCCGAAGCTGCGGATCGCTCCCGACGATCTTCGCGACGACGTTCTTGGAATCGACGGTCCGGAGTGTGTTGTTGATCGTCATCGAGGCCGTCAGGCCGAGCGGCACGGGGGCGAAGTCACGCGTAGCAGCCTGAAGCTTGAGCGTGTCGAAGTCCTGATCACCCATCGTCAGCAGGGCGCGCGCCTGATCGAGCGTGATCCACGCCTCGATGGCAGGGCGCCCCATGTTCTTGTCCGCGGTCACCAGATCGAACTGCTCGGTGACCTTCGACTGCACCACGTCGAAGGGATATCCCGCCGGCCCCGTCTCGTGCACGATCAGTACGCCGGCCGCACCTTTCGACGCCGCGATCTCGTACTCTGCACGTCCAGCGGCCGTAGTAGGTCATCGCCAGGCCGCCGAAGACCTTCGGGTCGAGCTCACCTTCGTTGCCGTCACGCACGGGAGGGTCATTCACCAGCATAACGAGCGTCTTGCCCGTGACGTCGAGGCCTTTGTAGTCGTCCCAGTTGAACTCCGGCGCCACAACGCCGTAGCCGACAAAGACCACCTCCGAGTCAGTGATGGATGCCGAAGGCGCGACGTGCTTCGTCCACGCCACGACATCATCGCGCCACGCGAGCGTGCGCTCGTCGATGCCTTTTCGGATCACAAGCGGCGCGGGCGTCGGGGTAATGCCCACGAGCGGAACCTTCTGCACGAACGTGCCGTCGGTGTTCCCGGGCTTCAGGCCCATCTTCTGAAACTGATCGATGAGATATGCGACCGTCAGCTCCTCGCCCTTCGAGCCGGGTGCGCGGCCTTCGAACTGGTCCGACGACAGGGCGCGAGTGTGCGCCATGACGGCGTCGACATCGATCTCCGGCAGGTCGCCGATCGGTGTGCGGGCGACAGAGGGCGTCGGCCCGGGGCTTTCCCCCGGTGGGGGCGCAGTTGGCTCGCTGGCGCATGCACTTCCGAGAAAGGTCGCGAGCAGGATCAGTGCGGGGAACGCGGAGAAGTTCCTCATGCGTTCTACAATAACGCAACCAGGAGTGCTCAAGATGCCGACCCGGCTCGGGCTCGTTGGCGTGGTCGTGTGCTGCGCGGGCCTCGTTCAGGCCGCCGCTCAGGTAAGAACGCCTGAGACCACCGCCTCGTCCAATCGCACGCTGACGGCCGTGGCCGGCATCAGGGTTGGGCATCACACCCTCAGCGAGAGGCCCACGGGCTGCACGGTCGTCCTCGTAGATGGCGATGCCGTTGGCGGCGTTTCGCAGCGCGGGGGCGCGCCGGGGACGCGGGAAACCGACCTTCTGAATCCGCTCAACATGGTGGACAAGGTCAATGCCGTCGTGTTGTCGGGCGGGAGCGCGTTCGGGCTCGACGCCGCAAGCGGCGTCGTCAAGTGGCTCGACGAGCGTGGCATCGGTTGGCAGACGGCGGCTGCCAGAGTGCCCATCGTCACCGGCGCGATCCTGTATGACCTCGGGGTGGGCAGCAACCCATCGGTGCGGCCGACGGCAGACTGCGGCTACAGGGCATCGGCCGCCGCAAGCGCGGCGCCCGTCGGCGAGGGCAGCGTAGGGGCCGGCGCCGGAGCGACGGTCGGCAAGATCGGGAGCACGCCCGACGGTCCGCGGCGGCCCACCAAGGGCGGCATCGGCAGCGCCGCGATCCACCTGCCTGGCGGACTCGTGGTCGCCGCCATTGCCGCGGTCAATGCCGGGGGCGACATCATCGACCCGGCCAACGGCCAGGTGGTCGCCGGCGCGCGCAATCCCGACGGAACGTTTGCCGACCTCCGCAAGATCCTGCGCGCCGGGCAGGCGGCCGACCGCGGCCGCGCGGGCGAGAACACCACGATCGCCGTGGTCGCCACCAACGCGGTCCTGTCGAAGGTCGACATCAACCGCGTGGCGCTGATGGCGGACGATGGGCTGGCGCGGGCGATCTATCCGTCGCACACCGTCGGCGACGGCGACACGGTGTTTGCACTGGCCACCGGTCGCTGGAAGGGCGAGGCGTCACTCTCGACGATTGGCGCGCTCGCGGCCGACGCGCTGGCAGAGGCCATCGTCCGCGCGGCGACCGAAGCCACCGGCGTGGCCGGCATCCCCGCCCGCCGAGACCTGCAAAAGTAACAGCTCGGGTAGAATTTCAGGGCTGCGGCGCCCTGCGAATGTCGGCCTGACTGCGGCTCAACGAGGCAAATCGGTAACCCACCCGAAGCAGATCAAACATGACGATTGAACGCGTGCACAAGATTGCGGTGATCGCCGGCGACGGCATCGGCCGCGAGGTTATTCCCGCCGGACTCGCGGCGATCGAGGCGGCCGCGAAAGGGGCTGGCGTGACGCTGGCCGTCACCGAGCTGCCCTGGGGCTGCGACTACTACCTGCGGCACGGCAAGATGATGGACGAGGACGGGTTCGAACGCCTGGCGGGTTTCGACGCCATCTACCTCGGGGCCATCGGCGATCCGCGCGTCGCGGATCACGTGGCCGTGTGGGACCTGCTGCTGCCGCTCCGGCAGCGGTTCCAGCAATACGTCAACCTGCGGCCGATGCGCCTGCTGCCGGGCCTCGTGTCACCCCTCGCCAACCGCGGCGCGGCGGACATCGACATGGTGTGCGTACGCGAGAACTCCGAAGGCGAGTACGCCGGGCTCGGCGGCCGCATCCACGTCGGCACGCCGTCACGAAGTGGCGGAGCAGACCGGCCTCTTCACGCGGCACGGCATCGAGCGCATCCTCCGCTACGGATTCGAGCTGGCGGCGAAACGGCCGCGCAAGACGCTGGCGAGCGCCACGAAGTCGAACGCGCTTCGCCATTCGATGGTGCTCTGGGATGAGGTCGCCGACCAGGTGGCGAAAGACTATCCGACCGTCGAATGGCGCAAGTACCACGTCGATGCGCATCGCGGCGCGCATGGTCTCGCATCCCCAGACGCTCGACGTCATCGTGGCGTCGAACCTGTTCGGCGACATCCTGACCGACATCGGGTCGGCCATCTCCGGCAGCCTCGGCATCGCGCCAGGCGCGAACATCAACCCGGAACGGGATTACCCGTCGATGTTCGAGCCGATTCACGGTTCGGCGCCGGACATCGCCGGCAAGGGCATCGCGAACCCGATCGGCGCGTCTGGGCAGGCGCGATGATGCTCGACCACCTCGGCCACCGCGATCTTCACGACCGAATCGTCGGCGCCATCGAACGCGTGGTCGCGTCCGGCAAGAACCGGACGCCCGACCTCGGGGGCACTGCGAAGACAGGCGAGCTGGCAAGCGCCATCACGGGAGAGATCTGAAATTTCTAGAATCTACTGAGGTCGCCGGCTGCCGAGTAGTCCATGTCGCCTCCGCCAGACGCGACGATGGTGTTCAGGCGGCTGGCGACGATGTCGGTGACCGGGACGGCGACGCCTTCATCAGCAGCCGTTTCTTCGGCGATGCGAAGATCCTTCTGAAACAGCCGGGCGCGGAAGCCGGGGACGAAGTTGCCGTTGAGGATCCGTTCGCCGTGGACCTCGAGGACCCGGCTGGCGGCGAAGCCTCCAAGCAGCGCCTGCCGCACCTTCGCGCGGTCAACGCCTGCCGCGGCCGCCACCGCGAAGGCCTCGCCCACTCCAGCCAGCGCAGCGCCGATCGCAATCTGATTGCAGACCTTGCAGATCTGTCCCGACCCCGGTTCATCGCCGATGTGGATGATGCGATCGGCATGGCCCATGAGCGCCAGCACCGGACGGACGCGCGCGAAGGCAGCCGGATCACCGCCCACCATGATCGACAGCGCCGCGTTGATAGCCCCGATTTCACCGCCGCTTACCGGCGCGTCCAGCATCGACCCGCCGCGCGCCGCGACGAGCGCCGCCAGGCGGACGGTCATCACGGGCGAGATGCTGCTCATGTCGATCACGACCGCGTCTGGTTGGAGCCCCGATATCACGCCATGCTCTCCTGTGAGGACCGTTTCCACGTCAGGCGTGTCCGGCAGCATCGTGATGATGATCGTTGAGGCCCTGGCGACCTCCCGCGGCGTCTTTACGGCTGTTGCGCCCGCCGCGACGAGCGCATCTACCGAAGGCGCACTTCGGCTGTGCACGGTCAGGCGATGTCCCGCAGCGAGCAGATGGCCGGCCATGGGTCGGCCCATCACGCCAAGCCCAATGAATCCAATGGTTTCTGGCATCGTATCGGCGCTCCTTCTCGCGGCGTCCGCTATACTCTAGCGACTTCCTTCGCTGTTGGCGAACCTATGCGCCTCACAAACACCGTTGCCGTCGTCACCGGCGCCAAGCGCATTGGCCTGGTGGTCGCAGAGTCGCTGGCCGGCCGCGGGTGCAGCGTGGCGTTCAGCTACGCGCGCTCGAAAGACGAGGCCGAGGAGGGTGTCAGCCGCGTTCAAGCGCTCGGCCAGCGGTCGATCGCCATCCAGGCCGACCTCTCGGACCCGTCGGCCTGCGCATCGCTCGTGACCCGCGCCGCTGTCGAGCTCGGCCGCCTCGACATCCTGATCAACATGGCGTCGGTCTACCAGCCGCGTCCGTTCAACGAGCTCACCGTGGCCGACTGGGATCGGTCTATCAACGTGGACCTTCGAGCCGCCTTCCTGTGCGCGCACGCCGCGGTGCCGCACATGCGCGCGGTCGGCGGCGGGCGCATCGTCAACTTCAGTGACTGGCTCTCGAAGAGCGGGCGGCCACGCTACACGGGGTTCTTGCCGTACTACGTGGCCAAGACCGGCGTCGTGGCCCTCACCGAGGCGTTGGCGCTCGAGCTCGCGCCCGACAACATCCTCGTCAACGCCATCGCACCAGGCCCCGTTCTCGCGCCGCCCGGGACGACCGATGAGGAGCTGCAAGCCGTGGAGCGCTCCACGCCGCTCGGGCGATGGGGAGGCGAGCAGGAGATCGCCAAGGCGGTTCTGGCACTCCTCGATTCGGACTTCCTCACCGGCGAAACCATCCGGGTGGACGGGGGCAGACACTTACGCTGACGCGAAGGTCTCAGTGTCCTTCTTGGTTCTTCCTTCTAAGTTTGAATTTTCGGGACAGCGCCCGCTGTGGTCAGGATCGCAGCAAGGACCTGCGGCGCTCTCCCGACAGGCAGATTGCTGATGTAGAAGTGGCGTGCGCCCGCATCGAGGAGGCTGCGGATGGTCCTGGCGCAGACCTCTTCGGCGGTGCGTCCCTCTCCGAACTCGCGCGTCAGGTCTTCGGCCGGGACCGGCAGGAACCCCTTCAAGGCGGCCAGCGTTCGCGGGTTGGCGCTTCGATAGAAAAACACGCCGAACACACCTGGAAGGGTCAGTTCCCTCCGCCGGCCCGCCTCGAGGAAGCGCGAGACGGCCGGCATCTGATGGTGGCTGACGATCTGGGTCAGGAAGAACTCGGCGTGGAAATCCTTCGCCGTCAGAAAATCCACCTGCCGCTCCGGATCCCCATGCGGGTTGGCCCACCCGCCAAGCGTCAGGCTCTGGTCCCGTTCCCTGAGAAGCTGCCGCAGCCGCCACGCGTGTTCGACCGACCGCGGCGCGCCAACCGACTTGTCGCCACCGAGGATCACGAGCGCGGGAAACCCGCTCTGGTGCGCCCGCTCGGCGTACGACAGGCAGTACTCGAGCGGGTGCTTCGTGGTCAGAAAGGGAACGATGCGCTCGCGCGGGACGTCGCGTCCGAGGTTGGTCACCAGGTGCCGAAGGTTGTCTTCTTCCTCGGCACCAACGGCGCTGTCCGTGAGAAAGACGAACGTACCGCCCGAGGTCAATCGTTTGACGGAGTGGTAGGTATCGATCCACGCGTCCATGCCCTCGCGCGTCTCGAGCTCCGCGCGGGGCGGACGCAACTCAGCGCCAAAGACAGAGTCGCCCGATTGAAGGGCTGTCAGGAGATCCGAAGGAACGGGCGAGGGCACAATCTACAATTCACGATTTACGAATGGGAATTCGTTGCACGCCGCCACGCATTCCTGACTTCGCATTGTAAATTGTAAATTCCGCCGCGGCGTCAGCCGCGGCGGTGAACCTTGAGGATCTCGTCGATGAGGAAGAGGTCCGTGAGCAGGGCGCGCAGGTGAATCGAGGCGTTGAGGTTGTCGATTAGCTGCGAGCTGATGGCCGACTGTGCCGTCACCAGCTGCACGGCGGCCTGGGCATCGCGGGCATCACGCTCGATGACGCCCATGAACGCCGCATACTTATCTGAGGACGGCGCCTGGAACTGGGCCATGAACTGGCCGACAAACGTGCCCAGGCCCGTCAGGGCCTGGTCACATTTCTCCAGGAACTCGCGCACCTGCCTGGTCGTTCCCGTGTTCTCGGTGCCCTCGAGTCCCTGCGCCGCATAGGCGAGCATGAACTCGTAGCACTCCTCGATCGCGTTGCAGCGCGCGTTCAGTTCGGTCCGGGCGTCCTCGAGTGTGAGGGGCGCGACGCTCACACGCGTCCTGCCGGCGTGCCGCCCACCTTCCAGCGGGTCGGATCGTGGTGCTCGAGGTACTGCCGCTTCGTCACCCAGCCGAAGATCATCCCCTTGGTGATCCACCACTTGTCGGGGCGGACCGCGAAGTAGACGTGTGCGATCACCAGGCCCACGAGGCCGACGCCTGCCAGGCCGTGCAGGACATAGGTGAGACCCCACGAAGGGTCGCTCATGATGTACGGATTCCGATCGAAGAGCGGCGTCCGAATGCGGTACATCATGATCACGCCGGTGACGACCACGCCCAGCGCCGCGAAGACGATCGCGAGGTGGTAGAGGCGGTTGCCAAGCGGATACTTCCCGGACTTCGGACCGGGCACATCGTGACCGAGCTCACGCAGCATCTCGGCCTTGAACTCGGGAATGTCTTTCGGACCGATCCAGATGGACCAGAAGTCGAGCCAGAACGTGGCGTGGATGATGTGGTAGATGATCGAGCCGGTCAGCACCAGGCCCGCCATCCAGTGCCACTGCACCCAGGCGAAGCGCACGCCCACGATCGGCAGAAACGCCGTGAAGAGCAGCACGAACATCGACGCCGCCATCACCCAGTGAAACATCCGGGCCATGAACGAATGGCGGGGAATCCGATCCGGCAGGTTGCGGTACTGCGCCTCGAGCGCGTCGGTCTCAGCGCTGCTGCGCTTGCGGTGCGCAGACAGGATCATGTAGCTCGCGTGCGCCACGAGGAACATGACGCCGGCAAACAGGGAGGCCCACAGAAGATCCCACGAGATATGGGTGAGAATCTCCTGGCCCCAGGGGTTTCTTCCCCACGTTAGAAAATTCATGTGTCTCCCTCAGATACAGAAACTCAGGACTGAGCAGGCAGAACTATGAAGGACCATGCCCACACGGCACAGTCCTTCTGCGTTCTCAGAGCTGAATTCGAAGTTTCCGCTACGTAGTCGCGGCAGGCACGCCGCGGATGGCGCGCTTGACCAGGTTGCGCATCAGCGGCACCTTGTAGCCGTTGTAGCGCAGCGTCACCGCCCCGGCCGTCGCCAGGTCGCCGGCCCGCGTTGCCGTCTCTTCGTTGCGCGGCTGCCCCGCCACCGCCGCTTCCACCGCCGCCAGCCGCAGCGGCCGCGCCGCCACTGCCCCTACCGCCAGCCGCAGCGTCTCGATCGTCCCGCCCGACACCTTCATCGCCGACGCCACGTTCACCAGCGGGAAGTCCCACACCTGCCGGTCCCGGACCTTCTCGAAGTAGAACTGCGCCCCGGCCCACGTCCCCGGCACCCGGATCGCCGTCAGCAGTTCCCCCGGCCGCAACACCGTCATCCGCATGATGTCCAGCCCCGGGCCCACGAAGTAGTCTTCCGCGTCGACCACCCGCTCCCCGCCCCCGGCCCGCCGCAGCACCATCTTCGCGTCCAGCGCAATCAGCGCCGGCGCCGTGTCCGACGGGCTCACCGCCACGCACCGGTCCGCGTCCAGAATCGCGTGCTCCCGGTTGATCGCCGTCGGCGTGTCCGCGTAGCAGATGTTGCCCCCCGCCCGGTAGCACGTCCACCCGCTCCGGTAATACCAGCACCGCGTGTCCTGCGACACGTTCCCGCCCAGCGTCCCCTGGTTCCGGATCTGCGGTGACGCCACCAGGTCGGCCGCTTCCATCAGCAGCCCATACCGTTCCTTCACCACCGGGTGCCGCGCCACCTCGGTCAGCGTCGTCATCGCCCCGATTTCCAGCCCGCCGTCGGCTTCCCGGATCCCCCGCAGTTCCTGGATCTGGCTCAGGTCCACCACCACGTTGGTCCGCTTCGCCCGGTCCTTCAACCAGTCGAAACTGTCCAACCCGCCCGCCAGCACCCACGCTTCGGACCCATACCGCTCCAGCAACGCCAGCGCATCATCAATGCTGGCCGGCTGGAACAGCTCGAACGCCGGCATCACGTCTCGAATTACAGCCATGCTCGTCCTCCGGATCGAGTAATTGGGTGATTGCGTACTTGGGAAATTGCACTACCGAACTGCCTAGTGCCCTTCACCCGATCACCCAATTCGTCCAATTCAATTACCCAATCACCCAATCACCCAATTGCCAAATTCAGACGTGTGTCGTGAGCGGCTCGTGCGTGACCTTGCCCGCCTCGAGTGCGGTCAGGATCATGTCCGAGGTAACAGGCGAACGGCGAAACACTTCGCCGCCGACCGCTGCGATGAGCGCGTTCATCACGGCGCCGTACCCCGCGCCGACAGGCGGCTCACCGATGCCGCGCGCGCCGACCGGTGTCTCCGGGTCGGGGAGCCCCACCGCCCCGAAGTTGAAGGTCCTCGGTGCGTCGAGAATCGTCGGCGGCTTGTTGTAGTGGAACCGCTTGGCGAGCGGCACGCCGTAATGCTGGTCGTAGACCCACTTCTGCGAAATGGCGTGGCCGATGCCCAGCATCACGCCGCCGAAGGTCTGCCCCTTCAGGCTGCGCGGGTTGATGACGGTGCCCACGTCGGCGATGGCGGTCAAATCCACGACCTGATACGCGCCAGTCTCGACGTCCACCTCGACCTCGGCAAACGCCACCGTGTAGGACTGCGTCTGACCATCGCGCGGATACGCATCGCGCGCGACGGCCATCAGGCCCTGTCCCGCCAGTGCGGTAGCCGACCGCCGCGTGAATGCGTTGATGCCTTCCGGCAGCTCGTGGCCGTCGTAGATGCCGCCCAGCTGAATGGCCTTCTGGGCCGCCTGCGCGAAGGTCATGTTGCCCACGCGGCCATTCGCCACCTTATAGCTCGCTGGTGATCCGCCGTTGGTCTTGGCAGCCACTTCCTGGAGCTTCTTGATGGCGTCGGTCGCCGCGGCGTGCGCCGCGCGCGTCATCGCGTGCGTCGTCTGGCTGCCGGCAGAGATGCAGGTCCACGGCAGGTGCTTGGCCGTGTCGCCGAACACCACGTCGCACTGCTCCCACGGCACATCGAGCATCTCGGCGGCCACGCGGTGGACGTCGATGACCGAGTGCGTGCCCAGGTTGCCGATGCCCGACTGGAACTGCACGCGCCCGTCCGGCTTGATGATGAACAGGCCGTCGAATCCGATCGAGCCGCCGGCGTAGGCCGACACGGCCACGCCGGAGCCGCGGACCTTCGTGCCCTGACGCTTGCCGCTGCGGGCCTTCTTCTCTTCCCAGTTGAACAGCCCGGCGCCCATGTCGAGAGCTTCCTTGACGAACGCGCTGGTCACATACGCCTGACGTCCGCGCGCGGCAGGAGGCCCGAAGGGCGCCTTGCCGGCGGGCGCGTTGATCTTGCGGAGCTCCACCTGGTCGACACCCAGCTTCTCCGCGGCCCGTGCCATCACCACTTCCATGAGGCCGTTGCCCTGCATCCCGCCAGGCGCGCGCTGCGAGGTCTTGGGCGGAGTGTTGGTCAGCACCGCGATGCCCCGGAACCGCATGTTCATGGGCTGGTAGCACAGCGAGATGGTGTTGGCCGCCGATCGGAAGTCGCCCTGCTGATCGTAAGGACCGTTGTCCATCACGGTGTAGAGGTCAATCGCGGTGATGCGGCCGTCTTTGCGGAAGCCGACCTTGATGCGCGAGTGGATGCCCGGCCGCGCGCGGCCGATGTAGTGCTCTTCCTCGCGCGTGATGCGCATCTGGACCGGCGCGTTGGCCTTCTTCGAGAGCAGCGCCGGAATGAGCATCGTGAGCGACCCCGGGATCTTGCTGCCGAAGCCGCCGCCGGTGTACTCGCTGACCAGAACGACGTCGGTCGGCTGGATGCCGACCCACCGCGCGATCGAGCCCACGGTCTGCACGGTGCTCTGCGTCGAGCCGTAGAGGTGCAGCTTGTTGTTTTCCCAATAGGCCATCGCCGTGCGTGTTTCGAGCGGCTGGTGGCCGGTGGACTGGCTGACGAAGGTCTCGTCGAGGACGAGGTCGGCCTGCTTGAATCCCTCCTCGATGTTGCCGTGGACCCACTCGGTGGTGGGCTTGCCCATCGGCATCTGCCCCTCGCCGGCGGCGGCGAAATCTTCCTCCGTCCACTTCAGTTCCTGAATCTCCGGCCTCGGCGGAGCCGGCGGACCGCCGGCGCCAGGGGCGCCTCGCCCGGCGCCACGGCCCTCACCAGCCGGAGCGGGCCCGCGACCCTCGCCTCGGCCCTGAGCCGCCTGACCGGCGGCCGCTCCCGCCGCAGCACCTGCTGCGGCCGCGGGGGCGGCTGGAGCTGCGGCAGCGGCCTGCGCCTGCTGCGGAGGTGTGGCCTGTGCCTGTTGCGCGCCGGCGGCCGGCGCCGGCTGCTGACCGGCGGCGGGCGCTGCTGCTGCAGCACCTGCTGCGGCCGCGGGCGCCGCGGCGGCAGGAGCAGCGGCCGGTGGAGCGGCGGCCGGCGTCACCCAGGCATTACCTTGAGCGCGCGCGTTCGGGCTGCCGGGACGCAGGCTCGCAATCGGATCGACCGAGAAAGGCAACGGCTCGAATTCGATCACGATCTTCTCGATCGCCTCGGCCGCCGTGAATTCGTCCACGGCCGCGATTGCGAGGATCGGCTCACCCTCGTACAACGGCTCCATCGTGAGCCCGAGCTCGGTCTGCGCGCTCGCGACCACGCCTTCGCCGAGTGTCGCACCCGCAGCGGCGCCCGGGATGTCGTCGACCGTGAGGATCGCCTTCACGCCCGGCATCGCCAGTGCTGCCGTCGTGTCCAGCCGCGTCACCCGCGCATGCGGCATCGGACTCAGCAGCAGCTTGCAGAACAGCATCCCTTCGGCGCGGAAGTCCTCCGCATACTTCGCCTTCCCCGTCACCTTCGCGACCAGGTCCGGCGTCGTGTAGTTCTGCCCAATCAGCTTGTCCGCCATGACCTACGCTCCCCTCATGTGCTCAGCCCCGCGCATCAGCGCCGTGAGGATCTTGTCGTAGTCCTGGCAGCGGCAGAGATTCCCCGACACCCCGTGCGCCAGTTCCTGCCGCGTCGGGTTGCTGTTGGTCTTCAAATACCCCGTCGCCGCCATCACGAACCCCGGCATGCAGAACGCGCACTGGAAGCCCTGCTCGTCCACCACCCCCTGCTGCACCGGCGACAGCGTCCCGTCGGCGCTCGCCAGCCCTTCGATCGTCGTGATGTTGCGTCCCCGCACCGAGTGCGTCAGCACCGAGCAGCTGTAGCGCGGCACATCGTCCACCAGCACCGTGCACGCCCCGCATTCCGCGCGGTCGCACCCGATCTTGGTGCCCGTCAGTCCCAGCTTGTAGCGCAGCGTCGTCGCCAGCGTTTCCTGCTTCATCACATCGACGCGCCGCTGCTGCCCGTTCACCGTCAGCGTGACCAGTCGTTCCACGCTGCCAGGCGTCGAGGGCTGCCCCAGGACGGTTGATCTAAAAAGATAGGTGGCCGACGAGACGGCGGCGCCCGTGGCAATCACGCCCTTGATGAAATTCCGCCGGGACACGTTGTCCGGAGCGCCTTCGGTCATCGTATTCATCTCTTCCATTGCGGGACCCCTCTTCAGGACGAGCTTCGCGAGAGCCCGGCAGGACCCTGCCGAAATCGCGGTGGAGCGATAAGATAGTCCCATTTACGCCACCGATCAACGTTTCGTTGCATTTAAGATGCGGTGCTGGACCATGACATGCCGACACTCACATTCCTAGGCGCCGCAGGCACTGTCACCGGCTCGAAGCACCTCCTGGACCTCGGCGGACATCAAATTCTCGTTGATTGCGGGCTGTTTCAAGGCCTCAAGGCGCTGCGCCAGCTCAACTGGGAGCCCTTTGCCATACCGCCTGCGGCCATCGATGCGGTCATCCTGACCCACGCGCACCTGGATCACTGCGGGTACCTGCCCAGGCTCGTCGCCCAGGGATTCCGCGGCCGGATCTTCTGCACGCCCGGCACACAGGACCTTTGCTCGATCGTGCTCCCGGACTCCGCGAAGATCCAGGAAGAGGACGCGCGGGACGCCAACAAGCACAATTACACCAAGCATGAACCCGCGCTCCCGCTCTACACGAGCCAGGACGCCGCGCGGACGCTCACACATCTCCAGCCGGTCGGCTACGACCGCCCGATCCCGATCGTCGCCGGCAAGCCGGATCTCACGGTGGAGTTCCTGAACGCGGGCCACCTGCTGGGCTCAGCCTACGCTCGTGTCAGATTCGACGGCCGCACGATCCTCTTCGGCGGCGACCTCGGCCGGTTCGGACGCCCCGTGCTGCCCGACCCTTCACCCGTTGAAGCCGCAGACGTCCTGCTCGTCGAGTCAACCTACGGCAACCGCGTCCACGAGGCCGACGACGACGGCGTCAGGCTGGCGGGGATCGTCAACGATGCCGTGAGCCGTGGAGGCAAACTGATCATCCCGTCGTTTGCGATCGGCCGCGTCGAGGAGGTGCTGTACCTGGCTTCGGCGGCTGGAACAAGCGAAGCGGATCCCGGTGCTGCCTGTATTCCTCGACAGCCCGATGGCCACCCGGGCACTGCAGTTCTACTCGAGCCGTCACGACGAACTGGACGTCGAGATGAAGCCGGCCGCGAAGAACGTCTCGTCTTTCGCCACGGAACGCCTGACGACCGTGGCCTCGCCACAGCAATCGAAAGAGCTCGTCGCCTCCAAGCGGCCGGCGATCGTGATCGCGTCGAGCGGCATGGCGACGGGTGGCCGCGTGCTGCACCACCTCGAGGCCACGCTTCCCGATGCGAAGAACACGGTGATGTTCGTCGGCTACCAGGCCGAGGGCACGCGCGGCCGGCTGCTCACCACCGGGGCCAAGGTCATCCGGCTGAAGGGGCGCGATGTGCCGGTGGCCGCCCACATCGAACGCCTCGACTCCATGTCGGCACACGCCGACGCCAACGAGATCCTCCGATGGCTTTCGGGATTCGGCCGCGCGCCGTCGATGACTTATCTTGTCCACGGCGAGCCCGCGGCTGCCGAAGCGCTGAAAGCCCGCATCGAGGCGGAGCGCGGCTGGCCGGTGCATGTGGCCCGCTATAAAGAACGAGTGGAGATATGACTCCCGCACTACTGTCAAAAAGGATCGCTCTCGTGATGCTCATGTCCGGAATGGTTGCGTGCGGAGGGCCCGCGACGGCGCCCGAAACCTCAGGAGCCGGCGCCACCCCGGCAACGGCCGACTCGCGACGTTACCTTCTCGAGCGCATCGACGATGCCGCTGTGGGACAGCTGTACGCGGACGGGTTCGCGGGGCTGCCCCTCAGGGAGAAGACGCTCGTGTGGCATCTCTACCAGGCGGCGCTCGCAGGCCGTGACATCTTCTACGACCAGAAGCACGCGCAGAACCTTGCGATGCGCGACGTCATCGAAGCTGTAATCACGCACCCGTCCGGGGTGAACGCGGCGACGCTCGCGGAAGTCCAGCGCTATACGAAGTTGTTCTGGTTGAACTCGGGCCCGTACAACAACCTCACGGCGCGCAAGTTCGTGCTCAAGTGCACGCCCGCCGAGTTCGCCGATGCCGTCCGCCTGGCAGCTGCCGCCGGCGCGCGCCTGCCCCTCGCGCAGGGCGAGACGCCGGAGCAGCTGCTCGCCCGTCTCCAGCCGATGTTTTTCGACCCGGCGGTCGATCCCATGGTGACGGCCAAGACGCCGCCTGCGGGCAAGGACATCCTGACGGCGAGCGCGAACAACCTCTACTCAGGCGTAGACATGCGCGACGCCGAGGCGTTCACCGAGAAATACCCGCTCAACTCCCGCCTCGTGAAACAGGGCGGCACGATGGTGGAACACGTCTACCGCGAGGGCGGACTCTACGGCGCCCAGATCACCCAGATCATCAAGCATCTCGAGGCCGCGATCCCGTTTGCCACGCAGACCATGGCCGATGCGCTGCGGGCGCTCGTGAAGTTCTATCGCAGCGGGGAAACGGCCGACCGTGTGGCGTATGACATCGCGTGGGTCAAGGACAAGGCGTCCCCGGTCGATACGATTAACGGCTTCATCGAGGTGTACCTCGACGCCCGCGGCATCAAGGGTGCCTGGGAAGCGGTCGTGTTCTACGTCAACCGGGAGAAGACCTCGGAAATCCAGAAGCTGGCGCTCGAAGCGCAGTGGTTCGAGGACCGCATGCCCTGGGATCCGGCGTATCGGAAGTCGGGCGTGCAGGGAATCACCGCCAACGCGATCGACGTCGTTATCGAAACCGGCGACACGGGGCCCGTGACGCCGATCGGCATCAATCTGCCCAACGATCAGACGGTGCGCGAGCAGCACGGGAGCAAGTCGGTCTCGCTTTCGAATGTCAACGAAGCGTACGACAAGTCCACCCTGCCGTCGTTCCGTACCGAGTTCGCGTGGGCACCCGACGAGGTCGAGCGCACGATCAAGTGGGGAGCGTTCGCCGGCGAGCTGACCACCAACATGCACGAAGTGATCGGTCACGCCTCGGGGAAGATCGAGGAGCGCCTCAAAGGCAACCCGCAGGCGCTGCTCAAGGAGCAGTACTCGGCGCTGGAGGAAGCACGGGCCGACCTCGTGGCGCTCTACTTCGTCCCGGACCCGAAGCTGGCGGAGCTCGGCCTCGTGTCCGCGGCCGACCAGCCCGAGATGGTCCGGGCCGAATACGAGGGCTATGCGCGCAACGCGCTCGTCCAGCTTCGGCGCGTGCGCGAAGGCACGCAGATCGAAGAAGACCACATGCGAAACCGCCAGATGATCGTCCGGTGGCTGATGGCGCACACCAAGGCGATCGAGGTGCGGACCCGCGACAACAAGACCTACTATGTGATGACGGATGTGCAGGCATTCAGGGACGGTGTGGGCAAGCTTCTGGCCGAGGTGCAGCGCATCAAGGCGCAGGGCGACTACGCCGCGGCCAAATCGCTCTTCGAAACCTACGGCGTGCACTTTGACTCCAAGCTGCGCGACGAGGTCGTGGCGCGGGTGGACAAATTGAACCTGCCCTCTTACACCGGGTTTGTCATGCCGCGCCTCGAGCCGGTCACGAGCAGCAGCGGCGAGATCACCGACGTCCGGATTTCGTACCCGCAGGACCTGACGACTCAGATGCTCGAGTACTCGGCGGCCACCAGGGGCCTGCGGCCCTAGCGGCAACCTACGCCGATGAAGACGGCGCTTTTCGCGGCGGGTCTCGCGCTTCTGGCCGCGGAGTCGGCGGCGCAGGCGCCCCCCTCCCGGCTGGCGATCGTGCTCGCCGAGAACCGCCGCGCGGCCACGCCCGCCGACGTCGCGCTGCTCCGCCGGGGCGCGAGGAGCAGCGATGCGCAGACCGCACGAATCGCGCTGCGGGCGCTCGGGCGGCTCGAACGGCCGGCGCTCATCCCCGACATCATGCCGGGCCTCCAGTACCGCTTCCCCGAAACGCGCGCCGAAGCAGCCAACGCTGTCGGGCAGGCCGCTCAGGGCGCAGACGTGAACCGTCCCGTTCCCGGCTTCAACCCCGGCGCCGTGCTGACGACGATGCTGGACCGGCTGGCGCTCGAGGACGAGCCAAGCGTTCGGGCCGCCATCTGCGAGACGATCGGACGCCTGCCCTACGCGCGGGCAGAAGACGTCGACCGCGCCGAGCAGGCGCTTGTCTCGCATGCCGCCGCCAGCGCAAACACGACCGATCGTCTCGGCGTGGCCAAGGGGTTGGAGCTACGGGTCAGGATGCACCGCCAGACGCTCCCGCCGGGGGCCCGCGCGATCGCCGTTCTCCGCGCGCTTGCCGGCGTCGCCTCCGCGCGAGGATCGCTCCCGCCAGAGCCGCGGGCGCTCCATTCCGATCCGCTCCGTGATGTCCGCGTGCGCCGCCTGGCACTCGAGTCGCTGATCCTCGCAGCGACGCCTGCAGGCGACATACCGGCGGACTCCGGCATCGTCATCATCGATGACGAACTGGTCGAGCGGGCGGGTGGTGATCCGGACCCCCAGGTGCGGCGCCTGGCCATGCACGCCGCCCAGCTGCGAGGTGACGCGTTCAGGATGCGCCTGGGCCTGGGCGACGAAGCCCCGATGGTGCGGATAGAGGCCCTCAGCCGCCTGACACCGGTCGACAGCGAGTTTGTCTGCCTCTCTGCAGTAGCCGCGGTAGACGATGAGGATCTCCGCGTGGCGCTTGGAGGCCTCGACCGGCTGGCGACCTGCGGTGCGCTGCCCGACGCGGTCACCGTTCTCGAACACGAGATCAACGACCTGTCACAGGCCGGCACTCCGCGTGGCTGGCATCAGGCGGCGCACGCGATCGTGGCCCTCGCCGGCGCCGCCCCGTATCAGGCGCGAAGCGCGCTCGGCCAGTTCACCAACTCGACCAACTGGCATCTTCGCGTCTACGCCGCGCGTGCGGCCGCCGTGCTGGATGATGAGCAGACTCTCCGGCGCCTTGCGCAGGACCCGCAGGATAACGTGGCCGCGGAGGCACTCTCGGGGCTGAGCCAAGCCGGCGTGTCGGCTGACGACCTCCTGATCGCCGCCCTGGGCCGCGGCGCCTATCCGGTCGTGCGTGCTGCGGCGCGCGCGCTGGACGGATCGAAGAATGAGGCGGCCGTGCCGGCCCTGCGGGCGGCGCTTCAGCGTCTCACGGCAGAGGGGAGTGCGAACTCGTTCGACACGCGGCAGGCCATCACGGCCACGCTGGCGCGGCTCGGCCAGAAAACGGCGGCGCTCAAGCCACCCGCACCGCGTGTTCCCGCCTCGCTGACGGCCGAGAACCTGCGCCGCCTCGCCGCGCCTCGCGCGCGTGTGGCGATCCGCGACGTTGGCACGTTCGAGCTGGTGCTCTTCACGGCGGAAGCGCCGGCCACCGTCCTGCAGTTTGCTGAGCTCGCCGAGTCGGGCTACTACAACGGCCTGACGTTCCACCGCGTCGTGCCGAACTTCGTCGCACAGGGCGGCAGCCCGGGCGCCGACGAGTACGCCGGCCACGCCGACTTCATGAGGGACGAACTCGGCCTCTGGCCGCACGTGAGAGGGGGCGTCGGGATCTCCACGCGCGGCCGCGACACCGGGGACGCGCAGATCTTCATCGATCTGGTCGACAACCCCAGGTTGGACCATTCCTACACGGTGTTCGCCCAGGTGCTGAACGGCATCGACGTCGTGGACCGCCTCCTCGAGGGCGATGTCATCGAACGGATCGACATCGTTCCGTGAACCTTGAATTGAGGGATTGGGGATTCAGGGACTAAGGGATTGCAGGGATCTGGGATTTCAGGGTCTGGGATTTTAGGGAATTCTGGGAACCTGGGACTTTGTATTGGTCTACGATTGATAAATTCAATCCCAAGTCCCTTAATCCCTAAATCCCTGAATCCCAATCCCCAGCTCGATGATCCGTTTCTCGTCCCGCCTCCCCGCTGATCTCGCAGCGAACCGCCTGTCGGCGGCGCTCGAGGCCGCGCGGGGAGATGGGCGTGGCGTCATCGATTTGACCGAGTCGAACCCGACACGAGCGGGCTTCGATTATCCGGCTGATCTTCTTGCGCCCCTCGGCGACGCACGCGGGCTCCGCTATGCGCCGAGCCCGCTCGGCCTCGAGACGGCACGCCGCGCCGTTGCGGCGGATTACAGACGGCGCGGGCTGGACGTCGACCACGCGCGGATCGTGCTGACGTCGAGCACGAGCGACGCCTATTCGCTCCTCTTCAAGGTGCTGTGTGACCCGGGCGACGAGATCCTCGTGCCGCGCCCCAGCTATCCGCTGTTCGAGTATCTCGCGTGCCTCGACGCGGTCACGGCCGGCACCTACGACATCGAGTACCACGGCCAGTGGACAATCGACGTCGACGGCCTCGAACGGGCCTTCACACCACGCACGCGGGCCGTGCTGCTCGTCAGCCCGAACAACCCAACCGGCTCGTTTGTGAAAGACGACGAGCTCCGGCGCATCGCAGCGTGTGCGTCGTCGCACGGCGCGGCGATCATCGCCGACGAAGTGTTTGCCGACTACGTGTTGGCGAGCGATTCGACAGGATCGCCGGTGGGAAACGTCCTGGCGTGCTCTGATGGCCTGTGCTTCAGCCTTGGGGGGCTGTCCAAGTCCGTCGGACTGCCGCAGGTCAAGCTGGGTTGGCTTGCTGCCGCCGGCGGCGCAGCCGAGGTGTCTGGTGCACTCGCTCGGCTCGAGGTGGCTTGTGACACGTATTTGTCGGTGGCCACGCCGGTCCAGGCCTCCGCTGCGGACCTGCTCGACCGCGGAGCGTTCATCCGCCAGCAGATCGCGGAGCGCGTGTGCGCCAACTACCGCCATCTCGTGGCCGCTGCCGGCCGGGCGCCGTCGTGCCGGGTGCGCCCCTCGGAAGGCGGCTGGTACGGCGTCCTGCAGGTGCCCTCGCTCACAACCGAAGAGGAGTTCGTGCTGGCTCTCCTGGCGGAGGATCGGGTCCTCGTGCATCCGGGCTACTTCTTCGACTTCCCGCACGAATCGTTCGTCGTCTTGTCCCTGCTGCCGCCCGAGCAGGAATTCGCCGCCGGCCTGTCCCGCGTGCTCGAACGTGCGGAACCGCGCGGATCCGGCAGAGCGCACTGATGACTGTTCGCCGGTCTGGTCTGCTGCTGCCGCTGTTTTCGTGTCCCACGACCACCAGCTGGGGGATCGGCGATATCAGCAGCGTGCGACCGGTGACACGCTGGCTTGCCGGCGCCGGGCAGCGCGCCCTGCAGTTGCTGCCTCTCAGTGAAATGGCCGCCGACGAGCAGTCGCCGTACCTCGGCACTCAGTGCGATGGCGATTGATCCCCTCTATATCGACGTCCGCGACCTTCCCGACTTCGCGGCGACAGGCGGCGAGGACGCGCTCGACCCGGTCGATCGCGACGCGCTCGCACACCTGCGCGCCGCGCGGCGCGTCGAGTACCCGCTGGTCCGCCGCCTCAAGCGCCTGGCGCTCGAAAGGGCCTTCGAGAAATTTGTGGAGGCCGAGTGGCGCCAGGGCACCGCGCGCGCCGCCGGGCTCGCAGCCTTCATCGCGGCCGAAGGCGCGTGGCTGAAGGACTACGCGCTCTTCCGCTCGTTGCACGCGGAGCATCACGAAGCGCCGTGGGCCACGTGGCCGGACCTGCTGCGGGACCGCGACCCGGACGCATTAGAACAGACGCGCGACCGGCTGGGCGGCCGCGTGCTCTTTCATCAGTACCTGCAGTGGACCGCCGACCGGCAGTGGCAAGCCGCGCGGCAGGCGGCACGGGCCAATGGGGTCTCGCTGCTGGGCGATCTCCCTTTCATGGTCGACACCGACAGTGCGGACGTCTGGGCGCGGCGGCAGGACTTCGATCTCGACGTGTCGGTTGGGGTGCCGCCCGATGCGTTCAGCGCCACGGGGCAGGACTGGGGCATGCCGCTGTACCGCTGGGACGTGGTCGCGGCGAACGATTTCACATGGCTGCGGCAGCGGGCTGCCCGAACGGCGAGCCTCTTCGATGGCTACCGGATCGATCACCTGGTGGGCTTCTACCGCACCTACGGGCGCCCGCGCATTGGCGGCGAGCCGTTTTTTACTCCAGCCGCCGAACCCGACCAGATCTCGCTCGGGGAACGCCTGCTCGACGTTTTTCGGAGTGCAGGCGCCGAGGTCATCGCCGAGGATCTGGGCGTGGTGCCCGACTTCGTGCGGGCATCGCTCGAACGGCTCGGCGTGCCCGGCTTCCGGGTGTTTCGATGGGAGCGGTTCTGGAACGAGGCAGGTCAGCCATTTCGCGATCCGGCCGACTATCCGGCGGTCTCCGTCGCGATTTCCGGCACGCACGACACCGAAACGCTGGCGGCCTGGTGGGACCGGGCGCCCGGCGACGAGCGGCGGCTCGTGGGCCAGCTGCCGAGCGTCGGGCAAAAGACCGGCGAGACCGATCTGTCGCGGCGCCCGTTCGATCCGATAATACGAGACGCCATCATCGAATCGCTGCTGGGTTCGAGCTCCAACCTGGTGCTGCTTGCATTCCAGGATGTGTTCGGCTGGCGCGATCGGATCAACGAACCCGCAACGGTTTCAGCGGACAACTGGACGTTCCGGCTGCCGTGGCCAGCCGATCGTCTGAACGAATCAGCGGAGGCGTCCGAGCGCCAGCAGAGTTTGCAGCGCTGGACGCTGGAATATCACCGTGTATAGAGCCTGGTCTTTAGCCGTTGGGCGCTTGGTCCTTGGTTCGTCCCTGGTCCTTGGCCTCGGAGTGTCTGGCTGCAGCCAGCCGGACTTCGATGCGACGGACAGGCTTCCGCTTCAGGGCGGCAGCGACATCGAACTGCCGCTCGACTCACGCACGATCGTCGCGCGGGTTGCCCGCGGCAGCACGCTCGCCTCGATGCTCGCCGCACACGGCCTGACCGATACCCTCGTGACCGAACTCGTGTCGCGCGCTTCCGAAATCTTCGACCTCCGGAAGTTCCGCGTCGACCAGCCCTACCGGATCGTCCAGTCGGCCGCGGGACTGCTGCGCCGATTCGAGTACCAGATCGACGGCGATCGGCTGCTCCAGATCGCCCCGTCGGAAGCCGGCGCGCTCGTCGCGGGCATCCGGCCCATTCCCAAGACGACCAGAGCGAGCGTGGTGCGCGGGCAGATCGACAGCGAAGCATCCTCGCTGTTTGCGGCCATGGATCGGGCGGGCGAAGAAGTCGACCTCTCGATTGCCATGGCGGACGTGTTCGCCAGCGAAGTCGATTTCAACACGGAGCTGCAGTCAGGCGACGCATACCGCCTCATCGTGGACAAGCAGTATCGCGAGGACGAGGCGTTCGGGGGGTATGGCGCCATCCAGGCCGCCGTGCTCGAGAACGACGGGCGCACGGTGCAGGCGTTTCGTTTCGAGCCAGAGGGCGGCGTCCCGGGCTACTTCGACGCCAACGGTGTCTCGCTCAAGCGCTTCCTCCTTCGTTCGCCGCTCAAGTTCGAACCTACCGTGTCATCGGGGTTTTCACCGCGGCGGCTGCACCCGGTCCTGCACGAGTACCGTGCGCACCTCGGTGTGGACTACCGGGCGCCGGCCGGTGCCCCTGTCATCGCGGTCGCCAGTGGGACGGTCGTCTCGGCAGGCTGGAGCGGCGGCTCAGGGCAGATGGTCCACCTTCGCCACGCCAACGGGTTCGAGACGCAGTACTCTGCATCTCGCGTCGATGGCGGTTCGACGCGGTGCGCGCGTCGAGCAGGGGCAAACGATCGGGCGCGTGGGGTCAACAGGGCTGTCCACCGCTCCGCATCTCGACTATCGAATCCGGAAGAACGGCGTGTATCTGAACCCCGTTGCAGCCCATCGCGCCATGCCGCCTGGCGATCCGGTGCCTGCCAGCCAGCTCCAAGCATTTGAAGCCGTGCGCAACCGTGCGCTCGCATCGCTTCAGTAGAAAAGGGGTCGAGTAGGCTCGACCACTTTTCTGCCATAATTACTGTTTCCGGTTCATGTCCTCATTGATTCCGTTTCGCGCCCTTCGGCCGAAGCCGGCCGACGCGGCCGCCATCGCTGCCGTTCCGTACGACGTCGTCAACACGAGCGAGGCTCGCGCGCTGGCCGAGGGTAATCCCCTCAGCTTCCTGCGGGTGTCGCGCGCGGAGATCGAGCTGCCGGCCGACGCCGATCCGTACAGCGCCACGGTCTACGAGCGCGCGGCCGGCAACTTCGCCGCGCTCAGGGCGAAGGCGTTCGAAATCGAGGCTGAGCCCAGCGTGTACTTTTACCGCCTGCAGCTGGGTGACCACACGCAGTTCGGGCTCGCCGCCTGCTTTTCCGTAGACGAGTACGAGCGCGACGTCATCAAGAAGCACGAGCGGACGAGAAGCGACAAGGAAGACGATCGCACCCGGCACATGCTGGCGCTTGGCGCGCAGACCGGCCCTGTTTTTCTGACCTACCGGGCCTCGGCGGATGTCAATGCAATTGCCGCGCGCGCAACGGCCGGTTCGCCGCTCATCGACTTCCGGGCTGCGGACGGCGTGGGTCACACGCTGTGGCGTGTCGCACCGGCGGATCGCGACGGCCTGGTCGCGGCCTTCAAGTCGATCCCCGTGCTCTACATCGCGGACGGACATCATCGGGCGGCAAGTGCGGCCCGCACGCATCAGGACATGCGCCGCCGCGGTACCGCCGGTACGGACCTGCAGGACGGCGCCGGGAGCGGGGCCGTGCTGGCCGTCGCGTTCCCGCACGACCAGGTGAAAGTGCTGGCGTACAACCGGGTAGTCAAGGACCTCGCGGGGCGAACCGCAGAAGCGTTCATGGCCGACGTTGCCGGGCGGTTTGCCGTCAGCGATGGCCCTGCAACCCCCGCGCGCCGCGGGCAGATCGCCATGTACCTCGCGGGCCGCTGGTCCACGCTGGTGCCGAAGGCCAGGCCGTCGGACGCTGATCCCATCGCGTCGCTTGATGTGAGCGTGCTCCAGGATCAGCTGCTGCAGCCGATCCTCGGCATCGCCGACGTCCGCACCGACAAGCGCATCGACTTTGTCGGAGGCGCACGCGGCACCCGCGAGCTCGAAGCACTCGTCAACAGCGGCAAGGCCGCCGTCGCGTTCTCGCTTTATCCGGTGAGCGTCGCGGACTTGATGCTCGTTTCCGACGCGGGCGAGATCATGCCGCCCAAAAGCACCTGGTTCGAACCGAAGCTGCGAGACGGCCTCCTGGTTCATCTCATCTAGACGAAAGCAGTGAATGCCATGACTCCCGCCCCCGCCACGACACCCGTCCACCGGATCTTCAACTTTTCCGCCGGTCCGGCCGTGATGCCGCTCAGCGTGCTGCGAGGAGATCCAGCGGGATCTCGTGTCGCTGCCCGGCGTCGGCATGTCGGTGCTCGAGATCAGCCACCGCTCGAAGACGTTCGAAGGGCTCCTCGCCACGGCCGAGGCCGACGTGCGCGCCCTTGCGGGCATTCCGGCCAACTACAAGGTGCTCTTTCTCCAGGGCGGTGCGAGCACGCAGTTCTCGATGGTGCCGATGAACCTTCTCGGCTCGGGCATGACGGCCGACTACATCGACACCGGGTCCTGGGCCGACAAGGCGATCAAGGAAGCGAAGAAAGTCGGCGCGGTCAACATCGTGGCCACCTCGAAGGCCGACAACTACTCCCGTATTCCCGAAGCACGGGAGCTCTCGTTCACCCCTGGTGCGGCGTACGTGCACATCACCTCGAACAACACGATCGAGGGCACGGAGTTTCATGCGCTGCCCGATGTCGGCGACCGTCCGCTCGTCAACGACACATCGTCGGACATGTTCAGCCGCCCGATCGACATCGGACGGCATGGGCTCATCTACGCGGGCGCGCAGAAGAACATCGGCTGCGCGGGTGTGACGCTCGTCATCATCCGCGAGGACCTCGTCGAGCGTTCCGCCAGGGTCAAGGCGTCGCTGCCGACGATGCTGAGTTATGCCGTGCACGCGGAGAACGGCTCGCTCTATAACACGCCGCCGGCCTTCTCGGTTTACGCACTCGGCCTGGTGGTCAGGTGGATGATCGAGCAGGGTGGGCTCAAAGCCATCGCCGCGCGAAACGAGAAGAAGGCGGCACAGCTCTATGCGGAGATCGACAGGACGGGTTTCTATCGCGGCACCGCACGCAAGGAAGACCGTTCGCTTGATGAACGTGACGTTCCGCCTGGCGACAGAAGACCTCGAGAAAGCGTTCATCAAGGAGTCGACCGCCGCGGGCCTCGATGGCCTGAAAGGGCATCGTGCCGTGGGCGGCATGCGCGCCTCGATCTACAACGCGTTCCCCGAAGACGGTGTGGACGCGCTCGTTTCATTCATGCGGACATTCGAACAGCAGCGCGGATAGCGCTCAGGAGGACTCTTAGTGCTCGCTTCGTTGCTCATCAGCCTCGCCCTCGCCGGCATCCTCACTCAGGTCGCCGTCTTCGGAACCACGATCTTCCTGCATCGTTCAGCCACCCATCGAGCGCTGATCCTGCACCCGGCCGTGGCCTGGCTGTTCCGCTTGTCGCTCTGGCTGACAACGGGGATCGCCACGAAGGAGTGGGTCGCGGTGCACCGCAAGCACCACGCGTTCACCGATCAGGAAGGCGACCCGCACAGTCCGGCCCTGATGGGCTTCTGGTCAGTGCAGCTCGGCAACTTCTTCCACTACATCAAAGAGGCGCGGAACAAGGACGTCGTCGCCCGCTACGCTCGCGACATCCAGGATGATGTGTGGGATCGGCTGTTCTTCAACCACGGCACGACGGGCCTGGTGGTAGGCGGCGCGCTCTGCTGCGCAGCCCTTGGGCTCGGCTGGGGGCTGCTGGCCATCGGGCTTCACGGCCTTATCTACGTCTTCGTGCTTTCCTCATCGATCAACGGGCTCTGCCATCACGTCGGCTACAAGAACTTCGACAACACCGCCACCAACATCCGGCTGCTGGCGCTCGTCACCGGCGGCGAAGGCCTGCACAACAACCACCACGGATACCCGCGCAGCCCGAAGTTCAGCTTCCGCTGGAGCGAGATCGATCCAGCGTGGCCGGTCATCCGGCTCCTCATCGCCGTCGGCCTGGCGAAACCCTACAAGACCATCGAAGACGTCGCCGCCTAGCGGCGGAACTTGGAAGTGAGAAGTTCAAGCTAAGAAGGACCGCGTCCGACAACAGAGTCCTTCGTAGTTCTTCCTTCTAAGTTCCAACTTCCCTAGGCTGAAGGTCTCCGCCGTCGGCGGCGGCGACGACGGCGCGCGGGGGCGTCGGGAGGCGCAGGCTCCGCGGGCTCGCCTTCAGCCGGGACCGGCGGCGCCTCGGCGGCTATCGCATTCCAGTGCTCGACAAGCTCGGGCGCTTCGCCGTGGATCTCGAGCCACGTCAGCGCCTCGCGAAAGTTGTGGCGGTGGACGAGGGTCCGCTGACCCCTCGGGCTGAGGGTCTGGTCGCGCAGGCGACGCTGCAAGCCGAGCACGTGGCCGAGCCGTTCGACGTCGCGCCGTGCCAGCGGCAGCGCGCCCAGCGTGACGACCGGCTCCTTGGGCGGCCGGCGGCGAGCGCCTGCCGCCTCCGGCGGCAGCGCCCCATGGGGCCGCGAGGAAGACGGGATGAGGCCGATGGGACCGATCAGGCTGCCGAGCAGAACCGGGTTGGTGAAGGTTTCAGGCGCACTGTCGAAGCGCTTGCGATAGTTGTCCACGGCGGCGAGCGAGCGCCAGAGCGGTTCCGAAGCGCCGCGGTGGAGCTCAACCGAGACCGGTTCCAGCAAGCCGAGCTCCGCCAGGCGCCGGAACGTCTTCTCCCCCGATCCCGCCCGCAGGATCTTGTAGTACTCCTCGAGGAGCCGCGCCGGGGCAGCCTTGGCGATCTCGTGCCGGTGCAGGCGGATCGCTTCCAGGATCGGTTCGTCGATCGTGAAGTCCAGCCGCGCAGCCAGAGCGACCGCGCGCATCATGCGCACGGGATCCTCGAGAAACCGCACGCTCGGGTCGCCGATGGAACGGACGACGCCGGCATGCAGGTCCTCGAGGCCGTCCACGTAGTCGATGATCGAGAAGCTCGCGATGTCGTACACGAGCGCGTTGATGGTGAAGTCGCGGCGGAACGCGTCCTCTTCGGGCGTTCCAAACGTGTTGTCGCGGTGGATCAGATGCTCGCCTTCCGGGGTCGTGGCGTCCGGAGCCGGGACGCCCTCCTGCACGATCTCTTCGCCGGGCTGCACCTGCCGCCTGAAGGTGGCGACCTCGATGACCTTCTGCCCGAACTTCACGTGCGCGAGCCGAAAACGGCGGCCGATGATCCAGCAGTTGCGGAAGAGCTTCTTGACCTGATAGGGATGCGCCGACGTGCCGATATCGAAATCCTTCGGCCTGCGGCCGAGCAGCAGATCCCGCACGCTGCCGCCGACGAGGTATGCGATGTGATCCGCCTCCCGCAGCCGGTAGAGGACCTTCAAGGCATCCGGGTCAACGTCGCGGCGAGAGAGTGTGTGTTCTGCGCGAGGGATAACCCTGGGCTGGACCACGGGCGGGCATTGTACCAAATGCCCTGCCGTCTCGGGATAAGAGCCTTGTCTGTCAATTGGTTAGCGGCAGAACGCGACCATAGCGTGTGCTAGGATGCAAAGGTATGCGGCGCGTGATCGTTACCTCGGTGCTTGCGGCGCTGGTGGCCGCCGGAACGGGCACGCCGGCCATTGCAGCCGATCCCAAAGAGGCGCTCGCGCGTGCGCGAACGCTCTACAACGAGCGCAAGTTCGAGTCCGCCATCGCGGCCGCTGAGGAAGGACGGGCATTCCCTGAGCTCGCCGACAGTGCTGACCTCGTGGTGGCGAGGTCGTACCTCGAGCGCTATCGGGAAAGCGCCTCGCCCGAGGATCTGAACAACGCCCGCGAACGGCTCCGACGGCTCGACCCGCAGCGGCTTTCGGGCCGTGAACGGATGGAGTTTGTCGTCGGGCTCGGCGCGGCACTGTTTTTCGACGGTTCGGCCGGCGCCGCCGCCGAGATTTTCGAGTCCGTCCTGGCCAGCTTCGAGATCACGTTCGACGCACGTGAGCGTGTTCTCGATTGGTGGGCGAGCGCACTCGATCGGGATGTGCGTCCTCGATCGGAATTCGCCCGCCAGGAGGTCTACACGAAGATTCGCGAACGGATGCGCTCGGAGATTGGCGCGCATCCGGGCAGCGGTGTCGCCGCATACTGGATGGCGGCGGCCGCCGCCGGCCAGGCCGATTGGCAGGCTGCGTGGGATGCCGCCCTGGCGGGGTGGGTGCGTGCGCCGCTCGGCACCGATTACGGCGAGTCGTTGCGCGCCGATCTCGACCGCCTGATGAGCCGTGCCATCGCCCCCGAGCGAGCCAAGGCCATTTCGGTGCCGCCTGAGTTCCTGCTCGGCGAGTGGGAACAGTTCAAGGAACGCTGGAAACGGTAGTTACGACTTCGCGTCCTTCCAGTTCGGCCCCATCCCCACATCCACCGTCAGCGGCACGCTGAGCGAGACCGCGTCCTGCATGAGCCGCTGCACCAGCGCGCGGACCCCGTCGGCTCCCGCCTCGGGCACTTCGAACAACAGCTCGTCGTGGACCGTGAGAATCATGCGTGCGCCGGGCATAGCCGCAAGCCCGCTGTGGACGTCGATCATCGCGCGCTTCATGATGTCTGCCGCCGTCCCCTGAATCGGCATGTTCACGGCTTCGCGCTCGGCGGCCGATCGGATCTGCTGGTTGCGGCTGTTCAGCTCGGGGACCAGGCGCCGGCGGCCGAACAGGGTTCTGACCGCTCCCGATGCTCGCGCATCCTCCAGCGTGCGATCGATGAACGCACGCACCCGCGGGAACCCGGCGAAATAGGCGTCGATGAACTCCTGCGCCGCCTGCGGCGTGACGCCGATGTCCTTCGACAGCGTGAAGGCCGTTTTCCCGTAGAGCAGCGCGTAGTTGATCATCTTGGCGCGGCTGCGCCGCTCGTGCGGGTCGAGCCCGCTCGCGGGACCGAATACGCGCGCGGCGGTCTGTTCGTGGATGTCGAGACCGTCGCGGAAGGCCTGGGTGAGGGTCTCGTCGCCCGACAGGTGCGCCAGCACGCGCAGCTCGATCTGGGAGTAGTCGGCCGAGATGAGCACGTGGCCCGGCTCGGCAACGAATGCGCGGCGGATCTCGCGCCCGAGCGGCGTCCGGATCGGAATGTTCTGCAGGTTGGGATCGCTGCTGCTCAGGCGGCCGGTCGCCGCTACCGCCTGGTTGAAGCTGGTGTGAACCCGCCCGGTCCTGGGATGCACGAGTAGAGGCAAGGCGTCGATGTAGGTCCCCTTGAGCTTCTGGAGACGCCGCCAGTCGAGAATGAGCCGCGGGAGCTCGTGCGCAGCCGCCAGTTCCTCGAGAACCTCGACAGCCGTTGACGCGGTCTTCGTCTTGACGTTGCGCTTCGAGACAGGCAACTGCAGCTTGTCAAAAAGAATTTCGGACAGTTGCTTCGGCGAATTGATGTTGAACGGCTCACCGGCAATCTCGTAAATCCGCGTGGTCCGGGCGGACAGCTCGCGCTCGAGATGCTGGGATTGGGCGGCAAGCGCCGCCGTGTCCACACGGACACCCGCGCGCTCCATCGACACCAGGACGGGAATGAGCGGCTGCTCGAGGTCCGCATACACGCGGTCCAGGCCATCGGCAGCCAGAAGCGGCGTCAGCCTGGCCCCGAGCTGCATCGCCAGGTCGGCGCGCTCGCCCGCATAGCTGTTCATCTTCCCGGACGGCGCGGAAGAAAAGCGGACAGCCTTCACGCCACGCCCGCGGACGTCCTCTTCCGACAGCGCCTTGTAGCCCAGATGCTCCAGCGCCGCAGACTCGAGCGAGTGGGCGCCTCCCGTGGCATCGAGCAGATAGCTCGCGAGCTTGGTATCGAGGCCGAGGCCGCGAACCTGCACACCGCGTTCGGCGAGCGTGAGGCTCACGAACTTGAGGTCATGGCCTACCTTCTCCACGCCAGGATCCTCGAACACCGGCCCGAGCGCCGCCACCACCTCCGCCAGCGGCAACGCGGGCGGCAGCGGATCGTCCAGCAGCGCGAGCCCTCCAGTCGGCGCGCTCGCAATCGGCACGTATCGCGCCGTGCCTGCCGCGGCCGTCACCACCACGCCAACGACCTCGGCTCTCATCGCTCCTGGCCCGTCAGCGGAGCCCGCCGTGTCCTCGGATTCCCTGGATTCCCGTTCCTCTGCCACGACGGCTACCGCCAGGCGCTTCACGCCGCGGAGCTCCTGTACGAGCTCCTGGAGCTGTGCGCTCGTGGTCACGGCCGTGTAGTCGGTGGCTGTCGTGTCGGCGGTGGGTGCAAATTCCGTCGTGAGCGATCGGAAACCCAGCTCGGAAAACAGCGTGAAGCACGCCTCACGAGACGGCCCGCGATACTGAAACGTCTTCAGGTCGAACTCCACCGCCACGTCGGTGTGGATCCGGACCAGTTCGCGGCTGCTCCTCGCTGCATCCGCATTGGCGGCCAGCGCTTCGCGGTACTTCTTCTGCGGCACGTCAGCCGCGTGTTCCAGCAGGGCGTCGAGCGATCCGTAGGTGGAGATGAGATCCCGGGCCCCCTTCTCGCCGATGCCCGGCACACCCTTCACGTTGTCGATCGTGTCGCCCATGAGCGCGAGCACGTCCACCACCTGGCCGGGCTCCACTCCGAACTTCTCCTTCACTCCCGCCTCGTCGTACCAGGTGCCTTCGTCCCTTGGGTTGTATACGCGAAGACCCGGGCTCACCAGCTGGAAGAAGTCCTTATCGCCGGTGATGATGACCACGTCGTAGCCTTCGGCGATGCCCCTGTGGGCCATCGTGCCAATCACGTCGTCGGCCTCATAACGGTCGGCCGTGACGATGGGGACGCCGAGCGCTTCGCAGGCCCGGTGCACGAGCGGAATCTGCGCGGCGAGCTCGTCGGGCATCGGCTTCCGGTTCGCCTTGTAGTCCGCGACCAGGTCGTCGCGAAATGTCGGGCCCGGGAGATCGAACGACGCAACGATGAACCCTGGAGCGTGCTCCTTGAGGAGCTTCCTGAGCATCGTGACGAAAATGTAGACGGCGTTTGTGGGAAGGCCCTGGGAGTTCCTGAGCAGCGTGCCTTCGTTCGTGCGGATGGGCGCGTGGAACGCCCGGTACATCTGCGAGCTGCCGTCGACGAGATAGAGCAGGGGCAAATTCGTACTATATCATTGGAGAACATGCGGATCGGCGCGGCCATCGCGCTCGCGACGGCGCTATCGGCAGCGTGCAGCAGCGGCCCTCTCTTCAAGCAGGACCGAGTACGAGGAAGAGATGTACCTGTCGCTCGACGGGTCAGCCACGCTGTACGTGAACGCGTCGGTGCCTTCGCTGAACCTCCTGCGGGGATCAGCATTCGACGAACGCCCTAACGCCCGCCTCGACCGCGACGCGATCCGGGGCTACTTCACGTCGCCCGTCACCAGGGTGACGCGCGTGAGCGCGACCCGGAGAAACAACCGGCGTTACTTCCACGTGCGCATCGAGGTGGCCGATGTCCGTGCGCTCGGGTCGGCGCCGCCGTTTGCGTGGTCCACCTACAGGTTCGGGCAGGATGGCGGGCTCTACGTTTATCAACAGACGATCGGCGCATCGCACGCGTCACGAGAGACGGCTGCGGCCGAACGGCGCGGCGGATGGCAGGGCACGGAGATCGCCGCCTTCCGGCTGCACCTGCCGAGCCGCGTCGTGTACCACAACACGGACGGCATCCAGCGGGGCAACATCTTGTCGTGGGAACAGGCCCTCTCCGACCGGCTGGGAGGCGTGCCGCTGACGCTCGACGCGCGGATGGAGACAGCGTCCATTCTCTACAGCACGCTGCTGCTCTTCGCCGCCAGCGCCGCCGTGGTGGCGGCGCTGTTCGCGATCGTGATCTGGCGGGTGAAGCGGAGCGCTAGGCGCGTTTCTTCTGCGCCGTTTTCGACACCCCGGCCTGGCGCGCCGCCATCTTCTTCTTCGGTGCGCTGACACGGTCGAGGCTCTTGCGCAGCGCCTCCATCAGGTTGACCACCTTCGGAGGGGCTTCCACTTCTGGCGCGACAATCTCGCGGCCTTCAACCTTCGCGTCGATGATCTCCCGCAGCCCGGCCTGATACGCGTCCTGATACTCGGCGAGGTCCACCTCGCCCTCGAAGGTGCCCATCACCTGCCGCGCCAGCTTCACTTCCTCGGGTTTCACCGTGGCAGGCACGCCTGAGAGCTCGTCGATCGCGTCCATGCTCCGGATCTCGCTGGCGTGGCGAAGCGTGTACATGATCAACCCGCGATCGCGCGGCTGCACCTTGACCAGGTACTCGCGTCCGTACAACGCCACCTTCCCGATGCCGGCCTTGCCTTTCATGCCTTCGCGGATGACCGCGAACGCCTCCGTCGCCACGGCACCGTCGGGCGCCAGGTAGTAGGGGCGCTCGAGGTAGATCGGGTCGATTTCGGTATCGTCGGTGAAACGCTCGAGGTTGATGACGCGGGTGGAGTCCACCCGCACCTTCTCGAAATCCTCGTCCTCGACGATTACGTAGCGGCCCTTTTCGAACTCGAACCCCTTGACGAGGTCGGTATTCGGGACTTCCTTCTCGCAGCGCGGACACCAGCGTTTCTGCTGGATCCGCGTCTGGCATTCGGCGTGGAGCTGGTTGAAGCTCAGCGTGGCGCCGGGGTCGGTGGCCGGAAACACCTTGACCGGGATGTTCACCAGGCTGACCTTGAGGTAACCCTTCCAAGTGGATCGTGCAGCCATAATTGGGGCTATTGTAGTGCCATGTTCACACCATCACCCCGCTTCCGTGTAGCCGGCGCCCTGGTGATCGCGCTCGTGGCCGTCGTGGGGGCCGCCGATCGGTCCCCCGCAACGATGGCGACCGCGGCGACGGCCTTCCTCGACGGCTTGACGGGCGAACAACGGCCCCTGGCCAGCTTCCCCTTCGAGTCGGACGAACGGCTCAAGTGGCACTTCATCCCGACCGAGATGTTCCCTCGTAAAGGGCTGACGATTCAGGCCATGTCCGAACCCCAGCGGAAGCTCGCACACGCGCTGCTCCACTCGGCGCTGAGCGATCGGGGATACAAGACAGCGACGGCGATCATGGACCTCGAGACGGTCCTGGCGGCGCTCGAACCCGGCGGCAAATTCCGCCGCGATCCCGAACGCTACTTCTTCGCCGTGTTCGGGACGCCTTCACCGCGCGGGGCCTGGGGCTGGCGCGTTGAAGGGCACCACGTGTCGCTGAGCGTCACTGTGGTCAACGGCTCATCGGTGGCGACCTCGCCGATGTTTTTCGGCACAAACCCCGCGGAGGTCCGCGACGGCGCGAAGAAGGGTCTGAGAATTCTCGGCGCCGAAGAGGATGCCGCCCGCACACTGCTGACCTCGCTCGACGCGACCCAGCGGGCGACGGCCGTGATCAACCCGGCCGCGCCCAACGACATTGCGACGATGAACACGGTGGACATCAACCCGCTGACACCGGCAGGTATCGCCGCGTCGGCGCTCACGCCGCCTCAGCGCGAGCAGCTCATGCGTCTCATCGAGACCTACACGTCCTCGATGGCCGCCGATCTCGCGGCGGATCGCCTGAACCGCGTCAAGAGCGCTGGCCTGGAAAAGGTGTCGTTTGCCTGGGCGGGCGAAGCTGAGCGCGGCAAGCGCCACTACTACCGCGTGCAGGGGCCGACGTTCCTGATCGAGTTCGATAACACGCAGAACGACGCCAACCACGTGCACTCGGTCTGGCGCGACTTCCAGGGCGACTTCGGCCGCGACCTGCTGCGCGAGCACCTGAAGAGTGCACACTGACATCTGAAGATCGTAGATTTGAAATCGCAGATTTGCGATTTGAGATTTCAATGAGGCTTTACGTGGAGCCGATGGATGCGGTCGTCGTGGACGTGAGCCCAGACGGCCGCGTGCAACTGGCCACCGACGAGTGGTTCGTGCCCTCAATGCAGGAGCGCCGCGCCATTCTCTATGCGGCCGAGAAGGAGCGCGAAGCGCTCCGCGAGCTGGTCGAAATGCTGGAAGGGCGAAGCTAGGGACTAGGGGCTAGGAGCTGGGGGCTAGGAGCTGGGCGTGAGATACGACGAGACGCCGAGCTTGGCCAGCAGAATATCCACCGCTTCGGGTGTCACCGTCGGGTCCGTGCGGCGCACGTGCCCCGCTGCGCGCTGCGCGCGCCAGTAGCGCAGCGCGACCGTCAGGATTTCCACTTCACGCCGATTGAGGCCACCGAAGAGCATGGCGTCGGCCTCCCGGGACATGTCCCGGGAGGCTCGAAGCCGTGCAGTATCGGCAGCAGTTCGCCGAGCGGCCACCTAGGCCAGAACCTTGATGACGACGCGGCGGTTCTGCGCGCGGCCGTCCCGGGTCTTGTTCGGCGCGACCGGCTTGTCCTCGCCGTAGCTGATCACGTTCATCTTGTGCAGCGGAATCTGGTGCTGCTCGTAGAGATACCGCTTCACCGCTTCGGCGCGCTCGAGGCCGAGCCTCTCGTTCGTGATCTTGGCGCCGATGTTGTCGGTGTGGCCTTCGATCTCGAAGAAGCGCCCTTCGGGTCGGCCTTGATCTGCGTGATCATCTGGTCGAGCCTGGCCTTGGCCTCGTCGGGCAGTTCGGTCTTGCCGAACTTGAAGTTGCCCTGGTCCTCGCTCAGCACGACTTCGTAGACCAGCCGCTCGATCGCCTTGTCGACGCTCGGCCTTCGCGTTGGCCGTGTCGGCCTTCGCCGCGGCTGCCGTCGCCGTTGCCGTGTTCGCGGCCGCGGCGGCGGTGTTGCGCCGCGCTGCGCCGACTGCGCGGCGGCCGCCGGCCTTCTGGTCGACCTCGGAGATGCGCCCTTCGTTCTGGCGCGTGCGCTCCTGCGTCTCTTCGACGGAGCGGCCGAGCGAGTCGACCTTCGTCGTTCACTTCACCGACGCTCGTGCGCACGAACTTCTTCGTCGCGCAGGCCGTGGAACCGCCGAGCGACCAGCGCCGCGATCGGAAGCAGCAATCGCGAGTTTCCGGAACATGATCGATCCTCCTAGCTGCGAAATCGGGCGAGATTGCCCCGCGATATAACCGCTCCGGGCTCGTACGATGTAGATCCTTGTCGCGCGCCCGGACCACGAGCGGATGCCAGCCCGGCGTGCCGCTCGATTCGAACGCGATGAGATACTGATGCCGCAGCTCATCGACGATCTGCCGCGCCACGATGCTGCTCGTCCGCAGGTCGTGCTGACCACGAACGTTTCGCCGCCGGTCCAGTGCGCCAGGTCGGCCAGCGACCCGGCAGCGCTGACCGCTCTGCAGTAACGCGTACCGGTGTCCGCGGACGGGTTGTCGATCGCCGGGCACGATGCCGACGATGTAGACCGGCACGTCGATCGCGCTGGCGATCGCCGACACCTCGCTCGGCGTGAGCTGGCTCGCGTGTGTCGCGGCCGTCGGTGAACACCACGACCGCGCGGCGGTGCCCTCGCCTGGCCTCCAGGCGTTCGGCGGTCTGCGCGATCGCGTCGTGGAGCGACGTGGCGCCGAACGGGTTGATCGTGACAGGCGCGGCGGGAGCGCCTGCATGCCGGTGGTGAACGGCGCCACTTCGTCGAGCGCGGAGTCGAACGTGAAGACCGCCGCCTCGTCGCGCGCATCGAGCCAGCTGAGAACGTGCGTCGCTGCCTCGCGCGCCGGCGTCAGTGCGCTTCCATGCTGCCGCTGACGTCGAACAGCAGCGCCACGCTCACGCCCGACTGGTCGCGGCGGAAGTCGCTGATCGGCCGTGATCTGGCCGCCGTCCAGCACCTCGAAATCCCGCGCCGTCAGGTTCTGCACGAACCGGCCCTTCTTGTCGCGCACCACCGCGCTGAGCCGGACCAGATCGACGCTCGCCTTGAAGCTGGCCGCCGGCTCCTGTGGCTGCTGGGCCACGGCCTCGGCGAGCGTGAGTTCGAAACTGGACAGTAGCATCAGCATCGCAGTGATGAGCTTCCCGCGCTTCATCCGGCCCTCCGTAGTCCAAAGGTGCTGCCAAGTGGCAAACGTCTTATGTATGAGCTATTTGCAAATATCGGCCCGCCGGGACCACCCACCGCGTGAGCACAAAGAGAGTATTACTTACACACTTTGGGTGGTCGGCATCATCCGCCGCCACGCAAGATTTACACGCTCTCACGTGCACTTACCGGTAAGTATCGGCAGTTATGCGGTTTAGCTCAGCTGAGCAGCAGACACGGACCAAAATGCACAGGTTTTCAACCGACGGCTGATTGTCGCGGTAAGATTCCGCTTGTGAGCCCGACGAACACCTCTATTCAGAGTCGCACAGCGTGTCAGCAGCTTCTCGTACGCGATTCGCAACATCGTGGTCGAGGCGCAGCGCGTCGAGGCAGCCGGCAAGAAGGTGCGCTATCTCAACGTTGGCAACCCGCCACCGTTCGGCTTCAGCCCGCCAGCGCACATGATTGAGCGCCGTCGAGAAGGCCATGCACGACGGCCATAACGGCTACGGGCCATCGCCCGGCATCATGCCGGCGCGTGAGGCCGTCGCGAGCGAGTACAGCGGACGGGGATGGCACGATCACCGCCGACCGCGTTTTTCTCACTGCCGGCACATCGGAAGGCATCGAGCTCGTGCTCAGCGCCCTCGTCGACACAGACGACGAGGTGCTGGTCCCGCTGCCGACCTATCCGTTATACACGGCCATCATCGGCAAGCTCGGCGCGCGGGCGCGGTACTACCGGACCGATCCATCGCAGGGATGGATCCCAGATCTGGATCACTTGTCGAGGCTCGTCACGCCCGCCACGCGAGCCCTCGTCGTCATCGACCCCAACAACCCGACCGGCGCCACGTATCCCGCCGCAGTGCGGCGATCGCTGGTGGAATTCTCGGAGCGACATGGGCTGACATCCTCGCCGACGAAGTGTACGGCGACCTCGGCTTTGCCGGCGCGGTGCCCCCGATGGGGACGATCGATGCGGACGCGGCCGTCATCTCGTTCTCCAGCCTGTCGAAGGGATACCTTGCGCCGGGCTGGCGCACTGGATGGCTCGCATGCGGCCGCTCGCCGCGGCTCGACGAGGTGGTGAAGGCGATCGGCAAGCTGGCCGACGGCCGCCTTTGCAGCACGGTGCCGATGCAGTTTGCAGTTGTCGCGGCGCTCCAGGGCGACCGGTCGCATCAGGTCCGGTTCCGCGCAGCACTCGCGAGCGAGCGAGCGATCACCGCGTCGAGCCTCAACGCCATCCCCGGCATCACGTGCGTGGCGCCGACGGCCGCCTTCTACGCCATGCCGAAAGTGGACCTGCCCAAGGGCAGAACCGACGAAGACTACGTGCTCGGGCTGCTGCGGGCGACGGGCGTTCTCACCGTCTACGGCTCGGGCTTCGGCATGCCCGCCGAGGATGGCTACCTGCGGATCGTGTTCCTGGCATCGCCCGAGGAGCTGCGCGAAATCTACGCTCTGATGGCGGACTTCACGAAAGGTTTCCTGGCCTGAAGTGGCTCCGTTTTTGATGACATTTCCGGCGTAGCCGGAAAAGGCGCCTGAACGCGGCAGAAAACCTGCCACGGGGCCCCGTCTGGGAGATAGAGTTCTGCCGCACGTGGGACATGTCGCGACAACGATTTGGTGATCTCGCGGTCGTACTGTTTTTCTCGGTCCAGTTGCTGGACGGGCTGCTTACGTACCTCGGCGTCCTGACCTGGGGCACGTCGATCGAGGCGAACCCCATCATCGGCACGGCGATGTCCGCGTTTGGTCCGGGCACGACGCTCGCTGTGGCGAAGCTGGTGGCGATGGGCTTCGGCATGGTCCTGCACCTGCAGCTGTTTCATACAGCTGTGGCGGTTCTTACAGGGTTCTACCTGGCGGTGTCGATTGTCCCCTGGACGGCGCTCTTCCTCTGGTCCTGGTGACTCTCCGGGTTCGAAGGCACCCAGCCCTCGAACCCGTCGGCCGCGGACCTACAATGTTCGGTGAGCGTGCGCACCGATCCCCTCGCATTCCTGTCGGCTGAAGTCGAGCAGCTCCGGGAGCAGGGGTTGTTCCGGCACCTTCGAGTGCTCGAAGGGGAACAGCGCGCCGCGACCACGTTCGACCACCGCCAGGTCGTCAACCTCTCCTCGAACAACTACCTGGGCCTGACGACGCATCCGAGGCTGCGCGAGCGCGCGCTCGAGGCCGTCCGACGCTTCGGCGTCGGCATCGGGCTCGGTCCGCACGATTGCCGGCACGATGAGCCTGCACGTGGAGCTCGAGGACGGCTCGCAGCGTTCAAGCAGACCGAAGCGGTGGTCGTCTTCCAGAGCGGCTTTACGGCCAATGCCGGCACGGTCTCGTCGATCCTTACGAAGGACGACATCGTCGTCTCCGACGAGCTCAATCACGCGAGCATCATCGACGGCTGCCGGCTGAGCCGCGCCGCGATCAAGGTGTTCCCGCACAAGGACGTCGACGCCGCGCGCAGATTCTGCGCGGCGCTGCCCGTCGGAGCGGCGCAAGCTGCTCATCACCGACGGCGTATTCAGCATGGACGGCGACCTCGGGCCGCTGCCAGAACTGTGCGCGCTCGCCGAAGAGTTCGGCTGCATCATGATGGTGGACGACGCCCATGCGAGCGGCGTGTTCGGCAGGAACGGCCGCGGCACCATCGACCACTTTCGACGTGCACGGGCGCGTCGACGTCCAGGTCGGAACGCTGTCGAAGGCGATCGGCGTGCTCGGCGGCTACGTCGCCGGCAGCCGCGCGCTCATCGACTTCCTGCACCACCGCGCGCGGCCGTTTCTGTTTTCCACGTCCCATCCGCCCGCGGTCGCCGCGGCGTGCATCGCGGCCATCGAGGTGCTGCTCGACGAACCGCAGATTATCGAGCGGCTCTGGGACAATACGCGCTTCTTCAAGGCGGGCCTGAAGGCCTCGGGCTTCGACACGGGCGCCAGCGAAAGCCCGATTACGCCGGTCATCGTCGGGGACGGCGGCGCTGGCCATGACAGCTCTCGGATCGGCCTCTTCGCGGAGGGCGTGTTCGCACAAGGGATCGGGTTCCCAACCGTCGCCCGCGACCGGCGCGCGTCCGCACCATCGTCACCGCCACACATACCCGGGACGAGCTGCAGTTCGCCCTGGACGCTTTTCGACGCGGTCGGCCGGCGGCTCGGGCTGATCTAGCGCGAAGTGCTGGACCCAGGCAACCGGATCATCTATAAGGTCGCAGACGGGAATGTCGCGTAAATTCGCCGCTCTTCTCCTGCTCTGCTGGCGGCCCGCCGGTGTGCGGCCGCTTCGAGCGTTTACGCTCAGCCAGTGGCGGCGACGAACCCCGTCGACGACGCCATTCGCGCTCTGCTGCGCCGCGTCGAGCGCGCGGTACAGATCGGCACGCCCGAGGCCTACGTTGCCCTCCAGATGCCCTCGGCTAACCGCGAGCGGACCACCACGTTCACGACGCTCGAACTCCGCCCCGGATCGACACGGGCCGTCGTACTCGAACGTGATCGGCAGCAGCTGCCGGGCGCCGCGACAGGACGCGGATACCGGTTGATGGTTGATCTGTTCGTCGAGTTCGGCGACCGCGCGCGCGCCGCTACGTGGCAGCTCGACATCGCCATGATCGATGACGTGGAGTGGCGGATCGTCGATCAGGAGCGGTTCTCGGCGGTAGACAACCTCTATAAGCTCTCGATCAACCCGGAGCAGCAGTTCGACGCCCGCGACTTCGTGGTCCGCGCCGAAGATCTCGAGCTGACGCTCATCGAGGGATCGGTGTTCCGCGTCGATACCGATCAGGGGGTGACGGGCCTGGTGCTCATCGGACGGGGTGAGATGCGCTTCAGCCCCACGCCCGAGACCGAGAAGGGGCAGGTCAGGATCTTCGCAGGGGCCGAGACGCTCGAGTCGCGGTTCGACGCGGCGTACATTCGCGCGGGCGACCTGAGCGCGCACGCCGACATGTCCGGGCTCGTGGCGAGGCCCGTCGATCCGCGCGGCCTGCGTCGCGCCGAGGAGATCTTCCGCGAGGAATCGGCCAAGTCGTTCATCCTGGAACTGGGCGACATGTCGCGCGAGGCGTGGTCGCTCCTGCCCGCCGGCGGTGACTTTCTGGCCGAAACGCGTACACGGCGCTTCGACACGCTGACCTACGCCCGTTCGCGCTCGGAGGCCGAGGACATCTCGCTCTTCGATCGGCGGCGCCAGCGGAACATCTCCGTGTATGCGTCGGTGGAAAAGCTGGCTTCGCGGGGGCGCTTCTACGACGAGGACGAACTCGCGCCGTACGACGTTCTCGATTACGACCTGGACCTGGCGGTGCATCCCGAGCGGCTCTGGCTGGAGGGCCAGGCCGCGATGCGGCTCAAAGTGCGCTCGGCGCTGGCCGGCCAGATCACCATGAAGCTGGCCGAGTCGCTCGTGATCCATTCGGTCGTGAGCGATCGCCTCGGGCGTTTGTTCACCCTTCGGGCGAAGGGACAGAACACCGTGCTCGTCAACCTGCCGGTGTCGGTGATGCGCGACGAGGAGCTCACGCTGACCATTCGCTACGGCGGCCGGCTCGCACCGCAGACGCCCGATCGTGAAACGCTGCTCGTCGAGCAGAGCGCGCAGACCTCCGGGTCCCAGGGGACGGGCCGCGGGGCCGACCAGGCGCTGGGGGTGGACGGCTCCCTGGTTCGCGCCGAGCCAAGCTTTCTGTACAGCAACCGGAGCCAGTGGTATCCGCAGGCGCCGATCACGGACTACGCCACGGCCCGACTGCGCTTCACCGTACCCGCGGCCATGAGCGTCGTCGCCAGCGGCGACATGCTGCCGGATTCGCCCACAACGATGTTCGGCGCGCTGCCGACCGAGCGCGTCAAGGTGTACGAGTTCAAGGCGGAGCGGCCGCTGCGCTATCTCTCGGTGCTCGTCAGCCGGCTGAGTCGCGCCGACCGCGTGACCATCGCGTTCGACGACACGACGGCTGCCGACGCCGACCGGGCCAAGACGGGACCGGCCATGGTCGGCGTCAACGAGTCCCTCGATCTGATTGTCGACACCCAGCCGCGCCAGGTGGGCCGCGGGCGCGAGTTGTCGCCTCGTGCCGTGGATGTGCTCTCCTATTACCAGTCGATTGTCGGCGACTCACCGTACGGCAGCTTCACGCTGGCGTTGATCGAACAGAACCTGCCCGGCGGGCACAGTCCCGCGTACTTTGCCGCGCTTCACCAGCCGCTGCCGAATACGGGCGTGACCTGGCGCAATGACCCTGCCTCGTTCGAGGGGTTCCCCGAGTTCTTCCTGGCGCACGAGATCGCCCACCAGTGGTGGGGACAGGCGGTCGGCTGGCGCAACTACCACGAGCAGTGGCTGAGCGAAGGGTTCGCCCAGTACTTCGCCGCGATGTACGCTCAGCATCTTCGCGGCGACGAGACCTTCGCCGACATCGTGCGGCAGCTCCGCCGCTGGAGCATTTCGCAATCCGATCAGGGCCCGGTCTATCTCGGTTACCGCCTCGGCCATGTGCGCAACGAGAGCCGCGTTTTCAGGGCGCTCATTTACAACAAGGGCGCAGCGGTCCTGCACATGCTCCGCGGCCTGGTGGGCGACGACGTCTTCTTCCGCGGGATTCGGCGTTACTACGTGGGCACGCGTTTTCAGAAGGCCGGGACCGCGGACCTGCAGTTTGCAATGGAGCAGGAGTCCGGCCGCAACCTGGAGCGCTTCTTCGAGCGGTGGATCTACGGATCGTCGCTGCCCTCGGTCACGTTGTCACATCGCGTCGAGCCGATGCCGTCAGGGAAGCAGGAAGTCGTGCTGCGCCTCGAGCAGACGGGCGAGATCTTTGATTTTCCGGTCACGGTGACGCTGCAGTTCGCGGACCGCCGCTCGGTAGACGTGCGCGTCATCGTCACCGATCGGCTGACCGAGCAGCGCGTGCCGATTGACGGCCCGCTGCGGGGCGTCGAGGTCAGCGACGACCACGGCCTCCTGGCCGAGGTCAAGAAAGGCGTTTGAATAAACCGGGCCCGGCCGGGGTTTCTCCCGGCACGTGGCTGTTCTCAGAAAGACGGTCGCCCTGGCGTCCGAGAAACCATCGCCTCCCCGTTCCGCTGGAGCTCCAGGGGTAGACCCTGCCTTCGAAGCGGAAGCTCTGGGCCATCTTCCCCAGCTGCGGAAGGTGTCGTTCGGGCTGACGAAGAACCGCGCTGATGCGGAGGACCTGGTCCAGGATGCTTATCTCCGCGCGATGCGGAGCTCCACCAGCTTCCAGCCCGGCACGAACCTCAAGGCGTGGCTGCTCACGATTCTTAAGAACGTCACCAGCAACCACCGTCGCGGCCAGAGGCGCGCGACCGTCCACACCGACCCGAACGTCCCCGAACACCTCGTCGCGCGGCAGCCGGCGCGAGATCTAACGCCTGAGCAAGCGCTGCTCGTGCGGACGCTGGCGCCCGGCCTGCGGTCCGCACTCGAGTCGCTGCCCAAGTCCTTGCGCGACGCCGTCTGGCTGCGCGACGTGGATGAATTGAGCTACGCGGAAATCGCGTCCCGTCTCCGGATTCCGATCGGCACGGTCATGTCCCGCATCTCGCGGGGACGCCGCCTGCTCCACGACCGCCTGGTGGCCAACAGCCCGTCGCCGGTGCGACAAGAGGAAGTCAAATGAACGACTGCGACGCGATCGAGACGCTGGTTACCCCGTATGTGGACGACGAGCTCGGCGAGGCCGAGCGCGGGATCGTCGCGAACCACCTGCGCCGGTGCGCGGCGTGCTCGGAACGAGTGGGCGCGGAGGTGATCACCCGCCAGGTGCTGAGGACCGAGGCCGCAGCGTCGCGCGCGATGGGCCAGGAGCCCGCCTGGCGGCCGCGTGTCTACCGGCTTGGCCGGCCCGGCCCGTCGCTGTCGCAGGCGGCCCTCGTCGCCGGCGCGGCGATCGCCGCCGTCGTGTGGCTCGTTCGCCCGGTGCCCATCGCGGCCGTAGGCATCATCGGCGACAGCCAGTGCGGTGAGAAGCATCGGTACGCAGCGGCCGCCGGCGACAACGGGCGCTGTACGCTCAACTGCGTGGCTCGGGGGGCAGAGTTCGTGCTCGTGGCCGACAACGAGGTCTACACAATCCGCAACCAGGATTTTCCCGAGCTGGCCGCGTTCGCCGACGCACGCGTCGCCATCAGCGGCACGCGCGGCGGGCAGGCCATCACTATCTCACGCATAGATCTCCGATAGGCCTGGCTCCGCAGCGCCCGCGGGCGCGGAGGCAGTCCCCAGCCTCCAGTCCTCTGGGCTATGATCAAGATCCTATGGAAACCGTCACGCTGACGATCGACGGCCGTCAGGTCACTGTCGAGAAGGGTAAGACCGTCCTGCAGGCGGCCGTCGAGACCGGCATCCAGGTTCCCTACTACTGCTATCACCCCGGCATTGGCATCGACGGCTCGTGCCGCGTCTGCATCGTCAAGATCGAAAAGATGCCGAAACTGCAGACGTCGTGCTCGACCGTCTGCAGTGAAGGCATGGTTGTGCACACCCGGACCGACGATGTGGTGGAGGCGCGGGCCGGGGTGTTCGAGTTCCTGCTGGTCAACCACCCGCTCGATTGCCCCGTGTGCGACAAGGGCGGGGAATGTCCGCTCCAGGACTTTTCGTACACCTTCGGGCCCGACCAGAGCCGCATGGAGTTTCCGCGGCGGACCTTCGACGGCGAAGGGGTGAAAGCCGACGTGGATTTCGGGCCCACGCTCATGCTGAACCGGAACCGCTGCATCCTTTGCACGCGGTGCGTCCGGTTCATGCGCGACGTGGAGGGCGACGCGCAGATCAACATCATCGATCGCGGCTACGGCAGCGAGATCGCGACGTTCCAGGAAGAGGGCGTGCACTCGCTGATGTCCGGCAACCTGATGGACGTCTGCCCGGTCGGGGCCATCACCACGCGTGACTACCGTTTCAAGTCGAGGCCCTGGGACAATCCCAACGCGGTGGACACCACCTGCACGCTGTGCTCGAAGGGATGCAGCACCACCGCGTGGCTCAAAGCCAAGCCGGAATGGGCCAAGGGCTCGCGCCTCGTCAGGTTCACGCCGCGGTTCAACCCCGACGTGAACGGCTACTGGATGTGCGACATCGGGCGCTTCAACTACCACTGGATCGAGAGCGACGACCGGCTCCGGCGGCCGCTCGTGCGCGATTCGCAGGGTTCGCAGAAGCCGGTGGCCTGGCACGATCTGCTGCCGGCGCTGGTCGCGCGGCTCGGTGAGTCGGGACGCTCGAACCCCGAGGGGGTGCGCTTCCTGCTCTCCGCCCACGCGTCGCACGAGGAGCTGTTCCTGTTCAAACGTCTCGCGCGGGAGCTCATTGGCGAGAACCTTACCGCCATCTCGCTGAGCTGGCGCGTCAGCACGAAACAGCAACCTGCGGGCGCCACATTCCGAGTACCAGAGGTCGACGCCCCCAACGTGCGCGGAGCAGCGGCATTAGGTCTGGTAGGTCGGGAGCGCGGGGCCCCGCCGCAAGTGAATGAAGCAGACCTCGCTGCGCTCAAGGCAGCTGTCGCAGCCGGCCAGGTGGCGGCGCTTTACGTTTTCGACCCTGGACCGGACGGCTCGATCGGCGACACGCAGTGGATCCTCGATGCCCGCGCTGAAGGAAAGCTCCCGCTGCTCATCGTCCATGGCGTGCTGATGACAGCGCTGGCTCAAGCGGCGGACTTCGTTCTTCCGGGTGCATCGTTTGTCGAGAAGGACGCGTCCTATACAAATGACCAGGGCCGGCTGCAAAGCGCGTCGCGCGCGATCCCGGTTCCGGGCGAGGCGCTGGAAGACTGGCAGCTCCTCGTGAATCTCGCAGGCGCGCTCGGGCTCAGCTTCCCCTACACGAGCTCGGGCGACGTGCGGGCAGACATCGCAGCCGCTCATCCGGACGTCGCGGAACTGCAGGGAATTTCGTCGCTGGTCTTCGGCCGCGTCGTAACCGGGCGCCACTGGTTGGAGGCATCGAACCCGTCCGAACGCTGGAAGTGGGACTTCATGTTCCAGGACCTTCCGCCCGTGAAAGGCACTGTGGATCCGTCGGCGCTGCCGCTGCCGCCAGGGGCGATTCCGCTCAAAGAGGTCAAGGTCTAAGCGATGGTCCGCCTGCCGGGACGGCTCCTCCTCGCGTTGGTGCTGCATGCAGCCACCGCAGGCGCCGCCTACGCGCAGGCACGGCCGGAACCTGCGCGCCTGACGCCCTTCACGGCGTCTGATGCCGCGCCAGGTGGCGATGTCCGTGTGGCGCTCCGCGTGCTGCTGCCGGAAGGTCTGCACGCCAACGCCAACAAGCCGCGGGACCCGCTCCTGCAGGCGATGCAGCTCACCGCTACGCCGCCTCCGGGAGTCACCGTCGAAGAAATCGTCTGGCCCAAGGCGATTGACCTGGCGCAGGAAGGGAGCCCGCAGCCCCTGCTCGTTTTCGAACGTGAGTTCATCATCGGCCTGCGCTTCGCGATTGCCGCCGATGTCCCGGCCGGCGACATCACCGTGCCCGCCACGCTGCGCTACCAGGCCTGCAACGACAAGATGTGCTTCTTCCCCGTCTCGCTCAAGACCAGTTGGGCGTTCAAGGTCGGCGGCAAGAGCGGGGCGGGCACCGGCCACGAGGCTATCTTCGCGGGGATCCCGTTTGGGACTGGCGAGAAGCCTGTGGCCGCAGCTCCTTCGGCGCCCGCGGGTGGGCCGGGAGTCGCACCGGCAGCGGCCACCGCGGTCAACACGCCGGAAGCAGTCGTGGCGACTCTTGCGTCGCTCGACAAGCGCTTCACCGTGGCGGGCAGCACGAACTACGTGGGGACTGCCGAGTTTCTCGAGTTCATCAGGAACGCTGAGGCTGGCATCGTCGAGCGCGGGCTTTTCGAGGGGCGCGGGCCGTTGGCGATTCTCCTGCTCGTCCTCATCGGAGGGCTGGCGTTGAACCTCACGCCGTGCGTGCTGCCGATGATTCCGATCAACCTGGCCATCATCGGAGCAGGTGCGCAGGCGGGATCCCGCGCACGCGGCTTTCTCCTCGGGACGGCCTATGGCAGTGCCATGGCCATCGTTTACGGCGTCCTGGGCCTCGTCGTCATCCTCATCGGCGGAACGTTCGGCACCATCAACGCGTCACCGTGGTTCAACGTCGGGATCGCTTTACTGTTCGTCGTCCTGGCGCTCGCGATGTTCGATGTCCTGGTGATTGATTTCTCGAGGTTCTCGAGCCGGTTTCATGTCGCAGAATCCGGGCGCGGAAGCTTCCTGGTGGCCTTCGGCATGGGCAGCGTCGCCGCGCTGCTGGCAGGCGCCTGCGTGGCGCCGGTCGTTATCCAGGTCGTGCTGTTCTCGAGCAACCTCTACGCCACCGGCACGCCGGCGGCGCTCCTCCTGCCTTTCTTCCTGGGGCTCGGCATGGCCATTCCGTGGCCGATCGCCGGCGCCGGGATCGCGGCGCTGCCGAAGCCGGGCGCCTGGATGGTGCGGGTCAAACAGGTGTTCGGCGTCTTCATCCTCGGCACGGCCGTCTACTACGGCTGGACGGCCTACGGCATCTTCGCCAGCCGCTGGGTCGATCCGGCGGAAGTCGCGTCGAGCGTCGAGGAAAAGCTGAAGGAAGGCTGGTATGCGTCGCTGCCTGCCGGAATTGCCGAAGCCGAGCGCACGGGGAAGCCGGTGCTCATCGACTTCTGGGCGACGTGGTGCAAGAACTGCCTGTTGATGGACAAGACCACGCTGCGCGATCCGGAGGTGAGCGCAGCGCTTGCGGGCTACGTCAAGGTCAAGTTCCAGGCCGAGGACGCCAGCGTCTCGCCCGCGCGCGAAGCCCTCGAACACTTCGGGGCCATCGGCCTGCCCACCTACGTCATTCTCAAACCTGCCGGAAGCTAAGACGCTAAGCCGTCTAAGCCCGAGCCCTAGGCCGATGAGCCCTGGGCCCGAAGCCTGGAGCCCGAAGCCTGTCTTCAGAACCAGCCCGTCCGCCTCACGAGCGGGATGAAGTTGTAGTTCACCACCAGCTCGGAGCGCATCTTGACGGGAAGCGGCGGGTTGTCGCCGACCTCGTGTCCGTAGAAGAACTGCACGTTCAGCTCGGGCGTGACCGGCACGGCGAAGAGCGCCGACAGCCTCTTCCCGTGGAAGTACCGATCGGCGTTCAGGTCGCCGTAAGCCGGATCAATGTCGGCGTAGCCAATTGTGACCCGGAACTTGGGTAACACCTGCTTCTCGGCCAGTACCACAAACCCCGCCGCCGGGTCCTCTTCCTCGTCCCGGAAGTAGGTTTCGACGCGAACCTGATCGACGATCCGGGACTCCTGCACGCCGATGAGCGCCGAGGGCCTCCACGTATTGGCATCGTCCACTCGGCTGAAATCGAACGACGCCGCGAGGCGAGGCGAAAACCGCCGGCTTACCTGCGCCTGGTAGTAATTCACGCCGTCATACTCACGATCGAAGACGGAGACCTCGTTGGGCTCGCCGAGGTTGCCCACGCTGACCGTGATGTCGTCGAAGAACAGCTGCTGGCGGCGCCGCACTATCGCGCGGCCGACGGTGACATAGGCATCTTCGTCGTAGGTGCTGATCTCGGTACTCTCGCCGCGCACCGGCGACACGCTGCCGAGCTGAAACTCGAGGCCCTGAACAGGCTGCGCCGTGACAAACAACTGCTTGATGCTGTGGGTCAGCACGGCGTCGCCCGTGCCGACGCCAGTCGAGTTCCATCCGCTGACGAACGACGTGCCGGTGAACAGCCCAACGTTGAACGTGTAGCGGGCCTGCGCGTCGAACTTGAGTCGCGCGCGGATCTGGGTGCGCTCCTGGAGCACGCGCGTCTTGACGTTCTTCACCTCGTCGTCGATCGCACGGCCGCGCATGGCGAGACTGAGCTGCGGGAAGTCCAGCCAGCGCCGCAGCGGCGGGGGCGGTGCGGCCACGGGCTGGGCGCCCACCGGCGACGCGAAAGCGGTGAACACGAAGAAGAGAAGCGTGCGTGTCACGCCGGCTATCCTACACGCAGCGTGAGACGTTGCCTTAATGTGATACTCTGACGCGCGGTCCCTCGATGCGCTCACGTACGGTGAGAATCATTTCTGCGACGCTGGCTTGGATCGGCCTCATCGCCGCCTCGGTCTTCATCCTCCAATCTGAACAGACGCAGTCGCGGGCGCGATCGGCGCTGCGCGCGTTCGACCTCGAGGCGCGCGAAGCCGCCGCCGCGATCAACGACACACGCGCGGGCCAGCAGGCGTATGTCGCCGCAGGGCAAGGCGTGGACTTCTGGATGCCGAAGGTCGCCGGGCACCTCGAGACCGCCCAGGCCTCGGTCGATCAGCTGAGGGTTCTGGCGGCCACAGCCAGTGCCCGAGAGGCGCTGATGGTGGCGGCCAGCCACCTAACCGAGCTCGCGAACATCGACAAGCGCGCGAGAGACTACCTCCGGTCGGATCAGCCGTTGATGGCGAGTGATGTCGTGTTTGCGGGCGGGGGCGAAACGGCCGCCGAAGCCTTGACCCTCGTGGACACGGCGCGAACGGCAGAGCAACAGGGCTTTGATGCATCGGAGGCCGCTGCCCGGCGTCTCGCGATGGTTGTCGGTGGCGTCACAGCAGGGCTCGCGGGGCTTTTGCTCGTGCTGGCGGCGTTCTCCCGGCCTCGATTGTCAGCGGAGGCCCAGCCTGAGGAGACGCCATCCCTCGGACTGTCGGGTTACCGGAATACGCAGCCCGGAGCCGGACCCTCCGACGCTCCCAGGGATTCGCTGCCAGGCCTGAGAGCCGCGGCAGCGCTCTGCACCGAGATGGGGCGCGTCAAAGACCTGCCTGGCTTGTCGATGGCGCTGGGTCACGCCGCCGAGGCCATGGATGCGAGCGGCCTTGTTGTCTGGCTCGGCGACGCGAGGGGTGCAGACCTGAGACCTGTGGCCGCACACGGCTACTCGCCGGACGCCCTGGCGCGAATGCCGGCCGTGGCCCGCGGAGCCAACAACGCCGCGGCCGCAGCCTACCGCGGAGGCACGCTCCAGATCGTGCTGGCGCGCCCGGGCACTTCGAGCGGTGCGGTGGTGGCGCCCCTGATGTCGCCAGACGGATGCATTGGCGCCTTCACGGCCGAGATCCGCAGCGGCGGCGAGACCTCGGACAGCGCGCAGGCACTGGCCGCGATCTTCGCGGCACAACTCGTCGGAGTGCTGGCCCCGCCCGCAGCCGACACCCAGGCCGATATCGCAGCTACCGCGTAGCGCCTAGACCGGCCGGCGCGTGGTCCGGCGCGGCCCTTCCAGCCTGACCTTCAGTTCGCTCGACTTCCGGTCGCGCACAATGCCGAGCGTGACATCCGTGTCGGCCTGGACGCGGCCAACCGCACGCTGCAGGTCCGTCCGCGTCCGCATGGTCTCGCCGTTGAAGCTGACGATCACATCGCCCGCCTTCAGGCCGCCCCGCGCCGCCGGCGTGTCCTCCGTGACCGTGGTCACGAGCACGCCCTCCTTCGCACCAAAGTAAGCGGCAAGCTGGGGCGTGAGATCGTCCACGCCAACTCCAAGGCGGCCACGGGCCGACGAGCCTGGAAAGTCGAAGCTGAACTCCGGCAGCTCGAACTTCCGCAGGCCGTCGACCTGGCCGAGCTCGCGTTCAATTCGCTCGCGCAGGCGGTCCTTGTCGATGAACACGTCCGCGTCCGCATTCGGCTGGCCGCCCATTCGCCGGGAGGACTGGGGTGCCGCAGGCGTGATCGACACATCGCTCCGGCGGCCGTCGCGGACGATGGTGGCGGCCACTGTCCGGCCGGGCGGCGTCTCCTGCACGAGCCTGGAGAACTGGCGGGCGCTGCGAATGCGCTCGCCGTCGAACGACACGATCAAGTCCGCCGCGCGGACGCCGGCGGCGGCCGCAGGGCCATCCGGCCGGACCTCCTCGACGATGATGCCGGCGCCGCCAGACGCCTTCTGGCTGTCTGTGTCGGCCGAATCGATGTCGCGGACCGTCAGGCCGACCTGGGAGCCCCGCTCGCCGAGCATAAGCGTGTCGAAGCGTTGGGATGCCCCGGCGGGGTCCTGGATCCGCAGCACGCGGACCCTTGCGTCGTGAGCTTCTCTATCGGGCTGAGCTGGAACCGCGACCTGACCTGCGCCCGTCCCCGGCATCGCCAGCGCCAACAACGAACCGACCAACAGAACCTTCATAAGCACCCTCTCGTTTGTCCACTCTTCCGAATCAGACGCGCTGGATCTCTGGAAAGTTGGCACACCCCTGATCTGAGGTCATCCGCGTCCACCCTGTGGGACGCCTCGTCGGCGGACTTTGCGGTTTTCCGGCCTGTTTCTGCGAGCCGGGATCGGGCATGCGATTTGATGTAGCTCTTCTCACGTCGCGTCGGATCAGCGGGATACGTTACTCAGGCAGGCGCTGGCATCCCGTATTCCGTTCTCCATTCACGATCCGGCGCGGCGCGTTCTGGCCCGGGCTCGCTCCGTCGCCAGAGAAAAGGACCATGCCCATGAACCGCGTGCTGATGGTTGCCGCGTTGGTTGCTCTCACATCGGCGTGCGCGCTGCGCGCCCCGGACATCGCGGACCTCAAGATGAACCCTGGGCGCTACCAGGATCGAAGCGTCCGCATCGACGGCGTCGTCACCAGCTCGTGGGGCGTGCCGCTCGTGCCGTTCAAGCTGTATCGCGTGGACGACGGGAGCGGCGAGGTGACGGTCGTGTCCCAGCACGGCTCGACACCGGCCCGTGGTGCACGCGTGCGCGTCAAGGGCCGCGTCCAGGAAATCGCTGTTCTTGGCGGCCAGGCGCTCGGCCTGCATCTCAGGGAAGAAGACCTGGATATCAGGAGATAGCGTTCAGATTCAGGGATTCAAGGACTGAGGGATTCAGGGATTGGGGATTGGGGATTGGGGATTGGGGATTGGGATTGGGGATTGGATTGAAACAATCAATCCCAAGTCCCTTAATCCCTTATCCCTAAATCCTTGAATCTTTCTGGTTCGCTTTCGCTGTAGATACCGACTTCGAGAAGATCGCACGCAGCTCGATGCTCTCCTGAAGAAGCCACTCTGCCTCAGGTCCAAACGGCGTCTCGTTGCCTCGCAACACTTCCATCCAGTGCCATGTCTCATCAGCTTCGTCGACTGCCTGCCTCATGCGTGAAATGAACTCGGCTCGTGAACGGGCCCGGCAGGCGGAATGGTAGTTGGCTGACGTGCCCGTACCCGCCCGTGCCAGCTGGCGCGCGACCGTATCTCCGACGGGGTCACGAGGCAGCTTCCTGACGAACTCGAGGATCCGAACGGCAAACCGCCGGCATCGAGCGCGCAAGGCTTCGGTCTTATCGAGCACGCTTGCAGCGATTGCATCGCTCGATCCAGGCCGACGATTGAAAACGCTAGCGATCCACGCGCGTGGCGGAAGTTCCTGCCACTCCCGCCTGAATCGCCGGGCAGTTTTTTCAGCGCGAGAGAGAACTGCGGATTCAGGGATTAGGGATTCAGGGATTCAGGGATTCAGGGATTCAGGGATTGAGGTCAGAGAGCGAGGGGACGAAGGAGCGTGCGAGGGCTGGGCAGGTCAATCAATCCCAATCGTCAATCCCTGAATCCCTGAATCCCTGAGTCCCTCAATTCACGCCGTGATCTTCAACACTACGGCCGTCATGTCGTCGTTCGGCGGCGTGTCGCCCCGGAATTCCTGGACGGCCGAGAAAATCGCGTCGACGATTTGCTTGGACGGCTTGTCGCGGGTCTCGCAGATGACCTTCTGCAGCCGCGCGCTGCCGAACTCCCCCGCGTCGGCGTCGTTGGCTTCGAAAATCCCGTCCGTGCAGAACACGAACAAATCCCCCGGGCGCAGGTCGAAGGTGACCTCGTCGTATGTGGACCCCGGGAACGACCCGAGGGGCACGCCGGCCAGCTCGATTGCGGTCGGCGACTGGCCAGGGCCGCATTCGCCGGTGCTGCGGAACGGATACGGAAGTCCCGAGTTCGACATCACGACGGTGCGGCGCTTGAAGTCGAACACGGCATAGCACAACGTGCAGTATACTCCTCGAGCTGCCGCTCGTAGAGAATCGTGTTCATGGCCGTGAGCACGCCCGCGGGACCAAACCGATCCGGAGCGTATCGACGACGATAGGTGCGGGAGCGGACGAGCTCGCCGGCGAAGGCGCTGTAGAGCGCCGCGGGTACGCCCTTTCCCGACACGTCGCCAACAGCCACGACGAGCGTGTTCGGCTCTGGAGCGACGAAGTCGTAGAGATCGCCCCCCAACTCGCGCGCGGGTGCAAAGCGCGCTGCCACATCCACACCCTTGAGCCGCTTGGGCAGCTCCAGCGGCAGCAGCGCCGCCTGCACGCGCTGCGCGAATCGGATTTCCTTCTCGAGGCGCACCTCGTTGGCGCGGATCGTCTCGTAAAGTCTGGCGTTCTCGATCGCCACGGCCGCCTGGCTCGCGAGGAGCCGCAGGATCTCGAGATGATCCTTGGTGAAGGCGTTCAGCTCCGGGCTCTCGAGGTCGAACACCCCGATGCACCGCTCCTTCACCAGCAGGGGAATCACCAGCTCGGATCGCGCATCGTCGTTGACCTTGATGTACCTGGGCTCGAGCGAGACATCCGGCACGAGGATCGGCTGCCGGGTCAGTGCGGCGTGGCCAACCAGGCCTTCGCCGAGCTTCACGCGCGCCTGGCACTCGATGTCGCCGTAGCGGACGGCGGTCTTGATCTCGAGCTCCTGAGTTTCTTCGTTCATCAGGAAGATGCCGAAGGTCCGGTAGTCGATGATCCGCCGGGTCAGGCTCGCAATGCGCGTGAGCAGCTCGTCCAGGTTGAGAATCGAGCCGAACTCGCGCGAAATGTCGGACAAGGTCTCGAGCGTGCTCGTGTACGCGCGTGCGTGTTCGAACAACCGTGCGTTCTCGATGGCGACCGCGACGTGTGCTCCGAACTGCCGAAGGATCATTTCATCGACGTCGGTGAACTGATCCACGGTGTCGCTCAGGAGATTGAGCGCACCGATCACGCGGCCCTTCCGGCGGAGCGGCACGACCAGCTCGGCCCTCGAGCCCGGCACCGCCTCCACGTAGCGGGGATCGCTCCGCACGTCGTTCACGAGAAGCGGCTTGCCTTCGGCCGCCGCCGTGCCCACCAGGCCATGACCCAGCTTCACACGGAGTGTTTTCGCGAGCGGCTCGGGGTAGCCGACCGAGTACGCCATCGACAACTCGCCGCGGTCGCCGTCAAGGAGGTACACCGCAAACGCCGTGAACTTGGTGAGACGGGCAATGAGCTGCGGGGTCTTCTGCAGGAGCTCGTCGAGATCGAGCACCGAGGTCACCTCGCGCCCGAGCTCGAACAGCGTGATGACGAGCTCCCGGATATTGGCGGGCACGACCGCCCCACCAGGGGTGGAGGCAGCGGCCGGGGCCGAAGCCAAGGGATCGGGCGCCGTCACGGACGGATCGGATGGTACTGGTTCAGTCACAGCGTTTGCGGGAGTGGGAACGCCCAGTGTAGCGCAGGATGGTGGCGCCAGGCGTGCAGGCCTGCCTATAATCAGCAGGTTGACGACATCCATGGACCTGACGCTCCCGCTCGACTACGCGGCGATCGAACGCATCCTGCCGCACCGCTATCCCTTTCTGCTGGTCGATCGGATCACCGAGCTCGAGCTCGACAAGCGGATCGTCGGGATCAAGAACGTGTCGCTCAACGAGCGGCACCTCTGGCTCGGCGGAGACGGTACTCCCGTGCTGCCGCCGACAATTCTCACGGAAGCCATCGCGCAGGTCGGCGCGATCATGATCCTCGCGAAACCCGAGAACCGGCAGCAGCTGCCCTTCTTCGCGAGCATCAAGCGCGTGCGCTATCGGCGCCCCGTGCACGCCGGCGACGTCGTCGAGATCGAAGCAACCGTCGTGCGCCTTCGCAGCCGCATGGGATGGTTGAAAGGCGTCGCGCGCGTCAACGGCACGCCTGTCGTCGTCGGCACCATGGCTTTCGCCCTCGGTGAACCCCAAAGCCCTGCGGGAAGTTAGACCCTGCGGGAAGTTAGAACTGAGAACTAGGAAGTAAGAAGGACTCTGATCCCGGGGCGGCAGTGAGCGCCCTCTGTGTCCTTCTAAGTTCTCACTTCAAAGTTCGACCTTCCTGTGGCACTTCGGTTGCACTAGCCAGCCCCCGAACGTCCGCCCGTCGGCGGAAGTGATGGAGGCTCTACATGTTGGAAACAATCGCCATCGTGCTGATCGTGTTGTGGCTGCTGGGCATGGTCAGCGGCTACACCATGGGAAACTTCATCTACATACTTCTGGTAATTGCTGTGGTGCTGTTTCTGGTCCGGCTCGTCAGTGGGCGAAGAGTCGTCTGACACTTGGGATTGGGGGCTTCGGGACTACCGGATTTCACTCCGAACTCCTTGAATCCCAACTCCCTAAGTTCTTTTGACCAGCCAGGAGCCGACGAACACCACGGCACCCGCGAGCGCGATCCGCGGGCTGAGGGGTTCGTTGAGCACGATTGTGCCGAGTAGCACGGCTATTACGGGGTTCACGTACGCGTAGAGCGACACGGTCGAGACCGGCAGGTGCTTGAGCGCGTAGATGTACGACGAGTAGCCGATGATCGATCCGAAGATGGTCAGGTAGACGAGGGCGCTCGCAGTGCGGGTGGTGAAGCGGAGGCTTGACCACTCGCCGGCGAGTGTCCCCAGCACCAGCAGCACGATGCCTGCAAAAAGCATTTGCAACGAGGCGGCGGCGAGCACGTTTTCGCTCTGTTGACGCCTGCGCGAATAGCTCGAACCAATCGCCCACCCGAGGCAGGCCAACTGCGTCGCCGCTACACCGAGGAGAAATGCGCCGCCCGAGCGGTCAGCGCTGGTTGATTGCAGCTCTGGCCACACCAGCAGCACGATGCCCGCGAAGCCCACGACCAGGCCGATTGCCCTCATGAGCGTCAGCCGTTCGGCTCCGCCGAGAGCGCGTTCGGTGCCGACCATCCAGAACGGCGCGGCCGCCACCAGAACGGACGTCAGGCCGCTCGGCACCGTCTGCTGCGCGAAGACGACGGCGCCGTTGCCGAACCCGAGCAGAAGAATCCCCAGGACCAGCAGCGACGGCCATTCGGATCTGCCGGGAATCCGCTCGCCTCTGCTCCGTAACACGGCCACAAGCAGCCCGCCGGCCGTGATCCAGCGCATCGCCGCCATCAGAAACGGCGGGATGCTTTCGAGCGCGATCCGGATGCCAAGGTAGGTCGTGCCCCAGACGAGACACACGACGATCCACGCGATATAGGGGCCAGACAAGGGTCGCCCCATCGTACTTAGGATTCAGGGATTTGTGGATTCAGGGATTGATTGAATCAATCCGAAGTCCCTGACTCCTAAGTCCCTGACTGAACGCGGTTCCGCCCCTCGTGTTTGGCCTGGTACAGGGCCTGGTCGGCGCGGCCGATGAGTGCCTGGATGTCTGTCTCCGATGGGAGCGCCACCGACACGCCAAAGCTGGCCGTGATCTGCAGGCGCTCGTTCTTCCAGGTGACGATGCGGTCGGCCAGCGCCCTGCGCAGCGTTTCGGCCACGCGGCGGGCGCCTTCGATCGGCGTCTCGGGCAGGAGCACGAGAAATTCCTCGCCGCCGTACCGGCACTTGTGATCGCTGCCGCGTAGCGCCTCGCGCATGCGTGCACCGACCGTGGCGAGAACCGCATCACCGCACAGGTGGCCGAAGCGATCGTTGATCTGCTTGAAGTGGTCGATGTCCAGCATGATGAGGGACACGGGTTGGTGCGTCCGGCGCGCGCGGCGCAGCTCGGTGCCGATCACCTCGAGCGTGTGCGTGCGGTTGTAGCAGCCGGTGAGGCCGTCGCGCAGGCTGTTGTCCTTGACTTCGCGAAACAGCTGCGAGTTGCGAAGGGAGGTGCCGAGCAGCGTCGCGGCCGCGGCGAGGACCCTGCGGCGGCTGTCGGTCGTCGTGGATTCGGACTCCGGCACCGCCAGCAGCCCGACCACTTCGCCGCCGACGGTCATGGGCAGGCACATGTGCCCGTAGACATTGCTAGGCGCCGCCGGCTTTGCCGGGTCGGTGGGGACGGCCTGCTCCACGATGTCCATGTAACTCAGTTCCAGCTTCTCGCGATCCTGACCGGCCTCGTGCGAGAACGCCTGCCAGCGGCCTTCCTGCCTCGCCATCACCCAGGCCCGGTCCGTTCCGGTCAGCCGGGGCAGCTGCTGCAACACCACGTCACGAATGGCCTCCAGAGTCAGCGCCCGGCCCAGCGCCTCGCCGAACGCGACCAGGCGTTCGAGCTCGGCGGCGCGGGCCTGGGCCTGCTGGACCTCGGCTTCGGCCGTGCGGGCCAGGTTCTGCTCCTCCTGCCGTTTGCGCTGCTGGTGCAGCACGAATACCCCGGTCAGGATGATGAGCGCCGGCAGCAGCGAAAGGCCGAGCCCTGCCTCGACCTCCCGGGCAAGATCCAGGAGGTACTGAATGGGCTTGGCAAATACCACGACCAGGGCGACGGCCAGCCCCCCCAGAAGCAAGCGGTCGTGGTTTCCGACGTACTTCATGAAATCTCCACAGCCTCCGTTGCCAGGCGACCCAGCCTGGCAAACACGGTAGAATGCGGGTCTATGGGAAAAGCATCTTCATCCAAGGGACAGAATCCACCCTCCCGGCCGTCGGGACCGGCAAAGCCCGCGTCCAAATCGGGTCTGAATCCCATACTCCTTGTCGGGGGCGCTGCCGTCCTCGTGGGCCTGGCCGTCGTCTTCCTGCGGCCGTCGGCGGATTCGGCTGCCACCGCGGAGACAGCGTCAGCCACGGCCGCCTCCGCGACGACCGCGCAGCCTGCCGCTGCCGCCGTCACCAAAGCCGAGGCGCAGGCCAAGCTCGGGCCGCGCGATCAGGCGAGTTTTCCGCCGATCCCGTTCCAGGGCTATCAGCCGCCGCGCTCGCGCGAAGTCATCACCGCGGCGTACCAGTTTGCCGCCGAACACCCCGAGGTCCTGAGCTACATCCCGTGCTTCTGCGGTTGTGAGAACGCCGGCCACGGTGGCAACCACGACTGCTTCGTCCGCTCGCGCAACGCCGCGGGCGACGTGGTCGAGTGGGACGAGCACGGCGTCGAGTGCGCGGTCTGCATCGACGTGGCGAACCGTTCGCGTCAGATGCACGCGTCTGGTGCCTCGGTGCGCGACATCCGCGCGGCGGTCGACAAGGAATTCGCGCCCGTGTACCCGGGCAAGATGGCGACGCCCGCGCCGCCCGCCGCTCACGCCGCGCACTGACACCTTCAGGGCGGGTCCTTTCGGACCCGCCTCGAGTTCAGGTCTCCGGCCGGACTTCCAGCGTAGAATGCCCCCGTGGAGCGACGGGCCGCGGCCTTCGCCCGGCTGTTCGAGGCCGTTCACGAGGGCGTCTACATCGGCGCCATCGGACCGGACGATTCGTCCACGACCGCGGCAAATCCCCATCTCAAGCTGATCTTCGGTTTCGGAAGCGAAACGCCCGAACGCGACATTCGTCCGTTCGATCGGGATCGGTTCGTCGATCCCCAGGCTCGCGCCGCGCTTGTCGATCGGCTCTCGACCGACGGCGCGGTCGCCGACTACCTGCTCCGCCTGCGGCGGGCGGACGGGGTGGCGGTCTGGGTCGAAGTGACGGGCCGGGCGGACTCTCCCGGGCCCGATGGCACGCTGCGCATCGAAGCCCTCATCCGCGATGTCAGCGAGCGCAAGAAGCTGGACGACGAGACTCGCGACCTCTATCACCAGTTGCTGCAGGCCGAAAAGATGGCGGCGCTCGGCCAGACGGTCTCGGGTGTCGCGCACGAGCTCAACAACCCGCTCGCCACCATCCTCAGCTGGGCCGAGCGGCTCAGCGAACGCCAGTCGCTCGATCCGGCCGTGCGGCGCGGCCTCGAGATGATCCTCGGCGAGTCCGAACGGGCGGCGCGCATCGTGCGCAACCTGCTCACCTTCGCGCGGAAGCGACAGACGACCCGCGCGATGGTGGACGTCAACCACGTCGTGCGCGAGACGCTCGGGTTGCGGGCATACGAACAGCGCGTCACCAACATCACGGTGATCGACGCGCTGGCAGCCGGACTGCCACTGGTGTTTGCCGACGGGCACCAGATGCAGCAGGTCCTGCTGAACCTTGTAATCAATGCCGAACAGGCCATGCTCTCGGCCAACGGTCGAGGCATCCTGGTTGTTCGCACATGGCACGACGCGGCCAGCGAATCGGTGATTCTCGAAATCAACGATGACGGCCCGGGCATCGCACCGGAAGTCCAGTCGAAGATCTTCGACCCGTTCTTCACCACGAAGGAAGTGGGAAAGGGCACCGGCCTCGGGCTGACGGTCGCCTACGCCATCGTGCAGGAGCACGGCGGCCGCATCCGCCTCGAGTCGCGCCCCGCCGCCGGCGCGTCTTTCTTCGTGGAGCTGCCCGTCAGTGGCACGACGCTGCCACCCCTCGCCGCTCCTCGTCAGGCGCCTCCCAGAGCGGCCGAGGCCGAACCGGTTCTCGGCCGATCGATCCTGGTCGTCGAAGACGAGACCGCGCTGGCCACTGCGGTCAGCGAGGCGCTCCGAGATGCGGGCTACGTCGTCGAGCGGGCGACCGACGGCGAGGACGCGCTCGGGCTCCTCGCCGAACGGTCGTTCGACCTGATCGTGTGTGATTTGAAGATGCCCCGTCTCGACGGGAAGGCGTTCTACCGGACCCTGATCGTCAATGTCCCGGCGATGGCGCGGCGCGTCATCTTCGTGACGGGCGATGTCGTCGGCACCGACGCCGAGCAGTTCCTCGACGAGAGCGGGTGCCGCTGGCTGGCCAAGCCGTTCCGGCTGGCCGACTTGCTGAGGGCTGTCCGCGACACCCTCGTGTAGAGGACGCGGAGATTCCGGAGGAAGCGGTTTAACACGAAGGAACGGAGACGCGGAGGTCATGATAGGGCTTTCGAAAAGCACTCCGCGACTTCGTTTCTCCGTGTTGAATTCCGTTCCCTCCGTCCCCTCCGTTGTCTCGTTACCGGGCGGCGGCGACCGCCGGCCGCGTGCGGCCACCCTTGATGTCGGCCTTGGCCTTGAACGACGCGGTGCGCGGCAGCTTTGCCAGCCTTTCGGCCGACAGCTTCTTGTAAGGCAGCACGATGGCCGCCGGGTTGGCCAGTGTTTCCTCGCGCGGATCAGGCAGGGCCGCCTTGGCCATGGCCGGCTTCTTGGTCGCGAATTCGAGAAGGGCCTTGCGCATCTCGGCGACGTGCTCGGGCCGCATCTCGCCGAGCGTCTCGCGCAGCCGGCGGATGGCGCGGGCATGGAGCTGCGAGACGCGCGACTCGTTGACGCCAATCTCGGCGCCGATTTCCTTCATCGTCACTTCGCCGTAGTAGTAGAGGCTGATGACCTTGCGTTCCCGCCACGGGAGCGCCGTGATGGCGGTGCGCACGCGGTCGCGCGTTTCGGCCTTCTCGTATGCCCGGTGTGGAGAGTCCGGCTCCGAGGGCACCAGCGCGGGCGGCAGCGACGACTCGTCCACGTGCTCGCCGGTGTTCAGCGGCGAGGTCGACTCAATGGTGTTGATGCGGACGATCGTGCGGCTGAGGCGCTTCTCGTCCGAGCCGACCTTGGCGGCGAGATCGGCGAGCGAGGGCTCGTGGCCGAGCTCGCGGCGCAGCGTCTCACGGGCCGCATCGAGCTCCCGCCGCTGGCGGCGGACGCCACGCGGCCAGGCGTCGCGGCGAAGCGCGTCGATCATGGCGCCGCGAACCCGGCGCTCGGCAAAGGTCTCGAACTTGATGCCCCGGTCCTCGTCGAAGCGGTGCGCGGCGTCAATCAGGCCCAGGACCCCGTCCTGGACGAGATCGCCGATGTCGATTGAGTTCGGCATCGACGCGGCCATACGGCGCGCGAGCGATTCGACAAATGGCAGGCCGGCGACGATCCGGCGGTTCTGGCTGGCGGACACAGTCTGAACGCGCATTCTTCGATCCCCTTGAGCACCCCTCGGCGATTGCCGAAGCGGCGTAGCGTTGCGCCTTATCGCAACGGCGATACCAATTGTCGAGGCTGTGTTCCTTTCCTCGCCACCCAATCATCTAGCAATTGATTAAGTGGGTTATTTTGTAATTAGTTGCGGGAGATCTCAGATTGTGACTCGGCAGGCGGGTGTAGGCAAAAGAGCCGCGAATTTCGTCAATATCTTGACGAAATCAGCGGCTCAGGCGTCGGTTTTTTGACGGGGTGATTACAGAATCGAGTCTGAAAGACGATTCTGGATGGTGCGGATTTCTTTCGCCGTGCCCATCGCCTCGAGGGCGCTGGACACGACCTGCGCGGCGCGTGCGCGGCTGACCTCGTCTGCCGCCTTGGCTTCGAGCAGCTCGGCGTGCGCGAGGATGATCCCGAGCTGGTTGTTCAAGCGGTGGAACAAGAGACGCAGCTCGGGAGCTTCGTCCATCGGTCTCCTCGACAGCAGCTGTTCGACAGAGAGCGGAGTGGCCATCAGGCCTGGTTCCGCTCTTCCTGCCACATGGCCACTGCCGGCCGGTCAGCCCGGTGCGGATCGCGCCAGAGCGTGTCCACGAAGATGCGGACCGAACCGCCCGCAGTGCGGACGTATTCGATCTTGCCCGATGAGAGCCAGTTGTAGATGGTGCGCCGGCTGACGCCGACGAGCTCGCAGGCTTTCATGATCGAGATGGTTTTTCGTTCCACAGGCGGTCTAGCCTCCTGACAGGGGTATCGGTCATCGTTGCGCAGGTCTTCAGTAGGCACCCCGGCGGTTAGGGCTGGCGTCCGGGGTCCCCGGTGTGTCAAAATCTTGGCGATCACTGTAAATGACTGACCAGGCTAAACATCTGCTTCTCGTCGAAGACGAGGCCGCGCTCAGAGAGGCTGTCGCCGAGCAGCTGACCGATCGCGGCTACCAGGTCGAACAGGCGGATTCCGGCGAGGCCGCCCTCGCCCGGCTGGCAGATTTTGCCTTCGACATCCTCATCACCGACCTGCGGCTTCCGGGCATCGACGGTGGCGCCGTCGTCGAAGCCGCCGTCGGACGCTACCCGGACATCATCGCCATCGTCGTCACCGGCTACGGCACGGTGAAGGATGCGGTCGAAGCCATCAAGCGAGGCGCGCGGGATTTCGTCAGCAAGCCGTTTCAGATCGACGAGCTGATGCACGTGCTCAACTCAGCGGTCGAGCAGCGCCGGCTCCGATCGGAGAACGCATATCTGCGCGCGCAGCTGGAAGAGCGGTACAAGTTCGAAGGCATCGTCGGCAAGAGCCGGGCGATGAAGAAGCTCTTTCAGCTGCTCGACACCGTCACCGCCACCAACAGCACGATCCTCATTACCGGCGAAACCGGCACCGGCAAAGAGGTCGTGGCGAGGGCGATTCATCACAACAGCCCGAGGAAGATGCACCGCTTCGTGGCGCTGAACTGCAGCGCGATCCCGGAAACGCTGCTCGAGGCCGAGATCTTCGGACACGTGCGCGGCGCCTTCACCGGCGCGGTTGGCAACCGGATGGGGCGGCTCGAGCAGGCGCACCGCGGCACGCTCTTCCTCGACGAAGTCGGCACGATGAGCACGGCGCTGCAGATGAAGCTGCTGCGCGTGCTGCAGGAGCGCGAGTTCGAGAAGGTCGGCGATTCGCACACGACGAAGGTGGACGTCCGCGTCATCGCCGCGACCAACAGCGACCTGGCGAAGATGGTCGCCGAAGGGCAGTTCCGCGAGGACCTCTTCTACCGGCTGAACGTGATCCCCGTCCAGCTGCCGGCGCTGCGCGATCGGCAGGAGGACATTCCGCTGCTCGCGCAGCACTTCGTGGACAAGTTTCAGGCGATCGTCGGCGCGCCGGGCGCAGCGCGTCCGCATCTCACGGTGTCACAGGAAGCGATCCGCCGGATGATGGCGTACCACTGGCCCGGCAACGTGCGGCAGCTCGAGAACACGATCGAACGGGCCGTAGCATTCAGTGGCGGCCGCACACAGATCGACGTGGACGACCTGCCACCGGAGCTTCTAGCGGCCGTGCCAATGCCGCTCGCGTCAGGTGTCGCGCTACCGGAAGGCGGTATCGATCTCGACGCGTACATCGCCAGCATCGAGCGCGAGCTGATCGAACGAGCCCTTGAACGCACCGGCGGCAACAAGGGCCAGGCCGCCAGACTCCTCAACTTCAAACGCACGACGCTCGTCGAGAAACTCAAGAGATTGAGGATTTAGGGATTCAGGGACTTGGGATTGGATTGAGTCAATTCACTCCCAAAGTCCCTTAATCCGAAGTCCCTGAATAGCCAGGTTCCCCGTAGAATGAGCGTGTGCCTCCCCGCTTCGCCTACTGGACCATCCTGATCGACGGCAAGCCCACCGCGTTTCGTGCGGCCAAGCAGGAGGAGCTCCTGCCGACGCTCACCCAGCTGCGCCGGACCAACCCCACGATCGAGATGAAGTGGTTCGCGCGCGGGAAGCTGTGGGACTCGCCGGAGCAGTCGCAGTGGGCCGGCCGGAACGCGCGGGACCTCAAGGGAGGGGCGCCGCGCGATCGCGAGTGGCGGCCGGGAGGCGAGCACAAGGACCCGCGCGCGCGCTTCGACAAGGACAGGAAGAAACATCGTCCCCACAGCGATCGCTCGCGCGACGACCGCGAGCCTCCGCCCGCACGCGCGACACCGAAGTCAGACGCGCGGCCCGACACTCGACCGCCGCAGAGGCCGTTGCCTCCGCGAGGCGACCGGACCTGGCAGGACAAGAACGTCCCGCCCCGTGGTGACCGCCCATGGTCGGGCAAACCCAAGAGCGATCGGCCGTGGTCTGGTGCTTCGACGCGGCCGCCCTCCGCCCCTCGCTCAGGGCAGGGCAAACCGTGGGAGAACAAGGCTGGTGGTCCGCCGCGAGGCGACCGACCCTGGCAGGACAAGAACGCCGCGCCCCGTGGCGACCGCCCCTGGTCGGGCAAACCCAAGAGCGATTGGCCGTGGTCAGGCCCTTCGAGTCGGCCGCCCTCCGCCCCTCGCTCAGGGCAGGGCTCTTCGACTCGGCCCCTTCCGGGGCCTCGCTCAGAGCATGGCAAACCGTGGGAGAACAAGGTCAGCGGTCCTCCGCGAGGGGACCGCCCCTGGCAGGACAAGAACGCGCCGCCCCGTGGTGACCGCCCCTGGTCGGGCAAACCCAAGAGCGATTGGCCGTGGTCAGGCGCTTCGACTCGGCCGCCCTCCGCCCCTCGCTCAGGGCAGGGCAAACCGTGGGAGAACAAGGCCAGCGGTCCTCCGCGAGGCGACCGCCCCTGGCAGGACAAGAACGCGCCGCCGCGCGGCGACCGCCCCTGGTCCGGCAAACCCAGGAGCGATTGGCCGTGGTCAGGCAAGCCCGCAGGTCCTCCCAAGAGCGACCGGCCCTGGCAGGACCGCCGCCCTCGCTCAGGGACGGCCCTTCGACCGGCCACCTCCGCCCCTCGCTCAGGGCAGGGCAAGCCGTGGGAGAACAAGGCCGGTGGTCCGCCGCGGGGCGACAGACCGTGGTCGTCCAAGCCAAAGGGCGAATGGCGCGGCGACAAGCCGCGCGACGATTCTCCCCCGCGAGACGATCGATCCGAGCGCCCGCGGACCCACGGTCGAAGGCCGCTCCCGCCAAAACGCGGCGGCAGCAAGTGAATCGGTGACGGCCTTGGTCGGCTACATCTTCTCGGCAGGGGGCGTTGTCGCCCTCCTGCTGGTGTGTGTGGTCTGGCTGCGGACTAGACCGGGGTCACGCCTCGCGCGGCGGAGCCTTCTGGCCGTTGCCGTGTTCTATGCCTGCGCGGGCACCTACGCCGTCAGCCACAGCATCGGCCTCGTTCTCACCTCCGGCCTGCGTCCATTCGAGCACGCGGATGTATCGGCCGGGCCGACTGCCATTGTCGTCCTGGGGTCCGGCGGCTTCACCGCGCGTGACTGGACGGAGAACCGATTCTCGGTTGTGGATCCTGCGGCCGCCACGCGGGTGCTCGAGGCCGTGCGGGTGTTCAAGCTGATCGATCACGCCTGGATCATCAGCTCGGGCGGCCGGGTTGATCCCGATGACCCTGACGAGCCCACCGGGCAAACGATGCGGGACGCACTCGTGCAGCTTGGCGTGCCAGAGACACGAATCGTCGTAGAGACGAAGTCACGAAACACGTACGAAGAGGCCATCGTCGTTGCGCCCCTGTTGGCGTCGATGGGTATCCGGCAGACCGTGCTCGTCACCTCGGAGATCCACATGCGCCGATCACTCGGCACGTTCAAGGCAGCTGGCATCGACGCGGTGCCGGCAATTGCGAGGCCGCCGTTCAACGACCTTTCGTTTTCGGACTGGGTGCTGCCGAGCGGCCTTGGCTTGCACCAAGGCGGCCAGGTCGCGCACGAAGTGCTCGGGATCGCATACTACGCGGCGCGCGGCTGGTACCGCTCCTGACCTGGTGCGACATGGTAGTGCACGTCGTGCTGTTCAAGCCTCGCGCGGATCTGCCGGCCCAGGAACGCTTCGCGTTTGTCACGGCCCTCGAGAGGGCCATCAGGGAAATTCCAACCGTCAGAGGCGTGCAGGCCGGCCGCCGCGTGAAGTTCGGTGCGGGCTATGAGCAGGCGGCGCCTGACGCTGCGGATTTTCTCGCCATCATCGAGTTCGAGGACAAGGCGGGTCTTCTCGCCTACTTGCAGCATCCCGTCCACGAAGAACTCGGCCGCCGGTTCGGCGAGATCATGGCGGCCGGCTGCGTGTACGACTTCGAGCTCACCACAATCGCCGATCTCGCCTGACCCGCCGTTACCGCAGCAGCCGCTTCAGTCCTGCGACCACTCCGCGCTTTTGCGCGCGTCGCGATTCCGTTGCCAGCAACTCGAGGCACTCTTCCATCGACGAGACGACCGTGACGCCGAGCTTCACGATCGCAGCCGGAATGCCGGGCGCGTCATCGCGCCATACGAGAATCGGCCGGGCCTTCGAATCGGCGATGATGTCGAGGCAGTTCTCCGGACGGTCGTCGACGACGACCTGGAGATCGAGAGCGGCGGCGATTGTCCCGCGCGACCCCTGGACCACATAGACGCTTGGCAGCGGGAAGCCACGATCCTGGAGCCAGCGCTGCGTCTGGATCTGCGCGGTCTCACCCGCGCTCCTGGGCCGCTTCGTGAGAAAAATCACTTCCCATCGGCCTGCGGTCGCCCCTTCCGAAATACGCTTGACTGACCCTGGCTCGATCTCCTCGAGCGACTGCCAGAAGTTCTCGGTCTCATCGACGTGCTTCCAGAAGCGTCGCTGGCCATTGTGCCGCCGCGCGGCGCCGTCCATGTCTGCCAGGACGCCGTCCATGTCGAACGCGATTCGCAGCGACATCTCCGGCTATCCCTTTTCCACGGCCAGCGATTCGACGAACTTCTTCACGCCGTCGCGATATGTCGTGCGCGGCTCGAAGCCGAGGAGCTCTTCGCGCCTTCTCGACATTGGCCCAGGTCTGAGGCACGTCTCCCGGCTGTTCGGGCAGCCTGTCGATCCGCGCGGTCGTCCCGAGCGCGGCCTCGAGGCCGGAGATCATGTCGGCGAGGCTCAACGTCTGGTTGTTTCCGAGGTTGATGACTTCGAAAGGCGATCGGTCGTAGGCCATTGCCGCGCGGATGCCGGACACGATGTCGCCGACAAACGTGTAGTCGCGCCGGGTCGACCCATCGCCGAAGACCGGGATCGGCTTCCCCGCCAGCATGAGCCGCGCGAACTTGTGGATGGCGAGATCGGGCCGCTGCCGTGGACCGTACACCGTGAACAGCCGCAGCGCGGTGAAGCGGATGCCATAGAGGTGGCTGTACACATGGCCGAGAAGTTCCCCGCTGACCTTCGTGCTCGCGTAGGGGCTTATGGGCTCGAGGACATGATCCTCTTCGCTCCAGGGCACCCTGGGGTTCACGCCGTAGACGCTGCTCGACGAAGCGAAGACAAAACCGGGAATCTTGCGTTCCCGCGCGATCTCCAGCAGGTTCTGCGTGCCCTTGACGTTGACGTCCTGATACGCGATCGGGTCGTCGATCGACGGGCGGACACCCGCCTTGGCGGCCAGGTGCACGACCAGGTCATAGTCGCCTTTCAGCTGCTCGCGAAGCGCGCCGGCATCACGGATGTCGGCCTCGACGAGGCGCCAGCCCTTGTGCCGGCGGTGCGTCGCGATGTTCTGTTCCTTGATCGAGCGGGGGTAGAAGCCGTCGAAGTTGTCGAGCGTCGTGACCCGGATGCCCGTCGCCAAGCAGCGAATCCACCAGGTGGCTGCCGACGAAGCCGGCGCCACCGGTGACGAGCACGTGGTTCACGCCGAGGTCGCTTCCAGCTCGGGGGCGGCCCGCCGGGGACCACCCAGCCGGATCACGTTGGGCCCGGGGTTCTTGATCGCGTTCCTGGTGTCCACGATCACTCTCGCGGCCCGCTGGAAGTGGTCGTAGTCGAACCTCGAGTGGTCGGTGACGATCACGATGCAGTCGATCGAACCCGTCGGCGCCTTCGCGATGTCGACATGCTCGAGGTTGACGCCGTTCTGCCAGGTCTTGCCCGAGAGCGTCGGCACATGCGGATCGCTATAGGACAGCTCCGCACCACGCTCCTGCAACAGGTGGAGCAGGTCGAGCGCCGGCGACTCGCGGATGTCATCGACGTCACGCTTGTACGATATGCCCGCGACGAGCACTTTCGACCCGTTGAGCGGCAGCTTGATGCTGTTGAGGGCGTCGGCCACGAGCGACACCGTGTAGTGCGGCATCGCGCCGTTGACGGCGCCGGCGAGCTCGATGAATCGAGCCTCGAATCCGGATTGCCGTGCTTTCCACGAAAGGTAGAACGGATCGACGGGAATGCAGTGGCCCCCAAGGCCCGGGCCCGGGTAGAACGGCATGAAGCCGAACGGCTTGGTCGCGGCGGCGTTCACCACCTCCCAGACGTCGATGCCGAGCCGGTCGCACATCAGCGCGAGCTCGTTGACCAGGCCGATGTTCACGGCGCGGAACGTGTTCTCGAGCAGCTTGACCATTTCGGCCACGCGGGGGGAGCTGACTGGCACGATCGTCTCGATGGCGCCGGAATAAAGAGCCGTCGCCAGCTCGTTGCAGGCGGGCGTCAGGCCACCGATGACTTTCGGGACGTTGCGCGTGTGGAACTTGGCGTTGCCCGGATCGATGCGCTCGGGCGAGAACGCCAGGAAGAAATCCTTGCCGGCCTTCAGCCTTGACCGCTCGAGGATCGGCAGCACCAGCTCGTCGGTCGTCCCGGGGTAAGTCGTGGACTCGAGCACGATCAGCATGCCCGGCCGCAGCCTGGCAGCCACCGCCTCCGCGGCAGACACGATGTACGAGAGATCGGGGTCCTTAGTCTTCCGCAGGGGGGTCGGCACGCAGATGTTGATGGTGTCCAGGTCCCCGACGACCTCGAAATCAGAAGACGCCTGGAGCAGCCCCTTCTCACGGAGCTCGGCGACGTCCTGGGTGCTTACGTCATCGATGTAAGACCGGCCGGCGTTGATGGCGTCGACTTTCCGGGGGTCGAGATCGATGCCCGTGGTGTTGAATCCGGCGCGGGCAAACTCAACGGCCAGTGGAAGACCTACATAACCAAGGCCCACGACGCCCGTCCGGGCACGGCGGGTTTTAATGGCTTCTAGAAGCGACTTAGCGGCTGGCGGCAGGCTCATGCGCCGAGGCATCGCAAGATACTCGCCATCTCAAGGGCTGAAAGTCAATCCCTCGTCCGGAAGTTGTCTCCTCGGTGGGGGGTTTTTGTCGTCGTGCTTCGGCCAATCAGGATTCACAGCTCGCGGTGCAGTCGTGTGCATTTGCGGAGTTCTAGCCCACACGAGGGTCCACTCGCGGGGCCCAATCCGGCGCGGCTGAGCCGGGCAGACTGCTTGCAGAACTGTAAGGCACAACGAGCCCGGCACGGCAATTTCGTGTGCGTCAGGATGTCCCGGCACCGGGACTGTTCCATGCTCGTCTGGAATCCGATGAAATCATTCAGGCATCGTAGCGGCAACGCGCTTGCTTAACAGCATCAGATACTTGGCAGACACCTCGATGACTCAGCCCCGCGTTCTCCTCGTGGCACCAGACGGCGGCGTCGTGCGCGGTCTTGCGCCGAGACTCCGCGCCGCCGGCTATCTGCCCAAGCTCGTGACCGAGTTCACGGCCGCCAAGGACGCGTTGACCACGCGGCCGGACCTGCTCATCACTGAACTGAAGCTCGGCGCTTACAACGGGCTCCATCTGGCCATTCGAGCCAGCGTGCAGGGTATTCCGACGATCGTCGTCGGAAATCCGGACGCGGTGCTCGAGGCCGAGGCAAAGCGCCAGCACGCGACCTACCTGGCGTCGCCAGTCACCACGGAGCACCTTCTGTCAGTTGTCGGCGAGCTCCTGACAGCCGCGCAGCACGTGCGGCGTTCACCCCGCAAACAGGTGCCGCTCATCGATGCGTTTGCCAACGACGTCCCGGCCAGGGTGCTGGACGTCAGCTACGAGGGCCTGCGGCTCGAAGCGCCTGAAGCGGGGTCCGAGCACCTGCCGGCGTACTTCAAGCTTCGACTGCCCCTGTTCAACTTCTCCTGCGACGTCCAGCGCGTTTGGGTGTCGCCGATGAGCGCTGAACAGGGCGAGCCTAGCCTGAGTGGTGTTGCCTGCGGCGCCGAACTCGCCATGGGCGACGCAGACACGGCGCTCACCTGGCGCACGCTGGTCGACTCGATGCCCGGACTCGCCGTCACCGCCTGACGGGAACTTCGAAGTTAGAACTGAAACTAAGAAGGACACTGCCACGGCGTCGGTGTTCGAACTACGAAGGACACTGCCACTCTTCGTGGCAACGCTTCCCGTTCTCAGTCCTTCTTAGTTCTCACTTGTTCTCACTTCTCAGTTCGCACTTCCGTTTCGCAGGGTTCTGAACTGCTGAAACGGGAGATGGCACTGGTACTTCCTCAGCACCGCCATGAACCGTTTGTAGTCGTCCTCGGGCATGTTGAAGCAGGCGACGAGCATCTTGTAGTTGCCGCGCGTGTGCTCGAGGCCGAGACGCACGAGCTCACGGAGATCGTCGCGGGTCAGGTCGCGCGCCACGAACGGCCCGTACACGACCGACCAGAACGACTCGCCACCCTTCAGCATCCGGTCGAAGAGCGTTTCGCTCAGGGGCGGCGCAGCCGGTTGCGCACCGGCGCTCGGGCTGGACCCGGCGTTCCTTCCAGATCTCGGCCGGAAGATCCTCGGGACCGATGCGACCGCTGTGCGGACGAAGCACCAGGCGCTCGGCAACGTTCTTCAGCTCTCGCACGTTGCCGGGCCAGGGATATTCGACCAGTCGGCTCAGAGCGTCGGCCGTCAGCTCGGGTTCGGGAGAGCGATGTGCGGTTGCAGCCTCCCGGAGGAAGTGCGCCATCAGCACGCCGATGTCTTCGGGACGATCGCGCAGCGACGGCACCTCCACGTGAATGACGTTCAAGCGGTAGTACAGATCCTCGCGGAACGTCTTGTCGGCGATGCGCTCGAGAAGGCGCCGATGGGTCGCAGTGATCACGCGGACGTTGAGGGGCGGTCCCTGCCGCTCCGAGCCCACGCGTTGGATCTCGCCGGTCTCGAGGAACCGCAGCATCAGCGCCTGCATGCGCAGGCTCATCTCGCCGACTTCGTCCATGAAGATCGTGCCGCCGTGCGCCATCTCCAGCCAGCCGCGCTTGTCCCGGTGCGCATCGGTGAAGCTGCCCTTCATGTGGCCGAACATTTCGGTCTCGAGCAGCGAGTCGGGAAACCCTGCGCAGTTGATCGTGACGAGCGGACCGGATCCGCGGCTGCTCCGTTGGTGGATCAGCCGCGCAACCACTTCTTTGCCGACGCCACTCTCACCAGTGATGAGGACCTTGGCGTCTGAGCGCGCGGCGTACTGAATGTCTTCTTCGATGCTGCGGATGGCAGCGCTCACGCCCACCATCACGGTTGGTTTACTCATTCGGCCTTCGCCACACGATCTTCGAGAGGACTTATTTGAACTAAAAGCGACACAATCGACGATTCTTGACCATCCAAGGTTCCGGAGTCAACACATCTATCGACAATTTATCTGCGTTCTTACGACATTATCGGCTCGCGCCGGCGGTAACCGGAGGGTGGACGGCATCGACAGGGCCGGAGCATCGAAGAATGTCGGATTCCCGCCGAAGTCACCCCTGGGGCTGAGAAAACAGGGGCGGCACTAGGACTTCAGGGGCGGTTCGGGCTCAAAAGCGCGGGTACGAGTGTTGCGGAATGGGGGCGCATGAATATTCGCTTCACCTCGTCGCTCACTCCGGAGGACGAGAGCCGGATCGCGCCAGTGTTGATCCGGGCATTCGCCGGGATTCTCGACCTGCTGCCGATCGCTTACGCCATCCGGATCGACACGTCCGGTGCCGATGTGTTCCATCACACCGGCGGAGCGTCGGCGAACGAGTGGCAGCCGGAACCGATCGTTTCGCGAATGAGCCGGGGAATCTAGGGATGTTGATGGCGCCAGGACAAAAATCTGCCTGGCGGCGCACTTGAGCTGGCCTTAAGTGTCAGTTATCGGGATTTGGCCTGATTCAAAGCAAAGGCGGTAGGTCCGGCGATTGCTCTGGTTCATACCAGTTACCTGTTTCATTCATGGTTGAGGCGTCATTGAAAAAACTTACAGTCGGGGCGGTCAGTGCTGTTTTCAGCATGCTCCTCGTCGGCGCAACACCGGCAGAGGCTGAAACGATCAACTTCCTCAACGTCGGCAACGCCAGCACCTCCAACCTGGCGAGCGGGGTATTTCAGGGTCTGAACGATTTCGGAGCCGGCGTCTTCACGCAGGCGCGCAGCTACCTGTCCGCGCTTTTCCAGGGACAGACGATTGGGTCGTCGTCCTTCAATAGCGCGCTATACTTCACGTCCACGGCTACGTGGCTGGACTCGGTTGGGCGGAATGGCGTTCAGGGACAGGACCAGATCACGCAGGTTCCCGAGCCGGGAACGCTCCTGTTGATGGGCCTGGGCGGCGTCGCGCTCTTCCGCAACCGGCGCCGTCAGGCTCGGTCCTAGCACGCACAGGTTCTCGAATTCCCGGGGCGCCATCCTCCTAGCGGAGGGTGGCGCCTTTTTTACGTTGGGGTAGTTCTGTTTTGAGCCGAAAAATCGCAGTGGTCATCTTCTGCCTGCTCGCGGTGATGGTGACAACCCTCGCCTGGTCCGGGATGTCGCTCAGGGACATCCTGAACAGCCTGTTCGGTTTCTGAGCAGGCTAAAGCCCTCATCTCGTCGCCTTAAAGTCTGCCCAGCAGCCGACAACATCAGCTGCAGCCCCATCGCAACAGCCGCGTGTATTTCTTGTAAACTACAGATAAATAACGTGTTGTGACCTGTTGAAAGGGCATATCTGCGCCGGATGGATCTTTGCTCTTTGGTCGGGGTCGCCATGAACAAACGAGTCATCGCCGCTGTTCTTTCTGCTGCATCCCTCGCCCTGGCTTCCGGCTGCCGCCAGAGCCCGGAGGCCGCCTCGCAGCGCTTCCTCGAAAGCGGAAATGCGTACGCGAAAGAAGGAAAGCTGCCCGAGGCCATCGTCGAGTACCGCAACGCCGCGCAGCGCGACCCCCTCTCCGCAGAGGCTCACGAGAAGCTGGCCGAAGCGCTGATGCAGACCGGCGATCTTGGGGACGCTCTTGGCGAGTTTGTGCGGGCCGCCGACCTGCGGCCCAACGAGGCGAGCCTGCAGCTGAAGGCGGGCAATCTGCTGCTGCTGGCCGGACGACCGGAGGAAGCCAGGGCTCGCGCAGAGAAAGTACTCAGCGCCAACCCGAAGGACGTCGACGCGCACATCCTGACCGCAAACGCGCTGGCCGGCCTCGAAAATCTGGATGCGGCTGTCGAGCAGATTGAAGACGCCCTCCGGGTGGATCCAAACCGCAGCGGCACCTATTCGAACCTGGGCGCTCTCGAGTTGAACCGCGGGAAGCGGGATGCCGCCGAGTCTGCCTTCAAACGGGCTGTCGAACTCGAGCCGCAGGCAGCCTCCGCGCACCTGGCGCTCGGTAACTTCTACTGGCTCACCGACCGCAGCGCCGAAGCTGAACGTTCGCTGAACAGGGCTCTCGAACTGGAGCCGCGCAACCCACTGATCAATCGGGCACTCGCGAGCTTCTATCTCGCGACCAAGCGCGCTGGAGACGCGGAGGCGCCGCTCAAGACCGTATACGAAGTCACCAACGCGCCGGCAGAAGCCTTCACCCTCGCCGAGTACTACGTCGTTGTCGGGAGGGACGCAGAGGCAAAAGCGCTGCTGCAGCCGATGCTGGACGATGCGCGCGTGTCAGCGGTCGCCAGCGCGAGGCTCGCAGCACTGGAGTACAAAGATGGTCGGCCCGAGGAAGCATACCGGAGGCTCGACGCCGTTCTCGCGAAGGATCAAGCCAACCTGCAGGCGCTCCTGGTCAAGAGCACGCTTCTTCTCGCGGACAACCGATTGAACGACGCGTTCGACAGCGCGGCCCTCGCTGCCGAGCGCCACCCGGACTCGACCGCCGCGATGTTCACCCTGGGCCGTGTCCAGGCCGCTCGCAGGGAGCCGGAGGCGGCCATTGCGGCGTATCAGGAAGCGCTCCGGCTGAACCCTCGTGCGACTGAAGCCAAAATGGCCCTGGCGCAACTGCATCTGGCCCAGGGACGGCCGGACGCGTCCGTCGGGTTCGCGGCCGACGCCCTTGCCAACGAGCCGTTGAACGCGAACGCGCAGCTGCTGCTGGTCCGCGGTCTTCTGACCAGCGGTGACCTCGATCGTGCGGGACAGGAACTGGCGCAGCTCGCGAAGCGGTTCCCCGACTCGCCAGCCGTGCACACGCAACTGGGCATGCTGCTCGGGCGCAGAAACGACGTGGCAGGCGCGAGGGGCGAATTCGAGCGGGCGCTGGTACTCGAGCCAGGCAACGTCGAGGCGTTGGGCGGGCTCATCGCGCTGGACCTGGCCGCGAAGAACTACGCCGCGGCTCGGGCCAGGATCGACAAGCAACTGGCTGCCGGCACGACACCCGTTCTTCTCGGGATGGCCGCGCGAACGTCCGCCGCAGCGAACGACCTGGCCTCGGCGGAGCGGTTCCTGCGGCAGGCGATTGAACTGGACCCCTCGTACCTGGAGGCCTACGGCGCACTCGGGCAGATTCTGGTCGTGGAGGGGAAGCTTCCGCAGGCTCGCGCGGAGTTCGAAACGCTGGTGCAGAAATCCCCGAAGTCCGTCGGCGGACTGACGATGATCGGAATGCTGTTGCAGGCGTCGGGGGACAGCAAGGGCGCGGCGGCGCGGTTCGAGCAGGCCCTGCGGGTTGATCCGGACGCAGCCGTCGCGGCGAACAATCTCGCCTGGATCTACGCGGAAACCGACGGCAACCTCGACGTGGCGCTACAGCTGGCAAAGACAGCGCAGAGACGGCTGCCTGATTCGGCCGAGGTCAACGACACGCTGGGGTACATCTACTACAAGAAGGACATCCCGTCGCTGGCCATCTCCACTCTGAAGGCCGGCGTCGAGAAGGATCCGCGCAACGCGATCTATCAGTATCACCTGGGCCTCGCGTATTCGAAGGCGGGTGATGCCGTGCATGCGAAGGATCACTTGACGAAAGCGCTCTCACTGAAGCCGGATTTCGATGGAGCGGCCGAGGCGCGGGCGATCCTGCAGACCCTATCTAAAAGCCAATCGTAATCTTCCTGGCGTAGAACGCTTCCGCGTAACCGTCGGTGGCGCGACACTCCATCCCCCGAAGCCGCATCAGGCCCATGAATGTGGCCTCGGAAAACCAGTGCTTGTCGCGCTGTGTGTCGAACGCGTCGTTCAGGTACTTCACCTTGCGGGCACACGTGGTGCGCTTGAGCGGCACGAAGAAGTTCGGCGTGCCGAGATCTCCGTCGAACTTGGGGATTTCGTACTCGAGCACCAGGTGGTTTCTGAACGTGTTCCACGCGAGATCCGAAAGCACGCGATGATCCTGATGCCGATCGTCGCGGTAGTGCGTCAGGACGAGATCCGGCGACACCTGCCGCTTGAGGTCTTCGAACACCGACTTGATCTCGCTGTCGTAGGGAAAGAAGCCGTCCCTGTAGTGGTGAACGGCCACGCGCGATCGACGCGCCCGCTTCAGGTATAAGGCGGCGCTCCTGCGCGCCTCGCGCTCCCGCTCCACCTGCGCCGAGAACACGACCCAGTCCACTTCCGCTCTGGGATAGCGCTCCAGCAGTTCGAGGAGGAAACCACCACAGCCGATCTCGATGTCGTCCGAGTGGGCGCCGAGGCACAAGACCTTCAGCGGAGCGGTCGACTTCCGGGGCAAGGTGAGCGTCTGCATCCGTGTGTACCGCGCGGCGCGGCGCCTCGTTGGCTGTTAGAGGGTCAGGCCGGCGAGGGCCTGGGGCCCGAGCGGCTGCTCGATCTTGTCGCCGTTCCAGATCTGCCACGGCGGGTTGCCGCGGGTGTTGATGTCCTCGAGCTGCTGCCGGTCCTTGAAGGTGTCCATCGACATCCAGAAACCGTCGTACTCGTAGGCGGCCAGGCGGCCGGCGCGCACCAGGCGCTGGAATGGTTCGACGACCAGTTCCTCGCCCTCGTTCATATGCTCGAAGATCTCGGGCTTGAGTGCGAAGTATCCCCCGTTTATCCGGATGGACGTCTTACTGATCTCTTCGATCGAGGTGACGCGGCCGTCGGGCGCGGTCGAGACCAGGTGGTAGCTGAGGTTCGGCTTGACGCTCACAAAGCTCGCAACCGCGTCGTGCGCCTGGAAGTGCTCCAGATGCGCCGGCAGCGGCAGATCGGACAGGCCGTCGCTGTAGTTGGCCAGGAACATCGGTTCGTCGCGCACATGCTTCTCGACCGCCTTGAGGCGCTGCCCGATGTTGGAGGTCGCGCCCGTGTCGACGAACGTGATCTTCCAGTCGTGGATGTCGCTGGCCATCAGCTCGAGCTTCTTGCCTCCCTGCGACAACACGAAGTCGTTCGAGAGCGTCTCGCTGTAGTTCAGGAAGTAGTTCTTGATCACGTCGCCACGGTAACCCAGGCACAAGATGAAGTCCTTGTGCCCGTAGTGCGCGTAGTACTTCATCACGTGCCAGAGGATCGGCCGGTATCCGATCGTGACCATCGGCTTGGGCGTGTTCTCTCCTTCATCGCGGATGCGCATGCCGAGCCCACCGCAAAACAGCACGACTTTCATCGGTTCATCCTCTTCAACAGGCCTAGACCGCCACGGACGCGGACCACCGCAGCGCGGGATCCAGCTGGCCGCCGCCGAGCAATGCCTCGATGCGCTTCAGCCGCACGTACCCTGCGAAAGCGTCGGCCGTCAGGCCATGCCGCGCGAAATTCTGGTAGAGCTCTTCGATGCCCTTGCGAACCGTCCACTCGGTGCGGAAGCCCGGAATGTGCCGCGTCAGCTTGTCGCAGTTGACCTTGTAGCACCTCGGATCGGGCCCGCCGCCTTCCAGGTACTTGACCGTGCAATTCGGCACCACGTCCTGGACCATCGCCGCGATGTCGCGAATTTGGTAGTTCTCCTGGCTGCCGCCGACGTTGAATGCCTGATTGTGAATGGCCTCGCGAGGCGCCTCGAGCACGGCGAGAAATGCCTTCGAGATGTCCCGGATGTGAACGAGCGGCCTCCAGGGGGTGCCGTCGCTCTGAATCAACACTTCCCCGGTGGTGTACGCGACACCGACCAGGTTGTTCACGACGATGTCGGCGCGCAGGCGCGGGGAGACGCCGTACGCGGTCGCGTTTCGGAGGTACACGGGACTGAAGGAGGCGTCTGCCAATTCGGCGACGTCTGCTTCGACGAGGACCTTCGATCGGCCGTACGCGGTGATCGGGTTGAAGTCGGCCAACTCGTCCAGCATCTTGTCTCCGGCAGCGCCATACAGGCTGCAGGAGGAGGCGAAGAGGAACCGTGGCACGCCAGCGGCCTTTGCCGCGCGCGCCAGCGAGACGCTGCCAAGGTGGTTGATGTCGTAGGTGCAGGACTCGTCCAGGCACCCGAGAGGGTCGTTCGAAAGGGCGGCGAGATGGACGACAGCGTCGAACCCGCGGAGGTCGGCGGCGGTCACGTCGCGAATGTCCTTGCGGATCGACCGCACCCGGACCCCCTCGTCACCGAAATCGCAGCCTTCGTAGAGGTAAGTATCGAGCCCGGTGACGGCGTGCCCGGCCTGGCTCAAGACGCCGACCATGACCGAGCCGATGTATCCGTGATGTCCTGTGACGAGTACCTTCATGCGCTCGCCAGTAGCAAGGATTCCGCCACCGACGAGTCTCTGGAAGACTATGTGGAATCAACAATTACGGCCTCGGCCTGCACAGATCGACACGTGATCGTCACGAAACACGCGCTATTAAGTCAGCCCGAGAGAGGACTAAAGTTAACTGACTGGCAACCCTAAGGCACTCAGGCGGCGACAGGCCGGGCCCTCATATCGCCGCAAGATCTCGCCATGCAGGCACTTCTTGCCCCTTCGCGAGCAGAGGAAACGGGCCCTGGCCAATCGGGCCTGGTTGGCGAGGCACTTGCTCAGAACCCGTCCACATGATCTTTACGGAAACGAAGCTAAAAGGAGCCTTCATCATCGACCTCGAACGGCGGGAGGACGACCGCGGGTTTTTTGCTCGCGCATTCTGCCAACGCGAGTTCGAGGGTCATGGACTGAAGCCCGTCATCGCCCAGGCCAACATCGGGTTCAACCGCCGGAAGGGAACGCTGCGAGGCATGCATTTTCAGTTTCCTCCCGCGGCCGAAACAAAGCTGGTGCGAGCCAGTCGGGGTGCGGTCCTGGACATCATCGTGGACATGCGGCCCGAGTCGCCCACGTACCTGCAGCACGTCACGGTCGAACTGAGCGCAGAGAACCACCGGGGGATTTACATTCCAGAGCGCTTCGCGCACGGCTACCAGGCGCTCGAAGACAACACCGAGACCACGTACCAGGTCGGGGAGTTTTACACGCCAGGTTCGGAAGGCGGTCTCTTGTACGACGATCCGCGCCTCGGCCTGACATGGCCGCTGCCGATTGCTGTGATGTCCGAGAAGGATCGCCAGTGGCAGCCGCTTACCGCCGTCGAGGAAGAACTGCGCGTCCGAATGGGCGCCGCAGCTTGAGAGAGAACGTTCATGATCATCGTTGATACCGCCCTGCAGGCCCGCGAAGCGGAAGGCCGTCCGATTCGCGTCGGGATGATCGGCGCAGGCTTCATGGTTCGTGGACTGTCGAACCAGATCATCAACAGCGTCCCGGGCATGCGCGTTGTGGCGATCTACAACCGGAACGTCGAGAAGGCGGTCAGCGCCTACACCTACGCGAGCGAGGAGCTCCGCCCCACAATCGCGGACACGCAGGCTGCTCTGGACGACGCGATCGCTCGCAAACAGCCCGTGGTCACGGAGGACGCGTTCCTGCTGGCGCGGTCCGAGCACATCGATGTGCTCGTCGAAGCCACAGGTTCGGTCGAGTTCGGCGCGCGGGTCATCCTCGAGGCGTTCAAGCACGGCAAGGACGTGGTGCTGCTGAACGCCGAGGTCGACGCCACGATCGGCCCGATTCTGCAGGTCTACGCCCAGCAGTACGGGGTGGTGCTGTCAGCATGCGACGGCGACGAGCCCGGCGTTCAGATGAACCTGGTCCGCTGGGTGCGCGGTCTCGGCCTCATCCCTCGCGTGGTTGGCAACATCAAGGGACTGCAGGACCCCTACCGGAATCCGACGACTCAGAAGGGCTTTGCCGAGAAGTGGGGCCAGAACCCCGCGATGGTCACGAGTTTTGCGGATGGCTCGAAGATCAGCTTCGAGCAGGCCATCGTGGCCAACGCGACAGGGTTTGTCGTGAAGTCGCGGGGCATGTCTCGAGGCCTCGAGTATCGCGACGACGTGATGAATATCGGCAAGCTGTACGACATCGACGAGCTGCGCGAACTCGGGGGCATCATCGACTATGTCGTCGGCACGCCGCTGACCAAGGTCTATTGCCTGGCCGAACACACCGATCCGAAGCAGCGGCACTATCTGAGCCTGTACAAGATGGGCGACGGACCGCTCTACTCGTTCTTCACTCCGTACCACCTGGTGCACTTCGAGGTACCGAATGCCATTGCCCGCGTGGTGCTCTTCCGGGACTCCCTGGCTAAGCCGCTCGGCGGACCGGTGGTCGAGGTCTGTGCGGTGGCGAAGCGCGATCTGAAGGCAGGCGAGACGCTGGACGACTACGGAATGTACATGACGTACGGCGAAGCGGTGAATTCTCCGGAGATGCGGCGCGACCGCCTGCTTCCCGAGGGGCTTGTCGAGGGGTGCCTGCTGCTCCGTAACATCGCCAAGGACTCGGTCATCACCTACGACGACGTGCAGCTTCCCAAGGACCGGCTCACCGATCGGCTTCGAGAGGAACAGTACCAGCGGTTTGCGGCCCCCGCGGTTGCGTCGGTGGTATGAGCGAGCGCCTCAGAGCCTTCCTCGTCGAAGCGAATGCGGTTTTGTATTCGCTGGTCGTCGTCGCGGCGCTTCTCCTGGCGTGTGCGCTCTCTCTCCGGAGGTATGGAGTCTTCGCGTGTCAGGCCGATGGATATGGGTCCGACCGGTACCTCGCCTACTGCCAGGCAGTCAACTACAGCGATTACGACCACGGCGCCTTCTGGTTTGGACTGGAGCCGAAGGCACGCGATGCGGCCGCTGATGCGCAGGTCCTTTTCCTGGGGAACAGCCGGATGCAGTTCGGGCTTTCAACGACAGAGACCACGAACTGGTTTGCTTCGCCCAGGGTGAGTTACTACCTCCTCGGCTTCTCCTACAACGGCAACTACGTGTTCGAGGAACCGCTGCTTCGAAGGATCAACCCGAACGCGTCAGCGTACGTGATCAATCTGGACCTGTTTTTTGAGGCGTCTGAAAGCCCTTATGCAAGGGCCGTCATGCGGGACCCTGACGCCAAGGTTCGCCATGAAGAAAAACGGGGCTGGCAGCGGGTCCACGATCCGCTCTGCGGAAGCATGAAGTCCCTCTGTGGAAACGCTCAGGCGTTCTTCCGGGCCCGCGACACCGGTGCGTGGATCATCACCGGCGGACGTTTCCAGAGCAAACCCGTTTCGTACAACAGGACCGTCGACAAGGCGCGGCTCGAGGCCTACACCAGCGCCGGACGCGAGTTCCTGCGTCAGCTGCCTGTGCGTCCAGAGTGCGCGATATTCACGATGGTGCCGACGGTCGACACGGATGCGGCGACGGCTGCGGCCATTGCGGAGGCTCTCGGACTCACCTTCGTATCGCCCGAACTCGAGGGCCTGGTCACGTTTGATGAATCCCACCTGGATTCGGAGAGCGCTCAACGCTGGTCCCGTGCCTTTCTCGAGGCCGCGGGTGGACACATTCGAGCCTGTCTGGGTGATTCCGGCGACAGGCAATCCTGATCTCGCGCACGCCGGACGGTTGACGCCGTCCAGCCAACAGCACCGTCGAAGGTTTTACAGGAGTGCGATGCTCTTCAACTCGTACGGCTTTGTTCTCGTCTTTCTGCCGTCGGCCGTCCTGTTGTTCTTCGTGCTCGGTTCACGATCAAGGCAGTGGGCTCTGAGCTGGCTGATCCTGGCGTCGCTGCTGTTCTACGCGTGGTGGCGGCCGGCCAACCTGCTGATCATCGCGCCGTCGATCGTCGTGAACTTTGTTGCTGCGCGCACCTTGCTGCGGCTCGGCGCCACCGGGCGTGCATCGACGGGCCGGATTGTTCTCGCGCTGGGGATTGCGTTCAACGTCTTGTTCCTCGGCTACTTCAAATACGCGAACTTCGCGGTGGGGGCCGTCAACGACCTGGCGGGCACGAGCTTCGTCCTGGAGCAGATCATCCTGCCGCTCGGGATCTCGTTCATCACGTTTCAGAAGATCGCGTTCCTTGTCGATGTTCAGAGCCGGCGTGTGGACGCGTTTACACTACGTGAGTACCTCCTTTTCGTGCTGTTCTTCCCGCAGCTGATCGCCGGCCCCATCGTTCACTACCGTGAGTTGATGCCACAGTTCCGGGCGGTCTCTTGCAGGTTTGACAAGACCAACGTGTCGGTGGGGCTGACGTTGTTCGTGCTGGGCCTGGCGAAGAAGGTGCTGATTGCGGATCAGATAGCGCCGTTTGTGTCGACCGTCTTCGGGCAGGCTGCGGCTGGCGGGGATGTGTCCCTGGTCCCAGCCTGGGCTGCGGCCGTGGGTTTCACGCTGCAGATCTACTTCGACTTCTCCGGCTACACGGATATGGCGCTCGGGGTTGCCAGATTTTTCGGGGTTCGACTGCCGCCCAACTTTGACTCGCCGCTGAAGGCTTCGAGCATCATCGACTTCTGGGCGCGCTGGCACATGTCTCTGACGCGTTTCCTGACGGCCTACATCTACAACCCTATGGCGCTGGCAGCAGCGCGTCGGCACATGGCGACCGGCACGATCGAGCCAGGCGGTCCCCTGGCGACCCCGGGCGGCTTCCTTCAGATGCTGGTCCTGCCGACTGTCGTCACGATGCTGATTTCGGGCGTCTGGCATGGGGCCGGGTACGGCTTCATCCTCTGGGGACTGCTCCACGGCCTCTATCTGAGCATCAACCACGGATGGCGGCGGTTCGCGGCACCACGGCTCCGCCAGAATCCGGCATATGAGGCGACGATGACTCTGGTGGGTCACGCCCTGACGTTTGGATGTGTCGTCATTTCGATGGTGCTGTTCCGCACGTCGACGCTGCCAGCCGCGACCGCGTTGTTCCGCGGAATGGCGGGGCTGGGCGGCGCGGACGCGGCGAACAACGGCGTCAACCTCGCGCTGTTCGGGCTCTGGGTGCTCGGCGCCGCTCTCCTAGCCTTCACCTGCCCAAACACCCTCCAACTCCTGGAACGCTTCGAGCCTGCACTCGACTGGAAGCCGGCGAGTCGAAGCGCACGGCCCTGGGTCCCGGCCCTCGCGTGGCGACCAAGCATGCCGTGGGCCGCCGCAATCTCTGCCGTCGCTGCGCTAACGGCCCTCTATCTGGGCGGCCAGACAGAGTTCCTCTACTGGCAGTTCTAGCTGCACCATGGACGAGCTGCGCACGACTCGCCGGCGGTTCCTGCCATTCAGGTGGGCGCTCGTGGCCGCCGTCGTCCTGGCCGCGCTGTGGTTCACTTTCGGCGCGCTCAGCTCCATCCCGGCAGCGGCTTCGCTGAGATGGCGCGTCGAGCTGTATGCGCGAAAGGCCACTGGCTCGGTACCGGACTTGACGTGGAGCGAGCTGTGGATGATGACCCGAACGCGCGGGGGCTTCGGTCTGGCGAGCTTCACCACACGCGGTCAGAGCCTCGGAGGCAGCGTCAGAAACCCCTACAGCACAGAGACGGATCGCCAGGCGGGAGAGCGCATCTTTCGGGAACGTTGTGCCGGATGTCATGGCGCCGATGGATCTGGATCCCACGGGCCCCCACTCAACAGATCTGCGCTCAAGCACGGCGACAGCGAGCTCGCGATCTACAGAGTGATCCGGGACGGAGTACCTGACACGGCCATGGTGTCGGCGGACCTGCCGTTCGTGGAACTCTGGCAGGTCGTGAGCTACGTGAAGGCGCTTCAATGGCACGGCCCCGACTGGCGAGCCACACAGGCGACACGCCTGAACATCAACGTGCCTGATGAGCGGATCCGGGCGGCTGGAAGCAAGACTGACGAGTGGTTGACGTACTCGGGCAACCTCGCTGGTCACCGTTACACGCCACTTCGAGAGATCAACGCAACCAACGTCGGCGGCCTTCGCCCCCTGTGGATCCGGCAGTTTGAGACCTCCGACCCCGTCATCGAGGCCACGCCGATCGTGGTCGATGGGGTTATGTTCACGACCGTACCGCCCGCGACCGTGGTCGCACTGGATGCCCGTACGGGCGCTGTGCTCTGGACCTACAGGCGCTCCGTGCCAGGCGAGCTTCCACTCTGCTGCGGCAGGGTCAACAGAGGTCTCGCGATCGCGGACAACCGCTTGTATCTAGGAAGCCTGGATGGCTACCTGGTCGCCATCGACGCCAACAGCGGCGCTGTGCTTTGGGAAGTGCGGGTGGGGAACTCGGCCGAGGGATTCACGTTGACGGGAGCGCCCCTGGTGGTCGACCGCTCGGTCGTTGTCGGCGTAGCGGGAGGTGAGTTCGGCATCCGGGGGTTCTTGGCAGCCTATGACCTCCAAACCGGCAAAGAGCGATGGAAGTTCACCACCATTCCGGAGCCTGGTCAGTTTGGTCACAACACCTGGGAAAATGATGCGTGGCGAACCGGAGGGGGACCGACGTGGATTACGGGCAGCTACGATCCGGCGTTAGATCTCCTCTATTGGGGAGTCGGCAATCCGGCACCCGACTTCAACGGAGACGTACGACCGGGTGACAACCTCTTCACGAACAGCGTCGTCGCATTGCATGGCAGTTCGGGGAAGCTGGCCTGGCATTTTCAGTTCACCCCTCACGACGAACGCGACTGGGATTCGAATCAGACGCCGATCCTGACGGATCTCGTCATCAAGGGAGCGCCTCGAAAGGTCATCTGCTGGGCGAACAGGAACGGCTTCTACTACGTGCTCGATCGGACCACCGGTGAGTACCTGATAGGGACGCCGTTCGTTGAACTGAACTGGGCGCGGGGTTTGGATCCGAAGGGGCGACCTGTCATCGGCGACGACGCCCATGTGTCGAACGCGGGCCGCCTGACAAAGCCGGGGGTTGGTGGAGGAACGAACTGGCAGAACCCGGCATTCGATCCTGCCAGAGGCGTGATGTTTGTTCCCGCAACGGAAGGCGCGTCCGTCTTTACGAAGGCACCCGACGCTACTCGAGGCGAACGCGGGCTGTACTACGGAAGCGGCGGCTCGTTGACAGAGGCACCAACACCGATCCTGCGGGCTCTGGACGCCGCGACCGGTTCCAGGTTGTGGGAGTATGTGTCCCCGCCGTTGACCGAATCGACGTTCTCCTACAGCGGACTGCTCGCCACTGGTGGAAATCTGGTGCTTGGCGCATCCGGAGGCTTCGTCTTCGCCGTGGAGCTGTCGACTGGCAAGGAGCTGTGGCGCGTATTCCTGGGCGGAGACACACGTGCGGCGCCCATCTCGTTCACCCTGGATGGGCGGCAGGTCATCGCGGTGTCTTCGGGTCGGGCAACCTTCCTGTTCGGTCTGTAGCAGGTTCAGCGAATGGGCCAACAAGCAATGTCAAACTTCCGAAGCCCGGACCGTCGACTCGCCGCCTTTTCGGTCGTGCTTGTCCCATATCTGTTCCTCGTGAAGGCGTTCTGGTGGGTGGACGAGGACGCCTTCATCTCGTTTCGCTACGCCTACAACCTGGCGCACGGCCACGGCCTGCGGTTCAACGTCACCGAGGACGTCCCCGTCGAAGGCTACAGCAACTTTCTGTGGGTGCTCTGGAGCAGCCTCATCGAGCTCCTGGGCGGCGACGTGACGTTCTGGGTGCCCCTGACATCCGTTCTCACGGGAGCGATCCTGCTTTACCGGATCTTCGTGGTTCTCAACCGGTTCTTGAACGTGAACCTCTGGGTGACGAGCCTCGCCACGCTATCGCTGGCCCTGTTTCCCCCGTTCGCCGTGTGGTCAACCAGCGGCCTCGAGACTGTTCCAGCGGCGCTCGCCCAGTTCATCGCATTTGAGCATCTCATCATCCGCCACGGAGACACGTGGCGTGGCGGGTTGGCGGGGCTGGCACTGACGCTCCTCCGTGTCGAAGGCCTGGCCTGGGCGATGCTGGTCGGGTTAGGCGCCATTCTGTCCAACTGGCTCGCTGGGACCAGAACCAAACAGGTGCCGTTGAAGTACTTCGGCATCGTGGTGGGAGGCTTCGCGATTTTCCTCGCCTGGCGTTACAGCTACTACGAGTCACTCATCGCGAATACCGCCCACGCCAAGAATATCGGCTTGAGTCTGGCCGGCATCGAACGCGGCATGAGGTACGTCACGGGCTACACCCTCACTTTCTTGACCCCGCTGCTCATCCTGCCGGCTGGTGTAATTGCGTTCGGCAAGACGGTCCGGCCTGTTGCTCTCCCCACATTGGGCTTGGCGCTGGCACCGATCGGCTATTCGATCGTCGTGGGTGGCGACTACATGGCGATGGGCCGCTTCCTGGTGCCCATGCTGCCGTTCAGTGCGCTTCTTTTCGGCTGGCTTCTAAACTGGCTTTGGGAACGGGACCGTTCCGGAACTGGTACGGTCATGGTTGGCGCCACGGTGGCTCTGGTGCTGGCCCTCGGGCTGCTTCCCGCTGTGATGATTCACGTGGTCCCGGATTCGATTCGTAGCCGGGTCGACTGGAAGGACCCGCCGTATTTGACCGAGGTCGAAAAGTGGCACGTAGGGCGCCGACACAGCCTGCGCCAGAGAGAGATGGCTCTCGCACTGAAGGAGCTTGCCGGACCTGGGGACGGCCTGGTGACACACGCCGTGGGGAACCTGGGTTACTACTCGGATCTCGTCATTTACGATCAGGCCGGCCTGGTAAACCGTGAAGTGGCCGCCCGGCCCGTGTCAGAACTGGTCGCACCTGGTCACGACAAGATCGTGCCGCCTGAGTTCTTTCTCAAGGATAGTCCGAGCATGCTCGAGGCCGAGCTCGTTCCCAGACGCGCCTTCGACGAGACGGTCGAGCGATTCAACCACCGAGCTGTGTATTTGAAGGAGACCTACGCGGCCGACTACGTCACCGCAACGGTGCCTCTCGAGCTGAACCAGAGCCTTAGTGTTCGAAGGACCATCGTCATGAATTTTCTATACCCTCTGACAGGGTTCATGTCCGGCGAGCAGACGAGGGCCGCCTGGACTACGCAATCGTCGTTCTTCGAAAACGCCGTTAGATTGACGTGAAGGGTGAAACAGTCCTGGCGGACTGCGCTAGTCGGGCAGGACGCCCGACTCTTCGAGGAACTCTGACACGCGCTTGGCTACCAGCGCGAGCCCGCCCCGGGTGAAGTGGATCCCGTCGGCACTGAAGATGGCGTCCAGGTCGGCTCGAGAGTCAAAGCCCTGTTCGAGATCGAGGAGATGCGACCCGGTCGTCTTGGCGACCTCCCGCACGATCTGGTTGTAGCTTTGATGCAGTGCTACCGACGACGGCTTGTCAGTGACAAAGTGCCGATCGACGAGATAGTCGGGTACACCGAGTCGATAGTGCGATGTTGGCGCGGAAATGAACACCACCGGCACCTTTCGTTCTTCAAATATCTGCTGAATTCTCGAGAGATTCTCTTGATACTGCGTGATCGGGACTCTCACCTGATCGATTGGCACGTTCGACCCGGAGAACGAAGCCGAAAGGCTTTCGAGCCCCTGTACCGAGCCGAAAACCTCTCGCGGCCGCGAAACCGCTTGCCCACACTGACCGGGTCTCCGTGACGACTTTCTGTGAATCGATGGTCTGGTAGGCCCGCCAGTGATCGTTCCAGCCGAAATAGATGACGGCCAGGTCGGGCTCGAGCGTTTCACCATAGAGTTCGGCGAGAACGCGGCCTTGGTGTGAGCTGTAGCCGGACAAGGCCAGCGTCATGGCCTCGATTTGCGTTGACGAGGCCCGGGGCCTTCGTTCAGGAACAATTCGACGAAGTCAGGGTACCCCTGCTGTGTGCAGGAATCGCCCAGAAACATGACCCGATAACGGCCCGCTGGCTTCGGTGAAGGTATTTCGTCGCCGGGAAACCCCAGTGAGTTGACGTTCTGGTTCGAGGGCGGCAGTTTCCAGAACAGCCGCTCATCGGGAGCGAACCTCATGAATTCGGTCGGTCGTGGATAGCCGAACTGGATACCGGACTCTGCTCGGAAATCAGCCGCCCTGAGTCCGAGCTCGGGCACGACCAGGAACAGATTCAGCGTCGCCAGAGTGAGCGACCATCCCACAAGATTCTTCGAGCCAACAAGACGCTCGAGAAGCGGCCGGCCGACCGAGACGGCAACCACCAGAACGAAACCCAGAAGCGCCACTCCCCTGGACTCCTGCCAGAACAGCAGCGTGCATCCGATGATAGAGAGGAACAGTGACGAGTACAGAATCGTTTCGGCGATCTTCGACTCTCTATCGGGTTGCATGCGGCGAGGCTCCTGGAGGTGAGGTGTGGCGAGGCCCGTGACTGCGGTGTCAGTATTTCCAGCTGGTCAAATCCGCGCCTCGCGGGGCCGCTTTTTCGATGCGCTCGAGAATCCTGGGGCACGTACATCTGCACGTAGCGGAGCTGACTGTACGCGTTGCCGCGCTCATGGTCGCCGTTCCAGCAGTGTTCAGCGCGATTCCCGTAGTCCACCACGCCTTCATAGGGAGGGGCCGTCGTGGACTTGAGAAATTCGTCAGCAAGGTAGACGGCGTTGTTCAAGTAGTAGTTGTCCATGTCCCCGACGTAGATGTGAAGCTTTCCTCTAAGTTTGGGGCCCAGGGTCTTCCAGTCACGCTTGAGGATCCAGGTCAGGTCGTACTTCTCTTTCCAGTAGTTCGCCACTTCCCGGTCGATCTCCCCGGTCCGCTTGTCCCAGATGGGCTTCGGGTAACCATCATTACCCGCCGGAGAATAGGCCGCCTGCCAGATGTCCCATTGATCGCCTGAGCGGCCCCTGGCTTCCCAGGGCCAGTTCGCGGTGGTTGATCTGTTCGAGTGTGACGCTCACATGACCAAGACGGTCGCGGCGTCCCGGGCGAGGCGTTCGACGGAAAGGTCCGTCGACCCAGTAGGCGTTCGTGTCCTCGTAGAGGTTCACTACGGTATAGGCCCGGAAATCGATCGGGTCCGGGCAAGCGACGAACGCGCCGTTGTAGTTGTCCGGGTAGAACACCTGCGCCGCCATCGCCTGCCACCCGCCGGTGGATCCGCCGTAGAGAAAACGCGCCCACCCCTGCCCGATTCCACGAAACCGCTGCTCGATGTAGGGAATCAGCTCGTGCTCGATCGCGTCCCCGTACGGTCCGAGGTTCGCCGAGTTCACCGCGTAGGAAGAGTCGTAGTACGGATTGGCGTGCTGGATTTGAATCACCAGCATCCGTGGAAACGCCCGACTGGTCCACTCCTGGAACAGCTCGTACGCCGCTGATTCCCTGACGTGGTTGTAGCAGTCCACGTCGTAGCGGGCGTTGTACACGCACCTCGCCTTGTAGTCGGGCGGCTCCGTGCGCCAGCCCTCGAAGTCATGTTCGAAATGCCCGTGAAAGACCGCGAGCGGATAACGGGCGTCCGGATGCGCGTCGTATCCCGCCGGCAGAAGGACATGGGCACCCAGATAGGTGTCGGTGCCCCAGAAGTCCGAGAGCAGCTTGCTCTTGATTCGCACGTGCTTGACCCAGGGCGTATCTTCCGGCGGCTCGATAGGCGGAATCTCCTGTTCGAGGGTCAGCTCGATCACATCGTCGGTCGCGGGGTTCACCCGGCGCGCGATCGGCGTCGAGTAGAGGTTGCCAGGCTTGCTGGACCACTGCTGCCCCTCGCCCATGTCCGGCGGCAGTTTCACGGTATGGCCGTCGGCGCGACGGTAGGTCTGGTAGCGGTTGAGCAGCGCCTGCACCCGGTACTCTCCGGCAGGCAGACTGCCAAGGCTCGCCACGGGATAGCCGAAGACGGTTCCATCGACCGTTCGGGTGCTGCCCGGAGCCCATCCCTCGACGTCCACGCCGAACACCTGGGCCGACTCCGGACCGTCGCTCACCTGGAAGCGCGGTTCACCCCCGCGGGCCGCAGACACGAGCACGAGGAGGCGTCCCTGGAGCGCTTCGGACGCGCTGCCCTGCGGCAGCTTGATCTCGAACTTGAGCGACGTCGTCGCTGCGGCCACCGGAGGCGTTGGCGCGCCGGGATCTCCCGGCCGTTCGCAGCCTGCGACAAGGACGACGCACAGAGCCAGCTGCAGCGTCGTCGTCGCCCGTAGCTTGTTCAATGTTTCTCCGTCTGTACGCAATGGACCTGGGTGAACCGCGGGACGGGCTCAGAACTGGAAGTAAATAAAGGCTGTTTCACCAAAGTTTCCGAATTCCAGAATCGCAAGTGCTGTCACCAGGTATGCGCACCATCGAATCGCCACGGAGAGGCGTTCTACGTCAAGTCCATGACGAAAGTGCCGCTGCGTCCACTCGACAGCAAGCATGGGAAGGACGTAGACGATGTCCCAGCCGTAGCGTCCATCGATCGGTTCGAGGGGATGCGTCACGCCTCGGAATATGTATCGACCGGCGTCCTCGAGTGACGCCGATCGAAAAAACACCCACGAGAGTGTCACCATGGTGAAGGTGATGACGATGCCGATCAGCTCGACTGGGGTCGGCAGGAACCGCCGCTCCTGGACCTCCGCGGTCTCGGCGCGCTTCGGGCCGTACCAGCGACCACGCGAGGTAGTAAACGCCGTGGAGAAACCCCCAGACCACAAACTTCCAGTTCGCGCCATGCCATAGCCCACTCACACAGAATGTGATCAGGACGTTGCGGAGTGTGACGAACCGCGATACCTGGCTGCCCCCCAAAGGGATGTACACATAGTCGCGAAACCAGCTGGACAGTGAGATGTGCCAGCGTCTCCAGAACTCGACAATGTTGGTCGAGAAGTAGGGGAACCTGAAGTTCGCGGAGAGATTGACCCCGAAGAGTTTCGCCGTTCCAATGGCGATGTCTGATACCCGGAGAAGTCGCAATAGATCTGGATCGAGAACAGCACGGCGCCCCACGCCAGAACGACGCCGTCCAGGGAGCCGTAGTTGTTGAAGATCGAATTGACATGTGGGGCGACATTGTCCGCGACGACTACCTTCTTCGCCATCCCCCACAACATCTGTCGAAGTCCTTCGATGGCGAATCGTGCATCGAACACCCGCAATCGATAGAACTGCGGCAGGAGATGCGAAGCCCGTTCGATCGGGCCGGCAACAAGCTGTGGAAAGAAGCTGACAAACGCGAAGAAGGCAAACGGGTCTCGGGTCGCAGTCATCTGCCTGCGGTAAACATGGATGGTGTAACTCAGGGTCTGGAACGTGTAAAAGCTGATCCCGACCGGCAGGATGACATGGAGACTCGGCAGATTGGCGCGAAGCCCAACGCTCTCCACGAGCGCAGCGAAGGACTCGATGAAGAAATTGAAGTACTTGAAGAAAGCCAGAACGCCGATGTTGAAGGCGATGCTCAGCAGGATCAGTTGCTTTCGGCGCCGCGGTCGTTCCTCCGTTTCGAGAGCCACGCCGACCCCGAAGTCGACCGCTGAGTTGAAAGCCAGCAGCGCAAGAAACCGGACGTCCCACCAGCCGTAGAAAATACAGCTTGCGACGATGATGACGGCGTTCTGAAGACGGGGACTCGACCTGCGGAGTCCCCAATGGACCGCGAAGACTAGTGGGAGAAAGATGACAAACGTCAGGGAGTTGAAGAGCATGTCTCGGCACTTCTATCGGGGGAGCGCGGCCCTGCTGACTTCTTCGCCGAGCAAGTGGGTCTCGCTCAGAATCTCCGCAACCACCGGCATCACTTTGTCGACGCCACGTTGATTGAGGTGATCGCGATCCCTGAAATCCAGACGGTCATCCAGCAGCACTCGCTGTTCCAGGTCGATGAACGGAACCTCGTGAGCCTTGGACATGTCTCTGAGCCGGCTCTCTATCTCGTCGAGGTTCGTCGCCGTTCGACGGTGGGCGCTTGTGACCGGCGCCCATGTGAGCAGCGGCTTCACCTGGTGGTCGTGAAGCAGCGTCAAACTCGCGCGAGAGATAGTTCATTTGTGTGTCGTCCAGGACGAGGTCGCGCCGGCGCGTCGGAGGTGCTTGACTGTTCGGCTGCCAGGTTTCAACAAACCCGCCCGACGTATACACCTCTCCCGGACGTAATCGAATTTCGGTTCTCTCTCCCCAATACCTGCTCGATCTGGCTGGAGATCTGTGCATTCAGCGCCATCGGGTGGCGCGTCGCCAGGGCCATACCCCACGTATCCCAGCCAGGCCCGCGATTTCCAGTGATAAAGATGGTCCCTTCAACACCGTTGATGGCGAGCGTTTCCCAGTAAGCCTCGATGACCACGACGCGGGGATTCAGCTGCGGGAGATATCGTCGCAGGAGATAGTACGTGTTCAGCGGAGTCTGGTTCGCGGTGCCCAGATTGAAGGCCCGAATCCCCTGCCGTTCGAAGTATCGGGGATCGAATGTCCGAAGGCTGTGCGATGACCCTATGAAGAGCACATCGATGTCACGCACGCTTCGCAGCTCCTCGAATCGAAGAGCGATGTGATCCCGGTCCACACTCATCGGGACGTTGGAGTTCCTCATAAGCCTCGCCTTGAGAGTCGGGCTTGCGATCGTGGCCAGACCGATCAGGGCGACATGTGACACCCCGAGCAATGTGGCGAACGCCAGCACTCTCACAAGAAAGGCGCGCATTGTCAGGAGTGTTCCTGCTAATTGACGAAGCGAGCGGGAACGGCCCGGTCGACCAGGCCCGCTGTCATCGAGCGATCTGGCCTTGGTCGTGAAAACTGAGGGCAGCGAAGATCTGACGGCGAGGGTCGCTATACGCCGTCCTGCCGTGCATGAATCGCGTGTTGTCCACGACCGCCACGTCTCCGTCCTGCCATGGGATCTCTTCTGTCAATCGCCTGCTGACGTCGGTGACGTCGCGCTGGACGGCGTCGGGGATCGGCTCCCGGCTCTCCATCACTACGCGTTGACCGCCATATGGGCCACGAATGCTATTGGCGAACGCGTCATCTCCGCCGAACTTCGTCTTGCAGACCGCAGAGCACACGTACTCCGCATAGACCGACTCATCGTCGAGCACGCGATACTCGATGTCTGGCATCGTGTCCAGCACGCTTCTCAGCTTCTTCACGGTCATGTCGGTGGCTGTCTCGTTCCCAGGCAGCAACGATGGCAAGAAGGTTTTCCACTTCGCAGGTGGATAAGTGCGGCAGTACCTGATGTTTGTCGATTGAAACAGCGCCCGTGTCGATGGACTGAGCTCCTGCCACAATCGCACGCCGTCGCAGATCGTGGTCCGTCCACCGTCACGCGCGGCGCGGGCGCAGAAGAACCAGGCAAGATCCGGACGCCATGGACCGTTCGCGTTCTCACAGTGAAGGTCGATCGTCTGATTCCCGACGTTGACCAGCTGCGAGTTCTTGCTGACGAACTCGCGCGAGGGATCGAACGTCATCCGGGAGCTGCATTCATCTACAAGCCGGGTGAACTGAGGCTGATCAGTCCCATCGGCTCGTAACAGTACGACGCCGGCATCGGCAAGGTGCTCGAACAGCGTCTGGCGTCGAATGCTCGTCAGCGGCGTGGCCGCTGGATAGTGCAGGATTCGCGCGGATCCAGATCCTAGTGCTTCAACTCGAAGATCGTTCGCCATGAAGACTTCCTGTTGGAATGAGCCGTCGGCTCGATTTGCCTGGAACGGGTTCGACTCTGGGCAAGGGGTTCGCGAGGGGCGCGGGAACGAGGCCTCACCCTATCGGTGCGCCTCCGGTTCGCTGCCTTTCGCAGACCGCCGCGATCTGGCGGAGCGTCTGGAAGACAAGGTCGTTGAACTCGACCTCGAAGCCCAGTTCCTTTTCGAGGCGCGTCATGACTTGTATCGCGTAGAGCGAGTGACCGCCCAGATCAAAGAACTTGTCGTCGGCGCCAACATCGTCGAGGCCCAGCACGTCCTGCCAGATCCTGGCGATGGAGATCTCGGCCTCAGTGGTCGGTGCCAACGAGACGCCCGCCACGTCGTCCCACACGCGCCCTTCTCCCGACGTGCGCCCTGGAGCCGGAAGAGCGCGCCTGTCCACTTTGCCATTCGGCGTTAATGGGAACTCGGTCAGGGTCACAAACGCCGTGGGCACCATGTAACCGGGCAGGCGGCCGTTGAGCTCTGCACGCGTCTCGTTAGCCGAGAATCCTTCCAGCGACTCCGGAACCACATAGGCGACCAGTCGTTTGTCCCCGGGAACGTCCTCGCGGGCCAGGACGATGGCGTCCCGCACTCCGGCGTGCGCGACCAACGCCGCCTCGATCTCGCCGAGCTCGATGCGGTAGCCACGGATCTTCACCTGCTGGTCGATCCGCCCCAAGAAGCCGAGCTGGCCGTCGGCCAGGTACCGCGCGCCGTCGCCCGTCCGGTAGAGCCGGCGCCCCTTCGCCATAGGGGTTTGGGACAAAGCGTTCGGCGGTCAGCGCCGGCCGTCCGTGATACCCGCGGGCCACGCCCGCGCCAGCGACGAAGATCTCCCCCTGCACGCGCATGGGCGACAGCTCGCCGTGCGCGTCGCGTACGTAGACCTGCAGGTCCGGGATCGGGCGGCCCATCGGACTGTCCGCGCGCGTCGCCTCGACATCGACCGGCGTTATCGGGCGATACGTCACGTGCACCGTCGTCTCGGTGATTCCGTACATGTTGATCAGGCGTGGCTGCTCGCTGCTGTGGCGGCTCATCCACGGCGCCAGATGCCGCACGTCCAGCGCCTCCCCTCCGAAGACGACATAGCGCAGCGCCGACATCGGCTCATCCAGCCGGCGCCGACCCTCCGCAGCCACGAGTTGCCAAAACGCCGACGGCGTCTGGTTCAGGACGGTGACCTGCTCCCGCGCCAGCAGATCGAGGAACTCCTCCGGCGTGCGTGAGACCACAGTACGGGACGACCACCAGCCGCCCGCCGTAGCAGAGGGCCCCCCACAGCTCCCAGACCGAAAAATCGAAGGCATACGAGTGGAAGAGCGACCAGACGTCGGCCGCCCCGAAGGCGAACCAGGCATCGGTCGCGGCGAACAGACGGACCACATTGCGGTGCGTAACCGGTGTGCCTTTCGGCGTACCGGTCGACCCCGACGTGTAGATCACGTACGCGACGTTGTCGACACTCGTGTCGACGGCAGGTGCATTCTCCTGTTCGCGAGCGATCACATCCCACGCGCTGTCGAGGCTGAGCAGGCGGGCCCTGGTCTCGGGAAGTCTGCCCGCGAGGCGATCCTCGGTCACGATCACCTCCAGTCCCGCGTCGGCGACCATGAACGTCAGCCGCTCGGACGGCTGGGCCGGATCCAGCGGAACATACGCACCCCCCGCTCTTGAGGATGCCGAGAATCCCGACCACAAGCTCGATCGACCGCTCCATGTACAGCCCAACCAACACTTCCGGGCCCACACCCAGCGACCGCAGGTGGTGCGCCAGCTGATTCGCACGGGCGTTCAGCATGCGATATGTGACCTGGTGTCCGTCGAGGATCACGGCCACTCGATCCGGTCCGCGCTCGACCTGCTCCTCGAAGAGCGCCTGAATAGACTGCTCCCCCGGATACTCGCGCGCCGTATCGTTCCATTCGACGAGTTGCCGCTGCCGCTCCTTGACGGAGAGCATGTCGAGCTGAGAGAGCACGCCATCGGGGGCCTCGACCGCCGCCGCGAGAAGGTTCTCGTAGTGCTCGATGACCTGCCGGATGGTCTCGGCATCGAACAGGTCCGTGTTGTACTCGAAGTGCCCCACGACCTGCTGGCCCGCCTCAACCAGTGACAAGGACCAGTCGAACTTCGTGGTCAGGGTCTCGACCGGCCTGTTGCGCAGCGCAAGCTGCGACATCGCCAGTGCCTCGCGTGGCGTGTTCTGGAAAACGAACGCGACCTGGAAGAGCGGCGTCCGGCCGGCACCTCGAGTCGGCTGAAGCTCGTCCACGAGCCGCTCGAACGGGATGTCCTGGTGGGCGGTGGCCTCGAGGACGGTCTCGCGCACCTCTCCGAGGAAACCGCGAAAAGTCGCGGTCGGGTTCACCCGAGACCGCAGCACCAGTGTGTTGACGAAGAACCCAATCAGAGGCTCGGTCTCGGCACCGTTTCGTCCGGCGATCGGGGTTCCTACGACGCTGTCGTCCTGCCCGGTGTAGCGCGCGAGCAGTGCCTGGAAACCTGCGAGCAGCGTCACGAACAAGGTCGTGCCCTCATGGCGAGCGAGCGCGGCGAGCGCGGTGACGAGGCGAGCAGGCAGCATGAACTCGGCGCGAGCCCCGTTGTAGGTGACATCCGACCCCCGCGGCCGGTCCAGCGGCAGGTTCAAGCCGTCGGGCGCGCCCTCGAGCTGATTCGCCCAATAGGCGAGCTGCTTTTGGAGGACTTCGCCCTCCAGCCAGCGACGCTGCCAGGCCGCGTAGTCGGCGTACTGAATCGCGAGCGGCTCGAGCGACGAGCCGTGGCCCGCGACAAAAGACTGATACAACTCGGACAGCTCGCGTATCAGCACGCCAGTGGACCACGCGTCGCTCACGACGTGATGCATCGTGAAGAGCAGCACGTGCTTCTCGCTCGCCACCTTCAGAATCGTCACGCGGAGCAGCGGACCGGTCGAGAGATCAAAGGGATGCGCTGATTCCCGACGGGCAAGGGCACGTACCGACGTCCTCGAGGCCAGCCTCTGGCAGCGAGTGCAGGTCGACGACAGGCAGCTTGCAACCCCGAGGCAAGGCGATGACCTGCTCTCGGCTCACCGTGCGCAGACTTGTGAAACGTTGTCCTCAGCACTTCATGCCGGGCGACGATGGCTTCGATCGCCTGGTCGAGCGACGCGAGGTGGAGCGACCCCTCCAGTTCGACCGCGGCCGGAACGTTGTAGGCCGAACTTCCCGGCTCCAGCTGATCGAGGATCCACATCCGCTGCTGAGCGAAGGACAGCGGCAGGTCGCCACTGCGATCGACCGGCTCGATAGCGGAGAGCTTGTGCTCCTGTCCAGTCCCGGCGCCAAGCGCCCGCTCGACGTGCGCGGACATACCCTCCAGCGTTGGCGACTCGAAAAGAACCCGCAGTGGCAACTCGATATCGAATGCGCTGCGGATGCGTGAGATGAGCCGCATCGCGTGCAGCGAGTGCCCGCCCACGGAGAAGAAATCATCGAGCGCGCCCACCCGCTTCAGGCCCAGGACTTCCATCCAGAGCCCGGCGACCTGGCGTTCGACCGATGTCCGTGGCGCGATGAACTCCACGCTCGCCTCGGATCGCACCTCCACGTCGGGCAGCGCACTGCGATCCAGCTTGCCGTTGGCTGTCAGCGGGAGCGAGGGCTGGACGACAAACGCCGACGGAATCATGTACTCCGGCAGCTTCTGCTGCAGGAACGCCCTGAGCTCGGCCCCCAACGTCCTGTCAGGAGCGCGAAGGCCGGACGTACGCGATCAACCGGGTCGACCCAGCTGCGTCTGCCCTGGCCAGCACGGCGCATTCGTCCACTTCAGGGTGGCCGCCGAGCACCGACTCCACCTCGCCCAGCTCGATTCGGAAGCCGCGGATCTTGACCTGGGAGTCCCTGCGGCCCACGAACTCGATCGAGCCGTCGGGCAGCCGGCGGCCCATGTCCCCCGTCCGATACATGCGGCGTCCGGCCTTGTCCGGCGCCGCTCTGAACGCCGCGCCGTCTTCTCCTCGTCGCGCCAGTAGCCGAGCGCCACGTGCGGACTCTGAATGGCGATCTCCCCGTATACGTCGGTCGTGCCGCCGCCGGCGTCGAGAAGCACGACCTCGGTCTCCGCCACAGGCAAGCCGACGGGAAGTGAGGTACGCGTGTTGATCGAGTCGTGGTGCATGAAGTGCTGCAGGGTCACCGTCGACTCCGACGGACCGAGCCCGTTCACGAACATCGCATCCCGAGGAAAGCGGAGCTTGAACAGCTCGAGATCGCTCGTGAGCGCCTCCTCCCCTCCGAGGACGACGACCCGAATGTGTTCGAGCGCGCCGTTGGAAGCCCTGCCGCCGAAGAGCTGCCTGAAGACGGTCGGAGTGGAGTGGAAAACGGTCACGCGCTCGTCGGCGATCCGCTTCAGCGCCCCGTCCAGGCCGTCGTCCATGAGCCGCGCGGGCACGAGCGTCGCGCCGTTCAAGAGCGCGCCGAAGATGTCCATGACGGCGCCGTCGAAACCGTACGACGACAGTAGCGAGAGCCGATCGCCGGGTGAAGCCGGAGGTTGTTCGTGTACACCCGCATGAAGTGCAGAACGTTGCGGTGACTCTGGACAACGCCTTTGGGCACTCCCGTCGAGCCGGACGTATAAGGATGTAGGCAATAGCGTCGGGCGACCGCCGGCGACCGCGTTGGAACGTCTCCTTGACGGCGCCCGCGGCGTCGACACTGAGGACTTCGACCGAGTCGCCGGCAAGCTGGCGCGCCAGCGAAAGTTCGCCTCGTCTGTGAGCAGAACTGCAGCCTCCGAATGCTTCAGCATGTAGGCCAGCCGGTCCCGCGGATTCGACGGATCGAGGGGCACGTAGGTCTGGCCTGCCTTGAGCGTGCCCAGGATGCCGGCCAGCAACGGCGCGTCGCTCTCGAACAGCAAGCCGACCCGCGTCTCCGGCTCCCCACGAGCGCCTGAATCCTCGCGGCCACTTTCGTGGCCTCGTCATCGAGCCGCCTGTAGGTCCATTCGTGTCGCCTGGTCTTCACGGCGATGTGATCAGGGTAGGCCCGACCTGCTTCTCGAATCGCTCGTGGATTGTCGATTCAATGTCGGCCCGCTCGAAGCGACGAACGCCGGAAGAGGCGCGAGCGGCAGGCCCGGGGCATGACGGGAAACCCGCTCGTCCTCTTCAGAAGCGGCAGGCTCGCCACCTTGCGATCGGGATCCTCGACGATCGCCTGCAGCAGCACGACGAAACGGGCGAGCAGCGCGGCTACCGTCGCGCGCGTCGAAGATGTCGGAGTTGTAGGCCATCCGGAGAGCCATCTGCTCGACGCCCTCCAGCGCATACAAGGTGAGGTCGAACTTCGAGGTCGCTTCAGCCCCAGCCGATCGGCGTCGAGCCGCAGGTCGCCGAAGGCGAGCCGCGTCTCCGATGCCCTCTGGTGGTTGAACATGACCTGATAGAGCACCGGCCGGCTCTTGTCACGCTCGATCTGTAGCTCCTCGACGATTCGCTCGAACGGAAGCTCCTGGTGGGCAAACGCGCCGAGCACCCCGGCTCGGACCTGCTGAAGGAGGTCACGGAAGCTTACGTCGCCCTTCACCGTCGTGCGCATCGCGAGCGTGTTCAGGAAGAAACCGATCAGGTCCTCTGTCTCGCCCTGGCTTCGACCCGCCGTGGGCGATCCCACGACGATGTCCGCCTGCCCGGTGTGCAGGTAGAGCAATGCATTCAAGGCGCTCAGGAGGGTCATGTACATCGTCGCCCCCTCCCGCCTGCCCAACGCCGTCAGCGCCCCCGAGAGTTCGGGAGCCAACACCACCGACTCCACTCCGCCCCGGAAACTCTGCACGGCTGGCCGCGGCCGATCGGTCGATAGCTCCAGCGAGGCGGGCGCACCCTCCAGGCGCGCCTTCCAGTAGGCCGCGTGCCCTTCCTTCCCTTCCCCGTCCAGCCAGCGCCTCTGCCATTGGCTGAAGTCCGCGTACTGGATCGGCAGGGGCGCCAGGACCGACGGCGCGCCACCGGCAAAAGACGAATACAGCTCCGAGAGCTCACGCGCGAACAGCCCCGCGGACCAGCCGTCACTCGAGATGTGGTGCTGATTCCAGAGGATGACGTGTTCCTCGTATCCGAGCTGCACGAGGGTGGCACGCCAGACCGGGCCGCTCGACAGGTCGAACGGACGCAGGGCGTCCAGCGCGAATCATTGCCTGCCAGCTGCGCCTCCAGCGGCTTCTCGCGGCAGGCCGCGCAGATCGACATAGGCCATCCTCATCGGCCGCGACGGGCGATCACTTGCGTCGGCCGCCCATCCACGGCTTCGAATGTCGTCCGCAGCACTTCGTGACGATCGACCACCCCGTGGATCGTCTGCTCCAGCGCAGGAACGTCGAGCGCGCCGGTGATGCGCACGGCCGCCGGGATGTTGTAGGCGCTGCTCCGCGGATACTGCTGATCGAAGAGCCAGAGCCGTTCCTGCGAGAACGACGCCGGAATCACCGCCGCTCGTTTTCCGCGGCACGATCGGCGGTATGCCGACTTTCGACGCGGTGCCCGGGGCCGTGGAGATCCGTTCGGCAAGGCCCTCGATCGTCCGCGCCTCGAAAATGCTGAGAAGCGGCAGCTCCACATCGAAGCTCTGCCGGATCCGCGCGACCAGTCGCATCGCCGAGAGCGAGTGCCCACCGAGATCGAAGAAGTCGTCGCGAACGCCCATGTCCTCATTGCCGAGCAGCTCGCTCCAGATCGCCGAGAGCCTCGACTCCGTCTCGGTTCGAGGTGCGACCTTCTCGCGCAGACGGTCGGCCTCCTCGGGGTGCGGCAGGGCATCCCGATCGATCTTCCCGTTCTTCGTCAGGGGCATCGACGCGATCGGCATGACCACGGCCGGGACCATGTAGTCGGGCAGCCGCTCGCGGGCAAAATTCAGCAGCTCGTGCGCAGACAGGCCGAACCTGGAGTGGCCGACGACGTACGCGACCAGCCGGGTCCGCCAGGATCGTCGTCACGGGCGACAACCAGGACCTCCCGAACGGCCGGGTGCTGGCCGAGACGGCCTCGACCTCGCCCGTCTCCACGCGGTACCCGCGGATCTTGACCTGATGGTCGGCGCGACCGCGGAACTCGACGCTGCCGTCCGGGAGATCGCGTGCCGGTCGCCGGTCCGATATAGACGCTGCCCGCTCATCGCCAAACGGGTCGGGAACGAAGCGATCTGCCGTCTGGCAGGGCGGTTCAAGTAGCCGCGCGCGACGCCGCTCCACCGATGTGAAGCTCTCCCGCCACGCCGATCGGCTGGGGCCCAGCCGCCCGACGCGAGGACGTAGTTCTGAGAGCCCGCGAGCGGACACCCGATTGGGAGCGTCGCGCTGCGATCGATGTGCCGGCCATCAATGAACGGATAGGCCGCCACGCCAACTGTGGTTTCGGTTGGACCGTAGTGATTGAAGATCGCACACCGGGGTGCGAGCGTCTTGATCTTCTCGACCAGGCGCCAGCTCGACGCTTCGCCGCCCATCACGAGCCGCCCGCACAACAGGATCTGCTCGGGATGTGCCGAGGCGAGCAACGCATCGAGATGGGATGGCACGATCTTCAGACAGTCGATGTGCGTCCGG
>CAVQFD010000004.1:0-759609 GCA_963711795.1 uncultured Acidobacteriota bacterium | reverse complement strand
CACCCAGCACCTAGCACCCAGCACCCAGCACCCAGCAAATCCAGATCTCCGTCCCCCCCGTAGCAACCACTGGCGGGCGCGATGCGCTCGCGACGGTTCCCCGTCGTTCCAGAAGGAGTCTGCTCATGAAGAAATGGTTGCTGTCCTTGACCGCGGTGGTCGCGGTGGGGGCGTTCGGTTTCGGCTACACCCGGGCGTCGAGCCATCGCGAGGCGCCGCTCATCAGTCAGGATCCGCTGGCTGACAACACTGACGTGTACGCGTTCGTGAGCCCGAACAACACCGATCGGGTCACGCTCGTCGCCAACTTCATTCCGCTCGAAGCGCCGTATGGCGGCCCGAACTTCTTCAAGTTCGACGACAACGTGCTCTACGACATCAACATCGACAACGACGGCGACGCCGTCGAGGACGTCGTCTTCGAGTTCAGGTTCCGCACCGAGGTTCGCAACCCCAACACGTTCCTCTACAACACGGGCCCGATCACCTCGCTGGACTCGCCGAACTTCAACGTGCGGCAGTTCTACACGGTGACGCGTTACGACGGCCGCCGGATCGGCCGGGGCACGGTGCTCGCTGAGAACCTGCCGACGCCGCCGGTCAACGTCGGCTTCCGATCGACGCCCAACTACGACGCGCTGGCACAGGCCGCCGTGCGGCAGCTCCCGAATGGCACGCAGGTCTTCGCCGGGCAGCGCGACGATCCGTTCTTCGTCGATCTGAACGTGTTCGACCTGCTCGCCGTGCCGCCCGCGGACAACGACAACTCGGACTCGCTCGCCGGCTTCAACGTGCACACGATCGCCATCGAAGTGCCGATTTCGTCGATCACCGCAAACGGCACGCGGCCGTCGTCGAGCTCGGATCGCGAATGCGGTCGTCGGCGTCTGGTCCACGGCCAGCCGCCCCTCGGTCACCACGCGCGGCGGCGGTCAGGAGAAGCACAACGAGCGTTACGTCCAGGTCTCGCGGCTCGGACAGCCACTGGTCAACGAGGTGGTCATTCCGCGCGGCGTGAAGGACGTGTTCAATTCCCTGCACCCGACCGGTGACGGCGCTGCGCTCGGCTTCGTGACCGATCCTGAAGTGCCCAAGCTGCTGTCGGCGCTCTTCGGCATCCAGTCGCCGCCGGCGCCGCGCAACGATCTGGTGACGATTTTCCTCACCGGCATTCCGGGACTGAACCAGCCCGCCAACGTGACGCCGTCCGAGATGCTGCGGTTGAACGTCGCGATCGCGCCGGTGCCGAACCCGAATCGCTTCGGCGTGCTCGGTGGCGATGTCGCCGGGTTCCCCAACGGCCGCCGGTTGGGCGACGACGTGGTGGATATCGCGCTGCGCGCGGTCGCCGGCGCGACGCCGCTCACCCCCGCGTTCAACACGGGCATCAACGCCCAACTCGGCGACGGCGTACCGGCCAACGACAAACCGTTCCTGACGGTGTTTCCGTTCGTCGCGGCGCCGCATGCCGGCAACAAGTAAAGGAGAGACCTGACATGACTGCGAGAATTGGCGGCGTCGTTCTAGGCGCCCTGTTACTGCTGCCGGCCGCTGCGTCGGCTCAGTCCGAACCGCGCGCCTGGTTCCTCACGCCCTTCGTGGCCTCGACGACGGGCGGCGATGCGACCCATTCGAGCCCGGCCGTCGGCGTGGCCGGAGGCTGGATGAGCAAGAGCTGGTTCGGCGCCGAAGCCGACGTCATGTGGGCGCCGCAATTCTTCGAGCAGAACGGCTTCCTGAGCCGGCGATCGATGGTGACGTTCATGGGGAACGCCGTCGCCACATGGCGAGGGCTGAGCGAAGGCACGCCGTTCATCTCGGGTGGCCTCGGGCTGCTCAGGCCGTCGCTTGCCGAAGCCGGCGAGCTCGAGGTCGTCGAGAAGAACGTGTTCGGCTGGAATCTCGGGGGTGGCGCGACGTTCGGTACGGGCCAGGTCGGCCTCCGGATCGACGTGCGCTACTTCCGCGGGCTGAAGGATGACGACGCCGGCACGAATTCGTTCGGCATCGACTTCTCGAAGTTCGGATTCTGGCGGTACTCGGCCGGACTGAACGTCCGGTTCTAGGAGGGGTTCGCCATGACGTTCATCACGATTCGCCGCTCGGCCGGTCGATACGGGAAGCGCGCCGTCCTGATGACGTCATGGCTGCTCCTGGCCGGCGCATGGTCCTGCGCCAGCCAGCCGCCGCCGCGACGGGAAGTCGCGGTCCCGGCGCTCGGGTCGCCGAGGGCGGCTGGCACCAGCCGGAGCGACCTCACGAAGACGGTCGCCGCGATGGACGCGCGCCTGGCGTCGCAGCCAGGCGACGCGTCGGCGGCGGTCACGCTGGCGGACGCGCTGCTGCGACTGACGCGCGTCTCCGGCAACGCGGGACTCGCCGTGCGCGCCGAAGCCGCGCTCACGCAAACCCTCGCGCGCGATCCCGAGCACTATCAGGCGCGCCGCCAGCTCGCCGCGGTGTATCTGTCGCAGCACCGTTTCCGCGACGCCATCCGCACGGCCGAGCGCTGCCAGCAGGTGCGCCCGGACGACGCGTGGTCCTACGGCGTGATCGGCGATGCGTCCCTCGAGCTCGGCGATTACGACCGCGCGTTCGCCGCCTTCGACCGGATGCTCGCACGTGCGTCCCGACGCCGCGGCGTACGCACGCGCGTCATACGCGCGTGAACTGCAAGGCGACCTGCCGGGCGCGCTCGAGCTGATGACGATGGCGCTCGAGGCCACCAGCCCAACCGATGAGGAAGCCGTCGCCTGGCATCACGCGCAGATCGGATCGCTCCATCTCGCCCTCGGTCGTCTGACGGACGCCGCGCGAGCCTACGCGCACGCGCTTCACGTGTTTCCGGATCACCCGTTCGCGTTGGATGGGCAGGCCCGCGTCGCCGATCGCCAAGGCCGCACCGAAGACGCGCTGGCGATCGTGACCGCGCGGCTCGGGACGGCGCCCACGCCTGCGGAACTCGCGTTCTCCGGCGATCTCCTGGCGAAGCTCGGACGCACACGCGAGGCCGATCGTCAGTACCGCCTGGCCGAGGCCGCCTGGCGATCCGATGCGCCAGAGCCGGCGCGACTCGCCGTGTTCCTGGCCGACCGCGGGTGGAAGCTCACCGAGGCGCTGCAGATCGCCGAAGCCGCGGCAGCGGATCGGCTGGACATCTTCACCGCCGACGCCGTCGCGTGGACGGCGTTCAAGGCCGGCGACCTGTCGAAGGCGCGCGCGGCGTCGGCGCAGGCGCTCCGCACGGGCACGCGCGACGCGGCCATTCGCGACCACGCGCGGCTCATCGCCGCGGCCGCCGGCACGAAGAGCACGCAGCCGGCCCCTCCTGGCGCGGTCACGACGAGGATCGCGCGATGAGCCGCCGCCTCGTCTCCGCCGGCTGGCGTGCGTGGTGTTCGTCTGCTGTCGCCTTGGCTGACGTCTCGGCCCACCCCGCCGCCGACACCGAAGTCGTGGTCACGCTCGACCGCAGCGGCACGCTCGAAATCACGCTGGCCACTGCGCGCGATCCGCTCGTGCTCAAGCTCGAGGCCCTTGCAGGCAAGACGCCGGATCCGGCGTTGTCGGAGGCCGCGCGCGAAGGGCGCATCCTGACGCTCCAATCGACGCTGCTCGATCAGCTCGAGTTGAACGTTGACGGCAAGCCGCTGCCGTTGACGCTCACCGCGATCACGGGCGCCGCCGATCGGCCCGGGTCGAGTCACGATCCGGTTGGGCGGCCGGCTGCCATCCGGCGCCTCCGGGCTCCAGTGGCGCGCGCGGTTTGTCTACGGTTCGTACGTCTTCGCCGTTCGGCGTGACCGCGGCGACGGATCGGCGCCGCTCGAAGCGTTCGAATGGCTCAACGGCGCAGATCTCAGCACGCGTGCACGCCCTCGCTCCAGTCGACACGCGGGCGCAGGGCGTCCCCTTCTGGCAACTGGTCGGCCTGGGCTTCACGCACATCCTGCCGCATGGGCTGGATCACATCCTTTTCGTCCTTGGACTGTTCCTGCTCGCCACGAACACTCGCACGCTCCTGCTGCAGGTCAGCGCCTTCACGCTGGCGCATTCGGTGACGCTTGGCCTGGCGCTGTTCGGTGTGGTGTCCCTGCCGGCCGCGATTGTTGAACCGCTGATCGCGCTGTCGATCGCGTACGTCGCGTTCGAAAACCTCGCTGACCTCGCGGCTGCATTCCTGGCGCCTGCTGCTCGTCTTCGCATTCGGTCTGCTGCACGGATTGGGTTTTGCGGGCGTGCTGACGTCATTGGACACTGCCAGCGACGAACCTCGCCACGACGCTGGTCGGATTCAATCTCGGCGTAGAAATCGGGCAGGTGGCCGTGATTCTGTTGGCGTCCATCGTGGTGCGCGCGTTGCGGCTGACGGCGAGTGACTACCGCCGATTGATCGTGCGACCCGCGTCCGCGTTGATTGGCCTCGCCGGAGTGTTCTGGATGATCCAGCGGCTATCGTAGACGTGCCGGGCGTCTTTCGCCGCGCGAACTTGAGCCCGGACCAGACCTGGTTGACCGCGCAGACCTTGTAGTCCACCAACCCGTGCGCAAGGCCGGCGGCGCGGATGATGTCCTCGTTGATGTCGGTCTTCACGCCGGACGCCTTCTTCGGCCACGACACCCACAGACCCGGCCCCATCTCGGCGGCGACCGCGCCCATGCGTCCCTCCAACTCGCGGCGCGACGACACGAACCAGATCACGAGCGCTGGCGCGCCCGCCAGCCGCGTCGACAGCCGGACCGAGGCCGGCAGATCGACCAGTTCCTCGCGGAACCCGCGCGGCGCGCCGAGGAGTGCGACCGTGGTCTCAGGCGCGATCCCCAGTTTCTTGACCAACGGTGTGCCCGAGTAGCCGGCTGAGGCCATGAGACATCAATTATCATGGCTTGCTTGGCTCTTTCGCGCGTGCGCGTCTCGTCGTCGCTGTCGGTCCTCGTCCTGGCCGGACTGACGATCGGATTGCTCCTGGTCGCGCGCGCCACCCCGCAGGGACGCCAGGCGGCCTACACCCTCATCTCGACCGAAGCGCGGCGGACGCTGCCCTTCCGGACCGCGAACGGCGTCGACATGGTGCCGCTCGATCAGCTCGCGAGCCTGTTCGGCCTGCGTGTCACCGAGGACACGCTCGCCGGCGGCCTCATGATCGAAACGCGCGGCCAGCGCATCCTCGCGGTGCCCGGCCAGTCGTTCGTCCAGGCCGCCGGCCGCGTCGTGCAATTGTCCGGGCCGGTCACGCGAGAGCGGAATGTCTGGACGGTGCCGGTCGATTTCGTCCCGCTCGCCCTCGGTCCGGCCACCGGCCAGCGGATTCTCATCCGCCGCGCCTCGCGACTGATTCTGATCGGCGACGTCCGGGTGCCCCAGGTGAGCGTCCGCGCCGAGCGAACACCGAACGGCGGACGCGTCATTGTCGACATCGATCCGCCGGCGCCGCACAAAGTCACGCGCGAGGGCAACCGTCTGCTGGTCCGATTCGACGCCACCGCAATCGACGCCGGTGCCGTGGCCGCGCAGGTGCCTGAATACGTGACCGGCTGCGCGGATCGACGGCACGACGCTTTCGCTGACGCTGGGACCGTCGGCGGCGGAGTTCCGCGCCGAGGACGACCGCGACGGCACGCCGCTCACCATCGATCTGTCCGCCGCACCGCCGCCGCCACCGCCCCCTCCGCCCCCACCACCGCCGGCGACGCCAGGCGCCGTGGCGGGCCCGCCGGCGGCACCGACGATTGACTTGTCGCCGGGGACGATCCGGACCGTCGTCATCGATCCCGGCCATGGCGGCGCCGATGTCGGATCGACAGGATCGGGCGGGACCAAGGAAAAAGACTACACGCTGCAGCTTGCGCGACGAGTGAAGGCGACCATCGAAGGCCGCCTCGGCCTGCGCGTCCTCCTCACGCGAGACAGCGACGAGGACGTCCCGCTCGACCGCCGCACGGCGCTCGCGAACAACAACAAGGCGGACCTGTTCGTCAGCTTGCACGCCAACGCGTCCGTCCGTCCAGCGGTGCGCGGCGCGCAAGTGCTTTCGCTGAGCCTCGAGCGATTACCCGGCCGCCGCGGAGGCCGGTGATCCCCGGCGGACGTCGGTGCCCGTGCTTGGCGGGGCGATGCGGAACATCGAACCGGTGGCGTGGAATCTCGCGCAGCTGCCGTTCGCCGCCCGCTCCAGCGCGCTCGCGGCGATTCTCGTGCGACCACCTGCGCGAACGGAACGTCCCGCTGTTCGGCCGGCCGGCTGGTCAGGCGCCGCTGCGGGTGCTCGTCGGCGCCAACATGCCCGCGATCATGCTCGAAGTCGGTTTCCTGTCCAATGCGGCCGACGAAAAAGCGTTGACGAGCGGTGAGCTCACGGGCGCGATCGTCGATGCCATCGTCATCACCGTCAGCGAAGTCCGGCGCGGCATCCCGGACCTCAGCGCGGGGCGGGAACACCGATGAGCGAATCAGAGCGTCCCACGCCGCCGCCGGAACCGGCGGCGCCGAAGCCGATTTCACGCCGGTACGTGGTGGTACGCCATCGGCGGCGGCGCGCTCCTCCTGGCGCTTGGCGTCGGGCTGGTCTTCGCGATCCTGCCGTCGGCGCTGACACGGCCGCAGGTGCCAGGCACGGCCACGGGCGCGGCGACCACCGCCGAGGGCCGGCGCGATCCAGGCGACCCTCTTCTATGTCGCCGACGACGGCGCCGAGCTGATTCCGGTGCGGCGTGAGGTGCTCTACGGCGCGACGCCGGCCGAACAGGCGCGCAACATCGTCGAGGCGCAGGTGGCCGCGGCGCCCACCGGCTACACCTCGGCGATCGCGCCCGGCACCAAAGTGCGCGCGGTGTTTCTCGCCGGCGCGCGGCGACGCGTACGTCGATCTCAGTTCCGAGGCGAGCGTCCGCGCACACCGGCGGGTCGCTCGACGAGGCGCTGGCGGTCTTCGCCATCGTCAATGCGCTCACGTCGAATCTCGCCGACGTCAACGACGGTGCAGATTCTGGTCGATGGCAAGGAAGTCGACACGCTGGCCGGCCATGTCGATCTGCGGCAACCTCTCGGCCAGGCCCAGAAGTGGGTCCGAAAGGACAATAAGACATGGCTCGACTCGACGGACGGGCGCCGGACATGGTCCGGCCTGTACGACTGACGCCGGACTTCACCATGCACGCCGAAGGCTCCGTGCTGATCGAAGTCGGCCGGACGAAAGTGATCTGCACGGCCTCGATCGAGGAGCGGGTCCCGCCGTTCCTGCGCGACACCGGCAAAGGCTGGGTCACGGCCGAGTACGGCATGCTGCCGCGCGCGACGTCGACGCGGACGCAACGCGAAGCCACGGCCGGCAAGGTCGGCGGCCGGACGCAGGAGATCCAGCGGCTGATCGGCCGGTCGCTGCGCTCGGTCACCTCGATGGCCGAGCTCGGCGAACGGACGGTCTGGATCGATTGCGACGTGATTCAAGCCGACGGCGGCACCCGCACGGCGGCGATCACCGGCGGCTTCGTGGCGCTGGTCCTGGCGCTCGAGCGCCTTCGGGAGCACGGCACCCTGCCTCGCGTGCCGGTGACCGACTACGTGGCGGCCACGAGCGTCGGCGTCGTCGCCGGCGCGCCGCTGCTCGACCTGGCCTACGACGAGGACTCGAGAGCCGAAGTCGACATGAACGTCGTCAAGACCGCCGGCGGTCGCTTCATCGAAGTGCAGGGCACGGCGGAGAGCCGCCCGTTCGACCGCGCCGCGCTCGACGACGCTGCTCGGCCTCGCCGACGCGGGGATCAAGTTGCTCGTCGAGAAGCAGCGGGAAATCGTCGGCAGGATCCTAGACAAGTGCACTGAGGTCCGAGAAGCACTCGAGGTCCGGGCGTGGAAGACGCTTGAGGTCCGGGGTGAAAAGCACTCGAAGTCCGGAGTGAACTGCACTCGAAGTCCGGAGTGGAAAGCGCGGGTAGTCCGGAGTGAAGTGCGCTTGAGGTCCAGGCTGCGCACCGAGAGCGGCACCGCACCTGCAGGCCCGAAACAGAACGGGCTCGAACCAACTGGTTCGAGCCCGTTGTCGTTGGACTTCCCGCGCTTTCACGCCGGACTTCAAGCGCACCTTCACTCCCGGACCTCAAGCGCCTTTCCACTCCGGACTTCAAGTGCCTTTCACTCCGGCGGCGCGCGCGCTAGCGCGCCCCGCCGCGCCCTCGTCCGAACGCGCCTCCCGCCGGAGCCGCCGGCCGCGGCACGAGCCGGTCGAGCGACTCGGCGATTTGATCGCGGCAGTCCTGGAGATGCCGGCGCGTGAGCTCGTCGGTCGCGCCGGGCATCGCGGGCTGGAGCTGGCGGTCGAGCGCCAGCAGCTCGCCGCGCACCAGCGCGCGCACTTCGCTGCTCCCGTTCGAACCGTTCAGACGTCCGTCCATGTTGTCGAGGTACGCGCGCTGCAGGTTGCGTCGATAGATATCGATCGCCGTGGCCGGCGTGGCCAGCTCCGACCAGACGCCGGCACGGAGGTCCATCAGGAACTGCAACGGCGGATACGCGACCTTGTCGCCGTCGAGCGCGATTTGCTCCGCCATCCGGTCGAGTCGCTGCGCCTGCAGCAACTGCCCCATGATGCCGGCGTGTGCCGTACGCACGCGATCGATGATGCCCGTCGGCTGAATCTTCCGCAGGATGTCGGGCCGGATCATGAACGGCGGCGTCGTGAACGCGTTGGCGATCAGAAACTTCAGCGCCTCGGCCTGCCGCGACCTCGCCACCGTGACGAACCGGGCCCGTCCTGACCGATGTGCTTCTGCTGCGAGTCGATGCCGCCGATGATCCGCACGACGTGGCCCATCTCGGTGGTCCACTGTCCGACCATGCGGCCGTAGACCTCTTCGAGCTCGTCCCACGGCTCGCCGACCTTGTAGTTGGTGGCCTTCATCAGCATCTCGGACACCTTCGACAGGTTCCGGATGCCCAGCGTCGTCGCCGTCACGGCGTCGGCATCGCCGACGGCCTCCGTCTTGTCGCCCGGGTCCGTGCCGGCCCTGCCCTCGGTCGAGAACCGCAGGTAGGGCTTCGTGTCCTGCTCGCGCGCCCACTTGTCGAGGGTGGGCTTTTCCTCCTCCGGCGTCTTCGCGCCTGGAATCGGCCTGTAGCCCCACATCGTCGCCCACTTGTCGTACAGGCCCGATCTTCGGGATCAAATCGATCGGATCGATCTTGTCCTCGGGCTGCGCGACGTAGTTGAAGCGCGAGTAGTCCATCAGTGTCGGCGTGTGGCCGTTCTCCTTCACCCATTTCGGATCGCGAACCTGCTCGATCGTGTAGGTCGAGCTGGCCTTCATGTTGTGCTGGAAGCCGAGCGTGTGGCCGACCTCGTGCGCGACGACGTACCGGACGAGCTTGCCCATCAGATCTTCGGGCAGCGGCAGCTGCTGCGCGCGCGGATCGTTCGGGCTGGCCTGGACGAAGTACCAGTTTTTCGCCAGGTTCATGACGTTGTGGTAGTACTGCACGTCCGCGTTGAGGATCTCGCCGCTGCGCGGATCGTGGATGTGCGGACCGACGGCGTTCTCGGTCGTCGACGGCAGGTAGTCGATGACGGAGTAGCGCATGTCCTCGATGCTCCAGTCCGGATCCTCCGCCTTGCTCGGCGCATCCTTTGCGACGATGCCATTCTTGAAGCCGGCCATCTCGAACGCCGGCTGCCAGTCCACGATGCCCGTCCTTGACGCACGGCACCCACTTCTTCGGCGTCGCCGGATCGACGTAGTACATGATCGGCTTGACCGGCTCGGAGATCGCCGCGTTCGGATCCTTCTTCTCCAGCCGGTAGCGCGTGATGAAGCGCTTCTGCATCTGCTGCTGCTCGCCGGTGCCGTAGTCGGTCAGGCCCTGCGTGAAGTAGCCGACGCGCTCGTCGAACAGGCGCGCCATCATCGGCTTCTCGGGCAGCTTGATCATGCTGTGGTGCACGAGGATCGTGGCGCTCGGACCGCGCGCGCCGCGGCCGCGCCCTGCCGCCGGCATCCGCCGCCGCCGCGCCCGGTTCGCGGCGTCGTGGTGTAGGTCGACGGTGGCCTCAACGTTGACGTTCTCGGGGAACGACACGGCCTTCTCGAGGAACGTCCGGCGTCGCGTCCATGCCACGGCCGCCGACGGCGCCGCGCGCCGAGAACTCCGGCACGTCGCTCGTGAAGAGCGCGGTGACGTTGATGACCGGATCGCCATTGGGCGCATACGGCCTCGACCGGAAACGTCCGGATGATCGCGGGCAGATTCGCCTCGTCCTTGAGCGGATTGCTGGGATCCGCCACCAGCGTGTAGTCCATGTCCTGCAGCAGCACGTTGTCGCCCTTCAGGACCCAGCGGACGACGCGGCTGCCGACGTTCTGACCGCCGTAGCCGGCGCCGATCGTCGTCTTCTTGATCTGCGTGTTCCAGAGGAAGTCCTTGTCCATCTCGGCCTTCGGGATCTCGTAGAAGAGCGTGTCGCGGTTGCCTTCCGAGATGCGATGGACCTTGAAGATGCCGTCGTCGGTCTTGGCCGCCGCTGGTGATGACTTCGGCGTATGGCCGGGGGGTCTGAGCCGCCCCGGCCCTGACCGGCGCCGGCGCCGCGGCCTTGAGCGGCCTCGCCGGTCGCCGAGCCGGAGACGGCCTGCAATGGGGCGAGCGCTGACGAGCCGGCGATGAAATGCGGCCGCGCTCACGAGCGCGACCAACCACGTCACCGTGTTTCTCTGTCGCATGTGCGAAGCCTCCCGATGTCCTAGCGCAACCCGCCGCGTCCACGACCCAGCGCCGGCGCGGCGCCCGCCGCCGGCTCCGGCCGCGGCACCTTCGGGTCGAGAATGGTCGCAATCTCTTCGCGCGCGTCGGCGAAATGCCGGCGCGTGTTCTCGTCGATGCCGGGCGCCGCGATCGCCGTCTGGAGCTGCCGGCTCAACGCGTTCAGCTCGCCCTTCACCAGCATCCGGATCTCGGCGCTCGCGGCCGGCGTCCCGTTGATCTTCTGATCCATGGTCTCGAGATAGGCGCGCTGCAGATTGCGGCGATAGATGGTGACCGCCGTCCCGGGCTTCGCCGCTTCAGACCACACGCCGGCGCGCACGTCGGCCAGGAACTGCAGCGGCGAATACGCGATCGTCGGCCCGTCAATCGTCAACTGCTCCGTCATCCGATCGATCCGCTGATTCTGCAGCAGGCTCGTGAGCACGGCGGCCTGCGCCGTGCGCACGCGATCGACCGCGCCGATCGGTTGAATGCGGCGCAGCACGTCGGTCCGGACCATGAACGGCGGCACGGTGAACGCGTTGCTCACGAGGAACTGCACCGCCTCGACCTGCTTGGCCTTGGGCACCGTCTTGAAGCGCATGCCCTGCTGGCCGATGTGCATCTGCTGCGACTCGAGACCGCCGACGACCTTCACGACGTGGCTCATCTCGTTGCTCCACTGCGTGACCATCCGGCCGTAGACGCTCTCGAGGTCGTCCCACGGATCGCCGACCTTGCCGCTCGTCGCCTTGAACATGAGGTCGGAGACTTTCGCGAGGTTCTTCAACCCGAGCGTCGTCGCGGCCACCGCGTCGGCGTCGCCGACGGCTTCGGCGTTCTCGCCCGGATCGCTCGCGGCCGCCCCTTCGGTCGAGAATCGCAGATACGGCGTGGCGTCCTGCTCGCGCGCCCACTGATCGAGCGTGCGGCGTTCCGCCTCGCGCGCCGTCGCGCCCGGCACCGGCTTGTAGCCCCACGTCACCGCGAACTTGTCGTACGGACCGAGCTTCGGAATCAGATCGGCCGGGTCGATGCCGTCCTCCGGCTGCGCGACGTAGTTGAACCGCGCGTCGTCCATGATCGACGGAACGAATCCGTTCTCCTTGACCCACTTCGGATCGCGGACCTGCGCGATGGTGTAGAGCGAACTGGCCTTGAGGTTGTGCGGCAAGCCGAGCGCATGGCCGATTTGGTGCGCCACCTGGAATCGCACGAGCGCGCCGCAGCACGTCGTCGGGCAGGGGCAGCTGCTGGACGCGTTTGTCGAGCGGCGCCACCTGGACGAAATACGCAATCGGCCCGAAGCTCTGCACGCTCGGGTACACGTCGATGCCGGCCGACAGAATCTCGCCGCTCCGCGGATCTTTGATGAACGTCTGCGCTTCGTTGGCCGTCGGGCACCCAGTGCACGACGGAGTAGCGCGCATCTTCGGCGCTCCACTCGGGATCGTTCGTCGGCGCCTCCCGGGCCACGATCGCGCCCTTGAATCCCGCCGCCTCGAACGCTGGCTGCCACGACTCGATCCCTTCCTTCACGTAGCGGCACCCACTTTGCCGGCGTGCCGGGATCGACGTAGAACACGATCGGCTTGACCGGCTCGGACACCGCCGCGTTCGGATCCTTCTTCTCGAGGCGGAACCGGCTGATGATGCGCTCGCGCACCGAGCGATGCTCGTCGGTGCCGAAATCGACGAGGCCGTCGGTGTCGAAGCCGACGCGCTCGTCGAAGTGGCGCGCCATCATCGCCTTCTCGGGCAGCTTCATCAGGCTGTGGTGCACGAGGACCGTGCCGCTCGGACCGCGCATGCCGGCGCCGCCGCCGCCGCGCCCGCCGCCCCCACCGCCGCCGGCGCGCACCGGCGCCGCTCGTGAACGTCAGCGTCGCTTCGATGTTGATGTTCTCCGGGAACGACACCGCGCGTTCCAGGAACGAGCGGGTCGGCATCCGTGCCGCGGCCGCCGATGGCGCTCGCGACGGAAAACTCCGGCACGCCGCCGCCGCCTCCGCCGGCTCCGCCACCACCGCCCTGCTCCATCACGAGCGGCGGTCACATCGACGACCGCGTCGCCGTTGGGCCCGTAGGCCGCGACCGGCAGCGTGCGGATGATCGCCGGATAGTTGGCGTCCGCCACCGCTTGCGCCACGACGTCGTCAGCGGTCGACGTGATGCTGTAGTCCACGCCCTGGAGCAGGATCCGATCGCCGCGCTTCATCCAGCGCACGACGCGGCTGCTCACGTTCTGGCCGCCGAATCCGGCGCCGATGGTCGTCTTCTTGATCGAGACGTTCCAGACGAAATCCTTGTCCAGCTCGCCCTTGGGAATCTCGAAGTACAGAGCGTGTCGTCCGACCACGGTGCACCTTGAAGACGCCGTCGTCGGTCTTGCGCGCGCTCGTGATGACCTGCGCGTACGGACGCGGCGCCGCAGCCTGCGCGCCGCGACCGCCGCGGCCGGGCTCGGCCGGCGGCTCCTGTTGTTGCTGCGGCGGCGGGTCTTGCTTCGCACGCACGACTTCGGTGACCGACGCGCCAACCACGAACGTGACGGCGCCGGCGAGACCGAGGACCCACGTCATGAACGTGCGATTGCGAAGCATGTGCTCTCCTCTGAAAACGAATGGCAGATTATATAGTGCGCGACGTGCGCCTGCTCATCGCGACCACCAATCCCGGCAAGGTCCGCGAAATCCGACTGCTGCTCGCCGACCTGCCGATCAGGCTTCTGACCCTGACCGACCTGTCGCCCGTCCCAGACCCCGAGGAGACCGGTGAGACTTTTGCCGAGAACGCGCGCCTGAAGGCCGAGTACTACGCGGCCGCGTTTGGACTGCCGACTGTCGGCGAGGATTCAGGGCTCGAGATCGACGCCCTCAATGGACGCCCAGGGGTACGCAGCGCGCGGTATCAAGGCGCCACCTACCCGGACAAGTTCGAGAACCTGTACCGCGAACTGGCCTCGCACCCTCGGCCGTGGAGGGCGCGGTATGTCAGTGCCGTGGCAGTGACAGGACGGCAGGCACTCGGCACTCGGCACTGGGCACTAGGAACCCAAACCAATGCCCAGTGCCCAGCGCCGAGTGCCGACGAAGCGCTCTCCTTGGCGTTTGACTGCGTCGGCACGGTCGAGGGCGAGATCTGGCCGGAGCCGCGCGGTAGTCACGGGTTTGGGTACGACCCGATCTTCTTTTACCCGCCGTACGGGGCGACGTTCGGCGAGGTAGACGACGCGCGCAAGCTCGCCGTGGCGCATCGCGGCGTCGCGTTCCGCAAACTCGCGAAGTGGCTGCGGGCGGTACTTCCTTAGTTGCGCGAGGGGCGCAACTTCTCTTAGTGGGCCGGGGCCCCACCCCCGGGCGCCTTGGCTGAAGGCTCTCACGCGCGCGCTCATCACGGCTCGCCTGCCCTGAGCTTGTCGAAGGGCTACCGCTCGCTCTCGTCGCGCGGTCGCAACGGGCCCGACGCTACCGCTTGCGGGCCAAGGCCAGCAGTGAACTGCCGAGCGGCATGTTGACGTAGCGCAACGCGAACGACTCGACCGCGACGAGGCCCTCCAGGGCACGATTGACGACGGCCGGCGGGACGCTGATGTCGGCGCCGGTCTCTTCAGGAGTCGAGAGACCGATGATCCGCTGCGTGAGGCGCACGGGGATCATGAACGGCAGCAGGCTGAAGTTGGTATACGTCAGCCGCGCGATGGTGAAGTCAAAGCGCTCGAGCCGGGCGCGCAGCTGCGACCGCGTCGTTCGGCGGACCTCGCTCCCGAACACCGCATGCTGCCCGCGAAGGAACGGCAGCGCGGCGGTGTTAATCATCAGATACCCGCCGGGCTTGAGCACGCGCCGCATCTCCGCCAGGGCGCGGGCTTCCTCGTCGTCGTGCAATGACTGCAAGACATCGAACGCGGTGACGAAATCGAAGGCCTCGTTGGCGAGCGGAATCGCGGTCACGCTGGCCTGTGCGAGCCGTGTCTGCGCATAGGTTCGCGCAAACATCGGGCCCGCGAACGTAATGTCGAAGCCGGTGACGCGGCCGTAGGCGCCTAACATCCGCATGTTGGCGCCGGTGCCGCAGCCGCAGTCCAGAATCTCGGGGCGATCGCGGCCGGCGACGGCCTGTTCGATGAGCGGCCGGACGAACCGGGTGAGACCGCGAAACCAGAAATGTGTTTGCTCGACGCGGTAAGTGGCTTCGAGAAGTCGACTCATTCAGCGGGCGTCATTCTATCGTGGCCACTCGCGCGGCGATGTCGGCGAGCGAGCACGGCGGCGGTCGTGATGTACGCGATTGTGGCGATCGCGGCGGCCCCGACGGTCGGGCCCACCAGGTACGGCACGAGAAACGGCTGAACCAGCGCGCCCGCGTGCGCCCAGAAGTCGCTCGATACCAGGCGATAGCTGAACAACTGCGCCGAGCTCCGCGCGAAAATCCTCCGGCAGCGGCACGCCGAGTGCGCGCGCCGCCACCAGCGTGGCGCCCGCGTACCACGGCACAACGAACCAGGGAAGGTTCGCATTGAGCCCGACGAACACCGCGACGCGGTTCAGCCCCAACAGAAACGCGAGCGTCATCGAGCAGAGGATCTGCAGACCGATGAACGGCGAGAAACTGAAGAAGACGCCGAGCGCGAACGCGGCGGCCGTGCGACGCGGCGTGTCGTGCAAATGCAGGAGACGATCGAGCCACCGCCTCGGGCCGGCTGACGTCCCGGTCATCGACTGAGGCGGATCATTTTTCCGGTACCGAGCTCGGCGAGGTAAATCGACTTTTCGGCCCGGCTGGCCTCGGCCTCGGTGGGCATCGCGCCTGGAAAGTGGACGAAGACCAACCGATCCCCGGTGGGCGACCATCGCGGGCGGACGGCCTGGCCGCGAGGCATCTCGACCACACGCCGCTGCTCGGTACCGTCGGCGTTCATGGTGAACAGCTCGCGCGCGCCGTTCCGCCAGCTGACGAACGCCAGCTGCCGCCCGTCCGGCGACCAGGTGGGCTGCTGGCCGTTGGCCGGATCGTGCGTCAAGCGAAACAGCACCTTCGACGGCAGGTCGAGGAGATGGACGTCATTGGCGATGTGGACGGCGAGACGGCGGGCGTCCGGCGACACCTGCGGCGCGCCCTCGACGGGCTCTTCCCCGCCAACCGTTCGACGCCAGAGCCGTCCGCATTCATCCGGTACGCCTCGAATCGCGGCCGCGCGTCCCGATCCGACAGGAACACAATCTTGCCGTCGGGCGACCAGGCCGGCGCCAGATCGCGCGCGGGATGGCGGGTCAGGCGGCGATGGTTGGACCCGTCCGGCTTGACGAGCGCGATCTCGGCATTGCCACCGATCATCTGTTCGAAGGCAATGGTGTCCCCATCCGGCGAGAATGCCGGTGCCCCCTCGGCGTCGGGCGTCTCAGTGACCGTCGCTCGTTCTTCCCCTGATCGTCAATCACGTACAGGTCGACGACGCCACGCCGCTCGGACACGAAGACGATCGAGTGCCCTTTCGGATGCCAGCTCGGCGCATCGTCACGGGTCGGAATGGCGTGGAGATACCAGTCGGCCAGCCACCAGCCCGTTGCCGCGACGAGCACGACGAGGAGGCCCAGGACGTACGACCGGCGCGGCGGCGCCACCGCCGGCGGCCGCACCGTCCGATCCGTGCTGCGTCGCTGGCGCTGTGAAGGGCTCATGGAATGGACAATTGACATCGGGGAATCGGCAATGGCAAAACATCGGCAATCGACAATTGCCGATTCGATTGCCAATTGCCAAATCTACCAATCGATCGATTGCCGATTTGCTCAATTGCCAATCGGGATTGTCGATTGCCGATGTCTTTGCCATTGCCCATTCCCCGATTGCCGATTGTCGATGAATCGGTTCCTATCTCCGAATCTGCCGCTCCCGCTCGAGCTCGATCATGTCGGTCTCGGACGGCGACCAGCCGAGCAGGTGCTGCGCGAAGTAGTCGATGCGCCGCCAGAACACGTACTCGGCCACCGGACGCGAAGCTGTGGCGCAGGCCGGGCAGCAGGATGAAGTCGAAGCGCTTGTTGGCCTTGATGAGCGCGTCGACCACGCGATACGTCCCGGCCGGGTGCACGTTGTTGTCGATGTCGCCGGTGATCAGCAGCAGCTTGCCCTTCAGGTTCTTCGCGATGTCCTGGTTCTTGTCGATGTCGGTACTCGAACGTCACCTTGTCGTCCTTGATCGATCTCCTTGACGCCGTCGTGCTTCTCGCTCCACCAGCGGTTGTAGATCGCGTTGTCGTGGTTGCCCGACTCCGAGATGCCGACCTTGAAGAAGTCCGGGATAGCCGAACATCGCCGCCGCGGTCATGAATCCGCCGCCCGAATGGCCGTAGATGCCGACGCGTTCGAGGTCGATCCACGCATGGCGCTTGGCGAGCTGCTCGACCGCCGCCTTCTTGTCGGGCACGCCGTAGTCGCGGAGGTTGCCGTAGCCGTAGTTGTGGTACCACTTCGAGCGCTGCGGGTTGCCGCCGCGGTTGCCGACCTCGATCGACGATGAAGCCGACATTGCGCGAGCGCGACGTTGGCGTTGCGCGGCGAGAACGTCTTGGTCACCGATTCGGTCTGCGGCCCGGGATAGACGTAGAGCACGACCGGATACTTCTTCGACGGGTCGAAGTCGAACGGCTTGTACATCGTCCCGTAGAGGTCGGTGAGGCCGTCGTCGGCCTTGACGCTGAACGGCTTCGGGGTACTTGAAGCCGGCCTCGAGCAGCGACGACGACGTCGGTCCTCTCGAGCTCCATGACCTTGTTGCCGAGCGCGTCGTAGAGGACGGACTCGGGCGCCATGTCGATGCGCGAGAAGTTGTCGACGAAGAACGTCGCCTTGTCGTTCATCTGGACGGCGTGCGACGCGTTGCCCGGGTTGAGCAGTTTCGATCTCGCCGGTGTCGATGTTCGCGCGGTAGAGGTGCGGGAAGTACGGGATCCTCACCGGGCTCGCGGCCGACCGCCGTGAAGTACAGCGCCCGCGCCTTCTCGTCGACGGCCTACGACGCCCGGTGCAGACGAACTCGCCCGAGGTAATCTGCCGGTTCATCTTGCCGCTCGCGTCCTAGCAGGTAGTAGTGGCCCCAGCCGTCGCGCTCCGACCAATGGATCAGCTGCTTGCCGCCGTTCGAGCACGCGCATCGGCTGGATCTCGATGTAGGTGTTCGATCGCTCCGGGACCGCGATCGCGCGGTTCGCCGGTGACCGTATCGGCCTCGACGATGTCGATCCGCTTGAGGTCGCGGCTGGTGCGGTTGAAGTAGATCTTGTCGCTCGTCGGCGACAGCCAGCGCGACGCGGTTTCCTGCTTCTCGCGCTGCAGGTTCGTGACCGGCGCCGTCGCGAGGCCCATCTGCTGGTCCTTGAAGCGCGTCGGTCGACAGCTTCAGCCCTTTCTTGGCGGCGATGTCGAACACGTGCAGCTCGACCTGCGGCTGGTTCTCCTCGCCCGGCATGCCGTACTTGTAGGTCTCGAGACGCGGCCGCGGATTGGCCAGCGAGTTGATCACCCACAGCTCGCCGACCTTTCGCGTGTCGGACCGCGTGCGCGGAGAACTTGCGGTTGTCCTGCGCCCACGACAGCGCCGACCGATCGCGTCCGCGGACCAAACTTCTTGTCGAGGGCCGATTGGGCGGCGGCGCCGCGCCCGTCGCCCTCCTGCGTCGTGTTGTCGCCGTCCTGCTGCTGATTGTCCTGCGTCTGCCCGCCCTGGCTGCTCGCGGCGAAGCCGTAGTACCGCTCGCCGTCGGTGGTCAGCTGGGCTTCCTCGATCGCCGGATCGTCGGCCTTCTTCTTCGCGAGCTCGAAGTTCTTCGCGTCCATCATGAAGAGGTTGTGGCCGCGCGCGAAGATGACCGTCTGTTTGTCAGGCGAGACTTGTGCCCACGTCGGGTTGGGCCGCTCCGCTTCGTACTTCTCGTTGAGCACCAGGGTGCCGGTGGCGACGTCGTACTCGAGCCACCACAGACGGGTTTGCGCCGCCGGCGCCCTCGCCGCCGCGCCCGCCGCGGCCGCCCTGCTGCTGTTGCTGCTGGTCGACGTTCCCGCGCCCGCCCCCGCGGCCGCCGCGGCCCCCGCCACCCTGTAGCTGATTCTGTTCCTGCTGCGTCTCGCCCGTCAGCTCCTGGCCGGCGGCGTTCTCGACCGCGCGAATCGCGCGGCAGCGAGACACTGAAGCGGATCTTGGTGTCGTTTTCGATGAACCGGATGGTGTTAATCGGCAGATGCTGCGCGTCGTAGGGCGTGCGCAGGATGCGCGTCAGCTGCGCCGCCATCTTCGCGTTATCCCAAAGCGGCGTCTTCGTCTTCTTGACCGGATCGACGATCCACCACTTCTCGCCCGCCGGCGTCTCGTAGCTGTACCAGAACCGGTCGCTGAACTCGAGCCAGTGTGGCGTGACCGCGGTCGAGAAGACGTACTTCCCGAACCTTCGCCGACGTCCAGCGCGCGGCCAGATCGTAGTTGGGCTTGGCCAGCACGCGGCCAGCAGGCGCCGCGGGGGCCTGGTCCCGGGCAGCCAGTGGATTGGCAGCAATCACCAACACCAACAGGAGGGTGAAGCGGACGAACAGTTTCATGGGCCGGCTCCTTGGAATCGCGGGGAAACTATACAAGGCCCATGGCCCGGGGCAAGATTTGGGGATTGGGAGGATATTGGGGATTTGGGGATTTGGGGATTTGGGGATTGATTGGGGGCTTGAGATTTACTAAGCTCTTAGATCTCCAATCCCCAAATCCTCAAATCAAATCTCAAATCCCCAAATTGCCCTCGTCATTGTCCTGGATCCCCACGTCACCACGAACGTCGCGCCGTGGCCGGTCCGGCTGAGCACGTCGATGGCGCCGCCCGTCTGCGTGGCGAGCATCCGGACGATGGCGAGGCCGAGGCCTGAGCCCTTGCCGGAGGGTTTGGTCGTGAAGAACGGATCGAAGATGCGCGCGCGGATCTCGTCAGGAATGCCGTCGCCCGTGTCGGTGACGCTGAGGCGGACGCGGCCGGTCGCGCATCCGACCGGGTCGCCACCGTCACCGCGCCGCCTGGGCCGGCAGCGTCGCGAGCGTTGACGACGAGGTTCATGACGATCCGCTCGATCTGGCCGCGGTCGGCGTCGACCGCGGGCAGCGCCTCATCGAGCTCGAGGACCAGGTTGACGACGGGGCCAACGGCGCGCCGGAGCGTGCGTTCCATGCCACGGACAATCGCCGAGACGTCCTGCGGGCACGGCAGCAGTTCCTGATGCTGGCTGAGCGCCACGAGATCGCTCGTGACCCGCGCGGCCGACTCCGCCGCATGCTTGATTTCGAGCGCGTCCCGCCGGGTCTCGGACTCCTCATTCAGCCGATCGAGTACCAGATCGACGTAGCAGAGAATCACCATCAGCAGGTTGTTGACATCGTGCGCCACGCCGCCCGCGACCCGGCCGAACGCGTCAGAAACATCGGTCCCACGTGGCGCGTCGCGATGGACGCTCCCGTCATGACGCCATGGTGTGGGTCGCATCCGGGCCTCAGCGAGGTTCTGTCGGGCGCGCCCGCACCGACTGCTCGAGGGCAGCCGCGCTCGCGGACCGCACGACGATGGAGACGCGACGATTTCGCGAGTCGAGCGGCTGATCGGGAATGCGGCGGTCGGTGTCCGCGAAACCGCGCACCGCCCACACCTGACCCGCGCGCAAGCCCGCGCTCTGCATGACCCGGCGCGCCGCGTTGGCGCGTTCCGCCGAGAGCTCCCAGTTGCCGTAACCTGTCGCCGTGCACGTACTGCGCACTGTCGGTGTGGCCTTCGACGACCACGTCGTTCGGCAGCTTCGCCGACCTCCTGCGCGATGATCGGCAGGATCGCCACGCTCTCGCCGCGCAGCACGCTGCTGCCGGTATCGAAGAAGCTCGACTGGCTGCGATCGATCGAGCTCGATCCGCAGGCCCTCAGACGTCACCGTGAACTCGACCTGATCGCGCAAGGCGCCGAATCGCCGAACGTGCAGCAGATGCCTGCCGGATGTGCTCGGCCGCGTTGACGAGCGCCTTCTGCTCCGCTTCCAGCATGCCGTTCGGCTTCTTCGGTATGACCATGGGCATGCCGGCGCTGTCGATGCCGCCCTGGCCGCTGCGCCAGGATCGCTGTTCGACGTCTCGTGTCGGCAGCAGGCCCGGCTCCTGGAAGTAGCCGGCGACCGCGTCGCGGATGCGGCTGTCCTGCGCCGCCAGCCACATGACGAGAAAGAACGCCATCATCGCGGTGACGAAGTCCGCATAGGCCACCTTCCACGCGCCGCCGTGATGGCCGCCGTGGCCCGTCTTCTTCGGCGGACGACGATGATCGGCGTGGCCCGGCTTCATGACTCACGCCGCCGCGGCCGCGCCGACGCGTCACTCCGCGCGCTGCGGCACAGCTTCTCGGTCTCTTCGAACGAGGGCCGGACTTCTTCGGGAATGACCCGCCGCGCGAACTCGACGGCGATCGCCGGCGCAAATCCCTTGTGGATCGCCAGAATCCCGGCCTTGATGCACTGCTCGATGTTCGAGCTCCTCGTCACGCGATGTTCCATGATCGTCGCGACCGGCTGCGACGAAGCCGTACGAGAGCAGAATGCCGAGGAACGTGCCGACGAGCGCGGCGCCGACCTTGTGGCCGATCTCCGACGGCGGCCCGTCGATCGCCTGCATGGTGATGACGACGCCGAGCACGGCGGCGACGATGCCGAGACCCGGCAGCGCGTCGCCGACCTTCATGCAGCGTCTGCGACGGCATGCATCGCCGTCGCGCTGCCGGACCTCGAGGTCCTCGTACATCAGATGCTCGAAGTCGTGCGCCGAGATGCCGCCGACGATGATGACGCGCGACCGAGTCGGCCAGAAACGCCAGCGACGCCTTGCGCTTGAGGAACTTCGGGATACTTCGACAGGATCGGGCTCTGCTGCGGGATTGTCGAAGTGCGGCTCGAGCGCCATCACGCCGGTCGACTGCACGACGCGGAACAGCTGATACAGCATCACCAGCAGGTCTCGGTAGTCCTCGCGCGACGGCGGCGGCGTGAGCAGCCGCTTGAGCTGACCCATCAGCTCCTTGACGACGTCCATCGGCGTGCTGATCAGCAGAATGCCCATGCGCCGCGCCGCCGATGATGACGAACTCGGCCGGCTGGTTGAGGAGCAGGAGGTTGCCGCCCTTCCATCAGGTAGCCGCCGAACGGCGGCGATGATGAAGAGCATCCCGCCGATCAGAACATGTACAGACCCCGCCAACACGCTTACAGAATTGGCTTCGGACGTCATGACCTTGAAGGTGGCGGCCTGACGCGGGCATTCGGAGGTTTCGAGATGCGGGCTTCGGGGATTGCGGCCGTGATTCGGGCAGCTGCAAGCCTTAAAGTCGCCGAAGCCTCGGAATCGCCCGATCCCAACTGCAATCGCAGCAACTGTCCGTCAGCTGCAGGATGACGATGTCCACGCGCCGGTTCCGGGCCGCGCGTCGGTCGAGTCATTCGGCACCGGGGCCGGTACTCGGCCGTAGCCGGCGGCCGACAGGCGGCCGGGCGCGATCGCGCCCTCCTCGATCAGGAACTGCACGACGCGCGTCGCGCGCGCGGTCGACAGCTCCCAGTTCGACGCGAAACCGCGGTGCGAATCGGCACGTCGTCGGTGTGGCCTTCGACGCGGATCGCGTGTGGCAGCGTCGCTGAGCGTGCGCGGCGAGGCCGCGCATGACACGCCTGCACCGCCGGGGACAGGTCGGCGCGGCCGGGCGGAAACGATCCGGCTTCGGGCAGCGAGATGACGAGACCGCGAGGCGTCGACGTCGACCTCGATGCCCGGCAGCCACGCATCGCGTTCGGAGGCGATCGCAATCTCTGCGCTCGAGGTCCGAGGGCGGCGATTCGACGGCGCGAGCGGGATGTCGGCGGCGCAGTCGGCTCGCCGGCGCGCCTGTCGTCACGGCCTGCATGGCGTACAGGCTCGCGAAACACGCGAACAGCAGCGTCACGACGTCGGCGTAGCCGAACAGCCAGCGATCGCCGGACGCGCGCAGCGACCGCGGCGAACGGCGGCACGATCCGGCGCCTCATGCCACCTCCGCGAGCGACGAGACGCCGGTCCTGATGGACGTAGCCGGCCAGCCGCTCCTCGACGACCCCGGGCGACGCGCCGTCGCGCAAGGCGAGCACGCCATCGATCATCGAGCTCACGGCGCAGGGCTTCGACGCGCGCCCGCGCGCGCAGCCGCGTGGCCAGCGGCAGGAAGATCAGGTTGGCGGCGCCGACGCCGTACATCGTCGCAACGAACGCCGCCGCGATGCCGTGGCCCGATGCCCGCCGGGGCGGCGAAGTTCTGCATGACGCGCATCAGTCCCAGCACGGCCCCGACGATGCCGAGCGTCGGCGCGTAACCGGCCGCGGCTTCGAGCACCTGCGCGCGCTCCTCTTCGCGCTCGGCGCAGACGCGCGCTTCGATCTCGAGCGCTTCGCGGACCAGCTCGGGCGAGAGTCCGCTCGCCGAGAGCGACAGGGCGCGGCTCAGGAATCCGTCGCCGGCGTTCGCGGCCTCCTGCTCCACCGCACGCAGGCCCTGCCGGCGGGCCTTGCGGGCGTAGCCGATGAACGCCGGCACCAGCGCCTCGAGCGGCGCCGGCCGTCGAAAGACGAGGTCGACGAGCCCGCCAATCGCGCTGCGAAGGACCGGCCCCGGAAAACTGACGAGGAGCGCCGCGGCGGTGCCGCCGAACACGACCGCCAGCGCCTCGGGCTGCACGAAGATCGCGAGGTCGCCCCCCATCGAGACATACGCGCCGCCGATGACGGCGACGCCGAGCGCGAGCCCCCCGCACCAGCGACGATTCCTTGTCCTGCCATCAAGCCCCCTGCTTTCCTCGTTCTTCTCGTGTCCGCGTTCTTCTCCGAGTCCTCCTCGTCCTCCTCCGTGTCCTCGCTCTTCTTGGTGCGCGCAGTCGCGACGGCGTGAACGAGCAGTTGCTCGGCGGTCTTGATGACCGCGCGCAGCGGCAGCGCGGCGTCCGCGGTGTCAACCGCCCCGACAATGGCGCGCATGAAATCCAGATCCTCCTGCGTGTCAACGGTCAGCCGCAGGCCGGGCCGTCGCAGATGGCCCGGCGCGACGGCGCGCAACGCACGGAACCGCGGGTCGCGCCGGATGAACGACGTGACGTGCTCGCGGTCGTACGGATCGGTGACGAGCGCCTTGGCCTTGACGAGCGCGTCGACGGACACGGCTTCGACCGCGGCGCCGACCGGCAGACCGCACTCGACGACGTGATCGGCGTAGATGCGGCGGCCGAGGTCGAGCACGCGTCGCGGGCCGTCTGGATCGACGAGCGGGTTGTCAGCGGTCGCGCGCACGATCCGCGTCAGGTCGAACAGCTCGCGCCGCGTCGACGAACCGCGCCAGCACGTCGTCCTCGTCCCCGCGATAGACCTGGACGCCGATGCGCAGCGCTTCCTCCTCGACGCGATCGTCCTCGGATCGCGTCGGTGGTCGCGACGATGAGCGGCAGTCCGCTCCGCGTCAGCCGGAGGATGCAGTGCTCGAGGATCGTCCGCGTCCCGAGACGCGCCAGGACCTTGCCGGGCAGGCGCCTCGAGCCGAAACGGGCCTGAAGAATGACCGCGGTTCGCTCCATCACGCCACCTCGGGAATCGAGCGCAACGTCCGGGACGAGAACCCGACGTCGGCCCTCGGCACGAAGACCGATGATTCGTAGCTCGTCATCCACAGCTCGTCCTCGAACCGGCCGATCGACGGCGTCACGCGACGGCCGCGCGCCAGGTCGACGAGCATGCGCGGGAAGTCCGCGCCGGCCGCGATCGTGAGCGGAATGCCTCCGGAGAAGCGCGGGTTGATCTCGAAGACGACCGGCCGGTCGCCGACGATGCGGCACTGGATGTTGACGGCGCCGACAAAGCGCAGCGCCCGCGCGCACGCCAGCGCCGAGCTCGATCAACCGCGAATCTCGCACGGTCCGGCCGCGGTCGACGACGCCGGAACGGATGACGACCCGCTCGCGCGGCACGACCGACAACGGCTCGCCGTGAAAGTCACACAGCACGTCGATGGTGAACTCCGGACCGGTCAAGATAGGTCTGGACGACGGGATCGGGCACGTAGCCGAGGAAGAACTCGAGCTCGCGGCTGTCGCGCACTTGATAGGCGTGCGACGCCGCCACGTCCGCCGCGCGGCTTGATGAACAGCGGAAAATCGGGATCGGCGGGCAGCTCCGAGGGCAGGTGCGTTTCTGCGGCGGCGATGCCCCATTCGTTCAGCACGCGGCACGCCGGGTACTTGTCATTGCAGACCGTCGTGGTCGCTGGCGGCGACACCGCGACACGGATCCCGAGGTCGGCGAAGCGCGCGGTCTGTTCGGCAAACAGCGTCAGCTCGTCGTCGATGGTCGGCACCACCAGCCCGATGTGCTCGAAGCGGCAGAGATCCTGCAATCGCCTGGAGAAAGCCGGGGTCAGTGGACAGCGGGCGCCGAATAGGAGCGATCGGCGACGTAGACGGCGGGCGACAACGGATTGACGTCCGTGACGATCACGGAGCCGCCGCCGGTCGCGCGCAGCGCGCGTTGAAATGCCTGGACCAACGGCACGCGCCGCGATCCGGCGGTGATGAGCACGTTAAGCGACACGGTCAGTCTCCGGAAGGACGGAGCCGAGCGGGCGGCTGCCGTCGTCAACGAGATCGCGAGCCGTCATGGGCGTGCCGGCCGCGATGGCACGGGCCAGCCGGCGGCCGAGGACGCGCGGCAGGTGGTCGGCGGGAAGGCCGGTCGCCGGACGGAGCGCGATGAGATCCTGCGGCACGAGCGTCGTGCCGGCGCGGCAGGGCGCGGGCGGCGCACAACGAGCGCCGGCTGGGCACGACATTGGCCGCCTCGGCCTCGAGACAGACCTTGCGGCCCGATCCGAGCGCCGCCCAGGCCCGTCGGGCCGCGCCAATCGCCGTCGCGAGCTCGCCGGGCGTGCTCGAGACGGCACGATCGGCGCCCTCGACGGCGCCGTCGAGAATGAGATGCCGCTCGTAGAGCGACGCGCCCAGCGCGACCGCCATCGGCAGCGCGAACGTGTCTTCGCCGTGATCGGAGAGGCCGACCGGCACGTCACACGCTTCGGCGAGCGTGCGAATGGCGAGCAGGTTCTCGCTGCCGCGCGGCACCGGATAGGCCGAGACGCAGTGCAGGAGCGCCAGGTCGCGCGCGCCGGCCGATCGCGCCACGGCGAGCGCCTGCCGGGCGTCGGCCAGCGTCGACATGCCAGTGGACATGACGATGGGCATGCCGGCGCTCGCGACCCGGACGATGAGTTGGTCCCAGGTCAGGTCGCCGCTCGCGATCTTGAACGCGTCGATCCCGACGCGCTCCAGCAAGTCGACGGCCGCGAGCGAGAACGGCGTCGACAGCACGCGTAAGCCATGCCGGCGCGCACGCTCGACGACCTTGCGATGCGCGGTTTCGTCGAGCTCGAAACGGCCGAAGAACTCCACCAGCGATGCGGCCTGGACGTGCGCCGGAGCGGACACGACGGCGGCGACCAGTTCGCTGGCGACAATCGTCTGCAGCTTGATGGCATGCGCGCCGGCGGCGGCGGCGGCATCGACGTGCGCCAGCGCCTGCGCGACGGATCCGCCGTGGTTGATGCCGATTTCGGCAATCACGAACGGGGGCACATCGGCCGCGACCCGCCGGCCACCGATGAAGATCGCCGGAGTCTCACGCAGCATGGCGGCTCGAGGCTTCCTCGAGAAGCGCACGGGCGACGTGCGGCACATGGCTGAACCGATCGATGACCGACCGGCCCGCGGTCCGGGCGTCACGACCGGTCCAGATCGCGCAGCGTACCGGCAACATGCCGGCGTTGGCGGCGCCCTCGATATCGCAGATCTCGTCGTCGCCGACGAAGACGATGTGCGCGGGAGGCACGTCGAGCCGGCGCGTGATTTCCGCGAACGGTTCGGCGTCAGGCTTCCCGCGGCCCGATGCCGTGCTCGGTGGCATACACGACGCGGTCCACGTAGTTCGCGATCCCGAGGGCCGCGACTTTCCGGGTCTGAATGGCCGCGGGACCGTTCGTGAGGACGCCGAGGCGCCAGCCGCCGGTCCGCAGCACGGACAGGACCCGCACCGCGCCGTGTGACAGACGGATCGCCGGCTGATGGCTCCGAATGATCGCCACCAGGACCGGCAGCAGATCCGCCGGGAGATCGAGCGCGTCGAAACAGACCTGCAGCTCGCGCCCGGGCGCGGTCCGTGACGCCGCGCGAGCGTCCTGAACGCCAGCGCGCGATCGACACCGCAGGTGCGCTGCAGGTGCCGCGCCGCGGCGGCAAACCCGCTGAGCACGAAGCGGCGGTAGGGATAGAGCGTGTCGTCCATATCGAAGACGACCGCGCGGCGGTCAGGCAACATGACGCCGGTCCTTTCTCGCGCCGATCGACGCGAGCGCGCGCAGGTGGCTGGCGACGCGCGCGGCGCCGCGGCCGTCAACGAGCGCGATGCCGCGAGCGCCCATCTCGGCGGCGCGCGCCGGCTCGGCAAGCAATGCGGCCACGCCGTCCGCGGCGCGGTCCATGGCCCGGGCGATTGCGGGCGCGGCGGCGTCGATCGCGGCGCCGGCGGCAGCGGCCGCCGCCGTCGTGGGCCGCTGCGCCCGGGTGACGGGGAACGCGACCGTCGGCGTGCCGAGCGCGCACGCTTCGTACAGCGTGACGCCGCCGGCGACCACGGCGACCGAGGCCGAGGCGAGCGCATCGGTCAGGCCGGCGGGGGCGACAATCCAGCGGCAGCGCGGCGGAAGCGCTGGACGGCGACGGCTGCGTGTGAAGCCCGCCGCGACATCGATCTCCGCGGCCGGCGCTGCGGCGGCGATGCGCGTGGCGAGGCGCGCGCCAAGCGCGCGCACATGGGCGCCGCCGCCGAGCGTAATCAGCACTTTCCCCGGGACTCGCGGCGTCCGGCGCGCGCGCACCTCGGGAATGGCCGGATCGAGAATCGCGAACTCCGGCCCCTGCAAGTCGGCCGGCCGGGAACCGCGTACCGTCGCCAGGCTGCCGTCGATCTGAAGATCGGAGGGAACCCGGGCCAGGCCCAGGTCGTGGACTGAGGCGACCGGAATGCCGTGGCGCCTGGCGCGCCGCACCCAGCGGGCAGCCTCCGCCGCGGACGGATCGTCGATCACGATCAGGTTGGGCGACGCGGCCGCGAGATACCGTTCGGCCTCGCCGGCGCGAGTCACGCGCCAACCCAGCCGGCGGGCGACGTCGGCAGTCGACGACGTCGCCGCGGAGCGCGACCTCGGGGGCCACGCCCAACGCCCGGGCCAGCACGCCGCAGCGAACCAGATGGCCGTAGCCGGCGCGCGGACCAGCCGCGGCTCGAAACAACACGCGAAAGCGAGGAGGTCTCGAGCATCTAGCCTCCAAACACCCCGCGGACCGCGCGAATCACGGCGTCGACCTGCTCGTCGGTCAACGCCGGCGAAAGCGGAAGCGACAACACCGTGTCCGCGATGCGCTCCGCGTGGGGGAACTGCCCGCGGCGAAATCCAAATCGGTCGGCGTAGTAGCGGTGCAGATGCACCGCTTGAAAGTGCACGCTGGTGGCGATCCCCGCCTCGGCCAGCGCGATCGCGACGGCGTCGCGATCGCGGCCGTTCGTCGGGTCGATCAGGATGGTGTACAGGTGTCGCGCGTGGACGTCGCCGGCCGGCAGCGGCGCGAACGTGCTGAGCGGCAGGTCCGCAAACGCGTCGTCGTAAGCCGCGCAAATCGCCTCGCGACGCACGAAATGACGGCCGATCGCCGCCAACTGATGCAGACCGATCGCCGCCTGCAGGTCCATCATGTTGTACTTGTAGCCAGGCGTGATCACGTCGTAGCGCGTCGGGCCCACGCGGTGATAGCGGCTCCAGGCGTTGCGGGTCATGCCGTGCAGCGAGGTGATGCGCATGCGTTCGGCAGCGTCCGCCGAATCGGTGGTCACCATCCCGCCCTCGCCAGTCGTCAAGTTCTTCGTGGCGTAGAAACTGAAGCAGGTGAAGTCGGCGGTGCCGCCGATCTTGCGGCCGCCGGCGACGCCTTCAACGCAGTGGGCCGCATCTTCGATCGTCGTCAGTCCATGCCGGCGCGCGATCGCGCCGAACGCGCCGACGTCAGCCGGCCGGCCGCCGTAGTGCACGGGAATCAGTGCGCGCGTACGGCTCGTGATGGCGGGCACCGTCGCGTCCGGGTCCAGGTTGCCGGTGAGCGGATCGACATCCGCGAAGACCGGCGTCGCACCGCAATGCACGATCACGTTGGCCGTCGAACAGAAAGTCAACGGCGACGTGATCACTTCGTCGCCGGCGCCGACCGACGCCGCCAGCAGCGAGAGATGCAATCCGGCAGTGCACGAGTTGAGCGCCACTGCGTGCGCGGCGCCGGTATAGTCCGCGAACGCCGCTTCGAAGCGGGCCACGCGCGGACCGGTCGAGAGCCAGCCCGACTGGAGCGTCGCCACGACCTCGGCGATTTCCTCGCGCCCGATCGCGGGCGGTGAGAACGAGACGACGGGCGAACTGCGCGCGACGCTCATGCCGCGAAGTCCCGGGGATCGTCGTCCGGCGGCTGTCCCAACGCTTCGAACACGCGTCGCCACTTCGCGAGCATCGACGTGAAGTCGACGCGAAGCGTCACCGCCAGCGCGGGCCAGTCGCCAGAGAACTGCCGTTCGACCAGCTGCGCCACAACCGAGCGTGTGTCGTCGCCGACGCCGAGCCCTTCGCGGCGGCAGATGACCTCGAGACGGGTGCCGGTCGCCTGCGCCGTGGTGGCCGCCACCCGCAAGAGCATCTGGGTGCGCTCCACCAGATCGGACAGCCCGCGCTGCGCCTCGTCGAGCTCGGCGCGCCGGAACGCGTCGGCAACATCCCGCGCCCGCCGCGCCAACCCATCTACACTCCGCAGTGCCACCGTCACGGCGTCGTCCACGAGCTCCGCCTTCGCTGAAGCTCCGGCGGACAAGCTGCGGGCGCCGGCGGCGATTGGAGTGACCGGCCGTCCGACACCCGCAGTCCGAAAGACCGTCACCGCGCCGGCCGGGCGACGCTCGACCCTCGGTGCAAAAACGAGCGGAATCAGGCCGCCTTTCGCTCGAATGCTCCCGGTACGCGCCGTCGGTCCTGCCCCGCTGGCCCCCATGGCCCCTCCTGTGCCCGAGGACAAAGGCGAGATCGTTGCCAAGACGCGGCGGACTCGCGCGTAGCGCACAAGGCAGGAGCGCTCAGGCGGCCGCGGCACGGCGCTGTCGGCGCCGACGAAACTGAAAAGCCGCGTGCAGAACTGTGTCGTCGCGTCCGGACCCTTTTTGCGTTTGGTGTCCGCTTTTCGGCGCGGGGCCCCCACGCCTCGGGCCTCAGCGCCGGCTCGTGTCGCGGCCGCGCGACACCGCGAGCGCGGAGCGCCGAGGCCCGGGCGTGGCGGGGCCCCCGCGCCATAAGAAAGTGAACACCGCGTTGTCGTTAAAGCCGCAGCCTCCGAGGGCGATTACTGCTACGGGTCGGGTGGCCAGAACGCCACCCGCAGAGCCGGCAAGGACGCCGGCTCCCGATTTCAAGGAGGAAAGTAATGGCTTCGTTTTCAGTTGTTTCGAACGTCTCGGCGGTCAACGCGCAGGCGAATCTGTCGGTCACCAACCTCGGCCTGCAGAAGGCCCTGGAGCGGCTGTCGAGCGGCTACCGCATCAACCGCTCCGGCGACGACGCGGCCGGCCTCGTCGTGGCGAACCAGTACCGCTCGGAGTCAGGCGGTCCTGACGCAGGGCATCCGCAACGCCGGCGACGGCTTGTCGACGCTCCAGATCAAGGACGGCGCGCTCAACAACATCGCGCTGCTGCTCGACCGTATGGCGTCGCTCGCGACGCAGTCGGCGTCGGCCAGCTCGTCGGTCGACCGCGACGTGCTGCAGGCCGAGTTCGCGGACGTCATCGCGGAAATCGACCGTGAAGCGACGGTCGGCCGGCCTGACGGCGAGCGCAGGCTTCTCGGTGTTCGTGAGCAACGACGGCGCCAACGGCGTCATCGGCGGCACGATCGGCGCGGCGGACGCGACCGACCTCGGCGTGAACGCGCTGAGCGTCGCGACGGCGGCCGGCGCGGCGACGGCCGTGACGACGATCACGGCGGCGATCGGCACCGCTCGGCGATGCACAGGCGACCGTCGGTACTCTGCAGAACCGCCTGCAGTTCGCCATCAACCTGGCGCAGCCGCAGATCGTGAACACCAAGGCCGCCGAGAGCCGGATTCGCGACGCGAACATCGCGGAAGAGTCGGCGAACCTGACGCGGTACAGCATCCTGACCCAGAGCGGCATCGCCGCCCTGGCGCAGGCCAACCAGCAGAGCGCCGCGGTGCTCACGCTGCTCCGGTAATCCCCAGCCGGACGGACGGGCCGACTCGCGGTCCGTCCGTCCGTTTTTCCTTCTGACCGGAGCGCTGTTTGAGCTCACCCATCACGTTCAGCGGCTTCAACGAGATCGACTTCAACCTCGGTACTGAACGCCGTCATGCAGCAGGCGAGCCAGCCGCTCACCGCGCTGCAGAGCCGGCAGTCCGGGCTGCAATCCCAAATCACGACATTCGACGCGCTCGCGAGCAAGCGTCCAGGCGCTCCGCACCGCGTCCGACCGACTCGGCGATTCCGACTCCGTCTCGACGATGGCGGCGACCTCCAGCGACGCGACCGCCGTGAGCGTCTCTGCCGGCGTCGGCGCCGACGCGGGCGAATACGACATCGTCGTCAACGAGCTCGCGCGCGCGCAGGTCACGGCGTCGAGCTCCACGTCGCCCGACGCCACACGACGGTGGTGGCGAGCGCCGGCACGCTGACGATCGGCGGCGTCGCGGTCACGCTCGCCGGCGACGTCACGCTGCAGGGCCTCGCCGACGCGATCAACAACACGGACCGGCATCGGCGTCCAGGCGGCCGTGGTCCGCACGAGCCCGACCGCCTACCGCCTCGTGCTCACGAGCGCGGCCGCGGGCGCCAGCAACGCGTTCACGGTCACCAACGGCTTGTCGGGCGGCAGCGGGGTCGCGTTCACCGATACCGACACCGACGGCATCTCCGGCGATACCGCGGCGGACAACGCCGTCACGCGCGACCGACGCGTCTCTGCTCGTGAACAACATCCTCGTGACCGGCACGTCGAACGTCTTCACCGACGTCCTGCCGGGCGTGACCGTCACCGCGCTGAAGAAGGACCCGGCGGCGACCGTGCACGTCGGCGTGACGCCCGACAGCACGCGCGCTCAAGACGAAGGTCGAGACGTTCATCACGGCCTACAACGATGCCGTCAAGTTTCTGAACGACCAGCGGACGTCGGCCGGCAACGGCAGCGCGTCCAGCATCGGCCGCGATCCACTCCTCCGCCAGCTCCGCAACAGCCTCCGTCAGGAGCTGATGGGCGCTCACGGCTCGGGCACCCTGACCCGGCTCGCGGAGGTCGGCGTCGAGTTCTCGCGGGAGGGAACGCTCGAGCTCGATACGGCGCTGTTCAACGAGGCCGTCGAGACCCAAGGCGACGAGGTCCGCGCGCTGTTCGCGGGCACCGGCGGCGCGTTCCAGGCGGTCGAATCGGTGCTCGATGAGTACGCGCAAGCGACCGGCTTCATCCCGGCGGCCAAAGAACGGCTGAAAGAGCAGATCGCCACGATGAACGCGCAGATTGCGGCCATGCAGGAGCGCCTGGCGCTTCAGCGGGCGACGCTTCAGCGCGAGTTCACGGCCGCCGACGAAGCGATGTCGCGGCTCAAGGCGCAGCAAGGCTCGCTCGGCAGTATCGCCAGCGTGTTCGGTAGTTTCTAGTCGAGGCTCCCCCTTCATCATGATCACAGCGTCCCGCGCCGCCAATCAGTACAAACAAACTCAGGTTCGGTCGAGCACTCCGCTCGAGCTCGTCGTGATGCTGTACGACGCCGTGCTGCAGTCAGCCGCCACCGCGCGCGACGCGATGGCACGGCGGGACGTGCCTGCGCGCAAGGCCGCGCTCTCGCGGATGTTGGCCATCATCGCGGAACTGCAGAACACGCTCGACCTCGAGCGCGGCGGGAAAATTGCCAGCGACCTCGACAACCTCTACGCCTGGGCGGCCTCGCGGCTGCTCGACGCCACCGTCCAGCAGAACGTCCGTCCGATTGACGACGTGGTCCGCGTGCTCGAGCCGCTGCGCGACGCGTGGCGGACCATCGCGGCGCAGCCGGCCGCGGCCGTGAACGCATGACACTGGACGACCTGACCCGGCTCATCGCCGACTACCGGTCGGGTGTCGAAACCGAGATTGGCCTGCTGCGCCAGCTCGGCGAGATCTCGGTCCGCCAGCGCGCGGTCGCGACGTCGGGTGACCTGAAAAGCTTCAGCGAACCCGCGGACGAGCGGGACGCGATCATGCGGAGCCTGGTGACGATTGAGGAGGGGTTGCGGAGCGTCCGCGCGGCGCTGACCGCGCACCGCCATGAAGCCGCCACCCTGCCGGACTTCGCGGCGGTCACGGCGCTGCATCGCGAGGCGGCGCAGATGGTCAGCCGCATCATGGCGACCGATCAGGCCTCGCTCTCCGCGCTCGCCGACGCCGAACTGGCTCGCCGGAGCGCCGTGGCGAGCCTCGAACGCGGCGAGACCACGCTCGCGGCCTACCGCCGGGTACTGGCGCCGCCGGTCGCGAGTGCGACCCTTTTCGATCGTCGCGGCTGACGCGCGATCCCCACGACGAACGCCGCCCGCTCCCGAAAGCCCAGATCCGCGTACATCCGCGTCGCCTGGGTGTTCTCGGCGTCGACGAGCAGTGTCATCCGTGTGCAGCCCGCCTGCGCGACGGCCGACATGGCCGTCAGCATCAGCGCGCGGCCCAGCCCGAGCCCGCGCGCCACCGGATCCACCGCAATCTGCGCGACGTGCGCGGTCATGCCGCCAATGCTGGTCGTGATCACGGCGCCGTCGAGATCGTTGGCGGCGCCCGCCGGCCGCGGGGGTGGGCGCCATCGCTGGCACATCCAGCACGAAGCTCGCTGCCGGGAGAAACTCGCCGCAGCCCGGACGCGACACCAGGCTGTGCGTATAGTCGAGCCATTCGTCCGCGGTGTCGTGCACGGCGAACGCGCGCACGCCTGGCTGCCCGGCGTAGGCGCGCGCCAGGAGCCGCGCCGCGGCCGGCGCGTCGTCCGCCCGCCAGGTTCTGACACCGGGCACTTCTGCGGCGCCGCGCTGGGGCGTTCCAGACAGATAGCGGTACGTGGTCGACGCCGAATCCGCGCGCCGCAAGAACGTCGCGCAGGCCGGCTGCCGCGTCGCGCGCACAGAACGCGTGGCTGCGGGCCTCGTCGGCGGCAGGAGACGTGAGCACCGCGGTGACGAGCGCCGAGGTCGTCTCGCGCGTGTCGGCCACGATCATCGGGACGTGGAGAGTGCCTTGGTGCGCGAGGTAGCAGCACCACCCGGTGACCTTGCCGGACCGGTCGCGATGCACGACGCCCGGAAGCGTGCCGGCGGCCCGCGCCGGTTCGAGCGCGTGCCACGCGGCGGTGACGTCCCAATCGAGCTCGGCCGCCCACGCCCGCGCTTCGGCGGCGACGAGCGCGCACGGCTTCGTCGGCGCCGATCTCGCGCCAGTCGGCACAGCCGCGGGTCATGACGTCGGTTTCGGAGGCGCCGGCCCATGGCGCCTGAGCCGCGCGACGAGGTCGGTCACGGCCTCGGAGTCGGTCACCGCCGCGGCGTTGGCGGCCCGAATCAGATCGTAGACCTCGCGGCGGTGCACCGGGACCTGCGCCGGCGCGGTGACGCCGATGCGCACGCTATCGCGGCCGACGCGCAGGATTTTGATCTCGATCCCGTCGCCGATGACGATGGCGTCGTCGACCTTGCGGGTGAAGACGAGCACGGTCAGGTCGCGGAGAGTGGGTGGTCGACGCGGTACGCGCTATCCGGCGGAATGAATTGGATCCCGCGCATCGACCCAGGATTGATCACGAGCGGCGCGCGCAGGTTGACGGTCGCCGCCCCGTCGGCTTTCGCGCTGATGAGCGCCAGCCAGAGCAGCGGCCCGCCCTGGGCGGCGTCGAGTCGCGCGAGATCGGCCCGTTCGAGCTCGGTCGTGTACCCGCGATCGACCGCCTGGGGATCGATGGCGACGAACGACGGCGCGCCCTCCTCGAGGCCCTGAACGAGCGTGAATGGCGAAAGACCCGGCGGCGCGACCAGCACGAATCGTCGATAGCGCTCGAATCCCGGGAGTCCGTCGGCGAACGTCACGACGTCATTGGCGGCGATCGGATGCGTCATTTCAAGTAGTCCAGCAGTGACTGACGGTTCGCCGTGCCCACGGCGCTCAGCGCGGCTCGATACGCCGTATCGGCTTCATTCATCCGAACGATAGCCTCGGCCATGTTGGCGTCCTCGAGCTTGCTGCGCCGGCCGTCAGTGGCCAGACGCAGTGAGGAGAGCTTGGCGGAGGCGGCGTCGACGCCCCGCTCGTCGGCGCCGAGGCGGCCCTGGAGCCGGGTGACCCGTTCAAAGGCGCGTTCGAGCGCGTCGATTCCGGTCCCGATGGCCGTGTCGTTGCCAGCCTCGATCGCCACGGCCAGCGTCTCCATGGCCGTGAACACGTCGACGGGATCGGTGCCCTGCGCGACCGAGCGGCCGTCGTAGGCCACGGTCACCAGCCGATTCTTGTCGACTTCGACCTGAACCGTCGAGGCGTCGCCCTGGTAAGTGAACACGCCCGCCGTGCCGCACATACGGTTGAACGTCGACGCGGGTGCCCGAAAACAGATAGGTGCCGCGGAAGGTGGTATTGAAATCACCGACGAGCGCGTCGCGGAGCTGGCGCACCTCGGCCGCGGCGGCCGCCCGTGCGGCCGGTGGCTTGGTCGACCCGCGCCCGCTCAGCGCCGCGGTGATCGACGCGGTGAGCTTGTCGACGACGCCGTTGAGGACGGTATCGGTCGCCGCGAGCCGCGCGGCCGCCGAGTCCGCCGACCGGCGGTAGGCGTCGATGGCGCCGATGGTCGCGTATTCGCCGATGACCTGCTGGGTCGCCAACGGATCGTCGCTCGGCGCGACCACCCGCTTGCCCGTCGCGACTTGACTGCGGGCGATCTCCATTTGATTCTTGGCCGTGTTGAGCGCGGTCAAGCCATCGCGAAGGACGTCGAAGATCACTCGCATCAGCGCACCATCTCCAGCACGGTATCAATCGCCTCGACAATCGTCGTGAAATAGCGGGCGCTGGCCTCGTAGGCGCGCTGGTACCGCATCAGATGCGCCGCTTCCTCGTCGAGCGAGACGCCAGAGGCCTGATCGCGCAGCTGCTGTAACTGATTGATGATCTGCGTGTGGCTCGTCCCGGCGGCCCGCGCGCCCGCCACGTCGCTGCCGACGTGGTAGACGAACTGCGCCCATGCCTCGGCCGCGCGTCGCCGTGCCACCTGACATCACGCGCGCGTCGCGCAGCGCCGCCAGATCGCGTGCGTTTCCGTTGTCGCCGACCGCGCCGGTGCCGGATCCCGCGACGAGGTCGCTGTTGGCCGCCACGGCGGATGTCACCGCCATCGCCGCCGCCGCGCCGGCCACGGCGCCTGGCGCCACGAAGAAGTTGCCGCCGGGAGCCCCGCGAAAGGTCGAAGCCCGCCGTGTGCACCGCGTTGACTTGGGTGGCGACGTCGTAGGCCAATTGGTCGATTCGCGCCTGGTGCGCCGGGACCACCACGTCTCGCGAGTGGACGAGGCCGCCGATCCGGCCGCTCGCGATCTCCGACGTGATCGCGGTCCCGTTCACCGAGAGCACCATGTCGCCCGACGGCCCGGTCGGCTGCGCGTCGAGCGTGAACACATGCGTGGCGACGACCAGCGCGCGGCCCTGGCCGATGCTGACGTCGACCCCGCCGTCCGGCCGCTCCATCACGGTCGTCCCGGCCAGTTCCGCAGAGGCGGGCCAAGACGACGCCGCGCTGATCGATCAGCGCCTGGGTCTCGGGCCCGCTCGCCATGATTTGCTGGTTGAGCGCAGCGACTTCCGACGCGAGCCGATTCACTTCCTCGACCGCGCCGCGAATCGAGAGATTCGCGTCACGGCGCGTCTGCGCGAGACGGGACGAGAGATCGCCGAACGCCTGCGCCAGCACCCGGCCCTGCTCCACGACTCCGTCGCGCGCCGCCGGCGACGTGACGTCATCGGCCAGCGCGGCGAAGGCATCGAAGAACTCGCTGATGCGGGCGTCGAGCGACGACCCGGCCGGACCGACCGCGCCCTCGACAGTGGAGAGCGACTCGATCACCGCGTCGTTGAACGCGCCGGCGCCAGTTTCCCGCCGGACGCGCGCTTCGAGGAACTCATCGCGCAGCGCGCGGATGCCGATGACCTCGACGCCGCGGCCCGCGTTGCGCGGATCGGCCGACGACACCTCGGCCAGTTGCAACACCCGCCGCGAGTAGCCCACGGTGTTGACGTTGGCCATGTTGTGCCCGGTGACGTCCAGACCGAGCCGGTGCGCGCTGAGCGCCGACGTCGCGGACGTGAGCGCTTCGAAGAGTCCGGCCATGGGCTACGTGAGCGAGGTGACGGTCGAGGTGCGGATGGACATCGCGGGACGGGTGCCGGCCGGCCCGTAGGCCGCCTGCGGAAACATCACGGCACTGAGGTCAGCCGCGCTCCGGCCGAGCGCACGGCAGCGCGCCATCGACAAACGGACGTCGAGGAGCGCCTGCGGGGTGGCGGGGTCGGTCGCGAGCGCACGCGGATCGAGCGCCCTCAGCGCGCTGACGGCGGCCGCGAGCGGCGCTTCGGCGGCGAGCACGGCGTCAGGCCGTCCGGACGCCAGCGCCGACGCCAGACCGTCGAGCGCGATCCGGATCTGCTCAATCGCGGCGGACATCTTGCGCTTCGGCGATCGAGTCGATGATCCGGTCGGCGAGCCGATCCAGGTCAGTGCCCAGATTGCCATCGGCGATGAGTCGCATCGCCTTGGCCACGGCCTCCGGCCGCACGTCGCCCGCCAACGCGGCAGCGCGGACGGCTTCGTTGGCGAGACGCAGATCACTCGACAGACTGACCGCGTCCTCGGACTTCGCCGGACCGCTGGCCGCCTTCGACGCGTTCTTGGACGGCTCCGGCGCGACCGGAGTGACCGGCAAGTTGAAATGTGCGCGCGGATCGTCGACTTTCATGGCTGTATCGCTCCTCGTCTGCGGAATCCGAATCCTTCTCCCTGCACGGTTGTAATCGGTCCCTCGGACCTAACCTTTAATAACGGCTTTGGGATCGACGGGCTGACCGCCCTGGAGCCACTCGAAGTGCAGATGGGCCCCTGTGGCCCTCCCGCTGGCGCCAGACTTGGCGATCACCTGCCCGGCGGCCACGACGTCGCCCGCTCGTACGTTCGCCTCCGAAAGGTGCGCGTAGCGCGTGGCCATCTCACCGTCGTGCTGGACGACGACGGTCAGGCCATACCCAGGCAGCTCGCCGGCAAAGGTCACCTGCCCCGGCCGCGCCGCAGGAACCTCGTGGCCGATCGGCAGCGCGATATCCGTCCCTTTGTGAAACGCCCGGCTGCCGTCGATCGGATCCTGCCGCCAGCCATACCCGGACGTCACGCGGCCCGCGACGGGCAGCCCGGTTTCGGAGAGCGACCGCAGCGTCACTGCCGGATCGCCGAGGCCGCGGATCGGGCCCGCGACCGGCGCCACGCCGTTCGACTCGTCGGCCAGACGCTCGAGCGGCCCCATCACGGACTGCCCCAGACCCACGCCGCCGGCTCGGCTCAGCGCCAGGCTGAGCTCGGTGAACAGGGTGTCGGACAGCGGGCCGCTCGAAAACCCGGTGTCCTCGCTGTCGTCGAACATCGACGCGCGCATCTCGCGCAGCATCTGTGACAGCAGCATCGACTCGAATTGCGCGGCCAGGGCGCGGAGCTTTTCCTGCTGCGCAGGCGCGGCCGAGGCCGCGGACTCGGAGGCCGCGGCGGCCGACGCGACAATCTGCGCGATGCCGGTGCTTGACGCCATGGCCTACAGAATCACGATCTCGGCGCGCAACGCACCGGCCGCCTTGAGCGCCTGCATGATCGCGATGATGTCGCGCGGCGTCGCGCCGAGCGCGTTCAGCCCGCTCGTCACCGCCTCGAGCGTCGCGCCCTCCGGCAGGGCGATGAGCTTCGCGGTGCCCTCTCGGACGTCGACCTGTTGATTCGGCACGACCACGGTCTCGCCGCCGGCGAACGGCGCGGGCTGACTGACCGAGTATTTCGTCGAGATCCGCACCGAGAGGTTCCCGTGCGCGACCGCCGCTGGGCCGAGCTGCACGTTGCCGCCGACCACGACCGTGCCGGTCCGCTCGTTGATGACGACGCGCGCGACGACATCGGTCTGAACGGGCAGGACCTCGATGCGCGCCATCAGCTCGGGCACCGACTGCCGGTACTCGGTGGGCACCTGCAGCGTCACGCTGCCGGGATCGACCGCGCGCGCGGCCACGATGCCAAGGTAGGTGTTGATCGCCTGCGCCACGCGGGACGCCGTGCTGAAGTCAGGCTCACGCAAGGCGAACGTCAGCGTGCCGGTGTTGGGCATCGCCAGCTCGGGCGCCGCCTCGACAATCGCGCCGCCCGGAATGCGACCGACGGTCAGGTGATTGACCGACCACGCTCGAGCCGCCACCGCCGCCGCCGAAACCGCCGATCGACAGCGGCCCCTGCGCGAGCGCGATCATCTCGCCGGCCGGACCGCGCAGCGAGGTCGGCAACAGCGTGCCGCCCTGCAGGCTCCGGGCGTCGCCGATCGACGACGCGATCACGTCGAGCCGGGCGCCCGTGCGCTGATACGGCGCGAGCTCGGCGGTGACGAGGACCGCCGCGATGTTCTCGATCTTGATCTGATCGCCAGGGACGTTCACGCCGAAGCGCGAGAGCATGTTGGCGAGCGACTGCGTGGAGAAGATCGTCTGACGCTTGTCACCGGTCTTGTTCAGCCCGATGACCAGGCCGTAGCCGACGAGCGGCGACGGCCGGAAGCCCTGCAGGGTCACGACGTCTTTCAGCCGGACCTCGGCAGCGCCAATAGGGGCGGCGGCAAACGCCGCCAGACCCGCAAGAATCGCGGCAGCGAGGGCCGGACGAGATCGCCGATGGGTCATCGACAGCATGAAGCAGTCACTCCTAAAAGATCTTGTTGAGAATGCGGATCAGCCACCCGGGCGACAGGCTGTCCTTGATCAGGCCCTGACTGAGCGACCGGATCCGCAGTTGGCCGATGCGCGTCGAGGGAATGACGTTGCCGGGCTGGATGTCCGTCGCGCGGATCACGCCGGTGAGCACGACGACGTTGCGATCGCCGTTGATGTCCACCTCCCGGACGCCTTCGACGACGAGATCGCCGCTCGGGAGCACTTCGACGATCCGCGCCGTGATCGTGGCGGACAGCTCGGTCGTGCGCGTGGTGCCGCCGGCACCGTTGAACTTGGTGTCGCTGCTGACCGGAAACACCTTGCCGAGGTACTCGCCGGCCTTGCCGGGCATCGTGACGTTGCCGTCGGACTTCTTGTTGACCGTCGAATCGGCGGCGCCGGTCGCGCTCAGACTCTCGATGACTCGGATGGTGACGAGATCGTTGAGCCGGCGCGCGCGCAGATCGCTCGTGAGGTCCGCCATCCAGACGGACTCCGGTCCGGCCGGCTTGCGAGCGGCCGCCAGATACTGCGCGTAAATCTCGTCGTAGTTCTTGCCGCTCTGCGCGGCCGCCTCGGCCACCACCGCGAACGTGAAGCACGCCCGCGGCAATCCACGCCGCCGGCGAGACTCTGCTACCGCTCATTGATCACCTCGACCAGTCCCTTGCGCACCACGCGGCCGCGCACGTACTTCTTGGTATCGGGGTTGACGACCCGGATCGTGTCGCCGACGCGGCCGCCATCCGCCGCGACGAACTCGGCCGTCACTTCCACAGCCCCTGAGGTCGCCACGACCGTGACCTTGTCGCCGGGTTCGATGGCGCGGCGGATCGCGACGAACCCGGACAGCACCGTCGCGCCTTGTGGAATCGGCCGCAGCGCGCGCGCGCCGGCGACCTGATCGATGGTCGGCACCGGACGAATCGGCGTGCCCTGCAGTTCGGTCCGGACCGCTTCGACATCCTCTGCCGCGATGACATGGCCGCGGCCGACGGCCCTCTTCGTCACGATGTGCGTCGACGACGACGCGAATCGTGGCGACGGCGGACACCGCGTGCCCGGCGTCGGTAATCAGCGTGAAGCGCACGGGCTTGCCCAGCCAGGCCGCCGGATCCGGCCGCGCTTCGCGAAACCCCGCCGCCGCCGGCGCGTCGATCTCGACCACCGCCACGTCGCTGTCGGCGCCGAGCCGCGCGACGATCGCGGCGCGAATCACGTCGGCCGCCGTCGCGGCCTCGCGGATCTCGGGACGTCCGCCCACCGCAGCGGTGCGCACCTCGAGCCCCGCCGGGACCATGCCCAGACCCGCCAGCGTGACGATGACCCAGAACGGTTTGATCACAGTCATCACCGCACGAGGTTGTTGACCTGCGACAGCATCTCGTCGGCGGCCTTGACCACGCGCGAGTTCGCCTCGTAGGCGCGCTGGCCGATGATCATGTTGACCATTTCTTCGACGACGCTGACGTTCGAGTCCTCGACGAAGCCCTGCGCCAGCGTTCCGCGCGCGTCAGTGCCCGGCGCGCCCGTCTCCGCCTCGCCCGAGGCCGTCGTCGGTGTAAACAAGTTGCCGCCGAGCGGTCGCAGACCGGCCGCATTCGGGAACGTCGCGATCTCAATCGTGCCCAGCTGCTGAGCCGCCTGCTGGCCGGCGACGGTCGCCGAGACGATGCCGTCTTTCGAGATGCTCAGCGACGTGGTGTTGGAGGGCACCGTGATCTGCGGATCGAGCGAATAGCCTTCGGCGGTGACCATCAGCCCTTGCGCGTCGAGGTGGAACGTGCCCGCGCGGGTGTACCCCGTCGTGCCGTTGGGCAGCGAGATCTGGAAGAACCCGTCGCCTTCGATCGCCAGATCCAACGGGGCGCTGGTCGACCGGAGGTTGCCGGCACTGAAGTTGCGCGCCGTCGCCACCGCGCGAGTGCCCAGGCCCAACTCCAGCCCCACGGGCGCCTCGGTCGTGGCCGATGCCGCCGCTCCCGCCGCGCGCATCTCCTGATACACCAGGTCCTCGAACTCGACGCGGCTCTTCTTGAAGCCGGTGGTGTTCACGTTCGCCAGGTTGTGCGCGACGTTGTCGATATTCGTCTGCTGCGCGTTCATCCCGCTCGCGGCCGTATAGAGTGCCCGGATCATTTCCGATGACTCCTCACTCGGGCGCAACCGGCCCAAGGCTCTTGCCTACGCGCGTCTCCCGAGGTGCTCGATCGCTCGTCCGTCGACGTCGTTCATCAACAACGAAATCGCTTTCTGCAACGCCTCGAAGCCGCGAGACACGGTCGTCAGCTCCGCGAGCCGATCGGCGACCGAGACGTTCGACTGCTCCAGCGTGCCGGCGCGGACGATCGGGCGCGCGGCTGGCGTGGCCGTCTGGCCTTCCGGCGCGCGCAGCCGCGCGCCCATTTCTCGGGTGAGCGCGCTCGGATCGGCGAACTCGACGACCATCAACTGCCCGGACTTCGTCGTGCCGGACCAGACGGTCCCGTCGGAATCCACCCGAATCTCGCCCTCGCTTTCCACCGTGATTGGGCCGCCCTGTCCCTGCAATTCGGCCCCGTCTTCCGCGACCAGCTTGTGGTCCGCGTTGATCGTGAAATGCCCGTTCCGGGTGTATCGCGGCCCGGCGGGCGTCGAGACGACAAAGAACCCTGGTCCGTCGAGCGCGACGTCCAGCGGCCGCCCCGTCGTCGCCAGCGCCCCGTTCGACACATCCAGCCGCCGTCCGCCGAAGGTGGTGTCGATGGCGGTCTGGAGCGACGAATCGAACGCCGCCCGCTCCGCCGCCGCGCGCGCCTCGCGCTCGCCCTTGTAGCCGGTCGTGCCCACATTGGCGATGTCCGTCGCGAGCCGATCGAGCTCGTCGACCCGCGCGCGCAGTCCGCTCAGAGCGATGTATTGGCTACCGGACATCTGCGACACCTCCAAAAAAACCCTCGCTGTAGGCACTAGGCACTAGGCACTGGGCACTGGCATAGAGCTCGCTGCACGCTGTCTTTCTAGTGCCTAGTGCCTAGTGCCCAGTGCCTGATCTCTGTGCGCTCTTCACTCCGCCGCATGGGCCCCGATGTGTCGCGCGGCGTCACCGACTCTGAGGTGCAGCCTGGCCTCGCTCTCCGAGATCGCTTCGCGCTCCGCGATGCGCGCGAGGTCGGCGCCCTTGCGGGCCGCGGTGGCCACGCGCTTGGAGACCGCGCTCCGTGACGCCGTTCGCGGCGCCGGCTGTTTGGGCGCGAACTGCTGCACTTCCTTGATCAGCGTCGACAGACCCGCTTCGGTCGTGTCGGTGAGAAGCGCCAGGCCGTCGGCGAGACGGCTCATCCGTTCGCGGATGTGGCTGAGCTCACGCAACCGGCGGAGCGTCCAGACCATGATCCCGAGCTGGATCAAGAGCATGCCGCTCGATGCACCGATGATCCGGATCACGTCGCGGTGGGCCCAGTAGAATTCTTTGAGTTCGATCATGTTCTTGCCTCCATGTCTGTCAGTTGCCCGGCGCCGTTCATCAACTCGGTAATCCGCACGCCGTAGTTCCCCGCGACGATCACCACTTCGCCGCGCGCGATGATGCGTTCGCCGACCAGCAGGTCGACGGGCTCGTCAGGCGATCGCCCCATGTCGACGACCGAGCCGGGCGCCAGTTCCGCCAGCGCGCGAAGCGGCATGATGGCGCGGCCGAAGCGCACGACGAGCGGCAGGTCGACATCGAGCACGGCCTCGAGGCGGGCGTCGCCAATGGCCAGCGCTGCCGCCGACGCCGCGAGGAGCGCGTGGAGGACCAGCACGCCCACCGGCTTGTCGTCGACGAGCAACTCGAACGCTTGCGCACCTGAGGGCGCCGTGCCGGCCGCGATGTTGACCGGGCTCTGGTCGATGCCGTCGAACTGCGGCCGCGCCGCCAGCGCGGCGAACGCGCGTGATACGAGATCGCGAAGCCAACCCGCGACGGCGTCACTCGCCGGCGCCTCCGTCTTGAGCGCCTGGCGCGCGAGCGCCTGGGCGGACTCGGTGCCGAACCATGCGGTGACGCGGCCTTGCACACCGCCACGTAAGTCCGCCGACGCCAGCCACCCGGCATCCGGCGCAAATTCTCCCAGTGCGTTGGTGGCCGCGCCGCCGAGCTTGCCGCCAAGCGACGCCGCCAACTCCTCGGCGAGCCCGCGAATGACCACGTCGACCGTCAAAGTGCCCTTCATCTCACGCAACCCCTGAGGGCACAGCCGTGCCGGAAGTGAACCGCTCTTCGATGAGCATGAGCGTGCGTCCCTGATCCGACGCGAGCCGGCCAGTCAGCTTGCGCACTCCGCTGGCATACACGTCGAGCGGGGCGTCAGCCGCGAGTGGCAGGGCGATGACCTCGCCCTCTTGAAGCGCGAGGATGGCCCCAGCCCTGACGCGCGTGCGAATCAACGGGACGACCGGGATCGGAACGCGGCCGAGGTTCTCTTCCATCCACTGCCGCTCGACCGCCGTCGGCTCACGGCGCTGGCGTTGCCAGGCCTGGCCGAAGTTGGCGCCGGCCGTCTCGACGACGCTGGTCGGGATGGCGAGATTAATGGTGCCGTGGACCTCGCCGATTCTCACATCGAAGATGATGGTGACGACGACTTCATTGGGCGCGGCCACCTGCAACATCTGCGGCCGGGTTTCGCGGGCGCGGATGCCGAACGTGAGCGTCGTGACCGCCTTCCACGCTTCCGAGAGCCCGTCGAGCAACAGCTTCACGACCGAGTCGACGACGTTCTGCTCGATTTCGGTGAGCGGCCGATTGACGGCGGCCTGCTGGCCGGTCCCGCCGAGCATGCGGTCGATCATGGCGAACGCCGCCGCCGGGTTGATCTCCATGGCGCCGAGCTCGTCGAACGGCGCGATCGCCAGCGCGTAGAACGCGGTCGGATCGGACAGGGTCGCGAGGAATTCGGAATACGAGTACCTGCTCCACCGAGACCACGGAAAGATTGATGATGGTCCGGAGGTACGCCGAGAGCGACGTCGACATGTTCCGCGCGCAGCGATCGTGCAGAAAGTGCAGCGAGTGAATCTGCTCTTTCGAGATGCGATCCGGCCGGCGGAAGTTGTAGCGGACGACCGGCGCGTGCTGGTCGCCCGACCGCGACCCCTTGCCGGCGTCGGCTGCCACTTGCAGCAGCGCGTCGATCTCTTCCTGTGTCAGGTTCTTTGCCATCGTGTCACGTCGTCTCGATCGTCTCGAACCATTCCTGCATCATCGAGCGAAGGCGCGCGATGGCCTGAGTGCGAAGCTGCGACACGCGTGACTCGCCGACGCCGATCACGCGGCCGATCTCCGCGAGCGTGAGCTCCTGCTCGTAATAGAGCGCGAGGATGTGCCGCTCGCGTTCGGGAATCTGCCCGAGCGCCTGCGCCAGACGCGCGCGCAACTCCCGGCGCTCGAGCTGATGCGTAGGGACCGCCTTCCGGAGCGATCGCCATCTCGAGGACGCCGCCGTTCTCGCCGTTGCCGGTCGCGCGCCGGATCACCGCGAGATCGGCCGATCGCAGTTCGTCGAGCATTGCGTCGTACTCGTCGACCGAGACGCCGAGCGCGGTCGCAATCTCCATCTCCTCGGGCTCGCGGCCGAGGCTATGGCGCAGCTTTCGGATGGCCTCGTCCACGTCGCGCTGCAGCTTCCGAACCGAGCGCGGCACCCAGTCGAGGCCGCGCAGCGCGTCGAGCATCGCGCCGTGGATGCGGCGCCGCGCGAAGGCATAGCGCTCAGCCATGATTGTCCCTGTCGGGAAGAGCAGGTTCGAAGCCGGAAGAAACGCGACCAGTGCGGCTCCGGCGAGAAACAGGACCAGCCGATTCCCGCGCCCACATCCACCACACAGCGAGCGCTGCCGCGGCGACCGTCAGAAGCGCGACCCATTCCTCCTGCGCGGCCTTCGAAGATGGGCACCTGAGCGTACGAGTAGTCCGCCGAGACAAGGCGCGCGGCCAACACCACGAGCCAGAGGTACCGCCCGGACACAGACAGCGCGGTCACCAGCCCCGTCCAGTAGCCCGCCCCGGCTATGGGGTTGTCGACGAAGTTGAACTCGCTGACACCAGCAGTGGGAATCGTCGCACGCATGACCAGAAACAAGGCGAGCGGGCTCGACAACAGGACCCATGCCGGCACGAGACGGGCGATCGGAATCGCCGGCCGGCGGAGCAGCAGGTCATAGAGGACGATGATGCCGATCGCCGCCACACCGCTTTCCTTGGAGAACACGGCGAGCGCCGTCGACGCTGCTGAAAGCGTCAGCCAGCCGGCGCGCCTCCGTGATTCACCGCTTTCAAGTACGCGTAGAAGGCCCCGAGAACGCCGAGCCCGGCCAGCAAGTCAGCCCGGCCCACAAGATTCGTCACAGCCTCGGTCAACAGCGGATGAACCGCCCATACCGCAGCCACGGCCGCAGCTGCCCAGATCGCGCCAGCGAGTCTGTAGTCCGATCGCAAACACGAGCAGCACGTTGCCGATATGAAGCAGCAGGTTGACGGCGTGATAGCCCGGCAGGCCGATCGCCGTTACCCAGTACGGCGTAGTTGACGAGGAACGACGATGTCGTTGCCGGACGATAGAGCGGGCTTTCGAGGGTCGAGCCCCAGTAGGACTGGCCCGCAATCGCGCGGAGGTTTGCGGCGGTGACGGCACGGATTCGCGGATCGTCGAGAATGATCGCCCGGCTGTCGAACACGAAGCCGGCGTCGAAGGTGTTGGTGTAGGGAACAGCGGTCAGCGCACACAGTGCGGCTCGAGCGAGCCAGACGTGCGGGACCTTGCTCATTCGGAGCGGTAGTTGGGCGCTTCCTTGGTAATCGCGACGTCGTGGACGTGGCTTTCGCGAAATCCGGCGGGCGTCATCCGGATGAGCCTGCGGTCCCGCTGCAGTTCGGGAATCGTGGCGCAACCGCAATAGCCCATGCCCGCGCGAACGCCGCCGATCAACTGGTGGATCATCGCGGCCACCGTGCCCTTGTGCGCCACGCGGCCCTCGATCCCTTCGGGCACGAGCTTCTCCGTGCCGCCGGTCGCGGCTGTGGCATCGAGGTCGAATTCGTCCTGGAAGTAGCGATCGCGGCTGCCGCGGCGCATGGCGCCGATCGAGCCCATGCCGCGATACTCCTTGAAGCTTCGGCCCTGATAGAGGATCAGCTCGCCCGGGCTCTCGTCGGTCCCGGCGAAGAGGTTCCCGATCATCGTCGTGCTCGCCCCGACGGCGAGCGCCTTGGTGATGTCCCCGGAGAAGCGGATGCCGCCGTCGGCGATGATCGGGCACGTCGTGCGCCGCCGCGGCCGCGCGCGCATTCCATGATCGCCGTGATCATCGGCACGCCGATGCCGGCGACGACGCGGGTCGTGCAGATCGAGCCGGCGCCGATGCCGACCTTCACCGCGTCCACCCCCTGATCGATGAGCGCGAGCGTCGCGTCGGCGGTCGCCACGTTGCCGGCCACGAAATCCACGTCGGAAACCGCTTCCGGACCTGGCCGACCATGTCCAGGACGCCCTGCGAGTGCCCGTGCGCGGTGTCCAGCACGAGGACGTCCACGCCGGCCGCCACGAGCGCCTCGGCGCGCGCCATCGTGTCCTTGGCCACGCCAATCGCCGCGCCGCAGCGCAGGCGGCCGAGCGCGTCCTTCGACGCGTTCGGGTACTTCACCGCCTTCTGGATGTCCTTGACGGTGATCAGGCCCTTGAGCCGGAAGTCGCGATCGACCACGAGAAGCTTCTCGACCTTGTGCCGGTGCAGGATCTCGCGCGCGCCGTCGAGCGTCGTGCCGACGGGCACCGTGTAGAGCGGCTCGCGCGTCATGATGTCGGCGATCGGACGGTCGAGGTTGCTCTCGAACCGGAGATCGCGGTTGGTCAGGATGCCGACCAGGCGGCCTTCCTTGCTGCCGTCCTCCGTGATCGGCACGCCCGAGATCCGGTACTTCTTCATCAGCTCGAGCGCTTCGTAGATCCGGTGGGCGGGGGAGAGCGTAATCGGATCGACGATCATCCCGCTCTCGGACCGCTTCACGCGATCGACTTCCGACGCCTGCTCTTCAATCGACAGGTTCTTGTGGATGACGCCGAGGCCGCCGTGCTGCGCCATCGCAATCGCGAGCCGGGACTCGGTGACCGTGTCCATGGCCGCGCTGAGAAGCGGCACGTTCAGCCGGACCCGCCTCGTCAGCTGCGGTGCTGACGTCCACCTGGTAGGGCAGCACCGTCGAGTGCTGGGGCACCAGCAGGATGTCGTCGAAGGTGAGCGCCGTCTGCAGCTGGTCTCCGCCAATCGGCGCCGGCTCTGGGAAAGGCTCGTGATCGAGCCGATCCTGTGCCCAGACCTCTTTGGTGTCGTCGGGGGACTTGGTGTCCATGTTAGGCCGCCGCTCCATGACACTTCTTGTACTTCTTCCCGCTGCCGCATGGGCACGGGTCGTTCCGGCCGACCTTGGGCTCGTCGCGCCGCACCTGCTTGACTGCGGCATCGTCGCCGCCGACGCGAGGCGGCTGCGGCGCCCGGCCGCCGGGGCCCGCCGCCGGAAACATCTCTGGCGGGGCCTGTGGCGGCCCAAAGGGGCTGGGCGCCGCAGCGGCTGGATCGTTCAGGATGAGCGGCGCGCGCTTTGGCTCGGCGGCGGCCGCATCGGCGGCATCTCGGGCCCGGCCTCGCTCAAGACCGGCCGAAGCCCCCACAAGTAGCGGACGATCTCCTCGTCGACGCGGTCCTTCATTGCCTGAAAGAGGTCGAAGCTCTCTTTCTTGTACTCGACCAGCGGGTCGCGCTGCCCGTACCCGCGAAGGCTGATGCCCTGCTTCAAGTGATCCAGTGAGTAGAGGTGATCCTTCCACTGCGAGTCGACGATCTGGAGCATCACGTCCCGCTCGACGCGCCGCAGCACCTCGGACGGGATCGTCTTCTCCTTCTCCTCGTACGCGGTCCGCACGCGCTCCCAGAGATCGTCCCCGATCTCCTCCGGCTTCATCGCGGAGTAGTCGAACTCCTCGGTATCCACGTTGAAGACCCGGGCGACTTCCCGCTGCAGGGCCTCGAGGTCCCAGCCTTCGCCGTCGGCTTCCTTGGTTGTGTAGGTATCCACCAGGCCGTCGAGAACTCCCTCGCGCGAGGTCCAGCAGGTACTCTCTCGTGCCGACGACCTCTTCTTCGTCGAGCCGGATCTGCCCGTCGAGGATCTCCCGGCGCAGCGCGTAGATGTTCTCGCGCTGCTTGTTCATCACATCGTCGTATTCGAGCAGGTGTTTGCGGACCGAGAAGTTCTGGGCCTCGACCTGCTTCTGCGCGCGCTCGATGGCCCTCGTGACCATGCCGTGCTCGATCGGCACGCCCTCTTCCATGCCGAGCTTCTGCATCAGGCCGGAGATGCGGTTCGACCCGAAGATCCGCATCAGATCGTCTTCGAGCGACAGATAGAAGCGCGACGAGCCTGGATCGCCCTGGCGGCCCGCGCGGCCACGCAGCTGGTTGTCGATGCGGCGTGCCTCGTGGCGTTCGGTGCCGAGGATGTGCGAGACCGCCCAGGCCCACGACCTCTTCGTGCTCGGCGTCGGTCAGGCGCTTGAAGTGGGCGAAGATCCGCTCGTAGTCCGTCTTCGGAACCCGATAGAAACCGTCGAGATGGTAGAAGTAGACGAACTGCTCGTCTTCGACGAACCGTTCCTCGCCCTTCGGCAGGCGCTCCGCGATCTGTTCAGCCAGACACTGCTGCCTCGCCATGAACTCGGGGTTGCCGCCGAGCAGGATGTCGGTGCCGCGGCCGGCCATGTTGGTGGCGATCGTGACCGACCCCTGACGGCCCGCCTGCGCCACGAACTCCGCTTCCTGCGCGTGGTACTTCGCGTTCAGCACCACGTGCTTGTCCGCGCCGCCCCCGGTCGTCGTCCCGCGCTTCAGGCCGCGGCGATCGAGCATCGTGGAGATCTTCTCCGACTTCTCGATCGAGACCGTGCCGACCAGCACGGGCCGGCCTTTCTTATGCTCGTCGATGATCTCGGTGACGATCGCGTCCCACTTCTCGTCCTGTGTGCGGTAGACGAGATCCGGATTCTCGATGCGGGTCAGCTGACGGTTCGGAGGGATGACGACGACGTCGAGGTTGTAGATCTTGGCGAACTCCTCGGCCTCGGTATCCGCCGTGCCCGTCATGCCGGAGAGCTTCTTGTACTTGCGGAAGTAGTTCTGGAAGGTGACCGTGGCGAGCGTCTGGTTCTCGCGCTCGATCTTGACCTCGGGATGCCGGCCGTTGTGCTCCTTGGCCTCGACGGCCTGGTGCAGGCCATCGCTCCAGCGACGTCCCGGCATCAGGCGGCCGGTGAACTCGTCGACGATGACGACCTCGCCGTCCTTGACCATGTAGTCCACGTCGTACTTGAAGAGCGTGTGCGCGCGGAGCGCCTGATCGACGTGATGCTTCAGGTGCGCGTTCTCGAAGTCGTAGATGTGGCCGCCGTTCAGGTGGCGGGTCAGCATCTGTTCGGCGTGGACCATGCCGCTCTCGGTGAGCGTCACCGTCTTGTGCTTTTCGTCGACGATGTAGTCGCCGGTGGCTTCGAGCTCCTCGCGCTCCTCGGCCTTCGTATCGCCGCGGACGACGGCGCCGGGCTTGAGCTTCGGGATGATGCGATCGACGTCGTAGTAGAGGTCGGTCGACTGCTCGGCGGGGCCGGAAATAATGAGCGGTGTGCGTGCCTCGTCGATGAGGATGCTGTCCACCTCGTCGACGATCGCGAAATAGTGGCCGCGTTGCACGTAGTGCGCGAGCTCGAACTTCATGTTGTCGCGCAGGTAGTCGAAGCCGAACTCGTTGTTGGTGCCGTACGTGATGTCACAGGCGTACGCCGCCTGCCGCTCGGCATCGACCAGATCGTGCTGGATCACGCCGACCGTCATGCCGAGGAAGCGGTAAATGCGGCCCATCCACTCGGAGTCGCGGCGGGCCAGGTAGTCGTTGACCGTGACCACGTGAACGCCCTTGCCTTCGAGCGCGTTGAGGTAGGCGGGGAGCGTCGCCACGAGCGTCTTGCCTTCGCCCGTCTTCATTTCCCCGATCTTGCCCTTGTGGAGAACGGCGCCTCCGATGAGCTGCACGTTGAAGTGCCGCATGTTGAGCACGCGGCGGCCGGCCTCGCGAACGACGCCGAATGCCTCGACCAGCAGGTCGTCCAGCGTCTCGCCCTCGGCGAGTCGGGCCTTAAATTCCGGCGTCTTCGCGCGGAGCTGCTCGTCCGACAGCGACGAAATCGTGGGTTCGAGCGCGTTGATGGCTTCGACGAGCGGTTGCAGGCGCTTGAGCTCGCGCTCGTTCTGGGTGCCGAGGACCTTGGCGAGGAGTGTCTGGAGCATCTAGAGCGGGACTGTCACGCTGGGTATCCGATGATTGTAACGGAGCTCAGGAAGCGAGGCAATGCTCGGCGGCCTGCGGGGGCGTGTCGGCTGTGGACGATCGAACTGGAGCGTGGCTCGCGGGGAACGCGATCTAACGCTTTGCTGGCTGGGTCAGGAGCTGGAGCGGGTTGATCAGCTTGCCGTTGGCCAGGATTTCGTAGTGCAGGTGCGTCCCGGTCGAGCGTCCGGTGGACCCGACCACCCCGATGACATCGCCACGCTTGACCACGTCGCCGGGCGCGACAAGGAACTTGCTCAAGTGCCCGTACCGGGTGGTCAACCCGAAGTTGTGCTGGAGCTCGACCAGGTTCCCGTAGTCGCCCGAGCGGGCGGCCGACCGCACCGTACCGTCAGCGGTCGCATAGACCTGCTGCCCCTTGTCGGTCGCGATGTCGAGCCCCTGGTGAAAGCCGCGCTCACCGGTGAAGGGATCGGAACGGCCGCCAAACGTGCCCGTCAGCCACCCGAAGGTCGGCCAGATTGACGGCGTGGCCGCTGCCAGTGCCTCCTGCCGCTCCACATCGCGCCGGACATACAAGAGCCGGCTCTCGAGACCCTGCAGCAGGGTGCGGAGGACACCGAACGTGTCTTCAGGCGAGATGAGCGAGGTGGAAAGGACGCTCGAAACCGAGGCGCTCGGGCGGCTCGTGCCTCCAGCGGCGCGCGCCTTGGTCACGGCAGGCAGGCGCTGAATGGCCCGCGCCGCCGCCGGATCGAGGGCCGCACGGTCGCCCAGGTCCTCAATGACGTTCTCCAGCGATTGAATCTGCGTGGTCAGTTCGCCGGTCGTGGCGCGGTAGTTGCCGTTCTCGGCTTCCAGGACGGTCGTCGTCGTGCGGAGCCGATCGATTTCCGCGTGGGCGCTCCATCGGGCCCCCAGCCCAATGAGGACCGGCAGCGCGAGGGTCCCGACGATCACACCTGCGGCCGTACGAACGCTGATCGTCAGCCGGCGGACGACGCCAGTGGTGCGGTCGGCAATTAGAACTGTGTAACGTCTCGCGAACATAGCCCTATTTGCGCGAGCAGTGCGCCGCCTACGCCCGCTGGGACAGGCGTTCGAGGGCCCACGAAAGTGAATGTCAGGGACGAGGCCGAGCCGCGTCAGGAAGCTACGGCAATGTATCACACGGAGTTTTCGTCACGGAAGCATGAAGTCACTATGGCGAACATCAGGCGAATCTCGAAACCTGCCGGCGACGGGCGCTCCGGAGTGCCCTGCGTGAATTGACAACGTGTAAAGGGCCGCGTAGGCTGCGCGCGTCTGGAGGGCGCGTGCGAACGAAGTACCTTCTGTTGTCGGTCCTCGCGGCGGCGTTGTTCGGTCTGATGACCAGGTCCGCCGAGACGGTGGGCCGGCCAGGCATTACCCCGGTCGCCTGCCCGGTTCAGACCTGGGAGTTCCCGGACCCTGCCTTCGAGGCCCTGCCGGGCGCCAAGGCGTACTTCGGAAAGTACGACGGCGGCGTGTACCGCATCGAGATCCCCGAAAAATGGAACGGCGAGCTGATGCTGAGCTCGCACGGCTTCGTGTCGAACGCCGGGCCCGAGGGGTCACGGTTGCGCGTCGGCAACCCAGCCATTCGCGAGCACCTGATCCAGAACGGCTTCGCCTGGGGCGCCTCGAGCTACCGCTGCAACGGCTACGTGCCCGGAATGGGGCTGCAGGACACGATGGCCCTCACCGGCATGTTCACGACGTTCAACGGCGGGCGGGCGCCTGAGCGCGTGTACCTCACGGGAACCTCGATGGGAGGACACGTCACGCTGCTCGGCATGCACGAGTTCCCGACGGCGTTCGCCGGCGGGCTCGCCATGTGCCCGGCGGGACCGGAGCTCTTCGACTTCTTTACCGCCGTCGGTGCGGCGGCCGAGGTCATCACCGGCGTGCAGTTCACGCAACCGTCCTCGGTTGCAGACGATCTCGAAAAGATGTCCGCGCAGCTCGGGAAGGCGCCGAATTACACCGACCAGGGACGGCAGCTGGCGAGCGTGCAGATCGAGATCAGCGGCGGACCACGGCCCTTTGCGGTCGAGGGACTGGCATCACGGTTTCTGGCGAACATCAGCGGTGGCGCGCTCGCCGGCAGCACGACGCCGTCGAGCCTTGCCGTCACGAACAGCCACATCCGTTACAAGGTGGACGAATCCCTGGGCCTCTCGAGCGACCGGTTGAACAGCGCCGTGCGGCGCAAGGCCGCCGACCCCAAGGTCCGCACGGACATGGGCCCCTTCGACGAACTCGTGCCCTTCGACGGCCGCATCGAACGGCCGGTGCTCACGATGCATGGCACAGGGGACCTGTTCGTCCCGGTGTTTCTGCAGCAGACACTAAGCCGGGCCGTGACGGCGGCGGGCAAGCAGGATCTGCTGGTGCAGCGCCTGATGCGGATTCCGGGACACTGCGGCTTCAGCCTGGAGGAGCAGATCAGGGCGTTCGACGATCTCGTCGCCTGGGTCCGCAAGGGCACGAAGCCTGCGGGTGACAGCGTCTTCGGCGACTTGAGCAACGCCGGCATGACGTTCACCACGCCGCTGCGCAAGAACGACCCCGGCGGCATCAAGATCACGAAGTAAGCCACGGACCCTGGCGGACGAAGAAATTGTGAATTAGGAATTGTGAATTCGTGACGAATTCTAAATCCCTAATTCCTAATTCACAATTTCACATCCTGAACTGGAGCGCCTCCGCCACGTGGTCTGCGGAAATCGACTCGGCGCCTCCCAGATCCGCGATCGTTCTCGCGACCTTCCGGATCCGATCGTAGCCGCGCGCTGTCAGCGCAAGGGTCGAAACCGCGGCGTGCAGCAGCCGCAGACCGGCTCGATCGAGGCGGCAGTGCTGATCCATCAGCCTCGAACCGATCTCTGCGTTGGTGCGGACGCCGTGGCCGGTGTACCGCACGTGCTGCCGCGACCGCGCCGACACCACACGGTCGCGGATCGGCGCCGACGGTTCGCCGCGTTCGGTCGCGCCCATCACATCGGGTGGAATCGCCGGAACATCAACGGTCAGGTCGAACCGGTCGCGCAGCGGGCCGGAGAGCCGCGCGCCGTAGCGCAGGACGTCGGGCGGGGTGCATCGGCATTCGTGCCGCGGGTCGCCCGCATAACCGCACGGGCACGGGTTCATCGCACCGACCAGCACGAACCGCGAGGGAAACACGACGGCGCGTGCCGCACGCGCGATCGTCACGCGCCCTTCTTCGAGCGGTTGGCGCAAGACCTCCAGCACATGGCGGCTGAACTCCGGCATCTCGTCCAGAAACAGGACGCCGTGATGTGCCAGGCTGACTTCTCCTGGCCGGGGATTGCTGCCTCCGCCAACGAGCGCCGCGTGCGAAATCGTGTGGTGCGGCGCTCGAAACGGACGATGGGGGATGAGCCCGGCGCCGGCCGGCAGTAGACCGGCCACCGAATGCACGGCCGTGGCTTCGAGCGCCTCGTCGAAGGTCAACGGCGGCAGGATGCCCGGAAGCCTCCGCGCCATCATCGTCTTGCCCGCCCCCGGCGGGCCGACAAACAGCAGGTTGTGGCCGCCCGCGCTGGCGATCTCGAGGGCCCGGCGGGCGAGCAGCTGGCCGCGGACGTCTGCCAGATCGGCGGGATCCGGCTGCGCGGGCCTCGCCGGTGGGGGCGGGCTGGCCCGGGCGCGGAACTGCTCCGGTGCGTTCAACGCGTCCACCGCTTCGGCGAGCGTGGATACGGGCAGGAGTGTCAGACCGTCGGACAACCGCCGCCTCGCCCGCGTTCGTGAGAGGAAGAAGGAGCGCCGTGGCGCCGTGGCGGTGGGCAGCGGCGGCGATCGGCAGTACCCCGCGCGCCGGTTGAACAGCACCGTCGAGCGAGAGCTCGCCGAGGACCACGACGTCCTGCACGTCGCGACGCTCGACGACTCCCTGCGCGGCCAGGATGCCGAGCGCGATGGGCAGGTCGAAGGCCGAGCCCGCCTTACGCACGTCAGCGGGGGAGAGGTTCACCGTGACGCGGTGGGGCGGAAACGGAAAGCCGGAGTTGCGGATGGCGCTTCGGACGCGGTCGCGGCTTTCACGCACGCTCGCATCGGGCAGCCCCACCATCGACACGAGCGGCAGGCCGAAGCACACGTCGACTTCCACGTGGACGGGACAGGCGTCGATCCCGAACAGGGCAGCGCTGCGCAGGCAGGCCAGCACGGCGCGATCGATTGCAAGAACGGCCGCACGCGGGCCCGGAGCACGCCGCCGGTGGTTACGCTGTGATGGCCGTCGTGGATGGCAAAAGCTGCAGCGTCGCCAACTGGCGCCGGTGCGATTTCGATCGGCCTGGCCGCCGAATGCTCAGTTGGTCCGGGCGGTGTAGATCGTCAGGCGCTCGCCCGCGTTGATGCGCGAGCCCGAGATCCCGTTCCAAGTGCGGATGGAGGCCACGCTGGTCTTGAACACGCGGGCGATCGAGGCAAGCGTGTCGCCTCGCTTCACGCGGTAGAGGACCTTCACGCGATCCTCGGACGCGCCGCCCCGTGGCGCGGCGGCGACGGTGGCTGCGGCCGGCACGACGGCATCGGCTTCGAGCGTCCGGGCTTCAACCGCGGGCACGGTGCGATCGCTCCTGGCCGCCATCAACACGGTCGGCTGCTGCGGGATGATCAGGCTCTGGCCGGCCGCAAGACGCGCGTTCGTCTTCAGATAGTTGGCCTCGGCCAGATCGGTACGGCTGACGCGAAGCTTTTTCGCAATCGTCGCGAGGGTCTCGCCGCGCTTGACGGTGTGGTAGTTCAGCGCGACCAGGTCGGTGCCATCCTCGAGGCCGAGCCGATCCTGGACGAGGGGGGCCGTTCCCTCCGGCACGCGAAGCGCGTAGTTCGTGTCCCGCACCGGCGTGGTCCACCGGCGCAACTCCGGGTTGAGCGCCTGGATGTCGTCGATGGTCTGCTCGGTCCATTCCGCGATGTGGCGCAGATCGACCGGCCGGGGCAGCGTGATGGTGTCGTACTCGAGCGGCGCCTCGGGCACCACCTCGAAGCCGTACTGGGCCGGGTTCCTGGCGATGACCACCGCAGCGAGGATCATCGGCACGTAGTCGCGCGTTTCGCGCGGGAGCAGGTTGCGCTTCGCCGAGAGCGACCAGAAGTCGTCCACGCGGCCGCGCTTGAGCGCACGCTGCACGCGACCGGGCCCGCCGTTGTACGACGCCATGGCCAGATGCCAGTCGCCGTCGAACATCTTCGCGAGCGTGGTCAGATACCGCGCGGCCGCGACCGTGGCCTTCTCCGGATCCGACCGCTCGTCCATGTACCAGTCCTGTCGAAGGCCGTTCTCACGCCCCGTATAAGACATGAACTGCCAGACGCCCTTGGCCTTCGCGCGGGAGAGGGCGTTGGGCTTGAACGCGCTCTCGATCAGCGGAATGTAGGCGAGGTCGAGCGGCAGGCCTTCGGCGCGAAAGACCTCCTGAATCATCGGCAGGTACTTCGCTCCGCGCTGCATGCCTTCGGCGAGGAAGTCGTGGAGCCGCCCCTGAAACAGCGCGATGAACGAGAGCACGCGCGGATTGAGGGGGATCGGAATGTCGTGGATGACCTGGTCGCCTTCGACCGCGGCTTGCAGCGCCGGCTCGGGCTCGGGCGGCGTGAACGTCGCGGAGACGGCCAGCAGTTCGTCGATCGACGCCGGCTCGGACTGCTTTTCGGTGAACCCGTCGCCAGCGGCGAGTGCCTTTACCTCGTAGGCGCTGATCCGGTCGACCAGCCGATCGAAGTACTCGCGGATTCGCGGCTCGGTGCGGCCCCCGTAGGGCGACTCGAGCAGCACGCTGACAGCCTTGTCGAACTCCACTCGCGCGCCTTCGACGTGACCCAACTCGAGCTCCCGCTGCCCGGCCCGGAAATGCTGGTCGGCCAGGGCAATCAGATTGAGGGCGGGATCGACCGGGGGGGCAGGCGGCGCGACCGGCGCGACGACTTCGGCCTGCGGCGGCTCCGGCGCGACGGCCGGCTTCACGGCCCGGTTCGCGGGGCCGCAGGCCCCTGCCGCCAGGGCCAGAAGGAGCGAAGCGGGAGCGGCAAATCGAATGTGCGCCGGGGCGATCCAGCGCCGACTCAATACGCGAACCATTCGGGCGCTCCGCGATCGGTCGTCAGGACCGGTCGTAAGTCACCCCCCTAGCGGGGGCTCCGGGTTGTCACGTGGCTGGGCGGGCATCTCCATCGGTCAATGTCCGCCTGCCGGGTCGTGTAGCGCGGAGGGCCTCGGCCCCCGCCCTGGGCGAGGAACGGCCTCGCGCAAGGCTCAGGGATCCTACCACCCGTCGCTGAGCCGGGTCAACATAAGTCCAACAGATTCAGCAGGAACGAGCAATCCTGCTCAGGGCGCCGCTATCCCCGCCAGGGCGGACGAGACAAAGACGCGGTGCGCTTCACCCAGTTCCCGGGCCGCCGGCGTCACGATAGCTCGTTCGGCGACCACCAGCTGCCGGCCCGCCTGCAGGGCCTTCCGGACATCCTCTTCACAGACGAAGTCGAGCGGTGGTCCGGCCGGTTCCGCGGACGGGGCCGCCGCTGCCGGGGCCTGCCTCGGTGGGGGAGGAGCGCCGCCGACGGCTCGGTCCGGTAGCCCCGCGCCCCGAGGAACTGGTCGATCCGCGTCGTGAGCGCTCCGGCTGGAATGCCTCCCTCGGGCGGGAGCCGGCCCAGAAGGCGGCCTCGATCCGCTTGCCGGCCGGCGTTATTTCATACGCCAGCCGCTTGATGTTGAGGAGGTGACGGGGCGAGATGTTGTCGGAGGTGATGTTGCCGCCGTAGCCGCCGCATCCGAGCGTCATGGCCGGGTCGAGCCCCGTCGTCAGCCCGATGGATCCCGAGCGTGGTCGGCGAGTTGACGATGATGCGGAAAGCCGGCTTCTTCAGGCCGAACTCGAGGATGACCTGGTCGTTCTGCGAGTGGATGGACATGGTGTGGCCCATCCCGCCGTAACGGAGGATCTGCTTGCAGCGCTCGCAGCCCTCGCGCCAGTCTCGGACGACGTAGAAGGACAGCACCGGACAGAGCTTCTCGATCGACAGCGGATAGTCGCGGCCAACGCCGTCCAGCGGCGCAATGAGCACGCGCGTCCCGGCCGGGACCGAGATGCCGCAGGCTTCCGGCGACCGCAATGGCCGTCTTGCCGACCAGCGCCGGGTTCGGCAGCCGCTGCGGCGTGACCAGCACCTTGGCCACGGCGTCGATCTCGGCCGTCGACATGAAGTAGCCGCCCTGCGACTGGAACTCGCGCTTCACAGCCTCGCGCAATCGCCTCGTCCACGACGACCGAATTCTCGGAGGAGCACAGGACGCCGTTGTCGAACGTCTTGCCGGTGATGATGTCGCGCACGGCCTTGCCCACGTTGGCAGTCCGCTCGATGTAGGCGGGCGCGTTGCCGGGGCCGACACCGTAGGCAGGCTTTCCGGCACTGTACGCGGCGCGCACGAGCCCCATTCCGCCTGTGGCGAGGATGACCGCGACGTCGCGGTGCTTCATCAGTTCCTGCGTCCCTTCAATGGTCACCGTGGTCATCCACGACACCGCGCCCTCCGGGTGCGCCGGCACGTCTGGCGGCTTCCTCCAGCACCTCCGCCACGCGCGTGATGCAGCGCACGGCGGAAGGGTGAGGGCTGAGCACAATCGCGCATCGCGCCTTGAGCGCGATGAGGATCTTGTAGATGGCCGTCGACGTGGGATTGGTGGACGGCACGACGGCTGCGACAACGCCGAACGGCTCGGCAATCTCGATGACCCGGCGCTCGCTCGTCGCGCGCAACCACGCCCACGGTCTTCATGGGCCGGATGAACTGATACACGTTGTCGGACGCGAAACGATTCTTCTGAATCTTGTCCGCGACGATGCCGTAGCCGGTCTCCTCGACGGCGAGGACGGCGAACGGCTCGGCGTGCAGGCGGGCAGCCGCCGCGACGGCGTCAACGATCGCGTCGATCTGGGCCTGTGACAGCTCGGCGAGCAGCGTGGCCGCCTGCCTGGCGCGGCGGGCCAGCGCGCGCGCCTGTGCAATCGAAGCAAGGTCGCGATCGGTCTGAGGAAGGGCGGCCTCCGCCATGTGCGCTGCTCGGCCTGCGGGTGTCAGTTCCCGCCCTTGGGAAGGATCCGCTCGACTTCGGCGTGCGGGCGGGGAATGACGTGGACCGAGACGAGCTCGCCCACGCGCCGTGCCGCGGCCGCGCCGGCATCGGTCGCGGCCTTCACGGCGCCGACGTCGCCGCGGACCAGCACGGTCACGTAACCCGCGCCGATGTATTCCTTGCCGACCAACACCACGTTGGCGGCTTTCACCATGGCGTCTGCGGCTTCCACCGATCCGATGAGACCCTTGGTCTCGACCAGCCCGAGCGCTTCCTGAGACATCGTGTGTCCTTCTTGCCCGGTCCTGGTGCCGGATTTCTGCTTCGCGGTCGCGAAAACTGTAGCACAAGGTCTCCGGCTCCACGGCCTGTTTCCGTTGCGTCGCCACGGCAGATCCGGTACGATTCCGAGCTGCATGCGCTCATCTAACGCCCGTTCGATCACGCTGGCATCCGCGGCGGCCGTGCTGATGGCTGCCGGTGCCTGCGGTGGCAGCGAGCCGCCGGTACCGCCCGTCGCGACGCCAACCTTGACGCTCAGCTACGAGCGCGCGCCCGCGGGCAGCCCGCTCGAATTGACCTACAAGTTCGTGGTCGCCGATGACGCGACCTTCGCCGAGGACTACCGCGTGTTCATGCACGTGGTGGATGCGGACGAAGAGCGGATGTGGAGCGACGATCACAATCCGCCGATCCCGACGAGCCAGTGGAAGCCGGGGCAGACCATCGAGTACCAGCGCACGATCTTCGTGCCCGTGTTCCCGTACATCGGCAACGCCACCATCAACATGGGGCTGCACGCGCTCAAGCCGCAGTCGTCAGGCGAGCAGACCCGGCTGCCGCTCGGGGGTGAGGACGTCGGCCAGCGCGCCTACCGGGTCGCGCGCCTCGAGCTGCTGCCGCAGACCGAGAACCTCTTCACCATTTTCAAGGACGGCTGGCACCAGGCCGAGCTCGCGGGCGACAGCGGCGGCGTCGAGTGGCAGTGGACCAAGAAGGAAGCGACGCTCGCCTTCAAGAACCCCAGGAAAGACACGATGTTCTACCTCGATCTCGACAGCCCGATCGCGAGATACGTCGGGGGGCAGCAGGTGCGCGTGCTCGTGGGCAGTCAGACCGTGGACGAGTTCTCGCTCGGCCCGGACCAGCAGTTGCTGCGGAAGATCAAGATCACGCCGGCACAGCTCGGCGAGGGCGAGATGGCCGAGATCAGGATCTCGGCCGACAAGGCCATCGTGCCGGCGCTGACGCCGGAAGCCGCCAGCAAGGACCCGCGCGAGCTCGGCGTCCGGGTGTTTCACGCCTTCGTCGACCCGCGGTAAGCCCCTTTCGGTGTGTTCCGGGGCAGGACCCAGCTTTTCGCGGTCCTGCACGGTCTAAAGCCCTCAGAAGGCCGCTTTGGCTCCCAAAGCGCCGATATATAATCCGAAACTGTAATGTCCACGCTGACAATCTCTTGCGGGCGGACTCGCCTAGATGGAGTTCCGCTGCCGTCTCGCGTCGCCGACGGGCGAGATCGTCGAGGGCATCTACACGTCCGAGAACGAGGCACGCCTCAGGCATGAGCTGGAGGAGAAGGGCCTCTACGTCCTCTCCCTGCAGCAGCGCGGGGCGATCGGCGGGCTGTCGATTCAGTGGCCTCGCAAGTCGGGCATCCCCACGCGCGAGTTCCTGGTGTTCAACCAGGAGCTGGCAACTTTGCTCAAAGCGGGCATGCCCCTCGTCCAGTCGCTCGACCTGTTGAAGCGCCGTGTCGACTCGCCGATGTTCCGGCGGGTGCTCAATGACGTGCACGACAAGGTCCGCGCGGGCGCGGCCCTCTCGGAGGCGTTCGGCACGCACGGGGCGCTGCTGCCCAGCGTTTATACGGCGTCCCTCCTTGCCGGCGAGCGCAGCGGCAGCCTCGACCAGGTGCTGCGGCGGTTCGTCGAGTACACCAAGATCATCGAGACGGTGAAGCGCAAGACGCTTTCGGCCCTCATCTATCCCGCCATCCTCATCGCCCTCGCGCTGTTCCTCGTTGGGCTCATCGTCCTCAAGGTCGTGCCGGCGTTCACGGACTTCTACGCAACCTTCGACGCCGAGTTGCCCGCGCTGACGCGCGGCATCGTGTTCGTCTCGGCCTCCGTGCGGGATCACTACCTGCTGATCCTGGTCGGGCTGGCTGCCGCCGGCGCCAGCTTCTTCCTGTGGATCCAGCGGGCCGGGCAGAAAGCCCGCCTCGATCGCGCCATCCTCCGCGTTCCCGCTCGTCGGGGAGATCGCGGGCAAGTTCGCGACCTCGCAGATGGCTCGCACGCTGGCGACGCTCCTCGGGGGAGGGCTGCCGCTCGTCAACTCGCTGGAAATCGCCGCGCGTTCGGTCGGGAACCAGCACATCGCCCGCGAGCTGGACGTCGTGACCACCCGGGTGCGTGAAGGCCAGTCCTTCGCCGCCGCACTCGAGGCACGGCATGTCTTTCCCGATGTCGCGGTCCGCATGGCAGAAGTCGGCGAGTCCACCGGCGCGCTTCAGGAAATGCTCAATACGGTTGCCGACTTCTACGACGAGGAAATCTCGACCCAGATGGAACGCTTCATCACGCTGGTCGAACCGGTGCTGCTCGTGATCATGGGCCTCGTAATCGCGGGCCTGCTGCTGGCGCTCTACCTGCCGCTCTTCCAGTTGAGCTCGGTGTTGAGCTGATGGCGACCGACCAGACCCAGTCCGTGCCGCTTCACACCGAGCCGTCGGAGCTCGGCGTCGAAGAGCGTCGTCTCGAGCTCGACCAGGCGCGCCGGCTCGCCGAGCGCTACGGGCGCGAGTTCGTCGACATGGACACGTTCCGGATCGATCAGGAACTCTTCCGCTCTATCCCCGCGGATCTGATGCTGCGCTACGGCTTCGTGCCGTACCGGCGCGAAGGCAAGGCGCTGGCCATCGTGGTGTCGGACCCGACCGACCTGCCGATGTTCGACGAGCTCGGCGTGCTCCTCGGGACCAACATCAAGGTGGCGGTGGGCCCACGCTTCGGCCATCGAGTCCATCCTGAAGAAGAGCGAAAGCTCGCAGCGGGTGCTCGAAGAGGCGACCGAGGGTTTCCAGCTTCAGCTGCTCAAGGATGAAGAGAACGGCGACGACAGCCTCACAGTCGAGCGGCTCACGAGCGACATCAGCCCGGTGATCCGGCTGGTGGACACCACTATCTACAACGCGATCCAGAACCGGGCGAGCGACATCCACATCGAGACGCAGGACGATGCCGTGCACGTCAAGTACCGCGTGGACGGCGTGCTGCAGCCGGCGATGCGGCCCATCGCCAAGCAGTTTCACAGCTCGATCATCTCGCGCATCAAGGTCATGGCCGAGCTCGACATCGCCGAGAAGCGCGTGCCGCAGGACGGCCGCTTCAAGCTGCGGATGCCGGGCAAGACGATCGATTTCCGCGTGTCGATCATGCCGAGCGTGCACGGCGAAGACGCCGTCATCCGCATTCTCGACAAGGAGTCGATCAGCGAGCAGTTCACCGAGCTGCGCCTCGACATCCTCGGGTTTCCGGACGCGGAGCTGAAGCGGTTCCGCAAGTACATCGCCGAACCCTACGGCATGGTGCTGGTGACCGGGCCCACCGGCAGCGGCAAGACGACGACGCTGTATGCGGCGCTGTCGGAGATCAAGTCGGTCGAAGACAAGATCATCACCATCGAGGACCCGGTCGAGTACCAGCTTCGCGGTGTCACCCAGATTCCGATCAACGAGAAGAAGGGCCTGACCTTCGCGCGCGGCCTCCGGTCCATCCTCCGCCACGACCCCGACAAGATCATGGTCGGCGAGATCCGCGACAACGAGACGGCGCAGATCGCGATCAACTCGGCGCTCACGGGCCATCTGGTTTTCACGACCGTTCACGCGAACAACGTTCTCGATGTGCTCGGCCGGTTCCTGAACATGGGCGTTGAGGCGTATCAGTTCGTCTCCGCGCTCAACTGCGTCCTCGCGCAGCGCCTGGTCCGCATCGTCTGCGCGCACTGCCGCCGGCCGGCCGTGGTTGGCCGCGCCCTGCTCGAGGAGTCCGGCCTCGATCCGGCGCTCGAGCGGACCCATACCTTCTACGAGGGCGTGGGCTGCATCGAGTGCAACGGCACCGGCTACAAGGGCCGGATGGCGATCTGCGAATTGCTCGACCTGACCGATCGCATCCGCGAGCTGATTCTGGAAAAGCGTCCCACCTCGGAGATCAAGAAGGCCGCGCGCGAGGAAGGCATGCGCTTCCTGCGCGAGTCGGCCGTGGAACGCGTCATGGAAGGCGTGACGACACTGCGCGAAATCAACAAGGTGACCTTCGTCGAATGAGCGCGCCGATGTCATCCTGGTCGGAGTGGTGGTCCCTCTCGGCAGCGCCGGCGCCGCCGGTTGCCGTGGAACTGGCCGCACACCGGATTTCGGCGGCCGGCCTCGAAACACGCGCCGGTGTGCCGACGGTCGTGGCTCACGCTTCGGAACCACTGCAGCCGGGCGCGCTCGTGGCGGGGCTGAGCGGCGAAAACCTGCGCGACCGCGCCGCCATCGCCGGCGCACTCGGGCGGGTGCTCGACAAGGTCGGACGTCCGCGCCGGATCGGCCTGATCGTGCCCGATCCGGTGGCGAAGGTTTCACTGGTGCGTTTCGCGCAAGTGCCCTCGGACCCACACGATCTCGAACAGGTGATCCGCTGGCAGGTTCGCAAGAGCGCGCCGTTCCCGATCGAGTCCGCGCAGGTGAGCTACTTCGCAGGTGAGCGGACGACCGAGGGCCAGGAATTCGTCGTCAGCCTGGCCCGGCGGGAAGTCATCCGGGAGTACGAAGACCTCTGCGACGCCGCAGGCACCCAGGCCGGTATCGTCGACCTCTCGACGTTCAATGTCGTGAACTCGGTGCTGGCGTCAGGCCCTGCCACGGGGGACTGGCTGCTCGTCAACGTGGCCGCGGACTACGCCTCAATGACCATCCTCCGCGGCGAACATCTGATTTTTTTCAGAACGCGCGGGGCCGAGGCCGAGGAAACACTGGGCGATCTCGGCCACCAGACGGCGATGTACTACGCGGACCGGCTCGGTGGCACGGGCTTCGGGCGGGTGCTGCTGTCAGGCTCATCAGCTGCCGGCGATGGGCAGATCACGGACATGGAGCAGATCCGGCGGTTGCTCGACCAGCGCGTCGGCGTCACCGTCGAGACCGTTGACGGCCGCGCAGGCGCGAGCCTGACCGATCGGATCAGTGCGAGCCCCGCGCTGCTCGACACGCTGGCGCCGCTCGTGGGCCTGCTGCGCCGGGGGCAGGCGGCGTAATGCTTCGCGGCAACCTGTCCACTCGCCCGTTCTACAACGACCGCGCGGTGCGGTTGTGGACTGTTGTCCTGGCCGGCCTCGTCGCCGCAGCCACCGTCGTCAACGTCTCGCGCATCCTCGGCTACTCCCGCAGCGACACGGAGCTGGCGCTGCAGGCGTCTCGCGACGAGACCCGCACGGCGGAGTTGCGCCAGTCAGCCGCCGGCCTCAGGTCCAGTGTGGATACGGCGCAGATTCAGGCAGCGTCGGTCGAAGCCCGGCTCGCCAACGAGCTGATCGATCGACGCACCTTCTCCTGGACGGCGCTCTTCAACACGTTCGAAGCCACCCTGCCGCCCAACGTGCGGATTACCGCCGTGCGGCCGGCTGTCGGCGAGGACGGGCATGTTTCCCTGGCGATTTCGGTGATCGCACGTCGCGTGGACGATGTGGACGCGTTCATGGAGAAACTGGAGGCAACCGAAGCCTTCAAGGAGCTGCTGTCGCGCGAGGAATTCGTCAACGAGAGCGGTCAGCTCGTCTCGGTCATCGAGACCACGTACCTGCCGGCAGTCCCTGCGGGAGGTCCCCGATGACGCTGCTGCGGCGGATCTACGCCGAGAAGCGCGCCGTCCTCCTTCCATTGGGCCTCGCGCTGCTGGCAAACGTGCTGGCGTACGTGCTCGTCGTTCGGCCGCTCGCCGCGAAATCAGCCGGGGCGGCCGACCGCGCCGCGCTCGCGGTTACAGCCAGGGAGGCCGCCGAGCGGGAGGAAGTGGCCGCTCGCGCGCTCGTGGCCGGCAAGGCGCAGGCCGACGAAGAGCTGAACGCTTTCTACAGCAAGGTGCTGCCAGCCAACCTGGTCGCCGCGCGGCGGATGACCTACGCCAGCATCCCCGCGTTGGCGGAACGTACCAACGTCCAGTACCGCCGCCGCCAGTACGATCCCGAGGAAGTGGAAAAGGGCGACCGCCTCGGCCGCCTCAACATCCGCATGGAGCTGGCAGGCGACTACGAAGACATCCGCGACTTCCTGTTCGCGCTCGAGAGCGCGCCGGAATTCGTGATCCTCGACGAGGTCACGCTGACCGAGACCAACTCGGAAGATGCGCTGACCCTGCTCGTTTCGCTGTCCACCTACTTCCGGACCGATGCCCGTGCGAACTGAGCGGGGCGCCCAGATCGTGCTGGCCGTCCTGGTGGTCACGCTGGCGTGGCTGGCCTATCGGGCATGGGCACCCACGGCTGCCACCTCCGCCGGAGCGTCTAATGCCATGGGCGGTCGCCCGGGAGCGGCCGGGCCTCCGCCGGCCGTCGCGCCGGACGTGCAGCTGGAGATGCTCGGGCGCGACCGCGTTCAGCCGGAGAAGGCGAGCCGGAACCCTTTCAAGTTCCAGACGAGGGTGGAGACCGCGCCGCCGCAGGCAGCAGCGACGCCGCGGGCGGCTGCTCCCGCGCCAAGCGGTCCGCCGGCTGCGCCGGCGGTGCCGCCCATTGCGTTGAAGTTCATCGGCGTCGTCGAACCCGATGGGAAGGCCCCGCGAATTGCCGTCTTGAGCGATTCGCGCGGCGTCGTGCACGGGCGTGAAGGCGAGGTAGTCTTGGGGCAGGTACCCGGATACTGAGGATCGGTCCGGATTCCATCGACATCGTGCACCTGGACGGCCGGGGGCGCCAGACCATCCGGCTTAACGGATCATGAGCGTGCATACACGACAGATGAGCTTTTCGACGTTGGCACGATGGGCGGCAGTTGCTGCCCTCGCCCTGTTGGTATCGGGCTGCGCCGCGGGCCAGGCCTTCCGAAACGGCGACGATGCCCTGAAAGCAGGAAATCTCGACCAGGCAGTCGAGTACTACCGGGCCGCGGCGAAGGCGGATCCCGACAACGCCAACTACAAGATCGCGCTCGAGCGGACGCTCCTGGCCGCCTCGCGGGCGCACTTCGATCGGGCGCGCGAGTTCGAGGCGCAGGATCAGCTCGAGGCGGCACGAGGGGAGTACCGCCTTGCCAGCGAGTACGACCCGACCAACCGCCAGGCCGCGGCCAAGGTCGTCTCGATCGACCAGATCATCCGGCAGCGGATCGAAGCCGCCCGTCCGCGCCCCGCGATCGAGCAGCTGCGCGAAAGCGCTCGCGCAGCCTCCGCGCCGCCGATGCTGAACCCGGCCTCGCGCACACCGATTCGGATCCGCTACACCAACACCAGCGTGCGCGACATCCTGAACAGCCTCGGGGAACTGCACGGGCTCAACATCACGTACGACCGGGACGTCCAGGATCGCTCGATCACCATCGCGCTCGAAGGGGTCACGCTGGAGCAGGCGCTCAATCAGCTCATGACCATGAATCAGCTGTCGTACAAGGTCGTGAGCGAGCAATCGATCTTCGTCTTCCCGGACACGACAGCCAAGCACGCGCAGTACGACGAGCAGGTGATCCAGACGTTCTACGTCTCGCACGCCGACCCGACCGAGCTCACGCAGATCCTGAGCGCCATCGTGCGTTTCACCGGCATCGCCATTCAGCCGTTGATCCAGCCCAACAAGACGAGCAACACGATCGTCGTGCGCGGGTCACGGCCGGTGGTCGAGATCATCGGCAGGCTGATCGCGCAGAACGACAAGCCGCGGGCCGAGATCGTCATCGACGTCGAGATCCTGGAGGTCAACCGAAACAAGGCCCAGCAGTACGGGCTCAACCTCACGCAATACGCGTTCGGCGCAATTCTCTCGCCGGAAGTGGCGCCGGCAGGACTGACCGCAACGCAGCCCAGCCAGCCAGGGGGGCAGCCGAATGTCACGGCCGGCACGTCGACCGCCCCCGGCAGCGTCACCTCGCCGCCGCCGTTCAACCTCAACACGATCTCGCGGGGCTTCGCCACCTCGGACTTCTACCTGGCCGTGCCCGCGGCGATCGTCCGCGCCATGGCGTCTGACAGCAGCACGAAGCTCATCGCGAAGCCGCAGCTCCGGGGCTCCGAGGGCTCGAAGCTCAGCCTCAAGCTCGGAGATTCGATCCCGGTCATCTCGACGAGCTACACGCCAATCGCCACCGGAGGGGCGGGCGTCAATCCGCTCAGCTCCTACACCTACCGCGACGTCGGCGTGAACATCGACATGACGCCGCGCGTTACCGTCGAAGGCGACATCATCCTGGACCTGACGCTCGACAACAGCTCGCTTGGGCAATTCCTGCCAGTGGCCGGCCAGCAGATCCCGTCGTTCGGTCAGCGGACCGTCACGACGCGGCTGCGCCTGCGCGACGGCGAGTCGAACATGCTCGCCGGCCTGCTGCGTGAAGAAGAGCGAAAGTCGCTCACGGGGTTTCCTGGCGCGATCCACGTGCCGGTGCTCAAGCAGCTCTTCTCGGCGAACGACAACAGCATCGAGCAAACCGACATCGTGATGCTGCTGACGCCGCACATCATCCGGACCGCCGAGATCACGGAAGAGGATCTGAAGCCGATCTTCATCGGGTCGCAGCAGAACCTCGGCGTGGGAGGACCGCCGCCGCTCATCGCGCCGCAGCCCGATCCGGACCCTGCGCCCGTCACGCCGGCTCCGCCGGCGCAGGTTCCTGGGGCGATCCCCGGTCCTGGCGGGGTGATGGTCGCACCGCCGCCAGGCTCGTCACCGGTTCCTGGAACCGTGGTGGTGCCCCAGAATCCTCCGCCCGCGCCGGCTCCACCGCCCGGCGCTCAGCAGGCGCAGCCACCGAGTCCGGTGGCCGCGGCACCACCGCAGCCACCGCCGCAATCGCCACCAGCGGCGGCGGATCCGCCAATCTCTTCGCCCGGCATCGGCGTCGCGCAGATCAGCCTTGCTCCGCCGGCGACGCTGCGGGTGGGCGGCGGGCCCTACACTGTGCCGATCTCGGTGAGCCAATGCCTCGCGGCTCTCGGCAATTTCGTTGACGCTTGTGTACGATCCCGCGCTGGTCCGTGTGCGCACCGTGCAGGAGGGCAGCTTCATGCGCACGGGCGGCGCCGGATCCGCCTTCGATCAACAGGTCACGCCGGGGCGTGTGGACATCACCATCACGCGGGCGGGCGATGCCACGGGTGCGTCGGGCACGGGGTTGCTGGCCGCCGTGCTTTTCGATGCAGTCGCCCCTGGTACAGCCACCCTCACGTTGAGCGGTGCCGCCACCGGGCCTGGCGGCGCGGCCATGGGGCTGCAGTTCAGGCCCGTGACGGTCAACGTGCAGCAGTGATAAGAGCGCTCGCGAACCACCGGCTCAGATCGGCAGCCGGCTACACGTTCGTCGAGTTGCTGGTGGTCTCGTCGATCGTCATCGTGCTCGCATCGGTCGCGATGCCGCTGGCGCGCGTCACAGCCGCCCGCCAGCGGGAGGCCGAGCTGCGGCGCGCCCTGCGCGAGATGCGAACAGCCATCGATCGCTACAAGGACGCCGCGGACCTCGGACAGATATCTCCGCTCGAGCTCAAGACCGGCGCCGAAGGCTATCCGCCGGATCTGGAGACGCTCGTAGACGGCGTCCCGGCCGCGAACGACGCGACGGGCCGCAAGCTGAAGTTCCTGCGGCGTATCCCGATCGACCCGCTCACGCACGAGGCCGAGTGGGGTATGCGGTCGTACCAGGACGAACCCGACACCACCCGCTGGGGCGGGCAGAACGTGTTCGACGTCTACACGACAGCCAACGGCGTCGCGCTCGACGGTTCGAAATACAGGGACTGGTAGAGATGGGGAACGGGGAACAGGGAACGGTGAACCGGCAGCGAGGTTCAGGGTTCGGCGAGCGGGGGTTCACGCTCATCGAGCTGATGGTCGTGATCTCGCTGATCGTCGTGCTGGCCAGCATGGGCCTGGTCCAGTACCGGAACAGCGTCGTGCGGGCGAAGGAAGCGGCGCTCAAGGAAGATCTCTTCCGGATGCGCGACGCCATCGACCAGTACTACGCGGATAAGAATCAGTACCCCGGGACGCTGAGCTCGCTTGTCAGCGATGGCTACCTGCGGAAGGTTCCGGAAGACCCGTTCACGACGACCGACTCGTCCTGGCAGGAAGTCCCATCAGAGCCGGATCCAGCGAACCCCGTCGCGCAGCCCGGCGTCTACGACGTGAAGAGCGGATCCGATCTCGTCGCCCTCGACGGCAGCCGCTACGCCGACTGGTAATCCGGGCCGGGCGCACATCGCCCGGCCGTGAGACTCCGCCGCACTCCCCGCACTCTCCGTCCTTCCCAGGTCGTCAAGGCGTAATCGAGACGGTGGTCGTACCTTCTGTGGTGGCGCCTGTCGTATCAACGACCGTTACCGTGACCAGCCGTGGGCCAACGGAGGCGTACTGCTTCTGAACGGTGATGGACGTGCTGCCTCCGAGTTGCCGCGTCTCCTCGCCTGCGCCGAAATTGATGCTCGTCCGGACAATTCCCACGCCCGGCGCGGCGGTAATCTGGATGGTGAAGTTGATGGTACCGCCCACGACCGCGGTCTGAGGCACCGCAGTGACGCTGACGCCGGGGCGCTGCACCGGAATCACCGAAACGGATGTGGAGACACTGCTGATGTTGCCCGCGCTGTCGGTCACGATCGCCGAGACGGAGTAGGTGCCGTCTGAACTGTAGACGTGTGTCACCGTCTGCTTGCCGTTGAGGGCTCCGAGACTCTGAGAGCCGCCGTCACCCCACGTGATCCTCACGTCGCGCACCGCGCTGCCACCGGTGGGAACCGCGACTGTGATCACAAACGAGGCAGGAAGCCCCGCACTCGGTGGGGAAACCGGAGGGTCGATCGTAATAGTCGGTGCAGGAACCACGTTCACCGTCACCGAGCCAGAGGCCTGGCCGGACGAAGCGGGCGTCGTAGGAGTCGTAGGTGTCCCGCCACCCCCCGTCGCTGGCGGTGGTGGAGCCGTCGCGCCAACGCTGGCCGTGACCGTCGCCTGCTGACTGGTCGTCAGCGTGATCGTCGCGACGCCATTCAAATCGGTGTTGATGAGCGCTGCGGACAGTGTTCCAGCGGTCGTCGTGAACGCCACCGGAGTCGCCGGCAGGACGTTGCCGTTGATATCCAGCACGCTGGCGCTCACACTGGTCGATCCGCCAAGCGCCGACACGGTCGCGGGCGATGCGTTGACGATGACTCTGCCGACCGCTGCGGTGCCGACGGCGATCCGTACAGATCCTTCTGTGCCAGTTGTGGCCGCGCCCGATGTCGCGGAAATCGTCGCCGTGCCGTTCGAATTGCCGGCGCGGAATTTCACGACCACCCGTCCGCCGGTGTCTGTTCGAGCCTCGGACGGCTCGATGCTGCCAAGCGACGTCGTAAAGGTGATGAGCGTGCCGCTGTGCGGCGGCGTCCCCGCGGACTCGAGAACCGTGGCGATGAGATCCGCGGTCCCGTGCACGGGCAGTGCGGTCGTCGCGGACGTCAACGTAATGGTGGACCCGGTCGGCGCCAGCAGCGGCACCTTCTCGCACGCCACCGTCACCAGCGCGGCCACGCCGAGCACCACTGCGAGGAGCCGAGAGTCTGATCGTGATATCATGAAGTCGCTTAACATCTTAATTCCCATGCACTTAGCGGGTCAAGAGCGCAATCGTTTTCACTGCCGGGCAGTTCTGGGCAGCCAGAGCGGCTACGCCATGGTCGCGCTGCTGATTTCCCTTAGCGTAATGTCGATCATGCTCGCCGTCGCGATGCCGGTCTGGCGCCAGGCGTCGACCCGCGAGAAGGAAGCCGAGCTGGTGTTCCGCGGAAAACAGTACGCGCGCGCGATCGAGCTCTTCCAGCGCAAGACGCCGGGGGCCCTGCCGCCGAATGTGGATCTGCTCGTCGACCAGAAATACCTGCGCAAGAAATACAAGGATCCGATCACGGGCGACGACTTTCTCCTCGTGCGGCAGGGTGAAGGCACCAGCGGCGCGCAGCCGGGCCGCTCCTCGGGCACCACTCCGGAACGAGGCGGTGCAGCCACCGGCCGGCAGACATCGCCGCCGCCGAGCGGCCGCGGGAATGCCGGCACACAGCCCGGCGGAGTCGTCGGGGGCATCATGGGCGTCGCGAGCAAGAGCACCGCATCGTCCATTCTCATTTACAACGGGCGAACGAAATACAACGAGTGGCAATTCGTGTACGTCGCTCAAACCCAGACGCCGGGAGCGGGGGGCGCACCTGGCACCGCCGGGCCCGGGCAGCGCGGCGAGCGGGGTGGCGGTCCGGGCCCAGGCGGGCAAGGGATGCGCGGCGGCGCGGGCTCTCGCACGGGCGGACCCTTTGGTCCCGGTGGTGGCGCCCGCCAAACTCTTCCGCCAGGCGGGCCGCAGGGCGGCGCACCTGCGCCCCAACCTCGACGTCCATAAGTGGATAGACGAAGCGGGCTGGCTTCTGGCCGTTCGTCTAGCCGGCGAACGCGTCGTGGAACGCGCGCCGCACCGTCCGCATGTCCTCGAGGCTCCCGCCTCCGCACGCGCGATTGGTCAGCAGCACGAAGTAGCGGTCTCTGACGGGATCAACCCAGAGCGAGGTTCCTGTGAACCCGACGTGGCCGAAGGCCTGCGGCGACATGTGCCGGCCGCAGGATGAAGTGACGAGCATCGTGTCCCAGCCGAGCGCGCGCGAGCTGCCTTCGACGCCGCTCCGCCGCGTGGCAAGCGACAGAAGGGCAGGGGAGAGCGGAGCACCTTGCGCAACGCGTCCTTGCGCCGAGACCAGCATCGAACGTGCGAGCACGCCGACGCCACCCGCTGTCCCGAACAGGCCCGCGTGCCCGGCGACGCCTCCAAGCGCCGCGGCGTAGTTGTCGTGGACTTCGCCCACGAGCCGGCGTCCGTGCCTGACATCATCGTCGAGCGGCACGGTCGGAGCGAACTGGACTCCTTCGTTCTCTGGAGAGAAGCCGAGCTCGGCCAGCCGCAGTCGCTCGACGGCGCGCAGCGGTGCGAGGGCCGAGTCGAAGAGCTGATCGAGCGGTCCACGGCCCCGCACGGCCGCGAGAAATCCGAGAAGGATGAAACCGAGGTCGCTGTAGATGGTCCGGGTACGTGGTGCGTACTCGAGCGGCGCCGTACAAATCTCGTGCTCGAATTCGCGCTGGCTCGCCGGTGGGCGGTCAATCAGCCGCGCCGGCAATCCGGACGCGTGCTCGAGCAGATCCCGCACGGTCACAGACGTGCGGTCGTCACCTCGCCACTCGGGAAAGATCCCCGCTACCAGCTCGTCCAGATCGAGGCGCCCGCTCTCGAGGAGCCCCAGCAACACCGACGTCGTCGCCAGTGGCTTCGTGAGCGAGGCCAGGTCAAAGCACGTGTCTTCCGCTGCCCGCGCAGCGTTTTTGTCGAACGTGATCGCGCCCAAGGCTGCGCGCCAGCGAACGCCGGTGGCGTCGCCCACTTCCGCGACCGCGCAAGGGAATACCCGGCGTCCGATCGCCTCTTCGAGAACCGCGGTCGCGCGTTCAACGCCTGGAAGGGGAGTCACTGTCGTCGCGAGCGATCGCTCGCGATCAGAGGGGGGCTCACGGCTCGGCGGGCACCGCCGGCCGGGGCGGCGTGGAGCCGTCGCCGATCGCGTCGCGGATGACGTCGTGCGCCCGGCGCAGCCGCGCGGATGCACGCGCGTAGGGCAAGCCGGTTTTCTGCATGACGATGGCCGCCTTGACGTTGCCCTTGGCGCGCTTCAGGAGCCGGTCAGCGGCCTCGTCTTCGAGACCGGTCACCGCCGAGATGATCCGCCGCGCGCGATCGCGGAGCTTCTCCGAGTCCATCTGCACATCCACCATCAGGTTGCCGTACGTCTTGCCCGTCCTGATCATGGCGCCGGTCGTCAGCATGTTGAGCACGATCTTGGTCGCTGTTCCCGCCTTCAGTCGAGTGGATCCCGCGATCACTTCCGGGCCCACGGCGGGAGCGATCGTCAGATCGACGAAGGTCTGCAGCTCGGTCCGCGGATCACAGGTCACGAAAATGATCTTGGAGCCGGCCCGGCGCGCGCGCGTCAGCGCACCGCGCACGAAAGGGGTCATCCCGCTCGCAGAGACACCGACGACGACGTCGCGGTTTTTCGGGCGAAGGCGGTTGACCGATCGGGCGCCCTCTTCGTAGTTGTCTTCGACGCCTTCCCGCGCCTGGAGCACGGCCTCCTTGCCGCCGGCCATGATGGCGAGCACCAGATCCTCATCGGTGCCGAACGTCGGCGGCATTTCGGCCGCCTCGACGACGCCAAGCCGGCCGCTGGTGCCGGCGCCCACGAAGATGATCCGGCCTCCCTTGCGCAGCACCTGGGTGAGGATGTCCACGCCGACCGCAATCCGCTCTTTCTCGCGGTGGACGGCGCTGAGCATCTTGCGATCTTCGTTCAGCATGACCTCGACGATATCGGCGGGGTCGAGCTGGTCGATGTCGAGGGTGGCCGGGTTGATGGCCTCGGTCGGGAGCGACTGCCACTTGGAGCGGACGGACATGCTCAGACGAACCTCAGGAACAAACCGGAGATAGTAGCATAGTCGCCGATGGTCGATCGGTTCCTGGATCACCTGCGCGTGGAGCGGCGTCTTGCCGCGCACACGCTGGAGAGCTACGCACGGGACCTCGGCGCGCTGGCGCGCTTCGCCGACGAGCGCGGTGATACGCCCGCCGGGCTCGACCGTGCCGCGCTCGAGGCCTTCGTGCGGCAGCAGCGAGCCAGCGGGCTGTCGCCGCGATCGGTCGCGCGAGGCGTCGCCGCCGTGCGCGGGTTCTACCGGTATCTCGTGCTGGACCGCGTCCTGACGCAGAACCCGGCGGAAGATCTGCGCCCGCCGCGCGCGTGGCCGGCGCTCCCGGTCTTTCTCTCGGCAGAGGACGTGGAACGGCTGATCGCACAACCCGACATCTCCACTCCACTCGGCATCCGCGACCGCGCGATGATCGAAGTGCTCTACGCGACGGGAATGCGGGTGTCCGAACTCGTGGCGATCCGGACGACCGACCTCCACCTGGACGAGGCGTACATCATGTGCCTCGGCAAGGGGAACAAGGAACGCATGGTGCCGATCGGCGATCAGGCCACGGGCTGGATCCGCCGCTATCAGCGCGAGTCCCGGCCGCATTTGCGCACTCGCGCGGCTCCGCCCCCGCGCGCAGCTGCCCGGCTCTTCGTCAACGCTCGCGGCGGACCCCTCAGCCGCGTAGGGTTCTGGAAAATCCTGAAGGCGCACGGCCTCGCCGCGGGCCTGCCGAAATCACTCAGCCCCCATGTCGTGAGGCACTCGTTTGCGACGCACCTGCTGGAGCGGGGCGCCGACCTCCGCGCCATCCAGATGATGCTCGGCCACGCCGACCTCTCGACCACGCAGATCTATACGCACGTGCTCGAGGCCAGGCTCCGGGCTGTCTACGATCGGTTTCACCCCCGTTCCTGATCTGATAAACTTAGCTGTTTCACGCTCGTTCATTTGACTACGTTGTGCCCGGCGTCGCGCCGGGTGTTGTGAGTGCGGCCGGGGCAGCGCCCTGGAACCCCGGACTAAGCCGGATCAAAAGAGGAGTACGCATGAGCCGTAACGGACGGCACCTGTTCACGTCTGAATCGGTGACCGAAGGGCACCCTGACAAGATCGCCGACCAGATCTCGGATTCGATTCTCGACGCCATCCTGGCCAAGGACGACAAGGCCCGGGTGGCCTGCGAAACGCTCGTCACGACGGGCATCGCATTCATCGCGGGTGAGATCACCACGACGGCCGTGATCGACTACCAGGACGTCGTGCGCAAGACCATCAGCGAGGTCGGGTACACCCGCGGCAAGTACGGGTTCGACGCCGAGACCTGTGCCGTCATCTCGTCCATCCACAGCCAGTCGCCGGACATCGCGATGGGGGTGGACACGGGCGGGGCGGGGGATCAGGGCCTGATGTTCGGCTTTGCGTGCACCGAGACGGCCGAGTTGATGCCCCTTCCGATTATGCTGGCCCACGGCCTGGTGCGCGGGCTGTCGTCGGCTCGCCGCGATGGATCGCTCGACTACCTGAGGCCGGACGGCAAGTCCCAGGTCACGATCGAGTACGACGGCATCCGGCCCGTGCGCGTGGACGCGGTGGTCGTGTCGAGCCAGCACAGCCCGGAGGTCTCGAACGAAACCATGCGCGCGGACATCACCGAGCGGATCATCAACAAGGTGATCCCCGAGGGGATGCGCGACAAGAACACCAAGATCTACGTCAACCCCACCGGCCGCTTCGTCGTCGGCGGTCCGCACGGCGACGCCGGCGTGACCGGCCGCAAGATCATCGTGGACACCTATGGGGGAGCAGCCCCGCACGGCGGTGGCGCCTTCTCGGGCAAGGATCCGACGAAGGTGGATCGCTCGGCCTGCTATATGGCGCGTTATATCGCCAAGAACGTCGTGGCGGCAGGCATCGCCGACCGCGCCCTGGTGCAGCTCGCCTATGCCATCGGCGTCGCCGACCCGGTCTCGGTCATGGTGCACACGGAAGGCACAGGCAAGATCGCCGAGGAGAAGATCACCGAAATCGTCCGCGCGCACTTCAAGCTGACGCCGCGCGGCATCGGCGAAGAGCTGAACCTGCGGCGCCCCATCTACAAGTTGACGGCCGCCTTCGGCCACTTCGGCCGGACCGAGCCGGAGTTCACCTGGGAGCGGACCGACAAAGCGGCCGCCCTCAAGGCGAGCGCCAAGCTGTAGCCCACAGTGACACGTGCACGTCTGGTGAAGACGGCCGCCGCAATCGGGGCGGCCGTCTTCGCCGTCTGCCTCGCGCGCGCCCTTCCCCCCGCTCAAGTCCCTCTCCAGGCCTTCCCGGACGGCTCCATCGCCGGCGCACTGCACATCCACTCGAACCGATCGGACGGGAAGGGCACGCCCGACGACATCGCGGCTGCGGCGGCCAGAGCCGGGCTGCAGTTCATCGTGCTGACCGATCACGGCGACGCCACGCGTACACCCGATCCGCCGGTGTACCGGTCCGGCGTGCTGTGCCTCGACGGTGTCGAAATCAGCACCTCCAACGGCCACTACATGGCGATTGGCCTCCCGGCCTCGCCGTACCCCCTTGCCGGGGACGGCCGCGACGTCGTCGAGGACGTCCGCCGGCTCGGTGGATTCGGCGTCGTCGCACACCCCGATTCGCCCAGGCTCTCGCTCCGGTGGACGGAGTGGGATGCGCCGTTCGACGGGGTCGAACTCGTCAATCCCGACACGAGCTGGCGCGTCCACATGCAGAGCGCGAAGTGGTTTCTTTTCTCGCGCTTCCTGACCTATCGCTTCAGGAGCGCGGAAAGCCTGGCGAGCCTGAATGTGGATTCGCCGGGAACGCTCGAACGCTTCGACGCGATGAGCAGACCGGTTGTCGCTCTTGCGGGCGTGGACGCGCACGGCCACATCGGCCTGGGTTCGCTCGAGCCCGGGGACGCGACGTTCGGGTTGCCCTTCCCCAGCTACGAAGCGAGCTTCCGTGCCCTGGGCGTCCGCGTCACTCCTGCGCGCCCGTTGACGGGTGATGCGGTCCCCGACGCGGCGGCCCTCGTCGACGCACTACGGAACGGACGTCTCTACATCGCCAGCACCGGGCTCGCCTCGCCGCCCTCGTTCCGGTTCACCGCCACAGCGGCGGCCCCGGGCATGTCAACGCTCGACGTGCAGAGCAACAGGCCCGAAGGATTCGTGACGCTCCTGAAGCAACGAGGCCGGCCGATTGAAGCCCGATCGGAGGCCGCCTTCAGCGTGACCGTGCCCAACAATGACGGGCCGTACAGAGTCGAAATCCGCAATGGCGGCTATCCGAACAGCCTGGCGTGGCTTCTCAGCAATCCGATCTGGCTGGGAACGAGCGGAGCGTCGCCGGGTCCCGCGCCCGCACAGGCGGCCCCCACCCGTCGCCGGCTCCTCTACGATGGCAAAACGTCGACGGGATGGGGCACCGAGACCGACCCGACTTCTCTCGCCGCTCTCGATGTGGCGCCCACGCCGGCAGGGGCCGAACTCCGCTTCCGGTTCGGCCTATCGGGCGGGGCATCCGTCAATCAGTACGCGGCGATGGTCGTCGAGGCGCCACCGGACTTCTCCACATTCGACCGCGTGACGTTCTCGGCACGGGCCGAACGTCCGATGCGGATTTCGGTGCAGGCCCGCGCAACCCGTCCGGGCGGGGACCCCGACCGGTGGCAGCGATCTGTTTACCTCGACGAAGAGTTGCGCGAGCACACGGTCACCTTCAGCGACATGCGCCCGATCGGTACGCCGGCGAGCCCCACTCCGGTCGTTTCTGCGGTTTTTTCTCTCGTGTTTGTCGTCGAGCTGACCAACACCGCGCCCGGAACATCGGGCCGCCTCTGGATTTCCAAGGCCGAACTCACGTTCTGACGGTGAGGATCATGTAGGCTGCCGCGGCGCCGAACAGAATGTTCGAGGCCCATGCGGCCAGCGTTGGCGGGAGCAGGCCTCCTGAGCCCACGGCGGTGAAGAGAATGAACGTCGTCCAGTAGACAATCGCGAGAGCGATGCCGATGCCGATGCCGTCCAGCGCGCCGCGACGCCCGGTCGTCACGGCGAACGGAATCGCAAGAAGCGTCATGATGACGGCCACGAACGGGAAGGCCACCTTGCGCTGGAGCGCGACCATGTAAGGCACGACGTCGGCGCCGCTGGCGCTCAGGCGCTCGACATACGCCTTCAACTCGCCGTAAGTCATCTGGTCGGCCGCCGGCGATTCGCTCTTGAAATAATCCGGCCGCTCGATGGGCAGGTCCCGCTCGGTAAACGCCGCGTACTTCACCGATTCCTGCCGGGTGGACGCGGCAGCGTGCACGAAGTCACGCGTCCAGCCGGCTCTGGCAATCCATCCAGACTCGCTGGCCTGGCTGGGGATCGCATCGCCCGCATAGTCCATCCCCTCGAGCCGCCACGACGCATCGTCGACTCGGTACACCCAGAGTCGTGTGAAGCGGCTGCTCGTCGTATCGAACAGGTCGTAGTGGTACATCTCGCCGCCGCTGCCGACGATCCACCGGCGATCGAGCGACGAGGTTTTCGGGCGGCCGGCTTCGAATGATCCGGTCGAGGCGATCGGCCTCGCGGTTCGCGGTGGCCAGGACCTGCTCCTGGAGGCCGTAGAGGATCGCGCTTGCCAGCAGACCGAAGAGTACCAGCGGAGCAGACGTGCGGTAGAGGCTGATGCCGCAGGCGCGCATGACGAGCAGTTCGCTGTTCTTCGTCATCACGCCGATCGTGACGAGCGTGGATACGAGCACGGCGATCGGAATCACGTAGTAGACGAACTGCGGCGTCTGGAAGTAGAAGAAGCGCAGGACCAGCGCCGTGGTGGCTTCGCCCCGGAACATCTTGTCGGCCAGGTCGATAAAGGTCGCGATGTAGAAGATGCCGAGCAGCGCCGCCACGCACACGAGCAGCGTGCGGCCGTACTCGCGCGCCACGTAGAGGTCCAGCAGGCGTGGCATCGGCAGGTCGAGTCTCGGCACCTTGATCACGAGCACGACGCGCTGTCTGACACCTGTGCCAGCCGCCAGCCCGGTCGCGGGGTCCGCGCGGCGCTGCCAGAAGGCCGGAAGACTGAAGCGGATGGGACGATCCGCCGAGCGGGCGCGCCAGGCCAGCAGCGCCAGCCCCACTGAGCCCATGATGATGTTCGGAATCCAGGGCGCCCACTCGGGGCTGAACCGGCCTCCGTGCGCGAAGGCCCGCGCCATCCAGAGCAACACGTAGTACACGAAGATCACGCCGAAGCCGAGGACGAATCCCGCCAGCTTGCCGTCCTTGCGGCTGCTGGCGCCGAGCGCCAGGCCGATGAGCGCGAGGATCGGGCAGGTCATGGGCAGCGACAGTTTCTGCTGCCACATGAACCGGTACGCGTAGGCCGGATCGTTTCTCTCCTTCGCCTGGGCAATGGCCACTTCCAGCTCGGCGAAGGTCATCTCGGGCGCGCCCTTCGAGGGCGGCGGCGGAAAGACGGTCGTGGGATCGAGCGTGATCGCAATCTCGTCGAATGCCGCGCCTTCGTAGGCCTCGGGCTTCGAGAGGTAGGTCGTGTGGCTGGTGCCGTCGATGAGATACAGCTGAACGAGGCGCTTCTCCCGATCGAGAACGATTCGCCCCTCCTTCGCAAAGTACACCGTCGCCTGATCGCCACTCGAGGTATCCGAAAGAAAGACGTCCTTCCAGCCCCCGCCGGGCGGCAGGCTCCTGACGTAGATGACCCGGTTGGGGAAGTCCTCGAAGAAGACACCCGGTTTCACGCTGCTCTCGACACGCGTCGCGATCACACCGAACGTGATCTCGCGAAACGACTGGTTGGCGGCGGGCAGGGCGACGATGGTTTCGTAGGCCGTGGCGGCCGTGGCGAGCACCGCGACGAGGGCGACGGGGCGGAGCAGCCGCCCGAGGCTCACGCCGCACGCCTGCATCGCGACAAACTCGCGGTCGCCGGACAGGCGGCCGAACCCGATGAGGAGACCGCCCAGCACGGCCATCGGAATGGTCAGGCTGAGTGCCTGCGGCAGCAGGTTGATGAGCAGCCGCGCGACGATGGTGAGTGGAACGCCGCGGGCGACGAGCGCCTCACCCTCGCGGAGGATGGGCGGGATCTGGAGGATGAATGTCGACAGCACGAGCGCGATCGCGAACGGCATCGCGATTTCGCGGATCAGGTACCGGTCGATGGTTTTCAGCACGGTGAACTCGGGCACTCCACCCGAACGCCTGAAAGTAGACTAGCACTATGACCCAGGTCGCACTCGTCTGGCACATGCACCAGCCGTACTACGAGGATCTCGTCACGCGGGAGCACATCCTGCCGTGGGTGCGCCTCCATGCCCTCAAGGACTATTTCGGCATGGTGGAGCTGCTTCGGGAGTTCCCGTCGGTCAGGGTCACCTTCAACCTGGTGCCATCGCTTCTCGTGCAGCTCGAGACATTTGCGGCGGATCGCGCGACGGACCGGGTACTCGATCTGGGCCTCAAGCCGGCGGACACGCTCACTTTGTCGGACATCACCTTCATCGTCGAAAATTTCTTTCACGCGCACCCGGCGCGGATGATCGGGATCTACCCGAGGTACGCGGAACTGCGCGCCCGGCGGGGAAGCGGCGGGGATTCGGCGGCCGCGGCGCGGCGGTTCAGCGTGGACGACCTGCGGGATCTTCAGGTGTGGCAGAAGCTCGCCTGGATGGACCCTTTCTACCTGCAGGGCGATGTGCGGGTGCGGGGCCTCGTCGAAAAAGGACGGAACTTCTCGGAAGAGGACAAGCGCGTGCTCCGCGCCGCCGAGCTCGAGCTGCTGAACGCGGTGATCCCGGCCTATCGCGAGGCAGCCGCCCGCGGTCAGGCGGAGCTGTCCACGTCGCCCTTTTACCATCCGATTCTGCCGCTGCTGTGCGACACCGATGTCTACAAGCGGACGCACCCCGATTCGCGGCTGCCGCGGCGGCCGTTCCGCCATCCCGAGGACGCGGCGGAGCAGATTGGGAAGGCGGTGGCGCTCCACGAGCGGCTGTTCGGCCGGCGGCCCACCGGGATGTGGCCGTCAGAGGGGTCGGTTTCCGACGCCATGATTCCCCTGGTCGCAGCCGCCGGCATCCGGTGGATTGCCACCGACGAGCTGATCCTTGCCCGCACTCTGCAGACCACGTTCACGCGTAACGGCGACGGGCACTCCGAGCAACCTGAGCGCTTGTATGCGCCCTATATGGTTCGGACCGGTGGAGCCCAGGTTGGCTGCCTGTTCCGCGACCACACGCTGTCGGACCTGATCGGCTTCCACTACTCCGGCTGGGATGCCGAGGCGGCGGCGGCGGACTTCGTCGAGCGGCTTGCCGAGGCCGGGCGGCGCTACCGCGCCAAGGGCGGCGGGGGAGAAGCGGTCATCCCCATCATCCTGGACGGCGAGAACGCGTGGGAGCACTTCGAGGGCGGGGGCCGGCCCTTCCTCCGGGCCTTGTACCGTCGTCTGGCGACGCATTCCGAGATTCGGACCGTGACGGCAGGGGAGGCCTGCCAGCATGCGCGGGCCGAGCTGACCGGGATCTTTCCGGGCTCGTGGATCGACGCCAACTTCTATATCTGGATCGGACACGCCGACGATCATCGCGCGTGGGGCCAACTCGCCGACGCCAGGGATGCGATCGAGTCGCCCGCTGAACACGTCAGCTCCGCGGCTCGAGCACAGGCGCGTGAAGAGATGCTCATCGCAGAGGGCAGCGACTGGTTCTGGTGGTACGGCGACGACCATTCGTCGGACCACGACATGGAGTTCGACGACCTGTTCCGCCGGCACCTGCGTAACGTCTACCGCCTCCTCCAGAAGCCCGTGCCCGACGAGCTGTACACCAGCAACATCTCGTCGGGGGCGCCGCCGCCGCTCGATCTCGAGCCGACCGCGCTCCTTTCGCCGACCATCGACGGGGAAGAGACCAGCTACTTCGAATGGCTCGGCGCGGGCGTCCTGGAGGTCCGGGAGACGGCCGGGGCGATGCACCAGATCGACGCGCCCAAGGCCCTGACCAGGACAATCCTCTTCGGGTTCGATCGGGAGTCGTTCTTCGTCCGCGTGGACCTGACCCGCCCGGCGCGGGCGCTGCTCGACGAGGGCTACGACATCGCGCTGAAGTTCCTCCAGCCCGAGGGGCTCGCCGTGTCGGCGAAGGCGACTGCGTCCGGCAGCGTGCGCCTGGCCGCGCGGGCCGTGCTCGAAGTCGCCGTGCCGCTGGCCGCGATGGGAACTACGGCGGGCGCGGGCGTGTCGTTCTTCGTGGCTGTGACCGATCCAGCCGGGCAGGAGATCGAGCGTCACCCCGCCAATCGGCCCATCGATACGGTTGTACCTGACGCACGGTTCGAAGCCATCCACTGGACGGCGTGAAGCCGGCTTCGGGCTCCAGGCTCGGGCTCAGGGCTCACGACTTCGGCTCAGGGCTCCCGCCTTAAGCTCTGACCCCCACAAGGCGCGCGGCCGGCCGGAGCCAGAAGCCCGAAGGCCGAGGCCCGGGTTTGGGTGATGGCCTACAAACATCCCACAAACCATGAACAGGCCGGTTCCCGGCCCACATTACGCGACGTCTGATAATGTATGTTATGTTAACTTACGTCAGGCTACAGGCTCCGGCATCGGGCTCCAGAGCTCCGTTGGCCCTCCCAGTTTCAGACCAAACAGGCTCGACTCCAGCCAGGCCCAGCCCGCCGGCGAATGCGAGGCCGCCACGTCAGACTTTCCCTGCAGGCCTTGAAGCCGACCCGGACTGAAGCCCGGTCCGCGCGTGTTACAGGCTGCTGCCGTCTGGGGAATCCCTGCGCTTTCCAGAGCCCGACGCGACGGCTCAGCCGCCTGAAGCCGCGGCGCTCGAACCTGAAGCCCGAAGCCGGGAGCCTGAAGCCTGGCGCCCGGCCTGGGCCCGAAGCCCGAGCCTGACTTCGCCTTTCTGAGCTCGCGCAGGATGCCCTCGAGCGCGTCGATGATCTCGTCGCGGTTCACGCGGGCTTTCGTGAAACTGAGCTTGAGGTTGAACAGCTTGGTCGGCGGCCGGAAGGCGAACACATAGTGCTTCGGGCGCCCGGCCTTCGGCTTGGCCGTCGCCTCGCGCACCTGCTGGCGGGTCGCGCCGCCCTGGCTGGCGATTTTCTCGACCAGGGCGGTCATTTTCTCTGGTGTTTCCTGTCTAACTATCTGTAAAAGCAACGACTTGGAGGAAATGTCGGCCAGCCGACAAAGATTCCGGACCTCATCCGGCATCCCGGCCAGCGACAGCGACTCGGTCACCGACGTCCGCGACTTGCCCAGGCGCCGCGCCAGGTCCTCGTGCGTGTAGCCGCACCGATCCGCGAGGCCGTGCATCGCCTCCGCCTCTTCGAACGGCGTCAGGTCCTTGCGCTGCAGGTTCTCGATCAGGGCGAGCTCGATGACCTCGGTGTCGTCCACTTCCCGGATGACGACCGGCAGCTCGCGCAGCCCGGCCTGCACGGACGCCTGGTAGCGGCGCTCGCCGGCGATGATCTGGAAGCGATCGCCGCGCTGCCGGACGACCAGGGGCTCGATGATCCCCTTCTCGGTGATCGACGCGATCAGCTCCGACAGGTCGCCCATGACCTGGCGCGGCTGGTTCGGGTTCGGATCGATGTGCTCGATCGGGCACGAGCCGACCGACCGGCGTCCCGGCCGACGCGGCCAGCGCGTCGACGTAGTGCTCGTCGTGGCGCATCGTCAGGGTCTGCGGCAGTCCCCGTCTAGGCACGATCGATAACCTCCTCACAGAGCCGGTAGTACTCCGTCGCGCCGGTCGACTCGGGCGCGAAGGTGAAGATGGATTCCTTGTACGCCGGGCTCTCCTCCAGGCGCACGCTCTTGGTGATGACGGTCTTGAAGACCTTGCCGCCGAAGACCTTCTGAATCTGCAGCCGGATGTCGCGCGCCAGCGCCGTCCGCTTGTCGTGCATCGTGATGACGACGCCCAGGATGCGGAGCGCCGGGTTGGGCCGCGCGCGCACCTTCTCGATCGTCTCGAGCAGGTCGTCGGTGCCCTCGAGCGCGAAGTACGACGACTGGATCGGGATGAGCAGGTGCGTCGCCGCGACGAGCGCGTTGACGGTCAGCAGCCCGAGCGTCGGCGGGCAGTCGATGACGACCTGCGGATAGTCCTTGAGGATCGGCTCGAGCTTGTCCTTGAGGCGGAAGTGCGCGTCCATCTCGCCCACCAGCTTCGCCTCGAGCTTGGCGAGCGCGATACGCGATGGCGCGACGAACAAATTCTCGACCGACGTCGGCAGGATCACGTCCTGCAGCGCCACGGCCGGGTCCGCAATCGCATCGTAGACGCTGCGCGTCACGAGCGGCATGTCGACGAAACGACATCGTGCTGTTGGCCTGGGGATCGAGGTCGATGAGGAGGGTCCGGCGGCCCCGCAGGGCGAGGGCGGCCGCGAGATTGATGGCCGTGGTGGTCTTCCCCACCCCGCCCTTCTGGTTGGCGATAGCGACAATCATGCGAAACCGGGAAGAATTGTAACCCGGTTTACAGCGCCTACTACATCTTGTATTTGCCCAAATCGTCGGGATCGAGGCTGTCGAGCCACTGCTGAAGGCGCTCGGGGTCGTGCCGGTCCGTCGGCAGATCGATCGGCTTCGCGTTGTCGATGACCGATTCCTCGACGAAGATCGGCGCGCGCGTGCGGAGCGCCAGCGCCAGCGCGTCGCTCGGCCGGGCGTCGATGGCCACCGTGCCGCCGGCGAGCCCCAGGTAGATGAGCGCGTAGAACGTGTTGTCCTGGAGATCGCAGACGACGATCTTTTCGACCGACGCGTTCAGGTCGTGGATGACGTTCCGCAGCAGATCGTGCGTCATCGGCCGCGCCGTGGTGACGTTGTCGATCTGCAGGGCGATCGCGTTGGCCTCGAAGATCCCGACCCAGATCGGCAGCACACGCCCGCCCGCCTTGTCGCGCAGGACGACGATCGGCATGTTGGTGACCGAGTCCACCATCAGCCCTTTGATCGACATCTCAATCAGCATCGGGTATCCCCGCCGATCGTACCTGTCCCCTGCGCCAACTGCCCCCACACGCTGTAGGGTCCAGACCGCTCGATCCGTACCGTGACCAGCGTGCCCACCAGGTCCGGCGAGCCCGGCAGGTTCACGACCACGTTCTGGCTCGTGCGCCCCGAGACCTCCGTGTCCCGGCGCCGGCTCGCGCCATCCACGAGCACCTCCACGTCCTGGCCCACCAGCGCCTCGTTCAACGCCAGCTGAATGTCCCGCTGCACTGCCTGCAGCGCCACGATCCGGCGCGTCTTCTCCTCGTCGCTCACATCGTCGGCGAGCCGCTGTTCGGCGAGCGTGTTCGGCCGCGGCGAGTACTTGAACGAGAACATGCTGTGGTACCGAGCGGCGCGCGTGAGCGACATCGTGTCCTCGAAGTCCTCGTCGCGCTCGCCCGGGAACCCAACGATCATATCGGTCGAAAGCGCGACGTCCGGCATGGCCGCACGGATGTCGTTGATGAGCTCGAGGTAACTCTCGCGCGTGTACCGCCGCCGCATCGCGGCCAGCACGCGCGTGGAGCCCGACTGGACGGGGAGATGCAGATGACGGCAGATCCTGGGAAGCCGCGCCATGGCGTCGAGGAAGCGCGGGGAGAAATGCCTCGGGTGCGGGCTCGCGAATCGGATCCGGTCGATGCCCGGCACTTCGTGGATGGCTTCGAGCAGGCCGGTGAAGTCGCACCCGGGCTCGTCGGGGGCGTCGTAGTGGTTGACGATTTGCCCGAGGAGCTGCACTTCGCGCCGGCCGCTGGCCGCAGCGTCGGCCACTTCGGCGAGGATGTCGCGCTTGGGGCGCATCCGCTCGTGACCGCGCGTGTACGGCACCACGCAGAAGCTGCAGAACTCGTTGCAGCCCTCGATGATCGTGATGTACGCCTTGACCGGGTCGTGGCGCCGTGTCACACCGAGCGGAAACGACACATCGTCGTGGGGATCGATGTCCACGACGGGCCGGCGGCGGCGCTGGCCTTCGACATCCTCGACGAGCATGGGCAATCGCCGGATCGCCTGGGTGCCGAGCACGATGTCCGTCGTGCCGGGCGAGCGCTTGAGGATCGCGGCGCCTTCCTGCTGCGCCACACAACCCGCGACGGCGACGATGGGATCGTGCCCGTACTGGTCGGCGAGTTCGCGGAGTTCGCCGAGGCGGGTGTAGAGCTGCTGCTCGGCCCGATCGCGAACGCTGCACGTGTTGATGACGACCAGGTCCGCGTCGGCGGCGTCGGTGGTGGCTTCGTACCCCGCCTGTTCGAGCAGCCCCGCCATCCGCTCCGAGTCGTGGACGTTCATCTGGCAGCCGAAGGTTTCGATCAGGTACTTGCGTGCCACAGCCATCTACCTCGCGGGACGCCGTCCGGGGCCTTTCGCTTTCGCCCTTTCGCTTTCGCCTTTCGCCTTCCGCGACAGCAGCTCGCGCGCTGACGCCCGGAGGGCCTCGGTGACGTGCGCTCCCCCAAGCATACGGGCAATCTCCTCCACCCGCGAATCCGCGTCCAGTACCGCCACGGTCGTACGGGTGCGGCCGCCGCTGACCCGCTTCTCGATGTGGAAGTGCCGATCGGCGCGGGCCGCGATCTGCGGGAGGTGCGTGATGCACAACACCTGGAAGGCGGAGCCGAGCGCCCGCAGTTTCGCCCCGACCACGTCGGCCACCCGGCCGCCGATGCCCGCGTCCACTTCGTCGAAGATCAGGCCCGGGGCTTCCCCGCTCGGTGGCCGGCGATCCTCCTGGCTGAATCCGCGGCGCGAGGTCGCCGTGAGGGTCTTGATGGCCAGCATCACCCGCGAGAGCTCGCCGCCGGATGCGATCCGCGCGAGCGGGCGGAGATCCTCGCCCGGGTTCGGCGAGAAGTAGAGCTCCGCGGTATCGATGCCGCCTGCCGTCCAGCGCTCCTCGTCCCGGTCCCCCGGCGGCGCAAAGCGGACTTCGAGACGGGTCTGGTCCATCGCCAGATCCGCGAGCAGCGCGACAAGCGCCGATGAAAAAGTCGCGGCGACGCGCCGGCGTGCCGCTGACAGCGCTCCGGCAACCTCGAGATAGCGCGCGGCGGCGGATGCGAGGTCCTGTTCGAGAGCCGCCACCCGGCTCTCGCCGGCGTCGAGATCCGAGACCTCCACCGCGAGCCGGTCGCGGGTGGCCACGACCTCGGTCAGCCCCGGGCCGTACTTCCGCTTCAGCCGCTCCAACAGGGCGAGGCGTTCCTCGATCTGATGGAGACGCGCCGGCGACGCTTCGATGCCCTCGGCATAACCGCGAAGGAAGATGGCCAGGTCCTCGAGCTGCGACTTGATCCCGTCTCTCGCGTCCAGGTACTGCTGAAACTGCGGATCGAGCGTCGAAAGCTCGGCCAGGCGCTTCCAGACCGACGTCAACGACGCCAGCACCGATCCGTCGTGCTCGTACAAGGCCGCGTAGCTCTCCTGGCACAGGCGCTCGACCCGTTCGGCATTAGCCAGAACTTTCCGCGCAGCCGCCAGATCCGTGTCTTCGTCCGTCTGGTTGAGGGCGGCCCTTGTCAGCTCGCTCAGTTGAAAGCGCGCCAGTTCGAGGCGCGTGTCGCGATCGGCGCTGCGCTTCCTGACAAGGGCGAGCGCGGCGCGGGCCGCATCCCACTGCGCGAAGGCGTCGGTCGTGGCTCGGAGGAGTTGGTCGTGCGCCCCAAATTCGTCCACGACGTTCAGGTGGGTCGCGGGATCGAGCAGCGTGTGATGCTCGTGCTGGCCGTGCAGCTCGATCAGCCGCGCGGAGAGCGCCTTGAGGGCGCCGGCCGTTGCAAGCTCCCCATCGACAAATGCGCGGCTGCGGCCCTGGGCTGTCAGCTCGCGCCGCACGAGGATCTCCTCCCCGTCGCGTTCGAAGATGGCCTCGATGGTGGCGCTGTCGGCCCCGGTCCGCACCAGGTCCGGCGACGCACGGCCGCCGAGCAACAGGCCGACGGCCTCGACCAGCACGGACTTGCCCGCGCCTGTCTCCCCGGTGAGCACGTTGAGCCCCGGTCCGAACTCTATCTCGACGGCGTCGATGACAGCGAGGCGATTGACGCGCAGGAAGCGGAGCATCAGAAAGGCGCGAACTCCAATCTTAACATAGGTTTGACAGCGATTTCACGGCATGATACAGTTTGGCATTCGCGCTGTCCCAGCGGCGCACAGCGGCACGTCTCGGAGGGTTGTTTGCGCACGCTTGGAGGCACGTTCCTTGCCCTGCTCCTGCAGGCAGAGGATGCAGGTCTACCCGAAGGCTCCGGTTTCGATATTGTCACGCTGATCAGGGACGCTCCCCTGCTCTCGAAGGTGGTGCTGGCCAGCCTGGCGCTCCTCTCGATCGTGTCGTGGGCGATCATCCTCTACAAGCTGCTGTCGTTTCAGCGATCGGCGCGGCACTCGAGCAGTTTTCTCGACGTCTTCCGCCGCAGCAACAAGTTCTCGGAGGTGCAGGCGGTGTGCAAGTCGCTTGGCGACAGCCCTCTCGTGGGCCTCTTCCAGGCCGGCTATGCCGAGTTGACGGCGCAGCTTCGCCAGAGCGGCCAGGGCGGCGATCCCGCGACCCAACCCGCCGGCAGTACCGCTCGTCCTACTCTGAAGAGCCTCGCGGCCGTCGATCGGGCGCTGCTGCGCGCCTCCGGAGTGGAACTGAACAAACTCGAAAGCCAGATTCCGTTTCTGGCGAGCACCGCGAGCATCGCGCCCTTCATCGGCCTCTTCGGCACGGTGTGGGGGATCATCGCGGCCTTCGTCAGCATCGGCGCCAGCGGCTCGACCAACCTCGCCGTCGTGGCGCCCGGGATCGCCGAAGCGCTCGTGGCCACGGCCGCCGGCCTGGTGGCCGCTATCCCGGCGGTGTACACGTACAACCACCTGTCGAACCGCGTAAAGCTCTTCGCCTCGGAGATGGACGATTTCGCGATGGAATTCCTGAACATCGCGGAAAGGAACTTCACCTAAGGTGCCGAAAGTACAGAGCGGCGGGGACAGCCACGGCGGGCGCCGCGGGCGCGGACGCCGCATCTCGAGCTCGCTCGCCGAGATCAACGTCGTGCCGCTCGTGGACGTCATGCTCGTGCTGCTCATCATCTTCATGGTGACCGCGCCGATGCTGCAGCGCGGCATCGACGTGAGCCTGCCGGTGTCGCGCCGTGCGGCCGAGATCGACAGCGATCGCGTCGAGGTCACGGTGCCGGCCGACTACAGGAAGACGCAGACGGTGTATCTCGGCACCGAGTCGCTGCGGATCGACGTGCTGCAGGAGCGCGTGCGCCAGCGGATGGAGCGTGCGACCCGCAAGGAAGTCGCGCTTCGGGGAGACGGCACCGTGCAGTTGCAGGAGCTCATGGAGGTCACCGACCGCCTGAAAGAGGCCGGCGTGGTGACCGTGGGCCTCGTCACACGACGTCCGGGTGAACGGTGACCTCGCGGCCCGGTGATCAATGAGCGAGGTCAGCGACATCCTCCGCGACCGCCGCATGCAGGGCGGCGGGCTTCAGCAGATGACCGCGATCTCGGCGCTCGCGCATGCCGCCCTGCTCGCGTTCATCGTCCTTGCCCCGTCGCGCTGGCTGGCTGCGACGCCCGAGGGACGTGCGACGGTCATGACCATCTCGCTCAACAGCGGCACACCGGGACCGACGAGCGGCGGGATGACGCAGATTGGCGGCCGTGCCGTCCAGGCAGAGACGCCTCCAGAAGCGGCCAAGCGGCCGGAAGCCGTTCGTGCGCCGGCGGCGGTGGCGCCGCCGATGACGGTGCCGGAGCGTTCGGCGCCCCGCCGCAGCACGGCCGACGTGAAGCAGGCGCCGGCCGAAGCCCGTGGCAGCACGCCGACCCGTGGCGCGCAGGTCAGCGAGGGAACGTCTCTTGCTGAGACCGGTGCACGCGGCCGCGGGTTCGGGCTGTCGAGCGGTGGCGGCGGCGGATCGGGCATTCAGCTCGACGTCGGTGATTTCTGCTGTCCTGATTATCTGTTGCAGATGGTGGAGCGGATTCGGTCGAAACTGGAGCCCGCAGGCCGAGATCGCGGGCCGGACGGGGATGAAGTTCACCATCCAGCGCGACGGTACGCTGACGGCGATCGAAGTCGTCGAAGGCAGCCGCTACCCCGCGCACAATCTCCTGGCGCAGCGTGCGCTGGTCATCACCCGGCAGCTCGCGCCGCTGCCGGGCGCGTATCCGAATCCCACGCTCACGGTGCGCCTCTGGTTCGACTACACACGGTAATGATCATGAACATACCCAAGTCCCTGGCGACGACCGGCGCCGCACTCGCGCTGCTGGCAGCTGGGCTGCTCGCGCAGCCGGCGCAGCCGCCCGGCCAGGCCGCGCCTCCCGCCACGCCGCAGCAGCCCAGCGAAATCGAGCTGACGATTAGCGGTGAAGCGGGCGCCGCGCCACGCTTCGCCGTGCCGAATTTCGTGGCACTCCCTACCGGCGACGGCCGGCCCGCCGACGCCGAGACACGGGCAGCGGCCCTCAAGATTGCCGAGGTCCTGTGGGACGACCTGAACTTCGAGCGGGAGTTCGCCTTGATCCCGCGGGACACCTACAGCTCGATCCCCGCCGCGACCTCGATGAACGATGTGCCCTTCGAACGCTGGCTCGAGCTGAACGCCGACGGCGTCATCATCGGCACGGTGCAGAAGAACGACACGGGCATCAAGGTCGAGGTTCGACTCTTCAACGTGCGCACGCGGCTCTCGGCGTTCGGCCAGGAGTACTCGGGCGGCATCGCCAACGTGCGGCTCTACGCGCACACCATCGCCGACGACATCCACAAGCAGCAGCGGGGGCTGCGCGGCGTCGCCCGGACCAAGCTGACGTTCAACTCCGATCGCTCGGGCGAACGGATGTCCGGCACGGTCGAGAACCGGGGCGTCAAGGAAGTCTTCATCGCAGACTACGACGGCGAGAACCAGCGCCAGGTCACCACGAACCGGTCGCTGAACATCAACTCGACCTGGTCGCCCGACGGGCGTTCCATCGCCTACGCCTCGTACCGGCGCGGACCGCCGAACATCTTCATCGCGAACATCTATCAGGGCACGAGCGAAGAGCTGACCAAGGACGGCTCCAACAACTTCCTGCCCGTGTTCTCGCCCGACGGGACCCGCATCGCCTTCATGTCCACTCGCGACGGTTCAGGGAATTCCGAAATCTACGTCATGAACCGGAACGGCTCGAACGTGCGCCGCGTCACGAACCATCCCGCGGCCGACACCTCACCCACCTGGTCGCCCTCAGGCGGACAGATCGCGTTCACGTCCGACCGGGGCAGCGGCCCGCAGATCTACATCATGAGCGCCGACGGCCTCGGCGCGCCGCAGCGGATCTCGCCGGAGGCCTACGCCGACCGGCCCACGTGGTCGCCGTCGCCGTACAACGAGATCGCGTACGCGGCCAGAACCGGACCCGGCAACGACATCAAGGTGATCGACCTCGCCACGAGAACGGTCCGGCAGCTGACATTCGGCGAGGGAACCAACGAGAGCCCATCCTGGTCCGCCAACGGACGGCACATGGCGTTCATGTCGACCAGGGCCGGCAAGTCGCAGATCTTCACACTCGATCGCACCGGCAGGAACCTGAAGCAAATCACACGCAACGGCAACAACTACCAGCCGGACTGGTCCAAGTGACCGGGACCTCGCTGAGAGCACCTGGAACCTGGAGTCCGAAGCCCGCTATGGAGCACACGATGAGACGACGCGCGGTAATGGCGAAAGCCGCTCTTGTTCCGGTCCTGTTGACGCTCGTCCTGGCTGCGGCCTGCACGCGCAACCAGCCGCCGGTGGCACGCCCCACACAGCCCCCGCCTCCTGGCGGTCCGGCCTCTGCGGGCTCGCGGCCTCCGGCGCCACCCGTACCGGTGGCCGAACCGACGGTGGTTCCACCGGAGCCCGTCCGTGACGACAACATCGCCTCCGGGTCGCTCGACGACCTCAACCGCAACTCACCGCTCCGTCCGGCATTCTTCGCTTACAACAGCAGCGACGTCGAGGCAGAGGCGCAGGCGGTGCTGGACGCCAACGCCACTCTGCTCCGGAGCAACCGCAACTGGACCGTCACGATCGAAGGCCACTGCGACGAACGGGGTTCGGCCGAGTACAATCTGTCGTTGGGCGAGCGGCGTGCGGTGGCGGCGCGCGCCTACCTCGTCTCCCTCGGAATTCCAGCCGACCGGATCCGTATCGTCAGCTACGGCAAGGAATTTCCGTTCGACCCCGGCAAGGACGAGGCGGCGTATGCCAAGAACCGGCGCGCCCATTTCGTGATCACCGCAAAGTGAGTCAGGCCATGCACAAGCATTTCGTCGCGCCACTGCTCCTTGTTCTCGTCGCCGCTTTGCCGCTGCAGGCCGCCGACCGCGAGACCCGCCAGATGATGGCGGACATCCGGATGCTCCAGGAGCAGTCACAGCAGCTCCAGAACGTGCTGGTAGCGCTGACCGACGCCCTCAAGGCCGTCAACTCCCGCATCGACGGCCAGACCGAGACGACACGGAAGGCCTTCGCCGATCAGAAGCTCGTCGGCGACGCGCTGGCCGCGGACCTTCGCGTGGTCCGCGAAAAGATCGACGACGGCAACGTGCGGATTGGCTCGCTCACTCAGGAGGTGGACGCGCTGCGGCAGTCGGTGATGGAAATCAACGTGGCCCCTCCCCCGTCGATGGTCACCGACGGCACCGTCCCGGGCACTCCGGCAGACGGCACGACCGCGGGTGTCACACCTCCGGCGGCTACGCCGCCGGTAGCGGCGCCGGCGCGCCCGGCCGCTTCCGGGATGTCACCGACCAGGCTGTGGGACATGGCCTTCGCCGAGTACGCCGCGGGCCAGTACGACCTCGCGGTCATCGGCTTCGAGTCCTACATCCGTGAATTCCCGAGATCCGAGCAGGCCGACGACGCCCAGGTGCAGATTGCATCGTCGTATCTGAACGACGGCAAGAACGATCGCGCGCTGGAAGCCGCCGACGTGGCCATCCGCACCTACCCGAAAGGCGACACCCTGCCAACCGCATACGCCAGGAAGGGGCAGGCGCTCGAGAACCTCCGTCGTACCGCCGAAGCGCGAGCAGCCTACGAGTACATCCTCAAGATGTACCCGGACACGCCGGAGGCGACGTTGGCGCGTCAGAGCCTCGAGAAGCTGAAATAAAAGCGGTCGACCAACCGGAATCCTGATGTGCCGGGCTCGAAGCGACCCGGCGACCTGCTGCAGACGATGTAGAATGGCGACCTTATGGGCAGCGTGAATAAAGTGATTCTGGTGGGCAACCTCGGGCGCGATGCGGAGCTCCGCTACACGCCAGGCGGCGCCGCGGTGGCCACGATCAACATGGCCACGACCGAAGTGTGGAACGACAAGGGCGGCCAGCGGCAGGAAAAGACCGAGTGGCACCGCGTCGTGCTATGGGGCAAGTCCGCGGAATCGCTGGCGGAATACCTGACCAAGGGCAAGCAGATCTACGTCGAAGGCCGCCTTCAGACCCGGCAATGGGACGACAAGGACGGAAACAAGCGGTACACCACTGAGATTCGTGGCGACCGGATCGTGCTCCTCGGCGGGGGCGGCCGGGGCCAGTCGACGGATCGTGGCGCCGACCCGGGCCCGAGCCAGTCCGCGGGACCCGACATCGGCGAGCAGCCGCTCACCGACGACGACATCCCCTTCTAGTTCCTACGTGTCCTTCCGCCCGTAGCGGTCTTCGAGCCTGACCACGTCCTGTAGCTCCGGCGTGGACACCTCGAAGATGTCGCTGTCCTCGATGGCCGTCATGCGGTGCACGGTCTTCGGCGTGATGTGGACACGTTCGCCCGGGAGCATCTCCCGCTTCACCAGCTCTCCGCCCTCCTGAATCTCGAAGAGCAGCCGGCCGGACTGCAGGTAGATCGTCTCGTCCTTCAGGTTGTGATACTGGAGGCTCAGCGCGTGCCCTGCGTTCACGTGGATGATCTTGCCCACGTATCGATCCGTCTTGGCCCAGTGCAGTTCATAGCCCCAGGGCTTCTCGACGCGTGTGATATCGCCGCTCACTCTCTCATCTCCTCGCAATCACGATCCGTTTCAGGCGTCCACCTTGGACGGCGCCCTTGGCGCGGACCGGAGTCGTCCAGCCATCGCCTCGAGCAGGACCCGCTCGATCTCGTCTCCCGTCGGCAGGCGCAGGACCTTCCGAGCCATCACCTTCAGCTCGGTGACGCTCACCTCGCTCAGGACCTGCCGTGCCACGCCCAGCGCGCCTGGCGTCATGCTGAACTCGGTCAGACCCAGGCCGACCAGCAGCGCCAGCAGCGCCGGGTCCGACGCCATCTCGCCGCAGAGTGACACCGGGATGCGCCGCCGCGCCGCCGCACGGCGAACCATGACGACAACGCGGAGGATCGCCGGGTGCAGCGGTTCGTACAAGCGCGAGACGCGATCGTCGGCACGGTCCACGGCCAGGCAGTACTGGATCAAGTCGTTGGTGCCGATTGTGAAAAAGTCGACCTCGTGCGCGAGCACGTCGCAGGTGTACGCAGCGGCCGGAATCTCGATCATCGCCCCGATGGGGACGGCAGCGAGCGGCTCCCCGCTTCGCGCCAGTTCCGCCTGAACGTCGGCCGCAATCCGCCGGGCTTCACGGATCTGTCCCACGCCCGAGACAAACGGGAACAGGATGCGAAGATCGCCGTGCGACGATGCCCTATACAAGGCGCGGAGCTGCGTTCTGAAAAGCTCGGGACGGGCAAGGCTGAGCCTGAGTCCGCGGAGGCCTTGAGAGCTCGGCCTCTTCAGCTGGCCCTCGTCCCAGTCGTCGGCCCGCGCCGCACGCTGCTCGTCGAGCTGCTCCTCGTCGACATCGAACGTGCGAACCGTCACCGGGCCCGGGGCCATCCCTTCGAGCATGCGCCGGTAGACCTGGTACTGCATCTCCTCGTCCGCGATGGTGCCGTCTGGCCCCGCGGCCAGCAGGAACTCGGAGCGATAGAGACCGATCCCCTCCGCGCCCGCGTACCGAGCCGCAGCCGAGATCGCCGGGGAACTCGATGTTCGCGTCGAGACGGATGCGGACGCCGTCGGCGGTGGAAACGGGCGGGCGATCCGGGGCGTCCAGGCTCCGGCCCACGGGTCGGCGATCCTCGGCGCTGCGCACGGCCTGCGCGAGCAAATCCGGGCTCGGATCGACGACGACCTCGCCGGCGCTGCCGTCGAGAACCACCACGGCGCCGGCCGGGATGCGGCTGCTGGCATCGTGCAGCCCGACGACCACGGGAACCTCGAGCGAGCGCGCGAGGATCGCGGTGTGATAGGTGCGGCTCCCTGCGTCGGTGGCAAACCCGCGAATCCGCGTCCAGTCCACCTGGGCGGCCAGCGAGGGCGTCAGCTCGTCACAGATGAGCACGGAGGCGTCCTGCACATCCTTCAGCAGGTCGCGGGGCGCCGCGATGTCGTGCCGGAGGTTCATCCGGAGGCGCCCCACGAGGTCGGCGACGTCGCCCTTGCGCTCGCTGAGATACGGATCGGCCACCTCGTCGAACACCGCGCTGAACTCCTGAAAGACCTGGTGCAGCGCCCACTCCGCGTTGACCCGCTGGTCTCGCACCGAGATCGGCCGCCCGGGAGACCAGCATCGGGTCGTCCAGCATCAGGAGCTGGGCGTCGAACAGTGCCGCGAGCTCGGTCCCCCGGCGGCGCAACAGCCTGGCGCGGATGTCCAGCAGCTGTTCGCGAGCCCGCGTTCGACTGGCTTCGAGACGGGCGAGTTCGTCGCCGACACGGGTCGGGGCGAGCTGATAGCGGAGGACGCGTGCTCGAAGCCTCAGGATGACGGCCTGTCCGGACACGATCCCCGGCGACACGCCGATGCCGGTCAGACGCTGCATGAGTCTTCTCCAAAACCCGACTCGACGAGGGCTGCCAGCTCGTCAACAGCTTGCTGCGCGTCCGACCCCTCGGCCGCGATGGTGATCCTGGAGCCATGCGAGGCCGCCAGCAGCAGGAGGCCCATGATGCTCTTGCCGTCCATCTGCCGCGCCTGCCGGGCCACGGTAATCCGGGACTCGAAGCGGGTGGCCAGGTGCACGAACTTGGCGGCGGCGCGGGCGTGCATCCCGAGCTGGTTTACCACCATCACTTCTTTCGCAATCATGCGCCGGGCTTCTCGCCCCGCAGCAGATCGGACGCGACCCAGATGGCACCGCGGCCGTGGTCGCGCATCTCCCGGGCGACGCCAATGAGATCTTTCGAGCTGCGGAGGGAGGCGAGCTTGATGAGCATGGGCAGGTTGACGCCGGTGATGACCTCGAGACGATCGGTCTCGAGAAAGGTCATGCCGAGGTTCGAAGGTGTGCCCCCGAACATGTCGGTCAGCAGCAGGACACCGTCCTCGGCGCGCACGCGTTCGATCGCCTCCTCGATGTCCTCTCGCGCATCGTTCACCTCGTCGTGCCAGCCAATCGACACGGCGGTGAACTGCGGCAGGTCTCCGACGATCATCTCGGCCGAGTTCACAAGCTCCGTGGCCAGCTGCCCGTGCGTCACGACCACCACGCCAATCACGATCGCTAATCTTACTCCGCTACGCGGGCTCCGGGCTCCCGGCTTCGGGCTTCAGCCCTGGAGCACGAATTCCCAATTCACAATTCCCGATTCCAAATTTCAGGTATGTCCAATGTCCCTGTGGCGCACTCTCGCGGTGATGTCCCTGGTCCCCGCCAGACCCTTTCGCAGGCGTTCGGCGATCATGACCGAGCGGTGCCGCCCGCCCGTGCAGCCGATCGCCACGGTCAGGTAGCTCTTGCCTTCCGAGACGTAGTACGGCAGGACAAACGCCAGGTAGTCGTTCAGCCGATCCATGAAGGCGCGGGTCGAGGGATCGCGCTCCATGAAGACGCTGACGGCGCGGTCGCGGCCGGTGCGGCGCCTCAGCGTCGGCACGAAGTGCGGGTTCGGGAGGCACCGGACGTCGAACATCAGGTCCGCATCAACCGGCACGCCGTGCTTGAACCCAAAGCTCAGCAAAGTGACGACGAGCCGTGCACGCGTGCGGTCGCGGGACAAGCCCATGAAAAACTGGCGGAGCTCGTGGACGTTCATGTCTGACGTGTCCACGATCTCGTCGGCCAGATCGCGGATGGCGGTCAGCCGCTCGCGCTCGTCCTTGATCCCCTCGGTCGCCGACCGGTCGCGCGCAAGCGGATGCGGGCGTCGCGTCTCGCTGAAGCGGCGCACCAGCGTGGCGTTGCTCGCCTCGAGAAAAATGAGCACGGGATTGAGGCCGCGCATGTTGCGCAGCCGCGCCAGGACCCGGGGAAACGCCGACAGGAAGTTGCCCTCGCGGACGTCCACCACGATGGCGACTTTCTCGATATCGCCGCCGCGCACGACGAGCGTGGCCAGCGTGGGGATGAGCGTGGTGGGCAGGTTGTCCACGCAGAAGTAGCCCAGGTCCTCGAGCGCCCTGATCGCCTGGGATTTCCCGGAACCCGACAGTCCGGTCAGCACAATGAAGGGCGTGCCGCTCTTTACGCTCCGCCGTGCCGCCGGCTTGCCCGGCCGCGCTGGTCTCTTCGTCATTCTTCGTCCGGCTCCCCTTCGTCTCCGCGCAGCCGGGCGTCGAGCCTGGCAGCGAGTTCCCGCGCCGGGTGACGGCCGCGGGCGCGCAGCAGCTGATTGCGGGCCGCGACCTCGACCAGGATCGCGATGTTGCGGCCCGGCGCCACGGGCATGCGCACGAGCGGCAGCTTCAGCCCCAGAATCGTGTCGAACACATCGTCGAGACCGAGCCGTTCGTACTCTCGGGTCGGATCCCAGCGCTCGAGCCGGACGACCAGCTCGATCCGCTTGGACGAACGTGTGGAGGCAATACCAAACAGATCCTTCACGTTGATGACACCCAGGCCTCGGAGCTCCATGTGGTGCCGCGTCAGCTCGGGGCAGCTGCCGATCAGGATGGTCTCCGATCGCCGCCGCACGTCCACCGTGTCGTCGGCCACGAGGCGGTGGCCGCGCACGATCAGGTCGAGCGCGCACTCGCTCTTGCCGATGCCGCTGTCTCCGGCGATCAGGACTCCGAGCCCGAGAATGTCCATCAGCACGGCGTGGAGCGTCTCGCGCTCGGCCAGGCTGTCTTCGAGCAACGTGCTGAGCTTCGCGATGGCGGCCGGAGTGCCCACCGAGGTTTGCAGCAGCGGCACATGGGTCCGTTCGGCTTCCGCGACGAGCACGTCGGCCGGTGGGAATCCGCCGGTGATGAGCACGCAGGGCACATCGCACGAGAGCGCGAGCCGGGTGGCGTCCAGAAGCTCACCTTGCGAGAGGCTCTCGAGGTAGCGCACCTCGCTCTCCCCGAAGACCAGCACGCGGCCGGGCTTGAGGTAGGTGTGAAAGCCCGCGAGCGCCAGGCCGGTTTTCTGGATGTGGGGACTGGTGATGATCCGATCGAGGCCGTCGGTGCCCGCGAGGAGCCGAAGGCCAAGGCCCAAGGCGTCGGAGCGCCCTCCCAGCAGCGCGCGAACAGGAACGCCGGTCGGTGTGCTCATTGGTCTGCACCAGGCGGCACGGGGCGCCGCACCGGTCGCGAAACTCTTAGTAGAGCACCTTCCGCTGGTTCGAGGTGGGAATCTTGAGCTCCTCGCGGTACTTGGCGATGGTCCGCCGGGCCAGGTCCAGCCCCTCGCGCTGCAGCATGCTGACGATCTTCGAATCGCTCAGCGGCTTGCGCGGATCCTCGTTCTCGATGATCTTGCGGATGCGCTGCTTGATCGTGACCGACGAGACGCTCTCCCCATAGGCACTGTTGATGCCGCTGTGGAAGAAGTACTTCATCTCGAACACACCCTGCGGCGTGTGCATGTACTTGTTGGTCACGACGCGGCTGACGGTGGACTCGTGCATGCTGATGTCGTTGGCGACATCGCGCAGGACCAGCGGACGCAGGTGCTCGATGCCGTGATCGAGAAAGTCGCGCTGGAAATTGATGATGCTGTTGGCGACCTTCTGGATGGTCTTCTGGCGCTGCTCGACCGACTTGATCAGCCAAAGCGCCGACTTGAACTTGTCCTTCACGTACGCGCGTGTCTCGGCGGTGTTGTCGGCCGCCGTCTTGTCGAGCAGCCGCTTGTAGACGGGCGAGATCCGCATCTGCGGCAGGCCATCTTCGTTCAGCACCGCCACGTACTCGTCTTCCACCTTGAGCACGTACACGTCCGGAATCACGTACTGCGATTGGTTCGGGTTGTAGCGGCTGCCAGGCTTGGGGTCGAGATGCCGGATGACCTCGATGTGCTCCTTCAGCTCGTCGATCGTGAGTCCGAGCTTCCGCGCAATCTCGGGCACCTGGTGGTTCTGGAGCAGCCGAAGGTGGTCCGTCACGATCCGGTCGGCGGGCGTCCCTTCGAGATTCGCGTGACGAATCTGGATCTGCAGGCACTCCTGCAGGTCGCGGGCGGCGACTCCTACCGGGTCAAACGACTGCACCAGCCTGAGTGCCATGTCCACGTCGGACACGTTCCACGGACCCATGGCCGCCAGCTCGTCGAACGATGCCACCAGATACCCGTCGTCGTCCAGGTTCCCCACGATCGCCAGCCCGATCTCCACCATGAGCGGCTCGCTGGTCTGCATCCGCAGCTGCCAGGCCAGGTGGTCGGAGAGTGAGCTCGACGTGGAGAGCGTGTTCTCGATGGGCGGGAGTTCCTTGATTTCCTGGGGCGCGCGGGGCCGGTACCCGTCCTCGAGGTACTCCCCGAAGAAGTACTCGTAGTCCTGGTCGTCCCACGCTTCGGGCTTGTTCGCCTGAGGATCGGGCTCGGTCTTCTCGGGTGCGGCGCTCGTCTCGGCCGGCTGCAAGTCCTCGGTCGGGACCTCTTCGAGCATCGGGTTCTCGACCATCTCCTGGTTCAACAGGTCCGAAAGCTCGAGCGTCGACATCGGCAGAAGCTTGATGGCCTGCTGCAGAGACGGCGTGAGAATCAGCTTCTGGACGAGCTTCGTGTGAAGTTTCTGCTGGATACCCATTGAAACGTCGGCGCCGCCTAAGTCGCGCTCTTAGAATAGTTTGCTAGCCAGAATTGCACACCAGACCAACCGGTGTCCGCAGTGGACAACCACGGCGGATGCAATTCCCAGGCCTTTGATTCTAGTCCAATCGGAACTCGGCCCCGAGATAAATCCGCCGGACTTCTTCGTCGTCGGCGAGGGAGGCCGGTGTGCCGCTCTTGAAGATGATGCCGCCGTGGACAATGTAGGCGCGGTCGGTAATGCGCAGGGTTTCGCGGACGTTGTGGTCGGTGATGAGGATGCCGATGCCGCGGTCGCGCAGGTGAAAGATGATCTTCTGGATGTCGGTGACCGCAATCGGGTCGATCCCCGCGAACGGCTCGTCGAGGAGGATGAACTTGGGCGCGATGACCAGGGCGCGGGTGATCTCGGCCCGCCGGCGCTCCCCTCCTGAAAGTGTGTAGGCCTTGGAGCGCGCCAGCGGGGTCAGATTCAGTTCGGCCAGCAGCTCTCGCAGCCGATCGCGCCGGGCCTCAGGCGCCAGGTCCATCGTTTCGAGGATGGCCAGGATGTTCTGCTCGACGGTGAGCCCCCGGAAAATGGACGCTTCCTGAGGCAGGTATCCGATGCCCTTCCGCGCCCTGACGTACATCGGGTCGCCGGTCACGTCGAGGCCGTCCAACTCGACCCTGCCCGAGTCGGGGGCCGTCAAGCCGACGGTCATGTAGAAGGTGGTGGTCTTGCCTGCGCCGTTCGGGCCGAGGAGGCCGACGATCTCGCCCGAGGCCAGTTCCAGGTTCACGCCGCGGACAACCGTCCGGCCGCCGTACGACTTGGTCAGGTCAAACGTACCGAAGCGTCGCCATTCACTTGCAGTTCGAGCCGCCGCCACGTGTTTGTGTCCGCATTTCCTGGTTGCCGTCGACGACGATCCTATCGGTGGCCTGGAAGAAGGTCAACGTGGTCCCGATGGTTTCGCGCCCGCATTCATCGGTGATCGTGACCGGTGTGCCGGTCATCACGTAGCGCTGATCCGCGCTGTAGTAGGTCATGCGTTTGCCGGTGGTCTTGCGGTTCTTCTCGACGAGCGTGACGGCCTCGTACCCTTCGGCCCGTTCCAGTTCGTCGCCGGACGGCTTCAAGTACAGCTCGATCTTGGCAGCGGTCAGATCACCCTGAGGGCCGCTCATGTGTGCGTCGCCGGTGTATGTGGCGCGCCGCAGAGCCTCTTCGTACAGGAAATCCTTCGCGGTCGTGATCGACCTGGCGCGGGTGACCTTGCCGTCCTTGTCCTGCTGGTCGAACGCCGAAGTGGTCACAACAGTTCCGCCCTCAGTGCTGGTGCCCACCAGATCGCCGGTCTTCTCGTCCAGTCTGAGCGATGCACCCTTGATCGAGGTGTCGCCCTGCCAGAGAAGCGCGTTGCCCGTATAGGTCGCGCGGCCGGCCGTGCCGTCGTACACCATTCGCTCGGCGGAAACCGACACCGGCTGGTCGCCGTCGAGCATCGACGGCATGACCGTCTCCTTCCCCGCCTCTTTCTTGGCGGGCTTCAGCTCGCTCGCAACGGCGCCGGCCGCGGTCACCTCAGGTCCCGCGAGCACGATGTCGATTCGGTTGGCGTCCACGGTCAGCCGTTCGTTCACCAGGTGCGGCCGCGGCGAGCCCGGTTCCGAGCCGGAGAGAGCCAGCGTACCTGGTCCCAGCACGTAGGTCGCGGCCGCCGCCGTCGCCGACATGGTGCCTTCCTCGAACCGCACGCTGCGTGAGAAGCGCGCCTCGTCTATCGTCAACCCGGAACCGAGCGCGACATCGAGCGTCGCCGACCGGGCAGTGCGGTCCCTTCCGGCGCCGCCACGCTCGCGATACTCGACGTCGCCGCTGAAGCGGCCGCTCGTCAGGCCACGATCGGGCGTGCCACGGCTGTCGAACGTCTGGGCGTTGATCTCCCTGGATGCACCGCCCGCCGCAGCCGGCAGCGTAAACTGCACACGTTGCCGCGCCGCCAGGGCGGTCAGCGTCGAGCCGTCCGGCGCGAGCGACATGTCGATGGTCTCGCCCGCCTGGAGGCGCCGCCCGGCCTGCCCCGCCTCGCCCCTCAGACTCAAGACGGCGTCCCCCGTAACGAGGGCGTGCTGGATCGTCTGCCCGTCTGCGGCGTACTTCAGGTCGATGTCCCGTCCCGTCATCCGGTCGAGGCCCCCGGCACCGCCTGGCGCGCCGACAACGCTCGAATTACCCCGCAACTCCATCGTCTCCAGACGCTCCTCGTCTGCTGTCAGGTGGGCCAGGCCGAGATCGGCTTCGACCACCTGCCCGCCCCGCTCCGCGTGCATGCGCCCCTCGAAGCGAATGAGGTGTTCGCCGCGCGCGAACTGGGCCGCCCCGGAGGTGATGTGGGTGGAGGCTCCGGCCGTGCCCTCACCCGCATCGCCGCTCACATCGACCACCACCTGGCTCAGGATGTTCAACGTGTCGCTTTGCTGCTGATAGTGCAGGCCGACCCCGCTTCCCTGCGTCCTCCCTCTACGGAAGGTGACCGGGCCCTCGGCACGAATGACGCCGTCGGCCTTGGCGTAGTTGGCCCGCTCGGTCTTGACCTCGAGGCCGTCATCCGCGCTCAACACGACATTGCCGCTCAACACGATCAGGGAATCTCCCTGCGCGAGTTCTCCCTGCTCCCCTGTGACCTTGAACTTGCGGCCACCGGATCGCACGGTGGTCACGGTGACCTGCTCCATTCGGGTCAAGCCGTCGGCGTAGGTGCGCTGTCGCGCGAACTCTACCTGCACGTCCTGCTTGTTCGAGGTGAATCGCTGATTGAAGCCGCCAGTGCTTTCGACAACGGCCTTGGGATCCGTCGTCCCCATCACGGGGTCCGGGGCCGGCGCAGGCCGGGGGCGGAAGTTATAGGCGAGCACGCCTGCGAAGCCGATCGCCCCGAGAGCGATGAGCAGGCGCGCGCTCTTCCGCCAGTTCATCCCAGCCGCCGCAGGCGCAGGACCCCGGCATGCGCCGTCCTGCAGTGCTGCAATTTACTGGCTGTTGCCTCGAATGTCGGCGAGGGTGAGCTCGACATACGTCTCGCCATTGTACTGGTTCTGATCGAGGGAAAACGCCACGTCGAGCGCGGTCCGGTGCTCCGTCACGTAGTCGTGCCGTTCGGCCGCGCGCCAGGCGATCGCGCGGAAGATCCGGCCCTCCTGCTTGAGCGCCATCTTGAGGTGCCGCTCCTTGAGCTTGCGCGGGCCATCGACGACCTCGACGCCCCGTGCCGCGAAGACAGGCTTGGGATTCCCGGCTCCGAACGGGGCGAGCGCCGCGACACCAGACGCGACGCTGCCGGTGATGCTTCGAAAATCCAGGTCGCCGTCGATCCGCAACCGCGGCATCAGATCCTCGGGCCCGAGTGTCTCAGCCGCCACATCGTTGACGGCGGCCCGAAGTTCCCGCACCCGTGACGCCTCCATGGTCAACCCAGCTGCCTGCCGGTGTCCGCCAAACCGGATGAACAGGTGCGCACATCGTTCGAGCGCTCCAAGCATGTCAAAGCCCGGAATGCTTCGGCACGACCCATGTGCTGTGCCGTCTTCGTCCACTGAGAGCACGATGGCCGGACGATGAAACGCATCGACCAGCTTGGAGGCGACGATGCCGATGACGCCCCGGTGCCAGCCTTCGCCGGCGACGACAAGAACCGTGTGAGCGCCAACCTCGGGATCCGTCTGGACGACTTTCCTGGCCGCGGCAAGAATGCCGGCCTCCTCTTCCTGCCTCTTGACGTTCTCCGCATCCAGCTGCAGCGCCAGCGCTCGAGCCTCTTCGCCCATCGCCTCGTCGCTCGCCAGAAGGAGGCGTGTCGCGATGTCCGGCGTGCTCATCCGCCCCGCGGCGTTGACCCGCGGCGCCAGCATGAACGAAATGTGAAAGCTGTCGATTGCCTTGCCCGTCAGGCCCGCCACATCCAGCAGCGACCGCAGGCCCACTTTGTGCGGTCCACGCGACAGCTGGTCGAGACCAAGTTTGGCGATGACGCGGTTCTCGCCGACCAGCGGCACGACGTCGGCCAGCGTGCCGATGGCGGCAATCTTGATGAAGCCAGGCAGCCAGCTTTCCCGGCCCGAGCGACGGCACAGCGCCTGTACCAGCTTGAGCGCCACGCCGACACCCGCGAGGTTCTTGTCGGGATAGGCACAGTCGTGTCGCTTGGGGTTGATGACCGCGAGCGCCGGGGGCAGTTCCGTGTCCGGCTCGTGATGATCGGTCACGATCAGATCGACGCCGAGCTCGTTGGCGCGACGGGCTGCCTCCGCGCCGCGGATCCCGCAGTCGACCGAGACGACCAGCGACACTCCCTCTGCGTGAAGCCTGTCGATCGCCGCAGGCTGGAGGCCGTAGCCGTCCTTCAAGCGCTCGGGAATGAAATGGATGACATCGCCGCCGAGCAGCTCGAGCGTGCGCCGGAGGATCACCGTCGAGGTGATGCCGTCGACGTCGTAGTCGCCGTGGATGGCGATACGTTCCCTTCGTTCGATAGCCGCGTGAATCCGCTCGACGGCCCGAGGCATGTCGGCGAGCCGCATCGGGTCGTGCAGCTGGTCGAGCGACGGATTCAGGAATCGATGCGCCTCGTCCGGATCGCCCAGCCCGCGCTGGCACAGCAGGCGTGCGACGATCGGCGCGACCCCGAGCGCCGAGGCAAGCGTGACTGCCGCCGCCTCATCGCACGCAAGATGGTCCCAGCGTGGCGGGGCCGCGGCCATCAGGCTTCGCCCAGTTCGTCGTCTTCAGCCACTGGCTCAACGGCGCCGGGCTTGCGGGCCGTAGGAGTCGGATCGTGTCCAACGAAATCGCGGCCCATGTTCCTGAACTTGTCGTAGCGGCGCTGCAGGCGGGTTTCACTGTCGAGGGTCGCCGCCACTGCAAGGGCCCGCACGATCGCGGCGTCAACGAGCCTTGCGGCCGCGGTCGGGTCGGTGTGCGCACCACCCGTGGGTTCCGGGATGATCTCGTCGATGATGCCGACCTTGAGCAGGTCCGGGGCCGTCAGCTTGAGTGCGGCCGCCGCCTCGACCTTCCGCGCCGGATCCCGCCACAGGATGGCAGCGCACCCTTCCGGCGGAATGACGCTGTAGATCGCGTGCTCCTGCATGAGCACGCTGTCTCCGACCGCGATGCCGAGGGCCCCGCCGCTCCCACCCTCGCCGCTCACGACCACCACGATCGGGGTATCGATCATCATCATGTCGCGGAGGTTCACGGCAATCGCTTCAGCGACGCCTCGCTCCTCCGACTCGATGCCGGGATAGGCGGCGGGGGTGTCCACGAACACGATCACGGGCCGGCGGAACTTCTCGGCGAGCCGCATGGCCCGCAGCGCCTTGCGATAGCCCTCGGGACGCGCGTAGCCGAAGTTGCGGAAGATCTTCTCCTTGGTGTCCTTGCCCTTGACGTGCCCGACTACGAGCACCGGCTCTTCGTGGAAAAGCGCAAAGCCCGCCATCAGCGCGTGGTCGTCCGCGAACCGGCGATCGCCGTGTACCTCGGTGAAGCCCGGAAACAGCCGCGTGAGGAAGTCCTCGAGACCGGGCCGGTCTGGATGCCGCGCCACCATGACCCGCTGCCAGGGCGTCAGGTCGCGGTAGAGGTTCGCGCGGACCGTTTCCAGCTTTCGGTGCAGGGCCTCGATCTCGCGGTTCCGCGCATCGGTGAGCGGCAGCGCCTCGAGCGCTTCCAGCTCGGTCAGGATCGCCGCAATGGGCTCCTCGAAATCGAGTGTCTCGGTCGGCATACGCGTCACCGCAGGGACACGGCGCCCTGCCCCACGACCTGCTCCACCTCGGCGATAAGTGTAGACGAGGGCCGGACCCTGATCTGCGACGACACGTCAGCGGTGACTTTCAGCCGACGGCCGTCCAGCTCCATCTCGAACGAGACGCGGCGATCGCCGCGATGCCTCGAGAAGATCTCGCCGAGCGTCTCGAACAAGCCGCGGTCTACGGGCAGCCGGACACGAATGGCCACCTCGCGCGCCAGCCGCTCCCGCACACCATCAATCGAAATGATCTCCGACGCCAGCACGCGGACCGTCTCCTCATCGCGTTCGAGCTTGCCACGGACAAGAACCATGGTGCCCGTCTCGATCAGGGTGGCCGATCGCTGATAGACCTCCGGGAACGCAATCACCTCGACGCCGCCCTGCGCGTCCTCCAGCGTGAAGACGGCCATTCGGTCGCCCTTGCGGGTCTTGAGTTGCCGGCAGGCGGCAACGATGCCCCCCACGCTGGTGTCGGGTTCGATCGGCTTGGGCCCCCCGGGACCCCACGAGTCGCCCCGAGACCCCGAAACAGGTTGGTCAGCCAGTTCCGCGCTCGACCTGGCGCCGAACGCGCGGAGCTGGTCGGCGTATCGATCGACCGGGTGGCCACTCCAGTACAACCCGAGGGTCTCCTTCTCGAAGTTCAACTGCTCGGTCTCGGACCAGGCGGCCGCATCCGGCAGCGACACGCGTGCGGCCCCGGACTCGCCTTCTGTGCCAGCGGCATCGCCGCCGAAGCCGAAGAGCTGCGCCTGCCCGCCTTCCTTGTCGCGCTGGTGGCGTGCCCCGTGCTCACACGCCAGGTCGATCGCGGCGAAGAGCCTGGGGCGGAGGGACCGCGACGGGAGCGACGCCAGAGCCGGATCGTCCTTGGCGAGCGAGTCGAAAGCCCCTGCCTTGACCAGGCTCTCGAACACACGCTTGTTGACCAGCCGGAGGTCCAGGCCTTCACAGAGCTCGTGGAGCGAGCGCACCCGCCCGCCGAGCGCCGCCCGGACCTGGAGGAGCGAGTCGATGGCGCCTTCGCCGACGTTCTTGATCGCGGTGAGGCCGAACCGCACGCCGGTTTCGGACACCGTGAAAGGCAGCTGGCTTTCGTTGATGTCGGGCGGCAGCACCGGCACGCCCCGCTCGCGGCTCTCACCGAGGTAGACGGCGAGCTTGTCGGTGTTCTGAGCCTCGATCGTCAGCAGCGCGGCGGCGAAGTGCCACGGATAGTTGGCCTTCAGGTACGCCGTCTGGTAGGCGAGGAACGCGTACGCGGTCGAGTGCGATTTGTTGAAGCCGTAGCCCGCGAAGTGCTCCATCAGGTCGAAGATGTGCGCGGCCTTCTTTTCGTTGATCTTCTGCTTCCTGGCGCCCTCCACGAACTTGCCGCGCATCTTCGCCATGACCTCGGCGTTCTTCTTGCCCATGGCCTTGCGCAGGAGGTCCGCCTCGCCCAGGCTGAAGCCGGCGAGAACGTTCGAGATGCGCATCACCTGCTCCTGGTAGGCGATGACACCGTAGGTATCGGACAGGATGGGCTCGAGCTCGGGCAGCTCGTACTTGACCTCCGTCTTTCCCTGCTTTCGCGCGATGAAGTCGTCGACCATGCCGCTCCGGAGCGGTCCCGGCCGGTAGAGCGCGTTCAGGGCAATGAGATCGTCCAGGCGCTGCGGCTTGGCCTTGCGGAGAATGTCCCGCATGCCGCTGCTTTCGAACTGGAAGATGCCGTAGGTCTGCCCGTCCTGGAAGAGCTGGTACGTCTTGGGATCGTCGAGCGGAATGGTATCGATGTCGAGGAGGGTCCCGGTAGTCCGCTTGATCTCCTGAATCGCATCGAAGATGAGCGTGAGCGTGCTGAGGCCCAGGAAGTCCATCTTCAGGAGGCCGATGCGCTCGATCTCCTTCATCGACCACTGGGTCGTGATTTCGTCCCGTGCTCCCTTGTACAAGGGCGCATATTCGGTAATGGCCTTCGGCGCGATCACGACCCCGGCGGCGTGAACCGAGGCGTGGCGCGTCATGCCCTCGAGGCGCCGTGCCACGCTGAGCAGTTCCCTGACCTTGGGATCCTGCCGTTCCAGTTCCTTCAGCGGAGCGCTCTCCTCGAGCGCCTTGTCGAGCGTCATATCGAGCGCCGCCGGAATCAGCTTGGCGACCTTGTCCACCTCGCCAAAGGGCATCTCCAGCACGCGGCCCACGTCCCTGACGACCGCCTTGGCCTTCATGGTGCCGAACGTGATGATCTGGGCCACGTTCTCGCGCCCGTACTTGCGCGTCACGTAGTCGATGACTTCGCCCCTCCGGCGCTCGCAGAAGTCGATGTCGATATCGGGCAGTGAGACGCGCTCGGGGTTCAGGAACCGCTCGAAGATGAGATCGAAATCGATCGGATCGACGTCGGTGATCCGCAGGCAGTAGGCGACCAGGCTGCCGGCGGCCGAACCGCGGCCCGGCCCGACCGGAATGCCCTGCTCCCTCGCATACCGGATGAAGTCCCACACGATCATGAAGTACCCGGGTACTTCATCTGCTTGATCATGTCGACTTCGTACGAGAGGCGCCGCTCGTACTCGTCGATCGTGTGACGGAGGAGGCCGGAGGAAGCGAGCTGCCGCAATCGCGCCAGACGCTCCTCGAAACCCTGGCGCACCACGTGCTCGAAGTACTCGTCGAGCGTGAACGGCGGCGGCACGTCGAAATTCGGGAGGAAGTTCTCTCCCTCGGCCAGCTTCACGTTGCACCGCTCGGCGATGCGCACCGTGTTCGCGAGCGCGTCCGGGAAGTCCTTGAAGACGGCCCCCATCTCCACGCCCGTCTTCAGGAAGAACTGCGTGGCGTCGTACCGCAGCCGCTTCGGATCGCTGAAGGCCTTCCCCGTGCCGATGCAGAGGAGCACATCGTGCGGATGCGCGTCGCTCTCACGCAGGTAGTGCACGTCGTTCGTGCATACCAGGGGCAGCCCGAGGTCTCTGGCGATCCCCGGCAGGCCGGTATTGACCGTTTTCTGATCCTCGATGCCGTGCCACTGCATCTCGAGGAAGAAGTTACCAGGGCCGAGAATGTCGCGATAAGCCGCAGCGGCCTCGACGGCCTTGCGCTGCTGCTGGTGCGCGAGGCCCTCGGCGACTTCTCCCTTCAAGCAGCTGCTGAGGCCGATGAGCCCCTTCGAGTGCTGGGCAAGAAGCGCCTTGTCGATGCGCGGCTTGTAGTAGAACCCCTCGGTGTAGCCCGACGAGACCAGCTTGATGAGATTGTGGTAGCCCTCGAGCGTTTCGGCCAGCAGGACCAGGTGGTTCTGCGTGGCCCCGGGGTTCCCGCTCTTGGTGAGCCGGCTCTCCGGCGCGACGTACACCTCACACCCCAGGATCGGGTTCAGGCCGCGCGCCCGCGCGTGGTCGTGGAAGACGACCGACGAGAACATGTTGCCGTGCTCGGTCACGGCGATCGCCGGCATCTTCAGCGCGACAGCCTGGTCCAGCAGTTCGTCGATCCGGCATGCGCCGTCGAGCAGGGAGAATTCGGTGTGCAGGTGAAGATGGACGAAGTCAGACACCGTCATTCCCACTCGATCGTCGACGGCGGCTTGGAGCTGATGTCGTACACGACACGGTTGATGCCGCGCACTTCGTTGACGATGCGTGACGAGATGCGGGCGAGCAGATCGTGCGGCAGGCGCGCCCAGTCGGCGGTCATGCCGTCGCGGCTCTCCACGGCCCGGATGGCCGCCGTGTACTCGTAGGTTCGCTCATCACCCATCACGCCAACGCTCTGCACCGGGAGAAGGACCGCGAAACTCTGCCAGAGGCGCTGGTACCAACCTTCGCGCCGTACCTCCTCCGCGACAATCGCATCCGCGCGTCGGAGCAGATCCAGCCGTGCCTTCGTGACCTCGCCGAGGATCCGCACGGCGAGCCCGGGCCCAGGGAAGGGCTGCCTCACGACGAACTCTTCCTCGAGGCCCAGCTGGCGTCCCACTTCGCGGACCTCATCCTTGAAGAGCTCACGCAGCGGCTCGACAAGCTTCATGCGCATCCGTTCCGGCAGGCCCCCGACGTTGTGGTGGCTTTTGATGAGCGCCGACTGGCCGACAATCGACACCGATTCGATCACATCCGGGTAAAGCGTACCTTGCGCCAGGAAGTCGACTGCGCCCAGCCGACCCGCCTCTTCCTCGAAGACGTCGATGAAGGTGGCGCCGATGATCTTCCGCTTCTGCTCCGGGTCGACGATACCGGCCAGCCGATCGAGGAACAGGCTGGACCGATCGGCAAACACCAGCGGCAGCTGCAGCCGTTCGAAGCGCTTCCGGATCTGCTGCGCCTCGTTGTGCCGGAGCACCCCGTTGTCCACGAAAATGCAGGTGAGCCGTTCGCCGATTGCACGGTGCACGATCAGCGCCGCTACCGTCGAGTCCACACCGCCGCTCAGGCCGCACACAACGCGGCCATCGCCGACCTTTGCACGGATACGACCGATGGCCTCGTCCACAAACGACGCCATCGTCCAGTCGCCTGAACATCCGCACACGCCGTAGGCGAAGTTCCTGAGCAGTTCGAGTCCGCCCTCGGTGTGGACAACTTCGGGGTGGAACAGGAGCGCGTACAGGCTCCTGGCTGGATCGACCATGGCCGCCACAGGTGCGTTGGCGCTCGTAGCCGCGACCGCAAACCCCGGCGGCGCCTCGGCCACGAAGTCTCCGTGGCTGGCCCACACGCGGATGGCTTCCGGGACTCCGGCAAAAAGCGCCTCCCCGGCCCCGTTTGCCGAGATGCTCACCGTGGCATGACCGAACTCGCGCTGTGCGGCCGGAGCGACGCGGCCGCCCAACGTGTCGGCCATGAGCTGCATGCCGTAGCAGATGCCGAGCACGGGGAACCCGAGGTCGAAGACCGACGGGTCGCACCTGGGCGCGCCGGGGTCGGACACGCTCTTGGGGCCGCCGGACAGGATGATTCCAGCCGGCTGCCGGCGTCCAATCTCTGCGGCTGGAGTCGTCGGCGGCAGGATCTCGGAATAGATGGAAAGCTCACGGAGCCGGCGTGCGATGAGCTGCGTGTACTGCGACCCGAAGTCGAGGACGAGAATGGTTTGGTGGCTCACGAAAGGTCCCGGGACCGATCAGGGTGGAAGACGAAAACGCTATTATACGGTGTGCGACCGAAGCGCACCACGACATGTTGTAGTGCAGTTGCCCTGATCCTGCCGATCATCCTGACGTCCCTACAGGCCCAGGCGCCGGTGGTCGCGCCGCTGTCGCTCTTTCCCGTTCGCAGCTTGTGGGTCCTGCCGCTCAACAACGCCTTGTCGGCGCCGCCGGGCTTTGCCGGCGCTCGAGGCTACTTCCCCATCGACGGCGGCCGGCTCGCGGCGTACGACCTTGCCGCCGGCACGCTCCTGTGGATCGCCGAAACCGCGACCACCGCAGCACCGGTCGCCGGCGACGGCCTGGTCTTCCTCGTCGAGCCCGGCGCCATCGTCGCGCGCCACGACAGCAACGGCGACATCGCGTGGCGGACTCCGGTGCCCGGCCCGCTGGCGGCGCCGCTCGTCTGGGAGTCCGGGTGGATCGTGGCGACCGAAACCGGCGGCAGCACCCTGGCACTACGTGCGACAGACGGTGAGCTTGTGTGGCAGCGCGATCTTGGATCGACGGCGCAAGCCCGTCCCACTATTGCCGGCGACCGTGTGCACGTTTCGCTCGAAGACGCTCGTGTCGTCGTGCTGAAGCTCGAGAGCGGCGACCCCGTATGGGAACGCCGGCTCGGCGGCCCGCCATCGGACATTCTGGTGAGCGGCGAACGTCTCTACGTGGGATCTCGCGACAACTATCTCTACAGCCTGCGCACGCTGGACGGGAGTGTCGACTGGCGCTGGAAGACTGGCGCGGACGTTACCGGTCTGCCGGTTGCCGACAACCGGCGCGTCTACTTCGTGTCGCTCGACAACGTCCTTCGCGCGCTCGACAGGCGCTCGGGCTCACAGGTGTGGAAGCGCACCTTGCCTCTCCGGCCACGCAGCGGCCCTCTAATGACTTCAGATGCGCTCCTCGTGGCTGGACTCACGCCAGGCGTGCGGGCGTTTCAGATCGCGAACGGCAATCCCGCAGCCGACATCCCGACAACGCAGGACGTGGGCGCCGCGCCGCACATCGCACCGGGTCCCGTAGGGCCAATCCTCATCGTTGTCACGAGGGACCTGATCACGGGCGCGACCGTGCACGGGCTTACCCGCCAGGTTGAGCCGGCGATGGCGCCTGTGGCGCCCCTTCCCAATCCGATCCCTGTCGCGACTCCACCGCCTGAGGCACCCCCGCCAAAAGGGTAGCCGGCGCAAAACGACGGTAGAGCGTCACATACGCCCCGAGCGCGACCAGGCCGACGTACTCGAACACCATGCCCTGCACAAGGAGCACGACGACGTACACCGGCATGGCGACCACGCCGACGATCGGCACAAACGCAATCAAGCTCACGCCCGACAGGGCCAGCGCCGAAGCGAGAGTGGCGGCCGCCAGCATTCCGACGATGATCAGCAGCACCCGGCCCAGATCGCGGTACTCCGCCACAACGAACCGCGTCACCTGCCTGGCGCCGCGCGCCAGGCCCACGTCCTCGGCCGCGCAGGCAATCTGCAGCAAGAGGTACAGCAGGTTCACCAACATGATCCAGACAAACAGAACCAGGGAGGCTGCTGCCGCCAGCGCGATGAGACCGGTCTGATAGGCGAGCACTGCTGCAGAGAGATATGCGGCAGTGGACAGACCATAAACGACCATCAGCGTGAGCCCCAGCGCGAGGTAGCGCCGAAACATCTGCTCGCAGCCCTCTACGAACCGCTCGAGCGTGAACGCAAATGCCTGCCGGAGGTGCCCGGCCGTGATCGCTTCGTGCTCAATCGGCCCGGCAATCTCGTGCGCATCGAGCAGCACCCTCATCGTGCCGCCCTTGACGAGGAACAGCAGCACGGACCCGCCCACGAGCACGAGGAATACCGCCACCAGAAACGCGCCCAGGGCGCCGGGTTGCGACGACAGCGTATCCGACACGGAGGCCACGATCTCTCGCGTCGTGCCCTGCATCAGCCGGGACTGGTCGCCGCCCACAATCGTCGCGAGGGAAAGAGCCGCGCCAACGACTGGGACTGAAAGGAGAAGTTTGAACGTCGTCTGGGCTGCCCACTGAACGGCCACTACCGGCCAGTTCGCAGCGGCAATCAGGGCACCGCGCTTCAGCAGAAGCTTGAGGTCCAAATCGATTTCACTATAGCACCCGTGTATTCTGTGGCTGACTGTGAGCTCTGCAGACCCGGCGCCCTCCCTTCGCGCGGTAATTGCCCGCATTACGGCAGTCGGCCTTGCCGCCGCGATCATCGCCGGGCTGATTGGTTGGGGGCTGGAACGGTCCCGCCTCGGCCCGACCGACGCGGCCGCACTCGCCCGAGTCCAGGCGGAGCTCACCGGGCGGTTCGACGACAGCGCGAACACGCTGGCCACCCTCGCCCGAAGCATCGCCAGGCACGCTGACCTCATCCGCACGGCGGGCGCCGATGCCTCGACCGCACGGCAGCTGTTCGACGCCATCGACGTGGCCCTTCCCGACACGCTAGCGAGAACGACCGGCGTCACGGTGCACGGCGTCGGACCAGCCGCCCCGGTCGCCTGGGCGGGGCGGGTGTCGGACCTGCCCACGGATCGCATCCGGGGCCCTGCGGCTCTCTTCATCGCGCCGGGTGCCCTCGGCCCGCGTTTGGTTCGCGTCGAACCGGTAGAGGCCACGAGCGCATCCACGCCAGGCACGCCGGCCAGAAGCGACGAGCGCGGCCCGGCCCGCCGCATCGGCACCATCGTCACTGAGCAGCTCCTCGCGTTTTCCGTGGCCACTTCGATCGTGCCGGTCACACTGGGCACGCGTCTCAGCGGCGCCTCTGCCGAGGGGCCTTACACCTTTACGATTGCGTCGAGCAGCGGGCAGATCCTGGTGGATGCGTCGGTTCTGCCGGGTGATCTGGCCGCAGCGCGCCAGCGGTGGCGTGATGGGACGCGCGCCCTGGTCGTCGCGATCCTCGCCCTCACGCTTCTGCTGTGCGCAAGCGCGGCGCTCGACCGGCGCCGTCCGCAGACCGTGCGACAGGCGATTGCGGTCACAGTGCTCGCCATCGTTGTCGGCGTCGCCGCGTGGGCGCTCATCGTGCGGCTGCTCCCCTGGACGAGCCTGCCGGCCACGGCGCTGGCGGCCCTCGCGGGTGTCGGCCTGGCAGTCGAAATCGTCGAGCGCTGGCGACTGGTCCGTCCACGCATCGTCGAACTCGAGCGGCTGCTTCGGGTTTCCTCCGCGGCCGCGGTGGCGGCCCCACAAATGGCCGCCGGGTTCCTCTCCGTGTGGGTGCTGGTTCGATACGAAGCATTCCTCGGGGGGCTCGTCAGCGAGAGCGCCGTTGATGCACTGCCCTTTTCGCTCTATCCGTCTGATACGCGCACGGTCGCCGCGACTCTCGCGCTGGTCGTGCTCCACGCCAGCGTGGTCTGGGGCCTCGTCGCGGTCGAGAGCGTGGCATCTCAACTCGCACGCACGCCGCACCACTGGCGGGCCACCCTGCTGAAGTCTTCGGCCTGGGTCCTCGGTGTTGTCCTGGGGCTCTGGCTGCTCGGGATGAGAGATGCGGTCATCCCGCCCTTCCCCGGCCTCGCGCTGGCCGCCGTCGCGGGCTGCTGGTGGCTGTTCACGCGCGGCCGGGCCCGGCTCCGGCATGCGTCTCAGGCCGCCAGGCTGATGGCGCTGTTCGCGGCCCTCCTCGTGCCCGCCATCGCGATGTACCCAACGCTCTCCACCCTTTCGACTGGCGCCAGGGAAGCGTTGATGGCATCGGATTACGGGCCGCGCGCGGCCAACCTCCGTGACGACCTTCAGCAGCGCCTGCAGAGCGCGCTGCTCACGATCGACGGCCTGCAAACGCTCGAAGACTTCATCACCGAAATTCCGGCCGACGCGATTCCCACGACCGATCAGGCCTTCCAGATCTGGAGGCAGACCGACCTTGCGCGTTTCAGGGTGACATCGGCGGTCGAGTTGTACGCAACGGGCAACGTGCTGGTCAGCCGGTTCGCTCTCAACCTCCCGGACTCCGGGGGCGGCGGCTTTTCGGAAGCGAGCTGCACCGCCTGGGACGCTCTCGAAGAGGTGTCGCCGTTTGGCTCGAGCGAGCGGCATGTGCTCCGGGCGAGCCGCAGCGTGTGCGAAGGCGGACGACGCGTCGGGTCGATCGTCGTCAGGGCCATGCTCGACTACCGCACGCTGCCATTTGTCGCGTCACGCAGCCCTTATCTGCAGACCCTCGTTCCGGCCGATCAACAAACGCCGACGGACCTCCGTGCACGCGATGTCGAGTTTGCGGTCTACGGATGGAGCCGGGCTCCCCTCTACGCGTCCGGCACAGCGGTGTGGCCGCTGCCTGACCCGATCTTCGAACAGATGGTTGCGGCGCGCGCGCCGGTGTGGGGCACCCTGACGCGAGGCACGAGCCGCTTCCGCGTGTACTTCCTCAGCGATCGCGGCGGCATTTACGCGCTCGGCTACCCGGTCGTGACTCCCTTCGGCCACATGGTCAACCTGGCCGAGATCACCACGCTGTGCGCGGTCCTGTACCTGCTGCTTCTCGGCGGCGCGACCCTGCTGCACGCCGCGACGATCCGCCCGGCGAGCGGGCGGGCGCTCCTGCGGGAGGTTCGCTCGAGCTTCTATCGCAAGCTGTTTCTTGCCTTCGTCGCCGCGGCCGTAGTTCCCGTGATCATTCTGGCCCTGGCCACCCGCGCGTACTTCGCGTCGCAGTTTCGCGCCGAAGTCGAGGAAGCCGCCGTCGAGACGGCCACGGTTGCGCAACGTCTGGTCGAGGACTACGCGACACTGCAGGATCGGGACACCTCGGGCGCCGCGGTGCTCGACGACGCCATCATGGTGCTGGTGAGCCGCGCCATCGACGAATCGGTCAATTTGTTCGATCGGGACTCACTTCGGGCCACGAGCGAACGCGACCTTTTCGCCTCCGGCCGCCTGCCCGAGCGCACGCCCGGCGACGTCTACCGCAGCATCGTGCTCGACCGGCTCCCGACATTCGTAGGCGAAGAGGAGATCGGCGGCACACGCTACCTGCTCGCCGCGGCTCCCGTGCGCGCGGCCGGGCGCGCCGGAATCGTGACCGTGCCGCAAAACCTGCGGCAGCCCGAGATCGAGCGCCGGATCGACGAGCTCGATCGCCGGATTCTGTTTGCCGCCGTCCTGTTCGTCCTCCTCGGATCGGCGCTGGGCTACTGGATGGCCGAGCGGATCGCGGACCCGGTGAACCGGCTGACGAGGGCCACCCGGCGCATCGCACGCGGCGATCTGGACGTGCGTGTGGCAGCCACGTCTTCGGACGAGCTCCGGAGGCTCGTCGAAGACTTCAACCACATGGCCGACGATCTCAAACGGCAGCGGCACGAGCTGGAGCGCACCCAGCGGCTCGAGGCCTGGGCTGAAATGGCGCGCCAGGTTGCCCACGACATCAAGAACCCGCTCACACCGATCCAGCTGTCGGCCGAGCACGCCCGCCGCGTGAATATGGACAAAGGCCGGCCGCTCTCGCCCGTCCTGGACGAGTGCGTGAACGCGATTCTCGGGCAGGTTCGCCTGTTGCGCCAGATCTCGGCCGAATTCTCCAGCTTCGCGTCGTCGCCGGTCGCGCGCCCCGAACGGGTGGATGTGCCCGCTCTCATTACAGAGGTCGTGCAGCCGTATCAGACGGGCCTGGCCGAGCGTGTGAAGATCACCGTAGGAGCCGCGGCAGAAGTGCCCCAGGTGCTGATCGATCGCACGCTGTTTGCCAGGGCGCTGACCAACGTGATCGAGAACGCCCTGCACGCCATGCCCGGCGGCGGCGCCATCACGATCGCCGTTACGTCTCAACCCGGCGGTGTGGATGTGGCTGTGACGGACACTGGTGTCGGCATGGACGGCGAGGCGCTCGAGCGGCTCTTCGAGCCGTATTTCTCGACCAAGGCCACCGGCACCGGCCTCGGGCTCACCATCGCCCGGCGGAACGTGGAGTTGATTGGGGGATCGATCGCCGTGGCCAGTCAGAAAGGCGTCGGCACGACGATCACGATGACATTGCCGCTCGGAGCCTGAAGTCTGGAGCCCGAAGCCCCAGAAGCCCCGAGCCTGGAGCCCGAAGCCTCGAGCCCCAGAAGCCCGGAGCCTGAAGCCCGAAGCCCTACGTGTACTTCACCACCACCACCGTGATGTCGTCGGCTTGCGGGGTGTCGCCGCAGAAGCCGCGCAGCGTAGCCAGCAGCCTGGTGATCAACGCACGGGGCGCCTCCTGCCGAGCGTCCAAGACCGCCGCGATCAGGCGATCGTCGCCAAATTCTTCTCCCGCCGCGTTGCACGCCTCGGTCACCCCGTCGCTGAACGCCACCACGACGTCGCCGCGCTCGAGTTGAACGACCCCTTCCTCGTAGGCCGCCAGCGCGAACAAGCCGAGCACGACCCCTCCCGTTTCCAGGCGCTGGACGCCCTGCGCCGACAGCAGGATTGGCGCGTTGTGGCCGGCGTTGCAGTACCGCAGCTGGCCGTCCGGTCGAAGAATGCCGTAGAACGTCGTCAGGAATCGCGCCTCGATGCCGCGACGCAGAAGCCCACCATTGAGTCGAGAGATCACCGGGGCGGCGCCGGCCTGGTAGCCTGCCTCGGCGCTGAACATCCCGAGCATGGCCGCGGCGAGCAGCGCCGCCGACGGCCCCTTCCCGGCTACGTCGCCCAGGATGAAACCGAAAGCGCCTTCAGGCAGATCCGCATAGTCGAAGAAATCACCGCCGACCGCGCGGCAGGGTACGGAGGCGGCCGAGGACCCGAAGAACGCACCTTCGCGGTGGTGCGCGGGCAGCATCGCCTGCTGAATCGACGCAGCGAGATTCAGTTCCTGCTCGTAGCGGGTCTTGTCGAGCGCGGCTCGATACAACCGGGCGTTCTGGATGGCGAGCGCTGCTTCGGCGCTCAGCGTCTCGAGCGCGGCGCGTGTTGACGCCGAACGAAGGGTGCCCGGCACGCGGCTGTCCAGGTACAGCACCCCGATGGTCTCCTGGCCGCCCATGACCTGCTCGGCGTGTTCGATGTAGTGCACGAGCCTCAGCGGCGAGCACAGGACGTGGCGGATGCCGAGCGCCACGGTCCCAAGGTGCTGGTGTGCGACCGCCGCCTCCTGCAGATCTTCGACGATTTCCTGCTCGCCGGTGGCAAACACGCGCTCCGGGATTTTCCGGCTCAACTCGAACGTGCGTCCGGGAAGCGTCCGCTTTCCTCGCGCACGCGCCAGCTTGAACTCGAGCGGCTGGTCAGGGCTCGCCAGCATGATGAACCCTCGTTCGGCCCCGGTCACCTCGATAGCCGAATCGAGCACCAGCGTGAGCACATCGTCCAGCACCCGGCCGGAACCGAGCGCCCGCAGCCCTTCGAGCAGCGCCGCCATCTGGCGCAGGTCGGACACTGCGGACACCGTGCTCTTTTCGGACTCGCCGCCGGCAACGTAGGTCACATCCATGTCGTCGGACTGGCCGAAACGGACGACGTCGCCGGGCTGGAGATCGCACTCGGTGATCTTCCTGCCGTTGACGAAGGTGCCGAAGCGTGAGCCGCAGTCCTTGAGCTGAACGCGCCCGTCGACGGCGCGGATCTCGGCGTGCAGCCGGGACACATCAGCGCCGGTCAGGCACACGTCGCTCTCGCTGCGTCGCCCGAACGTCAGCACGGGCTTGTCGAGAAGGATCGTGCGGCGGCCGGCAGCGTCGCGAACGATGAGGTGAGGCTGCTGCCCGTGGGCCTGCACCATCAGGCCGAGGTGCCGAAGCTGCCGACCGCGTCGGCCTGGGTATCGTAGGAGTCGAACACCGTCACCAGCTTGGTGATGGTCAGCAGATCCCTGAGACGGGCCGTCACGGCCACGAGCTTCAGCATTCCGCCCTCCTTCTTGGTGGTCGCGTACGCCTGCACCATTTCGCCCAGCCCCGCGCTGTCCACGTAGGACACGCCTCCCAGGTCGAGGATCAACTTCTTGCGGCCCTGCTGGAGGACGTCGCGGACCCGGTTCTTCAGAACCAGATCACCGCCCTTGTGCTGGGTGATGTCCCCGGTGACCACGATCACCGTCACATCACCAACCTGACGCTCCTCGAGCTGCATAGGATTCCTCCGCTGTCGATGGGTTCACTGCGATCTCGGTGCAGGCTCGCCCACTGGCGGCGAGCGATCGCGGATTATAGCCCGGCAGCTACGGAACGCGAATTCGCGGGAAATAGAGGGTCAGGGCTTCAGCGCTCCCTGGGGGACTTTCCGCGTAGCGACGGCTTCGTCCACGCTGAAGGACCATTCGATATTTGACGCGTCAACGACCGCAAAGAAGACGCGGGGATCGTCGTTGATGTAGGCCGTCGCACCGCCTGGACCGCGATGGTCCACGGCGACCTGCAACGGCCTGCCGCTGATTGCGCTGTGGAGTGTCAGAAGGAAGGTGCCCTCGCCTGCGTCCGCGGCGGCGCGTGTCGTCCAGATGATCCGGAACGCCCCGGTGTCGCTCGTGAACGACTCGGTCTGCAGGCTTTTCCGGCCTGACCACTCCCCGAGCCGCTCCCAGACGACCTCATCGCGCCGCGTTGACGCCGGCGTTTCCGCCGGCGGAGGCGTCCGCCCCTCACATCCCGCGGCAAGGACAGCGGCCAGCACACACGCCACGGACACGACGACTATCCGCCTCAATTACCCAATCGCCCAAGTACCCAATTACCCAATTACCCAATTACTAAATGTGAGCGGTTAGCCCCTCGAGCACCGGCCTGCCGTTCTCGAGCGACGTCAGGATGGTGTCCAGGTTCACAGGCGCCCGCCGGAAGATCTCGTCTCCCACGGCCGCCGAAATGGCGTTCAGAATTGCGCAGCAGCCCGCGGCCACCGGGGGCTCACCGATCCCGCGAGCGCCGACCGGCGTTTCAGGATCGGGCAGGCCGACGGCCGACCACTTCATGTCGACCGGCACATCGAGGATCGTCGGCGGACGGTTCTGATAGAAGCGCGTCGCCAGCGGTACGCCGTAGTGCTGGTCGTAGACCCACTTCTGAGCCAGCGCGTGTCCCATACCGAGGATCGAGCGCCCGAGCACCTGGCCGCCGAGCGCCTTCGGGTGGATCACGGTGCCGACGTCAGCGACCGCCATGTAGTCGATCAGTTGATAGCCGCCAGTCTCCACATCGATCTCGACTTCGGCGAAGCCCGCGACAAAAGAGAACGTCGCACCATCGCGGGGATACGTATCGCGTGCCACGCCCATCAGGCCCTGACCGACGAGGCCCGCCGCGGCGGTCTTGGTGACCGCGTTGATTCCCTCGGGCAGTTCGTGGCCGTCGTACTTTCCGCCGAGCTCGATCGCTTTTTTCGCAACGTCGGCGAGGCTCATGCTCCGCCCGCCGCCCGACACGCGCTCGTTGGCGAGCGTGTACTGCTCGGGGCGTCCGCCAAGAGTTCTGGCGGCGATCTCCTGAATCTTCTTCACGCCGTCGGCGGCCGCGGCGTGTGCGGCACGGGTGTGCGCGTGAATCGTCTGGCTGCCGCCAGAAACACAGCTCCAGGGCAGGTTCTTGGTCGAATTCCCCCAGATGACGTCGCACTTGTCCCAGGGCACGTCGAGCATCTCGGCCGCGACGCGCTGCGTATCGCTGAACGACTCGGTGCCGAGGTTGCCGATGCCCGTGTACAGGCGAAGCCGGCCATCGGGCTGCAAGACGACCAGGCCGTCAAAACCTGTCGAGCCCGCGACAAACGTGCTGACGGCCACGCCCGCGCCACGGACCTTGCTGCCCTGGCGCTTGCCGCTTCGCGCAATGCGGGCGGCCCAGTCGAACTCACGCGCGCCCTTGTCGAGGGCCTCCTTGATGAACGCGCTCGTGGCATAGGCCTGCTGACCGCGTGCGTTCGGCGGGCCGAATCGCGCCTTGCCTTCCGGAGCATTGATGCGGCGGATGGCGACCTGATCGACGCCCAGCTGGCGCGCTGCCTTGGCCAGGACCGGCTCGACGATCGTGATGCCCTGCATGCCGCCCGGTTGACTCTGCGCGCGCCGCGGCGGCGTATTGGTCAGGATCGCCACACCGCGCCATCGCATGGCCGCAGGCTGATACATCAGGGAGACGATACGGCCAGCCTGGCCGGCGTCACCGTTCTGCTCGTAGGGCCCGTTATCGCTCACCACGAACAGGTCGAGGGCGGTAATGCGGCCCTGCTTTGTCGAAGCCGATCTTTGCGCGCCCGTGCAGGCTGGGCCTGGCGCCGCCGATCGAATGCTCTTCATCCCTCGTGATGCGGTGCATGACCGGCGCGTTCGCCTTCTTCGACAGAAGCGCCGGGATCATCACGTTGATGGTGCCGGTGGCCTTGCTGCCGAAGCCGCCGCCCGTGTACTCGCTCACGAAGACGATGTCCTTCGCTTCCATGCGCATCCAGCGCGCGATCGATGCCACCGTCTGGACCGTGCTCTGCGTGCCGGCATGCAGATAGAGCTTGCCGTTCTGCCAATACGCCATCGCCGTCCGCGGCTCGAGCGTCTGGTGGCTGGTATTGGGCGTGACGAACGTCTCATCGAGCACGAGCGCCGCGTTCTTGAAGCCGGCCTCGAGGTCGCCGTACGTCCACTCGTCCGGCGTCTTGCCCATCGGCAGCATGCCCTGGTCGTAGCTGGCAAAGTCGGCGTCAGCCCACTTGAGCTCCATCACCTCGACAGGTGCGGGTGGTTGACCGGGCTCTACAGCGGGACGCCCCCAGTAGTTGCCCTCCACGCGCGCGTTGGGCCCGCCGGGCCTCAGGCTGACGAGCGGATCCACCACATGCGGCAGCGGCTCGTACTCGATCACGATGCGCTCGATGGCCTCGGCCGCCGTCTCTTCGTCGACGGCCGCGACTGCCAGGATCGGCTCGCCGACATAGAGCGGCTCGTTGGTGAGCGCGCGCTCGCCCTTGGGGTTCGCACGAATCGTCTGGCCCAGGTCGGTGACGATGTCGGATGGGGCAGGCAATTCGTCCGCGGTGAGGATCGCTTTCACGCCGGGCAAGGCGAGCGCGGCGCTGGTGTCGAGGCGCGCCACGCGCGCGTGGGGCATGGGACTGCAGAGGAGCTTGGCGAACAGCATCCCTTCGACCTTGAAGTCCTCTGAATACTTCGCCTTTCCGGTCACCTTCGCCACGAGATCCGGCGTCGTGTAGTTCTGTCCGACGAGCTTACCTGCGGCCATCGTCGCACCCTCCTCAACCAGCCGAGCACTGCCGAAGCCCACGATACGGCGAAACCAGGCGCCCTACAAGGCCGGAAGGCGCAGGATCGCCGGAATTATAGCGTGGCTGTCAGCTGGCGGCCGGGGTGCGGGAGTCCGGAGGCTGTTCCGACTTCCCGCCCTCGCGAACGCCTTCCTTGGCGCGCAGCCGTGTCCACGCCAATCCGACGAAGGCCGACACCAGGTAGGTGTAGGCCATTCCGACGAGCACCCAGCGGGGTTCGGTCGCAATGAGCACGAGAGCGCCGGCCACCAGCAGCAGCACGGTATATGGCCGGCGAGTGCGCAGGTCGATCGTCTTGAAGCTGCGGAAACGGATGGTGCTGACCATCAGGACGGCAGGAACGAGCACGATCGCCAGCGCGACGAGCGAGCCGCGGTAGTCCGCGATGCCGGCGGGATACGCGAACACGGTCGCGGCGGGAACACCGGCAGCCGCCGGGCTGGGCATGCCGACGAAGTAGCGCTTGTCGCCGCCCGCCGCACTCTGGATGTTGAAGCGGGCCAGCCGCATGGCCGCAGCCGTGACGAAGAGAAACCCCGCGGCCCACCCCCATCGTCCCAACGGCGCAAGGCCCCATCCGAACGTCAGCACGGCCGGGGCGATGCCGAACGAGATCACGTCGGCCAGCGAATCGAACTGCACACCGAAGTCGCTGCTGGTGCCGGTCAGCCGCGCAATCCGGCCGTCGAGCATGTCGAGCACCACCGCGATGCCGATAAACGGCGCCGCCGACTCGTACTCGCCACGCATCGCGTAGATCACGCAGGCGTAACCGCAGAAGAGGTTGCCGACGGTGAAGAGGCTGGGCAGGAGTGACACTCCGCGCCGAATGCGCGGGCGGCGCCGGTCGTCCACGCGCCGCAGGAAGGGCAAGCGCGTGCCTGCGTCGCCCTCGTCGCTACTCATGTCCGGACTTTCGGCTCCTCACGGCTTCGAGTGTAGCACCGCGATCACGGTTTCCCCGGCGCGGACGTCTTCCCCGGCACGCACGCGGATCTCGGCGTCCACTGGCACGAAAATGTCCATTCGCGAACCGAACTTCATCACGCCGTAGCGATCGCCGGCCTTGACGACGGTGTCCGCCTCTGCGCGGCACACGACGCGCCGGGCCAGGATGCCGACAATCTGGCGGGCTACGACGGTCTGGCCGTCGTGATCGATCCAGATCTCGCTGCGTTCGTTCACGGCGCCCGCATCCGCCTTGTAAGCGGGGAGAAACTTGCCGGGCGTGTAGCTCACCTTGGTAATGCGTCCACCGACCGGAACGCGGTTGATGTGCACGTTCATCGGCGAGAGAAAGATGCTGATCTGTTTCCACTGCCCGGGCGGTGCGCCTTGACCAGCAGGGTCGCCGGCCACCATGACCCGGCCGTCTGCCGGTGACACCACCAGGTGGTCACCTTGCGCGATGCGGCGATCGGGATCGCGAAAAAGAAGAGAAAGAACGCCGCGAGCACCAGGAACGGCACGAGCAGCCACGGAAGCAGCAGGGCCGCGGCTACACCGATAGCCAGCGCGCCGAGCACGAACGGCCAGCCGGCCGCATCGATACGCATCGCGCCTATCTTACGCCGGGGTCCGGAGCGGAATGACGACCGGCCGGTGCGCTAGTGCGCCGCCGACAGCCGCGACATCGGGGGACCATCACCGCGGTACTTGCGCAGGATGTCCTCCATGCGGTCCTTGATCTGAAGCTTGCGTTTCTTGAGGGTAACTTCTTCGACTTGCTCGGGTTCTGAGAGGTAGTGCTTTTCGGTGAGTTCGTGCAGGCGATCTTCGAGTTGGTGATGCTTGACCGCGAGATCGTGAAACTCCTCGTCGGTCTGCAGCAACAAATCTTTGACGTCAGGCGACTGGTCGCTCATGTCCCGCCTCCTTGTCTGTTGGTGACGGCTGGTACGGCGGAACGTAGCACAAGCAATGGGACCTTTCAAGGCCAGCCGAAGGCAGCCGGACGGGACGGGACTGGCACAGTCTCAGCTGGGCGAGAGCCCCTCGCGCGAAAGCACCAGTGCGTCCTCCGCCGGCTGCGAGTAGTAGCCGCGCCGGATGCCGATCACTGTGAAACCGAAGCGCTCGTACAGGAGCCGGGCCTCGACGTTCGAGGAACGGACTTCGAGCAGGGCCCGTACTGCGCCCGCCCGGGCGCCGGCAGCCAGCGTGTAATTGAGGAGCGCGGAACCCGCGCCCAGCCGCCGATGCGCTGGCAGTACCGCCAGATTGTTGATGTGCAGCTCGTCGAGCACGTGCCAGCAGGAACAGAAGCCGACGACCTCGGCGGCTGAACTACGCGCGAGGTAGATGAACGCCGTGCGGGGATGCTCCAGCTCGGCGAGGTACATCTCGCGGGTCCACGGATTGGTGAACGAGGCCTCTTCGACGGCAAGAATCGCGTCCAGGTCCTCGGGCGTCGCGAGCGGCTCAATCCGCCAGGCGGGCATCACGCGCAATCTCAACGTCCGGCCGCCTTACATACAGCGGCTGCACGGCCGCAGGGTCGATTGTCTGACCAGCCAGCGCGCGGTCGAGCGCGAGCCACGCGACGGCTTCTGCCAATGGCGCCGGCGGAATCACCACGATGCCTGCTGGCAACAGGTCCCGATAGAGCACGGCGCCGTCCCCCGCGCAAATGGCAGGACCGTGGCCATTGTTCTTCCAGCGAGCCAGCACTGTATGTGGATCGGCCGCGGCCGCATCCTCGATGGGCGTCGGCGGCTGCCAGGCCACGCCTGCCCGACAGCGGTAAAGCCCGCTGAACACTTCGCCCCGATGCGCGTCCATCCAGGCGGCCACGACGACTTCTCCGCGCCCCTCGGCCTTCCCTGCTGCTGACGAAGCCAGCGCGTCCAGCGCGGAGACCGGGACGATCTTCTTTCCACCCGCAAACGCCAGTCCCTGGATCGTTGCGATGCCAATTCTCAAACCCGTGAACGAGCCCGGACCAACAGCCACGGCAAACACATCGACCGCATTCAACCCGCCTGCCCTGCCGGCCTCGCCTGCCTTGCCCGCCTTGCCTGTCCTGTCTGCGTTGTCGATCATCTCGATCAGTCCAAGGGGCAGCTGCTCCGCGTGCGCACGAGCCGGATCACTCGACCACAGACCGATCGTCCGGTCGCCGTCAACGAGCGCGGCGCTCGCGTGGCGCGTCGTCGTGTCCAGAGCCAGCAGGCGCATGCGTTAGACTACAGAATATGTCAGCGACGCCTGCGATGCGTCAGTACCCTGGACGCGAAAGCACAGCATCGCGACGCCATCGTCCTCTTCCGCATGGGCGACTTCTTCGAGATGTTCTACGAAGACGCCCTGACCGCCTCGCGCGCCCTCGATCTCACGTTGACCTCGCGTTCGAAGGACGCCAACGGCGGCGGCATTCCGATGTGCGGCGTGCCCTTTCACGCCGCCGACGGCTACATCACAAGACTCGTGCGGAAGGGTTTCCGGGTCGCGATCTGCGATCAGGTAGAAGACGCACGAAAAGCCAAGGGCCTCGTCAGGCGCGAGGTCGTGCGGGTTGTCAGCCCCGGTACGCTCACCGACGCCGGGTACCTCGACGCGCGCGAGCCGGCCTTCCTCATGGCCCTCTCCCCTGCCGGCGATCGGACAAAGGGGCGCGCTGTCGGCGCAGCCCTCCTCGATCTCTCGACCGGCGAGTTCACGGCCGCCGAGTACGCGAGCGATGATCTGCAGGCCCTCGCCGACGAGATTGCCGTGCTCAAGCCGCGCGAGATCATCGTCCCCGCCGAGACACCCGCGCTGCCAGCCACGGCGAACGTTCCGGTAACTCCGCTGGAGGCCTGGGCGTTTGACGATGAGCAGGCCAGGCGGACACTGGTCGATCAGCTTCGCGTAGGCGGTCTCGAGGGGTTCGGTCTCGATCGCCGGCCCGCGGCGGTCTCGGCCGCCGGCGCGCTCGTGCATTACCTGCGCACGACGCAGAAAGCCGACCTCGCGCACGTGCGCACGATCGCGTTCCGTCAGCGTGCGGATGCGCTCCTTATCGATCCGACGACCCTCGACCACCTCGAGATCCTCGAAGGATCTGAGGGCGGCCGCGAAGGGTCACTGCTTGACGAGCTCGATCGCACGGTCACGTCCATCGGCAGCCGACTCCTTCGCTCATGGCTCGTGCGGCCGCTGATGTCGCTGGAGATTATCCGCGACCGCCTCGATGCCGTCGAAGAACTGGCGTTTCGCTCCACCGAGCGCGGCAAGTTCCGCGATGCGGTCAAGGCCGTCCAGGACCTGGAGCGCCTGGTGGCACGGATCGCCCTCGGAACGGCCGGCCCGAGGGATCTCGTCGGGCTGAAGCAGTCGCTGACCGTGGTCCCGCGTGTCCGGGCCGTGCTGGCCGAGGCTCAGGCGCCGCTGCTCACCTCGCTCGTCGCCGAGCTCGACGAACTGGCCGATGTCCGCGACCGCATCGACCACGTGATCGTCGCCGACCCGCCGGCGCTCGCGCGTGACGGCGGTTTCACGCGCGACGGTGTCGACCCGGACCTCGACGAGCTCCGGACCATCAGCCGTTCCGGCAAGCAGGTGATCGCCCGGATGGAGGACGATGAGCGGCAACGCACGGGCATCGGCTCGCTCAAAGTCCGCTACAACCGGGTGTTCGGCTACTACATCGAGATTTCGAAGTCGAACCTGCACGCGGTCCCGGCCGACTATCACCGGAAGCAAACCATTGCGGGCGGCGAACGGTTCATCACGCCGGCGCTCAAAGAGTACGAAGAAAAGGTGCTCGGAGCCGATGAGCGGATTCTCGAACGCGAGCTTGAAATCTTCGAGACGCTCCGCGCTGCCGTTGCCGCCGAGTCGCCGCGCATCCAGGCCGTAGCGCGGGCGCTCGCCGCGCTCGATGCCCTGGCCGCCTTCGGAGAGGCCGCGGCCGTCTGCAACTACATCAAGCCGCACGTGCATGACGGCGACGAGACAACCGCCCTCGACGCGCGCCATCCGGTCGTGGAGCGCCGGACAGCGGCGGCCGGCGAGCCGTTTGTCGCCAACGACGTCACGCTTGAACTGCGGCGCCTCTCAGCTCGTGATCCTGACCGGGCCGAACATGGGGGGCAAGTCCACGTTCCTCAGGCAGACGGCTCTCCTGTCGGTCATGGCGCAGGCCGGGTCGTTTGTGCCCGCGCGTGAGGCAAAGATCGCCATCGTCGATCGGATCTTCGCGAGAGTCGGCGCGTCGGACAACATCGCCCGAGGGCATTCGACGTTCATGGTCGAAATGCAGGAGACCGCCAACATTCTGCACACGGCCTCTTCTCGCAGCCTGGTCGTCCTGGACGAGATCGGCCGCGGCACCGCCACCTTCGATGGCCTGAGCATCGCCTGGGCCGTGGCCGAGCACCTGGCGACCAATCCCAAGGTGCGCCCCAAGACGCTGTTTGCCACGCATTACCACGAGCTCACCGATCTCGCCGACGCCACACCGGGCGTCGTCAACTACCATGTCTCGGCGCGGGAATGGAAGGACGACATCATCTTTCTGCGGAAGATCGTCCCCGGGCGCTCGGACCGGAGCTACGGAATCCAGGTCGCGCGACTGGCCGGCCTGCCGGCAGCGGTGATCGCACGTGCGCGTGAGATTCTCTCCGCGCTCGAACGCGACGAGCTCGCGAGAGGCGGACGGCCGTCGGTCAGCGGCACTCCCGGTGAACCGCAACAGCAACTGGGCCTGTTCACGCCTGCAGTGACCGCGCAGGACGGCTTCCGCGATCGGCTGGCGGCACTCGACGTCGACCGGATGACCCCGCTGGAGGCACTGGCGCTGCTCGCGGAGTTGAAGAAGGACGCCGGCGCGTGAGCACCTGTTTCGCCGCCCTTGCCGGCCCGGCATTCCTCGCCCGCCTGGCGCGCCTCGCCCGCCCTGCCAGCCTCGCCCGCCCCGCCTGCCTTGCCTGCCTTACCTGCCTTGTCTTGCCGTCCTGTTTGCAGCGCCCCGCGGCCAATCCAAACGTCATCGTTGTCGGCATCACGACCGGGCCGAACAACCTGGATCCCAGGTTTGGCCTCGACGAGGTGTCACAGCGCGTTCAGGAGCAGGTGTTCGATACGCTTCTCATGCTCGACAGCTCGATGCGGCCCGTACCTCGGCTGGCGGAGCGGTTGGAGCATCCCGACCCGCTCACGTATGTCGCCACGCTCAGGCAAGGCGTGCGGTTCCACGACGGACACGAGCTGACGTCGGCCGACGTCGTGCACACGTTCCGAAGCCTGGCGGACCCCGCGCTCGCCGCGCCTCGCGGCGGCCCCTACCGAATTCTCGAGACGGTCGAAGCTGCAGGCCGCTACACGGTGGTCTTCAAGCTGAAAGAGCCGTTCACGTCGTTTCCAATCAACCTGGTGATGCCCATCGTGCCAGACGGTGCGGACCGGACCTTCCGCGAGCATCTGATCGGAACGGGACCGTACCGATTCGTCCGCTACCAGGTGGACGATGTCGTCGAGCTCGAACCGTTTCCCGACTACTGGAACGGCGCGCCGAGCAATGACGGGATCATCTTCAAGGTCGTGCCCGACGAGGTGATGCGGGGCCTCGAGCTGCGGAAGGGCACGGTCGACGTGGTCGTGAACGACATCTCACCCGACATCCTCCACCAGCTCCAGAAAGACGAAGGGCTGGCGACCAGCACGGGACCGGGCGCGGACTATCAGTACATTGGCGTGAACTTCCGAGATCCGGTGCTGTCGGACGTTCGTGTGCGCCAGGCCATTGCGCATGCCGTGGACCGTGGCGCCATTGTCGAGTACCTTCGCCGTGGCCTCGCCACGCCCGCCGTAGGCCCGTTGCCATCGATCTCGTGGGCTCATGCGCCGGAGCTTCCAGATTTCGCTCACGATCCGGCAAAGGCGAAGGCACTGCTCGACTCGGCTGGATATCCGGATCCTGACGGCGACGGCCCGGCCGCGCGCCTGCGCCTCACGCTGAAGGTGTCGACCAACGAGTACAGCCGGCTTCAGGCCGCCGTCATCCAGCAGGACCTGCTCCTGGTCGGGCGTCGATCTCGATGTGCGCACGTACGAACTGGCGACGCTGTTCGCCGACGTATTCAGCGGTAACTTCCAGCTCTACACGCTGCAGTGGGCCGGCGGTGCGCTCGCTGACCCGGACATCCTGCGCAGGATTTTTCACTCCACGCAGACGCCGCCGGCCGGCTTCAACCGGGGGCACTTCCGGGACGCCGAGGTCGATCGGCTGCTCGACGAAGCGTCGGCCTCGGTTGACGAGGTTCGCCGTCTGGCACTGTTCTCCGACGTGCAGCGGCGCGTCGTCGAACTCGCCGTCTACATCAGCCTGTGGCACAAAACGAACTTCGTCGTATCTCGTCGGGACTTGATCGGCATCCAGCTGTCGCCGACGGCCGACTACCTGTTCCTGAAGAATGTTGCGCGCTTCCGACCTGCGCCGACTGACTAGCGTCGTCTGCGCAATCCTCGTCACCGCGAGCCTGGCGGCCGCAGGGCCGATCGTCGATCCTGCATTGCGGTTCAGGGCCCTCCAGACCGAACACTTCACCATCTACTTCCATCAGGGTGAAGATCGGCTCGCCGTCAGGCTCGGCGAGATTGCCGAGCAGGTGTGGCGGGAAGTGCAGCAACCACCTGGTGCAATCTGGGACGCGGCGCCGCGGCGAACACACGTCATTCTGGTCGACCAGAGCGAGGCGGCCAATGGCTGGGCCACGCCAATCCCCTACAACACGATCCTGCTCTCCACGGCCTGGCCCGCCGGGTTCGAGTTGATCGGCAACACGGACGACTGGCTGCGGACCGTGTTCGTCCACGAGTTCACGCACATCCTGCACCTGGATCGATCGAAGGGCTGGGCCCGGCTCGTGCGCGGCATCTTCGGCCGCGCTCCGCTCGGATTTCCCAACCTCTTTCTCCCGGGGTGGCAAATTGAGGGCCTGGCCACGTACGAGGAAAGCGCGCGAACGGGAGCCGGCCGCCTGTCGGCCGGAAATTTCCGGGCGCTGTCCAGGGATGTCAACGGCACGGGGCTCACGCTGGACCGGGCCAACGGGGGACTCACGTCGTGGCCGGGCGGTCTTGTGCCGTACTCGGAGGGCGTCGGGTTCCATGCCTACCTGGTGAGCCGGTTCGGTGAGGCGCGGCTCATCGAACTCGCCGAGGCAACCTCGGGCCGCGTGCCCTTCACTGCGTCCCGGGTCTTTCCGAGAGTCTTCGGTGCCTCGCTCGGAGAGCTCTGGACGGCGTACCGCGAGGCCGAAACCTCCCCGTCGGCAAACGGCGGGTCCGATCGCTCGACGCGCCTGACCCGTCACGGCTACAGCGTGCTCGGGCCGCGATTCTCGTCGCCGTGCGAGGGGTGTCGCGCCCGAGATCGTCTATCGATCCGCACGCCGCACGATTTCCCCTCCCTGAATGCGGTGGCGCTCGATGGCCGCGCGCCGCGCACGCTGACCACGCGATTCCTCGGCGCGACCAGTGGCCAGATACCCGGCATCGTCATCTTCGATCAGCAGGAGCTCAGCCGGAACGTGGGCCTGTATAGCGACCTCTACGAGCTCGATCGCCGCAGCGGAGATGTGCGCCGGCTGACCAACGGCGCGCGACTGCTGGACCCCGATCTTTCGCCGGACGGCCAGACCATCGTTGGCGTGCGTGAAGGCCGCGGCCAGCGCGCGCTCGTGCTCCTGCCGCGCGCAGATCCCTCCGCGCTGAGAGTCCTGGCGTCGGAAGCGGACACGCAGTTCAACGCCCCGCGGTGGTCGCCGGACGGCGGGCGCATCGCGGTCGAGCGTCATCGGCCCGGCGAGCATCCTGCGATCGTGGTTCTCGATGTCGCGTCGGGAATCCTGCAGGACGCAGCTGCCGATTCGTCCATGCGGATCATCACACCGGCGTGGCGGCCTGATGGACGGGCGTTGGTCGTCGCGGCCGCACAAGGCACAGGGGTCTTCAATTTGTTCGAAGTGCCCCTTGAAAGGGGCGCCTCGTGGCGGCAGCTGTCGTTTACCGCTGGTGCCATGTGGCCTGACGTTTCGCCGGACGGAAGGACGATCGTTTTCTCCGGGTACACACCGGATGGCTTCGACCTCTTCACGCTGCCCTATCCGGAGGCGGCGGCATCGATCACTGCGGCCACGGCTTCCGGTCGAGCCGCCGGCCGTGTTCCCGGCTCTTCCCCGTCTGTCGCGCAGACCGCGTCACCAAACCTGCCGTCGGCCCCGACCTACGCGCCGTGGCGAACGTTGCTGCCGACCGCGTGGAGCCCGATCGTGGAGGCCGACGCGGACCAGATTCGAGCGGGTTTCTCCACCGGCGGCACGGACGTGCTCGGATACCACGCGTATGGCCTCTCGGCGTCATGGCTGGCGGTGACGTCCGGCTGGTCGGGCCCTGAGGACCTGGTTGATCGCCGTATCCCGGACTGGACCGCCCAATACTCGTACGCGCGATGGCAACCAAGCTTCTTCGCCAGTGCGTCACGGCGTACGACGTTCTTTGACGTACCGGCTACACCGACCAGCCCGCTCCTCCGCGTCGGTGTGATCGAGCGCAGGTACGAGGGAGGCGTCGTTCTCCCTATCCAGCGAGTGCTCACGAACCATGCGGCCCTGGTGTCGATGGTCCGTGCGGTCGACGAGTACACGCTGCCGGCCAGAACCATCAATCGATCGAGCGTGCGCGCAGGGTGGATGGTCGACTCGGAGACTCGCTATGGTTTTTCGATCAGCCCTGAGGACGGCGTCAACGTGGGCGTCACGGCGGAGTTGACACGCAAGTCGCTCGGCGCTTCCGGCGATGCCACGACGACGATCGTTGATGCGCGTGCCTACCTGGCTGGGCTCGCGCGTCATCACGTCGTGGCGGTCAGAGGGGGCTTCGGGGTCTCCAACGGCGACGCGAGCGCCGCCCGGCTCTTCCGGCTGGGTGGCCCGGGGCCCGAAGGCGGCACGCTGCATTTCGACAGCGACGCGCTGTCGCTTCTACGGAGCTTTCCGATCGACAGCTTCGCCGGCAGTCACGTCGCGCTTGTCAACGCCGAGTACCGCTGGCCGCTCGCCAGGCCTCAAAGGGGATGGGGGACTTTTCCGCTCTTCCTTCACACGGTTCATGCGGCGCTCGGCGCCGACGCCGGGCACACCTGGACCGGGCCCTATCGATCGAGCGAGGCAAAGACATCAGCGGGTGGCGAGCTTCTGTTCGATCTGGTCGCCGGATACCGGTACCCGATCACGCTGGCCGTTGGGGCTGCGTTCGGCCGCGACCGCGCGAGCGCCACAACAGGGCGCTCGGTGTATCTGCGGTTGGGAGGTGCGTTCTAGGGGTGTTTGCGCTTCGCTGCGCGCCAGGCCAGGGACGGTGGCCCTGGTCTCTTACGTCGTCTTCGTCTTCTTCAGCGTGTCGAGTTCGCGGCGCGCATCACCGCTGAACGGCGATTGCGGGAATTCCGAGACGAGCCGATTGAAGGTCTGCTCGGCATCGGCCTGCTTGCCGGCGTCGAGATACGCCCGCCCGAGCTGCATCAGAATGCCGTCCACGGGCAGGGTGCCGTCTTTCTGCTCGGCAAGCGTCTTATAGGTCGTGATCGCCTGATCGAGCTGGCCGCTCCGCGCCTGCGCATCGGCGAGACCCAGCCGGGCCATCTGCGCGTACAAGCTGGAGCCCCCGCGATCCACGACCTGCTGATAGGCCGCGGCGGCCTCCGTGGTGTTGCCGAGCGCCATCTGAATCGCCGCCTCGCGGTAGCGCGCAAAGATCCCCGCCTCGCTCGACGGATACTGATCGGCCAGCGCCTTGAACTTGGCGAGCGACGCCTCGTAGCGCTCCTTCTCGGTGTTGAAGCGCAGGCCGGCTGGCGGCGCACCCGGGGCCGGCGGCGGTCCCACCTGCGCCTCGCTGGCGACGACGGCTTCGGCCAGCAGCTGGCTCGAACGGCTTGCGCCGCGAGACCGCCACGCCATGAAGCCGATGGCGAGCACGAGCACCGCGACGACCGCGATGAGCCCGATGGTCGCCTGCTTCTTGCGTTCTTCAACGGTCTGCCGGGCGGCGGCCGCCAGGTGCGCCAGCTCGTTGTCCTTCAGGTGATGGCGTTCTGTACGTTTCATAGGGAACTCGAAAGGATAGCACGCCTGCGCGGCGGGTTGGACGGAGCCGCGACTGGCGGCAGCAAAGGATGGTGCGCCCGGACAGAATTGAACTGTCGGCCCCCCGCTTAGGAGGCGGGTGCTCTATCCGCTGAGCTACGGGCGCGCGTGAGGTGGCAAGTGCTAGTTTACCAACGCTAGAAGGGCGTATCCCCTGGCGGCATCGCCCGCGACGTCCAGCACTCACCGTCGAAGTAGAGGAACTTGCCGTCGGCACCCCGCATCACTTCGCCGCGCATGCCGGGTTCACGCGACTCACAAGGGTAGCGCCACGAGCGATAGGTTTCACATCCCGGGAGCGCCAGGCAAACGAGTCCCATCAGGATCGCCGCCCGCATGCTCGGCCTTCTGGGCATGGCGCATTGTGGCACGAACCCGGCACGGTGCGCCGCAACCAGGGGCCAAGGCCAGCCCAAGGCCAAAGGCCGAAGGACCAAGGACAAACGGCTACACTGAAGTGGAAACTGCCCTGAGGTAAGGCACATCCGTCGGGGTAAGATCCCCGCGCAACCGCCAGCATGCACACACCGCCGACCCCGCCCCGTCCCGCCGCGATCGGGGCCGTCACGTTTATCTTCTTTGCCGCCGCGCTCACCCTCCGGATTCAGGGCATCACCACGCGCTTCTGGCTGCTCGAAGACCAGATGCGCGACTGGTGGATCGCTCTGCAGCCATTCAGCGAGCTGCCGCTGGTCGGCCCCCCGACGCATGTCGGCGGTTACACGATTGGTCCGGCCTTCTACTGGATTCTGTGGGCCGTCCGCGTGTCGCTCGGTCCCTGGTTCGACAACCTGCCCCACGCGGGAGGGATTGGCCACGCCGTCCTGCAGTCTGGCGCTGACGCCCTGCTCGTCGCCGCCATCTGGCGCAGAACCGGTTCTCCCTGGCCGGCGCTACTCGCGGGCGCGCTGCTTGTGACCTCGGCCTACGACCTCGCCCTGGCGGCGCTGGTGTGGAATCCGGTGATGGGCTCGGTGCTCGCAAAGACCGCCATGGCACTGGTCCTGCTCGACTGGCATCGGCAGTCTCTCGTCCGGGCCGGGCTCACTGCCCTCGTCGCCTGGGCCGCCGTTCACGCTTATACAGGGGCGATCTATGTCGCGGTGAGCGTGTTCATCGCCATCATCGCGGATCCCTTTCTCAGGGGCGACCGCACACAGGCGCGGCGGAACGTGGCGATCGCGGTCCTGGCGATTGCCCTGCTTCAGCTGCCCTACCTCGCGTATCGCTTCTCGAGCCAGTTTCGTGCCGAAGCCATGGGCGCTGTGTCGGGCAGCGTCGGCCGCATCCTCACCGGAGAGGCTGCGCCGGAGATCACCAAGAGCCTGACCGGTTATGTCGGGGCCGTTCGCTTCATCGAGTTCGCTCCGTGGAATGCACCGCTTGTCGGCTGGGCGCTGCTGGCTTGCGGCATCGTCGTCGCAGTGCGTTACCGCGACGACGCCCCACTCCTGGCCATGACGCTGCTGCCCCAGTTGCTGGCTGTCGCCGGGTACTCGCTTTTCCTGGCCAGCCTGGATCACTACTACTACCTGTCGGTGATGCCGGCCGCGGCAACGACGATCACGATCGCTGTCTGGGCGGTTACGCCGCGCCGGGTGGCCACGGCCATCGGGGCGGTCCTGCTGATTGGAACCCTCGCAGCGGCGCCGGCCAAGTTCCGGCTGTCCACGACCTTCCATCGGATGCCGCAGTACGGTCTGCTCGTGGAAGCCTCACGGAAAATCAAAGGGCAAGGCCAGCCGATGCGGTCCATCCGAACAGAGTTCGCCCTTCCCCCGACCACGGATCCCGAGTACCTGTTCAAGGTCCTTGGCGGACGCATCGACCGGGAATCGCCGTGGGCCAGCGTGATCACGGCCGACGGAGACGTCAAGGTACGTGCAGATCAAGTAGAGAACAGGGAACAGGGAACAGGAGGAACGGGGACGGGACAAAGATTTGAAATCGGAGAGCGCAGATCTGAGATTTGCGATCTGCGATTTGCGATCTGCGATGGGGATCGGGTGCGCCTATTGCGTCGCCGGCCGATTGGCGAGTTGTTCCACGAGCTTCGGGTACTCGGGGCCTGGAAGCACGACGCAGAGCGGCGTGCCGTCTGCGGTCGTGACGCGGTAGAGGATGTCGGGATTTCCCGCCGTGCCGAGCACTTCGCGGGCCGAACCCTTCAACAGCCGGATGTCCAGGTGGTATCCGCCATGGCGCTCCTGGCGAAACCACAGCGACGAGAAGCGGTCCATGTCCATCACCAGCACTTCCCACGCATTCGCAGTGACGCCAAGCGGCATCCCGGCCTGGCGCGCTTGATGAGCAGACCAGCGCGTCGCCTCGAGCACGCAGTTGCCCCAGTAGTCCATGTCGAACCGGCCGAAGGCGCCCTTCGGACCGCCGATGAGCGGTGTGAAGTACACGTTCTGGTTCGGATGGTTGCGAAGCTGGAAGATGAGCGGCTCGGCGACGAGAACGGCCAGCACCGCAACAGCGGCCAGCCGCGTCCGCCCGCGCGACGAAGCAATCACCCAGTCCCACCCTGCGGCCGCGATCACGGCCATCGGCGGAACAATGAAGAACATGTGGCGGATTCCATCGTAGAGGGAGACGCGCTGGACGATTGCCGCCGTTGCGGGCAGCAGCACGAACGCCCAAATCGCCGCCAGCTGCACCCGCGAGCGGCTGACCGCACTCAACCGCCAGAGCGAGATCGACATGCCCGCGAGAACCACGGCGGGCACAATCAGCCCGACCCAGGTGGGCAGGTAATACCACGGCACTTCCGGTACCGGCCACACCCCGGCCCATGAAGAGCGACGGATTGCCCCAGTTGAAACCCGTGGTCAGAAAGAACGCTTCGAAGGGCCTGGTCAGCGGCTGCTCCTGCGCCCAGGGCCAGAAGGCGCTGCCGCCAAGCAACGCAATGAAGGTCATCGCCGCAGCGCGTGCGAGCGTCCGTCCGACGTGCGCCGGCGACCAGTCGCGCGCCACGAGCATCGCCGCGGCAATCGCCAGGCCCGCATAGCCCAGGAGCACCAGTCCCATTGCCCGCACGTTCAGCGTGAGCGCAATCGTGACGCCGAGTTTCACGGCATGGGACCACGACAGATACGGGTACTGCGGCTTGATTGTGAGGATGTAGTAGTAGCCGGCGAGCATGAGCACCGCGAACGGCAGATCCTTGGGGTTGTTCATCGACTCGCCGATATAGCGCGGCATGCTCGCGAGAAGGAGTGCGGCCAGCCACCCGGCGCGTGTGCCGAAGAGCCGCGCGGCCATGAGGCCGCCGAACAGAATGCCCACCCAGCCAAACACGGCGTTGACCATGTGGCGGACCGCCCAGATGTCGTACGGCAGGACGTGCTGGGCCGCCACCGAGATGTACTCGACGAGGCCGCCGTACACGCGCATGTAGCCGAAGCTGATGTCGATGGCCGAGCGTGGAATCCTGCCGGCGTAGTAGTCCCAGAGCTCTTCGCCGAACTTCTGCAGCGCTCGCTCGTCCCACGTGGATCCGAAATCCAGGGACAACCAGACCATTCCTGCCAGTAACGTCACTGCGGCGATCCCGATGAGGCTCCGTTGGAGCCACCCGGGAAGCGCGGTGCCGGTCGGCGTCGAGGTCATGGGCGAGGCGATTGGAGCGCCTGAAGGGCCTTGGCGGTGCGGACGTATTCTTCGTACCGGCGCTGGTATATCTCGAGCTTCTCGCGCTCGACATCGTCGACTCGCGCACGCGCGGCTTCGGCCTGCGCGTCGTTCATGGCCGTTGCCGCCGCCAGGGCGGCGCGCGCTTCGGCAGCCTTGAGCTTGTACACCCCATCGTGCGTGCGCTCCCAGGCGAGCCAGTCTGCGGTCCACCGGCCGTGCGCACGCTGGATGTCGTCGTCACTGAACGGGAAACGTCCGCCGAAGGCGCGATCGAGCTCGGCACAGTCGGCCGGGAAAAGTGCGCGCGCCGCGGACGCGAGGGGGGCCCACGTCACGAGCGCACGCGGATCGGCCGCGGCCTGTTCAAGAGAGCTGCGGAAGAGCGTGAGGATTCTGAAGGCGGCGGCCTGCGGCGGCATCCTGCGCCGCGCGCGCGGCCGCCGCGCTCCCCTGAGCGCGGAGCCACGCAGCCAACGCCGCGCCGGCCACGATGATCAGCGCTGCCGCGACGAGTGACACTTAGTACTTCAGCACCGTGTGCAGGTGCTCGCCTGCGAGCTTCTTCCGGCCCTCGAGGCCGACCAGCTCGATGAGGAACGCCAGCCCGCGGACGTCCCCGCCGAGGCCCTTCACGAGCCCCACCACTGCCTTTGCTGTGCCGCCCGTCGCCAGCAGATCGTCCACGATGAGCACCCGCTGGCCCTTGTTGACCGCGTCGTCGTGAATCTCGAGCGAATCGCTCCCGTACTCGAGATCATAAGTCGCCCTCACCGTCTTCGACGGCAGCTTGCCCGGCTTCCTTACCGGTGCGAACCCGGCGCCGATCCTGTCGGCGACGGGCGCGCCGAAAATGAACCCTCGGCTTTCGATGCCCACCACCAGGTCGATGCCCTGGCCCATGAACGGCGTCGCGAGGCTATCCAACGCCGCGCGAAGCCCGGCGGGGTCCTGGAGCAGCGTGGTGATGTCGTAAAAGAGGATGCCCGGCTTGGGGAAATCGGGGACGTGGCGGATGCTGGTCTTCAAATCAGTCATAGGTCGCTGTGCCTATCGCACGCTGAATCCGGTGTCGAGGCCGGTCGCGCCGCAGTCTGTGATCTCCATATGCTCGACTCGCGCGGCGGGCGGCCCGTGGTTGACGCGCCGCTCGAAACGGTCGAGGGCTTCCCGTTCGCCTTCGGCCTCGATCTCGACTCGTCCGTCGGAGGTGTTGCGAACCCATCCGTGAAGCCCCTCGAGTGCGGCGGTTCGCTCGACAAAGAACCGGAACCCGACACCCTGGACACGTCCACTGATCAAATACCGTCTCGCGAGCCTCATGCGAAGGAAACACGTGATTATATGCGATACCATTTTCACGACGCGAATGGCGCTGCCCGAGAAGAACCCGCCCGCACGATCCGGCCTCGGCCGCCGCCTCGCTTGGGCGGTACGGGTGGCGCGTGCCGTGCTCTACACGATCATCGCCGTGCTCCTGCTGGGCGCCGCGGGGCTCGCCGCCGCGGAGACGCGCTGGGGCAAGAACCAGCTGCGTGAGCTCATCCTCCGCGAAGCCAACCAGTTCCTGACCGCAACCCTCGAGATCGGTTCGCTCGAGGGTTCACTCGTGCGCGGCCTGCGCCTGACGGGCATCCGGCTCTCGCGCGACGGCGAGACGCTCGTCTCGATAGACGAGGTCGAGTTGAGCTACAGCGTCCGCGAGCTGGTGCAGAACGGCACGACCATCCGGAGCCTCCGGCTCGTTCGACCCAGGGTCGCAGCGCGGAAGGACCCGGACGGACGCTGGAACCTGGGTACGCTGGTGCGCCGCGATGCCAGCGACGAGGATCGCCGGGGCCCGCGCCGCGCCATCCGCCTGCCATCAATCGAGATCGTCGAAGGCGACATCAGGCTCGGCAGCCCGCTGACGCTTGGCGGCTTCCAGCTGCCGACGCACTTCGAGCTGCTCAACGCAACGTTCGGTTTCGCGTACGCTCCGGTCACCTGGCAACTCGACTTCAATGAAGCGTCATGGATCGGGCGATCGCCGGATCTGACCATCACGCGGTTGGCCGGCGGCATCGCCAACGGTCGCGACGGCTGGCAGCTCATCGGCCTGCAAGTCCGGACACCCGACAGCGCGCTGCACGTGGAAGGCCGCATCGCCCGCGACCAGGGCATCTCGACGCTCGATCTCACCGTCAACGCCGAACGGTTTCGCTTTCAGGAATGGGGCGGCATCGTCGGCGTGCTTCGAAATATGGCCGTCGATTCGGTGTTCAACGCCCGCCTGACAGGCCCGACCCGTGCGCTCAGGATCGACTTCGATCTCAAGTCGGACGGCGGCGCAGTCGGCGGCGGGATCGTGCTGGACTCGTCGGTCTCTCCGTGGCGCGGTCAGGGCGGCGTGGATGTCGCGCGTCTTGATCTCGCCAGATGGCTGAACCGGGCCGATCGCCCGTCCGACATCACGGGACGGGTCGACTTCGACCTCCGATTCGGCCGGGGCTTTCCGACAGGGACGTTCAACTTCGACGGCGCGCACGCGCGGTTCACCGAGTACCGAAGCGGACGATGTCCGGGCGACAGGACGAATTACCGAGCGCGAGGCCCTGATCTCGAGGGGTGATGCAACGGCCTACGGCGCGAACGTGACGCTGCGCGAAAGCTCGATTTCACTCGAGTCGCCTTACCGCTTCCGGTTCCTCGGCACCGCCAACGGTGTGGACCTGCGCCTGGTGCCCGCCCAGGTGCCAATCCCCCACGTCGAGAGCACGCTGGCGTTCGATTACGACGTCAGCGGACAGTTCGCCTCGCCCTTCATCAAGGGCGGCGCAATTCTCGGGGCCTCGGCATTCATTGGCGCCAGCGTCGGCGCCGGCACGACCGGGAGCATCGATACCTCAACGACACCGTTTCAGTACACGGGAACGGGATCCGTCGAAGGCCTGTCCCTCCCCCGACTCGCGGGCGAGCTAGAGCTCGAGTGGCTCCGCGATCCGCGCTACACCGGGTCGGTCGATGGACGCTTCTCCGTCGAGGGCACCGGTGGAGACGCCGCGGCGCTGGTGTTGAGAGCCGGTGGCCGGTTGACGAGAGCCGACATCTTCGGGGGCGTGCTCTCGGACGCCGAGGTCACAGTCGGGATCGAAAACGGCACGCTGAAGGCGTACTACAACGGCCGGCTGGCGAATATCGACCCGTCGATCGCGATGAACGACCCCCGCCTTGCGGCGTCGCTCTCGGGCACGGGATGGGCCACGATCGAGGTGAGGGATCTTCTGACGCGCACCCCGGTTCTTGCCGACTACACGGTGAGCGGTGATGTCGCGCTCTCCGCCTCGGAACTCCGCGAGATTCCGCTGACCACCGCCGTCATGGCAGCGTCGCTCACCGACGGCACGCTCGACGTGCAATACATACGCGTCGAGGCGCCATCCCTTCAGGGGTCGGGATCGGGCCGCGTCGAGCTCGACGGCACGCGGAGCTCCTGGTTCGACTACGAGCTGACGCGCGCCGACCTGGGCCTCATCGGCGAGCAGATCGGCCGCCCGATGTCGGGTCAGATGATCACGACCGGCCGGCTCACCGGGCCCACCTCCGCGCTGGCCCTCACCGGCGACGCCACGGTGAACCGGATCGACGTCTCGGGCATCCGCGCGCTGACGACCGAGGGCCGCTACGACGTCACGGTGCCACTCGACACACCGGAGCTGGCTGTTGCCCGTGTGAACGCTCGTTCGACCTTCGTCGAGCTGGTCCAGCACGAATTTCTGGAAGTGGCCGGTACCGTCGACTACCGGAGCGGCGAGATTCGAGGTCAACCTCGATTTGACCTCTGAAGAAACGCGCCTGAGCGGCACTGTGGCCGGCGGTTTCCGGTTCCGCGCCGAGGAGCGCGAGGTCGACCTGCTCCGCCTCGAGCTGGTCGTGGGCAACTCCGCGTGGAAGCTGCTGGCCGGCCCTACGCCCGCCACGCTTTCATGGGATGACGAAGGCGTGGTGATCACGCCGGTTGCGCTGGTCGACCAGCGGCAGGGCGATCAGCGCGTCGATGTGAGCGGGAGCTGGCGAACCGATGGGCGCGGGGTTATCCGTCTCACCACGTCCCACGTGGCTCTCGACCCGCTTGCCGGCGACGGCGCCGGCGTCCCGCGCTACGGCGGCTTTGTCGATGCCGACGTGACCATCACCGGCACGAATGCGCAGCCCGTCGCCCATGGCTACGTGCGCGTGATCAATGGACGCGTCCAGCGGGTCACCTACGAGCAGGTCGAGGCCCGCTTTCAATACGCGGACGGCGTCTTCGAGGTCAATTTGAGGCTCGACCAGTCGCCTGGCAACTGGCTCACGGCTGCGGGCACGGTGCCTCTTGCGCTCTTCAGCGAGGGCGGGCTGGATTTGCCGATCAACATCTCGGTGGCTTCGAGTCCGATCAGCCTTGGGCTCATCGAAGGCCTGACAAGCCGCGTCCGGGATGTGAGCGGCGAGGTGCAGCTCAACGTCACCGCCGTGGGTTCCGGGCGCGACCCTCACTTCACCGGAACGGTCGACCTGGCCAACGCGGGATTTGTGGTGGCCGCCTCCGGCGCGACGTATCGCAACGGGCGCATCTCGTTGCGGCTGGTGCCTGACCAGGTTCGCGTGGATGCCTTTCACCTCGAGGATCGAGCCGGGCGCGTGCTCGAGGCACGGGGCAGCATCGGCACGCACGAACTGAAGGTGGCGGACGTGAGCATCGAGGCCAAGGCGACGGGCTTCGAGGTTCTGAGAAACGAGTTCGGGACCGCGACCATCGACACCGCAGTGACGCTTCAGGGCCAGATCGAGTCGCCGCGCCTGACCGGTGTGGTGACGATCGCCGGCGGCGTCCTCAACGTCAACGCGATCCTCGACCGCACGCTGCTGCAGCCCTATTCAAGCGAGCCCATGGTCGGCCCGGGCCTTCCGGGCGTGAGCGAGGACGTGACGCTCACGGCCTGGCAGCGTCTCGGCATCGACGTGGAGCTGCGGGTGCCGAACACCATGCGGTTTACGGGCGACAACCTCCAGGTCTCGCCGGGGACGCCTCTGGGGCTGGGCGACTTCAACATCCGCGCACTCGGCGATCTGTTTCTTTACAAGGATCCGGAGCAGCCGCTCTACGTCACCGGGTCGCTCGACTCGCTCTCCGGCACCTATGCCTTCCAGGGCCGGCGGTTCACCATCGACCCGGCGAGCTCGATCAACTTCCGCGGCGATCTGAATCCGGAGCTGTACGTCACGGTGGCCCGCGAGATCTCAGGCGTAAGGGCCCAGGTCACCGTGGCAGGCCCGCTCGATGGGCCCGAACTGCGGCTCGCCAGCACGCCCCCGCTCGATCAGTCGGACATTCTGTCGCTCATCATCTTCAACACGTCCACCAACCAGCTCTCGTCCGCGCAGCAACAGGAGCTGGCGGTACGGGCCGGCACCCTGGCCGCCGGCTTTCTGGCGGCGCCGCTCCTCTCGGCACTACAGCGGAGCATCGGCCTCGATACGCTGGAGATCGAACAAGGCACCGTCGGCAACAGCGCGCGCGTCACGATCGGCGCGGAGATCGCGCCGGGGCTCGTCGCCCGCTTCAGCCGCCAGTTCGGTGCGTCCGAGTACGACGAGGCCACCATCGAGTACTACCTCTCGCGGATTCTCAGGCTGCGGGGAACGTTCTCAGACGCGGGATCGCTGTCTTCCGGCTCGCCGTTCCGGCGCGTCGAGCGCGCCGGCATCGATCTGCTGCTCTTCTTCAGCTTCTAGCAAGCCGCTACACCACGCTCGGTCCACTCGAGGTGGCGGTGGCGGATCGGCGAGCGACGCCGCGGATGGTCTGCATCAGCCGATCGAGGTTGACCGGCTTGGTGATGTGCGCCGAGAAGCCGGCATTTGCCGCGCGCACGCCGTCGTCGGTGTGAGCACGGGCGGTAATCGCGATCGCCGGCGGCGTCAGGTCGCGAAGTCGCCGTCTGACCTCTTCTATGAGCTCGAAGCCGTCCATGTCGGGCATCTGGACGTCGGTGAGGATTACGGTGACTCGGTGAGTCTCGAGCAAGGTTAACGCCTGCCTCGACGTCGCCGCCAGCAGCACGTCGGCGCCGGCTTGCTTCAGCGCAAAGTCGAGGAGCTCCCGCGAGTCCGCCTCGTCGTCCACCACCAGCGCCATCACTCCGTTGAGCCGGCCATCGTCGCCAGCGTCCGCCAGATGTCCCGGAACCTGCCGTGGATCGCCGGCTTGAGCGGCAGGCAGATAGACCTCGAACGTTGACCCTCGGCTCACACCTTCGCTCTTCGCTTCAATCGTCCCGCTGTGAGCCTCGACGATGTGCTTGACGATGGCCAGGCCGAGGCCAAGACCGCCGTGCGCGCGGGTGGAGCTGCCGTCTCCCTGCCGGAACCGATCGAACATATGCGGCAGCAGGTCGGGTGCGATTCCCTGCCCGGTATCCCGCACGACCAGCCTTACACCTTCCGGCTCGTGCTGCAGCACCACGTCGATGCGCCCGCCGGCCGGTGTGAACTTGACCGCGTTGGTCAACAGGTTCAGAGCCACCTGCTGTACGCGGTACGGATCAGCATCAACCACGAACGGGCCTTCAATCTCGGCGACCAGGGTCAGCGGCTTGGCGTCGGCATCCGGACGCACGGCGTCGATCGCCGCCGTGACGGCCGCGCCGACGTCGAACGGCCGCCGGTCAAGTGGGAACTTGCCCGTGACGATGCGCGAGACGTCGAGCAGATCCTCGACCAGGCGCTGCTGGGCCTCGGCGTTGCGGCGAATCGACGCCAGCGCGCGGACTTCGGTCGCCTCACCGAGCGCGCCCGTCTGCAGCATCTGCGTCCAGCCGAGCACCGCGTTGAGCGGAGTCCGCAGCTCGTGCGACAGCATGGCCAGGAATTCGTCCTTCAGCCGGTTCGCATCTTCGGCCTGTGCACGGGCCGCCTGCTCGCGCTCAGCCGCCGCACGGTACCGCTGTTCGCTGTCGAGGAGCGCCTGCTCGTGTGCGCGACGGTCGGCGACGTCGCGGAACACCAGCACCGTCCCTCTCAGGGCCCCGTCGACACCGCGGATCGGCGCGCCGCTGTCGTCGATGGGCCGTTCCGTTCCGTCCTTCGCAATGAGCAGCGTGTGGTTCGCCAGCCCCTGGATTTTGCCCTCGCGCAGCACCTTGGTCACCGGATTCTCGACCGGGCGCCGTGTCTCTTCGTGGACGATGGCGAATATGTCCTCGATGGGCCGGCCGACCGCCTGCTCTTCGGTCCAGCCCGTCAGCGCCGAGGCCACGGTGTTCATCAACGCGATGCCGCCTTTGACGTCGGTCGCGATGACGCCATCGCCGATGCTCGCCAGCGTGACTTTCAACTGCTCGCGATCCTCGGCAATCTGCTGGGCGACGCGCGCCTGCACCCGGACTCGCGATGTCACGAGCGAGGCCAGCCCGATGAGGAGCAGCGCACTGACGAACCCGCTGCCAATACGGCCGCCCACGGCGGACCGGTACGCGAGATCCACCTGCTCACGGCGGGATCTGCAGGAGATCGGCTTCGACCTTGGACATGAGCGAGGCCGTGACGCGAAGGTCGTCCATCACGGTGCGGCTCACGTTGGGATCCAGCCGGGCGAGCACGCCGTCCAGCCCTTCGTTCTGACGGACCTCGGCGAACTCGTGCAGGAGGGCAAGCCTCTCCAGGGTTTTCTCGCGGAGGTGCTGGAAGCGCGCGGTCTGCTCCGGGTTGTCTTTCGAGAGTGAGCCGAGGCGTTCGAGGGCCCCGGGCACGCGGGCTGCGGACGCGATGTAGGACTGCAGGCTGGCGTCGGAACCCGTGATGATGAACGTGCGCTGCTGGCTTTCGGCCGTGGTCAGTTCGAGCATGACGCCGTCGAGCGCCTGCTCCACTTCGAGCGTATGCGTGACGAGCTCGTTCTGCCCGGACAGCGTGCGGACCTGTGCGACGTTCTGCTGGACGATCCCGTAGATCGCGAGGACGCTCAGCGCCGTTGCGAACCAGACCGCCAGCAACAGCCAGGATGATGGGCGGATCGCAGCCAAGGAGCTCCCATCATCGCAGCCCGGCGCCGCTCTCAGCAAGCGGCCCTGCCCACCGTGGCACGCTAAAAGAGCCCTGGGGGATACTGTCTGGGATGACGATCGGAGACCTCACAGCCGGGGCGCGCTGATGAGCATCGACCCTGTCTGCGGCATGAAGGTCGACCCGGCTCGCGCCGCCGGCACGTTCGACTACGGCGGCACGACCTACTACTTCTGCAGCGCTCGCTGCCGCGAGCGATTCAGTCAGGACCCGGCAGCGTTTCTCGCGAAAGGGCCGGTCGGCATGGCTGAGGTGGCGGTGCACGTGCCGCTGAAGCCCAGGCCCGCTACCAAGTCACCCGACACTCACCGGGCCACAACCTACACCTGCCCGATGCACCCCGAGATCGTGCAGGCCGGGCCGGGGCCGTGTCCGAAATGCGGGATGGCTCTGGAACCGGTCGAAATCACTCTCGAGGATCAGGCGAACCCGGAGCTGGCCGACATGAGCCGGCGCGCGTGGACCGCCGCGGCGATCGGGTTGCCCGTCTTCGTCGCCGCGATGGCTGACATGGTGACCGGCGGACGCCTGATGATGTCGTACGGGACGTTGATCAATTGGAGCAGCCTGGTGCTGGCGACACCGGTCGTCTTCTGGGCCGGCTGGCCTTTCTTCGAACGCGCCTGGACGTCGGTCCGCACGGCCAGCCCCAACATGTTCACGCTCATCGCCCTTGGGGTCGGTGCGGCCTTCCTGTACAGCGCCGCGGGGACGATCGTCCCGGACCTCTTCCCGGAAGGCTTTCGGATGCACGGCGTCGTGGAGACCTACTTCGACACGGCCGTAGTCATCACCGTACTCGTGCTGATGGGGCAGGTGCTCGAGTTGCGTGCGCGCAGCCAGACCAGCCAGGCGCTCCGGGCGCTGCTCGGCCTCGCGCCGAAGACCGCTCGCGTTGTTCGGCGGGGCCTGGACAGGGACATCGCCCTCGATGAGGTCGTGGTCGGAGACATCTGCCGCGTTCGCCCTGGCGAGAAAGTTCCGGTGGACGGAGTCGTCGTCGAGGGACAGAGCGCCATCGACGAATCGCTGGTCACGGGGGAATCGATGCCCGTGGACAAGGCGCCAGGCGATCGGCGTCGTCGGCGGCACCATCAATGCGACCGGCGCGCTGCTGATGCGCGCCGAACGTGTCGGCAGCGGAACGCTGCTCGCGCAGATCGTCCGCCAGGTCTCCGAGGCACAGCGCAGCAGGGCGCCGATTCAGCGGCTGGCCGACCAGGTTTCCGCCTGGTTCGTGCCCTCGGTCGTGCTCGTGGCGGTGCTGGCGTTTGCACTGTGGAGCCTCTGGGGACCGCCACCACGCCTCGCGCTGGCCCTCGTGAGCGCAGTGGCGGTGCTCATCATCGCGTGTCCGTGTGCGCTCGGGCTCGCGACGCCGATGGCCATCATGGTCGGTACGGGCCGCGGTGCGACCGCTGGTGTCCTCGTTCGCAACGCCGAAGCGCTCGAACGGCTCGAGCAGGTGGACACGCTGGTCATCGACAAGACCGGAACCCTGACCGAGGGAAAGCCCACGCTCGCCTCGGTTGTCGTGTTCGGCGGCCGGACGGAGCCGGAACTTCTCGCCTCGGCTGCCGCCATCGAGCAGGCCAGCGAGCATCCGCTCGGAGCCGCCATCGTCGGCGCCGCGCGCAGCCGCGGACTGCAGATTCCGCGCGCCACCGGCCTGACGCCGATTCCGGGCAAGGGCATTGTCGGCCGCGTGGAGCACGAGGTCGCTATCGGCAGCCTGGCCTTGATGGCCGAACGCGGCGTGCCTGTGGACACTGCAGCGGAGGCCGACGCTCTGCGGCTTCAGGGCCAGACCGTGATGTATGTCGCCATCGACGGCCGTCTGGCCGGCCTGATAGGCGTGGCGGATCCCATCAAGGCCACGACGCCGGAAGCGCTCAACGCGCTCAAGGCCGAGGGCCTCCGTATCGTGATGCTCACCGGCGACAACCGGCGGACGGCCGAAGCCGTGGCCGCTCGGCTGGGACTGGATGAAATCCGCGCTGAAGTACTTCCGTCCGAAAAACGCGAGGTCGTCCGGGCCCTTCAGCGTGAAGGCCGCGTTGTCGCGATGGCGGGAGACGGCGTCAACGACGCGCCGGCGCTCGCCGAAGCGGCCGTCGGCATCGCCATGGGCACCGGCGCCGACGTGGCCATGGAAAGCGCCGGCATCACGCTCATCAAGGGAGACCTGCGGGGACTCGTCCGCGCCCGTCGCCTGAGCCGGGCGACCATGCGGAACGTCCGCCAGAATCTGTTTCTGGCCTTTGTGTACAACGCCGTCGGGGTGCCCGTTGCCGCCGGAGCGCTCTATCCGCTGACCGGGACCCTCATCAGCCCGATCTGGGCCAGCGCCGCGATGACGCTCAGCTCAGTTTCGGTGATAGCGAACGCGCTCAGACTCAGACGCGTTCGTTTGTAATTCACATTCCCAATGCCCAATTCCTAATTTCTCCGGGAAGGCCCGCCAGGCATTGTCATGAAGGGATTCCCCGCCGCCCCGCCGCGCCCGCCGATCGCGTCGGGACACTGCCAGCGACGGTGACGCTGGTCACGACCTCTGTGCCTTCTGGCAGGCTGGCACCCACGAGCTCGGTCTGGCTGCCATCGCTCAGCCCGGCCTGAACTGACACGGGCGCCAGCTGGCCGTCGATGAGGCGCCACACCTGCGCACCCCGGCCCGGCTTCGGCGCCGGCTGCTGAAGGGCCGCGAACATCGCCGCTGTCGGCGTGAATCGCAGGGCGGCGTTCGGCACCCTGAGCACGGCATCGCGCCTCGCGACCTCGAAGGTCAGGCTTGCCGTCATGCCGGGCTTCAGCTTGAGCTCCGGGTTGGGTGCGTCAACGATGACGCTGTAGGTCGTGACGTTTTGCACCGTCGCCGGTTGCAGCCGGACCTGCGCCACGCGACCTGAAAACGCCTGGCCCGGATACGCGTCGACGGTGAACGAGACCGCCTGGTTGTTGGCCACACGGCCGATGTCGGACTCGTCGATGCCGGCGTTGACCTGCATCTCGCTCAGGTTTGCGGCAATCGCGAACAACGTGGGGGACTGCAGGCTGGCCGCGACCGTCTGGCCCACGTCCACTGAGCGCTGGATCACGATGCCGTCAATCGGCGCCGCGATCACCGTGTGCTCGAGGTTGACGACCGCCTGATTGAGCGACGCGCGCGCCTGGACCGCCTGCGCCTCCGAGGACTTGACCTGCGCCTCGGCCGAGGCCACGGCGGTCTGTGCCGTGTCGTACTCGCTTCTCGCCAGCAGCTGCCTCTCGAAAAGCTCACCGGTCCGCGCGAACTTCTGACGGGCGTCCATCAGCTGCACCCGCACCCTGTCCGCCTCCGCCTCGGCGCGCTCGAGATTGGCACGCGCCTGTTCGACCTGGGCCTGCAGGAGCGAGGGCTCCAGGCGCGCGATGACCTGGCCCTTCCGCACGATGCTGTTGAAGTCCGCGCCGAGCCAGGCGATGGTCCCCGACACTTGCGTGCCCACCTGGACCGTGGTGACGGCCTGCAGGGTGCCTGTCGCCGAGACCGTGGCCCGTACGTCACCGACGGTGATCGCTGCCTCACTCACCGATGCGCCCGTGGTCCCGCGGCTTGTGTAGTACGCACGCGCGCCGACTGTCACCGCGGCGGCGAGCACCAGCGTTACCAGCGTCTTCTTCATGCCTCATTGGACGACCTGTGTGTGGCGAAACTGTGGCTGGCGGGTGAACTGATGGTGACCCGATGTACGCTGTTCAGGTGAGCCTGCAGGACGCCCTGCTCTTCCTGATCGCCCTGCTGGCGATTGTCAACCCGGTCGGGTCGGCGGTGTTGTTCGCCGCCCTGGGCGGGCGCTTTGCCCGCTCGGTGCAGAACAGGATGGCGAACCAGAGCGCCGTGGCCGTCCTGATCATCCTGCTGGTCGCGGCCTGGGTTGGCCGCTACGTGCTGCAGCTCTTCGGGATCAGCGTGCCGATGCTGCAAGCGGCCGGCGGCCTGATCCTCCTGCGCGTCGGCATGGGGATGGTCAACGTCGAGGACACCAAGCTGACTCCGGCCGAGCAGCATTCGGTCGAGGAAGTGCCCGAGGCGCACTGGAAGACCCTGTCGGTGGTCCCGCTCGCCATTCCTGGCGCTGTCGGCGCCGGCGCCATCACGACCGTTGTCGTCCAGGCGACGACCTACGGCACACCTGCTGACCTGCTCATCATCACGGTCATCGCGGCGGTGGTCGCCGCGGTCGTGTGGATCGCGTTCCGGTCGGCAGGCGGCATGGCCACGCGGCTGGGCCCGATCGGCCTCAACGTCGTGACCCGCGTGATGGGTATTCTGGTGACCGCGATCGCGTTCGGGCTGCTCGGGCGGGGAATCGGCGGCCTGCTGCCAGGCCTGGCTCGCTAGCGCGCCTAGCGCGCTTTGACAGCGCGGGACGCACGGACTTTCTGCGCTCTCGGACCGCTGATGGCATCGTCCAGCCACTCGAACGTGACACGGTCGCCAACCTGGAGGTCCCAGAACGCCCCGTGCACCTCGGTCTTGTGGAAGAACGCATCGCCGTAAGAGGCGCTGATGACGCCGCTGCCCTGGCCGCGGCTGAGGAGCTTGATGCGTCCGGTCGTGACTTTTCCAGAATAGGTCGGCTTCAGCAACCGCATTGGACGCCCTTTCAGGGGTCGGGCTTCCAATGAGACAGCCGCGGAACAGCGGCAGAATCCAGGCTCAGCGGAAGGGTCCTCAAGCTTATCAGAATCCCCGAATCAGGGCGACTTGACAGCGTGCGCGGTCCGCCCGACCCGACCCGACCATACAGCCGCCAGACGCCGACATCCAGGCGCGGGAGTGATTCGTAGAACCGTCCAGAACGGCGCCCACCCACGCGGCGCCCGAGGAGGATGGCATGAAGGTTCGCACGGCGATCGGCGCGCTGGCGCTGACAATCGCGTTTGCCGCAAGCGGCATCGCGCAGGAGAAGACGGTCATGGTCGGCGGCGCGGCGATGTATCCGTCGAAGGACATCATCGACAACGCGGTCAACTCGAAGGACCACACGACGCTCGTCACCGCGGTCAAGGCCGCGGGCCTGGTGGACACGCTCAAGGGCAAGGGTCCATTCACGGTGTTTGCTCCGACCAATGCGGCCTTCGCCAAGCTGCCAGCCGGCACGGTGGACATGCTGCTCAAGGCCGATCACAAGAAGATGCTCACGGGCATCCTGACCTATCACGTCGTGGCCGGCCGGCACGACTCGGCGGATCTCATGCACAAAGCCAAGATGATGGACGGCAAGGTCGAATTGAAGACAGTCCAGGGCGAGTCTCTCTGGGTCGTGTGGAAGGACGGCGCCCTCTGGCTCCAGGACGCCAAGGGGCACGCGGCCGCGATCAGCATCGCCGACGTTTTCCAGTCGAACGGCGTCATCCACGTGATCGACACCGTCCTGATGTCCAACTAGCACGCACCTGGCCGCCGGCCCGTGCCAGGACGGACCGGCGGTCTCCCGTGAGCGCATCGGCTATCATGAGCCCGCAAGGAGTTCTCATGAAGCGATTCGCCTGCGCCTTTGCCGTGTCCGCGACGCTCTCTGCTGGGTCGTGGAGTATCCAGCTCGCGGACCTCGTGGCCCAGTCGGCGCCCCTGACCCTGGTGACTCTGTCGAGTCGCGCCGACATGGTCACCGGCGGCGATGCCCTCGTCGAACTGCGCGGGGCTGGCACCTCAACGGGCGGGGTCTCGATTGCGGTAGACGGCCGGGACGTGACACCCGACTTTGCCCCCGATGCCGCGCGAGGCGCCCTGACCGGCGTGGTGACTGGCCTGCGGGTCGGCGCGAACACGATTGAGGCACGAGCGGGCGGCCGCACCGCGAGGCTTGCGGTGACGAACTTCCCTGTTACGGGCCCGTGTTCTCCGGTCCCCATCTGGACCCGTTCGTCTGCCGGACCGAGGAGTCGGGCCTCGGTGCGCCACTCGACGCGAACTGCTCGGCGCCAACGAAGGTCGAGTACTGCTACCGCTCGACGTGCGCCGCCGGCACCTGCTCCGCCGGGCGCCACGGGCGCGGCCGCACGCCCCGCCGACCCATTCAAGCCGTGGCCCGCTGCAGGCGCTCCGCGTCCCACCGACATCGCCGAGACCACCACCAGCGACGGCCGCCGTGTGCCGTACGTCGTGCGCATCGAGTCGGGGACGATCAATCGCTCGATTTATCGCATCGCCATCCTGGACGATCCCGCGAGCGAGCGCCGAACGCGCAGGCCTGGCGCCCGGGCGCCGCCTGGAATCGGCGGCTGATGTTCTCGTTCGGCGGCGGCTGCGGCACCAACTACGACCAGGGCACAATCAGGTCACCGGCGCGCTGTACGACCCGGCGCTCTCGCGCGGGTTTGCCGTTGCCATCTCGACGCAGAACGTGATGGGCCAGCACTGCAACGACGCGCTCTCGGGCGAGGCGCTCATGATGATCAAGGAACACTTCATCGAGCGTTACGGCGTTCCCGCCTGGACGATGGGCATCGGCGGTTCCGGCGGCGCCATCCAGCAGCTTGCTGATCGGACAGAATTACCCCGGCCTGCTCGATGGCCTCCTGCCGAGCCTGACCTTCCCTGATTCGATCAGCCTACGATCCGGCGTCGCCGACTGCCGCCTTCTCCTCGACGTACTACAAGGCACATCCCGAGGCGTTGACCGAGGCCCAGCGCACGGCGGTCGAGGGCTACACGCCCGGCACGTGCGGCGCCTGGGATCGCGGCCTGATCAACGTCATCGTGGCCGACTCACGTCGAGGGCTGCGGCATTCCCGCCGAGATGGTCTACCACCCCACGAAGAACCCGAAGGGCGCGCGCTGCACGCTGTGGGACACTAACGTCGCCAGCTTCGGACGCGATCCACAAGACGGGCTTCGCTCGACGGTCGTACGACAACATCGGGCTCCAGTACGGCCTGAAGGCGCTGAACGAACGGGTGATTACGAAGGCCCAGTTCCTCGATCTCAACGAACGCATCGGCGGTTATGACAACGATGGACATGCACGTGCGGAGCGCACCGCTGCCGATCCCGAGAGCGTGCGGCTTGCCTACGCCACGGGGCGGCTCGACTCCGGGGCCGGTGGCCTCGGCTCGATTCCGATCCTTCATTACCGCACCTACAACGACCCGCTCGGCGACATCCACGACCGCTTCCGCGACTTCTCGGTCAGGGCACGCCTGCGCAAGACAGTTCGGACGGGTCGACAATCAGGTGATCTGGGTGTCGCCGACGCGAGATCCGCAGGTGAGCGCCGCGGTCACCGCGCAGGCGATTGAAACGATGAGCGAATGGCTCGACACGCTGGCTGCCGACACCTCGTCGCGGCCGGCGATCGACAAGATCGTCCGAGCCAAGCCGGCGAAGGCTGTCGATGGATGCTGGGACACGACGGGCACGCGCATCGACGAACCCGCGACCTTCGATGGCCAGGGCCGCTGCAACCAGCTGTACCCGAACCACACCAACCCGAGGCTCTCGGCCGGCGCCCCGCTCGCCGACGACGTGCTGAAGTGCCAGGTTAAGCCGGTGACCTCGTCCGACTACGCCGTCACCTTCACCGCCGAAGAACTCGGCAGGCTGCGGCGGATCTTCCCGCGGGGTGTGTGCGACTACTCGAAGCCGGGTGTCAACCAGGTTCCGCTGGCAGGGACGTACCTCAAGCTGCCACTGGGGTCGGGCCGCACTGCGCCGACGACAGCGTCGCGGTAAGACAGGGCGTGCGAAAAGGGGTACGACCCCTTAAGATCGTGTTCATGGCCGCACTTCTTCTGCGCGGATCCGCGGCCGCGCTCATCGTCTGCGTCACCGTGGTCGCGCTCACCGCTCCAGCGAGCGGGCAGGCTCGCACCACGCCCTCGTCTGCATGGAAGCCGTCTACGACGCCAGACGGCCAGCCGGACATGCAAGGCACATGGACCAACGGCACGTTGACGCCGTTCGAACGCCCGGCCAACCTCGCCGGCAAGGCGTTTCTCACCATCGAGGAAGCCGCCGAGATCGAGCGCCAGGCCGCCGAGCGGCGCGCGAACCCGAACCGGCCCCGGCGGCCCGGAGACGTCGGTGGCGACAACGAGGCGTTCGTCGACACTGGCTACAAGGTGACGTCGACGCGGCAAACCTCGCTCGTCGCCGATCGAGACGGCCGCATCCCGCTCCGCCCGGAAGCCGAGACGATTCGCGACGCCAACGAGAACGGCGTGGATTCGTTCGAGACAATGAGCCCCTGGGATCGCTGCATCACGCGCAGCATCACGGGCCTCTTTCCGGCCGGATACAACAACGGCTACCAGATCATCCAGTCGCCGGGCTACGTGGTCATCCTCGCGGAGATGATTCACGAGGCTCGGATCATTCCACTCGACGGGCGCCCCCACGCCCCATCGTCCGTGCGCTCGTGGCTGGGCGACTCGCGTGGGCGGTGGGAAGGCCAGACGCTCGTCGTCGACACGACCAACTTCGTCGATCGTGGCTGGTTCTCGACCCACGCCGGTTCGGGCCGCCTTCGAGGTGTGCCACAGACATCCTCGCTGCACCTGGTCGAGCGTTTTACGCGAACCGACGCCGACACGTTGCTCTACGAGATGACCATCGATGACCCCCGGGTGTACACCAGCCCGTGGAAAGTCTCCGTGCCCTTCACGCGCGACGATGGGTACCGGATCTTCGAGTACGCGTGTCACGAGGGCAACAAGGCGACCGAGCTGATCCTCCGGGGCGCGCGAACGATCGAGAAGGCGGGCACGGCGGCGGCCCCGAAGTGACCGGCGCTGCGCTGCGCGTACGCGCCCTCCGCAAGACCTACAAGGACGTGGTGGCCGTCGACGGGATCGATCTCGACGTGGAGCCGGGCGAATGCTTCGGCCTCCTGGGCCCGAATGGCGCGGGGAAAACCACGACCATCGAGATCTGCGAGGGCCTCACCGAGCCCGACTCGGGCGAGGTGGAGGTGCTGGGCCTGCGCTGGCGCTCCGATGAGGCGGCGCTGCGCCAGCGGCTGGGGATCCAGCTCCAGGAAACACAACTGTCCGACAAGCTGACCGTCCGCGAAACACTGTGGCTGTTCAGGAGCTTCTTTACACAGGGGCCCGCGCCCGACGATGTGATGGCGCTGGTGCAGCTCGAAGAGAAGCACGGCGCGCGCGTATCGGCGCTGTCGGGCGGGCAGAAGCAGCGCCTCGCGCTGGCGTGCGCTCTTGTCGGCGCGCCGGATCTGCTGTTCCTGGACGAGCCGACAACCGGCCTCGACCCGCAGGCCCGCCGGCAGCTGTGGGATCTCGATCGAGGAGTTCAAGCGCGAGGGCCGGACCATCGTGTTGACCACCCATTACATGGACGAGGCCGAGCGCCTCTCCGACCGCGTCGCCGTGATGGACCGTGGCAAGGTCATCGCTGCCGGTACGCCGGCTGCGCTCATCGCCTCGATTGGGGCGGACCACCTCGTCGAGCTGAGCCTCGGCGAGCACGTGGACCTCGCGGCGCTTCGGACTGTTCCCGGCGTCCGCGACGTCCGTCACGACAACGGCGTCGTGCAGATTCAGGCAACAGAGCTGCACCGGGCCGTGCCTGCCCTGCTCGAAGCGCTCACACAGCAAGGCGTGGCGCTGACGGAGCTGCGGACCCACTCGGCCACGCTGGAGGACGTGTTCGTCTCGTTGACGGGCCGGCATCTTCGTGATGAGTGAACGCCGTCCCGGCGTGTCGCGTCAGTCGGCGGAGCTCGGCCTGCGCGGCCATCCCCTGGTTCAGCTGACGCTGGTCCGGGTCCGTGAATTCGTCCGTGAGCCCGAAGCCGTGTTCTGGGCGGTGTTCTTCCCGGTCCTGCTGGCCACGGGCCTCGGCGTGGCGTTCCGCGGGGGCTCGAACGAAATCCTCGCGATCGTCACCTCGTCGCCTTCCCTTGCCGGATCGCTTCGGCAGGATCCGGGGCTGCACGTGCAGGAGCTCGACGCGGCACGCGCGGCCGAGGCGCTGCGGAACGGACAGGTCGCGCTCTTCGTTGAGCCCGGACCGAACGGCGTCATCTACCACTACGACGACACGAACCCGCAAGCCCGAACGGCCCGCCTCCTTGCGGACACGGCGATCCAGCGTTCGGCGGGACGAGCCGACCCTGTACCGCATTGCCGACGATCTTGTGCGCGAGCCGGGTGCGCGTTACATCGACTTCCTGGTTCCGGGTCTCGTAGGACTCGGCATCATGAGCAATGCCGTGTGGGGCCTCGGCTTCTCGATTGTTGACGCCCGGCGCCGCAAGCTGACGAAGCGGCTGATCGCGACGCCGATGTCCCGGACGTCGTACCTTCTCTCCTATCTCATCTGGCGAATGATCGTGCTCGTCGTCGAAGTCGGCATTCCCATAGGATTTGGTGCGCTGGCGTTTGGCGTGCCCGTCCGGGGACGGCTCTTCGACATCGTCGTGATCTGCGTGCTGGCCTCACTCTCGTTCAGTGCGCTCGGCCTCTTGATCGCGTCGAGGGCGCGGACGATCGAAGCCGTGTCGGGGCTCATGAACCTCGTGCAGGTGCCGATGTGGATTCTCTCGGGCGTGTTCTTCTCGGCGCAGCGATTCCCAGCGCTGGTGCAGCCGGTCGTCAAGGCGCTGCCGCTCACCGCGCTGATCGACGCCCTCCGGGCCCACATGCTGCAGGGTGCCGGGCTGGCGCAGGTGGCGCCGCAGTTGGCCACACTGGGCGTCTGGCTCGTCGCGTGCTTCGTGCTCGCGATGAAGCTGTTCCGCTGGCGCTAGAGCGGCTTTCACTTCGGTGTGGCCGCCGGTCCTTGGTCCCTGGGCCTTCGTCCTTGGGCTGGCCCTGGTCCTTGGAGCGTCCCTGGTCCTTCGCTCTTTTGACAGGATCCAAGGCGTTTGAGTACGTGATTGCGATTGGCGACCGTCTCTGATTCCGCCGATGGCCGCGGCCCTTGGAGCGGCGCGTTTCGAGCGTCAGTTGGGGAATCGACGCGGAGCGCCAGGAATCCGCGGCAGGTCCGAGACGGCTCAGCGGATCTGCCGCATTTCCCCGACATGCCGCGAGCGGAGATTCCCCGCGCCGTCGACCGGGCCACGGCCATCGGCGGACCAGAGGCGCACCAACTCTAGACTAGGCCGAGGTCTTTGGGGGTTTTAGCGCCACGATCATCAGGGCCAGGCCTGAGAGGGTCGAGACGAAAAGCCACGGGAAGAGCCCATGCGGCGAATAGGTGAACCTCACCTCATGCCGTCCGGGTGCAAGGCGCACTGCACGGTAAAGGCCGTTGGCCTGCAGGAGCTCAGAGGCCTCGCCGTCCACGTGAGCGCTCCAACCTGGTGCATACGTGTCCAGCAGCACCAGGTATCCCCCGCCGGCCTCGGCCGTTGCCTCGACGAGCACCTCCTGCGCCTCGTCGCGGACAATTCGTGCGGATGCCGGCCCGGGCGGGCCGGCAGCACCTGCCGCTCGCGCGGCCTCCGCCGTGACCATTACGCCGGTGTCGAAGCCGAACTCGTCCTCGAACAGCGCGGCGAGTTGCTGTCCGCACCCGCGGGACCACGGTCGCTCCCAGGTACCACGTACGCACGGCGCGCATCCGGCACGCAGTCGTACAACATCAGCTGGGGTAATCCCCGCGAGGATGTGCCAGAGGGACCGCGCCCGGCTGCGGAGGCACGGCGAGCAGGCAGTACCTGACGCCACCGCGCTGCAGAAAGCGTGCCCGCCTCACCTTGTCGGCACTCTGAAACGACTTCACGACCTGGTTGTAGCTGATGGGCCACAGCAGCGGCAGGTCGTACGGAAATCAGCTCGCGAATGTGCCACGCATTCGGTGACATCGCGAGGTTGGCCGAGAAGAGCACGCGGGCGTCCAGGATGCTGAGGCCGGCGGGAACCGCCCAGTCCGCCTGCGCCATGTCCGGGTCCCGCAGGTCGAGCCCCCCATCGAACTTGCCGCCTACATAGAAGCGTTCTGTCGGGAGCAGGACCCATTGCCGCAGCCCAGGCCGGCGGACCGATGCGTCGCCGCCGACCATCACCGGCGTGAGATCGAGGTTGACCGCGAGCACTTCGATCGTCGCCAGGCCGACGAGAAGCGCTCGCGCCAGGTGTCCTTCGCGTTTCGCGGCCCAGCCGAGGTACGCGAGAAGGCCGCTGGCCAGCAGCAGAAGCAGCACGCGCGTTGCGATCGGCGGTGCGGTTCGAAACAGGAACTCTGCGCCCGCCACCGGATCCTGGACGCCCACGGCGACGGCCAGCTCGTAGAACAGCCTGGCGCCCGTAAACGGCACGCCACGACCAGGCGATCAGCGCGCACCAGGCCGCACGCGGTCACCGCTCCGGCGCCGACCAGCGTCTGGACGGCGCGCCTCGGAAGGCGCCCTGGCCGCCGCGCTGCTGAAGCGCTTCGACGGCCGCTGCGGCCAGCATGGCCAGGGCGAACGACGTGAAGATGAAGAACTTCACCGGGAACCTGAAGCTGCGCATGGGCGGCACGATGGCCTGGAGCGCGGGATACACCGGCGAATGGTCCCCGACTGCGAGCACGACCCCGGCGAGCGCAACGGCTGACCAAAAGGCACGCCAGCCTCGCCGCCCGGCGAGTGCACCGAACACGGCCAGCATCAGCACGAGCGGGCCCAACGTACATCGAGTAGAAGAAGGGCTCGCGAGTGCTATTGAGGGGGGTCATCCACGGCGTCGCCGTCGGCCGCTCGGACAGGCCGTTGCCAAACACGTGAGGCAGCAACGACTCGATGAGCCACAGGGGATGCAGGGACCAGAAATTGTCCACCGTGGACGCACCACGGAGCGACTGGCTGGCCGCCGTCGGCCATCGGCACCAGTTGAACGGCTGCGGCGAGGCCCGCCAGGCCGAGCGCCGCCAGACATCGTCCTGCCGCCACAAGCGGACCGCGACGCGGGCGCTCCTCACCGGCGCAGCACGTCACATACGCCAGAACGAGCGCCACGGTGCCGGCCATGGTCACGGGCTCGCCCGAGAGCACCTGCGCCGCGGCGACAAGCGACAGAATCGCCAGGTTCCTCGCGGAAGGCTTGTGGCGATCGCGCTCCGCCGCCCACAGCATCCACGGAATCCAGGCGATGGACCACGACATGTTCGGGAAGTTGCTGGTGGAGACCACTGGCCCGCTCACCGCGAAGACGGCCGCACCGATGCGCCGCGCTGACGGGCGAGAAATGGCGGCGCAGGAACAGCCATGCCCCCAGACCGGCCAGCGGAAACGGCGTCACCACCATCAGGTTGAAGCCGACGATGGCCGGCAGGGCCACGCGGAACAGCGCGACCGGGAGGAGAAACAGCTGGTTGAGCGCATCCGGATATACGGGCTGTCCGCCGGCCGCGTAGGGATCCCACCAGGGCGCGACGCCGCGAAGCAGCGATTCGCGGATCCAGAGATGCCGCGGCCAGAAGAACATGCTCAGGTCGCGGACGTGAAAGACGTTCGTCAGGCTGAGGCCGCGGAAGAAGGGTACGCACGCAACGAGAGCGGTCAGGAGCGGCCAGGCCCACGCCGGCACGCTACCCGCGCCTTCACGCTTCGACACAGCCGCCGGTGCAGAAATCGACCCGGCGTCGGGCGCGCGCGGCTTGGGGGGCACAGAGGGACGTATCGGCCCCACGGCGACCCCCCGTTATCAATTTGAAGGGCTTGAAGACGGTCCTCATCCGTGGCGAAGGCGGCTCGTCCGCCACGGCCGCACCGTCGAGGTCAGGGTCCTTGCAGTGAAACACAGGCGTGAGGAGGTGGATTGCGATGGCACACATGGGCTTTCTGTCGCTTGCGCTGGCTGCCGCGCTGGCGGCTGGATGCAATACAACCGGACAAAACGACCTGCGCGCAGACGACAGCGCGCCGGTGAGCACGTCTGCAGAGAAAACCGCAACCGACGCCGACCTGAATTTCGTGAACGACGTGGCGGTCGCCAGCATGGCCGAGGTCGAGTTGGGCCGTATGGCGATCGAGAACAGCGCGAATCCAAGTGTGAAGGCCTTTGGCCAACAGATGGTGGACGATCACACAAAAGCCGCTGACGAGCTGAAGGCTCTAGCGGCCCAGCACCACCTGACGCTGCCGGCGCAGCTCGACGATGACCATCGTGCGCTCCGCGACAAGCTGGCCCCGCTTCAGGGTGCGAGCTTCGACCAGCAGTACATCGATGCGATGGTCAACGGCCACGAAGACGTGGTGAATGCGTTCGAGTCCCGGCTGGACAGCGCACGCCTCGCTGACTGGAAGGCTCGCCTGACCGAGCCGAATGCGCCACGGGCGGACGCGAGTCGCCCAGCCGACGAGCTCGTTCCGGAAAAGAGCGACAACCCCGTGACGATGAGCCTCAACCAGTTCGCGGCCAAAACCTATCCAACGGTTCGCCGTCACCTGGAGAGTGCCCGTAATATCGACCAGGCGCTGTCGAAGAGCCGAGTGCCGACCAACTAGCGGTGCCGCCCGGTGCGGCGCATCGCGCGCGCACGGGCCGGCTGGAGAGGTATTCTCTCGGTCGGCCTGGCGCGCACCCTTGTCTACGATTCAGATCTTCCTTCTGTCACCTGCGTCCTGCAGCGGCCGCCGGGCGAACCTCCTGCTGAGGGACGCCACCGCCCTTCCGCTCGCCGCACGCCTTCGAGAGGGACGCTGACCCTCGGTGAAGGTTTTTCCTTCATGAGCAGCCTGTACTTTCGCGGCAAGCTGACTTATGCCCAGCGGTTCGGGCGGGGATCGGCCAGCCTGCCAGCCAGCACGCTGATCATTACCCCGACCCGCGGGCTGCAGCCTCCTGGCCTTCTGCTGACACGCGCCTTGATCGAAGAGTTTGCCGCGATGGATCTCGGCAGCGGCGATCCGCGGTACCGGACGCCGCTCGAGCGGGACCTCGCGAGCCTGGCCGGCAAGCTGCCGTTCGATGGCCGGGCGATTCTGCTGGGCAGCGTGGCCACTGCAAAGTACGTCGAGCCCTTGCTCGAGACGCTCGGCGGCCGTCTGCACTACCCGCCTTCGTTTGTGGGGCGAGGCGACATGAGCCGTGGCGGCCTTCTGCTGCGCAGCGCCGCGGCCGGCTCCGAGCTCGAGTACCGCCGTCCTTCGCGGGCGACAGCCCGCGGCGTGGCGCGAGGCCGCCGCGGCTCCCCTCGCTCTGACTTGCACCGACCGCGCGGGTCTAGGACGCTGTCGTATTCGCCGCCCGGCGCTTGCGTTCGGACGCTCCAACCTCGAGCGCCTGAAAGAGATCGCAGTCTGACACGGGCTTGACGAGGTGAAAATCGAAGCCGGCATCGGCCGTCTTCTGGCGATCCTGCGCCTGCCCCCAGCCGGTGATGGCCACGAGCGTGGTGTGCCGGCCCCAGTCCGACCGCCGTATGTGGCGAGCGGTCTCGTACCCGTCCATCTTCGGCATCCCAAGGTCGAGCAGCACGATGTGGGGCTCGAACGCCTTGGCAATGTCCAGGGCCTCGGCTCCATCGCCGGCCAGGCGCACGTCGTGTCCGCCCAGCGTGAGCAACTCTCCCAGCGACTCTGCGGCGTCCTGATTGTCGTCCGCCACCAGGATGCGTCGCGGCGCTTGCCGGGGAAACGTCGGCATCGCGACCCCTTCTGGTCCGGCGATCGCCTCAACAGCCGAGATCGGCAACCGCACGACGAACTCGCTGCCGTTCTCCGGCCCGTCGCTGGCCGCCGTGACTGTGCCCTCGTGCATCTCGGCCAGACGCTTGACGAGGGCAAGGCCAATGCCGAGGCCGCTCTGACCTGACTCGGACCTCGACGGCACCCGTGTAAAGAGATCGAAGATGCCCGACAGGGATTCGGGGGAATCCCGACACCCCAGTCCTTCACCAGGATGGCCGCCTGCCCGGATTCCCGGGTCACTCGCACGAGGATTCGTCCCGTGGTCCCCGTGAACTTGGACGCGTTGTGCAGAAGGTTGCCGACGACCTGCACCAGGCGCGTCTCGTCGCCGTCTACAGTGAGACGATCGTCAGGGATCTCGATGTCAGCTGCTGCCGGCGGGCGTCAATCGACGGGCGCATGGTCTCGGCCGCGCGGGCGACGACGGCGCTGATCAGGACCGGCTGACGGCGCAGCGTAATCATCCCGCGCGTGATGCGGGAGACGTCGAGCAGGTCGTCGATCAGGCGCACCAGGTGATCGACTTGCCGTTCGATGACGTGCTCGGCGCGGTCCCGCTGGGCGTCGCCCAGTTCCTCGCAACGCAGGAGGTGGACGGCGGTACGGATCGGCGCGAGAGGATTGCGCAGTTCGTGCGCCAGCATCGCGATGAACTCGTCTTTTCGCCGATCGGCGTCCTGCAGCGCGGCCGTCGAGGCCTCGAGCGCGGCGGTGCGACCGGCGACCCGTTCTTCGAGCTCGCGCGTTCAGCCGCTCGAGCGCCCGGTCTTTCTATAGAGCTCTGCGAAGACGCTGACCTTTGCGCGCAGGATCTCCGGAACCACTGGAACGGGCACGTAGTCCACGGCGCCGCACTCGTAGCCGCGCAGCCGGTCGAGATCGGTCAGGAGATCGCCGGAACGAAAATGATCGCCGTCTGCTGGAACCGCGGGTGCTGGCGGATGAGCGTTGCCAGCTCATAGCCGTCGCAGTCCGGCATGCAGACGTCCACCAGCACCACTGCGACGTCGTTGTGCAGCAGGCATTCGAGCGCCGAGGTCGCCGAATTCGCGGTGATCAGCTGCTCGCCAAGCTCGCCGAGGATGGTCTCGTAGGTCAGCAGCTTCGACGGTTGATCGTCGACCAGCAGAATGTTGACGCTGTCGGTCCTCGGGCTCATGTCTCTTCTCAGCGGTGCAGCCACATGCGAAGCGCCGCCAGCAGCTGCTCGGTGTTCACCGGCTTGGCCAGATAGTCCGACGCTCCCGCCTCGAAGCACTTCTCCCGGTCGCCCTTCATGGCCTTGGCCGTCAGCGCCACGATCGGGCAGCCGCGCGGAACTCCGGGCTTCTCCCTGATCTTCTGCATGGTCTGGTAGCCGTCCATCTCCGGCATCATGATGTCCATCAGGACGATGGCGACGCCCGGAGTGCGCCTCGAGCAGCGTCGTCGCCTCGTTGCCCGTCGTCGCCGTCAGCACTCATGCCACGCCGCTCCAGGACGCTGCTGAGCGCGAAGATGTTCCGCACATCGTCGTCGACGACCAGGACGGACTTTCCCGTCAGGTCCTCGTCGGATCGGTGCAGCTGCTCGAGCATCCGCTGCTTCTCCGCCGGCAGTTCCGAGACGACCGGTGCAGGAACAGTGACGTCTCGTCCAGCAGCCGCTCGGGCGACTCCACGCCTTTCACCACGACGCTCCTGGCGAGCACATGCAGCCGCGCATCCTCCTCGGGGGACAGCTCCCGGCCGGTAAACACCACGACAGGGATATCGGCCCATCTCCTCGCGCTGACCGATGCGCTCGAGAACATCGAACCCCGACATGTCCGGCAGTCGCAGGTCGAGCACCACGCAGTCGCACGCCTGCTCGGCGAGCGCAGCGAGCGCCGCTTCACCGGTGTCCGCGGTGACCATCTCGAGATCGTCATGGCAAGGAGCGCCTTGATGCTGATCTGCTCGGCCGGGTTGTCCTCGACGATGAGCAGGCGCTTGCGCGCGCGGCGCGGCATAGTCGTTGATGCGCTCGATGGCCGCCTCCAGCCCTTCGGAGGTCGCGGGCTTGCTGACAAAGGAGAACGCGCCCCGCGCCAGCCCGTGCTGGCGGTCCTCGTCGAGGGTCACGATCTGCACCGGATGTGCCGGGTCTCGGGATCGCGCTTCAACTGGCTGAGGACCGTCCACCCCAGCATGTCGGGCAGGAAGATGTCGAGCGACACCGCGGTGGGCTTGAACCGCTGCGCCAGTACGAGTGCTTCTGCCCCGGTCATCGCCACGAGCACCTTCAAGCCCGTTTCGTGCGCCAGATCGGCGAGGATGCGCGCGTACGGGGGCTCGTCCTCGACGATGAGCAGCGTGGCGTCACCAGGTTGAATTCGCTCCCGATCGTCCGGCACGACCTCCAGCGGCCCCTCCGGCAGGTGCACAGGGGCGTGCGGCGGCCGGCCGATCCAGCATCTCGCCCGCGCTGCCCTCGCCGCTGCGGCCGGGCACCGCGGGGCCCACGTACTTCAGCGGGAGATAGAGCGTGAATGTGCTGCCAATGCCCGGCGCGCTGTGCAGATGGATTTCGCCTCCGAGCAAACCGGCCAGCTCGCGGCTGATCGCCAGGCCCAGGCCCGTGCCGCCGTACTTGCGGCTGGTGCTCGCGTCGGCCTGCTGGAAGGCCTCGAAGATGATCCGCTGCTTCTCAGGAGGAATACCGATGCCGGTGTCGGACACCTCGAACGACACGATGCGGCCCGCCTGGCTGAGCACGGGGTGCCGACGTCCAGCCGCGCGGCACCTCGGACGACGTGCAGGCGCACTCCCCCGTGCGACGTGAACTTGAACGCGTTCGACAGCAGGTTCTTGAGCACCTGCTGAAGGCGCTTGGCGTCGGTCACGATCCGCCCGCCGAGATGCGGATCGACGCTGCACATCGAACGTCAGCCCGCGGTTCTCGGCCTCGTGCCTGAACGTGCGCCGGAGCATATCCAGCAGATTGATGAACAGCACCTCTTCGGCAACCACCGTCACCGTGCCCGACTCGATCTTCGAGAGGTCGAGGATGTCCGTGATGAGATGGAGCAGGTCGGTGCCCGCGCTGTGGATGGTCTTGGCAAACTCCACCTGCTTGCCGCTGAGGTTTCCGTCCGCGTTCTCGGTCAGCTGCTGGCCGAGGATCAGGATGCTGTTGAGCGGCGTCCTGAGCTCGTGGGACATGTTGGCGAGAAACTCGGACTTGTACTTCGAGGTCAGCGCGAGTTCGGCGGCCTGATCCTCCAGCGCGCGGCGGGCCTGTTCGATCTCCTTGTTCTTGCGCTCGACCTCGACGTTCTGCTCGGCCAGCTGCTGGGCCTTCTGGGCGAGCTGGTCGTTGGTCTGCTGTAGCTCCTTCTGCTGGCTCTGGAGCTCGCCGGCGAGCTGCTGAGACTGCTTGAGGAGCCCCTCGGTCTGCATCGTGGCCTCGATGCTGTTCAGCACGATGCCGATGCTGGCGGTCAACTGTTCGAGAAACGCAAGATGCGTAGGCGAGAACTCGTTCAGCGAGGCCAGCCCGAGCACCGCCTGGATCTGTCCCTCGAACGCGACCGGGAACACGACGAGGTTGCGCGGAAGCGCGTGAAAAAACACCGAGCCGACTGGCGTGGTATCGGCAGGAATGTTCGCCACGAGAATCCGCCGGCGGTCGCGCGCGCACTGGCCAACGAATCCCTCTCCCAGGCGCAGGACGGGAGGATACGGGTGGTCGTGGACGTCCGCGTAGCTCGCGAGCATGCGGAGGTGCGGGGTGCCCTGGCATCCATCTGGTAGAGCACGCCCTGGTGCGCATCGACGAGAGGCACCAGATCCGCCAGGAGCGTCCGGCCGACGGTGGCCAGGTCGCGCTGCCCCTGCAGCATGCCGGTGAATCGCGCGAGATTGGTCTTCAACCAGTCCTGCTCCGTATTGCGGTCGGTCGTCAGGCGCAGGTTGCCGATCATCGTGTTGATGTTGTCTTTGAGCTCGGCCACCTCGCCGCGGGCATCGACCTGGATCGATCGTGTGAGGTCGCCCTTGGTCACGGCCGTGGCCACCTCGGCGATCGCGCGCACCTGGTTGGTGAGGTTGGCGGCCAGCAGGTTCACGTTGCCGGTGAGATCCTTCCAGGTGCCGGAAGCACCCGGCACGTTCGCCTGGCCGCCGAGGCGCCCTTCGACGCCGACTTCGCGTGCGACGGAGGTGACCTGATCGGCAAACGTCGCCAGCGTCCGGGTCATGTTGTTGATCGTGTCGGCCAGGGCCGCGACCTCGCCCTTCGACTTCACGGTCAACCCCTGCTCGAGATCGCCGTTGGCCACCGCCGTCACGACTTTCACGATGCCCCGGACCTGTTCGGTGAGGTTGGCCGCCATCACGTTGACGTTGTCCGTGAGGTCCTTCCAGGTGCCGGCCACGCCCGGGACCACGGCCTGGCCGCCCAGGCGGCCGTCGGTGCCGACCTCGCGCGCCACGCGCGTGACTTCCGCGGCAAACGACCGCAGCTGCTCGACCATCGTGTTGAGGGTTTCCTTGAGCTGCAGCATCTCACCGCGCACGTCCACGGTGATCTTCTTCGACAGGTCTCCGCTGGCGATGGCCGTGGCGACTTCCGCGATATTCCGGACCTGCGCGGTCAGGTTGCCGGCCATGGAGTTGACGTTGTCGGTCAGGTCCCGCCACGTGCCCGCCGCTCCCTGGACCTCCGCCTGGCCTCCGAGTTTGCCCTCCGTGCCGACTTCGCGCGCCACGCGCGTGACCTCGCCGGCAAACGCGTTCAGCTGGTCGACCATCGTGTTGATGGTCTGCTTCAGCTGCAGGATCTCGCCGCTCACATCGACCGTGATCTTTTTCGAGAGGTCGCCTCCGGCGATGGCCGTCGCCACTTCGGCGATGTTCCGCACCTGCGCCGTCAGGTTGTTGGCCATCGAGTTCACGCTGTCGGTGAGGTCCTTCCAGGTGCCCGCGACGCCGAGCACCTTCGCCTGGCCACCCAGCCGGCCTTCCGTGCCGACCTCGCGTGCGACGCGGGTGACTTCACCGGCGAACGCGTTCAGCTGATCCACCATCGTGTTGATGGTTTCCTTGAGGAGCAGGATCTCGCCGCTCACGTTCACGGTGATCTTCTTGGAGAGGTCGCCGCTCGCGATCGCCGTGGACACGTCGGCGATGTTTCGCACCTGCGCCGTCAGGTTGCTCGCCATGAAGTTGACGTTGTCGGTCAGGTCCTTCCAGGTGCCCGCGACGCCTGGCACCTGGGCCTGCCCACCCAGCTTGCCGTCGGTGCCGACCTCGCGCGCGACGCGCGTCACTTCCGATGCGAACGAGTTGAGCTGGTCCACCATCGTGTTGATCGTGTTCTTCAGCTCGAGAATTTCGCCGCGGACGTCCACCGTAATCTTGCGCGAGAGATCACCGCGCGCCACGGCGGTCGTGACCTCGGCGATGTTGCGCACCTGGTCGGTGAGGTTGCGCGCCATGGCGTTGACCGAGTCGGTCAGGTCCTTCCAGGTACCGGCCACGCCCGGCACGACGGCCTGGCCGCCCAACCGGCCTTCGGTGCCGACCTCCTGCGCGACGCGCGTCACCTCGGAGGCAAACGATCGCAGCTGGTCGACCATCGTGTTGATGGCTTCCTTGAGCTGCAGGATCTCGCCGCGGACGTCCACCGTGATCTTGCGCGAGAGGTCGCCGCTCGCGACGGCAATCGTCACCTCGGCGATGTTGCGCACCTGCGCGGTCAGGTTGCTCGCCATCGAGTTGACGCTGTCGGTGAGGTCCTTCCACACGCCGCTCACGTCGCGGATTTGGGCCTGGCCACCCAGCTTGCCGTCGGTGCCGACCTCGCGCGCCACGCGCGTCACCTCCGACGTGAAGACGCCAAGCTGCTCGATCATCGTGTTGACGATGGTGGCGGAGCGGAGGAACTCGCCTTCGAGGGGCCGGCCTTCCACGTCGAGCCGGACGGTCTGGAGGAGGTCGCCCTTGGCGACTGCCGCCAGCGATCGCGTCACTTCCGAGGTAGGCCAGAGCAGGTCGTCGATGAGCGTGTTGACCGAGAGCTCCATCTCGCTCCAGGCGCCCCTGGCCTGCCCGAACCGGACGCGCTGCCGCGTCTTGCCCTGCTTGCCGACTACCCGGCCGACGCGTTCGAGCTCGGTCGAGATCGTGGCGTTCGACGCGACGATCTCGTTGAACGTGTCCGCGATCTTGCCTTCGAGGCCGTCCCAGTCGCCCGGAAGGCGGACCGAGAAATTCCCGTCCCGGACGGCCTGAAGCACCCGGAGCAACTCGGACAGGGCCGCGTCCGGCGGCCGGGTCTGGGCGCCTCGGTGTGGAACGACCGCCACATCGTCGGTCCGCTGCATGCGCAACTCCTGGAAAACGGCGTACTAAATCTCAACCGTAAGGGCGTTCAGCGTCGGTGTTTCAGACACGAGAGGGCGTTGCTGGAGCAAATCGACGCCACTGGAGCAAGAACCATGCTCAACAATTTCCGCTAGCTCTGCTGTATGAGTGGGTTAAGAAACGGGCGGCCGGGCGAGAAAGACCTTGAAGTCGCTTGGCAGCCGGCCGTCCTTGATCAGGGCGTTCTCCCTGTCGATCAGGGATTCAACGACCTCCTGGTGGAGTGGGTCGGCGGGGTCAAAATTGGCCGCGATGTCCTGGAACACGAGGTGATTGACCGTGCCTCCCCAGTTCCATTCGGCAAAAACGTCGAATGACGCCTTGAGGATGGTTTCAATCTCACCCGAGCGGACCGCTTCCGAGGGGTCGTAGTCGATCATCTGCTGAACGCTGGGCCGCACCACCTCGGTCTTGATTCCGCCCCGGAGACGATCCCGACGGAGGCTTTCCGGAAGGGCTTCAAGAGCGCGGTTCGCCTCGGCGATCTGACGGTCGGTCCACTGAAACCGGGAGGGCCCCACAAACTCGTTGACCATGAGCACTCCGCCGGGGCGGAGCGCGCGCCGGCACTGAGCCAGCAGGTGTTCGAGCGCCTCGATGTGGTGAAGCGACTGGAAGAAGTAGATGAAATCGAAGCGGCGTTCCTGGAGCTCACAGACGTTGAGATCCGCCGTCAGGTAGTGGACCGAAGGCGCCAGCGCGATGGCCTCCGCCTGAACCCGCGCGTGGTCAACGGCAGGCCCGCTGATATCGATGCCCGTGAACGACCGGAACACGAAGCCTTGCTGCGACAGGATCCGATCGAGATGTCCCGCGCCGCACCCGAGGGAGAGCGCATCGCCGGCGTCGCCGTTGCGAAGGTAGTGGTCGCGAATCCAGTCGACCCAGTACGTGGCCCGCGATCCCGTGACGAGGTAGTTGTGATTGAGATGAACCTGACGAATGCCCGACCAGGACAGGTCGTCCAGCCCCTTCACGTAGTCCGCCGACGCGAGCCCGGCCCAGCGCGCGGAGACGCTGGCCGACAGGCCGCGCCTCGTCATCGACAGCAGTCGCTGGGGCAGCTTCGTCCAGTCCGAGCGGAGTGCCCGTAGCCCACGCCGCACAATCGGCGTCTCGGTTAGCGACAAGACCGGGAATATACCATCGGCGTTGACAGTGAAGCCTGTACAGCAGAAAGGCCCGGAAACCCGGGCCTTTCAATCGACTTGTTGGTCGGGGCGAGAGGATTCGAACCTCCGACCCCTCGGTCCCGAACCGAGTGCTCTACCAGGCTGAGCCACGCCCCGACGCAGAACGGCTATCTTACTCCAGCTTCCTTGCCGAGCGGTAACTCGGCCGCCAGGCGTTCGACGATGCTCATTGCGTCGTGCGCGGTCAGGTCCGGCTGCAGAGGCGTCACGGAGACGTAGCCGTCCTTGACCGCCTGGTAGTCGGAGCGATCGTGGGGGTGCCAGTCGCTCTGCCCCTCCTCGACCCAGAAGTACGACCGTCCCTTCGGGTCCTGCCGTTCAGCCACCGAGGTGACGTGGTTGCGCCCGGCCTGCACCGTGGCCCGGTAGCCCTTGGGTCTCCCCTTCGGCACGTTGACGTTGAGGAAGACGCGCGGCGCAAACACTCCCCGCAGCACCCCTCCGGCCACTGCGGCGGCGGCCTGCGCGGCGTAGCTGAAGTCGTAGGTGCCTCGCGTCGCCCGGAGCGAGACAGCCAGGGCCGGCACACCGAGCAGCGCCGCCTCGAGCGCGCCGGCCACGGTCCCCGAATACGTCACATCGTCGCCCAGGTTGTAGCCCTTGTTGATGCCCGAGGCGACCAGGTCCGGCAGCCCCTTGAAGACCTGTGTGACGGCGATGTTGACGCAATCGGTCGGCGTCCCGTCCACAGCGAACACGCGGTCGCCCGGCGCACCCATCGCTTCGAGCCTCAGGGGCCGCCTGAGCGTCAGCGCGTGCCCGATGGCGCTCGCCTCTTCCATCGGCGCCACGATAGTGACTTCGCCCAGCGAGCCGAGCGCTTCGGCCAGCACCCGGATGCCCTCGGATCGATACCCATCGTCGTTTGTGACCAGGATTCGCTTCATACGGTCCCACGATTATATGGGCCAGACGCCCGAGCCGCCGGCATGCTAGATTGCTCCTAGTGCTTGATCAGCTCGGCCGTCCGCTGAAGAACCTGCGGCTGTCGGTCACCGACCGCTGCAACCTCCGCTGCGAATACTGCATGCCGGAGGAGGACTACGTGTGGCTGCCCCGCGAGGACGTGCTGCACTTCGAGGAAATCAGCGCCCTCGTGGACGTTTTCATCGGCCTGGGCGTCGACCGTCTCAGGTTGACAGGCGGCGAACCGCTGCTTCGCCGCGACCTCGACGTGCTGGTCAAGCTGCTCGCCGCCAAGCCGGGCCTGAACGACCTTGCGCTCACGACGAACGGCATCCTGCTGGCCGACCAGATCGACGGGCTGCGGCAGGCCGGGCTCCGCCGAATCACGGTGAGCCTCGATACGCTCCGCCGCGACCGGTTCAAGGCCCTCGCCCGCTTCGACGAGCTCGCTCGCGTCCTCGAAGGGATGGCCGCGGCGCATCGCGTCTTCGGCGCCTTCAAGATCGACACGGTGGTCATCGGCGGCGTCAACGACGACGAGCTCGTGGATCTGATCGAGTTCGGCAAGCCACTGCAGGCCGAAGTGCGGTTCATCGAATACATGGACGTGGGCGGCGCGACGAAATGGGCGCCGGGGCGCGTCGTCTCGCGGCAAGAGATCCTCGCGCGGCTGTCGGCGCATTTCGGCGAGGTTCAGCCGATCGGCGAGGCATCGTCGGCGCCGGCGGACCGTTTCGCGCTCCCCGACGGCACGACCTTCGGCATCATCTCGTCCACCACCGAGCCCTTCTGCAAGACCTGCGATCGGAGCCGGCTCACGGCCGACGGCCTCTGGTACCTGTGCTTGTATGCCGCGCGCGGAATTGATCTCAGGGCCGCGCTTCGGGCCGGCGCCACGCCGTCCGCGATCGCCGAACTGGTGAGCGCCGCGTGGCAGGGCCGCGCGGACCGCGGCGCGGAGGATCGGCTCGCGTTGGGGGATCGCCGGGCTTTCGTGCCGGTGCGCGCCCTCAAGCAGGACCCCCACCTCGAAATGCACACGCGCGGCGGCTAACCGGCGGTTAGTCGATCTTTCCCGACACGAGCAGCGACACGGCCTGCACGAGGCCCTTCACGCTGCAGGGCTTGTCGAGGAACGCCTCGTCTTCCCAGAGCGTCACCTTCTCCTTGAACAACCGGTCGCTGAAGCCTGTCAGGTAGAGGACTTTGAGTCCGGGCTCGTTCTGCCGGAAGCGCCGCGCCAGTTCGTCGCCGGCCATCTTCGGCATCATCACGTCGGTCACGAGCACGTCGACCGGTTCGAACGCGGCAGCCGCTTCGAGCGCTTCCGGGCCATCCGACGCGGTGGCCGTCTCGTAGCCGGCTTCGGTCATCACGCGCTGGACAAACTTCCGCACCGGTTCCTCGTCGTCCACGATCAGGACGCGCAGCGGCCGCTTCGGGACGGTCTTGAACCTGGATGCGTAGCGTTTGATCGATTCCATGACGGAGCCTGTGCGCGCCTCGGCTGACGCGGGCGCGTCCGAAGCCTCGGGTTTCTCCTCGCCGGTTCCGGCATTCTCGACTGCCACTCTCGAACTCCAACTTTACCGCGTTGGCCCCGACGCGGCCAGCAACTCCGACACGCGACTGACAAGCTTGGACGCTTCGAACGGTTTGCTGAGAAAACTGACATTTGGATCGGTCCCATCAGCAGGGGCCACGTCCGCATAACCGGAAATGAAGAGCACCCGGAGCGACGGGCGCGCAGCGGTGAGACGCCTGGCGAGGGCCGGACCGTTCATCTCCGGCATGACCACGTCAGTCAGCAGGAGCGCGATGTCGTTGGCATGACCGTCGAATACATCACAGGCCCCAAGCGGTGTCGCGGCCTCTAGCACCTTGAACCCGTGCCGCCGAAGCGCCGCGCTGACGATGACCCGCACCGCGTCCTCGTCTTCGACCAGCAGGATGGTCCCGCGGCTGGCGGCTGTCGCGGCGGCAGGCTGCGAAACGAGAGGCGCCGTGGTCTGAGCCCCTGCTGCCGGAAAGTGGATCGAGAAGGTCGAGCCCCGGCCAGGCTCGCTCGCCACGCTGATGAAGCCGCCGCTCTGCCGCACGATGCCGTGCGCCGACGCCAGTCCAAGCCCACGGCCCCCGCCGACATCCTTCGTCGTGAAGAACGGCTCGAACAGGTGCGCCTGGGCTTCCGGCGGGATACCGACGCCGTTGTCGGCGACCTGGAGCCGCACGAAGGCCGACGGGCGGCTCGCGTAATCGGCCGGCAGCGCCAGTGCGCCGAGGGCGACACGGGAGACCTCGATGCGAACATCGCCGCCCTCCGGCATCGCGTCGCGGGCGTTCAGCACGAGGTTCAGCATCACCTGCTCGAACTGCGCCGGGTCGATCCGCACGATGGCCGGCTCCTCGGCGACACGGCACACCAGGCGGACATCCTCGCGCAGCGCGCGAGCCAGCATCGGCGTCATCTCCTGGACAGCGCGGTTCAGGTCGACCTCCTTGGGCAGGAGGACCTGCTTGCGGCCGTACGCCAGCAGCTGTTGCGTCAATGCCGCCGCGCGCTGGCCCGCCCTCTGAATCTCTCCGAGGTCGGCGCGATCGGGATGTCCTTCAGGCTTCGTGCTGAGCAGCAACTCCGTGTAGCCGAGGATTGCGGTCAGCAGGTTGTTGAAGTCGTGCGCGATCCCGCCCGCCAGCCGCCCGATGGTCTCGCTGGTCGCGCGAAGGTCCAGGACGAATCCATGAACTTCGATCAGCGCACCGGCCTCGAAGACCCCGGTGACCGACGACATCGCATGGATGAAGCCGCCATCGCGGCGCCGCAGCGGGAGTCGCGCCCGTTCCACGGCCCCCTCGCTACGCACGCGGCTCATGAAGGCATCACGGTCGGCGCCGACGTCGTGCAGAGCCGGGAGGTCCGCCGCAAGGGCCTCGTCCACCGACCCGAAACCGAGCGCACGTGCAAAGGCGGGATTACATGCCGTCAGGAATCCGTCAGGCCGGCAGGCAAAGATACCGATGCGTGCACCCTCGACCTGCATGCGGCTCCGATCCTCCGAGAAATCCGGTGGGTTGGGCATGACAGTCTTCTGGGGCACGATGACCATGGAGATTCCATAGCAATTATCGGCGCAGAGGGGTCTTCAGCCACCGCCCGTCCGTCCGCTTCTGGGATTCGGTCGTCCCACAGACGAACGGTCGAGGTCGTTCACAAGGTCAGCCTTTATCTAGTAACCGGTGTTTCCGCAATCACTTAGAGATTTCCGTGCGGGTGGCGCACGGATTGCGCTAGTGTGAGCCGATCCGAAATCGGAAATCGACCGTCTAAGCGTTCTGAAACAAGGCCATGGATATCGCCCGTCCGTCCAATCTGAAGCAGAAGCGAATCAAGCGCGTTATCTACGGGGCAATCGCCGTCCTCGTGGTCGGAGGGGTGACCTTCGGCCTCTCGCAGCTCCAGCCGGCGGCGCCCACTGTCGAAGCCGCCACGCTCTGGCCCGACACGGTCAAGCGCGGCCCGATGGTCCGCCAGGTGCGCGGGCTGGGCACGCTCGTGCCCGAGGACATCCGCTGGATTCCGGCCACGACGCAGGGGCGCGTGGAACGGATCATCCTGCAGGCCGGGCACCACGGTGCAGGCGACAGCGTGATTCTCGAGCTGACCAACCCGCAGCTCGAACAGGAAGTGCAGGACGCCCAGCTCAAGCTGCTGTCCGCCGAGGCGTCGCTGGCGAACCTCCGGGTGCAGATGCAGAACGACCTGCTGAAGCAGCGGGCGTCGGCCGCCAACATCGCGGCCGACTACAACAAGGCCAAGATGCAGGCGGAGATGAACGAGGCGCTCGCGAAAGACCAGCTCGTCGCGGACCTCGTGGTCCGGCAGTCGCAGGTTGACGCCGAGCAGCTCGCCATCAGGAACGAGATCGCGCAGGAACAGCTCGCCAGCCGGGCCGAGGCGAGCCGGGCGCAGCTCGCCGTTCAGCAGTCGAGCGTCGACCAGGCGCGCGCGGTGCTCCAGTTGAAGAAGCAGCAGCAGGACGAACTGCGCGTGCGCGCCGGCCTGAGCGGCATGCTGCAGCTGGTGCCCGTCGAAGTCGGCCAGCAGGTGGCGCCGGGAACCAACCTGGCCCGCGTCGCCAACCCCGGGCGGCTGAAGGCGGAAATCAAGATCGCGGAAACGCAGGCGAAGGACATCCAGATCGGCCAGAAGGCGGAGGTCGACACGCGCAACGGCTTCGTGAGCGGCCGCGTCGCACGCATCGATCCCTCGGTGCAGAACGGCACCCGCACGGTCGACGTCTCGCTCGAAGGCGAGCTGCCGCGCGGCGCGGTGCCCGACTTGAGCGTCGACGGCACCATCGAGCTGGAGCGGCTCGACGACGTGCTCTTCATGGGGCGTCCGGCGTTCGGCCAGGAACAGAGCGTCGTCAGCATGTTCAAGGTCGACGAGAACGATTCGACATCGGCGAGCCGCGTCCAGGTCAAGCTCGGACGCAGCTCGGTGAACACCGTGGAAGTCGTGGAAGGGCTGAAGGTGGGCGATCGCGTCATCCTGTCGGACATGTCCGCGTGGGACGCCTTCGACCGTGTGAGCCTGCGCTGAGGCGCTGGCGTGAATGGAGGCTAGCGAGATGGGCCAGACCGAACCGCTCCTGAAGCTCGACGGCGTCACCAAGGTGTTTCTGACCGACGAGGTCGAAACCCACGCCCTCGCGGGCATCCACATGGAAATCGCCAAGGGCGAGTACGTCTCGATCGCCGGGCCGTCGGGATGCGGCAAGTCGACGCTGCTGTCGATTCTCGGCCTGCTCGACTCGCCCAGCGCCGGCCAGTACCTGCTCAACAGCCGCCCGGTCGCGGATCTCCCTGCTTCGGAGCGCGCACGCGTCCGCAATCGGGAGATCGGGTTCATCTTCCAGAGCTTCAACCTGATTGGCGACCTCACGGTTTTCGAGAACGTGGAGCTTCCGCTGACCTATCGCGGGATGAAAGCCGCCGAGCGGAAGCAGCGGGTCGAGGCAGCGCTCGAGCGCGTGGGCATGGCCCACCGCGCGAAGCACCTCCCCAGCCAGCTGTCGGGCGGTCAGCAGCAGCGCGTGGCCGTCGCACGCGCCGTGGCCGGCGAGCCGCTCATCCTGCTGGCCGACGAGCCCACCGGCAACCTCGACTCGAAGAGCGGCGAGGCGGTGATGGATCTGCTGAAGGAGCTGCACAACGCGGGCGCCACCATCTGCATGGTCACCCACGATCCGCGCTACGCCCGCAACGCCGATCGCAGCATCCACCTCTTCGACGGCCGAGTGGTCGAGGAACATGTGGCGATGGCGGGGATGGAGTCGTAAGAACCCCACGGCTCAAAGTTCAAGGTTCAAAGTTCAAGGTTCAACGTTCAAGGTGGTGTTCAAGGTGCGGCGTTCTCAGTTCCGGGTTCGACTGCCTGAGCCCTGAGTCGTAGCCATGAGCCTGTTTCGTGGGCCCTGAGCCCTGAGCCGTAAGCCTCTTTCTGAAGCCTGAAGCCCGAAGCCCGGAGTCTGATGCTCATTTCCCTGCGTAATGTCGAGAAGTCCTATCCGGTTGGCCTGTCGCGGAGCTACGTGCTGCGGCGGATGAACCTGGACATCAAGGCCGGCGAGTTCGTGTCGATCATGGGGCCTTCCGGCGCGGGAAAGTCGACGCTGCTCCACATCATCGGCATGCACGACAGCGCGTGGTCGGGCGAGTACTACTTCCTCGACAAGCCCGTGCACAGTCTCGCCCAGAAGGAGCGCGCCGAGCTGCACAAGGCGCACATCGGCTTCGTCTTCCAGAGCTACCACCTGCTCGACAACCTCACGGTCTACGAGAACCTCGAGATTCCGCTCTCGTACCGGAACGTCAGCCGGAAAGATCGCCAGAGCATGGTGGCCGACGTCCTGGACCGGTTTCAGATCGTCGGCAAGAAGGATCTCTATCCCAGCCAGCTCTCGGGCGGCCAGCAGCAGCTGGTGGGCGTCGCGCGCGCTGTTATCGCCAACCCGCAGGTGCTCCTGGCCGACGAGCCGACCGGCAACCTGCACTCGGCCCAAGGCAAGGAAATCATGGAGCTCTTCCGCTCGCTGAACGAAGCGGGCACGACCATCATTCAGGTCACGCACTCCGAGGTCAACGCGTCGTACGGGACCCGGGTCGTCGAGCTGCGCGATGGCTGGGTAGTCGGCGGCGAACCCCTCGCGGCCGCTCGCTGACAATTTCACGGCCGTACGCCCATGCCGGCAGACGCATCCGTACTCATCGCTGACGATCAACCTGACGTGCTCGAGGCCTTGCGGCTCCTGCTCAAGACCGAGGGCTACCGCATCGAGTCGGCCGGTTCCCCGACGGCGATTCTGGACGCCGTCGAATCCAGGGACTTCGACGCGGTGTTGATGGACCTCAACTACGCACGCGACACGACGTCCGGGCGCGAAGGCCTGGACCTCATCACCGAGATCCAGCAGCGCGAACACTCGCTGCCCGTCGTGGTGATGACGGCCTGGGGGAGCGTGGACCTGGCCGTCGAGGCGATGCGGCGCGGCGCCAGGGATTTCGTCCAGAAGCCCTGGGACAATGCGCGCCTCCTCGCGGTGCTTCGCACACAGGTCGAGCTGTCGCGCGCGCTGCGGAGGACCGAGCGCCTCGAGAGCGAGCGCCGGGCCCTGAGGCCCGAGGCGCCTCCCCTGCTCATCGCCGGCGCGCCGGCCATGGGCGCCGTCCTGGACATCGTCCGCCGGGTCGGACCTTCGGGCGCCAACGTGCTCATCACGGGCGAGAACGGCACCGGCAAGAGCCTCATCGCGCAGATGCTGCACGCCGAGTCGCCGCGGAGCACGCGGCCGCTGCTCACCGTGAACGCGGCGGGCCTGCCCGACGGCGTCTTCGAGAGCGAGCTCTTCGGCCATGTGAAGGGCGCCTTCACCGACGCGCGCGCCGACCGCGTCGGCCGCTTCGAGCTCGCGGATGAAGGCACCCTCTTCCTCGATGAGATCGCGAGCGTGCCCCTGGTCCTGCAGCCGAAGCTGCTGCGCGTGCTCGAAACGGGCGAGTTCGAGCGCGTGGGCTCGTCGCGCACGCGGCGTGTCAACGTGCGGATCCTCTCGGCGACCAATGCCGATCTGCCCGAAGAGGTGCGCGCGGGGCGCTTCAGGCAGGACCTGCTGTTCCGATTGAACACGATCGAGATTCCGTTGCCGCCGCTGCGAGATCGCCGCGAGGACATCCCGGCGCTCGCGCGGCACTTCCTGCAGATTCATGCCCGGCGCTACCGGAAGCCGCTCACCGGGTTCGATCCCGCCGCCCTCAACGCGCTCACGGACCATCCCTGGCCCGGCAATGTTCGCGAGCTCGATCACGCGGTCGAGCGCGGTGTGCTGCTGGCCGAGCTGCCGACGATTCGGGCGACCGACCTGGGCCTGCGTGGAGGACGGGACGGCTTGTCACGACTCGACGACATGAGCCTCGATGAAGTGGAGCTCTTCCTGATCAAGAAGGCCATGGAGCGCTTCAACGGCAACGTGAGCCAGGCCGCCCGCGGTCTCGGGCTCAGCCGCAGTGCCCTCTACCGCCGGCTCCAGCACCACAAACTGTGATCGCAGAACATCGCAAATCGGGAATCGCCACGGGCGCCCTTGATATTTGCGTTGTGCCATCTGCGATTTGCGATGCATGAGGTTCGATCACCGCATCCTGTGGCTGGCGCTGGCCGCCGGCTTCCCCGGTGTGGCTGCGTTGCTCGTGATGCTCTGGTACGCGGACGAACCAGGCCGCGTTCAGTGGACCGTCGGCATCCTGGTGGTCGCCGCGTGGATTGGCGGTTCCCTGCTCGTGCGGCACCGTGTCTCCGTGCCGCTGCAGACGCTGGCCAATCTGCTGGCCGCGGTGCGAGAGCGCGATTTCTCGATCCGCCCGAGGAGCGCGTCGGGACCGGCCGCGAGAGAGCGCGATCCGCTGGCCGCCGTCATGACCGAGGTCAACGACCTGGCCGCGACACTCCACGATCAACGCCTCGGCGCCATCGAAGCAGGAGCGCTCCTGCGGACCGTCATGCTCGAGATCGATGTGGCGGTCTTCACATTCGACGCCGGAGGATCGCTTCGGCTCGTCAACCGCGCGGGTGAACGGCTGCTTGGTGTACCGGCCGATCGTCTGCTCGATCGCACGGCCGACCAGATCGGGCTCCAGCGTTGTCTCGAGGGTCCGACGCCACGCATCGAGAACGTCGCGTTCCCGGGCGGCTCCGGCCGGTGGGAGGTTCGGCGGACGACGTTTCGGCAGGAGGGACGTCCGCACCAGCTCATCGTGCTCACCGACGTGAGCCGGCCGCTTCGCGACGAAGAACGCCAGGCCTGGCAGCGCCTCATCCGGGTCATCGGGCACGAAATCAACAACTCGCTCGCGCCGATCAAGTCGATTGCCGGGAGCCTCCAGGCGCTCGTCGGCGGCGACGCGCTGCTGACCGAGAACCAGGACGACATGCGGCGTGGTCTGGCGGTCATCGCCTCCCGCTCCGACGCCCTGAGCCGTTTCACCACCGCCTACTCGCAGCTGGCGAAGCTGCCGTCGCCGCAGATCGACCAGCGTCGACGTGGGCGACCTCGTGCGGCGGAGCGCCGGGCTCGAACGCCGTCTCGCCGTGGCGGTCGATCCGGGACCCGCCATTGCCGTGCCCGTCGATCCGGTCCAGATCGAGCAGCTCCTGATCAACATCATCCGCAACGCGGTCGATGCCGCGCTCGAAACCGGCGGGGGTGTGCGGGCCGGCTGGCGCCTCGAGGCGGAGCGCGGTCCTCATCTACGTCGAGGACGAAGGCGCGGGTCTGACCAACGCGTCGAATCTTTTCGTCCCCTTCTACACGACCAAGCCCGGAGGCACGGGCATCGGCCTGGTCCTCAGCCGCCAGATCGCCGAGACCCACGGGGGCACGCTCACCCTCGAGAACCGCGCTGATGGCACGGGGTGCGTCGCGCTTCTGAGGCTGCCGCAGTAGAAAGGCTTCGGGCTCCAGGCTTCAGGCTCCTGGGGCTTCAGGCCCTGGGCTTCAGGCTTCAGGGAGTGGTGGGGTTGAGCTGGACCTTCTTCAGCTCGCGGGCTCGATCGTACAGGTCGGACTTGGTGGGGTACAGCTCGCGAAGCAGCACCTCGTCACCCCGGCGGATCTGAAGCTCGGCGCCCGCGCAGCACGAGATCATCACGCAGGTCACCGCATCCACAGTCCACAGCTGGTGTTCGTCGCCGCCGTAAGCCATGAGCCCTGAGCCTAAGCCTACAACCGGGGCCCGACGGCCTGGCGGAAGGCATTCGCGAGCACCGCGCCGAGCGCGGCCGCCGCAAGCACGAGCGCGCTGCTCGGCTGCTCCTCGATCGCAAACGACGCCACGATGCCCACGATAGCGCCGACAAGGACAGTGACCAGGCTGTCGCCGAGCCGCCTGACCCAGTTCCGCGGGCATCGATGGTCGTCGGTGAGCGGGCCGAAGCACCGCGGGCAGGTGGCCATCAGTTCCCTTTGCGTGTCCGAGACTACTTACCGAGGTTCTTGTACCATTTCACCCCGGTTGTCCCTCCAGCGACGCAGGCGATGTCCGGCCGCTTGTCGCCGTTGAGATCCGCCGTCACGCATCCGGAGGCGTTCATGGCGCCGTCCAGGACTTCCTTGGTCCACGGCTCTCCAAGCTTTGCCGGCGGCCAGTACAGGTAGACACTGCGCTTGCCGCCTCGTTCCCCGGCCACGATGGCCGAACGGCCATCGCCGGCAAAGTCCGCCATGGCGAGCGCATGGCCATCGGTGATCTGATCGTCGAGCAACTGCCTGACCCACGACGAGCCGTCCTGTCGATACAGCACGACCTCGTTCCCGTGCCAGGGTTCGATGGCCGACATCACGTTCGCGTTGCCATGGCGCCCGACGGCGATATCGCTCGACCCGCTCTTCGGCCAGGCGGCCGGACTTCCAGCCGTGACGCGCGTGCGGACCCACTTCCCGCTCTCCCACCGATGTTGAAAGATGCCGAGAAAGCTGGCCGACAGGAGGCTCTCGGCCCCGCGCGCGCCGAAGGGCGCCTGCGAGGTCGGCAGGATGCCGTGCACGACACCCTCCTCGTCTTCGGTCATGGACTGCCGCTTCCAGTCCGGCGCCTCGTAGTAGACGATGGCGTTCTTCGCGTGATCATCGGTGGCCTTGGCCGTCGGTCCGATCAGGGGCGCGTTGACCAGCACCCACTTCTTTTGTCCGTCGGCGTTGACCCAGCGAATGCGATGCGCGGTCGGCAGCGCGTCGATATCCTTCCGGATCCACGGCTCGGTGACGTTCGGACCGTGCGTCAGGATGCTGACGCCGCCAGGGCTATTGGCGATGGACGTCGCAAAGCCGTGCGCGATGCCGATCTCGGGGATCCCGTCGCCGTCGACGTCATGCGGCGCCAGGTTGATCATGTTGACGATGCCCGTGGCCATCACATGGCGGGTCCACGTGGGGTTCTCGAACCAGGCAAGGTCGCCGGCCCGCGACAGTCCGAGGCCGATCAGATCGACCTTGCCGTCCTTGTTGAGATCCGCCGCGGTGACCTGGTAGCCACCCGCGACGTCGCCCCCGATGACATGGGTCGCAAACCTGACCGGTGACGACTGCGCTTGTACGGCGAGTTCGTTCGACCAGACACCGGCGGCCAACGCGCCGCCGACCATCACAACGGCGACAAGCGCCCTTCGCATCGTTCGTGTTCGCACCATCGACTCCTTGAAAGGACCCGCTCTACGTGTCTCCGGGTCCGAAAGGACCCGGCGATTCGCCATTCTTCGGCGGGTCCAAAGGACCCGCCCTACGTTGTCTCGCAGGCCGGGTCCTTTCGGATCCGGCATCGATCAGTATCGCTGCCAGGTGCCCTTCAGCGGTTTTTCGTGCAGGCCCGGCCTGGTCCAGTCGCACACCCCTGACGGAAAGATCGCCTGCAGCCTCGTCTTCTCCGCATCCGTGAAGGCGACCTTGTAGTCCTTCGCGTCGATCGGCTTCAACGCGCACTTCCACACATCGTCGGCCAGCGGCGCACCAGCCTGGAGCCGCGGCGCCGAGCCCGGCGGGAAGAGGCTGTTGCACTTGCCGGCCTGGCCATAGACCGCCGGCTCGGCAATCTTCTGCCCTTCGTTGGTCCAGCAGGCATCCACCAGATCGGCAGGCTTCGCGCGCACGACCTTTTCCGGGAGCGGCGCGGCCGACGTGTCGGCCGCGATGGCGTCGAGCCATCGGTCCATCTGCGCGAGGTACTCACCCTGAATCTTCGTGAAGCTCGGACCCTGCGCCCGCAGGATCACCTGGTTGTTGGCATGGCCGTTGGCCTTGACCAACCGCGCCCGCGCCTTGAACGAGTGGTAGCTCTCGTGGAAGTCACCCGTCGGATCGGTGTAGCTGCGCGCATCGATGATGGGCACCTCGCGCAGCCCTCCGGCGCCAGAGTTGGTCATGCCCGACTCGAACGCGATCCGGATCGCGTCGGCATTGCCGACCGTTCTCGCCGGTTGCGGCTGTGCGTCGATGTCGAACCCGCCGACCTTTTCATTGAGGTCGAGAAATACCTCTTTGCTGATCACGCCCGCGTTGAGCGCGCCAAGGCCGTACTGCACGCCGACGTTGTCGTGCGGGCTGCGCGCAAACCCGGTCTTCGGGTCGCGCCCGAAGATCGTGACCATGCCGTCGTAGATCGAGCACCGCGCCCCCTTGGGGTTTGTGACGGGGTGATAGCGCAGCGCCTGCGGAATGGCGGCGTCGCAATCCACGGGGTTCACGCGGCCAGGACGGTTGGCGTACGACCGATCGCACGTGCCCCACGTCGAGAAGCCGCCGATCGCCCGCTTCTGCTCTTCGGAGAGACTGGTCTTGTTCAGGTACGGCCGTAGCACCATCCGGCAGTCTTCGCTCTCGATGAAGTACGTGGTGGCGTCGGGGAACGTGGCCGACGGGATGATGCCATTCAGCAGCCCCGGATAGTTCTGCGCGATCACGTACTGCGCCATGGCGCCGCCCGAGCCGCCCCATCCGATCGTGTGCTTCGGCACGCCGACCGTCTCGATGAAGCGCTCCTTGACCATCATCATCGTTTCGGCCGACAGCACGCCGTTGCAGTTGTTGTTGAAGGCGTTAAGTGATGAGGACGCGACGGCGTAGCCCGCCGACAGGTGCAGGTCGTTCAGGACACCGCCCGAGTCGTCGCCCTGCTGGTAGCCAGCCATGCAGCCGCCGCCGAAGGTATAGATCAAGCGTCCGTTCCATGCAGGAGAAGCCAGCGTCGGCGGGGCGGCCGTCGCGGGATCGAGCAGCAGGGCGATCTGGTAAACGGCCCGGTTGATCGTTCCGGTCTCGAGCCGGACGATGTAAGGCACCCGTCGCCCGTTCACCATGGCTTCCGCCAGGTCAGCGGGACGAGGGCCGTTGGCCGGCAGCGGCTTGAACGCCGAAGCGCCTCTGCCCTCGACCGGCGCCGTGGACTTGTACATCCAGGTGACGCTTGGTCGCCGCCGAGCAATTCTCGTCGAGCGGAGCGCCGAGGTCCCAGACCTCCGTCTGACACACGAACGGCTTCTGGTGCGGTCCCGAGAAGACCGGACCCGTGATCGGATAGTTGGTCATCTCGAGGCTCGCCCGCGCTTCTCCACTTCGCGCTTCGAGCGTGCTCTTTCCGAGCGGCAGGCCCGTGATGAGCGCCAGGCCCGGCCTGGCCGTCGCGATGGAACTGTTTGACCGTCGCGGCCGTGCCGTTCACGGTGAACGCGTCCTGGTTCCAGGTCCCGCGCCCTCCGGCAATCCGCACGAGCGCGTCGCCGCCCGTCACCATGTCCGCGCGTCCGGACGCGACACTGAGCGTCAGCGCAGCGGCAGGCGCCTGGGCCGTCAGCGACATCCAGGCGGCGGGAAGCGCCGCAAATGCCAACGCCGCGACAACCGTCGAGGGACCAGAAAACCGGTCGGCCATTGAAACCCTCCCGGGGCAGGATTCTACAGGCGAATGGTCCGATCCTGCCTACAAAACAGGAGCGGCGGTGGGAGATGCAGATCAACGGTCGCCGGATACATCGAGCGCCCGCATAGCCGATCGTCTTCATGCGCTCGCCGATCTCAGTCAGCACAGCAGGATCATCGATTGTGGCGGGCAGCGTGTATTCAACGCCGTCGGCAATGCGCTTCATCGTGCCGCGCAGGATCTTGCCCGAACGTGTCTTGGGCAGACCCTTGACGACTACGGCCGAGCGAAAGCACGCGAAGGCGCCGATGGTGGACCGGACATTGGCCACCAACTCGTCAACGACAACGTCTGGCGCTGTGGTCACGCCGGCCTTGAGGACCACCAGGCCCACCGGCACCTCACCCTTGAGCTCGTCCGCTGCGCCGATCACCGCACACTCGGCGACGTCGGGATGGCTGGCGAGCACCTCCTCGATGGCCCCGGTGGAGAGCCGGTGCCCTGCCACGTTGATGATGTCGTCCACGCGGCTCATCACGTAGAAGTACCCGTCCGCATCCACATAGCCGGCGTCACCAGTGAGGTAATACCCGGGGTGCTGTGACAAGTACGACCGCACGAACCCGTCGTCATTGTTCCAGAGCGTTGGCAGACCGCCGGGCGGCAGCGGCAGTTTGACGACGATCTTGCCGATCTCGCCTGCGGTCATCTCCGTGCCGTCCTCGGCGATCACGCGAATGTCGAACCCCGGAACCGGGCGCGTCGGTGAGCCGGGCTTGATCGGCTGAAGGCCGAGGCCGACGCAATTGGCGAGCGCGGGCCAGCCAAGCTCGGTCTGCCACCAGTGGTCGATGACCGGCACGCCCAGGCGGTCCTGCGCCCAGATCGAGCGTGTCGGGATCGCAGCGTTCCCCCGCGAGAAACAGCAGGCGGAATCGCGACAGATCGTGGGCCGCCATGAAGGCGCCCTTCGGGATCCTCCCGCTTGATCGCGCGAAAGGCCGTGGGAGCGGTGAACAGCACGCTCACGCCGTGCTGCGCGCAGACGCGCCAGAACGCTCCCGGATCGGGTGTGCCGACGGGCTTGCCCTCGTAGAGAACGGTGGTGCACCCGTGAAGCAGGGGCGCATACACGATGTAGGAATGCCCCACGGTCCAGCCGATGTCGGAAGCCGCCCAGAACACCTCGCCCTGGTCCGGTTGCAAAGACGTTCGACATGCTCCACTGCAGCGCGACAGCGTGGCCGCCGTTATCGCGCACCACGCCCTTCGGCACCCCGGTCGTGCCGGACGTGTAGAGGATGTAGAGCGGATCGGTGGCGGCCACCGGTACACAGTCCGCGGGTACGGCGCCGGTGACCCTGGATTGCCAATCGTGATCGCGTCCGGGAACGAGAGCCGCCTCGGCTTGCGGCCGCTGCAGAACGAGCGTCGATGACGGTTTGTGCGCCGCCAGATCGATCGCCTGATCGAGCAGCGGCTTGTATGGGATGACCCTCGTGCCCTCGATGCCGCACGAGGCCGACAGGATCACCACCGGCCGGGCATCGTCGATCCGCGTGGCCAGTTCCTTCGGCGCGAAGCCGCCGAAGACCACTGAGTGCACCGCACCGAGCCTGGCGCACGCGAGCATGGCGAAGACCGCTTCCGGGACCGCCGGCATGTAGATGAGAACCCGGTCGCCCTTGTTAACCCCCAGCGACCGAAGTGCACCGGCGAGTTCCGCCACACGGTCGCGCAACTCGACGAAGGTGAAGGACTGAACGGTGCCGGTCACGGGGCTGTCGTGAATGAGAGCACGCTGCTTGCCGCGCCCGCGCTCGATATGGCGATCGACGGCGTTGTAGCAGGTGTTCAGGATCGCGCCTGGAAACCAGCGGATGAACGGCGCGCGCGTCTGGTCGCACACCGTGTCCCAACGCCGCTCCCAGGAGATCCCCTCGGCAGCCTCGGCCCAGAAGCCTTCCGGATCACGGATTGACCGCGCGTAAACTTCCTCGTATCGTCCGCTCATCCAGCTCTCCGATCTCCGATCCCCGATCCCTGTTCCCAGTTCTCTGTTCTCTGTTCCCTACGGAAGGCTGAGAAACGCCGCTCGAGCGCACTCCCCTGCCACGGTGAGGTAGTTCGAGACGGCCGTCTTGCCGATGACGTAGGGATGCGGCTGGCCGGGCTTTCGCGCGGCGAGCGCCGCGACCTTCTTCGGGGTGCCGTCGAACCTCGTGTGATTGGCGATGATCACGTCTGCGCCGGCCTTGGTGACGATGTCGCGGAACCGGTCTGCGGAGTTGAAGTAGATCCGGAAGTTGTCGGCTGTCTTCGGGAAGTTGAAGGCGGTGCCGCCCCACGCCGCCGCGAGATGCGGGCGGCCTCCGTCCTTGACCGGCACCAGGGTCGAGATCGTCCCGGGTGTGTGCCCCGGCGTCAGATACAGCGTCAGCGTGGTGTCTCCGAGCGTCAGTTTCTGGCCGTCGGTGGCGACGATGTCGCGCTTGGGCGCGGGCGTGCGCGCGGCTCCGCGCTCGACCAGGTCCCAGTCGGGAGCGCCCATGATGATCCGGGTGCCGTATTTCTCTTGCAGGAACTTGGCCCCGCCGTGGTGATCCCCGTGGCCGTGGCTGATGATCGCGTACCGGATGGTTGTCGGATCGAGGCCGAGCTTCTTCAACCCCTCCGCCACCTCGGCCTCCACCGAATAATCGAAGATCGCATCGATCACGATGATCCCGGCCGACGTCGTGACGGCCCAGACCGAGTACTCCGTCTGCCCGACGAAGTACAGGTTGTCGAATACCTTGACCGGCTCGGCGTACCACTCGGAGCGAGGAGGGGCCGGGCGCGGCCCCGCGGGCGCTGCTCCCCTGGCCGCACCTGCTGCCGCCGGCGGTGCCGGCGCCGGCGGCCGAAGCGCCGTTGCCGAGCAGAGCGTGTCGAACAGTGGTGCATGGTCCTGCCCGGCGGCCGCCTTGGCGGCGGCCACGTGCGAATCCACGGTTCCGGTCACGGGCGCGGAGCCCTGCGCCGCGGAGCCCTGAGCGAAGACCGCCAGCGATCCCAGTGCCAGAGCCACAGTGGCCGCCATCGCCGATGCTGATGTCATTTCTGCCCTCCAGGTTGTCCGGCCCATGCCTTCCGCAAGGCGGCGCGGTCGACAACGGCGCCGCGAAGGTAGACGTCCGCGATCCTCTTCGTATTTGCGATGCTGTCGAGCGGATTGGCATCCAGCACGACGAAGTCCGCGACCATGTCCTGCTCGATCACGCCCCGACGCATCTGCCTGAGGATCGTCGCGGAGTTCCTGGTGGCCGCGATGATGACGTCCATCGGTGTCAACCCGGCTTCCACCATCAACTGGAGCTCGCGGTGATCCGTGAATGCGTGAAAGTGGTCCTGCACCGCACCGGCATCGCTGCCGAACCCGAGGTACACGCCGGCCGCCTTCAGTCGGGCCACACTCTGTTGCATGCCCTTGTAGATGGCCGCCGATCGCTCGACGCCCTCTTTCGTGCGACGGCTGTAGGAAGCGCGCAGGCGCTCGAGCTCAGGGGTTCCGACCAGGTCCTTCAACAGCGGATCATCGAGCCAGGAGGGCGGGGTCAGGTGCGTGCCGTTCTCGCTCACGGCCAGGTTGGGCAGCACGAATGCGCCGCGTGCTTTCATGGCCGTCGCGAGCGCATCGTCCACCGGCAGATCGCGCGGCAGGTGTGCAAAGCCGTCGACCCCCAACTCGACGAGTGCCTTTGCGTCGGCCAGATAGTACACGTGCGCGATGACGCGCGTCGCGTGACGGTGTGCCTCCTGGACGATGGTGCGCACCAGGTCGGGGGAGAGCTTGGGGACTGTGCCGTTGCGGTCATCGACCCAGATCTTGATGATGTCGACACCACGCTTTACCTGCTCGAGCACACCGGCCCGTGCCTCCGCTTCGGTCGTGATCCCGTACGCGGCCGGCTTCATCGCCTGGTTCGCAGGGCCGGCGTTCGGCGGTGCGAACCCTCGTCCGGCGGTCAACATGAGGGCACCGCCGACAACGCCCATCTCCTGCTGTCCTCGAAGTCCGAACGGCAGCTGGTTGGGATCGGTACCAAGCGAGGTGACCGTTCCCACCCCGGCGTACGCGTATCGCTGAAGCTGGTCGAGCAGATGCTCGCGCGTGAAGTTGTCGACCGTGTACGTCAGGCCACGGTCGTAGCCGAGGTGGACATGGGCGTTGACGAGCGCCGGGATGACGGTCTTCCCCGTCAGATCCACGCGCCTTGCGCCCGCCGGCATGGCCACTTCACCCTTCTGGCCGACGGCGACGAAGCGGCCACCGGAGACCACGAAAGCGCTGTTCTCGTGTGCCACCGCGTCTTTCCCGTTGATGAGGCGCGCACCTTCGAACACGATCGCCTGGCCCTGGGGCTGCTGGGCCGACACGACGATGAAGGCGGCCAGGGCGACTCCGCTGCCTGCCGCCAGCGTGCTTCTCATGTTCACGGTCGGTCCTCGAGCAGCACCCGCAGGTCGGGTGCCGCCATCAACGTCGTCGTGAGCGCCATGATGACGAGCATCGTGAACAGGCGCGGTGAAATGATGCCGAGATCGAGCCCGACGTTCAGCACGATGAGTTCGACGAGGCCCCTGGTGTTCATCAGCGCTCCGAGGGCCGCGGAGTCGCGCCATTGTAAGCCCGACCAGCGCGCCCCGGCGATCGTGCCGCCGATCTTGCCGGCCGAGGCCACCGCGATGATGACGGCGCAGATGAGCCAGTCTGCCGCGCCTTCAAGAAGGCCGATTTCGGTCCGCATCCCGGTGAACGCGAAGAATGCGGGGAGAAACAGCACGGCCACGAGATCGCCAAATCGACGGTCGAGGTCCACGGCTACCGGAGATTTGTGCGGGACGAGCGTGCCAAGCACGAACGCCCCGAAGAGACCGTGGATGCCGATGACTTCGGTGGTCGCCGCGCAAAGCAGCACCGCAATCAGCACGGTGCCGAGGTCGGCCCGGGAAATCGCCGTTTCACCAACTGTCGCGCGCCCAGCGAGCCGCTCCACCCACGCGCGCACCGCCGGACCAGCAAAACGGAACATCACTGCCGCGAAGACGAGCGTGAGTCCAAGCGTCCGCAATCCTGCCGTCATGTCGGAACGCGCCATTCCCACCACAACGGCCAGGAGGCACCAGGCGATGACATCGCCAGCGGCGGCAGCCGTGAGCGCCGTCGTGCCCAGGGGAGTGCGGGCGATGCCCCAGTCGGTAAGGATGCGGGCCAGCACGGGGAACGCCGTCACCGCCAGCGACGTACCGATGAAAGCGGCGAACACTGTAAACGGCACCGTCGCTGGACGACACCCTCGGGTAGAGCCAGAACGCCAGCCCCACGCCCAGCAGCAACGGTACGAGGATGCCGGCGGCGGAAATCGCGACTGTCGTACGACCGAGTGCCCGGACCTTCGGCAAATCGAGCTCCAGGCCGACCAGGAACATGTAGAGGACGATTCCGATCTGTGCGTGCAGTCCGAGGAAGGTCGCGACGGCTGTCGGCAGCAGCCATGCCGACAGCTCCGGCGCAAGGCCGCCGAGCGCCGATGGTCCAAGGAGCAGGCCGCCCACGACCTCGCCCATCACGGCAGGCTGCCCGATGGCGCGAAACACCCGGCCGACGGCACGGGCGGTCACAAGAATTACAGCAAGGGCAAGCAGGGTCTGGAGGACGACGTTCACAGGTGCAGCCGCTCGACCGACCCCGTCAGCGTGTCGGCACCTAAAGATACGAACAGTTCACGATCGCTCACGCCGAGGCTGAACGACATTCGGCGATCCAGCCTGGACGTCATGAGGCCGAGCAGGCGCCGGTCGATGGCCAGCACTTCGATCGTCTCGGCGCGATGGATCCGGGCACCATCGAGGCGGCTCAAGAACTGCGTGGGGTCCTTGTGCGGGTACACGGCAACGCGGGCCGCAGCTTTCGATGCTCGGTGCAGCCGGTCGGCATCCGGCGTGCCGATCTCGATCCACGAGTGGATCGTCCCCGTGAGGTCCCGGATGGTGATCGCCGGCTCGTCGGGCTCGGACAAGCCCTTCGAAAAGGCGATGCCCTCGCCGTACTCGAGGGCGTAGGCCAGCACTCGGGTCAGCAGGTAGTCCTCGGACTCCGACGGATGCCGGGCGACGCGCAGCGCCAGGGCTTCGTAAACCCCGCGGTCGTGGTCCGCCAGGTCGATGTCGAAGTTGAAGATGGTTGCCGTCAGGGCCATACGGTCTGCGGACTCCAGGCTCCGACCTCCAGGCCGGGTCCGGAGCGCTATACTACCGCGACCACTTCGGCAGAGGAGACACGGTGAAACAAGCGCTGGCGCTGATACTCGTGCTGATCGTCGGAGCTGGCGCTTACCGGCACGCTGCCATGCAAAGCCCGGCCATCACGCCCTATACCATCCGCGTTCCCGAAGCGGTGCTGACCGATCTCAAGACGCGCCTCGCGATGACGCGTTTCCCGGACGAAATCGCGGACTCGGGGTGGGACTACGGCACGAACCTGGCCTACATGAAGGAGCTCGTCGCCTACTGGCAGACGCGCTACGACTGGCGTGCGGAGGAACGGCGGCTCAATCAGATGCCGCAGTTCACCACCAACATCGACGGGCTCGAGATCCACTTCGTCCATCAGCGCTCGCCGGTGCCGGGCGCCATGCCGCTGGCCCTGACGCACGGGTGGCCCGGCTCGATCTTCGAGTTCACCAAGGTCATCGGGCCGCTGACCGACCCGGTGCGGCACGGCGGCCAGGCGGCCGATGCCTTTCACGTTGTCGCCATTTCGCTCCCGGGATTCGGCTTCTCTGAGCGGCCCGGCGCGCGCGGCTACAGCCCGGACCGCATGGCCGGGATCATCGCCACGCTGATGGCACGCCTCGGCTACACACGCTACGGCGTGCAAGGCGGCGACTGGGGCGGCATCATCAGCCGTCTCATCGCGCTCAAGGACCCGTCGCATGTCGCCGGGCTGCACCTGAACTTCTGCACCGCCCCCGCTCCGCCCGGAGAGAACCCGAACGAGGGCGTCCCTCCGGCCGAGCTGAAGTTGATGCAGGAGCGCAACGCCTACATGGAGAACGAACGCGCGTACCAGCAGATCCAGGGAACCAAGCCCCAGACGCTCGGCTACGGTCTCAACGACTCGCCCGCCGGGCTGGCTGCGTGGATCATCGAGAAGTTCCGCAGCTGGTGCGACTGCGGCGGCGACATCGAGAAGAAGTTCACCAAGGACGAACTGCTCACCAACGTCATGATCTACTGGGCGACGCAGACGGCCACCTCCTCTACGCGCATCTACTACGAGAACCGCGTAGCCGGCGGCGTCCAGGGACGCGTGACCGTGCCCACCGCCTGTGCGCTCTTTCCGAAGGAGATCACGACGCCGCCCCGCAAATGGGTGGAGGCGCGCTACAACCTCGTGCGCTGGACGCCGATGCCCCGTGGCGGCCACTTCGCCGCGCTCGAAGAGCCGGTGCTCCTCGTCGACGACGTGCGCGCGTTCTTCCGGACGATCAGGTAGGCATGTTTCGCGGGTGGCGGTCGGCGCTACTACTCTCGGCCGCAGCCGCAGCAATCGCCTTGCTTGGGCTTGGCGGCGCGATGCCGCGCGCCCAGGTGCGAAGCCCGTACGACCTGGGGGCCCTCGGACTGGGACAATCGCTTCAGCGGCTGCAGACGACCGCGAGCGCCATGCACACAGGCGCTCACCCCGACGACGAGGACTCGGCCCTGCTCGCGCGGCTGGCGCGAGGCGATCACGCACGGGTGGTCTACCTTGCGCTCAACCGGGGCGAGGGCGGCCAGAACATCATCGGCGGCGAGCTCTTCGATCCGCTGGGGGTGATTCGCACCGAGGAACTGCTTCAGGCGCGGCGCATCGACGGCGCGGACCAGCTGTTCACGCGAACGGTGGACTTCGGGTTCAGCAAGACGCGCGAAGAGGCTGCGCGGATCTGGGGCGAGGAGATCGTGCTCGACGACATGGTGCGCGCGATTCGGGCGTACCGGCCGCTTGTCGTCGTCTCCCGGTTCAGCGGCACGCCGAACGATGGCCACGGCCACCATCAGCTTGCCGGTTACCTGACACCGATTGCGGTCGCGCGGGCGGCAGATCCGTCGGCGTTTCCCGCGCATCGCCGCGATGGGCTGCGCCCCTGGCGCGTGAGCAAGGTTTACGTCGGCGAAGGGTTCCGGCCGGCCACCGATGGCGGACCCTTGCTCCGGGTCGAAACCGGCGACGTGGATCCTGTCCTCGGGCGTTCGTACTTCGAGCTTGCCATGGAAGGCCGCAGCCTGCACCGATCGCAACGTCAGGGAACGCTCGAGCTGCGCGGACCGCGTTCGAGCGGCCTGCGGTTGCTCGCCGGCGGCACGGCCGCTCCGGCGGACTCGGCAACCGCGCCGATGTTTTCGGGCATCGATACGTCGATTAGCGGCATTCCCTCGCTCGCCGGCGCGCCTGCCGGCACACTCGCAGCCGAGTTGAAGGTGGCACAAACCGCCGGCGCCAGGGCGCTCGCCACATTTCAGCCGCTTACTCCATCGAGCGCACTGCCGTCCATTCTCGAAGGGCTGGAGGCGGTACGCCGTGCAAGAAGCAACGTGGGGTCGCTCGGCGTGGACGAAGCCGTGCGCGAGGAGCTCGCGTTTCGCCTTGACGCGAAGGAGCGCGACTTTCTCGATGCCGCCGTGCGCGCGTCGGGCATCGTCGTCGACGCACTCGCGGCAGACGAAACAGTGGCGCCAGGCGAAACTCTGAACGTCTCGGTCAAGACCTTCTTTCCTGCGGCGCGCACAAGTACGGGTGGTGTCTGCTCGGCTGGCAGCGCCCAACACATGGAGCGTTGAGGCCGCAGCGGCAGTGACATCGCCCGGCGGGCGCGGACGCGGAGCGCCCGAAACCGCGCGCCACGAAGCCACGTTCGCTGTCGCCGTACCGGCAGACGCGAGGCCGACCGAACCTTACTGGCTCGCCATGGCCCGACAAGGTGCCTTGTTCAACTGGCCGGACGACGCGCCGAAGGGACAGCCCTTTGGGGCGCCGCCGCTCGAGGCGATCGTCGAGACGGCGATCGGGACCAGCACCATCACCCTGCGAAGGCCCGTGGAGTTCCGCACTGCCGATCCGGTTCGGGGCGAGCTCCGCCGGAGGGTCGACGTCGTGCCCGCGATTTCCGTGGCAGTGGACGCGTCGCTGGCGGTCGTGCCGACCTCTGGCTCTTCGACGCGCCGCGACGTCATCGTCGAGGCCGAAAACCTCTCCCGCAGCGGCCTCCAGGGGACGCTGCGAATTCGTGTCCCCGCCGGCTGGTCGGTGGAACCCGCAGAGGCGCAGCTCGAGCTGACTAGAGCTGGCGAGCGCGCCAGCGCCCGCTTCGCGGTCACTGTTCCGGCCAGGGCTGCAGCCGGACGGTACAACCTCGAAGCGACGGCGTCCGCTCGAGGCGTGGACTACACCCGGACGGCAACGACGATTGCGTACCCGCACATCCAGACGCATCGTCTGTACACGAAGGCAGTCACGGGCGTAGAGGTGCTCGATCTCCGTACTTCACAGGTCAAGGTCGGCTACATCACGGGCACGGGCGACGAGGTCGCAGCCGCCATCCGCCTCATGGGACTGCCGGTCACACTCCTCGATGCGGACATGCTCGCGATGGGAGACCTCTCCCAGTTCGACACAATCGTCGTCGGCATCAGAGCCGCGGAAGTGCGGCCTGATTTCGTCGCCAACCACCGGCGCCTCATGCAGTTTGTGGAGAACGGCGGCGCACTCATCGTGCAGTATCAGCCGCCCGACTATCCGTCGCGGGGGTTGCCGCCGTTCCCGGCGGAGGTCGGCACGCGCATCACCGACGAGAATGCCCAGGTCACACTGCTTCAGCCCGGGCACCGCGTCTTCACCACTCCGAACCGCATCGTCCCGTCCGATTGGAACGCCTGGGTGCAGGAGCGATCGGTCAACAGCTGGGCGACGTTCGATCCACGGTATGTGCCCGCTCGTCGAAGCGCGGGATCCTGGCGAGCCTGAGCAGCGAGGAGGCCAGCTCTTCGCCGAGGTGGGACGCGGCGTCTACGTGTATACGTCGTACGCGTGGTTCCGCCAGTTACCCGCCGGCGTTCCGGGAGCCTATCGGCTCTTCGCCAACCTGCTCGCCCTCGGCGATCGGAACGCTCGCTAGCGTTTGGGTCGGCACCGCCGTGATATAACTGGTTTCGCTTCGGGTGCCCACGACGGGCCTAACAGGGAAGTCCGGTGCAAAACCGGCGCGGTCCCGCCACTGTAAGCGAGGGAACGTCGCTTTGAACGCGCCACTCGGCCGTACGGCCGGGGAAGGTGAAGCGACCGGCAGCCAGACTGCCCCCTCCGAGCCAGGAGACCTGCCCAAGCATTCTGCGGTCGACTTTCTGCGGCGAACAGAAGGCCGTGCATCGCGCACACGCCCCTGCCCTCCGACGTCTGTCTACCGCCTGCTCGAGGAGGCACACGTCATGGCCCGTACACTCGCTCGTTCCGCCCCGTTCTCCCTCACGCGTTTCCGTAACTCGCTCTTGCTGGCGACGCTATTCGTCGTGATAGCGGCACCGCTCACCGCGCAGACCACGACGAAGGTCACCGGCGTCGTCAAGGATGCATCCGGTGGCGTGGTCGCCGGCGCGAGCGTGGAGTCGATCGTGGCGTCCGTCACGACGGCATCGACCGTCTCCGGCGCAGACGGCCGCTTTGAGTTGACCGTGCCGGCTCGGCTGGGCTCCAGCCTGCACGTTCGCCGCCGGGGCTTCGCCGACCAGGTCATCGATCTGCCAGGCGCCGAAGGGTCGATCACACGCGACGTCACGCTGCTCGTCGGCGGCGTGTCCGACACACTGGTCGTCACGGCGACCCGTGGCGCCGATGCGCGCACGTCCACGACACAGTCCGTGACGGTGGCAACGGCCGAAGACATTGCGGCACTCGGCACTCCGTCGCTGGCCGACGTGTTGCGCTTCGTACCGGCCGTGAACGTCGAGAGCACCGGCCGCGAAGGGGCCATGTCGTCGATGTTTGCCCGCGGCGGCGAATCCGACTACAACCTGGTGCTCATCGACGGCGTCCGTGTAAATCAGAGCGGCGGGGCGTTCGACTTCAGCCGCATTGGCGGTGCCGAGATCGACCGCGTCGAGGTTGTCAGGGGCGCGCAGTCGTCGCTCTGGGGCTCCGATGCCATGGGCTCGGTCGTCCAGATCTTCACCAAACGCGCGGGCGTTTCCGAGGCCGCTCGCGTCAACGGCACGATCGAAGGCGGATCGTTCGGCACGTGGCGCGGAGATGCCGGCATCGCTGGCGGCGCCCAAGGGCGTGTGGACTACAACGCCTCGGTCAGCTCGCGCAGCACCGACGGGGCCTTTGCCGACATCCTCCCGGAAGCGGACCGCTTCGAACAGAACGCACTCAATGTTGGCGGCGGTGTAACGCTGGGTACCAGAGCCAGCCTGCGAGCCGGCCTGCGGTACAGCGACAGCAACAGCCGCAACGTTGGACCGATTAACTACGGCTCCAGGGATACGGGCGGAGTCTACGACTCGGAGGACCTGTCCTGGCACCTCAGCGGAGCCCATGCCGTCGGCGCTCGCTACACGGGCAACGCGTCGTTCAACTACTTCCGCTACGACAGTGTGTCCGAAGACCGGGTGGGCGATCCGGCGTACGGCACATTCGCGGTGCTCGAAGGCGCACGCAACGCGATCTTTCCGAACGGCCCCCGCCTGGTCCGTCTCGTTGACCAGGCAGAGTTCCTGGCTCTCATAGCCGCCGGCGCGCTGCCGGCGCCCGGGCAATTCCTGGCCCTGGCGCTTTCCTACGACTACGAGTACGAGAGCCCATCGGCATTCCGCAGGCCGGGCCTCAGGTACCAGGGCGACCTGGTCTGGGGCGGCGGGCAGCGCCTGAGTGCCGGCTATGAGTGGGAGCGCGAGTCGAATCCTCTCGTCGAGGACCCGGCGCTCGACAACAACGCGTTCTTCGTGCAGCAGCAGGTCAACGTTGGAGATCGCTGGTTCGCGACGGTCGGCGGCCGTGTGGACAGCAAGGAGAGTTACGACACGTTCTTCAGCCCCAAGCTGTCGGCAGGAGGATACCTGCTGCCTTTCAAGAGCGGCGGGGTGTCATCGGTCAAGGTCTTCGGCAACATCGGCAAGGGGATCAAGTCGCCCACGTTCTACGAACGCTTTGGCGGGCAGTACGCAGATCCCTCGCCAGGCTTGGGGGTTGAGCAGGCGCGCACCTCGGACATCGGCGTGGAAGCGACATTCACCGATCAGGCACTCCGCGGCTCGATCGTGTACTTCGACAACAGCTACACGGATCAAGTCGCCTACACGGGCGGGTTTGCCGGCGACGGTCAGCCCGAGTACATCAACATCGACGGATCTCAGGCCCACGGTTGGGAGCTGGAGGTCGCGCTACAGCGGCCTGTCAGAGGGTTCACGGCTTCTGCGAACTACGCACTGGTGGATACCGAGGTGGTGACGAACATCAGCACCAGCCAGCAGTTTCAGCCCGGCCAGCCCCTGCTTCGCCGGCCGAAGCATTCCGGAGCGCTGCGCGCGGCCTACGCCTACGGCCGGGCGACGGTCAACTTCAACATGAGGATCGTCGGCGAGCGCCACGACAACAGTTTTCTGTTCATGGACACCATTCCGAACAGCGAGCGGCCCTCGTCGTTCACCACCGACATCACGGTCAATCCGGGCTACGTCGTCGCGGGGCTCGGCCTGGACTTCCGGGTGCAGGAGCGGCTGGCCGTGTTCCTGCGCGGCGACAACATTGGAGATACCGAGTACGAGAGCGTGCTCGGCTACCCCGGTCTTCCTCGTGCGGTCGTAATTGGCGCACGGTTCAATGTTGGCATCCGACCCTGACACATCGCGCGCCCGACAGACCGGGTCCTTTCGGACCCGGTCTCTACGCATCAGCTTCGCAGGCAGGCACTCGATGCTAACGTGGGCAGCGCCACATGCCGTCGCCCGTCGCAGAAACGAACCGCCTTAGCGCGCTGAAGCACGGCGGCGTGGTGGTGCTCTTCGGGTGCCTCGCCGTAATCTGGAGCTTCCCTCTCGCCCTGCACCTCGATACCCATCTCCCGGGCATGGTGCTTGGTGACAACGCCGTGTTCCTCTGGTCGTTCTGGTGGATGCGCGTGGCGCGGGCCGCGGGCACGGCGTTTTTCGAGACGCCGTTTCTCTTCGCACCGGACGGCGTCGACCTGACGCTGCACACGCACGCGGCCTTGCCAGCGTTTGTGGGCGCGACATTTCTTGGTTCGGTGCCGCTCGTGGCGGCGCTCAACGTCACGACAATCGGGTCGCTCGCCTTGAACGGCCTCGCCGCCTACTGGCTCGCCTGGAGACAGACCGCACAGCACCTGCCGTCGGTTCTGGCCGGGCTCATATTCGGCGGATCACCGTATCTCGCGGCTCATCTCAACGGCCACTTCAACCTCACAACGGCGTGGACGATACCGCTCTTCGCCCTGGCGTTCGTGGAAGCGAGCCGGGGGTCGCTCGCCTGGGGCGTAGCGGCCGGAGCGATCCTCGGCGCCACCGCGTACATCGACTACTACTACCTGGTTTACGCCTGCGTTGGCGCGCTCGTTCTCCTCGCGCTCACGCGACGTCGACTCAGTGTCTCCACGACACCGGGGGCGCCATTCACGTCCCGGTGGTCCAGGCTGATCCTGTTGATCATCATGGCGCACGTCGCGCTCATCGTCGGTGTCGCAGCGACGGGCGGCTTCGGCGGTCCTGACTGGCCTTTCCGCCTCACGGTGAGAGAAACGTTCAATCCCCAGCAGACGCTGGGGATCCTGCTCGTCATCTGGCTGTGGATGCGCTACCGGCCGCGGTGGTCGGTCGGGCGCGGCGAGGCGGCCGGCGCTTCGCTGTGGCCGGTTGCGGCGGCGGGGGCGACCTTTCTCGTGGCGATCGTGCCATTGCTGGCCCGGGCCGTTTCGCTCCTTCTTGCAGGACAGTACGTGAGCCAGCCCTATTTCTGGCGCAGTGCTCCGAAAGGCATCGACCTGGCGACGGTCGGTACTCGGCCCGCCCTTTCACGGTCTCGTCGGGCCGCTCGTGCGCTCCTTCTACAACCGGGCCGGGATAGACGTCATCGAGGCTGGTGCGTGGCTCGGCGTGCTGCCTCTGCTGCTCGCGGCATTCGCATGGCGGCACTTTCGATCTGAACCGCGAGTCGGGCTATGGGGCGCCATGACGTTCGTGTTCTTCCTCTGGGCACTCGGCTCACACGCCTTCGTCTTCGGCCAGAACACTGCGTTTCTGATGCCGGGCGCACTGCTCCGCTTCATTCCCATTGCGAACAACGCCAGGATGCCCGGACGCGCCATGGTCGTGGTGTCACTCGCGGTGGGAGTGCTGGCCGCGATCGGCATTGCCGGCTACGCGAATCGCCGGCGACGGCCCGGGTTGGTCACAGGCTGTGCGGCGATTCTCGTTTTCCTGGAACTACTACCGGCACCTTTCCCACTCGTCGCAGCGGAGTGTCCGCCGATCTACCGCAGCCTGGCGGGTCGGCCAGAACCTGGGGCGCTGGTTGAGCTGCCGCTGGCGGTCGGCGACGGTTTCTCGGCCATCACGCCGAGCGACCATCGCCGCCTCGTCTGCCAGACGATCCATCAGCGGCCCGTCGTCGGGGGGTTTGTCGCCCGCCTGTCGCCCGCCCCGCTGGCACGCCTGCGGCACGATCCGCTGCTGGCCGCCTGGCTGCGGATGTCCGGAGACAAGACGGGCGCGCTGGAAGCGATGCCGGTTCCCGCCGCCCGGTTGGCCGCTGAACGCCTCGAGGCCAACGGCATTGCGTTCGTGATGGTGCATACGCTCGCGGCGTCGGCCGAGCTACGCCAGGAGGTCGAGAGTATGGACCTCACGCCGATCGCGGAAGACGGCGAGCGGGTGCTGTACCTCGCCAGGCCGTCGACGCCGTGATCGCGCTGGCGGTAAGATGCCCGCCATGCGTGCATTGACCACCAGCCCCCGCCGCCGTTTCCTCGCAATCGCACTGGCGGTGACCCTGGCGCAGGCGGGGAGCGCCGGCCAGCAACCAGCTGATGCCGGTGCTGACTGGCCCATGTACCGCCGGGACCGGGCAGGCACGGGGTTCTCGCCACTCACGGACATCACGCCGGCCAACGTTGCTACCCTCGCGCCGGCGTGGACCTATCGCCTCGACAGCAGCGTGCCGCCACCCGCGGCGGCACCCGGACGGGGCGGGGCCGGCGGCACCAATTCCCAGGCGACGCCGATCGTGGTGAACGGTGTCATGTACCTTCCAGCCGCGGATCGCGTCGTCGCGCTCGAACCGGAAACGGGCAAAGAGATCTGGCAGCATCTCGTGACGGGCGGTGCTCCCTCGCGACGGGGCGTCGCGTATTGGGATGGGCCGTCGCCTCGAATTTTCGTCACCTCAGGACGCCGGCTCATCGCGCTGAATGCGCGGACGGGTGCCTCCGAGACCGCCTTCGGCACAAACGGCGAGATCGACATGGTGGTGCCGTACAACTCCGTGCCGCTCGTGCACCGCAACGTCGTCGTCGTGGGCGCCAACACCCCGCCCGGCACTCCAGGAGGGATCGGTAATGCCCGGGCGTACGATGCGCGCACGGGCGCGAAGGTCTGGGAGTTCAGCTCCGTACCACCTCCGGGCGCCGTCGGCCACGACACCTGGGAAGGCGACAGCTGGCGCGGCCGGCTCGGCGTCAATGCGTGGCCGTTCTACTTCACTGTCGACGAACCGCGCGGTCTCGTTTTTCTCCCGCTCGCCTCTCCGATCGGTGGGGCCTATGGTGGCGATCGGAAAGGCGCCAACCTCTTCGGCAACTCCGTCGTCGCAGTTGATATTCAGACGGGCGCGTACAAGTGGCACTTTCAGACGCTGCACCACGACCTCTGGGATGCTGATCCGCCTGCTCCGCCCGCGCTCCTCGATGTCCGCCAGAACGGCCGAACGCTTCCGGCGCTGGCTCTCACGACGAAGTCGGGTTACCTCTACATCCTCAATCGTGAGACAGGACAGCCAATCTTCGGCGTCGAGGAACGGCCGGTCCCGAAGAGCGACGTCCCCGGCGAGCTGGCGTATCCGACGCAGCCGATCCCGGTAAAACCGCCGGCGATGGCTCGCGTCGGCTTCCAGATGGCCGATCTGGTGACGCCAGCCGACACGACGCCTGAGCACGCGAAGGCGTGCGCGGAGCTTGTCGAAAAAGTCGGCGGCGTTAACAACGCCGGCCCCTTTACGCCGTGGCGGTATCGTGCCCCGGGCGCCCCGCTTGCCAGCACGCTGGTGTTCCCGGGCGGCCTTGGCGGCGCCAACTGGGGTGGTCCCGCGGTGGATCCAGCGGCGCAGATGGTGTTCGTGGCAACACAGGATGTGGGCGCGCTCGGATCGATCGAGAACGCGCCCGCACCTGCAGCCGGCGGCGCGCCGGCGGCCGTGCCGTATGTCAAGACCACGCCGGGAAGAAGCACCTTCGACGTCCCGATGCCCGGCGGGGCGTGGCCCTGCCAGCGGCCACCCTGGGGCCAGCTGACGGCGGTCAATGCCTCGACCGGGGATGTCGTGTGGCGGGTGCCACTGGGCATCACACCCGGGCTGCCCGAGGGTCGCCAGAACACCGGCCGTCCTGTGCTCGCCGGCCCCATCGTGACCGCGTCCGGGCTGCTTTTCATCGCCTCGACCGACGACAACCGCTTTCGCGCGCTCGACGCGCGGACTGGCCGGCAACTCTGGGTCACGACGCTCGAGCGCCGCGGGAACGCCGACCCGATCACCTATAGGGCCAGGAACCGCAAGCAGTACGTGGCGGTCGTGGCGACCGACACCCTCATGGTCTACGCATTACCTTGACACCCGGCTCGCGCGTCTAACCTCGTTAGCGGCATAATTGAGGATTCGAAAGCGACCCGTGCGCTGAAGGAGGAGCTATGTCATTGCAATTAGGCCAGACCGCCCCGGATTTCGAAGCCACGACAACAGAAGGACGGCTTCGGTTCCACGACTGGATTGGCGACAGCTGGGCTGTGCTGTTCTCGCACCCCAAGGACTTCACCCCTGTCTGCACCACCGAGCTGGGCTACATGGCGCGGCTCAAGCCCGAGTTCGACAAGCGCAATACCAAGATCATCGGCCTGAGCGTGGATCCTGTCGACAAGCACGCGAAATGGGCGGACGACATCAAGGAAACGCAAGGCTACGCGCCGAACTACCCCATGATCGGCGACACCGATCTCTCGATCTCGAAGCTTTACGGGATGCTGCCCGCCGATCTGGAAGGGTCGTGCGACGGCCGAACCGCCGCGGACAACCAGACCGTGCGGAACGTCTTCGTGATCGGCCCAGACAAGAAGGTCAAGCTCATCATCGTGTATCCGATGACCACGGGCCGGAACTTCGACGAGGTGCTGCGGGTGATCGACTCGCTCCAGCTCACGGCCAAGCACAAGGTGGCGACACCCGTGAACTGGAAGCCGGGCGAGGACGTGATCATCGCCGGGTCCGTGTCCGACGACGATGCGAAGAAGACGTATCCGAACGGCTGGACGTCGCCCCGCCCCTACATCCGCATCGTGCCGCAGCCGGGCAAGTAGACGATTGGCGTAGGCCCCGGCGCCTTCGCCGTCGTGACGGGAGACGTAGGCCGGGTCCTTGTGGACCCGGCGCTAGTCCCGCGCGAGGCCGGCTCTGAAGGCTGCGTATCGGGTCGAGAAACGATCGCGAAACGCGCGTTCGAACGTCGCCCCTCGTCCCAGATCCTGCAGCAACGCGACGATGCCCGGCGTGCCCGCGAGCTCCGTCATACGTCTCACCGCTCGCGCGCTGAGCGCGTACGCGACCTCTGCATCCGCGGTGCTCAGCTGCACGAAGCTGGCGTGAAGGTGATCGAGCGATGGCCTGGCGCCCTCGCGCGCAAGCGGCGTTTCGGCGTCGAGCGACCCTTCCGGTTCGAGCACCGTCGCGAGTCCCTCGTTGAGCCAGACCGGCGCGTTGGACCCGGCGAGCGTCGCGACCACCGCGTGCACCAGTTCGTGAGCCAGGACCCGATCGAGCTCAGCGGCCTCTTCGGCGTCGGCGATTTGCGCACCGCTGATCGGCAGGCGGATGCGGCCGTCGTAGGCGGCGACCGTCCATCGCGGCAGCTCCGTGATTGCCTCGAACTCCTCCCGCGTATAGAGCACGACGGACGCCGGTTGTGAAGGCTCGGTGCCAAGCGCGGCGGCGATTCGAGCGTACTCGGACTCGATGCGCTCGAGGACGACCCGGGCCAGCGCTTCGTCCCGCGGCTCATGGAAGCGAATGGCCGCGACACGTCCCCTGATTTCAGCGAAGTCGCTCTGGATCGCCGCTTCCTTTCGCCACGTGTCGAGGCGGCGCGACAGCGCGGCCGTTGCAGGGAGCCCTGGCGAGCGATCGACGGCCGCTTCGTACACAGCGATGGCCATGTCCATGCGGTCCGCGCGGTAGTGCAGCTCACCCAGCCACTCGGACGCGGTCAGGCTGTCGGGCTTCCGCTGCAGCGCCCGTTCGAACCATTCCTGCGCGGCATCGTGCTGGCCCATCATGAACGCCGCGACACCGGCGCCCACGCTCAGGCTCGCATCGCCGGGTCTGATGGCGTCCGCCGATGCGAATGCGCGGAGTGCCGCCGGAAACTGGCGTTTGTCGAGATCCGAGATCCCCTGTTTGGCAAGCCTGGAAGCTTCGCGGACATCGGTCTGCGCCCCTGCACGAGACGGGACACCGGCCCCGAGCAGGAGCGCGACCACTGCGAAACGGCAGGTGGAGGAGAGCACCTGGGGCGACAGGGTGCAATCGGGCGCCCGCAGACCAGGGGCGAGAATGCTCGGAAATCCGGCCGTCGCACCGGTATGAACCGCTGACGGGCGGTCCTAAGTCTGCCGCGGGGCGGACTACCTTACGCGGTGAAGGGCCCGCCCTGCCCGCCCCGTCCGAAAATCAGGCGGGGATCGAGAGTTCCGGCATCGGGCGCGCTGTAAACAGACGGCGGCACGGCTTGGCGATCCACCGGGCCCAGTTCGCCGAGCGCCCAACGCGCGCGCTGTCGGTCGCGATCCCGGTGTTGGCGTACATCTGCCGGTACAACTTCGAGATCAGGACGAAGGCCAGCTTCGACTTGAGCGACTTCACGCAGTTCGCGCGTTCCCAGATGTTGCCCAGGCTGTAGAACTGGTCCCACGCCCCTTGCGTTCCGCGCCGAATGTCGTCGGCCGACATCGTCGGGTGCGGCGTGTAGACCTTGGGCCGCAGCGCCTGCGGAATCAACCAGTGGCGCGTCAGCGGTTTCCCGTCGATGCGCGTCGGGTCCTTCTCCATCTCCTTCTCCCAGGCAGCGAAGTCTGTCGTGCCGGGATACGGCGTGAGCATCACGAACTGCGCGAAGGTGACACCCGACTGCTGCGCCACCCTGACGGTCGCGTCGAACGTGCCGCCCCGATCGCTCGGGAGCCCGAAGATGAACGAGCCGAGCACATGGACGCCGTGGTGCTTGAAGGCGCGCAGGCGATCCACCAGCTGGTCGCCAGCGGCGTTGAAGCCCTTGTGGACGTCCTTGAGTCCCTCCGGCGTGACCGACTCCACGCCGACGAGCGCGCCCTTGATGCGTGCCTTCCGCATCGCTTCGAGGAACTCGGGGTCCTCGGCGGCCTCCATCGTGATCTGGGTGAAGAACACCATGTCGTCGGGCAGTTCGGACAACCGGCGCATCAGCTCGAACCGTTCTTCGCGAATGGAGGTGAGCGTGTTGAACTGCGCCTTGTCGGCGCGCCGCGAGGCCATCTGCAAGTCGGTCAGCGTCACCGGATAGAAGTTGTCGTCCGCCAGGGCGATGAAGCGGAAGCCCCGCCGCCTCAGGGCGACGACCTCTTCGATCACGACATCGCTCACCCGCTGGCGCGGACGCTGGCCATCGGTCTTCCAGACCGAACAGAACGAACAATGCTTCGGGCAGCCACGCACGGTCTGCACCGACGCCCACATGTACCGGCCTTCCGGCATCAGATCCCAGCGCGCCGGCAGGAGATCCTCGGGCTCGACCTGCCCGCCGTCATACACGTCACGGGCGCTGCCGGCCGCGAGATCATCGAGCACCTGCCCCCAGACCCGATCGCCATCGCCCTTGACGATGGCGTGTGCGCCGCCGAGGTCACGAGCCTCCTCGGGGAACAGGGTGGCGTGGATGCCACCGAAAACGACCGTTGCGCCGGCGGCGCGTGCCATCTGACCGATCTCATAGCCGCGGGCGGCGTTCCCGGTGTGGATGCCGATGCCGACGATGTCGCCGCTGGCGATGATCGACGGGACCAGTGGCTCGAGTGTCTCGTCCGTAATGATGGGATCGCCGAAGTGCCGGGGGGTCGCCTGTGCCAGCACGTACAGCCAGCGCGGTGTGATGACGCCGATGCCGAATGACACGTGGCTCGGATTGATCAGGTGAATGCTCAAAATAAGAGTACCAAGGTCTGTACGGCGGGAAGTGCTGGACGCCGAGGGTTGACGGTCGGTTGAGGCCGCCTACTAGTCTACCCCGTCTTCAGGAGGTCCGGCAGCATGACTTCGGGCACCCCCGCCATGTGATACTGCCCATCCGATGGCCCCCCAATGAAGGTGTTCCACTGCGACCAGTGCGACCAGATCCTCTTTTTCGAGAATTCGCAGTGCGTATCCTGCGGCGCGTCCCTGGCGTATGTGCCCGGGGACGGGCTCATTACCGCGCTGCCGGCGAACGCGGCCAATCCCTGGGCCTCGGCCAACCCCGCGCTCGCCGGGCGAACGTTCCGCTTGTGCCGCAACTACCTGGATCACCAGACCTGCAACTGGGCAATCCCGTCAGACGATGATCATCCGTACTGCCGCTCGTGCCGGCTCACCCGGGTGATTCCCGACGTTGCCGATCCGCTCCGGCGCGCCGCCTGGCATCGCCTGGAACTCGCGAAACGCCGCCTGGTGTTCACGCTCCTGGCGCTCAACCTGCCGATCGTCGGCCGCGATGACGACCCCGCATCGGGCCTCAGCTTCGAGTTCAGGGCCGATCCGGCCGAGCCCGAGGCGCCGCGCGTCTTCACCGGTCACGCGGACGGCGTGATCACGGTGAACATCGCGGAGGCCGACGACAGCGAGCGGGAACGCCGCCGGAGCGAGCTCGGCGAGCCGTACCGGACACTCCTCGGCCACATGCGGCACGAGAGCGGCCACTACTACTGGAACCGGCTCGTGCGCGACACGAAAGGCCTTGACGAATATCGCGCCGTGTTTGGAGACGAACGGCAGGACTACGGCGAGGCGCTGCAGCAGGTACTGACGCGAAGGGCGCTCCTGCAGACTGGCAGAGCCGGTATGTCAGCGCGTACGCGAGCGCGCATTCGTGGGAGGACTGGGCCGAAACATGGGCGCACTACCTGCACATGGTCGACGCGCTTGAAACCGCGGGCAGCAACGGACTCGTGCTGCGGCCGCGGCGCGCGGACGAACCGGCGCTTGGCAGGCTCCCGTCCGAGGTGCCGTCGGAAATCCTGCCCTTCGTTCGATTGATCGACGGATGGTTCTCGCTCACCTACGTCCTGAACAACCTCAATCGCAGCATGGGGCTGCCGGACGGGTACCCGTTCGTCTTGTCGCCACCCGCCGTCGAAAAACTCCGCTTCGTGCACGACCTGGTCAATCGGGCCGGCTGACACGCTTGGATTGTACTATTACACTAGTATAATGCATCACGACGGAGGCAGACGCGATGCTCCAGGACCTGCACTACGCCGTTCGCATGCTGCGCCGCAGCTGGGCATTCACCATCGTCGTCACGCTGACCCTCGCGCTCGGCATTGGCGCCAACACCGCCATCTTCAGCCTGATTAACGTCTTGATCCTGCGGCCGCTTCCCGTGCGCGACCCCGGGAGGCTCGTCGAGTTCCGGCGGCTCTACCCCGCCGATCCGCCGATGAACAGCTTCTGGCTGGCCGACTACGAACAGATGCGGGCGGGGAACGACGTGCTCTCGGATCTGGTGGGATCTTCGCGATTCACCACGCCAGGTCCGCAAGCCGCCGGCCATCCTCCGCTGACAGGTGAGTACGTCCTTGGCGAGTACTTCCAGGCGCTGGGGTTGGCGCCGTCCGTGGGGCGATTCCTGGAGCCGCGCGATTCGCAGCCGGGAGCCACGCCTGTAGCCGTTGTCAGCTGGTCGTACTGGAGCCGGGTCTGGAATCGGTCTCCCGCCGCCCTCGGTCAGCAGATCACGATCGGTGACGTGCCGTCCACCGTGGTCGGCGTGGCGCCGCGAGGGTTCGTCGGCCTGCAGCCCGGCTACCCGATCGACGCCTGGGTACCGGCCGAGGCTCAGCCCTCCGTCGAGAAGTCGCTGTTCCAGCTCGTGGGCCGCCTCAAACCTGGCGTACCCATCGAGGGCGCGCAGGCGCAAATGCGGCTGCTCAATCGAGCGAGGAACGAAGACCTCGCCCAGGCTCGAAAGGATCCCAACTGGCTTCAGGTCACGCTGTCTGTCAGACCCGCGGGTGCAGGCCTGGCCACACCGCTCCACGACCGTTTCTCTCGACCCCTTCTTGCGCTCATGGCTGCGGTCGGAGCGCTTTTGCTGATCGCGTGCGCGAACATCGCAAGCCTGCTGCTGGCTCGGGCCTCCGTCCGACAGCGCGAGATGGCCATCCGCGTCTCCCTCGGCGCCGGACGCCTCCGCCTCGTCCGCCAGATGCTCACCGAGTCGCTGCTGCTCTCGAGTATTGGCGGGCTGCTCGGCATCGGCCTCGCCTATTTCGGTGCCGGGATGCTCGCGCGGTTAATCATGACGATGCGCATGGTTGGACCGGCACCTCGTCTCGACCTGGAGCTGGGCTTTGACGGTCGCGTGCTGCTGTTCACATCGGCACTCTCGCTGCTGGCCGGCCTGCTGTTCGGGTTGGCACCCGCATGGTCTGCCTTCACGGGATCTCCGATGGCCTCGCTGCGCGACGCCAGCACGGCTACGCCAACACGCCACCGGCGCATCGCCGGCAATGCCCTCGTAGTCGCCCAGGTGGCGCTGTCACTGGTGCTGCTGGCAACCGCAGGGCTCTTCATCGGTCAGGTTTCGAGCCTCCGCACCCGAGATCTCGGATTCGATCGCCGTTCCGTGCTGCTGATGACCCTGGATCGCTCGGGGAGCGGCGACGATCGAGGTCAGCTCGCGACGCAGTATCAGGACCTGCTCGATCGGGTCCATGCGATTCCCGGCGTGCAGTCCGCCACCCTGGCTGCCATGACACCCATTTCGGGTGCTGCCGGAAGCCAATTCGCCACCGTCGAGGGTTTTCGTGAAGACCCGCAGTCGCGCCGGCGGATTTCGATGAACGGTGTTGCTCCGAAGTACTTCGAGACCTTCGGAACGCCGCTCCTGGTCGGGCGCGACTTTCGCTTCGAGGATGCCGGAGGTCCGCGCGTGGCCATCATCAATCAGACGATGGCCCGGTACCTACTTCGGCAACGACAGTCCGCTCGGCCGGCACGTCCTCTTCGACGGCAGCAGCCAGCCCTACGCGATCATCGGCGTCGCCGCAGATGCCAAGTACAACGATGTGCACGCGCCGGCGCCCAGGACGATCTACCTGCCCTTCCTGCAACAGGCGGGCATGCGTGCACACCTCGTCGTGCGCACAAAAGTGGAGCCTGCCTCAATTGCCGACGAGGCTCGTCACGTCGCAGAGCAGGTGCTGGGGATGGTAACGATCGCCAGGGTCACGACGCTCACCGAGCAGGTCGACGCGGCGCTCGTGCCCGAGTGGCTCACGGCCCTCATCTCCGGATTCTTCGGAGGCCTCGGCACGCTGCTGGCGGCTGTCGGGCTCTACGGTCTGCTGGCCTACACCGTGGCGCGGCGGACCGTCGAGTTCGGCATCCGCATGGCGCTCGGCGCCACCCGCCTGCAGATCCTGCAGCTCGTGCTGACAAACGTCCTGACGCTGGTGTGCACGGGGCTGGCGGTTGGTGTCGTCCTCGCTTTGGCGATCCTCGGAGTCGCCGGTACCATTCTCGAGAACCCGCCAGCCGGTACGTGGCTTCCAATCGCGGTCGCCGCCGTCCTGATGATGGCTGTCGCGCTCCTCGCAGGCTACCTGCCCGCACGGCGTGCGGCCGCCCTCGATCCCCTCGTCGCGCTGAAGGGCGACTAGGTCAGCGCGGGCCGCCGTGCATCACGGCCACAGCGTGGAGAAGGAACTGCCCTCCGAGCCACAGGGCTGCTGCCACGACAATCACGATTGCCACAGTACGGAACGACCGCCGGTTCATGACTTGATCTCCTGAGGCGCTACTGCTTCACGGCGCGCATCGGGTCCACTCGCGAGGCACGCCAGGCGGGTAGAAGTGCGGCCGCCAGGCCGACGACAACAAGGAAAAATGCCGCGAGGCCAAAGACCACGGGATCGAACGGGCTGACGCCGACGAGAAAGGTCCGCAGCGCCGGTGTCAGGCCCAGCGCCGCCGCCCCGCCAATTGCCACGCCGGCGGCCACCAGGACGAGAGAACTCTGCAGGACTTCCCTCCCGATTCGGGCCGACGATGCGCCGAGAACCATCCGGATGCCAATCTCGACCCGCCGTGATGCCACGACGTAAGACATCACACCGTAGAGCCCGACCATCGCCAGCAGCAGCCCAACCGCCCCGATCGATCCCATCAGCCAGGTCCCGGCCTGGCGCATGCTGAACTCACTGCTCGCGGCGCCACGCAGCGTCTGCACGCTGACTGGTACCGTCCGGTCCAGACCCTCGACCGCAGACCAGACCGTGGAAGTCATGTTCTCTGGAGGCACTTCGGTGCGGATGTGGACGACGAGGCGGCGCGGGCGCTGGGCAAACGGATAGTAGACGACTGCCTGCGGCGCTTCGCCGATCGTGCCGATGCGGCTGTCGCGGACGAGACCAATGACCTCGGCTTCGGGTTCGTCAACCGTTTGGACGACCCGGCCGATGACGTCCTGCCCGGGAAAGTGGGTTTTCGCGAAGGTCTCGTTGACAATCGCCACCATCGGCGCGCCTGTAGCGTGAGAGGCATCGAAGTCGCGTCCGCGCACGATGGGAATCGACAGCGACTGAAAGTATCGAGGCCCGACACTGTACGTGTTCGGCCGCGAACCAGGGATGTCGGTGCGGCCCGCAGGATGAAAGCTGCGCGCGAGCGACTCGCCTCCAAGCGGGACCAGGTTCGCCACGCTCGCCAGCGACACACCCGGCAGCCGCGCAACCCGCTCGACGACGCGGTCGGCCAGGCGCACGCGTTCGGCTCCTGGATACTGGCGCGAGTCGAGACTGAACTGCGCGACGACGCCGTGGTCGATGTCGAACCCGAGATCGGCGCTGCCCACGTAGATCTGGCTTCGTACGCAGAGCAGTGCGAGGACGATCAGCATCAACGAGAGGGCCACCTGCCCCACGACGAGCGCATGGCGCAGCCAGAGCCGCGCGGTCGCGCCGTCGCCGCCTTGCCGCACTTCGCCGGCCACGTCGCCGGCGGTGGCTTTCAGAGCCGGGACCAGGCCGCACAAGAGCGTGGTCAGCGCAACCAGGCCGAATGCGTAGGGCAGCACGCGCCGATCGAGCGTCATCGCATCCTGGAGCGACCCCCACGTCCCGGACCACGGAACGCTGCCGACGGCGGCAGCGCCTGTCAGCCCCACGACTGCCCCGGCCAGGACCAGCAGAAAACTCTCCACGAGCATCCCCTGCACGACCCGTGCGCGGCCGGCGCCGATCGCGATGCGGATTGCGATCTCGCGCCGGCGATGGGCGGCGCGCGCCATCAGCAGGCCGGCGACGTTGACGCATGCGATGAACAGAACCAGGCCCACACTCGCCCACAACAACCCGGCCACCAGGAAGAAGCCCGCCGGCGTGCCGCGGAACTGCATCATGCCGGCCGGAAAGACTTCCGCCGGGCGGCTCATCCCGGCATTCCGATCTGGAAACGCCTGCTCGAGCGCCACGCCGAGCGCCGTCACCGCCAACTGTGCCTGCTCCGGTGTTCCATCGGGCGTGAGCCGTGCGAGGACGCTGAGACTCGGGCTACCGCGGTCGTCGAGCGTCGGCAGGAGCAGCCTGCTGACCGGTACATACAGCGACGCTCCCATCCAGCCCGTCACCGGGCGGTAGCTCTCGGGCAGGACGCCGACGATGACGAAGGGCTGGCCGCTCAGGGTGAGCGAATCCCCGATTGCAGCGGGATTGGCGCCCAGGCGGCTCCGCCAGAACCCGTGCGTGACCACGACCACGCGTGGCTCGCGCTCGGCTGCCGCCTCTTCAGCCGAGAAGGTTCGGCCGAACTGGGCCTGCACGCCGAGCACGTCGAAGAAGTTTCCTGTGACGGCAAGGACGCTCGCGGGCCACACGCCGTCGCGCGAACCCAGGTTCAACGAAGCGGTCCTGAAGCCCAGCGCGTCCGCGAAAATGCGGCTTCCCACCAGGTCGCGGTAATCGGGGTACGAGAACTGGTTGGCGTTTCCCGGCTCGACACCCACGACGCGATCGGGATCGACCATGGTCGGCTGGTGCCGGTACACGGTGTTCACGCCGGCGAACAACATGGCGTTGAGGCCGATGCCGAGCCCGACCGACAACGCACTGACGATCAGCAGGCCCGGGCTTCGACGCAGGCTTCTGACGCCGTGGCAGAGATCCTGCCAGAGGCCTTCGACCCACGGAGCAATCCACACGGCGCGTGCATCCTCACGCGCGAGCGTCGTGTTGCCCATCACGCGGCTCACCGCCGCCGGGACCTCTTTGTCGGGCATACCTGACCGCTGGAGGTCGCGGCGCGCCATCTCACGATGGAACTGTAGTTCCTCCGCGAGCTCGCGTTCGGCCCGGCTGTGGGTCAGCAGATAGACAAGGCGGCGAAGGAAGACGCTGATGGACGGCACGAGCGGTGAGCCTCAGGCCTCGAGCACGCGGCGGATGGCGCCGACAATCTGGTCGAAGCCATCGCGCTCGGCGGCCAGCCGCTTGCGGCCGGCAGCGGTCAGCGTGTAGTAGCGCGCCCTCCGGTTGTTGTCGGACGTGCCCCATTCACCCTTGACCCATGCGTTCAGCAGCAGGCGTTGCAGCGCCGGGTAGAGCGAGCTCTCGCCCACCTGCAGGACGCCGCGGGTGGTCGTGAGCAGGTGCTGGGCAATCCCGTACCCGTGCATCGGGCCGCGCTCGAGGGTCCTCAGCACGAGCAGGTCGAGCGTGCCAGGCAGCAGGTCGTGCGGGTGGTTCGTGGCTCCCATCGTTTGTCGATGGAAGTATCCACACGCGCCGGCCGGCTGTCAACTCCTGTCGATAGCCGATGGGTGAAGGGAATGGAGCGATCGTGCGCGGCCCTGGCGGCTAGCGCACAGACAGAGGACATCGGAGTATGATTCGCGCCTGAATCCACCCAAGGAGTGACCATGCGCGTCAGCAGCGTGAGAATCAGTGTGGTCTGCGTGGCGGCGGCGATGCTCGTGGCCGCGGTTTCAGCGCAGCAGCCGAGCGGGACGCTTGCGAAACAGGAGGAAATGTTCCGCCGCAACGTTGGCACGAAGGAAGACCAGGTGACGCCGTTTCCGCCGCACCGGATCGCCGGCAACATCCACTACGTCGGCACGAGAAGCCTCGCGTCGTTCCTCATCACGACGCCGCAGGGACACATCCTCATCAATACGAACTACGAAGCAGGTGTGCCCGGGCTCCGCGCGTCGGTCGAGAAGCTGGGGTTCTCGTTCACAGACGTCAGGATCATCCTCGGCAGCCATGCCCACGGCGATCATATGGAGGGCGATGCGCTGGTCAAGTCGCTGTCCGGCGGGCAGGTGATGGCAATGGCCCAGGATGTCCCTGCGCTCGAGAGAATGCGGCCTGGCGGCAAGCCGCATCCCATCGACCGCATTCTGCAGGATGGAGACACCGTCGCGCTCGGCGGGACGACGCTGCGCGCCCGCCTCACGCCTGGTCACACGAAAGGCTGCACCACGTGGACGATGACGGTGCAGGAGGATGGCCGTTCGTACGACGTGGTGATTGTCGGCAGCATGGGAAGCAATCCCGGGTTTCAGTTCGTGAACAACAAGGACAACCCCGCTATCGCCGACGAATACAAGCAGGGCTTCAAGGTTCTTCGTTCGTTGAGGCCTGACGTGCCTCTCGCGTCACACCCGGCCATGTACGGGATGGTTCAGAAATACGAGCGGCTCCAGAAGCAGGACGGCAAGGGGCCGAATCCGTTCGTTGACCCTTCGGGCTACAAGGCGGAACTCGACGCCGTGGAGGGGCTCTTCCTCGAGGTGCTGTCCGATCAGCAAAGGGCTTCGGCTCGATAGCCATAAGCCCGACGAGGTAGCGGAGTCTGGCGGAGGGAGCGGTTTCTACACGGAGGCACGAAGACACGGAGAGGGCGTCTGCCACGACCAGCGGCCGGCTCTGCCGGCCCTTCCGCGAAGCGGACAGGTCGGCGCGACCGGGATGAGTCCAAGGAAGGGCTTGTCGGGGGCAAGTATGGGCAGCAGAACCCTCAACTGAAGCCCGCTTAGGCCGAGACCGTCGGAACGAACGTTGCATTTCCGTGTGATTGGAGGGCAACGTGACGGTCCAGAAAAATAATGGTGACTCGACGTCTTCGGAGATAGCGACAACCGACCGCCGGCGGCCGCACCCCGCCGAATTGTCGCTGTCGAGTGTCATCTACGACGAAACAGGCGCGATTGGCTATATCGTCTTGTGGATCCTCGGAGTGCCAGCGGGTCTGCTGTTCATCGTGTTCCTGATGCGCGGCTGCACATAGCGCACCTCCACTCGTTGCAGATCCAGGCGCCGCCACACGCGCCGCCCCAGGCTGACTAACCTCGAGCGAGCCAGGTGAGCAAAGCCACCCTCGAGAAACGCCAGTCCTTGCCGAAGCGGCGACCGGGCAGGTGACCGCTTTCGACGGCGGTCCGGATGGCTTCCTGCGACAGCTTGAACAGCGTCGCTGCTTCTTCCAACGTGAGAACCTCGTCACCGGTCACGTCCGGCGAATTCGCTACATCGACCCGACCGACGGACAAGGCGCCTGATGAGAGCCGATCGGCAAGGAGTTCACTCAGCAAGTGCTGCTTCGGGCGTCCCGTCCGGCCGGCCAACCGATCAAGAGCGGCAACCTGCTGCTTCGGCAGTCGAACGAACAACGGTGCCTTCTCGCTGGACATGGCGTGATGATATCACTTGATATCTATTGATATCAACCAGAGCGAGGACGACCAAAATACAGAACGTATCCGTCCGCGTCCTGGAGTTCGAACCCACGCAAACCATCATCGTCGTCCTCGAGCGGTCGAGAAAACGCGACCTCGCGCGACGAGAATTCTGCCGCCAGCGCGTCCGGGTCGGGAACGTGGAGGTACGCGTCCCAGCGGGCCCAGCCCTTCTCGATGTCCCGCTTGTAGTTCGGCAGCGGATCGACGCCAACGTCCTTGAGCATGATCATCGCGGCACCCCGCTGGACAATGCCGAAGAAGATGTCGTCAGGGTCGGGCCCTTGAAACGTGATGTCGAACCCGAGACGGTCGCGATAGAACGACAGCGCGACGGGGACGTCCTTGACGATGAAGAACGGCGCGATGCCGGAAATGTCTGGCTTAGTCATTTGCAGTTGCACCACGGAGACTCTTACAGGCGAGGCCGGAAAAGCAGAACGCCCGCTAGTAGCTCGGGGCTACCCGCGGGCGTCATGGTCGCTGGTCGTCATCACCTTGTCACTGCCGACCCCTTTACCTCACCGGAATTCACGCGATTCCAATGTGCGCTCCGCCGCCAGCACCAGCTGCGGCATCGTTGACCGGATGGCGAGCGCCGCGCGGGCAAGGCGTCGACGATGGCGGTCATAAACGTCGCGGGTGTTGTCGCGCACTACCGCAATTCGATCGGCAGGACGGCTTCGGCGCCATCGTAACGAACAACGAGAGCATAAGTGCCCTTGTCCCACAAAGGCGTCGGCGACTCGAAGAACAGATTTCCGAGCGCCAACTCATCCGGTGCGAGTAACAACTCGTTTCGCACGGTGCCGCCGCGGCGGAGGTCGGTGAAGAAAGGTAAACCCGTTTGCCGGTTCGGAGCCACGAAATATGACGAGACCGGATGACGTGAACTGGTGGCCTGCTGGAGCAGCAGCACATTTCGAGCCGAATCCTGCGACCAGCGCGCGTGCGTTGCAAGTTGCACGGCGCGCCCGCTTGGCGTGAGGAGCTCGATCTGATCGCGACGAATCTCCGTCGCTCGTTGCCGGAGGGCACCGAGCTCGATCAGCAGCCACGGAGACTCGTGATTCGATTGCGAGTAATAGTAGGCTGCCACGACGTGGATGCTGTCGTCCATGAACTCGGCTACGGCCCGGCCCATGGTGCGCACGTGTTCGAAGTCTTTCGGAACCGAACGCGGCGAGCTCTGTGCGAGCAACGTGCCGGTTGCGGCGAGCAAGACCAATCCGATGAGGGCACGGTTTGAGCGGTTCATTGATTCCTCCGCTCGGCCATGATACCTCCGCACCGCGCCCCTCTCGTTGATGAGAGGGCCTGGCTTCGCAGGTGCGGATTCCCAGACAACGGCGTCCGCGCTTGTCCATTCCCCCCATGCAAGCCTCGAGTAACCGGGTCTCCTCATCGCCCTGGAGTCGGCGCGTCCGCGCCTGACGGTTCGCACGAACACAGGCTGGAGAGATTTGATCCCCTGTGGGGCGATCTCTGACCGGTATGCCAAAGAGGCTTTCCGGCACCGAGCACACTTCTCGAGTCGGCGTGACTGCCCCGCTGGACTTACGAGGAACGCAGATTGCACCGCAGTTGAGCGGGGGGAAGTCTAATGAAGCCAGGCGTGCTGAGCAGTATCGCGGTCGTGACGCTGTTGACCTGCGACATCGTCGTCGCCCAGGATGGCGTCGCAAACTTCTCCGGAACGTGGCAGAAAGATCCGAGTCGCAGCGAGACGTTGGCGCAGACGCCAGAGGCATCGGCCCAAACGCCTTTGCGGCTTGTGATCAAGCAGCTACCCGGAGCGCTGCAGATCGACCGACAGCGCGATGGACAGAGCGCAAGCGTGACGTACGCCTTCAACAGCGAACCGGCTCGGCCGACGACTCCGGATCCTCGCACGGCGGAACCCCCGGTTGGAACCGCAGGAACCACGGTCTCTAGAGCCGAACCGGATCTCGCTCCGCCGGGTGTCAATGTCACGGAATCACGGGCCGAGTGGAAGGATGGTCGTCTGATTTTATCGACCGTCTTATTCGTGAATGGTAAAGCAGTGACGACGACAGAAGCTCTGACGCTGAGCGCAGACGGGCGAGAACTCATTGTTCAGACGAACCTACAGATGCACCATGGATACGACTCTCGGAAGGCGGCGGCGGCCGCCGAGGGGAAGGATGTGTACATAAGAGCCATTGACTAAATGCACAGTGTGCAATCGTTAGGTGGTCTCCGGCGCCTAGTGCTCTGGCCAGATGTAGCGCGTAGACCGTCCGTAAGGGTGTCGAGGGCTCGAGGGATTAAGGCGAGGCTTGAAAGCAGAATGCCCGCAGTAGCTGGGGGCTACCTGCGGGCATATGCCAGTCTTGTGTCAACTGACTCGAAGAATTGGTCGGGATGGCGGGATTCGAACCCACGACCCCTTGACCCCCAGTCAAGTGCGCTACCAGGCTGCGCTACATCCCGTTCATGACAGGCTTCGGGCTCCGGGCTTCAGGCTTCGGGGGCCCAAGGCTCCAGCTCCAGCCCTTGATTCTATGCCGAACGCTTGCGGTGTGACGAGGGGGGCGGCCGTCGTACGGAGGGCGCGGCCCTTCCGCGGACCGGTTTGCCGTTCTTTGCGGCGGCCGATGCTCGTCGTGGTGGAGGGGGCGTGGGCGGGGACAGCCGAAAGTCCCGCTGGCTGACGCTGCCCTCCAGGAGTTCGAGGATGGATTGCAGCCCTCGCTTCACGTCGGTCAGCCGCTCGCCGCGCGTTTTGCCCGATGAGCTCGTCGATCACCGGAACATCGGCGCCCACGGGCATCGTCTCTTCGTCGAGCTTGCGGCGTGCGCCGGCGAGCGTCAGGCCTTCGACGAGCAGCAAGTGCTTGATGCGCGCCACCTGCTCGACATCCGCGCGCCGATAGACGCGCGGACCGCCGGCGGCCTTCGAGACACCGAGATCGGGAAACTCGGCCTCCCACGTGCGCAGCACGTACGGCTGCACCTTCACCAGATCGCAGACTTCGGTCGCCTTGAAAAGCGCGCGATTCGGAATCTCGATGGGGGTGGAGGGTTCGGGCATCGGAACTGTTGGGAAAGTATAGCACCCGCGGTTCTCGGTTCCTCGGTGCCCGGGTGCCCGGTTCACCGCTCCGTTCCGCGTGCACGGTTCCAGGTTCGGGGCCCGGCTCCGGGTTCTCGGCGCTGATCCGAACGTCGCCGCGGCTGAGCTCGGGGGCGCTACGAGGCCGGAGGTTTGACGTCGAGATGCCGGCGAAGCCTGTTGACCGCCTCCGGCCGCTTCGACGCGTTGGTCAGCTCCTCTTCGAGGCTGCCGAGGGCGGCGGCCACGATGTCGCGGTGGTGAATGTTGGGGCCGACCGCCTTCACCGCCTCCACCCACAGCAGGTGAATGCGCTCGACATCTTCCGGGGAAAGGTCGGGCGCGTGCGCGCCGAGCGAGAAGCGCAGCACGGTCTTGCCGTCGGTCCGCAGCACGACAAACCGCGTCGAAAGCTTGCGGTCGTGCGGCGTCCGGTCCCACGCCTCGCCAAGCAGATGGGCCTGTTGCTCGGGGGGCATCACTTCCGACTCGCCCACCACGATGAGCCCGGACTCGAGCTGCACGGCGGCCTGGGCGAGCGCATCGAAAATGTTCGAACCCGGCGCCACCAGCAGGCGCACGTTCCGCCCTTGCCGCTCGGCGATGGCCACGACCCGCGTGAACAACGTCTGTTCGTAGTCTGAGAACAGCAATTGCTCTTCGTCGAGCCCCTGCGTGCCCTGCCCCTGCCGAAGGAGGCGGATCGTCAGCACGACGACGTCACGGTCTTCGGACTCGGGCTGGCCGAGCACCCAGTCGAGGTGCTTGAGCGTGTTGTAGTCGCGCACCGGCACGAGCACCCCGCCGGGTCGCACGTCCATCGCCTCCACGCCGATCTCGCGCTCCGCCGCGAGCTGGAACTGATCCAGCCCCTTGTCCTGCGATCGCTTCCTCGCGTTGAGCCGCTCCGAGACGAGAAACGTCGCGAAGAACGCGCCGGTGAAGATGATGCCGGAGATCGTCGCGACCTGCTTCGTGACCAGGTTGACGAGCGCCGAGCAGAACAGGATGCCGGCGATGGCGATGAGCCCGAGCGGAATCTCCACGCCGCCGATCTTGAAGTTGAACGGCACGCGCCAGTCGCGCGGCGCATCGGGCCGCTTGTAGCGGAGAATCAGCACCGAAACGGCGTTGAAGGCGAAGCTCCACACCACGCCGAAGGCGTAGGCCTCGCCAAGGACGTAGACGTCGCCTCCGCTCAACACGATCGTGATGAGCTGCAGGACGACGACCAGGTTGATCAGCCGGTAGGTCGTGCCGAACCGCTTGTGGGGCTTCCGGAACCACTCGGTGAGCACGCCGTCTTCGGACACGCGGTTCAGCACGCCGTTCGAACCGACGAGCGACGTGTTGGCCGCCCCGGCCAGCAGCAGGCAGCCGACCACGACGACGAACGCCTGGAACAGCAGCTTGAGCGACTCCGGGCCGACCAGGTGCATCGCGAGGCCCGGAGATCAGGTTCTCGAAATAGCTGCGGCCGCACATCGTCGGGAATGATGCTGACGGCGAAGAAGCCCACGAGCGCCGGTGAACACCAGGCTGAAGATGAAGATCACCAGGCCGGCGCGCTGCAGGTTCTTCATCTTCGGCTGCTCGATCTCGCGGTAGACCTGCGCCAGCGACTCCTCGCCGCTCATGGCCAGAATGGAGTGCCCGAAGCCGACGAAGATCGCGACCGCCGTGAAGGTGGGCCAGATGGTGCCGTTCAGCCAGCCGAGCGCATCCGTCGCTGAACTCCAGGTTCTCGCAGAGTCGGAACGGGGCAAGGCGTGCCGCCCTTCTGGAGCAGCGTCAGCAGACACCACAGGACCAGCATCGACCACCATCACGACGGTGACCTTCAGGATGGTCAGCGCATCCTCGCTCGACTCGTGCAGGCCCCGTGTATTGCGGCGCCAGAAGTACAGCGTGATCGCGATGGCCACCACGACGTGCCGTCACGCCTTCGTTGAGGTGGAACGACGAACCGCTGCGCAGCGAGCAGATCGTTGATCAGGCCGGCGACGTATCGGCCCGCCGACACGCCGCTGATCGGCCCGGTCAGGACGTAGTCGAACAGCAGCGCCGACACGGCACAGCTTGGCGGCCATGCCGCCCATCGCTTCCTTGACGACGCGGTACACGCCGGCGCGCACGAACATCGCCGCGCTCTCGAAGGTCAGCGCCCGGACGGCGTACGAGAACAGCATGACGCCGAGCACGAACCACGGCGCCGAGCGTGCCGATGGCCTCTTCGACGATGCCGCCGACGTAGAACGCGGTGGACCCGAGATCGCTCAGGACGATGGCGGCGGCCCGCCAGAAGGAGATGAACGACAGGAGAACGGTGGTGGCGACGACGACCTTGACGCGGCCATCGCCCTGGACAGTGGTATTCACGAGTGCCCTTCGATCATATGGCTACGGCTTCTTCACGCGCTTTCGTGGTCCCGACCCACCCACCTTGGCGCGCCGCCGCACCTGCAGGCGTATCGGCGTGCCGAGAAAGCCGAACTCCTCCCGGATGCGGTTGATGATGAAGCGCTCGTAGGAGAAGTGGAATGTCGTGGCCACGTTGGTGAATAGCACGAAGGACGGGGGCGAGACACCGATCTGCGCGGCGTAGAGAATCCGCACGTGCCGGCGTCCCGGGCTCACCGGCGGGTTGGCGGCGGTGATCGACTCCAGGAACTTGTTCAAGGCCGGCGTCGGCACGCGCTTCTGCCGCGACGCCGCCACCTTGTCGATCGTTTCGAGGACTTTTGGCAGACGCTCGCCCGTGAGCGCCGAGATATGCAGAATCGGCGCGTAGTCCAGAAAGCGCATCTTCCGGCGGAGCTCGTCGTCGAACTTCTTGACGACCTCCTGGTCCGGGCTTTTCACCAGGTCCCACTTGTTCGCGACGATCACCACGCCCCGCCCGGCCCGATCGGCTTCACCCCCGATGGCCGCATCCTGGTCGGTGGGACCCTCCTCCGCGTCGATCATCAGCGCGACGACGTCCGCCTCGGCGATGGCGCGCTTCGCGCCGGCGACGCTGACGAGTTCCACGGCTCCTCCGCTCCGCACCCGGCCTGGCCGGCGCATGCCGGCCGTGTCCACGATGCGGAAGCGCCGTCGATGCCACGTCAACACGGCATCGATGGCATCGCGGGTGGTGCCCGGCGTGTCGCTGACCATGACGCGCTCTTCCTTGAGAAGGCGGTTGAGGAGCGACGACTTCCCCACGTTCGGGCGACCGACGATGGCGACGGTCGTTTCAATCGGGGAGCGGGGATCGGGGATCGGGGACCCGGAATCGGAGATCGGGGATGGGGGATCGGAGATCGAGGATCCGAGGCCTGCGGCCTTCAGGGCGATCACGATCTCGTCCAGAAGATCGCCGACGCCGTTCCCATGCTCGGCGGAAATCTCGACCAGGGGCTCGAAACCCAGCTGGTAAAGCTCCATCACACCGGCGCGAGAGCGCTTGTCGTCCGTCTTGTTCGCGACCAGGATGACGGGCCGGCCGGTCGCCCGAAGCTCACGCGCGATGATCTCGTCGCCGGAGACGAGCCCCTCACGGCCATCCGCCAGAAACAAAAGGAGATCGGCGCCAGCCATGGCGCGTTGCCCCTGGCGGACGACGAGCTCGTGCAATGGGTCCTCGCTCGCGCCGTAAAGACCGCCGGTATCGAAGAGATCGAAGTTCGAGCCTTGCCACGAGACCGGTCTCGACAGCGAGTCACGCGTGGTTCCGGCCACCGGTGCGACGATCGCGCGTCGCGAACCCGTCAGGCGGTTGAATAACGTGGATTTGCCAACGTTTGGGCGGCCCACGAGGACAACTGAGGCTGGTTTCCTGGTCATTCCGAAGTCAAGTTAGCCCCTGCCTTGACAGTGTAAGTGTCACAATCTATAGTAGTTAGACGCTCTGAGGAGACCCTAAGCATGATCAAGGTCGACATCGTCAACGAAGTATCGAAGATCGCCGACATCACCAAGGTCAAAGCTGAGGTGGCGGTTGATGCGGTGTTCGATGCGATGCGGACCTCCATGCAACGTGGCGAACGGATCGAACTGCGCGGCTTCGGCGTCTTTCAGGTGAAGCCGCGTAAGCGCGGGATCGGCCGCAACCCACGGACGGGCAAAGAGGTGCGCATTCCTCCAGGCCGCACGATTCGCTTCAAGCCGGGCAAAGACTTGCAAAACATCGGGTAAGTGGACCCCTTCCGCCCCCTCAAATTTCAAGACCGCCGCTGGCTGCACGCGCTGCTGTTCGTCCTGACGGTGGTGAGCACCACCCTGGTTGGCGCGCTGCACTATGCCGCATTTGCATCGAACTTCGGCTCCGGCGCGCCGCTGGCGCCCGACAGTCTGCTCACGGCCGGCTTCCTGCTGCCCGGCTTCTGGTACAGCGCCACCATCATCGCGATCCTGGGCTGCCATGAACTGGGCCACTATTTTGCCTGCCGCTATTATGACGTCGACGCGTCCCTGCCGTTTTTCCTGCCGGCTCCCGTCCTGACCGGCACGCTCGGTGCGGTCATCCGGATCCGCGAGCCCATCACCCGGAAGCGCACGCTCTTCGATATCGGCATCGCCGGACCGATCGCGGGCTTCGTGGTCGCCGTCCCGGCGCTGTTCATAGGTCTCATGATGTCGAACGTGGTTCGCGATTCCCGCGAACTTCAGCGGCAGCTGGCTCGGGGAGCCGCTGCTCTTCAAGCTGGCGGCGGTCCTCACCTGGGGCGAGGTCCCCGACCCCTTCGCGATCAACCTGCATCCGATGGCGTTCGCCGCCTGGTTCGGGTTGCTGGCGACCGCCCTCAACCTCTTTCCGATCGGGCAGCTCGATGGCGGACACATCGCCTATGCGGTGCTCGGCCGCCGATCGTCGCACGTGACCACGGCCATGATCGGCGTCGCTGTCGGCTTGACCTGGTTCTCTCTGAGCTGGCTGGTCTGGACAACGCTCCTCATCGTGGGACTGTTCATCTTCGGCCGGCACCATCCACCGACATTCGACGAGGACGAGCCGCTCGATCGCACCCGCCTTATCCTGGCCGTCTTTGCCCTGGTCATGCTGATCGTCTGCTTCACGCCGGCCCCAATCGAACCGCTCGACCTCATCGGCCGATAGGGCCACTCAATCCGAAGCCCACAGATCCTCAGATCGCCAATCCTCAAGTCCCAAAGTCCGAAGTCCCACAGTTCAGAGAACAGAGAGTGGGTCGACATCGATGGTGGTGCGGCGGGCCAGTTCGGCGCGGCTGCCGACAGCGGCGACGAGGGCTTCGCGCATCCGCGTGCGGTTGGCGCCCTTGACCAGGAGCTGCACGCGATACTCGCCGCGGACCTTGCCGATCGGCGCCGGCGCCGGGCCCAGCACGTGGAGACGCTCGTCGAGCTGCCGCACCCGCTGCACGACCGCTTCGGCGTCGCTCATCGCGGCGGTGAACGTCCGCGATCGCACGATCGCATTCACGATGGATGAGAACGGCGGGTAGCGCATGGCCCGCCGGAACACGAGCTCCTTCTCATAGAAGGCGGGATAATCCTGACGGCACGCCAGCTGGATGCTGTAGTGCTGCGGGTAGATGCGTCTGCACGATCGCCTCGCCCGGCATTTCGCCGCGGCCGGCGCGCCCGGCGACCTGGGTCAGGAGCTGAAACGTGCGCTCAGAGGCTCGGAAATCCGCCATCCCGAGCCCGACGTCGGCCGAGACCACACCCACGAGCGTAACCCGCGGAAAATCGTGGCCCTTGGCAATCATCTGCGTCCCGACCAGCACGTCAATCGCGCCGTTGCGGAAGCGCGAGAGCAGATCAGCGAGGGCGCCGCGTCGCCGAATGGAGTCCCGGTCGATTCGCGCGACACGCGCGCCGGGCAGGCTCTCTTCACCTCGGCCTCGACGCGCTCGGTGCCAAAGCCCGCCTGATCCAGGTAGGGCGCCGCACAGGCGGGACACGTCGCTGGCACCCTCGCCGCGTAGTTGCAGTAGTGGCACCGCGCCCGGCGCGCCACACCTTCGCCGTGCACGACCAGCGACACGCTGCAGTTCGGGCAATCGATCGTCCCGGCGCACTGGCGGCAGAACACGGACGTCGCAAAGCCGCGGCGGTTCAGCAGCACGAGCGACTGCTCTCCGCGCTCGACCTGGGCCACGAGCGCGGCGGCGAGCGGGCGGCTGAGCACGACATCTGGTCCCGCGGCAGCGTACTCCTCGCGCATGTCGACGACACGCACGGCAGGCAGCGGCCGGTCGAGCACCCGCCGAGTCAGGACGACGCGCTCGTACTTCCCGCCGAGCGCGTGGTGATAGCTCTCCATCGAAGGTGTTGCCGAGCCGAGCAGCACAAGGGCGCCGGCACGCTGCCCTCGCACGATGGCGACGTCGCGGCCGTTGTACCGTGGGCTCTCGTCCTGCTTGTACGACGCGTCGTGCTCCTCGTCCACGATGATGAGGCCGATCCGTTCGACAGGCGCGAACACGGCCGATCGCGTGCCGACGACGATGTCCACGTCGCCGCGTCGAATGCGCTGCCACTGGTCGTGCCGTTCGCCGTCGGACAGCCCGCTGTGCTGCACAGCGACGCGCTCACCGAAGACCTGCCGGAACTCCCCCGCCATCGCCGGCGTCAGCGCGATCTCCGGGACCAGCATGAGCACCGAGCGGCCCCGCTCCTTCACCGCCGAGGACAGCCGCAGGTAGATCTCGGTCTTGCCGCTGCCCGTGACCCCGTGCAGCAGCGCGACCCGAAAGGTCCCTGTTTCGACGAGCGCCGTCAACCGCGTGAGCGCCGCCTGCTGCTCTTCGGTGAGCGATTTTGAAAATGGCGTCGGTGAGGCTGCTTCGCTCCCCCCGTCGGGGCCGAAAAAACCCGCCCGGCCCTTCGCCTGTTGAAATGGATCGCGGTCGACGTTCTGCCGACTCACGGCGAGCAGGCCATCGCGCACCATGCGGCTCACAACGTCTGGACTGAAGCCGCGCGATGCGAGTTCTGCGGTCGCCGCTCCGTCCGGCACGCCCGCAACGATCCCGAGCAGATCGCGCTGCCTGGCCGTGAGCCTGGCCGTGGGATCGGCCAGGCCGGCCGCGCCCTCGGGCGTCAGCGTGACGACGCGACGGCTTTTGTGCGCATCAGCCCGCTCGCCTCGCGTCTTCGGTGGCAGGACCGCCGTGATCGCCTCGCCCACGCCGCCGGCATAGTATTCGGCCGTCCAGCGGGCCAGCGACACGACGTCTGCAGGGAGAAAGGCCGTGCGGTCCAGCGCTTCTCGCACGGGCTTGATGCCGGCGATCGCGGCGCCAGCCGACGCTTCCTCGTGCTCGACCACGATCCCGGTGACCCAGCGCGACCCGAGCGGCACGACGACACGTCCGCCGACAGGCGGAAGGTCCATCCCTGGCGGCACGTCGTAGGTGAGGAGATCGAGCGAAGGAACGGGAACCGCAACACGAACTTTGAAGTTAGAAGGAAGAACTGAGAAGGACACTGCGCTCTACTATTTCACAGTGGGACATGCGCCGTTCAGTCAGAGTCCTTCTGAGTTCTTCCTTCGGAGTTCGAAGTTAACAGTCTTTTGACAAGTTTCATGTCTTCCCAGACTTCGCGCTTCGAGGAAGGATTGCGGAGCAGGTACGCCGGGTGGAAGGTCGGGATGAGCGTTGCGCCGCGATACTGGAACATCCGGCCCCGGAGCCGCGAGATGGGATCCTCGGTCCGGAGCAGTGCATGGGTCGAGAACTTGCCGAGCGAAACGATGACCTTCGGCTGGATGCTGTCGATCTGCCTGAAGAGGAACGGCTCGCAGGTCGCCACCTCGTCAGGTTCGGGGTTGCGGTTCTGCGGCGGCCGGCACTTGATCACGTTGGCGATGTAAACGTCCTCACGCTTGAGGCCAATCGCCTCGATGATCTTCGTCAGCAGCTGGCCCGCCTTGCCGACAAACGGAATGCCCTGAATGTCCTCGTCGGCGCCTGGCGCCTCCCCCACGAACATCAGCTGGGCCCGCGGGTTTCCGACGCCGAACACGATCTGCTGACGCCCGAGCGTGTGGAGCTTGCAGCGCGTGCAATCGCCGATGTCGGCGCGGATCTCCTCGAGGGTGCTCCGGCTGACGACCGTGAGGGGATGCGATGCCGGTGCGCTCGAAGCCTGGCCGGCGGCGGCGGTAGTAGAGGCAGTCTCTCGCGGCTCCTTCGTCGGTACGGGGAGACTGGGCCAGAACGCCGGCGCCAGGCCGAGTCCCGGCTCACGCCGGCGACGCCCAGCTCGGCGGCGAAGGCCAGGTGGGCCTTGATGTCGTCGGCGTTCACGAGACCGGTTTGGCCGTTGGCCGCAGCAGGGCCTCGACGCGATCCAGGATCGCGGCGGCCGCCATGGTCTTGCTCTGCAGCGGCAGCGTCTCGGCACCGCCCTCGTCTATCAGCGTGACCTGTTGGCGTCCACGTCAAAGCCCGAGTCAGCACGCGACACGTCGTTGGCAACGATCAGGTCGACGTGCTTGCGCGCGCGCTTGGCCTTCGCACGCGCGATGAGGTCCTCGGTCTCGGCCGCGAAGCCAACCAGGAGCGGCCCCGCGCCGGTCTTGAGGCGCACGGCCCCGAGCTCCTTCAGGATGTCCGGTGTCCGCGTCGAGCACCAGCGTCAGCGACTCGGCGTCCTTGGTGACCTTCTGCGGCTGCCGCACCGCCGGCGCATAGTCAGCGACGGCTGCCGCCATGATGACGACATCCATGCCCTGCGCGCGGTCCATCACGGCGCGGTGCATCTCGTGCGCACCACGGACGCGAACCACGTCGGCTACGGAGGGAAGGGGACTCCGGTGGGTCCGGCCACGAGCGTGACTTCGGCGCCGCGCCTGGCGGCCTCGGCCGCCACCGCGAAGCCCATCCGGCCGCTCGAACGATTCCCGACGAAGCGGACCGGGTCGATGTCCTCGAGCGTTGGTCCAGCCGTGACCATCACCCGCTTGCCCGCGAGCGTGCCTGTCGGCCGGAGAAACCCGTCCGCGGCGGCCACGATCTCGTCGGGTTCCGCGAGGCGTCCCTTCCCAATCCAGCCGCACGCCAGGTAGCCCTCGCCAGGATCGACGAACCGGACGCCACGTGCGGCAAGCGTCTCGAGGTTCCGGCGAACGGCCTCGTGCTCGAACATGTGCGTGTTCATGGCGGGCGCGATGAGGACCGGCGCACGGGTCGCGGTGTAGAGCGTGGAAAGGAAGTCATCGGCGAGGCCGTTGGCCATCTTGCCGATGATGTTCGCGGTCGCCGGCGCAATGAGCAGGAGGTCGATTGTCGACGCCAGGGCGATGTGCTCGATGTCGGCGTTCGCGCCCGGCTCCCACTGGTCCGTGATGACCCGGCGCCTCGTGATGGCTTCGAACGTGACCGGGCCGACAAACTTCGTCGCCGACGCGGTCATGATGGCGACGACCTCGTGGCCGCGCTTCTGCAGTCCCCGCGCGACCTCGACGGCCTTGTAGGCGCCAATCCCGCCGGTCACCCCGAGCGCTATCAGCACGTTCGCCCTCCGCTACTCGCTACTCGTTGACGCTGGCCGCCGGGTCGATCTTCTCAACGGCGCCGGTCACCACTTCGCGCTGCGCCACGGTCGTCTTCTTGTGCTCGCCCACCTCGACACGCGGCGTGGACCCGGCCAGAAGCTGGCGCGCCCTGGCGCCGGCGGTGACGACGAATTCGAACGAGTTCGGGAGCTTGCTGCGGTCGATCATTTGGAATCCTCAGTGTCCTTCTTACTTCTTACTTCTCACTTCCAAGTCCGAACTTCAGAATGACTGCACGATGCCACTGGCCGTCTGGCGCATTCTGTTGAGCCTCGAGCGCTCCGCAATCACGATGCTTCGGAGCCGGTCGACTGCGCTCGTGAGCTCGTCGTTGATGACGATGAAGCGGTACTCCTCGAACGAGGCGACTTCTTCGCGCGCCACCTGCAACCTGCGCCGGATGGCCTCCTCGCTGTCCTTGCTTCGGCCGCGAAGCCTCTGCTCGAGCACCTCGAACGACGGCGGCATCACGAACACCGTCGTCGACTCCACTCCGAGCCGCTGGCGTACCTGCCGGGCGCCCTGCACGTCGATCACGAGCACGACATCGTCGCCCGCCGCGAGCTGGCGCTCGGTATCCGCCGCCGCCGTGCCATAGAGATTGCCGAACACGTCGGCCCACTCCAGGAACTCGCCCGCCGCGACCATCGCCTCGAACCGGGCCCGGCTCACAAAATTATAGTCCACCCCGTCGGCCTCGCCGGCGCGCGCCGGCCGGGATGTGTAGGAGCGGGACATTTTGAGGTGTGGTGTCTGCTCCACAAGGCGCTCGACCAGCGTCGTCTTGCCGGCCCCGGACGGCGCCGACACGATGAACAGCAGGCCGCGGCCGCTACTCGACATTCTGAACCTGCTCGCGCATCTTCTCGAGCTCGGCCTTGGCCGCGATGATCAGCTCCGATACGCGGAGGCCGTCCGCCTTGGACCCCATGGTGTTGATCTCGCGGTTCATCTCCTGGAGCAGGAAGTCCAGCTTCCGTCCGCATGGCTCCACCCCGTCCGCGAGCATGACCCAATGGGCGACATGCCCGCGAAACCTGGCGACCTCTTCGGAGATGTCGGATCGCGACGCCGTCTTGACGATCTCCTGCGCCACGGCGGCCTCGTCGGCCTGCAGGTCTAGCCGCAGCTGCCGGACCCGCTCGGCAAGCCGCTCTTCAATCCCCGCTCGTCCCTCGTCTGCCGCCACGGCGATCCGTTCGACCAGTTCCGCGACAAACGTGCGGCGCTGATCGAGATCGGCCCGCAGGTGTCCGCCTTCCGTGGTGCGCATCTCGTCGAGGCTGCGCAGCGCCTCGTCCACGGCGTCACCAGCCTGCGTCGCAACGGCTGCCAGCGTGCTCTCGTCAGCGTCGGTCTGCCGCTCTCTGATTGTGAGGGCCTGCGGCATGCGCAGGAGATCGCCCGGCGTGAGGGTGCCGCTCACCAGGCCGCGCCCCCTGGCCTGCTCCAACGCGCTTTCGAGAGCGCGGCCGAAGGCCTCGTTGAACTCGACCTCGACCCCTGGTACCTGCCGCAGCTGGAGCGCAATGCCGAGCTCGACGCGTCCCCGTGCGACGCGCTTTGCCGATCAGGCTTCGAATCTCGGCCTCCATGGCGGCCAGCGACTGAGGCACCCGGAGCTGCAGATCCAGGTACCGGTGGTTGAGCGCGCGCACGGTCACGGCGACCGTCGCCCGCTCGTCCTCGCGGCTGACGGCCGCAAACCCGGTCATCGACTTGATCACGACGGCACCATTCTCCGCTCGACCTTGCGGCCCTCGAGCAACTGCATCTGATAGAGCATCGCGTATGTGCCGGTGGGCTTCACAAGCAGCTCGTCGTGGCGGCCCACTTCCACGACCCGGCCGCGCTCGAGCACGACAATCGCGTCCGCGCGGCGGATCGTCGACAGACGGTGGGCAATGACAAATGCCGTGCGGCCCTTCATCAGGTTGGCGAGCGCATCCTGCACCAGCCGCTCCGACTCGGCGTCGAGAGCCGACGTGGCTTCGTCGAGGACGAGGATCGGCGCATTCTTCAGAATCGCCCTGCGCGATCGCCAGCCGCTGCCGCTGTCCGCCCGACAGTTTCTGGCCCCGCTCACCGATCATCGTATCGAACCCCTGCGGCAGGGTGACGACGAAGTCGTAGGCGTACGCAGCGTGGGCGGCCGCCTCGATCTCGGCGCGCGTGGCACCCGGCGCGCCGTAGGCGATGTTGCTGGCGATGGTGTCGTCGAAGAGCACCGTCTCCTGCGTGACGATGCCAATCTGCCCCCTGAGGGAGGCGAGCGTCGTGTCGCGGATGTCCACACCGTCCACCAGGATGCTGCCCGCGCTGACATCGTAGAACCGCGGCAGCAGGTTCATCAGCGTCGTCTTCCCCGCCCCGCTCCGGCCGACGATGGCTACCAACTGTCCGACGGGCACCGTCAGGCTCACGTCGCGCAGGATGCGCCCCGGGCTCTCCTCGTAGCCGAACGACACATCGCGGAACTCGATCGCGCGATGAAAGGGCGCCAGTGGCTGCGCACCCGGCTTCTCGGTCACCTCGGTGTGGATGTCGAGCATCTCGAAGATCCGCTCCGACGCGGCGACGGCCTGCTGGAGGTTCGCGTTGACACGGCTCAGCTTTTTTGCCGGGCCGTACATCAGGAGCAGAGCGGCGAGAAATGACGCAAACTCGCCCATCGTGAGATCACCCGACGCGATCTCCCTGCTGCCGTACCAGAGAGCGCCCGCCATTGCGAGCCCGCCCAGCAGTTCCATCAGCGGGGGCAGTCCGGCGAGCGCCGCGGTGACCTTCATGTTCGTGCGGAAGAGGTGCTCCCCCGCCCGCGCAAACTTATCGCCCTCCTTGGCCTCGGTGCTGAAGGCCTTGACGATCCGGTGGCCGGTCAGCGCTTCCGTGCTGATGTGCGAGAGCTGCTCGGTGGCTTCCTGGCTGCGCCTGGTCGTCCTTCGGACACGCTGGCCGAGCCGCACGAGCGGATACACGATGAGGGGCGCACTAATCAGGCAGAAGACCGTGAGCCAGACGTCGTAGTAGAAGAGAATCGCGGCAAAGCCGACGAGGGAGAGTGACTCGCGGGCCAGGTCGCCGGCTGTTTCCGAGACGGCCTGCTGCACCAGGAGCACGTCGCTGTTGATGCGAGAGTTCAGCTTGCCCGACGTGCGCTGTGCGAAGAACCCGGCGGACTGACCGAGCACGTGCCGGAAGAGTGCGTTCCTCAGGTCGCGAACCACCCGCTGGCCCACATCGGCCATCAGGTACGACGACACGTACGAGCCGATGCCCTTCAAAAAGTACAACCCGATGATCGCCCAGACGATCGTCGACAACCGCTCCTGGTTCGGGAGGACGCTGTCGAGAATCGGCTGGATGATGAGCGCGATGCCTGCCGTGCCCACGGCATAGAGGAGCATCCCGGCGACCGCCCAGACGAGGCGCCCGCGGTACGGCATCGCGTAGGAAAACAGCCGGCGGAGCGTCTGGGGATCGCTCACGAAGGTCCAGGGGTGCGGTAACCCTGCGAATGAGTCCGGTGCCAGTTCCAGGCCGTGCTCACGATCACCTCGAGGTCCCCGAGCTGCGGTGTCCAGCCGAGCGCCGATTTGGCCTTCTCCGGCGATGCAAACAGGACCGCCGGATCGCCCGGGCGGCGCGGCGCCAGCGTTCGCGGGACCGCCCGGCCGGTCACGCGCTCGACGCACTCGATCACTTCGCGCACCGAATGCGGTGTGCCGGTACCGAGATTATAGACATCGGACCGTCCCCCGCCGGTGATCGACGCCAGCGCCTTGACGTGCGCATCCGCGAGATCGGACACATGGATATAGTCCCTCAGGCACGTGCCGTCCGGCGTCGGGTAATCGTCCCCGAATACCTGCAGGCCCCGGCCGCCCTGTGCCGCTTCGATAGCGCGAGGAATCAGGTGGATTTCCGGCGAATGGTCCTCACCCAGTTCCCCTTCAGGGTCTGCGCCGGCCGCGTTGAAGTAGCGCAGGGCCGCCCACCGGACACCGGCCGCCTGCTCAAAGTGCGGCAGGGCCCGCTCGATGGCCAGTTTCGTTTCGCCGTAGCTGTTGATCGGCCGCTGCGGATGTGTCTCGGCTATCGGCGTTTCCATCGGCTCGCCATAGGTCGCGCAGGTGGACGAGAAGACGAAGGCCTTCACCTGCTCAGCCGCCATCGCCTCGAGAACGCCCAGCGTGCCGACGACGTTGTTGCGGTAGTACTTCGCGGGCTCTCGCACCGACTCGCCGACGTCGAGGAACGCGGCAAAGTGCATGACCGCCGAAATCCGGTGGTTCCGCAGCGCCTGCCGCACGGCCGTAACGTCTGCAATGTCTCCTTCGACCAGCTCGCCGTACCGGACCGCCTCCCGGTGGCCGGCCGCGAAGTTGTCGTACACGACGACATGGTGGCCCGCCCGGCTGAGGGCCTTGCAGGCATGGCTCCCGACATACCCGGCACCGCCGGTGACGAGGACGCGCCGAGCCTCGCCGTCCCGCGCCTCAGCGGCCAATGGAGAAGTACGAGAAGCCGAGCGAGCGCATGTGCTCGGGCGAGTAGATGTTTCGGCCGTCGAAGATCACGGGAGCCTTGAGCAGCTCGCGCATGCGCTGGAAGTTCGGTTCGCGGAACTCATTCCACTCCGTCACCACGGCCAGCGCGTCTGCGCCCGGGAGGGCGTCGTAGCTCTTCTCGGTCAGCGTTACGCGATCCCCGAAGATTGCCCGGGCCGTCGGGCCGGCTTCCGGGTCGTAAGCCCGGACGGTCGCGCCGAGCGAAAGCAACTGCTCGACGATCGTAATCGCCGGCGCCTCGCGCATGTCGTCGGTTCTCGGCTTGAACGCCAGGCCCCACAAGGCAATGGTTCGCCCACGGAGTTCGCCGAAGTGGTCCTGCATCTTCTGGACGAGCCGCGCCTTCTGCGACTGGTTCACGGCCTCCACGGCCTCGAGGATCCGGAAGTCGTAGCCGTGGTCTGCCGACGACCGGATCAGCGCTTTCACATCCTTTGGAAAACAGCTGCCTCCGTACCCGACTCCGGGGAAGAGAAACGAGGTGCCAATCCGCCGATCGGAGCCGATGGCCCTGCGGACGTGATCCACGTCGGCGCCAACGAGCTCGCAGACGTTGGCGATTTCATTCATGAATGAAATCCGCGTGGCGAGGATCGAGTTCGCCGCGTACTTGCTCAGCTCGGCGCTGGCGGTGTCCATCACCATGATGGGTGCACCCGTACGCGTGAACGGCGCGTAGACTTCGCGCATCATGTCGGCGGATCGCTGATCGTCGCAGCCGATCACCACGCGATCCGGTTTCATGAAGTCCTCGATCGCGGCGCCCTGCTTGAGGAACTCGGGATTGCTGACCACGCCGAACGGCTGCGTGGTTTCAGCCGCGACGGTCGCCTTGACCTTCTTCGCCGTGCCAACCGGTACGGTGCTCTTGTCCACGATGACGGTGTACTTGTTCATGGCCCGGCCCACGTCACGAGCCACGGCCAGCACGTGCTGCAGGTCGGCCGAGCCGTCTTCGCTTTGCGGCGTGCCCACCGCGATGAACACAATCGCCGAGGCCTGTACAGCCGCATGCAGGTCGGTCGTGAACGTCAGGCGCTCTTCCGAGTGGTTCCGGCGAACCAGTTCCTCGAGCCCGGGCTCGTAGATTGGCATCCGGCCCGCTTCGAGCGTGGCTATTTTGCCCTGGTCCTTGTCCACGCAAATGACATCGTTTCCGTTCTCCGCAAGGCAGGCCCCTACCACCAGGCCCACGTACCCAGTTCCCACGACGGCGATTTTCATTTCACAATAAGATACTGAGTCGGAAAGACTTACACAAGTGCGCGTCCTCGTCGATTATCGGCCGGCGCTCCGGAACCCCACCGGCGTCGGGGAGTACACCCGCCAGCTCGTCAGCGCGCTGGCCACCGATCATGCGCACCGGGGGCTCGACCTCGTCGTCTTCTCGAGTTCGTGGAAGGACCGGTTGCAGCCGCCCGCTGCCCTCGAACGCGTCGAGGCCGTGGACCTTCGGGTACCTGTCGCGGTACTCAACCTGGCCTGGCATCGACTGCGCTGGCCACCGGTCGAATGGCTGACTCGCCGCACGTTCGATGTCGTCCACTCGTTCCACCCGCTGCTGATGCCCTCTCGATCGGCCGCACAGATCATCACCATCTACGACCTGAATTTCCTCACGTATCCGGAACGCACGCACGCGGAGATCAGGCGTGATTACCCGGTCCTGGTCCAGAGCCACGCACAGCAGGCCGACCACGTCATCGTGATCTCGGAATTCACAAGCCGCGAGGTGCAGGAACGGCTGAAGGTACCTGCGGATCGAATCACGATCTGCTCGCCGGGCGCACCGGACTGGGCCTCCCGTTCGAGCGAACCAGCCGACGGGTACGTCCTGTTCGTGGGAACGCTCGAACCGCGGAAGAACATCGGAGCGCTCCTGGACGCGTACCAGGCGCTGCTCGCGAACGGCAGCGCAGGGCTTCCGCCGCTCGTCCTGGCAGGTGGTGCAACCGCCGCCAGCGCAGATTGGCTGGCACGGATTGAGCGCCCTCCCCTCCTCGGGCACGTCCGGACACTGGGCTACGTCGAACCTTCGGCGCGACAGGCGATTTACGAAGGCGCCTTGTTCCTGGTTCAGCCGTCACACGAAGAGGGCTTCGGCATGCCGGTCCTGGAGGCGATGACAACTGGCGTGCCGGTCGTCGCCGCGCACCGGGGCGCCCTGCCGGAAGCACTCGGCGACGCCGGATTGCTCGTCGATCCCGACCGGGCCCCCGGAGATGCCGGCTCGCTCGCCGCGGCCATGCGCCGGATGATCGACGATCCGAAATTGCGCGAGACTGCAGCCTCGCGCGGCATTGCCCGAGCCCGATCGTTCCAGTGGACCGTTGCCGCCGGGCGCCTTCGGGAAGCCTATGATCGGGGGCTGCACCGGCGGCGCCTGCGCACGTGAACCGATAACACCATCAACGATGCGGATCGGGATCGATGCACGCGAGCTCGGCGGGACGCCCACAGGCGTCGGCCGCTATCTGAGCGGCCTGCTGGCACAGTGGCTGGGCACGCCCGGCACTCCACACGAGTTCGTGCTCTACGCGCACCAGCCGCTCGACCTGCAGGCCGGCACACGGCGCATCATTCCAGGATCCGGCGGAAGCTGGTGGGAGCAGGTGCGGCTGCCTTCTGCCCTGCGACGGGATGGCCTCGACGTACTCTTTTGTCCGGGCTACACCACACCGCTCGCGACCGGAGTCCCGACCGTCGTCGCGATCCACGACCTGTCGTTCGCCGTGCACCCGGAGTGGTTCGGCCCGCGCGAAGGGCTCCGGCGGCGCTGGCTGACGAGCCGGTCCGCGCAGACCGCACGCGCCGTCGTCACGATCTCGCGGTTCACCGCAAGCGAGCTCGAAGCGGTCTACGGGCTGCCGGCGGCACGTGTGCACGTCATTCCGCCGGGTATCACGCCGCCCTCGCACGCAGCTGCTGAGGGCCAGCTGCCACAGGTCCTTTACGCCGGCTCGATTTTCAACCGCCGGCACGTCCCGGATTTGATCGAGGCCTTTGTCCCCCTGGCCCGGCAGCATCGAGAGGCCTCCCTGGAGATCGTGGGCGACAACCGCAGCCGGCCGTACCAGGACCTCAACGCACAGATACGGGCGACCGGTCTGCCAGCGCAGATCCGGTGGCGGCGCTGGCTGCCCGATCAGGAGCTCGGTGCTCTCTACGGCTCCGCGCGCGCTTTTGCTTTCCTCTCCTCCTACGAAGGGCTGGGGCTCACGCCGCTCGAAGCGCTCTCGGCCGGCGTTCCGCCGGTCCTGCTCGATACCCCCGTCGCCAGAGAGAGCTGCGGCGAGGCCGCGCTCTACGTGCCCTCCGGCGACAGGCAGGCTGTCACCGCGGCGCTTGAGCTGCTGCTGTTCGACACGGCCACGCGCCAGCGACTGCTCGAAGCCGCACCATCCGTGCTGGAGCGCTACAGCTGGCCCATCGCGGCTGCCGAAACATTGCGGGTGATCGAGCAGGCAGCTCGATGACTGATCTCGCCATCGTCATCGTGAGCTACAACGCCTGCGAAGACCTGGCGCGATGCCTCGCGTCGCTGCACGGTCGTCCACCGGCGGTCACGCACAGCATCGTCGTGGTCGACAACCAGTCGTCCGACGCCAGTGCGGATGCGGCGCGTGCCTGGCCGGCCGTGCGTGTCATCGAGTTGCCAGCCAACCGCGGCTTCGCCGCGGCAAACAACATCGGCATCCGTGCGACGGACTCTGAGTTCGTGCTGCTGCTGAACAGTGACACCATCGTGCCTGAAGGGGCTATCGATGGGCTGGTCGCAACCCTTCGTTCACACGACAAGGTTGCGGCTGTGGGTCCCCGTCTCGTCGACGGCACGGGTCGGGTCGAGTTGTCGTTCGGGCGGATGATCTCGCCGCTTCAGGAATTGCGGCAGCGCCGATTGCAACGGCGGCACGCCGCGCACGCGCTGGACGAGACGTGCGCGGTCGAGACCATGACCCGGCAAATGAGCCGGCCGGACTGGGTCAGCGGCGCGTGCCTTCTCGTTCGCCGCGCGGACGCCGTGGCCGCGGGACTCCTCGATGAGCGGTACTTCATGTACACGGAGGACGTGGACTTTTGTGCGACCCTGCGCTCCTCAGGGCGCGGAATTCTGTACGCGCCTGACGTGCAGGTCGTGCATCTGCGCGGACGGTCGGCCTCGATTGCACCCGCCGCCACGCGCGCAGCCTATCGCGACAGCCATCTGGCCTTTTACGAGAAGCATCATCCGCTGTGGGCGCCGGTGCTGCGCTTGTACCGACATTTCTTACAATAGAGCCGTGCCAGACCAGCCAGGATCGCGGATGTGCGGGCGGTGCGGCCGTCGATTGCCGCGCAGTGTGCCGGTGTGTCCCTGTGGCGCGACGGTTGCCCCTCTCAGCGAGAATGCCGGCGGGGCGAGCCCCGCCAGGGCTGAATCGGGGCTGGTCATTCGATCGGTGATTGCGGCGGCGCTCGGCGGCGCGGCGGTGGTGCTGGCCTTCCTCTGGGTGAACCAGCCGGCATCCGAACCCGTGCCAGAGCCTCCGGTCGCAACGGCCGCGCGGGCGCCGGTCGAGGGCTCGCGGCCTTCCGTCGTTATACCCGAGGGCCCGGTCTCCTCGCCCGCGACAACCGCAGAGGTTGCACCACCCTCCACACAACCGGTTCCGCCCCCAGCGGTGCTGTCAGCGCCCGCCTCGCTCGAAGAAGTCGTCGCGCGTGCCCTTCCCGCGGTCGTCCTCGTCGAAACGGCCGAAAGCCGGGGCAGCGCCTTCTTCGTCGCGCCGGACACGCTGCTGACCAATGTGCACGTCGTCGGCAACAACGGCGTCGTCACGATCAAGCGGCCCGGCGGCCTGACCTCTACCGCCCGCGTCGAGCGGCGCGCGCCCCAGGTGGATCTGGCCGTACTCAAGGTGAGCCCGGCCGACGCGAACCAACCGTTCTTGACCCTCGCCTCGGTCATCAGCCTGCGCCCGGGGCAGGAAGTGATCGCGATTGGTTCCGCCCTGGGAACACTGCAGAATACGGTGACGCGTGGCATCGTCAGTGGGTTGCGCGAGAGCGGCGGGGCGACGCTCGTGCAGACGGACGCGGCCGTCAATCCCGGCAACAGCGGCGGCCCGCTCCTCAACCGCGACGGTCAGGTGATTGGCATTACGACGATGGGCTATCCGGATCGGCAGGGGCTCAACTTTGCGGTAGCAGCCGATCATGCGAAGGGCCTGCTTGCAAGTAACCCTGCCTCGCCGGCGCGTCCAGCGGCACCGGCGGCGGCAACCGCCGTTCAAGGTCTCCTGCCGGCGGCGCAATCCGCTTCGGAAAGGATACGCGCAGAGGGCACGCGGGCGTATCAGGACGCGATCGCCGCGGCCGCTCGGCGCGCTCAGAACATCGACGATAGCTGGGCGCGCTTTCGAACGTCGTGCTACTCCAGCACCCTTCCCGGAGGGTTCGATCGCGAATGGTTCGTGCTGTACGAACCGCAGGGGCTGCCGGCGCCCGTGGCCCCGGCCTGCACAGCGTTCTTCTCGGACCTCCGTCAGGATGTCTCCGCTGTGCGCGACGAGATCCTTCGGGCTGACGAGACGGCGCGCCAGGCTGGTGTCTTCCCTGGCCTGCGCCGGGACACCAGGCGCGCGCAGCGTCTGGACTACCCGGGCTGGGACCGGTAGCGCGTGCGCATCGGCATCGACGCCCGGAAGCTGCACGACTTCGGCATCGGGACGTATATTCGCAACCTTGTCCGTCACCTGTCGCGGCTGGATTGCGAGACCGAGTACGTGCTGCTCTGCCGGCCGGGCGACGCAGAGAGCCTCGCCACCCTGGGACCCAACTTCCGGGCCGTGGCTGAGACCTCCGGCAACTACTCGGTGGCCGAGCAGTGGCGAATCCCGCTGGCGCTCAAGCGGGAGCGCATCACGCTGTTCCACGCGCCCCACTACGTTCTGCCTCCGCTCGTGCAATGCCGCTCGGTCGTGACGATTCACGACTGCATACACCTGATGTTTCCCCAGTACCTTCCGAGCTGGGTGGCCCATGGCTACGCGCGCGCGTCGATCGAGATGGCCGCGCGGCGCGCCACACGGGTGCTCACGGTCTCGGAGAGCTCGAAGCGCGACATCCTGCGGTTTGTCGACGCCGATCCGGCGAAGATCGACGTCATCTACAACTCCTACGACGAACGATTCGGTCTCGAACCCCGCGAGGAAGACGTGGTGCGGCTGCGCGAGCGCTACCAGCTCCAGGATCGGTTCGTGCTGTATGCCGGCACCGTCAAGCCGCACAAGAACCTGGAGCGGCTCATCGAGGCCTTCCACCTGGTGCGCCGGCAGGGATTCGACGATCTCAAACTGGTCATGATCGGTGACGAGATCTCGAAGTACGCCGCGTTGCGCCGGGCGGTCCACACGCATCAACTCCATAAGTACGTCCGATTTCTGGGCTTCCTGCCGGAGGAGACGCTGGCCGTCATGTACCGCCTGGCCGGGCTCTTCGTGTTTCCGTCCCTGTACGAGGGCTTCGGCCTGCCGCCACTCGAGGCGATGGCGAGCGGCACGCCCGTGGTCACGTCGAACCTGTCATCGCTGCCCGAGGTGGTTGGCGACGCGGCCGTTCTGGTCGATCCATACGATCCGCAGGCCATCGCGGACGGTATGTATCGCGTGCTGAGCGATCCCACACTTCAGGCGGACTTGAAGCAGAAGGGTCTGCTGAGAGCCCGGCAGTTCTCGTGGGAGGACTCAGCGCGGAAGGTCCGGGAAATCTATGGCGTCGTCGGGCGCGGGGACAACGGGCGATGAAGATCGCGCTCGTCCACGACTGGCTGACCGGGATGCGCGGAGGCGAGAAGGTTCTCGAGGTCCTGTGCGAGCGGTTCCCGGACGCTGAGCTCTTCACCTTGCTCCACGTGCCAGGATCGGTGTCGCCCGTCATCGAACGGCGGCGAATCCACACCTCGTTCGTCCAGCATCTCCCTCTCGCGTCGCGGTACTACCGCCACTACCTGCCGTTCTTCCCAGCCGCGGTCGAGCGCTGGGATCTCGAGGGGTTCGATCTCATTCTCAGCTGCAGCCACTGCGCCGTGAAATCGGTGGCACACCCCCGAAAGGTCCGGCATCTCTGCTACTGTCTGACGCCGATGCGGTACGCCTGGGACCAGTTCGACGCGTATTTTGGCGCCGACCGGCTGGGCGCCGCGGGGACCGCGGTGATGCGGCCTATCATGGCCCGGCTGGCCGACTGGGACCGCCGCACGGCGGACCGAGTAGACCGCTATGTGGCTATCTCTCATCATGTTGCGGGCAGGATCGACCGATACTATAATCGCGAGGCGAGCGTCGTGTATCCACCGGTCGACACTGCCTATTTCCGGCCAGATGAGACACCTCCCGAGGGGTTTGCCCTCGTAGTGTCAGCGCTCGTCCCCTACAAACGCATCGACGTCGCGATCGAGGCGTGCGCGCGCGCCCGCGTTCCCCTCCGCATCGTCGGTGATGGCCCCGACCGGGCCAACCTCGAGCGGACGGCGACAGGCGACACCCAATTCCTGGGCCGCGTGCCCGACGCGACCATCCGCGAGCTCTACCGGAAGGCAGCAGTCGTACTCCTGCCGGGCGAAGAGGACTTCGGGATCGTGCCGCTCGAAGCTCAGGCGTGCGGGCGGCCCGTCGTCGCCCTCGGAAAAGGCGGCGCGCTCGAAACCGTGGTCCCCGGCGAGACCGGCATGCTCGCCGAAGAGCCCGGCCCGGCAGCCTTCGCCGATGCCCTGAGCAGCGCGCTCACCCACCGCTTCGATCCGGGCGCCATCAGGCGTCACGCGGAGCGATTCGGCCGCGAGCGGTTCGGCAATGAAATCGAGGCGCTCGCCACCGACACGTTCCGGGCGACCGAGAGCCGATGGTAAGGCACAACCGGCTGCTCGTCGCGTTCCACATCGTCTCGGACGCCCTGCTGGGCGCGTCCGCCTTCCTCATCGCCTACGCCATCCGCTTCAACATCGGCGTCATCCCGGTCACCAAAGGCCTGCCGCCGTTCTGGCAGTACGTGAACGTGCTGCCGTTCATCGTGGTGCTGGTGCCGTTGGGCTTCCACCTTCAGGGCCTGTATCGCCTGCGCCGCGGGCGGTCCGCGGTGGACGACTTCTTTGCCGTGTTCGTCGGCAGCATCCTCGCCGTGCTCTTCGGCGTGATGGCGACGTTGTACGTGCAGACGTACTTCGCCACGGCGGCGCAGCGCGACATCGGCGCCTTCGAGGTATCGCAGCCTGTCTGGGCCATTTTCCTGGTCCTGAACGTCGCCCTGACGTTTTCGTCTCGCGAGCTCATGCGCGAGGTCCTCGAGCGCCGCTGGCGCGCGGGGATCGGCCTCAAGCGGATCCTGATTGCAGGCTCCGGAGACCTTGGCCGCCTCGTCGCCGACAAGATCCTCGAGCACCGCGAGCTCGGCTACCAGATCGTCGGCTTTGTCGACGATCGCGCCCACGGCGATCATCTCGGCTACCGCGGCCTGCCCCTGCTCGGCACGCTTGAAGAAGCCGCGGAGATCACGACCCGCGAAGCGATCGACCATCTCTACGTCGCGCTCCCGCCGGAGCAGCACATCAAGATGATTGCGCTCATCGAGAGCACGAGCCGCGAAATGGTGGACGTGAAAGTCGTCCCCGATCTGCTGCAGGTCATTGCGCTGCGCGCACGGCTGGAAGACCTCGACGGTGTTCCTGTCATCAACGTCAACGACGTGCCGCTCCAGGGCATCAACAGCGCCGTGAAGCGAGCGATCGACGTCGTGATCTCGGCCTCCGCGCTGGCCGTGCTGGGCATCCCGCTCGGCCTCGTGGCGCTCGCCGTCCGGCTCACGTCACGCGGCGCCGTGTTCTACCGGCAGGAACGCATGGGCCTCGATGGCAAGTCGTTCACCATCGTCAAGTTCCGCTCGATGTACAACGACGCCGAACGCGAGACGGGACCTGTCTGGGCGACCGAAGACGACCCGCGGGTCACGCCGTTCGGGCGGTTCCTCCGCCGGTCGAACCTCGACGAGATGCCCCAGCTCTGGAACGTGCTCTGCGGGGACATGTCGATTGTCGGCCCTCGCCCCGAGCGCCCGCATTTCGTCCAGCAGTTCAAGCACCGGATTCCGCAGTACATGCTCCGTCACAAGGTGAAGGCGGGCCTGACCGGCTGGGCGCAGGTCAACGGCTGGCGGGGCAACACGCCACTCGAGAAGCGGATCGAGTACGACCTCTACTACATCGAAAACTGGTCCGTGCGCCTCGACCTCAAGATAATGTGGCTGACGCTCCTCCGGGGCTTCTTCCACAAGCACGCCTATTAGCCCGCGCCAGTTCGGCGCGCGCACCCCCGGGAAGGTCTGCAGACGTCCATGAGCAAACGAGTCGTCATTACCGGCGCGGCAGGTTTCATCGGCTCGCATCTCTCCGAGGCGCTGCTCGACCTCGGCTACGAGGTCATCGGCATCGACAACCTGCTGACCGGAGACACGGGCAACATCGCACACCTGGCCAACCGGAACTTCACGTTCATCAAGCACGACGTGACCAACTACATCTTCGTGAGCGGACCGGTGGACTTCGTGCTCCACTGGGCAAGCCCGGCGAGCCCGATCGACTACCTGGAGCTGCCGATTCCGACGCTCAAGGTCGGAGCGCTCGGCACGCACAAGGCGCTTGGCCTCGCCAAGGAGAAGGGGGCCACCTTCGTCATCGCTTCAACGTCCGAGGTGTACGGCGATCCGCTCGAACATCCGCAGAAGGAAAGCTACTGGGGCAACGTCAACCCGATTGGTCCCCGCGGCGTGTACGATGAAGCGAAGCGCTTCGCGGAGGCCATGACCGTGGCCTATCACCGCTTCCACGGGCTCGACACGAAGATCGTGCGGATCTTCAACACCTACGGGCCGCGGATGCGCGTCAACGACGGCCGCGCCGTTCCGGCGTTCTGCTCGCAGGCGCTTCGCAACGAAGACGTCACGATCTTCGGTGACGGCTCGCAGACGCGGAGCTTTACCTACATCACCGATCTCGTGGACGGCATCATCAAGCTGATGCACTCGAAGGTCAACGACCCGGTCAACATCGGAAACCCCACCGAGACGACCATCGAGCAGATCGCCAAGACGATCATCCGCATGACGGGTTCGAAGAGCCGCCTGGTGTACAAGCCGCTCCCGGAAGACGACCCCAAGGTGCGCCAGCCCGATATCACGAGAGCCCGCACCCTTCTCGGCTGGGAACCCAAAGTCGCCCTCGAGGAAGGGCTCGTCAAGACGATTGAGTATTTTCGGACGAAGGTCGGATAGGGCAGGCAGGCCGGGCAAGGCAGGCGGGGCGGGCAAGAACGGCCCGTGGGAACTGCCTACACGCTCCGAATAAGTCCTGGCGAGTGGCGCCCACACCTGCTTGATCTGCGCGTCAGCCTGCCGTACGTCACCTGCTCGATGTACCCGAGGCGCTTCGCCGCGTGCAGACAATAGGCGACTTCCGCCAGGGAGGCTTCCGCGATATTCAAGAATCGCGCGCGATCGCCGCGGGTTCTGCGGGCAAGTCCCTCCACGATGTTTGCGGGAACCGAATAGGCGGCGCGCCGGATTTGGCTCGATAGTTCGAATCTCTCATCAGGCGGAAAGCATCTCTTCGTGAGTTGGTGGATTTCGATAAAGAGATCGTCAGCGCGCTGCCAGGCGATCACGTTCTCGTGGCGCTGTCCCATGCCGTCGAGTCAGCAAGGACCTTGCCCGCCCTGCCCGCCGCGCCCGCCCTGCCCGCCTCGCCTGCCCCACCAGCCCTACCCGCCCTGCCTGCCCCACCTGCCCCTCCTGCCCTATCTCGTCAGCTTCCGATACTTAATCCGATGCGGCTGGTCTGCCGCCGTGCCCAGGCGGCGTTTGCGATCGGCTTCGTAGTCCTGGTAGTTCCCTTCGAACCAGACCACTTCGCTGTCGCCCTCGAAGGCGAGCATGTGCGTCGCGATGCGATCGAGGAACCAGCGGTCGTGGCTGATGACCACGGCGCAGCCGGCAAAGTTGAGAAGGGCTTCTTCGAGCGCACGCAAGGTATCGACGTCGAGGTCGTTGGTGGGCTCGTCGAGGAGCAGCAGGTTGCTGCCTTTCCGCAGGAGCTTTGCCAGGTGCACGCGGTTGCGTTCACCACCCGACAGCGTGCCCACCTTGCGCTGTTGCCCGGCGCCCTTGAAGTTGAACCACGAGACGTACGCGCGCGAGGCGACCTTGCGCTTGCCGAGCTCGATTTCGTCCTGTCCGCCCGTGATCTCCTCCCACACGGTCTTGTTCGCCTCGAGCGCCTCACGGCTCTGATCGACGTGGCCGACCTGGACCGTGTCGCCGATCTTCAACGTGCCGGCATCGGGCTTCTCTGCGCCCGTGATCATCCGGAATAGCGTCGTCTTGCCGGCGCCGTTGGGGCCAATGACGCCCACGATGCCGCCGCGCGGGAGCGTGAAGTTCAGGCCGTCGATGAGGAGGTTGTCCTCGTAGCCCTTCTTCAAGCCCCGGGCTTCGACCACGACGTCGCCGAGCCGTGGTCCCGGCGCGATGTAAATTTCGGCCGTTTCGATCTTCTGGGAGGACTCCTCGCGCAGAAGGTCTTCGTAGGCGTTCAGTCGAGCCTTGCCCTTCGCCTGCCGGGCTCTCGGCGACATCCGGATCCACTCCAGCTCCCGCTCGAGCGTTTTCTGACGCCGCGTTTCGGCCTTCTCCTCCTGTGCGAGACGGTTCTGCTTCTGGTCCAGCCAGGATGAGTAGTTGCCCTCCCAGGGAATGCCCCGTCCGCGATCGAGCTCGAGGATCCAGCCCGCCACGTTGTCGAGAAAGTAGCGATCGTGGGTCACGGCGACGACGGTGCCCGCGTAGTCCTTCAGAAATCGTTCGAGCCAGGCCACCGATTCCGCGTCGAGGTGGTTGGTCGGCTCGTCGAGCAGCAGCAGGTCGGGCGACTGCAGCAACAGCCGGCAGAGTGCCACGCGCCGGCGTTCGCCGCCCGAGAGCTTCGTCACCTCAGCGTCCGGCGGCGGCAGACGCAACGCGTCCATCGCGAGCTCCAGCCGTGAATCGAGATCCCAGGCATTCGATGCGTCGATCCGATCCTGGATCTTCGCGACTGCTCCTCGAGCACCTTGTCCATCTCGTCCGGCGACAGGTCCTCGCCGAGCTTCGCGTTCACCTCGTCGTACCGTTCGAGCAGCGCCTTGATGGGCGCCACGCCCTCCTCGACGTTCCCGAGAACCGTCTTGGCGGGATCCAGCCGCGGCTCCTGATGCAGGAAGCCGATCGAGATGCCGTCGGCCGGAAACGCTTCGCCGATGAAACTCTGGTCTTCGCCCGCCATGATCTTCAGGAGCGAGCTCTTGCCCGCGCCGTTGAGGCCGAGGACGCCGATCTTCGCGCCTGGAAAGAACGACAGCCAGATATCCTCGAGAACCTTGGTATCGGGCTGGTGCACTTTCCCGAGACCCTTCATGGTGTAAATGAACTGGGGCATCCCTTCAATTTACAATTTACGATTTACAATTGACAATTCCGCGGCCGGGCGGGCGGGCATTGACAGCGGCCTCCGAGTTGAAGTGCGACCCATGACCACACGTCGCATCCTGCATATCGACATGGACGCGTTCTACGCGTCGGTCGAGCAGCGCGACAATCCCGCGCTGCGGGGGCAGCCTGTGGCCGTGGGCGGCAGCCCGGAGGGACGCGGCGTCGTGGCCGCCGCCAGCTATGAGGCGCGGCGCTTCGGCGTGCGCTCGGCTATTTCGATGGCCAAGGCCGTACGCCTCTGCCCTCCGCTCATCATCGTCAGGCCGGACTTCGCGAAGTACAAGGCGGCTTCGACGGCCGTGTTCTCGCTGTTCCGAAGCGTCACCCCGCTTGTCGAGCCGCTGTCACTCGACGAGGCCTACCTCGATGTGACCGAGAACCTCTGGAACGAGCCCATCGCCACGAGGGTCGCCCAGCGGCTCAAGACGGAGATTCGCGAAGCCACGGGCCTCACCGCGTCGGCCGGCGTTGCGCCGAACAAGTTCCTGGCCAAGATCGCGTCGGGGTGGAAGAAGCCCGACGGCCTCACCGTCATCCGGCCGGACCGGGTCGAGCCGTTCCTGTGCCAGCTTCCGGTCGACGCGCTCTGGGGCGTCGGGCCTGTCACCGCCAAAAAGCTTCGCGCGCGCGGGATCGAGCGGCTGGTCGACGTGCGCCGCGCCGATCCGATGGCGCTCACGGAGGCCGTCGGACAGCTTGCGGCCTGGCTGCGGCAGCTCGCCGATGGCATCGATGACCGGCCCGTGGTGCCGAACCGCGAAACGAAGTCGTCTGGCTCGGAGAATACGTATGCCGAGGACCTGACTGACGGCACCAGAATCCGGGAAGAGATCGCCGGGATGGCTCGAAGCAACGCGGCATGGCTCGAGCGCCGGTGCCTGTTCGCCCGGACGGTCACCATCAAGGTGCGCTACTCCGACTTCTCCACCGTCACCAGAAGCCACACAGCTGTTGCGACGCGCGACGAGACGGCGATCGTGTCGCGGGCGGTACAATTGGTGGACAAGACCGATGCCGGCCGGCGGCCGGTCCGCCTGCTGGGTGTCAGCGTGCACAATTTGTGCGACCAGCTTCCGGTTGAACCAGCGGACCCAAACCGGCTCCCATTTGGCGAGGAACTCGGATGGTAATCAGATGTTGAAGGGCACGCGCAGCGGCATTCTCCGGAAGATCCAGCCGGTCAGCATCCACGGTCAGATTTCCTGGGACGTCTTCTTCCACGACGTCGAGGATCCCGACGGCCAGATCCATGTCGCCCGCATCGGCCCCGAAGCCGTTTCCAACAACCTCGAACCCGGCGACCGCATCGACGTCGAGTACCTGGTCGGCGTCGCGGTCAAAATCACGCTCAAGAAAGTTGGAAGTTAGTTCTTCCTTCTTCCTTCTAAGTTTTTACTTCCGCCGCACTGTGGCGGCGGTCAGCGGCATCCTCTCGTTAGGCGTTTCGCCTGTCCTGGGGACGCGCTCGATCGCCTCGACCGCGGGCAGGCCGTCGACGACACGTCCGAAGACCGTGTACTTGCCATCGAGCGCCGGCGAGGTCGCCGTGCAGATGAAGAACGAGGTGTTGGCGCTGGCCGGATCGTCGCCGCGCGCCATCGACACGACCCCTTTGACGTGCGGGGTGTCGGTGAATTCCGGCTGAAGGTTGACGATCAGCGCCTGCTGGCGCTCGGTCAATGGCGCTTGACGCGACGACAGTGCGCCGGTCTGGATCACGAAGCCCGGCGCCACCCGGTGGAACGCCATGCCGTCGTACACGCCCGCCTGCGCCAGGCGCAGGAACTGCCGCACGTGGCCTGGCGCCTTGTCGGGCCAGAGCTCCAAAGTGATCGGGCCGGCGCCGGTCTCGAGGACGACCTGGTACGACCCGAGTTCCTGGGCCGATTCGGTCACGAACGGCTCGGCGGGCTTGTCGCGGACGCTCACGCGCCGGATCTCTACGCGCTCGGTCGCCAGGCCTGCGGCGTCGACCGGCGTCTCGGAGATCTTCTGCAGCACCTCGATACCGTCCCACACGCGGGCGAACACCGCGTACTGACCGTCGAGGCCGGGCTGGTCCACGATGGCGATAAAGAACTGGGCCCCCGCGCTGTCCGGACGGCCGGGAACGAGAACAGCCGCGACCGACCCGCGCGTCATCTTTGCCGTCTTGGGTTCGGCCTTGACCGCGTTCAAGCCGCCGGTGCCATACAGGCTCCTCTTCGCAGGATCCTTCGAAACCGGGTCTCCCCCCTGCACGACCCCAAGCCGCACCATGCGATGGAAGGTCGTGCCCTCGTAGGCGCCCTCCTGCGCGAGCTTGACGAAGTGCGCGACCTGCGCCGGCGCCGCTTCCGGTAGAAGGTCAAGGACGAAGGTGCCCGCCGAGGTCTCGACGACGGCCTGGCGTGACTGGGCGAACGCCGGCACGAAGAAGATGGGCACGAAGCACATCGCCAGGAAAACACGAAGACACGAAACGTGCACCTTAAGTGCCGATGATCTGTCGCGCATGCCAGATGTAGTGAAAGCTCGAGACGAGGGTGATCGCGAGCGAGGCCCAGACGAAAAACTCCACGACTGCCGATGCAGAACCGCGGTAGTTGAAGAACATCGCCACCACGGCCGTGATGATGTAGGTCGCCGTCGCGGCCTTGCCGAAAATCGACGGGCGGAAAGTCCGCGGCCCGATGGCCAGGTTCACCACGGCCACCGTGAGCACGATAACAACGTCGCGGCTGAAGATGAGAACCGTCAGCCAGATCGGGAGGCGGTTCGCGAGCCCGAGACCGGGCAGCGTGAGCACCACGAACGTCGTGAGGAGCAGCAGCTTGTCCGCCATCGGATCGAGCCACGCACCGAGGTTCGACTTCTGCCCCGTCCGTCGGGCGATGAGCCCATCGAGGGCATCGGTGAGCCCGGCCACGGCAAACGTCACGAGCGCCCATCCCAGGTGCCCGTAGACCACCAGAATCACGAACGCCGGAATCAGCAGCATCCGGAGCAGCGTGAGTTGATTGGCCGGCGTCAACGCCGTCATCGGCGGGTTCCAGCCATTGCACGCAAACGGTCTACGACCGCGGCCGCCTCGGCCCCGGTCACGGCACCGGACGGATCAAATCCGCCGCCGGCCGTTGCGGTCATGACCCGCGAGGCCACCGCAACCGACGCGGTCGTGTATGCCAGGTGGGTCTCCGCCACGTCGGAAAACTGCACGCGCTCGGTCTGCCACGACTGCATCTGGGCAGCCGTCGCCACCCGTGGCAGCAGCCTTGTGACCGCCTGCGCCAGTTCCGCGCGGCGAAGCGCCTCGCCCGGCTGAAACGTGTGGTTCTCGAACGGCTCCATCACGCCCGCCTGGACCACGGCCATGATCCAGGCCTCCGCCCAGTGTCCCCGGACATCGGTGATGACCGACCCCTCAGGCGATGCCGACCGCGTCAGCACGGGCGCCATGCGCACGCCGATCAATGCCGCGAGGTCGCCCCTGGTAGCGCGGGGCGCTTCGTCGATTGCCCGGTACTCCGCGGGCATTCCTGCGAAGGCGATGCGCGCCCTCAACGCTTCGCGGCTGGCCTCGACAGACGGCCGGGGCTCGATGGCGAGCGAGTCGTCGTACGCGCGAAGCGCGCCATCGAGGTCGCCTTCTGTCTCGAGCAGGGCTCCGACCTGCGCCAGCGACGAGGCATCGCCCGGATCGAGTTCGACGGCCCGCCGGAAATGCGCGAGTGCGGCCGCGCGATCGCCGCTGTCCCGTTCGACGACGGCCAGCTCGCGATACAGCACACCGCTCATGGGCGAAGTGGCGATCGCCGCTTCATACGCCCGCCTGGCCTCATCGGTCCGGCCGTTCTTCGCCGCGTCCCTCGCAGTCGCCAGGTTGCGCTCGAGACCACGGAATCGGAGCACCTCTACCTGGCGTGCCAGATCGACCAACGCCGGGTCAGCCGCAAGGGCCGCCTCGGTACGCCCCGAGCGCCTCGTCGTCGCGACCGAGTCCCCCAAGCGCACGGCCTTTTCCGACCAGCGCTGACACGTAGCCGGCCTGCAGCGTCAGGGCCCGGTCGAAATGGGGAACGCTTGCCTGGAGATCGCCTCGAGCGACGGCAATCCAGCCGAGCGTCGTCTCGGCCGGAAAGAAGCCAGGCGACTGCTTGAGCGCCTGCGCCACTTCCCGCTCGGCCATGCGGAAGTCGTCGGCCTGCAGGAAGCGCCATGCGCGGTCCTGATGCCAGGCAGCCGTTTCACCGGCCAGCGCGTCCGGCACTGCTGGTGGAACGAAGTCCTGGTGCCGGGGACTGGTGATCGTCGGAACGGGCACCACCCTCGGCGCGCACCCGGCGGCGAGCAGAATCGGCAGCAGAACGGCAGCCAGGAACCTGGCGGAGCGGCGCATCACGTGAAAGTTTACCGCCCGCGTTCTCTCCGCGGCAAAGAGTTCGCGGACGCCTCGGCGGGCAGGGCCAGCGACTCGAGCATCCGGCGCGGTACATCGGCCACCATCACGGTCGATGTGTCCCGCGATTCGTGCACGAGCACGCGTGCGTGGCGATACAGCCGTGCGATCAGCTCCGGTCCCGACCGATCCCCGGCCGGAATCGTGAGCGTGACCCGGCGCACGTCCAGCGCGAGCCTCGATGCAATGGTCGCCACAAGCTCAGCAATCCCGTCGTCACTGCCGCCCTGCCGGCCCGAGGTGGCGGAGATCAGGAGCGCGTCGGGACTGGACTGCTGGAGACGACGCCGTTCGTCGGCCGTCAGGAGGTCGCATTTGTTGTAGACCTCGATAAGCTGCACGCCGGCCGCGTGGACCTCCTCGAGGACGGCGTGAACGGCTGACATCCGGCGGTCGCGGTCAGGAGCCGCCGCGTCAATCACGTGCAGGATCAAATCCGCTTCGGCCACCTCTTCCAGCGTGGCCCTGAAGGCCGCCACGAGCGCGTGCGGCAGGCGATCGATGAAGCCTACGGTGTCCGACACGAGCAGTTCCCGGCTGTCCGGCAGCCGCACCTGGCGCACCAGCGGATCGAGCGTCACGAAAAGCGCGTCGGATACCTCGGCCGCCGACCGCGTGAGCGTGTTGAAGAGCGTCGTCTTGCCCGCGTTGGTGTAGCCGACAAGAGCCACGGTCGGCACCGACGCTTTCTGCCGTCGCTCGCGAAGTTGTGCACGCCTTTGCCTCACACGCTCGATGTCCGCCGACACCGCGTGGATCCTGGTGCGGATGCGGCGCCGATCGGTTTCGAGCTTGGTTTCCCCGGGGCCTCGTGTGCCAATGCCGCCGCCGAGCCGCGACAACGCCGCGCCGGCGCCGACCAGCCGCGGCAGCAGGTACTTGAGCTGCGCAAGCTCGACCTGGAGCTTGCCTTCGCGGGTGCGGGCGCGCCGGGCAAAAATGTCGAGGATGAGCTGTGTGCGGTCGATGATCTTGCGTCCGACTTCTTTCTCGATCTGCCTGAGCTGAGCCGGTGTCAGCTCATTGTCGAAGATCACGACGTCCACTCGAGTTTCGTCGCAGGATCGCGCCAGCATCGCCACCTTGCCCGACCCGAGGAACGTGGAGGGGTCCGGCTTTGGGCGCTCCTGCATCACGCGCAGCACGACCTCGGCGCCGGCCGCGACCGCCAGGCCTGCGAGTTCGTCAAGCGATCGTTCGGCGTCGAGACGGCGCTCGCGCCCGGAGACGAGACCCACGAGGGCGGCGCGTTCACGCGGGGCTACTTTCGGCGAAGGCATGCGACGATCTTCTCCCATGGCACGGCGCCGGCGCGAACCAGGCGCATGTCGAGCACGTTCACAACGGTTGATGGTGCGCCTCCGCTGGTCGGGCCGCAGTCCAGCAGTACGTCGAGCCCGCCGCCGATCGCCTCTGCCACGACATCCGGAAGCGCTGACGCCGGCTCACCGCTCCGGTTCGCGCTCGTCGCCGTCAGTGCTGATCCCGCGCAGGCACACAGCGCACGGGCGACCGCGTGCGCCGGCACGCGCACGCCCACATGTCCGGTTCCCGCCGTCACCCGTTCAACCAGGCCTGGCGGGGCCGGGCACAGCAGCGTGACAGGGCCCGGCCAGAACTCGGCCGCCAGCAACCGGGCCGACGTCGGACAGGGGCCCCACCAGCGCCTCGACTTGAGCGGTGTCCGCGGCAATCAACGGCAGCGGCTGCCCCTGCGATCGGCCCTTCACCGCGAACACCCGGCCGACTGCATCCACATTGAACGGATCGGCCGCGATACCGTACAGCGTGTCGGTCGGAATACCCACGAGGCCGCCACGGCGGATCGCTTCGGCCGCCACTTCCATCGACGAACGTTCCGGATCGACCGGGTCAACCTTCAGCCTGTTCACGCTAAGAACCCGCATCAGCCATTCGTCCTCGGACGGAGAAGGCGAGGATGGCCATGATCACGACGTTCACACTGAAGACCACGCGCATGCCGGTGGCGCCGATAAGGCCGGACACCACGGGGCTCACGGCCAGGCCGCTCAGCGATGCGCTCGTCAGGACCCCGAAGCCCGTCGCGTGGGCTCCCGACGGGATGACCTTCGCGGCGGCCGCGTAAGTCGCGGTCGTGGCAATGCCGACCGACGTGCCGAACACCGCGGCGGCAACTCCCAGCATCCAGACATTCAGCGCCCCCGCCATCAGCACCGAGCCCGTGGCGGCCCCCAGGGCGCCGACCGTGATGATCACCCTGGGCCGCCGGTGCACCAGCATCTTCCCCGCCGTGTGGTGCCCGACTGCCCCGGCGAGAGCCACCATCGAAAACAGCAACCCGGCCCCAAACGCCACGCGTCCCGACCGTACACCCAGCTGCTCCATGTAGAGCGGCAGGATGGGGCCGAAGCTCCGCTCAACGAAGTTGCAGCAGAACAACACGGCCATCAGCAGCGCGAAGTTCGGCAGTGTGAACGCCTCCCGCACGCTGAGGCGTCCCCGTTCCTCGTTTCGCGCAGGCACAGCGTGGGTCGCCCGCTCGTCGTAGAGAACAAACAACAGGATGAGCGCAATGCCGTAGAGGCCCGCCGTGATGAGAAACGCACGCCTCAGGCCGAAGAGCCCCGCGAGCACTCCGCCGATAACGGGGCCAACGGTCGGCCCCAGGCGCTGCGCCGTCTGGACCATGCCGATCGATGCACCGACAGTGGCGGGCGGAGACGACTCGGCGGCCATGGTGAGCATCAGCCCTCCGTACCCCGTCAGCAGTCCGAGGACGCCTCGCAGCGCCACCACCTGCCAGGGCGCCGTGACGAACGACATGGCGACCATCGTGAGGAGACATGCGGCCAGCGAGCGGCCGGCCATGAGCCGCCGGCCAAAGCGATCGGCGAGCCGGCCCCAGAATGGTGAGAGCAGCGCCGTCAGCGCGGGTGTGATGCCGAGGCTCAGGCCGGTCCAGACGGCGATCTGCCCGACGTCGGTGACGCCGAGCTGCCGGATGAACAGCGGCAGGAAAGGCATCACCAGCGTAAAGCCGGTGAAGCCCACGAAGCTGACGGCCGTGACAGCGAAGAGATTGCGGCTCAGAAGTGAATCTTAACGTCCTTCGACGGCGCCACGTGAATGCTGTCGACGAAGCGGATCCGATGCGGGTCGTTCTGCATGATGACCGAGCTCGTTCGCACGCCGTCGCCGAAGAAGCGGACGCCTCGCATCAGCGTGCCGTCGGTCACGCCGGTCGCGGCAAAAATGATGCGCGAGCCGGGCGCCAGATCCTTCGACCGGTAGATTTTCTTGAAGTCCGTGATCCCCATCGCGCGGCAGCGCTCTTCGTGCTCGGGCTTGCTCACGACCAGCCGGGCGAAAATCTCGCCGTTCAGGCAGCGCATGGCCGCCGCCGTCAGCACGCCCTCGGGCGCGCCGCCGGTACCCATCACCGCGTGCACGCCGGACCCCACGACGGCTGCGGCGATGCCGGCCGAAAGATCGCCGTCGCCGATGAGCCGGATGCGCGCGCCGGTCGCGCGAATGTCGGCGATCAGCTTCTCGTGCCGGTCACGATCGAGCACGATCGACGACGAGGTCCTCGACGTCGCGGCCCAGGCAGCGGGCAATCGCCTGCGAGATTCTCGTGCACCGGTGCGTCGAGGCTCACGTGGTCCTTCGAGCGCGGCCCGACGACCAGCTTTTCCATGTAGAGGTCTGGCGCGTGCAGCAGCCCTCCGCTGTTCGACGCGGCGAGCACGGCGATCGCGTTCGCTGCGCCGGTGGCGCACAGGTTGGTGCCCTCCAGCGGATCGACGGCGATGTCGACCTGCGGATACCACCCGGCGGCCTCGGCTTTCCTCAGCGCGTGCGCCAGGCCGACCTTCTCGCCGATGTACAGCATCGGCGCTTCGTCGCGCTCGCCCTCGCCGATGACGATCGTGCCGTCGATGGGCACGGTGTCCATGACCCGGCGCATCGCCTCGACCGCCACCTGGTCCGAGCCATGACGGTCGCCCTGACCCATCGTGTGAGCGCACGCGATGGCCGCCTGTTCGACGACGCGCAGGAATTCGAGGGAGAGATCCATGCAATCGTTCATCGATAGGCGGCAGCTCGCAGCGGGTCGGACGGTCCGTCCGGTAGCCAAGCAGGTAGTCGGCCTGCATCAGCTTGTGAATTTCGCGCGTGCCTTCGTAGATGACCGCGCCCTTGCAATTGCGGTAGAAGCGGCCGACGGGATATTCGTCCGAGTAGCCGTTGGCGCCGTGGATCTGCACGGCGTCGCCAGCCGCCCGCTCCGAGGCGACGGTCGCAAACCATTTCGCGAGCCCGTCTCGCGGGTGTTGCGCTGGCCCTGGTTCTTCAGCCAGCCCGATCGCAGCCACAGGAGCCGCGCCGCCTGATAGTCCGACTCCATCTGCGCGATCATCTCCTTCACCAGCTGGTGCTGGCCGATCTCGACGCCGAACGCCTGGCGCTCCTTGCGCGTACTTCACGCTTGCGTCGCGGCAGGCGCGGATGAGCCCGGTCGCGCCCGCCGCCACGGTGAAGCGGCCCTGATCGAGCGCGAACATCGCGATCTTGAAGCCCTCGCCGAGCTGCCCGAGCAGGTTCTCCTCGCGGCACCTCGACCTCGTCCATCTTGAACCAGCCGGTGTTGCCGGCGAGGATGCCCCACTTCTCCTTCATCGGGCCGCTCGAGAACCCCTTGACGTGCGCTCGACGATGAACGCGCTCAAGCCGGACGGATCGCGCTGCTTCTTCTTTTCTCGCGTCGGTCCAGGCGATGACGATGAAGTTGTCGGCGACGTCGGCGAGCGAAATCCACGACTTCTCGCCGCTCAGCACGTAGCGGCTGCCCTTCTTGACCGCCGTCGTCTGGATCGCGCGCGCGTCGCTGCCCGCGCCGGCTCGGTCAGGCCGTAGCCGGCGATCTTCGTGCCCTGCGCCTGCGGGACGAGATACCGCTGCTTCTGATCTTCGGTGCCCCACGTCAGGAGCGACAGGCAGTTCAGGCCGGCGTGCACCGACATGATCACGCGGAGCGAGGTGTCGACGTACTCCAGCTCCTCGCTCGCCAGCCCGAGGCAGACGTAGTCCATGCCGGCGCCGCCGTACTCCTGCGGCACCGAGATGCCGAGCAGGCCGAGCGCGGCCATGCCGCCGAGCACGCGCTCGCGATCGAAGCGGTGCTGCCGATCGGCCTCGCGGATGTGCGGCGCGATCTCCCGCGCGCCCCATTCGCGGACCGACTGCTCGAGCAGACGCTGTTCGTCGGTGAGGTCGAAGCTGATCATAAGAGCCGGGGCATCGCTATCACGCACGGCGCGATGTATCGTGCACGGCGGGCGCCGCCGCCCGTGACCGAGTGGCCGCCGCGGCGCTCGTCGCCGCGCGCGGCGATCTCGAGATGATCGGTGCTGCCGAAGAGCGCGCACAGCTCGCCCGGCGCGCGCGTCGGCGTAGGTCGACGACCACGCGCGGACACCCGGCGCGCCGGCGACGTCACACGTTCGACCGGACGCCGCCCGCGCATCGTTCGAACATCCGGCGATCGATGTTCGTGATGAGGTTGCCGAACCGGTCCACGCGCACGACCTCGCCGTCGATGCCGATCCGGCGTCCGACGACGCGGCTGCGGGCATGTCGCAGCGCGGACAATCGATCCGGCCGGCCGGCCGAGCGCCGTCAGCGTCGACGCCCTTCGGCCAGCCAGGCGGCCGCCGGCGCGAACCGGTCGCGCCCCTCGAACGTCCGGCTCACGGTCGGCCGCGCGTACCGCCGCTCGGTCAGCTCCACGATGCGCCTTCGGCGCAGCCTGCTCGTCGAGCACCAGCGACAGCACGCCGTTGTCCGGGCGCCACGAAGCGGTAGTCGCCCGCTTCGGCGGCGAGCCCGCGCCGCGACGATCCCACTCCGGGATCGACGACGACCAGGAAGATCGTGCCCGCCGGAAAGTACCGATAGGCCGCCGCGAGCTCCAGCGCGCCTGCCAGCACGTCGTGCGGCGGCACTCGTGCGAGATGTCCACGAGGGTTGCATCCGGACAGATGCCGAGCACGACGCCTTTCATCGTGCCGGCGTAGTGATCGCGCAACCCGAAATCGGTCAGCAGCGCGATGACGGGACGCACACAACCTACTTTAGCGAATTGCCAGGATTACAGGGATTACAGGAAAGAATGCAGGATTACAGCGAGTTAAGGATTGTCTAGTCCCTGAATCCCTGAATCCTGGAATCAGCAGTTCGCCTAGGGTTTTCTGAAGAGGATTTCCCTGAGGTTGTTCTGCAGCAGGAACGAATCGGAGACGCGCAGCCCGGTGAACAGCCGGATGATGTCGCGATTGAGCAGGATGGTCTGCCGCCCGCGGGCGGCGGCATAGGGACGATGTTTGAGGTTCACTTCGTCCACGATGACGTACTTCGTGTAGCGCGAGTCGCGCGGCTGCGCGGTGCCGAAAAATCCGAGCAGCGTGCCGCTCGGGCCGGAGCACCCGCGTCAGCTGGTCGGCCAGCGCCTGCGCCGACGGTCGATCCAGGTAGTCGATGACATCCCAGCACAGCACCGCCGTCCACGGTCGCCATCGGCCTGCGGAAAGCGCTTCTTGAGAAACGCCGGAAGCGCCTCCACGTTTCTCGTCCCGCACATGGCGATCGAGGTCGGCGAAGATGTCCTCGACGAAGATCTTGCAGCCGAGCTGCTCGCCGAAGAAGCTGACGTTGCTGCCGACGACCGGACCGAGATCGAGCAGGACCGGCGATTCGCGCGACGTGAGCGACTGCAGAAACTTGCGCAGCGCCTTCGTGGCGAAGACCGGATCCTCGACGACCCAACCGAAGCTGCCATGGGCTCCGGATCGAGGTCGGCGGACGGCGAGACCGATCGAGAAAGCTCACGCAAGCCAGCTCGCTATGCGCGCGTGGCCGGCGCAGCCGATGCCTCGCGGCTCGGCGCGACGGCAGGCCGCGCGCCGCGGCAGGCCGCGGCGCGGCTGCCGCGGCGGCCTGGCCGCCGGCTTGGCGGCTGAGCCGCGTGTGCCGCCTTGCGCTGCATGTCCACGCTGCCGCGGAAGTGCGCGCCCTCGGCAATCGCCACGCGCGGCGACACGATGTCGCCGTCGACCGAGCCGTTGTCGCGGATGTCGACCTTGTCGCTGGCGGTGACATTGCCGGTCACTTCGCCGAGCACGATGACCGCCTTGGCGAACACCTGCGCCTTGATCCGGCCGTTGGGACCGATCGTCAGGACGTGGTCGCGCAGCTGAATGGTGCCCTCGACGTGGCCTTCGATCGTCAGATCCTCGCTGCCGTTCAGTTCGCCCTTGATGACGACCGATTTGCCGATGTTCACGATGTCCTTCTCCATGTTGTGACTCGCCTCGACTCGAGGGCACCGAAGTCACCGATGACCGCAGGCGGCGGCGCGGGCTGAGCCGGCTGTCCGCTGGCGGGTTTGGACTGCTTCATCGCGTTTCCACATGTCAACCTCCGCCTGTCCTCTTGCGTCGGGGCTGGAATACGTACTGTCGGAGTGCTTCGGTTCCGCAAAAGCGGTGCCAGTATAGAAGCCCGGTCCAGATGTTGTCTAGTCCTTTTGTTACCTAGAGTTAGCGCCAAGTGCTAGAATGAACGTTTCACTATGCGTGTCTACTTTGACTACAACGCGACGACCCCGTTCGCCCGAGAAGCGGTCGAAGCCGTCGTGCGCGTCAGCCGCGATGTCTTCGGCAATGCCTCGAGCGTTCACCACTTCGGACAGCAGGCCAAAGCGGCCCTCGACGAGGCCCGCTCGGCGACTGCCGCCCTGATCGGCGGCGACCCCTCCGAGGTCGTGTTCACCGGCGGGGGCACCGAGGCCGACAACTTCGCCATGCGCGGTGCCGCCGAGGCGCTCGAGGCCACCGGCCGCAGCCACCTGGTCGCCAGCGCCATCGAGCACGAGGCCGTCCTGAACACCCTCAAGGCGCTCGCACGCCGCGGGTGGCGAGACGACGCTGGTCCCGGTCGACCAGACCGGCGTGGTGTCTCCGGACCGCCTCGCCGAGGCCCTCACGGACCGACACCGCCCTCGTCTCGGTCATGCACGCCAATAACGAGATCGGCACCATTCAGCCGATCGCCGAGATCTGGCGGCGCTCGCCCACGGCCGGGGGGCGCTCTTATGCACACCGACGCCGTGCAGTCCGCCGGCAAGATCCCGCTGGACGTCCGGGCGCTCGGCGTCGATCTGCTGGCGCTTTCGGCCCACAAGTTCAACGGGCCGAAGGGGGCCGGCGCACTCTGGATCAAGCGCGGCACCCGGCTGCTGCCGATCCTGACCGGCGGCAAGCACGAGCGGAATCGCCGCGCCGGCACCGAGAACGTGGCGGCGATCGCCGGCCTGGGCGCGGCGGCCCGCCTGGCGGCCGCCAAGCTGGCTCGCCCGACGGCGGACGCCAGGCTCGCCGCCCTGCGCGATCGCCTCGAGGCCGGCATCCTCCGAGCGTTCCCGGGACCGCTGTCAACGGCTCGGGCGACGCGCGGGTGCCCAACACGACCAACATCAGCTTCGACCGCGTCGAGGCCGAGAGCCTGCTGATTGCGCTCGATCTCGAGGGCATCGCCGTGTCCACCGGTTCCGCGTGCTCGTCCGGCACGCTCGAGCCCTCGCACGTGCTCCGCGCCATGGGCTTCCCCGCACATCGCACGCAGAACTCGCTGCGCTTCAGCCTCGGGCTCTTTTCGACCGAGGCCGAGGTCGACTCGTGATCGCCACGGTGCCCCGGCTGGTCGAGAAGCTGCGCGGCCTGACGCGCAAGGTCGGGGCCAGGCAGCCGCCTGACGACGTGCGCATCGTCGTCGCCATGTCGGGCGGCGTGGATTCGTCGGTGGCCGCGGCCCTGCTCGCCGAGCAGGGCCACGACGTGATCGGTGTGTCGATGCAGCTCTACGACTCAGACGGCGCCGCCGGAGAGCGCACGTTCGGCAGCTGCTGCTCGCTCGACGACCTGCACGACGCGCGCCGCGTCGCCGCCGCGATCAACATCCCGCACTACATCCTCAACTTCGAGCGGCAGTTCGACGAGCAGGTCGTCTCCAACTTCGTGAGCGAGTACGCGGCGGGCCGCACACCGCTGCCCTGCGCGCACTGCAACAGCGACCTGAAGTTCGCGACGCTGGCCGAGCGGGCCGAGGGCTTCGGTGCCGACGCGGTGGCCACCGGCCACTACGCCCGCGTCGAGCAGGACCCGGCAACCGGCCGCTACCTGCTCAAGCGCGGGCTCGACCCGTCGAAGGACCAGGCGTATTTCCTGTTTTCCCTGACGCAGGAGCAGCTCGCGCACGCACGTTTCCCGTCGGCGATCGCCCGAAGGAAGCAGTGCGCGACTACGCGCGGCGGCTGGGCCTCGCGGTGGCCGACAAGCCGGACAGCCAGGAGATCTGCTTCATCCCGGACCACGACTACGCCGCGTTCGTGAGCCGGGAGGCACCGGAGGTGGCTCGGCCGGGCAGATCGTGGACGAGCAGGGCCAGACGCTCGGCACCCACGGCGGCATCCATCGATTTACCGTCGGCCAGCGGAAGGGCCTGGGGCTCGGCAGCGCGCAGACCGACGGCCCGCTGTACGTCCTGCAACTCCAGCCCTCAACGGGCGACATCGTCGTGGGTCCGAGGGCGTCGCTCGAGCGCACGACCTTGACGGCTTCGGGCGTCAACTGGATCACGCCGCCGCCGGGCCCGGAGGGCCGCGTCGTCACCGCGCAGATCCGGCACCGCCATCACGCCTGCGCCGGCAACCGTGCGCGCCACCGGCGCGACGTCGGCCGAGGTGGTATTCGACACACCGCAGCTGGCCATCACGCCCGGACAGGCCGTGGTGTTCTATGACGATGATGTGGTGGTGGGCGGAGGCTGGATAGACTAGAAGTCGCGTCAAGCTTGACGCGCAGACGCTCGAGCGTTAGTGTTCGAAGATACCGCTCGGCGTCGAGCGCCGCCATGCAGCCTGATCCCGCAGCCGTGATGGCCTGGCGATAGATCTGATCCTGGACGTCGCCGGCGGCGAACACGCCCGGCACGCTCGTCTTTGATCCGTCGTGCGTGATCAGGTAGCCGTTGGCGTCCATCTCAACTGGTTCGCGAACAGCGTCGTGTTCGGCGTGTGGCCGATCGCCACGAACACGCCGCTCACCGGCACGTCGGTGACGCCGCCGGTCTCGATGTTCCGGACGACCATCGAGGTCACTTCGCCCTGCCCGGTATCCTTAATCTCCTCGACCTCGCTGTTCAGCATCCACTCGATCTTCGGGTTCGCCCGCGCCCTGTCCAGCATGATCTGCGAGGCGCGAAAGCTATCCCGCCGGTGAACGACCGTGACCTTGCTGGCGAACTTGGTGAGAAACGACGCTTCCTCCATCGCCGAGTCGCCGCCGCCGACGACGGCGATCTCCTGGCCGCGGAAGAAATAGCCGTCGCAGGTCGCGCAGGTCGAGACGCCGTGGCCCATGAGCGCCCGCTCCGACGGCAGCCCCAGAAGCCGGGCGGACGCGCCGGTCGCGATGATCAGCGACTCGGCCTGGAACTCCTGCTCGCTCGTGCGGATCACGAAGGGCCTGCGCGAGAGGTCCACCGACGTGACGTGGCTCTGGATGATGTCGGTGCCGAACTTCTCGGCCTGCAACCGCATTTCGGCCATCAGGTCCGGCCCCATGATGCCGTCGCGATACCCCGGAAAGTTCTCGACGAGCGTCGTCATCATCAACTGGCCGCCCGCCTCCAGCCCCTCGATGAGGAGCGGATGCAGGTTGGCGCGCGCCGAGTACAGCGCGGCCGTGAGGCCGGCCGGGCCCGACCCGATAATCAGGACTTTTCGCGTGGTCACGATCTAGATGTGTTTGTCGATGGCGCGCTTGAAATCTTCCTTGGGGGCGAGCCCGACGACGGTTTCGACGACCTGGCCGTTCTTGAAGAGCAACACCGCCGGAATGCCTCGGATCTGGAACTTGAAGGCGGTGTTCGGGTTGTCGTCCACGTTCAACTTGCCGATCGTGACCTTGCCGGCGTAATCGCTGGCGAGCTGGTCGATTGTCGGCCCGAGGCGCTTGCACGGCCCGCACCACTCCGCCCAGAAATCCACGAGAACCGGCCCGCCGGCCTTGATTACCGTGTCTTCGAAATTCCCGTCCGTAAACGTCTGCACATTCTCGGCTGCCATTGTCGCTCCCGCTCCAGTCCCTGGTCTCGCGTCCTGTTCTTCGTCCCCAGCCCCCAGCTAGCCCCTAGCCCCTGATCCCGAGCCGCCAGCCTGAGAGATGAGCGTTTCATACATTGTGACGTACTCCCGGGCAGATCGGTGCCAGGAGTGGTCCTGCCGCATGCCGTAGCCCTGCAGCCGGGCCCAGATCGCGGGCTTCTTGAAGGCCGCCAGTGCGCGTGTCACGGCGTCAAACAAGGCCTCTTCGGTGGCAGCCTCGAAGACGAACCCGTTGGCCTTCCGCCGGCTGCCGGGCTGGTAGTCGACGACGGTGTCGGCCAGCCCGCCGACCGAACGGACGACGGGAACCGTGCCGTACCGGAGGCTGTACATCTGGTTGAGCCCGCACGGCTCGAATCGGGAGGGCATCAGGAACAGGTCCGCGCCGGCCTCGATCAGGTGGGACAGTGGTTCGTCGAAGCCGATCCGGACGCCGATCCGGTCGGGATGACGGCCCGCCAGGGACGTCCAGAAGGCCTGGTAGATCGGCGCGCCGGTGCCGAGAACGACGAATGAGGCGTCGAGCGCCGGCCAGGCGCTCGCCAAGCGCGGCGAGCAGATCGAACCCCTTCTGCTCCACCATGCGCGAGATCAGCCCGATAAGCGGCCGGGACATCGCGGTTCCGGACGAGTCGATCTTCAGGCCGTAACGCTCGAGGACGGCCCGCTTCGCGGCGCGTTTGCCGGCAAGATCGTCAGCGGTGTACGGCTGCTGGAATGTGCGGATCGGTGGCCGGGTTCCACCGCTCGGTGTCGATGCCGTTGAGGATGCCGACGAGATCGCCGGCGCGCCGGCGGAGAATGCCGTCGAACCCGGAGCCGAGCTCGGGTGTCTGGATCTCGCGGGCATACGTGGGGCTGACGGTCGTAACGCGATCGGCGGCGTTGATGCCCCCTTTGAGCAAGCTGATGCGACCCCAGAACTCCATGCCGTCGATCGCGAAGAGGCTCCACGGCAGGTCAAGGCGAGGCAGCCAGTCCGGCTCGACGAGCCCTTGGTACGCGAGGTTGTGGATCGTGAAGACGCTCGGCACGCCGCCGAGCACGGGGTGCGCCGCGTAGAGCGTCTTCAGGTAGACCGGGGCCAGGCCGCCCTGCCAGTCGTGAGCGTGGACGACCGACGGCCTCGAGCCCTGCAGGGCGCACCACTCGAGGGCGCCGCGCGCCAGGACGGCGAAGCGCCGCGGGCTGTCGGGATAGTCGGCGCCGTCGCCGTAGATTTGCTCGCGATCGAAGAGATCGGGCACATCGACAAGAAGCACCCGCGCGCCGGGACCGATCGGCACCTCGAAGAACGCGGGCTCGCAGACATATCCGCCAACCTTGAGCGGAAGGCGTCCGGCGAGCGTCCCGTCGTGCACGCCGCGGTAGCGGGGCACGACCAGCGTGACGTCCCAACCGAGCTCTGCGATCGCCGACGGCAGCGAGCCGAGCACGTCCGCCAACCCTCCGGTCTTCGAGAACGGCACCGCTTCGGATCCGATGATCAGCACGGAGCGAGGGCCTGGGGATGCGGGCATGCGCCGTGAACATTCTAGCGGACGCTCCCGGCCACGCTACAATTCCGGGCCATGAACGAACGCCCCCGCTCTCCACGCGCAGAACCCCGCGAAGTCGCCGAGCTGAAGCAGCTCAAGATCGATCATCCCGAGCTGGGAGTCGCCGTCGACATGCAGATCGAGCTGGTCGAGATGCAGCGCCGCGTCCAGGGGCGCGTGCCGCTGCCCTGGATTCAGCCGGAGCCGGATGGCTGGCCGCACAGCAGCGCACGGGCCGACCGGTCGTCCGCTTCGGCGACATTCCGCTCGACTGGACCGATTTCCGCCTCTCGCTGCGGCAGACGGCGGACATCCTCCACCGGTACGAGGCCATCGACCGCGCAGAGCACCAGCACATCGTAGCGCTGGCGCGCGACGGCAACGCGCTCCAGCCGCTGGTCACGGCTGGTACGCGGCGACCTCCGGCGTCGAACGGCGTCAACGGGCGCCCGGCAGGTTGACGAAGCCACGCCCAACCTCGATCAGGTCCTGGTGCTGGCCATCCGGCCGTTTCTCGCGCGCTGCGCCGAGGTGCTGGTACAGCGCATCGACTTCTCCGGCTGGCACCACGGCCACTGCCCGTTCTGCGGCTGGGAACCGGACTTCGCCGTCATCACGCCGAGCGCGGATCGGCGGCTCATCTGCGGCCGCTGCTCGCCCAGTGGGCATTTCCGGCGCTCACCTGCCCGTTCTGCGCGAACGACGATCGGACGCGCATCACCTCGTTTGCGACGCGCGACGGCCGCTATCGCGTGTCCGCCTGCGACGTCTGCCAGCGCTATCTGAAGGCGTACGACGGGAGGAACGCGACGCGGCCGGTGATGGTCGCCGTCGACACCATCGCCACGCTGCCGCTCGATGCGGCGGCGATGCAGCGCGGCTACGTTCCGGCTAAGAGCGTGTCGTCCTTGGAGCCTTGGTCCTATCGTCCGTGGTCCTGGCACTGGTGCGGATCCCGCGTGCACGACGAGTCCCAAGCCGCTAAGGACGCCCAAGGACCAAGGCCGCCTAAGGACGAAGGCCTGAGCGCCAAGGACGATCGAGCTACGCGAGGCGTGCTATTCCTGAGGGCTGATGCTGACGGCGGGGGTCGCGTGGCGAAAATCGCGGACGCCTTGCCGGACAGCCAGTTGAACAGGTTCTGCGTTTCCATGAACCGGCCGGCGTTCGACCGCGCGCCGAGCACGACGACCGCGACCTGCTGACCGCTCTGCGGCAGGCGCAGCAGCGTCGCGAGGCAGTAGCCGGACTTCGAGATGAAGCCGGTCTTCCCTGCCATCACGTCGACATCGTCGCGTCCGAGCAGATGGTTCGTGCTGCGGAAGGTGACGCTGCGGCGGGCCATCTGCACCGTGTGCTCGCTGCTTCCGCATGATCGACGAGATGCGCTCGTCGCCCGACGCGTGCGTGATGAGCCGCGCCATGTCGTAGGCCGACGACACGTTGTCCGACAGCAGACCCGACGGTCGGCGTAGTGCGTGCTCTCGAGCCCGAGCTCGGCCGCCTTCTCGTTCATCCGGGCGATGAAGCCGTCGGAGCCGTGCGGCGAGACGCGCGCGAGCGCGCGGGCGGCGGCGTTGTCGGACGCAATGAGCAGCAGGTGCAGCAGGTCGCCCGTCGTCACCTTGTCGTTGGCGCGCAGGTACGTCGTCGACGCTCGATAGACGTCGCTGCGGACGATCGTGACGCTGTCGGTCAAGTCCGGGTCGTTCTCGAGGAACACCGTCGCCGTCATCACCTTCGTGATGCTGGCGATCGAACGCTGGCTCTGTGAGTTCTCCTCCCAGAGCACCTCGTTGGTCTCCGGGTCGTAGATGATGGCGGCGGCCGCGCGAACGTCAGGCACCAGCTCGCCGCTCGCGTCGACCTTGTAGCGCGGCACCACCGTGTCGGCCATCTCGCGCGCGGTGGCCGCGGCACGCGCTCTCGCCTGGCGCGCGCGGCGTGAGAGCGTTTGACGCGGAGGGGGCGCAGCGTAGAGGGGCTTGGCCGGGGTCTTCTTGACTTGAGGCTTTGTCGCCTGGGACTTGGTCGCTGTGGGCTTCTTCGCGGTGGCGGTTTGCGCCAGCCCGCGGGCCGGCCCGCCAAGGACGAGAAGGCAGACGACGACCGCGTACACAGAGGCAGCGATCCACGAGAGTGGCTGCCGGGTACGCGCCCCGGCCGGAATCGTGTTCAAGGGATGAAGCCCGTTCCCGTAACTGACGTTGCTGACGATGGGCATTGTAGCAGACAATTCCTAGACTCTGCGGCGATTACCGTGACATGGCGAAAAAACACTTAGGGGCCAACCCCATCCTTACAACCCCCGCGCCGTGCCAATGGCGGCCAACACCAGGTTTATCGGCCGGTTGTCCCACTTCCGGCAGAGGAAAATCATGACCTCGCGCGAGTTGGAGGAATACCGGGCCCTGCGGGAGACCATCCGGGAGCGCGGGACGGCCCGGATCTGGGTCGTCCTCGCCGGCCTGACCGGCTGGGCGGCGCTGGCCATTGCCACCACGGCCCTGGCGGTCCTCCCGATCGCGACCTTCCTTCCCTTGCTCGTTTTGGCAGCGACGTTCGAGATCGTTTTTTCGCTGCATACGGGCGTCGAACGTGTGGGCCGGTATATCCAGGTGTTCTTCGAGGACGAGGCCGTCGGCGGCTGGGAACACGAGGCCATGGCCTACGGACGGGCGTTCCCCGGCAGCGGGCCCGACCCGCTCTTTGGCTTCTATTTCTGGCTGGCCACCTTCTTTAACTTCATCCCGGCGATCCTCGCCCAGCCCGCCCCCATCGAATGGATGGTGGTCGGAGCGGTCCATGCGTTACTGATCGTGCGGATTGCGGTGGCACGCAGGCAGGCCGCCCGGCAGCGCGCCATCGATCTGGAGCGGTTCGAACGGCTGAAAGCGACGACCACTACCGGGCGAGCGTGATCGTAACGAGCAGCGCGTGTTGCGCGCCGCGCCAGGCGTCGGTCGTATCGAAGGACTCGGTCAGTGCGTGCGCGTCGTTGCCGTCACCGCCGCCCCCGATGGTGACCGACGGAATCCCCAGGCTGAGCGGCAGGTTCGCGTCCGTCGACCCTTCGGACAGGGGCACGGTCAAGCCGAGCGCCCGCCCGGCGTCGCGGACCGCCTGAACGATCGGTGCGTTGTCGGCCAGCGCGCCGGCCGGCCGATCGCCCACCAGGGTCTTCTCGACCGTGACCATGCCCGGCCTGCCCCACCGGCGGTTTTCCTCGACCACCGCTTCGTCGACGGCGCGGTTGCAGCTCGGCGTCGAGCGCCTTGAGCGCCGCAGGTGCCGACGATCGCAGGTCGACCTCCATCCAGGCCTCGAAGGGGATGGCGTTCACCGACGTGCCGCCGCCGATCCGGCCGACGTTGAACGTCGTGAGAGGCCGGCTGGGAACCTTGAATTCGCTGATCTTCGCCACGGCGCGGCCCAGGGCGTGCGCCGGGTTGGCGATGCCGAAGGCGCCGAAGCTGTGCCCGCCCGGGCCCTTGAAGGTGATCCGGTAGCGCAGGCTGCCAACGGCCACGTTCGTCACGTTCACGCCGCTGCCATCGATTGAGACGAACTGATCGACCTGCCCTTTCAGCGTTTCGCCGAAGAGCGCCTTGACGCCGCGAAGGTCCCCGAGGCCCTCTTCGCCGACGTTGGCCACGAACGTAATGGTTCCGGGGGTGACGACGCGCGCGTCGCGCATGGCGCGGGCGATCGCGGTCAGCACCGCAAGTCCACGGCAGTTGTCGCTGATCCCGGGGCCGTGCAGGACCGCGCCCTCTCTCCTCACCGCGACCTTGGTTTCTGGCGGGAAGACGGTGTCGAGGTGGGCGGCCACCACGAGGTGCGGCCGCGCCGTGGCCCCCGGCCGCTCGGCGAGCACATTGCCGGCCCGATCGACGCGGACGTTGCTCAGCCCGAGGTCCGCAAACGCCTTGCGGAGCACGTCGCCCCGCGCGGTCTCGTTGAACGGCGGAGCCGGCACTTCGCAAAAGCGGACCTGCTCGTCGACGGTCTGCCGCTCGCCGGCTCGAATCGCCGCGAGGGCCGCCTGCACGGCCGGCTCTTTAGCCAGCGCGGCCACATTCGTCGCCGGCTGTGCCGTCGCCGCGCCGGCAGAAATCCAAAATCCGACAATCCCAATCCCAAGATTTATCCGTGTCATCTTCTCTCACTGGCGCTGGGGCCCCACCCCCAGCGCGAACTGACGCCGATGCCTTCGCCTCGGAGTCGCATGTCCTCGGCTCGGCATGGCCGCAGGCGCTGACTTTCTTAACTTTGCGGCGGGGCCCCACCCCCGCCGCCTGTGCCTCGCGCCCATCGGCGCTCGGCGTTCCTCGCCGGCACGATCCACTTCGACGGCGATGCCGGGCTCCGACCCCGAACTGACGCCGAGCCTCGGTTCCGATCCCGTCGACTCGAGATTGGCGGCGGGCGACCTGGGACTACGGCCCCGGCTGCTCTCCGGCTCGCGTCCGCGTGCGGTGCCGCCCTACCTGCCGGGCCACTCCTACCTGCCCTACCCGCCCTTCCTGCCCTACCCGCCCTGAACGATCGCCCTCTGCCAACCCCGCACCGAGTTGATCAACCACACGCGCTCGGCGCGCCTTAGCTCGTCCAGCGTGACCGTGGCCTCCTGGACATCACCCGTTGAAAGGACCTCGGCCCGGAATGTTCCCGCGAGCAACCCGGCGTCGACGGGCGGCGTCACCCTCCTGCCGCCCCGTTCGACGACGAGGTTGGCCTTCGTGGACTCGGTAGCCTCGCCACGCCCATTCCAGAGAATCATGTCATCGAAGCCTGGCCGCTGCGCACGCTCGTAGACCGATCTGTTCGTGGTCTTGTGAAACAGGAAGCGATCGCGGTCGTCCACGGCGCTCGCCGCAACGCCGACCCGTAGCACCTCTGGCCCGGGCACGAGGGGGCTCTTTTCAATCCGTGAGCGCCCGTCCGGCCCAACAAGGAGGCGCAGCCTGAGCGGCACGTTTCCCTGCGCCTCAGCAAGCGCCTGCTCGAGCGAGGCCTCGTCGATGACCGTCCCGAAGTATTCCGCCGACGCCCGAAGCCGCGAGAGGTGCCGGTCGAGCAGGAAGATGCCCTCGCCGGGTGTCCACCTCATCGTCTCGAGCAGGTCGAAAGGCCTGGGTCGCTCACCGAGCACCGACCCCTTGAGGAGGCACTCGTCGTACTCGTCCGCGGCCACCGAGTCCCAGACAATGCCGCTGCCGATGCCGAACTCGACGCGGCCCGCCCGCCGATCCACGACGGCTGTGCGGATGGCCACCGAGAACCGGCACGACCCGTCCGGCCGCACATGCCCAATCGCACCGGTGTAGACCCCTCGTGGCTGCCCTTCCAGCTGTTCCACGAGCTCCATGGTCCGAACTTTCGGCGCCCCGGTGACGGAAGCCGACGGATGAAGCGCGGCAAATATCTCCGACAGGCGCGTGCCCTCGGCGGTCCGCGCGGTCACCGTGGACGTCATCTGCCAGACGTTCGGATACCGCTCGACAGTCAGCAGAGCGGGAACCTCCACGCTGCCGGGCACAGCCACACGCCCGAGATCGTTCCGCATCATGTCGACGATCATGACGTTCTCGGCGCGCTGCTTCGGCGAGGCCAGGAGGCGTTGCGCCTGCCGGCGATCCTCGTCGAGCGTTCTCCCGCGTGGCGCGGTTCCTTTCATCGGCCGCGTGACCAGCAGCGATCCGGTCCGTTCGAAGAACAGTTCGGGCGACGCCGAGCAGATCGCGACGTCGCCGAGGTCGAGGAACGTGGAATAGAGCCCCTTCTGAGCGCTCGCGAGATCCGCGAAGAGCGCGCCGGCGTGTCCTGAAAAAGACTCCCTCCATGCGAAAGGTGTAATTCACCTGGTAGGTGTCGCCTTCCGCGAGGTGATGCCGGATGCGGGCGAAAGCCGTCTCGAACGCTGGTCGATCGACCGACGGCGTCAGGGCGCCGAGCTCGTACTGTGTCGCCTGAGTCTCGGGACTTCGCTCCCGCACGCCCGATGGCTCGAAGAGGGCGAACCACACGAGCGGCAGGCACCGTTCGGCTGATGAAACGGTCAGTCCGAACGCCGCACCAGCTTCGTAGGACACAAGACCGACAGCGTGGAGGCCCTTTGCCCGCGTCTCGGCCTCGATGTGTTCGATAGCCGCGGTTACGTCGTTGACATCATGAGCTTGTACGATCGCCGTCGGCGTCTCGAACGACAGCCAGCGGCCGTCGTCCTGGCGGACAAACGCACCCGAGCCGGGCCGGGCGGTGTCAAAGCGAGGCACGAGGCACCGAACGCTGCGCGAATCCAAGGAGCCGAAGGCGGGATCCAACGTAGCAACGAGAGGGCTGGCAGCGGACGCTGCGCCCGTGATCGCACCACGTGGTTTGTCGGGTAATTTGTCGCAGGGCGAAGGTCACTGGCGCTCGCAGAATCGGTACAGAAATTGCTATTACATGGGCAACAGTAGCACCGAAGGGGATCCTATGAGTCTCGTGCGACTTCTCGGCTTCACCACCCTCACCTGCGGCTGCGTCGTCGGCCGCTATCGTGAGGTCGCGACCAGCCGCGAAGTGAGCTACGTCGAGGAGAAGGGCAGGACCTGCGGCAGCCACGGCCACCGGCGGAACCACACCGTTGCGGTCGAGCGCCTGGCAACCGCGTCGCCCCTGCACTTCGCGACGAAGGCCTCCTAATCTCCCTCACCTAGACCGCGGCCACCACCCAGTGGCCGTCAGCGCTCAACCTCGGTACGCGTCCGGCCCAGGCGGAACTGCACAGTACCGCTATCGTACCCATGCCCCCGAGCCGAAAGAACAGGCTGACCTATGTCTGTCATCCTGAAACCCTACGCCATCGTGCAAGGCCAGCGGAGCAGCAGCCGGTTCTATCTGGCCGACTGCCTGGAGGTGTTCAAGGAGCTGCCCGGCCCGGAGCGTGGACGTCATCGTGACGTCCCCGCCCTACAACCTGGGCATCAAGTACAACAGCTACGAGGACACCCTGTCGCAGGCCGAGTACCTCGAGTGGACCAACACCTGGATCGCGCCGCCGCGCGTGTGCTCAGCCCGGACGGCTCGCTCTTCCTGAACGTCGGCACGCGGCCGTCCGACCCGTGGACGGCGCTCGACGTCGCCCAGGCCGCGCGTTCGCACCTCAGGCTGCAGAACATCATCCACTGGGTGAAGTCCATTGCCATCGACCGCGCCTCGACCGGCGCGGCCGCCGGCCTCGAGCGCGACCTCGCGGTCGGCCACTACAAGCCAATCAACAGCGAGCGCTATCTCAACGACTGCCACGAGTTCGTGTTCCACTTCACGCCGGCAGGCGGCACGCGCCTCGACCGGCTCGCGCTCGGCGTGCCCTATCAGGACCAGTCGAATATCGCCCGCTGGCGGTCCGCCGCCGACGGCGTCCGCTGCCGCGGCAATACCTGGTTCATTCCGTACGAAACCATCCAGCGGCGCGATCGCGACCGCCCGCATCCGGCGACGTTCCCGTCGAGGCTGCCCGAGCAGTGCCTCAAGCTGCATGGCCTCTCACGGATCCGAACGGCGATGGACCCGTTTACCGGCCTCGGCTCCACGGCGGTCGCGTGCGCGCGGCTCGGCGTGGACTTTGTGGGAGCGGATATCGACGAGACGTATCTGGAGGAAGCGGTCGAACGCGTCCGCGAGACGGGACGCGAACTGCCCGCGCGCGGAACGGCGCGGATGAAGAAGGCGGGCCTCAGGCCCCAGAAAGCCGCGCAGGCCCGCTAGGGTTTTGTCGCAGCAACCGGACGCGGCAGCGGGCGGAGGACGTACTCGGTCCTCGACCACACATCCGCCTCGCGCCGCGTGACCTTCACTTCGATCTGGCGGCGGCGCTTCTGCTGGTCGGGATTGCTCGAGTAGTACCCGAGCACGTAATAGTCGCTCGTCTCCGCATCGATCCGCTTCAGCGCCTTGTCGAAGTCGTTCATGTTGACGACGGCGAGGCCGCCCGTTTCTTCCGCCAGCACCCGCAGCCTGTCCTGTGACTTGCGCACGAACGCCGACCACTCCTGCGGATCGACCTGCTCGTCGATGTCCGCCCCGGCAACCAGCCCGCGCGGGTCGATCGTGTAGATCGTGGTGTTCGCGCGGTTCGCCTGACGGGTGATCTCGCCGAGTTCGCGGGCGAGATCCGCGTCGCTGAACGTCTCGGACTGCTCCTGCTGATTGACCATCGGGTCGACGTTCCGCGACGTCGTGCCGTCGTCCCCCTGCGGGTTGTTGTGCATGACGTTCGACTGGTTCTGCGGTGAAGGGCGAGGTCGGATCCCGCAGGCCCAGGCGCGACTCCTGGAACGGGTTGAGGTCGTAGCCTTCACTGACCCAGACGAGCGCCTTGCGCCGGTTGTGCACGTGCTCGAGGTTCTGCAGCGCCTCGTACATCGTGGAGAACGAGACGTGCGCGCGGTGGCGAAGCTCGGTCGGACCTTCCGAACCCGTGGAGGTCTGGATGATCTCGGTCGGCTTCAGGCCGTCACCCGCAATCTTGTTGATCGCATCGTCGAGGCGCTTGCGGTCGTACGTCATGTCGATGGCGATCGACGAGGGCCCGCTCGAGACGATGCCGAACATGTCGCCTTCGTGAACGAGCTGCTTGGAGATCTTCTTGAACAGCTCCCGCACGCGGCCCGACGACTGGAACTGCAGGTGCAGATCGTCGACGAAGAAAAGGAAGATGCGGCCGGATGTGTCGTTGACGCGGCGCACGGGCGGAAGGATGACGCCTTCGGGCGCGAGTGGCGGCGGCGCCTCCAGCACGTTCGTGACCCGCCCGCCGTGGCTCATGGTCATCGACGCGATGTCCTGCTTGACGCCGTCCTCGTAGACCTCGAACTCGTCCTTCTTCAAATCCGCAATGAAACGGCCCTGGGGATCCTTGACGATGACGTCCATCGTCACGGCGTCGATCTGGACGCGGAAAGTCGGCGACTCCTGTGCGGGCGCAGCGGGCTGTGTGCGGCGCCTGTGCCGCGAGCGCCCCTGCAAGCGAAACCCAGAGGGTAGCCGACCAGAACCCGTTGAATTTGGGAGCCATAGCGCTAGAGATTATGCCACGTCCTCGCCGTCGTCTCCAGGATCTCCATGGGCTGGCGGAAGGTCGGCCGCGGGGGCCGGATCCTCCGCCTGGGCGGGGCTCACGGGCGCCCCGGCGGGCAAAGACCTGCGCCCTCCGCGGCGCCGCCTCCGGCGCTTGCCCTGCCGCGCCACGCCGGCAGCCTGGGAGGCCGCCACAGGGGCAGCATCCGCCGGCGCGTCCGTAGGCGTGGCGGACAGGCCGTCGGCCGGCACGGCATCCTCCTCGCGTGCGCCAGAGATTTCGAGCTCGACGGGCGGGAGAGCGCTGTCCTCCGGAGAGTCGATCTCAGACTCGGGCTGGTCGGCGTCGGCCGCTTCTTCGAGCTCCTCCTCCCTGCGCGCCTGCTTGGCCGCTTTCTCGGCGCGGCGGCGCTCACGCCAATGCTCGACATCGGGCGGGGGCGCGGGGATGTTGGACAACCGGGGCCAGTCGAACTCGACGCCGGGATTCTGCGCTTCGACCGCTCTGCGAACTTCGGCATCGAAGGGTTCCCGGCCGACCCTGATGCCGGGGGGTGTGCGGAACGCGTACAGGACGCGCGTGGCGGGCGGGCGGCCGCGCCGCTGCGACGTATGAACGAGGTAGATGGTTTCGTAGCCGCGCTTGTCGCGCGACACGCGGACGAACGGCACGTCTTGCCTGCGCTACCTTCTCTTGCTCTTGACGGCCTTGGCGGCCTTCGCCGGCTTGGCAGCCTTCGACTTCGCCGCCTTCGAGTTCACGGCCTTCGGGGCCGCGGGCTTCTTGCCCTTCGCGACGACCTTGGCCGCGGGCTTCTTGCGGGCGGCTGGCGCGGCAACCCTGGCCGAAGCGCGTGGTGTTGGCGCCGCATCGCGGCTGCGCTGCACGAGCGTGAACCGGATTTCGTCGCCGACGCTGTGGTAGCTCCAGACTTCGTTCACGTGGATCTGGTTGTCCTCGCAGAGGCGGCGCGCGACATCGACCATCTGCGACGGAACGTAGAGATGGAAAGCTGCGCGCACTCTGGAGAAGTGCGCCCACTCGGCCAGCGCTTCGAGATGGTTGACCGACTCACCAGTCTCGACCTCGATGATCGTCTCGGGTTTTCGCCCCCGGTCTGGCGAAAACAGCACCAGGTCGGGGTAAATGGCCGATGGCCCCGCCCCCACCGCACTGTTTTTCTCGGCGCCGGGGTTCATTCCGGCGTCATTCTTTCGCTTGGTCTTCGCGTGCAGCAGGCGGATGATGCGGTCGTGCTCGAGCTGCTCACGGACGGGCCGGACCAGAATCGGGCTCACCGCGCTCCTCCAAACGGTTGGATTGGCTGGGGCATAAAACCCCTAAGTGTAACATGCCTCTTGCCAGCTCAAGGGCCGTTTCAGCGGTCTGCTACAATACTTTCGTGTCGGTTCCCGCGCCGGAGGAAAGGCGTTCGAACATTCTCATCGTAGACGACGATGAGGGCGTGACGATGACGTTCGCCCGGATGCTGGAGCTCGAGGGGTATCTGGTTCGAACGGCGAAGAATGCCGAGATAGGCCTCCGCGAGGCTCGCGCGACCCGTCCCGACGCGATCATTCTCGACCTCAGGATGCCCCTCGTGGATGGATTGGGGTTTCTGCGACGCTTTCGATCCGACGACGACCACCGGAGCGTGCCGGTCACCATCGTGACCGGAGACTACTTTCTCGACGACCGGGTGTCGGCCGAAGTGCGGGCCCTCGGGGCGAACCTGAAATTCAAGCCGCTGTGGCTTGAAGATCTCGTGGGGCTCGCCAAGGACATGCTGTCCACCAAGGTGACGCACTGACCGACCCGGGCGCCCGATTCCTCAAAGCCTGCCGCCGCGAACCGGTCGATGCCACGCCAGTCTGGTTCATGCGCCAGGCCGGCCGGTACATGAGCGAATACCGCGCGCTGCGCGAACGGCATTCGCTGCTCGAGTTGTGCCGCGACCCCGACCTCGCGACGATCGTCACCCTCCAGCCTGTCCGGAAGATCGAGGTCGATGCCGCGATCCTGTTCTCGGATCTGCTCCTGCCGCTCGACCCGATGGGGATTCGCTTCGACTTTGTCCGCGGCGAAGGCCCCGCGATCGAGAATCCGATCGCGTCGGCGGACGACATCGCGAAACTGCGGCGCTTCGAACCGCGCGAGGCGCTGTCGCACGTGCTCCAGGCTGTCCGTCAGGTGCAGGGCGAGCTCGCGGGGCAGATCCCGCTCATCGGCTTCGCCGGCGCGCCGTTCACGCTGGCGTCATACGCCATCGAGGGCGGCCACTCGAACAACTTCGCCAAGACCAAGGCGCTGATGTTCGGCAACCCGGCCGAGTGGCACCGGCTCTGCGCGCTGCTGGCCGAGGTCTCGGCCGACTACCTGCTCGCGCAGATCGAGGCCGGCGTCGACGCCGTGCAGGTGTTCGACTCGTGGGTCGGCGCGCTGAACGCCCGCGACTACCGCGAGTTCGTCCTGCCGCACACGCGGAGGATCTTCGAAGCGCTGTCGGCCAGCGGCGTACCCACGATCCATTTCGGTGTCGGCACCGGCGCGATCCTCGCTGAGTTGCGGGAGGCCGGCGGCGACGTCATCGGCGCGGACTGGCGTTCACCGATCGACGAGGCGTGGGAGAAGATCGGCGCCGACCGTGCGATACAGGGCAACCTGGATCCGACCCTGCTCCTCGGGCCGCTCGATCGCGCGATCGCCGCCACCGACGACATCCTCGAACGCGTGGCCGGAAGGCCCGGGCACATCTTCAACCTGGGCCACGGCATCCTCCCCTCGACGCCGGTTGATCACGTTCGCGCGATCGCCAGGTACGTACACAGACAGACGGCGCAGTAAGACTGGTCAGGCAGGTCGGGCAGGCAGGGCGCGCGACGAGAGGCCGGAGAGCGGCCGGGGGCGTCGGCCCTTGGAGCGGCGCGTTCGAACGTCAGTCGGGAAACCGACGCGGAGCGCCGAAGACCGCGGCAGGTCCGAGATGGCTCAGCGGATCTGCCGCATTTCCCCGACATGTCGCGAGCGGAGGTTCCCGCGCCGTCGACAGGGACGACGAACCCGGCTGCTCTCCGGCGCAATCGCGTCAACGTGAAGGCCGCCTACATTTTCCACTTGCGCCGGGGCCCCACCCCCGGCGCGAACTGACGCCGATCCCTCGCCTCGGATCTCCACGTCCTCGGTTCGGGATGGCCGCAGGCGCTTGCTTCCATCGTTCCACCATCGGGGTTTCACCGTCAGTACCTGGTACAGTCTTGCTGTGAGCCCCGCTGTGGTGCCCGTGGTGATCGTCGGCGGCGGGATCGCCGGGCTGGCGGCGGCGTACGAACTGTCGCGGCACCAGGTGCCGTTCGTGGTCCTCGAGGGCGGCCCCAGGCTCGGGGGCGTGATCTTCAGCGAGCAGATCGGCGGTTTCACGGTTGATGCCGGCCCCGACTCGCTGCTCGTGCAAAAGGCGGACGGCATCAAGCTTTGTGAGGAGCTCGGGCTCGCCGATCGGCTGATCCCGACATCACTCCCCCGCCTCGCCTACATCCAGCGGGCCGGCCGGCTGCACGCACTGCCGGCGGCGTCCGTTCTCGGCATCCCGACCCGCGTCGGGCCTTTGGTGCGCACGCCGCTTTTTTCCTGGAGCGGCAAGCTGAGGATGGCCGCCGAGCTCGGCGTTCCGGCGCGCCGCGACGGCGCGGACGAATCCATCGGCGCCTTCATGACCAGGCGCTTCGGAGCGGAGGCCACCACCTATCTGGCCGAACCGCTGCTGGCGGGCATCCATGCGGGCGATGTCGATGCGCTCTCGCTCCAGGCCCTGTTCCCGCGGCTCGCGCAGACAGAGCGCGACCACGGCAGCCTCTTGAAGGCGTTCGGCCGCGAACGCCGGCCGGAGTCGAAGGACGGGGCCTTCCGATCGCTGCCGGGCGGGCTCAGCGAGCTGGTGGCGGCACTCGAGCGGGCACTGCCTGCACGCTCCCTTCGACTGAGCGCCCCGGTTGCCAAACTCGTTCAGGGTGCCGATGGCTTCCGGATCGAGCTCACCTCGGGCGAAGCGCTCGCTGCGAGCGCTGTCGTCGTGTGCACACCGGCGTACGTAACCGCAGCGCTGTTGCGCGGCATCGATGCCGGCCTCGCGTCCCTTTGCGGCGAGATCGAGTACGCCTCGACGGCAACGGTCGCTCTGGCCTTCTCGCGAAACGCCGTCAACCACCCGCTCAACGGCTCCGGCTTCGTCGTCCCTCGTGTGGAGTCCACGGGCCTTCTGGCGGCCTCGTGGCTCTCGTCCAAATGGGCGCACCGCGCGCCGGCCGGCCACGTATTGATGCGCAGCTTCGTCGGCGGCGCACGCGATCCCCGCGCGCTGGATCGCTCGGACGCCGAGCTGGTGCAGACCACCATCGATGCCCTGCGGCCTCTGCTGAGAATCTCCGGCGAACCGATTTTCACGCGCGTCTACCGCTGGGAGCGGAAGAGTGCGCAGCACAATGTGGGACACATGGCGAGAATCCAGCGGATCGACAGCGTGCTGGCCGCCCATCCGCGCCTGTTCGTCACCGGAAGCGGCTTCCGCGGCGTCGGTATTCCCGACTGCGTCGCGGATGCCCGTGCCACAGCCAGAAAGGTCGCCGAATGCGTCCGGCTCCTGCCAACGCCCGTCCAATCCTGACCGCGCTCGCAGGCATCGTCTGCCTGCTCGCTTTCTGGACTTCGCAGGCGACAGCCCAGCCCTCGAGTGCCGTCCCGCCGGATGTCCACAAACTCCTGCAACGGATCAAGGCCGCGGACAAGGAGCAGTTGGCGATCTCGGAAGAAGACGGACGGTTTCTTCGCTTGATGATTGTGACGAGCCGCTCGCAGCGAGCGCTCGAAATCGGCGGCGCGAGCGGGTACAGCGCGATCTGGATGGGTCTCGGCCTGCGCGAAACCGGAGGCCGGTTGACGACCATCGAGTACGACGCCGGCCGCGCGAAGCAGCTTGCCGACCACGTCCGGCAAGCCGGCTTATCCGACATCGTCACCGTCGTGTCGGGCGACGCTTTCAAGGAAATCCCGAAGCTGCCCGGCGACGTGGACTTCGTGTTTCTCGATGCCTGGAAACGCGACTACAAGACCTTCTTCGACCTGATGCTGCCCCGTCTCAAAGTGCGGGGCCTCTTCCTCGGCCACAACGTGGTCAACAAACGGAGCGAGATGGGCGACTTCCTCGACGCCATTCACGGGAACCCGACGGTGCTCACGACGATCGTCTCGCCTTCCGGCGAGGGCATGTCGGTCTCGCTCAAGCTTCGCTAGAGGGACACAACCATGCGCAGCGTGCATCTGATTGGTGTGCCCCTGGATCTCGGCGCCGGCCGGCGCGGAGTGGACATGGGCCCTTCGGCCTTCCGGATTGCCGGGCTCGGTGAGCGCCTGACGGCCCTCGGTTGCCCGGTGAGTGACAAGGGCGACCTGCCCACGCCCATCGCCGAAACCAAGCAGCCGCGGGACGACCGGAAGAAATACGTCCGTGAGATCGCGAAGGTCTGCGAGAAGTTGTACGCGACCTCGCTCGCCTCGCTGGACGCCGGTGCGCTGCCCATCGTGCTGGGGGGCGACCATAGCCTCGGTGCCGGATCGGTGGCCGCGGCATCCGCCTGGGCAAAGAAAAGCCAGAAGCGTCCGATCGGCCTGCTGTGGATCGATGCGCACGGCGACATGAATACGCCGACGACGTCGACGAGCGGGAACGTGCATGGGATGCCCCTGGCGGCGCTGCTCGGGAACGAACCGGGCGAGCTGTCCGGGCTCGGCGGGTTCAGCCCGAAGGTCCTCCCGGCGCGCACCGTGCTCATCGGTGTGCGCAACCTGGACGAGCGCGAGAAGCAGATGGTCCGCGACTCGAAGGTGCACGTCTTCACCATGAAGGACGTCGACCGCCAGGGTATTGCCGCGATCATGGAGCAGGCGGTTGCGATTGCCGGCGAAGGCACGGCGGGCATCCACGTGTCGTTCGACATGGACGTGTGCGATCCGTCGATCGCGCCCGGCGTCGGCACGCCGGTGAAGGGCGGGCTCGACTACCGCGAGGCACATCTCGTGATGGAGATCGTGGCCGACTCGGGCAAGCTGACCTCGCTGGACTTCGTCGAGGTCAACCCCACGCTCGACGTGCGCAATGCCACCGCACAGCTCGGCACGGAGCTCGCGCTCTCGGCCCTCGGGATGAAAATCCTCTAAGCAGTAACCATCTGCATCGTGTCGGGATTCCAGCGCCAGAGCGGACCTCGCCCCGCGAGGTGCACTCCGCCCCTCCACGTGTCGATGCCGCACAAGTGCACGCGGTCTGCCGTGCCTTCGAGCACTGCACGTCCCTTCAGCGTCAGCGCCACGTGCCCGGCGGGCGGCATTCGATCGTCCTCGCGAGCGCGCTCGACCGTCACGAGAGCCGGCGTGGCCGTGGCCAGTCCTTGAATGAGCTGCCAGAAGGTGCCATCGGTGATGTAGTACGCCGTTTCGCCCTCCCACATGCGCGGCCACAGCGTGCGGATTTCCTGTGGACCCTGATCCAGCCGCTCAACGAGGCGGCGCTCCGAGCGGGACAGCCCGCCGTGGGTCGATGGAAACTCCTCGAGATGGCGCCGCAGTGCAGTGGCCACAAACGGCAGCGTTGTCGTGTCGCCAGTCAGCAGGATCTCGATGTCCCTTGGACTCGGACTGCGAAAGGCGCGCCAGGCACCCGCGGCGAGGTCGAGTGCCGCCGGTGGCACGGGCTGCCGCGTCCTGTAGAGCGTGGCGATGTCCTGCGGAGACAGCTCGCCCATTCCTTTGAAGGAGCTGCGGCCCGGCCAGCCGTCAATTGAAACGATCGTCGTTCGGGTTCCAGCCGCGTCGCCAAGCCGTGTGAGGACCTGCAGAAGATTCAACTGATCGAACAGGTCGTGCTCGAACCAGAGCACCAGCTCGTCGGACGCCGTGCGGCGATCGAGCGCCGCGCTCCACGCTTCGAGATCTGCCAGTACGGGCTCGACCGCGCCCTCTCCAGCGAGGAACCTGGCGCGAGCCGCACGAAGCTCAGGGTCCGTCAGGCCGGCAGGCACAGGGCCGTCATGGAGCGGGTCGGCCCAGACCGACGTGTCGCCGCCGATGCCGGATTGTTCGATGAGCGAAGTGAGGTGATGCCCGTTGGCGATGTGGAGCGTGCGCATCGCAAACGCCGCGAAGTGGGCTCAGGACGCCTGGCTTGAACCAGCCGCGAGCATTTCCTCGAGCGCTTCAACCAGCAGGACCAGCGAGTACGGCTTCTCGATGAGCCGCGTCTTCGGCCTGACCCGTTCGAGCTCCGCGGACTCCGACGGCACGCCGGAGAAGATGATCACCGGGACGTCGGCGGGAACCGACACCACGACGTCTCGTCCCGAGCCGCGCTTCAAGCGGAGGTCGACGACCGCAGCCGACACATGGTTCGCGCGCAGCGCCTCGAGTCCTTCGTCGGCCGTTTCGGCCGTGACAACCGTGAAGCCGTGCATCTCCAGAAACTTCACGAGCGGGCGGCGTACCGAGATGTCGTCCTCGACGACCAGCACGAGGCGGGCGGCGTCCTTCGTCATCCGGACAGTATAATGAATGTCCGCGCCGGCCTGCCTCTCTGGCGCACCCTCCGGACCTGGTAGCTCAGTGGTAGAGCATCTGACTTTTAATCAGAGGGTCGCGGGTTCGATCCCCGCCCGGGTCACCAGCCTTCGCTCGCCTTCGGCGAGCTACGGCTTGGCTAGCCAGCGAGTGACTGTGCCGCGAAGGCTGTCCCGCCGAAGCGCGGAGCGCGAAGGCGGACTTCTCTGTCATGAACGAGCTCCGGCTTGGCTAGCCAGCCAGTGACCGTGCAGCGAAGGCGGACCTCACACGGCAATGGCTTCGACGTATGCCATCGGCACGGTCAGCGAGAGCCCGCCCTGCTCTTCTGCAACCTCGTCCAGGCGAGCCTGGAGCCGCAGGAACATCTCGGTCTCACGGCCAGGCACGACCTTCTTCCACGCGTCCAGAAACCCAAGCTTGATGAAGTGGTGCCTGAAAAGCGCGGTTCCGCTGGCGAAACGCATACGACCGGTTCGCTCAATCACCCGCTTCACTGAAAAACCACCCTGCCCCAGCAGATCCTGGATCTGAGGGATCGTGGCGCGATGCCGGACATGGTCCCGCAGACGGCCGCGCCCTTCGCTGTCGCCCACCGCCTCGAGGACCTCATCGAAGATCGCATAGAACTCCTGCATGTGCCCCTGCAGGTTGGTCGTGAGCGCCAGGACCGCACCTCGTTTGGCGACACGCCGGCACTCGAGGACTGCGCCCGCACGATCCTCGAAGTTGTTGACGCCGAGGTTCGAGACCAGCAGGTCGAATGTCGCGTTCGCAAACGGCATCGCGTTCGCCGTCCCCTCGTGGAGCGTCACGTTCGGAGTGGCCCGGCTCGTGAGCTTTTCCGCCGCTCGCGTCAACCCGGCCTTCCACGGATCCAGTCCGTGGACGTGGGCCGCTGGACCGAAGCGCTCCGCCAGCTCAATCAGTGGAAATCCGGTTCCGCATCCGACGTCGAGTGCCACGCTTACCCCGGTCAACGGGACCTCGTCGAGCAGGAGGAGGCCAAACATTGCGGACCAGAGCGGCAGTTCGTCGTACGCCGCAATCACGCCGGGAGAAGAGAAGTCGGGATCGAACCGCAGGAACTCCAGGGGATCCATGAAGCATGTTACGCCTGCGCTAGTCTTAGCGGATGTCCCACATCGAGCTCGTGGCGTTGGTGGTGCGCGAGGTACGACCCGGCGATCAACTTCTTCGTCAACGTCCTGGGCTTCGACCTCGTTGAAGACGTGCCCTCAATGACCAACGACGGCCGGCCGAAGCGCTGGGTCGTCGTTCGTCCGGCCGGCGGTACGACGGGCATCCTGCTGGCACGCGCCGATGGAGACCACCAGGGGCAGGTCGTAGGCAAGCAGTTCGCCGGGCGAGTCGGCCTTTTTCTTCGGGTCGACGATTTCGAAACGACGTTCCAACGGATGCTCGCCGCGGGGGTCACTTTTGTTTCGGCGCCGCGCGTCGAGCCCTACGGCCGGATTGCCGTTTTTCTGGACATCGAGGGAAACCGCTGGGACCTTCTCGGGCGGGCTGCGCTCTAATGCGGGATCGAGAGAGACCACGACGTCCTTACGGACAGTCGGCACCCTGGCTGGTCATCGTTCCGTAAACCGGATGGGTTCTGACGAAGCCGATGATCCGATCAAAGACAGCTCTCAGCCGAACCGCCTCGTCGGTCGAGGGCCGCGTCGAGTCTGTCCACGTCACGACGTGGCTCTTTTCGCTGAGCTGCACCTGCATGCGGTAGGTCGGCGCCGCGGCGTTGATCGAATACGCCGTCAGCCCGGGCGGCGTGCCGATGAACGTAGACGGAAAATTGAAGAAGGAGATCTCCTCGAGCGACGCTGCGATCGCCGCCATCTGATCCTCGGCCAGCGTCAGTGACACCTGCACGCGTGGCGTCCGATCGTGCGTGAGCAGGCCGGTCGTCGTGTCCAGTGTGCACGGACCGAAGGTGAACTGAAACGCGAAGTCGGCGGCTGGCAGCGCCATGATGGCCGGCGCCCCGGCCAGCTGAAACAACAAGCTGACTGCCACCATCTTTCGCATGGGCGCTAGTATCCAGGTGGCGGCCATTTCACCGTGAGCAGCTTCGCCAGCGCCGCGACTTCAGCCTCGGGCACGTCGCGGCCATGGGCCTGGAAATCTGCGAGGCCCCGCGGAAACATCCCGAAGGCCATCAGCGGCTGGTCCCCTTTGAGAAAGGTGACCGTCAGCCGTGCTCCGCCGGTATGGAAGGTCACCGTCCAGTCTTCGCGATATCGTTCGAACGCGCCGGCAATTTCCTGTACGCGCTCCCTTTCGGTAATCGACCACCTTCCGCCACGATCGTCGCGAATCGGCTCAAGAAGCTCGACGCGGTCAGCCGTTGTGAGATCGGGAAAGCTGATTGGCCGGGGTTCATCGAGGTTGCAGGCCAGCATTGCGGCGAGCGATGAGGCCACGAGATACCGCCGGCGGCCGCTGGTGATGAACTCGCTGAAGCGGCTGTTCACACTTCGGATAGTACCGGTTCGGCCATGTCTGCGCACGCCCGAGGCGCCGATACCTCAGCCATGACTCCGTCCGTGCGGCTCGTCGCGCCAGGCCGGTTGCAGATCCGGGAAGGCGGCGGATGCCTTTCGGTGTTCGGACTCCCCTTCTTCGGCGCCGGCATCTTCATGCTGCTCTCCGTCCTCGGCCTCGTCACGATCGGCAACGAGGGTGAGGTCACCCGCTGGACCTGGCTTCTGTTGGCGGTGATGGGGATCGTCTTCACCCTCGTCGGAGGCGGCCTGGCCTTCGGACGGAGCTGGACCACCATCGATTCGACCGATCGTCAGTTGGTCAGCGAGTGGGGCCTGCTCCGGCCGATGCGGGCGCAGACGACACCCCTGGGTCCCTACACGTCCGTTGAACTGGGATTCATTGAGGGCGACTCCGACACCTCGGACCAGTTTCCGGTCACGCTGAAGACGGGCTCCGGCCCGGGACTGCGCGTGTGCAGCTTCACCCAGTATGCTGATGCGCTGACGTCGGCGTCGGCCGTCGCCTCCCACCTTCACCTCGAGTTGGTGGATGCCTCGACCGATCATCCGGTGCGGTTGACCGCCGACGAGGCCGGACGCCCACTTCAGGACCGGCTCCCGAACCAGCACCGGCCGACACCGCGGGTCGAGCGGCCGCCGACAGCGCGCAGCGAGGTTCACGACGAGGGCCGCTCGGTCCGCATCGTGATCCCCAGGCCGCGCACGCATCCGATTGCGATCGCCGTGCTGCTGGCACCGGCCGCGATCCCGCTATTGTTCTTCAGTTCGCTTCTACAGTTCTTCCGGCAGACACGAACACCTGAACCGGTGGGATGGGCGTTCCTCGGGTTTCTGATCGTTGGCTTCGGCGTCATACCGGCGAGCATGGCGCTCGGCGGCTTCCTGCGATCCCGATGGGGCCACACCAGCGTCTCGGCATCGGCTGACGGGATCGACATTCGTGAACGAGGGGCATGGAGGACGCGCACGACTGCGTCCATTCCATCGACCGAAATCCTCGACCTCGACTACAGCACGAAACAATCGCTGGTCGACTCCGCTGACCGGGCCGTGGACGACCAGGTGGTCGCGTTCGGCAAGCGGCATGGCGGCTCTCCTTCCGTGGGCCCTCGTACCCGGCGCGTCCTGAAGGCACTCAGCCGATTCGTCAAGGGCCGTGGCATCACCGTCAAGTCCCGCCGCCTCGGCCTGACGCGCTTTGGCGAGGGGCTGGAGGATGACGAGATTCGATACCTGCATGCCGTGCTCTGGCGCGTGCTGACCGCAGAGCCCACGCGCGACCGCACGCCCTGAGGCGCGTCCGATTGAGCGGCGGCACCCGGATGCCGCACAATGGCTCTGGACCGCGCGTGAGACCCAGGCCCCCGCTTCCCCCAGACGTTGAAGAGTACCGTGATGAGCAGTGGTGCCGGGAGGGCGCCCGGCAGATCACGACGGCATTCGAGGCGGAGCGCTTCATCGAGCAGGTCGGCTTCGCGGCGTGCCTGTCCGACTCGCGGCGGCCTGGGCCGTCGTTGTACGTCGCCGTTTGCGGGCGTCGTGATGCGGTCATGCCGCGCAACGTCCAGAAAGATCCCGAAGCCTCGCAGACCTGGGTACTGAAGGACGAGATCATCGCCCGCGGGAACGTGTACTACGCGAAGCTCTCGCGCGGAAAGACCATGTTTCTCGCGCCCCGGATGGTGCCCTATTTCCACGCGATCTGGGGCGTGCGCAAGGCCGACGAGGCCCGGCGCCTGAGCCGTCCCGCGCAGGCGATCCTGCGCGTCCTGCGCAGGGAGTGGGAGATGGCGACGGCAGACCTGCGCGAAGACAGCGGTGTGAAGGATCGCAAGGCGTTCACCGCGGCCCTCGACGAGCTTCAAGCGGCCATGATCGTGGTGCCGAGCGAGGTCTTCTACCAGCCGAAGTTCACCTACATCTGGACGCTCGGCGTGGGCCGATTCCCCGAACCGTTGCGCAAGCGGGTCAGGCGAGAGCTCGCGCTCCGCGAGATCGCGCGCGGCTTTCTCGCCGCCGCCGGAATGACCGTTCCCGGCGAGCTCGCACGTGTCACGGGGTTGTCGCGGCCGGAGGCTGGCCTTGGCAACCGCGCGCTTGTGGCTGAAGGCTTCGCCACGATGGCGGCTCCCGGTGAGTATCATCTGGCCGGTTTCGGGCTGAGGCAACGGAGTTGACAGAGGAAACGGGATCACACACGGAGGCACGAAGACACGAAGAGAAGCGCGGCCAGCCCGCTGCGCGGGCACGCGCCCTGCCCCCAGAGGTCGTCTGTCTCCGTGTCTCCGCGTCTCCGTGTAGATTCCGCTACCTCCGCTCTCTCCGCGGCCTCTGCGAAAGCAGCTCAGCGATGTCCGCGTGTCCGGCCGCTCTTGCCATCTCGAGCGGGGTCTCGTACTCGTCAATCCGGGTGCGCAGTTCGGGGTCAGCGCCAGCGTCGAGCAGCAGCTGCACAGCCGTGGCATTGCCCTCGCCCACGGCCATGTGGAGCGCGGTGTAGTCGTTGATGCCACGCCCGCCTGGATCGGCTCCCCATTCGAGAAGCAGGCGCAGGATCTCGCCGACGTCACGGCGCCTGGGCGAACCTGGCACCTCGCGTGTGCAGCTCAGCGCCGCGATGAGCGGTGTGAACCCATCGTCGACGGGGATGTTGGGGTCCGCGCCAATTTCCAGCAACGTCCGAATGAAGGCAAGTGGACTGTGATAGACGGCGTAGATCAGGCAGGGGCCGATCGCGTCCGGCATCCGCCCATTAGGCACAGCGTCCGGGTCGTCGACAGCGGCGCGCAGCGCGTCGAGGTCACCCCGGCGAAACGCCGCGTCGATCCGCTCGACCGTTCTTGCCTCGGCGCAACGTTCCTCGTCACTCGCCATGTAGCCGCCTGAACATCAGCATATCCTGCGCACCCGTTGCCATTCACCGCTGAGGCAACCGAGGTGACGGAGGCAACGGGATTCACACGGAGGCACGAAGGCACGGAGAGAAGCGCGGCCAGCCCGCTACGCGGGCATGACGTCGGAAAGCATCGCGGGCGGAAGCGTGAGAGACCCGCCGGCAGCGCTTCCGCCCACGATGCCTTCCGGCGTCTAAACGGCCGGCGCCGCCGGCCGTGGCCGCGCCCTACCCGCAGAGACTTAATCCGCCGTCTCCGTGTCTCCGTGTCTCCGTGTGAAATCCGTTACCTCCGCGTTCTCCGCTGCCTCCTCCGTATTCTCCGCTGCCTCGACAGGATCGATCGAAAGGCGTATGAAAGGACACGGTGAAGCCAGCCACCGCTGACATCGTCCTCATCAACCCGCGGTTCGAGCCGTCGTACTGGGGTCTCGAGCATGCGCTCCCGCTGTTCGGCAAGCGAAGCGCCATGGCGGTCGCCAGCCTGCCTCTACTGGCGGCCCTCACACCAGCGGAGCATCGCGTCACGATCTTCGACGAGAACATCGCACCACTCGACTTCGACCGGATCGCACGTGCCGACATCGTGGGCCTCACGGGGATGAGCGTGCAACGCGCGCGTATGCGCGCGATTCTCCTGGAACTCCGGCGCCGTGACGCATTCGTCGTGGTCGGCGGCCCCTGGGTCAGCGTTCACGAGACGTACTTCGGCGACTTGGCGCCGATCGTGTTCGTCGGCGAAGCCGAGAACACCTGGCCGCAGTTCCTCGAGGACTGGCAACGGGGTGCACCCCGGGCCCGCTACGAACAGGAGGCCCGGACCGACATGACGACCGTGCCGGTGCCCAGGTACGACCTGCTGGACATGAAGCGGTATCTCTTCGGCAGCATTCAGTTCTCGCGCGGCTGCCCGTTCCAGTGCGAGTTCTGCGACATCATCGTCACCTTCGGCCGCCGGCCGCGGCTGAAAACCGCTGCGCAAATCACAAGAGAGCTCGACGCGATTCGCGGGCACGGCATGGAAGTCGTCTTCATCGTGGACGACAACCTGATCGGAAACAAGAAGGCGGTCGCACCGCTCCTTCAGGCGCTGGCGGAATGGCAGGAGGCGCACGGTTTCCCGTTCATCCTGGTGACCGAGACCTCGCTCGATCTGGCTGAGGATGAGGCGCTCATGCGGCTGATGATCGACGCCAACATCCTGAGTGTCTTCATCGGCATAGAGAGCCCGAACGAGGCCTCGCTCGTTGAAACCAGGAAGCATCAGAACGTCAAAACAGGCCTGACCATCGTGGACCGCGTGCGCGCGATCCAGCGCGCCGGCCTCGAGGTGTGGTCAGGCATGATCGTCGGCTTCGATCACGACGACGAAGCGGTCTTTGCGGCCCAGGAGCGTCTGCTGCGGGACGCCCGGATCGCCCAGGCCATGATCGGCATGCTGTTCGCCGTTCCCAAAACGCCACTGCATGCCCGGCTGGCCGCCGAGGGCCGCCTCGATCCCGAAGACGACTCGGCCTTTGGCACCAACGTCATCCCCGCCCGCCTCACAAGGGCCGCGCTGCGGGATGGCTTCGTCCGGCTGATGGAAGACGTCTACAGGCCTGACGCGTACTTCGAGCGGCTGGTCGGAGGGATGGGCAATACGGTGCTGGGGTTTGCGCCGGCCCGCACCCGCTACTGGCGGCGCCACGGCCTCGCACGCGTGAACGATCAGACGAGAAATCTGCTCCGCGCGGCCGTGCTGTTTGTCCGCCTGATGCGGCACGTCGAGGATCCCGCGCTACGGGCGCGCTATCGCCGCGAGGTCGTCGCGCAGTGGCGGGCACGCGGCGACCCCGGGTTCGTGCTGGGCTACATCATCCGGTGCGCGATGCATTACCACCATCAGCGCCTGGCGCGCGAGATGGCCGGCCAGGGCGCTCAGGTCGTCAACGCGTTCTGACTGCTGGCCGGTTATCGGGCGGGCTGCACACCGTGAGAAGCGGCGCTCACAACGGCCGCGGGCTTTTGGACGCCGTGCGCAAGCCGCAGGCGGGCGCCTTCAATGTAGACGTAGTAGACGGGCGTGATGTAGAGGGTCAGCAGCTGCGAGACGAGCAGGCCGCCGACCACGGCGAGACCGAGGGGCTGTCTCGACTCCGCGCCCGCGCCGATGCCCATGGCGATCGGCAGGGTGCCGACCAGGGCGGCAACCGTCGTCATCATGATGGGGCGGAACCGCACGAGGCATGCTTCGTGGATCGCTTCGGCCGGTGTCCTGCCATGCTGGCGCTGCGCCTCCACCGCGAAGTCCACCATCATGATGCCGTTCTTCTTGACGAGCCCGACGAGCATGATCACGCCGACGAATGCGTACAAGCTCAGCTCCGTGCGGAACACGAGCAGTGTCAGCAGCGCGCCAAAGCCCGCCGCCGGAAGGCCCGAGAGGATCGTTAGTGGATGCGTGAAGCTCTCGTACAGGATGCCGAGCACGATGTAGATCACGACGATGGCCAGCACCAGGATTAGCCCAAGGCCCTGGAACGACTGCTGAAACGCCTGGGCCGTGCCCTGGAAGCTCGTTGTCATGGTCGCCGGCAGCGACGCGGTGGCGGCAGTCTGAATGGCGGTCACGGCAGTGCCCAGCGCCATGCCCGGCTGCAGGTTGAAGGAGATCGTCACCGAAGGCAGCTGCCCGGTGTGGCTCACTGACAGCGGACCTGCGCCCGTGTTGACGCGCGCGACGTTGTCCAGCGGAATCAGGCGGCCGCTGCTCGACCGCACATACAGGCTCGAGAGCGCGCGATCGGGGCTCTGCTGGAACTCCCGCGCGACCTGCATGATCACCTGATACTGGTTGTTGGGCGCGAAGATCTGCGAAAGCTGCCGCGTGCCGAACGAATTGTAGAGTGCCGTCTCGACCTGATTGACGGTGAGGCCCAGCGCCGCAATGCGATCGCGGTTCAGGTCGAGCATCACGTGCGGGCTGTTCAACTGGAGATCGGTGCTCACGTCCACGATGCCGGGCACGTCCCGGATCGCGTTCTCGAACACTGGCGCCCACTGGTACAGCTCGGCGGTGTCAGGATTCTGGAGTGTGACCTGATACAGGCTGCGGCCCCCGCGCGCCCCGATGTTGATGGGCGGCTGGTTGACCATGAACACCCTGACACCGGGAATGGCCGCCATCTTCGGCCTGAGAGATGCGATCACCTGGTCCACCGACATCGTCCGCTCGTTACGAGGCTTCATCGTGACGATCATGCGGCCCGTGTTCGCCGCCGCGCCGCCCCCGCCGGGTCCGCCGATGCCGATGTTGCTGCCGAACTCGAGAATGTTGGGATCCGCGGCCAGGACGGCGGCCACCTGCTGCTGGTACCTGCTCATTTCGTCGAAGCTGACACCCTGCATCGCCTCGACGCTCGCCGTGAACCGCGACTGATCCTCGCTCGGCAGGAAGCCCGTGGGAATCAGCATGAAGAGATACGCCGTCGCCCCGATGAGCGCGAGCGACGCGACCGCCACTGCGGCGCGGAAGCGGAGCGCGCTTCGCAACGTCACGTCATACACATGCAGTGCCGCCTGGAACACGCGCTCGGTCCCGTTGTAGAACCGGCCGTGCTGCTGCGCATGCGGCGGCTTGAGGAACCGGCTGCACAGCATCGGTGTGAGGCTGATCGACACGAACCCGGACACCAGGATGGCCACGGTGATCGTGACCGCGAACTCGTTGAGCAGGCGCCCGACGAGCCCACCCATGAACAGCACCGGAATGAAGACAGCCGCGAGCGAGACGGTCATCGAGAGAATCGTGAAGCCGATCTCCCGCGATCCGTCGAGGGACGCCCGCATCGGGCTCTTCCCCATCTCCATGTGCCGCACGATGTTCTCGAGCATCACGATCGCATCGTCCACCACGAAGCCGACCGAGAGCGTGAGAGCCATCAGCGACAGGTTGTTCAGGCTGTAGCCGAGAAACGACATGACGCCGAACGTCGCGATGATCGACGTCGGCAGGGCGAGGCTGGGGATCACTGTCGCTGAGAGGTTGCGCAGGAACAGGAAGATCACCATCACCACGAGCGCCACCGTAAGGCCGAGCGTCAGCTTGACGTCGTGCACCGACGCGCGGATCGCCTCGGAGCGGTCCGAGGCCACGTGCAGGGTGACGGCCGGGGGAAGCTGCGCGCGCAGCGTGGGGAGCAGGCGGTTGATCTCGTCGACGACGGCGACAACGTTGCTGCCGGGCTGGCGCTGCACCATCATCACGATGCTGCGCTCGCTGGTGTCCTTGTCCACGAACCAGCCCGCCGATTTGTCGTTCTCGACGCCGTCGTAGACACGCGCCACTTCGTTCAACCGCACCGGATGACCGTTCCGGTACGACACGATGACTGGTCCGTACGCAGCCGCGCTCAGGAGCTGGCCGTTGGCCAGGAGCACGTGCGACTGCTCCGCCCCATCGATGGTGCCCGTCGGCAGGTTGACGTTCGCGTTCTGGACGGCCGACGCGACTTCGTCGATGCCGATCCCGCGGACGATGAGCTGCCGGGGATCCACATCGACCCGGACGGCGTACTTCTGCGAGCCCATCACGTTCAACTGGGCCACGCCCGGCACCGTTGAAATGTGCTGCGCGATGGTCGACTGCGCGTACTCGTCCAGCATCGAGAGCGGAAGCGACTTCGACCGGAGGACCAGAATCATCACCGGCGAATCCGTCGGGTTGACCTTCTGGTACGACGGTGGCGCGGGCATCTGCGGGGGCAGTGCCCGCGATGACCGCGCGATCATGGCCTGGACGTCCTGCGCAGCGGCGTCGATGTTCCGGGAAAGGTCGAACTGCAGCGAGATGCTCGTGCTTCCCTGGAGGCTGCTCGAGCTGATGGACGTGACGCCGGCGATCGTCGAGAACTGCTTCTCGAGCGGCAGCGCCACGGAGGCCGCCATGGTTTCCGGGCTCGCACCGGGCAACCCCGCGCTCACCTGGATCGTCGGGAAGTCGACGTTTGGCAGATCACTGACGGGCAGGCCCTGATACGCCATCCCGCCGAAGACGATGATTCCCAGGATGACGAGGGTCGTCATCACCGGCCGCTTGATGAAGACTTCTGAGGCGTTCATGGCGCCGTCCCCGCCGCGGCCGGCGTCTTGACACTGATCCGGCTGCCGGCGACGAGCCGAAGCTGGCCATCGGTCACGACGGTTTCTCCGGGTTTCAAGCCTTCCTTGATGATCGACTCGTTGTCGCTCGTCCGGGAAACCGAGACGGGCCTGAGCTCCACGGTCTGGTCGGCTTTCACCACGTACACGTACTGACTGTCCTGCCCCGTCTGCACGGCCATCGTCGGCACGACGACGGCCTGCGGCTCGGTCGTGAGCTTCAGGACGACGTTGACGAACTGTCCAGGCCACAGGCGGCGATCGCCGTTGCCGAAAGTGCCCTTGAGCATGATCGTGCCCGTCGCTTCGTCAACGGCGTTGTCGACGAAGCTGATTCGGCCCGAGATCGGCGTGTTGTCGTCGCCCGGCCGCGCGTCTACGGCCAGCTGGCCACGCGCCAGGAAATGCCTGACCGTGGTGAGCTGTGACTCGGGGATGGCGAAAGACACATTGATGGGCGTGAGCCTGTTGATCACGACGAGCGGCGCCGTATCGTTGGCCCGGACCAGATTGCCCTCGTGGACCATGAGGGCGCCGGTGCGCCCGGCCATCGGCGCGCTGATCGTGACGTTCTCCACCTGTACGCGCGCGCTTTCCACGACGGCCCGATCGGCCGCCACCGTCGCCTCGAGGGCTTCGGCTGCGGTCCGCGACGCATCGACCTGGTCCGGGGACACGATGCCCCGCCCCGCAAGATCCTGCAGCCGCTGCGCCTGCGCCCGGGCGTTCGCTGCCTGAGCGACGTCCCGCTGAAGGTTGGCCTCGGCCTGCCGCAGGGACGCCTCGTACGGCCGGTGGTCGAGGGTAAAGAGGACCTGGCCTTCCTGGACGTCGTCTCCCTCGGTGAAATGGACCTTCGTCAGCTCGCCGTTGACCTGCGCGCGAATGGCGACGCTCGAGGAGGCTTCGGCCGTCCCGATTACGCGCAGCTCAACGGGCATCGACTTGGTGACGACGGGAGCGATGGTGACAGGGACACCCGCAGGTCCTCCGCCACCGCCCGGAGGAGCGTTGGCTGCGGCCTGGTTGCCTACCGTGCAGGCAGCAGCCGCAAGGGAGAACAGCGTGGGTAGCGCGAGGAGAACACCGGGGACGCGCATGTATGAGGCCTTCGATAACCGGGTAATAGAGGAAGGCCCAATGATAGCCGATAGCCACCGGCCCCAGTGAAATCGAGGTGGACGGGACAAGACCAAGCCCGACCATCAGCCATTCCTCGCGGTCCGCTCCAACCAAGAGATTTTGGCGACTAAGCGCAGCCAAATTGTCGAAATCGGAGTCTAACGGCGGGCCTGCCGCTCGGCGTGGCCGGCGCCTTCGGATCCCAGATTGTCGATGTGAGTGGGATCACGGGGCCAACGGGGCGAGCGGAACAACCATCACGAACGACAACGACCACGGGCTCGCGTCGTCCAGGAACCGTTCGCCTCCAATGACGTCACCCGCCTTAGGAAGTCCGCTGGCGACATAATCCAGCGAGACCTCCGCCTCAATATTCCGCAACCAGTGACCCTGCGGAAACCGATTGAACACGTGAAAAGCGGTATCCCACTCGAAGTTGAGCTTGTGTGTGTACACACTGCCGGCGCGCGGCGTCGCCCCAGGGCTGAACTTGTCAACGACGTCGAAGTGGGACGAGACCCAGCCGCCGGTTTGCTCGGTACCGAACAGATCGAAGTTGACCTCGATCTCGATCTCGACGCCATTGTCCCGGATCTCTTCGCCGCCGGGCTCAACGGCCGTGCCCGTGAAGGGATGGACGGAGGTCCCGCCAAACGGAATCAAAATCGCCTCGAGTGTGAGTCCGATGCGCGGAATGGTCGTGGGCACGTCGAGCGCGAAGATAAGCTCGAACACCGATTCTCGGGCCGCCCGCTCCTCCTGACCGTCGATCTCGACCGTCGGCGGGGCCGCGAGGTTCTCAATCGTCCATGTCGGCTCGATCTTCAACTCGGGTGCACACAATAGTGCGCAACGCTCCTCATCCTGCGCGCCGGCAGGCACAGACAGGAGCAACAGCCCTGCGACCCAGGCAGCACAAGTCGTGGCTCTTCTCATCTACTTGAACGGTAGCTCGCTCACGGTGTGACAGCTTCCGCAGGCGGCCGTGTAAGGAATGGGCATCGCCCGACCCGGCGGCACCCCGTCGACCGCCACGTTTGTTTTCAACGGCACATCGAATACATGGGACTTCAATGGGCCTTGCCAATAGGTGTTGTTCTCTTCCTCGAGCGGACTGGCGTACGGAGGCGTCTTGATCATCCTGCCGAAGTCGCCGGCAATCCCGCCAGTATTGGCGGTCCCCGGCATATGACAGTCGATGCAGCGGGTCAACTCGCCCTTCATCTTTGCGTTCAGCTTCGTTTCCATGTGAGACAGCACGTCCACGGTATGGCAGCGCTGGCACAATGGAGAGGCGGGGTCGTTCGCATCGTGAACGACCCAGCGTGGATTGGGGGTCCCACCGTGCATGTCGTGGCAGTCCGAGCAGGTGACCAGCAACCGATCGTTCCTGTACATCTTTGATTTCAGGAAGTCGGAATACTGCTGATGGGGCTTGTTCGAGTGAACATCGTCCGGCCAGATGTTGTCTTCCCGTCCGGGGCCTCGCATCGTCGGCCCTTTCTTGACGGGATCGGTGTATTTCGTGATCAGCTCGTGGCGGCCGATTCCGGGTTTGGCGAGATCCCCCCCTTCGCTGATCGCTTGCGTGTACCCGTTGATGGGTCCCCCGTACCCCTGCCTCCTGTCGTGGCACCGGCCGCAGACCGCACTGGACCGCTCGGCCGACAGGTACTGGGGTTGACGATGAAGCGGGAACGGCCTGAGTTGGCCACGTGCTCGGATCCCGGCCCGTGACAGCTTTCGCAGCCCACATTGATCTCGTCCAGCTCCGGATCGTCATCGATGTTCATGTCGCCGCCGGGATCGTTGACCGCCCGCACGAGATACTGCCCTGTTGCCTTGTCCTGATAGCGCTCCCAACCGGTCAAGTGACAACTGGCGCACATCGTTTGGACCGCATTGTTGTTGACTGGCGGTGCCGTCAGCACATCGTCTGAGGTTCCATGCCGGCCATCAACCCCGGCCGACCACCACATGTAGAACTTGTAGTCCTGCCATACGCGCCGCTCTCTGTGCAGCCGGTTGTCTCGGCCGGTCATGTTGTACCGCAGCACGGTGTACCAACCCTGGCGCGCCCCCAGTCCGGGCGGAACCGAGACGATGTATCGCTGGTCGTGGACGGCCCCGCCGTAGAGCAGCTTGATCTCCATGTGCGCCGGGCTATTGGGGTCCTGCGCGTTCAGCCGGTTCACCATCGTGATGAAGTACTTGTTCTCACGCGCGTTCTTCCACAGGTAGACATCGGCATAGGCAGTCTCGATGGGCAACCGGGAGTCGCCAAATGTCCGTAGCTTGAACTTGTCGTCGTTCCTGCCGGCCTCGTAGTCCCCGAGCTCGAGGCGCGTCCCACGCCGGTAGTCGTCCACCGCGGGGAACGATTCGAGCGCGTCGAAGTAATCCGGGTGCTTCGAAAAGTCCTGCATCCGTCCTGGGGCGCCTGGCACCGTCCAACCGAGCTTGTGGGCGGTCTGCTGCCAGTGCTCCTTGTTCCTGTGGCAGGCCAGGCAGCTCGAGCTGCCGACAAACCGGGCAGCCGCAGAAGGGCTGCTCGAGATCTTGAGGGTCATCGATTGACCGCGCAGCTCCGCGGCGGAATAGCTTCGTCTGCTCTGGTCTCCACCCGGCAAGTGTTCGGTATCGCTCGAAGCAGGTGTCAGATGGACGAAGAACCTGCCGTCGGGCACGTTCGCGATGACAAAGCGTCCCTGCGAGTCCGTCGCGGATTGCGGAAAGGTGGTCCCTTTGAGGCGAATCGCGTCCTCGAGTGGTTCATCGTAGGCCTCCGCAGGGAACGGTGGCGCGTAGATGGCACTAGCCGTCATTGGCGTGGTGACGTCCATCGCCGTGATTGGAACGAGATGGACCGTGGCGCCCGCAACGGGATGCCCGGGATTTGCGGCCGCACCGCCAACGACCATCGCGCCGGAAGCGCTCACGACCTGGCCGGTAAACGCACTTCCTGCCGCTTGATTGGAAGCGCCGGCTGCCGGGAGCATCGACCCAACGACCAGCAGCACGATGAGCAGTGATGCCGACAGACTGAATACTGTCGTGATGTACGAAGGAGACGTTGCCTGGTTGCATTTGTGGTCGTCGTAACACTCCGCATATACTCTGAAACTGTCGTTACAATGTCAATATTCAGGTCATCAACCAGCAAGCCATGACGGTGCACTCGAAGCCCCATGCAGAGATCACGACGGCCGTCGGCGCGCCCGAAATGGGCCGCCGCTGGCTCCTGTTTGTGTATCAGCTGCCCTCGACACCATCGAACCTGCGCGTCCGTACGTGGCGGCGGTTGCAACAGCTCGGCGCGCTCTCGATCAAGCAAGCGGTCTATGCCCTTCCCGATGGTCCAGCGGCACGCGAAGACTTCGAATGGCTGAGGACGGAGATCCAGGCGGCCGGAGGGGATGCGAGCGTGTTTGCTTCCGACAGCGTCGATGCGTGGGCGGACGATGCCCTGGTGGATGAATTCAGACGGGCACGGCAGGAGGCATACAGCACGCTCGCGCGCGAGATCGAGCGTGTGCTCGGACGGCTCGGGGCCACACGGCGGCCCCGCGGAACGCGCGCCCCGGCGGTGCGGCGCCTGGTCGAAGTGTTCAGGGCGCGCTTGAGCACGATCGAGCGCGTCGACTTTTTTGGGAGCGCCGGGCGCGATCGCGTAACCACACTTGTCAAACAGCTCGACGAACAGGCCTCCGACTCGCGGCCGGCCGAAGGAGCACGGCCGGCAGGAAGCGCCAATGCGCGGAGCTATGCGAATCGCCTGTGGGTGACGCGCCCTCGTCCCGGTGTTGACCGAATGGCGTCCGCATGGCTCATCAGGCGCTTCGTGTCCCCCCAGGCACGCTTCGCGTTCGTCGCGGACCGCGAAGCAGCGCCACCGGACGCCGTGCCGTTCGACATGTTCGGCGTCGAATTCAGCCACCAGGGTGACGGTTGTACGTTTGAAACGCTCTGCGCCGTCTTCGCGATCCACGATCCGGCCGTCGCCCGGATCGCCGCGATCGTGCATGACCTCGATTTGAAGGATGGACGCTTCGCGGCCCAGGAGGCCCCAGCCGTTGGGACCGTGATCGAGGGCATGCAGCTCTCGGTCCTGGATGACGATGTGCTGCTGGAGCAGGGCATGGCGCTCTTCGAGTCGCTGTACCGGGCGTTCGAACAGTCTGCGCGGTCAACTGGTCCCCGCCCTGTGGCACGGTCGCGCAAGCGTACAGCGCCGCGGAGAGCTAAAGGCCGCGTTCGTCGGCCACGCACGAGATAGCCCTCAAGACCTCAGAAGATGTATTTCACCGCGAGCTGGATTACCCGGGGGTCGCCCGCGGTCGTGATGCTGCCGAAGGCGGCCGACCCGAACGTGCCGTTGGGCGCGCCGAGCGGCGGCGCATTGGTGAGGTTGAACACCTCGACGCGAGCCTCGAGCGCATTGCTCCCCTGTAGAGGCACGCGACGGATGAACGCCATGTCGAGGCTCTTGTACCCAGGGCCCCGAACCGGATTGCGCGAAGCCGATCCCGAGCGTGAATTGCGGCGCCAGAGTGAACGCCCCGGTGTTGAACCACCGGCTCACCGTGCGCTCATCGTCGGACAGCGTCGGGATCGCCCGTCAGGTTGGGCCGCTGGGTGCCGAAACCGGCGAAGCTGTTGCTGTTGGTGGCCTGGGCGACGGCAATCGGAATCCCCGACTGCAGGGTAAGAGCGCCCGTGACCGTCCAATCGTTGATGAGGGCACCGACCCACCCGCTCGTCTGATGCTGCCGCGTCCGCCCGAAGGGCAGGTCCCACACCGCCGACGAGACGAATATGTGCGGGATATCACCCGTCGAATAATCGCGCTCGAGGGTGCGATTGAACGTGTCAGCCACCGGGTAATTTGCGACCGGCCCCGTGAGGATCGATGCGTCGAACACCGACGAGGCGTCGTCCTCGAGCTTCGATCGCGTGTAGCTCACGAGATAGGACAGCCCTCCCGAGAATCGCTGTTCGAGCTTCACGTACGACGCCCTGGTAGAACGTCGTCCCGACGTTGTTCCGATAGAGGCTGACCGTCGTGTACTTCGGGTACGGCCGCATCAGCTGGTTGACGGGGATCGTCGGGTCGCCGATGGACGATGAGCGCGGGACCTGGCCGAAATACGGATTGTCCACGCGAACCAGCAGGGATGAGCCCTGCGCCAGCTGCTCCACGGTCAGCTGATTCAGGTTGGTGTCGGGGATCCCGACATGCGTGATCTTCGAGCCGACGTAGGCCATTTCAACCGACAGGTTCGAGGTGAGCTCGCGCTGCACCGATGCATTCCACTGCTGCACGTAGCCCGAGCCGAGGTCCCGGTCGACCGAAAAGACACCTTGCCCCAGGCCCGCGTCGGCCGTGGGCGGCACCGGCACCACCTGTGGCCCGCTGGCCAGCACGAACGCCGGGTTGATGCTGTCGAGCGTGCGCTGCGACACCGTCTGGAGAAACGGAAACGAGGGCGTGGTGAACGGCGTCGTGATGCCGGCCATTTCGATCCAGACCATGCCGTAGCCGACACGCGCCACGGTACGTTCGGTCACGCGGCCGACGATGCCGAGCCGGGGGCCGAAGTTGCCTTTGTGGAGCTGGCGGGCCGCGCTGGGCTGCCCGTTCTGCCCGGCGTACTCGAGCCGCTGCGTGTCGAGGTTGAAGATGCCGACCTGATCGCTCTCTTCGGTCGAGGGAAAGTTCAGCGTGTAACGCAGGCCGGCGTTGACTGTGAACCGATCCGACACCCGCCAGTCGTCCTGGATGAAGTACCTCCTGAAAACTCGCGCGGTTCCGGATCTCTTCCTGCTGCAGGTCAATCGAAAACCGCTCGACCTGGCCGAGCAGAAAGCTTGCGAATGGCGTGCCTGTGTTCGCCGTGCCGGGAAGGTCCGTGAAGAGCGCCGTGAAATTGAACAAGCCCGTCGGCGAGGGCGGCTGCACGACGTTGAGGCGCTCCCACCTGAGGTCCGCGCCCATCTTCAGGCTGTGTCGCCCTTTCAGCCAGGTGAGTGAGTCGGCAATCTGCGTGACGCTGGTGCCGAAGTCGGTCGCGGTGTTGGCCGGCGACCCGAGCTGCTGATAGCCGGCAATCGTGAAGGTCGGCACTGTGTTCGGGAACTGCGCGTAGGACGGAATCCCCGGAATGCCGAGAATCGACGGAGGCCGACCCGCTCAGCTGCGCGGCGGATCGTGAAACCGAACGCCTGGTGTCGCCGACGCGAAGCTCGTTGAAGATGTTGTTCGAGATGGTGCGCTGGTAGCTCGAGGCAAACGACCATGACGTCGTGTCCTGCGGGCCGAGGGTGCCCGTGGTCACGCCGTCGCCGTCAGGCAGCGGGGTCACGGGAATGAACGCTTCATCGAAGCGCGTGAGCCGCCCGAAGATCTGGTCGCGGTCCGTCACGCGATGGTCGATGCGCACGCTGACCAGGTCCTGGTCCACCGCCTCGTCTGCGACCCGCCGGTAGTTGTTGGCGGTGCCGGCGCTCGTCGGCTGCGGATAGCGGCCGAGCAGCGACCGCGAGACCGGGTCCATCCGCGCGACCGGGATCGTGTTGCCGGGAAACGGGCTCCGCGTGCTGCCGGCGCCCGTCGCCGGGTCATAAATGACCGGCACCCGGCCGGCAATCGCCTCGGTGAATACGCCCTGCCGTTGCAGCGCGGTCGGAACCGTCGAGATGACCGTTCGGCCGATCGTCTGCCGCTGGCCCTGATAGTCGGCAAAGAAAAACGTCCGGTCCCTCTTGATGGGCCCCCCGATCACGCCGCCGAACTGGTTGCGCCGGTACGCGGCTTGACCGGGTTGGTCGAGGCGAAGAAGTTCCTGGCGTTGAGCGACTGGTTGCGGAAGAACTCGAACAGGCTGCCGCGCACCGCGTTGCTGCCGGCCTTGGTGGTGAGGTTCACGACGCCGCCGTTGAAGCGGCCGAACTCGGCGGGCGGGCTGTTGGTTTCGATCTTGAATTCCTGAATCGCGTCCACGTTCGGAAAGAACGCGACCTGGCCGGGTTCGGGCTGCAGCACCGAGATCCCGTCGAACAGGTATTCGTTGGTTCTCGGCCGGCCGCCGTTGATGCGCGGCAGCGACGATCCCGGAGGCAGCGCGACGTCCGGCGCGAGGCCGGCCAGCGTGATGAAGCTGCGGCCGTTGAGCGGTAGATCGACGATCTTCCGGTTCTCGATGACTTGTCCGAGTGACGACGTCTCGCTGCGAAGCAGTCGGGGCATCCGCGGTCACCGTAACGGATGCCTCGACGCCGGCCTCGAGTCGAAGGTCGAGCCTGACGGTTTCCCCCGTGGCCAGCCGCACGCCATCCCTCGTCAGCGGGCGGAATCCGCTCAGTTCCACGTGCACGCGATACAGCCCTGGCGCCAGCCCGGGCACGACGTAGCGGCCGTCCGGCCCCGTAACCGACGTGCGCGACAGGTTGGTACCGACCGAGGTCACAGTGACCGTCGCACCCGGCAACTGGGCCGCGGTCTGGTCCAGGATGTCGCCCGTCAGGCTCCCCCGCCGATCTGCGCCGCCGCCGGCGCTACGGCCAGCAGCACCGCCAGGCACGCACGTGCCAATCCGATCATCGCAGCCTCCAGAAGCCAGAAGACTCTAGATCGGATTGAGACGATATTCAAATCGACTTGATACGGCTTGATTAGTTACTTGTTTCTGACGCGCCGTCGCCGGCCAGGACGTCGATCGACACCGACTTGACGAGCGCGTGGAGTTGCTGCCCCTCGACGATGCCGAGAGCGGAGATGGCGTCGAGGGTCACCTCGGCGAGGAGCCGCACTGCGCCGACGGCAACCTGGACGACGGCGTGATCGACGGAGGAGTCGAGGTGAATCGCGGAGACGGTCCCCTGCAGGGCGTTGTGCAGGCTGAGCCCTTCGGGCGCCCGGGTGGCCAGGATTACTTCGCGCGCGGGAATCCGCAGGCGGACCGTCGTGCCCACGGGCGGCGCGGGGCCTGCCGCCAGGAGCGAACCACCGTCGAACGTCAGCTCCACCAGGCGCCGTGTCGGATAGGTCCGCGAGACCGTGGCATCGAGCAGGCTCCCCAGGCCGACCGCTTCACGAAGCAAGCTCAGGTCGGGGCGGCTCATCAGCGTATGAAGGGGACCGCTCGCGACCGAGCGTCCTTTCTCGAGAATCAACAGGTGCGTGGCCAGCCGAACGACATCGTCGAAATCGTGCGTGACGAGGATGAGCGGGATATCGAGCGTCCGGCGAAGGGCGTTGACCTCGTCCTGGAGGTGCCTCCGCACGGTGCGATCGACAGCTGCGAACGGTTCGTCCAGCAGCAGCACGGCGGGCTCCCGCGCCAACGCGCGGGCCAGAGCCACCCGCTGGCGTTCTCCCCCGGACAGTTCGCCGGGCCGGCGATCGAGATGCCGCGCCATGTGGACTTGAGCCAGCAACCGCTCGGCCCGCTCGCGCCGTTCCGCGCGTGGGCGATGGCCAAGCGCGGCGACGACGTTGCCTGTGGCGGTCAGGTGCGGGAATAGCGCGTAGTCCTGGAAGACGTAGCCCACGCGGCGCTGGTGCGGGGGCCTGAAGGTCCCGCCGGCGGAGTCGGTCCACACATCGTCGCCCGAGCGAACCGTGGCCGTCTCAGGCCGGTACAGGCCCGGCGATGCTCCTGAGGATGGTTGTCTTACCGCTGCCGGACGGACCGAAAATCGCGAGCACTTCGCCCGCACCGCAGGTCAGCGAGACGTCGAGCGGAATGGGCGCCTCTTGACGCAGCGTGGCCGAGAGCGCGCCGGTCACCCACGGCGCATCACGGCACGGCGCGACAGCGCGTCGTGGTCAGCATCAGCGTCGACGACGGCCGTGACCAGCAGCGTCGCAGCCATGACGCCCGCGCTGCGATCGTCGAAGGCCTTCATGCGATCGTAGATCGCGATGCTCAACGTGCGCGTCTCCCCTGGCAGATTGCCGCCGACCATCAACACGACGCCGAACTCGCCGAGCGTGTGGGCGAAGGTCAGGATCGCGGCCGTGAGGATGCCGGGCCACGCGCAGGGGCACCTCGATGCGCGTAAAACGCTGCCACGGGCGTCAGCCCGCAGCAGGCGGCCGCATCGCGGACGTCGGCGGGAACGGCCTCGAAGCCGCGCTGGATCGGCTGGACGACGAACGGGATGTTGGCTATGGCAGACGCGACGAGCAGCCCCTCGAAAGAGAACGCCAGCGGTTGGCCAACCATGACGCTGGAACGCCGCGCCGAGCGGCGAGCGTGCGCCGAACGCTGACGAGCAGATAGAACCCGAGCACCGTCGGCGGCAGCACGAGCGGCACTGTGACCAGCGCTTCGACGAGCAGCTTGCCGCGGAACTGGCGCATGGCCAGCAGGTGCCCCAGCCAGATGCCGAACGGCAACAGCAGCACGATGGTCCGACGCCGAGCGCAACGAGACGCGGAGTGCGGTCCAGTCCATGGGTCTCGATGCTATTCGGCAGCGTGAAGCCGTGGCGGCGCAAGGATCGCGCGGGCTCGGTGCGTCCTGCAGATACGGTAGAACGCGCTCGATCACGGGACCGGCGCGCTTGAGGAGCACCATCCGCTGCAGAAGGGGCGGATGGTCCGCCTCCGGAATCACGCGCGTAGGCTCCACGGCTCTGAGAAGCCTGGGCGCCCAGCACGAGCGAATACGCAATGAGGCCGCCCACGGCGTTGCCCGTCGTCGCGAATTGCGCGGCCTGAGCGATGGTCTCGCCGAACACCAGTCCGCGGCTTCAGCGTCATCCCACAGCCCGCGCTTGCGCAGCACCGCCTCGGCGGCGCGTCCGTAGGGCGCCACTTCGGGATTGGCAATCGCGAACCGCCGGACGCCGGCCGCCCTCGAGCAACGTGCGCAGGCCCTCCAGTCCGTTCGTCCGCGATTCAGCGGCGAGCCCTTCGGCGCGAACATGCACGATCCGTCCCACTGCGTAAAGGCACCGGCGTCCCGCGTCAGGCCGGCCTTCGCGAGTTCGTTCGAAAAGCTCTCGTCAGCCGACAGGAACATCTCGAACGGCGCCCCGTCCGGATCTGCCTGCGCGAGTGTGCCCGATGCACCGAACACCAGCTCCACGCGCTGGCCCTGCTGCTTCGCGAACCGATCGGCAATCTCGGTGACGCAAAGTTCAGGTCGGAGGCGGCGGCGACGATCGGGGGCCCTGCGCGATGCCGCCTTGCCTGAGGCCAACGGCCCAAAGCAACACGACACATATGGTCCATCGTGGCATCCAGTCTTTACTTCCTGATCCGGGTCAGTTCCAGCCGGTCGAGCATGCGAACCGAGCGCGTCGGCCGGGTATCCCGCGGCACCACGACTCTGAACGGGCCCTGTTTCTCGACGAGTGGCTTGCCGTCCGCCGAGTCGGCCACGATGATCTCGCTGCCGGTGAGCGCGGGATCGAGCTCCGCGAGCGAGAAGACGATCTGGTATCCGTCGGAGGCGGTCGCCACGACGAACGTGGTCAGCGCATCGCCGCGCATGGCGGCGCCGAGAGGCGCGTCAACACGCTTGAGCACCTCCGCCACCAGCACACCCTCGTAGACGACCGTGCGGCCGTCGTCCTTGATCTCCGCACGGGCCCTGGGCAGGGCCTTCAGGTCCGCTGCCGCAATCGTGACCGTCTTGCCATCGTTGGCGACCGTCAGCACTCTCGCCGGCGCCTGCGCCGTGGCACCAACCGCGCCGCCAGCCATCACGGCAAGCACAACGACGCCGGCCGCGGAGAGCCCTGTTCGTGTGTTCATCACGTGCCTCGGCTAGGATTCTAGCCAAGTCGATGACCCGCATCAAATCGACTTCATAATCGGCTTATCATAGACCGAACAGCACATGAGTCGGCGCTTGCCGAGTCCCTACCATCCGACGCGCAAGCCCGTTGTCCACGATGCGCCGGAGTAGGCGCCGGCGGCCCCGGTGGAGTCGTTCATGTCTGCGAACTGCGCGCCGCTCTGGATCTTGAGCTTGTGGCCGTAGAAGTAGTAGTTCGCGCCTACATACAACTCGTTGTACTCGTCGCCGCGGTTCGCGATCACGCGGTTCTCGTATGTGGCGAGCCGCAATCCATTCGGATCACTGCTCTCGAGAAACGTATAGCGGACGACAAACTGGAGGTGGCTGGTGGCGTTGATGAAAGGCATCGCCGTCAGGCCCCACATGTCGCTCTGACCGAAGTATCCTTTCGCTGCAGACAGATCCGACCGTACACCCCACCGATCGACCTTGTACTTGAAGTTGACTGAGACGACATGTTCCAGCTGCCTCGTGAAGGTGTTGTCGGAATCGGGATGCTGATAGACATAGTTCCCGGTCAGGACTGCTTCCTTCGCGGCAAGCGACTTCGCGAAGTCATAGCCGAGGACGCCGAGCGCGAACACGCCGCCAGTGAACTCGCCAAACTCGCGGTTGGCCTCGCCTGATGAGTAAATGCCGCCTCTGTAGGTCCAGCGCGCCCTTCGGCCAGACACGCTGACGCCAGGCATGTACTCCTGCGGAAACCAGATGTTGTTGGCGAGGTTGCTCCGGTCGATCGTCAGAAGCTCCTTGGACGACGTCGCGCCGTCCAGAGTGAACGGCGCGCTGTGCTTGCCTACCGTTAGAGACAATTGCGCGTTCCTGGTCCATTGCACGTACGTGTCGGTGAGGCGCACATAGAGCGGATCGGCTTCCTGGGGGTTGAGCTCGACCTCGGCGTGAAACGTGACGCTTCGAAACAACGTCACCCTGGGTCCCAGCCGCATGCGGCGGACATTCCACTCGTCGAGGTCGCCCTGGTCCGCATCGAGAGTCGTGAACTCGTGCTGGTATCGGCCAGTGAACAGCACGCGCTGGACCACAGGGTTCGAGTCGTCCCCATACCACTCTGTGAACCTCCAGATTCTGTCGTAGGGCGACTGCGGTGTCCCGGAGCTACCCGTCTGCGCGTGCAGTCGATCGGCACTCCCGAGAAGCATGAACAGGAGACCTGCCGCCCGGATGTGGCGTTTTCGCAGCCGCGTCAGGAGCAACACGTGGGGCCGCAGCAGCTTCTTGCGGCAAGGGGCTTTCGGCCCCGGATGAACGCGCTGATGAAGCGGCCGTCGATCTGCGCAAGCGTGTCTTCATCCGCAAGCCCGGCCCCCGCAAGGAAGTGCCGCGCATCCGCGGCGCGGTACACGCGGGTCGGTTCGACGTCAATCGCGTCGAACCCCGCTCCGGCCAGCTTCTCCCGGTAGCTCTTCTCTTCGAGAGCCCCGGCGATACAACCCACCCAGAGCTCCATGCTTCGGCGCACGGCATCAGGGACATCGTCGCCTCTGACCACGACATCGGATACTGCGAGCCGTCCTCCCGGCTTCAGCACTCGGAAGGCCTCTGCGATGACGCGATCTTTGTCAGCAGAGAGGTTGATCACGCAGTTCGAGATGATGACGTCGACTGAGCTATCGGGCAGAGGGATGTGCTCAATCTCGCCCTTCAGGAACTCGACGTTCGTCAGCCCGGACTTCGCCTGATTCTCCCGCGCGAGCGCCAGCATCTCGTCCGTCATGTCGAGGCCATACGCCTTGCCAGTGGGACCCACACGTTTGGCCGAAAGCAGAACGTCAATGCCGCCGCCGGAGCCCAGATCGAGCACGACCTCGCCGGCATTGAGCTCGGCCAGCGCAGTCGGGTTGCCGCAGCCGAGCGACGCGAGGATCGCTTCTGCCGGAACTGCCGCGGCTTGTGCCTCGTCGTAGAGGTTCGAGGTGATGGGATCGGACCCGCAGCAGGCGGACGTGCCGCAGCCGCACCCCGCCTTTTGCCCGCCTCGGGCCTGAAGCGCCGCCTCGCCGTATTTCTGCTGGACCACTTCCTTGACCGTATTCATCGCTGACCTCCAATATATTCGTCTTTACGAATATATTGCCGCGTGGTATATTCGTCAAGGCAAATATATGACCCGTTCAACTCCCAAGACCCGGGCGGCGGCCATCGACCAGCTGGAGGATGTGTTCAAGGCGCTCGCGGACAAGACACGGCTGCGAATCCTCGGGCTTCTCGGCAACAACGAAGTGTGCGTCTGCCACATCCACGACAGTCTCGGCGTCCCGCAGCCGACGGTGTCGCGTCACCTTGCGTACCTGCGCCGAACCGGGCTCGTGGCAGCACGCCGCGACGGCGTCTGGATGCACTACCAGGTGTCGAAGTCGCTCGACCCTGTCGTCCAGAACGTCGTCAATGCGGCTGTTGACGCACTGCGACAACTGCCCGCCACGGCGAGCGACCGCAGGCAGTTCCAGCGCTCGTATGGGCAGCTGTACGTCCTGGACAGCCCCGCAGGCGGCGCCTGCTGCGCACCACGAACCTGAGAGGGTGGGTGCGATGATCGAAGCCGCGACCGATCGTGATCTGCCGTACGTCCGCAGTCTTCTCGCGCAGCACCATCTGCCGCTAGACGGGGTCGACGATCACGTCAGGACCATGCTCGTCGCCAGAGACGGCTCGCGGGTGGTGGGAACGGCGGCATTGGAGCTCTACGCGGATGGCGCGCTGCTGCGGTCCGTCGCCGTCGATCCGGCCGAGCAAGGGCGGCATCTCGGGCATCAGCTGACCGAAGCGGCGTTGCGCCTGGCGAAGACGCAGGGCGCGAAGGCGGTGTTCCTGCTCACCACGACGGCTGAACGGTTCTTTCCGAGATTCGGGTTCGAGCAGATTGCACGTGATGAAGTGCCGGCATCCGTAAGGGTCTCGGTGGAGTTCACATCGGCGTGTCCTCAGTCCGCGATTGTGATGAGAAAGAGGTTGACCGGGTCTTCTGAAGCCGACCTCGAGGGCCTTCTGGGCTAGACTCGGAGGAGCGACCTGAAAGGAATCTCGGCGGAACCCCATGCAGGATCTCACCACCGGATCGATCCCGCGGCACCTCCTCAAGACCGCGAGCTTCATGCTCGTCACGATGGTCTTCCAGACGCTCTACATTCTGGTGGACCTCTACTGGGTCGGACGTCTCGGCAAGGAAGCCGTCGCGGCCGTTGGGATCTCCGGCAACCTGATGTTCATCGTGCTGGCCGTCACGCAGATGCTCGGCGTCGGCACGACGACGCTGGTGTCGCATGCCGCCGGCCAGCGCGATCGCGAGAGGGCGCTCCGCGCGTTCAACCAGTCGCTCGTTCTCTCGGCCGTCGTCGGCGTCGTATTCGTCGTGCTCAGCATGGCGGCCAGGCTGCCGTATGTGAACGGCCTCAGCGCTGACGTACCGACGGCGCGCCTCGCCGCGGACTACCTGCTCTGGTTCATCCCGGCGATGGGGCTGCAGTTCCCGATGGTCGTGATGGCGGCGGCGCTGCGCGGCACCGGCAACTTCAAGCCCGGGATGGTGGTGCAGACGGCCACGGTGATCATGAACATCGTGTTCGCGCCGGTGCTCATCTTCGGCTGGTTCGGGAGTCCCGCGCTCGGCGTCGGCGGCGCGGCCGTCGCGAGCCTGATCGCCATTGCCGTCGGCACGGTCTGGCTGGCGTTCTACTTCCTCCCGGCCGACTCGTACCTCCGGTTCAGGCGGCATGACTGGACGCCGGACATCCCGCTCTGGCGGAGGATGCTGGGTATCGGACTGCCAGCGGGGGCCGAGTTCGCGCTCATGGCGGTGTACCTGGTGATCGTGTACGCGGTCAGCCGGCCGTTCGGTGCGGCCGCACAGGCCGGCTTCGGCGTCGGCCAGCGCATCATCCAGGCGCTCTTCATGCCCGCGGTCGCGCTGGGCTTCGCCGTGGCGCCTCTCGCCGGGCAGAACGTGGGCGCACGGAAGGCCGACCGCGTCTACGCGACGTTCCGGACCGCGATGCTGCTCGTGGCCTCGGTGATGACCGTCATGGCGCTGCTCTGCCACATCGCTCCGGCGGCGATGATCCGGCTGTTCTCCAGCGACCCCGAAGTCGTGGCGGTGGGCGACGAGTTCCTCCGCATCGCGTCGTGGAACTTCATCGCCTCCGGTGTGATCTTCGTCTCGGGGAGCATGTTCCAGGCGATGGGCAACGCAATGCCGTCGCTCATCGCGTCCTTCGTCCGCCTGCTCCTCGTAGCAGTCCCCGCGTTCCTGCTGTCGAGGCTTCCGGGCTTCCAGCTCTGGTGGATCTGGTATCTGTCGGTCGCGGCCATCGCGCTTCAAATGGGGCTCGTGCTGTTGCTCCTCCGCAGCGAGTTCCGCAAGCGGTTGAACTTCGCGGCCTCCCCCGCCCCGGCTCAGGTTCCCGAGGCGATACCGGCGGGCTGAGGCCTCACTCCGGACGCGAACTCAAAGAAGGGGATGGATGATGAACGTACCTATGGTCGACGAACTCCGTCAGGAAGCCGGCACGACCCGGCGCGTGCTCGAACGGGTGCCCGGAGACAAGCTCTCGTGGCGGCCACATCCCAAGTCGATGACGCTCGGGCAGCTCGCGATTCACGTCGCGAACATTCCCGGCGCCATTTGCGGCCTCGCGGCGCTCGATGGGTTCGACGCCTCCACGGTCGATTTCACGCCGCCCCAGCCCGCGTCGCGCGACGAGGTCCTGACGGCGTTCGATGCCAGCCTGAAGAACGCCGAGGCGTATCTGTCGGGGCTGAGTCCCGAGCTCGCCATGAAACCCTGGCGGATGACGGCGGGCCCTCGTGAGCTGATGACGATCCCGCGGGTCGCGCTGCTCCGCTCCGTGCTCCTCAATCACTGGTATCACCATCGAGGCCAGCTGACGGTGTACCTGAGGATGCTCGATATCCCAATCCCGGTGATTTACGGCCGGAGCGCTGACGAGAATCCGTTCGCCTGAGCGTCGGCCTGGCGGGCGTTGCGCATGAGCGAGCCGTCAGGCAATACGCTTCATGACGTCTGCAGAAGCGTCGTCGGCGGGGAAGAACGTCTCGATCCGCAGCTCCTGAAGCGTGACGTCCTGCGGGGTCCCGAATGTCATGATTCCGGTAAAGACGCGCAACTCCAGCGCGTCGGTCCGGATGTGCACCGGCAGAAGGAGATCGGCGCCACGAGCCGTCGGTGGCATAGGCGTCAACAGGGCCGGATCGAGATAGCCGCGGAGTTCCTCGAGGAGCGCGGCACCGGCCTCGTCGCCGCCCGGCGCTGCGAGCTCACGCTCCGCCCTTCCCCACATGTGCCTGGCCACCTCCGGCCAGTTCACGATCGACCGCCGCACCCCAAGCGGATGGAAGACGACGCGCAGCATGTTGGGCGCCGCGCCCAGTAACGTTGAATCGACGAGTCCGCCCAGGAGACGCGTCGCCGGAGCGTTGGCCATGAGCAGGTTGGAATACCGGTCGAGGACGACGGCGCCGTATGGCTCGTGGCGTTCGAGGATGAACTCGAGTACGCCGTGGACATGGTGCATCTCCTCGGCGCCCAGAGGCGTCTGGCGGAAGACCTCCGCATAACCCGCCGCGCCGAGCAGCCGGTTACGTTCACGGAGAGGGACGTCCAGCGCTTCGGCCAGCACCAGGACCGCTTGCCGGCTGGGTTGCGCCCGTCCAGTTTCGATGAAGCTGACGTGCCTGGCGGAGAAGCCCGCGCGCATGGCGAGACTGAGCTGGCTCATGCCGCGCGCCGTCCGCCATTCGCGCAGGAGGTGTCCGAGGACCTGTGGTTCGCGAGCGTGAGCCGCGGCAGCGGTGGGCATGGCCGATGCTACCGCGCCCAGGGCGGAACGACCATTACCTCCCAGGTAATTGCCGGCGAACGCGCCTGGCGTAATGCTGGTGCCTCACTAGATTCTTGCTGGAGGACACATCTATGGCACCGCATCGAATCCTGCAGATGAACGCATTGTCGACCGGCGCATCCGCCGTCGGCCTCCTGGCCGCCCGTGGCTCGTTGTACGGCCTCTTCGGCCTGAGCAGCCCAGCACTACTCGATGCCCTCGCTGCCGGACTGATCGGCTACGCGGGGGCCATGCTGCTCGCCGCACGACGGCCTCAGATGAGCCGAACGGTGCTCCTTGCCTTCACAGCGGCCGATGTCGCATGGGTCCTGGCGAGCGCCGCTGTGCTGATGATCTTCTGGGGTCAGCTGACGCCGCTCGCAAGGCTGCTAGTGGTCGCGGTTGCCGTGGTGGTCGAAATTTTCGCGACGCTGCAGTTCCGGGCCGCCGGTTCGCCGAGAGGCCGCGAGGTGAAGGTGGCGTGACAATTCAGGCAGGCTGAGGACGTTCCTCACCCGGCGGAACGATCCTCCAGTCGGCCGGTGGCCCCGGTAGCCTCGGCCTGCCGCCGTTCTTCATAGCGTCGACGTGCGTCCTGCTCCCAGGACACTGGATTCATCCCTCAAGTGCCTGGGGGCGGGCTCATGAAGCCCGACGCCACCTCGCGCAACGCTACGGCGAACCGACGGAGAGCTGACAGGCGGAGCAGGAGTTCCTGCTGCATCTGACGAGTCTATACGTGCCGCTGCACGGGACGAAACCTTCAACCTCGAAATCGCGCCGGATGCGTGACCTGCTGCAGGATCGCGAGGTATTCGCCGGCTGCCGTCGCGAGTCGCCGCGTCATCGGCGGCTATCGCGGCCATGCTGCAGCAGCGGCAGTATGATCGACACGTTGGTTCCTCCACAGGCTGACGAGCCGGGCGCGCATCAGGCGATCCTCGACCCCGTTCACCGCTACCACGACGGGACGAAGCATCACTTCAATCGCTTCGCCCGATCGCTGGGCTACCTCGACTGGGCGTCGCAGCCGCGGCCATTCCGCAACTACGCCGGCTCGCCGACGTTTCCGCTCTACCCGGATCCCGCGGCGGGCACGGACCTGGATGTGTCGCGCCATGCGACGTTCGACGGCCTGTTCATCGCGCACCAGGCGCCGGCCGAACTGACCATCCAGGCCGTTGGCGACGTACTCAGGCATTCGCTGGGACTGTCGGCCTGGAAGCAGTCCGGGCCTTCACGATGGGCGCTTCGCGTCAACCCATCCAGTGGCAACCTTCACCCGACCGAGGCGTACGTCATCTGTGGTTCGCTGCCGGGGCTCGACAGCCACGCCGGGGTATTCCACTACGCGCCCGATCGTCACGCGCTCGAACGCCGGTGCACGTTCGACGACGACGCGTGGAGCGAGGCCTCGGCCGGACGATCGGACCTCTGGCTGGTGGCGTTGACGTCGATTCACTGGCGGGAGTCGTGGAAGTACGGCGAGCGCGCGTTCCGCTACTGCCAGCACGACCTCGGTCATGCGATCGCGGCGGTGAGCTTTTCGGCCGCTCTGCACGGATGGGGCGCGCGGCTGCTGCCCGCGTGGTCGCATCACGCCATCGCGTCAGCGACCGGCATCAATCGGGATGAAGACTTCACGGACGCGGAGCGTGAAGAGCCCGGCTGCATCATCGCTTTGTCCGGTGCTCCCCTGCCAGACGCGGTCAGCGTCGAGCCGCTCGCCGAGCGCATCCGGCAGGGCGTGTGGTCTGGCCGCGCGAGTCAGCTGAGCGAAGAGCACGTGCAATGGACGTTCATCGACGAAATCGCACGCGCCACGTCCGACCCTGGCCGCACGATAGAGGCGCCGCCGCTGCCAGCGGTGCCACGTCAGAACCCCTCAGACCGGAAAATCGATGCGAGGACACTGCTGCTGCAGCGCCGAAGCGCCGTCGCCTTCGACGGCCGGTCCGCGATCGATCGCACGATCTTCCTGCGGCTCCTGGCTGGCGTGATGCCGCGCGCGGCTGCACCCTGGAACGGCCAGTGGTGGACGCCGCGCGTGCACCTCGTCCTCTTCGTCCACCGCGTGGACGGCCTCGAACCGGGGCTCTACCTGTTGATCAGAAATGCTGAAGCGCTCGATCGGCTTCGCGGCGCGTGCCGGGCTGACTTCCAGTGGGAGGCTGCGTGCGAAAGCCTTCCCCTCCAGCGCCTCGCGACCGGCGACGCCAGGGCGCTGTCAGCGCAACTCAGTTGCAACCAGGACATCGCCTCGGACGGCTTCTTCAGCCTCGGCATGATTGCGGAGTTCGACCGGAGCCTTTCCGAGTTCGGCCCGTCGTTCTATCGCCACTTGTTCTGGGAAACGGGGATCGTCGGGCAGGCGCTCTATCTCGAATCGGAGGCGGCCGGGGTCCGTGCGACGGGCATCGGCTGCTTCTTCGACGACCCTGTGCACGACGTGCTGGGCCTCACTGGTCACCAGTTCCAGAGCCTCTATCACTTCACCGTCGGTGTGCCGGTCGACGATGCCAGGCTCACGACGGAGCCTGGCTATTCCTGGGACGCTCCTTAGCTAGCCAGCTAGCCGGGTCCAGAAAGGACCCGGCCTGCATCCAACGTCACGGTTGCGCGGCCGAGCCTGCCGTCGAGCAGGGCTGTCCCGCGATCGTCGACAAAAAGATGGCGGGGTTTCGCCCTCGACGCGATACCACCCGCTCGGTGCCCCGCGGCACGATCGCGAACCATCCAGGCGTGAGCGGCTGCTCCTTCGCACCCATCTTGATGCTCGCTTCGCCGGCCACCAGGTAAAGCATCTCCTCGGTTTCCGGCAGCGCGGATGCTGGCGTGGATTCCCTGAGGACGATGAGTTGTGTCCGGCTCATGCCGGAACAGCCGATCGGGAACGACCTGACCGGATCGCGGCCAGACAGGGACCGCTCGGCCATGTCGGGAATCGAGAGCGCCTTTGGCTCTCCTGGCGGCCCCGTGACTGCGACCGGCGCCGGCGCGGGAGGCGGAGGAGCCGGAGCCGGGGGCGGCTCCGGTGGCGGCGGTGCGGCAGACAGCGCCATCTCCGTCGTGGCAGGCGTCGTTCTGACGACGACTTCCTTCTCGAAGGTGACAAACTTGTCGCCGCCGGCGCGCACCCTGTAGGTGCCGGCCGACATCGTGCGGAAGAGCGCGATACCGCTGGCATCCGTCACGGCTTCGCGGCTGACCGGCCCCTCGGCGGATACGGCAATATCCGCGGCCGGCACCCCTGACCGATCGGTCACCTTGATTTGCAGGGTTGTTCCACCGGTCGCGGGACGGCGCGCCGGCGTCGTGGCGGCCGGCGGTCGTGGCTGTCCGGTCGCCGGGGGCGGCGTGGTTGGCGCCTGGGGCTGTGCAGCAACGAGCAATGCCAGAAGAACACTACTGAACATGCGAGAACAGTAATGCGCGAGGCGCTTTAGAGGCAACCTCATCCTTAAAGATTGACCATCGATTTCCGTCAATCAGGCGAGTCGCCACAGACGATTTCTGCGTTAAGCTGAGGGCTTCATGGGCGCTTCCGTCCTGATCGTAGACGACGACGTGTCGACGTGTGCCGGGATGGCGGAGCTGCTCCGTCACGCCGGGCATGATGCGCACGTGGCCACGACATTCGAGGATGCGCGGGCTATCCTGTCGAAACGCGTGCCCGATCTCCTGATCGTGGACATCCGGCTGGGCGAGTTCAACGGCCTGCAGTTGATCATGCTCTCCCGCACGCACATCCCCTCGATCGTCATCTCGGGGTTCGCGGATCCGCTGCTCGAGCACGAAGCGCGGCAGGCCGGCGCCGATTTCCTGGTCAAGCCCATCGTCCCGGCAGAGCTGCTCACGCTCGTCCAGCGCAAGCTGTCGCAGACGCCCGTCCCGGCCAGCCGCCGCGTCTAGCGGATCGGTCCCCGATCCCCGTCCCTTCCCTGTTCCCCGTTCGTCCCGCCCCTGTCGTATGATTCCGGCGACATGTCCCTGCTGACCGTCCGGACGGCGGCCTCACGTCTCGGAATCGGGTACTCCACGCTGAAGCAGTGGATCTACCAGGGCAAGGTGAGGACGACGCAGACTGAAGGCGGGCATCACCGCGTTCCCGAGGCCGAAGTCGACAGGCTTGTGGCGAGGCAAGCGCCGGGCATCAAGGCGCCGAGCCGGCCCGCCTCGGTCACCGGCCTCATCGTCGCTTTGAGCGGGCGCAATCGCCTGCGGGGGTTTGTCGACGAAGTCCGCGTCGACGGAGTGCTCGGGCAGGTGCGGCTCCGGATCGGCGACCAGTCGCTGACGGCGGTGATCACCAGCGACGCCCTCGAAGAGTTGAAGCTGAAGCGCGGCGACAATGCCGTCGCGATCGTCAAGTCCACCGACGTCATGATTGCGCGCGAGGCGGAAGCACCAAGAACACGGCGGCTTGGAAGAAAGCGCTAACCCGGCGACCAGGTTGCCTGCGGCCCTGACGGCCGGGGCAAGAGGGAGACATGAGGATGGCGAACGCTCAGGTGATCGTCTTGTCCGCGGCCGTGATTGGAGTGTCGGGGCTCGCAGCCACTGTATCCACGCAGAGCGGAGCTCCTGCGGCAGGCAACTGCTCGGTCGCCCGCATCCAGGCCGGGGCGCCGAAAGACACGACTGTTACCGCGGCGGCCATGGTCGATGCGGCCGACGGCGTGCCGCGCCACTGCCGGGTGGATGGCCACGTGGCGGTGCCCGGCAACACGGTGAATTTCCGACTGGGTCTGCCGGACACATGGAACGGCAAGTTCTACTTCCAGGGAGTCGGCGGCACCGGGGGCACGATTGGATCGCTCAACACCGGCCTGGCGCGCGGGTACGCCTCTGCCTCGACCGACACAGGTCATCTCAACAACGACACGACGTGGGGCAGCAACCGCGCGAAGGAAATCGACTATGGGCACCGGGGTACGCACGTCACGACGGTGGCCGCCAAGGCGCTGAGCGAGACGTACTACGGAAAACCTCTCGCGCAGGCGTACTTCAACGGATGCTCGAACGGCGGCCGGCAGGCGCTGATGGAAGTCCAGCGCTACCCCACCGATTTCACCGGCATCATCGCGGGCGATCCGGCGACCGGCACACCCATGCAGGTCGGACGCGCGCTCGTCTATCAGCACATGCTGGCGTCCGAGGCGAACTACCTGACGATCGACAAGGTCGAACTGCTCTCGAAGGCGACGCTCGCGGCGTGCGACAAGACCGATGGCCTGGAAGACGGGCTCATCACCGATCCCCGGCTGTGCACGTTCAAGCCGGAGACGCTGAAGTGCGCCGGGGCGGACTCGCCGACCTGCTTGACGGCGGGCCAGCTCGAAACGGTGCGGCGGGTTTACTCACCCGTGAAAACGCCTGCCGGTGCTCAGTACACCGCGGGCTTCCCGGTCGGGCACGAAGGCGGACAGTCCGGATGGCGCGCCTGGGTCACCGGCAACACGCCGCCGGCCAAACAGGCCGATGGTTCTCTCGCCTACGGCACGGAGCTGCCGAGCGGCTATCGGCTGAGCGAGCAGAACATGCGCTTCCTGCTGTTCGACAAGGACGAGGCCGGCTTCAACTGGCGCCTCTTCCGCTTTGAACAGGATCTGCCGCGGCTGAAGACGATGACCGAGATCCTGAGCCCGCTCGACGCCAACCTGCGGCCTTTCAAGGATCGTGGCGGCAAGCTCCTGATGTACCACGGGTGGGCCGATCCGGCGATCAGCGCTTACGGCACGCTCGACTACTACAACAGCGTGGCGAAGGCCGTCGGCGGGCAACGGGAGGCGGACGCCTTCACCAGGCTCTATCTCGTCCCCGGGATGCATCACTGCAGCGGCGGTCCCGGCCCGAACACGTTCGACATGCTCACCGTCCTCGAAGGGTGGGTGGAGCGCGGCACCGCGCCGGCGCAGGTCGTGGCGACGCGCGCCACGGCCGGCAAGGTCGAGCGCACGCGGCCACTGTGCCCGCACCCGCAGGTCGCGCAGTACCTGGGTCAGGGCGACGTCAACTCGGCAGAGAACTTCCGGTGCCAGGCGCCGTCAGCACGTTGATGGCGTATCGGCAATCCGGAGAAACCTGGAGGTTCACCATGCGGCGACTCCTGTTCATGACCGTCGGCGTGCTCTCGATCATCGTTCCTCAAGCCCTTCTTGTGGCGGGTCAGACCGCCGCCACGCAAGGCGCGTCGGCTGCATCGCCCCGCTCTGCCTGGAAGCCGGCCCGGACGGCGGACGGCCATCCGGACCTGCAGGGCATGTGGGACTTTCGAACCGTTACACCACTCGAACGCCCCGCTGAGTTCGCGAACAAGCCCTTCCTGACCGACGAAGAAGCCGCCGCGTACGAGCGCCGCATCGTCGAGGCGCGCGATGCCGACGCCAACAGGGAGCAGAGCAAGACTGATACGTCCAGAGGTGTCGTCAACGGCCAGGTCATCACCGCGGACGTGGCGCTCGCGTACAACGACTTCTGGTGGGATCGCGGGACAAAAGTCGTCGGAAACCGCCAAACCTCGCTGATTGTGGATCCACCTGATGGCAAGATCCCTGCGCTGACCGCTGAAGGCAAGCGGCGTCTCGAGGCTCAGGACGCCGAGCGCGAGCGTCTCGCGCTCGGACCCGAAGATCGAAGCGTCGGCGAACGCTGCATCTCCGGCTTCAACTCCGGCCCTCCGATGGTGCCGGGCGGTTACAACATGAACGTGCAGGTGATCCAGGCGCCGGGTTACGTGGTGCTCGTGAACGAAATGGTGCACAGCGCACGCATCGTGCCGCTCGACAACCGACCTCTCGGCAAAGTGACGGCGCGGACCGGCAGCTCACGCGGGCGATGGGAAGGCGACACGCTGGTCGTGGAGACGAAGAATTTCACCGACGAAACCTCGCTCCGCGGCTCGAGTCCGAACCTTCATCTGATCGAGCGCTTTACCCGTGTGGACCAGGACACTCTGTTGTACCAGTTCACGGTCAGCGATCCCACGACCTGGACGAGGCCGTGGACGGCGCAGATCGCCATGCGGCTGACCACGGATCAGATGTTCGAGTACGCATGCCACGAAGCGAATTACGGGATGACCAACCTGCTCAAGGGCGCGCGGTTCCTCGAAAAGGAAGCGGCGGCCAAGCCGTCGCGGTAGGCGATCGAAGGAGGCTCGATGATCAGATACGTCGGCGCGTTCGCAGTCGCGGTGGGTCTCTTGCCTGTGTTAGCGGCACAACAGCCACCGGCCGCTGCACCCAAGGAGCCTGCGGTGCGTCTGGAGTCGGGCGAGACGGTCGTCCCTGGTGAGTGCCTCACGAAGCAGGAGCTCACGCTGATGAGCCGACTCCAGGCGCTGAAGCGTCCGACGCTCGGCGTGGAGACTGCCGGTGAGGGCGACGATCAGCCCCGGTTCAACCCGAACTATCTGCTGGGCACCTGGACGATCGAGGGAACGCTTCCCGAATCCCCGCTCGGCCCGGCCGGCGACTTCGTCGGCACCGAAACGGTGCGCTACGCCGACCACTGCACTTATGAATCGACTGCGAAGATCAAGCGCCCTGATCAGGCCGTCACGATCACGTCCGTCACGGTGTACGACCGCCGGGCCACCTACATGGTGCGCCAGGAGCGCGACAGCCGGGGATTCGAGCTCCTCAAGACCGGCGCAGTCGGCGGCGATGCGGGTGGGTACTTTTCGCACCACTGGGAGGCGCCCCAGATCACGATGAAGGGCGGCCGCAAGGTCCGCCTCAAAGGCACGTCGTTCTTCGCCTCGCCCGAGAACTACCGGCTCCGGATGCAGATCTCGGTCGACGGCGGGCCGTTTGCGAATTACGGAACGATCTGGTGGAGGCGGGAAGGCGCCAAGGGGTAGGTGGAACCGCGTAGTCCTTGGTCCTTAGGGCTTCGTCCTTGGTTTCAGATTACGCCGTGGTGGACCTCGCGACAACGCACCAGGCACCAAGGACAAAGGCCCGCCCAAGGACGAAGGCCCAAGAACCAGGGACTGTCTAGCTGCAAGCGTCCGCGATACTGACCACCGACATCAGGTTGATGCGCGGCTCGCCGGAGACATCCACGAGGAGCCCCTTCACCAGGATCTTGCGCCCGGCGCGGAGCTGCCCGGAGGCGTTGGCGGTCTCGGCATTGGTGAAGCGGGCGCGGTCCCCTGCCTTCAGCAGTTCTTCCGGCGTGAGAAAGTCGGTCTCACCGATCAGCCTGAATGTGTTGGTGCCAAGCGTTGCGCCCTTGGCCTTTTCGACCTGACCAACACTCAAGGGACCTGGCGTCACTGTGTCTGCATTGGACGCACGGGCCAGCCACCATGTGGCGGGGCTACCCGGGCGTTGTTCGGCGCACCCCACCGCCTGGACGATCGGCGCCTTGGGAGGTTCGGCTGGAGGTCGCGATTGACGTTGTGCGACGGCAGGCCACGGCCCCGCAAGGGCCATGGCCACCGCCGCAGCGGGTAGAAGCGAGCGTTTCGTCATCACGACGTCAGGGCTGGCCTTGCGACGTCGCCTGCGGTTTCTTCTCGAGCTTGTCCACCGAGAAGCGCACGCTCGTGAGGAACATGTCGTCCCAGCTCTGCTCGGACCAGTACACTTCCTTGTCCGGCGACGGGTTCATCCGGTTCTTCGACGAGTTGTCGTACCGCGCGATTGCCTTCATCGTGCTGCCCGCGGGCACCTTCACCGGCTGCGCCAGCTCGTACGGGAACTGCCAGTTGAAGTCGTAGTTGGGCACGCGCAGCATGACCTCTTCGCTGCCATCCGGGCGGGTCAGGAGGTAGGTGACATCCTTGCCCCTCAAGTGCATGTGCAGGGTGAATCCGTAGAGCGTGACGTCTTCCAGGAAGGGCGCCACACCCGTGACCGTCCAGCTGCCGTCGCGGGGAGGAATGGGCGCGAGCATCGGGTTGACGCCGGTGCCGGAACCCGTGCTGAGCCGCTGGCGCGAGCCGAGAAGCACCGGCTGGCCTTCAGAGGTCTGCTCGACCATCCGCATGCTCTGCTCCACGCTGGTGATCTCGCCGGCCGGCTTCCACCAGACGCCGATGGCTGGCTGCGCGGTCTCGGGCTTGCCGGTCGCCTGGTAGTGCAGGTTCCAGCGGACGTACTTGAACCGATCGGCCCGGATCAGTCTGGCCTGACCAGGACGCGACACGCGCGCGCCGGCTCCGGGAATGTAGGCGCCAAACCCGCCGCCATCGTCCTCGTCTTCGGCCACCGCGAGGTCGCCCGTGTTCTCGACGGTCACACCCTTCTCGGCCGCCACCGGAACGTAGGGGTTCACCGGACCGCCGGGCCACGCGGGACCGGTGCCCAGCCTCGTACCCCGGGGCATGTTCTGCACGTTCGTCGTGATGTGATGCGTGGCCTCGACGTTACCAGGTAGCACTTGCGTCGCCGAGACGTATCGAGCTTCGCTGAACGGCAGCGGCGTGTAGAGGTTGAAGTTCGGCATCTCGCCCTGGGCATCGACCTGCCACGCGATCGGGAACTCGATGATGAGATCCGGCGCCTGTCCGGACGGATGGCTCCAGCCGGCCTCGGCGTACTTCGGCGCGGCCGGGGCCGTACCCGTGCCCTGCGGCGCACCCGCGTCCGCCCACGCCACAAGCGTCTTGATTTCGGCGTCGGTCAGGCTGCGATCGTTCTTGAATTTCCCGAACTGTGGGTCGGCAAACCAGGGCGGCATCTCGCGCGATTGGACTTTGGCCTTGATGGCGCGCGCCCACGGCCGGGCGTCCTGATACGACAGGAGCGCCATCGGCGCGATCTGATTTGGCCTGTGGCACTCGGCGCAGCTTCGGAACAGGATCGGCGCGACGTCCTTGTTATACGTCGGCGTCTGCGCCGATGCGGGCAGCGCCAGCACGACAGCCGCCACGCACCCGAGCCCGGCAATCACGCGTTGTAACATGATGACTCTCCTGTATTCGCGCGTCCCTACGGACGCGTTCCCGTTTTTCCTTCGGCCTTCAACTTGTCGTCGAGCCGGGACCCCTTGAGGATCCCCTGCAGCCCGTGATTCCCCTCGTGGCACGCGTACTCGAACACGCCCTCGGGGTTCGGCGACATCGGAATCTGCGCCGTCCACGGCCGCGTCCACGTGGCCGGATCGTTCACGGTGACTTGGTACAGCAGCGTGCGTGCGTCAACGCGCTGATACCGCTCGACAAGTTTCAGACCCTCGGTTGAGCCCCTGTAGCTGGTCTTGTTGGTGAACTTCGCGGTCTCGACGACCAGCGTGTCGCCCTCCCACCGGCCGCGGGAGTTGCCGTGCCACCGGGCCAACGAACCGGCCGGACGGTTGTCGAGCGGGATGATTCGCGCCTCGTGGATCATCTCGTTGACGATCACGACGTAGTCGCGCGTCTGCACGATCTCGATGTTGTTGTTGTACGGACCGGGCAGCGTCGGCAGCTGCCGCGTGATGCAGCGCTCCCACAGGCTCCGGTCTTCGGGGTTATCGGCTGCGGTGGTGCGGCGGGCCCGCGCTTCGGCCAGCGCGCTCGCGCGCTGCTGCGCCTCCGGCGTCAGCGCAGGGATGCGCCCGTCCGGAGGATCGATGACGAGCGAGGTCTGCTGACCCGACACGTTCCTGCCGAAGTCCCACCAGAAGTCGTTGTACGCGCGCGACACGTCGGCGTTGGTGCCCGCGCCGTCCCGGCGGTCCTGATTGCGGCTCTCGCGCGCCTGCTGCTGGAACGTCTCAGCTTCTTCAGGGGTGAATTCCGCCTTGCCCGCTACAGCGTCGGGACGCTCGAGCGGCGTGAGCGTGCCGTAGGCCCAGACACCGTGCAGATCGGGACGGCCATCAGAGGTGCGCGGCACAGCGCTTCCGGCTTCCGGCCTGCTGGCCGGGCTCCCTGCGCATCCAGAGCGCCCGCCGCGGCGAGCATCAGGAATCCTGAGGCGAGAACTGCGGCGCCGCTCGTCCGACCGCTCATAGGCACCTCACTGCAACTGGGCCCGGGTCAATCTGTTCAACCGCCTGCCGGTGTAACGCTGGAATGGTAACGGGACAGCCCTTCGATATCAAGGGTTTAGACACGAACCGGCAGGGGTTTGACTCGAACCGGCGCGCTTGTGCGCAACCTCAGGCACGGCCCTTGAGGGGCCACTTGATGCCCTGCCAGAGGTAGTTGACCGCGGCGCGCGCATCGTTGAGCGAGTGCACGCCCTTGGGCAGCAGGCGGTAGTAGCGCCGCGCGCGTCCGGCATGGTCCTGGGAAGCCGCGTCGAGGCGCGATGCGACGAGGCCTCTGGCCTCGAGCCTCGTCAGCGTGGCGTGCACGGCGCCCGGCGCCACCGGCCGCAGCAGGTGCTCCTCGACATCCTTCAGGATCGCCCGGCCGTAGGCCGCCTCGCCCAGGCGAACCATCGCCAGCAGCACCGCCTGCTCGAACGCCCCAAGCACGTCCGCCATTTCGCCCTACATTATAGGCAATTACCCAATTACCCAACCACCCAATTACCCAATTCCTAGGCCCTTTGGTCGTAAGGTAACCCGATGTAGGCCGGCAGCGTGTCGGGGCGCATGATGACGACGGTCTGCATGAGGAGCAACGTGTAGCGGCCGTTGGTGTCGCGCCCGATCGTCAGGGGTTGCTGCCACCGGATGTGCCAGTCGTGCACCGCAAACCAGTGCTCGAGGCTGACCTCGATGAAGTCGGGCAGCTTGCCGTTGGACCGGAGAAACAGCTGCTGCGCATCGCGGATCGCCTGGATCCCGACGAACTGATTCTGGCGCTGCAGCTCGTCCCGCAGCCGATCGACCGCCGCGGCCAGCTGCTCGCTGTCTCCGCGCCCCTGCGCGGCCTCGCCCGCCTCAGCCCGATCGGCGAGGAGTCCCGCCAGGCCACCCACGACGCCTGTTCCAATCAAATGGCGTCTGTCCATCCCGTTTCACCAATTACCCAATTACCCGATTCGCCGATTACTCAATCACCCAATTACCCGATTACCCAATTCCTACGTCGCGACCGATTTCCAGTTCTTCGCCAGATACTCGGCCGTTCGCCACGAGAGCGCCTGCGATGTCAGCGTCGGGTTGCGCGCGCCGCTCGTGCCCATCACCGATGCGCCGAGCACGCCGAGGTTGGGGGCTTCGTGCGAGAAGCCCCAGCGGTTCACGACGTTGGTTTCCGCGTTGTCGCCCATGCGCGTGCCGCCATAGGCGTGCGTCGAGGTGCCCATCGCGCCGCCGAGCGGCGCGCGCTGGATCTGGATCGCACCGGCCTCGCGATACCACTGCTCCATCTTGTCCTGCGTATAGGCCGCAATCGCGCGCTCGTTCTCCTTGTACTCGGCCGTGATCCGGCACACAGGGAACCCGAGTGGATCCTTCACGAGCGGATCGAGATCGAGGTAGTTGTCCTCGTACGGCAACGTCGTCTTCTGGATGTAGGAGCTGCTCGAGCGATCGGCGTTTTCCTTGATGAACGCTTTCCACTCCGAACCCCACGCGGGGGCCCGTCCGAAGGTATTCATGCCGGCTGCCCCGATCGGACGCCGGTCCGAGTAGACCCAGAGGTTGCCGCCGCCGATGAAGTCCAGGCCCGAGTGATCGAAGTTGTCGTCGGCGAACTCGTCCACGGCCACGCCCTGCGCGGGAAGGCCGTACCACGAGTGGAGATTGAACGGAAAGAGCGCAGTGACTCCCGCTCCCTGATGGTGGCTGAAGTAGTGGCGCCCCACCTGTCCGTGATTGTTCGACAGGCCGTTGGGGTACGCCTTGCCCTTCGACAACAGGAGCAGGCGCGTGTTTTCGTAGGTGTAGCTCGCGAGCAGGACGACCTTCGCCGGCTGGAAGTACTCCGTGCCGTCGACCAGGTAGTTCACGCCCGTCACCCGCCCCTGCGCGTCCGACTCGATCGTCGTCACCGTGGCACGCGTCACGACCTTCAGCTTGCCCGTTGCCTCGGCGCGCGGAATGGTCGTCACGGCCGTCGAGTTCTTCGCATCGACGTGGCAGCCGCCGCGGTTGCAGAAGCCGTGGTACATGCAGGACGACCGGCCCTGATAGGGCCGCGTATTGATGGCCGCCGGACCGGCAAACGGCTTCCACCCGAGCGAGCGTGCCGACCCGGCCAGCTTCTCGAGGAAGCCGGTCCAGCGCAGCGCCGGCATCGGGTAGGCGACGCTTGCGAGGGCCCTCGAACGTGTTGCCCTTCGAATCGATCTTGCCGTTGACGTTGCCCGCGTTCCCCGAGACACCGACCTCGTACTCGACCTTGTCGTAGTACTGCTCGAGCTCCTCGTAACCGAACGGCCAGTCCTCGACCGTGGAGCCCTTCGGAATGCGCGAGGCGCCGTAGCGGCGCCTGGTCTCGCTCACCACCTTGAAGTCCCAGGGATTGAGCCGCCAGCTCTGCGCCCAGTAGTGCAACGTCGTGCCGCCGACGCCGTTCATCATCGGATGCCCGGCGCCGCGGGTCGTCGGCGACGAGGCGGTCGCGCGCGACGTCGGCACCTCCCCGTTGGCCTTCTGTACGGCCATCGGCCAGTCGCGCACGTTGTTGCGGATTTCGTCGGGTGCGAAATCCCGGCGCGTGAGGCGGTTGCCCGCCTCGAGGCCGACGACCTCGATGCCGGCCTGCGTGAGCGGCAGCACCGCGACGCCGCCGGCGGCGCCGAGCCCGATGACCACGACATCGGTGTCCTTGAGCCTAGTCGCCATGCTGGTGCTCCCCGTGACCGTTTCGCGCGGTGGCCTTGTTGAACATGTCGTTTTCGTACGCCGATCGGTGGTTGGGCTTGAGCGCGCCCTTCTCCATCGCCTGCTGATCGGCCGCGGTCACGTTGGTCCGGTACGCCCGGGTACCCAGGAGATCCCAGCCAACGTAGTTGGCGTTGCCGCCGTAATAGGGATCGCCGAAGGTGCCCTGCCTCGTGTGGTTCAGGACCATGCCGAAGAACTGCGCGGAGCTGCCCACGAACCCGGCACCCGAGCCGGTGGCCGATCCGCTTTCGACGTCGATGAGCACGGAATCCTGGTCGGTCGCCGACAGCTCGACAAACGGCGCCCCTCGCGTCATCCGGCAATAGCGATCGAAAGCCGCGAACCCGGCCGAGTACGCCTGGCGTGAGGAGGACAGCGCGCCGCCGAGCGCGCGATCGATGTAGTGAACGGCCCGCGCCTCGGTGGCGCCCGGACCGTTCGCGTCGGTCGGAATCAGGCGGGCGACAATCGCCTCGAGCGTGTCGGCCTCGGTGGCCGTCAGCGTCTCGTACGCCTCGCGTGCCCTGGCGGCATTCGTGGCGCTCTGCTGCAACGCCTCGCCTGCGGCCGTACCAGGCACCACGGTCCCATCGATCGCCGCGGCCGGCGCGGCCGCCGCCACGGCCGCCACACCGACCCCTCGGAGGAGATCACGCCGCGTGATGATGCGCGGTTGTTCGTCGGACATGTTCTTCAGGCTCCAGGCTCCGGACTCCGGGCTTCAGGCAGACTCATGGCTTAGGGCTCAGGGCTCACGGGATTCACAATTCACAATTCACAATTCCAAATTTCGAGCCGCCGTCAGTCCTGGCCAGGCGGCGGGAAGGGCTTTGCGCTCGTAGACCGGCACGATTTCTCCCTGGCCGATGATGTGGCCCTTCATGGCCTCGTGCAGCTCGGCCCTGGTCAGCCGCGCCGGCAGGTCGAGCGCGGCGTCGAGCGCGTACACGACGAAGTGATAAAGGTGCGGCTTCCCCGCCGGCGGCGCAGGCCCGCGATACATCGGGCGGCGCCAGCCGTTGTAGCCGTGCACGGCTCCTGTCAACGCCGGCGGCATCGGCGCCGTGGGATCGATCGGCAGGTTCGCCGGCAGCCCGGTGGCCGTTGGTGGAATCTTGTAGATGATCCAGTGCACCCAGGGCGGCGGGTTGCCGGCATCGAAGTCCTCGCAGACAACGGCAATCTGGCGGGTGTTGGGCGGCAGGTTGCTCCACGTGAGCGGCGGCGACACGTTCCGGCCGTCCGGCGTGAACTCCTTCGCCATCATCTCGCCCGTCTTCATCGCCGGGCTGTCCACGACGATCTTGTGCACCGGCGCCTGCGCCGAGAGCCGTCCCAGGCCCCGCAAGCACCATCACCGAAAGAGCGGCAAGCACGACCTTGTTGGCCATCAGCGAACCCCGAACCAAGAACCCAGCACCCCGAACAGCACCTTGAACTTTGAACCCTGAACCTTGAACCGCAAGAGCTCGAGTATTGGCCGCCAGTCTAGCCCATTCACCGGTGCGCAGAAAGGTGTTTGGGAGGCGTAGTACGATGCACCGCATGCCTACTTCCGCCGCCCGCTCGATCGGCGAGAGGCTCCGGGATCCGGAGCTCTTCCGGCAGGCCTGCTTCGTCAACGGCCAGTGGATCGAAGCCTCCGGAGGCGCGGCCATCGCCGGTGGACAACCCCGCCACCGGCGAAACGATCGGCTCGGTGCCGAAGCTCGGACGCGCCGAAACCGCGCAGGGCGATCGACGCCGCCGCCGCGGCGTTCCCGACGTGGCGGCACCTGACGGCGAAGGAACGGGCGATCCTCCTGCGGCGCTGGTTCGAGCTGATCCTCGCCAACCAGGAAGACCTCGCCGTCCTGATGACGCTCGAGCAGGGCAAGCCGCTCGCCGAGTCGCGGGGCGAGGTCGCATACGGCGCCGCGTTCATCGACTGGTTCGCCGAGGAGGGCCGTCGCACCTACGGCGACGTCATCCCCTCCCACGCCCGCGACAAGCGCATCGTCGTCCTGAAAGAGCCGATTGGTGTCGTCGGCTGCATCACGCCGTGGAACTTCCCCATCGCGATGATCACGCGCAAGGTCGGACCGGCGCTGGCCGCGGGCTGCACGGTGGTCGTCAAGCCGGCATCGCAGACACCGTTCTCCGCGCTGGCGCTCGCCGCGCTGGCCGAACGCGCCGGGCTGCCCCCTGGCGTCCTCAATATCGTGACCGGACCGGCAGCAGAGATCGGCGGCGAGCTGACGTCGAATCCCGCTGGTCCGCAAGATCTCGTTCACCGGCTCGACCGAGGTCGGCAAGCACGCTGATGGCGCAGTGCGCCGGCAACCGTCAAGAAGGTGTCGCTCGAGCTCGGCGGCAACGCGCCGTTCATCGTGTTCGACGATGCGGATCTCGATGCGGCGGTGGAAGGCGCGATGCTCTCGAAGTACCGCAACACCGGGCAGACCTGCGTGTGCGCCAACCGGCTTCTCGTGCAGTCGTCGGTCTACGACGAGTTCGCCAGGCGGCTTGCACAGGCCGTCGATGCAGCTGAAAGTCGGGCCGGGCCTCGACGCCGGAGTCACTCAGGGTCCGCTCATCGACATGGCCGCCGTCGAGAAGGTGGAAGCGCACATCAAGGACGCCGTGTCGAAAGGCGCGACGATCATGACAGGCGGCGCAGCGACATCCGCTGGGCGGGCGGTTCTTCACGCCGACCGTCCTGACGGGCGTGACGCCCGACATGATCGTTGCGCGCGAAGAAACCTTCGGCCCGGTCGCGCCGCTCTTCAGGTTCGACACCGAGGCCGAGGCGATCGAGCTCGCCAACGGCACCGAGTTCGGGCTGGCCGCGTACTTCTACGGACGCGACATCGGCCGCGTCTGGCGCGTCGCCGAAGCGCTCGAGTACGGGATCGTCGGCGTCAACACGGGGCTCATCTCGACCGAGGTCGCGCCCTTCGGCGGCATGAAAGAGTCGGGCATCGGCCGCGAGGGATCGAAGTACGGCATCGAGGACTTCCTCGAAATCAAATACCTCTGTATCGGAGGACTTGGGACTTCAGGGATTAAGGGACTCAGCGGATTCGGGATTGCGTACCGGTCCTTTGAAACGCTCGCGCAGGACTGACTTCTTGAACTTCCCCACCGACGTCTTGGGAATCTCGGCGGCGAACTCGAACGCGTCGGGCAGCCACCACTTCGCGAAGTCCGGCTCCAGAAACGCGCGGAGTTCCTCCGGCGGTGGCGGTCTGGCCCGGCTTCAGGACCACGACAGCCAGCGGCCGCTCGTCCCACTTCGGATGCGGCACGGCGACCACGGCGGCTTCGGCAACGGCCGGGTGGCCCATCAGCGCGGTCTCGAGCGCCACCGAGCTGATCCACTCGCCGCCGGACTTGACCAGGTCCTTGGCGCGGTCGGTCAGCTCGATGCAGCCCCGCGGGGCGATGGTCACGATTCGCCGGTCTTGAACCAGCCGTCTTCGGTGAACCGCGGATCGGAGCCCGTCGAGTTGTAGTACTGCGCGGCGACCCAGGGACCTCGCACTTCGAGCTCGCCCATCGTCTCGCCGTCCCAGGGGGCGATCCCTTCGTCGGTGCGGGCGCGGATCTCGACAAACGGCAGCGGCGTCCCCTGCGTCGCCCGATACCTGAGCCGCTCCTCCGGAGGCGTGCACCGGACCGTCGTCGGGACGTTGCAGATGGTGCCGAGCGGCGTCATCTCGGTCATCCCCCAGGCGTGCAGGATGCTGAGGCCGTGGCGCTCCTCGAACCCGCGGATCATCGAGAGCGGCGCCGCGCTGCCGCCGACCACGATCGCCCGGAGGGCGCTGAGGTCGTAGCTCGCCGGGATTCTTGTCGAGTTCCTGCAGCACTGCCGAGCCAGACCGTCGGCACGCCGGCGGTCAAGGTCACACGTTCCCGGACCAGCAGGTCGAGCGACGCTCGGCGCGTCCAGATACGGTCCCGGGAAGACCTGGCTGGCGCCGAAGAGCGGTGCGGCAAACGGCAGGCCCCACGCGTTCACGTGGAACATCGGCACGATCGGCAGCACCGTGTCGTCCTCGCCGATCGACAGGGCGTCCCGCAGGCCGAGTGCGAACGAGTGCAGCACGATGGCGCGATGCGAGTACAGGACGCCCTTTGGCCGGCCCGTCGTGCCGGACGTGTAGCACATCGCCGCGGCGTCGTGCTCGTCGACGGCGGCCTCCCGAAACCTCGCCGGATCAGCTGCCGAGCAGAACCTGCTCGTAGTCGAGCCATGGCGTGGCCGCCCCGGACGCGGACGTCACCAGGACGTGCCGGAGGTTCGACCTGCGCGCCGAAATTTCTCGAACAGCGGCAGCAGGCTCTCGTCGACGATCAGGACGCGAGTCCTGCGCGTCGTTGACGATGTAGGTCAGGTCGTCGTGGTGAAGGCGCAGGTTGAGGGTGTGCAGCACGGCGCCGATCGAGGGGATCGCGAGGTACGCCTCGAGGTGCTGATGGCTCGCCCAGGCGAGCGTGGCCACCCGGTCGCCCGGGCGGACGCCGAGCTCTTCCAGGGCCACGGCCAGGCGCTGTCACGCGGTCCACAATCTGGCCGGTACGAATGGTGCACGACGCTCCGGTCCGGCCGCCGCGTCACCACCTGCTTGTGGGCAAAAAGCGCCTCCGCCCGGCGGAGGATGGCCGGAATCGAGAACGGGTAGTCCATCATCAGGCCGCGCATGCGCGGGCAGCACCATATCACCGCCAGGCCGGACGTTTGAAGTAGGATTTACCGCACCGTGCATCGAGACCTCGCCGAAGCCATCGAATTCCACCACGCCATCATCGCCGAAGGCAGCAAGGCCCTCGTCGGCTACGACACCGCGAAGGCGCTGGCCAACGTCGTGCTGCTCTCGGAAATCCCGACGACCTACGACAAGAGCGAGCAGCGGCAGGTCAACGCCGGCAACCTGCTGCTTGCGAGGCGTGCCCGGCGTCGGCAAGACGTTCTTCGGCGTCATCCTCGCGGCCATCAGCGACGCCAAGTTCGCGCGCCTGCAGGGTCGCGCCGACCTGCAGCCGACCGAAGTCGTCGGCTTTCAGATGATCAACCCGGCCACCGGCGCGCTCGTCACCGAGTTCGGCCCGCTGGCGTCTGCCGAAGTGATCCTGCTCGACGAGATCAACCGCATCCCGCTGAAGTCGCAGAGCGCGTTCCTCGAAGGCGCTGCAGGACCGCACGGTCACGGTCGGCAAGACGACCTACGAGCTGCCGGCCTTCAGCTTCGCGATCGCCACGATGAACCCGGTGGAGCTCGGGCAGGGCACGTTCCCGCTCTCGGAAGCGGCGACCGATCGCTTCGCGATCATGATCAACATCGGCTACCTGCCTCCGGCCGAGGAAGAGAAGCTCGTCAACTTCGACTTCAAGCGCGTCCGCCTGAACCCGCTGATGTCGAAGGAGCGAATCATCCAGCTGCGCGCGGCGATCAACGAGCAGGTGTTCCTGCACGAACGCCTTGGCAAGTACATCCAGCGCCTGGTCGCGGCAACCCGGCCCTACAACGCCGACACCGACTGGCTCACGCGCTCGCCCTCCGAGCTCGTCGAGCGCGGCGTCGATCTCGGCGCGTCGCCACGCGCCATCATCTGCTGGGGCCGCCTCGCCAAGGTGTGGGCGCTCCTCCAGCGCAGGCGCACCGAGGTCTACCCCGAGGACATCCAGGATCTCGCGCCGTACATGCTCGAGCCACCGCATCTGGCTCGGCCCGCACGCCGCAAGCCACGGGCTCACCACGGAAGCCGTCATCAAGGACGTGGTCGGCGGGTGCCGATGCCGTGAGCGCGGGGACCGAGGCGGCCTGGGTCAGCCTGGCTGACATCACCGAGATCGAGCTCATCATCCTGAAGCGGCTGAGCGACGTCACGCTCGGCGACCACCGCAGCCGCTCGCATGGTTCAGGCTTCGACTTCATCGGACTGCGCGACTGGCAGGCGGGCGACAAGTTGTCGTCCATCGACTGGGCGCAGTCCTCGCTCACCAACTTCTCGCCGCTGGTCGTCCGCGAGTTCGAACAGCCGAGCACGGCCACCGTCGCGGCCATCGCGGACATCTCGGCCTCGACGCGCTGCGGCGTCGACGGCGTGCCGATCGGCGCGGCGGTCGCGCGCGCCGTCGCCACGATCGGCATGTCGGCGGTGTTCTTCCAGGACCCGTTCGGCCTCGTGACCTTCGACGGAGGGTTTTCCCACCTCGGGACGATCCGGCCGCGCACCGGCAAGAGCCACGTGGTCCACTGCCTGGAGGCGTATCAGGCCAATCGCGGCCTGCAGCCGGTGAACCGGACCCACGATCTCAGCACGACGATTGGCGGCTACTTCCGGGGCACGACGCATGCTGCCCGTCGTTTCCGACTTCCTGTTCGACGATGCGCCCCGCATCATGCGCGAGCTGATGCTGCTGAACGCGGCGCACGACGTGTTCCTGGTGCTTGATCGACAGCGCGTTCGCCTTCGAGCTGCCTTCCCTCTCGGCGGGATGGATCGACACCGTGGACGTCGAGACCGGCCGGACGCGCACGATCTCGCGCTCAACGGCCGCGGGGCTGGCCGCCAGGGTCCGCGACTGGCAGGCCGAGGTGGCCAGGGCGGCGAGGGATGCCGGCCTCGACGTCGTCCGCGTGAGCCTGGATCAGCGCCAGGCAGATATTGCTCTTTCCGAGTTCGTGGCCGAGCGCCGGCTCAGGAAGACAAAGAATTGACGGTTCGGAGTAGCCAACCATGTTGAGAGTCGTGATCCTCCTTCTGCTCTCCTCCACCTCGCTGTGGGCGCAAACGGCCAGGTCGAGCCTCCCGCCGGCGACGCGTCCCGGGGCCGCCGTGGCCGTGCCCGATCCGGGCGCCGCCCGCAGAAGCGACGGGATGGTCGAGACCGATCCCGATCCGCTGCTGGTGGCGCACGAGCGCCGGCTCGGTCCGGATCGGCGAGCCCTTCACGTTGACGCTCACGTGCGCGGTCCTCGACGACGAGGCGGTGCAGGTCGTCCCCGACGAATCGCGGCTTCCTTCATCGGTGGTGCAGCTGGCGCCCTTCGAGGTGACGGGCGGCACCCACCCCGCGGACCTGCGAAACGGCTCGCGGCGGTATCTGCAGTACCACTACACGCTTCGTATCATCGGTCCGGATGCGATCGGCCAGGACATCGTCCTGCCGGCGTTCGACATCTCGTACCGCGTGAACAGCCGGCTCGCCGGCAACACCGCACAGCAGGGGCGCGAGCTGACCTACGTGCTGCCGCCGCATGCGGTCCGCGTGGTGTCCACCGTGCCCGAAGAGGCGCCGGACATTCGTGACTCGGCGTCGCTCGACTTCAGCCGCCTGGAATCACTGTCGTTCCGCGCCGGGCTCTTGAGCATCCTGGGCTGGGCCTTCATGGCGGTCGGCGCCCTCATGACGCTTCTTGCCCTCATCGCTCTCGCTCGTGGCTCGAGGCGGACGACCAAAGCCGGCGCCAGGTTGATGAGCGGTGGCGCGATCGCGTCGGCAGCCGTTTCCGAGCTCGCAGATGTGGAGCGGCAGGCGGGCGCCGCCGGCTGGTCGGAGCCGCTGGTCGAACGCGCGCTCGCAGCTTCGCGTGTGGCGGCCGCCAGCGCGCTCGGCGACATCGTCCACCAGGCGACGGCCGCCGCTGGAGCGGTCGCGCCGGAGGCAGGCGAGGGCCGGCTTGTCGCGCTGGGCCGCGTGCCGGGCCGTCGGGCGACGACGCTGTCGGCATCGACCACGACGGACGACCTCGCGAAGCGGCTCGCCCAGATGCCTGACTCGACGCCGGCCGCGCGGCGGCAACAGCTCGAGGAGATGCGCGGTGCGATGGGCACGTTCTCCGCCGTGCTGTACAGCCCGTCGGCCTCCCTCGATCGGTCGGCACTGGATCAGGCGATCGGGTCCGCGCTGGCCCTGGCACGATCCGCGAGGTCCGAGCTCAACTCGCCGCTGCGTCTGGCGCGCAACTGGTTCTCGCGTGCGCCGGAATCGGAACAGCCCGCATGAGTGTGATCGCGAGGCTCGGCGCCCTCATGGGCGAGCTCGCCTCGACGTGGGCGGATCTGCGGTTCTCCGACCTGCAGTTCTGGCACAGGAGCGAAGCGCGGCTGGGCATGGTCGGACTCCTCGCCTTGACCGTCCTGCTCCTCATGGCCCGGTCCGCGATCTCGCGGCGTGCCGGCCGGCACACGGTGGTGCTGCCGGCCCTGCTGAAAACCGTGCCGCGGGCGCGGCTGTCGGTCGTGGTCCACGCGCCGCTGCTGCTGTTCCTGGCCGGCCTTCCCTTCTTCTTTCTGTCGCTCGCCGATCCCTTCACCGCGCTCGTCAGCCGCGAGGCCACGTTCCCGGGCCGGCGGATCGGCCTGATGATCGACGCATCGATCAGCATGCGCACGCCGTTCACGGCCGCCACGCTCAACAAGCGCAACCTGACCGAGGCGACGTTCTTCACGACGGTCGCGGCCGCCGAGCGGTTCGTGCAGCTGCGCAGCGCGAGCCGGTACCGCGACCTCATCGCGCTCGTCGAGTTCGGCAACCAGGCGTACGTCGTGACGCCGTTCACGAACGACTACGACAACATCCTGCTCAGCATCTCGCTCATCGGCGACCCGGTCGAGTTCTCGCTGTTCCCCGATCAGGGCACGATCATCGCGCCGGCATCGATGAAAGCGTGGAGCTCTTCCGGGCGTTCGACTTCCTCGATGCGGCCGGCAACATCATGGTGATCTTCACCGACGGCGAAGACACCAACGCCATGGTGCAGAACAAGAGCCTCGACACCATCCTGCAGGGCGCCATCGACGCCAAGGTTCCCGTGTACCTGGTGCGAACCAACTACGCGCACGAGGAAGGCCAGCTCATTCCCGATGCGATGTGGATTCCGGCCGTGCAGAAGACCGGCGGCAAGTTCTACGCGGCGAGCGACGAGAAGAGCCTGCTGGCGGCCATCGCCGACATCGATCGGGTGTCGGCCGGCGTCATCCAGGTGAAGCAGTACACCAGCCAGCAGCCGCGTTACGCGGTATTCGCGCTGGCCGCGGCCGCCCTGTGGACGGCTGCCGCGTTGCTCAAGCTGGCCGCACCCGCGGCCCAGCGGTTCCCTTGACGGTGAAGCGATGCTGAAATCTGTGGTCGGTCGTCTTGTCGTCGCCGTGGCCGCCGTCGCGGCGGGCATCATCTGCTGGAATCAGGCCAGGGCCATCGATCAAGCCGCCCTTGCCTACGAGCGCCTCGTCACCCTGCGCTCCGATCGCGACGACAGCCTCGGCGTGGCGCCGGCGTCGACGGCCGCCCTGCCCTGGCCCTTGAGCGAGGTGAGCGCGCTCTCGTCGCTCACCCTCGAACCAGGTGTCGAGCGACGCGAGCAGGCCGCCGTCACCTACTGGCGGAGCGACTACGGCACGCTGACCGATCCCATCGCGCTCGCGGAGGCAGCCGGCGCCGATGCCGCGAGCGACCCCGGGCTGATGCTGGTCGCTGCCAACGCGGCGTTCCGCCAGGCGCAGGCCAGCGCGGCCGATCGCATCAGGACCGTCGAGCGGCTCGATGGCGTCATCTCCACTTACGCCGAGGTCCTGCGCGCGGCTCCCGAGATGGCCGATGCCTCGTTCAACTACGAGTACGCGGCGCGGTTCCGTGATTCGATCGCCAGCGGCCGTCCGATGTCGAGGGGCGCGCGGGCGCGCGCGGCTGCCGAGGCGATGACCCCGCCGATCCCGAGCGCGGATCTGCCGATGGGCCCGACGATGCACGGGCGGCCGGGCGGCCCGCCACCTGAGATCCCGGGCAGCGACTTCAAGACCATCGCGCCGATGCCCTACGACGAGCGCGAGCAGACCGACCCGGGGAGGGGCGCGACGCCAAGGCGCCGCGGCTAGCCATGCTGCCCCGCATCGACTTCGAGCAGATCTCGTTCGGTCAACCCGAGTGGCTGTGGCTCCTCGCGTTGCCCGCGCTGCTTGTCGTCCTCTGGGCCTGGCGCTTCTTTCAGCGGCGGGCCGACATCCGCCGGCTCGCCGCGCGCCGTACGATGCCGATTGCCGAGCGCTTCGGCCTGGCGGGAGACCTGCCGTTCTGGCTGTGCCTGGCGGCCGCAATCGCGTGCCTCGTCGTGGCGCTCGCCGCTCCGCACGGGCCGGCAGCGGTCATGCGGCAGGGCGGCATCGACCTCGTCATCCTGCTCGATGGATCCGCATCGATGCGCGTCAAGGATGTCTCCGGGGATCGCTGGCAGCGCTCCACCAGGTTCCTTCGGCTTCTTGCCGATTCGATGGCCTGGAAGAACGACCGGATTTCGCTGACGCTCTTTGCGCGCCTCGCGGCGCCGCAGGTGCGTCTCACCACCGATCCCAACACGTTCTTCTTCTTCCTCGACAACCTCGAGAAGGAGCCGCCGTTCCGGCTCACCGAAGAGACCACGTGGGACACGAACATCGAGAAGGGCATCGACTGGGGCATCCGCATGGTCGAGAAGGACGAGGAGCTGCACGGCCGCTCGTCCAACGCGCAGCTGTTCGTAGCCATCACCGACGGCGAGTTCTGGAGCGGCGAGGTCGCCGAAGCCCTGAAGCGCGCCATCGACCGCCGCATCCCGGTCTTCGTGATCGGCGTCGGCACGCTCGGCGGCGGACGCATGCCGGCGTTTGTCGTCCCGGAGGGCGAAGATTCAGAGCCCGATCCCGACATCCCGCTCTTCTCGCGCCTGGACCGCGGCGCCCTTCAGAAGATCGCGCTCGCCGGAGGCGGTCAGTACTTCGAGCTGGACCGCGAAGGCGACCGGCAGATCGCAAACGCCATCGTCGACACCGGCAAGCGCCTGGCGCCGTCGCTGGGCGTGACCGAGGAAGCCGAGGAGCTGTACTGGCGATTCCTCGTCGCCGCGGCGTTCTTCGTCGGCGCGGGGTTCATCTGCCTTCGCGAGCGTTCCGAGCTCTGGATCCAGCTGGCCGGGGTGACGATGGCGCTGACCTGGCTCGGCACGATTCTCGGGTAACTGAAGGGCGGTGGAGGATGCGGGGGCGGTTCAACGTGCCGGGTTCAAAGTTCAAGGTGCGCTGCTCGGTTCTGGGTTCTGGGTTCAAGGTGCGCGGGCTCGCCGCCGTCGCGGCGGTGAGCGTGGGCCTGGGTGCCGGGCTTCTCGCTCAGGCGCCGGCGCAGCCTGACTGGAAGGCGCTCGAACAAGAGACGCTCGGCCACTTCCAGTCGCTGGTCCGCATCGAGACGATGGATCCGCCGGGGCGCGAGGAACTGGCGGCCGACTACGTCGTGCAGGCCTTGAAGAAGGAAGGCATTCCCACCCAGACCTTCACGCTCGAGACGGGACGCACCAACGTGGTCGCCCGCCTCAAAGGCAGCGGCCGGCGGCGGCCGCTTCTGCTGATGGGCCACCTCGACACGGTCAACGTCGATCCGGCCAAGTGGACGTTTCCGCCTTTCAGCGCCGCACGCGACAGCGGCTACATCTACGGGCGCGGCACAATCGACGACAAGGACAACGTCACCGCGTCGCTGATGACGATGCTGCTGCTCAAGCGGCTGAACGTGCCGCTCGACCGCGACGTCATCTTCCTTGCGGAGGCCGGCGAAGAAGGCGCGACGCGCGTGGGCATCCAGTTCATGGTCGATCAGCACTTCGCCGAGATCGAGGCGGAGTACTGCATCGCGGAAGGCGGCGGTGTCACGCGGATCGATGGCCGGGCGAAGTACGCGTCGGTGCAGACGCTCGAAAAGATTCCCAGGCAGATCCAGCTGAAAGCGACCGGCGTCGCCGGGCACGGATCGGTCCCGCTCAAGACAAATGCCGTCCTCAACCTGGCGGCCGCGGTCACCACGGTTGGCCTCTGGCAGCCCCCGGTGAAGCTCAACGAAACCACGGGCGCGTACTTCAGGCGCCTTGCCGACATCTCGTCGCCTGAGGAGGCCAAGCGCTATCTCGCCGCGCTCAGCCTCGACCCGAAGGTCACGGCCGATGTCGCCAACTGGTTCTACGAGAACGAACCGCGTCACGCGTCGATGCTCCGCTCGTCGCTCTCTCCAAACATCTTCACCGCCGGGTACCGCGTGAACGTGATTCCGTCCGAGGCGACCGCGACGATCGATGTGCGCCTGCTGCCTGACGAGGACCCCGACAAGTTCCTCGAGACGGTCCGCGGGCTCGTCAACAACCCGGCCATCGAGGTCAGCTACGCGGCGCGGTCCCGGCCGCGCACGCCCGAAACCCGCCTCGACTCGCCCGCGCTGGCGTCGATCGAAGCCGCTGTGAAGCGGCATTACGGCACGGTCACGCTGCCGACAATGAGCACGGGGGCCACCGACATGGCGTACCTCCGCCAGAAGGGCATGCAGTGCTACGGGGTGGGCCCCGCGACCGATCTCGAGGATGGACCCAAGGGCTTCGGCTCGCACAGCGACCAGGAACGGATCCTGGAAGCTGAGCTCTACCGCTTCGTGCAGTTCTTCTGGGACGCGGCGACAGACATTGCACGAGAAATAGCGCCGCGTTGCAGGATTACAGGATTGCAGGAAGATCGAAGACTCGGATCAAGGACTCGTTAGATCCTTCCTGCAATCCTGCAATTCTGCCATCCTGCAATTTATGACGTGAATCGCTTGACGTCGATCGTGTACTTCCGCACCTTGTAGTTCAGCACGCGCTCGGTCGTGTCGAGCAGCCGCGCCGCCTTCGCCCGGTTGCCGCGCGTCGTCTTCAGCGCGTCCTGGATGAGGTCCTTCTCGAAGCCGGCCACGGCATCGCTGAGCGACACGCGCGTGACCGTGCCTGAGGCCTCGGCGGTCTGCAGGGACGGCGGCAGATGGTGGCCGTGCACGACCTGGCCATCGCACATCAGGACGGCACGCTCGAGCGTGTTCTCGAGCTCACGCACGTTGCCCGGCCAGTGATAGCTCATGAGCATGTCGATAGCGGGCGTCGAGATGCGCTTGATGCTCTTCCGGTGCTCGCGCGAGAACTTCTCGAGGAAGTGATCCACGAGCAGGAGCAGGTCCGCCTTTCGCTCGCGCAGCGGCGGCACGAAGATCGCGAACACGTTGAGCCGGTAGTACAGATCCTCGCGGAAGGTGCCGGCGGCAATCGCCCGCTCCATGTCCTTGTTGGTCGCGGCGAGCATGCGCACGTTGACCTTGATCGTCTCGGTGCTGCCCAGCCGCTCGAACTCGCGCTCCTGGAGCACCCGCAGCAGCTTGACCTGCGTCGTGAGATTGATGTCGCCGATCTCGTCGAGGAAGAGCGTCCCGCCTTCGGCCAGCTCGAAGCGCCCCTTCTTCCGCTGCTCCGCGCCCGTGAACGCGCCCTTCTCGTAGCCGAACAGCTCGGACTCGATGAGGCTGTCCGGCAGCGCCGCGCAGCTCACCTTGACGAACGGCTTGTTGGCGCGCGGCGAGTTGTAGTGGATGGCGTGGGCGATGAGCTCCTTGCCGGTGCCCGACTCTCCGCGGATCAGCACGGTCGTGTTGGTGGCCGCCACCTGCGCCATCTGCTCGTACATCTGGCGGACCGGCCCGCTGCTGCCGATGATGCTCGAGAAGTCGTAGCGCTCCTTCAGCTCCTGCCTGAGCTGCGTGTTCTCGGCGACCAGCTTCTTCTTGTCGTCCTCGACAAGGCGCTGGACCTTGATGGCCGCGGCAATGATCGACGCGACGATGCCGAGAAACTTGACCTGCCGTTCGTAGTCGCGATCCGGGTTGAACTTGAGATCGATGCAGAGGGCGCCAACCGCGCGCCGGTTCAGCAGGATCGGTACGGCAATGAAGCTGAGTTCTTCCTTGTGCAGGTCCTGCCGCTTGGCCGCACGGTTCAGAAAGGCCGGCTCGCGGCTGACCCGCGGCACCACGATCGGCTTGGCGGTCTCGACCACCTTTCCGATGATCCCTTCGCCGACACGGTAGCGGACGGCGTGCACCTGGGCGTCGAGACCGTCGCTCGCCTCGACACGCAGATCGTTGGTGTCGTGGAGCTGCGTGACCATGCTGCGCACCACGCCATGGTGCTTCGCCAGGATCTCGAGGACGCGGTGCAGCGCCGACCGCATGTTCAGCGTGCCCGAGAAGGCCTGGCTGACCTCGAGGAGCGTCGAGAGGCGCCGGGACTCCCGGGCGTGCACGATCGCCGGACTGACCGGCTTGGACTTAGCCATTCTGACGAGCGCCGGCGCCGACTGCGTCCTCGTTGGTGATCGTCACCGGCTTGAGGAACGGCATCAGCGCCCGCAGGTCGGCGCCGACCCGCTCGATCACGTGCGCCCGTTCCTCGCGGCGTCGGTCCTCGAACCACTTCCGGCCCGTCTTGTTCTCCTCGATCCAGCCCTTGGCGTACTGGCCGCTGCGGATCTCGTCCAGCATCCGGCGCATTTCCTTCTTGGTCTCGGCCGTGACCAGGCGGGGCCCGCCCGTGTAGTCGCCGTGCTCGGCCGTGTCGCTCACCGAGTAGCGCATGTAGTTGAGGCCGCCCTGGTACATCAGGTCCACGATGAGCTTCAGCTCGTGCATGCACTCGAAGTACGCGATCTCCGGCTGGTAGCCCGCTTCGACCAGCGTTTCGAAGCCGGCCTTCACCAGCGCGCTGACACCGCCGCAGAGCACCGCCTGCTCACCGAAGAGATCCGTCTCGGTTTCTTCGGCAAACGTCGTCTCGATCACCCCGGCGCGGGTCACCCCGATCCCCTTCGCGTACGAGAGCGTGAGGGCCTTGGCCTTCCCGGTCGCGTCCTGGTGGATCGCGATGAGCGCCGGCGTGCCGGCGCCTTCCACGTACAGTTCACGGACGCGGTGGCCGGGCGACTTGGGCGCCACCATGCTCACATCCACGTCTGGACGAACGGTGATGGCGCCGAAGCGGATGTTGAACCCGTGCGCGAACATCAGCATGTTGCCTGGCGCCAGGTTCGGGCCGATGGCCTCGGTGTAAAGCGTAGCAGCCGTCGTGTCGGGCACCAGGACCATGATGACGTCGGCCCACTTCGACACCGCCGCCACGTCCTCGACCTCGAGACCGGCGGCCTGCGCCTTGGCGCGCGACCGGCTCCCGGTGGGCAGCCCCACCTTCACACTGACCCCGCTGTCCTTCAGGTTCAGCGCATGCGCATGCCCCTGCGATCCGTACCCAATCACCGCAACCTTCTTGCCCTGGATCAGCTGAAGGTCCGCGTCCTTGTCGTAGTACATCGTTGCCATTGAAAAGCTCCTGAAGATGACTGGCTTAGGGCTCAGGGGCCCACGGCTCAGGCGGATCCTGAACCGGGCCATGAGCCACGAAGCGTCGTAAGCCTTGAGTCGTAAGCCTTTGAGTCTTAAGCCCTAAGTCGTAAGCGCTGAGCCCAGTGCGAAGCGCTCTACACGGACCCCGCGCTCGCGTCGTCGCCCACTTCCTCGGTGTCGTCGGCTCCGGCCCCGGAGGCCTTCAGGCCTTCACGGGGACCGAGCGCCGAGCCCCGGGCCATCGCGACGCGGCCGGTCCGGACCATCTCTATCACCCCGTACGGCCTGAGCACCTCGACCAAGCTATCAATCTTATCCTCAGCGCCGGTCACTTCGATGATCAGGGACTCGGGGCTGACGTCGACGATGCGAGCCCGGTAGACGTCGACGAGCTGCATGACCTGGGTTCGCGCATCGCCGACCGCGGCAACTTTGATCATCGCCAGGTCGCGCGAAATCTGCGGAAGCTTGGTGATGTTGTCCACCCGCCTGACCGGAATGAGCTTATAGAGGTTCGCCTCGACGAGACGGGCGCCCCGTTCGTCGGTGTTGACGACGATCGTCATGCGCGAGAGACCGGCCGCCTCGGTGTGGCCGACGGTCAGCGACTCGATGTTGAAGGCGCGGCGCCGGAAGAGCGACGACACCCGGTTGAGCACGCCTGGCTTGTTGTCGACATACACCGCAAAAGTCTGCATCTTTGGAACCTGGTAATTGAGTAACTGGGTACTTGAGTAATTGGTACTTCCCTGCCGCCTCCGCCCTACCTGCCCACCCGCCCTACCTGCCCCACCCGCCCTACCTGCCCTACCCGCCCCGCCTGCCCCGGCTAATCGTTAGCAGTCTCCGCCAGCGGTGACGGGCGGCGGATCATCTTGTGGAGATCGGCGCCGGCCGGGACCATCGGGTACACGGTGTCTTCCTGCTCCACACGGAAATCGATGAGCGCGCCCCGCTGGGCGCGCGCCTTCTGCACCGTGTGCTCGACCTCGCTGCGGGTCGTGACGGTCGCGCCAAAGATGCCGAAGGCCTCGGCCAGCTTCTGCAGGTCGGGACCCGAGATCGGCGTCGCGGCGTAGCGCTTCTGGTAGAAGAACTCCTGCCACTGCCGCACCATCCCCAGGTACCCGTTGTTGATGACGGCCACCTTGATGTCGAGCTCTTCCTGCACGAGCGTCGCAAGCTCGCACATCGTCATCTGGAAGCCGCCGTCGCCCACGACCACCCAGACCTCGGCGTCGGGGCGGCCCATCTTGGCGCCAATCGCAGCCGGCAGCGCGAACCCCATGGTGCCGAGCCCCCCGAGGTGATGAGCGACCGCGGCGTCTCGTGCTTGTAGTACTGGGCCTCCCACATCTGGTGCTGCCCCACGTCGGTGACGACCAAGGCCTTGCCTTCGGTGATGCGCCAGATGTCGTTGATGACATGCGCCGCATACAGGTGGCCATCGTCGGGCAGGCTCTGGATGTCGCGGACCGCCGAGTCGCCCTTGAGCTCGCGGATGTGTTGAATCCAGTCCGATCGATCGGTGTATTCCAGTCCCGGCATCCAGCTGCGCATGACGAGCCCGACGTCGCCGGCAATCGCCGCCTCCACCGTGACGTTCTTGTTGAACTCGGCCGGGTCGATGTCGACGTGGATCTTCTTGGCGTTGACGGCGTAGGTCTTCAGGTTGCCCGTGACACGATCGTCGAACCGCATGCCCAGCGCGATGAGCAGATCGGCCTCCTGAATGGCCGTGTTGACCCAGGCTTCGCCGTGCATGCCCATCATGCCGAGGTTGAGCGGGTGCGAGGCCGGAAAGCCGCCGATGCCGAGCAGGGTCATCGCGACCGGGATCTGTGCCTTTTCGGCAAACACCTGGAGGGCCGACTCGGCGCCGCCGAGCGTGATGCCATGGCCCGCGAGGATGAGCGGACGCTTCGCCTGGTTGATCAGCGTAACGGCATCGTCGCCGCTCGACTGCCCGGGGCGAGCCAGCGCGGCGAGGTCGGGCGCCGCGCTCTCCCAGTCGTAAACACACGTGCCGAGTTGCGCGTCCTTCGTGATATCTACCAGCACAGGACCCGGGCGGCCGCTCACCGCGACGGCGAAGGCCTCGCGGATGGCCGGCGCCACGTCGGCCGCGCGCGTCACCAGGTAGTTGTGCTTGGTGATGGGCAGCGTGATGCCGGTGATGTCGGTCTCCTGGAACGCATCGGAGCCGATGAGCGCGCTCCCGACCTGGCCGGTGATGCAGACAATCGGCGACGAGTCCATCATGGCCGTCGCGATGCCCGTGACCATGTTCGTGGCGCCAGGTCCGGAGGTCGCAACGGCGACGCCAACCTTCCCCGTTGCCCTGGCATATCCGTCGGCCATGTGCGTTGCACCCTGTTCGTGCCGCACCAGGACGTGGTGGATCGGATAGTCGAGCATCGCATCGTAGGCCGGCAGGATGGCCCCGCCCGGATACCCGAACACGACGCTGACGCCCTCGCGCACGAGAGAGTCCCACAGGATTTGCGCGCCGGTCATTGTCTTCTTTTCAGCCATAAATACGCTCTCTCGAACTTCGAACTTAGAACTGCGAACTAAGAAGGACTCTGAACACAGAACAGAGAACAGGGAACGGAGAACCTAGATTTGCGATTAGCAATCGGCAGTGCCCTTATCCAGTAACGGCTCCCTGAGACGCAGACGAGACCTGCCGCGCGTACTTGGCGAGCACACCGGTCTTGTAGCGCGGCTCAGGGGTCTTCCACGATTTCATGCGCTCGGCAATCTCCGCGGCGCTCAGCTCGACATCCAGCTTCCGGTTGCTCACGTCGAGCACGACCGTGTCGCCGTCGCGCAGCGCGGCGATCGGGCCGCCCTTCGAGGCCTCCGGGGCGATGTGCCCCACCGTGAAGCCACGCGTGGCGCCGGAGAAGCGGCCGTCGGTGATGAGCGCGACCGTTTCGCTCAGGCCCGCCCCGACGATAGCGGCCGTGACGCCGAGCATTTCGCGCATGCCCGGCCCCCCGCTCGGACCCTCGTAGCGGATCACGATGACGTCGCCCGGCTTGATCGACTGCTGCTGCACGGCCTCGAAGGCCGCCTCCTCGCTGTCGAACACACGCGCCGGACCGCGGTGCAGCGCGCGCTCTGTGCCGGACAGCTTGAGCACGCCACCTTCCGGCGCGATGTTCCCCGACAGGATGACCAGGCCACCGGACTTCTTCAGCGGCGCCTCCACCGAGCGCACGACCTGCTGGCCAGCGGTTTCGCGCGCGCCTGCCGCCTCCTCGCCGAGGGTGCGCCCGGTCACCGTCGGCGCGTCGCCGTCGATCGCGCGGCCCTCCACCAGCCGCTTGATCACGAGCGGCGTGCCGCCGGCGGCATGAAGCTCTGTGGCGACGAAGCGGCCCGACGGCTTGAGATCGGCAATCACCGGAGTCTTCGAGCTGATCCGATCGAAGTCCGCCAGCTCCATCTCGACACCGGCCTCGTGCGCGATGGCGAGCAGGTGGAGCACCGCGTTGGTCGATCCGCCGGTTGCCGACACCACGGCGATGGCGTTCTCGATCGCGCGTTTGGTGATGATGTCGCGGGGCCGCAGCTCGCGGGCAGCCAGCGAGACGGCCAGTGTGCCCATCTGGTGCGCGACGACGGCCTTCTCGGCGTCGGTTGCGGGGACGCTGCCGCTCCCGAGCGGCGAGATGCCGAGCGCTTCGCACACCACGGCCATCGTGTTGGCGGTGAACTGACCGCCGCAGGCGCCGGCACCGGGGCACGCGACGTCCTCCAGGGTCTTGAACTCCTGATCGGTCATCTTGCCGGCCGCGTGCGCGCCGACGGCCTCGAAGACGTCCTGCACGGTGACCGGCCGTCCCAGGAACAGCCCCGGCGCAATCGAGCCGCCGTAGAGGACGAGACCGGGCATGTTCAGGCGGGCGAGCGCCATCACGGCCCCGGGGATTGTCTTGTCGCAGCCGACCAGGATGACCAGCGCGTCGAACCCGTTGCCACGGGCGACGAGCTCGATGGAATCGGCGATGACTTCACGGCTCACGAGCGAGGCGCGCATGCCTTCGGTGCCCATCGTGATGCCGTCGGAAATGGAGACCGTATTGAACTCCATCGGCGTGCCCCCGGCCGCGCGGACGCCGGCCTTGACGTCGGCCGCCAGCGTGCGCAGGTGGAGGTTGCAGGGCCCGATTTCAATCCACGTGTTGGCCACGCCGATGAGGGGCTTCTTCAGATCGGCGTCCGAAAATCCGGCGCCCTTCAACATCGCGCGGGCCGGAGCCCGGCTCGGGCCGGTGGTCAGAGGGTTCGGTCGGTGGCTCACGCGTGTCTCTCGAGGGTTGTGGCCGAGGGGCGTTCCGCCTCTCCGCCGGGTGAACGGTAGCCGGGATACGACCCGAGCACGCGCAGCATCGGCGCGAACTCGGCGAGGTGGGCCAGCGCACGCTCGCACGCCTGCGTGCGGTCGGCGGCAGCCGAGATCCACGTAGAACAGGTACTCCCACTTCTGAGCGGGGTTCGGCCGCGACTCGAGCTTGGTGAGCGAAATACCCCTGAGCGCGAACACGCTCAGCGCCTTGAACAGCGCGCCTGGCTCGTTCGGCAGCGTGAACACCACGCTCGTCTTCTCTGCGGCAGCCGCGCTAGGGGGCTCTGCGCCGGGACGGGCAACGACAAGGAAGCGCGTCACGTTGTGCGCGTAGTCCTGGATAGCCGACCGCAGCGGCGTCAGGCCGAAGACCTCGGCCGCGCGGGCCGACGCCACGGCGGCCGCATCTGCGAGACGCTCGTCGGCGATGAGCTTCGCGCTCCCCGCCGTATCGTAGGTCGCGACGATCTCCACACCGGTCAGCGTCCGGAGGAACCGATCGCACTGCGCCAGCGCCTGCGGATGCGAGTACACGCGGCGAACCTGCGGCAGCGTCACCCCGGGCAGCGCCAGCAGGTGATGCACGACGGGCAGCTCGACCTCGCCGACGATCGGCAGCCGGTGCTCGAGCAGCAGGTCGAAGTTCCTGTGGATGCTCCCGCCGATCGAGTTTTCGATGGGCAGGATGCCGTACATCACCCGCCCGCTCTCGACCGCGTCGAAAACATCCTCAAAGGCGCGGCAGGGCAGCAGTTCGGCGGCGGGGTTCACCTGCCGCGACGCGGCCTCGCTGAAGGCCCCGGGCTCTCCCTGATACGCGATCGTCACCATAGTCAAAATAAAAAAGCCACCACCCTTATCGGGTGATGGCTTGGGTTGCTCTCGTGCTGAAGGGTCCTGCCATCACCCGGTCGATCGGCCTCCCGCAAGGACATTGCGGCGAACTCGAACAACGACGACGGGGACCGGAGGCCGGAACATGGTGAAGGGAATTACACCGCCTCCGCCGCGGCGAGTCAAATCAATAGTATTTACGTGACTATAAATTACGCTTATACACTTCCTTGGTTCAATAAATCCGTACTATAGCCCCCACTGCTGGCCCGCGCGCTCCACGACCGTGGCGACATCATCGGCCAGCAGATACCCCCCGCGAACGAGGGCGTCTGCGGCCTGCTCCACCTTCCGCATGTACTCGTCGCGCGACGAATAGCGCTCGGCGATCGAGGGCCGCGGATCGCCGGTCTTGTCGCGATCCGCCCGGGTCCGGGCAAAGGGGATGAACGATCCGGCCAGGTTCACGAGCTGATCGGAGCCGCCCGTGTCCGCCTTGCGGAAGTTCCAGCCGGTATAGGTCGCCATGGGGACGGCGAGCTCGGGCACCCTGACTCCCGCCCGTTCGTTCCCGTCGCCATCGACCTGGCTCACCAGGAACGGCACCGGCACATGGCCCTGCCGTCCGGCGGGGATTCCGTGCGGAGCCTGAACGCCAGGAATTTTCGGGAACGGCACGGTCGCGGCCGGCACGAGCGTGCCGTCTGCCAGGCGCGGGTACTGGCTGGCCGGCGGCGCCTCGTCCTCCCGGACCCAGCGGTCCATGGCCAGGAGGAGCGCGCGGAGGGTCCACCAGTATTCGAGCGGGTTGTCCGGCTGCTGGCCCTGTGCAACACGCGGGGGGAAGCGCCCTGGCGAATGCTGCGCGCCGGTCAGGAAGTACGCGCGCACGTTGGCCGGCAGCGTCAGGTCGGTCTTGCCGTCGGGCGACGTGTGGACGAGCGCGGCCGCCCGGCCCCCGCCCCAGTATTCAACCGCGCTGTTCGTGTACATGACCTTCGGCTGATGCCGCCTGGCCCGGTCGTTGTCGAGCAGCCCCTCGACGCGTCCGCTGATGGGATCCCGCAGCGCCTGATCCGCGTAGGGAAACGTGGTCGCCTCGAACATGCTGAGCGCGTTGGGGGTTGCGCCACGCGAGTTCAGGCTGAGGCGCCCGGCGCCCGCGATATGAGCCATCACGCCGTCGAAGACGAGCCGATCCCGCTCGTCGGCGTTGAATCCGTCGTACAGGAACGTCCGCAGGAACCGGCCGCTCTGCGACGATCCGAACGCGATCGCATGGCGCACCGCCGCTGCCGTGCCTGTGGCCGATGGGTACTTGAGCCACGAGGTGACGTCGCGCAGGGCAACCAGGCCGAGCCCGGCAACCGGCGCACTGGTAGCGCGGAACGACACCTCGTAGGTCCGTCCCGGCTCGAACCCGCCGGGAATGGAGACGACGTTCCCGTTTAATCGCCACCGTTCGCGCGGCAGGGTCTCGGCCCGGCCGAACGGGCCATCCCTGACCGTCAGCGCCGCTGTGCTCTCCTCCGCCGAATACCCCGCCAGATCGGCAACCGTGATGTCCGGCGACCGGTCGTTTGGCACGAACACGGCCTGGACTCTCTGGCCCGCGCCAGGCGCAGAGGGGACGTCGATCGACATCAGGTCGTTCTGGCGCCTGACGTCGAACTGCCAGCCGACCCAGACCAGCGTGAAACCGTGGCGCATGAGGAAGCCGTCGCCCAGATCCGCTTGCGTTTGCGGATCCTGCGTCCCGCCCCGATTGAACCCGGTCATGATCATCTTCCGGCCACGGTTCACCACATCGACCAGCGCCACGCCGTTGCCGGGCGAGCTCGCCAACGGCCTCAGGATGTAAATGTCGGTGGAGAAAGTGACCTTGCCGTTCGAACCGGTCGGCGCCTTATCCAGATCGACGACGGCGCGGTTCCTGGGGTGTGCCGGATCGAGCGAGAAATGGGCCGTGCCGACGATCTTCTCGTAGCCCGAGCCCTCGATCGGCGCCCGCCGGACGACGTCGACCCTTAGGACCTCGGCGCCGGCCGGGGACACAGCCAGGAGCGCGACGAACAGGAGCAAGAGGGGGCGTTTCATGCCGGGAGTATACGCCTCAAGACGCGTTGAAGCAGTGTGCAGCCGCACCCGGAATCGCGCGACCTCTGTGATACCTTCAACGCATGTTCGATTTCGCGCTCGACGCTCACTCGTGGCTCCGGTGGGCCGCGCTCATCGCGGGTCTCCTGGCGACCTTCACGGCATTCACCAGCGGTGCGTCCGGCAAGGCCGATCGGTGGGGCCTGCTCTTCATGATCGTGATGGACATCCAGCTGCTGTTCGGGCTGGCCCTGTACCTCGCCCTCAGCCCGACGACGGCTGCGATCTTCGGCGACTTCGGCGCCGCCATGCGCGACCCGGTGGCCCGCTTCTGGGCCGTCGAGCACATCAGCCTGATGCTCCTGGCGATTGTGATGGCGCACCTCGGACGCATCCTGGCGCGGAAGGCGCGGACGCCCGAGTCGAGGCGGAAGCGGATGCTCATGTGCTTCACGTTGTCGATGGTCCTGATGCTCGCCGGCATCCCCTGGCCGGGAATGCGCGCCGGCCGTGCGCTCTTCCCGCAGTAAAGCAGTAAGAAGGGGTACGAACCCTTATAATCTCCTCCATGTTCGGCATCGACTCGTGGACGGTCGCGTGGATCACGGTCGCGCTCGTCAGTGCGATCGTCGAAGTCTCGGTCCCCCACTTCGGCGTGATGTTCGTCACGCTGGCCGCCATCCCCACGGCTCTCGTCGCCTTCCTGGGCTTCGGGCTCTCGGTGCAGCTGACGGTCTTCATCGTGGTGCTCGCCGCCTCGCTGCTGTTGCTGCGGCCCCGCATGATGAAGCAGCTGGACGCCCCCGGTGTCCCCTCCCGCACCGCCTCGCTCGTCGGCCGTGAGGGGATCGTCACGCACGACATCGAAGCCACGGTGGGCGCGGGCCGCGTCAACGTCGGCGGCGAAGACTGGGCGGCGCGGTCCGCCACGCCGGTCACCGCCGGCACCCGCGTTCGCGTACTGCGCGCCGACGGCATCGTCCTGGAGGTCACGCCCGCATGATCCCGATGTACACGCTCTTCGGTATCGCGCTGTTCCTCCTGATCGTCCTGATGAAGGCGATCAAGATCGTTCCGCAGAAGCAGGTAAAGCTCATCGAGCGGCTTGGGAAATACCACCGCACCGCCGAGGCGGGCCTCAATACCATCTTCCCGTTCCTCGACTCGGTCCGCGACACGATCGACATGCGCGAGCAGATCACCAAGATCGAGCCGCAGCCGGTCATCACGCGCGACAACGTCACGATGGAAGTCGATGCCGTCATCTACTTCGTCATCGTCGACCCGGTCCGGGCGACCTACGAAATCCAGAACCTGCGCTGGGGCATCGAGCAGCTCACCCTCTCGGCGCTGAGGAACGTGGTCGGCCAGCTCGATCTCGACCACACCCTGTCCTCGCGCGACACCATCAACGCGCAGCTCCGCGCCGCGCTCGACAGCGCCACGCAGCAGTGGGGCGTCAAGGTGATGCGCATCGAGCTCAAGAACATCAACCCGCCCGAAGAGATCCGGCTGACCATGGAGAAGCAGATGACGGCCGAGCGCTCGCGCCGCGCCGTGGTCACGACGGCCGAAGGCGAGAAATCGTCGGCGATTCTCCGCGCGGAAGGCGGCAAGCAGTCGGCGATTGTGAATGCGGAAGGGGCCAAGCAGGCGGCGATCCTGGCGGCTGAGGGACAGGCGGAGGCCCGGCTCCGGATCGCGCAGGCCGAAGCCCAGGCGCTCGAGGTCGTCGCCCGCGCCATCGGGGCCGGCACGAGCCCGGCGCAGTACCTGATCGCGCAGCGCTATATCGAGTCGCTCAACAACATCGCCACCGATGCCGACAAGCTCGTGTTCATGCCCTACGAGGCGAGCGGTGTGCTCGCGTCGATCGGCGGCATCAGGGAGCTGCTCAACCAGACGGCTCCGCCCAAGGCGTAGCCGCTGCGGTTGCTGCCCATGCGCATCGGCCTTGCGGCATTCTGGGTGGCCACCATGATTGCCACCTCCGCCTGCAGCCCCGCGCAGCCGCCCGCACCTGATCCCGAACCCGGGATCTCTCAGGCGCTCGCCGCCGAGCGGGCGAAGACCATCGGCAACCTGAAGTACGACCTGGCGTTCGACATCCCGGGCGCGCCCGGCGAGCCAATCGACGGGCGCGCGACGATCCGCTTCACGCTCACCGGCACTGCCGCCCCGGTGGTGCTGGACTTCGCGCCAGGCGAGTCGCATCTCACGTCGGTCACTGTGAACGGGGCCGAGACCGCGGTCCGGACCGTCAACGGCCACATCGTGATTCCACCGGCCGCGCTCACGGCGCCGCCCGGGTCCGAACACGTCGTGGCCATCGTGTTCCGCGCAGGCGACGCTCCGCTCAACCGCAACCCCGAGTTCATGTACTCGCTGTTCGTGCCGGCGCGCGCGCACCTGGCGTTCCCCTGCTTCGATCAGCCGGACCTCAAGGCGCGCTACACGCTGGCGCTCACCGTGCCGGCACGCTGGCAGACGGTCGCCAACGGCGCCGAGCTCTCACGCGAGGTTCAGGGCACGCGGCTCCAGATTCAGTACGCCGAAACCCAGCCGCTGCCGACCTACCTCTTCGCGTTTGCCGCCGGCTCGTTCCAGGTCGAAGCCGCAGAACGAAACGGCCGCACGTACCGCATGCTCCACAGGGAGACCGACGAAAAGAAGGTGGCGCGCAACCGCGACACCGTGTTCGATCTGCACGCGTCGGCGCTGGCGTGGCTCGAGGAGTACACCGGCATCCCGTATCGTTTCGGCAAGTTCGACTTCCTCCTCGCGCCCGCATTCCAGTTCGGCGGGATGGAGCACGCGGGAGCGATTTTCTACAACGCCAACTCGATCCTGCTCGACGAGAGCGCGACCGAGAACCAGATGCTCGGCCGCGCGAGCCTCATCGCTCATGAAACCTCGCACATGTGGTTCGGCGATCTGGTGACGATGCAGTGGTTCAACGACGTGTGGATGAAGGAAGTGTTCGCCAATTTCATGGCGGCAAAGATCGTGAACCCGGCATTTCCGCGGGTGAACCACGAGCTGCGCTTCCTGACTGCGCACTACCCCGGCGCGTACTCGGTGGATCGCACGGCGGGCACGCATGCCATCCGTCAGGAGCTCGAGAATCTCAACGAGGCGGGCAGCCTGTACGGCGCCATCATCTACCAGAAGGCGCCGATCGTGATGCGGCAGCTCGAGCTGCTGGTGGGGCCGGATGCGCTGCGGGCCGGTCTCCGCGTGTACCTCGAGCGTTTCGCCTTCGGCAACGCGACGTGGCGCGATCTCATCACGGTGCTCGACGAGCGAACCGATCGCGATCTGGCGGCGTGGAGCCGGACCTGGGTCGAGGAGGCCGGCCGGCCGCAGATCACGACCGAAATATCCGCCACTCCGGAAGGCCGCGTCGGCCGCCTGACATTCGTCCAGAGCGACCCGCAGGCGCCGCGCGCCCTCCGCTGGACGCAGCAGATCTCGGCGCTTGTCGGCACGCCGGGCGGCGGCGTCCCGATGCCGGTTGAACTGGAGCAGGAGCGGACCGACGTCCCGGCAGCCGCCGGCCTGCCGATTCCGCGCTTCGTCCTGCCCTCGGGCGCCGGCCTGGCTTACGGCGGCTTCAGGCTCGACGATGCCACCCGGTCGTACCTGGTGTTGCGTCTGCCCGAGTTGACCGACCCGGTAGCCCGCGGCGCGGCATGGGTCACGCTCTGGGACGAGATGCTCGAGGGCCGCGTGGCGCCGGCCGCATTGCTGGACCTCGCCGTTCGCGGCCTGCCGCTCGAGAACACCGAGCAGAACGTGCAGCTCATCACGGGTTACCTCGAAGCGCTCTTCTGGCGCTTCCTCCCGCCGAGCGAGCGTGCGGCGCAGGCCTCGCGCGTCGAAGGCGCGCTCACCGCGGGCTTCCGCAGGAGCAGTGCGTCTACGAGCCTCAAGGCGACCTACTTCTCAGCCTTCCGATCGACGGTCACGACCTCCGAGGGGCTGGCCCTCCTCGCCCGGATCTGGCGCCGGCAGGATCGAATCGCCGGCCTCACGCTCGCCGAGCCGGACGAGGCCGGGATGGCCCTCGATCTCGCGGTGCGCGGCATCCCCGAGGCAGGAGCGATTCTCGCCGAGCAACGCAACCGCTTCGCCAATCCGGACCGCAAGGCGCGGTTCGAGTTCGTGATACCGGCGCTGTCTGCCGACGAAGGCGAGCGTGACGCATTCTTCGCGAGCCTGAGGGATGCAAAGAACCGCACGCGCGAGCCGTGGGTGGTCGAGGGATTGAATTACCTGAACCATCCGCTTCGCGCCGCAAGCGCCGAGAAGCACCTGCGCCCTGCGCTCGATCTGCTCGTCGAGATCCGGCAGACCGGCGACATCTTCTTTCCGAAGAACTGGCTCGATGCCACGCTGCACGGCCACCGCTCCAGAGTGGCCGCCGACACCGTGCGTCAGTTCCTCGGCGCCCACCCTGACTACCCCGTGCGGCTCCGCCGCATCGTTCTCCAGTCCGCCGACGATCTCTTCCGCGCGTCCGGGAGATAAATCCGGGCAGGCAGGGCGGGTGGGGCAGGAACGGCGGGCTGGGGCGAGCGATTCGCAAATCGCCGGAGGGTGGCCGAGGGCGGCGGCCCTTGGAGCGGCGCGTCGCGAGCGTCAGTCGGGGAACCGACGCGTAGCGCCAGAAATCCGCGGCTGGTCCGGGACGATCGCCGGACCTGCCGCATTTCCCCGACATACCGCGAGCGGAGGATCCCCGCGCCGTCGACAGGGACGGCTGCCCTCGGCCACCCTCCGGCGAACGGCGTGTCGAAGAAAGCTGCGGGATTCGACGTCGGGGTTAGAAACGCGAAATGGCGATTCGGAACCCGATGAACGCGCGCCTCGCGCCCGGATCGGCGGCGCCGCGGGCGGCGGCGCGGACGAGGCGCGCGGGATCGGCAAAGTGGCCGCCGCGGATCACCCACAGCGCATCAACCCCCAGATTGTCTCGGTCGTCGGCCGTGGTGTACGGATAGGGCTGATACGGGCTCCGCGTCCACTCCCAGACGTTGCCCGCCATGTCGTCGAGGCCGAACGGGCACTCCGGACAGGGAAAGCGGCCGACGGGCGTCGTGGCGGTCGTCTCGTAGTTCGCGCGATCCTTCCGTGGTTCGTTGCCCCACGGAAAAGTGCGCCGATCGCTGCCACGTGCGGCTTTTTCCCACTCGGCCTCGGTAGGCAGGCTCACGCGCCAGCCGTCCTTCAGTGCCTGCTGGAGCCGAGCGGGCGTAGCCGGGCGCGTCTTGAGCACGCCTTCGAGCCACCGGCAGTAGGCCAGCGCATCGGTCCACGAGACAAATGTCACGGGATGGTCGGCCGGCCCGGCGAGCGCCTGCGGGTCCGCTCTGAACGACGTCGCCTCGACGAACGTGCGGAACTCACCCACCGTCACTTCGTGCTGGCTGATGAAGAATGCCGCGACCTCGACGCTGCCAGTGCCGCCCGCCGGAGACCACCGTTCGTTCTCGTAGCCGAGCGGATCGGCGGGATCGGTTCCCATCGTGATTGGGCCCGCGGGTACCTCGACGAAGCCCGACAGCCCCGCCTCCGGCGCCGTCTGCGCGCGGGAGGGCACGAAAAAAAGCGGCACGACGAACAAGGCCACGACGAGTGGCACCCGCACCCTCACCCTGAACCTTGAACCCTGAACCTTGAACCTCACTGTGAGACGGGCCTGTCGCAGGCGAACGCCCAGCCGTGCGTGCATGCGCGAGCGTAGAGCTCGGGCTCGGGCATATCGATCAGGTTGGGGCCTGCCTGCCGGAGCAGCAACCGCAGATCGAACGCACGAGGCGGCGCCTCGCTGATCGTGCGGGCGTCCAGCAGGTTCACGCACCCGGCCTGAAACCGCAGCTCGCATGCGCGCGAGAAATAGGCCAGTGCGCGCTCGGGATCACTGTTCACAAGCCGGCCCTGAGCGTAATGGGTGCCCAACTCGTTGCAGGCCCAGCCCGCGTTGTCGGTGCAATAAGAGGTTTCGACCTGCAACAGCCGGCCGCATGCGCCGCGGCGCCCCTCGGCGCAGGCCTGCTGCCAGAACGGGACCCGGTCGCCGGGGTGCATGCCATCGGTCGAGCCAACCACGGTCATCACGCCGAAGAACCCGATCCACACGGCCATGTGCGCCAGGTTGTGCCGGCCCAGCGGACCGTCCAGCTTCAGTGCCGTAATCCACGGACGGTCGCCAAGCGCCCGGACGGCGCGATCGATCGCCGGCACCGACAGGTTCAGGAGCGGCACGCACAGCAGCTTGTCGTAGAACGTGGGAGCGCCCATCGCGCCGAGCAGCGCGTACAGGCCGAAGACACCGAGCCCATAGAGGATGCCGAAGATCGTCCGGCCGAGCGGTGTGCGCGGCGACGTGGACGGATCCGTGACGAGCAGGTGCAAACCCAGGAACACGGCCGTCGGAATCTCCGAATCGAGGAAGTACGGTGTCCCGGTCAGCGCCCAGTACAGCGCGCTCAGCCCGAAGAGCGTCGCGGCCGCGGACGCGGCCACCGGCGTGATCGAGAAGAAGTACATCACGACCAGTCCGACGAGGAAGAGGAACACGTAGATGTACGGGGCGAGGCTGAGCGTCGACGCGATCTCCGGGCCCCAGGTGATGCTGGTGGTGCCGGTCGCGATCAACACCACGGAGAACAGCGCGAGGCTGAACGCCGAGGGGTTGAAGATGTGGACGCTCTTCCCGTCGCGCTCCCAGCGCACGAACTCCTTGCCGAGGAAACCCGCCGCCACGAGCAGGAACTGCAGGTAGAACCAGTCGTCCCTGAACCACAGGAACAGGTTCGTGCTGAACACGATGGGCAGCGGCCCGAAGCCCAGGGCATACGCTGCCGCGGCGCGACCACGAGAGCAGCATGTCGAAGGCGTAGGCGAACACGAGCTGCGCGACCAGCAGCCAGACGTAGTTGGGCACGGGCGCCCAGTACCAGCCCCAGTACGTGTAGACCGACATGTGACACATCGCCTGCACGTAGTGCTGCGGCCTGGGCGGCGCCAGGACGATTGACGGCCTCACGCCACGGAGCCAGAGCACTGCCAGCCAGGCAAGCAGGGTCACGACGGCGCCCCAGAAGGACCTGACCAGGACAACGTTGGTCTGGACGCGAGGCAGGAGCGACAGCAGGAAGAGCGCGGCCGTCAGGCCGAACGGCACGGCGAGCAGTACCGCATTGCCTTGCGGCGCAGCTGCCGCCCTGGGCGCCGGGGCCGGTCCGCGCTTCTGCTGTTTCGCCATGAACCTTGTGCTTGTAACATCAGCCGTCCCCGCCGTGCAACCCGGCAGGCCCGGAGTTGACACGGGTGGCCAAACCGTCACATCCTTTTCGACGCTATCGTCCCTGCCGACAAGGACTAAAGAGGATCAATGATGCGCGGATTTTCGTTTCGCTCGGGGCCGCTTGCGGTCCGAGCCACTCTTGCTGCGGCGGCCGTCGCCGTCATCACCACTGGCGGCATCGCGCAGCAAGCGGGTGAATGGCCGAACATCACCGGTGGCAACAACGGCGCCCGGTATTCACCGCTAGACCAGATCAACGCGTCCAACTTCAACAACCTGAAGGTCGCCTGGGAATGGCGCGGCGTGAAGGATGCGGGCGTGAATCTCGGCGGCGAGGTGAACGCGCGGTCGCTGCCGATTTACGTGGACGGCATGCTCATCACGACGTCCGGCCCGAAGCGGACCGTCGTGTCGCTCGACCCGGCCTCGGGCAAGACGCTCTGGACGTTCCAGGAGCCGACGACGGGCCGCCTCGAGTACCTCGATGCGCGCCAACCACGGCAAGGGCGTGGCCTACGCGCGCATCAACGGCCGCGGCGTGGTGTTCATCACGACGCCCGCCTTCTTCCTGCACGCGCTCGACGCGCGGACGGGCCAGCCGCTCGCCAACTGGGGCGGCTCGGTGCCCATCACGGGCTTCCCGAAGACCGGCTCGGTGGACCTCGTCAAGGATCTCATCGCCGACTGGGAGCCCTGGGCCAAGCTGAAGCAGCCTTACAACCCGAACATCGGGATGCCGCTGTCGATCGGCTACATCACGAGTTCCTCGCCGCCGATCGTCGTCAACGACGTGGTCGTCGTCGGCAACTCCGCCGAACAGGGCTACAACCAGACGCGGCGTGAGAACGTGCCGGGCGACATCCTCGGCTATGACGCAAAGACCGGCAAGTACCTGTGGAAGTTCCACGTGATTCCGCGGCCCGGCGAGTTCGGGCACAACACGTGGGAGAACGACGCGTGGCAGTGGACCGGCGACATCTCGTCCTGGGCGCCGATGGCGGCCGACCCGGAACGCGGGCTGGTCTACATCCCGACCAACGGCGCGACGATGGACTTCTACGGCGGGTTCCGCCCGGGCGACAACCTGTTTGGCACCAGCCTGATTGCGCTGGACGTCAAGACCGGCAAGCGCGTCTGGCACTTCCAGATGGTCAAGCACGACATCTGGAACTACGACACGCCCACGGCGCCCATCCTCCTCGACGTGAACGTCAACGGTCGCCGCGTCCCGGGAGTGTTCCAGGCCACGAAGCAGGCGTACCTCTATTCGTTCAACCGGCAGACCGGCGAACCCATCTGGCCGATCGTCGAGAAGCCGGCGCCGCAATCGAAAGTGCCGGGCGAGAAGCTGGCGGCCACGCAGCCGCACCCGACCAGGCCGGCGCCGTACGACCTGCAGGGGCGCACCGAAGAGCACCTGATCGACTACACGCCGGAGATCAAGCGGCTGGCGCTCGAGGCGGCGAAGGCCGCGAACCAGCTCGCGCCACTCTTCAACCCGCCGACGCACCGCGGCAACGCGGAGGGCGCCGGCCCCGGCGCGCATCTGCCCCGGCGACACCGGCGGCGTGAACATTACGGGGCCACCGGCGGCCGATCCGACGGCGGGGATCATCTTCATCACGTCGCACAGCGGGTGCGGCGCGGTGATGCTTGGCCCGGCGAGCGAACGTGACAACGACCGGATGACCGGCACGACCGTTGTGCCGTGGGCACGCGGCTCCGCGGTGCCCCCAGGGGCTGCGGGCCGTGGTGGCGCGGCCGAGGGTCGCGGCGCCGCACCGGCCGGGCGTGGGGCAGGACCGGGAGGCCGCGGCGGCGCGGGCTTCGGCCCCGGCAGCCCGCTCGCCGGCATCCCGGGCCTCTTCAAGGGACCCGTCGGCCGGATCACGGCCATCGACGTGAACACGGGCGAACATCTGTGGATGATTCCGCACGGTGACATGTCGCAGGAGCAGCAGGACGCCTTCCGCAACAACCCGCTGCTCAAGGGCGTGAACGTGGACACCAACTGGGGCCGCAGCGGCCATGCGGCCATGATGGCCACTTCCACCCTGCTCTTTGCGACGGGCTCGTCGGCCGACAGCAAGCCGATGCTCTTCGGCATCGACAAGAAGACCGGCAAGCGCGTCGGTGCCGTGGCGACGCCGGAAATGGGCGGTTACGGGCTGATGACCTACATGCACCAGGGCAAGCAGTACGTGATGCTCCCGGTCCAGGGCGGCTACACGGCGCTCGCGCTCCCCTAACGGCCCACCATTTCGGGACGGAAACCGGGCCGGGCTCCCAATGGGGACCCGGCCCGTTTCTTGTACAGCCCTAACCACATACGGGCATTGACTTCACCTCATGGGCAGGTGTATTACCTCCCCAGTCGCTTCGTCGGCCCTGGTGTCTCAGACTCGTTTAATACAGGAGGCGCAATGCGTCACCCCTCCGCTCATGCGTTGGGATTCCTCGCCGCGGTCGCTGGTTCCCTCGTCCTCCTTACTGTGTCTGGTTCGGGACAGCAGCCTGCGGGCGGCCTGACCAAACCCAAACCCTGGGCGCAGGTTCCTCGAACACCCGACGGCAAGCCGGACCTGCAGGGCACATTCAACGCCGCAACACTGACGCCCATCGAGCGGCCGGACGACCTCAAGGGACGCCTGATTCTGACCGAGGCCGAAGCGCGGCGGATCAGCGGTGGCGAATCGCAGCGCGTTGAATCGCGCGCGCAGAACAGCGACCCGAACCGCGCCGCGCCGGTGCAGGGCGGCAACGTTGGCGGCTACAACAACTTCTGGATCGACCGCGGACAGCGCGTCGTGCAGATCGACGGCCAGTTCCGAAGTTCGCTCATCGTCGATCCGGCCGACGGCAAAGTGCCGGCGCAAACGGCCGCCGCACAGAAGCGGAACAGCGGCGCGCGCGGGACGGTCGCCCCATCGTCAGACGCGGCCGAAAGCGTCGTGACCGCCGCGGCAGGGGCGTACGACAACGTCGAATTCCGGCCGCTCGGCGAGCGCTGCATCCTCGGCTTCGGCTCCACCTCGGGACCGCCGACCATGCCGAACTACTTCTACAACAACCTGAAGCAGATCGTGCAGACACCGGACGCGATCCTCATCCAGATCGAGATGGTGCACGACGCGCGCATCGTCCGCATGAACGCGAAGCATCTGCCCACGTCCATCCGCAAATGGATGGGCGACTCGATCGGCTGGTGGGAGGGCGACACGCTGGTCATCGAGACGACCAACTTCACCAACAAGACGAGGTTCCGGGGCTCGTCACAGGAGTTGAAGGTCACCGAGCGCCTGACGCGCACCGACAAGGACACGATCCTCTATCAGTTCACGATCGACGATCCGGCAACGTGGGCGCGGCCGTGGAGCGGCGAGTACACCTGGCTCGCAACCGACGAGCCGATGTATGAGTACGCGTGCCACGAAGGCAACTACGCGATGCACGGCATCATGAAGGGCGAGCGGCTCCTCGATTCCGAGCGCGCGAAGAAGGGCTCGCGCGACTAGGGTCGTACCCGAACGTACTTCTGCAGCTTCCTCGGGCTGGGTTCGCCGCCGTAGAGATTGCCTTCGCGATCCACGGCGACGAACTCAGCGCCGTCTCCCGCCGTTGACCGAGGATCACCCCACAGATACATGATGAACTCGGAGATCCACCCGGTCTTCGCGTCGCCGATCCGGATGCCCATCTCCCACCCCGGGTTCTGCACGTCGTCGGACTCCGAGTCGGCCACGTAGATCCGGTCGCGCTCGTCGAAGAAGATGCCGCTCGGCCGCCCGAACTGCGTCCACATCGTGAGGAACTTGCCTTCCTGATCGAAGAGCTGAATCCGGTTGTTCGAGCGATCGCCGACGAAGATGCGGCCGCGGGAATCCATCGCGATGGCGTGGAGCGTCCGGAACTCGCCGGGGGCGTAGCCGGTCTTGCCCCATTCTTTCAGGAACTTCCCTTCCTTCGAGAACTTCACCACGCGGTTGTTGCCGTCGAGACCGTGGCCATCGGCGACGAACACGTCGCCGTTCGGCGCGACGACCACGTCGCTCGGCGCATTGAAGTGCGTGGTGCCGCCGCCGGATACGCCCGGAGTCCCGAGCGTCATCAGGACCTTGCCCTCGGGGCTGAACTTGACGACCTGGTGCCCGCGCTTCCCCGCCGGCGTGCGCTGCGGGCTTACCGCGTCGGTCACCCACAGGTTCCCGTCCGGGTCGACATCTATTCCGTGTGGCCAGATGAACATGCCGCCGCCGAAGCTTCGGACCACCGACCCGTCCGGCGCGAACTTGATGATCGAGTCGAGATTGGAATCGAGGCACTCGTTCCCGAACCGATCGGGGGCTGTGGCGTCGCACCGGACGACAGCCCAGATGTGGCGGCCGTCCCGATCCACCTCGACATCACCGACGGCGCCCATCTGGCGGCCGGCCGGGAGCTTTGCCCAGCCGTCAACGGCGCGATAAGGATTGGGGAGGGATTGGCTGAAGGTGAGAGAACCGCTGAGTGTAATGGCGGCCAGTACGGCCGTCAGCCAGGGGCGATGCACATTCGACATATTCAGCACCTCGGTTTGCAGGCGTGAGTATATGATTCCGCGCATGCGCAGACACATCATTCGTCTCGGCCTGCTGGCGTTCGTCGTGGGACTCTGCGTGTATTCGACCGCCGCCACTGCCGGCGGCCAGGCGGCGCAGACGGGGCCACGCAAGAAACTGCTCTTCCTCACCTATCCCGGCGTTGCCTACCACCAGAGCCTCGATCCTGCCGAACTGGCGGTCACCGAACTGGGCAAGGCCGGCGGGTTCGACGTGACGATCGGTCCCGGACGGCCCAAGTCGCTCGAGGGCGCCGACAAGGTCGACCTGTCGTACTTCACGCCGGAGTACCTCAACCAGTTCGACGGGTTGATGATGATGACCAACGGCAACCCGCCGTTCACCGAGGCGCAGAAGAAAGCGATGGTGGACTTCGTGCGGGGCGGCAAGGCGCTCATCGGGGCGCACTGCGCGACGGTCACCTTCTACGACTACCCGCCGTACGGTGAGATGCTCGGCGCCTACTACCGCCGGTCGATGCGGCAGGGTGCGATCGCGGTGCTGAAGGTCGAGGATCCCAACCACCCCGCGACGAAGATGCTCGGCGGGCTCACGTGGCCGGTGGTCGACGAGTTCTACCACTTCGCCAAGGAGCCCTGGAACGAGGCACGTCCAAAGGACAACGTGAGCAGCCCCGGCAACTTCAAAATCCCGATGGGCTTCACACGCGACCGTGTGCACGTGCTCCTGAGCATCGACACCGAACGGACCGACATCAGCAACCTGCCGGAGGTGGTCAAGGGCGGCGACTATCCGCAGGCCTGGGAGCGGAGCTTTGGCCAGGGCCGCGTGTTCTACACGGCGCTCGGCCACCGCGCGGACATCTGGTCCAACGATCCCGTGTTTCGTGCGCACATCACCGGTGGGATTCGCTGGGCACTGAGGCTCGAATAGCGTCCTCGAGGAATGACGAGATGATCCAGGCCGTCCAGGTCTACGCGGCGGTCTCGTTTCTCGTCATCGGAGTGTCGCACCTGCTGCGGCCAGGGGCCTGGGTCGCGTTCTTTCAGGATCTCGGTGCGCGGGGTGCTCCCGGGGCGTTCCTCGAAGGCTTCATCGTGCTGCACTTCGGCGCCGTCATCGTCGCGTTTCACAACGTGTGGGAAGGTCCGGCCGTGGTGCTGACGCTGATTGGATGGGCACAGGTCGTCAAAGCCACCATACGTTTCGTTGCGCCCGGGGTCGCGCTGCGCATCATGGCGCGCATCTCTCCGGAGCGCGCCTGGCACTTTCAGGTGGCCGGCGTCTTCTCGCTGATCCTCAGTGGTTTCCTGTTCTGGGTCCGGTATTCGGCTTAGCGGATCGAAGGGGTAAAGAACAATGCGAATGGCAGTCATCGCCCTGCTGCTGCAGGCTCTTGCCGCGCCCGATCCCGCGCAGATGGAGAAGGCACCCGATCTGGGCTATGTGCCCGTCGCGAACGCTGTGAAGCTGCCCGACGGCATCACGATGGGTGCGCCGTCTGGTGTCGCGATGACGGCGGCCGGGCACCTGATTGTGTTCAACCGCGGGCCGTTCCCGCTGCTCGAGTTCGACAAGGACGGGACCTTCGTCCGGAAAATCGGTGAAGGCACCTACGTCCGGCCGCACGGCTTCCGGATCGACAAGGCCGGCAACCTGTGGGTGACGGACGTGAACGGACACACCGTCACGAAGATGGACGCGAACGGCAAGGTGCTGATGACGCTCGGCGTCAAGGGTCAGCCTGGCGAATGGAGCGAAGCCGCAAACGCGCGCCTGCTGAACGAGCCGACTGACCTGGCATTCGGCGCCGCCGGCGAAATCTATCTCCTCCAGGGGCACGGGCGCGGCGAGCCGCGGATGCTGAAGTTCGATGCGACGGGCAAGCTCCTCAAGTCGTGGGGCGGCCCGGGAACTGCGCCAGGCAAGTTCGACACCTCCCACTCGGTCGTGGTGGATGCCAAGGGCTTGCTCTACGTCGCTGACCGGCAGAACCGGCGCGTCCAGATCTTCGACGCTGAAGGCACCTACATCAAGGAGTGGAAGTTCGCCGGGCTCCCCTGCGGTCTGTTCATCGACCGGGACGGGACGTTCTATCTCGTGAGTGGGTTCGCCGGCCAGATCCTCAAGCTCGACGCGAACGGCAAGGCGATCGCCGCAACGGGCCAGCCCGGGAAGGGGCTGGGCGAGTTCGGCGAGGCGCACTATATGACGATCGGTCCTGGCGGGGAGATCTGGGTGGCCGACACGATCAAGCCCGCGCTTCACAAGTTCGTCCGCAAGTAGCCGCGCCGCCTGCGCCGAGGAACCGGACCCATGACACGAACGCGATCGCGCTGTGGAATTCTGACGCTCGCGGCCCTGCTGGCTGCCCCGCCCTCGGGGCTGGCGCAGTTGACGGGAACCGAAGACGGATCGTGGCGCTACCTGGGCGGCGACGCGGGCCACACCCGATCGTCGCAGCTCGACCAAATCAACGCGTCCAACTTCGACAAGCTGAAGGTCGCCTGGATCTTTCGAGGCGACAACTTCGGCCCTGGTATGGAGTACACGTCGCGGTCGACGCCGATCTACGTGAACGGCATGTTGTACACGGTGGTCGGGCAGCGGCGGCAGGTCGTGGCGATCGACGCCAGCACCGGCGAGACACGCTGGACCTTCCGCGAGCCCGACACGATGCGCTACCTGCGCTCGCCGCGCACGGATTTCGGCAAGGGTGTCGCCTATGCGGAGGTGGATGGCCGCGGCGTGATCTTCATCTCGACGCCGGCGTTCTTTCTCTGGGCCCTGGATGCCCGAACCGGCCGGCCGCTCGACAACTGGGGCGCGCCCGTCCCGCTGAAGGACTTCCCGAAGAGCGGCGCCGTAGACATGATCCCGGATCTCGTGAGCGACTGGGAGCCCTGGCGGGCGTGGAAGGGCGGGAAGTACGACCCGGACTACGGCATTCCGCGGCCGCTCGGCATGATCACGAGCTCGTCGCCGCCCATCGTGGTCAACGGCGTCGTCGTGGTGCTCGCCGGCCACGAGCCGAGCTACGACCAGACGCGAATCGAAAACGTGCCGGCGGACATCCAGGGCTACGACGCGAAGACCGGCAAGCGGCTCTGGAAGTTCCACGTGATTCCACGCCCGGGCGAAGTCGGGCACGAGACGTGGGAGAACGACGCGTGGAAGTACTCGGGCAACATGTCGTCGTGGGCGCCGGCGGCCGCCGATCCTCAGCGCGGGCTCGTCTTCATCGTCACCAACGCGTCAACCTACCAGTTCTTCACCGGCCACCGTCCAGGGCACAACCTCTTCGGCGGCAGCGTGCTCGCCCTCGACGTGAAGACGGGCAAACGCAAGTGGCACTTCCAGGTCCACCACAGCGAACAGTGGAACTACGACATCCCGACGGCGCCGATCCTGATGGATCTCACCGTGAACGGACGCCGGGTTCCCGCGCTGATTCAGAACACGAAGCAGGGCCTGATCTTCGCGCTCAATCGTGAGACCGGCGAGCCGATCTGGCCGATAGAAGAACGGCCGGTCGTGCAAACCGAGGTGCCGGGCAACTACACCGCGCCGACACAGCCCTACCCCACGCGTCCCGAGCCGCTCGATCGGATTGTGCTCAACGGCATCACCGACGAGTTCATCATGGACTGGACGCCCGATCTGAAGCGCCGGGCGACCGAGGCACTGAGCAAGTTCCGCGTCGGCGGGCTCTACATGCCGCCTCTCCCCTGGCCGAACACGAGCGGCGTGCTCAACAACGTCGGCTGCGTGGGCGGACTCAACATCTACCATCCGCCCGTGGCCGACCCCACCACGGGCATCATGTACGCGTCCCATCAGCGGACGTGCACTGCGCCGTCGTTCCTCGTGCCCACGAACGGCGTGGACGAGGAGCGCGGCCTGGCCGGCAAGAGCGACGAAGCCTGGCGCGGACGCGAACGGCATACGCCGACGACGGGAACGACGGTGGCGGCGTACAAGCAAGGCGGACCAGCGACCGGCCGCCTGCCGCTGCTCGACGGCCTGCCCGTTTACAAGCCGCTCTACCAGGGCCTGGCGGCGTACGACATGAACACCGGCAACAAGCTGTGGGATGTTCCCGTCGGACAGACGCCCGAGCGGATTCGCAACCATCCCCTCTTGAAAGGCGTCGATGTTTCTGCGACAGGCGGCACAGGTCATTCGGTCCAGATGGTCGTCGGCGATCTGCTGGTGCAGACCACCGAGGACCTGCGGGGCGACGCCGAGTTGAACGCGAACGGCAAGCCGGTGCTGCACGCGCGCGACAAGAAGACCGGCAAGATCCTCAAGACGGTCGAGCTCCCGATTCCGGGCCAGTACGGGATGATGACGTTCATGCACGAGGGCAAGCAGTACATCCTCGTGCAGTCGGGAAGCGCACGCCGCGAGCAGCCGGGTGCTCTGGTGGCACTGGCGCTTCCGTAGCTATCCGCGCGCGCCAACCTGATGCAGTGGAACAGATGTTCGAACGTGCTGGAGGCCTTATGACACACCGCGGCTTTCTTGTCGTCGCGCTTACCGTGTTCGTGATCTCGGCGTCCGCAATCGCACAGCTGCAAGGACCGCAAGGCGCGGCCGGAGCCGGTCGTCAGGGTGGCCCTGGCGGCCGTGGCGCCGTACAGCTGGCAGAAGGGCCGGGCCGCGAGCAGGTCGAAGCGGCGTGCACGCGCTGCCACGGCCTGAACCTGATCGCCGGCTCGTGGGGCTACACCAAGGAAGGCTGGCAGGATCGGATCGCGACGATGGTGGTCCTACCGGCGGCACAGCTCGAGACGATTGGGTCCTACCTGGCCACGCACTACCCGGTGAAGCATGCGCCTTCGGCAGTCCTCATCTCCGGGCCTGCGACGGTCACGATCAAGGAGTGGCTGGCGCCCTCGCTGGGCTCTCGCCCGCACGACTCGCACGCCGCAGCGGACGGGTCAATCTGGTGGACCGGCCAGTATGCGAGCAAGCTCGGGCGGCTGGACCCGAAGACGGGCCAGATCCGGGAGTTTGACGTCCCGGCCAACAGCCAGCCGCATGGCCTGGCCGAAGACCGCCAGGGCAACATCTGGTACACGGGCATCCAGAAGGGCGTCATCGGCAGGCTCGACCCGCGAACCGGACAGGTCCGCGAGTATCCGCTCAACCAGCCCGGGACACGGGGTCCGCACACGCCGATCTACGACGCGCGCACCGGTCTTCTCTTCTTCACGCTGCAGTCGGGTCACGTCGGGCGCCTGAACACCGCGAACGGCGAGATGCTGATTGCGAAGACGCCGAGCGACAACACTTACCCCTACGGCATCCGTCTCAACTCAGCGGGCGTGCCGTGGTATGTCGACTTCCGCGGCAACCGTGTCGGCACGGTGGATCCGGCCACGATGAAGATCACGGAGTTCCCGCTGCCCCACGCGGATGCACGGCCGCGGCGGCTGACGATCACGCCAGACGACCTCATCTACTACACGGACTTCCCGCGCGGCATGCTGGGTCGTTTCGATCCGAAGACCAATCAGGTCAAGGAATGGCTCTCGCCAGGCGGTCCCGATTCGGAGCCGTATGCCATCACGCAGATCGGGGGCGTCGTCTGGTACAGCGAGTCCGGCGTCCGGCCGAACACGATGGTGCGCTTCGATCCACGGACCGAGAAGTTCCAGACGTTCGCGATTCCGTCCGGCGGCGGAGTGCTCCGCCACTTCGAAGCCACCAGGGACGGCAACATCGCCACCGCCAACAGCGGCGTCAACAAGATCGGGCTTGTCGAGATCGGCGCGCTGCCAGCAAGCCGGTCGAATTAGGGCGGCTTTCACTTCGGTGTAAGCCGCGGCCCTGGTGCCCGGCGGTCCTTGGCCGCTTGGATTAGAGATCCCCCGCGCGATCGCCCGGGTCTTCGGGCGCATCGGTGTCTTCGAGCGCCTCGCCGTCCGGCCCGTCGTTGGCCTCCGATGGAACGTCCTCCGGGCGAACGAGCTCATCGTCGGGCAGTGCTTCGGCTGGCAGTTCCAGGGTTTCTGGCTTCATGGTCACCTCCGGAACCAGTCTACGAAGGACAGATGACGAAGATGTTGCGGTCACTAGTACCTTGGTCCTTCGTCATTAGTCCTTGGGCGGTCCTTCGTCCCTGGTCCTTGGGCGTCCTTCGTAGCTTGCGCGTGGTCGTGACGTCGACCAGACGGGGGGCCTCGCACGAGGCAAGACCAGCGGCAGGACTGAATCGTCAAACCTGAAGAGTCCGATGGGCTCGGGGAGGACGTATGCGCCGCACGCTGGTGCTCTGGTGGGTCGTCTCACTGTTCGTCGCCGCTGGCCTCGCGTCGACCGTGACTCTCGCGCAGATGAGAATGCCGCCAATGATGCTCTCGGGGCCCGATATCGGGTTCCGCGTCGAGGGCTTCAACCGCGGGGGACTGCCGACCGGCACGCTCATGGTGCGGATGGGTGGAGAGTGGATCGAGGTGGGAACAGCCACAAGAGTCCATCCGGTCAAGTAGCGCGAGCGTTCAAGCCGTCACGTCCCCTGGTGGGCCGTGCGAACGCAGTACCCTGGAACGCTGCCTGGCAGTCAGTCGATGCTGAATCGCCCAGGGCCGCGCGTCGCGATGAAGAGGAAGATGAAACAGAAAAGGACTGCCGGTTCGCCGCCGTTCTGAATAGGCCAGGTTCCACGGGGCTGATGCGCCAGGAAGTAGGCAAACGCCATCTCACCGCTTGCGATGAACGCGGTAGGCACGGTGAGAAATCCGGCTATCATGAACGCGCCGCCGACGACCTCGATGACAGCGGCCAGGCCGAGTCGCGACATCAGGTCGACCTGCTGGCCGCCCAGCATGCCGAACTTCTGCAGACCATGACAGAGAAAAAGCAGCCCGGCGACGATGCGGAGGGCGGCGTAGGCGAAGGGTTCGAGCCGCGACAACACTCGAATCTGCACGCTGCGGATTATATCGTCTCGAATGCGATGGCCGGCTCAATCGCACAGCTGACTGAGCCGTAGCCTCGGGGCGACCTCTTCGCGCACGACAGAGATATTCATGCGACCTCGACACACAGTCTTGATCGTCCTTTGGCTCCTGCTTGGACCGTTTGTCCTTGCGCAGTCAGATGGGACAGACGACTTCATCCGGTCCGAGATGAAGAGACAGAACATCCCGGGGCTGTCGCTCGTGGTGGTGAAGGACGGGAAGATCGTCAAGGCAGCTGGTTATGGACTCGCAGACCGTCAGCTCAACGTCGCGGTGACGCCTGACACCGTGTTCAAGATCGGTTCGGTCAGCAAGCAGTTCATCGCGACCGGGATCATGCTGCTCGTCCAGGAAGGACGCCTTCGCATCGAGGATCCGGTCGGCAAGTACCTTCAGGGCACACCGGCAGCGTGGACGCCCATCACCATCCGGCACCTTCTGACGCACACATCCGGCCTCGTCCGCGAGGCGCCCGGCTTCGACCCGTTCAAGATACAGACCGACGCCGAGGTCATCTCCAGCAGCTACAGTCAGCCGCTGCATTCTGCTCCCGGTGACAAGTGGGAGTACTCGAATCTCGGGTACTACGCCCTCGCTGAGGTCATACGCGTCGTCACACAACGTCCGTGGAGTGAGTACCTCGAGGAAAAGGTGTTCATACCTGCAGGGATGCTGGACACCCGTACCACGACCACGACGGAGGCCGTCCCGAGGCGCGCGAAGGGCTATACGGACAACGATTCACCGCGCGACGCCGCGGACTGGCCGGCGGTGCGCCCCAGCGGCGCTTTCCTATCAACCGTCCTCGATCTGGCGAAGTGGGACGCCGTGCTCTACACCAGCAGGGTGCTCGGCGAGCCGACGCGACGGCAGATGTGGACGCCAGTGACTCTCAACGACGGCACCTCGTCTCCCTACGGTTTCGGCTGGCACCTCGGATCGGCGGATGGCCACCGGGCCGTATTCCACGGCGGCGGCCTTCCTGGGTTCATTGCCAGCTTCGCGCGCTACGTGGACGATCGGGTCACGATCGCGATCCTCATGAACACGGACGACGCCGATGATTCGGTGGTGGCGCAGGGCGTCGCGAAGCTCCATCTGCCGGCGTCCGCGCCTGCCGCAGGACGCTAGGAGGGATTTCCATCGTCCCCGGCTGTCGCGACGTTACTTGACCGAGTACTTCGTGAACGGGCCGCCCGCGAACCGCATGGAGTTCGGTCCCTCGGCGGCGTAGACGTTGCCGTCCGCATCCACCGTGACACCCTCGCCCGCTGCGCCCTGGTAGGGGCGCGTGTCCGCCTTGAAGGGCGGAATGAATCCGACGATCCGATCGGCGTCGACCTGGCCGATGCGAACGCCATTGCTCCAGTTCGGGTGGCTGGTCGGGCTGGATTCCGAGTCGATGGCGTAGACCCTGCCATCCTTGGTGATGTGAATGCCGCTGATGCGTCCGTACGAGTAGCGCGACTCGAGATACTTCCCGCTTTGATCGAAGATCTCGATGCGGTGGTTGCCTCTGTCTGCAACCCAGAGGCGCCCCTGCGAGTCGAACGCCATCGCATGCGGCGTGCGGAACTCGCCATGCAGGGTGCCGATGCGGCCCCACTGCGTGATGAACTTGCCGTCGGCCGAGAACTTCATGATGCGGCCGGTCAGGTTCTTCGTTCTCCCATCTTCGATTGCCTGCTCGGTGGTCATACCCTGACCGCTGTGGCCATCGGAGACGAAGATGCTGCCGTCGGGCGCCGTGATCACGTCGTTCGGTTGATTGAAGTGAGTCTCGTCGTTGCCCGGCTTCCCGGCCACGCCAAGCGACAGCAGCAGTTCCCCCTTGGGGTTGAACTTGTGTACCTGATGGCCCTTGGTTCCTGCCTCGTTCACGTTGAAGTCGGTCACCCAGACGTTCCCCTGCCCGTCGACATGGATGCCGTGCGGCGTGACCATCACGCCGGCTCCGATGTTGGCGAGCACCGCCCCGGTATTGCGGTCGAACTTGATGATTGGCGCAACCACGTTGCTATCGCAGTTGACGCCGGGACCTCCGGCCGAGCCCGAGCCGCACCGCTCGTAGGTCCATACGTGCCCGTCGGTCGGATCGATCTCCATGCCTGCGCTCGTCCCCATCGTCCTGCCGGCCGGCAGTTGTCCCCAGTTGGACGTGACCTTGGGTGCCGGGTTCGGGAGGCCCTCTCCGGTGATCGGGTTGCCCGTCGACGTGGGCGGGGGGTCGGCCGAGCCCGAGCCGGACGCGCAGCCGGCAAACGAAGCTGTGGCGCCCGCGAGCAGAATCGACAAGACGATTCGGGGTGATGACATGGTGGCTCTCCCGCTGAAGGACTCGAGTGAACGTCGGCTTGGCGTGGCGGGCAACCAGCAGGCCCACAGGACAGTCAGCCTGACCGCCCGTTCTGCCGAAGGCCGCAGGCTGATGACCACGCGCCGCGCGCAACAATAGCGCGGTTGGCTATCCCCGAGTCAACCGATTATTCAAGCCTGACGGATGGAGGCGAGGTGCGTCGGCGTGCGAGAAAGGGCCGCGGCATGACGCCGCGGCCCGGCGGGAAAGCGAGCTACTTCACCAGCTCGATCGCCTGAGCGAACGAGCCGACCGGCAGGGGGCCGCCGCCCGGACTTCTCCTGCCCGTGATGGAGGTGATCCGGCCGATGATCTCTCCACCCCCGTTGAACTCCTCGATGAAGAAGCCGAGGTAATTGACGACGCGCAGCTCGGGCTGGCTCTTCCCGGTGTGTTGACCGTCCGTGTACAGCTCCGGGTCGTACAGTGGAACGATTCGAATGCGAGGGGAGATCCCCTTGAAGCGAGGATGACTGCCAACCACGCAGTTGCAGCCATCGTCCCAACGGGCTCCAGGGTCCTGCAACATGAGCTCTTCGACTCCCTCCTTCGTGGGTCCCGACCATGTTGCCGTTCTCCGGCGACATCGTGTCGCCGATTGTCACGAGGTTCCCGTTGCAGGTCATGATGTTCTCCCGGTAGTCGTCGCCGCCGACGCTTCCGGGCAGGTCCCAGGCGTTGTACATGCCTGGCGCAATCTTGTTCTCGTTGTTGTTCTTCAGTGTGAGGCGCAGGCCCTTGTCCCGGACCGGGTGGTAGCCGGTCGCGTCGATACTCCCTGGGGCAACGTAACGATCGGCAGGCACGAGAGGCGCGCCGACGTTCTGCCTGTTGCCTTGCGACGCGTACATGTCGAAGGTGTCGTCGGGCGTCCACGGCCCTGTCTGGTTTTCGATCCAGCGATCGGGAATGGTCAAGGGAAGCACGCAGATCTCCGAGCCGGCGGGGATCGCCGCCGCCCGCGCGGTCGCCGAGATGTCGGCGGTGTCCATTCCGAAGATCGGTCCGATGAAGTTGAGCACCGGATTGCCCCGCGCACCGTTCCGATACACCGTCACTTCGATGATGTCTTGCCGTCCGGTTACGGGATTCATTATGAAGTTCACATCGCTGGGATTGACCGATGGCACCTGATCGATCACCAGGTTGGCCCTCGCAATGTTGACGGCGCTGCTCTTCGCCGGGCCGTTGTCGGAGTGATCGTCGAAGCTGTTGAACACCATCGCGGTGGCGCCGGCAAGCGCGCCGGCATCGGCCGATCGCTGCGCCTGCGTCCGCGCGGTCATGATCTGCCCGACGTCGATGGTGAGCATCGCCGCCGAGACAAACGCCATCATGCCCATGCTCACGAAGACGAACGACATTCCCCGCTCGTCACGCCGAAGGTGTTGAAATCGCGCTCGGGAGACTAGTGTAGTTCTCATGGCTACTCTGCCTCGTTCCGCATTTCTGCCGATGCCGACAGTGTGATCGGACCCCCCATGGTGGTGCCGTGAACCACGAGGTTGGCCACCGGATTCAGCACCATGAATGTGTAGGGGTAGTTCACCGTCACCACGGAGGCGCTGGCCGTCCCGGTGCCCACGACGATAGTGGCGCTCTGATTAACGTCGATGGTCATGCCGCCGTTGGTAGGAACCTGGCCTGCGTCGAGATACGCCGTGACCCGGGCCCTGATGTCGGCCTCGTTCGTACCGTACATGACCGCAATGCGCGCGCCTTCGCGGGCCGCGTTGGTCAGCACCTGGACCAGTTGATAGGCGCGGCCAAACTCGAAAATGCCGACGCTGATCAGCAGGACGACAGGCAGCACGAGTGCAGTTTCGAGCAGCGCCTGTCCTCGCTCGTCACCTGCCCGTGCCTCTCGAACGTGGCTGCGCATCATTTCGGACTCCTCAAAGTAAGGGTCGATGCACTCGGCACCGGACCCGCCATGAGGGGTTTAGCAAAGGCCGGGCCTCGACCCTGGCGTTGGCAGCCGCCTGCAACGCGCTCACTTGAGGGGGTTGCGGAAGAATACGATTCTGACGACTCGTGCAGCGAGTGCGGATTTTGCACACAAAGCACGAAAATGTGGTCAACCGCCTCGAGCCCGACACGGGCCCGCCTTGGACACCCTCGTGCCGACTAGTGCCATCAGGCTGTGCTCTGAGGTGGCACCTGGTGATGCGCCCGGGCGAGTCGAGCGGGATCTGCGCGTCTCCGAGACGGCGCGACCGGCCTCAGAATTTGAACCCGAACGCATTCGACCAGCCGTAGTCGTTCGAGGAGAATCCCTCCGGCGGCTTGCTGTCGTAGTTGTCGAAGAGTCCGAAACGGAAATACCAGTCGCCCGGCAGGTTGAAGTCCAGGTCGAAGCGATAGGACAACCGGTACCGATCGGAAATCGTCAGGCTGGGATAGTACGTGAACCGTGTGATGAGATCGGTGATCTTCAGCTTCTCGGTCATGAACTCCGTGCCGAAGTACGCCTCCGCCGAGTCCTTCGTGGCAAGCGTAGGGTCCGTGTACCTCTCATTAGTCCACGCCAGGCCCGCCCCAAGCGCCAGATACTGCGACGCCGTTCGCGTCAGGTATCGCCCGCCGCCGCCACCGATGCTCATCCGCAGATCCAGGCCCTGCTCTTCAGAGTTCATGAAGTCCTGGGTGGTGTTGACGTACCAGCGGCTGCCCAGGAGGCGCCGGAAGTCGTTCGCAACATCCCACCGCTGGGTCTCCGGCGCGTTTTCCTGCGAACTCCTGTACACGTTGGCAAAGGCGACATCGACGTAACGCTCGTCCCGGTAGGAAAGGTTCGTTCCGAGCGAGAGTTGTTTCGACGCGTTGGTCCGCGTCAAGCTGTAGCCGAAGTCCAGGGCAGTGTCGAACCGTGACCAGAAGGTCCGTTCGAACGGCTGCACGACCGACACATCGGGCAACTGCACCGTCGCCTCCGCGATCCGCACGGCCGGCTTCTTCTCCGGGTCCGGCGTCAGCGAGCCCGATAAACGCCTGCCGTCGAATGTCTCCATCAGGAACTGCCGCTTGCTTTCAATCGACGCGACCTTGTCCCACTCGATCTTGAAGTCCGAATCTGAATAGGCCGTCTCGAGCGTCAGCACGTCTTTTTCGATGCTCTTGATTTCGCCGACCAGCCTGTCGCCGGTGGTCGTGATCACTACGTCCTGGGCATATGCGACGCCGCCGCCGAGGACCACGGAGAGGATGATGGCAACCGCTCGTACCCTGGGGCTACCCATGCTGTGCTCCTTCGTGCTTTGGCCTGGTCCGGACAAGGCCAATGGGCTCTTGGTGCGCGCGTAATGCGCGGGGTGCAGCATAGCCCTGCGGCTGCACCAGGCATAGAGCAGCTTGGGCTTGGGCGCTGCGGGTGGCTAGCGAGCTGCGGGCGGCTCGAAGACGGCCAGCAGCTTTTCCCGGCTTCCAGCCTCTACGCGAACTGATGACGACCACACAGGGTGGCCGTCGAGTTCGAGGCGGATCCGACGCATGCCCGGCTCGATCGAACTGAGAGTCAGCGGCGTCTGGCCCAGTGGCCGGTCGTCGACGTACACAGTCGCGGCGGTTGGTTGTGAGACCACCGCGAGCGTCGCGGTCGTCGACGGCATCGGTGCGGCCTGATGGGGCTGGACTGGTGCTTCGGTCCCACCTGGCCCAGCGGGCTCCGGCTGGGCTCGACGAGGCGCGGAGTCTGGCGTCCCTGGGTCCCCCGCACCGGAGGCACTGGCGCTGTCCCGTCCCCCTTCGAGATCCGCGTCGGCAGCTGAAGCGCTGTCGGGTCGCTGCGTGAGGAACAGGATCCCTCCACCGATCACCGCGGCAGCTATCAGGGTGGCGGTGAGCAGTTGGAGGCGGCCTCTTCCTCGAGGGGCCGGATCCTTTGCGATGTCAGTCGGCTTGTCCGTCGGCCCCGATGGACGTGGGCGCTCGGCTACAATCGACAGCCCGGTCCCCGGCGTCGGCAACCGCCGAAGGTTCTCGTACGCCTCGTTGATTTCTCGAAGCGTCACCTCAGCCCTCGGACGCAAGGCGGGATCGGTTTGGAAGCGGTCGGGATGCCAGACCTTTACGAGATCGCGGTACGCATCGTCGATTTGCGGCCTGGTTGCACCAGGCACGAGCCCGAGAGCCTTCAGCCAGCGTTCTTCGTCCTGCATAACGTCTCTATCCGCGGTTTCAGACAGGTGCTACTCCGGTCTTATCGTCTGAACCACCGGGTTACTTGATGAGCCACCTTGCAGGCGTGTAAAAGAAGACTGAGCGAGAACGGACAATCGGGGCGAACTCGGCTCTGGGCAGTCCTCCCAGCCGTGCATCCTCGTCGGAAACGGATGAGCCAGCGTGATGTGTTTTGGTGGTTCGCCCTTGTCTAGCGGGATGATTTACGGCTCGGGTTGGCCGGCACCAAGGAGTCCCTCTTGCATGCTCCACGCGCGCTCGAGAGCCAGACATCTCCGACGCGCTCCCAGTGAACGACTGCGAGCGCTCTCAACGGCCCTTGGCGCGATCCTCTGGTTGGGCTCGGCATTCTCCTGTAGCTCGGCTAACCAGAGTGTCACCTCGCCTTCCACACCGAAGTGCCAGCTCACCGCCGCGGCCGAACCGGCGACTTTCGCTCCGGCCGGTGGGGCCGGAACCCTTGCCGTAACCACGACCGGCGACTGTCAATGGAGCGCGGCGTCGTCCGGCAGCTGGATACAGCTGGGCGCCCCGTCCGCGGGCCAGGGCAACGCCAAGGTCGCCTTCAGCGTCGCCACCAACCCCGAGCCGTCGCCGCGTAACGGTACGATCACGATAGAGGGGCAGCAGGTGGCGATCAGCCAGGCCGCCGCGTGCATCTTCACAGTCTCGCCGCTGACTGATTCGGTCTCTTCAGATGGCGAGCGGCGCACGATCGACGTAACCGCCAGCAGCCCGCAGTGCTCATGGTCCGCGCGGAGCGCGACCGCATGGCTGACCATCGTGCAGGGCAGCGAGGGAACCGGGAGCGCGCAGGTGGTGTACGAAGCGGCTCTTACGGCAGGCCCGCCGCGGAGCGGCGAGCTCACCATTGCCGGACAGCGCGTCGTGGTCACGCAAGGTGGTGGCTGCACGGTAGGCATCGCCCCAACGGCACAGACCATCGCGGCCGACGGAGGGTCAGGCGCGATCAACGTGACCACGGCAGCAGCCTGCTCCTGGTCTGCGCAGAGCGAGGCGCCGTGGATAACGATCGCCTCTGCCACGGAGGGTACGGGACCGGGACTCGTCACGTTCAACGTCGGTGCATGGAACGGCCCCTCGCGGGTCGGCACGCTGAGGGTGGGCCAGCGGCAGTTTACCGTTACGCAAAGCACTGGTTGTCGCTTCGACATCAGCCCGCAGTCGCAGTCGGTCGCGAGTACCGGCGGCTCCAGTTCGGTCGCGGTGACGACCGCTTCTGGCTGTGCGTGGACCTCCACCAGCAACGTGCCGTGGGTTTCGATCGCCGGGGCCGGGAGCGGGAGCGGAAACGGCACCGTGCCGCTCACCGTTGCGCCAAACACGGGTCCTGCGCGCACCGGCACACTCACCATCGCAGGGCAGACGTTCACCGTCAGCCAGAGTACAGCGTGCACCTTCGGGATCAGCACGCAGTCGTTTTCGGTCGCAAGCGCGGGTGGCTCTGGGTCTGTCGGGGTCACGAGTGCGGCGGCGTGCCCGTGGACCGCGACGAGCAACGTTCCGTGGATCGCGATTGCGGGCGGCGGGAGCGGCAGCGGAAATGGCACGGTACAGTTCGACGTTGCGCCAAACACGGGTCCTGCGCGGTACCGGCACCCTCACCATCGCAGGGCAGACGTTCACCGTCAGCCAGATACAGCGTGCACCTTCGGGATCAGCACGCAGTCGTTTTCGGTCGCAAGCGCGGGTGGCTCTGGGTCTGTCGGGGTCACGAGTGCGGCGGCGTGCCCGTGGACCGCGACGAGCAACGTTCCGTGGATCGCGATTGCGGGCGGCGGGAGCGGCAGCGGAAATGGCACGGTACAGTTCGACGTCGCGCCGACCACAGGTCCCGCGCGCACCGGGACACTCACCATCGCCGGACATGCGTTCACGGTCACCCAGAGCTCGGGCTGCAGCTTCAGCATCAGCCCTGCGGCGCAGGCCGTCGGCGACGGCGGCGGTCCTGGTTCTGTCGCGGTCAGCACGAGCCCGGGGTGTGTCTGGACGGCGGCGTCATCCGCGCCGTGGGCTCGTATCACCTCGGGCCCGAGTGGCACCGGTGCGGGCAACGTGGCCTTCATCGTCGATCCGACGCCCACGAGCCTCCCGCGGTCGACGACGCTGAGCATCGCCGGCCAGACGTTCACCATCAGTCAAGCCGGAGCCCCCTGTTTGTACGTTCTCAGCCCGGCGTTCGTGTCGTTGCAGGGCACCGGGGGCTCGGGAATCTTCGAGGTCAACACACCGGAAGGCTGCACTTGGACCGCGGTGTCGAACGACGCATGGCTGCACGTGACAGCGGGTGCGAGCGGGTCCGGCGACGGCACCGTCAGTTTCAGCGCCGACGCCAACCTCGGTTCAGTGCGAACGGGGACGATTGTCGCGGGGGGCCGGGCGTTCACGGCATCACAGGCGGCCGCCGGCGCGCTGAGGTTTTCACCCGACTTGCTGCCGACCACGCGCACCCTCACCGCTTCAACGGCTGGAACCTGGTCACCGCGGTTTTGGGATGTTACACACCCGTTGCGGCGCAGGGAGTCACCCTGTCGCTTGAACGAGCGTCAAGCGCGCTGGCCGCCGGTGCGAGGTGTCTTCGCCGCGGACTCGGCTCCGGGCGGTTCGTTGAAGGGCTCCACTGAAATGCGCTCGTAACGCACCTCGAGGATGTGCAGCTGCTCGGTCCTGCCCGGCGCATGCAGGACCACGCGATCGCCTGTAGCGGACTTCATCAACGCGCGGGCCAGCGGGGAGATCCAACTGATGTAGTGGCGATCCAGGTCGACCTCGTCCACGCCGACGATGCTGACGGTGCGCTCGGTGCCAACGGCGTTTGCATAACGCACCGTCGCACCGAAGAAGATCTGCGTCGCCGCCCGCCCGCCTCTCGGGGCCTCAGGGTCCACGATTTCCGCGGCATCGATCCGCTTCGTGAGAAAGCGGATCCGCCGATCGATCTCGCGCAGCCGCCGCTTCCCGTACTGATAGTCGGCGTTCTCACTGCGATCGCCGTTGCTGGCCGCCCAGGTGACGACCTTGGTCACCGCCGGCCGTTCCCTGACGAGCAGGAACCGGTGCTCGTCTCTGAGCCGCTGCAAGCCGCCCGGGGTGATGTAGTTCCTGGCTCCGGCCGGCCGCGCGTGCGCGGGCCCGGCGCCCTGGCCGTGGTCCTGGTCCTTCCTGCGAGGTCTCCTGGTGAACGCCGGCTTCATTGCACTCACCATTCAATCACGACTGCTTGAGCTGATTCTCCAGGGCTGATCCTTCCGGCGTCTGCGCGTGCTAGATTGGCCTTCTGGCAGGAGGATTTCACCATGATCAGCTTAAGAGACCGCATGCACTGCATGCTTACAGCTTCCGTAGTCGCCCTGGCGTCCGCACTGATCGTTGCCCAGGGAGGACCGCCGCCTCCTGGGAGTTTCCAGCGCGTCCCAACGCTCCCCTTCCCCGACGCCGCGCGGGATCTCGAGCTGAGCGGAACGACGTACCGCGTGGTCCCGGTGGTCAGAGGGCTGGTGACTCCGTGGGGCCTCACCTTCCTGCCCAACGGGGACATGCTGGTCACTGAACGGCCGGGCCGTCTTCGGATCGTCCGCAACGGCGCGCTCGATCCCCAGCCGATCGCCGGCACGCCCGAAGTGTGGGCGACAGGGCAGGGCGGATTACTGGAGGTGTTGCCCCACCCCCGGTTCATCGAGAACCGCTGGCTCTATATCACCTACTCGAAGGCCTGCGAGAACGGCGCGACGACGGCGCTGATGCGGGGACGGTTCGACGGCAAGGCGCTGACCGAGGCGAAGGATCTGTTTGTCGCGGACAACTGCAACACCGGGAATCCGCACTTCGGTTCGAAGCTCGCCTTCGGCCGGGACGGCACGCTCTACATGACCATCGGCGAGCGCGGTGATCGCGACCGCGCGCAGAACACCGCCATCCACGGCGGAAAGGTTCTGCGCTTGACCGAAGACGGCGCCCCGGCGCCAGGCAATCCATTCCTGGGCAAAGCGGGCTACAAGCCCGAGATCTTCACCTACGGCAACAGGAACGCGCAGGGGCTCGCGATTCATCCAGACACGGGGGCCGTGTGGGCGAACGAGCACGGGCCGCAGGGCGGGGACGAACTCAACATCCTGCAGGCCGGGAAGAACTATGGCTGGCCCGTCGCGTCATACGGACGCGAGTACGGGCCAAACGGCGTGCTCATCAGCCAGCACCCCACGAAGGAGGGCATCGAGGAGCCCATCCTGACGTGGCTCCCCTCCATCGGGATCTCCGGGTTGATCTTCTACACGGGTGATAAGTTTCCGCAGTGGAAGGGCCATCTCTTTGTCGGCGGGCTCTCCGGGCTCTCCCTGCACCGCCTCGCTTTCAATGAGAAGGGCGGACTGCTCGGCCGGGAGGCGCTGCTCACAGAAGCGCGTCAACGGATCCGCGACGTGCGTCAGGGGCCGGACGGGAACATCTACGTGGTTGTGGACGCCAATCCGGGCGGTGTCCTGCGCATCGAACCGGCAAACGCGGGGGCCGCAACAGGCAGCCGCTGACCGCAGCCCGATCTCGAATACGATGGTTCACTGGCCGGCAGACAAAAAGGTCTCTCCCGTGGATCGGAGGGCCCTCTTCACCTTCATCGTCTGGTCGCGCTGGTCCCCTCCGCGCGGGCGGACTGGATTTCCTTGACGTGATGGCCGGGTCTATCAGCCGCGTCGGCGGCGGCCCTGGAAGCGGCGATCTCTTTCTCCTTGTTCGCGCTGGTTGACGAACTCGACGCTGGTGATGAGTTCGGCACGACTCAACGGACCGCCACGTTTGCCCGCCAGACGCCTGGAGCCGTCGCACTCCTCTCGCTTGCAGTTGCGGGACTATTGGGACTCCTGGTTTGCGGACGGTAGCCACGCTAGCCCGCTACTCTATCCACCCGCCACGACGCTTCGCATAGACCCGCTTCGACGGCCGAGCGGGTCGAGACCAAATGAACGCGCGCTTTCCGGAGGAACGGTCGCCGAGTTGACCGTCGCCGCCGAGAAGCTATCCGCCGACAAGGAGGGCCGGGTCGCGCCGTCGCCTGCGCTCGACAGCCGCGGGCTGCGCGACGCCGTCTCGGTGTATGACATCGCCAAGTGGAACATCCTGGCACCAGATGGGCCGATGTGGTTTCGCGGCTACGCGACCTGGCCAGACACGGCGGGTTCATCGGTCACCGCGGCGCTGCAACGCCTCCGCGCCGAGCGAGTCGTCGTGGCCCACACGCCCCAGCGAGGGATCGTCGCGCGTTTCGACAACCGGGTCTTCCTTATCGACTCAGGGATGCTGGCCAGCGTCTACAAGGGCCGGCCGTCAGCCCTCGAAATCAAAGACGCGGGCCTCAAGGCCATCTACCCCGATGAAGAAGTGGTCCTCGTGGCGCCTGGCGCCCTCGCGTCCGGCCGATGACCACCACGCTGCGGCACCGTGTTCGCTACTGACGCTCCGCCGGCCACCGAGTGTCGATCGGTTTGCTCTTGTCGGCGGTGATTTCGAGATGCGCGCAGTGGTGATAGCTGTAACCACCCGGGTTGTTGTAGGCGTGCTCTTCCATGAACTGGATCACCTGCAGCGTGCACTTCTTGCAGCTGATGTTCGGCAGCACCACGTCGGTCTCGAACGCCGGAAGCATCGTCCCCTGAGCAGGCCGCTCCCTGTGCAGGTTGAGTCCATCGGCAAGCACCGGAGCGATGGGCGCCTCAGCGACTTCGCCTGACACCGACCAGTCGATTCCTCCGCGCTCTTCGTTCTTGCGCGTCTTGGCGACCGGGTCAAGCGGCAGCTCGTTCATCGAGTTCACGGCGAGGGCAATCCGATATACCCGGGGTGGTAGATGGTTTCCTGCCACTTCACGTGCAGCTTCTGGCCGCCTGTCGCTTTGGTCACGGCGTAGCTGGGCGTGCCCCAACTCGTGTTGCTGCCGCCGCACGGTCCGCTCTTCTGGGGATCGCCTCGCTGGTCTTCGACCAGCCATGACGCCGGCTCGAGCAGTTTGAAATGCGCGTACGTGATCGCCGGCGCAGCAGTCGCTGCGACGACGAGTCCAAGCAGAAGTCGGGCAAACGTGTTCATCGGACAGTCCTCCGTCGGTGTGACGCGAGGGCCCATCATACCTCTACCAGGCCGCACCGACCGATGGACGCGAGGGCGACGCAACCCTGACGAAGTCATCAGACACTCTTCATGAACCGCGACCGGAGCCGACGATAGACTGCTCCAAGGCGCTCCATTCAGAAGCGCCCGTCCCGGGAGGTTCAGATGTCAGGTTGCCGTACCGCCAAGGGTTTCATCCTGGCTGTTGACCCCCGCTCAGATCACGGCAAAGGTTGAGCGAGACCCGGTCGAGTGGAACGCGAGGATCGAGGCGCTTCGAAACGTCGGGCTTCAGGTGCTCGACATCGTGCAGAGCCGGAAGGTCGATGAGCTGTGGGACGCCGCCGAGAACCTGGACCAGGCCTGCGAAAGCTGCCACAGGAGCTACTGGTATCCGGGTGAAACGCCCGAGTACTATCGCCGGCTCGATCGCCGGTTAAGCGAGATGGAGAAGCCCTGACTCCACGCTGCGTTTTGCGCAGTCGTCCTAGCCGAGCCTGAGTTCCTCGCCGTCGCGCGGAATCAGGACCGCCGACGCGAGTCCCGAGCGGCTCAGGCCGGTCCGCAGGCCTTCCCTGGTCAGCACGCAGTGATTCACAGCCTCCATGTGAACGGCTATCACCCTGGCCTGCGGCGCCGCCTTGCAGACGCTGACCACGTCGTCGAGGCCCATGATGATCGGGTCGGCCCCCAGAAACCGCGCCTCGCCGGCGTTCACGACGATGATGTTCGGCGCATGGTCGCGGATGGCATCGGCGACCTCGGGACACCAGATCGTGTCTCCGGCGATGTAGACGGTGGGTGATCCCTGCTGTTTCAGCACATAGCCGGATACCGCGCCCATTCGCTGACCCATGTCTCCGGTCCCGTGACGGGCACCGGTGCGCGCGATGGTGATGCCCTCCCAGGACACCGTCGCGTCGATCGAACGAGCGCCGGTGAACCCAGTTTCAGACAAGCGAGCCATGTCGGCCGGCTGCGCAAACAGCATGGCGCCCTTCGGGTGTAGATCCCGGGCAACCGTGTCCCAGTGATCGACGTGCAGGTGGGTGAGCAGCGTCGCATCGATTCCCGTGACGATCTGCGCCGCGGGAACGGGAAGCGGCATCAGAGGATTCGGGCGCGGATTCGGCGTGTTGTTGAACGCGGGCAGCGCGCCGGCGTCGCTGAGGAACGGATCCAGCAGGATGGCCCTGCCTCCGTACTGGATCACGCACGTCGCGTTTCGAATGAGCCGGAGACGCGGGCCCGGCACCGCGGGTTCGCGCTGCGCCCAGCCGGCGGGTACAGGCCAGACCCAAAGCGGCGCCGGCCGTCGAGTGCAGGAACGATCGTCTGTCGAGCCCCATCGCTGCTCGCCTCCTGTTTGGCGTGAGTATAGCGAGCTTGTGCCGGGCCGCGTCGCCCAGGACCTTCGGCGTAAAGGCGAACGACACTCCGACGCGTTGATTATTGGAAAATCCCCGACTCTGGGGCCGTGCGATCCGTGACTACTGCGGCATGACGTTCCGGCCACTGAATTGCCGGTCGTCAGCGACGTTCAGAACCCGCAAATGGTCCAGCGCCAAGTCGTGGAACTGAACCATGCTCTTGAGCTGCGCCAGGACCACCCGATCTGCCGTCACGTCGTCCCACCCACCCCGCCGGACGTTGCGGATGCCATCCAACAAGGCGCGGCGGTAGGCAGAGCTGCCTTCTCCGGGACGTGGGCTCTCCAACTCCTCCATGAGCAGGTCGCTCAATATGACTCCGCCAAACTCGCGCATTCTCGCCTCATACCGTCCGACCCAATACTCCAGCTCCGCGGCTATCGTTCGACGCCGGCCGATCACTCCGCTGAGCGTCCTATGGTCACCTAGAGCAACGCCATCCGCCGTCACGACGGCCGCAACGCGGATGTGTGCCGACACTGGGATATCCGCTCGCTTGGTGTCCCGGGCCAGGTGAATGCTTTCGCCACCGTGAACCGGAGACTCTCCCGCACCATTGAGGCTGAAAACGGGAGTCCGGAGCCAACTGAGTGTCCTGCTGTCGTATGAGTCGTGTTCCTGAACGTCCACGCGCGACGATCCGTCTGGATAGACGCGGCCGACTTCAATGCGGCGAAACATCAGTGTACGGCTACGGTTTGTGGCCAGATACCGGACATCGCCCCGAGGATCGACTTTCACGTCCGTGATGCTCAACGGACCCAATCTCGAAACAGGTGGAGTGGAGGGTGCCTTCAGAACCCGTGACGGGCCGACCATCCAGAGGGCCGCGTACCTCACGCCGCTGATGACAGTCAACGTGTGCTCGGCCTCCAGGAAGTCCGGGGTGCGAATGGTCACACTATACCGACCTGGAGGCAGCTCCTTGAACTCGACACCCTGTGCTTCCGACAAAGCCTGCCGTCGAGTGGGGCCGTCGAGCAGAATCGCCGCGCCGAGGATTCCGTGACCTCCTCCATTGGTTACGGTAACCGTGACCTCACCCAAGCCAGGGCGCAGCGGCAGGGTCTCCTGCGCCCCGGCCGGCGAAGCAAGAAGTAGCACCTGTAGAACAAGGACTTGCCTGGTCATTCCAAGCCTCTTGCCCCTCGCGACGAAACGGAACGCGGCGCGTGCGGTGCCCATGTCCATATAGACACCGTAACCCTACCCGTCGGCCTGACTACCTAATACGCGCGGGCCACAAGTGCACGGAAGGGCACCGGGTGTCATCGACTCTTTTTCAGGCGATCAGCCGCACGTCTTCACGACGGCCCACACCGGTACGTGGTCGCTCGCGTTGGTCCCATCAGGTGCCTTGGCCGCCGGGGGCACAGCCGACGCGCACAGCCCTCGTACGAGGATGTGATCGAAGTCGAAGAGACCGACCGTGTTGTGAACGTCCCGGGTCAGCCAGGTGAAGCCCGCCTTCTGCAACTCCTTGGCCCCGGCCGTCCCGTTGAAGTCGCCCGCCACCACCACCGGCCCCGCGCGGTCCGAGGCGTCGACGGCAATCGTCCGCGCCTGGTCGCGGCGCACGCGGCCCGACGCACCAAACGGCGTCTCGAAGTGGACGGCGTACACGCGGACGGGCCCCGATGGCGCGTGCACTGTCGCCACGGCCGCGGTCCGGCGCATCTTCCGGGTCCGGTGGAGGTGCGGCAGCAGGATCTTGCGTGCGTCGTCAATCGGCCATGGCGACAGGATGGCCACGCCGAAATCGCGGTCCGACGACGGGTGGACGGTGGCAGGTATGTACACGAAGTTCAGGCCCAGTGCGCGCGCGAGGAGTTCGGTGCCTGGCCCGTCCATCTCCTGCACCGCCAGCACGTCGGCGCCAAGCAGGGGGCCGGGGCGCGACAGCAGGGCGGCGGCACGGTCCACGTGCTCGGCGAACTTGATGTTGAAGGTCACCAACCGCACGTCGCCGCCGCCGGCGTGCGGCGGCGCGACAGGCGGTCCGACGACGATCGGGCCCGCCGGGTCGTCGTAGTTGCGAGCCGTGGCGCAGCCAACGAGACCTGTGAGGATCGCCATGGCGAGGGCGGTGTGAACAGTTCGTCGTGCAGACATTCGCAAACACTCAGAACGGGAACGCCGCGTAGATTCGTACACCCGATACCGTGCGTCCGAACTGATAGCCGGCCGCGATCCACGGCAAGTTGACCTTCCAGATACGCAGGACCGGCGCGGTCGAGAAACTCACACCTGCCTCGAGCTGATTGCGCAGGATGATGGGATCCTGCCCCTCGCGCCGTAATTCCAGTCCGCTGAAGCCACGCGCGATCGTAAAGAGCCCCCCGAGCGCCTTCTTCTGGCCGATGGAGAAGCCCAGCGGCACCTCGCCATCGACGCCAACCTCGAATATGGAGGTACTCATCGTAGTCCCGCACGTCGGCCTGCGCCTTGCGGTGCGAGGCGGCGCCGCCGATGATGAGGTTGAGGCGCTTCACGGGCTGCGTCATCCTGGCTCGCAGGCCCACCCCGTACAGTACCTCGACCGAGCCCTCCGTCCCCTTGCCAACGCCGGCCTCGGCAAACGGGCGTATCAGTCCGCGTTCGCCCACGGGCAGCACCAGTTCCATCCCCGGGACGATGGCGGCGATGCTGAGCTTCTTCACAAAGCCGCCGACGTCCGACGCACCCGTGATTCGCAGCGAGGCCAGCGACACGGGGAACGTGACGCGGAGCCCCCAGCGATGCGCATCGAGTCCGCGGATGCCCACCGAGAGAGGGAGGCGGTACAGGATCACGCCAGTCGCGCGCACGTCAGCGGCATCACCGCTGTCGAGCGGGCGGGCGAAGAGCAGCGGGTCGAGGCCCTGGTCCTGGGCCGCGGCCGGCGCGGCGGCCAGGGCGAGCAGCAGAGTCCACAGTACGGCGCGCCAACCCATCGCTCAATTCTAGGGCTGACAGCGCGCGGCCTTGTTCGATGGGTCGCTCGCCGTCCCACCGTCCTTATCGCGATAGGCGACGTGGCAGTTCAGACAGGAGTCGGCGAGCAGGTTGGTCGCGTCGCTGACCGCCTCCGGTTTTCGTGTCTGTGACGCCTTGTAAACAGCCCTGGCCGCTTCGACCATTTCGTGCGTGTACTTCACCCAGTCTGCCCGCTCGACGGGCGCCGCACGGCCATTCTCACATTGCCGCGGCACGAGCAGCAGCGGCGCGACATCGGCGATCGAGATCGCCGCGTAGTCGACCAGTTCCCAGCCGGGATAGATGCCGGCGCCCCAGTCCGCCCAGTTGAAGCCACCCGCCTCCGGTTTGTACGGCGGTTTCGGCGCGCCCGGATCCTGGCTCTGGACGGTGAAGATCAGGTTCGAGCTCGGGAACAGGATGCCGCGCATGATCTGCGCGAGATTGCCCATCGGTTGCATGGCGAGCGCCTGCGCGGCGCCGCCGGCCGCGGGAGCTCCGACGGCTGGCGCTCCACCGGGGAATCCGATCTGTTTCAGCGACGCGTCGTTGCTCAGGGCATCCTTGCCCGCCGGAAACTTGCCGGCCTGCAGCATGTAAGCGACGAGTGTGATCGCCTGCGGTCGCGTCACCTTGCCGGGATCGTTGGCCGGCATCGTGTTCTGAATCTTGTCGACCAGCTCCCCGAGCGATCGGCCGCTCCAGTTCTTCAGGAAGTTCTCGCCGCGCAGCGGCGGTCCGGCCATCCCGCCGAGCGTGGGGCTGTGACAGCCGGCACACTGCTGTCGGTACAGCGTCTGACCAGCCGCCGCCTGCTCAGCGGTGTAAACGCCGTCTGCGGGCGTCTGCTGCCCTTGCACCAGCGCGCCGAGCCACGCCATGAACGCGACCGCAGCGACAACGAGAGTCCTGGACATCGATACCTCCGTGTGCGCCTATCCTACCGGTTCGCGGGTGTTTCCGGCGTTTGGGAACAAACCGCGCGGAAGGTGTCTAAGCCGAAGAAGAAAGGCGGGAAGCGATGAGCAAGCGGTCTCAGCGGATAGTTTTCGTTCTGCTCGGATTAACAATGGCGCTCGTGGCCATCGCCCAATACTTCGGATGGCTCTCTGGCCCGCCCCCACTGCTCGCACCAGGAATCCAGTGACAGGCGTGCGCTGCGCCTTGCCAATGGATGCAGTCGCTCAACGGGATTCCGCCTTGATTGCCAGCCGATTTCCCAGGGCACTCTGACCGAAGAAGTCTGCCCTGAAATCGCGCGGCGTCCGGCCTGTCCAGCGTCGGAAGGCCCGGTGAAACGCGGTGGGCTCCGAGGACTGCAGAAAGAACGCAATATCACCGACGCTCAAGCTGCGATCGTGCAGGAGAGCGCACGCGAACTCCCGGCGCACGTCGTTTCTGGTCACGCCAAATCTCCGACAACCCAGCCTTGGTGGAAACGGCCAGTGACGCCTTTGAGTTAAGGAGTGGCAGGCCTTGCGCTAAGATTCCTGCGTGCGCACGCTCATTCGATGGCTCTGGTTGGTCGGCTTCGTTCTGGCGATCGTCTTTGCCATTCCGCGGACAGCGGCGTCGCAGCCGATCAAGTCGGTTCAAGAAATCATCGTCGAGCTCGAGAAGGGCTGGAACGAGGCCTTCTACCGCAAAGATGTCAAGTTCATCGAACGACTCCTGGCCGACGAGTTCGTCGCGACGTACGAGGACGGCAGCCGCGCTGATAAGAAGAAGGAGCTCGCGCTCGCGGAGGCGTTCGACCAGCAGGTCGTCTCCGCGATCCAGGACAACTTCACGGTCAAGGTGTTCGGCGAAACGGCTGTCGTCTGGTTCACGCTACGCCTGGTCGGCATCAAACAAGGCCAGAAGGCGGAGTTGACGCTGAGCTACACGGACGTGTGGGTGCTGCGCGACGGCAACTGGCGTTGCGTGTCGGCCCACAGCACACGCGTTACCGGCAAATAGTCAGTGGGTGGCGTCCCCAAGCGGTAGCGGCCGCTCTTTTTCACTACCTGAAATCCGGCGCTCACTCCGCGACGCGGCGTAACGCCAGGGGGACAACGCCAAACACTGAGCGAGCTACCCCGCCGACGCCGTTGTTAGCGTTTCCGGTCGAGCCAAATCTCCGATAAACCCAGCCTTGGTGGAAACGGCCAGTGACGCCTATGAGTTAAGGAGTGGTAGGCGTTGCGCCAAGACCCCGCGTGCGCACGCTCATCGGAAGTGAACTCCTTTGCGCTCACTTCTGGCGCACGCTACTCTCCTGCGCGCTAGCTCCTCACTCGCTCACGTCCCAGCCGCGGAGGTAGCGGGTCACAAGCCAGCGGCTCCCGCTGAACGACAGCTCAATCCATTGAGCCCTTCGACCGAATTCCAAAACGTATAGGAGGGCCTTTCCTCCATCGAGATGGACAGGCGCAGTGAAAAAGATAGGCCCGCGGTATTGGGGGGCCGGATACTTCGGCTCGAAGTCAAACCATCCCCGTCCTTCGCGTATCCGTCCGAGCACTTCATCCGAGGGGACGAGTAGAACGCCCGGCCCGAGTGTCTCACCGATGCGAAACGAGCGGCGATTGCGGTCGTATGCCAGTCGACCGGTTAATCGTGCGGCGGTCCTCGCATCCTCGCGTCGAACACAATCCCTAGGATCCAACGAAGCGCTCGGATGGATAAGCTCCGCGTCCCATTCCGGCGGGTCGCATACTCGGAGCGTTCGGTCAACGACAACAAGTGTTGGAAACGGAATTCGTGTGGCGTGTCTCGCCCGTCAGTCATAGAATGCCGCTCTGTCCAGAGAAGGGGCACGCGATGAGACTCATCCTTATCACCACTACGGCGCTGATCTTGACGGCGTGCGGCGGCGGTAGTTCCTCCTCATCGCAGTCCACACCAACGGCACCGACGACATCGAACGCACCGCCCGCTTCACCGACAACGAACTGGACGGTAATGCACCGCTTCGTCTCAGTTACCGGTGCTGATAATTGTTGGGTGCGATTGCAACGTGATCGTTTGACCGGCGTCGTCTTCAGCGATCTCGACATGACCGTTGCGCGCACAGGCAGTTCGATCACTATCGACAGCCCGTGGTTCATATGGTACACGGGCACGATAAGCGGCGTTGACTTCACGGCCCGCCAGGGGCCTCCGCTTGCAGGGTCGTCGAGTCAAACTGATTGCAACGGAACTCCGATCTTCCAGCTGTCAGGTGTTTCCAATCTGTCGGGGCGTTTTGCCCCGGATGATCAGACACTAGCGGGTACCGAATCAAACGTGTATCCCCTAAACACCGGCGAGACTGTGACCTATACGTGGGACTGGCAAGCACGTCGTCGGTAACTTGCAGGACTTTCCATTCGCCTTTAGTAATCACACGGACGCTGCGCGAGCCGTTCGTAGGAAATCTCCCAGGTTCCAGAGCTGGTGGGCGCGCTGGTCCAGGACACAGTGAAAGGGGAGGATGATACGGCCACCGCCGGTCAGTAAACACTTCGGCGTGCAGGTCTCGCGCGGCTCGGGTGTAGTCTATTGAGTGTAGGGGCCGCCTCAATATCGATGGGTGGATGGTTAACTCCATCCCGGAGGGGAATCGTGGACGCCCCGTTGATAAGACCTCTGGCGCACTGTGGTTCGCGCTTCTATCCAATCCCCCAGATGCATCCGGTCCGACTTGGGCTCACCAGGTGCATTGGCGCCGTGCTGTGTCTCGCCGCGTGCGTTGGATGTGGGTCCTCGAGTCCCGCTCCCGGACCGTCACCACCACTGCCGCCAGCACCGATCGCACCCCCCGCTCCTGGATTCTCGCTGGCAGGCAAAGCACACGATACGGCCCGTCGTCCGCTTCCGGATGTTCTGATCCAAGTCGTCGGAGGCGCCAGCGTGGGCCTCTCGGCGGTGAGCGATCTCAACGGGCATTTCGAATTTCCGGGCACCTTTACCGGAGCAATAGCGCTGCGAGCGGAAAAACCGGGATATTCACCCGTCATGATTGAGCTTAGCTCGGTGTTTGCGGCCGCAGTTCATCGCGACATCTTCCTACAGGATGTGAGGACGGCAGACCTCACGGGTGAGTGGACCGTCACGCTTACGGCGAACGAGTCCTGTGAAGAGATTCCCGGAGCGGTACGGACGCGCCGTTACATGGCGTCGGTTGGAACGGTGCAGTACCCGCCGGGAACCTTCGATGTCCAATTGCGCAGCCCGACGCTCGTTTCCCACTGGACGAATACCATCCAGGCCTCCGTCTCCGGCGCGGAGGCCTGGTTCAATATCCCGTCGTGGGACTGGGGTGTCGGCATCGCAGAGAGGGTGGATCAGTCCGGACTCTTTGTCTGGGGAGTAGGCTATGGATCAGTGAGCCCGTCCACGATCGTAGGTGATCTAGCGGGCGGTTTTGAATACACGGACTACTCCGGAGCGGCACCGGTCGTGGTCAAGTGTGAGTCCTTTCAACTGACAGCTGCCAGACAGTGAGCGCAAGAGCTCACGCGTTCTTCTCCATCTTCGGGGGTGTACCGGGCTTCGGAGCCGCAGCGACCGTCTCCGGAAGTCGCTGGAACGCTCAGGACATCTCACAGGGTCCCGGAGCTGGTGGGCGCAGTGGTGGGCGCACTGATCCAGGACAGGGTGAAAGGGGAGGACGATACGGCTCCCGCCGGTCTGTAAACCCTGCGGCGTTTATCACTACTAGCACGGGCGCTCAGCCGTCGCGTCACCGTGCTTGGCTCAATCGGCGGCAACGGCGGCGTCGCTGCCATCCGTGCGCCCCAGTCGTCCCATAGCGCTGCGTGCGGCTCCTGTGGCATCGATGTGTTTGGCAGCTTTCGCAAGGCCTCGCAACGGCATGTTGTTGTAGATGCATTCGTCCTCGCCTGCGCGTACGAGGAAGGTCTCGTGCCAGATGCCGATGTCGCCGTTCGAGCCGATTTCCTTGTTGAACTTCACCCAGTATGGGTAGTGGGTCTGGTCGCGGTTGCGAGAATACGCGGTCAGGTGTTCCAACGATCGCCAGTACTGCACATTCGTCGTGAGGCCCAGGGGCTCCCATCCGAGAAAGCCGCTCTTGGGATCCGCAGCGACCTCTGCGAGCATCTTTGACATGGTGGACAAGAACCAAAGATATCTGGGCAGCTTCCACCAGCGGTTGAAACGTGCGCCGATAATAAAGACGACGAAGTCACCCTCGACTGAAGCAGCTATCCGGCGATTGATCGTGGCCATCGGCGAGATTGTACCGCAGGGCTCAACTCCAGCCTGGTCGCGAAGTGTTTAAGTAATCGACCCAGAGGCAACACCCGAGGGGTTGCCGATTGAGGTTTTGTTACAGGCTCTAAGTCAGTCCGCAGCACTAACTGCCGACGTGACCTAACCTGTCATTGTACAGGCGGATACTCGTCGGCCATCCGAACGCCGAGGTGTTCAGGAGGCCACATATGCAAGATCACCCTTATCACCGTCGAAGACCGCCTGGAGTTGGCCGTTGCCAAGATCCTGTTGCTCCAATCCTCGTTCGAGAAGCTGCACGACTTGGACGAGGACGACCAGCGTGGGGTCACTCATCTGATGAACGAGATGGCAACGGACGCGCGCATGGAACTGTGGTGGATTCAGATGCGCCTGAGCGCCAAGGCCAAGAAGCAGGCCGCCCCCACGGACGACGAGATCATGTTCGCGATGCACCGGACGCAGAAGGCGCAGCAGGGTGAGGCGCGATGCTCCGGGCACAGCTGCGGTGCTTTTCGTGCAACGTGATCGTCCTCTTGCCTCGATCTTGGGATCAGAATGGCTAGCTACGAAGTCCTGTCAGGGAGTGCTTTTCGTCAGAGGGGCGCTCCTCAACCGTCCACTGGTGCGAACAGTCGGAGCACTGGCAATTGAAATTCCTTGCGGGAATACCGAAGCCGACTGTGACGGACGCGACATGCCCAACAGCCCCGCACTGGGGGCACGGTGGGTGCACAGGGGTCGGGCCCTTCGGCTCGGTCATGGGCGTGGAGGCGGGCAGTCTAGAACAGGTCGTTTCGACCATTCAAGGGGCGCTAGCTGGAAACTCCAGGCGGCCGGGAGGCCTCATCGGAGGCACGCCCTTCCACCGTCCACCAGTGCGCGCAACCGGCGCACTTAAAAGTGATTTTCGCGGCAATGTCCCCACCAACGGCGACAGAAACGATCTGGCCAAGGGCACCGCACAAGGGGCAAAAAGAGGGTTCACACGGAGTCGTTGGCTCGGTCATCGGCGTGACGCGGAGTCTAGACCAGCCAGCTCAGCTATTCAAACCGATGGAATTAGGACCGACGAGGACCTGATGGCAGAAGAACCGTTCTACTCACCATTCCGACAACCAGAGCCGCCAAGGCAGCCGGTGCCTGGAGAGGTTCTGTGGCAACTCCGCAAGGGCCACGGCGTGATCCGGTGCGAATTGCGCAATCACGGCCAGTAGGGCACTGAAGCGCAGCTCTATCGAGACGGGAGCTTCTACGCTGGGAGGACGTTCTTCACCCGCGCAGAAGCCATCGCGCACGCGGAAGAATCTCGCGGCGATCTGCTGGCCGATGGGTGGGCAGACGAGAAAGGCGGAAACTGATGCCAGATCACGGACCAGACATGGCGGCTGTTGTTCCTCTCCTGGAGGCGCTGAAGGATCGCAAGCTATCCAACGATGAGCAGCTATCCGCGCTCTCGATGGTGTGGGTGAGTGTGGCCAACGACGAACAACTCGCCGCCTTGGCCCTGCCGGGACACCTGGAGCTCGTACAACGTCGGCAGCTCCTGTACCTCACGAATATGCGAAAGCTCGTCAGCGCCAAGCCCGATTTAGAGACGGCGAATGTCCACATGTCCTTGCATCAGGCGATTCAAGCCAAGGACTGGCCCGCGGCAGAGCATCTGGTGGCTGAAATCAGGAAGCTCCTCGAAGAGGACGTCGAGAAAGGCGAGGCGTAGAGTGACCGCTGCCATCTACGCACGAAAGAGCCAGGAGCAGAACGGGGTGGCCGACGATCAACGGTCAGTCACGGCAGATCGAGCACGCGCGGGCCTACGCTGTGAGCAAGGGCTGGCAAGTGCTCGACGAGCAGGTGTACGTGGACGACGGCATTAGCGGCGCCGAGTTCGCGAACCGTCCCGGTTTTCTGCGGCTAATGAATGCGCTGAAGCCACGGGCTCCCTTTCAGGTGCTCGTGATGTCCGAGGAGTCAAGGCTCGGACGTGAGGCGATCGAGACGGCCTACGCGCTCAAACAGCTCGTGACAGCAGGGGCCCGGGTCTTCTTGTATCTCGAGGACAGTGAGCGGACGCTCGACTCCCCCACCGACAAAATCATGATGTCGCTGACGGCGTTTGCCGACAAGCTCGAGCGCGAGAAGGCGCGCCAGCGGACCTGCGACGCCATGCCGCGAAAAGCGCGGGCCGGCCATGTGACCGGCGGGCGCGTCTTCGGGTACGACAACGTGCGCATGGATACAGGCGGTGTGCGACGAGTGATCAACGAGCCGGAGGCCGATGTCATCCGTGACATCTTCGTGCGCTGTGACCGTGGCCAGGGCTTCCGTGCGATCGCGCTGAGCCTCAACGCGCAAGGGGCCCCGTCGCCCCGGAGTCAGCAAGGGCGAGCCAAAGGCTGGTGTCCGTCATCGGTGCGCGAAGTGCTCTATCGGCCGCTCTACCAGGGCGAGATCGTCTGGAACAAGACTCGGAAGCGGAATGCGTGGGGGCAGCAGCAGGCGTCGGGTCGTCCTGAAAGCGCTGGCTGCACTCCCGGCGCCTGACCTTCGGATCGTCAGTGTCGAGGCCTACGCGGCCGCCCACGAGCGCCTCGCCGCGTCCCCCAACAATCGCCAGATCACGATGGAAGAGGCCGACTGGGCCGTCATGGAAGTGACCGGATGCAGCTCGAGGCGGAACGGCAGCAGCTCGAACTCGTCGCCCAGGCTGCGCCGACCGACTTCTCCAACGTGGTTCGGGATCTCGAAGCGCGAGTCGCCGAGTGGCGCGAGGCGGCGAGTCGCAACGTGGCGCAGGCGAGACAGATCCTCCGGAAGCTCCTATGTGGTCGCGTCCTGATCACGCCCTGTGCAGATGGAAAATGCGAACTCTCCGGACGGAGCGACTACGGAAAATTGTTCAGGGGGATTCCGCTCGCAACAGCGGTGGCGTCCCCAACGGGAAGCGAGGAAGGTAGGCGGTTCCAACCAACCACGTTCGTCGTCGGCATCGCCGCGTGATTTCCCCGACGCGTCCCGTCAAGGCGACCCTTGGTTGTTGGGTGTCCTGCTGATTCGCTTCGTCCCGTCAGTAGCAGTGGCCGGTGTCGCCCCACCGGACGAAAACCCAACGGTCTTCGACTCGCCGATACTCCAATGAGCGAGAGCAACAGCACATCTTGAGATCCCCGGGTTTTGTAGGCATCGTGAAATCCACGCCAATCCATAGACCGGCGATGTCCCGTCCAATTTGAAACCGTCGATGCTATGAAGTGAACCAGGGTTTGGGTTCGCTCGGCTTCGGCCTCGGCCTCTCCGGTAGAGATCAGTCGAAGGTCGTAGCCTTCGAGCGCTGGCAGCGCGTCCTTCCCGAGAGCCAACCCGCCGATTCCGTCGGAACGGACAGCAATTCGCTTCGCGCCCAGCAACAGACCAAAATCCGGAATATCCTTCGCGGCGATCCGATCAGCTAGCACCTGACGGACCAGGGCGTCGACTTCGTCGGCAGCTTGAATCTGCGAAGACGGATTGGTCCCCTGCACCACCGGCACTTGCCCGTGGACCAAGGTCAGGAGCGCCGTAGCGATCAGCGCCCGAAACGACCGTTCCACCAACGCTCTCTCCCAGCAACTCGCACGCTTCCCAATTAGCAGACTCTGATGACGATGCTAGGCTCTGGCTAGACACGGGCGCGGCACTTCAACGGGAAGTGGTCATTGCTGGCACCCCAGGACTACGTGGTCGAGGTGCCCGCCGCCTGACGCGGAGTGCGTAGACTGTTCGGCACTGCCCGATGCGCCCAGGCGTCGCGGCATGACCGTTTCTGGGCTAGTTGTTTTCCCTCCGTGCTATCCTGCCGGGTCTTCCCCGGAGGCTCACGATGAAACGACCTGCGCTTTCGGTCGGTTGGCTGCTTGCTGGCCTCGTAGTCTTTCCGACCTGCGCTGGTGCGCAATCGGGCTCTCAGTCAACCCGGCACATTAGCGTCGAAGGCAAGGCCATGCGTGTCTGGACGGCAGGGCTGGAGACACGCACACCAGGGCAACCCGTCATCGTTCTGGAGTCCGGTGCTGGCGTTGGCTTGGACCACTGGAAGCCCATTTTCACGCAGATGGCGGCGCTTGCCCCGGTGTTCGCATACGACCGACGCGGCCTCGGCGGCTCTGAGGTTGACTCAGTGCCGCAAACGCTCGAACGCGTAGCGACGACGCTTCATAGCCTTCTTCGGGATGCCCGGGTGCCTCCTCCCTATGTTCTCGTCGGTGCATCCTGGGGCGGTGCCTTCACGAGAACGTTCGGCACGCTCTTCCCTACCGAAGTCGCGGGGTTTGTCCATCTCGACGTCACGGATATAGACGCGACTCGCGCCGAGTTGAGCCAGCTCCCGACAGGGGCGATGGAGGCCGTCTTCAACCTTCCTCCGATTCCTACCGACGTGCCGCCTGGCCTTCTGGCGGAAATCAAATCCATCGCTGCAACGGTCAACGACGAGTTCAAGGAACTGCGGGCCCTTCGCCCTCCAACCAACGTGCCCGTCGCGGTCGTCATTGCTGGAGCCAAGAGCTGGAATGGGGTAACCGAAGAAGTGAGGCTGGCCTTGTTGCAGCTGCAGTTGAAACATCAGGCAGCTTGGGTGCTTCCGTCGCCGAAGGGCCTATTGCTGGTAGCCAGCAAGGCTCGTCATTACCTCTTCACCGATGAGCCCGCGCTCGTGCTCCAGGCTATTGCCTACGCCGTTAGCAATGCCCGCCCGCAGTGAGACCCCGTTTCGCGAGTGGCCGTTTTTGGGCTGCGTTACCAACCTGTTTTGGTGACCGGATTCGGTGCCGCTAGCGCGCTTCGTCCGAGGCGCGCCGCAAAGCCTGAAGACCGTTGGCGGACGAGCGACTGAGCTTGGGCGAAGGAGATCGTCCCCAACGGGTCTTGATACCGGCGGACATATCGATCTCTTCCGGCGGTTCCGTGTCGCCTAGCCCGACGCTTTCATCGCAGTTAGACTTGCGATTGCGTCGCGGTACACCGTCACGTTCACAGCATGCAAGGCAAAGGACACGCCGCCAAAGACGACGCCCAAAGCGATCTCTCCGTGTCTGGTGCTCGCTGAACTCGGCTCGCTGACGGCCCGCGGCTGTGCCACAAGCGGCGCGAGGTAGTGGTCCGCAAAGCCGCCTTCGTACCCTTGTGCGCCTGCGGCTGTCCGCAGGTGATTCTCGAGCGGCGTGAGCGGACACGTCCAACCCGTGGTGAAGATGTCCGTGGCCAAGGCAGCGTTGGTGTGCGGCAGACTCGACGAAACTGGCGGTTGCCGTCCAGCACTCAGCGCATCGCGAATGTGCTCTCCCTTCGTACTGCCGCCTGGTACAACCTCGCGCCGTACTGACGCACCACACGGTTGGTGGCGATCGAATACGCGTTCGACCTGATGCAGCAGTACAGCAGCGGGATCGCGAACAATGCGTACGTGGCGGACGACTTGTACAGGAACGGCTCCGCCCATCCGCTGACGGACATGTCGTCGAACGGGTCCGGGCGGAAGTACGACCACACGTCGAGGCCCCAGACGATAGAGGAAGCGGCGACGGGGAACAGGAAAAAGAACCCTCGTCCGAAACCGAAGGCGAGACGGCGCCCACGCTCACGCCAGGTGTAGCTGGGATTGGTGACGAACGGATTCGACTCCCCTTTCAGGTCGTCCACGCGGGCGAGCGACGCGTCCAACGTCAGGAACATGTTGCTGGCGCTGATCGAATGAAAGATCAGCCATCGCAGCGACCGGTGGGCGCCCTCGTCGGAGATCCGCGCGTCCGACGTAACCGCCTGGCTGTCGGTGGCGCGCATCAAGAAGCCGATCGTGTGGTTCTCGCGCCGCATCAGCAGCAGAAGCCAGATAGAGACCACGGCGAGGGCGAAGGTCCCGATCGTCGGGGCGTCGTCGACCGACACGTGCACGCCGAGGAGGGCGATGCCGACGGCCTGGGCGGCCACCCAGGTCTTCAGCTCTTCGCTCTTGAGCTCCGCAGACAGTGACCGGCCTCCGCCGGCGTCGCCGGATTTCGCTCGACCGTCTTGTTCTTCGTGCACGGCCTGGCGAACCCAGTCGCTGTCGTACGACAGGTAGGCGTTGTACCACACGATCAGCATCATTCCGGAGATGACGGCGAGAGTGACGAGTGCGGCCCGCACCTGCCCCTGGACCGTTCGTGCGCCGTCCAGCCGGGCCATGACCGACTCGTGCGATTCGCCAATCCAGTCGCGCCCGTCGATGCTGGCGTCGTGCATGGACTCCCTCCATTCCGGCCATCCGGCCCGTGCTCCCTAGAAAGACAACGACGGAGGTGGCCCCCAGTCACAGACAGCGGCAAGACATGTCCCGGCGACTACTCGAGCGCCGAACCGCAGCTCATCAGTGGCGCCGCGAAAATCGGCGAGTTGCCCTGATCGTAGTGATCGCTGCATCTTCACCGTTTCCTAACGACTCCCTCACGACACTCCTCGGGAACCGGCCCACGATTGGCGAGGGAGGGATGGTCCCGGCACGACAGGCGAGGCCGGGGTCGAGTCGCTATGAAGTTCACACGTCTCACCTGCGCTGCCATCGTCACCGCCTGCTGGTCGCTGACCCTTCAAGCGGGTACAGGCCATCCGGTGGACGGCCGATGGTCGACCTGACCTGCAGGGGATCTGGACCAACGGCACGGCGACGCCGCTCGAGCGGCCAGCCGAATTCGCGGGCCGCACATTCTTCACTCCCGAGCAAGCCGACGCTTACGAGCGTACCGCGCTCGATCGCCTTCTCGAGCCGCTCTCGCGGGCCGATCGAACGGCCGCGGATCTGAACTACACCTACCTGCAGTACCTTTCGCGTGCTCGAAGGACCGCCGCACGTCCCTGATCGTCGATCCGCCCGACGGCCGACTACCCGAGCTGGTGCCACAGGCCAAGGAGCGCGCGGCCGCCCGCCGTCCACCACCGTCGGACCATCCCGAGACACGAACGCTCGACGATCGATGCTTGGTGAGCCTGCCGCGCGGCGGGTCGAATGCCGTGCCGCCGATCGTGCCGAACCCGTTCGCCGCCAACTACTATCAGATCGTGCAGACGCCGGATCATGTGATGATTTTCGCCGAGCTTCTGCACGATGCGCGGATCATCCGGCTGAACGCCAACCACGCCCCGGCAACGGTGCACCCGTGGCTGGGAGATTCGGTCGGCCGCTGGGAAGGGGATACGCTGGTCGTGGAGACGACCAACTTCAGCAGCAAGACCGGCTGGAAGGGCTCAACCTCGGGGATGCGTGTGACCGAGCGCTTCGCCCGGACCGACGCGAAGACGATCGACTACGGCGTCACCGTCGAGGATCCCGACACATGGAGCCGGCCGTGGACCGCCGCGATCCCGTTTAAGGCTACCGACCAGCGCATGTTCGAGTACGCGTGCCACGAGGGGAACCACGCGCTCGCCAACATTCTCCGCGGCGCACGGGTCGAGGAACAGCTGAAGGCAGCGACGCCCTAAGGTTCTGCGGTCTACCGCAGCTTGATCGCCAGGAGGACTTCGGCGTCGTCGTAACGCGAGACGTTTGTGACGAAGACCAAGCCGGCGACGGCACCGTGAGCGCCTCAATAATACCCTCCGATCGATCGTCTCAGTGGGCTCTCAACAAAAGAATAGGGAAAAGTCTGCGTCTAGCGCCCGCGGGAGAGCGCCGGGGCGTCAGTCGGACCATCGAGCCGCTCGCCCGTGCGGGTGTCCAAGAGCGTCAATCGAACGATCAGACCTGATCAACCAGTAACGAGCCTCCGGTGTGGTTTCCCAGTTTCACCGTGCCCATGATTCATCGCGCGTGTCGGGAGCTACTCGCGTGACCAGCCTGTTTGTTTCACGAGGGCGGTCAGCACTTCCACGTAGCTGGAAAAGCCCTTCATCTCCGCATAGACGACCATTTCGTGCAGTGCGCGGGCGCAGTCGCTGGCCGCTGGTGTTTCGACTGGCTCTCCCACATGGACATCACAGCCGCGATGCCACGCTTCGAGGTGCCGGTCGAGTATCGGTGACCGAGATTCGAGGTCGATCCACAGGAGACCGATGTGGCCATAGTGCAGCACGCGGGGGGCGACCGAAAGGACGACAGCAAGGGCGCCGCCGACCACCCAAACGCGTCGGCGGGAGAGGACGTCGAGTTTGTGCTTCCCAACCACATGCCCAAGGCGCATTGGCAATGCCAGGCTCCTCTGAGCCAGCAGTATACAGGCCGGTGCGTGTATGCCTGCACGACCTTCCATCGGAAGGGCCACACCGTCTGCGCCAACAATCGCCAGATCCCAATGGAAGAGGCCGACTGGGCCGTCATGGAAGTGCTTCAGGATGAACTACTGGATCCGGCGATCGTGACCGCGGCGGTTCAGCAGGCGGCCGCAGAACTCACGGTAGCGCCGTCAGACCTCCGCCCGCAGTTGGACGCGAATCGACGCGCGTCATCGAGCCGTGACAACCGTCATCGAGCGTCTCACCGGCGGCTATCAGTGCCGGCGGCGCGCTCGCGCCCCTGGTGGACGAACTAAAGGTCCGCGACCGTGACCGGATGCAGCTCGAGGCGGAACGCCAGCAGCTTGAACTCATCGCGAAGGCCGCGCCGACCGATTTCTCGAATGTCGTCCGGGATCTCGAGGCGAGAATCGCCGAGTGGCGGGCCGCTGCCAGTCGAAACGTCGCTCAGGCGAGACAGATCCTCCGAAAGCTCCTGAGGGGTCGCGTCCTGATCACGCCCTGTGCAGATGGAAAATGCGAACTCTCCGGACGGAGCGACTACGGAAAATTGTTCAGGGGGATTCCGCTCGCAACAGCGGTGGCGTCCCCAAGGGGACACTCCATTCCGTGGCAGTCCCGAATTGCGGGCTCGACATACGGCTCGAGTTCGTCGGATCGGTCACACGGTGCATCTTACGCAACCGGGGCTTTGCGAATCTTGCTGACTTGCACGCGCCCGACCGGAACCTGCGAGCCGGATTACGTATCCAAGGGTGAACGCGGGGTGGCGGACAGAGATCTTGAAGCCAATTGTCAACGGGGCCGCTGACACTGACCAAAGGCGACGGAGTGCCGGGTGGGTCGTGACTCGCACCTGGGAGCACGAGTCGCGGACGGATGCCGCTGTTCGCGAATTGAGCGGTTTGTCTGGAGTCGAGCCCTTGCTATCGGCGCCGAACCTCTTCGAGGAGCGGAAGACCGCCAGTCGGAGTAATCAGCCACTGAGGACGTTCCAACGGCCGTGGTGAACCCCAAATCGCCTGCGCTTGATCGTCGCGATGTGCCACATGAGGACCGTCATGGTGTGCCGGGCGTGTGCAGATCCAGCAATGACGCATCAAGCCGGTGGGCGCGGTCTTCGCCGAGCAATTCGGGCTGCCCATGGTGGCCATCGGATATTTGGTGCCGATCTGCTGCTTTTCGGCTGGCGTGACGAGTTTGCGCACAAGACCTTTGTAGAATTCGCTCATCAGCCCTCTCCTCCCCGTGGGGGATTAGCTTGCCGACCGTTGATTGGTAGAACGTTTCATGAGTGCTAGACCGCATGATGAGTGGGCGAGTCGGGTGAAATCGCATACTCGTACGCGGCGATTCCCAGATGGCGGGCGAAGGAGGTTGCGGCCTTGGCATCCATCAACGTCATCATTTGACGCTCGAACAAGGCGCTGGCGGCCGTCACGTCGGAAGCGGCGTATCGGACGACGGCCGCATGCGCGTAACGTAGATTGGCCGTCAGCCGCTCCACGACCTCAGACGGACTTCTCTTGGATCCCAGATCTCCCCAGTAGGTCGCCTCTATATCGGCAAGGAGTTGATCGATACATGCGACAAGATCCTTCTGTGTTCCGGCGTCTGGCTCGGGCGTTGCAGCCGGCTTGGCCGCCGGAGTCGCTGGTGTTGGCGCCGTGGGAACTTGGTTGGCGCCCAGGCCGACAGCGTCCGGACCCAAAGTGGGTGGTGGTGTTGGCGCGCTCCACTCTTCGAACGTCACCGCTCGTCGCACCGTCTGAAGCGCGTCAACCAGTTTCGCCCGTTCGAATGTGGCCGCCTCGAGTTGCTGCTTCAGCTGCACCGATTGAGTGCGCTCGGCCTCGAGCTCGACCCGCGCCGCGTGCAACTGCGCATTGAACGTGGCCGCGAGCTGTTTGCTGGTGGCCTGCACTTCCTGAAGAGCAGCCTCAGCAAGCCTTCGAGCGGCCTGTTCTTTGTCGATGGCGTCGAGGGCAGTTTTCAGCTGGTCGCGCTCGGTCTGAAATTCAGCCTGCAAGTGTTTCACGAGATCCTGCGACCGGTCGACGAGATCCTGCAACCGACGAATCTCGGCGTCGGCTTCGATGCGCGTTCGCTGAATGGCCGCATCCCGCTCAGCCGCGGCTCGCACGACATACGTTTCAACGAGATCCGAAACTCCAGCAGTTAGCGGCTGACTCTCGGTCAGTCTGCTGCTTGCGGTTTCGCACGCGTGCTCAAGCTCGATCAGAGTCGACTTGAACGAGTCGAGCGTCCGTCGCCACTGGTCGTCCCGACGAGTGGTTTCGCCGGTCAGCAATGCGGTGAGTTCCGTTTTGACAAGCTGGCGCAGGTCGTACTCTTCTAGGTCGGCTGACGCACGTCCGCCGGATGTCGCAGATGGTTTGAATTGTGCGATTCCCAGACTCGAGACGCGATTCATATGGGGCTCCGGCGCAAATGAACAATGGTCTTCTCTTCTATCGGTAAACCGGACCGGTTGCGACACCTGGATCGGCCGAGCTCGGCAGCAAAAGACTGTGCAACCCCGGGCAGTCTCATCAGAGAGTGTCCGCGGGCTTAGAGGGAACAGTTCGCTTCATCTCGGCGGAAAACGCGTAGCGCTCGACGCCAGACTCGACGGCCGGATTCACCTCGCCGCGTTCGAGGTCGCGGTCTGCTGAGGTCGCTACTGCTGATTACGACTGGGCACTCTGGAATCTGGAGCCGGCGATCGGACTTGAACCGATGACCTGCTGCTGACGGCGTGGGTCCCGAAGTCCAGAAAACCTCGAAATGCCTCGGCAAAAACAGCCGAGGTGACTGGCACAAGCTCTGCGAGAAGGCTCGTCGTGAAACGCCGGGTGCACGCTCTCGTCGTCCTGCTTCTCCTGGCGGTCGCCCGTGACGCGTTTCCGGCGACCGAGGTGACCTACATCGCCCTCCCCTCGGCGGGGAGCGCCGTGCTGATTGTGCAGCAGGAGCAGGGAGGCCCTCGTCATGGGGTTCTGTTCGATGCCGGCTGTCCGTCCGCCGGATGTCTCGAACGCGTGAAAGCCGAAGTCCGTCAGGCGAAGGTGAACAACCTCTGGGTGGTGTTGTCCCACTGGGATCTCGATCACGCCGGGGGGCTCCGAGGATTGGTTGAGGCGTTCAACCCAGTCGTGACATCGGCCACGGAGGAGGTGCCCAGTGTTCGCGGCCCACCTCGAATTTCTGGCGTGATCGTCCCCGCGGTGCCGGTTCCGATACAGAAGCAGTTCGTCGCGCAAACCTTGAGTCTGCTTAACGAAAGGCAGATTGCCAGCTTCCCCATCCAGAGCGCCAGCGCTCAGTCGATCCTCCAGCAACGACAGCTTCGCCCGCTCAATGAGCGCGTCATGCTCCGCCGCCGTCAACCAGGTCGTGACGGAGCCGTGCGCTTCAGGGGTGCGAGGACGCCCGCGGGGACGCCGGGGAGGCTCGGCCGTGTGGGTGGACGGGACGCGTTCCACGTCGCCTAGCAGCGGACTGACGGCGTTGGAGATCGCGACCGATCCGACACCCGCCCCAAAGGACACCCGCGAACCGTATCTGGTTAGTACTGGGCAGCCGGTTGGCTAAGGCCATCACGGGGCAAACAACGTCCAGCCGGGGCACGTTTGCCCCGTGGGGCGCTGGCACACTTCGCCGAGTGGAGGAGCCGCGCCCGTTTTCTCCCCCTGGCTGGGCCTTCATCAATTGGGAAGACACCATGATTGACGATAAGACTATCCAGGCGATGGCAGACGCCAGCGTAGCGCGGTACCTGGCCGACCACGAAGCCGCCCAACGAGCAGCAGCACCGCCCACCCAGACGCCAGAGCAGCACCTCGCCGCCGCCCAGTTCCGCATGGCCATAACCGAGCAGGCACTCCTCCACGGCGTACATCCCACCGCTGTGCGACTTGTGCTTCCCGAAGCCGAGGACGTGTTTGAACTGCACAGTGGTGCCGTTGTTCCTCGCAACGGGCAGACCGATCCTGGCGACCCTCTCGCGCCACTCACACCAGAGCGATGGCTCCAAGGCTTGGCGACGACCGATGCCTATTTGTTCGCGGAACCAGGACGGTCCCATTGAGTGGAAGGGGATGCCTCACGGGTGGTTCTTTTCGGCGGGAACTTCCCAGCCGTGGTCGCAATCAGGGCAGTAACCTAGTCGGACTCCTCCCCGCAATACGACAGCGATGATTGCATTGGAGGATTTGCAACGAGGGCAGGCGATATAGCGCAACGGCTCGACCCTGGGCATTCTTCGCTACGAGAGGAACTCGATGATCTGCCAGGTTTGCCCGCACTTCGGACAGCGATAGGTCAGGGTTCGGACATTTGCGACGATCTTGATGAAGCAGGCCGCGCCGATAGCGTGCTGGCAGGTCGGGCGCGCCGACGGGTCGTCAGGCGTGCGCGGGAGGACGAGGTCCAACGGGCTGCGCGCAGCCTACCACGCACGACCCAGATTGTTACCTGAGCCAATTGCACACAACCACACCGAAAGAGCATTGAAGATGACCGACACGAGACGGCGGTACAGGCTCGGTCGCTGAAAAGCAACGACCGATCGCACTGGCAGTCGAGTGTGACCTTGATGCCGCACGATCCCTGTGAGCGACGGTGAACTCGTGAAGCAGATTCGAGTTGGCGCTGCGCGGGCGCTTAGGCAGCGACTGGCTGCTCGTCGTGCCGCCACTCGTGCAAGCACTCGTAGCATCGGTAGGTGAGGGTCTTCCCTCCGAACCCTACCTGGCAGGCGATTGGCCGCGCCTCCGCTTCACACCGAGGGCACGACGGAGCGAGAGGAGGAACGAGAGGTGGAGGCGCGACATGTGAGATCTCCATAGCGGTGACTCCCTACAACCGAGATTTGCGTGCACTGTTTTGCACACTGTGCCATCGGGGCGTTTCGGCCGTGTGACGGGCGACTACCGACCGCGTAAAAAGGCGCGGGGTGGATGCGGTTGGATGATTGGAACCCCCCGACCGACCGTAGGTCGGACCCGCGCCGGTCGCCGCTCCGGTGTGCCGACACGGTCGAGCTGGCGGCCTTCTCGCTCTACAGGTTAGGGCTGTGAACCCCTGCGTAGTGACTATTCGATTGCCCGGCATATGCCGACAAGATAAGTTCTCGGAAGTGACTGAGCCACAATGTTTTAGTCGATTCAGAGGATGGATAAATGAACCCCCAGACCAACCCAACGACGGACGCCAAGTTGACCGCTGCCCCCACCCCCGCTGTGACACTCGCGCTCCGCGCCCATCGGCTCAAAGACGGCACGTCCGAGACGTTCGTGACCACCACGGAGGGTAAGACGGCCGTTCGCGGGATGACGGTCGTTCACGCCAACTTCGAGGCCGCTAAAGCCCAGATCGAAGCCGACGCTGTGAAGGCTGAGAAGTTGGGCTGGACGCGCCGCGTAGCGGGCCGAGGATTCGTGGCGAAGCCAGACGCGTTTAAAACTTTGCCGCCCGCACCGAAGCCGACCAAGAAGTAGCGCACTCGTCACCGGCCCCAAGCCGCTTAACGGCGCTTGGGGCCATTTCACTGAGAGGCTCATACTAATGACGAGGCACCCATCGATCGGACCGTTGTTTTCGTCCTATTCGGGCGGGTCGTGTGACGGGGTCGGAGTGGCGCCCGGTTGGTAGACCGGAACGCTACTCGGAAGCCTGCGCGCATCGGCTAGTGATAACCGACAGGCCGTTTCCTCTCTGACCGTTCGAATAGCCCATACCGTGAGTCGCACGCCATAGATCGGAATAAAGACAAAGGCGAACACGTCCCAGAAATTATCCGAACTGGCGTACGTCGCCATGTATACAACGAACGAAAGCGCCACCACGGGGACTAGCCGCAACCACACGCGGGCAAGGGCAAGCGGTCCGTTCGGCATTTTCCCCATTCGCTCAGAGCGTAACCCAGCCCGTACCAGCCGTGTTCTAGAAAGTTGCTGTGAGTCCGGTACCTAGTTCGCGCGTTCGCGCGACTCGATACTGGCGATCGCTCTGTCCAGCGCGGTCACTTCAGCGGTCAGGCGGGCGACGTCCGGGGCGTGTGCGAAGCCGATCAATGGACCAGGAACGCCGTTCTGTTCCTGGGTACGGATGGATGCTGCCACAGCGTCCGCGTCGCGGGACGCCGCCGCTATGCGCGCGCGCATTCGGCGCGGGTCAACGCGCGTCCTTCCCGTCGCGCCCACGCTTCACGATCAGCCACGCTTTGTGATCGAAGCCGCCGCCGTTCGCCTGATGGGCGACCGTGCAAACCCATAGACTGCCGTCGTGGGTCGCGGTTTCGCCGGGCGTATAGGCGCCGTCCGGTTGCCACGTCGTGCCCGCCTTCAGCGTCGTCGTTTTCAACGCCGCGACGTCCTGCTCCAGTTTGGCGATCCGATCGTGCAGCGGCTTGATCACGCCCGCGACCGCTTTGCCCAGGGCGGCGCCGCGGGCGCTGTCGTGTTTCTTCATGGCGCGACGGTCAGCAACTGCACGGCGTTCGGCGCCGCGATCCACCACAGCATCCGTTCCACGCGGAAGCCGACCAGATCAAATTGCCAGAACGACGTCACGACCGTCGTGGCGGTTGGGACGCCCGCGGGCGCGTCGTTCATTTCGATCGCCCCTTCCGTGGATATGCCCAGATCGATCCCGCCGTCGCTATACAGCACAGCCGCGGCGTCCAGGACCACGACGTGGGGTCCCGGCCGCGGGCCGTATGCAGAAAGAGCCTGGATTCTGGCAGGCAGAGAGGTAGGGGAACAATGGCTGTACGGTTGGACAATCTTCGAACGGAGCGGGGCGGGTTGACGATCCCGAGGCTGGCTCGGATCTCGAATACCAGCGAACAGACTATTCGTGTGCTCGAAGCACCGAGAAGTCGCGGCACGGGGAAGGGTGGTACGTGCTCTCATCAGGTCGCCGATCGCATCTGCAATGCGTTGGGCATTTCGCGGGCCACCGCGGGATTCGTGGACCTGGGATAAATGGAAACCACGATCCGATCGCTCAAACGCTGGGAACACGTGCTCAACGATTGGCGGGGCGGGCAGGTGATCACGACGAGTGATCCCTGCACCATTCGCATCCAGGCGGAGCAGGGGCCGTGCGTGAAAGACAAACCCGTCGCGCTGTCCTTGGTGCCGGCGGGAGCCCGATCGATCGGGGCCGCGGTGGTGTGCCGCGTGACGGGAACGAACGCGGACAACTATGTGATCGTGGAAGTCCACGAAAGCACGTTCAATCCCCAGGATGCGCCACGGAATAATGCGCTCTCGGTCGCGCAAGGTCGGTTCTCGCCTGGCGTCGTGACACCGCGTGAAGGCGCCGACTGGACGCCGTGGTGGACGGCATGACGCCGGAGATGCGAGTCTGCCTCGACTGTCAGCAGCCCTTTACGTTGACAGATCGAGACGTCGATTTCTTTGTGCAGAAGGGCCTGGCGCTGCCAAAACGCTGCGTCGGGTGTCGGGCCGCCCGGCGCATGACGCGGCCGGAGTTTTCCTGGAGGCCCGAGGCCGACCGATGAAAGGACCAAACGGGAGTCCGATCAGGCGGAAACGCCCGAAACCCCGCCGCCAGATGGTCCCGATCCCCCAGGAGGTGGCGGCCCTCGAGCGGGAACTGAGGCTCGCGCGGGCCGAAATCGAGGCGCTCAAGCACGCCCGCGCCGTCGCCCTCAAACTTGGCGTGTGGGGTGGCCAGGCCGCAATGAGAACTGCGACCGGAGAAGGCGCATAGCGACGGCTTAACGACCTTAATTGACTTGTATTGACATGTTGGTTAGAGTGGGCGGCCTCGCTGGCGAATGGCAGAGAGCCGGAGTATGCACCGCGACCGCGCAACGGGTTACGGCCGCTTGCGGCTGCCAGGTCGCTTGCGGTTCGTTTTGATCGTGACGTCTCTCGACGCGATCCACTGCTTCAGCGCACGTCGCACCTGTTCCGAGACCGGCACACCGTCGCGATCGCGAATCTCCGCGAGAGCGTCCATGATCTCGGTCTCCAGTCGAAACGTCGTGGGCTTCAGCGTCAAGACACCCTGATTCCTAGTGGCTTAGTGACGGCGAGGAGGTCTGTGGCAGCGTCGCCACGCTCACCGGATGAGATGGGTCGCTCCCTCAAGGGTCCAGTGTGTCCGCAAACAGGGCAATGGACATCGACGTACTTGAAAGGGGATCCCGGCGCCAACTGTGACGGGGCAGACACGACCAATGACGCCGCATTCAGGGCACGGAGGGTGTACATGGGCCGGAGGCCTTGGCTGGGTCGGAGGAGATTCCATGGTCAGCTCAACCATTAAAGTCTAGAACAGTCAGCTCAACCATTCAACCGAGGAAATTAAGACTGACGAGGGCCTGATGGCAGATCAACCGTCCTACTCACCATTCCCACAAGCGGCACCGCGACGCGAGGCGGTACAGGGCGAACACCTCTGGACGCTCACGAAGAACGTCGGCGTGATTCGCTGTGAATTGCGCACCCACGGTCAGTGGGGTATCGAGGCGCAACTCTATCGAGATAACAGCTTCTACGCGGGGCGGACATTCTTCACACGCGCAGAAGCCATCGCGCACGCGGAAGAGTCTTGCCGCAATCTGCTGGCCGATGGGTGGACCGTCGAGAGAGGCGCGGGGCTTCCGATGGTGACGTGCGAACGCTGCCACGGCTCACGATGGGTCTGTGAGGACCATCCCAATCAACTCTCCGGACATGGGGAGTGCGGCGGCGCAGGGATGCCCTGTCCGGACTGCAACACCGAGGAACCGCCGATGAAGCCATCAGGTTGGCGGTCAATTGTGAGCGTGGACGATGACGACCGAAACTGACTCCAGTCCAATCGCTGATGGGTCGACCGTTGAGAAAGGAAACCGATGACCGCTGCCATCTACGCACGAAAGAGCCACGGAACAGGCCGGAGTGGCCGACGATCAAAGGTCAGTCACCCGGCAGATCGAGCACGCGCGGGCCTACGCCGCTGGCAAGGGCTGGACGGTACTCGACGAGCACGTCTACGTCGACGACGGCATCAGCGGCGCCGAGTTCGCGAACCGTCCCGGCTTCCTGCGGCTGATGAATGCGCTGAAGCCGCGGCCGCCGTTTCAGGTGCTCGTGATGTCCGAGGAATCGCGGCTCGGACGCGAAGCGATCGAGACGGCCTACGCGCTCAAGCAACTCGTGACCGGCCGGCGTCCGGGTGTTCTTCTACCTCGAGGACCGCGAGCGGACGCTCGACTCCCCCACCGACAAGATCATGCTGTCGCTCACGGCATTCGCCGACGAACTCGAGCGCGAGAAGGCGCGGCAGCGGACGTATGACGCGATGCTCCGGAAGGCCCGGGCCGGCCACGTCACCGGCGGCCGCGTCTTCGGCTACGACAACGTCGCGCATCGGATACCGGCGGGGTGCCGACGCGGTGCATCAACGAGGCAGAGGCCGCCGTCGTGCGCGACATCTTCGTGCGCTGTGCGCCGGGCGCAGGGGTTTCGCACGATCGCGCTCAGCGCTCAACGCGACAGGGTGCCCCGTCGCCGCGGGCGCAGCAAGGACGACCCACAGGCTGGTCGTCCGTCGTCCGTGCGCGAAGTGCTCTATCGGCCGCTCTATCGCGGCGAGATCGTCTGGAACCAGACGCGGAAGCGCGACGCGTGGGGGCAGCAGCAGGCCGCAGCATCGTCCGGAGAGCGACTGGATGCGCGTCCCGGCGCCCGAGCTGCGGATCGTAGTCGACGAGGCCTGGACGCCGCCGCTCACGAGCGGCTCGCAGCCTCACGCGCAGCCTACCTGCGCAGCGACCAAGGGCGAGCTGTGGGGCAAGCCGGCCAACGGACTCGAGTCCAAGCATCTCCTGACGGGCCTGCGCAGTGTGCGCTCTGCGGGGGTGGGCTGTACGTCACCAGTCGTAAGCACGGGCCAGCGGCCGCGTGTTCTTCTACGCCTGCACCACCTTTCACCGGAAAGGCCAGACGGTCTGCCCCAACAATCGCCAGATCACGATGGACGAGGCCGACTGGGCCGTCATGGAAGTGCTTCAGGATGAACTGCTCGACCCGGCGATCGTGACCGCCGCGGTTCAGCAGGCGGCCGCAGAACTCACGGCAGCGCCCTCAGACGCTCCGCCCGCAGTTGGACGCGAAGCGACGCGCGCCATCGAGCCGTGACGACCGTCATCGAGCGCCTGACCGCGGCCATCAGTGCCGGCGGCGCGCTCGCGCCGCTGGTCGAGCGAACTGAAGGTCGCGCGATGCGTGACCGGATGCAGCTCGAGGCGGAACGCCAGCAGCTCGAACTCGTCGCGCCAGGCGGCGCCGACCGACTTCTCGCAACGTCGTCCGGGATCTCGCAGGCGCGAGTCGCCGAGTGGCGCGAGGCGCGCGAGTCGCAACGTGGCGCAGGCGCAGACAGATCCTCCGGAAGCTGCTGATGCGGTCGCGTCCTGATCACGCCCTGTGCAGATGGAAGATGCGAACTCTCCGGACGGAGCGACTACGGAAAATTGTTCAGCGGGGATTCCGCTCGCAACAGCGGTGGCGTCCCCAACGGGATTCGAACCCGTGTTTTGGCCTTGAAAGGGCCACGTCCTGGGCCTCTGGACGATGGGGACCGGCGGAGGATGCTGGTGACGCCAGGAGCGCCAAACCAACTTTGAATGATATCACGCAGGGTCGAAAGTCACGGCGTCCACCCTCTCGGCCAACGGCGTCTCTCGATCCGCAAGCCCGGTCTCCCTTATGATTCTGCAACCAGGCAGGCGTCCAAACCGGAGGGAACGTGCATCAGGTAACGAAGCATCTCATGGCGGTTGCGCTGTCATCACTGGTCGGTGTGTTGACCACTCCGGCCCTGGGAATGGCTCAGCAGAAACCGGTGACCGCCGCAGATGGGTGGGTCCAGGCGCCCAAGGCCGGCGAAACCACAGCCGCCGCATTCGCCATCGTCCGAAACCCCACGATGTACGACGTCGTACGTGACAGCCGCCGCGACGGACGCCGCAGGAAGCGTGGAACTCCGGCAGGCAGCGCCCGGCACTCCGGGCAAAGTCGTCAAGCAACTCACGGTGCCGGCCTACGAGAGCGTCAGCATGGGCCCGGCCGGCATGCACCTGCTGCTCAAGGACCTGAAGAGACCGCTGAAGCCCGGCGACACCGTCAGCCTGACGCTGACCACCGATCAGGGCGTTCTGAAAGTCGCAGCCGTCGTGAAGCCGTAGCCCGGCTCGCGAACGCTCGCTGAGCTGGTGCGACCGATCACCTTTCGTTCGGACAACGGAACCGGTACTCTGCAAGCAGACACGGCCCGGGGACACGGACGTCTGCGGAGCTGACGGAGGGACCGGGCATGACGATCAACTCGGAGACTGCGATAGAGCGGGCCGGTGAACGGCGGCTTGTGGGACTGCTCGCCACGACCTACGCGCTGCTGATCGCCGGCGGCATCGCGATACCGGTCCTGACCAACGCCAACGCGAACCCAGCGACGCTCGTCCTGGGCGACGTCTCCGAGGCTCAGATCGTGGAAATCCGCGATGCCGGCGGACGCCCGATCCTGTCGGGCGAATTTCGATCGACGGTCGATGCGGTCGGCAACACCGAAAAGGACGCCGCGCTGACCGACGGACGCGGCCGCGCCGTGATCGGCGAAGTCGAGCTCGAGATCCCGGCCCCGTCCCGCGAGAACCGCCGCACCGAGCTCGAAGTGGACATCATGGGGCTGCCTCCCCGCGGCATCTTCACCGTCGTCATCGACGATCGGGTGGTCAGCACCTTCGCCGCCGACGACCGCGGCAGCGTGGACATGGAGCTCCAGGAAGGCGAGCCGCCGCCGCTCTAGCTCGCGGGAACGTCAACGGTCTCGCAACGGCCCCAGCTGGCGAAGAGCCACGGACACTGGAGCTCCTTGCCCACCGACGAACTGTAGGTCTTGAGCGTCGGTGTGCCGCCGTCGCGAATGAGTATCTGAAAGACCTCCATGGCGCGGCCACGTTCGAACTCGGAGTTGTAGACCAGGCTGATCTGCCGCATGGGGCCGCTGCTCAGGTCCTCCACGGTCGCACGCGACACCCTGACGCGCCGGCCGATCGCGCGCTGACCGGCGATGTAGTGGTTGATGTTGGCTCCACCGAGCGGGAATGCCCGCTGGAGCGCGTCGAGGTCTCCGGCGTCGGCCAGATGTTGAAACCGCGCCACGAGCTCTTCAGCCTCCACGCTCTTCGCGTCAGCCACGCAGCCAAGCCCGCTGCTCAGGCACAGGAACAGGACGATGAGGCGCATCGAAGTTCTCCGTCAGTAGCGCGGGACCAGCGTGCAGCGCGCCAACGCGAGCGCCTTCATCCACTCCGGATCCGCATCGGCCGCTTGAGCGCTGAGGTCTGGTCCGGGCGGGTGTGACGGTGCGGCCTGCCCGGCCACCAGGGACCGCGGCACGCTCGTGGTCCCGACAATCAGGACGACAGCGGCAAGTCCCAGCAGGCGGCGCCGCCATGCCTGTTCCGAGGGAGACATCGGCACGATCACGCCCGGAAGGACGCAACCGGCGGGCCAGAATCGGGGGCTCAATTCGCTCGAACCTGCGCAGGCCTTCCGCTCGGGGCTCACAAGTTCGTAATGCCGCTGACGGGATCGTCAGCCGGGCAGGGCCGCTTCCACGCTTCACTGCCCGGGAATACGCGGGATCGATGGATGCATTGGTGAAGCTCCATGGAGCACACCGTGAAGACCGCCCTCTGGACGCTGACCCTGGCCGCGTGCCTCGCGACCCCTATCGCGGTCTCCTCGGAGACCCCGCAGGAGACCTTCGCGAAGGAGTGGAGAGGCCGAAGCGTGATCGTGAAGCAGGCCCTGCACTCGCTCGTCTTCAACGAGCGCGGGCGGCTGGGCAAGACGAAGAACGGCCTCCGCGAGGGCCTCACCGTCGTCACCCCGCACGAGGGCAGCTACTTCCAGTTCGACGGCCGGCAGGGCCGCGACGACATCGCCGGCCGGGATCTTCAGGCGGTGGTGCAGAAGGTCACCGAGATGTACCGCGGCGATCCTCTCGAGGTGCAGAGCTTTCAGCGCGTCGAGCCGCTGCTCGTCACGAGGTACGATCCCGGCGTCGAGCTGATCGTGAAGGACGTCCGGTTCGAGCAGAACGTCGTGAAGGTCGAATTCGTCCAGCCGACGTCTCCTGACGGTTCGGAGGAACCGGTCACCTCCATCACCGTCAAGTGGCCTGCTCCCATCTCGAAGTCCCTTTCCGAGCGCGTGCTCATCGAAGGCGCGATGAAGGGATACCTCGACATCAAGCCGACGCCCTAGTCCCGCTTCAAGGCGACGAGACGATCCGGAAGTTCACCGGCGGCGTCGGGGGCGGCGGCACACTCCCGCCAAGCTCGTCAGCCCCGATGTCGGTGGCGCCGGACGGCCGGGCCTCGCCATCCCAATCCACTCCGGCGGCGGCAAGCGGCGTACCCACCTTGTCGAGCAGTGCTGCCGCGGTGGCGCGAAGGTGGAGGTCGCCGATGGCCGGGCTCACGAACATCGCCGTCGTGGCGTTCGTGACGTTCCCCACCACACTGCCGGTCGCACCGTCCCTGGCGGCCACGTTCGCATCCGCGGCGTTGTAGGCCACCAGTACGCCAGTGGAGTTCGGGAAGCGGTACTCGATGGCGTTCGCGTAGGTCCCCGTCACGAGCAGCGTGTTGTGCAGCACCTGCGTTCCCGGCGAATCCGCCACGAGCACCGCGGCATCGCCGTCCCCGAACAGGTTCCGGTGGACGAAGTTGTTCCGGACGATGCCGCCGACATGATCGTCCGGAGTCCGCTGGATGAGCCCAAGCGAGATCTCGCGGTGGCAGTTGAGGAACGTGTTGCCGTCCACCAGCGAGTTCGCCGAGTGGTTCCACATCAGGACCGCGGGCCCCGCCAACTGACCCTGCGGCGCCCGGATGTTCCGGAAGAGGTTGTGCCGGATGATCCAGTTGTTCCCCGAGTGGACGTCCACGCCGTTGGTGTAGCTGTCGCGGCTCGTCCCCGTGTATTCGATGACCGAGTATTCGACGATGCCGTCGTCCACGCCTCCGCCGGCGCCGTCCGGGTTCGCTTTGATGAACTGCTGTCCAGAGTTGATCAACCGGACGTTGTGGATGAGCGGCGCCTCGGTGCCGGCATTCAGGATGATCGGGTGGTTGAAGATGTCGCGGATCGTCAGGTGGGCAATCGTCACGCCCTGCACGTTGCCACCCACCCAGATGCCGAACGGCACGCCGCCATCGTTTGCGGCCGCCATCCCCTTCCCGACCAGCACGACCTGGTCGCGGTTGCCCGTGGCGCCGCGGATCCCCACGTTGGCAAACGACCCATTGATATACAAAGGCGCCGTCAGCTGGTAGGTGCCCGCCGCGATCACGATCGTCGTGTTCGAGGTCAGCGCCGCGACGGCCTGCTGAAGCTGCGCGACGGTCGAGACCGTCACGACGGCGCCCAGCGGCGGAGGAAGCGGCCCGGGCGGCGTGGCCGGCCCCGCCAGAACACGCACCGGCGCCAGCAGCCATGCGGCGACCGTCGGAACCACGAGCCAGCGTGTCCTGCTTGAGGTCACGGCTTTGGAGCGAGCAAAGAGGTTGCCGCGGATTTACCCCTTCCCTGCGCCCGCCAGCGAGCGTTACGGCGTCCGCGCCTCGTCAGAACTGTCGGGTCCGATTACGTTCTCGGCCAGGGCTGTGTGCGGCCCGGAGGCGGCGGAGGTGTAGAATTCCCGAAGCTCGTCCTTGTCCACCCGGGAGGAACCAGGAAATGACGATGGGGAGAAGCGGTTTCGCGCGCGTCGGCCGATCGGCGCTGATGGCAATGTCGGCCCTGTCGGCCGGCCTGCTGGCCGCGGTGCTCGCGCCGTCGCACACGTTGCTCGACGCGCAGGCGACCATCCCGGATCTCGCCGGCAAGTGGGACGGTGGTGGCCGCGCGCGCCGCGTCAACAGCGAGACGGTGCCCTGGGGCAAGGAGAACTTCCCCGAATTGAACGAGCGCGGTCTGGCGTACCAGAAGGTGTTCGAGGAGATCATCTCGCCCAAGTACGACTGCCAGCCCTCGACCTCGCCGGCACTCCAGTACGACCCCTACAACATGGAGGTCATCCAGCAGAAAGATCGGGTGATCTTCAACTACGAGAAAGACGATCAGCAGCGCGTCGTGTGGCTGGACGGCCGGACGCCCACGGCCAAGGACTTCTCGCTCCAGGGCTTCTCCACCGGCAAATACGAGAACGGCGCGTTGAACGTCGTGACCACGCACTTCGTGTGGGACGTCACGGGATTCGACGACTACAACGGCATCCCCTCGTCGTCTCAGAAGAAGGTCACCGAGCGGGTACTGGCGCGAGGGAAACGAGCTGCGGCTCACGCTCACCATCGAAGATCCGATGTTCCTGAGGAAGCCCACGGGGTACACCACGCGCTGGCTGTCGCAACCCAAGGATTTCAAGCTCCAGCCCTTCGACTGCGATCCGGAGTCCGCCCGCGCGTCGGTGCGGTTCTTCCAGTCGAAATACAAGTGAGGAGAACGCGATGAACCTTCAGCGATGGATCGCAGCGGCGCTGGTAGCCGGTGGCCTGATGGCGGCCATTCCGGCCATCGCGCACCATTCGAGTGCGCCCTTCTACGACAACACCAAGAAGGTCGAAATCCAGGGCGCCGTCACGAAGTTCGTCTTCCGGAACCCGCACGCCTTCCTCTACATGGACGCCGAGGAGGCGGGCCAGAAGACGGAGTGGCAGATCGAGCTCGGTGCGCCGGTGGGCCTCACGCGCACCGGCTGGACGCCGGAAACCCTGAAGCCAGGCACGGTGATCAAGGCCGCAGGCCAGCCGTCGAAGGCGCCAGGCTCGCACGGCATGTGCTGCGCGCGGATCACGCGGGCCGACGGCAGCCCGATCGTCGTCGGCGGCCGCGTCACTGAAGAAGTGCAGCCGCCCGGCAGCCAGCCTACCCCCCGGTAGTCTTCATGGGTGCGTGGCGATCTCGAGTCCTGCTCGCGCTGTTCGTGGCGGTCGCCTGCTCGTCTGCGGTCGGCGGCCAGAGCGCGGCCCGCTACGACGTCGCGGCGCTGCTCAAGTTTCGGGCGGAGCACCAGGCGTCCCTGCAAACAGACACGGGGTGGCTGACCGTCGCTGGCTTGCACTTCCTGAACCAGGGCGAGAACAGCGTGGGCCGGGCGCCCACCAACGACGTCGTGCTCGACCTGCCGGGCGTGCCCGATGTCGGTGCGATCATCGTCCTGAAAGGGGACCAGCCGTACATCAAGGCTCCGGACGGACGCACGGTCACGGTCAACGACCAGCCGATCCGGGAAGGGCCATTGCAGCGCAGCGGGCTCGGGAAGCCGGCGGACGTCGTGAGCTTCGGCCGCGTGAACTTCTTCGTCCACTACAGCGGGCCGCGCCTCGCGCTGCGTGTGCGCGATCTCGACAGCCCTCTTCGCACCAAATTCAGCGGGCTTCGCTGGTACCAACCAGATCCGGCCTACCAGGTCGCCGCCACGTTCAGGCCCTACCCCAAGCCGACCGTCGTTGACATGCCGAACATCCTCGGCGACCTCGAACCCTTCACGATAGTGGGAACCGTCTCGTTCGCACTCGGCGGCGTGGATCACCAGATGGTGGCATGGCGATCCGGACAACGGCTCTGGTTCGTGTTTCGAGATCTGACGAGCGGGAAGGAAACCTACCCGGCCGCGAGATTCCTGTACCAGCCGATGCCGACGGCCGGCAGCTTCATGCTCGACTTCAACTACGCGCAGAACCCGCCGTGCGGTTACAACCCCTACACCACGTGCCCGCTGCCGCCGCCGCAGAACCGGTTGAAGGTCCGCGTCGAGGCCGGCGAGCTGCGATACAACTAGTTTGTAACCTGCACAACTCTCGGCGCGGTGTTGTTCGTCTCGTTGCTCTCTGAAACGCTGCCGTCCGCATCCGCCCGAAGGATCACGAAGTACGTCCCGGCCGTCGTGCCTGCCGGAATCGTGACCAGCGTTGCACCGATGTTCGACGCCCCGGCCCCCAGGACCGGCACAGAGCGACTCTCGCCGAGCGGAACGTCCGTCGCGTCGAAGGTCAGGTTCGTCGAAAGGTAAAAGCGCACGGTCGAGGCGCCGGCCGGGCCCGCGCCCTGATTCACCACGGTCGCGGCCACTGATGTCTTCGCGCCAGCGGCGACGGGCGATGTGGCCGAAACACCGGACACAATCAGATCCGGTCCGACCCAGACCAGCCTGGCAACTGTGTTGTTGGTCTCGGCGGTTTCTTCCAGCGCGTTCACGCCGTCCGCCTTCGCGATCAGGTAGAACGCACCCGGGGCCGTTCCCACCGGAATGGTGACCTGCGTCGCTCCCGCACTCGAAGCGCCAGCCGCCAGCGGGCCCACCGCTCGACTCGCCGCCAGCAGCACATCGCCGGCGTCCAGTTGCCCGTTCACCGACAGGTAAAACTGGGTTGTCGATGACTGGAGCCGGCCCGCCGCCCTGGTTCGAGGTCGTTTCTGTCACAGCGATCGCGTCGCCCGCTCCGGCCTTCGTCGGCGCGGCAAGCCCGGACACCACCAGGTCCGGCCCAATCTGAAGCGTGCGTCCCAGCGTGTTGTTGTTCTCCAGCGTCTCACCAACAACCCCACCATCGTCAGCCCGCGCAATCACGTAGTAGGTGCCGGTTGCGAGCGGAGCAGGCAGAACCAGTGTCGTGGTGCCGGATGTTGATGTGCCTGGCGCGAGTTCCGCGACCGCGCGGCCTCCCGCCAGAAGTTCATCATCGATTCCGAAGAACGCGTTGTCCGAGAGGTAGAAGCGCGTGGTCGAAGCGGTCGACTCCTCGGCGCCCTGGTTGAGCGTGGTATCGCTGACGGTGATTGACGCGCCACCAGCGGACTTGGCGGGAACGGTCAGCGCCGACACGATCAGGTCCGCTCCGATCCGGACGGTGCGGGCGGTTGCGTTGTTGTTCTCGCGGGATTCCGCGACGATCTTGCCCCTGTCCGCCTCGGCGATGACGTAGTAGGTGCCGGTCGCCGCGCTCGCGGGAATCGTCACCATCGTCGTCGCTGATGACGCAGCGCCTGCGTCGAGCAGCCTGCACGCTCCGGCTGGCCAGCAGCACGTCTGCCGCATCGAGCGCCGCGTTGGCCGAAAAGAAGAACCGGGTCGTCGAGGCCACGGCGTGGTCGCCGCCCACGTTCGTGGTCGTTTCTGCCACCGGGATCGTGCCGCCGGCGGCCGCAGTTGCCGGCAGGGTCAATGTCGGAACCGACAGGTCAGGGCCGACCAGCAGACCCCGCACCCTCACGTTGTTCGTTTCGCTGGTCTCGAACAGGACATCGTCGTCGTCGCTCTTCGCGATCACGTAGCGCTGGCCGACGACGGCGCTCCACGGGCAGCGTGAGGACGACGCTTGCGGACGCGGATGCGCCGGGCGCGAGCGGCGGAACGTCCTGGCTGCCGCTAATCAACCGATCGCCGGCATCCAGGACCGTGTTGTCCGACAGATAGAAACGCGTCGTCGTGGCCTGCGCCTGGCCCGCGCCCTGGTTGGCCGTGGTCACCGTCGCCATCAACGGCGCACCTGCCCCGCCGCACAACGGGCGCGACGAAGGCCGGGACCGTCAAGTCCGACGGCGTGCCCGGCGTACCAGATGCCTCGTTCGAGTCGCCGCTCTCGCCGCGCAGGTTCACGGCGGACACGACGTAGTAGTACGTTGTGCCGTTGACGAGGTCGTCATCAGTCAATGTGTTGGACTTCACGTTGCCGGCGATCGAGCAGGTACGGTCCGCCTGGCGTGGTACTCCGCTTCACCCGGTAGCCGGTCGCCCCGACCACGCGCGACCACGAGAGCCGGACCTGCCTGTCGCCACCAGCCGCCGCGAGTTCAGCCGGGATCTCCGGGCGGCGCGATGCACGCGTGCAGCGCGTTGTGGACATTCAGGCGGCCACCGGTGATGGTCGACGTGGTGAGCGCCGCGACCAGATCGACCGAGCCGAGAGGGCCTCTTTCAAGTCTGCCGTGCTCAGCGGGCACTGCGAGAGCACGAGCGCAGCGGCGCCAGACACATGGGGCGTCGCCATCGAGGTTCCGCTCGAGTAGCCGTAAGCCCCGTTCCTGACGGTGGAGAGGATGTCCATGCCGGGCGCCCCGAGGTGCACCGTGGTCGAGCCGTAGTTCGAGAAGAACGGCCCGGCTGTCAGTGTTGGTCGTTGCGGCAACGGAAATGATGTTCGGCGCGGCAAAGCTTGCGGGATAAGTCGGCACCACCTCGTTCGGCAGGCCGTTGTTCCCGGCCGCGGCCACGAAGAGCATGTCGTGGTCGTTGGCCACCATGATCTCGTCGAGCAGCGCCTGTGAGAACTCGGTTCCGCCCCAGCTGTTCGACAGCACCCGGATGTCGGCGGCGGCGCCCAGCGTGTTCCTGACCTCGACGGCAAACTGAATGGCGCGGATCGCATCCGCCACGGTCCCGCTTCCCGAAGCGTCAACGAACTTCAGCGCCATCAGCTGCGCATTCCACGCAACGCCGGCGACGCCGATGCCGTTGTTGCCCGCGGCGCCGATCGTGCCTGCGACGTGGGACCCGTGGTTGTGTTCGTCCATCGGATCGCAGTTCATCGCGAGGGCGTTGAAGCCGTGGGTTCCTGCAGCGCAGGTGACCGTGCTGCCGCCAATCGTGACTGTGAACGGCGCCGGCGCGGTCCACAGATTCGGGATCGAGATCGGGGTGGGCGTAATCGATGCCGCTGTCGAGGATCGCGACGACAGTGGATCGGGCATCGGTCGTCAGGTCCCACGCTTCGGACGCCGTAGATGTCGGCGCCAGGCGTTCCCGGGAGTCCGTTTACGCTCTGCCCAATGTTCCGGAGACCCCACAACTGGGGCCACATCGGATCGTTCGGCTCCGCAAACGTGCGGACGACGTAGTTGGGCTCCGCGTAGATCACGTCGCCTCTCGCGGTCAGCCTCGAGATCAAGGCCGCCGTGCCCAGCGATCGCGATCGCACGAGCATGAGACCCGCCCGACCGATCGGCTCTGCCGCGTCGGCGCCTGCGTCCGCCACGACGAGGCTGCTCTGCGCGCGGCTGGGGCGACTGGCGAACCGGACGATGACTTCTCCGGCAGCCACCTCCCGGCCGTTGACGATTTCAATCGCCTGGTCGCGGGGCCGGATCTGGGTCGCCGTTGACGCCGAGAGAAGGACGACGCCGATGAGCGCGAGCACGCCCGCAAGGCGAAATGACGGCAGTCGCATGACTCCTCCTGGTGCGGGCGCAGCACGGCCACCTTACGGAACCGTTGCGGCGGTTCCGGAAATGGTGGGCAATACGCCTTGGGGGAGGCCGTGGACCATGCCACTGCCAGACCGATGCCAGGGGAGCTGAGTCTGAGCCTGCTCGACTCACTCCTTCAAATCGCAGCTCGTGCCGCCGGCCGCCGGCACGTAGCACTGCCGCACGTAGTCCTTCACCATGCGATCGGCGCTGAACCGGAAGCCCAGTGTCCTGATCGCCCGCTTCATGCGGGCGATCCACTCCCGGGGCAGGCCGTCGCGGTCGCGCTCGTAGTAGAGCGGAATCACCTGATCTCTGAGCGCGTGCATCAGGGCCTCGGCGTCGCGCCGATCGTGCAGGTCGGTCGCGCGATGCGTGTGCCCGGCGCCGATTGCGAACCCGTTGAGGCCGTCGTACGCTTCCGCCCACCAGCCGTCCAGCACCGAAAGGTTCAGGCCGCCGTTCAGGACCACCTTCTGCCCGCTGGTGCCGCAGGCCTCGAGCGGACGCCGGGGGTTGTTCAACCAGAGGTCAACGCCCTGCACGAGGTGCCGGCCCACGGCGATGTCGTAGTCTTCGATGAACACCAGCTTGCCCGCGAACCGCGGGTCCCTCATCAGCCCCGCGATCTGCTGGAGCACTTCTTTGCCGGGGCTGTCGCGCGGATGCGCCTTGCCGGCAAACACGAACTGCACGGGCATCCGCGCATGGTTGACCAGGCTGGCGATCACCTCGAGATCCTGCAGGATGAGATTGGCCCGCTTGTAGGTCGCGAACCGGCGTGCAAAGCCGATCGTCAGCGCGTCCAGGCTGAGCGCGCGCCGCAGATGGGAAATGTGCTCGGCCGACTCTCCGCGCAGCTCCGCCTGCTGAACGGCCCGACGCCGCGCGAAGTCGATGAGCCTCGCCTTGAGCGTCTGGTGCGTTTCCCACAGCTCCCCATCGTCCACGTCGTCGATGGCTTCCCAGAAGCCGGGTTCCCCCGCGCGGCCGCTCCAGTCCGCTCCGAGATGCCGGTCGTAGACCTGCCGCATCTGGGGTGCGAGCCATGTCTGAACGTGCACACCGTTGGTCACGTGGCCGATCGGCACGTGATCCTCGCGATATCCCGGAAAGAGCGGCGCCCACATGGCGCGCGAGACTTCCCCGTGCAGCGAGGAGACAGCATTGGCCCGCCGGCAAAGCTTCAGCGCGAGCACCGTCATGCAGAAGTCCTCGCCTGGATCGTTGGCCCGGACCCGGCCGAAATTCATCAGGTCGTCGTGGCTCACGTGCAGGGCTTCGCGCAGCGGCCCCAGATGTTCTTCGACGAGATCGGAGCGGAACCGATCGTGGCCGGCCGGCACAGGCGTATGCGTGGTGAAGACGACCTGCGCCGACACGCGGCGGGCGGCCTCGAACGCATCGAGCCCTTCTTCCTCCATGCGGGTCCGCGTCAGCTCCAGTGCGGCAAACGCCGAGTGGCCTTCATTCTGATGAACCACGCCCGGCCGGATGCCCAGCGCATGCAGCGCGCGCACACCGCCGACGCCCAGCAGAAGCTCCTGCCGGATCCGCACGCGGTCATCGCCCCCGTACAACCGCGACGTCAGCTGGCGATCCTCCGGCTGGTTACCCTCCACGTTGGAATCGAGAAGGAGCAGCGTGCTCCGCCCGACCGCCACCTTCCAGACGCGGGCAGACAGGGTGCCCGATCGGGTGTCGATCGTGATGGACACGGGCTTGCCGTCAACCGTCGCGGCCTCGAGCGGAAGCCGCTGGCTGTCGACGTCGATGTACTCTTCGTGCTGCCAGCCATTGCGGTCGAGGCGCTGGCGGAAGTAGCCCTGGGTGTAATAGAGGCCGACGCCGACGAGCGGGATGCCCAGATCCGACGCCGCCTTGATGTGATCGCCGGCGAGAATACCGAGGCCGCCCGAGTAGATGGGCATCGACTCGTGAAGGCCGAACTCCGCTGAAAAATACGCGACGGGCCGCGCCCACAGCACGCCGGCGTGACGCGCGCCCCAGGTCCGCTTCGACCTCAGGTACTCGTCCATCCGGCGGTAGGCGTTATTGATGCGCCCGTGCAGTGCCAGGTGCGAGGCACGTTCTTCGAGCGTGTCGGTCGGAATCCGGTCGAGCAGCGCGATGGGATTGCTGTCGAGCTCGCGCCACAGCACCGGGTCGAGCTCCCGGAAAATGCTCGTCGCTTCGTGATCCCAGCTCCACCAGAGGTTCTGCGCCAGCGTCCGCAGCCGCTGGTGCGCGGGCGCCACGAACTGCCCGAGTGCCCTCGCCTCGCTGACGAGCGGGGCGAGCTGCGCGCCAGCGGTCACGAACATCCGGACATCGTCGCTGTCGAACGCCCGCGGCTCCACGGTCTGCACGACGAGGACGCCCTGCAGAAGGCCGCGATCGATCACGGGCACGCCCAGGAAGGACCGGTAGGGATCCTCGCCCGCTTCCGGGAAGTACTTGAACCGCGGATGGGTGGTCGCATCGGCGAGCACCTGAGGACGCAACTGCTCGGCGACCAGGCCCGCCAGCCCTTCGCTGAGGCGCATGCGGACGCGGCCCACGCTTTCGGGACGGAGCCCGATTGTCGCGGCGAGCACGAGATTGGCGCGGTCAGGCTCCAGCAGATAGACCGAGCACACATCGGTGCCGAACCGCTGCTGGATGAGGAGAACGATGTTCGAAAGGGTGTCGGCGTGGTTGCCGCTGTGCGACGTCAGCCTTCCGATTTCCTCGAGGGTCCAGAGGTGCGACCCTTCGTGGCTGCTGACAGAGTCCGCGCTGCTCGACATACGCCTCCTGGGGTAACTGGCAGAGTTCGAGCAAGAACGCTGCCTGTCGGGTGTGTGGAATCGTGAGGAAAAGGTGCCACTACGCCGGGCCGGCCGCTACAGGCTTGTCGGGTGTTCGTCGAAGTCCTACCGTCTTGTTGGGCGACCCGCCCGTCAGCTGGCGACGGGGGCGGCGGGATCCTCCCGGCCGCAGAACAGACAGCGGCCGAACTTCGGGGAGATCATCGCATCGCACTTCGGACAGCGTTTGGGCTTCGGCACAATCTTGCCGTCCGCAGTGCCGTCCCGAAGGTCAACCTCGAGGATCTTCGCCTTGAGCTGTTCCTCGGTGATGCCCGTCGACTGCTGGACGAGCTCGAACAGCGCATGGCACATCAACACCAGGCGGTCCACGCGTTCGTCGACCGTCCGGGCTGCCACGACGTTGCCGGCCTGCGCGGCGGCATCCGCCTGCACTCGGGCCAGCTTCTCATCGAGCTGTCCGATCTGGTAGTGCTGGAACAGATCCCAGAACACCGGCCCCTACCTCTGCGGCGCCGCCGCAGGCGCCTTCCCGAAGACCTCGACGATGGTGGCCGTGACCTTGCCGATATTCGTGAAGGTATGCATCACGCCGCCCTTCAGCGAGAGCGAGTCGCCGGCGCCGACCTCCACGGGCGGCTGTCCTTCGATCGTGACCCTCAGCGTGCCGGTGACGAGTGTGAAGACGTGGAAGGTCGCGTCGGGGTGGTTGTGCAGCCGCCGCGTCGCGCCCGGTTCGGCGAAGTCGCGCAGCACGCGGTACTCCAGGTTGATCGAGCACCATGTGCGACGACATGCCAGGATCCCCGGCCACGGGGCGTGCCGTCTCCGCTCCCTTCCCCACCACCTGCGCGCCGGCCGGCGCCGCCAACAGCACCAGACCCGATAGTACGCACGCCCAGAGCCCCTTCACCATCGCTCACCCCCGGGCAGATGGTAGATCAAATATCATACTTGCCGCTCCATGCGACTGGACACACTCGACATCCTCCGGTGCCCCTTCTGCGGCGGGCGGTTCGCCTTGAATCAGGCCCTCGCCGATTCCTCCGATCCGGACGTCGTGTACGGCGTTCTGTGCTGCGCGTGCTCTGCCTTCCCCATCGTCGAGGGAATTCCGATCCTGCACCTCGCTAATCCGGTTCCAGCCGTCCTCGGGCACCTGGATGCCCGACGCCCCGATCTCGCTCGTCGTGCGCTGCTCGATCTGGACGCGAGCGCGGCGGAGGAGTTCGACGCGCTGTCCGCTTCGGCATCGGCGACATACCGCGAGGCCGTGGCTGCACTTCGCATGGATTCGGAGGGCACGTACTTCGTCCACAGATTCTCCGACCCGAGCTTCATCGTGGCCCAGGCGCTTGTGCAGGCGATTGCCGGCACGGTTCTCAGCGAAGGTGGACGCGCGCTCGACATCTGCGGCGGGTCCGGCCACCTGACGCGCGAACTCGGGGCATGGACGTCCTCAGCGCCGTTTCTCGCCGACGTCTATTTCTCGAAGCTGTGGCTCGCGCGGCGCTTTGTCGCGCCCGGATGCGAGGCGGTCTGCTGCAACGGCAACCATCCCCTGCCCTTCGCGCGAGGTGCGTTCCGCTTCGTCATGTGCGCGGACGCCTTCATGTTCATCTGGACGAAGCGGCGGTTCGTGAGCGAGATGCTCCGTGTGCTCGAGGAGCACGGCCCGACGGCCGCGATGATCAGCCACACGCACAACCAGCTGGCGTGGAGCCCCTCACATGGCCAGCCCCTCTCGCCGGCCGGCTACGCCGACCTCTTCGAGACGATGCCGATGCACGTCTTCAGCGAAGCTGGGCTCTTCGCGGACGTGGTAGGCGGAGGGCCTGTAGATCTGGGCCGGCGGGATCACCCGGCCACGCTCGACGGAGATCCGGCGCTGGTCCTGGTCGCGAGCAGGCTTCACGACCTGTTCCGGCCCCACGCACTCCAGCCGTCTCCCGGCGTGCCGGGTGTCAGGGGGTTGAACCCGCTCTACGAGGCGAAGGCAGCCTGCGACGGCGTGCGGCTGCACCTCACGTTTCCGTCCGCGGCCTATGAAGACGAATTCGGAGCGTGCCGGGCCTACCTGCCAGAAACGGTCGCGATCTCGGCCGCGGTCATGGCGGCGCTGGCGGAAGGACGCCTGGTCCCGGAGATTGCCGACCTCTCACGACGGCGCGTGGTGATCAGCCTTCCGAAGCACTACTGCTAGCGGCCGTCGCTTCCGTGCGGCCGCCGGTCCTTGGTCCCTGGGCCTTCGTCCTTAGGCTGGCTTTGGTCCTTGGCGCCTAGTCCTGGCGCCAGCATGGCACGGCATCTCGCCCAAGGACCAAGGACTCTGGACGAACGAAGGACCAGGAACCAAGCACCAAGGACGACAGCGGCTTTTCACGGATAGGCGAGTCTGAAAAGCCGTCGGTCTTCAGGGATCCGATTGGCCGAGCAGATTGATGGCAATGACCTTTCGGAAGCGGACGGCGCGGCCGTCCCGTCCGCCGGCTCGTAGCGCCACCGCTTCGCCGTGGAGAGGAGCAGCGCGTCGTACGCCGGGAACGTCGGCGCCACCATCTCGGCCGAGGCGACCAGGCCATCTTCACCGACGACTACGGCCAGTAGACCCTGGAATGTACGCCGTGCAAATCCCGCGGGAGCCACCCAGGCAGGCAGCGTCTGGTCGATCACGGCCGGCGGGGTGACCTGAGAATCGTCGGGGCCGTAGATCTGCGGCCGCCACGAGGCGAACGGCTTCGGTTCCGGCGCCCTCGTCGCGGCTACCATCGTAACGGGTGCGACTGGTTCAGGCTGCAGGACCGCCACCGGTACTGAATCCTCCTCGGCGGTCACCGTGACGTGCTCGACCGGAATGCTGGCATGGAGGCGGCTCGAGCCGGCGTCGAATCAGCCGCGTGAACCCGTCGGCGAGCATGCCGAGATCGGTCAGGCCTTCGATCCGCATGCCGGCGCTGTCGACGAGACGCCGCAGATCGTCGAATTGCGCCGACGCCAGTTCGAGCCGGCCGTCGTCGTAAGCGGCTTTCGCCGAGCCATACATCGCCTCTGCCATGACCGGCAGCACGCGCGCCCTGACGCGTAGATACAACACCGTGACGGCAGACAAGCGGCCTTCCATGTCGGGGACAGCCAGGGGCCGGCGGGCAACGGCCTTCTCGAGCACGCGCTCCGCATCGAGTGGCCTCCCGGCATCGAGAAGCGCCTGCGCCTCCGAAAGCGAAGCCTCGGCTCGAAACCCGAGCGAAACCCTCTCGTCCCTGAGCCGCGAGCGCTGAAGGCCACGCGGCCAGCAGAAGAACGAACGCAGCCCCGGACAGCGGGATGAATCTCGACATGCCCTCTGGTGACGCGAGGGCCGCCGGCGTTTCACAGCGCCGCTCGAACCTGCGCTCTTCGCCGGGACGGCGGTCCGATGGCAGGTTGTCCATCCAGACCGGGTACTCCACCTTGAGGCGGCTGGCCTCGTCGAGGCGCCTTCAGCTCGTCCGGCGAGAGCGCCAGCTCGACCGACTTCAAGTTGTCGTCGAGCTGCTCGATCTTCCGCGCACCGATGATGATGCTCGACACGGCCGGCTGCGCGAGCAGCCAGGCGAGGGCGACCTGGGGCACCGTCGCGTCATGCGCGGCGGCGACAGGGCGCATCGCATCCACGATGTCGTAGGCCTGTTCCTTGTCGATCGGGGGAAAGTCGAACGTTGGCGCGCCGGCCCGCGGCATCCGTGCCGCCGCGCGTGAACTTTCCGGAGAGGAATCCGCCGGCCAGCGGGCTCCACACGAGCAGGCCCACGCCCTGATCGATCAGCAGCGGAATCATCTCGCGCTCCAGCTCCCTGCCGGCGAGCGAATAGTACGACTGCGTGCACTTGAAGCGCTCGAGCCCTTCGGCTCGCGAGATGGCGAGCGCCTTCATCAACTGCCACGCGGCGAGGTTCGAGCAGCCGATGTAGCGGACCTTACCCGAGCGCACCAGATCGTCCAGCGCCCGCAGCGTGTCCTCGATGTTCGTGAGGGATCGAACCGGTGGATCTGGTACAGGTCGATGTAGTCGGTGTTCAGCCGCTTCAGGCTGGCCTCGACGGCTTCCATGATGTGCAGGCGCGAAAGCCCGACATCGTTCGGGCCCTTGCCCATGCGTCCGCGGACCTTGGTCGCCAGCACGACTCTGACTGCGCTTCCCTGCCAGCGCCTTGCCCACCATGAGTTTCCGACTCGCCGGCTGAGTAAACGTCGGCGGTGTCGATGAAGTTGATGCCGGCATCGAGCGCCCGGCCCACGATGGCATCCGTGCTCGACTGGTCCAGCCCGCCGATCACCTCCCACATCTGCCCGCGGCCGCCGAATGTCATGGCTCCGAGGCAGAGCTCGGAGACAAACACTCCGGTATCGGCCAGCAAACGGTACTTCATCGCTTTCCTCAGCCTCGCTCAGAGAACGGAAAACGGGGAACCGGGAACCGGGAACCCGAAAGGATTGAGATTTTGCCACCAAAGCCGGTTCGGGCGCAGGCTATTCGGTATGTCACAGGGCGCCGCCGAGCCGCCGGAGGCCGGGATCGTCATCAGCAGCGTCGACAGGCTGCAGCAGGCGCTGACCGTCGCCGGGCTCGGCGTGTTCGAACGGGATCTTCCGCGGCGAGACGGTCTCGGTCACGCCGCGGCTGCGCGAGATTTTCGCGTGGGCGCCGGACGAAACGGTCACGGTGTCGGGGTTCCTTGACCGGGTGCACCCCGACGACCGATCGCAGGTCGCGGCCGCTATCGGACGCGCCGACGATCCGGCGGGAGACGGCTTGCTCTCGATCGAGCATCGGCTCCTGCTGCCGGACGGCTGCGTCCGCTGGGTCACGACCAACGCCCGGACGTTTTTCGAGGAGGACCGCGGCGGGCACACGTTCGGACGCCGCGTGGGCACCATTCTCGATATCACCGACCGCAAAGAGGCCGAGGCCCGGCTCCGCGCCAGCGAGGAGCGCTATGCGCTGTTCGAGCGGGGCGTGAACGACGGCATCTGGGACTGGGACATCCAGACCGGCGAGCACTACCACTCCCCGCGCTGGAAGGAGCTGGTCGGCTCCCGCGACGACGCGGTGCCCAACACCGAGTCGTCCTTCTTCGACCGCCTGCATCCCGAGGATGTCGCCGACGGTCGCCGAGGCCCTTCGGCGTCACTACGAGGAGGGCGAGCGGTACGCCGTCGAGGTCCGGCTCCTCCATCGCGACGGCGGCTACCGGTGGGTGCTCTCGCGCGGCGAAGCCGTCCGGGACGCCGCCGGCCGGCCCGTCCGCATGGTGGGCGCCCTCACCGACATCCAGAGCCGCAAGGAGGCCGAGGAGCGGCTCCGGGCCAGCGAAGAGCGTTATGCGCTCTTCGAGCGTGGCGTGAACGACGGGGTCTGGGACTGGAACATCCAGACCGGCGAGCATTACCAGTCGCCGCGATGGAAGGAGATTGTCGGCTCCAAGAGACGATGCGCTGCCCAACACCGAGTCGTCGTTCTTCGATCGTGTCCACCCCGACGATCAGGCGACGGTGTCCGAGGCGCTCCGCCGTCATTATGAAGAGGGCACCCGCTACGAGGTCGAGGTCCGGCTGCGGCATCGCGATGGCGGCTACTGGTGGGTCCTGTCGCGCGGTGAAGCCGTGCGAGACGCAGCGGGCCGTCCCGTACGGATGGTCGGCGCGCTCACTGACATCACGGACCGCAAGACCGCTCAAGACGCCCTCCGCCAGGCCCACCAGGAGCTCGAAGCCCGCGTCCTCGACCGCACCCGGGCCCTGCGCGAAAGCGAACGGGCGCTCCGCGCTCTCAGCGCCAGCCTGCTGACCGCGCAGGAAGACGAGCGCCGGCGCCTTGCCCGCGAGCTCCACGATGACGTGACTCAGCAGCTCGCCTTGACGTCAATCGAGATAGGCACGCTGGCAAGCGACCTCCCGCAGATCGCCCGATGCGACGCGCGCGCGCCTGCAGGTATTGCAGGAACGCGTGGTCCAGATCTCCCGCGATGTCCGCCGCGTCTCGCACGGGCTCCACCCGGCGCTCATCGAGGATCTCGGGCTGGGCGTCGCCCTCGAAGCGTTCTGTGACGAGTTTCGCAGGGCCCGCGGCCTTCCAGGTCAGGTTCGAGGGCGCAGACCAGGTGGACGATTCGGGCATCGGCCTGACGGCCGCTTCCGCCCTCTATCGCGTCGCGCAGGAAGCGTGTCGCCAACGCCGCCAAGCATGCGCGTGCCGTCGTCGGTCGAGGTCTCGCTCCGGCGGACGCCTTCGTCACTGGAGCTCGAAGTCAGCGACGATGGCGTGGGCATGATGGCGCAGGGCGCACGCGGATCTCGGGTCTGGGCCTCGTGAGCATGGAAGAACGGATGCGGCTGGTGGACGGAACATTCAGCGTGCGGCGGCGCGAGGGCGGCGGGACCAGCATTGTCGCGTCGGTGCCGCTCGGAAGGGATGAATGATGGGTCAAGTACGCGTCCTCCTCGGTGACGATCACCCGCTCATGCTGAACGGCATTCGCACGCTGCCTGGCGGCGCGCTACGACATCGTCGGCACCGCGCAGGACGGCCGCGCCACTCATCGAGGCCGCCGCACAGTTGCGGCCCGACATCGTGGTGCTCGACGTCAGTATGCCGATCCTGAACGGCATCGACGCCGCGCGGCAGATCCGGCAGGCGCTGCCGAACGTCATCATCGTCTTCCTTACGATGCATGCGAGCCCGATGTACCTGCGAAGGGCACTCGACACGGGGGCGCTGGCCTACGTCCTGAAAACGGGGGCCGCCGAAGAACTGCTGCACGGCGCTCGATCAGGCGCGGCGAGGCCGCCTGTATGTCTCGCCCGAGTTCGGCACCGATGTCATCGAGAGCGTGCGGACCACGGCCGGCAGGCCTGCCCGCGCCGCCCCCGCCCTGACCGACCGGCAGCGACAGATCCTGCAGTTGGTGGCCGAGGGCCGGCAAAACAAGGAAATGGCCGAGGTCCTCGGCGTTTCGGTCAAGACCGTCGAGTTCCACCGGGGGCGGCTGATGGCGAAGCTGAATGCCCGGAGCGTTGCCGAGTTGACCCGGTACGCCGTGCAGGAAGGCCTGATCGACCCCTCGACCAGCTGACAGCGCCCTTTTCCGGCCTTGCCCAAAGCGCGGCCCCGCGCCGCGGCACGCGCCTGACACAATTGTTAATCAATCCACGAACTAGGGATCGACCTAGATCTCGCGCCCGACGCGAGCGTGGCAGGATCCTGTCTACCCAGCACGGAGTCCGCACCATGAAGGACTGGCAAGACCTCACTCCCAGTGGACCTTCCGACGCATCGCTGCTTGAGCAATTGCTCGCCAGGGAACACCGGCCGAATGTGCTTGTCGAGTGCGGCGCCACTCCGGTAAGGGCGGTCTCGAACGCCCTGCGGCGATCGTGCCGGCAGCCCCACAAGCACTACCGGCTGCCGTGTCCGCTCGACCTGTCCGCACCGGCACAGGGGACACTGCTGCTCGAGAACGTCGAGGCACTGACCGCGACGCAGCAGGAAGCATTGCACGATTGGATGACGAAGGCCTGCCTCGAGACGCAAGTGGTCTCGATCACCTCGAAGCCTCTCGCGAGGTGGGTCGAGCGGGGCGAGTTCCTCGAGTCGCTGTTCTACAGGCTCAACGTCGTGCTGATCGACGAGACCGCTGCCAGCACCTTGCGTGAATCCCGATTCGGGCGCACCCTATCGGCATGTTCAGCGACCAGCACGCCCCACTCGCCTGCCTCGTCGTTGCCGCCGGCACGCTGATCTCGGCGCAGACGCCCCTTTCGCCGGACGCGGTCGCCTTACGGTCGCACTACGCGATGCAGGCCCTCGATCGCTATCTCGAAACCTGGAACTCGCGCGAGCCGCTGCGCTGGGCAGGATCCCTGCACTACCCGCACGTGCGCCCGTCGCCCGGCGAGTTCGCCATCAGCAAGACGCCGGAGGAATACGCGGCGGGCGTGGACTTCGGCCAGACGCTCAAGACCGGCTGGCACCACAGCGAGTGGGATACGCGGCGTGTGCTGCAGGTCGGCAGCGACAAGGTGCACGTTTCAGGTCAGTGGACGCGCTACACGGCGGAAGGCAAACCTCTCGCCGGGAGCGTCATCACTTACATCGTGACGGAACATGCGGGCCGCTGGGGTGTGTTGTCGCGCTTTGCGGCCGGCCCGACGCTGACCGATGCCGCCCGCGTCGCGTCAGTCGGGCCCGCCGCGCTGGCAGCGCTCAAGGCGCACGCAGACGCCTGGAACAGCCACAACGCGGAGGGGCTGGCAGGAACACTCAATTATCCCTACGTGCGCATTGCCGATGGCGGCGTGGACGTCTCGTCGACACCCGCGGACTTCCTGCGCGGCGCCGAGCCGGGCCGGCAGCGCACGTGGTTCGAGACGCGCATCGAGCAGACCGAGGTCGTTCAGGTGAGCACCGCGGGGGTCAACATTACCTTTAAGTACTCCCGCCGGGGCCGTGATGGCGCCGCCATGTCGAGCTACGAAGCTCTGGCGCTGGTCACGAATCGGGGCGGGACGTGGAAGGTTCAGGCAATCTCGAGTTTTGGGCCGTAGTCAGTGGCAGGGCTGTCCTCCCCAGGGGTCGGATCGAAACATGCATTACAAGGAGTGACGATAATCAAAGGGATGCTGATGAAGCCAACTGTTCACGCCACGACTCGCCGAAAGGCTTTGCTGCTGTCGCTCGCGCTGAGCGCAGGTCTCGCCGGCTCGCTGCTCGCACAAACGAAGATCGAACTGCCGAAGAACAAGTACACGCCGGAACAGGACGTCAAGATCGGGCGTGAAGGCGCAGCGGAAGTCCGCAAGCAGTTCCCGGTCATCGAGGACCGCACCATCACGAGGTACTCTGACCGAGCTGGGCGATCGGCTCGTGGCCGTCGCGCCAGCCGAATTCAAGCAGCCCGTCTTCGAATATTCGTTCACGCCGGTGAACGTGAAGGAAATCAACGCCTTCGCGCTGCCGGGCGGCCCGATGTTCGTGCACCGCGGCATGTTCGACGCCGCGTCGAGCGAGGGCGAGGTCGTCGGGGTGATGGCGCACGAGCTGTCGCACGTGCTGCTCAGGCACGGCACCGCAAACGCCTCGAAGGCGCAAAACCCCTGGCTGCAGATCGGCCAGATCGCGGGCATTCTCGGCGGCGCCGTGGTCGGCGGCTCGGCGGGTTCGGCCATCATGCAGGGCACCCAGTTCGGGTTGGGCACGGTGCTGATGAAGTACGGCCGCGAGTTCGAGAAGCAGGCGGACCTCCTCGGCGCGCAGATCATGGCGCGCGCCGGCTACGATCCGCGGGCGCTTGCGCGGATGTTCGAGACGATTGAGAAAGAGAGCAAGTCCGGAGGCTCGCCGGAGTGGCTGAGCAGCCATCCGAATCCCGGCAATCGCACCGCCTACATCACGAAGGAAGCCGAGTCCCTGCAGATCGCCTCCAGCCCGAACACGGGCCGGTTTGCGGCGATCAAGGAAAGCTTCAACGCGCTGCCGCGCGCGAAGACGATGAAAGAGGTGACGAGCCGGTCGAGCGGCGAGGGAGAAGCGCCTCGCTCGGTGGGCACGCCAGGCGAGCCCGTGCCGAGGCCGTCCACGCAGTACAAGCGGCTGAACGCCGGCCTCTTTGAAACGGTCGTTCCGAGCAACTGGACCAACCTGTCCTCGAGTCAGTCCGTGAAGGCCGTCCCCCAGAACGGCTACGGCGACCTGGACGGGCAGTCGGTCTTCACGCACGGCGTCGAGTTCGGCATCACGCGTCCGGCATCACGCGACCTCCGCGAGGCCACCGACGCGTGGCTCGACGACCTTCGCCAGGGCAATCCGGAGCTGCGCATCGCCGGCGAGCAGCAGGCCACGCGGATCTCGCAGCGCTCGGCCATTGCGACGCCGCTCGTGAACCCCTCCCCTCTCGGCGGGCGTGAGCGCATCGACATATTCACGACCTTCTTGAGCGACGGGAACCTCTTCTACTACATGACCATCGTCCCGGAGAACGAAGAGGTTACGTACCGGCCCGCTTTCAATCGCATCAGGCAGCAGTTGAGGCTGACGGAAGTGCGATAGGACAGCGGTTCGAGTGCTCGTTCAAGGTCCCGATCGTTCAAGGTTCGCGGTTCCGGGTGCCAGTTCGCTTAGTTCTTACTTCTCAATTCCTAATTCCCGTTCCCCCGAGAGGGGGAACGGGGTCGTCCGGGTCCGGCCACTGCACGCGGGAGAGGTAGTGCAGGGCGATGCCGACGCCCCAGCGGTTCGGCGAGGTCCAGACAAACAGCGCGCCGACCACGCCGAACGTGGCGAGGCCGAGCCATGGATACCGGCGGCCGACGCCGAAGTACACGAGCGCAACCAGGATGCCGAGCGGCAGGCGATCGCCGAGGATGGTGAACGCCCACGTGTCTCCGGGGTTGCGCTCGAACACGAGCCCGCAGACCGCGCACCGCTCGAGGTGCTCCCAGCCTGAAAAGAGTGCACCCTCGCCGCAGTGCGGGCAGCGTCTCCGCAAGCCGCGCAGCAGGGCTTGCCGAATCATTCAGGCCCGTGCCACAAACCGCATCGCGTTCCCAGACGGGTCCTTCAGCGGGGACATCGGGGCCGACACAACGATCTCAAAATGATCGAGGCCGAGGGCGTCGGGAGGTGGTGCCGGCGCACCGGCACTCGTCCAGATGTTCGCACCGATGTGGTGATGGTAGCCGCCAGCGCTGAAGAACGCCGCCGACTGGCCGAAGCGCTGCGTCAAGTCGAAGCCCACGGTTTCCGCATAGAACTGTTCCGTTGCGGCAAGGTCCGACACGCACAGGTGCACGTGGCCCATCGTCGTGCCGGCCGCCATCCACTCCCCCGCCGCGTCGGCTTCGGCGATCAGACCCTGCACATCCAGCGGCTCGGTGGTCATCTGCAGACGCCCGGCAACAAAAGGCCATTCGACGCGCGGGCGATCTCTGTAGATCTCGATGCCGTTGCCTTCGGGATCCGCCAGGTAGAGCGCTTCGCTCACCCCGTGGTCGGCGGCGCCCTGGAGCCGGGTGCTGGTGTCTACGAGGCGTTTCAACGCTCGCGCCAGGTCGGGGCGCGAGGGCACGAGGATCGCGAAGTGGTACAGGCCAGTCGTGCCGGTCACGCGTCTGGCCGCTCGATCCTCGTGGAGCACCAGCAGCTCCGCCGATTCGGTGCCCAGCCGTGCGGTCGTCGTCTCACGCGCACGCAACTCCAGCCCCAGGCAGGCCTGGTAGAACGCCGCGAGCCGATCGAGGTCCGCGACCTTGAGGTGCACTGCGCCGATCCGCGCGCCGGGATCAATCGGCACGTCGGGTCCCGGCGAGAAACCACTGCATGGCCGCAAGGCGTACCTCCGGCGGGAGCGTATGGCGCCCGTCGTACTCTCGATATGTCACGTCGTACTCCAGGGCCTTGAGCCGCGAGACGAACTTCCGGCTCGTGTCGTCGATGGGCATCACCTGATCGGCGGTGCCATGCGAGATGAAGATGCGGGGCTTCCCGGCCGCAGCGGCCGGCGACATCACGCCGGGCGAAAGCGCCATGATGTGGCCGAACACGTCGCCGTTGCCAATGCCGAGCGAGAGCGCGTACGACGCGCCGTCGGAGAAGCCGGCAATCGCCAGGCGCCCGCGGTCGACAGCGCAGCGCTGCACCGTCAGCTTGAGGGCGCGGAATAGGAATTCGGTGTCCGGCCCAAACCCGCCGAGGAGCAGGTCCCACGTCCACTGCCTGGAATCAGCCGCCAGCAAAAGGACGCGATGCTCGTCGGCCAGCGGGAACCACCCATCGGCGGAGGCGGCCGATCCGCCCGCACCATGCAGGACGATCATCAGTGCACAAGGGCTGGCCGCCACGTACCCCTGCGGCACGTAGATGAAGCCGTCGCGGCCGCGCTCGAGGTTGAGCGCATGCCGGCCAGGCGTGGTGATTTGATCGGCGCGTGTGGGCTCCGGCTGAGTCGTCAGCCAGGCCGCGCCCGGCGCGGCCGCGAGGGCTTCGAGCACGTACCGCCGCGTGACGCGCATGGACATGCCCTCGGCGAGAAAGGGCAGGCCCTCTTTCATCGCCACGCAAAGACCCTCCGGCGCTAGGCCGTCGGCGCCGGGACCGCCGTCTTGGACGCGAAATCAGATCGCCGGCGGATGATGATCCAGTGCGGGCACTTCTGCTGATCCATGTAGAGGCGCTCGCAGTCGTCGCATCGCACGCACTCGGACATCACGATCCTCGGACCCTGGATGGCGCCCCACTCGCAGGTCTTCTCGCAGATCTTGCAGGTCTTGCACTCGGACCAGCGTTTGATCTTGAAGACGGTGAGTTGCGACAGGATGCCGAGCGTGGCGCCCACCGGACACAGGAACCGGCAGTAGAGGTTCCTGACGAACACGGTCGCGATCAGCAGCACCGCGAGCCCGATCCACAACGGGGCCGACCCGAACAGGCCGAACATCCAGAACGGCTCGACGTACGGGTAGATCGACATGTCCTTCGTGACGAGGAAGTACAGGACGACCACGCCGAGGACGGCGTACTTGATCCACGACAGCTGGCTCTCGAGCTTGAGCGACGGCTCCCAGCGCAGCTTCGAGGGAATGACGGCGTCCATCAACTGGGTCAGCGCGCCGAAGGCGCAGATACGCCCGCAGTAGAGGCGGCCCCAGAGCACGGTCGAGACGACCGTGAAGATGGCGAACAGGTACCACGCCAGGTTGTACTTGAAGATCGGCAGGTTCAGATCCATCACGCCGAACACGTTGACGATGGAGATGAGGTAGCTCTTGGCGAACCCCATGTACGCCACGGCAAACACCAGCGTCGCGTACTTGAGGGGCTTGCTCTTTCTGAAGAAGCTGACCAGCGCGAACGCGATGAAGGCGGTCAGCAGTCCGAGATCGAGCCACTGCGGGCCGAGAATCTCGGCCCAGGTTTCGACGGCTTCTTCCTCGAAGCCCCAGGGGTCCTGTGTCATTTTTTCACCGCATCCGGCGAGAGAAACTGACGCGCCATCGCACGCGCGCTGTCACGCACGGCACGCGCGCCGCTCGTGATACTGATCGTCGCACGCGACACGGCATCGATGTCCTCGCCGACGCGGAACGGGTCGCGAATGCTCTTGCCCTTGAACTGATCCGCAAACTCCTGCGGCTGCACCGAGAAGTAGCCGTACGGTTCGGCGTGGTAGTCCACGACGACCCCCGTCAGGATGCCCGCGAGGTCCATGCCGACGAGCAGGTGGATGGGTCCATGGTACGCCTGCTCCTTGGGAACGACGTCGGTGGTCCAGAACGCGTAGCCGATCGGCGGCGCGGCCGGATTCACCTTGGGGTCTGCGCCGAACACCGTGAAGTGAAGCGGCTGCCCGGACAGCGTCGAAAAGGCCGCCGCGTTCGGGAACAGCTTCTTCAGGTGGTCGTCCGGCTTCGGGTTGGTGTAGGTCCGCGGCGCGGTCTGGGCGGCGAGCGCGGCACAGGCCGCGCACACCAGCCCTGCGACCACGGCAGGTTTTGGCATGTGGCGCCGATTATTCCCAGCGCCCGCACGAAGGTCAAGGGGCGGCTAGGCCGCCGGGCGGCGCGTCTTCTGCAGCGACGCCGGGAGAAATACGTCAATCGCTTCATCCGGCAGGGCCGCATCGTTGGCCGCGCCTGCCGCCGAGAGCCCGGCACGTTCGAACGCCTGCGGGTCCGGCGCCGGCGCCGCCTCGTAGGTATCGTGGAGCTCTTCCATCAATCGGTCGCGCCGCCGCCGGGCCGTATCGAGGTCGATGGCCCCGTCCACCATGTCGGCCAGCATGGCGCGATACTGCTCGCGGATGTGCCAGAGCTTCGCCGCGCAGACCGCATGAACCTGGGCGGAACGCTCGAGATCGAGCGTGAGGCGGACCAGCAGTACGACCAGTGCGAGGGTGGCGAGCACTGCGGCCGTGATCGCGTAGGCGCGAATCGAGGTGTAGGCCGCACCGGCCGCCGTCACCGTGACGCCTGTCATCAGCACGGCCTCGCTCGCGCGCAGCCACCGGCTCGCCCGCGCGTGCGACGCGCTCAGCCGGACGTGCGCCTGGTGGCGGTAGACGACATGGCCGAACGTCATGCGGAGGTGGTCGAACAGGGTCAGCTCGAACATGGGCTCCCTTTCGTGGCAAGCATGAGATGGCCATTTGCAGGGCAAGACACGTGCCGGACGAGGCCTGCCGGTGCCGAGCAACTCTCTGTGAACATTGCCTCTGGCGGCGGGCCGCGGATACGGCTGGGGTGACGTACGGCGAGACGCGCCGTGCAGAAACTGCACGGCGCGCCCCCGTTCCCCGTTCCCTGTTCCCCGTCCCCTAGTAAGTGATTCGGACCCGATACCGCAGTGTCGACGTGCCGTCGGCCGCCACCGGCACCTTGAACTGCGCGGCCCAGGCATCGGTCTTCGTCCACGCGTGCGAGTTCCGCAGCATCGTCCAGGTCCCGCCGAGGGGTTCGTTGATCTCGACGGTGACCGGCGTCGTCTTGTGGTTCCGCAGGACGACTTCGAACTCCAGTTCGTAAACGTTCGAGGCGATCTTCTGGAAGTCGGTCTGCTTGCGTTCGCTCACGACGTCAAAGGCGTGGCCGATCTTGATGTTGAGCGCCTCGTCCTTCGGTGTGTGGACGATCCGGTCCTCGCCGACAAACTGCAGGTTGCTCTTCGAGTCGGCCTGGTAGACGCGGATGATCCCGGCCGGCATCGGGAGACCGAGCCCGGACTTCGCGTCGTTCCTGAACTGGTAGATCACATTCACGTCGTCCTTCAGCGGCGCGCCGGGGTTGCGCGCGTTCCGGTAGTAGAACGACTGGCCGTTGACCACGTAGCGCTTGAGGACGGGCACACCGCTGCCTTCGAGCAGGCTGACCTGCTTGGTTTCGTTGTTGTTGATCGTCGTGGGTCGGCCCATGGTGTAGAGGTGGTAGTCGGAGAAGCTCTCCTCGGCCATCAGCGGCGCGGCGGCCGCGAGACGCTCGCGCCGCCCATCCTCTTCGAGCACACGGTTCATGGCCTGGCGAACCCGGTTCAGGTCGCCGGCGACGAGCTGCAGAGACGCGTTCCTGAACGAGGTGCCGCTGCCGTTGACGAGCGTCACCCAGCCATCGAGATCCGCGGCCTTGTCGTCGCGGCCGACCGTCAGCACGTAGTCCGCGTTCCACTTCAGGCTGCCGGCGAGGTACGTCGCTTCGACCCGGTGATCTTGCGCGCCAGTGTTATCCAGCGTCCAGATGAGCGTCGGGCTGGAGTAGAGGTTGCCGGGCAGCGAGGGAAAGCGAATGTGGTCGGCCCGATACCCGGTCACGATCTCGCCGTTGATCTGCCAGACCGGCTGTGTGTTGTAGCTGAGGAGACGTGCCGTCACGGCTTCCTCGCGCGTCACGCCGTTCTGTTGCAGCGTCCGCACCAGCGTGACGTCGCGGCCCACGTACTTGCGCAGCAGCTTCTCGGGATCGAGCAGGTCGGTACTCGTAGTTCTGTTCGAGCACGCCGAGCCGCGCCGGCTCGGTCAGTGAGCGGAAGTGGACCGTCGCCGGGTTGACGGTGGCGGCGATGTCCATGAAGCGCAGGTCGAACGTCCCGCGCGGAACGCGGAGGTTGCGCACGTCGCGCACGAGGGCGATGTCCGAGTTGTAGACCGTGAGGGCCAGCGACACTTGATCGTCGATCGTCGTCTGTCCGCCGTCGGACTTGTTCAAGGGCTCCGGGCTCCAGGCGCCGGGCTTCTGGGGCTCCAGACCCGGAGCCTCCGGAGCCTGAAGCCTGGAGCCCGGAGCCTGCTGCGAGCAGGCCGACCGCGATAACCGGGCCTGCGAGGAAGGTGAGGAATCGTGCACGCATGAGAATCGCTCCTGTTCTGGTCCGGCCAGTCGCAGCCGGCGCTTTCCCTTAGAACGGGCGGGCGGGGGAATCTTGCAGAGAACAGAGAACGGGGAACAGAGAACAGGGAACGGGCGGCTCAGGGCTCAAGCTCACGCTCACGGCTCAGGGCTCAGGGACGCCCAAGGACCAGGCACCTAAGGACAGACCAAGGACGAAGGACCGCCCAAGGACCAAGCCCCAAGCACTAAGGACTAGTGAGCGTCCAGCTGCCGCCGGCGTCGGTTGTGCGGAAGGTTCGGCCGTCGGCGGCGGTCACGTTTGCCGTGCGGGCGTCCTGCGCGGTCACGGCGCGAAGATCCGGCTCTCCTGTTACCGTGACGCGCCGGAAGCGCGCTCCGCCGTCGGTGGTGATCCACACCGCGCCGCGCAACCCGACCAGCCAGCACACCGCAGCCGTCGGGGCATCCCCTGCCACCACGCCGGCGCTCGGTAAGGCAGACATCGCGGCGATGGCCGGAGCCGCCGCGCGACGCGCATCGGCTTCCTGTGGGGCGATCAGCGGCAACGCCGTCCACGCGGCGCCGCCATCGGTCGAGCGCTCGACGCCCTGGCCCGAGATGCGCCACCGGACTCCGCCTTCTCGCGATACAAACACTGCCGCCGCGTCGGCCATCACCGGGCTGAAACCGGATGGGGCGCTCTTTTGCGCGGCTTGCGCCGACGCCGGCGGCGCCGCTGCAGGCGCCGCCCCTGCAACCTGACGCTGTTCGGCCTGGGCTGACGAATCGCTGCGCTCGCGTTGACCGGTGTCGGACGCAGCCTCCTCTCGTGCGGTGGCCCGGGCAGGCGTCGCTTCTGCCAAGCGGCTCTCCGCGGGCGGTACCGCCTTTTCGGGGTTGCCGGCCTGAGAACCGGGACTCACCGGTTCAGCACCCACGGCAGGAGGTGCTGGCGGTTGCGGAGCAGCCGGCGCTTCGAACGTGCTGACCAGTTCCCCTTCGGGTCGAGGGCTCGTGGGGACCGCGACCCAGATGGCAAGGGCCGTCGCCGCCACCGCCAGAGGTGCGACCCATCGGATCTGAAGGGATCGCCACCAGGGAGCGCGGGCCTCCTCAGCCGCCACTCCCAACGAAGAGTCGGGCTCCGCGCGCACAAACGCCGCGAGCATCGCCTGGCAGCGCGCGCACTGCGCGGCGTGCCGCTCGACGCCCGCGGCCGCTCGCGGATCGAGCGTGCCGTCGCTCCAGGCGGCCAGCACCTCGGCGTCGATGCAGGGATCGGTCATCGCGTGGCTCCTTCCTCAGAACGATCCACGGCGGATTTCTTGCGCATGTTCACGTCCAGGAAGCGGTCGAGGTCGATCGAGCCCGAGTCGTCGGCGACCGAGCGGAAACACTCGACGATCTCGACATCGCTCAGGCCGGCCTCGCGCTTCAGCTGCCTCTCGACGTCCGCCCGGAGAGCCTTGCGGGTTGCGGCGAGCTGACGCGAGACCGTCGCCTCGTGCTCACGCAACAGCCGGCCTACCTGGGCCAGCGTCAACTGCTGCGCATAGTAGCAGCCGAGCCTGAGCCGATCTCGTGCCGGCAGCCGCCCCACCGCGGCAGCCAGAGCCCCTGCCACAAGGTTTACATACCGCTCGTGCTCCGGTTCGGGTTCGACGGAAGGCAATCCGGAAGAGCCGGATGCCGCGGCATCGTCATCGGGCAGCGGCACCAGCCGTCGCTCCACGCGTTTCGCGTCCACCAGCCGCTGCGCCAGGACCGCGCGAAGCCACGTCGTCAGGCGGCTGCGCCCGTGGAAGTAGCGGAACAGCGGCTGGCGCACGCCTTCCCTGTTCTCGAGCCCGTAGAGATCGGCGTAGATCGAGTCGGCGATCATGCGCGCACCGCCCCCGGGATCGATGGCATCGGCCGCACGGTAGAGGGCCGGCCGGTGCTCGCGGACGAAGTGCTCCCAGGCCGACTCGTGGCCGTCGATGCAGGCGGCCGCGAGCGCCAGGTCGCTCAGGTGGAGCGACGCGAGGTACTGCTCGACATCCCGGGCTGAAGGCTGCGCGCCGGCAAGCGCCTTGGCCGCACTGGCTTCGAGCGCCCGGCGAAATGAAACCCTCGACAGCTGCCAGCGTTCGGCTTCGGCTCGGGCGTACAGCCGTTCGAGCGTTCGTTCATCGAGCTCCGGCACTCGCGTCAGGGTATCATCCGGCTCGTTGCCGTGAACGCGCTCAAGCTTCTCCTGGTCGCCGGCGCCGCGACGGCCGCCGCGTGCCAGGCGGCGCCGCCCGCCCCTCCCTCTGCCCCACTGTTGATCGAGCGGACACGGCAGACGATGGGCTCGGAGCTGGAGCTGTCGGCGTGGACCGCGAGCGAGGCGACCGCGGTCTCGGCGTTCGACGAGGTGTTCGCGGAGTTCGACCGGCTCGACAATCTGTTGAGCGTGTGGCGGCCGGCAAGCGATGTGCAGCGCCTCAACGAGGCCGCAGGCGTGGCGCCGGTGGCCGTCAGCCGCGACACGATCGACGTGCTTCTGGCTGCACGAGAGGCCGGCGATCTGACCGAGGGCAAGTTCGACATCACGTTCGGTGCGCTGTCGGACCTCTGGCGCTTCGATCACGATCAGGACAACCGCATTCCCGAGCCTGCGGCGGTGCATGCGCGGCTGCCGCTCATCAACTACCGCGCCGTGCAGGTTGATGCGCGTGCCGGGACGGCGTTCATCGAGAAACGCGGCATGCGTGTCCACCTTGGCGGCATCGGCAAGGGGTACGCCGTGGATCGCGCGGCTGCGATTCTCCGAGCGCGCGCGCTGCCGGACTTCATGATTCGGGCGGGGGGCGACCTGTACGTCGGGGGTCAGCACGGCGACCGTCCGTGGCGCGTGGCCATCCGGGATCCACGAGGTCCGGCCAATGCCATCTTCGCCAGCCTCGATCTGTCCGACGGCACATTCAGCACGTCCGGCGACTACGAACGCTCGTTCATGCACGACGGACGGCGCTATCATCACCTCCTCGACCCGGATCTCGGCGAGCCTGCCCGGGGGTGCCGCAGCGTGACCATCGTGACGGGCCGGGCGCTCCTCGCCGACGCGCTTTCGACTGGCGTGTTCGTCCTCGGACCGGACCGAGGCATGGCCCTCATCGAACGCCTGGAGGGCGTCGAGGGTGTGATCGTGACGGATACCAACGTCGTGCTGGTGTCGTCGGGCTTGAAGGGGCGGCTGAACCTGGTAACACCGCCAACCGACGCACCGTGATTCGAGCGCACTTCTGGAGCGGCACATGCTGACGAGAGCGGAGTTCCTGCGGAAAGCGGCAGCCGGTTCGGCCGGTGCGTATCTGGCCACACGAGGCGCGATGCGCCTTCTCGCCTCGCAGGGGCCTGGCGCGGACGGGATGGACGCGCGCGCCGCGGACGTCGTGCGCGCTTACGACGCACAGGGCATTCATCGGACCGCGACCGACGTGGACAACCGGTCCGGCGTGTGGCTTCGGGGCCTCGCAGTCGCCGCCGGCGGCCAGGCCGCTACTGAGACGTTCCGGCTGGGCCGCGTCGATATTCACGACGCATTCGTCCAATGCGGTGACCGGCGCCTCGAGGCCCTGCCCCTCTTCGACGGAAGCTTCACCGATGCGGCTGGCCTGCGTGGCCGGTTGGGCCCGGCCGGATCGGACGTGGAGTTCCCCGTCGTGCGCCTGGATCAGGCGGGCATCTCAACCGAGGGTCAGCGCCTTGCCGACCTCCGGCGGTCAACGTCGCACCGCGCCATCATCGTCGTCACTGACGGCGCGCGGCCCGGGCTGACCCCGACCAACGCGGTGGCGTTTGCCTCGCCGTACGGACTGCCCGCGCTGCAGGTCGGATCAGACCATGGAGCGTGGCTCGACGCTCGAGCGTCCGAACGCGCTGCCGCGCATGTCCTGGCTCATGCAACGAGGACACCGGCTGACGCGGTAAATGTCGTGGCGACCGTCACGGGCCGGCGCGCGGAACTGGCGCCGGTGATCGTCATGACGCCGCGCAGCGGATGGTGGCAGTGCGCGGCGGAACGCGGTGGCGGGCTGGTCTGCTGGCTCGAGACCATCCGGCACGTGGCCGCCCTGAAGCCCGCACGAACCGTGCTCTTTGTCGCATCGAGCGGCCACGAGCTGGGCCACCAGGGACTGGATGCCTTCATCGAGCATCGTCCCGGCATCATCAAGACCGCGCACGCATGGATGCACTTCGGCGCCAACATCGGCGCCGCCGGAGGCCGGCCGCGACTGCAATCCTCGTCCGAGGAGATCGGCGCGATGGCCGTCGCGGCGATGACGGCAGCGGGCACCGGAGTGGATCAGCGCGTGCCGATTGGCAACACGCCCGGCGGCGAAGCGCGCAACGTTCACCTGGGCGGTGGCCGCTACGTCTCGCTCCTTGGCAGCAGCCCGTTCTTCCACAGCCGCGACGACCGCTGGCCGGCCGCCGTGGACGTCCCGGCCCTCACGCGTTTCGCGCGCGCCTTCTCGAGCCTCGCCGCAACCCTCGCAGGTTAGGAGATGGGGTTTCTCGTTTCGCCGATGTGATACGGCGTTCAAGACATCTACATACCGCTCCCGTACCGTCGAGACTCTCGCACACAACGGGCGAGGAAGGGAGCGGACAGCATGTCGGACCTGTTCACGAGCGATCGACGCACGTTTCTCCGCCGCGGCGCCATGGGCGCGGGCGCCTTCTGGATGTTCTCACTGCCCGAGTTCGCGGCGCGCCAGGCGTACGGCGAGCCGTTGTCGGGCAGTCCGTACGGCCCCATCAGCCCCAAGCTCGACCAGACGACAGGGCTCCCGCTCATCCAGCTTCCCGAGGGGTTCAAGTACTGGTCCTACAGCTGGACCGGCGACATCATGTCGGACGGCGTGGCCTGCCCCAACCTCCACGACGGCATGGCGGTCGTCGACGAATTGAACGGCCGCGAACTCGGTGAGATCCAGGGCGACAGCGGACGCCCCGACGGCGATGACGACCGTGGGGGACCACGTCGCCTCGTACTCGTCCGCAACCACGAAGGCGGCGCCGGCTCTCCGTACGTCGCCAATCCGGGTATTACCTACGAGCAGGATGCGGGCGGCGGCACGACCAACCTCGTGTTCGACGCCAAGAACGGCAAGTGGCTGGAGTCCTGGTCGAGCCTTGCGGGCACCTGGCGCAACTGCGCGGGCGCGGTCACACCGTGGGGCACCTGGATCACCTGCGAAGAAGTGGACAGCCTCGCCAACCACGGATGGAGTTTCGAAGTCGGCGCCGAGAAAGGGGACCCTACCCCGCTCAAGGCCATGGGGCGCTTCTCTCACGAGGCGGGAATGGTGGACCCCAGGACGGGATACGTCTACCAGACTGAAGACGCCGGCGACTGCGGCTTCTACAAGTTCGTACCCGACTCGCGCGGACGGCTGGCGCGCGGCGGCTCTCTCTATATGATGAGCATCCGGAGACAGCCCAACCTCGACCTGGGTGTCTACCACAAGCCCGGGACCACCTGGGACGTGCAGTGGGTCCGGATCGAAGATCCGGAAGCGAAGCTGACGTCGGTCTACAGCCAGGGTGCGGCCAAGGGCGGCGCCCGCTTCAACCGGCTCGAAGGCGCCTGGTGGGGAGATCGGACCGGGTACTTCCTGTCGACATCAGGCGGCAGCGTCGGCGAGGGTCAGATTTTCGAGTACAACCCGCGCGCGGAAACGCTGCGGCTCATCTACGACGCTCCGGACGCCGCCTCGCTCGACAACCCGGACAACATCACAGTGACCCCGCGCGGCGGCCTGCTGCTCTGCGAAGACGCCGCCGGCAACGGCTTCACCGAAGGCGAGCGCCTGATCGGACTGAACGACGGCGGCAAGGCGTTCACCTTCGCCCAGAACAACATCGTGCTGACGAAGGACTACAACACCCGCGTGCGTGCGGGAGACTACCGCCAGAACGAGTGGGCGGGTGCGTGCTACAGCCCGGATGGCCAGTGGCTCTTCGTGAACATCCAGACGCCCGGCCTCACGTTCGCCATCACCGGGCCCTGGGGCCGTCGCGGACCGCTCTAGTAGACCAGAGCGCCGGTCGCCTTGATCTGCCAGTTCCGCAGCGGATCAGCGGCCGGCGCGCCGGTGGCTCTGGCGTGCTCGGCAGCAGCCTCCCGGTTCTCGGGATCGTTGCCGACACGCTGGACCACACCTTGAGCCACTGCGCGCTTGCCCTTCGCCGTTACCGGAAAGACGATCACGCCATCGTCCACCTTGACGCGGAGGGTCTGGCCCTTGGCATCCGCCGTCGGCGTCAACGCCATCCAGCAGCCCATTTCAGTACAGACCGCGCTCACGACCCCTTCGACACGGACCGTGCGGCCCTCGAAGGCGGCCGGCCCGTCGACCAGGCTGGCGATGGGCGTCGCCGTTTCGAGCGACACGCCGGCGCCGAATTTCTGGGGGTCAGCCGCACGTGCCGTCGTGGACCACGCCAGGAGGCCGATGGCACCCGCCGCCGACAGGAAACGAAGAATGTTACGCATATGTCGCAAAGTATAGCGGACGCCGGGCTGCCGCGCGGACACACTTTTGGCGAGAATCCGATACCCGGCCGGGCTAATATGGCTCATCTAGGATGAAGCGCGTCCTCCACGCGATCGGGCTTCTGGCGGCTGCTCTCGCCGTCCTCCAATCCGGCCCGCGCGCCGACTCGGTGCCGCAGACGCTGCCGTTCGCCCAGACCTGGACCGACATTGGTCAGATCTCGGCCAACGACATCTGGGATGGCGTCCCCGGCATCATCGGCTACCGCGGCGATGACGCCACCACGGCCACCGGCACCGACCCGCAGACGCTGCTCCAGGATTATTCGAGCACGCCGGTTGACGTCAACATCAACCAGACCAACCCGACGACGTTCACGACAGGCGGCGTGGCCGAGTTCGAGCTGTCGGATCCGACGATTGCGTTGAACGGCTCCGGCACCGCTGATGCGCCGTTCATCCTGATCAACATCCAGACCCTGCACTACACGGGCGTACAGGTCTCGTACAGGCTGCGCGATCTGGACGCCTCGATCGATAACGCCGCGCAGCAGGTAGCCTTGCACTACCGGGTCGGCAGCGCCGGCGACTTCACCAACGTGCCGGCCGCTTTCGTTGCGGACGCCACGACCGCCAGTACAGCGACGCAGGTCACCGACGTCTCCGTCCAGCTGCCTGCAGACGCCGAGAACCAGCCGCTCATCCAGCTCAGGATCATGACCACCAACGCCGTCGGCAACGACGAGTGGGTGGGCATCGACGACATCTTCGTCACGGGCTCGACGACCAATCCCACCGCCTCTGGCGTCGCGACGCCGGCGTCGGTCGTGGCCGGCGGCACGACGCTGCTGACCGTGACCGTCGTCCCGGGTACCACGCCACCCAGCACGGGCCTGACCGTCGTTGCGAATCTCTCTCCGATCGGCGGCTCGCTCAACACGCCGCTCTTCGACGATGGGATCGCGCCAGACGCAACGGCTGGCGACCACGTGTTCTCGGCGGAGGCAACCGTGCCTTCCGGCGCGACGCCCGGCCCGCGATCGTTTCCCATCACGGTTCGGGACGATCAGATGCGGACGGCGAACACATCGATCCTGCTGACCGTCGTCGAACCGCCGCCCCCGCCCCCGCCCCTTTATTCGATCGGCGAGATCCAGGGCAGCGGCAGCGCGTCGCCGCTGGCCGGGACTCGGGTCAGGACGACGGGCATTGTCACGGCGCAGCGCTTCAACAACGGGTTCTTCCTGCAGACGCCGGATGAAGCCGCAGATAGCGACCCGGCAACTTCCGAAGGCCTCTTCGTGTTCACGGGGACCAACGCGATTCCTCCGTCGGCGGCCGTGGGCAATCTCGTGGACGTCGTCGGCACCGTCGCCGAGTTCGTGCCGACGTCGGACCCGGCGAGCCTCCCGCAGACAGAACTCATCAACGTGACCGTCACCTCGCTCGAGACTGGCCAGCCGCTGCCTGTGCCGGTTCTCCTGACGGCAGCGCACACACAGCCGAACGGCGGGCTCGACCAACTCGAACGGTTCGAGGGCATGCGCGTCCGCGCGGCGTCGCTGACCGTCACGCAAGGGACGCTCGGGTCGTTTGGCGAGGCCAACGGCGTCGTCACGAGCACTGGCGTGTTCGGCGCGGTCATCGCGGGTGTGGCCAGACCCTTCCGCGAGCCGGGCATCGAGCTTCCGGAGCCGCTTCCATCCGGCGCGCCCGCCACCGTGCCGCGCTTCGACGCGAACCCTGAGCGGCTTGCCGTCGACAGCAACGGACAGGTCGGCCCGGCGGCGACTCTCGAGGTCTCCGCCGGCGATGCGGTCGCCGGCGTGGTGGGCCCGCTGGACTTTGCCGCACGGACCTACACCATCCTGCAGGATCCCGGAACCGCGCTCACGGCGACGCGAGTTGCCGCACCGACCGCGGTCCGCGAGGCGCGTAGCGACGAGATCACCGTGGCCTCGTTCAACATCCAGCGCTTCTTCGACGACGTGAACGACGCCGGCATCACCGAACCCGTGCCGTCGCCGGCAGTCTTCGACGCACGGCTCGGCAAGGCGTCGCGCATCGTGCGCACGATGCTGGGTTCGCCCGACATCATCGGGTTGCAGGAAATGGAGAATCTCGCCACGCTGCAGGCGCTCGCTGCCCGGATCAACGCCGATGCGGCGTCCGGCGGAAATCCGAGCCCCGGCTACGTCGCGTACCTCGAAGAGGGCAACGACATCGGCGGCATCGACGTCGGCTTCCTTGTGAAAGCGTCCCGCGTAAGTGTCGTCGACGTCGTCCAGGAGGGGCTTGGCACGCAGTACATCAATCCCCAGAACGGACAACTCGAGATCCTGAACGATCGGCCGCCGCTGGTGCTGCGAGCGACGGCGCCCCGGCCCGGCGGGGCACCGTTTCCGATCACGGTGATCGTCAACCACCTGCGATCCCTCAACGGTGTCGACGATCCGGTCGACGGTCACCGGGTCCGGACCAAGCGCCGCGAGCAGGCCGAGTTCCTGGCGAACCTCATTCAGGCCCGGCAGTCGGCCAACCCCGGCGAGCGCATCATCTCGATCGGCGACTACAACGCCTTCCAGTTCAACGACGGGTACGTTGACGTGGTCGGCACGATTAAGGGACAGCCCGCGTCGGGCACGGCCGTCACGCTCGCGAGCGCGGATCTCGTGAATCCCGACCTTGTCGATCTCGTCGAGCTGGTGGCGCCTGACCAGCGCTACTCGTACGTCTTCCGGGGCAGCGCCCAGGTGCTCGATCACGCACTCGTCAACGCGGCTCTGATGCCCTTCCTGAGCGACGGCGGCGTCCAGTTCGCCCGGATCGACGCGGACTTCGCGGAAAGCGTTCGCGCCAACGCGCTGTTGCCGGCCAGGCTCTCCGATCACGACCCGCTCGTCGCCTACTTCACGCTGCCCGCGCCGGCCATGACGACGACGGTGCTGTCGGCCTCGCAGAACCCGTCGACCTTCGGACAACCGGTCACGCTGACAGCTGTCGTGACTGCAAACGGGCTCCCTGTCGTTGATGGCACGGTGGAGTTCGAAGAAGCCGGCGTCAGTCTGGGGGCGGCTGTGGCGCTCGATGCGAGCGGCCGTGCCAGCCTGTCCACGGCCACGCTCTCGCTGGGCCAGCATATGTTGACGGCGGTCTACGACGGCGCGGAGGACTTCGTCGGGAGTTCCGGAAGCCTGACCCACGTCGTGGTGCCCGGGCTCCGGATCGGCGACATCAGCGTGGTCGAAGGCGACGACGGCTCGACGGCCGCAGAGTTCACGGTGTCGCTCTCTACCGTTTCGCCCCAGACGGTCACCGTCACGGCGCAGTCGAACAGCGGCGGCACCGCTACGGCGGGAGTCGACTACGTGGCACTTCCGCCGACCGTGTTGACCTTCCTGCCCGGCACCACAACCCGGACCGTTTCCGTCTCGGTCTCGGGCGACAAACTGAGTGAAGCCGCTGAAACGTTCCTCGTCACTCTGTCCCAGGCGTCCAATGCGCTCGTCGATGATGGCCAGGGTGTCGGCACAATCGTCGACAACGATTCGTTCCCGGGGCTCTTTGTCTCCGACACCGTCGTGGTCGAGGGCGGGTCCGGCACGCGCAACGCCGTCTTCTCGATCAGGCTGTCGCGCGCCTCGGGGCAGGACGTGAAGGTCGACTTCACCACCATCGATGACACGGCGCTCGAGGCCTCTGACTACGTCGCCACCGCCGGCACGCTGATCTTCCCGGCGGGCACCGTTCAGAAGACCGTGCTCGTGCCGATCAACGGCGACCGCATCGCGGAAGACAACCAGACCTTCTATCTCGATCTGTCGAACCCGGTCGGCGCACAGCTGGCCGACCCGCGAGGGAAGGCGACCATTCTGAACGACGACTTCGCGCTCCTGGAGATCGACGGCGTGAGCGGGTCGGAGCCGATCGCCGGGACCGCGGACTTCCTGTTCACGGTGCGGCTGTCCATCCCGTCGGAGCGCGATGTGCGGGTGAGCTATTCCACGGCGGACATCACGGCGCGGGCCGGCGCCGACTATATCGGCGTCGCCGCAAACCCGCCGGCGACGCTCGTCATCCCGGCCGGCGCACTGAGCCGCACCATCGCCGTCCGCGTGCTCGCCGACGCGGCTGCCGAAGGCCCCGAGTCGTTCCTGGTGGCGCTGCGACTCGCGGAGAACGCCTTGATCAAGGGCGCGCTCGCTGTAGGAACGATCCGCTAGCGAAGCACACTGTAGGGACACTTCTCAGTGTCCTTCTTAGTTCTTCCTTCCTAGTTCTAACTTCTATTCTGGCGTGATGAGCAGGAGCGCGTCCGCAGTGCAGAAATAGAGGCTACCGTCGGGCGCGACGGCCACGGCCCGGATCGGGCCGAGCTCGTCTCTGAGGATCCATTCGCTGCCGGTGATCGTGTTCGAGCCCGGGCTGTCGAACCTGATGCGGAGAAGAGCGCCTGCCGTCTCCGCCGCCACGAACAGATTGCCCTGAAACGCCGGGATGGCCGGCGACCAGTAGAAGGTGGCGGCGCCCGCGCCGGTACCGGCAGGAAGGGTATGCCGGGCTCGTGTTTCAGCGCGCCGGGGTGCGCCTTCAACGAGACCGCGGCCGCGGCCTGCCCCGTCGACGACTTCGTTCAGGCGATCGGCGCCGTCGGCATCACGCTCGCCCATCCACAGCGTCGAGCCATCGAGACTCCAGTTCAGGCTCTCGGGCCGGTTGACGTCGGTGACATAGACGGGCGTTCCTCCAGCCTGATCGACCGGTGTGGTCCCATCGGTGTTGAGCCTGAGCACCTTGCCGTTGAACACGCCGAGGTCCCCGGCTGCGCGCAGATCGCCCCCGTCGTCGAACGCGACATACAGCTTGCCGTCAGGGCCGAACCGGAGCGCCGCGCGAGGTTCAGCCGACGCGGCCTCAACGCCGTCCAAGAGGACGGCGCGGCCGTGCAGCCTGTCGCCCGCGGCATTGAAGCGCGCCAGGCGGAACCCCTCGTTCGTGGTGTACACGGCGTAGACGGCGGCGTTCTCCTGGAAGCGGGGATCGACCGCCAGCGCCAGCAAGCCTCCCGCCCCGCCCACATCGTCCAACTCGAGCGCCGGGATTTCGCGCAGCTGGCCATCGCGGTAGAGGCGGACGTGCCCTCCGCGCTCGGCGATGAGCACGTGGCCATCCGGCGTCGTGACGAGGTCCGTTGGATCGACCAGGCCTGAGGCTACGACGTGAACCTGCAGCGGGATACCGTCAACCGTCGTCACGTGCCGCACCAGCGTGCCGGCTGCGGCGGCCGTCGCGACGAGCGTCGCTCCGGCCATCCGGACCTGGATCGGCGCTGACCTCGGGCTCTCGAGTCGCTCGCCCACGTCCGAGAAGGCCGACAGCTGAATTGAATGGACCCCGGGGTTCATCGGCGGCAAGCGGACGGCGCACGCGTAGATGGAGGACTCCCGCAGCGTGCATATCACGCCCGTCAACTGTCTGGCGACGCCGTCGACATAGGCGAAGTAGCCGTAGGTTGCGAGTTCTTCGCTGTTCGGCGCCGACTGGTCCCAGCCGATGCGTTCGGTACCGGTGACCGGAGTCGGGGCCGGCCCTGGCGCCGGACCGTCGCCACCCCCGCCGCCTGGGGGCGCCGGGCCGTCTCCCCCGCCAGATCCGGGACCATCGGGCCGCCCGGTGTCGGGCCCCCCGTCTTCGCCGCCGCACCCCGTCAGGGACAGGCAGACAAGGCCGAGACACACGGCGGCAATGCTCAATCGCAGTCTGCTGGCCACGGTTCATCGATGATAGCCCAAGGTCCGCCGGCGGGTGGGTTACGATGCGGAAATGCGATCTTCAGCGTATCTGCTGGTCGGCATCGGGTTATGGCCCGCCGCGGTCACCGCGCAGCCCTTGCGTGTGTCGGTTTACGCGTCGGGATTCGCCCAACCCGTGGCAATCGTGCAGGACACGACCGACCGCGCCGTGCAGTTCGTCGTGGAACAGACGGGCCGGATTCGCGTCGTGCGGGCCGGCACGGTCCTGGCGCAGGATTTTCTGGACCTGCGCGGAGCGATCGTCGCGGGCGGCGAACGGGGGCTGCTCGGCATGGCGCTCGCCCCGGATTACGCCTCGAGCGGCCGTTTCTTCGTCAACTTCACCAACCCGCAGGGACACACGGTCGTTGCCCGCTTCAAGCGGTCATCGAATCCGCTCGTTGCCGACCCTGGGACCCGCTTCGATCTGCGCTGGGGTGGATCGAGTGAGGTGATTGCCCAACCTTACGCAAACCACAACGGCGGCCACCTCGCGTTCGGCCCCGACGGGCTGCTCTATGTCGGACTCGGCGATGGAGGCAGCGCCAACGATCCACAGAACCGCGCCCAGGATCCGGCCGAACTCCTCGGCAAGATGCTGCGCATCGATGTGGACGTGGCAGACAACCATCCGAACGGGTACGTCGTACCGCCTGGCAACCCGTTTCTGAGTGCAGGCCCCGCAGGTACCAGGCCCGAGATCTGGAGCTTCGGCCTGCGCAATCCGTGGCGGTACTCGTTCGACGATCCGTCGCGGGGTGGGACCGGTGCGCTCATCATCGGCGACGTCGGGCAGGCGGGGTGGGAGGAAATCGACTACGAGCCCGCGCTGAGTGGGGGCCGCAACTACGGCTGGCGGCTGCGCGAAGGCGCCCACGGCAACGTGGGCTCGCTGCCCCCTGCGTTCGGGCCGCTCGTCGATCCGATCTTCGAGTACGACCGGTCTTCGGGACAGTCGGTCACCGGCGGCTACGTCTACCGCGGCCAGGTGCTCGGCGCCGGCTTCAGGGGCCGCTACATTTTTGCGGACTTCGCGTCGGGCCGCGTCTGGTCCGTGGCTCTCGCGATCGGGGCCAGCGGCGAGGCGACGGCCTCGAGTCTCGTCGAGCACACGGCCACTCTTGGCGGCACGGCGCGGCTCGGCAATGTGTCGTCGTTCGGTGTGGATGCCGACGGCGAGCTCTTCATCGTCAACTACTCCGGGTCGATTCTTCGCGTGCTGGGAGCACCGCCGATGCCATCGAGCCTGCGGATCATCCCCTAGCGCTGGCCATGGCCGTCCCCTCCTCTCTCGATCGCGTGTTTCTCGAGCAGCTGCGAACCTGCGTTGGATCGCACGGCCTCCTGACAGACCCCGCGGACCTGGTGACCTACGAGTCCGACGCGCTCGTGCATCTGAGCGCGACGCCCGGCGCGGTGGTGCTTCCGGCGTCGGCAGCCGAAGTTCAGGCGGTGGTGCGGTTGTGCCACCGCGACCGCGTGCCGTTTGTCGCCCGGGGGCACGGGACCGGATTGTCAGGCGGGGCGCTTCCCGTACCGGGCGGCGTGCTCATCGGACTGTCCCGCCTCAACCGGATCCTGGAGGTCGACGTCCCGAACTATCGGATCACCGTCGAGCCAGGGGTCACCAATGCGGAGATCACGCGGCAGGTGGCCCCCTTCGGGTGCTACTACGCGCCCGATCCCTCGAGCCAGATCGTCTGCTCCATCGGCGGCAACATCGCCGAGAACTCCGGTGGCGCGCACTGCCTGAAGTACGGTTTCACGGTCCACCACGTGCTCGGGATCGAAGCGGTGCTGCCGGACGGCGAGCTCGTACAGCTCGGCGGCGGGGCCCTGGACGCGCCGACGCTCGACCTGCTTGGCGTGCTGGTGGGCTCGGAGGGCACGCTGGCAGTCATCACGAAGGCCACGCTGCGCATCCTCAGGCGGCCGGAGGCCGTGCTGACGCTGCTCGCGGGCTTCGACACCATCGATGCGGCCGGCGCCGCGGTGTCCGCCATCATTTCGTGCGGGATCGTTCCAGCGGCCGTCGAAATGATGGACCGCCTGACCATCGATGCGGCCGAGGCGGCCGTCCATCCGGGCTTTCCGAAAACCGACGCCATTCTCATCGTGGAGCTCGATGGCCCCCGCGAGGAAGTAGCCGAGCTTTTTGCCCTCGTGGAGACGGTCTGTCGGGATGCGGGAGCCTCAACGGTGGAAGTCGCCAGGGAAGCCGCCGCGCGAGAACGGATCTGGAAGGGGCGGAAGGCGGCGTTCGCGGCGATGGGACGCGTTTCGCCCAACTACTACGTGCAGGACGGCGTCGTGCCGCGGACGCGGCTGCCCGAGGTGCTCGCCCGGATCAGGGAGCTCGAACGGCGCTCCGGGCTCCGCATCGGCAACGTCTTCCACGCCGGCGACGGCAACCTGCACCCCCTTATCTGCTACGACGAGTCGGTGCCGGGCCAGGCCGCGCACGCCGAAAAGGTCGCCGCCGAGATCCTGTCGTATTGCATCGACGCGGGCGGCAGCATCACAGGCGAACACGGAGTGGGCGCCGACAAGAAAGCGTACATGGCCAGCATGTTCAGCCCCGACGATCTCGACGTGATGCAGCTGCTGCGTTGCGCGTTCGATCCATCGGGCATCTGCAATCCCGGCAAGGTCTTCCCCACCCCGCGGCTCTGCGGCGAGGTGCCCGGGCCCTACCGCATGCACCCGCTCGAGCGGGCGGGCCTGGCCGATCGATTCTGATGACGGTTCTCGAACCCCGGGACATACCGACGCTCTCGGCCATGCTCGCGGCTGCCAACGCGAACCGCCAGGCCGTGCTGCCGAAGGGCAGCGGTACGAGGATCGCCCGCGGGGCACCGCCGGCACGAGCCGACGTGACGCTTTCTCTCGCGGGACTGCCCAGAGAGGTTGAACACTGCAGCGGCGATCTCACGGCGACGCTTTCTGCGAGCGCGACGCTCGCCGACGTCAACGCGCGCCTGGCTGAAGGCGGGCAGCGGCTGCCAGTCGACCCGCTATTCTCTGCACACTCGACCATCGGGGGGTTGATTGCCGCCAACGCCTCCGGACCCGCACGCCATCGCTACGGGGCGCCGCGCGACCTCATCATCGGCGTCGAGCTCGCGCTCGCCGACGGACGTCTCGCCAAGGCCGGTGGACGGGTCGTCAAGAACGTGGCGGGCTACGACCTCGCGCGGCTGGTCTGTGGATCGTTCGGCAGCCTGGCGGTCATCACGCGAGCCACCTTCAAGCTGGTGCCGCTGCCGCAGTCCACCGTCACGGTAGCCGTGACATCGTCCGAGGCGGACGCCACCCGGCGACTTGCCGACGCGGGCCTCGCCGTCGCCGCGCAGCCTCTCACCCCGACCGCCGTGGACCTGGACGCTCCGTCGTCCCGACTGCTGCTGCGGTTCGAGTCCACCGTGGCGGCGGCCGATCGCCAGGCGTCGGCGGCGGCCAGGTTCTTCCTCGACAACGGGCTGTCGGTCACGCGCATCGACGATGGCCGGCAGGATGTCCTGTGGCACGATCGCGCGGCAAGCGTCTGGGACGGCACTGTGGTCAGGGTCGCCGTGCGTCCGACCGACATCGCCGCGATGCTCGATACGGTGGCAGGCCGCACTCAGGAGCAGGGCCTGTCGTGGCGGGCGACCGGACACGCCGTCCTGGGCGTCTTCTACGTCGGCCTCCACGGTCCGGACCACGCGCAGGCGGCAGCCATCACCGGCATCCGTCAGGCGGTCGAGTCTCGCCAGGGAAGCGCGGTCGTGCTCGCGGCTGGCCCTTCGGTGATGCGTCTGCTCGACCCCTGGGGCGATGCCGGCAGCGGATTCCGACTGATGCAGGCGATAAAGGCGCGCTTTGATCCGTTCGGGACCTCTCAACCCGGGCGGCGGCCCGGGAGGCCTCTAATCGTGACCACACCGTTCGCCGAGCTCAAGCCGGTGTCGCCCCTGATGGATGCCTGCGTGCACTGCGGCTTCTGCCTGCCGACCTGTCCGAGCTACCTGCTGCTCGGCCAGGAAATGGATTCACCGCGTGGGCGGATCGTGCTCATGAAAACAGGGCTCGAAGGCCGCACGCAAATGACGGCACCGGTCGTCGAGCACTTCGACACCTGTCTCGGCTGCATGGCCTGCGAAACGGCATGCCCTTCGGGCGTTCGCTACGCGCCGCTCATCGAGCACACGCGGGCCGCGATCGAGCATCACCACCCGCGGAGCCTGGCCGACCGGCTGTTCCGGCGCGTGCTGTTCTCGGTCCTCCCGTATCCGGCGCGCCTTCGGGTCGCAGCCCTGCCGCTCGCGCTCGTCCGGTGGGTGCAGCGATCCCCGAAGCTCCTCGACCTGCTGCCATCGCGGCTCCGGGGGCTCGTTGTGCTCGCGCCTGCCAGGGTCGTCGCCCGCGACGTTCCCGCGCACACGGCGGCCGTTGGCGAGCAACGCCTGCGGGTGGGGCTCGTCACCGGATGCGTTCAGCAAGTGTTCTTCGGCGACGTGAACGAGAGCACCGTCCGCGTGCTGACAGCGGAAGGGTGCGCGGTTGATGCGCCGCCGGCGCAGGGTTGCTGCGGCGCGCTCGCGCTGCACGCGGGTCAGGACGAAGAGGCCAGGCAGCGGGCTCGGCAGCTTATTGCCGCTTTCGAAGGCCGTGACGTCGACCAGATCGTGGTCAACGCCGCCGGTTGCGGCTCCACGCTGAAAGAGTACGGCGCGCTGCTCGCGGACGATTCCCACTGGGCCGCGCGCGCAAAAGCGTTTGCCTCCAAGGTCCGCGACTTCACCGAAACGCTCGATGGCCTCAAGCCTCTCCGGGCCGGCCGCCGGCCGCTTCCGCTCCGCGTCGCGTATCACGACGCCTGTCACCTCGCGCACGCGCAGGGGATCCGCGAGGAACCGCGCCGTCTGCTGGCCTCGATTCCCGGTTTGACGGTCGTGCCGTTTGCGGAGCCGGAGATTTGTTGCGGCAGCGCCGGCATCTTCAACCTCGTGCAGCCGGAAATGGCCGCTGCGCTTGGACACCGCAAGGCCGGCCATCTCGCCGCCTCGTCCCCCGACATCGTCGTGACCTCGAACCCCGGCTGCCTGCTTCAGATCCAGGCCGCCGCCCGAGCCTCCGGACACACCTGGCGCATCATGCACATGGCGACGCTGCTCGACGAGGTTATGGGCGGGTCAAGGCGGGCGGAGGTCGGGCAGGCCGGGGCACGGAAGGTCTGTCACTGGACAGCGGGCCTGCCTGCCGCGCCCCCCTGTTCGCCAGCCCTGCCCGCCTCGCCTGCCGTGCCTGCCCTGTACAATGTCTCTCTTCCATGTCCGACATTGAGATCTACGACACGACGCTGCGCGACGGGACGCAGGGCGAAGGGGTGACCTTTTCGGTCGCCGACAAGCTGCGGATCGCCGAGCGGCTCGACGCCTTCGGCGTTCACTACATTGAAGGCGGCTGGCCGGGCAGCAATCCCCGCGACATCGAGTTCTTCGAGCAGGCGAAGCCGCGCACGTTCCGCCGCGCCAGGCTCGCGGCGTTCGGGTCGACGCGCAGAAAGGACGTGGCCGTCGGCAGCGACGACCAGGTCAGGCTGCTGCTCGACGCCGCGACGCCGGTGGTCACCATCTTCGGCAAGACGTGGATGCTGCACGTGCGCGAAGTTCTGCAGACCACGCCCGAAGAGAACCTGGCGATGATTGCGGACACCGTCCGCTACCTCAAGAAGCACGGCAAGTTCGTCGTCTACGATGCCGAGCACGCGTTCGACGGCTCAAAGGACGACGTCGAGTACTCGGTGGCCACGTGGCAGGCGGCCGAACGGGGCGGTGCCGATGTCATCACGCTCTGCGATACCAACGGCGGATCGCTGCCAGCCGACATCCTGGCCATCACCACCCGCGCCCGGCAGGCGGTCAAGACACGCCTGGGAATCCACACGCACGACGACATCGGCCTCGGCGTCGCCAACGCGCTCGCGTCGCTGGACGCAGGCGTGACGCACGTTCAGGGCACCATCAACGGCTACGGCGAACGCACGGGCAACTGCAACCTGACGAGCGTGATGCCCATTCTGCAGTTCAAGTACGGGCGTGCGTCCGTGCCGGAGGCGTCGCTGGCGCAGCTCAAGGAGCTCTCGCAGTTTCTCGACGAAACGGCCAACCTCCGGCCGAATCCCCGCCTGCCGTGGGTGGGCGCCTCGGCGTTCTCCCACAAGGGCGGCGCGCACGTGAACGCCGTGCAGAAGGTCATCCGGAGCTACGAGCACATCGACCCGGCGCTCGTCGGCAACTCGCGGCATGTGCTCATCAGCGACCTCGCCGGCCGCAGCAACATCGTGATGAAGGCGCGCGAGCTGGGCTTCGACGTGACCAACGACACGCCGAACCTGCGGGAGATGCTGGACCGCGTCAAGGGCCTCGAACACAGGGGCTACGAGTTCGAATCGGCGGACGGGTCGCTCGCGCTGCTCATCCGCCGGGCGCTCACCGGCGACCCGCGGCCGTTCGTCGTGGACGCCTACCACGTGTCGATGCGGCACGACGGAGAGGCCTCTGTCTGCGAGGCGACGATCAAGGTAAGGGTCGGCGAGGCGTTCGCGCACACCGTGGCGGACGGCGACGGCCCGGTCAACGCGCTCGACGCCGCGCTCCGCTCGGCGCTGGTGACGTTCTATCCCGAGCTCGAGCGGGTCAGGCTGACCGACTACAAGGTCCGCATCATCGACTCGACCATCGGCACCGCCGCCAGGACGCGCGTGCTCATCGAGTCGAGCGACGGAACCAGCGAGTGGGGCACGGTGGGTGTGGACGACAACATCGTGGAAGCCAGCCTCCAGGCGCTCGTCGACAGCCTGGAGTACGCGCTCACGCGCAGAGGACGATGAGCACGAAATTTACAATTTGCAATTTGCAATGCGTGGATCCGCATTGTAAATTCCTCATTGTAAATTGTTAATTTCTCTTTCTCTTGTAATCCTCTATTTCCTTCTCGGCTTTCGCGTAGCACGCCGGACAGATGCCGTGGCTGAACTGCGCCTCGGTGTGTTCGGCCATGTAGGTGTCGACCTGCTGCCAGTACCTGGTCGTCGCCCCGGATGCGCTTGCAGTAACTGCAGATCGGCAGCAGGCGCTGGAGCTGTTTGACTTTTGACAGCGCGTCCTGGAGCTCGTTCACCCGATCGGAGAGCTTCTCGGTCAGCTCCAGCACTCGCACACCAACCTGAATGCGCGCCCTGAGCTCCTCGGGATCGAAGGGCTTGACGATGTAGTCGTCGGCGCCCGCTTCGAGCCCCGCGACCACGTCGGCGCGGCCCTCGAGCGAGGTGAGCAGCACGAGGTAGATGTTGGCGAGCGGGCGCTCGCGCCTGACGCGGCGGCAGACCTCGGGACCATTCATCGCCGGCATCATCCAGTCGAGGATCGCCAGTGTCGGGCCCTCGACCTTGGACAAATGCTCCCAGGCCAGCCCTCCGTCGGGGACCGACGACAGCTCGAAACCCCAGCGGGCAACCGTCCGCCGAAGCATCTCCGTCGCAATCCGGTCGTCGTCGGCCAGCAGAACCCGGACACCGTGACCGTTGGAGGGTTGTTCGGGGGGCCCGCTCAGCACGCCGTTCCTTCGTTGTTCTCGAACCGGCGCAACGCGTTCATGACCACGGCTGCCTCATCCGACAGCCGTCGCCACGCCGCCTCCGCGCCTGCCAGCTCATTCTCCGCGCCGAGGCGTTCGAGCGTCTTGGCCGCCTCGAACAGCCCCGAGGCGGAGAGGTTGCCCGCCGCACCCTTGAGCGCGTGCGCCTCGTTCTGCAGGCCGGCCGCACTCTTCTGATCGATGGCCGCGCGGATCGCCTCGAGCCGCATGGGACAGTCCTCGAGAAACAGCGCGGCGATGTCGCGCAGCAGCGCTTCGTCGCCACCCATGCGGGCCAGCGCCGAGGCGCGATCGATGCCTGCCGGCGCCGTCGCCGGTGCGGCCTCCTGCTCGACCACCTCGAACAGCAACGCCGCGTCGATCGGCTTCGACAGGTAACCGTCCATTCCGGCGGCGAAGCATCGCTCGCGGTCGCCGTTCATCGCATGCGCCGTCATCGCGACAATGCGCATGTGCGCGCCGGTTTCGCGCTCGAGGGTCCTGATCGCGGCCGTGGTCTCCAACCCGCCCATTTCCGGCATCTGGACGTCCATCAGCACCAGGTCGAAGTCCCCGGCGTCCAGGGCTTCCATGGCTTCGCGGCCATTGTTGACGACGGTCACGGTGTGTCCGCGCCGCGTGAGAAGGCCCTGCGCCACACGCTGGTTTACGACGTTGTCCTCGGCCAGGAGAATCCGCCGCAGCCTCTCGGCGCCGGGCCTGGGGACGGCCGCCGGCTTTTCGTCCGCCGCCCTGGGCCGCCCATCGATGACACGAGAGATTGAATCCAGCAGGTCTGACTGGTTGACCGGCTTGGTGAGGTAAGCCGCGATGCCCAGCGTCCGGCAGCGCGCGGCGTCGCCGTACTTGCCCGACGAGCTGAGCATCATGATCGTCCCGCCGGCCAGCTCCGGCCGCCGGCCGATCTCGGCCGCCACGTCGAATCCGTCAAGGTCCGGCATGTTGGCGTCGAGCAGGACCAGCTCGAAGGGGCGGCCTGCCCGCGCCGCGGCGGTGAGCATCCGGATCGCGGCCTGCCCGCCTTCGACCGACGCGGGTTTCATGCGCCAGCGCAGGAGCTGCGCCTCCAGAATGCGGCGGTTCACCGCGTTGTCGTCCACGATGAGCACGCGGACGTTGGAGAGTCCCGATGCGGACGTGACCTTCGACGCGACATCCGCGAGGTCGAACACCGCCGTGAACTCGAAGGTGCTGCCGGCGCCGGGCTTGCTCGTGACCGTGATCGCGCCGCCCATCATCTTCACCAGGGTCGCCGAAATCGTGAGGCCCAGCCCCGTGCCCCCGAACCGGCGGGTCGTGGAGCCGTCGGCCTGGCTGAACGCCTCGAAGATCGTGGCTTGCTTGTCTTCGGGCACGCCGATGCCGGTGTCGCTCACCGCAAAGCGCAGCACGCGCCGGCCGCCGCGATCGCCATCGTCTCGAACGGACAAGACGACCTGGCCGCGTTCGGTGAACTTCACCGCGTTGCCGACCAGGTTCGTGATGATCTGCTTCACGCGCACGGGATCGCCGGCGAGCCCGGAAGGCACATCGAGCGCGATGTCGGCCAACAGCTCGAGTCCCTTCTGATGCGCCTGCACTGCCAGCGGCCTGAGCGTCTCGTCGACGAGATCGGGGAGCACAAATGGCACGTGCTCGAGCTCCAGGCGGCGCGATTCGATTTTCGAAAAGTCGAGGATGTCGTTGAGGATCTCGAGCAACGTGCCGGCCGAGGCCTTGACCGTCATCAGGCAGTCGGCCTGATAGCTCGTGAGCTGGGTGTCGAGCACGAGGTCGGTCATGCCGATCACGCCGTTCATCGGCGTCCGGATCTCGTGGCTCATGTTTGCCAGGAACTCGCTCTTCGCCTTGTTCGCGGCCTCGGCCTCCTCCTTGGCCGCGGCCAGCTCCTGCTCAGTGCGCTTGCGCGCCGTGCAGTCGCGGCGGATGCCCATGAACCCGACCGGCTGCCCGCTCGGGTCCAGGCGCAGGCTCACCGACTCCTCGACGTAGCACCGGGCGCCGTCCTTCTTGGTGAGCGCGTACTCCAGCGCCTGAAGGGGCCTGCCGGTCTCGAAGACCCGATGGTACGCGTCGTACACCGGCCGAGCGGTTTCGGAGGCGAAGAACTTCTTGTAGCTCTGGCCGACAATCTCGCCCACCGCGTAGCCGGTCATCTCGCAGAACGCCTCGTTGACGAACTCGTAGCGCCCGGACCGGCTGAGCTCGAAGTACCCATCCTCGATCTGCTCGACGATGGCGCGATAGCGCGCTTCGTTCTCCCAGAGCCGTTCGGCCGCTTCCTTTCGTTCGGTCGTGTCGCGGCGGAGGCCCACAAATCCAACAGCCGTCCCCGCTTCGTCGCGCTGCAAGTCGATCGAATCCTCGACGTAGCGCATCCGGCCATCAGGGTGACGGAAGGCGTAGCTGAACCCTCTGAGGGGCACGCCGGTATTGAAAAGGTTTGCGTAGGCCTCGCGCGCGCGTTCGGCGTGCCGGTCGTCGACCGCGAACTGGCGGAAGTTGTGCCCGATGAGCTCGTCCGGTGTCCGGCCAACAATCCGGCAGTACGCATCGTTGACGAAGGTGTAGTTCCCCTTCAGATCAATCTCGAAGTACCCGTCGTCGATCCGGGCGACCAGGTCGAGATAGGCGCGCGTGTGGAGGCGAGATGGCATGCGCTAGATGTGTATCGGCGCATGCAGACCCGTGTTCCAGAGCCCGAGAGGGAGAGTCCGTTGGTGTCGGCCCGAGCGCGCGCCTTTCGCGCAGGTGCACGCCTACTGCGTCATGCGCGCGAACGTGTCGCAAGAGCCGGGGTCGCCCGACTGCAGACCGCGCCGGAACCACTCGACGCGTTGAGCTGAGGATCCATGGGTAAAGCTCTCCGGCGAGACGCGCCCTTTCGACATGCGCTGCAGCCGGTCGTCGCCGATGGACGCTGCAGCCTGCAGCCCTTCTTCGACGTCGCCCGGGTCGAGCTCGACCTTGCCCGCCGCCGCCCGACCGGGTTGTGACGCCGCGTGGCCCCATACGCCGGCGAAGCAGTCGGCTTGTAGCTCGAGCGCGACCGAAGCGCTGTTCTCCCCCGTTCGTCGGTCGCGCTGTGCGCGTTCGCTCACGCCTAGCAGGTTCTGCACGTGATGCCCGAACTCGTGCGCGATGACATACGCCTGGGCGAAGTCTCCAGGCGCCTGCAGCTGCCGTTCGAGATCGTCGAAGAAACCAAGGTCGAGGTAGACTCTGCGGTCCGCAGGACAGTAAAAGGGTCCGGTCGCCGCCTGGGCAAAGCCGCACGCCGACTCCACAGCATCGCGGAAGAGGACGACCGTGGTCTGCTGGTACCGCCCGCCGAGCGCCGTCTGCCAGGTCTGTTGCGTGTCCAGCGCCACGGCGTCCACAAAGTCCACCATCTTCTCTTCCTCGGGGGTGGACTGCACCGGACCGCCGCTCGCACCGGTACATCCCGGGCTCAGTCAGCAGCGACGTGAGGTCAGTACCCGTCAGCCAACTGAGAGCAAGCACGAGCACCAGGCCGCCCACGCCCATCGACGCGCCGCGTACCCCGCCCGCACCACGCCGATCCTCGATACTCCCGCGGTTGCCAGCAGACCAGCGCATATCGCCTCACCCAGTTAGTCGATCGTTACCAACGTTGCCAAGTAACCCGACTCCGGACGATGCAAGTACCAATCCAACTATCCGAGCACCAGATTCTGGCGTGTGGCCCACCAGGCCTCGAACTCCTTGAACGCCCGGCTCAGGCGGATCGGCTCCATCAGCTCTCCGGTCACGACTTCACTCGTCTTGTAGCCGTTGCCAGTTACGCAAACCACGACCGACTCGTCCGGCTTGATCACGCCACGCTCGATCAGCGCAATTGTGCCGCCAAGGGTGGTACCGCCAGCCGGTTCTGTGAAGATGCCTTCCGTTTCCGCCAGTAGTCGAATCGCCTTGACGATGTCTGGATCGGACACCGCGGCGCCCGAGCCACCGCTGCCGCGCACTGTCTGCAGCACCTGGTAACCGTCGGCGGGGTTTCCGATGGCGATGGACTTGGCGATCGTATTCGGGCGCACGAGCTCCGGGTGCTCGGCGCCGCTCTCGAGCGCGTTGATCACCGGTGCACAACCCGCGGCCTGGGCGGCGTGAATCTTCGGCATCGTTCCCTCGACGAGCCCCACCTGCTTGAGCTCGCGCAGCCCACGAGCGATGCGCGGCAGGAGCGTGCCGCCGGCAACCGGTGACACGATGTGCTGCGGATACCGCCACCCCAGCTGCTCGACGATCTCGAACCCCATCGTCTTGGCGCCCTCCGCGTAGTACGAGCGGAGGTTGATGTTCACAAACCCCCATCCAAGCCGATCGGCCACCTGGGTGCACAGCCGGTTCACGTCGTCGTAGTTGCCGGCGATAGCCAGGATCGTCGGCCCGAAGATCGCGGAGCCGAGCACCTTGCCCGCTTCGAGGTTGTCGGGGATGAACACGCAGCAGTCCATGCCGAGCCGCGCGGCGTGAGCGGACACACTGTTGGCCAGGTTGCCCGTGGACGCACAGGCCAGAACATCGAGGCCAAGCTCCTTGGCGCGCGTCGCCGCGACCGAGACGACACGGTCCTTGTACGACAGCGTCGGATGATTCACCGAGTCGTCTTTGATGTAGAGCTCGCGGATGCCCAGGCGTTCGGCCAGCCGATCGCAGCGCACGAGCGGCGTGAAGCCCGAATGGAAGCCCGTGCGCGGCTCACCTTGAATCGGGAGCAGTTCGCGATAGCGCCAGAGGTTTTTCGGCCGGCTCTCGACCTCGGCTCTCGTCAGCTTGATGCTGTCGTAGTCGTACTCGGGCTCCAGCGGGCCCAGGCACTGGTCGCATACGTAAGTGGCCAATGCGGGAAATTTCGTCCCGCACACATGACATTTCAGTCCGATGAGCGCGCTCACACAGCCTCCGCGAATGTCTGGTCCGACAGTCCGGTGATTTCTCTTGGTTCGATGAAGGTCGGCGCGGGCACGATCGCCGCGCGATCCCTGGCGATTGCCACGACATCGCCGAGAACCGCAGACGCGGTAGCCTCTCCGCCGGCGCCGATGCCCGCAAGCACCACCGTCCCGGCATGCGCCGTCACGATGACGGCCGCGTTCCCCGGGCCCTTGGTCTGCGCGAACAGCGAGGACGCGGGCACGAAGACGGGCGCCACCCATGCCGCGATGCGGCCCGCCGCCGGGTCGTATTCCGCGTGGGCGATCTGGCGGATCGTTCCGCCCCGGAGCCGTGCCTCGCGGAACTCCGGCGCGCCAACGCCGGCCGTGGTCTTCGTCTCGATCTGCGACGGCAGCACGCGCACGCCGAACCCGAGACCGCACAGGATGGACAGCTTCGCTGCCGCATCCAGCCCGTCCAGATCGGTCGAGGGGTTGAGCTCCGCGTAGCCCCGCGCGCAGGCTTCGGCCACGGCCTCGTCCGCCGTGCAGCCGAACTCTTCGATGCGCGACAGCACGTCGTTGCTGGTGCCGTTCAGGATCGCGTCGATCTTCAGCACGCGCGCGCCGGCCAGCCCCTCGCCGAGCACGCGGACGATGGGCATCGCGCCTCCGACGGTCGCTTCATACCGCAATTGCCGCCCCTGCCGTTCGGCGAGCGTCAGCAGCGCCGATGCCTGCTGGGCGATGACCTGCTTGTTGGCGGTGACGACGGATTTTCCGGCGAGAAGGGCGGCGCGGACGTAGTCGATGGCCGGTTCGGCGATGGCTTCGACGAGGATGTCGATGTCGCTTGTGAGAAGGTCGTCGAAGCGGTCGGTCCAGATGGGCGCCGCGGCCTCAGCACGCTCGTGCCGCGCGCGTTTGTCGCGCGCCCGCCGGTCGCAGATGTGGGTGAGCTCGAGGGCAGGTCCGGCCGGCGGGTCGTTGAGCAACCGGTCCGCCACGGCGGACCCGACAGCCCCGAACCCGAGGATGCCCACGCGACAGCGCCGGTGGCCTGGGCTGTTGCCCGATGTCTGGAACGAGTTGAGCCCCAAGGAGTAGTCTCAGCCGCCGACTATACCAGAGCCCCGGAAGCCCTCGCAACAGGTTTAATCAATGTATCCACATTGATAGATGTCAACTGGTCCCGATCCCCGTTCTCTGTTCCCCGTCCTACGCCGAGCACTCGCCTTCCATCACCTCCGGAGCGAAGGCGGCGGACTCGGCGAGATCGACGAAGTCCAAGGGAACGGAGTCGGCCTCGGTCAGGCGCTGCAGGTCCTGCAATTCCAGCGTGACCTTGAGCAGATCCACCCGCTGGAAGAACGACGGCGCGGACTCGCCTTCGCTCCGATCGCGCTCGTACATCTTGATCAGGCGTTCGAGGGCATCCGGGATGCGGCGCGCCGGAATCTTCGCCGCCGTCCGCGCGAAGCTCGCGCCTGCCGACGATGTGCCGCCGCCGACCATGACGAAGTACTGCGGCACGGCGCGCGCCCCGAGGCGCCGCACGCTGCCCTGGAAGCCAATCGTCGCGATGTGATGCTGCCCGCAGCCGTTCGGGCATCCGCTGATCTTGATCCGCGCGCCGTCGGCGGCAGCAATCAGATCAGGACGCGCCCGCAGGTGGTCCTCCAGCAGCCGGCCGAGCCCGCGAGACTGCGTGACGGCGAGCTTGCACGACTCGGCGCCGGGGCAGCTGGTGACGTCGGCGACGGTGGAGGCTTCAGCCAGGCCGAGGCCTGCGGCCGAAAGCCGGCGGAAGAGCTCGCGAACTTCGCCGACCGGCACCCAGCGGAACACCAGATCCTGATCCATGGTCACGCGGACCGTGCCGTCGCTGTAGGCGCGCGCCAGATCACCGAGCACCCGCATCTGGTCGCTGGTCAGATCGCCGAGCGGGACGGTCGCCACCACCGTGGTGAAGCCGAACTGCTTCTGCGGCCGCACGTTCGTGCTCCGCCAGCGCGCGTACAACTCGTCGCCCGCCTGGAGCACCGGCAGCAGCGCTGGGCGTGATGCCGGGCCCGCTCGGCTGCACTGCCAATACGCGCGACGCGATCGCCGTCGTCGTTGGGGCGTCAGCACGGGGCGTGGCCGGGGCGGCTTCGCTCGGCCGGCGGATCGATCTCGAGCAGCGCGACACCCTCGGACCGGCAAGCCTCGAGCGCGGACAGGTACTCCGCGTACCACTTGTCCCAGCCCATGGCCTTGATCATGAACTTCATCCGGTTGCGCTGCTTGTGCTTGTAGTCGCCGAACCGCTGGAAGACACGCAGCAGCGCCTCGGCGGCGCGGAAGATCTCGGAAGCCGGCAGGAACTCGTGAATGCACTCCCGCCGACGTGCACATGATCGCGGTGCCGCCGCCCGCCAGCACCCGGAACCCGGGTGTCCCGTCCGGGCCCCTGCTTGCGAGGAAGCCGAGGTCGTTGATGGGCACGCCGATGTGATCCTCGTGCGCACATCCCTCGAACGCGATCTTGAACTTGCGCGGCAGCGTGGACGACAGTCGATGCCGCAGCAGAAAACGCGTGGTCGCTTCGGCGTATGGCGTCACGTCGAACGCTTCGTCGTTCGACACGCCCGCATACGGGCAGGTCGTGATATTGCGCACTGAATTGCCGCACGCCTCCCGCGTCGTCAGGCCGGCCTCGGCCAGCCGGCGCATCGCGGGCTCGACGTCGTGGAGCTTCATGAAGTGAAACTGGATGTTCTGGCGCGTGGTGATGTGCCCGAACCGCCTCGAATACTGTTCGCCGACCTCGGCCATCGCGTAGAGCTGGTCGGCGCTGAGAATCCCCTGCGGCACCTTGACGCGAAGCATCTGCGCATCGTCGGTCTGCCGCTGGCCGTAGGTGCCGCGCACCAGGCGGAAGGCGCGCCACTGATCCGGCGTCAGCTCGCCGCGCTCGTATTTCTCGAGCGTGGCGACGAACTCGTCGATGTCCGCGACGCTGGCAAACGGCAGGCGCGCGCGGCCGTGGGTGCTTTCCTTGACGTGCTCAGAAGCTGACATGACTTACCTCGAGAGGCCGGATGTGCGCCGGCTCTCTGCTGTCTCGGGCTCGGCCGTAAGCGTCCGCTGGCTCCCGGAGAGGGTCAGCGCGGCGACCGGCCGACGACGATGGTGACGGGACCTTCGGTGAGTTCAGGCGCACGATCTGCCGGAAAGGTCTTCCAGTGTGCCGCGCCACGTGCGCTGGCCTTCCCGCGACGCCGCGACGACCAGCGCGACGGGCGTGGAGGCCTGCCAACCCAGCGCGATGAGCTCGGCGGCAATAGCAGCACGCCGCGCGCCGCCCATCAGAACGACGAGCGTCAGTCCGTTGGGCGAGAGAGTCCCAATCGCCGATGCCAGCGTTTGCGCATCGTGGCCGCTGACGACGAGGAAGGCGGCAGACAAGCCTCGATGGGTGACAGGAATGCCGGCAAGCGCCGGCGCCGCCACGGCGCTCGTCACGCCGGGCACGACTTCAAACGGGATCCCGGCTTCCTGCAGCGCGAGCGCCTCTTCGCCGCCGCGGCCGAACACGAACGGGTCGCCGCCCTTGAGACGCACGATCCGCCGCCCGCGCCGGGCCGCACGAACCATCAGCGCCTGAATTTCAACCTGCGACAACGCGTGGCGCCCGGCACGTTTCCCGACGAAGAATCGCTGCGCCCGGCGTGCGAGCCGCAGAATCCGCGTGTCGACCAGTGCGTCGTACAACACCAGATCCGCCGCGCGCAGTCGTGCCGCCGCCGTGCGTGTCAGAAGCCCCGGGTCGCCGGGCCCCGCGCCAATCAGAGAAACAAAACCGGTTGTTGGTGTCTGCATAGTTTGCGGCGGGGCTCCCACTCTCGCCGCGAACCTGACCGATCCGGCTACTCCCTACCCGCCCTACCCGCCCTCGTACAACCGATTGAGCGCCTGGAGCAGGAGTGGCCGGCGCTCGGCCATCGGAACCTTGTCACGCCGCCAGATCACGCGCTGTTGCCGAGCCTCGTCCATCCAGGCCCCAAGATCGGCGGGCAGCACTTCATCGAGCGCCTCACGCAAGAGGCCCGCGAGCCCCGGCGCATCACCTCGCGTCGAAATCGCCAGCGTCACTCCGTCGCGCCGGACGACGCCGCTCAAATAGGCGGTGGCGTTGGGCGGATCGTCAACCGCGTTGACGAACACGCACCGGGCCCCGGCCGCGTCGGCAACTTCCCGGTTGGCCTCCGGCGTCGCGGCCGCCACGACGAGCCAGACGCCATTCAGATCGGCGGGCGAGAAGCGGCGCCGCCATACCGTGATCGTACCCTCTTTCTCCGCCCGCTCGATATCGGCGTGGATATCCGGCGCCACCACCGTGACTTCAGCGCCCGCCGCCAGGAGCGATGCCAGCTTGGCCGCACCGACCGGGCCGGCGCCAACCAGCAGCACACGTCGGCCGGCCAGGTTGACAAAGATCGGCAGCAATTCGGGCACGTAAAAGTACCGTTACTCTCTTCGTTACCCCCGGTCAAGCCGCCCCGGCCGGGACAACGCCGCCACCAAACGCTCGGAAACGATCAACCGCTGCGCCGTGCCCTGGGCGTCCGGGATGCCCGCGGTCGCGACGTGGCCGGCCGCCTGCCGCTGACCGACGAGCTTCCGGCGACAAAGGCGCGCCAACAGCGCTCGGTGCCGACACTGATCCCGATGCGGGGGCTCCACGTGATGAACCCGGGGCGGAGTCCGCGATCCTCAATCGAAAGGCGAGAACCGAGCAGGTCCGCCTCGTTGTGCGCCAGCGAGATGCCCATGGCCTTCGTCACATTCCCGGGACCGCGGCACAGCCTGTCGGCCGGCGCATCCGCGAGCCCTCGCCGGCGGCGCATCGCGGCCATGCCGTCCAGCGGCTCGAGCGCACGGATGAGGACGGCGGCGGGCTGCCCCTGTGCCTCCGTCACCACGTTTACCAGGTAGTGCATGCCGTAGTTCAGGTAAACGTACGCGAAGCCCGGCGGGCCGTAGAGCGGACGGTTGCGCCGAGTGGGCCCCGGCGCCGCGTGGCACGCCGGGTCCGACTCTCCGATGTACGCCTCGACCTCCACGATGACCCCGCTCGTCATCGTCCGGCCGCGGCGGTGCACGAGGACTTTGCCGATTAGTTCGCGTGCGACGACGAGGGTGGGCCGATCGTAAAAGCCGCGAGGGAGCACACGCGCCATCGGCGCGTCACCGCGTATCGGCTCGCAGCCGCGCCAGCGCGCGCTCGGCCGCGCGCACCACGGCCGGATCGACGTCACGGCGCATGGCCTCGACGATCGACACGGCGCTGAGATCGCCGGACACGCCGAGAGCGTCGGCGACACCGATCCGCACGCGCGGCTCGGGATCCTGCGTGTAGCGTCCGAACAGCCCGGCCCGGCCCGGCGCGATCTCGAGAAGGTAGCCCATCGCCTGCTCCCGAACGTCCGCACGGGACAGCCCGTTGACGATGCCGTCGAGCGAGCCCGCGCCGATCAAGAGCTCGGCGAAGCTGCCCGCGAGCAGCATCGCCTGGCTGCGTTCGGTCCGGACAGCCGCACGCACCTCGGCGTCATGGGCCCGATCGCCCAGCCGCGCCAGACCCTCGACACCGATCCGCTTGAGCGTGAGGCTGGTGCCGGTGATGGCCGCCTGGAAGAGAGGCGCGCTTTGCGGTGCCGCGATGTGCGCCAGCGCGTCGAGCGTCGCCTCCGCCATCGGTCCGCGCTGGTAGTACGCGTAGAGCTCGGAGAGCGCCTCCACCGCCGGCGCATACCGCATCGCGCCGAGCGCCTGCATGGCGGCGGCGCGGTGCCTGTCACTCCGGTCGTTCACCGCTTCGACGACCGCGTCCCCGACCTCCCGGTGATCGACCTTCTCCCCCTGCCGGCGCCCGTACAAACGCCCGACGACGCGGATGGTGGCCAGCCGCAGCTCTGGTTCCTGAGCAAGAAGGATTGCAGCCAGGTCGGGGGCCACATCGCGCAGGAGGTCCGCGCGGACCGCTCCGGTCGGCTGGGTGCCGAGCGTGCCGAAGGCGTACATTGCCGCGACCGAGACCATCGGATCGACGTCACGTGCGCCGGCTCTGAGCGCGGTCAACACCTCGATCGGCACGGCCTGCTGACGGAGGACGAACGGTCCGGCATCGAACGCGGCGCGCGGGCTGCGGCGCCGATCGTCGTCGAGAAACAGGCTCACTTCCGCGCTGACGGCTTCAAGGCGTACGCCGCGATCGGGATCGGCAACGAGCGGCGCGAGCGGCAATGCGGCGCCGGCATCGCCGGCGTCGCGCAGGGCACGGATCGCGGCCAGGCGCACGCCCGCGTCGGGGCTCGCCAGGTCCTTCGACGCATCCTGGAACGTGACCTGCGCCGAGACGCCGGAGGCGCTGCATGCCACGACCGCAAGCGCCGCGAGCGAGCACGCGATCGCGCTAGCGGCCGGACGCATAGGCATGTGAACGGCCCTCGGCGAGCGTGGTGCGCAGGTACCGGCCCGTGTGCGAGGCTTCGTTCTGCGCGACTTGCTCCGGCGTCCCGACGGCGACAATCGTGCCCCCGCCCTCGCCGCCTTCAGGGCCCAGATCGATGATGTAGTCCGCCGTCTTGATCACATCGAGGTTGTGCTCGATGACGACCAGCGTGTTGCCCGCCTCGAGCAGCTTGCGGAAGGCCGTGAGCAGCTTGGCGATGTCGTCGAAGTGCAGCCCGGTGGTCGGCTCGTCGAGGATGTAGAGCAGCCGCTCCCCCCCGTGGGACGACAGGTGCGCGGCAATCTTGATCCGCTGCGCTTCCCCACCGGAGAGCGTCGTTGCGGGCTGGCCGAGCCGAAGGTAGCCCAGGCCGATCTCGTCGAGCACCTGCAGGCGCCGCAGCACCTTCGGCGACGAGCTGAAAAAGGTCAGCGCCTCGCGCACCGTGAGGTCCAGCACCTGGTGGATGCTGCGCCCGCGGTACTTCACTTCGAGCACCTGCGGCTTGAAGCGTTTGCCGTCGCACTGGTCGCAGGGGACGAAGACATCCGCGAGAAACTGCATCTCGACGCGGACCTCCCCTTCGCCCTGGCACGCCTCGCACCGCCCGCCCGGCACGTTGAAGGAGAAGTGGCTGGCCGTGAGGCCGCGCGCCTTGGCATCCTTGGTCGCCGCGAGAAGCTCCCTGATGGGATCGAAAGCCTTGAGATAGGTGACCGGATTGGACCGCGGCGTCCGGCCGATTGGCGTCTGATCGACCAGCACGACGTCGGTGATGTACTCGAGACCCTCCAGCGCCGTGTAGGCGCCGACGCGCTTGTCCCAACCACCCTTGGCGCGCTTGATGGCGGCATAGAGCACGTCGTGAACGAGCGTGGACTTGCCGGACCCGCTCACGCCAGTGACGCAGGTGAGCGTATTCAGTGGGATCGCGAAGTCCACCGACTTGAGGTTGTGTTCGCTCGCGCCCGTCATCTTGATCTTCTGCATCGTGCCGCGGCGGCGGGTCGACGGTACCGGGATGGCCAGTTCCTGCCGGAGGTACTTGGACGTGAGCGAGCGCGGCTCCTGCATCAACGCCTCGAGCGTGCCCGAGAACACCACGCGGCCGCCCTGCTCCCCGGCGCCGAGCCCCAGATCGACGATGTGGTCCGCGACCTTGATCATGTCGGCGTCGTGTTCGACGACGAGGACCGTGTTGCCCTGGTCGCGCAGCTGGCGGAGGATGTCGATCAGCCGCAGGTTGTCGCGCGAGTGCAGGCCAATTGACGGCTCGTCGAGCACGTACAGCGTCCCGACCAGCGCCGAGCCAAGCGACGTGGCCAGGTTGATGCGCTGGGCTTCTCCGCCCGACAGCGTCGAGGAGAGACGATCGAGCGTCAGGTAGTCCAGCCCGACGTCGCTCAGGAACGAGAGCCGGCGATAGATCTCCTTGAGCACCTTCTCGGCGATGGTGCGCTCTTTCTCGGAGAGATCGAGCGTGGAGAAAAAGGTCTGCGCCTGCCGCACGGTCAGGGCGGCGACCTGGTCGATCGTCCGATCCGATATCTTGACGTCGCGCGCCTCACGGCGCAGCCGGGCGCCGCCGCAGTCCGGGCACGTGAGGTACCCGCGGTACCGGCTGAGGAACACGCGGACGTGGACCTTGTACTTCTTCTTGTCCAGCCACCGGAAGAACCCGCGCACGCCCTCGTATTCCGTGGACGGATCACCTTCAACGACAAACCCCCGCTCGTCGGCGGTGAGATCGGCCCAGGGCACGTCGAGCCTGACCCGGCCCTTCTTCGCCGCGCGCTTCAACTCGGCAAGCTGCGAGCGGTAGTGCGGCTTGCTCCACGGTTCGATGGCGTTCTGGGCGATGGACTTCGAGGGATCGGGCACGACCAGGTTCATGTCGAGCTCGATGATGTTGCCGAACCCATGGCAGGTCGGGCAGGCGCCGAAGGGGTTGTTGAAAGAGAACAGCCGCGGCTGCGGATCTTCGTAGGTCAAGCCGCAGTCGCGGCACTCGAACCGTTCCGAGAACCTGTGCTTTCGGACTTCCGCCGGCGCTCCCGCACCTTCTCCTGCGCCGGCGAGCTCGAGGGCCCACGCGGCCCCGCCGCCTTCGCGATAAGCCGTCTCGATCGAATCCGTGAGCCGCTGGAGCAGCGCGGCCTCATCGTCTTTCGCAATCTGCAGCCGGTCTACGACAACTTCCAGCATCGTCTGCGCGCCGAGCCACTGCGGGTCGAGATCGTCGAACGCCACTGCGCGCCCGTCCACCAGCACGCGGCCAAAGCCCTTGCGCCGGAGGGTTTCGACGGCAGCCGCAGCCGCTTCAGCAGCCGCTGCGCGCGCCGCAGCTCGTGACGCCGTGGACGACCCGTTCCGGGGCGGCTCGACCGCGTCGGGCGACGATTCCTCAGAGCCGTTGCCGGTGGCTTCCATCCCGGGCTCGTCCAGCAGGTCGAGCGGCTCGTCGTCGGCCCCCACAGCCGGTTCCGCCATCGCCGCGGTTTCGATGATCGTGAGGTCGAAGCCGACGATCAGCCTTGCGCCCTCGGGGCGCCGGGCGAGCTGACGGGCCACGACTTCGGCCGTGTCGCGGACCACGAGCTTCCCGCACTGCCGGCAGAAGGTCCGCCCCACGCGCGCAAAGAGGAGGCGCATGTAGTCGTGAATCTCGGTGGTCGTGCCGACCGTCGAGCGCGGGTTGCGGATGCTGTTCTTCTGGCGGATGGCGATGGCCGGCGCGATGCCATCGATCTTGTCCACGTCGGGCTTTTCCATCCGCTCGAGGAACTGCCGGGCGTAGGCGGACAGCGACTCGACGTAGCGCCGCTGCCCTTCGGCGTAAATCGTGTCGAAGGCGAGCGAGGACTTGCCCGAGCCGCTCACGCCGGTCACGATCACGAGCTTGCCGGTGGGCAGCGTGACGTCGATGTTCTTGAGGTTGTGCGTACGGGCTCCACGCACCACGATCGGCGCGGGTTCGGTGGAGCTGGCGGGCTTGTCGGCTGCCCCCGGTTGGATGGTGTCGGGCATGCGCGGGTTCGAGTCCAGAGGGCCCCGCTCGATGCGGGACCCCACTGCGCGCGCCCGCGCGCCGGACTCAATCTGTCATCCTAACATCATCGCGAGCCGCTCGCGCCGGAGCCAGGCAATCGACGCGAGCGCGACGAAGAGGATCACTGGAATTGCCGGGCTGCCGCCGAGGACGACGATGTGCGCGAGAATCGCGCCGGCCATGACCGGCAGCAGCAGCGCTGCGGCGAACGCCGCGAAACGCGGAACCAGCAGCAGTGCGCCGCCGACCAGCTCGAGGCCGCCGGTCAGATAGCGAAACCACTGCCCGACGCCGAGCACGTCGAACATCTCGACCATCATCGGCGCACCGGTCACCTTGCTCCACCCTGCGAAGAGCAACAGGCCACCGACCGCAATCTGCGCCACCCAAAGCCACGTTGTTTTCACCATCGCTTCTCTCCTTAATCTCTAATGTCTGTTGCGCGTTTCGACCACTACTCGACCATACATACATGCACTACATGTCAAAAAAAGGGGCTACTTCCCTGCCTTTTCGAGCTTCGCAAAGATCTCCGCGAGCCTGGCACCGTCGTCCGGCGACAACTGCGAGAACAACTGCCGCTCCGCGTCCTGCTGGATCCGGCTGCCCTGCCCGTACAGTTGCTTCCCTTGCTCCGTGATCACCGCCAGGCGGGAGCGGCGATCGTTGGGATCGGGCGCGCGGGTCACCAGGCCATCGGCCTCCAGGCGATCGACGAGCTGTGTGACATTCGACTTGACGCATTTCAGCCGATCCGCGAGTTGGCCGAGCGGCATCGAGTCCCCAGCCGTGACCAGCCGATCGAGCGCCGCCAGCTTGGGCAGCGACAATCCAACCGCGGACAACCGCTCCTCGACGTACGCCTCAACGGCTGAGGCGGCGTGCATCAGGTCGAACATGCCCGGCGTGGTTTCGGTCCGGCTCCCCATATCGTTCAGGTATGTATTATACACGAAGTTCGAACTTAGAAGTAAGAACTAAGAAGGACACTGACTGCGGGGCCCGGCGCTCCACCTCGACGGAGTCCTTCGCAGTTCTAAGTTCTCAGTTCCCACTTCCAATCGATTCGCTACTTGCGAATCGACTTGATGTATTCGACGACCGGCCAGATCTGATCCTTCGTGAGCGAGCTCTTGAAGGCCGGCATCACCGGCGGCTTGCCGTTGAAGATCCGGTAGTACAGCACGCCGTCCGGATTCAACTCGGCCCGGAAACCATCGGTCAGATCGGCGGCCGGCATCCGCGGATCGGAGTCGGGGCCGTCGCCCTTTCCTTCCGGGCCATGGCACTTCTGGCAGTTGGTGACGTAGGTCCCGCGCCCTTGCTTCAACACATCCGGGCTCGGCTTGAGCGGACTCTTCTCCGCCGCGGCGCCCTCGGGAATCTGCCAGTTACCCTGCGCCAGCACGGACATCGACGAGGCGAGGACAACGCCGGCGAGTGTGGTGATTCGCATGGGGATAGTATACGGCGCTGAGTTCATCGGGGATCGGGGATCGGGGATCGGGGATCGGGGAATGAAAATCTTCCGAACGGATGAGACAGGCGCTCGAGCTGCTGACGCGAAGTCATTTGTGGGCCCGGCGACGACGAAGCTGCTCGCTTCGTCTGAAGAGGGCGAGTCGGTCCACGTGTATCGTGTCGAGTTCAACGACGGCGCGCGCACGAACTGGCACTCGCACTCGGGCGCGCAGTGGCTCTTCGTTGTCGAGGGAAGCATCCGCGTTCAACGCGAGGGCGAGTCTGTAACCGATGCGACCGAAGGCGACGCGGTGGTGATTGCGCCCGGCGAACGCCACTGGCACGGCGCAACGCCCGGCTCGCGCGGCGTCCACATCGCCGTGAACATCAACGCGCAGACGACCTGGCTGGGCGCGGTCACCGACGGAGAGGTACTGCGCTCGCTAGTCCTTAGGCCTTCGGGCTTGGTCCTTAGGCGGTCCTTCGGCCCTGGTCCGGTCCTGGGTCCTCGGTCCTTAGCCAAGTCCGGCGGCATGACCAGCGGTGCGCGAAACTCCCAGCAGCACACCAAGGACCAAGGACCAGGGACGGCCAAGGACCAAGGACCGCCCAAGGACCAAGAACCAAGGCCCAAGGACCAGCGAAGCCCGCATGTTAGAATCAGGGCTTCGCCTAAGCCGGCGTAGCTCAGTTGGTAGAGCAGCTGATTCGTAATCAGCAGGTCACGTGTTCGAGTCACGTCGCCGGCTCCGAACCTGATTCCCCCTAGTAAAGATTGAGGGCTGAAGCCGAAAATTGTCGGTTGAAGGTTCGATGGTTCTCGATCGCCCGGGGTCGCCGCGATCAGGCCGCCGCTGCCTGAAAGCCGATCGGATAGTGCATGTTCCAAATCCCTTGGTTCGTAGCTCGGTGCCTTCGTTTAGACTTCGACCGTAACGGTGGTCAGGCGATCGATCCGCTCGCCACAACCATCAACTCAACCGGCCAGCGCAGGGTCAGTAAGGTCGACGACAGTCGTTTAGAGATTGTCCTTACGCGGCGACGTTACATCTCACGTATCCGCCGGTTTTCCTCTTCCGCCGACCCCCGTCCGACGCCGCCGTTTGACGCATCCAACGTCCTGGCTCTGACATGGGCTGCCTGTCCATTGCCCGCCGAGGCCAGCTTTCCGCGCATCCTCGTCCTGAACACTCGATCGTTTTGCCTGAGCGTGTTTGCACGATGGCGAGGTGGTGCGGGCGATGTCCTTGCCTAGCTCGATGATGGCTACCTGATCACTACCCGCAGCGTCCTTGAAACCTACCGTGAGGTAGTGTTTCCGCTTCTTCGAGAAGAGCGTCAGGAGTCCAAGTGGCCCGAGCAACACCGTCGTGCCAATTGCCGCGCCGATGCGGCGGCCCGCCTTCTGGCCTGTACTCCGAGATCAAGCATTCCTGGGCGTACAGGATTGCGAGCTGAATCTTTTCAAACGGCTTCTTCCGGGCCGTGAAGCGCAGGAGTTCCGTGAAGTCGTCTCCAAGTCCCCGTCAATCGGATCCTCGCCCCGTTGAACACCCTAGCGGTTCAGAATGCATCCATCAGTCGCTTCGATCCCTGCCAACGCCACCGACTCCGCCACAAGACGACGACGAGCGCCGATGCAGTGTTCGAATCATCCTCACCTCTCTCGGCTTATTGTAGAGCTTTAGAGCAGCTCAGGGTGGAAAGCTCTACCGTTGACAATTGCTTCTGTGTCTAGCAGACTCAGCCCGAACTCAACAGTATAAGGGGCTATAAAACATGCATTTAGCTCGCTTCGTCGGCGTCTCGTGTCGTCGGGTCGTTGCTGACTGCCTGCGGCGGCGACTCCCCTACCCAGCCGAGTCGCCCCACCACCCCTCAAGTTGCCGGATCGTCGCCGGCGCCATTACCCTGACACTTCCAGAACTGGGCGTCACCGCGCAGTGCCCTGCGTCCACCGTCGTTACCCAATCCGGTACGTCGGTGAGCATCGCGCCGATTGTCGCAACGGGCCAATGTGCGGGCTTCAGTATTCCCGTCGGTCAAGTAACCATCGACTCAACTGGGGCATTTCCTGGTAGCGGGCAGACGACCTTCAACGATCCAAGTTGCGGCAACTACAACGCCACGGGCAGTGGCGGTTTCTTCGGACGAGAACTCCGACTATCGATGAACGCCACATCGGGACGTTCTACAACTTCAACTTCACGATGGTCCTCACTCGATGATTTGGAGAGCCAGGAGCTCGGACGGCCCGGACTCTGACCGCCCGCGCAAGGCTCGTGTTCCTAGACGCAGAGGTTGCGCGTAGAGCTAGCTGACGCCTTGAAGGTAGAGCGGTACAAAGTTCGTTACAGATCGACAGAGTGACTGTTACGGAGTTGGCCCGCGATGCCTTCGCAACGTACGCAAGATTCCTAACAGCGTTGACGGTGGGCATCATCGCGTTGCTTTCCGTCGCGACTGGAACGGACCCGCAATCGACTGCTCAATCACGTTCTTGTTGATCGTAGACTCAGGTTCCTTCCTCGGCTTTGCCTCGGCCAGATCGTGTTCTGCCTCTTCAAGTGTGGGGCTTTCGCGTCGCAGAGTCGTCAATCATCCCGACAGTCCTCACCGAGTAGGTGGCGTGGATCTTCCAGTTCCTCTACATCGTCGCTATCGCGGTAACCGCTGGCGCGTGTTCACATGTAAGCGCCAAATACCAGCCCTGTTTTGTCGCCCCAAACACCATAGCTCGCGGCTAGTCCTCGCCGTTTCTATGACGCGCCGTTCTTCCTCGGCCCAGGCGACGGCCGTCGGCCGGTCGAACGTGCGCGAGAAACAACTCGCCCCGGTCGAGGAATACGGCCTCGAAGCCGTAGGGTTGCCGTGATAGCGCAGTTCGCAGGCGAGCCGAGCGCCGTCGGACAGTCGCACAAACTCGAAAAGCGGTTGACGCGGGGCGGGCAGGCGCCGGGTAAAAGCCAGTCGTCGACCATGTCCTACTCCCGCGTCGGCCTAGCTAAACAGTCTACGGACAAGTCCGGCGACCATCAGGAACAGGTAGTTGACCGTTCTCACGACGGGCGCGCCGGCAACGCTCAACACGATCCAGAACAAGACAAAGCCCACAGTCGCGACCGTGAGACTCGACCGGGCTCTCTGAGTGCAGGTATGTGATTCTCCGTCGAGATAGGCAACGCCGCACCCTGGGCAATCGGGCATGACCTAGCGGCCCTGCTCGCCGAGTTTCTTCTGCACGTAACGCGCGAGGCCTTCGAGATCGCCCTCTTGACAGAGGCGCTCCAGTTCGAGATCGGGCTCGTCGACGTTGATCAGGTCCGCGAGCCCTCGCAACTCGGCGACCTGTCGATCTCGCTCGACCTGGAACTCCCCAGGCTCGATGAGGGCCTCCGTCCGGACGTTCGCCGCCGTCATGAGGTACGCGAGCACGAGCCGATCGAGCTTGTCGCGCTCGGAGCCCTCGCCGCAGGCGCGGCGAATCGCGACGAGCCGATCGAGATCGTCAGGCTCCATCGGTCGACCTTCCCTAGCCTCGGCGAACGAGTCTTGCTAACGCTTCCTGCTTACCCACGTCTCGGGCTCCCTTCGTTGCCGCGCAGAAGCCGCGACAGGCGGCCTCAGGAAACGCGATCGGCCCGCTTGTCTACAAGGGCGTGCAGCCCGGCGAAACGCCTGACGCCCAAGTTGACGCCCTAGCCGACGGACGCGGGCGAAAGTGTCGGACGCGCGCGAACGAGTTTACTCAATAAATCGTTCGCCGGCGTCCGACGATGTGCGTATACTTTCACTTGCCGTTAGTTCGTAATCAGCAGGCACGTGTTCGAGTCACGCCGCCGGCTCCACCCCGCCCCCCCTCGGCCCCCTCCCCTCTCTCTTCCTCCTCTCTCTTCTCTTCCCTCCTCTCTCCTCTCTCCTCCTCTCTTCTCCTCTTCCTCTCTCCTCTCTCCTCCTTCCCTCCTTCCTCCCCCCTCTCTCCCTCCTTCTCTCTCTCCTCCTCTCCTCTCCCCTCCTCCCTCTTCCCCTTTCTCCCTCCTCTCCTCTCCTCTCCCTCCCCCCCTCCTCCCCCCCTCCCCTCCTCGCCGGCTCCACATCGCCTCGGCAATCCACCGTGAACCTGATTCTGCTGGACGAGCGTGAGTGTCTCGGTTCGTCCAGCGTCATGCTCTCGGACAGTCGTGCGGCCCACCTTCTCAACGTGCTGCGCGTCGTGCCCGGGCAGGCGATCAGAATCGGCTTGATCGATGGCCCGTTCGGCGTGGGCACCGTGGAATCCGCCGACGATGGCCGGGTCACCCTGCGCTGCGCGTTCGAGGCCGACATCCCTCCTCGTTCGCGAATTGATGTCCTGCTCGCCCTTCCCCGGCCAAAAGTCATGCGGCGCTTGTGGGCCCAGTTCGCCGCGCTGGGTGTCGGACAAATCATCCTGACGAACGCTGAGCGCGTCGAACGCCAGTACTTCGACACCCACGTCCTGACTGAGGCGTGTTACGGCCCGCTCCTCGTCGAAGGCCTGCAGCAGGCGCGCGATACGCGGCTTCCCGTCGTCTCGATCCATCGGCAGTTGAAAGTGCTGGTCGAGGACCGGTTGGACACGCTGTTCGGCGAAGGCTTGCGCCTCGTGGCGAATCCCCAGGCCACGATGTCCATTCATGCGGCCGTCGCTCGGCGGGCCAATCAACGAGTGCTCATGGCCATCGGGCCAGAGGGGGGATGGAACGCCTTCGAGCTGGGGCTCTTCGAGGCGCACGGCTTCCGGACCGTCGGCCTTGGACCGCGCACCCTTCGCGTGGACACGGCCTGCACGGCCATCCTGGCCATCACTCACGCGGCGATGCAGGCTAACTTCAGCGCTTCACGCTATGAACTCACCCTTCCGGATGCCGATGTCCTAGAAAACCGGGTAAACGACCTTCTCGACAATCTCTGACGTTGCGAGGCCGTCGGGAACCAGCGTCACAAACAAGTTGACCGACGACACGCCTTCCACAGGGAGTTCGACCAGGCTTGAAAGATTCATCGTGCCCGCTCCGCGTGACACCGACCGGACTGGTTGTTGGCCCGGGGCGTGAAGGGATCGAAAGTTCTGATGGCACTTCCTCTGAATAGTGACCATCACGATCTGCCGAGCTGACTCCGCGGTTGATAGCTCATTAGCTGGATCGTCGCCGCTGAACCTGGACGCCGGCGCCGGCCCGCTCAATCGACTGCTCCCAGCGGGCGTTGATCGCGGTGACTTCGCGCCTCGGTAGAGGATGCGCACTCCAGCGATCACAGCCGACCCAATGCCGGAGTTCGTGGCGAATGCCACCCCTTCTTCATTCGACGCTCGGTGAATACGGATATGCGGCCGGAGACTGCTCTCGCTACAGGCCTGCATAGCAATTCTGACTGCGTGGCGACGCTGAGCATGAAAGTCGCACCAGGCCACCACAGAATCGGAAGTGAGTTTGTCGAACTTCATCTTGTGCTCGTCCTCACAAGCGCAGCCCCGGAGATCAGCCGATGTACTCAAGATACCGCTGAGAATTCTGGCCGGTACTCGACGGCGCCGGAGACACCTTGCATTGGTCCGGGATTCAACACCAGCAGGAGAAACACGTCGTCCGGCACATCCCATTCGCACGTCAGGCCGAGGGGACGGGCCGGTGTGAAACCGAATCGCGGGTAGTAGTCCGCGTGTCCAATCACGACGATGAACGGGCAGCCCGTGTCTTTGAGTTGCCGGTTTCCGGCCTCGATAAGTTGGCTGCCGATTCCCTGTCGTTGGTGTTCGGGAAGAACGGCCACGGGACCGAGGCCCGCGCCGATGACCGGACCGATCCGTGCGGGACTGTACATGACGTGACCGACCACTCGATTGTCGAGTGTCGCCACCAGCGAGAGGGACGCAGCGCCGTTGGACCTCAGCGCCTCCACGATGTTCGCCTCCTGATCCTGGCCGAACGCCAGCCGGTTGACGTCCCTGACGACCGGAATGTCGTCGGGGCGTTCCTTCCTGACTTCGATGATCACGAACGTCTGCGCTCCAGCGGTTGCCTCACCGATTCTCCCCCGCCGTCGGCGGCCACGGGTGTTCCACCAGATAGCGGCGATCTCCATCGACATCGTAACCCTCTCCCAGGAGCCGTCGTGACACAATGCCGCTCGACAGAGTGCAACGATGAGCCGAGACCGAGCCGTGGACGTGCCCCACCTGTCACGCCACGGTCTCCACGCCCTATTGTCCGGGATGCGGCGAACGTCCGCTCCGCGAGCGCGAGCTCACGCTTCGCGGCATCTTCAATCAGCTTGTCCGGGCGTTCATCAAGATTGATGGTCGCCTCATTCGAAGCTTTCGATGTTTGGTGGGCCGTCCGGGTTTTCTCACGGTGGCATACCTGCAGGGACAGCGGAAGCCATACGTCGGGCCTGTCCCGCTATTCCTGATCGCCAACGCGCTGTTCTTCGCGACCGAATCGCTGACAGGCGGGAGGGTCTTTACGACGCCGATCGACTCACATCTTCACACTCAACCGTGGAGTCGCGTCGCAGAATTGTTGGTATCGCATCGGTTGGAGGCGATGCAGACGACGCTTGATGTCTATGCGCCGGTGTTCGATCACGCCATGGCGCGGAATGCGCGGTCGCTCATCATCTTCATGGCGCTGTCTTTTGTGGCCGCGCCCTCGATCGCGTTCTATCGGAGCAGGAGCCCGCTTGGTGCCCATGCCCTCTTTTCGCTCCACGTGTATGCGTTCCTGCTCTTGCTCTTCTGCGTGGCGACAGTGGTTCCGCCGGTTGACCTGTGGTTTGGTGGTGGCCGGATTTGCTCTCCGACAGGCTGGACTACGCGGTCTCCGTTGCCCTGCTGCTCGCGTGTGGGATGTATCTGCACGTCGCGACGGGAGAGGTGTACGGCGCCACTGGCGCCAGTCGAGTGCTCAAAGTCGTCGCGCTCACCGTGGCGGTAGCGGGCATCGTATTGGGCTATCGATTCGTCCTGCTGGTGATCACTTTGTATACGACCTGAGTCTTCGTGCCTCCGGGGCCAGGTCAAGCGCCTGGCCCCGGTTCCCACAGTCTCGCAAAGCACTTCTGCTTCAGCGCGTCTCGGCAACGACCGCGGCGAACGCGTATGCCATCGCGCGGTGGCCGGCGTTGGTCATGTGGGTCTCGAACGGCGACTCGCCCGGGCGCTCCCCGAGCAGGAGGTGCGGGCGTCCGGCGAATGCTTCGTGCACGTTCACCAGGTGGACGTTGGCGGGAAACTGCGACAGCACCAGCCTCACCGTTTCGTTGAACGCCGCAATAAGCGGCGTGGCAAGCGGCACCAGCGCCTCGATCTCCGGGATCCCGTACTGGTTGCCCACGTAGATCCTCGCTGACGGCAAGCCGGCGCGAATCTGAGCCAGCCCCACAAAGAGGTTCTGCGCGTAGGCGGCGAGCACGCCGTTGGCGAACTGCATCACATCGGCGGGATCCGGGTGGGTGCTCATGTAGTGGAGGATCGACAGCAGGTCGTTGCCGCCGATGGTCACCGTCACGTAGTCGGGAATGAACCCACCCGCCGCCGCAGGGATGAGCGCCTGAGGGACCTGGTGCAGCACGAAGTCGCGGCTGGTGGCGCCCGGTACGGCCGCGTTCGCAAACAGCGAATGCCGGACGTGGTCGAAGACTCCATGTTCGTAGAGGAGGAACGGATAGCCGTTGGTCGCAGGCAGCGCCTTGTACCCGGACGCGATGCTGTCTCCGAGCGCCAGATACCGGGTCGCGTCGGCGGCAATCGCCGTCGTGGAGTCAGCACCGGCGGTCTCCCCCGCCAGCGCATCCTGCGATTCGGCGCCGGCCCGGGCCGGCAGCAAGGCAAGGACGAAGAGCGCGGCGACGAGCCATCGGCGAGGCATCACAGTCATGGGAGCTCCTTTTTCCGGCAACACGCGGGCTGCCGCTCGAGGCTCTATAACGGTTGAGCGGGCTGAGGTTACATGGCCGCCGAACGCGATTGCAGATCCGAGAAGAAGAGAGCCGGACCGCGCTGTACGTGGAGGGCGCTTCTGGTCGAGCCGATAGAACGTTCTGGTCTCATCTCCATGGAAAAAGAGCCGCCCGTCGACTACTACGAAACGCTGCAGATCAACGCCAACGCCGAGCCCGAAACGGTTCACCGCGTCTATCGCCTTCTGGCGCAGCGCTTTCATCCGGACAACGCCGAGTCCGGCAACGCCAACCGCTTCCGGCTGATCACGGAGGCGTACCGAAGTGCTGGGCACGCCGGAAAAACGTGCGCAGTACGACGTGGCGCACCAGCAGATCCAGAAGGATCGGTGGCGGCTGGCGGCCAAGGCGGCCGAAACCGACACGGACTTCGGGACCGAGCAGGCCGTGCGCATGATGGTGCTCGAAGTGCTGTGCTCGCGCCGCCGGCTCGAACCGAACGAGCCGGGCGTGTTCATCAGCGATCTCGAGAAGCTCACGGGGCAGCCTCGCGAACACCTGGAGTTCACGACGTGGTTCCTGGTGCAGAAGAAGCTGATCCAGCGGACCGACAGCTCGCTGCTCGCCATTACGGCCGACGGCGTCGAGCACCTCGAAGCGCACTACGACGAGCGGGTGAAAATCCGCCGTCTGCGCGCCAGCAACGAGTAGGAACCCGGGAACAATCGCCCGCTACTGCGAGTGCCCGCGGGCGGCGATGTCCCAGACCACCTCGACGCGATCCTTCCTCGTGCCGTAGATCTGGTCGTACTCGTTCACCACCGGATCGCAGTGGGGCACGATCAGCTCCAGCCTGTCGCCCACCTTGTAGGCCTTCGACGCCATCTCGTACCGGATGGTGCCGAACTCATCCGACCCCGCGTTGTAGGCGAATCCTTTCTCGCCGATGACGATGGGATCGGGCTTGTTCATGGTCAGTGCCTTTGCACCCGCGTCGGTCGTGAGACGGCCGGGAAATACGCATTGAGAATGGTCGCCATCACGGTCAGCGACGGCTGGAAGTCGGCGAACAGTTCGTCGCTCGACTCGCCGCCGATCTCGAGGTACTGCGTGTCCATGAAGATGTAGCTGCCGACCTGGACGTCCGTGAGGCCCGGCACCTTCGTCATGATGTTGTAGGTTCCGGTGCCTCCACCGCTGAAGATCTCCGTGCTCAGGCCGCCGCGCTTGAACAGCTCGAAGGTCTCGAGCGACGGCTGGTAGTTCTGGAGCGTCCGTTCAAGGCGCGTCTTGAAGCCCTTGATGTGCTGCGCGCCGCCGTCGTAGCTGATGAGCCCGCGCAGCTTGAGATGGGGCAGCGAATCAACCAGTTGGGCCAGAGCGAGGGCCTGCGCGCCCGCGGGCACGCCAGTCCGCGTGCCCACCGCGACATCGACGACCACATCGGCCACGACACCGGCTTCCCCGGCGGCGGCCGAAAGGTCGCGGGCGTTCTCCGGATAGTCCACGGCCTGGACGAAACGCGGGTTGGTCTTGCGAATCTGCATCGCGCGCCGGATCTTCGCGGGCGTGACATTCGAGGTCGTCATGAGGATCGGCTCGATCCCGTTGGCGGAGAGCACCTCCGCCTCGCTCACCTTGGCCGCACAGACGCCGATCGAACCAGTGGCCAGCTGCAGCTTGGCGATGGCCGGGCACTTGTGCGTCTTGGCGTGGGGCCGGGTCGCCACACCGCTCGACGCCAGCCGGGCCTTCATCGTGGCGATGTTGCGCTCCATCGTGTCGAGGTCGACACAGAGCGCCGGGGTGTCGAGCTCCGACTTGGACACGCCGAGGAGCGTGCCGTCGGCGGCCTTCGCGCGCATCTCCTGGGCCGTATACCCGGCGGCCTTTCCTGGCACCCACATGGTGACTGCTCCTGCACCCGCCGCACCCAGAAACCCTCGACGTGACAGCGTGTTTCGTTTCATGGCCCCACTGTCGGCCGGGCGCCGCAAAAAGTCAATCGATCCATCGCTCGATGCGCGCGGCCATGTACGGGAAGAACGGGTTCCACGAGACGCGCATCAGCGCGTCGAGCGGAACGACCAGCACGTCCTTCTCGCCTCGCGGCACCACGCGCCCAAGCGCAACGCCTCCGGCCTCGCCGTACATGCTGTCGCCGCCGTAGACCGGATCGTCATGCGGAAACGGCAGCGCGATGTGCGACAGCGAGAACATCTCCCGCGGCCACTCCAGGCCAAGCGGCTCCGAACTGAGGCTCGTCGATCCGGCCGCCACGGTCATCGCGGATACGCCGGGCGTCTCCGTCGCCGTGTTGGTGACCAGCGTCACCGTGTAGCGCCGCGCCCCTTCGCTCGTCAGGCGCGGGAGCACGGCGCCTGGCCGGGTGAAGGCCTGCACGCCCGACTGCCGGTTGATGTCGAACAGAACCAGCTCGTGCCCGCCCTCCGGCAAGCGATCGTACAGGTCGTAGACAACGGCGGGTGTGCTGACCGTCGTGTCCACCACGGATTGAAACGCCAGCACCGGCGGAAACCGGGCGAGGCGCCCGTCGCCGGTCGCGCGCGCGAGGCTGGTCTGGATGGCCCGCGTGAAGCGTGACGTCTGCACGGCCGCGTTTGCAGGAAACGAGTTGTACTTGACGGGGTTGTACTCCGGCACGATGTCCACCCAGCGGGCTTTCTCGAAGAAGGGCACGGGGCCGAGCAGGCTGATCATGCGCGCCAGCCGCGCCATCGGGGACACGCCGACCATCGGGGACACGAGGACGACCTTCGTCGCCGCCGGAAGGCGATCGTCACCAAGGGTCTCGAGCACGTAGTTGATGACCAGCGCGCCGCCGTTCGAGTACCCAACGAGCACGAGCGGCGCGCCGTCGCCGATTGTCTGCCGCGTGTGCCGCGCGCCCATGCGCACGGCTGCCGCCCAGTCCTCCCACGTCACGTTCACCAGGCCGCCAGGGACGGTCCCGTGGCCCTGCATGCGAAGCGATAACGTGTAGTAGCCGGCGGCGTGAAGGCGATCGGCAATGGCCCGCATGCTGTACGGCGCGTCGGTCAAGCCGTGGACCAGCAGCGCTCCGCCGCGGATCGGCGAGGGCGTTTGCTCGCGGGTGCGATTGAGATCGATGGGCAGCCTGGCGGGTGCGCTGCGGCTCGCAGCCACATACCGGTTGGGAATGGACGGGTCGGCATCGATCGCCGCCGTGGCGTCCACCCTCTCCTGTGATTCCTGGAATACGGCCGCCTCGCGTCCCAGGTAGTCAGCGAGCCTGAACCCGTCGTCGATGTCGGACGCGCGCGGCTCGAGGCTCGTGATCAGGCGGTGCCATGGTTGCAGGCCGGGCAGGCGGTTCATCGCGGAGACTGCGCCGCCGACCGCAAATGTCGCCAGGAGCACGACCGCTGCGCCCAGAGCTCGCACCGTCCATCGCCAAATCATCGGCTGAGTGTCTCATGGGTTGCGAACAGACGAGCCAATAGCTCGTCAGCGAAGCTGGCCGGACGAGGTCTCACGGCGCGATCTTTGCGAATGCAAACCGGCGAGGTAACACAACCATGCATGCACTTCGAACGCTGGTCGCGCTTGCGCTCGTCGCCGTCATCGCCGTGCTTGGCTACAACTACTGGTCAGGTTACGGGTGGACGTTGTCGCCGCCGAGCAACACTGCCGGTATCGACATGGAGCGAGCCAGGCAGCGGGGCACCGAGATCGCAAGCACGGCTGCGGAAAAAGCCGGCGAGGCCGCGGCTGATGCCGAGCGCGCCATCTCGAGCGGCACGCTGACCGCCAAGATCAAGTCCAAGATGGCCCTGGACGACTATGTGAAGGCGCGAACCATCGACGTGGACAGCGAAGGCTCAGTGGTGACCCTGCGCGGTGTCGTCGAGAGCTTCTCGGAACGCCAGCGCGCCGTGCGGCTCGCGGAGGAAACCGAGGGCGTGACCCGCGTCGTCGATCGGCTCGAGCTTCGCCGGCCTGCACAGCCGTAGCGACGCGCAGGCGACCTTGACATGAGTGCTGCGCGGGCGTATTAGTACGTGTACCCCACAGCCACCAAGGGAAGTGGAGGTTCACATGGTGGAACCACCGGGCCTGCGTTGCGCATCACTCACGTGATGCGCGCACTTACGAGCGGCGCGCAAGAAAATTAGAAGGCTGGCTCCTGCCAGCCCGCGTGTAACCCACGCAATTTGGACGCCCGGTTCGATGCTTCCCGGCTTCGAACCGGGCGTTTTTTCGTTTGGCCCCCGCAACCGCTCCCGAGCGGCTACACTACACGCGGAGGGTCGAGAAGATGCGGAACCGCCTGTTCACCGTCGTCGGATGCGTGGCCGTAGCCGCTGCGGCAGCGTGGCTCGACGCGGGATCACTGGCCGCCCAGTCAGCAAAGCCCGGCGCCGGACCGCGAACAGCGGACGGCCGGCCCGACTTTTCCGGGATCTACGACGTCGCGACGATCACCCCTGTCGATCGCCCGATGCAGTATGAAAACCGTTTGAGCATGACGGACGCCGAAGCGGCCGCGATCGAGGGCTACGAGGTCGAGCGCAATCAGAAAGACCTGGAGCCGGGCGATCCGAACCGGACGGCACCCAAAGTGGGCGGAGACACCGCGCCGACCAAGTCATTCCTGGAAGGGCTGTTCCGTGCCGGCGGCGGCAGCGTCGGCGGCTACAACCTGATCTGGCTCAACCCGGGCGACCGCATCGCCGTCGTCGACGGGCAGAAGCGCACCTCGCTCATCGTCGACCCTCCGAGCGGCCGCGTGCCGCCGATGAAGGCTGAAGCGCGCCAGCGCATGGCCGCGTTGCTGGCGACCCGCGTCGCGCCGGACGCCGCCGAGGGTGCATCGGGCGGGCCCGTCGGCCAGTACGACGGACCTGAAGCACGCCCGCTCGCCGAGCGCTGCCTGCTCGGCTTCAGCTCGACCTCCGGGCCCCCGACGCTTCCCAACTACTTCTACAACAACCTCAAGCAGATCGTGCAGACGCGCGACCGCGTGATGATCCTGAACGAGATGGTGCACGATGCGCGCATCATCCGGATCGGCGGCACTCACCCGCCCGCGCACATGAAGTTCTGGATGGGCGATTCAATCGGCCGCTGGGATGGGGACACGCTCGTCGTCGAGACCACGAACTTCACCGACAAGACCCAGTTCCGGGGTTCGGGTGAGCAGCTGAAGGTCACCGAGCGCTTTACCCGCACCGACGCGAACACCCTCCTCTACCGGTTCACCGTCGAGGATCCGACCACGTGGGATCAGTCGTGGACCGGCGAGTACCCGTGGAACGCCAGCAAAGAGGCGATCTTCGAATACGCGTGCCACGAGGGTAACCATGCGCTCGGCGGCGTGCTGCGCGGCGCGCGGGTCATGGAAGCCGAGGCGGCTAAAAAGAAAGACTGATCGGGGAACAGGGGATCGGGGATCGGGGATCGGGAAACCCGAACAGGAGCCGGACTGACACATGAAGAAAATTCACGTCTCGATGCTGGCGCTCGTCCTGCTCGCGGGCTCGGTCGGCCTTGCACAGCAGGTCGCCCCACCCACACCGCGCCCGGCGCCATCTTCCCGGCCGGCGGCAACGGCTCCGGCTCGAGCGCTGGCGCCGGCGACACCCGAGAGCGTCGGGATCTCGTCGGAGCGGCTGGCCCGGCTTCACAAGGGCATGCAGGCCTACGTCGACCGCAAGGAAGTCGGCGGCATCGTCACGCTCATCGCACGCGACGGCAAGATCGTGGACGTGCACGCGACGGGCTTCCAGGACGTCGAGGGCCGGAAGGCCATGCAGACCGACACGATTTTCAGAATCGCCTCGATGACGAAGCCGGTCACCAGCGTCGCCGTGATGATGCTGCAGGAAGAAGGCCGGCTGCTGCTGACCGATCCCGTCTCGAAGTTCATCCCGGCGTTCAAGGGGCAGCGGGTGATGGGAGAAGGCGGCGCAACCGTGCCCGCGCGACGTGAAGTCAACGTTCGCGATCTCCTGTCCCATCGGTCCGGCCTCTCGTACGGCTTCCTGAACGGCGGACCTGTGGGCGACGCCTACCGCAAGGAGGGCGTCGTCGATGGCCTGACGACCACGACAATGACGCTCGAGGAGAACATCAACAAGCTCGCTGCGCAGCCGCTGCTGGCCCAGCCTGGCTCGGCGTGGAACTACAGCCTGTCCACCGATGTCCTCGGGCGCATCGTTGAAGTCGCCTCGGGCATGACGCTCGATGCATTCTTCCGCGATCGCATCTTCACGCCGCTCGGCATGACGGACACGTCGTTCGAAGTCGCCGACGCGAAGTGGGCGCGCATGGCCACCGTGTATTCGCCCGACGGCGCCGGAGCCATCCGGCCGATGAAGGACCCGGAGTCGTTCGGTAACACCGCGATGTCGCCGACGGCGTACTACAAGACCGGCAAGCGCTATTTCTCCGGCGGCGCCGGCCTCACCTCCACGGCGCGCGATTACGCTCGGTTCGCGCAGATGCTGCTGAACGGCGGTGAACTGGGCGGCAAGCGCCTGCTCGGCACCAAGACGCTCGAGTTGATGACGCTGAGCCACACGACCGATCTGCCCGCCGGAGGGCTGACCGGACCGGGCGCCGGCTTCGGCCTCGGGTTCCGCGTGGTCACCGACCTCGCCGCCACGCAGACGCAGGGATCGACGGGGCTCTTCGGCTGGAGCGGGATCTACGGCACCACCTTCTGGGTGGACCCGAAGGAGCGGCTCGTGGCCATCATGATGGTCCAGCGTTATCCTGGCTCGCCTGTCGCGGCGGGCTTCCAGCCTCTCGTCTACCAGGCTCTGACGCGCTAGCTGGGCATTGCTGTTCCTGTTTCTCGCGTCAGGCGCGAGCGCGCTCGTCTATCAGGTACTGTGGCACCGGCAGCTGAGCCTCGTCCTCGGCGTTACGGTCTACGCCACAACGACAGTCCTTGCGGCGTTCATGATGGGCCTGGCCATCGGAAGCGCCATCGGCGGCCGCCTTGCCGAACGGCTGCCATCTCCCCTCCGCGCTTTCGGCTTCGTCGAACTCGCCATCGGCATCACAGCCTTCTCCACACAGTTTCTGCTCGGCGGCGTCGCGTGGGTGTACCCGGCGCTGGCGAACGTCACACCGACGAGTCCCGGCGTGCCGACGCTCGTCCGGTTCCTCTGCGCCACTGCCGTGCTTCTCGTCCCGACCGTCTTGATGGGCATGACCTTTCCGCTGGTGCTCAAAGGCGCGATTGCCGGCCAGCCGTCCGCGCATCGCCGGATCGCATGGCTGTACGGGGCCAACACGACGGGGGCGGTGTCGGGCGCGCTCCTGACGGGGTTTGTTCTCGTCGGCAGTATCGGCATGCGCGCATCGTTTGCCGTTGCGGCCGCCGGCAACATCGTCGTCGGCCTCGGTGCACTGGCGCTCGCCCGTCGAGTCGATCGCGAACGCAGCGCCGCCGAAGCGAGCTCGCCGAACGTGTTGCCGACCGAGACCCGCACCTCGCGGCTCGGGCTGATGGTCTTTGCCCTCTCGGGCCTCGCGGCTCTCGCGCTCGAAGTCGTCTGGTTCCGGCTGCTCGTCTACTTCGTACCGGCGACGACCTACGCCTTCACCACGATGCTCGCGTCAGTACTGCTCGGCCTTGCCGTCGGGAGCTGGCTTGTGTCGATGTTTCCGGCCGGGCCACGGAACTGGATGCGGCTCCTCGTCGCCCTGCAAGCCGCGACAGCCCTCGCCGTGCCTCTCGCAGCGACCGCTCTCGTTTCGGCCTACTCGTCGGGCCTGGCGCCCGCCGGCGACTGGTACGTCAGCCTGGTGCTGGCGCTTCCGCCAACGGTGCTCATGGGCATGTCGTATCCCGTGGGACTGCGTGTGTGGGCGACCTCACCCGGGACTGGCGGCGCGCTCGACGGCTCACGTGCGGGAAGCCTGAACGCGGCGAACCTCGTGGGAGGCATCGCCGGGGCAATTCTCGCCGGGTTCGTGCTGCTGCCCTGGCTCGGCACGCGGGTGGCGCTCGGCGTACTGGGGCTGTCTACCTCGTCGCATTCCTCCTGCTGCTTCGCCTGCTGCCAATGAAACCGTTCATTCGCCTGGCGCTCGCGTCCGTAACCGTCATCGCGTGTCTCGCAGCGGCCACGGCCGCGCCGGATGTGATCGCGGGAGTGCTTGCGCGGCGATATCCTGCCGGCGAACAACTCGTCTGGCGCGAGGAGGGCCTCCAGACCACCGCCGCGGTGCACGTGCAGCCGCTCAGCACGCACATCCTCTACCTGGACGGCTTGCACCAGGCGAGCGATCGGCCAGAGATGGTGCGCCTCCATCGGTTGATCGGGCACCTGCCGATGGCGCTGCACCGCCGGCCTGCACGGGCGCTCGTCGTCGGCATGGGGGGCGGCGTGACGCCCGGTGCGGTGAGCCAGCACGATGCCCAGGTGGATCTGGTGGAGTTGTCGGCCGCCGTCGCCAACGCGGCGCCGTGGTTCCGGCACGTGAGCTACGACGTGCTGCGACAGCCCAACGTCCGGCTGCGCGTGGACGATGGACGCAATTACCTGCTGATGGCCGACGCACGGTACGACGTGGTGACGGCCGATCTCATTCAGCCCGAGCACGCCGGCGCCGGGAACTTGTATTCACGCGAGTACTTCAGCCTCGTGCGTCAGGCCCTGTCGGACGGCGGCGTCGTGATGCAATGGCTCGGTCACCGGCGCACCGCGGAATACAAGCTGATCCTTCGGACCTTCCTGGATGTGTTTCCCGAAACCACGCTCTGGGCAGATGGTCAGCTCATGCTCGGGTCCGTGGAGCCGCTGACGATCGAGAGGACGGCGTTCGAAGCAAAGCTGGCGAGGCCGGCGACGCGTGCCGCGCTGGCCGAGATCGGCGTCGCTCGATTCGAGGATGTGACGGCACTCTATACCGCCGGGCCTGAGGAGCTTCGCGCCTTCGCGGGCGACGGCCCTCTCTTGGTCGACGATCGTCCCCGGGTCGAATATTTCCGATCGCTGCCGGAAGCGGAAGGCGACCCGCTGGTAGACCTCAGCCCCCTCCGCGGCGACGTGTCGCGCCACCTTGCGCCCTAACGACCACATCGGCTGAAGCACCAGCCCAACTCAAACGCCAACCCGCCTCAGGCCTTCCCGCGCCAGGCCTGTCTCGTCGGCCTTCTTGCCGGCGTGGTACTCAACGTAGACGAACACGGGGATGGGGAGACCGCCCAGCCGCTCCTTTACAACCGGCCAGACGTCCTCCCACGCCAGGGCGCCGACACCTGTGGCAAGCCGCGGCAAAGCTACCGAGGTAAAGCGCTCTGTCTCGACCATGTGCGACAGCGCTCGAAGGGCGTCCCTCACGTTCTTGAGAGTGGCCCTGCCTGGCTTCCCGCCGTGCCCGTACCCGCCATCCTGCGTGAGCAGGTTGACGATGCGGACGCCACCCGGACCGCCCCACATCCAGGCTGTGCCTGGCTTGGGGTGCTGCGTGTTGCACCAGTGATGGAAATCCTTGTGCATCGACGGGTACTTCTCGTGAAGCTGCAACGCCAGGCCCTGTTTCAGGGGGTCGTTCGGTGCCACGCCGTGCGCGATCACCTGCGCCTGGCTCAACAAGATGTCTCCGGATACCTGGTGAATCATGCGTCGCTCCGCGTTTCGCTCGAGCAGGTCCTGCAGACCATCGCACTGGGTACCGCGTTGAGCCGCTCGCTGCCAATGGCCGCTCCGCAGGTGATGCAGACGCCGTACCGAGCCGTTGGCGATCCGGCCGAGTGCGGCCCGGATTCGACTGACCTCGGCCCTGCTCATCTGATCCAGCCCCGCCAGGACCTCGTCGTTTTCCGCCTGCGAGGCCTGTTCCGGCCAATCTGGATCGCGGGTCTGGCGGAGATCGCCCTCGATCTTCCCCACACGTTGAAGCAGCCGGGCCAGCTGCTTTTCGAGTTCGGCCTGTGCGGCGTCGTACTTTGACATGGCTCGTGCTCCTGATGTCGACGGTCGGTTTTCTGTGCGGCTCGACGGCGAGCTGTGCAATTCGGAAGCCGACAAGAAGGGCAGGATATTTCGGCGCCGGACCGTCAAAACGGCGGCACGATGGGGAAAATTCAGCGGTCGTGGGGAGAGATCAGCAGGGATTCGTATGAACTCCGCATGAACCCCCGAGAAAGCGACTGGCCGGTGTCTTGCCTGTTATCAGGCAGGAGATTGCACGATGACCATGCCTGTCTTGAGCGCCGCCTTTGGAAATCGCACCCACCGCCTCCTGCTCGCCGTGTTCGTGATGCTCCTGTTCCTAGCGTCGCCGGCCAGCGCCCAGGCCACGCAGCCGGCGCCGAACCCGGACCAGCACGATCACACGGCTCCAGCCGTCCCCGACCAGCCTGCAGCCCAGCCCCCTGACAAGCATCAGATGCATGACATGCACGGCATGCACACCATGATGGCGGCCATGCAGGGATCGCACGCCAGGTTGCAGGACCTTGTCACGAAGATGAATGCCGCACAGGGGGCCGCGAAGGTCGACGCGATTGCTGCGGTCGTCACCGAGCTGGTCGCGAGCCAGCACGCGATGCACGAATGCATGCAGTCTCACATGGCCCAGATGATGGGGACCATGAAGATGCCGGGGGCCGCGGCGGCAAAGCCATAGAGGCGGGCAGGGCAGGAAGGCGGCCACGAAGAACCGTCCCACCTGCCCGACCTGCCCGACCTGCCCTACCTGCCCTATTCGCTCCTGAGCGCGCGCATCACGTCCACGCGCGCGGCGCGCGCGGCGGGGACGAGCGATGCGACGACAGCGGCGAGCAGCAGCAGCGCGGCCGAGCCGACCACCGGCAGCGGACCGGGCAGCTGAGCCTGCTCGACGTAACTCGCCGCGAGCCTCGCCACGGCGAAGCCCCCGAGGCCCCCGACGACCACGCCGATCGCCGCGATCATGGCGCCGTCTTTCAGCACGCCCATCAGGATGCTCTGAGGCTGCGAGCCCACGGCCAGGCGGATGCCGAACTCGCGCGTGCGGCCGCTCACCGAGAACGCCAGGACGCCGGCCACGCCCACAATCGAAATCACGAGCGCGACCGCCGCAAACCCGCCGAAGACGAGCGTATTGAGCCGGTTCGGCGCCAGGACCTCTGCACGGACATCCGCGAGCGTTGCCGCCTGCTCGACCGGTTGATCGGCGGCGAGCTCGCGCACGATGCGCGTGATGGCCGGCACGAGCGAGTACGGATCGGTGCTCGTGTGCACGAACAGGCGGCCGCCCGCCACCTGCTGCTCGAACGGGTTGTACACCGTCAGGATTGCCGCGGGATCCACGCGCTCGTCGTCGATATCCTTCACGACGCCGACGATGCGGCGCGGCTCGGGGCTGATGCCGATGAACTTGATGATGCTGTCGGTCCAGCTGAGCTGCCGGTTCAGGATGTCCTGGCCCGGGAACAGCTGCTTTGCGAGGCTCTCGCTCACGATCACGACGCGCTCGGCACCGTCGCGGTCCGAATCGTTGAAGTCCCGGCCGGCCAGGACGGGTACGCCGAGCGCCGCGAAGTACCCGGCGTCACCGATCGATTTCGCGCACGCGGATCGTCCTCGCCGTCGCGACGGGTCTGGCCGTCCACCCGGAAGGCCAGGCCCTGGTTCTGGCCCCCCGTCACGCCAGGGCACGACGCTGCCGATGGCGACGCGTTCGACGCCGGGAACCGCCGAGACCCGCGCCTGCACCTCGCGGTAGAACTCACGGGTCTGTGCGGGCGTTCGGCCGTACAGCGTGACCGGCACATTGACGGCGAGCACCTGGGCGGTCTCGAAGCCGGGGTCGGTGGCTTGCAGTGCAAGGAAGGTGCGGAGCAGCATGCCGGCTCCCGCCAGCAGCAGGAACGACAACGCGATCTGCGTCACCGCGAACGCCTGGAGCCGGCGGTTCGTGGCGCCGGTCACGCGGACGCCGCCGCCGGCGATCGCGAAGCCCCGCGAGCTGTCGCCGGTCGGCAGCCGCGGCACGAACGCAAGCAGGACCGCCGCCACGAGCGCGAGCACCGACGGCGACCGCCAGAAACGATCCGTCGAGCGTCAGGTCGAGCGCGCGGACCGAGTACCGCGACGCGTATCGCGCCAGCACGCTGGTCATCGGCTGCGCGATGAGCAAACCGAGCGCAGCCCCTGTGCCGCAGAGCAGGAGGCTCTCCGCGAGCAGCGTCCGGCGCAGGGCCCAGCTGCTCCCGCCAAGCGCCGCGCGCACCGCCAGCTCCCCTTCGCGGCGCACGGTGCGCGCCAGGATCAGGTTCGCCACGTTCGACACCGCGATCAGGAACACGAGCACGGACGCGGCGAGGAGCACCCAGAGAATGGTCCGCGCGCGCGCCGTAATCTGATCGCGGAGCCTGACCGCGCTCAGCTGGAACCCGGCCCTGGGTGAGTACGCATCCTGGAAAGTCACGCACGATGCCGCTGTGCACGCCGCGAAGCTCCGTGAGCGCACTTTCGACGGTCGCTTCAGGCGCGAGCCGGCCAAACACCTCGGTCATCCGGTGCTCGCGGCCCGTCACCATCGTGGCCGACAGGTGATGCGGGCTTGTCACGACGTTGGCGATGATCTCGGTCTCGGCCGGATACGGCACCGACGGCTCGAGCACACCGACGATGGTGGCCGACCGCGTGCCGAGGCGAATCGTCTTGCCGAGCACCGACGGGTCGCTCTGGAGGCCAGTGGCCCAGAACCGGTAGGTCAGGACAGCCGCGCCCTCCGCCGACGGCCCATCGTCCTCCGCGCCGAGCAGGCGCCCGAGAATCGGCCTGAGGCCCATGACCTCGAAGTAGGTGCCGTTGACGACGCCGGATCGGACCTGGCGCGGCTCGCCGAGGCCGACCATGGTGAAAGTCACCGTCGAGAATTCGGCGAGCGAGGTCAGCGATCTCACACGTTCCCGCATGTCCTGAATCTCGGGGACGGAGAATGTGGTGTTCTCGGCGCCGATGCCCGGCGCGCTCTGCCGTATGTAGAGGATGCGGCTCTCCTCGCGGTTTACGAGCGGCTTCAGGAGCACAGCCCGCACCAGCGACACGATGGCCGCGTTGGCGCCGATGCCGAGAGCCAGCGTCACGACCACTGTGATCGCGAGCCCCTTGGCGCGGCCGAGGGAACGAAGCGCCGCCTTGAACTCTTGCAGGATCATCGCCGCTCCATTTGAAAGGGGGCCGTACACCTTTCCCCCGCGGTCGTTGGAAAAGGGGTGCGGCGGCTTTCGCTATAATAGTCAGTTCAGGTATCCAAATGATCGCAGTTCAAGGCGTCTCCATGCGGTACGGGTCGAAGGTGCTCTTCGATGACGTTTCCGTGACATTTTCAACCGGCCGCCGCTACGGCCTCACGGGGCCGAACGGCGCGGGCAAGTCCACGTTCATGAAGCTGCTCACCGGTGAGCTGACGCCCCAGAAGGGAACCGTCAGCCGGCCGGAGCAGCTCGGTGTCCTCCGGCAGGATCAGTTCGCCTTCGACCAGTTTCGCGTGATCGACACGGTCGTGATGGGCAACGAACGGCTCTGGAAGGCGCTCGAGGAGCGGGAGTTCCTGTACGCCAAGGCCACCATGACCGATCAGGAGGGCATGCGCCTCGGCGAGCTCGAAGGGATCGTCGGCGAAGAAGACGGCTACTCGGCCGAAAGCGATGCCGCGATCCTCCTTCAGGGCCTCGACATTCCCAACGCCCTGCACGAGCGCAAGATGGCGGAGCTCCAGGGCGGTCAGAAGGTGCGGGTCCTCCTCGCCCAGGCGCTCTTCGGCCACCCTCAGGCGCTGTTGCTCGACGAGCCGACGAACCACCTGGACCTCGACTCGATCCACTGGCTTCGGGAGTTCCTCGTTCGCTACGACGGCACGCTCATCGTCATCTCGCACGACCGCCACTTCCTGAACGCGGTCTGCACGCACACGGCGGACATCGACTACGAGACCATCATTCAATACACGGGCGGCTACGACGACATGGTGCTCGCGAAGACGCAGATCCGTTCGCGCGTCGAGGCCGACAACGCCCAGCGCGAGAAGAAGATCGCGCAGCTGAACGACTTCATCGCGCGCTTCTCCGCCGGCACCCGCGCCAGCCAGGTGACGTCGCGCAGGAAGGAAGTCGAGCGGCTGCAGACCAACGACCTCGCGCGTTCGAACATCCAGCGCCCCTACATCAGGTTCACCATGAACCGTCCCTCCGGGCGTCTCGCGCTCGAGTTCTCCGGCGTCACCAAGACGCACGGCGCGGCGTCGGTTGTTTCGGACTTCAGCGCCATCGTGAACCGCGGCGAAAAGATCGTGCTGGTGGGCAGGAACGGCCTTGGAAAGACGACCATGCTCAAGGCGCTCCTCGCGACCACCGATCCGCCGCTTGGCCCGGCGAGCGATATCGACGCCGGCACCGTCCGGTGGGGCCACGAGGTCTCGATCGGCTACTTCCCGCAGGACCACACCGGGGCCATCCGGAAAGGCATGACCGCCGTGGACTGGCTGCATCAGTTCGACCCGGATGCGGCCAAGCAGGACATCCACGGCCTCCTCGGACAGATGCTCTTCAGCGGCGAGGAAGGGCTCAAGCCGACCGAGGCGCTGTCGGGCGGCGAAACAGCGCGCCTGCTCTTCTGCCGCATCATGCTGCAGAAGCCGAACATGCTCGTGCTCGACGAGCCGACCAACCACCTCGATCTCGAATCGATCAATGCGCTGAACGTCGCGCTGCAGAAATACGAAGGCACCGTGCTGCTCGTGACCCACGATCAGGACCTGATGGAAGAGGTGGGCACGCGGGTCTGGCACTTCGACCCGAGCGGCATCCACGACTTCAAGGGCACCTACGAGGAATTCGCGTCGACGGCGCAGTAGGAGCGAGCGGAGATCGCGGAGGAAACGGATTTCACACGAAGACACGAAGGCACGGAGACGAGGGCGCGGCCAGCCGCTTCGCGGGCGTGATGTCCAGAAACGCCCGAGAGGAAATGCGCACGGCCACGTCGAAGCGCGCACTTCCTCTCGGGTCTTTCCCGGCATCGCCATGCGGCCGGCAAGAGCCGGCCGCTGGCCGCGCCATCACTGGCACAGCTTCCTCCGTTCCTCCGTTGCTCCGTGTGAGATCCGCTCCCTCCGTCTCCTCCGTTCCCTCTGGTGTTACACTCGACCTTCAGCCGTGACCAGAACGCGTTTCCGCGAGGCGACGATGGCGCTGTTCACTGCGGCAGTATTGGCTGCCGCGTCCAGCCGCGCCATCGGGGCCGCCCAACCAGCGCCGGCATCGGTCGGGACGTCAGAGCAGCTCGAGGCGGGCCGGACGGCCTACCGGACGCACTGTGCCACGTGCCATGCCGGCGACCTCGGAGGGCGCGGCGAGACGCCCCCGCTTGCGGGCGAAGGCTTCCTCCAGGCGTGGAAGTCGAAGACCACGGCGGACTTCTATCAGTACATCCAGGGGATGCCGCCCGAGGGCGCCAAGCCTTCCCCTGAGGAGTACCTGACCATCGTCGTGTTCATCCTCGAACGGAATGGCGCTGCCACCGGCCCGGTGGCCCTGGCGGCGGACGGAGCGACGTCGATCGGCGCCGTGGCAACGGGGCGGCCGGCAGCCCGTTAGGAGCCAGCTCATGCTGACCAGACGACTGTTCATCGAGCGCGTGGCCGCCATCGGCGGCGCCTCACTCGCCTACGAGGCCATGACGGGGCTTGGCCTTCTCGAGGCGCAGCAGGCCATGCCGTTCGGCCTGCGCGGCGAAGTGGACAACGTGCGGGTGACAGTGATCGGCGCGGGCCTCGCCGGCCTCACGATCGCCTACGAGCTCGGGAAGCTCGGCTACAAGGTCCAGGTGCTCGAGGCGCGCTCGAGGCCGGGCGGAAGGGCGCACACGATCCGCCGCGGCACGGTCAGTGAAGAGGACGGACCGTCGCAGACCTGTGCGTTCGACGAAGGGCTCTACTTCAACTGCGGCGCGATGCGCATCGCGTATCACCACACGACGACTCTCGGGTACTGCCGGGAGCTGCAGGTGCCCATCGAAACCTTCTCGGTCAATTCGGATGCTGCGTATCTCTATCAGCAGAAGGCCGATGCGCTGTCCGGCCGCCGCGTGCGGCTCCGCGAGGTGCGCACGGATCTGAACGGCTACGTCTCCGAGCTTTTGAGCAAGGCCGTATCGGACAAGGCGCTCGACCAGCAGGTATCCGAGAGCGACCGCGAGCGCCTGCTGGAGTATCTCCGCGGCGCCGGGGGACTCGACGCGCAGATGCGGTATCGCGGGGCCTCGATGCGCGGGCCCGATGCCGCGCCGGCCCCCGACGGGACATTCACCTACACGCCCCTCAGCCTGAGCGACCTGCTCGGGTCGCGGACCGGCTACTACGTGGACTACGGCTTTCAGTACCAGCCGACGATGCTGCAGGTGGTGGGCGGCACCGATCGGCTGCCGCAGGCCTTTGCCGCCAGGCTCAAGGATCGGATCGTCTACCGCGCCCCGGTGACCGAGATCCGGCAAACGGACTCTGGCGTATCCGTGGTGTTCACCGATCAGCGCGGGAGGCCGCAGCGCGTGGAATCGGACTACTGTGTGTGCGCGATGCCGCTCACGACGCTGTCTGCAGTAGACACCGACTTTCCCGAGGCCCTCAAGAAGACGATCGCGTCGGTGCCCTACTCGGCTGCCGGCAAGATGGGCCTGCAGTTCAAGCGGCGGTTCTGGGAAGAGGACGACCAGATCTACGGCGGCGCCTCGAAGACCGATATGGACATCGCCCAGATCGTGTATCCCTCGGCCGGATACCACGGCAAGAAGGGCGTGCTCGTCGGGTATTACATCCAGGGGCAGGCAGGCCGTCCGACAGGCGATCGGCCGCACTCGGAGCGTCAGGCGCTGGCGCTCGAGCAGGGCGCGAAAATCCACCCGCAGTACCCCAAGGAGTTCGAGACGGCATTTTCCGTGGCGTGGCACCGCGTCACCTGGAGCAAGGGTTCGTGGTCGTCGGCTTCCGGCGATGCGCGAAAGGTGCTCAGCCAGCCGGATCGGCGCGTCTACTTCGCCGGTGATCACCTCAACATGAACGCGTGGATGCAGGGAGCGCTCGAGTCCGGCCGACAGGTGGCGACCGCTATCCATGCGCGTGCAGGCTCGGAACGCCGGTTGTCGGCATCGGTGCGAGGATGAAGCAGTACACGAACGGCAACATCACCGTCGTGTGGAAGCCTGAACTCTGCGAGCACACAGGCTTCTGTGCCCGCGGCTTGCCGGAGGTCTTCAACCCCCGGCGGCGTCCCTGGATCGAGTTGTATCACAGCGACTCGCCGACCGTCATGGGGCAGGTCGAGAAATGCCCGTCCGGCGCGCTCAGCTGGTTCAGGAACGGCGAAGGACCGACGTGAGGCCGGCCTTCGCGGCATGAACTGTCCCGGCTGCTCGGCGGCGATGTCCACGCTGGCGCTCGAGGGGCACGTGGGCACGGCGATCGACATCGAGCTCTGCGCCGGCTGCCAGGTGTTCTGGTTCGACCGGCGTGAGAGCGTGCAGCTGTCGCCGGGCTCCACGCTGAAGTTGTTCGAGCGCATCGGCCAGCAGGCGGCGTCGCGCACTTCGTCGCTTCCGGACGTGCTGCGCTGTCCGCGGTGCCAGTCGCGGCTGGTCCTCACCAACGACCGCCAGCGCAACACGCCATTTCGGTACCTGGCGCTGCACGCTCGAGCACGGCCGTCTCATCACCTGGTTCGATTTCCTGCGCGAGAAACACTTCATCAAGCCGCTGTCGGCGCCGCAGCTGGCCGAGCTGCGGCAGCACGTGCAGATGATCAACTGCTCGAACTGCGGCGGTCCGATCGACCTGACCACGCACTCGTCGTGCTCGCACTGCAGCTCGCCGATCTCGATGCTGGACCTGAAGCAGGCCGGGCAGGTGATCGCCGAGCTCCAGGCAGCCGCCGCGCCGAAGGCCATCGACCCTGCGCTGCCGATCGAGCTGGCCCGCGCCAGGCGCGAGGTCGATGCGGCCTTCGCCTCGATCGAAGGCCACCCCACCTGGTGGAAGGACGCCGCCGGCACCGGCATCGTCGAGGCCGGCCTGGGCGCGGTGGCGCGCTGGCTCAGGAAGCGGGCAACCTGAAGGCCAGAAGCTCTCCCGAGTAGTTGCCACCCCCGATGGCAATCACCATGTACTGCCTGCCATTCCACATGTAGGTCATCGGCGAACCGCTCTGCGGGGCCGGCATGTAGACCGCACCTGCATCCTTCCCCGAAGCCTTGTCGTAGGCACGCAACAACGCGCCACGCGCCCGAAGGAGTGGTCGCAAAGCCACCTTCACCCGCAATCAACAGCGTCTTGGTCACGAGCGTGCCGATGTTGCCGGAGCGTCCGGTCCGCGGGATGTTGAGGCCCTTCAGCATGCGGTGGTTCCGGACGTTGTCCGGCGTGTCGCCGTGCGGAATCTGCCAGAGGATCTCGCCCTTGCTGAGATCGATCGCCGAGATCTGTCCATAGGGCGGCTTGAGGAGTGGAAGACCCTGGACGTTCGTTCCTCCCGCCACCGCCTCCACCCGCCGGGTGCAGCGCCAGGTGGCGGTGCCGCCGCTGGTGCGCCAGCACCGCCGCCGACGGCGCGCATCCCGGTGAGCGCAGAGCCCTGGACGAAGTTCATGTCCGACGTTCCGGGCCGCGGCGGCACGAGCCCGAGGGACTGAACCCCTCCCTCGGAATACACATACAAGATCTGTGTCTCCGGATCGAAGGATCCGCCCTCCCAGATCGTGCCGTTCTTGACCGAGGTCAGGATGCCGAGCGGCCCTTCGACCTTGCTCACCACCGGTGGGGTGAACACGGTCGTGAACTTGTAGCGGGACGCGATCTTGAGCGCTTCCGCTCTGAGTTCCGGCGTGAAGTCGATCAAGTCGTCGGCCGAGACGCCCTGCCGGCCGTACGGCGGTGGTTTAGTGGGGAACGGCTGCGTCGGCGGGTACCACTCGCCGGGCACGTCGCCCTTTTCGACCGGACGCTCGACGATCGGCCAGACCGGTTCACCGGTCTCTCGATTGAACACGTAGAGGAACGACTGCTTGGTCGGCTGCGCAACCGCCTTGATCTTGCGTCCATCGACGACGATGTCCGCGAGGATCGGCGCGCACGGAATGTCCATGTCCCACAGCGGGTGGTGGACGAACTGGAAGTGCCACCGGCGCTTCCCTGTCTTCAGCTCCACCGCGACAAGGCTCTCGGCAAACAGATTGTTGCCGGGGCGATGGCCGCCGTAGTAGTCGCCGGTCGGCTGTTCGACCGGAAGGTAAGCCAGCCCAAGCTCCTCGTCCACGGAGATCTGCGCCCATACGCCGGTGTTTCCCGTGTAGGACCACGAGTCCTTCTCCCAGGTGTCGTTCCCGAACTCGCCCGGAGACGGAATCGTGTGAAAGATCCACAGCCGCTTCCCCGTGCGCACGTCGAACCCGCGCACGTAGCCCTTGACGTTGGTCTTGCTGCGCGGCGACCCGCCGGTCAGATGCGCCGCGCCGACAATCACGACATCGCTCGCGACGATCGGCGTCGCGTGCAGGCCCACCTCCCCGGTTATCAGGTCGATCTGCTGATCGAAGTCGCGCTTGAGGTCGACGACGCCGCCCTCGCCGAAGCGTGTCGCGTAGTTCCCCGTCTTGGCGTCCAGCGCGATAAGCCGGTAACCGGGCGTGACGTAGAGAATGCGTGCCTCCTTGCCGTCCGTCCAGTACGCCAAGGCCCCGTCCCGAAAGCTGCCTCGGTGACGCTTCTCCGCGTTTGCCCTCCTGTTCGCTGTGCATCCACAGCAGCTCGCCGGTCGCGGCGTCCAGCGCCACCACGGCTCGGCGGGAACCAGCGGTCGAGTAGACGATGCCGTCGACCATGAGGGGCGTCGACTCGAACTGGTACTCCGGTCTGGGGCCGAGGCTGTCGGTCTTGAAGCGCCACGCGAGCTCGAGCTTGCCGAAGTTTGTCGCGTTGATCTGGTCGAGTGGCGCATACCGCGTGTGGCCGAGGTCTCCGCCGTAGGTGGGCCACTGGCCGTTCTTCGTGCCTGACTGGCTGTTCACGCCACCGGCGAGCAGGACAATCGCGAGCGCGATGCTCAGTGGCAGCCGTAGCGTGGCTCGGAACATTTGTCGCTTCTCCGTATCAATACGATCGAATATCGAGAAGGCCGGCCCATGTCGCGAGCTCCGCGGGCAACGCGTCCTGCAGCCTCGCCGCTCCGGCCCCGGATGACTGCTTGATGAAGATCTCGAAGACCGCTGCAGGTGTGGCGCCCGTGTTCTTGAAGCCGTGTGGCGTGCCCCGCACAAAATAGAACGCCTGGCCTGCCTTCGCCGGCACGGGACTCTCGCTTCGAACCGTCAGTTCGAGCGTGCCCTCAATCGGAATCCAGAGATGGAACTCGACATCGTCGTGGGTGTGTACACGCCGAACGGCGCCTGGTTGAAGCTCCACGCGGGAGACCCGGACCTCGGCACGATCGATGAGGCGGGTCGGCCGCACGCCCGGATCGGCCTCTCCCTGGACCGTCTGTGCGACGGCTGTGGAATTGACGAGAACTCCGCCGACGATCAGGAGCGCCGCGATGTAACGGCTCATTTCATCCTCCCGCTTTCCGCCCGACGGGCGCTTGGCACACGAAGTTCGCGGCATCGTCGGTGCTGCCGCGTCCCGTGTACGCGGCGACCTTCGGGTAGACGCAGAGCGGCCGGGTGCGGCTTCCGGCGTTCGTAGACACGTGGGTTGCGATGATGCGATCGGGCGGCTCGTCACGCTCGACCCATCGCTCGAGTGCATCCAGCATGTCGAACGTGTTTGGGCCAGGGCCGCCACCGCAGTGGAGCATGCCGGGGGCCATGAAGAGGCGCGCGAAGCCCTGTGACTGAGCTTCGGCGGCGGCACGGCTCCCGCCGCGCTGCAGGATCTCGATCACCTTCTCGTAGTAGTTGATCGTGTTGAGAGGCGAGATGGATGGGTCGTTCCATCCGTGATACAGGATCAGCTTTCCGCCGCGCTGGCGGAACCGGTTGAGGTCCGGATCGAATGCGTCGAGGACGTGACTCAGCTTGGCTGTCGCCTTGGGCAGGTCGCGATCGTAGTCGAACGTCCTGAAGTCCCACTGCGGGTTCTCGAAGATCATGTACTTCAGCACGTTCTCCGCCTGGTCCCAGTGGTTCCCCGAGAGCGGTCTCGTGCCAGTCATGTACGACGCCCAGCCACCGGCAGCCTCTGCGCCTGGCATATAGCCCGGGTACACGAGAGATCCCGACGCAGTGCGGGCACCAGACCAGATGTCCTTCACTGCCTTGACCTGCTTGGCCGTCAGGCACGATGCCGAATCGGTGCCTGAGCCGCAGGCAAGGACCTGCGGATCGAACGTGCACTGACGTGGATCGTCCAATACGCCATCGACCACGCCATCGCCTGCATCGCAAGCTTTCCTCACGGCCTCGTCTAGGAGGCCGAGCCTGGCCGCGGGAATGTAGCTCTCGGGGTCCCGGTTCAGCGCGAGGACAGCCCAGAGGTGGCCGCCGGTCTGGAAGCGCGTCCAGTTCGCAGCGGGTGCACCGGCGATGATGCCGTCATAGTCGTCTGGGTAGCGCTGCGCCTCCATGAGCGCCTGACGCCCCCCGGTCGAGCACCCGACGAAGTACCGACCGTCGCGGCGCCCGCTCGTAATAGGACTCGACGATCTTCTTGGCGTTCTCGGTCGTGACGTGAAGTGCCCGGTGCCCGAAGTCTGCGACCAGATCGGGGCGGCCCAGCGCCCAGGATGCGTCGCGGGCGTTGGTGCTGGCGTGCCCGGTGTCCGTGCTCGCGGTGGCGTAGCCCCGCCGCAGCGCAGCTGCCATTGCGGGGTAGCTGATGGATCCGGCGTTGGCCCCGTTTCCAACACCCTGGAACTTGCCGTTCCAGTTCTCGAGCGGAAGCCACGCTTCGAAGTGGATCGCCGGGGATGTGCGCCCTGAGACTCGACAGAATGAAGGCAGCCGATCCAGGGCTGTGCCACCGGGAGTCGGCGTGAACTGGGGGCCGGCCACCGTCTGCGCGCTGGTCAGCGTCGTATCCGGCAGCTTCAGTGAGGCGATCGCGGCGCAGCGGTCCTGGGTCTGCGCGCTGAGGGCAGCCTCCTCGGGCCACAGACACGCACACAGCAGAACGACGCCCGCGGCAAGCCGCGCCGGAAGGCGTGCGCAGCGACGGATCATGCCCCTTGGTCTAGCGCTGCGGCCACACCACTCCCTGCTCGGCCTTCGTCACCGGGCCAACGCCCTTGAAAATGAAACGCTGCACCCGAGCGCCCGTGTAGGTTTCCGCGGTGTACAGGTTCCCCTTCGAGTCCGTGGCCAGGTTGTGGATGCCAAAGAACTGTCCGGGGTGCCGCCCGCCATCGCCGAACGAGGTCAGCACCTCCAGTGTGCTCCTCAGCAGGATATTGATCTTTTCGTCGACGCCGTTCGCCGCATAGATGTACGTCTGTTCCGGGTCTCTCGAGAACGCCATGTCCCACACCGAACCGGATCGGTAGGTCCTGGGTCGATCGAGACCTCCTTCACGAACGTCCCGTCCTTCTTGAACACCTGGATGCGATCGTTCACCCGGTCGCACACATAGACCAAGCCGTCGTTCGAGACGATCACACAGTGAACCGTGCTGAACTGCTTCGAGGGCGGCGATGCCGGATTGTACGGGGGCATCGGATCGTCGGCTGGCTTGGCCCCATACGCGCCCCAGTGGCGTTTGTATTTGCCCGTGTCGGCATCCAACACGATCACCCGGCGGTTCCCGTATCCGTCGGAGATGTACACCTCGTTGTCCGCGGGGTCGGCGAAGATCTTGGTTGGCTGCCAGAAGTTCTCGACGTCGTTGCTGCCGTTGTGAATACCGTGCTTGCCGACCTGCAGCAGAAACTTGCCGGCGTTATCGAACTTGAGGATCTGCGTGTCCTTGTCCCCGTTGCCCGCGAGCCACACGTTGCCCTTGTGGTCGACGGTGATGCCGTGATTGCTGTCGGGCCAGTCGTACCCCTCGCCCTTACCGCCCCACGACTTGCTCAGATTGCCTGCCGAGTCGTAGACGAGGACGGGCGGCGCCACCTTGCAGCACTGCCCGATCATGTCCGCGCTTCCAGGCGCCTTTCCCGCCACACCCGGGCGGGACTCGTCATCCGCACCCCGTGCGTCACCCGCCGGGATGTCGGCTGCCTTGAAGTTGTTCTCGACGCTGCCTGGCCGGTGGATCGTCCAGACGTTGTCCTGCGCGTCCACGGAGAGCCCGATGGTCGACCCCGTCACCCAGTGGTTCGGCAGTGGCCTGGGCCAGAAGGGATCGACCTCGAACATCGGCGCCTGCTTGCCTGAAGCCGCCGTCTGGGGGGCGGCTGCGGTGTTCGGTGCAGCAGGTGCGTTGCTCTCACTGCTCTGGGGCTGGCCGCCACACGCCACACTGGCGACCACCGACAGCAGTGCAGCTGCCCGAACTGACACGCGACCGCGCACGACGAGATTCGTCATCATTTTTCCTCAGAAGCGGAGCTGAGCCGAGACCCGGAAGAGGCGCGGCTGGAGAATCTCGGTCGGCATGCCGAGGCTCGCACCGTACGCCTGGTTCTGGTTCAGCACGACGTTGCTGTTGAAGATGTTGAACACGTCGAGCGAACCATTCAGTTGCACGCCTCGCACGGTGAACAACTTCCGGAAACTCATGTCCAGCTGATTCAACCGGTCCAGATACTCGGTTCCTGGAGCGATGAGCGGCACCGTGACCGACTGCGTGCGGCCAGCCGGGAGGGGGAAGACCGAAGCAGCGGGCGTCCAGGTCACGGTCAACGGATTGCCGGCGAAGCTCTGGAAGCTGGCGCTCACCTGGATTTCGTACTTCATCGTGTAGGCCCCGGCCAGCTTGAAGCTGTGACGGTACGGCATACCTAGTGCGCTCTGGTCGCAATACAGGTATGTGTTCGGATCGTCCCCGTCGCACGCGACGTTGACGTCGTTATCCGTCCACCAGCCTCCGAAGATCGTGGCACCTGGAACGGGCCTGGCATTGAAGCTGACCTCGAACCCGTTATACGTCTGGCTGCGAAGCGAGCGATCGGTCTGCGTCGTATCGACGATGTCCGACAGCCCCTGCTTTGACCGGTTCAGGTTGTAGATCGTGAGAGGCTCGCCAGTCAGCGGATTCGGGACCGTGAACGGCGCGTAGTCGCTCGGCTCGATCAGAATGTTATCCGCGCGCTCGAGCTCGCCCGTCTCACGCCTGATCCACGCCGCGCTCAACGACACCCTCGCCATCAGCTCGCGGTCGACACCGATCATGTACTCCATGTTCGACGGTCGCTGGATGTCTTCATCCGGCCGACGCAGCGGCCCGATGCCGAACCTGTTGTTGTTGCTCGCCCCGATCTCGTTGTTCTGCGCGATGTCATCGCGGTTCAGGTCGCTCCAGTTCCGCGTGTCGGTCTGTGAGGTGAGGGCGTTGTACCGGTTGTACTGGTTCGACATCGTCTGGTAGTACTTGCTGATACCGCCCTTGATTGCCGTCCGTCCGTCGCCGAACAAGTCGTAGGCCACCCCAAGCCGCGGACCGATGTCCCACCAGTCCATGACATCGGGGAAGCCGGTGAAGCTCCGCTCTGGCACGAAGCGCCCCGCAGGTCCGACGCCCGGCTCGATCGAGCCGTTCATGCGATACAAACGAACTCCGGGGCTGAGGGCCAGCTTCCCGACGGTCCAGGTGTCTTGCGCGTACAGGCCGAGGTCCGCGTGGATCTTGAATGTCCCCTCGCTCTCGAACCGGGGGGTGTTGTAAACCACCACGGAATCCGGCACGCCGTCGCGATAGCGCTGGATGAGATCCGCGTTCAGCTCACCAGAGGTCATGTTGGTGCCGTACCGCCACTGCATCCCGACCTTGGCGTTGTGCGAGCCCGTCGTATACGTCGCCGACCCAATCCAGGTGGCGAACTGGTCGATCGTGTAGTTTTCCGGGCTGCCGCGGCCGACCGTCGTCGTGCCGCGCGTGAGGTCGAGATGTGCTGCGTTGGCGAACCACGCGGGCGTGCCCCAGTCCTGCCTGATATTCGGCTGGTAGAGGGAGTTCCTGTCCTGGACGCCGGAACCCCAGCCTGCTTGCAGCAGCAGCTTGTTGCTGACCGTCGCGTTCCACTTGACAGCTGCCGTGTAGTACAGGACTGGTGTCCTGCGCAGCGCGGAAGTCATCGGGTCCTCACCGGGGCTCAGCTCCCGATCGAGCGCCTTGAATGCCCGGTCCATGTACGCGGACACCTTGTTTCTCGGCGACGCCTGCCAGGTGAGACGCCCGGTCACGTTCTGGACGACCTGGTCAAAGATGCCGGGGCTCCCATCGGGCATGAACGTGTCAGGCACGATCATGTTGTTGCCGATGCTGCGATACGAGGCAAAGAACCAGAGCTTGTCCTGCTGGATGGGCCCGCCGAGCGATATGTTGACGTCGTAGAGCAGCGTGACCTCGTTGCCCACCTCCAGGCCGCGGTCGATCAGGTCCTGGGTGAGGTTCGTGCCCTGCATGCCGTCGCCGGTGTAGCTGAAGAACGAAGCGCCGCTGTACCGGTTGCCGCCCTCGCGGGGAATCAGGTTCATCCGAACGCCACCGCCGCCGACTTCAGCGCCGAGGGAACCCGTCTGGACGACGGCTTCCTGGTAGAGCGCCTCGTTGTGATTGGGCTGTGTCGTGCCCCACGCGTTCATGCTGATACTGTCGACTTCGATCGTCGTGTCCGTCTGAGCCGATCCATGTACCGGTCAGCCGCTGCTGTGACGCGCTGCGCGCACCGCCGACATTGGTCTCGTTCACTTTTACGCCAACCGCCAACGCACCTTCCGCGGCATAGGTCCGTGACGTCGGAACGGCATCCAGCACTTCACGAGGGAGCACGGAAGTACGTTGCACGTTCTGCGTGTCCACCGTCGGCGCATCCCCCGTGACGGTGATGCTCTCCTCGAGAGCGCCAATTGCCATTTCACCGTCCACGGTCGCGGTGAAGTTCGCCGGGAGATTGATGCCACTCCGGACGAGCGTCCTGAAACCGGCGAGCGTGAACGTAATGGAGTACTCACCCGGCCGGAGGTCGATGATCAAGTAGCGACCATCCCCGTCGCTGACGGCCGAGCGAACTTTTTCGATCAAGGCCGGGCTGGATGCCTCGACCGTCACACCGGGGAGCAACGCCCCGCTGGAGTCGCGCACAGCGCCGGTCAGGCCGCTCTGCGCGGAGACAGTAGACGGTACGACGGCCAACAATGTCGCCACAGCGACCACCGAAACAAACCCTCTCACGCTCATTCGTCCCTCGCTGCTAGAGGTGGCTGTACAAAACTGGTGGATTCTGGCGGGCTGTGGCGGCTAAATAAATCCCCAGATCAGGGTACGCCAGAGGTCGCGTGATTTCTCTGTAAGATACCTGCTGAATGCTCGCCTGGCTCGTTGTGGCGGCCGCACTCCCCGCGCAACCCGTCACCACCTACAACCGTGACGTCGCCCCCCTTATCTATGCCCGCTGCGCCGAGTGCCATCGGCCGGATGGAAACGCGCCTTTCAGCCTTCTGACTTTCCAGGACGTCCGCAAACGGGCGACCCGCATCGTCGAGGTAACTCAGCAGCGGTACATGCCCCCGTGGAAGCCCGAGCCAGAGGCATCGGCTGCCTTCGCCGACAGCCGGCGATTGTCCAACGAAGAGTTGGCGGTCATCGCCCGCTGGGCGCGTGACGGGTTCACCGAGGGCGATTCGAACGAGTTGCCGGCCCCGCCGCGCTGGGACAGCGAGTGGCGACTTGGCAAGCCCGACCTGGTGGTCAGGTACCCGAGCCGTATTCCTTGCCGCCGGACGGCACGGATGTGTTTCGCACGCTCGTCGTCAAGATCCCCGGTGACCGTGTGCGGCACGTGCGGGCGCTCGAGCTTCGGCCCGGATCGACGCGCGTCATACACCACGCCAACATCAAGATTGACGGCACGGACTCTTCGCGCCGTCTGGATGAGAGCGACCCCGGTCCCGGCTACGACGGAGCCGGCGGCCGGGGCGCCGGCTTTCCCGATGGCCACTTCCTCGGGTGGACCCCAGGGCAATCCCCTCGAAGCGCGGTCGCCGGTTCAACGTGGCGGCTCCCTCCGCGAGCCGACCTTGTGCTCGAACTGCACATGATGCCGACCGGGAAGACCGAAATTGTCCAGCCGAGCGTCGGCTTCTACTTCGCCGATCGCGACTCTGAGCGGCTGCCGGCCATGATTCGGCTGGGCCGACAAGATCTCGACATCCCGGAAGGGACCGCCAAATACATCAGCAGCGATTCCTACGTCTTGCCCGCGGGCGTCGACGTCGTGGCGCTACAGCCACACGCGCATCGACTGGCCACCGACATTCGCGCATGGGCCACGCTGCCCAGCGGCGCGACGCTTCCGCTCATCTCGATCGGTTCGTGGGACATGAGCTGGCAGGACACCTACGTCCTGGAGCGGCCACTGTTCCTGCCCGGCGGGACGCAGCTCTCGATGCGGTACACATACGACAACTCGCCCTCCAATCCGCGGGCACAGAGGCCTCCACGCCGTGTGACCTTCGGCCAGACCACGAGCTCGGAAATGGGCGACCTGTGGATCCAGGTGCTGCTTCGGACCAGTGCGGACCGGGATGCGGTGAGAGCGGACGTCGCCGCCAAGATGTTGAGAGACGACATCGCCGGCGTCGAGAAGATGCTCGAGATGACGCCGGAGGATCCCAGGGTCAGAACCGATTCTCGGGTTCTGCTATCTCGAGGCGGGCCGTCCCGCCGACGCCATCTTCCAGCTCGCCGAGGCCGTGCGGCTCTCTCCTCGCTCTGCGGCGGCACAGCACGACCTCGCCGTGGTCCTGCTCACGGAGCGCCGTTTCGCCGAAGCCCGCCCGCACTTCGAGGCCGCCATCCGATTCAAGCCGGACTTCTTCGAAGCGCATGCGAACCTGGGCGCCGTCAACCACGCCGAGGGTAAACCCCGTGATGCTGTCGTCTGGTACGAGAGGAGCCTGGCGATCGAGCCCAACAACGCGGTCGTCGAGTACAACCTCGGCCGGGCTCTGGCTTCCCTCGGCGAACTCGACGCGGCCGTCGAGCACTATCGAAACGCGCTCCGCCTCAGCCCCGACGACGTCCAGACCCACGTCGGACTGGCGAGCCTGCTGGCGTCACAAGGCCGCGCCGATGAAGCGGTCGCCTTGTACCGACGCGCGCTCGAGCTGGATCCGAACTCGCCGGCGGCCTTGCTCGATCTCGCGTGGATCCTTGCCACGAGCGACGATCGGCGCCTGCAGCGCCCTGCAGAAGCCGTCCGGCTGGCAGAGCGAGCGGTCGAGCGGACTGGCCGAACGAGCCCGACGGCATTCGACGTGCTCGCCGCGGCTCACGCGTCGGCCGGGGACTTCGATCGCGCGATCGAGAACGCCGAGCGGGCAGCGGGCCTCGCGAGCCAACCTGAAATGAAAGAGCTGGCGGAGGCCATCCTCAGGCGTCTGCGCGCCTACAGGGAAGCTGCCGCGCGGTAAAGGTTCAGCTTTCGAGGTGAATAATGCCGCGCTGAAGGGCGACTCTGACCGCGGCGGTGCGGTCGTGCACGCCCAGCTTGACGAGGATACTCTTCACGTGCGCCTGCACGGTGTCATCAGTGATCCCGAGCGCCGCCGCAATCTCCTTGTTCCGCATCCCCTCAGCGATCAGTCCGACGACTTCGATTTCGCGCGGGGTCAGATTTGGCCGTGACGCGCGCTCCGACAACCGGTCCCTCAGTTTTGACGTCAACGTGTGCGTGCCTGCATGCACCTCGCGGATCACGTTGGCCAACTCGTCGGCGATCATGTCCTTCATCAGGAAGGTGGTAGCGCCCGCCTGCAACGCCCTGAAGATGTCTTCGTCGCCGTGATAGGTCGTCAGCACCACGATCTTGGCCTCCGGAACCTCGCGCCGGATCGCCTTGATGGCATCGAGTCCACTCATCGTCGGCAGTTGCAGATCCATGAGGGTGACGTCTGGCCGCTGCTCGCGGAACATGGAAATCGCATTTTCGCCCGTTGCGGCGGATCCAATAACGGTCATGTCTGGAAATCGCGAAAGTATGAGCGACAGTCCCTCGAGCACCAGGCGGTGATCATCAACACAGAGCACGCGAATCGGCGAAGTCACGACGCCATGGCTCCGGCTCCCCTGCTGCTGCCCGCGCCGCGATGCGGAATTCTGGCCTCGACCACGGTCCCTGACCCCGGGCCGGTTTCGATCGTCAGGACTCCGCCCACATGACGGGCACGCTCCATCATCGAGGCAAGGCCGTAGTGCTCGTGGGCGGTAGAGGCGACGAGGCTCGAGTCGAAGCCGCGACCGTTGTCCGACACACGGAGCACGACCTCGTCCTCGCCGAACTCGAGCTTCACGTCAATCTCGGTCGGTTCGCCGTGGCGGGTGGCGTTCGCCAGCGCCTCTTCGCAGATCCGCAGGACCTGCTGTTCGATCTCGCGGTCGAGCTGGTAAGCCGCTCCGGTGGTCGCCAGCGAGAATCGCGCCCCGCTTCCCTCGGTCAGTCGCTGCCCGGCCGCGCCCAGAGCTTCGGACAATCCGCCGCGATCGAGCCTGGAGGAGCGGAGGTTTCCGATCGACTTGCGTGTTTCACGAATGTCCTCCTCGACCTGTCTGCGTGTCCGGAGGAGGCGCGCACGCAGCGACGGAACCGCTTCGGCGCTCCTTTCGAGATCGGCGAGCTGGAGGGCCATGGCCACCAGGCTTTGCAGCAGCGTGTCGTGGATCTCGCGGCTCATGCGAATCCGTTCGGCGACGACGAGCCTGAACTGCTGCTGCAGGTACCGCACGCGGGCCCGCCAGGTGCCCCAGATGAGCAAGCCCGTGGCAGCGATGCAGCCCACCAGGAACCATCTGGTCTGGACGAACGCCGGCTCTATCTCGAATTCGATCGACGCAGGAACCTCGCTGACGACACCCTCGGTGTTCACCGCAGAGACGCGGAACGTGTAGGCGCCGGGAGGCAGATTGGTGTACACAGCCTCCCGCCTGCTGCCAGCGTCCCGCCACTCCGAGTCGAAGCCCTCCAGGCGATGCTGAAAGCGGAAGGCTTGCAGTGACGAGAGCGTCACTGCCGAGTAGCTGATCTCGACCGGCGAAGTCCGGGGCGAAAGCTGCACCTTCCCGGCCGCCGCGAGACGCGTGGAGCCCGCCAGGATGGAGTCGACGTGGACCTGGGGCAGCGGCGCCCTCGATTGCAGGTTTCCGGGATCGGCGATTGACAGCCCGGTCGTTGTGACAAACCAGATTCCGCCATCCGGGGCCAGTGCCGCGGCGCGCGACCCCTTCGCGGCCGAATCACGGTACAAGACGTACCGCACGCGGTGCTCCGGATCGACCCTTACACGCTCGATTTCATCGAGACTCAATCGCGCGATGCCGTTGGCCATCCCCAGCCAGATGTATGAATCCTGATCCCGCAGGACGAACACGATCGAGGACTCCGGGATCCCGTTCTTGTCCCCGACAAACGTTGCGCCGTTGGCAGACATGTGCCACAGGCCGCGGCTTGTCGCCAGCAGCGACGAATCGCTGTTGTGGTAAACCCCATTGAGCCGCTCCCGGACTGGCCCGCCCTGAAAGTCGAGCAGCCGTGGAGACGGCTCGGTCTGAAGAACGCCGAAGCCCCCGCCGGCCAGACTCACCCAGATGGGTTGTTCGCCGCCGCCGAGCACGGCGATCACAGCCCGGTGGCTGATCGCCGGATGGATGTCGACCGGCAGCAGTTGTCCGTCCCGCAAGCGAAAGAGCCCAAGGCTGCGGTCGCACACCCACAACTCACCTGCCGCGTCGGTGACCATCGAATAGATGCGGTTGAGACGAACGTCTCCTTGCGTGACCAGCTTTTCCAGGCGTCCATCGGTGAGCTTCGCGATGCCGCGATCGGTCGCGATCCACAATGTGCCGCGGGGATCAGAGTGAAGAGCGGTCACGAACGGGCTTGGCAGCTCCCCCGCTCCACCGAAGAAACGCCGCTCGCCGTCCTGAAATCTCCACAATCCGGTCGTCGTGCCGACCCACATGCTTCCGTCCGAGCCGGCAGCGACGACTCGAACGGAGCCCAGCCCTCGCTGAGGCGTCAACGTGATCCGCTCGAGCCTGAAGAGCCCGCTGTCTGTCCCGATCCAGATGCTGCCAAGGCGATCCTCGAGCACACATCTCACCGAGTCGGCCATGAGATCGTGGTTGGAGGCCGAGACGGTATCGACGACGGGGCCAGCCTCTTCGACCCGCATGCGCCAAAGACCCTGGTCCAGTGTCGAGATCCAGAGGTCGCCGCGACGGTCAGACAGAACCTGCACCCCGAGACCATGCCGCTGCGCGACTGGCCTGCCCGTGGCCGCCGGTCCGGAGAGCAGTCGATAGCCCATGGCAGGGTCGGTCACCCAGACTCGTCCGGCCTTGTCTTCCGTCACACGGGGCGCGAAGTACGAGGCCGGCACTACCTGCTCAAATGCGGGCGCGTCGGGCGCTCGCCGATAGACGCCGGTTCTCGTGCCCAGCCACATTTTGCCCTGGCGATCTTCAAAGAGGCTCGAGACAGGACCGTCAGGGACACCAAACTGCCGGCCTACGACCGTCCACTCGCCGTTCCTGAAGACAGTGAGCCCACCACGCGTGGCGGCCCAGACCGCGCCGTCCCGGTCCTCGAGCAACGCCATCGCTTCGCCCGCGGACCGGGCGGCATCCGAATCGAACACGGTCACGTCGCTGCCGAGCATGCGAACGATCGAGCCGTTAGTGTAGGCAACCCAGAGAACGCCCTCACGGGTGGTGAGGAGATCGAGAATTCCGCCGTCGGGTAGCGGAACGCGCGGGGGGGCGCTCCAGTCAACGAAGGTCGTGCCGTCGAACCTGAACAAGCCGACGCTGGTGCCGACCCAGATGTAGTCGTCTGGCGTCTGAGCGAGCGCGAAGATCCGGAGCGGTGGGAGGTCTGATCGATCGGTCCACGCCGTCAGCGTGAACTCTGACAGGATTCCAGCTGATTCCCGAGTCGCAGCCTCGACGCCCGGCGTCCCTCTGGTAAGCAGGACTGCCGCCATCGCGCCGACCGCAACCCACATTGCTCTGCGCATAGTCCTTGGTGGCGTCCAACATCGATCGGGCGAGATCCGACGGGGCGACCGCTGATTGCAGTCTACTCGGATCGATGCCGCGACGTCGCTGATGACACGACCGTTTGGTCGCAGCCACGCGAAGCCGGCACGCCCGATTGGACGGCTCAGGTCTGCGCCCGCTCCCTGACGAGAAGTTCGCCCCCGCGAACCGTTGCCACGTGATTCAGTGCCTGCCGAGCCGTGCGCACCTGGCGGCGACTGTCTCGAAGCTCGACCGCGCGGTCTTCCAGTTCGAGCACCGTGATGTCGGCGATTCGTCCCGTCTCGAGCGTGCCCACAGCCTCCGGATACTTCAGGATCCTGCCAGGTATGGCCGTCACGCGCTCCACCACCTGTTCCAGGCTCAGCCCGAGGTAGAGGAACTTTGACATCGTGGTCACGAGATCGATGACGTTGCCGTTCGGCGCGACGTGCGCCCGGTGGATGTCGGTCGAAATCACGTCGGGGAACCACCCCTGCTTCGCGGCGTTCTCGGCGATGGCCCACGCCAGATGGCCACCATGCGAGAAGTCGGTCCAGATGCCCCGCTCCTTCAACTCGAGCACTTGTGGAAGGATGATTTCTCCTTCGCCGCCAACGAGATTCGACCAGCGCGGGTCGGGAGGGTTGAACGGGTGAGCGAGAATGTCGCCACGCTTCAACAGCGCCAGCAGCTCAGGTTCATTGGTCCAGTGGAGCATGATGGGAACCTGAGTCGCGTCAGCGACTTCGCGCGCCCGCTTCAGAGCGTCGACGTCGTGCTTCAGTTCACCATGGACGCCGTTCACGCGGACCTTGAGTCCCAGGATGAGATCGCGGTTCTGCTCGATGGCGGTGACGGCTGCCTTCACGTCGAGCATCCGCATGTCGAGATACAGCTCGTTGGTGACGACCAGGCCGATGTTGGAGATGTTCAGGAGCGCGTAGACCCGCGTCTTGGCGCGTTCGATGACGTACATTCTTGAACCCGGGAAAGGTCGAGGAGCCCGAGGATCCAGCGTCGACGATCGTCGTCACACCGGCTTGCACGCCGACGATGTCGGGGTCGATGGAGATGGGGATGCCGCTGTCGTACACGTGGCCGTGCAGGTCGATCAGCCCAGGTACGACAATCTTGCCGGCCGCGTCGAAGACACTCTTCGCCTGGCCGCGCGGGATGGTGTCGGCGACCTGAGCGATCTTGCCACCGGAGACGGCGATGTCCCGAAGGGCGGACAGACCCTGGGCGGGGTCAATGACGCGGCCGCCGGTGATCAGCAGGTGGTACTGGCTCGACGCCGCGGATGCGCATCCTGAAAGGAAGACTCCCGCGGCGGGCAGCCCCGCGGCAGCGGTGCCACACAGGCGGAGGAATTCCCGCCGTGGGACGGATACGCGCCGCGAGGTTTTGCATCCATGCATGAGCTCTCCGTGCGAACGGCGATGCGCCTCCCGCGACGCGTCGCCTCTTTGCCGACCCAGCGCGAGTTGAAGACTGACTCTCAGAAGTCCAGTTGCATGCCGACCTTCAACACACGACCGGCCAGCGTCGAAGTCGGGCGCAGCCACTGCGGCCCATACCGCGTATTCAGCCCCGTGACCGGGCCGGCGTTGAACGCGTTGTACATGTCGAATTGCGCCTGCAGCCGCGTCCGGTTCAGCTGAAACAGCCTCGAGAATCGCAGATCGAACTGGTTGATCCTCTTCTCGAACATCGCCCCGGGCGGAATCAGGTTGACGGTCACCGTCGCATTCGGACCAGCCGATAGCTGGCGTCCGAGCGACGACGAAATTTCGGCGCTGGTTGCCACATAGGACGCCGAGATCTCCGGCCCGGCCGTATTCTGGTACGTCGCGCTGGTTCTCAGATTCCACGGCAGCGTGAAAACGCCCGCCAGCTTGGCCTGCGTGCCGGCCGCGAGCGAGGGTGTGATGTTGCAGAACTCCTCGGTCCGCGACTGGGTAACCCCGCCGGTCGTGCCCGGGAACTGGCTGGGCGAGAGGTCCAGCTGCGGCTGACTGTTGGCGAAGCAGTTGTTGGTCGACGTCCGGCCGATGCTCAGGCCACCCTGAAGGAAGGTGCCTCCGGCCATCCGGCCGTTCACGTTGATGTCGACACCATTGAAGACCTCGGTCTGCTTGCCAAAGTTGTCGGCGAAGGTGACGAACCGCGTCACGGGACCGAACTTGTTCGGCTTGACGTCGTAGAAGCCGCAGACATCATTGCCGCCACCTCCCGGCATGCGCGGATCGGTGGGAACCCTGACGCAGAACTCGTCGAAGTCGGCCGGCGTCACGTCGAGATTGTCGCCGACGTAGTGTTGAGAGAACGAGTGACGGAAGTACCCGACGTTCAACGCCCACCGAGGCACGATCTCATGCTGGACGCTGATCATGCTTTCCCAGTCATATGGCCGCTTGCCGAAACCACGCAGCAGGTCGTCGTCGTACTGGGTGGCCTGCGGGTTGCTCTGGCCGAAGTTGGTGTTGCTGATGCGGCCGCACTCGCCGTTGATCTCCAGGTTCCGGAAGTCGCAATCCGGATTGAAATCACCGTTTCGATCAGTCCACGTCCGAGTGGCGCTGATGACCGACGTCACGATCGGATTATTCACGTTCGCCAATCCCGCCGTCTGGCTTTCGACTTACCGGTTCACACTCGCTTTGATGGCCGTCTTGCCGTTGCCGAACACATCGTACGAGACTCCGAAGCGCGGCGAGACGTCGCTCCAGTTGGGGACGTCGCGCACCTCGGCGAACTCGCGCGCCGGAACGAACTCGATTTCGGGAGCGCTCTGAGCCGGCACGTAGGCGTTCAAGTAATCGTACCTGACACCGAGATTCATCGTGAGTCGCTTGAAGGTCCACTGATCCTGTACGAAAATCGAGGGAGACGGCACCAGTTCCTCCACCGTCGTCCATGGAGCGGCCCACACCGTCAGGGAACGAGGTACCCCGTTAAGGACCTGGGCCCAAAGGTTGCGGTTCACGTAACTGTTCCTGATGTGGTTGCCCTCGATCATCTGGAGGCCGACCTTGACGTTGTGCGCTCCAGTGACGTAAGTCAGTGTCGCCTTCTGGTTCCACGCGTCACTGATGTCCTCGAACATCGCGCGGTTCGACATCCCGGCATAGCGCAGCCCCGTTGACTGTTCGAGGAACGCCAGAGTATTCGGCGACACTTCGGGCTGCCGGTCGGCCGTGAAGCTCGAGATATAGGCGGTATTGCCGGCCTCGAAGAGCAGGCTATTGGTGATGGGCCAGTTCCACGTCACCTGGGTGAAGTAGTTACGCGGTGTCACGAGGCGCTCGGTGGCCTCTGGCGCGGTCGTTGAACTGAGATTGCGGCGATCGACATTGCGCTGCTGCACGTCGTAGTACAGGGCCAGGCGGTGTTTCGAGTTCACCTGCCATGTCAGGCGGATGTTCTCGCTCGCGTTCAGGGTGTCACCGTTCTGCCCGGGTCTGTTGTAATCCGGAGTGTAGAACGGGGTGTTCAGTGTCGCGTTTTCCCAGATGCCTTCGACGTTCGTCTTGTTGCCCCAGTAGCGGACCGACGTGAAGAACCACAGCCTGTCCTTGACAATGGGCCCGCCCGCGGCGGGGTTGACGTCCCAGATCTTGTCGATCGTGGTGACGTTTGTCAGGCCGCGCGAGACCAGTTCGTCGGTGAGGTTGTCGCTCTGCCACCCGCCTGGCGCGTAGTTGGCGAAGAAATATCCTCTGAAGGCGTTGCCGCCGGACTTCGGGATGACGTTGACGAACACACCGCTCACCTGGTTCTCGGCGCCGCCTCCTGCGGTCTGCACGCTCATCTCTTCGACGCTGCCCGTGTTGATCATGAACACGGTGAGCCCACCGCCTCCGCTCCCGTTCATGTTGTTGTAGCGCATGCCGTCGAAAATGAGCGGCATCTGCCCTGATCGACTGCCGTGAATCGACAGGGCGCTGAAGCGCTCTCCTGCCGTGCCGCCGACGTCGGTCTCACCCGTTCGCGAGACACCAGGAATCAGCACGCCCAGGCTCTGGAACGTGCGACCGGTCGGGATGGCATCGATCACCGCGCTCGTGATCGCCCGCTGCTGCACGGTGTTTTGAACGTCGACGATGGGGCTTTGCCCCGAGACCGTGACGGTCTCCTCGAGGGATCCGACGCGCAGGTCGACGTTGATGTTGGCCGTGAATGCCGCGGTCAGTTCCACCCCGGGCCGGGTAACCGTGGTAAAGCCCGGCAAGGTGAATGTCACGCTATACACTCCGGGTCGCAGGTCGACGATACGGTAGAGGCCCTGGTCGTCGGTGACTGCAGTTCGCGTCTTCTCAATGAGGACGGGACTCGAAGCTTCGACACTCACACCCGGCAGCACGGCTCCTGTTGAGTCGCGCACGACACCAGAGATGGCGGCCTGGGTCCCTCCCTGAGCGAACAGATCGAGAGGCCCCAGAAGGCAAAGCACCCACGCTCCAGCAAGCGAGCGACCGCTCCGATACTTCCACGGCATCGGTGTTCCTCCCTTGTTGCGTCAGCATCGAAAACTCTGTCGCGGCGGATCGCGGAGACTCTATCCGGCAGACCTGAGGTGCGGAATACCCAAATCGGGCTCCCCAGAATCGGGGAGACGACACGAAGATCACAACGCCCTATACTGTGGCGACTCGCCGTGATGAGCACACCGAAACGGCGCGCGCGGCAACCCAAACCAGACCACCTGGACAGCACGCGTCACTCCGAGGAGCAAGACGGCCCTCCTCCATCCCGCACGTACGGTCGCAGGTCCAACGACGCCGCCGTTCTGCTGGCGTGCTTCTGCTCGGGCGCCGCGGGCCTCGTATTTCAGATGGTCTGGTTTCACCGTTGCGGTCTCGCCCTGGGCAACAGCGTCTGGTCCACGAGCATCGTGTTGTCGAGCTTCATGGGCGGGCTCGCTGTCGGCGGCGGTCTGTTCGCGCGATTCGGCCACAAGACCGGGACACTGCTCGGGACCTACGCCGTTCTCGAACTTGTCGTGGCGCTCTCCGGGCTTGCAGTGACGTTCGTCTTGCCTGCGACGACCGACCTCATCGCGGGCTGGCTCGGCAGCGGCGACGCATCGTGGCGAATGCCCCTGGTCCGTGTGGCGACGGCGTTCGGGATCCTGGCCCTGCCGGCGACCGCGATGGGAGCCACGCTGCCGGCTCTGACGGCCGCTCTCGCCCGCCGGCACATCTCCTTCGGAAGCGCGCTCGGATGGATTTACGGCTGGAACACCCTGGGCGCCGTTGCAGGCGTCCTCGCTGCCGAGCTTCTGCTGATCCGGGGACTGGGCATGACGGGCAGCGCCTGGGTCGCTGCCGGGCTGAACGTCACCGCGGCACTGCTCGCCTGGCAATCGTCAAACCAGGCCCGCGAAACCGGCGTCCGCGAACCTCTGAACGCTCCTCGAGGCGCCGTCGACCAGCGTACCGCGGCGGTGCTGGGGTCAACGTTTCTCGCAGGCTCGGCGTTGATGGCGTACGAGGTCGTCTGGCTGCGGTTCCTGTCGTTGTTCGTCGCCAACACCACCCTCGCGGTCAGTCTGGTCCTGGCCGTCGTGCTGTCGGCCATCGCCGTCGGAGGCCTTGTGGGATCGGCGTGGACACGCCGTCGGGCCGATGCAGCGACGTGGGCCCCGGCTGTCGCGCTCGCCGCCGGTGCTTCGGCCGCAATCGCGTACTACGGCTACCAGCTTCTCGTTGCGGACGGATCGACGGCCAGCCCCGACCGCATCCTGCTGCTTGCGGCCTCGCTCGCGTTCCTGCCGGCAATGGGATCTGGCCTGCTGTTCATCCTCCTCGGCCAGTCGCTTGGGACGCGTGTCGGCCTCGCGACAAAAGCCGCCGGCTGGCTGAGCCTCGTGAACACGACCGGCGCCATGTGTGGCCCCCTCGCGGCGGGCTTCTTCCTCCTTCCGATCCTGGGAATGGAGGGATCGTTCTTCGTTCTCTGCCTCATGTACGCCTTGGTTGCGGCGCTTGCAGCAGCAGCGACATGGCAAAACGCCTCGCAGTTGGCCCGCCGTACGCACATCGTCATTGCGCTCGTGGTAGGCGTTGTGATTGTACGGTTCCCGTTTGGCCTGATGAATGGCTCGTATTTCGGCCATGCGGTCGCCCCCTATTCCGCAGACGGCTCGCGGGTCGTGGCGACGCGCGAGGGGACCTCTGAGACCGTGTTCCTGATGGAACAATCATGGCTCGACGAGCCGGTCTATCACCGCCTGGTGACCAACGGCTTCTCCATGACGGGCACGCACCTTTCCGGTGCGCGCTACATGCGGTCGTTCGTGTACTGGCCGATGCTTCTCCACAGGGGTGAATTGGAGCGGGTGCTCGTCATCTGCTACGGCATCGGCGTCACGGCTGGCGCCGCCGTCAGCCTGGAATCGGCGCGCTCGATCGACGTGGTCGAGATCTCACCAGACGTCATCGCCATGAGCGATCGCGTCTACTCTCAGGATGCGCATCCACTCAGGGATCCGCGGGTCCGCACGCACGTCGAAGACGGACGGGTGTTCCTGGCGACAACCACACAACGATTCGATCTCATCACCGGCGAGCCTCCGCCGCCTCTCACGCCTGGGGCAGTCAACCTGTACACGCGCGAGTACTTCCAACTCATGTACGATCGCCTCGCCGACGAGGGCCTGGCCACGTAACTGGCTCCCGGTCGCGCGTCACGGGGAGTACCGACGTCGCTCCCATCATTCGCGCGTTCTGCGACATCTTCGCCGACTGCTCTCTCTGGAATGGCGCATTGTTCGACTGGATGCTCGTGGGCAGCCGGAGTGCCCGCCCCGGAACGGCAGCGGCGGAGGTCTCTGCGACACACTGGGCTCATCCGGTGACTGGGCGCCTCTTACGGGAGGTGGGCTTCGAGGTCCCCGAGCAGGTAGGAGCGACGTTCCTGGGCGACGCGCCGTTCCTCGATATGCTCACGACTGGCGTCGACGCCCTCACCGACGATTATCCGCAGAGGCTCATGCGAACGGGGCGGCCCGCCGGAGGAGATCCCCAGCGACGTTTCATCGGCAACGACCCTGAGCTCTTCCGCGAGGTGATCGATGCCGGCCGCGCTCGCGATCGATTCGCACGCTCCCCTTTTGTCGATACGCGTTTTTCACAGCGGCTCAAGCAGGACACCCTGCCATACTTCGAGCAGCAGGACCTCGTGAACCATGTCATGTTGGCGGGAGCCGATCCGCTCCGCGACATCACGCAGTTGCATGAGCTCTTGACGCGTACCGATCTCAGGAGGCTGCCGCTGTGGCTGCTCGGCAGCAATGACGCCGTACAGCGCATCGCCGAACGTGCAGACGATGATCAGCCGGGTGGAGCGGTCGCATTCGCCAATGGCCTGCGCGCCCTGGCGATCCGCAACTATCGGGGAGCGGCGACCAGTCTTGCCAAAGCCGAGCGGCTCGGATTCGCGGAACCCTCCGTCAGGCCGCTGAGAGTCTACGCTCTGTGCATGGCGGGAGACCTCGACGCCGCACGCCACCTGGCGGCCGGGCCGCGCGGACATAGTGCGGCGGAACAACGCTTCTGGGCATGGATGACGGCAACGTTCAACGTGGCTTCGACATCGTCATCGTGACAAGGACCGGACGAGGCAATCCGTGAAAACGCCGCTTGGCGTGTCGATCGTGCTGCCGCTCGCCGTGTGGGTCGCGGTGCAGCAACCGGCTGCCGGGCAGGCGAGTGCCGCTCCCACGTTTAATCGGGACATCGCACCCATCGTCTTCCGTGCGTGCGCCAACTGTCATCGACCGCAGCAGGCAGGGCCCATGTCGTTGTTGTCCTATGCCGACGTCAGGCCGTGGGCGAACGCCATCAGGAAGAAGGTGCTGGCGCGGGAGATGCCGCCGTGGTCGGCCGACCCTCGGTTCGGATTGTTCCGCAACGATCCATCGCTCACCGCAGGGGAGATCGCTGCGATTGTCGCGTGGGTCGATGCCGGCGCGGTCGAGGGCGCCGGGACTGCCCCATCGCCACCGCGCTTCGCGGACGGCTGGAGCCATCCAAGCGGCCGCCCACCGGACGTCGTGCTCGAGATGCCGACCGAGGTCAGCATTCCGGCGAAAGGGCAGCTCTCCACCATGAGCGTGTACTCGAAGGCGCCCCTCGCGCCAGGGAGTCACTTCATCGAGGCCATTCAATTGGCGCCGGGCAATCTCGCCGCGACCCACCACTCCTCGTTGTCGATGCGCCGCCTGCCCGCCGGCGTGACACTGGGCATTGCAGAGCCGTGGCCGGGAGGACCACGACTCGAGGGGGTCCCGCTGGTCACGGATTTGGCAGCCGTCGCCCGCGACGTGCCCCCGCCCCTCAGCGAGGCCGAAGCCTTCTCGAGCGCGGGCGCATCGCATCTGATCTTCTACTTCCCTGGCGGCAACGGGTTCGCCCGCTATCCGCCCGGCGTCGGGAAGCGGCTGCGGGCTGAACACCACGTGGAGTGGAGCGTCCACTACACGCCTTCAGGACGACCGGAAACGGATCGCCATCGTGCCGGGCTCTGGCTCCATCCTGTGCCCCCCATGCGCGAGGCCATCACACTTCGCATCGGCGATTTTCACATCGTCAACGGCGTCGAGATCGTCCTGCCAGCTGGAGTCACCACCAATCCTGGGCACGCTGCAATCGTGGACATAGCCGGCACGTGTGACGGCCGGCCATGTATGCGCCAGCGTGTCATGACTCCACCAATTCCGCCGCACGCCGAGAACTGGAAGATCACAGCGATCACGCCTTTCCAGGAGGACGCGACCGTGTATCTCGCGTACCCTCATGGGCACTTGCGGCTCCAGAGCATGACTTACGTCCTGACGTACCCGGACGGACGGGAAGACACGATCCTGAGCGTGCCGAAGTTCGACTTCAATTGGCAGCTAATCTATGAGTTCGCGGAACCGGTCCGCGTCCCGGCGGGAAGCACGATCAAGGTCATCGGGCGCTACGACAACTCCGCGAAGAATCGATGGAATCCGAGCCCCGGCAAGCTGGTCCAATGGTCCGAGCAGAGCTGGGACGAGATGTTCAACGGTTTTGTGGACATGGCCTTCGACAGGTTCGAAACGACTGCCGGACCGACGGGAACCGTTTCGCGGCCGCTTCCCCTCGTGACAACCACCGGGTGCCTGACGAAAACGGCCGGCCGGTGGCAGCTGATCCGAGCATCCGATCCCTCGCAGTCGACTGTGGTGCACGCAGACGAAAGCGAGATTGAGGCCGCAAGCACCCGTCCGGGAGGACGGCGCTCGTTCGACCTGGTCGGCACGGCCGACTTCGTCTCTGCGGACGACTTACTCGAGCAGGGTCAGCGGCGGCTCTTCACCACGGGGCTGACCGCCAATGCGACGGGAGTGCTGCGTGAGGGGCGGACCGTGGGTGTAAAGGGACTACTGATTCAGACCCCGGATGGGGCCAGATTGAACCTGCTCTCGGCATGGCAGATCGCCGAGGCCTGCCGTTAACTGAAGACCAGCCGCAGCCGCCTACTTCACGATCACCTTCACGTTCGCGAAGCTGAAGCAGCACAGGCCATCGAACCCGTCCTCGATTTCGACTGGCTCTGCGCGCAGAACGTACTCGCCCGGCGCCGAGAACGTCGCGGTGGCAGTCGCTTCAACGACCGTGTCGGGGTTGCCCTTCGTGACGATCGGCACTCGCGGCGGATTCATCGTCACCGTGCCCGGCCCGCGCAGCTTCGTCCAGACGACGCTGATGTCTGGTGGAGCTTCGCTGTTTTCTCCCCTTCCCCGCGCCGCCGGCGCACCGATCACGCGGCCGTCCACGACAGCCACCTGGGACGGGGTGACAACTGCTGGCTTTCGGCCGCGGGATGAGATGACAGATTCCCAATTCTTCTCGGTCGGCGGCGAATCCGACGCCCACAGCTTGAGTGGCACCGGCTGGCCTACCGCTCCGGTCAGCGTCTGCGCGAACCCAACGGCAGGCCCGCTCAGCATCGGGCCGTCCGGACTGAACCTCATCTTCGGTGAGTCGTTGCCGTTGGCTTCCTCCCGGTACAGGTTCATCTTGTACTCGGGGTTCAAGTAGAACGTCACCACGGCCGGTTGACCGTTGGCCACTAGCGTCCACGTGAGCTTCTTCTTGGCGAAGTCTTTCGGGACCTTGATCGCGAACACCGTCGTCTGACGCCCGGGCTCGAATACCGTGGGCTGGCCGTAGTCGGGACCACCAGGCTCGATCTTGTTGTTGGGGCCGATCGGTATTTCCACCGTCTGCGTGCGGTTCCGGTTCTTGTACCCGAGGACGATGTAGTAGGCGCTGCCGTCCGAGGCCTCGCCCCAGCCCTCATACGCAGGGAAAATGGCCTCGTCAGCGTTGCCAACCGGCTCCAGCGGCAGCGGGAACTTGGGGCCCTGGGCCGACGTGCCCATCGCCAGCCAGCTCCAGACCGCCGCCGTGAGGGCGACGCGCTTGGTGTACCGGACTGTCATCTCACATGTCCCTCTACGAACCAGCACGCCACCCGTTAAGGCTGCTGCTGTGTCAGCTTGCCGCGACGGGCCTGGACCTCGGCGAGATAGTCGGGCTCGTCCATGTAGGTGATGCTGATCCACACGTGATTCATCTCGTCAACCGTGCGGTCGCCGTAGCCGACCCAGACATCGGGATCGGGGTTCGCCTTATTCGCCGCGGTGTTGTCGTGCCACGAGGTGACCTTGAGAACCGTGCCCTTGGGCAGCAGCGGCGCCACGTCGTCGGCGTAGATGTAGGAGTTGTGCCAGTTGAAGTTGAAGTCGTTGACGCTGCTGATCACCACGGTCTGCCCCGTCGGCAGAATCGCCTCGAGCGCCTGCCCCTTGCCGCGCAGGTGCATGTGGGGCTGGAAGCTCTCGATCCGTGCGGCCCGCGGGAGCACGAAGAATCCCTGCGACGAGGAGATGGAGTTCGGGGGAATGTCGAGGTTCTCGCCGGAGCTGCCGACGCTGATGAGGTTCTGCCGGTACTTCGGCTCCTGCCCTTTCGGGTAGAAGTACACACCCATTTCCACCGCGTCGGTCACGTCCTCGTTGGTGCTGGCGTAGTGCACGTCAAACGCGACGCGCGAGTTGGGCATGAGCAACCTGCCGCTGTCGGGCCGCATCAGTTCGCCCTCTTTGCCCACGGCCCACTCCATGAACCGGCCGGACGTAAACGTGCCGTCAGCTTCGAGCTGGTCGATCTCGACGTTCGCGTGGTGCGTGATCTTCCGGCCTTTCACCGTGCCCGGCCGCACTTCGATCGCCCGCACCCAGCGCGGTTCGGTCACGCCGGTTTCGACCAGCCGCTTGAACCAGGTGTTTCCGTCTCCGGACTTCATCGTCCACGGTTGGTTGCGGATGATGAGGTCCGGCTCGGTCTGCCCGAACCTGGCGGCATAGTTCCAGCCCTGGCCTTCCGGCCACTGGATGGCTGCCGGCATATCCTTGAGATCGCCTCTCACTGCGCCCTGATCGACCCACGCGAGCACCGTCGCCAGCTGAGCGTCGCTCAGCGAGCGGTCGTTCTTGAAGTGCTGGATCCCGACCGTCCTGTCGATGTGCCAGGGCGGCATCTGGCGCGCTTCGACGCGCGCGCGGATCGCGCGGGCCCACGGCCTCGCTTCCTCAAACGTCCGCAGCGACATCGGCGCAATCGAATCAGGCCGGTGACAAGCCTCGCACTTTTCCTGGAAGATCGGGGCAACGTCCTTCGTAAACGTGACCTGCGCCTGCGCGGTCTGCGCATCGCTCGTCCCGGCTGCCATCAACGTCATGACTGCTGTCGCGACAAAGACATCGCGCAGAGACTGGTTGGAACTCGATTTCATCGGTACCTCTCCAAGCAACCGTCATCCCGCCTGCAGCCCAGGGACGCAATGCCACGTCAAATTGCCGTCCCCGCCAGCTCACCCGCTCGCAAGGGAAGAGTGCAACTCCATTGTGGACTCGTGGTGTGCAGCGTCAAGTACCCAAATCCAGCTACCGGCAACCGAGTTTACACACGCCTGCCGCTCGCGCTCTCGGTAAAGTCCTATGCTGCCAACTGTTTAGACGGGTCGATCGCTGGCAATGGCGGCAGGCGCGGGCTTGCTCAACGGCCTGCCATGGACCGAGGCCGGCCCGTGCGTTGGACGCTCTCAGTGGCTACGAGTAGACGACATACGCGACTATCAAGACCGCCAGGATGAGGAGCGCAATCTTGATCCAGCTCCACGGACGCTCGCCCGCCACCTGGCCCGTGACGCCGTTGGCCACCACCTGATACGACTTCGCGTGAAAGTCGTAGGTGACGAGCCACACGGGCACGAGCACGTGCTTGAAGCGTTCGCCCGTGTAGGCCGCGCGCACGTCGAGGTTGCGGTGGGTGTCGCCCGGGACCTGGTTCGCGCACAACCGCTCGATGGTGGCGTTCATGGCGCGCTTGGCATCGGCTGCGGCGCTCGGCAAGTCGATTTGATAGCGCTCGACGGTCCAGCCCGCGAGGTATCCCGGATCGTAGGGAATCAGCGTGTCGGTCGGGAACGGCTCGACGCCCCGAAGCAGGCTGGTGTGCACACCCTTCGACGCCTGCACCAGTTCGTCGTCGAAAGTGTGGGTCAACGCGCCCGAGGCCGGTGTCCACCTCACACGCCGCTGCCGGTTCTTGCCCGACCCCACGTAGTAGTACTCGCCAGAGTCCGCCGTCCACCGCGCGTCCACGTGCGCATCGAACGTCCAGTACGGCAGGTAGACGCCGTGCACCGTGTCCGTGAGCGCCTTCAGACGGAGCTTGTTCGGCGCCAACCATTGCCGGCCGTACCAGGCGCGCACGAGCTCGCGGGCCTGCGGCTCGGACACCTTGAACGGCAGCAGCGACTCGGGACGGAACGGATCCGCGACCTGCTCGTACGGCACGAGCTGCGCTGACCCGCAGAAGTCGCAGCGCTGCCCGACCTTGCCCTCGTCGAACACCGAGACCGCCTGACAGCTCTGGCATCGGACCGAGGTCTTGGCGGCCTGCCAGCCGAGCGCCACCTGCGGCGCCGCGGCCAACGCCGCGAGCAGATCGTGCTCCGCGATCACTGTGTCGGCCGCGCGAGCCCGCAGGGCGAGCGGTGAAACCGTCCCGCAGAATGGGCACACAAGCGCCTGCCGCGCAGGATTCCAGTGCGCTTCGGCGCCGCACGCCGGGCAGCTGAACTTCTGCCGGGCCGTCGAGACCGCGGGCTCGGCCGGAGCCGCTGTCGCCTTGTCCTCCGGACTCACGAGGATTCCCGGTGTGCTACTGGAGGAACTGCTGCAGCTGCGAGCGCGTGATGCGCCACTGCGTGCCGATTCTCTTGCCCTTCAGATCGCCGGCTTCGAGGCTCGCCATGACGTCCGCTTCGCTGACGCCCAGCGCCTTGGCCGCGTCGGCCGGGCTGAGCATCTCGGGCAGGCCAACGACCGGCGCCGCTCCGGCAGCCGGGGTCGTCTGAGCGGTGATGCCCCCGGGCTGATTCAGCATCTGGCCGGCCATCGCCAGGCCTACCGCGATCTCAGCGCCCACGCCGCCCGCGCCCGAACCACCCTTCTCGAAGCCCTGGGCCATCTGGTATTTCACGTAGTCGTTGAGGTTGCCCACCGCCGCCATGCCCGAACGCTTGTCGATGGCCGCTTCGACCTCCGGCGGCACCGACACGTTCTCGAGGATGAAGCTGGACATTTCGAGCCCGTACTTCTCGTTGAGCACGGGGTTGATGAGCGGAAGCAGGGCGCTTCCGAGCTCGCTGTAGCGGGTCGCGACGTCCAGCGCGGGCACCTTGCTGCTCGCAAGCGCTTCGCTGAAGACGCTGACCAGGCGCGACCGCATGGCGTCGGCAAACTCGTCCAGGCGGAAATGGTGATCGGTCCCCGCCACTTCCTTGAGAAAGCGCGGGATGTCGACGATCCGGAAGTCGTACGTGCCGAAGGCGCGCAGCCGCACGATGCCGAAGTCCTGGTCGCGGACCATCACGGGGTTCGACGTGCCCCACTTGTTGCCGGTGAAGAGCCTCGTCGTCACGAAGTAGACGTCGGCCTTGAAGGGTGTCTCGAAGCCGTACTTCCAGCCCTGCAGCGTGGAGAGGACGGGGATGTTGTCGGTGGTCAGCGTGTGCTTGCCGGGGCCGAACAGATCGCCGTACTGGCCAAGGTAGACGAACTGCGCGGCCTGCGATTCGCGGACGATGAGCTGGGCGCCGCGCTTGATTTCCTTGTCCTGGTCCGGGAAACGGAACGACAACGTGTCGCGCGAGTCATCGGTCCACTCGATGATCTCAATGAGCTCGCCCTTGATGAAGTCCATCAGTCCCATGTGCGCCTCCCAGACAGTTGAGCTTTCATTCTGCCATAGGGAGGCGCCGGGTGGACCGAACAGCGAGGCCCGTCGGGGCTACTGGAGCACCAGGCGCGGCATCCACTTGGGCGCGCGCCGCTTTTCGCGAGCGTCGACCCAGACGATGTTGAGGCGGTAGAACAGCGCCTCCAGGAACCGGCCTTCCGCGACGAGCGTCGGCAGATGGGCGGAGGTGACGGAGATGACGCGGGCGCCGCGCGCCTCGGTCATCCAGTCGTGGAGCACGAGCTGCTGGCCAAGGTTCATGTCGGCCGCATCGTTCAGGACGAGCGTGCCCTGTGGCTCCACCGGCAGCCGGAGCGGCCCGGGCATGTTGCAGACGTGGGGGGTGTTGCCGCACCACTGGCGCACCTTGGCGGTGACCCGATCTTCGGAACCGGGCGTGCACTGAATGAGGAGGTTCGGGCAGCGATCCCGGGCCTCGAGCCAGTGCCGCATCGTGGGTTCCGAGAACTCGAAGTCGAAGTACTCCAGGGGCATCATCGCGTCACCTCTGACAATGACGTGCTCGTTGCTGCTTACCATATCCATTGCCGTGCTCTCCTCGTCCGGCGGTTCGGAGCGTTAGACCCCGGTTCCGGAATTTCGCGTTCACCGGACTGGTGACCGGTCACGCTCATTCGTTACAAACGTGGAATGGACGTGAAACGAACGGCTCCACTGGTGCACCACCTAGGTGGAGACGGGAGAACGGCAGAGGTCGGAGGCGAAAAACCGTGAAGACCGGCAAACGCCGGCGGTTGCGCGCCCCCTCCCGCAATACTACGATGACCCAGCTTGGCATTACTGCCCCGATACGAATTCGATCGACCGTATGTGGAACGGTTGATTGCGGAAGACCCGGAAACCGAGCGTCATTTCACGAAGTACTTCGGCGATCTGCTCTCGCTGAAGCTTCGATCCCGCCTGCGATCGCCGGCACTGGTCGAGGACGCCAAGCAGGAAACCTTCCTGCGCGTGCTCACGACCCTCAAACAGAAGAAGGGCCTGGCCAGCGCCGAAAGCCTCGGCGCCTTTGTCAACGGTGTCTGCAACAACGTGCTCTTCGAACTGTATCGCTCCGAGGGGCGCGCGGCACAGATGGAAGAGGATGTGGAGATCTCCGACGAGGGGCAGAACGGCGTCGAAACGACGTTGATGGCCAGCGAGCAGAGCGCTCGGGTGCGCCAGGCGCTCGCTGCGCTGCCGGAGAAGGAACGGGACCTCATCAGGTGGCTCTTCTTCGAGGAGCGGGACAAGGACGAGATTTGCAGAGAGCTGAACGTGGACCGGAACTACCTCAGAGTGCTGCTCCACCGCGCCAAGGCGCGCTTCAGGGATCAGTTCGTCGAGCAGGGGTGATCCGATGACGCACCAAGAAGCCGTCACCACGCTCGCCTCCGAACGGTACCTGCTGGAGGAGATGACCGAGCTCGAGCGCCACGCGTTCGAGGACCACTTCTTCGACTGCACCGAGTGCGCCGAGGATGTCCGGGCGGGCGCGTACCTCCGCGAGGGCGCCAGGGCCGGCATGGTTGGCCAGAGCGCCGCCAGGACTGCGGCAAGCTCGACCGTAGTGGCTTTCAAGGCAAAGCCGGCACCGCGACGCCTCTCAACGTTCGTTCCGTGGGCCGCCGCCGCCACGCTTGCGCTCATCTCGGGCTACCAGGCGCTCTTCATGGGCACGGTCCGCCAGTCGGCATTCGAGCCGCAGGCGCTCTCGCCCGTGACACTCAGGCCGGCCACGCGTGGCGCGGAACCGGTAGTGGTTGTCGATGCCGACAAGCCGGTCGCACTCGCCGTCGACGTAAACATGGCTGCAAACAGCGATCGACCGGCCGCCGAACTGTCATATGATTTGCGGACGATCGACGGACCGAGCATTCTCTCGGGCCGCGCGCCCGCCCCTGAAGCAGGGGCGCCACTCTTCCTGCTGGTGCCTGGCGCGTCTCTGAAGGCCCCTGGCCGCTACCTGCTCACGGTCGCGGACAGCACGGGCCAGGCGATCGGGGAGTATCGCTTCGCAGCGAACACACGATGACGAAGAAAAAAAAGAAGCCTGTCAAGAAAGCCCCAGCGAAGAAGAAAGCCCCGAAGAAGAGCCACAAGCCCGTACGCGCAGGCGCCGGCGACGTCATCGACATGAACGGCGGCTGGGCGCCCATGGCGGGACAACCGCGCAATCCAGAGCGGCGATACGTGTTTCGCGGGAACGTGTCAGCGTTCACCGGCTCGATCTATCGCCCGGAACATATCGCGATGGGCGTCGCCGGCAGTTGCCTGTCGGTCGCCGGCGGCGTCTCACGGTCGGCCACCGGACGCGTGGACTACGGCAACGGCTTTGTGACGATCGGTTCGACATCCACGACTGCCGAGGGCCGGATCGACGACCTCGATCGCGCCAAGGCGTGGACCGACAACCGCCGCAAGATCCGCGAGGATTCGCTGCCGACCACGACCAGGGCCGGCGCGGAGCTGCGGGATTTCGCGATCCGGCGCAACCACTCCTTCGCGTTCGCGGTGGGGACTCTCGCCGTCGAAGGCCACAGTCCGCGCGGCGGGTCCGAGCCCGGCATCCCGGTCGTGCGCGCCACCCTCGAAGGCCTGGCCGTGGACAGCGCCGGGATTACGGTCGAGTTCAACACCGACTTTTTCCAGAAGAACGACACCTGGTCGAAGGTCCGCAGTGGCATCGCCGCACATCGGAAGACGGCTCCGAGGATGCCCCCGTTGTGGGAAAAAAATGGCGCCATCTACGGGACGATCGTCAAGGAGATGCGCTGGAGCGGGCAGGCGCCGGCGGGCTCGCGGATCGACGGCAACGCGATCATCGTTGACGACCTGGGCACGTTCTACATCGGCGAGATCATCCTCACCGACGTCTCACGGCGGATCACGCTCTTCAGAGCCGAGCTCGGATCACCTGATGGCGGCAGTGGCGGCGGCGGCGACATCGACATGAACGGCGGCTGGGCTCCCTGATCGCGGCCGGAGCGGGTATGGCGAGGGTGCCGAACCTCCTCCGTTTCCGGGCCGTCATCGTCTTCGCGTACCTGCTCGCGCTGGCGGGTTGCACGAACGCCACCGAGGCCCGGCGCGAGGCGTTCGACGAGGCCACCACAGCGCTCCGGCAGGGCCAGCTCGTTGTCGCAGCCGGGATCGCCGAGCAGCACGCGCGCGACGCGGACGATGACGAAGCGTGGCGCTGGCGTTTCCGGTTGCTCCAGGCCGAAATCGCACTCGCACGCCTCGATGGCACCGCGGCCGACGACCTGCTCGCGGCGGACATTCCACCTGGCGCAGCGTTGAACGACGTACGCACGCGTCGCCTGTACGTGCAGGCCAGGGCCGCCGTGGATCGCGGTCAGCTGCAGCGCGGCCTGGAACTGCTCAGCGAGGCCGCGGAAACCCCACACAACGACAAAGCGCTGGACCTTGACACCGAGATCCTCGGTGGCCAGATCCGGCTGCGCCTGGGACAGTGGGCGGAAGCCGAGCGGCGTCTTCAGATAGTCGTCAAGGAGACCGCGCAGGCAGGCGATCCGTACAGGCAGGCGCTGGCGCTCATCAACCTCGGCATGGGTCAAGTCGTCCGGGTCCGCTGCGACGCAGCGCTCGCGTGGTTCGAGCAGGCCTTGGAGCTGACCGATATCGAATCCACGTCAGCCTACGCGCTCGCACTGAATAACGCGGGCATCTGCCACACGCGCCTCGGTGAGTTCGATCGAGCCGTAACGCTCCAGCGGCGGGCCGTCGCGCAGCACGAGCGCACGGATCGCGTCCGGGAGCTCCAGCAGGCCCTCGGCGAACTCGGCAGCACCTACAGCCTGATGAACGAGTTCGACCTGGCCGTGTCGTATCTCGACCGCGCGCTGGCGATTGCCACCAAGGCCGGCCTCAATGCCGATGCGGCCGTCTGGGCGCGAAACCTCGCGAACACGTATCTGGGCCGCGAACGATGGGATGAAGCCGCGAAGTACAACGTCCTGGCGCAGTCGCTCAATCCACCCGATCGACCCGACAAGCGCGCCTACGACCTGCTGCACGAGGGGTACATCGCGGCCGGCCGCCAGAAACTCGACGCGGCCGCGGACCTGTTCGGGCAGGCGCTTACGACGGCGGCCTCGGACCCGGCCATTCAATGGTCCGGGCACGACGCCCTCGCCCGCCTGGCCCTCACCAGGCGGCAGCCGGAGCGCGCGCGAGAGAATTTCGAGAAAGCGCTCCGCGTGATCGAAACCACCCGATCAGACCTCCTGAAGACCGAATACAAGCTGTCGTTCCTGACACGGTTGATCGGCTTCTATCAGGTCTATGTCGGAGCGCTCGTTGACGAGGGAGAGGTCGAACGCGCTCTCGAGGTGGCCGACTCGAGCCGGGGCCGCGTCCTCGCCGAGCGGCAGAACGTGGCGGCGCCCGCCCTGCGCACCAGCATCGCGGGGCTGCAGCGCCTGGCCCGCCAGTCGGGAGCCGTGCTCTTGTCCTACTGGTTGACGCCGAACCGATCGCACCTGTGGCTGGTATCTGCCGACCAGGTGCGCCACGTCATGCTGCCGCCGGCAAAAGACATCGAGGTCCTCGTTCGCGAGCATCAACGGTCCATCGAGAGCTCGACCGCCGACGTGATCGCCACTGCCGGAACAGCCGGTGATCGCCTGTATGCCATCTTGCTCGAGCCCATCGCGCGGTGGGTGCCCACCGGCAGCAAGGTGGTGATTGCGCCGGACGGCGCGCTGCACCGGCTGAACTTCGAAACGCTGCCGGTCCGCACCGCCAGCAACACGCGCGACCACTTCCTCGTCGAGGACCTGGAGATCCAGGTCGCGCCGGCGCTCTCCCTTCTCAGCGCGCCAGGCAAGCCGACGGAGGCCGAACGCCGCGTCCTCCTCATCGGCAACCCGCGGCCTCGTGAGCCCGAGTTCCCGGCGCTCGCCTACGCGCCTGCCGAAATGGATGCCATCGCACGACACTTCCCCGGCGATCGCGTCACGGCGTTCCGGAGCGACGGGGCCAGCCCCATGGCCTACGCGGACGCGGGAGCCGAACGCTACGCGATGATCCATTTCACGGCCCACGCGACCGCCAACACCGACAGCCCGCTCGACTCGGCCGTGATCCTCTCGGGCCCCGACAACGCGTACAAGCTGTATGCCCGCGACATCGCCGCCGCATCGTCCCGGTCGCCGCTCAGCGCGGAGCTCGTGACGATTTCGGCCTGCCGCAGTGCGGGAGAGCGGGCCTACTCGGGCGAAGGCCTGATCGGGTTCGCCTGGGCCTTCCTGCGCGCCGGCTCCCGCCGCGTGGTGGCGGGACTCTGGGACGTGGACGACAGGTCCACCGCCACGCTGATGGATCGTTTCTACGAGGGCATCGCCGCCGGCGAGCCGCCCGCCCGCGCACTGCGCAACGCCAAGCTCGCCCTGATGAAGACCAGCGCCAGCTACAGCAAGCCGTACTACTGGGCGGCGTTTCAGATGTTTACGGTGACGCCGTAGAGAACAGGGAACAGGGAACGGGGAACGGGGAACAGGGAACGGGGCGGGTCAAAAGCGCGTGCAATAGATGGTGCGTGACTTTAGCGCCCCCATGAAGAAACTGCCACCGGCTCGCGTCTTTCCCAGAAAAACAGGGACTTGTTGCGGCATCCGCCATGCACTCTGGTTCTGGCCGAATGGCCTCCACAGGATTTCGCGAGCTTGAAGCATGGCGGCGCGCGATCGTGCTAGTCGAGCACTGCTACCGCGCCACGATGCTCTTTCCGAAATCCGAGCTTTACGGCATCACCGCACAACTCCGGCGCGCAGCGGTCTCGATAGCCGCAAACGTGGCGGAAGGGCACAGCCGACGAACGACCAGAGCGTTCTTGAATCACGTCAACATCGCGCTGGGCTCGCAGGGGGAAGTCGAAACGCTGCTCGAGATTGCAGAGCGCCTGGGTTATCTCGCGTCGGATGAGAAGAGGCGCCTGACAGACGATGTGAACGCAGTCGCCCGGCTTCTCCATGGCCTCCGGAATGCCCTCGAGTCGAGGATCGGTTCAGGGAAGGGCTTCGTCCCGCCGGTCCCTTAATCCCCTGTTCCCCGTTCCCCGTTCCCCGTTCCCCGTTCCCCGTTCCCCGTTCCCTGTTCCCTGTTCCCTACAACTGTCGTGTCGTCCGCACTTCCGTCGCCTTCACGATCGGCGCTTTCCCGCTACGGTCAACGGTGTAGGTGACCGTCACACGGGACGATGGGCAGCAGAGTGCGTCGGTGCTCGTGTACCGTTGGAACTCGGCGGTGATGGTGTCTGCCGGCCGGAGGCGGACGACGCTCGCTGCGCCATCCAGGCGCGAGGACATCGGGGCGGGCGACAGCGTCCCGGCGAAGCGGCCGGCGACGAACACGAAGACGTGAAAATCCAGCGGCCGGCACATGCCGTCCGCACCTGCCATGCCGTCGAGGATCGTCACGTCGCCCTGCGTCAGTTCCTGATCGAAGTGGAGAAAAGGCACCCACCCCGCCTCTGCGATCGCACGGGCTTCGGGAGTTCCGCGATCGACCTTCAGGTCGCAGCGTTTGACGAGCTCGTCGCGCGACTCGATACGGCCGTTGTCCGTCGCAGCGCGAGCCGGCGGCTTTGGCAGCGCGGCGCCGGCGACGTTCCAGGCCGTCAGCGGCTTGTCGAGCCAGCTTCCCGAAACTGCCTGAACTACCGCCATAAGAAGCGCCAGAATCACATGCATCGTCCCGTTCCCCGTCCCTGTTCCCCGTTCCCCGTTCCCTGTTCTCCTCTGTTCTCCGTTCTCTGAGAACCGCTGTGCTACATTCCCCTGATGGCCGCCTTCGCCGTACTCATCACCGTATCAGACCAACCGGGCATCCTCTTTGGTCTGACCAAGGTCCTCGCCGACCGTCAGGCGAACATCACATCAGTGGACATCGCGCATCATCCCGATCGGCACTCCGAAATCTACTTCGAATTCACGGTGGAGGGCGAGACTGAGGCCCTGGTGGCCGAGCTGCGCGGCGTCCCTGGCGTGTCGGGGGTCGAGCTGACCCCGTCGTTCTCGAAGATCTACGGCAAGCGCATCATCATCATGGGCGGCGGGGCGCAAGTCGGCCAGGTCGCGCTTGGCGCCATCGCGGAGGCCGACCGTCACAACATCCGCGGCGAGCGGATCTCAGTCGACACCATCCCGCTCGTCGGCGAAGAGAACCTGGCCAGCGCCGTGCGGGCGGTCGTACGGCTCCCCCGCGTCAGGCTGCTCGTCCTGGCCGGCTCACTCATGGGCGGCGACATCTCGAATGCGGTCGAGGAAGTGCGCGCGAAAGGGCTCCTGGTGATCTCGTTGAACCAGGCCGGCAGCGTCCCCGACGTGGCCGACCTCGTCGTGTCCGATCCCGTGCAGGCCGGCGTCATGGCGGTCATGGCCATCGCGGATACCGCGAAGTTCGACATCATCCGGCAGCAGAAGCGGCGGTATTAGACGGGGAACAGGGAACAGGGAACGGGGAACGGGGATCGGGGGGGCCGGAACACTGGTATGCTTCGCCCACTTGAAGACCGGTCGAACTTAGTCACAGCGCACACGCGCACGAAGGGGGACGGGATGAGCTACGTGCCACGGAGCCTGACGGCGATCCTGACGGTTGCGGTCCTTGCGCTCGTGCCGGCCGTGCTCGGCCGGCGCCTTGCCGCCGACCAGGGGGCGGCACCTGCGTCCATGGCCGATCGCGCGAGATTCGTCGGGACCTACGAGCTCGTCACGGTCGAAGTCAAAGACCCCGCGACCGGGCAGTGGGCGCCGACACCGAACTACAACTCCAACGGCTACATCATCTATTCCGACACCGGACACATGGGCGTGCACATCATGCCGAAGGTCCGGGCCCGGTTCACCTCCAATCCGCCAACTGGCGAAGAAGCGCAGGCCGCCCTCCGAGGGTACACGGCGTACTTCGGCTCGTTCGCCGTTACCGACAGCGGGCCGGACAAATTCGTCACGCATCACCGCTTCGGCCAGATGAACCCGGGCGGCGCGGTGGACGTGAAGCGCTTCTACGACTTCGTGACGATGCCGAATGGCAGCCAGCGGCTGATTCTCACGCCACCACCAGCGGATGGCGGTGGCAAGGACAAAGCGACGCGCCGGCTCGTCTGGAACCGGATGCTCGATGCGCCGCTCACGCCCGAGCAGAAGAAGTTCATCGGGTTCTGGAGACTCCTCTATACCGACAGCTATCGAACCAAGGGCGGCAAAGAGGTCTTCCACGGCAACAAGGTCGAGACACGGGCCGGCACGTCGTACATCATCTACACCCCGTCGGGTCACATGATGGTGCACCTCATGAACCGGGAGGGGCGCGTGAAGTACGCGGGCGCGCAGCCGACACCTGCCGAGTCGCTCGCGGCCTACCGGAGCTACAACGGGTACTTCGGGCGGTTCGTGACCTACGAGAACCAGAACCCGCCGTTTGTCTACCACAGCCAGCAAGGCTCCACGAACCCGGGTGGCTACAGCGAGCAGAAGCGGTTCTACCAGTTCACGGGGAACGTCCTGAGGCTTGGCGGGCCGGCGAATCTGAACGCCGACGGCGAACTGGCCGGCGGGCACTTGTACTGGGAACGCCAGGGGGCGATCAAGTAGAGAACAGGGAACGGGGAACGGGGAACAGGAATTAAGAATTCTGAATTGAGAATTGGGAATTAGGGATCCGGGCTCGTGGTCCCCGACGCTGTTCCCCGTTCCCCGTTCCCCGTTCCCCGTTCCCCGTTCCCCGTTCCCCGTTCCCCGTTCCCCGCGGAGGCCAGCGATGTTGAACCGGCGTGAGTTCTTGTGCGCTGCCGCGGGAGCGGCGCTCGCGACGCGTTTCCCGGATCGGCTGGCCGCGCAGGCTCCATTCGATCTCATCGTCAGGGGCGGGCGTGTCATCGATCCTTCCCTCAGGCTCGACGCCGTGCGCGACATCGCCGTTGCCGGCGGCCGCATCGCCGCCGTCGAAGCCCAGATCGCCGGCACCGCGGCTGTCACCATCGACGCCCGCGGAAAGATGGTCGTCCCTGGCCTCCTCGATATCCATTCCCACGCCGCGCGCACGAAGGATGGCGCGCGGCTCTGCCTCGAGGACGGCGTCACGGGTTTCGTCGATGCGGGATCTCAGGGGGCGGATCGCATTCACGAAACGCTGGCCCTCGCCGCGCTTGCACCGCAGCCCTGCCGGGTGCTCATCAACATCGGCCGCGCCGGCATCCTGGCAACGGGCGACACCATGGATGTCAACCTGGCGGACGTTGGCGCAGCGCGGGACGCCATCGCCAAACATCGCGGCATGATTGCCGGAATCAAGGCACGTCTGTCGCGGGAGGTCGCCGGAGACGACTACCTGGTCCTTCGGCGCGCTCAGGAGGTCGCCTCGCCGCTCGATCTGCCGGTCATGATTCACATGGGCCAGACGGTCTCGCCGCTGCCGGCGCTGGTCGGCCTGCTGAAACCCGGCGACATCGTCACGCACATGTTTGCGCCGCCGCCCAACAGCATCGTGGACGACGCGGGCCGCATCCTGCCCGAGGTGCTGGCAGCCCGGCGCCGAGGGGTCTGGTTCGACGTGGGCCATGGGCGAACGGGGCATCTCCGATGGGACACGGTCGAGCAGGTAATGCGGGCCGGCTTCTGGCCCGACACGATCTCGACGGACTGGACAGCGGAAGGCCGCACCTCTCAGGTGATCGACTTTCCCAATGTGCTGTCGAAGTTCCTCGACTTCGGCATGTCGCTCAGCGATGTCACTGCGCGCGCAACGCTCGGGCCATCGCGCATGTTCGAGGTCTTCCGCGATCGAGGCACATTGAATGTCGGCGCGCCCGCCGATATCGCCGTGCTCGAGTTGCGCCAGGGGTCCTTCGACTTCGTGGACAACTACAAGAACGTGCGCAAGGGGCGCCAGCGCCTCTTCCCCAGCGAGACGGTGCTCGCTGGCAAACGCGTCGCCAGGACGGCTGGCACGCCGGCCTAGCCGACGTGCGACACGATTGTGACGAGCGCTCTAGAATGTTGCGAGCGCGTTGAACGGCGACGCCGCCCCGCCCGTGATGATCGGCAGGCCGCCCGGTCAGGGCGTCGGCTGGCAATCGGGCACTGCCAGCGTGTTTGGCGCATCGAGTGGGTGGAACGGCGCACGCGGAGGCGCCGAAGGATCGACCTCCGCGAGCCGCTTGGCGACGAAGAGCACCTCGTAGGCCCACGCCGGGAATGGCCCAAGTCCTGACTGGCAGCTGTGGTTGTTGATGTGGAAGTTGGCCACGTAGAAAAACTGCTTCAGGCGCCGTATGGCGTCCACGTACTTCGGATCGTTCACCAGGTGGAATTCCACGGCCATCTGGTCGATGCGTTCGAGCACGCGGTTGGAAGCGCCGAGAAACACGTCCCACTCGGCGCCCTCGACGTCGATCTTGACGACCACGCGGCTGCGCGCGTGGCCAGTCGCCGCGATCTGGCGCTCGAGCGTGTCGAAAGGACGCCCTTCGATGACCGATGGAGAGGCGCCGATGCACTCGGGATGCATGGTCGTGTCAGCGGCACACGCCGGCTGGCGGGTGTCGAAGCAGTCGTACCGATACACCGGCACCTGGAGCCGCGTCGCGACGTCGCAGCCCCACCCATCGTATCCGGAGATTCCGTATGAATAGCCGGCTGCGACCCGGGCGAGCAGGTTTCCGCACAGCAGGTACCCACCGTCGTGCGTTTCACCGAACCGCTGCATCTCGCAGTTCCTGACAGTTACCGGTTGCAGTTCGGCGAAGAGCGCCCGCCGCACGGCGTCCACCGGTGGCTCGGCTGCGCTCTCAGAGGACGGGTGGGGCTCCGCGGTGAAGCGCGTGATCACAGGGGCCGCCAGACCCGCGGCGCCGAGTAGCGCCACTGCCGCCCACACCGCTCGCCCTCGAAGCATCCCTGATACCGTCGAAAGAGGTCGCGCTCTCGGCGAAGTCCTCCTGATCCTCTCCCGACGCTCGGCTAGAACGTCGCCAGCGCGTTGAACGGCGATGCGGTCCCACCCTGTATCTGGAAGATGTGCAGGGTGAACATGAACTCCCAGCGCTTCAGGCGTGCGGCCTCGGCCGCTGCGTCCTCGAGGTACGCGTTGTCCACGATCGGCAGGCCCATGTTCACCTGCGTCACCTGGTGAATCGGCCGGTTGATTCCCTGGACGCCCGACGGCTGCACGTCGTTCACAGCATCGCTCGCGAGCAGCGAGACGTCGCGGGAACGCAGCCAGGGGAGCACCGACGCATGGAGACCTGCGCCTCCCTGGCCGTACGCCCACGGCCCGTCGGCGGCACGCTTCGCCCAGCGGCCGCTGCGGATGAGCAGCGCATCGCCCGCGCCGATCCGGATGCCGGCGAACTTCTCCCACGCCTCGAGGTCCTCAGGATAGATAGGCGTCGTCGGCTCGAGCCACTTCACGTTCTTCAGGAGCGGAAGATCGACCAGCAGGCCGCGTGTGACGTAGCCCGGCCCCATGCGATCGGCCGCCGATTCCTGGCAGCCGGCAGCAGTCAGTGTGAACGGGAAGCCGTTGTAGCTGACCGCCGGTTCGCCCGGCTTCCGGCCGATCGGACCCTGGTAGTGGCAGAGCGCGTCGAGGTGCGAGTTGAGCCCGTCGTGAATCGAGAGCTGGATGATGTCGAGCGCCCCCTGTATCGCGCCGGTCTTGGGGTCGATGCGCGCCATCCGGTGGACGTTCTCGCCGAAGCCGCCCGTGTCGCTTCCGGTTTTCTTGATCGGATTGATCTGAAGCGTGACGGTCTTGCCTTCCTTCACCAGTGACGTGGCGTGCTTGGTCTTCGCCGGCGTAATCAGGTTCAAGAGCCCCCGCTGATCGTCCTTGCCCCAACGGCCCCAGTTCGAGAGCTCTTTCTCCCACTGCTTCAACTTGTCGAGCGTGACCAGCCGCGAGGGTTCCTGGGTGGACGGGTGTGGCTTGAACTGCGGCTCGCCACCCTGGCCCGAGACGAGGGCACCCGAGACGACGGCGACACCAAGGGCCGCCATGGCGGCTCGTGTAATCGGCATGTGTCTGTCCATATAGCCCTCTCGCATCGCAAATCTGGAATCGCAAATCGCAGATCTAGATTTGCGATTCACGATTTACGATTTGCAATTTTCTCTATCGTCTCAGCCGAGGGATGAACTTGGTCAGCCCCTGAATCGGCCCAACTTCCCCGCCGTAAACATTCCCCTGCCCGTCCACGGCGACGCCTTCACCCATGGATCCGTAACCACCCATTCCGGACGCCTGCTTGGACACGTGTTCGGGGACGAAGTACCACACTTCGCCGTTGGCGGCGTTGCCAACTCGAAGACCCTTCCTCCACCCCGGGTTATACGCGTCGTCGGATTCCGAGTCGATCGCGTACAGAACGTCCTTGGCGTCGATGTAGATGCCGCTGATTCGGCTGAACTGGTACCAGGTGTCGAGGTGCTTGCCTTCCTGGTCGAAGATCTGGATGCGGCGGTTGCCGCGATCGGCAACGAAGAGACGGCCCTTGGAATCCATCGCCAGCGAGTGCGCGCCTCGGAACTCGCCGGGGCCGTAGCCCCACTTGCCCCAGCTCTTGATGAACTTTCCGTCTGGCGCGAACTTCGAGATGCGGCCAACGCCACCCGTCCCGGGGGATCCAGGAACTGGTCGTTGTGCGCTTCGGCCACAAAAATGCTGCCGTTGGGAGCCACGAGGACGTCGTTCGGCTCGGTGAAGTGCGTGGGCGGGTTGCCGGCCGTGCCGGGCGTGCCCAGGGTCATCAGCACTTTGCCCTGCGGGCTGAACTTGATCACCGCGTGGCCTTTGCCCGCAGCGTTCGGAAATTTCTTCAGCTCTGCGTCGTTCGCGGAGCGGGCATCGGCCACCCACACGTTGCCCTGGCGATCCACGTCCATCCCGTGAGGCCACAGGATCAACCCGGCCCCGAGGCTCTGAACGGGTTTCCCGCTTGGATCCAGCTTGACGATCGGGTTCACGTCCGAGCCAGCGCAGGAGTTGGCGCCGCAGCGATCACCGGCCCAGATGTGCTTGCCGTCCGCGTCCACGTTAACCGCGCTGACCGAGCCCCACCGGCGTCCGTCCGGGAGCGTGCCCCAGTTGCGCACCGTCTCGTAGGGATTCGGCAGGTTGTTGACCGGCGTTACCTTGGCGTGCTCGGGTGGCCCCGACGCGCCTCGCTGTGCCCACAAAGCTCCGGAGGCAAGAATCGTAAAGGCAGCGCAGGCAAGGACAGCGGGCTTGGACATCGGGCGCCTCCAAATAGGGACGGGATGCTGCATTCTCGTTCGTTGAGTCGCCGCAATCAAGCCGGGATCGGCGCCTGGAGCGATCACCGGCGATCGGCCTCGATGGTCCGGTCGTTGGCGGCTTTCTCCTGCGCGCGGTGTCCCTTGAGAATGCCGATCATGCTGTAGTTCGCTTCGTGGCACGCGTACTCGTAGAGCGGACCGGCGAATTGCTTCATCGGGAGCTTGACCGTCCAGGGCCGCGTAAACGTCGTGGGATCGTTGACGGTGTACTGGTAGTCGATCGTGTGTTCGTCGACTCGGGTAAATCGCTCGACGATGTGAAGGTGCTCTGCCGCGCCCCCGCAGCAGTTGTAGGACGTCAGCGCGACCCTGTCGTTGAAGTTCGTCGTGTCCACCACGAGGGTCTGCCCTTCCCAGCGTCCGCGAGAATCCCCGAGAAAGCTTCTCACCGATTGGGGCGCGTGAGGGCGCCCGTCGAGTCGAATGATCCGGGCCTCGTGAATCATCTCCTGGACGATCACGACATAGCCTGGCGTCTGGACGATCTGGAAGTTGTTGTTGTAGCCGCCTGGCAGCTTCGGAGCACCTCGAGTGATGCAGCGCTCCGACAGATTGCGGTCCTCAGGCCCGTCGGCCGGAATGGATGCTCGAGCCAGCCGGGCGGCCCGCCGGCGCGCTCCTTCCGGTGTCAGCGGCGGAATCCGGCCATCGGGCGGGTCCACGATGAGGGACGTCTGCCTCAGGAGACGCCCCTCGTCCCACCAGAACTGGTTATAGGTCCCGGGATCGCCGGTGCGGGGCGCCTGGTCGTGGTCGGCCTGCTCTCTTCGCCCTTGAAGGACCGCCAACTCCTCGGCGGTGTAGAACTGCTTCTGTCCCAGCGCCACCGGCCGTTCCAGCGGCGTCAAGGTGCTGTTTGTCCAGATGCCCTGAAGATCCGGCTGGCCATCTGGGGTACGAGCCGACCACGTGCTGCTGCTCTGGGCGCTATCAGCCGCGCTCCAGGTCTGGGTCGACAACGCCGCGACGATGCACGTGACCACTACTGCCAGTCGACGTTTCATGTCAGGCTCCTTTCACACATTCATCAGTCAAAGCCCGGAGAGGTAGCCGACGATCTGGCGGACGCCTTCGTCCGGAAGCTGGCGCGCCGAGATCGGCGGCATCTGGCCCGTGCCCTCGCGCACGATGCCCAGCACTTCTTCGTACTCGCGCGTGAACGGCACGAGCCGTGGCGCCGCGTCGCCCCGCCCTTCAGGACCATGACACACCTTGCAGACGCGGTCGTACATCGCCAGGCCCGCCTGTTTTTCGTCCTGCTGCCCCGGCGACGGTGCCGACGTCAGGCCGTTCGCGCTGAGCCACGCCGCCGACATGAGAACGGCCAACGCCGCAAATCCGTTCAAGAGCCTTCCCTTCCGATTCGACAACATGGAGTAAACGGAGAACTCGGAGAGAACGGATTTCACACGGAGGAACGAAGCAACGGAGATCGGCGCGCGACCTGCGGGCCGGCGAAGCCGGCCCACGCGGCGCCAGGCGAGCCGGTGCCAACACAACCGCCACGCCAAAGACCGGTTGCGTTGGCGCCGGCTCGTCTGGCACCACAGCCCGCGGAGCGGGCTGGTCGCGCGCGGATCCTGGCATCCCGCTGCCTCCGTTTCTCCGTTTCTCCGTGTTGGATCCGTTGCCTCCGTCCGCTCCGTTCGCTCCGTTCGCTCCACTCAGTTGAGGATGTCGATCATGTGCGAGTACTTGACGATGAACGCGCGGTTGACCGGGCCGAGGCCGTCGAACGTTTCGGTGTCGTTGTACACGACGTAGAGCCCGGTCGCGGCCGTGCCCAGCCAGCTGAAGCGCAGGTTCGTCGACCAGCGCCGCGTCCGGTCGTTGTACTGAATCAACCCCGATGCGTTGATGAGGGTCGTGAAGTTGTAGGTCATCCGTGCACTCGCCAGGTTCGTCACGAAACGCACCCTGCGGCAGGTCGATGTCGTTGCGGGTCCAGCGGAACGACGAGGTCAGCCTGCCGCCCTGGCGGATGTTCAGCGTCGGCGCAAGCCCGACCTGGCTGCCCGACAGGAAGCCGCCGATATTCGCGGACAGGCTGCCCGAGATCCACTTGCGGCGATCGGTGTTGGCGTTGCCGAGGAAAAACGGGCTTCGATACTTGCCGGCCGGCACGATGACGCCCGGGTAGACCTCGAACGGTTCCCGCAGGCCCTCGTACTGCACGTTCAGCGCCGCCGACCCGATCGTGTATCCGCTTTCGAAGTCCCAGCGGCCGTCGAGGTGCAGCGTGGCGGTTTCCTGCAGGCCGTCGAATCCCCAGTAGCTCTCGTAGCTCACATGGGGCTCGAACTCGCGCAGCCCAAGCTTGGCCAGTCCAGGCGTCCGAATGTGCCGGCGCAGGGCCGTAGTGACCTGCCGGTAGCCGTCAGGCCGTTCGAGAAAGCCCACCTCAGGATTGAAGTTGTCGCCCACCTCGGCGTAGCTCGACGCTCGTCTCCCAGGTGCGCGTCCTGAACTCGAAGGCGGAACTGTAGGCGTAATCCTTGTCCGACAACGCCCGGTGTTTCGGTCCTCGCCCCAAACCCGCTGATCGTCACGGCCTCTCTGAGACCGAGCTTGCCGTCGACGCTGTAGGTACGGTTGTAGTTGTCGGGGCCGGCAGAATCGCCGGTGCCTTTGCGGTTGACGAACATCGCCCCGAGGCTCGACCGGTTTCGCAGATCCTTGTTCACGCGGGCCGCCGTGAAGTTGTTCGCGGTGGACGGCCCAACCTCCTCGGTCTGCATGTTGAGGAGTCCGATGTTGACGCCTCGGGCCTTGCCGGTCAGCCTCGCGCCGCCCTGGATCGGAAGGAGCGTGCCCGTTTCGCTGATGCCGATGCGCCGGCTGAAGAACAGATCGATCTCGCCCGGCCGGCCGACGGCGAAGAGGCCCCGGTTCTCGAGAAAGAACGGCCGCTTCTCGGGAAACAGCAGATTGAAGCGCGTCAGGTTGATCTGCTGCTCGTCGACCTCGACCTGCGCGAAGTCGGTGTTGTAGGTCAGATCGAGGGTCGTGCTCGAGGTGACGCCGATCTTGCTGTCGATTCCCCAGTCCCCGTTCTTGACGTACTGGTCCTCGGACGAGCTGGCGAAGTTGCGATTGGTCGAGCCGAGGATGTAGGGCATCAACTTGAAATCGCGGGGTGTCGCCACATCCAGCCCGCGCAGCTCGCCGGCCGACGACAGTCGCGTCATCGTGTAGATGCGTGAGACCGGCGACCAGTAGACGAACTCGCGCTTCCGCTCGATGGCGCGGGAAAAGTTCAGACCCCAGAGTTGCGGAGGCGGACCGTAGCGCAGCGTGCGCAGCGGAATCGCGAACTCGGCCGACCATCCCGTCGTCGGTCACGCGCGTCTTCACGTCCCACGAGCCGTCCCAGTTCACGTTGACGCCGCCGCCGGATCCGGTGGCCCCGCCGCCCCCGCCGCCGACGCCGCCGGGCGGCCCGCCCCGCAGCGTCTCGCCTTCGTTCCGCACCTGTGCGTCGTACTGGAGGCCGACCGTGTTGGTGCCGAAGATGAACCCGTTCTGCCGGTCGTGATACGTGTCGAAGATCATCTGGAACGAATCCTGGCCGCTCAGCGCCGAATCGCGCCGCGAGTCGGTCGTCACGATCTGCGACGGGTCGGTGTCGAAGCACATCACGCCGACATAGAGGGTCGTCGCGTCGTACAGCAGGCGCACTTCGGTCGTCTCGGTGGCCGGCTGTCCTTCAGCCGGCTCGGTCTGGACGAAGTCTGCGATGGGCGTCGCCTGCTGCCACACGCCGCTCGTCGAGCACGCCGTCGATGGTCGGCGCCTCGGTGATCTTCGTCGCGTTCATGCGCTTGGCGGGAGCGCTGACCTGCTGAGCCCGGCTGCCCTGCCCTTCGGATACGGTAGTGACGGTCAGCGCCATCGTGATGGCCGCCGCAACGTGTGCTCGTGTAACCAAGTATTAGTCCTGCAGTCGCTTCGGGCTCACTCGGCACCCCTGCCGGAAGAGCCCGGACGGATCCAAGAGCCGCTAAGAGCGACAAGGAGTATATCGGCGCCGCGCCCCGGGCGCGCGTGTTCATCGCATGTCGAGCGCAAACGCAACAAGCGACGCGTCCGGCCCGGCGCCGGTCGAGGCCACCACGAACTGCCGGCCCGCCCTGGTGCGATAGGTCATCGTGTTCTCGACGTTCACGTAGGGCAGCTTTGCGCGCCACAGTTCGCGGCCGGTCTGCTTGTCGAGTGCGTAGAAATAGCCGTCTCCGCCCCCGATGAAGATCAGGCCGCCGCCGGTCAGGATCGCGCCCCCGTTGGACGGCGAGCCAAGGCGGTCGGGAAGCTTCACGCCCTTCAGCAGGGGGTGATTGCGGATCGCCGCGCTCCCTTCGCCGATCGGCACCTGCCAGACCAGCTCTCCCTTGTTGAGATCGATCGCGGTCAGCTGCGCGTAGGGCGGCTTGATCAGCGGAATCGCGCCGAGCTTGGTGCCGGGGCGCGACTCATTCAAATGGCCCGAGTAGAGGTGATCGATGAACTTGTCGGTGCCGTCGCTGGCGGACACGCTGTTGTATCGGAGCACATCCTTGCTTCGGACGTATAGGCGCCCGGACTGCCCGTCCCAGATCGCCCCGCCCCAGTTCGCGCCGCCTTCGTTGCCCGGCAACTGCAGCGTCCCGCGCAGGGACGGCGGCGTAAACAGCGGGCCGAGCCGGTACTTCTGCATCTCGGCCAGCGCCAGCTCCTTGATCGCCGGCGTCAGGTCGTTCGCGTCGTCGAGCGAGACACCCTGGCGGGTGAACGGAGGCGGCCTGGTCGGGAACGGCTGCGTCGGCCACACCTTCTCTCCTGGCACGTCGCTGTCGGTCGGCACCTCCCGCTCGACGATCGGCCAGACTGGCTCGCCGGTGACCCGGTCGAACACGTACGTGAACGCCTGCTTGCTGACCTGCGCAACGGCGTCGATCCGTTTGCCGTCGACGGTGATCGTCACGAGATTTGGCGCGGCCGGGTTGTCGAAGTCCCAGAGCCCGTGATGGACCATCTGGAACGACCACTTCCGCAAGCCGGTCGTGATGTCGAGGCACACGATCGATTCGGCTGGCTCGTTCTTTCCGGGCCGTCGCCCGCCGTAGTAGTCGTTGCCGGGCGTACTCGTGCCGAAGTACAGAAGGCCACGCGACGCGTCGACGGCCATCGGCCCCCAGACGTTGGCGTGGCCGTTGAAGCGCCACGACCCTTCCTCCCACGTGTCGGCGCCGAAGTCGGTCGGTGACTGAGGGACCGCGTTCCAGACCCACAACCGCTTCCCTGTCCGCGCGTCGAAGCCCTGCACGATGCCCGGAGGCTCGTCGCTCATCTGGTACCGATCCGGGATCGAGCTGCCGACGACGACGATGTCGCGGTAAACAACCGGTGGCGACGCGCCGTGGTTGACATGCCGGACGTCGGAGATCGGCCGTGGATACGCGTCGGTGAGCGAGATCACACCGCTATTGCCGAACGAGGCGATGGGCTTCCCCGTCTGCGCGTCGAGGCTGAAGAGCTCATTCCGTGTATTCAGGAGCACGCGAAGCTTGTTGCCGTCCCTGGCATCGCGCCAGAGCGCCGGCGCTCGGTGCTTGAAGCCGGTGCCGGGAATCCCGCCGAGCTTTACCGCCCCGGCCTCGAACCGCCACAGCTCCTTGCCTGTCGCGGCGTCGAGCGCAGCCGCGTTGTTGTAGGGTGTCGTGACGTAGAGGACACCGTCGACCATCAGCGGCTGGTTCTCGAACCGGAACGGGACCGTGCCGTACTCCGCCAGGGGAGTCTCCCCGTGCTCCCACTGCCATGCGATCGTCAGGCGCTGCACGTTCTGCGGCGTGATGTCGTCTGCAGGCGAGTACTTGGCGCCAGCCGGGTCGCCGCCGTAGACAGGCCATTCAACCTGCCGGGATTGCCCCTGCTGGGCCAGAAGGATTGGCCCAAAGAGAGTGAGGCAGAGGCCGAGACGCGCGAGTGCCGTCGTGTGCCGCTTCATGCTCGAACTCCAGGGGAGCGAGGTTGGCGCCATCCAGTCGCGGACATTCTTCTCCCACCGGTGCCTGAGCGCAATCCCGAATGAGCGAGATGCAGTCGAGGCGCGGAGGGTTCGGAGGAAACGGATCTCAACACGGAGAAACGAAGGCGCGGAGATAAGGGCGCGACCAGCGGGCCGGCGTGGCCGGCCCGCGCGATGGCAGCCGAATCGGTGTAAACACAACGGATAGCCCCGCCCCAGCGTTGTGTTTACGCCGATTCGGCTGCCATCGCTGCCCGCGGCGCGGGCTGGGCGCGCCCGTACTGAGACGCATCTAAACTCCGTTGCTCCGTTGCTCCGTGTTGAATCCGTTCGCTCCGTCGTCTCCATTCCACTGCAGCGGTGCAATGCCTGCTTGGTGGCTGGCAAGCAAAGGCTGATAATGCGCGGGCTGGCGTTCGGCCCTCGTCTTGGAGGTCACCATGTGGAAGATCCCGAGTCCGTTCAAAGAGGTTCTCGTGGTGCTGGTCGCCCTTGTGGCCCTGCTGGCGGCGAAGGCGGCCAGAGGCCAGCAACCGAAGGGCGAGCCCTACTCGACGGCGATCATGAAGCTCACCGACGGGCTGTTCGTGATCCCTGGCTACGACGGCGCAGCTACCGGCGGCAACGTCGCGGTCCGGGTCACGAGTGAAGGGGTCATCATCGTCGACTCGAAGCTGCCGACGCTGTACTCAGACATCGTCGACAAGGTGAAGAGCGTGTCACCACAGCCTATCAAGTACGTCCTCAGCACCCACCAGCACGGCGATCACACGGGCAGCAACGCGCAGTTCCTGAAGACCGCCGAGATCCTGATGCACCGCAACGCGCGCGCCAACATGATCTCGCAGAAGCTCGCGGGGCCCGGTCGAATCGTCTATACGGATCAGCAGTCCGTGTTCCTCGGCGGAACCGAGGTGCAGATGCGCTATCTGGGACGTGGACACACCAACGGCGACTCGGTAATTTACTTCCCCGACTCGCGCACGGTGCACACCGGCGATCTGGTGGTCTGGGGCAAGCGATCGCAGGGGACCGTCCTCACGCCCAACATGGACTATGCGGCCGGCAGCGGCAGCGGCAAAGAGTGGGTGGCCACGCTCGACAAGATGCTTGCGATCGACTTCGAGACCGCCATTCCGGGCCACGGGCCGATCCTGACCAAGAACGACGTCCGCTCCTTCAGGAACAAGCTGCAGACGCTCAACGAGCGCATGGCGGCGTTCGTCAAGGGCGGCGGCCGGAAAACGGACATCGCGACCGGGATCAAGCTCGACGACCTCAACTGGCCGTTTCAGCCCGAAGCCCTGCACGGGCTGTACGACGAACTCTCAAAGCCCTAGCGCTCAAGGGAGAGCGAGGGCGACGAAGCCGGCGCTCTGCGGTTCCCTGCTCCCAATCGCCACGATCACGTACTGCTTCCCCTCGAACATGTACGTCATCGGGGCGCCGGTCGTGCCGGCGGGCAGCTCGGTCTCCCACAACATGGCGCCGGTTGCCTTGTTGAACGCGCGAAACTTCCTGCCGCCTGCGCCGGGCGCGAGAGACGCCGGCATCTCGGGCCTCAGTCGCGACCCGAGCGACGACATGACAGGGTCGCCCTCCCCGAGAAAGAGCAGCGTCCTGGTCACGAGCGGCGCGCTGCGCCCGGGATTTCCCAGCCACGGGAGGTTCAGCGGCTTCAACAACGGGTGATCTCTGGGGCCCTCGCCGTTTGGCACCATCCACACCTGATCGCCTTTGTTCAGATCGATGGCGGTAATGCGGCCATAAGGCGGTTTGAACAAGGGCAGCCCCTGCGGTCCGGCGGTCCAGGCGCGTGTGCCGGACACGTAGTTCAGGTTAGAAGTCTTCGGGTCGCCCTTGATGATGTCGGCCGTGAAGGGACCGGTAATCGACTGCACGTACAACATGCCGGTTTCCGGATCGAATGCCCCGGACTGCCAGTCCGCGCCGCCTACCGAGCCGGGCAACTGGATCGTCCCCCTGTTGGCGCCAGGGCCGTCGCCTCGCACGCTCGGGGGCGTGAAGAGCGGCCCTATCCGATAGTTCTTCAGGAGGGCGATCGCTTCCGCCCGCAGCTCGGGCGTGAAATCGATGAGATCGTCAACCGTCACGCCTTGACGATCGAACGGCGGCGGCTTGGTGGGAAACGGCTGTGTGCGTGCCGTACGTTCTCCCGGCACGTCGGATGCTGGAACGGGCCGCTCTTCGATGGGCCAGACAGGCCTTCCCGTGGCACGGTCGAGAACGAACGCGAAAGCCTGTTTCGTGAGCTGCACGACTGCCTTGATGGGCTTTCCGTCCACTCTGATGTCGACGAGCATCGGCGCTGCGGGCAGGTCGTAGTCCCACAAATCGTGGTGGACGACCTGGTAGTGCCACGCACGCTCGCCGGTCAGGCACCTCACGCACACGAGCGTGTTGCCAAAGACATTGTCACCAAGGCGGTGCCCGCCGTACATGTCGCTCGTCGGTGCCGTCAACGGCAGATACGCCAGGCCCAGTTCCTCATCAGCGCTGATGAGCGACCAGAGATTGGCGTTTCCGCTGTATGACCACGCGTCGTCCTCCCACGTCTCGCTGCCGACCTGGCCCGGACGGGGGATCGGATTGAAGGTCCATCGCGGTTTGCCGGTGCGGACGTCGAAGGCCTGCACGAGCCCGGGCACCCCCTCTTTGCGCACGGCCCTGTCCGACATACCGCCGCCGGTTCCCGTGCCGACGATGACAACGTCGCGGCAGACCTGGGGTGCTCCCGTCCACTGGTACCCTGTCGCGTTCGGGCCGAGACCCGCCTTCAGGTTGACCCGCCCCTTCTCGCCGAACGCCGGCACCGGCGCGCCGGTGGCCGCGTCGAGTGCAATCAGGGTACTCGCCGCGGATCACGAAGAGACGCCGCCCGATTCCCTCCGCCCAGGACGCCACGCCGCGCGCACTGTCGCCTCGCAACCCCTGCCCGGGATCGTCGGGAAAGGGTTGCTGGACCCACAGCGTTCTACCCGTCCCCGGATGGAACGCTTCGACCAGTCCGACACCGTTCGGGCTGTACAGGACGCCATTGATCAGGAGCGGTGTCGCCCGGAAGTTGCCCGAATAGGAGAAGTCGGGAACCTTGCCGCTGATGCTCGGGTCGACCGCCGGCCGTCGCCACGCGACGCGAAGCTGCGAAACGTTGCCCGGGCGGATCTGATCGAGCGGCGCATATCTGGTGGCGCCCGCATCGCCGCCGTATCGGGTCCATTCGCCGCCCTGCGCTCCCTGTTGAGCGGCAACGAGTGCCGTCCCAACGACTATCGACACACCGACCAGGGTCCACCGGAGAGTCACCATCGCGGCCTCCATCTTGGCGGCACGACGTCCCGCGCCGATGCGGACGATAGCACGGGCGTCCCGATCCGCCGATCAGAAAGACTGAACGCGCCTCGCTATCGGGCGTATAGTGCGCTTCGGGCGAAAGGCCCTGACCGTTGACCACCACGGGGAATCCGGGGACTTCATGAAGACCTGCGCGCGCGGATCGCTCGGCGGGATCGCCCTCCTCGTCGTCGCCACGCTGGGAACGTTTGCCCAGGTCCGGACGCTTCGCCCGGTCACCGACGAGATGCTGCGGAATCCGGCGCCCGCCGACTGGCTCCAGTCGCGGCGGACCTACGACGCCTGGAGCTACAGCCCGCTCGATCAGATCACCCGGCAGAATGTCGGCCAGCTCCAGCTCGCCTGGTCGTGGGCCATGCAGCCGGGGAACCAGCAGACGACGCCCGTTGTGCACGACGGTGTGATGTACCTGGCGAACCCGGGCAGCACGGTCCAGGCGCTGGACGCCGCGACGGGCGACCTCCTGTGGGAATACCGGCGCGAGTATCCCGCGGAGCTTCGCGCGCAGGCCGAGATGCGAGCGCTTCGCGGGCTGAGTCTCTACGACGACAAGGTCTTCGTGAATACCGCCGACGCGCACCTGCTGGCGCTCGACGCCCGCACGGGTCAGGTCGTCTGGGACGTCGAAGTCGCCGACCCGAAGCAGCGGCTCTATTTTTCAGCGCCCGCACTCGTTGTCCGGGGCAAGGTCATCTCGGGCCTGCAGGGCTGCGAGTTTTTCCACCAGCAGAAGTGCGCCATCACGGCGCACGACGCCAGGACCGGCAAGGAACTGTGGAGGACGTCCACCGTCGCGCATCCGGGCCAGCCGGGTGGCGATACCTGGGGCGATCTGCCGCTGGTGTTTCGGGCAGGCGCCGACACGTGGATCACCGGAAGCTACGACCCCGCGCTGAACCTCACCTACTGGTCCACGGCACAGGCCAAGCCCTGGTCACGGGCGGCGCGGGGCACGGACGGCGACGCGCTGTATTCCAACACGGTGCTCGCGCTCGACCCGGACACGGGCAGGATCGTCTGGCACAACCAGCTCCTGCCCGGCGAGACCCACGACATGGACGAAGTCTTCGAGAGCATCCTCGTGGACGCCGGCCCGCGGAAGTCGCTGTTCAAGATGGGCAAGCTCGGCATTCTCTGGCAGCTGGATCGCCAGAACGGGCGCTTCGTCAGCGCTGAGGACATCGGGTATCAGAACCTCGTCACCGTGGATCGCACCACCGGCAAGGTCACCTATCGTCCGGGGATGATTCCCGCGCTGGGTCAGCTCATCGACTTCTGTCCCGAGCACGGCTGGATTCAAGAGCTGGCGCGCCATGGCCTTCCATCCCCAGACCCGCGCGTTCTACGTTCCGCTCCTGATGACGTGCCAGAAGGGCACGTTCGCTGATGTGGCCAAGGTCGAAGGCGGCGGCGGACTCGGCCAGGGCCGGCGCGAGAACTACTACCATCCCGAAAGCGGCGACAACCTCGCTCAGTTTGCCGCGATGGACAGTGCCACCGGCCGCATCCTCTGGCTCCACCGCCAGCGGGCACCGTTCAACACGGCGGCGCTCACCACAGCCGGAGGGCTCGTGTTCGTCGGCGACTGGAACCGCTACGTCAACGCGTACGACGTGACAAACGGCACGCTCCTCTGGCAGAACCGGTTGACCACGTCGCCGCAGGGATTTCCGATCACGTATGCCGTGGCCGGACGTCAATATCTCGCGGTCCCCGTGGGCATCGGCGCTGCAAGCTGGGGCACGACGATTCCGATCGTCATGGCGCCTGAAATCAAGCGGCCAAGCGGCGGCAATGCGCTCTTCGTGTTCGCGCTACCGAGGGAACGGAGGTGACAGAGGTAACGGTTTCTACCACGGAGAAACGGAGCCACGGAGGTTCTTTTCCGGAACCCCGTTCCCTGTTCCCCGTTCCCCGTTCCCTGTTCCCCGTTTTGAAGGAGAATCGTCATGAAAAGATCAGAGTTTGACGGTTGCGTTGATCGCGGCTGGCGTTTGGCGCCGGCTGGCTGGCTGGCCGTGAAACGCCTGTGGCGGCGCAGGGTCAGGGCCGCGTGCTCGAGATCCGGACCTATGTCACGCCCGACAAGACGGGGCTCAACAACCTCGTGGCCCGGATGAAGGACGAGTCGAAGATCTTCGACCGGCTCGGGATGAAGAGCGTTTTGTACTCTGTGGCCACGGAAGCGCCGCAATCGGAGAACACGTTCGTCTACATCCTGTCGCATGAAAGCCGCGAGAAGGCGAAGGAGAACTGGAGCGCCTTCGGCGCCGACCCCGAATGGAAGACGCTCCGTTCAACCGCGGCGTCTCCGGGACAGATCAAGATCCAGTCGATCTTCATAACGCCGACGGAGTTTTCGCCGACGAAATAGAAGCTGGCTTCGGGCTTCGGGCTTCGGGCTTCGGGCTCCTGGGGCTTCCGATTCCATGGGGCTTCTTGCGGCGCCTACCGGAGCCCCTGCAGCCTGGAGTCTGGCGCCCGGAGCCCTACAAGAGTCGCAGGTCCGGCGGCGGGCGGCGCTGGAGGCCGCGCTTGATGGCGCGCATGCGCTCGGCTCGATCGATGAGCCGGGCGAGGAGATCGGTGATCGTCCAGTAGTGCGGCGCCGCCGACCAGAGGTAGAACGCCAGCGATCCGGGCAGCGTGTTGATCTCGTTGAAGTAGAGCGTGCCGCGTGTCCGCGTCGATCAGGAAGTCGATGCGCGAGATGCCCTTCGCACCCCAGCGCCGCGAACACCGTGGTCGCGTAGCGCTGCGCTCGCGCGCGCATCTCCTCCGGCAGGTCGGACGGGTCGAGCACCCGCAGCGCGCCGGCCATCCCTTCGCTCGAGCCGATGCTCTTGCCGCCCTGCTTCTTGTACTTCTCGCTGAACGTGAGCGGCGACGTCCTTGCTCGTGACCGGCATCTCGGTCACCGACGCCACCGGCTCATCGAGGCCGGCCACGGCGACGTTGAGCTCGAGCCGGTTCTTGATGAACGGCTCGATGAGCGCTTCGACGTCGTACTCGAACACCTTGAGCACGCCGGCGACCAGCGCCTCGGGCGTGGCCGCCACCGACACGCCGGCGCTCGACCCGAGGTTGCAGGGCTTGACGATCACCGGCCAGCCGAACGTGGCCGCGACCTCGTTCGGCAAGTCGTGCAGCCATCTCGAGCCGCGATCGAGCACGGCGCGCTCGCACGAGAGCCAGGGCACGACCGGCACGTCTGCCTGCTGCGCGATGACCTTCGTGAACCGCTTGTTCATGCCGACCGCTGACGCGCCAACACCGCACCCGACGTAAGCGCAGCCGCCGAGCTCGAGCAGGCCCTGAATGCAGCCGTCCTCACCGAACGTGCCGTGCAGGACCGGCACGAAGACGTCGACCTTGACGTCTGCTCGGAGCGCGCCGATCGCCCTCCCCGACGGGCTCGAGCGTCGAGGTGCCGAACCCGGGCGCCAGCGCCACTTCGGTCAACGCGCGAGCGATCCGGACCGCCGCCCGTGAACGCGTCGCGGTGCCACAGCGAATCGCCGATCCACCAGCGCAGCTGCTGATCGATGTACACCGGCATCGGCGCACAGCGGGTCGGATCGAGCGCGTGCAGGATCTGCAGGCCGCTGACCACCGAGACGTCGTGCTCGAGCGATCGCCCGCCGAACAGCGACGGCGACGGCCTCTTCACCAGAACACCCCCGTCGCGCGCTCGTACAGGTCAGGCAGATCGTTCTCGAGGATGACGGCGTCGCCAGCCGAGACGTGCGCCTTGAGCCACTCGAAGGCCTCCTTGCGCCCGGCCACCGCCACCAGCCGGTCGCTCGCGGCCGGCGTCCCTGTGGCCGGCCACGAACGCGTCGCGGTTGGTGTCGGAGACAACCAGCGTCGAGTCGCACACGGCCGCAGCTTCGCGGCTGAGTGTCCGGTTCACCTGTGCCTGCGCGGCGCCAAGCTCGATGACACCTGGCGTCGCGAGAAACCGGCGCTTGACCGGCAGCGCCGCTGCCACCTCGAGCGCGGCACGGAAACCGAACTGGTTCGAATTGTAGGCATCGCGAATCCACGTGACGCCCTTCTCCTCCACGACCTCCAGCCGGTTCGACACCGGCTTCAGCGTGCGAGCGCAGCGACCGCGATCTCCGGATCGACGCCGACCGCCACCGCCAGCGTGAACGCGCCTGCGAGGTTCAGGACGATCGGGCGTCCGTGAAGCGGCGTAAAGCACGCGTAGGTTCGATCTTTGGTGCGCAGCACGAACGACGTGCCCCCCGTCGAGAACCGCACATCCTCGAGCCTCGTCGCGAGATCCTCGGTCGACGTCTCGCCGTAAAGCAGGACGCGCGCGTTCGAGGCACGCCTGGCAATCGTCAGCGCGCCCGGGCTGTCGGCGTTGACCACCAGCAGGCCGCCTTGCGGCAGCGCCTCTGCAAGCTCGCCCTTGGCCGTGATGATCGCGTCGGTCGAGCCGAAGCGCTCGAGATGCATGTCGCCGACGGCCGTGATGATGGCGGCCGACGGCGGCGTCAGCTGGCAGAGGCGCCGGATCGATCCGGTCTTGAAGGCGCCCATCTCCACCACCATGTACCGGTGGCCGGGGACGAGCTCCTCGCGGATGTGGCGCGTGACGCCCATGAGCGTATTGATGCTGCCGGTCGCCGCGAGCGTCGGCGCCTGGAACTGCAGGATGTGCGCGAGCATCGACTTCGTGCTGCTCTTCCCGTAGCTGCCGGTGATGCCGATGATGAACGGCCGCAGCTCCGCCACGGTCCGGGCGGCCTCGGCTTCGTACTCCCTCTGGATGTACTGCTCGTACGGCATGAGCAGAGCGTTGGCCGCCACGAGGAGCAGCGGTGCGACGGCCACCAGGATCGCCGCCACCGTGAACAGCGGCCGAATGAGCCCGCTCCAGTAGACCGTCATCAGCGCCAGCCAGAGGAGCCCCGCGAAGGCCGAAGCCACGGCGAGCACGCGCGTCGCGCGCCAGGTGAGCCGAAGCGGAATCTTCCCCGAAAGCCTCGGATCCGGCTGAAGCCTGGCCAGCAGCAGAGCGCCCGCAGCGAACGACAGCCCCGCCGTCCATGGCCGGCCGGCTGCCAGCCACCAGGCGCCAACGGCCAGCCAGAAGCCGGGATCGGTCAGCGATCTGACGTTCGCCCAGTTCAGGAAGCGGACGTGCTCGTAGCCTTCCTGCTGAAAGTACCGAAGATAGGCCAGCAGCCGCGCCCACAGCAGCCGCGCGGTCACCGCCACGACGGCTGCGAGCAGCAGCCAGAAGCTAGGACTCGACATGCGCCGGCAGCCACGCCCGGATCCGCGACGCGCAGAGGTGCGCGCCCGTGCCGGCGAAGAGGTAGTGGTCCTTGTGCGGCAGGAGCTCGATCGTGGCCGGTCCCGGAATCAGTGCACGGTACCGGCGAGCCAGCTCCGGAGGCGTCTCACGGTCGTCGCCGCCCCACAGGAGGAACACTGGACAGGCAATCGCACGAGCGCTTTCGGTCAGATCCTCGTTCACGACCTTGACGAGCACCGAGCGGAGATCGCCTGCCGCCAGGTAGTCCTTCGATCCGAATCGCTTCGTGTGCCACTCGAGCAGCGACGGTCCCGTCAGGGGTCTCACCGCAGTCAACGCCCGCCGCAGGCCGCGAATCCATCGGCTGCGAACCCAGCGGGAGGACCAGGGCTGCAGCGGCAACCCGGGAACACCCATGAGCACGATCGCCCGGATGTGCGGCAGGCGCCGGGCGGCCAGCCGAATCGCCAGGCGGCCGCCGAAGGAATGACCGACGAGTACAACCGAGCCGCCCGTCCGTTCGAGCAGGTACTGCTGGACGAGGTCGCTGTAATTGATCGTGTCCCAGCCGGCAGGTGGAAGCGGCGCATCGCCGAACCCGGGCAGGTCCACCAGGTGCACGGTGTAGTCGGTTTGAAAAAGCGTCGCGATCCCGCGCAGGCTCTCGCGGTTCGTTCCCCAGCCGTGAAGAAAGACGAGATGGCGAGGACCAGCGTCGCCAAGCGTCTCGACGACCAGGCTCACCCCGTTGTGCTCGAAGCGTTCGACGACAACCTCCATCGGGCAGTGTACCACTGGGGAACGGAGAACAGAGAACGGAGAACAGCGATTCAGGGATTCGAGGAGTCGAGGATTCAAGGATTCAGCGACGTCTTCGGCTGAGTACCTCGCCGTAGATCTCGACTGCGCGCCGGCCGACGGCGGGCCAGCAGAGGTTCCGCTCGAAGTGCTCGAGCACACGGCTCCGTTCGCTCGCGAGGTCCAGGTTCGCGGCTTCGACGAGCGCGCGCGCGCACCGGGCGGCGTCGCCGGGTGGCCACAGACGTCCGATGGATCCACGATTGGTGACGGCGCGAAACGCCGCGATGTCGGTCACGACCGGCACGACGCCACAGGCAAGGGCTTCGAGGAGGGCGTAGCCACTGCCTTCGTGATGGCTGCCCAGCACGAACAGATCGGCTGCGCTGTAGAAGGCGGGCATCAGCCTCGCGGGAACACGCCCCGCCAGCCGCACACGGGACTGCAGCGGCGCCGATTGCTCGATTCGCCGACGGACTGCCTCCTCCAACTCCTGCTCTCCAAACACCATCGTCAACGTCGCGTCCGGAAGATGGTGAAGGGCAAGATCGAAAGCGTCCAGGACCGTGAGCGGATCCTTGTTCGCGTTCAGGCGCCCGACCCACAGGAAGGCCGGCGCGCCTCGGGACGTGGCGCACCCAGACTGGTCAAGAGCCTCGTCGCGGGGGATCGGGGTAAGAGCAGGTACTCGACTCCAGCACCTCGTACACCTGTTCCGGCAAGAGCAGCCTGGCGTCCTGCCATGGTGCCGCCTGCTCCCTCGCCGTAAACATGAACCCGTCGGCCGCCGCCGTGAGGCGCCGATAGAGCAGCCCCCGCAACCAACCTTGTCCGGGAGGCCCTCCGGCGTGGTCCTGCACGACGAGGGCTGCAGAAGCCGGGAGGCATCGCCGCAGCCACCAGGTTGGCACTCTGGAATCCCAATCCGTTGATGTGCACGATGTCCGGATTGCGCTCGGCAACCGCGCGCGCGACCGAAGGGCACCACGCCCACCGCCGCGGCAGCGGCCCGGCAGCCTCGCGGCGGAAGACGTACTCGACGCCCCCGCGGCTCACGATCGCGTCGCGCGTGAACCGCTGCACGACGCTCACCTTCCCGACCGGCCCTACCCGCCCCGCCTGCCCTGCCTGCCCCGCCCGCCCTGCCTGCCCCGCCTGCCCTGGCTGGCCCTGGGCCCTGTGAGCTCACGAAGCACCGCCTCGCTCCATCCGGTCAGCGTCGAAAAGCGATCGAGGAGCGCATCAGGCTCCTCCAGATCGGCCGCATAAGCGTAGTTAACCTGGACGATGTGCATGAAAGGTTACGATGCGCCGTGCGCATAGCCTTCGTGGCGGCCGGCGGGTTCGACGAGAGCGGCAGCGACAGGGTCACGCCGGCGCTGTTGTGGCTGGTCGAGCGTCTGGCCCGCGCGCACGATGTGTCGGTCTACGTGCTGCAGTACCACGAGCAGCCGCGGCGCTATCCGCTGCTGGGTGCGACCATCCACGATCTCGGGCGCCCGCGCGGGCTGTGGCGGCAGTACACGGCGCTTGCCAGCGCGCTCCGGCAGCAGGGTGGCGCCGACGTGCTGCACGGATACATGGCGCTGCCTTCGGGGTTCGTCGCGGCCTCGGCCGGCCGGCGCCTGCGCATCCAGTCTGTCGTGACGTGCGACAGCGGCGAGTTTGCCGCGCTGCCCGAGATCGGCTACGGCTTGCAGCGCCGGTCGCGCCAGCGGCTGGCTGTTGCGGCCGCGGCACGAATGGCCGGTTGCGTAACCGTCTGCAGCGAGTACCAACAGGGACTGGCGCGAAAGCACGGGGTCTCGGCCGAGCTCGTGCCTATCGGCGCCGACACGCGGCTCTTCATGCCGGCGTTGCGCAGCGAAGGGCCTCCATGGCGACTGATCCAGGTTGCCAGCCTGAACCAGGTCAAGGATCAGCGGACGCTCCTGCAGGCATTCAAGCGCCTGCTCGATCGACGGATGGACGTGCGGCTCGACGTCGCCGGCGAAGACACGCTCAACGGCGGCATCCAGCAGGTGGCGACGGCGCTCGGCGTGGCCGATCGGGTCACCTTTCTCGGGAGGCTCACCTCGTCGCAACTCCTGCCTCTCTACCAGCGGGCGCATCTGCACGTCGTCTCCTCGCGGCACGAAGCCGCCCAGGTCGCCACGCTCGAGGCATCCGCGTGTGGCGTGCCGACGGTCGGCAGCGCTGTTGGCTACATTGCAGACTTCGCACCCGACCGCGCCGTCGGTGTCACACCAGGAGACCCGGCGCTTCTGGCCGACGCCATTCTCGCGCTGCTGCACGACGCGCCCCGCCGGGCCGCCCTCGCCGCGGCCGCCCGCGCCTGGACACTGGCCCACGACGCCGACCACACCGCCCGGCAGTTCGAAGCAATTTACTCGCGAACCCGGAACCGAGAACCCTGAACCTGGAACCGGCACCCTGAACCTTGAACCTTGAACCTCTGAACCTTGAACCGCAGGATCACTTATCCGCCCCTGCCTGCCCTACCTGCCCCACCCGCCCTTCTACGTTCCCACCCCCGGCTCCCGAATCGGGCACGAGGCAATTGCGCGGGCCAGTCGGCGGGCCACGAGCCTCACCCGGCCGTCGATCGCGATGGGCACAGCGGCCAGGGCACGCGCGCGAAACGCCGCCGCCATGGCCGGCGAGCCCACGAGGGGCGTCCCGCCAATCACCACCAGCGTGACCTCGCTTCTCGACACACGCAGGAGAGCCTCTGCGGCGCTGGCCTGGCCTGGAGGTAACACGAGCAAGTCCGCCGGCGCGCCTTGCGCGATCACGCCGGCGTGATCGAGTCGGAGGATGCGCGCCGCCGAGGTGGTGACCATCCGCAGCGCCTCGGCGGGTGAGACACCGCAGGACACCGCCAGGCGCAACTCGTCCAGCAGGTCGCGCGCGCCGGTGATTCTCGAGTCGGTGCCGAGCGCGATCCGATCGGCGCGGCCCGGAGCGCGGTCGAGGCAGCCGCGCACTGGTGCCGTCTGGTTGAACAGGAACAGGTTCGACCCCGGACACCAGACGAGGCTGACACCGTCGGCAGCAATCGCCGCCCATCGATCCGGCGTGAGGGCAACACCGTGGACGATCACCGTGTTGGGCCTCAGGCAGCCACTGGCGTTCAGGCGGTCCAGCTCCGCCGCCGCCGCTTCGTCTACGCCTTCTGCTGCGTGGACGATGAACGGGATGTCCAATGGCGTCTCGCGACAGCGTGCACGCACCTCGCCGCCGGGTTCGCCGTTCGCGCCGACGGGCTGGCGTTCGAGCGCGAACGAGTGCGCCCATCCGAAGGGCTCCACCAGGCGGACGGGCACGTGGCGGCATTCGCGGTAGAGAGGATTGTGATGCGCGACGGTCGTCACCCCTGACAGCAGGTTCTTCAGCCCGCCGATGAACAGCCGCGACGCCAGCGGGTATGCCCTGCTCCGCACGATTGCCGGGTCGCTGCCGAGCGAGGGCCGCAGATCATCGATCCACGCAGTCGCATTCTGGTAGCTCGCTCGCCGCTTCAGCGGGCCGTAATGATTGAGCTCGAGATGGTCGTGCGCGTTGATCAGGCCGGGCAGGACGTGAGCGCCTTCGAGATCGATGACCTCGTCGCCCGGCGAGGGCGGCGCGCCGATCGCCAGGACCGTCCGATCGAAGCGCAGTGACGTCGCCACTCCGTCCGGCGTGAGCACCTGCGCGTTGACAAAGCTGACGGCCCGGGTCCGGCGCCACCAGTGCCGCCAACGCGACCCGGCCATCGCGGGATCGGCGAACGTCAACGGGGCCAGCGCCGCTGGCGTTCGACGATGAATGGACCGCGCTTGCTTGCGTGGAAGGCCGCGATGACCGGCGAGGGTCGGCCTTCGACTCGCGGCTCCCGGATGTGCAACACCTCGAGGCCGGCGATCTCGAGCTTCTCGAGATGCTCCTCGATGGTGCGGGAATGGAACGGCAGGCGGAAGGTGCGGCCATCAGCCGTCGTAAACGTGCGACGCCACCCGTGCGTGCTCCAGGAAGGATGAAAGTCCGAGTACACGAGGTGTCCGCCTGGCGCCAGCACGCGGGCGGCTTCGGCCACCCAGGCTTCGAGGCAGTCGACATCGCCGACCATCAGCGACGAGCAGACGACGTCGAATACACCGTCGGCGAACGGCAGCCGACAGGCATCGGCGCAGACCGTGCGGGCCGCAGGCAGCGCGTGCGCCAGCATGGCGATCGACAGATCGACGCCGATGGCAAGCTTCGCTCCCGCTGACTGCAGCAGCGCGAGGTATCGTCCGGTGCCGGTACCGACGTCGAGCGCTCGGCGCGGCTGCGCCGCCGACAGCATCGGGCCCACGACCGACTGCTCGGCCTCCATCAACGGGTTGTGCGGCCACGGCGGGTAGGTGTCGGCCCACAGCGCATAGGCCTCCCCTGCCGGCAGTATCGGGCCATCGTCAGACGCGAACCACCGTGAGAAGCCCCGCATCTAGAACCCTGTCGTTTCCGGCCGCTGGTAGTGCATGAAGCGCTGCAGGGCGCGGAGCTCGTAGGGCGCCGCGTACAATTTCAGGGCGTAGCGCCAGGCGCTGACTGACTTGAGCACCCGACGCCGCATCGGCGTGAGCCGGGCATCCGTTACCGTCGGGTAGTACGCATTCAGCACGCGCTCGAAGTTGCGGATCTGCGTCCTGAGCGTACCGTCGAGCCAGGGATTGCCCTTGCCGCGGCGCATCGTCACTTCCGCCATTCGTCCGACGCCCATTCCTCGAGCGTCGTCCGGAAACCGGAAGCCGGAGCAGCGGCGTCGGCGTACATCGCACCGTCCATGCGGCACCGGCGTGTAGGTATAGAGGATGACCTCGGTCGCGGGGTTCACGCGCTTGATGGCGCGGATGAACTCGAATGTCGCCGTCATGTCGCCGATCGGATCCGGCGGCGCACCGAGAACGAACGAGAACTCGGGCACGACCGAGTAGCTGGCGCATGCGGCGCGCCAGCTCGACGGCCAGCTCCGGTGCGGCCTTGCCTCCCTTGTTCATCGCCTTCAGCGTGGCGGCCGACGACGATTCGGCGCCGGAGAACACCATCTTCAACCCCGACTGCGCCATCGCCCGCCACGTGGCGTCGGAGTACTGCATCAGGGTGTCGATGCGGCCGAGCGCCCACCATGTGATGCCGAGTGGCGCGATGCGCTCCGCGAACTCGGCGACGCGCTCCTCGCTGATGAAGAAATCCATGTCGTGCATCTGCACCGAGTCCACCTGGTAGCGCCGCACGAGACGCTGGACAGGGTGCGTTCCATCCGCGCCGGCGACTGCGGCAGCCAGCGGCGGTTGGTCATCGCGACGACCGCGCAGAAGCTGCACGAAAACGGGCAGCCGAACGAGGAGTTGTACGCGACCGTCCGGCGGCCGAGGTAGGTCGGGTGGAGGTAGTGCGTCCATGTCCACGCGCTCGTACGGCGGATCCGGCAAGTCGTCGAGCGCCGTCATGGGCCCGATCGGGTTGTGGACGATCTGGCGGGGCGCCTTCGCTCCGAAGGGCGTGCCCCACGAGGACAAGCCGGCGACCAGGTCGAACCCGCCACCGCTCTTGAGGGCGGCGACGAGCTCGACGAGCGGGCGCTCGCCCTGCGAGCGGACCACGAAGTCCACGAAGCGCCGAGCGCAGCACGGTGTCGGCGTGCTGCGTCGGGAAGTAGCCGCCCCAGACGATCGGGATCCCGGGCCGGAGCGCCTTGAACGCCTTGCACACGCCGACGGCCTGCGTCAGCTGCGGTCCCGGCATGACCGTAACGGCCAGCAGCGCGGGCCGGAATCCGGGTGCGTCGCGAACGCCGCGGCTGATCGCCGCGGCCGGGTCGGCCGCGAGGTTGCCGTCCACGAGCGACCAGGCGATCCCGTCGCGCTCGAGCACGGCGGCCAGCGACAGCAGCGACAGCGGCAGCGGCTGCTTGCCCGGCGTGGTCGAGATCGGATTGAAGAGGACGATCATCGCGCCACCCACACGCCGAACGCGGCCGGCGACCGGCCGAAGCGCCAGCGCGCCATCTGACGGCGGGCCCGCCAGCCCAGCGGGCCGCGTCGAGGGAACGAATCGCGATCGGAAGTCCGAGGCTGCGGCCGCTGCGCCGCTCGAGCAGCTCGAACGTCAGGAAGCCCAGGCCGGGACGCACGGCGTCCTGGACTCCATGTTCGCTCGCACAGGCGCCGGCTCTCGTCCGCCACCATCGCGCGGCCCGTCGTCGTCGTCGGCGAACATCGGCGAGTCCATGACCGCGAGCACGCCGCCCGGCGTTCAGCACGCGCGCGGTCTCGGCGAGCGTCGCGCGCGGGCTCCTGCGCGTAGTGCAGCGACCGCGTCGAACACGACGAGGTCGAACTGCCCGGCCTCGAACGGCAGCGCGTCGAAATCGGCCTGCACGGCCGCGAAGGCCACCGGATAGTGGCGGCACACGCCGAGGCCGTCCTGCTCGTCGTCCAGGCGATCGACGGCGACGACCTGGTGGCCGAACGAGGCCAGCCGGTGCGACAGCCAGCCGCAGCCGGCGCCGAGATCGAGCACGCGGATCGGCCCGCGCCAGACCGCCGGCAGCGCGTGACGCAGCAGGTGTGCGTAGCTCTCGCGACGGATGCGCCAGATCGACGCCGCAGGATCCGCCGGCGGCACCGACGGCAGGCGCCGGTAGTAGTCCGGTGCGTCGGCGCGATACCCTTCGCGCTCGCGCACGAGGCGGTACTGTTCGACGAAGGCGTCCCACAGGCCCGGCCGCGTCGCGGGGAGAAAGCGGTAGATACCAGCGTGGAGCTCGAAGAGCCTGCCGCAGATGTCGCAGCGAAGACAATCGACACCCGACGCGGGAAGCCGGCATTCGGGGCACACAAAACGCGGACGCCACGTGGAGGTCACGGCTGCGCCTCGCGCTTGCGCATCACGACGAGAAAATGATCGCCCCAGGCTCTGACGCCGGGCAGATGGGCCACGGAATCCTCGACGCGCCAGAGGGCCTGAAAGACTCCGGGATGTCTCGCGGCCCAGCCTTCCAGGTATGGCGGCGGCGCCAGCAGCGCGAGCGCTCGCAGCGACTGACGCGCGAACCCGGCCTCGGCGAAAGCGCGCTCGAACTCTGAGGGCGAATAGTACCGGGTCCAGATGCGCCGCCCCTGCAGCGGCACCGCGACAAACGACCGGGAAAAGCGCAGACGGGCCCGCCGCCAATCGCCGCGCGCGAGGTACAGGCCAATCTCCCAGGGGCAGACGCGGCCGATGACCGATGCCACGAGGATGCCGCCTGGACGCAGGCATCGGGCAATGGCACGGGCAGCTGCCGGCAAGTCGGCCACACAGTTGAGGGGGCCAAAGTTGGACCAGGCGCCATCGAACGCGCCAGGCTCCAGGGCATCGACTTGGTCGATGCCGAGCCTGCGGACGTCCACGCGATCGGAGAGTCCGGCGGACACGACCCGGCGCCGGGCTTCTTCGACCATCGCCGGCGACCAGTCGATAGCCGTGATGCGGTAGCCGAGGGCCGCCAGGCCCGGTTCGTCGGTGCCTGGACCGCAGCCCAGATCGAGCACCCGGCCGCTTCCGGGCAGCGCCGCGCTGAGCGCCGCCAGCGCGCGCCGCCGCATGGCCACGAGCCCGGGGTTCCTGGCGTTCGAGCCGTCGTAGGTGGCGGCCACGCCATCGAAGGCGTGCTGTGTGTCCTCGGGTACCGGCGCCACGCGCCCGGCTAGTTCCACGGCGCGGTCCTCAAGCCGGTCTTCAACGAACACACACACCTGGCGCACACGGGGTTGGTCCCGACATCGAGCGTCCGTCGAAACGACGAGAGCCCGTCGCGCACGATCAGCGGCAGGGGTGCGTGGCGCACGTTGCCAATGCGCTGATGGAAAAAGCACGGCCGCACCGAACCATCGGCCTCCACCACGACCGAGTTCCACGGCGCGTTGCACTCCACACTGGGGAATGGCGCATGGCCCAGGAGGGCTGCGTAGTACCTGAGGCAGGCGTCTAAGCCTGGCGGCGGACTCCGCCACGTAGCCGGACGCCAGATCGGCCGCATGTGTGCGGATGGTCTGTTCTACGACCGCCGTGAAGTCGGCCACCTGGCCGGCATCGAGGCCAAGCGACCCTGGTTCGGATCCTTCGTCACGGCCGAATGCCCGGGAGGAGAGATCCGCTGGCAGAAACGAGATGCCGTCGAGCCCCATCGCTCTCGCGTGATCGATCAGCGCCGGCATCGCCGCGTAGTTGAGCCGGTGCATCGTCGCCCTCGCCGTGATCGGCAGCTCCGGGGCAAGGCGCCGCAGCTCCGCGACCCCTCGTTCGACCACGGCCAACGCCGTTACGCCTCGCACGGCGCGGTACGTCGACTCGGTTGCGCCGTCGAGCGACACCACGACGCGTGAGAAGTACCGCGCCACGTCGGCAGCCGATCGTTCGAGGAGGACGCCGCTCGTGAGCAGATGAAGCGAGAGACCGCGAGCACGGAACAGCTCCGCCGCGTCGAACACCTCGGGTCTCAACAGCGGCTCGCCACCCGAGAACACCACGAGGCGGGTGCCCAGCGCGGGCAACGAGCCGGCAACCAGGTCAATCTCGTCGAGCGTCGAGATCGCCCGCGCCGCTCGACCGCCACCAGTCGCAGGACACACAGCGGCTGTTGCACCGGCTGGTCGGAAAGAACACGAGCAGGGGCAGAACGAAGGTGTGGTTCGTGGCCTCGCCGACCCGTACGAGCAGGGACGTCAACATCGCGTCATCTCGATCTCGTCAGGGCCTCACCGCGCTCTGGTCACTCGGGATGGCGGCAGCCTGGCGCGTGAGCACCGGCTGCAGGCGGATCGGATGCGCTCGGCCACCCGGCAGGTGCGCGAGCCGATCCACGCGCCGCCGAAGGGCCCAGGCACGCAGCATCTGGTACGGCGAGAAGCGCTTCCCCGCGCGGAACTCGGCATGCACGAGCCCATGGAGCGTGCGGTAGAACTCCGGCGAGTACGTCGCGGGATACATCACGGCGAGGTCATTCGAGTCGGTCCACTGCTGCTTGTCGCCGAGCTCCGCCTTGACACGTTCGTAAAAGGGCGTGCCCGGCAGGGGATACGAGACCGACACGCCGATGTCATCCGGCCGGCAGGCGCGGACCATGGCGAGAGTCCGCTCGATGTCTTCGCGCGTTTCGCCCGGGTACCCGAACTGGAGGAAGAACCCGACCTCGATCCCCGCCTCGTGCAGCCGGGCCGCCGCCTCGTGGATCTGCTCGACTTGCACGCCCTTCTCCATGGCATCGAGCACACGCTGGGATCCGGACTCGGCGCCGATCCATGCGGTCCGGCAGCCGGCGTCCGCAAGGGCTTTCGTCACTGCAGGCGTCACACCGTCTGCGCGCAGCAGACACCGGAACGGCACCCGCACGCCCCGCGCAGCCGCGGTCGCGGCAAAGCGCTCGATCCATCCCGGCTTGAGGCCGAAGATGTCGTCCACGATCCACAAATGATCCGGGCGGTACCGGGTCCAGAGCTCCTGGATTTCGTCGACCACGCTGTCCGGCGATCGCGCGTTGTAGCGCTGACCATAGATCGGCTTCGCGCACCAGTTGCAGTGGTACGGGCACCCGCGGGTGGTGGCGATGTTCATCGAGAAGTAGCCATGCGCCCGCAGCCAGAGCTGGCGGTACCGGTCCACATCCACCAGATCCCATGCGGGCCGGGGCATGGCGTCGAGATCGCGGGCCGCGTCCCGCGCCGGCGTCCTGATGAGCCCGCCGTCGTCCGCGCGCCAGCAGAGACCGCGCACCTCCCGCAGCGGCCCGGCGCTGCGTCCGCTCCAGGCGTCGAGCAGATCGCAGACCGTCGCCTCCCCTTCCCCGGCAACGACGGCGTTCGCACCGGCGGCGAGGTAGACCTCGGGATGATCGGTCGCATCCGAGCCGGCGACCGCGATCGGAATGCCGCGCGCGCGGGCGGCCTCGATCATCGTGAGCGCCGCCTGCCGCATGCGAAGCAGGCACATCTTCGTCAAGTAGTTGAAGTTGTCCTCGTACAAGACTGCGAACGACGGGCGCTGCTCGTCGAGGGCCTTCGCCCAGTCGGCCTCCGATTCGGCGAGCATCGCGTCGAAGAGCGCCGGCACGTAGCCGCGCGCCCTGACGGCCGCCGCGGCGTAGAGCGTGCCCAGAGGCGCGTACGGCTGTCGCGCCGCGGCGAGCTTCGGGTCGAACTTCAGGAAATACGCCTGGCCAAAGAGGACATCCGGGGTCATGACGTCATGGCCTCCAGGCGCCTCTCCGACGGCTCCAGCTTCGCGGCGAGGCGATACACCTCGCAGGTCTCCCGTGCCGCGCGGGCCCACGAGAACGCCATCGCCCGCTGCAGCCCGGCGCGGGCCAGATCGTGCCGACGTTCGCGATCCCGCGCCACGCGGACCAGCGCCTCGCCGATCGCGTCGGGTTCGAGCGCCTCGACGTGCTCGACCGCTCCCCCGGCCACTTCGTCCAGGGCTGCGACCCTGCCGGTGATGACCGGTGTGCCACAGGCCATCGCCTCGATGACCGGCAACCCGAACCCTTCGTAGATCGACGGGAAAACAAACATCTCCGCCAGGTTGTAGAGCGCCGCGAGATCCTCGAACGGGACGTACCCCGTGAAGAGGACGTTCTCGCTGACCCCGAGCCTGTCCACGAGCGCATCGATGTCGCGGCTCAGCCAGCCGTACGGCCCGGCGCAGACCAGCTGATGATGCGGTAGTTCGCCCCGGCGCCGGCGTTGCGCAAACGCCTCGATCAGCTTCGGGAGATTCTTCCGTGGCTCGATGGTACCTACGTAGAGGATGAAGCGGTCGGACAAGCCGTACCGCCGCCGCACGCGCGTCAACTCGACGAGATCGTGAATGGGCCTGAACGAGGGCGCCGCCGCCTCGTGCACCACATGCACCCGCTCCGGCAGCAGCCCGTAGGAACGCACGATGTCCCGCTTGGCGCTTTCGGACACCGTGATGATGCCGTCTGCCCGGCGTGTCGCGAGGTTCACGAGCGGCCGGTTGAGCAGCACGCGTCGCGCAGGATGGTAGCCGGGGTACAGCGTCAGGCTCATGTCGTGAATCGTCACCACCACGGGCACCGGCGACGCAAGCGGCACGATCCCGTTGGTGAAGTGCACGACGTCCGGCTGAAGCTCCTTGAGGAGGCGGGGCGCCTGCGTCTGCATCCAGACGATCCTCGGCAGGCGCCACCCCGACGTGATCACGCGGACGTGCGCCGGCAACGGGCGCGTGGTCTCGACCGGCCGATTCGAGATAACGGTGATCTCGTCCTGCGGGCCCTGAGCGGCGATGTGGTGCAGGAGGTGCTCCGTGTAGTACCCGACACCAGTGCGGCCGGGGCGCAGCGTGGTTCCGTCGAATGCGACGCGCATGCTACGCGCCCTCCGCTGATACGCGTGCGGCGGCCGGCAGCGAGAGGCCGGCGACGAGGCCCATCGTGATCGCTGTGAGGATGTAAGTCGCGGTAAAGGCCAGGAAGGCATCGAAGAGGCCGTGCACGGCCAGCGCAGCCAGCGCCGCGACCACGCCCGGCGCGGCTGGATGTACTACGCGTGGCACGACGGCCTGCCACGACGTTGCCAGCAGCCGCCATCCAATCCACCCGAGCACGAAGGCCGCAGCCAGTCCTCCGGACACGAGGACTTCCAGGTAGAGATTGTTGCTGTGCACACGCTCGTCTGCATTGGCCAGACCTGCGTAGCCGCCATAGAGCAGCCTGAAGTTGTCGGGCCCGACGCCCGTCAGCGGCCGATCCGCCAGCATCCGGCCCGCCGCGCGCCACAACACCAACCGCCCGGGCCGCGCGCCGTTTTTCGGAAACGGCCTGAGCGCATCGGGATCGAGCGTCGCGCCGTGCCCGACGACCGTCGCGCGGGTCGTGAAAAGCGATGCCTCCGGTTCGGTCCTGAACCAGAGCCTGTGCTCCTCTTCGATGTCCCAGAGCAGGCTGTAGGTTCCCGGCGCGCCTGGCGCTTCGACACGCGCCACGACCTCGGTCGTCTCTCCAGGGCCGACGGCCGACGGAAAGTCCGTTCTGAGCCCTTCCCAGCTCACGACGCGAGCTTCTCCTCGTGCCGCTTCGCTGCCTTCGAGCAGCCAATGGTACGAAAGGCGGATCCGCGGCGACGCACCGGGAGTCCACGTCACACGCCCTGTGTTGGTCACCGACAACGGCACGGCGACAGTGCCGCCAACCGGCAACTGCATTTCGAGCGGCGCGTTGAACGCGGCGCGGTACCACTCGGATTGACCTTCGGTGCTCAACCGGAGCCTGAGTGCGTCGAACGAACGGGACGCCACGAATTGCATCCCGATCGCCAGCGCAATCCCGCCGAGAATCAGAACGGCCCTGTCCACGCCGCGCTCGCGCAGCCGAAGCAGAGCCACGAGCACCAGGCTCACAAACAACGTCAGCAACCCCGCTCGCGTGAAGGTCAGCACGACCGCCTGCCCCACGAGCAACAGCACGGCGACAACGGCGCCCGCGGCTCGATTGGAATGGCGATCCAGCATCAGCAGGAGGCAGCCGAGGCTGAGCGCAAACAGAACCTCGAGGTACATCGAAGCGATGGTCGGATACTGAAAGGGCCCCGTGGCGCGCACCTGTGAGCCCACCAGCGAAATACCCGTGCGGAACTGGAGCAGCCATGTCCGCACGACGGGCGATCCCCAGAAGTCGAGCAGCACCAGCGCCGCGAGGATTCCCCCCAGCGCAACGGAGACTGTCAGGACCCGCTCCAGCCGTCCCCTGGTGAGGGCATCCACCGTGAGGAGGTAAACGAGCAGAGTGAGGCCGTAACGAGCCGCCATCCCGAGGGCGTTTGCACGCAGCAACCCGGGGGCCGCCACCGCGGTGGCGAACATGACAACGACCAGAGCCGCAAGGGGCGCGGCCAGGGGTGAACGGAGCAGCAGGCGCACACGCGCGGCTGGAACCGCCGATCCCGCCACGAGCGCCAGCACCCAGGCGGCGAGCACGACGAGCAGGACGGCTTCGACGTTGCTGAGTTGCTGGCCCGGAACGCGCAGCAGTGGCTGCAGACGCTCGAAGGGCGCCGAAACCAGAAGCAGAACGACGCCGACCCACGCCGCGAGGGGCGCCGCGGAAGTCGAAACAAGAATCTTGTGCTCGGATGGTGGACCGATCACAGCAGTGGACGCAGTCACCTGTACTGTTAAGGTCCAAGATCCTTGCCACGCGTGCCGGTGACGCCCGCAGGCACGGGCACGGCCGGTGCATGGGTCGAACCTCAAGCAGGACACGCGGATTGCTGCGGATCGCGCACAATCGACTTCGGCACGCGACAACCGCCATCAGCCGGGACCCGTCGAAGCGCGGGCCAGGGCGACGAACGCTTACCTGAGACGAAAGTCCGTTTCGCAGCGCGAAAGCGCGCGTCGAGGAGCCAACCGGAATCACCACCGTGCGCGATCACACCCTGTGGCTCATCGGCTACCGGACCATCTCCGACATCATCGCGAAGGGCGCGTTCTTTCTGGTGACCGTGATGGCGGCCAGACGCCTGTCCCCCGAGGCATTCGGTGTCTTCGCACTCGGGTCGACCATGGGCTGGATCCTCGCGGTCGCCTCCGACTTCGGGATGCAGCTGCATGTATCGCGCGCTGTGGCCCAGCACCCGAACGGTGCGCGGCGGCTGCTTTCGGGGTGGCTGCGGATCCGCGTGGGCACGGCGCTCGGCGGCCTGACGCTCTTCGTGCTCGGTCTCGTGGTGACCGGGGCCGGCGGCGCCTACGGCCTGGCGATCCTCCTGTTGGCGGTCGTCTATGCCGTTGCCGGGTTGAATGAGTTCCTGAACTATTTCTATCGAGGCCTTGGACGCAGCGATATCGAGTCCACGCTGACCGTCGCGCAGCGCCTCGGCACGCTGGCGACTGCGGCTCTGGTGCTCTGGTGGAGGCCCGGGGTTGACGCGCTCGCATTCGCGATCCTCGTGCCAGCCTGCCTGACGCTGGCGGCGAGCCTCTGGCACGCCCACCGGCTCACCCCCTCTGGGGCGTCCGGGCTGGCTGCACCCCGTGTAGTGCTAGCGGACTCAGCAGCGGACGTCCTGCCCATCGGCGCAGGCATCCTGCTTTCGGCGCTCTACTTCCGCGTGGACATCCTGCTCATCGAGGTCTGGAACGGCCCAGCCATCGTCGGGCAGTACAACGCCGTATTCCGCCTTATCGAAGCGCTGCGGCTCTTTCCGGCGGCGGTCGTCGCCGTCAATCTGCCGACGTTGTTTCGCGCAGCTGACCCGCGGCCTCTCCTGAGGACCTCGGCCAGCGTCACGGCCTTCAGCCTCGGTGTCGGCCTGCTGCTCTGGGTTGTCGCCGGGCCGCTCATCGAGCGCCTTTACGGCCCCGCCTTCCTCCCGGCCGTTCCGGTGTTTCGCGTGCTGCTGCTCGGCTTCCCGCTGATGTCGCTGAACTACGTGCTGACGCATCAGCTCATTGGCTGGCATGGCCATCGCGTTTACGCCGGAATCTGTCTGGCGGCCCTGGTGCTGAACGTGGGACTCAACACCCGCCTGATCCCGGCTCAATCGATGCTGGGCGCGGCCTGGGCGACGGTTTGGACGGAGGTGGCCATCACGCTGGGGTGCGCGCTCGCGCTCGGCCGGCTCACCGGTGTCAGCCGGCCTGCGTGGCGAACGTTAATTGGAAGGGCCACGCCGCGATGACGCCTCTGGCGATCCGCGCTCGTACGGCCGGCCCGCAGGTCCTCGGCAACGAGGAGCGGGCGATCCTGCGCAGCGTGGCGTACGCCTCGATCTTCGACTACCCGCTGACGCTCGCGCAACTGCGGGAGACGCTCATCGAGTCGCGACAGACCCCCACGGCGATCCTGGACGCGTATCAATCCAGTCCCGCGCTTCGGCAGGAGGTGGTCTACCAGAACGGATTTTTCTGCCTGCGGGGGCGAGAGCACACGATCGAAGAGCGGCACCTGCGCGAGATACGAAGCCGGAACTTCCTCCACGCACACCGGACGTTTCTCTCGCTCCTGTCCGCGATGCCGTTTGTCAGGATGGTCGCGCTCTCCGGCAGCATCGCGCACCTGAACCTCGAAGGCGCCGGAGATCTGGACTTGTGTATCGTGACGCGCGGCCGGCGTGTCTGGCTGGTGACCGTGGCGACGATCCTGCTGGCCAAGCTTCTGGGCCAGCGGCGCACCGTTTGCGCCAACTTCGTCGTGGCCGACTCCCGCCTGTCGCTCGCGCCGGAAGATCTCTTCACCGCCAGCCAGGTGATCCACCTGAAGCCCGTCGTTGGCGCGGAGGTGCACCGGCGGCTTGTGCTGGCCAACCCATTCGTCCAACGTTTCTATCCGAACTTCCACGTGCCGCTGCCTACTCGGCAAAGGTCGATCAGAAGATCGGCTGCCAACTCGGCACGTCTGGCAATCGAGGCGCTTCTCTTCGTGCCGGCGCTGGCGGCCGAAGCGTTCTGCCGGAGGGCCTATCGCGCGTACCTGCTCCGCCGCGCGGCAACCTGGCGGTCACCGGACCAGGTACGCCTGGACGACGACCTGCTGAAGCTGCACACGCACAGCCACAGGGGACGGGTGCTCGCTCGCTTCGACACGCTCGCCGGCGAGCGAGAACGCGAGCACGAAAATTCAAGCCCTGTGTCTGTCCTGGGGCTCTCAAGTGGAGACCACACTCGGTCTTTTCCTTCCCACGCCACCGGCCGGACCGCGGGTCCTCGCCGGGCTTGACCTGGCTCGTGCAGGGGATGCATCCGATGCTCGGATAGCCCTGGTCGTGGAGCGGGTTGTACGGAACGTCGTGCGCGGCAGCGTAGGCCTTGACCTCGTCGAACGTCCAGCGGACGAGCGGATTGATCTTGACCAGGCCGAAGCGGCCGTCCCAGCCCACGACTGGGGCGCTGGCGCGCTCGGGCGTCTGGTCGCGGCGAATGGCCGTGATCCAGGCGTCGAACGACGAGAGCGTCCTGGCCAGGGGCTGCATCTTGCGCAGTTCGCAGCAGCGATCGGGCTCGCGCAGCCAGAGCTCGGCGCCTTCGCGTGCCGCCTGTTCGGCCACGGTGTGTTCGGGCCGTACGGCGCGGATCGTCACGCCGTAGCGCGCCTCGATCTGCTTCCAGAGCGCATAAGTCTCCGGGAACAGCAGTTCGGTATCCAGCGTGAAGAGATCAATGGGCAGCCCGGCGCGGGCGATCATGTCGATCACCACGCAATCCTCGATGCCGAGACTCGTCGCGCAGGTCAGCCCGGCGCGTACCGATCCGCCGCCCAACGCAAAATCTCTTCAGCGGATCGCGTCTCGAGCGACTGCGCAAAGCCGGCTAGCTCCGCCGTCCGGATCGACCTGGTCGGACGTTCACGTCAGCAGCTCCTCGAGCGCTTTCCTCACCGCTTCCACGGCTTCCGCGTCAGAGCCGGCCCCGCGCGCGAGCCGCGCCAGCCGCTCGGCCGCGCTGGGCCTGGCCGTACCGCCGTGTGCTGGTGCACGGCCTCGGCGATCATCCCTGCTCCGGCCGTGAAGTTGCGTCGCCGGGTCGATCAGGATGAAGCTGCCTGTCCCGCGGTTCTCGGCGTAGCGGTCGAAGATCAACGGCCTGGCGGTCGAGAGGGTGACCGATCCGATCTGGTTCAGCACCAGCGCGTGATCGACTTCCGCGGTCGAGACGCGCGTGGTGTGCTTGAGGACGTACACACGCGACGGGATCCAGCGGCCGCTCGTCCATCCACACGAGCTCGGCCTTGAACTGCCGGCCGATCTCGGGCTGCGCCGATGGCCAGCAGGTCGCCGCGGCTGATGTCGATCTCGTCTTCGAGCGTCAGCGTCACCGACATCGGCGAGCGGGCCTCGTCGAGGTGCCCATCCCACGTCGCGATCTCCTTGACCTTCGACGATCGCCCCGACGGCCACGACCGTGACGACATCCCCCGGCCGGACCGTGCCCGAGACGATCTGGCCGGCATAGCCGCGGAACTCATGGTTCGGCCTGAGCACGAGCTGCACCGGCATGCGGAACGGCTTGGCCGTGGCGTTGCGGTCCACCTCGATCGTTTCGAGGTATTCGAGGAGCGACGCGCCATCGAACCACGGGGTCCGGTCGCTCCGGGTAATGACGTTGTCGCCGTGCAACGCGCTCATCGGGATCGCGTGCAGCTTGGCGTTCGGCAGGATGCGGTCGAACTCCTCGCAAATGTCCTCGAAGACGCCGCGCTCGAAGTCCACGAGATCCATCTTGTTGACGGCGAGGACGTAGTCGGTGATGCCCAGCAGCCGTGCGATCTGCGCGTGCCGCCGCGACTGCACGCGCACGCCGTGCCTGGCATCCACGAGCAGGATCGCCAGGTCCGCCGTCGACGCTCCCGTCGCCATGTTCCGCGTGTACTGCTCGTGGCCGGGCGTGTCGGCCAGGATGAACTTCCGCCTGGCCGTTGCGAAATACCGATAGGCGACGTCGATCGTAATCCCCTGCTCGCGTTCGGCCTTCAGGCCGTCGGTGAAGAGCGAGAAGTCGATGGGCCCGGCGATGCGGTTCTTCGAGGCCTTCTCGACCGAGTGCACCTGATCCTCGTAGACCGACCTGGAGTCGTACAGCAGCCGCCCGATGAGCGTGCTCTTCCCGTCGTCCACGCTGCCCGCCGTGCAGATGCGGAGCAGTCCCGACATCAGAAGTAGCCTTCGCGCTTCTTGAGCTCCATCGACCCGTCCTGATCGTGGTCGATGATGCGCAGCTGGCGCTCGGAGTTGCGCGCCGCGATCAGCTCGTCGATGATCTTCGGCACGGTGTCGGCCGTGGAGCGCACGGCGCCGGTGCAGGGCGAGCACCCGAGCGAGCGCATGCGGCACATCACCATCTGCGGGCTGCTCGCCGGGCATCAGCGGCACGAACGGCTGCTCGAGCGAATGATCAGCGCCTCGCCGCGGACGACCACCTCGCGCTCCTTGGCGAAGTAGAGCGGCACGACCGGGATGTTCTCGACGTGGATGTAGGTCCACACGTCGATCTCGGTCCAGTTCGACAGCGGAAAGACGCGGATGCTCTCGCCGGGCTTGATCCGGCTGTTCAGCAGCTGCCAGAGCTCCGGACGCTGGTTCTTCGGATCCCATTGCCCGTTGGCGTCGCGCAGCGAGAAAATGCGCTCCTTCGCGCGCGACCGCTCTTCGTCGCGGCGCGCGCCGCCGAACGCCGCGTCGAAGCCGCCGGCCTCGAGCGCATCGAGCAGCGACTTGGTCTTGAGCGCGCCGCAGCAGCGCTGCGTGCCGACCAGGAACGGCTGCGTGCCGTCGGCGATGGCCTCGGTGTTGGTGTGGACGATGAGCCGCGCGCCGATCTCCGCCGTGTAGCGGTCGCGGAACTCGATCATCTCGCGGAACTTGTAGGTGGTGTCGACGTGCAGGAGCGGGAACGGAATGGGGCCGGGATAGAACGCCTTCTGCGCCAGCCTCAGCAGGACCGACGAGTCCTTGCCGATCGAATACAGCATCACCGGCCGCTCGAACTCGGCCACCACCTCGCGCATGATGTGGATGCTCTCGGCCTCGAGCGCCTTGAGGTGGTCGTGCCGCGAGGTGGACTGCGCGGTCATGACGCTCGGCGGCGGCCCGGCTGGCTCCAGCTTCACGGGTGCCTCGTCATCTGCAGCGCTCAGCGTACCGGATATCGTGGTCATTGGGTTCACGTACGCAAAAAAGGCCCGGAGACTGACGTCCCCGGGCCTTTGGTCTCGTGCCGCCTGAGTCGAATCAGGACAATCTGTCAGGCATGTAAAGAGACCGGGGGCGCGGGGACCCGACAGGTCCTACAACAACACGCGCAGGCGGCCGCTCTGAATGCCATCAAGGTATAGATATGTACCATCTTGGACGCCCCGAGTCAAGGACGGCACGCACTCCTAGGGGCGCACTCCGCCTCTGGCTGGCTGCTGGCCTCTGAACCAGCGCGAAATGCGCGGCCGGAGCGCTGCGAGCCCGACGACCACGGGAATAGTCGACGTAGGCGATCCACCGGTTGCCAGCAAGGTCGTACGCCGTCGCGAGTTCGCGCGTCTGGGTGAGGAGCAGCAGCCCGGCAACGGCGAGCCCCAGCAACCGAGGCGGGCACCAACCGTACGCACGTATGCCGCGAGCGGCGCGGCGACCACTCCACCGATCAGCATCGCGAGCAGGAAGCCGGTATCGATCCCGCCGCGGCCCAGCGCCGTGATGAGCGTCCCCGCCGAGACGACCGCTACTGCGACCTCGGCGGTGTTGACCGATCCAATCGCATATCGCGGCGGCAGCCCCCGGTGCAGCAGGAACGGGGTCACGACCGGTCCCCATGCGCCGACCAACCCGTTGGTGACGCCACCCGCGAACCCGGCGATCTCCACGCCCGGCACGTCGAACCGTGGCGCCCGGAGAGACGCGACGTCGTCGTCGGCACCACGAGACGCGGGAAGCGCCTGGCTGAAGCGGAACAGGATGCGCAGGCCAACGAGCATCAGCAGAACTCGCGAGAAACGGACGGATGTCATTGCCGCTGACGCTCGACAGGACCAGGGCGCCGACGAGGCCCCCGCCCGCGCCAGGGATGGCCAGAGCCAGCACGAGCTTCTCGATCGACGTTGTTGAGGCGCCAGTGCGACACGCCTGCCGCCACCCCGCTCGCGACTTTGGCCAGATTGACGGTCGCGGAGACCGCGGCGGGACTGATCCCTGTCTCAGCAGAATGGCAGGACGACGTGGGGCCGAAGCCCATGCCGAGTGCGCCGTCAACCATGGCGGCGAAGAAGCCGGCGAACGCGACGAGCACGAACTCACCCATTGCAACGAACTCCACGGATCACTGAGGTCGAACGGCTGAGAATGTCTTTGATTGCGCAGCCGACGAAGCGCGTAGCGCCTTCGCAATCGATAGATGATCTACTGGAGAAATCCCCGGGGTACGCCAGCGGAGGTTGAGGGAGAGAGGAGCCGGAGGAATTCTTACGCTTCTCGCCCGCTGACCGCTGGCGCGATACACGCGCAACAACATGACGCGCAGGTGGGGATCGAACGGCGGCAGAGGGTCAGGGCAGTCACGAGCGGTTGTATTGTTATCGCAACGGCTCTCGGCGCGTCAAGCCGCACACTTTTGCACGAACTCCTGCGCCAACCGCCAACGACGAGACTTGACCCGGCTTCCTGCTCTAGGGTATTCCTTGAAGGTCTCGTGAACGTCTTCGATCCTGTCCCGTCGCCCGTCTCCGCCGCCACGTGCGCGTGTACGTGTTGCTGCGTGTGTATGGGGCCGACGACCGGCAGGTGAGCGAGACAGTCCACCTCAGCAAGTTCCAGTCCTCCCTCCCCCACGCCAAGTCGCTCGGCTAACCCTAGTTCACCGACTTCGATTTGGTCGTCGTGCGCGCTGTCAGCCGCACGGCCTTGACTGGCTGGTCGATCCACCAGCTTCTGGAGTATTGATGTCTCGCAGTCTGTTCGCATTTGTCGCAACGGTAATCGTCGCCCTACTCCCGCTACCCGTTGCGGCCCAGCCCGCGGCCAGCACGATCCGGGTGTCGTCCGTGGATTCGTCCGGCGGCGCCATCCCTGGCGCCACCGTCCGCATCGTCAACGAGGAGACCGGCGCCGCAACCGACGCGGTCACCACCGAGCAGGGCGCCTATCAGTCGCGCACTCCTCGTTCCCGGCAAATACCGCGTGGAAGCCGCACTGGATGGCTTCGAAACGAACGTGAGCCAGACGGCGGTGGAGCCAGGTCAGACGGTCGTCCTGAACGTCAGCCTCATCCCCGCGCGCCTCGCTGAAGCGGTGGTCGTGACCGCGCGGCGGGTCGAAGAAGTGGCGCAGGAAGTGCCCATTCCAGTCTCGGTGGTGGACGGCACGCTGGCCGAGAGCGTCGGCGCGTTCAACGTGAACCGTCTGAAGGAACTGATCCCCACCGTGCAGTTCTACTCGACCAACCCGCGCAACTCGTCGATCCAGATCAGAGGCCTCGGTGCGCCGTTCGGGCTCACCAACGACGGCATCGAGCCGGGCGTCGGTCTGTACATCGACGGCGTCTTCTACGCCCGTCCCGCCGCAGCGACGCTCGACTTCCTCGACGTCGAGCGGATCGAGGTCCTGCGCGGGCCCCAGGGAACGCTCTTCGGCAAGAACACGACGGCTGGCGCCATCAACGTCACCACGCGCAAGCCAGGCTTCACGCCCGCCACCGATTTCGAGTTCAACTACGGCGATCTGGGATTCGTTCAGGCCAAGGCCTCGATCACGGGGCCCCTCGGCGGTCAGAAGTTCGCGGGCCGGCTGTCCTTTTCCGGCACCCAACGTGACGGCGTGCTCACCAACACCACCACGCAGGACGACGTGAACGATCTGAACAATCTGGGCGTCAGGGGCCAGGTCCTGTTTGCCCAGTCGGAAGACTTCGCGATCACGGCGGCAGGCGATCTGACGCGCCAGCGTCCGGAAGGCTTCACACAAGTCGTCGCCGGCGTCGCGCCGACTCTGCGCAATCCGAACCGGCAGTATCCGCAAATCGCCGCCGACCTCGGCTACACGCCTCCAAGCTTCAATGCCTTCGATCGGCTGACCGACGTGGATACGCCCATGCGGTCCTATCAGGATCTCGGCGGCACGTCTGTCACCGTTGACTGGAAGATTGGGCCGGGCCGGGTGAACTCGACGACGGCCTGGCGGTTCTGGGACTGGAAGCCATCGAACGACCGGGACTTCATCGGACTGCCTGTGACCTCAATTTCAGCCGCGCCCTCGTACCAGACGCAGTGGACGCAGGAGATCCGGTACGCCGGGACGGTGTCCCCGAAGGTGAACGTGGTCGGCGGCGTGTTCTTTTTCCGCCAGGCGCTCGACTCCGATCCGTCCTTCAAGCAGGAACAGGGCTCGGCCGCTGCGCGGTTTCTGCTGGCGCCGAGCGCCAACGCCGCGACGCCCGGGTTGCTGGACGGGTACGGGTTCGACCAGTACCTCACGTTCCGGAACACGAGCGCGGCGGTGTTCGGCCAGTTCGAATGGCTGATTTCGGATCGGCTACGCGTGCTGCCAGGCCTCCGCTACAACTACGACCAGAAGACCGTGGACTTCGACCAGCAGGTCTACGGCGGCCTGCAGACGACCAACCCTGCCTTGATCGCCCTGCAGCGCTCGATCTTCGCGCCGCAGGCGTACACGGCGGACGTCGACGACACCAACCTGTCGGGCCAGATCACCGGCGCGTTCAAGGTGAGCCGGACCGTCAATGCCTACGCGACCTATTCGACCGGCTTCAAGTCGGTGGGGCTCAACCTGAACGGGTTGCCGACCGACACCCTGGGCCGGCCCATCCTCTCCGCGGCGGTCGTCAAGCCGGAGGACACCGGCCACATCGAGCTCGGGGTCAAGACCGAGCCGTTCCCTGGTGTCACGGCGAACGTCACCGTCTACGACACCGAGATCAACGACTTCCAAACGCAGGTCGTCAACGCGTCGCGTGGGTGTGCTTCGTGGCTACCTCGCCAATGCGGAGAAGGTGCGCGTGCGCGGTGTCGAGTTCGACGGCAACGCCCGCGTGAGCGACAACGTGTCGCTCTACACGTCTGTCGCCTACACGGACGGCAAGTACGTGTCCTTCCCGGACGCGCCTCCCCCGCTCGAGGAAACCGGCGGACCGGAGGTCAAGGACATTTCGGGCTCGCCGCTGCCTGGCATCTCCCCGTGGGCGCTCTCGGTGGGTGGCGAGTACGCAAAGCGGAGCACGCTCTTCGGTCGGGCCGGGCAGTTCTTCGGCGCGGCTGACGGCAGCTACCGTTCCGAGTTCTCGTCGAGTGCGAGCGCGTCGAAGTATCTGGTGGTCCCGGGCTACTCGCTGGTCAACGCCCGGGTCGGCTTCCGGTGGACCGATGGCTGGTCGCTGTACCTCTGGTCTCGCAACCTGTTCGACGAGGAGTACTACGAGCTGCTCTCAGCGGCGCCAGGCAACTCAGGCCTCTATGTGGGACAGCCTGGCGATCCACGCACCTTTGGCCTGACGCTGCGGGTCGCGCTCAAATGAGCCGGCAGGCGTCGTCGATGACCTAGCGCGACGCGACGAGCCGCAGCTCTCGCGACTGCGATGCGGTGGGCGCCTCGACCTGGCGGCTTCGAGCGCTTTCAATCGCCTGGGCCAGGTGCGGCGCCACCATCTGCACCAGCCGCCCGTGATCGTCGGTGAACGCGTCCCGGGCCGACCCGTACAGCGAGAGCACGCCTGCCAGCGTGCCTCCACTTAGCAGCGGCACGCTGAGACAGCTCCGGAGAGCTGGCGCAGCCTGGGCGGCCGCACCGAGATTGAGCGCGGCGTCGGAATTCACGATGACCTGGCGGTTGGCGGCGACCCATCCCGTCAACTTGTCGCCGACGACCACGAAAGGCAGGCACCGGTCGGCACCCTCGCCGAATGTTCCAGCGAGCGTCAGTCGGGCACCGTCCTCCAGCACGTACCAGGCTCCAACGGCTCCCGGGACGATATCCCGCACCAGGCGGCCGGAGAGTGCGAGGACATCGGTCAATCCACTCGATCCCGACGCCATCCGTGCCAGGCTGACGAAGCTCAGGACATCGTCTCGCCCCCCGAGCGCCGGCTCCGCCGCAGCAGGGGCCGATGTTGCCGCGGGCTCGACTTGCCGAGATCGCGAGATCTGCTGCATCACCTCGCGCTGCTCCGTTGTCTGGTCCGCAGACACAGGCACCGTGTGGTGGATCGCGACGAAGGTATCGACGACTTTGGGGTCGTACATCCGGCCGCGGCGCTCGCGCAGGATGGCGATGGCGGCCTGGTCTGACAGTGCGCGCCGGTACGGGCCGATCCGAGGTCAGCGCGTCGAAGCAGTCCACGACCGACAGAATCCGCGCGCCAATCGGGATGTCCTCGCCCTTTACCCCGCGGGGTACCCGCTGCCATCCCAGCTCTCGTGATGGCACCGGACGATGGGCACGACCGGGAACGGGAAGTCGACGAGTGAGAGGATGTCGGCGCCGATGTCCACGTGCTTCTTCATCTGCTCGAATTCGGACGCCGTCAGCCCGCCGGGCTTGTTGAGAATGTGCTCGGGCACGCCCAGCTTGCCGGTGTCGTGGAGCAGCGCTGCGGCCTCGATCGCCTTGAGCGTCGGCTCGTCGTCGATCCCCAGCGCTCGCGCGCAGAGCCGTCGCATACGCCTGCACCCGCCGCACGTGGCTGTGCGTCACGTCATCCTTGGCGTCGATCGCCATCGCGAGCGTCTCGATCGTGGAAGTGTAGAGCCGGTCCATCTGCGAGATGTGCTGGTTGGCATCTTCGAGACGGCCGAACGACGAACGCAGCGTCAGGTGAAAGACGGCGAGCACGGGCAGGATCACCGCGACCGCCAGCAGCCCCACTTCCTGCACCACGACAACCAGGCACAAGGCCACGGACGCCGCCGCAAAGTAGCTCAGTGAAAGGCCCAGGAAATGATGCCGCCACAGGTCGGATGGCTGACTGACCCGTGTCGAGGCCGATGGCCACCGCCATCAGCCCGGAATTCAGCGCAAATACACGGTGGTCAGCGCGACGAGAGGCGCGAGGAGCGGCCCGACAGGCACCGATCCGTTCGCGAGCGGTGCGATCCCGCTCGTCAGAAAGAAGACGTGACCCGCGACCCACAGGGAAGCCGAAGGGGCAGCCGCGTTGAATGCTACACGGGACCACGGGTGCCCTTTGCGCCACGAGAGCAGAAAGCTGTCGGCGGCAAGCGCAACGGTTGCAGGACCCGGACCGAACAACAGCGCCGACGCAATGAAGAACGTGTCGGAGACCGATACGCTGGCCTCCACCGACGCGATCCGCAGCGTGAACGACCCGGTCAGGATCGCGAGCGCAGCAAAGAGAAACCACGCCAGCGGATGAGGCATCCACGGCAGCACCGCGAGACTGCACACCACGACCGTCCCGCCTGAGGCGATGACGGCGTGCGTATACAGTTTCAGCGGCCTGCGGGACATGTGATGCTCAGCGCGCGTCGGGATCCGTCAGGGTCGTCGTGCCCCAGATGATCTGGTCGTCGCCCGACGTGCCCCAGATGATCTGGTCGCCGTTGTTGTCTTCCATCGCCGTGCCCCAGATGATCTGGTCGTCGGCACTCCACGCGGCCACCTGGCCCCACATGAGTTGTTTGGGTTCGATCAGCCGGAGAGGGTTGGCCAGGCCCACCAGGTTCAGGTCGCCGACCCGAAGCAGGGCGGGGTTGCGCCAGATGGACGACAGGTCGAGGCCCGACAGGAGCCGGAGACCGCGACCCGCATAGAGCCGTCCCGACAGCGTGCCCGCATCCCAGAAGGACGCGCCGCTCGGTGTAGTGAGCAGCCCGCCCAGAAGGGTCGAGGTGAGTGCCGACAAGCCGTTGGCCGCGATCCGGCGCGAGGCCCAGATGTTGAGGCTGCCGGCGCCGGCGCCCATCAACCCGCCGTCGCGCACGTAGGTGGCGCCGGACTGCAGCGCCAGCTTCACCTGCGCGGCACTGAGCCCCGGCGTGCCCTGCAGCAGCAGCGCAGCCGCGCCCGTCACAATCGGCGCCGACATGCTCGTGCCGTTCAACCGCATGTAGGCGTTGGTGCCGAAGCCCGCGCTGTGCACATACGGATGTGCGGACGGGAGGTACGAGCCGCTGGCCTCGAGCGAGACGATCCTCGTGCCCGGCGCGGCGATGTCGGGCTTGACCGTCATATCGAAGCGGGCGGGCCCGCGCGAGCTGTACTCAGCCACGGTGTCGTCGGATCGTCCGACCGTGGCCCACGTGTTCAGCGCTCCCACCGTGATGGCGTAGGGCGAGTTGCCGGGCGATGAAATGCCTCCGAGCACCGTGCGGTTGTCGGGCGATCGGCCGTCGTTACCTGCGGATGCCACGACGACGATGCCTGCCTCCGCGGCGCGGGCAACCGCCTGGCAGAGGGGATCGGTGGCGGCCGGCTCCATGACCGGGTGCCCGAGCGAAAGGTTGATGACGCGGATGTTGTAGCGCGTGCGGTTCGCGATGACCCAGTCGATGCCGGCGATGACGTCGCTCGTGTAGCCGACGCCTGCCGCGCCGATCACTCGCACGTTCACCAGGTGCACGCCGGGGGCGATGCCCCCCGCATAACCGTTGGTCACGGCCGCAGCCGGGCCCGCCGCGCCGGCGATGATGCCTGCGACGTGGGTGCCGTGGCCATACGCGTCGGCGACCTGCGGGTCGCCGCTGACGAAGCTGACGTTGGCGACGACGCGGCCTGCCAGCGCCGAGTGTGGCGAGATCCCGGAGTCGATGACGGCCACACCGACGCCGGCGCCGGTCACGCCGGGAATGGCCCCGAGGCCGAGCACCACGCCGGGGCTGCCGCTCCAGGTCTGATTGGCGCCCACGGCCCGGTTCGAAACGGCCATCGAGGGTACGACCAGCGCGTCACCCGAGAGATGGCCGACCGCCTGATTGGCCACGAGCCCGGCGAGTTGATGGCTGTTGGCCGAGAGGACCGCGCCATCTGCGAGCCGCTTCACGAGGGAGACACCATGCCTTGCGAGCACGGCGTCGATCTCCTGCCTGGTGCCGCGCAGGATGACGCGTTCGCGCCGGTCCGACCGGCGTCCGATGATCTGCTGGAGGTCGCTTGAAAGCCCGGGCCGCCGATCGTCGGTGGCGCCTGGCAGTGAAACCCCTGTAAGGGCGACGAGAGCCGACACCGCGAGCCATCGCCCGCGGGCGCTCATGAATGAAACCGGTTTGGTCATGCGCATCTGTGCACCACGTCTGCGGACCTGGAGATAGGTCCATGGGAACGTGGGGGCAACAACCTGACCAACTGGTCTATAGAGTCCTAAATCAGCCCCTAAAGCTCAAAGCTTCTACGCCTTGCGGCCCCTCTGCTCGCAGCGCGTAATCGGCCCACAAAACACCACAACGGAACACACGGCAGCTAGATCGGGCAAGAACATCCTTCATTTCATGGATTTATGGAAAATGTCCCCGTTCAGGACACGGAGGCCGGAAACGGGACGCTCGGAAAGCAAGTAATATCCGCCAAATGAAGACTTTGAGACTCGCCGGCCTGTTGTTCGCGCTCGCGATTGGCTGGGGCGCCGTCGGTACGGCTCAGCAGCCGGCCGCACCACCGCAGGCGATCTCGCTTCAAGACACGATTCCATTCGATGCGGCGGTCCGCCGCGGCACGCTGCCCAACGGCCTCCAGTACCTATGTACGTCGAAACCCCCGCCCCGCCAACCGGGTGGCGATGCGCCTGGCGGTCAAGGCCGGATCGCTCGACGAGGCCGACGACCAGCAGGGGCTGGCGCACTTCCTCGAGCACATGGCGTTCAATGGCAGCGCGCACTTCGCTCCCGGCGAGCTCGTGTCGTTTTTCGAGCGCACCGGCGCCAGGCTCGGTCCGCACGTCAACGCCTACACGAGCTTCGACGAGACCGTCTACATGCTCGATCTGCCGACCGACACACCTGACGTCGTCGCCCGCGGGTTTGACGCGCTCGCTGATTTCGCCGGCGGACTGACGATCGACCCAGGCCAGGTCGACAAGGAACGGGGCGTGGTGGTCGAGGAGTGGCGGGGGCGGCTCGGAGCCGGCTCGCGCGTGCGGGATCGTCAGCTCCCCATCCTCTATTACCAGTCGCGATACGCCGATCGGATTCCGATCGGCAAGCCCGAGATTCTGCGGACGGCGCCGGCGGCGCGGCTTCGTGCTTTTTACGACACGTGGTACCGCCCCGATCGAATGGCTCTCGTCGTGGTCGGCGATCTCGACGAAAGCGCCGCCATTCAATCGATCACACGGGCGTTCGGCCCTCTCACGGCCAGAGCCGCGGCCGTACCCCGCACGCCCGCGCCGGTGCCGATGGTCGAGCAGCTCCTGGTGAACGTGACATCGGACCCGGAGGTCACGCAGTCGAGCGTCCAGCTTGTGGGCAGGCTTCCGGCGGAGCATCAGCGAATCGCCGGCGACTACCGCCAGAGCCTGGTCGAGCAGCTCTTCGTACAAATGCTGAACGAGCGCTATGGCGAGCTGGCGCGCAAGGCCGACGCCGCCTTTCTGGCTGCAGGCGCCGGCGGAAGCAGCCTGAGCCCGTCAGTGGAAACGTTCTCGCTGAGCGCTCGCGTGACCGACGGCGCGATTCCCGCCGGCCTGACGGCCACGGCGGTCGAGGCGCGACGGGTGCTCGAGTTCGGGTTCACCGCAACCGAGCTCGACCGCGCCAGGCGGTGGATGGCCGCGTTCTACGAGCGCGCCTACAACGAGCGCGACAAGACCGAGAGCGGCTCTTATGCCCAGGAGTACCTCAATCACTTCCTCAGCGAGGAGCCGAGCCCCGGTATCGAGTGGGAATTCCGCCTGGCGTCGTCCGTGCTGCCTGGAATCTCGCTCGACGAGGTGACGACCACGGCAAAGAAGCGACTGGGGAGGACCAGTCGAGTCCTGCTCGCGACGTCGCCGGAAAAGGTCGGCCTGACGCTCCCGTCAGAGGACGATCTGCGAGGCGCCCTGGCCGCGGCCGAGAAGGCGCCCATCACACCGTGGACCGAAGCGACGCTCACGCGCCGCTTGATGGAAAAGATGCCGGCCGCCGGCACAGCGCAGTCCACGCGGTCGCTTCCTGAGCTCGGCGTCACCGTCGTGCGCTTCTCCAACGGCGTCGAAGCGTGGCTGAAGCCAACCGATTTCAAGAACGATCAGATCCTGTTCACGATGTACGCAATGGGCGGGTCGTCGCTCGCGCCGCCGGCCGACTTCCTGGACGCGTCGCTGGCCACGTCGTTTGTCGGGCTCTCGGGGGTCGGCGGACTCTCGGCGCCGGACGTCGAGAAGCTGCTGGCCGGGAAACTGGCGTCGGCCTCGCCGTTCGTTTCGTTGTCCACGCACGGCATTTCCGGGTCAGCCGCACCGGCGGAGCTCGAAACGGCGCTGCAGCTCCTTTACCTCACCGTGACGCAGCCAGGAGACGACACGGATGCGTATGCCCTGCTCCGGCGGAGGCTGGACGCCATGGTGGCCAACCGCGGCCGGAGCCCCGGAGAAATCTTCGGCGAGCGGGTGAACCAGATCAACAGCAGCAACCACTACACCGCTCAGCCCATCACCGCCGAGTCCCTCACGAGCATCGACCGGCAGACGATGACCGCCTTCTACCGTGAGCGGTTCAAGAACGCCGCCGACTTCACGTTGTTCGTGGCCGGCGCCTTCACGCCCGAAGGCATCATTCCCCTGCTCGGACAGTACGTCGGCGCGCTGCCGTCGACGGGCCAGAAGACCTCCACGTTCAAGGATGTCGGCCTGCGTTTTCCCACCGGCATCGTCAACGAAGGCGTCAAGGCCGGCCGCGAGCCAAGAGGCCAGACCGTCGTCAGCTTCTACGCGGACGTGCCGTCGGATCCTGTGGAGCAGGAGCGCATCGGTGCGGCGACCACGATTCTGGACACGGCGCTTCGCGACGAGCTCCGTGAATCGCTCGGCCAGACCTACACCGTGTCGGTGGGCCTGTCCCAGTCCACGCCGCAGCGCGGAGATGGTCACACTCAGGTGACGTTCGGGGCCGCGCCGGAGAACCTGCCGGCGATGGTCGAGCGCGTGCTGCAGGTCATTCAAGAGCTGCAGAAGAACGGACCGTCCGCAGACCTGACGGGTCGCGCCAAGGAAAGCGCGCGGCGAGGCTACGAGACATCGCTGAAACAGAACGGCTACTGGATGCGCCGCCTCCAGACCATCCACATGCTGAACGGCAACCCGGCGGACATCCTCAACCGCAACGAGCGAATCGATGCACTGACGCCGGCGGTACTGCAGGAAACCTTCAGAAAGTACTTCCCGATGGATCGGCGGACAGTCGTCACGCTTACGCCTTCATAGAGAACAGAGAACAGAGAACGGGGAACGGGGAACGGGGAACGGGGAACGGGGAACGGGGAACGGAGGGAGTTAACAGCGGTTCAAGGTTCAACGTTCAGGGTTCAAGGTGCTGGTTCAGGGTTCGAGGTGCTAAGTTCTCGGTTCTCGGAACCTGGCACCCAGCACTTGGAACTCAGAACCCGAACGTTGAACGTTGAACTCTGAACCTTGAACCACAGGGTTCAATTAGCTCGGCGCTTCGCGCTCAGTGTCCTTCTTACTTCTTACTTCGAAGTTCTAACTTCCCCCAGATATCGCGCCGACGACAAGAAACGGCTCGGCGCCGGTCGCGACCGCATCAGGCAGTGGAGTCTCTGGCGGGTCGAGAGAGAGATCCTGCTCGCAGGCGAAGAACCGCAGGAAGGGCCGCCGCGCGAGCGTCCCGTGATCGCGGATGGTGCCGCGCAGCACGGGATAGCGCGCCTCGAGCGCATCGAGAACCGAGCCAACGGTGGCCCGGCCCTCGACCTCCACGGTGACTTCCCTGCCGACCCCAGCCAGGGTTCGCAGGTGCTGAGGCAGCTCGACGCGAATCACTTGAGTGTCTGGACCTCGACGGACACGACCGCGGGCAGGTCGCGGACGATCGGCGCCCAGGTGTCGCCCGCGTCTGCCGATCCGTAGACCTGGCCGCCCGTCGTACCGAAGTAGATGCCGCATTTGTCGAGCGCGTCCACGGCCATCGCGTCCCGCAGCACGTTGACGAAGCAATTCTCCTGCGGCAGGCCCTTGGTGAGCGGCTCCCAATCGTTGCCACCCGTCCGGCTTCGGTACACCCGGAGCTTTCCGTCCGGTGGAAAGTGCTCCGAGTCGCTCTTGATTGGCACCACGTAAATGGTTTCCGGCTCGTGCGCGTGCACATCGATCACGAACCCGAAGTCGCTCGGCAGGTTTCCGCTCACCTCATGCCACGTCGTGCCGGCATCGTTGGTGCGCATGACGTCCCAGTGCTTCTGCATGAACAGGACGTCCGGCTTCGCCGGATGCATCGCGATGCGGTGGACGCAGTGGCCAACCTCTGCGTTCGGGTCGGGGATGTGCTCCGATCGCAGGCCCTGATTGATCGGCTGCCAGGTGGCGCCGCCGTCGTTGGACCTGAACGCGCCGGCCGCAGAAATGGCGATGTACATCCGTCCTGGACGAGTCGGGTCCAGGACGATGGTGTGCAGGCACATGCCGCCAGCCCCCGGGGCCCATGCCGAGCCTGTTCCGTGGGTACGGAGCCCTTGAAGTTCCTGCCAGTTGGCGCCGCCGTCGGTCGAGTGGAACAGCGCGGCGTCTTCCACACCGGCGTAGACCGCGTCCGGATCGGTCAGCGACGGCTCGAGGTGCCACACGCGCTTGAACTCCCACGGATGCGGGGTGCCGTCGTACCACTGGTGAGTGCCGGGCACGCCCTCGTAGGCGAACTTGTTGCCCATCGGCGCCCACGTCTTGCCGCCATCGTCGGACCGCTGGATGACCTGGCCGAACCAACCCGAGGACTGGGAGGCATACAGCCGATTGGGATCCGCCGGGGATCCCTTGACGTGATAAATCTCCCACCCGCCGAAGTGCGGACCGCTCACGTCCCATTTCTGCCGCTTGCCGTCCGACGTGAGGACGAACGCGCCCTTCCGGGTGCCGACCAATACGCGAACTCCACTCATCGTGCGCTCCTTCTCAGCCGCAATGTCGTTTTCTCTTCTGCCATATTGTCGATCGGGAGGGCCTGAAATCGACAGCCGCCGTTACACGGACATCACAGCCTCAGAATGACACCTGAGGTCGGCCTTCCGGTTGCGCCGGCAATCGCGTGTGCGTAAAGAGCGACCTGCCGGCGATACCGCTCGAGCCCGTCACCCTCGAGCTCGCGGTCGGTCTTGTAGTCCACGACGGTCCAGGCGCCATTTTCCTCGAACGCCAGATCGACAATGCCTTCGACCAGTACTCCGTCGGGCGTGAGCAGCGTGATCGGCGTCTCGCGCCGGCAGGCGCCTCTGTCGTAAGCCGACCTGGCTCGCTGCAGCAAGTCGTGCTTCAGCGCGCGCCCGGCCGCAGCGGCGGCCTGCGCTGCGTCCTGCTCGGTCAACCCGAGCATTCGGGCTTCGGTCGTGGCCAGCTCCTGCAGCCGACGTCCATCCGCATCGAAGGACGCCAGCGCCAGCACCGCGTGCACGAGCACACCGTACGCGGCCCCGCCCGCCTGGCCCAACCGAGGCACGGCTCCTTCTGCCGGGTCCGAAGGACCCGGCCTACGTGAGACGTACTCAAGCCCGACCGCCTGCCCCGCCTGCCCCACCTGCCCTACCTGCCCTACCTGCCCTTCGTTGTACTCGCGGACCGTCCGAACGTCGAGGCTCGGGATCTTCCCCCGGTCCAGCGCGTCGGCGCGGGCGAGGCGCCAGCGATCGTAACGGCTGCGGCCATCGGCCACGACGTTGCGCGGCACGTCCTTCACGATGAGGTCGTCCCGGCGGACGCCAAAGGAGGGTTTCGCGCCAAGAGCGAGGATGCTCGGGTCCCACCAGACGATGTCGTAGGCCGTCTCGGGATTGTCCGCGTGCATCGTGTGCACGCCTGGACTGACCGTGAACGGACCAGCCATCTCGTCGTTCGGACGCTCCAGCACCGAGTCCTTCGACTTGAACGCCGGACACCCCGGTCCCCGGCCGGCGGTTCGACGCTGAGCGGTCGGCGGGTAGAGCGCATCGTTCAGTGGCGCGAACCACCCACCGTCCCACGCGCCATCCCCGAGGGCCGGAACCACGAGCAGGTCCCGCGCGCGTGTCGCGGCGACATAGGCCAGGCGCACGCCTTCGGCTTCGTCACGCGCCACTTCTTCGCCCTCGTGCTCGTGCAGCTCGTAGGGCGCCCATCCGCCAATCTTCATCGCGAGCAAGTGCCGGTCCGCGTCCAGGTATCGGCTCGCCTCGCCGCGGCTCATCCGGCAGGTCAGGTCCGCGAGGATCACGATCGGGAACTCGAGCCCCTTGGCCTTGTGCACGGTCATCAGGCGCACGCCGTCGCTGCTCTCTTCGAGAATCGGAGCCTCGGCGGCCTCGGACTCGGCCGCAAGCCGCAGCTCTTCGATGAATCCGCGGAAGGAGATCCCGCCGCCCGCTTCGTACTGCCGGGCCATTTCTGCCACGTGAAGCACGTTTGCCAGTGCCTGCTCCCCGGACTGCCGCAGGATGAACCCGACGTGGGCGCGGGTTTCGGCGAGAAGCCGCGCAATGGTATCGGCGACGGGCCGGTAGTTGCGCTGCCGGTGCAGCTGCTGCAGGAGGCGGAGGATGTCGGCGATCGGCTGCAGGTGCGACGTCGGCTCGGCCGTCAGGACAAGCTCCTGGCCGGAGTTGCCTCCGAGTTCCTTCGGCACCCGGAACGGATGCAGCACGTGGAAGCGGTGCCGGAACTCCAGGAGGTGCGCATCGTCTATGGCGAAAAGCGACCCCTTGAGCGTGGCAAACACAGACAGCTCATCGTCGGGCCACTCGATGGCCGCCAGTGCGGCGCGCAGCGTCTCGACTTCTTCGCGTCCGTGAAACGATTTCCCGCCGACCAGCAGGTGCGGCACACCGCGGGCTTCCATGGCGTCGGTGTACCGGCGGGTGACGTCCTCGCCGTAGCTCGAGAACCGGCGGAAAAGCACGGCAATATGCCTCGGCTGCAGCGGCTGCCCGTCAACCTTCCACCCGTGCCTGGGATCCACGAGCCAGGCGATGAAGGCACCCACAGCGTCCGGGAGCGACTCGTCGATGGCCTTGCCGGACGCCCGAAGCGATCCCCGTCCCGAGTACGGTCGTGGCACCGGGAGCGCGATTACAGACGGCTGCGACGCGATCGCCTGGCGCGAGGGCGACAACGGCACGTAGTCGGCCTGCAGCGTCAAGTCGTTGGCCACCATCGCCGGAGCAAAGGCCGCGTTCACGAATCGCTGGATGCCGGGCACGCTGCGGTAGCTCGTGGTCAGCTTCACCACGCGCCCGCCATGCGCTTCGAGATACCGGCCCACGCGCCAGTAAGTCGCCACGTCAGTGCCGCGGAACCGGTAGATGGCCTGCTTGGGATCGCCCACGATGAAGAGCTTGCCTGGCGTCGGACGAACGCGGTCCCCGCGATCGACCTCGGGGTCGTCAGCCGCCAGCAACAACAGGATCTCGGCCTGCACCGGATCGGTGTCCTGGAACTCGTCGACGAAGATCCGCTTGAACCGGCCCTGCATGTGCCGTCCGGACACCGGCGTTGGTCCTGAGGAGATCGCGCGCACGCGAGAGCAGATCGGCAAAGTCCAGAGCGCCCGCCGCAGACTTGAGCGCTTGATAGCGAGCCGTCGCCGCCGCAAGCTCACCCTGGAGGCACGCGGCAAGGTCCGCGTCGGCCTCCTTGCGGAACTGCTGCAGATCGGCAAACAGGCGGTCGCGAGCCATCAGCACGTCGGTGCGCGTTGTCGCCGCGCTGAACTTGTAGCCCGATCCCTTGCGCGGGCGCGAGAACCCGCGGTCGCGCACGAGATCGACGAGGCGGGCCTCCCACGCGTCATGCTCCACCTGGCCGAACGACTGTTCGAGGCGGATCTGGCCGCTCAGCCGCCGCGCACCAGCGGTGTCGGCAAACAGGTTGTCGCGCTCAGAGGCCGGAGCGGCCGTCAGGTCGGCGAACGCGTGCAGCGCCGACACGAGGCGTTCGATCTCGGAAATGCGATCGAACGGGCGCCGGGACCAGGGCGCCGGGAAGTCGCGGCCCTCGGCGAGCTGACGTCCGGCGTTCTCGAGGCGATCGATGGGACCGTCGCTGGTTCCGCCGCCGAAAAACGAACCGCCGCTCGTGCGCTTGAGCGCGCGCCGGACACCCTCAGGTGGATCCTTCAGCGCTTCCTGCAGCCAGTCGCGGAACGCGCGGGAATACAGCCGGGTGGCCTGCGGTTCAGTGAGAACCGCGAACAAGGGGTCCACCGTAGCCTCGACCGGACGCTCGCGCAGAAGGTCCGCGCAGAAACCGTGGATGGTATTGACGTGGGCTTCTTCCAGCGTCTCGAGAGCCAGATCGAGCCGGCCTTTGACGTCGGCCTGCCCGGCGGCCTCGGCGGCAGCGCGCCGCTGCTCGAGTGACTCGCGCAGCCGAAGCTTCAACTCGCCGGCGGCCTTCTCCGTAAACGTCACCGCAACGATCTCGACCATGGTCGCGCGGTCGGTCTCGAGGACCCGCAGGATCCGCCGCACCAGCTCCGTCGTCTTGCCGGTGCCCGCGGCAGCTTCGACAATCAGGGTGTCGTCGAGCGCGTCGTTGATGGCGTTTCTGGCGTCGATGTCGGCGGTCATCGCATCGACCTCAGCGCAGCCAGGTCGCCCAGGCGATCCTTGGCCTTGTGCGACACACGTTCTTCTTCGCGAGGACCGCACGCTGCGCGGAAGTCGCACCACGTGCAGGCGCGCTCGGAGGGCGCGGCAGGCAAGAAGGCCTGCTCGACCGCGCGGTCCACGATCGTCAGCACGTCCAGCCCCTGCCGCCTGGTGTAGTCGTTGATTTCGATGTCGCGCTCGCCGAATCCTCCGGCCGTCGTGCAGTAGTACAGCCGGCCCGAACTGACCGCCTCTCCGAGACCCTGCGCCACCGCCACGCTGTACAGAACGGGTTGGAGCACCTTGCCGCCGTCGACAATCAGTTGATCGTTCGATCGGTTTCTGCCGGTCTTGTGGTCCGTGACGCGAAGCGCATGGGTGCCGGAGTGGCGCTCGATGAGATCCACCGAGCCATGCAGGAGGAACCTGCCGTCCACGAAGATCGGCGCCTTCAGGCTCCGCGGGTCGCGTCCCTCGTCGTTCAGGCCGAAGCTGAACTCGAAGTACTCGCCCACCCACTCCGGCGTGCCGGCAAGCCTGGTGACCCAGATCCCGAGATCGCGACCGAGCTCATCGATCTCGTCGCGCCACACCCGTTCGATGGCGGGCGCCAGCTTCTCCTCGTACTCGCCGGCAACCTTCCTCAGCACGCCCTCGAGCGTCTTCAGCGCCGCCGGGACGGTCTCGTGCGTCACGGGGAGGCGGCCCTCCGCCTGCAGCGTGCGGGAGAACTCGGCCTGCACGGCGTGAAACAGGCTGCCGCGTGTGAGGGGATCGAGCCGCACGATGGGCTCCGGATCCTCCCACGGCTCGAGCCGATGGATGGTCGCGAGGAGGAACTGGTAAGGGCACGTCGCATAGCGCTGCAGGGCGGAGAGCGAATACTTGCGTGCGGCCAGGCGATTTGCGGCGATCGCGCCGGCAATACCAGGCGTGACGCGGATGAGACCGTCGCTGTCGGACCATGCCGGGCGTCCTCGAGACCAGCGCCCAATCACCGACCGCCGGAGCGCGTCGTTGAGGTCGAGCAGGTAGTGCGCATGTCCTCTGACGGACGCCGGGTCGCGCGAGTCGAGCAGCGGCCGCAGCGTGGCCAGGTCGTGCTCGAGGTCGTCGATCGCGCGGTCGGGATCCTTCGGCGCGGGCCACGCGAGGCTCGCGCCGGCCTCGTCTGCAGCCTGCGTCGCAAGGATCCGATGGTCCGGCACCGACCCGGTCATCGCCCGCATCACGTCGAGTGCGTAGAACGAGGGCACGCGCGCGCGCATCTCGGCGCCGACCTCGAGGCGCGGGTACGAGAGGAACAGGCGCTCGCTGGCCGCGCCAATCGCAATCTTGAGCAACAGGCGTTCGGCAGCGGCCCGTCCGGGCTGGCGAAGGAGCTCCGCGTCGAGCCCCTGACGGCTCTCGTCCAGCAGCAGCGGATCCTCGCGCGGCCGCTGCGGCACGACACGTTCGGCCAACCCCGGCACGAAGACGACGCGGAACGTCCGGCCCCGAGCCTGATGCGGCGTGCCGACAAACACCCGGCCGTAACGCCGGGCCGGTGGATCCCAGTCGAGCGCTACCAGCCGATCGTGCAGCACCTCGCGGGCTTCGTCGAGTGTCACCGGACCGACATCGGCCATCGGGCGCAGGCCCGCCAGCGTGTCCAGGACCCGCGCGGGCCGCTTCAACACCTGGCCGGCCAGTTCGGCGAAGCGATCGAGCCACTCGCCCCAGTTGGACTCCGCCGGCCAGCCGGCGAGCGCATCGATGATCGGCAGCGCAAAACGGCGCAGGTGCCGGAGGTTGGCCAGCTCCCGCTCAAAGCGCGGAATCCTGGGCGACTCGGGTTCGTCCCGCCGGATCTCCTGGAGGCGAAACCGGTAGTCGGCCTCGAGGCCGTTCAGCCGCCGTCGCCAGCGCTCGCGTCCCTCGCCGCGCGTGCGGCCCCCAATCACCGCAGACTCGACGATCAGCTCCTCCCACTTCCAGGGAGAGCGCAGCGTGCCCGCGACCACGGCGCCGTCCGGGTCGGCATCGTCGGGCTCAACATCCGGAATGGCCTCCTCTGCCGTGGTGATTTCTCCCTCGTCTGGCGCGAGGGCGGTCAGCGCGTTGAACACTTCATCGCGAGGCCGCGCAGCAACGCCTTGCGGGGTACGCATGGAGGCCGCGTCCATCGGCGGAACCTGGCCGAGGGAAAGGTACTCGTCGAAGCGCCGCGCCGACAGCCCTTCAACCGCGCACGAGAGGAGGGCCACGAACGCACGGCCTGCGGGATCGGGACGGCTGGTGCCGCGGTCGAAATACGCCGGAACGCCGCCTCTCGCGCACGCGTGCTCCAGCAGGCCGAGATAGTGATGGGGCGCGCGCAGGAGCACCGCCATCTCGTCGAACGGCACCCCCCGCTGGGCCTCGTCGAGGACGCGCCGCACGATCTCGACGGCTTCACGGCCCTCTCCCGGGGCGGAAAAGAGCACGACATCGCCGGCGCGTGTTCGTTCGGGCGGCTTCTCGCTCGTGAAGATGTAGCGGCGAAGGTGCGAGAGGTCGGATCCTGGATCGACAACATCGCCAGCCACGGCCGCCGTGGCACCCATCTCCAGGAACGCGTCGCGTGCGCGCTCGTCGCCCTCAGGCACCGTCACGAGCGCCTCCGGCGCCAGAGAGAGGATTGCGGCCGCAAACGCGCGCTCGGCGCGTGACTCCATCGGAACGTCGAGGAAGACGGTTTTCAGGCCCGCCCACCTGAAGCGGTCGCACCCTTCGGCGGCCAGACGGAAAAGGCCCGCACGGTCCAGGACCGAAGCGCCCGCGAGCTGGTCTTCGACGCGTGCCAGGAGCCGTCCGATGTCTCCACTGGCCGGGCCATCGTCGACAAGCTGGCCTCGAGCGATTCCGGCAAGGCGCAGCTCGTGGAGTGTGCGCGCAAGCGCACGCGCGAACCCCGGCATGGCCGCGACCGGCGCGAAGTAGTCGAGCTCGCCGGCCGCCTGCGCATCGAAAACGGCGCGTGCGGCCACCGCCTCCGGATCACCACCCGGCACCCTGGCGGCGAGCCGCGAGACGGCGGCGCGCGACGCCAGCTCGGTCAGCGAAAAGCGGGTCAGTCCGAACGTGGCGCCCGCCTCGCGCGCCAGCCTGCGCGCAAGGTCGTCGGCCGCGCCGCGCGAGGCCCCGACGATCAGCGCTTCCTCGGCCGGGCCGCGCCCGGCAAGAAAGCCCGCCGCCAGGTCCAGCCTCGCAGCTGCAGAACTCGATGAAATCAGCCGAATCGCCATTCGTCCCAGGAATCTTCTACCTGCCCCTGCCTGCCTTGCCCGCCCCGCCTGCCCTACCTGCCCTACGAAAGGCCCGTTTGCTACTTATAATTCAAAGACCTGACATATGAAGACCAAGAACCTCTCACGACTGGTGATATTGGCGCTCGCTCTATGCGGAGTCTTCGCCGCGGCCCCCGCGCACTCCAGCGAGCTCAGCGACGACCTGTCCGCACGCCGTGCGCGCGTGATGGAGGCGCTCGGGCCCGACGCGATGCTGATTCTGTGGAGCGCGCCGTCGCGCACCTATTCGCTCGACGTGAGCTACGAGTACCGCCAGGACAGCAACCTGTACTACCTCACAGGCATCACACAAGCCGACACGATTCTCGTGCTGATGCCCGGGAACGCCTCGCGGAAAGAAATCCTGTTCGTGCGGGATCGCGATCCGTTTCGCGAGCACTGGAACGGCCGGATCCTGAGCACTGATGAAGCGTCTGCCGTCTCGGGGATCAAGACGGTGCTCTCCGTGTCGGGGTTCGACGCGTTTGCCGCCGCGATGCTGAGCCGCACCCCTTCTGGTGTCGTGGACGAGACAGAGTCCAAGGCGTTTGCCACCGCTCTCGGAGCCGGGCGCGCCAGGCTGGCTGTGCTGCTCGATGCTCGATCGACGGCCGAAAGCCTGGGCACGGGTGCGGACTTCGCGCGGCGCGCGCGGGATCGTTTTGCAGGCTTCCAGGTGATCGACGCCACGCCCATCATCACGGCGCTCAGGCTCGTGAAGACCGCGTACGAGCAGAAGAGCCTGGCCAAGAGCCTGCTCGTCTCGAGCGACGCCCAGATGGCGGGCATGCGGCGCGCCAAGCCGGGCGTCTGGGAGTACCAGGTCGAGGCAGCCATCGAGAATGTCTTCATGGACCGCGGGGCCATGGGATGGAGCTACCCGTCGATCGTCGGCAGCGGACCGAACGCCACGATCCTGCACTACACCGAGAGCACCCGCCAGATGCAGGCTGGCGATCTCCTGCTCGTGGACGCCGCCGCGAACTACGAGTTCATGCACGGGGACATCACACGCACGTATCCGATCAGCGGAACGTTCTCCGGCCCGCAGCGCGAGATCTATTCGCTCGTGCTCGAGGCTCAGGAGGAAGGGATCAAGGTTGCGTCAGCGGGAGGCTCGCTGCTCGACATCCATCGCAAGGCCGCTGACGTCCTCAAGGGAGGCTTGCTGAAGCTCGGGCTCATCACCGACACCTCGGGTGATCAGTACCGGATGTGGTTCACTCACGGCACGTGCCACTACATCGGGCTGGATGTTCACGATGTCGGCGATCGCAGCAAGCCGCTCGTGCCCGGCATGAGCTTCGTCATCGAACCCGGTCTGTACATCCGGCAGAGCCCGCTGGACGCGCTGGCCCGCACGCCGGAAAACCTGGCCTTGATCGCGAAGATTCAGCCCGCGGTGGCCAGGTACCTGGACATCGGCGTTCGCATCGAGGATTCCTTCCTGGTGGAAAGCGGCGGTCTTCGCCGCCTCTCGTCGACGGTGCCGCGCACCGTAGCCGAGATCGAGGCCTTCATGGCCAAGCGGCCTTAACGATTTGACGATGTCGAAACCACGAGCTGCGCGTCTCGTCGTCGCCGCCGTCGCGATTGCGGCCTTGCTCGCGGCGCTCGCCATGCCGGCTGCCGCGCAGTCGCGGAACTTTCTCTGGAAAGCGACGCGCGGGGCTGGCGCGCTGTACCTCGTCGGATCCGTCCACATGCTCGCTGAGCAGTACTATCCGCTCAGCGCACCGATCGAGGCCGCCTACAAGGATTCCGATCTCCTGGTGGAGGAAGTCGATCTCGATCAGATGCTCGAACCGAGCGCCCAGCTGCTGATGCTGAAGCGCGGGATGCTGCCCGCCAATCGCTCGCTCGAAGACGTGGTGTCGCCTGCGACCTTCGAAATGGTGCAGAAACGGCTCGCGTCTCTCGGTCTGCCGATCGAACCCCTGAAACGGTTCAAGCCCTGGGCGCTGGCGCTCACACTGCTCTCGCTCGAATGGCAAAAGGCGGGGTTCGATGCCGGGCTCGGCCTCGACCGCCACTTTTACGATCGTGCACGAAGCGAGAACAAGCCGATTCAGGGTCTCGAGACCCTCGAGTTCCAGATCTCACGGTTCGACGGCCTGCCCGACGCCGACCAGGAGCGGATGCTCGCGCAGACGATGCGCGAGCTCGATACGCAAATGGCGGACGTGACACGGCTGGCAGACGCCTGGAAGTCGGGCGATCTCGAAGGCATGGAGAAGCTCGTCCTGGCGGACGTGAAATCCGATCCGCGGATGTACGAGCGGCTGCTCGTGGATCGCAACCGTAACTGGCTGCCCAGGATCGACGCTCTGGCCTCCAGGCCCGGACGCGCCTTTGTCGTTGTGGGCGCCGCGCACCTTGTCGGGCCGGACGGCTTGCTCGCGATGCTGCGCGCCGTCGGCTTCAAGGTCGAGCAGCTCTAGGATCGCTATGAGCATCTATTCAAATCCTGCCTCCTCCACTCAGGCAGATACGGCGGCCTATGTCGCGGCTCTTCTCGAACTGCTGGGCGCGAACGACCCCGTGGCTGTTCTTGGCGAAACGCCTGCCGCGCTCGAACGGTTCCTGAAGAGGGTTCGACCTGAGCTGACGACCCGCGAGGAAGCGCCCGGCAAGTGGTCCATCCGGGACGTCGTGCAGCACCTGGCGGACTCGGAGCTGGTGGGCGGCTTCAGGCTCCGCATGATCCTGGCGCACGATCGCCCGCAGTTGGCCGGCTACGATCAGGACCTGTGGTCGAGCCGGCTCAACTACCATGACGCCGACCTTCGCGAAGCCATGGAGCAGTTCACCGTGCTCCGTCGGGCCAACCTCCGGCTCTGGCGCCGGCTGAGCCCGGCAGATCTGACGCGTGTCGGCCTCCACGGCGAACGTGGCGAGGAAAGCCTCGCGCACTTACGCCGCCTCTATGCGGCTCACGACCTTCTCCACCTGCGCCAGCTGGACCGGATCCGCACGACGCTCGGTTCAACGCCGGTATGAGCCCGCAAAGGACAAACCGCATGACCCGCTTTCTTGCCTGTGCGGCAGCCACCTGGCTGGCGGCAGGCGTACTGGCCGCGCAACCGCGAACGATTGACGACTTTTTCGCGGCGTTCACTGCAGACTGGGTGAGGGGTAATCCGAACCAGGCGACATCGACCCGCTACTTCACCGGCGACGAGCAGCAGCGGCTCGATCGGGAGCTGACGTCCGTAAGCCTGGCCTGGCAGCGTGAACGGATCGCGCTCGCCCGGAAAGGTCAGGCGGAGCTCGCCGCATTCAACCGGAGCGGCTTGACAGAGGTCCAGCGTGTGTCAGCCGACGTCCTGCAGTGGCAGCTCGAAAGCATCGTCGAGGGCGAGAAATACCTGGACTACTTCTTCCCGTTCGAACAGTTCAACGGCATCAACGTCGGGCTGGTCTCGACGTTGACCATCGGCCATCCGATCGCATCGGAGTCCGACGCGCTGAACTATCTCGCCAAGCTCGAGCAGGTTGATACGCGGATGGACGAAGGCCTCGTCGATGCCCGCCAGCTGGCCGGAGTCCGGATGGCGCCGCCGCGTTTCATCCTGCGGACGACGCTCAGCCAGATGCGCCAGTTCACCGACGGGCCCGCGGCGGCCAACCCGTTTGTCTCGACGCTGGCCGAGCGGCTCAGCAGCGTGCAGGCCGTCCCGGCAAGCCGGCGTGCGGAGCTCGTGCAGCGGGCTGAGGGGATCGTCGCCGGCGAGGTGTATCCAGCCTGGCGGCGTGTCATCGCGTTTCTCGAGACGCTCGAGGCCAGGGCTGGCGATGATGCGGGGCTGTGGCGCCTGGATGGTGGCGCCGAGGCATACGCCTACAACCTGAGGCGCTACACGACCACCACGCTCTCGGCCGACGACATCCACCAGATCGGCCTGCGCATGGTGGACGAGATCCAGAAGGAGATGGATGCCATCTTCAGGAAGCTTGGCCGAACCGAAGGCAGCGTCCGCGATCGGGTCCGGCAGCTCGAGCGGGATCTTGCCTACCCACTGACCGATGAGGGCCGCACGAGGATCATGGCTGACATCGACGGGATGATGCGCGACGCAGAGAAGCGGGCGGCGGCGGACTTCGAACGCCAGCCGAAGGCCGCTGTCGTGGCCATGCCCTACCCACGTTTCCGCGAAGCGAGCGCGGCGGCAGGCTACAACTCGCCGGCGCCCGACGGGTCGAGGCCGGGCATCTTCCAGATTCCGCTCCGGCCGGACTACATGACGAAGTTCGGACTCCGGACCCTCGTCTACCACGAGACTGTCCCGGGGCATCATTTCCAAATCGCGCTCGAGATGGAGAACACCGCGAGCCCGCGGTTCCGGCGGTTGCGGGCATTTGGCGGCATTCCCGCACTCAGCGAAGGCTGGGGGCTGTACGCCGAGCGCTTTGCGGCGGAGTCGGGTTGGTACGAGAACGATCTGGAAGGACGGCTTGGGCAGCTCGACGCGGCGCTCTTCAGAGCCAGGCGCCTCGTGGTGGACACGGGCCTCCACGCGAAGCGATGGACGCGTCAGCAGGCCATCGACTACGGCATCGAGGCCAGCGAGGTCGAGCGATACGTGGTGTATCCGGGCCAGGCGTGCGCCTACATGCTCGGCCAGCTGAAGATCGTCGAACTGCGCGAGAAAGCCAGAAAGGCCATGGGCGACCGCTTTTCGCTGCGCGCCTACCACACAGCCGTGCTCAACACCGGCTCCGTGCCGCTGCCGGTGCTCGAGCGGCAGATCGACGCGTTCATCAAGGGCAGCTAGCCTCAGGCCACGAAGAAATATCGCCGGCAGGGGCTGGCTTTCCAACTAGAGTTGAGGCGTGCAGACGCGCCGGCCTGAGCCCCCCCAAACCCTGGCCGGCATTTCGGTCCTCGTGGCGGGGGCCGGGCTCGCCGGGCTCGCCGCCGCGCGGGATCTCGCCGCCTGCGGAGCGGCCGTCACAGTGGTCGAGGGCCGCGACCGCGTCGGCGGGCGCGTGTGGACGCTTCGCGACGGCTTCGCCGGGGGCCAGCACGCCGAGGCCGGCGCGGACCTGATTGACGAAGATCAGGGCGAGATCCACCGGCTGGCCGCGGAGCTTGGCCTCAAGCTCGTGCCGGTCCTCAAAGGCGGCTTCGGCTTCGTGCAGGCGGATGCCCGGGGCCGCGCCCGCATAGCGGGCCGGGACGCGGCGCACGGATGGACACGCCTCGAGCACGCGCTGACTGACCTCATCGTCCGCTACAGACTTTCGGAGCAGCGGTGGGACTCACCGATTGCCGTGGATCTGTCGAAGCGATCGGTCGCCGAGTGGCTGGACAGTATCGGCGCGGATCCCGAACTGCGCGCGACCGCGCTGGGTCTTCGAGGGTTCTTTCTGGCCGATCCGGACGAGCTTTCGCTCCTCGCCCTCGTCGATCAGTTCGCTGCCGACGAGACGCCGGCCAAGACCAAGCTCTTCCGTGTTGACGGCGGCAACGATCGGCTGGCGGAGCGCCTCGCGGCGCCGCTTGGCGATCGCCTTCACCTCTCGACCGAGTTGGTCGCCGTGTCTCATCGCGGACGCGGCGTCCGGGCGAGCGTCAAGACGGGACGTCAGGTGTCGCACCTGCAAGCCGACTACCTGGTGTTTGCGCTGCCCGCCATCGTGCTGCGCCGCCTGCCAATCACGCCGGCGCTGCCGGCGCGCCAGCACGACGCATTCGTGTCCTTGAAGTACGGACGCGCGACGAGGACGCTGCTGCAGTTTCCCACCCGCTTCTGGAAAACCGCGGGCCGGCATCGCGCCTACGGTTCTGCGCTGCCCCTGGGCGCCGTGTGGGACGCGAACGAAGAGCAGGCCGGCAAAGCTGGGATCCTGACCCTGCTCGCAGGCGGCAGCGCGAGCGAGGCCGCTTCCGAGCTGGGGACGCGCGACGGCGCCGCGGCGCTTGCCGGCGATCTCGGCTGGCTCGGCGCAACCACGGGGTCAGTCATTGCCGGGCGACAGATCACCTGGGAAGCCGACCCCTGGGCCCGCGGCGGCTACGCCTTCTTCGATCCTGCGTTCGATCCGGCGCTCAGGCCGCTTCTGTCACAGCCCTGCGGCCCGCTGTTCTTCGCAGGCGAGCACACGAGCCTCCGCTGGCAGGGCTACATGAACGGCGCGATCGAGAGCGGCCGCCGCGCCGCGGCGGAAGTCGAAGCCACACACCGCTTACGCGGAAGTTAGAAGTCAGAACTCAGAAGGAAGAAGGACACTGCCGTGTCCTTCGTGGTTCTAACTTCGAAGTTCCGATTTCCCCACAGCGGCAGTAGCTACTCCTCCGAGGATCATCGCGACTCCCACCCACTGCAGGACCGAGAGGTGCTCGTCGAAAAGCGTGGCGCCCCAGGCCAGCGTGAAGACAGGCTGAGCCAGGAGGAGCACGGAGGTCTCGACGGCGGGAAGGCGCGGAAGTGCGCCGGCGATGAAGAGCCAGCCGATCACCTGCGCCACCAGCGCCATCGCGATGAGCCAGGCGTGCGCGGGAAATGCCGGGACGAAGTTGAAGCCCGGGTCGAACGTCGCCATCGCCAACGCGCCCACGGCGGTCCCGAGCGTCGCGTCGAAGAGCGGGCCGGCGGTTGGCGCGAGCGCGCGATTTGATGCGCGAAACATGAGGAGGAAGCCTGCGTACGACGCCCCGGCGACGACCCCGGCCACGACACCTGCGATCGGAGAGGCGCCGTAGGCATCGGGACGATTGAGACCCGACGTCAGCACGACCCCGCCAAACACTCCCGCCACGATGACGACGGTCTTGAACGTGGGCCGCTCGCCCCAGAGCGCCCAGGCCACTCCGGCCACAAATACGACCTGTACGTTGGCGAGCACCGTTGCGAGACCCGCACCTATCTGCGCGATGGAGAGGTGCCAGAACGCCAGGTCGAGCGCGAGCAGCAAACCACTGCAGAACGCGAGCATGCGTTCGCGCAACGACCTCGAGCTCCCGCGCGACAGCGCCAGCACCACGCCCAGCGCAGGCAGGGCATATGCCGCGCGGAAGAACGCCGCGGTTACCGGAGAAACGCCGGCGAGCCTGACGAAGATGGCCGAGAACGAGATGCTGACGACGCCCAGGAGCGCCAGCACGTGCGTCATTTTTCGGCTACGATTCTACGTCGCTTGACCACACAGCCCGGGCTCGTCCGCGCCATCGGCACCACACAGCTGACGGCCGGCGTCGTGAACGCCACGGTTGGCGCCGGCATCTTCGTCCTCCCGGCTCTTGTGGCCTCCGGTCTCGGCAGCGCGTCGCTGCTCGCTTACCTGGCGTGCGCTGCGGTCATGTCGCTCGTCGTGCTCTGCGCGGCCGCAGCCGGGAGCCGCATCGATGCGACAGGCGGCATGGCGGCGTATGTCGCAGCGGCGTTTGGGCCCCGCATGGGCGCCGCCGCCAGCGCGACCTACTGGATCTCGGCCGTCCTCGGCGCCAGTTCGGTCGCTTCGGCTCTGGCGGACACAGTAGCCACGGTCTGGGCGCCGATGGCAACCGAACCGACGAGGGCAGCGGTTCTTGCGGTGCTGCTTGCCCTGCTGGCCCGGACGAACATCCGCGGCGTGGGACAGGGTGCACAACTCGTGCAGCTCCTCACCGTCAGCAAGCTCGCCCCTCTCGCCCTCCTGATAGTCGCGGGAGCGCGCTTCATCGACGTCTCACCCAGCCAGCTCCTGCCCTTGCCCTCGGCGGCGGCAGTGGGCAGCACGTCTCTCGTGCTCGTGTTCGCGTTCGTCGGCTGCGAAGTGGCCCTCGTTCCCAGCGGTGAGATCCGCAATCCTTCGCAAACCGTTCCGCGGGGCCTGCTGCTCGGCCTCGGTGCCACGACGATTGTCTACCTGCTGGTACAGGCAGTGGCCCAGGGGGTCCTCGGCGCCTCGCTGATCGATTTTCCCTCCGCGCCGCTCGCCGAAGTGGGTTCGCGGTTGTTCGGGCGGTTTGGCGGGACGCTGGTGCTGCTCGGCGCTGCCGTGTCGATGGTGGGATACCTCTCGGGCGACATGCTGGGCACGCCGAGGACGCTCCTTGCGCTCAGCGAGCTCGGCATGCTGCCAGCTGCCGTCGGGCGCATCCATCCGCGATTCCTGACGCCCTCACGAGCGATCGTTATTCATGCGTTGGTGGTCTACAGCTTTGCCGCCACGGGCACGTTCCTCCAACTGGTCGTGCTGGCCAGCGCGGCGACACTGTTGCTCTACTTGATGATGATCGCCGCCTCGTGGGAACTCCAGCGTCGTGACGTCAGAGTTTCCTCCGCCACCGGTGCGTCGCATCCGTTCGTCCTTCCCATCGGTCCTCTCGTGCCCATCCTCGGCGCGCTCGCGGTGCTCTGGCTTCTCGCGCAAACAGCCTTGTAGGGAACGAGAGGAACGGGGAACGGGGAACGGGGGCTCGGGACTAGGGGCTCGGGCGAGGGACAGCGACCAGGGACCAGCCAAGGACCAAGCACCGCCCAAGGACCAAGGCCTAAGGACCAAGGACTAGAATGTTCTCACCTATGTCCCACACGAATCCGGGCAACGATGAGCTCCGCAAGATCCTGACCGACGCCTCCACCATCGCGATGGTGGGCGCCTCGGGAAATCCCGAGAAAGCCTCGCACGGCATCATGCGCAAGCTGCAGAGCGTCGGGTACCGTGTCATCCCCGTGAACCCGAAGGAGCCCGAAGTGCTCGGCGAGAAGTCCTATGCGTCGCTCTCGGACATTCCCGAGCGTATCGACATCGTGGACGTATTCCGCCGGCCCGAAGACACACCCGCCATCGCCGATGAGGCCGTCAAGGTCGGCGCGAAGGTCCTTTGGCTGCAGACCGGCATCGTCAGCGACGAAGCAGCTGCCCGGGCCGCCAAAGGCGGCCTGACCGTCGTCATGGACGCCTGCATTGGCGCCACCCACTCGATGCTCAGGATTCCGACGAAAGACTGACTCGGGACTTGGGACTGGGGACTTGGGGCTGACTTGGGGACTTAGGGCTCAAGTCGGCTTGAGCCATAAGTCCTGAGCCTTGAGCCCTAAGCCGCTAGGTGAGCCCGGCCAGTGCTTTTTCGAGCCGGGTAACCAAAGTGTCCAACTGATCGACAACGGCCCGGACGGTTTCGGGCTTGCTGAGGTCCACGCCCGACTTCTGCAGCAGTGTCATCGGGTGATCGCTGCCACCGGACTCCAGCAGGGCGAGGTAGCGCTTCACGGCCGAGGCCCGAGCGGCGGCGTCGCCGCTCGTGATCTGCTTCAGAACGTCCGCGCTCGACGCGAAGCAGGTGGCGTACTGATAGACGTAGTACGGCGTGCTGTAGAAGTGCGGGATGCGTGCCCAGGTGACGCGCGACTGCGGATCGTAGTCGATGGCGTCTCCGTGGTACGCCTGCAGCAGGCCGAAGTAGATATCGCTCAACACCTGCGCCGTGACGGGCTGGCCCTGCTCCACCAGCTGGTGCGCCTGCAGCTCGTAGTCGGCAAACATGACCTGCGTGTAGAAGGTGCCGACGATGCCGTCGATCGCATGCTGGAGCAGGACGATCCGCTCGCGCTCGTCGGTCGCGCGGGCCAGCATGTACTCGAGGAAGAGACCCTCGCTCAGCGTCGACGGCACTTCAGCCACGAAGATGGTGTAGCCGGCATAGACAAACGGCTGATGCGCGTGCGAGAGCACGGTGTGCATCGAGTGCCCCATCTCGTGCGCCAGCGTGAAGACGGCATCGAGCGTGTCGTTGTAGTTGAGCAGCATGTACGGCTGGCAGCCGTACACGGGCGCTGAATACGCCCCGCTTCGCTTTCCGGGGTTCTCGTAGACGTCAATCGACTGCCCGCGCAGGACCTCGCGCATCAGCCGCTGGTACTCGGGGCCCAGCCGTTCAACCGACACCGGCAGCCACTCGAGCACATCGTCGTAGGGATACTTCCGGTCGAAATCGACCAGCGGAATCGACGTGTCGTACGAGTGGTAAGTGTCGAGGCCAAGCGCCCGCTTGCGGAGGCGGTGGTACCGGCGCAGGGGCTCTGTTCCTGCCTTCGTCGCCGTGATCAGGTTCTCGACCACGGCCGTCGGGATGTTGTTGCCGTGGAGCGCGGCGTCGAGCGTCGAAGCGTAGCCACGTGCCTGCGAGTGGAACCAGTCGCGCTGGAGCACGCTGTTGTAGAGCGAGGCGTACGTGTTGATCGACTGCTCGTAGACCGTGTGAAACGCGCGAAACGACGCGGCACGATCGGCCTGATTCCGGTTGGTGGCCAGGATGGCGCGGGTCCTGACCGTAGGTCAGCGTGGCCTCTGCGCCGTCCGACAGCCGGACAACCGGATGCGTCACGTCCGCGGTCGAGAGCGCCGCGTATGCGTCGTTGGGCGAGGAGGAGAAGCGGCTCGACAACGAGAGCAGCCGTTCGCCCTTGTCATCGAGCACGTGCTCCTGCTGCCTGTACAAGTCCTCGATGGCGAACCGGTAGACGGCGAGCGCGGGATCGGCCGCCAGCCACTGCTGGACCGTGGCCAACGGGATCCGCAGCAACTCGGGGTCGAACCAGGCCGTCGCCTGAGCTTCCTTCGCGAACAGGATCTGCACCTGTTGACGCCGGGCGTTGATCTCGTTGTCGCGCTGATCCTGGTCGTACCACAAGGACGCGAAGTACCACACCCGGTACGCGAGCTGGCCGATGTCGTCCCTGAGCTTGAGCGAAGACAGCAGTGACGCCGGGCCATCGGCGAGCGTCCCCTGAAGCGCGGCAAAGGCGGAGATCTTGGCGTCAAGGGCCTGGTATCCCTCGGTCCAGCCATCCCACGTCGGAAAGATACTGCTGAGGTTCCACTTGAAGCGGTCGGGGATCTGGTCGCGGTCACGCAGCGGCGGCGCCGCGGTGGCCTCGGCAGGGGCGAACAATTCCGGCACGTCCATCAGGTGATCATACCTTCTTGTCAGGGACGGCAAAGGAGACCGTGCACGGAGAAAGCGGCCGCGAACACACGACGACACACGACGACACGAAAACCCGGATCGGCGTGCGTCCGCAGCCCGTCCGGCTCTACCGCGTCTCGAATCACGCCCTCAGGAGATGTACACGTGTGACCGGAAGAATCTTCGGTTGTGGCGGCATGACTTCACGGTCCGTACGGTTCTTCGTGTTTTCGTGTTTTCGTGTTTTCGTGGCTATTGAACGCTCACGAGCTCCACGTCGAACACGAGTGCAGCATTTGGAGGAATGGGTGCGCTCCCCTGGGAGCCATACGCCAGGCTTGCGGGAATCACCAGGTTGCGGAGCCCGCCGACGCGCATGCCGACCAGACCTTGATCCCAGCCGGCGATGACCTGTCTCGCGCCCAACGTAAACGAGTATGGGCCTCTGCCTGTGGACGTGTCGAATTGCATGCCCTTGTTCGCGGCGGCATTTTCGTCGTACAGCCACCCTGTGTAGTTGACCGTGATCAGTCTGCCGTTGACGGCCTCGGCGCCAGTCCCCACACGGATATCCGTGATCCGGAGCGTCGTCACGCTGTTCGACCCTCCGGGATTAGTGGGGGCGGCGGGGTTGCTGTCGCTGCTGCAAGCCACGGCTGCGACGGTAAGCAGGCTGAACACGAACACTGAGAAGCGCCTGCGGCTGCCGTGAGCGAGCGAAGCGAGTCGAACGGCGCGAGTGGGGGTGGGGCCCCACGAGCAAGTAGAAAAAGTTGGCCTCGAAATCTGTCTCATGTAATCCATTCTAATGTGCCTGCACCGGCTCCACCACCAGCACCAGCTTTCCGATGTGGCTGCTCGCCTCCATCATGCGATGTGCCTCGGCGGCTTCGTCGAGCGGGAACGTGGCATGGACGATAGGCTGCACCCGCCCGGCCTCGAAGAGCGGCCAGACATGCGCCAGGAGGGCCTCGGCCAGAATGCCCTTTTCGGCCACCGATCGGGCGCGTAGCGTCGACCCCGTTATGGTCAGCCGCTTCAGCAGGATCGGCATGATGTCGATCTCGCTCTTCACCCCGCCCTGCCGCCCGATGAGCACCAGGCGGCCATCACGTGCGAGGACGTCGATGTTCCGCACCAGGTAGTCGCCGCCGATCATGTCGAGCACCAGGTTGACGCCTGCCCCACCGGTCGCCTCTTTTGCGGCCGCCACGAAATCCACCTCTCGATAGTTGAAGGCCTTCTCGGCGCCGAAGCGCTCGCAGGCAGCGCATTTCTCGTCCGAGCCCGCCGTGGCAAATACACGGGCGCCCATCGCGTGCGCGAGCTGAATGGCTGTCGTGCCGATGCCGCTCGTGCCCCCGTGGACGAGGAAGGTCTCGCCGCTGCTCAACCGCCCCCGCTCGAAGACATTGGTCCAGACGGTGAACGTGGTTTCGGGGATGGCCGCCGCTTGCACGAAGGTCAGGCCCCTGGGCACGGGCAGCACCTGCGGCGCGGGTGCGACGCAGTACTCGGCATAGCCGCCGCCGGCCAGAAGCGCACAGACCCGGTCGCCTTGCTCGAACGTCGTCACACCGTCGCCCAGGGCTTCGATGATGCCTGATACCTCCAGGCCAGGGAGGTCCGAGGCGCCCGGAGGCGGCGGGTACCGTCCGATCCGCTGCATGATATCCGGGCGGTTTACACCAGCCGCGGCAACGCGAATCAGGACTTCTCCGGGGCCAGGCGAGGGCTTGGGCCGCTCGGCGGGAACGAGCACTTCCGGTCCGCCAGGTGTTCGGATCTCAATCGCGCGCATGTGGATAAACATATACGACTTCGGACTGGGGGCTGGGGGCTGGGGCCTCAGGGGTTGATTCTAGATTTGCGCTTTGCGCTTTACCATTTGCGATCTTAGGAGGCCGATCATGTTTGCTTCGAGCTGGCGGATCGTTGGAGCGACGCTGTTGCTCGTGGTTCTTGCGGTGGCGCACGCGAGCCAGCAGCCTGCGGCGCCGGTCGCCGTCAGAAACGAACGCCCGAGGGCCGGCACCGAAGTGCTCGTGCTGCGGCATCAGCAACTGCGCAAGGGCGCGCACGATGCCTACTACCGTTCCAGCCTCGAAGGGGTCTGGCCGTGGTACGAGAAGATCGGCACGCGCATCGTCGGACAGTGGATGGTCACCGAGCCCGACGAGGCTTCCGCCGATCACGCCTACCGGCTCGCGCGATACGCGAGCCTCGACCATTGGCGCGCCACGCGCGATCCGGCCAACGTCCAGCTCGGTGGCGACGGCGGCGATCGCGACAAGAGCCTTCAGGCGGGACGCGACCGGGGTGGAGTGCAGACCGGATCGAAGGGCGCCTACTTTCTCCAGGGCGAGAATGCCCCGACACGTCCGCTGTTCATGCCCGGCCTCGCCGAGGTCTACGAGCGGGAAGCGGGCACCGCGGAAGCATCCGACGCCGTGATCGCCATGCGGAGCGCGGCGGCCGTTGGGGGGAACGAAGTGGTCGAGCTGAAATATCAGCGCATCGGCAAGGGACGCTTCGACGCGTTCGTCGCCCACACGCGCGACGCTGTCTGGCCGTGGGAGGAGAAGCTGGGCGCGCGCCCGCTGGGGCAGTGGAAGGTGATCTACCCCAATGCACCCAACCGGACCACCGAGAATCCGGCGTTCGATGAAGTGGTCACGCTCACCAGGTACGCCAGCGATGCACACCGGCGCGCGATGGCGCCCGATCGTGCGGTTCTGCTCGGAGGCAACGGACCGGACTGGCGGGCCTGGCGACAGGCGCTCGACGCCCAGAACCCGATGGTCCTGCAGACATCGGTCGAGCTGCTTCGAGGCGAGATGTACAACAGCCCGCCCGTTTACACACCGTCGCTCGGGGAACGATACCGGGGCAGGTAATCGCAGATCGGAGATCGCAAATCGGAGATCGTGGATCTTGTCGAGATTTGCGATTCACGATTTGCGATTTGCGATTTATTGGCCTGGTTCGAATGCTGCGGCCGTCGTTGTCGGCTCCACGAGAAGCCGGGCGAGGGCGATGCCGACGGCCAGGCCGATGGCGAGCACGGCGGCGAGGGGCCGCTCTGGCGCGATGAGCAGGCCGGCGCCACTGAGGGCCAGTGCGATCGCGACGTCCACGAAGGCCGTGACCGGGCCGGCGCGCCGGCGTTCCGCGGCAAACCCCGATGGGTTCATCTGCTCGGTGAACACCAGGTGGCCCCGGAACATCCCGCCGGCCGTGGCCAGAGCCCCGACGGCCAGGAACACAGCATTGGCCACGCCCTGATGCCACTCCTTGATGAGCCAGGCGATGATCGATGCCAGCAAGTAGAGGCCGATCGTCGACAGCTGGTGGGTGCGCCACCAGCGCGCCACGCGGGTGCCCGCTTCCTGCGCGTCCGCGGGCGGCGTCCCGCTGGTCAGCGCCGAAACGACAGCCGCGGCCGTCGGATACCGCTCACCGGGGATGCGCCTCAGGCAGCGATCGATAACCGGCGGCAGGCCGCCAGGCAAATCCGGCCGGCGCACGGCCAGTGGCGTGGCTTCACGCTCGAGCACGCGAGCAGCCATGGCCATGCCGGTCGGCGCCTCGAACGGGTGGTGGCCGGTGGCGAACTCGTGGATGACCACTCCGTAGGCAAAGATGTCGGATCGGAAGTCCGCCGGCTGTCCCTGCAGCTGCTCGGGCGACATGTACGCCGGCGTGCCTATCAGCATGCCCGACTGGGTCAGGCGGCCGGCCATCGACGCCTCGAACGTCGGATCGACGAGCGCCAGGCCGAAGTCGACCAGCTTTACCCGTCCATCCACGGTCCGCATGATGTTGTCCGGCTTGAGATCGCGATGCGTGACACCGCGTGCATGCGCGGCAGCAAGCGCCTGCGCGATCTCGAGCGCCGTCCGCCGCACTTCGTCGGCTGAAGGCTGTCGCCCGCTTTGAATCTCCTCGCGCAGCGTGTGGCCGTCCACGTACTCCGACGCGATGTAGAGAGCCCCGCCGACTTCTTCGAGTGCGTAGACCGTGCAGATGCCGGGGTGCGAAAGCTGAGCCGCGGCGCGGGCCTCACGGCGGAGGCGCTCGCGCTGCGAGGCGCTCCCGACGAGCGCCGGCGGCAGCGCCTTGAGTGCGACGGTTCGCCCGAGGCGTGAATCGCTCGCCAGGTAGACGCGGCCCATGCCGCCACGGCCGACCTCGCGGACGATGGTGTACGCGCCCACGACCTGGCCAGGCAGGAAGGCGGCATCTTGGTCGCCGTCGCTGTCGTCCTCGAGCAGCCCGGGCGCAGCCGAGGCAATGGGCTCCTCGAGAAATGATCCAACTCTTGAGTGGTGGGAGAAGAGCGAGAGCACTTCGGCGCGGACTTCGGGGTTCGGCTCGACGCCTTCGAGCCAGTTCCGGATCGATGCAGGCTCCAGCTCGAGCGCCTGCTCGAACAAGTCGCGTACCCGAAACCACCCGCTCGGCATCACCACGGCATCACCAGGTCTCGCTCAGCTCTCGAAACAGCCAGGCCCGGGCCAGCGCCCAGCGGCGCTTGAGCGTCGCGGGCGACAGACCGAGCGCGTCGGCGGTTTCTTCGATGCTCAGGCCCACAAAATAGCGCAGCTCGACCAGCCGCGCCTGCTCGGGATCGATCTGTTCGAGCTTCGTGAGCGCCTCGTCCAGGGCCGGCAGCAGCGCATCTTCGCCCGCGGACCCCAGTCGCCCAGCCAGCGAGTCGGTGAGCGACACGCGGTCGAGCCCGGCCCACCGCTTCTGGGCGCCTCGCGCTCTGGCGCGCTCGACGAGGATCTGCCGCATCGACCTGGCCGCAATGCCCAGGAAGTGGCGCTGGTTGGTCCACGGCGAGCCCGCACCGGCCAGCCGCAGATAGGCTTCGTGGACAAGCGCCGTCGGCTGGATCGTCTGCCCGGGCCGCTCCCGCCGCATGTAGGCCGCGGCAATCCGCCGAAGCTCATGGTAAACGGCCGGCAGCTCCTCATCCGCACTCACGGGGGAATTGTACTGGTCCTTGGTGCTTTGGCCTTGGTCCTTGGGCGGGCCTTGGTCCTTGGCCGTCCTTGGTCCTTGGCGGTTGGTCGTCCTTTGGTCGCTGGCCGTTCTTAGTCCTTGGATTGCGAGCGAGTCGGGCGCTCGGCCAAGGCCCAGGGACCAAGTGCGTCCAAGGGCCAAGGCCCGCCTAAGGACCAAGACCTAAGAACTAAGGACTAGCTCGTGCGGCTTGAGCGCGAGAACGCGGTACCGGTTTCGGATTTCGACCACGCGGCCGTAGTACTCGGGCTTGGGAAACTCTCCGCGCAAGAGCCGGTCCCTGAGGCGGCGGAGCTCATACCGATGAAGGTCGCCCACGAACTCGTGCACGAGCTCCGGCCGGGTGGCGGGCGTCGGCTGGATGCCGTGGCCCCACAGGAGATCCAGGATCTCGGGCCGGTAGCGATACTGGCGGCCCGCCGGCCCTTCAGCCGTCAAGCGCCGCCCCCACGGCGTCGAGCGTCGCGGGGATCCGCAGGATATGCCGGGGCCCCGCAAGCGCATCGGCCAGCGGCTTTGGCGTCTCCACGGCGCGGCCAATCACGGGTTCGACGATCTCCCGGAACTTGGCCGGGTGGGCTGTCGAGAGAAACACGCCGACCTGACCCGATCCCAGGCGCTGCGCCTGGTCGACCAGCCCCTTGTAGGCGATGGCCGTGTGCGGGTCCATCAAGTAGCCGCGCCGGTCGTAGACACTCCTGATGGTTTCGCGCACCTCATCGTCCGAGTGCCGGCACCCGTCGATCTCCTGGCGCATGCGTGCGACGTCGCCGTCATACAACCACATCATCCGCTCGAAGTTGCTGGGGTTGCCGACGTCCATCGCGTTGGCGATCGTCTGCACCGAGGCCCGCGGTTCGAAGCGTCCCGTGGTCAGGTAAGCGGGAACGACGTCGTTGACATTGGTGGCGGCGATGAACCTGGCGATCGGCAGGCCCGCGCGCTTCGCCATCAGGCCCGCGGTCAGGTTGCCGAAGTTGCCGCTGGGCGTGCACACGACGACTTCGCCTGGAAGATGGCTTGCTGATCGGCGCGCGAGCTCCGCCACCGCGTGGAAGTAGTACACCATCTGCGGCAGCAGGCGCCCTACGTTCACCGAATTGGCCGAGGTCAGCCTCACACGACGCCGGATCCCCTGCGTCCGCGAAGGCTTCCTTGGTGAGCCGCTGGCAATCGTCGAAGCTTCCGGCAACGGCGTAGGCTCGGACGTTCCCCGCCTCCGAGTTGAACATCGTCAGCTGCGCTTCCTGGGTCGGGCTGACGCGCCCATCCGGATAAAGCACGACGACGCGGGTGTGTGGCACGCGGTGGAAGGCATGGGCCACTGCACCGCCGGTGTCGCCGGAAGTGGCCGCCAGGACGGTGAGCGGTTCGTCGCCGGAGTCCAGCGCGGCCATCAGCCGCGCCATCATCCTCGCGCCGACGTCCTTGAAGGCCAGCGTCGGACCGTGAAACAGCTCGAGCGCGAACGTGCCCGGCTCGACCTCGACGAGGGGAATCGGAAAGTTCAGTGCTTCGACGACGATCGCTTCGAACGTGCTCGCGTCGAGATCGGTCTTCGTATACGGGCGAAGGGCGCGATACGCCACCTCGGTGAGGGTGCGATTGTGCAGGCGCGCGAACTCTCCAGGCCCCCAAGGCTCGACGGTTTCCGGGACGTAGAGTCCGCCATCGGCGGCCAGGCCCGAGACGACCGCCTCGCGCAGGGACACGGGCGGCTGGTGCGACGAGGCGGTGCGAGTCGTGACGAACTTCATAAAGGGGCCGTACCCCTTTTCGGCGGATCGATCCCCTTACCCAATAACACGAGCGCCCCGCTGAGCGACCGGCGACAGATAGGTCTGCGATTCGCCGCCGATCTCGCGCCCGACGGCGGCCGTCATCGCCTCGGCGACCAGCAGAGCCACGTCGTGTCCCTTGCAGAGGGCAAAGAGCGAAGGTCCTGAGCCGGACAGGCTGCAACCGAGGGCCCCGGCATCCGCCGCCGCCCGCTTGATGGCAGCGAGCCCGGGGACGAGCGAGCGCCCGGCGGGGCTCGGCGATGGTGTCTTCGAGCGAGCGGCCGATGACGGCGAAATCCCCGGTGTGAAGGCCGTGAACCAGCGCCCCGAGGTTCGCCCACTGCTGCACGGCATCCTTCAAGGGCACGTCCGACCCGAGCAGCGCGCGGGCCATCGACGTCTCGATCTCGATATCGGGGTGGACGACGACCGCGGTGAGGCCCGGCGGCACCGGTAGTTGGAGCACGTCGGGCGGGCTCGTCCGGCGCACCAGCACGAGCCCTCCGCAGAGCGCCGGTGCGACGTTGTCCGCGTGAGCGGACCCGGCGCCGAGCCGCTCCCCCTCCAGTGCGCTCGCGATGAGCGTGATCAGCGGCGAGGCGGCGCCAAGCAGGGCATCGACGGCAACAACGGCCGCTGCTGCGCTGGCGGCGCTGCCGCCGAGACCGCTCGACAGAGGAAGGCCCTTGCGTATCCTGAGCGTGATGTTCCTGTGCTCGCCGAGCGTCTGGAGCAGCGTCCGTACCGCCACGCCGGCGGTGTTCTTCGCACCGTCTCTCGGCAAACGTCCGCCGTCTCCCTCGATGTCCTCGATGGTGACGGTTCCGGCACCATCAGTGGTCTTGCCGCCGGCGAAGCTGGCCGACACCTCGTCTCCCGGCGCTTCCATCGCGAAGCCGAGCACGTCGAAACCGCACGCGACGTTCGAGACTGTCGCGGGCGCAAAAGCGGTCACAGCAGTCATGTCGTGTAGTAGGTGCGGATGGTGGGAATGAGGTATTCGCGAAACGCGCGGTCGAAGTCAAAGGCCGGGCGGAATCCCCAGTCAGCGCGGGCCGCGCCATCGTCGACGTCAGCCGGCCAGGAGTCCACGATGCCCTGACGCTTGCTGTCCATCTTATACGTGATCGCCGCGTCGGGAAACGCCGCCTGGACGGTGGCGCGGATGTCGGCGGCCGATCGGCTGAAGGCGGAAACGTTGTACGCACGCACGGGTCAAACGTTCGCGAGGGGCTCCGGCGATTGCGAGGAGCGTCGCCGAAGCATCGGGCATGGCCATGAACGGAATGGTCGTGTCCGGACGGACGAAGCACTCGTAGGGCTCGCCTCTCGCCGCCGCGTGAATCATCTCGGACGCGTAGTCGGATGTCCCGCCGGCCGGCAGCGTGGTGGCGGAGATCAAACCCGGAAACCGCACGGCTCTGAAGTCGACGTGTGGCGTGACGTCCACCGACAGCTGCTTGTAGTGCCGCGCATAGTACCGGCCAAGCTCCTCGCAGTACAGCTTGTTGCACCCGTACATCGTCGTCGGGTGGGTGAACTGATCCTCTGCGACCCGCCCAGCGCGGACCTTCGCGGCAGCGTCGGGCAGGCCGTAGACGGCGATCGACGATGGGTAGACGAACACGACACTGCGTCCGTGCGACTCGCCTTCGTGCTGGGCGAACTCGAGCAGCGTCAGCGTGCCTTCGACGTTGACCTGGTGCGCAGCGATGGGCGTGAACTCGGCGCGCGTGGACAGCAGAGCGGCGAGGTGGAAAATGCGGTCCACCTCGAACTCCGCCATGACGCGCTCGAGCAACCCGCGATCAGTAATCGACCCGATGAACTCCCGGTGCACGAGCCGTCCAAGCTGCGGGTCCAGCGGCCTGATGTCGAGCGTCACGATAGAGGCACCGGCCTCGGCAAGCCGCGCGACCAGGGCGTGTCCGATTTCACCTCCCGCGCCGGTGATCAGAACGACCGGTTTACGCACGGCGCCGATCGGGAGGTGCTGATTCGCGGCGGGGCCTTGCGGCGAACGGGCGCGTGGAGCGGGTACTTTCGGACCCGCCTTCCAAGCCTGAGAACATCAGTTAGCCTGGGAGGTTAGCTCGGGGAGCCCTGCCAGCGCGCCCCAGGTCTCCGGGTCCTGCGACAGAAGCGTGCCGAGGTACAGAGCCACGCCCTCGCGGGGAAACTGGCCGGCGATCGTGGAGGCAGCGGCGGCGACCTTCGTCGCGTCTGGCGCCACCGCATCGTCTTCGATGAGGCCGTTCTCGTGCTTGATGCCAAGGGCGTCGAGGAACGCCCCCATCATCGGGCGCTGCTCGGCCAGGTGGTAGAGGATGAGCGCCCGCGCCGCGAGCGCATCGGGCAGCGTGGCCAGGCCGGCGAGGTGTCGGGCCTTTCTCTCGGTGTCGAGCCCGAGCACGGTCTTGGGCCGGAATTTCTTCTGCTGCGAGATGATCAGCACGGCCTGAATCTGGTCGTCGGTCGCCGCCTCGTCGAGCCAGAAAGCCTTGGCCGCCGAGAGGCGCTGATCGAGGGTCATGCGTTTCCACAGGCGTGAGGGAGTCAGCGTCGGTTCAGGCATTCCTGCTATTGTAGTGCCATGACGAGCATGAGGAGCCGCGTCGCCCTCGCCCTTGTGATGTTGTCGGTGGCTGCCGTCGCGGCGCAGTCGCCGGGTGTGCATCCGATCAGCGGCCGGCGATACGCCGGCGTGATGGGCTACCAGGGTGCGGACTGGCTGGAGCGCACCGAGCGCGAGATCGAAGAAGAGCCGGAAGTGGCGCTCAACGCGATCGGCCTCGACCCGGGGCAGACGGTTGCGGACGTGGGCGCTGGATCAGGCTACTTCACCGTCCGCATGGCGCGCCGTGTCGGACCCAAGGGCCGCGTCTACGCCAACGATCTGCAGCCCGAGATGCTGGCGATGCTCGCCTCGCGGCTCAAGAAGGACAACATTCCGAACGTCACGCTGGTGCAGGGAACCGTCGACGATCCCAAGCTGCCGGCGGCTTCGCTCGACCTCATCCTGATGGTGGACGTCTATCACGAGTTCTCGCAGCCGCAGATCATGCTCAGGCGTATGCGTGAGGCGCTCAAGCCCGGCGGACGGCTCGTCCTGCTCGAGTACCGCCAGGAGGATCCCTCGGTTCCGATCAGGCCCGAGCACAAGATGAGCGTCGCCGGCGCCAAGCTCGAGGTCGAGGCAGAGGGCTACACGCTCCGCGTGTGGACTCAGCACTTCCCCGCCAGCACATCCTCATCTTCACGAGGCCGTGAGCGTCGAACGCCTGAGCCCGACACGGCAGCTCGGCCCGCCAATTCCCATTCAGCAATCAGCAATTAGCACTTAGCATTTCCTTTGTGCTCTTCACTGAACCTGTCTTTCTCTTTCTGTTTCTCCCGGCGCTGCTGGCTCTGACATTTGTCCGCAGCCCCCACGAGGGGTATGCGAACTGGGTCCTGGCCGTCGCCAGCGTGATTTTCTACGCGGCCGGCGGCGGCTGGTTCACGCTCCTGATGCTGGCGTCGATCGCGTTCAACTACCGGATGGCGATTCTGGTGGACCGAGCGCAGCTGCCGGCCCGCCGCTGGCGCATGCTCGTCTTGGCCGTTGGCCTCAACCTCGTGGTCCTCGCGCTTCTTCAAGTACGCCGACTTCGGCGTGGCGAACGCCAACGCCGTGCTCGGCGCACTCGGCGGCGAGACTATCGCCCTGCCGCATGTGCTCCTGCCCATCGGCATCTCCTTCTATACCTTTCACGCAATCTCGTATGTGGTTGACGTGTATCGCGGCCATGCGTCGGCTCAGAAGCAGCCCGTGCATGCGGCCCTCTACCTGCTGCTGTTCCCGCAGCTCATCGCTGGCCCGATCATCAGGTACCGCGAGATCGCCGACCAGCTGGCGAGACGGGTCGTCACGCATGGACGACTTCGCCGTAGGCGTGCGCCGGTTCGTCGTCGGCCTCGGGAAGAAGATGCTGATCGCGAACACGGTCGCGGTGCCGGCCGACCGGATCTTCGCGCTGCCGGCGGCCGAACTGTCGCCGGCCCACGCATGGCTCGGCATCGTCTGCTACACCCTTCAGATCTACTTCGACTTCTCCGGCTACTCCGACATGGCGATCGGCCTCGGCCGCATGTTCGGTTTCAGGTTCCCCGAGAACTTCCGCTGGCCGTATGTCGCCGACACCGTGCAGGAGTTCTGGCGCCGGTGGCACATGACGCTCTCCGCCTGGTTCCGCGACTACGTCTACGTGCCACTTGGCGGCAGCCGTCAATCCCGGAGCCGCACCTACGTCAACCTCGTAACCGTGTTCTTCCTGTGCGGCTTGTGGCATGGCGCGAGCTGGACGTTCGTCGTCTGGGGCCTCTTTCATGGCGCGTTTCTCGTGCTCGAGCGGCTCGGCCTCGCGGGCGTCATTCGGCGGCTGCCGGCGCCGCTTCGCCACGCCTACCTGCTGCTCGTCGTCATGGCGGGCTGGGTGTTTTTCCGTGCGGAAACGTTGCCAGACGCCTGGCGTTTTTCCAGGCGCTTGCCGGCAAGGCGGCAGCCGCACCGACGCCATTCCTGGTCGGTTGGTATCTCACGCCGGAGTTGTGGCTGGCGCTGGCGCTGCCGTGACTCTTGCGATGCCGATAGGACCGATCCTCGCGGGCTGGCGAGATCGGACGCTCGGCGATCCTGCCCGGCCGGCGAGAGCGTGGAGCGTGGCGGCATTCAGCATCGCCTCGCTTGCAGCCGTCCTCCTGCTCTCGATCGTGCAGGTAGCGGCCAGAACCTATAACCCGTTCATCTATTTCCGGTTCTGATGGCCGCCAGAGTCGAACGCATCGCGGTCGTCGTTCTGTTCCTGGCGATGCTGGTCATCCCCGGCCTTGGTCTCGCGCTCGGCGTGGACTCGGCCAGCGTGTCCGAGGCCGAAATGCGGGAGCTCGCCAGCTTCCCGCGCTGGTCGTGGACGCCAGCCGAAGCCGTGACCTGGCCTGGCCGTTTCAAGACGTACTTCGAGGATCGATTCACTTTCCGGAGCCGGCTTCTCACCTGGCGTGCGGACTTTCTATGGCACGACCTGGGTTCTTCGCCATCGTCCACCGTGATTCCAGGGAAGAACGGCTGGCTGTTCTACGCGCTCGACGGCGCAATCGAAGACTATACGCAGGCCGAGCCATTCACCGCGTCGCAGCTCGAAGTCTGGCGCCAGATGATCGAGCGCGCCGATCGATGGCTGGCGGCCCGCGGGATCAAGTACCTGTTCGTGATCGCGCCGGACAAGCCCATGATCTACCCGGAGTTCACCCCGGACACTGTCGTGCGCCTGCGAAGTGATTTCCGGATGGACCAGCTGATTGCGTACATGAAGTCGCGCTCGCCGGTACAGATCCTGGACCTGCGGCAGCCGCTCCTCGAGGCGAAGTCATCCGAGTTGCTGTATCACCGCTACGACACGCATTGGAACGATCGTGGCGGACTGGTCGGAGCGCGCCAGATCGCGAAGCGCCTGCGCGACTGGTTCCCGTCCATCTTCCGTGCCGGAGCGCGAAGATTTCGACGAAGTCCCCGGCGTTCCCTCTGGCGACAGCACGTCGATGGCCGGCCTGGTGGACCCGGGCAAGCTGGAGATGCCCGGCCTTGTGCCGCAAAGCGGCTGGAAGCACCGCGTGATCGAACCGCTGAGGCCCAGCCCCTACAACGAAGATGGCCGCGTCGTCACCGAGATTGCCGGCTCGAACCTGCCGCGGCTGTTGATGTTCCGCGACTCGTTTGCCAGCCGGCTCATCCCCTATCTCTCAGAGAATTTCAGCCACGCCGTCTTCCTGTGGCGACACGATATGGACCCGTGGGAAGTGGAACAGGCACGACCGGATGTCGTCATCCACGAGTTCGTGGCCCGGCATCTCCTCACGCACGTCCCTTACCCACCCTCAATTCCTGATCCTTGATCGCAGATCGCAGATCGCAAGTCGCAAACCTAAGCTTTTCGATCTGCGATTTCCAATTTCCGATTCCCGTTCCCTGTTCCCCGTTCTCCGTTCCCTACCTGGAGCCTGAAGCCTGGAGCCCGGAGCCCATGTAGATTCCGTTGAAGAGGAACTTGAACGTGCCGTGCGGCTGCGCCCTCCAGGCGATTTCCGGGCCGAACAGCAGAACACGGCCCTTCCCGAGGGGCGCGTCGACAATCTGGACGGTCTTGTCGAGATACTGCTGACCCCATGCCCAGCCACTCTTGAGAGGTGCCTGGCTGTCGAACCAGGCGACGGCCTTCACGCCCTTCTCGGCTGCCCCCGGTCCCAGCCGGAAGGACTCGCTGTGGTCGAAGAAGACGTTCACGCGTTCGCCGATGCCGAACGCCAGAGGATGCGACCGGTCGACGCGCGCTTCGAGAATGGAGCCGGGGACGAAGAACTTGTCGGCGCTCAAGGGCACCTCGCCGCTGCTCGTCCGCTCGACGAGCGCGCTTTGCACCGGCAGCCCGAGATCGCGCCCGAGTGAAGTCGACGACCCGATGGCGATCAGCGTTCCGCCCGCTTCGACGAACCGCCGGAGTTCGGGCACCGTTCGCGCGTCGCTTACGGCACCGAGATGATCGCGGTACTCGGGTGGCACTCGGTCCGGCGGCGGCTGTGAGCCTCCGCTGATTCTCTCGCCGGGAAGGCGCCGTCCACGAAAATCAGCACATCGAACCTGCCGGCGAGGTTCCCGGCGTCGAGCCCCTTCTGGTACACCACTTCGAACGGGAACTCGAACTGTTCGAGCAGCCACCGCGTCCATCCCGAAGGCATCGAGCCGCCGTAGACGTCCCACAAGCCAACGCGCATCGACCTGAGCCTCGTCGCGTCACCTGGCGCCGGACTGGCTGAGGCCTCGACTCGCAAGCCTTTCTCGGCGGCGACCCGCTGAAGGATCGGCAGCGCCGCCGCTGTCGCCGGAACAAACAGTGCGCCGCTCCGCAACCGGTAGACCTCCTGGTTCGCCTTCAGGAGGCGGTTGACGGCCACAAACGCATCATTGGTCTCCGGCCCAAGCAGGTAGCCTCCTCCAGTCGTGGCAGGTGCCACGCGTCCTGCCGGTGGCGAAACGGTGTCGGCCAGCTTCTCGAAAGGCCCTTCGAAGGGTTCGAGAATCCGATCGAAGCCGATACCCATCGAGTACGACAGGTTATAGCCGGTCACGTCATACGGCGCCCTCGGAGGGCCGCCGGGATAGGGGAAGTCGTTTGGATGATCCTGCGGCTCGAACATGTCCATCACGTGGGCGCGGAATGGCTGCGCCGTCTTCACGACGTACGAGCCTGCCGGATAGGTCTTCCCTGCCACGGTAAACGGGGCGGTCGCGCGGTGGACGGCCACTCCGGCCTTGATGAGAACGTTGACGAACTTCGTCGCCGTCAGGAAGTCCGGCTGATCCGACGGGAGCACGAAACCTCGCGGGTCGCGCAAGGCAGGGTTCCGGAGCACGTCCGTGTACATCGCAAGCGGCGCTCCGCCACGTCCGCCGCGACCCGCACGCTGGCGATCGATCTCGGCTCGCACGGCGTCGATCCGCTTCGGATACATCGTCCAGGTATCGCGGCTGCCCGCCTCGATCGCGTTCTTCCCCATCTTGTACATGTTGAACAGGAAGTTCTCCTTCTGACGGGAGGCAACGTCCAGGATCGCGTAGTTGTTCGTGAGGGATACTCGATGGACTGCTTGAAGTGCCAGCGCTGCGGCGCAATGGGGTTGGGCACATCGCTGCGTCTCAGTTGCATCTCGGGCACAAACGGGATGTCGATCGGCGTGGGATTGCCGATCGTCTCGGTGAGGATGCCGATCTGGTTGTGGAAGTACGCCGTCGTCCGGATCCCGCCGTTGAACCACGTGGAGTAGCTCGCCGCCGACCGCATCACCGCTCCGGGCTTGTTCTCGACCGCCAGGCGCGTGTGAATTGCCGCGCCCACCGTCTCGATCCCGAGAGGAATCAACGGGTCGAAGTGGTAGTTGAACGGGTCCCGGAACGGCGGCGCGAACAGCACGGCGCCCGCGGGTCCGGTCTGATGATGGTTGTACATGATGGCCGGAAACCACTCGCGGTACATCATCCGGTTGGCGTTTTCGCTTTCCGGCTGGTTCATCATGTAGAAATCGCGGTTGTTGTCGTGCCCGATGTACTTCTGATAGAGGCGCGGCAGGCCGCCGGTGGAGCGCCGCGTCGGGTCGGGCTCGCGCATGTACCAGTCCGAGACCAGCTCCATGCCGTCCGGGTTGATCAACGTCAGGAGCACGATGGTGTCGTTCAGAATTCTCAGCGTCTCGGCGTCGGACCTGCTGTTCAGGCGATAGATGGTCTCGATGAGCTGCTGCGCTCCGAGGACCTCGGTCGCGTGCAGGCCGCCGTCGATCCACACGACGACCTTGCCGTCCCTGGCCAGCTGGCGTGCCTGGTCGTCGGTCAGTGTCTCGGCCATGGCCAGCCGGCGGCTGATGTCCTTGTACCGGGAGAGCTGGCGATGGTTCTCTGGAGAGGTCACGATCGCGGTGTATTCAGGCCGGCCCTCGGCCGTCTTGCCAATCTCGACGACCGTCATGCGGTCGGACTCGCGATCGACCTTCTGCAGGTACTCGACGTAGCGTGTGTAGTTCACCAGGACATAGTCGTCGCCGATGTCGTGACCGAACTGCGCCTTCGGCGCCGTGATCCTCGGCGCGCGCGACTGTGCGGCGGGCGCAACGGCAGCGCCGAGGAGAACCACGCACGTCGCGATAGAGAGAAGGAGCCTGTGCATCGCTATTCCTCGAAGTCCACCGCGAGAATGTGCTCCGAAAGATCGGCGCCGAACCGTGCGACCGGCATGTGCTGCGGGTGAGGCTGGTACGCCTCGAGCGCCGCGCGGTCCGCGAAGGTCACGACCAGGGCCGTATCGTAAGACCGCGGCGACCGCACCACATCCGCGCCCGCCTTCAGCTCCACGACGCCAGGCAGCCCTGCCAGCCCCTGGAGCCGCTCGAGGTGCTCGCGTTTCTGCTCGTCTGTCGTCGTGGCCTTGTACTTGAAGCAAACGATGTGTATCAGCATCGGGCTACTTCGCGACCTCCGCACCTTTCTGGATGGCGCCGAACATATGGCCGCCGACGCGGCTCCCCTGCCAGGTCCCGGCGTATCGATCGCCGTAGAAAAACACTCGTGCCGTGTACGTGCCGATCCCGGGGATGGACAGGTCGGTGATCGTGATCATCGGCGTATCGCCTACCCACTTCATCGTCACGACGATCGGAAGCGTGGCGTCAACGCTGCCGTAGCGCATCCGCGCATTCCATCGCCACTGATCGTCACCAACCTTGGTCACGCTGATGATGTCGTACCGGTCCGGGCTGGCTTGCCGATCCTCACGGCCGGAGACCGTGAAGCGGCCAACCAGGGCCACGTCCTGCATGCGTTCGGTGAACTGCCGCTCGAGCTCGGAGAGCTCGGCCACTGGAACGGCGGAGCCCATGCCGGTCCTTCCGACCAGCCAGCCAGCCGCACCCGTAAGGGCGATGAGTATGAGCACCAGAACGAGCTTGATCAGGGACTTCATGATGGGGCGATTGTACCCATCTGCGACACGGAGGGGGAACAGAGAACCGAGAACAGAGAACGGAGAACAGGGAACAGGGAACGGGTTCAGTGGCCCCCGTAGACCACATACCCGCGCTTGCGGAGGCTGTCGGCGAGGATTGGCTCGAGCTCCTTAGCCTTGGCGTAGGGCATTGGGTTGAGGTGTGCGTACAGCTTTGGCACGAGGCGCTCGCCGAACTTCCGGACGACGCGGGCGGCCTTGATGCCCTGTTTGTGGTTGAGGAAACGCTGCTCCGGCGACAGGCCGGTCATGCCGACATAGTAGGCGGCTTTGCCGTCGCCTTTCGGATTCTTCAGGAAGACGACGTAGACCGAATGGTGACCGCGAGGCCGTTTCGCCACTTTGAAAAACAGGGAACGGGGAACGGGGAACGGGGAACGGGGAACAAAAAGAGCAACAGCTATGGGCCGGCCTGGCGTGTGAACAGATAGACCTCGGCCTTCGCGTCCGTGCCGTCGCTGACCCGTGCCTCGAGTGTGTCGTTGCCCTTCCTTGTGTAGCGGATCATCTTAGGGAAATCGTGGGCAGGGTTCTCAAAGGTGGCGCCGTCGCCCGCAAGCCGTGTCAGGGCGAACTCGGTCGGCGGTCTGCCGCCCGGCTGCGCGATGTAGAGGAGGCTGCCGTCACGCTCGACGATGCGCAGGAATTCGAAACCGGTCATCCGGCCGCCCTTGAGCGTGCGGGCGACCGCGAGCATCGCGCCGCCGGCCGGTGGCGTCCACCGCTCTTCGAAGGTTGCCGAACCGGGCGAGCCGGCCGTGGACCACGTTCCGGCCAGCCACGACAGCTGTGTCAGGGAGCCTGTTGGCCCCTGACCGCGCTGTGCTTCGCCGCTCCCCACTGCCATGAGCACCGCGATCACCACCCACGTGTAGCGCTTCATTCCTCAACTCTACCAGTTGCCCGCCTGCTCTCTGTTCCCTGTTCCCTGTTCCCCGTTCCCCGTTCCCCGTTCTCTGTTCTCTGTTCCCATTGCTGAAGCGTTAAGCTTGGCACATGGCAGAAGGCGCACCGAAGTCGTCGTTCGAGCTCGCGATGGAGCGTCTCCGGAAGAAGGACGCGGAAGAAGGCGTCAGCACGCGGCCGATGACCGACGAACAGAAAGCCGCGATCGCAGAGGTGCGGAGCCTGTACGACTCCAAGATCGCCGAACAGGATGTCCTGCAGCAGTCGGCCAGCAACCGCATGCTGAGCGCTGACCCGGCCGAGATCGAGGAGGTCTCGCGTCAGTTCCGCCGCGAGCGCGAGCGGCTGGCCTCCGAGCGAGACGCCAGAATCGAGCGGATTCGAAGCGGCGAAGCCTAGCGGCTGTGCTTGCCGTGTTCCTCCTGCGAGCGTAGAGTCCGCGCAGGAGGTTGGAGATGGCAGACTCGGCCAAGTGCGCGCATCCGGCCTGCAGCTGCACCGTAACCAAGGGCGGCGAATGGGGCAAGTACTGCAGCGAGCACTGCAAGGTAAAAGGCTCAGGCGTCGAGTTGAGGTGCGACTGTCCACACCCGGCCTGTCGCGCCGCGTAGCCGGCTCATCGGCACCAATTGAAGGGCTTGCACCCAGGCTGTTCTCGGCACAGTTAATGCTGAGGAGGAACCGGGTGTGACCGCTTTGCTCTCGAAGCGCAGTTGGATCATCGTCGCGATTACGGGCGGGCTCGTCACGATCCTGGCCCTGGTCGCGGCGTCACGTATTCCCTTTTCTTCCAGAATTCTGCGCGACCGAGTGGTCGAGGGCCTGTCGGAACGCCTGGACGCGGACGTCGACCTGGGCGCCGTAACGATGCGGCTCCTGCCGCGGCTGCGGGCACAAGGCACAGGGCTCGTGGTCTACCACAAGGGTCGGCGGGATCTGCCGCCGCTCATCGCGGTAGACACCCTGACCATCGACGCCGGGTTGCTCAATTTGTGGAGGATGCACGTCACCCGGGTGAACCTCGAGGGGCTGAAGATCAACATCCCGCCAGGGGAGACACGCCGCGAACTGCGGGCCGAACGGGCCGGACGCGACGCCGCCAAACCGCCAGAGGCGCCGGATACTGCCATGGAGGACGCAGGCGAATCCCTGGGACGAGCCGTCGTTATCGACGAGCTCCTGGCTGATGCCGCAACCCTCACCATCCTTCGCCGCGAAGCCGCCAAGCCCGCCCGGGTGTGGTCGCTCCATATGCTACGGATGACGTCGGTGGGCGCGACGCAGGCTATGCCCTTCAGCGCCCGCATCACCAACGCGGTCCCGCCGGGTCTGGTCGAGACGGAAGGATTGTTCGGCCCCTACGACCGTGACGAGCCTGGCCTCACGCCAATCCTTGGCGGGTTCACCTTCAAGGATGCGGACCTGGGCCACTTCAAAGGCATCGGCGGGACGCTCTCGGCGGAGGGCACGTACGGCGGCACGCTGGAGCGGCTCGAAACCAAGGGCAAGACCGAGACGCCGAACTTCAGTCTCTCGATGGTGGGCCACGAAGTGCCGCTAACCACCACTTACAGCGCCATCGTCGATGGCACCAACGGCAACACCACGCTCGAGCGCGTGGAAGCCAGGCTCGGGGACACGTCGTTTGTCGCAACAGGCGGCGTGTTCGAAGTCGAGGGCGTCAAGGGCCGCGAGGTACGGGTGGATGTCGAAATGAAGGACGGCAAGATCGACGACATGCTGCGCCTCGCCGTCAAGGCTCCTGTGCCTCCGATGACAGGCGCGCTGACGCTCGATGCCAAGCTTCTGATCCCGCCAGGGCCTGTCGATGTGATCGAGAAAATGCGGCTCGACGGCGCATTCAATATCAAGGGCGGGAGATTCACCGATCCTGGCGTGCAGCGGCAGGTCACGAACCTGAGCCGCAAGGCGAGCGGCCGCAAGGATGAAGAGCCGCACCCGCGCGTGACCTCGGACTTCAGCGCAAAGTTCAAGATGGCCGACGCGCAGCTGACACTCGACGATCTCGTCTTCGACATTCCCGGGGCGATCGTGACCCTGGACGGCCGCTACGCGCTCAAACCGGAGACACTCAACTTCGCCGGCAACCTCCACATGGACGCGAAGGTGTCGCAGATGCTCAGCGGGTTCAAGTCGCTGCTGCTGAGAGTCATCGACCCGATCTTCCGGGAAAAAGGCCGCACCAGAATTCCCATTAAAGTCACCGGCACCCGCAGCCATCCGAAGTTCGGGTTGGATGCCGGGCGGGTGTTTGACTAGGGACTAGGGACTGGGAACTGGGGACTGGGGACTGAACCGGGCTACCAGTATCCGATCAGCTTCCACCAGCCGAACCCGATTGTGGTCCAGACCACAATGTTGACAATGGACATCACGAAGCCGACGCGCCACCAGTCACGCTGGCTCACGTAACCTTCCGCGAAAACAATCGGCGCAGTGGTCGTGCCGTAGTGTGTGAGCCCTGCGGTCAGGTTCGCCGTGCATGCCATGGCGTAGACGGCGAGCGCCGGCGGCGTCCCCATCTGGATCAACATGACCACGAAGGGCGGAAACATCGCAACCATGTGAGCCGTGATGCTGGCAAACGCGTAGTGGGCGTAAAAGTAGATGACCAGCGTGGCCAGGAGCACGGGCGGCCATGACCAGCCCCCGAACCACGACCCGACGAACGTGGCCAGCGCGGTCGTCGATCCGACCCGGTTCAGCGTCTCGCCCATGGTGAGCAGCCCGCCGTACCAGACGAACACGTCCCAGGCGTTCTTCTCCACGAGCGCGGTGGACCACGGCAGGACGTCGGTCGCCACCAGCACGGCCAGACCGAGGAAGGCCACGAGCGTCACGTCGAGGCCGTGCAGCTGAGTGGTCATCCAGGTGGTCACGATGCCGGCGCACACGACAAGCGCCACGCGCTCGCGATGGTTCATCCGGCCCATCCGCGTCAGCTCTTCGCGCGCGTACGCCGCGGCTCCTGGTGTATGCGTGATCTCCGGTTTCACCATCCGGTAGACGACCAGCGGCACGATCACGCACGATGCGATGCCCGGTGCGAGCCCGGCGATGAGCCAGCTTGACCAGGTAATCGTCACGTTCGCGAACTGTGCGGCGAGACCGACAGCCAGCACGTTGCTCGCCTGCCCTGTCAGGAACATCGCGCACGCCACGGCGCTGCCCTGGTAGAGCGACGTCATCAGGAAACGACCGAGCCGGCCGGCCGTCGGCCCTGGGCGCGAGTCGTAAAGCTCCGCGATGCCGCGCGTGATCGGGAGGACGATGCCTCCGCTGCGCGCCATGATGGAGGGAATGCCGGTCGCCAGCGTGACATCGCTCATCAGGAGCGAATAAGCGACGCCAATCGAGCTCGCGCCGAAGCGGCGCACGAACAGGAGCGCCAGGCGCCTTGCCAGTCCGCTGTCGGTCAGGACACGGGACATGAGCATCGCCGCCAGCACCAGCCAGGCGGAGGAGGTGCCGTAGCCCGCAAGTGCCTGGTTCATCGTCAGGCCGCCCACGAGCACGAACATCATCAAGCCAACGAGAACCACCATCGCCCCAGGCAGCGGCTGGGTCATCTGGCCGGCAATCGTGGCGAAGAAGATAGCGGTGAGGCGCCAGCCCTCGACACTGACCGTCGCGGGCCGCGGCAGAACGTGGGCAACGACGATGTAGATGGCCACCAGGATGGCCAGGCCGAAGGCCCGCTGGCGGGTCATGCGGCCACAGAGATCGGCTGGCTAGGCGGGCTCGTTCTCCCGGTCGGTCTCCGCGTCGGCCGGATCATCCGCGAATGGTAACCCATCGGTCAACTCGGGAGCCTGCAGAAGCCTCGGCACCCGATCGATCACGTCGATCGGCGGGATCTCGTCCAGGCTGCCGGGGGCCTGGAGTTCGCGCAGCTTGCGGGCCTTCACGAGCACGTTGCCCTCGAGCGAGCCGACCGCCTCGTTGTACGCGTCGAGCGTGGACTTGAGGCGCCCGCCCAGCGTGCCGAAGCGCTCACCGAGTTTGCGCGTGGCTTCGTACAAGCTCTTGCCCAGGTCACTGATTTTCCGGGCGTTCTCCTCCATCGCTTCCTGCTGCCACCCGTAAGCGACGGCGCGCAACAAAGCAATGAGGGTGGTCGGACTCGCAGGAATGACCTTCTTGTCCACGCCAAACTCGATGAGGGACGGATCCTCCTCGAGCGCGGCGCTGAAGAACATCTCTCCGGGGAGAAACATCACGACAAACTCGGGAGTGAACGCCACCTGTGACGAGTAGTTCTTGCTCGACAGCTGGCTCAGATGGGTACGGACCTGGCGCGCGTGGTCTGAGAGCAGCTTCCTTCGCGACGGCTCGTCCGGCGCATCGAGAGCCCGCAGGTAGGCATCGAGCGGAGCCTTTGCGTCGATCACGACGTGCTTCCCGCCAGGCAGGTTGACGATGACGTCTGGGCGAATCCGGCCCTCGTCGCCGTCGATGGTCTGCTGTTCGGTGAAGTGGCAGTGCTCCACCATGCCTGCCAGCTCGACGACGCGACGCAGCTGCAGCTCACCCCACCGCCCGCGAACGCCTGGCCGCTTGAGCGCGTCGACGAGACGCTGCGTCTCGCCGCGGAGTTCCTTGCCGGCCGTGTCGAGCGCCACGACGTGCTGAAGGAGCGTGGCACCGTCCTGTGTGCGCCTCCGCTCGGCTTCCTTGATCTCGCGATCCACGTGTTCGAGTGTCTTCGCCATCGGGGCGAGCAGCTCCTCGATGGCCTTCTTCCTCGCGTCGATGTCGCCTGCGGCTTCTGAACGGGTCTGCTGGAGGCGGGTTTCTGCGAGATCGAGAAAGGCGCGGTTGTTCGACTGCAGCGCCTGGTGGCTGAGAGCCTGAAATGACTGTTTGAGTGCCGACTCTGCGTCCTGGTACGCCTTGAGCCGCTCGGTGTGAACGGCCCGGTCTTTCTCCAGCTCCGAGCGCAGCCGTGCCTGCGCAGGCCGCGCAGCAAGCCAGCCCACCACGAGGCCAAGCGCCACACCAGCCACCAGAACGATCAAGGAAAGTGAATCGATGGGCATCAGTATCTCACGCAAACAGGCTCCGGGCTTCGGGGCCTCAGCGGGAAACCACAAACGGCAGCCATGTCTCCGGCAGCTGTAGCTCAGCGGCGTGGGCAGCAGCCGCGAGCGACCGGCTCGTCTCCACCGGACTCGCTGACCTCGCCCGCAACCCGGACGCGATCCGCTGAAGCGCGTGCCGTGCGGCGATTTGAGCCTGGCGACGGCGATCCACAAACCGGCCCGTCGGCGATCCGTGCAGCGTCGCGCGAGCTTGCGCACGTTCCACCTTGAGCATCGCCAGCCTTGCATGGTTGACGGGCTCGAACGGCAGCGACGACTGGAACCGCGCATCGGAGGCCGTGTCGAGAGCGCCGGCAGCGGCGAGCTTCCGGTCGCGCTCGAGGCCCACGCGGTAACACTCGAAGCAGAGGGCGCCCCGCAGCCGGGCATCGCCCTCCCCGGCCAGGGCGGAGGCGGCCAGTTGCTCGCGACAGGATGGACAGAGTGCTTTGGGACGGGTCCCCTCCAGCTCGCCTCCAGGGAACGGAACCCACTCGGAATCGGCCACCGCCGGCAGCGCCGCAGGGTTGTGCTTCGTCATGCCAGCCAGTGTAGGCGGCAGGCGTGACAGGGCAGGTCACTCCCGCAGCAGGGGGCTCGCGGGGGAACGGAGAACTGGGAACGGGGAACTGGGAAAGACCGGAAGGAAGAGCGGCTCCAGGCTCCAAACCGGAGCCTGGAGCCCGAAGCCTGTCTATTTCACGTTGACTCGAACGTGCGCGGTGGTCCAGCAGCACTGATCGCCGCCGCCGCCGTCGCCCGACTCGTCGTTGACCTGGGCGCGCATCCAGGTACTCACCGGGTGCGCTGAAGGTCGCCGTCGTGGTGGCCTCCATGATCGCCTTGTGGTCGCCCTTGTTCAGCAGGCGGATCGGATCGGTCTCCACCTTGACGTTCCCCGGACCGCGGTACTTCTTCCAGGAAATCGAGACGTCTGCCGGGGGTCCACCCCCACGGCCGCCTCGGCCGCCGCCGCCACCCCTCGACGCAGCACTGACGTCGAAGTTTGGAGTCTGAGCCGAGCCACGTCCACCGTCTGCGCCTCGACCGCGCGCCGCGGCATCCGCAGCGCGGCCAGCGGCCGCAGCGGCCCGTGCGGTGTCAGACAGGCCTTCGAGCGGGTCGTAGGTCTCCGGGTTGTCGCTGGCCCACAGCTTCAAGGTCACCGGCTGGCCAACGGTTCCGGACAGTGTCTGCGCTACGCCACTCGGCGGTCCCGTGAACGTCGGACCGTCGGGCCCGGTGAACCGGACAACCGGCGGCTCGTTTCCGCTCGCGGGGTGCTTGAAGAAGTCGAGAGCGTACTGTGGGTTCAGCCACACCGTGACCGCCGAGGTCTGTCCGTTCGCAACGATTGTCCACGTCAGGCGCTTGGTCCCGAAGTCCTTCGGCACGGGGATGCCGAAGATGCCCCACTGGCGGCCCGGCTGGAAGTGCGTCGGCTGTCCGAAGTCGGGTCCGCCTGGCTCGATCTTGTTGTTCGGGCCAATGGGAATGTCGAGCGTCTGATCTCTGTTGCGGTTGAAGTAGCCAAAAAGAATGACGTTCTGCCCCGCCTTGTTGGGCCCCCAACCCTCGAGCGCCGGGAAGATCGCTTCGCCGGTCGTGCCGAGCGGTGCCAGCTGCAGAGGGGCCTGCGAAGACGGCTGCTGTCCGGTTCCCACCAGGACCCAGCCACCCACAGCGATCACAGCCGCCAGGGCCGTGACTGCAGGCCGATGCGATTTCATGTGAATGACTCTCCTATGACGAGTTGAGGCGCCGCCCCACGCGGAACGGCGCCTCAATCTGAAGGTTGCCTGTGTCGGGTCGAACCCTAACTACTGCTGTTGCTGCTGTGTCGTCTGGCCGAGCTGCGCCTTGCGCGTCTCGAGCTCGTGCTTGTAGTCCTCGTCAGCCATGTAGGTGACGTTGACCCATGCGTGCGCCATCTCGTCCACCGTGCGGTCGCCGTAACCAACCCAGACGTTCGGATCAGGGTTGTTCTTGTTCGCCGCGGTGTTGTCGTGCCAGCCGGTGACCTTGATGATCGTGCCCTTCGGAAGGAGGGGCGCCGCGCTGTCGGCATAGACGTACGAGTTGTGCCAGTTGAAGTTGAAGTCGTTCACGTGGCTCAGGATCTGGACCTGGCCGTTCGGGAGAATCGCTTCCATCGACATCGCCTTGCCGCGCAGGTGCATATGCGGCTGGAAGCTCTCGATGCGGCCGTTCTCGCGCATGACGAAGAAGCCCTGGGTCGCCTTCAGCGTGTTCGGCGGAATGTCGACGCCCGCGCTGTTGGTGCCGCCCATGAGGTGCAGCGTCTGACGGTACTTCGGCGGCGCATCCTTCGGGTAGAAGTAGATGCCGAGCTCGACGACGTCGGTCACGTCCTCGTTGGTCGAGGAGTAGTGGATGTCCCAGATGAACCGGGCGCCGGGCAGCATCAGCTTGCCGCTGTCGGGACGCATCATCTCGCCCTGCTTGCCGACCGCCCACTCCATGAACGTTCCGGCGTTCTGGAACGAGCCGGCGGTGTTGTCGGCCGTCTGCGGGTCGGACGGATCATCCTGCTGGAGCCGCGGAATGGCGTGGTGCGTGATCTTGCGGCCCTTGACGGTGCCGGGGCGGATTTCGATGGCGCGAACCCAGCGCGGCTCAGTGAGACCCGACTCGACGACCGGCTTCCACCAGGTGTCGTTCGAGTTTGCCTTCTGCGTCCAGGGAGTGGACTTCACGATCAGGTCCGGCTCGGTCTGGCCGAACATGCTGGCGAAGTTCCAGCCCTGCTCGGTCGGCCACTTCACCGCCGGCGGCATGTCCTTCATGTCGCCCTTCGGCGCGCCGGCGTCAATCCACTTGACGATGGTCTCGATCTGCTTGTCGCTCAGACCGCGGTCGTTCTTGAAGTCCTGGATGCCGACCGTCTTGTCGATGTGCCAGGGCGGCATCTGGCGAGTCTCGACGCGGGTCCGGATGGAGCGCGCCCACGGACGAGCTTCCTCGTAGGTCACGAGGGACATCGGCGCAATCGAATCGGCCCGATGGCAGGCCTCGCACTTCTCCTGGAAAATCGGCGCGACATCCTTCGTGAAGGTAGGCGCATTCTGCGCTGCGGCCGGAGTCATGGCGCCGGCCCCGAGGACCAGTGCTGCAACTCCGAGGGAACTCCATGTCCTGCTCATGTCGAGGCTCCTTCGTTTACCTACCCTGAACATTTGCTTGCCTTTAGCTGACTGCCACAAATTCCGAACGCTCACAAAACGAGCGTATCCCGCTCGTAACTAGACTTTTACAGGTCAGAAACTAACATTGTACGGCTCGTGAGTAAAGTGATATTCCGTACACCTCGTCCGAACCGTTAGGGTGGCGAATATCAGGGCAAAACCAGCCCACCGCGGCCGTTTTCACGGCGGAACACGGTGCCCCATCTGCCGGACAGCTCGTCAAGCCGATCGAGCGTTCCTCCGTCCCCGGAAATCGCCGGAAAACCGGCCAACTCCGAGCCCTGCCCTTCCAGGGTTATCGGCTGGATCTGGAGCTGGCTGAGCCGTCCGCCAGAGAAAGTTGCCAGGGCCACCGCCCCCTCGCGCCAGGCCGGGTCGGCCGGCATCGCTGTTGGTGTGGGGGGCCTTGGCGATAGGGCGCCGAGTGCGGCGCTGTAAAGATCACGCCCTGCATCGAAGTCATCTGCCGCCCTGAAGTCGGGGACGGGCTGATAGAGGAAGTTTCCCAGGCTGTACAGGATGGCACTGCCCTTGTACACCTCGACACCGCGCACGCGGTGCGGCCCATGGCCGACGACCAGGCTGGCCCCGGCGTCGATCGCCCGATGTGGCGAAGGCGCGGACAAAGTCCGCGGGTTCGTCGGTCCGGTTGTCGGGTTCGTGGCTGTGAATCGAAACCACCACAACCTCCGCGGCGGCGCGCGCCGCGCGGATGTGCTCGGTGATCTCCTGCTCGTCAAGGGTGTCCACGCGGAAGGCCACCGCTGTTCGGTCGCCTTTCGCGATGCGGGTACCGAACAGTTCCAGCGATTGATCGTCCGGGGGCGGGCCCGCCTTCAGGTCTCGCACCGACTGCGCGAGGATCGCAAACGTCTTGGGATCGACGGTGATGTCCGCCTCGTACCGAAGAGGACTGATGCCCGGACGGCCCATCACGCCGGGAGCGGCTGCCGTCGCACGCGCGACCGGAGAGGACGATGTCGTGACGGCGACGAGGGCCACGCGCCTGCTGCCGGGCGTGAACACGGGGCGGCGCGCGTGCACGAGATCGTCGCCCGCTCCGGCGCCGAGCACGCCGGCTTCGGCGAGCAGCCGGCGCGTGGACGCCAGGCCCTCCGCGCCGTAGTCGTGCCCGTGATTGTTGGCGAGCGAGACCAGGTCGAAGCCAAGAGCACCGATCGCCTCGGCCTCCCTTCTGCGGCCGAATGGCCACCGCGCGGGCTCCGTCGTGCCCGACACGTTCTGGGCCTGGACCTCGTCGAGCAGTTGCATCTCGAGGTTGGCGAACGCGACCGTCGCTCCGGCGATCAGATTGAAGACGGGCCTCGTTCGTGGATCGCGCACGCCGTCGGCCGGCCGTGCGTGAAGAAGGGTGTCGCCGGCGAGCGCAATCGTGATCGGCCCGACCGACGGCACCTCTGCGGGTGCGCGCGCTCCGCCATCGGAGCCCATCCACTCGCGAACGAACACCGCGCCGAGACCGGCCACGAGCAGCACGGCGAGGACGGTACGGCGGTTCATCGGGGATGAGGCACCTTGGATCCACCCGCGGGAGTGTGGGAAGATCCCCCGTTCTTCTTCACTCTGTCAAGGACAAATCCTGATGTTGCCACTCGATGGCTTGAAGGTTGTAGACCTCACCCGTGTGCTCGCCGGACCCTTCTGCGCGATGCTCCTCGGCGACATGGGCGCCGACGTGATCAAGATCGAGGAGCCCCGCGAAGGCGACGACGCGCGGATGTGGGGGCCGTTTGTGGGCCCGGAGAACGCGTGGAGCGCGTACTTCCTTGGCGTCAACCGGAGCAAGCGCAGCCTCACGCTCGATCTCAAGTCGCCCGAAGGCGCGCGAGTCCTCGGACAGCTGCTGGCAACCGCCGACGTCTTCATCGAGAACTTCAAGCCGGGCAGCCTCGACAAGCTCGGGTTCGGCTACGAGGCCATTCACGCGAAGAACCCCGCGCTCGTCTACTGCTCCATCAGCGGCTATGGGCGCACGGGGCCGCGCCGGCACCTGACGGGTACGACCCGATCGTGCAAGCCGAGTCGGGCTTCATGGACATTACGGGCACCGAAGACGGTCCGCCCGTGCGCAGCGGCATCGCGATGACCGATTACCTGGCCGGGCTGTACGCGTTCGGGGGCATCCTCCTCGCATTGCGCGACCGCGACCGCACCGGGCAGGGCCAGCAGGTGGACATCGCGCTCTTCGACTCCGTGCTGTCCACCCTCTCGATGCCGCTGGGGATCCTGCAGGCCACAGGGAAGGGTCCGCGCCGGATGGGCAACGACCACGCGGCCATCGCGCCCTACGAGACGCTGCGCGCCAAGGATGGCATGGTCATGATCGCGGCCGCGAACGGACGGCTGTGGAAGCAGCTCTGCGCAGCCGTCGGCCGCGCCGATCTGACCGAGGATCCACGGTTCATCACGAACACGGATCGCGTGAAGAACAGGACAGCCCTCAAAGCCGAAATCGAAGGCGCCTTTTCCGCGTACGACGTGGACGCCCTCACCCTCGTCATGGAAAAGGCCGGCGTCCCCTGCGGGCGCGTCCGCACGATCGCCGAGGCGGTGCAGGATCCCCAGGTCGAGGCCCGCCAGATGCTCCTGCCGCTGAACGACAAGACCCTGGGCGACTTCCGCGTGCTCGGCAACCCGATCAAGCTGTCGAACCACCCGCAGGGCGCCATCAGGCGACCGCCCAAGAAGGGCGAACACACTGCCGCGATCCTCGCGGAACTTGGAAGTGAGAAGTAGGAAGTAAGAAGGACACTGAAGGCGTCTGCGGGCGGGCCGGAGGCAGCGGCCCTTGGAGCGGCGCGTCGCAGGCGTCAGACGGGGAACCGACGTGGAGCGCCAGAAAACCGCGGCTGGTCCGAGTCAATCGCCGGACCTGCCGCATTTCCCCGACAGGTCGCGAACGGAGGTTCCCCGCGCCGTCGACAGGGTCGCGGCCGCCGGGCCGCCCGCAGACGCCATCAACAGCCCTTCACGCGTCTAGGTATCGCGGCTTCCGCCCTTCGGCGAGGAGGAACCGTTCGAAGTCGGCAAACGCCAGCACGATCGTCCGCGTGTTGATGTTCGGGTGGAAGGAAATGCGGCCGGCCGAGGCGAGGGCCCGGTCGAGAAACACCTGGACCTGCTTCTCGCGATCGTGAATCAAGCCGAATGGCGACACCGATCCGGGCGTCACGCCGAGATGGGCAACGAGCCGCTCGGGCGAGGCGAAGCTGAGTTTCCCGTCGCCAACCTGGTCGGCCACGCGCCGGAGATCCGCCCGCTTCGTGTGTTCAACGATCACCAGATAGTGCCGGTTGCCCTTCTGGTTCCGCAAAAAGAGGTTCTTGCAGTGCACGGCGTCGATGACGGCCCAGTGCTCCCCCGCCGCGTCGGCGGTGGCAATCGGCGGGTGCTCGAAGCGCTCGTAGGGAATACCCAGCGCGTCGAGACGCTCGTACACGGGGACCTCGGCCTCCTCCATCGCCCCCAACGTCAGCGCCTCACGAAGAAGTAGATGGTCATCGCCCAGCCGACGAGGATGACAAACGTCCTGACGTTGGCCTGAGGCAACCGGCGGGCGAACGACGCGCCGAAGTAGCCTCCGAGAATGCCGCCGGCCACCATGATGAGCCCTGGTCCCCACACGAGAACGCCGTGGGCGACGAACTCGGCGAGCGCGACGCCGTTGATGAAGACCGCGAGCACCGCCTTCAGCCCGTTCATCTCGTGGATGTCGGTGAGCCCGGCGACCGAGAGGGCCGCCAGCATCATGATCCCGATGCCGCCGCCGAAGTAACCGCCGTAGGTCGCGATGGCGAATTGCAGCGCGAGTGCCCAGAGAGGCAGCGGCCGGTGCCGAACGGGGTGCGATCCCCCGCTCGTTCGGAACCGCGACGCCAGCCGGCCGCCGAAGGTGAATGTGATCGCCGCCACCAGCATCAGCCACGGCAGGAGCCGCAGGAAGCTCGTGTCCGACGTCCGCACAAGGAGATAGCCGCCGAGGAGCCCGCCCACAAGGCTGACGCCGCACAGGAGCATCAGCGGACGGTCGACCGCGCCGATGTCTCGCCGGTAGGCCCACGCGCTCGAAATCGAGCCCGGCCACATGGCCATGGTGGTCGTGGCATTGGCCGCCACGGGCGGGACGCCGGCAAACATCAGCGCGGGAAGGCAGATGAACGACCCGCCGCCGGCGACGCTGTTCAGCGCACCGCCGGCTACGGCCGCGACGAAGAGCAGGAACGACACGCGCTTATCATCGCGGAAACTGGCCGAGCGCGGTAAGCAGATCCAGCTGCGCCCGGCGCAGCGAGTCCTCGGCGACCGCGGCGATGTTGTCGGCGTCGCGCGCGCGGCGTTCCGCGTCGATCACCTCGATGTTGGTCGCGCCGCCGGCTCGGACGCTGATCGCGATGATTTCCACGACCTCCCGCGACTGTGCGGCGGCGGCCCTGGCACTGAGAAGCGTGCGTTCGGCGCTGCTCACAGCCTCGCGCGCTGTCCGAAGCTCGGACGATGCGGCGCGGACCGCGCCGGTGAGCGTGGCGCGCGACTGGTCGAGCGAGGCCTGGCGCTCCAGCCGCTGGCCGCTTCGAAGGCCGCTGTCCCACACCGGGATCGAGGCCTGGAAGATCAGCTGCCAGCTGTTCCTTGGCGAAAAAAACTGGCCCGGGTACATCGTGCGCGGCTGGAAGATGCCCTCCACATACGGGTGCCGGTCCTTCGAGCTGTCGTCGAGCACGCGCTCGGCCAGGGTGGTTTCGGCGGAGAACAGGCGCAGGTCGGCTCGCGACTGCAGCAGCAGATCTGGTCCGCTCGACCGTGCGGACTCGTCCGGCAGCACGAAGGTCGGCTCTTCGGCCGCGTCCACCGGGCCGTCCGCCGCGAGGAGCACGCCCAGCGCTTCCTGCGCGCGGTAAACGGCCATCCGCGCCGCCTCGACCACCGTCTCGTCGGTCGACATGACCTGTTGGGCGCGCAACCGATCGAGCCGGCTGCCGCGACCCTGCTCTTCGAGCTCGCTCGCCAACTCGAAGTAGGCCTGCGCCAGATCGCGCGCCCGCACGTTGGCTTCGACCACGCGACGCCGGGCCACGATGCTGAGATACGCGTCGGCTGTGGCCAGCGCCGTCTGCCGTCGCACTTCGCCGGCGTTGAGCTCGGCCACGTTTCGGCCCTGCTCGGCCTGTGCCCTTCTCGCCCACCCGACCGGCGCGTAGATGGGCATCCGGACATCAAGCGCCGCTGTCAGCGAATTCCGGGGCGTCACGGTCGTCCCCTCGAACTCGACGCCCGCGTTCAGCGTGGTGGTCCCTGCGGACGCGCCGACCTGCAGCCGGTTGCCCGCCTGCACCTGCGCGAGAAGCGCGTCGGCGCGCAGGATGCCCGCCGCGGCTATGGCGGACGAAGGGTTCCGCTCAATCGCGCGCGCTACGGCTTCGTCGAACGTGACGCGCTCGGAGGGCTGCGGCTGGGCGTGCGCTGTCCCCGCCGCGACACACACCCCGAGAACACCGTAGACCACGGCACGTGAAACCACGGCAGCCGATCGACTACGCATGCGCCTCGTCCTTTCGCCGGCCGAAGCTCTTGACGACGACGTACAGCACCGGAATGAAGAGCAGGTTGAGGAACGTCGACGCGAGCATGCCGCCGGCCACGGCCGTGCCGACGGAGTTGCCGCGCCTCCCGTCCGGCGCCGCTCGCAAACACCAGCGGCATGACGCCGAGAATGAAGGCGAGCGACGTCATCAGGATCGGCCGCAGGCGGATCCGCGCGGCCTCGACCGCCGCATCGGCGACGCTCATGCCGCGGTGCCTGCAGCTGCTCGGCGAACTCGACGACGAGAATCCCGTTCTTCGCCGAGAGCCCGATGAGCATCACCAGGCCGATCTGGCAGTACACGTCGTTGATGCCGCCCGCGCCCGGACTGGGCGATCAGCGCGCCGAGGACGGCGAGCGGCACCGACAGCAGGATGATGAACGGCAGCGTCACGCTTTCGTACTGGGCCGCCAGCGTCAGGTAGACGAGCAGCAGGCCGAGGCCGAAGATGACCGCCGATCTGCGCGCCGGCCTCGATCTCCTCGAGCGACACACCAGACCAGGAGAACGTCATGCCCTGAGGCAGCGTCCGGCTCGAAACGCCTTCCATGATTTGCAGCGCCTGTCCCGAGCTGTAGCCTGGCGCGGGTGAACCGACGATCTCCACCGACCGGAACAGGTTGTAGTGATTGATGGTCTTCGGGGCCGTCGCTTCATCGACCTTCACGATGTTGCTGAGCGGCATCATCTGTCTGTCCGCGGACCGGACGTAGTAGCGCTCGATGTCCTGCGGTTTCGCGCGGAACTGCTGGTCCGCCTGCACGTAGACACGATACGAACGGTTGTTGAAGTCGAAATCGTTGACGTAGCTCGAGCCGAGCAGCACCTGCAGCGTGCCGGTGATGTCGCCGAGCGACACCCCGAGGCTCTTGGCCTGCTCGCGGTCGATGTTCACCAGCAGCTGCGGATCGTTGGCCGTGAACTGCGTGAAGAGACCTGTCAGCCCCGGCGTCTGGTTCCCCTGCGCGACTATCTGCTGCGCCGCAGCCGCCAGGTCCTCGATCGGGCCGCCGCTCTGATCCAGCAGCTGGTACGAAAATCCGCCGAACTGGCTCAAGCCGTTGATGGCCGGCGGCAGGAACGGCAGGACCATCGCCCCGTGGATCTGGCTGAACGCCCCGAATAGCTGCCCGACGATCGCCTGCGCCGAATGCTCCGGCCCCTGGCGTTCGATCGAGGCTCTTCAGGTTCGCGAAGAAGATGCCCTGGTTCGGCGCGCTGCCGACGAAGCCGAAGCCGCCGGCGGCGAACATGCGGTCCACGTCGGGCACCTTGCGGATCGCATCCTCGACCTGCCGGATGATGTTCATCGTGTAGTCGAGCGACGCGCCCTGCGGCGCCTGCATGATCACAAAGACGTAGCCCTGATCCTCTTCAGGCACGAATCCCGTGGGCACGCGGGTATAGACCCACCACGTAGCAGCCGAGGAACAGCAGGAACACTGCCGTCGACGGCCCACTGCCACCGAATCAGCCGCCGCAGCCACACGACGAGCATCGCTGGTGCCGCCGTCGATGACACGGTTCACGACCCGGAAGAACGCCCCCTTCGGCTTTTCGGCGTGGCCCAGGAGCAGCGCCGACAGCGCCGGCGTCAGCGTCAGCGCGTTGAAGGCGGAGATCGCCATCGACACGGCGATCGTCAGCGCGAACTGCTGATAGAGCCGACCGGTGGTGCCGGGAAAGAACGCGACGGGCACGAACACCGCCGCCAGCACGAGCGCGGTCGCGATCACGGCGCCCGGTGACCTCGCGCATCGCGTCGGACGCCGCCTGAATCGGACGCCTTCGCGGTAATCTCGTGAATGTGCCGCTCGATGTTCTCGATCACCACGATCGCATCGTCGACGACGAGACCGGTGGCGAGCGTGATGCCGAAGAGCGTCAGCGTGTTGATCGAGAAGCCGAAGAGCTTCACGAACGCGAACGTGCCGATGAGCGACACCGGAATCGTGATCGCGGGAATCAGCGTCGTGCGCCAGTTCTGGAGGAACAGGAACATGACGAGCACGACGAGGCCGATCGCCTCGAGGAGCGTGACGACGACCTCGCGAATCGACTCGGCGACGACCGCTGGTCGTGTCGAACGCGACCTCGACCTTCAGGCCCGGCGGAAAGCGCTGCGGACAGCCGGTCGAGCGTCGCGGTGACGTCCTGATAGACCTGAAGCGAGTTGGCGGTCGGCAGCTGGAGGACGCCGAAGCCGATCGCGTCGCGGCCGTTGTAGCGCGCCGCCTGCGCGTAGCTCTCCGCGCCGAGCTCGGTGCGGCCGACGTCCTTCACGCCGCACGAGCGCGCCGTCGCCGGAGCGCTTGAGGATGATGTCCTCGAACTGCGCCGGCTCGATCAGCCGGCCGACGGCGCGGACGCTGATCTGGTAGGTCTGCCCCGCTTCCGACGGCGGCTGGCCGACCTGGCCGGCCGCCACCTGCACGTTCTGCTCGCGCAGCGCCTGCGACGACTTCGTCGGCGGTGATGTCCGCGGCCCGCCAGCCGGTCGGGATCGAGCCACAGACGCATCGCGTAGCGGCGCTCGCCGAACACGAAGACGTCGCCGACGCCGGCGACACGCTTCAGCTCGTCCTTGATGAAGCGATCGACGTAGTTGCTGATGAAGAGCGTGTCGTACTCGCCGTTCTCGGCAGTACGCGCCGGCGGCGAGGACGAAGTTGGTCGAGACCTTCGTCACCGAGATGCCGACCGCGTTGACCTCGGTCGGCAGGCGCCCGGAGACCTGGGAGATCCGGTTCTGCACGTCGACCGCGGCGACGTCGAGGTTGCGCGTGAGATCGAACGTCACGATGATCGCCGCGCTGCCGTCGTTGCCGCTCGTCGAGGTCATGTACTGCATGCCCTCGATGCCGTTGATCGCCTGTTCGAGCGGCGTCGTGACCGCGGACTCGACGGTCTGGGCGTTCGCGCCGTTGTAGAACGCGAGCACCTGGACCTGCGGCGGCGCCAGGTCGGGAAACTGCGCGATCGGCAGCGTCGGGATCGCGAGCAGCGCCGGCGAGGATGATCACGAGCGAGCAGACGCTCGCCAGGATCGGACGACGGATGAAGGTGTCGAGACCATGGTCGCATCAGGGCTGCGCGGCCGCACTGATCGGCGCGCCGTCGGCAAGCTTCTGCGCGCCCGACACGACGACGCGCTCGCCGGGCTTCAGGCCCGTCGAGCACCGGGTAGTTGTTGCCGGCGATGGGTCCGACCGTGATCGGGCCGCTGCTTCGCGACCAGCGCCGGCTGGCCGTCCGGGCCCTTCGAGTCCTCCGCGACGAACGCGAAGAACTGGCCGCTGATGCGCAACACCGCCGTCACCGGCACGACGAGCCCCTCGCCCGTCTTCCAGACGATCCGCGCGCGGACGTACTGCGACGACGCGCAGCCGCCCGTCCGGGTTCTGCACCGGTCCCCTTCACCAGCACCGACTGCGTCTCATCGTCCACGCTGCGGCGAGATGAAGTCCGACCGTCGTCTGCCGAGCGTCTCCGCGCCGTCGCTGCTCAGGATCCGGATCGGCAGCCCGTCCTTGAGGCGCCCGGCGCGTTCGATCGGCACCTGCACATACACCTCGAGCGTCTCGTTCTGGTCGATCGTGGTCAGCACGCGTCTGCGGCGAGACCTGGTTGCCGACACGCACCGGCACGTCGCCGATCGATGCCGGCGGTCGGCGCCGTCACGGTGTAGTAGCGCAGCTGCACCTGCTGCTGCTGCACCTGCGCGGACAGCGCCTTCAGGCTCGCCTCGGCGGTTTCGAGCGCCGTCTCGGCCTGCTCGATCTCCTGCTTGCTGATGGCGCCGGCCTTGAAGAGCTCGCTGGCGCGCTGATGCCTGCTGCCGCGCGAACGTCGACGTCGGCCTCACGCGAGGTGCGTTCGGCTTCCTGGCTCGACACCGCCGCCTGCTGGCGCTCGGATCGATCTGCATGAGCCGGGCGCCCTGCGCGCACGCGATCGCCGGACTTCACGAAGATCTGCGTGATCTGCCCGTCGATCTGCGGCTGGATGGTCGTCGAGTGCAGCGACTTGAGACTGGCGACGTACTCGGTGGCGTCCTCGATCGGGCTCGCTTTGGCCGGCTCGATCTTGACCATCGTCGGCGGAAACGCCGGGGGCGCCCCGCCGGCCGTGGGTCCGGAACAGGCGGCAAAAACAACGGCACTCAAAGCGGCCGCGGCCGGCTTGATGTAACGAAGAGGCATATAGAGATTGGCTTTCTGGCTGGACGGAATCCAGGGACCGAAAGAGCCATTGTACAGAAATTGCAGAATGGCAGGATTGCAGGATTGCAGAAAGGAATGGAGCGAACGGCTCATTGACGGCAGGTAGCGAGAAAGGAACCAGATTGTAGGACGCTCGAACCGGTACGACCGGTGCGCACTGTGCTTGAGCTAGCGAACGTGTGCGTCCAATTCGTTATCAACGATCCCTGATCCTGATCCCTGATCCCCGATCCCCGATGTCCCCTCCGCTCCCTGTTCCCTGTTCCCTGTTCTCCGTTCCCGGTAAGATTTCCCAGTGCCCCGAAACGCCGAAGTGATCCGGCAGTGGACCATCCTGCGCGAGATCGAGCGGGCCCGGGCCGGCGGCGTCACCATCGACGAGCTCGCCGGGCTCTGCGAGGTGACCACGCGGACCATCCGCCGCGATCTGCAGGCGCTCGAAGAGGCGGGGTTCCCGCTCTTCGACGACAAGTCGGGCGACGATGGGAAGACGCGGTGGCGGGTGAACGGCCAGTCGTTCAAAGGGATGGGCACCGGCCTGACGCTCTCGGAGCTGACCGCGCTGTACTTCAGCCGGACGCTTCTCGCCTCGCTCACGGGCGCCGCCTTCCACGACGAAGTGGAGAGCGCTTTCGAGAAGCTCGCCGACGTGCTGACGCCGCACATGCGCCAGTTCCTGGACCAGATGCCGAAGGTCATCACAACCAAGAAAGACAGCGGGCGGAGGACCGAGGCCGAGCAGGGCAACGTGGGACGCGCCGTGGAGGCGACACTGCTGCACCGCCAGGCGGAGATCGTTTACGACTCGCGGTCGAGCGGCCGGATCAAGACTTACGTGATCCATCCTTATCGCCTCGCCTACGCACAAGGGGGGCTGTATCTGCTGGCGTACGTGCCTGAATACAAAGAGGTCCGGACGTTCGCGGTCGAGCGGCTGCAGAAGGTCTCCCTGCTCGAGGAGCGCTTCGAGCCGATCGAGGACCTGCCCGAGGACGCGTTTCCTCACTCGCTTGGCGTGCACTCCGGGCCGCCCGAACGCGTGGAGATCGAGTTCCAGCCGACGGTGGCGGACTACGTGCTGGGCCGCAGCTGGCACCCGTCGCAATCGACGAACGAGCTGGGGGACGGCAGCGTGAGCATGACGCTGGACGTGTGCCTCGACCGTGCGCTCACCGCCTGGATTTTGAGCTTCGGGCCGTTCGCACGCGTGGTGGCTCCCGCAGCCCTGGCCCAGGACATCGCCACGCAGCTGACCGACGCCCGCGGCCTCTACGGCACATGATCAAGATGATCGCCGTCGACATCGACGGCACGCTGCTCGACAGCCGTGGCCAGCTCCCCGAGGCCAACCGCGAGGCGCTGGCCGACGCCTCGGCGCGTGGCATCGCGATCGTGCTGGCGACGGGCCGGGCTTTTCACTTCGCGCGTCCCGTGGCCGAGGCGCTCGGCATCCCTGTCGTGATCATCGTGAACAACGGCGCGGTGTTGAAGGATCTCGACGGCACATCGCGCCTCAAGCGGCTCCTGCCGTCCGGCGTGGCGAGAACGGTGCTGGCCGGGACGCCGGGGCACGAACAGAGCGTGGCCGTGGTGTTCGACCGCGCGCCGGGTGACGAGCGGCCCGAAATCGTGTTCGAGCAGATGGATTGGACACACCCGAATCGCAGAGGCTACTACCGCCGCAATCAGGCCTTCATCGGCGAGGTTCCACGTCTCGCCGACGAGATCGTCGAGGATCCGGTCCAGGTGATGTTCAACGGCAGCGTGGTGCCGATGCGCACCCTGGCGGGCCATCTCCGCGGGCTGCCCGTGTCGCCGATGGTGTCGGTGGCGCTGACCGAGTATGAAGCCAGGGATTTTTCGCTGCTCGACGTGAACGCCGCGGGGTGCACGAAAGGATCGACGCTCGCCGAGTGGGCGCGCGGCAGAGGTCTCACGCGCGACGAGGTGATGGCCGTCGGCGACAACCTGAACGACGTCGAGATGCTGGAGTTTGCGGGCACGGGTGTGGTGATGGGCAACGCCGCCCCGTCCATCAAGGCACGAGGCTTCGAGCTGACCGAGAGCCACGACGACAACGGCCTGGCTCTCGCCATCCGCCGCCTCGCGCTCACCTGAGGGAACTTCGAAGTTAAATCCTGACCTTCCTGACCCTCATGCCATGCTCGCCCCGCCTGCCCCGCCTGCCCTGCCTGCCCTGCCTGCCCTGCCCTGCCCTGCCTGCCCTGCCCGCCCTTGTTCCATGACGCATAATGATTCGGTGCGAATCAAGGGAATGGGCGGCGCCGAACGAACCCGGACATCACGACTGCCACGGCTCGATGCTCAGCCAGACCCGGCCAAGGCGCCGGATGCACCGAAGAAAAAGAAGCTGACAGCCGGCGCGTGGGAGGAAGCGCGCGCGCTCATGTGGGCGCACCGACAGCGGCTCTTCGTCGGGCTCATGCTCATGCTCGTCAACCGCGCCGCGGGCCTGGTCCTGCCCTTCACATCGAAGTGGCTCATGGACGAGGTCGTCGCGAAGAACCGGTGGGACCTGCTGTCGACGCTCGCCCTTGCGGCCGCCGGCGCCACGCTCGTCGAGTCAGTGACCTCGTTCTCGCTCTCGCAGGTGCTGGGTGTGGCAGCGCAGCGCGCGATCACCGACATGAGGAAATCAGTCGAGGCGCACGTCATGCGCCTGCCGGTCCGCTACTTCGACCAGACCAAGAGCGGCATCCTCATCTCGCGCATCATGACGGATGCCGAAGGCATCCGGAACCTCGTCGGCACGGGCCTCGTCCAGCTGACGGGTTCCATCCTGACGGCCATCGTGTCGCTTGGGATCCTCTTTTACCTGAACTGGCGGTTGACGTCCGTCACCATCATCGTGCTCGGCACCTTCGGTGGTGGCATGGCGATGGCGTTCAAACGGCTGCGGCCGCTCTTCCGCGAGCGCGGCCAGATCAACGCCGAAGTGACGGGACGCCTCGCCGAAAGCCTCGGCGGCGTCCGCATCGTCAAGGCCTACACCGCCGAAAAGCGCGAGGAACTGGTGTTCGCTCGCGGCGCCCACCGCTTGTTCCGCAACGTCGCACAGTCGCTGACCGGCGTCTCCGCGGTCACTGCCTTCTCCACGCTCGTCCTCGGCGCCATTGGCGTCGTGATGATCCTCGTCGGCGGTTCGTCAATCCGGTCCGGCAGCATGACCATCGGCGACTTCGTCATGTACCTGATGTTCACCGGCCTGATGGCGCTGCCCGTCATCCAGCTGGCTTCCATCGGCACGCAGGTGACGGAAGCCTTCGCGGGCCTCGATCGCATCCGCGAGATTCGGCAGATGGCGACCGAAGATCAAGAGGACGCGGGGCTGGCCCCTATCGCCGACATCCGGGGGGAGGTCGAGTTCGACGGCGTGACCTTCGAATACAACCCTGGCGTGCCGGTTCTCAAAAACGTCTCGTTCCATGCACCAGCCGGGTCCACGACGGCGCTGGTCGGCTCGAGCGGATCCGGCAAGAGCACGTTGATCAGCCTGGTGATGGCGTTCAACAGGCCGCAGTCGGGTTCGGTCAAGGTGGACGGACGCGATCTCACCACGGTCCGGCTCCGCGACTACCGGCACCATCTGGGCGTCGTGCTCCAGGACAACTTCCTGTTCGACGGCACGCTCGCCGAGAACATCGCGTTTGCCAGGCCCCACGCGACGCGTGACGAGATCATCGCGGTCAGTCGCATCGCACACTGCCACGAGTTCATCGAGGAGTTCGAGAAGTCGTACGACACCGTGGTCGGCGAGCGCGGGGTTCGCCTGTCCGGAGGGCAGCGCCAGCGCGTGGCCATCGCGCGCGCCATTCTGGCCGATCCGAGGATCCTCATCCTGGACGAGGCCACGTCGAGCCTCGACAGCGAGAGCGAAGCGCTGATCCAGGATGGCCTCAAGTCGCTGCGTCAAGGCCGGACGACGTTCGTCATCGCGCATCGCTTGTCCACGATTCGCAGCTCCGATCAGATCATGGTCCTCGAGCACGGCGAAATCGTCGAGCGCGGCACGCACGAAGTTCTGCTGGCCAGGGACGGACGTTATCGGCAGCTGTACGACAAGCAGTACAGGTTCGAGCGCGATCGCTTCATCAACCCCGGTGAAGACTTCACTCCGGAGCCGGAAGTGGCCGCCGCTCCGAGCCGGACGAGCAACACGCTATAGGGAAGTTGGAAGTTAGAAGTGAGAGCTTAGAAGTACGAACTACAGAACGACTCTGCGCTTTGGAGGACCTCGTGAGACGACCGCTCCCTGCCCTTGTCTGTGCACTGATCGCCGCGGGTGCCTCCACCGCGGGCGCGCAAACGCCGCCTCCCGTCGCCCAGCCGCCGTATAGCGTGGTGCTGCCCAACTACAACACCGTGCCAGTCGGGGAGCTTGCGAGCCTCGAAGCCGGCGCGTTCGTCGCGCGCGCGAACGACACGTCGTCCGCCTTTCACAACCCCGCTGGACTCACCCGCGCCGGGCGCACGTCGATCAGCGGGAACGCCGGCGTTTTTCAGTTCGGATCGATCACCCCGGAAGGCCTCGAGTCGTCCGGGGCGTCATTCCAGCAGATTCCCGCCATGTTTGCCTTCGTGCTCAACAATCTTCTCGGCAAAGAACAGTGGGCCGGCGGCCTGTCGGTGGCACGCGTCAACGCATGGAACCAGGGCGTGGACTCCGAGCGAACCCTCACGGTTGGCTCGTTGTCCGAACGCATGTCCTACTCGAGCGTGACCGACTTCAGCAGCTGGATGGTCAACATGGGCGTGGGCTACTCCAACAGCAGCAGGCTCCGCCTCGGCGGTTCGCTCGATCTGCAACTGACGACCAGCGACCGCCGCCAGGCGCTCGGCGATCAGTTTCGAACCGCATCCGGCCTCTCCGCCCTGCTCGTTGAGTCGAACGGATCCGGGTGGATCACACACCTGCGCCTGACGGCCGGCACCCAGTACGACCTGACGCCAAACCTGACGCTTGGGGCCGTCGTCCGCACCGGTGGTCTCGGTTTGTTGTCGTCAGGCGCTACGTCGCTCGAGGGCCTGACGCACATCGGGCCCCTCACGAGCACGGCGTCGTTCTTCGACGAATCACCGGAAGTCGCCTACCGGATTCCGGTGGAAGTGAAGGTCGGTGCGGCGTGGAGAGGACGCCGCGCCGAAATCGAGGTCGATATGCTCGCTTACACGGGCACGGGGCTCTACGACGCCTATACCAGCTCGGAGACGCTCAGCGTCATCGTGGACCCCGGCCAGGGAGCGCCGCCGCTGGTGCAGCAATTTCCGTATCGCCCGCCTGTCATCGACTCCCGCAGCGTGATCAATTTTGCCGTCGGGGGGCGCTACAACCTGATGTCCGACGGTGCATGGAAGCTCCACGGCGGGTACGCCACGGATGGATCGCCGGTGGGCGAGCAGGACACGGCGTTCACCAAAGTCGACCTCACCAAGTTCACGGTCGGAATCAGTGGCCGCACCAAGTATTTCCTGGGCTCGGCCGGACTTCATTACTTGAGCGGCACCTCGGACGAGATCACGCTCGCCGAGTTGCGGAGCGGGCAGCAGCTGACGACGAGGATGAACGTCAAGGCTGTCGGCTTCCTCTACTCGTTGGCGCTGCTCTTCTGATTGGTTGGCGGCGTCGCTACTCGACGATGAGGTAGCCCTCTGGAGCGTTGAGCGTAACGCGCTCGAAGAGGTGCAGCGGCAGCAGTCCTTCAGGCCAGGCGTGTCCGCTCGGTGCGTCGAGCAACACCGCTGACAGATCGCGGAGGATGCGGCTGCCGATCCGCAGTTCCGGCAGCCGCACGGCGACGCCGGTTCGAGTGCCCGCCACACCGCGCAGTTCAACGGGGTTGGTGAATGTCCCCGGGGGCAGAGCGGAACGGCCGGGTTTTCGGAACAGCACCAACGCGGCCGCACCGCTGTCCGGCACCATACGGAGCGGCTCACCATCTTCGCTCGGCAGATCCACCAGAAAGCGCCCTTCGCTCGAAATCAGCGGCAACCGCTCGCCGCGAGGGTCGCCCTTCTGTCCGCCAGGACCGCCCCACTCGAACCGGCCCTCCCCGTAGTCGAGGGTATAGTGGAGCTTGCCGAGGAAATCCTGACCAAGCAGTCCATGGACGCCAGGCAGACGGTCGTCAGGCAGGACCATCGCCATGAGGTTCGCGGCGCTCACGCCGCCCACCACGACCTCGGGCAGGCTGCACCACGCCCAGAATTTCGGTGCCCGAGGCCGTCACGACCTCGGTGCGCGCCACGATGGGCAGTCCGAGCCGAGCCGCCAGTGTCTCGTTGACGGCCGACCGGCTCGAGCCCGTATCGACCATCCACGGATGCGCCTCACCCGCGCCGACGGTCACCGGCACCGCCACAAAGCCGGAGGCCCGGTCGACTGTCATGGCCGTGCCGGGGCGACCCAGGGCGCCAGCGGGCGCCAGGCTCGAGATCCACGCGAACACCATCCACACTGCCAGGACACGCATACGGACCGCCTCCAGATGGAGAGCAGCGTGCGCGGATGGTGGCGGCCGGGTCGTGAGGGTTCGATGATGTTCGTCTCCGGCGAGGTGATGGTTTCGTGAGGCCCGATGAAGTCGTGGCCTTCGGCGACATCCGGGTGGACCTGGCCCGGATGGAGGTCACACGCGGGAATCAACCCGTCGCGCTCGAACCCAAGGCTTTCGATGTCCTTCGGTTCCTGATCGCGCACCGCGATCGGCTGGTCACCAAGGAAGAGCTCCTCGACACGGTCTGGCGCGACACGTTCGTCACGCCGAACGTCCTGACACGCGCCGTGGCCCAGATCAGGAAAGGATTGGGCGACGATGCGCACGAGGCGAGGTATATCGAGACGGTCTCGAAGCGCGGTTACCGGTTTATAGGAGAGGTCGCGCCTGCGGCTACACCGAGCCGAGGACAAGCGGATCCGAGGCGAGGTGTCGGCGTCAGTTCGCGGCGGGGGTGGGGCCCCGCCGCCAGTAAAAGGATGCTGACGGGCGTCGTGACCTTCGCGTTTGTCGCCGTTGGACTGATCTGGTTCCTGCAGCGAGCGCCAACGCCGACGCCGGTCGCCGAAGCTGCCGCACGCGCCTCCATGCAGCGTCTGACCACGCGTACGGGCTACCACCTGACGCCGGCGCTCTCCCCGGACGGCCGGACCGTCGCCTACGCGTCCGATGCCACGGGCGGTCTCGAGATCTACGTGACGGCGCTCGCGCCCGGGGCGCGCGAACTGGCGATCACGAGCGACGGCGGGCAGAACATGCAGCCGGCATGGTCGCCCGACGGCCAGTGGATCGCGTTCCACTCGCGCTCGCGTCGAGGCGTATGGGTCGTGCCGGCCACGGGCGGCACGCCGCGGCAGGTGATCGAGTTCGGCTCGGAGCCCGCGTGGTCCCCGGACAGCGCGGAGATCGTGCTCACGTCCGAGGCCGGCGGAATGGCCGGCCAGTCGACGCTGTGGGTGGTTACCCGCGACGGCAGCCAGCGTCGGGCGCTCACAAAGGTGGGAGCGCCTGCCGGCAGCCATCGTGCGCCGGAATGGTCACGCTCCGGAAAGCACATCGCATTTCTGGCGGGCGACACCCGCTGGAAATCCGCGCTCTGGGTCGTTCTCGCGAGCGGCGGCGAGGCCTATACCGTGGCGGAGGCCGAGTCTGCGTCGGATCCGCAGTTCGACGCCGGAGATCGCGCCATCTTCTGGACCGGCCGGAACGCCGACGATACGGACACGACGCTGTGGCGCCTCGAGTTCGATCCGGAGAGCGGACGTGGCATCGGCACGCCGGCGCTGGTGCGCTCGCTCGGCGTCGGGGCGGTCGAAGGGTGGTCCCTGTCTTCGCGCGGCACGCTCGCCTTCGCGGCCACGTCGCTCGACCTGAACCTGTGGGCCGTCGATGTCGGTGCGGACGGGACCCCGGGCGAGCCTGTCCGGTTGACCAGCGACACGGTCAGAAACGGCCAGCCCGCGTCAGCGCCGGACGGCCGCATCACGTTTATCCAACATGGCACCGGACGGCCGCTCCTCTCGTGGGTGATGCGCAACGACGGCCAGGGCCGCGAGCTGATTCTCGGCGAGACCGAAGCCAGAAATCCGCTTTGGACCAGGGATGGGTCGCGCGTTCTGCTCATCCGCGATACGCCTGTGCCGACCCTCTGGTGGGTGGACGCCGCGACACGCCGAGCGACGGCGACACCGCTCGCCGCCGCCGGCATGAACAACCCCACGCTGTCCCCGGATTCGCAGCTCGTTGCATTCCACGTCGTCGAGCCTTCCGGCGTGATGAACGTCTGGACGCAGCCGCTCGACGGCGGGCCTCGACGCCGCGTGACGACGGATGCAGAAGCGGTCTCGTACCCCGTGTGGTCGCCGGATGGCCGGACACTGGCCGTGGAGATCAAGCGCGGAGACCAGACGCACGTCGGCCTCGTCCCGAGCACGGGCGGCGCGGTCGAGGCCATCACCGGCGAGGCCGGCCAGAGCTGGCCCCACTCGTGGTCGCCAGACGGGCTCCGCGTCGCCTTTGCCGGCGAGCGTCACGGCGTCTGGAACATCTACAGCGTCACGAGCCGCACGAAACACGTGGCGCCTCTCACCCGGTTCGCCTCGTCGAGCGGGTGGGTCCGCTACCCCGCCTGGTCGCACGACGGACGGCGGATCGTCTTCGAGCGGAACATTCAGACCGGCACGATCTGGACGATGATGCTGCCGCAACCAGTGGAGGCATCCGAGTGACGTTGCAGGATCGTGTGAGGCGAATTCTGGTCAATCCGAAGACCGAGTGGCGCGCGATCGCGGCCGAGCCCGCGGACGTCGCCTCGATCTACCGCAACTACATTGTCATCCTGGCGGCGATTCCCGCAGTGTGCGCGGTCGTGGGCCTCTTGTTGTTCGGCTTCTCGGGCGTTTCCGGCGCACTGCGGGTCGGCGTCGCGACGTATGTCGCGTCGCTGGTGGGCCCCTTCGTGGCCGCCCTCGTTGTGGATCGGCTGGCGCCGAAGTTCAAGTCGAGCGGCGGGCTCGTGGCCGCGCTGAAGATGGTCGCCTACTCGTCCACGCCGATTTGGGTGGCCGGTGTCGTCAACCTGGTGCCGGCGCTCCTGCCGCTCGGGATTCTGGCGGCTTTGTACTCAATCTATGTGTTCTATGTCGGGCTGCCTGCGGTCATGAAAACACCCGTTGAACAGGTGGTGCCCTTCATGGCGATCTCCGCGCTCACGCTCATCGTCGTCAACATCGTGCTGCGGTGGCTCGCCTCCGTCATGGGCGTTCCGGGCTACGGGTTCTGATGAGACGACTTCTCGTCCTGCTGCTGCTCGTTCTGGCGATCCGGCCGGCGGGCGCCCAAACCACACCGATGCCGGAGTGGGTCCATCGGTATCGGGCGCCGGCGGATCGATTGATTGCCGAGGCCACCTCGAGTGACTTTGCATGGCAGCGGCTTGCCGTGATGACGGATCGCTTCGGGCACCGCTTGAGCGGATCCGAGGCGCTCGAGCAGACGATCCGCTGGGCGGTCAGCGAGATGAAGCGTGATGGCCTCGAAAACGTGCACACCGAGCCCGTGATGGTGCCGCGGTGGGTCCGCGGCCGCGAAAGCGCGACGCTCGTCGAGCCGGGGCCGCACGCCATCGTGATGCTCGGCCTCGGCGACAGCGTCGGCACGCCTCCGGAGGGCCTCCAGGCCGAGGTGCTCGTGGTCGGTTCGTTCGCGGAGCTCGAGTCCAGATCGGCGCTCGCAAAGGGGCGCATCGTGCTCTTCAACGTGCCGTTCACGTCCTATGGCGACACGCGGACATATCGCACGGCGGGCCCCTCGCGCGCGGCACGTCACGGCGCCATCGCCGCGCTCGTGCGTGCCGTCGGTCCCATGGGACTCCGCACGCCGCACACGGGCGCGCTTCAATACGCACCGGATCTTCCCCGCATCCCCGCCGCCTCGGTCACCGGTGAGGATGCCGACCGGATGCAGCGCCTCGTCGACCGCGGCGAACGCGTCGTCGTGCGCCTGCAGATGGAGGCCCGCTACGAGGGTGAAGTGGAATCGGCCAACGTCGTGGGCGAACTGACTGGCCGCGAGCGCCCGGACGAGGTCGTTGTCGTCGCCGGCCATCTCGATTCCTGGGACGTCGGCACCGGCGCGAGCGACGACGGGGGCGGCTGCATCGCGACGTGGGAAGCCCTGCGCCTCATGAAAAAGATGGGGTTGAGGCCGCGGCGGACCGTCCGTGTCGTACTGTTCACCAACGAGGAGAACGGCGGACGCGGTGGCACGGCGTACCGGGACCGCCACCGCGCCGAGTTGCCGAAGCATGTCATGATGCTCGAGTCCGACATCGGCGTGTTCAAGCCGACGGGATTCGGACTGACCGGCAGCGCTCAAGCGCGGCGCACCGTCACAGAGATTGCGACGCTGCTGCGGGGCCTGCGGGCTGATGCCATCGGGCCCGTTGGCGGCGGCGCAGACATCGATCCGAGTGCACGCGAGGGAGGCATTCCGGCGATGTCGCTCGAGGTGGATGGGGACTACTTCATGGTCCACCACACGCCTGCAGATACCATCGACCGGATCAACCCCGGCGAGCTGGCCGAGTGCGCCGCGGCGATTGCCGTCATGGCCTACGTCGTGGCCGACCTGCCGCAGCGCCTGGGAGAGTAGCGCCTGCGGCCATGCCGACCCGAGGCCATGCGAAGCCGAGGGGAGGCATCGGCGTCAGTTCGCGGTGGGGGTGGGGCCCCGCCGCCAGTGAATGAGGTTTGCGCCTGCGGCCATGCCGAAATGAGGATCACCTGTGCCAGCTCGTAACTTGTGTATCGCCGCGATCGTGTTTCTCGCCGGGTGCTCCACCTCGGCGCAGCCGGCGCGGACCCAGTTGCCGACCGACGTCGTCGCCACCATCGGCTCGACGTCCGTGACGCTGGCCGAGCTGGACGTCGTGGCGCTCGACCAGCCGGCCGGCCGGTTCGGCAACATGCCGCTTTCGCAGGCCGTGTACGAAGCCAGGCGCGCGGCGCTCGAACGGCTCGTCGGCGATCGATTGATTGCCGCGGAAGCGACCGCGCGCGGCGTCGACAGCGAAGTGCTCGTCGAGCAGGAGATCGGCTCGAAGGTGGTCGTGCCGACGACGACCGAGATCGCCGCGTGGTATCAGGCCAACCCGTCGCGCGTTGGCGCTGCCACGCTGGACCAGGTGCAGGGCGCCATCGCCGAGCTATTGACGGAGGAGCGCGCGGACGCGGCGCGTGAGAAGTTCGTCGAGGGGCTCAGGGCCAAGTCGCGCGTGACCTTGTCGCTCGAGCCGCCGCGGCTGCTGGTCACCGACGGCGGACGGCCTGCGCGTGGCCCCGCCAGCGCGCCGGTCACCATCGTCGAGTTCTCGGACTTCCAGTGCCCGTACTGCCAGACCGCGAGCCCGACGGTGTCGAAAGTCCTGGAGACCTACGGCGATCGCATCCGCTTCGTCTACCGGCACTACCCGCTCCCCAACCATCCGGCGGCGAGGCCGGCGGCTGAAGCCTCGCTCTGTGCGGCTGAACAGGATCAGTTCTGGCCCTATCACGACCGGCTGTTCGCCAATCCCACCCAACTCACGAACCAGAATCTCAAGGAGCACGCAGCCGCGCTGAAGCTGGACACGACGAAGTTCAACGAGTGCTTTGACAGCGGGAAACACGCCAAGGAGGTCGACGTGGACCTGGCCGCCGGCAACGCCCTGGGCGTGAGCGGTCACCCCGGCGTTTTTCATCAACGGCCGCGCACTCTCCGGCGCACAGCCGTTTGAAGCGTTCAAGCAGTTGATTGATGAGGAACTGGGGCGCTAAGAACCTGGCGGTGCTCGAGCGGTTCAGAGTTCAAGGTTCAAGCTTCAAGGTTCAAAGTTCGGGTTCAACCTAGCCGCTAGCGCTTCGTCCTGAGCGCTCGCAGTGGCTCTCTCCGGCGGGCCGGCGAGCCTTATCTTTGGTACTCGTTGAGAAACGGCGAGTAGTTCGTTGCTGCGAAGTGAGCACCGCGTTGAAGGTCAGCGTTGACTCGAAGGCGGGGGCGCCGAGTGGCGGCTTCCGTTTACTGCCTCACCAGGCGCCGGCACCGATTTCCCAGATGAACCGGAACTGCTCGACGCGCGAGAAGCCCAGTGCCTGGAGGCCGAACCGCAGGCCGCCAAAGCTGTATCCCAGCACGAAGGGCCGCACCTTTGATGGCAGTCTGGCCCGGAACCTGAAGCCGGTCTCGACCGCGAGGTTCCAGCCGGGCGGAACCAAGATGTCGATTTCCTGAGGCCCCTGCGCGCTGTCGACGGTGCGGGTCTCTCGGGTCGTAACGAACTGCCGGCGAACGCCCGCCGGAAACGTAGTAGTCCGCCCATCGCGAGGCCGAGGGAGTGAAGAGGATCTCGCCGGTCGCATCCGTCCGCGCTGACGGTCATGCGCGGAACGATCCACCCCTCGCGCAGATCCAGGCCTTTGAAGATCAACGCCGCGCCTGGCCTCCGATTCGTCACGCGGAGGCTGGCGGACAGCCATGAGTCTGGCAGGCTCAGTTCCGAGAGCGGGCGGCTCAGGCTGCCAGCCTGGTATTGCGTCGGCAGTTCGTCGAGGCCGAAGCGATGTTCGGCCATCATCCCGATGAGGCGGGCGCGGTCCACGGGGATCGCTGCGCACGCGGCGACGGTGTTGGCGGGACGCAAGTCATACCGGCCCATCGAGGGCTCCCCGTCCTTGTACGAACGCTGCCGTCGCCGCGACTTGCAGATAGGGGGACGAGGGCGGCAGCAGTCGATAGGCCTCGGTGCGCGGCTTGGTCATCTCCGACGCATATCCTGACGACAGCAGCACTCCCTGCCCTAACGAGTCGCGCACACCCCATGCGTCGTTGACGCGCTCAGTGACATCGTAGCCGCGCATGAAAGCTGCCGTCGGCGTTGCGGTCCGGCGCCGTCGCGTGCTTGCCTTCTTCCACGAAGAGCGTGAGCGGGTATCGAGTATCCGGCCGGATTTTCAGGGTGTTCGAGTACCAGCGGCTGCCATGGGCAAGCGCTTCGACCGACGCGAGCCGCACGAGGCGGCAGTGGCATCTCCTTCGAGCCAGACCTCGAACTCGGCGGTTTCGAGATCGTGTGTGTGCCCGCCGACTCCGGAATCCTCCGGGTAGTAGAAGTAGTACTTGAGAATGAAGGACTCGACCTTGTCCGCAAATGCCGGCTCGTCTTCTTCGGGCCGGCCGACGGGCGCGTCGCCATGGATATGTGAGTTCGGTGATCTGATAGTAGACGACAGCGCCTGCGGTCGCCTGCGTCGCAGGGGTGCGCAGTCGGTATGGGCGGCTGTCCTTCTGCCAGCAGCGGCTCGTCACCCGAGAACCAGAGCATGGGCGCCAGCAGGCCGGCGATCTCACGCAAGGCGAGAGGTTCGGTCCCCTGCCAGACGACGCCAGGCGCGGCGGCGGTGGGCCCGACGGCGCACGCCCCCGCCGCAGCCTGGGCCGATGCGTTCGTGGGCAAGATCGCGATGAACACTGCCAAGAGCACGACGGCCTTACATGGCTTTGCGTGCACTGCGTTCCCACAAGACTTCGACGTGAGATGGCCGCGCGGGATCCGGTGGCGCACAAGGCATTCCTTACGAGATCTCATACTGCCTCGATCGAATTGAGTGTCGAGGGTCAGGTACTGGGCCTACTTCTTCTCGATGGTGATCTCGTTGAGCCGAACCGTCCCGGCTGAATACTGTTCGAGTTCGACGAGGTTCTTCTTCTTGCCGTCGGCCGTGGCCACGGGATCGCCGTCGACGCCTTCAGAGAACGCCCATCCCAGAAGCACGCTCACTTCGGCGCGCGGTCCCTGCGCGAACGCCGGCGCCCCCCAGGCGAAGGCGACGAGTGCCACCAACCAGGAAAGCTTCTTCATGAGTCTCGTCCTTTCTCCCCAACAGTCGTGCCAGAGCGAATAGCCGGCGCGCTGCAGTCGCGTCAACCGCACGACGACGGAGGGGAGCAGACTGCGTACCAGGCAGCCGTCGAGCAGCGGGGTTGTCGCAAAGCCGTTCAGGCGCGACGTTTACGCGTTCGCACGCGCAAGCGGAGCACCGCGCGGGGATGGCGTCCACCCGACATGTCAAAGCTCGCACGAAATGTCGGGGACTCACGGCGCGGTGCTTGTTTCACCGCAGGTGCACGCGAACGATTGGTGTATCGTTGATCTAGGGCAGAACTTCGACGACGCCTGTGATCAAATCGTACATCCCGCCGACGATCTGAATCGTTTCCTTTCGTTCTAAGTCGGCCAGGATGGGACTCCGCCGGCGAATGTTTTCCAGGCCCAGCAGGACGTTGGCCCGTGCGACCGCATCGACGTACGCGGCGTTTGTGCTCGTCTTCGGCCCGTCGAACGTCGTGGCCGAGATCGCGGGCTTCACACGCGCCAGCAACCCGGTCAAGTTACCCATTTCAACGTCATCGATCGCGCCCTTGATAGCGCCACAGGCGGTGTGTCCGAAGACCAGAAGGACCTTCGCGCCAGCGACCGCGCACGCAAACTCCAGGCTTCCGAGGAGGTCGTCGTTCACGATGTTGCCTGCGATCCGGGCATTGAACGTGTCGCCGATTCCCGTGTCAAAAACAATCTCGGCCGGCGCACGCGAGTCGATACATCCGAGAACGACAGCAGCCGGAAATTGACCGCCGGCGCTGGTGCGCTGCTGATCCCGATAGTCCCGAAGCGCCATCCTTCCAGTTCGAAAGCGCTCGTTGCCCTCCTTCAGCTCGTCCAGGACCTGACCTGGCGTCATCCGGTCGCGTTGTTCCTTGGTCAGGGAACCGCCCGCCCTGGTGCCGATCTGCGCGAAGGCGGGCGTGAGCCTGCCAAGCGCGCATGCGCCGAGCGCCGCCGCCAAAAAGGACCGCCGGCCGGTGTTGCCAGGCATCACTTCACTCCTCCTTCTTCGCTGGAGAGCCAAGCCGGTATTGGTCTCGGCCCACTCCCGGGGCGTGGCGCTGCGCCATTTCTGTCACCGAGCACTGGCCCACGACAACACTCAGCGAATCACCACGGCGCCGCCGAGCGACCAGAAATTCCCCACGACGTCCGGTACGCGCTCTTCGGCCGTCTGCAGGTCGCCAAGCGCTGCCACGTGCTGGCTGGCGAACACCTGGAGACCCACGCGCTCACGCGGCCGGAAGGCCCACCCGGCGCCGATGACCACCGATAAAGCTTTCGAGTTGATCGGGTCCTGACCAATCGCGTCGACCCAGTTCCGAACAAAGGCCATTCCCGCTCCCCCTTTCAGGAAGAAGCCCTGCGTATCCCACGGCCGGAATTGCGCGACGGCGTCGAGATGCGTGCTGTGAATCCGGCCTTCCAGCGTACCGACCGGCATCCAGAACACCTCGGCGCCGACGTCCATGCGGCCATTCACGCGGTAGCCCGTGTTGACGAGGAGCCCGCCGGCGTGGCGATAGGGAAAGTGCTCCTCGCAGGTCTGACAGTCGGCTCGCACGGTCGCAAACACGCCGCCGGCCGTCAGCCACAGGTTCGAGGCCTCGCTGCGCTCCGACGGCGCTGGCGTCGGCTGAGCGGGGGGCGCGACTTGCGCAGCGATTACGGACGGTGCGAGCCAGCCAACCAGCACACCGCAGCGGAGTGCCGTGCGAAGCCGCCGGCTCACTCGAGGCTCCATGTGAAGTACGCGCGGAACTGCGGGTAGCGATAGTCCAGCCGCGTACGATTCCGCATCCTGATAAAAGCTTTGACGAAAGAAATACTCACCCGAGGCGCCAAGACCGAGGGAACCTCGCAGCGGCAGCAGCAGATCGACGCGGGACCCCTGCAAGAAATGGTTCGCGCGTACACCGTCGAGGGAGTAGAGATGACGACCTTCGTAGTGGAGGACCAGAAAAAGACGCCGGTCGCGAAAAAAGTTCGCGAACGCGCCGAAGGTCGACCCAGGGCCATAGTCGTAATAGCGCGGACCCTCCGAGACGCCCTGCCCGCCGCCCGGTCCCGGCTCGGGCGGCGCCGGACGCTCGGTGATGCCGAGGGGAAGTGAATCGACCGCGCCCAGCACAGTCAGACCTCCCCAACCCATGACCCAGACGTCGATCCGCGACGACAGCGGGTGTGTCACGCCAAGGGCCGCTTCGATGGACTGCGCCCCGGTGGAGTAGGCGTCGTTGGTCTGGAAGTCGTAGCTTTGCATGACGGTGAACTGCGTTTTCGCGCCGCCCAACGGTTGCCCCATCAAGCGGCCGCGCACTCGCGCTTCGCTGAAGCCGGCGCCGCCGCCAAACCGAAGCCTCACCGAGAAGGCGTCATACGGCGTCCGGCTATGCCCGGTCTGGGGATCGCCGTACAACAGGTCCATCTCCAGGAACGGTTGGCCTGTTGAGTCGACCGCGCGGCTCTCTGAACCTCGCCACAGCACCCCCGCCGACATGAACCCCAATAGCGTTGACGGCACCATGTCGGCCGGCTTGTAGGACAGGCGCTTGGCGTCTCCGGTCCGGAAGCGATTCAAGCCTGTCAAGGGATCCAGCGCGGTTGCCCCGATCTCGCGCCAAAGCCGCCCGCGCCCGCTGGCGCGCGTGTCGCGCACGAGCCAGGCGGTGCGGTGGAACATCTCGCCGAGCGCGATGCCGCCGAGCGTCGTGTTGATGAAGTCGTTCACCGAGGGCAGGTTGGTCTCGCCGAAGTACTCCCAGGTCCCGCTGCCGAAGGCGGCCAGCGCCGCCGACTCGTAGAAGCTCAGGCCGTTGGCACGGCCCGACGTGAAGTAGTTGTTTCCCTGGTACGGGTGACCGAGCTGATTGACCATGAAGTCGTCCAGATCCCAGACCCACCCGTTCTGCATGTTGGCCCACCACGTCCTCGGAGTAATCCTCGCGGTGACCTGGCCGCGGATGAGATTCGCGGACCCGTACACGACGTTGACCAGCGTGGTCTGCAAGAGGGCCCTGCCGACGCTGCGCGGAGGGCATCCCTCGCAGGCGCGATGTTCGGCGACCCAGTCAATTGACTGCGGGCTCCAGTCGTTGCCGACAGCGAACGGCATCTCCGGCGGGAAGCCGGGCACGAATCCGGTTCGTCGACCCTGGTTACTTTCCTCCCGGTCGAACTGGAAGCGAACGCCGACCAGTTGCGAGATTGGAGCGCCCACATTCTGGACAGGGTCCTGCAGCTGGTCGGGCGAGTTCGCCTGCCAGGAGTCGGCCTGTTGCGCCTCGATACTCGATGAACACACCGCGAGCCCCAGCACCCTGGCAAGCACGTCGCGCCGGATCCGCCCCTTCGTCAACGGCCCATCTCCATCGATCGAGCTCTCCACCCTTCCAAGGCGCCGCCTGGACGCCTCGAACAGCAACGCGCTGTTCTGCAACTCTCATGCTCCACGGATCGATGGGGATTCACACCGATCCACAAGGGGAGACTCCCGACATTTCGGGTGACCCTTGACATTTCGGGTGTCTGCCGGCCCGCCTGGGCGCGACTGGTCACCCCACGTCACGCCTGCATGGCTACCGAGGACTGGCGCTTCGCGGTGCCGTTCCGGCACGCAGTCTGCTCTCCGGCGGTCGTGGTCCGCTTGACGCTGTCGATCACCACGGCACGCGGTGAGTCCTGGAGACTGATCGACGCGCTTCGTTCGCTCATGGTGCCCACCGAGCGCGAACGCGGGTGCTTGAGGTGTCGACTGGCGCTGTCGAGTCAATCGTCCGATCCAGCGCGCATCTCGTATACCGAGGATTGGTCGAGCGAGGGGGATCTGCGCGAGCAGGTGCGGTCGGAGCGGTTCTCGCGCCTGCTCGGCCTGATGGAGAGCGCGTCGGAGGCGCCGACACTGGAGTTCGAGCTTGCTGGCGGGACACGCGGGCTCGACTATGTCAAGGAGGTGCGTGGCCGGCCGACGGAACACATCGAGATCGATCCGGGCAAGGGCAGTCCTGGCGAATCATGAGATGACGCTAACGCGGAGAGATACCCATGGATTCCGGAACGCGACTTGCCGTGGATCGGACGCGCCTTGCCTACGAACGGACCCTCGCGGCGTGGGTTCGGACGGCGGCGTCGATGATCACGTTCGGCTTCACGATCTACAAGTTCTTTCAGTTCGAGTTGCCGGACTCCGGGCCGCTCGAGAACAGCGTCTTGGGCCCGCGAGGGTTCGCGCTCATCATGATCGCGATCGGCGTGCTCGCCCTTCTCGTGGCGATGATCCAGCACCGTCAGGGCCTGCGGGTCATACGCGCGGAGTACGGCGGTGCGGTGCCGCGTTCCCTTTCGGCAGCCGTGGCCGGGCTCTTTGTCTTGCTGGGGCTGATCGCCTTCGTTGCGGTGAGCCTGCGGCGGTGAGATGAATTCCTCGGACTGTTCGTCCTTGCCCCTGCCTAAGCCCTCGGACGGCGGATCCCAAGCTTCGCCATTCGGCTTTCGAGAGTACTCTGCGTTCATGCAGAGAAGATCTGCAGCCCCGCCGGCGCCGCGCACGCGCCATTTCACGCGCTGGAGCACCCCGACGATGTGGTCCCGCTCGATGTCGACAAGTGCAAAGCTCGTGTGCCCGGTCATCGCGGCAGCGGACGGCCGCGGGACATCGATCGTCACATGTGGACCGGTGGCCGCGATTACCGCCCGCTCGACGACGTTGCGCAGCTCGCGGACGTTCCCTGGCCAGTGATAGCGCTGCAGCCCGAGCATGCTGTCCTTCGAGATCGACTCGATGCGCCTGCCGAACATCTTGCCGAGCTCATCCACGAATCCCCACACGAGCATGGGTATGTCGTCCGGACGCTCCCGAAGCGGCGGAATGCGAATGGGAAACACATTCAGACGGTAGTAGAGATCCTCGCGGAACGTGCCCTGCGCGATGCCCTTTTCCAGGTCACGGTTGGTAGCCGCCACAATCCGAACGTCCACATTGATCGGCTTCGAACTTCCGAGCCTCTCAATCTGGCGCTCCTGCAGGACGCGCAGCAGCTTGATCTGCATCTCGAGCGGAAGGTCCCCAATTTCGTCGAGAAAGAGCGTCGACTTGTCGGCCACCTCGAAGCGGCCCGCCTGCCGTGAGAGGGCCCCGGTGTAGGCCCCCTTTTCGCGGCCGAACAGCTCGCTCTCGATGAGGGCGGACGGGATGGCCGAACAGTTGATGCGGACCATCGTGCGGGCCCGTCGTGGACTCAAGTCGTGAATCTGCGACGCGAACAGCTCCTTGCCGGTGCCCGTCTCACCAAGGAGCAGCACCGTCGCCGGCGTGGATGCCACCTTGCTCGCTTCGTCGAGCGCGTGCCGGAGAGCCTGGCTCGCGCCCACAATCAGCGACGACCCCTGCAAGGTCGTTACCTCGCGCCGAAGGTAGGCGTTCTCGTCTTTGAGCTGGTCGCGAAGACGCCCGACCTCCGCCAATGCCCGCCTGAGCTCTTCGTCGGCACGCTTCCTGGCCAGGGCGTTGGCGAGACTTCCGGCCAGTAGGCGCGCGCGATCCAGCGTCGGCGCACGCCAGTCGCACGACCGCTTGAAGCTGCCCACCATGAGCGCGCAGACGGCGCGATCGCCGATCGTGACGGGAACGGCGAGTATCGAGCACATGCCGCTGCGCCGGGCATACTCGCGCTCAGCGAGCGCCTCGCCCGGCAGCTCATCGAAACCCGACACGGTGACCACCTCGTGGTTCAGGAGTCGGCACGCGAGCCATCGCCAGCTCTCGAGCTCGACATCCTCACGCGGGTCCTCGAGTCCCGGTCGCTGCCGGGAGTGCGACGTGTGAATGATGCCGTTCTCATCGAATTCGATGAGCGTGCTGCGATCGGCATTCATCGCGAGGCACACCTGTTCGAGCGCATAGTCGAGCGCGGATGCGAGCGGTTCGCGTTCGATTGACGCAAATCGCGTCGATAGGCTCGTTAACAGGCGTTCGAATCCCATCCCGTCGTCCACTGCCGTTGATCGGGGCGAGTGCGCTATGAGGTGCATGGGCGCCATCGTTCGCCTCGAACCGCATCCCAGACGGCTGGCACGGGTTCCTGGCCGGCGGAGTGCTGAATGGCCCTGATCGAATGTTCTCAATGGTCGCCGGCAGCCACTCGCATCGCGGTGCGCGACGACGCAGCCGCCTCAGCCGGCTTCGAGAACGCCTTGTACTTGACGGAAAACTGGTCGATCCTACCGTTGAATTTGAACGGCGCCTTGTCGTAGTAGTCGAGCGACACGGGCGAGCCGAGCGCAACGCCGATGTCGAGACAATCGTTGGAGGTAAAGAGCAACGGGGCGCTGATCGGGACGCGCCCTTCCGCGAAACGCTTGCCATTCACCGTGATCGTGATGTCGAGCGGACCGGCCGGTCTGAATTCCGCGTACGCGGTCTCGATGTCGATCGTCACCCTGCCCGCGGGGAGCTGCTCTTTTGCGCGAATCTTCGTGCGCTGGACGATGAAGAGGTTGTACTCGTAGCAGAGGATGCCGTCCTCGACAAAGCACGTCAGGCCACCGGCGAAGCTCCCCAGCTTATAGAGCACGCCATTCGCATTGGGCGGCACGTCGGCAGTGATCGTGACGACGTTCGGCTTGTTGCCGAGCGCCGGCGCGCAGAACTCCGGCATGCGGGTGATATCGCCCGAGAAGGTCCACTCGCGGTACGGGGGAGCAATACGCATCTCGGGATGTAACACGGGAATCCAGAGGCCGCCGCCGATGGGCAGCGCGTTGTTTCGCGCCGCCTCCATCGCGAACAGCTCTTTCAGTTGCGCGAGCTTCTCCGGCATCGTCGCCGCGAGATCGTTGTTCTGCGTCCAGTCCTCGTCGAGGTTGTAGAGCTCCCACGTGTCCTTATCCGGAGTCCACTCGCGGATTCCGGGGGGCAGGCCAAGCATCCAGGGCACCCGTGGCCCGAACACCGATGCCATCCAGCCGTCGTGATAGATCGCGCGGCTGCCCATCACCTCGAAGTACTGAGTCAACAGACGGCCTGGAGCGTCCGGATCGTCAAAGGAATACGCGAAGCTCACGCCGTCGATCCGATCCTGGGCGATCCCGTTGACCTCCCTCGGCGGCGAGATGCCAAGGACCTCATAAATCGTGGGCACGACATCGTTCACGTGATGGAATTGCGCGCGCGGTGTCGTATCCGGAGTGATCTTCGCCGGCCACCGAATCGCCATCGGGTTGCGGGTTCCACCGAAGTGCGACGCGTTGAGCTTCACGCCTTTGTAAGGCGTGCTGCCGGCCCAGCCCCAGCCACAATGGTACTGGTTGTCAGTTTTCGGAGACCCGAGCACATCGAGACCACCAAGGGCCTCGAGCGCCTTGATGTGCATGGCCACAGTGGAAGGAATGCCGTTCTGCGCGATCAGCTCGCTGATCGTGCCGTTCTGGCCCTCGGATGACGATCCGTTGTCGCCCCAGATGTAGAAGATCAACGTGTTCTCGCCGTAACCGAGCCGATCGAGCTCGTCGACGAGCCGGCCGACCTGGACGTCCACGTGCTCGGTGAACCCCGCCGCGACCTCCATCAAGCGCCGCTGGAATGGTTTCTCGTCCTCCGGAATGCTGTCCCACGACGGCATCCTCGGATCGCGCGGCGTGAGCTGGGCGTCCTGAGGAATCCATCCCTGCTGCTTTGCGCGCGCAGACACGCGCTCACGATACTCGTCCCAGCCGTCGTCGAACTTGCCTTTGTACTTGTCGGCCCACTCTTTCATGATGTGGTGCGGGCCATGGATGGCGCCGCTCGCCCAGTACATGTAGAAGGGCTTGTCGGGCTGGAAGGCTTTGTGCCTGCGCAGCCAGCCGATCGCATCGTCGGCAAGATCTTCGCTCAGGTGATAGCCCTCTTCGCGCGTGCGGGGCGGAGCGACGTAAGTGGTGTTACGAACCAGGTTGGGCTCGTAGTGCGACGCTTCGCCGCCGAGAAAACCGTAGAAGTAATCGAAGCCGTAGCCGGTCGGCCAGCAGATCGAAGGGACCCGCCGCGGTCGTTTGTTCGGCAGGCGTGTTGTGCCATTTGCCCCACGCGCTTGTGGTATAGCCGTAGTGCCGAAGCACCTCCGCAGCGGTCGCACAGCTCTTGGGCATGACCCCGGAGTACCCGTCCCAGTCGTTCGCCATCTCCCCGATCTGTCCGGCCCCGACATGATGGTGGTTCCGCCCGGTCAGGAGGGACGCTCGAGTGGGGGAGCACATAGCCGTGGTGTGGAATCGGTTGTAGGTAATGCCCTGCTTGGAGATTCTGTCCAGGGTCGGTGTATGTACTTCGCCACCGAACGTCGTGGGGAGCCCGGGTCCGGCATCGTCGATGAGAACGATCAGGATGTTCGGTGCATCGGCAGGCAGTCGGCGCGGCTCGACGCGGCGCTTGTAAACCGACTCCTGCATGGTTCGTCCAGCGATGCTGGCTGACGCGAGAGGGGGGGAAAGGGAGAACGTCCTGCGCCGGCAGTTTCGGGAATACCGTGGGGGTGCGTGGGGTCACGTTCTGCGAGCTCATACTACCTCCAAGAACTGCCAGCGTCCTTCACCTCGAACCGACGCAAGTCACTCCTCACTTCTTCTTCGCCGGCGACGTCACCGACACGGTCAACGCTTCGGTCCACGTGATGTCCACGCGATCGCCGACTTTCACCTTGGCCAGGGCTGCCTTGTCCGCGACGCGCGACGAGTAGGTCCAGTTCACCTTCTCGCCCTTGAACGTGATGGACGGCACGCTGTTGTCGATGGCGACGATTGTGGCCGTGATCGTTCGCTGCGTAGCGGACGTACCTGCGGGGCCCCCGCCAGTGCCCTTGGTGACGGCGTCCGACGCGGTGTCGACGGCTGGCTTCGCCTGCCGGCTTCAGGCGAATGACGATGTTGTCGTAATAGCGCGCCGTGATCGTATCTCCCACCTTGATCTCGGAGAATCGCTCTACCGACTTGGCCACCGTGATTGGGACGAAGTTCCCTTCGGGCCCTTGACGGTGAGGGTGCGCGTGGTCGCGTCAATTGCTTCGACAGTTGCCGTGATCGTTTCGGCCTCGCCAGGGATCGTCTTGCTCTGCGCGCTCGCAGAGATCGCCGCTGCCACGACGGATGTCATCAGCATCACGGTCACGAAGGTCAACCTCATATCTCCTCCTCCGGCTTTCGCAGGCACCACGTATGGATTGCTTCGCCTTGAGCCCGCACACCATCTGTCGAGCACGGTCCGTGCCACCGCGACCGCGCAGGCTGTCGCGAGCGGAATTGGCTGAAGGCATCCCCCGGAGTCACCGCATTTTGTGACCGACCTGACAGCCCGCCGGCAGGACTGGCGCGGACGGTCTGGTCCGACCCTGCATGGGCCCCAGCTGCATCTCTTGAGCATGCGAATTGCAAATTGCTGCTCGATGATCCGCCAATCGTTCGGGACCCGCCTGTGCGCCAGCAGATGGTGCGCCATTTCTTCTGCAGGCCTCTTGCTCCTGTGGTGTGTGCTCACCGCGAGCGTTTTCGCGCAAGGCGCCCCCGCTACCCCACCGGCTTCCGATGAGGGCGTGCCCGTCATCTACCGCGGGCAGGAGGTCGTTCGCATCTATCGCGGCGTCGGCGGCATGGAACCCGCCGAGCGTGCGCGATTGGCATCTGAGCGCCTGAACCAACTCGTTCGTGACTTCGACTTCGACCCGGCCCGCCTCACCGTCAGCCATCGCGAGACGCACAGCGAACTCGTTCACGACGGCCGTGTCCTTGGCATCGTGACGGACGAGGACGCCCAGGCGATCGGCCAGCCGCGCGCGCCCTACGCCCGGCAAGTACGGGATCGCCTGGTCGATGTCATCAGCACCGCGCGAGAGGAGCTCAGCGTTCAGTCGATTTCGATCGGCCTTGCGTGGGCCGCGTTGGCGGCCGCGATTCTTGCGGTCCTCCTGTGGCTGCTCGCGCGCATGGCCCGCCGAGTTCACAAGCGCGTCGAGGACTGGGTACCAGTGGCTGACCGCCGATCCCAGGGTTGGACGAGCCGCGGCGGTTCGGGCTACGCGGGCCAAGCGGAGGCTGCACACGGCCGTCGCGATCGCGCACACGACAGTGGCCGTGGCGTTGGTGGCGGTGTGGGTCGAGGTGGCCCTTCAGGTTCTCCCTTGGAGCAGGCCTTACGCACGGCTCATCTATCGCTATGTTTCGGAACCAGTCAGGACGCTCGGGTTCGGCTTCCTGGGCTTCGTGCCCAATCTCTTCTACCTCGCCGTCATAGCCCTCTCCACGTTCCTGGTCTTGAGAGTCGTCCGAACGGTCTTCAAGGAGATTGAGAGTCGGTAATATCCGCCTCGCCTCGTTTCCGGACGACTGGGCCGAGCCCACCTACAAGCTCGTGCGGGCGCTGTTTCTGGCCGTGGCCTTCGTCGGCGCGTTCCCGTACATCCCCGGCTCACGGTCGCCTGCATTCCAGGGGATATCGCTCTTTCTCGGCGTCCTCGTGTCGCTCTCTTCCAGCTCCGCGCTCTCGAACATCATTGCGGGCACGATCCTCACGTATACCCGGGCCTTCAGGCTGGGCAACATCGTGCGCATCGGCGACACCTTCGGCGAGGTGACGGTCAAGCGTCTGCTGGTGACGCAGGTGCGAACCCACAAGAACGTCGTGGTGTCCATTCCCAATTCGTTGATCCTGACGACCCAGGTGCTCAACTACACGACGCTGGCCGCCGAACGCGGGCTGATCGTCCATACGTCGGTGACGATCGGCTACGACGCCCCGTGGCGCAAGGTCCACGAGCTGCTGATCGCGGCCGCCCTGAGGACGGAGGGAGTGCTCGAGGATCCGCCGCCGTTCGCGCTCCAGACGGCGCTGAACGACTTTTCGGTGACGTACGAGATCAATGCGTTCGTGGCGTCGCCCGTCCCGCTGCCTCACATCTCCTCGGCGCTGCACGCGAATATCCAGGAGTGCTTCAACGAGGCGGGCGTGGAGATCGTGTCGCCCAACTACTTCGCGGTCCGCGACGGCAATCAAATGACGACGCCCAGGCAGCACCTGCCGCCCGACTACGTCGCTCCGGCGTTTCGGGTGCGGTACTCCGACGAGCGCGTCGCGAACCCAGCGAACGTGACCCGCCCTCGAGAACGAAGCGGCTAATCCGGCGGTTCGGCGCAAGGCCCGGTCGACGCCGGGTGGGGCGCTCCGCACGGACTCCCTGACCAGCCGCTGTCAGCCGTGCATCGACACGGCCTTCTCCCGCGCGTGCCGCGACGTGATACCTAGCCTCTTCATACGAAACCGGAGCGTGTTCGGGTGAAGTCCCAGTCGTTCGGCGGCGTTGCCGATGCCGTTGATGCGCCAGTTGCACTGCCGCAGCGTGCTCTCGATGTGCATGCGCTGGACGGCGTCGAGCGTTCCGGACGTGCCCGCATCTCTTTCGCGCAGGCCGTCGCCGAATGGCCCGTCGAGCTGCAGGGCGTCGCCGGTGGATCGAATCAACGAGCGCTCGATGGCGTTTTCGAGCTCACGCACGTTGCCCGGCCACTCGTGCCTCGCGAGCGCGCTCATCACCTCGTCTGGTACTCTGGTGATGCGGCGCCCCAGTTCCCGTTGATGGTTGTGGATGAAGAACCAGACCAGCGACGGAATATCCTCTCGACGTTCACGCAGGGGTGGCACTTTGATCGGAAACACACTCAGTCGATAGTAGAGATCGGCCCTGAACTGCCCTTGGGCCACGGCCGCCTCCAGATCATGGTGCGTCGCTGCGATGACGCGGACGTCTGTGCGTCGCGTGCGTGATGATCCCACGCGCTCGAACTCGCCTTCCTGCAGCACGCGCAGGAGCTTGCCCTGCATGTCGAGCGGCAGATCGCCGATTTCGTCGAGGAAAATGGTCCCCCCGTCCGCGACCTCGAAGCGTCCCTGGCGGAGGCCGACGGCGCCGGTGAACGCGCCTTTTTCATGCCCAAAGAGCTCGCTCTCGATCAGGCTGGGCGGCAGCGCCGCGCAGTTCACACGGACGAGCGTACGCGACCGGCAGCGGCTGCGTTCGTGCACGGCACGGGCGAACAGTTCCTTGCCGGTACCAGTTTCGCCGAGCAGCAAGACCGCGCAATTGAGCGGCGCGACCTGGGCGAGCCGTTCCAGGGCATCGCGCATTACCGCGCTCTGGCCGACGATTTCGTCGAAATCGTGGAACGTCTTGATGTCTTCCTTGAGGCAGACGTTGTCTGCGGTCAACCGGTAGTTGAGCTGCTGGATTTCGGCCATGCTCGCCCGAAGCGCCGCGTCCTGCCGGCTTCGCTGTAGCGCGCCGCAGATGATGCCGGCCAGGAGCCGCGCTCGATCCTGTATCGGCGCAGGCCACTCGCGAATCCGCTGGGCGCTGCCGACCACCAGCGCGCAGACGCTGCGCTCGCCGATGGTGACCGGCATTGCGAGCATCGACGAGACGCCGCTTCGGCGGGCATACTCCCGTTCGCCCAGCGCCTCCATCGGCAGGTCCTCGAGACGAGACACGACGACCACCTCATTGTTTGCGAGCCGGCCGGTGAGCCATCGCCAGCTCGCCGGCTCGACGTCGGCGCCCGGCTCCTCGAACCCGTTTCGCTGGCGTGAGTGCGACGTGCGAACCGTTCCGTTCTCGTCGAGTTCGATGATCGTGCTGCGGTCGACATTCAGCGCGAGGCACGTCTGTTCAAGCGCATAGACGAGCGCTTGCGTGAGCTGGTCGAGCTCGAGTGACGCACATCGTGTTGACAGGCTCGTCAACAAGCGTTCGAATTCCAACCCGTCGTCACCCGCGGCCGCGCGTGGCAAGTGTGCGATTAGATGCATAAGCACCACCGTTCCCCCCGGAGTGCGGCCCAGACGGCCGGCACGAGTTCCTCCCCAGCCGACACCTTGTGCACGTAGCCGAGGCCGCCGATCGCCAATCCCCTTCGGATCAACCGCGGGTCGGCGTGAACCGTCACGAACACGATCCGAGCCGACGGGTTCCTGGCAAGAATTTCCCGCGTCGCGTCGATTCCATCGAGCAGCGGCATCGAGATATCGGTGACGATGACGTCAGGAGACACGCGGGCGACCGCATCGACGAGGGCTCGGCCGTCACGCACAGTCGCCACGACGTCGAACTCGGACTGCAGCAGGTGCTCGAGAACCGCCAGGATGGCAGCCTGGTCGTCGGCGAGCACCACTCGCGGTTTCCGGTCTCCCAGGCCTGCCGCCACGATGGCGGAATGCTATCCGGTCGGCGGCGGAGGCGGTAGCGGAGTACTCTCGAAAAAAATTACGGATTGAGTGGTACGTAAAACTACGGGTGGCGGGCGGTTCAGGCGAGGCCTCTCTTGACGGCGAGCGCAACCAGCTCAGCCGTCGACTGGACACCCAGGACGCTCATCATTTCGTACTTGTGTGTTTCGACTGTGCGACTCGAGAGATTGAGAAAGGCGGCGATTTCCTTCATCCGCCGCCCCTCGACGATGAGACGCAGCACATCGCGCTGGCGTGGTGTGAGCTCGACCCCGGCGGGATGCCTCTCGTCGACGGCGGCGAGAATGTCCTGGGTCATCGCGGGCGTGAGGTAGGTCCGGCCGTTCAACACTTCCTCGATCGCTTCAATCAGCTCGTTCCCGGCCGAGTGTTTCAAGAGGAACGCGGACGCGCCGGCGCGCATGGCCCTGGCCGCGACACGCGCCTCTCCGTGCATGGTCAGGATGACGAACTTGCTGGCCACGCCCAGCTTCTTGAGCCGCTCCAGCGCCTCCAGCCCGCTGATGGACGGCATGTCCAGATCCGTGACGATGATGTCGGGGCGCAAGCGTTCCGCTGCCTCGATGAGTGCCGCGCCATCCGAGACGGTCGCCACCACATCGAAACGGCGGCCAAGCAGTTTGACAAGGCCCTCCGCGACGATCCTGTGATCGTCGGCGATCAGAACACTGGGTCGAGGCATGGTCAGGCTGTTCAGATCCCGGCAAACTCGCGAACGGCGGCAACCGGGCTTTTCACCCAGACGGTGATGGTCGTACCCCTGTCCGGCGCGGTCTCGATCGAGAGCCGCCCGCCGACCAGCCGCACCCGCTCCTCGATGCTGCGCAGGCCCAGACTGTCGCCCCGCTCGCGGGCCGCCGCGAGGGTGAACCCCTTCCCGTCGTCTGCCACCGCGAGCTGCATCTCTTCCGCGACGCCCCGTATCGTGACTCGAACCCGCCGGGCGTCGGCGTGCTTGGCAGTGTTTTGCAGCGCCTCCTGGAGGACCCGGAACAGGCACAACGCGGTCGTCCTATCGGCAATCGTGAGATCGTCGTCGGCTTCGACGACCACGTCGATTGCCTGTTGCTTGGCAAACTCATGACAGTGGCCTCGCACGGCCTCCACCAGACCCGCATGCTTGAGCACGCCCGGGTGAAGGTCGTGTGACAGCAGTCGGATGTCAGCGGCGACGGCCATAGTCTGTCGCTGGGTGTCCGCCAGCGCCTCCAGCAGTTCCGCGCTGCCCTGCAGTTCGGGCCGCTTGCACTCGCTCATGGCGATCGAGATAGCCGCGAGCTGCTGACTGATGTCGTCGTGCAGCTCACGGGCAATGCGCGCGCGTTCCGCCTCCTGCGCCGTGATGAGCCGGCCGGCGAGGTCCTGAATCTGTGCGTGGCTCTGCCGCAATGCCGCCTCGTTGCCGCGCAGCGCATCTTCGGCCTGGCGACGCTCGGTGATGTCGATACACGATCCGATGTAGCCGAGGAGCGCACCGCCAGCGTCGAGCCGGGGCACACCCGTGTCGAGCACCCATCGGAATTCACCATCCGCGCGCTGCAGGCGGTATTCCATCCGGAACGACTCCCGGCCGGGCCATGCGGCGGTGTAGACCGTCAAACAGCGCTGCAGGTCGTCGGGATGCACGCCGCGCGTCCAGCCGTCGCCGACCTCGTCGCGCAAGCGGCGGCCCCTGAACTCCAGCCACGGCTGGTTGAAGAAGTCGCAGCGCTGGTCGGGACCCGCGCGCCACACCATCACGGGCGCCGTGTCGGCCATGAGGCGGAACCGCTCCTCGCTCTCACGCAACGAGCGCTCGGCCCGCTGCCTGTTTCTCCGCTGGATCAGCAGCCCTGCAATCAGCAACGTCTGGAGCAACAACACGGCGACGGCACTGAGGACGTAGTTGCGGTAACGCTGGAACAGGCCGGGTTCGCGAAACCGGAGCTCCACGCCCGGTGGGACATCGGCTTCACTGACGTCCCAACGGTCGAGCTGACGCCAGTCGAGCGCATCGACACTCACGTCAATGGCGGTGATCGGAATGTCCTCGGGTCGTTCACCACGCAACACACGCAGTGCGAGCTCGCTCGTCCTTTCGGCGATCAGCTCGCTTGAAAGCAACCGACCGCCAAAGACGCCAGGAGCGTTGCCGTTCCACGTGTAGATCGGCGCGTTGCTCGCCGCCGCCAGGTGCTCCGACACGGCTACCATCCGAAATCGCCGACCGTCAGGTTCGGAACTGAACGAGTGTAGAAAGACAATCGAATGCTCCGGCAGCGCCGCCAGCCGGCGGGTTAGCGCCGACACGGAGTATCCGCGCAAAAAGGTGAACTCCACGCCTTGCGGCTCGGGTACCTCCGAGCGAAACCGTTCTTCGTTCAGCGGTGACGGGTCGCATACGACGAACACGTGACGGGTGTCGGGATGCACGCGCAGCGCCAAATCTATCGACTCTTTGTGTGCCCACCGATACGAATGGCCGGTCGATTTCGGAACGGGCCGCGCATCGTGGTTGACGAACACGATCGGCGGTTCAGACGGCAGCCGCGCCTGGAGCCGCCCGGCAAGAGCGGCCTCTTCCGGGCCATTCGCGATCAGCAGTTTGATCATCCGGTCGGCATATTTGCGCACGAGATAGTCTTCGTCGTCGGATTGCGACGCGTGTGGAAGGCGGGAGGGGTCAAACAACTCGGAGTAGTAGGCAAGCTGATCGCCGAGTGCGCCACCAAGCACTCTCCGGTAGGTCTGTTCACGCACCTTGTAGTAGGGAGCCGTTTCGGGAAGAATCCCGTTGTCCCTAGCGGTGTACAACGTCAGTACACCTGTCTGGCTGTCGGTGGTGGTTCCGCTCACGGCACCCGTCTGAGCCTGACCCAACACATGGGCCGGGACGAGCAGAAAGACAGTGAGTGGGAGACATGCGCCCCGCTTCATACGAAACAACCTCGCGGTGTACGAATCATATCCCGCTTGAATGGCGGCGATTCTAGCTCAGGCAGGACTGGATTGCAGCTCGACTGATAAAAGTTACATAGGGGAGGTACAACCGTGTCACTGGCGCCCAGCGCCACGCCAGAGAGGATCGAGTCTGGTTGAGTGGAATGTCAGCTCCTCGGGTCTTACCGTCCCAGGTTGTCGATCGCGAAGCGAAAGGGCCCGCCGGAAGCCCTGATCACACCCTCGAATGGTCCATCCAGCTCCACGATCAGGAACAACGCCGCCGCGACCGACACCGCGGCAAGGAAGAGCACGCCAACGACCGTCGCGTTACGAGGGGCATAGAGGCCAAAGCTCGCGAAGGTCACTGAGAGCCAGAAAACCACGACGACAATAAACATTTGCGGAATGGCGCCGCCGCTCGCGAACACCCGCCACCGGATCATCAGTACCTCTTTGCTGTGCTCGAGCGCCTGGTCCTTGAACCAGCGCTGGCCCTCGGTCGCGGGCGAGAGACGAAGAATCTGGTTCTCGATTTCCTCGACTTTCGGTGTCGGCAGCGCGACGACGTCACGGCTACGCCCTTCGGCCGGCCACGTCGTTTCAACCTGGGCCACCACCGCGCTTCGCAGCAGGTCGCGCGTCGGTGTAGTCTCCGAGCCGTACCGCGCAAGGTGGCGGTCCAGTGTCAGGATGCTGACCGCGCTGCTTCTGATCGCCGTATCGTAGGCGTCGAACGTGCTTCGCGCGGCCGTCGTCACGAGACCCAGTAAAACGGCGGTCATCGTCGCGATCAGGCCCATGGCGAGCCGCACCACGTCCTGGGACTCCTTGCTCAGGTGCGGCGCGGGTAACCGGTCATGCAGGTAGGCGCCGAGCACGGCGGAGCCAAACGCGCAAACGAATGTGATGAACGCGATGGCCAGGGCTGTCACGCGTGTCCTCCTGCGCGCCTCATGCCCATACCTGTATCAAGACTACTGTCGCCCGGATAGCAAGAAGGGCGCCGCTTCAATCGAGCACGTGCACGTGCGAACATCTCGACCCGAAGGGGTGAATACAGTCCGTTCGCGCCGCGAGATGGCCAGGTGACAGCATGCAGTAAGTTGGCATCACCAAATGCTGTGAGCCACTGCTTCGAGGTCGTCGGCCGCGTTGTACCCGCGCGGCGGACCGCTGGCTGCCGCCCCTACGAGCCGCGCTCCGGCATGCGCGTTGCTCTCGTCGCTCCTCTATGCGACGTCTCGACTCGGCGCGCGCCTTCGCGATCGCGATCGCCGCGACGCTGGCCACGGCAGCACTTGCGCCGGTAGACGCCCAGACGTCATCGGATGCGGCGTTGGCCGAATTGCGGCGTCTCGTCGAGGACCAACGTCGGCTGCTGGAGGAGCAGACGCATCGGCTCGACGCTCAAGCGCGTGAGCTCGATGCCTTGCGCACGCGGCTCGACGACACGAGTGCTGTGGCTCTTGCGGCCCGAACACAGTTGGCAGCGTTGACAGGGACCGCCGCGCCTGCGGCCCCGCTCACCGCACAGACGTCCTCGAGCGACAGCCAGGAGCCGCAGCGCACGCCCGAATTGCCGGCTCCGGTCGTATCCGCCGGCGACTTTCCGGGATCGCTCCGCATTCCCGGCGCCGACGCCGCGCTCAAGATCGGCGGGCAGGCGCGCATGACGCTGGTGCACACGCTCGCGGCGCTCGGCACCGATGATCGCTTCGTCACCTCGTCCATTCCGGTCGAGGCCGAAGTGCCGGGTGAGCAGTCGCGCACCACCTATTCCCCTGCGGCGAGCCGCGGCAACCTGGACATCCGGGCGCATACGCCGATCGGACCCCTGCGGACGTTTCTCGAAAGCGACTTCGGCGGGTCGGGGCGAACGATGCGGCTGCGTCATGCGTTCATCCAGTCCGACAGCCTGCTGGTTGGCCAGACGTGGTCGACGTTCTCGGATCCCGAAACGGAGCCCATCGGCATCGACTTCGAGGGCTTGAATGCCATCTCGCTCTTTCGTCAGCCGCTTCTTCGCTACACGCGCGCCCTCACCGGGCACCTGAACGCGTCGCTGGCGCTCGAGAATCCGTCGCCGGACCTGACCGGCGCGCAGGGCGTCAATCTCGTGCCCGACTTCATCGCGCGGCTGCGGTGGGACCCCGAAGCCGCCCGCGGTGCCCCCTTGCGCCTCACCCGCACATCGCACGTGCAAGCGGCGCTGCTCGCGCGCTCGCTGCGCGGCGCTCCCACCGACCGTCCGGACACGACGTTGTCTACCGGCGCCTTCGGCGCCAACGTGAGCGGCGTGCTCCTGCCGATATGGGACAGGGACGATCGCGTCAAGTTCGCGGGCAACGCGGGTTGGGGTATCGGCCGCTACATCACCGACCTCGGCACACTTGGCGGCCAGGACGCAGTGTACGACGCAACAACCAATCAGCTTCGTGCGCTGCTCGTCTCGTCCGGTTACGTCGGCTATGAACGCCAGTGGCGGCCGACCTTCACCTCGGCGATTACGTACGGCATCGTCAACGTCGACAATCTCGACGTGCAGCCAGGCAATGCCCTGCACCGCACTCAGAGGGGCTCGATCAATCTGACCTGGACGCCCATTCAGCAGCTCGATCTCGTGCTGGAATTTCTCGGCGGCAGACGCGTCAACAAGGACGGCAAACGCGGAACGTCGTCGCAGATCCAGGCCGGGTGGACGTTTCGCTTCTGACAGTGCGCAGAGGTGCGTCCGTGACGCCGGCGGCCGACCCTCCACCTCGTTGAAGGCCGCAACGGGCCTGCGCGAGCATCGCGACAGAGTTCACGTTTCGGGCTGCCTAACCGTCTATTGCGAGCCCTCACGGCCCACCGTGACCCTACCAACAGGCTGCACCGGCAGGAGTCCGTTTTATGCCGCTTCAGACGTTGTTGTCCGCGGTCCGGATCTTGATTACGAGCTGTTCATTCTGAGTTTCAAGGAGAACGCTGTATGAGCCAGAGCCATCTCACGATTGACTTCCCGATCAAGGGACCCGCGAATGCCAAGGCGCTCACCGCAGAGTTGCCCGGGCTGATGCCCGACTTCGCCAAGACGCAGGACCAGCTCGGTACCGTGCACTTCTCCCGCTTCATGGTCAAGGGAGACGAGAAGCTTCTTTTCATTTCGGACATCGACGGCGAGGCCGATCAGCATATTGGGCGGCTGGTGGAGAGTGCCGGCCCCGTGCTTGACGCCATCTTCAAGCATGTGGACGACGCTCCAGCCACGCCCGTGGCCGAGTAACCCTCAGCGAGTCATCAAATGGCTGAAGTATCACGTCCGCGAGCCTCTCGATACGTATTGCGCGTACGAGGCTTCGGTTCAGGAGATCAAGGCGTTGGCGCGTGCGGCGGGCTTTACAGGCAAGACCTCGCAAGCCCCCTTGCTGACATACATGTCCTTCAAGTCACGTCTGCAAGCCTTTGCCTTGAAGCTCGTCGGGGGCGCCCTGTTGCATGACAAGGGCAAAGAAGGGTTGGATTCCGTTGGGACAGTGCATTTCTCCGATTGGGTGCCCTTTGAGAACAACCATATGGCCTTCTTCACGATCTTCGACGGTGACTTCAAGAAGTACATCCAGGACTTCGCGGACAAGACCACGGTTGTGTTCGACACGCTCTTTCCACATGTCATTGGCGCGCCGCCAGTCTCAGTAGCCAAGAACGCCCAGGCGTTCTATCAGTGGGCACTGGAAAACAACCATCCGCCGATCGGGTTTTACAGCGCCTATCCAGGCGTCTCGGTTCAAGACATTAAAGCCCTGCTGGCCGACCGCAAGTCACAACCGGCCACCACTCGATAGCCGTTGTGGACGACGAACAATCAGGAACTCCACGTTGGGAAAGCAGAACAGGACACAAGGAGAAAGACGCCATGAGCCAAAGTCATCTCGTCGTTGACTTCCCGATCAAGGGACCCGCGAATGCCAAGGCGCTCACCGAAGAGCTGCCCCCGCTGATGCCCGATTTCGCGAAAACGCAGGACCAACTGGGTACCGTGCACTTCTCCCGTTTCATGGTCAAGGGAGACGAGAAGCTCCTCTTCCTCTCGGACATTGACGGCGAGGTCGACAGCACATCGAACGGCTCGTGGAGAGTGCCGGCCCGGTGCTTGACGCCATCTTCAAACACGTGGACGACCCTCCAGCCACGCCCGTGGCCAGTAACCCTCAGAGGGTCATCAAATGGCTGAAGCGTCATGTCCGCGAGCCTCTCGATACGTATTTCGCGTACGGGGACGCTTCGGTTCAGGACATCAAGGCGTCGCGCGCGTGCGGCGGGCTTTACGGGCAATACCTCGCAAGCCCCCTTGCTGACATACATGGCCTTCAAGTCACGTCTGCAAGCCTTTGCCTTGAAGCTGGTCGGGCCGGCCCTGCTAGGAGAGAAGGGACATAGAAGCGAAGGATGTCTGTCGGGACGCTGCATTTCTCCCATTGGGTGCCCTTCGAGAACAACCACTTGGGCTTCTTCACCATCTTCGACGGTGATTTCGAGAAGTACATCCAGGACTTCGCAGACAAAACCTCGTTCGCTTTCGATACTATCTTTCCACATATCGTTGGCGCGCCGCCAACCCCAGTAGCAAAGAACGCCCAGGCGTTCTTTCAGTGGGCAGCTGGAAAACAACTATCCGCCCATCGGGTTTTACAGCGCCTATCCGGGCCTCTCGGTTCAAGACATTCAAGCCCTGCTGGCCGATCGCAAGTCACAATCGGCCACCGCTCGATAGCCGTTGTGGACGACGATCAATCAGGAGCTCCGCGTTGGGAAAGCAGAACAGAACACAAGGAGAAACACGCTATGAGCCAGAGCCATCTCACGATTGACTTCCCGATCAAGGGACCCGCGAATGCCAAGGCGCTCACCGAAGAGCTGCCCCCGTTGATGCCCGATTTCGCAAGGACGCAGGACCAGCTCGGTACCGTGCACTTCTCCCGCTTCATGGTCAGGGGAGACGAGACGCTTCTGTTCCTGTCGGACCTCGACGGTGAGATCGAGACGCATCTGACACGGCTCGTGGAGAATGCCAGCCCGGTGCTTGATGCCATCTTCAAACACGTGGAAGACGCTCCGGCCATGCCCGTGGCTGACAACCCTCAGAGAGTCATCACATGGCTGAAGTCCCATGTCCGCAAGCCTCTCGATACGTATTGCGCGTACGAGGCTTCGGTTCAGGACATCAAGGCGTGCGCGCGTGCGGCGGGCTTTACAGGCAAGACGCAGCAGAGTCCCTTGCTGATAATCATGTCCTTCAAGTCACGTCTGCGGGCCTTTGCCTTGAAGCTGGTCGGGGAAGCGCTGTTCCACGAGAAGGGCAAAGAAGCGTTGAATTCTGTTGGGACGGTGCATTTCTCCGATTGGGTGCCCTTTGACAACGACCATATGGGCTTCTTCACGGTCTACGACGGTGCTTTCGAGCCGTACGTCCAGGACTTCGCGGACAAGAGCACGTTTGTGTTTGATACTTTCTTTCCACATGTCATTGGCGCGCCGCCAACCTCAGTAGCAAAGAACGCCCAGGCGTTCTATCAGTGGGCATTGAAGGAAAACCATCCGCCGATCGGGTTTTACAGTGCCTATCCAGGCCTCTCGGTTCAAGACATTAAAGCACTGCTGGCCGACCGGAAGTCACAATCGGCCACCGCTCGATAGCGGCGGAGTTACTTGATCACGAACCATCATCAGTCCGGAGGGACGCGCGTTGGCCAAGCAGATCAAAGCACCAGCAGCCCCGGCGAGTGAGGACCCGGGGCTTCTTCGCCGAATGCTTCGTCGAAGGCGAGGCGAGAACGCGCAGACGGAGGGCGGTTCGGGGACGATGGACAAGTCCGCGCTCGACCTCGCGGACATCCAGGGCTTCATTCTCCGCGGTTACCGGATGCCGATGGTGCGGCATTTCCTGTTGACGGTAGGAAATCCGGCATACGCCCGCCGGCAACTTGGACGGCTGGTCCACGGCGACGAATCCGATACGCCGCAAATCACCACCGCCGAGGACTGGCACGTGGGGTTCGCGCCCGGACCGGGAGACGATCCCGCGGCGGCCCCGCGTCGCAAGCCCGACTATTGCCTCAACATCGGTATCACGTGGCCCGGCATGGTGGCGCTGGAGATTCCCGAACGCGTTCCGGCGCTGTCATTCAGGTCATTTGGCGCGTTCACCGAAGGAGCCGCGCGACGAGCGGAGTTGGTAGGAGATGCCGGAGCAAGCGCGCCGCAGAACTGGAGGGGCGGTTTTGGAGAAGGGCACGATCACGTCCTGGTGACGCTGCATGCGATCAGCCCCGAAGCGATGCAGAGCTACAGCGACAGGGTGTGTGCCTGGTTTGGCGAAGGCAATGCCTTTCGAGAACTCTCGCGCCAGGACGGGATGGTGTTGATGGAGATGCAAAACGGCCAACCCGTGCCGACCAGCAAGATTCACTTCGGCTATACCGACGGCATCACCAGGACCACCATTCGTGGCGGCCCGGAAAAGTATCCCGCTGATCGCCAGCAGCCCTGCGAGCCATGGCTCTTCGTCCTGCGGGAAGACGCTGAGAACTATGAGGTGCCGGAGCCGCGAACACTCGGCCTGAACGGCAGCTTTGGGGTGTTCAAGAAGATCGAGACCGACGTCGTGGGCTTCGAGCATTTTCTGCAGTCGAACAAGGACAAAATCAATCCCGAACTGCTCGCGGCAAAGATGTGCGGGCGATGGCGCAACGGCGTGCCTCTCGCCCTGTCACCGGACACGGATAGCCCTGCGGGAGGAATGTCGCCCGAGCAGATGAACGACTTCGAGTATGTCAATGCCGATGGTTCTGGGGATCCGAAGGGAATCCGCTGCCCCGTCGGCGCACACATCCGCCGCGTCAATCCACGAGGTCAGCCAGTTCAGGGGCAGGGCGTGCCCGGCGGCAGCAACAATGCTCACCGGCTGATGCGTTGTCTCCTGCCGTACGGACCGACCTACGACCCAGGCAAACCGTACGATGGCAGCGAGCGCGGGATTGTCGGTTACTTCATCAACGCGAACATCGAAAATCAATATGAGTTCGTGCTGAGACGTTGGGTCAATGACAGCGAATTCGCCGGGGCCGTCAGGCTTCACCCGCAATCGAAAGATCCTCTGATAGGCACCCAGGACCCGACGGAGAGCATTTTCGTGCTCCCTCAGGCCAATGGCGGCCCGCCGATCGAGGTCACGGGTCTCACAACTTTCGTCACGACCAAAGCCGCGGCGTACGCGTTCCTGCCGAGCATCACCGCCATCAAGTTCATCGCCAGCTTAGCGTGAAAGGACATGACGATGGCCATGACACAAACCAGAGCGACTGTTCCGGCGCAGTTCGTCCGATACGCCCCGGAGCTCGATGCGCTGAGTGCGGGTTTCGAGGAACACCTCAAGACCGTAATCGCCGGCGTCGAACAATACGTGGTCAACTCGGTTGCGGCCGAGGGCGTGGGACGAGCGGTGCGGTTCGCACATGCGAAGGGCTACGGGCTTGTGCGTGCGGAGGTGGAGATCCTTGACGGGTTGCCGCCCGGATATGCGCAAGGCATCTACGCCACGCCGGGACGGCACGATGCGCTGATTCGCTTCTCGAACGGTGTCGCACATCTCGGTGCGGATGCGATGCTGTCGAATGCTTTCGGGCTGGCGCTCAAAATGTTTGACATTGCCGGTCCGACCCTCCTGGACGACGAGCCGGATACAGGGACGTTCGACTACAACACCATCAACATGCCCGTCTTCTTCTGCAACACGGTGGCGCACTATCTGTTCATCCAGCAGCTGTTCACTGACGCCCCAGGTTACTTTGCGAGAGGCAAGGCCGGCGCTCATCAATTGCTGACGGAGTACTTGACCGGGAAGGGCACGCTCGCTCAGAAGGACTGGGCGTGGGATGAGCTGCTGGCCTTTCTCGCGATGGCTCGACTACCGCCGCAGAATGTCCTGCTCGCGACCTACTGGACGATGGGGGCGGTGCGACACGGTGACTTCATCGCAAAAGTGCGCTTCGCTCCCGCGGCGGCCTTCGCAGAGGCTGTCGAACACCGCATGGTCAATCTGGCATCGGACGCCGACGCCTACCGGACGGCTCTCGTAGCGGAGTTGAAGCAGCGCCCGTACGAGTTCGACCTGCAGGTGCAGCTCTGCACGAATCTCGATCAGATGCCCGTCCAGGACGTGACCGTCGAATGGCTGGAGGCGCTCTCGCCATTCATCACCGTAGCCAGGGTGCGTGTACCGGCGCAGGACATTTCCGGTGCTGAGAACCTGGAACAAATGGACGCGTTGTCCTTTAGCCCCTGGCGGGTCACCGCGGAGCATGCGCCGCTAGGCGAGATCCAGCGCGTACGCAAAGACGTGTACCGGCGCTCGTCGATCGCACGCCATCGGCTCAACCGTCAGGAGCGACGCGAGCCGCGAAGCGTGCGCGAGGCGCTCGGCACGCGACAAGTCACCTAGACACGCGCGCCGGCAGATGGCGAAGGGCGTTTCACCGGGTGGAAGGAATTCCTCAATGGATCCACCCAGGGAGCTGCCGAAGTGGTCGAGCGGCAAGTCTGGAGGCGACGAACAATGTTGAAGCAGGTAGCCTTGGCCTGGGCTTTGGTGGTGGCGGCCGCAGCCGCCGCGACCGCCCAGAGCGGCTCTTCACGGGGATCGGCGGCGCAAACTCCCCCTCCCACGCAAGCATCGTCCGCCTCGCCGGATGGGCCCGTCGAGACGCGACCGGCAACCACCACGTTCCTGGGCGACACCGGGTTGTGGTTTGTGCCGACCGCCGAGGTACTCGCGCACCGTCAGTGGTCGGTGAGCGGCTATCGGCGCGGCACGAACTTCACCCAGGGCTTCACCAACGTCGGCGACTTCGCGGGCACGTTCGGCGTCGGCGTCGGCGGTCGCGCCGAGATCTTCGGGTCGTTCCTGTTCGATACGCGCATCGACCGCGATCTGCGGCCGCTGTTCGACGCGAGCAAGTCCGAGGTCGGCGGCATTGTCGATCGCTATCCTGGCATGCGCGAGTACTGGAGCGGCGACAACGTCGGCGACTTCTACGTGGGCGGCAAGGTCAATTTCTGGTCGGAGTACCACCAGCGGCCAGCGGCGCTTGCGCTCCGGGGCATTCTGAAGATGCCGACCGGCGACGATGAGGCGGGGGTCTCCACCGGACAAGCCGACTTCCTGTTCGACTTCGTCGCGAGCAAGGAGCTTGCCCCAAGGGTGGAGCTCTCCGGCTACGCCGGCTACGAGTTTCTTGGCGAGCCCGACGACTTCGATTCTCCTGGCGCGGCGTTCCGCTGGGGGCTCGGCGCCGGGTTTCCGGCGCGCGGTCCGTTGCGCGGTGTGTTCGAGTTCACCGGCTCGGTGCCGAACGACGATCTCGCGCTGATAACGGGGAGCCCAGTGACGGGCGTCGACGGCAGCCTTGCGCCGCTCGCCTCCGAGATTGGGAGCCTGACGCGCATGAACCTCGGGCTCACCTGGCAGCGGCGCAACGGCTTCTTCCTGGGCGCCGGCCTCGGGTGGAACTGGCCGACGGAGGACCGCGATCGGTTTCCCACGGACGAGGACGCCTTCGGCGACTTCGTGGACTGGCAGGTTCGCATCGGGTACCACCCGGGCGTTCGCGTCTACGTGCCGCCGCCGCCGCCCGCGCCGGCTCCGGCCCCGGCTCCGGCTCCACCAGCGAACCGGCCACCGACGGTCACGGCGGCGTGCAATCCCAGCACGGTTGAAGTCGGTCGGAGCTGCACGCTGACGGCGACAGCCGCCGACCCGGATGGCGACATGTTGACCTATCGCTGGATGGTCCCGGGCGGCACGCTGGCGAATCCGAGCGAGCGCCAGACGCTGTGGACCGCGCCTCAACAAGAAGGTTCGGTGCCGATTACGGTGACGGTCGAAGACGGAAAAGGCGGGAAGGCCTCCGCGACGGTCAACGTCCAGGTGACGCGTCCGCCGGTGAAGAGCTACACCTTCGAGGACGTGTACTTCGACTTCGACCGGTACACGCTCAGACCGGAGGCGACACGGGTGCTCGACGAGGCAGTAGCCGCGATGCAGCAGGACCAGACGCTGCGCATTCAAGTCGAGGGGCACACGTGCAACATCGGCACGGCCGAATACAACCTGGCCCTCGGCGATCGGCGGGCAAGCGCGGTACGCGACTACTTGACCAGCCGCGGCGTGCCGGCCGGACGGATGACGACCGTCAGCTACGGTGAAGAGCGGCCGGGGCACGACAACGCCCGGGAGGAGACGCGGCGTCTGAATCGCCGCGCGGCCCTCACCGTGAACCTGACGCGCTAGCGTCGAGGCAGGCCAGGCAAACGGCGGGCAGGCGGGGAGCGATCCAGGCCTGCCCCTCCTCCTGCACTCCGTGAACTACGTCGCCGCCGGCCTGCATGGCCTCCGCAGCGGCACTTCGAGTTCGGCCTGCAGGTGCCGCCCTGCATGGATCTCGATCGAATGCACGCGCCGGCGCCTCTCCCGGCATTCTTTCATTACTGATGTGCGGGCGCGTGTCCCTGCGGGGCGTCCTGGCCAGCGAGCCATCGATCGAGTGAGGTACGGTTTCACGTCGGCGCGCGAGACAGGTGCGCTCTTCATCAATCAACCGCGCCCGTCGTTCGTGCGGAAACGCCTCGCCACATCACGAACCGTTGTCAGCGCCAACGGTATGCCGTGAGAACCGTCACCGCCAGCAGCCACTTCAAGCCCTGAGACACACGCGAACAGTGAGGCCGCACACAGATCTCGTCGTGACGTCTCAATCTCGACGGGGCGAGCTTCTTGCAGCCCTCAACGCGCGTGAGCCCTCGCGGGCGAAGGAGGAGTTATGTGGTGGAAGTCGGCGAGCGTAATGGCGATCGTCGTTCTGACAGCGGCGAAGGCGGCGGCTCAGGACCCACGGGTCGAGATCAGCGCCACGGCCGGATGGACGTTCAGCAACGGGGTGACGGCGGACAGTAGCGTGATTGTGCCAGGCGTTGGCACATTCAACTCCATCGACCCCAAGGATGCATTTTCCTGGGGGCTGCGGCTGGGATTCTTCGCAACCGAGAACCATGAAATCGGCTTCCTCTTCAATCAGCAGGCAACCGAGCTCGAGCTCCGAGGAACGACGACCGTCAAGCTCGGAGACTTGAGCATCAACAACTACCACGGCTACTACGCCTACAACTTCGGTGACGTTGATGCCGCGGCTCGCCCGTACATCCTGTTCGGGCTCGGCGCGACGAAATATGGCGACGTGACCGCGACCGCCTCCGGGACCCCGCGCGACATCTCGAGCGTCTCCAGGTTCTCCGGCACAGGAGCCGTCGGCGTGAAAGTCTACCCGGGTGAGAATGTCGGCATTCTCCTCGAAAGTCGCTGGACACCGACCTATATCACGACGACTACGACGGGCTATTGGTGCGACCCCTATTGGGGCTGCTACCTTGTCGGAAATTCCAGAGTACTCGCACCAGTTCGACCTGGCCGCCGGCATCTTGTTCCGATTCTGACAGTGGTCGCCTGGCAGCGGCGGCACCGGAGTATGACAAATGAGCACAGTACCTTGGATGAAACAACTGATGCTACGCGGCGCGGCCTGCGGGCTGACGCTGGTGCTGGCGGTCCCCGCCCAGGCTCAACTGAACGGCACTCACAGCCTGGGCGATTTCGGCGTGCAGGCGGGGTCGCAGCCGGCACCTGGGTTCTACGCCGCGCTGTTCTATCTTCGATACGACACCGACACCATCAAGGATGCTGACGGAAACATCGTCCGCTTGTCGCCGGATTCCCCGGCCAGCAGCGGCCTCACCGCCGTTGCGCCTCTGCTCTGGTACGTGAGCAAGGCAAAGCTCTTCGGGGCGAACTACGGCATGATGGCGGTGCTTCCCTGGGCCAACGGGTCGCTCGAGGTGCCCGCCCTTGCGCTCAGCGACACGATCGACACAAGCTTCGCCGACATTCTCGTCCGGCCGCTCGATCTGGGATGGCACACCGCGCGAGCCGACGTGAGTGCCGGGTTCCAGTTCTATGTGCCGACGGGCCGATATGAGCCCGGTGGCGACGACAACATCGGGAAGGGAATGTGGACGTACCGAACCCTTCATCGGGACAACGCTCTATTTTGATGGAGCGCGGACTCTCAGTCTCGCCACGACGGCCTTCTGGGAGTTCCACGGAGACAAAGACGACACCAGCGTCAAGGTCGGCCAGATCCTCACGCTCGAAGGGGGTCTGGGCAAGTCGTTCCTCGGGGGCGGCCTGATCATTGGCGGGGCCTACTACGCCCAATGGAAGCTGACACAGGACGAGGTCGGAAGTTTCGTGCTTCCAGGCGGAGGCACGATCCAGCCGCAGCTCGCGAACAAACACAAGGTCTTCGCCTTCGGGCCCGACGTGACGCTGCCGATCGCGAGCTCATCGACGCTCTTCGCGCTTGTCAACGTCCGCTATTTCTGGGAAACGGGTGCTCGTGTGAAGACGGAAGGCCAGACGCTGGTCATCACGGCGACGTTCCCGGTGCCCAGCGTCAGGCTGAAATGAGCGCGCCGCTTACGGTACAAGCTTCTGATAGTTGGAGTTCGTGATGCGGACTTCGATGTTGCTCTTAGGCATCCCGAGTATCACGGTGCCCGGGTGCCTCGTCCCGTCGGGCAGCGCCGCCATCGTCACCCGCAGGGTGACGGTGTTGTCCGGCTTGTCGAGCCAGGTGTTCACGTCAATCTGCTGTAGCGACTTGACGGTCGAATCGAACGTCAGCGTCAACGCGTCGTTGGCCTTGGCATAGCCAGGGAACTTGAGCGATGCGCGGCCGGGGCCCGCCTGAGAGACCGACGCGGTGCCGGCATTCATGACCACCTGCATCATGTCGGGGGAAGGTGGGAGGTACTGGTGGACGAGCGCCACCGCCGCCTCGAGTTCCCCCTTCATCTCCTCCGTCTTGTTCGCGACCATCTTGCCCTTCAGCCCGCGCTGCTTCTCTGGTGGGGGCGGCTCGACGACGGGTGTCTTTTGCACCTTGCCATCGGGCCCGTAACGGCACATGTCCACCTTCGTGCTCTTCAACTCGCCCTTGAGGCGCAGCTCGGTCTTTTCGAGCCAGGAGAACGAACGGAGGGCCTGTTGGTTGAGCGCCGCGGCCTGCTTGGAGGCCGCCAGCTGCTGCTTCAGGTCCTGCGCGGCCAGCGTAGCCACGACGATAGCGGTGAGCGCGCCTACCACCCAGATTACTCCCCAATGCCTTGTTTTCATGGTCCTCTCCTTACTGTCAACGTACGGCCACGTTTGTCGTGATCTCCAACTGCACTGGCGCCGCCAGGGTGAACGCCTGCGGGGTCTGCGCCGGAACGACGGCTGGCTTGACGGAGGCGGATGCGGCCGCCACGCCGCCAACGCCCGTCCCCACCGCCGCGCCAATCGCGGCCCCCTCGCCGCCGCCGGCAATCGCACCGATGGTGGCGCCCACCGCGGCTCCACCGACGACCTTCTTCGCTCCGCTTGCGGTCCCGCCGGAGGCATGTAGGGGTTGCGTCTTGATCGGCAGCACGCGGCCGCCGACCTGCATGTCGGTCAGCGTCACGCTCAACGTAGGCTGGCCCTTCATCTTGCTGCCGGAATCTACAGCGCTCACCACGCCGTAGACCTTCGTGCCATGCGGCGCCATCATGCGGCCGTTGGCGGCGAAGTCCTGATCCAGGAAACCGTGAAACCGATTGCCGACCTGCGCCGTCGCGGAGCTCACCTCAGTGGCCAGCCGGACCAAGATCACGGTCCCCGCAGGGGCCTCGAGGCGCTCCACCACTGCCCGGACAGGGGCGGCCGCTGGCGCCGCGGGGGTGGTGCCTGGAGCCGACACCGGAGCCTTTGCAGCCGCTGGTGAGGGGGCCTGGACCGGAGCCGGTACCGCCCCCGTCCAGGACGGCGTCGGCGGGTTGTCCACCATGATGTACATCTCCGCGCCGTCTGGGGAGAGGTACGGCACGAAGTAGCGGCCGCCGGCCTTGAAGTACATGGTGTTCAGCTGGACGACCTCGAAGTCGGCCGGCAGCGCTGCGACGAAGACGACCCCCGCCGGTGCCGTCACTACCACGAACGATTCCTGCGCGCCGTTCATCACGCGCCGGTAGAACGCGTTGGCGGTGAGGTAGTAGGTGGTGCCCGCCACGGTCACGAGCACCCGCGTCGCCGGCAGCATCGCCATCGTCGCGCCCTGCGGCGCGGGCACGGCCTGATACACCGTCTTCCCGTCGCTGGTCGTCGTCTGCTTGCAGTAGCTGCCGTCCTGCGACACCAGATACTTGATGCCGCAATGATCAGAATCGTGGCGCCTGGAGGCGGGTAGCTGTAATAGGAGTAGTACGGTGGCGGAACCGGGTAGTAGTAATGAACGCCACCGTGCGTATACGGCCTGTAATAAGCCCCGCCATAGCTGTAGTAGGGTCTCCCGTAGTACGTCGTGGTCCGGTAACCGGAAGGTAGCGTCGTCGTCACACGTCCGCCATACGGGCCGGCCGCCGCGGTGTTCCACCCTCCGTGCGGCGTGCGAGCGGCGGCGGCGTTGTAGGTGCCGTTGTATTTGGTGTTGACCGTTCCGGCGACCGCCGGCTGCCCATAGTAGGTGCGGCCCGCCACGCCTTCGCCGGAGGCCGAACGCCCGGTGCTGGTGCGCGCGCTCCCCTCGATGGTCGCGTAGCCGCCCTGACCCTCGACCTGTCGGGACCTGGTGCCCGACTCCCCCCACGCCGTCGTGGTGGTTGTCGTCTTGTCGATCTGTTGGTTCTGGGCGTCCACTTCCCTGGTCGTGCTCCGCGTCGCACCGCTCTGCGCTTCTGCCTGCCGGGTGGCCGTCGCGCCAGAGCTGGTCTGGTTCACCGTCCGCGTGCCGCTTGCACGCTGTCCTTGCGCGGAGGTCGTGTTGCCGGAGTGGCTCCGCCACCGATCCGCGCGTTGCGCTTCGAGCGCGGGGTTCGAGCCGATTAGTAGAGCGATCAGGGCGACCGAAATGGTCAGGTGACGACTCATCGCGCTCCTCCCGCCGGCGGCTCCGCCCGGCCGGTAAATGCCAGTATTTCGACACGCGCGGCGCCATCGGGCGGTGTGAAGACGAACAGCGCATCCGGCAGCCGTGGCTCGAGATTCCACTTCCGGATGGTCGCCGTGTACTGTGGGACTTCGTCCTCGGTCTTGTAGGTAATCACGAGCTTGCGCGGCAGGGGCTCCTGACCGGCATCGATCCAGAGCTGCCAGTCGATGGTGGCCTGCTCGAAGGCCAGGTGGTGGCAAGGCACGCCGGCGGCCTCGTGGACGCCCAGGTACTCGCCGCGCTGCACGGCGCCCATCAGTCGCTCGTAGCTATCCACATACAGGAAGTCCGCGAGTGGAACGACCGTGCCGGTCTGCTCGAACACCCAGTCAAGCGCGGCGTCCACGGTCGGCGGAACCCCACCGCCGGCCCAGACGTGCTGTTCCTTGTCGAGCGCCGCGAACATCTTGCCGTCGTACCAGAACGTACGGTTCATCGCGTCACCGGACATATCGCCTACCATGCGGTCGGGACGACGCAAGGCGACCTGACGGGTGCTGGTGAGCTGCCGCCGGGGGCTGTGCTCCGGCACCTCGTCGTACAGTTCCTCGGCCTCGAGAGCAAACGCCTTGGCTCGAGTCAGGCGGTCGCTCATCTGCCGCACGAGCGCGTCCGCGCGCGGATCCACAAGGCCCGCGCCTGCACCGAGTTCCGGCTCAATGAGAGGCGGGGGCGGCTCGGAGGCCAGCGCCTCCGAGTCGCCCGCCCGACAACCCATCGCCGCGATGCCGAGGAGCAGTGCCGGAACAACGAGGTGTCGCGTCGCGCTCGCCCGAATGACTCCCTGGAACATGGATCGCGCTATAGCAAGAAATCACCCAACGGCGGTGCCGCTCGGCGAGGGTGATTCATTGCGGAAACCTTCACAGATGACACCCGAGGCGATGAGCGTGGGGCGTTCCTCTGCGACCCTTCACCGCATGCTGTCAGGTGGCCACAAAATCCCGTGAGCGTCGAGCGGCGCGACGCACAGCCTGCGACGGTCTGCGTTGCTCCAGGGCTATGAACGCGACCGTGGCCCCGGGCGATCGCGCGACTGTGCCTCGATCTTCAAGACCAGGTATTCGGACAGTCCGTCGAATACGGCGCCCATCTCCCGGACGCGCAGCAGCGCTTCGATGCCGACCGCATCAGCGGAAACGAGCTCGCTCAGGTCGATGCGCAGCGGCCGCGCGACCTTTGCGCATGTCTCAACGAAATCCGGGACCTGCACGTCGGTGAGCCGGCCCGCAAGACGGACGACCGTACCAAGAACGCCGCTGACGACCTCGATCCGGCATTCCACGCCCCGGCGAATCGCAAGAGTCAGGCCACGTACGCGCATGCGGGGCGACGCCACAGACAGCCACAATTCCGGAGTCCGCGATCGCTGGTCGGTCGCAGGACAAGTGAGCACAGGCTGGCTCGCGCTCACCACATGTTGTGAGCGTTGTCACCGCGGATCGTGCACCGGCGCCGTCACAGACGCCATTCGTCGCCGGCGAGTTCGACCCGTTTGCTCGAATATCACATCGAGTTCCTCGATCGACCTCGCTGCGCGAGGTGGACGTCTTTTTGCGTTGATGGCGCGGGTCACACGTTTTGGACGTTGTGCACGCTCGAGGGACTGACGCACTGCCGCGAGGGACTCCCGTGCGGATTCGATTCCCGACGATCGGTCGGCAATGCCGACTCAACTGGAGCGCTGTCAACCAAGGAGCATTCTCATGATGAACACTCTGGCCGCATTCACGGTTCTGGTCGCGGCCGCGCTGGCGTCGCCCGACAGCGCGGGCGCTCAAGCCGTGGATCAGTGGACGGCGATTCAGCAACTCCAAGCCGAACTCAAGGCCGATCGCCAGGCGGTCGTGGCGGCGAACCTTCCGCTCACCGAGGGCGAGGCGCGCACGTTCTGGCCCGTCTACAAGGAGTATCGCGGCGAAGTCGAGAGCCTCGGTGACCGCCTGGCCACACTGATCACCGGGTACGCCGCCAATATCGGGACCATGACCGACGAGAAGGCCGACACGTTCTTCAAGGAGTTGTTGTCGATTGAGCGCGACAAGGTCACGGTGCGTGAAAAGTACGTACCGAAAGTCCGGGCGGCACTGCCTGTCATCAAGGCGGCGCGCTTCTTTCAGATCGAGAACAAGCTCGACGCGATCGTCAACATGGCGCTGGCCTCGGAGATCCCGCTGGTGCCCGTCAAGAAATAGTCGTGACGCCACTGGACCATTGGAGGGACCATTATGGTGAAGAAGGATTTCGGACCGGCCGCCGCTCTGATGCTCAGCGGAGTGTCTGCTCCAGCGCTCGCGCAGCAAGTCAATGCCGACTGGGACAAGAGCGCCACCTTCGCAAACTTCAAGACTTACGCCTGGACCCAAGGCACGATTCCGCCCGGCGCCAACCCGCTGATGGTGCAGCGCGTCGAATCGGCCATCGAAGCGGAGCTGTCTGCCATCGGGCTCCTCAAAGTGGACACGGACCCCGACCTGCTCGTGGCGGGGCATGGCGCGACCAAGGAGGACGTGAGCCTCCAGTCGTGGGGGTACGGCCCAACCTGGCGCTACGGCGGGACTGGCCAAATCGACGTCAAGCGAGTACTCGTGGGGATGCTCGTCGTCGACGTGATTGATGCCAGGGCCAAGAAGCTCGCCTGGCGCGGGACAGCATCCGACACGGTGAGCGACAATCCACAGAAGAACGAGAAGAAGATCCACAAGGCAGTGGAGAAGATGTTCGAGAAATACCCGAAGGCGGCAACGCGGTAGCTCAATGCGTGAGGTCACGTGATGCGTGTCGAGTTGGCGGGGTTCAAGACCAGCAGCCTGGCGCGCGCAATCTGTGCTGTCGTCGTGATACTCGCGATCGACGGGCCCGCTGCAGCACAAGACTTCGACGTCACGCTCTTCGTCGGCGCGGCATTCCCGACCTACGACGAGCGGCTGACCCTTCGACCGCCGACACCGACCGTGCCTGGCGTGGACGTCACCGTCGTCGGATCGCCGCTCATCAAGGGGGACGGTGGAGCGGTGTTCGGGGGTGCGGTGGCGCTCGAGTTCGGCGTTTTCGGGATCGAGGGTCGTCTCGATGCCACCGAAGTGGGATTCGAGTTCACCGGCGCCCGGTACGACCTCCGCGGCACGCAACCGCCCCTTGACGGTCTCACCGCGAGTGTTACGGTGTTCGATGGCAGCTTCGACGCCGATCGCATCGGCCTTCTGTCGATGAACGCGCGAATCCGCACACCCGGTCCTGTCGCCCTCATCGTCTCAGGGGGACTGAGCTTTCTCCCGGACCTCAGCGTGACGGGGTCCGTCCCGCTGCGCGTGGAAGTACCGGGCGTCCCGTTGCCTCCAACTATCGACCCGGAGCTGACGCTCCGCGCGGTGCCCGGCCAGTCGGAGCACCGGTGGGGTGTGAATGGCGGCGCCGGTCTCCGCATCGGCGGTCGCGTGGCGCTGATGGGCGAGGTTCGTGTCTTCTACTTCCGGGAATACGAGTTGCGCTTCGCCACCGAGAGCGGCTTGGAGATTTTCGACGAGGTGGTGGCTGGCCTGGCGCCCGTCCGCTTCGATCCGGTCTTCATCAATGCACAGGCTGGTGTGACATTCAGATTCTGACTTTGAACCGTGTCTTGGCGCTAGCCGTAAAAGTAAAGCCCGCTGAAGACCGAGAACAGCACCGCCAGCACCGTCGCAGCCAGGCAGAGCGCCGCGCCCAGTATGTGATCGCCGCGCTCGCGGGTCAGGGGGTTGAAGAAGGCCGAGATCCCGTACCCGCCGAGAAATCCCCCGGCGTGCGCGAAATTGTCCACGCCCGGCATGATGAGGCCGAAGACGAACAGGATCATCGCGTAGCGTCCGGCTTCGGCGCGGACCAGGCTGCTGCCGCTCTTCCGGCCGTAGTGGACCATCGCCCCAAGCAGGCCAAACACCGACGCCGAGGCCCCGACCGTGAGGCTCGCTCCCCTGAGCATCGGGATTCCGAAACCTCCCAATTGCCCCGCCAGCGAGCTCAGAAAGAATCCGCAGACACCGGCCAGCGTATAGATGATGACCGTGCGTGCCGGCCCGATGATGTTGGCGGCCGCCGGGCCGAGATCGCGCACCCACATCATGTTGAAGACGATGTGGAGCAGGTTGCCGTGCAGCCACGTCGCGCTCAGGAGCGTCCACCAGTTGCCCAGGTCGAAGACCGGAATCGCTCCGCTGGCGCCGAACAGGAAGAGCGCCCGCGGGCTGGGCGAGAGCACGGACATCATCCCGCCAACTACCTGAAGGTCACGGCCGGAAAACACGATCGTCAGCACATACAGCAGGCTCGACCCGCCGATGACCAGCGGCACGAATCCCATGTCGGTGCCGAACTTCCTGAGGATCGGGCCAAAGCCCCAGAGTCCCGGGTTGGCGCGGCCGCACGAATAGCAGCGATCGTCGCGGACGCCGACCAGCGATCCGCACGACGGACATACGACCGACCCTGTTGTGCGTCGATTGAACACGGCCGTCAGCCCCTGTCCGGCTTCTCGTCCGCAGCCTTCTTCGGGCGCATGTTCGACGCCAGCACGCGCTTGCGCACGCGGATGCTCGAGGGCGTCACCTCGACCAGCTCATCGTCGTTGATGAACTCGATCGCCTGCTCCAGCCCCAGCCGCCGGGGCGGCACCAGGCGGATGGCCTCGTCGGCGCTCGACGCCCGCATGTTGGTCTGCTTCTTTTCTTTCGTGACGTTGACATCCATGTCCGCCGGCCGTGAGTTCTCGCCGATGATCATGCCCTCGTAGACCGTCACCGCGGGGTCGATGAAGATCTCGCCGCGCTCCTGCAGGTTGTAGATCGCGTAGGCGGTCGCCGTGCCCGGTACGATCGGCGACGAGGGCGCCGGTCATCCGCGCCGGGATGGCCCCGTGCCACGGCTCCCACGCCGCGAAAATGTGGTTCATGATGCCGGTACCCTTGGTGTCGGTCATGAACTGCGAGCGGAAGCCGATCAGGCCCGCGCGCCGGTATGCGGAACTCCAGGCGCACGCGGCCGCTGCCGTTGTTGACCATCTTCGTCATCATGCCCTTGCGCTCGCCGACCTGGGCGATCACGACGCCTTGATGATCCTCGGGCACGTCGATGACCAGGTCCTCGACCGGCTCGAACGTCCCGCCGTTCATCTGCTTGGTGACGATGTCGGGACGCGAGACCTGGAGCTCGAAGCCTTCGCGCCGCATCATCTCGATGAGGATGGACAGCTGCAGCTCTCCGCGGCCGATGATCTTGACCTGCTCGGGCGTCTCGGTCGGCTCCAGCCGGATCGACACGTTGCCGAGCAGCTCCTTGTCGAGCCGGTCGCGAATCTGCCGCGACGTCACATACTGCCCTTCCCGGCCGGCCACCGGCGACGTGTTGACGCCGAAGATCATCGACACCGTGGGCTCGTCGATCGCGGTGGGTGGCAGCGCCTTCGGAGTCTCGGCGTCGGCAATCGTCTCGCCAATCGTGATGTCCGCGATGCCCGCGAGGCACACGATGTCGCCGGCGGCCGCCTCCTCGATGTCCATCCGCTTCAGGCCGTCGAAGGCGTAGAGCTTGGTCACCTTCGTCGGCTGCATATCGCCCGGTGAGCTTGCATACGACGACCTGATCGCCGATCTTCACACGGCCGTTGAAGATGCGACCGATCGCAATCCGGCCCACGTAGTCGCTCGAGTCCAGGTTCGCGACCAGCAACTGGAGCGGCGCGTCCACGCTGCCGCTCGGAGGCGGCACGTACTCGACGACCGCGTCGAAGAGCGGACGGAGGTCGGCGCCCGGCGTGTCGCGGTCCAGGCTGGCTGTCCCCGTTCTGGCATTCGTGTAGAGCACGGGAAAATCGAGCTGCGACTCACTGGCATCGAGGTCGATGAAGAGGTCGTAGATCTCGTTCAGCACTTCCTGCGGGCGCGCGTCAGGCCGGTCGATCTTGTTGACGACCACGATCGGCGTCAGGTTTCGCTCGAGCGCCTTCCGCAGCACGAACCGCGTCTGCGGCAGCGGGCCCTCCGAGGCGTCCACGAGCAGCATCACGCCGTCCACCATCGAGAGCGTGCGTTCCACTTCGCCGCCGAAGTCGGCGTGCCCCGGCGTATCCACGATGTTGATCAGCAGGTCCTGGTAGTGGACCGCCGTGTTCTTGGCGAGAATCGTGATCCCGCGCTCGCGCTCGAGATCGGTGTTGTCCATGGCGCGCTCGGCCACGCGCTCGTTCGAGCGAAAGGTGCCGCTCTGGTGCAGCAACGCGTCCACGAGCGTCGTCTTGCCGTGGTCGACGTGCGCGATGATGGCGACGTTCCTCCGAAGGGGGTTGGCCACACCGGGCCTGCTGCTCGAACGCTGTTCCAGCTGTGAAGACATCTTCCCAGTGTACTTCACAGGGAACGGAGAACGGGGAACGGAGAACGGAATTCGGAATTGTCTGGCGCTAGAACAGGGGGTGAATGTTGGTAAAGAGTGAGAGGCACAGGGTATAGAGCGCGCCGAAAATGATGAGGATCCAGACAAACGCGGTCCGTGAGCGGAAGCCCGCCAGCCAGACAAAGAACGGAAACAGCACGGCGCAGTACCGCCCGATACCCTCGTAAGAGCCCGACGAGAGCGGCAGCCAGAGGTTGGCCGCCATGAAAATCCCGTAGGCCGCACCGAGCTTGACCCACACGAACGGGATCGCGACAACGAAGGCGAGACCGGCGAGACCGTTGAGCGTGTCGTACGGCGCCATGCCGCCCGACGCGAGGTAGGCGTAAGGTCTGCTCAGCAGTTCTCCGGCCAGGCTCGCAAGCGCCAGCCAGGGCACGCCGCCTGGATGGTAGCCCCAGCGCTCGATGGTCGCGACCCATTCGAATGGACTGCCGGTCAAGCGCCAGATGTAGAGCGAGTACGCACCAATGCCCGCGGCCGTCAGCAGCACCCCCGCGGCGGCGCCAAGAGCGCTTCGCCTCGCACGGTCGCCATCGCCGGCCTCTGCAATCTGGCGGTAGCGCTGCCAGCCGATCCAGGCGAGGGCAGGCAGGATGAGAACGCCGTTGACGCGCGTCGCCGTCGCGACAGCGCCAGCCAGCCCGCCGAGGAGAAACCGGTCTGTGCGAAAGGCATAAACGCACCAGACCACCGCCGCCAGGAAGAGCGCCTCGGTGTACACGGCGCCGAAGAAGAACGCAAAAGGGAACACGGCCGCGAGCACGACGGCCCGCTCGGCCCGCCCCCGCGTGAGATCGAGGCGCGCGAGATAGTAGAGCCCGATCATGGCCAGCACGAACGCCAGCCACGAAACGACGAGGCCTCCGATATAGAGATCGGACGGCCGCGGGCCGAAGAGCCGCCCCACGTGACGCATCAGGAACGGGTACGCCGGAAAGAATGCGATGGTGCTTCGGCCGCCGGGAGTGTATTGGTAGCCCGACCTGGCGATCTGCTGATACCAGCCGGAGTCGTATCGTGCGAACGCGTCCCAGAACGGGCTGGGCGAGTTGAACACCGTGAACTGCTCCCGCTGCGCGTCGGGGAAGACGACGTTCGACACGAGCGCGAGCCCGGCGGAGAACAGCCGGAAGGCGATCGCGAACGCCGCGATCCTGATCCACTCGCGGCGCACCATCTAGGGTCGGCGCTTCACGGCTTGATTTCGGCCAGCAGGCGTTCAGCCGCGACATACCGCGGGGCGATGTCGGTCGGCACGTCGGTCAGCTTCTTGAGCGCCGCTTGAACCGGGGGCCTGAGCGACACCCAGCCGATCGCCCAGCGCCTTGGCCTTTTCATAGCTGCCCTCGGCCTGGAGCGTCATGATCTCGCGGGTCAGCGCGGCGACTCCTTCCTTGATCTTCGCGTGATCGACGGCAAAGGTCCCATCCGGCCGGACGACGAAGCCGCCCTGGTCGATCAGGTAGTTCAGCTGAATCGTCATGCCCTTTGCCGTGGGCGGCCGTGATGCCGAACCTGATCGATCGGAAGCTCGACGCGAGGAACGTCGTGTACATCGACCGCTCCATCGTCTTGGGGATCACCCCTTTGTCGATCGAGATGCTGCAGGGCGAAGAGCCCGGAGATATCCGCCTTGGCCTCCTCGATGAAGCTCGAGGCCTCCTTCAACTCCTGCCGGACCGTCGTCGCGCGGCCGTTGATGGTGAGGTTGTGCGGACCGAGGCCGTGCATCAGCTCGTGCATCAGGATGTGCGTGAAGAATGCGTCGAACGCCAGGTCCTTCTGGTCCTCGGCCGCCAGCACCACCTTGGAGATGGGCACGAGGGTCTTGGCGAACTTCGCGTCCTGCACGTTCTTGAGCATCACCCGCTTTGCGCCCTTCTCGCGTGTGACGCGTTCGTCGTTCGGCAGGTTGAACGCCGCGGTCTGCACGCCGCGGTTGCCGTCCCCGGCGGCGAAGATCTCGTTCACCACCACGAGCGGCGCGAGGGCGGCGAGACGCGGGTTGCGGTACCTCGGATCGAATCGGCAGGTGGTTCTCGATGTCCTGCAGTTCGCTCGCCGAACTTCTCGAGCTTGGCGCTCTCGGCATCGTCCCTGACGGTCATGTACGACTCGAAGGCGGCCTTGTAGTTGAAGAGCTCGTCCTCGTAGACCTCGTAGGGACCGATGGTCGGCTCGATGCTGCCTTTCAGCTCCATCCACGCCACGTCGCTGTCGTAGTAGTCGTTCGAGAGGAACGCATCGGCCCGGGTCGTCAGAAACCGCTTTGAGCGTCGGCTCCGCCGCGAGACGCCGCGGCCTCCCGGAGAAGCGCCGCAATCTGCGCCAGCTCGTTCTGATACTCGACGCTGTAGGGAACGAGCATGAAGCCACCGGCCGGCGCACGGCGGACAACGGTGAAGAACCCGGTCGCCCGGCGCCGCTCGGCATCGGGCAGCGACTGGATCCACTTCTCGAGATCCGCCTTTGTGGCATCCGGCGGATAGAAGTTGGCGCCGAGCGGCTTGGCCGGCGCACCGGGCACGAAGGGCTCGTCGGCATCGAGGCGCGACCAGGGACCTTTGTTGAGCAGGAAGTAGTCCAGGCGCGCGCGGCCCTCGGGCCCGTTGTCGCGAACGAGGTCCAGGAGCATCGCCTCGTTGCCGAACCAGACCTGCCGCAGGAACAGCGCGTCCACGAGCTTCGACGCTTGCACCAGCTTGCCGAGCACCTGACGATCGGCAGCCGACAGCTGCAGAGAGATCCGCTCCGAGATCGGTCGGAGCAAAACGCGCGGCCTGCTTCTGGAGCTCGATGGCCACCGACGAGGTCGCGGGCGGAGTGGCAGCGGGCACCGGCGTCTCCTGTGGGGCGCACGCTGCGAGGCACAGTGCCACCAGCACGGCACCGCACGCGGTCGCGATGGAAGGGTTGTATGTCATCATGAGGCTCTGCTGGCTAGTCTACAACCGGAGGCAACCGTGAAACGAGTCACTGCTCCCCTGCCGTTGATTGCCGTCCTCGTGGCCGCCGCGTCAGCGGTAGCCCTGTTCGCGCAGCAGCCGGCCGCACCAGCCGCACCGCAGCGCGGTGGCGGCGCGCTCGGCGCACAGCCGCCGCCGGGAGGAACCGCGCCGCAGCTCGAGGCGCTGAAGATGCCGAAGGGGTTCTCGGTCGCGATCTGGGCCGACAAGGTGACTGGTGCGCGCTCGATGACGCTCGGCGCCGACGGCACGGTCTACGTCGGCACGCAGCGCGGCGACGTCTACGCCGTCGCGGATCGGAACCGCGACAACAAGGCCGACGATGTGCTGACCGTGGCGAGCGGGCTCACGCAGCCAAACGGCGTCGCGTTCCGCGACGGGTCGCTGTATGTCGCCGAGATCAGCAAGATCTCGCGGTACGACGGCGTCGACGCGTTCGCGAAGACCGGGGCGGGCGCGCCGGCGCCGAAGCCGGTCGTCGTCTACGACCAGTTCCCGACCGATCGCCAGCATGGGTGGAAGTACCTGGCGTTCGGGCCAGACGGCCTCCTCTACACGCAGGTCGGCGCGCCGGGCAACATCGTCGAGCGGCCGGATCCGTACGCCACGATCCTGCGGATGAAGCCCGACGGGTCGGGTCTGGAGATTTTCGCGCGCGGCGTGCGCAATTCCGTGGGGCTGGCGTGGCACCCGGATACACGCGAGCTGTGGTTCACCGACAACGGACGAGACATGCTCGGCGACGAGCAGCCGAACGACGAGCTGAACACCGCGCCGAAGGCGGGCCTCCACTTCGGCTATCCGTACTGTCACGAAGGGACGATCTCCGATCCGGAATTCGGCGGCCAAGCGTCCGTGTTCGGAGTTTGCCGGACCAGCGGCCAGGCTCGGACCACACGTCGCGGCGCTCGGGCTGAAGTTCTACACGGGCACCCAGTTCCCGGCGGAATACCGGAAGCAGCTGTTCATCGTGAACCACGGCTCGTGGAATCGCAGCGCCAACGTCTCCCACACCGGCTACCGCCTGATGATCGCGAAGCTGCAGGACAACAAGGTCGTCGAGCTACGAGCCGTTCATCGAGGGCTGGCTGCAGAACGGCCGCCAGTCGTGGGGCCGCCCCGGTCGACCTGCTCGTTCTCCCCGACGGCTCGATGCTCGTGTCGGACGACCGCGCGAATGTGATCTACCGCATCACTATACGGGGATAGGGACGGGGATCGGGGATCGGGAATCGGGGCAGGTCCATGAATCACAGTTGACAAGATATGTCCGTTACGGATATATCTGTCGCCGTCATATGGCGGCCCTGACCCCGGCGGTCTTCCACATCCTGCTCGCGCTCGCTCAGGGCGAGCGGCACGGCTACGGCATCCTCAAGGACGTCCTCGAACAGACTGACGGCGACGTGCGTCTCGGCCCCGGGACGCTGTACGGCACCCTGCAGCGGCTCATGGAGGCCGGTCTCGTCGAGGAGGTGCCGGGCATCGCGCCCGATGCCGATCACGACAGCCGGCGGCGCTACTACCGCATCACCAAGACCGGGCCGCCGTGCGCTCGGCGCCGATGTCCAGCGCATGGATTCACTGGTTCGCGCCGCCAAGCGCGTCACGCCGGGCCCTTCGCGCGGATGAAGAGGAGAGCTGCCGTGCCACGCGGCCTGACCGCCAGCGAACGAATCTATCGCCTGCTCCTCCGCCTCTATCCGCCCTCGTTCCGGCGCGAGTTCGGCCACGAGATGACGCTCGACTTCGACGAGGCGGGCCGAGAAGCCTGGGACGATGCGCCAGTGGCGAGGGCCTGATCGCCTTCTGGGGCCGCATGTCGGCCGACTTCGCCGCCACGGTGGCCATCCAGTGGATGCGTACCGGCCTCCCGGCCATTGCGCTGGTCTCGGTGCTCGTCGCGATGGGTGTCACCGGCGCCGCGGCGCAGATCGTCCCCCGCGGACCGATGGGGAGCACCTCACCTCGGATGAGCGCGATCTGGCGATGGTCATCCTGCTCATCGGCGTCGTGCTCAGCGTGATCGCCGCGACGCATCCTTTTCACGGTCTGGTTCACGCGGCCGCTCGTGCGGCGCCGCCGGTAGTCGCCATGCTCCAGGCGCGCGGGTTGACCAAGCGATACCACGGTCAACTTGCAGTCGATGCCGTCAGCTTCGAGGTCAGGCCCGGCGAGATCCTCGGCTACCTCGGACCGAACGGGTCGGGCAAGAGCACCACGGTCAACATCGTCGTCGGCCTGCTCGACGCGAGCGCGGGCACGGTGCTCCTCGACGGGCGAAGCGTCTCCGACGATCCCATCGGCTACAAGCGGCGCCTCGGGCTACGTGCCGGAGGAACCGTACCTGTACACACACCTGACCGCCGAGGAATACCTGACGCTGGTCGGGCGCCTGCGCGGCATCCCGCAGGCCGTGCTCGCCGCGAAAACCGCGAAGCTGCTGGAACTGCTGCTGCTGCACAACAGCCGCTACAACACGATGGCGGCCTACTCGAAGGGGATGCGGCAGCGCGTCCTGCTGGCCGCGGCGCTGCTGCACAACCCCGACGTGCTGGTCCTCGACGAGCCGTTCTCGGGCCTCGACGTCAACGCGGGCCTGCTCTTCCGCGCCCTGCTGACGCTCCTCGCGGCCGACGGCCGGATGATTCTGTTCAGCACGCACCGCTTCGATATGGTGGAGCGCCTCTGCTCCCGCGCGGTGATCCTGTCGGCGGGACGCCTGGTCGCCGAGCATCGCGTGGCCGACGCGGGTCAGGCGCGGTTGACGCCTCTTGAAGAGATCTTCGCCAGGGCGACCGATCAGGAGGACTTCATGCCGGTCGCGACGGCAGATCCTCGATGTGATGCGGTCGGCATGAAGGACCAGCCCGCCTACCGCCTGACCCGCCACTTCTTCGAGGGCCTCTTCGATCTGCCTTTTCTCTCCGAAGGCGGCATCGAAGGTCTGCTCCGCACCGTGTTCGGGACGCTGGCCGGGCTCGTAGCCTTTGCCTTGATTGTCGTGTACCGCCTCTTCATGGCCAAGTATGGAGCGCTCGCCATGGCGGCGAGCCCGGAGCCGTACCGCACGGCCCTTCTCGGCGACGAGGCGTTCCTGATCGGCGTGGCCATGCTCGTCGCCGCCATCGCCACGGCCATCGTCAGCGCATCGCTCTTTCCTGACGAGACGGACTTCCGGGTCCTGATGACGCTGCCCGTGACACGGGCGCTCGTATTCGGCGCCAAGCTCGCAGCGCTCGCGCTATTTGTCACCCTGTTCGTGGTGACGGTTCACCTGGCGCTGGCGCCGGTGGTGTTGATCATCTCGGCCGGGCGGTGGGCTGAATACGGGTACTGGCGCATGCCGCGGCCTTCTGGATGTCCAGCCTGATGGCTTCGATCTGGGCGTGCCTGGCCATCGTCGCGGCCAATGGACTGTTGATGCTGGCGACGCCGAGAGCCAGGCTTCGCGCTCGAGCCGCAGCGCTGCGAAGCCTCATTCTCTGCGGGCTGGCCCTGGCCGTGCCCCTGGTCTTCCGCTTGTCCGACACCGGCGCCGAAATGAGCGCACGCTCCGCGCCGATCGCGTTCGCCCCGCCGGTCTGGTTCGTCGGCGTCGTGCGCGTTCTCCTCGGAGAGATCGATATCTACTTTCTGCTGCTGGCGCTGGCGGGCGGTTCTGCGTTCGTCGCTGCGGCGCGCGGTGGCCACGCTCGCCTACTTCGTGCTGTACCGCCGCTTCGACCAGGTGATGGTACGCCCCGTCGATCCGCCAGGCCGCACGCGCCGACGACTCTCTCTACGCCTCGTGAGCGGTCCACACGCCTTCGAAGCTGTACGGACTTTCACCTCGCTCACACTGGCGCGCAGCCCGCTCCACCAGGGGCTCTGGCTGGGGCTCGCGGCGACGGGTGCCGCGCTGGTCATGAATTCGCTGCTGAGCGCGGGCATCGTCGGGTGGCTCGGCAGCGGCGCGCCTCCGACCGCGCGCCTCGCCAGCGACACCCTGTGGCCGCCCCTGGCGCTGGTGTTCTTCACGACCCTCGCCGCGCGTGCCTCTTTGGTGATACCGGTGGACAAGGGCGCCAACTGGATCTTCAGAATTACCGAGTCGGCCGCCTTGCGCGTGCCCCAGATGCAGGCCGTCGAGTGGACGCTGTGGCGGCTCGGTGTCGCCGGCCCGACTCTGGTGCTCCTGCCGCTCCTCTGGCGCGTTCACGGTCCGTCGTCGCTCATTGTCGCGGCGGTCGTCGGACTGTGGGGCCTGATCCTCGTGGAACTGCTCCTGGCGAGACTGGCGGCGCATTCCGTTCTCGTGCTCTTACATGCCGGGCAAGAACGTCGTGGCGCTGACGGTGCTCAAGGGGTTCGTGGCATTCACGGTCTTCACGACCTTCGGCCGCGGCCTCGTCTGGCTCAGCCTCCGCGACGGTCAACGCGTGATGATGACGATCGGCATTCTTGGCGCGATCGCCTTCGGCCTCCACCTCCAGCGGCGGAGCATGTGGGCCGAGACCCCGCTGATGTTCGAGGACGAGCTCCCGTCCGGAGCACACCCGGTCCGGCTCTCGGACTGAACCAGAACATTGCTAAATGCAGATTGCTAATTGCAGATTTGGGTTCTTGGTGCTGGGTTCTTGGTGCAGGGTGCTCGGTGCTGCGAGTAAGACTTCGAAGAGTTGACTTCAGCGTGCCGCAATCAGCAATTAGCAATCAGCATTCAGCCATTTAGTGAACTCCCCTGCTCATCGTGAGCGCCGCCGGGTCCGCGCCCAGTCGGCGAATGGCGGTCTCCCACATCCGGTCCGGCGGCGTGTCGAAGATTAGACTGCGATCGATGTCGCTCAAGAGCCAGGCGGAGGCTTCGAGCTCGGCTTCGAGCTGGCCGGGGCCCCACCCGGCGTAGCCGACCATCAGGCGGGCGTGCTCGGGCGGATCGGGTTCGAGCAGCCGCCGGAGAAGGTCCGGCGACGTGGACATGTAGAGATCGTCGGCAATCCGCATCCCCACCGTTTCGTATGGCTCGGGGTTCCCTCCCACCAGCACCCAGCTGCGCTGCGGTTCGACCGGTCCGCCGATCCAGATTTCCAGCTCGCGCTCGGTGGACACGGGAGGCTCGAGGTTGATCACCACGCGGCCGCTCGTGACGAGCGGCCGGTTGACGATCAGGCCGAAGGCGCCTTCGTCGCTGTGCTTGCACAACAACACCACGGTCCGGTTGAAGTTGGGATCGACCAGCTGCGGCATCGACAGCAGCAGCGCGGGTGCAAGTGTCGTCATGATCAGCGTCTCTCGGCCGTCGGACCCGGGCCCGCTTCGAGGTTCGCGACGGCCTGCGCCAGGTTCCGGCGGAGCCCGTCGACCCCGGCCCGATCCATGGCGCTGCCCTGCAGGCCTTCCTGCAACTCATCGTCCGATCTTTGCTGGAGTTCATGCAAGGCCGGATCGTCCCAGAGGGAACGGGGCTGCCAGGCCGGGTCGGAGGACACCGCGGCCACGGCATTCCACGGGCACACTTCCTGGCAGACATCACACCCGTAGACATGCGCCCCCATTTTAGGCGCCAGGTCCGCCGGGAGCGGACCTTCGTGCTCGATGGTCAGAAAGGAAATGCAGCGCGTCGCATCGAGCACGCCGGGGGCCTTGAAAGCCTCGGTCGGGCACGCCTCGAGGCACAGCGTGCAGTCACCGCACTGATCGAGAGAGGGCTCATCGCATTCGAGCGGGAGGCTGCAGATGATGGCGCCCAGGAACATCCACGAGCCGAGGTCGGGGTCGATGACGCAGCAATTCTTGCCAATCCAGCCGATGCCCGCGTGCCGGGCGTAGACGCGCTCCTGGATCGGTCCCGTGTCCACGTGCGCGCGTCCCTCGAACGGCACAGGGGATGTCTCGCGCATCCAGCCCAGGAGCGCTTCCATTCGCTCACCGAGCACGCGATGGTAATCGTCGCCCCACGCGTAGCGCGCCACCTGCGCCCGAGAACGGTCGGTCGTCTCCGTGGAGTACGGGCGGCGTGTGTTGTAAACCGTGGCCGTCACGATCACGCTTCTCGCGGTGGGTACGACGCGGCGCACGTCGGCGCGCCGCCCGGCCGATCGCGTAAGAAACCGCAGCGAGCCCGCGTATCCCTGCGCTATCCATCGCGCCAGGAAGGGCAGTTCGGGCAGGTCCGCTGCCGGAGCGATACCGCACCGGTCGAAGCCGAGCTCGCGGGCTTTGGACTTGATCGCCGCAGCGTGAAGCATGAACTGGACACCGGCGGGTCCCAAGGACCGCCCTACGAGTCTCGAGGCGCGTGCGTAGGCCGGGTCCTTTGAACCCGGCGCTCACCGCCGGGCGACGATCTGCCGCATGACGTACGGCAGGATGCCGCCATGCCGGAAGGCCACGAGCTCCTCCGGCGTGTCGATCCGTGCGATGGCCTGGAACTCGATCGTCTTCTCACCTACCGCTTTCACGGTAACGAGTCCTCCCGGCGTGAGGCCGCTCGCCACGCCGGCAATCTCGAAGAGCTCCTTGCCGGTCAGCCCGATCGAGGCTGCGGTCGCACCTGCCTGGAACTGCAAGGGCAGCACGCCCATGTTCACGAGATTGCTCCGGTGGATGCGCTCGAAGCTCTCGCAGATGACCGCACGAACGCCCAGCAGCAGCGTGCCCTTGGCGGCCCAGTCGCGCGAGGAACCCGACCCGTACTCCTTGCCGGCCACGATGACCAGCGAAACACCGGCCTCCTTGTACTTCATGGCCGCGTCATAGATCGGCATCACGTCGCCGCCGGGCTGGTACGTGGTCCAGCCGCCTTCGGTGCCAGGCGCGAGCTGGTTTCGCAGGCGCGTGTTGGCGAAGGTCCCGCGCATCATCACTTCGTGGTTGCCGCGTCTCGCGCCGTACCGAGTTGAAGTCCGCAGGGGCCACGCCACGATCGATCAGGTACTTCCCTGCAGGGCTGTCCATCTTGATCGAGCCCGCCGGAGAAATATGGTCCGTGGTGATGCTGTCGCCGAGGAGCGCGAGCGCTCGCGCACCCCTGATGTCCTGCAGCGGCGCCGGCTGCAGCGTGACGCCTTCGAAGAAGGGAGGATTGCGGACGTAGGTGGAGTCCTCTTCCCAGGCGAACCGATCGCCCGTCGGCACGGTCAGCGTCTGCCACCGCGTATCGCCGGCGAACACGTCCGCGTACTGCTCACGGAACATCGTCGCGTTGACCGCCCGCAGCATGGTTTCCTGGATTTCACGTTCCGATGGCCAGATGTCGCGCAGGTACACCGGTGCGCCCTTCTTATCGGTCCCGAGTGGCTCGGTGGTGAGATCGAGCGTCATCCGTCCGGCGATCGCGTAGGCGACGACGAGCGGCGGTGAAGCCAGATAGTTGGCCCTGACCTGCTGTTGGATGCGGCCTTCGAAGTTGCGGTTGCCGCTCAGGACCGAAGCCACGACGAGGTTCTTCGCGTCGACCTCCGCCGAGACGTCGTCAGGCAGCGGCCCGCTGTTCCCGATGCAGGTGGTGCACCCGTAGCCGACCAGGTTGAAGCCGAGCGCATCGAGGTAGATATCGAGCCCGGCCTGCCGCAGGTACTCGGTCACCACTTTCGATCCCGGAGCCAGGCTCGTCTTGACCCACGGCTGCTGCTTCAGGCCGCGCTCGAATGCTTTCTTCGCGAGAAGGCCCGCGCCAATCATCACGCTCGGGTTCGACGTGTTGGTGCAGCTCGTGATGGCTGCGATCACCACCGAACCGTGGTCGAGCTGACCGACGGCCGGCAGGTCGGCGACGGCAGCAGCTGAGGCCTGGCCTGCCGAAGCGCCGGAGACTGCCGGCGCGGATGCTGGCTTCTTCGCCGTTTGGAGGCTGGGTAGAGCGCTCTGAAAGCCGCTCTTTGCATGCTTCAGCGACACGCGGTCCTGCGGACGCCTCGGCCCGGCAAGACTCGGCTCGACGCATGCGAGGTCCAGCTCGATGGTTTCCGAATAGACAGGATCCGGATCGCCCGGATGGCGGAACATGCCCTGCGCCCTGGCGTACGCATCGACCAGTTCGACTCGTGTGCTGTCGCGGCCGGTCAACCGCAGGTAGTCGAGCGTCATCTCGTCGATCGGAAAGATCGCGATGGTGGCCCCGTATTCGGGACACATGTTGCCGAGCGTTGCGCGGTCGGCAATCGTCAGGTGCTCCAGCCCGGGACCGAAGAATTCGACGAACTTCCCCACTACACCGTGCTTGCGAAGCCGCTCGGTGATCGTCAGGACGAGATCGGTCGCTGTTGCGCCTTCCAACATCCGTCCGTGCAGGCGGAACCCGAGCACGGATGGAATCAACATCGAGATCGGCTGGCCCAGCATCGCGGCCTCGGCCTCGATGCCGCCCACGCCCCAGCCCACGACACCCAGCCCGTTGACCATCGTCGTATGCGAGTCGGTCCCAACGAGCGTATCGGGATACGCCACGCCGTCCTGGTCCATGATCACGCGCGCGAGGTACTCCAGGTTGACCTGGTGGACGATGCCGGTATCGGGCGGCACGACGCGGAAATTGTCGAAGGCGTTCTGTCCCCACCGGAGAAACGCGTAGCGTTCCTTGTTGCGCGAGAACTCGAGCTCCGCGTTCAGTTGAAAGGCGTTGGCCTGGCCGAAGTAGTCGACCTGGACCGAGTGGTCGATGACGAGCTCAACCGGCTGGAGCGGATTCACGCGGCTCGCGTCTCCACCCAGCCGCGCGACCGCGTCGCGCATGGCGGCCAAATCCACGACACAGGGCACGCCGGTAAAGTCCTGGAGGAGCACGCGCGCTGGCGCGAACGAGAGCTCGCGCTGCGCCTTGCTCTTGACGTCCCAGCCGGCGAGCGCTTCGATGTCGGCCGCTTTGACGAAGCGCCCATCCTCGTGGCGCAGCAGGTTCTCGAGCAGAATCTTGAGGGAAAACGGCAGGCTCGCCACGCCGGGGAAGCCGGCCGCCTGCAACGCGGGGAGGCTGAAGTACTCGACGGAGCGTCCGCCAGCCTGCAACGTCTGCCGGGTTTTGAAGCTGTTCACAGTCGACATTCGGTAGGTCCTTGGAAAACGCTATCGTACCATACGGGTCAGAAGCGAAGGAACATCGACGCACCAGCCGCAGGCACGACCATCAGCTCATCGTCGAACTGCACGCCGCCGGACCGCATCACCGCCCGGAGATCGACTCGAATACCGACGGCTGTCCCACCTGCTGGCCGTGTGCGTAGCGGCAGCGCGACGCCGCCGCCCGCGTGGAACGTTCCGCCGGTTTCGACGAGCGTACGGCCGTCGTGAAGCTCGCGCAGGTATCCGCCGCCCACGGTTACGAACGGCGTGAAGAGACCACGCCGCCACCCATCGAGCGAAGCGACCAGCGCACCTTCGATCGTGTACCGCGTGATGGGCTCGGACACGGTCGTGTCCGGAATGCTCTCCACATCAGAGGTCAGCTCGGTTCGCAGGTCCGCGCTGCCGTACGAGAGGCTCGCCTCGGCCTGCAGCGAACCGGTCAACCGCACTGCAAAGCGTCCTTCGACGGCAATCGATGATCCCAGCTCGCTTTCGGATCCGAACTGAACGAAGGTGCCGCCGCTCGCCGTGTCGAGCGTGGCGTCGACATCCCCCAGCGATGCTCCGCCGATCCACCGCACGCCGCCTCCGACCTCGATGCGATCCGTCGTCTGCGCCACGGCCAGGCCTGGCACCAGCATGAGCAGCAGCGTCCATGAGCCGATGAACCGGGAACCTCGCACCCGGAACCGGGAACCGGGGCGAACCGGGCACCCGGCACCCGGCACTGAGCACCGATTCACTTTGGGATCACCCGTATTTCCACCGTTCCGCTGTCGCCGCCCCTCGGAACGACGACGAGCCGTTCGTAGAATGCCGCCGAGAACGCGATGTCCACTGGCCCGTCGAAAAAGCTCGTGGCTTCGGCATCATCCACTGGTTCCACCCTCAGCACTTTGGGCCCGGGGCGCAACCCTGCAATGGAAAACTGCCCGCGGGCGTCGAGCGCGAAGTTGCCGACCATCGCGCCGGTTGCCGGGTCGAATGCCACGACGTGTGCTCCGGTCACCCCCTGGCCGTTCTTCGTGACCTGGCCGGAGACCGACCCGGTGTCGTCGTTGAACCCGTTGTCGGGATAGACGTCAGAGATCCCGGCGATGTCGTCCGCGGTCAGCGTGCGCGCCGCCACGCTGCCGATCGAGAACGCGATGGGAAACATCACCGCGCCCGCCGCAAGCACGCGGCGACCGCCCGATGCGGCAACCTCGGTCTCACCGAGCGCGGAATGGCCGAGCCCGCTCAGGTGACCGATCTCGTGCAGCGCGATGGCCTCGAGATCGAAGCGGCCTGGTTGGCCACTCGCGGCAACCGACCAGGGGAAGGCGCTGTTGAAGAACACGTCGGACTCGATGAGATCGCCAGTCGCGACATCGATGAGGAAGCTGGTCGACGCCAGAACCCGGTCGAGAGTCGGCTCGTTCCGGAAGCCGAGTGTGGACAGCCCGTCGTCTTCACCGGGGAGCGCGCTGGTGATGCCGCCGGGGACGTACGAGATCGACGCGGTCTCAACGTTCTGCCACGTCGTGAACGCCCTCCCCAGGACGGACTGGAAATCGGCCGGCGTGACACCCGGAACGCCGGAATCGGTCACGAAGTAGCGAACGGGCGGACGCGCCCACTTCAACATCACCGTCTGGCCGTTGAGATCCACGCCGAGCTTCAGGTACGCCAGGACGGGCACAGGCTGACCGGCGGCGACCACGAAGGCGGTGGTCAGCGCCACCAGCGCGGAAACGCGAGCGCGGGTCATCGCGCGCCTCCACTCAGGGCGCGCACGCGCGCTTCGAAAACGCCCAACGAGGTCGTCGCAGTCCCGCGGTTCGCGAGCACCGTGTCTCCCCCGGCCCTCCTGGCGATGCGAAACACGCCCTGCGACGAGCCGACCAGGTGGGGCATCTGCGGTGCGCGGCCGCCTAGAAACACGACGACGCGCTGGCCAACCGCGAACGAGGGTGCGCCCAGCACGATGCGGCGATACCGCCCTACCTGACCGCCGGGAACCTTGAAGCGAACGGTCTCGGACATCCCGTCTGGCGCCTTCAACCACGACTCGGGTTCCAGCGTGACGACCGTCTCGATCTCCCTCCGGTCGTCGCTGAGGAAGCCCTCGACAGCGACAACGCGCCCGCGCGCAATCACATGTGCGTCGGCCGCCAGCTCCCCGAGTTCGGCGGGCACGATGGTTGTTGCGGTCAGCGAACTCACACTGAGTGCCAAGAACAGAAGGATGACCGTGCCAACTCTTCTCACTTGCGGCGGGGCCCCACCCCCGCCGCGAACTGACGCCGATCCCTCGCTTCGGATTTGCAGGTCCTCAGCTCGGGATGGCCGCAGGCGCTCCCTTGCCCGCCCCGCCTGCCCTACCTGCCCTGCCTGCCCTACCTGCCCTACCTGCCCTACCTGCCCGAAGTTCATCGTGCCCCCATAACCCTGAGAATCGCCTCGGCAGCGCGGCGGCTTGCGCCAGGCCCGCCCAGCTTGGCGCGCACTTCAGCCAGCCCAGCCCGAACATCGCGCGCACGAGCGGGATCCGTGAGTATCGAGAGAGCCTCGCGCGCGATCGCGTCCGGCGTACAGGCTTCCTGAATCAGTTCCGGCACGAGTCGCCTGCCTGCAATCAGATTGACCATTCCCACCGTCTCGACGCGGACCAGCCTGCGGGCGATTTGGTAGGTGGTCGGCGACACACGATACACAACGATCATCGGTGTGTCGTGCAACGCGGCCTGCACGGTGGCCGTGCCGGACGCGACGAGCGCCACATCCGATGAGGCCAGCACCGCGTCAGTCTCCTCTCCGACAACCGTCGCTCCGCCTGCGCGGCAACCGTTAAACAGGCTGTCGTCGAGATTGGTCGCGCGCGCCACCACGAACTGGGCATCAGGCACGCGGGCACGGATTAACGGAATTGCGGCGAGCAGGTCAGGGAGCAGCCTGCTGATCTCGTTGGGCCGGCTGCCGGGCAGGATGGCCACCGTCGGCCTGTCGGTCCCAAGTCCCAGCCTGGCCAGGAACTCCGATCGCGGCTGGCTGGCTCGCGCGAGATCCACGAGAGGGTGGCCGACGAACTCCGCCGGCACACCGGCGTCGCGGTAGACCGCCTCTTCGAACGGGAAGATCACCAGCACGCGCGTCGCAACCGAGCGCATGGTCTTCATCCGGCCCGGGCGCCACGCCCAGAGCTGCGGGCTGATGTAGTAGGCGATGGGGATACCGAGACGACGGACTTTGCGCGCAAGCGGGAGGTTGAAGTCCGGAAAGTCGATGAGCACGAGCGCGGCCGGCTGCGTCTCGCGGGCCACGGCCGCCAGGCGCCCGATGGTGGCGAGCGACCGGGGAATGACGCTGATGGCCTCGGTGAGGCCGGTGACCGACAGCCCGCGGTAGTCCTCGAGCACACGGCCGCCGGCAGCCGCAAATCGCGGTCCGCCCATTCCGGCCACGTCGATGTCGGGAACGAGCGCCCGCAGTTCGCGTGTGAGGGCGCCGGCGTACAGATCGCCGGAGGCCTCACCGCACGACAACAGGAGCCGCGGCGTCAAGACGGACGCTTGAAAAGGTCGGGCGCGAGGGACTCGTTGAGGCGGATGGTGGTGACGCTGCGCTCGAGAATCGTCTCGCCGCCTCGTCTGACTTCGGCACGGAAGGCGATCTGGATGCCGTCCACGGGACGGTAGCCCGAGAAGATTTCCTCGACGAGAGGCTGGCCCGCGCCGCCAGGCACGTAGGTCTGCCTCGCAACGAGATGCGTCGACGGATCGACGTAGAGCACCATGGGCTCGAGGGTCCCACCAGAGAACTCGAGGGCCTTGTACGCCTTGGCATCGACGCCGCTGGGCTTGCTGTCGGGCAACTGCCGCACGCGGATCTTGCCGTCCTTTGCCGCCAGCAGAACCGCGATGGTGTCCCGGTCGAAGCTGGCCTGCAGTTCACGAAGCATCGGCGCCGGCACGTCGTGCGTGCCCCCGGGATCCTTCACCCAGGCTCTGGTACCGTCGTAGACCTGCACGATCGTCGCTTCGGCCAGCGTGGTCTCGACGCGCACGTGATTGGGGTACTGCAGGTAAGTGGTGGTCGCCGCCTCCATCGGACCCGACGGCGTCTTCATCGCAGCCTTGGTCTCGGCGGTGATGCTGGCGACGCCACGCAGCGCCTGGATCCCGCCTTTCGCGGCAATGATCCGATCCAGGAGCGCGCCCGCCTCCGCATCAGTCGATGGCGCACGGCCAGACTGCACGGCGGAGGTCATCGCGTACGCCGCACGCGCCCGGTCTCGAACCACCAGCCCCGGCGCGCCCTCCAGCGAAGCCGCACGGGCGCCGGCGCGCTTGAAGTCCACCGTCGTCAGATCCAGGCTGGACATGTCGACGGTTTCGAACGCATTGAACCCGATGCCTCGAAGCTGGCTCGCAAATGCCTTCGCGTTGCCCACCAGAACGATCGACAGCCGATCGGGCCGGTAGTAGGACCGCGCCACCCGCTGCACCTCGTCCACCGTGATCGCATTGACGCGATCGCGGAACGTCTGGACCTCCTCCACGGGCCTGCCATAGAAGACGACGTTCAGCACCTGAGTGGCGATGGCATCCGGGGTCTCGATGGTGAGCGGAAAGCTGCCGGTGATATAGGCCTTGGCTTCCGAAAGCTCACGCTCGTTGACACGATCGCGCTGGATGCGCCAGAACTCCTCGACGATGAGCCGGAGGACTTCGCCCGTCGCCTCCGAACGCGTGTTGGTCGAGGCCTCGAAGTCCCCGCTCTCCCTCAGCGCGTGCATGGCGGCCTGGGCGCCGTAGGTCAGCCCGCGTTCGGTTCGCAGGACCTGGTGCAGCCGGTTGGCGCCTTCGCCGCCGAGGATCCGGGTCGCCAGGTTCAGCGAGAGGTAGTCGTCGCTCTTTCGCGGCACGCCGACGTGGCCCACGCGGATCTCGGTCTGCACCGCATCGGGTTTGTTGACGACGATGATGCGCCGGGTTGCGTCGGGCGGCGCCATGAAGGCCTCCGCCGGGATCTCCTTGCGCTGCCAGTCGCCGAAGGCCTTCCGCACGCCGTCGAGCGCCTCTTCGCCCGTGACGTCGCCGACGACCGCGATCACCGCGTTGTTCGGGACGAAGTGGCGCTGGTGGAAATCCACCAGGTCCGCCCGGGTAATGCCCGCGATCGACTCTGGCGTGCCGGTCTGGGGCAGCCCGTACGGGTTGAAGCCGTAGACCAGGCGTTGAAACACCGCGTCGGCCACGAACTCCGGATCCTCGAAGCTGACCTTGAGCGCCGAAAGCATCTGCTGCCGTTGACGGTCGATCTCGGCCTGGGCAAATGCCGGACGCCGCGCGATGTCGGACAGCATCTTCAGCCCGAGCTGGAAGCTGTCCTTCATCACGATCATGTTGAGGAGCGTCATGTCCGAGCCGGAGCCCGCGCCCATCGCCCCGCCGATGAAGTCCACGGCCTCGTTGAGCTCGTTGGCCGTCTGCTCTGTCGTGCCCTGCGTCAGGAGGGCGGAGAGCAGGTTCGCCAGACCCAGCTTGCCCTTCGGATCCCTTGCGCCCCCGGCGCCGACGATCATCCGCATGCTGACCACCGGCTGCTCGTGGTGCAGGACGACGATCACCTGGAGACCGTTCGGCAGCGTGTGGCGCTCGTAGGGCGGGAACTGCACGCTGCGCGCGGCCAACGGCCGCGGCGGGCTGTCGGCCGGCCACTGTGTTTGCCCCGACGCCGGGCCGGCGACCGCCAGCAGGCACACCAAAGAGGAGAGAATCCTGGCTCTCATGGCGCCGTCCCTCCCGGCAGAAGCGTGAGCACCAGGCGGTTCTCCTTCGTGAAGTAGGTCTTCGCCACCCGCTGGACATCCGCCGCGGTAATGCCCTGGAAGATGTCGAACTCGCCGTCAGCGGTCGTGATGTCGTCGTGGATCACCGCCGCGTGCGAAAGGTGACCCGCCTTCTGCTGGTTCGACTCGCGGCTGAGAATGTAATCGCGGGCGAACTGGTTCTTGGTCCGCTGCAGCTCCCGAGGGCTGATCGGCTCGGCCTTGAGGCGATCCAGCTCCGCGATGAGCGCGTTGATCGCATCGTCCGGAGAGCGGCCGGGCTGGACGATGGCCACCGCATAAAACAGGTTCGGATCCTCGATCAGGTTGGCGCCGCCGAATGCCGATACGGCCAGCTGCTTGTTGTAGACGAGCTCCTGATAGATGCGCGAGCTCTGGCCGTCCGACAGCACCTTCGAGGCGATGTGGAGCGGGTACGAGTCCGGGTGGCCGTCGTAGGTGATGTGGTGCGACACGATGACGGCCGGCAGGGGCCACGGCGTGCGGACCGTGACGCGCCGCTCCTCTGTTTGCGGCGGCTCCTTCGGGATGTCCCGCGGCACCGGGCGCTCGGCCTTCGGAACGCGTCCGAGCGTCTGCTCGACCAGCGCCAACGCCTGCGCGGGCTCGAAGTCGCCGACGATGGTGAGCGTCGCGTTCGCAGGCACGTAGAAGGTCCGGTAGAAGTCGCGCACGTCCTCGATCGACGCCGCCTCCAGATCCTGCATGCTGCCGATGGTCGGGTGCTTGTAGGGGTGCACGGTGAACGCGTGGTCGTAGAGGATTTCCGTCAACCTGCCGAACGGCTGGTTGTCCACGCGCATCCGCCGCTCTTCCTTCACGACTTCCCGCTCGTTCACAAACGTGTCGTTGTCGATCCGGAGCGACGCCATCCGGTCGGCCTCGAGCCACAACGAGAGCGGCAGATACTGTGCCGGCACCGTCGCCCAGAAAACCGTTTCGTCGTCGGTCGTGTACGCGTTGACCTGACCGCCGACCGAAGAGATGTAGGACGTGAACGCCTCGGGCTCCACGTTCCGCGAACCCTTGAACATCATGTGCTCGAAGAGGTGCGCGAAGCCGGTACGGCCGGGCTTCTCGTTCTTTGATCCCACGTGATACGTGAGCTGCACGTGCACGATGGGTGTCGAGTGGTCCTCGGACAGGATCACCGTCAGACCATTTGGCAGCGTGGAAATGGCGTATTGCAGTTTCGGCGGCCGGACGGCGGCCGACCCGGACATGCCAAATACTGCGAAGAGCAGGAGCGCGGCCAGGCCGCACTTGAAGAAGGACCGAGTCATGCCCTGATTCTACCCTGCCAAAGGGACCGGGCCCCCGGGTGCCGTCCGACTATCGACTCTCAAGGCGGAAGCCGGCAAACGGCCAGCGCCTGGGCGTCAATTCGAAGGCGTTCGCGTCGATCACCTGTTCGTAGCCGACGAAAAGATCCAGATTGGCGCCGCGGCCTGCCAGGGTCAGGCCGGACTCGAGGCGCCCGCCGCGCTGGGTGGATCGCTCGTAGCGCTCGTCGACGCCCCACGATTCACCCGCGGCGCGGGCATACCATCGCACCTTCGGCCTGATCGGCCGGGTGAAGGTGGCCTCGCCGCTGATCATCCATTCGTAGTCCACGAACGCGCGATTCGTGACCACGCCGGCGTCGGCGCGCAGATCGAGAGTCCCTCCACTAACGGCAAGCTGCCTGAGGGCGCGCGCCCGCAGCGTATTCCACGCGACGGTTGCGACCTTGGGACGATCGCTCAAGTGGCGCGACACGTGGGTGAACGCCACGGCAAGCTCGGCGGGCTTGGTACGCCAGGACGATGACGCCTCGAGAAGGTAGGCAGTCTGGTTGGGATCGAAGGGCTGAAACTCGTCGCCCAGCACAGCGCCGTAGCGGGCGACGATCGACAACCGGCCTGTGACGTAGTCCACGAGGTCCACGTCGCCGCCGAAGTCCGTGGCCCAGTGGAACTGAATGTCGCCTTCGCTCATGCCTGAGGCGTACATGTGGAAGTCCAGCCGGGAGAGGAACTCGAGACGTTCCGGAGCCACCGCAAGCGGCTGCTGCGCGTGTGCGGTGGTGGACAGGACTGCGAGGAGCACGGCGGCCATAGCGGCCGCGCGCGTTATCGGCGTTCCGCGGCGGCGAGACACTGCGCGAGCTTCTCCTCGAGTTCGTGAATGCGCTGCTCGAGGTCCACAACGCGCTTTTTCATGTCGGGGAGGCTGCGGAAAACGGCGGCCGACTTGAGCCACTCTCTGTTGGCGATGGCCGGGTAACCCGACACGAACTCTCCGGCATCAATCGAGTTCGGCACGCCGGTCTGAGCCGTCGCGACGACGCCCTTGCCGATCCTGATGTGGCCGGCCACACCGACCTGGCCCGCGAGCACCACGTCGTCTTCGACCACCGTGCTGCCGGCGATGCCGACCTGGGCGGCAAAGAGCACGCGGCGGCCGACGGTCACGCCGTGTGCGATCTGCACCAGGTTGTCGATCTTGCTGCCGGCGCCGACCCGCGTTTCGCCCACGGCCGGACGATCGATCGTCGTGTTGGCGCCGATCTCCACGTCGTCTTCGATGACGACGGCGGCGTGCTGCGGAATCTTGAGGTGCGTGCCATCGGCCTGCTTCACGAAGCCGAAGCCGTCACTGCCCACGACAACGCCGTCCTGGAGCACCACGCGATGGCCGATCGTGACGCGCTCCCGCACCGACACCTGCGAATGCAGGACGCAGTCGTCGCCAATCGACGCTCCGGGGCCGATGACCACGTTGGGGTAGACGATCGTCCCCGCGCCGAGGGTGGCGCCTGCGCCGATGGTCACAAACGGGCCAATCGACACGCCGGCCCCGAGCGTGGCGTCGGCCGCCACTGAGCTGAGCGGATCCACGCCCGGCGCAGGCGGTGCGTGTTCGGCGAGGAGACCGACGGCTCGTGCGAAAGCGAGGTAGGGGTTGTCGCAGCGCAGCACCACCGCCTCGGTGGCGCCCACTTCCGCCGTCGTCGCCACGATCACGGCCGAGGCCCGCGTCGTCGCGAGCTGTGCCTGATACTTCGGGTTGGCGACAAAGGTCAGATCTCCCGGACCCGCCTGCTCGATGCCGGCCACGCGACTGATGTCGCAGTCATCGTCGCCAGGCGTCGCGCCGGGGGGCGCTCCGTCTGCTGTCGCAGGCCGGGGCGGCGCGTCTACCGTCGTCGGCCGGGTCCTTTTGGACCCGGCGTCGATGCGACACCCCACACGCGCGGCGATCTCTCCGAGCTTCATCGGTTTCCGCCGATTATCGCAGGTTTCACGCCGACGGTACTGCGACGCGATCGAAGAAGGCCGACAGACGCGGCAGGTTCAGCCGCTCGGCAATCGCGTGCACGAGCGGTGCGCGGGTGTGGCGGGGGACGTCGATCAGCGTGGCGAGTTCGGCCAGGCAGGCATCGGGCTCGAAGGTCCACGCGACGACACTCATGCCGCGCCGTGCGCCCCACCACGATCGCCCGTGCCCGATCACCCGGAAGAGCATGTAGTAAGCAAAGATATTCGGGCCAGGCACGATCGCCACCACGCCCGTGGCGATGAACAACGCCAGATCGACGAGGAGCCAGCGCAGGTGATGGCTGCGCGCGCCGGCAAGTTCGGCCATCAGGATTTCGCGCCCGCGATTGTTCTCAATCCCGTCCGGGTACTTCGCGGCGGCCCTGGCCTCGCTGCCGAGGCGCCATAAGGTCCGCTGTTCGGCGATGCTCTCGGCGAGATGGCAGACGATCTTGTCGCGCCACTGGGCGAACCGGCCCGTGGAAGAACCCCGGCGGGCGGCCTCCACGACGGCCTGCCATTGAACGTTCGCGCGGTGCATCCAGCGGCGGACGCGCGAGGCTCCGGCGTCCGGTTCGAGATCCGGATCCTCGGGCGGCTCGGAGTAGAGCTCGAAGCGCTCACGCCCGGCGGGCACCAGGTAGACGACCACGGATCCAGACTAACAGAAGCCGGCGATCGGGAATGACCGCAGGAGCCGGCTCAACCGGTTCGTGCGAACCTGCGCAACTGCGTCACCGGCTGATCTTCTCGACCGGACGCGTGTCCTTGACGCGGACTGCCGGCTTCCCCGCCTGTTCCCACGCGCCGATGATCATGCCCGCCGTGGCGCTGATGGCCTCCGCCAGGCGCTTCTCCATCACCGGCTGTGCCCCGGCCAGGAACCGCTCGTAGTACGCGTCGTCGTACATCTCGCGGCCGGCCGCAGCGTCCTTGTCGGCCTTGAGGATGGCGTCGACGTGCTGATAGCTCGTCAGAAGCACGTCGAACGCGGTGTCGCGGGCGTTCAGCATCGGGACGGGCGCGGCCGGGACGATCTTCAGCCGCGACTGGAAGCGTTCGAAGAGCTCGCGCTCGAAGCGCGAGTGCACGCCTCGCTGGCCGGTGAGCTGCCCGTCGTAGTTGTCGGTGGCGTGCAGCGGCTGGTGCGCGTCCTGTACGTAGTGGGAGGCGATGGCGGCGAAGAGCACCGAGTTGGAGACGGCATTCGACGAGCCTCGACCGAAATCCTCGAACGATCGGCGGAGACGGCCGTGGATCTCTGCGAGGCGCCACGGGAGCCGGCCGTTACGTTCGAGCACCTCGGGCCCGAACTTTTCCAGGGCCGCGCCGTAATCCTTTGGCAGGGCGGTGAACGGGAACGGCCCGTACTCTTTCACGCCGAAATCCATGAAGTGGTTGGGATCCTCCGCCCACCCGACCAGCCGCCACATGTCGGGGTCGAGCACGCGGATCACGAGCTCCGTGCGGTGCGCCTCGAAGAGCGGCTTCAGCTCCGGCGGGAGCAGATCGATCGCCCGGCCCATGATGTATTGGTGGGCCAGGGCGCCCCACGCCCACGAGGGTGTCGGCGTCAGCAAGAGGCCGACAACGACAAACGCGGTGATAATCCGGAGCATCTTCCTCATGCGGCTTATTGTAGATGGATAACCTGACGCATTCGCTCTTCGGAGCGACGCTGGCCCGCACGCCGCTGGGGCGCGCGGGCCGCGGGACGACCCTCGCCCTGGTGCTCTCCTCCAACGCTCCGGACATCGACGTCGTGACGGTGGCCGGCGGCGCCTTGAACTACCTGGAGTGGCATCGGGGACCGACCCATGGTGCGTTGGGCGTGGTGGTGCTCGGGCTTCTGACAGCCGGCCTGGTCAGGGCCTGCCTCAGGACCTTCGACCGGGCGCACGCGGCAGAGCACGCGCCGTTCAGGATGCTGGCCGCGGTCTCGTGCATCGGCGTCCTCCTGCACATTGCCCTGGACTTCCCGACGTCTTATGGGACACGGCTCCTCAGTCCGTTCGACTGGCGCTGGTACGGCTCGGACCTGATGCCGATTATCGACATCTACCTTCTCGTCGCGCTGGCGTCCGGGATCGTGATCGGACGGGGATCGCGAGCGGCGGGCCGCCGCGCGGCCTTCGTGGTCCTCGCGCTGATGATCTGCAACTACGGACTGCGGGCAGTCTCGCATCAGCGGGCTCTGGCGCTGGCGCCGCATGCATTCGGTGCGCTGCTTCCGCCGCCATGCGATCCCACCCAATCCGCCGGTCCGCTCGCCGGCCTCATCGGGCGCTGGCCGGAGAGCACTGCAGATTCGAACGCGCGCCGGGAAGAATCCACCGGCCGATGCCTGGTCGAGATCGCCGCAATCCCGACGTTTGCCTCGCCGTTCCGATGGCAGGTCATCGCCCGCCTCTCGAACGCGTACGAGATGCAGGCCATCGACATTCTCGACGGCCAGCTCAGGAATGGAAACGCCGCGCTGTGGCGGACCACACGCCGCGTGCCCAACCAATGGACCCCTGCAGCGCTGCAGGCTGCCGAAAGTGAAACGGCGCGCGCCTTTCTCGGCTTCTCGCGGTTTCCGGCAGCCCGATCGCTGGTCGAGCCTGATGGTTCGACCGTCGTCCGCTGGGCAGACATGCGGTTCGAACTGCCGGTCGTCGCCGGGCCCCGGGCCAACCAGGCTGGTGGACGCGGGGGCCTCTTCACGATCCGGGTGCGTGTCGGGGCAGCCGGGCAGATCCTCGAAGAGGCATACCCTCAATAGCAATAATCGTGCGTTCACTTCCTCCCGCCTTGCTGGCGGCTGCTGCGGCTGGTACGCTCCGCGCGTGATCAAACACTGCGCTTCGGCGCTTGCCGTCCTCATTCTTGCGTCCACCGTTTTCTCCTCCGCTGCCGCCTTGCAGGACAAGGGCGGCGAAGAGGAAACCGGCCCGTACGACATCGTTGCGGGCTGGCCGCAGCCGTGGGCGCGCGAGGGCTACATCTGGGGGTCTCAGCCCGGCGTGTTCGCCGAATCCCCGAATCGCATCTTCATCGTCGCGCGAGGCGAGCTGAAGCTGCCCACCCCGCTCGGACGCGGCTTCAACGGCGCCTGGGGATCGCTCGGCGAGCGTGCGACCACGCCGCGCGCGGAAATGCGGAACTGCATCGTGGTGGTTGACGCGAGCGGCAAGCTCGTCGAAGCCTGGACGCAGTGGGATTCGCTCTTCGAAGGCGGAGGCCCGCACAAGATCCGCATCAGCCCCTACGATCCGGAACGGCGTGTCTGGGTGGTGAACGATTCGACGCACCAGATTCACGTGTTCTCGAACGACGGCAAGACGCTCGTCATGTCGCTCGGCGAGAAGGGTGTTGCCCGTGAAGACGAGACGCACTTCGGCCGGCCCCAGGACATCGCCTTTCTGCCGGACGGGAGCGTGGTTGTCGCCGACGGCCTGACCAACTCGCGCGTGGTGAAACTCGACCGGAACGGCAAGTTCGTGGCGGCATGGGGCACGCGTGGCAACGGGCCCGGGCAGTTCAGTGGACCGCACGGCATCGCGGTCGACGCGAAGCGGCGGGTTTATGTGGCCGACCGCGGAAACCAGCGCATTCAGGTGTTCGACGAGAAGGGCGCTCACCTCGACACGTGGCCCGGGCTTCGGTTCCCGAACGACATCATGATCACCCCGGACCAGGCCGTCTGGGTGGCCGATGGCACCAACGCCCGGCTCCTTAAGTACGACACCAGCGGCAAGCTGCAGTATTTCTGGGGGACTTACGGCACCTACCCGGGCGCGTTCTGGGAGCTGCACCAGCTCTCCGTCGACTCGGAGGGCAACTTCTACGGCGCCGACAGCTTCAACGGCCGCACGCAGAAGTTCCGCCCAAAACCCGGTGCCGACCGATCACGGCTCGTCGCCCCCGCCGCCCCTCTCGCGGGCCGGGCAACGAGCCGGCCATGAGCCTTGAGCCCGGAGCCCGTTTGGCCTGCCTAGAGCCCTGAGCCTTGAGCCAGGAGGCCTCGTGAGCCCCCGAAGCCCAAAGCCTGGTGCCCCCGAAGCCCGGAGCCTGGAGCCCGAAGCCCGTGTAGGTACCATTTCCGGATGCCTGCCTCGTTCAGCCGCGACCAGATCGCGGCGCTCGCCGAACTCGCGCGCCTCGAGCTCGACGACTCGGAAGCAGAGAGCTTCGGGCGCCAGATCGGCGAGATCCTCGAGTACGCCACGCAGGTTCAGCAGATCGACACCACCGGTGTTCCGCCGACGGCGAACGTGTCGGCACGGCTTGCCAACGAGTCTGGCGACCGCGACGATGAGATCGCGCCGTCGATCGATCGGCAGGACGCACTCGCCAATGCGCCGGACGGCGCGCGCGACGCCGGGCTGTTCCGGGTTCCCAGGGTCATCGGATGAGCCACGCGACGGCCACCGAGCTGCGCGACCGCTTTCGCGCCGGCGATCGATCTGCGCGCGAGATCTGCCAGGCCGCCCTCGATCGAATCGCGGTGGCCAATCCCGCGCTGAACGCCTTCAACACGGTGGCCGCCGAGCGCGCGCTCGCACAGGCTGACCTGCTCGACCGGGATCGTGACCGCTGGGGCGATCGGCCGTTGGCCGGTGTTCCCGTCGCGCTCAAGGACAACATCTGCACGCGGGGGCTGCGCACGACCGCCTCGTCGAAAATCCTCGAGACCTTCGTGCCGCCGTACGACGCCACCGTTGTCACGCGGCTCGAGGCGGCCGGCGCGATCGTCGTCGGAAAAACCAACTGCGACGAGTTCGCGATGGGCTCGTCGACCGAGAACTCGGCGTTCGGCCCCACGAGGAATCCGTGGGCGCTGGACCGGTCGCCCGGCGGCTCCAGCGGCGGATCGGCAGCGGCCGTCGCGGCGGGCCTGGCGCCTCTGGCGCTGGGCTCCGATACCGGCGGCTCGATCCGCCAGCCGGCGTCGCTGTGCGGTGTGGTTGGCCTCAAGCCTACCTACGGGCGCGTATCGCGCTATGGCCTGCTGGCGTTCGGCTCGTCGCTGGATCAGATCGGTCCGTTCACCCACACGGTCGCGGACGCCGCCCTCGCGCTTTCCGTCGTCGCCGGACTGGATCCGCACGACGCCACGAGCGCAGCCGACCGGGTGCCGGACTACGGCGCGGCGCTCGACGGCGACGTGCGCGGGCTTCGCATCGGCGTGCCCCGGGCACTCGTAGGTGGCGAGGGCATCGACGACGAAGTCCGCCGATCGTTCCAGTCGGCACTCGAGGCACTGGCCGCGCGAGGGGCGTCGCTCGTCGACATCCCGCTCCCTCACGCGAGTGCGGCGATTCCTGTTTACTACCTTGTGGCGACCGCCGAAGCCAGCTCGAACCTGGCACGGTACGATGGCGTGCGCTACGGCCTGCGGGCCGCCGCAGAACCGGGCGCCGCAGCGCGCGCGCACGACGACCTCAATCGGATGTACGCGCGGACCCGGGAAGCCGGGTTCGGACCTGAGGTGAAGCGGCGCATCATGCTCGGCACCTACGTGCTGAGCGCCGGCTACTACGACGCGTACTACCGCAAGGCCCAGCAGGTTCGCACGCTCATCCGCCGCGACTACGAGCGCGCGTTCGAGCAGGTGGACACCGTCGCGATGCCGACGAGCCCGACGCCGGCGTTCAAGCTGGGCGAGCGTGTGTCCGATCCGCTCCAGATGTACCTGCTCGACGTCTTCACGGTGAGCGCCAATCTCGCCGGCCTGCCGGCCATCAGCGTGCCGTGCGGGTTCACCGCCGCCAGGCTCCCCATCGGGCTGCAGCTGACGGGCCGGGCCTTCGACGAAGCGACGATCCTCAGGATTGCCGACGCCTACGAGCGGGAGACGACATGGTCGACACAGGCGCCGCCGCTCCGCTAGTCCCGGTCGACTGGACGACGCTTCCTGACGAGAAGCTGCTCGAGGTGCGCATGTGCGACCTGGGCGTGTCGATCCCCGGCACGTTCCTCGAGCCCCTCATCGCCAAGGTCAACGACGAGCTCGACCGGCGCGGCCTCGTGCGGCCGCACTACTGGCTGTCCGACGAGTGGTTCACACCCGACGGCATTCCCGGAGTGGCGATTCCCTTTTACCTGGCGCATCCGCGACTCGCACGGCTCGAGCTGGCACAAATGCTCGAAGTCGAAGGTGGCGATCCCGAATGGTGCCTGATGATCCTGCGCCACGAGGCCGGCCATGCCATCGACAACGCCTACCAGCTTCGACGGCGTCCCACACGCCGCCGGCTCTTCGGCCTGCCCGACACGGAGTACCCCGAGTACTACACGCCGAAGCCCTACAGCAAGAGCTTCGTCCAGCATCTCGATCATTGGTACGCGCAAAGCCATCCCGACGAAGACTTCGCGGAGACATTTGCCGTCTGGCTGGACCCTGCGTCGATGTGGTCCACGCGGTATTCCGGATGGCCGGCCCAGCGCAAGCTCGAATATGTCGACCGGATGATGCACGAGCTCGCGCACACGAAGCCGACGGTGAAATCCAGGCGCGAGGTCGACCCGCTCCCGCGCCTCAGGAAAACACTCGCCGAGCACTACCGGAGAAAGCGGGAGCACTACGGCCTTGACCATCCCGACTTCTACGACAGCGACCTCAGGAACCTCTTCTCCAACGCGCCGGAGTACGCCAGGAACCCGTCGGCGGCCCGCTTCGTGCGACGCGTCCGCAAGGAAGTTCGCAGCACGGTGGCGAGCTTCACGGACAGCTACCAGTACACGATCGACCAGCTGCTGGAAAAAATCATCGAGCGGTGCCGTGAGCTGAACCTCCGCCTCACCGACACCGAAGACGCCACCAAAATCGACTTCATGGTATTTCTGACAGTGCAAACCATGAACTACCTGCACAGCGGCCGGCACCGCGTAGCGCTATGAGCACAGGCAAACTGCGCGTCCTCGCGCTGGTTCACCGGCACCTTATTCCTCCGGATACGGTCCCGGAAGGAACCGACATGCTGGCCGCACCCTGGCGCACGGAGTTCGACGTCATCTCGACGCTCCGCACGCTCGGCCACGAAGTGCAGACGCTTGGCGTCCACGACGACCTCGGCGACATCCGCCGCGCGTCCACCGACTGGAAGCCGCACATCGCCTTCAACCTGCTCGAGGGCTTCGACGATGTGACGATCTTCGACCAGAACGTGGTCAGCCACCTCGAGCTGCTCAAGCTGTCGTACACCGGGTGCAATCCGCGAGGGCTGCTGCTGGCGCGCGACAAGTCGCTGTCGAAGAAACTCCTGGCCTATCACCGGATCGCGGTGCCGGAGTTCGAGGTGTTCCGGATCGGACGCCCGATCCGGCGGCCGAAACGGCTCGCCTTCCCGCTGATCGTGAAGTCGCTGACCCAGGAGGCCTCGATCGGCATCTCGCAGGCGTCGGTGGTCGATACCGACGAGAAGCTCAAGGAGCGCGTGGAGTTCATCCACGAAAGCATCCGCACGGCGGCCATTGTCGAGCAGTACATCGAGGGGCGGGAGCTGTACGTCGGCATCCTGGGCAACCAGGCGCTGCAGGCCATGCCGGTCTGGGAGCTCTTCTTCACGAACATGCCGGCCGATGCCAAGCGCATCGCGACCGACCGCGTGAAGTGGAGCGTGAAGTACCAGAAGAAGTACGGGATCGAAAGCGGTGCCGCCAAGGATCTGCCGGACGTCATCTCGGACAAGGTCCTGCACGTCTGCAAACGCGCGTACCGCGCGCTCGAGCTGAGCGGCTACGCGCGGATCGATCTGAGGCTGGACGAAGCCGGCAACGTCTGGGTGCTCGAGGCCAACCCCAATCCCCAGATCGCGAAGGGCGAGGATTTCGCGGCGTCGGCCGAGAAGGTCGGGATTGCCTATGACTCGCTGCTGCAGCGCATACTCAACCTGGGACTGCGCTGGCAACCCGAGAGTGTTGCGTGAACCTTGAATTTGGTAATCGGGTGATTGGGTAATTGAGTAATCGGCGAACCGGGTAATTTGGTAATTGAATTGCGGAATTGAATTGGGGAATTGAAATTGAGCAATCTGCGAACGCCGCACTCGGGACGGCCAATTACCCGACGACCCGATTCGCCGATTACCAAATTACCCAATTACTCAATCACCCGATTCTGTGTGTTCGTGCTGGTGGCGCTTACGGCGACGACAGCGGCCCAGCGGCGCGATATCGGCGCCTGGACCGCTCAGCACGAACGGGAAATTGTCGACGAGCTGATGCAGCTCGTGTCGATTCCGAATGTGGCTGGGAACGACGCCGACATGCGGCGGAACGCCGACTTCCTGGCAACGCTGTTTGCGCGGCGCGGCTTCAAGGTCGAGACGACCAGTGGAGCGGGAGCGCCCGTCGTCTTCGCCACGCTCGACGTCCCCTCGCCCACCGGGACCTTGACGCTCTATATCCACTACGACGGGCAGCCGGTCGATGCCTCCGAGTGGACCCGCTGCAAGCCCTTTGCTCCATGTATCTACGGGCCATCGGGGCCGATTGCGAGTGAGGAGGCGCGTCGAGGTCTTTCTCCGTCCTGGCGCGTTTACGGACGCTCGGCGTCGGACGACAAGGGACCGATCGTCGCCGTGCTCAACGCCGTTGACGCGCTGCGGGCCACGGGCCGTGGTCCGACATGGAACCTGCGTGTGGTGCTCGACGGCGAAGAGGAGGCGGGGTCGCGTAACTTTCTCGCCTTTGCGTCGGCACGTGCGGCGGACCTGAAGGCCGATCTCGCCATCACGCTCGATGGACCGCGGCATCCCAGCGGACGCCCCACGCTGTATTACGGCACCCGAGGGGGCGCGGGGATGACCATCACCGTCTACGGCGCGAAGAACGACCTTCACTCCGGCAACTACGGCAACTGGGCCCCGGACCCCTCGCTGCACCTCGCGCGGCTCCTGGCCAGCATGAAGGATGACAAGGGCCGCGTGACGGTGGAGAACTTCTATCGCGACGTGGTGCCGTTGACGCCGACCGAGCTGCGCGCACTCAACGAAATGCCGAACGTAGAGGCGGCGCTGCGTCAGGACTTCCTGGTGGCGCTGCCCGAGCGAGGCGAGGAACGGCTCGAGCGCAAGCTGAATGAACCGACCCTCAGCATTCTGGCCATGGAGTCGGGCGGCGGCCTCAGTGCCCCGGCCCGCTCCGCCATCCCCTCGTCCGCCTCAGCCCGCATCGAGATGCGCCTGGTGAACGGCCTCAACCCGGCGACGCAGAACAACCTGGTCATCGCCCACATCCGGAAGCAGGGGTACTTCGTGATCGAAGGCCGCGATCCGTCGGATCTGGAGCGCCTCACGCATGCGTACCTGGCGCGTGTGGATCTCAGGGCCGGCTCAGTGGCGCCGCGCGTGTCGATGGATGAGCCGATGGCGAATGCCGTCGTCGCCGCACTGGTCAAGGACGGCCGTGAGCTCGCACGTCAGCCCACGCTCGGCGGCAGCATGCCGTTCTCGACCTTCAGCGCCCGCATGCCCACGGTCGGGTTCTCGATGGTGAACCACGACAACAACCAGCACGGGCCCGACGAGAACCTGCGGCTGCAGAACCTCTGGGAAGGAATCGAGATGATGGCCGCGATACTGACGATGGCGAGGCCCACCAGAATTGAGTAGTCGGGTAATTGGGTAATTGGGTAATCGGCGAATCGGGTGATTGGGTAATTGAATTGCGGAATTGAATTGGCGAATTGAAATTGAGCAATCAGCGAGCGTGGCAGTCGGGACAGCCAATCACCCGATTACCCAATGCGCCGATTACTCAATTACCCAGTTACCCGATTACCCAATTCAGGGAGCGCCCACCGCGATGTTTTTCTCGACCAGTTCCGGGCGCGCGAAGTTGGTTCGCCGGGCCGTGCGGGTCGCTTGGCTTCAGGTACCGAAACGACTTGTGCGTGATCGTTTCGTCGAGGCTCTTGACCACCGGACCGCTGCCGCCGGCCGTGCGCTTGGTCTTGGTGAACCCGAGCAGGACACAGAAGCCGATGAAGAGCGCCAGGATGAAAACGGTACTGGCGCCGGCTCCTTGCAGGAAGCCAACGAGGAGCGTCATCGGATCATCAGGCATCAGGCTTCGGCCTCTGGTGGTTTCGGCGGCGGTACCGAGTAGATGACAAGGCCGCGGCGGACTTCTTCCATCGCGACGCGCTCGGCCTTGTGGGGCAGGTGCGTGCCGACTTCCGGCTCGAACCGGACGTTGGCGCCGCGCCGCAACTGCTTCGCGCGCAGTGCCGCGACGTCGACAAACAGGAACCGGCTTTGAATCGGAGGCAGCGGCTCGGCCGGGATGAGTGGTGACGGCGCCTCTTCAGGCAGATCGTTGACGTCTTCCATAGACGGTCAATTAGCCTAGCACACACAGCAAAGGGCAGGTAGGGCGGGCAAGGCTGGCAGGGCCGGCAGGATGCTGGCCATACGCCAGCCACGCCGTGCCGTCCCCGCCTGCCGTGCCTGCCCCACCCGCCCTAACTGTCCAGCTACCTGACCTGCCAGACCCACTTACGCCGCAACGTTGACCTTGATCTGCCGCGGCTTGGCCTCTTCCCTGAGGGGAAGGCGCACGGTGAGCACACCGTTCTTGTATTCAGCCGAGACGCGCGTGGAGTCCACGGTCCGCGGCAGCGAGAACGAACGGCTGAAGTTGCCGTAGCGCCGCTCGACGCGGTGGAACTGCTCCTCCTTCACGTCGCCGGCGACCTTCTTGTTGCCCTTGATGGTCAGCGTGCCGTTGTCGACCGTGATGTCGATGTCCTCGAGCGCCATGTCCGGCACCTCGGCCTTGAGCACGACTTCCTTGTCGCCGTCCTGGTAGATGTCCACAGGCGGCACCCACGCGTTGGACGCCATTAGAAACGGGTCACTCCATCGAACGATTGCCATTTTTCTTCTCCTTGATTTCTGAACGTTGTGGGCTGGCAAGCCAGGCAGGGCAGGCACGGCAGGCGATCTTCTTGCCCGCCTCGCCCGCCCCACCTGCCCCGCCTGCCCTTTTACACTTCCACCACTTCCGCGTCCTTGATGTCACCGCTCTGGGGCCCGCCCTGCGGAGGGTTGCCCGCCTTCGAGCCTTCGTAGAGCGACTGCGCGATGGCATGCGACAGGCGCTGCAGCTCCTCGGTGGCGCGCTTGATGCCCTCCAGGTCGTCGCCTTCCGAGACCTTTCGGAGATCCGCGATGGCGGCCTCGACCTTCGAGAGCTCACCCGCCGGCACCTTCTCGCGGTTTTCGTTCAGCGTCTTCTCGACCTGATACGCCAGCGAGTCGGCCTGGTTCCGGACGTCGATGAGCTCACGACGCGACTGGTCCTCGGCCGCGTGCGCCTCGGCGTCCTTCACCATCCGGGCGACTTCGTCCTTCGAGAGTCCACCCGAACCGGAGATCGTGATCTTCTGTTCCTTGCCCGTGGCCATGTCCTTCGCCGTGACGTTCACGATGCCGTTCGCGTCGATGTCGAAGGCCACCTCGACCTGCGGCACGCCGCGCGGCGCAGGCGGCAGGCCCACCAGCTGGAACCGGCCGATGGTCTTGTTGTCGCGGGCGAACTGCCGCTCACCCTGCAGCACGTGCACCTCGACCGTCGTCTGGTTGTCCGTCGCGGTCGAGAAGATCTCGCTCTTCCGCGTCGGGATGGTCGTGTTGCGCGTGATGAGCTGCGTCGTGACGCCGCCAAGCGTCTCGATACCGAGCGAGAGCGGCGTCACGTCGAGCAGCAGCACGTCCTTGACCTCTCCGGCCAGGACGCCGCCCTGCACCGCCGCGCCGATCGCCACGACTTCGTCAGGGTTGACACCCTTGTGCGGATCCTTCCCGAAGTAGTCGCGCACGAGCTGCTGGACCTTCGGCATGCGGGTCGAGCCGCCCACCAGCACCACTTCGTCGATCTTCTTCGGGTCCACGCCCGCGTCGGCGAGCGCCTGTTTAACCGGCGCCATCGTCCGCTGCAGCAGGTCGTCGACCAGCTGTTCGAGCTTCGCGCGGGTCAGCTTGACCTGCAGATGCTTGGGCCCGGTCTGGTCGGCCGTCACAAACGGCAGGTTGATCTCGGTCTCGAGCGCGGTCGACAGCTCGATCTTGGCTTTCTCCGCACCTTCCTTCAGGCGCTGGAGCGCCATCCGGTCCTTGCCGAGATCGATGCCGTCGGTCTTCTTGAACTCGGCCGCCAGCCACTGGATGATCCGATCGTCCAGGTCGTCGCCGCCAAGGTGCGTGTCGCCGTTGGTGGCCTTGACCTCCACGACGCCCTCGCCCACCTCGAGCACCGAGATGTCGAACGTGCCGCCGCCGAAGTCGTAGACCGCGATCGTCTCGTTGGTCTTCTTGTCGAGACCGTACGCGAGCGCTGCCGCCGTCGGCTCGTTGATGATGCGCAGCACGTTGAGGCCGGCAATCTTGCCGGCGTCCTTGGTGGCCTGGCGCTGGGCGTCGTTGAAGTACGCCGGCACGGTGACGACCGCATCGGTCACCTTTTCGCCAAGGTAGTCCTCAGCCGCCTGCTTCAGCTTCTGAAGCACCATCGCCGAAATCTCGGGGGGCGAAGAGGTCTTGCCACGCGACTCGATCCACGCGTCGCCGCTCGAGGCACGCGTCACCTTGTAAGGCACGCGCGACACCTCGGACGACACCTCCTCGAACTTCCGGCCCATGAACCGCTTGATCGAGAAGACCGTGTGCTCGGGGTTCGTGACGGCCTGCCGCTTCGCGACCTGGCCGACCAGCCGATCCCCATCCTTCGCAAACGCCACGACGGACGGCGTGGTCCGCGCGCCTTCCTGGTTGACGATGACTGCCGGCTGGCCGGCTTCCATCACCGCAACGACGGAGTTGGTGGTCCCGAGGTCGATTCCAATCACTTTGCCTGGCATCTATGTGCTCTCCCTGCTCTGTTTAGATTCGTTGCGTCAGCAACTTCGAGGAGTATAGGGCAAACATTAGTGAATGTCAAGCATGTTATATGATTGTATAACACTCATATATTGAAACAGGCGCTATCCATAACATCCGCTTAAGGTTAATGGGCTGGCGCCGCCACCGCGCGCTGTGCGATCATGCCCGGCGTGCGCATCCTCTTCATCGGGGACATCGTCGGAAAGCCTGGTCGTGAGCTGGTACGGCGGGGCCTGCCCACCCTGGTCGAGCAGCATTCGGCGGACCTGGTAATCGCTAACGCCGAGAATGCCGCGGCCGGGTTCGGCATCACCCGCGAGATTGGCGATCAGCTCCTCGGCTGGGGCGTTGACGTCATGACCAGCGGGAACCACATCTGGGACAAGAAAGAGGCGATCGACTACATTGGCGCCGAACCCAGGCTCCTGCGGCCCGCGAACTACCCCGCCGGGGTTCCCGGCAACGGCAGCTACCTGGCGCGCACCGCGGATGGCCGGAGCGCCGGAGTCGTCAACGTCATGGGCCGCGTGTTCATGCTCGCGATTGACGATCCGTTCGAGGTCGTGCTCAGGCAGATCGACGCGCTGAAAACGCGGGCGCGCGTCATCTTCGTGGATTTCCACGCGGAGGCCACCTCGGAGAAGATCGCGATGGGCTGGCACCTCGACGGCAAAGTCACAGCCGTGGTCGGGACTCACACTCACGTGCAGACCGCCGACGAGCGTATTCTTCCGAAAGGCACGGCGTATCTGACCGACGTCGGCATGACGGGCCCCCACGATTCGATCATCGGCGTCGAGGTCGAGCCCGCGCTTGGCCGTTTTCGCAACGGGATGCCGGCGCGCTTCGAAACCGCGAGCGGCAATCCGCGGCTCAACGCGGTCGTCATCGAAGCCGATGATGTCACCGGGCTTGCGACCGACATCGAGCGCATCAGCTACAGCCTGGACGAGCTCACGGCGTTGGCGGGTGCATCAGCCAATCTGCAGTCGTCTCTTTGACCATGGCACAGGAGCGTTTCGGCCTGCCCTTCGACGATCCGAGGCCCGCGCCGGCGACGCCGCGCAAGCCTTCGAAGCCCGAGCGGCGCGTCCTCAGCGTGAGCGAGCTCACGGCCCGGGTGCGCGAACGGCTCGAGTCTGAGTTCTTCGAAGTCTGGGTCGAAGGTGAGCTGTCCAACTGCAAGGTCTGGAACACGGGACATCTCTACTTCACGCTCAAAGACGGCGGCGCTCAGATCCGCGGCATCGTCTTCCGATCCGCGCTGCGCTATCTCAAGTTCAAGCCCGCTGACGGTCAGCGCGTGGTCGCGCGGGGCCGCGTCTCGGTGTACGACGCCAAAGGCGATGTACCAGCTGGTGTGCGAGCACCTCGAGCCACACGGGCTCGGCGCGCTGCAACTGGCGTTCGATCAGCTGAAGAAGCTCCTTCAGGACGAAGGGCTGTTCGATGCCTCGAGGAAGCGCCCGCTGCCGGCGCTTCCTCGCAAGATCGGCGTCGTGACCTCGCTCGAAGGCGCAGCCGTGCGCGACATCATCAAGGTGCTTACGCGCCGGCACACCAACGTGCAGATCGTCGTCCGCCCTGCCCGCGTGCAGGGCGAGGGGGCGGCTGTCGAAATCGCGCGGGGCATCAAGGCGATGGGGCACGTTCCGGGCGTGGACGTGATCATCGTCGGGCGTGGCGGGGGCTCCATCGAGGACCTGTGGGCCTTCAACGAAGAGATTGTCGCCCGCGCCATCGCTCTGTCGCCAGTGCCGGTGATCTCTGCCGTGGGACACGAGACCGACGTCACCATCGCGGATTTCGTGGCCGACCTGCGCGCGCCGACACCGTCTGCCGCCGCCGAGATCGTCGTGGCGGCCACCGAAGAGTTCCGGGCGCGGATCGATCGACTGGCAGGCCGCCTGCAGGGGAACGTGCGCAACCGCATCGAACGTCTGAGCCGCCGCGTGCTCGCCAGCACGGGCCGCCCCGCCCTGGCTGGTTTCCCCGGACGCGTCGCGATGAAGGGCCGGCACGCCGCCGAGCTTTCGCATGCGCTGGCGCGGTTCACGCGGGCACAGATCATGGGGCGGGAACGGAAAGTTGGCCTGCTGCGGCGACAGCTCGAGACCTTTGATCTCGGACGACGGCTGGCCGGTGTCCGTACGCGGCTCGTATCGGCCGATGGCCGCATGGACCATGCGGCACGGACAAGGCGGCACCGGGCGGAATCACACTGGCGCGAAGCCGCCGGGCGCCTGGGATCGCTCAGCCCGCTGGCGGTGCTCGGCCGAGGCTACGCTGTCTGCTGGAACGGCGATCGGACCGCCGTGCTCCGGGACGCGGCTGGCGTGTCGCCGGGCGACAGAGTTCGCGTCACGCTGGCCAGGGGCGAACTGGAGTGTGACGTGCGCGGGGCCACGAGCCCTCCGGAGAACTGACTGATGGCCGATCCCTCGATCAAGGACTTCGAAGCTGCCATCGCGGAGCTCGAATCGATCGTCAAGAAGCTCGAGGAGGGAGACCTGCCGCTCGAGCAGTCGCTCGCCTTGTACGAGCGAGGCGTGCAGCTGTCGCGCTTCTGCCACGCCAAGCTCGAGGCCGCCGAGCGGCGCATCGAAGTCCTGAGCGATCGCGGCGAGCTGAAGCCGGCGCCTCCCTCGTTGTCTTCCGACGATTCCGACCGGGGCTAGCCGTGCCTCCCGCCGATTCGCTTCGGTCGTTCCTGGATATTTCACGAGCGTCCGTGGACGCGGCGCTGGAGCGCTGGCTGCCCACTCCGCCGGCGTGCCCGGAAATCCTCAGCGAAGCCATGCGCTACAGCGTGTTTGCCGGCGGCAAGCGGCTGCGGCCGATCCTGGCCTTGGCTGCGGCCGACGCCGTCGCAGGAGACTCGGATGGGCGGGACGCGGCGCTGCCGGTTGCCTGCGCGATGGAACTCGTCCACACGTACTCGCTCATCCACGACGACCTGCCGGCCATGGACGACGACACGCTGCGGCGGGGGCGGCCGACGCTGCACGTGGTATACGGCGACGGCATCGCCATTCTGGCCGGGGACGCGTTGCAGGCGGAGGCATTTGCGCTGGTCGCGCGGGAGCCCCTGGAGTCGAAGTCTCATGAGCCCGACCTGGCGCGCCGAAAGCTTCGCGCGCTGTCGATGCTCGCCCGAGCCGCCGGCGCCGAGGGCATGGTGGGCGGCCAGGCCGTCGACCTTCTCGCGGGTGGACAGGCGCTCGGCCGGTCGCTGACACTCGACGCAGACAGCCTGCGCGACATGCATCTCCAGAAGACCGGCGCCATGATTGCCGCCTCGGCTGCCTGCGGCGCGATCATGGGCGGGGGCGACGAGACCCAGATCGCCAGCATCAGCCAGTACGGCGAGGAGATCGGTCTGGCGTTCCAGATCGTGGACGACATTCTCGATGTCGAGGGAGAAGCTATCGCGCTCGGCAAGACGGCGGGAAAGGACGCCCGCGGCGACAAGCCCACTTACCCGGCGCTCTTCGGCCTCGAGCGTTCGCGGTCTATGGCCGGGGAGTGCCTGGCGCGCGCGCGGGCCGCGCTGGAGTCCGGCGGGCTCACCGCCAGCTGGCTGCCCGGCATTGCCGACTGGGTCGTAACGCGCAAGAACTGACGTGGCCCCGGAGAAAAGAGAGAAGAAGTCCCGCCTCGACGCCCTCGTCGTGGCCCGGGCCCTGGCGCCGTCGCGCGAGCGGGCCCGTGCCTTGATTCTCGCCGGGCAGGTCCTGGTCGATGGTCAGGTTGTGTCGAAGGCCGGCGCACCGGTCGCGGGCGATGCGCGCGTCGAGCTCAAGGCCCCGGACCATCCTTATGTCGGCCGGGGCGGACTCAAGCTCGCCCATGCGCTCGACACATTCGCGTTCCCCGTTTCCGGCCGCGAAGCGCTGGACATCGGCGCGTCAACAGGGGGGTTCACCGATGTTCTGCTGCAACGCGGCGTCCGGCGGGTGATCGCTCTGGACGTCGGCCACAATCAGCTCGACTGGCGCTTGCGCAGCGACCCGCGCGTCCTGGTCCGCGAGGGCGTCAACGCTCGCGCCCTCACGGCCGAGCACGTGCCTCACCTCGTGGATATCGTGACGATCGATGTGGCGTTCATCTCGCTACGCCTCATCCTTCCCGCACTACCGCCTTTTCTCGCACCTGGCGCCGACATCGTGGCGCTGGTGAAGCCGCAGTTCGAGGCCGGCCGGGAGCAGGTGGGCGCAGGCGGCCTGGTCACCGACCCGGCCGTCCACGAAGCGGTCGTCGCGCGCGTCACCTCCGAGGCGGCCGCCGAAGGCCTCGTCCGGATCGCGATGACGCCCTCCCCCATCACCGGCGCCACGGGGAACAGGGAGTTCCTGCTTCACCTCAGACAGGCTCAGGGCTCAGCGGCTTCAGGCACATGAGTCGTTCCCAGTGCGGCGTTCAGGTTCGGTTCAAATCTCGAACCTTGAACCGGAACCCTGAACCAGAACCGATCATTGAACCCTGACCTTGAACCGTTCGTCAGGAGCCCAGCTAGAATGTTCTGCAGTGTCTGAACCCATTCGCCGTGTCGGCGTCCTCGCCAAGTCGCATCTGCAGGCGGCGACGCCGCACCTGGCTGAGATTGCGCGCTGGTTGCGCGAGCGGGGCGTCGAGGCTGTCTTCGAGCACGCCACGGCGCAGTTGATGCCGCCGGGCACGGCCGTAGCGTCGGCCGACAAGGCGGTGCTGGCACGCGAGGTGGGGCTGGTGGTCGTCCTCGGCGGCGACGGCACGCTCCTCAGCATGGCCGACGCCATTGGCGAGGCCGGATCGGCAATTCCAATCCTGGGCGTCAACTTCGGCAGCCTCGGGTTCCTCACCGAGGTCACGCTGCCCGAACTCTACCCGTCGCTCGAGCAGGCCATCTCCGGCGCGGCACACATCGAAGAGCGCCTGATGCTGCAGGCCACGACCACGCGCGCGCAGAAGCCGTTCGCGCGTCATATCGCGCTTGAACGACGCCGTCATCACGAAGGCCGCCCGGTCCCGGATGATCGACCTGTCGGTGTGGGTCGGCGACGAGTTCGTCACACGGGTCAAGGCCGACGGCCTGATCATCGCCACGCCCACCGGCTCAACGGCCTACAACCTTTCCGCCGGCGGCCCGATCGTCCAGCCCAGCGTCGACGCGCTGGTGCTCACGCCGATCGCCCCACACACGCTCACCAACCGGCCGATCGTCATCCCGGCCACGTCGCCGGTCCGCGTGCAACCGGTGATGGAGCCGCGCGACGAGCTCTCCGTGACCTTCGATGGCCAGGCCGGCTTCGAGCTGCAGCGCGACGACGAGATCACCGTCAAGCGCGGGGACACGCCTCTCCGGCTCGTCAGGCCGGCGACGCGCAGCTACTTCGAGGTACTGCGGACGAAGCTGAAATGGGGCGAGCGGTAGGAATTTACAATTGACAATTTACGATGGGGAATTCGTGATCCTCTTCGTGGCATTCGGCAGGGTACGAATTCCTAATTCCTAATCGTAAATTGTCAATTGCGTCTGTCCCTGAAGTACTGCACCTGCCACCGGTGCACATTCCGATTGTGTTCGGTGAGGGTCTGGGCGAATTCGTGCGAGCCGTCGTTGCGGCTGACGAAATAGAGGTAGTCGACCGCTGCAGGGCGTGCGGCGGCTTCGAGTGAGGCCTTCCCGGGTGCGGCAATGGGACCTGGCGGCAGCCCGGGATAGCGGTAGGTGTTGTAGGGAGAGTCGAATTGCAGGTCCACGCGCCGCAGGTTCCCGGTGTACTTGCCCGCGCGCTGCAGTGCGTAAATGACCGTGGGATCGCACTGCAGGCCCATGCCGATCCGCAAGCGGTTGGTGTAGACGGCGGCGACCGTGGCGCGCTCGTCGGGCCTGGCGGTTTCCTTCTCCACGAGCGAAGCGAGCGTCACGAGCTGGCGCACCGACAGTCCCCGTGCCTTGGCTTCGGCCCTGAGCCCTTCCCCGGCCGCCTGCTTGAACTGCGTGACCATCCGCTCGACGAGCCGCTCGGCCGTGGTCTTGCGCGGCAGCGTATAGGTGTCTGGAAACAGGTAGCCCTCGAGATCGGCGGCCTCCGGATCGAGATCGCGAATGAGGGCGACGTTCTTCGCGGCCGCGAGAAAGGCCTGTGCAGTGCCGAAGCCGCTCGAGGCGAAGACAGCGGCCGTCTCGGCCACCGTCAACCCTTCACGAAAGGTAAGCGGCACGACGTACACGTCGCCACGGGCGATCTTGTCGATGACCTCGCGCGCCGACATCGGGCGATCGAAGCGATACTCCCCGGCCTTCAGCGATCGCGCCTGTCCGCTGGCCCACAGCGCGGCACGGAACGTCACCGCGTCGCGCACGACGCCGGCCGCCACGAGCCGCTCGGTGATGCCGGGGGTGCTCGTGCCCGTCGGAATATCCACGAGGCGCTCGTCCTCCGAATAGCCGCGAAAGGGATCGGTCGTCCTCCCGAGCACCACGTAGGCCGCGGCACCTCCGGCGACGGCGAGGAGGAGCAGCACCACCGCCGCAGCCCTGTACGAATTCCTAATTCTCAATTCCCAATTCTCAATTTCGTGTATCCAGATAATCCTGCAGGATGACGGCGGCGGCCGCTGCATCGAGCCGCGCCTTTCGCTTCTTCCAGTCGCGCTCGTTCAGCGCCAGCCGGGATTCCGCTTCGACGCTCGTCAGGCGCTCGTCGCCCGTTCTGACGGGCAGGGCCGTCCTGAGTCGCAGCGCCTCGACGAAGGCAGCCACTCGCGGCGTTTCCTCGTTGGCGGACCCGTCGAGCCGCAACGGCAGACCCACGACGATCTCGCCCAGGCCGTCTTCCTCGGCGGAGATTCGTTCGATTTCGCGTGCAACCGCTTCGACGGCCGTGGCCGCGCTGACCTCCAGCGTCGTGAGCGGCCGGGCCAGCGTCCGCGATCGATCGCTGATCGCGAGGCCGATCCGGCGCCGCCCGACGTCGATGCCCAGCACCCGGAGACTCACCTTGCAGATGATATGATTTCCGCACTTCACGTGATAGCGCGCACCTGGACGGCTCTCGTGATCGGCCTTGCCGCAAGCGTCGCCGTCGCCGCGGCCGGCGCGCAAACGCCTGGCCGCGAGAACACCGAGGCCATGGCGCGCCGCGCGTCCGATCGCCTGCGCGCGCTGCAGCAGGAAGCCGACCGCCTGGCGTCCGAAGCGAGTTCCCTCCTCGGCGACCTCCGCAAGCTCGAAGTCGATCGGCAGATCAAGGCCGAAGAGTTGAAGCGCATCGAGGCGGACGTGGCCACGGCGGCGGCCGATCTCGCGGCGCTCGATGCCGAAGTCCAGCGTCTCGAAGCCGAGGACGTGGCCGAGAGGCCGCTCGTCGAGGCGCGTCTCGTCGATCTCTACAAGCTTGGTCAGGGCGGATATCTCCGGCTGCTGATGTCCACCAACGAATCGAGACAGGTGGCGGAGGCCGCGCGCCTGGTGGCCGAGATCGAGCGGCGCGATCGCGAGCGGATCCTGGCGCACCAACAGCGTCTGGCGGCGCTCAGGACATCGCGCACGGCCCTCGCTGCACGCAGCACGTCGCTGGCGACGCTCCGCGCGGAGGCGGCCCGCGCACAGGCCGCCGCCCAGCGCGCGGTCGCGGGCCGCAACGCGCTTCTCGCGGATATCGACCGCCGGCGCGACCTCAACGCGCAGCTGGCGGGCGAGCTTCAAGCGGCCCAGCAGCGCCTCCAGGCCGCGCTGCGCGAGCCGTCCTCTGGAACCCCGTCAACGGTTGAACCCCTGCCGCTCGCCCCTTTCCGCGGCGAGCTCGACTGGCCGGCTGCCGGCGCCGTGCGGGCCCGTTTCGGCGCGGCTCCGGCGACGGTCAACGGCATCGAGATCGCCAGCAGCGAGGGCACGCCGATTCTCGCCATTCACGAGGGCACGGTCGCTTTTGCCGGGACATTTGCGGGCTTCGGCAACCTGGTCATCCTGGACCACGGTGCACAGAATTTCAGCGTTTACGGCCACCTGCTCGAGACGGCGGTCAGCGGCGGCGGCCGGGTCACGCGGGCGCAGCCCATCGGCACGGCCGGGCAGTCGCTGGCGGGCCAGCCGGGCCTTTATTTCGAGCTGCGAATCGGGGGGAAACCGGTGGACCCGTTGCTCTGGCTGAAGCGCCGCTGACCGTGTAAACTGCATTTCATATGTCCTTGAAGACCCGACGCCTTGTTCTCTGGATATCTGCGCCCATCGTGGCGTTTGCTGTCGTCGGTGGCTTCCTGAACCGCGTCACCGCGCGGGAGGACACATACCAGCACCTGAAGATTTTCGACGATGTCATCGGGCTGATCACGGGGAACTACGTGGACAAGGTCGATGTCGATCGCGTGATGGGCGGCGCGATGCAGGGCCTGGCCGACACCCTCGACCCGGACAGCGCCTACTTGACCCCACCGCAGGTGAAGCAGGTCGAGAGCAATGCCGCGGTGCTGCCGGGCGATGTCGGCCTTGATCTGACCCGCCAGTACTACCTGCGCGTGATCGCGGCGCGCGACGGCTCGCCCGCCGCCCGTGCAGGTCTCAGGACGGGCGACTACGTGCGCGTCATCGGCGATCAGCCGACAAGAGAAATGTCGGTCTACGAAGGCATGCGCCTGCTGCGCGGCGCGCCGGGCTCCAAGATTTCGCTCACGATCTTCCGCGGCAGCGCCAACGACCCGCACGTCGTCGAGCTGACGCGCGAAGCCGTGCCGACGACCGACGTGACGAGCCGTACGCCAGCGCCCGGTATCGGGTACGTGCGCGTGAACAGCATGACGACGCGGACGCCGGATCAGGCGCGCGCCCAGATTGCGGAGCTCACCAAGGGCGGGGCCCGGCAGCTCATTGTCGACGTCCGCCGCACCTCGGGCGGGTCCCTCGACGCCGGCGTGGCACTCGCGCGGCTCTTCGTCACCTCGGGCACGCTCACGGTGCGGGAGACCAAGGGCCAGCCCAAGGAACCCATCGCGGCCAGGCCTGGCGACGGCGCGGTTGCGCTGCCCACGACCGTGCTGATCGACAACGGCACGTCGGGCGCCGCGGAACTGTTTGCCGCCGCGCTCTCTGGCAACAAGCGCGCGGACCTTATCGGTGAGCGCACCATCGGGCGCGCCGCGCAGCAGAAGCTCGTCAAGCTGCCCGATGGCAGCGGGCTGTGGCTGACAACGACCCGATACCTGCTGCCGGACGGGACGAACCTGCACGAGAAGGGTCTCGTCCCGACCGTGGCCGTCGATCAGCCGGAGATCGAGTTCGGACAGCCGGCTCCTACCGAGGATCCCATCCTCGACAAGGCGCTCGAACAGGCCAAAGCGGCGCTGAGCACCAAGGCCGCCGCGTAGTTCTGGTATACTGTCTGTTCGTCTAAACGCCTGATTTCGCAGGATGTAGGCGCGTAGCTCAGAGGTTAGAGCGCCTGCTTGACACGCAGGAGGTCGGTGGTTCGAGTCCACCCGTGCCTACCATCGAAGTCGGTCTGCACTACCCCCGGACATGAGCCAGCTCAACGTCACACTTCCAGACGGGTCCACTCGGACCGTGCCCACGGGCACCCGTGTGTTCGACGTCGCCGAGTCGATCTCGCCGCGGCTCGCCAAGGCGGCGCTCGCAGGCGTCGTGGACGGCAAGCTCGTGGACGTGACGTTCCCGCTCCTGAAGGACAGCGCGGTCAGGATCGTGACTCAGGACGCGCCGGAAGCGCTGCCCCTGCTGCGCCACAGCACGGCGCACCTGCTGGCGGCCGCCGTGACGAACCTGTTCCCGGGCGTTCAGTGCGGCATCGGTCCCGCGACCGATGAAGGGTTCTTCTACGACTTCGTGGTGCCGCGCCCCTTCGTGCCCGAGGATCTCGACGCTATTGAAAAGAAAATGCGCGAGCTCGCCTCCCAGGATCTCGTGTACGAGCGGCAGCTGTGGCCGCGCGACGAGGCCAAGACGTTCTTCAGCAAGCGCGGTGAGCCGCTGAAGGTGCAGCTCATCGACGAAAAGACCGTGGGCCAGTCCGAGGTGTCGTGTTACACCATCAAGGACCGTGACACCTTCGTGGACTTCTGCGTCGGGCCTCACGTCCCTTCGACGGGACGGTTGAAGGCGTTCAAGCTGCTCACAACGTCCAACGCGTACTGGAAGGGCGACGCGCGCAACCAGCCGATGCAGCGCGTCTACGGGGCGGCATTCCTCTCCGAGAAGGAGATGAAGGCGTACCTCACGCAGATCGAGGAAGCGAAGAAGCGCGACCATCGGAAGCTCGGCCGAGAGCTCGGGCTGTTCGTGTTCCACCAGTGGGCGCCCGGCGCCGCGTTCTGGCTGGACAAGGGCACGACGCTCTACAACACGCTCGCCAACTACATGCGCGGCCTGCTGCTGCCCAATGGGTATGTCGAGGTCAAGACGCCGCTCATCTTCAACAAGGCGTTGTGGGAGACCTCCGGGCACTGGTCGCACTACCGCCAGAACATGTTCCTGATCGATGCGGAAGCCGGCAGCGTGAACGCGGCTGGTCAGGCCGAGAGCGCGCCCGAGGCGATGGGCGTCAAGGCGATGAACTGCCCCGCTCACATGCTGCTGTTTGCGAGCGAGGTCCGAAGCTACCGCGACCTGCCGCTGCGCCTGCACGAACAGACGCCGCTCCACCGCAACGAGGCGTCCGGGGTGCTGTCCGGCCTGACGCGAGTCCGTCAGTTCTCCCAGGACGATGGGCACTGCTTCGTCACGCAGGAGCAGATCGGCGACGAGGTGGCGCGGCAGATTGGCCTGGTTCAGCAGGTCTACGCCGACTTCAACCTGCCCTTCACCGCCAAGCTCGCGACGCGCCCCCCCGAGTTCCTCGGCGAGGTTGCCACGTGGGACTCTGCCGAAGCCCAGCTCCGGGCCGCCCTGGATCGCGCCGGGCAGGCGTTTGAGGTGAACGAAGGGGATGGCGCCTTTTACGGGCCGAAGATCGACTTCGACGTCACCGACGCGATCGGCCGGAAATGGCAGTGCGCCACCATTCAACTGGATTACCAGATACCGCAGCGGTTCGACTTGAAATACATCGGCGCCGACAACGCCGAGCACCGCCCGGTGGTCATCCACCGGGCCATTTTCGGGAGCCTCGAGCGGTTCATTGCCGTGCTGATCGAGCACTTTGCCGGGGCTTTTCCGCTCTGGCTGGCGCCGCTCCAGGTCCGGGTGGTGCCGATCGCCGACCGGCATCTGGACTACGCGGGCACGGTGACGGCCAGCCTGAAGGCTGCCGGGCTGAGGGCAGACCTCGACGCGCGCCAGGAAAAGATTGGATATAAGATTCGAGAGGCCCAGCTTCAGAAGGTCCCTTACATGCTCGTCGTGGGGGACCGGGAAGTGGCGGAGGGCACGGTATCAGTGCGTACACGGACCGGCGGCGACCAGGGCGCCTTGGCGACGCAGGGCTTTATCGACGCGGCGATGGCAGAGATCGCCGCTCGGGGACGCAGCGCAGGAAATTAGAAATTTACAGTTGGAAATTTACAATTCGCAACGCATTGTCTATTTCGAATTGTAAATTGTTCATTTCGTAAGGGGGCTTTATCGCTTTCGATCGCAGTCCACGGCGTGACGACCGCGTGCGGGTGAACGAACGAATCCGCGTCCGGGAAATCCGGGTAATCGACGACACCGGGCAGCAGCTCGGCATCATGCCGCCGCCGCAGGCCCTGGCCATAGCGAAGCAGAAGGGACTCGACCTGGTCGAGATCTCGCCGACCGCCGTGCCGCCGGTCTGCCGCATCATGGACTTCGGGAAGTACCAGTATCAGGAGCAGAAGCGCACGCGCGAAGCGAAGAAGCACCAGAAGGTGATCCTGGTCAAGGAGATCAAGTTCAGGCCGAAGGTCGACGAGCACGACTACCAGTTCAAGAAGAAGCACATCGAGCGCTTCCTCGAGGACGGCGACAAGGTCAAGGCGACGATCTTCTTCCGGGGACGCGAGATGGCGCACCCCGAGATCGGGCGGCGCATTCTCGAGCGTCTCGTGCAGGAGCTGTCCGAAGTGGCCATCCCCGAAACGATGCCCCGGCTGGAAGGCAACCAGATGCACACGATCCTCAGCCGCAAGCCTTCCGGCGGCGGGCGGGCGAAGCCGGCGGCGGCAGCCCAGGCGCAAGTGAAGTAGGAGTCAGGAATCGACGATGGCCAAGAAGATCAAGTTGAAGACACACCGCGGGGCCGCCAAGCGCTTCAAGCGGACCAAGAGCGGAAAGTTTCTCAGGAGCAAGGCGTTCAAGCAGCACATCCTGAGCAGCAAGACGAGGAAGCGGAAGCGCGGGCTGCGGGGCACGACCACGGTCGCCGACGTCGACGCGCCGAAGCTCGCAAGGATGCTTCCGTATAAGTAGAGAACGGGGAACGGGGAACAGGGAACGGGGGGATCAGAGCTTGGGGACCAGAGAACTGGTTTCCTGGAGCCTGGAGCCCGAAGCCGGAAGCCCGCTGTAGGAGTGCAGAAATGCCGCGTGTAAAAAGAGGAACGGTCCGCCGCGCCAAGCGCAAGAAACTGCTTGGACTCGCGAAGGGCTACTACGCCAACAAGAGCAAGCTTTACCGGGCCGCGAAAGAGTCGGTCGACACCGCCCTCAAGTACGCCTTCGTCGGCCGGCGCCGCAAGAAGCGCGACTTCCGCCGGCTGTGGGTCGTCCGCATCAACGCGGCGGCGCGCGAGCATGGGCTGACCTACGGGCAGCTGATCAGCGGCCTCAAGGCCGCCGGCGTCACGCTCGATCGCAAGAACCTGTCGGAGCTCGCCGTCTCGAGCCCCGCTGCGTTCGCCACCCTCGCCAAGCAGGCGAAGGGCGCCGCCAAGGCCGCCGCGCGCGCCTGACGCGCGCGGCTCCCGCCGATGAGCCTCCCCGACCAGGCCGCCGTCCAGCGCGAGATCGACCGGTTCACGGCCGACCTCGCCCTGGCGTCTTCGCCACGTGATGCGCAGACGGTCCGCGACAAATACCTCGGGCGCAAGAACAGCGTCGTCGCGTCGTGGATGCAGCAGATCGCCAGCGCCTCGCCCGACGAGAAGAAGGCGATCGGGCGTCACGCGAACGATCTGAAGCAGGCGATCGAGGCCCGCTGGACCTCCTACATCGAACAACAGACGGCCAGCGCGCGTCCCGCCGGCGCCGTGGACGTCACGCTGCCTGGCCGGCCGCCGGCCCTCGGGCGCCGGCATCCGCTGACCATCGTGCGCGAGCGCATGGAGGCCGTCTACACGCGGATGGGCTTCACGATCGTGGACGGCCCGGAGATCGAAGACGAGTGGCACTGCTTCGATGCCCTCAACATGCCGGAGGAGCATCCGGCGAGGGACATGCAGGACACGCTGTACCTGGCCACGCCGATCAAGGGCGACAGCGGGCGCGAAGACGATGTGCGGACGCTGATGAGGACGCACACCTCGTCGATGCAGATCCGCTACATGCAGACGCACGAGCCGCCGATTCGCATCGCCGTGCCGGGCCGTGTGTACCGCCGCGACGACCTGGACCTCACCCACTCCCCCGCGTTCGGCCAGATCGAAGCGCTGGTCGTCGGCGAAGGGATCTCGCTCGCACACCTCAAGGGCACGCTGCTGGCCTTTGTCCGTGAGATCTTCCTGCCCTCGTCGCGCGTGCGCTTCAGGCCCAGTTTCTTTCCTTACACCGAGCCGAGCGCAGAGATTGATCTGAGCTGCTGGCAGTGCGACGGGAAGGGCTGCCAGATGTGCAAGGGGACCGGGTGGATCGAGCTCGGCGGCTGCGGCATGGTGCACCCGGCCGTCTTCGAGGCGGTGGGGTACGACGCCGAGCGCCTCACGGGGTTTGCGTGGGGCCTGGGCATCGAGCGCATGGCGATCCTGCGCCACCAGGTCTCGGACATCCGGTTGTTCTACGAGAACGACCTGCGGTTCCTCGAACAGTTCGAGGCGTAGCGTCAAATGCGGCTGCTCACGTCGTGGGTTCGCGACTTCGTCGATGTCCAGGCATCTCCAGCGGAGATGGCGGAGACGCTCGCCCTCCGCGGTTTCGAGGTGGCGTCGATCGAGCCGGCCGGCCCGGACGGGGACGCCGTCATCGACTTCGAGGTGACGGCCAACCGGCCCGACTGCCTCAGCGTGCTCGGCTTCGCGCGCGAGATTGCCACGACCTACGGCGCGGCGCTTCGGCTTCCAGACCAGGCTGCGGAGCCGCAGGACCGTCGAACGCCTCCGGGCAGGTCACCGTGACCATCGAAGACGCTGGAGCTCTGCCCGCGGTACGCCGCAGCCGTCTGCGAGATCCGCGACACCTCGTCGCCCGAGTGGATGACCAGCCGCCTCCAGGCCGCCGGCGTCAGGCCCATCAGCCCGCTCGTGGACATCACCAACTACGTGCTCATGGAGCTGGGCCAGCCGCTCCATGCCTTTGACCTGGACACGCTGGCCGGCGCCGCCCTGCGCATCAGGCGTGCAGCGGCCGGGGAACGGCTGACGACGCTCGACGGGGTGGCGCGGACGCTGGAGCCGGACATGCTGGTCATCGCGGACCGCGACCGCGCGCAGGCGGTGGCCGGGGTGATGGGGGGCCAGGCATCCGAGATCTCAGCCACGACACGCACCGTGGTGATCGAGAGCGCGTACTTCAAGCCATCGTCGGTCCGCCGGACGAGCAAGCGGCTCGGCCTCAAGACCGAAGCCTCTTCACGCTTCGAGCGGGGCGGAGACATCGGTGCGCCCGTCGTCGCGCTCGGCCGCGCCCTGGCCCTGATGGAACAGATCGGGGCCGGGCGCCTGTCCAGCCCAATCATTGACGTCTACCCTTCTCCGTGGGCCTCCGCCGATATCGGGCTGAGGCGCGCGAGGCTGGCAGCGGTGCTCGGGCTCGCGGTCCCGGACGCCGAGGTCGTGAGGATTCTGACGGCGCTCGGCTTGGAGGTCGCCTCGACTCCTGATGGGTGGACGGCGCGGCCGCCGACGTTCCGCGTGGACCTCCTGCGCGAAGTGGACCTCATCGAGGAGGTTGGGCGGCACTTCGGGTTCGATCGGATCGAAGCGACGTTTCCGCCAATGACGCAGCCGGCATCCGCGCCGGACCCGCAAATCCAGCGCGAACGGCGGCTGCGCGATGTGCTGACGGCCGCGGGGTTGTCCGAAGCGATCACGTTCGGGTTCATCGAAGCTGCCGTGGCCCGCCTGTTCGCGCCTGGCGAAGAGGCGGATCTCGTGGGCGTGGCCAATCCGCTGTCGGGCTTGTTCGACACGCTCCGTCCTTCGCTCATCCCGGGGCTCGTTGACGCGGTCGCGCACAACCGGCGCCACGGCCGCCGGGACGTGGCGCTCTTCGAGATCGGCGCACGCTTCACGCGGAGGGGCGGCGAAGAACGCGCCGTTGCTGTGGCGTGGACCGGCGCCGCGGCGCCTGCGCACTGGTCGGGCACCGGCCGCGAGGTCGATTTCTTCGACGTGGTGGGTGTCCTCGAGCGTGTCGCGTCGGCGCTGGGGGCGGAACTGCGGATCGAGCCCGCGACCGTTCCGTTTCTCGTGGCCGGCCAGACCGCCAGGTTCGGGCTCGTGCCTCAGAGTCAGGCCCCGGACAAAGAAGCGATCGGGGTCGCCGGGCTGGTTGCGCCGGCGATTGCCGACGGCCGTGGCGCACCGAAGGCCGACCGGATCTTCGTGGCCGAGCTGACGCTCACGCGTGTGCCGCGCTTCGATCACGGGCAGGAGCGGATCGTGCCGCTGCCCAGGTATCCGAATGTCGTGCGCGATCTGTCGATCCTGGTGCCTGATGTCTTGCCTGCGGCGATCATTCGTGGCACCATTCACTCGGCTGCGAGTTCGACAGGGCGATCGAATGCTGCACCGCTCTCAGATCTGGCATTCTTCGATCGCTACGCGGGCAAGGGCATCCCGGAGGGTGCTGTGAGTCTCTCGATCCGGCTGACGTTCCAGGCAGCGGATCGCACATTGACAGACGCCGAAGTTCAGCAGAGCGTCGATACCATTCTCGCCGCGCTCGTCAAAGAGCACGGCGCAACACAGAGATAGCCGACTATGGCGAAAACAGCGACCAGAAGCGTGGACCTCGAACCGATTGACCGCCTCGAGGAGAAGGTACGGCTGCTTGTCAGCCTCGTCGAGGGCATGAAGGCCGACCAGGCTCGCGCCGAAGCCGAGAACCAGCGCCTCGCGCGGGAGATCGACACCATGCGCGGGCGCCTGGCGTCGACCGAAACGGTGGGCGCCGAGCTCGTGAGCCTCAAGGAAGAGCGCGATTTGATTCGCACGCGCGTCGGGGAGATGCTCGAACAGCTCGAGGCGTTGAACCTGTAAGCCGGCACGACGAGTGGCTGACGAAGGCCGAACCATCCCGATCGAGATCCATGGCCAGCGCTATCCCATCCGGACGGCGCTCGAGGCGGAGTATGTCGCCCGCCTCGCGGCCTACGTCGAGCAGAAGATGCAGGCTGCGGCGGATTCGGCGCCCAACGGCGGCGATGCGCTGCGCGTGGCGGTGCTCGCCGCGCTCAACGTCGCCGACGAACTCTTTCGCTGCCGCGAAAGCGGGCGTGCGCGCGACGGTCAGCTGGCTGAGCGGGCATCCGAGCTCGAACGCTTGCTAGACCGCGTCCTGATGGCCTAAGATCCCCGAAGTATTTCCCTGCTTTGCGCGTGATGGCGGTAGGCTCGTTTGAGCCAACGTTTCATCTAAGTGAGTCGCGACGCCGCGTGGTGTGCATGCCTCGGTTCGAGGAAGCCTGAAGCGCGGCTTATCTGAGCGGTTCCACCTGCTTACGCAGGTTCATCGACCTCCCCACACGGCAAAGCGGGGCTTTTTCGTCTCCCCTCAAAAACGCAGTCCGAACAGTGCCGATATACGGCTACCTGATCGACGCCCTGGTCACCGCGCTGACGGCGGCCCTCGTGTTCGCCCTCTGGGTCGCGAACCGGAAGCGGATTGCCGCGCAAACCATCGGCAAGGCAGACGAGCACGCCGCCCGCGTCATCCGCGAGGCCGAGCGCGAAGTTGAAACGCGCAAGAAGGAAGCGCTCCTCGAGGCCAAGGAGAAGGCGCACGACCTCCTGGTGGCCGCCGAGCGCAAGGCAAGCGAGGAGCGCAAGCAGGTGCAGGCGCTCGAGCAGACGCTCGCCCGCAAGGACACGGCGCTCGCCGAGCGCCAGGCCGCGGTCGATCGCGTCGAAAAGGACCTGGCGGCGCGAGCCAAGGCCGTCGAGGAGCGCGCCAAGGCGGCCGACGCCGCCGCCGCGCGCTACGAAGGGCTGGTCGCCGAGCAGAAGCACGAGCTCGAACGCGTGGCCTCGCTCAGCGCCGACGAAGCCAAGGAGCTGCTGATCAAGCAGATCGAGGGCGACGCGCGGCACGATTCGGCCAACCTTCTGAAGCGCCTCGACACCGAGGCGCGCGAAACCGCCGTCGACCGTGCCAAGCAGTACATCACGGAAGCGATTCAGCGCTGCGCGGCCGAGCACGCCATCGAAACGACCGTATCCGTCGTCGATCTGCCGAGCGACGATCTCAAGGGCCGCATCATCGGCCGCGAAGGCCGCAACATCCGCGCGCTCGAGCAGGCGACCGGCGTCGACCTGATCGTGGACGACACCCCGGGGGCGATTATCCTCTCGGGCTTCGATCCGTACCGCCGTGAGGTGGCGCGGCTGTCCATCGAGCGGCTGATTGCCGACGGCCGCATCCACCCGGCACGCATCGAAGAGGTCGTCCAGAAGGTGAAGGACGAGACCGACGAAGCCGTGCGCAAGGAAGGCGCCGCCGTCGCCTTCGAGCTCGGGCTCCACGACCTGCACCCGGAAATCCACCGGCTGATGGGCCGCCTGAAATTCCGGACGAGCTACGGCCAGAACGTCCTCGCCCACTCGGCCGAAGTCGCGCGTCTCGCCGGCATCATGGCGAAGGAAGTCGGGCTCGACGCCCACACGACCGTGCGTGCAGCCTTCCTGCACGACATCGGCAAGGCGATCGATCGCGAGATGCAGGGCACGCACCTCGAGCTGGGCATCGACTTCCTGCGCAAGCACGGCGAGAACGAGGCCGTCGTCATGGCCATGGCCGCGCACCACATGGACATCGACTGGCCGTCGCTCGAGGCGATGATCGTCCAGGCCGCCGACGCCATTTCCGCCGCCCGGCCGGGCGCCAGGCGCGACATCCTCGAGTCCTACGTCAAGCGCCTCGAGAAGCTCGAGGGCATCGCCGACTCGTTCAAGGGCGTGTCGAAGTCGTTCGCGCTCCAGGCGGGCCGGGAGATCCGGATCATGGTCGAGAGCGAGAAGATCTCGGACGAGGAAGCCATCTGGCTGTCAAAGGACATCGCACGGCGCATCGAGAACGAGCTCGAGTACCCGGGCCAGATCAAAGTGACCGTCATCCGGGAGACCCGCGCGGTCGACTATGCCAAGTAGCAAGTCCCTGGCCCCGAGTCCCCAGCCCGCCGGCCTTCGCTCGCGGCAGTCCTCAGCGCGAGCTTCGGCCAGGCTCGCCGAAGCGCTTCGCGCGAAGGCGGCAGCCCCCAGCCTGCCTCTCTCTTCGCCGGACGTGACGATCGCCGATCTCTCCGAGCAGCAGCTGATCGAGCGTGTCAGGCAGCAGCTCCCAGCTGCCCCGCCCTGGCTCCTCGTGGGCATTGGCGACGATGCCGCGGTGATCGAGCCCGAGCGGAACCGTCTCGAAGTGCTCACGGTGGACGCCGTAGTGGAGGGCGTGCACTTCGATCGCCGCTTCGTCCCGCCGGCCGCCATCGGGCACCGGGCCCTGGCCGTGAACCTCAGCGACCTGGCGGCCATGGGCGCGGCGCCGCGCCTGGCCCTTCTCTCGTTTGCGCTGCCGTCAGCGCTGCCGTGCCGCGACTTCGACGCAATGGTCGGCGGGCTGGCGGCGCTCGCCACACGCCACCACCTCCACGTCGTCGGCGGGAACCTGACCAGGACGCCAGGGCCGATGGTGATCGACATCACCGTCTCGGGCACCGTCAAGCGCCGGCAGGTGCTGACGCGCGCGGGGGCCCGGCCGGGCGACGAGATCTATGTGACGGGAACGGTGGGTGCTGCGGCTGCGGAGCGCCAGCAGCTCAGCGAGGGCCGGAACGACGTCGCCGGCGACGCGATGCGCTTTCTCTATCCGGAGCCACGGATCCGCACGGGCCTGCTCCTCGGAAGAAACCGCGCCGCGACGGCAGCGATTGATTTGAGCGACGGCGTCGCAGACGGGGTCCGCCGGCTGGCGGAGGCCGGTGCCGTTGGCGCGATCATCGACGCCGGCGATCTTCCGATTCACGAGGAAACGCGACGCTGGTTCGCCGGACGAAACCAGGATCCGGTGGCCGAAGCCCTTTCGGCCGGCGACGACTACGAGCTGCTCTTCACGGTCCGCCCGCGCCTCCGCCATCGCCTCCGCGCCGTCGCCCGGGGCAGCGATGTGCCCTTGACCCGCATCGGCGTCTGCACGCGCGAGCCCGCGATGGTGCTCCGGCGAGTCCCCGGCGACCCGTCGAGTGACATGCCGCTTCCGGCCGGGTATACACACTTTCGATGATCGAGGATCGGCCGAGGGGTCCGCGCAGGTGGATTCAAGTCCTCCTGCACGTGAACGATACGCCGGCACGTACGGCGGCGGCCTACGCCGTGGGCGTCTTCTGGGGCTTCAATCCCTTTTTCGGCCTGCACACCGTCGGCGGCCTGGCGGTGGCGTTCCTTTTCAACCTCAACCGCGTCGCGGTGCTCCTCGGCGTTTACTCGAACCTGCCCTGGATCATCATCCCCTTCTATGCGTCGGCGACGATGCTCGGCGCGCTTCTTCTGGGCGTGGGCCTGCCCGAAGGCTTCCGCGGACGGCTTGTCGACGCCTTCGCGCTTTCCTTCTGGCAGCCCGAGTTCTGGGTCGAGCTTTGGGCGCTCCTCGAGCCGCTTTTCTGGCCATTCATGGTTGGATCGACCGTCGGTGCGGTGATTCTGGCCCTCATCGCGTACCCGGTGGCGCTGGCGCTTCTGCGAAGGTTCGGACGTTTTCCCCACAGGGGCAGTGCTGATTGCTGATTGCCAATTTGGCACATCGCAGTTCTGACGGCGGCTGCGCACAACTGCAGCTCGGCCGTGCGGCCCAAGTTGAATTCCAATCAGCATTTAGCACTCAGCAATCTACAATTCCCGTGTGCTTCTGGTCGGGTCGTTCTGGCGCAAGCTCCTGGTAGGGGCCGTGGCTGCAGCCGGCTTTGTGTGGCTCTATGAGGCCACGATGCTCGACTCGCAGGATGCCGCCGGCAGCGCGACCGCGGCGGACGTAATGCCCTCGCCGGAGCCTGGCACCCGGTACATGTTCGCCGCCACCGCGTACTGCAAAGGCTCAGTGACAGCCGCGGGCGTGGCGCCTCTCGCCGGTGTGGCCGCGGCCGACCCCTCGCTCCTGCCGCTCGGATCGATCATCGAGATCGATTCCCCGGACTCCAGTTACGACGGGATCTACTCGGTCCTGGACACGGGACCGGCAGTCCAGGGGCGGGAGGTGGACCTTTACATGTGGAGCTGCCACGACGCGCTCCGCTTCGGCCGCAAGTCCGTGCGTATTACCGTCCTGCGGCTCGGCTGGAATCCGAAGGCTACTGCGCCGGGCTTCATGGATCGGCTCTTCCGACGAGCGGAAGCGACGAAGCCGCCGGCGGCGACCCCTCGCGCTGAACCTGACCCCATTCCCTCGCGGCCGCTCGCGCCAGCGGGGGGAACCGAGAACTGAGAACGGGGAACGGGGAACCACGAAGTTAGCAATTAGCCTTCAGCACTTAGCAATGCCGCTAGGTCTTGACCTCCGTCTGCCTGAACTGCAGCTCGAACAACCGGAAGTACAGGCCTCGTGCCGCCAGGAGTTCCTGGTGCGTGCCGGCCTCGCGCAGGACACCCTTGTGGAGGACCAGAATCTGGTCCATGTCCTGGATGGTCGAGAGGCGGTGGGCAATCGCGATCGTCGTGCGGCCGGACATCAGGGTGGCCAGCGCATCGCGGATGAGGTGCTCGGTCTCGGTATCGACGCTCGACGTGGCCTCGTCGAGCACAAGGATCTTCGGGTCGAACGCCAGCGCTCGGGCGAACGACAGCAGCTGTTTCTGGCCGACTGACAAGGTGGATCCTCGTTCAGCGACGGCGGCGCCATAGCCGCCGGCCATCTGGTCGATGAACCGATCAGCGTGGACCGCCTGGGCCGCCGCACGCACGCGGGCATCGTCGATCTCCTGGTGCCCGAGCCGCACGTTGTCCGCGATGGTCCCCGAGAACAGGTGCACGTCCTGAAGCACGAGGCTGAAGAGCGACCTGAGCCCGGCGAGATCGAGCTGGCGGATATCGACGCCGTCGACGGTGATCCGCCCGCGCTGCACGTCGTAGAAGCGCAGCAGCAAGTTGATTAGGGTTGTCTTGCCCGATCCCGTCGCGCCGACGATGCCCACCCGCTGGCCCGGCCGGACTTCGAACGAGACGTCCTTGAGCACCCACTCCGGGGCGGCAGAGTCGGACGGACTCGCGGGGGGGTTGTAAGCGAACCACACACCCTCGAACCGGATGTGTCCCCCGCCAGCCTGAGGGCGAAGCTCGGGCTCCGCCGGCGAGCTGATGGCAACCGGCTCGTCGAGCAGGCCGAAGATCCTCTCCGACGAGGCCATGGCCGACTGCAGGACGTTGAACTTCTCCGACATGTCGCTGATCGGCCGGAAGAAGCGCTGCGAGTACCTGCAGGAACGCCACCAGCGCCCCGAGCGTGAGCACCTGGTCGCCGTTTTCCGGACTCGCAGCGGTACCGGTCACCAGCCAGCCGCCGTACCAGATGATGAGCGCTGATGCCAGGGCGCCAATCGCCTCGATCGCGGGGTAGAACACGGCGTAGTAGAAGATGGACTCGATATTCGCGTCCCGGTGGCGTGCGTCGATTTCGTCGAAGCGCGAAAAGTTGAGCCCTTCGCGGCGGAAGAGCTGCACCGTGGCCATCCCCGTGATGTTTTCCTGCAGGAAGGCATTGATGCGGGCGATCCAGCCGCGAACGACCCGGTACGACTCGCGGACGTTCCTTCGGAACCACTGGGTGACGAGCGCGATGAGCGGCAGCACCGCGAAAGCCACGAGCGCCAGGCGCCAGTTCATGCCCAGCATGACGACCATGATCCCGACAAGCGTCAGCACGTCGCCGAAGATCGTCACAACGCCGGACGTGAAGAGTTCGTTCAGCGCGTCCACGTCCGAAGTCACCCGGGTCATCAAGCGGCCCACGGGGTTCTTGTCGTAGTAGCGCAGGTCGAGCTTCTGCAGGTGCCCGTACAGGGCCATGCGGATGTCGAACATGATCCGCTGCCCGGTCATCTGCATGGTCCACGTCTGCAGATACTCCGCGCCGAACGCGATGACCAGGATAGCGAGATACAACGCGGCGAGCCGGCCGAGGCCGACAACCTCGCCCGTGGCGATGAAGCCGTCGATGGCCACCTTCACGAGGTAGGGCTGCGCAAGGGCCGCCCCCGCACCGATCAGGATGGCCGCGGCCGCCAGCGCCACCTGCCGCCAGTACGGCACCAGGTAGACCAGCAGGCGCCGCATCAAACGCGCGTCGTACGCCTTGCCGAGGATCTCGTCGTCGTGCTGCATCACGAGGCCGCCAGCTCTTCTTCGAGCAGCTGCTTCCGGTGCAGGTCTGCGTAGATGCCGCCGCGCTCGACCAGCGAGTCGTGCGTACCCCGTTCGACGATGCGGCCGGCGTCGAGGACGAGGATCTGATCGGCGTCGCGCACGGTCGAGATGCGGTGGGAGACAATAAACGAAGTCCGCTGGCGCATCACCACGCGCAGGCGCGACAGGATCTCTTCCTCGGTGTAGGTGTCCACCGCGGACAGGGCGTCGTCGAGGACGAGGATGCGCGGATCGGTGATGACCGCCCGTGCGATGGCCGTGCGTTGCTTTTGCCCGCCAGACAACGTGAGCCCTCGCTCCCCGACCATGGTGTCGTAGCCCTTCGGAAAGCCCGCCACGTCCTTGTCGAGCCGCGCAATGCCCGCGGCCGCCTCGATGCGCGCCTGCCGGTCTGGGTCTGTCAACTTTTCTTCACTGGCGGCGGCCGTGCCTGCCCCACCTGCCCTACCCGCCCCGCCTGCCCCACCTGCCTTACCCGCCCCACCCGCCCCAGCATCGATACCGAACGCGATGTTCGCCGCGATGGTGTCGGAGAACAGAAACGGCTCCTGCTGGACGAAACCAATCGCGCCCCGGAGAACGGCCAGCGGGATCTGTCGTACGTCACGTCCATCGATGAAGACCGTACCGGGCGGCGGATCCTGGAGCCGGGCCAGCAGGCTGATGAGCGTGGACTTGCCCGATCCGGTGGGCCCGACGAGCGCGACGGTCTGGCCTGCCGGCACCCGCGCCGACACGTGCTGCAGCACGGGCACGCCGCCGTACGAGAGGCTGAGATCGCGAAACTCCACATCGCCGTGCACGGGACCGCCGAACGCGCTCGCGGCGCTCGCTTCAGGGGCGGAGACCTCGTCGCGGATGGCGGGCACCTCGTCGAGGATGTCGAGCATCCGCTTCCAGCTGGCCATGCCCCGCTGGACCATGTTGGTGACCCATCCAAACGCAATCATCGGCCAGGCCAGCATCGTCAGGTAGGCATTGAACGCGACGAACTGGCCGACCGTGATCCGTCCCAGGATGACCTGGCGGCTCCCTTGCCAGAGCACCAGCATGGCCCCCAGCCCGAGGAAGAACGCCATGCTGGGGAAGAAGAAGCCCTGAAGCGCGATGAGCCGGCGGTTGCGGCGCACGTACTCTTCGTTCGCGCGCCTGAAGCGGGCGAGCTCCGCCGCCTCCTGCCTGTACGCGCGGACGACGCGGACGCCGGAGAGCGACTCCTGCGCGACGGCGCTGACCTCGGAAAGCTGCGCCTGGATCTCTTCGAAGCGCCGGTGAATCGCAGTCCCGAACATGTACACGGAAACCGAAACGAACGGGAGCGGGAGGAGCGCTATCAGGGTCAACCAGGGGTCGATCGCCAGCATCAAGGTCAGCCCGCCAGCAAACCCGAGCAGGGTGTTGGCGGAGTACATGACAGATGGCCCGACCATCATGCGCACGGCGTTCAAGTCGCTCGTGGCTCGTGACATCAGGTCGCCGGTCCGATGCCGCTGGAAAAAGGACGGCGGCAGCCGCTGCAGATGGGCGAAGAACTCGTTCCGGAGGTCGGTACTCGATGTGTCTCGAGGCCCCGGTGAGAATCCGGCGCATCAGGAAGCGGAATACCCCGCCCACCACGCCGATGCCAACGAGCAGGGCCCCGTACCAGGCCAGTTTCCCGCGCGTGACCCCGAGCGTGAGGTCGTCGATGGCCTGCTGCAGAACCCAGGGGGCGGTCAGGGTAATGCCGGTGGTGGCGACCACGGCGAGAAGGCCCTTGACGAAGTCGCTCCTATACGGCTGCAGGTAGGCAAGGAGGCGGCTGAAGGGTGACACCAAACCGAGTATAGCGATAGAATCCGCCCTTATGCATGCTCTCTACATCGTGGTGCCGACCCTCTGCATCATGGCCATCGTGTACCGCTACTACAGCGCGTTCATCGCGGCCAAGGTCATGGTGCTCGACGATACACGCGTCACCCCAGCCCATACCAAATTCGACGGCCATAATTACTACCCGACGACCCGGTGGGTCCTCTTCGGCCACCATTTCGCGGCGATCACGGGCGCCGGCCCGCTCGTAGGTCCGACGCTGGCCGCGCAGTTCGGTTATGCCCCGGGGTTCATCTGGCTGGTGGCCGGCTGCTGCCTCGCGGGCGCCGTGCACGACATGACGGTGCTGTGGGGCTCCACTCGGCGGGGCGGCCGATCGCTTGGCGAGATCGCACGCACCGAGATTGGGCCGGTGGCCGGGATCACGGCGGCGATCGCAGTCATCTTTATCGTCGTCATCGCGCTCGCGGGCCTGGGCATCGTCGTGGTCAACGCGCTGGCCGAGAGCGCGTGGGGGCTCTTCACCATCGGCGCAACCATTCCGCTCGCCATCTTCATGGGCTTCTACATGTTCGTGTGGCGCAAGGGACACACGACGGAGGCCACCTGGGGCGGCATCGTCGCGATGATTATCTGCGTGATCCTCGGTGAGCGTGTGGCGGCGTCGAGCTTCGCCGAGTACTTCGTGCTGAGCAAGCACCAGTTGACGTTGCTGCTGGCCTTGTACGGCTTTGCGGCGTCCGTGCTTCCCGTCTGGATGCTGCTGACGCCCCGCGACTACCTGAGCACCTTCATGAAGCTCGGCACGATCGGGCTGCTGGTCATCGGCGTCGTGCTGGTGAACCCTCAAATCCAGGCGCCGGCCTTCTCGCAGTACATCGGCGGGGGCGGCCCCATCATCCCCGGGCCGCTGTTTCCCTTCGTGTTCATCACGATCGCCTGTGGCGCCATTTCCGGCTTTCACGGGCTGATCGCATCGGGCACGACGCCCAAGATGGTGGACAAGGAAAGCGACATCCGGCCGATCGGTTATGGGGCGATGCTCTTCGAAGGCCTCGTGGGCGTGATGGCGCTGGTCGCCGCGACCACACTCCAGCCTGGCGACTACTACGCCATCAACACCTCGCCGGCCGTTTTCGCCACGCTCAAGGACGCCGCCGGCGTGCCGCTCCAGATGACCCACCTCCAGGATCTGCAGTCGCAGGTCGGCGAGAACGTCATCGGGCGCTCGGGCGGCGCCGTCTCGCTCGCCATTGGCATGGCCGACATCTTCAGCCGTTTGCCGGGCATGCGCGGCCTGATGGCCTACTGGTACCACTTCGCCATCATGTTCGAAGCGCTCTTCATCCTGACGACGATCGATGCGGGGACACGTGTGGCGAGGTTTGCGCTGCAGGAGTTCGTCGGGCGTGTGTACAAACCGTTTGCCAGGCCGGACTGGCTGCCGGGGTCGCTCATCTCGACCGGCGTCATCTGCCTGGCGTGGGGCTACTTCATCTGGACGGGCAGCATCGACATGATCTGGCCCATGTTCGGTGTCGCCAACCAGCTCCTCGCCAGCGTGGCACTGGCGGTGGGCACGACGATCCTGATCAACCTCGGCCGGGCGAAGTACATGTGGGTGACCTTCGTCCCGCTCTGCTTCGTCGCCACGACGACGCTCACGGCCGGGTTCCTGAACGTGCGTGACAACTACTGGCCGAAGGCGATCGGTCCGGATCCCGCGCTGAACGTGCAGGGGTACGTGAACTCGATCTGCACCGTCATCATGATGGGGCTCGCCGTCGTGATTCTCGTCTCAGCGGCACGCCGCTGCCTCGGCGTGCTGAACGGCACGGCCCCGGCCCTCAAATCGGCGGAAGCGTAGATATTCAAGGAGTCAGGGATTAAGGGATTCAGGGATTGATTCCCTGAATCCCTTAATCCATGAATCCCTGAATTGACGCGCCGCGTACTCATCAGTTACTTGCGGCGGAGCTGTACTTTGCACGGCCGGCGTGCTATTCTCGCGAACAGCCTATCCCAGCGGGCCGAGCTCTACTTTCCGGAGACATTGCGCGTGAGGCACACACGACCCTCTATTGCCATGTACGCTCGCCTGCTGCGGCCGTTCGCCGTCCTCGTCCTGATGTCCCTTGCAGCTGCAACGCCCGCCGGCGCACAGACGCCTGAGCCGGTCGGCGAGCGCTTCGTCATCGAAGGCGGCGCCGGCTTCTGGAACCCGACCGCCGAGATGTCCATTCAGAGCGAGTCGCTCGGGATCCTGGGCACCGTCATCGACTTCAAGAAGGATCTAGGCCTCCAGGACCGCCGGATGTCTGCGCTGCAGGCAGTTCTGAAGACAGGCCGCAAGCACAAGTTTCGCTTCCAGTACGTGCCGCTCCACTACGAACAGGACACAATCCTCGTACGCGAGATCATCTTCAACGGGCAGCGGTACCGCGTCGGCCTGCCCGTGGAGTCCTCGCTCCAGTGGAATGCGTACCGTTTTGGCTACGAGTTCGATTTCCTCGCCAGGAACTGGGGCTTCGTGGGTTTGCTCGTGGAAGCCAAGTACATGGACATCCACGCCGAGTTGGATGCCGTGGTCACGCGGGAGTACGTGCAGGTCGCGGCGCCCATCCCAGCCATCGGAGGCATCGGCCGCTACTACTTCATTCCGAACATTTCGATCACTGGTGAGCTGAGCGGCATCCAGATTCCTGATATTTCCGAGCGGTACGACGGCCACTTCGCCGACCTGGATATCTACGGTACGTTCAACTTCAACCGCAACGTCGGGGCACAACTCGGCTACCGATCGTTCGATGTCGGCCTGCTCCTCGATCGCGATTCCGGATCGTTCGTGCTCGAAGGCATCTACTTCGGGGTGGTTGCCAGATACTGATCAACCACGCCGAAGTTCCACGCTAGTGTATTTTTGCGTGAGCGGGGACAAGGCGGGTGAGCCGCCGATCGGCCTCGTCGAGCGTCTCGTCCTTCTTGCAGAAACAGAATCGCAGCTTGGTGCGGCCCGCCTCGGCGTTTCGGTAGAAGCTGCTTCCCGGCACGGCCGCCACGCCGACTTCCTTCACAAGATGCCTGGCAAACGTCACATCGTCTGAAAAGCCGAAGCGCGCGATGTCGGTCATGATGTAGTACGCGCCGCTCGGCTTGTAGCAGTGGAAGCCGTGGCGTTCGAGGATGCCGACCAGCCGGTCGCGCCGCCGGCGGTAGCTCTCCGCGAGGCTCGCGTAGTATGAATCGGGCACGCCCAAAGCGACGACACCGGCTTCCTGCAGCGGCGCTGCAGCCCCCACCGTCAGGAAATCGTGAACCTTGCGGATGGCGCCCGTGAGCGAGGGCGGAGAGATCGTCCAGCCGACGCGCCAACCTGTAACGCTGTAGGTCTTCGACAGGCTGTTGATCGTCACCGTGCGATCGGACATCCCTTCAATCGACGCAATCGGCACGTGGGCGACGCCGTCGTAGATGATGTGCTCGTAGATCTCGTCTGAAATCGCGATTGCGTCCCACTTCCTGCAGAGCACGGCGATGGTCTCGAGCTCGTCGCGGGTGAACACCTTCCCCGTCGGGTTGTTGGGTGTGTTGAGGATGATCGCCTTGGTCCGCTCGCTGAAGGCCGCCGCCAGCTCGTCCGGATCGAACGTCCACGTCGCGTCCGGTCCTGCAGACGGCTCCGGCGGCACGAGACGTACGTAGCGCGGCGTCGCGCCAGACAGGATGGCATCGGGACCGTAGTTTTCGTAGAACGGCTCGAAGATCACGACCTCGTCGCCTGGATCGATGATGGCCATCATGGTGGCCATCATCGCTTCGGTGGCGCCGCAGCAGACGGTGACCTGTTCATCCGCATCGACAGGCACGCCATAGCGCCGCGAAAACTCGCGCGCGACCGCTTCGCGCAGCGCGCGGGTACCCCAGGTGACGGCGTACTGGTTCACGTCGGCACGGATGGCCGCGCAGGCGGCCTCTTTCACTACGTCCGGCGCCGGAAAATCAGGAAACCCCTGCGAGAGGTTGACGCCGCCGTACCGCTGGTTCAGCCGCGTCATCTCGCGGATCACGGACTCGGTGAACTGTGTCGCTTTCTTGGAACCGGTTAACTTGGACATACGTGCCCGTTCAATGTTCAGAGTTCAACGTTCAAGGTGCTGGTTGTGCGCTCAGTTCACCAAGTTCTTAGCACCCAGTTAACCCAGAACCCAGAACTCAGAACCCGCACCTTGAACGTTGAACCCTGAACTTTGAACCGACGGTGTCAGTTACTCAAAAACCCCAGGATAGAGCCGCCGATAGTCCGCCACCGTGCCGAGGATGCGCTTGACGTAGGTCTGCGTCTCCGGGTAGGGGATATCGTCGATGAACTCCTCGCGCGGGAGGCCGGGCCGTTCGGCCATCCACTCCCGTACAGGCGATTCGCCCGCGTTGTAGCTCGCGAGCGCCAGGTGGACCTGGCCAAACTCCTTGATCTTGTCGGCCAGGTAGGCTGTTCCCATCCTGATGTTGGCTTCCGGGTTCTTCAGCAGGTTGGCCGAGTACGGCAGCTTGAGCTGGCGCGCGTAGCGCCGTCCCGTGGCCGGCATGAGCTGCATCAGCCCGACGGCGCCGGCCGAGGATCGGATATCCGGCACGAAGGTGGACTCCTGCACCATCAGGGCGGCCACCAGGTACGGATCGAGACCGTTGGCCGCCGAGTACTTGGCGATGAGGTCCGCGTACGTCAACGGAAAGATCACCAGCTGCACCGCGCGCGGCAATTCGTCTCCGCCAGCCGCCATGAACTGCGGATAGGCGCGACGCATCGTGTTGATCCCGCCGCGCACAAGGTTGAAGCGGTCGGTCCCGGTCTTCGACGGCCCGAGCTGCTGGGAGGCCCAGGCCGACGTCGCCTGGATGACCGGCGAATCCCCCCAATACCGCCGCGCGTAGGCGAGTTCGTTCAACGCATCCTGATAGCGGCCAATCTCGAGCAGCGCCCGGATGGTCAGCTCGTTCGGCGGGGGCGCAACGGCAGCCTCCCCTTCCTCCGACTGGATACCAGGCGGCAGGCGCCGCTCCTTCGTGCGGCTCGTCGCCAGGCGGCCGTAGTACGAGTTCTGGTAGTCCGTCACGGTCAGTGAATACCGTGCTTCGGCCAGGGGCCGCTGGCCCAGCGCCTCGTGGGCGCGGCCGGTCCAGTAGATCCAGGCGGGACGGTAGTCGGACCTCGGAAAATCCGCCGCCGCTCGCTCGAAGTACTCTGACCGTCTCCGCGAAGCGGCGGGTCCTGAACGCGCGCCAGCCTGCCTTCCAGGCAGCGCGCTCGGCGTAACGGCCGCGAGGGTACTTGTCGTACATCTCTCTGAACACGACGTCGGCCTGATCGTCGGCGTCCTCGAGGATGTAGTGCGTCGCGAGGTTGTTCAGCGCTTCTTCCGCCCAGCTCTCGGTCGGGAACTCGGCGGCGATGCGCCTGACCAGATCGAGGTACTCTGCGTGCCGGCCGAGCGCGCGTACCGCCACAGCGTAGTAGTAGAGCGCTTCGCCCCGCCGCGAAGCGGTGCCCAGCAGCGGCTTCAGGCCGTCGGCCGCCGCCCGAAACCGGCGCTGGAAATAGTCGGCCTCCGCAAGGCGAAGGGTCACGAGCTCGCGATCGTCGCCCGCCGCAAACGGCCGCAGCGGCTCGAACGCGGTGCGCGCCTGGGCCCACTGCCTTGCGCCAGCCAGGCGCTGCGCACGTCCGAGCTCGAGCTTGTAGCGCTGGTTTCCGGCAGCAAGGCGCTGGACACCAGACATGGCGTTGTACTCGGTCGCTGCCGCGGCCGCGGAACGGCTTTGCGGAAACTCGAAGTACACCGCGCGCCAGCGCCTCGCCCGCCTTCTGGTCGTCACCAGCCGCCTTCGCAGCACCGGCCAGCCGCATCAACACATCGTCGGGTGCAGCCGTCTTGAGCTTGGTCAGCCGTTCGTAGATCGCGATGGCCTTGTCGGGGTCGTCGAGCGCGATGTGCGCCTCGGCCTCGCCGAGCGCGGCGGCTTCGGACAAGTAGCCGGAAGGCTGTCGCTCAGCGAGCGTCCGGAAGCGATCTCGCGCGGCCTCGGGCCTGCCGAGCGCCAGTTCGGCCGCGCCCACGTAGTAGATCGCGTAGTCTGCCAGCAGCCCTCGCTGCTCGGCCGCGGCAGCGAGCAGCGGAACCGCGGTGGCGTAGTCCTCGTCGTCGACAAAACGGAGGGCAGCCGCAACAGTCATCGAACCCGGGCGCGCGGGATTCGCGGGAACGAGCCACATCTGCGCGAGCGAACGCGGAACCGGTGGATGGGTGGTTGGAGCGAGCTGCTGCGCGCCGGCCTGTGCCGAGAGCACGCCAATCGTGATCAGGAGGGCAACGAACCTTGTCACGTCCGGGCCATCAACCGTCCTGCCTGGAGGAAAGGCCGTCCGGAGCGGCGACGAGCGCCGCCGTGCGGAACGCCGTGACCGCCTCGAGGCTGCGCGCGGCGTGGCGCGTCATCAACTCGACCGACGTGCGCCAGGACGGGGCCGGCTTTTCGCCCGGGCCCTGGCCGGCGTAGACGACAGCGACGGCTTCGCCGCCGAGGATAATCGGCACGGCCAGCAGGTCATCCCCCTCCGGCGTCGAGTGCTCGTGCCCGTTCGACGCGGCCGCGGAAGTCGTCAGGTGCGTTCGCACGGCATCGCGCAGGAGCCCGGTCCGGTCGAGCGGAACTTCGAGAAGATCGGCCGGACCCAGGCCGGCTGATCGCCAGACGCGCAGTTCAGTGCCACGAGCCAGCAGCACGGCAGCGCGGGTGGCCTGGCGGCTGGTCGACGCCAGCAGCGTTTCGAGAATCTCGGAAAGTGATCCGGCGGCGTCGAGGGCGCGAAACGCCTCGGCCAGATCGCCTTCGATGCGCGCGTTGCCAGCCGACTCCTCGCGGCCGGCAACGAGACCAAGCGCGCGGCCTTCGTCGAGGCCCTGCGCCCGGCCGTCCGCGAGCCCGTGTTCGCGGCCTTCGGCCAGCCCTTCTTCGCGCCCCTCGGCGAGGCCCTGAGCGCGGCCTTCGACGATCCCTCGAGCGTGTCCTTCGGCCCGGCCTTTCTCGAGGCCTTCGACGAGCCCGCGTGCGTGGCCCTCGGACTTCCCTTGCTCGAGGCCCTCCACCAGACCGCGCGCGTGGCCTTCGACCTTTCCTTGCTCTAGGCCCTGGACGAACCCTTCCGAGCGGCCGCTCTGCCTTCCCTCGGCGAGCCCCTGATCGCGGCCTTCGGCCAAACCTGCTTCGCGGCCTTCGGCGAGACCTGCCTTCCGGCCGTCGGACATGCCGGCTTCACGACCTTCCGCGAGACCCGACTTGCGACCCTCGGCCAGACCCGCCTCGCGGCCTTCAGCGAGGCCAGCGGCGCGACCCTCGGACAGGCCTGTATTCTTGCCTTCCGCCAGTCCCTCCGCGAGGCCTGACTGGCGTCCTTCATCGACGCCCTCGCGCTTCCCTCGCGCGTAGCCTTCCTGCTGGCCGGCGGCGTAACCTTCTGTAAGGCCCTCGGCGACACCGAGCTCCCGGCCAGCGATACGACCCTCTTCCCGTCCGGTCGCCAGACCCTGCGCGCGCCCGTCGGCGGTGCCGCGTTCCAGGCCTTCTTTCAGCCCCTCCTGCCGCCCTTCGGAAAGGCCATGCTGGAGGCCTTCGGCCAGGCCCTCTTGACGTCCCCGGGACATCCCTTCCGCGTGGCCCGCGGCGTGCCCCTCGGCAACTCCTTCCGCGCGACCGGCGGCAAAGCCTTCGGCACGACCGGCGGCCAGAGAGCGTTCCTGTGTCGACACCACCTCGGCGGCGAGGCGCGCCGCGGCTTCTTTTTCCGCGGCCGAGCGGGCGTCGGCGGCCGCCTGGGCCACGGCGCTTTCGCGTTGAGAATCGGCTTCGGCCTGCGCTTCCCCTACCGCGACGCTCAGCTCGCGGGCAAACTCCTCCCGCAGCCGGTCGGCCATCGAATCAACGGTCTTGCGCAGGTGGTCGTGAGAGGGCATGCCTGATTGATTTTAACTCCAGCAGTTGCAGTTATTTGACCACACCTGCGGGCGACCGTACAATAGAGGTCTTCGCGGCTCGACCTTGGACCAGGGTGTATTGTGCCTATCGGTCCAACCTCACGGGGGCGACACGGCTTCGACGGGGACAGAGAATCGCGGGATGCATGCCGAGCTCCATTGACTCGTAAAACCGATGGAACATCCGTTAACTGCGGATACTCAGTACGCTCTCGCAGCCTAATTAGGCTGTGAGCGTCTGCCCCGACCTCGCCTGGTGGTTGGGGGCCAGACGCCATAAAACAGGCTGGCGGTCGGATGGCGGCTCGGCGTCCGACCGTGAGACTTTACCGGGTCTGGTACCTGGCGGTTGTTAGCCGTTTCTCCACGCCGGGTACGAGAAAACAGAAACGGACACGCATGTAGAGTCCTTCGAGGACCTGCTTTCGGACGCGGGTTCGACTCCCGCCGCCTCCAGACTTCGCTCGCCTTCGGCGAGCTTCGTCTTGGTTAACCAGCGAGTCAAGTCGCGTGAAGTCTGTCACGCCGTAGCGCCGTCAGGCGCGAAGGCGGACGGCACTGGTCAACCAGCGAGTCAGCCCGCGCGAAGTCTGCACGAAAAGCAAGCCGCCCTCGCCATTCCCGTGGATTTGGTACTCTGGTCTTGGCACCGTAGATCGATGCGTGCTTTGCGCCATTTTGTCTACGTGCTGCGGAGTGAGCGCAATCCCGAACGCCACTACGTCGGGCTGACGTCGGATGTCGCACGCCGACTCACACTCCACAATCAGGGTCACTCACTCCACACTTCAACCTATCGTCCCTGGCGGCTGTTGGTCTCAATGGAGTTCGCTGATCAATCTGTCGCCGCACAATTCGAACGGTACCTGAAGACCGGCTCTGGCCGAGCCTTCGCCCGGCGCCACTTTGGTTGAGCGTCGGCTCGCCTCTCCTGTCCTATGGCTGGCACTCCTCTTTGTCCATCGCTAGGGACTGAGCAGCGCATACGACACGACCTTCCACGAGCCGTTCACGTTGCGCCAGACCGTCCATAGCGTCGCGGGATCCATGTTGCCGTTGCTGAAGTTGAAGCCGGCGGCGTAATAGGTGCCGTAGCCGGTCGCCGTGGCGGCGCTGAAATCCGGGTCCCCATCGGGTCTGCGGCGCCCGCAGTCAGCAGCCACGCCCATGGATTCAGGGAGCGAGGCCACGACAAACGCTGCGTCCTCAGCGTGCTTCACCAGTTTCAACGCCTGGTGATGAACCTCCGGGGCGACGATCGCGCCATCGAGCCGCCTCACCGAGCCGATCGCTTCCGCCGCGCTCGCCATGCCCTCCTTCAGCAGTTGGCGAGCCGCCTCGGGCGTCGACGGGGCCGGAACCTCGTCCGCACGGTACAGCGTGACGCACGCGAGGGACTCGGGGGCGGCGTACTCGAGGGCTCTCTCGACATTCTTCCTGACCAGCCACTCTCTCATGAAACTCGAGGCGGCCTTGACCATGGCCCCGTCGCCCTGCACGTACTCCAATGGCGCGTCAGCGGCGAGGACGGCGCGAAGGTCCGGGACGCGGCTTCGATCAATTTCGGGATCAAGTTCGTAGGAGATCAGTTTCCAGTAGCCGCCTTCTCGTTGCCACAGCGTCGCCACCATCCTGGCGGCCGTCTGCTGTTTCTGCTTGATGGTGAACATGGCACCGACATACTTGCCGAAAGACCGGGACTTCAGGGCTTTCGGGGAGACCTGGCTGGAATCCAGCCGGTTGACACACTTGAACTCCTCGGCCAGGTCTTCTCTGACGTCGTACAAGACGAATGTGGCATGGTGCTGTTGCCGGATCACCTTCAAGCGTTCGCTGCTGACCTCGACGCCGACGATGGCGTCGCTCAGAGACGACATCTTCCCGATCTGCGTATTCGCGGCCATCAGGTGTTGCAGCAGCAGGAAGCTCACCACGCCGCGATCGGTCGTCACCTTATCCTGCACATCCACGCAGGCGTAGCTCTGCTGGGCAAAGTAGGCGAGGGCTTCCTCCGGCTTCTGCTCCACCAGCCAGCCGCTCAAGAAGTCGTGGACCGCGTCCGAGGGACTTCCACCCTTCCGTCGAGGTGCGGCCGGGATGACGCGGTCCGACTCCGCGCCCAGTCGAAACGTCTCCGCCCACGGGATGCCCAGCAGGTTGCTCCACCAGTTCTGCATGCCCGACCATTGCTGGTTGTGCTTCGCATCGTTGCCAGTGGCGCGAATGTCGGAATTGGACGCGGTCAGGTGTCCATTGAACAGCGCCACCGGAAACTTGGACGAGCGGTAGTCCACATCGATGTCGGCCCTGGACGCGTCACGCGCGAGAGAGAATTGGATCGACGGCGTACCGCCCGTACTGCGGAAGCAGATGGGGTAGCCCTTGTGATAGACAGTGTTGTCGGCGGAACGGGAGAACTCCTTGCTCCGGCTGAGCAGCTCCAACGCACCGGGCTTCATCTGGACGTAGATCCTGAACTGCCGGTCGCCTCTCGAGCCCAGAATCTGGCCGGCGGCATCGTCTATCTTGTCCACCAGCTCGATGGCTGAATCCGAGAGGCTCTGGCCGGCACTGTCCGTGAGCCTGGTCATCAGCAGCGCGTGGGTGACCGCGTTGAACGTCGTCCGCGTCGACAGCGGCAGGTATTCATAGCCTTCGGCCGGGTCGACGGGCTTCTTGACGACCGCGTTCAACCGCGTGAACCAGTCGTCGATCAGCCGCTTTTGCTGCGGTCGCAAGCTGGCATAGGTGCTCCCGGGGCCTTCGGCGCCGGTGGGATCCTGCTGTGCCCGGGCCCGCTGGGTACCGATCAGCAGCAACATGACGATGCCGACGGCACAAATGCGAGAACCAGACATCATCGCAACACCCTCTCATCCCTCTCGGACGCGGGTTCTAGTAGGACCAGCCGATCGAAATCACGACGCCGAGCTGTGTGCGAACCATTGCCGGCCGATATAGCGCAGGTACGAAAGGTCCAGATTACCGCGATCGTCTCGTTCCTCCTTGTCTCTTTGTCTGATCAGGGTGGCGCTGAGACTGCCGCAGCCGAGCGCAGCCATCTCTGGTCACCTCGCCTGGCGGAGGGGGTTCACTCGCGTTTCAGGACTTCCGCCTTCGCCGCGTTGCGTCGCTCCAGCTGCTCGGTGAGCAGGCGGTATGTGATGTAGTACTTGTAGATGTTGCTGACGTAGGTAACCGTCTCGCGGCCGATCCGCTCCGAGGCGATGCGCTCGACGTTGCCGAACCACACGTTGGGGTCGAGCCCCCTCTTTTCCGTCTCGCGCCGCAGTTGCCTGATCCGTCCCGGTCCGGCGTTGTAGGACGCAAACGTCATCAGACCCTTGTTCAACGGGTCCATGGGATCATCCTTGTAATACTGGTCCATCATGAACCGCATGTACTTCACGCCGGCATGGATGTTGGCGTTGACCTCGGTGATGTCGCCGACGTTCAATTCCTTCCCGGTCGGGGGCATGACCTGCATCACACCAATCGCGCCCACTGGGCTCTTGACGTCCTGATCCAGCGTCGATTCCTGGTACCCCTGCGCCGCCATCAGCAGGTAGTCGAGGTTGTACTGCGCCCGTACTTCTTGAATAGCTCGACTACCGCATCGAGCTTCCGGCGCTCGGCATCGGACGCGGCGTTCTTCGCGTACTTGACGTTGTCGAGATAGCGACGTTCGACGGTGTTCCGGAAGCCGTCGCCCTTGCCGTGCTTCTTGAGCCACGTGTTGACGACCTCTCGGAGCCTGGGATTCTCTTTGCGAAACGCGACGGCCAGGTTGCCTCCGGACCGCACTGTGACGTCCGTGTGCACCTTGATACCGGTGAACACCTTGCTCCAGAAGGCGGCCAGGTAGTCGTCCACGATGGTGATTGGCGCGAGGCCGGCATTGACCATCTCGAGCACGTCATCGTCCTCGAGGACGGCGGGGGCCTCGACGAACACGGCCGGGGGCTTGCCGCGCGTCTTCAGTTGGTCGTTCAGCGTGATCAGGCTCTCCTCATAAATGCTTCCCTTGCGGACAAACACCTCCTGCCCGGAGAGATCGTCTACCGTGGCGATCGGTGGCGCGCCTGGCCCGGTGACGACCACCTCGCTCACGTTGGTACGCGTCGGCTCCGAGAAGGCCGCGAGCTTCTCCAACTCGGGTCTGACGGTCACCATGGCAGCGACCATGTCTGCCTTGCCGCTCGCAAGGGCGGGGTACAGCTGATCGCGAGACATCGGCACGATCACCACGTGCACCTTGAGGTTACCGGTCTTCAGATCGTCGTTCAGATCCTTCTCGAACAGCTTCAGGGTCTCGAAGGTCAGCCCCCGCTCCTGCCCCTGGTCGATGAAGTAGTGAGTGCGGTTGAAGGTCACGGCCACGCGAATCGAACGCCGCGCGACCAGCGCATCGAAATCGCCGGTGAACGGCTCGTCCATCGCCAACCGCACGGGTTCCGGGAGGGCATCGTACGGCGACGTCGTGGGGGAATCGGCGCGTCATCAGTCGCCGACGGGACGGCCGCCGGTGTGGCCGCCGCGCTCGCCGGCGGCGCCGTTTCGTTTCCACCAGAGCAGGCCATGGCAGCCACCGCGACAAGTAGCCCGACAATGCTGCGACAAGCCCCGGCGTGCGTGCAGTACGTCTTCATCGATTTCCTCTTCACTGGCCGCGTGTCCCGGCTGAAGGCATGCACAGGCCGATCGCCTGTCACATGCCGGGTTTCCCATTGGATTACAGACTCTCGGCACTTTAAGGGAGCGAGAAGAACCCCGCCACTGCCCTTAGGGGAAGGTCCGAGTCGGCAGCGAAATTAACTGCTGCCCTTAGGGGAGGCTGGCTTCGGCTCGCCGAGGAGGCCCGCCTCATCGGTCAGTAGCGTGAGCTCGGCGACTGACTGCACACCCAGTTTGGTGGTGATTGCGGTGCGATGGAGCTTCACGGTCCGTTCGTGGATGCCGAGGTCGCCGGCGATCTGCTTGTTGAGTTGGCCCCGCACCACATGGCCAAGTACTTCGAGCTCCCGTGCGGTGAGCTTTCCGAAGCGTGCGCGCAATTCACGTTGCCGGTTACGCGCCTCGCGTTCCCGCGCGTCGCGGGCGAGGGCGCGCCTCACGGCTTCGAGTAGGTCCGCCTTCGCCGCCCGCTTCTCGAGAAAGTCTTCCGCCCCGTCGCGCATCGCGCGAACGCTCGAGGGGATGTCGCCGTGCCCGGTGAGGAACAGAATCGGCAGCGGATTGGATGACAGGGCAAGCGCCGATTGCAGCTCGAGTCCGTTCATGCCGGGCATCCGCACATCGGCGAGCACGCAGCCTGGCGCATCCTCCGCTCGTTGCGTGAGGAAGTCGCCCGCCGACCCGAACGTCTTGACCGCAAACCCGCTCGCCCGAAGCAGCCGCGAGGTCGCCGCAAGAAAGGACGCATCATCGTCCACGATGTGGACGGTGGGTTCAGTCGCGTTCATAGCTGTCGTTCAGAAAGCGGCGGCATCCGCCTCAAGCGCCCAGGGAATGGCGGCCGGCGCCACGCGTCGTAGTGTCGTTGAAAACGTAGAATTTGTCATTCCGTCTCTGCTGCTAGACGGCCGCCCGTCGCAAGCACTCGAGGTTGCTGGCGCCGTCGGCCTGAGGGTTGACGTGTGGCAGTGGACTCTCGGCGGGCCATCCTGTCGGCATGCCGTCAAAATCCGAATTGGGCACGCCCCTGGAACACATTGAAGTGTCCCTGCTGTCCGCTTCGATCCAGGACGCCGCGGCCGTAATTGAACTCGATCCGCCAGTGCTCCTCCGGATACCAGGAGATGGCGCCGGTCAACCTCGTCATCACCCCGCCGTCGATCGCCCCATCGGTGAGATCGACGCGCGAATACCGCCCGGACACCTCCCATGCGCCGAGCCCGGCGTGGCCAAAGCCGAATGGTGAGCGCGGCACGAACTTGCCCACGTAGTGTCCGTCCTCACGGTTGAAGGTCCGGCGCTCGCCGGTCAGGAAATGGGACGCCCCCACGAACCCGCCGTGGAAGAACGGGTTGCCCACGGTCGGCGCGTCAACGGGTGTCAGCATCAGCTCGCCGAACACCTGGGTCGGCCCCTTCATCGCCATCACCTCGAACTGTGCCGTCGTGGAGTGATTGGCCGCGAACTTCTCGGTGTCTACGAAGTACGGAGCTTGATTGGCCTCCGGCCGGCTCCGGTACTGGAGTGCCCCCTCGATCTTCTCTTTGTAATAGACCCCGGTCGCCAGGCTCACGACGGTTTGATCCTCGTCGCGATCGACGGGCAGATACTCAAACCGGCCGGTGTATTGATTCCCGTTTGCCGACATCGAGCGGTCGTTGACGAACCAGTCGTTGAACGCGCCGAGCGAATACGTCGCGCGGCCGTTGGCGAACGATCGATGCAGTCGCAGGCCGATGTTGCGCTGCGGGATGAACGCATTGGCCATCCCGCTGCGCTCCATGAAGATCCAGTCAGCCCCGGGCATGATCCACTCCTGGGACAACCCGACCTTCTGCCGCCCGATCTTTATGTTGCCCAGCCACGATGTGAGCGGGATGTCCACGGAGATGTCCATCCAGGAAAACTTGGCTCCAGGCTCCGCGTCCAGGCCGTTGTAGTTGGTGCCGACGAAGTAGCTCCACGGCTTTGGAAACTTGATTTGCCCTCCCATATAGAACCGATCGGCGCGGGGCTCCCCTTTCGCTGGAACGTGGCCGACCTGCTGTTCGTTGCCGATGTCCTGCGTCATGGCGAGGCCGTCGAGCATCAGCATCCAGCCCCATGTCGCGCTGATCGCCCTATTGCCGAACGAGAGCCACTTTTCCTCGAACGACTCCTTCTTTACGGGCGTCTGGACCTCGGGCGAGGCGTGCGCGGGTCCCGGCGTCCCGCTGTCCGCCGGAGACGGCGGCGGCGTCTGCGCAGCGACGGTAGCGTTTCCGCTCAGCAGCATCGTCGAGAGCACTGCGATCCGCAGGCCGTTCGCCAACGACCGCAACCCCAGCACCTTCATCGTCGATTTCTCCTGACCAGGCATTAGGTCGGCGCCGATCCCGACCTGGTCCGCCGGGGTGTTCGTCTTTCATCACACCTCCATCGCGGGTCTGGCCACCGCGCGCCGCCTTGCGCCGTCTTTGACGCCCTGGGCGAACACAGCCTGCTTGCCCACGTCCAGTGCGTGCCTGGCATCCAGGGACCCGTAGAGCTCAATGAGCGTGGCGACGAGCCCCGTCCAGCCAGTCTGGTGACTGGCGCCCAACCCGGCGCCGTTGTCGCCGTGGAAGTACTCGTAGAAGAGGATGTAGTCGCGCCAATGGGGATCGGTCTGGAACTTCTCGATACCGCCGTAGACCGGACGCCGGCCGTGTTCGTCGCGGGTAAAGGTCCCGATGAGCCGGTCGGCGATTTCCTTACTCACCTCGAAGAGGTTCATCAGCCGGCCGGAACCGGTGGGGCATTCGATCTTGAAGGTGTCGCCGTAGTACAAGTAGAAGTTCTGCAGCGCCCGGATGATGAGCGCGTTCACCGGCATCCAGACCGGGCCTCGCCAGTTGGAGTTGCCCCCGAACATGCCGGTGTCGGACTCGGCCGGCAGGTAGTCCACGCGATGCTGCTGGCCGTTGACAAGGAAGACATACGGGTGCCGCTCGTGAAATTTCGAGATTGAGCGGATGCCGTGGGGTCCCAGAAACTCGTTTTCGTCGAGCATTTTCGTGAGAATGCGGCGGAGCCGGTCCGGGTTGACCAGCGCCATCAGCCCCCGCTCGGCCACGCCGAGATGACCCGGACCGGTCGGGTGCATCGTCGCCAACAGTTCGGAGTTTCGGCGCAACCGCTCCTGCACGTAACCCATCGCACTCGGCACGCGCTCCCGCTGCTCCTTTTCGATCACGGTGGTGGCACACAAAGGGAGGAGTCCCACCAGAGAACGCACCTTGAGCCGCGAGGCGCTGCCGTCGGGGAGCCGCAGCACGTCGTAGTAGAAGCCGTCCTCCTCGTCCCACATGCCGTCCTCGCCCGAGCGGTTCATGGCAGCGGCGATGTAGGTGAAGTGCTCGACGAACTTGAACACCATGTTCTCGTAGGTGCGGTCGTGGGAAGGCAAGTTCAACCGCAAACTCCAGCAGGTTCTGGCTGAAGAGGGCCATCCACGCCGTGCCGTCCGCCTGCTCCAGGTGCCCGCCGGTGGGAAACGGCGCGCTGCGATCGAAGACGCCGATGTTGTCCAGGCCGAGGAAGCCGCCCTCGAACACGTTCCTGCCGAAGCGGTCCTTGCGGTTGACCCACCAGGTGAAATTGAGGAGGAGCTTATGGAAGGACGACTTCAGGAAGTCGATGTGGATCTTCGCCGCGTAGGGCCTTCTCGGTGCGGGTGAGGAACAGGGTGGCCCAGGCGTGGACCGGTGGGTTCACATCGCTAAAGTTCCACTCGTAGGCCGGGATCTGACCGTTGGGATGGAGGTAGGACCCGGGTGGAGCATCATCTCGAGCTGCTGCTTGGCAAAGTCGGGGTCGACGGCCGCCAGCGGCAGCGTGTGGAAGGCCAGGTCCCAGGCCGCGTACCAGGGGTACTCCCACTTGTCGGGCATGGAGATGATGTCCTGGTTCAGCATGTGGAACCACTCCGAGTTCCGGGCAGTCGCGATAGCCGTGATGAAGTGGGTTGGAGTTGTGCTCGTCGAGCCAGTTGTCGCCATCGAAGAAGAAGAACTGCTTGCTCCACAGCATGCCGGCGATGGCCTGGCGCATGACGTTGGCCGCATCCTCACTCACGGATGGCGGAGTGACCGACTTGTAGAACTCGTCGGCCTCACGACGCCTGGCGGCGAAGACATCGTCGAACGACTTTCCGAAGAGTGGCCTCTGGTTCGGAGAAGCGCTCGAGAGGCGCACGCGAATCACCTCGGATTGACCGGCGCCGACGGTGACCTTGTAATGTGCCGCGACCTTCGTGCCCTGCCTGCCGGGGTTCACGGCATCCTGCCTGCCGTCGACGACGCAGTCGTTGATGCCGTCCTTCACGTACGCGCTCTCGTTCTTCTGCCCCGGAAAGAGTCGCTCGTGGTTGGTCTCGTTCTCGGTGAACAGCAGCGGCACGTTGCCATCGCAGGCGAAGACGAACTCACCGAGCGCGGGATGCGCTGCCGTCACCGCACTCGCGCCTGCCGGTGCCTCGACCTGCCGGAGAGTGGGCTTCTGCGCGGCCCGGTTGGATTCGGCGATCCACGACGACCAGTCGTTCCGGAACCACAGCGTCGGCAGGAGGTGCAGTTCGGCAGGCTTCCGGTCCCCGGTTGGCCGCCGTGATCGTGACGAGGATGTCCTCGGCGCCGCCCTTCGCGTACTCCACGAAGACGTCGAAGTATCGGTCGTCCTTGAAGACGCCGGTGTCGAGCAATTCGTACTCGAAGTCCTTTCGGGATCGCCGGTGATTGGTCTCCACCAGATCGGCGTAGGGAAACGCCGCCT
>CAVQFD010000003.1:0-339260 GCA_963711795.1 uncultured Acidobacteriota bacterium | reverse complement strand
TGATCATCAACGTGGCTTCGGGGCGGCCCGCACCGCGATAGGCCTCGACCGGCGTGCCGTTCGTGTAGACGCCGTAGACGTCTTCCTTGATCGCCGGCACGTTGTACACGCCGGAGAGCATCAGGCCGTGCAGGATGGTCGGGATCCCCGGTGCCGCAGTCGGAGAGGTACGCGCCCATGCCGGACCAGGACGTGGCGCGCAAACCAGAATGGTTCCGTCCTTCTTCGCCGCGAGTTCGACTTCCTGCACGTGATTCCGGCCGTGCGTCGTGGCCTGGAAGTTCTCGCTGCGCGTCTCATTCCATTTGACGGGGCGGCCCAGGTTCATCGCGCAGAACATCGTGACGAAGTCGGCCGGGTACGCGGCGATCTTGCTGCCGAAGCCGCCGCCGACCTCGGGCGCGATCACCCGCAGCTTGTCTTCCGGGACGCCGGTGACCACAGAGCTCAGGAACCTGAGGATGTGGGGATTCTGCGTCGTATTCCAGACGGTCAGCTCGCCGGAGGCCCCGCTCCACTGCGCAAGGGCCGCGCGAGGCTCCATCGCGTTCGGAATCAGGCGTTGCTGGATGATCCGTTCCTTGACCACCACCTCGGCGTTCTTGAACGCAGCGTCGATGTCGCCGCCGGCGCACACCCAGTGGAAAGCCTCGTTGTTGGGAACGTCCGCATGCAGCTGCGGCTGGCCGGCCTTCAGCGCCAGCTCGGGATCGGTCACCGACGGTAACGCCTCGTAGTCGACCACGATGAGATCGAGCGCGTCGTAGGCCTGATATGGCGTGTCCGCAACGACGACGGCGACGATGTCGCCGACGTAACGAACGGTCTGGTGCAGATCGCCTCATAGACGGCGATCTTGAGGTTCGCGTTGGGCAGCAGCCACGCGCAGGGCACGGCTTTCAGGGCGGTGGCCACATCCTTGCCGATGTAGACGGCGAGCACGCCCGGCGCGCGTTTTCGCGGCATCCACGTCGATGCGCCGGATGCGGGCATGCGCGTGCGGGCTCCGCAGCATCGCGGCATGCACCATGCCGGGAAGGACGAAGTCGTCGGTGTAGGTCGCCACACCGGTGATGAGCCGTGGATCCTCACGCCGCCGGATCCCCGAGCCGAAGATGCGGGTGCTCATGGGTTACTTCCCTCCCATGACGGCGGCCGCTTCGCGGACCGCGCGGACGATGTTCTGGTAGCCCGTGCAGCGGCACATGTTGCCTTCGAGCCCGTGGCGGATTTGATCGTCTGTGGGCGACGGGTTGTGCTTCAGCAGCTCGTGCGACGCCATGATCATGCCCGGCGTGCAGAAACCACACTGCAGCCCGTGCTTGTTCCAGAAGGCTTCCTGGATCGGGTGCAGCCCTCCGCCAGCCGCTGCCGCCGGCGCCAGCCCTTCGATGGTGGTGACCGATGCGCCGTCCGCCTGCACCGCGAGGCAGGTGCACGATCGGACCGCGACGCCGTCGATGAGGACGGTGCAGGAGCCGCACTGGCTCGTGTCGCATCCGACCTTGGTGCCGGTCATCCCACCGAGGTCGCGGATGAAGTGCACGAGCAGTTGACGGGGTTCGACCTCCCGATTGAAACGCCGCCCGTTGACGGTGATGCTGACGGGGACTCTCACGGCTGGCGACCTCCTGGGGCGGGGCGAATCATAACTCAAGGAGCGCACGGAGAAGACGGAGGGAACGGATCTCACACGGAGACACGAAGACGCGGAGGCCCTTCAGGTCGGTTCGGCGGATTAGAGGGAGTTGTCTGACACGGCCAGCCCGCTTCGCGGACGCTCGACCGTTGCGCACCGGGTGGAAGCACAAACCCAGCTCGCAAGGTGCTTCCACCCGATGCGCAGCGGTCGAGCGAAAGGCCGGCAAAGCCGGCCGCTGGCCGTGACAGACGTTGTCTCCGTGTCTCCGTTGCTCCGTGTGAAGTCCGTTGGCTCCGTCTTCTCCGTTAACTCCCTCCGCAGTTGCCGGCGATCGAGCCGTTGCCGCCGGCCGGTTGTCGCCAGTAGCGGACGCTCGGTGCCGGGGCGTCGGTGTAGGGCGGGATGAGCACGAATCCGTAACAGGCGGGGAGCTGCTCGGGTTGAGTCTCGCGCAGGACGGCGTCCATGCCCACGCCACGCTCTGCCTGCATCCGGTCGAGCTGGACAGGCGTGATCGTGCGCTGCCATGCGCCGCCGTTGATCACCACGGGCGTGAGCGCACCGCGAACGGGGGAGAAGCCTTCCATCGGAATCGTCAGCAGGCCGCCGCTGATCATGTTGGCGTTGGACTGCGCGCGATCGGGCAGGTGCGTGTGGCCGTGAACGAAGACTGCCGGGACGGCCTTCGCCGGGCAGGCGCGCCGCTACGGTTTCGAGATGGCGGCCGAACGAGCGGTCGCGCGACCGCCAGAAGTAATCGAACACCGCACCCCGAGTGTCCGGCGTCCGCGGACACTCGGTGACGACCGGGCCCCGAGGCGCGAACTGCGACACGACGGGCTCGAAGCGCCGGCGCGCGCGCCGCACCGCGGCGCGGTAGTCGCACATCGCCAGCACCTCGTCGTCGGTCAACGCCTTGGCGAGCTCTGCGAGGCGGCCCTGGGCGAGCGCCTCTGCGGCGACCGGCTTGAACGGGTCGTCGTCGGGCAGCGCCGACGACCAGGAACGCGGCGCCCTGCGCCCGCGTATCGCGCCGAGGTCCCACCCCGGCGGCTGGACTTCGCCGCCGTCGAGCTCCATCCGGAACTGCTGCCACGGCGTCATGAGCAGGAAATAGCGGAGCAGTTGCAGGCGCCTGGGCGGCGACGTCCAGCGCCGGGTCTGCCGCGAGCGCGTACTTGACGCCGCGCCGGACTGCGCGACGTTGTCGACGATCGGATAGCGCTCTCGAGGCGGTTGTAGAGGCCCTGCACGGCCTGCTCACCCCAGGGGCGCGCGACGCGCGTGCGTGCCGCCGCGGCGACCGAACGGCGGGCCAGGCGTCGAACCGATGCGCGCTCGACCCGATCTGATGCCCGTGCTCGGCGACCAGCGGCCGTCCGCCGACACCCAGTACCCTGCGGTCGCGATCTCGACCCGCGCCGTCGCGGCGCCGCAAGCGTCGACGGAGGCGGCGGCCGACCGCTGGGAAAGCAGCAGCGCGGCATCATGATCGCCAGGCACGAATCACGACCGGTTGATCCCGGCCCGGGCGAACGCCGCAAGAGCTTCGATCTCCGCGGCGTGCGCCGTCAGCACGCGCTCCAACCGCGCCAGCGCCTCGGCCTCCGTGCAGCCCGCCGCGGCTGTCCGCCTGCGCAGTCGCCGTGGCCGACTGCAGCAGCTCGAACGTGTCGCCGTTCAGCACGAGATCGTCGCGCCCGCGTCCTTCCGTATCGACTGTCGTGAGAAACGCCGCGAACTCCGACGCCCACCTGAAGTCTTCGTAGGGATGCCACTCGCCGGCTGCGCGCGCCCGGGCCCCATGTGCAGATCGCTCAGCACGACGGTCGTTCGCGCTGCCGGCGGTGCCTGAGCGAACCCGGTGAGAACTCCTCGCACGCCGCCGGCCGCGGCCAGCGCGAAGACGATGACCCGCAAGAGGGATGAACGCGGCATGTCCGGCTACGGAGTTTTCGCGAGCGAGAAGCGCACGATCTCGTTGTCGTTGCGGACGACGATGTGCCGGTTGGCGTACGCGGCGTGCGACCAGAGCACGTTGGACAGCTGCCGGCGCCGGACGTAGGGATGCGTGGGCTCGATCAGCTTGACGCGGCTGATCTCCTCGAAACCGTCCGGCGAAAGCGTGGCGATGACGAGCTCGCCGCGGTCGTTGTTGATGAAGTAGCGGTTGCCGTTGCTTGACGAAAAAGGCCGTGCCGTACATCGCGTGCTCCTTCAGGACCGCATCCGTCTTCCAGAGCTGCTTGCCCGTCGCGAGCTTCCAGGCACCGGAGCTGGCCGTCGTTGTCGAGGCCGTACACGTAGTCGCCGTCGATGACCGGCGTGCCGATCACCGAGTTCAGCGTGTCCGGCGTGTCGTGATTCAAACCCGGATCCTGCTCCCCCTGGCCGCTCCAGAGAATGCGTGGCGCCGGCTTGCTGTCATCGAGCTGCAGCATCCGCGCGCCGCCATACTGCGAGGTGAAGAAGAGATGCTGGCCGCTCTGCACCGGCGTCGCCACCACGATCCCCATCTGCACGCGGTGCTCGATCTCCCAGTACACCTTGCCGGTCACCGGATCGAGCGACGAGATGCCCTCGGCGTGGAACATGATGAGCTGTCGCACGCCACCCGCCTCGATGATGATCGGCTGGCTGTAGCCGGGCTCGGAGTCCGACGACAGGGCGCGCCAGATCTCCTTCGCCCGTGCGCTTGTCGAGCGCGATGAGCTTGGCGTCCGGCTCACCCGCCGTGAGGCAGATCAGGCGATCGCCGTCGACGAGCGGAGCGCTCGTCGTGCCCCAGGAGGGGATGGAGGCATTGAAGTCGGCTTGACGTAGTCCTTCTGCCAGATGACGTCGCCGGTCTTCACGTCGAGCGCCAGCAGGTTGCCCATCGCGCCGAGAACGTAGACGACGTCGCCGTCGACCGTTGGCGTGGCCCGCGGGCCGATCGCGTACACGAGCTGCAGACCGCTGTAGTCGGTCTGCCACTCGCGAGTCCAGAGCACCTTGCCGGTCTGCTCGTCGATCGCCATGGCCCGCTCGATCGCCTGGTTCGCCTTGACCCTGCGCGAGTCGGTGACGAAGACCCGGCCGCCGGCGACGGCCGGACCGGTGTAGCCCGCATTGACTGGCGTCCGCCAGGTCGCCTTCAGGCCCTCGGCGGGCAGCGTGTCGACGATTCCCGTCTCGCGCCATTCGCCCAGGCGGCCGCGCCCCCGCCATTCCGGCCAGTCGTCTGCACCGAGCGTCGCGCTTCCCAGCGCGACGACCCCGCAGGCGAGCCCGCAGGAGAGAAAGACGCCCCGAAGCCGCCATCCGTGAAGACGCATGAGGAAACCTCCCGCCGGTTATGAATGCGCCGACAGTATAAGGGTTCCGGGTCGCGCGGCGTTCAGGAGCTGACCACGGCTTTGAAGCCGCCGTACGCCATGCGCTTCACGTCGAACGGCATGGCCGGCGGCTGATCGCCCATGGCCGCCATGTCCTTCATAACCCTGGCGTTGACGCGGTCCCGGTGTGCCCGGGACTTGAACACGATGTACGAGAACACCACCGTCTCCCCTGGTTTCAACTTCGCCACGACAGGGAACGGCGTGCCCCACTTCGACTTGAGGTCGTCTCCGACGCACTCCTTGTAGTCGAGCGCGCCGTGCTTCATCCAGGCTTTCTTGCCGATGCGAGCCATCTTCAGATAAGCCGGCAGACTCTTCTTCGGCACCGGTATGAGGAAACCATCGACATATGGCATGTGTGCCCCCTTTTTGGAGAAACGAATAACAGCGCGCGCCTCGCGCCCTCTAGATCTGTAGACTAGCCGTTCACCGCGGCACGCGGCCAGCCGTTTTTAGCGGCCTGCTCATCAGCTGGTGGCCCGCTTGCGGAAAACCACTTGAGGCGTTGTCGAATTCCGGGCGCCCCGACGACTATCTGGCGTGAACAGCACGTTCACCACTATTTCCGGAGGACACCGATGCGGTACCTGTGCCTGATTTACGACGAGGAAAAAAAGCTCGCCACGATGCCCAAGAGCGAATCCGATGCATTCATGGGCGATTACTTCGCCTTCACCGACGGCATCAAGAAGAGCGGCCACTATCTCGGCGGCGAGGCGCTGCAGCCGGTGAGCACGGCGACGACGGTGCGTGTTCGGACCGGCAAGACGTCCACGACGGACGGCCCGTTTGCGGAAACCAAGGAACAGCTGGGCGGCTACTACCTTATCGAGGCTCGTGATTTGAACGACGCCATCCAGGTGGCGGCCAGGATTCCTTCGGCGCGGCTGGGCAGCGTCGAGGTGCGTCCGATCCAGGAATTCAACTAGGCCGGCGTGGGGGGAGAGCAGACGTCCCCTGAGGACAAGGAGCGCCGGGATCGGGCGCGGCAGGCGGTGGAAGCCGTTTACCGCGCCGATTCCCGGCACGTTCTCGCGACCCTCATCCGCCTCCTTGGCGACTTCGACCTCGCCGAGGAAGCACTGCACGATGCCTTTGCGGCCGCTGTCGAGCAGTGGCCGCGCGACGGCACGCCGGACAGTCCACGCGCGTGGCTCGTCTCGACGGGCCGGTTCAAGGCGATCGATGTCCTGCGACGGCGCGCACGATTCGACCGCTCGCTCGCGGAACTCGCCGAGCACCTGGGATCACGCGCGAACGACCCAGCCGAGGCCGACGGCGAGGGGCTCGACGACGACCGCCTGAGGCTGATCTTCACCTGCTGCCATCCGGCGCTGCCGGCGGACGCTCAGATCGCGCTCACCCTGCGCGAAGTGTGCGGGCTGACCACCGAAGAAATCGCCCGCGCCTTTCTCGCCGCGCCCCGCACCGTCGCCCAGCGCATCGTCCGGGCAAAGGCCAAGATCCGTGATGCGCGCATTCCCTATCAGGTGCCCTCGCGCGACGATCTGGCAGACCGCCTGGACTCGGTGCTGCAGGTCGTCTACCTCGTCTTCAATGAGGGCTACTCGGCATCGTCCGGCGCGTCGTTGACTCGGCACGATCTGTCAGGGGAGGCCATACGCCTCGCCAGGCTGCTTCGCGAGCTTCTCGCCGAGCCGGAGGTGCTGGGGCTCCTGGCGTTGATGCTGCTGCAGGAGTCGCGTCGCGCCGCCCGCACGTCGCCGGCCGGCGAGCTCGTGCTCCTCGACGCGCAGGACCGATCGCTCTGGAACCGCGATCAGATTGCGGAAGGCGCTGAGCTGGTCGAACAGGCGCTGCGATCCCGGCGCTTCGGCCCGTACTCGCTCCAGGCCGCGATTGCGGCCGTCCACGCGGAAGCGCCCTCCGCGGAGAAGACCGACTGGGCGCAAATCGTGGGGCTGTACGACGTGCTCGCGAAAGCCGATCCTTCACCGGTCGTCGAGCTCAATCGCGCGGCGGCCATCGCCATGCGCGACGGCCCTGCGGCGGGACTGGTTCTCATCGACGCCATTCTCGGCCGCGGCGAGCTCGACGACTACCATCTCGCTCACTCGGCTCGGGCCGACCTCTGCCGGCGGCTGGGCCGCGTCGCCGATGCCAGGACCGCCTACGAACGCGCGCTCGCACTGACGAAGCAGGAACCGGAGCGGAGGTTCCTGCAGGGGCGACTCCTCGAATTGAGGTAACGGAGGGGGCGGAGAGAACGGATCTCACACGGCTCCGCTTCCTTCGGGTTGAGGTAACGGAGGGGGCGGAGAGAGCGGATCTCACACGGAGGCACGGAGACACGGAGGCAACAATTTCATGTTCTCGCTGTCCCACTGGTCATAAAACTGACGACGGCTGCTGGGTAGTCCAGATTCCTCAGGCAAAGTCACGCTTTTCATGGGGACCTGCTCTTGCACTCACGCAGCGACGTGCTGCTGGATGACGAGAGGCTCAACGCGCTGACATCCGCGATCATCGGGGCTGCAATCGAAGTGCACCGAAATCTCGGTCCAGGCTTGCTCGAGTCGATCTATCTGGCATGTCTTCGGTGCGAGCTTTCGGAGCGTGGGATACGTTTCGAGGCGCAGAAGGCCGTTCCAGTCGTCTACAAGTCGACCCGCCTTACGGCGATGCTCCGGATAGACCTGCTGGTTGAGGACTCGGTGGTGGTCGAGGTGAAGTCGCTGGACTGCCTGCTGCCGGTGCACCAGGCCCAGGTCCTGACGTACTTGCGGATCACGGGCTGCCCGGCAGGCCTTCTCTTGAACTTCAATGTCCCGAGGCTGGGAGACGGTGTCCGGCGCCTGCTGAACTCACCGAGACCCGAAGCGCACCGTTCCAGAGACCGCCAGGGCAAGGAGGAAGAGCGCGATCAGCGTCGGGAGCGAAAGTGATTCCGGCACAGCGCGATCCTACCGGAATTCGTGTGGGGCGCACGACGGCCGGCGAAGCCGGCCGTTACCGTCAGGAGCGAGCCCCGGAGGAAGACAAGCACGAATACCCAAGCGATCGAGGCTTGTCTTCCTCCGGGGCCCGCCCCTGGCGACCGCCGCAAAGCGGCGGCGTGCGCCCCTCAGCGGCCGTGTCTCAGCGGGCAGGCCGGAAGGCAAGATCCAGAGTCTCCGTGTCTCCGTGCCTCCGTGTGAGATCCGTTCCCTCCGTGACCTCCGTGCCCTCTTAATCCAGGTGGCCCCGCTCGGAATCGCCCATCTCAACTCGTCGATCGGGAAAGTATTCCCGCCATCGCTCGGTGACCGTCGCGGCGATGTCTTCACGGCACGTCAGCTCGCGTGGATACCAGGGCTTCATCCTGGCGTCGATGACGATCGGCGGGGTGTACGACAGGTGATGTCGTACCACGCGCGTCGCGGCGGCGTGGATGTCTGCGGCCGGTTCGAACCTGGTGAACGTGGTCCAGAGAAAGTTCATCGGGCTCTTTGCCGCGCGCCGGGGTTCGTCGGTCAAGACCACGAGCGGCCAGCCGGAGAACGCGCCGTGGTCAGCGAAGCGCCGGGCGCGCATCGGGCTCAGCAGCGTACGGCGGGGCGCCCACGACGAGACAGCCGCCGCAGAACACGATGGCTTCGCCGGCGCCGCGCGGAAGTTCCGGCGCCGAGAAGGTTCGTGGCAGCTCCCGCACAGGATCGCCGAGCCCGAGCCAAACGCCCTTCGAGCCCTTGTTCACCTCGGGTCCGCTGTAGTCCAGCGTGTCCATGGAGAGGTTGGAGAACACGTAGAGGTCGGTTTCAGGGTTGGTGCGGGCCAGGATGTGTTCCAGCGTTGCGCGAAAGTCCTTGAGATCCACGTCGCGGTCGGTGACCAGCAGGAACTTGGTGAGTGACAGCTGGCCCTCTCCGAGAATCCTGAATGCGCTCGCCATGGCCTCGCGTCGCGTACCGTTGACGGACGATGGCGCCGGCGAGCGCGTGATAGCCGGTCTCTCCATAAGACCAGAGCTTCCGCACCGCGGGCATCACGACCGGAAATAGTGGAGAGAGGAGTTCCTGCAAGAGGTCGCCGATGAAGAAGTCTTCCTGCCTCGGCTTGCCGACGACCGTGGCCGGGAACAGCGCGTCGCGCCGTCGCGCGATCTGCCTGACCCGAAAGACCGGGTAGTCGTGCTGCAGCGAGTAGTAGCCGTAGTGGTCGCCGAAGGGTCCTTCCGGCCGGCGTGCGGCGGCCGGCACTTCGCCAATCAGCGCAAACTCGGCGTTGGCGACCAGCGGGTGCGGCCAGGGTCCGCTGACCATCTCCAGCTTCTCGCCGGCGATGAGCGAGGCAAGCATCAACTCAGGCACGTTCTCCGGTAGCGGAGCCACGGCGGACAGGATGAGCGCCGGCGGGCCTCCGAGGAAGACTGTCGCCGGCAGCGCCGCCGCACGCGCTTCGGCCACCTGATAGTGGAACCCGCCGCCCTTCCCGATCTGCCAATGCATCCCGGTGTGCGACTGGTCGTGGATCTGAAGCCGGTACATCCCGAGGTTGTGGCCGCGCCCTTCCGGATGTTCCGTATAGACCAGCGGCAGCGTGATGAATGGGCCGGCGTCCTCCGGCCAGGTCGTCAACGCAGGGAGACGATCCAGGCGGATCTCGTCAGCCGAATGGCTGACGACCTCGGTGACCGGACCACTGCTCCCGCGCTTGAGACCGATCTTGAGCAGCTCGAAGCCCGCATCCCGCGCCGCCCACAGCTTGCCGGGTGTCGGCGGCATGAGCGTCTCGACCAGCTGCACCAGCCGATTGATCAGCCTGAGCGGCCGCTCGCCGAAGGCCAGTTCGGCGCGACGAGCGGTGCCGAAGAGATTTGTGACCAGAGGGAAGTCCGCGCCCTTGACGTTCCTGAAGATCAACGCCGGCCCGCCGGCGGCGATGACGCGACGGTGAATCTCGGCCGCCTCGAGGAAAGGATCGACTGGTGCGCTGACCTCGACGACATCGCCCGCGCGGCGGAGGAGGTCGATGAACGCTCGCAGGTCACGGATGATCATGAAGGGCGGACCTTCGAAGTATATCCGTGCCGGTTCGCGTGCCCCTGCCCGGCAGGTTATTCTTCACGGATGTCGTCCCGTCGTCCTTTCGACGCCGTGCTGGTCGTTGCCTTCGGGGGCCCGCAAGGCCCTGCCGATATCCGGCCCTTTCTCGCCAACGTGCTGCGAGGACGACGCATTCCGCCGGAGCGGGTTGAGGAAGTGGCCGGGCACTACGAGCACTTTGGCGGCATGTCTCCGTTGAATGCGATCACGATGCGCCAGGCGGAAGGTTTGCGGTTCCGGTTGCGGGACAGGGGCGTGGACGTACCGGTCTACGTGGGGATGCGCAACTGGCATCCGCTGCTGCCCGACACGCTGGCCGCTATGGCCCGAGACGGTGTCCGGCGCGCCATAGGATTCATCTGCGCGGCTCATCGGTCGTACTCGAGCTGCACGCAATACAGAGAGAACGTCGTCGACGCGAAGACGCAGACCGTGGCGTCCGGGTTCGCCGACGTTGGCGTCACCTACGTCGGCGACTGGCATACGCACGACGGATTTATCGACGCCAGCGCCCGTCACGTGGCCGAGGCGATCGCGGCACTGCCCGCCGCAGTGCGCGACCGTGCGCGGCTGGTGTTCACGGCCCACAGCATCCCGACCACGATGGCCGCCGCCGATCGGTATAAAGCGCAGCTCCTGGAGTCGTCTCGCCTGGTCGCCGAACGTCTGGGGCGGGCCGACTGGGCATTGGTCTTCCAGAGCCGCAGTGGACGCCCGACCGACCCCTGGCTCGAGCCCGACGTCTGCGCCTATCTTCGAGCCGAGCGCCCCAGAGGCCTCGAGGCAGCCGTTCTCTGCCCGATCGGGTTCGTGTGCGATCACATCGAGGTGCTCTACGACCTGGACTTCGAGGCGGCTGCAGTGAGCCGTGAGATCGGTCTGCCGATGGCGAGAGCGCAGGCCGTCAACGACGACCCGGCGTTCGTGGACATGATGGCCGACGTGGTTCTGGCGACCTGGACTCGCTACAAAGACGGACGTCCGCTGCAGATCGTCGCACGCTGACGCGTCTCGACGCGTGTGTTCGCCGGCTTCGTCAGTTGGATTTGATTCCGACGGCCAGGAGGTGAGCGCTCACCCCCAGGATGGATGGCTCTGTTTCGAGCGACCGTGCCATGTCGAGGATGTCAGCGCGGCCGGCGGCATCCGCCCATCGCGCGTCGAAGTCCGCCAGCAACCATCCGGGACCTTCGATGCCCAGGACCTGCGCACCGGTGAATCCGGCCGCGGCCAGCTCGTTCGCCAGGTCCTCTGGCCGGTGAAAATAGGCCCTCGTGAAGTAGCGTGAGTCACCCGTCGTGTTTCTGTACTGGCCGTCAGTGAGGCTGTTGCGCCGCATTGCAGCCAGGCGCTCATGCAGCGCCGGATGGAACATCAAGCCGTCGAGAAGCGCCGCGTATCGGCAGATTCCGGCGGCGGCGATGACGCCGCCCGGTCGCAGGACCCTTCTTGCCTCGAGCAACGCCGCGGCCCTCTCGGCGCCTTCCGTCAGGTGATACAACGGGCCGAGAAGCAGGATCGCGTCCGCGGCGTTGTCAGCTACGGGCAGCTGCCTCGCATCACCAATGGTGATGGTCACTTTGTGTGCTGACGTGGTATTCCGGTTTGCAGCTTCGCGCTGCCAGGCGAGGCGTCGCGTCCACCAGATGTACCTGGTGGCCGAGGCTCGACAACCAGAAGGCATAGGCGCCTGCGCCCCCGCCCACGTCGACGATCTGCCCCCGGCACGGCAGCGCGCGCACCAACAATTCCCTTGTGCGCTCGAACTCCAGCTGGGCTGAACCTGTACTGAGCCGGTTCTCTTCGGCGAAACCCGTGTAGTACTCGACGATCTCGCGGATGGGGGCGTTCATGACGAGCGGGTTCGAAGGCGCTCATTTTAGCGTGGTGGGCCCGAGCCGGCACGCGAGCGTCGCTTCTTCAGCCAGTCGAGCACACCCCAGGCCATCAGCAGCGGCATCGCCGCGAGGGCCGATGCCATGCCAATCGTCGACCGTCCCGGGCCGATCAGCATGGAGGCGATCCGGTTCCTGAAAGGGTCGTCGTTCACCAGGTAGGTCCACGTCGACGATGGCCCTTTGATCACCGCATCGTCCAGGTCGAGTGACGCCCCGTCGACGCGGACACGATTGAGTGCCTCGAGGACGGCCTCGTCGATGGCTGGTTCGAGTTGCTGGAACGCCTGGTCCATCTGCAGCGTGAACTCTGTGAGCGGGTCCTTGCCGCCCAGGCTGACGAGATGAATACCCTCGCGAAGATCGGCCGCGAGCGCGAGGTGGTCGCGCCACGCGCGATCGATGCAGCTGATCGTGACGCGGGCCTCAGCACGGCGAACGCCCGTTTCGCCGGCCACGGCGGCGAGGGCATCACGGCGCTCCGGGTTCCTGCTCCATCGGTCGGGCCGGGCGTCCCCGCGGAGCAGCGATTGCCGTTCGGCCATGAGATGTTCGCGATGACGCTCCAGAACGGAGGAGTAACGCCAGAGCGTCCGCCGCAGGTCGAAGTGCTGCCCCTCGATGATCCGCTGAGCGCGGGCGATCTCACCCAGCACGACCGGACTGGCAATGGGTGCATCTGCGTCGGTCGGTGTGAAGCGGCCGGCCAGGAGATCGCGCAGGCCGAACCGGACGAGCAGCGGGTCCTCGAGGCTGACAAAGAATCGCGTCTCGCCCGGATCGCCCTGACGTCCGGCCCGGCCGCGCAGCTGCAGGTCCACGCGGCGGCTCTCGTGCCGGTTGGTCCCGATGATGTAAAGGCCGCCGAGCGCGATCACCTGCTCCTCGGCTCCCGCAGGTCCACCAAGCCGGATGTCGGTGCCGCGGCCAGCCATGTTGGTCGCGATTGTGACGGCGCCTGGTGCGCCGGCAGCCGCGACAATCGCCGCTTCTGCGGCGTCGTTCCTGGCGTTCAGCACGCGGCAGCTGATTCCCGCTCCTTCAAGCTGCCCGGCCAGGCGCTCGGACTCTTCGATCGTGAGCGTGCCGACCAGTACCGGCCTGCCTGTGGCGTGAAGGCGCCGCACTTCTTCGCGGATGGCGCGATCCTTCGCACCGCGGGTCGCGAAGACGACGTCCGGATGGTCGATCCGGCGCATCGGACGGTGAGTGGGGACGACCACTACGTCGAGCCCGTACATCGCGCGCAGTTCCTCTGCGCCGTCTCTCGCTGTGCCGGTCATCCCGCACAGGCGGTCGTAGCCCTTGAGAAAGTCCTGCACCGTGATCGAGCCGAGGATTCGCCCGTCTGCCTGACGCGTGAGGCGTTCCTTGGCCTCGAGCGCGGCCTGCAGGCCGTCCGGCCAGTGGCGGTCCGCCACGACGCGCCCTGTCAGCTCGTCCACCACGCCGATGGCGCCGTCGCGCACGATGTAGTCGACGTCGCGCCGGAGCAGCGCGTGCGCGTGCAGCGCGCAGTTGAGCTCCGCCAGCAGGACATCGTTCTCCGGACCATGCAGGCTGCCGCACCCGAGAATCTGCTCGGCCGCGGCGATGCCTGCGTCGGTCAGCTCGACGTCCCGTTCGTAGCCGCTCGTCTGGTAGTGGACGGCCGGCGCCAGCCGTCGCACGAGGTCGGCCATCCGCCCGGCCGAGGAGTCCTGCCGGTCCACGTGCCCGGCGACCACCAGCGGCACCCGCGCTTCATCGATAAGGAGAGAGTCGGCCTCGTCGACCACCGCGAAATGGAAGGGACGGTGGACCAGCTCGCTCGTCGTGGTCGCCAGCAGATCGCGCAGGTGGTCGAAGCCCGCTTCCTTGGCCGTGACGTAGGTCACGTCGGCCAGGTACGCACGTCGCCTGTCGGCCGCGGACATTTCGTGCTGAACGAACGCGGCAGTGAGCCCGAGGGCGGCGTAGATCGGCTCCATCCACGTTGCATCGCGGCGCGCCAGGTAGTCGTTGACCGTCAGGACGTGCACGCCACGCCCGGTCAGCGCGTTGAGGGTGGCCGGCATCACGGCCGCAAGCGTCTTGCCCTCGCCTGTTTGCATCTCGACCACCGTGCCTTCGGCCATCGCCAGCGCGGCGACGATCTGCTCGTCGAACGGCCGCATGCCGAGCGCGCGGTGGGCGGCCTCCCGCGCCAGCGCGAAGACGGGAACGCGGATGTCGCGGGGGCCGGCGCCGGCCAGCGCGAGGTGCCTGATGGCTTCCGCCCGTTGCGCGAGCTCCGGATCGGACAGCGCCGCAAACTCCGGAGCGAGCTGGTTGATTGCCTCGAGCCCGGGCTCGAAGCGGGTCAGATCGAACACCAGGGAAGCGCCCTGCATACGCGAAAGACGCTGACGCCAGCCTGTCGGTTGACGAAGAAACATTTCGACTCTCCACATCGAAAACCGCAGATCGCAAACCGCAAATCTCAGCGCGGATTGCGACCAGGTGAGCAACGCCACGAAGCGCCGTGCGATTGGAGGCGGCGCCAACTCTGGCGATGCGAGACTTGCGGCTTAGCTGTGGAGTGGTGGTGCGCGGGAACTGACGAGCGAGAAAAGGGAGACGGGTTGTTCGTCAGCCGATCCGGCTTCGCGCGTGGCGACTACGGCGGCAATGGTGAGAAACACCAGGCCGAGCGGCACGAGGACGGCAGAGAAGTGTTCGGCCGCCACTGCCGTGCACGCCGTGAAGACCACGACGGTCAGACAGAGCCACACGAGCCACTTGGGGATGCGCAGCACTCACTACACTCTACACGGGAACAGAGAACAGAGAACAGGGAACAGGGAACAGGGAACAACGAACAGGGATCGGGATTGACGAGGCGACGCCAGGCAAAGAAGATTTACTCACGTTGACACATAAGACATATAAGAGGAGAGACATGATGGCTCCGACGTTGACGCTGGCCGCCGCGTTGCTCGTGACCGTGGCCGCCGCGGCTCAAGAGCCAACAGCCGGGCGAGGCGCGACGACGCCCGCGGCTGTAACGCCGTCGGCTACGAGCCGGGCGCCCGAGCCGCCGGGCCCTCCGGTGCCACTCGGTCCGTACGCCGCGGTCGCCATCGACCCGGCCGAGGGGCTGCCGACGCACACCGTCTACCGCCCCACGGATCTCTCCGCGTTCCCTGAGCGAGACAAGCTCCCGATCGTCGTCTGGGGCAACGGCGCCTGCAGCCCCGACGGCCTCTACTTCCAGGGCTATCTGACAAAGCTCGCCTCGCACGGCTTCCTCATCGTCGTGGCCGGGCGCAAAGACCAGCGCGAGCGTGACGCCGCGGCGCGTGGAACGGCGCAGGCCGCGCCGGACGCGGGCCGTGGCGGGCCTCCGGCGACCACTGCGGGCCGGACCACGGGGCCACAGCTCATCGAAGCGATCGACTGGGCGGTCAAGGAGAACGGCCGCGCCGGGAGTCCGCTCGGCGGGAAGATCGACACCGGGTCCGTCGCGATGATGGGCATGTCGTGCGGTGGGCTCATGGCAATCGAATCGGCGCACGACCCGCGCGTGGACACGCTCGTCATCTGGAACAGCGGCGTCTTCAATGTGATGGACACCAACGTCCGCAGCCTCAGCGCCGCGACCAAGCAGACCCTCGCCACGATTCACTCGAACACCGCGTACTTCAACGGCGGCATTCCCGACATCGCCTACGAAAACTCGAATGACGATGTGTCGCGAATCAATCACGTGCCGCTGTTCTACGGCGTGATGAACGGCGCGGGACACGGTGCCACGTTCCGTCACGTCAACGGCGGCAAGTTCGCCGAAGTCGGCGCGAACTGGCTGATGTGGCGGCTGAAGGGCGACGCGAAGGCCGGCGCCATGTTCGACGGCCCCAACTGCGGTCTCTGCACCGATCCCGCGTGGACCGTGCAGAAGAAGATGATGCGATAGCCTTATGTCCCTTCTCGACTGGATCAAGGGCACGGCGGCAAGCCACGGAGGCCGCGGCGACACGGACACGGTGCGCCGGATTGCCGGAGAGCTGGACAAGATCGAGCCGGCTCGTGCGAGGCATCTCGCGGCACTGGCGTACATCCTGAGCCGGGTGGCCGGCGCCGATCACCACTTCAGCGACGTCGAAACCGAGACTATGGTGGAGCTCGTCAAGCGCGAGGACGGCTTGCCCGAGGAGCAGGCCCTGCTGGTGGTCGAGATCGCCAAGAACCAGAACCGGTTGTTCGGCAGCACCGAGAACTATCTGGTGACGCGCGAGTTCCGCCAGATTGCGTCGGACACCGAGCGGCGCCAGCTGCTCGACTGGCTGTTCGCCGTGTCCGCCTCCGACAACGCGATCACCGGAGAGGAAGACGCCCAGATCCGGCAGATCGCCAGCGAGATCGGCGTCCCGCACGACGAGGTGATTCAACGCAGGCTGAAGTGGTCGGAGCAACGGACCGTACTGAAGAAGAGCCTCTGATCGAACGGTTCAAGGTTCAAAGTTCAGGGTTCAAGGTGCAGGTTCAAAGTTCAAGGTTCTAGGTTCAGGGTTCTCGATTCGGAACTGAAAGATGCTGCGCGTCAGGTTCCAACGCGCCACCACGCACCTGGAACGTTGAACCCTGAACCTTGAACCGCAGCGTCAGTGCCTATTGCTTCATCGGCACATTGAACCGCACCTCGAGATACGTCACGACGCCCTCGACTTCCTTGTACCAGTGCGGCGTGCTCTCCGGGATGAGCACGACATCGCCGACCTTCACGCGCCGGCTGACTCCGCCTTCAATGTAGGGCGTGCCTTTTTCCGGACGGACGATGGTGCCGCCCGTGACAAGCGTGCCCGCGCCTTCCGTGATGTAGTGCAGCTCGGTTCCGAGCGCGTGGGTGATGGCGCCGGCGGCCTGGCCGCGCCGCACGATGTTGATGAGCCACTGATCGGAGCTCGAGACCGGCGCAGACGACTGCGCGTTGCCGCGCGCTTCAATCGACTTCTTCAGGGCCGCGGCGAGTTCCTCGGCGGTCCGATACGTGGCCGGTGCGCCCCGCGTCGCCGCCGGGCGCTCCGGAGCCGGGTTCTGGCCCCGCTGCGGCGCCTGCGCTTGGCCCACCGAGGGAGCAATCACGAACGCCGACAACACGCCGCACAACAGGCCACTCTTCAACATTGGGAGCTCCTTCAACACTGCCTCTAGCGGTTCAAGGTTCAGGGTTCATAGTTCAAGGTGCACCTAGAACCGGACCGACCTTGAACCTTGAACCTTGAACTTTGAACTATTTCGTTCCAGCTCCTGACACCGTCACCTTAACCAACCCATTGGTCCAGCAGCATTGCCCGGACGCACCGGTGGGGCCAGTGTAATCGTTTGCCGTAATTCGCAGCAGGTATTCACCAGGTTCGGTGAAGGTCGCCGTGGTCGTGGCCTTGCCCGACGCGCGATCGACCTCCGGAGAACCCTTGGCGAATATCACCTTGCCGGGACCGCGGTACTTCGTCCAGTGCACGGTCAGCACGGGCTCGGCCTTCGGGTTTGGCTCCCGCCTGAGGGTCACGCCGTCGTCGCTGGCGTAGACATCCAGCGTCGCCGGCTGGCCCGTTGATGCGGTGATGGCGTTCATCAGGTTGCGGGGCCCGGAGTGCTGCGGACCCGTGGGGCTGAACCGGATGAACGGCGACTTGTTGCCGATGGTCGTGTCTTCGAGCGCGTCGATCTCCCACCGCGGGTCGATATGCGCGGGGACGGTGTTCGTTTTGCCATTGCGCACGAGGGTCCACGTGACGCGCTTGCTGCCGAAATCCTTTGGCACCGTCACCGTGAAGAGGCCCATCTGGCGACGCGGATAGAAATGTGTCGGCTGCCCTTGATCGGGTCCGCCGGGCTCCACCCGGTTGTTCGGGCCGATCGGGATGTCGACCTCTTCCTTGAGGTTCCGATTGTGGTACCCGAAGGACAGGTTGTAGGTGCCATCGGCGTTCTGGTACCAGCCCTCGAACGACGGGGTCACGTCCTGCCCCGAGTCTTTCAGCGGCTCGACGCCTGGCAGCTGCCCTTGCGCGCGTCCAGCGAACACCATGGCGCACACGAGGACGAGGCCGGCGGCCAGGGTTCCGAGCTTCTGCATCCGCATGGAATGGTCTCCTCGAAGGTGCCCGCGAACAGAGAAAAGGCGGGTCCCGAAGGACCCGCCCTACGTTGTCGGCGAGAAACGTAGACCGGGTCGTGGACCCGGCTCAGTCTACTCCTGCTGATTCTGCGTTGCCGCCTGCTTGAGGGCCTTACGCCGTTCGACTTCCGCCTTGTAGTCCTCGTCGGTCAGATAGGTGACGTTGACCCAGGCGTGCGCCATTTCCTCGATGCTGCGGTCGCCGCCGCCCACCCACTGTGTGGGGTCCGGATTGTGCGGGTTGGCGGCCGTGTTGTCGTGCCACGCCGTCACCGAAATGACCGTGCCCTTCGGCAGGAGCGGCGCGGAGTCGTCGGTGTACTCGTAGGTGTTGTGCCAGTTGAACTGGAAGTTGTCGACGTGGTTCAGCATCTGCCGCGACCCGTCCGGCAGAATCGCTTCGATCGACATCGCCTTGCCCCGCAGGTGCATGTGCGGCTGGAAGTTCTCGAGACGTGCCGGCCCGCGGCTCAGGACGGTGAAGCCCTGCGTCGCGGAGATGCGGTTCGGCGGAATGTCGATGCCGCGGCCGCGCGACGCGCCCATGTTGGTCAGGATCGTGCGGTACTTCGGCGTCTCGTCCTTCGGATAGAAGTAGAGCGCCAGTTCGACCACGTCGGTAATCGGCTTGGCGTCCTTGACCATCGCCTGCGAGTAGTGGATGTCCCAGCGGATCTTCGCGCCGGGCAGGACCAGCTTGCCGCTGCCCTCGCGGTAAATGTCGCCGCTCTTTCCAACGGCCCACTCGTAGAAGAGGCCCGCGCCGCCGCCCGGACCCACGGCGTCGGCATCGCCGGTGTCGGCCGCGGTGACGCGGAACTGCAGCGGCGCCAGGCTCTCGTCCTGACGGAGCGAGGCAACGGCATGGTGGAGAATAGAGCGGCCCTGCGCTGTGGAGCGCACCTCAGCGGCGCGCACCCAGCGCGGCTCGGTCACGCCGGCGTCGACCTCCGGCTTCCACCACTTGTCCTGAGTGTTGGCTTCCATCGTGTACGACGTGGACTTGACGACGAGGTCGGGCTCGCCGAACTGGCTGGCGAGCTTCCAGTCCGCGCGGTCGTCCCACACCCTGGCCTTCGGCAGGTCCTTGGCGTCACCCATGGGCGCGCCCGCATCCACCCAGCGGACGATCATGTCGATCTGGTTCTGGCTGAGCGAGCGGTCGTTCTTGAACTCCTGGATGCCGACCGTCTTGTCGAGGTGCCATGGCGGCATCAACCGGGCCTGCACCTTCGAGCGGATGGAACGCGCCCATGGCCGCACTTCCTGATAGGTCTGCAGCGACATCGGCGCCATCGAACCCGGACGATGGCAGGCCTCGCACTTTTCCTGGAAGACCGGAGCGATGTCCTTGGCAAACGTCGGCGGCGCGTCAGCGGCCGACGCGGCACTCGGCAGAATGATCAGGCCCCACGCCAACGACGCAGTCCCGATGCTCAGCATCACGCGGCGGACCTTCGATTCGGTCATGACACGCTCCTCGAAATAGGGCGACCGAGCTGACACCACGGCCAGAGCCGTCCCCGGCCCCGTCGGCACATAGCTAAACCGGGATGCTAGAGCAGCGGGAGGCGAGGCGCAACGCGGGAAGTGTATCAAGTTGTATCACTGCATTTTCCCTTCGGTTCAGGGAACCCCCCCGTGCAGCGCTCAGCCTGGCCGCCGCCGGCCGATCAGCCTGATGTACCAGTGGCCCTTGGTACGGACAAACTCCACGTCGTCGCTCGAGCCCGGTCCGAAAACACGAGTGGCCCACGCGCGCGAGCCCTCGATGCGCATGCCGGTCAGTTTCTCGTTCTGGAACAGCCGCGTGCTGATCGATCCGGCCCCGCTCACGCGCCGGGAGTAACCTTCGAGCCCGGCGAGGAATGCCGGCAGGTTGGAAACGGATGCCAGGGCGCGTTTCATCGTGTCGCGATGATTCATCGTCGCGTCCATGCCTGGTGTCTGCATGATGCGCCGGCGCGCGGCCAGGACCTCGTCGAGCGGGAAGCCGTGTTCGACGCAAAGCCCGCGGATCTCGGCGGGGGCGTCGTCGATGAGCATGCCGAGGCTGAGGTTGACCGCGTTCTCGGAGATGCGCTTGAGGTCCTTCACGTCGAGGCAGTTGAACACTTCGAGCAGATCGCCGCGGGCCATTGCGGCCCGCGCATGCTCGAACGCCGCCTCAGGCGTGTCTCGACTCACCTGAACGTTGAACCCTGAACCCTGAACCCGAACCTTGAACCCTGAACCTTGAACTCTGAACCTTGTCCCGTGCGGTTCAGAAGATAGCGAGCGCATTCACCGGAAACCCGGTCCCGCCCGTGACGGGGACCGGCGCCGCCGAGAGCATGAACTCCCAGCGCTTCAGCTTCGCGGCCATGTCGGCTACGGCTTCCAGATCCTGATTGTCGAAGAGATCGATCCCCAGGCCCGGGATCGCAAGCGTGTGAATCGGCAATGCGATGCCATCGACGAGAGACGGCGTGACGTCCTGCGCCACGTCGCTGCCGAGGAACGAGACGCCGCGCTCCTTGAGCCACGGCGCCACCGACGCATGAAGGCCGGCGGCGTTGCGTCCGACTGCCCAGGGACCAAGCTTCGCGCGCCGTGCCCATCGGCCGGTCCGGACGAAGACGGCGTCGCCCGGCGCCACCTTCACGCCGGACTGCTTCTCCCAGGCTTCGAGATCCTCCACGAAGATCGGCGTACCCGGCTCGAGGTACGGGAGGTTCTTCAATCGCGCGATGTCGATGAGCACACCGCGTGTGACCACACCGTTCTTGAGCGACTGGATCCCCATGCGCGTGCAGCCCTTGTCGGTGTTGATCTCGGCACGCGTGAAGCCGTTGAAGGTCTGGTCCTTGTAGAGGATGTGACAGAGGGCGTCGAGGTGGCTGTGGGCGTACCCGTGGTAGCTCACCCGGTAAGTGTCCGTGGTGAAGCCCCGGTTCATCGTGTGCTCGAACGGGCTCGGGTTGTCGGGCGCTGCTTCAGTGAGAGGGTTGTGAGCGAGCGACACCGCCACGCCGTTCTTCACCAGCGCCGGCAGCCGCGCGGCGTTTCGCGTCCGTGATCAGGTTCGCGGCGCCCAGCACATCGTCTTTTCCCCAGCGGCCCCAGTTTTTGATCTTGTGAAACAGCTCGTCGAACTCTTCGGCTGTGCGCGGATAACGCGCCGCTGCTGGCCCGGGCGACAGGAGGGGCGCCTCCTGCGTGGCTGGCGGCTGCGCGGCGATGACCCCCGCGGCCGCCGCGAGGGCGACGGCCGTCAACGTGCCGACAAAAGAATTCGTAGTCATCACCGCGCCTCCGCCGGGCCCCGAGGCCCGGGCTACTTCACCGCAAATGCGTCGACGTGAACGTCGAGCTGGTGGTTGACACGGACACCGACGATGCCGTCGGTCTTGGCCGTCATTCCCGACTTCGGTGTCGTGTGCACGACGGTGCCGTTCACGACGTACGAAATCGTGCTGCCGGCCACTCGCACTTCGAGCGTGTTGGACGATCGGCCGTCAGCGCCAGGCTGCGCGACCGCCGGACTGGGGCCGCGCTGGATGTCGTGCACCTGATCGCCGGCGCGATGCCGGATGGTGTAGGTGCCGTTCTGCGCGACGAGGAAGTAGATGTAGTTCTGCGCCGCGCCTTCGAGATCGCCGCCGCCAAAGATGAGCCCGTAGTAGTTCACGTGCCCGCTCGGCTTCATCAGCTGAAATGTCGCGGTGGCTGTGAAGTCGCCTTTCGCGGTGTTCGCCGGATTCCAGAACGTGCCCGCCGGGCCGCCCGTGACATGGAACCCCTTGCCCATCGTCACGACTTTCAGGTCCGGCCTGTCGTCCGGATCCTCGGCGCTGGTGCTGCGGTCGACGCGAACCTTCCACCCGTCAGGCGCCTGGGCGGCCAGCGGTGCTGCCACCAGGGCGATCGAAGCTGTCAAAAATAGTGTGCGAAGCATCGAATAACCTCCGCGTGGGAGCTTACCCGATTCGCACGACGGTTGCCGCTACCTGACGACGATTTGGGTGCCCGTGAGTCCCGCTGCATCGAGCCGCCGCTGAGCGGCTTCCGCATCGGCGCGGGAAGAGTAGGGTCCGGCGAGAACCTGCAGCCACCCTTCTCCCGCGGTTCGCCTCCGGTGCGGCATTCCCAGCGCCTCAACCTCAGCGGCAACAGCCAACACGCGCGACTCGGTGCGGAAGGACGCGACGACGATCTCGAATCGTTCACCCGTCGCTGCTTGGGCGGCTGCTCCAGGAGCAGACGGGGCTGCGTCGGGCGAAGCGGCGGGCGGGGGATCGGAAGGAGCCGCCTGAGGCGCTGCGGGTGTAGCGGGTGTAGTGGGTGCGGTGGCCGGTGGCACTGCTGGTGTCGCGGCGGCGGGCGCCGGCGAGGGGTTCGCCGCCGGTGCAGGAACTTCGGCGGCTGGAGCGGCGGGCCCCCTGGTGGCAAACCACGCGGCGACGGCGATGACCACGATCCCAACACCAGCGATCACATACTGTCGTGTCTTCGACTCCGCGACCGGCGCCTCGAACGTCGTGTCCGACAATTGGCCTGGAGGGTCGGGAAAGCCTGGAAGGTCGGGAGGGCCGGGAGGGTCGGGCAGGTCGAGACGCTCAGGAAGGTTGGAAAGGGCCGGCCGGCCTTTCGCGCTCGACCAGCTCGAATGCACGGCAACGTCGTGATGCGGCGCCGAGGCGGCGGCTTCGTCGAACAAGCGATCGAAGTCACCAACTACGCCTGGGGCGGGCGGGGCAGGCGGGGTTGGCACGGCAGGCAGGGCTGGCCGCTCCGCTGCGGTCGGGGCAGGCACGGCAGGCGCGGCAGGCTGGGCAGGCAAAGACAGACCGAGGGCGCGGGCGGCAGACTCGACCGCGCTTCGTTCGACCGTCTGCTGGCCAAGCCCGAACGCAGCTTCGAGTGCTCGGTCGCAGATGATGTTGATCACCCGCGGCAGCCCGCCAGACAGATGCGCCACCGCATCCATGGCATCCGCGCTGAACAACGTCCTTCCGGTCCGACTCTCTCGACCCACCTGACCTTCCCGACCCTGTTGCGCCACCTCCAGCCGATGTTCGATGTACTTCCGGACTTCCTGCGCGTCGAGCGGCATGAGCCTGCAGCGCCGTGTCACACGCTGTTCGAACTGGCGCATCTCCGGCCGCTTGAGCACCGCGTCGAGGTCGGTCTGGCCGACGAGCACGATCTGCAGTTGCGTGCCCTGCTCGGCTTCGATATTCGACAGGAGCCGAATCTCCTCGAGCACCGAGGGCGCCAGGTGCTGTGCTTCGTCAATCATCACGACGGCATGGGCCTGCAGGGGGATGAGCGAGGCGAGAAACTCCTGGAGCGCCAGTACCAGTTCGTGGCGTCCGGGCTGGACGGCCTTCCCGCGGCCCTTCGAGATGACGCCGAAGTCCTCGAGGATCTGCTTCAGCAGGTCATCCCGCTCGAGCAGCGGGTCGGAGATCACCGACAGGAAGGTGAGGCGCTCGAGCCGCTGCAGCATGGTGCGGCAGAGCATCGTCTTGCCCGTGCCGATTTCGCCTGTGACGACGACGAGCGGCTCGCGGCGCCCCAGCGCGTAGGTGACCTGTTCAAGCGCCGCCCGGTGCGTCGCGCTTTCAAACAGGAAGCGTGGATTGGGCGTCAGGCTGAACGGGGATTCCTTCAGCCCGAAAAACGACTCGTACCCGCCTGTTGTGCCACTGCTCACTGCCAATACGCGGCCTCCGCCAGAAAGTCCGGGGCCATTGTACCGTGGAGCAGATCTCAGGCCGCCGGATTGTGAGTCGCCGGCGGGCCGACCCGCGCTCGTGCATCGATGATGCGGCAGCCGTGGCCGGCCGGAAGGATCATCACCTGATCGAGGACGAGCTCGCGGACCTCGCGCACGAGGCGGGCCAGCAGCGAGACGCGAAGGATCACTTCACGCAGGGCATCGACGTCGGCCGGCCCCACCCCGGGCCGGCCGAGGAGAAGTGGATAGCACCGCACGCTCTGCATGAGCACGTCGGCGTCCCTGGGCGTACAAGGGGGACGTCGGAGGGCCATGTCGTGAACAGGCTCGAGGTCGCCGCTGCCGAGCGCGAACGCGACGAGTGGCCCGAACGACCCGCCATCCACGACGCCGAGCACCGTGGCGACACCCGGGAGGAGGGGCTGGACGACCACCGCCAGACGTGCGCCGGACTGGCCCTGACTCCGGCAGCGTGCGGTGATCTCTTCGAAGGCGCTGGCGACGGCCCGCTCGTTCGAGACCTGCGCACGAATGCGGCCGGATTGCCGTGTGCGCGCAGCGCTCTCGTCGGCGATTTTGAGCACGACCGGGTAGCCGATGATTGATGCCGTGGCCGCCGCTTCGGCCACGCTCTGCACCACGGCGCTTGGCGCCACGGGCAGACCGAAGGCGTTCAGTACCCGGCTCAGCTCGTCGACGGTGAGCCAGGTCTCGCCGCGCGCCGCGACGACCTCATGGCAGAGGGCGCGCGCTTCGTCCACGTAGATTGAATCGAAGCGGTGCTCCCCCGCCGTGTGGACCCCGGTCACGCGCTCAACTCCTCGAGACCCGCTGGAGTGCGTCGGGCAGGACGAACTCGTGCTCAGGGTGCCGAACTGTCAGCACGGGGCACGGGGCGGTCCGCACCACCTTCTCGGCCACGTTCCCCATCAGCAGGTGTGACATGGGGCCGCGCCCGGTCGTGCCGACGACGATGATGTCGATGGCGGCTTCCCGCGCGAAGGTGACGATTGAAACGGCCGTGCCGTTGCCGGTGAGGAGCACCGGCTTGGCGTTGAGTTCGCGGCGGTCATCTTCTGCGACGAGGGCGTCGAGCCGCCGCTGGGCCGACTGCTCCATCTCGGCTTGAAGCGTGCTCGGAATCATCGCGCCAATGGCGGCGTCGCTGCCGACCATGTGGGCGTAGATGTTATCGACGACGTGCAGCACGTGGAGCGTGCCGCCAAAATGCCGCGCGAGCTCCCGTCCGTAGGACAGCGCGGTGTCGGAGGCAGGGCTGAAATCCGTCGCGACGAGCACGTTCTTGATGACAATCATCGGACACCTCGATTCGGCTCTCACCAAAGCATGCACGATGCCAGGGCCCAGGCCGCCTTTTCCGGCGGCCGCTGAGTCACCGCCCCCAGCTCTGGAGAGTACGGATGTAGTTGGCCCGTTCGAAGGCGCTGGCATCGGCCACTGTGGCCGCGCTGACCTTCCCGCGTACGGCATCGATTGACGGCAACTTCTGCCATTCCATCCAGTGCTCCAGGCCGTCACGGAGCGTCCGGAAGTAGCCCGGCCCGTGCCTCAGCGCGGCCGAGACCACCTGCACGGCGTGTGCGCCGGCCAGAACCGCCTTCACGCCGTCTGTCGGTGTTTCGACCCCGCCTGTGACGGCAAGCGACGCCTTGACGCGGCCGTGGAGGATGGCCAGCCAACGGAGCCGCAGCAGCAGCTCGTTGCTTCGGGAAAGCTCGAGGTTGGGGGCCACCGTCATCGTGCGGACATCGATGTCGGGCTGATAGAAGCGGTTGAACATCACGATGGCGTCGGCACCCGCCTGGTCGATCTGGCGGGCGACGTTGCCCACCGCCGGGAAGAACGGCGACATCTTGACCGCCACCGGGATCCTCAGGATCTGCTTGAGCTCCTGCACCACGTCCCGCAACTGATGTTCGACCGTTGCGCCCGGGAGGTCGAGGTCCGTGATGACCTCATAGATGTTGACCTCGAGGCCGTCAGCGCCTGCGTCCTGGAGGAGGCGGGCGATCTTCAGCCAGGCCGCCGCCGTCGTGCCGTTCAGCGACGCGATCACCGGAATGGCGACCGCGGCCTTGACGCGCCGGAGGTGCTCGAGATACTCCACGGGTCCGTACGTGTATTCGCCCGCCGCGGGAAACGGCGCCAACGCCTCCGCGAAGGCGGGATCGAGCGGGTCGCGCTGCCGGATCTTCCCGGTCGCCTCGAAGGTGACCTGCTCCTCGAAAAGCGAGTGAAGGACGATCGCCGCGCATCCCGCGTCCTCCAGCCGGCGAGCCGAGTCGAGGTGGGCGCCAAGGGGCGACGCGCCGGCGATGAACGGACTCCCAAGCGGCAGGCCCATGTACGTCGTGGACAGATCCATTGCTGTTCTCCTGATAGAACCGTCGGCACCAGGAGCATTCCCGGTGCCATGGACTTTTCCCCAGCGCTGACGATTAGTTCGCGCTTTTCGGCCTCACGCGCTGCCGGGATCGTGCCGTTTTACCGGGAATCCGGCGCCGGTTCGCTGGCGCGGAAGTTGCCCTTGGGCTGATCAGGTTCGCAGGAGGGGTGCCATGACGGTTTCCGAGCAGGTTGAGACAGTGCTCAGGCGCGTGCGGCCCTTCATGCAGGCCGACCAGGGGGACGTAGAGCTGGCGGCCGTGGACGGTTCCGCCGTGAGCCTCCGCTTCACGGGACGCTGCGCCGCGTGTCCGAACGCGCACATGACCCTTTATCTCGGCATCGAGCTCGCCCTCAGGCGCGACGTGCCGGGGATCTCCACCATCCGTCTTATTTGAGCGAAGCCATGTCCATGACCCTTCTCCACGACATCGTGATTGGCCGGAGCGTACGCATGCGCGCGCTCTTCGATTTCCTCGAGGTCATCAGCCACAGCGACAGCACGATGCTGCTGACCGGCGAAAGTGGTACCGGCAAGGAAGTGACGGCCCGCATCGTTCACGATGCGAGCCGGCGCCGCGCGCGCCCCTTCGTGCCGGTGAGCTGCGCGCTCTTTTCGGAAACCCTCATCGAATCGGAGCTGTTCGGCCACGAGCGCGGGGCGTTTACCGGCGCGTTCAAGGACCGGCCCGGGCGGTTCGAGCTCGCAGAAGGCGGCACCCTGTTCCTGGACGATATCGACGATGTGCCGCTCTCGATGCAGGTCAAGCTGCTCCGGGCGTTGCAGAACCGCACGGTCGAACGGCTGGGCGGTACACGGCCAATGCCGATCAACGTGCGCGTCATCGCCGGGACCAAGCGGGACCTGCGACAGTTGCTGGCTGAGGGCCGGTTCCGCGAGGACCTGTTCTACCGCTTGAACGTCCTGCCGGTGACCCTTCCACCCCTGCGCGATCGCCGCGAAGACATCCCGGATCTGGTCGAATACTTCATGCAGAAGGCCGCCGTGCGCGCCGGCGCGACGGCGCCTCCCGTCCCGGACTTCATCCTCGATCTTTTCGTCCGGCACGATTGGCCCGGCAACGTGCGCGAACTGGAAAACGCCTGCGAGCGCATCGTCCAGACCTGCGTGTGCGGCACGGTCGGCACGGGTTGTCTGACGTTCGACCTGTTTCCAGCCGCGGAGACCATGCCGATTCCATCGGTTCCCGGGCCCGTTGGTCCGGAGATGGCTGGCGGATCCAGCTTCACGCTCGACGATCGGCTCAAGGCTTTTGAGACGAGCCTGATCGCCTGGGCGCTCCGGGAGAGTGGGGGAAACAAGTCAAAGGCCGCGGCGTTGCTGGCGGTCAAGCGTTCCACGCTCGGCGACCGGATCGCCCGCTGCGGGCTCAGCTGGATTCTGGCGGTGCTGCTTCTGGGCGGCGCGTCGACGGTCGCGGCGCAGGTGGCACGCGGCGCTCAAAGCACACAGGCGCCCCCGGCGCCCGCGGTGCCGCTGACCATTGCGTCGCTCGCGGGGAAGGATACCTTCGACGCGTACTGCGCGCCGTGCCATGGAAGGGACGGATCTGGCAATGGTCCCGTGGCCGCTGCGCTCAAAGGCCCGGCCATCGATCTGCGCCGCCTCGAGTTGAACAGGGGCGGCGTGTTTCCGCGCGCCGAGCTCATCTCGTTCGTGGCCGGAAAAGGGCGGGCCGTGGCCGCGCATGGCACGGCGGACATGCCCGTGTGGGGACCGACATTCCGAGCGCTCGACCCGAATGACGTGCGCGTCAAGGTCCGGATCGAGAACGTCGTGGACTACCTGCTCGACCTGCAGTTGAAATAGCGTGCGCCTGTCGGTTTGCCAGTGTCCGGCGGCGCGCGGAGAGATAAGGAGGCTGAAGTCGTGAGAATTCTTGCCATGTCGTGTTTCGCAGCCGCACTGCTCGCCACTGCCGTCACGCCGATCGCGGGCCAGACCGCGGCGACCGGGCGGGTCATGCGGGAAAAGCTGACCCATACACAGGCGGTCCTCGAGGCCCTGACGACCAGCAACTACGAGATGCTGAAGAGCCACAGCACGGAGTTATCGAAGGCCACGAGTCGTCCCGGATGGGACGTCCTCCGGACTCCGGAGTACCGGCGCTACAGCGAAGCGTTCCTGCGGGCAACAGAGGATCTGGTGCGGGCCGCCGAGGCCCGCGACATGGATCTCGCGATGGCGCACTACACGGAGATGACCAACCGGTGCTATCAGTGCCACCGGTACATCCGGAACTCCCGCATCGCCGGCAAGTGACTCGCCCGCCGGGGGCTCTCTCGCGGGAGGCGTCCGGGCGGCTCCAGAGGCGGCGTCCGTTCTTGACAACTCGTTGGACGCCGCGTCAGAGTTCGCCCGTTCACGTCACCCCGCTACTTACAAGAGGAGAGGACCCCTATGCGACGAACGATCCTCGGCCTGATGATCGTCGCCCTTGCGTCTGCCGCACCGCTCAGCGCACAAAGCGGGAGCCTGGCCACCGCCGCTCAGCCTTTCAAGCTCGGCACGTTCGAAATCGAAGGCGATCAGCGCGTGGGCATTGTCCTGCAGGACAAGCTCATCGTGGAGCTCGCGGCCGCCAACCGCGCGCTCGAGCGCAACCCCGCCTACCCGCGTCTCACCATGCCCGACACGATGCTCGATCTCATCGGCCAGTACGAATATGGCCTCAAGTTCCGCCTCTACGAGATCGTGAACGACATCGTCGCCAACAAGCGGACCGACTCGACACCGAGGCCCCGCTATATCTATGAAGTCGCGCAGGTGCGGACCCTGGCGCCGATCCTCTATCCCCGGAAGATCCTGAACACCGCCGTGAACTTCTTCAGCCACGTCGGGGAAGGCGGTGGGGATGCCGAGTCGCAGAAGAAAGCCGTCGCGGAACGCCGGGCGAACCGGGGCGTTCCGTACATGTTCCTGAAGCCGACCGAGGGCGTCATCATCGGCAACGGCGACAATATCGTGCTGCCCGTCGGCCGCGATCGGATCGACTGGGAGGTCGAGCTCGCGACCGTCATCGGTCGCGCGGCGAAGTACGTCCCCGCAACAAAAGCGGCCGATCACATCTTCGGCTACATGGTGATGCTCGACATCTCCGACCGCGGCGGCCGGCCGCCCGGGGGCTTTTCGTCGGGATCGGACTGGTTCGTCGGCAAGGGCCACGACACCTTCGGGCCCATGGGGCCATGGATTGTCCCCAAGGAGTTCTACGGCGATCCCATGAAGAACCTGCGGCAGACCCTCACGGTCGGCACGACGCAGATGCAGGAAGGCACCGCCGGCGACATGATCCACTCGCTTTACGAGGTCATCGAGTACGCCTCGTCGATCGTGACGCTGTACCCCGGCGACGTCATCGGCGCGGGGACCTCGGGCGGTGTCGGGATGGGCACGACCGTTCGAGGCAAGCAGGTCTTCCTCAAGGCCGGCGACAAGATCGTCGCGACCATCGACGGCATCGGCACGCTCACCATGCCGGTAGTGGCCGAGGCGCCGCCAACACCCGGCACCGGGTCGTACCTGCCGGCGGTCAACACGTACCGCAAATAGCAGTTCAGGGATTCAGGGATTTCGGGATTGGGGACTTGATTGAGTCACTCAATCCCAAGTCCCTGACTCCCAAGTCCTGACTCCCCCTGACTCCCAAATCCCTGACTCCCAAATCCCTGAATACCCAGTCCCTGACTCCCGAAGTCCCTGAATCCCGAAGTACCGATTGTCGTGTGTTCACCTCTGTTGATGTCGTCGGCCGGGGGCGGGTCGGTGCGGCTGTGGCCGCGCGGCTTGTCGAACGCGGCGTGCGCCTGCAATCAAGCGCCGCGGAACTCGTGTTGCTGTGCGTGCCGGACCGTGTGATCGGCGAGGTCGCGGCCGGTATTTCCCAGGCCCGTGGGTGGCGCACGTCAGTGGGGCGACGCCGCTTGCGGCCCTGGCACCCCACGCTCGCCGGTTCGGTATGCACCCGCTGCAGACGTTCACCCGTTCGCGCGGGGCCGAGCAGCTGGACGGCGCGTGGGCTGCTGTCACTGCAGACGACGCCGAGGGGCGCGCGCGCGGCGTGTGGCTGGCAGAGACTCTGGGCCTGCAGCCGTTCGACCTCCGCGAAGCCGATCGCGTGCTCTACCACGCCGGCGCCGCGATGGCCTCCAACTACCTGGTGACGCTGTACCGATCCGCCTCCAGGCTGCTCGTGGAAGCAGGAGCGCCGCCCGAGGCGCTCCTGCCGCTGATGCGCCGCACCATCGACAACCACTTCGAGCTCACCGGCCCGATCGCGCGGGGCGATACCGCCACAGTCGATCGGCATGTGGCAGAGATGTCGGCGCGTCTTCCCGAACTCGTCCCGATGTACAGAGCACTGGCCGCGCGCACCCGGCCATGAAGATCGCTCGGAGCATACGAGAGCTGAGCGTGGCAGGGCAGGCGGGGCAGGCAGGTCGCGTGGGCCTCGTGCCGACCATGGGCGCGTTGCACGACGGGCACGTGGCGCTCCTTCGCGCGGCGCGGCGTGAATGCGGCATCGTCGTCGCCAGCATCTTCGTGAACCCCACGCAGTTCGGTGATCCCGCGGATCTGGCGGCCTACCCTCGCGATGAAGCCCGCGATGCGCGCATCGCGGAAGAGGCCGGTGTGGACTGGCTGTTCGTGCCGGCTGCCAAGGAAATGTACCCGGCAGGGTTCGCGACCTGGGTCGACGTCGAGGGCGCCGCGCTCGGGTTCGAAGGCGAGTTCCGCCCCGGGCACTTTCGAGGCGTCGCCACTGTCTGCTTAAAGCTCTTCTCGATTGTCCGCCCGGACATCGCATTCTTCGGGCAGAAAGACGCGCAGCAAGTGGCGGTCGTCTCGCAGATGGTGCGCGATCTCAACCTGCCCCTCGAGATTCGCGTCGTACCCACGGTCCGCGCGGCTGACGGCCTGGCGCTGTCTTCCCGCAACGCGCGGTTGTCGGACGATGAGCGTCGGGTGGCCGTGGCGATCCCTCGGGCGCTGGAGGCCGGGCTGGCCGCACATTACGCCGGCCGCGATCCCGTTGCGGAGGCCCGTTCCGTTCTCGAGGCTCGGCAGCCGGGTGCTGCGGCGACATTGACGATCGAATATGTCGGCGTTGCGGATTTCGGCGGCCGGCCCACGCTTGTCGTGGCGGCGCGCGCCGGCAAAACCCGGCTCATCGACAACACGCCTCTCGGGGGCGGCGCCCCAGCCGATGCCGGCGGCCCGGAGTAAGATCGCGGTGAGGCCGATCATGAGCACGGATCCGCGACCGATCCTCCCGCGCGACTTTGCCCGCATGAAAGATGCGCGCGAGCGCATCGTAATGGTGACGGCGTACGACGCACCGAGCGCGCGGCTCGCCGACGAAGCCGGCGTGGACGCGGTGCTCGTTGGCGACTCGGCGGCGATGACGATGCTCGGGTACGACTCGACGGTGCGGGTCACGGTCGACGAGATGCTCATGCTGACGCGCGCCGTGACGCGCACGGTGCGGCGCCCGCTCGTGGTGGCCGATCTGCCGTTTGGGGCCTTCCAGGCGACCGACGCCGATGCCGTGCGCCACGCCGTTCGCTTCGTGAAGGAAGGCGGCGCCCAGGCCGTCAAGCTCGAGGGCGCAGGCCGCCACGTGGCGCGCGTCCGCGCCATCGTCGATGCCGGCATCCCCGTGGTCGGCCATATCGGGCTGACTCCGCAGTCTGCGGTGGCTCTTGGCGGCTACAAGCCCCAGGGCCGGACCGCGGTCCAGGCCAGCCGGCTGCACGACGAAGCGCGAGCCCTCGAGGACGCCGGCTGCTTCGCGGTGGTCATCGAAGCCGTTCCCGCCGAGGTCGCCGCGCTCATCACCGCCGCGGTCAGCATTCCCACCATCGGGATCGGCGCGGGCGCATCCTGTGACGGCCAAATCCTGGTCTGGCACGACCTGCTCGGCATCTCGTCGGGCCACATCCCGTCGTTCGTCAAGCAGTACGCCAGTCTCGGCGCGGCGATGCGCACCGCGCTCGAGGCGTATGTCGCGGACGTGCGAGCCGGCCGGTTCCCCGAGCCGCGGCATACCTACCCGATGGCCAAGGGCGAAACGCTCGCGGCCGCGGCGGACCGCGACGTCAAGTCCTGAGCGCGCGTTCCCGATAGCCTGAACACCGCAACACCGGCAGCGGGGGGTACTTAGGGAAGGTCCTGTCCTCGTCTGCCAGGCCGCAGCGCCAGAACGTCACGCGACGGGACGAGACCACGGGCTGGCTGTGCGTGCACGTGGCGCACAGGCCCACACGCGGGTCGCTGTCTCTCGGCTCGCCTGGCTGGTCCATCACCGCACGATACAGCGAACGGTGCTCACGTCGTAAGATGTCGGTTCCGCGCCCCGGGGCGCGCGAAGTCCAGGCGAGGTGTTGACGTATGGCGGCGATGCACGAGATCGACTACCGGATTTTCGGTGACGACATGCAGTTCGTGGAAGTCGAGCTCGACCCGAACGAAGCCACCGTGGCCGAGGCCGGTGGAATGATGTACATGGAAGACGGCATCGACATGGAGACCATCTTCGGCGATGGCTCGCCGCAGCAGGGCGGCTTCATGGGCGCGCTGGTGGGCGCCGGCAAGCGCCTGCTGACCGGTGAGTCGCTGTTCATGACGGTCTTCCTGAACCGCAGCAGCCAGAAGCGGAAGATTGCGTTCGGCGCGCCCTATCCCGGAAAGATCATCGCGATCCACCTGGCCGAAATCGGCGGAGAGCTCATCGCCCAGAAGGACTCGTTCCTGGCAGCCGCCAAGGGGGTCAGCGTGGGCATCGCATTCCAGCGCAAGCTGGGTGTCGGCCTCTTCGGCGGTGAGGGCTTCATCATGCAGCGCCTCCAGGGCGATGGCTGGGCGTTCGTGCACGCTGGAGGCACCCTCCAGGAGCGCACCCTCGCGGCAGGTGAACTGCTTCGCGTGGACACCGGCTGCATCGTCGGGCTGCAGCCGACCGTCAACTACGAAATCGAGTACGTGGGGAAGATCAAGTCGGCGCTCTTCGGCGGAGAAGGGCTGTTCTTTGCGACGCTGCGCGGACCCGGGCGCGTCTGGCTGCAGTCGCTGCCCCTCAGCCGCCTGGCGAACCGCATCGTGGCCGCAGTGCCGCGCGTCGGACGTGGCGGCCGCGAGGAGGGCTCGGTCCTCGGCGCCATCGGCGGGCTGCTCGACGGCGACAACAACTGACGCGGAACGCCCGACAGTGATCGTGCTCCTCGTCGCGGGCCTGCTCGGGCTCTACTTCGTTGTCCTGTCCGCCGACGGTCTGCGCATGCGGACCGCTGCGCGAGGACTCGACCTGCCGCTGTGGCTTCTGCTGGCGGCGAGCCTTGCCGCAGGTCTCGTCCTTTTCCGATCGGTGCCCCTCCCCATGTTCGGGCGGACGGCGATTCCCCTCGCGGCAGCCGTGATTGCGGCGCACGGCGCCGCATATGCCCTCGATCGCGCGCGGCGCCAGGTGATCCGCGGCGGGCCTGCCGGTGCTGGCGCTGTACCTCGTGCAGTTCCCATTGCTGATCGCCGGACCGATCGTCCGTTTCCGCGACTTTGCCCTCCAGCAGTCGCGGCTCTCGACGAGCCTCGGCGCTTTCACCTACGGGACGCGGCGCATCACGATCGGCCTCATCAAGGTCTGGCTCATCGCCGGCATCCTTTCCGGGCCCGCGGACGAGATTTTCGGCTTCCCGGCTGCAAAAGTGGGTGCAGGCACCGCGTGGCTCGCCGCGCTCTGCTTCTCGTTGCAGATCTATTACGAGTTCTCGGGCTACGCGGACATCGCCATCGGCCTCGGCCGCATGCTCGGCTTCCGGTACCCGGAGAACTTCCGGCGGCCTGTACACCGCTGATTCGGTCCGCGAGTTCTGGCGCCGCTGGAACGTCACGCTGATGACCTGGCTCAGAGATTACCTCCGCCTCCCGATTGCCGGCCGCGACACTCCTACCCCTGGCCTGTATCTCAACATCGTCGTGGGCCTCTGCATCGTCGGGTTGTGGCACGGCGGCGGGCAGAGCGTGGTCGTCTGGGCTGTGTATTCCAGCCTCTGGCTGGCGTTCGAGGCGCTCGGACTCGGCGCGGCCATGGCACGGCTCCCGGCCGTCGTGCGCCACACGTACCTGCTGCTCGTGGTGGTGGTTGGCTGGGCCATGTTTCGCGCCGCGACGATTCTTGACGCGCTGGTCTTCCTGAAGGCAATGGCCGGGATGAACACGACGACGGGCCCGAACGTGTCGTCTTATTTCACCGCGACGTTCTCCACCACGTTCGGGCTCGCGCTGTTCTTTGCGGGGCCCATGGTGCCGACCGTGAGCCGGTGGCGCGTGACCCTCGATGCCGCCACGGCGTCGCTGCTGATGATGCTCGCGGCCACTGGCCTTTTTATCTGGCTTCCCGTGGCCAAAGCCCTCGAGTTGGTGCTTCCGGCCAAGCGCACCCGCTAGTCACGAACGTTCAGGTATCGGCAGCGGTAGGTATGGCTTTTCACGGTCGGTGGTGCGTGAAAAGCCGATGCCGTCCTTGGGCGCTTGGTTCTTCGTCCTTCGTTCGTCCGTTGCCCCTGGTCCTTGGTGCCAACCGGGTGGGAACAGCTCGCGCAGTCACCACCTCTCATGCACCAGGCGCCAAGGACCAAGGCCAGCCCAAGGACCAAGGCCGAAGGACCAAGGACGACCGCCGACAGCGAAGCAACCCCGCTCTACCGCACGATGCTCACGATGCGGTCGCCCTGACGCTCGGCGCGGAAGTCGCGCGTCACGATTCGCCGCTCGGTAAACGCCATCGCTCTCGCAAGGTCGTCTATCTCTCGTGAGATGAGCTTCAGGACACGCGGATGGTTGCCGGCGTCCTGAAGCTCTCGTTCCTGCCTGCACAGGGACATCAGGTCGTCCCACTGTTTCTCGAGGGCGGTCTTGCGCATCGTGCTGTGATCACGATATCAAACGCGCAGGTGCACGCGGCGGGTATGATGCCTCGTGCTCTCTCCAGGTGCGGCGATCGCGAACGCGGACGTGGACGTCGAGCGCGACCGAGCCTACCGGCAACATCGGCGCAGTGTCTTCGCCGGCATCTTCATCGGCTACGCCGGCTACTATCTGGTCCGCAACAACCTGGCGCTGGCCATTCCTGACATCCTCGCCGAGTATCCGCAGCACTCGAAAGCTGACCTGGGATGGGCGCTGACCGGCCTGTCGATCTCATACGGGATCTCGAAGTTCCTCATGGGCTCGGTGTCCGACCGCGCCAACCCGAAGATCTTCCTGCCGATCGGCCTGTTGTTGTCGTGCGCGATCATGTTCACCTCGGGCGTCGTGAAGGCCATCTACGCCTCGCTCTGGCTGGTGATCGTCCTGCAGATCCTCAACGGCTGGGTGCAGGGGATGGGCTGGCCGCCGTGCGGGAAGTCGATGGTGCACTGGTTCAGCACCAGGGAGCGCGGGCTCGTCGTGTCCGTGTGGAACGCGTCGCACAACGTCGGCGGCGGGCTGGTGGCCAGCTTTGCGCTCCTGGGCGTGACGATGTTCGGGGACTGGGGCGCAAAGTTGTACTTCAACGCCGCGATCGCCGCCGTGATCGCCGTGGTCGCCTTCTTTCTCCTGCGCGACACGCCGCCGTCGTCGGGCTGCCGCCGGTCGAGGAGTACAAGAACGACTATCCGCCCGCCTTCAACGCGGCCGACGAGCGGCCGTTCACGTATCGCGAGATCTTCTTCGGCCACGTGCTGAACAACCGCTACCTGTGGGCCATCGCGGTGGCGAACGCGTTCGTCTACTTCGTCCGCTACGGCGTCGTGAACTGGATTCCCACCTACCTGCAGACCGCCAAGGGCTTCTCGTTCAGCGAGTCGAGCATCGGCTGGGCGCTGTACGAGTACGCGGCCATCCCCGGCACCATTGCCTGCGGCTGGATGTCCGATCGCGTTTTCAAGGGCCGCCGCGCCCCGGCGACGATCCTGTTCATGTCGCTGACGCTGGTGGCGGTCGTCGTCTACTGGCTGAACGGCGAAGGGCCGCTCTGGATCGACTACGCGGCGCTCATTGCGATCGGGTTCCTCATCTACGGGCCGATCATGATCATCGGACTGCACGCGCTGGACCTGGTGCCGAAGCAGGCGGCCGGAACAGCCGCCGGCTTCACCGGGTTCTTCGGATACGTCTTCGGATCGGCCGTCGCCGGCACGGGCGTGGGCTGGATTGCCGACGGCTGGGGCTGGCAGGGCGTCTTCATCACGATGGTCGCCTGCTGCGTGCTGACCATCGCGTTCAGCGCGATGACGCTCTCACATCGCAAATCGTAAAGCGCAAATCGCAAATCTAAATCGCACACCGCGAAGTGTTAAGCGCAAATGTGGATCGTAAGTCTAGATTTACGATCTCCAATCTGCGATGTGCGATTAGTGAGCGTCTATCACAATAAGCGTAAGGTCGTCGTCGAACGGCCTGGCGTCGGCGTCGCGCCCCGTCCAGTGCTCCAGGTGCGCCACGAGCTCGCGGGTGAAGGCATCGGCGCTGACCGCATCCCGGCGCCGGGCAAACGACAGTAGTTCCTGATCACCGAACCAGTCGCCCGCGGCGTTTCGAGCTTCGGTCACGCCATCCGTGTAGAGAATCAGACGGTCCCCAGGCTCGAAAGGGATCTCGCCGGTGGGGTAGGCCACATCCGGCAGCACGCCCAGAACGAGCCCGGCCTCGGTGAGCGGCACGATGGCGCCGCTGCTGCGCCGGTGCAGGAGCGGCGGCGGATGCCCCGCGATGCTGTACTTCAGGGTCTTCCTGCCCGTGTCGATGAACGCGTAGGCCGCCGACACGAACTGGCCGTCGAACCGGCCGACCAGGGCGCGGTTCATCGCCGCGAGGACCCGCCCGGCATCCTCTGCATGGTCGAGCTGTGACGAGAAGACCACTGTCGTCATCGAGGCGATCAGCGCGGCCGGCACGCCGTGGCCGGTGACGTCGGCGATGATGATGCCGACGCGGTGCCCGTCAACCGGCAGGAAACCGTAGATGTCGCCTGCGACAAACCGCGAGGGCACGTAGCGGACCGATACCGCCAGCCCATGGGTGGCCGGCACGGCGCGCGGCAGGATGGCGTTCTGGATGGTCTGCGCCATCGTGAGTTCCCGCTCGACGGCGGCCAGCTCGCGCTGGTCGGTCAGGAGCCGGCGCAACGTGACGAAGCCGAGGCTCAGCAGAAAGGCGGCGACGCCGAAGATCTGAAGCGACACCCGCCAGGGGAGGAACGCGAACGCGACCAGGCTGTCGTTGAGGATGGACAGGACGAGGGCGCCGGTTCCGATCGTGCGTGCGGTGCTCTCGATGTGATCCTTTTGCCGCCACGCGATCACGTGGGGCAAGAGCACGCTCATCACGCCGATGATGAGGAAGCCGTAAATGCGGAACGACGCCAAGGGCGTGTCGACCGCAAGGTCGTACACGATGAAGCCGGCCGCGAAAGGGATCGTGACCTGCCAGAGTCGTCTGAGCACGCCGTGCCAGCCAGGCCCTCGGATTTGCTCGGCGTAGATCAGTCCCGGGACCGGCAGGAGGTAGTAGATGAACCCGGCGGCGAACAGCAGCGACCTTCTCGAGACGCCAAAGAGCGGCGCGAGCACCGGCGACGCGATCAGGAAGCCGACGCCGTAGAGCAGGGCGAGCACGCCGAACGCGAAGAGCGGCACGCCGCCAAGGCGCCGGTTGAACACCGACAACGCGAGCGATCCGGCGCCTGCCGCGAACAGCACAAACCCGAGCGCGATGCGTGCCAGCGCCATCCAGCCGCCGTCGTCGGGAACGACGCCCACGGTCTGTGCAGCGGCGGTGGCCGGCAGCAGGAACGCCCAGAGGACGGCTGCGAGCCGCGCCTTCGACCGCATGCGACATCCTACCCGACACCTCCGTTAGACTGTTGACGTGCCGCTGGAACCGGGAACCAGGCTCGGCTCGTACGAAGTGCAGGCGCTGCTTGGCGTCGGCGGCATGGGCGAGGTCTACCGTGCCGAAGACGTGCGGTTGAACCGGATCGTTGCTCTCAAAGTGGTGACCGCGGAGCTCGCCACGCAGTCCCACTTCCGCGAACGGTTCGAAGCGGAGGCCGCGACCACCTCTCAGTTGAACCACCCGAACATCTGCACCCTGCACGACCTCGGCCACCAGGACGGCGTCGACTTCTTTGTGATGGAGTTTGTCAACGGCGACACGCTGGCCGACCGGCTGGATGGCGGCCGTCTTTCACTCGGAGAGAGCCTCGACATCGCGGTGCAGATGGCGCGCGGCCTCGCCCACGCCCACCGGCACGGAGTGGTGCACCGCGACATCAAGCCCGCCAACGTCATGTTCGCGGACGATGGCCTCGTGAAGATCGTGGACTTCGGCGTGGCGCGGTCGGCGAGCCGCGGCAGCATTACCGAGACCGGCACCACGGTGGGCACGCTGGCCTACATGGCGCCCGAGCAGCTGCTGAAGGAGCGCGACGTCACGGCGGCGAGTGACGTGTGGAGCCTCGGCATCGTGCTCTATGAGATGACCACGGGGCAGCGGCCCTTTGGGGCCAGTGACATCGGCCCGCTCCTGAGAAGCATCCTCCACGATCCGGTGCCGCCACTGAAGATCCCTGGCGCAGCTGGCGCGCGCCTCGGCCGCATTCTCAAGAGAGTCCTCGACAAGGATCCTCAAGAGCGGCCCGCGGCTGCGGAGCTCGCCGAGGAACTCACCGCTCTGCGCAGCGAGATCTCGAGTACGGCTCTCCAGGTCCCGGCGCCGCCGGCGCCCTCGAGAGCGTGGCTGCTGCCTGGCGTGGGCGTAGCGGCCGTCCTCGCAATCGTCGTGGCCGGATGGTGGCTCGTGGGATCCAGTCGATCGACGCGGATCGCGGGTGAAGCCTTGCCGGAGATCGATCGCCTGATTGGGCAGGACGACTACATCGCCGCGTTTGCCCTGGCCCGGCAGGCGCAGGCCGAGCTTGGTGAGCGAGATCCGTCGCTCGCGCGGATCTGGCCGCTCGTCTCGGTGGCCGCCTCGATCGTGACCGAGCCTCCAGGCGCCACCGTGGCGATGAAGCCCTACGCGGACAGCACCGGCGAGTGGCAGCCGCTCGGCACGACACCGCTGAAGGTCACGCTTCCACGCGGGTCGGTGAAGCTGCGGATCGAGAAGGCAGGCTTCGAGACGGTGTTCCTGGCCCGGGCCCTCACCGCCTCATTTGAGCCGCCCCCAATCACGCTTCGGGAGACCACTTCCGACACGCACATGGTCGAGGTCCCTGGCGACACGCTGCCTGTGAACCTGAGCGGCTTCAACACCGAGGCTCTGGTGGCGCTTCCCACCTTCCTGATCGACCGGACCGAGGTCACCAACCGGGCGTTCAAGGAGTTCGTGGCGGCTGGCGGGTACGAGAGAGACGAATTCTGGAGTGCGACCGGCACGCGCGATTTCGCGCCGTTTCTGGATGCCACCGGACGCGTGGGCCCGGCAACGTGGGAGGCCGGTACTTTCCCTGAAGGCCGTGGGGACGAGCCAGTCGGCGGCGTGAGCTGGTTCGAGGCCGCCGCATATTGTGCGTTCCGGGGCGAACAACTCCCGACCGTGTATCACTGGGCCCGGGCGGCGCTCCCGCCGCGCGAGGTGACGGCCCCGATGGGCCCCTCGATTGTGCCGCTCAGCAACTTCGAGGGCCAGGGTCCGGCGCCGGTCGGCAAGTTCACGGGCATGGGCCCCTACGGCACCGACGACATGGCCGGGAACCTTCGCGAGTGGACGTGGAACGCCTCGTCGCAGTATCGCCGCTTCATTCTCGGCGGCTCCTGGAACGATCCTGACTACATGTTCAGCGTGCCGCTTTCGCTGCTTGCCGGCGACCGTTCGCCAGCTAACGGATTCCGCTGCATGCGATCCCCGGCGCCGGCGAAAGCCCGGAGCAGATGCGCGCCGCCGCGCACCTGCTCGAGCCGGTCGATGTGTCCGCCTCCGATTACCGGACGGCGAAGCCAGTCTCGGACGAAGTCTTCGATGTGTTCGCGAAGCAGCTGGCCTACGTACCCTCAAACATCACCGCGCCGGTCGAGGCCCGGGAAACAACGTCGACCGGTTCGATCCGGGAGCAGACGACGATCGACGTGGGCTACGGCGGCGAGCGCATGCGGGTGTACGTGTTCCTGCCGCCAGACTCGGCGCCTCCGTATCAGGCGGTGGTGTACTTTCCCGCGCTGAACGCCTTTCAGTTGAAGGTGTCGAGCGCGACGTTCCTGCCGGCCGACTACGTGGTGAAGAGCGGACGGGCGCTCGTCCTCCCCGTCTTCAAAGGATCGTTTGAGCGATGGGATCCCGCGCTCGGCCTCTCAGGCGAGGACTATCTGCGGGCGCTGCGCCAGCGGATCGTCGAATGGCGCCAGGACCTGGGCCGCACCCTGGACTACCTCCAGGCGCGCGGCGATATCGACATGACCCGCGTCGGATACTACGGGCGCAGCTTCGGCGCGTCGATGCCGCTCCCGCTGCTGGCCCTCGAGAGCCGTCTGAAGCTGGCCATCCTGCACAGTGGCGGCTTCACCTACCGCGGTCTGCCTGCGGAGGCCGACGCCGTCAACTATGCGAGCCGCATCCGGATTCCGGTGCTCATGCTGAATGGCCGGCACGACTACGTGCACCCCTCGGAGACTTCCCAGAAGCCGCTCTTCCAGATGCTGGGCACGCCGGCCGCCGACAAACGTCACATCCTGTACGAAGCCGGCCACGATCCCCTTCCACGCAGCCAGTTCGTCCGGGAAATTCTCGCGTGGCTCGATCGATATCTTGGTCAACCAGCCGACTAGCCCGGGCTCGTGGAGCGTCGTGTGCCTGCCGGCTGCGACGGCGGTGTGCGCCCTGGTGGCCTTGCACCTCTCGGCCCCGGCCTACCTGCTCGACCAGGGCTTCCCGCTCGACGATGCCTGGATTCATGCGGTCTACGCGCGTGAGCTGAGTGCCAGCGGGCTGCTTGCCTACAACCCGGGAGTGCCCGCCACTGGCGAGACCTCGCCACTCTGGGCCGTTGTGCTTGCGATCGTGCATGCCGCTGCGCCAGGCGGTGCTGCAACGGTGGCGTGGTCGAAGCTGACGGGCTTTCTGCTGCACGCCACGGGCGCGACTGTAGCTGCGGTCGCGTTGTACCGCGCGTCGGGTGGTGCCGCATGGCTCTGGCCTGCCATCGGTGGTGCGCTGGCCGCCGCACATCCGGACCTCGTCGCGGCCAGCGTGAGCGGAATGGAGGTACCGCTCGCGAACTGCCTCATTGCCCTGAGCCTCCTGGCCGCTGTCGGCGATCGCCGCATCTTGTTCGCTGTGCTGGGCGCTGCCGCATACCTCGCCAGACCCGAGGCAGCGGTCCCCGTTGTCGCACTGTCTGTCTTCTGGATCCGCGAGCGCCGGACGACGGCGTTCTGGCTGGCCGCCAGTGGCGCTGCGGGCGTGCTGCTGGCTGCAGCATCCCTCGCTCTTCGCAACCTCATGGTCTCGGGCCTGCCGCTGCCCGCGACGTTCTACGCGAAGGCCAACCTGTCGTCGCCCTTCCATGTCATCTGGCAGCGCCGCGGCTTCGTGGATCTCATGGGCGAGCTGACGCTCTTCAGCTCTCCAATCCTCCTCGGAATCGTGGCGGCGCTGTCGGTGCTGTTCCTGCTGAGGCGCGCCGAGGCTCCCGCCAATCGTGCAGCCGCCGCTGCCTCGCTCGCCGGCCTGGCCTTTTGTGTGGTCTCCTTCGCACTGGTGCCGCCGGTGGATGCGAAAGCCTTCTACCATCAGCGGTACGTGCTGCCCGCGCTGCTGCCGCTTACAGCGGCATTGCCCACGCTCTGTCATGCGCTCTTGTGGCGGCTGCGCCGGCCGAGCGCTCCCGCTGCCACGCTTCTCGTATGCACGGCCGCCGCGGTACTGATGGTGAGGGACATGCCCGTGCGTGCGCAGCGTCTTTCGAACGACGCGCGGAACATCGACGACGTGCAGGTCCGGCTTGGCCTGGCGCTCGCGTCAGCCGAACCCGGCGAAAGCGCGTGGATCGTGGACGCGGGAGCGGCCCGCTTTTTCGGGCGCGCGTTCGTCGTCGACCTGATGGGCTTGAACACCTTCGAGCTGCTGACGCCAGGGGCTCAGGCCTACCTGGACGAGCACCCGCCGGCCTATCTCGATGTGTTCCCGGGATGGTCACGCGTGGAGGCACCGGGCGGCGAGGCGATGCCGGCGACCACCTACGAGACCACGACGCCGTACACAGTCACCAGCACACCCGCGATGCGGTCTCACACGCTCGTCCGCTGCCAGCCCGCCGGCCGTGCTGGCGCGATCGAGATCCGCCGACAGAAGCTCGCATTCCGCTGCGCCTAGAGCGGTTTTCGCTCCGCAGTGGCCGCTCGTCCTTGGTTCTTGGCGGCCTGGTGCGTCGCCGATCCCCGATCCCTGTCCCTGTTCTCCGTTCCCTGTTCTCCGTTCCCTGTTCTCCGTTCTCTACCGATATGCCTGCGCCTGGATCGTGTAGAGCTCGGAGTACGGGCCGCCGCGGGCCATGAGCTCGCTGTGCGTACCCATCTCGGCAAGCCGGGCGCCGTCGAGGACCACGATGAGATCGGCCATGCGGACAGTAGAGAAGCGGTGTGACACGAGGACGGTGATGCGGCCGAGGTCGCCATGCGCCGCCTCCGCATAGCGCTCGAAGAGGGCGTGCTCCGTTTCGGCGTCGAGCGCCGCGGTGGGTTCGTCGAGCACCAGCAGAAGCGGCGCCTCGCGCATGAACCCGCGCGCCAGCGCAAGCTTCTGCCATTGGCCGAACGAGACATCGACGCCTCCCGGCCACGCCGGACCGAGTTGTGTCTCGAGACCCGCCGGCAGCCCCGCGATCACATCGCCGGCACCCGCGCGCGCGATGGCTGCCTGGACACGGGCGTCGTTGTCCACGTGCGCGACCTCGCCGAGCCCGACAGCCTGGCGCGCCTTGAATTCAAAGCGGAAGAAGTCCTGAAATGCGCCGGCAAGGCGCTCGCGCCACTCCCCGGCAGGGAGGCGGGCGAGCGGGATGGCGTCAACGAGGATCCCGCCGGACGAGGGTTCGTACAGCTTGGCGAGGAGCTTGACGAGCGTCGTCTTTCCGGCGCCGTTCTCGCCAACGATCGCGACGACCTTGCCGGCGGGAAGCGTCAGCGAGAGATCGTCGAGCACGAGACGGGACGTTCCCGGGTACGAGAACGACAGGTGATCGAGGCGGATCCCCTGGTGCAGTATGTCGGGCGCTGTCCGATCAGCCACGCCGGCGAGCGCGCTCGTGTAGTCCTCCAGCCAGGCCAGGCGCTGTGAACCATCCATCCAGACGCCCCGCAGGAAGCCGATCTCGCCGACCGTAGCGCCGATGTACTGCGACAGCCGCGCACCGGCCGCCAGCACCAGCAGTACCTGCGCTGCAGGCGCGCCGAGCCCCGAAGACACGAACACGATCGCGCCGGCATAGGCCGCGCCGAACACGGTCCACGCCATCGAGTGCCAGGCGGCCGAGACCCATCGAGTACCGCTGACCGGCCCGTACCACTGCTCCCACGCTGCACGGCGGTCCGCCACGAGGCGCGGTCCCAGTCCGGCCACGCGGACGTCCTTGCCCGGGGGTGCTGTCGTGGCGATCGTGAACAGGTGGCGCGCGAGCCGCGCCGCCTGCGCGCCCCGTTCCTGGGCGGCTCGCTCCACGCCAGGGCGCCACGTCGTCGTCAGCACTGTCGGGACCGCGAACACGGCCAGCAGCACGAGCGCCGGATGCACCGACATCAGGAGGGCAATCGTCACGGCCAGCCTGAGAATCCATCCACTGGTCGTGAACACCGACATGTACATGTGGTCCAGCACGAACACCTGGTGCCGCAGCACCGACAGCCGGTCCAGGTACTCGGGCCGCTCCTGGTGCGCGATGGTGGCTACGGTCGCCTGGAGCATCGCCACATGTGTTTCGAGCGCGATCGTGACCTTGTCGCGGAACCGCCGCTGCACGCGCATGCTCACGGTCTCGAGGAGCCAGGTACCCGCGGCCGACAGGGCAAGACCGATGGCGGCCTCTCGAACCCGTCCCGTGGCCAGCCACATCAGCCAGACCGCGAGCAGCGCATCCGGCAGCGCCGCCACGAGCGACAGTACGAACGCCGCGAGCATCAGCCCCGGCTCGTGACGGTATCCAAGACGGCACAGCCGCCACATCGACGACAACGCCGGCGGCAGCGGCCCGATCGCGCTGACGTCAGCTGAGGACGTCATATGTCGCCCCTTCCTCGCTTTCGAGGGTGAAGCGCCCGGCCTGCAAATCGAACATGGTGCGATAGCGGCCGCCAAGGGCGATCAGCTCGTCGTGAGTCCCGAGTTCGACGACGCGGCCGTGTTCGAGGACGCAGATCCTGTCGGCCTGGCGGACCGTCGAGAACCGATGCGAGATGAGGACGGTGGTGCATTGCCTGGTCGCCGCCAGCAGGCGCTCGAAGATCTCGGCTTCGCCACGGACATCGAGCTGCGCCGTGGGTTCGTCGAGCAGGACAAGGCCGGCGCCCGTGCGTACCGCACAGAGGGCCCTCGCCAGTGCCACCCGCTGCCACTGACCGCCGGAGAGATCGGTGCCGCCTTCGTAGCCGCGCGCCAGCACCGTGTCGAGGCTCGCGAGGCCCGCCGCGCCCGCGTCGTCGAGCGCCGAAAGGATGGCTGCATCCGGTGCACCGTTCGGCGCCACGTTGTCGCGAAGGGGCAGTTCGAAGCGGGTGAAATCCTGGAACACCGCCGTCACCCGCCTTCGCCACGATACGAGATCGACATCGGCGAGCGGGATGCCGTCCACTTCGATGGAGCCACCCTGGGGGTCGTAGAGCCGGCACAGCAGCTTGGCGAGCGTCGTCTTGCCAGCGCCGTTCTGTCCGACGATGGCGATCGAGGAGCCGGCAGGGATCGTCAGGTCGAAGTGATCGAGCACCGGCGACCCGCCGGGATAGGCGAAGGTCACGTCGCGAAACCGGATTTCTGCGGCGGGCAGCCGATCGGCGGGTCTGACGCCGGCCCGCAGCGCACCAGCCGCGGCCATCGCCGGTTCGAGGCGCATGACAGCGGCGACCGGCGCCGCCGTGCCATCCACCGCCCAGTTGAGCCCGCCGAACGCGATCATCGACACGCCGATCGCACTCTGCGCAAACACGATGGTTTCGCCGAGTGAGAGCGCGCCGCTCGTGGAGGCCGCCGCGATGGACCAGAACACGAGCAGGTTGGCGGCGACGACGAGAACGCTGCTGATGAGCAGGGGCCGTTCGCGCAGGCGTGTGGCCTCGTACTGAAGCGTGTGCAGCCTGGTGCGCCGGTTCGCGAATCGCGCAAGCGTCCAGTCAGCCAGCCCGAAAAGGCGCAACTCCTTGGCCGCGGGTGGATCGACCGCTATGCGATACGCGTAGTCCGCATCGCGCTGTGCGCTTCTGACGACCTCGGTGTTGCGGTCGAACCAGACGCCGCTTTCCCGCAGGAGCCAGTGGGTCGCCAGCCACGCGCCCGCAAGGAGCAGGGCAGCCCACCAGGAGTACGCCGCCAGCACCACCGCGGACGCGACGCCCGCAAGCCCCTTCACGAGGCCGCCCGCGACGAAGTCCATCGCGATGAACAACGGCGGGCCTGTCATGCCGAGATCGAAATCGCGCGCCACCGTGAGGTCGCTGGTCAGGCGCGCATCCTCGAGGTGGCCCATGCCCGGAGGGCGAACCGCCGCCACCGTGAGCTGGTCGTACAGCCATGCCGCGAGACGATCGCCGAGGTTTGCGCTGAGAGCCTGATGGACCGGTCCAAGCGCCTGGAGCAGGACGAAGATCGTACCCGCGAGGGCGAGCGGCCTGACGAGGGGGTCTCCTCGCTGCACGGCGCCGACGAGGACGCCCATTGCGACCCCGAACAAGGCCGGGAGGATGCCGCGGGCGATGAGCACGGTCCACCAGAGCGCGGCGAGCCGGCGATCGGCCCGTGGAAGCGCGATGAGGAGCTCCCACTCCTTGCGGCCGCGCACGCGCTGCCAGATCGTCACGGCGTCCTCTCGCCGATGCGGTAGAGGTCGGTCGCGCTTCGGATGAAGATCGAGCCGTCCGATACCGCCATCGACGCGAGCGTGTCGCCGTCGAGCGTGTTCGTCGCGAGACGACGGAACACGGGACCAGGTTCGATGACCGTGGCGACGCCTTCTTCGCTCAGGAAATAGATCCGGCCGCCGGCGGCGATCGGCGACGCCGAGTAGTTGCCCCCGAGGCGCTGCACCCACCGCGTCATCCCCGTTTTGGCGTCGAGACAGGTTGCGATGCCGACGTCGTTCACGACGTAGAGCTCATCGCCGACGAGGATAGGCGAAGGCGTCAGCGGCGCCGCACGCTGGAGCGTCCACGCGATGTGGGTACGGGTGACGTCTCCCTGGCCGTCAGGTCTTACGGCGATGAGCGACGGCTGCTGAAATCCTGTGGCGATGTAGACGAGGCCGTGGCCGAACACCGGGCGGGGCACATTCGAGAAGCCGTCGGCGTAGCTGACGCGCCAGATCTCCTTGCCCGTCAGCGCGTCGTAGGCGGCCGTGCGGAATGCCCCGACGCTGACGACGGCGTCGCGGTCGGCGATCCGGACGACGAGAGGTGTGGAGTAGGCCTGGTCCGCCGGCAGGCGCCGGCCGGTGCGCCAGCGCGTTTTTCCCGTCTTTACATCGAGCGCCACCACGAACGCGTCGTCGCTGCCGTCACAGTTGATGATCAGAAGGTCGCCGAAAAGCGCCGGCGATCCGCCCATGCCGTGCTGCGACTGGTAGCGGAACCGTGTCTTCCAGACGATTTCCCCGGACGTCGTGAGCGCCGCCGTTCCTTCCGCGCCGAAGTGGACGTAGACCCGATCCCCGTCCACGATTGGCGTCGGCGACGCGTGGCTGTTCTTGATGTTGAGCAGCTCGCTGTTCCCAAGACGGAAGACCTCGACGTTCACCGCCTCCTTGCCGGAAGCGGCGTCGAACGCGAGGAGACGGAGCGAGGCACCACGCTCGCGCGTGGCGGTGGTGACCCAGACGCGGCCACCGGCCACGACAGGCGACGACCATCCGCGGCCGGCAACAGGCGTCTTCCAGAGGATGTTCTTCGACTCGCTCCACTCGAGGGGCACGCGCGGATCGGTCGAGTGGCCCTGGCCCGTCGGTCCGCGGAAGGCGGGCCAGTCTTCGCTGGCTCGCGTGTTGGCCGCCGCCAGCAACAGGAGCAGAAGGAGCGCAGCCCGGCCGAAGCGGTGCATCACGCTCGACTACTTTCGCGGGAAGAGGAGCTTCTGCACGCGCCAGTTCGATGTTTCCGCAGCGTACACCTCGTATTCCGACGGGCAGGCGAGCTGGTGCACGCCGGAGAACTGCTTGAGCAGCCTTCCCGATCGGCCGATGATGCCGAGGACCTTGCCGTCGAGAGACACCTTGAACAGCCGCCCTGGATAAGTGCTCTCACCGACAAACATCACCTGGTTGGCCCCTGGGGTGATGCAGATCGAGTTGGGTGCGCCGATGGTGGCGGCAAGCTGTGCGCCGGTGGGCATGTTCCCGTTCACGGGCCGTGACCCGGGCGCCGGCGGCACGTCGATGGAGAACATCCTGAGGAACTTGCCGTTCGTGTCGAAGACCTGGATGCGCCTGTTGGACCTGTCGCCCACGTAGACGTTGTTGTTGCCGTCCACGGCAATCGCATGGGGCAGGTTGAACTGACCGGGGCCGCTGCCGCGCTCGCCCCAGGACATGACCCAATCGCCGTTCTTGTCGTACTTGGCGACACGCGAATTGACGTAGCCATCGCTGATGTACGTGTTGCCGTCAGAATCCCACGCGACATCGGTCGGCTGGCGGAATCGTCCATCGACGTGGGCCCTCGGCGTCGTCACCGCCTCCCACGGCCCGGTCTCGTCGTCAGCCGACTCGGCGCGGCGGCCGAAGACCATGGTCACCCGGCCTGCGGGGTTGAACTTGATGACCAGGTCCGAACCTTTGTCCACCGCCCAGATGTTGTCCTCGCGGTCGATGCGGACCGTGTGGGCGAACGACCAGCCATACAGCCCCTTGCCGATCTCACGCACGAACTCGCCCTTGGGGCCGAACTCGAGCAATTGCGCGGCGGCCGGAGCGTAGGCCGGACCCTGGGCGCTGTTCGATCGGGTGAACACGAAGACGTGATTTCGCGAGTTCACCGCCACGCCGGAGACCTCGCCGAAGTTCATGCCCTCGGGCAGTTTCAGGAAATCCGGGACCGATTCGAAGGGCAGATCCGGCACGGCCTGCTGGCCAACGGCTGGCGCGGCCAACAGAACCAGGGCTGCGAGCAGGCATGCTTTCATCTGGACCTCCGTGGTGAGATGAGAATAATACCTCTGGAAATGGTGCGTATTGCCTGAGGTGCAAGAGAATCCGGAGTTCATCGCGTTTGCGCGGGCCGTCCACAAGGGCGATGTCACAGGCGTTCGCGCGGCGCTCGCTGGATCGGCCGTCGCGCGTGCTCGCATCAACGACCCTGTCTTCGACTTCGGGCAGCGCGCGTTGCACGTGGCGGCGGCCAGTATCCCGATGCTCGAGGTACTGCTCGAGTTCGGTGCGGACGTGAGTCTGCTGAGCGACTGGAAGAACGGCCCGTACAGCGTGCTGGACAACAGCTCAGAGGAGTCCGCGACGTTCCTGATCGGCCGTGGCGCGTCGCTGACCCCAAATGCGGCCGCGCGGCTCGGGTGGTTCGACGAGCTCAAGGGGCTTGTCGGAGCCGATCCCACGGCCGTTCATCTCCGTGGCGGAGACGGTCAGCAGCCGCTCCACCAGGCCAGGACCGTCGAGATTGCCGACTACCTCCTCGACCATGGGGCCGGCATCGACGTGCCGTGCATCGATCACTCCTCGACGCCGGCGCAGTACGCCCTGGTCGAGCGCCCCGACGTGTGCCGCCGCCTGCTCGCCCGCGGAGCCCGCCCCGACATTTTCATGGCCGCTCGCTCTGGGAGACGACGAGCTCGCCGGCCGGCTGATTGCCGCAGATCCCGCGTGCGTCAGCGCCCGCGTCAACGCACCGGGTTATGCCGCCGTTCCCGAGTTCAACATTTACTGCTGGACGCTGGGCTTCGGCGTGTCGCCGCACGAGGTGGCGCTGAAGCACGGGCACCGGGCGGTCTATGACCGGCTCATCGCGGCCAGCCCCGCGCGAGTGCTGCTGATGGAGGCGGCGATGCGGGGCGACGAGGCCGCGGCGCGAGCCGCGCTCGCACAGGATCAGTCGCTCATCGCATCGCTATCCGCCGCCGACCACGGACAGCTCGCCCAGGCTATTTTCCACGGGCGATTCGCTGCCGCCGAACTGATGCTCCGCCTGGGGTTCGATCCGAAGGCTCGCGGAACTGACGGCGGTACGGCCCTTCACATGGCGTGCTGGATGGGCCACGTGCCGCTGGTCGAGCAGTTGCTTGCGCTCGAGGTGCCGATCGACGACGTCGATCCGACCCACGGCAGCACGCCGATCGGCTGGACCGCGTTCGGATCGGTCCACCGGTGTGCCAGGGACGCCGACTACGTGACGGTTGTGAAGAGGCTGATCGCGGCCGGCGCCGACAGGACGCTCCCTGGCAATGCTGACGGCTGCTCGCTCGTCGAGATGGCCGAAGGCAACCCCACCGTCCAGGCTGCGCTGAGGAATGGGGTCGGGTAAGGTCTTCGATCGCCGACGCCGTTTACTTGGCGCGGAGGTACGGCGATGGCCAGGGAACGTCATGTCCCAGGGCCTTGGCAGCGTGGAGCGGCCAGTACGGATCGCGCAGTAGTTCGCGGGCGAGGAACACGCAGTCGGCGCGGCCGGTGCGGACGATCTCGTCGGCCTGAGCCGGCGTCGTGATCAGTCCGACGGCCCCTGTAGGCACGCCCGCCTCCTTCCGGATTCGCTCGGCAAATGGCACCTGGTAGCCGGGCCCGAGGGGAATACGCGCGGCCGCCACGTTCCCTCCCGACGAGCAGTCCACGAGATCCACGCCGTGCGCCGCCAGCATCCGCGCGAGCTCGACGGACTCGTCGATGTCCCATCCGCCAGGCGTCCAGTCCGTAGCCGAAATGCGGACGAAGACGGGCAGGTCGGCGGGCCAGACAGCCCGGACCGCGTCCACGGTTTCAAGCGTGAGGCGGCTCCGATTCGCGAACGACCCGCCGTACTCGTCGGTCCTCGTGTTGCTCAGGGGCGACAGGAACTCGTGTAGCAGGTACCCGTGTGCCGCATGGACTTCCACCACGTCGAAACCCGCGGCCCGCGCCCGCCGCGCCGCGTCAACAAACGCCCGAACCGTTTCGGCGATCTCTCCGACGTCAGCGCGCGCGGCGCCGGATAGTTGTCGGCGAAGGGCTCCGCGGTGGGGCCGACAACCTCCCAGCCCCCGGCCTCTACCGGGATGGCACCCTGGCCAGACCATGGCCGGCGTGTGCTGCCCTTGCGTCCGGAATGCGCGATCTGGATGCCGCACGGGATCCCCTGCGCGTGCATCATCCGCACGATCCGTTCGAGGGGGCCGACGTGCGCGTCCTGCCAGATCCCCAGATCCTCCGGGCTGATCCGCCCTTCGGCGGTCACTGCGGCCGCCTCGGTCATCACGAGACCGGCGCCTCCGACCGCCCGGCTGCCCAGGTGCACCAGGTGCCAGTCGTTAGCCAGGCCGTCCTCGCTCGAGTACTGACACATCGGGGAGACGACGATCCGGTTCCGGAGCGTCAGCGAGCGGAGAACCAGCGGATCAAAGAGGTGCGGCATGTTGGACAGCGTCTCACGGTTTGGGTATAACACGCGTCATGCGTTCATGTCAGTGGCTCATACGCGCCTTGCTGTGCGCCCTCGTCTCGATAGGCGCGACGCGCGCGGATCTGGGTGCGCAGCTTCAGGACCATCAATACAGCTCGACCGACATCGGCACCGGCCTGCGCATCTACTCGTCGCAGTGCGCCCTGTGCCACGGTCCCAACGGGGATCTCGTCGCGGGCGTCAACCTTCGGCGAGGGCAGTTCCGACGGCCGATGTCAGACGATGACCTGCGCCGCGTGATTGCGACCGGCGTACCGAGTACGCCGATGCCGGCATTCAAGCTGCAGCCCAACGAACTCGACGGCCTGGTCGCCTTCATCCGGGCGGGCTTCGACCTGGGCGGCACCGCGGTCAAGGTGGGCGACGCCGCACGGGGCAAGCCGCTCTTCGAGGGCAAGGGCGCGTGCGGGACCTGTCACCGTGTCAACGCGCTGGGCCCGCGCGTCGCGCCAGACCTGACCGAGATCGGCGTGACGCGATCGCCAACGCAGCTGTACCGGGCCGTGACGGATCCAAACGGGTCGATGTGGCCGATCAACCGGCCTGTCCGGGCCGTGACGCGCGACGGCCGTACGATCCGCGGTCGCCGCCTCAACGAAGATACATACACCGTGCAGATCATCGACGAGCAGGAGCGGCTGGTCTCGCTCGTCAAGGCGGACCTGCGCGAGTTCGAGCTGGGGAAGACCTCGCCGATGCCGTCGGTGGCCAAGACGTTCAGTGGTGACGAGATCGCGGACCTGATCGCGTATCTCCTTTCCCTCAGAGGCATGTGATGAAGTCGTCTGTGATGAAGCGGCCTGCCATGAAAGTCCTGCCGATCTGCCTTGCGCTCGCCGTACTCGCATCGCTTCGACTCGACGCGCAGGTGACGTACGACCGTCTTCTGCGCGCCGCTGAGGAGCCCCAGAACTGGATCACCTACAACGGCGGCTACGCGAGCCAGCGCTACAGCCCGCTCGCGCAGATCACGCCGGCCAACGTCACCAACCTCGAGTCCAAGTGGGTCCTGCAGAACGAGGTGTTCGGTGCCTGGCAGTCGAACCCGATCGTGGTCGACGGCATCATGTACGTGACGCAGCGGCCGAACGACGTGATGGCGGTCGACGCCGTGACGGGCCGCGTGTTCTGGCAGTTCCGCCACACGCCCGCGGCCGAGTCGCGCGTCTGCTGCGGCGCGAACAACCGCGGTGTGGCCATCCTCGGCGACACGCTCTTTCTGGGCACGCTCGACGCGCGGTTAATCGCGATCGATGCGAAGACTGGACGCCCCGTGTGGAACGTCGCCGTGGGCGACGTCAAGCAGGCGTACTCGACCACCATGGCGCCGCTCATCGTCAAGGACAAGGTCCTTATCGGCGTCGGCGGCGGGGAGTTCGGCATCCGTGGATTCGTGGCGGCGTACGACGCCAAGACCGGCAAGGAGTCGTGGCGCACCTACACGATTCCCGCTCCAGGCGAGCCAGGGAGCGACACGTGGTCCGGCGACGCGTGGAAGAACGGCGGGGCGCCGGTGTGGGTGACGGGATCCTACGATCCGGCGCTGAACCTCACCTACTGGGGTGTCGGGAACCCCGGGCCGGACTGGAACCCGGATCAGCGGCCGGGCGACAACCTGTACTCCGACTCGGTGATCGCGCTCGACGCCGATACCGGCGCGCTCAAGTGGCACTTCCAGTTCACACCGAACGACGGCTACGACTACGACGCGGTCCAGGTGCCGGTGCTCGTCGACACGAACTGGCAGGGGAAGCCCGCGAAGCTCATGCTGTGGGCCAACCGCAACGGCTTTTTCTACGTGCTCGACCGGGTCACGGGAAAGTTCCTGCTGGGCAAGCCCTACGTGAAGGTCAACTGGGCCAGCGGCCTCGATGCGAACGGGCGCCCGATCCAGACCCGCCAGCCGGACGGCACAGCAACATATCCCGGCAATCAGGGCGGCACCAACTGGTATCCACCGGCCTACAGCCCGCGCACGGGTCTGTTCTACTTTGCCGCGTGGGACAACTACGGCTCGATCTACCGGAAGGAAGAATCCCAGTACAAGCCCGGCCAGGCGTTTCTCGGCGGCGGCTTCACCGTGGCGTCCCCCGTGCCCGGCGCGCCGACGGTCGGGATCGGACGCACCCGTCCGATCAACAACTGGACGAACGAAGTCGGCCATGGCGTCGTCATGGCGATCGATCCGCAGACCGGCGAAGCGAAGTGGAAGTTTCCGCAGTTCGACGTGTCCGACAGCGGCATGCTGACCACTGCGTCCGACCTGCTGTTCACGGGCGGACGTGAGGGCTACTTCCATGCGCTCGACGCGCGCACCGGCCAGCTCCTGTGGAAGACCGCGCTCGGCGGCCAGATCGTGATGGCGCCGGTGACCTTCGAGGTGGCCGGGAAGCAATACGTCTCGGTCATCTCAGGCCATACTCTGGTTACGTTCGGCCTTCGATGACCGAACTTCGAAGTGAGAACTGAGAACTACGAACTACTTCTTACTTCTAGGTTTTGAGTTCTAAATTCGGGTACACGGATTACGACGCGATAGGCTTGGCAGACCTGATCGCGCGGAGAGAGATTTCCGCGGGAGAGTTGTTGTCGGCCGTCCGCGATCGCGTCGAGGCAGCCAATCCGCGCGTCAACGCGTTCTCGCAGCAGTTCTTCGACAAGGCCGCGGCCGGCATCAGGAGCGGCCTGCCGCCAGGGCCGCTGAGCGGAGTGCCTTTCGCACTGAAGGACCTCGGGCAGGATCTCGCGGGCACGGTCACGTCCGCGGGCAGCCGCCTCTGGCAGGCACGCGTCGCCGCTGCCGATACGACGCTCGTGCGCCGCTACAAGCAGGCCGGCCTCGTCATCGTCGGCAAGACCGCCACGCCGGAACTCGGCCTGACGACCACCACCGAGTCCGTGCTGCACGGCCTCACCAGGAATCCCTGGAATCTCGAGCGCACCGCCGGCGGCTCCTCTGGCGGGTCGGCGGTCGCTGTAGCGCTGCGCCTCCTGCCGGCTGCTCACGCGACCGATGGGGGCGGATCGATCCGGATTCCGGCGTCGTGCTGCGGACTGTTCGGCTTGAAGCCCACGCGCGGCCGCGTGCCGCTCGGGCCGGTGCAGTTCGAAGGGTGGAACGGGCTCTCGTCCCATCACGCGATCACGGTGACCGTACGCGATTCAGCCGCGCTCCTCGATTTGACGGCAGGCGCCGAGCTCGGGTCACCGTTTTTCGTGCCACGCCCTGAGCGGCCGTACCTCGAAGAGATGCGCCTCGCTCCGGGTCAGCTGCGGGTCGCGCTCGCGATCGAACCTCCTCCCGGGTTACCGCTCGACCCCGAGTGCCGTCGTGCGGCCACCGATGCCGCGGCTCTCTGTGCAGCCCTCGGCCACATCGTCGAAGAAGCGCCGTTGCCAGTGGACGCGGATGTCGCTCGAAACGCGCTCATTACCATCGTCAACGTCTCGGTGGCACGGGCAATCGAGGATGCTGCCGGCACGATTGGTCGCCCGGTCACCGAAGCCGACGTCGAGCCGATGACGTGGACCATGAGCGAGCGGGGAAAAGGCGTTGATGCGCGCGCGTACGCCAGGGCCATCGGTGTCACGCACCAGGTCGGTCTCGCGATGGCGACATTCCACGAGCGGTACGACGTTGTGCTCAGCCCGACTCTGGGCAGCCCCCCGGTCGCGCTTGGCGTCCTGAGCCTGTCGGCGCCCGATCCCAGGGCCATGGCCCGCGCGCTCAGGGAGTTCGGGCCTTACACGGCTCTCTACAACGTGACGGGGCAGCCATCGATGTCGGTGCCGCTTCACTGGACCGCGGATGGCCTTCCGGTTGGTGTGATGTTCTCGTCGCGGTTCGGAGACGAGGCCACACTGTTCCGGCTGGCAGCGCAACTCGAGGAAGCGCGGCCCTGGGCCCATCGGCGGCCGCCGGTATAGAGGACACGACAACACGCCACGAAACACGAAAACACGAAAAAAGTTACTCGGATTCCTCTTCGTGATTTCGTGTCTTCGTGGCAGTCTTCTTCGTGGTCCTGATCTTGCCGCACATGGCTCGCCTTCTGGCGGCCCTCGCTCTCGTGGTCATGGCGCCGCTCGATGCGGCGGCCACGTGGACCGAGCTCCGGTCGGAGCACTTCCTCTTCATCGGTGACGCACCGGAGAGCGTCATTCGCGCGACCGCGCAGAAGCTGGAGCGCTTCCGCGAGGTCCTGGTGCTCGCGATCCCCGGCGCCACGATGACTTCGCCGGCCCAGACGATCGTGCTGGTCTTCAACGACGACAGGTCATTCTCCCCGTACAAGCCGCTCTTTGTGGGGCGGCCCGTGGAGGTGGCCGGCCTGTTCGTCCGCAGCGAGGACATCAACTACATCGCCATCAACGCAGGTGCCGTCGAACCCGCTTTCAAGATCGTGTTTCACGAGGTACTCGCACTTCCTGCTCTGGAACTGGGTGGGCGAGGCCGTTCCGGTCTGGTTGAGCGAAGGTCTGGCCGAGGTCTACGCCACGTTTCAGGAGCGTGCCGGAGGACGAGGTGCGGTGCTCGGTGCGCCGGATGCCGACCACCTGCGGCTGCTCCAGAACACCAGCCTGATTCCGCTGCGTGACCTGATTACGATCGACCAGCGCTCGCCTGTCTACAACGAAGGCGAGAGGCGCGGCGTGTTGTATGCGGAATCCTGGGCCCTGGTGCACTACCTGATGTACGGCAACAAGGCACGCACACCGCAGCTATCCGCATTCCTCGCTGCCATCAAGTCAGGCGCGCCGGCCGAGGTGTCGTTCCGTACGGCGTTCGGAGATGTGGAAGCCCTCGACCGGGAGCTCCGCGAGTACATCCGTCTCTTCACGTTTCCCGCGCTCCAGCTGAACTTCGCTGAGAGGATCGGCGGTGCGCCTTCGCAGCGCGGCACGGTGATCCCGGACGCCGAGGCGAGCGCCTACCTCGGCGATCTCCTGGTCCGCCTCGATCGGATTGAGGATGCGCGCGCGCACCTGACCGGCCTTCTCGGAAAGAGTCCCGATGTTGCGCGTGCCGCGTGCTCGATGGGGTTGCTCGAGCTTCACTCCGGGCGCTACGACCTGGCCATGCCGCTGCTCGAACGGGGGGCCGCACTCGCGCCGGACGACCCGTGGGTGCAGACCGCGCTCGCACGCGCCCTGATCGCGCGCTTCGAGGAGCCGCTCGCTCCCGACGATGCCGGAGCGCAGTTGCCCAGGGCGCGCGCCGCACTTGCGCGCGCGCTCGAGGGTGACCCCGACTCGGCGTACACGCTGGTCACGCTGGGCCGGGCGCACATGCTGCCGGGCGGAGACCTGGACCGCGCGGCGGCCCTCGTGCTGCGCGCGGTGCAGCTGGCGCCTGGGCGCGAAGACTACCGGCTGATACTGGCGCACGCCTACATCCGCCAGGGAGACCGCGTCCGCGCGACGGCTCAACTCGAGGCCCTGGTGGCCGGTGGATCCCGGGCGGATGTCCGCGACCAGGCGCGGGAGATGCTCGGCGACGTGGGCATCCAGAATACCGCGCCCGGTGCAGGCAGCCCGGGAGTCGGCGCCAGCCTCGAATGCCGGCAGCGCCAACCCTTCGAACACCGGGACGGGAGCTCGGCGCCTCTCGCGCGAGTCGATCTCAGCCGGACCTGCGTCGCGTCGGGCCAGGGGAGACCCGCGTTCGCGGCATCTTCCGATCGGTTGAGTGTCGTCCTGCGTCCGTCGTGCTTGTCATCGATCAGGACGGCCGGAACCTGCGGCTTTCAGCCGGGAAGCTCGACGAAGTGGAGTTCGTGTCGTATCGGCAGAACGCACCAGCCGGCGTGCAGTGCGGGTCGCAGCCGCAGGCCATGCCGGTGCTTGCCACGTTCCGGGCCGTCGAACCCCCGTCGGCCGGTGTGGACGGCCGCGCCGTCGCGATCGAGATGATTGAGGACGACTACTTCCCGCAGTAGAGCACCAGGAAGATCGCTTCAGCTGGCGAGCGCCAGCGCGTCGATGCCTTTTCCAAGCGTGAAGGTCGAGCCGACGGCACCGACGACAGCGGTTCTGCGCGTCAGCCCCACCGCCGTCCGGATCCGGTAGACCGCTTCGATGCCCGTGCAGTGCGCGCCCAGGAAGTGCTGCAGGCCAAACTCGCGCAGCTTCGAGGCGGTCCAATCGAGGCTCGCATCGGAGGCGGCGAACAGGTGGAATCCCCCGATGGCCGCAACGAGCGGGGCAGCGCGGACGATCTTTCGCGAGTGCTCGATCGTGTTGATGATGCCGGCGTGCCCGCACCCGCTGACGAGGACGAGGCCCTGTGCCGTGTCAACAACGATGGACGAGTCTTCCGGGACCGTGTCCTCTACCAGGCCCTCGGGTGTCGCCACTCGGCCCACCGCGCTCCAGTTGCGCTCGGCATGCAGGCGCGGCACGGGTCCGGTGAACCACACGGCAGGGAGGAGCTCAGCAGGACCGTCGTGCTCGATGAACACGCCGCCTGACGCTTCGTATTGCGCCTTGAACGGCAGCAGGCCGTTGCCTTCAACCCCTCCGGGGCCCGGTCGTGGGAAGAAAATGCCCTTGGGCACGTGCACCCGCGAGAGGGCCCGCGCGTTCTTCTTGGAGAGCTCGCGCCGCAAGGTCAGCAGCCCGGCCGTGTGATCCCCGTGGTTGTGCGTCAGCACGGCGTCCGAGACGCCCGACAGGTCGATCCCAAGCTCCGATGCGTTGCGCAGGACCGTGTCGGGACGCTCGCCGGTATCAATCAACAACCGTTGGCCATCGACCTCGAGCAGCGCCGCGAACCCCCACTCACCGATCCCGGCGCCCCGATTCCCCGCCAGCATCGTGGACAGAACCGTGACCTTCACGGCCCGCGCAGGCTCTGCCGCGGCGAGGGGGGCCGCAGAGAGCACGGCCAGGGCCAACGCGACGCACAAACCAGGGCGTGAGACGCGCATAGTGTCCTTCTTAGTTCTTACTTCTCAGTTCGAAGTTCCACTCAGTGAGTGAGTGCATACAGCACGACGTTCAGCCCAACCGCATATCCGTCCGGCGAAAACTGGAGGAAGAACTCGCGGTCTTCGCTCTCGCGCTCCCAGGAGTCGGCGATGTCGGTGTTGTGCGTCATCACGACCATGAGGCGGCCGTGATCGTCGGCGATGCCGCGGAAGTTCGGGTGGGGGCTGTCGCTTCCGCGCTCCGAGGTCGAAAACCCGCTTCCGCGCCAGTTCTGAATGGCCGTCACCTGCGGGATGGTCTGCAGGTCGAACAGCATATGGCGCACCGGGTGGTCCATCGGAATGTCGATGATCTTGTACTCGGGCAGCACGCGCCCGATCTCCTGGGACCACTGGCGCCAGGCGAGTGTGCCCCAGAAGTCGTCAACCCAGAGAAACCCGCCCTTCAGCAGGTAGTCGCGCATCCCTTTGACTTCCTCCGGCGAGAACTCCAGCGTGCCGACGTCCGCGGCCATCACATAGGGACAGCGTGAAAGGGCGGGATCGGTGGCCGCGACGACCCAGTAGTTCGGTCTCCCGCGCAGGTCCAGGCTGACCGGTGTCTTGGTCAGCTCCGACACGCGCGTCATCAGGTTGATCCCCGCGTAGGGATAGTCGGTGGCCCACCCCATGCCGAGCGCCTCCCGGTAGACGCTCGTGTACATCAGTTTGCAGACCGAGAAGGCGCCGTCGCTGAAGTCGTCGGGCGGAGTCCTGACAGGCACGCCCGGCCCTTCGGCGATCCCGCCCCACTGGCCGAACTGGGCGAAGGCCGTGACGGCCGCCGCGAGCACGGTGGCGCAGGCTAGGGCGACGGTTCGGGGGCCTCGGCCTCGCATGATCTCGTCTCACCATACTATGACGGCCCCTGGCCTTTCGCGGCGGGTTCTTCGGACTATGATCCGTGGCGTTGGTCATGGTTCCTCCCCGCTGGGCCCGCGTGAAGGAAGTGCTCGGTACTGCTCTCGATCTGCCGCCAGGCGAGCGTGCCGCGTTCCTGGACGAAGCATGCGCGGGCGACGCCGCTCTCCGCACGGAGGTGGACTCGCTCATCGCCGCCGAAGACGCGTCGGGTGACTTCATTGTCGAACCGGTCCTCCGGGTGCCGACCTCGGCGCCATCTGTTGCCGGACAGCCGCCGGGCGACAACGACAACATCGGGCGGGCGCTGGGTGCGTATGTCATCGAGCGCCGCCTGGGCCATGGCGGCATGGGCACCGTGTATCTCGCGCGGCGCGCCGATCGGGAGTTCGAGCGCCAGGTCGCGATCAAGATGATCCGCGGCGGCATGGACTCGGAGCTGGTGGTCCGGCGCTTCCGCCACGAGCGCCAGATTCTCGCCACGCTGGACCATCCGCACATTGCCGCCCTGTTCGACGGCGGCACGACGCCGGACGGCCTGCCGTACTTCGTCATGGAGTACGTCGCCGGAACGCCGATCGATCGGTACGCCGACGAGCACATGCTGAACACCGCCGATCGGCTGCGCCTGTGCCTCGGTGTCGTCGATGCGGTGCAACACGCGCACGATCACCACGTCGTCCACCGCGACCTCAAGCCGAGCAACGTGCTCGTCACAGCCGATGGGCAACCGAAGCTGCTCGACTTCGGCATCGCGAAGATCCTCGAAGCCGGCGCTGACCGTGCGTCCACGCTTCACCTCGGTCGCCGGCGCCGCGATGACGCCTGATTACGCCAGCCCCGAGCAGGTGCTCGGGCGGGCCGTCACGCCGGCCTCCGACGTCTACGCCCTCGGCCTGCTGCTGTACGAGCTGCTGACCGGCCACCGGCCGTATCGCTTGACGACGCATGCGCCCGAGGAGCTCGTGCGCGTGGTCTGCGAACAGGATCCCGAGCGCCCGAGCGACGTGATCCAGCGCGTCGACACGGTGACGCATGCCCGACGGTTCGACCACGACCACGACACCGGCCACGGTGAGCGAGACACGGGACGGCACGCCGGGCCTACTGCGGCAGAGGCTGCACGGCGCGCTCGACGACATCGTGCTGAAGGCGCTGCGCAAGGAGCCGGATCAGCGCTACCCGAGCGCCGCCGCGCTCGGCGACGACATCCGGCGGTACCTGGCAGAGGAACCGGTCACGGCCGGTCAGGGCGCCTTCTGGTATCGAACGGCGCGGTTGATGCGCAGGCATCGCGTGGCGCTGGGTGCCGCGGCCCTGGTCGCCGTCGCCGTCGCCGGCACCGCGCTGCTGGCGGGTGCATTCAGGGCGGCGCCATCGGAAGGGCCGGCCGTGCCGGCCGCGGCGGCTCAAGCATCGGCGGCCCCCCGGCCGTCGCTGGCCGTCATCACGTTTCGGAACCTGTCGCAGCGGCCCGCCGACGAGTGGCTCTCCACGGCGCTTGCCGAGATGTTGACGACCGAGCTCGCCGGCGACGGTCAGCTGCGCGTCGTGCCCGCCGAACAGGTGGCGCGGACCGAGCGGGAAGCCGGCGGTGACGCCAACCGCCTGGCCGCAGCCCTTGCGACGGACTACGTGGCCCAGGGCACGTTCGCCGTGATCGAGGGATCGCCTGCGCGATCGGTGCGCATTGATGTTCGAGTCCAGCGAGCGTCGGGGGATCCGATCGCGGTGTCGAGCGTGGCCGAGGAGGCGCAGGTGTTCTCCACGGTAGCCGACGCCGGCCGGCAGCTGCGCATGCACTTCGGGCTCAACGAGAGCTCCGTGGACACGACCGCCGGTGCGCGTGCGGCCTTCCCGCAAACACTCGAGGCCAACCGCCTGTATGCCGAGGGCACCGCGCGCCTGCGGCGGCTGGACGCCGTGTCCGCGCGCGATCTGCTCGAAAAGGCCGCCGCGCTCGAACCCGGGAGCCCGCTCACTCAGATGGCCCTGGCCTCCGCGTGGACCGCGCTCGGCTACGACGCGAAGGCCGAGGCGGCCGCCCGGCGCGCGTTCGACGCCTCCACCGCCCTCAACCGTGAGGACCGCCTGAACGTCGAAGGCCGGCTGCACGAGGCCACGCGGCAGTGGGCCAAGGCGGTTGACACGTACCGGACGCTGTGGGGGTTCTTCTCCGACAACGTCGAGTACGGCCTCCGCCTGGCGTCCGCGCAGACGAGCGGTGGCATGGGGAAGGATGCGCTCGTCACCGTCGAAGCGTTGCGCCACCTGCCGCCGCCCCAGAACGCGGATCCACGTATCGATCTGGCGGAAGCGCAGGCCGCGACCACCCTCGCCGACTATCCGCGCGAGCTCGACGCGCTGCGACGCACTGTGCAGAGCGCCGAAAAGAGCGGGTCCGTGCTCTTGATGGCGCGCGCGAAGCTCCTCGAGGGCCGGAGTTACTTCAGCCAGGGGCAGCCAGGGCCCGCCGAGAAGTCAATCGAAGCCTCGCGCGTCCTGTTCGAGCGAGCGGGTGACCGGGCCGGTGTGGCGTCGGCGCTGAACAGCCTGGCGACGGTGCTCGGCGATCGGGAGGGCCGCGCGCGGGTGGAGGGCCTGTACAAGGAGTCCCTGGCGATCAGCACCGAGATCGGTGATCGCCGGAGCATGTCGGCGGCCTTGAACAACCTCGGCATCATGCTCAAGGACGACCGCCGCTTCGTGGAGGCCCGGCAGGCGCACGAGCGGGCGCTCGCGATCCGGCGGGACATCGGCGACCGGAACTGGACGGCCATCTCGCTGGGCAACATCGGCGTCGTCCTGTTCGAGGAGGACCGGCTCCAGGAGGCCGCCAAGTACTACCAGGAGTCGCTCGCCATCGCCCGCGAGATTGGCGACAAGCGCCAGCAGGTGCGCTCACTGCACAACCTCGCCGTTGTGAACCGCGAGGCCGGCCGCCTCGGCGAGGCGCGAGCCGAGTACGAGGAATCCCTGGCGACCAGGGCCGAGATCGGTGACCGGCGCGGGATGGCCATCGGGAAGGTCGAGCTCGGCGCCGTGCTCCTCGCCCAGGGCGAGATCGCGCAGGCGCGGCAGGTCGAGGACGAGGCCGTCCAGATCGCCCGCGAAACGAAGCTGACGCCAGGCGAGGCCTACGCCGAGTTCAACCTGGGCGACATCGCGATCGCTCGCGGCGACCTGGCGGCGGCACGCACGCACCACGAACGCAGCCTGGCGCTTCGCCTGGAGATGAACGAAACGCGCACGGTGCTCGAGAGCCGCCTGGCGCTGGCCGAGCTCGCACTCGAGGAAGGCCGTCCCGCTGACGCCGAGCGCGGGGCTCGCCAGGTGGACGAGTCTCTGGGCACGGAGCCATCCGGGCCGCTCCGCGTCCGGCTGGAACTGCTCGTCGCGAGAGCCCACCTTGCACGGCGTGCCCTGCAGAGCGCAGCAGGAGCTCTCGCGACCGCACGGCGGTTCGCCGAGGATACCGAGCGTCTCGAAATCAAGCGGAAGCTGGCGATGGTCGAGGCTGAATACGACGTGGCGCGCGGACGGCCGCAGGAGGCGCGTGCGCGGCTGGCCGCGCTGCGTCCCGTGCTGCAACGCGCCGGCATGGTGCTGGCCGATCTGGAGCGCCGGTTGTTCCTCGTCGGGCTCGATCGCACGGAGGGTCTGCCGACCGTCAAGGTCGACGCCAACGCGCTCGTTCGAGATGCCGAGGCGCGAGGCGCCGGGCTCATCGCCAGGCGCGTGCAGGCGCTGACGAGGTCCTGACCGCCATGTCCGGACCGTCCCCGGGTGAACAGCTGACGCGGCTCCTCGAAGCGTGGCAGCAGGGGCAGCACGGCGCCGCCGACGAGCTCGTCACGCTGGTTTACGCCGAACTTCGGCGGATGGCGAAGGCCAGGCTGCGCGACGAGCGGCCCGGCCACACGCTGCAGGCCACGGCGCTGGTGCACGAAGCCTGGATGCGGCTGATGAACCAGCACGGCGCCAGCTGGCAGAACCGCGCCCAGTTCTTCGCCGTCGCCGCGCAGGCCATGCGCCGGATTCTCGTGGACCACGCCCGCAAGCGGAGCGCCGCCAAGCGTGGGGACGGAACGTCCTCGGTCGACATCGACGCGCTGGCCCACGTGCTGAGCGCGCCCCTCCCCGACGACCGCCTCCTCGCCCTCGACGCCGCGCTCGAAGAGCTCGCCACCCTCGATCCCCGCCAGGCCCGGATCGTCGAGCTTCGCTTCTTCGGCGGCCTGTCGGTCGAGGAAGCCGCCGACGTCCTCGGCGTGTCTGCGACGACGATCAAGCGCGAATGGTCCACCGCTCGAGCATGGCTCTTTCGTGCCGTCCAAACAGACCTCTAGCCGTAAACGAACCTAGAACCCTGCACCAGGAACCCGGAACCGAAGCGAACCGGGCCCCGGGCACCCAGCACCGCCGATGGTCCCTCCCGATGGTTTTCTGCGCGTATAGCTGCAGATGCGGAAATTTCCGTCTTCGGAGGCATGTATGACCAGACACTTCCCGTTGGTCGCGCTCACGGCCGCGGTCGTTCTTGGCGGCTTCGTGGCCACTCCCGTTGTCCCCGGCCTTTTGGCTCAGACCGCGCCGCAGGGCGCGAAGCCGGCCACGGCCAAGCCCGCGCAGACGGCAAAGCCGACGGCGAAACCGACGGCCAAGCCGGCGCCGGCCAAACCCGCGCCCGCGGCAGCCCAGGCTGCACCCGCGCCAGAGCCGCCGCCGCCCCCGCCAGCGGACGTCAAGATCATGACGGCGTATACCCAGGACGCGCAGGTGTTTCAGAACACCACCTACGTCAAGGGAGCGCGCCAGCGCGTGGAGTTCCCGGGGATGGTGTCGCTCGACCAGTGCGACCTGCAGCGCATCGTCGTACTGAATCCTCCCGCCAAACGGTTTCGTGTGCAGCCTTACGGCGCTCCTGCCGCGCCGGCGCCTGCGGCACCCGCTGATCCCCTTGCGCCACAGGCCCCGCCTCGCGGCGGCGTCGTGACGGTGACGACCACGCTGACCGACACCCTCGAGCGCCAGAACATGTTCGGCATGGAGGCGCGGCGCATCAAGACGGTCGTGACGAAGACGGCGGACGCCAATGCCTGCGACAAGAGCGCGGTTCGTTCCGAGATCGACGCGTGGTATGTGGACCTCCCGCAGGCCGCGACGCGTTCGTGCACGGCCAAGGCACAGCCGCAGCAGGAAACCCCACCCGCGGCGGGGCAGTGCCGCGACCGTTTCGAAACGCGCGTCGTCGGCGACGTTTCGATGGGCTTCCCGGTCAAGACGACGACGGTGACGACGACGGGTGAGGGCGACAAGGCCGAGACCGAAACCCGGACGGCGGAAGTGACCGGCCTCGAGATCACGAGGCTCGACCAGGCGCTGTTCGAGGTGCCAGCCGATTACACCGAAGCGCGGAGCAGCGCCGAGTTGATGCCCGCGCTGGCCGCGGGGGGCAGCCTCGAGGATGCCCTGTTCGGATCGACAGCCGAAGGGACAAGCCAGGCCGCGCCAAAGAAGGCGGGAGTCGTTCGCGTTGGCGTGCTCGAACCGGTGGATAAGTCCGGCCGCAGCCTGAACACGCGAATGCTCCGGCAGGAACTCACGAGCAAGTTCTCCAAGGGCGGGTACGAAGCACTGCCGCTTTCTGGGTCGTCCGCGTCGGCGATCGAAGCGGACGCCAAGCGGCTCGAGTGCGACTACATCCTGCTGGCCGAGGTCACCGAGCTCAAGACGTCCAAGCCCGGCCGCCTGGGCAGCGCGCTCAAGATGGCTTCCGGTGGAGGGCCGCCGAAGGACACGCACGAAGCGAAGGTCAACTACAAGCTGTTCGCAGCCGGGGCCACCGCATCGCCGCGCACGTCGGGCGAAGCCAAGGCGTCCAGTGGCGGCGGGTTCGGGATCGGATCGGCGTTGAAGGTCGCCTCATTCGCGGGGCAGATGTACCTTGGGATGTACGGCATGGGCGGCGGCCTCGGCATGCTCAGCATGAACATGGGCCTGAATCCGATGAGCATGGTGGCATCGATGGGCGGCCTGGGTCCGATGGGCGGCAGCTACTTCGATCCGCGCGCCAGTGCCATGACATCAATGGCGGGCATGGGGATGAGCATGATGGCCGGCGCCGGCGGAATGCAGGACCCCTCGCAGGGCGAGATGTATCAGACCGTCGGCGACGCGTTCGAGAACGCCGCGAAGGCGGCCACCGACAAGCTCAAGCAATCGAAATAGGAGTACAGTTGTGCTTCCTCAGGCCTCGGAGTTCCGGCTCCTGCAGACGGTCAGTGCGCGAGGATGTCATCCGAACGTGCTGATCGTTTGTGAGGACCGCGTGGTTGACGCGGTGATCGCACGCGCCACCCGGTGGTCGCCACGCCCGCTGCACCGATGCGCACCCGACGAGTGGCAGCTCCCGGAACAGGCCGGCGGCACGCTGCTGCTGAAGGACCCTTCCGGATTGACCGGCGCGCAGCAGGCGGCGCTCTTCGACTGGATGAGCGCCGGCGGGCGTGGAACCCAGGTAGTGTCGATCTCGCGCGCCTGCCTGCAGGACCGCGTGCGCGACGGAGCCTTCCTCGAGGCCCTCTTCTTCCGCTTGAACATCCTGCAGATCGAGATCAACTGCCGCCAGCCAGTAGCCCTGGCCGGCTGAAGGTGGGTCCAAACGGACTATTCCGCGCGGAGCGCCTCGGAAGGGTCCATGTCGGCGGCTCGCCTGGCAGGCAGATAGCTCGCGAGCGCAGCCGAGCCGGCCATGATCAGCGACATCGCCGCATAGGTGGTGGCATCGAGCGCGCTCGTCCCGAAGAGCAGCGAGCTCATGACCCTCGACAGCGCGAGGGCGACACCCAGGCCTGCGAGGATCCCGACTGCCGCCAGGATGAGACCGTCGCGCACGAAGAGGCGCGTGACATCGACCGGCTGTGAGCCGAGCGCCATCCGGATGCCAATCTCGCGCTTTCGCTGGGCCACTCCGTAAGAGATGACGCCGTAGATCCCGATGATGCCCAGGATGAGCGCCATCCCGGCCGCGAGGCCCAGCATCACGAGCGTGAACGAGGTGCGCGCCATCGAGCCGTCGTACACCTCGGCGAGCGTTCGCACGCGCGCCAGCGGCAGATTGGGGTTCGCCGCCCACACCGCCTGCCGGATCTCGTTGAGCAACGCTTCGCTCCCGGCTCTGGGGCTCCGGATCGTGAAGGTTGCTGCGCGCTGCGACTGCGCCGGGTTCCCCCAGAAGCTTTTCATCAGCGCCGGCCAGTACAGCGTCGACGGCGGCGGTTTATCCACGCCGTCGTCGTGCACGTTCGCCACGACTCCGACCACTTCTCGCCAGGGATTGGCCGCGGATTCGCGAACCCGCTTGCCGAGCGCGGCCATGGGGTCGCCCCAGAGCTCACGCGCCAGGTTTTCCGACACCACGACCACGGGCCGATAGTCGTAGAGATCGGTCCACGTCACGTCGCGGCCGGCGATGAGCCGCGTGCCCACGGTGGCGAAGAACCCCGGCGCGATGAACTTGAAGCGCCGAATCGGCGGGACCTCTCCTGCAGCGTATACCCTGCCCTCGGCGAACAGGACGTCGTTGCTGTTGAAGGGCTCGAGCGGCGCCGAGCTGGCGAAGGAAGCGCCCGCTACGCCTGGCAGCGCGCCGATGCGTTCCAGGATGTCCTGCTGCATTCGCGTCACGCGCTCGGGTTCGCGCACCTGCCCCTCGGGAATCATGAGACGGATGGTTTGGATGTGATCGGCAGCGGCAAAGCCTGGCTCCACACTCCGTAGTGCCTGGAAGGTCCGAATCATCAACCCCGAACCGACAAGCAGCATCAGGGCGAGGGCCACCTGCACGACGACGAGCGTGTTTCTGGCTCGGTGGCGTTCCTTGCCCTGGCTTGCCGTGCGGCCGCCGCCGCGCAGGGCCTTCGAGATGTCCGGGCCGGCGTGCTTGACGACGGGAATCATGCCGAAGAGGAGCCCTGACGCGAGCGAGGCCATCAGCGCGAAGACAAAGACCGAAGGGTCGATCGTAATCTCGTCGAGACGGGGCAGGCTCGCCGGCCGGATCCAGACGAGCAGCCGGAGGGCAGCGTACGCCACGCCAACGCCCAGGGCGCCGCCGAGGACCCCAAGCAGGAGGCTCTCGAGCAGCAGCTCCTTCGCCAGCCGCGCCCACCCCGCCCCGAGCGCGGCGCGGATCGCGAGCTCCTGCTGACGCGCCTCCGCACGCACCAGCAGCAGGTTGGCCACGTTGGCGCAGGCGATGAGGAGCACGATGCCGATGGTGCCCATGAGCACCCACAGCACAGCGCCCACGTCGCCGACCACGTCCTGCTTGAGGGGATGGAGCGCCGGCCCTATGCGGGCATTCTCGAAGATGCTGGCGTCGAAGCCCGGTGGCACCGGCCAGGCCTTCATCCAGATGCCGATCATCCTCCGGACATCACTGTTCGCCTGATCGATCGAAGCCTCGGGCTTGAGCCGCGCCACGCCCTGGAAGCTGAAGTTGCCGAGGGTCAGGTTGCTTCGATCGAACCGAAGCGGCACGAACAGGTCCGCCTGCGCGTTCAGCAGGCGGAAGCCCTCCGGCATCACCCCGATGATTTCGCGGGGCCGCGCGTCCACGATGATGCCGCGGCCGACAATGGACCGGTCGCCGCCGAACCGGCGCTGCCAATACCCATGCGACAAGATGACCGTTTCCGGCGTGCCGGGCGTGTCGTCCTCGCGCGTGAACCCACGGCCGAGTACGGGGGAGGCTCCAAGTGTCCGAAGCGTGGCATCTGTAAGCCGCACCGAGGGCACCTGCTCGGGTTCACCGCTGCCCGTGATGGTGGCGCTTCCGCTCTGCCAGACTCCCAATGATTCGAAACTGCGGTTCTCGTCCAGGTAGGTGAGGTACATCGTGGGCGAGCAGTTCAGCTCGGCCGATCCTGGAATGTTGATGCCGGGTGCCACATGCCAGAGGCCCACCAGCCGGTCCGGATTGGTGTAGGGCAGGGGCTTGAGAAGCACTCCATTGATCACGCTGAACACCGCCGTGTTCGCGCCGATCCCGATGGCGAGCGTGAGGAGCGCGACGCTCGTGAAAGCGGGTGCACGGCCGAGGCCGCGGAGGATGTGGCCCACCGATCTCATGGGCCTATAGACGGAAATCAGGGCTGCGGGGTTGCTTCCGCGAAGCGCGCGCCCTTGAGGACGTTGCCCAGGCTGTAGTTCCCCTCGTGGCAGGCAAACTCGTAGAACAGCCCGTCCATTCGACGCATGGGCACTTCCGCGGTCCATGGCGAGGTCCACGTCTTCGGATCCTCGGCCGTGAACTCGTACATCAGAGTGTCCGCATCGACGCGCCGGAAACGCTCCACAAGGCGCAGGCCCTCACTCGATCCGCGGAGCTCACGCTTGTCGTTGAAATTCGTCGTCTCCACGACGAGCGTGTCGCCGTCCCAGCGGCCCCTGGAATCCCCCTGCCACGATCGGATTGCGCTCGGCGCATGCGGCCGGCCGTCGAGCGGGATGCTCCGGAACGCGGCGCCCATTTCGGTCATCACGGCCACGTGAGTCGGTGTTTGCACGATCGCGTGGTTGCTGTTGTAGACGAGGCCTGGAAGAAGCGGCGGGCCGCCGACGGGAAACGAGAGGCAGCGTTCCGGCAGCGGCCGATCTTCAGGGCCGTCCTTACGATCGGCTTTCCGCACGGCGGCACGGGCGGCCGCGCGTTTCTGTGCTTCGGGTGTGAACGGCGGCACGCGTCCGGTCGGTCCGATGATGAGAGAGGTCCGCAGGGTCGGGACGATCGTCCGGTCCTCCATCCAGAGCCCTTCGGCAAACTCACCGCTGATGGCCGCCTCCTCGATGACGCCGAGCTGGCGGATGAAGACCTGGAGCGCGACTTTCCTGTACTCAGCCGCTTCGGCCTCGCTGAAGAACTCCTTCGCGCCGGCTTCGGTGGGACGCTCCAGCGTTGTCAGCGTCGCGTTCGTCCACCGGCCCTGCAGATCAGGGTGTCCCCATGGAGTTCGAGGTAGCGACGAGGCCGCGGGCCTGGCGTTCCGCGCCGGCTCCTGCGCAAGCATGCCGGTGGCGGACAGCACGATAGCGAATGTGGCTGCGGCCCAACGTTGATTCATCAGTTAGCTCTCGGCCTACGATCGAGGCGGCCGCTATTGTGGCGGCAGCGACTCGACGAAGCGCGCTCCCCGGAGGATGTTGCCGAGGCTGTAGTTTCCTTCGTGGCAGGCGTTCTCGTACAACAACCCATCCATCCTGCGCATCGGCACCTCCGCGCTCCAGGGCGCGGCCCACGTCGTCGGATCCTCGGCCGTGAACTCGTAGCGCAGCGTGTCGCGATCGACGCGGCTGAAGCGCTCGACTACACGCAGCCGATCGGTCGAGCCGCGCACATCCCGCTTGTCGTTGAAGTTCGTGGTTTCCACGACGAGCGTGTCGCCTTCCCATCGCCCCCGGGAGTCGCCCTGCCATTGGCGGAGGCTGTCGGGCAGGTGTGGCCGGCCGTCGAGCGGGATCGCCCGGAATGAGCCGCCCTGCTCCGACCGGATCGCGACGTGGGTCGGCGTCTGCACGATCTCGTAGTTGCTGTTGTAGACGAAGGGCAGCATGGGAGGGCCGCCGATGGAAAACCACAGGCAGCGCTCCGGGAGCGTCCGCACCTCCGGTCCGTCCGTTCGCCTCGGGCCGCCGCGAGCGGCCGCGCGCTTCTGGGCCTCGGGCGTCATCGCGGGCAGACGGCCCGTCGGCCCGAGAATCAGTGACGTCCGCCTCGAGGGAAGAATCGTCACATCGTCCATCCACACACCGTCTTCGAACTCGCGGCTGACGACGTTGTCTGCTGCGAGCCCGATCTGCCGGAGATACACGTCGAGCGCGATCTTCTTGTATTCAGCCGCTTCTGCCTCGGTGAAAAACTCCTTGCCGCCGGCTTCGGCGGGCCGCTCGAGGGGTGTCAGCGTGGAGTTGGTCCAGCGGCCCTGGAGGTCCGGAGAGCCCCATGGGGTTCTGGGCATCGTCGGCTTCTGTGCGGTGACAGCCGTCGTGGCCAGGAGAACGGCACACGCAACCGCGGTGGAAGCCTGGAACGGATTCATCGATCCGATTCTAACCCTCACCCGTGACCCAGCTCGCGAATGCCAGCCAGGCAGCAGTGTTTCCCAGAGCCATGCGGGCAGGGACGGACAGCGCGATCAGCAGGCCGCCCCAGATGGTGGCTCGATGCACGTGGCCACGCGTCCGCCGGTCGTAGACCACGCACGCAACGAGGAACAGCAGCATCCCGCCGAAGAAGGCCGCCGGGCCGATATCCCTGAGGACCGGGAACCTCGCGATCGGCGCAGCCAGCATGCTGATCGTGCCGAGCAGCAGCAGGCGCTTGTGGATGTCAGAGCGGGATCGATAGTAGAGCCCGGCACCGACCAGCACCGCGAAGTTGAACATGTCGGTCATCGGAATGACGAGAAACACCAGGGGCGGCGGGAGACCGGCGATGGCATCGGGCGGCGAGCCTCGCCTGGCCGCGGCAATGGCCGTTGCGAGCCCCGCCCACACCATCGCCACCGCCAGCGCACCACCGGCTACGCCGAGCCGCCGATGGAGCCGCGTACGTCCACGTGCCACGAGCTGCGTCTGTATGACAAGCAGCCCGATCCACGCCGAGAACAGGAAGCCGTGCAGGTGAAAGAGCGGCGGAAGCTCCCGCGAGCCGAACACGCTCTTGAGGTAGTACGTCGGCGCAAAGCCGATGAACACAACCAAGGCGATGAGTAGCGCAATGCTGCTGAAGAACTGACGATCGCGTTGCCACGCCGGAAGCGTCGTCGCACCGCCCCTGCTCGCCGCCGCCTCGACCGATGTTGTCACCGGCGCCCTCACCAGCCCACTGCCTGACCGTCTTTGCGGTGATCGGATCCACCGCGATAGACGCCGTTCACCGGCAGATCCTCGGTGACGCTACGCCGATCGAAGGTCGGCTCCGGCAGCGACCGGTCCCGCGTGAAGAGGATGCCCTGATACCCGCCGACCGATCCTCCGCTAACCGCCCGGGCATTGTGCCCCTTGGCCTTCAGCGCACCGCCGACCAGGTTGAACAAGCTCGTCTCGAGCGACAGCACGTTCGACGACTGGTTATGCGTGAACCGGGCCGCGTCGGTCGTCATCTGCACGTTCATCCCGAGGTCGATCATGTTGACGATGTGCTGGGCGTGCGACTCGGGCTGGACGCTGCCGCCCATGTTGCCGAAAGCGAGCACCGGTTCACCGCTCTTCATGACGAAGCCCGCCATGATCGTGTGGAACGGCCGTTTGCGCGGCGCGACGATGTTGGGGCTGGCCGGATCGAGCGAGAACGCAGACCCGCGGTTGTGGAGAACGAAGCCGTAAGGGCCGACGGTGGCGCGGCTGCCGTAAACGCTGAACACGCTGTGCACCAGCGACACCATGTTGCCCCAGCGGTCGGCGGCGGTCAGATAGATCGTGCCGCCATCGGTGCCGGCCGGAGTGCCCGTGCTCGCGGCACGGTTCGGGTCGATCCGGCTGCAGAGCGACGCGGCGTATGTCTTCGAGAGGAGCTGCTGCACGGGCACTGTCGTGAAGCGCGGGTCGCCGTTCTTCGCCAGCACGTCCGCGTAGGCCAGCTTCTTCGCTTCGACCATCAGGTGCCAGTACATCGGGTTGGACGGCCCCAGGCCGGCGAGAGTCTGGCCGAGGCGCGGGACGCAGGTCTCGAGGATGTTCAGCATCTCGAGCGCCGCGAACCCCTGGCCTGGCGGCGGCAGCTGAAACACGTCGTACCCGTGGTAGTTCGTGGTCACCGGCTCGACCCACTCGGAGGTGAACTCTTCGAGGTCGGCCTTGCTCATCACGCCGCCGTTGGCCTGCACCTTGGCCACGATGGCGGCAGCGATGTCGCCCTTGTAGAAGGCATCGCGGCCCTGTTGCTGGATGAGCCTGAGCGCGCGCGACAGCTCCTGGTTGCGGATGATGCTGTAGAGATCCGGCGCCTTGTCGTTGACGAGGAACGTGCGCCGCGAGTCGGGATCGGCGCGGAGCCCGTTCACCGCACCGGTCAGGTCCGAATGCCGGCGCTCGGCCTGCCCCCAGCCTTCCTCCGCGATCCGCGCGGCTCGCTCGAAAGTTTCGTTGAAGGTCAGCGTGCCGAAGCGCTTCAGCAAGGCGTCGTAGCCCGAGATCGCGCCGGGGACCGTTGCCGAGTTCACGCCGTTGCTGGGGACGCTCTTCGCTTTCAGGCGGCCGGTGAAGAAGTCCGGCGTCCACCCGGCCGGCGCCCAGCCGCCGGAATTGAGCGCGTAGAGCTTCTTGTCCTTCGCCACCCAGACGAGCGCGAAGAGGTCGCCGCCAATCCCGGTGTCGTTCTGCGAGGTGACGTCGAGCACCGCGCCTGCCGCGACGGCCGCGTCGATGGCGTTGCCGCCCTGCCGGAGGATGTCCACGCCGGCCTGTGCGGCGAGCGGATCGCTCGTGGCCACCATGCCGTGGCGGGCCAGCACTTCCGATCGTCCTTGCGCCGCCCAGCCCTGTGCACGCGAGCCAGGCACGGCCTGGATGCCGGCGGCTGGCGATGGGGTGTCAGTAGACGGGATGCCGAAGGGGTGGGCCGACTGCGCGAGGGCCACGGCCCCCAGAACCACGCCGATGCCCAGGACTGCGAGGAACGCTGGAGCTCGAGTGCGCATGGGCACATAGTCGCGCACTTCAGCGGGCTTGCGCCAAAAAAATGCGCCCGCTTTGCAGAGGGAACGGAGGGGACGGAGGGAACGGATTCAACACGGAGGAACGGAGACACGGAGATCTGGCCGTCGCCTTTAACTCGCTAGAGGTCGTCTGCCACGACCAGCGGCCGGCTTTGCCGGCCGTTCGCTCGGCCGCTGCGCACCGGGTGGAAGCACATTCTGCGACGATCCCGATGTGCTCCCACCCGGTGCGCATCGGTCGAGCGTCCCGCGAAGCGGGCAGGTCGTGGCGGGCAGCATCTCCGTGGCTTCGTGTCTCCGTGTTGAGACCGTTATCTCCGAGAACTCCGCTGCCTCGTCACCCGCGAGAGGCGGGTTATGCTCGTGTGAGACGCAGATCGTGAGAGGCTCCGAAATGAGGTTCACGTTCGCCTTAGCCGCTACCGCCTTCCTGGCGGGCTCGATCGCGCTCGCGCAGCAGCGCGCGCCGAGCCCTGACGGCCTGGCATCGACCGAGGTGGGCGGGAAGTACATGGGCGCGGGCACGCCCATCTACGTGGGGGGCAAGTGGATCGAAATCAGCTACGGCCGGCCCATCAAGCGCGGTCGCGACCTCTGGGGATCAACGGAGACCTACGGCCGCTGGCTGAATGCGGGCGCGCCAGTCTGGCGTGCCGGCGCGGACATCTCGACCTACCTGATGACTCAGGCGCCGCTGGTTATCAACGGGAAGACCATCGCGCCAGGCGGCTACACCATGTTCATCGACCTCAAGCCAAACAACTGGACGCTGATCGTGTCCACGTGGCAGCCGCAGAAGCAGTTCAACCCCGGCAATCGCGATCAATTGTGGGGCTCGTACGGCTACACGCCTGAGAAGGACGTGGTCCGTTCGCCGATGACGTTGACCACGCTGCCGTATCCGTCGACCAACTGACGTGGGCCTTCCTGGATATGACCGACGCCGGCGGCCGCATGGCGCTGACCTGGGACCGGCAGATGGCCGCGGTTCCGTTCTCCGTGGCGCCGGACTAGCTCTCGTCCCCCGGTTCCCTGTTCCCCGTTCCCTGTTCCCTGTCCGGGGTATAGTCAGCGCCCGAGGTGCCCGTGGGCGATGTCTTCCAGCAGGTCTACAGCCCGGTCGGCGGTAGCGTTCTCCTCTCGGCGCTGGTGGCCTCGCTGCCGCCGCTGCTGCTCGCCATCCTCCTCGCCGTGCTGCGCATCGCGCCCTGGCGGGCGGCGATTGCGTCGGCGGCCGCCGCATTCCTGCTCGCGTGGCTGGTGTGGGGCATGCCGCTTTCGCTCACCATCGCTTCGGCGACGCAGGGCATGGCGTTCGGCCTGTGGCCGATCTGCTGGATCGTCCTGAGCGCGGTGTTCTTCTACAACCTGTCGGTCGAGAGCGGCGACTTCGACGTCATCCGCCGCTCGCTGGCGCGCGTGACCGGCGATCGCCGAATTCAGGTTGTGCTGGTGGCGTTCTGCTTCGGCGCGCTCATCGAGGGCATTGCCGGGTTCGGGGCGCCGGTGGCGATCACCGCGTCCATGCTCGCCGGCCTCGGCTTCCAGCCGATCATGGCTGCCACGCTCGCGCTCGTCGCCAATACCACGCCAGTGGCGTTTGGATCGCTCGGCATCCCCATTACGACCCTCGGCGGCCTGCTCGCGCCCATGCTCGAGCACGATACGCAGACGACCACGCGCGCGCTGTCGGCGATGGCGGGGCGCCAGCTGGCGATCTTCTCGATTTTCATTCCTGCCTATCTCGTCGTGATCTTCGCCGGGTGGCGGCGGACGATCGACGTCTGGCCGGCGTTGTTGACGGCCGGCGGGACGTTTGCGATCGGCCAGTTCCTCGTCTCGAACTACGTGGGGCCGGAGCTGACGGCGTCGCTCTCGGCACTCTTCTCGGTCGCCTCGGTGACCATGCTTCTCAAGGTCTGGCGTCCGCGCGAAGAGTACGTGGACGGTACTGCCGCGATTCCCGTGCCCGCGACCCCGGACGCGCCGGCGCGCGTGACACGCGCCTACACGACCTACGGCATTCTGGTGATCGTCGTGCTGATCGGCCAGGTGGGGAACTTCGCCGGGCTGTCGACTCTGGAGCCGCCGCTCAACGTCACGGCGCTTCTGCGCTGTGGCCAGGGGGGCAACCGGTTGTGCCCCGAGCCGTGGCTCGGCGACAACGTCACCGTCGATCCGCAGGGTCTGCGGTTTCCGGTTTGGGAGTTCCACTGGCCGGGCGCATACCAGCTCCAGGACGGCCGGCCGGTCGGCCTCGTGCGGCGGGAGCCGCCTGTGGTCGCTGCCGCCAGCCCGTACCCGCTGACCTACCGGCTCGACTTCCTGGCGGCCGCGGGCACGCTGGTTCTGTTTGCGGCGCTCATCGCGTTCGTGCCGATGTGGTTCGCGGGCCTCGATGCGGGGGCGCTCTCGCGCACGTTTGTCCGGACGGTCAGGCAGCTGCGTCTCCCGATCGTGACGATCGCGTTCATCCTGTCGATCGCCACTGTGATGAACTATTCGGGGATGACCTCGTCGATGGCGCTCGCACTCGCCAGGACGGGCGTGCTCTTTCCGTTCTTCGCCGCCTGGCTCGGCATGATCGGCGTCTTCCTGACGGGTAGCGACACCTCGTCGAACACGCTGTTCGGGCCGCTGCAGGCGACGACCGCAAGAATCTCCGGACTGGATCCCGTGCTGATGGGCGCCACCAACGCATCGGCCGGCGTGATGGGCAAGATGATCAGCCCGCAGAACCTTTCGGTCGGCGCCGCCGGTGTGGGCGCCGTCGGCCGCGAAGGCGAGATCCTCGCGCGCGTCGCGATTCACAGCCTCGTGCTCACCACGTTGATGGGCTTGCTCGCCATGCTTCAGGCTTACGTGGTGCCGTGGATGGTTCCTTCGCTATAGACGCCCAGTCAGTCCTTGGGGCTTGGTTCTTCGGCCTTGGTGCGTCCCAGGTCCTTGGCTGTTCCTGGCCCTTGATCTCTAATTGTTCTCCAAGGCCCAGGGACTGGCCGAAGGCCCAGGGACCAAGACCCAACGACCAAGGCCCTGCAAAGCCGATCTGCGTTGCACTCGGCCCTCTCGGTTTGCTATCAGTAAGGCATGCGGCTTGTTGCGGTTCTGGCTCTGCTCCTGGTCTCTTCAGCCTGTACGTCGCCTACTTCACCGCGCGTCCCTCTGAACGAGCGCATGGTGCTCTCACCAGGGCAGACCGTGGCCATCGAGGGAGCTGACTCCAGCCTCCGGTTCCTGGGCGTGATCGGGGACTCCCGTTGCCCGGGCGATGCGATCTGTATCCAGGGCGGGGATGCGCTCGTGCGGATCGACGTCATCCCGTCGCGCGGCTCGGCATCGACCTACGACCTGCACACGGGAAGCATGCAGCCCGTTCGACACGAGGATTTGACGATCGAGCTCGTCGAGCTCAACCCATATCCCTTCGGCAGTCTGCCGCCGATTGGACCCAGCGACTACCGCGCGACGCTGCGGGTCACTCGTTAGCGGTCAAGACGGTCAGGCCGTGCGGGGCGGCGGGAGAGATCGATGAAGAAAATCCTGATCGTCGAAGACGACCGCGGGTCCCTGCAGATGATGAGCGTGACCTTGCGCAACCAGGGATACGCCATCGTCTCGGCGCAGGACGCCATCGGCGCCGTCTCCGCGGCCAAGCGTGAGCGGCCCGATCTGATGGTCCTCGACATCAACCTGCCAGGCGGCGATGCGCTCGTTGTCATCCGGCGGCTGAGCACCATGGGGGCGATGACGCCGATCGTGGCCGTGAGCGCCGACGCTTCCAACCGTCAGCGCGTGCTCGACGCCGGAGCCGATGCGTTCCTGCTGAAGCCTGTCGACCCGGCGGCGCTGATCGCTGCTGTGAAGGGCGCCCTCGGCGAAACGCCAGCGCCAGTAACCACGCCTCCAGTCGAATAGCCGACCGTCGCACAAGGCCAGCGCTACCGGCTCATGGCCCCGGGCTGTACTCGCGTACACGGCAAGGACCGGGCGACGTTCTGCCAGCTCAGGACCACCGGCGCCTCAGGCTTTCCGCATTGAGCGTTTGTTCCGGTTACCAGCGTCCGCAGCTCCATCGTCCACCGGGTGGCACCCCCGTCGTCGAGGGTGGCGATGTCCACGATCCCACAGGGACCTTCCGGGCCTTCGCGGCTTGTCCAGCGCGTCGGGCTCTCGCGTTCGAACGTGCGCGCGTAGCGGCTCGTCGTCACCAGGCAGGTCGAGGTGTCGAGCGGCGACAGCGTCAGGAAGACCTGCTGGAATACGCACTCCATCGTCTTGCCGCCCGGCGCGAGCTCGCACTCGCCGGCCGTGAAGTCGAGGTCGTCCGGACGCGAGGCGTTGGCGAGCGACGGAATCGTGATGCCGGCGGCCTGAGCCTGCGCCATGACCGTGACCGGAACGAGGCAGGAGAACGAGGCGAGCGTCACGATGAACCCTGTGCAGATGGAACTGGACGGACTTAGATGCATGTCACCTCGTCACGAGAGGCAGCGGAGTCCTCGGAGACAACGGTTTCAACACGGAGCAACGGAGCCACGGAGAGCATCCACCGGAGCCGCGACCAGCCCCGCCTAGCGGGAAGCGAGGGTCGTAACAACCGGACAACACAACTGCAGTGTAGTTGTTGGTTGTGTCTCCGTGCCTTCGTTTCTCCGTGTGAAGATCGGTTCCCTTCGTACCCTCCGCTCTCTCAGAAACGGATGCACACCAGCGCGCCTCGTCGATTGTTGTCGACCAATGGCATCACCCGCATCTCGGCCGTCTGGCGAGGCGACGCGTAGATCCGCCGGCTTCCTCTTAGAGCGTCGATGCCTGCGCCGATCGCCGTCCCAAGGCCGATAGCGACGCCAAAAATGACAGCGTTGCCAGGTTCGCTCGGATCGATCGTGTAGTCCCACACGGCCAGCCCCGTCCCGATGGCCGCACCAGTCAGCATGCCATTCCACAGGGGATCGAGGAGCCTGATCTCTCGGACGACTGCGTCGGCGAAGGTTCGTCCGCCGACCGTGATGGAGACCGTCGACAAGTTATCAACCCTCCCTTTGGTTTCCTGACCGGCCTCGTCGGTCACCACCACCGTTTGGCGCACCTTTAGCACCTGTTGAAGCTCTTCGAATGAATGGGCCAGCGTTTGCGCGCCTGCGGCGCCAGGGAACAACGCGACGGCGATGACGAACCCGCCGAGCCGGCGTCGGTTTGGACTGCCCATGTGTTGTTTCTCCTCGCTCTGGTAATGCGCAAAAGGGAGGCAACATGGCTCATCCGAGAGGTAACGGAGTTCTCGGAGACAACGGTTTCAACACGGAGACGCGAAGACGCGGAGACACGTGGGCGAGGGTGCGTTCCCAACCGTTTGAGGCGCGACCAGCCCGCGTAGCGGGCTGCGAGGGCCGTAAGGACCGCGCAAGCACAACTGCACCGTCAGCGTGGTTGTGTTTGCGCGGCCCTTACAGCCCTCGCACGCGGCCGGCCGCGCCGGCCGCTGGTCGCGATGCAACCTGTCGGGGGGGAAGCCTTCGTTCCTCCGCTTCTCCGTGTGAAATCCGTTCCCTCCGTCCCCTCCGTGCCCTCATGCAAGGGAGAAGGGCGGGTACTCATCGACGAGCAGCAGGATGTATGCCTCCACGCGCAGGCGCCATCTGAGCGCGCCGACGCCGAACTCGTACAACCCCTGCGGGTAGGAGCCGGTGAACAGGATGATGAACCACGCGGCAATCGTCGTCAGACCCCAGGCGAGCAGCACGAAGACCAGCACAAAGAAATGGGGCAGTGCGAGTAGCAGCCGGAACGCGACCGTCAGCCGGTTGCGCGCTCCAGCCGGATCGACGATCTGGATCGATGCGGGGTACGGCGCATCGCCGAACGGCGGGTACGGGTCTTCGAGCAACATGAAGTACGAGAGCGCGCGGACGCGCCAGCGCATGTAGAACGTCGTGAACTGCCGGATGCCGATGATGTGGAGGCCGGCCACGACGATCGTGAACCAGCTCACGATTGCCAGAAACACCGCGACCGCGCCGAGCAGTCCGTAGTCGCCGCTGGCCGTCGTGGTGTTGTCGTTGCCGCCGGCGGCGCTGCCGATCCCGATGCCTCCCACGAGAATCAGGTGCGGGATGGCCAGAATCAGTCTGAAGAAGGTCGTTAGCCGATTCCGGTTCGCGAGCGCCGGCTCGACGGCGATCGACACTGGGTACGACATCAAGCGGTCCTCCCTCAGTTTTCAGCAATCAGCAATTGGCAATTAGCACTTCTGGAGTGCGTCCGGGACTAGACGCTCGAAGCGGCGCCACGGATGGGTCATACGTTCGAATCCGCCCGAAAAAATCCCCAGGTCCGGAACGCACCCGGCACGTCAACTTCGCCGGTCAGGCGGTACCCGAAGTGTTGATACAGGCTCACGTTGCCGGGCTCGTCGGTCGTCAGCGTGACGCCGCAGGAGTCGGCATGTATTGCCGACATTGTATGCAGCTCGTCCAGCAACAGCCTGGCCGCTCCCTCTCCGCGAAGCGACCTGGCGGAGCCAATCATGTTGAGGTGAAAGTGCGGCTCGCTGATCCCGAGCGGCTGCCAGAGCCGCCCGAGCTCCTCGTACCGCTCGCGCGCGCCGATGCCGACCTCGCGCCACAACGCTTCCCGTAGCGCGGCCACCTCGGGCGCGGCCTCCGAACCCGGCCGGGTGATGTTCGCCACGGCGCCGAGCGATCCATCCGCCCCTTCCACGCCCAGCACGACGTCCTGATTGAGGAACCTCGTGAGCGTGAAGAAGTCGATCATCTTGACCAGGTGAGCGTCGTACTGGTCGTGCGGCCATCCGAGCACGTACCTCATGACGGGGTAGTCGCTGAACGCGTCGCACAGGACCGCGACCGCCTGATTAAGACGCCCGCGGGGCACCGTCACGAGTTTCATGGTGCTGTCTCACTTCGTTGCTTGAGACCCTGCGCCTCGTACCCGAGGTAGCGCTCGTTCAACGGCCGCGTGAGGCGGCCGATCAGCACGCCCAGCAGGCCCCCATAGATGATCGACAGCGTGGCCCGGCTGCCTCCCGACGTGGCTTCAACCATGTGACGGCCGGTGACGTGCACGCCAGGCGCTCGCGAGACCCACACGAATCCAGCGCCGGGCTCGATCCAGCTGACGGTCCAGACGGCCGGCGGAAGCTTCGGCTGGCGCACGCGCGCCCGCAACCCTACCACCAGCGGCCCGGGCTCCAGCTTCTGGATGCTGGTGATCGACGGCGTCCATTCGTGCCAGCGTTCGATGTCGCTCATCACCGTCCAGACGCGTCCAGGCGGTGCGGCGATGTCGATGGAGACCGTGTACAACATGGAGTTGTCTACTGGAGCGTGACCTCAGTTCGCGGACCGGAAACCTCGATCGTCTGCTGAAGCGTTCTGGCGCCGGCGTACGCCGTCACCTCGTAGCGTCCGGCGACGACGTCACGAAACAGGAAGCGGCCCTCGTGGTCGGCAAACGTCGCGTACGGCGACGATGTCACGACGATGTGGGACTCCATGCCGGCGTGGACGTCGCACGTGACATGGTAGATGCCACCTTCAGCGAAGGTATACACATACTGCTCGTCGGTGGGCACGGCCACGTTGAACGCCTGCCGGTGCGTGAGGGCATCCTTGACGTTGACGTTGTGAATCTCGGGATCGCTGTTGCGGAATTCCACCGGCTGGCCCGTCCTGGCGAAGAGGATGGGTGGAATGAAGGTGCGCGCTTCCTGATCCATAAACGGTACGCCGGCTGCCGCCGGCAGCGTCACCTTATGCCGGGGCTCGAGCACGATAATGGCCGGGGTGCCCGTGCCCGTCTGAGGTACCTGGCCGGTGACGACGTGAGTGGATGATCCGGCACTCTCTGCCGGCCGGTCCGCCTCGGTGATGTCGGGCGCGTCAGCCGCGCATGATGCCGCGAAAAGCGCCGCTACCGCGACACAGATGTACCGCCTCAGGCTCAATCTCACTGGAGCATCCTACAAGAACGCGATCGCAAATCCACCCGCGAGACGTCCAGGGCGACAGAACCGTGATCGGCGCACGGTTCTGTAAGAGGGAAGCCACGGCCGGCATCGCCCTCGGTGAGCCAGAACCAGCCGCAGGGCAAGAGGATGCACGGTGTGACCCGACGCGCTACGGTCGGCGTGCCCCTTGCTCTCTGGCCCGGCGCGCGCCCGTCGGGTGCCTGCCCGGGCTGCGCATTTCTTCACCCGCGGAGTGTTCATGGTGTTTTTACGCACGCCAGCCAGGCTTGCGGCGGCCGCCTCCGCCGCCGGCTTCATTGTCCTCACCGCATCCGCGCCTGCGAGGCTCGCCGCCCAGGTGGAGCCCAGTGCGGACTACCCGTTGCGGCTCACCGCCGAACGCGCTCTGGCGTTCGTGAAGGCCGCCGACGATCGCCTCGACTACCTGCCGGGTGAAGTGCTCGTGAAGTTTCGGGACGGCGTCACCCTGGCCGGGCAGCAGCGCGCGCTCCGTGCGCTTCGCAGCAGGCCGTCGCCCGCGCAGCTGCGATGGGTCGGCGACGTTGCGATCTGGACCGATCCGGCCGAGAGCGACGCCACCATTCTCGCGGCGCAGTTGAGAGAGCAACCCGAAGTCGCATACGCCGCACCCAACGCCATCTACAAGCTCTCGTTGACGCCGAACGACCCCAGCTACGGGTCGCGGCAGTGGAACCTCTCCGCGATCGACATGCCGCGCGCCTGGGACATCAACCCGGGCGGCAAGGCCGAGGTGAAGGTTGCGGTGATCGACACCGGCGTCACGACGGTTGCACGGTCGTACGTCTTCCAGACCTGGAACGGCCGCGCCACTCAGAACGTGGTCGTGCCCTTCGCGATCAGCCCCGACCTCCCGTCCGTGCGAATCATCAACGCGCACGACTTCATCTTCTGGGATGGCCCGGTCGTGGACATGGACGGGCACGGCACGCACGTTTCCTCGACCATCGGCCAGGAAACCAACAACAGCCTCGCCGGTGCCGGGATCGCGTACGAAGCGAGCGTGATGCCGTTGAAGGTCTGCGTCGGCTATTGGGAAGTGCAGTTTTCGCTGTCGGCCTCGGGCTACCGCGGGTACGCGCCGCTCGGGTCTGGCGGCTGTGCGGAGTCGGAGATCGCCGACGCCGTCCGGTACGCCGCGGATAGCGGCGCGAAGGTGATCAACATGAGCCTCGGCGGCCCGATGCCGTCGCCGATTCTCAAAGACGCGCTGAGCTACGCCGTGAGCAAGGGTGCATTTGTCGCGATCTCGATGGGCAACGCCTACGAAGAAGGAAACCCCGTCGAGTATCCGGCAGCCTACGCGAAGGACATTCCTGGTGTGATGGCCGTCGGCGCCGTCGGGCGGTCCCTCTCGCGTGCCTATTACTCGAGCACCGGCCCGCACATTGAGATTGCCGCGCCGGGCGGCGACTTCGAGGACGGTGGCGGAAGCGGGCTCATCTGGCAGGCCACCATCCACCCGAACGATTCCGATCCGGAACGCATCGTGTTGCCGCGATTCGATCGGTACGCCGAGGTGGCCCTGCAGGGCACCTCGATGGCGAGCCCGCATGTGGCCGGCGTAGCGGCGCTCCTGGCGAGTCAGGGGATCGACGATCCGGCTGCGATCGAAGCCATCATCAAGGGCACCGCGCGCTTTCTCGGTACACCGGATCCCTCGACGCCAGGCAGGAATCAGGAATACGGTCACGGACTGGTTCAACCACGCGCGGCGCTCCGCGGTCTCGGCGTGGCGAGGTAACGCGATGAATATCTACCGTTACAGCGCAAGAGTCCTCGTCCTCTTCACGCTCATCTCCGTCCGCCTGGCCCTGCCGGCGGCAGCCCAGACCACGGTAACGGCGCGGTACGACACCAGAGTCTGGGGCGCAAACTTTCAAACGGTCATCGCCGAGGTCAAGCGTGGCACGGTCCTGACCGTTGTTTCGACCCGCGACGAATGGGTCGAGGTCGTCGTGCCGGGACGCGAGGGTGCCGCGCGCGTGACCGGGTTCATCTTCGCCTCGAGCCTCGAAGGACAGGGCGTCAACGCTCGCGAAGCCGCTGACGGAGCCGCGGCGCCCGCGCCTGCCGCGCCGGCAACGTCTACCGCGTCTTCCTCGAGCAGCCCCAGGGCTGTTGCGGTCCGGGGCTTCGGTCAGTTCGGGTATACGTCCTTTACAGCGTCCGACAGCTTCAGCGCCGTGCTCGGCGATCCCGGCGGGCTGGTGCTCGGCGCCGGCGCCGAAGTCCGGTTTGCCGGCGGTCTCTTCGTGAGCGGCTCATTCGAGCGGTTCGACAAGGTCGGGGAGCGGGTATTTGTCTTCGACGGCGAGGTCTACCAGCTGGGGATTCCGAACACAGTCACCGTGAGTCCGATGACGATCACCGGCGGCTGGCGCTTCGAGTCAGGATTCTTGACCCCGTACGGCGGCGGAGGGATCGGCCGCGTGGGCTACAAGGAGTTCTCGGACTTCGCGGAAGACGACGAGAACGTGGACGAAACCTACTCGAGCTATCACGTCCTCGGTGGCATCGAGGTCCGGAACGGCTGGGTGGCCACGGCCTTCGAAGCCCAGTTCACGCAGGTCCCCGACGCGCTCGGCACCGGCGGCGTATCGGCCGCGTTCAACGAGCACAACCTCGGTGGCTTCACGATGCGGGTAAAGATCCTGGTCGGCCGGTAAGAGCGCACGGAAATTCCGGAGGCAGCGGAATCAACACGAAGACACGAAGACGCGAAGACACGAAGGAGAGCGCGGCCAGCGGCCGGCGTTGCCGGCCGTCACGCCCGCGAAGCGGGCTGGCCGCGCACTCTCTCGCTGCGGTCAGCCTCCGTTCCTTCGTTTCTCCGTGGTGAATTCCGTTTCCTCCGTCCCCTCCGTACGAATTCCCAATTCCTAATTCCCAATTCACAATTTCGTTTGTCCCAGATCGATGTCTGGTTCCCGCACCCCGATCGGCACGAACTTCCCGAGCATCAGCAGACCGGGGATACCGAGGAGGATCGTAACCATGAAGAACGTGGACCATCCGACGGCGGCGACGGCGAAGCCGGCTGCCGGCCCCGCGATCACTCTGGGCAGAGCGAAGAGGCTCGAGAGGAGCGCGTACTGCGTGGCGGAGAAGCGCTTCTCGGTCAAACGGATCAGCAGCACGGAGAACGCACCGGTGCCCATGCCCGATGTGCCGAGTTCGAAGCCCGCTGCCGCGTACATCAACGCTGGATTCGGCGCGCTGAGCCACGACAGCCCAAGGTAGCCCGCGTTCGAAAAGACCTGGAGCACGCCGAAGATCCACAGCGAATGCCCCAGGCCGGCGAGCGTCGTCACCCAGCCACCAACGAATGCGCCGCCGACGGTCGCAAACAGGGTGATCGTGGCGAGCGCCACGCCCCGTTGATCGGCGTTGTAACCCATGTCGATCAGGAAGGGCCTCGTGAGCGCCTGCGTGAGCTGATCGGACAGCTTGTAAAGCACGACGAAGGCCAGGATCTCCAGCGCGCGCGGCCGCGCGAAGAGCCCGACAAGCGGCTGCCACACGGCCTCGGCCAACGTCCGTGGCGGCGGGACCTCTGTTTCCGGCTCAGGCGACTTCCACGTCAGGAAGAGAATGGGCAGGTAGATCGACGCCAGAAGTGCGTTCACCGCCGGCCAGCCGATGCGTGCGGCCATCGTGATCGCGATGCCGCCCGAGACGGCCATTGCGGCACGGTAGAAGGCGACCCTGGCGCCGACCGCGACACCCTGTTCTTCCGGCCGGAGGACCTCTACAGCGTAGGCATCGATCGCGATGTCCTGCGAGGCTGACGCAATCGCGATCGCCAGCGCCACTGCGCCAACCACCCAGATCGCCTCGGGGCGATGGCCGACGCCGGCCAGCACGAGGCCCAGGACCGCGAGCAGCAGTTGCGTAAGGCCCATCCACCCGCGTCGTCTGCCCCAGAAGGGAGGCACGTAGCGGTCCATGAGCGGCGACCAGAAGACCTTGAACGCCCACGGGGACTGCGCGAGGGAGAAGAGGCCGACCACCCGGATGTCGACGCCGATATCGCGCATCCAGTCGGGGATGGCGTACCAGACGAGGCCGAGAGGGAGCCCCGAGGAGAACGAGAGGAGGCTGACGGCCGCCGTGCGCGGAGATCGCAGCGCGCGGACGAGTTTTGCGAAGGCCCCCTCGCCCGGAGCCGGGCCGGTCACTGCCACCTTGTCAGAGCCATGCGCCTGGCAGATCTATCGGCCCTTCTGCTGCGAAGCTTTCAGGAACTGAAGAACGAGCTGGCTCACGACGCCGGGCTGCTCCTGCTGCACCCAGTGTCCCGCACCGTCGACGAGGTGGACGCCCAGCATCTGCGTGCACGCGGCCTTCTGCATGCGCTCGACGCTGCCAGGATTCTGATACACGCCCCAGTCGCTCTTGCCGCCGATGAACATCGATGGCTGATCAATGGTCCGGCCGGCGAAGAGCTGCTGCTCCGAGTTGAACCGTCCGCTCGAGCCGACGCGGTACGACTGGAGCCCGCCCTGGAAGCTGTTACGTCCGTATTCCTCGCTGTAGACGCGCAGCTCTGCGTCGGGCAGCCACTTGTTGGCCGCGATCTGCGCGGGGGACGGCATCTCCGGCGCCACGGTCTCGGCCATGCCCTTGTCGAGGTCCATGACGTAGTAGCGGGGGAGCTTCGCCCACTCCTCGGCAGTGCGCGCCCGAAGGGGCGCGGGCGTCTGTGGCCAGTCCGCGCTCTTCATGTGGTAGTAGGCGCGCAGGAAGGCGTGCAGTCCCTGCGGCGGCTTGTGCATGTTGGCGTTGGCCTCTCGCGTCGAGTAGTACCGCTGGTAGTGCTTCCGCGGAGGCTTGAGCTTCGCGAGCTCGTCGTAGATCGAGTCTGGCGCCGGTGGACCGCTGGGTGGCGCGTCGGCCGTGTTGAAAGGTACTGTTGGCGGCCCTCCGAAAGGCGCGCTCATCATCACCACCGAGCGGAAGATGTCGGGACGCACCACGGCGCACCACGCCGCGACCGGCGATCCGAAGTCGTGGCCGACAATGGCCGCGACCGAGCGATAGCCGAACGCATTGACGAGCCCGACCATGTCGCGCACCGAGTTCAGCGTGCGAAACGGCGACAGGTCATCGTCGAACTGCACGTCGGTGCCCGAGGTTCGGCCGTACCCGCGCAGGTCTGGCGCAAACACGTGATACCCCTCGGCCGCGATCGCCGGCATCACTTTCCGCCAGCTGTACGCGAGCTCTGGGAAGCCGTGCACCATCAGCACCGCCGGCCGGGGACCGCCCTCGAAGCCCGCCTCCAGGGCGTGGATCCTGATGCCGTTGACGTTGTTCACGAAGCGCGAGCGGATGCCGCGCGGAAGGACGTCGGCGTTGTAGGGCCCGATCGGGGCGGCGCTCGGTGGCGCCTGCGCCCGGACCGTCGGAGGCAGCAGGGCGGCAGCTGTGGCGGCGGCCAGGCCGCGCAAGAGCCGGCGTCGCGTCAGGGCGTTGTCGTCGTGTGCTCGATCCATGGCCTCCTCGCGATCGTCCAGGTGCGGGATTATACGCTCCGGGTCCTGAGGGCGGTGGTACACTCCGCCTCAAGGCGGACTTCTGACATGACGAACGCTGCCGGAATCACGCGTCTCTTCGGTGCCTTTGCCCTGGCGGCGCTTGCCGGCCTCGTGCCGGCCAGAGCCCAGGCGCCACAACACGGCACGGGGACCCACGGGACTGCCGCCGGTTTGCCGCGGACGCCCGATGGCCGGCCTGATCTTCAAGGCACCTGGGACTATCGCACGCTCACGCCGCTCGAGCGGCCCAAGGAATTCGCCGACCGCGCGTTCTTCACCGACGAAGAGGCTGCGGCGTACGAACGTCGTGCGGAAGAGCGGACCGATGGCCGCCCGCCCGACGATGCGCGAACGGATCCTTCGGTGCATCCCGTGTGGTGGCTCGATTACGGGAAGAAGGTGATGGGCGCAAAGCGAACGTCGCTCATCATCGATCCCCCCGACGGCAGGATTCCGGCGCTCACGCCGGAGGCGCGCACGCGCGCGGCGGCGGCGCGCCAGGCGCGCAGCGCCCGTGGGCCTGCCGATGGCCCCGAGGACCGATCGACTTGGGAACGCTGTATTACGAGAGGCCTTCCCGAAGGCATGCTGCCGGCCGGCTACAACAACAACATCCAGATCGTCCAGACGCCCGGCTACGTCGTCATCCTGTCGGAGATGATTCACGACGCGAGGATTGTGCCAATCGGCAATCGGCAGCGGCCGCCGGCAAGCCTCCAGAAGTGGATGGGCGATTCGCGGGGATGGTGGGAAGGCGACACGCTCGTCGTCGAGACGACCAACTTCTCGAGCCGGTCAAATTTCAGAGGTTCGTCGTCCGGGCTCCGGCTCACCGAGCGCTTCAGCAGGACGGAAGCGCAGGCGCTCAACTACGAGTTCACGGTCGAGGATCCGACGACGTGGGTGCGGCCCTGGACTGCCGCGTGGGCGATGGCGCGGAGTGACGGCCCGATCTACGAGTACGCGTGCCACGAAGGCAACTACGGCTTGAAGCACATCATGCTGAACGCGCGCGCGACACCCTAAGTGATTCCCTTGCCCTCGACGAGCTCGTAGCTTCGTCCGGTCGCCACGTTCTTGAACTCGTCGGTGCGCCCGCTCGGCCAGGTGACGGCCACCCGTTCCACCTGGTCACGTTTCCCCACGCCGAAAGTCACCGGGAGTTCCGACTGCGACAGGTAGCTCGAGCCGCCTTTCACGGTGCGCGTCTGGCTGGTGCCGTCGTGGAACAGCTGCACGGCGGCGCCGATGGCGTCGCGGTTCGATTTCGTTCCGACGAGGCGGAACCTGAGGCTCTTGTTCCCGGCCGCCTGGTCGTTCCTGAAGAGGAACGCGGGCCCGTTGTTGGTCGCAACCAGCAGATCCACGTCCCCGTCGCGATCGAAGTCTCCGTAGGCGATCCCACGACCCACCTTTGGCTGCGCGAACCCGCCGCCGACGGCCGCCGCGATGTCCCGGAAGCTGCCGTTACCCTGATTCAGGAAGAGCTGTGGAGCTTGCGCGTGGCCGACGTTGCCGCGGATGTTCCGGACCGTATCGTCGATGTGTCCGTTGGCCACCACGAGATCCACCGCGCCGTCGAGATCCATGTCTGCGAACACGCACCCGAACCCCAGCGTGTTTCTCGATGGCGCGCCGATGCCCGCGCGCATCGCATCGTCCTGGTACAGGCCGCGTCCCAGCGAGCGGTAGAGACCGATCATCTCGTTATCGAAGTTCGTGACGGCGATGCTCGTTCGCCCTGAACGGTCGATGTCCGCTGCATCCACGCCCATGCCGGCGCGCGCCTTGCCATCGGCGCTGAAGGCCACGCCGGCTTCGACGGCGACGTCCCTGAACGTGCCGTTCCGCTGATTGCGATAGAGCTTGTTCGGCTGCGTGTCGTTCGCCACGAAGAGATCGGGCCAGCCGTCCTGATCGTGATCCAGCATCGCCACGCCGAGCGACTTCGAGCTGGTGTCGAAGACGCCGCTCGTGGCGGTGACGTCTTCGAATGTGCCGTTGCCACGGTTGCGGAACAGCCAGCACGTGTCGCCCCGGTAGGCCTCCGGCGTGCAGTACGACTTCTGCTTGCCGTCGAGGCTGCAGAAGACGTCGTGTTCGGCGGACCACTTGACGTAGTTGCAGACGAAGAGATCCAGCAGCCCGTCGCGATCGAAGTCGAACCACAGGGCGGATGTGCTGAATCCCGGCCGCCCGTCCAGCCCGCTCGCGCGTGTGGCATCCACGAAGGTGCCCTTCCCCGTGTTGCGGAACAGGCGATTCTGTCCGACGCAGGTGATCAGGATGTCGGGGAACCCGTCGTTGTTGGTGTCGCCCACGGCCACGCCCATCCCGTAGAGCTCCACGTCGAGACCGGCGGCCCGCGTGACGTCGGAGAAGGTGCCGTTCCTGTTGTTCTTGTACAAGCGGGGCGTGGAGCGCCGCTTCGCGTGCCCGGGCCAGTCCATGCCGCTGACAAGAAGAATGTCCTGCCAGCCATCGTTGTCGTAGTCGAGGAAGGCGCAGCCGCCGCCGAGCGTTTCGGGGAGCAGGCGGCCTCCGTAGGCTCCACTGTTGTGGCGGAAGTCGAGGCCGGCCGCCGCGGTGACATCAACGAGGCGGAAGCCGGGCGCGGGTGCCTGCGCGATCAGATCGCGGGGGAGGAACGCGGGCGCGAGACCTGCGGCACCGAGCCGCCAGAGGAAGTCGCGGCGCCTCACAACACGTTCACCAGGCCGTGGCGCAGGGCATAGGCGACGACCTCCGCCGTCTTATGCAGGCCGAGCGTCTGCATGATGTTAGCGCGGTGCACGGCCACCGTGTTCACGCTCAGCTGGAGCTTCTCGGCAATAGCGCGGTTGGTGAGGCCATCGCAGATCAACTGCAGCACCTGCAGCTCCCGGGGCGTCAGGCCGTGGTTGCTGTCGCCTTTGGCGGCCAGTGAGCCCGATATCTTCGGATCGAGCACGACCTCGCCGTCAGCGGCGCGCTTGACGGCAGCCGCGAGGTCGAGGTCGTACGCGTCCTTGAGCACATAGCCGCATGCGCCGGCGTCCAGCGCCTGGCGCACCAGGGTCCCCTCACTGTGCATGCTGAGCATCAGGACCGCCACCTCGGGCTGGCTCGCGCGGATGGCCCGTGTGGCCGCGAGCCCGTTGGTTCCAGGCATGGCGCAGTCCATCACGACGACTCGCGGCGCGAGACGCCTGGCTTCGCGGATGGCCTCGTCGCCGTCGGCGGCCTCGCCCACCACGAGGATGTCGGGGTCGTCCTCGAGCAGGCGGCGAAAGCCGCGCCGCACGAGGGCATGGTCGTCAGCGAGGAGAACCGTGATCTTGTCCGCCACGTGTGGGCCTCAATGGTACAACGAGCCGAACGAGCAGCCCGCCCGGCTCCGGTCGGAGGAACTCAATCCTGCCGTCGACCAGCTCCGCGCGCTCCCGCATGGCCACGAGCCCGAGGCCGCGCGCACCCGTTTCCGCGGGGGCGATCCCCTTGCCGTGGTCTTCGACCTCGAGCTCCAGCGTGGTTTCGAGGTAACGCAGGCGCACCCAGGCGCGATCGGCGCCGGCGTGCCGCGCGACGTTGTTCAACGCCTCCTGGAGGACGCGGTACACCTGGATCGCAATCGTGGAGTCGACAGGGGTCAGCGTGCCGGTTCGCTCGTACGTCACGGCGATCCCGAGCTGCCGATCCACGCTCGACAGGTACCACTCGACCGTGCTGTCCAGGCCGAGCTCCTCGAGGATCGACGGATGCAGGGTCTGCGAAAGGCTGCGGATGCTGCCGAGCGTGGTCTGGGCGATGCCTCCCACCTCGCGCAGCTCGCCGTGAATGGGGGAGTCCTCGGCCACATGCCGCCCGGCGCGCCTCAGGAGCGAGCCGATGGCTGTGAGCACCTGGCCGAATTCGTCGTGCAGCTCACGCGAGATCTGGCGAAGCGTGGATTCCTGCGCCTCGATCAGGTTCTGCGCAAGCTGCCGCCGCTCGTCGGACACCCGTGCGAGCTCGGCAAACAGTCTTCGGTTGGACCGGATGAGATATGCGCTCGTGATGACGATGGCTGTGAGCGTCGCCAGCAGGAACCAATACACCTGCCGGGCGACCCGGCCGTCGATGGCTCGGACTCGCTCCGACGCCTGCTCCTCGCTCTCGTTGTTCTCGACGAGGAGGCGGGCCACGGCCGTGCCGAGCGCGGCCTGCCTCGCCTGGAGCGACAGCCGAATCTGCGCGCGGGCTTCCTCGACCTTGCCCTCCTTGGCGAGGCCGAAGATCCGATCCGAGGCATCCCAGAACTGTGCGACTGATTGCGCCAGGTATCGCCGCTGCTCGGGCGTACGTTCGGCGACGGCCACGTCGGCCTGCCGCCGCAGGGCATCGTCCAGATCGAGGCGGACGCGATCGAACTGCGCGGACCACGCCGTGAGCGGGTACCGCTCCTCGGTATCCAGCATGTCGCGCATCGCGAGCCCAAGGGAATTGAGATCGTTCTGGATGCGGAGCAGTTGCAGGGAGTCTTTGCGGTTCCTGTCTGCCAGATCGGCCTGGAGCGCCCGCAGCGCCGTCATCTGCCGTGTGATGTACCAGGAGTAGGTCACGACCGCGGTCAGCGTGATCACCAATCCGAGCAGAAGCCCGGCGGTCGGCGATCCGGTACGCGCAGGTCTGCCAGCCACGAGCGGCAGACTATCACGCGCCTTGGAGGCAGCGGCGCGCTGCGTGCGCGTAGTGCTTCCGTACTATTGTCCTCGCCGGCCTGCACGGGTACCTTTCAGCGCCCTGCAAGGAGCCCGCAAATGACCTGGATCAAGACCATTCCGCCCGAAGAGGCCGATGACGCGCTGCGTGAGGCCCGAGACGCACAGCGTTCGCTTTACCCGCCCGAGTACGGCCAACCGGTGCTGCCTGCGGATGTCGAGGACGGAGGCATCGTCGCTACGCACAGCCTCATTCCTGAGGCGCTGCACCACGCGTTCTCGGCCTTCGGGGCGCTGTTGTCGCCGGATCTTCCGCTGAGCCGCCGCCAGCACGAGATGATCACCACCGTGGTCTCGGCGACCAACCGGTGCTTCTATTGACTGGAATCGCACGCAGAGTTTCTGCGTAGGGTGACACTGGACGATGAACTGGTCGCGGCGATACGCACGAACTTCCGTGCCGCGCCAATCGATGAACGCGATCGCACGATGCTGGAGTACGTGGAGCAGATGACCCTCGATGCCACACAAATCACACCAGACCATCACGCACGACTCCGGTCCGTCGGCTTCGACGATCGGGGGATCCTCCAGGTCACGCTCATTGCCGCCTGGTTCAACTACATCAATCGGGTGGCCGACGCGCTCGGTGTCGGAAGAACCTAGCGGCGAACCGAAACACTCATATGACCTGGATTAAGACCATCCCGCCGGATCAGGCTGACGAACGGCTTCGAGCCGCCCGCGAGGCGTTGCAGCGCCAGTATCCGCCTGAGTACGGCCAGGGTTCTCAGCCAGGCGACGGCGAAAGCGGCGGCATCGTGGCCAGCCACAGTCTCTTTCCAGACGTGCTGCACCACGCGTTTGCGACTTTCGGCTCGCTGATGTCGCCGGATCTCCCGCTGACGCGCCGTCAGCACGAGATGATCGCGACGGTGGTGTCTGCGGCCAACCGTTGCCTCTACTGCAGGGAATCGCACGCGGAATTCCTGCGCGTCGTGACGATGGACGATGCCCTGGTGGAGGCGGTGCGGACCGACTTCCGGACGGCCGAGGTCGACGAGCGGGATCGCATCATGATGGAATACGCTGACCAGGTCACCCGTGACGCGACGCGGATTGGGCCGGAACATCACGCGCGGCTGCGCGCCGCCGGCTTCGACGAGCGCGGCGTGCTGCAAATCACATTAATCGCCGCGTGGTTCAACTACATTAACCGGGTGGCGGATTCGCTGGGGGTCGGGCGGACGTAGGAAACGGAGAGCAGGGATCGGGGATCGGGGATCGGGAGGGAACGGGGAACAGGGAACAGGGAACAGCGACAGGGGACACAGAGTCGGGGATCGGGAGGACCTTATGAAGCGCTGGGTTGTGCTCGGGGGGCTGGTGGCAGCGTGGGCGTTGTCGGCGACCGTGACGACCGGACTGGCTCAGCCGCAGCGCGCGCCGCTGCCGGACGCCACGAAGGTCAAGGACAACCTGTACGTGATCGAGTCGTCGAGCCCGGTCGATCGCTCGAAGTTCACCGGCGGGAACACCGGCGTCTTCATCATGGAGGCCGGCGTCGTGGTCGTCGACACGAAGCTCGCCGGCTACGGCCCGGACATCCTGGACCGGATCCGGAAGGTCACCCCGAAGCCCGTCGTGGCCATCATCAACACGCACACGCACGGCGATCACACGGGCAGCAACGAGGGCTTCCCGGCGACCGTCGACATCATCGCCCACGAGAACACGAAGCTGAACATGGAGCGGATGGATCCGTTCAAGGGCGCCAAGGCCAGCTTCCTGCCCAAGCGCACCTACAAGGAACGCCTGTCGCTCTTCAGCGGCAACGACCGCATAGAGCTGTTCTACTTCGGTTCCGGGCACACCAGCGGTGACACCTTCATCCTGTACCCCGCGATTCGAACGCTGCAGACCGGCGACATGTTTCCGTGGAAGGACGCGCCGTTCATCGACCGCGCCAACGGCGGCAGCGGCGTGGCCTGGCCGACGACGCTCGCGAAGCTCCTCTCGACGGTCAAGGATTTCGACACCGTGGTGACGGGCCACATCCCGCTGGCCACGCGGCAGGACCTCGAGGAGTTTCAGCGGTACACGGCCGATCTGCTGGCCGCGGTCCAGGCCGCGAAGAAAGCCGGCCAGAGCGCGGATGCCGCCACGGCCGCAATCAACCTGTCCGCCAAGTACAAGGGCTACGCGTCCGAACGCCTGAAGGCCGCGGTGCAGGCGATCTACGAAGAGATCCCGTAGGGAACAGGGAACAGGGAACAGGGAACAGGGAACGGAAGGGAACGGGGAACGGGGAACGGGGAACGGGGACCGGACTATGTCGCCGTCCAGCCGCCGTCGACGAGAATCTCCGCGCCGGTCACGTAACCCGACGCGCGTGAGGCGAGAAACAGGCAGGCGGTGACGAGCTCGGATGGGTCGCCGAAGCGTCCGACCGGGATTCGTCGCAGGAATACTGCCGCGCGTTCCGGATCGGCGAGGACCGGCTTCATCATGTCGGTCGCGAACGGGCCAGGCGAGATCGCGTTGACGGTGATGCCCTCGAGTGCCCATTCGAGCGCGAGGGTTTTCGTGAGCTGCAGGAGCGCGCCCTTGCTCGATGCGTAGCTGACGCGGTGGGGGAAGGTCCGCGTCGCGAAGATGCTGGTCACGTGAATCAGCCGGCCCCACCCCCCGGCCTTCAATCTCGGATACATCGTCCTCGAGAAAAGAAACGCGCCGGTCGTGTTGACGCGCTGCACGCGCTCCCACTCGGCAAGCGCGATCTTTTCGATCGGATTTCGAACATTGATGCCCGCGCAGTTGACGGCGATGTTGATGCGCCCCTTGAAGGCGTCATCGAGCGCATCGCCGAGCGCGAGCACCGAGGCCTCGGACTCGACGTCGGCCGCGACGCCATGGCAGACGCCGCCGCCGAGGGCCGTCAATGCCTCGGCCGCGGCGCGTGCCCGCTCCGCGTCCCGCGCCACGACGCATACGCGAGCGCCGTGGGTGGCGAGCCCTCCGGCCATGGCCCGCCCCAAACCCGAGGCGCCACCCACGACCACGGCCGTGGCGCCCGAGAAGTCGAACGGCCCCCCGGTCAATTCGCGTTGCCGGACCTGACCCCGCCGGCCAGGGCCGCCGTGGCCCAACCCGTCGCCATCGACGAGATCCACTGGTCCTGGCCGTATGGGAAGCCGCCTTCGAAGTACGGCTGGAACTTGGGCGAGCGGCTGGCGACGAACCACGAGCCGTCCGCGCGCTGCGTGGACAGAAGGTACGCCGCGCCGCGCTTCATCGCCGGATCATCGGGGCTCGCGCTGCCGCTTGCCTGCAACGCATACATGGACAGCCCCGTCGCATAGGCGTCGGTGGCCATTTCGCTGCGCTGCCCCCAGCCGCCATCGGCCCGTTGCTGGGCGATGATGTCGGCTGCCGCGCGGCGTCTCGTGGCCTGGTCCGCATTTCCCCAGGCCAGCCCGAGGAGCCGGAAACTGCGGTCCTCGGCGGTGGACGGCTGCTGCTTCTTCAACCACTCGACGGCTTTGTCCGCCCGGCGCCGCATTTCGGCCGCCCGCCCTGGAATCCCGTAGACCGTCAACGCGCGGACCCCGAGCGCCGTGCGCGTGTAGTCGCCGTCTTCAATCGGCGGGCGAGATATGCCGCCGATGTGCCAGTGACCCTCGCGCGTCTGTTGCGCGGCGATGTTGAACACGAGCGCGTCGGTCGCGCGGTCGGGCGCATGGCCCGCCGATGCGAATCCCGACAGCGTGTACATAAGAATGTCGAGGGCCGGGCCGTCAAAGCGCTCGAGCAGCCGCGTGGCGGTTGCGGCAAATGCCGCGGATGCGCCGGCGGATCGCTGCGCGGCACCCTTGGTATCGACAGGGAGGCCTGCGCTGCGGGCCGCTCCAACGGCCATGTCGGTCACGTTCTGAGCGTGGCAGGCGCCGCACGCGCTGTTGACGAAGAACGTGCCGGAAGATTTTTCCAGAAGGGCGATGCTGCGTTCGACCGCCGGCCGCACCTCTGTCGGTGCCGCCGGGGGAATCGAATGCGCCGCCATCGGGGTCACCGTTCCGCCGGCCCCCCGCAGCAGGGAAATGAGCGGCGCTGACCCGCTCTTGCGCGCCCAGTCGGCCGCCGTCTCACCGGCGGTGCTCTTCAGGTTGACGTTGGCGCCGCGAGCGATCAGCAACTTTGCGATCTCGACGTCGCCGTGGTCGGTCGTCACCGAGTACATCAGCGGCGTCATCCCGCGCGACTCCTGTGCGTTGATGTTTGCGCCGGCGTCGAGCAGCGCCTTCACCAGGTCGACGGGCCCCAGCGAGCTGGCAAAGATCAAGGGTGTGAACAACCCGAGATCGATGATGCCGTTCTGGACCTTCTGCTCTGGCGGGCCGGAAACGGCATTCACGTTGGCCCCCTTGCTGAGGAGCAGCCGCGTGGCCTCGAGGTTTCCCAGACTGGCTGTGACGAGCAGCGGTGTCTGACCCAGGACCCCCGGGGTGTTGACGTTCACACCGGCGTCCACGAACTGCCGGATGGTGGCCGTGTCATTGCCGATGGCGGCCGCCAGGAGCGTGGTCATCCCCTCCTTGTCCACCGCGTCGGCCTTCGCGCCCCGCGAGCGGAGGAGTTGGACGATGGGCGCCGAGTTGTCGCTCATCGCCGCCAGGTGCAGGGCTGTTCTTCCGCTCTCCGACACGGCGTTGACGTCGGCGCCGCGGTCGATAAGAAGGCGGACCTTGGCGAGGTCGGCCACGGCCCACATCAGGGCCGTCGCGCCGGCCGACGACCTGGCGTTGACGTCTGCACCCTTGTCGATGAGCAGCCGCATGGCCTCGAGCGAGCCGAATGCCGCCGCCTGCATCAGCGGCGTCGCACCGCCGCGCCGTTCCGGGGCATTGATCTCCGAGGCGTTGCCGGCGATCGCCGCGATCCGCGCCTGGTCTCCGCTGCGAATCGCCTGGTACGCTTGGTCCGGGCCGCCTGGTGCGGGAGCCTGTGCGCCCAGTGCGACCGCGGCGACGACGACGGCGGGGAGAACGTACGTCACTTTCATTTGTGCCTCCGGCTCGATTGCGGCTGAGCTAGCACATTCTAGCTCTAGCGCGCAGGCCCCGTCTGCTGCTTTTCGAGGGCGAGCTGCGCCGCCCGGGCGCACCCTTGCAGCGTCTGGAAATAGCGCTGCACCAGATCGCCGCCGAGCTCATACGGATGGGGACCGTCGCCGCGGCCGGCGATCATCCGGTTCTTGTTGACCGCGTTGTCGAACTCCGAGTGGTTCGAAAGAATCACGGTCGCCTTGGTGAGGCCCGCGCTCTCGGCCATGTGCCGCTGCGACTCGATGTAGGTCTGGAAGTTCTTGATGCCCGGGTTGGGCGTGTTGTTGACGAAGTTGAACGCGGTGCCGCCCGAGTACGCCACGTTCACCGGGCGCCCGCGATCGAGCACCTGAAACGTGTACGACAGCGTTCCCGGTGTGTGTCCGGGTGTGAGCCAGACGGTCACGGTGCTGCCACCGAGCGTGATCTTCATGCCGTCGGTCGCGGCGATGTCACGCTTCGGCGCCATGGTCTTGTAGCGGTTCGGAAACTTCGCCACCATGTCCCAGTCCGGCGCGCCCATCACCACCCGCGCACCGTATCGCGTCTGGAGCATCTCGGCGCCGCCGATGTGGTCACCATGCGCGTGCGAGATGAGGACGTACTTGATGGTCTTCGGATCGAGTCCGAGCTTCTGCAGGCCGCCGACGATCAGCTCCTCGGAGTTGTAAGGATAGATCGTGTCGATGATGATGATGCCGTCGCTGGTCGTCAGCGCCCAGGACGAGTGCACCTTGCCGCCGACGAAGTACAGGTTGTCGAAGACGCGCGCGGGTTCCGCGTACCAGGTTTCGCGAGCCGGTGCGCTGGCCGGCTTCGTGACATAGCCGGGCAGCGTGTCCGTGTTGTTCTCGCCGCCACTCTGCGGCAGAAGGCACGTGCGGGCGAGGGCACCGAGGAAGTCGACGCCCGCCGCGTCTTTCGCCGATTGCAGGGCTGCCCGGATCTCCGCGTCGAAGTCCCTGGTTGCCCTGGGTTGCTGCGCCTGGACGGCCGCAACACCAAGCGCACCCGCAAACGCGACGGCGGCGCATGCGCCGCCAACCTGGAAGCTCATGGTTCCACCCTTCTCAAACGTTCAGGAGACATGTTCAACACGCCCAACACCTATGAAGCGGCGACGCTCCTCCTCTTGCCGGGACGCGAGATCCGGCGGGATCCGCACTGTACACCCGAGCTAGAGCGAGGGCCGCAGAATGTCGGCGAAGGGCGCGTGACAATACGAACCGCGGTCCTTATCGCCAGTCGCCAGCGGCCACAAACCCCGCCCAGTAGAACGGATGCGTGCCTAACCCTCTCTCGCGACGATCGCGCAAGACAGTCAGGCTCGCCTCCCGCACGGCCTCTGCCGTGTCGAGGCGTTTCTGGAACCGGCCTTGGTAGAGCGAGTGCATCCACTGCCGCGCCGCCTCGTCGTCGACTGGCCAGAGGCTCATGATCACGGTGCGCGTGCCCGCGACCTGGAAGGCGCGCCGCAGGCCGAACACGCCCTCGCCCACCCTGACCTCTCCGAGGCCGGTGTCGCATGCTGAGAGAACCGCCCACTCGACACCTTCGAGGTTCAGGGAGGCGACCTCTTCGGCGGTGAGGATGCCGTCTTCCTGTTCGGGACCGGCGAAGCCGCGGCGATTTGCACCGGCCAGCGCCAGGCCTGACAGGAGTAGCGGGCTTTCGAGAACGGCGGCACGCGGAGGGCTGTTCACAGCGGTGGTCAGACCTCCGACGCTTCGGGTGCTCCCCGCCCACGGTGAGCACGCGTCGCCCAGGAAGAAGCCATGCGTGGCGAGATGCAGCACCCGATGTCCCGGTGCATATCGCTTGAACGCCTGTTCGTTTGCGTCCTGGTCGGTTCGCAGCTGAGCCGGTCCCGTGTCTCGTGCCCCGAACTGGTTCCAGAAGGCTGAGACTTCGGTTGCTTCGCGATGGGAACCGGGGAGGGGCTGGAAGTGCAGCGCTTGCAGCGTCCCGCAGCTGGCGCCGGCATCGCCGCGCCGGGCTTCTGCCATCGTTGGCGGCAGGGATCCGGGACCGGCAAGAATCGCATCGTCGCCAAACGCTGGTCCACCGAGGGCGAACAGACCCTGTCCCGGGCTCGGAGGCGCCGAGGCCGGAACAACGTCGCGCTCGGACGACATGTAGTGGATCGTCGGGCCTGTCTCGAGCAGGTAGTCCGCCGAGCCGGTTGGAAGCGCTGCCAGCGGCACAAGGTGTAGCGCTCCGTCCGGCACCACAAACACTTTGCTGACGCCGTGCATGTGCACTGCGACGGGATCCCAGATCCGCTGTCGCAGCCTGGCGCCCGCGAGCCGATGCGCAGACGCAGTCGTCAGTGGCGACCGTGTGAAGCGCAGGAAGCCGGCCACCGTTTCTTGTCGCCAGGCGGCCACGAGACGGTCGATGTCCTCGGCGCTGCCGAGCGGCACGGCGATCGGGTCGGATTCAGGGCGTGCCACAAGGGCGAGGTACGAGGCGATACTCCCGAGCCGCCCCGCGGTCGTCCTGTCGTAGCGAACGAACGACACCAATGCGCTCTGTGGAGGGAGCGTCGCGCGTATCGCATCCAGGCCAATCTCAGATTGGGCGAGCTCGGCCCTGAACCTGGCGCTTCTCTCGGCCAGACTGCGCTCGGCCGCCTCCTTGTCGCGTCTGGCCTCCTCGACGAGGGCCAGATATTGACCTGGCTGTTGCTGGACTGGTCCCCTGACCACGAGGTTGGCCAGGCGCTGCCGCGCGGCGCCGAGGGAGGCCCACAGCGGGGCAAGGTCGCTACGGGTGTGATCGGTCCCTGTATGCCTCCGCGCCGCCATCTCGTCGAGCATCAGCGTTCGGCTCCGAATGACAGCGTCCAGGACGACATCGGCGGACGCTGACGACGCGTGCAGCAGGGAGAGGGCGACGTTCAGTCCCCTGGGCCGTTTCGCGGCGTACTCGAGACCCTGCCGCTCCGGGAGATGCCGCAGCGTCAACCGCAGGTGGTCGCGGCCAATCGCCTCGGCCTCCAGCGCATATCGAAGTGCCTCGGATGGCTGACCGAGGTTCATGAGGGCCGTCGCCAGCGACCCGTGGACCTTCGCCACGTCAGGATGCGTCGGGCCGACGATGCGTCGCAGGAGCACCGACGCGCGATCATAGGACGCGCGCGCCTTCACATGGTCGCCGAGGGCGCCCTGAATGGTGCCGTGGATCACCAAGGCGTCGGCGACGTCGCGCGAGTCGAGAATGCCCGACTGCTCCCAGATCCCCAGCGCTCGGCTGGAAAGCTCGTGAGCCCGCCGGATCTGCCCCAGCCTCGAGATGCTGGTCGAAAGGTAGGAAAGCGTCCGGGCCACGTCGCGATGGTGTGCGCCCAGCGTCCCTTCCCGAATGGCAAGCGCCCGTTGGTAAAGGGCCGTGGCCTCGGCATCGAGGCCCTGCTCGGCCATCATCTCGGCGAGCGCCGCCACCGCGCGAGCGACAAGGGGATGCTCTGGACCGAGCACACGTGCCCATGTCGCGATCACTCTGTCGAACTGCTGCCGTGCTTCCGCAAAGCCGCCGAGACCTGCGTAGAGGTGCGCCAGGTTGTAGCGAACGGTCGTCACGCTCGAATGATCCGGCCCGAGGCGGTGTTCGTACAGGCTCAGCGCGCGCTCGTACAACGGACGAGCCGTCGCGTATTCTCCCTGCAGGAGCAGCGTGCTCGCGAGGTCGTTGAGCTGCACCGCCACCGATGGGTGATCCGAACCGAGCGACTCTTCGGCGATCTCGAGCGCCCGCTCCCGAAGCACCCTGGCTTCTGTCCAGTCGCCCAAATCACCCACCGGGACCGCGAGACTCCGCAAATAGGACGCGATGTCCGGATGACGAAGCCGAAGCGCCTTTTCGGCGACGGCGAGCGCGCGTTCAGACAGCTGTCTGGCCTCGCGGAGATCGCCCTCGAACCACGATTGATCCCCAAGGAGACTGAGTGTCCCCGCCCGTTCAGGGTGGGTGGGATCGGCTCGGTCACGAAGAAGCAGCGCTCGCTGCAGCGCCAGCCGAGCGCCGGGATAGTCGCCCCTGCGCTGAAGAATCAGGCCCCGCGACTCGAGCGTCCGCGCGATCCTGACGTCCGATTCCTCGAGCGCCCTCTCCTTGATCGCGAGCGCGCGGTCCGAAGCCGCGAGCGCCTCGTCGAGACGCTCGGCCAGCGTGAGCGCCATCGCGAGATGGTCGAGATCGTCGGCCACATCGGGATGGTCGACGCCTTGCGTTCGCTCTCGAATCGCGATCGCACGCGAGGTACGGTACCGTGGCCGACTGATACTCCCCCGACTGAATCAGCACTTCTCCAAGGTTCCGCAGGCTTGCCGCCAGCGTCAGGTGGACCGGCCCGAACCTGGCTTCCTTGGCTTGTACGACCTGCTCCGCGAGCAACCGCGTGCTCGGGCTGGACCCCCGTCCGTTGCGGACCCTGGCCTCTACGAGTTCATCGGCCGCTCGTGAGGCGCCCACCGCGGCTGCCCCCTGTGCCCGTTCGATCTCCGAGACGAGCCGTTCAGCAGCGGTCTCGGCGTCCTGATACCGACCGGCGTCGAGCCACGATCGGATCGTCCGCAAGTGCGCGTCGGAGGCGCCGGGCAACTCGCTGCCGGGACGCGTGGCCGCCAGCACGGCCAGACATAGCCATCCGAGCGCGTTCAGCAGGCGTCTCGAGGCGTGAGCCGTCTCCGGATGCTCCACGTACGAACCCTCAGGCTGTCTACAAGAGCCGCAGGTTCAGCGAACTGAATCCTCCAGCCGCAGCGAGCTCCAGCCGCTCCGCACTGCCCAGGCCGTGCTGAGGCCCCGGGCCCAGGCCATAGGTCGGGTGCGCCAGAACCCACCGCGCGGTCTGCTTGGCGTGAGCCAGCAGTTCCTCGAACTCGCGGAACGCGCGCGCGATCCGATCGAGCAACTGCTGGCGATTTCCATTCGCGTGGTAGATGTCAGAGGCCAGGGCCAGGTTTTCGACCTTCGCCAGAGACTCTTCCAACAGCTGCAACGACCGGGCGACGCGGCTGTAGAGCCCGGCGACGGTGCCCGCTTCGCTGGGTACCGCCACGCCGTCGGCGCCGGTCGCGACCAGCCACGGCACCGAACCCAGACCGAACTTGACGTCGGGCGCGCCGAGGCCGAACTTGACGTCCGGTGCGCCGAGGCCAAACTTGACGTCCGGTGCGCCGAGGCCAAACTTGACATCCGGTGCGCCCAGGCCGAACTTGACGTCCGGTGCGCCCAGGCCGAACTTGACGTCCGGCGCCCCCAGCCCGAACTTGACGTCCGGCGCGCCCAGGCCGAGCCGCGCATGTGTGAGGACACGTCTCGTGACCTTCTCGACTCGTGCCAGCGCCTCCTCCAATTCGCTGAGAGACTGCGTGACGACGCGCAGCTGGCTGTCCTCTGCCTTGCCCATCGCGGGAGCGGTGGTCATCAGGTTGACATCGAGCGCGCCGATTCCGGGTCCGGCTGGGGCGTACTCTCGCTGCCTGACGTCGCTGGCGAGCCGCAGGTAGCGATGCTCCTCGCGCGGCACCGCCAAGTAGGTTGCGGGGACTGCCGCCCCCGCCGCCTTGGGATCGAACTGGCCGATTACAGTGGCCTTCGTTCGTAGCAGGCTTTGCTCCAGGTTGCGAAAAGCGCGCACGATCCCCACGAACAATTGCGCGATGCTTGCCCTGTCTTCGCGGCCGGTTGCCGCCGTGCCGCTGACAAACTGCGCGGCTGCCGCGTTCAGAGGCGCGAGCCGATCCCTCAGGTTGCGGAAGACCAGCCGGTGCCAGTCGTTGGCCGCATCGTTGTCGTCGTCCACCATCAAGTCGAGCTTCTTGTAGGCCTCCTGGCCCAGGTCGAGCCTCCTCAGGTCCGCCGGGTGAGTGAGAGACGGAACGAAGATGCCGACACCGTGCAATCCTTCGAGCTCCGGTTTCGCCTGGTGTTCGACGACGAAGTTGTCGTCCCCAGGCTCCAGGAAGTCCTCCAACAGCTTGGCTTGCTCCTGCACGTCCTGGTTGTGTACGCCCCGGAGGTTGTGACACAGGTCGCGAAGGTCGATGAGAGGGCGTACTTCGCCGTGTGCCGTATTCAGGAACGCGTCGAGAATCTGGTCGGCGGTTTCCTCGGACCTCATCGCCTCTTTCAGCGCACCCGTCAGGTTCTTGACGTTCTCCAACCCGGCCGTCTTTGTGAGATCCAGCATGGTCAGCGCGGCCTGCTCGAACTCGAACGACTTCACGAACTGGTCCACGATCAGTTTGCCGACTTCCTGCGGGTCCACCTCGGGCTTACTGACGATCTTCTTGAGAATCTCCTCATAAGGCCAGCCGGCGAAGGGCATCGTGACCTCGGGCGCGATCAGGAACCGCGGCCCCAGGTGGGCGGTGTCGCTGCGAAGCTGGTACGCGGCCTCGGCGTAGCTCATGGCGCACGCGTTTGCGCCGAGAATGTCGATGCCGCGACCTTGGAGCGCATCTGCCAATTCGGCCATCGTCAGGGCATTGCCGTGGTCACGGCCGAACCCCAGGCCGTAGGCATGTCCCCAGAGCACGAGCAGGTAGTGATCCGCCGGATAGCGCGACTGAGCCCAATCGAGAAAGGCCTTGAAGACGGCAGGGTCGCCGATGTTCCTCAGGTTGACCGGCTCGCCCGTGTCCTTCTTGCCCTGCACAGGCTCGCAGAACTCGCTGCCCCCTTTCTTGATGCAGTAGCGCTCGGCGTAGCCGGGCCACGGGCGATCGATCTGGACGACGACGTTCACGCGGGCGGTCGTCCCGACCTTTTCGAGCTCCAGCAAGTCGCGGATGGCGGCACGTTCGGTCTGGTCCGCCCGAGACGTTGGTGCTGCCCCGTCCCGCGAGCTGTCAACCGTCGTGGCCATGTACAACATGACGGTCCACTTCTTGGGGACAACCGAAGGCGTGGCTGAGGGATGAGCGGCCATGGTCTTCTCCTCAATGAAAGGGCTGACGGCGTCAGCGGAGAGAGCGGAGCCGGACGGTCGTGAGAACAACCCTGAGAGCAGCGCTGAAGTCTACCCCACGCCAACAGGTGCGTAAACAGGCTCAAGAGTTGGTCACTAGTGCATAACGTCGCAGGGCCGCACTTCGAACATCGGGGTGACGGCCAGGTAGGGTGGCGGCAGAAACGGCCCTATTTTCGGGAGTCCGCTGATAGACTAGGCGGCCAATGTCGTCACTCCGAACCTGGATGCTCGGTCTGGCCGCGTGCCTGGTTGCGGCCTGCAATCCGCAGCCGGGCGACGGCGCTGGCGGGAGCATCAAGCGGCTCTCGATCGCAACGGGCGGCACCGGCGGCGTCTACTATCCGTATGGCGGCGGGATCGCGAAGATCATCAGCGAGAACCTGAAGGGCGTCGAGGCCACGGCGGAAGCCACGGCCGCCTCGGTCGACAACATCAAGTTCCTCCGTGATGGCCGTTCGGACATCGCGTTCAGCATGGCCGACACGGCAGGCGAGGCGGCACTCGGCCAGGGTCCCTTCAAGGAAACCGGCACCGTCCCCACGCGCGCGCTGGCCGTGCTCTACACCAACTACCTGCACCTCGTGACCCGCGCCGACACGGGCATCGCGAAGGTCGCCGACCTCAAGGGACGTGTCGGTCTCGACCGGTGCGCCTGGAAGCGGAACCGAAGTCGTGGCGTTCCGGGTGCTCGAGGCCCTCGGCCTCAATCCGAAGGCCGATCTCAGGACGCAGGCGCTCGGCGCGTCACAATCGGTTGATGCGCTCAAGGACGCCAAGCTGGATGCGTTCTTCTTCACGGGCGGGCTGCCCACGGCCGCGGTCCTCGACCTGGCGCACACGGTTGGCATCACGGCGAAGCTGATTCCGAGCGACGATGCGCTGCCGAAGATGCGGGCGCAGTACGGCGAAGGCGCTGTACTACCCGGTCGTGATCCCGAAGACGATCTACGGCACGGACCAGGACGTCACGGTTGTCGGCATCGCCAACCTCCTCGTCGTCTCCGAGACGATGCCCGACGCGCTCGCCTACGACATCACCCGCCTGCTGTTCGAGAAGCAGGCCGACCTCGTCGCCATTCATCCGCAGGCGCGCGACCTGACCTTGTCCACCGCGACACAAGGCTCGCCGGTTCCGTTTCACCCCGGGCGCCATCAAGTACTACACCGAACAGAACGCCTGGAAGCCTTAGGCGCGCGCCAAGCCCGTGACCGAGGAGCTTGCGCCCGACAGCGCCCAGACAATCGAGGAGATCGAAAGCGAGGGCCGGGCGCGGCACGTCAGCGGGCGGATCGGAACCCTGACGACCGCGCTGGCGCTGGGGCTGTCGCTGTACGCGCTCTACTGGGTCGTCGGCGATCGTCCAGCCGCAGATCTACCGCGTCACCTTCCTGCTCGTCTCGCTCGTCCTCATCTTCCTGCTGTTCAGGAGCCGTCCGTCGAGCTCGCGCGTCACCTGGATCGACTGGGCGCTCGTCGCGCTCGAGCGTCGTGGCGCTGTCGTGGCCGATCTACGACTTCGACCAGTTCGTCTACAGGGCCGCCAACCCGCAGGCCATCGATGTCGCCCTCGGTATCGTGACGCTCGTGCTCATTCTCGAGGCCGCGCGGCGAACCGTCGGGCTCATCCTGCCTGTCACGGCGCTGGTCTTTCTGGCCTACGGCTACTACGGTCCGCTCCTCGATCGCCTTGGGCTGTCGCTCGTCGGCGCACCGCGGCTACCCGATCGAGCGGCTCGTCGCGACGCTTGTACATGACGCTCGAGGGCGTGTTCGGCGTGCCGCTGGACGTCGCCGCCACCTACATCGTGCTGTTCGTCATCTACGGGGCGATGCTCGAGCACAGTGGAGCAGGCCGGTTTTTCGTGGACTGGGCGCTGGCGGCCATCGGCCGATCGGGCGGGGGCGCTGGACCTGGGCCGAACCGTCGCCGTTGCGGGCTATCTGCTTGGCTGCGTGTCTGGCAGCGGCGTGGCCAATACCGTGACTCTCGGCGCCGTCGCCTGGCCGATGCTCCGCCGTGCCGGTTACACGCCGGAAGTCGGAGGCGCGATGCTGGCGGCAGCCGGCATCGGGGCGATTCTCGCGCCGCCGGCGATGGGCGCCGCCGCGTTCCTCATCGCCGAGTTCCTGAACATCTCGTTCCTGCAGGTCATGGTCATGGCGGCGATCCCGGCGGGGCTCTACTACGCGTCGATCCTGATCATGATCGAGGCGGAGGCGCGCCGGCTTGGCACGAGGACAGTCGACGTTGATCGCGGCAGCCTCTGGGCAGCTCACCGCGCGCTACGGGTATCACTTCATCTCGCTGTTTTCGCTCGCCTTCTTCCTGATTCGCGGGATGACCGCCGTTCGTGCCGTCTTCTGGGCCACGCTGCTGGCGATCGGGTTGAGCTTCATTCGATCGGAGACGGCGCTGTGGCCCCGGCGCCTGGCGGCGGCGCTTGCCGCGTCAGGGCGGAGCGTGGTCCCGGTCGTCGCCACGACCGCCGTCGCCGGCATCATCGTCGGCGTCGTGACGTTGACGGGGCTCGGGCTCAAGGTGTCGGGCGTGATCGTGGCGCTTGCCGGCGGCAGCCTCGTGCTGACCGTGGTGTACGCCGCCATCGCCGTCTGGGTCCTTGGGTTGGCCGTGCCGGTGACCGCCTCGTACATCATCGCGGCCGTGATGATTGCGCCTGCGCTGGTGCAGGTGGGCATCCCGCCGAGCGCGGCGCACATGTTCATCTTCTACTATGCGGTCCTGTCGGAGGTCAGCCCGCCGACGGCGCTGTCGCCCTTTGCCGCCGCGGCTCTCACCGGCGCCGATCCCATGAGGACGACGCTCCACACGTGGAAGTACACGCTGCCGGCGTTCGTCGTGCCGTTCATGTTCACGTTGAGCGAGGGCGGGCGAGGCCTGTTGCTGCAGACGTCGTGGAGCGATGCGTTCATCGCGACACTCGTGGCCCTGGTGAGCCTCGCCTGCTTTGCCGGGGGCGCCTGCGGATGGATTCTCCGCGCCGCGTCCGCGCCGGAACGGGTGGGGATGATTGTCTGCGGCGTCCTGTTGATCTACGGCTCGCCGCCAGGGTTCGCGCTCGCGGCTGTCGTGCTAGCCGTGACGCTCGGCGCTCACTCGCTTCGAACGAAGGCGGCCAGGGCCTGACACTAACCCGCGGAAATTGTCACGGCGACCGTCACTTTCTGAAGAGCACCAGGAACAGTGAAGCCGGCTGGCTGTCAGGCGCCCACTTCGCAATCGTCCGGACATGGCTGAGGGCCGCTCCAATCTCCTGCTCGATAACTTCCGGTGGCACGCCGTGTCCGCCCCGGTTGGCGGGAACGCCCGCAGGCACTTCGGAGCTCGGGCGCGGCGGGAAGTCAATCACCGCGAGCCGGCCGCCAGGCTTCAGCGCCGCCGCGAGGCTCCGCACCATGTCTGCGGGCTGGGTGAAGTGGTGGTAGGCGTCCCGGACCAGGATGGCATCGCAGCAGAGCGCCGGCAGGTTGGTCGACGCAGCGACCCCTTCGATGACGGTGACGTTGGCCAGCCGCTCGCGCTGCACGGTCTCACGCAGGGCCGCCAGCTGAGGGGCGCCCACGTCTGTGGCATAGACGCGGCCGTTGGGCCCAATCCAGCTCGAGAACCGCGTGGTCCAGGCCCCGAAACCGGCTCCCACGTCCGCCACGGTCATGCCGGGCTTCAGCTCGAGCAGCGTCACCAGCTGCGGTACCTCGGCCTCGGCGGTCTTAATCTGCGCGTCTGTGAGACCGGTCTGCTGGGCTGTCGCCGCGAGCGACAGGAGCAGGGTGACGGCGATGGCGGCAACGGCGCGTTTCATGGACCAGCCTCCTGCATTCGCAGTATAGCCACCAGACCGCCGCCGTCGGTTACAATCCAGCCCACCTTCAAGGAGACCCGATGCTGAGAATAATTGTTGCGGCGTGGGCCGTCGGCGTGCTGACGGCGTCTGTTGTAACCGCGCAACCGGCGGCTGCCGCGCGCGAACTCTCGCCTGTCGCCGAATGGGCGACGCATGCCCAGAACCGGTATCAGGTCGCCGCGAACGTGACCTACCTCACCGCGACCGGACACGAGTCGAAGCTCGATGTCTACCGCCGCCGCGACGCGACGACGCCCCAGCCGACGATGGTCTTCTACCATGGGGGCGGATGGGTCGGCGGAACGAAGGAAAGCGTCCTTCATGTCCGTCATGCCCTGGCTCGAGATGGGCTGGAACGTTGTCAACGTCGAGTACCGCATGGCGCGGGTGGCCGAAGCGCCGGCCGCGGTCGAAGACGCCTTGTGCGCCCTCCGCTTCGTCGTGGCGCAGGCCAAGAACTACAACATCGACACGAACAAGATTGTGGTCAGCGGGGAATCGGCCGGAGGCCATCTTGCCCTGGCCGCAGGCATGATCCCGCAGACCGCCGGCTTCACGAACATCTGCGCGGGCGGAGGTTTCGCGGGGTCCGAGAACGTCGTCCCGAAGGTGGCCGCCATCATCAACTGGTACGGCATCACGGACGTCAACGACCTGATGGCCGGGCCCAACGCCCGCTCCTACGCGGTGCAGTGGCTCGGCGGCTCGAAGAACCGCGAGGACGTGGCGCGCAGCATCTCGCCGCTGACCTACGTGCGAGCGGGGCTTCCCCCGATTCTGAGCATCCAGGGCGACAAAGACCCCATCGTTCCGTACTCCCAGAACACGCGGCTGCAGGAGGCGCTGGCGAAGGCCGGAACGCGATCCGAGTTGTTCACGGTCCCCGGCGGCGGCCACGGCAACTTCAAGCCCGAGGAACGGACGGCCATCTACCTGAAGATTCGAGAGTTCCTGGCTCACAACGGTTTGTAGTGAACGTTGCCTGACGTGCCGTCCAGTAGAAGGAGGTCCACCTGGCTGCTGGTGGGCGGGTTGGCGCTCGCGGCGTTGGCGGCCGTCGTGTCCCTGTTGGTTGTCCGCGGCAGCCGGCTTCCCGCACAGGGCACGCCGGTGTACGAGGAAACCACCCGCAGCTTCTATCGCGGTCTGGCTTCACTCCAGGTCGGACAACTCGATCAGGCGCTGAAGGACTTCACGCGGGCCACTGAACTGGTTCCCGAAGAACCTGCGTCGTGGGCGAACCTCGGCCTGACCAACCTCAGGCTCGGGGAGTTCGAGGCCGCGGTGGCGCCGCTCGAACGAGCGGCAGCCCTCGCGCCAGATAACAGCCACATCGCGTTCCTGCAAGGGCAGCTCGACGGCGCGGGCGCGCGCGCCCGTCCGGACGCGAGCGTCTCACACTTCAGGCGAGCCGTCGAACTGGATGGGCGCAACTTACTCGCTCGCTTCGCCATCGTGCAGGAACTCGGACGGTCGGGGAAGGCGGATCCACAGGCACGACAGGAGCTCGAGAACCTGTATGCGCTGGAGACCGACAACCTGGTCGTGCTGCTCGAGCGCGCCAGGCTCGCGGCGAGGACCAACGATGCCGCGGTGTTGCGCGACTCCGTGGCCCGGATTGAGAAGCATCGAGACGGGTGGTCACCGATGGTGCTCGAGCAGTTCGCCGCACTCGACCGCGCGCTTGCAGCGCAGGATCTGGCCGAAGCGTCGCGTGCGCTGGCCTTTGTGAGGAACGTACTGCTGCCAACGCCCGCGTTTCAGGAGGGCCTGGCGCGCGTCGCCGCATCGGCGTCTCTGTTCGCCGAGCCCTTCGACCGCTTTCTCGCGCTGGTGCCGCCAGACGCCGCTCCTTCGCCCGCGGATACTGTCGCTGTCGTTTCGCACCGAGGTGCTTGCTGAGGCGCGCGCCGGACCGTGGACCGACGTCATTGCTCGATCGCTGAACGGAACCGATGCTCCTGCGGTCGTCGGCGCTGCCGGAGGAGAGCGGGTTCGAATCGACGGCGGCCAGGTTCTGTCGCTGCCTCCTTCGAACGGCCAGGCCATCGTGCCGGTGTCGGCGCACGGACTGCTCGCCCTCGACTGGAATCACGACTTTCAAATCGACCTCCTCGTAGCTGGACAGCGTGGTCTCCAGTTGCTCCTGCAAGGCGAGAGCGCGACGTTCACGGATGCGACAGCGCGTGCCGCTGCCGGCGGTCCGCCGGTGGCGGATGCCTTCGGCGCCTGGGCTGCGGACGTGGAAATGGACGGGGACCTCGACATCGTCATTGGCGCCTCCAGCGGACAAGCGGTGGTGTTGCGCAACAACGGCGACGGCACCTGGAGGCCCCTGCAGCCGTTCGCGGGCGTGTCTGGTCCTCGGGACTTCGCCTGGGGAGACCTCGATCGGGACGGCGACCCGGATGCCGCGCTGGTTGACGCGGCGGGCCAGTTGCACGTGTTCGAGAACCGTCAGGCCGGCGTGTTCAGGCGCATCGAGAAAGGCCCGGGCCGCACCGGTGTCCTCGCGGTGGCGGTCGGCGACCTCAGCGGCGACAGCGTGCTGGACCTGATCACGCTCGGCTCGAACGGCGCTGTTCACCGAGCATCTCATCAGAGCGGCTGGGCTGCCGAAGAAGTGGCCGCCTGGCCGGAGTGGAGCGGAGCGCCCGCGCCGGGGAGCTACCAGATCCACCTTGCCGACCTGGACAACAACGGCGCGCTCGACGTGGCCGCTTCGGGAGCCGGGCGTTCCCGCCTGTGGCTCGCGGACGAAGGCAACGAGCTGCAGGCATTGAACCCGTCGCCCGAGCTGACGATCCACGACATCGCCGATCTGGACGACGATGGCCAACTCGATCTGATTGGCCTTGCGGAGAGCCGGCCCGTGCGCATGCTGGGACGCGGAACAATGGGCTACCACTGGCAGGTCATTCGTCCCAGGGCTCAGCCCGTGGCCGGCGATCAGCGGATCAACACCTTCGGCGTCGGAGGCGACATCGAAGTGCGATCCGGGCTGCTCGTGCAGAAGCAGACGATCGCCGCTTCGCCCGTCCATTTCGGCCTGGGCGCCCGCACGAGCATCGACGTCGTGCGAATCGTGTGGCCCAACGGTGTGCTGCAGGCCGAATTCGACCGCACGGCCGACGGCGTCATCCTCGCGGATCAGCGCCTCAAGGGCTCGTGTCCCTGGGTGTTTGCCGACGATGGCAGCGGGATGCAGTTTGTGACCGATTTTCTCTGGCGATCGCCGCTCGGCCTGCGGATCAACGCGCAGGATACGGCCGGTGTCTCACAGACCGAGGACTGGGTCAGGATTCGCGGCGATCAATTGGTGGCGAGAGACGGTGCCTACGATGTGCGCATCACGGCCGAGCTGTGGGAAACACACTTCTTCGATCACGTCTCGCTGATGGTTGTCGACCATCCTGCCGATCAGGATGTGTTCGTGGACGAACGGTTTTCGAACCAGGCGCCGGCGCTGGCGGTGCATGCGCTGACGCCGCCCCGTCCTGTGGCGCGCGCGTGGGACGACCAGGGCACTGACGTGACGGACGTCGTGAGCCGCCGTGATGGACGCCACCTGGCGACCTTCGCGCGGGGGCCCTATCAAGGCATCGCCCGGGACCACTATGTCGAGTTCGAGCCCGGGGCACCCATCGGCCGAGGACGAGCGGAATGGCTGGTCGCGCAGGGCTGGATCTATCCCACCGACAGCAGCATCAACATGGCGATCGGACAGGGTGACCACCCGGCACCGCGAGGCCTCTCGCTCGAGGCACAGGACGCGGCGGGCCGCTGGAGGGTCGTTGCTCCAGACCTGGGATTCCCGGCCGGCAAGAACAAGACGGTGCTGATCGATTTGCGTCAGGCGGCGGACGCGAAGCGGCTGCGGCTCCGCACGAATCTGGAGGTGTACTGGGACGCGATCGGCACGGCCGAAGCGGTGGATCAGGCGCCGACGACGAGGAGGATTCAGCCGGCGCGAGCGGACCTGCGGTACCGGGGCTTTTCGCGAACCAGCCACGAGCGCAGCGATCAGCCGGAGGTGCCCGACTATCAGACCATCGAGAACGTGAGCCAGCGCTGGCGGGACCTCGTGGGCTACTACACCCGGTTCGGCGATGTGTCGGAGCTGCTGGATCGTGTGGACGACCGCTACGTCATCATGAACGCGGGCGACGAGATGCGGTTGTCGTTTCCAGCGCCGCCCCCTCCACCGGCCGGCTGGACGCGTGACTTCGTGCTCATCGGCGACGGCTGGGAAAAGGATGGCGACTACAACACGGGCCATTCGCAGACCGTGCTGCCGCTGCCTTCGCACGACCGTCCGGATTACGGCGCCGGAGTCGAAGCAGCCGCGCTCGAGCATGATCCCGTGTATCGGCGGCACGCTGGAGACTGGCAGACGTACCACACGAGGTTTGTGACGCCGCGCGAGTTCCTCCAGGGGCTGGGGCCTGCCAGATGACCGCACCGTCGCGTGCCAGGCGCCTGCAGTTCGCCTGGACGGTTCTTTTCGTGGCGTCGCTCGTCGCGGTGTTCCTGTTGAACCGTGCGGCCTCGTCCGGGACTTCCGGCGTGGACGGCGCGCGAGGCGGAGAACCGGCAGGATTCAGTTACGGCTTCAGGCTGGCAGAAGGGGCAAAGCCGGCAGGGGTCGACTTTGTCCACACGGGTCCGACCTTCGACGCCAGGCTGGCGCACATCATGCCGCAGGTGGCGGCCATGGGCGCGGCCGTGTCGGTCGCTGATTTCGACCGTGACGGCTGGCAGGACTTCTACGTCACCAACAGCGGTGAAGGCAGCCTGAATCGACTCTATCGAAACAGCGGCGACGGGACGTTCGCCGATGTCGCCGGCCGCGTGGGCCTGGCAGATGTGAACCAGGCAGGCTACGGGCGTGTCGATGGGCGCCGTGTGGGGCGACTACGACAACGACGGATTCGAAGATCTGTTTCTCTACAAGTATGGACGGCCCGAGCTCTTTCACAACGACGGCGGTCGCGGGTTCACGCCGGCGGGTGAACGGGCCGGGCTTCCGCAATGGCTGAACGCCAACAGCGCCGTCTGGTTCGACTACGACCGCGACGGCTGGCTCGATCTCTTCGTGGCGGGCTACTGGCCGGAGACGTTGAACCTCTGGACGCTCGACACCACGCGGATCATGCCGGAGAGCTTCGAGTACGCAGAGAACGGCGGCCGGAAGTACCTGCTTCGTAACCGGGGAGACGGAACATTCGAAGACACCACGGCGGCCGCGGGCATCACGTCGCGCCGGTGGACGCTGGCGGTCGGCGCGGCTGACCTGCTGGGGACCGGATATCCCGATCTGTTCCTCGCCAACGACTACGGCGTGTCGGAGCTCTTCGCGAACCGGCCGGGCACCGCCGGCGGGTCGAGGCACTTCGTCGATGTCGGCCGGGACACCGGAGTGGGGCGCACGCCGAAGAGCGGCATGAACGCCTCGTTCGGAGACGTCTTCAACGACGGCCGGCTGTCGATTTACAAGACCAACATCTCCGAGCCGGGAGTGCTGGTGCAGGCCAACGACCTCTGGGTGCCGAAGGCATCGGCCGGCGGAGTCCGCGAGTTCGACAACCTGGCGTCGAGCCTGGGCGTGGACCTGGGCGGCTGGAGCTGGGGCGCGCAGTTCGGCGACCTGAACAACGACGGCACGCTCGACATCTACCTGGTGAACGGCTACGTCTCGGCAGGCGATCGCACCAGTTACTGGTACGACTTCGCCGAGATCGCGGTCGGGCACAGCGCCATCATCGGGGATGCGCGGAACTGGCCGGCGATGAACGGGCGCAGCCTGTCGGGGTACCAGCGAAAACGTGTCTGGGTCAACGACGGCCTGGGACATTTCACCGAGGTGGCGCAGATCGTAGGAGCGACCGATGTGCACGACGGCCGCGCGGTCGCGCTGGCCGATCTCTCGAACACCGGCGTGCTCGACGTGATCGTCGCCAACCAGCGCGGCCCGCTGCTGCTGTACAAGAACGCGGTGCAGCCGGGCCGGCACTGGGTGGCGTTCGAGCTCGAGGGCAGCGCCAGCAACCGCAGCGCGATTGGCGCGCGGGTCGAGCTGCAGTGGAGCGGCCAGTCGGCAGGTGCAGGAGGTCAGCGGCGGCAGCGGCTTCAGCGCGCAGAACCAGCGCCGGCTGCACTACGGGCTGGGCGACGCGGCGCAGGTGGACCGCGCGGTGATCCGCTGGCCCTCGGGCCGGCGCCAGACGATCGAGAACCCGCAGGTCGACACGGTGCACAAGATCACGGAGCCGCGATGAGCCCGGGCACGGCCGCCATCGCGCCGCCTTCGGGCGTCCGCTCGTTCATCACGCTGGACAACCGGTTCCTCGGCCCGATCCTCATCACGTGCATCCTGGTTGCCGGCCACCTGTCGTTCGGCATCCTCGAGGGATACGAACGAACCGGCGTTGCCATCGCAACCGCCATCCTCGCGGAGATGGCGCTCGGCCGCCTGACATACGGGCAGTGGCCGCATCTTGCGAGCGCCTACATCACAGGCATCAGCGTCGGCATCCTGGTGCGGTCGCCTTTCGTGTGGCCGTACTTCCTGGGCAGCCTGATTTCGATTACGTCGAAGTACGTGCTGCCGGCTCAACGGCCGCCACCTCTGGAACCCGTCGAACTTCGGCGTCAGTGCCGTGCTGTTGCTCGCGCCGGCCACGGTGTCGCTCCTCAGCATCCAGTGGGGCAACACGGTCTGGCCGATGGCGGTCATCTGGATCCTCGGCGCCGTCATCGTCTGGCGCGTCGGGCGCCTGCACATCAGCGCGACCTACGTCGCGTCGTTCTTCCTGCTGTCGTTCGTCCGCAGCGCGGTGACCGGCAATCCGTGGCTGGCCAGCGTCGCGCCGATCACTGGGCCGATGTACCAGCTCTTCATCTTCTTCATGGTCACCGATCCGAAGACGACGGTGCGGCCGAGGTGGGCGCAGTGCCTGGTCGTGTTCCTGGTGGCGTTCGTCGAGATGCTGCTGCGGCTGGCCGAGGTCGTCTATGCGCCGTTCTACGCGCTCGCGCTGGTCGGGCCGGCGGCGCTGCTCATCGAGACCTGGCTGGAGTCGCGGAACGGGCGAAATGAGATGTAGGCCGGGTCCTTCCGGACCCGGCCGGAGGCGGGTCTACAGCGCAAGACCCGCCCTACGCTTGATTTCGCAGCGCAGGGTTTACGAATCCGCAGCGTTCGAGCAGCCGCTGAACTTCGTCCACCGTCGCGCCAAGCTTCGAGGCTGACCCAAGAAGATCATCCGGCAGGACCGGGTACCAGTCCCGCCGTGTGCGATCGAGCAGGCCGGCCGTGTCGAACGGCTCGATGGCGCGATCGATGCGGTCCAGCAACGCCCTCCTCGTCTCACCTTCGGGGCGCGTCAACGCCAGCGACGTGCAGGTCTGGAGCTCCGGGCCGAACGCCGGATGAGCGTGCAGCAGGAATCCGGGCGCCAGCTCCGGCCGTCCGAGCCGCCGCGCTGCCTCGCTGTAGCTCGCGACGGCGAAATACAGCAGCGAGAGCCTCTTGAAGAGCGATGTGTCGGACATGTTCGCGTACAGCGCACCGACAAGCTGCTCCGTTGCATCGAGCTCGCGTTCGGTGATCTGCGCGTAGCCCTGAAGTGCCCGGTCTCTCTCTGACCCCTGCTTCGTCTCATCAAGGATCCCCGCAAGCCGCGTAATGCCCAGCAGCGTGAGCGGAAATCCGGTGGAGAGCAGCGGATCGATGACGCCCGCTGCCGACGGCAGGCACGTCCACCGCGAAGCCGTTACAGTGCCTCCGCGAAAGGCCAGCCGCGGAGAGTGCACGAACGGCAGGGTGGCCCGTGCCCGTCGAAACTGTTCGCGTACCGACGGCAGTGTGTCGAGCAGCCGATCCCATGCGGGCGCACCGTCCGCGGCGCCGATGCTTGCGGCTACAGGATCGGTCAGCGCCGCGCCGGCGCTGGTGATGCCGTTGTTGAACCGCAGCATCCAGATCCAGCCGCCTGGAAACACATGATGCAGCGCCGCATCGTCGCGCGGGTAGGGCGGTGTTTCGTCCGGCGGCATCAGGCCGTCCCACCGGTCTACGTCAGCGAAGTGGCTGAAGAGCGCCTGTGTAGGCGGGAGCCAGCGAAGGGGTGCGTCCGCCACACCCAGCGCCCGATGCAGGAACCCCCTTGCGCCGCTGGCGTCCACCACGAATGGCGCCGCGATCCGGATGGTGCGGCCGCCGCGGGATCCTTCGAGCACCGCCTGACCTCCCTCGTCTGCGATGCGATCGAGGCGCGTGTCGTCGAGGTAGATCACACCCTCGGACTGCGCGTCCTGCACGAGCGCAAGATCGAAGTCGGGCCTGTACCAATGGGTGTCGGCCACCTCATCGTGCGGGCTGGCCGCCACCAGGAGCTGACGTTGGTGTTCGCGATCGTCGGCAAACGGTTCGCCCGGACGGTGGAAGAAGAACGTGAAGCCTCGCTTGAGCCCGCCGGCGACTTCGGGACGCTCGCGTTGCCACGTGCCCCACTTGGAGAATGCCCGGAGGCGCGGCAGACCATAGCTGATCCGCCAGTTCCTCGAGCAGCAGGTTCGCCAGCGGCGTCGAGGATTCGCCGATGGCGAATCGCGGATGCCGGCCGCGCTCGACCATCACGACCCGCCGTCCGCGACGCGCCAGCGCCAGCGAGAGGAGCGATCCCGCGAAGCCGGAGCCGACGATGGCGATGTCGGCATCGACGCGTTCCACGGGTGCGAGGCTCAAGACGCCGCTCCGATGCCGCACACGTTGCACGAGGCCATGCCGTGCAGACGCTGGTCGAGGTTGATGGCGCGCATCCTGTCGCGCCTCGCGTGGAAGCAGTGCGGGCAACGCGAGAACCGCTCGAGGTCCCAGAGGTCGACGAAGATCCGGCGTCCGCTCGAGACCATGTCAGCCGCGGTGTCGAGGCTTCGCTCGATGTCCTCCAGTTGCGGAGGCTGGAACAGTCCCTCGGCCTGCAGCGCTTCCATGGCACCGTTGCCCGGCCGGGTCGGAATCAACGACACCACGGATGCACCGCGGAGAAGGCCGCCAGGATCGATCGACGCAACCAGTCCTGCTGCTCGCCGGCGGGGACAAACGGCGGGTGGATCAGGAGGAACGCGCGCACGTCCACGCCCCGGCGTTGCAGCTCCCCGGTCGCGCGAGTGAAGTCCTCCACAGTCATCCGCTTGTTCAAACGGCCCAGCGCATCAGGGTGGGCGGTCTCCAGCCCCATGGCCACTTCGAGCCGGGTCGTGCCGCGTTGGGCGCGCTCGCTGAGGGCATGGAGCAAACGGTCCACACGGCTACCGACGAGCGACGGGTGGGACTCGACGACCACCCGCTCGATGCCATCCAGCGCTTCAGCGATGGGACTGTAATCGTCGTCTGGCACAGCGCGCGGATCAAAGAAGCTGCTCGCGTTGTAAAGCTTGAGCTGTGTGACGGTTTCCGATCGCGAGCGCAATTCCTCGCGCGCCGCCGCGACCTGGAAGGGGATGGCGCCTTTGGGCGTGTCGTGCGGCGTCGTGTAGTGCCACAGGTCGCACATCACGCAGCGCCAGGGGCATTCGCGGCCGGTCAGCAGGACGGTGGCCGTTCTGGCAGGCCGGCCGTCCGCGGATCGCTCGTCCTCGACGATGACGCCCTGATGGCGCCAGGAGTCGTGCGCGGGCCGGATCTCGCGGCGATCGATCACGAATCTGGCGCGCGCGGTTGTGTCCTGGGGGTACGGCGGCATGGCAGGGGAGTGCGGGCCCTCTCCAGACCGGGCCCTAGTAGTTTCGTATGATTGAGGGCCCGCGGACGGGGTCCTATACTAGCCCATCGCGTCGGCAGTGCGATGCGGGGAGAACAGCGTGCGCGACGTCCATTCGACAGCCAGTCGTCCGGAAGCCCCGGCAGCATCGATGACCGTCGTAGAACGGTTGAACGGGCCGCGCCATGAATTCGCGCTCCGTGCCTTCATGGCCATCGTGCTGGCACACTGGGCGGAACATCTGCTGCAGGCGTTCCAGATCTACGCCCTCGGCTGGCCGGTTCCGCAGGCCCGCGGCGCGCTGGGCCTCGCCTTCCCGTGGCTGGTGTCGTCCGAGCTGCTGCATTACGGCTATGCGCTCGTGATGCTGGCCGGACTGTGGCTGTTGCGCTCCGGCTTCACCGGCGTGGAAGATCGGCGCTGGTGGACGATCGCACTGGGCATTCAGTTCTTCCACCACTTCGAGCACGGCCTGCTGCAGCTGCAAGCGATTCTCGGGATGAACCTCTTCGGAGCCCCGGTCCCGACCAGCCTCGTGCAGTTCTGGGTGCCGCGCGTGGAGCTTCACCTTTTCTACAACACGGTGGTGTTCATCCCGATGGTCATCGCGATGTATTACCACATGTTTCCTCCCTCGCCAGCGGCGGCGACGCAGCAGTGCACGTGCGCCTGGCACACACGCGAGGCCTCTCCGGCCGTGTGACGTGCCGCAGCAGGACCGGACCATCGACGTTCTGCGGTGGCCCGTTGTCGGCCCGCTGCTGCGCGGGCGTCATGCACGCACGTCCATCCAGACCGCTCTGCTGCTCGTCGCCATCGTGCTGGTCGCAGAGGGCCTCTTCGGCCCGCCGCTCGCCCCAGCGAACCTGACCACGGTGGTGACGTGGGTGCACTACCGGGGCCTGCTGGTGATTGCGCTCCTCGCCGCCGGCAACTTCTTCTGCACGGGCTGCCCGTTCGTGCTCGTCCGCGATGTGGGCCGGCGGCTGCACCAGCCCGCGCGCCGCTGGCCGCGCTGGCTGCGCACGAAGTGGATCGCCATCGCGCTGTTTGCGGGCGTGTTGTTTGCCTACGAGCTGTTCGACCTGTGGGCCCTGCCGGGGGGCACAGCGTGGCTGCTGCTCGCCTACTTCGGCGCCGCACTCGCCGTCGATCTGGTCTTCTCCGGCGCCACCTTCTGCAAGTACCTCTGCCCGATCGGCCAGTTCAATTTCGTCGCATCAACAATCTCTCCGCTGGAACTGCGGGTGATTGCGCCGGACCGGTGCCGCACTTGCGGCACCTACGATTGCATCAAGGGCAACCGGACGACCGCCCAGCGGGGCTGCGAGCTGGGCCTCTTTCTGCCGGCGAAAGTGGGCAACATCGACTGCACCTTCTGTCTGGACTGCGTGCAGGCATGTCCCCATGGCAACATCGCCCTTGCGACACGCGTCCCCGGTGCAGAACTGCTCGAGACCGGACGCCGCTCGGGAATCGGCCGGCTGGCCGGCCGGTATGACATCGCGGCACTGGTTGTCGTTTTTGTTTTCGGGGGCTTGCTCAACGCCTTTGCGATGGTCGAACCCGGAGTCGCAGTGGAGCGATGGCTCGGCGGGATGATGGGCGCTTCGTCTGAAGCGCCGGCGCTGGCCGTGCTGTTTGCGATTGCACTTATCCTCGTGCCGGTCCTGCTTTTGGGAACAGCGGCAGCCGGGACCCGGCTGCTCGCGCGTTCCACCGCCGGTTCGACGGTCGAGACCGCTGTGCGCTATGCCTACGCGCTCGTTCCGGTCGGTTTTGGCGTCTGGCTGGCACACTACGGCTACCACCTGCTGACCGGCGCGATGACGATCGTGCCGGCCACCCAGAGCGCCGTCGTCCTGGCAGTGGGCTGGCCTGTGTTCGGCGAACCGCAGTGGGGGTGGACAGGTATGCGGCCGGGCTCCGTGCTGCCGCTCCAGTACGGGGCAGTGCTGCTCGGGACACTCGGCTCGCTCGGCCTCGCCTGGCTTGTCTCCGAACGCGATCATCCGAGCCTGGCCGTGCGTGCCGCCATCCCATGGTGCGCCACGGTCGTGGCTCTCGGTCTGACCGCTGCATGGATCCTGTCGCAGCCGATGGACATGCGGGCGATGATTGTCCATTAGGGCGGCTTTCACTCAATGGCGCCGCCGGTCCTTCGTCCTTCGGTCCTGGTCCCTGGGCAGTCCTTCGTCCCTGGTGCTTGGTGCGTGTCCGCCGGTCAGGCCGCGATCGCAGCAATGGCGTTCGTGATCCTGTGCACGGCTACGGCGTCCGCGCACGACGGTCCGCCGTTCCCGATCGTGTCCGACCGTGTCGCCGGAGCTTACCGGCTGTCGATCTGGACCGATCCCGACACGACAGACGACGGATCGGCGGGCGGTCAGTTCTGGCTGGTTATCGAGGCTGCAGACCGGGCCGTCGCTCTGCCGGCAGACACACGAGGCCGGGTGTCCATCGCGCCAATCGGGCATGAAGGCGCAAGCGAGACCGGCCCGACGGCGCCCGTCTCTGACCCGGGCCGGCAGTTCGTGGCGTTGCGGATCAATCGCGAGGGCCGCTACGCAGTTCGCGCGGAGGTCGAAGGGCCGCTTGGTCCAGCGGTTGTCGAGGGTGACGTCGATGCCACCTACGACCTGCGGCCACCTCCCGCCTTGATCGCCGTCTACCTGATGCCGTTCGTGCTGGCAGGCGCCCTCTGGCTGAAGGTGCCTGGTACGCCGCCGGGCCGTGATGAAGGGCCGGCGCTCAGAGCGCGGCTAAGCACCAATCCCTGATCCCCGATCCCCGATCCCCGTTCCCTGTGAATACTGTCGCTCGATCACCCGACGGTACGCGACCTCGCCACCCGCAAGCCGGGATCGCATCGAGGCCGCCGGCATCGCGCCGTGCTGGAAGCGCCGCTTGGGGAACACGGGCAGGTCGAAACCGGTGACGGCCTTGATCCCTCGCCTGGTGATTTCGCCCTTGAGGGCGTAAAGAGCCGGCACGTCGTACCGGGTCAGCGCGGCGAACGGAATCGCTTCGGCGACGGTCAGGACGGCAGGGCGTGTGTAGGGACTGAAGCCAGCGAAACCGAAGTGCCGTCCGGGGGCATACGTGCGCACATAGCTCCGGCTCAGACCGCCGCTGTAGGTGAGCGAGTGCTTGATGCGCCCGACGCCCCAGCCTTCCTGATACAGCATCATGTTGTCGATCACGCTTCGGATTGTCAGTTCGGGGTTCTCCTCGATCGGATAGTCCTTGAGGTTCTCGTCTCCGCCGTCGCCGTCGGCGAGGTGCCGCCACTCGGGATAGCGGCTGCGAATGCCCCTGCAGAGACAAAGGCCCATGGCCGCACACTCGACGTCGAGCGGCTTGTAGTCCTCGAGCACCCGCACCGTCTCGTCGACATCGAGGTCGTCGGGCTTCGCCTCAATCTCCTCGAGGAAAAGGGAGAGTCCGAGTGCCGACAGGAAAGCCCGGGCCTGCTGCACATCCGGGCCCTGGCCCAGGTCGAGGACGAATGCCTTCAGTCGCGATGGCGAGAGGCCCAGCCGCAACATCGCGTTGTAGACGAGCAGGAAAACGGCCCCGCTGTCCACGCCGCCGGAGAACGCGACGCCAACAGGGTCCGCCTTCGAGCCACGCGCATCGATGGACCGCAGCCACTTGGCGATTTCGTCGGCCACCGCACCAATGTACAGGCGGCCGATCTCGTCGAGGTCCGCTGGAAGCGTTCCCGTCAGCGGCGTGAAGTACCGTGTGTAGACGGGATCGGGATCGGGGCACCCGACGAGCGCCAGGTCGACGATGTAGTGAGCCGGCACCATGCGCGTATAGCTTGGATGAAACTGGCTGTCCAGGCCGTCTGTGACGAGGGCCTGATGCAGCGTATCGATGCGGTCCGCTACATAGAGGGCTGGACCCTCCTGGCGCTTCGCCAGGAAGTAGCGCATCGGCCGATCCATCGATCGCGCCAGCCGGACGGTCTTGCCCTCGACGGCCACGAGCGCGAACGATCCGTCGATGCCGCGGACCTCCTCCGGATCGCCAGCGAGGACCCGCCGGCGCGCTTCCTCGACCGTCATGTTGACGATGGCGTTCAGGGCAGGGTCGATGAGATCGACGACACGGCTGACAGGGGACGGCATCGCGAGATTGTCGGGTATTTAGCCGGGGCGATCAATCGCTTCGACGTTAGAATCGGCCCGAGGAGCGACTGAATGGCGAATGAGGCCCGGTTGAACGTCCAGCGCGAGATCCTGGCGAATCAGCGAACGATCCTGGCCAACCAGCGGCGGATCGAACGGAATCAGAAGAAGCTCGACCGCGTGCTCGCCAACCAGGCACGAATCATCGCGAACCAGAAAAGGATCCTGGCGCGAAAAGGCAGGTAGAGCCGCCGATCACGTGCGCGACGATCTGGACGAAACCCGTGCAATGGCCGCTTCGCCGTCGCGTCTGACGGCCGGCGCCACGCTGAACGCCCGCTACAGGCTCGACACCGAACTCGGCCGCGGCGGCATGGGCATCGTCTACCGCGCAACGGATCTGCAGCTGCGGCGCGAGGTCGCCGTCAAGCTGCTGACCTCCGCTGCGCCGCTTTCGGAAGCGCCCCAGCGACTCCTTCGAGAGGGGCGCGCGGCCGCGGCCTTGAACCATCCGCACATCGTGTCCGTGTACGACACGGGCGAGGATCACGGGGTTCCGTATCTCGTGATGGAGCTCGTCGCGGGTGACAGCCTTCGGGATGCACGCCTCGATGTCGAGCAGATTGTCGCGGTCGGCGTGCAGATCTGCGACGCCCTGTCCCACGCCCACGCGCACGAGATCGTTCACCGCGACCTGAAGCCCGAAAACATCCTCGTGGCGGATGCCGGTCCACCGGTTGTTGTGAAGATCACAGACCTCGGTACCGCTGTGCCGATGCGTGGCTCGCGCGAGACCAGGGAGTCAGCGAGGCTCGAGTCGCTCCTTGCGGGCTAAAGGTCGGGATGGCCGCGGGCGCTACTTCTTCTACTTGCGCTGGGGCCCCACCCCCAGCGCGAACTGACGCCGATCCCTCGCCTCGGATCTGGAGGTCCTCGGCTCGGGATGGCCGCAGGCGCTACTTCGTCACAGTAACGGTGATGTTCTCGTAGGTGAACAACGAGCTGTCGCTGGCGACGCCGCGGAGCACGTACGTCCCCGGCTCGCTGAAGACCACGTCGGCGGTCCAGCGGCCATCGGCCGGCGGATCGGGAACGATGTACGGCGGCGACCAGCCGGAGTTGGCGTAGGCGCGCGTGTCCATCCAGGTCTTCATCTGATCGGGCTTGAACGCCACCGCTGATGCCTTCCCGCGATAGACGCTCCAGGCGAAGCGCAGGCCAGGTCCGCTCGACGCCACCACCGCAACCGGCGGCCGGTAGACCACAGCCGCTGAATTCTGGTTCTGCGGCACAGGCGCTCGTGCCGGACGGCCCTCGGAGGCCACCACTGGCGCCGTTCTGAGACCCGGTTGCGGCTTGCCATCCCTGCGCGGCGGCAGGTTGTCGGGATCTCCGGCGATCACGGAGAGCGTCAATGGTTCGCCCACCTTGACCGATCGGGTGGTCGACCCCTCGACCTTGAGGTCGGGCGGCATGTTAGTCCGCAGCGCATCGGCCAGGCTGCCGTTGTCTCCGCCGACTTCGGTCGAGATGACCTGCTTGTCGATCAAATAATCGGATTTGAGCGACGCGTACGTTGTACGCGTATGGCCGTTCGCCGTCAGCGTCCACGTGATTTCCTTGTTGCCGAAGTCCTTCGGGACCTGAACGCTGAACAGGAAAGGGTTACGGCGCGGATAGAAATGCGTCGGCTGTCCTACGTCGGGATTGCCGGGCGCGAACTGGTTGTCCGGCCCCACCGGAATGTCGAACTCCTGGAGCCAGTTGGTGTTCATGTAGCCGAAGACCAGCGTGAAGGACCCGTCCTCGTTGGGCATCCAGCCTTCGTACGCCGGCTCGAGGGCCTGGCCGGTTGAATACGAAAAGCGAGTCTGGGCGCCGGTGACACCGGCGCCCGCGAAGATCGCGAACAGGCAGACGAGCAGGAGGCGAGTGCCGTTCGGCACAGCTGCGAGCCGGCGACGGCTCACTGCTGGTTGCCTCCCTGCTGCTGCGTGTTCCGCGCCGGTGGCGGCGCCTCGACCGGCGGGGCCCAGCACAGCGGGCAGCCGATGTCGTACTGGTTGCGAGTCATCTTCGCGCGCCGTCCGGCCATCTCGGCCTGGAACTGTTCTTCGTTCAGCGTGACCGAGTAGCCGAGGTCGATGAACATGTTCGACACGGAACGCCGCCCGCCGCCCGCCCAGTTCCTGACATCGGCCAGGTTCTTGTTGTTGGGCGTCGTATCGAGGAACCCGATGAGATGCAGGATTGTCCCCTTCGGCAGCAGGGGCGCCGCATCGTCTTCGTAGATGTACTGCTTGACCCAGTTGTGGTCGTAGCCGACGCAGCTCAGTTGCTGCACGTTCATGCCCCAGATGGCCTCGAGGCACATCCGCACGCCGGGCGCATGGAGGTGCGGCTCGAACGCGATGATCTTGGTGTGCTCGGTGAGCGTCGCGTATGCGTGGATTTCCTGGTCGGCCTTGTTCGGCTTGATGTCGAGGTCGTTGCCGTTGCCCAGACGCACGGTCGATGGTTTGTACTGCGGCTGATAGCCCGGCGGGAAGAACTTGAAACCGAACTCGAGATGCGCCTTCGTGTCGTGGCCGTTCGCGTGCACGTGCGAGGCGCTCAGATCGAGCACCGAGTTGGCCGCGAGCAGCCGTCCGGCGGCCTGCGGGAACTGGTCGGCGTTGCGGCCGATCTCGTGAATCGGCCAGCTGGTGCCTCCGGGCTGCCCGGGCACCGAACTCTGATACGTCATGTGATGGAAGACGTACCGGCCGCCGACGGTCTTCGTGCCTTCAGCGCGGGGGATGTCGTTCACTTCGCGCACTTCGACCGACGAGACCCAGCGGTCTTCGGTCAGGCCAGTAGGCGCCGTGCCGATCGAGCCCCACTTGTCGGGCGCCGTGGACGCGACGAAGATTTCCGGCGACTTGACGATCAAATCGGGTTTGCCGAGCACCCAGCCGTCTTCACCGATGACTTCGGGCGTTGCGGTCGGCATGTCGGAAGGATTACCGCGCGGTGCTCCGCTGTCGGCCCACTTCGCGACCCGGGCGATCTCTTCTTCGCTGAGCGACGGATCACCCTTGAAGCGCTGGATGCCGATGTTCCGCTCGACGAACCATGGCGGCATCACGCCGGCGCGCGGGCCCATCGATGTGCGGGCCTTGATGGCGCGCGCGTAAGGCCGCACCTCTTCGTAGGTTCTGAGCGGCATCGGCGCGCCGCCGTCGGGGGTGTGGCACTGCTGGCAGCTGCGCTGCAGGATGGGCGCGATGTCCTTGGTAAAGGTGACATCTGCGGCCGTGTTCGTCTGCGCGGAGAGGCTCGTTACGCCGAGTCCGGCGAAGCCGACAACGACGGCGGCGAAGCAAAGCTGAGCCTTCATGCACACTCCCCTTGAGAGAGCCGAGAACTGTCGGACAACGTATCGCATTTGGTGCGAAATCGTCAAGTAAATCAACGCGTTACGGCAAAACTGCCCACGAATGTTTTTGCCGGGTTTCTACGGCACTTCGAACGCGAGGAGGACGTTGCCCGGCCGGCCGAGGTGATCGCCGTATCCGGAGTTGAGATACAGCATGCCGTTGGCGACCGTTGGCCCCGCGCCCTGGATGGCGCCGCCCTTGGCCTTGACCCCGTTGAGCGTCGGGAATTCACGGTTCGTGTCGAACTCCCAGATGACCGAGCCGTCCCTGGTGGCGTGCGCTCGCAACGCCCCATCGTTCGACCCCGAGAACACGACCCCGGGGATAACAGTCGGCGGTGAGATGAGTGCGGCGTTGCAGCCGGGGCCGGCCTGGCATTTGAGCGGTGGCGGAGGGTGGTACCACGTGCGCTCACCGGTTTCCAGTGAGACCGCATGGAGACCGCCCGGCGTCGGCGTGCGGATGTCGGACACCGGCAAGTAGGCTTGCTCGCCGTCGACGGCGGCGCCCCACTGGATGCCGCCCCAGATGGATCCCTGCCCGGCGCGGTACTGCCACACGACGGCGCCCTCCTTGTCGGGATCCATCGCGAAGGCCATGCCGGACTTCTGGCCGGCTACGAGCAGTTGACGGCCGCCAGGCAGGGTCGCCAGCATGGCCGGCGTGCCGAAGTCGAAGTCGGGGCCGGCCTTCTCGCCGCAGTTCGGCGTGCCCGGGCGACACCCGAAGACATCGCCCGGCGTGACTTGCCGTGTCCACTTGATGGCCCCGGTCGCGAGATCGATGGCCAGGATCGCGTCGCCCGTCGGCTGCGCCGCACCGCTGTAGGTGTTCCCCGTCGTGACGTAGAGGACCGAACGGCGCTCGTCGATGGTCGGGGCGTACCAGATGCCGACGCCTGACGGCCCCCAGAGCGTGACGCCCGCGGCGTTCTTGCCCATCGCCTGTGATGGGGGAACGGTAAAGGTCTGCCAGATCGTGTTACCGGTCCCGGCGTCGAGCGCGATGAGACTGCCGCGGAATGTGCAGCACTCGTATCCTGGCTGGCTTGCCGCGGTCTCTTCGATGGACGAGAGGGGCACATAGAGCCGGCCCTGATGTAAGGTGAGCGACCCGGTGACTCGGGCGTAGACGTGCTCGTCGAGCCGGCGAGTCCAGAGCAGATGGCCGGTGGCGGCGTCCACCGCGTAGACGTTGGCGCCGGTGTCGCCGAAGTACACCGCGGGTCCCACACCGCCCCGGTCGCCGACGGTCAACGCGGTGCGGACCCCGCTCTTCGCGGTGAACGTCCAATGGATGCAACCCGACTTCGCGTCGAGGGCGTACACGGTTCCGTTCTGGCTCCCGACGAACAGCCGACCGCCAGCAACGGTGGGCGGCGACCAGGCCGATGTCGCGTCCGGAAATCCGAGCGCCCACTTGAGGGTCAGGCGCGGCACGTCGGCTGCGTTCAGGCCGGCCTCCGCCGCCGATTGGAAGCGCGTGTTCGCAACCGACGGCGACCAACCCATCCACGGCCCGGAACCTGAAGCCCCTGAAGCCTGGAGCCCGGAGCCCGAAGCCCCCGTCGTGCACCTGCCAACCGACGCCCCCGTGACGTCGCCTCCAAGAGCCCGGCCGCTCAAGTATTCCGCCACCGCTCGGCGCTCGGCCCCGCTGAGACGGCCACCCTGCGGTCGCATGCCGCCGGCGGTGAGCGCCGACATGATGGCTTCCGGGGACCGCTGCCGCAGGAGATCAGGATGGGGTGTGCGCGACTCGGCCGCACCGTTATGGCAGCCGGCACAGTCACGCGCGAAGATCGCGCCGCCATCCGGCGCTTGCGCCGAGAGGGTGGCACCCAGGCCGACGCAGGCCGCCAGAGCTATCGGCGCGGACAGCTGAGCCCGGCTGAGCCCTCCGAAACGCCTCGCACAGGGGTGTGCCGCGGGTTCTGCCATCGCGCCTCCGCCGAGAGCATACCCCCAACCAGACCGCTTCCAGCCGGCAAGCTTCCCAGTTGACAATCGCGGTGCCGGAGCCGCATCCTTTGCGTCGCTGCATCCTTCAGAACCTGGAGAAAAACGAATGCGCGGAGCCCCGCAATACCTGAAATCCCGCACGGTCCGGGCCTCTCTTGCCATGGCTCTCGCTCTCGCCGCGGCCGGCGTGGGCGTTGCCCAGCAGGCGGGGGAATGGCCGAACATCACTGGCGGCAACAACGGCGCCCGGTTCTCGAACCTCGATCAGATCAACGCCACCAACTTCAACAACCTGAAGGTGGCGTGGGAGTGGCGAGGCGTCAAGGACGCCGGCATCAACCTGGGCGGCGCAGTAAACGCGCGCTCGCTGCCGATCTATGTCGACGGGATGCTCATCACCACCTCCGGCCCGAAGCGCACGGTCGTTTCACTGGACCCCGCCACGGGCAAGACCCTGTGGACGTTCCAGGAGCCGACGACGGGCCGCATGGGTACTCGATGCGCGCCAACCACGGCAAGGGCGTGGCGTTTGCGCGCATCAACGGCCGCGGCGTGGTGTTTGTGAGCTCGCCCGCCTTCTTCCTGCACGCGCTCGACGCGCGCACCGGCCAGCCGCTGGCCAACTGGGGCGGCTCGATTCCGATCGCCGGGTTCCCCAAGACGGGCTCAGTGGATCTGCTGAAGGACCTCATCGCCGACTGGCAGCCGTGGACGTCACGCAAGGAGACGTTCAACCCGAACGCGGGCATTCCGCTCGAAATCGGCTACATCACGGCCTCCTCGCCGCCCATCGTCGTCAACGACGTGATCGTGGTCGGCAATTCGGCCGAGCAGGGCTACAACCAGACACGCCGCGAAAACGTACCCGGCGATATCCTGGCTTACGACGCGCGCACCGGTAAGTATCTCTGGAAGTTCCACGTGATCCCGCGGCCCGGCGAGTTCGGGCACGAGACCTGGGAGAACGACGCGTGGCGCTGGACCGGCGACGTGTCGTCGTGGGCGCCCATGACGGCCGACCCCGAACGGGGCATCGTCTATATCCCGACCAACGGGGCGACGATGGACTATTACGGTGGGTTCCGTCCGGGGGACAACCTGTTCAGTACGAGCATCATCGCGCTCGACGTGAAAACCGGAAAGCGGATCTGGCACTACCAGACGGTCAAACACGATATCTGGAACTACGACAACCCGACGCCGCCGGTGGTGATGGACGTGACGGTCGCCGGCCGCCGGGTTCCCGGTGTGTTCGAGGTCACGAAGCAGGCGTACGTGTACTCGTTCAACCGGCTGACGGGCGAACCAATCTGGCCGATGATCAATCGGCCCGCGCCGCCATCGAAGGTGCCGGGCGAGAAGCTGCCGCCCACCCAGCCGCACCCGAGCAAGCCTGCGGCGTTCGATCTCCAGGGGCGCACCGAGGAGCACCTGATCGACTACACGCCGGAGATCAAGAAGCTGGCGATGGCCGAGGCGGTTCGCACGCAGGCGCTTGCGCCGCTCTTCCAGCCGCCCACCCACCGCGGCAACGCCGAGGGCGCGGCGCCGGCGAATATCTGCCCGGGCGGCGGCGGTGGCGCCAACATCACGGGTCCGCCGGCAGCGGATCCAACAACCGGGATTCTCTTCATCACCTCGACGAGCGGTTGCAGCCGCACGGAGCTGGCGCCGGCGAGCGAGCGTGACAGCCCGCGCATGACCGGGAGCACCGTGCTGCCCTGGGCACGTGGCGGCGCGGCTGGTGGAGCTGGAGCCCCTGGGGCCGGGCGCGGGCGCGGCGCAGCGCCTGGCGGCGCGGCCGGCAATCCGCTCGCGGGCATTCCCGGGATCTTCAAGGGTCCGGTCGGCCGCATCGTGGCGATCGACATGAACACCGGCGAGCATCTGTGGATGGTTCCGCACGGCGACACGGCGACGGAGGTGCAGGAAGCCTTCCGCAACAACCCTCTGCTCAAGGGCGTCAACGTGGACACGAACTGGGGCAGGCCCGGTCATGCCGCGATGATGGCGACGCCGACGCTGCTCTTTGCCACCGGGTCGAGCGCGGATAGCCGTCCGCACCTGTTCGGCATCGACAAGAAGACCGGCAAGCGTGTGGGTGCCGTCGCCACGCCCGAGATGGGCGGCTACGGACTGATGACCTACATGCACTCCGGCAAGCAGTACGTGATTCTGCCGGTCGAGGGCGGATACACGGCGTTGGCGCTGCCGTAGGCGCAAGACAGGCGGCGGTTCTTCTGGGCTGGGTTCTCTCTCACCGGAGAGCCCGGCCCATTTTTTTGAGAGGCGACACGATGGCCCGACGAGCGATCACGAAGGCATCACGGAAGACTTCGCGGAAAGCCGCGAGAAAGGCGGTGAAGAAGCCCGCGCCCAAACTGTCGCCCGAGCACATCATGCAGGTCGGCCTGGGATTCTGGGGTTCGAAGACCCTTCTGACGGCCGTCGAACTGGGGTTGTTCACCGAGCTCGACGAGCGGCCGCTGGATCTGCGAGAGGTGCAGCGGCGCCTCCAGCTCCATCCGAGAAGCGCGCGCGATTTTCTCGATGCGCTGGTCTCACTGGGTTTCCTCGTGAAGAAGAAGACCGCTTACGCCAATACGCCAGAGGCCAGCGTGTTCCTGGATAAGCGGAAACCGTCGTACATCGGCGGCCTGCTCGAGATGGCGAACGCGCGTCTATATCCGTTCTGGGGCGGCCTGACCGAGGGCCTGCGCACCGGTCTGCCGCAGAACGAGATCAAGCAGGGGACGGCCGGGCTCTTCGAAGTCTGTACAACGATCCCGCGCGCCTGCGTGAGTTCCTCCACGCGATGACCGGCCTGAGCATGGGCGCCAACATGGCCATCGCCGCCAAGTTCCCGTGGAGTCGGTACAAGACGTTTGTCGATGTCGGGACCGCCGAAGGCGGCCTGGCCGTCGAAGTGGCGCGCGCAAACACGCATCTGACAGGCGTGGGGTTCGACTTGCCCGTGGTGCAGCCGCACTTCGAGGCCTATGTGCAGCGCGCGGGACTTGCCGGCCGCGTGCGGTTCCAGGCGGGGAGCTTCTTCGATCACGCGATTCCCCACGCCGACGTCGTGATGATGGGCCACATCCTCCACGACTGGAACCTCGCGGAGAAGATGATGCTGCTCGAGAAAGCGTATGCAGCCCTTCCCAAGGGGGGCGCGTGCATCGTGTACGAAGCCATCATCGACGACAAACGCGCGTCGAACGCATTCGGACTCCTCATGAGCCTCAACATGCTCATCGAGACGCCCGGCGGCTTCGACTATACGGGCGCGGACTGCAGCGGCTGGATGAAAGAGGTCGGGTTCGCGCGCACCCGCGTGGAGCACCTGATTGGCCCCGACAGCATGGTCGTCGGCATTAAATGAAGAGCACGGAGGGAACGGATTTCACACGGAGGAACGGAGACACGGAGGAACGCCTCCGTGCCTTCGTGACTCCGCGTTGAGACCGGTATCTCGGACGACTTAGAAGGACACTGACGGGAGCATCACTCGCACGACGCTCCGAGCCGCTTCAGCGAGTGCACGTGCATGTCGCGCTCGACGAGCGTGCCCGTCAGCGAGACCCGCTCGCCGGCATGCGCCGGCAGGCCGACGCCGCTCGCGTCGACGACAGCGACGGCAGCGGGACGCTTGGAGAGAAACCCCGTCTTCCAGTTTCGCGACTTCGGGGCGTTTGTTCCGGTCGTGTCGGTCAGCTTGAATTTCTCATCGTCAGATTCAAGGCAGCCTGTGATCGTGACCAGGGGCGCCTGCTCGACGTGCGGCCGTGCCGCTGCAAGGTCGGCCACCCGCGGCTGCGGTTTTTCCAGGCCGGGCATCGGCTCCACGACCGCTGCGGCCGGCGGCGCGATCCGGGCTGCTGTCGCCGGTGTCGCAGCGGTCGTCGCAACGGCGGGTTTTGACGTGGTCTGAACGACGGATGTCTTCGTCACGGCCAGCGCTTCACTCGTGAGAGGGACGGCAGGCGCCGTCGGAACGTCTGTCAGCGCCGCGACGGTGTGCTCGACCGGATCAAGCGTGATGTCAGTCCGATCATTCGACGGCATGCCGATCAGGAGCCCGACCGTCATCACGGCGGCCGCGCCAAGCGCGAGGGCCCACACACCCGTCCCCGAAGACATGGTGGGCGTGGCTTCAGCGCTCACGGCGCTCACGGGTTGAGACGTGTGCGCAACGGCCCGCGCTCGTGCCACAGGTGCGGTGCGCACAGTCCGTGCTGGACGCGCCGCTTTGGCGCCAACGGTCCGCACCGATTTGCCGGGTCGTGTAAGTTTCCTCGCCCGCGTGGGCTTGCGACCGGCTGCCGGTTTCTTCGAGCGCATCGATCTTTCTCCTTGAGTAAAGGCTGCGGAAAGTGACCTATAGGCCTGAGCAAGGCTGGTGCCCCGGCGGCCGCAGCGGCGGGGCGCTGTAACTATCTGGCGCTATGTGGGTTGGACGGGCGCGGTACCGGGGGGAGGGTGGGTGTGCCGGATCGAAACATCCAATAGCGTGATCGGACGACGAAGGCTGCGGGGCGCGCTATTCAGCCTATTCCACAGGGAGGTAAGTCAGTCTGCCCCTGGTGCCGATCCGCTTCCAGACTTTCTCGTAAACGACCGCGAGCACGTCGCGATTGACGACGCGCAGCGCAATTTCGTTCGCCAGTTCCTCGGTGTGCAGGAACGGATGGTGCGTGAAGATCCAGACGTGCCCGAGTTCGTGCGCCAGCACTGCGCCGACCTCATCGTCGCTCAACGTGTCGAGGAAGGCCGCGTCGAGCGCGAGCGTGAACGTGTCGCGTTGTCCTGACGAACGCTCGACCGACACGACGAGCGCGTTTGCGGGCACGATCGAAACCACCACCGTCTCCGGGATCGACATCCGCGACTTGAGGTCGTCGACGACGGTCTGGATCTGCCGTTCCCTGGCCGCGAGCTCGGCGTTCGTTCTCGATGCACCCGCGCCGGCAGAGAGCCGTCGCGCGGAAACTTTGCGCGGCAGCCAGAGCGGAAGAAGTACGAGCGGGATACCGATGAGGAAGGATAGCCTCAGCAGGCGCTTCATCCGTGGACGGCCAGTCTCGACTGCCGGCGTCGATGCAGTCACGCGGGTCACGGTAACACGCGGCATGTTCTGCGTAAAGCACGTCGGTGGCGATCGCCGGCCGTCGAGTTGCCAATCAAGTCACCGGGGAAGAATGTGCCTACACGCCGCGCTCGAGCTTTCGGCGCGGCTGTGTTTCGGGCTTTTCGCAAATTGCCTGAGTTCTTCCGCCAGCCGCCCGATCGCCTCTGTTGGCGCGGTTGTTGGAGCCATGACCTGCGGGAGGTATGCATGCACAACTTCAAACACTCGGCAGCGACGTTCGCTTTCCTGACTCTCTTGAGTGCGGGTACGGCCTTCGCGCAGGTGCCGCAGCCCGCGCCGGGCGCCCCGCCACGCCCTGGGGAACCGACGAGGCCGGCTGAACAGGCAAGGCCGGCGCCCGATCTGCCGCGCCCCGCACCACAGGCGGCCACGGCAAGCCCGACGATGAATGTGGAAGGCGAGCTCGTGCGTGTGGACGCAACGGCGAAGACGATCAGCATCAAGAACGAGAAGGGTGACCAGCTCGATTTCAAGTACACGGATGCGACGCTGGTGACGGGAAGCGACGCGAAGATTGCCGGTCTGGCGACGATGTCCGGCACACCGGTGACGATCCACTACACGAAGGTGGAAGTGGCGGGCGAGCCGGCCGCTAACGTGGCGAGCCGCATCGAAGTCCGGAAAAAGTAGCGCGACCCGACGACAGCGGCCGCGGCAGCTTGCCGCGGCCGCGCACGAACGCTCTCAGGACCTTTCTGCGCCTGCGCTCACATCGAGCGCCGTCCCCATCCCCACTGTCTCTCCCTGTTTCCCCGCGTGCCAGAAGTTATTGACGAGATGCCGGATAAGGAGTAGCCTCCGGCCGTTTACTCGCGGCGGCATCGTCTCATTCCGCGTCGCCCCTACTGCCCGCTCGTCGTACCCCTTCAGCCGTTCCCAGGCGTCGTTCCAGGCGTTCGTAAACGGTCTCTCAGAAGGAGGGCAGCACGTGAAACTCGATGTTCGGCTGTCGCCGTGCGTTCCGGGACTCCTCCTCGCCGCGTGTCTCGTCCTGTTCCCCTCGATGGCGAGGGCCCAGGGGACGATCGCGGGGCAGATCTCCGATTCGACTGGCAGCATCCTGCCGGGCGTCACTGTTGAAGCAACCAGTGACGTGCTCATCGAGGGTGCTCGAATCGACGGTGACCGACGGGCAGGGCCGCTATCAGATAGTCGCCTTGCGCCCTGGCACCTACAAAGTGACGTACTCGCTGACCGGTTTCCGGACGGTCCTGCGCGAGGGCATCGAGCTCACGGCGGGCTTCACCGCGACCGTGAACATCCAGCTGGCCGTCGGTTCGGTCGAAGAAACCATTACGGTCGCCGGCACATCCCCCGTCGTCGACGTGCAGAGCGTGACGACGCAAACGGTGATGACCCGCGAAGTCCTGGATGCTGTGCCGACGGGCCGTAACATCCAGGCTGTTGGCATCCTGATCCCGGGCACCGGGCTTCAGGTCGGAGGCGGTGGTGCCTACAGCGTGGACGTCGGCGGCTCTGGCGGGATGCAGCAGTCTCCGCTTGCGTTCCACGGCAACACGAACTCCGTGCAGCAGGTCGACGGCATTCGCTTCAACAACATGGAGGGCGCGGGCCAGTATGCCGGCATGTACTGGAACGATGGGATGGTTCAGGAGATTCAGTACACGACGAGCGGCGACTCGGCGGAGACCCAGAGCGGCGGCGTTCGCATCAACATGATTCCGAAGGAGGGCGGCAATACGTTCCGAGGCTCGGTCGTCAGCAACTTTACCTACGACAGTTGGCACAGTAATAACCTGGATCAGAACCTGATGGACCGCGGGCTTCAGAGCGTCGGGCAGATTAAGCAAATCTGGGACTTCAACCCGACAATCGGCGGGCCGATCAAGCGCGACACGCTCTGGTTCCACTTCGCGTTTCGAAACTGGGGTGTCAACAGGACCGTGCCGGGAAGCTTCTCGGAGATCGACCCGACACGCCAAAGCGTCGACGACAGCTATATCAATAGCACCGTGCTCCGGCTGACGTGGCAGATGAATCAGAAGAACAAGTTCACGGCGTTCTACGATCGCAACCACAAGTACCGCGGCCACTGGGGCCTGGCGTCGACAGTTTCCGAGGAGGCGGCGGCCATCGAGGACATGCCGCAAAGCTATGTAGCGAGCGTCAAGTGGACCTCGACGATCACGAACCGGCTCCTCGTGGAGGCGGGTCTTGGGCTCTACACGCAGCAGTACCGCGAGATCTACGAGCCGGAACTTCCCACCTCGCCGGGCGTGGCGGTTGGAACCTTCCCGCTCACGAATACGCGATACGACCCGTTCTACGAGAACTTCGACGAGTCGACGGGCTACTTCCGCGGAGCGTGGCGCGACGGCAACATTTTCCACATCTCGGGAGTGAAGAACTACATAGGCTCGGTGTCGTATGTGACAGGCTCGCAATCGCTCAAAGTCGGCCTGCAATATCAGGACGGCATCAGCCGCCAGAGCGATCTGTTCCGCGGCGATTTCGATCAGATCCGATGGAACGGCGGCCTGCCCAGGTCGGTGATTCTCCGGGCCTCGCCGCGCTATGCCGTCGAGAACATCCGGGATCTGGGTATCTACGTCGATGACCGGTGGACGTTCGATCGCGTGACGCTGAGCGGCGGGCTGCGATACGACTACTTCAACGGCTACGCCCCGGAACAGTACAGCGAACCGGGGACGTGGATTGGAGCGCGGCTGACCCCCAAGGTTGAGAACATCCCGAACTGGCGCGACATCAACCCCCGTCTCGGCGTGGCGTGGGATCTCCTGGGCAACGGCCGGACAGCCCTGAAGTTCACGATGGGCCGCTACGTCAACCAGGCCGTGGCCGGGCCGACGCGCGATCTCAACCCCATGCGCCAGATCGTGTCGACTGATACCCGGACGTGGAATGACGCGAACGGGAACCTCCGGCCCGAGCTGAACGAGCTGGGCCCGACCAGCAACGCGCGCTTCGGGACGGTCGTGCAAGCCTACCGCGTCGACCCGGAGTATGTGGACGGCTACGGGTCACGCTCCGGTCACTGGAACTACCACGCCTCGGTGCAGCACGAGCTCCGGCCAGGCCTGGGCGTGACGGCGGGGTACACGTACATAACGAACTTCAACCAGTTGCTCCCGACGGCGCGCGGCGCCACTCAGTTCGGTCGGGGTCCCGACAACGCTCAGTGGACGCCGGCGGACTTCGACGAGTTCACGATCGTGGTGCCCGACGACCCGCGCCTGCCGGCGGAAATTCGCGGGCAGACCGTGAGCGGACTGTACGTCATCAAGGATGCCAAGCGTCCTCTGGTGGACGACTTCCGCACCTTCGCCAAGAACTTCGGCGACTACAAGGAGACCTACAATGGCGCCGACGTCAACGTCAACTGGCGGATGAACGGCGGCGGGACGCGTCGGTGGCGGACTGACCTGGGGCGACGCGCGCATCAACGACTGCTACGTCGTCGACGACCCGACGCAGCTGCGATTCTGCGACAGGACCGTGGATCCCAATGGCGGCCTCGTGCGCGGAGGGCTGCAGGTCAAGCTTCTGGGATCGTACCCGATCGCGGGCGGATGGCAGGCGAGCGCGACCTTCCAATCGGTGCGAGGGCCCGAGATAACCGCCGCGTGGACGAGCACCACCTTCAACAACACCATCCAGTTCCCCGGCAGCACTCGAACGAGTCTCGGCGCAACACCCAGTGTGACCGTCCAGTTGATCGAGCCGGGGACGCTGTACGACGACCGGATGTACCAGTTGGACCTGCGGGGCACGAAGATGTTCGGACGCGGAAGCACCCGCGTCAGACTGATGGTGGATCTCTACAACGCGCTCAATGGCAACGCCGTGCTGCAGCGCGCGTCGTTCGGAGGGCTCGACACCTTCAGCGTGCCTGCGAGTTCGTCGTCGTACAACCGGCCGGTCACGGTCCTCGAAGGGCGCCTCTTCAAGATCGGCGCACAGCTCGACTTCTAGATCGCAGGGTCTGGGTAGCGTTGCGATGCTATTTGCGCAACGCTACCCCGACGCCATTCAACTTACCCAATTCCCTTACCCAATTACTCGACCACTCAATTACCCATTTCACTGTCGTCTCAGTGATCTCCAGGTTCCGTCGGGCCGGCAGAAAATCCGGCGTGACGCGGAGCACCTGTTCGAGATCCGCGATCGCCTCGTCGAGCCGTCCCTCCCGCACCAGCGCTCCAGCGCAGGTTCGTGCGCGCCTGCGGATCGTCGGGGTCGACTCGAGAGCCCCGCGTCGAATTGCGCGATCGCCTCGCGAACATTTCCCTGCTGGAGCAACGCATTCCCCAGATTCGAGTACGCCTGCGTCTGATGGGGATCGAGCTCGAGCGCCGCCCGGTAGTGATCGATCGCCTCGGCCCATCGCCCGCGGCGTGCGAGCGCCACACCCAGGTTCGAATGGGCTTCGGCGTGAGCCGGATCGAGGCGCAGGGCCTCGCCGCACTGGACGATAGCTTCGTCAGTCTGCCCCTGGACGAGCAATGCGCCGCCAAGGTTGTTGCGAGCTTGGGCGCTGCCCGGCACGGCCTGCACGATCATTCGATCCCGCTCCATCGCCTGCATCGACGCCTCGCGTCTGGGCGAACCCGAGCCAGGCGACTGGCACGACGAAGGCCGCCCACTTCAAACCGTGGACCCAGGGAGCCGGAACCATACGCTCGGGTCGACCCCGCGTCCGGCGCCGTCCCGAGCGCGCAAGCCCAGTGATTCGCGGATCGAAGCCTCGCGCACTTTCCAGATGAAGCCGTCGTAGTAGAAGTGAAGCAGCGCCGACGCGGTCAGCAGGCCGGTCAGCCCTCGACTGAGGGCTGACTCGAGAGCCAGGCGGGAACGAAGATTCAACGATCCGTACGCCGCCACCAGACCCACGTACAGGCCCACCAGGCCCCAGCTTCGGCGGAACAGGAACCGCGTGAACCGGCCGACGTGGGATTGCGATCCGCGCGGTTGAGATTGAAGATCCAGACGATCGTCAGATATTGGACGTCGTGGAAGATCTCGAAGAGCGCAATGCCAACGAGCATGTTGGACACGGCCACGTTGCTGTACCACCAGAACGCGATGCTCGTCGCCATCAGCATCACCTTCGCCGGGCTCTGGCGCCTTCCCTGGGTGCGCTCGTAGAGAGGTTGGCGACAAACCCGACCGTCGCAATGGCGGTCGCGGCGAGCCACGCGTTCGTAAGTCCCTCGACGAGCGCAGGCGGAATAATCGGGCCGCCCGACCGGTAGTAGTCCGTGAGGATCTTCGCCATCCGCGTCGGCGACACCAGCACGGCCGCGCCGAACCATGTGAGACACATCGCGCCGTCGAGCCGCGCCGTCAGACGCGCCGCTGAACCCAGCTTCGAGTCGTAAATGCGCAGGAAACCGTAGGTCTGCATCAGGCCGTGCCAGACGCCCCAGACATACGCGACGAGCACCATGACGTTCAGCTGTTGAACGGCAAATACGAGACATGTGCCGCCCACCAGGAGGGGCGTCAACACGAACCGGTACTTGAAGCGCTCGAAGAGCAGGCGATCGCCGTACGCGCGCATCATGCCCGGGAGATGGTGGCCGACGGCCCCGAAGGAGGCCACGAACAGGTAGATCTGTTCCGGCCTGAAGCGGTTCCCCGCCAGCCAGAGGGCAGGGAGGATGATGAAGGGCGCCCCGACGATGAGGATGAAGTCCCGCCAGGGATCGAGGATCCACATTGAGCCGCGCCCGGCCGGAGTCGGCGGCATCGCCTGCCCGCCCGGCACTGCTCGACGCTCACGGTGTGACCGGTGGCGCACGCCTGACCTCTTCTGAAACCTGTGCGGGTTCCTTCGTCGCGCGAGCCGATTATCGCCGACCGAGAGGCGCTGTCAAAAGCTGGTTCCTGCCGCCGAGTCCAGACGGTTTGGGTGGCCTAGCGCGGGAGCGAACGAACCTCACCGACATCAAGCGCCGGTCCCATCTCCATTTGCTTCTCCGCGTAGGCGTCGAGGTCGGCCAGCTTCTTCAGCTGGGCCGATGCCTCCTTGATGGCCTGGTCGAACATCTCGAGCGATTCCGCAGGAACGTGACCTTCAGCGTCCATCCTCAGCAACAGCAGCTGGTTGAGGCAGTTGTTGACGATGTCCTGGACGGTCCGCATCGTGACCTGCACGACACGCAGTTGCTCGGCGCGCATTTGAAGGGCGTGTCGCTGCTCGAGATCCCGGCTGCGCTGCCGCTCGTGCTCCGCTTGCCTCGCGAAGACGAGCGCGATGAAGGCCACCACCGTCGCGCGGAACGCGGCCGTGGCGATCACCCAGCCGGGCTGCCCTTGCACGTCCCAGACGAAGAGCACGAACCCCAACCTGGCGAGTGGAACCGAGATCGCCAGGGCCAGAGCCGTGCGCGCGCCGGAGTACCAGGCAGCGACAAAGACCGGCAGGACGTAGAGCGCGGGGAGTTGCGCATCGGGACCAGTCGCGTATTCGATGAGGACGAGCCATGGCGCGACCGCCAGCCACCAGGCTGGGTGAATCCGGGCCGATGGCAGGACCCACCAGGGACGCGACTCATCCGGGTCGTTCATGCGGTGTCAGCTTACCTTGCCCGTGCCTGACGTGATGTACGCGTGGCCAGCGTTCGATCGGAATCCGGCGACACCCCCTGGCGCGGTCCACGACCAGAGAAGCACCGCCACAATCAAGACGCCGGCCACACGTCCAGCGTCGTGGACGGCAAAGACGATGGCGCCGTTGACGATGACGATCAGAAAGAACAGCCGCAGGAGCCAGGTGCCGGTTGCGGACGGGGCGCGCCCGCCAGCGGCACGCCGCCAGCGCCACGATTCAGCGAACCAGCACACGACGAACAGGTAGTTCACGTAGATGCTGCCGCGCCAGCCGACGCCGTAGACCTCCGCCGATCGCCGCGCGGTCTCGGCGGCCGCCGCACCGTGATTCCAGCCGTACCGCAGGTCGAGCGCGACCAGGAGATGCACGAGCGTCAGCGCACCGCCCAGGTTCCAGGCCGCCCAGGCCCAGTGCGCAGGCACATTTCCGGCCGCAAGGCGAGTCCGCCCGGCTTCGGCCGCGGCGAAAAGCAGCAGCGCAGTCCAGATCGTGGCGTAGAGCAGGACGGTCATGCCGGCAGAGAGTCGTCGGCCGCGATAGCGATCGCGCGTGTCCGCGGCGAAGGGAGGCTGACGAGGAGCCCGGCCAGCGCCGACAGCGCCATCGCGCCCGCGAGCAGCCGGAACATGACGGCATAGCTGCCGGTCCAGGTGACGCACCAGGCAAGCAGCAGGGGACCGACGGCCGAGGCCAGGACGGTGACGGCCTGGGCCATCCCCTGGATCTGTCCAAGGTGACGCCGCCCGTAGATGCGCGGCCACACGCTGAAGAAGAGGACCATGACCAGGCCGCCGCCGAGTCCCATTGCGCTCGCCCACATGGCGACCTGCCACGGCGTGCTGATGTGCGGGATCACAACAAGGCCGGCCGTGAGGATTGCGAGCGAGATCGCCAGGAGCCGGGTGATCGACATCCGGGTGGCAAGCCAGCCGCCCAGGAAATTTCCGGCGAGCGCCGTCATGGCCGTCACGACGAGGGACTGGTAGTAGACGGACGGCCCCAGGCCGCGTTCGGCCAGGATCGATTCGTTGAAGAGCCCGATGCCCGAGGCGACAAGCCCGTAGAGCGCGGCGCCCACGGCGAAGGTCCAGAACGCCGGCGTTGCCAGGGCGTCGGTCCACGTATAGCCCGGCAGACTGTTGTCCGCGTCAGCCGCCGTCGCGTGCGACCCGCGCTGCTCGTCGCCATCGGGGTTCAGGCCCACCGATTCCGGACCCCTGCGCACAAAGAGCCAGGCGGCCGGCGCCAGCCCCACCATCACGGCGGCGCCGACAGCCAGCCATGTATATCGCCAGCCTGCGCGCTGCACCGAATAGCCGACGAGGGGGAACGCCGCCATGAAGCCCACGCTCATCGCGATGCTGTAGATGGCCATCGCGGCGTCGATCCTGCGCACGAACCATTGGCCGACCATCGCGAGGCTCACGACCGACAGAGCACTCTGGCCGAGCGCGCGGGTCAGCGTCAGCCAGACGGCCAGTCCCGTCAGGGTGGTGGTCTGGCTCATGGCGCAGACGACGGCACCGAGGCCCACCGAGAGCCAGACGAGCACGACGCGGCTGCCGAAGCGATCGATCAGGCGCCCGATGCCCAGGGCGCCGGCCGCGCCGATGATGGTCGCCCAGAAATTCAGCGTCGCGTAGGTGACCCGATCGAGACCGAGATCCGCCAGGAGCGGTTCCGTGATGAGCCCGAGCCCCTGGGTCCGGCCGGGCAGCGTTCCCACCATCGCCGCGGCGGCGACGAACAGTACGGTCCAGCCGTAGTAGGTTCTGCGGCCGGAGGCGGCATTCATGCCGCCACAGGATAACAGGGTCTACTTTGTCGGAGGGACCTCGCCCCCGCCGCCCTGGCCGCCCGTGAGACTGGACTGCCGCAGCGCAGCGGCGCCCATCAGGCCGCCCATGCCCATCGACTCGACGGCACTGCTCGGAATCAGCATCAGCGCGCCCTTCTCTTTCAATCCTTCGTAAAGCATGTTCATCGCTCGCAGGTGGAGCGCCGTCGGGTTGTGCAGGTATGACTTGGCGGCTTCCTCGAAGGAATGGGCGATCTCCATCTCGGCCTCGCCGAGGATGATGCGCGCCTGCTTCTCGCGGGCGGCCTGCGCTTCGCGGGACATCGCATCCTGAAGCGCGCCGGGAATCACGATATCCCGCATCTCGACCGACGAGACGGTGATGCCCCAGGGGTTAGAGCGATGGTCGATCAGGCGCTGGAGCTCGTCTTCGATCCGCTCGCGGCCGCGCAGAAGATCGGTCAGCGTGGTCCGGCCGATGATGTCGCGCAGCGCCGTCTGCGCCGCCCAGCTGACGGCGCGCTCGTAGTCCTGCACCTCGAGCGCCGCCTTCTGCACGTCGTGCACCATCCAGAAGAGCACGGCATCGACGTTGACGGGCACCGTGTCCGACGTCAGGGTCTGTTCGGCGGCAAAGCTCGTCGTGATCGTGCGCTGGTCCACCCACGACGACACGGTGTCGACAAACGGCAGGACCCAGAAGAGGCCGGGGCCGCGCAGGCCGACGAACCGGCCCAGGCGCAGGACGACGGCCCGCTCCCACTGCCGTGCGATGCGGGGCGCCTGCATGAGGACCAGGCCCACCAGCAGCATCACGGCCAGCGCAGCCGGGCTGCCCGTGGAACGCATGGCCGCCATCCCGATGCCGGCGGAGATGAGGAATGCCACCACCCCCACGACGTTGACGCGCGGGACGATCCGGGACGTTCCTTCCGAGAGGCGATCGAAGACGTCGGAGGCCATGGCAGTCTCTCCTTAAAGTAATGCTCGCGGGCCCCACCCCCGCTCGCTCGCGCTGCGGGGCTCGAAGACTCACTCCTCGCGCGGGCCGCAGGCGCTTCTGTCAGCGGAACGCAGCCCGCTGCGGCGAACAGAAGTTCAGCCGCCGCGTGCACGCTGCGTTTGAAGGGTGTCGATCACATCGTCGATGCTCAGGCCCGCCGCGTCGGCGTCGGCCAGGATGCGGGTGGCAAAGGCGCGGAGACGGCGGTCGTGTTCGCGGGGAGGATGCGCCTGTCTCGGCGTGGCGCTGATGAAGGAGCCGACGCCGCGCTTGGTCTCGATCACGCCCATGCGTTCGAGCTCGGCATAGACGCGGGCGACCGTGTTGGCGTTCACGCGCAGTTCGACGGCGAGTTGCCGCACTGTGGGCAGCTGCTCACCCGGCCGGAGCCGCCCGGTTGCCACCGCCGCGCGCAGCCCGCGCTCGAGCTGTGCGTAAATCGGTGTGGCGTCGCGCGAATCGATGGTGACAATACCCATGGCGCGGCTAATGGCTAATGGAATGACAAACAGTATTGTATTAGTTCAATAGTACAATGTCAAGCAGCCTGACGAGACGATTGAGCGCGTTCGCGGTTGGATCTCGGCGTCGGCACGCGTTGTCGCGCTGACGGGTGCGGGCATCTCGACCGACTCGGGGATCCCCGATTTCCGCGGTCCCCAGGGTGTCTGGACCAGGAATCCGAAGGCCGAGAAGCTCTCGAACATCCACTTCTACATGTCGGATCCCGAGGTGCGCAGGCTGGCCTGGCAGAGCCGGCTCGATCACCCTGCCTGGCACGCCGCGCCGAACGCCGGCCATCGGGCGCTCGTCGCGCTCGAGGAGCGCGGCAGGCTGCACGCGCTCGTCACCCAGAACATCGACGGCCTGCATCAGCGGGCGGGCAGCGCTGTGGACAAGGTGATCGAAGTCCACGGCACGGTACACGATGCGATCTGCATGCATTGCAGCTGGCGGGGACCGATGCTGTCGGTGCTCGATCGCGTTCGCGCCGGGGAAGACGATCCTCCGTGCCGCCAGTGCGGTGGCATCCTCAAGAGCGCCACGATCTCGTTCGGCCAGGCGCTCGTGCCGGAGGTCATCGGCCGCGCCATGCGGGCGGCGAGCGAGGCCGACCTGGTCCTCGCGATTGGCACCAGCCTTCAGGTTTATCCCGTCGCCGGTGCAGTGCCGGCAGCCAAGGCCGCGGGTGCGCGCGTCGTGATTGTGAACGCGGAGCCGACCCCGTTCGACGATGTGGCGGATGCCGTCCTGCGCGGGTCGATCGGCGAGGTGCTTCCGGCGATTTGCAGGTGAACGACAGAGAACAGGGAACAGGGAACGGAGAACAGGAACAGGGATCGGGAAGCAGAGATCACGATCGGGGAACAGGGAACCGGCACCGTCCGCACGAAGTGCGTTCGATCCCGTTCCCCGTTCCCCGTTCTCTGTTCCCTGTCTATGACTGAACCGGCGGTGCGTCCCGCCGGGCACGCGCCCCGTACGGATCGGCCTGGCCCGACGGGTCGCCAGGTGCGGGATCTCCGACGCGTCCCGGATTGACGTCGCCAGTACCGCTGGGTGTCTGCGGACCCAGTTCGACACGGCCGCGCCTCAGCCTGCGCAACGGGCCGAACTCGCCTTTCCCGTCGCGGATCTCCTTGATGAGGAAAGGAACAAGGAGGCTTCCGAAGAGCACGATGACCAGCACCGTACCGATGGCGATGGCTGTCCACTCGAACCCGCTTGAAGACATTAAAACACCTCTTCGCACGGATAGAGCAACACGGATGCCACCGGGACGGTCGAGCTGCACGACGCTCGAGCTTCGCATGCCCATCCGGGTACGTGCGTTGCAGCCCGCGACGCCGTGAAGCGCTCAGCCGAGAGTTATCACGCGGAACAGCTGGTCCGGCTGCAGAGATTGGAGCAGCGGCAGCGACACGTTGTATACGGGGCTGCCATTGCTCGTGCGGCCCTCAGGTGCCCCGTGGTGCGCGTGCCCGTGGAACACTGCAGACACCGGGTAGCGATTGATCGGATCTTCGAGCCGGCTGCACCCCAGGAACGGGAAGATCTCCCGCGGCTCGCCCTCGGCGGTCCCGGCGATCGGCGCGTAGTGGAGCACGGCGACCTTGTGCGGGGTGCGCAGCCGCGCGAGCGCGGTCTCCAGTTTCAGCGCTTCGTTCACCGCTTCCTGAACGAAGGCCTTGACAATGGTCTCGCCCCAGGGGCCGAGCGTGCCCCGGCCGAAGCCGCCGGCAAATCCCTTCACGCCCGCGAAGCCGACGCCCCGCACCTCGCAAGCCTCGCCATCGAGCAGCGTGACGCCGGCCTCGGTCAGGATGCGGCGGATCTCCGCCTCCAGCCCGGACTCGTAGTCGTGGTTGCCCAGCACGCCGACGATCGGGATGCGCACCGTCTGCGACAGCGCCTGGGCCAGCTCGTGCGCTTCGTCCGGCAGCCCGGTATCGGTCAGGTCGCCGCAGAGAACCAGCACGTCGGCGGCATCCGAGATCTGGCTGAGAAACCGCGTATCGGCCGTCGCGCCGCTCTTCGCATGATGCAGGTCGCCAAGGGCCGCGATACGGACGGGCCCCGGAACAACGTCGGCCATGAGTGGATCGTACCACTCGCTCCCTGTTGAGTCCGCTATGGTGCACTTCAATGGCCGCTGAGCTTGAAACTGGACGTAAGGTTGGCGCAGGCACGCCTTCGCCGACAAAGTTCTATCGCGCCGTCCTGCAGGCGCTGACTCACGCCAACGTGCCGCACCTCGTGGGCGGCGCGTATGCGCTGGCGCACTACACGCGCGCGCCGTATCAGACCAAGGACCTCGACGTGTTTCTGCGGCGAGGCGATCTGGACATGGCGTTCGACGCGCTCCGTGTGTGCGGCTACCGGACGGAGGACATCTATCCGCACTTCCTTGGGAAGGTGTACGACGATCCGCATTTCGTCGATCTGATCTTCGGGAGCGGCAATGGCGCGGTGAGGGTTGACGATGGGTGGTTCGAGTTCGCGGCGCCGGGCGAGGTCTTCGGGCTGCCGGTGTTGTTCTGCCCGGTTGAGGAAATCCTGTGGTCGAAGGCGTTCATCATGGAGCGGGAGCGGTTCGATGGCGCCGACGTCGCGCACTTGTTGCTGGCCACGGGCGACCGGCTGGACTGGAACCGCCTGCTCGATCGGTTCGGCGACAACTGGCGCGTGCTTCTCGCGCACCTCGTGCTCTTCGGCTACATCTACCCGGGGCGGCAGGGGCTGATTCCTGCCGCGATCCTTGATCGCCTTCTCGCGCGCGTGACCAGCGAACCCGAGTCGGCCGCCGACCAGAACCTGTGCAGGGGTGGTCTTCTCTCGCGGCAGCAGTATCTGCACGACCTGGGCGTCACGGGCATGCATGACGCCCGGCTGCGGCCGGCGGGCCAGATGTCGCGGGGGGAAATCGATGCCTGGACCGACGCCGGCGAAGGCGTGGAGGAGCGCCGGCACCAGCCACCTGACTGAGTGCAATTGGAGGCAAGGTAAGGGCGTTCCCCGCTCCCCGGCCCTGTTTTGAACAGGGAACGGGGAACAGGGGAACAGGGAACTGAGGTTCTTGGTTCTTAGTTGCCGAGCGCGGCGACGTCGGCTCGAGCCGCAGCCTGCGCACGGGTCACTTCGGTCGCGGCATCGGCCACGGGCTTCGACTCGAGGATCGCCTGTTCCAGCGACATCCCCTCGTTCAGCACGCGGTGCTTGAGAAGCATGAAAGGCACCCCGGTGTTCTTCGAGGCATAAGCGACCATCGCGAACTGCTCGCCGCTCTTGAAGCCGTCAGCCGCAACGGACACGTCGGCACCACGATTGAGCACCTTCTTCATACGCAGCTGCAGTTCCTCATCCGAGGCCGTCACCTTGGACACCGGAGCGGCTGTGGCGTCGGCCGCAGGCTTCGTGGCCTTCGCGCTTCGACTCGTCCGTGCCGGTCTTGAAGGCTCAGCCACGGCTGGTGAAGGCGCGGCGCTGATCGGTTGATCGACGGCAGCAGGCTCCACAGGGTTCCGCTGCATCCACGACGTGCCAATCGCCATCCCCAGCGCCATCGCGCCGGCAAAGCCGGCCGTCAAGGCGAGAGTTTTTCCAATCGTCATTGCACTGACCTCCATGTCGGGTCCGCCAGCGGGCGAATCCAAGTCATCATCGGCGTCATCATCGACCTCCTGATGACCTGGAAGGACCCCTCACTCGTGTATGTGCAAGAACGTGACCGAACTACCTCGGCAGTGATTCAGCTGAGCCATGGGGAGGTCATGTGCGGCGGCCGAGAAAGATGGTGTGGCGCGGGCCGCCCTTTTTCAGCCGCGCACGCGGGCGCTCAACAGTCACTGAGAAACCGTTGTATCGGAGCCGTTGTTCGAACTTGCGATCCTCCCACGCAGACCAGACGGCAAGCACGCCACCAGGCCTCAGGGCCGTTCGAACAGCGGCGAGGCCTCGATCGGAGTAGAGCCCGGCGTTTTGAGACGACGTGAATGCGTCGGGCCCGTTGTCCACGTCGAGAATCACGGCGTCGAAGCGATCGCGGCTCGAGGCGAGCGTAGCGCCGACGTCGCCCACATCCACGACGACGCGCCGATCCTTCAGCGGGTGGCCGGCGAGCGGGCCGAGCGGGCCGCGATTCCACTCGACGACGCCGGCGACCAGTTCCGACACCACGATCGTCGCCGCTGGCGGCAGCAGATCGAGCGTGGCCCGGAGTGTGAACCCCATCCCGAGGCCGCCGACGAGGACTGTCGGGTCCGGAGCGTTCTTCAGGTGCTTGCAGGCCAGCGCCGCGGCCGCCTCCTCCGAGCCGTGCATGCGGCTCGACATCAGCGGCTTGCCTCCTGCCAGGATCACGTGCTCGGTGTCCTGGCGCATCAACGTAATCTCGGTGCCGTCCGGCGTACTCGTCCGCCCGAGGAGCTCCCACGCCTTCACGGCGCGATCCCTGTCAGCAAGGTCCCATTCCACGCCAGAATACACGCAGAATCAGGGCGCCGGCAGCCAGGACCGGCGAACCGTGTGAGGCCCACGAACGTCTACTGCCCTGATGAATGATCTGCACTTCGGCCTCCGGATGCTCTGGAAGGACAAGGCCTTCACGATCACGGCTGTGCTCACGCTGGCAGTCTGCATCGGCGCGAACACGGCCCTCTTCTCCATCGTCCACAACGTCCTGCTGAAGCCGCTGCCAGTACCGGAGTCGGAGCGGATCGTGCTGATGGGCAACGCGTACCCGGGCGCGGGCGCGGCCATCGGTGGAGCGTCGTCCGTCCCGGACTACTACGATCGCCTTCGCGAGATGGACGCCCTCGAGGAGCAGGCGGCGTACACCGTCGGCAGCCAGAGCATCGACCAGACCGGGACGCCTGTCCGCGTCCTCGTGAGCCGTGTCACGCCGTCGTTCTTCCGCCTGTTGCGCGTCGCCCCGGCGCTCGGACGCACATTCACCGAGCAGGACGGCGAGGTCGGCACCGACAGGAGCGTGGTGCTCAGCTACGGGCTGTGGCAGTCGCAGTTCGGAGGCGATCCGGCGGCAATTGGCAAGGACCTGCGCGTGGACGGTCAGCCGTACACCGTGATTGGCGTGATGCCCTCGGGGTTTCTCTTCCTCAACCCGGACGTCCTGCTTTGGCGTCCGCTCGCGTTCACCGCGGAACAGAAAAGCGACGAGCGGCGGCACAGCAACAACTTCCAGAACATCGGCCGGCTGAAGCCAGGGGCGGCCGTCGAGCAGGCGCAGCAGCAAGTCGATGCGATCAACGCGCGTAACCTGGAGATGTTTCCGGCACTGAAACCGCTGCTCGTCAACGCGGGGTTCCACACGATCGTCGAGCCGCTGCAGGAGACGCTCGTTCGCGACATCAAGGCCACCCTCTATCTGATGTGGGGCGGCGCGCTGTTCGTGCTGCTCATCGGATGCGTCAACGTCGCGAACCTCGTGCTGGTACGGTCGCGCGTGCGCACCCGGGAGCTTGCCGTGCGGCTGGCGCTCGGCGCCGGAAGGGGACGGATCTGCCGGCAAAGTGTCGCCGAGAGCCTGGTGCTGGCGCTGGTCTCGGCGGCGATCGGGCTCGCTGTGGGTTACGCTGTGCTGCAGGCCCTCGGCGCGCTCGGCATCAACGAGTTGCCGCGCGGCACGGAGATCCGCCTCGACGGTACTGTCGTCGCCTGGACGATTGCCGCGGCCACGGCGATTGGGGCGCTCCTCGGCCTGATTCCGGTCGCGAGCGCGCTGCCTGCGAACCTGACGATGGTGCTGCGCGAGGAAGGGCGGAGCGGAACGAGCGGTCGCGGCGCCAGAACACTGCGCCGGGCGCTCGTCGTCGCCCAGGTCGGCTTCGCGTTCGTGTTGCTCGTCGGCGCCGGCCTGTTGTTTGCCAGCTTCCGCGAGGTGCTCGCGGTTCAGCCGGGATTCAACCCCGAGGGTGTCTTGACCGCGTCGATCGCGCTGCCGCGGCCGCGCTACACCGACGAGAAGGCGCTCGTCGGCTTCACAAACGAGGCGCTGCGGCGCCTCAGCGCATTGCCGGGCGTGAGCGCCGCCGGCGCGACCAGCGCGATTCCCCTCGGCGGCAACAACAGCAACAGCGTGATTTTTGCCGAGGGCTATCAGATGAAGCCCGGCGAGTCGATCGTGTCGCCAAGTCAGGTGGTGGTGACGCCCGGCTACTTCGAAGCGATGGGTGTGAGGCTTGTCCGCGGCCGCTTCTTCGATGGACGAGACGTCTCTACCGGGCCAGCGGGGACCGCGATCGGCGGCCAGACCATGCGTGCGCGATCGATCATCGTGGACGAGACCCTCGCGAACCGCTTCTGGCCCGCCCAGGACCCAGTCGGCCGCCGGATGTACTTTCCGAACGACCTCAAGGAGGTGACCTCGATCACCGATCGGACCGTGTTCCACACGGTGGTCGGCGTCATTGGCGACGTCAAGCTGCGTGAGCTTGCCGAGGCGAGCCGGTCTGTCGGCGCCTATTACTTTTCAACCGACCAGGCTCCGGCCTCCTTCCTGACCTTTGCGGTCAAGACCGCCGGCGATCCGCTGGCGCTCACGAGCGCCGTCCGAGGCGCCATCAACGGCCTGGATCGGGAGTTGCCGGTTTTTGACACGCGGAGCATGCAACAACGGATGGACAGGTCGCTTGTCAGCCGCCGCTCCCCGGTGGTGCTGTCGCTCGCTTTCGGCGGGGTAGCCCTGTTTCTCTCGGCCCTCGGCATCTACGGCGTCCTGGCGTACCTCGTGACACAGCGGCGAAGGGAGATCGGCATCCGCATCGCCTTGGGGAGCAGCGCGCCGGCAATCTTCGAGCTCGTGCTGCGGGAGGGCCTGCTGCTCATCGGCGCGGGGCTCGTGCTCGGCGGGGCGGCTGCGTTAGCGCTTCGGAGCAGCCTCCAGAGCCAGCTGTTCGGCGTGGCGGCCACCGATCCCTTCGTCCTTGCGACCGTGACCGGGCTTCTTGCGCTCGTCGCCGTGTTTGCGTGCGCCGTGCCCGCAACGCGCGCGATGCGCATCGATCCGATCGTCGCGTTGACGGACTAGACCGGCGGAATATACTGAGCCCAACTCGGGCCTGGGCCGCCTCGCTTTTGGAGCCCCGCGGCACGAGAAAGGACGTCTTCATGATGCCACCGTGCGATGTCGCGGTGATGCAGCCGCCGCCTGCCTACGAGGCACAAGCCTCTGCACGGCAGGTGTTCGAATTCCAGGTTCGCGACATCGTGTACCGGCGCGACGGCAACAGCGTACGGCTGGCGCGGCTCTACCAGCCGGCAGGCACCGGCCCTTTTCCAGCCGTGGTGCAGCTTCACGGCGGCGCATGGAACACGAAGGACAGGACCGACGGCCAGCACACGGCTCTCGATCTGGCCGGTGCAGGCATCGTTGTCTTGTCCATCGAGTTCCGGAATGCGCCGGAGGCGCCATATCCGGCGTCACTGCAGGACATCAACTACGGGATCCGCTGGCTGAAGGCCCATGCGCGCGAGTTCGGGAGCAGCCCGGAACGCGTCGGGCTCTACGGCACATCGAGCGGCGGGCATCAGGCTCTGCTGGCCGCCATCAGGCCGGACGATCCGCGCTATACGGCGCTGCCGCTGGCAGAAGCGCCCCTGGTCGATGCCACGGTCGCGTTCGTCGTATCGGGATGGGGTGTGTTGTTCCCCCTCGAGCGCTACAAGCTCGCACGCGCCCAGGGAAATGCCAGCATCGCCAGGAGCCACGAGACGTTCTTCAAGGACGAGCAGACGCAGGTTGAGGCGACGCCCGCGCTGATCATCGAACGCGGCGAGAAGGTTCGCCTTCCGCCTGCTCTCGTCTTTCAGGGGACGGCCGACGAGTGGACATCGACGGCGCTCGCCGAACGGCTGGCTGACGTCTATCGGAAGGCGGGCGGCATGATGGAGTTGGAGCTGCTGCCGGGGGAGCGCCACACCTTCGTGAACGAGCATCCCTTCGCGCCCAATTCGCTCAAGGCTGTGGACGCGGTCAAGTCGTTCATCAAGAAATATGGTGGAGTCCGCGTGCCCGACTGAGGTCCAACGACGCGCCCGAGCTCAGCCGGCCCCGAGGTCTTGCACCTGGTCTGCGGGCTCGCACTCATGCTTCGGCACCGTCCAGATGTGGTGGCAAGGCCTGCAAAGGTAGTAGTCGACGTACGCGAAGTTCTTGCTGAGGGACTCCAGCCACCGACCGGGTGTACCGCAGGTCGGGCATGGACATTGGCCGGCGATCGCCATCGGGACCTCCGGGGAGCAACTGAGCAAGAACAGTGCCCCGGTTCTGAAGGCTCCAGCTGTACAGTGGAACGTCAGAGTGCTCTGACGAGCGTTGGCAGTACGTATCGAACTGCCCATCTCACGGCAAACCGCCGCAGTCTCTCCATACAAAAACCTCCCGCATGAAGGCAACTGCGGAAGGCTCTACAAGCACCGTACCCGTCTGGTCACTTAGGCACGGTGCGCTGAGCGATGTGATCTTCGGGCGTACGCTTTTCCATCTGGAACACGGAGTCGATGGCGCTGTACTCCTTGTAACCGAGGCGGGCGATGGGCCGGATCTTGACGACGTCCACGCGGCCATCAGTCAGCGCCGCATCGTCGATGTGGACAGCCACGACACGTCCGATGACCATGTGATGGTCGGACGTCGGCCGATTGCCTGGCAGCGTGATGATCTGGTGCAGCCGGCACTCGAAGTGGACTGGTGAGCCCTTGACGCGCGGCGGACGCACCAGGCGCGACGGCAGCGGCTCGAGGCCGGTCGCGGCCATTTCGTCGACACCGTGTTCGATGATGAACGCCGTCTCGTTCATCTGCTCCCGCTGCGCCCAGGTCGCCATGTTGTAAACGAATTCGCCCGTCGCTTCGATGTTGGCGACCGAGTCCTTCTTGCCCCCGTCCGCCTCGTGCACCCCGGCAGAGAAGACCACGAAGGGCGGGTCGTAGCTGAGAAGATTGAAGAAGCTGAACGGCGCAAGGTTCACGAGGCCTTCAGCGTTCATGGTTGTGAGCCAGCCGATTGGGCGGGGTACGACGCAGGCCTTCAGCGGGTTATAGCGGAGACCGTGGTCGTTCTTGTCGGGTTCGTAATACATTCGCCGGATTGTAGTGCGGAACCTCTGTCCGGCCGACGGCCGTCCGCCGCTGTGGGAATCCTGGCGGAATGACGTTTACCAGTTGCGCCTCGACTCTCTTAGGCGTAGGGTGCGTTGTTCTCCGGTCACAAAAGCGAAAGGAGTCGCCATGAAAGTCCAGCGAGGGACCCCCGCAGTCATTGTGTGCCTGGCTCTGGCCTGGGCCAGCCCCGCGGCAGCAGACGTCGTTACTGACTGGAACCAAACCATCCTGGCCACTGTGGGTGCGGCCGCGCCGGCAGGGCGAGGCCCCACGCCGGCATCGATCATCGACGTCGCCATGGTGCATCTGGCCATGCACGATGCGGCTCAGGCCTACGACAAACGGTTCGACCCGTACGCGGGGGCGATCGCTGTGGCGTCGGGGTCGAGCGTCGTGGCTGTCGCGAGAGCCGCTCACGACGTGCTGGCTGCCCGCTTTCCGCTTCAAGCCACCACTCTGCTCACGATTTACACCACTTACATCGCAGGTCTTGTTCCGCCGCCTTCCGCGTCGGATATTGCCAACGGCGCAGAGATCGGCGCGCAGGCTGCGGCAAGCGTTCTGAAGGTGCGCACAGGTGATGGGAGCTTTCCGACGACATTCCCGCAATTTGTCGGCGGTACCGGCCCAGGCGAATGGCGTCCGAATCCTGGCACGCCGGGAATGGTGGCCCCGTGGGCCGGCGCGGTTCGACCTTTCGCGATTGGCAGCGTGCAGCGATGCCAACCCGACGACCTCCCGGAGATGACCAGCGCCGAATATGCCGAGGCTTATTTCGAGGTCAAGACACTGGGCTCGGCAACCAACTCCGCACGCACAGCGGAGCAGGGAGAGATTGCCCGGTTGTTTTCCGGGGCGTTTCCCGCTCAATACAACCGGCTGCTCCGGGACATCGCGGGCTCAGAATTGGCTGGCGCGAGCATCGCCGATCTCGGCGACCGGGCCCGATTGTTCGCCTTGACGAACACGGCCATGGCCGACGCGTTCATTTGTGCGTGGGAATCCAAGAAGAAATTCAACTTCTGGCGACCGATTCACGCCATCCAGAATGGAGAGCAGGATGGCAACGGCCTGACCGATCCGGATCCGTCGTGGACCCCCTACTTCGGCCTGACGCCGAACTATCCCGACTACACGTCGGGGGCCAACAATCTCACCGGCGCGGCGTTCCGCATGCTGCAGCTGTACTTCGGAGACGACCGGCCGTTCGAGTTCAATATCTGGGCGATAAATTCGGCGGTTCCGTTGCTGGCGTCCGATCCGAACCCCCGCGTGTACGAGCGATTCTCTGACGTGATGAAGGACGTTATCGACGCCCGTGTTTATCTCGGGATTCATTTCCGCTTCGCCGATACGGAGGCACGAAGCCAGGGACGGCGCGTCGCGGGCCAGGCGTTCAGGGACATCCTGACACCCGTCAAGAAGAAGTAGGAGACCACTCCAGCGTCGATCGTGGTTCACGATCGGCGCTGGAGCCCTACGCGGCCGGGCGTGCCTAGCCGCGCCGTGCGAGGCCCAGCGCGCGGAGACGTTTGTGGAGGCTCGTCCGCTCGATGCCGAGCAGGCGTGCGGCGGCCGCAACGTTCCAGTCGGTGTCGTCGAGCGCCCGCCGGATCCGATCGCGCTCGGCCGTGTCGCGCACCTCCTGCAGGCTGCCTTCCGGCACCGCCGGCGGCTGGCGGATCTCCAGCGGAATCGCGTCAGCAGAGATGCGGCCGTCGGGGGAGAGGATGGCCATGCGCTCGACCGCGTTCCGCAACTCGCGGACATTCCCCGGCCAGTGATAGCGCTCGAGGATCGGGAAGACCGCCGGTTCGATCTCCCGCGGTCGAAAGTGATTGCGCGCACAGAACTCGGTCAGAAAATACGCGGCGAGGTCGCGCACATCGTCCATCCGCTCCCGCAGCGCCGGCACCCGGATCGGTACCACGCTCAGGCGATAGAAGAGATCTTCGCGAAACCGGCCATCGGCCACCAGCGCCTCGAGCCGGCGGTTGGTGGCGGAGACGACACGCACCGCGACGCGGATGGGCTGCTCGCCGCCGACGCGCTGCAGTTCGCCGTCCTGAAGAATGCGAAGCAGCTTGGCCTGCGAGGCTTCGTGCAGGTCGCCGACCTCGTCCAGGAAAATCGTGCCGCCATCGGCCAGTTCGAACTTGCCGCGCCTGAGTGCCGCCGCGCCCGTGAACGCCCCCTTCTCGTGGCCAAACAGCTCGCTTTCGACGAGGTCGGTGGGGATTGCGGCGCAGTTCACCTTGATGAAGGGACCGGACACAAAAGGGCTCTCGCGGTGGATGAGGCCCGCCAGCAGTTCCTTGCCCGTTCCGGACTCGCCGGACAACAGGACGCCCGCGTCCGACTTCGCGACCTTGACCGCCTGCTGCACGGCGAGCTGAAAGACGGCGCTTCGGCCGATCATCCGCGGCGCCTCGCCGACGAGCTCGCGGAACCGCTGGTTCTCGCGCTGCAGCTCCGAACGCTCGAGGGCGTTCTTCGCGACGAGGAGGACACGGTCGCGCGCGAGAGGTTTCTCGAGAAAATCGAAGGCCCCGCTGTGCGTCGCGTCGACAGCGTCGCGGATCGTCGCGTGCCCGGAGATCATGACGACCGGCGTCGTGTCCTCGGCCTGCCGCAGGGCCCGGAGCACGTCGATGCCGTTGCCATCCGGAAGGCGCACGTCCAGCAGATACAGATCGGCGCGCGCCTTCCGCCGTTCGGCCTGGAACTCGGCCAACGAAACGCAGATCCCGACACTGTACCCCTCGCCTTCGAGAATGAGCCGGAGCGAGCGCCCGATGTTGGCCTCGTCGTCGACCACGATCACACGGCGCGGACGCGTCATGGCATGTCTTCGACGCGGGGAAGCGTCACCCGGAATGCCGCGCCGCCGAGTGCACCGGCGACGAGCGTGACATCACCGCCGGACAGGAGGGCATTCTTCTTCGCGATCGACAGCCCCAGCCCCATGCCGTGCTTCTTGAACGTGATCGTGGGCTCGAAGAGCGTCGCGGCGGCATCCGGGTTGAGACCGGGGCCCGAGTCGTGAACCTCGATGACCACGGCGCCATCGTCCAGACTGGTGGCGACGAGTAGCGTGCCAGCGGCGCCGGCAGCCTCGGCCGCGTTTTGCAACAGGTTGGTCAGGATGCCCTTCGTGAGATCCGCGTCGGCCCTCGCGTGGGGCCGACGGTCGTCCAGCCGCAGATTGTACGTGGACTCCGGGTGTGCCGGCCGAAGCAAGGCCACACGCTCGAGGACCAGCGCGTTGACGTCGAGGACCTCCGGCCTGACGTGGGGCTCACCGGCAAAATCCGAGAAGGCGCGAACCCTGCGCTCGAGCGTGTCGATCTCGCTGACGACGATCTGGGCGGCCTGTTCGAGAAACGCGCGATCCGTGTCGGCCGGCCGCCGCGCGACCATTTCTTCGACCGTCAGTCGAATGGGGGTCAACGAGTTCTTCAACTCGTGAGCGGTCTTCCTCGCGAGCGATTGCCAGCTGGCCATCTGCGTCAGGTGGACGAGCCTCTCCCGGCTCTGGCGCAGCTGCTCGGCCATGTGGTTGAAGGCCTCGACCGCCTGTCCCACCTCGTCGTCTGCCCCGTGTGCCGACGCGCCGCGACCAGTCGCCGGCCGCAAAGTCGGTAAGGCCCGCTGTGAGCTCCTGCATCGGCCGGCTGACCCGCTGGGCAATGAAGACGAGCGGCGCCAGCGAGACGAGCCAGACCAAGCCGAGGAGCAGCAGCAAGGTGAGCGTGAATCCCCGCTGGAGGTCGCGCCCCTGAGCCGATCCCACGAGCTCGCGCGCCTCGCGCAACTGGGCGGCAAGTTCCGTCCATTCTGTACGCCGCCGAGATTCCGGCGATACGCCCGCACGCCGGTGCCGTCACGCTGCAGGTAGTCCACATGGTCGCCGCCAGATCCCGTCAGCACGAAGCGCTCCGCGTCGCCGCTTTCCCAGAAGGCGCGGACTGGCTCAGGCCATCCGGCCCGGGTGATGGCGGAGTACGTCGTCGGCGCGACGGTTCCGGCTCCTGCCTCGCGCTTGAGGGCGTCGCGCTCGCTCTGGTAGAACTGCCGGACCGTAGTTTCGAGGGTGTGTGAGAGGCGATCGAGCTCGCCAGTCGTCGCGTACCCGAGGCTGCGATCCAGCAGCGAGGTGGCCACCCAGATCGTGGCGCCGAGTGGCGGGATCGTAGCGGCCAGGAATGCGGCGATAAGCCGGTTGCGAAGACGGTGCACCGTTGGCTCAGTCGACCAGCGTAAGGGGCCCTGCCTCGATCGCGTCCCGCCAATCACCGGCAGGGCGGCGGCTCAAGCGATCGACCAGCCCGCGAAGCGTCAATCCCGTGTCCTCAGGCCCCGCGACGGCATCGGCGGCCGCGCGATACTCCAGCCGCAGCCAGAGCGGAGCCTCGCGACCGAGCCGGCCCAGCGAGCCAAGCGGGATCGCCAACTGGTCCAGGCACCAGGCCTCCGCGGCACGTGCCGTCAGGTGCGAGGCCGATCGTCCTGCGGGTCCAGCCTGCGCCACCGCGAAACGTTCTTCCCAGAGATCGTAGCTCAGGACGAAGCGCTCGCGGACCTGCGCGACAGGGGTTGCGCCTGGCTTGGGCGAGCACCACGAGCACGAAATCGAACGGCACCGAACGGCCGTCTTTCAGCCGCGCCAGCGGCTCGCCTTTCAAAAAGGAGAACCCGGCCGCGCGAACGTGCAGCGCGCCGTTTTCGACCCGCACGGTCACCGTCTGCGCCGCAAGATCAGCCGTCGCCACGAGCACGGACAGGCATACGAGCCACCTGGATGCCAGGCATGCGCCCCGGAGGAGCGGTGCGCGCGCGGGTTCGAGCGGCCGTCAGAAACGCACTCCTGCCATGAACACGGCGGCGAGCGAGTCGGTGTTGAGCGGGAGGCCCACGGTCAGGAACGCGTTCCGGCTGTGGAAGCCAAACCCGGCGGACGAGAGGACGCGCGAGTCCGTCGTGCGATCCCAGACCGAGCCGGTGTCCAGGAACAGGGCAACGCCGCGATGGCGGTACTCGACCGACGTGTGGAAGACGTACTCGCCGCCGGCCGGCGCGATGTCGTACTTGTTCCAGCCGCGCAGCGTTGACGAGTCGCCGAGCGTGAAGCGTTCGAAGAGCGGTGCCTGGTCGCGCTCGGAATTGATCCGGCCCGCCATGCCGGACACCACCACAGCGTTCTTCCTGCCGTGCTCGTACATGTATCGGCCCTGTCCCAGCAGCCGGGTGTACGCGAGGTCGCTCTGCAGTGATTCGGTGCCGCTGCGCAGCTCGAATGCGGCCTGCACGTGCTGAGTCCACGACGAACGCGTCCACTCCTGGTCATAGCCGGTAGACAAGGTGAACGCGTTCGCCATCTGGGAGGCCGGCGAACGGGATAGTGATTCGAGCTCGGTGATGCTCACGCCGCCGCCGGCCCACAGCCGTTGAGTGATCGCAACCAGCAGCGAAGGGGCGAACGTCGACCGCGTCCGGTATGCCTCGGGAATCTGCGGATTGAGGGCGAGCGCCGCCAGCGTGACGTCCTGCCAGGTCTGCTCGTACCAGGACATCTCCAGGCTCGCGCCCAGACGCTCGGTGCCGACATTCCGGCTTTCCACGCGCACTCCCGCGCCGCTGTACTCCTCGAGGAGGTCATCGCGGTTGTCGATCGCAAACAGGGGAGTCACTCGCCAGTCGTCGTCGCCGATCTGGATATCGAGCAGGCCGCCCCATCCCTGTTCGGAATGGAAGAGGAACTTCGATCGCGACGGCGTGAAGTGGAGCCAGCGCAGCGCCTCCCCCTTTTTGACGTCGAACTCCAGGCGCAGCTGGCCGCGCCGCGTTCCGCGCGACATCTTGCGGTCCACGTCGTAGCCGGGCAGTTCGGCGCGCAGGCGTTCCGCAAGCTTGCTCGAGGGCGTCGTGATCGACCCGTGTCCCGACGACTGCCTGAATGTCGCCGGCAAGCGCAGGGCTGATGCCCGGTTCGGGCGCGCCGGTGACCTCGGCGCGTTCGATGGTGTAGCGCGCGTTGATGTTCTGCTCGAGGCTGGGATCGTCGGAGACGCGCGCGACGAAAAAGACGACGCGTGCGCCGCTATCAGGTACGGGAATGGCGCGAACGGCCGCCGCAACGCCGGGCCGCTCACCCTCGATCCTGGCTGCGAGCTCCCAGACATCTCCCCAGTTCAGAGGAGTCCCCACGAGGGCGTCGATGTCGCGCCGCAGGCCTGGGCTGAGACGGTCCAGGTCGATGCCCGAAACCTGCGCGGCGGAGATCGTTGTCCCCTCGTCAGCGTCCGGCTCCTGCGCGTGTGCGCTAAAGAGCGGGAAGGCGACCAGGGCGACGAGTAGCGGGATTGTTTTCATGCGATCGCGAAAAAGCAAGCGATGGGCCGCTCGTAACCTGTTGATATTAAAGCAGTGTGCCAGGAAAGCCAGTGAGCGTGGGTCACACCTGTGCCGCCCGCGCACTGAGACACAAGACATGCTCGCGTCGCTCCACCGGGTCGAATCGCGGAGTGCGCGATGAGTCCAGACGTCTGGATCCATCCCTAAGGACAGTTGGTCCGCCGTGATATGCGGTAGGATCCGCGCGCGATCCTTGAGTCCAGTTGGCGCTCACTGCACACTGACCGCTCGGGTTAGCCCACGCACGGAAAATCCGATGGTCGACCTGTGCATTCTTCAGGAACGGTGAGCCCGAATGCCGCCAATTGGATTCTTGCCACGATCGTCGTGGCGGCCATGGTGCCCGGCATCGTCGCACTTCGGGGCCTCGAGTGGCCGTCCGATCCCGACGGGTTTCGCGACATCGCGATCGCGCAGGCGATTCAGGACGGCCGAGGCCTGGCCGATCCCCACTATGCGGGTGAGCGCGCGTGGTACAGCCCGCTGGTGCCGGGCGTTGTCGCACTGATATCGACGATGACGGGTGCGGAGATTCCCGTCACGTTCGTGCAGCTCGGTCCCTGGCTGAATGCGCTGGCGCCTATCGCATTCTTCGTGTTCGTCCGGCGGTTGGTCGGTCTCACTCCTTCGGTGTTCGCGACCGTGGCGTTTTTGTTTCTGCCCGGACGTCCGCCGGTGTGGGCGTCGGCCACCTACACGCCGTGGTTGTTTCCGTCCGTCACGGCGCAGGCGGTGTTGTATGCCACTCTGGCGACGTGGACCGGAACGCTGGACCACACGACGACAGGCCGTTCGCCGATCTGGCGCGTGCCGCTTACGGGGTTGCTGCTCGGCGCCACCTTCTGGGCTCACAGCGGAGCCGCGGTTTTTGCGGCCGGCGTCATGTTCCTCACCAGGCCGAAAGCCGCCTTCCCGGTCGCGCTCGTGGCGTCCGCCGTTGTCAGCCCTTTCCTCGTGCCGCTCTTTCTCGATACCGCCTTGGCGTGCTGAACCGTATGCCCGGGACATGGCACCACGAGCCCGCGACGCTCATCGCGGTGCTCCTGCCGAGCTTTCGCGTGTCGGACATCCTGCATCTCGCAGCGGCGGTCGCCGGCACTGTCTGGATTCGCCGCCACGGGAGCGCCCAGGCCAGGAAGATCCTCGTCGCGTGGGCGACGTCGGCGGGACTTCTGTTCGCGTCCGCGCTCGTCGCAGAACGCGTGCAATGGTGGCCGACCCTCGTGCCGGCATTTCATTTCTTCTTCTTGCTGCGGGCTCTGAAATGGGTCTGTGCGGGATGCGGCGTGGCTGCGGCCGTGCGTTGGTTGGCGGTCGTCGGGTCCGAACGGACGCGCGTTGGCAGCTACGTCCCCCTGATCGCCCCGTGTCTCGCCCTGTTCCTCGCCGCGGCGTTGTACCCGCGCTACATTGGCCGGGAGGCGCACGCACGCGCTCGCGCGGACTCTGTGCGCGTCGCTCAATCAGAAGTGCCGGCAACCAGCAGGTGGATACGGCAGAACACAGCCGCCGACTCTGTCGTTCTTGCCTCGGATGACGACAGCCTCCGGATAGTCGGCCCTGCGGGGCGCCGGGTCGTCAGCATAGGGGCCCCTTTCGCTAACATCTACGTGAGTCCCACAACGCGCGAAGCGGGCCGGAATCAGATGTTTGCGGCCCTCCTCGCAGGCAATGTCCCTGCGTTCTTCCGGTTGGCTCGCGAATTCGGCGTCACACACGTGCTCGCGCGCGACGACTTGGCGACGGCTATCGTCGCTCGGAGAGTGACGCCGCTCGAGGCCGTCTTTCAGGCCGATCGCGTGACCTTGTTTGCCGTCAGGCCACAGTGACCCGTTTCCGCGCAGGTGTCAGGGATGGACATCGACCGTCTGAGCTCCGGCCTGCGCCGCGACCTCGATCTCGGCGATCCGTGGGGCGACAGGCGACATCGTGCTGCTGAGCCAAGAGCCGTAGACCGGCTACGAGGCTGGCGGTCGCGACCGAACCCACCGGCGCAGCGGCGCCTGTTAGCGACCTGGGGGTGTGGCGTTTACCTCTACGACGGCCAGTGCGCCGCGGAGGACTTTCATGAAACGCCCGATTATCGCGCTCGGCATCCTGCTTGTTGGACTTAGTCCCGGGTGCGATCGTTCGACGACGTCGCCCAGCAACGTGATTCCTCCGCCGGGCAGGCCACCAGCGCCAGTTCCAGCAGCAGTGACCCTGACGGGCTATGTGAGCGACACGGCGTTCAGGCCGCTTGAGGGAGTACGGGTGGAGTTCTTGAACGGTCCCGACGCCGGCAAAGAATTCACGTCAGACGGGCGGGGCACGTTCTCTTATATCGGTACCTTCCCGAGCAGTGTCTTGATGCGCGCGGCAAAGGAGGGGTACAGGGACGCGACATCGATCGTGTTCTCCAACGTGAGCGTCAACACGGCCTCGGTCGGCTTCATGTTGTCCCCGGTCGCCCCGCCGGTGAGTCTGGAGGGCAACTACATGCTGACTCTCAGCCTCGACGGTGCATGCCAGGGGTTCCCGGAAGAAGCGCAGATGCGCTCTTATGAGGCACGGCTGACGTACCATTCGCAGACGAGGTACGACGCGGTGATCACGGGCGGGCAGTTCGCACCGTTCGGAAACTCTTTCTTTGTTGGCGTCGCGGGCGACTACGTCGGCATCAGCACTGAAGGCGAGGGCCCGACCATCATCGAGCAGCTTGGTCCAAAGAGCTATGTCACGTACACAGGTGCGGCTGGAGCAACGGTGCCGCCCGGTGGCGCCTGGACCATCTCGGCCCCATTCAGAGGCGTCATCGAATACTGCGAGCTGAAGGCGCCGGCCGGCCGGTACTACGACTGCAGCGACACGCTGGCGGCGGTCAAGACGCAGTGCACCTCCCAGAACAGCCGGCTCACGCTCACGCCGAGGTGAGCGGAGCGGGCGCCGACCTGGGTTCTGTCCGATTTGTGGACGGGCGACGTTACTACGGGTGTGAGTTCAAAAAGGAGGTGCCGTTTGACTAGCAGCTTCCGGACCCCGCTGGCGCTCGCCGCTCTGGCAATTGGCCTGTTGATACCGTCGCCGGCCGCGGCCGACGAGGTGACCGACTGGAACCAGGTTCTCGTTAGCGCGCTCACGGCCACCGCCACCTCTCCGCAGAACGCCGGAAGAATCGCCGCGATCACCCAGGCGGCGGTCTTCGATGCGGTCAATGGCATCGATCGTCGCTACACCCCATATTTCGTCGCACCCGCGGCGCCGGCCGGCGCCTCTCGACGCGCAGCGGCCGTTCAAGCGGCCTACGTCGTCCTGAGAGCGCTGCTCCCGGCGCAAGCGGCGGGTCTCGAACGGCAGCGTGACGCGTCCATCGCGGCGATTGCCGCGAGCGCTCAGTCCGTGAGTCTCGGGGTTGACTGGGGCAGCTTTGTCGCCAATTCACTCCTGGCCGCGCGCAGCACCGACGGTTTCCCGACCGGCGGCGTTCCGGATCCGGGCGACACCAGCGTGGGCAAGTGGCGACCCGAGGCAGGTCTGCCGGCGGTGACGCCTTGGCTGGCGGTCCTGACTCCCTTTGCCATGCCATCACCGGATCACTTCCGTCCTGGCGGGCCGCCAGCCCTGACTAGCGCCGCCTATGCCAGCGACTTCGACGAAGTGAACAGCCTGGGGCGAGCGACCGGGTCGTCCCGTACCGCAGACCAGACCGCGATCGCCTTTTTCTGGACCGACAACACCATCTCACACTGGAACCGCATCGCCGTATCGATGGCGCAGCAGCGCCGCACGAGCCTCTCGCAGAACGCGAGGATCTTCGCGCTCCTGAACATCGCCATGGCTGATGCCGGAATTGCGGTGTGGGATGCAAAGTTCCACTACAGGTTCTGGCGGCCGTTCAGCGCCATTCCGCTGGCCGACACAGACGGCAACAACGCCACGATCGCCGATCCCGCGTGGACGCCACTGCTGGTGACGCCGAATCACCAGGAATACCCCTCAGGACACGGCGGTCTCAGCGGCGCGGCGGCGCGTGTGCTGACCCGGATATTCGGAGACAGGACAGCATTTACGCACCGAACCGACGCGGCGCCCTTTGCTCCGCGCACTCACGCAAACTTCGCCGAGGCGGCCGACGAGGCCAACAACTCGCGCGTGTACGGCGGGATCCACTTCCGCTCGGCAGTCCGGGATGGTCGCACGATTGGCGACCGCGTGGGCAACCTGGTTCTCGAGACCCTGATGCGGCCCAGCGATCAGAAACGACGACGACCGCGACAGGCACTGAAGCACGAACCGCGCGCGGCTGGCGATTGGGTCGGCCGCGCCCGCGACTCCATCTCGGTCAGAAGCTCAGGCGCCCGCGGAGGTGAATCGCAGCAGCGCCAGGATGATCCCCGCTCGGCGCTCACCTTCGCGTTCCGCGCGGCCGCCTCCACAACACGAAGGCGAAGGCGCTGGACGATGCGAGGACGAGCAGGCGCCGGGCCCAGGTGCGGGCCACGCTGACTGTCACCTCCGGCAGCGCGAGCGCGGCGCCGTCGTGCCTGATGACCGGATTGAGAAACATCACCTGGTTCGGCGTCCGGATCTCCGTCCGGATGTATGAGTCGTCCGGCACCAGGCTGTAGCTCGCACTGTTGGTCCACTCGACTTCCTTCCGGACGGCGCCGTCCTGCCCGATGAAGGCATACGTGGCCGGTGCGCCCACCGATTCCACGTCAATCGTTGTTCCATTCAGGTCGAACCGCTTGAGCGCGGCCTCGGGCTGCGCGGGCCGCCCCTTTGGCGTCGAAACCGCATACATCCGGCCGGCCCGCAGGGCGGCAACCACATCCGCCGGCCTTGCTGTTGGCGCGTCGATCATCGTCCAGGCCACGAACATCCGGCGTGCGTCGTTGACGTCGTGCGTATCGTCGTTCGCGATGGCCCAGACTGGATGGCCGCTCGACAACGCGGCATCCCAGTGCGCATCGGCCCAGAACGGGCCACTGACGAGCTCGAGGAGGTGATAGCCGGTCAGCCGGCTGAAAATGTCGACTTCCACGGTCCACGGATGCGCGACCGCCACGAGATCGACGGTCTGCCGGAGCCGCTCGATCACATGCTGTGTGTCACTCAGCGCGTGCCACAGTGGCAGGTCGAACCAGTCCACGCGCTGCGCGCCGATGCCGAGTTGATGGCGCTTGGTCAGGTTGTAACCATGCTCGTAGATCGCCATCGTCCGCCCATCGTTCGCGGCGGGGATCTGCTGGTAGTTCGAGATGCCGGCTACCGTGTAGCCGCGCCGCTCGTAGGCGCTGACGACCTCGGCGTTGGGCTGGCGGCCGTTCGTCACGCCGCCCCAGGAACGGCCGTGCGCGTGGAGGTTCGCCAGCTGCCACGTGCCCGAGAGCTGCGCGTACGGGTTCCACAACCGCTCTCCGCGGAACCGTTGCGGCGGTGGAAACCGGTAAGCCGGCGCGACGAGGTAGGGTAGCGCGGCGGCGACGATGAACAGCGCGGCCGCGCGCTTCAACAGGAGCACGCGTCAGGGGAGTGTAGCAGCAGTGTCCCCCGTCCTGCTCCCGAGCCTGGGTGCCGGCCCGGCTCTCGGGTAGGATCCAACCCGCGGCGGGGCAAAACGCTGCGCGAAGTGGGCCGAAAGCGAGGTCAGCCTTGAGCTTGAGACTCGGAATTGCCGGATGGCTTGTTGTGGTCGTTTTCGGCGCGTGGCCGGCCGCGGCTCAAGAGCGGGTCCTTGTCCTCGAGGGCGGGACGCTCATCGACGGCACCGGCAGAGCTCCGGTTCCCGATGCCGTGATTCTCGTCGAGGGCGGCCGCATCAGGGCGGTTGGCGCGAGGGGGCAGGTGTCGTACCCGGCCACGGCGAACGTGCCGCGGGAGCTTCACCGGATCCGCCGGGGGCCGTGCGGTGAATTCGTTGACGCTATGAGGTGAATCAGCTAACCCGCGACCGTCAGCAGCCAGCTCGTGAAGCCGTGCCACATCGCCGTGCGGCTGACCGGAATCCTCCCGAGCTGTATCGCCACGAGGCAGGCGGCTGACCACAGATACGCGGGATGCGGCCGCCCGGTTCGCCGCCAGTCGCGGGCCAGCGCGACCGCGATCAGCCCGTTTGCAAGAAATGAGGGCAGCAGGGCGAAGGCCACTGTCGGCGGCTCGCCCTGGCCCGGTGCGGCGACGCCTTCAGGCGAGATCAGGAAGAACAGGATCCGTGCGATGGCAGGCGGCAGAAGCGTGACCGTCGCGGCCGTCATCAGCCGCATGTGCACCTCCGGCCACCTGACGTTAGCGATTGCTGCGGCGACAAGCCCGACGAACGAGAGGAGGATAGACAGCGGCACGATCGTGAACGCGCGCGCCGACTCGAATCCCGCCGCCAGGCTCGTCCCGAGACCGTCGATGACGACCGCGATGCCCGCAAACAGCATCGCCGTGACCAGCGAGATGCCGACATAACCCAGCACGCGATGCCGATCGAGACGTCCCGAGACGGCGAGGCGCGCCTGCACGATGAACAGCAGCGGCCAGGTGGAAAAGAGCAGGCCGTGCAGATGGAGGAGCGGGGGGCCTCCGAAGCTGCCGGAAGCCACCGGTGCCCAGTACGTCGGAATGAAGCCGACGACCGCCACGATGGCGCACACGTACGCCATCCTGACGTAGAACTGCGGCGAGTCGCTGGGCGTCGTCCTCTCGAGGATGAGCGGTGTTCTGAACGGCGCGTCTACCGTGGTTTCAGGCAATTTCGCGACGAGCTCTCAGGGCTTTGTCGCCGGCGTCTTTTGCCTCACTCCGGTGCGGAGAAATTCGGCGCGTGACGTCAGCCCGATGTCATTGCCCATGTAGTCGTCGCGGCCGACTTCTTCCATCCAGAGGGTCTGCCCGGTCCCGATGGTGGTCTGGAAGAAGATGGCGGACGTGTCGTGCGCCGCGCCGTGCCAGTGTTCCACCCCGGCATCGGCGAACTCGGTTTCGCCCCGGTGGAGCGTGCGGGCGCGCTCACCGCGCTGCTGCACACGGCCCACGCCCTGGTGGACCATCATGATCTGGCCGCCGCCGCCGTGGCAGTGCCAGTACGAGCGCATGCCGGGCTGCCAGATGGCGCCGGGCGCCGGCTGCTTGTTGATCACGATCTCCGGGATGGTTTGCGGCGTGTAGACGCCCGTCGCCTGCACTGCCATCTGCTGACCCGGGCAGGCCGTGGCCGACGGCTGTGCGGCAGCGGGTTGTGCCCCCGCCTGAGCGAGCGGAGTGGACCTGGCGCTCACCAAGAGGATGGCCACCAGCAGGACGGGCAAAAGGAAGCGACAGAGCGCAGTGACTCTCGGCGTCATGAACCACCTCAATGGGTGGTCATCTTAAGCGAAATGGCCGCGTCCGGATCAGGCGATCGCGGTCTAGAATCGACCTGTGATGCGGCGCGTTCTCGCGGGCCTGGCTGTTGTCGCTGCAGCTGCGGCGAGCCAGACGGGTGTGACCGCTCACCACGCGATTACGGCGATGTACGACCCCAACCAGCCCGTCACACTGGACGGCGTCGTCACGGCGTTCCACTACGTGAATCCGCACCCGTTTGTCGAGATCGAGGCGACCTCTGCCAGCGGGCAGAGTGAGCCCTGGAGGCTCGAGTTCGACAACCTCCGGGAGCTCGCGGCGGTCGGGATGAGCGCCGAGACGTTCAGGGTGGGGGAACGGCTCCTTGTGACCGGCAGCCGTGCGCGCGACCGGAGCCGCACGGCCTACGTCCGCCGCCTGCAGCGCAACAGCGACGGTTTTCTCTACGAGCAGGTGGGCAGCAGCCCGCGTGTCGGCCGCACGCGCTGATCGGCAGCAGCCCGATAGAATGGGGCCGCGTTGCCTGCGATCGAGACTGCCGGTCTCACGAAGTACCTACGGACAGCGGTCCGGCTGGCCCGGATTCCTCCCGGGTCGCTTCCGGCCGTCGGCGCCACCCATCCGGGCGCTCGAATCGCTCGATATCGCCGTGCGCGAAGGCGAAGTCTTCGGGTTCCTTGGACCGAACGGCGCCGGAAAGAGCACGACCATCCGGCTGCTGCTTGGCTTTCTCCACCCGACCTCCGGCCAGGGCCGCGTGCTCGGCCTCGACATGGTCCGCGACAGCGTGGCGATTCGCCGCCGCCTGGGCTATCTGCCGAGCGGCATCGCCCTGTACGACACGCTGACCGGAGAGCAGCTGCTCGACTACCTCGGCGCCCTGAGCGGCCGACCAGCCGCGCGGCGCGCGGAGTGGTCCGAACGGCTCGAGCTTTCCCCGCAGACGCTGAAGAGGCTGGTGCGCGACTACTCGCGGGGCATGCGGCAGAAGGTCGGGATCATCCAGGCGCTTCAGCACGATCCCGAGCTGGCCATTCTGGACGAGCCGACCGAAGGGCTCGACCCGCTGATGCAGCGCGCGTTCTACAGCATCCTCGATACGCTCAAGGCCGAAGGGCGCACTGTCTTCTTTTCCTCGCATGTTCTCTCGGAGGTGGAACGCGTCTGCGACCGCGTTGCCATTGTCCGGCAGGGACGTCTCGTGGCATTGGAGGAGATGGCGGGACTACTGGCGCGGCGCAAGCGCAACGTCCAGATCCGGTACGACGGCCCGCCGCCGCGGCTCGAGGCCGTTGCAGGCGTGACCAACGTGCGGCTCGGGGACGGGCGCCTGAACTGCCACGTCGAGGGAAGCATGAAGCCGTTTCTCGCTGCCCTGGCGGACGCGTCGATCGTGGACCTCACCGTTGAGCCCGCGCGCCTCGAGGAGGCTTTTCTCGAGTTCTATCACGAGGCCGAGCCGGCATGAACGGCGCGCTCCTGCGGCACACCTGGCGCTTGCAGCGCACCAGGCTGGCGCTCGTCTCCGCGGCGCTCGCCACCTGGGGCTTTCTGCTGCCGGTCATCTATGCGAGGTTCGGCGTTCAGTTCGGCGTCTTGCTCGACAGCGGGATGCTGCCCGAGCAGTTTGCGCGCTTTGGCGGCGGGGATGTGTTCAGTCTCGAGGGGTCGATAGCCCTCGGCCTCATCCATCCCATCGCCATCATCCTCACGTCGGTGTTTGCCGTAGGGTTCGCGGCGTCGGCTGTCGCCGGGGAGCGGCAGCGGGGGACACTCGAAGTCGCCCTGTCACGCCCACTCTCGCGCCAGGTGTTCTACGTGAGCCTGCTCGGTGCCTCGCTCGGTTTCATCGCCATCGCCATTGCGGCGTTGCTCGCTGGCAGTGTCAGCGGGGCGACGTTTGCGGGGGTCGCCGGTGAGTTGGCGTTTGCGACGCTCCCGCTCCTCTGGCTCAACAGCGTCCTGTTATTTGGCGCGTTTGCATCGATCGCGCTGGCGGCGTCGGTGTCGTTCGACCGGCTGCCGCCGGCCATGGGCTGCACGCTGGCAGCGGTGATCGTCATGTATGTGCTGGAGGTGCTGGGCTCGCTCTGGCCTTCCGCCGAACACCTCCAGCCCTATTCGCTCTTCCACTACCTCAAGGCAAAGGCCATCCTGACCGGGTCGATCTCGCTCTTCGACCTGGCGGTTCTGCTGGGTGTGATCGTGGCGGGGATGTCGTGGGCGCTGGTGGTCTTTCCGCGGCGTGATCTTGCGGCGCCCAGCTGAGGCGCGGTTGGTGCGCGTGCGCACCAACCTGACGCCGCAACCAGTTCCCTGTTCTCGGTTCTCTGTTCCCCGTTTCAGGCGAGTGCTTTTCCGTACAACGCGAGCAGACGCGTCCAGGCCTTCTCGGCCTGCGCCTCGTTGTAGACACCGGAATCCGGCGGGCACCAGCCATGCGCGCCCGCGTAGACTTCGGTTTCCGCCGACAGCTTCGCGGCGGCGAACGTCTCCTTCAACACGTCCTTGTCCTTGGGCGCCCGCGCATCATCGTTTTCGGCGATGGCGATGAGGAACTGGGCCTTGGTCTTCGAGGCCTGGAGGTGCGGGCTGTTTGGCGCAGCGGTCACGAGGCCGCCACCGTGAAACGAGGCGACCGCGCCGACACGGTCGGGCATCGCGGCCGCCGTGCGGAACGAGATCGGGCCGCCCATGCAATACCCCTGCGTGCCCGACCTTCCGGTTGGTGGCCACCGACGGCTGCTTGTCCAGCCAGCCGATGAATGCCCTCGCGTCGGTCATGTGGGTCGTCTCGTTCAGGGCCTGCGCGAGCGGCATCAGCGCCTTGATTTCGGTCTTGGCGCCGGCCGGAGCGGTCGGGGCTTTCTGCACGCGGTAGAACGGGTTCACGACCAGCACCGAATAGCCTGATTCGGCGAGCCGCTTGCCCATCTGGCGCATCGCCGGCCGCAGCCCGAAGATGTCCGGCCAGAACAGCACGGCCGCCCCGGTGCCCGTCGCCGGGTGCACGAAGTAGCAGTCGGCGGTGCCGTCCGGCGTCGTGACGGTGACGTCCGACTCGGTGACGGCGACGGCATTCAGGACCTGGGGCAGCACAAAGGCGAGGCCCGTTCCCAGGATCGCGCCGCTGAACTCCCGCCGCGTGACCAAGCCGCGCGCCTCGTACTCCTGCCGGTCGTCCTCAAAGTGATCCTGATCGCACATGTGTTCGCTCCTTGTGTCTGCGTCCACGGGCTCGACTGCCAGATGATAAGTTGAACCGCTCCGATTCTTGGCGGCAAATTCGCTAACCCCGATGGAGGTCGCCGTGTTCAAGTGGCCGCTACACCCGAGCCGCAGGTGGGCAATCCCGGCAGTACTGCCCGGCCCTTGCCCTGACCGCCGCGCTGGCAGCGCAGGGGCAGCCAGCGCGTCCGTTTGTCGCGGGATGACTGACATCCACCGGAAGAAATTCGACCTGCCGCCGACATGGTTCCCGATCGACTGGAGCCTTGCCGCTACCGGGGCCGGCAAGATGCAAACGTTCAAGACGCTCCTGCCGGCGTTGCATTCGGTGCCCATCTCGGGCGAACTCGACGTCGAGGCGGTCTGGGTCGGCCTGGGTACCGCGGCCGACTTCGCCGGGCGCGACGTCCGAGGCAAGGCGGCGGTGATCCACACGATGCTCGCGCCCGGAGAAATGGGCCAGTCAGCGGTGATCGAAGGCTCGATTCGCAGGGCCGTAAACGCGGGCGCGGTGGCGATTGTCGGGATCTGGGGCTACTACAACAACTACGCGTGTGGCAGAGCCTCGGCCGCACCGTGTACTCGAGCGACGTGAAGATCCCGGCCTTCTGGGTGGGCTTCGAGGACGGGAAGTTGCTGCGTGACCAGATCGCTGCCGGCTCGACCAGGCTGAAGATGCGTCTCACCACGGAGATGCGATCGGGCCTGAAGTCGCCGAGCATCTACGGCATGCTGCCAGGCACGACCGACGAGAACGTTCTCGTGCTCGCGCACATGGACGGCTGGTTCGACGCGGCACTCGGCAACGCGTCGGGCATCTCGGTGATGCTCACCCTGGCCGAGCACTTTGCGAAGGTGCCGCGCGCCGAGCGGCGGCGGAACATCGTGTTCATCGGCACCGCCGGCCACCACATCGGCTCCCCGAACTCGCCGTATCTGCGCAACGAGCGCGCCGATCTGATGACGAAGACCGCGCTCATGATCAACTGCGAGCACGTGGCGGCCGCCCAGACGCTCAACTGGAATGTCCGCCTGCGCGACACGACGGGAGTGGCTCCGCGGCGCTGGTGGGTGAACGGCAGCCGCCAGCTGTTCGACATCGTGCTCGGCGCCTACCGGACCTTCGGCGTCAATGTCGTGGGAGACATGGATCCGGGAGCGTCGGGCGAAATCGGGCAGATCGATCTGCTGGCCCCGTCGGTTCAGCTGATCCATTCGCCCGAGATCAAGCACACCGATCACGACGTGCCCGAGATCGTGCCACCTGCGGGCCTCGAGGCGGTGGGGCGCGCCTTCGCCAGAATCATCGACGGGGTGAACACGCTCGACCGCGCGGCAGTTCTTCCCACGCCGGCGCCGTCAGGATCGGCAGTCGGCAGCAGTAGTGTGGGGCTGTCAGAGCGCTCGGGCTGCCGTCAGCGCCTCAATCCAGCCTCGATGATTAGGCCGGCGCCGAGCTCGCGGCTCGTGAGCTCGAGTTCGGCATAGCCGAATTGCTCCATGAAGGTGATGGCGGCGACCAACCGCGGGAGGGCGCGGTCGAGATCCTTGTGCCGTCTCTTCAGTGCCTCGAACTCCGCTGCGGTGGCCGCCGTAATCTGCTCGAGCCGCCGCTTCAGAACAGCCAGGGTGAACACCCGTCCCTCGACGGGACCAGGCTCGAACAGCGCCTCCGCCATTTCTCCGAACTCGACGCCAACAAGCTTGCTTTTCCCCTTCATGAACGACGCGCGAGCGGCATCCTGCAGCAGCCTGTTGCGGAACGCTGCCGCCGCACGGCCCGGCTCGGGGGCGGCGGCAAAAAACGTCTCGTACGCGATCCGGTAGCCCAGGCCCAGGACAAGGCTCTGCGTCTCACCCCGCGCGCGTGCGACCAGCTCGATGCTCCTGCTCCCGTTGTCGACGACCGCAAAACCATCCTGGCCGAGGGATCCAACCAGGTAGGCCAGCTGGGCCTCGCGCGTCTCCGTGGCGATCTCCATCGTAATGCCGAGCCGCGCGGCCAGCTCCACGACCTGTGGTCCGTTCGGCGCGTCGCGGAAAGCCGCGGTGCCGACCGCGACGACAGGCGCCGCGCCATCGGCCTCGCAGGCAGCCCGGAATCGCGATAGCACCCGATCGATTTCGGCCAGTTTCTCGTCGCTGATCCGTCCGTAGATCGACACATCGTCGCCCACCCCGACCGTGATTGGTTCGATCGCGATCTGTTGATACCGGCCGTTCTCGAATGAGCCCACGATGCGGCGGAAGCTGTTGCTGCCCATGTCGATCGCGCAGATCGGTTTCGCCGATGGAGCGGGTTGTTCACAACCTGCTCCGACGCTGAGCAGAAGAGCCATCACTATGAACACCTTGGGACAACTCATTTTGGCTGGGAGCTGTTTTTGCTCACGGCCATCAGCTTAACAGCGGGAGCGAGATCGTTGTCGAACCCATCCGGCCCGGCCATACAGAAAACCTGGTACGCGAAATGCTCGACAGAATCGTGTCAGGGCCATGATGAGCCCGAAACGCTCGAGGCTGAACTCGAGCCACGGAGGGTTTCGATGACTGCTTCGAGCAAGACACTGATGATTGGCGCCGCGCTGATGGCGGCGACCGGCCTGACGATGGCGCAAGGATCGACGAAGGCGGAGCTGAAGAACGCACAGGGGCAGCCGGTCGGGACGGCGACGATCACTGCGAAAGGCGCTGGCGGCGTCCAGGTCGAACTGGATTTGAAGGGTCTGACGCCTGGTCCCCACGCCATTCACTTCCACCAGAACGCCAGCTGCGTAGGTCCCCAGTTCGAATCGGCGGGCGGGCACTTCAACCCCGCCAGCAAGAAGCATGGTCTGCAGAATCCGGATGGCCCCCACGCGGGCGACATGAACAACATCACCATCTCTCCAGAGGGTACGGTGCGGACGACAGTAAACACGACGGCCGCTTCACTTGGCACCGATGCCTCCTCGCTCTTCGCAGGCGGAGGCACCGCGTTGATCCTTCATGCCGGCCCGGATGATATGACCACGGATCCGGATGGCAAGGCGGGCGCGCGCATCGCCTGCGGCGTCGTCACGAAGCAGTAGCCGCTGCGGACGCAGATCCTCGTGGCTTGACCCGAAGCGCGCTGCCCGGACCATCATTCGGCGGGCAGCGCGGCCAGTCCCACCGTCAAAGGCGCGACAGTGGTATCGTCCGACGTCGATAAAGGTTTGTGGCCTCCAGTCAGGGGCCGGCGGTCCTCACCGGTCGTCGCCGCCAGTGAATAACGCCAGTGAATAAACAGCGTTGCCGCGGTGTTATCAGACAACGGCAAGGTCCTCTTCTACAGCAAGGATGGCTGTCGATGATGTCGCGTACTCGCTCGAATCTTGTGGTCGCCATGGCGACCGCTATCCTCGCCGGGGCGTCGGGCCTTGCGCAGAATGCACCCCCGGCCTCCGGTCAGAGAGGGGCGGCACCACCTGCTTCGCCGATACCGACCGGACGCCAGGGCCGAGGGGGCTATCCGCTCCCCGCACTCCCGGCTGTATTCGACACGTACCAACACAAGGTGCGCGTTTCCGTAGTGGCGAGAGGGCTCGACCGTCCGTGGAGCCTCCTCATCCTGCCCGACGGCGACATGCTCGTGAGCATGCGGTACGCCGGCGAGATCCGGGCGATCCGCAAGGGAGTGCTCGACCCGAAACCACTCACCGGGTTGCCCGAGAATCGCCGGATCTTCGACCTGGCCATGCACCCGAAGTTCGCCGAGAACAAGTGGATCTACTTCGGCTATGCCAAGCCGGTCGACCAGGCACGCACGACGATGGTGCTCGCCCGGGGCCGTTACGAAGGTGGATCGCTCGGAGGCGTACAGGACCTGTATGTCAGCGATCCGACGCTCGCGGGCGGGTCGCGCATTGCGTTCGCGCCCGACGGCACGGTCTACATGACGATCAGCGGGGCCGGCGGGCGTCAGCCCGGAGGGAACGATCCCAGAAAGCTCGACACCGCTTACGGCAAAGTGATTCGCCTTCGCGACGATGGCACGGTGCCGCCCGACAATCCGTTTGTCGGCAAGCCCGGGGCTCGTGGGGAGATCTACTCGATCGGCCACCGGGATCACTTTGGCATTGCGCCTCACCCGGTGACCGGCGAGATGTTCCATGTGGAGCTGGGGCCGTACGGTGGGGACAAGGTCAACATCCTCAAGGCGGGCGGGGACTACGGATGGCCCGACTACGGGTACGGGCGCAACAACGACTCCTCGCCGATGGGCAGCCCGGCCACTCCGGGGATCGAGCCGGCCCTGCTCGTGTGGTTGCCTGGCATCACGCCGTCAGGCCTCCTGTTTTACACGGGCGACAAGTTCCCCGCATGGAAGGGCAACCTGATGACCGGCAGCATCGTGCGCGGCCGGACCAACGGCGCGACCGGCGTGGAACGCGTGGTCTTCAACGACAAGATGTGGGAGACGCGACGGGAGACATTCCTCCCGGAACTGAAGCAGCGGATTCGTGACATCCGGCAGGCCCCCGATGGCCTGATTTATCTGCTCACCGAAGAGGTCGACGGCGGCGTATTCAAGATTGAGCCAGCGGACTAAGCGAGCTGGCATATCAGGTCGGGAGGGTCAGGTGGGTCAGGAAGGCCAGGCGTCTGGAGGGTGACCTGCCCGAGCCGCCCGACCTGCCCGACCCACCTGACCTGCCTGACCTGCCCGACCCACCCGACCCTCCCGACCCAGCCATCAGTCCTGCGTCGTCACGGCCGCCGGCGCGGTACGGACGAAGTTTCGCACGGGCTTCAGCGTGGTCAGATACGCGTAGACCGCCTTCAGATCCTCATCCGTCATGTTCCGATAGACCGTCCACGGCATCGGCGGCAGCAGCGGCTCGCCCTCCGGCTTCTTTCCGCTGCGAATGGTGTTCACGAATGCCGCCTCGGTGTAGCGGGCGCCGATGCCGGTCTCGGGATCGGGCGTGAGGTTGGCGGCGTAGCTGTTCCCCCACGGGCCCGCCCAGGCCGTCAAATCGAGCGAGGCGCGCACTTCGGTGTTCGCCTGCGCCGGGGGCCAGGTCGTTTCAGGACGGCCCGAGAGCAAGCGACCGCCGTCCACCGTCATCTGCGCGTCGATTTTCGGCGAGTGGCAGTCATGACAGGCGGCGACGGTGACCAGGTACTCGCCCCGCTTGACCATGTCCGACGACGACCGCGCGCCAGGGAGCGGCGTTCCGGCGACCGCGACCGCAAACAGGCCGGCGAAGGGGGCGAGACACAGGGCAGCAATCATCAGGGTTGAACGCGTCACTCTCATTTGTCACCTCCAGAACTTGACGAGGACATCGTCGCCGAGACCGGGGGTGGCTGGACGCTAAGTGTTTCCTAGCGATAGCCTAAAATGTTCCTAAGGACAGACCTCCCTCCATGATTGACGCCGAACTCGCCGCGTTTGTAGAAGGCGGCCTGTCGATCCATATCGCCACGCGCAATGCCGCCCTCGAGGCCAACGGTGCGCGGGTGACCGCGGTGAGAGTCGACGCGGACGGGACGCACATGACGGCGTACCTGTCGGCAGCGGCTGCCGATCGCATCGTTCCCGACCTCGAGGCCAACCGGCAGATGTCGCTCGGATTCGGGCGCCCGAGCGACGACCGCGCCTGCCAGATCAAGGGCGAGTTCGTCGAGGCGCGCACAGCCGCAGCCGGGGACCGGGAGCTGGTGGACCGCCAGTGGAACGGGTTCCTCGCCCAGCTTGGCACGATCGGCTTTCCGGCGAAGGCGACCGAGGGTTGGAAGACCTGGCCGGCGATTGCGGTCCGCATGCGCGTGACCGCGCTCTTCAGCCAGACGCCGGGGCCGGGCGCAGGAGCGCCGCTGCCATGAGCCTGGGACTCGAGGCGATGGCCCCCTGCTTCCAGGGGCTGTTTCCGGCCACGCTGTTCACCTGCTCGGCCGACGGGATCCCGAACGTGGCGTACTTGAGCCACGTGGACTATGTCGACGCCGATCACGTGGCGCTCTCGTTTCAGTTCTTCAACAAGAGCCGCCGCAACATTGCCGAGAATCCGCGGGGCCTGGTGTGTGTGATTGATCCCGACACCGGGCAATGCTGGCGGCTGAAGCTGCACTTCGTGCGATCGGAGACCTCGGGTCCGATCTTCGAGCGCATGGCCCTGCGCATCGAAGCGATCGCCTCCTACAGCGGGCTCAAGGGGATCTTCAAGCTGCTGGCAGCCGACATCTACGAAGTGCTGGCCGTCGACGCGGCGCCAGAGGAGGCCCCGATGCAGCATGCGGTCGCCGCCCGCCACGCGCCGGCCGACGCGGTGTTCACCACTCGCGCCCTTCAGGACCTGGCCTCGTGTATCCAGTCGGCGGATTCTCTCGAACAGCTTCTCGACTCGATCCTGGCCGGCATCGAAAAGGTCTTTGGTTTTACGCAGTCGATGATCCTCCTGCCGGGTGAGCAGGACGGCGTGCTGGTGACCATCGCCAGCCGTGGATACGGCGAGATCGGTGCGGGCGCGGAGGCGCGTTTCGGCGAGGGGATCGCCGGGATGGTCGCGGAGGCGCGCAAGCCCATTCGCATTTCGGGGTTGATGCGCGGGATGCTGTACGCGCTGGCTGTCCGTAAGCGCGCGGAGGAAGCCGGCCTCTGCCCCCAGGATCGACAGATCCCGATGCCGGGGCTGTCACATCCGGAAAGCCAGCTGGGCGTGCCGCTGCTCGTGCGCGGCGAGCTGGTCGGTGTGTTGTGCATCGAGAGCGAGGTGCCCTATCGCTTCCACGAGGAAGACAAGACCGCCATCGAGCTTCTCGGCAGCTACCTCGCGATCGCCATCCAGAACATGCTGTGGCGCGAGCGGTCCGAGGCCGCCGAACCAGAGCCTCCCGCTACTCCGACGCGAGACGCGCTCCCGGGAGTGACGCCCGGACGGCACCATGAGATCGAGTTTTACGGTGGCGACGAGCTCATCATGGTCGACGGGGAGTACCTCATTCGCAGCCTGCCGGCTCGTATCTTCTGGAAGCTTCTGCGGTTGCAACGCGAGGGACGCACCGAGTTCACCAATCGCGAGCTCAGGCTGGACAAGACCCTGAACCTGCCCGAGTGGAAGGACAACCTGGAGACCCGGCTGCTGTTGCTGCGGCGCCGGCTCGAACAGCGCTGCCCGAACATCCGCATCGTGCCGCGCGCCCGCGGCCGCTTCGCGCTCGACATGAAGTGCGAAGTCACGCTGACGGAACGGCCCTAGAGCGAGAGGTCGGGAGGGTCAGGAAGGTCAGGAAGGTCAGGTGGGTGCGATCACCCGCGAGCACTTGCCAGAAGCGCGACAACACCGAGGATCGCGAAGGCCAGCGGCGCTGCCCACATGTGCAGGAACGACGAAACGTATGCGGTATTCGAATCGTCGCGCAGGTACCGAACCGTGACTGCTGATCCGATGGCGGGGCGCCGTGAGCCACCAGCCACGGATGTAAACCGGCGCTGGGATCCGTGTTCGTCCACAAAGGCAACTACAGGCAGATAAGAAACGGATTCCTCGTCGGTGCGTGTTTCGAACGCCACGACGCGGCCGACGGCGATCCGCCCGCTCCACACGACGCGGACGCGCCGCACTGTCAACCAGACTGCGGCAATCAGGCAGGCGATGCCGACGCCGGCGAAGTAGAGTCGCAACGGATCGCTGTGACTTTACACCGCGCCGGCGTGGCTTTCCTCGTCTTCTTCTTCCGCGACCGTCTCGTCTTCGTCAAGGTCGATCGCGTCGGCGTCCCGATCGTCGAGATGCTCGTCCGGGAAGGCGTTCTCCGTCTCGGCGTCTGGCTCTGAGGGTTGATCCGGCGCAGGCCCATCGGTGTCCAGTCTCATGGCGTCCCCCTTTTGCAGTCTAGCCGGTGACTGCAACGCGTGGCCCCCCTCACCTCATGGGAGCGGCAGCAGGGCTTCGGCGTCGAGCACTTCGATCATCGCCGTCGCAAACGGCCTGGTGACGAGCCCGTCGTTCACTTCCAGCCGCACGACCGCTCCGGGCTGGAAGACGTCCTCGATACGATCGTTCTGCTCGACGACCAGCTGTCCGCTCCCGTCCAGGTACCGCGTGCGATACAACACGTCGCGATAGGCGACGCGGGGGTTGCTGTTGCGCAGCGTCACCATCCAGAGGGCGGCTCCGAAGGGTCCCCTGGAGAGCTGCGTGTCGGACAGCTGGACATCCCGATGGCGGTCGGTACGGTCTCGACGGATCCTGGAGAGCCGCCGGACCTCCGGCCCGCGCAAACGGCCGGCGATGCGCGAACATCTCGGGCTGCTTGAGCCGAACCGCGGTCGCGACGACCTCGCGGTTGCGATAGAGAGACTTCATGGGTGCCTGGAGGTAGCCCTGAGCGGCGTGGAACGCGACGTTCAAGGCGAGGACGGCGGCCGCCACGGTCCGCCACCGCGGCGAGTCCACGAACGTCCAGCAATAGGCCGCGAACATGAACGCCACCGGTGCGACGACGTAGAAGGCGTGCGCCTGTGAAGGCTCCAGCACGAACCAGTAGCTTGCGTAGACGAGCGCGAGGGTCCCGGCCACGAGCATCCGGAGCGCCCGCCACTCGGGAAAGGGCGAATCCGAGCGGAACCATTCGCGCAGCATCCAGATCGGCTGCCAGATGCCCGCGAGCCAGACCACGATGGCCATCGGCATGATCCACACGTGGCGCAGCAGGAACACCCACCGCTTACCATCGTCTGTCGCGATGAACCGCCAGATCTCGTGGCTCGCGAACGAAAAGAGCCGGGCCAGGATGGTGACGGCGATCCAGGGGCTGACCCAGTGCGGGCGCAGGTTTCTCAAGGTCCCGCCGGACCCAGCCTGGCCGAAGACGACAAAGGTCGGAATCAGGAGTACGGCGAACACCAGGAATCCAGCCGCGAACCCCGCCGCGTTGGCCGTCATCGACCGCACGCCGCGCTGCCTGGCCAGGAGCCACGCGATGCCCGCGTGCGCCATCAACAGCGGCCACGACATGTGAATCTGCAGCACCCAGCTCACCGCGGCGCCCATCAGCGCGAAGGCCAGCGGCGCCGGCATTTTGCCGAGGCGAAACGCCGGCACCGCTTCGAAAAAGCCGATGTAGAACACGAGGGCCGGCGCGAGGAGGTAGGAGGGATTGATGATGTGCGCCGAGAACTCGAGCGTCCACGGCAGCGTTGTCAGCCAGCCCCAGACAAGCCACCGGGGCAGCGTGGGCAGGCGCATGGTGATGTACCAGGCGAAAGCCGCGAGCGCAGCCATCGACAGGAGGTTGACGAGCACGTACGGCGCTTCCGGCACCGGCAGCACGTGGAAGGGAAGTCCGACGAGCAGCGCCTGCAGGGCGCCGGGAATCTCGCTCTCGGTCCAGACCACGTCCGCGCCGAAATAGGGCCAGATCCCGGTCGCGTAGTACCTGAGGCCCAACAGGAAGATCTGCGTTTCGTCTTCGAAGAACAGCTCGCTGGATAGCCCGTACAGAAGGCGGAAGAGCAGGATCAGCCCGAGGACAATCGCCCAGGCGATCACCCTCCGGCGCGGAGTCGTCACAACGCTATCCAATTGAGCCACGGTCCGAATCGAGTGCGAGGCACCACAGGGAAGCCGAACGATTCTAGCCTGAGCAGCGGGATTCGATCCGTTCGCGTTCGCATTGCCTCAGTCTTGCTGACCACGGAGGCCATCATCTCTTACAATCAAGCCGCAGTGGACCGCCTGGGGAAAACGGGTGGGCAAGGAGATGCACATGTTCGGACGCCAGTTTCTGAGCACCCTTTGGATGGTGGTGGCGATGAGCGCCTCGGCGTTCGCACAGCAGACTTCCACGATTGACGAGCAGGTCCTCACGAAGGAAGTCAACGCCTTCATGGACCAATACTGGCAACTGTGGTCGGCAGGCGAGATCGATCAGCTGGCTTCGCGCGTCTATCATCCGTTTGGACAGCTGAACAACCAGGGGCACTCGACAGTCGAACAGCTCCGGTCTGCCTTCCCACAGACTCGGAAGACCATGCTGGCGGGAGGGTACGCGCGCTCTCAGATGCCGATGGCCGGGCGCAACGTCTGCATTCTGGCGCCGACTGTAGCCGTTGTGAGCGGGCGCGGCGTTCGATACCTGACCAACGGCAACGTGATGGCCGAGTTCGGGTGGACCTATACCTTGCTCAAGAACGCGACGGGATGGCAGATGGTGTCCATCTACTCCCACGATCCCAAGAAGGCGCTGACCTGTTCGAGCTGAGGCTCCATCCAGCCGAGTGATCCGGTAACCACCGTTCAGGGGTTCGATATGACCCACGCAGCACGTGCCGGCCTTCAGTTCCTGGTCATGGCGGCCCTCGTCAGTGGGTTGCCCGTGCGGGCCCAGGAGCGCGGCATGCCCCCTGTCCCCAAACCAACGCTACCCAATCCCTATCGATTGGTGCCTGGCTGGCCCACGCTGCCGGCCATCATGAAGGGTCCGAACGGACGGAAGTGGGGCGAGGTGATTCGTGTGCACGTCGCGCCCGGCGGTAATGTCTGGATCTTCCACCGCTGCTTCAACGATCAGCCGAACGGCGACGCCACCTGCCTCAATCGGGGCGAGGCCAACCCGCCGATCCTGGAGTTCAGCGCGGCCGGCGCACTGCTGCGAAGCTTCGGAGCGGGCCTCTTTGCCCACCCACATGGATTCACGGTGGATCAGGAGGGAAACATCTGGACGACGGACACCAACGACGAGGAGGTCATCCTCGGTGTGCCGGCGAAGGATGCGGGCGGCCGGCCGATGGGGCAGACGGTCTTCAAGCTGCGCCCACGGGGAAGCAGCCTCGAGAACCTGCTGACGATTGGCACGCCCGGCGTTGGTGGGATTGGTCCCTATCTGTTCGATCGGCCAACAGGAGTCGCCATAGCCCCGAACGGCGACATCTTCGTTTCGGACGGTCACTTCCGCAACCGATCGAACACGGCACGCATCGTCAAGTACTCGCGCGACGGCACGTTCCTCAAGACATGGGGACGCAGTGGCGAGGAGCCCGGGAACTTCAGGGACCCTCACGATCTCTACGTCGGCGGCTCAAAGGGCTACGTCTACGTCGCCGATCGCCTGAATAATCGCGTTCAGGTGTTCGACCAGGAAGGCGTCTTCGTTGCCGCCTGGCCGCAGTTCGGCCAGCCCAGTTCCGTGTATGTGGACAAGAGCGACAACATCTATGTTGGAGCAACATACCTGGACGCTTCGGTCTCCGGCTCGGTAATGAAACCCGGCGGAGGTCCGAACAATCGGGCCATCGTAGTCGGTCACGCAATCACGGGAGAGCTGAAGTACTTGATCCCGGATCCGGGCGACTTGAGCAAGATGCCAGACAGCGGGACCTCGGCATCGGGCATTGCCGTCGACGATCAGGGGAGCATCTACGCCGCTGACGTCGGCTTTAACAACTTGCGGAAGTACGTGAAGGCTCAATAGATTTCTCGGACAGACGACGCCGGGGGCGTTCATCACCGTTTGCTATTGCCACTGTGAGAGCGTATAGTCACCAAGCACCACCTTCCTGAGTACCTGCGCCCCCCGCTGGACGCGAGCCGGCCTCGAGCCACAGCCCTCATCAAGTCGCGTCTCATTTCCTCGATTCGATTCCGTCAAGCGGCGCCGCAGTCTCTGCAGCCTCCGCGGGCGAAAGAATGCGTCCACCCCGTTTCAGCACAGTTGGGAGTCAACTTCATGCAAGTCAGACCACTCCACGACCGGATTCTCGTCCAGCGCCTCGATGAAGGCGAACAGCAGGTTGGCGGCATCATCATCCCGGACTCCGCCAAGGAAAAGCCGCAGCGGGGCACCGTGATCGCGGCGGGCGACGGCAAAGTGAACGACGACGGCGAGCGAGTGAAGCTCGACGTGAAAGCGGGCGACACCATCCTCTTTGGCAAGTACTCCGGGCAGGAGATCAAGCTCGACGGGGTGGACTACCTGATCATGAAGGAAGACGAAGTGCTCGCCGCCATCGAGGATGCCGGCGCCGCAACGGCCACGGCCGCCAAGGCCGTTACGCGGAAGGGACGCTGAAGATGGCAAAACTGATTACGTACGGCGACGCTTCGCGACAGGCCATTCTCCGCGGAGTCAACGGACTCGCCGACGCCGTGAAGGTCACGCTCGGGCCAAAGGGCCGCAACGTCATCCTGGGCAAGTCCTTCGGGTCGCCCACGATCACCAAGGACGGCGTGACGGTGGCGAAAGAGATCGACCTGCCGGATCCCCTCGAAAACATGGGCGCGCAGATGGTGCGCGAGGTCGCGAGCAAGACATCGGACGTGGCTGGAGACGGCACGACGACCGCCACGGTGCTCGCGCAGGCGATCTACCGTGAGGGCGCGAAGAACGTCACGGCCGGCGCCAACCCGATGGCCATCAAGCGCGGAATCTTCGCCGCCGTCGAGCAGGTCGTCGCGTCGCTGAAGCAGCAGTCCAAGCCCGTGAGCGGCTCGATGATCGCCCAGGTGGGCACGATCTCGGCGAATCACGACGAGACCATCGGCCGGATCATCGCTGAAGCGATGGAGAAGGTCGGCAAGGACGGCGTGATCACGGTTGAGGAAGCCAAAACGCTCGAGACCTCGCTCGAGGTCGTCGAAGGCATGCAGTTCGACCGCGGCTACCTGTCGCCCTATTTCGTGACCGATCCCGAGCGCATGGAAGTCGTGCTCGAGAATCCCTTCATCCTGATCCACGAGAAGAAAATCAGCGGCATGAAGGATCTGCTCCCGTTGCTCGAGCTGGTGGTGCAGGCGGGCCGTCCGCTGCTCATCCTCGCCGAGGACCTCGAGGGCGAAGCGCTGGCGACGCTTGTCGTCAACAAGCTGCGCGGCACGCTCAAGGTCGCGGCCGTCAAGGCCCCGGGCTTCGGCGATCGACGCAAGGCGATGCTCGAAGACATCGCCGTCCTCACCAACGGCAAGGCGGTGACCGAGGATCTGGGGATTAAGCTGGAGTCCGTCAAGCTCGAGGACCTGGGCCAGGCGAAGAAGATCACAATCGACAAGGACAACACGACCATCATCGAAGGCGCAGGCACGCAGAAAGCCATCGAGGGCCGCGTCAAGCAGCTGCGCACCCAGGTCGAGGACACGACGTCCGACTACGACCGCGAGAAGCTGCAGGAGCGGCTCGCCAAGCTCGTCGGGGGCGTCGCGATCATCAAGGTTGGGGCGGCGACGGAAACCGAGATGAAAGAGAAGAAGGCGCGCGTCGAGGACGCGATGCACGCCACCAAGGCAGCCGTCGAGGAGGGCATCGTCGCTGGCGGAGGCGTCGCGCTTCTGCGAGCCGCGAAGGGTCTCCAGACGCTTGCGCTCGAAGGTGATGAGCAGCTCGGCGTCAACATCATCGCGCGGGCGATCGAGGAGCCCATGCGCTGGATCGCCACGAACGCGGGGCACGAGGGAGCGATTGTCGTGCAGCGGGTGAAGGACCTGGCAGGCGAGGACGGCTTCAACGCGCAGACCGAACAGTACGAGAACCTGGTGCAGGCCGGCGTCATCGACCCGACGAAGGTCGTCCGCTCGGCCCTGCAGAACGCCGCCTCGATCGCCTCGCTCCTGCTGACCACGGAGGCCGTCATCTCGCAGGCGCCCGAGGAACACAAGGCGGTGGCCGCCGGGCACGGTGGTGGCGGCATGGGAGGGATGTACTGAGACGCATGGGTCCGCTGCGGGAGCTTCTCGCGACCGATGAACGGCAGGCGCTGGAATTCTTTTTCCAGCGCCTGAAGGACATCGCGGGCCCCGGTATCGACGAGCAGGAGCTGCTCTACAACGCGAGCGTGCTCGCGCACTACGCCCAGGTGTCCACGCACGCCACGGCCGACCTCGGAGTTCCGGCGAGCCTCAGCGTGATCTTCGATCACTTTGTGGCGGACTCGACGCTGCGCGACGACAGCCTGATGATGGAAACCGCCGGTGCTCAATGCCTGGTGCTGGCGGGTTTCTTCGAGGACCAGATGCGCGGGCGGCACAACATCCGCTGGTATGCGGGGCTCGGCGCCGGGTTCCTGAAGCGGGCCGCCCAGCTGGAACCGTCATCCAGAAAGGCCCGGCTGCTCGACACGATTGCCCGAGGCTTTGAAGCCTGGCGTCAGCGGCACGCGCGCCTCAGCCGCGATCTCCGCGACCAGCCCTTTCTGCTGGTTCCCCCGAGGCCGCCTGCACCCGGGTGAGCCGCCACTTCACCCGTGCCGTACAATGAGCGCATGCCAAAGCTGACAGTAGAAGGGTACGGAACGTTCGACGTCGCCGAAGGCCGGCGACTTGTGCTGGCCATCGAGCAGGACGCGAAGGTGGACATTCTGCATGCCTGCGGAGGCAACGCGCGCTGCACGACCTGCCGCGTGGAGTTCATCGAGGGCGAACCGACGACGCAGACGGCAGCGGAGAAGGAACGGCTTGCCGCTCGAGGGCTGACCGGTGTGCGGCTGTCGTGCCAGATTCTCTGCGACCACGACATGACGGTGCGAGCCATCAGCCGTTTGGAAGGATCCGGTCGTCCCGACCCGGGCGGCACGCCGCAAGACACGATCACGCCGCCGCCGCAGTGGGTCTGAGCACGAGCACATTTAAGGAGAATGCCAGTGAAAGTCCACCTGTCATTTGCAGCGCGGCTCGCCGCGGCAATGGTTCTTGCCACCGCGCCATCCATTGCCCAGGACAAGGGGAAGACGGCGGCCGGCGAACTCACGAGCAAGTCGCAAGCAGCTCTGACGCGCCTTTACGCGAGCGCTCCGCTGGCCAAGGGCCTGCAGTCCCAGGCGCACGCCGTGCTGGTCTTTCCCGAGATCACCAAGGCCGGGCTCGGCATCGGTGGTCAGTACGGAGAGGGCACGCTCCTCAAGGCGGGAAAAGCGACCGCTTACTACAAGACGACCGGCGCCTCGTTTGGGCTCCAGGCTGGCGGCCAACAATACGGCTACGCGATGTTCTTCATGAACGAGAAGGCCCTCTCGCAGCTCGACAACGCGAATGGCTTCGAAGTGGGTGTCGGACCGAGCGTCGTGATGGTCGACGAGGGCATGGCGAAAACCACGACCACGACCACGCTCAAAGAGGACATCTACGCGTTCGTCTTCGCGCAGAAGGGGTTGATGGCGGGTCTTGGCATCCAGGGCAACAAGATCTCGAGAATCACACCCAAGTAGGATCGCCGCCTTCGCGCGTCAACTATTGTTGAGACGCCGGAGGCGCGTCGATCACTGAACCCCAGAACCCGATCATCATCTCTTCCCACGTCTGATCGCCCCATTTCACGTCCTTCGTGGGGTCGGGATTGTATTTGTTGCCCGGTGAGTTGTCGTAGTGGGCTACGACCTCGACCTTCGTTCCCTTTGGCAGAAGCTTCGGCTCCGCCAGATCGTAGGTGATCTGCCAGTTGAAGTCGTACCTCGGCACCCTCAAGAGCACTTCCGACGTGCCGTCCGGGTAGAACGCGGTGTAGGTCATGTCCTTGCCGCGCACGTGCATGTGCGGCGTCAGGCTCGTCATCACCGTGTCCTGCCTGATCTCGGCGACCGCCTTCACTTCCGCGTTCGGATCGCCGGCCGGAATCAAGATGCGCGGCTGCACCGCCAGGCCCGTCACGTGGATTTGCTTCGGCGGCTCCTTGGCGAAGATGAGCCCCACCTGGGTGCGATCGACGGCTTCCGTGCCGTTGGTCGTGTAGTGCATCTGCAGGATGATGTCGTGCCCGCCGCGCAGGAGCTTCGCGACGCCAGGTTTGAAGACCAGGCCAGGTTTGTTCGGCGACACGCCGGTGATATTCGTTGGCCCGAAGGTGCTGCCGGGGCGCGTCGGCTTGTCGCTGGAGGGCTCGGTATACGCGATGATGTGGTGGATATGTGCGCGTGCGATGGGCTTGATCTCGACCGCGGTGTACCAGCGGTCTTCAGGCAGGTTCACCGGAATCCGGATGTACTGATATTCGATCGTGCCGGTGGCCGGAACCTTGTAATCCTCGGTCATCGAGTAGACCGCGTCTGGCGTGCCGATCGTCCAGCCTTCGGCGAGCACCGGCATTTTCGGCATGTCGGCCATGTCGCCTTTTGGCGCGCCGCCGTCGATCCATGAGACGACGGTCTGGATTTCCTGGTCCGTCAACCGCGGATCGTTGTGGAACACGCCGCGCGGCATGTCCGACCCCCAGGGCGGCATCGTCCGCTCCATGACGCGCCGCTTGATCGAACTCAGCCACGGACGCGCGTCCTCGTAGGTCGTGAGCGACATCGGCGCGAACATCGTCGCGCGATGGCACTCGATGCAGGATTTGTAGAAGATCGGCGCGACGTCCCTGGTGAAGGTCGGCGCGTCGGCCGCCATCGCCGGCACGGCCGTGATCACTCCCGCGACGAGGATGCCCGAAACGAGCACGAAACGCATGTGACGCTCCTTGGCCTTGCCGGTAAGGCGCCGGCCTCCGGCCGATTATCGCCAAATTGACGATGATGCCCAAGGGGAAACGGGAGGGGAGCCGTCACATTGACGTTGCGAGCCGCCCATAGACTCGCCGAGTGCAATACTGTCAAATAACAGGAACGTGTCTCGCGGAACCCGTGCTCTTCGTGCTTCGGGAGGACTGAAATGGCACTGCTCAAGATTGCGCACGTTCCCCCGCCGATCGTCAGGCCGGAGGTGAGTGTTCTGGACGCCGTTCAGATGATGGCCCGCGACCGGGTCGGAGCTGTGGCCGTTGTCGAAAAGGGCGTTCTGCAGGGGATCTTCACCGAGCGCGACGTGATGTTGCGCGTGGTCCTGCAAGGGCGAACGCCCGGGACGACGCCCGTGCGCGAAGTCATGACCCCGGATGTAAAGACCGCTACTGAAACCACCACCGCCGAGGAAGCCATTGACGCCATGCTGGTCGGACATGTGCGCCACCTACCCATTCTCAGTAGCGATGGCACTGTTCTGGGTCTGCTGTCGATCCGCGCGCTCCTGGAGGACAGGGTCGACAACCTGAGCCACGCAGTCAGCTCCCTGGAGCAGTACATGGCAAACGATGGCCCTGGTGGCTAGCGCCAGGCTCGACGCGCCGGGCAGAATTTGCCCGCCCTTTTCGACCGTGATCGCGTTCCATGTGCTCTAATGTTCCCGCTTCCACGTGCTCGAGACGCGTTCATAGCGAGAGTTCAAGGAGTTGTGTATGAAACGTAGGGATGCGCTGGGACTGCTGCTCATGGGCGGCCCCCTGGCGAAGACGATTGCCGCCTACCAGCAGCCGGCCGCCGGCCAACCACCCGCGCCTCCAAGCGTGGAGGTCGAGAAGCTGACGGACAACCTCGTGCTTCTCCGCGGCGGGGGCGGCACGACGGCCCTTCTCCTGGGCGCGGACGGCGTGACGGTCGTGGACACGAAGAACCCGAACTTCGGCGCGCCGATCCTGGCCGCCGTCAAGCAGCTCACTGGCCGTCCGGTGACGCGCATCATCAACACGCACTGCCACGGGGATCACGTGAGCGGCAACGTCGAGTTCCCGGCGATCGAGGTGATCGCCCACGAGCTCACGGCGGCGAACATGAAGAACTGGAAGCCCGTCGCCGGGTTCCCGGTGCCGAACCCGCCCGTGGCGAGCATCTTCGAGCGCAACGCCAACCGGAACCTGCCGACGCGCACCTTCGGCGACAGGCTCACGCTGGGCCAGGGCCAGGAGCAGATCGAGCTCTACTACTTCGGGCGGGGCCACACCAACGGTGATGCCTGGATCCTGTTTCCGGCCCAGCGCGTCGTGCATGCCGGCGACATCTTTGCCTGGAGCAACCAGATCCCGATCCTGGACAGCAACAACGGCGCGAGCGGCGTCGCGTACCCGGACACGCTCATGAAGGCGCACGCGGCCCTCAGCAAGGTTGCCGACCGAATCATCACCGGCCACAGCACGGTGATGTCGTTCAACGACCTGCGGTCGTTCGCCGACTTCAACCGCAGCTTCCTCGACGCGGCCAGGGCAGCGAAGAAGGCAGGGCAGACGGCCGACGAATTCGCGAAGACCTGGACGCCGCCCGCCGGCATCAACGCGCCGACCGGCGCGCGGCTGCCGACGAACGCTCAGGCGATTTACGCCGAGATTGGCTGACGGTCGTCCTTGGTCCTTGGGCCTTGGCCATTAGACGGGCCTTGGTCCTTGGACCTTGGGCGTCCTTGGTGGCGTGGTTCGTGGTCGTCGCATTACTGGCAACGCGCGTCTGAACCGTTGCAGATCGTCTCGACTGTCGCGTCGGAAGAGATGTCGTGCTCCTTGAAGCGAATGGGCTTGGTTCTCATCTCGGACCACAGCCTCGTCTGATCCGCGTAGTGCGGCGACGTTGGGTTCGGCGATTGTGAGAACGTCAGGATCGACTCGCCGACCGGTCCGCCATCGGTGAACTGCATCCACATGATGAAGCTTGCCCCGGAGTCGAGGCCGGGGTATCCAGCCCCCGGCACCCATCCGCCTCGCGCGTCGGCCCGGTTGTACTGGCCGACCGCCTCGGGGCCGCCGGAGATGGGGATGCGGTCGTTCCCCTTTAACGCGTACTGGTAGTTCCGCAAGCTCGCCCGCAGCGGGATGCTCGAGTTCTGCAGGTCGGCCACCGCCGCGCGCAGCGCAGTCGAAACGCGCGGACTGCGAACGTCCAATCCGGTCGGTGTGCGAACGGGATCCGCCGGATCGAACTTCGTTGTGTACAGGTCGATCGCACCCTGCCGGCTGCCGCCGGATCCGAGATGCTCCACGAACCGGCGCCACAAGAGCGCACCCGCGCTGTCGAGGTTCTCGGTTCTGTCCCAGGCCGCGAGCACGTCACACGCTTCACCGAGGTCCGCGCCTCTGGAGATCGTCCGGCAGAACCCTACGGTGTCCTGCAGCCACAGGTCGGCGGAGAAGACCTGATTGTCCATTGTGATCGTCTTGAGCAAGGGCAGCGTGAACCGCGTGCCGGGGTGGCCGTCGGTTCCATTCAGCCGGCCTTCCACTTTGCGGAGGGCGTTCCTCGTGCGCAGCGTTCTCGGCGTGCGCTCGTCCCCCATGATCAGGGGATAGCCTTCGAGCGGCTGGCGCAGGTTGTTCAGCCAGTGCGTGTCGTTCGACTGCAGCACGTAGTCCCGTCGATGCAGCTCCGGCAGCGCGCTCGCCGCCAGGATGCCGGGCACCGGCGCATCGGCAGCCGCGCCCCACTCGCACGCCGAACGGGATCCGTCCAGCAGGAGCATGCGGGAGTACCTGCCGCAGCTCTTCTCTCGCAATCCGCGATGTCGAACACGCCTTGACCTGCGTATCTGAGACATTCGGCACAGCCGTTCGATCGCCGTAGAACACGTTACCGCTTGCGTCGGCCGCTGCGAGATTGCGCCAGCCGATGGCCATGTACTCCTTGCCCGAGTCGCTCAACTCCTTCGCCGACTGGGAGTGGTTGATGCGCAGCTGCTGGCCGAGCCACCGGAATGTGTACGCCACGTCGCGCATCGCGTAAGCCGTTCCGTCGATCCACGCGAGGTTCCGATCCTCGAGCATCGGCCCGTAGTGCGTCTCCCAGAACGTGTGCTCGCGGGGCGCGATCCGGCCGTCCGGCTCCTTCGCGTCCACGCGCACGACGCGCGGGGTCATCGCACGGACCGCTCCGTCGTACAGGTACGACGTCGGGCGGCCGGGCGCCAGCTTCAGCTCGTAGATCGTCCAGCGGTTGGCGACCGAGGAAGTACCTGCCCAGGCGACGTGCTCGTTGAATCCGGTCTGGATGACCGGCAGGCCGGAGGTCTGCATGCCATACACGTTCAGGCGCCCCGGGATGGTCAGGTGCATTTCGAACCAGCGGTCAGGGCCTTCCCACGTCCAGTGTGGGTTGGCGAACAGCATCCCTCGCCCGTTGTCGGTGGCATCGGCACCCAGCGCGATCATGTTGCTGCCGTCGGCACGCTCGAACTCCTCCTGAAATACCTGGCGAACGGTCTGGCCTTGAACCTCGACACGGTCCGCCGCGCGCCCGGCATCGGGCGGCGCCGCGGCGACGATCTGCGAGATGATGCTGCCGCCGCTGCGATACAGGTTCCAGTGCATCGCCCGGAGGTAGAGGTCCTTCTCTGTGATCGGCCGGACCCACGCCTGACCCTTGCACCGAGGGTCCGGCAGGTGCTCGACGCCGGTCGCCGCCAGGTACTCGTTGTAGCCGGCGGCGTACCCTGACAGGAGCTGCCGCAGCTCCGTGCTCGGCCCGAGTGGCGGCGGAAGGGCGAGCTCTTTTTTCGACAAGCTCGAGGTCCAGGATCCTCCGCCAGAAGAAGTCGCTCTCGAGATTCGACGCTCGCCCGGGACCGTCGGGCACCCGTTCGTCGGGTCCGAAGAACCGCGATCGCTCGGCCCTGACGGTCACGAACCGCCCCGCCACCTCGCAGAGCGCTTGCTGCGCATACGCGTACCCGGCCCCGAATCCGAGATCCGCGTAAGAGTCGGCGGTGATATGCGGGACACCGTGCGCGGTCGTCCGGATCGTCGCCTTCAGCCCTGGCCCATCGACGCCGGTCGGTTGCAGCCTGGCCGCTACGAGCAGCGCGATGACGATGGCGGCGGCGCCGGCCGCCACGGAAGAACTGAGGCCTCGCGACATACACCCTCCGGACCCGCAGGTAGAGGCGTGGATCATACTCCGCGCTGTACCTGAATCAGGGCTCAGCTAAACTGCCGGAACCATGCGTGAGTGCGACGAATCCCCACCACCGCTCCTGCTGGAGGGGATTGCGCAGTTCAACCGCGGCGAATACTTCGAGCAGCACGAAACCCTGGAGCTGCTGTGGAGGGCTGAGCCGCGCGAGGTGCGCCGCCTCTATCAGGGCATCCTGCAGATCGGTGTCGCGTTTCACCATCTTCGGCGCAGGAACCACCACGGGACTGTGTACATGCTGACGCGCGGCGCCCAGTACCTGACACCGTTCTCGCCGGGATGTCAGGGAGTTGACGTGGAGGGGCTGCTCAGAGATGCCGCGACTGCGCTGAGGGCCGTAGAGCAGCTCGGACCCGAGCGGCTGGAAGAATTCGACTGGCGGCTCGCGCCGATTGTTCGGCTGCTATCGCCGCAAGGCACTTCGGAGGGCGAGCGCACACGCCGATAGATGTGCTGTTCGACCCAGGGTTAGTACGGGTAGCCGTTCAGCCTCTTCGTCCTTGGCTTCCAGTCAGGCAGGGAAGCGTACTCATCCCCTAGTGGCATCTTGACCTTCGGCAGACTCTGGGCGTCGAGTACTTCGTCCTCGGGAATGATGCCGTTGATGTTGAGCAGAAAAGCCGTGAGCGCGTAGACCTCGTCGGGCTTCAGCGTCCCCTCTCTATTGAGAGGCATCGCGCGATTGATGTAATCCCAGACTGTCGTCGCGTACGGCGAGCGAAGCGGCAGGATTCGCCCCCGCGCCCAGACGTTGGGGTTTGCAGGATCCTTGCTTTTCAAGATGGGCGCCGTGCCCCCGATGCCCGTCGCACCGTGGCATCCTGCGCATCCCGTTCGTCTGTAGACGAGCGCGCCCTCCTTGGCGCTGCCGCGCCCTGGCGGGAGCTCCTCGCCGGTGGGCCCGATGGAGATGTCCCAGGCGCGGATTTCCTCCGCGGTCGGCGTGCGGCCCACACCGTAGGTCGGTCCCTGCGCCAGCGCGGGGACGCCCATGAGGAACACGAACGGGAGAACGCGACACTCCCTAAGCAAACCCATTGGTCACGCTCCCATCACTCGCGATCCTCCAGGGCTGAATGCTGTTGTCCAGCCCCGGCACGCTGAATGTGGCATCGAAGGGCTTGTTCCAGTATTGGGCGACCTGCGCTCGCAACGGTTGAACCTGACCGATCTCGTCCGTGCAGCGCGACAGGAGCTCCGTCTCGTTTCCGTCCCAAGTCCACTGATAAGCGAAACGGGCGTGGGCCATACGCTGAGGCGTTCCCTTGAACTCGGCCTTGTTCCATTTCTTGCCGCCGTCAGTGGACACTTCCACCTGCTTGATCGCGCCGCCGCCGGACCAGGCCAGCCCGCTGATCTCGTAGAAACCCTTCCCGGGCAGTTGCTGTCCGCCTGACGGGTATGTGATGACCGATTTCGGCCCGATCTGGTAGTCGAGCGCAGCGACCTTGTGGTCCTGATCGAGATGGCCGAAATCGTTGTAGTTCATGTAGTACTGGTCCACCAGCTTGATCCGCCGCAGCCACTTCGTGTGGAAGATGCCTTCGAAACCGGGGACCATCAGCCGCAGCGGAAACCCGTTCTGCGGCCGCACGGCCTCGCCGTTCATGCCGTAGGCAATGATGCAGTCGTCCATGGCCTTCGCGATCGGCATGCTCGACGCGCCCTTCACTTCCTCCACCCCTTCAGCGACGAACCACTTGGCGCTGCCTTTCAGGCCGCACTCCTTGAGCAACGTCGACAGCAGCACGCCGGTCCATTCGGCGCAACTCGTCATGCCGTGGGTTTCCTGAACGGTCTTCGCCCTGCGCGACGATCGATTGCCCGCACACTCGATGAAATGCAGGCGGGTGACCGACGGGAGGCGCTTCAGGTCCTGCATGGTGAAGGTCAGTGGACGGTCCACCAGGCCATGGATCATCAGGCTGTGCTGACTGGGATCGATGTCCGGCAGGAAGGATCCACGCGTCGTCGCGAAGTAGTGGAGAGAGGATGGCGTGATCACCCCGACGGAATCCTGCAGCGGCGCTGCCACATGAAACGTCAGCCCGAAGCTATCGGGCGACGGCCGGCCGCCGTGGGGGATGCGGACCGACGTCACGTGCTTGGAGCGATCGCCGTAGGCGATCTGGCCGTCCTCGTCGCCCCTGATCATCGGCGGCGATGCCGGTGCCTGGCCGATCGCGGGTGCTGCGGCCCCCAGGGTGAAACCACCGGCCAGCGCGGCGCCGTTTCTCAGGAACTCCCGTCGAGCAGGTCGTTTCGAACCCATGGGCTTCTCCTTGACAGTTGAGCCGACCGGGGCTTATCGCTTCCTCGAAGTCGAAAGTATACGCCGTCAGAGGGTCCAATCGAGACGGGTCGCGGGCGGGTGCCACGCGACCCGTCAAGCTGGAGGCGGAACGGCCTCGGCCTCGCCGATTCTCCACAGTTCCTGAATGATGGGCAGGTATGTCGCCAGCGCCATTTCGCTGGTGCTCGGCTGTTTCTCGACCGATTCAGCGCCACGGCGAGCCCAGGAAGCCGCCCACATTTCCATGGTTGCCGCCGATCCTACATCCCACCCCGTGTGCCCAGGACCCTCGCGATGGCGGTGACTGTATTCCAGTTTCGCGTGGTCACAGGCACGCCGAAGAGCCGGTCGAGCGTGCCGAGGTAGCCGATGACCTTCATGTGGCGCCGGTATACGCCGACGATGAAGCGGTTGTCGCTCGCGAGGATTTTCACCAGCCATCTGCCACTGGACGGAAGGCGCACGGGCATCGACGGCGTGGAGCGGGGGCGACGGGATAGAACGCTCACGAAGCGTACGACGTCCGCTCGCATCGGCTGGCCGGCGAAATGATTCTGAGACAGGAGCCGGAGAATCTCGCGACCCTGACAGATCATGATCTCCGCGTGAAACGGAAGCCGGGAACTGAATTCGGCACGAAGCTCCGCCTGGGTGACCGGCTGTCTGATCACGAAAGTGCCGGCCGCGCCGATGTTGACCGGATCGAGATGCTTCAGCTGCCTGATGAACGTGGCAGGCCGGAAGGTCCTGTGACCACCGACGTTGACGCCTCTCAGGAGAACCGCGAGTGCCACGAGCGTGCCTTACGGTGCGATGGTCACCGCGTCAGCGCGTATTCGGCGTCCTCGAAGTCCGTCATCTGCATGACCAGGTTGTACTGAATGGTCAGTGAATCACCATTGAGTGTGCCGGTGGCGCCCCTTGGACCAGCGTCGCTAAAGCCCTCCCACTCGAAGCTGAGTACGCCGTTGGCTTCGATGTAACCTCCGCGATACCCCCTCGTGCCGAGACTTGGGTACTCCAGCACGAACGCGCCGTTGTCGTAGAGCACGAAGCGCGACTGCTTCGTGTAGTCGCGGACGCGATACGACAGTTCGCTGCGGAAGAGGAAGGTTCGCGACGGCCCGGACAACGAAGGAAAAATTTTCGCAGGGGGCGGAGCCGGCGGAGGAAGAGCTGCGGGTTGACGGGTCTCGGTTGGGGAGACAGGCCCCGTGCTTCCGCATCCTGCGGAAAGCATCAGCAGCACGACAACCATCCCACGACGAACAGCGCTGTTCATGCTCGCCTCCTGTGTGCGCCCGACACTACTGCGGTCCAACCTTCGGCGGCTGCGGCGGTTGGACCAGGCTCATTGAATCAGGAAGTTCTCCGTCGAAATGCAAATCGATGGACGGCGTTCGTACAAAGGGGCCGATGGTCTGCATCGAAATACCCCTGTCCCTGTGTTCCTCCAAGGACACCCGAAATCGTCCCCTCGCTGGCAATCGCCGCGCCCTCGCCGCAGAGGTAGAACGATGTCGATCCAACGGTGTCGGCACCTTCGCAGTCCACGTTCCAGCGCAACTGGAAGCCCTGTTCCTCGCTGGCAAGGGCCCAGAGGTCGCCGACGAAAGGCTTACCTGGCACGAGAACCCCAATGTAGCGAAACCGCGACTCTCTCAGCACGACGTCATAGCTGAGGGCTTTCAGCGATGGTGGGAGCGGACAGCTCTCGTTCGCTTCAAACGTGAGGGTATAAGGACCGGCGAGTCTTGCGAAAACGTCGGCTGGATCAAACGGCGCCGGGCTCGTTTGGGCTGGTGTTCCGGGCAAACGTCCCGGTGCTGTCGGCGAGCTGCCGCACCCGGCCAGTGCGATCACTGTGACGAGCAGGACGATGGAGTCCAGGCAGCGCCTCATCTATGTCCCCTTGTGCCGACGGTGCCGTCAGCATATCACCGGGCCTCCGGCGCCAGGACTGAACCTGAACGCCGCTCGTATGTGGATAACGACGGCGTGCCTACGAATCTAACAGCAGCCCGTGGCTTGCCCCGGGGCAGGATGGTTCCGGCATCTTCCGCGCCCGTTGCATCGGGCTTGCGGGCGAGCGCCCAGAACGCTTATCGTGAGGTGGAAGGGGAGTAGCTACGCGAGTCCGACTCGCGCGGCCGAATCGTCAGGACTGCGCGGACACGCGCACGGTTCGGTCAGGTTCCCGTGGAACAAGGCGAGACCTTCGCACGAGTGGCGATTAGCCCCGGTGCGAGGGTCTCGCCTTTTTCTATGTCGGCAGTCCGATGGCGTGCTGCCGCTACAGCTGTGTGTGACCCGGGGAGGAGCACACGGCAACGGGAGCGCGGTCGAAAATGGATCAAACATGGCTATGGGTCGGATTCAATGCGTTCGTTCTGGGGATGCTCGCGGTCGACCTGCTGGTCTTCCACAAGGAAGCGCACGAGGTCGCATCAGGCGAGGCTGCGGCGTGGACCGTGGTGTGGGTCGCGCTTGCGGTGCTGTTCGGCGGAGGGGTGTATGCGTTCATGGGACGCGACGCCGGACTGGAGTACTTCGCCGGGTACCTGATTGAAAAAGCCCTCTCGGTCGACAATATCTTCGTCTTCGTCCTGATCTTCGGCTTCTTTCGCGTTCCCCTGCGCTATCAGCATCGCGTCCTGTTCTGGGGGATCCTCGGCGCCCTCGTGATGCGCGGCGTGATGATTGCCGCCGGTGCTTACCTGATTCAGCAGTTCCACTGGGTCATCTATGTGTTTGGAGCGTTCCTGGTGTTCACCGGGATCCGCATGGCCACGCACAACGAACACGATATCGACCTGGAATCGAACCTGGTCATTCGCAACATCCGCCGGCTCATCCCGGTTACCGCCGTATACCACGGACAGAAATTCTTTGTGCGCCAGGATGTTGGGGGGAGGCTGCAGTTGGCGGCGACCCCGCTCTTCGTCGTGCTGGCGCTCGTCGAGACGACAGACCTCATCTTTGCCGTGGATTCCATACCTGCGATCTTTGCGGTGACCCAGGACTCGTTCATCGTCTACAGCTCGAACGTGTTCGCGATACTGGGCCTTCGAGCACTCTATTTCCTGCTCGCTGGTGTGATCCATCGGTTCCACTATCTCAAGGCTGGACTCTCCGTCGTGCTCGTGTTCGTCGGCGCCAAGATGCTGGCCGCCGATGTCTACGAGGTTCCGATTGGTGTTTCGCTGGGAGTGATCGTGTTTGTGTTGGCGCTGTCGGTCGGAGCGTCACTGTTCTGGCCGCGACCTCCCGCTCGAGAAGCCGTAGATCTCTGACGAGTCCGCGAAGCGGACGCGCGTGTCCGGGGGAGGGCGACGCAAGGTGCGCCGAAGCGAGTGGGGAGAATGGGGCCCCGCGAAGCGGAGGCGCGTGTCGGGGGTAGGGCGACGCAAGGTGCGCCGAAGCGAGTGGGGCAATAGGGGCCCCGCGAAGCGGAGGCGCGTGTCCGGGGTAGGGCCCCCGGAGTGATCAAAGAGCGCGCCCGGAGGGAAGCGACCCCTTTCTCGGGAGGCTCGCCGTTCGCGCTCGTCGGGTCGGTCAAGCGTCGAGTCGCGTAGCGGAGTCGATCAACTAATTGCGGGAGTTTCTCGAGACGTGCTTAGGGATTGACGAAGGTGTAGGCCTTCGTGAATTCCTGGGTTAGTAGGTCGCCCACTGCTGGGCCACCGTCCTGAATGAGGTGCGCGACCATCCGCGTCGTCTGCACGGGCGGCCCACATTCCGGCGAAGTGCTGCCCAGTAACAACAGCCAAACCGTAGATGCGGTCAATGCGAGGGGGGTCCCGGCGCTCAACGAGGCGATCTGCGTGTTCGCAGCGGCACATAAACGGCCGGTCGTTGTATAGAACTGGGTCGACACGATGGCGCGATCGATGTCACGGTTCAGAACCACCGAGAATGCCATTTGGAGATCGCGGCTGCACGTAAACCCGTCTCCGTCCTCACTCGGACATGGATTCACCGCAAGCATCGCGCCGTCTGGGTGATTGGTCGTGAGCGCGATCGTCCCTGCGAGAGGCAATAGCGAGGGCGTCGACGGGGATGATGCCCCGCAGCCAGCCAGCAACCCACTCGCCAGTATCAACAGGGCGCCCGATATTCGTGTGGTCATGCCGTTTCCTCCTGTAAGGGCTGACTAGCCGACTACCCGCGCAAGGAGGCTACAGCGCGACGATCATATATCCTCACTCCCCTTCTCAGGGGGCACCACCGCCGAGGACGCGTTCGGCGCCTACTACCGCCGTCTGCTGGAGGCGGCGGCTATACCGAAAAGGGAGTGGCGCGCCCGGCTGGACTCGGAACCGCTCTCGGCGAGCCCTCGCTAGCCGCGGCGCTTCCCGACGGCAGCGGGGCGTGGCCAGCTCGCAATGTGAATTCCGAGGACATAGGTAACAGGTCAAGCTCTCTTCTCGCGGCGCGAGCGCGCCCGCAGAGGAGAAGCAATGACGAAGGCCGAGCAAGCCAGGCTCGTGAGCTGGCCGTCGAAAGACCTACTACAAACGGACGCGTCGGGCGATCGACGGCGACGCCGGCCTGTGCGATCGACCCCGAGCGCCCCAGCGGTCACCGCACGCCACGCCGCCTGACGTCGTCAGCAAGATGCTGTATCTACGGCAGCAGTATCACTTCGGGGCCGGAGGATCGCCGACTACCTGCGGCGCTTCCACCAGGTGTCAGTGGCTCGGTCGACCGTGCACCGCCTGCTCGGTAAGCACGGCTTGGCGCGGCTGCCGGCCAATCAGAAGCATCGGGCGCACCGTCTGCGGTGGCAGCGGTACGAAAAGCCTCAACCCGGACATCGCCTACAGGTGGACGTGAAGTTCCTCGAGCGCATTCCGGGCAGCCGGAAGCGCCTCTATCAGTTCACGGCCATCGACGACTGTACACGCATCCCGTGCTCACACGCATCCGCGTGCTCAAAGTCTTCGACGCCTGCAACCAAGCCTCCGCCATTCGGTTCATCGACGACGTTTTCAAGCGCCTGCCGTTTCGGGTGCTGGTGGTCCAAACGGACAATGGGGCCGAGTTCCAGTCCCGATTCCATTGGCATCTGGAAACGCAAGACGTCCGGCACGCCTATATCCGCCCCCGGACACCTCACCTGAATGGCAAGGTTGAACGGTCACACCGCGTCGATGACCAGGAGTTCTACCAGCTACTCGACGAGGACGGCATCAGCGATGACATCCACCTGTTTAACGAGAAACTGCGCGAGTGGGAGGACTACTACAATTACCATCGCCCGCACGGCGGGCTAGGCGGCCAGACGCCGTATGAACGGTTGATGGCCAAAACGAGAGCTGGCGTGTTACCGGGGTCCTAGGACCTTACAAAAGCGAGCTGGCGCGCCCGGCTGGACTCGAACCAGCGCCCCCCGGCTTAGAAGCTCCGTGATCACGGGACCTTTATCCAACTGAGCTACGGGCGCCTTCGACAGACGGAGTCGGAAGCCGTTCACAACTAGACACTTCGCGACTTCCCAGGACTAATGTGCCGCATCACCGCCCGAACCCGACAGCGCGATGATTCTCGATCGGACCGCCGCGCCCAATGGTCAGCCCTTGACGATGTTGTGAACCTCGAAGATGTCCGGCGGGTTGGCGAACTGGATGCCGGCGCCGGCGAGGATCGGCATCAGACGCTTGCCGAATGCCTCGAACTGCTCCCGCGAGTTCCAGGTCTCGCTGACCTTAAGGTTGCCATCTGAACCGAAACAGACGTGGTAGTCGAGCCCGGCGGGTGGCCATTCGCCTGCGTTCGTGAGCAGGCGAGTCGCCTCGGCGTACTTCTCGGCAGTGAGGGCGATGGGACTGAAACGGACAACGATGCTCATGACATGAACCTCCGTGATTGTTCCGTGATCGGGGTGCCGAATAAATCCGGTGTGATCGTGAAGCGAGCGAGACGCTCGCTGTCGTGCGCGAACGCCTCGGGCAGGATCTTGATTGCGACATCACGACCGAGCTTGGTGTCACGGGCTCGATAGACTTCGCCCATGCCGCCGCGGCCGATGAGATCGATCAGCTGAAAGACGCCGATGCGGGAGCCGCGAGTCAGGGACAAGTTGTTGAAGTATAAGGGCTAGACGAGGTCAGGGCGAGATACGTCCCGCAACACGCCGCTCTGGCGACCGATCACGGCGAGGATGTAGCTCGCACTCGGCGACAACATAGGAGTAATCCTCAGCCTGAACTTCGAGCCGAGCCCATGGCCAATTTGGCTCCGGCTGGCCAGCCCAGGAAGAACAGCTCAGATTCGAGGTGTGATTACGCGCCACGTCTCCTCGTGGTTGCGCCGGCGTCACTCCTTTGGCGCCCGTCGACATCCACTCGTGTTCAGCGGTAGGCTCCCGCCATGGCCTGCTGTCAGGGTCAAGACTTTGATCGCATGTTCGACGCCCGGCGGGCACGCAGGGACCTGCGCGCCTACAGCAAGCGCGGCGCGCGCGGCGCTACTCGCCGGCTGCTGGACGCCGTGAGGGCATCCATGCGGGAAAGGGGCACGGCGGACTTCACGCACTTGGATATTGGCGGGGGCGTTGGAGTCCTCCAGCACGAACTGGCCCGGGACGGGGCCGTAAGAACGACTGCTGTGGACGCTTCGCATCCCTATCTCGAGCTGTTGCGCCAGGCGGCGGCCGAGCGCGGGTACGAGGCCCGGCAGAGGCGGATCGAGGGCGATTTCACGCAAGTCGCCGATAGCGTCGAGCCGGCCACCATCGTGACCCTCGACAAGGTCATCTGCTGTTATCCCGACATGATCACCCTCGTGCGGGCATCGGCGCGCAAGGCCACGGCGCTCTATGGCATCGTTATCCCGCGCGACACGGCGTGGGTGCGTGCCATTGTGGGTCTCGTCAACTGGTTCCTGCGACGCGTGCTGCGCTGGCAGTTCCGGGCGTTCGCCCATTCGCATCGGGCGATCGACCGTTTGTGCGCTGAGGAAGGGCTCAACCTGGATGGGGATGATCCCGGCTTGTTGTGGTGCGTGCGGCTCTACCGGCGGGCCGCCGCCTGACGGTTACGCCTTCCCGCGAAGCAGCCAGCCGCGCCGTTTCCTCGGCCCTTGGCGACTTTCCAGGACAAATCCGACGTGCGCGCCTGCCTCTGTGATTAGAAGGTCAAGGTGCAGAATCCGATGGGGCTATTGCGGGCAGGCACCGTTATCGGATCTTCAATTCCTGCAAGCTAGCCCAGAACCGCTCGCCATTCGCTTTTTGAACCCAGTATTGAGTGATCTGATTGGAAGGTGAACACCGCGCGCCAACGACCACGCCTTCGCCGAACTCGCCCAGCACCTTCGCGTTAACCTTCAACGCGAAACAGTCCGGCGGGTTAGACGAGGTGGGACGACCAGGCAGCAGCAGGGACGTCAGTGAGAAAATGCCCTGGTCAGTAAGCTCGTACACAGGTTCGACGATCGTTGACGCAAACGGTCCGATTCCGTGAATCTGTAAAATCGTTTCCGTCTTCGACCACGCAAAGTGCGCCATATTCTTGGGCGCGATCCCAAACGTCCCTGTATCCATTGGTTCCAAGGCGGCTCGGTTGAACCGACGACCCATACCGAGCGACCAACTCCCTTTCACGACAGTAATGTTTTCGTCTATCGGATGAGTGTGGGGAAGAGTGATATATCCGGCATCCTGATGAATCCGAAACACGAACGGATCTCCGGGCTTTGTGAAATCGCCAGACACCTTCTCGACCCATTGCCCCGGCTGAAATCGGCTCAGAGGGTAAACGCTGTGCTGCGCTGATTGATCCTGTGCCTTGGCGTTGTCGAACGTGAAGGACAACGCCAAGAGAATGACGATCGAGACAGTTCTGGTGGACAACATGGAGCACCTCGGCGTTTGAATGTCGTAAGAAGGATATCAGTACCGATCAACGCCGCTGTGTTGACCTAATCGATGGCGTGTCGGGCTTCGAGTTCGAGGACACGTTGCCATAGAACGGGCGACGGCCTTCGCTTTCGTGACTCCCATTGGTAGATAACGGCCTTGCCGGCGGCGCCAAGGCGTCGAGCTAAGGCCTCTTGGGTCAGCCCTCTCCGGCGGCGGACGTTTCGGAGCCGCTTATCGTAGTCGTCAGGGACGGTTGGCAGAGGAGCCGGACTCGGGGCTTGCCCACTGAAGCAGCGGTAATGCCGGTCAAGGAACTGTTCGCCCGCACCGCGCGACGCGGAACGGATGGGGCGTCCGAATGCGGACCGTACCGCGAAGTGCGCCTCCAGTCTGCCTGTGCGAGCGGCAGCCTGGAGCGTGCGGATGTGCACGCCCAACTCCTTGGCCAGTCGATCGAGAGTAAACAGCTCGTGTCGATTGGCGCGAGAGGCGAGGACTTCGCGTGCACGGGTGACGACATGGAGAGGCGGAGGCCGGAGTCCGCTATCCCACATGCGGAACGTATTCACCGGTACCTCGAGCAGATGAGCGAGTTCGCGTTGGAAGAGAGCCGCGTCGCGGCGGAGTTGGCGAAGCGCGTTCACACGACGACAGTGCCATGCATCGTGCGGAACGTAAAGCGACCTCCGGAATACCAGGCCGGTGATCAGAGCCCGATTTCCGTGCGGGACACTGGCCAGAAAATCCTGTGATCGCAGAACACTGAGGGAAACGGCCAAGGCAGCATGCGCGAGATGATGGCGCAATCTCGCAAGAGTGATCACTTTGTTCGATGAAGCTTCGCCCACAGATTTTCTTGCGGGCGAAATCCGCGAAATGTTTAGGAAAAAGCGCGCCCGGCTGGACTCGGAACCGCTCGCGACGAGCAACGCGAGTCGCGGCGCTTCCCGAGGGACCGGCGGACGCAGCCAGCTCGCAAAGCGAGCTGGCGCGCCCGGCTGGACTCGAACCAGCGACCCCCGGCTTAGAAGGCCGGTGCTCTATCCAACTGAGCTACGGGCACGTGTGAACAGTGTAGCTGGACATCGGTAAGGGCGCATACTGTCCGCAGCGTCACCTGTTCTGATCTCAGGGAGGACCCATGCGGGTCGATCCATCGGACGCCCGACCCAGCACCGCGCCGCTCGAGCAGTTCGAACGGGAGCTGATTGAAGAGTTTCTGCGCGAGCACGGACACGACCGCCACAGCGTGCTGACCCTGCCGCCAGCCGAGCGCGACAAGCTGCTCGCGGCGGCATCCATTCACGCGTCGGGACGGATGACCGAAGTCGAGGCGCGTTCGCACTACCTCGACGACATTCACGATCGAAGGTAGGTCCGGAGCGCAACCCTGGCTGACCTCGGGACGACGACTAGTCGCGCCCGCCGCGGAGCGCGGCCCAACGAGATCCTAGCGGGTGCGCGTGCTCGCTGCAGCGTCCTCTTTCGAGTCGGCAAGCCTGAACTCGCGAAACCGCTGCTCGAGCCACGGATTCAGACCGTCCCCGCGGCGCTTGAGCAGCTCGGTCGCGACCGCATCAAACAGCGGCTGAAAGTGATCCGGATGGCGGATGACGACGCCGCCGAGTGCGTACCAGATGTCCGCCAGCTCGCCATCCTCGATGCTGTCGAAGCGAATATCGGGCATCGCCCGAGCATATCGCAGAAGCTCAGCTCAACTTGACGCTCTGCCAACTCAGCTTTGGCAGGCGCGTCACGCTCCGCCCTGTTCCTTTCGTCGCCGTCTGCGTTTCACACGCAGATCCCAATCGATGTCGAAGAAGTACCGCCACACGGCCAACGCGACCGCGCCCAAGCTCAGCCCCCAAAGCTCCATGTCGCCCCCCCGGTTTGATCCATCAGGTACTCGGAGGCAGGACAGACGGGGTCACTGGTCAGGGGAACTGGGAACCGGGAACCGGGAACCGGGAACAGGGAACAGGGAACGGTGCGCCGGAACGAGACTTGCTCCCTTCCGGGCGGGAGATTTCGACATGACAGACGAACAGAACCAGCGCGCACGAAAGCCTCAAGATGGATCGCCGGATGACCAGATGTGGCCAGACGGGGACCCCGCACGTCGCAGCGAAGACGTGAACGACTCCTCCCGGCAAGACCAGCGACAGGCCGGCGCTGACGAGGTATCCCGTGAGGATGTCCGCGACCGATCACAGGGATCGGAGACCTTTGATGACCAGACAAGGTTCGACGAGCAGACGAGAAAAGGTCGACCGTAGGCCCTCAGCCCTGCTTCGGCTCGTCGTCGAACGCTGAGCCGGCAGGCGCGATCGTTCCCGACATCTGATCTTCTGTAGCTCCTTCGTGCTCTCTCGGGTTCGAGAGGGCCTCCGGCCTGGGCGTCGCGGCGGCCACGCCAGTGGCCAGGGGTGCTATCTGCTCGCGTTCCTTGTCGGTATCTGGCGGCATCGTGTTCTCCTCGTCAGCCAGACCAAGCAATCGACGTTCCGCCAGCGCGCTACCCGCGGTCTTTGTCGAAAAGCCGCTCCGCGTACGCTTCTGCTGCCTTCCCGCGCATCTCGTCCCAGCTCGCAAACCCTGTCCGCGTCCGGACGAGCGTCTCCCACTCGGCGGACGGAATCGCTTCGAAGTCCTCGGCCGGTACGCACCTCGCGTCCTGAGGCTGCAACCATCGCGTCCATATCTTCGAAGTCCGTGTGGCTGCGCATGAACGCCGGCGGAAAGAGATCCTCGAACGACATCGGTTCGTTGAGCTTCGCCAGCCCGCGCTGGAAGTCCGCGATCTTCTCCCGGGCCGCGTTGAATCCAGGCGTGTCGTGCTCGTCGGGGTTCGGGAGAGACGACGGCGGGTCGCTCGACGGGAACGACTCGCTGATCGTTTCGTCGAGCGCGGCCTCCCTGATGCGCCGTTCTTCCTCGGGCGTGTGGTTGTGCTCAGTCATACAAGTCCTCGGATCAGGATGGCCGCAGGCGCAGGCTTCACCGTGCCGAGGGCGGCCGGGGACGGCGGCCCTTGGAGCGGCGCGTCTCGAACGTCAGACGGGGAATCGACGCGGAGCGCAGAAAACCGCGGCAGGTCCGAGACGGCTCAGCGGATCTGCCGCATTCCCCCGACATGCCGCGAGCGGAGATTCCCCGCGCCGTCGACAGGGACGCGGTCCCCGGTTGCCCACGGGCACAGCGCGGAGCCGCTCGAAGGGTCGTCGCCTCCAGCGCTCTTCAGCACAGGTCAGGGCTTGCGGAGCCCCAGCAATATCCTGACGACGGTCAGGATCACGAAGACCGCCATGAGGAGCAGGATGACCCGGATCATTGCTGCTCGACCTCAGTCCCTGGCGCGAAGGGGCGCCGCGCCGTCCTGATCCATCTTCGGGAACACCATCGACATCAGCCAGACGATCGCCGCGATGATGAGCAGCAGCATGCCCCAGCGCATCGCCACCGCCAGCAGCCCCATGTCGAACACCGGCATCGTCAGCTGGATGTTGTAGAGCATCAACTCGCCACCGCGCTCGGTCATCCAGTGCCAGGCAGTGTGCGCCACCAGCGCGGAAAGCAGGATGGTGCCGGCGCGCTCGGCGAACGTGTACTTGAACAGGACCGACAGCACCCCGACGAGCGCCACGATCACGAGCAGCTGCCCGAGCTCGACGCCGACGTTGAACGCCAGGAGCGACGTGAGCAGGTGCCCGCCGGCAAACTGCAGCGTCTCGCGCAGGGCGAACGAGAACCCGAAGCCGTGCACCAGACCGAATCCGAACGTGATCAGCCACCGGCGCTTCGGCGTGGCGGCCAGGATGTTCTCCAGCGCCATGTAGACGATCGACACGGCGATGAGGGTCTCGATCAACGGCGGAAACCACAGCCGCGCTCGGTGCGAAGCCGAACGCCGAGGCGATGAGCGTCACCGAGTGCGCGATCGTGAACGACGTGACGATGGCGACGAGCGGCCGGAGGCGGCGGAACGGGATCACGAGGCAGGCCAGGAACAGCAGGTGGTCGGTGCCGTCGAGGATGTGCTCGAAGCCGAGAACGACGAAGCGGAGCGCCGCCTGGGTCCAGCGCGGGTCGAGGCGCACCAGCCCGGGGTTGCCGCGGTAGTCGAACGCCCGCACGGCGCCGTCCGGCAGCACGAACCGCAGCACCGTCTGCGTGCGGAAGCCGAGGCGCGCCAGCGTCGGATCGATCGAGAACTGCGACTGATCCGACTGAATCGGATACTCGAACAGGACGTCGAGCATCGCCTGCTGCCAGACGATTTCAGTGCTGTCCGGAAGCCTGGGGCCCAGCACGTGCGCCAGCGCCTCGTCGTAGCTGGCAAACGAGCGGTCTGAGGGAAGCGAGGCCATGACGGCCACGAGCTGCTGGCCCTCGACACGAACGTCGTTCTCGTAGACGTCCATTTCGCTCGCCACCCAGACCTGCGCCGCCTCCCGCAGAGCGGAGTCGGCTTCGAAAATATTGAGGTATCCCGGGCCGCGCTGCGGGAAGACGATGTCCAGCATCGAGGCGAGCGGCACCCGGACCAGCACCCGCAGCCGGTTGCCTTCGGGCTTGACCAGCACCCGCACGAGCACGTCGGCGGGCACCTCGTGGGCACGGGGCGTCGAAGCCGAGCCCAGCACGAAGATCAGGACGAGAAGGAGGCCTCCGAGGACCCTGGCGAGGCCGCGACGAGAGGCGAATGCGCCGCCGAAGCGGTCAAAATGACCACAATCAATCAATCCGTGCATCGGCGTTTGGATTGCCATTATACTTTCGGCCGTCGAGGGGCCCGGGCGGTCGCCGCATCATCCATGGCCTCGACTCCGTCAACGACCAGTGGAGGATCGAGATGAACCGGAAGGGCAACCTTATCATCGGAGTATCGCTGCTTGCGCTCGTCGCAGCGTGTGCAGGACAGCAGGCCGCAACCGGCGGGAACGGTGGCGCCCCCGCCAACATGGACATCTCGGCCGAGGGCCTGGTGCCGATGTTCGAGGTCGATCCCTTCTTTCCCAAGAACATCGGGAATCACGGGCTGATGGGCCCGATCATCGGCGTGGACGTGGACTCGACCGACACGGTCTGGATCGTCCACCGCAACACGCCTGATCAGTTCGTCGCGACGACCGAGATCGGCGCGGCGCAGAATCCGCCGCTCAGCGAGTGCTGCCGCCCCGGTCCCCCGGTGCTGGCGTTCGACCAGGCAGGAAACCTCAAGCACAGCTGGGGCGGGATCGGCACCGAGACGGGCGACTACAAGTGGCCCTCGTCCAACCACGGCATCACCATCGATCACATGGACAACGTCTGGGTCGGCGGCAACGGCCCTGGCGACTCCCACGTCCTGAAGTTCACGAAGGACGGCAAGTTCCTGGCGCAGTACGGCAAGGCCGACGCGCGCAAGACCGGCGAAAAGGACGGCCAGCCGGTCTACACCAGGAACAGCAACTCGCCGGACAGCTTCGGCCGCGTGGCCAAGATCGGGATCGACCCCGGCGCCAACGAGGTCTACCTCGCCGACGGGTACTTCAACCGCCGCATCGCCGTGCTCGACGCCAACACCGGCGCCATGAAGCGCTACTGGGGCGCCTACGGCAACAAGCCCGACGACTCGGTCGACCTTGGCCGGTACGTGCCGGACGAGAAGCCTGCCGCCCAGTTCCGCGGCCCCGTGCACTGCTCCGAGATCTCGAAGGACGGGCTCGTCTACGTCTGCGACCGCGCCGCGGACCGCATCCAGATCTTCCAGAAGGACGGCAAGTTCGTCAGCGAGCACATCATCGCGTCCAAGACCCTGTCGCAGGGCTCGACGTGGGACATCGACTTCTCGCACGACCCGGCACAGCGCTTCATCTACCTGGCCGACGGCCAGAACATGAAGGTCTACATCATCGAGCGGAAGACCATGAAGGTGCTGACGGCCTTCGGAGAAGGCGGCCGCCAGCCCGGGATGTTCTTCGCCGTGCACAGCATCGCGGTCGACAGCAAGGGCAACATCTATACGACGGAGACCTACGAGGGCTCCCGCCTGCAGCGCTTCATCTTCAAGGGCATGGGCGCGGTTCCCGCGGGGGCCGAAGGCGAGAAGAGCCAGGGCGTCCTCTGGCCGGCTGACAAGCGATAACGCGCAATTGACGTCTTGCGGCGGGGCCCGGGGCCCCGCCGCGGGAGGTCTCGACCCCGCCTCAAGTTAGACTGGAGGCAGTGCCCACACTGCCAGAGCCAGACACCACCGACCTTCAGACCCCCGCCACAGCCGACCCCTCGATCGCCAGCGAGCTGGAGCGCGAGGTCGCGCGGCGCCGGACCTTTGCGATCATCTCGCATCCCGACGCCGGCAAGACGACGCTCACCGAGAAGCTGCTGCTGTATGCAGGCGCGATTGAGCTGGCCGGGGCGGTGAGAGGACGCAGGAACCGGCGTCACGCCACGTCGGACTGGATGGCGCTCGAGCAGGAGCGCGGCATTTCGATGACCTCGGCGGCGCTCGAGTTCGAGCTCGAGGGTCGGCGGATGGCGCTCATCGACACCCCGGGCCACAAGGACTTCAGCGAAGACACCTACCGCGCGCTCGTCGCCGCCGACAGCGTCGTCATGGTGATCGACGCCGGCAAGGGCGTGGAAACGCAGACGCGCAAGCTCTTCGAAGTGGCGAGGCGCCACCGCTTGCCGATCCTCACGTTCATCAACAAGCTCGATCATCCCTCGCGCGATCCGATGGAGCTGCTCGACGATCTCGAGCACACGCTCGGCATCGCGGCCGCACCGGTCAACTGGCCGGTGGGGAGCGCCGACACGTTCCGCGGCGTCTACGGCCTGCAGAGCCACGAGCTGCTCCTGTACGAGAGGGAAGCGCAGGGGCAGCGCAAGGCATCCGTCGATATGACCGCTTTCGAGGATCCGGAAGCGATCGAGGTGATCGGCGCCGAGGCGCACGCACACCTGAGGGATGCGCTGGATCTCATCCGGGTCGCGGGCGCGCCGTTCAGCGTGGCCGAGTATCTCGCCGGGCGGCAGACGCCGGTGTTTTTCGGCAGCGCACTGACCAACTTCGGTCTCGAGCCCTTCCTGCGCGCGCTCGTGGAGATTGCACCTCCGCCGCAGGAACGGCTGACCGATCAGGGCGTCGTGAGCCCCACTGACGAGCGTTTCACCGGTTTCGTGTTCAAGATACAGGCGAACATGGATCCGCGGCACCGCGACCGCGTCGCGTTCGTGCGCGTCTGCTCGGGACAGTTCACCAAGGACATGGTGATGTCCAATAGCCGGAACGGACAGGTGTTGCGTGCCTCTCGCGCGTACCGCTTCTTCGGACGCGACCGCGAGACGGTCGCCTCCGCCTACGCCGGCGACATCGTCGGCCTCGTCAACCCGGGGCAGTTCGGGATCGGCGATACGCTCTACAACGGCGAACCGCTGCGCTTCCTGGACATTCCGCGGTTTCCGGCCGAGCACTTCGGCCGCGTGCGCCTGCAGGACACCCGCTACAAGCAGTTCGACGAGGGCCTCCGGCAGCTCGAGGAGGAAGGCCTGATGCAGGTCTTCTATCTCACCTCGGGCCGTCGTGAACCGATTGTCGGGGTGGTGGGGGCGCTGCAGTTCGATGTGATCGTGAGCCGGCTGCGCACCGAGTACAACGTGGTGGCGTCCATCGATCCGGCGGTTTACACGGCGGCGCGATGGCCGGCCGACCCGGCAAGCCCGCTGCCGAATCCGGGGGGGAGGAGCCAGATCGGCGAAGACAGCCGCGGCCGCAAGGTGCTCCTGCTCGCCTCGCAGTTCGATCTCGAGTACTTCGAACGCCAGCACCCCTCGGTGGCGCTCCTCGCGGAAAGCCCGGCTTTCTAAATGCTGATTCCTGATTGCTGATTGCTAATTGCCTAAGCGCCTGAGCCCTGAGCCCTAAGTCTCTTTCGCCTGGCGAACCTTCGCCCAGCGACGTTTCTGCGCGGCGGAGATAGCCGCCCGTGCTTTGGCGGACATGACGCGCGGCGTTTTCTTCGCTTCCTTGACGATGACAACGGCTGCAGACTTCGATGTCTTGCCGCGGCCTCTGGCGCGGCCTTCGCCGAGCTGTTCGAGCATGGCCGTGGCCGTGTCGCGTATCTTCGCCAGCTGGGCCGCAACCGATGTTCGCTGTTTGAGCCATTCGCTGGCCTTGCGCTCGGCTGTGCCGAGCAGGCGGCCGAGGTCCTCCGCGAACGCTTCCGCCTTGCTCTCCGCTGACGACTTTTCTGGCTTGGCCATCGCTCGTCTCTCCTGTGCACGCGCACACGCGCGTTCGCGCTGACCGTGGATTTTACTCCGGCGGGTCCTTCCGGACCGCCGCAGTTGCGGGATAGTCGCAGGGCGGGTCCTTCGGACCCCCCGCGGGTCAGGACGTGGTGACCCGAGGAGCGACCACTCGGTAGTAGACGTTCAGCGCTACCAACGCCATCGCGAGCGTGGCCATGCTCGCCGTGGCCCAGGGCGGCAGGACGGGCATCATGGACGCCGCCGTGGCCACGGGCTCGTACTTGATGATCTCGTGTGGCTCGGCGCCGATCCAGGCCGGCAAGTCGCAGATGCGATCGCGGTACTCGGGGTACTTGGCGAGCACCCGCTTTTCGAGCTCCGCGTCCGGCATCGCGTCGTAGGAACCGGGAAAGCGCTGGCGGATCAGGCTCGGAAGCGTCGGCGTGCAGAACCCTTTCCGCAGCTCGGTTTCGTTGAGCGGCTTGATCGCTGAAAGGGAAATCAGCTCGGGCTCCGTGGCGGGCGTCGCGACAGCAGTGGACGCCAGTGTTGAAGATGGTGCAACGGCAACAGGCGTTTCTGGCGCGGGCAACGTGCCGAGCAGTCCCGGGCGACGCAGGAATGTGGGAATCGTGTCCTTGACTGGTCCCGCTTGAGCGCGCGTGTGCTCGTCGAGCCTCGCGAGGATTCGTGCCTCGCCTCCAACGGCGCCGGCTTCGCCGCTCGTGGCCGCGTACACCAAGGCAAACGTGATCGCGAGTTTCGCCGTAAGTGCCAGCGCTGCGGCCGTACGGCGGCCGCCGGACCAGCCCGTGCCGGGCGCGTAGCCGACCAGCGCCGCGGCTATCGGCGTCAGCGGGCCCGGACCGTCACTGGCACGCGCCGCGAGTTCGACGCCAGGCAGCGCGCGCTCCCGCGCCACGCCGCAGCGGCAGCCTTCGATGTAGATTGGCACCTGCCGGCCACAGGCCGGACACAGCCAACTGGTTGGACGATCGCTCATGCTCGTTTCCGCTTCCCGCGTCCCGCCGCTCGCCGCCATTGCCCACGAGTGCCGGCGACGACATTTCAGTCGGGGGCCATACGTGTTATCGGCGCCTGCCGCGGGAGCCTTTCACGACGGGCTTCAGGCTCCGGGCTCCAGGCTCCGGGGGCTTCGGGCTACAGGGGCTTCGGGCTCCAGGCCTCTTGCGAATCGTGAAGCCCTCGAAGCCTGAAGCCCTTGAAGCCTGGAGCCCCTGAAGCCTGAAGCCTGAAGCCCGGAGCCCGTCAGTCCCGATCCCCGATCTCCGTTCCCCCGTGAGTGCTATCGTGAGACGGCCGTGTTTCCCTATCACGACGAGAACGTCACCTCGCGCACGCCCATCGTCACGATCGCGATCATCGCGATCAACGTGCTGGCATGGCTGCTTGTCCAGGGCGCAGGCGCCGACTATCCACTCGCCGCGTCGGTGTGCAACCTGGGATTGATCCCGGGCGAGCTGACGTTGTCGGTGAAGCCGGGTGCCGGTTTTCCGATGTCCGACGGCATCGCCTGCCTGATGGATCCTGGCCGCCAGACGCCGCACGTGCTCACCTCGATGTTCCTCCATGGATCCTGGGCGCATCTGCTCGGCAACATGTGGTTCCTGTGGCTTTTCGGGAACAACGTCGAAGACGCCATGACGCGCACGCGGTTCGTGATCTTCTATATTGCGTGCGGGCTGGCCGCGGCGGCGCTCCAGGTTGCGACGCACCCGTCGTCGATGATTCCCATGGTCGGTGCATCGGGGGCGATCAGCGGTGTCATGGGCGCCTACCTGCTGATGTTCCCGAACGTTCGCGTGATGACGCTCGTCGTGCTGGGTTTCTTCATCACGCGCACCGCGCTGCCCGCATGGGTGATGCTCGGCTACTGGGCGTTCATTCAGTTTGCGAGCGGACTGACAACGGTCAATGCGGAAGGGGGAGGGGTCGCCTTCTGGGCTCACGTCGGCGGCTTCGCGGCGGGACTCGCGCTCGCGCTCGCCTTTCGGCGATCTAATCTGAGATCTCAAAATTTCAGATCTCAGTTCTCTTGAACCTTGAACCCTGAACCCTGAACCTTGAACCTTGACGCATCACGATCAGCTTTCAACCTACGCCGACCTGACCATCAGGATCGCCCTGAACCTGCAGCCAGGCCAGCGACTGCTCATCATCGGACCGATGGCCAACGGCGGCGTCTCGCTCGAAGCGGCGCCGTTTGTCCGGCACGTCGTGGCCAGCGCCTATCGAGCCGGCGCAAGCTATGTCGAGACGTTGTGGGGCGACGAGGCACAGCTGCTGGCGCGTGTCGCTGATGCGCCGCGCGAGTCGTTCGCGCAGTTCTCACGCTGGCTGCCTCATGCCCTCGTGGAGCATGTGGAAAGCGGAGACGCGGTGCTCTCCGTCTATGCCAACGATCCCGACCTCCTGAAGGATGCGCCTCCGGAGGTGGTCAGCGCGATTCAGCAGGCGGTCGGCAAGGCGATTCGGCCTTTCCGAGAGCAAATCTCACGGAATCAGATCAACTGGGCGGTCGTGGCCGCGCCGAGCACGCGGTGGGCCGCCCGCGTCTTTCCCGGGCTTCCGGCCGACCAGCAGATGGCGCGACTGTGGGACGCCATCAGCCGCCTGTGCAGGCTCGATCAGCCCGATCCTCTGAGCGCGTGGGAGCGTCACCTGGCGGCGCTGGCGGAACGACGCGACCTGCTCAACGCGAGCCGCTTCGATGCGCTCGGCTATACCGGTCCCGGGACGAACCTGACGATCGGACTGCCGGCGGGCCACGTGTGGGTGAGCGGGCGATCGCCCAGCAGAAATGGCATCAGCTTCACGGCGAACCTGCCGACCGAGGAAGTCTTCACGATGCCGCACAAGGATCGAGTGGACGGCACGGTGCGATCCACCAAGCCACTCAGCTACGGGGGCACGCTCATCGAGGGCTTCAGCGTGCGCTTCGAGGGCGGCCGCATCGTGCACGCTGAAGCTGCTCGAGGCGAAGCCGTCCTGCGGCAGCTCATCGGGACAGATGATGGCGCGGCGCGCCTTGGCGAAGTCGCGCTCGTCCCTCACAGCTCTCCGGTGTCGCAATCGGGCGTTCTGTTCTACAACACCCTCTTCGACGAGAACGCGGCCAGTCACGTCGCGCTGGGCACGGCCTACAAGTTCACGCTGGAGGGCGGCGAGGGGATGGATGACGAGCTGTTCGCGCGCGCGGGCGGCAACCGGAGCGCTGTTCACGTGGACTTCATGATCGGCTCCGGCGAACTCGACGTGGACGGCATCCGGGCGGATGGGTCGCGCCAGCCCCTCATGCGCCGCGGCGAGTGGGTCTAGACCCGGCCCTCGGACTGGTGATTTGCAGTTTGCGTTTTGTAATCTGCGGGTTCCAATGATGAGGTTGTCGTACGGAGGGGTCAACCGCTAGCATCGCAAAATGGACCGCGTCGCGAGCCGGACCGTTTCGCGGGAAACTCGGCTGTTACTGCTGACGATCCTGCTGAGTGTCTGCGCGCTCTGGGTGCTGGGGCGCCTCCGGTTTCCGGAAACCTCGGTCGCCAACCCCGTCGGTCCCATTCTCACGCAGCTCGTGTCCCCGTCGAGCTTTGAAGGCCTGGCGGCGTCCGTGTCGCTGCTCGAAGCACGTCTCGCACCGCTTTTGGTCACGGTAGATCTCGCGCCCGACGCGTCCCCTGGCGGCGGTGTGGAGCGCCGCGCGGCCGCAGCGCTTCGTCTCCGGGGGGACATTGCAGCCGGTTTGACCGCTTCGCGCGACGTCGGCGTCGCACAGGAGCGGCCCGACGTGACCGTGCTGGCGCGCGATCCTGTTTCCGGGCTCACCGTCTTCCAGGTGCCTGCGGGTCTCGATCCGACGCTGGCCCTATGGGTGCCCCGCCGGCCTTTGAGCGCGCGCTACCTCGTCGCCGTCGACGCCTCGCGCGACCGGCCCTCGATGCGGCCGGTGTTTGTCGGCGGTCTCACCCCGGCGACCAGCCCCGCTTGGCCCGGCACGCTCTGGGCGATCCCCGCCCGTACCGACGTGGCCCCAGGCACCTTGCTGTTCACCTTCGAGGGCGAGCTTGCAGGCCTCGTCGTCGATCACGAGGATGCGCCTGCCATCGTGCCGGGTGAAGTCCTGCGCGCGGCGGTCGATCGCTTGCAGCAGCAGGACGTGTCCCGCGACCCGGGCTCACTCGGTCTCGAGGTGCAGGCGCTGACGCCGGCACTTGGAGCCGCGCTGGGAATCGGGGCAGGTCCTTCGATCTCACTCAGGTCGGGCAGGGCAGGCGAGGCGGGCGGGGCAGGCGCGTCCCGTGAGGGCGTCGTCGTGTCGTGGGTGGACCCTCGCGGAGCATCCGCGGGACGTGTGAGTGTCGGGGATCTCCTCGAAGGGTTCGTGGACGGCGGAAGCGTGGCTCCGCTGACCGCGTCGCTCTGGGCCGTGCGGATGGATCGCTTGTCCATGGGCCAGGCCGTGACCCTCCGTGTTCGCCATCCCACCGACCCTGCACGTGCTGAGGACGTGATCCTGACGGCCGGTCCTCTTCCTCCTCCGGCTCCGGGCTCGCTGGGGCTGACGCTCCGGTCCATTCCGCGCGTCGGGGCGGCGGTCGTTGCCGTGGTGCCGGGTTCGGTCGCGGAACGCGCGGGCCTTCGCTCCGGCGACACGATCACGCTTGCGGGTCCCCACCGTGCGCCAACGCCGGCCGAGATCACCAGTGCATTTGCGGCCGCCACCCCCGACCGCCCGCTCCTGACCGCCGTCACGAGGGGATCCGAGCACCGCGTCCTGGCCCTGGAGCCGCGGTGAGGCTGGCGGCGGATGTCCTGCGCGACCCGGGTGAGCACGATCCGCTCGATTCGCAATTCGGTCCGCTGCCGGCCGCCGAAGCGCCAACGCGGTCGCGCTGGTGGCGCGGCAGGTCACCTGGCGGCCGCGTCGTGCTCGTGCTGCTGCCGCTCGGGATGGCGCTTGGCCCGGAAGGCCTGAACGTTCTGTCGCCGCCCGTGCTCGCCGCGGTCGACCCGGTCGTGTCGGTCATCGTCGGCGTGCTCGGTGTGATCGTCGGGCTCGGTCTCGACCTCCGAAGAAGCCACGAACGGCGCCTGCTCGGCGGAGCGGCGCTCGAAGCCGCGATTGCCGCCGTGATCGTCGCGGGCGGGGCGTTCGCCGTGCTGACCTTCGTGCTGCCCGGGAGCACTCAGTTCGCCAGGCCGGCGGCCTTCGCCGCGCTCATCGGCCTGTGCGCCGCACTCTCGGCCCTTCCGGCCGAGCCAACGCCCGGCGTGTGGCTCTCACCGGTTTCACGGCTCCGCGCCATGGGCAGCGTGCTGCCGATTGTCGGCCTCGGCCTGCTGGTGGCCTGGCTGCGCGACGGCTCCGCGCCCGCGGCCATTCTGACCACCGTGCAGGCCGGTCTGATTTCGCTGACGATCGCCGCCGCAGCCTGGGTGCTCGTTGGGCAGACCGCCAGCGACAGCGAACAACGCGTGCTGGCTGCGGGTGCACTGCTCCTGGTTTCCGGCGCGGCTGAGTTCCTCTCGTTGTCCGCACTCTTTGCCGGGCTCGTGGCCGGCGCCGCCTGGCAGGCCTTCGACGGCCACGCCCGCGATCATCTGGCGCGCGATACGCGGTACGCGCAGCATCCGATGATGGCTGTGCTCCTCGTCGTCGCGGGCGCGCTCGTGCGTGTCGGTCCCAGCCTTCCGGTGCTTCTCGCCGCATATGTGATCTGCCGCACCGCCGGCAAGATCCTCGGCGGCTGGATGGTGCGCCGGACGATCGTGCGCAGCCTGCCGCGCGAGGTCGGCCTGCACCTCGCATCGCCGGGCGTGGTCGCGATCGCGATGGCGTTCGATGCGCGCAGCAGTGCGGCGGCGGAGGCGGCGGCGTGGCTCCTGCCGGTCGTGGTGCTCGGCACGCTCGCCTCGGAGGTCCTGTCGATGCTGTTCGCGCCGGCGGAGACCGCGCCGCTTGGTGAGGCCGCACGGTGAAGCGACTGGGTGCGATCGCGCTCGTGGTTGTGGCGATGATCTGGGTGCGCCGCCTCGGGAGCGTTGACGCCGCGGGCGGCGGCGAGCAGTCAGGCGTCGCGCTCGCACTCGGGTTCTCGCTTGTCGTCGCGCTCGTCACCGGCGAGCTGTTCCGCCGGTTCCGCCTGCCGCGGCTGACCGGCTATCTGCTGTTCGGCGTGCTGGTGGGCCCTTACCTCGGGAACCTCGTTGACGAGACCATGGCGCGACAGCTCCAGGTCATCAACGGGATCGCGACCACGCTGATTGCCTTGATCGCGGGCCTGACCCTCAACATCGAGCGCATCGGCCCGAGGCTCGGCGGCATCGCGCGGCTGACGGCCACCACGCTCGCCGTCGCGATGGCCGGGCTGGGCGCGCTGGCCTGGCTGGTGTGGCCGTGGCTGCCGGTTGCCCCTGAGGCCACGGGCCTCGCGAAGCTGACCATGGTCGTTCTCGTCGCGATCATTGCGGTGAGCTTCTCGCCCACGATGACGGCCGCCGTGGTCTCCGAAACGGGCTCCCGCGGCAGGTTGAGCGACCTCGTGCTGGCCGTGGTCGTGTTTGCCGACCTCATCGTGCTCGTCGTCTTTTCGGTGGCGGTCCAGGGCGCGCGGTTCGTCTTCGGGCAGGACACCGGCGAGGTCAACGTGCTCATCCGCCTCGCCTGGGAAATCGGCGGGGCCGTCGCTTTCGGCAGCCTGGTGGGTGCGCTCTTCGCGCTGTACTTGCGCTACGTCGCGCGCGAAGTCACCGTCGTGCTGATTGGCGTGTGCGTCGTCCTCAGCCAGGTCGGGCTCACCGAACGCGTGGAACCGCTGCTGGCGGCGCTTGCCGCCGGGATGGTGATCGAGAACGTCGCCGTCGCGCAGGGCGATGCGCTGAAGATTGCCCTGCAGCGGGCGGCCCTCCCCGTGCTGGTCGTCTTTTTTGTGGCCGTGGGCACCTCGCTTCGGCTCGACGCCCTGGTGCCGCTCGGGGTCGTGGCGGCGCTCCTTGTGCTGGTGCGCGTCGCGCTCATCCGCATCGGCGTGGCCGCCGGGCTGCGGACCTCTGGCCTTCGCGAGCCGGTGGCCGACTACCTGTGGACGGGCCTCATCTCGCAGGCCGGCATCACGCTCGGCCTGGCATCGGTGCTGGCGACAGAGTTTCCCACCTGGGGGAGCCAGGTGCAGCTGCTCATCGTGGCTGTGATTGCCCTCGACGAGCTCGTCGGACCGGCCGCGTTTCGCACCGGCCTGGCGCAGGCGGGCGAGATCGACGCGAGCACGCCGCGCCCGCTCGTCGTGGTATCCAACCGCGAGCCCTACCTGCACAACAAGACCGCGGATGGCCGCGTCACCGTCTCGTCGGCAACGGGCGGCGTCGCCGTGGCGCTCGATGCGCTCATGCGTGAGCGGGGCGGTGTCTGGATCGCGCACGGCGCGGGCACCGCCGATCGCGAGCACGTGGACGCCTCGAGCCACGTGATTGTGCCGCCGGAAAGCCCGTCGTACCGGCTGCGCCGGCTCTGGCTGGACCCGGAAGAGTTCGCGCGCTACTACGGCGGCTTCGCGAACGAAGGGCTCTGGCCGCTCTGCCACGTCGTGGACGTCCGGCCAAAGTTCCGCGCCGAGGATTGGGAGGCCTACCAGGCTGTCAACGCACAGTTTGCCGAGGCGATCGACACCGAACTCGGGGTCAGCGACAGCCCGGTCTTCATCCAGGACTACCATCTCGCCCTCGTCGCGCCCCGCCTGCGCGCGCGAGGCCGCATGCACGGACCGCGCTCTTCTGGCACATTCCGTGGCCGTACCCGGACCGTCTGCGCATCTGCCCCTGGCGCCGCGACCTGCTGGTGGGACTCCTCGCCAACGACCTGCTCGCGTTCCAGCTGGAACGCGACCGGCAGAATTTCCTGGCCGCCGTGGAAGACGAGCTCGGCGCTGAGATTGAAGACGATGGCGTGCGGGTGCGGTTCCAGGAACGAACGACCACGGTCGTGTCGGTGCCGATCGGCGTGGATTACGACCGGATCCAGACGGTCGGCGGCGACGATGCGCTCGCGATCGAGCAGGAGCGGCTCAAGACCCTCTTCAACCTCGACGCTCGCATCGTCGGGCTTGGCGTCGACCGTCTCGATTACACGAAGGGCATTCCCGAGCGGCTGGACGCCCTCGATCGGCGTGCTCACGCGCCGGCCCGATCTACGCGGCCAGCTGACGTTCCTGCAGATCGGCGTGCCGTCGCGGTCGGATCTCGAGAGCTACAGCGCGATCGAGTCGGAGATCGACGCGAAGGTCGCCGAGCTGAACGCGAAGCATCGTCCGCCGGATGGCGGACCGCTGCCCGTGCACTACCACAAGGCGGCGCTGAACATGGCCAGCCTCGTGGCGCTCTACCGCATGGCGGATTTCTGCATCGTGAGCTCGCTGCACGACGGGATGAACCTCGTGGCCAAGGAGTTTGTCGCGGCACGAGACGATGAAGACGGCGTGCTGATCCTGAGCGCGCTGGCAGGCGCGGCGCAGGAGCTGAGCGACGCGCTCATCATCAATCCCTACGACGTGGACGGTTTCGCGGGCGCTATCGTGCGGGCGATCGACATGCCGCCCGATGCGAAGCGCGCGCGGATGCGCGCGATGCGGCGTGTCGTCGCCGGCCGGAACGTGTTCGGCTGGGCATCCGACATTCTCGAGGGGCTCGAAAGCCTCTGGACGAAACCCCTCCTTTACGCCGCCCGCGCGCCGGAAGAGACTCCGGTCTGACGAAAGTCCTTGGTGCTTGGGCCTTAGTCCTTAGTCCTTGGGCGGTCCTTGGGCCTTGGTCCTTAGTCCGGTCTGTCGTCCTTGGTCCCTGCCGGTGCGTGGTCCGTGGGGCGCTTGGTGGACGACGAAGAACCAGGGACCAAGGACAGCCAAGGCCCAGGGACCGCCCAAGGACCAAGACCCAAGGACGAAGGACTAGTTAGCGCGTCGCGCCGCGGCCCTGAGCCGGGGGATGCGACGCGGTTGATGGCGGCACCACGCCCTGCATCCGCATGTAGGTCGTGATGGTGCCGTAGTCTTCCGCCAGGTGGACGTTGTTGTACATGAAGCTGTGCGCGCGCATGCCTTCGATGAGCCCGCTCGACGAGCCGCCAAGGCCTTTCGCGGTTTCCGCCAGCCAGGCTTCGCTTGCCGCAGCAAGAATCGAGTCGCAGTAGGCTACAGATTCCTTCAGCGCCTGGATGATCGCCGCTTTCGAGGTGACTTCGCGCAGGTTCGGCGAGCTCCGGCGCTCGACGCCAGGCGGGAGACCGGCCTGGTTGCAGAAGGAGTAATGCGACCCGGTAGCATGGTTGATCTGCTCGCCGAAGTTGCGCACGTCGGCCGTCGGGCGGAACGCGTAGCCGGACTCGGGCATCATCTCCGCCGCCATCGTCACGTAGTTGCTGAAGACGTTGAACGACCGCTGGATGACCGCGCCGAGCGGGCGGTTCTTGAACGTCGCGAGCCGTGCCTGCTCCCTGGCGGCCGACTGGTCGTATTTGGCAGCCAGCGCTTCGCTTGCCGCGATCTGCTCGCGGGTGAGCGCCGTCGTGATGGCGCCGGTCTGCGCCGATGCCGGCAACACGGCCCAGGCGGTCACGATGAGACCTGCGACAACCATCAATGAACGGGGCATGCGATTCCTCCTGTTGGGATTGCGGGAAAACGTCAGCAGTATATCCGCCATCGCGCGGCTCCCCCTTGCAATCCTGTAGGCAGATTGCGGCCCCGGTGACAATTTGGTGGCCTTGGCCCACGTGACACGGCCATGACGTCATAATGTTCAGGTCCCTCTATTCAGAGTCCATCGGTGAGCATTCACGTCGCCCTCAACCACGTGACCCACTACCGGTACGACCGCCCGGTCGAGCTGTCGCCGCAGCTCGTACGCCTGCGTCCGGCTCCCCATTGCCGCACCCGGATCCTGACCTACTCGCAGCGCATCACGCCGGCGGCGCACTTCATCCACTGGCAGCAGGATCCGCAGAGCAACTACGTCGCACGGCTCGTGTTTCCGGAAAAGGTTCGGGAGCTCCGTGTCGAGGTCGATCTCATCGCGGAGACGGCGGTCTACAACCCGTTCGACTTCTTTCTCGAACCGCACGCCGATCGTTTCCCGTTCGCTTACACCGACGAGCAGCGCCGCGAGCTCCAGCCTTACCTGCAGAAGGAGCCGCTGACGCAGCGCGTGGCCGAGTACGTCGCCACGCTCCCGCGCGAGCGCGACCGAACGATCGATATGCTGGTCGAGGTCAACCAGCGGGTGCAGCGGGACGTCCGCTACCTGATTCGCCTCGAGCCCGGCGTGCAGACGCCGGAGCAGACGCTGACGCTGGGATCGGGATCCTGCAGGGACTCGACGTGGCTCCTCGTCCAGGTTTTGCGCCGCTGCGGGCTGGCGGCGCGGTTCGTCTCGGGATACCTGATCCAGCTCGTCGCGGATGTCGCGCCCCTCGAGGGTCCGCGAGGCCCCGAGCGCGACTTCACCGACCTGCACGCGTGGGCGGAGGTCTACCTTCCGGGCGCCGGATGGGTGGGCCTCGACCCGACTTCCGGACTGCTGGCCGGCGAAGGGCACCTGCCGCTCGCGTGCACACCAAATCCATCGAGTGCCGCACCGGTCTCGGGCGCCGTGGAGCGGTGCGAGGTCACGCTCGAGCACACCATGCGCGTCGAGCGCGTGCACGAGTCGCCGCGAGTCACCAAGCCCTACACCGACACCGAATGGCAGGCCATCCTGGCGCTCGGTGGCGCCGTGGACCGAGACCTCACCGCCGGCGACGTCCGGCTGACGATGGGAGGCGAGCCCACGTTTGTCTCGGTGACCGACGCGGACGCCGACGAGTGGAACACCGCGGCGCTCGGACCGACCAAGCGGGCGATGGCGGCCGAACTGCTCTTCCGCCTGAAGGCCCGCTACGGCGCCACGGGGTTCGTACACTTCGGGCAGGGCAAATGGTATCCGGGCGAACAGCTGCCGCGCTGGGCGCTTGGCTGCTTCTGGCGCGCGGATGGAGAACCGTGCTGGCAGGACATCTCTCGCCTGGCCGACGAGACCCATCCCGATGGCGCGGGTGCCGACGATGCCGCGCGGTTCCTGAGCGCACTGGCCCGCACGCTCGATGTGCCGGATGTTCATGTGCAGGCCGGATACGAGGACGCCTGGTACTACCTCTGGCGAGAGCGCCGGCTCCCGGTCAATGTGGATCCGTTCGAAGCGCGCCTGGACGACGAGCTCGAACGCGATCGGCTGCGCCGTGTGTTCACCCGGCAGCTGGATAGCGTGGTCGGCTACGCGCTTCCGCTCGCGCCCGCCGCCGGCCGCGGCTGGCGGAGCGGCCCCTGGTTCCTGCGGAACGAGCGGATGTATCTGATGCCAGGCGACTCGCCCATGGGCTTCCGCCTGCCGCTCGATTCGCTCCCCTGGGTCGCACCAGAGGATTTCCCCTTCGTCTACGAGGGTGACCCCACGCGGACGCTTCCGGCGCTCCCGAGGTTTCAGAAACTGGGGCAGGTGGGGCGGGAAGGGCTGGCAGGGCGCTGCGACATGGCGCAGGGCTAGGGCAGGCGGGGCAGGTAGGGCAGGTAGGGCAGGCGGGGCAGGTCAGGGCAGGCAGGGGAGGCCCGATCGAGCGAGGATCGGGCGCCGGCGCGCGGGGAGTCGGCCGACTGGATCGTCAGGACCGCGGTCTGTGCCGAGGCGCGAGGCGGCGTCCTCTACGTGTTCATGCCGCCGCTCGCCAAGCTCGAGGACTACCTCGCGCTGGTGGCGGCGGTGGAGTCGGCGGCCGCGGCGAGCGATGTGCGGGTCATGCTCGAAGGCTACCCGCCGCCTTCGGACGCGCGCCTGCGGCACTTTCTGGTCACGCCCGACCCGGGCGTCATCGAAGTCAACGTGCAGCCGGCCGGCAGCTGGGACGAGCTCGTCGAGCAAACCACCGCGGTCTACGACGAGGCGCATCGCTCAAAGCTCACCGCGGAGAAGTTCATGCTCGACGGCCGCCACACCGGTACTGGCGGCGGCAACCATTTCGTCCTCGGCGGCGGCTCGCCGGGGGACAGCCCGTTTCTCCGGCGCCCGGAACTGCTGCGCAGCCTCATCGCCTACTGGCACAACCATCCCTCGCTGTCGTATCTCTTCTCGGGCCTCTTCATCGGTCCCACGAGCCAGGCGCCGCGCGTCGACGAAGCGCGCCACGACAGCCTCTATGAGCTGGAGCTCGCCTTCTCGAGGCTGCCTGTCGGCAGCAGCACCCCGGCCCCGTGGCTGGTCGACCGCCAGCTCCGGCACTTCCTGATCGATGTGTCGGGCAACACGCACCGCGCCGAGTTCTGCATCGACAAGCTGTACTCGCCCGACACCGCCAGCGGGCGCCGCGGCCTGGTGGAGCTGCGCGCCTTCGAGATGCCGCCACACGCGCGCATGAGCCTGGCGCAGCAGCTGCTCCTGCGGGCGCTCGTCGCACGGTTCTGGCGCGATCCGTACACGACGGCCCTCACGCGGTGGGGCACTGAGCTCCACGATCGATTCATGCTGCCCTACTTCGTCTGGCAGGATTTCGAAGACGTCGTGGGCGATCTGCAGCGCGGAGGCTATTCGTTCGACGCCCAGTGGTTCGCGCCACACTTCGAGTTCCGTTTTCCTGTGGCGGGCGAAGCGGGATCGCGGTCCATCTCGCTGACGCTCCGCCAGGCGCTCGAGCCGTGGCACGTGCTGGGCGAGGAGAGCGCCGCGGGCGGCACTGCCCGGTATGTGGACTCTTCGCTCGAGCGCCTCCAGGTGCTCGTCCGCGGCCTCCCGGGCTCCGGCATCGCCGACCCGCTCCATCCGCGCATCGTCGTGACCTGCAACGGCCGCGCGGTGCCGCTGCATCCGACCGGCACCAATGGTGAGGCGGTGGCCGGCGTGCGCTACCGCGCCTGGCAGCCGCCTTCCTGCCTGCACCCGACGATCCCCGTGCACGCGCCGCTCGCCTTCGACATCGTCGACACGTGGATCGGTCGCTCGATCGGCGGGTGCGAATATCACGTGGCGCATCCAGGGGGGCTGAGCTATGAGACGTTCCCGGTGAACAGCTACGAGGCGGAGAGCCGGCGCCTCTCGCGCTTCAGCCGCCTGGCGCATACGCCCGGCCCCGTCACGGTAACTCCCGCCGCGCGCAGCCGCGAGTTCCCGTATACGCTGGACCTGCGCACTGTATGAAGGAGACGTTGGCCGGCGCTGGCCGGCTGTCGCTCGTATCGGGCTACGCCGTCCCCTCGGGGCATTTCGACGAAATCCTCGACGAGGGAGGCGAGCTGCGCCAGCCGTGGCGCGACTTCGCGTCCCACGCAGGCGAGCTGGGGCGTGACTGGTTCGCGCACGCCGAGAGCCGCATCGCCCGCCAGATCCACGAGAACGGCGTCACCTACAACGTCTACGCCGCGGCCGACGGTCCGATGCGGCCGTGGTCGCTCGACGTGCTGCCGATGCTCGTGCCTGCCGACGAGTGGGCGGTGCTCTCGCGAGGCCTGAGCCAGCGCGCGCGGTTGTTGAACGCGATCGCGGCGGATGTGTACGGCGCGCAGACGCTCGTGAAGGATGGACTGCTCCCGCCGGCGCTCGTGTTCGGCCATCCGGGCTTTCTCCCGGCCTGCCACGGTGTGTCGCCCGTTGGCGGCGTCTTCCTCCACCTCCTGGCGTTCGACATTGCGCGCGGTCCTGACGGTACGTGGCGCGTGGTGGCGACGCGCACACAGGCGCCCTCGGGCGTCGGCTACGCGCTCGAGAACCGCGCGACGATCTCGCGCCTGTTCCCCGAGGCCTTCCGAGCCCTTGGGGCGCAGTCGCTCGGCGCGTTCGTCCAACAGATCCAGACGACGTTTCTCGAGGCGGCGCCGGCCGAAGGCGAAGCGCCGCACGCGGTGCTGCTGACGCCAGGTCCGTTCAACGAGACGTATTTCGAACACGCGTACCTGGCCAAGCAGCTGGGATTCCCGCTCGTCGAAGGCGCCGATCTCACGGTGCGCCACGATCGGGTGTTTCTCAAGACCGTGTCCGGGCTGCGTCGCGTGCACGCGATCCTGCGGCGGCTCGACGATGATTACTGTGATCCCCTCGAGCTTCGTTCCGATTCAGCTCTGGGGGTGGCGGGGCTCGTCGAAGCGTGGCGCGCCGGAGGCGTGCTTGTCGGCAACGCTTTCGGGATGCGCGTGCTCGAGTCGCCGGCGCTCGGGGGCTTCCTACCGCCCATTTGCGAGCGGCTCCTCGGCGAGACCATGACGATTCCTTCACTGGCCACCTGGTGGGCCGGTGAGGCCGCCGCGGACGGCTGGCCCCGCGGCGGCGTGGTCAAGCCCGCGTTCCCCTCAGGCACTTCCATGGAGCCGGTTTTTCTCGCCAGCGAGGAATCGGCGGAGCAGCAGGTGTGGTACGACCGGCTGGCACGGCATCTCGATGGCGACGTGGTGGAGGAGTTCCTCCCGCTCTCGCACGCACCGGTCTGGCATCGCGGCGCGCTCGAGAGCCGCGCGCTGATGCTGCGCATGTTCCTCTTGTCGGATGGCGCCGGCGGCTACGTGCTGATGCCGGGCGGGCTCGCACGCATCGCCGGCGAGGATCGCGACATCGTGTCGGGGCAGCGGGGCGGCAGCAGCAAGGACACCTGGGTGCTCTCCGGCGTGCCGCTGCCGGTCGTCCCTCGGGAGGCGCATCCGCGCGATGCCGGCGGACCCGTGGAGCCGTACACGTCCAGCCGCGCCGCGGAGCACCTCTTCTGGCTGGGCCGTTACGCAGAGCGGAGCGAGAACGTGGCGCGCCTGCTGCGCGCCGTGCTCTGCCGGCTGACCGATACCGGGACGTTCCCGGGCGCATGGCGGCCATCGTTCCTGCGAACGTGCCAGCGCCAGGGTCTGCTCGATGCCCGCGAGCTGCCACGCGCCGCCACCCTCGCGTCCAGCCGCCACCGGCCCTCCATCGAGCGTGCGCTCATCGGCGGCATATTCGATCGCCGCTGCCACAGCCTGGGTTTCAACGTTGAGCAGACGGTCCGGGTCGCCGGGGCAGTCCGCGATCGGCTCTCGTCGGACAACTGGCGCCTGCTGAACCGGCTCACGCAGTCGATCGCTCCGGCCACAGCGGCCGGCGACGTCCAGCTCGACGATGCGCTGGACCTCATCGATCAATCGATCATCGATCTCGTCGCCGTCGGCGGCCTCGAGATGGCGCACATGACGCGCGACGACGGCTGGCGCTTCCTGAGCATCGGCCGCCACCTCGAACGATTGTCGTTCGTGGCCGCAACGCTCGGCGATGTCGTTGCAGAAGAAGCGGCGGCCGATCCGGCGGTGCTCGAATGGCTGCTCGACCTGTCCGACAGCATCATCACGCATCGTTCCCGCTACCTCCGCAGCCCCGAGTGGTCGAGCGTTGTCGAGTTGCTCGTGTTCGACCCTCGCAATCCGCGATCGGCCCATTTCCAGCTGGCGAAGCTCGCAAAGCACGTTAGCTCGCTGCCCGCGGCAGACTCCGGGGATCTCGCGGCGATCCTCGACGACATCGAGCGGCTGTGCCTGGTCGGCAGCGGGGCCGACACCTCGCAGGGCCACCTGTTCGCTGATGCGCAGGGGCCGTCGAACCTCGTCGGCGCGTGCGAGCGCGTCGCGCTCGGTGTGTCGGACGCCTTGACGCTGCGCTACTTCAGCCACGTTTACGAGCGGCCCCACAGGACGGACGCGCTGTGACACCGGACCCTTCACCGGTCCCGGCGGCCGCCGAGGCGTGCTATCGCGTCGAACACGAGACGCGGTACCGGCATACCGGCCTCGCCTCCACGTCGCAGCACATCGCGTGTCTGACGCCGCGCACGCTGCCGACGCAGCGGCTCGAGAGCCATACCCTCAGCGTCGAGCCGGCTCCGGCGCATTACGTGGAGCGGCAGGACAGCTTTGGCAACACGCTCCACCAGTTCACCATCCTCACGCCTTACGAGGACCTTCGAGTGGTGGCGCGAAGCGTGGTGCGCGTCTCGAGCCGGGTTTCGGTCGATCGGGACATCGATCCGGAACTCAGCCCGCCGTGGGAGGACGTGCGAGACGCGCTCGCTTACAGGCGCGGGGTGTTACCGAGCGAAGCGGCCGCTTTCCGGTTCGCCTCCCCCTACGTGACGCTGGGCGCGGAACTGGCCGCATTCGCCCGCGAGTCGTTCGCCGAAGGGCGTCCGTTCCTCGCGGCGGCCATCGACCTGATGCACCGCGTGCACCGCGATTTCCGCTTCGATACCGCCGCGACTTCCGTCACCACGCCCATCACCAAGGTGCTGGAGGATCGCTCCGGCGTCTGCCAGGACTTCGCGCACCTGCAGATCGGCTGCCTCCGGGCCCTTGGCTTGCCGGCGCGGTACACGAGCGGGTATCTGCTGACCGACCCGCCGCCGGGCCAGCCGCGCCTGGTCGGCGCCGATGCGTCGCACGCCTGGCTGTCGGTCCATTGCCCGGCTCACGGCTGGGTGGACCTCGACCCGACCAACGACGTCATCCCCGGCCTCCGCCACATCGTCACCGCCTGGGGCCGCGATTACGGAGATGTAAGCCCCCTGCGGGGCGTCGTCCTGGGCGGCCAGGCGCATACGCTGCACGTCGGGTGTCAGTGTGACGCCTCAAAATTGCTAAATGCTGATTGCTGAATGCTGATTTGGGAGCCCGGAGGCCGGAGCCAGAAGCCTGCGAGGCCGGGAAAGGCCGAGCTTGTTTCCTGTTAGAATTGAAGACTCACGAAGGGAGCACCGCAACATGATGGGGTTCAAGGTGTCTGGTCTGGGTTGGAGCGGAATTGCACTGGGTGCAGTGCTGGCGGCGCCTGGCGTCGCGGCGGCCCAGGGCTCGGCGGCAGCGCCCACGTTCACGAAGGATATCGCGCCGATCTTCCAGGAGAAGTGCGAGGCCTGCCACCGGCCGGATTCGATCGGGCCGATGTCGCTGCAAACCTACGAGGAAGCCCGCCCCTGGGTGCGGTCCATCAAGGCGCGCGTGGCCGAGCGGCAGATGCCGCCGTGGCACCTCGACAAGGGTGTTGGCATCCAGAAGTTCAAGAACGATCGGTCCCTCTCTGACGATCAGATTGCGACGATCGTGAAGTGGGCCGATGCCGGCGCCCCCCGCGGCGACGCCAAGGATCTTCCGCCGAAGAAGGTGTGGCCGGAAGGCCAGGGCTGGAATTTCGCCGCCTTGTACGGCCAGAAAGAGCCGGACATGGTGATTAAGTCTCACGAGTTCACGATGCCGGCGCGCTCGCAGGACGCGTGGGACAAGCGCCAGACGCCCACGGGCATCACCGAACCGCGCTGGGTCCGCGCAATTGAGATCCGGCCGACCACGCTCAAGGGCCGCCGCATCACGCACCACGCGATCGCGTACCTGCGCCAGGAAGAGAACGATCCCGCCGCCAACTTCAACATGCTCGCGCCGTTCATGGAGTGGGCGGTCGGCAAGGAAGGCGAGCTGATGCGGCCGAACACCGGGAAGCTCCTCCTCCCCGGCTCGGTGATCAACTGGGACATTCACTACTCAGCGGCAGGTGAAGAAATCACCAACGCGGTCGAGCTCGGCGTCTACTTCTACCCGAAGGGGCAGGAGCCGAAGTACCGCAACTACCTGGCGCTCGTGCCGGCGGCCATCGGCGAGATGGACATTCAGCCGAACACAATCTCGATGGCGCAGGGCAATACGGTGCTGCGGCAGGCCGCACGGATCGAGAGCTTCCAGGCGCACATGCACCTTCGCGGCAAGGCCATGCTGATGGAAGCCATCCTTCCGACGGGCCAGCAGCAGGTGTTGAGCTACGTGAACGATTTCAACTTCAACTGGCACAACACCTACGTCTACGCCGACGACGCAGCGCCGCTCCTGCCGAAGGGGACGATCCTCAAGATCACTTCGTGGCACGACAACACGTCCGCGAAGAAGAGCAACCCCGATCCGAACCAGTGGGTCGGCTGGGGCGACCGCACCGTGGACGAAATGGCCCACGCCTGGGTCAACATCGTCTACATGTCGGACGAAGACATGGCGGCCGAAGTCCAGGCGCGCAAGACGGCCACGAGAACGCAGCAGCAGTAACCGCGTCGGCCTCTCTCGGACAGACCAGCCGCCGCTTCCTGGAAGGGGAGCGGCGGTTTTTCATTTCTGAAGCCCGGGTCGCCGTGCTACTTCCTGTACCATTCGTAGAGCCGATCTTCGGGCGGAACCTTGCGGGTGATATCGATGATCATGGTTTCGCCTTCCCAGCGCTTCACCAGCGGCGTCTTGCGAAGATTTCCATACAGGAACTCTTCGGCGAATTCGATGCAGCGATAGTCCATGAGCTGCATGTTCGGCTCCATCCGACGATAGATGGGCATCGAGATTTGCCAGGGGCGCGTGAATACCTTCGGATCCTCGATCGTCACGTTGTACCGAATCACGTCCGGCGTCAACAGCGTGAACCGCTCCACCAGGTGCAGCGCCTCGCTGTGGAAATTGCCCGCTCGATCGAACCAGTTCTTCCCGTTGAAATTCGTGACGTCGACCACGAGCGTCTCACCCTCCCAGCGGCCGACCGAATGCCCCATGTACGTATCATCCGGCGGCCCCTCGACCGTCTTATCCATGTGGATGACACGCGCGGCATTCGTGAACGTGTACGCCATCTGGATCGTTGTTGGTGCCCTGCACGATCTGAAAGGGATAGGGCATGTACATCGCACGTGGGATCCCCGGCAGGTAACACTTCAGCTCCGGATCGCGGTCGATCCAGTGCTCGCCGTTCTCCAGCCTGACGCGTGCGGCTTCCGGCGTGTAAGGGATCTGACCGTCGCCCTGGACCACGCCGAGCGACCCGGGCACGCCCGCGGCGGCGCCCAACGCGAGCACCGGCGCCGCCGGAACCCGCGCGTACTCGTACGGATAGACGCCCGGCTGCGTCACCATTCCGGCCCGCGCCTCGTGAGCCTGCAGATCCCAATGGGCCTCGTTGGCGGCTTGCCAGATGCCGCTCAGGTCGGGCTTGTCGTCCACCGTGCGCGCGGGCCGCGACGTCTGACCCGGTGACTGACCGGACGTTCGGACGCCCACCACCCAACCGAGTGCGCCCGCGGCGATGACCGCCGCGAGCACTCCCGCAATCATCCCGCTTCGGATGCGGTCCGCCATGGCACGCTCCTCTTATTCAGTGCTCGTGGGGCCCCACCCCCACTCGCCTGCCGGACTTCGCTTGTCGCCGGCCGAGCGTAAACTCTCGGCCTCGCGCTCGGATCACCTCAGCGGATTGGCGTCGTCGCCCTCGTCGGCAAATCCTGCGGCAAATCCCCCGCACGCCCCGAGGCACTTCGTGGCCGGGTCGGGACCCTTTCCCTGCGCGAACGCGCGCTCGTCCGCGCGAGCGCCAGCAAGCAACGCCGGCATGCCGTAATTCCCCTCATGACATCTCGGCTCATAGTAGATTCGGTTGGCCTGGTCGCTTTGCTTCTTCAGCTGAAGCGTGGCCGTCCACGGTGCGGTCCACACCGTCGGATCCTCGACCGTGACCGTGTACTCGAGCGTCTCCGCGTCGAGCCGCGTCCACCGTTCGACGAGATGCAGGTTCTCGTGGGCACCCTGGAAATTGGACTTCGGCGAGAAATTCGTCACGTCGACGACCAGGGTCTTGCCCTCCCAACGGCCGCGCGAGTCTCCCCACCACTGTCGGACGCTCGGAGGGAGATGTGGAGCAGTGGTGATTGGGATGGCGCGGTGCCACCCTTGTCCTTGCCCCGTGTCGTAGAACATCGCGACCTGACCTCGCGACTGCACAATGCGACGGAAGCCGCCGAAGTCCGGCAGGGCGGAGCTCATACAGCGCTCCCCATGACCCCGATCCTCCGGGCCGTCGGAACGGCTGATGACTCCACCGCCGCCGCCCGGGAGGCCGGCCCCGCCCGAGATGTAGTAGGGAGCGACCTCCGCGCGCCTCGGCGAGGGCGGTCCGTACTTGCCGCCTGCGCACGCGGGTCGATTGTTCTTGCAGACCTCAGTGGCTTGCTTGAGAGCCAGCGAAAACGCCCGCATTTCGGCTTGCCGCTTCTGCTCCTCCGGTGTGAGAGGAGGAAGCCTTCCGTTGGGCGGGTCCACGATCATCGCCGTGCGCCGACCCAGGCGCAGGTGAGACGTGAAGATCTCCGCGTTATATGCGCCGCCCACGTCCTGTTCGGCAGAACCCTTCCCGCTCAGTGTCCGGCGATCCTGAGAGGCGTCTCGGCTGATGATGTCGGCTCGTTGCTTGTCGATATTCCCCCGTTCCTCTTCGGTAAAGAACTCCTGGTTGGCAAACCGGGAAGGTCGCTGCAAAGGTTCTTCGGAGGCCCGGGTCCAGATGCCCTGCAGGTCCGGTTCGCCCCATGGGGTGGCGGCAGCTTCGCCCAGGGCGGTCCCCGCCGGAGTCTGGCCATCAACTGGCCGCACAACTCTCAGGAGCAGAACCAACGCGAGGAGCAACGCCGCCACAACGATCAAACCAAGAACCCTTCTGATCATCGTCGACCTCCTGACTGCGCGACATACTGGCACCACCGGAAGGGGCTTGCAAGCACAGAAAGGAAAGTCGTGCCACCGGGTTGACAGCTGCCATTAGCGACCGGATGATAGCGGCGTATGAGCAACCTTCGAAACGCCTGTCGGATGGCGACTCTGATCGTGATCCTCGGCATCTCGACTGCCGCCGTCTCGGCGCAGGCGCCGACCGACGGCACGTTCACGACCTCGGACGGCATCAAGATCCACTACCTCACGGCGGGCACCACCGGCTCGTGGGTGGTGCTCGTTCACGGCTACTCGGACAATGCTCAGCGGATGTGGTTTGCCACCGGCATTGGGCCCGCGCTGGCGAAGAACCATCGGGTTGTGGCGCTGGACAACCGGAACCACGGCCAGAGCGACAAGCCCGTGCCTGGCGGCAGCGGCCGCGCCCAGGATGTCGTGGAGCTTATGGATCACCTGAAGATCCAGAAGGCCCACATCCACGGCTACTCGATGGGCGGCGGGATCACGGGCCAGTTGCTCGGGATGATTCCTGGCCGGTTCATCACGGCTGGTTTTGGCGGTTCAGGGATGCAGGAGACCGACCCGAAGCTTCGTGCGCAGGCCGTGGCCATGGACGATGCCCTGCCAAAGGCCGAGGGCGCGGATGCCGCGGGCATGGAGCGCTTCCGGGCTCGTGTCGCCTCGTCGCGGCCCGCCAACTCCCCGCCGGTGTCGGCCACGCCCAATCCCGTCGACCTGACCAAGCTCAATATTCCGATCCTGGCCGTCAACGGGACCTTCGACAGCCCCTACGCCAAAACGCAGCGCCTGTGGCGCGAAGCGCGCATCTTTCAGAACGTGCTGCTGGAGGGAAAGACCCACCTGACGGCGATTGCCACCGGCGCCAACACGCCGCCGCTCTACATCGCGTCGATCACGAAGTTCATCGACACGTACGACGAGAAATGAAGGTCGGTGAGGGACAAGGGTCGGGAGAGGGGCGAAGAACTCGGGCGAAGATCCAGGGGCTGCGAAGTGACAGGACCGGGCAATGCCTGTCTCTTTAGCAGCACTAGAACCGTAACTAAATGTACCGTTCTGGAACACTGCTTCGGGCCAACTCGCTGCGGATTCCGCACCTAAACATCTGATTGTCATAGAGGTTCCGGCCGTCCTTCGGTCGTGGATCGCCCCTTGCGCTGACCCCACCGAATGGGCAAGAAGGCGAAACTCCCCGTCTCCAGCCAGCACGGGTATTCCTTGATGGAGGTGCTTCTCGTGATCGGCATCATTGCCGTCGTCAGCGCGTTCGCGCTGCCGATGACGAGCAGTGCGATGACCGATCTCCGCGCCCGAGGCGATGCGCGAGCGGTGTCGAATATCGTGGCGCTGGCGAAGTTGCGCGCGACGTCTGGCTTCACACGCGCGCGGGTTTTTGTCGATTTGAACGGGCGTACGTTCTTCATCCAAATCCTCGACAAGGCGACCAATACCTGGGTGTCCGAAGGGGCCGTCACCTCGTTGTCGACTGGGATCTCGTTCGGCTTCAGCGGCCTCGCGACGCCACCGCCTGACACACAGCTTTCGATCGGTCAGTCGACGGCATGCCTCGACGACGATGGCGATCCAATCGGAAACAGCGCTTGCATCGTGTTCAGCTCGCGCGGGATTCCGATTGATGCTGCCGGCGCGCCGACCGGCGACAACGGCCTCTATATCACCGACGGTACTGGCGTGTACGCCACCACGGTCACGGCGACGCCGCTCGTTCGCCTGTGGTGGAGTCCCGCGAGCGCTTCGGAATGGATGCGTCAATGACCCCGCAGATGACTCGTGCTCAAGAGGGCTTCAGCTTACTCGAGACGGTGATGGCGCTCAGCCTGCTGCTCGTGGTGTCGCTCGGACTGCTTCCGCTCGGGATCATCGCTACGACCACTACCGAGAACCAGGGCCACCTGATGGCGCGCACGACCGAGTACGCGCAAGACAAGATGGAACAGCTCATGGCGCTGTCCTACGGCGATTCGACGTCGGATACCCGCGTGTTTCCGGCAAGCGACACCGGCGGGACGGGGCTCACCATTGGCGGCAGCTCGAATCCGGATGCGCCGGTCGCGCTGTACGTGGACTACCTCGACATCGACGGCTCATTGATTCCCTCGTCCGGGACGACGGCACCTCAGGACTGGTTCTACAAGCGCGTGTGGCAAATCTCGAGTCCGTCAGCGAACCTCAAGCAGCTCACCGTGACCGCCAGAGTCAAGACGGCGGTGGGAGGGTTTGGCATCGTTCCCCAGTCCTCCATCTCCGTCCTGAAGACGTTTCCCTTCTGAGGCAGCATGGCTGACATACAAACGAGTCCGCGGACGGCGTACCGCTCTCAGAGCGGCTACTCGCTCGTGGAAATGATGGTCGCGGTGGCCGTGCTGATGATCGTGTCGAATACCGTCTTCAGCAGCATCCTGCGGATGACCAATGTGAGCCGATCGGTCTCCAGTCGTTCGGAAATGCACTCCGGCGTCCGGAATGCCAACGAGTTACTGCAGCAGGAGATCGGACAGGCGGGGCTTCTCTCGCTACCGGCACCAGTCGTCCTGTCAGCTGCTGTCGGCGCGGGTACGGGGAACGCCACCTTGAGCTCGGTAGCCGGGATGTTCGTCGGGCAGTATTTGGCCGTCGGCACCGGTGACATCGAGGAAACGGTTCGCCTGACAGCGGTGAGTACCTCGACGAACCAGATCACAGCGACCTTCCTCAATGCGCACGACGCCAACTCACCCGTTGCCGCTGTCGGCGGGTTCAGTGCGGGAGTAGTGCCGCCGTCAACGACGGACGGGTCGTCCGGCTCGACGTTGAAGCTCTTCGGCGACATCAATGACGACGGCGCAATGGTGTATGTCGAGTACGTTTGCGACACGGCCGGCGGCAATCTCTACCGCAACGCCATGCCGATCGGAACGCTCGTCAAGCCGACGGTGACGGTCCGTCACGTCCTTCTCAACAACATCGAGCCGAATCCGGACGGGACCCCCTGCTTTACTTACCTGCAGAAGACCGTGGATGGCACGGCCTTCGTGGTGAACGTGGCCGTCACGCTCACCGTGAGGACACAGACACCGGATCCCATCACCGGGGCATTTCAGCGCGAAACCAAAGCGCTGCTGAACGTGGCACCCAGAAACGTGTACTACGTGTGGCAACTCGCGAGCCAGTCGAACACCAATCGCGTGCAGCCCACGCCGGCCAGCGTGTTGACGCTGCTGCCGGATCCGGTCAGCCCGTAATCCAGGAACACAATGTCCAAGACACTTTCCAACGAACGCGGCATCGCGATGGTCATGGCGCTTTTCATGGTGCTGGTCCTCTCAGTGGTGGGCTCGTCCTTGATGTTCGTCTCCCAGACCGAGACGTGGGCGAGCACCAACTACAGGCTCGCCTCGCAGTCGCGGTACGCCGCCGAGTCGGGCCTCCATGTCGCCGCGAACCATCTGCTTTACACCTACGCCGCGCCTGCGACGGCGGCCGATCTCGCTGCATATAACCTCACCACCTCGCCCGTGACGGCCGGCGGCAACCCCGTGGTCCTGTCGAGTGACCCGAACGTACCGTCGAACTACCCCGACGCCGCAGAAGCCTCGGCGTTCCTGGCCGCGGCCACCGGATCGCTGGCTGTCACCAACGGCACGGCGTTGTACACCACCGTTGCGACGCTCAAGTCGATGCGGCAGATCACCGAGCCGTACTCGACCATACCCACCACCATTCAGTCCTGGGATATCGTCGCGACCGGAAAAGTCCCCGGCGCCCGCGCTTCCCAGGTGGACGTGTCGGCCACCATCGAGCGCGAGGTGAATCCGTCGTTCGCCTACGCAGCATTCGCCACCGCCTCTGGCTGTGAGGCGCTCTCGTTCGCTGGCGGAGCGACCACCGACAGCTACGACTCGAACACTCCGCTGGTGGGAGGGCTGCCGGCGGTGGCAACACATTCGGGGAACGTAGGCACGAACGGAAACCTGACGGGGAGCGGCGACCCCACGACGGTCCACGGCACGCTCTCGTCGCCCCGGTCCGGCGTCGGCAACTGCACCGCCAATAATGTGACCGCGCAGACGATCAGCGGGAGCGCGTCTGTGTCCGGCGGGCTGGTAGAGCTATCACAGCCCGTCACCTACCGGACCCCTGACGCGCCCGATCCGCTGCCGCCGACGACGTCGGAGAGCTTCACCCAGGCGGGAGGATGCCCGGGATCCGTCACGGACTGCGCCGCCAGCACTAATGGGGCAACGATCACGCCGCCCTCGGCAACCGCGAAGGTGACGATGGGCAACGTGTCGCTGCAGGGAAACGCCATCCTGCACCTGAATGCCGGCATCTATGTAATCAACAGCCTGGCCATGCAGGGCAACGCCCGAATCGTCATCGACTCTGGACCGGTGATCTTTCAGGTCGCTGGACAGAGCCTCGGTCCCAGCACCCCCGCCATCCAGATTGCGGGCAACGGCATCAGCAACACCAGCTACGATCCAACACAATTGCAGTTCGTCTACGCGGGGACGGGCACTGTTTCACTCACCGGCGGGGCGGAGACATCAGCGCTCGTGTACGCGCCAAATGCCACGGGAAGCTTCGCAGGCGGGTCCGACTTCTACGGAGCGGTCATTGTGAACCGGCTGACGGCGACTGGCGGCACGACGATTCACTACGATCGCCGGTTACAGACGTCCGCGATGAGCGCAGGCAATTTCATGATGAACGCGTTCAGCTGGAAGGCCTACTAGCCTCGGAGGGGGTCCCTCCACCGCGGCTTCGGTGATTCCCTCCCCGCGCGTCCGACTCTCGCTCCAATCAGCCCTCATCCAGATCCTTCCCGCCCTCGCCGAGGCCGTGGCGGAAACCCCAGGCAGCGCCGCGCACCCCAGCGCATTGGGTCGTCCCCCAGAACTGTACCGGGTTGTTTTGATATGGAGCGCACCGGCCTGTGTTCAAGACATACACACGGCTGTAACCAACTCATTTCAAATGGTTTGCAGGATCAGCTCAGCAGGCACCGGCGTTGCTCAGGTAAGGGTCGGACGAAATAGTCCAGGAGATGCCGATGCGATCCAGAACGAGAAAGTGCGCTGCCGCGGTGGTGACCGCGTTGGTGGCGATGACCCTGTCCTCGCGCACCGCGTTTGCTCAGCCACCACCGGAAGTCTTCAAGGTCGAGGCTGATTTGGTTTCCGGAGTCCTCACGGTCCACGGGCGGAACTTCGGATCGGGGCCAGGCTGGCTTGTGCTTGGTGGCGTCGGGGAGCCGGATCTGAACTCGCGCTACCAGCCAATGGATCTGACCGTGCAGAGTTGGACCGACGTCCAGCTCGTCGCGCAGCTACCAGCCATCCACTCGTCGGGAACTTATCGATTGGCGATCCTGACCCGGGGCAACGGGAAGAACCCGGGTGGCCGCGATCTGGTCGAAGTGGCCATCGGCCTTCAGGGGCCGCCAGGTCCGGCGGGCGAGCCGGGACCGCGTGGAAGCGATGGCCAACCCGGGCCGGCGGGAGCGGCTGGGATCCAGGGGCCCGCAGGTCCCACTGGGCCGGCTGGCCCAACGGGCCCGCAGGGGCCGAAGGGCGATCCAGGCAGCGTTGGGCCAGCGGGTGCCGCCGGAGCGCCCGGTCCGCAGGGCGTGCAAGGCGCACCGGGCGCTCAAGGGGCACCTGGGACACCGGGAGCACCCGGAGCGCCTGGTACACCTGGACCCGCGGGGCCATTCGGCCCGCCCGGACCTCAGGGAGTGCAAGGTCCGGAGGGACCATCGGCCGTCATTGCTCACGCGACGCTGCCGCTGACCGCGACCACGGTCAACAGGACCAACGAGTGGTTCAGAGTGGCCACGCCAATCGACCTCAGCTCGCCCTCCGGACGGTCAGTCGTCGCGCTGGTCGAGGCCGAGGGCGACGTGCTCCTCATGGCCGCCGCAAGTAACTACGCCAAGGTGGAGCTGCGGCTCGTCGTGGACGGAGTCGTGGAACGCGTGCTGCGAACGTCGATTCTGAACTACCTTCTGAGAGAGCAGTCGGCCGCGTGGCGACTGCACACGCTCATCACCTTGCCGGAGGGCGCTCACCAGTTTTACGTCGAAGCCCAGACAACCACCGTGAGCGGTGGTGGCAGCGTGATCGTCAACTCAACGCCAGGCCGCCTGTCCGTCGCGCTGCTCGGGCAATGACGCGCCAGGTGTCCGCTAGGCGTGCGGGCTCGGACGCGATGTCGCGTCCGGCCCGCACGCACTCCCCTTGCTCCCCGACAATCGATCAGCGAACTCACGGCCGCGGCGGTACGGTCCAAAGCATAAGGGTTTCGCCCTCGACCTGAATCGTCTGTTCCGGCGGCCAGGTGCCGATGGGGAAGCGCTGGGAGACGATGCGGGTGCCTGGCCGGAGCTCGCGTTTCAGCTTGGGTTCGAGGCGCATGTTCACGGTGTTCGACAGGAACAATGTGACCACCGTGGCGCCGGAGATATCCGACTTGAAGAGATCGCCTTCGATGAACCTGACCCGGTCGGCGACGCCGCCTTCCTTCGCGACCTGCTCCGAAATCCCGACCAGCTTCGGGTCGAGCTCGATGCCCACGCCGCGGGCGCCAAAGCGCTGCGCCGCCGTGATCACAATCCGTCCGTCGCCGGAGCCGAGGTCGTAGACCACGTCGGCATCGGTGACCCCTGCCATTTTCAGCATGGCTTCGGCGATGGTCTGCCGCGTGGGCACGAAGTGAATGTCCGGTGTCCGCCGCTGCTGGGCCTGAACGAGCGTGGCCGCCGCGACCAGCAACACAGTGGTAATGCAGAGCGTTTTCATCACATTCATAGTGTCTGACCCACTATAATCCGGCCCATCCTGAGCCGAGGACAAGCAGATCCGAGGCGAGGGATCGGCGTCAGTTCGCGCTGGGGGTGGGGCCCCAGCGCCGGTGAAAGATGAGGGCGGAAATCATGCACCTACGGCTAACAGCGTTCCTGATTCTCGCGGCGGCCGGCATCTACATCGCGAACCCCAGCGCACAGAATCCGGCGCCCGCGCCCAATCCGCTGGGACAGCCGCTGCTCGACCCGAACGGGTTTGTTCGAGACGATGCGATGTTGCGGACGCCGATCCTGGCGGCCGATGCCCGGTACGCAGCGATCGAGGGCCGGCGCCTCCGCCAGTTCCTGATGGAAGTGGACGCCATCTCGCTGAAAGACAAGGCGAGCGGCAACTTGTTCTGGGGCAGGAACGTCGGTACGGCCGGCCACGAAGCGACGCAGGCGTGGGTGGAGGGTTACTTCAAGAAGCTGGGCCTGCAGAATATCCACCGCCTGCCGTTCGACCTCGCGCCGCAGTGGACGCCGAAAGCCTGGGAGGTCACCTTCACTGGTGCGGGCAAGCCCCTGGCACTCAAGTCCGCGAGACCGGCGACACGGACGCCGTCGACACCCGCCGAAGGTAGCGAGTGGGACCTCGTCTGGGTCGGGACCGGGACTGCGGCTGATTTCATCGGCCGTGACGTCAAGGGGAAGGCGGTCCTCATCCAGGACATCCCGCTCCCGGGCGACATCCGGCACACCGCGAACATCGAAGGCGTCGTCGAGCGCGCCTTCGAGCATGGGGCCGCCGCCGTGGGCCTGATGTTCGGCCTTTCGGACAACTTCGCGATCTGGCAGCCGACCGCCGGGCGGCCAGGCTTCAACGTCGGATTCGAAGACGGGAAGACTCTGAGAGACCTTCTCGGGAGAGGGCAGCCCGTCAAGGTGCGTCTCAAGCTCACGAGCGAAATGCGCCCGGGCCTCAAGACCGCGAGCGTCCTGGGCACGCTGCCCGGCGCCGCGGGCGCGACAGAAGACATCACGATCCTCGCGCACATGGACGGCTACTTCCAGGCCGCGCTCGACAACGGGTCGGGTCTCGCGGTGATGATGGGGCTCGTCGAACACTTCGCGCGGATGCCCCAGGCCCAGCGCCGGCGCAACATCAGGTTCGTCGGATCGGCGGGGCACCACGGGGGCCCCGGCGCGCGCTGGTTCCACGACAACAAGGACACTGCGCTGGCCAACACGGTCCTGGCGATCAACCTCGAGCACGTGGCGGCGGTTCGCACCAAGTACTGGGGCAACGAGCTGCGCATGACCACAGCGGTTTCGCCGATGCGGTGGTGGGTGTGGGGCAGCCCCGAGCTGCTCGAACTCTCGCTCCGTGCGTTCCAGAGCTTCAACGTGGCGGTGACGGCCGACATGGATCCGGGCGCGTCCGGCGAAATGGGATCGATGGCGCGCGACGTGCCCGCCATGCAGGTCATCACGTCGCCGGAGATCAAGCACACCGAGCAGGACACACCGGAGTGGGTCCCTACCTCGGGGCTCGAGCAGATCGCCCGCGCTTACGCGAAGATCATCGACGAAGTGAACACGCTCGATCGCAGCCGTCTTCAGCCGCGCTCCACGGCGAACACGCAGGCCGCACGGTGATGGCGAGCCGACTGCTTCCGGGGGCGGGTGCGTTGTGCCTCGCGGCGGCCTGCCTGGCCGTGCCGGCACGCGGGCAGGCGCCTGGCGGCCCGAGCAACGATCTGCCGCAACCGTACACGACGACACGCGACTGGGGTGAGCTGCCGCCAGGTGTGAAGTGGGCGGCGGTCACGGCGATAGAGCCTGCACCGGACGGCACCCTCTACGTCATCCACCGATGCTTCGCCAACTCCTGCGCGGACCGGCCGGAGGCGCCCATCCTCAAGTACAACGCGGATGGCAAGCTGCTGGCGAGCTGGGGCCAGGGGATGTTCCTGTTCCCGCATGGGGCCACCGTCGATCCGGCCGGAAACCTCTGGGTGACCGACGCGCGAGGCGACGGAAAGAAGGGCCACCAGGTCTTCCAGTTCGATCCCAACGGCAAGGTGCTTCGAACGCTCGGGCGCGCGGGCGTGTCCGGATCGGGACCCGACCTGTTCGATCAGCCGACCGACGTGCTGGTTGCCCCGAACGGCGACATCTTCGTCGCCGACAGCCACCGCAACGGCAAGAACAACCGCGTCGTTCGGTTCGACAAGGACGGGCGGTTTCTGAAGGAATTCGGCAAGAAGGGCTCAGGGCCTGGAGAGATCAGCGAGCCGCACACGATCGCGATGGACTCACGCGGCCGGCTGTTTGTGGGCGATCGCGAGAACAACCGGATTCAGATCTTCGATCAGGATGGACGTCCGCTTGCCGAGTGGCGCCAGTTCGGCCGACCCAGCGGTATCGCCATCACCAGGGACGACACGATCTACGTGGCCGACTCGGAGTCCGGACCTGACACGGGCGCGCGCGAGCTTCCGGGGATCAAGAAGGGCATCCGCATCGGCAGTGCGACGGACGGCCGGGTCACCGCGTTCATCGAGGACATGGAGTCCACGCGCGACGACCACTCCGGCGCAGAAGGCCTCGGCGTCGACGCGCGTGGCAATGTCTACGGCGCGGTCGTGCGCCGCCAGATGCTGGAACGGCACGTCCGGAAGTAGGTTACGAGAACCTGAAGCGGATCGTGCTGATGAAGCTGATCGGCGGCCCGGGAAACGCCTGGTTGCTGAAGTGCCCCGGCAGGAAGTACCCGTCGTGGTCGAAGAGGTTTTCCACGTTCAGCGACCACTCCCACCACCTGGCGCGATAACCCGCAGCCGCTGACACCAGTCCATATCCGTCGAGCGTCAGCGTATTGGTGTTGTTGGCGAACTGCTCGCCGACATACCGCATCCCGAAGGCGGCGTTGAAGCCGCTGTTCCAGTCCTTCCGCAACCACGCGTTGACTGTGTTCTTCGGCACGTATCGCGGTGTCTTGTCCGTCAAGTCCTCGGCGTCAGCGAAGCGCGGTTGCGCGAAGCCGTAGTTGAAGATCAGGTATGTTCCGGCGAACAGGTTCGCGTTGACGTCCAGGTCCACGCCCTTGGCCGTCTGCTCGCCGATCTGCATGTAGCCGACGACCGACTCCCTGACGTTCAGGTTGTTCCGTGTCGTGTGGTAAAGCGCGACGCTGGTGTCCACGCGCCCGTTCAATCCCTGCCAGCGGTGGCCGACCTCGTAGTTGCGCGCGGTGCTGGGATCCAGCGGCGACCCGTCAGCGGGTACCGTGGTCACCGGCGTGAACGAGGTGGACGTAGCGACGTAGAGCTGCTGATCATAGCGCGGTGCGTAGACGACTCCGGCCCGGTAGGTGAACGCCGTCTGGTCGCGATGCTGCGGCGTGAACGGCAGGCCACCGACGCGCTCGACGCTGCGATCGTAATCATCGAACCGCCCGGCGATGTTCAGCTTGACCTGCGCGGCGAGGTCGATCTGGTCCTGCACGTAGAACGAATTGATTCGGTCGTTGACGAAGGTCTGGCGCTCGACGGTTTCGATGTCGAGCGGCGGCTGTGTCTCTTCGAGCGTGGCGAGGTCGATGGGCGCAATCGTCAGCCACCAGTAGCCGCACAGGCAGTCCGGGTCGTCGCCAGCCGTCACGTCGGTCCGGGTACTTGTCGCGCTGGAACTCATATCCAAACAGCAGGTTGTGGCGTCCATACTTGTCCACGTGGCCGACAAGCTCCGACTGGTTCTGCACCGGCCGGCGCGAGTGGTGGAAGTCCAAAGGCTCCCGGAAGACGAGGTTGTTCTCCGGGTCGCCGTACAGGCCCTCGGTGACGAAGTACCGATCGCTCGTGCGCTGGAAGCTCATGGAGTTGCGGAACTCCCAGGACGTCGACAGCGTCCCGTTGAACACGACCTGGGTCTGCGAGTCCTCCACGAGCACGCGGTCCTGCGGCAGGCTCAAGCGGAGCTCAGGGTCGTAGTCAGGCAGATCGACGATGTTGAGCGGGAGGCCGCCATCGCCGTCGAAATCATCGCGGTTGAACGTCTGGTTCAGCGAGAGCCGTGCACGGTCCCCGATGACCCATGTCAGCGACGGCGACAGGTTGAACCGGTCTGCACCCGCATCGCGCCAGCCGTCGCTCGTCTCGAAGCTCGAATCGACCCGGTAGAGCAGCCGGCTGTTGCTCCCAATCGTGCCCGTGGCTCCGCCCGCTGCCTGATGGGTGTTGAAGCTGCCCAGGCGGTAGCTGAAGTCGTACGCGCGAACCGCCTGCGGCTTCTTGCGGACGATGTTGATGGCGCCGCCGACGGCGCCCCGGCCGTAGAGAACAGAGCTGGGTCCTTTGAGGACCTCGATGCTCTGCACGTTGTTGGTCTGCGTGCCGTAGCGGTTGCCTCCCATGCGCATCCCGTCCACCAGCATGACGTTGTTGCCGTCACGGTCGGGGTCGTTGAACCCGCGGATGGTGTACTGCTGGTACACGCCATACCAGCGGAACGCCTGCACGCCGGACGCATTCTTCAGGGCTTCGCCGATGCTGTTGACCGCCTGCTGGCGCAGCAGTTCCTGCGGAATCGAGCTCACCTGGGCGGGGACATCGTCATTGGGCACGGGCAGGCGTGTGGCCGTCGCTTTGCCCGCCGCGGCGGTTACCGTCAGCGAAGTGGCCACGCGGCCGACGCCCAGCAGCGCGTCCACGGGCGGCGTGTCCGGACCGAGGGTGATGTTGCGGACGTCCGGCTCGAAATCCCGCATGCTGAAGGTGACTTCATAGGTGCCGGCCGACAATCCGTCGAAGCGATACGCACCAGACGCGTCGGTGGTGGCTGTCGACGCCTGGCCGTCCGGGGCGATTAAGGTGACGGTTGCTCCGGGGATGACGCCGGTGCTGTCACGTACGGTTCCCGATATAGAGAGCTGCTGCGCGGCGCTTTCGACCGCCACGGCGCAGAGCGCAAGACACAACAGGATTACCCTGGCACAGAACAGTGCCTTCATTTCTGGAACCTCCGGTTAGAAAACCGAATCGACTCTATTAGACGAGGTTCGGATGGGACGTGAAGAGTTCCTGAATTCTTCGTCAGGACCGGTCGCTTGGATCGCAGGCGCCGGCTATGCGGCCGGAAGGGTGATGCGGAAGGTGCTGCCGCCCGCCATGCGCGGTTCGTAGGCGAGCTGCCCGAGATTGGCCTCGACCGTCCACTTGGCGATATTGAGGCCGAGGCCCGCGCCGTCTCTCAATCCCTGGTTCGCGCCGCGATAGAAGCGATCGAAGATGTGCTCCCGGCGGTCGGGGGCGATGCCCGCGCCGGAGTCCTGCACCTCGAGCGTCGCTCCGCCCGCCGACCCATCGACCCCGATACGGATCACCGAGCCCCGCGGGCTGTACTTGATGGCGTTGTCCACGAGGTTGATGACGGCCTGCCTCAGCATCACGCGATCCGCGACCACGTGCGCGGAGGCCTTGCGATCGATGAGGATCTGCTGATCGCGTTCCTCGGCGAGCACGCCGAGATGCCCGGCGACTTCCTCGGCCAGCGCCGCGAGGTCGATCGGCTCGCGAGCCAGCGGCGCCTGGCCGCTTTCGGCGCGCGACAAGAGGAGCAGGCGGTCCACCAGTCCCGAGAGCCGGTCGGTTTCCTCCAGCATGCTCTCGATGACGTGCTGATAGCTCTTCGGATCACGGGGCTCCCGCAGGCTCACCTCGCCAACGGTGCGGATGGCGGTGAGGGGCGTGCGCAGTTCGTGGGAGACGTTCCCCGTGAACCGCGCCATCTGGCTGAAGGCGCCTTCGAGGCGTCCGAGCGTGTCATTGAACACCGTGGCCAGGCGGCCGAGCTCGTCGCTCGGCTCGTCCACGGGCAGGCGTTCGTCGAGTTTGGCGGCGGTGATCGATCGGGCCCGCTCTGCCATGAGGTCCACCGGCCTCAGCGCCCGCCTCGCCAGCAGGTAACCGCCGAACCCGGCGGCGGCCACACCCACCGGCAGGCCGACCAGGAGCAGGAAGCCGAGCTCATCGAGCTCCGCCTGCATCATCGCTTCGGACTGGGCCACCTGGATCACCACCGGCTGACCGTCGATCGCCGTCGCGCGGCTGAGCACGCGAACAGGAGGCTGCGTCGAGCGGATGGGCACAATGTGCCCGGAGGCTTCTCGGGCCAGTTCGTCGGCAGACGGGATCGGGCTGCGCCTGGCGCGCGACGTGCTGAAGAGCAGCTGCCCCGCGGTGTCCCACACCTGCAGCCAGGCGCTGTCTTCATCCGGCAGGCTGCCGGGGTCGTACCAGGTGAGCGTTCCGTCCGCGTGCCGGTCCCACATTTCCGCGGCCCAGGCGTAGTCCGCGCGGATCCGGCTGTCGAGAGATGCCGAGGCGCGGCGGCTGACGAAGGTCAACACGCCCGCGGCGTACAACGCGAGAATCACGATCATCGCGCTGATGTACCAAAGCGTCAGGTGGATCCGCAGGCGGCGGTGCCGCCACCAGCTTTTCACGGCGCCTCCTCCCGCACGACGAAGCCCACACCGCGGGCTGTATGAATCAGCTTGACGGCGTGTTCGGCGTCCACCTTCCGCCGCAGGCGCGCGATATGGACGTCGATCACGTTGTCGAGCGTGGTCGTTCGTGAGCGTTCTCCCCAGACGTCGCGGCCGAGGGTTTCGCGCGACACGACTTCGCCGGCATAGCGCATGAGGTACTCGAGGAGATCGAACTCTCGCGTGGTCAGTTCGATCGCGTGGCCGGCCCGGGTCACGCGCCTGGTCGGCCGGTCGAGCTCGAGGTCGGCCACCGTGTGATGGAGCGCATCCGTCGATCGCCCGCGGCGTTGGATCGCGCGAATCCTGGCAACCAGCTCGGCGAACGCGAACGGCTTGACCAGGTAGTCATCGGCTCCGCTCTCGAGTCCGCGCACCCGGTCCTCGAGCGTGTCGCGCGCGGTCAGCATCAGCACGCGCGTTTCGAGATCCCGGCGCCGGAGCGCACGGAGGATCTCGAGCCCGTCGCGGCCCGGCAGCGTGATGTCCAGCAGCGCCACGTCGAAACGCTCAGTGCTGATTCGGAAGAACGCGCCTTCGCCACTCGGCTCGACCACGGTCTCGTAGCCCTCTTCGCGCAGGCCGTCTTCCAGTGCCCGCGCGACCTTCGGCTCGTCTTCGACGATGAGGACGCGCATCAGAACGCCTGTCCGGCCCAGCGCCAGCCGTCCGAGGACCGGACAATGCTCCGGCCGAGGAGGCGGAAGGCCCCGGGATCGCGCGAGGGGCTCCCGGTGACGACCAGCCGATCGCCCACGCTCAACACATCGGTCGGCACGCCCAGCCGCCTCTCGGCTCCCGGCCGGCCCCACTCGACCGCCCAGCGCCTGGGCTGGCCGTTCCGGTCGGGCGCGGACACGTGGATGAAGGCGTGCGGGTTGCGGTACGCCAGCTCGACGATCACGCCGTCGATCGTGATCTGGCGATCCGTCTCGTAGGTGGCCGAGATAGGGTGGTGCGCCAGCAGCGAAGCTGCGCCGGCGACCGCCGCGGCCAGGGCCAGGAAGTGCTTCATCGACTGCGCCCATGATAGACGATCGGCGCGGCCAGGGCCGCGCGCCGCCGACAGGATTGAACGCGCGATTACAAAGTCGTCGTGCGGCCCGGAGCACACGCGCGCAATCTACGCAATTCTGTGCCGTTGCCGCGGCACCCGAATTGCGACACCGCGGTGCGGTGCCCCGCTCCGGCGTAACGCAGGCCACCTCGTCAGCACTCTACTGAAGATGCGCGACGGCGGTGCAATGGCCAGCTCTTCTACAGCTCTGAACACTCCAAGCTTTCAGCGGTTCGCAAAAGGCACGGCTGCGATCGTCCTCCTCATTGGGAGCTTCGCGCTGATGGGGCAGTTGCCTGCCATCACTGCACCCGTCGTCACCGTCCCGGAGTTCGGCACCGTCCGCGCCACGACCACGCTGCTGGTGCTCCTCTCGGGCCTGTGCCTCTGGCTCGCCATCGGCCGCCAGGTGCCGTTCCGCCGCCGGTTTGCCCGGCTCTGCGCCTCGGTCGTCACCGGCGCCGGCACACTCGCTCTGCTCGTCTCCTTGCACGAGGCGGGCGCCGTCTGGCTCGGCGGCGGCGTCGGGTGGTGGGTGGAAACGCTGGGCGCGGTGCTGGGCGGCGCGATGCCACTCAATGCGGCGATCGGCTTTGTGATGCTGGGTACCGCGCTGCTGCTGCTCGACATCGAGACAAAACGCGGACGGCGGCCTTCTCATTTGCTGGCCATCGGGCTGGTCCTCACGGCGCTGGTAGCCATCATCGGCTACGCGTACGATGCCGCGCCTTTCTACCGGCTGCCAGGCTCGCCGCCCCTGCCATTTTCGGCTGCGCTCAGTTTCTGTGCGCTCGGCATCGGTGTGCTCGCGGCGTCCCCTGGCGGACGCCTGCTGCAGATGATCACGGCCGACTCGGCTGGAGGCCGCGTCGTCCGTTTCCTTCCCGCGGCGCTCGTCGCGGGGCCCCTCGTGTTCGGGTGGCTGACGCTCGAGTTCCAGCGCGCGCGTGTATGGGACGCGACGCTCACCCTCTCGGTCTTCGTGCTGCTGAACACGGGGCTCCTGGCGCTTGTCATCATTGCCGTGGCCGTGTCGATCGATCGATCGGAGACGCGCCGCCGCCGCGCCGAGCACTCGTCGAGGCTTCGTGCCGCACACCAGAGCGGCGTGGCCACGCTGGGTCAGCGTGCGCTCGTCGTGTCCGATCTGTCGCGCCTCCTCGACGAAGCGGTCGTGATCATCACGGAGACGCTGCACGTGGACGCATCCGAGGTGCTCGAGCAGTCGGGCGATCTGCTGACGCTGCGCGCGGCTGCCGGGTGGTCCGATCGCGAGATCAAGTCCAGGCTCGGAGCCGCCGAGGCACATCCGCTCGGCAGCTACACGCTCGCCAACGGGGTGCCGGTGATCGTGGACGATTTCGACAAGGACGCCCGGCTTCCAGGCGAACGGCTCGAGCGGCTGAAACAAATGAGCGGGGCCGCGGCCGTGACGATTGTCGAAGCCCACTCCCGTGCATTCGGCGTGCTCACCGTGTACGCGCGCGATCCGCGGGCATTCGGCCGTGACGACGTGCACTTCATGCAGACGGTGGCGACGCTGCTCGGCTCGGCGATCCACCGCGCGAGGACCGAGGAAGCCCTCCGCCAGTCGGAAGCCAAGTTCGCCAACGTCTTCCGCTCGTGTCCCGATTCGATCGCGCTCACCGTCGTCGAGACCGGCCGCTTTGTCGATGTGAACGACAACTTCCTGAAGCTCGTCGGCCATCCGAGGGAGGCGGTGGTCGGGCACACCGCCACCGATATCGGCGTGCTCCTGCACAAGACCGATCGCGATGTGCTCATTCACGCCGCCCGGAGCGGTCGCGGAAGTGTGGGCACGGAGATGGATTTCCGCACGCGTTCCGGCGACGTGCGTACGAGCCTGTGCTTTACCGAAATCATCCGCATTGGCGACGAGGAATGCCTGCTGACGCTGGCTCGCGACATCTCCGAGCGGAAGCGCGTCGAAGCGTTGGCCGAGGAAGCGAACGAGCACCTGCGCCTGTCCATGGCCGAGCTCGAACGGCAGACCCGTGAGATCTCGCTCTTGAATGACATGAGCGATCTGCTTCAGAGCTGCATGAACGCGTCGGAGGCCGCCGCGATCGTGATGCAGTTCGCGCAACAGCTCTTCCCCGATGCGTCCGGCGCGCTCTGTTTTGTCAGCGAGAACGCCGTTCTCATCGAGCCGGCGGGCACATGGGGCGGGCTCTCTGCCGAAGAGTGTCTCTTCAAGCCGAGCGAGTGCTGGGCACTCCGGAGGGGCCGTCCGCATACCGCCCACACAGCGGCTGACGCGAACGAGCCGTCTGACAGGCCGGCCGATCACTCCGCAGGATTGCACTGTCCGCATCTTGGCCCCGCCACCGTGACCTCGATCTGTGTGCCGATGATGGCGCAGAACGAGACGCTGGGTTTGCTGCACGTGCGCCAGCTCCCGGGCCGCGAGCGGGAGAGCCGCGGCCGAGCGCTGTCGTCAGACGCGGGACGGCGCCTGGCGATCACCCTGGCCGAGCACGTCGCGCTGGCCCTCGCGAACCTCAAGCTGCGGGAAACATTGCGGCGCCAGTCGATCCGCGACCAGCTCACCGGGCTCCTCAACCGCCGGTACATGGAAGAGGCGCTCGAGCGGGAGCTGAAGCGGGCGTCCCGGGCGCAGTCGCAGCTCAGCCTCGTCATGCTGGATGTCGATCGCCTCAAGCAGGTGAACGATCGCTATGGGCACGAAGCGGGGGACCTGCTGCTCAAGACGGTGAGCCAGTTCCTTCAGCGCCGGATGCGTGAAGAGGACATCGTGTGCCGGATGGGAGGCGACGAGTTCGTGCTGGTGATGCCGGGCGCTTCGCTGGAAGATGCGCGGGAGCGCGTCGAACAGCTTCTGTCCGAAGTCCGGCGGCTGACGATCGACTTGCCCGGTGAAGAGAGTTTCGTGCCGTCGCTGTCGATGGGCCTCGCCGTCTACCCCACGCACGCGCCCACGGTCGAGACGCTGCTCAAGGCCGCAGACCTCGCCCTCTACCAGGCGAAGGCCCAGGGTCGCGATCGGCTGACCATCGGCCAGCCGATCGCATAGAGCCAAGTCTTGCGCTTTCGTCCCTTTGGTAGTAGCGCGTGAAGGCCGATGTGTCACGACACACACCAGGCGCCAAGGACGAAGGACCGCCCAAGGACGAAGGCCTAAGCCCGAAGGACCGGCGGCGCAGCGGAAGTGGAGCCGCCGCTAGCGCGGGATGTGGGGCAGGTAGTCGGCTTCGAGCCTGCTCGCGACTTCCCTCAGTTTGTCGGGCAGCGCGTTCGAGATGGCAATCGTCTCGTGGATGCCGCGGGTGTTCTGCGACAGGTTGATCGCAATGTCGGTCACGATGCCGCTGTTCTTGCCGCGGATGATGATGCTGTGCGCCTGTCCGCCGCGCGCCGTGAAGTCGTTCATGAACTTGTTGTAGTCGTCGATGCGCGGCTCGCCGCGCGATTCGGCGGCGTCGGTCGCCACAATCACGAACACCGGCCACATGGTCGGCGCGCTCTTGAGCAGCCGCGTGTCCGCTTCGAGCAGCGAATCGAGGAACGCGTTCGCGCCCCCCTCGGACGCGAAGCTCGCAACCGCCTTGTCGAGGCGATCGCGGTCAGAGGTGGGCGGCACGCGGATCCGCAGCTGCCCGCCCGTGCTGATGAGGGCGATCTCGTGCTGCGCCGGTATACCTTCGAGGAACGCGCGGAGCCCGGCCCGGAAGTGGGTCAGCATCGGCGACATCGCCGAGCTGGAATCCACGAGCAGGATGATCCGTGCGGGGGCTGCACCGGCCGGCAGCGGCTGCTGCGCCGATGCCGGAATCGCGCACAGCAGGATCACGATGAACTGCGCCGCCAGACGACCGAACCGCATGATGCCCCCTTGGCCGGATGATGGCGCAGTCTATCAGGACTGTCGCGGGAGCGCGGCCATCCGATCCTCGCGCAGGCGCCGATCCAGCACGAAGGGCCCGAACGGCAGCACTGATGCGGCAAGGGCGCCCAGCACGCGGCCGGCGGGCCAGCGGTGCCGGCGAGCGGCGTCAAAAATAGCCGCCACGAAAAGGACAAACAGCAGGCCGTGTGCCCAGCCGACGACCCGCACCATTCCCGGCATGCCCGCCAGGTACTTCAGCGGCATGGCGACGCCGAGCAGCAGCAGATAGGAGGTGCCTTCAAGAAAACCGACCGCCCGCAGGCGTTCCAGCGATCCCATCGTCATGCGATTATCGCTCACCGGGGCGTGTGAATTGGGCTATAGTCTCGCCCCGACGTGAACGCGAAACGCGCCCAGACTGCCGTGGGACCATCAGCCGCACCCATCCGCCTCGTGATCGCCGACGATCATCCGATCGTGCGCGAAGGCCTGAAGTCCGTGATTGCGCTGCATCAGGACATCGAGGTGCTGGGGGAGGCCGCGGATGGCGATGAGGCCCTTGAAGTGTGCGCGTCGGTGCGGCCGGATGTGCTGCTGCTCGATGTGAGCATGCCCGGCCCGGGGGTGATCGAGGTCGTCCGCCGGCTGAAGGCCGCCCACCAGAACGCGCTGCGGATTCTCGTGCTGAGCGTTCACCCCGAGGAGCATTACGCGCGGCGGGTGCTTCTCGCCGGCGCCGACGGATACGTCACGAAAAGCCATAGTCCCGATGTGCTGTACGACGCCATCCGGACCGTCGCCTCGGGACGGCGGTACCTCACGCCACCGGAAGAGGCAGAGCGTGCCGCGGAGGAACCGGCGGGACCGGAAGGTCACCAGCACGAAGCCCTGTCGAACAGGGAGTACGAGGTCTTCGTCTCGCTCGGCAGCGGCAAGAGCGTGGACGAAACCGCCCGAGCCCTGGGCATCAAGCCGAAGACCGTGCGGTCCTATCGTTCGCGAATCATCGAGAAGACCAGCTTCCGGACCACCGCCGAGATGATTTTCTACGCGGTCAGCCACGGCCTGGTCGAACGAGCCGCGAGCCGGGATGCGGCTTCCCGGCGCCCACGCGCCAACAAGAAACGCTAGCTCGCGATAGACGGGCGATCGTCGCGCCGCGCCTTCGGCACCGGCACCGACAGCGTCACGATCGTGCCCGACCGCTTCCCGGGCCGGACCTCGAGCGCACCGCCGACGGCGGCCGCTCGTTCACGCATGCCGATGAGGCCGAGCGTCATCGCCCGGAAGGAGGTCTCTGCGCCGATGCCCACGCCGTTGTCTTCGACCCTCACGACGAGTGCGCCGCGCGCGAGGCTGGCCGTGATTCGAGCCTCCGTGGCACGCGCATGGCGCACGACGTTGGTCACCGCTTCCTGCACGATCCGGAAGACGGCCGTATCGCGGACGTGATTGCGGTCGAGCTGTTCGATGTGGAGGTCAAGGCGGCAGCGGCATCCTGCGCGCGCGAGGATCTCCGGGGCCTGCGACTCGATCGCCGCGCCGAGCCCGAGGTCATCCAGGATCGCGGGCCGCAGCTTGGCGGCGATTCGCTGCACGTCCACCGCCATTGCGTCGACGAGGCCGACGAGCGCGTGCGTTCGCTCGCGGTATTCCGGGGAGGGTGCGCCATCCTCGAGCCACCGAAGGTCGATCTTGAGGCGCGTGAGCGTCTGCCCCAGCTCGTCGTGCAGCTCGCGCGACAGGCTCGTACGCTCTTCTTCCCGGACGGTGAGCAGGCTGGCCCCGAGGTTCCGGAGCTGCGCCCACGAGGCCTGCAGCATGTCTTCCTTCTCGCGCAGGCTCGTCACGTCCCGGTGAATCGCGATGAACCCGACGGGCTCGCCGCCCGGCCCCGTCATCAGCGACGCCACCACATCGGTCCAGATGACCGTGCCGTCGCGCCGGCGCCTCAACGCCTGGCCCTGCCAGCGGCCTCGTTTGAGGAGCGTGGCGGCACGCCTCAAGCGGAGTGCGCGCTCCTCGTGGTTGTCCGGCACGAGCAGCGTGTCGATATGCTGCCCGATCGCCTCCTTGGCGGTGTAGCCGAATAGCGCCTCCGCGCCGCGATTCCAGAAGTTCACCTTGTACTCGGCGTCGGTGGCGATGACCGATTCCTGAAGGCTGTTGAGGAGGGTGGCCCGAAACGCCACCTGGGCGTTCAGCGCTCGTGGTTTGAAGCGAGCGACTCTGGCCCGGGACGGTGGTGCGGTGAGCGGCGATGGGCGTCGACGCATCTGTGTGACATCTTGGCATCGAGCCACCCGCACAGCCGGCGATACCAGCGCGACAATTTGTAGACATTTTGCGCACGCAGCCGTTTGACGCTCCTGCGGGCCGCCGCTAGAATCCCCACGGCTGCAAGAAGTTAGAAGAGAGAAGTGAGAACTGAGAAGTTATGAAGTACGGAACTCGGCTTGCGCTTCTTGTCGGGCTGGCTGCTGCGGCCGGCGCGGCCGGGCTTGTGGCCCCGGTTCACGTCGCCGGCCAGGGAGCCGCCGCGGCCGCGTTGGGTGAGTGGCGGCACTACGCGGGCGACGGCGGCAGCATGAAGTACTCGCCGCTCGACCAGATCACCCGCGACAACGTCTCGCGGCTCCAGCTCGCGTGGCGATGGAGCTCGCCGGACAACCCCGTCGTGAAAGCGAATCCGCAAGCGAGGCCTGGCGGGTATCAGGACACGCCGCTCATGGCCAATGGCGTCCTCTACACCGTGACATCGCTCGGTATGTTCGCGGCGATCGAGCCCGGCACGGGAAAGACCCTCTGGCAGACCGATCCCGAGACGTGGAAGCTCGGACGGCCACCAAACCTGGGGTTCACCCACCGCGGCCTCGCCTACTGGACCGACGGTACCGCGGAGCGCCTGATCCTGGGGGGCCACGACGCCTACCTGGTGTCGATCGATGCGAAGACCGGCAAGCTCGACCCGGCGTTCGGAACAAGCGGGAGAGTAGATGCGATCGAGTACATCCCCTTCGCCGAACGCGTCCGCAACTACGCGATCAATTCCGCGCCGGTCATTGTCAGAAACGTCGTGATCGCCGGCGCCAACATCAGCGACGTGCCGAACAACAAGGAGATGCCGCGCGGCGATATCAGCGGCTACGACGTTCGCACGGGCAAGCGCTTGTGGACGTTCCGCTCGGTGCCGCGCGTGGGCGAGTTCGGGGCCGAAACCTGGGAGAACGGATCAGCGGAGTACACCGGCAACACGAACGTGTGGTCGATGATGAGCGTCGACGAAGCGCTTGGTTACGTGTACCTGCCGTTTGGCACCCCGACCAACGACTACTACGGTGGACTTCGCCACGGCGACAACCTGTTTTCCGAAAGCCTGGTGTGCCTGGACGCCACGACCGGGAAGCGGGTGTGGCACTTCCAGGGCGTTCACCACGGGATCTGGGATTACGACTTTCCGTCTTCGCCGATCCTGGCGGACCTGACGGTGGACGAACGGCGGATTCCCGCCGTGATGCAGGTGAGCAAGCAGGGGTTCGTCTATGTCTTCGATCGACGAACAGGCCAGCCGGTCTGGCCGATCGAAGAACGGCCCGTACCGCCGTCGACCGTGCCCGGCGAGAAAGCCGCGCCGACGCAGCCCTTCCCGACACGACCGCCAGCCTTCGAACGACAAGGGTTGAGCGACGCGGACGTGATCGACTTCACGCCGGAGCTGAAAGCCGCGGCGCTCGAGGCGTTGAAGGCCTTCGACCGCGGGCCTCTGTTCTTTCCGCCCACCGAACGAGGCGCCGTGCAGAATCCCGGCAACGTCGGCGGCGCGGACTGGGGCGGAGCGGCGTTCGATCCCGCGACCAACATGTTGTACGTGCCGTCGCTGACCAACCCGATCATCGTGCAGATCGTCAGGCTGGCAGCCGCCCAGGGGAACCTGCAGTACCGGCGCGGCGGCGTGCAGAACCTGCCGACGCTCGACGGGCTCAAACTCTGGAAGCCGCCCTACAGCCGCGTGACCGCCTACAACATGAATACGGGGGCCATCGCCTGGCAGGTGCCGGTGGGAGATGGACCGCGTGACCACCCGTTGCTGAAGGATCTCAACCTCGGGCCGCTTGGCGCCGGAACCCGGAACAACCCCCTCGTGACGGCGACGCTGTTGTTCGTGAGCCAGTGGTCCGGCGGCCTGGGCGGCGGCGAGAACCTGCCCGTTGGTGGCCGGCCGCTGTCGAAGATCTGAGCCCGAGGTTCCAAAGTTTCGGGCGTTCGACAAGGCCACCGGCGCCCTGGTTTGGGAGACCGAGCTGCCGTCGAGGCCAGCGGCCTCCCCGATGACTTACCTCTATCGGGGACGCCAGTACATCGTGATGACCGTTGGCGGGGGAGTCGAGGCCGAGTTGGTGGCTTACGCGCTCCCTCCCGCATAGGCACAAATCGCCCGCTTCTCCAACCGTTTGGATTAGAGTGCGGCGCCCTCACTCGATCGCTTAGCTCGACACGAAATAGGTATTCCGCGGTGCGGCGCACGGTGTTAGCGTCCGGCTCAGTTCCCGGCTCGTGGTGACTCGGATCCGATGAGGTTGAGATGAATCCACTAGCTTTCCCGCTCCGATCGCTCCTGCCAGCCTGCTGTCTGGTTGTTTGTGCTTTCTTCCCGTCGGTGGTCTCGGCCCAGAGCGCCATCACCGGCCTTGTGCGCGACACCAGCGGCGCCATCATCCCTGGCGTCACGGTCGAAGTCGCCAGCCCTGTGCTCATCGAAAAAGTCCGATCGGCCGTCAGTGACGTCCAGGGTCGTTACCAGATCATCGACCTGCGTCCCGGGGTCTACACGGTGACGTTCACACTCCCGGGATTCAACACCTACAGGCAGGAAGGGCTCGAACTGCCGGCCAATTTCACCGCCACCGTCAACGCGGAGATGCGCGTCGGCGCCCTCGAGGAATCGATCACCGTTACCGGCGCCGCGCCGGTCGTCGACGTGCAGAGCACGCAACGGCAGGTCGTGCTCAGCCGCGAGTTGATGGACGCGGTGCCGACCGCCCGCAACTACTCCGGTATGGCCTCGCTGATGCCGGGTGTCCGCATGAGCAACACGGACGTCGGCGGCAACCAGCAGATGGAACAGATCTACATGACCGTCAACGGGTCCCGCCAGACCGACACGACCGTGCAGGTCGACGGCATGAACCTGAACAGCCTGATGAACGACGGTCAGGTGCAGGCCTACTTCAGCGACGCGGCGATGGCGGAAATCACCTACCAGACGAGCGGTGTGACCGCCGACGTGTCAACCGGCGGCGTCCGCATCAACATGGTCCCGAGGGACGGCGGGAATACCTACTCGGGTTCGGCGTTCTTCGGCGGCACCGACGGCGACTGGCAGGCGAACAACGTCACCGACGAGCTCCGTGCGCGCGGGCTGACAAGCGGGTCGCGCGTCGCCAAGATCCAGGACATCAACTTCGGCGTCGGCGGGCCAATCAAGAGAGACAAGCTGTGGTTCTTCGCCAGCTGGCGGCGCATCGCCACCGACTCGATCATTCCGGGCAGCTACTTCGCGACGAATGGCGAGATCGGTACCGGCGTCGAGGACCAGTGGATTCAGAATCAGATGGTCCGCCTGACGTGGCAGGTGAACAGCACGAACAAGTTCAGCATCTATCACGACCGCTATCCGAAGTTCAAAGGGCACGAAGTGATTGTCGGCTCGATCGCCGAGTGGGACACCGCGGCCGGCCGCCGCGACCCGGAACACGCCCTGTACTACACCGGGCAGGCGAAGTGGACGTCGACGATCAGCAACCGGCTGCTCTTCGAAGCTGGCTACTCGACCAACGTCGAGTACCTCTACATCGGCTATCAGCCCGGCGTTCAGAAGGAACGCAACTCGCCCGAGTGGTTCAACCAGATCGGCAAGAGCGACGTGATCACGGCCCGGGCGTATGACGGCCGCATTACGCCGGCCAATGGTATCGACCCGAAGGCGCACACGGTCACCAGCATCCTTTCGTACGTCACCGGCAGCCACTCGTTCAAGGCCGGTGCCAACTGGACCTACGGTGACTACGTCCTCGAGTACGACATCAACGGCGACCTCGTGCAGCTCTATCGCAACGGCGTCCCCGACTCGGTCCGCGTCTACAACACGCCGGTCCGCGCGAACGAGTACTTGAACGCCAACCTCGGGATGTTCGTGCAGGACGCCTGGACGATCAACCGCATGACCCTCAATGTGGGCGCCCGCTTCGAGCGGTTCGTCGGTCAGATCAAGAATCAGAACGCCGGCGCTGGCCGCTTCGCGCCGGACCGCAGCTTCAGCGAGGTGACGGGTCTGCCGAGCTGGTTCGACATTTCGCCGCGCCTCGGCGTGTCGTACGACCTGTTCGGCACCGGCCGCACGGCGCTCAAGGCCAGCTTCGGCAAATACATGGCCGGCCAGACGACCAGCTTCCCGGCCCGCTACAACCCGCTGCAGATTCAGGCCGACACCCGCACCTGGCGCGATACGAACGGCGACAACCTCGCGCAGGCCGGCGAGATCGGAGCCAGCAACAACGCCGCGTTCGGTCTTGCGGTGCAGACGATCCGGCCCGATCCGGACATCAAGCGCGAGTACGACCTCGAGTCCACTATCCAGGTTCAGCACGAACTCATTCGGGGCCTGTCGGTGAACGTCGGCTTCTTCCGCCGCGGCGCGCACAATCAGCGCCTGACCCAGAATCTGGGCTGGACGCCGGCCGACTACACCATCGTCAACGTGGTCAGCCCGCTCGACGGGTCGATCATCCCGGCCTATAACCTCGATCCGGCCAAGCGCGGCAACGTGAACCGGCTCGACGTCAACTCGGCCGACTCCGACCTGAGAGAGCGCACTTATAACGGCCTTCAGGCGGGCTTCAACGCGCGCGTCAATGGCTTCCAGTTCTTCGGCGGCTGGACGATGGACCGGATCATCGATACCCGATGCGATGCGATCGAGAGCAACGCCGGCCGCTACGCCGGCACCGCGGCTATCGGGGCCAACAACTTCCCGCAGCCCGACTACCACTGGTGTGACCAGAGCGAGCTCGGCCTGCCGTTCCTGCATGAGTTCAAGCTCGCCGGATCGTACACGATGCCGTGGTACGACATTCAGGCGAACGTTGCGCTCCAGAGCTACAGCGGTCAGCCGTTGTTCACGCGCTGGAACATCGCACCGACCACGCGGTACGCGGCCAACTGCGTTGGACCGTGCCGGCCGGGCGAACTGGTGATCCCAAACCAGACGCTCGCGACGTATACGCTCGACCTGGTCGCCCCCGGCCAGCAATACTACGAACGACAGAACCAGCTCGACATGGGCTTCCGGAAGATCTTCCGCTTCGGTCGTTACAATCTCTCCGGTCAGGTCGACTTCTTCAACATCGTCAACTCGTCCTACGTGAAGAACCAGATCATCACCGTCGGCACGTCGCTTGGGCAGCCGCTGGACATCATCCAGCCGCGCACGATGCGTCTCGCGGCGCAGCTGCGATTCTGACCAGCCGCCGACCCGATCACGGCCTGGTCCCGTCCAACGGGACCAGGTCGTGACCTCTCTCCTCGTTGGATATACTGTCGCGCTGATGGTGGCCGGCCGTCTTCACCCGTTGCACAGGCTTTTCTCGTCCGTTGCCGCCGCTGTCATCCTGAGTGCCTCACTGGCGCACGGCAACGGCGCTCCGGGCTCCGCATCGTCGATTCCTTTGCGTTCTATTCGAGGGAGTGGAACGAGGATCGGCTCGAGGACACGAAGCTCTTCGCGCGCGCGCCGTTCGATCCGGCGCTCGGGCGCCTCCTGCTGGCGCGTCCGTTCGCCCGTCAAATTGCGTTCGACTACCTGTCCGGATTCTCGAAGATCAACAACCCCGACCGCTTCGCGCCCGATACGTTTTCCGACGAAGGCGCCCGGTTCACCCGGATCTACCGGCCGATCCGCCAGATCGACCAGCAGCGCATGGAGTACCTGTATCCGAAGGTCATCGATCCGCAGCTGGTGAAGCGGTATCTCGACGAGTTCGCGGCGCTGGTGGATGAGGCCCAGGCTCGCGGGATGCGTGTCGTTGTGATCAAGCCGCCCATTCCCGATCGGGTCTACAAGGAGCTGCCGGACGAGGCGTCCTTCGACGCGGCCCTCAGCCCTCTTTTGGCGGCCCGGAGCGTCGAGCTCCACGACTTGTCGCACGAGGGCAACGATCCGAAGTTCTTTTACGACACCGACCACTTGAACCGAGATGGAGTCCTCAACTTCTTCTCACAACACCTCGGTCCGCTACTCGTACCCTAATCAGGGCATCGGTGAGTCAGAAGGACAACTGACTTTGTGAGGCCGGCGATCGAGAGCGCCTCTGGTCCGCCGCCGACAGCGTCCCTGTCGACGGCGCGGGGAATCGCCGCTCGCGGCATGTCGGGGACATGCGGCAGATCCGCTGAGTCATCTCGGACCTGCCGCGGATTCCTGGCGCTCCGCGTCGATTCCCCGACTGACGATTGAGACGCGCCGCTCCAAGGTCCGCCGTCATCGGCCGACCAGAGGCGCTACGGGGAAGTCAGCTTCAAGAGCTCTGAAGCCCTGACGCCAAACTGCGGATCGTCAGACACCTTCTCGGCAAACAACCTGGCATCGTCTTTTCGGCCCGTGTTGTAGTGCGCCGCGGCGGCGTTGAACCATGCGTTGGCACGCATCCGGGCGTTCTGCGCGATCTGGCGCTCCCGTCTCGCGATCTGCCGGTCGCGACGTTCGGGCGGCAACGCCGAGGACCGAACATCCTCAATCTCGCGCCGCGCCCGGGCTTCCTCCGCGTCGAAGCATGCCGCGCAGCCAGCGGCTACAGAGGCAGCGCGTTCCCAGGCACGTTGCTCCGACAGCACCGTTTGCAGGTAGAACGCCGTGTCGCAGTCCGATGGCCGTCGCGAGAGCGCGAGGTCCAGCTTCGCGCGAGCGACATCGAGCTGCCGGCGGTTGATGGCGATGATCCCAGCGAGCTTGGGGACATCCGCGTTGACGACCAGGCGGTCCGCACGTTCGATGTCGTCCCAGGCGGCGTCGTGCCGGCCGAGCTGCTCTTCGTTGAGCGCGCGCCAGTACCTCGCGTCGCCGACCGTGACCTCGATGGCAATCAGCTCGTCAGTGACGGCGATCGCATCCGCGTGCCGCTGAAGGTAGGTGAGTGTCCTGACTTTGCCCAGCAGGGCATCCGGATGCCCTGGCACCAGCAGGATCGTGCGGTCGTAAAAGGCCAGCGCCCGTTCGAAGTCTTCAGCCGTCAAGGCCAGGTTGGCGATGGCCAAGTGTGAGCGCGGGCCAGTCCTGACGCCACTCATAGGCTGAAGCGAAATGACGATCCGCGCCCTCGAGGTCGGGCAGGCCGCCCGGCGCCCCGGGCGCCGGCTGTCCGCGGAGGGCGGAGAGCCCGAGGAAATAGTGGACTTCCTGAAAGCGCGGCTGGCGAGTCGAGTATGCGCTGCAGACGGCGCCGAGCTGCCACGCGCGCACGACGCCGCTTCCTTGAACGCCACGATTGTTGCCGGTTGGCTTCGCCGAGGACCGCCTCGCGGTTGTCGCTATCGGGCAGCGACGAGCTGTAGGTGCCGCAGGCCAGGGAGAGCCAGAGGTAGGCGGACGTCCGATCCGCCGGAAGGCGCGTGCGAAGAGCCTCGGCCCAGGCCTTCTGGCTCGTGGAGATTCGCGCGTAGGCCAGGGTCTGCGCCTGCGAGCCCGTTCGCGTCTGCCCTGAGGCCGTAGCCGTGAGCGCCTCGGCGATTGCCACCATCGTCTCGAGATCAGGAGAGCTCGCCATCGTGCCGAGCGACTGCCTTGCGCCGTCAAGGTGACCGCTGTCCGCGAGACCGAGCTCATGCTGGCGGATGGCTATCAGCACGGCCGACCGGACCGCTCCGGCGCGCTGCCCTCGAACCCGACACAGGATCACCGCGAAGGATTTCGAACTCCCGGTGAGCGTCGACGAGGCAGTCGAGGCACCCCGCCTCGACCAGCGCATCAGCCGCGTCGAGGCGGACCGTGGCGCTGATCGGGGCGGGGGAGGACGTGATGGCTGGTGCACAGCTCGAGAGGGCACACGCGAGTACCCGACGCGGCTGGCGCGAGGCGCTTCACGGTTCGGATTTGAAGTTCGTTGTCACCCGCATCCGGACCTCGATGGGCTCACAGTTGAGCATCGTCTGGCTGAACGCCCACTGACGGACTGCCTCGACTGCCGACGCTTCGAGGTCCGGGTGCGGCCCCTTCACGTCCTTGACATCGCGCACCGTTCCATCCGTCCCGATCAGTGCGTCCATCGTCACCACACCGTCGATTTTGGCTTCTCTCAGGTGTTCCGGATACACAGGACGCTTGTCGAGGAGCTTCCTCGGCGGCATGATGTTGCCGCCCATGGGTCCAGCCACGCCCCCTGCACACGGCGCTTTGCCCCGTTTCTCGAACTCGAGAAAGCGCGTCCGCGCCTCCAATGCTCTCAGGGCCATGGCCTCACTCGACAGCGGCTCGGATGGCTTGCCGCCGCCCGTTACCGTGATGGTCTCCTGCAACGAGCCTACTTGCAGCTCGAGGTTGCGGCGGACGTTGCCGGCGACACGGAGCTCTTCCTTGAAGGACTCGAACCCGGGCAGACTCGCCTCGAACGTGTACTGTCCGCGCGGCAGACCCACGAACTCGAACTTGCCGGTGGCATCGCTTCGAATCTCGTACTTGGCCTTGCTGGTCTGATTGGTGAGCACGAGTTTGGTGTCCGGCAGGATTCGATTGGTCGGGTCCACCACGGCGCCGGTCAGCGAATAGAACGTCGCCTGCGCGAATCCGGCGAGAGGAAGCGTCAGGGCCAGCAGTGCCGCGACAGCGAAGGTACGCGCCTGTCGCGTAGCCGGCGAGCGATCGAGACGAGCGTTGAGCATGGCGGTAACTCTCCCTTCAAGGCTTGATGGACGGGCCATTGCCGGCGCCGGCAGGTCCGGCACGAGCGCCCGCCGGCGTGCGTTCAAAAGACGAGCGAGTTCGAGGAGGTGCCCGGCGTAGTCCGGCCCTGCCACACCGCCGCTGAGCACGGCGTCGTCGCAGGCGTGCTCGCTCTCGAGGCGCAGCCGGCGGCACGCAACCCACACGAGCGGGTTGAACCAGTAGATGGCGCGCAGCACTTCGGCAACGAGCTGGACGATCCAGTCGCCGCGCTGCACGTGCGCGAGCTCGTGGCTGATGACGACGCGGAGTCGTTCGTCGCTCCAGTCCTTTGAGGCGGCCGGCAGCAGCACCTTGGGGCGAAAGATGCCCCAGGTGACGAGCAGACCGGTGTCTTCGGTCAACAGCAGCGTGACTGGCCGTTCCAGGCCCCAGGTTGCCGAGATTGCGCTGGCCATCGACGGTGCGGCTCCTTCGTCGATGGGCCTGGCGGCCCGGGCGACGCGGACCAGACGCGCAATGCCGACTCCCAGCAGGAGCAAACTGACGACGACGCCCGCGAGCCAGACCGATCCGGCCCAGACGACGAGGTCGAGTAGGCGGCTGGCGGGCATCGCCAGCGGCGGGACGAGCTCGGTTTCCACCGTGACCGAGGCGCCGGCGCCGGGCTCCGCGCTGGTTCCGGGTTGACCTGATGCCCCCTGCGCGGACGGAGGACGGAGCACAGCGGCGTCGATCCCCCATGAAGGAAGGACCAATGAGAGCGCCGGCGCCGCCAACGCGCACGCGATCGCCACCGACAGGACCCAGTGCCGCAGGGATGCCGAGCGGCCCCGCATCAGCGCGAGCGCAACGAGCGCCGCGGCGAGAATGATCGACGTCTTGAGAATGCTGTCGAGCAGGAGGTTCATCGGGACCCTTCCTTCTTGGCCTTGGCCACCACTTCGGCGATCCGTTCGAGCTCGGCGTCCGAGATTTTCGTGCCCTCACCGCCGAGCAGCGCGCTGACCACTTTCTCCGTCGAGCCGTCGAAGAAGGTTTCGACCAGGTGCCTGAGCGCGGATCGGCGCACCGCATGGCGCGGCACGGCTGGCGAATAGATGTAGCGGAGCCCTTCCTCCTCGTGCCGCACGTGGCCCTTGGTCTCGAGGACCCGGAGCTGCGTGCGGACGGTGGAGTAGCTCGGGTCGCCGGGCAGCTCCTCCATGACGTCGTTGGCGGTGGCTTTGCCGCGGCGATAGAGGATGTCCATGATCTGCCGCTCGCGGCGGGTCAGGGCGTTGTGGGGCGAGCGCGTCGTGTTCGACATGTTATGCGCGTAGCATAAGTGTTATAAAAATAACATGTCAAGCGAAAAAAATGCCCGGGCAGGATTCCGGGCCTGAACAGCCCGCGAAACCCCGCCCGGGCTCCTGTTTCAGGCCGTCGCCGGGACCGTGCAGAACTTGTCGAAGGCCGCGGTCAGTGTCGCGGCGATGTCCGGGGCGTTCTGGTTTTCGATCTGGTGCCGTTCCAGCAGGAAGACCAGCTTGCCGTTCTGCAGCAGGCCGATCGACGGAGACGAGGGCATGCGGCTGGTGAAGTACGCGCGCGCCTGGTTGGTTGCCTCGATATCGAAGCCCGCGAACACAGAGGTGATGAGGTCCGGCTTGACCGCGTGACGAAGCGCAAGCGCAACGCCGGGGCGCGCCCGGCCGGCAGCGCACCCGCAAACAGAATTGACGACAATCATGAGCGTGCCCTTGGTGCCAGCCACGGCCGCGTCAACTTCGGCCGGCGTCCGGAGTTCCAGGATACCGAGGCTGGTCAGGTCCGCACGCATCGGAGCGACAAACATTTCAGGATAAGGCATACGGACATCCTACCGGAAGTTCGAACTTAGAACTACGAACGAAGAAGGACAGTGTCTCAGTATCCTTCCTACTTCTTCCTTCTAAGTTCCAACTTCGCGCCGGACCGTGGCCAGCAGGCGCTTCATGGGCCCTCTCGAATCTCTTTACCGACGCCTGCCGCGGCCGTACCTATGGGCCCGCGCTAGAGGGTGAACGCATAGCGGCTGTGCCAGCAGCCGCCTTTGCGGAAGAGGAGGCCAGATGTTCGAGCATCAGTACAAAGCCAGCGACTTCCCGCGGGAGATTCTCGCGCTGTTTGACCGCTACGTCCATGGGCAGATTGACCGCAGGGGCTTTCTCGACGGGGCGGGAAAATTCGCGGTCGGCGGCCTGACAGCTGCCGCCATCCTCGACATCCTGAGCCCGAAATACGCCGAAGCCCAGCAGGTGCCAAAAGACGATGCCCGGCTGCGCGCCGAGTACGCCACCTACCAGTCGCCCAAGGGCTACGGCAGCATCAAGGGCTACCTGGCCAGACCGGCCAAGGCAGCCGGCAAGCTGCCCGGCATCGTGGTCGTGCACGAGAACCGGGGCCTGAACCCGCATATCGAGGACGTCGCGCGGCGCGCTGCGCTTGAAGGGTTCGTTGCGTTCGCGCCGGACGCACTCACGCCCCTCGGCGGGTACCCCGGCACCGACGAGAAGGGCGTCGAGATGCAGCGCACGCTCGAGACCGCGAAGATCATGGAAGACTTCGTCGCCGCCGCCAGCTTCGTCAAGGCGCATCCGGAGTGCACCGGCCGGGTCGGGGCGGTCGGTTTCTGCTTCGGCGGGGGAGTGGTGGGGCAGCTGGCCGTGCGGATCGCGGACTTTGGCGCCGGCGTGCCGTTCTACGGCGGCCAGCCGGCGGCCGCCGATGTTCCCCGCATCAAGGCGCCGCTGCTGATTCACTACGCCGAGAACGACGAGCGCATCAATGCCGGCTGGCCGGCGTTCGAGGCGGCGCTCAAGGCGAACAACGTGCGCTACACGATGTACCAGTACCCGGGCACGCAGCACGGCTTCCACAACGACACTACGCCACGGTTCGACAAGGCCGCGGCGGCGCTCGCGTGGCAACGGACGATCGAGTTCTTCAAGAAGAACCTTGTGTAGCGCAGGCTACTTGACCCGCTGATCGTCCGACTCTTCGGTGGGCCGCATCAGCCAGCGGCTCACGGCGAAGAGCGCCAGGCCGGCGACGCTGCCCGTGAGCCACTTCTTCGAGGGCGGCTTGGTCGCGTCTGACGGTACCCTCACACGCTTGCGCTGCCGGCGCTCATCGGCCGGCACCCAGCGCGTGAGAAACGCGAAGCTTTCCGACGCGCACGTCGGACACTGGGGGCTGTCGTGCAGTTCCTCGCAGTCCAGACAAAGCCGTGCATCCCGCAGCTGCATCACCACAGTTTACGGGAAGTATTGCAGGAACAGCGAGGTTGTCCGGAGGAGCTAGGGAAGAATCGTGAATCTGTCAGATCCCTTCTGCAATCCTGCCATCCTGCAATTGTTCAGGCGGGCTTCGCGCCCGGGTGGCCGGCCTCGACCACCAGCGACCCTGCCGTGACGACCGGCTGATCCGGCACCGACACACGCTCGACGATCTTGAAGTCGGCGCGCAGCGCCCGTGGCGTGGCGGTGCAGGCGATGTATCCGCGGCGCGCGCTGTGGAACTTGATGTGGGGGTTGTCGGGCTTCACCCGTGACCAGTCGCCGTTCATGTCGCTGCCGTCTCCGTTCGACGTGATCGAGGAGTTGGTCAGTTCGACGCCGAGAACCCGCGAGCGCGGGTCGGCATAGTCGGCCTTGAGGTCGGCTCCGTAGTGCACGTGCACATCCCCCGACAGGACGACCGGGTTCGGCGCCCGTGTCTCCTGGAGCCTCGCGTACAGGCGCTCGCGCGACGCAACGAAGCCGTCCCACTTGTCCATCGAAAAGCGGCCGTTGGGGTTTGTGGCCTTGGCGTCGCGCACGTACGTCGGGACCTGCTGGCCCAGCACCGTCCACACGCCGCTCGGGCGGCCCAGGTTCCCGAACAGCCACTGTTCCTGCTCGGCGCCCAGAATCGTCCGGTGCGGATCGAGGGCTTCCGCGCAGTGACTCTGGTTGCCTCCTCCACATGCCGGCCCCGATCGCCATTGACGCGTGTCGAGGATGTGCAGGTCGATCAGCGATCCGAACTGCAGCCGCCGGTAGAGTTTCATATGCGGCCCCGAAGGCACGGTGCTCGCGCGCAGCGGCATCGCCTCGTAGTACGCCTGGTAGGCCGCCGCGCGGCGCAGCAGGAACACTTCCGGCGGCGTGCCGCGTTCGTCACGGTCGGCCGCGTAGTCGTTGTCCACTTCGTGATCGTCCCACGTCATGATGAACGGCGCCGAGGCATGCGCCGCCATGAGATCCCGATCCATCTTGTATTGGGCGTACCGGTTGCGATAGTCGACGACGGTGAAGATCTCGTCGCCGAGGTGCTGGCGGATGGCGGTGTCGCGGCGGCCGCCGTCGGCTCGCGACTCGTAGATGTAATCGCCCGTAAAGAACACGAAATCGAAGTTCTCGTCCGCGATGTGACGGCAGGCCGTGAAGTAGCCCATCTCGTAGTTGGAGCAGCCGCAGACGGCAAACCGCAGCCCGTCAACGGCAGCGCCTGCCGCGGGCGCCGTTCTGGTGCGCCCGGTGCGGCTGACCTCGTTACCGCACAAGAAGCGGTACCAGGTACTCGCGCCCTGGTTGCAGGCCGGTCACGTCCACATGCACTGCATGGCCGACCTCAGGCCGGGCCACGGCGGTGCCGCTCTTCACCCCCAACTGGAAGCCGGCATCGTCAGCCACCTCCCACCTCACCTGAACGGGGGTCATTGGCATGCCGCCACCCTCGAGCGGTTTCGGGGCCAGGCGGGTCCAGATCACCACGGCATCCGGGAGGGGATCGCCGGACGCGACGCCGAGGGTAAAGGGGTAAGACGGGAAAATGGGTTGTGCCAGGAGACCCCGGCCGACGATGGGATGGGCGATGGCCGCGGCTCCCGCCATGCCCGCGATCTTCAACAGCTCACGGCGGGACAGGCTGGAGACCAGCCGGTCATAGCTTCGGTGCATCGGGAGCGCCTCCTCGGTTCGGCGCCCCGATTCTACACAGAAGCTGTAACGCCTGAGCTGCTTAAGCCTGAGAGTTCTGAAGCTCCCGTTCGGCGATCAGCCAGTGGTCGAGATCCTGCCCCTGCTGGTAGCCGCTCCGCTCGTATAGCTCATAGGCTCGCCGCGCGATCTCGTCCGGCGTCAGCGCGGGCGCCAGGGCGGGCTGTGCCTGTGCCAGGGCCTTTCGCGAGCGGCTCGCCGTTGCCTTCGCGACGCTCTTTGGTTCCTGGGGGCCGTCCTCGGTCGTGGTCTTGCGTGCTCGGGGCATTGCTCTCGGTCCTCCTGGTTTTCATGGTGAATGCGGCCTGTAACAACGGCCGCTACACAGGATTGCAAAGGCAACGCCAGTGAGGTCTCGAGGAGATCGACCAGAATTCTCAAGGAATCGCGTCCGGACACCGCCGGCCGCAGGCGCCAACCCACAAGGCTGTTCGTTGCCGCTTCCGGGCCTACATGAATGTCTGGCCCGTGTGGTTCAGCTAATCGCCCGGCTGCCCGGCGTCGATAACTGCTGATAAGGAGGGTGCAGATGCTGAGACATCGTCGCGTCGTTCCGACGTCCCATCGCCAGTCGTCGCGCCAGTCCCGTCCCCGCCTCAGGCGAGACGACGTGTCGCGGTTCGCCTTGTGGCAGCGCGCGCACGGCTCGGAGGTCGTGCCGCTCGTCCGCCTGGTTCGCTTGCTCACACGCTGACCGCCTTGTCGCACGGTAGGCTCCGTGCGAGCGGAATGCCTACACGCGGCCCGACGCTCGATCAGTCGTGAGAAGATACGCGACCAGAGGCCGTTTGAAGACTACCCTCCGCGCCTGGCCCTGGCGGTGCTGTCCGATTCGCGGGCCTCTTCCTCCTCCTCTCCGGAGGATATGAGCCAGCATCGGCACAGCCTCACGTGCATCAGGAGGCCCGTCCTCCTCGCGAGGGCTACCTTATCGACGCTCACCGCACCACGACGCCGGTTGCAATCGACGGCGTGCTCGACGAGCCTGCGTGGGAAGAAGCGACCATCGTCGACAGCTTCACGCAGCAGGAGCCGGATAACGGCGAGCCGGCGACCGAGCGGACCGAAGTGCGGTTGCTGTACGACGCCGAGCGCTTGTACGTGGGCGTGCACGCCTTTGACTCGGAGCCCGGGGGCGTCATCGCCACCGAGATGCGCCGCGACTCGGCGCGCATTCTCGAGGAGGACAACTTCCAGATCATCCTGGATACGTTCCGCGATTCCAGGTCGGGCTACATGTTCGTGACCAATCCCCTCGGCGCGAAGCTCGAACAGCAGATCTTCGAGGAAGGCGGGGGAAACGCCAGGGGCGCGACGTCCAACATCAACCGGAACTGGGACGGGGTGTGGGTGGCAGCCTCACGCGCGTGTTGACGATGGATGGGTGGTCGAGATTGCGATCCCCATGGTCACGGTCCGATCGCCGGCGATGGATGCGCAGGAGTGGGGCCTCAACTTCATGCGCAACATCCGCAGGAAGAATGAGCAGGTCTACTGGGCGCCGATTCCGAAGCCTTACAGCCTCACGCAGGTCAGCATGGCCGGCACCGTTTCGGGCCTGCGCGGGCTGAACCGCGGCCTGGATCTGCGCATCAAGCCGTACGCCATCGGCGGCGGGAAGAGCGAGCGGATTCGGATCCACATCCCTCGGCCGGGCCCTGCGTGACGCCGGCCTCGACGTGAAGTACGGCGTGGGCTCCGGGCTCACGCTCGACCTCACGCTGAACACCGACTTCGCCCAGGCCGAGGTCGACGAGCAGCAGGTGAACCTCACGAGGTTTCCGCTCTTCTTCCCGGAGAAACGCGATTTCTTCCTGGAGAACTCCGGTCAGTTCTCGGTGAGCACGCAGGGGCTCGAGCGGCACATGGACCTGTTTTTCAGCCGCCGGATCGGGCTCTCGGATGCCGGTCAGGAGATCCCGATCATCGGCGGCGCCCGGATGACGGGAAAGCTGGATGGAGGCCACAACGTCGCCGTCCTCGATCTCCAGACGCAGGAAGTCGTAGGACGTCCGGGCGACAATTTCCTTGTGGCCCGGTACTCCAAGGACATGATGACCCGCTCGAAGGTCGGCGGTCTCGTGATCAACAAGGAATCGGCCGGCTCGGCGAACTTCAACCGGCTCGTCTCCGGCGACGTGCTGTTTGCGCCCACGCAGAGTTTTTCCGTTCATTCGTTCATCGCGCAGACCGACTCGCCCGGCATGACCGACGGTCAGCAGGCCTACCACGTCCGCGCGCTGTTCCTGAACCGGAGCTGGAACACGTTTGCCGAGTACACCGACATCGAGGAGCACTTCAACGACGAGGTCGGCTTCGTACCCCGGACGGGCATCCGGACATCAAAGCTCCATCTCGAGCGAAACCCTCGCCCCGGCGGCATCATCCGCGTGATGGAGCCGATGGCCAACATCATCTACACGACCGATCAGGACAACCGGCTGCTGACGCGTCGCATCCACACCATGCTGGGCACGCGCTTCCAGAACGGCGCGTACCTGAACGTCTGGTACAACAACTGGTTCGATCAGCTCGACGAGCCCTTCCGCATTCAGCCCGGCGTCGTCATCCCGAGCGGCGCGTACCGTTTTCACGAGTGGATGTTCATGGCGAACACCAACCCGGCCCGCAAAGTCTACGGGCGGTTCGCCTACTCGCCGCAGACCTTCTACAGCGGCACACGCATCGATACCGATGCAACGTTCGGCCTCAGGGCGACGAGCCAGATGTCCGCCGAATTGTCGCTCCAGCGCAACGACGTCGACCTGCCCTGGGGCGCTTTCAGCGTCAACCTGGCAATCCTGCGGTTCGACTACGCGATGTCACCGCGCATGACGCTCCGCACGCTGTCCCAGTACAACTCGTCCACGCATCAGTTCAGCACGAGCGTTCGCTACAACTTCGTTTACCGGCCTGGCAGCGACGTTTATGTGGTGTACGACGATGCGGTGGCTACGATGCCCCACCTGCCGAGGTACGAAACCAGCAGGTGATTCTGAAGATGACTTACCTGTTATCCAGATAGGGACGGGGGCTGGGGAACGGGGAACGGGGATTAGGATTGCGGACTTGGGACTCGGGGACTGAAGCGCCTTGAGCCTGAAGCCCCCGCGAGCCCGAAGCCCGGAGCCCGAAGCCTGAGCCCGAGCCTACGTATTCACCGTCTTTGGCTTGTGGTCCAGCCCCGCGCGCTTGAGGAGACCTTCGAACCCGGTCTTGTCGACCGCCTTCGAGTAGGCCTCGTCGGGGGCGACGAGCTTCTTCGTCACGAGCTCCATCAGCGCGTCGTTGAGCGAGACCATGCCGACGCCGCGGCCGACCTGCATCATCGACGGGATCTGGAACGTCTTACCTTCGCGGATCAGGTTGCTGACCGCACCGGTGGCGATGAGCACCTCGAGCGCCGCCGCACGGCCGCCGCCAATCTTCCGGCAGAGCGTCTGCGCGATCACTCCCTTGAGCGACTCCGACAGCATGATCCGGATCTGCGCCTGCCGGTCTGACGGGAACTGATCGATCACGCGGTCCACGGTGGACGCGGCCGTCGTCGTATGCAGCGTGCCGAACACGAGATGGCCGGTTTCCGCCGTCTCGATAGCGATGGCCACCGTCTCGAGATCCCGCAGTTCGCCGACCAGGACGATGTCCGGATCCTCGCGCAGCGCCGCGCGCAGCGCGTCCTTGAACGAGTCGGTGTGCGTCCGAACCTCGCGCTGGTTGATGAGGCACTGCTGGTTCGGGTGCACGAACTCGATCGGATCTTCGATCGTGATGATGTGGTCGTGGCGCGTCCGGTTGATGTAGTCGACCATCGCGCAGAGCGTGGTCGACTTGCCCGAGCCGGTCGGCCCCGTCACGAGCACCAGCCCCTTGTTCAGCGTGCAGAGCTGGAGGATCGCGGGCGAGAGCCCCAGCTGCTCGGCTGTAAGAATCTTGGAGGGGATGACGCGGAACACGCCTCCGGGACCGCGGCGATCGCAGAACGCGTTCGCGCGAAACCGCGCGAGGCCGGGGATTTCGTACGCGAAGTCGGTATCGTGACGCTCGCGGAACTCCTGGCGGTTCCGCTCGGGCATGATTGGCGTCAGCAGCTCCTCGACGTCCTCGGCCGACAACTCTCCGGATGCAGGGTCGAGCGGCTGCATGCGCCCGTCCTTGCGGACGATGGCCGGCGAGCCGACCGACAGGTGGAGGTCGGACGCGCCGAGCGCGCACATGGCGTGGAAGAGCGCGTCGATGACTGCTGGCGCCTGACTCATGACGGCGTGACCTCTGCGAGTTCGGTCACGTCGACGACATGCGCCATATTGACCAGGTAGGTGGCCGAATCGGTTTCGACGTAGCGGAAGAGCTCCGGCTGACGGGTCCAGTCGCTGAGGCGGTCCCGTCCCTCAGGCCGGTGGATACGGATCCAGCCGGTCAACCGCTGGTTGTTCATCAGGTGGACGGTGATGGCGCGTGGCGTGGCCACGTCGTAACCCGGGTCGAGCCGCGCTTCCTCGTCCGCAAGCATGACCGTCATGATCTGCAGACGGTTGTAGAGCACCGTGCGTGGACCATCCGGGCTATGCACTTCGAACGGGAAGAACCCGGCCTCTCCGTTCAGCAGCTCGGCCACGCGTTCGGGCGCGCTCGATCGGCCGTAAACGCCCACAAAGAACTGTCCGCGGGCCGTCTCGCCGTTGGCGAGCACGAGCACCGCGTCGGTCCTCGCCTTTTCGATTCTGTACTCGGATGTTCGAAGGGCCTCGCCCATGGTCAGCATCGGATGTATCGGCGGGACGGAAGACGGACTACAATTCGGCCCGGCGTCGGGCGGACGGCACTCAGAAGGGCCGCGAAGACGCTCTTTGAACGGGAATTTCCAAGGAGATCCATCATGACCCACATGAAGTCACTTTCAGCGGGCCTGGCGCTCTCGGCGGCGCTCGGCATCGGCCTCGCTGTCGTCCAGGCTCAGAACACCCCGAACCTCAGTTTCTTCATCACGAGTGCCGGATCGGGCAATGGCGCCAACCTCGGCGGGATCGCAGGCGCGGACGCGCACTGCCAGAAACTGGCCTCGGCTGTCGGCGCCGGCAGCCGGACCTGGCGCGCCTACCTGAGCATGCCCGCCTCGGGCGGACAGGCCGCGGTGAATGCGCGCGACCGCATCGGCAAGGGCCCGTGGCAGAACGCCAAGGGCGTGGTCGTGGCGCAGAGCGTGGCGGATCTGCACAGCGACAAGAACCTGCTCGGCAAGGAAGGGTCGCTGACCGAGAAGGGCGCCGTCGTCAACGGCCGCGGCGACACGCCGAACACCCACGACATCCTCACGGGCTCGCAAGCGGACGGGACAGCGGCTGCGGCCGGCGCCGACACGACCTGCAATGGCTACACGAGCAGCGCCGAGGGCAGCGTCCTGATGGGCCACCACGACAAGCAGGGTGGCGGCGCGAACCCGAACTCGTGGAACTCGGCGCACGGGTCCAAGGGCTGCAGCCAGGCCAACCTCGTGGGAACCGGCGGCGCGGGCCTCTTCTACTGTTTCGCCGCGAACTGACGCACGTGTCGATCGAACTGCTGCTCAAGGTCATTGACGGCGGGTTCGACCGGAAGGCGTGGCACGGACCGACGCTCCGGGGTGCACTCCGGGGCGTCGGCGTTGCCGAGGCCGCCTGGCGCGCGTCTTCGAAGAGCCACAACATCTGGGAGCTGACCGTGCACGCCGCGTACTGGAAGTACGCCGTGCGTCGGCTCCTCACCGGCGAGAAGCGGGGGAGCTTTCCGCTCGACGGCAGCAACTGGTTCGAGCGCCCCGATCCACGCCTTCGCGCCCGCGGCTCCGCCGAAGCCGCCTGGAAGAAGGATTTCGCCCTCCTGGCAACCGAGCATCAGAAATTGAGGGACACGGTCGCGGCCTTGCCCGATGCGGCCCTCGCGCGTCGCTCGCCCGGCAAGGCGTATTCGCTGGGCTTCGCCATCCGCGGCATCGCCGCCCACGACCTGTATCACGCCGGCCAGGTGCAGCTGCTGAAACGGCTGTACAAGGACTCCAGGCTCCGGGCTTCGGGCTTCAGGAGGCTCAAGGCTCAGGGCTCAAGGCGCAGGGCTTAGGTTTAGTAGTATCGCTTTATGAAGAGGCTGTGGTTGTCCTCGCTGTTGGCGCTGGCGGCCCTCGTCCCGGCTGCCGCTCAGCAGGATATCAACGCGCGAATTCGCGAGGAAGTGAACGAGCGGTCGCAGGTCATGCGCACCCTTCACTACCTGACTGATGTCTACGGTCCACGCGTCACCGGCTCTCCGAGCCTGAAGGCGGCGGGTGAGTGGGCCGTGCAGACCATGGGTTCGTGGGGGATGACGAACGGGCGGATGGAGCCGTGGGAGTTCGGCCATGCAGGCTGGGCGAACGAGCGGTTCTCGGCGCACATCCTTTCGCCGGTCAAGGATCAGCTGACCGCCGAAGTGCTCGCCTGGACGCCGGGTCTGCCGGCAGGCGCAGTTCGCGCGCACGCCTTCCATTTGATTCCGCCGGATCGGACCACGCCAGAGCAGCTGACGGCGTACCTCGAGGGCATCAAGAGCAAGGTCCAGGGCCGCATCGTCCTGGCGGGCGCGTCAGTGCCGGCGCCGGTCAACCTCACCCCGCCGGCCAAGCGTCGCGACGAGGCGCAGGTGCGCGCGCTGTTCGATCCCAACGGGGGAGGGCCCGCCCCGGGCAGGGGGCGCGGCGGCCCGACACCTCCGCCGCCGCCGCCGATGTCCACGGCGGAAATCGGCCGGCGCATCGATCAATTTCTCGTCGCCAACGGCGCGCTCATCCGGATCAACGATGCGCGCCGCGAACACGGACAGATCATCGCCTTCGACAACCGGACGTTCGACCTGACGCGCACCGTGCCGACCGTCGTCATGCGGAACGAGGATTTCGGACGAATCGCCCGCATCCTGGCCGACGGCACACCGGTCGAGCTCGAAATCGACATCGTCAACCGGATCTACCCGGAGGGGCGGACGCAGTACAACGCGGTGGCGGAGATCGAGGGCACGGACAAGCGCGACGAGGTGATCATGATCGGCGGGCACCTCGATTCGTGGCAGTCGGCCACCGGCGCCACGGACAACGCCGTGGGCTGCGCCGTGATGATGGAGGTCGCGCGGACCCTGAAAGCGCTTGGCGTGCGGCCCCGGCGCACGATTCGAGTGGCGCTCTGGAGCGGCGAGGAACAGGGCCTGCTCGGGTCGAAGGCCTACGTGGAGCAGGTCTTCGGATCGTTCGAGTCGCCAAAAACCGCGTTCGGCACGCTCGCGGCGTATCTCAATCTCGATAGCGGCACCGGCCGGCCGAGGGGCGCCAACGTGTTCGGTCCGCCAGAGGCCGCGGCTGTCATCCGGGAGCATGCTGGCGCCGTTCAGCGATCTCGGGGTCGCCGGCGCTTACGCCAACCGGAGCCGCAATATCGGCGGCACCGACAGCACGTCGTTCAACAACGCGGGTCTCCCCGGTATCAACATCGTCCAGGATCCGATCGAATACGACACGCACACGCACCACACCAACCTGGACACCTACGAACGGGTTCTGGAAAGCGACGTGAAGGCCGCCACGGTCGTCATCGCCGCGACGGTGTACCAGCTGGCCATGCGCGACGAGATGCTTCCGCGCTTCAGCAAGGCCGAGATGCCGCCGCCGGTGCGACGCTAGACACTCATGAACGCAGAGCCTGGACAGGGGTCATCGGACGCTCGACGCGGCCGGCTCGCGGTCGTGCTCTGGTGCGTGCTGGCGTTTCTCGTCTGGAATGTAGTCTTCGACCGTGTGCTGGTGCTTGCCGGCCGCCGGTATGTGTATGCCGCTACCGTCGCCGCAGACGGCGGGGGCGCGTATCTCCTGATGCACGACTGGATGCGTGCGGCCACAGCCGACGGTGTTCGCCTGGCGTCGCTCTCGGCCGCTGCCGTGCTGCTCGTGGCTCTCGTCGCCCTGCCGCTGGCCCGCCGCCGCGACGAGCGGCGCCATCGACGCCTGTGACCTAGCCGTGTCTTCTCCGAATCTGCGTGTCTTCGTGGCCGTCTTCTTCGTGCGCTTGTCGTCATGAGCGTCCTGCACCCACTCATCCACGACTGGAACAACGAGCAGGGAACCGTGCGCACGCCGGTGATGCTGGACGATGAGACGCTGCGCGACGGGTTGCAGTCGCCCTCGGTCCGAATCCCGTCGATCGACGAGAAGATCGACATCCTGAGGCGGATGGACGGTCTTGGGATCGACACGGCGGACATCGGGCTGCCAGGCGCCGGCGCTGCGGTCGCTGCCGATGTCGAACAACTCGCGCGGACAATCGGAGAAGAGCGCCTGGCCATTCGGGCGAACTGCGCCGCCCGCACACTCGAGGTCGATATTCAGCCGATCGCCGACATCGTGCAGCGGACCGGTGTTCCCATCGAATGCTGCGTCTTCATTGGCTCCAGCCCGGTCCGGCAGTACGCCGAGGGATGGACCATCGACGACCTTCAGCGCATCAGCGAGGCCGCCATCCGGTTCGCCGTGGGCCAGGGGCTCACGGTAATGTTCGTGACCGAAGACACGACGCGGGCCGATCCGGCGTCGCTGCGGGCGCTGTTCTCGACCGCCCTCAGGAGCGGGGCGTCGCGCCTGTGCGTTGCCGACACGGTCGGCCATGCCACGCCGGCCGGAGCGACAGCCGTCGTGCGGTTTGCGAAGACGGTTGTGGCGGAGGTGGGTGTCGATGCGGGTGTCGACTGGCACGGGCACAGCGACCGGGGGTTTGGCGTGGCGTCCGCGCTGGCCGCACTAGAAGCCGGCGCCACGAGACTCCACGGCTCGGCACTCGGCATCGGCGAACGTTCGGGGAACACGCCGATCGACCTCCTGCTGGTCAACCTGGTGATGATGGGCTATCTCGATCGCGACTTGAGCAGCCTGCCGGCGTTATTGCGACGCGGTGTCCAGGGCGTGCGATGTGCCGATCCCCGTCAACTATCCGGTCGTCGGCGGAGACGCTTTCAGGACGGCCACCGGCGTGCACGCCGCTGCGCTCGTCAAAGCCTTGCGGCGCGAAGACAGACGCTTGATGGATGCGGTCTACGCGTCGGTTCCCGCGAGCCTTGTCGGGCGCACGCAGGAGATCGACGTCGGCCCCCTGTCGGGCCGCTCGAACGTGATCTTCTGGCTGGAAAGCCGCGGCCTCCCGGTCTCGGACGCCGCCGTCGACCGCATTCTCGCCGCGGCCAAGGCGTCGCGGCGCACGCTGACCCACGACGAACTGCACCGCCTCTTGGAGGCGTGACGGCCTGGCGGCCGCGTCAGCCCCGCTTTTCCCTGGCGACGTATGTGCGTGCCGACTGCCCGGTGTAAATCTGCCGGGGCCTGGCGATCTTCTGCTCCGGATCGAGCAGCATCTCTTCCCACTGCGCCACCCAGCCCGCCGTGCGGGGAATCGCGAAAAGCACCGGGAACATCTCGACCGGGAACCCCATGGCCTGGTAGATCAGCCCCGAGTAGAAGTCCACGTTCGGGTACAGCTTCCGGGTGATGAAGTAGTCGTCCTCGAGCGCGATGCGCTCGAGTTCCAGCGCGATCTCGAGCAACGGATTCTTGCCGGTCACGGCGAACACCAGGTCCGCGATCTTCTTGATCACCTTGGCGCGCGGGTCGTACGACTTGTAGACCCGGTGGCCGAAGCCCATCAGCTTGGTGTTCGACTCGCCGGATTTCACCTTCTTGATGAAGTCCGGCACCTTCGACACCGAGCCGATCTCGTTCAGCATCCGGAGGACCGCCTCGTTGGCGCCGCCGTGCAGCGGGCCGTACAGCGCCGCCGCAGCCCCGGCGAGCGCGGAGTACGGATCGACCTGCGAGCTGCCGATGTTCCGCATCACGCTCGTGCTGCAGTTCTGCTCGTGGTCGGCGTGGAGGATGAAGAGCACGTCCAGGGCGCGAACCAGCACCGGGTTGGCCTGGTACTTCAGCTCGGTCATCTTGAACAGCATGTTCAGGAAGTTGCCGGTGAACGGCAGATCGTTGTCGGGCTGGATGTAGGGACGTCCGATGCTGTGACGAAACGCGTACGCCGCGATGCTGGGCACCTTCGCGATCAGCCGGTGCGTCTGCCGCAGACGCGACTTGGGATCGAAGATGTTCTTGGCGTCTCGATTGAAAGTCGACAGCGCGCCCACCGTGCTCAGGAAGATGCCCATGGGGTGGGCGTCGTACTGGAACCCCTCCATGAACTTCTTGATGTTCTCGTGGAGCATCGTGTGGAGCGTGATCTCGCGCGTCCACGCCTGCAGCTGCGTCGTCGTCGGCAGTTCGCCGAAGAGAATCAGATACGCGGTTTCGAGGTAGTCGCTGTGCTCGGCCAGCTGCTCGATGGGTACCCGCGATACAGCAGGATGCCCTTGTCGCCGTCAATGTAGGTAATCGCACTCCGGCAATTCGCCGTATTCATGAACGCCGGGTCATACGTCATGAGCCCGAAGTCTTCGGGGTTCGCCTTGATCTGCCGGAGGTCCATGGCGCGAATGGTGCCGTCCTGGATGGGCAGCTCGTACTTCTTGCCGGTGCGGTTGTCGACGACGCTCAGGGTTTCGGACATGTTTGGCACGGAAAATTAGAAGTTAGAAGGAGAAAGACGAAGTAAAAGAAACGGAGCGCGGCCGGCGTCAGCCGTCCTGCGGCCCGTTTTCCTCGTGCGGCGCCCCATCGTCGGTCACCGGCTCGCCGGGTACGCGGTATGCGCCATCGGCCCAGCGCGCCAGGTCGAGCAGCCTGCAGCGCTCGCTGCAGAACGGCCGCCACTGCGGGTCAATCGGCTGCCGGCGGCAGCCTACACATTTGTCGGAAACTGGCGCCGGGACCACGGCGCCTATTCTAGTTGATCAGATGCCTTCGCCGGCGTGGTGGCGGACGTCGCGCGCCGAGACGATGAAGATCACGTCTTCGGCCACGTTGGTGGCGTGATCGCCGATGCGTTCCAGGTGGCGGGAGACGAGGATCAGATCGAGGGCGGGTTCGATCGTGGCCGGGTCCTGCAGCATGTAGGTCAGCAGCTCCCGAAAGATCTGCGTTTTCAGCGCGTCGAGCTTGTCGTCCTCGTTGAGGACCTTTCGCGCGAGGTCGAGATCGCGGCGGACGAATGCGTCGAGGGCGTCCCTGAGCATGCTCTGTGCGATGGACGCCATGCGCGGGATGTCGATGAGCTTTTTGACTGGCGCGTGCGACGCGTACCGGCGGGCGGCTTCCGAGATGTTGACGGCCAGGTCGCCGACGCGTTCCAGATCGGTGTTGATCTTCACCGCCGAGACGATGGTCCGGAGGTCTGCGGCCATGGGCTGATACAGAGCCAGCAGCGTGAAGCACCGGTTGTCGATCTCGATGTGCAGGCTGTTCAGGGGCTCGTCGCCGACCATGACCTTGTCGATGAGATCGTGATCGCGCTCGACGAGGCCCTTGACCGCGATGCGGACGTTCTCCTCGGCGAGCCCGCCCATTTCGAGCAGCCTCGTCTTCAGCTGTTCCAGTTCCTCCTGGAAGTGCCTGACGACGGGTAAGACTGGTTCCATTAGCCGAATCTACCTGTAACGTAGTCCTCGGTGAGCTTCTCGGACGGTGCCGTGAAGATCTTGTCCGTCCGGTCGCATTCGATGAGCTTGCCGAGCCAGAAGAAGGCGGTGACATCCGACACACGCGCCGCCTGCTGCATGTTGTGCGTGACGATGACGATCGTATAGCGGGTCTTCAGCTGGTAGATGAGCTCCTCGATGCGCTGAGTGGCGATGGGGTCGAGCGCCGACGCGGGCTCGTCCATCAACAGGATCTCGGGCTCGACGGCGAGGGCCCGCGCGATGCAGAGCCGCTGCTGCTGCCCGCCCGACAGTGAGAGCGCCGAGGAATGCAGCCGATCCCGCACTTCCTCCCAGAGGGCCGCCGCCTTGAGGCTGGATTCCACCCGGCCTCGCAGCTCGTCGCGGGACGCCGCCATCCGGTTGATTCGAAGTCCGTACGCCACGTTTTCGAAGATCGACTTGGGGAAGGGATTGGACTTCTGGAACACCATCCCGACCTTGCGGCGGAGGTCCACGACGTCCACCGATGGTGCGTAGATGTTGTGCCCGTCGATCTGGACCGACCCCTCGACCCGCGCGCCCGGCACGATGTCGTTCATCCGGTTGAGGGACCGAAGGAAGGTGGACTTGCCGCAGCCCGACGGCCCGATGAGCGCGGTGACCTGGTTGGCCCGGATCCGGACGTTGATCTTGTGGAGGACGTGGTTCGTGCCGTAGAAAAAGTCCATCCCCTCGACGTCAATCTTGGCCGCCTGGGCCGCGGTTGAGGCAGCCGCGGTCGGTGGCGGGACGGTCGGTGCCGGGGCGGCAGCCGCCCTCGCGTCGAGAAGCATTCCTGTCAGGGTAGCCCACGAGGCTGTGGACGGAGGTTTCGAACAGGTAAATTCTCAGCCGGGCTTTGGTCTTCAGGCTTTCGGGCTCCGGTGGCTTCTGGCTCATGGCTCAGGGCTTAACGCACTCAAGGCTCACGACAATTGCACTAGACTTCGAAAATGGCCGAGACGGTGAGGGTTCGGGTCACGGGCGGCGGGGTTGTTCCGCGCTATGCCTCTTCTGGTGCGGCGGGTGCCGATCTTTGCGCCTCTGAGCCGCTGATGCTGGCGCCGGGTGAGCGCAGGGCCGTGGCGACAGGCCTGGAGATTGAGCTCCCGGCAGGAACCGTGGGCCTCGTATGGCCTCGAAGCGGTCTCGCCGTGCGTCAGGGTGTAGATACCCTGGCCGGGGTGATCGACAGCGACTACCGGGGCGAAGTGAAGGTGGTGCTGATCAACCACGGCCGCGAGCCGGTGCAGGTGGCCGTGGGCGACCGCATCGCGCAGTTACTCGTCCAGCGTGTCGAGCGCGTCAACTTCGCGGCCGACGAGGACCTGACCGCAACGATTCGCGGCAGCGGGGGCTTCGGCTCGACCGGCGCCTGAGCCCTCGGTTGCCTGCCCCGCGCTGTTCTGGAACCGCACATGCGCTGTTCCACCACGGAGCACGCTTTTCGTGCCTCGCGGGTCCGCCTGCCTGCCGCTGCTCACGATTAAGCGGGGTTTTCCGGCTCCGGGCTTTGGCAGCCGAAATGCAATCGCTACGTCGCAGCTCCGATGAGCCATCACGACCACGACGACGAGCTCGGGATGTACTGGTACGACGCGGTGACCGGCCGCGCCATCACCAATCACCCGGCACCGCGCAAGACGGCCGCGCAGCGGACCGTCAAGCCGCCCGAGCGTCGTCACGACAACGCGTATTGGGACGAGACTGTGCGCCTGGTGCTTGATTACCTGAGGCTGAAGGCCGGCCCGAACGCCAGCGCCACGGTCGTTGATGGCTTCGTGCTGTGGATTGCGATGTCGCCAGCCAACCTGGCCGCATTTGGCGAGGGAGACGACATGTGCCGCGCGGAGTTCGTCGATCGTTACCTGAACGTCTGCAAATCGTAAACCGCAAGTCGCGGATCGCAAATCGGAGATTTTCGATTTGCGATTTCCAATTTCCGATTCCGTTCCCCGTTCCTCCTACGCCGGCGGTTCGAGAAACGCGCCTACCTGCTTCCGCAGCTCGTCCTGGATACGGTCGACTTTGCGGCGGGCGTCGAGGGTACGGAAGTGGAACTCGTCGGCCATCGACGAGTACTCACGAAGCAGGCGGCTCTGATAGGTCCGGAAGCTGTCGTAGATGTCGTCGCCGTGCTTCAGGTCCATCCCGGATTCCCAGAAGTCCATGCCGCGCGCGGCGAGCACGCGGCCGATCAGTGTTTCCACGTCGACCTTGAGGTAGAAGACCAGGTGCGGCGCGATGGCGAAGCCATAGAGGCTCCTGAGCCACGGGCGATCGATGCCGCGTACGCCTGCGCGGGCGAGCGCCGTGTAGATGTAGCGGTCCGAGAGCACGACGAAGCCGGCCTTCAGGGCCGGGATGACTTCCTTCTCGAGCCGATCCGCGAAGTCCGTGGCGTAGAGCAGCACGAACGTGAGCTTGTTCAGCGTGTTGCTGGCCTTGGCCACTTCGATCGTCGGTTGCATGAGCGGCGACCGCGTCCAGCCGGTTTCGACGACGCCGTAGCCCCTGACCTCGAGCCACTCGCGAAGCAGCTGGATTTGCGTGCTGCGGCCAACGCCGTCGGTGCCTTCGATCGCGATAAGCTTCCCGGGGTACTCGCTCATCGGCAGGTAGGGAATGCCGCGTCCGTAGTACCTCCCCGGCTGGATGCCGTTCCCGCTGTCGGCGAGCTCGGGCGGAGGTTCAGGCAGGTTGCTCATCAGGGGTCTCCACGACGTGCGGCGCCACCAGTGGCGCGACCAGCGCGCGCACGATGCGTTGCTGCTGGGTAATGCTGCCGCGGGCGTCCACCACCTCGAGGCCGTACTCGTCCACGATGCGGTCGTACTCGTCCAGGACCTTGCCCTGGAACAGGCGGAAGCTTTCGACGGGGCTGGTGCTCCACCCGAGGTCCATGCCGGCCTCGTAGAACTTCAGCTTCACGCGCCGCGCCAGCAGCCGCTCGACCGATGTCTCGATGGGCACGCGGAAATACAGCGCGAGGTCCGGGCGGACGGCGAAGCTATAGAGCTCGCGCACCCACTGGCGATCCACGCCGCGCGTGGCATCACGCGAGAAGGCCGTGTAGGTGTAGCGGTCGGCCAGCACGATCATGCCTGCCTTGAGTGGCGGGATGATCTTATAGAGCAGACGGTCAGCGAAGTCGGTGGCGTGCAGCAGGCTGAACGTCATCGGCGTCAGCGCGTTCTTTTTCTTGCCCGTTTTTGTGGCGGCCTTGACGAGGGCGGACGAGTTCCATTCCGTGACGAACACCCGATGCCCCTCCGCGGTCAGCCACTTCGCCAGGAGGGAGAGCTGCGTCGTTTTTCCTGAGCCGTCGATCCCCTCGACGACGAAGAGCTTTCCCGGATACCCGTGCGGGCTGGTCAGGGTGTTCAACATAGGTGGTCCTGCTGACTTCGACGCGGAGCGGCTTGCCGAGGAGCCGCTCGAACGGGGCCATGTGCCGCTGGGCTGCCCACAACTCTAGCTCAGCATCCCCCGATGTCCGAAGCTGCAACAGCTCATCCTCACCCCGGTCATGCAAATCTATGCCCGAGACGGATTTGGCGTGGCTCCTGTCGAGGCTTTCGGCCAGGCGGAGGATGGCCGACAGCACGCGGACCGCGCGCCTGGTCTTGCGGCGAAGGTCCCGGAAGCCCTCGTGGCGCCGCTTTGGCGTGTTGCGGCGGTGATATCGGGCGACGAGCGCGATGGCCTCGATCTCGTCCGGCTCGAACCCGCGCAGGTCACCGTTTCTGATGAGGTAGTACGAATGCTTGTGGTGGCTCTCGTAGCTGATGTGCACGCCGACGTCGTGGAGCAGCGAGGCGTACTCGAGCCACTCGCGTTCGCGATCGGTCAGGCCGTGGGTCGCGCGCGTCTGCTCGAAGAGCGAGAGCGCGAGCCGCGCGACCTGGTGCGAGTGATCGGGCCAGTAGTTGCAACGCTCGGCCAGCTCGACGACGCTCCGCCTGCGGATGTCAGGGTAGCGGTCGGCCTGCGCGATCTGCTTGCGATGGCGCGCGATGTAGTCCAGCACGAGGCCTTCACGGAGCGACAGGTCGCAGAGCGTGAGGTCCGGCGCGCGGAGACGGCGCACGATCGTGTCGATCAGGATGGCGCCGGCGACGGCCAGATCGCCGCGCCGCGGGTCGAGCCCGGGGACTCGCAGCCGCTGCTCGAGGTTCAGGCCCGTGAGCAGCTTCCGCGTGCGGTGGAGCAGCTTGGCTGAAATCCGCCGGTTGCGCAGGCCGGCATTCGTGGGACGCCCCTGGGCGGCCGACGCGACGGCGCCGAGCGAAAGGATCGTGCCCGAGGTACCGACGACCCGATCGAAGCCGCTCTCGACCAGCTGGTCGAGGTACTCCCCGAGCTCGCCTTCGATGCGGCGCACGAGCTTGCGTTCGTCCCGTGTGGAAATCGGGTCGGTCTTGACCCATCGCTCGGTCAAGCGGATCACGCCAAGCTTGAAGCTCTTGCCGTGGTCGATCGTCGGCCCCGCGCCGCGGGTGATCTCGACGCTGCCCCCGCCGATGTCTACGACAACCGCGATCTCACCGGTGAGGCTCACGCCGTGCGCCGCGGCCATGTGGATGAGACGCGCCTCCTCAGTTCCGGAAATGACGCGCGCGCGGATGCCGGTCTGCGCGGTGATGGCCTGCAGGAACTCGCCGCCGTTTTCCGCTTCGCGGACGGCGCTCGTGGCCACCGCAACGATCTCGTCAACCGAATGGGACTCGGCCAGGCGGCGGAATTTCGAGAGCACCTGGAGGGCAGCCTGCATCGCCTCCGGCGTGAGCGCGCGGCCGTCGAGGCCTCCAGCGCCCAGCCGGACCATTTCCTTCTCCCGGTCGATGACCTCGAACGAGAGGTCGCTCGGCCGCACCTTGACCACGATCATGTGGAGCGAATTGGTGCCGATGTCGATGGCGGCGAGACGAATCATGCCTGTTGAGCCATGGTTACTCCGAACACTATAATCAACCCTTTGGCTTCGTCCACCATGCCGCGCCCTGCTACACGTTCGAATCTCTTTCGCTCGCGCCTGAGGCGATTTACACGGATGTTACCCGGCGTCGCGGCCGGCGATCCGCGTGCCGTGCACCGTGCGCGCGTGGCGACGCGGCGCCTGCGCGAGCTGCTGCCGCTGCTGCAGCTTGAGGGGCGCGCAGCACAGAAACTGGGCAAGGGCCTCCGCAAGGTCACGCGCCGGCTTGGCGGCGCGCGCGAGCTCGACGCGATCCTCGCCGTCCTGGACGGCGAGATCGCGAACGCCGTGCCCACGGCGCAGGGGCGGCTCCGTGACGTCCTGCGCGCCCGTCGGGCAAAAGTACAGGGGCGTCTTGCGACCAAGTCGGCAACGGGCGATCTCCCACGAATGGTGCGGAAGCTCGACGCGATCGCTGAAAAGCTCGAGGCCGCTGACGAGCAGGACGGCGCGCCGAATCGGGCCGTCGATCGGCAGTGGCGATGGGCCGTCGACGCGAGGGTTGCGCACCGTGCCGGTGCACTCAAGAAAGCGATCGCCGAAGCCGGCGGTGTGTACCTGCCCGAACGCCTGCACGAGGTGCGCATCGCGCTGAAGAAGCTGCGGTACGGCCTCGAAGTGGCGGTCGAAGCCGATGGCTCCCGCCACGGCGCGGACTTGCGGAGGTTGAAGGAGGTTCAGCGCTTGCTGGGCCACATGCGCGACTTCCAGCGGCTGGCCGATCATGCGCGCCAGGTGCAGGCAGCAGTGCCGTCCGGACGGGGGACATCGGGCAGCCTGGCGCGTCTCTCCACCTGGCGGGAACTGGACGGTCTGACCCGCTCGCTCGAGGACGAATGCCGCCGCCTGCACGCACGCTTCATCCGTCAACGCGAAAGCCTGCTCGCGGTCTGCGATCGACTGCGGACGTCCTCCACGCACCGTGCGGCTCGACCCGGGCGGCGCGCGGACTCCATGCGGCGCGCAGGGTAGCGACCACGATGGCCGGCTCCTGCGAGCTGTACTTCATCCGGCACGGCGTTGCCGAAGAACGCGGCGACGCCTGGCCCGACGACACCAAGCGGCCGTTGACGGACGCGGGCGCCGCGCGCCTTCGAAAAGGCATGCGCGGGCTCCGCCGCGCCGGCATCGGCTTCGACGTGGTCCTTACGAGCCCGCTGGTCCGGGCGCGCCAGACTGCTGACGTCGTGGCCTCGGCCGCGGATCCGCGGCCGCCGATTTTTGTCGTGGAATCGCTGGCGCCCGGCGCGGCATACGCCAGCCTCATGGCCGACATCGAGAAGTATGCGAAGCGGGGACGGATCGCGCTCGTGGGGCATGAGCCGGATCTCGGGGAGATGACGGCTCGCCTGATCGGCGCTCGCCACCCCATCGTCTACAAGAAGGGCGCGGTGTGCCGCGTCGATCTCGCGGCCGTGCCGTCACCGACGCCGGCCGTCCTGATCTGGTTCCTGCCGCCGAAACTGATGCGCCGCCTCGGAAAGTAGATCAGGCGCGCAGCGTATCGCCCTGCCAGTCCTTCACGCGCATCTTGATGTCCTTGGTCGCGGAGAGGGAACCCGCGAGGACGTCCCGCACCAGCGCCGGCAACTCGGCGTCCGACGCGAACCGCAGCGCAACCAATTGTTTTCGTTCGAGGCGCGCGACCTGTCCCGCGAGATCCGCCGGCAGCACCTGCGCCAGCCTGAGCCTCATCTCGTTCCGAATCACGCGATCCTGGACGGTGAGGATCTGGGTCCTGAGCGTGAGAGCCAGCATCACCAGTGCGATTGCCACCAGCAGGTTGACGATGGTGTCGCCATTGAAGCCCTGGCCCAGCTTGTAGAGGGACCAGGCCAGGTTGATGGTCAGCAGGCCTCCGGCGGCCAGGTACACGGGCGTGCGCTGCGTGTGGTTCTGGAAATTCTGTGGCTCAGCCAGGTGACCTCCTCGGAGTGTTTCAGAGAATTTACATCAACGGCCGCGGTGTACAGGCAAAATCCCCGGTTATGTTCGACAGGAGCCTCCGCCACGCCGACCACGTCCGCCGCTTTTCGATTTCGTTCCAGGGCACCGACGGCTGGGAGGTCCGGCGGGAGGACGACCTGGCGCTGACCCGCCACAACGTCTACCTGGACTGGCACCGCGTGGAGCGTGCGCTGGCGCTCTTCGAGCAGGAAGTATCGGAGCTTCGCCAGCAGGGCTGGCGCGATTCGTAGCCGAGGCCCTTCGGACCCTGATCACGTAGGGCGGGTCCTTTCCGCCTTCGGTAAACCTCCGGCGGTTGGACCCGCCGGTCAGTCGATAAACCGGTAGCCGAGGCCGACGACCGTTTCAATCTGCCGGCCCGCGTCACGCAGCTTGCCCCGCAACCGGCCCACGTGTACATCGACTGACCGCGTCTCGACCAGGCGGTCGTACCCCCAGACGCGCTCGAGCAGCCGATCCCGCGACACGACCCGGTTCTTGTTCTGCACCAGATACCGGAGCAGCTCGAACTCGCGCCGTGTCAGCCGGATCGACTGCCCATCGACGGCCACAGCCACCGCGTCGAAGTCGGCGGAGAGCCGATCGCCCTTGTAGCTCGCCGGCACGCGCTCGTCGGTCCTGGTGCTCCGCCGCATCAGGGCGCGGACGCGCGCGTTGAGCTCGCGGAGGCTGAACGGCTTGGTCACGTAGTCGTCCGCGCCAAGCTCGAGGCCGTTCACGCGGTCGTTCTCGGCGGTCCGCGCCGTGAGCATGATGATCGGCAGGTGCCGGCCGTCGGACCGGCCGCGCAGGATCCGGCACACCTCGGTCCCGCTCAGGACCGGCAGGTTCAGGTCCAGGATGATGAGATCGGGCGGCCTCGCAGTGACCGCCCTGAGCGCCGCGTCGCCGCTCTCGACAATCTCAGCCTCTGCGTCCCCGGCACGCTCGAGGGTGTGTTTGATTAACCCGGCAATGTCTCGCTCGTCTTCCACGATGAGGACGCGATGTTTGGGCATGTTCGCGACCCACACTATCGGGGGGAGGTTTCGCCCCGGTATCGAAGCTGTTAAATGTGGGTAACGGATGACGGCCCGTTACAATCGTCCGCTGATGCGTGCCGCGCGGGCGCTTCGCAACGCCTTTCTCTCGCCCGGCCGGCGCCTGTTCGGGCTGAGGTTCTCGCGCGACTACCTGCGCTTCGCCGTGACGGCCGCACGGCGGTGGGGTTACGCAGGCCCCGGGACGCTCCATCTGCTCGGCTTCCGGCTCGAGTACCTCAACCAGGCGAACGCCGTGTTCCTCCTCCACGAGATCTTCGTCAACGCCGAGTACGGCTTCGAGACTTCCAATCCCCGTCCCCGGATCGTGGACTGCGGAGCGAACATCGGCACGGCGGTGTTGTTCTTCAAGGCGGTGTGGCCGGACGCGGAGATTCACGCCTATGAAGCGGATCCCGCCACGTTCGCGCAGCTGGTCCGCACCATCGAGGACAACAACCTGCGCGGTGTGACACCGGTCAACGCCGTCGTGGGCGCGGTCGCCGGCAGCACGGCCTTCTACTCCAGTCCGGCCGATCCCGGGAGCCTGACAGGCAGTGTTGATCCTTCCTGGGGCGGCGCCATCCGTCAGGAGCTGCCCGCCGTCCGGCTGTCCCTACACCTCCGGGAACCGGTCGATCTTCTGAAGCTCGATGTCGAGGGCGCTGAGTACGACGTGGTGGCAGACCTGGTGGAATCCGGAGCGATTCGCTGGGTGCGCGAAGCCGCCATCGAGCACCACGTGCTGCCTGGTCGGCCCGATGCTCTCGTCCGGATGAGAGCCGCGCTCGAGGCGGCTGGCTTCGATGTTCAGGAGACCGCTGCCGGCGGGATGGGAACCGGCATGCTCCGGGCGCGCCGAATTCCGTAGCTACGCAGACTTTTCGTCTTCTGCATCCCGTCTGGGCCAGCCGCCTCGGCACGACAGGAATGTCCGTTTGTCCGGAAGGCCGAAGATGCTATCCTGCCGGTCATGCGCCGCCGCAGAGCCGACAGGCTCGCCGTGGGTCTGTTCGCGCTTGCCGTCCTGGCGACGGCCCGGCCGGCTGGTGCGCAGTTCGTCTCCCAGTCGAGCGACCCCCGCCACATCCTCGAAGGCAACTGGCAGTCCTGCCAGGAGATTGCCGGCGGGGTCTACACCGAGCGCGTCTACGATCACATCGTCAACGGTGTACCGCAGTTCGAAGTCCACCTCGGGCCGCGCCGCGAGTTCGCGATCTTCACCGGGATCCAGGACGACCACCGCGAGCACAACGCTCAGGCCAACCTTCTAAAGCCGTACCGCGTATCGATGGAAGGGACCAGGGCCAAGCACCGGTGGGAAATTCCGTCGTTGAACCTGGCCTTCAGCGTGACACTCGGCGGCGGCGCCAGGACCGACTGCGAAAGCTGGTTCATCCTCCTCGAACCGCTCGAGAAGACCTCCCAGTAGGGCCGGTTCCGCTCACTTGACGATCGCCTGCTGAACCAGCGCCTTGAACCGCTGCCGCAGGCCGTCGGGGTTCGCGGGCGAGCTCTGCGTCATCAGCACCGTCACCATCTGCGCGGACGGGTCCACCCAGAAGATGGTTCCGGCCGTTCCGTCCCAGCCGTACTCGCCGGCGCTGGAGGGATAGTTCACGCCGGAGGGATCGAGCACGACGTTGACGTTGGCGAGCCCCCAACCCATGGCGCCGCCTCTGGCCTTCTGGACGGCGTCCGACAGGCCGTTTCTGACCATCGTCTCGATCGTGCTCGCCCGGAGCAGCCGGGCGCCATCGAGCTCTCCCTTGTTCAGGAGCATCTGAGCGAAGCGGAGGTAGTCGGGCACCGTGCACACCAGGCCCACCGCGCCTTCGATGAGCGCCGGGCGCTCGCTGAACGGCACCGTCTCGATCTCGATCGCGGTGAGGCCGCCGCCCTGTGCGGTCTTGTCCGGCGCGTACACGGTAGCCAGGCGGGCCTGCCGCGCGGGCTCTACCCAGAAGCCGGTCTCGGTCATCTTCAGCGGCGTAAACACGCGCTCCTTGAGGAAGACTTCAAATGGCTTCCCGGACCAGATCTCGACCAGCCGCCCGAGGACAGTCGTGCCCTCGCTGTAGCGATAGCGCGTGCCCGGGTCCTCCATCAGCGGGGCGGCGACGATGCCCTTCACGAACTGCGGCAGCGTCATCGACCGCGAACGGACGCCAGCGGTTCGATAAAGGTCCGACGTGCGATGGCTGAGCCCCGAGGTGTGCAGCAGAAGCTGCTCGACCGTGACGGGTGACGCTGCCGGACGAGTCGTCCCGTCGGCGGCGTTCAGCACTCGAACAGCCGCGAACTCCGGAAGGTATTTCGACACCGGGTCCTGCAGCCCGAAGCGCCCTTCCTCGTGGAGCATCATTACGGCGACTGCCGTAACCGCCTTGGTCATCGAGTAGATCCGGAAAAGCGATTGCTCCGTCATCGGCACGCGGGAATGCAGGTCCTGAACGCCGACGCTTTCCAGGTACCCGACCTTGCCGTTGCGAGCCACGCCCGCGACGGCGCCCGCGATCTTCCGTTCCTCGACGTAGCGATGCAGCAGCGCCGTGGCGTCTGCCAGCCTGGCGGGCGAGAGTCCGACGGTTTCCGGCGCCACCCGAGGCGTCGGAGTCTGGGCAGCAGCCGCGCCAATTGCTATGGCGAGCAGGACGACGAGCAGCGTTGGTCGCGATGAGAGCCGGTCAGGCATGCGGGACCCCGGCGCGGATTCTAGCAGCCTTGGGGGGCCGCGGCTTGCAACTGTTGACCAGGCCGTAACGACTCCGCGGCATCCCTGTTACAGCGTCCCCATATCCTGTGGTTGATGACGTCAGCCCCGCGAGCGGCGACGATCTCGGCGATTGTGTGCGCCTACAACGAAGCCGCCGCGCTTCCGGCATGTCTCCATTCCCTTCTCGCGCAGTCGCGCCGGCCAGATGAGGTCATCCTTGTCAACAACGCGAGCACCGATCAGACGGGCACCGTGGCGCGCGGTATTCCTGGCGTCCGCGTGCTGGACGAACCGAAAAAGGGCCTGGTCGTGGCGCGCGAGACCGGCCGGCTGGCCGCGACGGGCGACATCCTGGCCTACGTGGACGCCGACTGCCGGGCGCCGCTGCAATGGCTGGAGCTTGTCGAGCGGCGCTTTGCCAGGTCCCCGGCCCTCGTGGCGGTGACCGGACCGTACCGCTTCTACGACTGGGACCTGATGGGCAGGACGCTCATCCGCGCTTACGACTTCGTCGTGGCGCCGCCGACCCACACCCTGGTGCACTACGGTCTCGGGATTGGCGCCGTGCTCTACGGCGGCAACTTCGCGGTCCGCCGGGAAGCCCTTGCACGCATCGGCGGCTTCGATCGCACGCTCGAGTTTCATGGAGAAGACACCAACCTCGGCCGCCGGCTCACGCCACAGGGCTCGATCCAGCTGGCGGGAGAGTGCTGGGTCTGGACGTCGGCGCGCCGTTACCGCGCCATGGGCAAGCGCCGGGTCTTCGGTTTGTACGTCCGCAACTTCTGGTCCGAAATCCTCCGCCACCGGCCAGCGGACCGCGAACATCTCGATGTGAGGGCCTGAACGTGCCTGGCTATGAACCCTTCCTGCTCTGTGACTTTCACGTCCACACGAAGTGGAGCGACGGCCGGTTGTCGCTGCGCGAAGTGGTCGACCTGTACGGTCAGACGCGGCGCTTCGACGTCATTGCCATCACCGACCACATCCTGATGGAGCGGGATCTGCTGGCACGTGCGGGCAGGATGGTCACCCTCGGGATGAAACAGTCCTCGGTGACGGAGGGCTCCTTCGACGCGTACATGGAGGACATCGCAGCGGAGGCCAGGCGGGCCAAGAAGCTGTACGACCTGCTGGTCATACCCGGTGCTGAGATTACGCAGAACCACATCAGGAGCCACAAGAACTCGCACATCATCGCCTTGAACCTCCGCGAGTTCATCAGCGCCGACCAGTCGGCGGAGGCCATCCTGAAGGAGATTCGGCGGCAGGGCGCGTTCAGCATCGCCTGCCATCCGCATCACCGCACGACGCGGCGCATCGAAATCAGCACCTGCTATCTCTGGGACAACCGGAAGCGACTGGTAGATCTGGTGGACGTCTGGGAGGCGGCCAACCGCGACGATCTCTTTTCAGTAACGAGCCTGAAGCACTACCCCTACATCGCCAACAGCGACTTCCACAAGGCCAAGCACCTGTACTCGTGGAAGACGCTGCTGCGATGCGAGAAGAACTGGGAAGCCATCGCCCGGACACTGCGTGCGAACGTGGACGTCGCCCTGACGCTCTACCGCAGCGGGTCGTGGGTGGCAGCGTAGCCGGCACGTCTGCCCCGACCGGGCAGGTTCGCGGCCGGTGACCGGTGAGAAGCGGTTGTTCGAAACGGCGCATCGCCGACATTCGACGACCCGCACTCTTTTCGCCGGACACCGGGCGCGAACCTGGCCTTCTCGTTCAGTGGATGCAGCTAGATCTCGTCTGCCGAAGACGAGCTATACCAGTCGAGAAGCGCTTGTTGGGCGTTGACCCTCCGCTCGCCGAGGCCGGCTTTGACCGGGTCGTACCTCCCATCCACTTGCACGTAGGTGCGGTCCGTGTCGCGCAGGTAGGTTTCGAGGACGTGATCGCGGATGTGGGTCGCAATCGAACTATCGGAGATTCGGCAGAGGGTCTCGACGCGGCGGTCGAGGTTTCGCTCCATCAGATCGGCGCTGCCCATGAAGAGCTCGGGCTCTCCGCCATTCTCGAACCAATACGACGCGCGAATGCTCCAGGAAGCGCCCGACGACCGATCGGACCTGAATGCGCTCGCTGACCCCCGGAAGCCCGGCTCTCAGCGCGCAGACGCCGCGGACGATGAGGTCGATGGTCACGCCGGCATCGGCGGCCCGATAGAGCGCGCGGATGATCTGTGGATCGGTCACCGCGTTGTTCTTGACGATGATCCTCGCCACATGTCCGGCCCGTGCGTGGGAGATCTCGCGCTCGATGAGGCCGATCATTCGGGAGCGGAGAGTGACCGGGGCGACGAGCAGTTCGCCGTACTCCTGGCGGCTGGAGTATCCCGTCAGTGAGTTGAAGACCTCGGAGACATCCTCCACGACACGCGGATTCGCCGTGAACAAGCCGAAGTCGGTGTAGACCTGCGAGGTTGCCCGGTTGTAGTTGCCCGTCCCGATGTGCGCGTATCGCCGCACGGCGCCGGCCTCCTCGCCGGACGACCAGGCACAGCTTGCAGTGGGTCTTCAGGTTGGCGACGCCGTAGACGACGTGGATGCCCGCTTCTTCCAGCCGGTTCGCCCACTGAATGTTGTTGCGCTCGTCGAAGCGGGCCTTGAGCTCGACCAGCACGGCAACCTGCTTCCCCTCGTCCGCGGCCTGGATGAGCAGATCGACGAGCGGAGAGTTCGCGCCGATCCGGTACAACGTCATCTTGATCCCGGCGACGTGGGGATCGCATGCCGCCTGCGAGAGAAAAGCCTCGACCGCGGAGAACGAGTCGAACGGATGGTGAACGAACCAGTCCTGTTCGCGGATCTCGTCGAACACGTTGGTCTGCCGGTGTGGACGGCGTCCACAGGACTCTCGGCGTGAAAGGCGGATCCTTCAGATGGGGCAGGGGGAGCCGGTGGAGTGACATCCACTCCGAAAAGTCCAGTCGGTTGTCGGTGCGCGTGACCACCCCGTCGTCTTCGATCTCGAAGTTCTCGCAGAGCATGTCGAGGACGCGTGTGGGCATCGAGGCCTCGACCTGGAGCAGCGAGATGGCACCGTGGCGCAGTTTCTTGAGCGTGCGGTCGACAGACTCGAGGAGGTCCGTCTCGCCGTCGTCGCTGATCTCCATGTCCGTGTCCCGGATGACGCGGAAGAGATGCGCGCCAAGGACCTCGACGCCTGGGAAAAGCAACCCCAGGTTCATCCGGATGATGTCCTCGAGAAACGCGAACGCCACGCCCGAGATCCCCGGCGCCGGGGTCGCGAACGGGACGGTAATGAACCGCGGCAGGCCCGGCGGCAGCTTGACGCGCGCAAACTTGGTGCGCTGTTCGTGCCGGACGACCACCGCAAAGTTCTTGCTCCGGTTCGAGATCAACGGAAAGGGATGACCCGGATCGAAGGCGAGCGGCGTCAGCAGCGGGTAGATGTCCGAGCGGAAGTACGCGGACGTGAACCGGCGAATCTTCTCCGTGTAGTCCTCCGGCTCCAGGAACCTGACGCCGTGTTCCTCGAGCTCCGGCCGCAGACGCTCCTGCCAGCAGGACGCCTGCTGCGCCATCATCGCCGCGGCACGGGTGCGGACGGCCTTCAGCTGTTCGGTTGCTGTGAGGCCGTCTATCGACAGCGACTCGTGACCCGCCTGCTGCTTCTTGAGGAGCGTCGCGACGCGCACCATGAAGAACTCGTCGAGGTTCGAGCCCACGATCGACAGGAACTTGACCCGCTCGAGCAAGGGATGGTGCGTGAGCACTGCCTGATCGAGCACCCGCTGATTGAACTCGAGCCACCCGAGCTCGCGGTTGATATAGAGCGAAGGGTCGCCGAGGTCTCTGGGCGGGGCGACCTCAACGGCACGTTCGGTATTGGGGGTCATGTCGAGACAGTGTCCTGTGGCCGTGTGGCGTTCGCAAGCGCCGAGCTGTGACGTTACATAAACGTTACAGACGCCCCGTTTCTATGCGGTCACACCTGCCTCGACGGCCGAGCTTCGATTGACAGCCTGCCGCGAGCCGTAAGGTATTCTCGCCTCGTGGGTGAGATCCGGTCGGCTGATCTCGTGGTGTTCTATCTATTCGATGTGGCCGAGGCCATCGACCTCACGTCGATTCAGCGCCTGATCGGAGGCCCTGCAACGGCGGCTCGCTTCAGCCCGAAGCCAGTCACGCCTCCTTACATCCAGTACGAAAAACCGCCGGTGTCCTTCGACGGCGCCGCCGTCGGCGTGGCGGAGATGGATGGATTCAAGGTCAGGGTGCGGGCGTATGACTACGGCGTGTTGTCGCTGGCACTGACGTGTTCTTTCGGCGGTTCATGGTCCGACCTCATGAGAGTCGGGCAGACGCTCGTGGAGAACGAGGAGCTCGAGCAGCGGGCAGAAACAGTGTGCCGCTCGATCGTGGAGCGCCTCGGGCCGGCGCTGACCGGCCATCGCGACACGCATCTGAGCGAGGACTACCTGGTCTACGTCGTGCACGCGCTCGACGCGCCCCAGTCGGCGGCGGACATGATAGCGGCCCACGGCGGCGACATCGCCGCAATGCTTCGCGGCGAGCGGCAGGAGCTCAGCGTGGATGAGCGCGATCACATCCTCAGGCACCGGATCTCGTATCTGGCCGACGATCTGGTCGTGCCCACGTGGAATGCCGCGTTCGTGATGGATACCCCGGCCGGTGCGCAGGCTGCGCTCGAGATCCTGGAGTTTGCCAACTCGCAGCTCCTGGAGTTCCGCTACTACGATGAGCGGCTGGATAACGAACTGGTCTCCATCTACGCGGACCTTCAGCGGCCACGCTGGTACAGACCAGTGGGTAGGGTCGCGGCACAGGCGGGCTGCCCGGCGCGTCCATGCCCTGTTCGTCGAGGTCTCCGACGTCACGGATCGAACCAAGAACGCGCTCAAGCTGACCGGGGACGCTTACGCGGCGCGGCTTTTCACGCTCACGAGCGACCGCCTGGGTCTCAGTGCGTGGAAGAACGACGTCGAAGACAAGCTCAAGACCCTGGACGACATCTACCGGTTCGCCGTCGAGCAGGCGGGAATGTCCCGCGGCCAGCTGCTCGAGATGACCATCGTGCTCATCCTGATTTTCGAGCTGCTGCTGGTGTTTCTGGGCGTGATGACCTGAAACGCGCGATTTAACGCGGATGTAACATCGGCGAAGTACGCCGGACATCCCGGGCAGATAGCGTGAAACAAAACATGCCTATCACCCGCCCGCTCGCCATGTCCTGTTTCCTGGCCGTCGTAAGTGCCGCCGCCTGCGGCGGGGGGCTCCGCCACCGGAGGCCGGCGTCGAAAGCTCAGCTGTCATTACGGTCGACGGTTCGAGCACGGTCTTCCCGGTGACCGAGGCTGTCGCCGAGGAGTTCCAGCGCGAGCACAAGGGCACCAGGATTACCGTGGGCATCTCGGGCACAGGTGGCGGGTTCCAGAAGTTCTGCCGCGATGAGATCGACATGGCCGATGCATCCCGGCCTATCACGGCGTCCGAAGTGGAGGCCTGCGCCAAGGCAGGTGTCGAATACGTCGAGATTCCCGTGGCTTACGACGGTCTGGCTGTCGTCGTGCACCCGAAGAACACCTGGGCCACGTCGATGACGGTCGCAGAGCTCAAGAAGCTGTGGGAGCCGGCGGCCCAGGGCCAGGTGATGCGCTGGAACCAGATCCGGGCCGGGTGGCCGGACCGCGAGATCCACCTGTTCGGCGCCGGTGTGGACTCCGGCACGTTCGACTACTTCACCGAGGCCGTCGTCGGGAAGACCGACCAGAGCCGCGGCGACTACACATCGAGTGAGGACGACAACGTGATCGTTCAGGGCGTGAGCGGCGACGAGCTCGCGCTCGGCTACTTCGGCTATGCCTACTACGAGGAAAACAAGGAAAAGCTGAAGCTCGTCGCGATCGACGATGGCAACGAGGCCAATGGCGCGGGCGCCATCCTTCCGACTCCCGCCAGCGTGGCGGACGGGTCCTACCATCCCCTGTCGAGGCCCATCTTCATCTACCCCCGCGTGAAGTCGCTGGACCGTGCCGAGGTCAAGAACTTCGTGGACTTCTATCTCGCCGAAGGGAATGCCCTTGTGCGCGAGGTGGGCTACATCCCGCTCACGCCGAAGGAATACGCAGCTGGTGCGAGCCCGCTTTGCCGCGCGCAAGACCGGCTCGATGTATCACGGCGATTCGCAAGGCGGTATGACGCTGACCGAGCGGCTTTCAGCACTAGTAGCCGGCAACCTGCCGCCCATGCGCCGCCGCTCCCGCGCCCTCGTCGAGCAGCTCATCGAACGCACGCTCTTTCTCTGTGCGGCCGGTTCGATCCTGATCACGCTCGGGATCGTGCTTGTGCTGTTCTTCGAGACCGCCGCGTTTCTCAGGACGTGCCCATCGGAGAGTTTCTCTTCGGCACGGTGTGGACGCCGCTCTTCTACGACAAGCACTTCGGCGTCATCCCGCTCGTCACGGGCACGCTGCTGGCGTCGACGATCGCCATGATTGTGGCGCTGCCCGCCGGCCTCCTCACCGCCATCTATCTCAGCGAATACGCGGCGACCGGCGTGCGGCGGATCGTGCGCCCGTGCTCGAAATACTCGCCGGCGTGCCGACGGTGGTGTACGGCTACTTCGCCCTGCAGTTCGTGACGCCCATCCTTCGGACATTTGTCCCAGGCCTGGCCGGCTTCAACGCGCTCGGCCCCGGGATCGTCATGGGCATCATGATCCTGCCGCTCGTGTCCTCGCTGTCCGAGGACGCGCTGCACAGCGTGCCGAACGGCCTGCGTGAAGGATCGTATGCGCTGGGTTCGACGCGAATGCAGACGGCCCTGCGAGTCGTCGTGCCGGCCGCATTCTCCGGTATCTCGGCGGCTTCGATCCTCGCGGTGTCCAGGGCGATTGGCGAAACGATGATCGTGGCCATTGCCGCAGGTCAGCAGCCGCGGCTGACCTTCGATCCGCGCGTGCCCGTCGAGACCATGACCGCCTATATCGTGCAGGTCAGCCTGGGCGATACGCCGGCCGGAACGCTCGAGTACCAGACGATCTTCGCCGTGGGCATGCTCCTCTTCCTCAGCACGTTCGTGCTCAACCTCTTCTCGAACTGGCTGAGCAACCGCTTCCGCGAGGAGTACGCATGAGCGCCCTGGCGCTGCGGCGGCATATGGGCGACCGGCTCCTCGGCCTGTTTGGCCTGCTGGCCATGCTCCTCGGCCTGGTGGCGCTCGGTGCGCTTCTCTACGACGTGGCCCGCGATGGCCTGGGCCGGCTGTCGTGGGAGTTCATCACGAGCTATCCATCACGCCGGGCCGAGCAGGCGGGCATCCTGCCGGCGCTCGTGGGCAGCGTGTACATCATCGGCCTGACGACCCTCATCGCCGTTCCGCTCGGCGTCGGGGCGGCGCTCCATCTCGAGGAGTATGGCGTCCGCGGACGGTTCTCACGCATCATCGAGATCAACATCTCGAACCTGGCCGGGGTGCCGTCGATTATCTACGGCCTGCTCGGCCTCGGCCTGTTCGTGCGCGTGCTCGGCATGGGGCGCAGCGTGCTGGCCGGCTCTTTCACGCTGGCGCTGCTGGTGCTGCCGGTCATCATCATCTCCACGCGCGAAGCCCTGCGGGCCGTGCCGAAATCCTTGCGCGAAGGGTCCTACGCGCTCGGGGCGACCCGCTGGCAGACGATCTGGCACCAGGTCCTGCCGGCCGCATTTCCCGGCATCCTGACCGGCCTCATCCTCGCGCTCTCGCGCGCCATCGGTGAAACCGCGCCGCTGATCACCATCGGCGCGCTCACCTATGTGCCGTTCCTTCCCGAGCGACCTCTACTCGCCGTTCACCGTGCTGCCGATCCAGATCTTCAACTGGGTCTCGCGCCCGCAGGCGGCGTTCGCCGAAAACGCCGCCGCCGGCATCGTCGTCCTCCTGCTCCTGCTGCTGGCCATGAACGCCGTCGCGATCGTCCTACGAGACAGATTTCAGAAGCGAGCGCTCTAGCGAGCGCTCCGCGGAATTGCTAATTGCTAAGTGCTGATTGCTAAGTGAAGAGCACAGCTGCGGTTGCCACGCGCTGTCTTAGCGATCTCACAATTCAACTCAGCATTCAGCAATTAGCATTCAGCAATGAATTTTCCTCGCGTCAGCGAGGAAACCGATCCGGGTTGTCCGTAAACAACGCGTCGATGCCGAGCGTGTTCAGGAAATGCGGCCATTTCGGCGTGGACGTTGGGAAACGGCCCGGTGTTCGATGCCCGGAACGTGTAGGCGGTGACGGTCAGGCCCACGGCGTGTGCGCGTTTCACCACATCCGGCTGGTTGGCCACCAGTTCCTTGGCTGGCGCGATGCCGTCGGCGAAGGTCTTGATCTCGCGCAGGCGCGCATCGGTCATGCCGTTTTGCGGAAACGATCCCATCAACAGCACCCGCGGTATGCCCGGTAGTTCCTTCGCCAGGCGGCGGACCGTGGGCTCGTCGAACGACTGCAGGATGATGGGCGTCGTCCGAAGCGACTCAGGCTCGTCGAGGCCGTTCTTTTTCACGGATTCCACGAACAGCTTCACCATGTCCACGCCGCGGCCGGTATAGAGCGGCGGCGACTTCAGCTCCGGGTACATGCCCATCCCCGGGGTCGCGCGCACGAAGTCGATGGCTTCCTGCCAGGTGGGAATGCGCTCGCCCGCGAACTTGGGATCGAACCAGCGTCCGGCATCGAGCTGCTTGATTTCGGCGAGCGTGAAATCGTTGGCGATCCACTGCTTGACCGGGCCACGCCGGCCACCCGTCCCCACGGCAAACCGATCCGGGAAGACCGACGCGACATTGCTCGTCCGCTCGAGGCTGTCGTCGTGCAGGCAGATGAGTTGGCCGTCCTTGGTCACGGCAAGGTCCTGCTCGACGTAGTCGGTCCGCTGGAGGATCGCCAGGCGATACGCCGCGATCGTGTGCTCGGGCGCATAAGACGACGCGCCACGATGGGCCACGACTACCTTCCGGCTGTCCCTGGCAGGCTGAGCGTGGGTGAGCGCAGCAAGCGTGATCACAAGGGCCATGGCGGGCAGGGTGGTTCTCATGCCCGGGATTATAGCGGCGCGGAGCGAACCCAATCGACCTCAAACCAAGAGTTTACAGAGGCGCGATCGACTCGACACCGTGCCGTGACTTGCCCCTGCGATGATGAGGGCATCTGCCTGAGACACCGCTGGAATCTGAGAGGAGCCCCTATGATCGCGCCGACCCTCGACGAGACCGTCAAGCGAATCCGAATCGAATACACGGAGATGCCCGACATGCGGCTGTCGTTCGCTCAGGCCCGGCGCCTCTGGAACCTGCCCGCCGACCGGTGCGAGAGCGCGCTGGCGGCACTCGTCCAGTCGGGCTTCCTGGCGAGGACCTCCGACGGCTCGTTCCTGCGCCGCGCGGCCGGCGGCGATCGATTCGAGGCGCGGGCGTGAGCATGGCCGACATCCTGCCGCTCGACGACTTTCGCCGGCCCCACGTGCCGCCGGCTGATACCTATCCGAGCCGCGACGAGATCGCCGGCCGCGCCTACGTCCTGTTCATAAAGCACGGCCGCCTTCGCGCGTTTGGTGACTGCTGGCGCGCGGCCGAGCGTGAACTGCTGGACCGTGGGGCACGGCAGCTGTTCAAACAGATGGCCGTCTCGGGTGACGACGCGGCCTGAGGCCGTGTCTGGCCGCTTGTGTCAGACCGACGTGCCGGGCGGAACGATGCCGTCCTTAGGCACGATGATGACGCCGTTCCTGATGAAGTAGCCGTTGCCGTCGGCTTCTTGTAGCCCTGCAGCGTTGACCAGCCGGACGCCGTCGGCGATGCGCGCATTCTTGTCCACGATCACGCGGTCGAGTTCCACGTCCCGCCCGATGCCGAGCTTGGGGCCGCTCGCAAGCGACGGCGCTTCGGCATCGCTGCCGTAGTAGTCCGCCCCGAGCAGCACCGATCGCCGGATACGCGCGCCGTCCCTGATCCGGGTCCGAATCCCGATGACCGACTGCGTCAGCTCGGCGTGGTCGATGAAGCATCCCTCCGAGATAATCGCGTCCTTGACGGCACAGTCGGTGAGCCGCGATCCCGGAAGAAATCGCGGGTGCGTATAGATTGGCCGCTGCGGGTCGTAGAAGCGAAAAGGCGCGTCGGGTCTGGTCAACAGGATGTTGGCGTCGTAAAAGGATTGAATCGTTCCCACGTCTGCCCAGTAGCCGCGGAAAAGGAACGCGTTGACCTGGTGCTGGCTGAGCGCTGCCGGAATCACCTCGCGTCCGAAATCTGTCGCGCGAGTCCCGGCGAGGATGTCGAGCAGCACGTCGCGCGAGAATACGTACACGCCCATCGACGCCACAAACGGCTTCTCGGATGCGGGGCCGGCAAACGACGCGCCGACCGGCAGGCTTCGGCCGATCTCCAGCAGCCGCTCGCGCGAAGGCTTCTCCTCGAATCCTGAGATGTGCCCGGCGCGATCGAAGCGCAGAATCCCCATGGCCGACGCGTCGTCGATCCCGACGGGCAGCGCAGCCACGGTGATGTCGGCCTGCCGGTCGATGTGATCCTCGACGAACTCGGCGTAGTTCATCCGGTACAGGTGATCGCCCGAGAGGATCAGGTAGTAGTCTGCATCGTGGCGCTCGAAGTGGCGCACAGCCTGCCGCACGGCGTCCGCCGTGCCCTGATACCAGTTCGGATTGTCGGGCGTCTGCTCGGCCGCCAGGATTTCCACGAAGCCGCGGCTGAACGTATCGAGCCGGTAGGTCTGGCCGATGTGCCGGTTGAGCGAGGCCGAGTTGAACTGCGTGAGGATGAAGATCCGCCGGATCTCGGCGTGCAGGCAGTTGCTGATGGGGATGTCGATCAGGCGGTACTTGCCGCCAAGCGGCACCGCCGGCTTCGCACGGCGTTCGGTGAGAGGGAAGAGCCGGGAACCTTGACCGCCGCCCAGGATGATCGCGAGAACGTCGCGCATGCGGCGTTCAGTCTACTAGAAGGCTCCGGGCTCCAGGCGTCGGGCTCCGGGACGAGGCCGAAGTTCCAAGCCTGAAGCCCCCGAAGTCCGAAGTCTGGAGCCCGAAGCCTGACGGCCGCCCGCACTACTGTGCGGGTGGCCGTCAGAAGGTATACCGCAGCGAGATCTGCGTCTGTCGCGCTGTGCCCAGGCCCACCGTCCGGTTGAGGGGGCCGAGGGAGTATCCAAACGTGCCCGCCACCGCGTCGGTCAGTGGCGCGCCTGGTGCGCCGTTCGGGAGCGTCGCCGCCGGGTTCTCGTAGTTCAGCTGGTTGGTGATGTTGAAGAGCTCGACGCGAACCTGCATGCCCTGAGTGGACATGAACCGGAAGTCCTTGCTGAACATCAGGTCGAACTGCGAGAAGCCGGGGCCTCGCAGGTAGTTGCGCGGCAGGTTGCCGAACGTGCCGGGCTGGGGCGTGGCAAACGCCGCCGGGTTGAGATAGCGCACGCTGCCGTTCTCGCCGAACCCGCTCAAGTACGGGTCCACACCGGGGATCAAGTCCGGCCGCTGCGTTCCTCGGCTGTTGCCACCGGGAATGTTCGCGACCGTGACCCCGTTGACGGTGATGTTATCCGGCCGGCTCTGGACGACGTTGATCGGCACGCCGCTTCGTGCGTTGAAGATGCCGCCGATGCGCCAGCCACCCTTCCAGAAGCCCTCGCCAGGAATCTGGTAGACGAGCGAGCCGTTGAACGTGTGCGGGATGTCCTGCGGGTTGATGCCGTATTCGGTCTCGTAGTCGAACGTGTTCTGCGTCGTCGCCGCTTCGTTGGAACCCTGCGTCGTGCCCTTGTTGCTCGAGTACTGATACTGCATGCCGCCGGTAAAGCCGGCGCGGAACCGGCGCGTCAGGCTCAGCTGCAAGGCGTTGTACTCGGCGTAGCCGCAGCCGGAGATCGGGTTGCCGTTGACCACCAGGCCGTCGACGCAGCCGGAGGTCTTGTAGTCGATCTGACCGTAGCTCGGTACCTGGCGCACGAGCGGCGGCGTCAGTGCCAGCGTGTTCGACACGCCCCGGACGAACATGTCCTTGCCCTGGCTCCCGGTGTAGCCGACGGTCAGGTTCATCTCGCCCGGCAGCTCACGGGACACGCTCGCGCCGTACTGGATGTTGTACTCGTCCGGGCGGTTATGCGTGTAGCCGCGGATTGACAACGAGTTGGCTCAGCAACGCCGGATTGATTGGGTACTGGAGGCGTTGCCGGGGACGTCCGCCGTGGCGACCCGCCGGCGCTCGATGGCGTTCTCAATCGGCTGGATGCGGTCCTCGAACTGACCCGGCCCGTAGAAGATTCCGAAACCGCCACGGACGACCGTCTTGCCGTCCACCTGGTACGCCGCCGACAAGCGTGGAGAGATGTTGTTCTTGTCCGCGTCGTAGAAGTTGTCCGGGTCGCTCCCGAAGGCGTTTTCCTCGATGAAGAACGGCTTGGCGTTGCTGTTGGCTTCCTTCACGACGGAGTAGAAGTCGTACCGCAGCCCGAGCTCGAAGGTCAACCTCTCGGTGGCCCTCCACGAATCCTGGAGGAACCCAATCAGGTAGTACTGCTCCGGCTTGAAGACCGGGGAGTCGAGCGCCACGGCGACCGATGCCGGTGTGTTGTTGATGAACTCCTGGATGCCGTTGTAGACGATCTCGGTGCTGCCCAGGAACTGGAACTGGGACTGGATCATCCGGTACTCGCCACCGGCCTTCATGGTGTGCGCACCCTTGTTGATCGTGAGCGCGTTGCTGAAGGAGAGCGAGCTGGGCTCGAAGATCGACCCGGTGGTCGACGCGGCGCTGGTGGCGCGAATCAGGAGGCCGCTGCGGGCGACTCCGGTTGAGCCACGGGCGTCAATCGACGCCGAGTTCACGGTGCCCGACAGCGAAACCTGGGTGGGGTCGTAGCCGGCAGGGCCGAACGCCGTGGCGCTCGTCTCGGGCCGGTTGTAACCGACCTTGAACTCGTTGACCATGCTGCCGCGCAGCACGCTCTGGAAGTTGGCCACGAAGTTCTGCGGCCTCTGCTTCGCGAGCACGCGACGGGGCGTGGCCGTCCGGTCCGGCGTATCGACCTCCCCATCGCTGAACAGGTAGCGGAGGTAGAACGAATGGTTGTTGGTCATCCGGTGGTCGAGGCGCAGGGACGCCGAGTTTTCGTGCTGCTCTGCCGTGGTGTTGTTCGTGCCCAGCGCCAGCAGCGCGTTGGTCGTCGGCACCGAGCTCTGGGGGAAGCCGGCCAGCAGGGGCGCCATCGCCTGCGTCCGCGCCGCGCTCAGGCCAGCCGCCGTACCCGAGAACTCGCCCGCGGCAATTCGCCGGCGGGTTTCGTCGCTGGGGACCGCTTCGGAGAAGCTCAGGCCCGTGGTCTGCCGCAGGCCTTCGAAGCTGCCGAAGAAGAACGTGCGGTTGCGAATGACGGGCCCACCGATCGAACCGCCGAACTGGTCGAGCGACAGCTCCTGCTTCTTATCGTCGTACTTGCTGGCCGCATCCATCGCATCGTCGCGCTTGTACTCGAAGAGCGATCCGTTGAACCGGTTCTGGCCGCTCTTGCTGATGACCGTGATGTTGCCGCCCGAGCCGAGCCCGCTTTCGGCGGGGGCGAGACCGGAATTGACCCTGAATTCAGCGATCGATTCCATGGAGGTCTGCAGGCGGAACTGCGAGCCGGTGGAGTTGAGATATCCGGGGCTGGCGTCCCACACGTAGGTGCCGTCCACTCCGTCGTAGTTGAGGTAGTTCTGCTGGTTCGACTTGCCGTTGAACCGCACGCTGGCCCACCCGCCGTTGCCGTCCGACGTGGCGCCGGTGGCGAGGGTCATGAGGTTGGCGAAGTTGCGCCCGTTGACCGGCAGGTTCTCGACTTCCTCCGGCGACACGTTGACGCCCAGCCGCGCTGACGACACGTCGAGCACGGGCGCCGAGGCCACCACGTCAACCGTTTCCTGCACGCCGCCGACGCCGAGCGCGACCGACATCGACTCCACCTGGCCGACGCCGAGGACCACGTCCTGCGACCGCGCCTGGAAGCCTGACAGCTCGATGTGCACGGTGTAGGCGCCGGGTGCGAGGTTGGTGACCGTGAACTCACCTTCGCCACCGGTGACATCCGTGCGCAAGGCGCCCGTGGCTTTGGCCGTGACGTTAACGGTCACGCCAGGCAGCGCCGCGCCGCTCTGGTCGGTAACCTTGCCGATGATGCGCGATTCGGTTTGCTGGGCGGCCGCCGGCGCGGCAAGGGCCGCGACGAGCGCCAGAACCGGCACTACCCGCGTGCGAAGAAACGAGAGCATGTGATGAGCCTCCTGAGGTGGCTGACGACGAGTCCGAAGTTCGGCTGGGTGACGCATCGAACCCCCGCAGGTTAGCGACCGACTGCCGTCGCCCTTGTGACGGACGTGTTAATTCCACGAAAACTCGGTGATGTAACATCCGTGTAAACTGATCTGGTAGAATTCATAGGTTTTTGGCCGGAAATCAGCCGAGTCCGAGCGGAGACAGGGAGTTCAGCGTGGCGTTTCGTCTGATTCCGAGGGAAGTGAAGTTCTTCGACGACTTCCAGGCCCTTGCGGTCGAGTTGCACAGGGGCGCCGAAGTGCTCGAGGCCATGCTGGCGCCGGATCACCCGGACTGGCACAAGGCCGACGAGATCAAGGCCATCGAACACAAGTGCGATGTCCTGACCCACGACATCATCCAGCGCCTCAATCGCACGTTCGTCACGCCGCTCGACCGGGAGGACATCCACGCCCTGGCCCGGTCGCTCGACGACATCATGGACGCCATCGACGCGTCGGCGGCCGTCATCCGGCTCTACCGCCTGGACAAAGTCCGGTTCGGTGCCCGTGAACTGGCGCAGCTCATCACCGCGTCAACCCAGCAGGTCAGCAAGGGGCTCGATGCCCTCGAGCAACACAAGGGGCTCATCACGCACGCCGTGGAAATCAACCGCCTCGAAAACGAAGCAGATCGCGTCCACCAGGAATCGCTGAGCCGGCTGTTCGACGACGAGCGCGACCCGATCGCGATCATCAAGTGGAAAGAGACGCTGGACTTCCTCGAAGCCGCGACCGACCGCTGCGAGGACGTCGCCAACGTGCTCGAGGGCGTGATGGTCAAGCACGGATAGTGCGTTCCAACCCTCGATGCTGACCATCGTCGTCGGACTGATCCTCCTCGCGCTGATCTTCGACTACATCAACGGGTTCCACGACGCGGCGAATTCAATTGCCACCGTCGTGTCCACGCGCGTGTTGTCGCCAGGCAGGGCCGTCATCTGGGCCGCCTTTTTCAACTTCGTTGCCGCATTCACCTTTGGCACGGCGGTCGCCAGGACGGTCGGCGCCGGGATGGTGGACATCAACGTCGTGACCTTTGCCGTGATCTTCGGCGGCCTGACGGGCGCGATCATCTGGGACCTGATTACCTGGTATTTCGGGCTGCCGACAAGCTCGTCGCACGCGCTCATCGGCGGGTATGCGGGCGCCGCTGTGGCCAAGGCGGGCTTCAGTGCGGTGCTGCTCAGTGGGTGGACGAAGACGATCCTGTTCATCTTCCTCTCACCGCTCATCGGCATGACGCTGGGCCTGCTGCTGATGACGTCCATCTTCTGGATTTTCCGGTGGACGCCGCCCTCCCGGGTGGACCGCTGGTTTCGCCGCCTGCAGCTGCTGTCGGCCGCGGCGTTCAGCCTGAATCACGGCGCCAACGACGCGCAGAAGACGATGGGCATCATCACCGGTGTGCTGCTGACGGCGGGCTACATCGACACGTTCGACGTGCCGTTCTGGGTGGTGCTCTCGGCCCATGCTGCCATCGGGCTCGGGACGCTGGCCGGCGGCTGGCGGATCATCCACACGATGGGGTCGAAGATCACGAAGCTCCAGCCGGTGGGCGGGTTCGCGGCGGAGACGGGCGCAGCGCTGGCGATTCTGATTGCGACACTTGGCGGCGTGCCGGTCAGCACGACGCACGCAATCACCGGGTCGATCGTGGGCGTCGGCGCAACGCGCCGCCTCTCGGCCGTGCGGTGGGGCGTGGCGCGGCAGATCGTGTGGGCCTGGGTACTGACGATCCCGGCCGCTTTCGTCATCGGCGCCGGCGCTTACTGGCTGCTCAGCTTTGCGGGCATGCAATAGCTACGTCGGACTTGGGACTCGGGACTTGGGACTCGCGACTTCGGATTTGCGGATTTGTGACTTCTTAGTTCTTACTTCTCACTTCTCAATTCGATAGTAAACGTTGCACCGCCTTCCGGCCGGTTCTCGGCCCGGACCGATCCGCCGTGGAGCTCCACGAGGTGTTTCACGATTGCGAGCCCGAGGCCGGTGCCGCCGGGATCGCGCGCGCGCGACTTGTCCACCCGGTAGAACCGTTCGAAGATCCGCGGCAGCTCCTCGTCAGGTACGCCCGGTCCGGTGTCGGAGACCGAGATGGTGATGCGATCGCCGACGGACCGCGCGTCCACGGTCACCGTGCTGTGCTCGGGTGCGTACGTGCTGGCGTTGGCCAGCAGGTTCCTGAGGGCATCGTGCAGCTTGGCCGGATCCCCGCGGAGGGACTCGGCGCCTGGTCCGACGTTGATGTCCACCTGCTGGTCCCGTTCCTTGAACGGGGCGACGAGGTCGGACGCGACCGACTGGACGAGCGACCGCGTGTCGCACACGACCATCTCGAGCGTCTCCTGCCCGGCGTCGAGACGGGCCAGGCGCAGAAGATCCTTGACGAGCCGCTCCATGCGGAGCGCATGCCGCATCACGATGTCCAGGAACTGCCGCGCCTCGTCTGGTGTGGCGTCTCCTTCGGCGAGCGCCTCGACGTAGCCGCGGATGGCGGTCAGCGGCGTCCGCAGTTCGTGGGAGACATTCGCCACGAAGTCCCGCCGCATCTGATCGGCCCGCCGCAGGTCGGTGATGTCGTGCAGGACGAGGACGGCGCCATGCGACCCGCTGGATCGCGCGGGTGCGGCGCGCGCCATGATGGTTCGCGACGCGTCGCGCGGCGGCGAGAGCTGCACCGAGTCCGGTGTCTGGCCGCTGAGCGCCGCGCCTACCAGATCCGCGATGGACGGATGCCGGATCGTCTCGACGTAATGCCGGCCTATCGCCAGCTCGTCGAGCTTGAGCATCTGGCGCGCGGCGTCGTTGGCAAGCTGGAGGCGTCCTTGCGCATCGACCGCGATGACGCCTTCGATCATCCCGGCGAGAATGGCTTCGGTCCGGGCGCGGTCGCGCGCCTGTTCCTCCAGCCGCCGCCCGAGTTCCTGCACGGATTGATCGAGCGCCCGCGCCACCGTGCCCAGCTCATCGTCGCCGTAGTCGAGACGCGGCGGTGTGAGATCGCCGCGGCCGTATCGCTCCGCGACGCCCGCTATCAGTGCGACCCGCTGACCAAGCCGGCCTGTGAGGAGAAATGCCAGCCCCGCCGCGCCCACGAGCGCCAGGCCCAGGGCCATCAGAGTGGCGGTCAGCACTGTTCCGAGCTGCTGTCGCACGTCGCTGAGAGGCAGCGCCATGCGCACGAACGCGACCGTTTCGTGCGTTACCGGCGCCGCGACGTACAGCATGTCGATGTCGAGTGTCGCGCTCGCGCGCCGCGCTGTGCCCAGCCCCGTGGCGGTCGCACCGAGGATCTCGGGCCTTCCGGCGTGGTTCTCGAGCGTGCCGAGCGCTTCGAACGGCTCAGCCGAGTCGCCCACCACGCGGCCGTCTCGAGCAATCAGCGTGACGCGGGCACCGATCAGGTCGCCCATGCGGTTGGCCTCCGCATCGAGCGCTTCGGCAGAGGCCTGCGGCGGTGCTTGCTGCCAGGAGCTCGGCCGCCAGCCTGGCTTCGGCAACGAGCGTGGCTTCGATGCGGCGGTCGGTCTCCCGGCGCATCGAAAAGGCGACGACGACGCCCGCCACCGCGAGCGCCAGTATCACCGCTGCCAGCGCCGTGGCAAATACCTTCAGCTGCAAGCCGGGGCGGGGCATATCAGGTTGCGATGGGCGGTGCGGCCGGCGATGGGTCGAGCAGCTTGTAGCCGAACTGTTTGACCGTGACCAGGGCCTCCTCGAGCGGCGGAAGCTTTTCCCGCAGCCGCCGTACGTGCACGTCCACCGTGCGCGTGCCGCCTGTGTACTTGTAGCCCCAGACATCGGTGAGCAGGACGTCGCGCGAGAGCACGCGGCCCCTATGGCGGAGCAGATATTCGAGCAGCAGGAACTCCTTGGCCGTGAGCGTCACGTCCGCGCCGTTCGACGACACGACGTGCCGTTCCGCGTCGACGACGATGCCGCCATAGGTGATGGTGCCTGTCGAGGGAGTCTGGCGGTTTGCACGGCGCAGCAGCGCGCGGACCCGCGCGACGAGCTCGTTGGGGCTGAACGGCTTGCCCATGTAGTCGTCGGCGCCGATTTCGAGGCCGACAATCCGCTCGGATTCATCGCCTCGAGCGGTCAGCATGATGATGGGAATGGCCGCAGTCTTCTCCTGGCTCCGCACGGCGCGGCAGATTTCGAGGCCGTCGACGTGCGGCAGCATCAGGTCGAGCACCAGCAGGTCCGGTGGCCGTGTCGCGATCGTCGCGACTGCATCTCTGCCGGAGCTCAGAATTTCCGTGGTGTAGCCGGCCTTCTCGAGCGCGCGGCCCACGAGGTCGGCGATGTCGCGGTCGTCTTCGACGACGAGGATGTGCATCGGGATGACCGGTATTGTAAGGGACGCCGTGCGTCACCCAGTCCGGACGTCTCAGCCTCGTTACAGGACACCTCGGCCGGCCAACCCGTTGTAGTGGCTCATGAAACCGTTGGCATGTCCTTCGCTCAGTGGACAGACATGACTAGATTCTTCGCCGCCGTTCTCAGCGTGATCGCCGTGGGAGTGCTGCTCATCGCCTACGGCCTGCTCAGCCCTCGCACTGCCGCGTTCGCTCCCGCGGAGTGGCAGGCTGCACCCGGGTATCAGTTTGCTGCGAGCCCCGGGGTCGTCCAGGGTTACATGCCAACCGGACAGGCCGGGCCGGTCGTTCAGGCGCCGAACGGGGCGTACTACCAGCTCGTTCCAGTGACCTCCGCGACCCAGCCCGCGGCCTACGCGACGCACGTGTCGCAGCCTCAGTACCTCGTGCAGGACGCTCCTCGGCCGGTGCAGCGCACGGTGGTACGCCGTGAGGCCGGACGCAATTGGAAGAAGACGGCGCTCCTGGTTGGTGGTTCGACGGCGACTGGCGCCGGCGTGGGCGCCATCTTCGGAGGCAAGAAGGGCGCGCTCATCGGCGCCGCGATCGGCGGAGGCGCCAGCACGCTCTACGAGAGCACTAAGTAACGGGGAACGGGGAACGGGGAACGGGGTTCTGTTCCCTGTTCTCTGTTCCCCGTTCTCTTAGAATCCGCGCAGCGCCGATCCCCCCAGACAAGCCCCAGCAGCGCTGATCCAACCCCGACCGCCAGCGTGACCGTTCGTGTGACGATGTGGCGGGTGCCGAGGCGGGCGAGGGGCCAGCCGAGAAGGCCCGAGGCTGCGGCCATGCTGAGGGTGGACGTCACCCCGAAAAGCGCGACGAACGTCAGCCGGGCCCCAAGAGTCGGCAGCGTGGTGAGCACCAACGCCGTCAGCGCCCCGCTGCCAGCCAGCCCGTGAGCCATCCCCACAAGCAAGGGCCTGAAAAAGGGGTCGTACACCCCTTCCGATGGCGAGATCAAAAGCGAAGTACGACCCCAGGCCTGCCCGACCGCCCGAGCACCGAGCCCGATCAGCATCGCGGCGACCAGCAGTTCGAACACCATCGTGGCCCGCGCGGGCATCTGGCGCTGCGCCAGGATGAGGACCGCGCCAGCCGCGATGAGCGCCGTCGTATGGCCAAGGCCCCAGCAGACACCGAGCAGCGCCGCCCGCCGGCCACTCTGCTCGCGGCTGACCATGGTAGTGACCGCCGCGAGATGATCGGGCTCGAGCGCGTGGCGCATCCCCACAAGCGTACCGAACCCTGAAACGGCTAGAAGTTCAAGCATGAGCGCGGAACCAAGTGTAGCCCCTACGGTTCCCGGTGCTCGGTGCCTGGTGCCCGGTTCGCAGTCCGGTTCCCGGTTCCGAGTGCCCGGTTCGCAGTCCCGGTTCCGGGTTCCGAATGCGCGGTTCACAGCCCGCTGCCCGATTCTGGGTCTCGGTCTTAGCTCGCCTCGTCGGCACTAGGGCCGTAAATGGCCGGAACCGTCGAACCCATCGGGCGGAGATACGTGGACAACTGACCGCGGTGGTGGATCTGATCGAACATGAAGCCCCACGCCGTGTCGTAGCCGGTGTCGCGCATCACTTCCTGCCCGCCCCAGATGAACGGCACTTCCCGCGCCCACTTCGCGGGCTCGAGGGCGCGCAGTTGTGACGTGACCTCGCCGTGCGATCGGTCGTAGGTGTCGAGGATCTCCTGCACCGTGGCGGGCGTCGGCAGCTCTTCCCAGGTCAGCGTGCCGCTGGCGAGCCCGCTGGCCAGGATCAGTTCCTCGCGGACGATGAGCCAGGCGATCTCGCGGGCGGTGCGCGCCTTCGGGTCAGCGCGATGGTCCGACTTCGCCTGCGGGATGCGGGAGATGACCTTGCGGGTGGCGGGGGCTTCCTTGTCCCAGAACTTCAGAAACAGCGTCTTCTCGTCCATATGACCTCCCTCGTAGGAGGAAGAGCATAGGCGAATAAAAAGCGAAATGTCAACGGGTTTGTGCGGCGACCTTCTCGACCTCGGCCCAGACGCGCAGCAGGTTCCCGCTCCAGATCTTGCCGATCTGCTCCTCGGTGTAGCCGCGTCGCACGAGCTCCAGCGTCACGTTGAACGTTTCGCCGGCGTGCTGCCAGCCCTCGATCCCGCCCCCGCCATCGAAGTCCGAGGCGATGCCGACGTGGTCGATGCCGATGAGCTTCACGAGGTAGTCGATGTGGTCCACCAGGTCTTTCACCGACGGCTGCGCTGCCGGAAAGCGCCGGTTGATGTCGGCCAGCCGTTGCTCGAACGCCTGACGGCGATCCGGCGTGAGCGCGGACGGATTCACGCCGGCAACGGCACCGGCGGCCGCGGCCGGCGCCGGGTCCGTCGCGATCGGACACCCGGTGGCCGCCGGCGGCGCGGGGCTCGCGGGCGTTCCGAACTCCTTGCGGAGCCCGTTCAGCGCGGGCGCACGCTCCACGGGATCGCTCTTGACGTAGGCCCCGAGCGCCACGACCTGCACGACGCCGCCGTTGGTCTTCATCGCCATCAGCGTCTCATCGTCCATGTTTCGGGGATGGTTCGCGAGACGCCGGACCGAGGAGTGCGACGCGATCACCGGCGCCTTTGAGAGGCCGATGGACTGGAGGATGGCGCCTTTTGATGGATGAGAGACGTCGATCATCATGCCGACGCGGTTCATCTCTTCGATCACGCGCCGGCCGAGCGGCGAGAGCCCTCCGAAGGCCCACTGGTTCGTCGCCTCGCCGCTGTTCGAGTCGGCCAGCTGGCTGTGCCCGTTGTGCGCGAGCGACATGTAGCGGCCGCCGCGCTTCCAGAACTCGCGGACGCGGGCGATGTCGGTGCCAATCGGGTAGCCGTTTTCGATCCCGATGACGGCGGCCTTCTTGCCGCTCTTCGAGATCCGCACGACGTCAGCCGGCGTGAGGGCGAGCTCGATCTCGCCGGGCGCGATCTCCTTCGTCAGCCGGTGCACGGCGTCGAACTTGGCGATGGCCGTCTTGTAGGCGCGATCGTACCCGGACGGCTGAAAGGCGTCGGTTACCTGCGCGGGGTTCGGCTGCCCGACGTAGACGATCATGAACGAGACGTCGAGGCCGCCGGTCTTCATCTTCGGCAGCGTGACCTGTGTGCTGAGCGGCATCGTGTAGTTGCACGCGCTCGTGAAGTGGGCGGGATCGATGTCGTCGTGCGTGTCGAGCGTGATCACCCGGTCGTGAATGGCGCGGGCCCGTGCGACGAGATCCGGCGCGTCCTGCGCCGCCCGCAACAGACTTCCCGCAAGCACGACGGAAATTCCGGCCGTTCGCCAGATTCGCCTCACACTTACCCCCAATTACCCAACTCGATCCAATTCCCCAAATCAATTACCCAATCCAATTACCCAATTACCCAACCACCCAATTACCAATTTCATATTTCTCTGAGGTGTCCCTTGAGCAGGAAGTACACCGCGACCGCCATCAGGAGCGATCCGTTGACGACAAGGACCGCGGGCGCCCCGAACTGGCTGGCCAGGTACCCACTGGCGAGGCTGCCGAGCGGCATCCCGCCGCGGAACGCGAGCATGTAGATGCTCATGACGCGGCCGCGCATCTCGTTTGGCGCGAGCAGTTGGATCAGCGAGGTCACCGTCGAGAACACGATCATCAGCGCGACGTTGGTCAGGAACAGCAGGGCGTAGCTCACGTAGATGGTGCGCGTGATCGCAAACAGCACGATGAAGAGACCAAACGCCACCTGCACCGACAGCGTGGTCACGCCCATGTGCTTGAAGCGTCCGAGCCATGCGACGAAGAGCGATCCGACGATGGCCCCGGCGCCCGAGAACGCCATCATGCGGCTGTACTCGGTCACGCCCTGGTGGTAGATGTCGCGCGCGTACACCGGGAGGAGCGTCAGCAGCGGCATGCCGAGAAACGTGGTGGCGAAGGCGAGCACGATGAGCGGCGGAATGGCCGGCGAGTTCCTGACGTAGTCGAGGCCGCCGCGCAGCTCCTCGAGCATGGGCCGGGTGGTCGTCGGCGGGATATGCCGGACGTGCAGCGAAGACAGCGCGTAGATCACGACGAGGTACGACAGCGCGTTCAGCGTGAAGCACGCCGTCATCGCCTCTGGGCTCGCGTCGGCAAAGCCCCAGGTGGCGAAGACCGCCAGCACGGCGCCGGCAAAGAGCGGGCCGAGCACGCGCGCCACGTTGAACTGGATCGAGTTGAGCGCGATGGCGTTGGCGAGATCCCGCTTCGAAACGAGCGACGGGATGAGCGACTGGTACGCCGGGCCGCCAAATGCCTGGGCGCAGCCGGCGATGAACGACAGCGTCAGGACGTGCCAGATGGCGACCACGTCGAAGTAGACGAGCAGGGCGAGCGTCGCGGCCGTTGCCGTCTGCACGTACTGCGACATGAGCAGCGTGCGCCGGCGATCGAGCCGGTCGGCCAGCACGCCGCCGATGAGCGTGAAGAGCATGATCGGCAGCTGCTGCAGGAAGGCGTCGAGGCCCAGGTAAGTGGCCGATCCAGTCAGCGCGAGCACGAGCCAGTTGGCGGCGAGGCTCTGCATCCAGGTGCCGATGCTCGACGTGCAGGCGCCAAACCACAGGACCCGGAAATCCCGGTAGGTGAACGCCACGAGCGTCCGGCGGATACCACGGGGTTCGGCTGCAGCCGAGGTGGTGTCTACGGGGGCTTCCCGAGGTGCGGTTTCTGCCTGAACTGAGTCGGCCACGGTGGTGGATTAAGAGCTAAACAAATGCAGCACAGGGCTTTAGACCAGAACGACCAATCTTATACTTGATCGAGCTTGATCGGGGCAGCGGCGGTAGGCTATAGTTCGCCATCCAAGGCGAACATAAAGCGAAAATATGCCGCTGGCCAGAGCCGACCTCGAATCGCTCCTCCGCACACGCCGTCTCGATCGAACGCTGACGACAACGTTGCCCGTTCCAGACGCCGGAGCGGCTGCTGATGAATACGCAGTGGCCCCGACCAGCGTTGCAGCGCTCGATGAACGGCTCGGCGGCGGGCTGCCGCGCGGGCAGCTGTCGGAGCTCGTGGGCCCGCGCTCTTCCGGGCGGACCAGCCTGCTCGCTTCGGTGCTGGCCGCCGCGACCCGGCGCGGCGAATCGGTCGCGCTCGTGGACGCGCTCGACATGTTCGATCTCGAATCGGCGGCCGCGGCAGGTCTCGCCAGCGACCGCATGCTCTGGATCCGCGGTCAAGTGAGTCTGTCCCCGGGCCGCTGCCGCGACACCAACCAGCGTGCGCTCGAGCACACGCTCCGCGCCCTTGCCCTCGTGCTCCAGGCCGGCCACTTCGGCATCGTCGCATTCGATGCCGGAGACGTGCCGGCGGAGGCCTTGCGCAGCCTGCCGTTCACCACCTGGCTGCGCCTGCAGCGGATGGTCGAAGGCTCGACGACGGTGGGCCTGCTGGTGGGAAGCGAGCCGATGGCCCGCAGCGCCGCGGGGCTGACGCTCAACCTGGCCCCGCGCCGGGCGGTCAGGTTCGGCGCGCGGCTCTTCGATGGCCTCGATGTGGACGTGCGGGTCGTTTCCGCCAGACGAGGGGTCCGGCCTCATGGCGGCAGCGAAGCGCCGGCAGACACGGTGAGCTTTTCCACGATCGCCGGCTATGTCTGAGCGGGGCTTTGCGTGCGTTTGGACGGGGGCGGGTAGGGCAGGTGAGGCGGGTGGGGCGGGTAAGGACGTTCTGACGCGGTTAGCGGAAGAGTTTTCGCCACGCTACGAAGCGGATGGGGCTCGTTCGATCACGATGGACATCAGCGGGCTCGGGCGCCTGCTGGGATCGTTTCACGCCATCGGCCTCGAGATGGTGCGCGAAGCATCGGCGCGAGGCCTCGATGCCCATATCGCCGTGGCCGGCACCTGTACGGCTGCACGACTCCTCGCGCGCACCCGTCCAGGCCTCACCGTGGTCCCGCCAGGCGAGGAAGCCGCCGCGCTCGCCCCCCTCCGCTTCGATGCCCTGGGAACGAATTCCCAATTCCTCATTCCCAATTCCCAATTCCCCTCCGTCCTCTCCAAGTGGGGCATCCGCACGCTGGGTGCGTTTGCCGCGCTGCCGGCAGCCGACATCAGGTCGCGGTTCGGGCGGTCCGGCGCCGAACTGCAGGCGATCGCTCGAGGAGAAGATGTCCGGCCGCTGGTGCCCGATCGGCCGGAAGAACGCTTCGATGCTGCGCTCGATCTCGAGTGGCCGATCGAGGGGCTCGAGCCGTTGTCGTTCGTGCTGACACGGCTCCTCGAGCCGCTGTCTACCCGCCTCGAACGCCGGGATCGGGCGGCGGCCGTGCTCCACGTGGCGCTGGGGCTCGTGCCCGGCGTGTCCGGAGAGGACTCGACGCGCGACACGTCCGGGCCGGGCGACGTCCACGCACGGCGGCTGGAGTTCCCCACGCCGCTTCGTGAAGTGCGGACGCTCAGAACCCTCGCGCTGCTCGACATGGAATCGCATCCGCCCGGCGGCCCGATCGAGCGCGTCACGGTGACCATCGAGCCGACGCCCGGCCGCGTGCTGCAGCACACGCTGTTTTCGCGCGCCGAACCGACGCCGGACGAGATCTCCACGCTCCTCGCGCGCCTGGCCGCGCTTCTCGGCGCCGGCCGGATCGGATCCCCGGTGGCCGTCGATTCGTATCGGCCTGGTGCGTTCGGGGTGAAGGCGTTCAATCCGGGCAATTCCCAATTCCCAATTCCTGATTTCCCCGATCCCCGATCCCCGATCTCCGATCCCCAGTCTGTCCTGCGCCGATTCCGCCAGCCGGTGCCGGTCCGCGTCACGGTCGAAAACGGCCGCCCCATCCGCATCGTCGCCGACCGCCGCGGGTTCGGCGACAGCCGCGTCGTGTCCACGGCCGGCCCCTGGCGGTCGTCGGGGGAGTGGTGGGTCACTGGGGCGGGCAGGTGGAGGGCAGGTGGGGCAGGTAGGGCAGGTGGGGACGAGGCGAACCCGCCTGGCCAGCCCCACCTGCCCTGCCAGCCTTACCCGCCCTACCAGCCCCAGTCGTGGGACCACGAGGAATGGGACGTGGCGATGGCCGACGGGGCGGTCTACCGCATGTTCCGGGAGTCGGGCGCGGGCGGCTGGTTTCTCGAAGCGATCGTCGATTGATCGGCGAGATGGCGGCCTTCAGTGTCTGCGTATATCGAACTGCACACGGCGTCGGCGTTCAGCTTTCTCCAGGGCGCGTCGCTCCCCGAAGCCCTCGTCGACCGCGCGGCGGATCTCGGATATTCCTCGCTGGCGCTCCTCGATCGTAACGGCGTCTACGGCGCCCCGCGCTTCCACAAAGCCGCGCTCGCGGCCGGCATCAAACCGATCATTGGGGCGGAACTTACGGTAACGCACGATTCAGGGGCAGGTAGGGCAGGAGGGCAGGTGGGGCAGGCAGGGCAGGCGAGGCAGGCGGGGCACCGCCCCACCTGCCCTTCGTTCTTCCGGTGCTCTGTGAGAACGAAGAGGGCTATCGGAACCTCTGCCGCCTGATTACGCGGATGAAGCTCGGGGCGCCCAAGGGCGAAGGGGCGCTGACGCTCGAGGATCTGGATGGACAAACCGCCGGGCTCGTGGCGGTCGCAGGGCGTGCGGCGCTCGACACGCGACGTTTCGGCGTGGGCGGGCTGCTCGATCGCCTGGTGGGGGTGTTCGGCCGCGATCGGACGTTCATCGAAGTCCAGCGCCACGGACGCCGCGACGAAGAGCGCGACAACCAGACGCTGTTCTCGATGGCCGAGGCATTCCGGGTGCCGGTCATCGCCACCGGCGGTGTTCGTTTTGCGACGCCGGATCGGCGGCCGCTCTTCGATGTGCTCACGTGCCTGCACCACCACACCGATCTGGCCAGCGCAGGCCGCAGGCTGTCGCCGAATGCCGAACGCTACCTGAAACCTCCAGGCGAGATGGGCCGCCTGTTCAGCGAGTGTCCGCGCGCCGTCGCCGAAACCCGCGAGCTGGCTGATCGCCTGCAGTTCACGCTGGCCGATCTCGGCTACCGGTTTCCGGATTACCCCGTCCCGGCGGGGGAGACGCAGGCGTCATTTCTCAGGAACCTCGCCGACGTGGGCGCCCGCGATCGCTACCGGCCGTATCACGACCGCGCCCGCGCCCAGATCGCGCGTGAACTGGATCTCATCGAACGGCTCAACCTCGCCGGCTATTTCCTCATCGTCTGGGACATCGTGAACTTCTGCCGTCAGCACGACATCCTCGTGCAGGGCCGCGGCTCGGCCGCCAACAGCGCCGTCTGCTACAGCCTGGGGATCACGGCCGTGGATCCGGTGGGCATGGATCTGCTGTTCGAACGCTTCCTGTCCGAGGAACGCGGTGAATGGCCGGACATCGATCTCGATCTCCCGAGCGGGGATCGGCGCGAGCGTGTCATCCAGCACGTGTACGAGAAATACGGCCGGCACGGCGCCGCCATGACGGCCAACGTCATCACGTACCGCGGAAGAAGCGCGGCGCGCGAAGTGGGCAAGGTGCTCGGCTTCGATCCGGCGCTGGTGGACCGGCTGGCGAAGATCATGAACCACTTCGAGTTTCAGGATGCCACCGAGTCGCTGCCGCGCCACCTGGCCACGGTCGGCCTCGACGTGCAGGGCCCGCGCGTGCAGTTGTTTGCCCGGCTCTGGCAGGAGATGCAGGATCTGCCGCGCCACCTGGGGCAGCATTCCGGCGGCATGGTGATCTGCCAGGGCCGTCTCGACGCCGTGGTGCCGCTCGAGCCCGCCAGCATGCCCGGCCGCGTGGTCGTGCAATGGGACAAGGACGACTGCGCCGACATGGGGATCGTCAAGGTGGATCTGCTCGGGCTCGGCATGATGGCCGCGCTGCAGGACGCCATCGCGCTCGTGAACGGAGAGTCGGCGGAATTAAATGCCGGAGACAGTCAGGGACGTTCTGTTCTGGATATGCCCGAGCGCAACGGCGCGAGGGCATCAGGCCTGGGGGTGGGGCCCCAGGCGATAAGAATCGATCTGGCGCATCTGCCTCCGGAGGATCCGGCGGTCTATCGCCTGCTGCAGCATGCGGACACGATCGGCGTGTTCCAGGTGGAGTCGCGCGCGCAGATGGCGACGCTGCCGCGGCTGAAGCCGACCACCTTCTACGATCTCGTCGTCGAAGTGGCCATCATCCGCCCGGGGCCGATCGTCGGGCAGATGGTGCATCCGTATTTGAACCGCCGGGCGGGCCAGGAGGAAGTCCGCTATCCCCACCCGTCGCTCGAACCCATTCTCAAGCGTACGCTCGGCGTGCCGCTGTTTCAGGAGCAACTGCTGCGGATCGCCATGGTGGCTGCCGGGTTCACGGGAGGCCAGGCCGAAGAACTGCGGCGGGCCATGGGCTTCAAGCGGTCCGAGCGGCGGATGAAGGCCATCGAAATCCAGCTGCGCGACGGGATGGCGGCCCGCGGGATCACGGGCGCGGCCGCCGACGAGATCATCCGGTCGATTTCGTCGTTTGCGCTGTATGGCTTCCCGGAGTCGCACGCCGCAAGCTTCGCCCTGCTCGCGTACGCCAGCGCGTATCTGAAGGTGCACTACCCGGCGGCGTTCTACACGGCGCTCCTCAACAACCAGCCGATGGGGTTTTACCACCCGGCCACGCTCGTCAAGGACGCACAGCGCCGCGGCGTCCGCTTCCATCCGATCGACGTGCAGGTCTCACGCTGGGAGTGCACGGTCGAAGCCGACGGCGCCATCCGACTCGGCCTGCGCTACGTCACCGGCCTGCGGCAGGAGGTGGGGATGAAAATTGGCGGCTGGGCAGCTTCTCTTACTGCTCGTGGGGCCCCACCCCCACTCGCAGATCACGCTGCATCCATGTCCCTCGGCCTCGAGCGTAGACTCTCGGCCTCGGGTGCCCCTGCGGGCCCCTCCAAAACAGACTGCCTGATATGTCCCAAGTGCGGCTGTGACGACGAGTCGATGATGGAACGCGTGAATGCCACGCGCTGGTTCTGCAACACGTGTTCACATGACTGGCCGGACAGGCTTAAGTACGCTGGGGTGGCCACCCGAACGGCGGACATGGTCAGGCGAGGCCGAGAGTCTACGCTCGAGGCCCGCCACCCGATCAGCTGCAAGTCCAGGTCCCTCGGCGAGCGGGCGTAGGGCCCCGCGAGCAGTAAGAAAGATGACCCGTGTCGCTTTTATTCCCTCGATCGACCTCATCGCGCGCACGGGGCTTCGGCGCGACGAGGTCGTGACGCTTGCCGAGATCGGCGCGCTGAATACGCTCGGCGGCGACCGCCGCAGCGCGCTGTGGCAGGCCGAACAGGCGGTGCGGCCGGCGGGGAACTCTTCGAGAATTTACAATTGGGAATTGGGAATTCACAATTCGTTGAAAGCAACGAAGACCAGCGAGACGACGTTCTCTCTAAGGCCGCATTGTAAATTCCCAATTGTAAATTGTAAATTGCCCTGTCCTTTACCACCAATGTCTGAGGCCGATCGGCTCGTGGCCGACTATGCGGGCACCGGGTTGACCGTGGGTCGGCATCCGATGGCCTTCAGGCGCGAGGAAATGGCGATGCGCGGGGTGTTGCGGGCGAGCGATCTGCCCAACGCCCGGCAGGGCCGCCGGGTTCGAGTGGCGGGCATGGTCATCACGCGGCAGCGGCCGGGGACGGCCAAGGGCTTCACGTTCCTGACGCTCGAAGACGAAACCGGGATCGCCAACATCATCGTGCGGCCCGATCTGTTTGCGAGCGCCCGGCTGGTCATCGTCGAAGAACCCTTCCTGCTGGTTGACGGCGTGCTGCAACACCAGGACGGCGTTGTCTCGGTGCGCGCCGAGGCCGTGCAGGGCCTGCGCGGCCCGGGCGCCGAAGGGCTCGAGTTCCAGGCGCACGACTTTTATTAGGCTTCGGGCTTCGGACTCCGGGCTCCAGGAGGCTCCAGGCTCCAAGGAGGCTCCAGGCTCCAGCCGGCTTCAGGCTTCAGGAGTAGAGCCAGCCGGTAGCCCCTGAAGCCCGGAGTCCGGAGCCCCGAGGCGGCTCTTGACCCGCTTGGCCGCCGAGGCGCACGATCCCAGCATGCTCGCGCGTGCAGCGTTGACTCTGGCAGCTCTGGTGGTCCTCGCCTGGGGCCCCGCGCGTGCCCAGGACGTGAGCCTCGACGAAGTCATGGCGAACACGGCCGCCTACATCGCCACGTTCGAGGAGCAGCTCGCGGCCATCGTGGCCGAGGAAACCTACGTCCAGCGTGCCAACAACTACCTCCCGCGGGGCACGTCGTTCAACGGCCCGCAGGCCCGGAACTTCGAGCAGCGGACGTTGAAGTCCGACCTGTTGCTCGTGAAACCTGAGACATCAACGGGCTGGGTGCAGTTCCGCGACGTGTTCGAGGTCGACGGCAGGCCGGTCCGGGACCGTTCGGAGCGGCTGACCAAGTTGTTTCTCGATCCGAGCGATCGAGCCGGCGACCAGATCTCCCGCATCATCCAGGAGAGCGCGCGCTACAACATCGGCGATGTCCAGCGCACCATCAACGTCCCGGTGCTGCCGCTCATGATGCTCGAGCAGGCGAACCAGCGGCGCTTCCGCTTCAAGCGCCTCGATGACCCTGCAAAGGGCTCGGCCCGGGAGCGCACGCGCGACCTCCCCGAGTCGCCGAACTTCGTTGTATCCACCGAGGTCTGGGTCGTCTCGTTCGAGGAGACCCAAAAGCCCACGTTCATCCGGCTCGCCACCGGGGGCGGGGACATCGTCTCCCGAGGCCGCCTCTGGATCGAGCCCCTTACGGGGCATGTGCTGATGGCGGAGCTCGTGACGGAGAACGCGGACCTGCGCGCGCAGATCAACGTGAGCTACCAGTCCGAGCCGCTCCTTGGCCTCTTCGTCCCGGTCGAAATGCGAGAGCGGTACACGAGCAGCCGCCGGGCCACCATCATCGAGGGCACAGCCACGTACGACCGCTTCCGCCGCTTCGAGGTCAAGACCGAAGAGGAGCTTGTCCCGGTCCGGTAGTGTTCTATAATCCGGACCGATTTCCGCAGGCGGGCCCCGAACGGCCCCGACCGACGTCCGGTCTGTTTCCACGCCCACTTACGAACGGAGTTTGAGGATGTTCGCTGGATTTCTCCTCTCGCTGGTGCTGGCCAACGCGGCCGTCACCGGCATTGTCAGAGACTCGACCGGTGGCGCCGTGGTCGGAGCGGAGGTCGTGGTGCGGGACGACTCCGGCGCCGAGCAGCGGACGATGACCGGCGCGGACGGGCGGTTCACGTTCGAGCACGTGGTGGAAACCGGCACCCTGATCATCCGGGCCGGCGGGTTCGCCGAGAAGAGGCAGCCAATCTACGGCAGCAGCCTGGACATCGTGCTGTCGCCGGCGGCCTTGCTCGAGACGGTCACCGTCACGCCGACGCGAACCGAGCAGCTCGTCGGCACGACGGCCGCGAGCGTCAGCGTGCTGAGCGCCGAACAGATCCAGGATTCGCCGGCCCTGGTGGCCGACGACGTGCTTCGGCGCATTCCGACGTTCAGCCTGTTCCGGCGGACCAGCAGCCTGTCGTCGCATCCCACCGCGCAGGGCGTCTCGCTCAGGGGCGTCGGGCCGAGCGGCGTCAGCCGCACGCTCGTGCTGCTCGACGGCGTGCCGTTCAACGACCCCTTCGGCGGCTGGGTGTACTGGACGCGCGTGCCGATGGAGAGCGCCGAGCGCATCGAGGTCGTGGACGGCTCGACGTCGAGCCTGTACGGCAACTACGCGATGGGCGGCGTCATCAACATCATCAGCGCCCGGCCGACGCGGCGGACCGCCGAGGTGCGCGCGCAGTACGGGAACCTGAACAGTCCGAAGGTGGACTTCTTTGCCAGCGACGTGATGGGCAAGCTGGGCGTCGCGCTCGAAGGCAGCATGTTCGACACCGACGGCTACCCGATCGTGGCCGAAACCGACGCGAGCATCGGCGAGCCCGGGCGGGGAAGAGTGGATACCAAGGCCACGGTGGACTTCGTGAACTTCAACCTGAAGGCCGACTACACCGTGAACGATCGCGTGAGCGTGTTCGGGCGCGTGGGGTACTTCGACGAGCACCGCGACAACGCGAAGGTGTCGACCATCAACGGGGACCCCGAAGAGAACGCCACCGTGTGGAAGCACGTGCAGCGGCGGCCTGCGCGCCAGCCTGAGCGACGGCAGCGAGCTGCAGGCGCGGATCTTCACGGACTTCGAAACGTTCCGGAGCAACTTCCTCGCCGTGCCGGCCTCGACGCCGCCGCGCAACATCGGGCGGATGACGCTCAACCAGCGCGTGCCCACGAGCGGTGTCGGCACGATGGTGCAGTGGTCGCGTGCGTTCGGCACCAAGCACTACTTCTCATCGGGGATCGACTGGCGCTGGGTGGATGGCGACAGCAACGAGGACGCGCTCGATGCCGTGAACGGGACGAGCGTCACCCTGGAGAGGATCTCGGGCGGAACGCAGAAGATCTTCGGCGCCTTTGTTCAGGACATCTTCACGCCGCTCCCGAAGTTGACGCGTGACCGTCAGCGCCAGGGTGGACCACTGGAGCAACTACGACGGCCACAACCTCGAAACCACCGTGGCGACCGGACAGCCGGCGCCTGGCAACGTGCCCGAGCTGCCCGATCGCTCGGATACGGTCGCCAGCCCGAGATTCGCGGCGTCCTACGCGCGTGACCGAGAGGGTCACGGCCTGGGGCGACGTGAGCTGGGGCTTCAGGGCGCCGACGCTGAACGAGCTTTACCGGCAGTTCCGCGTCGGCACCGTGCTGACGCTCGCCAACTACAACCTGGGCCCCGAACGCCTGAACGGCGGCGAGATGGGTGTGAGCGTCGCAGCCACCGACAACGTCACCGTGCGCGGCACGTGGTTCGACAACCGCATCAAGGACCCGGTGGCGAATGTCACGATCATGCAGATGGGCGCCAACGTCACCCAGCAGCGCCAGAACCTGGGCCGGACGCGCGTGTGGGGCCTGCAGACCGACGTGGAGTACCGGATGAACGCCGAGTTCCGCGTGTCGGGCGGCTACCTCTACGACCAGGCGACCGTCGAGGAGAACGTGGCCAACCCGGCGCTGGTCGGCAAGTTCCTGCCCCAGGTCCCCGAGCATCGCGGCTCGATGCAGTTCTCGTACAACGAACCGCGCTTCGCGAACCTGGCCTTCGGGCTCCAGTTCGTCGGCCGGCAGTTCGACGACGATCTGAACGTGCGCGTGGTTCCCGGGCAGGACGATCCCGGTCTCCCGGGCTTTGTGACCGCCGACTTCCGCGTCTCGCGCGACATCACGCGCAACTTCGACGTCTTCTTCGGCGCGCAGAACCTGTTCAACGAGATCTACTACGTGGGCACGCTGCCGACGACGATCGGCACGCCACGTCTCTTCCACGCAGGCGTCCGCGTCACGTTCAGGTAGGGGATGGCGGCGGGTCCGACCAGCCTCCGCGAAGGCCGGCGGTCCGCCGTAGCTTGGAGGCGGAGCCCGCCCTGACGCCGTTACGCTACGGCTGGCCGCAGACGGCGGACCTGTTCGCCCACCTTCAGCGATCCCGTGAAGATCGACCCCACCGGGATGAAACCCCAGAGCTGATGGCGCGCGACGGCGGCGAGGCCGGCTGACGCGATGCAGCCGCAGCTGCTGCAATCGGGCGTGCCGCCGAACTGGCACGGCGTAATACGCGTGGTCAGATCCGCAGATACCGTCGTCGTGGTCTTCGCAAACACGCACTCGTCCGGCGATTGCGGCGGGTTCGCGTAGACGTCGAGCAGGCCTTTCGGCGCCTCGAGCTTCGGATACGTCAGCCGCAACGCCATCAGATCCGCCACGACGCGCTGCCGATCCGCGGCCGTCAGCCGCTCTGCCGAGACCTCGCCGACCTGCGGCGTATAGAGGCTCATCCAGATCTTCCGCACCTCTCCTGGGCCGACCAGAACTGCAGGAACTCTTCGAGATAGCCGGCGCGGTTGATCTGCTGGCGCGTGACCGTGCAGTGCACCACGATCTGGTGCCCGACGATGTGCTTCAGGATGCGATCGTAGGTCGCCGGTGTCCGGCGGGCGTCGTGCTCGGGCTGCAGCCCGTCGATCGACACCGTGACGTGAACATTCGGGATGGCCGCCCACTCCTTCGGGATCTCCCGCACGGCGCTCGTGACGACCTGCACGTAGATGCCGCGCTGCGACAGCAGCGGCAGCAGCTCGTTCAGCTCGCGGTAGCGGACGAGCGGCTCGCCGCCGACGATCGAGAGGTGCAGCGGCCGGTGCTGATCGACCAGCTTGATGACGCCGTCGATGAGCTCCTGTCCCTTGAAATCCCTCACCTGGCGCAGCGTGAGATCGCCGCCGAGATGATCGTCGCCGTACGCGTAGCACCCGGGGCAGTGCAGCGGGCACTCCCGCGTGATCTCGATCGACATCGAGGGCTTGTACCCACCGAGGATCCGGCCCCACGCGGCGATGATGCCATGCATGTTTCCACTATAACAGCCCGCGGGTTATCGTTATAGGGATGATTGAGCGACCGAGCATGATCGAGAAGCGGCGATCGGGCATTCACGGCTGGGGTGTATACGCCACAAAGGCCATCACGAAGAACACGCGGATCACCTACTACGCCGGCGAGAAGATTTCGAACCAGGAGAGCCTCAAGCGCGAGCGCCGCTACATCAAGCGCGGTCATATCTGGTGCTTCAAGCTGACCAATCGCACGGTCATCGACGCGGGGGTCGGAGGAAACGTCGCCCGGTTCATCAACCATTCCTGCCGGCCCAACTGTTACATCGACATCAAGGACGGCGTGATCTGGATTCGGGCGGCCAAGCCCATTCGGAAAGGGCAGGAGCTCACCTACCACTACAACACTGACGGTGAGGGCCTGATCATGTGCCGCTGCAGGCCCGGCTGCCAGACGCTGCTGTGATCCTCTACCTCCACGGCTTCACATCGTCTGCAGGTTCGACGAAGGCCAAGTACTTCGCGGAGCGGCTCCGGGAACACGGCATGGGCCTGGGTTGCCCGGATTTCAACGAGCCGGATTTCCGCACGTTGACGATGACGCGGATGCTGGAGCAACTGGAGCGCGAGATTGAGCCGGCCAGCGGGCCCGTCACGCTGATTGGTTCCAGCCTGGGCGGCACGCTGGCGATCATCGCGGCTTCCCGGTTCGGAGCGCGCATCGGCCGCGTGGTGCTGCTGGCGCCGGCGGTCATGTTCGCCAGGCCGGGCCACCACATCCTGCCGCCCGAGCGCATCGAGCAGTGGCGGCAGGACGGCGCGATGTCGTTTTTCCACCACGCCTACGGCGAAGAGCGGCCCCTGGCGTACGCGTTCCACGAAGACAGCGTGCGCTATGATCCCTTCGACGCCTTCATGCCGAATCAGACGCTGATCTTCCAGGGGCTCCACGACCAGTCGGTCGACTACCGGACGGTGGAAGCTTTCGCGCGAGCACGCCCGAACGTGACGCTGTCGCTGCTGGACGATGATCACCAGCTGATGTCGAGCCTGCCGCTGATCTGGGATGGTGTTGCAGCGTTCCTGGGTCTCGTGGCATGAACCTCAGGCCGTTCCCGGGCATTCTGGCAATTGCAATCCTCGGCCTGGCCGCGCAGCCTTCGGGCCAGCCGCGCCCGGCCGCCGATATCTCCACGTCGGTACGGGTGGGAGCGCTGCGCGGCGGCACGTATGCGGTCAGCACGATCCCGCTCGAGACCTACATCGCGCGGGTGCTGGCTGGAGAAGCTGCGCGGGAAAGCCCGCCGGCATCGCTCGAAACGCTGGCCATCGCGATCAGAACCTACACGGTGGCCAACGCCGGAAGGCACCGGTCCGACGGCTTCGATCTGTGCGACCAGACGCACTGCCAGGTGCTGCGGCAGACCATGGCCACGACCGAAGCGGCGGCGGCGGCCACGGCCGGGCAGATCCTCGTGGACCGCGACGGGCAGCCGGCGGAGATCTTTTACAGCGCGTCGTGCGGCGGCCGGTCGGAGGTGCCGTCCGCGGTCTGGCCTGGCGCGATCGATCACGAGTACCTTCCCGTCGAAGGACGACGACGCATGCGGCGGCGAGCCGGTGTGGAGCGTCGAGTTCACGGCCGACGAGTTGTCGCGCGCGCTGAGAGCGGCCGGGTACCGCGGCCGCCAGGTCAAGAACGTGCGGATCCTCAGCCGCACGGTCTCCGGGCGCGCCGGGCGAGTGCTGATCGAAGGATTCGAGGACGAGCTCTCAGGGCAGGATCTGCGGATGGCCGTGGGTCCGACGCGGCTGAGAAGCGCGGCCTTCGACGTCAAGTGGCAGGACGACGCGTACCGGTTCGAGGGCCGAGGGTACGGCCACGGCGTGGGACTGTGTGTGATTGGGTCGGTAAAACTGGCGGCAGACGGACGCTCTGCGACCGAGATCCTCGCGAAATACTTCCCTGGCGCCCGCATTGCCAATGCGACCGGGCGGGTTCGCACGACACCAACGGCGCCGGCTCCGCGCACCACGCAGACCGCGGTGCCCGGCATCACGCTGGTGCTGCCGCCGGCCGACGAGGCGTGGCGCGCGGCCCTCATCAAGATGATCGCAGCCGGCCACGATGCGCTCGTCTCGACGCTGAGCCTCCCGGCGCCCGTTCCACTTCGCGCCAGGTTCCATGCCTCAGCTGCGGACTATCAGGAGGCGACGCGGGTGCCCTGGTTCACGAACGGTGCTCTGGTTTCGGGAGAAATGCACTTTCTGCCGGTGGATTCGCTCGAGGATCGCGGCCTGCTCGAGCGCACGGTGCGCCACGAAATCGTCCACGCCTTGACCGATCGGTACTTTGCAGACCGCCCGCTCTGGGTTCGAGAGGGTGCCGCGTCGTATTTTTCGATGAACCGGAAACCGGGAGAAACCGGGCCGAGACTCGAGTGTCCGACCGATGCGGACATCCGCGGGGCCACTTCGCCGGGGGCGCTCAGCCTGGCGTATTCAGCAGCGTTATCGTGCTTCTCGCGGCAGGTCGTGTCGGGCCGCTCCTGGCTCGACGTCCGTTAGAGTTCCCCGTTCCCTGTTCCCCGTTCGCTATTTAGGATTGATCCCGCATTCCTTGATCTTGTTCAGCAGCGTCTTGTAGCTGACACCCAGCTGCCCGGCCGCGCGGCGGCGGTTCCACTGGACCTGCTGCAGCGTTTCCTTGATGACCGCTCGCTCGGCCTTGAGCGCCGCGGCCTTCGCGATGTCGGCCAGCCGGGAAGGTCCGGGCGCTTCGGCCGGCGCCTCGATGCCGGCTGTTCCGGCGTCCGCCTCATCGCCGGCGTCCTCGTCGTCGACCACGTCGGCTGCCTCGATGGGTTCGGCGACCGCCACGGCCGATGCCGACGGTGCTGTCGCTGCCGCGGCTGCGCCAACCGTGGCGTAGACCGGCGCTGAGACGGCGACGACCCTCGGCACGCGAACCATCTCGCGCATGACCAGTTCTTCGTCCTGCAGAATCACCAGGCGCTTGATCATGTTCTCGAGCTCGCGGATGTTGCCCGGCCAGGCGTAGGTCTGAAACAGCTGCTGCAGCCCCGTGGACACCTGCCGCACCGGCCGGTTGTAGCGGCGCGCGTAGCGGTCGATGAAGAACTGCGTGAGCTGCGGGATCTCGCTGCGCCGCTCGCGGAGCGGCGGCACCGTGACCTCGATGACCTTGAGCCGGTAGTAGAGATCCTCGCGGAACTCGCCGCGCAGCATCATCGAGCTCGAGATCGCGGTTGGTCGCCGCGACGACGCGGACGTCGACGTTGACCGGCTTGTTGCTCCCGAGCTTGGTGAACTGCGCCTCCTGCAGCACGTGCAGCATCTTGGCCTGCAGCGCCGCCTTCATCTCCCCGATCTCGTCGAGGAAGATCGTGCCGGTGTGCGGCCTGCTCGAACTTGCCGATGCGCGTCGTGGCCGCGCCGGTGAAGGCGCCCTTCTCGTGGCCGAAGAGCTCGCTCTCGAGCAGCTCCGCGGGCAGCGCGGCGCAGTTGACCTTGACGAACGGCCGGTCCTTGCGCGGACGAGCGCTGGTGGATGGCGCGGGCCACGAGCTCCTTGCCGACGCCGCTCTCGCCGCGAATGAGCACGGTCACGTCGCTGTCGGACACCTGCTCGATGACCGACGCGATCGTCGCCATTTCGGGGTTGTCGCCCCAGAAGAGGAACGCCCGATCCTGGTCGTCCGATCAGCTGCCGCCGCAGCTCGCTGATCTCCGAGACCAGCCGGCTTTTCTCGATGGCGCTCTTGATCGCCGAATCGAGCGCGATCTCGCCGAGCCCCTCGGGATCGTCCGGCTTGACGACGTAGTCGGCCGCGCCCAGCCGCACGGCCTCGACGATCGTCGACGCCTGCTCGCGCCCGGAGAGCATGATCACCTGCAGGTCGGCTTTGGCGGCCTTGAGCGCCCGCAGCGTCTCGAGCCCGTTCATCCCGGGCATCATCACGTCGAGCAGCACGACGTCAGGCGGGTCGCCCTGCTTGACGGCCGCCAGCATTTCGTCGCCGCGCGAGAAGGTGCGCGTCTCGTACCCGCGCAGCGAGAGAAACGTCTTCAGGTACCTCGCGAATGCCGAATCGTCGTCGACGATGGCGACGTAGGGTTTCTTCAACGGCATCACTCCTCAAGGGGAACAGATACGACGATGGCGCCCCGGGATGCGGGCTCCGCATCTCCGGCAAGCGGCGACCAGACGCGGCCGCCATGACGCTCGAGACGCGCGCGCGATCGGCAGCGCCAGGCCGAGGCCGCCGCGCCACTCATCGAACGCCGCGGTCGGCCGAGCGCTGGCAGCTCGTTCGAGATCCGCCTCGCGCGCAATCACCACGAGCGCCGCCGGAGCCGCACCGTCGATCCGACGCCGGTCTGCGACCACCGACGGTTTCCACGGGCTGCTCGCGCAACACCGCCCTCAAGAAGGCGGTGAAGGCGCCGCGAGCCGCGGCACGTCGCCGTTGACGCGCGCGCCTGCGCGAGCCCGCGAACGCGAAGTTGAACGCCGCGTTCCTCCGCCTCATGCACATCCTCGGCCACGCTTGCCGAGGATCTCGAACAAGTCTGCCGGCTGGTCGACTACCGCGGCGGTGCCGGCTTCGAGCTTGCCCAGCTCGCTGATCTCGCCGACCAGCATCGTCATGTGCCCCAGCGACTTTTCGGCCTCCTCGATCATTCGTCGCTGGCTCTCGCCAAGCTCGCCCGCCGGCGGCTGGAGAACATCCGCAGGTAGCCGCCCACGACCGACGCGGGCGTCCGCAGCTCGTGAGCCGCCAGCGACAGCAGCCGGGCGTAGTGTTCTGATGGGTTAAGGGGCGAATCTGTATTGCGATCGGACACAGCCTTGGAGCGTAGCACAGCGACCTGTAACCTCCTTATAATGAGGGCGTCCAATACGGTAGGCCGGACGTAGAGGGAATATGCTGATCAAAACCGCCCCGGACATCCCGAGCTCCGAAATCACCGACAAGAAGCTCTATTTGAACCGGCGGGAGTTCATCCAGGCGGCCGGGATCGCAGCCGTGGCGCCTGGGCGCGCTTGCGGCGTGCCGGTTCCGCCGAGGCCGCGAACCCGGCGCCGCACGGGCGCAAGCTGGAGAACGTCAAGCCCAGCCCGCTCAGCGCGACCGACGAGAAGCTCAACACGTGGGAACAGATCACCACCTACAACAACTTCTACGAGTTCGGCACCGACAAGGAATCGCCGTCGCTTTACGCCAAGACGCTGAAGACCGAGCCGTGGAAGGTCAGTGTCGAAGGCGAGTGCGCCAAGCCGGGCAACTACACCTCGAGGACATCCTCAAGGGCCAGACCCTCGAGGAGCGCGTCTACCGCCTGCGCTGCGTCGAGGCGTGGTCGATGGTGATTCCCTGGGTCGGGTTCCCGCTGTCCGACTTCATCAAGAAGGTCGAGCCGACGTCGAAGGCGAAGTTCGTCGAGTTCTACACGCTGGACGATCCCGGGCAGATGCCCGGCGTGCGTCAGCCCGTGCTGCGCTGGCCGTACCTCGAGGGGCTGCGGATGGACGAAGCGATGCACCCGCTGGCGATTCTCGGCCGTCGGCCTCTACGGCGAGGTGATGCCGAAGCAGGACGGCGCGCCGATCCGGCTGATCGTGCCCTGGAAGTACGGCTTCAAGAGCGCCAAGTCGATCGTCCGGATCCGCTTCGTCGAGAAGCAGCCGCTCAACACCTGGCAGGAGATGCAGCGTCGAGCGAGTACGGCTTCTACTCGAACGTGAACCCGACGGTCGATCACCCGCGCTGGACCCAGGCGACCGAGCGCCGCATCGGCGAGTTCTTCCGCCGCAAGACGCTGATGTTCAACGGCTACGGCGATCAGGTGGCCAGCCTGTACGCCGGCATGGATCTGAAGCGGAACTACTGAGCGACTGTGGCGGGATCCCTCGCCACGATGCAGTGGCGCAAGTGGGTGTTGAAGCCGGCCGTGTTCCTGGCGGCCTCGGCCGCCGGCCGCCTGGCTGGTCTGGGCGGGGCTCACGGGCAACCTCAGCGCCAACCCGCTCTGCGACATCACCAACGAAACCGGCCTCTGGGCGCTCCGCTTCCTCTGCATCACGCTGGCGATCACGCCCGTGCGCCGCCTCACGGGCTGGAACGCGGTCATTCGTTTCCGGCGGATGCCCGGCCTCTTCGCGTTCTTCTACGGCTACGCTGCACTTCCTCATCTACGTGATCGCCGATCGCTTCGCCGGCCTCGATTTTCCCGACGGCATCGTTGCCTGGAGCACCGTGCGGAACCTTGTCGGCGTCGGTCGGCGAAGACATCTACAAGCGGCCGTTCATCACGATCGGCTTCACGGCGTTCGTGCTGCATGCTGCCGCTGGCGTTCACGTCCACCGCCGGCATGATCCGCCGGCTGGGCGGCCGGCGCTGGCAGGCGCTGCACCGGCTGATCTACGTGCCGGCGTCAGCCGCCGTCGTGCACTACTGGTGGCTGGTCAAGGCCGACGTCACCGACCCGCGCTTCTACGCGCTCATCGTGGGCGTGCTTCTGGGGATTCGTGTCTACTACGCACGGGTCCGTGCGACGCGCGCCCACAGGCGCTTCAGTCGCGCGCGCTCAGAGTCCTTCTTAGTTCCTCCTTCGAACTTCTTACTTCCCGACTTACTTCCCGATTACCTCGATCCGTCCTTCGATCGAGGGCGCGATCTCGCGCCCCGCGGTGTACTTCTCCAGCGCCACCGCCATCAGCGTTCCAGACTCCGCGTCGATCAGCACCTTCTGGTCCGCAAACATCGTGTAACCGTCGCCTCCGAGCAACAGGAAGTCCGGCATCGCCAGGGTGTACATCCGGTCAAGAACAATCGGGGCGCCGTTGACCTGCACATCCTGCACGCGAGCTCCGGCCGCGCTTCCGCATTGACTCTGAACGTGACACCGGACACCTGCGGAAACTGGCCGGCGGCCGCCGGCAGCCGCGCGACGCCGTGGTTGAGCGCCGCCAGCATCACGCGGCCCGGCACCGCCAGCTTGCACACGATGTTGCCGAACGGGTGAATCTCGAGCAACGTGCGCAGCGTCAGCGGACCGGGCTCGTGGACGCGGTCGCCGCGAATGCCGCCGGAATTGACGATCGCGATGTCGGCCTGCGCTTCGGCCCGCACGGCGTCGGCCACCAGGTTGCCCAGGTTGGTTTCCCAGGCGCGCAGTCGAATGGTGACGCCGTCGAGCGGCACGCGGGTGGAGCCGATGACCTCGTTCAGCTCCGGCCCGAGCTTCTCTTCGTAGCTCGGCGACCACGGCTGCGGCGGCGGGGTCGTCGGCCAACGCGTTGGTGATCGGGATGCAGCTCGTAGAAGCGCTCGATAGGCGCGGAAGCGTGTGCGCCCCTGGCCAGATCGATCCGCGCCACGAACTTCGCGTCCGACCCGGCCTTGCTGATGAGCGTGCGCCCGACGACGCGGTGATCGGAAAGTGTTCGTGCCCGCCGACGATGACGTCGATCTCCGGAAACCGCTCGGCCAGGGCCCGATCCTCCGCGTATGTCAGATGCGTCAGCGCGACGATGACGTCCACTTTCTCGACGTCTCTCAGGATCGGGAGGTACTTGCCGGCCGCCTCAAACGGGTTGTCGATCCGCAGGCGATCGACCTTGTCCCGGACGATGCCTTCCTCGGCCGAGAGGCACAGGCCGATGAAGCCGACCCGCAGCGACCCGAACTGCCGGACGAGATAGGGACGGGCGCCGCCGATCGGCAGCCCGGTCTGTGTGTCGATGACATTCGAGATGACCCACTAGAACCTGGCCTCGGCCATGCGCTGCAGCAGCACCTCGACGCCGAAGTCGAACTCGTGGTTGCCGAGCGTGGCGAGGTCGAGGCCGCCGGCGTTGAGTGCCGCGATCATCTGCTCGCCCTTGAACACCGTGGACGCGACCGACGAGGAGAGAAAGTCTCCCGCGAGCAGCATCAGCGGCGTCCGGCCGGCCCTGGCGATCTGCTGTTTGAGCGTCGCAACCCGCGCGAGGCCGCCGACGCCGTCGACCGGCACGGTCGAGTACACGTCGTTCAACTGCAGGATGGTGAGCGGCGCCGCGTTGCGCGGCGCGCCGGGATCGTCCTGTCGCGAAGGCCGGCACGACAGCTGTCGCGACGGCGAGCGTCAACGCCGCGACCGATGCCGCGAAGCGGGCTAACGGTGGCCGAGCCATCCGTTCACCAGTGAGAAATCCACGTTGCCGCCGCTCAGGATCACGCCCACCCGTCTGCCCGGCCGCGTCGAGGCCTCCAGACAGCACTGCTGCGGCGCCAAGCGCCCCGGTTGGCTCGACGATCAGCTTCAGCCGCTCCCACAGGTAGAACATCGTCCGCAGCAGTGTACCGTCGTCGACGGTCACCATGTCGGAGACGAGCGACAGGACGAGCGGAAACGTGAGTGTGCCGAGCGATGGCGTGCGGGCGCCGTCGGCGACGGTGTCGCGGATTCTCCACCCTCTGAAGCTGCCTCGTCCGGAACGATCGCGTCGCATCGTCACCCGCGGCGGGTTCCACGCCGATGACGCGGCACTCGGGCGACAGCGCTGCCGCGACGAGGGCCGACGAAGAGAGCAGGCCGCCGCCGCCGCAGGGAACGAGCAGGAGGTCGAGCGGGCCTACTTCTTCGAACAATTCCATGGCTGCGGTCCCCTGGCCGGCGATCACGTGAGGGTGATTGAACGGAGGAATCACGGTCAGGCCCCGCTCCTCCGAAATACGGCGGCCGATCGCTTCGCGGTCTTCGGCGTGGCGATCGTAGGGGACGATTTCCGCGCCGTAGCTCAGCGTGGCCGCGCGCTTGACGGCAGGCGCGTCGGTGGGCATCACGACCACGCGGGGGATGGACAGGAGTTGGCCCGCGAGAGCGACGGCCTGGGCGTGGTTGCCCGACGAGAACGCCAGCACGCCCCGACCGCGGTCGGCGAGCGGCAACTGCGACAGGGCGTTATACGCGCCTCGGAACTTGAACGCGCCGGCGCGCTGGAGGTTCTCGCACTTGAAGAAGACCGTGGCGCCCGTGTGAGCGTCGACCGTTCTCGAGGTGACGACCGGTGTCCGGAGCGCGACGCCCGAGATGCAGCGAGCCGCTTCCTGGATGTCGGGCCAGGCCGGAAGCGGCGGGGAAGTGGACATTGACGAGCCGCGGGCCGGCCCTTGGTGCAGGCTAGTTCGAGCCGACCCAGTTGAACGAGACGCCGGCGCCGCCGGGTGCCGCCATCGGCGCGAGGGCGAACCGTGCATCTCCGCGCCCAACCGTTACGGTGCGGCCGCCCATGATGCCGAGACTCGCGCCGAACGCGACGTCGCTGAGGAAATGCCGCTTCTCCTGGATGCGGGACGCCGCCACGTAAGTGGCGAGTGCGTACGCCGGCACGCCGACCTTCCAGCCGAAGTGCTGCTGGAGCACAGTGGCTGAGGCAAACGATGTGGACAGTGTGGCCCGATGGGAAGGAGAACTCGGTGCCGTCGGGGCGTCCGCGACGGACGGCCATCTTGATCGAGCCTGTCAGAACCTGGGTCAGCAGTTGCGCTCGCACGAGATCCGAGCCCAGCGCGGCGACACGGGGGCTCCTCGTAATCTGGCCAATCGTGTAAGTGGCCAACGCCGAGACGGCCTGCACCCGTGCACCGCCAAGGGTTTCGCCGGGCGCGAACACGCTCTCGAGCGACTTCGCCGACGACAGCCGGCTGGACATCGGCCGATCGAGTACCTGGGCGCTTCCGGCCACCGAGAGGCCGAGGCCAAGCCAGAGCGCATTTTCCTTTGACGGAAGGTGCGTGATGTCGCGGAAAAGGTCTGTGACGAAGTGCGCGAAGGGCGGCCCGGACGGTGCGCCGAAGACAGGTGCCTCGGAGGCGGATTTGCTCGCCGCGCTTGTCGCCTCCTGGGACTCCAGGAGAGACGGCGCCGGAAAGAGCTCAGCCGGCAGCGTCTGTGCCGTGGCTGCTGTGCTCGAGACGGTTGAGCAAAGAACCAGGCAGTAAATCGTCCGGCGCGCCGCTTGAAGCATTCGCAACAGTATATCGTCGCATCACGCCCGAACTTGCAGCGTCACTGTTTTTTCGCATTCTGTTCGGCGTTCCTGAACTCGCCGAAACCAACCAGCCTGCCCGCCCGTTCCAGGCCCACGGTCTGCCATCCGCCCGGTGTCCGCCGGAAGTGAATGAGGACTGGGTCCTGCCAGGCCGGAAACTCAGCGTGATCGGCCCGTATCTCCAGGGATACAAGAGTTCCGGGCGCATCCGCAGCCACGGCAGCCGGCAGCGTTCCGGCCGGCTCTGTGGATCGGCCTTCCTCCGGGGTGCCGACACGCTCGCCTGTCGCAGCGTCCACCCTCGACCACACGAATCGATAGCCTGACGGCGCCGACGCTCCGGCGCGCTCGACGGCTGCGTTCCGGAAGGTCAGCCCCCCGGCGCCCGAAAGCGCCGGCTCGACGACCGGGTTGATCGCAGTCAACCATTCCCGCACGATCTTGTTCCGCCGGGCGATCAGGGTATCTGCAATGTAGGCCGTTGCCCGCGCGTCGCTGTACCGGGCTTTTGCGACGATCGCACGGATCATTTCGTCGGAAAACCTCGCGATCAGGTCTGCCGCCCAGAACGCATCGTCGGTCCGCAGGTTGTCGAACGCGGGGTTGGGATACTCCGGCCGCCAGAGCACGGGATCGAAGAACTCGGCTTCGAACCGCCCCACCGATGGCGCCACGTTCGGGTAGTCCACCTTGACCCACGGCCGTACCCACAAGCCCAGCGTCGCGGCTGTGAGCATCGCCGGCTTCCACTCCACGATGTACTCGTTGCCGGCCCTGGGGACCTGCGCCATCGTGCTGCCGCTGCCCATCGTCGATCCGAAATCGAACATGTAGTGACGGATCCACTGCTTGCCTGGAGGGCCCTCGAGCATGTCGAGGCTGTTGATGCCGCGCGAGTCGTCGTGGTTCAACCAGGACCCGAACACACGGTTGCCGCGCAGTTCGCGCCGGTGCTCGTGCGGCACGATGTCGTTCGGATCGTCGGGCCGCGTCCCGAAGTACTTGAAGTACCCGAGTGGTTTGCCGTCGGCAAAACGGCTGAGCGTCGCGCGGTAGCGGCCGTTGGGAAGCCTGGCGCCGCGGGCGAGCACTTTGTCCACGTCGGCGCGATCCATTTTCTTCCGCTGGCCCCTCATGTCCACGGTGGTCGCAGTGGGTGCGATGACGATGGCCGCCGGGTCGACTTCGGCGATGTAACCCTCGACCACGTGGTAGCCGATCGCGTGGTAGATGGCGGCGCCGATCACTTCTGCGCCGCTGGCCATTTCCGGGTTGGACGGCGGGTCGAACTTGAGCTGGTAGAGCCTGCCTTCGGGATCGGCGATGCGATAGCCCGGCGTGATCCCGGAGCTCTTACCCTGCACGATGGGCCAGCCGGTGATGTCTACCGTCTCGAGTCCGGTTCGGGCCGCGCACGATCTCGTTGAGCGGCGGGACGCGGCGGCCGATCCGGTTCGTGAACCACGAGGAATCCGGCATCTCGCCGGCCGTATTGATGTTCATCGCGAGAACATCGCGCCGATCGCCCGGCTCCAGGAAGGTGTGCTCGACGAAGTCGTAGCCGTTGCTGCCCTCGATAGGCGTGGCGGCGCCGGCGTCCAGCGCCCGGTCGTTGTCGGCCTGGATGGGATCGTCGGGATAGAACTTTGGCGCGGCGCCCCGGCCGGCGACGGTCAGGCCCGTCGCCACGACGGCAGACGCCGAGCAACAGCGTCAGGCGGTGCACGAGATTAGAAGACATTGCCCCACCTCAGCACCAGGTGCTTGCCGCCGCTGCTGCCGAAGGCGCCCTCGACCCGAAGGAAGACGCCGTTGATGGTCCCGAACCGGACGCCGACGCCCCAGTCGGACTCGAAGTGCGTGACGTCGAGATCCTCCAGTTCGTGACGCGACCTTGCCCGTGTCGTAGAAGAGCGCACCGTCCACGGCGGTGAAGATCTCGAAGCGGTACTCGGCCTGCAACAGCAGGAGATGCCGATCTCTGAAACGAAACTGATGGAACCCGCGCAGATCGTCCGGGCCGCCGAGTGTCCGCTCGAGATAGAACGGCACGTCGTTGCCGCTGTCGGGCTGGGAACTCGAGAAGAGCCCGCGCAGCGCGATCAGCCGGCGGTTCTTGAAGAGCGAGATGTACTGCTGCCCGTCGAGCTCGAAGCGGTTGAACGAGTAGCGATTGAGGTCGAGATCGGCGAACCGCTGGTACGAGGCCCGGTAACGGCCCCCGGCGCGCGGGTTGCCGCGCGGCTCGCGCGTGTTGGCTTCGACAAAGACCTCCGTGTTGAAGTAATCGGGCTGCTCGATCAACCCCGGAATTGTCCCGGGTGGGAAAATGCGGTCGATTGTTGGAACCCGCGAGTCCGGACCTTCGTGCACGCTCGGGCTGAAGTAGTCCGCGCGGAGACCGCTCGAAAGCCACTTCGTCACGTTCAAGCCGGTCGTGCGCCCCGCCCGTGGTCTGGGCGAGTCCGTACGACACATGGTCCACCCGCAGCGAGGTGCTGCCCTGCCCGAAGTAGTCCTCGTCGGGATAGTCCGATTTTCTCGCATGCAGGTCCACGAACAACGGGGTGTCGGCGATGTTGTTGGCGAGGAACCGGGTCTCGAGCGCCCAGTACCTCCTGAAGGTTCCCGAGCCGAACGTGTTCCATGCCACTTGTTCCGAGAAGAGATGCCGATACCCGGCGCCGAACCCCAGCCCGCTGCCCGCGGTGACGGACCCGAGCTTCGGGTAGAAGCCCTCGGCCGGGTTGAGGAGGCGCTCGAAGGCCCTGCCATCCTCGAGCCAGAACAGACCCTTCTCCAGAGCCCCTGTCTGGGGTGGCGTGAGCACCTCGGCCTTCTCCTCGCGCTCCTCGCGGAGCGCCTCCTCGCGCGTCTGCGGTTCGGAGGGAGGTTGGGATTGCCCGAAGGCCGGGTTGATCAAGGTCGGCGCGAGCAGCGCCGCCATACTGAGAATGAACCCTGGGACGCGTTTCACGCCGCCTGCGCTTCCTGCTCCACGGGCACGAGCTTCCGATGCTCGCGGGCGATGAGGGTGACGATGCCGAGCCAGACCAGCACGAGGCCGATGTTGACGAGCGCATAGCCGCTCGTGTTGAAGCCGAGCGATGAGCCGAGGAAGACGACGCCCGCCTGCAGCAGGTCGCCTGTGCGCCAGAAGAAGGTGTCGATCGCCTGCTTGGCCTTGTACTTCGCCTCGCGGCTCGTCGGCAGGAAGAGCGCGTGGCGTGCGATGTTCTGCACCGAGTAGTCGGTGCTGTTCTCGAGGATCTTGGCGAGCCTCACGATGCTGAAGACCGGGAAAAACGCAATCACCGAGTAGCTGAAGAGTGCGATGGTCGGCAGCACGAAAAGCGCGCCGCGGACGCCCAGCCATTTCAGGACGCGCGATGCCAGAAACGCGCCCGCCAGAAACGTCACGATGTTGACCGACGACTGCACGCTGCCGCTCATCGTGCCTATTGCGGCCCTGAAGGCGTCGAACTGTTCGGGGCCCAGGCTGTCCGGGGTCACGACGCCCGGAGCGACCCGCGCGAGGGCCTCGGTCCGGATGAGCGTGTTCAACAGGAACCCGCCGAGCGTGTTCACCATGTTGAGCACGACGATCATCATGGCGATCAGGAAGAGATAGCGGTTGCCCAGCACCAGCTGGAATCCGCCCGCCTTGCCGAGCGGGGCCTCGCCCTCCCCGCCGGCCGCGTCTCGGCCCGCGGCACGCTCGCGCCGGTTGACGACGAGTGTGAAGACCACCGACGCGGCAAGGCCCGCCGCCGCGATGAGCATCAGGCTGAACGGTCCGACACCCGCGAAGAAATAGGTGGCCGCAAGCGCTCCGACCACGGCGCCGAAGTTGGCGCCCAGGTTGATCAGGGGGAAGAGCCTCCGGCCGCGATCCCGTGTGTAGAGGTCGTTGGCGAACGCCCATAGCTGCGCGATCACGATCACGTTGAACACGCCGGCCCAGATGTAGAACGCGATGCCGATACGGACGCCGGCGAGGCCCAGTGCCCAGAACACGAGCAGGTTGGTGGCGAAAAAGAACGACACGCCGACAATGAGCCGGACGCGGTCCACTCGCGAGGCAAAGGCGCCGTACGCCGGGACCACGGCGAGCAGCACGAGCGCCTGGCCGGCGGCGGAGTAGCTGCCCAGTTCGGCGCCGCCCTCGCTGAGGATCAGCGCATCGCGGATGATCTTGAGGACGGAATAAAACGCCAGCAGCAGGAAGATGTTCGTCGCCAGCAGCAGGGCGCCCATGCCTTCGCCGCTGCGGACCTCGGTTACCAGCGAGAGCGCGCGATCGAGTGCGGTTTTTGGCTGGCCGCCTGGAGCGGTCGGCCGGGCTGCTGGTTCGGCCATCAAACGTGTCCCTGGACGGCGGGCTCGGGCTCCGGGTCGGCGTCGGCCACGGTTAGCGGGCCCGTCAGCTCCGGCAGGTGCGCTTCCCACCACTCGCGGGCCGAGTCATGGTTCCACGCCGTGCACGTGAGGCACTCGGTGGCCAGCCGGAACAGGGCACCCGCGTCCTGCGGCCGCTTGCCCGGGTCCTTTTCGAGGCAGGACAGGACCAGTTCGTCGAGCTCGCGCGGGATCGGCAGCTCGGTTCGCTGCGAGGGCGGGATCGGCGTGGCCTGCACGTGCTGCAAGAGCATCTTCATCGGGGTCTCGGCTTCGAATACCAGTTGTCCGGTCAGGAGATAGTACGCCACGCATCCGAGCGCGTAGACGTCGGCGCGGCGGTCCACGTCATTCTCCCCCAGGATGATCTCCGGCGCCATGTAGGCCGGAGTGCCCGTGGTGCCGTGCTCGATGGTGGCCAGCGTCTGCTGCGCGTGGCCTCCGCGATGCCTGACCTTCACCAGCCCGAAGTCCAGCACTTTCACGAAGTCGTATTCGAGGCCCATGCGGCAGACATAGATGTTCGCCGGCTTGATGTCGCGGTGCACGAGCCCGCGCGCGTGCGCGTCGGCCAGCGAGTGGCTTACCTGGCGGAGCAGGAAGATGGCCCGGTCGGCCGGGACAGGGCCAAACTCGCGCACCAAAGACTCCAGGTCGCGCCCCGACAGCAGCTCCATCACGTAGTAGAACGCCCCATCGTCGGTCAGCCCGAAATCGAAGACGCCGATCGTGTGGGGTGAGCTGAGGGCTGCCGTCGCGCGCGCTTCGCGCTCGAAGCGGCGCATCACGAGCCGCGCTTCCGCATCTCCGACGCCGAGCACCTCGGACTTCACCAGCTTGACGGCCGCGTCCCGCGCGAGCAGCTGGTGCTTCGCGCGCCAGACCTCGCCCATGCCGCCCTGGCCGAGGAGCTCCACGAGCTGGTAGCTGCCGAGACGCTGAGCCTCGTGGAGGCGGCGGTTCAGTTTCTGAAGGATCGCCGACGGCACGACCGAGACCAGCGCCACGATGAAGTTGGGCATGTACAGCACGAGCGTGCTGGCGAGCGAGGGCACGTCGATCCCGCGCAGGTGCGCGAACCAGACGCCCAGCGGGTCCATCGCCGCCGCGGCCAGGGCGACGAAGAGCATCTTGCGCGGGGGCGTGGACGCGATCATCGGGTAGATGAGGATGAGCACCACCGCCCACGAGAGCCGGCGCATGGAGTCGGTCGTGGGCACCACCACCCACGAGTTGAGCATGGCGATGAAGAAGGCGTTGAGCAGCATGAAGCCCAGGCCCACGTCCATCTTCGTGGCGGGCTTGTGATCCGCGTACTTCAGGTAGGCCAGCATGGCCGCTGAGGCGCCGATTGCGAGGATGCAGATCACGATGTGGGAGAACGGCGCGCGCGGCCCCACGAAGATGGGCACGAGCACCTGGTCCATCAGGAGGCCGAAGGCCCACAATCCGGCGGCAACCATGCTGACGACGGCGAGACGCTTGACGTTCTCGGAGATGAGCTCGTCGGACAGGCGTGTGGTGGTGTGCGGGCCGCCGACGGTTCGCGGAACGGGCGTCGGTGCGCGCGGGGCGAGGACCTTCACCGGCGTGGCCCTGTGCTGGCGCCTCCGGCGTCACTCGGCGCCGGGCTCGAGTCCGCATCCCGGTGGCCGCGGTCGCTTTGCCGCTCCGCCTTGTGGCGCTCTTGCAGCGCTTCGAGATTCAAGACCATGGACTGGTTCGATCGTAGCAGTTCTGCCAGAATTTCATCCCGCGATCTGGTCGTGGCCCGCCGAGGTGTCCGGGACTCGTCAAGGAAAGGCCAGAGCTTCTCGCGGATGAGGGGCGGCAGGACGCCTTCGAGATACTCGAGTGCCGTGCCCCGCAGGTTCTGGTCGTCGGTGTGCAGCCCGCGGAAAGCGACGCGCAAAGGCTCGGGCGGCAGCACGAGCGAGAGCAGCGTGAAGACGTGAGCCAGGCTCCGGCTGGCGCGATCGCGCACGAAGTCGTCGAGGAAGAGGGCCGGGTCGCCTTCCTCGGGACCGTGCAGCAGGCGATGCGCTTCCCAGACAGGCCGGCCGACGGCAACCTCGCGGCGGACGACCTCGAAAACGAACGGCGCGTCGATGTGGACGCGCGGATTCTTCTCCAGGATGCCCACGAGCGACCGCGCGGCCTGGAACCGCACCTCGAAGCGCAGGTCTTCCAGTGCGAGGAGCAGCCCGTCCACGGCACGCTGCGAGACGCAGACCGTGAAGACCCTCGCCAGGCGCCTCCGCACGGCAAACGGCTGGTTCGGGTCGACCAGCGCGTCGATGAGCTCCCCGACACGCTCTTCGGCGACGCGTCGCAACGCGTTGACGGCCTCGTTCGCCACCGGATCCCAGGCGAGGAGCGGGATCACGTGGGCGACGAGCGACGGCCGGAGCGACTCGTCGCGCTCGAGGATCTTGATCACGCGGTCCTTGTCGCGCGAGCGGAGGGCCATGATCTGGACGAGGTCGACGTCGATGGCGTCCTGGGAGGCCGTGGACGGCGCGGCCCGCAGTGAGCGCGTCGTCTCGTCCGGGCGGGCCACGTGCACCCGCGGCGCGCTGGCCCCGGAGGTGTCGGGTGCGGATCCGCGCGTGCGGCTCAGCGAGCGAATCATCGTCAGGCTGCGGATCATCGCCGTGCGCGTGGTGTTGTCCTCCGCCTCGGAGAGATCCAGTTCGACGGCGCGGTTGAGCAGGCTCCGCTCGAGGGTCTGGACGTAGCCTCGGTTCAGGCGGCTGGCCACGACCAGAGCTGCAGCAGCCGTGACGAGCGCGGCGATCAGGATCGCGGGCGTCTGGCGCGCCAGCGGCAGGAGGAGCGCCAGAAGCACGAGCCCGCCGCCCACGGCGTCGCCCAGGCGGTCGAAGCCCACGTCGATGAGCGACTTCGCTGCGCGTTTCTCGGACGCCGGGATGGGTGTGTAGAAGAGCTCGTAGCCCGAGCGGAAGAGCGATCCGCGGAACACCGATTCGCCGCCGCGCGCGACGACTGTGCTGCTGAGGCCGGGCGAGATGAGGCTGCCGATCGTGCCGAAGAACAGCGCCATCGAGGGCGTGGCGGTGGTGAAGGCGAGCCCCAGCTTCTCGAGCGCCAGCCGGCTGGCCGACGTCTGGAACACGAAGGTTACGAGGCTGCTGGCCGCGTAGTAGCCCGCGAAGAAGCGTATCAGCTGTTCGCCTCGGCCCAGAGCGGCCACGGCTTCGAGCTTGAAGACATAGTCGAGGAGTGCGGCGCCGACCGTGCCGAGGAACACGAGCGCGGCAAGGCTCCGCAGGTAAGGCGCCTCTGCGAGCACACGCAGGCCGGATCGCGGCGCCGACGCGGCGAGCTCCGGCGAGATCTCAATCGGCCTGTGGTGCGCGGATGCTTCCGGCGACGCGCTCAGGCTGCGGATCTGCCACGCGCACACCAGGTTGAGCCCGGCGAGCACGGGAAGCATCGCGGGCACGCCCCAGACAGCGCCCACGCGCTCAGACAGGAGCCCGCCGAGGAGTCCCCCAATCGTCCCGCCGCCGGCGATCTGGCCGAACCGCTTCTTCGCCGTGCGCGGATCGAAGCGCTCGGTGACGATCAGCCAGAAGCCCGAGCCCAGGATCGGACCGAGCCCGGAGATGAGGAGGTACGCGAAAATGGCGGCGGCCGCCGGCGCGGCCATGTTCAGGCCCCAGGAGACGACGAGCAGGATGCTGCTGAGAAGGAAGGCGAGCGACACGAACGTGCCGGGCGCCAGGCGCTGCAGGCTGCGCGAACTGACGCCGACCAGCAGGATGGAGAAGGCCGAGGTCAGCGCCACCATCGACGGCAGCGTCGTGACGTCGAGCTCGCTGAGGTACAGCGCGTCCCGCGTGGCTTTACCGGCGATAAACTGAGCGGTGACGGTCGCGGAGGCGAGTGTGGCGGCGGCGACCGCCGAGCTCACCTGCGATTTGGAAGGCGTGGCCACGCGCTATTGCATCCGGAACCTGGCGCATGCGATGGGACGATCACGCAAAGCGCACTATGAGACTTGATGGAGTCGATTGTAACACCCGCTCGTTCAGCTGGCCGGCTGCGGCTGATGTAGGGTTGGACTCCGTGTGCTATGATTAGGGTTCTTCAGAGTGTCGCGGGGTGGAGCAGTCCGGTAGCTCGTTGGGCTCATAACCCAAAGGTCGCGGGTTCAAATCCCGCCCCCGCAACCAACTTTCCCCTTAATCTATTGCGGTTTTATCGAGCGGCGGATGCGCTCGAGGTTTCAGCGCGTTCATCAGCCGCAGGAAGCCGGGACGGTTCGCGAACTCGGCTCCAGAGATGCCGTCGTCAACGAAGACGCAGGCCTCATCGACTGTCCAGCCTTTTTGCTCAGCGTACTGGCGGGCGTGTTCGATCTGCCGCGTGACCGACTTCTGCTCGTCGGCCACACCGGTCTGGTCAGTACCTTTGCGCGCATAGACGGCAACATTCATGGTTATCTCGTTCTCGTTCAAGGTTGGCAGCGGGCCGCCCCCTCTTTAGAAAGCTCGGGACGTCACCGAGGTTTGCTCCGTGCGCCGAAAAGAGGAATGCCGTCCTCCCACTCTGGCCTGCAGTCGGTGAAGCAGAGCGGCACCATACCGCCGAGAAAACCTCGACCATAGTTCTCATCGACGCCGGTAAGCTGGGTTCTGACGTAGTCCACCTGAAGCCGGAAGAAAAAAATATCGAAGCCGCCACCAGCGACAAACATCGGAGCGCTATCGTGCAGGCCCAACGCCGTCTGGCTCCAGGCATAACCGCCCAGCGCCTGCCCGAAGGCTCGAACAAGTCCCTCACCTCCAAGCAGCCACGGAGACGTGGCGCTCACGCCGCCGAGCGCGTCACGGACACGGACATCGTCGTTGGAGCGACTGCCATAGCTTCCGGTCCACCCGAGCCACTGCCACTTCACGCCTCGCCGAATGGACGCGCCGACCTGCCATCCACCCATATCGGGATACTCGGGAACTTCCTCCCCCTCGACTGGATCAGGCCGAGGAAACCCTCCGACGAACACGTCTGCGCCAAAGGGGTTTGGGCTTGGCTGCGCCCCTACGGCGGGCACGCCGATGAGGCTTGCTACGAGGGCTAGAATGACAAGATGGAATCTCTGGTTGGACATTCGACTGCCTCCCTTACCTTCGAATGCGCTAACACCGTTCAGTTCGGCTCATCGGTGTTTCTGCCCAGGCTGATCCCTCTCACTGAGCATCGGTCGCTTTTTGCCTGACGGCTTCGGCTGATCCCACCGGACCGATTTGCACTTCGGGCACATCCGGATGTCCGCGATCCGTGGCACCCACGTGTGCCCACACCGCAAACACGTCATTGTGACATCGCGCACGTGCCGGATCTGCTCCACATCTCCGCCGGCAAGGGTCTACTGGATCGCGTGGAGTTCATCGAGACCCCCACGTTTACAGCGATTGTCGCGGGCTACCTGGAGGACGATGAATATCGAGCGTTGCAGCTGTTCCTGGCTGGGGATCCGGAGGCGGGCGATGTCATGCCGGGCACCGGCGGCTTTCGTAAGCTGCGATGGGCCGATCGGCGCCGCGGCAAGGGCAAGCGTGGTGACCTCAGGGTCATCTACTACCACCTTTCGGCAGATGCTCAGATCTGGCTGATGACGCTCTACGACAAGGACGAAATGGCCGACCTGAGCGCCGCTGAGAGACGGGCTTGAAGGCGGCTCTCGAGGCCGAACTTGCGCGGCGTGCCGCGCGACGCCGACTACGAAGGAAGTGAACTAATGGCAGCGAAGAAGCGACCCGTGGTTCGAAAAAAGCGCAGCCTCTTCCGAGAGCTCATGTCGGGTGTGGAAGCTATGCGGGATCACCGCGAAGGACGGCTGACTCTGAAGACAAGGGAGGTGCAGCCGATCACCCTTCCACCAATCAGCGCGGACGTCGTCCGAGAGACGCGGGAGGCGCTCAAGATGTCGCGCCACGTGTTTGCGTTCAAGATTGGTGTGAACCCCCGCACTCTCGAGCGGTGGGAACAGGGCCGTAGCAAGCCGAACGACCAGGCTGCCGCCTTGATCTGGCTGGTACGGAAATACCCTGACACGCTCAAGAGGTTGGAGTCGCTGGCGGCCTCAGCCTAAGGGCCGTTTCGAGACGGGCTGAGGTGTATCTCGGGATCCTTGAACAGCTTCACCACTGACCGGAGGACGACTTCGGCGTCCCGTACTTTGGCCAAAGCCGTCATTCCAGGCGATGCCCTGGATGGTGCCCGACTTGCTGCAAAATACAGCGCCCGGGGACTGCGGCTACGATTTAGCCGCCGGCGTGAGGTTCATCCGCCGCAGCAGGTCGGTGAATCGCGTGTCTCCCCGTAACCTGTCCAACAGCGGGTCAACTGCGAGCAACGTCATGTACCAGAGTCGCTCCTGGTACGCCTGCTCCAGCCACTTGAACGCGAGATCGGTCTCGCCCAGCCCGATATGGATCGTCGCTCGCGAAAAAGGCGAGACATACCTGTTCTGCCTTCTCAGGTCGTTCAGCTCGTTGAGGACATCCTGTGCCTCGCGTTTCATACCGGCCATCCCGTAGCCATAGCCAAGCAGACCCAAGATCTCAGGGCTGTTGCCGGTGAGCACCCTGGCCCGCTGAAACTCCGCGATGGCTTCGCCGTACATCGCCTTCTGCACGAGGGTGACTCCGAGCATGACGTGGGCATCAGCGAAATCCTGATTCAGATGGAGCGTCTCTCGAAACCGTTCTATTGCCGCATCGTAGTGCCGCGCCCTGTAGAGGGCGAGCCCGACGTGCGAGTTCGCACTAAGAGAGACCGGGTCGATATCGAGCGCCCGCAGCGCCGCGCGAATGGCGTTGTCGTGCCGCCCCATCCACGAGAGGTATTCCGAGTGCCATTCGTGTGCGGTCGCATATCGTGGCTTCAAGTCGATGGCACGCAGGAAATGCCTCTCGGCTTTCGCCCATTCCCAATCGTAACCTCCGATGATCGCGCCGAGCGACGTGTGAGCTTCGGCGACCTCATCGTCCAGGTCGACGGCCTTCTGCGCCGCCGCCTTGGCTCTCTCCTTCGCCTCCCGCATCGGCATTTCGCCGTAGCTGCCTAGCAGATTGTAGGCATCTGCCAATCCAGAAAAGGCAAGCGAATAGCCGGGGTCAAGTCGGATCGCCCGTTGAAAGTCTTCGACGGCCTTTTATATCCTTCCGTCGTCGAGTGTTCCAGAAATAGCGACCCGCACGTAGGCCTCGTATGCTTCTGGATTCTCGGTGTAGCGTTTGGCGAGTTGGCGTTGCTCGTCACCGGTCAGTGTGAGCGCCAGTGCTTCGGCGACCCGTTGTGAAACACGGTCTTGCGCA
>CAVQFD010000002.1:0-780474 GCA_963711795.1 uncultured Acidobacteriota bacterium | reverse complement strand
AAAGTCCAGATTTCAGATCGTCAATTCACTGGGCACGGTCGGCGCCAGCGGGTGCGGTCCCACGGTGAAGTTGCAGCCGAAGTTCGGGTCGGCCACAACCGCGGGCGTCAGAATGTCGTCGCCGGCCGGCTTCACGCCGTTGGTGACCCAGTTCACCAGGTCGGCGAACCCCTGCTCCATCTCGGCCGTGGTGAAGCCGCAGTGGCTGATGTCGCGGATGGCGCGCGTCACGAGCCGGTCGCTGACGCCGTTCGCGGCCGCGCGACGCGCGTAGATCTGCTCCATCGAAAACGGCACGAAGAGGTCGCCCAGCGTGTGCATCGACAGCACGGGTATCGGAAGCGCTCCCGAGATCGCCGGAACGCCGGCGAGGCCCTGCTTACGCCTGGCCTGCGGATCCAGGTCGATGCGGAGGATGGTGGCGTTCAGGTCCAGCTCCTCGGCGGAGAGCGCCGGGTCAGAGTCGATCTGGTAGACGGTCTCGATATTGGTCCGGGTGCCTGCGGCAGAACCGATGCCCTGCGCGAGCAGGAAGTTGCCTCCCGTGCCCGAAAACCGGAACGCCTCCATCGAACATCGGACGATCGCCGCCGCTCAGGTTCTCCACGACGCCGGCGAACGTTGCGCCGAGCGGCGTCAATACCGTAGGGTACGGCATGCCGAACGCGGTCCTAGCTGAGGCACGATGGTGGCCGCGTAGTCCGCCGGGAAGGGGAACGGCACGTCCAGGCCGGCGAGCGCATGAGCCAACGAGATGGTTCTCGACGAAGTAGTCGAAGAGCTTGTTGTCGCCCATCACGCCGCACATCGGCATCGCGCCGTCGTAGGCGTTCGGATACTGCTCGATGGCCACGCCCGTGATGTGGCCGCCCATCGACGTGCCCGTGAAGTACACGCGGTTCGGGTTGGCGACGAGACCGTTGAACCGCGTGCCGAGGTCATGCGTGTCCTTGACGCCCTGGGTCACGTCGTAGCCGTTGGTGGCGTAGCTCGAAGCCGCCCAGGCAAAACCGTTCGCGATGAGATACGCGCGGAACGGCGGGTTGCTGACGGTCAGTTCCAGGCCGCCGCCGCGAAAACCGTGGGCGTAGAGCACGAGATCGCCGTTCCAGTTCTCGGGCACTTCGATGCGGTAACCGGCTCCGCCCTGCACGCCCCACAAGCGCGTCGTCGTCGTGCCGGCGAGGGCTGTTGAACGGCAGCTTCGTTTCGTCGACGAAGTACTGCGGCGGCTTCTCGGCCCTGACCGAAGGCGCGCCTGCGCCAAAGACGAGGAACAAGACCAACGTGGTGAGGAAGCCGATGACCGCCCGCGCCAGGACACCCGTTGGGAAGGAAACGAACCGGTGCTGCCGCATATGCCCCTCGCTTTCTAGTTGCCGGAGCCGCGTGGTGGGCGAATCCTAGGCAGGCGTCCCGGAAAAGTCAACGAAACAGGATGTAATTCGCGAGTCTGTGCGATCGGACGCGCAGGAGCGTTATATTCCGAGCCGGCCACCGCACGCAGCGCGCCGGACGGGCACAGGCCCGAGGTCTCTCGCTCGAAATTACGGAGACATCCGATGCCACTCAACCACGGCTACGGTCTCGTGATTGGGACCAAGTTCGACTACTTCCGCGACCCGCCCGACAACTTCGGCCGCTTCTACCACGGCAACCTGATCGTCTCCGCCCCCGCCGGCACCAACCCTGCCGGCAAGTACAAGTGCGCCATCGACGTCGACCCGAAGAACATGCCGGACGGCATCGAATGGCGCGTGGTGAAGATTCGCGCGAGCGATTTCGCCCCGATCAAGGCGCTGGCGGACGGCTGGCACCCTCTGGTGTCGAACCCGACATCCGGCGCGCTGGACTACATCAGGTCCGCGGTGCTGCATCCACCGGTTGTGTTCAGAAAAGTCCGCTACGGCCGATTGATGTTCAGGTTCCTGCACATCCTGCGGTGGAACCCGCCCTGGAACCACGGCACGGGCATCGAGGCGCTGGTGGACCTCGAGGCGGTCCTCGCCCAGGGCATACGGTTCTACGTTTTCGGAGAGCCCTTCAACACCGGACTGGGTGTCCACAACATCCACCAGAATCAGGGCGACCCGATCGGAAGCGGCTTCGAGCTCGAGAACGCCATCTGGCAGGACGGCGCCACGATCGTCGAAACCGCGCAAGGCACGTTCGTGGGCTTCCTGAACAAGTTCAAGACGCAGTCGTTCAAGACCGACGACCAGGGGCGCCCCGTGTAACGGAAGGGCGAAGCGTGGATCCCGCAAGGCGACCACGCGGTATGATTCACTCATCAGGAGAGTGAAAATGCCTCTTCTCGCCTTGAGTCTCGCCGTGCTGCTCGGGTTGCAGGCATCAGCCGCGCAAAGCGGAGCCGCAGCCGTGACCGGCCGCGTGCTGGACGCGGAAACAAAACAGCCGATCGCGGGCGCGCAGGTGTCGGTGGTGCTCGAAGGACGGCCCCCGACCGGCCCGGTCGCGCCGACGACGGCGGAGACGGATGCGAGCGGAATCTACCGCTTCGCGAACCTTGCCCCCGGACGCTACCGCATCATGGCGCGGCGCGTGGGCTACGCGGTTCCGGCACCTCCTGATGTCCCCCCATTCGTCCAGGTCGCAGCAGGCCAGGCGCAGACGGCGCCGGACGTCCTGCTGGGACGCGGCGGCGTCATCGCGGGCCGCGTGATGGATCAGGCCGGCCAACCGCTGGTCGACGCACGGCTCATGGCAACGAGGCGGATGAACGTCGGCAGAGGCCAGGCGCCTTCTCTAATCCCGATTGGGAACGGTGCTCAGACGAACGACCTGGGCGAGTTCCGCCTGCACAGCCTGCCAGCCGGCGAGTCCTTCGTGCAGCTGATTCCACGGATGGAGCCGAACCTCATGGGTGCCGGCCCCACACCACGGAACACAGCGCCTGCCACCACCTACTACCCGGGCACGGCGGACGCCGCGAGCGCGCACGGCATCACGCTCGGAGCCGGGCAAACGGTGGAAGGCATCGTCTTCAACGAAGTCGTGGTTCCCGTCTTCCAGGTCTCCGGCGTCGTCATCGACGAAACCGGCGCGCCGGTCCCGGAGGCGATGGTGATGCTGATGCCCGACCCGGCTTCGGCCAACCGCTCCTTCGGACCCCCACCCCGGGCACGCGCCGATCGCGAAGGCAGGTTCCAGCTCGTGAACGTCGCCAACGGGGCGTACGTGGTCAACGCGTCCGTACCCATCGTCGCCGTCCAGGGCGGCGGCGGCGTGTCGGCGCCACGTCCTCAACCTGGTCGTCCAGCAGTGCGTCCGGAGGCGCGTCCGGCGGAATCAGCAGCGCCACGATGGTCGAAACGAGAAACGGCGTGACCACGTCGTACCGTTCCGACAACGCCTCGCAGGTGAAGGTGGCCGTCCAGGATGGCCACGTCACCGACCTGCGCCTGCTCGTGCGCCGCTAGGGCCACGAAGACACGAAAACACGAAAAAAAGAGCGCTACGCCAGACTCAAAGCCGCTCTAGAGAGCAGTCGCAGACTTCGCCACAACGATCTCAGGGCAGGCGAACGATCCCGACGGTTTCCCAGCCCGCCGCCGCACGGCGGAAGTACACCTGCACTGGCTGGCGCCAGCCAGGATGATCGGGATGCTCGCCGCGGATCGTGGCCATCACGAACGCCGCATCGGCGAGCAGCCCCGGCGGCGCGGTCGCACGCTCCTCTGTCACCTGCATCTCGCCGACCACGGCTTCGGCCGTCCCGAGGCGGTTGTCGAATCTCGACCAGCTCACGGTGTAGCCGCTTCCGGGCGTGGCCGCGCCCGCCGCAACCGCCGCGTTCGCGAACGTCAGCACGCCGTCGGCCGCGAGCCGCGGATCCACGACGGGGTTCACGCCATTCAACCAGACCCGCACGATGGCGTCTCGACGCTCGATCAGCACGCGGGTGATGTGCTCGGCCGCCAGGCGATCGTCGTACCGGACCTGATCGACGATCGCGCGAATCGCCTCGTCCGAGAACCGCGCCACCAGCCGCGCCCCCCAGAACGCATCGTCCGCACGCATGTTGGCGAACGCAGGGTTCGGGTAGTTCGCCTTCCATCGCAGCGGATCGAACGACGTGCTGTCGAACGCACCCGCCGAGGGCGGTCCATCGGCGCGGGGCGCACGGAGATAGGGCGGCACGGCGAGCCCAACGCTCGCCAGCGCCCTGAAGCTCGCGTCCTTATCGAGGTAGGTTTCGTGGTTGCCCGTCGGCGGCTCGGCGAACCGGGTCGCGCTGCCGAGGGTTGCGCCGAAGTCGTACATGTAGTGGCGGATGTGCTTGCGCCCGTTCGCCGCAATCATGAGGTCCAGGGTGTTGATGGACCGCGAGTCGTCGTGGGCCAGCCAGGCGGCAAACACGCGGTTCGCCCGCAGTTCGCGGCGGTGCTCGTGCGGGTGGATGTCGTTCGGGTCGTCGCTCCGGGTGCCGTGGTACTGGAAGTTTCCGACGGGCTCGCCCTGGATGAAGCGCGTGGCCGACATGTACACGCGCCCCTCGCGGTCGCGTGCCGCCATGCGAAGAATCGCCTCGAGGTCGCGCTTGTTGAAGCGGCGCCGCCCCGAGGAGTCGCGGATGGTCGCCTTGTCGGAGATCGTGATCCTGGCCGGATCCACCCTGACCGCGTAGACGTCCTCCGTGTGATACCCGAGCGCGTGGTACACCAGCGTGCCAATCAGCTCGGCGCCAGTGGCCATCTGGGGGTGATCAACAGGATCGATCTCGAGCTGATACACCTGTCCCGGGTCGCCCGGGTGTTCCGCCAGGAAGCCAGGGTGGAAGCCGCCCGGACTCTTTCCGGCAACCAGGATCCAGTCTGCGGCATCGAGGCGCTCGAACTTGTTCGGCCCCCGGGCGATCTCCGCGATCGGCAGATCGCGGATGCCGATGCGGTTGGTGAACCAGCTCGAGTCCGGCACCTCGTCCAGCGTGTTCACGTTGACGGCGCGGATCGGCTCGCGGTCGCCCTGCGGCTCGAACGTATTGATCAGGAAGTCGTACGATTCCGAGAGCTCGAGCTCCTTGACGGTGCTCGCATCGATCGCCGAGTCGTCGTCTCGGGAAATCGGATCGTCTGGGAAAAACACCAGCCCAGGCCGCGCTGCCTGCCCAGCCGCGGCTGCGCCCACCCCGGTGGCGGCGGCAACGACGCAGGCAACGGCCGCTACAAACCTCACCATCTCAGAACACATCGTCGAACCTCAGGAGAAAGCGGGTGCCTTCGCGCCCGCCAAATGCCACGTCCATCCGGACCGCCACGGTCGAGCGGCTGCCGGCGCGAAGACCGAAGCCGTAGTCGCGCTCGAGCCGGCCGATGTCATCGAGATCGGGTGCGACCGCACCGGTGTCGTAGAAGAAGGCGCCGGTCACGAACTCGTTGACGCGCCACCGGTACTCCGCCTGCAGCAGGAGCGCGCTGCGATCGCGGAAGCGGTAGGTCCGGAACCCGCGCAGCGACCGCGAGCCTCCGAGCGTGGGCTGGAGGTAGAACGGCACGCTGTTGCCGTCCGAAGGGTCGCTCGACGACGCCCACCCCCGGAGCGCGAGCGTGTGCGTGCCATGCACGAACGGGATGTACTGCCGGAGATCGACGTCCCACCGATTGAACGAGAACTGGCCCAGATCGCGATCGGAGTATCGCGTGAACGTCACGCGGTACCGGCCGCCGCCGCGATCCTCGATGGCCCGATCGAGGGTCGCGAACTCCACAAAGGGCTCGATTACGCCAAACACCGGCTGGGCATCCAGGCCCGGGGCCTCTTCGGGCCCGAAGATCTCGTCAGTCGACGGCATGCTCGTGTCCGTGCCGCTGCCGATCGACGGATCGAGGTATCCCAGGTTCACGCCGGCCTTCAGATAGCCACGGCGGGCGGCCGGCGTGACGCGCACGTACGTATCCCGGAGGGCGAAGTTCGACTGGTCGCCCTCGAGGCTGTCCGGCCCGATGCCGAAAAAATCCTCCTGGGGCGCGTCGCTCCGTCGCGCGTACACCTCCACGTAGGGGCCGTTCGGCCAGGTGTAGACATCCTCGCTTTGTGTGCCCGGAAAGCGCAGCGACCCCTCGGCGAGGAAATAACCCTTGAGCGAGGCGGCTGCGGAGGTCCGGAGATCGAACGGCACACCGATGTGCTGGTAACCCGGCCCGACACCAAACCCGGCGCCCTCGACGCCGCCCACCCTCACATGAAACCCGCGCGGCGGATTGAAGATGCGCTGGAGGATCAGGTCCTCGTCAATCTTGTAGAAGACGGTTTCGACCTTGGCGCGCCGTTCCGGGACGAGGCGGCCTGCCTTTTCCTCTCTCCTGGCGCGATCCTGCTCCGCCCGCGTCGCCGGTGCGACTTGAGCCTCGAGGGTGTCGGCGGTCTGTGCGAACGCCGTGGAAGAGAGGTGGCCGAAGACAATGGCAACGACGGCTGCGGCAGCGCAAGGAGTAGCGGTCAAGCGGAAGCGTTTTGGCATGCAAATGTTCAGGGTCGCCCATATGTGGTGCCTTTCGATCTTACCGCCGCGCCACCTCGGGAGGACTTCTGACCGTATTTTCGCCCATTGTCGAACCGCCCCTGACGTACGATGAGGCTTCAGCGATCGACGCGCCCTTGATGTCCACCATGCTCGCAGGCCGTCCCGGCCGACGCCCCCGAACGATTGCGGCGGCATTGCCGCTGCTGGCCATCCTCGCGGCCTGCGCGCCCGCAGGGTCAACGGCCGCCCCTTCCGTCGTCCTCTCCATCGTCGGGACGAACGACCTGCACGGCGGCATCACGTCGCGCGACGGGCGCGGCGGGCTGGCACTGCTCGGCGGATACGTCAACAACCTGCGAGCCGCGCGAGCCAACGACGGGGCCGTACTGCTCATCGACGCCGGCGACATGTTCCAGGGCACGCTCGAGTCGAACTTGAGCGAAGGCGCGGTCGTGATCGCCGGGTACAACACGCTGGGCTACACGGCAGCGGCAGTCGGCAACCATGAATTCGACTTCGGTCCAGCCGGCCCGGCCGTGATGCCGCGCGAGCCTGGCGACGATGCGAGAGGCGCGCTGAAGGCGCGAGCAACTGAAGCGCGGTTTCCGCTGCTGGCCGCGAACCTCGTCGATGCCGAAACGAAGCGGCCAGTGGAATGGCCGAACGTGAAGCCATCGGTGATGGTCGATGCGGCCGGGCTGAAAGTCGGCATCATCGGCGTGATGACGCTGCGCGCGCTGTCCGCCACGCTCTCGGCCAACACGAAAGGCCTGGCCGTGGTGCCGCTGGCGCCGGCCATCGCCGCCGAAGCGAAGTCACTTCGTGCACAGGGCGCGGCGCTGGTCGTCGTGACCGCGCACGCCGGCGGACGCTGCAAGACGTTCGACTCCCCGACCGATCTCTCGTCCTGTGAGGCGGGAAGCGAAATTCTGGCAGTCGCGCGCGAGCTGCCCACCGGCGCCGTGGACGTGATCGTGGCCGGCCACTCGCACGCAGGCATGGCGCACATGGCGAGCGGCGTCGCCATCATCGAGTCGTTCTCCGGCGGCCGCACCTTCGGCCGCGTGGACGTGACGATCGATCGCGCCAGCAAGCGGATCACCGACAAGCGGGTGTTCCCTCCTCACGACCTCTGCGAGCGAGTGAATCCCTCCACGAGCCGGTGCGCGGACGCGGATGCGGGCGAGGCCAACTCAGCCCCAGCCGAGTACGAAGGCCGCGCCGTAGAGCCAGACGAGGAGGTGGCCGCCGTGCTCACTCCGGCCATCGACCGCGTCCGGGACGTGAAGGCCGAAACACTTGGCGTCGTGCTCGACACGCCGATCCGGATCGGCAACGATCCCGAGTCGCCGCTCGGGAACCTCTTCACCAACGTCCTGCTGCAAGCAGTGCCCGGCGCGGACATCGCGGTGAACAACACATTCGGCGGCGTGCGCGCGGATCTGCCTGCGGGCCAGCTGACTTATGGTCAATTGTTCGAGGCGTACCCATTCGACAACCAGATCGTCCGCTTCAACGTGACGGGCGCCGACCTCAAGCGCATCATCGCCGACCGTCTGCGCCAGTCGCGCGACCTGCCGGGCATCGCCGGCGTGCAGGTGCGGGCCCAGTGCTCGGGCCGCGACCTGCGCATCAGCCTGCGCCGCGCGAACGGCAGCCAGGTCAGCGACGGCGACCGCGTGTCGGTGGTGACCACTGACTTCCTGGCGCAGGGCGGCGACGGCATCTTCGGTGCGGTGACGCCGCCGAGGGGCCTCGAGATCGAAGAAACCGGCCTGCTGGTGCGCGACGTCTCCGCCGAGTGGCTGCGGCGGCGCGGCGGGCGGTTGCGGGAGAGCGATCTCGTGAATCGGGGGAGCCCGAGGTGGCAGCTGCCCGGGCCGATGCCCGTGCGCTGCCGCTAGAATCTTGTGCGGCAGCGGGCTTCGGGCTCCGGACTCCAGGCTCCGGGGGCTTCAGGCTCGGAGGCTACAGGCGCAGGCGCAACTATGAGGGACAGAACATGGCGAATGAAGTGAACGATCCCGAAGCGAACGACCCTTCGCCGAGCGAGCTTTCGCGGCGGGATTTCGTCGCGCTCACGGTGGCTGCGGGCATCGCGGCGGCGACGGGGGCTTCGGCCCAGGCGCTGCCGGTGAGCGAGAGCGACATCCAGATCCGAACGCCGGATGGCTCATGCGACGCGGCGCTGTTCATGCCGGCGAGCGGGATGCACGCGGCGGTGATCCTATGGCCAGATGCGTTCGGCCTGCGTCCGGCGATGCGCGACATGGGCAAGCGGCTCGCGGGCGCCGGCTACGTGGTGCTCGTGCCCAACCCGTTCTACCGCGTGTCGAAGGCACCGCTGCCCGGGCTGAACGCGAAGGAGTTCAGCTTCCAGAACAAGGAACAGATGGCGATGCTGCAGAAGCTGATGGGCACTATCGGCGCTGCCGACGCCGCCGAGCGGGATGCCGCCGCGTTCGTCACGTTCCTCGATGCGCAGCCGCAGGTGAACAAGACGCGCAAGATCGGCACGCAGGGCTACTGCATGGGCGGACCGCTGGTCTTCCGAACCGCGGCCGCCGTGCCCGACCGCATCGGCGCCGGAGCCTCGTTCCACGGCGGCGGCCTGGTCACCGAGAGCCCGACGAGCCCGCACATGCTCGTGCCGAAGATGAAGGCGCAGCTCTACGTGGGCGTCGCCTCGAACGATGATGCGCGGCAGCCGGACGCGAAGGACAAGCTGCGCGCAGCCTTCTCCGCGGCGAAGGTGCCCGCCGAAGTCGAGGTCTACCAATCCCTGCACGGCTGGTGCGTCCCCGACATGCCCGCCGAAGCCGGCAAGCCGATCTACAACGAACCGGACGCTGAACGCGCATGGACGAAGTTGCTGGCGCTTTATAAGAACGCGCTCGCTTAGCTGACAGGCGCGCTAGTCCTTGGTTCTTGGGGCTTAGTCCTTGGCGGCCTAGGCCTGGCTGGCCTTAGGCCTTGGCTGGCCTTGGGCCTTCGCACTTGGAGCGATCTCGTGAACCGCCAGAGCCCACGGTGGCAGCTGCCCGGCCCTATGCCAGTCCGGTGCAGCCGTCTACTCCCGCCTTTAGTAGTCCCAGCAGCCGAAGCAGGTGAAGGAGTTGCTGACCGAGCCGGTATTTCCGTTTGCGTCCCTAAACTGTACCGTCATATCTACCGCCAGCGTCGACAGGTTTCCCAGGTGAGTGTCGGCTGCGAAAACGAATCCCGCATCGCTACTCGAATTCGCTAATACCGAGAGCATGGGAGTGACATTTGCGGTTGCCAGAAGGTTTGAGCCAAGTCGAGCCTGAACCTCAATGTTTGTGACAGTCATGTCTACACCGCCGGTTTCGCGCAGGTACGCTGTGACCTTGTATTGCCAGGTATCAAGTGCACCCTGACCGGCATCGCTGACGCCCATCGACGTGATTGTCAGATTGCCGCGTGTGGACGGGGCCGTGGTCCCCTGTGTGGACGGGGCCGTGGGACCCCCAGCGCAGCCACTCGCGATTGCCGACAAGACAGAAAGGAGGACGATGCAACGCATTCCGCACCTGATCGCAACTACATACCCCAATACCCCGCATGTCAATGGGCGCAGCTAAGCCCTAAGCCTTGAGCCCAGTTCCCCGTTCCCCGTTCCCCGTTCCCTGTTCTCTGTCCCTGAGGAACAGGGAGTAGACATCCTACGTCCAAGCATGTAGAGTGTCTACATGCCACCCCGTTCTCGTCCCGCAGACGACAAGATCGACCTCCTCCAGGGCACGCTGGACATGCTGATCCTCCGCACGCTCCAGTGGGGACCGCAGCACGGCTACGCCATCGCGCAGACGATCAAGGCGCAGTCCTCAGATGTCCTCCGCGTCGAAACGGGCTCGCTCTACCCTGCCCTTCAGCGGCTGGCCAAGCGCGGGTGGCTGGCGTCGGAGTGGCGCCAGACCGACGCGAACCAGCGCGCCAAGTTCTACCGCCTCACGCCCGAGGGCAAGAAGCAGCTGTCTGCGCGAGCAGACGCGCTGGAGTGAGCTGGTGGCCGCGATCGGCCGCATCCTGAATCCGGCGACCGCACCATCGGGCAGCAAGGAGTGAGACGTGAAGCGGCCACACGATGACGAAATCCAGGAGGAGATTCGGTCGCACCTGGCCATGGCCGCGCGGGACCGCGTGGCGGACGGCGCCGACCCGGAGGCCGCAAGGCTCGCGTCGATCAAGGAATTCGGGAACGTCGCGCTGACGGCCGACGCATCGCGCCAGGTCTGGACGTCCCGCTGGCTCGTAGCCGCAGGCCAACTGCTGCACGACGTGCGATACGCGTTCCGGGTGCTTGCCAAAAGCCCCGGCTTCGCGCTGATCGTGATAACGGTCCTGACGCTCGGGATCGGCCTCAACGCCGCGGTCTTCACGCTCTTCAAGAGCCTCGCGCTCAGGCCGCTCTCCGGCGTCGAAGGCTCCGGCAGCCTGGGCGTCGTCCTCGCCAGGACGAACACAGGGCGCCAGGTCACGCTGTCGTATCCGGACTACAAGTACATCCGCGACAACGATCGCGCCTTCGCGGGCCTCGCGGGATCGTCGCTCTCGACATTCAGCCTGGGCCTCGGCAACCGGGGCGAGCGGGTGTGGGGCGAGTTCGTCACCGGCAACTACTTCCAGCTGTTCGGCGTGCGTGCGCAGCTCGGGCGCGTGCTTCTCCCGTCGGACGAGGTCGCGCCAGGACAGCATCCCTACGTCGTGATCGGCGATGGCCTGTGGCGTCGCGCCTTCAGCGCCGACCCGGACATCGTCGGCAAGACCATCCACCTCAACGCGTATCCCCTGACCGTCGTCGGCGTCGCGGATCCGGCGTTTCACGGCTCGGTGGTCAGCTTCGACATCGAGGCGTTCGTCCCGGTGATGATGCTGCCGCAGCTCGGTGACCGCGGCTGGTCCACGCTGCCGTCCGAACGGACAGGGATCATGGATCGGCTGTCGGATCGGACGGTGCCCGTACTGATGGTGTTCGGCCGCCTGGCGCCGGGCACGACGCTCTCGGCCGCGTCCGCCCAAACCGCTCTGCTGTCGAGGGAACTGGCCGAAGATGCCGGGCGGCGCGCCGAAGAGCTTCAAGTGACGGTAGTCCCGATCTGGCAGTCGCCCTTCGGCGCGCAGACCTACATGCTGCCGGCAGTTGCGGTGCTCGGCGTGATGGGCGTGCTGCTCCTCCTCATCGTGTGCGCGAACGTCGCGGGCCTGGTGCTCGTGCGCGGTGTGTCGCGGCGCGGCGAGATTGCGATTCGACTGGCACTCGGCGCGAGCCGGACCCGCATCATCCGCCTGCTCATCATGGAAAACCTGGCGCTCGCCATCCCGGGCGCCGTCCTCGGTGTTGCGTTCGCGTGGTACGCCCTGCCGCTTCTCTGGTCGGGCGGCATTCAAGGCGTGCCGATGCGCCTGTTCCTCGACGTATCAGTCGATCGCACGGTCGTGGCCTTTGCGGCCATCGCGGCGTGTGCAAGCGCGCTCGTCTTCGGCTTCGTGCCCGCTTTGCGCAGTTCACGACTCGACCTGATGGCCGTGATGAAAGACGATGCGTCGCCGCGCGGAGCGACGAGGAGCCGCCTGCGTGCGGCGCTCGTCGTCTCGCAGGTGGCGGTGTCGGTACTGTTGCTCGTCGGCGCCGGCCTGGTGGCACGCAGCCTGGGCGCGGCCGAGCAGGCCGACACCGGCTTCGATGCCGACCACGTGATTTCGATGTCGCTGGACCTCAGCCCGAACGGGTACGACGAACCTCGCGGCCGCGTGTTCTACGAGCGCCTGCTGGACGCCGCCCGCGCGGACGCCGGCGTGGAGTCGGCGACGCTGGCGATGACCTATCCGATGACGATGGTCGATGGACCGAGCCAGCCGGTCGCGGTCGAGGGCTACGAGCCACGCCAAGACGAGGACCTGAGCTTTCTCTTCAACGTCGTCGCGCCGGACTACTTCCGGACGCTGCGAATCGGACTGGTGGCTGGCCGCGAGTTCACCCGTCAGGACGATCCTGAGACGACGCAAGCCGCCATCGTCAACGAGACACTGGCCCGGCGCTTCTGGGGAAGCCCTTCGAATGCGATCGGCAAGCGGGTCCGCATGGTCTCCGGCAACTGGCGGACCATCGTCGGCGTCGCGCGGGACGTCAAGTACGCGCGCATCAACGAGGCTCCCCGGCCGTACGTGTACGTGCCGTTCCTCCAGAGCTATCAGTCCGAGATGATCTTGCACACGCGCGGGACGTCCGATCCGACGACGCTGATGGCGCAGGCGCGCGGACACATCCAGAAGCTCGATGCCAACCTGCCGGTTCTGGACGCGAAGACGCTGGCCGAGCAGGCGGGCGCGTCGCTCACCATCTTTCGCATGACGGCGCGGATGCTCCTCACCTTCGGCGTGGCCGCGATGGGACTGGCGGCGATGGGGATCTACGGGCTCGTGTCCTACACGGTGAAGCAGAGCACCCACGAGATCGGCATCCGCATGGCGCTCGGCGCAAGTCCAGGCGACGTCGTCCGCCGTTTCCTCGGCCGGGGCCTTCGCCTCGGCGCCATCGGCGGTGCGGCCGGGATCGTCGTGTCGTTCGCTGCCTCGCGCTTGCTCCAGACGCTGCTGTACGGCGTCAGCGCGACCGACACGGTGTCGTTTGGGACTGCGGCGGTCGTGGTGCTGGCCAGCGTCGTTGTGGCGACGCTCATCCCATCGTGGCGCGCAGCGCAGACGAATCCGACGGCTGCGCTGCGCCAACGATAGTGCTTGGTTCTTGGTCCTTGGGCCTTGGGCGGGCCTTCGTCCTTGGGCCTTGGCCCGGACTCCTGATCCCCGTTCCCCGTTCCCTGTTCCCCGTTCCCTGTTCCCTGTTCCCTACTCCGAGTGTGCCCTAGGCCGCTTTCCGAGCCACCGAGCGGCGTACGAATGCACCGAGGTAAGCGGGGAGCGTGCAGATGCCGCCGAAGATCGCGAAAGCGATCAGGCCCAGCGGCATCAGGCTGCCGGTCGGATTCTGGACGAAGGCCGCGGCGGCCTGAGCGCCGAACGGCACGAGGCCCCAGCGCCATGGCTTGTCGGGCACGAGCGCGCCCAGCACACCCGCCACCAGGCCGAGCGCCGGCATCACCGCCGTGAAATAGATCTCGTCGTCCCACGGTTCCCGCCGGCCGGACACCGCGGCGATGTACAGCCAGCTCCCCGCTCCCGCTAGGACTGCGACAACGTAGGCGGCTTTTTCAGTGGACTTCATTCACAGGCTCCGGGCTTCCGGCCTCCGCTCGCGCTCGACCTTTAATGGCGAGCTACGGCCAGGCTCGCCGAAGCGCTCCGCGCGAAGGCGGCAGACTCCAGGCTCCGGGGGCTCCGGACTCCGCAGGCTTCAGGGCTCATGCCTTGGGTTATCGGCTCGACGCCTCCGGTCCGCCGATGCGGCGGCCCTTGGAGCGGCGCTTGCAATGTAGGTTGGTAGGTCAGGAGGGTCGGGAGGGTCAGGAAGTGAAATGCTGCACGGAAGCGCCTGCGGCTATACCGAGCCGAGGACGAGCAGATCCGAGGCGAGGTATCGGCGTCAGTTCGCGCTGGGGGTGGGGCCCCAGCGCCAGTGAATGATGAAGGCAGGGGGCCAGATTGTCGGAGGGCCCCGGTGGAGCCGACAAGATCACTATGGGACCGATTGGCGAGCTCCTCGGAGCAGATCATCGGCGGGCGTTCGAGTTCTTCTTCCTGGGGCTGAAAGACGTCTCGGAATCGAGCGTCGACAGGCAGGAGCTGCTCTACAACGCCAGTGTGCTCGCGCACTACGCGCAGGTCTCCACGCAGGCGACCGGCGACCTCCCCGCGCCGGCCAATCTCACTGCGGTCTTCGATCAGTTCGTGTGCGATCCGGCGATGCAGCAGGATGCCGCGATGATGGAGACAGCCGGCACCCAGTGCCTGCTGCTGGCGGGCTTCTTCGAGGACCAGATGCGGCGCCGCCACAGCATCCGGTGGTACGCAGGCCTCGGCTCCGGCTTCTTCCGGCGCGCTGCGACGCTCGAGAGCTCCCAGAAGAAAGCTCACCTGCTGGACACCATCGGCCGCCACTTCGAGCCCTGGCGCCGCCGCCACGCCCGCCTCAGCCGCGAGCTCCGGGAACAGCAGTACCTGCTGCGCCCACGGACGAACCCTTAGCGGTCGCAGTCAACATCATCCACCGGCGCTGGGGCCCCACCCCCAGCGCGAACTTACGCCGATGCACTCGCCTCGGATCCGCATGTCCTCGGCTCGGCATTGCCGCGCCGTTCCGTCCAACAGAAGCCGGGGTTTGTCGCTGATCCGCCGGAGACGGCGGCCCTTGGAGCGGCGCGACTCCAGCGTCAGACGGGGAACCGAGGCGTAGCGCCAGAAATCCGCGGCTGGTCCGGGACCGTCACCGGACCTGCCGCATTTCCCCGACATGTCGCGAGCCGAGGTTCCCCGCGCCGTCGACAGGGACGACGGCTCCGGCGGATCAGCGACGTTACATCGGCATTTGGATTTGGAGCAGCTCGTAGGCGCGAACGACGGCCGGCAGGCCGGCGCGGGCGGCGTTCGGGCCGTACGGGGCGGAGACCTTGCCCAGGTCGATCTTCTCCGCAGCCTGCTGCGCGGTGAGACCCTGGTTCCGCATGGCCGTCGCCTGCCGCCAGAACTCGCGCAGGTAGAGCTGGAAGTCGTCGATCTGCTTCCGCTCCTTGAGCGGCGCGCCGTGGCCAGGGACGATGATGTCGAAGTCCGCGGACTTCATGCGCTCGAGGCTCTCCGGCCACTCGTCGATGAACGCGTCGCCCAGGTACGACAACACACCGCCGCCGGGCCTGCCCTCGAAGAAGTCGCCCGTGAAGATGATGCGTTCGGCCGGCAGGAACACCATCGTGTCGCCGCCCGTGTGGCCGCGGCCGAAGAAGAGCAACTGGACCTCGCGCCCGCCCTTGTGGATCACCATCTTGTCGGTGAACGTGACGTTCGGCGCCTTCACCACGGTCTCCTGAACCGCCTTGTAGTGCGCTTCGGTGACGCTCAGCGCCGCTTCGAGCTTGGCGCGCTCATCCGGCGTCGCCGCCTTGGCAATCCGGCCCTTCATCTGCTCGATCTGCGCCGGCAGCCCCGCGGTGAAATTCCGATTGGTGCGCTGCTGGATCACGTTGGTCAGGTGCATCTTGCGGATGAACTCGTGGGCCATGATCTCGACATCGTCGCCGAAGATCTGGTTGCCGTGCGCGTGATCGAAGTGGTAGTGCGAGTTGAAGACGTACTTGATCGGCCTGGGCGAAATCTCTTCCTTGATCTGGGCAACCAGGGCCCGCGCCGCCGCGGGCGTCACGCTCGTGTCCACGAGCATGATGTGGTCCGAGTTGACGATGACCATGGCGTTGCTCATGGTGGTCATCACGCCGGTGCCCGTGGCGAAGTGCACACCGTTGGCGATCTGTTCGAAGCGCCAGGCCTTGCCTCCCGCCGCGCCTCCCTGCGCCGCCGCGCTCGCGCCGTCGCGCCCGCCGAGGGCGAACGAGGTGACGAGCATCACCAGAACCGTGGTGGCGAACAGATAACGTCTCATTGGTGTTTCGTCTCCGTGGAAGAAGAAAGTGACCCCGCGCCACCGGGATTATTCCACAAACGCGCCCGGTCCCCGCCCGGCTTGGAGAAGAAATCTGCTATAGAGGTGTGCGTGAAATCACCGTATGCCTTCGCGCTCTTCTGGGCGCTCACTTTCCTGGCCGGCTTTGAGACACCGGCTTTCGCCCAAGAGGGCCGCCCCACCGTCGGGATCGCGTTCGGCGGCGGCAGCGCCCGCGGCCTCGCGCACGTGGGGGTCGTCCAATGGTTCGAGGAGCACAACATCCCGATCGACCGAGTCGCGGGCACCAGCATGGGGGGCCTAATAGGCGGCGCGTACGCGAGCGGCATGGACGCCGCCGAACTCGACGACATGCTCCAGAACCTCGATTGGGACCAGCTCTTTGGCGCGTCCAACTTCGTGTTCAAGAACATCCGGCGAAAAGAGGACGCGCGCGCGTTTCCCTCGAGGCTGGAATTCGGGCTGAAACGCGGCATCGTGCCCCCGAGCGCGCTCAACAACGGCGCACAGGTGGACCTGCTGCTCGGGCGCATCGCCGCCGCCTACTACGACATCACGACGTTCGACGATCTGCCGACGCCGTTCAGGGCCGTGAGCGTGGACCTGCTCACCGCGTCGCAAGTGGTGCTCGACCGCGGATCGCTGGCCTCGGCGATGCGGGCCACGATGTCGCTGCCGCTGATATTCCCGCCGGTGGAGCTGGACGGCAAGGTCCTGGTGGACGGCGGCGCCATGAACAACGTGCCCGCGGACGTGGCCCGGGCCATGGGGGCGGACCGCGTCGTCGCGATCAACGTCGGCGACCTCGCCGATCAGGAGACCGTCAGCAACACGCTGCTCGGGCTGGTCGGCGCCACGCTCGACGCGATGATGCGCGCGAGCACGAGGAAGTCGATCAGCTCTGCCGATGTGATCATCAACGTCCCGGTCGAGGAATTCGGATCGCTGGCGTGGCGCCGAAGCGCGGAGCTCATCGCGGCCGGATATCAGGCGGCAGAAAAGATGCGCGACAGCCTGCTGCCGCTCGCCATCAGCCCTGTCGAGTACACCTCGTGGAAAGCCGCACGCCAGGGCCGTCGCCGCCGGGATCTGCCCGTCCCGACCTTCGTCACGACGGCCGGCTTCAGTCCGAGCGACACGGGGAGGATCTCGAGCCTCGTGACGCGCCACGTGAACGTGCCGCTCGACATGACCGCGCTCGAAGCCGATCTCGCCGAGCTCTCGGGCCTGGACCGGTACGACGGCATCAGCTGGCAATTCGTCACGAACGAGTCGGGTGCGCGCGGGTTGCTGGTCCGTGCCGCCGCCAAGTCCTACGGCCCCCCGTTCATGATGCTCGGACTCAACCTCGAGAACACCACGTCCGAGTCGTTCAGGATGACGCTCACGGCGAGGTATCTCGCATACGACGTGATCGGGCCAAGGTCCGAGCTCAGAATCGACGGCACGCTCGGTTCGGATCCGGGCATTGCTTTCGAGCTCTACAAGCCGCTGGGATCGACGCCGCTGTTCGTCGCGCCGTTTGCGGGGATCGCGATGCGATCGCTCGATGTGATCGCCGATGAATCGATCGTCGCCAGCTACGGGCAGACGGTCAGCCTGGCGGGCCTGAACCTGGGCCTGAACCTGGGCCGCGACAGCGACGTCCGTGTCGGCGCCTACGCGAGCCGCTTGACTGCCACGGTCAATGTCGGTAATCCGGGCCTTCCGGAGATCGAAGGGGCGGAGAACGTGGCGCTGGCGCAGTGGCGCTACAACGGGCAGGACAGCCCGGTGATTCCCTCGCGGGGCATCATGAGCCAGTCGATGCTGCGGTACGTCTTTAACAGCCCGCCGGTCACGCCGCCGCTGCCCACGCTCCGCACCAGCGACGGCCTCAAGCAGCTGTCGGGCGAGATGAACATCTTCCGCTCGCTGGGCGAAGCCAACCGCGTGTTCGTCCTCGCCGGCGGGGGCACCTCCTTTCGGGGCGAGGGGCTTCCCACCGATCAGTTCGAGCTGGGCCTGCCGCTCCATCTCGGCGCTTACAATGTGGGCGAGCTTCGAGGCGATCACTACTACATCGCATCCGGAGGGTACCTCCGGCAGCTGGGCCGGCTCCCGGACTTCATGGGGGGCCCGGTCTTCGCCGGCGCCTGGCTCGAAAACGGCGATACGTTCAACAACGGCAGCGAAGCGACGTTCCGGACGAACCTCAGCGGCGGATTGATTATGGACACGCTGATCGGCCCCGTCCTCGTTGCAGGATCCGCCGGCTTCGACGGCCGCTGGCGGACGTACCTCGGAGTCGGGCGCATTTTCGCGGGCCCGTCGCTGACGCACGCTAGTCCTTGGTGCTTGGGCCTTGGGCCTTAGGCGGGCCTTGGTCCTTCGCAGTGCTTGGTCCCTGGTCCTTGGCCCGAGAACGACAAGGACCAAGGGCGGCCCAGGGCCGAAGGACGAAGGACAGCCAAGGACCAAGCACCGCCCAAGGCCCAAGTCCTAAGGACCAAGGACTGGTCGCGCTATTGGTATTCGTATCCCAGCGCGACCGTGTCGCGCGTGTCCACCTCCGTTTCGGTCCATGGGTCCATGGTGGCCGCGGCGCCTGCCAGCGGCGGGTTCTGGCCGGCGTGGCCCGCCTGCCACACGGCCCACAGGCGATCGATCTCGGCGTGGTGCATCCAGAACACGGGATCGGCCGGCGCCGTCGTGATGCTCTGCATCGTGCCGCCGACCCAGACGTGCCCGGAGTTGTGCACGCCCTCGAGCGCGCCCGCAAACGGGTTGTAGGTGGCGTTGGCCAGCGCCGCGGCGACATTAGCGGCGTTGGGCAGCGTGGCAAAGGCCCCGATGTTGCGGTTCACGAGGTGAGGGCCGCCGGCCAGGTTGACGGTGGGCGTGAAGGCCAGCAGCCAGGACGGGAATGCCTGCTCTTCGCTCGACTTCCAGTACGGAATGCAGACGGTCGGGTCCACCATCATCAGCAGCTCCTCCAGCCGCAGCAGATAGATCCGGTGCCACGGGAGAAACCGCGGGTTGCCGTGCATCTGGTGCACGGCGTTCGAGTGGATGTCCACCAGCGGGCCGAGTGCGTTCATCGTGTTGACCTGCGTGAACGCGTTCAGGAACCGGTTCTGCTCGTCTACCGTCAGTGCACGGTGATCCTTGCGGATGCAGAGGTCGCCCTCGTGATCGTCGTCGCACGTGACCGGCGGCTTGTAGTCCTCCTTCCGCGGCTTGAAGCACGCGTGCTCGTAGGGATGCGGAATGTAACTCGGGCGGGTTCTTCGACGTGTACGACCCGTAGATGCGGCGATCGGGATACCTGGGGTTCTCGGGCGGCTTACCGTGGTGATGGTCGGGCGGATGCGAGTAGTCAGGGTCCTCGTACGGCGGCCGATCGTGTCCGTGTGTGATGACCGCCGCCGGGCTTCTTGCCGTGACCGTGCGTGCCGCCGTTTCCACGATCGTGTCCGCCATGGCCGCTTCGAGTGCGGCTCTTGTCCTTGCGGTACCCATCTGGCCCTCCCCTTAACTCCGCGCGCACACGGGTGCGCTGCCTCGGTAGTGCGGGAGGATCGGATCGGCGTTTCAGAGGGCGCCCCTTGACGGTCGTCAACGTCACGAGGGAGCCAGGCTGACAAGGTAGACTACTGTCGTTCACAGGGTCGACTAATACCGTCGCTCGCAGTCGACAAGCTCAACCGTTGCGCAGGAACCGCGCGCAATCTCAGGGCAAATTCACGCCTCGGGAGCTGGCTTCAAAGTCGGTGTCACCTTCTAGCTCGAGGTGAACTTCTGAGTAGTCGAGGGAGGACGGGACATGCGCACGACGAGGTTGGTGGGGCTGGCGCTGGCCGGCATGGCAGCAACGGGGCTGTCGATGCACGGCGGCCGGGCACAAGCGCAGCAGGGGACGCCGGAGTTTCACGACTCGCACTTCCACCTCACCAACTACGTGCAGGAAGGCATCGACGTCCGCGACGTTCCTGAAAATCATGGGCACGCGCGCCGGACGGTCCACGCTCTTCGGCATTCCCCTGCAGCAGACCTGGGCGTATCACAACTCCGGCGACTTCGCGCCTACCTACTACCTGCACACGGACGCACCGCTCTACTACTACTCGTTCACCGACGCCTACATCGCCAGCGTGTATCGCGCGCTGACACCGGCCGAACAGGCGCGCCTTGATCCGATGATCACGGGCTTCAACCCGGCCGACATGTACGCCGCCGACCACATCCGGCGCGTGCTGCGCACCTTCCCCGGCGTGTTCTCCGGCATCGGCGAGTTCACGATCCACAAGGAGTTCGTCTCGTCGAAGGTCGCCGGCGAAGTGGCCAGCCTCACCAACCCGGCGCTCGATCGGGTGCTCGAGTTCGCCGCGGCATCGGGCCTGGTCGTCATCCTGCACAGCGACATCGACATTCCGTTCGCCAAACAGGGGGCCGAGCCCGTCTACCTGACGCAGATGAAGACGCTGCTCAGGAAACACCCGAAGGCCAGGATCATCTGGGCGCATGTCGGCCTCGGCCGCGTCGTGCACCCCGTTCAGTCGGCCGCCGCGGCGGCCGAGCGGAGCCCGGGACATCTGGGCCTCGTCGAGGAGATGCTGGTCGATCCGTCGCTCTCGCACGTCCACTTCGATATCTCGTGGGACGAAGTGGCCAAGTATGTCGTCGCGAGCCCTGAGGCCACGGCAAGAACGGCCGCCATCCTCAACAGCTACCCCACGCGATTTCTGTTCGGGACCGATACGGTGGCGCCGTCCGAGCCGGCCCCGTACTTCGCCGTGTTCGAGATGTACGCGCCGTTGTGGAAAGCACTGACACCGGAGGCCAGCCGCCAGGTCAGGCTGGGGAACTACGAGCGGCTATTCGACGAGGGCCGTCGCCGCGTACGGGAGTGGGAGCGGACAGCGAAATGAACGAGACTGATTCTGAACAGACAATGAGGAGGACGGATTTTGAAGAGACTACTGACAGTTGCATGCCTCGCTCTGGCGCAGCTTCTCGTGCTGGGTGCGGCACGCGCTTCGGCGCAGCCGGCTGCAGCCGAGGGGCCCGCGCATGGACATCTACGGGTTCGCGATGCTCGACATGGGCCTCAACTTCAAGACGATCGACCCCAACTGGTACGACACGATGCGCATCAACCGCCTGCCGTCCTTCGACCAGGAGTTCGGCGAGGACGGCAGCACCTTCGCCGGCGTGCGCCAGACCCGCCTGGGCGTCAAGGGCTTCGTGCCCACCTCGATGGGCGAGCTGCGGACCACGTTCGAGTTCGAAATGTTCGGCACGGGCGTGGACGAAGGCCAGACGACGTTCCGGCTGCGGCACGCCTACGGCGAGCTCGGCCAGTGGGGCGCGGGCCAGTACTGGAGCCCGTTCATGGACATCGACGTCTTCCCGAACTCGCTCGAGTACCTGGGGTCCCACCGGCATGGTGTTCTTCCGGAACGTGCAGGTGCGGTATATGCCCATCCAGGGCGACACGCGCCTCACCCTTGCGCTCGAGCGGCCGGGCGCGAGCGGCGACGCCGGCCTGCTCGCGGACCGCATCGAGCTCCAGGACGTCCAGGGCCGCAGCCCGCTGCCCGACCTCACCGCGCGAGTACCGCATGGGGGGCTCCAAGGGCTACGTCGAAGTGGCGGGGCTGCTCGGCCGGATGGAGTGGGATGACCTGCGCGACGATGCGTTCGACCTCTCGGGCAGTGCGACGCGCTGGGGCCTCAACTTCAGCACGAACATCAAGCTCGGCTCGAGCTCGACCATCCGCGGCCAGCTGGTCGTACGGCGAAGGCATCCAGAACTACATGAACGACGCGCCGGTCGACGTCGGCATCGTCCGCAACCCCGGCAACCTCGTGACGCCGATCAAAGGCGAGGCGATTCCGCTCCTCGGCAGCGTGATCTTCCTCGATCACAACTGGAACAGCCAGTGGTCGACGGCGGTGGGCTACTCCCACCAGGACATCGACAACACGGAGGGCCAGGCCCCCGATGCGTACCGGCTGGGCCAGTACGTGCTCGGCAACCTGCTCTACACGCCGGTGCCCGGGCGTGATGATCGGCGGCGAGCTGCAGTGGGGCCGCCGCGAGATGTTCCAGGATCCCTACGTCGGCGAAGGGCTCAAGCTCCAGTTCTCGTTCAAATACAACTTCTCGGCCACCATAGGAGGCAAGTAATCATGACCAAGTTCACAATCGCCATGCTGTCGGCGGCGCTCGTCCTCGGGACGACCGCGCCGGCAGCCGCGCAGACGGCGGCCGAAATCGAAGCGGCGTTGAAGGCCGCGCACGGAAAGTTCCAGAACCTCAAGGAAGGCAAGAACGCCGACTACATCCCGGCGCTGGCCAAGGTCGACTCGAACATCTACGGCATCGTCCTGGTCACCGTAGACGGCCGCGTCTACACGATGGGCGACATCAAGTCCGAGGTGTCGATCCAGTCGATCTCGAAGGTCTTCACGATGGCGCTCGTGATGGAAGAATCGGGCGTGGACGCCATTCCCCGCAACATGGGCGTGGACGCCACCGGCCAGGTTTTCAACTCGATCGTCGCCGTGGAGCAGTACAGGGGCAACGAGATGAACGCCATGGTGAACCCTGGCGCCATCACGGCCACCAGCATGGTGCAGGGCAACAATCGCGCGGACATCTGGAAGAAGATCCTGACGATCCACAGCGACTTCGCCGGGCGGCAGCTGTCGGTCAACCAGGAAGTCTTCAAGTCGGAAGCCGACACCAACCAGCGCAACCAGGCCATCTCGATGCTGATGTTCGCCTACGGGCACATCAAGGCCGAACCCCTGCGCGCGACCGACATCTACACCGAGCAGTGTGCGATCAGCGTCAACGCGCGCGACCTCGCGATGATGGCGGCGACGCTCGCCAACGGCGGCAAGAACCCGGTCACGAGCAAGCAGGTCATCAAGACGGAGAACGTACCGGAGATCCTCGCGGTGATGGCGACGGCCGGCCTCTACGACGATTCCGGCAAGTGGCTGTACACGACGGGCCTGCCGGCCAAGAGCGGCGTCGGCGGCGGCATCCTGGCGGTCTCGCCGGGCAAGTTCGGCATCGCCGTCATCGCTCCTCCTCTCGACGAGGCGGGCAACAGCGTGAAGGCACAGCGAACGATTGCGGACGTCTCGAACGCGCTCGGCGGGAATCCGTACGCGCCCCGCCCGCGCTAGCCGCGGCTCCAGAGTAATTCCGGCCTATATAATCCCCGAGCGCCGCTACAGGCGCTCGGGGGTTATCCATGGCAAGACGCTTCCTCATCACCGGCGGCAGCCAGGGCATCGGCGCCGCGCTCGTCACACTCGCCCGCAGGGCCGGCCACGACGTGATGTTCACGGGCCGGAATGTCGGCCTCATCGACAAGATATCGCGCGAGACCGGCGCGCACGGCGTCGAGGCGGACGTGTCGGCCGGCGCCGACAACGCGAAAACCGTCGCGGCATGTCACGCCAGGATGGGCGGCATCGACGTCCTCATCAATAACGCGGCCTACGGCTACCTGGCGGAAATCGGTTCGCTCGACGTCGCCGCCATGAAGAAGCAGTTCGATACGAACGTGTTCGGCATGGTCGACATCACCAACCGTGTCGTGCCGGAGATGATTGCGCGCAAGGAAGGCGACATCGTCAACATCGCGTCCACCTCCGGCATGAAGGGCGGCAAAGCCGGCACGCCGTACGCGGCCAGCAAGTGGGCCGTGCGTGGCATCACGCAGTGCTGGCAGACCGAGCTCCGGCCGCAGGGCATCCGCGTGGTGTGCGTCTGCCCGTCGGAAGTGCAGACCAACTGGGGCGGCAGGACCGGGAGGAACAACCCGAACAAGCTCTACGCCGAGGACATCGGCGGGACCATCCTGGCGGCGCTCGACATGCCGCGCCGCGTGCTGTGGCCCGAGCTCGCCGTGTTTGCGAACAACCCCTGGAAAGAGGATTAGCTGTCGCGGTAGAGATAACGGAGGTTACGGAGGAAACGGATTTCACACGGAGGCACGAAGACACGGAGGTCTTTTGCGGTTGTTCAGCACGAGAGGCGGGTCGCCTGCCACGGCCAGCCGCTTCGCGGACGCTTGACCGTTGCGCACCGGGTGGAAGCACTTCGCGACTGCCCAGAGTGTGCTTCCACCCGGAGCGCTGCGGTCGAGCGGGTGGCCGGCAAAGCCGGCCGCTGGCCGTGGCAGGCGCGTCTCCGTGGCTCCGTTCCTCCGTGTTGAATCCGTTGCCTCCGCCAACTCCGTGACCTCTGCACGGAACTCTACGGACGCCCGTCCGTATTCTTCAGTGTGGTCACTTTTCTCTTCTGGTGCCTGCTGTTCGTCCTGTGCTGGCCGCTGGCGCTGCTGGCGATCGTCCTCTATCCGATCGTCTGGCTGCTGCTCCTCCCCTTCCGCCTCCTGGGAATTGCCGTCGACGGCGTGCTGGCGCTGGTGCGCGCAGTCGTGATGCTGCCGGCGCGCGTGCTCAGCGGTCCGCGCTAGAGCTGCGCTGCCAGTCCTTGGTGCTTGGGCCTTGGTTCTTAGGCGGGCCTTGGTCCTTGGCGCTTGGTGCGTACAAAGCAGTTCGCAACGACGGGTGACTCGAACCAGGCGCCAGGGACCAGCGGACGCACTAAGGACTAAGAACGAAGCCCCAAGGACGACGGCGCTTTGACAGCCTATCTGGCGGCGGGAGGCGCTGGAGTGCGGGCGTCGCGGGTGGGATACCAGTCGGCGAGCTTGACCTGCACCGGTTCGCCCGCCAGGCCGCGGACGAATTCCTCGACGCCAGGGTGCGTTGAGCTGACGGCGCGCCCTCGTGCGATGTTGGTCGCGTAGTCCTGGTCGTAGTGGTACGGATACACCACCTTGGGCTTGAGCGCCTTGGTGCATTCGACAGCTGCCGGCGCCGCCATCCGGCCGACGGGCAGGCTCAGCGGCATGAACGCCACGTCAACGTCCCGAACCGCCCGGACTTCCGGCACGCACTCGGTGATGCCCACGACGAACACGCGCTTGCCGCCAAGCGTGATCACGTAGCCGTTGCTCTCGCCCTTGGGATGGTACGGCTCCCCCGGCGTCAGGTCGTACGCGGCGATCGCTTCGATCTTGATCCCGGCCTGCACCGAGGACTCGCCGTTTTTCAGCACGACGCCGTCCGGTACCTTCGCGCGGCCGTTTGGCGGAGTCACCACCGGGGCGCCCGGTTTCCGGAGCCGCTTGATAGCTTCCGGATCCAGGTGATGGGCCGGGTCGTCGGTGATGAGGATCAAGTCGGCCGGCTTGGCGAGCGACAGATCGGCCACGCTCCAGGGATCAATGTGGACGACCAATCCCTGGTGCTCGAGCTGAAGGCTGTTGTGGATGAACGCGGTGATCTCCAAATCGCCACCGGCGGCTGGATAGCGCTCCTTCGACTGGCCGGCAAGAACGCCCGGGGTTAGGACCTGCAGGCCAGCAAACGCGCCCAAGGCCACGAGGAGGGTCAGTCCCGCTCCCAAGTGGCGCGTCACCGGCACTGCAGGTCGTCTCGATGTATCCGGCACAGCTTGCTAGACCGCGTTTACCACTTCACGTTAGCGGCCACACCCAGGATGCGGCCCTGCAGAATGCTGTTCGGCTGACGGAACGTGCCCGCCGCGTTCGCATAGGCGGCCGACACATACGTGGACACCACGTCGGCGTTGAGCACGTTGAACGCCTCGAACGCCGGCGCGATGCTCGCACGCCCGAACCGGAACGTCTTCGACGCCTTGAGGTCGACTTGTGTGACCCGTTCGGCGCGCACCACGCCGGAGGGCGTCAGGTTGACCGATCCCGAAGCCAGCGTCAGGGTCGGCGCCGTGATCGAGCCGGCCGGGCACGGCGACGGGCACGCCGGCGCCGGCTGCCCTCCTGCCAGCCTGAAGTTCGACGAACCATCCGGATACCGGATGGTCCGGCTGAACGTGTAGGTGGTGTCGAGACCAGGCTCGGCGTTGTTGAGATAGACGCCGCTCAGTGTGATTCCCCACGGGATCAGCACCGAACCGCCGATCCGGAAGTCCTGGTCCCACGGCTCGCCGTTCTGTCGTTCGTCACAGAAGCGCAGCGTGTTCGGATCGACGATGGCGCCCGGCACCGAGGTCTCGCAGTTCACCGAAATTGAACGCTCGACACCCAGGCCGCCGAAGAGCTGCGTGCCGGCACGCGGCCGCGCACGGAACTCGAAGAAGTACCCGTCGTAGCTCATCTTCCGCTTGGGCTCCGCGATCGTCACGTCAGCCCTGGCGCGCGCCGAGGCCGCCTGCGAGATGTTGTAGTAGGTGATCGCCTCGCCGTCGAGGGGGTTGAAGATCGTGATCGGCGAATAGTCCGCCGCGGACACGGCGGTGTTCACGGTCTTCGTGAGGTTGTGCTCGTCCCAGTGGAACCAGGCGCCGCTCACCGAAAGGCCCGGCCGGAGCTCGTGCTGCAGCTCGAGCCCGTGCTCGAGTATCCAGCCGCGTGGGAAGCCGCTGAAGTCGCCGGCCTCCGAGAGCACGCCGAAACTGTTCGACAACGTGCTCAGGTTGAGCTCGCACCCCGGCGTGTTGAACACGCAGTTGGTGGGCACGCCGTTGTTCCAGGTCCGGAACCCCTGGGCGATGTCGTCGCGGTTGGCATCCACCCACGTCACGGCGCTCGTCACCGACGAGAGCACGTTGAACTCTTCGGCGATCCCCGTCGTCTGCGTGCGGTTGTAGCGGTTGAGCGAGTACTTCAACGCGGTCTTCGAGTTCCCGAAGAGGTCGTACACCGCCTGGAAGCGCGGCGCAACATCCCGCCAGTCCGGCACGTTGGTGACCTCGTTCTGCACGCGTTCCGGGACGAAGCGGCCCAGCGGGGACGTCGTCTGATCGACCTGGGAGTTGACGCTCTCGTACCGCAGGCCGGCATTGAGCGTGAGGCGCTTGAGGCGCCAGGAGTCCTGCGCGTAGAAGCTCAGGTCCTTGTTCATCCGCTCCTGCGAGTCGATGGGCGTGTTGCGCACAAGGACGTCGACAGGATTGACGAATGTGACGTTCTTGGTCACAGGATCGGTGGTGTAGCTGCTGTAGCGCTGTGTGACGTCGGCGTTGGAGAAGTACCGGTGCCAGTACCAGCCGCTCTCGAAGCCCATGCCGACCTTCACATGGTGCGTGCCGGTCACGTAGGACATCGACGCCATGGCGACGTTCTTGGTCTTCCACTGCCGCTGTTCCTGCGCGGGCGCCATCGAGCGAGGGCCGGCGGTCTGCGTGGTCCGCGACGCGCCGGCAAACCACTCGGTGGTGTCGCGCGTGAACGAATGCCCCTCCTGGGCCAGCGTGTCCCGGAAGGACGTGTTGAACGCGAAGCCCGCCTCCACGAGGACCTTGGCCGACACCGTCGAGGTGTACTTGATCTGTCCCATCCCGTAGTTCGGGAAGGTCCAGACGACCGACGCGGTCTCGGGATCGACCAGGCTCTGCATGTCGTTGCTGCGGTATTTCGCCGTGCGGTCGTAGTAGGCGCCCAGCTTGTTGCGCGGGCTGATCTGCCACGTCATGCGCAGCAGGGCGTGCTTGGTGTAGTTCTCGTCCACGCCCTGGTTCCCATCGTCGGTAAACGTGTTGGCGATGCGGTTGTTGGTGTTGTACTGGCTGGCCGTCGTGAAGAACCAGAGCTTGTCCTGCATGATGGGCCCGCCCTGGCTGATCGTGAAGTCGCTGATGTACTCGGTGCTGTTGCCCTGGGTGACACCCATCGACTTCAGGCGGTCGGTCAGGTTGTCGCCCTGCCACTCGCCGGGGCGATAGTTGGCTGTCAGGCCGCCGCTGAACCTGTTGCCGCCCTCGCGCGGGATCATGTTGAGCGCGACGCCGCCGCCCGGACGGTCGGCGCCGATGCCACCGGTCTGGTAGCTCGCCTCCTCGACCATCGCGTCGTTGTAGTACGCCTGCATCTGGCCGTTGTTCTCGATGCTGTTCTGCGCCATGCCGTCGACCATGACGCTGTTCTGCTGCGGGCCCAGTCCGTGCGCGGACATATAGGTCTGCTGCGCGGCGCGGGAACCGCCGACGTCCGGCAGGCTGAGGTTGATGCCGATGACCAGCTGCGCGAGGCCCTGAATCGTCCGGCCCGTCGGCAGGTTGTCCATGGCGTCGCGGTCCATCGTCTGAACGTGGGCCGCGCTGGAGATGTCGACCACAGGTGCATCACCGGAGACCGTGATGGTCTCTTCGATGGCGCCGACCTTCATCTCGGCGTTGACGGTGGCGGTGAAGTTCGCGGCAAGGACAAGGCCTTCATTCCTGACCGTCTGGAAGCCCGTGAGCGAAAAGGTCACGGTGTAAGTGCCCGGTCGGAGGTCGATCACCCTGTACGCGCCCGATCCGTCGGTCGTCGCGACCTTCGTTTTTTCAATGAGCGCGTCGCTCGATGCCTCGACCGTAACGCCTGGCAGGACCGCGCCTGAGGCGTCTCTTGCCACGCCTGCGATGGCGCTCTGCGCAGCGGCGGCGGTGGGCCACGCCACCACGGCCATTGCTACGAACACCAGCGGCAGGAACCCCTTCGGTCTCATCAAACATCCTCCATCAAGATCCGTGAAACGCCGAACGCACAACGCGATACACCGCTCGCGCCGCGGGGCATATCCCGAACGAGATTCGTAGAAGCGCCGCGATCTTCGGTCCCCCTCCCGGCGTAGTCAACTACCCAAAAGCGGTTAGGCACAAAAGGTGCACGGCCGGGAGAACCCCCTGAGTTTGTTGTAAGATTCGCTCCCCGTGACCCGACGTACTCCCCCAGTCGTGGCTGGCGGGCTCCTCCTGATCGGCCTGCTCACGCTGCCCGTGCGCGCGGCCGAGCTGCGGAACGTGCTCACCGACTTCGCCATCACCTCATGGAGCCAGAAAGACGGGCTGCCGTCCGGCAACGTGACGGCGCTGGCGCAGGATCGGGAGGGTTACCTCTGGGTCGGCACGAACGAGGGCCTCTTCCGTTTCGACGGCGTCCGGTTTCTGCCGTGGAGCGCGCTCAGTGCGACGCCGCTCGCGCACCCCAACGTCGCGGCGCTCCACATGGCGCGGGACGGCAGCCTGTGGGTGGGCTCGTCGGTCCGGGGCGGCGTCACGCGCATCCAGAACGGCACGGCCGAGTACCACGAGATTGCCGACGAGCCGTTCGTCACGGCGTTCGCCGAGGATGCGCGCGGCGCACTGTGGGCGGCAAGCCCGCGCGGGCTGTTCGTCTTCGCCGAGGGACGATGGCAGCCCTGCGCCGCCGACCTGGGCTTGCCTGCCGGGACCGTGCAGGCTGTCTACGTGGACCGTTCCGGCGATCTCTTCGCGGCGACATCCACTGCTGTGTACAAGCGTGCCCGCGACAAGGAGCCCTTCGAGCGGCTGCTGACCACCGAGAGCTATGCGCGATCCATAGGAGAGAACGCGGCCGGCGAGATTTGCGTGACCGACCAGATTGTCGGCGTGGCGTGCATCGGTCAGCCGCGTTTGAACGATGAACCCGGCCGAGGCCGCCGCCTGCTGGTCGATCGCCACGCGAACCTGTGGGTCGGCACTGCCGGACAGGGTCTGTGGCGCCTCCGCCACGCCGCGGGCGCCGTCCGCGAAGAGACCGCCCGCGCCACCGCCCTGACCGGACTGCTTTCCGATGGCGTGAACGCACTGCTGGAGGATCGGGAGGGCAACATCTGGGCGGGCACGACGGAGGGCCTCAACCGGCTCACCCCGCACAAGGTCACGCAGATGAACCTCGGCGTCGTAGCGGGCGTCGACATGACGTCCGACGGCACCATCTGGGTCGGCACGGTCAACGAGGTGCTCAGGTTCAACGCGGAGGGCGCGCCGGCCGGACCGCCGCTCGGGCATCCAGGCGATCACGTCGCCGCGATTCACGTCGATCGCGACGACACCGTGTGGGCGGCCTTCGACCGGGGCCTCGCTCGGCTGGAGCGGGGCGGGCGTGGCTTCTCGCTGCTGCCGGGCACGGGGGCCTTGCGGCGTATCGAGCTCATCACGTCCGACGGCGCCGGCGGCGCCTGGCTTTACGATCGGGATCGCGGGCTCGTGCGCTGGCGCCACGACGGCACGGTCATGCCGGGTCCCGCGCTGGTCGCCGACAACCCGCGAGTCCTCGCCGCCTTCACCGACAGCAAGCGGCACGTCTGGCTCGCGTTTCAGAGTGGTCTCGTCGCTCGAATGGACGCGCAAGGGCGCCATCACGTCTACGGGCCCGGCGACGGCCTCGACGGCGGGGCCTATCGTGCGATCTACGAAGGACAGCGCGGCGAGATCTGGCTCGCCGGCCTCGGTGGCTTGAGCCGATTCGCCGAGGGCCGCTTCGCAACCGCGAAGAGCCGGGCCGGCTTTCCACCTGTAAACCTGACGGCGATCGTGGATGACGAGCAGGGCGGCCTGTGGGTCGGCAGCGCGTCGGGTATCACCCGCATGGCGGTGGCCGAGTTCGATCGGCTCGTGGCCGACTCGTCGTACGAACCCCAGTACAGCCACTTCGATCGGGCCGACGGCCTGGCCGGATTGCCCTTCGCGTACAGCGACAGCCGGCGCGCGATTCGTGCCGGCGATGGCCGCGTCTGGTTCGTGACCGGCCGGGGCCTGACACTCCTCGACCCGGACGCGCTCCTGCGGGAGGCCGTCACGCCACCCGTGCGCATCGAGGGTGTCACGGCGGATCATCGGTATCTGCAGGCCGCGCCCGACGCCGTGCTGCCGCCGCGCACCTCGAGGCTCGAGATCAACTACACGCTGCTGAACCTGACCTCGCCGCTCAAGGCGCAGTTTCGCTACCGACTCGAGGGCGCCGACGCCGACTGGATCGACGCCGGCACGTCACGCCAGGCGTTCTACATGAACCTGCCGCCGGGCGACTACCGCTTCCGCGTGCTCGCCCGCAGCCGCGGCACGACGTGGACCGAAGACGCCGCCGTCTGGGCGTTCTCCATCCAGCCGGTCTTCTATCAAACCACCTGGTTCTGGACCTTCTGCCTCTCGCTGCTCATCTTCGCGGTCTGGGCGGCATGGCGGATCCGCATGGGCCAGGTGCGCCAGCGCTTCGCGCTGCTCCTTGGCGAGCGCGCGCGCCTCAGCCGCGAGATCCACGACACACTCCTGCAGGGGCTCGTCGGCGTCTCCCTGCAGTTCGACAGCCTCGGCGACGAATTCTCTCCGGGCTCCCCCGGACGCCAGCGCGTCGTCCGGATGAGGAAACAGGTCGAGGAGTACATCCGTGACGCCCGCCAGTCGATCTGGGATCTGCGATCGCCGCGGCTCGAGTCACGTGATCTCGTGGGCGCGCTTCGCGAGACCGGTGAGCACGCAGTGCTCGGCAAGGAGATCCGGCTATCGTTCGCCGTGGCGGGCCAGCCTCAGCCGCTCCCGCGAAAGGTCGAAGAGCAGCTGCTGCGGATCGGCCAGGAAGCCGTCGTCAACGCCGTGCGCCACGCAGACCCCCGAACGCTCGAAGTCGAGGTGCGCTACGAGTCCGACTCGGTCGCCTTGCACGTTTCTGATGATGGGCGCGGGTTCGATGCCGATCGCCAGACGTCCGAAGCCACCGATCACTACGGCCTGATGGGGATGATGGAACGCGCGCGCGAAGTCGGCGCCGAGCTCGAGCTCCGGTCCGCCGTGGGCCGTGGCACGTCCATCCGGGTTGCTGTGCCCCTTCTCGCCAATGCCACCTGAGGGTCCGTGTCCACACCGAAAATCCGCATCGTCTGCGTCGATGACCACCGCATCGTGCGCGAAGGCATCGCGCTCATCATCGGCCGGCACCCCGACATGGAGGTCGTGGGATCTGGCGCCTCTGCAGAAGAAAGCGTCGCGTTGTTTCGCGAGCACCGGCCTGACATCACGTTGATGGACCTGCAGCTCGGGTCGCTCAGCGGTGTGGACGCGATCCGCGCCATCCGCCGCGTCGACCCGAAGGCGCGCGTCGTGGTGTTGACGATGTATCACGGGCATGAGGACATCTTCAGAGCCATCGAGGCGGGCGCCGTCACCTACCTGCTCAAGGACACGCTGTCGGACGACCTGATTCGGGTCATCCGCGAAGTGCACGCGGGCCAGCAGCCGATGGGACCTGAAGTCGAGGAACGGCTTGCCGAGCGTGCCGCGGCGCCGCACCTGACGCCGCGCGAGGTGCAGGTCGTGGAGTTGATCTTCCAGGGCATGCGGAACAAGGAGATCGCCGCATCGCTTGGCATCAGCGAGGAGACGGCGCACGTGCACACGAAGAACGTCCTCGCCAAGCTCCGGGTCAAGGACCGGACGGCGGCGGTCAACGTGGCGCTCCGGAGGGGGATCATTCACCTCAGCTGACACGGGACAGGGAACGGAGAACAGGGACGGGGAACGGGGGCTAGGGACTGGGGGCTCGGACTGGGGGCTCGGGGCTGGGGACTCGGGGCTGGGGGCTCCAAATTGGGGCTCGGAACGGGCTAAAAAGGCCCGGGGAAGGTCTCGGTGAGGGGTCTCTTTCGGGCGCTGTCAGGCAGACTTTTCAGGGATTTCCGGCGGGATTATTGGGCTTGGCGATGGGCACCTAAGTTGCTGGGGAATCAGACAATGCCTCTCTCATCCTTTCCTGTGCTTTTCGCGCACATGTTGAATTCCGCGCGCACGTCAATTTCCAGGCGAACTGCTCTAACTGTCGCGGTCGTGGTCCTGTCGGCCATCGTCGGCGCCCTGGCCGGGCGCTGGCTGGTCTCAGACCCGGGACCCGGCGATCGACAGACATTGAGCAGGGACATACCGCTGCTAGCGCAGAACCTGGAACTGAGAACTCAGAACCTAGAACTCGGCACCTAAGTCAGCACTTAGCACTCAGCATTCAGCACTGGGAACTCCCCGTTCCCAGTTCCCCGTTCTCTGTCCCTAAGGAACGAAGTATCCCGGCCGCGCGGTGACCTCCCCTCGGGGGACGCTGACCCTCAGTTCGTGCCAGCCTGATTTGGGCGGACCTTCCGGATAGAACGTCACCACGTAGCGCGCCCGCATCTCGTCGATCGCGCGTGTGAAGAGCTCGCGCAGCTCCCCGGAAGATGTCGCCGACCACTGGCGGCCGCCGCCCGCCCGCGAGAGCCGTTGGAGCGCCGCCGTGGGCCGAGGCGAAGACGACCGGACAACAGGAGTCCCGACAGTCCCGGGCATGCGAACGACGTCGCGGCTGCCCAGTTCGACGACGTGCACGATGGTGCCGGCGCGTTCCGTCGCGGCAACGGCGTCGGCTTCCGATAGCCAGCTCGCCGTATCCAGGCCATCCGAGAACAACAGCACCAGGGGACGCGACTCATCATCGGGACGAAGCTGAAGCGCCGTCCAGAGCGCGTCGCGCATGGCGGTGGGGCCGATTGCGGTCAACCGGTCGAGCGCCCCGGCCACGGCGGCACGGTCACGGGTCAGCGGCACCTTCAACTGCACGTCCTCGCCAAACGTGAGCAGCGCCACCGTGTCCTCGGGGCGCAACGATGCGAGGAGACCATGAGCAGCGTCGACGAGGCGCTGGAGGTTGTCGCCGGCCATGCTGCCGCTGGTATCGAGCACCAGTGTCACGGCGATGGGATGTTCCTCGCGCGTCACTTCGGCAACCTTCTGTCGCACACCGTTGTCGAGGACGGTGAAGTCCCTGGCGGTCAGGCCGTTGACCGGTTGACCGCGGCTCAACACGGACACATCGAGCCGCACGGCGTCCACGCCGCTCTTGAACGTGGGCTGGGCGGCGGCGGCCGTTGCCACGACGAGCACGACTGAGGGCCATGCCCCGGCCGCTTTCATCGTGCGACCTTCGCGCGAAGCCAGTCGAACGTTTCCTCGTCGAGGCCGCCATTCTGGTACCCGGCCCACGGATCGCGATCGGTACCTCCGGGACGAGCGGCGACCCCGGACAGGTCCTTCAGCGCCGCGGCGTCGCCAGACATTTGAGCGACGAACCCGATGGCGATGTGCGGCGTCTGGAACTGGGGCGCCTCGGCGCGCGCGGCCTCATACTCGGTCCTCGCCCGCGAAAAATCCTTCTCCACCTGGGCCAGCTCACCGAGAAACAAATGAGCCAGGTATCGCTGACGCACAGTCGTCGCGTCGGCGAGCGCGCGCCGCAGCTCGGCCTCGGCCTCCTGGCGACTGTTTCTCAAATACCTCACGCGGCCAAGTCGCAACCGGGCCTCGACTAGAGAGGGATCGCGCTCGAGGGCACGCTGGTAGGCGGCCGCGGCAAAGCTCAGTCGATCGGGCCGCTGGCTCCCCGGGTTCCCGCCGTCGCAGCTTGGCCGTCGGCACTCGGGGTCGATCAGGTGCGCGGCCAACTCGAACGCGATTCCGCTCGTAAGCTCGAGCCAGGCCTGGGCACCTGTCACCTGGCGGTCCCCACGCGACAGGGCCGCACCCCGATCAAGCCATGGCTGCGCGGCTGGTGGGTTGGTGGCCGCAAGGAACCGGCTGGCTACCAGCACGTACCATCGCTGCTGGAGCTCGACCATCTCCTGGCGATCGATCGTCGCCGTGCGTGGTCTCACGCGGCCCATGCCCCGGATCAACTGCTCGGCGAGCTCGAGGTGCACGGAGTCCGGCAAGGTGCGGGTCGAGAGGCCGCGCAACACGATCTCCGTGTGCAGCATTGCCGCCGCCTCAGGAGTTGGCCCGCCGATGATCTCATCGGCGAAGCCGGCGGGGTCGCGCGCGGATCCGCCCGGACGCTCTCTCAGCGCAAACTGGGCGACACGGTGCAGATCCTCGATCGACCGGAGGTTGATGGCGCGTGCCGCGGCGTCGAGATTGCCGCGCTGGTAGGCAACAACAGCGTTTCGATAGGGTACGTATAGAGGCTCGCCGGCCTGTGCGTTGAGCCAGGCGACGCCGAGCAGCACCGCGAGAAATGCACTGCCGAGTGCTTTCATGCCGGTAGCCTTGATCGTGGTCCCGAGGGCTACGGGCTTCAGGCTCCGGGCTCCAGGGGCTGCAGGCTAGATGCCTGTGGCCCCCGGAGCCTGAAGCCCGAAGCCCGGGGCCTTTCTAGTGCGCCTCGAGCTTCTTGCCTTTCGTCTCCGGCAGGAGCCAGACGATGGCGCCGGCCAGAAGGGCGAATGGTGCAGCGAGCGCGATGCCCGCCCCGAACGACGCGCGTGCCGCGACCCACGTGATGACGACCGGGGCCAGGAACTGCACGCCGCGGGCGAGGTTATAGATGATACCGATCGCCGCGCCGCGAACCCGCGTCGGAAACAGCTCGTTCAGAAGCGGGCCGATACAGCCCCAGTTGCCTTCCCCGAGACCGAGCACGAACATGAAGCCGAGAACGGCGAGGCGGTTCCCCGCGACTACGTCCCACCCCAGCGTGATCATCAGAAGGCCGATGGCCTTCAAACAGGAGAAGAAGGCGAAGCTCGGGCGCCTTCCGAAGTGATCGCTGGCAAACCCGAACGCGACGTAGCCGATCACGGAACCGAGCTGATCGGCGTAAAAGAGGCTCGACGCCTCCGCGCCCGGCAAGCCGCGCACGCCCGAGAAGTACGTGGGCAGCCAGATGGTCTTGAACCAGTAGGCAGCCATGTTGGCCGTCGTCAGCGCGAATGCGATCACCGTGGTCCTGCGCAGTGCGGGGCCGAGCATCTCGCCGAGGAGCGTCCAGCGGCTCGGATCGCCGGCGGCCGACGTGTCGCGCTTGTGCCTTTCCCAGACGTCCGATTCCGGCATCTGGCGCCGGATGAGGACGACAATCAGCGCAGGCAGCGCCGAGATCATGAAGCTCCAGCGCCAGCCGATCCACGGCGCGAGCGAGTACCCGACGATGGTCGCGAAGAACCTGGCGAAGGCGGATCCGCTTTGCAGGTATGAGCCGTAGCGGCCGCGGACCTTGGGCGGCACCGTCTCGCCGACGAGCGCATGGGCCACCGCCCACTCTCCGCCGACGCCGATGCCGGTGATCGCACGGGCCGCGAAGAGCGTCCACGTGTCCACCGCAAAGCCGGAGAGGAAGGTGCCGACGCTGTACACGAGAATCGTGATCATCAGCAGCGGCTTCCGGCCGTACTTGTCGGCCATGGCGCCGCCAATGAGGCCTCCCACCGCTGTGAAGGCCAGCGCCGTGCCGAGCAGGAACGATTCGTCCCACTCCGTCAGCTGCAGGTCCTCCGAGAGCGTCGTGGACGCGAGCAGGAAGCTCAGAAGCAGAAGGTCGTAGAAATCGAAGATCCACCCAATGAACGAGAACGCCAGGATCTTGCGGTGAATGGGCAGGACTTCCGGGCTCTCGCTCAGGAGGGGCGCTTCGGCGCGCGGCGGTGAGGTCACGTCGGGCTGAGCCTAGCCGCGATACCGTGGACGGTCAAGCACCATCTCTCGCTGCGATCGCCTATTGACGCAGCCCTACCACCGCTATTAAATGCGGACGCGATGGCGACACGCGCAGGCACGACGACGACTCAGACGACCACGCCGCAGGACGATCCCGCCGGCGGCCGGTGGGTCGATGGCTTTGCCCGGGTGATGGAGCGCATCGTGCCGGACGCGCTCACCACGGCCATCATGCTGATGGTGGTGCTGTTCGTGCTCGCGCTCGCGGTGGGCAACCCCGTGGCCGCGACGTTCGACGCGTACTACCGCGGCCTCTGGAGCCTGCTCGCGTTCACGATGCAGATGACGCTCATCCTCGTGCTGAGCCTCATCCTCGGATCGACGCCGTTCTTCCGGGGCGCGATCGTGACCGTCTCGCGAATTCCGACCACGCGTGTGGGCGTCGTCTCGCTGGCGGTGCTGGTCGGGTCGTTCGTCGCGTACTTGAACTGGGGCCTGTCGATCGCGCTCTCGCCGATTATCGGGATCCACTTTGCGAAAGAGGCCGAGAAAAAGGGGATCCCGATCGACTTCCTCTTCCTGCTGGCCTGCCTGGCCGGCGCCGGCGCGATCTGGCAGTTCGGCTTCTCTGGAAGTGCCCCGCTGCTGATGGCCACGCCGGGCCACTTCCTCGAGAAGACGACCGGCATCATGCCGCTCAGCACGACGCTCTGGGCGCCTGCGACCATCGCGCTCGTACTCTCCTTCCCTATGGTGTGCGTGTTCGTCGGCTGCGTGTTCATGCCCAGGAACGTGCGGCCCGTGTCGCATTTCGTCGAGGCCAGCGCCGCCGTCGAGCCGGTCAACTACGACGTGCCGCCAGGTCTGGCCTTCGCGCAGCGGCTCGAATACAACCCGCTCGTGCTCTTGCCGCTCTCGTTCATGATCGCGGCGTGGCTGTACGTGCACTTCTTCGTGAAGGACCTGAGCCTCGACATCAACGCCGTCAACACCGTCGTCCTCTTGCTGGGCCTGCTCCTCCACCGCACGGTGTTCAGGTTCACCAGGGCACTCAAAGAAGCGGTCGCGCTCTGCTGGCCGATCGTGCTGCTCTACCACGTGTACGCGGGCGTCGCCGGACTCATCCAGTTCACGTCGGTCGGCGATTTCGTGGTCACGCTCTTCGACCCCATCCTGACCGCCTACACGTTCCCGGTGCTCACGGTCGTGACCAGCACGGTGGTGTCCTTCTTCATCCCCACAAGCGGCGGCCAGTGGCTCATCCAGGGGCTCGTCACGGTCAAGATGGCGGATCTCGTGGGCCTGACCGCGCAGCGAGGCCTTCTGGCGCTCAGCGTGGGCGATCACATGGGGAACCTCCTCACGCCGTTCTGGGCGGTGGTGGGCGCCAGCGTTGCGCGCATCGATTTCCGTGCATACGTCGGCTACCGCATGATCTTCGCGTGCCTGTGGTTCGTCATGGGCGTACTCGCTTTCACGTTCCTTCCGTGTTGAGAAATTTACAATTTACAGTTGGGAATTGACAATTCGTACGGACGACGACAGTTCTTATGGGCGCTCGCGGCCGCGGGCGCCGCGCCGTTCGTGCTGTCGGCGCAGGGCCGGCGTGTGCGGACGGTCGCGGGCACAGGCACTGCGGGCTTCGAGCCTGGTGACGTCGATGCGCTGAAGTCGCCCATCAACAACCCGTACGGCATCGTGCCAGGGCCCGATGGCGCGCTCTACTTCTGCGAAGTGGACACGGGCTACATCAGGCGCCTCGATCTCAAGTCCGGGCGCATGACCACGATCGCCGGCAACGGCCAGAAGGGCTACGCCGGAGACGGCGGGCCGGCGGCTTCGGCGTCCTTCAGCGCCCCGCACGAGATCCGGTTCGATCGCGATGGTCACCTGTTCGTCGTCGAGCGCGATGCGCACGTGGTTCGACGAATCGACGCCCGCACGCGCATCGTCACGACGGTCGCCGGCACAGGCGTCGCGGGCTTCTCGGGCGACGATGGACCCGCGTCGAAGGCGCAGTTGCGGCAGCCGCACAGCATTGCCTTCGACAGCGCGGGACAACTGCTCGTCTGCGATATCGGGAACAGCCGCGTACGGCGTGTGAACATGGCGGGTGGCACCATCACCACATTCGCAGGCACCGGCGAACGGCGCGCCGCTCCGGACGAGGCGCCCCTCGATGGCACGCCGCTCCAGGGTCCGCGTTCGATCGACACCGACACAGACGGCAATGCGTACCTCGTGCTGCGCGAAGGCAACGCCGTGCTGGCCATCGACGCGAAGCGGCGCCTTCTGAAGCGCATCGCGGGCACAGGCCAGACTGGATTCTCGGGCGACGGCGGCGCGGCGCCGGCTGCAACGTTCAACGGTCCAAAGGGCATCGCGTGCACTCCGGACGGGGGACTGGCGATCGTGGACACCGAGAACCACGCCATTCGGCACGTGGATCTGGCGAGCGGCCGCATTAGTACGGTCATCGGCAACGGCGCCCGCGGCGACGGTCCGGACGGCGACCCGGCAGCGTGTGCGATGGCCAGACCGCACGGCGTGTGCTTCCTTGGCGGGCGGATGTATGTGACCGACAGCGAGAACCACCGGATCCGGGTCCTCGAATGACTGGCGCCTGGCGTTTAGTCCCGCTCGTTCTCATCCTCGCCACGCACGCCGTTCCCTCGGTTGCCCAGACCATCACCGTGCGCGAGTCCGCCGGCATCCGGCGCACGCAGTTTCCAGTAACAGCGCAGATACCCATAGCGAAGGGCGCGCTGGCCGAGCCGGACCGCGCGCGCCTCCGATCGGGCGACACGGATACGCCCGTGCAGTTCTCGGCGGGAGCTCGATGGGAGGACGGCAGCGTCCGGACACTCAAGGTGATCTTCAACGTCAGTGTCGGCCCGGGCGAACGCCAGAGCTATCAGCTGCAGTACGGTGAGGGCGTCGTGGCAGCGCCGCCACCGCGCGGGCTGGCCGTCAACCGGAAGGCAGACGCAGGCGGCATCGTGGTGGGAAACCTGACGCTCTCTGAAAAGGCCGGATCGCTCGTGGCCTCGGCCAACTACCGCAGTGAGTTCATTGGCTCCGGGGCCAACGGGCTCAGCGTGGTGGACAGTGCTGGACGACGTCATGCGGCGGGTACAGCTGGACCGACAGCGATCGAGATCGATGAGAGGGGACCGCTGCTCGTGTCGGTCCGATACGACTATGTGATCGCCATGGGCCCCGAGGACCGGGTGTCTGCCAGGGTGACACTGGACGCACCGAGCAGCAAGTCCTGGCTGAAGGCGTCGATCGTGGTGAGCGATCCGGCCAAACGGCTCCGCGAGATCGCGTTCGAACTCCCGCTCGCATTTGCCGCGTTTCCATGGACGTGGGACTTCGGCACCCCCAACGGCACGTACGGCGCCTTCCGCAATGCCACGGACGCCGCGACGTTGATCTATAGCGTGCCGTCCCGTGGCACCGCCACGTGGCGCGTCGAGAACGGTACTAGTGGTGAGCTGCGCCCATACGAAGTGAGCGCCGGCGCGCGGTCACTGCCGGTGCAAGGCTGGGCGCACATCCAGGATGCGAACAAGGCGGTCGCATTCGCTATCGAGGAGTTCGGCAAGGCACCGGGCACTTATACCGTGCACCTCGATGGCAAGGGCCAGACGTCGTTTCGGTTTGCGACACTTCAACCAGCCAGCGAGCATCGCCTGACCGTCTACGCGCACTTCGTGTCGACGCCAGTCCCCATTGGCGCGGCCACCAGCCCGGCCTCCATACTCGCTCCCTTAGAAGTGACAATCAGCAAGTAGGTCGCTCGAGTGAAATTGCGTGGTTGCAGTACTGTCCCGTTCCGTCTGAGGTAGTCAGCGCAAGTCTGGTGGAGGCACGCGGCGGCGGGTCGCCTGCTCGAACGCATACGCGAGTTCGAGCAGCCGCGGCTCGCTGCACGCGCCTCCCGGTAAAGCTCACTCCATACGGCTGCGCCTTCGCCGCGAATCCTTCGGGGAAGGGCGGCGTCGGCGAGTTCGGCACCAGGCCGAACGGCACGATCACGGTCGGGTATCCGGGCCGTGCCGCCAGCGCCGCACCTGACGAAGCCGGGAAAAGCAGGGCGTCCAGACGCTCGCGTGCCATCACGGCGTCGATTCCCTCAACCCCCGTCAGCCGCACATCCTTCTGTCGATCGGCCACGTATCGCGCGCGATCGCGCTCGAGATCCATCTCGTCCGACACATCGAGGTTCGACTGGCCGTACTTCAGCGCTCCCGCATTGCGGTGCGCGGTGTTCCATGCGCGCAGGTCGGTCAGTGTCTTGACCGGCGCCGACGTGCCGAGCGACGCCAGCCACTGGTTGAAGTCGCGCTTCATGCCGTACTTGAACGCGATCGAGCATTCCTCGTCCTTCCCGCGGCCCTGAGTGGCGCCCGAGCAGATGCTCCACAGGAGCACGTTGCGTTTGGGATCGACGGCCGTCACGCTGGGAATGTCCGCGGGGTCGACGATGGTGGCGCCCTGCGCCGTCAGCACAGCGATGGCCTCGCGCAAGACTTCGGCCTGTGCGTCGTTCAGCCCGCCTCGCGCCTGCATGGTTCCTGGAGGAGCCGACGGCGTGTAGTAGAACGCCCGCGGAATGCCGATGCGCGCGCCGGCGAGCCCGCCGGCCGTCAGGTATCTCGTGTAGTCCCGCCCGGGAGGCGGCGTGCAGGCACGTGTCGCGGGATCGTTCGGATCCGGCGCACCGCCTTCGAGGGCGCCGAGCAGGATGGCCGCGTCCCGCACGGTGCGCGCCATCGGACCCGGCGTGTCCTGGTCCGCTGTGATCGGGATCACGCCATGGCGGCTGATCCGGCCCACGGTCGGCTTGATGCCGACCAGCATGTTCTGGTTTGCGGGGCTCAGAATCGAGCCCGATGTTTCCGTCCCGACGTTAGCCGCCCAGAAACTGGCCGCGGTCCCGATGCCCGAGCTCGATCCGCCGGTGGCCAGCGCGGGCCGCCCGTCCGAGCGCTGAACGCGGATCGCTGCGCGGGTCGTACGGGTTGAAGCCGAACCCGGAGACCGCGTTGTAGTTGGTCGGCATCGGCGTCGGCGCGCCGGCCACCCAGTTGGCGAGCTCGGTCATCCCGGTCTTCGCGATGATGATCGCGCCCGCGTCCTTCAGCAGGGTGGTCAGCGTCGCTTCGTACGGCGGGACGAGGCCTTGAAACGCCAACGCGCCGCCCGTGGTCGGCATGTCGGTCGTGTGGATGTTGTCCTTGAGCGCGATGGGAATGCCGTGCAGCGGGCCGCGCACGCGTCCTGCAGCCCGCTCGCGATCGCGCTCGTCGGCTTCTCCAGCGCCCGTGGGTTCACGGCGATCGTCGCGCGCAGGCGTGTCTCGTAGGTCGCGATCCGCGCCAGGTACGCGGTCACGATCTGCCGCGACGTGACGCGCTTCTCCTCCATCGCCGTCCGCAGGTCGGCCAGCGGCGTCTCGAAGACGTCCACCACCGCTGGCTGGGGCGGCTGCGCGGCCAGAACCGCGGTGGCGACGACAAGGGTGAAGGCCAGCGCGGCGCGCATGGGATATCAGCTCGATACTTCTTCAGTTCCAGCCTCGCGATCGCATCGCGATGCACTTCGTCCGGGCCGTCAGCCAGCCGGATCGTCCGCGAGTGCGCCCATGCCGCGGCAAGCGGAAAGTCGTCGCTGACGCCGGCGGCGCCGTGCGCCTGGATCGCGCGGTCGATCACCTCGAGCGCCGTCCGCGGCACCACGACCTTGATCATCGCGATCTCGCCGCGCGCCACCTTGTTGCCGACCGTGTCCATGAGGTGCGCGGCCTTGAGCGTCAGCAGCCGCGCCTGATCGATCTCCATGCGCGACTCGGCGATGTCGGCGCGGATGGTCCCCTGCTCCGCCAGCGGCTTGCCGAATGCCACGCGCCTGGTCACGCGCGTGCACATCGGCCTCGAGTGAGCGTTCCGCCAGGCCGATGAGGCGCATGCAGTGATGAATCCGGCCGGGCCCGAGGCGCCCCTGGGCGATCTCGAAGCCCCGTCCCTCGCCAAGAAGCATGTTCGCCGCAGGCACCCGCACGTTCTCGAACGTGATCTCCGCGTGTCCGTGCGGCGCATCGTCGTACCCGAACACGGGCAGCATGCGCCGGATCGTGATGCCCGGTGTATCCATCGGCACGAGGATCATCGACTGCTGCTGGTGCCTGGCCGCCGACGGGTCGGTCTTGCCCATGAAGATGGCGATCCGGCAGCGCGGATCGCCGGCGCCGGAGATGTACCACTTGCGGCCGTTGATCACGTAGTCGGCGCCGTCGCGCTCGATGCGCGATTGGATGTTGGTGGCATCCGACGAGGCCACGTCGGGCTCGGTCATCGCGAAACAGGATCGGATCTCGCCGGCGAGCAGCGGCGTCGAGCCACTGCTTCTGCTGCTCCTCGGTGCCGTAGCGGACGAGCACCTCCATGTTGCCGGTGTCCGGCGCCGAGCAATTGAACACCTCGGGGGCAAACCGCGGCGAGCGCCCCATGATCTCGCAGAGCGGCGCGTATTCGAGATTGGTCAGCCCGGCGCCCTGACGGCTTTCGGGCAGAAACAGGTTCCACAGGCCTGCGGCCTTTGCCTTAGGCTTGAGCGCTTCGATGATTGGAATCGGCTGCCAGCGGTCGCCCTCGCCCATCTGCTGATGGTATGTCCGCTCGTTCGGGTAGATGTGCTCGTCCATGAATGCGGCGAGCGTGCGCGCCAGCGCCTTGGTCTTGTCCGACGGCTCCAGGTTCATGGGGGGATGATAGTCTAGCGCTCCGTGAGCGAGCGAGGCCCTTCCGGCGGCGACACGCAGCAGGTCCGCGGCACCGAGACACTCGATTGGCCACGCCTGGCCGCTTACCTTCGCGCGCAGCTGAAGGGACAGGAAATTCCCGGGCTCGATCTGACTCGCGAGATGGAGGTCTCGCAGTTTCCAGGCGGACACTCCAACCTCACTTACCTTCTCCGGTTCGGCGACGCGGAGCTCGTGCTGCGCCGCCCTCCTCTTGGTCCGGTGCCGCCGAAGGCGCACGACATGGCGCGCGAGTGCCGCTGGCTGGCGGCGGTCCATCCGGTGTTCCCGCTCGCGCCGCGAGTCATATCTCTTGTGCGAGGACGAGACCGTGGTCGGCTCGATCTTCTACGTCATGGAGCGCCGCCGCGGGATCGTCGTCCGCCACGAGGAGCCTCCGGCCCTGGTCGATCAGCCGGCGCGGCGCCGGCAGGTCAGCGAGGCGATGGTCGACACGCTGGCCTCCCTGCACGCCGTAGACATCACCGAGCCCTCGCTCGCGGCGCTGGGCAAGCCGGCGGGCTTCGTCGAGCGTCAGGTGCGTGGCTGGACGGAACGCTGGCACCGATCGAAGATCGCAGAGGTACCCGACATGGAGCAGGTCGCGGACTGGCTCGTCGCGCACCTGCCGCCAGATCCCGTCAGGCCCGCGATCGTGCACGGCGACTTCAAGCTGGACAACGTGCTGCTCGATTCCACTGACATCGCGCACATCGTCGCGGTCTTCGACTGGGAAATGAGCGCGCTCGGCGATCCGCTCGTGGACCTCGGCATCCTGCTCGCTTACTGGGCACCCACGGCCCCGCCGTCGCAGCGCGATGCGCTGACCACGGTCACGCATCGACCGGGCTGGCTGACGCACGACGAGATCGTCGACCGCTACGCGGCGAAGTCCGGCCGCGATGTTTCGAACATCTCGTTCTACGAAATCTTCGCGCTCTTCAAGATCGCCGTCGTGATTCAGCAGATTTTCTACCGCTACTCGCGCGGCCAGACCGACGATGCGCGATTTGCGACGTTCGGCGATCGGGTGCTAGTATCTCGCGCGCCAGGCTCAGGCGCTCGCGACGAACGCCTGAAATTGAGAATTAGGAATTCAGGAATTGGGAATTCGTACAACGGCGGCGGTGCTGTGGGAGAGCGGGAAGCCGCTCTCGGTAGAGGAGGCGGAGCTCGCGCCGCCGGGGCCGAACGAAGTGCTGGTCGAAGTGCGCGCGGCGGGCGTGTGTCACTCGGACCTGCATCCGGCGCGGGGTGACTGGCCGATCCGGACGCCGGTCGTCCTTGGCCACGAGGGCGCTGGCGTCGTCCTTGAAGTTGGCACGGATGTGACCCGCACCAAGGCTGGTGATCATGTCGTGTTCTGCTGGGCGCCGCCCTGCGGCGCGTGTCCGTCGTGCGCAGCGGGACGCGAGGTCCTCTGCGACAGGCTCGACCGGACCAGCTTCCGGAACAAGCTGCCCTCCGGGGCGACGCGGCTGCGCGTGCGGGGCCAGGATGTCGCGCACTTCCTTGGGACAGCGTGCTTCGCGCAGCACGCGGTGCTCGACCAGTCCGGCGCGGTGGTCGTCGACCGCACCACGCCGTTCGAGGCCCTTGCCACGCTCGGCTGCGCTGTCGTCACGGGCGTAGGAGCGGTCACAACCGCCGCCAGAGTGCCGGCGGGCGCCAGCGTGGCCGTGATCGGCGCGGGCGGTGTCGGGCTGAACGTGGTGCAGGGGGCCGTCATCTCGGGAGCCGGCAAGATCGTGGCGCTCGACCGGACCGCCCCGCCGCTCGCCTTTGCCCGGCAGTTCGGCGCGACGGACACGGTTGAGGCGGCGTCCAATCTAGCAGAGGCAATCCGCGACAGCACCGGCGGGCGGCGCGGACTTCGTGTTCGACACGGTGGGAACGCCCGAGACGCTGGCCGCGGCGCTCAGCGGCGCGCGAAAAGGTGGCGCCGTGGTTATCACGGGATTGTCACGGCTCGACGCCGTGGCGTCGCTGCCGATGTTCCCGTTTGTCATGCAGGACAAGCGGGTCATCGGTTCAGTCTATGGATCAGGGTCGCCCACGGCCGATATCGCCAGGCTTGCGGCCTGGTACAACGAGGGCCGCCTCAAGCTCAACGAGCTGGTGAGCCGCACGTATGCACTTCATGAGGTCAATGCCGCGCTTGACGCCCTGGCTTCGGCACAGGGTGCAAGGGGCGTGATTCTGCCGGGAAAGGCTTAAGATAAGGACATGTTTGTCAGGCGAATCCTGCCCCCACTCATCGCACTTTTGCTCCTCACGGCCGAGCCGCAGGTCCCGCAGCTTCACTTCCTGCACGGGCACGCACACGCGCAGGAACAGCTGCCCCCGGTCTCGTATATCTGTCCGATGGACGCAGAGGTCGTGGACGACAAACCAGGCCGCTGCCCCATCTGCAGGATGGATCTCGAACCTGTCAGGCTCGACCTCGCGTTTTCCTGTCCAAACCACGCCGCGGTGATCACCGCGAAACCCGGCGTGTGCCCCATCGACAAGCGCGAGCTCGTGCAGGTCACCGTGTCGAAGTACTGGACCTGCCCGGACGCAGCCGACAAGTCGCGGCTCCTCGAGCCGGGGAATTGCGCGAACGGCCAGCCACGCAAACTCGAACAGGCGCTGCGCGCGCACGGCGATCACAACCCGCGTTACGGCGGCCAGTTCTTCATGGCGTCGGACAAATGGCATCACCTCGAGGGCACGTATCCCCGCGCGGGCCAGTTCCGGATGTATTTCTACGACAACTTCACCAAGCCCATTTCCGGAAAAGAGTTTTCGGGCCGGCTGGTGACGCACGAGGAGAACAACCGTGAGCTGGCCTCCGTGCCGCTCACCGCCTCGCGCGACGGCCTCACGCTCGAGGCCACGATTCCCAATCCGCCTGCCGTCAGCAAGGAAACGCCGCTCAGAGTCGCCGCCAAGCTGGTCTTCAAGAAGGGCGAACCCGAACAGCGTTTCGACTTCACGTTCCCCGCGCTGTCGGTAGCGCCGCCGGCTTCACCGGCGACGACGACGACGCAGCGCGAAGCCGGCCGCGGCCCCGGCCACAGCGGCGGCACCACCCGCCCCTGCGCCACCTGCGAATACGGCAACGGCCTCGGCACCACCAGCTCAAACCTCTCCGGCGCCGGGGTCGCGTCCGCCGATGTCGGGCGTGACGATGTCCACGCCGATGGCTACGACGTCTGCTGGTTCATCGAACGCAGCGGAGACGATGACCAACTGCAGCCCCACCATGTCGCGGCTCGACGCCGTGGCGCTCGGGCAAACGCTGCCCAAGGTGTCGTCGGAGCTGCTGCGCCTGCTCTCGATGTGCAGCACGGAAGTGGACACGCTCATCAAGGACGGCCAGTTCGGCTTCGTCTACCAGCCGACCATGCTGAGCAAGGACATTGCGATTGCGCTCGAAGATACGACCGGGCAGCTGCCGAACCGGCAGCGCGCTCAGGCCTCCAACGCGATCCGCCGCGTGGTGCTCGCGGCGTGGATGCTGGACCTCTACGGCGATCTCGGAAACCGCGAAAAGCTCAACGAAAGCTACAACACGTTTGCCGCGGCGATCGCGGACATCAAAACTGCTTATGGCTCGAAGCCTTAACGTCGGTCTCGCGGCGGCGGTCGGAACGGCCGGGGCGATCGTGATGGCGACGCTGCTGTCGCCGGTCACCCAAGCGCACAAGGCCATCACGTCGCCGTACAACTACAACGATCACGTCTTCCCGATCCTGCGCGAGCGGTGCAGCCAGTGCCATTTCGAGGGCGGGCCGACACCGATGTCGCTCATGTCGTACAAGGACGCGATCCCCTGGGCGGAGTCGATCCGCGAGCAGCTCGTCGGCGAGAAGATGCCGCCGTGGTACCCCGACATGCTCGGGCCCGCCGTGAAAGCCGGGCACCCGCTGCCCACGCGCGAGCTGGACGTCCTGGTGACCTGGGCGGTCGGCGGCACGCCGCAGGGCGACCTGGCCAAGGATCCCCCAACCTTTGCGCCGCCCCCGGCGCAGTGGCGCGGCGGCGAACCGGACGTGAAGCTCGCGATGCCGGCGGAGCACACGCTGCCGGCCGGCACGATGGAAGAGACCAAGGAGTTCCTGATCCCGACCGGCTTCACCGAGGTCAAATGGGTGAAGGCCGCCGACCTGCTGCCCGGCCGCACATCGATGGTGCGGGACGCCGTGGTGTCGGTGGAGAACGGCCCCGTGCTTGCGGCGTGGGTCCCTGGCCACGAAGCGACCGCCGCTCCGAGCGGCGCGGCCTTCAAGATCCCGGCGGGCGCACAGCTCAAGCTGCAAATCCACTACAAGAAGCACTGGCAGGACGAACAGGAGTCGCGCGCCGACAAGAGCACCGTCGGCCTCTACCTGACCGATGCACCGGTGTCCGGGCGCGAGCTGCAGGCGCTCAGCATCAACGGCCCTACGTCCGGCGAGTCGGGCGCGGAGAAGCACACGTTCTCAGGCACCTTCAAGACCGCCTCACGCATCGTCGCCCTCCGTCCGAGCTTCGATCAGGCCTACAAGACGGTGGACGTCCACGCGATCGTCGCAGGCGGACGCAGGGTGCCCCTCCTGCAGCTGCGATCCGCGCAGCCGCAGTGGTACCGGCGGTACTGGCTCGCGGAGCCCATCGAGCTGCCGGCCGGCGCCAAGATCGAGATCGTCGCCACGCCCGCGCCGCCCGACGAGTTCGCGATCCCGGTTCCGCAGCGTTACCCGCTGCAAGTGAATCTGGATTACGTCGCTCAGTAGCGCGCCCGGAGTCGGCCGGGCCCGGCGGCCCTGTCGACGGCGCGGTGCCAGCATTCTCTCACTTGGCGCTGGGGCCCCACCCCCGGCGCGAACTGACGCCGATCCCTCGCCTCGGATCTGCATGTCCTCGGCTCGGGATAGCCGCAGGCGCAAACCTCTTTTACTGGGAACCAGACCGGCGACAGCCTGGACCCAGCACCCAGAACCAAGAACCGAGCTGTGAACCGGCACCCAGCACCGGGAACCGAGCACCGCACCCCCAGCGTCAGTTCGTGTACCATCCCCCCAACCGTTCCAAGAGGTGTCTATGAAGCTGTTTCGAGCGCTGGCGATCTGGGCGTTGGTGGTTCTCATCCCGGCTGCTGCGAGCGCTCAGGCGCTGACCAGCCTGCAGTCGCTCCGGGTCAGGTACAACAGCCGCAAGGCGACCGTGCGGCCCGAGGGCGAGCTGAAGGCTCAGATCGATGCCGTCGACCGCGAGCTGGCCGAGGCGAGCCGGCTCGGAAAGACCGGCGAGGTCCGGCGGTTGCTCGCGAAGGGCACGTCTCTGCTCGCCGGCCGGCCGTGGACTGATGCCGCGGACTATGCCGCGTCGCTCGCGATTCGATCGGACCGGGTGGTCGTGGACTCGTCGCAGCCATACGAAGTCCGGCTCGAGCAGATCTACAGCCCGTCCATCAAACTCGAGCGGCCGCTCACGGCAAAAGTGGCTCTACGCGCGCGGCCGGCTGGTCCCGCGCAAGCGCCCTCGAGCCCGCCAGCGCTCGTCAAGGACCTTGGTGTGTTCGACGGCGTCGGCCGCGACTTGCGTGACTCACCTTACCCGTTCGCACTCGACGTCGCGGGAGTCGCCGATGGCACGTACCTGCTGGCCATCGAAGTGCTCGACGGCGACGCGAGCTCGGCACGCGCTGTCTTGACCGTGAGCCTTCGGAAGGGCCTCAACGCACTCGTCGCGAAGCTCGAAGCCGACGCCGCGCGCGCGCCGGAAGCCGTGCGCGCCGACATCCTCTACCCCGTCGACCGCATGCGTAACGTCAACCGCGGCCGGCTCGAGCTCAGCACCTTCGATCCCGACCGCGATTTCCCGGCGGCCGAAGACCGTGGCCGCGGCGGCGCGATCCGGCAAGAACGCGTTCGCCGGAAAGACCGGCGACTTCAAGCGCCACTACCCACTCGCCTCGGCCGGCGAGATCATGCCCTACCGGATGTACGTGCCGACGGCCTACAACGGATCGAAGCCCTATCCGCTAATCGTCGCGCTCCACGGCCTCGGCGGCACCGAGGATTCATTCTTCGAGAACTACGACCGGACGTTCCCCAAGCTCGCCGAACAGCGCGGCTACATCGTCGCCGCGCCGCTCGGGTATCGCGTCGACGGCTCGTACGGCTGGGGCGTCGGCAACCCGCCCGCGGATCCCGAACACACGCCGCGTGCAGGAGCGAAGCGAGCAGGACGTCATGAAGGTGCTGGAGCTCGTGCGGCAGCAGTACAAGGTGGATGAGAACCGGATCTACCTCATGGGCCACTCGATGGGTGCCATCGGCACCTGGAAGATGGCGCCGAAGTTCCCGACGATCTGGGCCGCGCTGGGAATGTACGCGGGCTCGGGCGCACCCGCGACGCTCGAGCGGATCAAACACATCCCGCAGTTCGTGGTGCATGGCGACGCGGATCCGACGGTCAACGTCCAGGGCTCGCGCATGATGGTGGCGAAGCTGAAAGAGCTCGGCGTGGTGTACCAGTACATCGAGGTGCCTGGCGGCAACCACAGCAACGTCGTGGCACCGAATTTCCCCGGCCTGTTCGACTTCTTCGACGCGCACAAGAAGGCTGCGCTCGTGCCTGCGGCGACGGCCGCTGCCGCCCGGTGATGGTGCGCCGCCTTCTCGCAGCAACCGCCGCCGCTCTCGCCGCAGCGCTGCTGCCGCTCGACGCCGCCGACGATGTGGTGAAGATCGACAGCGGCCTCGTTTCGGGCATTTCGACCGACGGCGTGCGCACTTTCCGGGGCATTCCGTACGCCGCGGCGCCTGTTGGCAACCTCCGCTGGCGCCCGCCGCAACCGGTGGCGCCATGGACCAGCGTGCGTGACGGCTCCGAGTACGGCCCCGAGTGTCCAGCAGACGCAGTATCCGAACGGCTCGGTCTACGTCAGGCCGATGCGGCCGCTCAGCGAAGACTGCCTCTCGCTCAACGTATGGACGCCGGTCAAGGCCGGCGATCGGCAGCGCCTGCCCGTGTTCGTCTGGATCCACGGCGGCGCGCTCACGCGCGGCTCGAGCACCAGCGACGTCCGCGACGGTGCCGCCGCTGGCCCGTAAGGGCATCGTGGTCGTCTCGGTCAACTACCGGCTCGGCGTGTTCGGCTACCTTGCGCACCGCGAGCTGACGGCCGAAGCGCCGCTCAATGCCACGCCAGCCAACCTGTCGAACCGCACCTCGGGCAACTACGGCGTGCTCGACCAGATCGCCGCGCTTCGCTGGGTCCAGCAGAACATCGGCGCGTTTGGCGGCGACCGCGGGCGCGTCACGATCGGCGGTGAGTCTGCTGGATCGTGGAGCGTGAATACGCTGCTCGCGACGCCGCTGTCAACAGGGCTGTTCCACCGGGCGGTGGGCGAAAGCGGGGGACGGTTCGGACGCGGTGCGTTCCTCAAGGTGGATCGGGACGGCGTCGTCTCGGCCGAGACCATCGGCGCGAACTTCGTGAAGGCCGCCGGCGTGGAGTCCATCGCGGCACTTCGGCAGGTGCCGGCTGACAAGCTCCTCGCCGTGCCGGGGTTCCGCACGCAGGAAACGATCGACGGCCTTGTCCTGCCCTATGAGATCCGCGACGTCTTCCGCCAGAAGCTGCAGCTCAAGGTGCCAGTCCTCCTCGGGTCGAACGCGGACGAGATGACCACGCTCGGGGGCGGGACGAACCTGCCGACGACCATGGAGGAGTTCAGGAAGCGCGTGGCTGCGCAGTACGGAGCCCTGGCGAAGGAGTTCGAGCAGGCGTACGACGTCCGGAGCGAGGCCGACATCGCCCGCGCGCTCCTTGCAGCGGGCCGCGACACGACCTTCTCGTGGCACATGCGCACATGGGCGCGCCATACGGTGACGGCCGGGCAGCGCGCGTATCTGTACCTTTTCAGCCACGTGCCTCCGAGTCCGCGCGCCAGCGAGCTCCGGGCGTTTCACGCGGCCGAGATTCCGTATGTGTTCAACGTGCTCGGCGTGGACCCGCGCGAGGCGGGCTTCGCCTACACGGACGTCGATCGGCGGCTGGCCGATCAGATGTCGAGCTACTGGGCCAACTTCGTTACCCGTGGCGATCCGAACGGGACCGGGCTGCCGGCGTGGCCGGCATTCGATCTGAAAAGCGAGCCCTACATCGAGCTCGGCGATCCGATCCGCACGGGCACGGCGCTCTTCAAGACCGAGCTCGATTTTCAGGAGAAAGTCCAGTCGCAGCCCCGCAAGTAGAGATCACGGAGAGGGCGGAGATAACGGATCTCACACGGAGAAACGGAGACGCGGAGAGAGGCCAGCACGCGACCAGACGGCCGGCAAGGCCGGCCGTGCGAGCGGGCGGACGAACCAGGCAAGCGCAACCCTGCCGTGCCTGATGTTGCGTTTGTCTGGCTCGTTTCGCCCGCTCGGCCCGCTGTGCGGGCCGGTCGCGTGTTCTCCGTGTCTTCGTGTCTTCGTGTTGAAATCCGTTCCCTCCGTCTCCTCCGCGCCCTCCGGATAGCGTGATCCGCGAGGGTGGGGCCCCGCACCGACACCCGAGGCCGAGAGTCTACGCTCGAGGCCGAGGGGCTCGACTGCAGCGTGATCCGCGAGCGGGGGTGGGGCCCCGCACCGACACCCGAGGCCGAGAGTCTACGCTCGAGGCCGAGGGACTCGACTACAGCGTGATCTGCGAGCGGGGGTGGGGCCCCGCACCGACACCCGAGGCCGAGAGTCTACGCTCGAGGCCGAGGGGCTCGACTGCAGCGTGATCCGCGAGCGGGGGTGGGGCCCCGCACCGACACCCGAGGCCGAGAGTCTACGCTCGAGGCCGAGGGACTCGAATGCAGCGTGATCTGCGAGCGGGGGTGGGGCCCCGCGAGCCCTAAAGTATGATGACCGCCATGCGACATCTTTTCGCAACATCGGCTCTTATCGCCCTGCTCGGCATCGGCCTGATCGGGCAGCAAACGGCACCAGCCGCTGATCCCATTTCCGGCAACTGGCGCGGCACGATCAAGCCGGCGACGGGCGCCGAGAGCGCGTTCATCATCACCCTTGTGAAGAAGGGCGACACGTACTCCGGGAACACCACCGGCCTTGGCGGGATCGGTGAAGTGCCTCTTAAGAGCGTCACCGTCGCCGGCAACCGGATCACGTTCGAGGCGACGGCGGAGTCCAAGCTCGGTCTGGTGGTGGTCAAAGGCGATCTCCTCGTAGAGGCCAATCGCGCAACCGGCGCAGGGTCGCTGGCCATTGGTCCCCAGAACTTCGACGTGGCACTCGCACTCCAGCGGCGCGGCCGGCAGGAAGTGGTTCAACCGCAGGTCGAGCAGAGCGCGGCGTACTTCCTCGGGAAGTGGACGTTCGAGTACCTGGGCGGTGAGTTTCCGCCGCTGAGCGTCGGCAGCCGCGACGGCACGGCGACGTTCAGCAAGGGCGCGGGCGCGAACTTCATCACGGGGCAGGTCGACAGCCAGGTCAACGGCAAGCCGTACCGGGAGAACATCTCGATCGGGTTCGACCCTGATGCCAAGGCGCTCGCGTTTCTCGAACGGCGGCCCGAGGGCGTGGAGCTGCTGAGCGTCGCCAGCTGGCAGAGCCCGCTCGCCATCGTCTTCCAGACCTCACCCGTGCGCGCCAGCAACCGCACGTATCAGCTGCGCCGCGTGATCGCCGTAACGTCCGAGACTGCGTTCGAAATCACGGAAGAATTCTCCGTCGATGGCGGCCCATTCCGCCGGCTCGGGACGGGGCAGTACACCAGGGCGCAATAGCATCGAGAGCGGCCCACATCTTTACTTTCCGCCTCGCCAGTGCGAGCATGCAGCGAAATCCTTATTGTTTATTCCTCTCGTAGGAGGCGTATGACGGTCCCGTTCAGTCGCAGGCACTTCATCGGATCTCTCGCGGCGCTGCCCTTCGCGCTGGAAACCGCGATCAAGGCGCAGCGCGTGCCGCCCGAGCAGGCCGCCCGGGAGCGCGCAGAGGTCCTTTCGCCGTTCCCGGTCATCGACACTCATATCCACATCTTCGACAAGAGCCGGCCAGGCGGGATGGGCTATCCGCGCGACATGCCGGGGGGCGGCGAGCCGCCGCAGGGCCACATCGCGCTGCCCAACCGCTTCAACCTCGTTGCGGAACCCTTCGGCGTCGTCGGCGCCGTGATCGTCGAGGCGGCCGCCACGCTCCAGGACAACTTCTGGCTGCTCGACGTCGCCAAGGACAATCCGGTCATCATCGGCGTGGTCGGCCGGCTCGACCCGAACGCCGCGGATTTCCCGCAGAACCTGCAGAAGCTCGCCCAGAACAAGATGTTCCTCGGCGTTCGCGAGGGCGGGTTACGCGATGGCCTTTCGAAGCCGGAGTACATGGCCAACATCAAGCGCCTGGCCGACGCCGACTGCAGCATCGACATCGACACGCCGAGCTACGGCTTGACGGGACCCGCCACGCTCTTGAAGGTGCTCGACAGGGTGGCCAACCTTCGTGTGGTGCTGGATCACATTCCGGGCATCACGTACAGGGTCAAGGATTACTCGGATCAGGCAGCCCGGGCGCAGTTCGTCACCGACATGAAGGAGCTCGGCAAGCGGCCGAACGTGTACGCCAAGCTGTCCGAGGTCGTGCGCCCAGTGAACGGCAAGGTGTCGACCGACGTGAACACCTACAAGGACTGGCTCGACCAGATGTGGGACGTCTTCGGCGAGGACCGGATCCTGTTCGGCAGCGACTGGCCCCAGTCCGACGGCGTCGAGTTCAACTCGTATCCGAACGTGATCGGCGTCTCACGCGCGTACGTGAAGACCAAGGGACCCACGGCGATGGAGAAGGTGTTCTGGAAAAACTCTTCGAAGCCGTACCGCTGGGTTCAACGCGTACCGGCGCAGAAGAAATCCTGAAGTCGAGCGGTGCATCGGCTGGAGGCGCGCGTAACCGCGCGCCACACGGCCCGAGCGCTACTCGACGCCGAAAGCAAGCAGCACGTTCCCGCCGCGGCCGCCGAAGCTTGCGTAGCCCGAGTTGATGTAGAGCATCCCGCCGGCGACGACCGGGCCGGGGCCGTTGATTGTACCGCCCTTCGCTGCGACGCCGTTCACGGTCTCGAACGTCTGGTTGGTGTCGAACTCCCAGATGACCGAGCCGTCCTTCGTGGAGTGCGCCCGGATGCCGCCGTCGAACGAACCTGCGAACACCACTCCGGGGATGACCGAGATGGCTGCCATCAGCGCGCCGTTACAGCTGCGGCTTCGCGCGCCGCACTTGAGCGGAGCCGGCGGCGCGTACCAGGCGCGCTCGCCCGTCGCGAATTTCACCGCATCCAGGCCGCCAGGCTCCTTCCCGAGCACGTCGGAAACGGGGAAGTAGACGAGCTCACCGTCGAATGCGGATCCCCACTCCATGCCGCCGAGCGCGCTCCCCTGCCCGGCGCGGTACTGCCACACGACCGCGCCCTTCCGATCGGGATCCAGCGCCCAGCCGATGCCCGATTTCGATCCAACGAGCAGCAGCTCGCGCCCGCCGGGCAGCGTCGCCAGCATCGCCGAATTGCCGAAGTCGTAGTCCGGCCCGAGAATCTTCTCTTCCGGACAGTTCGCACCGGGTGTCGCCCCGCAGCCCACCACGAAGACATCCTGGGGCGTGACCTGTGCCGTCCACGCGACCGCCCCGTTGTCCATGCGGAACGCGAGGATGGCATCGCTCGTCGCCTGCTGCGGCTCCGTGTACATGTTCCCGGTGGTGGCGTAGACCAGGCGGCGGCGCGGATCGACGGTGGGCGCCGACCAGATCGCGGCGCCCGATGGGCCCCAGCGCGTGACGCCCGAGCGGTTCTTGCCGATCGGCTCGGCTCTCGGGAGGGTATGTGTCTGCCAGATCAGCCGGCCGGTCGCCGCGTCCAGCGCCGCGACGCTGCCACGGAACGTGCAGCATTCGTACTTGGCGTTGCTCCCCTGCCCCTCCTCGAGCGACGACACCGGCACGTACAACCGGTTCTCGAAGAGGACAGGCGACCCGGTGATTCGGGCGCTCGGATGTGTGTCGACACGCGTGGACCACAGCACGCGTCCGTCGTCGGGATCCGCGCTGTATACGGTGGCCGTTGCATCCCCGAAGTACAGCGACGTACCGCCGCCCTGACGCGGACCGACGACGACAGCGGCTCGGACGGGTCCCCCTGCCTCGATGCGCCACACGGTGCAGCCGGTGCGCGCATCCAGGGAGTAGACCGCGCGGCCATCGCCGCCGAAGAACACGCGGCCGCCGGCGACCGTCACCATGCCCCTCGCCGACGTGGCATCCGGAAGCCCGAACGCCCATTTCAGCGTGAGCTTCGGCGTCGTGTCGGCAGTCAGGCCAGCGGCCTCGGCGCCCTGGAATCGGGCGTTGGTCAGCGACGGCCCCCAGCCGGTCCAGCTGGAACCTCGGCTCGCGTCGAAGGCCCCCGGAGCGGCGCACCGGCCCGCGGCCGACGTGGCGGCGGCGCCAGCGATGGCGCGACCGGAAAGGTACTCAGCCACGGCACGGCGTTCGGCGTCTGCCAGCGCGGCGCCCTGCTGGCGCATCAGGCCCGCCGAGAGCGACTCCACGATGGCTTCCGGCGTGCGCTGCCGCAGCGCCTCGACGGTGGGTGCACGAGGATCCCCGCCCGTGTGGCAGGCCGCGCAGGCCTTCTCGAACACAGCGCGGCCATCAGGCGCCTGCGCCTCCGCCACCGGTGCCCACAACAGCAGTACGGCCGAAACAACCACCGCAGCGCGCATTAAACCTCCACGAAAACAAAAGGCCGGCTCTCTCTCCGAGAGCCGGCCTTGTACGAATTTCACATCGTAAATCGTAAATTGTAAATTGCTACTGCTGCTGAGCCCCTGTAGGTGCCGGGTTGCTCCTCGGCGCGTCCGTCGTGCTGTAGTAGCCAATCAGCATCTCTTCCCAGGTCTGATCGCCCCAGCGCACTTCGCTCTCGGGATCCGGGTTGTAGCGGTTGCCCTTCGAGTTGTCGAAGTGCCCGATGACCATGAGCGTCGAGCCCTTGGGCATGAACTTCGGCTCAGCCAGACGGTAGCTTGTCTGCCAGTTGAAGTCGTACTTCGGCACGCTCAGGACGATCTCCTCGCGGCCGTCCGGGAAGAGGATCTTGTACTGCACGGACTTGCCGCGCACGTGCATGTGCGGGTAGACCTGCGTGAGGTACGTGTCCTTGTCCATCACCTTCTTGGCCGTCACCTCGTAGTTCGGGTGGTTCGGCGGAATAACGAACGTGACGTTCGGCATCTGGCCGCCGCCCTCGACGCGCAGCCGCGACGGCGGCTCCTTGGCGAGGATCACGCCGATCTCGGTCTGGTCGACAACCGCCTGGCCGATCGTCGTGTAGTGCATCTGCAGCACGATGTCGGCGCCCGCCGGAATCTTGCGGGCCACGCCCTCTTCGAACACGCCGTAGAGACGGCCCGGCACCAGGCCACCAACGCCGCCGATCTCCTTGCGTTCCCGGTCCTTGGCGAGACGCGGCTCACCGCTCTCAGGCTTGCCATCGTCCTCGACCATGTCGCTGATGATGTGGTGGACGACGCGGCGATCGCTCGGCCGGAGCTCGATGCCGCGGACCCAGATGTCTTCCTTCAGGTTCGTCGGGACCGTGATGTAGACGTACGGAACCGTGCCGTCTGCCGGAACGGTGAACGGCTTGATCATCTTGAAGACGTGGTCGGGCTGACCGATCGACCAGCCCTCGGCGAACACCGGCGCCTTGGGAAGCTCGGCGCGGTTGCCTTCAGCTGCGCCCGCGTCCACCCACGCCGAAATCGTATCGATGTCCGCCTGGCTCAGGCTGACGTCGTTCGAGAACTTGCCCACGGCGGGATCAGCGCCCCACGGCGGCATCTCGCGGCGAACGACCTTCTGCTTGATCGCGCGGGCCCACGGCCGGGCATCATCGAAGGTCATCAGCGACATCGGCGCCATAGCGCTCGGCCGGTGGCACTCGACACAGTTCTTGTAAAGGATGGGCGCCACGTCCTTGGAGAACGTGGGTGCCGCAGCCGCGGACGAAGCCGCCGCCAGCACGAATCCCGCCGCTACGAGGGAACGAAGCGCCACACGCATACTCATTCGGCCTCCACAACAGACCCTCGAAAGTGGACCTCTAGTATAAAACGGCTTCGGGCTCCGGGCTCCAGGCTTCTGGGGCTACGGGCTCGAGGCCTCGGGCTCCGGGCTTCTGGGGCCGCAGACTTAGGGCTTCCGGGTCCTCGGGCTTGGGCTTCTCGGAGTTCAGACTCTGAGCCCCAGGAGCCCGAAGCCCCTGGAGCCTGGAGTCTGAAGCCCGAAGCCCGTCTAGAAGTCGACCTGGAACCCGAACTGGAACCGGCGCGACGTCACGAGGTCGATCGGGTTGTACCACTGGTCCCCGAAGGTCTCGTTCCGCGTGAAGATCGTGGACGAGTTCACGAAGTTGAAGATCTCGGCAAACCCCTGCAGTCTCGTCCGGCCGACCCGGAAGATGCGCGAGAAGCGGAGGTCGTTCGTGTAGACGTAGTCGTAGTACATCGTCTTGTTATCCACGAGGTCCACCACGATGCTGCTGACCCCGCCGGTCAGCGGCACGCCGCCGCTCGCCACTGAAATAGCGCTGCTCACTGTGTATTCCGCGCCGACCGGGATTCCCGGACGCGCCTGGAACGTGCCGGCGACCTGGATTTCGTACGGGAACCGATAGGCGGCCGACGCTTTGTAGAGCGTCCGGAAGCCCGGTACGTTCTCGCAGAAGCGCCAGGTGTTCGGGTTCGAGGTGTCCACGCAATCGTTGGTGGCGGTGCGCTCGGTCGTGATGCTGCCGAAGGCAAAGCCCTTTCCGAGCCGCGCATTGAGGCTCATCTCGAAGCCGTTGTACACCCGCGTGTTGTTCACCGAGTTCATCCGGACGTTGTTGACCTGGCCCTGCTTGTTCGGGTTCAGGTTGTAGAGTGTGATCAGCTCCCCGCCGCCATTCGGCAGGTTCGGGTGCGACGGCCCGCGGATGGTGAACGGCGTGTAGTCGAGCTCCGGATCCAGCAGGGTGTTGTTGGACCACGCCTCCTGGTAGAACTGCCGCCGGTAGTAGCCACCGGTAATGGCGATGTTCGGGAACAGCTCGTGCTGGACCGACACGGTTTCTTCCCAGTTGTTGCCGCGCACCAGATTCGGGTCGATCTGCAGCGAGCCGGCCGGCAATCCGAAGTTGACGTTCGTCGTCGGTCCGATCTCGTTGAACTGGATGCTGCCGTCCGGATTCACCGCCCTTTTGTTGCCGTCCAGGTCCCGCCAGGTGCGTACGTTCGACTGCCCGGCCATCGGATTCAGCGACGAGGTTGTCCCGAGAGCGTTCGCTTGCAGGAACTTCCCGATCGACGTCTTGACCGCCGTCTTGCCGTTCCCGAACAGGTCGAACGAGGCGCCGGCGCGGATCGACCAGTCCTGGAAGCACGGCTGGCAGGACTTGCCGGGGAGATCGCGTGCGGGCACGAACGGGTTCGCGTCGGCCTGCTGCGCCGGGTACGACGCGTCGAACCAGTCGAAGCGCGCGCCTCCGAACATCGTCAGGCGCCTGGACGTCCATCGATCCTGGATGAAGACGCCCGAGTCGGCGTTGAGGTCGTTGTACCGGGTCACCGGTGTATTGCGCACGGTGACCGACACCGGCACGCCGTTGTTGAAGGTCAGCGTCGACATGAACGCGCGGTTGTCGATGTAGTTCTGGTCGTCGCCGAACTCGTAGTTGATCCCGCCCTTGATGTTGTGCGACCCGGTCACGTACGACAGCTTGGCGCTGCTGTTCCACACCGTGCTCACATAGTTCTGGGATGCGGTCGCGGACGCGACCGTGCGCCAGCCTGTTGCGCTGTCCAGGTTCATGACGTCGAGCGGCCCGACCTCGGGCTGATAGTTGAACCGGTAGCTGGCGACGCCGAACGACTGTGCCGCCTCGAGGAGAAGGCGGTTGGTGAGCGTGGAGGTCCACTTCGCGTCACCCGACTGCTGGATCGGGGTCGGCAGCTGATAGGACGCTTCCGGGGAGACGCACGACACACGGTTGCCGCTCGTCGCCGAGCAGCCCACGTCGTACCGCTGTGTATTGCCGTTCGAGTTGTAGTACGCCATGCGGAACTTGTTGTTCTTCGTGAGCTGCGTCGTGAGCCTCAGCTGCGCGTTCGGCGCCACGGCACTGTTCCGGTTCACCCGGCTGCCGTCGGCGAAGTACATGTTCGCGACGTAGTTGTCGGTCTGCGAGAGGCGGAACGCGGTGAAGAACCAGAGCCTGTCCTGCTTGATCGGACCGCCGAGCGAGACGTTCATGTTCCAGAGGGTCCGCAGCTCGTCGCCCTCCGCGATGTACTGACGGAGATCGTCGGGGACGTTGTCCTGCTGCAGCGCGCCGTTCGAGAAGAAGAAACGCTCGGACCCGGCGAAGCGGTTGCCGCCCTCCTTGGGAATCGAGTCCATGCGCACGCCGCCAAGCGCCGTCTCCGCCGACTGCGACCCGGCGTCGTACACGAGCTCTTCCTGCGCCAGGTCGTTGACGCCGGTGCCGTTGGCCTGGCTGCCGGTGCCGGTCAGGTTCTGCCCGATGCGCATGCCGTCAAAGTAGATGCGCTGGTCGGCCGTCGCGGATCCGTGCACCGACATGGTGCTCACGAACCCCTGGCTGTAGAAGCTGACGCCGGGGACCAGGGCTGCGCCGCCCTGCATCGACCGGGTCGCCGGCAGCACGTCCAGCACCTCGCGGTTTGCCACGAACTGGTTCTGCGTGCTCTGGAGGTCCACTACGGGCGACGCGCCCGTCACGGTGATGGTCTCTTCGAGCGCGCCGACCTCGAGGTTGGCGTTCACCGTGGCGGCGAACGCGCCGGCCAGGATCACGCCCTCGCGGCGGATGGTCTTGAAACCGGTCAAGCTAAAGGTCACGGAATATTCGCCCGGCCGGAGGCCGACGATGGCGAAGCGGCCCGCGTCGTCGCTGACCGCGCTACGCACTTTTTCGATGAGGGCCGGGCTTGCCGCTTCGACCGTGACGCCGGGCAGCACACCGCCCGACGAGTCCTGAACAACACCGACGATGCTCGCCGCTTCCTGGGCTGCCGCGCTCACTGGACCGAGGGCCAGTGCGAACGCCACAGCCGCGACGCATTGCAAAACTCGACGCATGGGTAGTCCTCCGTTCGGGTTGTCGCGATTCTGACCTCGAGCTGATTGACCCTCACGCAATTTGGGCAGGACGAGCGGCGCCCTTTGTGCTCTAATGCACCCCAGATCTCGGCTGATACTCAGGCGTAGGCTGGGGCATGTCAACCACTAACTTGCCGGGTCGTCACATTCCGGAGGCCGAAATCCAACCGGTCGGACGGGAGCGACAATTCCGGCGTATACTCGCCGCCTGTAGGAGGACACCAGTCATCATGCACAGGGCACTTGGCGGGTCGGCGCTGGCACTCTGCGCAGCGTTGGCTGCTCTCTCAATCACCGACCGACCGGTCGCCGGACAGGCGGCCCAGGCCAACACGTACAAGGCGCCGCGCCTTGCTGACGGACGGCCGAATCTGAACGGCATCTGGCAGGCTCTCGGCACGGCCAATTACGATATTCAGGCTCACGTGGCGAAGGCGGCGATGGCCATGCGTCCGGGCCCGGTAGTCCCGGTACCGACCAAGGAAGTGATGTATCTCGGCGCGGTGGGCTCGGTCCCGGGCGGCATGGGCATCGTCGACGGCGACGAAATCCCGTACAAGCCCGAGGCGCTCGCCAAGAAGAAAGAGAACCAGGAGAAGTGGCTGGAACGGGACCCGGAGATCAAGTGCTACCTCCCGGGCGTGCCACGGGCGACCTACATGCCCTTTCCGTTCCAGATCTTCCAGAGCCAGAGCCAGTTTTTCATCGCGTATCGAGTACGCGGGCGCCGTCCGCAACATCTTCATGAAAGACCCGGGGCCCGCTCCCGTCGACTCCTGGATGGGCCAGTCGGTCGGCCGCTGGGAAGGCGAGACGTTCGTCGTCGTCGCCACCGGCTTCAACGACCAGTCATGGTTCGACAGGGCGGGGAATTTCCATAGCGACAAGCTGAAGGTGACCGAGCGCTATACGGCGACCTCGCCGAACCACCTCCTTTACGAGGCCACAATCGAGGACCCGGAGACCTTCACCCGGCCCTGGAAAATCAGCCTTCCGCTGTACCGCCGCATGGAGCCCAATGCTCAGCTAATGGACTTCAAATGCGTCGAATTTGTGGAAGAATTGATGTACGGCGAGTGGCGAAAGACCCCGCTCCCCCGATAAGCAGGGAGAGGGCATTCAGATGAGGTTTGAGATGCGTAAGCGACTTCGGGCGCTGGTGGGGGGCGGCCTGACGGCCACGGCCGTCGCGGCGCTCTCCATCGTCACCGTGGCCGGCCAGGGGGGCGCCAAGGCGCCCCGCACGCCCTGGGGGGATCCCGACATCCAGGGGCTGTACAACACCGCGTGGCTGACACCGCTGGAGCGGCCCGCGCAGGTCGCGGCGTCGAGCCTGACGCCGGAGCAGGCGGCAGCGGCCGAGAAAGCGGCGGCCGATGCGCGGCAGCGCCGGGCGCTCCCGAGCGATCCGACGCGCACCGCTCCGCCCTTCGGCGGCGACGGCTCGACCGGCGCATCCGGGAACGTCGGCGGCTACAACAACTTCTGGATCGACAACGGCGAGGAGTACTTCTCGATCAACGGCGAGCGGCGGGCGTCCATTGTGGTGGACCCACCGGACGGCCGCATCCCGCCGACGACGCCCGAGGCGCGCAAGCGCCAGGCGGCCCGGTTCGCGGCGCCAACCGCGGACGCGGGTGAGCAGGTCGCCACGGTGACGCGCGGCGCGTACGACAACCCGGAAATTCGACCTCTCGCCGAGCGGTGCATCCTGGGCTTCGGCTCCGTGTCTGGCCCGCCAATGCATCCGGTCCTCTACAACAACTTCAAGCAGATCGTCCAGACGCCGACGCACGTGATGATCCTCGTCGAGATGAACCACGACGCGCGGATCATCCCGTTCTCGAAGACGCATGGTCCGGCGACGAACCGGAAGTGGCTCGGCGATTCGATCGCGTCGTGGGAAGGCGACACACTGGTCATCGAGACGATTAACTTCACGACCAAGACCCGCTACCGGGGCGCCACCGAAAACCTCAAGGTCACCGAGCGGTTCTCGCGGCTGGACGACAAGACCCTGCTCTACCGCTTTACGATCGATGACCCCGCCACCTGGACGCGCCCCTGGAGCGGCGAGTTTCCGTTCGTGATGGCGAAGGCGGGCGAGCAGCTCCACGAATACGCGTGCCACGAAGGCAACCACTCGTTCACGGGCATCCTCAAGGGCGAACGCCTGCTCGACGGGGAGCGCGCGAAAGGCATCAAAGGCAGCGCACGGTAGAGACTTCGAAGTTGGAACGCTAGACTAAGAAGTTCAGAGGGACACTGATATGACAAAGAGAATCATCCTCGCGCTCGGCGGACTGGGACTCGTTATCGCGGCGGCCGTGCCCGTCGTGGCACATCATGCGTTCGGCGCGGAGTTCGACCCCGATCGGCCGCTGCTCCTCAAGGGAAAAGTGGTCAAGCTCGAGTGGGTCAACCCGCACGCCTGGGTTCACCTCGAGGTCTCCGAGTGCAGCGGCATCGTGAAGGACTGCAAGTCGCAGATCTGGATGGTGGAAGGCGGGACGCCGAACACGCTGCTTCGGCGCGGCGTCACGCGCGACTCGCTCGCGGCCGGCACCGAGATCATCGTGGACGGCTACCAGAGCAAGGACCGCTCGAACCGCGCGAACGGCCGCGACATCACCTACCCGGACGGCCGCAAGCTGTTCATGGGATCGTCGGGAACCGGCGCTCCCAGAGACGGTAAGGACACCACCGAGCCTCCCCGCTAAGAACGTGACGATCAGGCCGGCCCCCGGGCCGGCCTGACACGCTTTTTTGACCCGCTCCACTGCCCCTGTGTATCCGGCGGCCCAGGATGTCGTAGAATCTGCCAGCCGGAGCGACTGGCGAACCACTCGAGGATCGCCCTCCTAGGATGGATGCTTCTCCCTCCACAGAGTCCCGGTAGCCACGGCGGATGACGGCGCCGACCTGCGACGCTCCGCACACGGGCTCAGCACGCGCATTGATGAACGGCATGTGGGAGAACTGTCAGATGTTCTTCACGTGCCCATTGTTGTATTTTCAAGTAGATTGTTGGATGCCCATACCGTTGACGGACATGCTGCGCGCCGTCGCTGGTTCGGGCCACGTCCGATTCAGCTGGAGGTCTCCATGCGAATGTTCAGTGTACTGCTCGGGCTGATTTTGTTCCTCGACATCGCCGCGGCCCAGGCTCCGGCGCCACAGCCCCATGGATCGCTCGCCCAGATCATGCGCGGCATCCTGTTCCCGAATGCCAACATCCTCTTCGACGTGCAGTCCGCCGATCCGGCGGCCCCCAAGAAGGCCGAGAGCGGCTCCGGTGCCACGGCGACCTTCTCGAACATCTACACGGGCTGGCAGACGGTCGAGAACAGCGCGCTCGCACTGGCCGAGACCGTGACGCTCATCAACATGCCGGGCCGCCTGTGCGAGAACGGAAGGCCCGTGCCCCTCAAACAGCCCGACTGGCAGAAGTATTCCCAGGAGCTGCTGACGGCCTCACGCGCGATGTACAAGGCGGCGCAGTCCAAGAACCGCGAGCTCGCGAGCGACACGACCAACGACGTGGCCGCCGCGTGCGAAAACTGCCATTCCGTGTATCGAGAGCCGAACCCCCGGTGCGTCGTCAAGTAACCCGCCCTGCGGATCGCACCTAACTTCAGGAGCCTCTATTCGTGTCTCTTCGGACCGTCTTTGAAGCGATCGCCGCCCTGCCGAGCAGTATCGCGATCCGGGAATCCATCTACGGCTACCCGTTCCTCCTGACCTCGCACGTCGTGGGGATGAGCGTGTTCGCCGGCATGATCGCCATGATGGACCTCCGGCTCGCCGGCCTGGGCAACCTCAGCTCCTCCTGTTCGGACATGCAGAAGCGGCTGTTCCCCTGGCAAATGGTCGGCGTGGCCCTGTCCTTCTCCACCGGGCTCGCGCTCGTCTTCAGCGACCCGATGCGGTTCTACGGCAACTTCTACTTCTGGCTGAAGAACATCCTGCTGGTCCTGGCCCTCGTCAACGCCGTGTGGTTTCACCAGACGACCTATCAGTCGGTCGAACAATGGGACGATGACCCGGTGCCGCCCGTCGGCGCCAGGGTGGCCGGCTTCGTTTCGCTCGGCTTGTGGGCGGCCATCATCATTTTCGGGCGGATGATCGCCTACAGCGGCCTGGTGCCGGCCTGGTGGAAGGCGCTCGAGCTCAGTTAGGAATCGAGGTTCAGATGTCGTTGTTGCCGTTTTTCGAGTGGATGGAAGCGCAGGCGATCAGCAAGACCATCCAGAGCGGGGCGTGGTACAGCCCCATCATCCAGGTCACGCACCTGGTCGCCATCGCCGTATTCGTGGGCGCCCTGCTGATCGTCGACCTGCGCCTGCTCGGTCGAGGCCTCACGTCCAAACCCACCAACCGTGTCGCGCGCGACGCGCAGCCATGGCTCGTGGGCGGCCTGATCGTGCTGCTCATCACCGGCATCCCGCAGGTGATGTCGCTCGCGATGAAGCAGTACTGACAGCCCCCACTTCTGGTGGAAGATGGAGATCATGGCCGTCGCCGCCATCTTCACCTTTACGGTCAGAAGCTGGGTGGCCTTCGGCGACGAGACGCGCATGAACCCCATGGTGCCCAAGCTGATCGGTCTCCTCTCGATCGGCATGTGGACCACCGTGACCGTCATGGCGCGCCTCATCGGCCTGCTCTCGTAGCCGGTCCGAGTCGAGTTCGCGCCCATCGTGCATCGAGACCTCGCCCAGGCGATCGACTTCCACACGGCAGTCATCGCCGAGGGCAGCAAGGCGCTCGTTGGGTACCACACCGCGAAGGCGCTCGCCAACATCGTCCTCCTCGCGGAGATTCCCACCAGCTACGACAAGCGGGAGCAGCGGCAGGTCAATGCCGGCAACCTGCTCCTCCGCGGCGTGCCCGGCGTCGGCAAGACCTTCTTCGGGGTCATCCTCGCGGCCATCAGCGACGCAAAATTCGCGCGCCTGCAGGGCCGCGCCGATCTGCAGCCCACCGAAGTGGTGGGCTTCCAGATGATCAATCCCGCCACCGGGGCCCTGGTGACCGAGTTCGGACCGCTCGCCTCGGCGGAAATCATCCTCCTTGACGAGATCAACCGCATCCCCTTGAAGTCGCAGAGCGCCTTCCTCGAGGCGCTGCAGGACCGCACGGTCACGGTGGGCAAGACGACTTACGAGCTCCCGGCCTTCAGCTTTGCGATCGCGACCATGAACCCCGTCGAGCTCGGCCAGGGCACGTTTCCGCTGTCGGAGGCGGCGACGGACCGGTTCGCGATCATGATTACGATCGGGTACCTCCCCTCCGAGGACGAGCGACGGCTGGTCAATTTCGACTTCAAGCGCGTCCAGCTGAACTCCCTGCTCTCGAAGGACCGCATCGTCGAGCTGCGCTCGACCATCAACGAGAAGGTCTTTCTGCACGAACGGCTCGGCGGCTACATCCAGCAGCTGGTCGCTGCGACGCGGCCGTACAGCGCCGACACGGACTGGCGGCAGCACTCCCCGTCCGAGCTCGTCGAGCAGGGTGTGGACCTCGGCGCGTCGCCACGCGCGATCATCTGCTGGGGGCGCCTGGCCAAGGTCTGGGCGCTCCTCGAGCGCGGGCGGACGGAGGTCTATCCCGAGGACATCCAGGACCTTGCGCCCTACGTGCTCGGCCACCGGATCTGGCTTGGCCCCCATGCGGCCAGCCACGGCCTCACGACGGAAGCGGTCATCGCCGACGTCATCGAGCGCGTGCCGGTGCCCTAGCCGGAGTGCGTCTCAGCTCGGTTGACGGACTGCGCTAGAAGCTCAACTGGCCGCTGATCTGAAGAATGCGCGGATCCAGGACCGTCAGCGGCTGCAGCCAGTTCACGCCGTACGTGGTGTTGACGGCCTGGACGGCGTTGCCGTTGAGCGCGTTGTAGGCGTCGAGATTCGCCTGCAGCCGCATCCGCGAGCCGATGTTGAAGGTCTTGGTCAACCGCAGATCCAGGCGGCGCAGGCGGCTCTCGAGCATCGAGTTGGGCGCCACCAGCGGCACCGTGAAGCTGTTCGCATTGCCCGCGAGGTTGCGGCCAGAGACTGGGACAATCGCCGAGTTCGGTGCGGCCCAGACCGCCTCGATGACCTGGCCTGGCATGTCCTGGTAGATCGCGCTGGCCACGAAACCCCACGGGAACGGCACGCTGCCGTAGGCCTTTACCATCGCCAGGGCCTTGATTGGCGTGACGACTTCACAGATGGGCTGACCATCGATCGTGGTCGTGGTCTGCGGCCCGTACACGCCGAGGTTGTATCCAGAGCCGGAAATCGCCCCCGCCGTGAAGCTCGCCAGTCCGACGGAATCGACGTTGTAACACTGGTTCTTCGACGACCGGCCCGCGTCGAAGCCACCACCCGCCCGGATGCCCCTGGGGAGCCGGGCGCTGAAACCGACGCCGAAGAAATGATTCCGGCGGATGTCCTTGCCGAAATCGTTCGTCGGCTTCACGACCGGGCGCGACAGCCCGAAGGCGCCGGGCTTGATGGCCGAGAGGCCGCAAATCTGGTAGCCGCCGCCGTTGGGCAGCCGCGGATCGCTCGGCGCCGTGACGCAGAACTGATCGAAGTCGTCAGGCGTGACCAGTTCGTTGTCGGTCGAGCGCTGCACGCTGTCCGTGTTCCGGAAGTAGCCGCCGTTGTTGAAGTAGTAGCCGCCGTTGACCGACAGCCCGCGCGTGACCTCGTGCTGGATTTCCGTGCTCATGTCCCAGTTGTTGTCGCGCACGCCCCAGCCGGTCCTGACCTCGTCGGACCACTGCAAGGCTCGGGGTTCTGCTTGCCGAAGTTCTGGTCGCTGATGGCGCCGCACTCGCCGTTCTGCCCGAAGTTGCCCAGGTCGCAGTCGGGGTAGTAGTTGGTGTTGGCGTCGGTCCACGATCGGCTGGCGGTATTGACGGCGGTCGTATTCGGATTCAGGAGCACGGCGACGTCGACGTTGGTCTTGGCCACGTAGCGGCCGATGGCAAACTTGAGCGCCGTTCGGCCGTTGCCGAACAGGTCATACGAGACACCGAACCGCGGATCGATGTCCTTCCAGTTCGGGATGCCGTCGACCGCCTCGAACGTCCGTGCTGCCGACCCAGGGGTTGACCGGCGGAATGCCCGGGAACCGGTCGTAGAACTTATCGTCGGGAGTGCCCGGCATCTCCTGGACGGGGTATAGCCATCGAACGTAATCGAATCGCATGCCGTAGTTGAAGCGTCAGACGGTTGATCCGCCACTGATCCTGGACGAACATGCCCAGCTCGTCGGTCCGATCCAGCTCCAGATACGGCGTCGTGCGCTGCAGGATCGAGAGCGGCACGCCGTTCCGGAACGTGTACTGGACGTTGCCGTTCGGCGATGAAGTAATTGTCGGTGAGCATGTGCTCGAAGATGACGCCGGTCTTCATCGTGTGCGATCCGGTCACGTAGGTCAGGGCCGCGCGCTGCGTGTAGCGGTTCGTGTAATCCGGGTGGCCGCGGTACGTCGCCGACCGCGCCGTAGGTCTTGCCGAGCCCGACGTCGGTGATGCTCACGGTCCTGGCCGTGCATGCCGGTCTGCCAGAAGGCGTTCCACTGGGAGATCGAGGCGCCGACGCCAGCCTCGAGCAGCAGCTGGCTCGTCATCGGCGAGTTGTAGGTGAGCTGCATGAACTTGTTCGGCTCAAACCGATAGCCGCTGCCCGCTTCGTTCAGGATGTTCGACGTCGTGCCGCCGCAGTTGCAGGCATGCTGGTGGTCCATGAGGAAGTTGAACTTGTTCCTCGGCGTGCGGCTGCCAGGTCACGCGGCCGAGGAACGAGTCGTACCATTCCCACCGGCCGCTGTGCGACGTCGAACGGGCGATCGATCCACGGGTCGTATTTCACGACCTCGAGGTCGGCGCCCGGGGGCGACAAGAGCGTGTTCTGCCCCTTGTTCCAGTACAGACCAGCAAACTGTCGCGCCATGCCCCAGGTCCGCGCCGCGCCGAAGAACCAGATCTTGTCCCGCTTGATCGGCCCGCCCACGCTCACCGCGTTGTCGAAGATCTTGTTGGTACGATTGGGCGGGTCGCATGCCGCGAGCCCTGAGGCTCGTCGTCGAGGTTGTCGCTCTCCAGCGTGTCGTTGGTGAACAGCGCCGCTCGCGATGAACCTGAAGGTGTTGCCGCCTTCCTTCGGCACGATGTTCATCACCGGACCGTCGGAGTTGACCTCGGCCGACATGCCGCTCGTGTTGAGCACCATCTCCTCGACGACCGCGGCGTTGACCTGGTAGCTGCTGTTGCCGGCGCTGTTCTCGATGCCCATGCCGTCGAAGATACTGCTTCGTGCCGCGCTTGCCGTGATAGGCGCCGGGTTCGGCGAAGTAGCGGCCGCCGACATCGGCGATGCCGGTGAACCCGGGGGTCAGCGTCACCAGCGTGTTGATGTGCTTGGTGCTGGTCGGCAGGCTGTCGAGCAGCTCGCGCGTGCGCGGTGGTCTGCCTGCGCACGTTCGGGTATCGACCACCGGCGCCGCGCCGCTCACCGTGATCGTTTCCTCGAGCGACCCGACCGCGCAGATCCGCGTTGACGGTGGCCGTGAAGCCCGCGCCGAGGTCGATGCCGTCACGCTTCAGGCCTCTGAACCCGGTCAGACGTGAACGTCACCGTGTAGGTGCCAGGCACCAGGTCGACGACGTTGTACCGGCCTTCGCCATCCGTGACCGCGGAGCGGACCTTTTCAATCAGGACGGGCTCGCCACCTCGACCGTCACACCGGGCAGCACCGCACCGGAGGTATCCCTCACGGTTCCGCTGATGCCGGCCGTCGTCTGGGCCCACCCGGCACTCGCGAGCACGAGGCTCGCGACCGCCGCCAGCACCGCAGGCCTTCGAGATTTGATCACGGTTCCCTCCCTGATCTTGACGAGGTGCGCCGATGCCGTGTGACGAATCGCCGACAGGCGCACCGTAGCCGCGGCCAGCTCCGAAGTCAAGGTAGAATCCGCAGTCATTTACCTCATGACAACTCAATTTGTTGGAGCCGTGCTCGCGTTGACGCTCGCCGTGGGTTGTCGTACCCGAGCGGTCCGTCCACGCTCCAGCTGGCTCGGAGCAGAGCATGCGCCCGGCCGCGCGGGGGTGGTTCGACGTATCGGGAGAGGACGTCGGTCTGACGTTCACTCACTTCAATGGCATGTCGGGCGAGTTCCTCTTCCCCGAAATGCTGCCGCCCGGCGTCGCGCTGTTCGATTACGACAACGACGGCGACCTCGATGTCTTCCTGGTCCAAGGCGATGCTGGGCAGGCAAGCCGCTCGGCGGACGCGTCCGTTCCGCCGGCCGCCGGTGCCCCGCTGAACGGCCGGCTGTTCCGGAACGATCTGCGCGTCGATGCCGACGGCACGCGCGACGCTGCGCTTCACCGACGTGACCGCCAAGCGGCATCGACGCGCGCGGCTACGGCATGGGAGTCGCCGACCGGCGACTCAACAACGACGGCTGCGTCGACCTCTACGTCACCAATCTTGGCCCGAATCAGACTGTTTCGGAACAACTGCGACGGCACCTTCACCGACGTCTCGAAGGACGAGCGGGACCGGCCGGACTCCGGCTGGAGCGTGTCGGCGGCGTTCGTCGACTATCGATCGCGACGGGTGGCTGGATCTGTTCGTCGGGCAACTACCTGCAACTACGAGTCGCAAAGAACATCCGCGTGCTTCGGCATGGCCGGCGGCCGGACTATTGCCCGCCGCGCGTCTACACGCGCGCAGCCGAGCCGGCTGTATCACAACAACGGCGACGGCACGTTCATCGACGTCACGGCGCGGCGCCGGCATGGCCGCGCGAGTTCGGCCCGGCGCTCGGCGTCGTCCACCGCGGACTTCGACGGCGACGGATGGATCGACATCTACGTCGCGAACGACGGCAAGCCGAACCAGCTGTGGATCAACCAGCGCAACGGCACGTTCAGGAATACGGCGCTGCTGGCCGGCGCGGCGCTGGACCGCGGACGGTAAAGCGAAGCGAGCATGGGCGTGGACGCCGGCGACTTCGACAACGACGGCGACGAAGACCTGTTCATCACCGAGCTGACCGGGCAGGGGAGCAATCTGTACGTCAACGACGGGACGGGCGGTTCGAGGACCACAGCGCGCCGATCGGCGCTCGCGCTCGCTCAGCCTGCCGTCCACCGGATTCGGACGGCTGGCTCGACGTCGACAACGATGGCTGGCTCGACCTCCTGACGGTCAACGGCTCGATCCAGGCGATTGAGGGCCAGCAGGGCCCGTTTCCGTATGCGGAGCGCAAACTGCTTTTACGCAATGCCGGCGACGGCCGCTTCCTGGATGTCACGGGTGAGGCCGGCGACGCTTTCAGCCACTGGCAATCAGCCGCGGCCTGGCCCTTGGTGATGTCGACAACGACGGCGACACGGATGCCATGGTCAACAACCTCAACGGCCATCCCCAGCTGTTGATCAACCGCGCTCCGACGCGGCATCACTGGGCGTGTCTCAGGCTCGTCGGCGAACACGTGAGCCGCGACATGCTGGGGGCGCGGGTCGAATTGTCGCGCGCGAAGGGAGTGAAGCTCTTCCGCCGGGTGCGCTCCGACGGAAGCTACGCCTCGGCGAGCGATCCACGAGTGCTCGTCGGGCTCGGCGCATCGACCGAGATCCCAAGCGTTCGTGTCACCTGGCCGAACGGCCGCTCTGAGCGCTGGCCGGAGGTGCCGATCGATCGATGCACGACCTTGCGACAGGCCAGCGGGCAGCGGGAACCCTGAGACATGCTGATGGCAGCCGACCGGCGCCGTCTGGATGGTGCGATGGTCTGGGCGATGGTCTGGTGGTGCGCAGCATTCGGCTGCACGTCCTCTCCGGCACCGTCGGTTGGCCGCTCGGCCGACGCGGGCGCGATGGTGCTCGGCCCTCCGCTCGGGGCGGCCGGAGTTACGGCCGGTCGCGCTGCCCGATTTCTCCCGCATGGCCACTTCGGTGCAACAACAGATGCTCGCGCAGGTCTCAGTGCTTCGACGCAAGCTCGAAGAGCCTGGCATCAGTGCCTGGCGAATTGAGCGCCGAGTATGGGCGAATGGGCACGCTGCTGATGGCGGGCGAGCTGCTCGACGCCGCCGAGTCGTCTTTTCTCAACGCCCAGCAGCTCCTGCCAAGCGATGCACGCTGGCCGTACTACCTCGGTCAACTCTACCGAATCAAGGGACCGGTCGCCAAAGCCGCAGCGTCGTTCGAACGAGTCCTCGAACTGCAGCCCAACGATGTGCCGGCCTTGGTCTGGCTTGGTGAGGTCTATCTGACAGAGGGGCGCATCGACGAGGCGGATCAGTTGTTCTCAAAGGTGCGGACCATGCAGCCCAAGCTCGTCCCGGCGCTCTTCGGGGCCGGACGCGTCGCGCTCGCGCGAAAGGAGTTCGCGGCGGCGGTGAAACTGCTCGAGGAGTGCCTGGCGCTCGACCCCCGGGCCACCGCAACCCACTATCCGCTCGGCATGGCGTACCGCGGGCTCGGCAATGCGCCGCTGGCCCAGGCCCATCTCGAGCAACAAGGAGACGTCAAGATCCAGCCCGTCGATCCGTTGATGGCCGAGTTGGATGAGGTGCTCGAGAGTCCGCGCGCCTACGACATCCGTGGAGGCCGGTCGCTCGAGACCGGTGACTGGGCAGACGCCGCCGCACAGTTCCGAAAAGGCCTCGAACTGGACTCCGGCGATCCGGTGCTGCGCCTGCGCCTCGGCACTGCCCTGTTCCAGCTCGGTGATACTCGAGGGGCTCGAGAACAGTTCGAGCGGGTCCTCCAGATAAACCCGGACTACGCCCGAGCTCACCACAGTCTGGGAATTCTCGCCGCGGCGGACGGCCGCGACGCGGAGGCGCTCGAACACCTGACGGCTGCTGTCAAGCACGGGCCGAACGACCCGTCCTCGAGGTTCGCACTGGCTGCCCTCCTGCGGCGCGAAGGAAAGCTCCCAGACGCGCTCGAGCAGTACGACGAGGCGCGGAGACTCGCCCCGAGGAATCCCCAGGCCACCCTCGGCTACGCGGTCACGCTCTCGAGGCTCAATCGTTACCAGGAAGCCCGGGACAGCCTCGTCGCGGCGACAAAGGCCTATCCCGAAGAACCTGAGTTCGCCCATGCGCTGGCGCGCCTGCTTGCTGCCGCACCAGATGCCAGAGTGCGTGACGGCCGCCGTGCCCTGGGGCTCGTGGAAGGACTGCTCAAAGGGCGTACCAGCACGGAGCTGGGACAAACGCTCGCGATGGCGTTGGCGGAGGTCGGACAGTTCGACCGGGCGGTTCGCGTTCAGCGCGACGTCATGGCGGCGACCGAGCGAGCCGGATTGCCAGACGTTGGCCAGGCGATGGCCGCCAACCTGAAGCTGTACGAGAGCCGAAAGCCGTCGAGAACGCCCTGGCCGCCCGACTGACGCGCCGCCGGCCGTCCGCTTGAGTCTTCGCATCGGACGCGGACTATAATCCCTGCCCATGCCCAACCGCTGGCTGCCCATTGTTGGTGGCGTGCTCATGAATCTCGCGCTCGGGTCGCTTTATGCCTGGAGCGTCTTCGTGCTGCCGCTCGAGCAGGAGTTCAAGTGGTCGCGCGCTGACACCTCGTGGGTCTTTACGATCGCGATCGTGTGCTTCGCGCTCTCCTTTGTCGTGGCCGGACGCCTGCAGGACCTCAAGGGCCCGCGGATTTGCGCCTTCGTCGGGGGCGTGCTGGTGAGTGCCGGGTTCATGCTCTGCAGCCTGACCAACTCGCTGTCGAGCCTGTATTTCTACTTCGGCGTGATCGTGGGCATCGGCAACGGCTTCGGTTACGCCACGCCCACGCCGGTCGCGTCGAAATGGTTCCCCGACAAGCGCGGCCTCGTCGTGGGCCTCATGGTCGGGGGCTACGGCGCGGGCTCGGCGATCCTCGGCCCGCTCGCCACACGCCTCGTCGGCGCCGTCGGGTGGCGGCCGACGTTCCTGATCCTGGGCGCCGTGTTCTTCGTCATGACCATGATCGGGACGATCCTCCTGAAGAACCCGCCGCCCGGGTATCGCCCCCCGAACTGGCAGCCCAAGCCCGGCGCCGCGGCGGCCGGCGTGGATTTGCCGACCCGGGAGATGATCAGAACGCCCACCTTCTACTTCCTGTGGGTCGCCTTCTGCCTCGGCGCGACAGCGGGCCTCATGGTGATCAGCCAGCTCGTCCCGTTTGCGCGCAACTCCGGGTTGAGCGCCGCACAAGCCACCCTTGCCATTACTGTCGGTGCAGTCGGCAACGCCGGGGGGCGGATCCTCTCGGGCTGGATGTCCGATACGCTCGGACGTCTCCTGACCCTGAAGGTCATGGTGATGGCCTCGGCGGTCGCCATGCCGCTCCTCTTCCTGGTGCGCACGGAAGTGGTGCTCTTCTACGTGCTGGTGGCGGCCGTGTATTGGTGCTACGGCACCCAGCTCTCGGTGTTCGCCTCGACGACGGCGGACTTCTACGGGACGAAGAACCTCGGTCTCAACTACGGGGTCCTCTTCACGGCCTGGGGGGCCGCCGGCATCCTTGGACCGGCAATCGCAGGCCGAGTCTTCGTCGCGTTTGGCGACTACCGCTACGCCTTCTTCGCCGCTGGCGGTCTCGCGCTCGTGGCCCTGGCTGCACTGTCGCTCGCGAAGCCCCCGCTGCGGCCCGCGGCTGCCTAGGCCCGCTCCGGCCGGATTGGCGCCCACATACACGCTGTCACAGCGTGCGGGGCCCCCTGTATCCACTTGTCAACTGATGTGGGACTGGGACACTATTGCTGCCGCTTGCGGCCAGGGGCGTGCGAGCGTGGCAACACCTGACCCAGCACTGCCATGGAGATACGAACGATGGTGATCTACCGGCGCCAGGTCCTGGCCGGCCTGCTCGTGGCCCTTCAAATTGGCTGGGTTGCCCCCGCGGCGCAGGCGCCGGCCCCCCTCCAGGTGAACATCGTCGAGTGGGACGTTCCTCAGGGCAAGCTGTCATTTGTGCCCCACGACCCCGACGTTGCGCCGGATGGCGGCGCTTGGTACACGGGATATGGCGCCAACGTCCTCGGACGGGTCGATCCCGCGTCAGGTCAGGTCAAGGAGTTCAGCCTGCCCACGGCAGACTCCGGGCCCCATGGCCTGACCATCGACCCGCAGGGCCACGTCTGGTACACGGGCAACCGCGCCGCCCTTATCGGCCGGCTCGATCCGGCGACAGGCAAAGTGACCGAGTACCGGATGCCCGACCCTCAGGCGCGCGATCCCCACACGCCGATCCTCGGGAAGAACGGCACGCTGTGGTTCACGGTGCAGAGCGGCAATTACGTGGGACGGCTGGACACGGCCACCGGCGCGGTGACCTTGAAGCAGGTGGCGACCCCCAAGGCGATGCCGCACGGGATCATCCTCACGAGGGCCGACATCCCGTTCTTCGCGCTCTCCGGCACCAACAAGATCGGGCGCATCAACCCGCAGTCGATGGACATCACGGAGTTCACCCTGCCCGAAGGCGCCCGCCCGCGTCGACTCGCGGTGGCCGCCGGCGATTTCATCTGGTACGGCGACAGCGCCACGGGGGATGCTCGGCCGGCTCGATCCGAACACCGGGAGCGTCAAGGAGTGGGCGACGCCGGGCGGCCCGAAGTCGGCGCCCTGGGGCGTCGCCAGCACGCCCGACGGGGCGATTTGGTACAGCGAGTCCGGCGTCACGCCGAACACGGTCGTCCGGTTCGATCCGCGCACCGAAGCCACGCAGTCGTGGCCCATTCCCTCGGGCGGCGGCGTCGTGCGGCACATGGTGGCGTCCCGCGACGGCAGCCTGTGGCTTGCCTGCAGCGGCGTCGGCAAGGTCGCACACGTGCGCGTCTCCGCCTCGCGTCCGTAGCGCGCACCGCCCGCTGGATTACGGCCGGAAGACTCTGTTGATCTTCACGATCAATGCCCGGTTACCCACATCAGGGATCCGGGCGTCGAGCGTATCCTGCTGATCGTTGAACACCACGAACAACTCGCTGCCGGGTTGATACTCCCAGCGCCACCTGACGTTGGTCGCCACGACGTTGGTGCTCGAGTTGTACTGGAGCAGGGCGCTCACGAACATGAGCGGCGTCGCTGTAAACGTGATGCGCGATCCCACGAGGCGCGTCGTGAACGCGCCCTGCGGCAGATCCACGCGGTTGACGGAGACCGTGGGTTCGGCGAGCACCCGCGGCGTGAAGTTCACGCGTCCCGTCCGAAGCCCCAGCACGGTTCTGGTGCCGCCGTAGAAACTGCCATGTTCGGCCGACGCAGTCCCTGAAAGGGGCCACTGCTGACCGAGCGTGTAACTGACGCGGCCGGCCCCATACTCGTAGCCTCCCCGGGGCACGATGACCTCCGGGGCGATGGGAAACGGCAGCGGCAGGAACTCGTAGGTGCTGCCGTAGCCGATGGCGAGCCGATCGCTGCTCTGCAGTTCCACGGCGAACTCGCCGTCGAAGTTGCGCCATTCCACACGGCCCGCCCGGTTCTCGATGTAGGTGCCCGAGCCCACCCACGACAGCTTCCGGACGACACGGCTGTTTGTCGGCCGTGGGCTGAACCGGCCCTGCGCGAAACTGCGGCGGATGTCGCGGCGGCGGACGAAGCCGATCTCCGGGTTGAAGGCTTCGCCGACGGCCAGGTGCTCCGCCTGGAGGCCGTAACGGTCTGCTGCGTAGTCGAGCTGCGCCCGATAGCTCGACGCTTGCACGATCGTGCCCTGATCCAGCGTACGGGCCCAGTACATGTTGGCGCTCAGGTTGTCGAAGAACGCGAACGTCCCGTCGACGCCGACTGCCTGATTGGTGGACCTGCCGGCCTCGCTCGGCGTTCGGCCGGTCCACATCAACCCGATGCTGCTGCGCCGCAGGATGTCCCGCTTCACCCTGGCTGTCGAGAACTGCGTCGCGACAGCGCCCGCGGCGACATCGGTGCCGGATCGGATGCTTGCGAGGCCAAGGCTGAAGGCGCCCACCCGGCCGGTCAGACGCCCTCCTGCCTCAATCGGGACCGGCAACCCGCGGTTCAAGCCGATGCGGCGGCTGTAGAAGAAGATCGGCGTATCACCGGCGGCGGTGGTCGGGGGCACGCCGCCGAACATGAAGGTGCCCTGGTTCTCGAGGAAGAACTCCCGCTTCTCCGGGAAGAACAGATTGAACCGCGTGAGGTTGACCTGCTGCTCATCGGCCTCGACCTGCGCGAAGTCGGTGTTGTACGTGAAGTCGGCCGTCAGGTTCTGCGTGAGGCCGTACTTCACGTCGAGCCCGAACTCGGCGTTGGGATCGTTCGATACGCCGGTCAGGTTGTCGCTCTTGAGCTCACCCACAACGTAGGGCTTGATCTCGAGGTTGCGTGAACCAGGGGGCGCATCGAGGCCCACGACATTCGACGCGATGGAAAACATCATGAGGCCGAGGCCGGTGCCCTTTACGGCCGGGACCGGCGTCAGAAAGGCTGACTCGTTCTTCCACCGGTTGTTGCGGAGGGCCTGGAATCCCCAGACCTGCGTGACGCCAGGCGCATAGCGCAACGACTTGAACGGAATGGCGGCCTCCACGACCCAGCCCCCGTCGAAACGCCCGACCGACGCTTCCCAGATCGGGTTCCAGTCGACGTTGTACTGTTTCTCGGCGGTCACCTGGCCTTCGAGGCGTCCTCCGGTGGAGGCAATGGTGAATGCAACGCCGTTGCGCCGGTCGTGGAAGGTGTCGAATGAAAAAGCAAAGTACTCGTTCTGCGTCACCGACGTGTTGTCGTGGCGCATCTCTTTTTCGATCATCCGCTCCGGATGCGCTTCCCAGCAGCGGGCACTGACGTATATGTGGTCGCGATCGAACAGCAGCCAGACCTCCGTCTTCTGTGTCGCCGGCTGCCCTTCCTGCGGCTCGATCTGGACGAAGTCCGAGAGGGACGCCGCGCTCGCGTAGATGGCCTCGTCGAGGCGGCCGTCCATGCGCATGGGACCGTCGACGCGTACGGCCCGGATGGTGGCTCGTCCCGTGGCCGGATCGCGGGCGATGACCTCCGGCGCCACAGGCGGAGGCGGCCAGTCCGATTCCTGCACCGGCGCCTGCGGCAGACCGGCATCCTGTCCGGCCGCGTGCGGCGGGAGGAGCGAGAAGCAGAGCAGGCTGCAAAAAACCGTCGCCCTGCGCATCATGGTGTCTGGCTCAAGCGGCAGCGCGCTCTTAGAAGCGAAACAGCCTGTTGATCTTGACCACGAACACCCTGTTCGTCCTGTCCTGAAACTGCACGCCGGCCGTGTCGAGCTGTTCGGTGTAAACGACGAACAGCTCGCTGCCGGGCTGATACTCCCAGCGCAGCCGGACGTTGCTCGACATCACGTCGGCATCGGAGTTGTACTGCAGCAGCGCACTCACGAACATCGACGGCGTGGCGGCAAAGATGATGCGCGCCCCGGCCAGCCTGGTCGTGAATGACCCTTGCGGCAGCTCCACGCGGTTGATCGACACGGTCGGTTCCACCGACAGGTGTGTGTTGATCTCGGCTCTCGTGCGGACGAAGCTGATGCCCGTGCGCGTGCCGTCGTAGAACGAGCCGTGCTCGGCCGTGAGAGTGCCAGACACCTTGTGCTGCAATCCGAGCAGGTACTGCACGCGGGTCGTGCCGTAGTCGTATTCTCCGACCGGCAGCGTCACGCCTGGGCGCGATCGGAAACGGCGCCGGCAGCGCTTCGTACAGCTCCGTTCGCCCGACTGCGAACCGGTCGCCGTTCTGGAGCTCCACGGCGAACTCCCCGTCGATGTCGCGCGTCTCGACGCGGCGGGCGGTATTCTCCACGTAGTCCACGGTGCCGATCCACGAGTAGCGGCGAACGACCCTGCTGTTGTGCGGACGGGGGCTGAACCGCAGCTGGCCATAACTCTTTCGCATGTCGTCTCGGCGAACGAAGCCGACTTCGGGATTGAAGTCGTCGCCGACAAACAGGTGCTCTGCGGTGACGCCGTAGCGATCGCCGGTGTACTCGACCTGTCCTCGGTAGCTGTCCTCGTCGCCCGCGCGTCCCTCCGTGCTGCGTCCGGGCCCAGTAGGTATTGATGGACAGGTTGTCGTAGAACCCGAACGTGCCGTCCACGCCTACGGCGTGGTTGGCGCCGGGGCCGCTCTGCGCCACCGAGCGCGACGTCGCAATGCCGCCGATGGCTGCTGCGCCGGAGAATGTCCCGCTTGAGCCTGAACACGGAGAACGCCGTCGTATCCGGCCCGGTGGGCTGGCCTTCAGTCTGGATCCCGAGTGCCCCGAGGCTGTACTTGCCGATTCGCCCCGTGAGACGTCCACCCGCATCGATGGGCACCGACCGTCCGTTGTTGAGCCCGATTCGCCGGCTGTAGAACAGGATGGGTGTATCGCTGCTCGCCGCCGCATCGCTCGAGACGGCCGCGCCGCCGAACACGAACGTGCCCTGGTTCTCCAGGAAGAAGTCCCGCTTTTCGGGATAGAAGAGGCTGAACCGCGTCAGGTTGATCTGCTGCTCGTCGGCTTCGACCTGCGCGAAGTCCGTGTTGTAGGTGAAGTCGGCCGTCAGGTTCTGCGTGACGCCGTACTTGACGTCTACGCCGATGTCTCCGCCGAGGTCGTTCGACACCGCTGGAGTGGCCCCAGCATCGCTCCTGAGGCTCGAGATGGCGTAGGGCTTGATCTCGAGGTTGCGCGACCCCGGCGGCGCAATGAGTCCGACCAGGGTTGCGGCAAGCGAACCCTGATACAGGCCACGCGATCCCAGCGAGTTCGGGATCTGCGTGATGTACGACATCTCGTTCTTCCAGCGGTTCAGGCGGCGCATGTTGAAGCCCCAGATCTGGGACTGCCCCGGCTGGTACCTGAGGGACTTGAAGGGAATCTCGGCTTCGACCGTCCAGCCGCCCTCAAACCGACGGACCTCGGCCCGCCAGACGGGGTTCCAGTCGATGTTGTACTGGCGCTCGTTCGAGGTCTGCCCGTCGGCGCGGCCGCCCAGCGGGTTGACGTTGAACACGAAGCCGTTGCGCCCGTCGTAGAAGGTGTCGAAGTAAAACGCGACGTTCTCCTGGCGGCCGAGATTGATGCCGTCACGCCGCATGTCGTTCACGATCATCCGTTCGGGGTGGCTCTCCCAGCACCGGACGCTCACGTACACGTTGTCGCGATCGAACAGAATCCAGACCTCGGTTTTTTCGGTCGCCGGCGATCCTTCGCTGGGCTCGGTCTGGAGGAAGTCCGTGATGGGCAGATGTTCGCCGTAGATGGCTTCGTCGAGGTTGCCATCCACGCGCAGCGGCGCCACGAGCGGAACGGCACGGATCGTCGCCCGTCCGACGCTGTCCCGGGACAGGGTGTTCGGAGGCCTCGGCACGGCCGGGCCTGCGTAGTCGGGTGGCAACTCGAGGGCCTGGGCTGCCTGCGGCTCGCCTGGCAAATCGGTGGACTGGGCGGCAGCGGCGCGGCAGAAAACGACAAGCAGGGCGACAGAGAGGCGCACCTGCCTCGGGGTTCGACGAATCATTCGGTCACAGTCTGAACAGGCGATTGATCTTGATGATGAACGAGCGGCTGGCGACGCTCGGCTCGATCCGGCCGATGGCGTCCCGCTGCTCGTTGTAGACGATGAAGAGCTCGCTGCCCGGGCGGTACTCCCAGCGCAGGCGGGCGTTGACAGCCCTGGCTTCACCGTCGGAATTGGCCTGGACGAGCGCGCTCACAAACATGCGGGGACTCATCGTGTAGGTGACGCGCGCGCTGGCCAGACGGGACGTGAAGGCACCTTCGGGGAGATCCACCCAGTTCACGGTCACGCTCGGCTCGATCGAGAACTGCGGCGTCACGTTGACCCGGCCGCGCGAGTAGGTCACCGCCGACCGCGTGCCGCTGTAAAAGCCGCCGGACTCGATCAGCAGGCTGCCGGACACGCGCCGACGCTGTCCGAGCGTGTATCCGATGCGGGCCGTCGCGAAGTCGTAGCCCCCCACGGGCAGGATGACTCCGGGTGCCACAGGAAACGGAACGGCCAGGTACCTGGTACTGGTCCGACACACCCGTGTCGAACAGGTCGCCATTGTGGAACTCGATGCCGAAGGAACCGTCGAGGTCCCTCGTCTCGAGCCGGCCGCTGCCGTCTTCGATGTAGGCGCCGGCCCCGACCCAGGAGTACCTGCGGATGAGGCGATTCCCCAGGGGCCGGGGACTGAAGCGCGCCAGCCCGAAGTTCCGGCGCATGTTGTCGCGGCGCACGAAGCCGACCTCGGGATTGAAGTGATCGCCGATGGAGAGACGTTCCAGCTGGAGCCCGTACCGGTCGCCTGCGTAGTCCAGCTGCAGCCGGTAGCTCTGGTCGTCGCCCGACACCCCGGTCGTGGCGGTCCGCGCCCAGTACGTATTGATCGCGAGGCTGTCGTAGAACGCGAAGGTCCCGTCCACGCCGTACGCCTGGTTGGAGCCCTCGCCGGCCTGCGTCAGCGATCGGCCCGTGAACAGCACGCCCACGCTGCTTCGGCGGAGGACATCCCGCTTGACCCGCACCACGGAGAAATTCGTCGCCAGCGCGCGCGCCGACGGCTCATCGTCGGACTGAATGTTCAGCGCACCGAGGGTGTAGCGTCCGACGCGGCCCGTGAGCCGCCCGCCGCCGATAATCGGCACCTCGCGCCCGGCGTTCAACCCAATCCTGCGGCTGTAGAACAGCACGGGCATGTCGCCGCCCACGACGGCCTGCCCCGTGGCCGGCGTGCCGCCGAAGGCAAACGTGCCCTGGTTCTCGAGGAAGAACTCGCGCTTCTCCGGGAAGAAGAGGCTGAAGCGCGTCAGGTTCACCTGCTGCTCGTCAGCTTCGACCTGCGCGAAGTCCGTGTTGTAGGTGAGATCGGCGGTGAGGTTCTGCGTCAAGCCGTACTTGACGTCCAGTCCCGCGTCGGCGCCGGGCTCGGAGTCGAGCATGCCGTCAGGTCTCCGGACGCTCGTCACGTCGCCCGTCACGTACGGCTTGATCTCGAGGTTGCGCGATCCCGACGGGACGTCGAGCCCCACGAGCGTCGCAGCCATCGAGATCTGGAAGAGGCCGCGCAGAGCCGGCGGGATCTCCGTGAGATAGGCAATCTCGTTCTTCCAACGGTTGTGGCGGCTGACGTTGATACCCCAGACCTGAGAGGGCCCGGGCCGATACCGCAGGGACTTGAAGGGAATCTGGATCTCGACCGTCCAGCCGCCGTCGAAGCGGCCCACGGCGAGATCCCAGATCGGATTCCAGTCGCTGTTGTATTGGCGCTCGTCGGTGATCTGGCCGTCCATTCGCCCGCCGATCGGGTTGACGCTGAACGAGACGCCGTTGCGGCGGTCATAGAACGTGTCGAGCGTGAACCCGATCCGCTCGTTCTGCCCGATGTTGGCCGCGTCGCGGCGCATCTCGTTGACGATCATCCCCTCGAGGTTGCTCTCCCAGCACTTGGTGGTCAGATAGAAGTTGTCGTTGTCGAAGAAGATCCACACCTCCGTCTTCTGCGTCGCGGGCTCGCCGGCATTGGGCTCCGACTGGACGAAGTCGGTGGCGGAAGGCACCGTCTGGTAGACCTCTTCGGAAAGCACGCCGTCGAGGGTCAGCGGCGCCTCCAGCCTCTGGGCTCGCAGTGTGGCGCGACCGGCAGCGTCGCGGGAGATGACGGCCGGCGGAATGGGGGGCGGCGGACCCAGGATGGTGGGTACGCCCTGGGCCTGCGGGCCGGTTTCAGAATCGGCGGGCTGCCCTGCGGATGCCCATATGGGAGCAATGTGGAGAACGACGCCAACCAGCGCCGAAACTGCCAGCAATCGACTGCGCCGCCCAACGCCCAAGGCCGCCAATGGATGTCCGTCCCACAGTGGAATGCCGGGAAATCCGACTCGGCGAGCGAGGCGGGCACGGCGAGGGAGCCCAGAGTATACACGACGTCCCGATGTCAGTAGTATGTGGGACCGAGGGGCGTCCGTGTCACATCCAAAACTGGTTGGTTCGAACTACACCACTCCGGATCTCGTGGCGAAGGTTACCGGCAAGGCTAAGTACGCCGAGGACTTCAAGGCCGAAGGCATGCTCTTCGCCAAGCTGCTCCTGAGTCCCATGCCGCACGCCCGGATCGTTCGCCTGGACGTTTCAGAAGCCCTGGCGATGCCGGGCGTCCGCGCCATCCTGACGCCCGACGACCTGCCCGGGCCGGTGGCGGGTGCTCAACTCGGAGAAGGCGTACGCGCCTCGACACAAGGCGAACGTGCGCTCGCGAGCGAACCCCTCTACGAGGGCGAGCCGATCCTGGCGGTCGCCGCCATCGACGAGCTCACGGCCGCCGAGGCCATCGAACGGATTCGCGTCGAGTTCGAGCCCCTGCCCTTCGTGGTCGATCCCCTCTTGAGCCTTCGACCTGGCGGGCCCAATGCCCGATCGCAGGGGAACGTCTGGATGCGGCCGCCGGCAGCTCCTGGCGATGCGAGCGCACCGGCGGCCCCGACGATCCGCGAGCTCAAGTGGAGCCAGGACGCATTCGACGCGGCGGCCGAGGGCCAGCTGCCCCTCGGCGAAGCGCCGGATGAGTGGACCATGGGTGACGTCGAGGCGGCCTTCAAGAGCGCCGACCTGGTCCTCGACGAAACCTTCGTCAGCTCCTCGACCAGCCATCAGCCCCTCGAGACGCGAACCGCGCTGGCGTACTGGCAGAACAACAAGCTGTACCTCCATGGTTCCACACAGAGCACGGTGCAGACCGTGATGTCGGTGGCCCGGTGGGTCGGCATTCCGCCGGAAGATGTCGTGCTCGTCAGCGAGTACACCGGCGGCGGGTTCGGCAGCAAGATCCCCGGCGCCATCTCGATGTCGATTCCGGCCCTGCTCTCGAAGAAAGCCAACGCGCCCGTGATGATGCGCATCTCGCGGGAGGAAGAGCACTACATCGGCCGCGCCCGGCCCGGCATCCATTCGCGTCTCAGGGTTGCCTTCCGCAAGGACGGCCGCATCCTGGCCGTGGACGGGCTCGCCGTCATGGACAACGGCCCTTACGACATGCAGACCGACAACCGGTCGGCCGGCGACATCATGTCGCTCTCCTACCAGCCGCTGGCCATGCGGTGGCGCTGGATCACGGTGCTGACCAACACGCCGCCGCGAGTCTCTCAGCGGTCCCCCGGGGGTGTCCCCGGCACCGGCATCATGGAGCCGGTACTGTCCAAGGCAGCGCGGCAGCTCGGCATTGACCAGGTCGCCATCCGCCGCATCAACGCACCCGAGGGTAAGGCGGTCTATGGCGCGCCGTCCGTGCGCGGACAGCAGAATTACACGACAAGCTCATTTGTGAAGCAGGCGCTGGATTGCGGCGCCGAGCTCTTCGACTGGACCGGCCGTTCGGCCAGAGCCGGGCAGCGCAGTGGATCCACTGTGCACGGCGTCGGCGTGGCCGTCGGGGCCTACTCCGCGGGTTCAATCGGATTCGACGGCCTGCTCGTGATCGGACCGGACGGCAGGGTCAGGCTTCATTCGGGCATCGGCAATCTTGGAACGCACGCCGTCATGGACGTCCACCGTGTGTCGGCTGACGTCCTGGACGTGCCCTGGGAGATGTGCGACGTCGTGTGGGGCGACACGTCGAAGCATCTTCCGTGGACGTGCGCCTCGGGAGGCAGCCAGACCCTGCATGCCATGAGCCGTGCGGCCCATGCCGTGGGCATGGCCGCTCGGACGCGCATCCAGGAGGTCGCAGCACACCTTCGCGGCGGCTCGCCGACCGACTACCAGGTTTCCCATGGCCGTGTCGTCGGCAGAGGGGCCAGCCTGTCGTTCGCCCAGGTGGCGGCGCACGCCATCGCTCTCGGCGGCGTCTACGACGGCCACGAGGTCCCGTCCGAAGTCAACGACTTCACCAAGCGCTCGGTCAGAGGGCTGGCTGGCCAGGGCCTGGTGGTTGCGGCGCGCGACACGTATCCGCGTGACGGGCAATCGCGATCCTTCGTCGCCGCGTTCGCCGAAGTGGCGGTCGATATCGAGACCGGCGTCTACACGCTGCTCGAGTTGACCGCAGTCGACGACGTGGGCGTCGTGATCAATCCGCGAAGCCTCAAGGGACAGACCTTCGGTGGCCTGATGCTCGGGATCGGTCACGCCATGGGACAGAAATGGGTGTACGACCAGCACTACGGCGTGCCGCTGGCGAAGCGCTTCTACCAGACCAAACCGCCAAGCATCATGGACACGCCCGCCCGCTTCCAGTTCGAAGCTCTGGGGCTGCCGGACCCTGAAACGCCGGTAGGAGCGCGGGGTATCGGAGAACCGCCGGTGGGAGCGGGCTACGCGGCGATCATGAACGCGATTGCCAGCGCCGTTGGCGACGAGATGTTCAGGCGGTCACCGGTGACCGCCGACATCATCCTGACGTCACTCGAGGGCGGCCGGCGCGTTCACGAGGCATTGACCGCACACATCTGACCAGGGGCTCGAGGTCAGAAGCTCAACCGCAATCCGAACTGCATCTCACGTGGACTCTTCGCGCTGAAGATCCGGCCGAAGTTCTGGTTCCCGAATATCCGGTTCGGAAGATCAAAGTTCGCGCGGTTGAAGAGATTGAAGATCTCCCAGCGGAACTCGAGCTGGGATGAGCCCCGGAGCTCCCACGTCTTGGCCAGCGCAAAGTCCACGTTGGCGTAACCAGGGCCGACGACGCTGTTGCGGGGAGCTGAGCCGAAGGTGAACGGCGCCTGAAGTGCAAAGGCCGTCGTGTCGAACCAGCGCGTCGGAACCCGCTCGCCTCCAGGAAGATTCGGATTCCTGAGCTGGTCGGGGCGTTGGGCGGGCCCTGCACCGATGTTCGCGCGATCCACGCTCAGGTTGACCGTGAACGGCGCGCCGCTCTGGGCGATGAAGATCAAGTTCGTGCGCCACCCGCCCAGGATGCCGCGGGTGAGCGACCCGCGATTTTCCAACGTCGGCAGTTGGTAGACGCCGCTGGCAATGAACTGATGGCGATGATCGAAGCTGGAAAAGGCCCACTCACCCGTGTCGCTGAAGATATTCCGGACATTCTGTGGCACGTTGGCTTCCGACTCGGTCGCCCCGGGACTCGAGGCATCGTCTTTCGAGTGCGACAGGGTATAGCTGACGTTGTAGGCGAAGCTGTCGGCGAGCCGACGGTCCACTTTGAGCGTGACGCCGTGGTAGATCGACTTGCCGTCAAAGCGGATCGCGTTGATGCGGCTCAACTCCGGAATGGGCCTGCGTGCCTGAATGGAGCCGGCACCTGGCTCTGGCACGTTGTGAATCGTCGCGTTGTCCGCGCCGAGCGTCCACGTCCCCATGTAGAACACTTCCGCCACCGTCGTCGGCCGCAGCTGATATTGCAGCCCGCCACTCCAGGTCTGGCTGTACTCGACGTTGTACTCGTAATCCATGATCGTGCCGCCGACGGTGCCCGTCGCATTGCTGGTCAGGATTGTGGCCGTCGGCTGGGTCGGCACCCGGGCATCACCAGGCACGTCAACCTGCTTGGTGAAGAAGTAGGGCAGGTTCCGGGCAAACGCCGTCTGCACGCTGTAAGCCCACTGATTGAGGAAGATCCCGTAGCCGCCTCGAATCGCCCCGCGCGCATCGTCAAACGACAGCGCGAAACCCAGGCGCGGCGCAAGGCGGACCCGGCTGGGGTCCATCAGGCCGCGGCCCCAGCCGGCTTCCTCTGATGTGACGTACGGAATCGGGATGAGCGGAAGCAGCGGGCCAGCGTCAGGACCGATGTTCCCGTTTTCGTCGCTGGCGAGCACGAAGCGGCCGCCGGGAACCGCCAGGTCGATCGACGACAGGCGGTTGTCGACGTCGTACATGTGCTGGTTGTACTCGTAGCGAAGGCCCGCGTTGATCGTCAGGTTGCTGCGCACCTGCCAGTCGTCCTGCGCGTACAAGTGCAACCAGTTGGTGCGCCCATTCTCGTCGCCCCTGCCGATCCCCGAAACGGCCGAGCCCGGATATCCAAGGAGGAAGTCGGCGAACGCATTGCCGCTGAACTGTCCGGTGTAGGAGAACGCGCCCCGCGCGTTGTCGGGCTGCTCGGGACGCAGCTGCAGGTGGAAGTAGTACGCACCAAACTTGAGCCGATGCTTCCCGCGGTCAACCGTCAGGTTCTCGAACAGCTCGAAATGCTGGTTCTCACGCGTCGTAAAGATGGTCGGATCGCCGAAGGTGTTGTACAGACCGCCGGTAGAAATCTGCGGAAAGCCCATATCGCGAGGGTCGGTGGTCACACCCTGCAGGCCGACCTGTTGCGCGAACGCATTGCCGGCGTTGACACTGAGCTGCCCGCCCTGAACCGTCATCCATCCGAACCGGAGTTCGTTCAGGAGTGATGTGCCAAGGACTCGGGTATAGCTGGCCATCAGGTTCCGCGTCCTGGTGGTCAGCGAACGCCCGAAGCCCGGTACGAGCGATTCCTGGAGAGCGCTGGTCCCAAAGGGCTGGAGCTCGTCGGCGTCGAACGTGCTGAACCGGCCACTCAACTGGTTCGACGAGTTCAACTGATGATCGAGCCTGACACTGAACTGGTTCAGATCGCGTTCCTGCTCCTCAATCGACGTGAGGTTCTGCAGGTTCGCGCTCGAGCTCGCCCGGGGGACATTCTGCAGCATCGCCGCGGCAATGGGATCGATCCGGCCCTGCGGGATCTGGTTGTTGGGGAACGGTGTGCATACGCCGGTCGTCGGAATCGTCAGCGGGTCGCAGACGGTCCCAAGTCCTGCGAAGTTACCGTTGCGGACGGCATCGGTCGGCACCGAGAAGGTCCGCGTCAACGACCGCTGCATTCGCTGGCCTTCGAAGCTTCCGAAGAAGAACGACCGGTTGCGCATGAGCGGGCCGCCGAGCGCACCGCCAAACTGGTTCTGGCTCAACGGCGGCGGCCCTTGTCCGGCCGGCTGAAAATAGTTTGGGGAGTCGAGCGCCTCGTTCCGGTGGAACTCGAACAAGCTCCCGTGATAAGCGTTCGAGCCGGCGCGCGTCACCACGTTGATGAGCGCCGAAGCCTTGCCGCCAAACTCGGCCGGATACATCGACTTCTGAATCTTGAATTCCTCGATCGAGTCCAGGGAAGGACTGATGACGAGGTTGTTGAACAGCTCGTCGGTCACCTTCGTGCCGTCGAGCAGGTAAATATTGTGGCCCGATCGCTGGCCGCCCACGTTCGGCATCGGGCCTGCCTGCTGGAGGGCTTCGCCGCGCGTGCCACCGGGCGGCAGGACCACGGCATCGCTCAGCTGCGCCAGGCTGAGAAAGCTGCGGCCGTTCAACGGCAGCTGCACGACCTCCCGGTTCTCGATGACATCGCTGATTTCGGCCGTCGTCGTCTGGAGCTGGGGGGCTCGAGCCTGCACGACGACCTGCTCGGCCACGCCCTCGACGCTCAGGGCGAACTCGAGGTTCAGCACCCGCCCGACCTCGAGCACTACTCCTCGGCGGGTCTGAACACTGAATCCGGACAGCCGGACCTCGATATCCCAGACCCCAAGCCGCAGGGCGGGCAGGTAGAAGCGGCCCTCCGCGTCTGTGACACGCTCGACCTTGATGCCGCTTGCTGGATGCGTAGCCGTGACCGTCGCTCCTGGCACCACCGCACCGGAGCTGTCGGATACGACACCGCCGATTTCCCCCGTGTTGAATTGCGCTGAGGCGCTCCGGCCGGCGAGGAAGACAAGGAAAATCGACAAGAAAATCGTCACGACGCGCATGAGGTATCCGGCCGTTTCATGTAGCCCCGTCCACCCGGACATGGGTAACCGACCCTGGCGGAGATAGCCTAGAGGCACAACAGGAGCCCCACATGTAAGGGGGACGTAAAATATGGGAGGTGGGCTTGTATGTGGGCAGAGAGGCGCACGCCCTTGCAGACGACGAAGCCGGTCTGCCCGGGCAGCATGACGTCCAGAATGATCAAGTCCAGCGGCAGGCACGTGCTGGTCTTCGACGACGAGGATGTTACCGAGAGTGGGCATCGCCCTCCCGCTTCAGCGCTTGACGGCCGATTCCGGCAGGGCGAAGGTCGTCAGGAGCGCCCCGGAAGGAATAACCACATACTGGCGCCCATCGAGCATGTACGTCGTCGCCGATGCGTAGATGCCGGAGCCCGTCTGATAGTGCCAGAGGTCCTTCCCGGTGCGGGCGTCGAACGCGATGAAGTTGCCTTCGTTGTCCCCGGCAAAGACAAGACCCGATGCGGTGGACGTCACGCCTGCGCTCGTCGGCGACGTGTACGGGAACTCCCACCGCTGCGCCCCCGTCGCGGGATCGATCGCGCGCAGAGCCCCATAGGTCCCGTCACCGCCGACGGCCACGCCGGCGCCACCGCGGAAGCTGTCGCCCGGCACGTAGTCCACCTTCCAACCGTAGAAGGTCATGCATTGTTCCCGCGCCGTCACGAACAGCAAGCCGAGCTTAGGGTCGAACGAGGGCGTCATGAAGTTGGTGGCGCCAGCAACGGCAGGGCAAACGGTCGCCCCGTGCTCGTTCGGGTTGGTGTTTGGCAGCACCTTGGGGCGGCCATCAGCCGCGATTTCCTTCGCCCAGGTCGTCTTGGCAAACGGCTTCCCGAGGAGCATCTTCCCCGTCTCGCGATCGAGCACGTAGAAGAAGCCGTTACGGTTGGCGTTCAGGACGACCTTCCGCTGTTGGCCCCCGATTACGATGTCGGCGAGCACGGGCACATGCGTCGCGTCGTAATCCCATACGTCGTGTGGGGTGAACTGGTAGTGCCATCGGAGCTTCCCGGTATCCGCGTCAAGCGCGACGAAGGAGGCCGTGTAGAGGTTGTCGCCCGGTCGGTCGTCCCCGTACATCTGCGGGCCTGCGTTGCCGGTGCCCCAGACGACGAGGTTCATGTCCGGGTCGTAGCTTCCAATCTGCCAGGTCGCGCCTCCGCCGTTCTTCCAGGCATCACTCTTCGCGGGCCAGGTCTCGCTGCCCGGCTCACCCGGGGCGGGAATCGTGTAGAAGCGCCAGGCGCGCTTGCCGGTCTTCGCGTCGTAGGCGTCAATGAACCCACGAACCCCGTACTCGCCGCCGCCCATTCCGATGAGCACCTTGTCCTTGATGACGAGCGGCGCCGCTGTCGATGCGTACGCAGCCTTGTAGTCGCCGAGCACCGCGTCCCACACAATCGCGCCCGTCTTGCGGTCCATCGCCAGGAGATGCCCGTCGAGCGTTGACATGTAGAGCAGGTCGCCCAGGATGCCGAAGCCACGGTTGACGCGCCCGCAGCACACCACGATCGGTTCGGGCAGCTCGCGGCGGTAGCGCCAGATCACCCGGCCCGTGCGCGCATCGAGCGCCCAGGCCAGGTTGTTGGCACCGGTCACGTACATCACACCGTCGAGCACAATGGGCGTGGCCTCGAACTTCCCCGGTGTATCTGTCTGGAACGTCCACTGCGCGGCGAGCTGCTTGACGTTCTCGGGAGTGATCTGTGTGAGCGGGCTATGACGCTGGCCGCTGTAATCGCCCGAAAAGGTCAACCACTTGGTCGGATCCTTCAGGCCCTGCCGCAGGTCCTCGAAGGTGACGCCGGCGCCAGGCCGCTGCGCCACCACCGTTACCGCGGCCACCGTCAGGCCGAGCAGGCATATCGCGCCCGCCGTCCGCAGGCCGAGACCGATCTGTGAAGCCATAATGGATGCTCTCCTCACTGCGCTGAGGCGCCGCTTCGTCGAAGCGCGGCAAGATGAGTCACGAGATCGGCGAGGTCGCTGTCGTTCAAGCGATCCGCACTGAACACGGGCATTGGCGAGCGATCCTCTCGAACCAGCCCACGAATATCCGACTTGAGGAAACCCCGAATCTCCTGGCCCAGATCCATGACCTGGATGGAGAACGCGTCTTCGTTCTTGATGACGCCGCGAACCTTCTGGCCGTCGCGGAGCACGATCGTGACAGGCCGATAGCCCGGCAACGCAGAAATATTGGGATCGCGGACCTTCGCCGCAAGCGCCGACGGCGACCGCACAGCCCCGATCCTGGACAGGTCGGGACCAAGCGCCCCGCCCGTGCCATCCACACGATGGCAGCTGGCGCAGCGCTGTTGAAAGAGCCGCTGGCCGTTCTGGGCGTTGCCACTCGGTGCCGCCGTGCTGGTCCCGCGCGACACGCTGCGCAGGTGCGCGAGAATCTCCCAGACCTGGGTGTCTGCCGTCTGCTCGGGGCCAAACCGGGGCATATCCGTGCCCTGGCCGCTCCGCACTGTCCGGAAGAACCGCTCGTCGCCGAGTCCGCCTGACAAGACGGCCGTCAGATCCGGGCCGCTGACGCCGCGAGCGTCGAGACCATGGCAGCCTGCGCAACGGGCCCGATAAAGGAGCGATCCGCGGCGCACGGCCTCGGCGTTGCCTTCCAGGGGGTTCGTGCGCCCTGTCTGCGCGCCCAGCCACGCGGAGCCGCCGCTCCACAGACCGATGGCCAGAACGAAGGCCCAGATTCCACGCGACTGCACCAACATGTCCCCCCTACCCACAACCGGTGTGGGCATGTGTCACACGATGCCCACGTGAATAACGCCCAAACAATATCATGGGACCGGAAGCCCCGAAGTCGTGTGTTACGCTCTCCGGCGTGCTGCCCTCTGCTCGCCTGCGCCTCGGGCTGATCGGCGCAGCCTTGATGGCCGTGCTCGTCGCCGCGGCGGGGGCACAGGGACTCGCCGGAGCGGACGCCGATGCATTCGCCCGGATCACCAAAGAGGCCGCCAACAGCACGCCGGTCGACGAAACGGCCGCATTTCTAACCGACGTTTACGGTCCACGGCTCACCGGCTCGCCCCACCTCCGCGGTGCCGGCGCCTATGTCATCGAGCGATTGAAGGGGTGGGGCGTTCCCGCACGCTTCGAGCGCTGGGGCCCGTTTGGGCCCGGTTGGACCACGGACCGCTTCGTCGCGATGGCCATCTCGCCCACACCCTTCCCCCTCGTTGCTTTCCCGAAAGCCTGGACACCTGGGACTCCAGGACCTGTCGTGGCCAACGCCACGCTGGCGGTGATCTCCACCGAAGAGGACTTCAAGAAGTTCAAGGGGAAACTGAAGGGGCTGTTCGTCCTGGTGGCGAACCCTGACGCAGACGCTCCGTCCCCGGCGACCGGTCCCGTCGGCCCGCGCTTGACCGACACCGAGCTCCGCGCTCTCTCGCAGCCCCTTCCCCCCGCGGAGGCGCCGGAAACACGGGCAAAGCCCACGACCACAGACCTGGAGTTTGCGCGTAAGCGGATGGGCTTCTTTGTCGAGGAAGGGGTGGCGGCTCTCCTCGAGCCGGGGGGCTCCGGGGGCTTTGTCGTCGTTGGAGACGGCCGTCTTCGGGACGAATCGGCGTTCGGGGGGCAGGGGTTCTATCCGTGGCCCGACGAGGTCGCGACGCAGGTCGTCGTGGCGACCGAGCAGTACAACCGCCTGGCCCGGCTGCTGCAGCGCGGAATCCTGGTCACGATCGAGATGGAGATCGCCAGCAACTACCACACGCTCGAGGCCGACTCGTTCAACATCGTCGCCGACCTGCCCGGCACGGACCTCGCCGACGAAGTCGTGATGCTCGGTGCGCACTTCGACTCGCTGCATGGCGGCACCGGCGCAACCGACGATGCGGCCGGGTGCGCGGTGATTCTGGATGCGATGCGTATTCTGCGGGCCTCAAATATCAAGACGCGCCGGACAATCCGGGCCGTGCTCTGGACCGGCTCCGAGCAGGGCAACCTGGGCGCGCGATGGTATGTCACACACAACCTGGCTGACCCAGCGGTGATGGACCTGCGGCCGGAGCATCAGCGCCTGTCGGCCTACTTCAACCTCGATCGGGGGGCGGGGGCGATACGCGGCCTTTACCTTCAGGGAAATCTCGCGGCAGCGCCGATGCTGGAGCGCTGGATCGCACCGCTTCGCAACAAGGGTGTGGCCACGCTGAGCCCGCGGCCGACGACCGAAGGGGATCATCTGGCCTTTGACGCCGTCGGTCTCCCGGCCTTCGACTTCATTCAGGATCCCGGCCGCGACCCGCGGGTGCGCCACTCCGTCCTTGATACGCTCGACAAGGTCGATGCAGACGATCTGGCAAACAACGCGGCCATCGTCGCCTGGATCGCGTACCGGGCCGCCAACGAACCCGACAAGGTGCCGCGCAAACCTCTGCCTCCACCCGACAAGAACGCGGCCGGCCCGTGGTCTCCGGGGCGCTGATTCCGAAGAGCCAGCATGCCGTCCGGCTGCTCGGTGCGGCGCTCCTCAGCGCCGCATTGGCCGTGGGGCTCGTGAACTGGTCGAGCACACGCGATCGATGGGTCCTCGAGGCCACCGGGCCTGAGCCTGGACCGCGGGCGGCGACGCTGTCGCTCGCAGCCGAGGGCCCGATCCAGGGCTGGCTCGAGAGCGCGACACCTCGCCTGGACGTGAGGTGTCTTCCTTCTGCCGGGATCGAGTTCGAGGTCACCACGGGGCTGGCCGCCGCGGTCGAGCCTGGCAACCAGCGCACGGTTCGCTACTGGTTCGATGAGGACGAGGACACGCTCACGACCTGGACGCAGTCGGCCAACCGGCGTGTCCTGAGTGCCCCAACCGACGCCGTCGCAGGGCTCGTGGCCCGCCTGGCGACAGCCGAACGCTTCCACTTCGCGTACATCCCCTTCAACGCCGACCCGGCGCGAGCAACGTTCAACCTGACGGGATTTGCGAACCGCTGGAAGGACGCGTTGGGGCTATGCGGGAGTCCTGGCGGGCAGCGCTAAAAGGACAAACAAGAACGGCCTGTGCCACGGTAGCAGCACAGGCCGTTGATCGAGACGCGAAGACTTCTCTACTGCTCTACTGCGCGGTCGCACTGCCGGCCGCGGCGGCGTTGCCCTTCGGCTGGAACGAGGCCAGCGTCGAAGGCCTTCCGAGGGTGAACCAGAAGTTTCCTTCCTTGTCGCGATCGAGCTTCGGTGTGTGCGCCCGGAGCTCCGGGAACGGATAGTAGGTCCACTTCTGCGTCGCCGGCTCGAACTTCACCAGCGAGTTGTAGACGGCGTTCTCGACCCAGATGTTGTCGTCCGCGTCAGGCCACAGGTCGTACGGGTTGCCGTACTTGAGCGGCAGTTCGTACTCGGTCACCTTGCCCGTGTCCGGATTGATCGACGCGATCTTGTTGCCGAAGTACCTCACAGACCCAGATGGTGCCCTTGGAGTCCACGGTCACCCGCCGCGCGGGCACCGAGATCTTGTGCTCCTTGAAGCTGTCGGTCGCCGGGTCGTATCCGAGAACGACGGGGGTGTTGAGCGAGACCGCCCACACACGATCCTTCTTGTCGGTGACGATCCCGTAGCCGCTGAGGCTCTTTTCGACAGGATATTCCTTGACGGTCTTGGTCTTGGAATCGAACCGGCCGATCTTCCCGGCGGCCGCGAAGTACGTGTACCAGAAGTTGCCCTTCGAGTCCGGCCACACCGAGTGCATGCCGCCGCCCTCGGTCGGAACCTTCCAACGCTCGATCCGGCCGGTCTTGGGGTTGAGCTCGGACATCCGGTCCCCGGTCAGCTCCACGAAGTACAGGTTGCCGTTCGGCAGGTCGAACAGGCCATGTGGCTGCACCATGACGTTCTGCTCGTTGTCGATGCGCCATTCCCTCGTGCGCTTCACCGGATCGAGAATCCTCGTGTCAACAGCGACGATCGAGCCGGAGCGATTCCCCGACATGTAGACGATCTTCGGATCGACGACGCTGACCCAGGCCGAGTGCAGCGATCGGGTTGGCGGACCGCCGTAAGCACCCTTCTGCACGAACGCGGCGTGGGTGGGCGCGGGCACCTCGTACTGGATGTACTTGGTCTGGGTGAGCGCAGCCTCGTCGCGGACGAGCCTGTCGACCTTCAGGTCGCGCCTCTTCGAACCTGGCCCGAAGTTCGCGGTCAGGTACTTGATGATGCTTTCGGCCTGCTCCTTGGACACGCGGTCGTAGGTGGTCTGCGGCACTCCATGCGCCATGCCCGCCACTTCGGCGTTGGGTTCGAACATCCGGAGGACGGCCCGTCGCCACTGGGGCTCCGAACGAGGACCGGACCCGTGCCAGCCCGTCGGGCCGTGGCACGTGAAGCATTCCTTCACCATGACGTCGCGTGCCGGACTCGGAGGATAGAGCACGTCGAAGTCCAGGAGCTCCACACTCTGGCCGTCGGGGTTCACACGGACCGCACCGTAGTTCGACTGTGCGGCCGCTCCCGCAGCACCGGCGCCCTGAATGAAGACCTGCTTGTGTTTGAGGACCAGATTCACCGTCTGTGGAGCACCGGCCGGCACGTCAACGGTCTGCGCCGGTGCCTCGAACTCCTCCTCGACAATCTGCACCGTGTACTTGCTCGCGGGCAGGTCGCGAATCTGGTACCGGCCCCTGTTGGTGAAGACGGTGTAGGAGATCTTGTTGACGGTGTCGGTTGCCTTCACGCGGAGAGCCCTGACCTCGCCCGCATCGGCAGTGACCGCGCCGGTCAGTGAACCAGTCGCCGGACCGCTTTGCGCCACGATCGTGCCGGACCGCGACCCGAGCGCGCCGGCACCGAGCACGACTGCTGCAAGAACACACAGCCCAAGCTTTCTCATTGCCGCGCCTCCTCTAAAGAACGTTCACCGGATCCCGGGTTAGAGGTCGGTCAGGTAGTTGAGCTGACCGGTGCTGTCGCCAAACTGGTCCATCGGCAGGCCCAGCTTGTCGAGCAGCGAGACATACAGGTTCGCAATCGGCGTGTCGTCCTTGTAGCGCACGTGCCGGCCGCCCTTGAGCGTCCCGGCCCCGCCGCCCACCACCACCATCGGCAGGTCCAGGTGGAAGTGGATGTTCCCGTCGCTGATCCCCGACCCATACACGAAAATCGAGTGGTCCAGCAGCGACCCATCGCCGTCCGGCGTCGCCCGCAGCTTCTCCAGGAAATACGCGAAGTGCTCCATGTGGAACCGGTTGATCTTCGCCAGCTTCTCCAGCTTCGCCGGGTCGTTCTGGTGGTGCGAGCACGCATGGTGCCCGTCCGGCACCCCAATCTCCGGATACGACCGCCCGCTCACTTCCTTCCCGATCATGAACGTCCCGACCCGCGTCAGGTCGCACTGATACGCCAGCGCCAGCAGGTCATACATCAACCGCGCGTGGGCGTCGAAGCTCGCCGGAATCCCCAGCGGCTGCTCCACCACCGGCAGCTCCCGCGTGCTCTGCCGCTCGGCCGTCTGGATCCGCCGCTCCACGTCCCGCACCGCTTCCAGATACTCCGACAGCTTCCCCTGGTCCCCCGCCCCCAGCGCCCGGTTCAGCGCCTTCACCTCGTCGGTCACGAAGTCCAGAATGCTCCGGTCCTGCTGCAGCCGCGCCTGCCGCGTCGCCGGGTCCGTGCTGTCGCTCGCCCCGAACATCCGCTCGAACACCGCCCGCGGGTTGTTCTCCATCGGCAGCGGCGTCGTCGGCGTCCGCCACGCAATCGTGTTCGCATACGCGCAGCTATACCCCGCGTCGCACGCCCCCAGCACCTCGACCGAGTCCAGCGCCAGCTCCAGCGACGCCAGCTGCGTTTCCTTCCCCAGGTGCTGCGCCGCCAACTGGTCCAGCGACACCCCCGCGCGGATGTCCGGCCCTTCCGTCTTCTTCACCCGCACCCCCGTCAACCACGTCGACGAGGCCCGCGCGTGATCCCCAATCCCTTCGCCCGGCAGCGGCACCGCCACCTTGTCCGCCAGCCCGCTCAACACAAAGGTCTGATCCCGAAACGGCGCCAGCGGCTCCAGAATCGGCGAGAGCCCGAATCCCGGCCCTTCCACCTTCGGGGTCCACATCCGCATCTCGACCCCGTTGGGCACATACACCGCCCCGAACCGCTTGGCCGGCACCGTCTGCCGCTGCAACGCAAACGCCGGCACCATGCCATCCAAGAACGGCAGCGCCACCGACACCCCCAACCCCCGCAGGAATGTCCGCCGTGCCAGATGCTTCCCTGTGATTAGGCCCATGATTTCCACGACCTCCTGCACTCGTTATCGTTGGCAGCGGCATCAAAAAAGCGCCACTGAACCGCGGCTATTGTACGCACGCCAACACTAACAATTCGGAGAAGTTGATTCGTGTGACAAGTTGTCACAGCCGGGCCTGCGCTTCACGCGCCCAGACGGCTGTGCCAAAATGACGGTGCTCGCGCAGAACTGACTTTCTCAGGCCATGGCCCAGCCCGCCTGCAGGGCGTTTGGGGCCAGCTGTCCAGTCGGCCTGAGTCGGCCGCCTCCAGGCAAGGAGCCGCCATGCAGCCAAACCGCATCCGCCTTCTCGCTGCCGTGCTGACGATCGGCGCTGCGCTCCCGTCGGTCGCTGTCGGGCAGGCTGCGAAGACACCGCTGCGCTTCCTCATTGCCAGCGAAGGCGGATTCGACCAACGCGGCTTCGTCACCGCCTACGGCGGCGCGTTATCGACGATCGACTTCCAGATGGTCACCAGTCGAACTTCTGGCACCGGACTGGAGGACATCCAGAGTGGGGCCGCCGACCTCACCATCAATGTTTCCCAGACGGCGTATGTCGCTTACTCGGGACAACTGGAGACCACCAGCGACCGCTACGACAAACTCAGAGCCATTGCCAACCTGGGCGTGGTGCCTCTGCACTTCGTCGTCCGAAACGATTCGGGCATTCGCTCGGTCAGCGACCTGCGAGGACGCTCGGTCAACGTGGGCGTCAAAGCGGCGGAAAACTACCGGCTGGCGCAGTCCGTGCTGGAGGCCTTCGGACTGGGCGAGGGCGCCTACATCGCGCACCACTTGAACTACTCGGACTCAGTGGTTGGGCTCCTCAACGGAAAGTTCGACGCGATGTTTCTGGTTGGCAGCTATCCCGGCCGAGGAGTCCTCAGGGTCACCGAGGGCGGGGTCGCACACCTGCTGCCGATCGAGGGGAAGCCGGCTGATCGACTCCGGCAAGGCAGCGCGTTCCTCCGTCCTGCGCTGATTCCCGCCAAGACCTACCCCGGGCAGACCTCGTCGATTCGAACGGTCGGCGTCCAGCACTTGCTGGTGTGCCGGCGCGAGCTGTCCGAGGCGGCCGTCTACGAGCTGACAAAGCAGCTTTTCGCGGCGCTGCCCAAGCTCGCCTCGATCATGACCACGATCCGATCGATCGACGTCGATCAGGCGTCAGCCACATCAATTCCTCTTCACGACGGCGCCGCGCGCTACTACCGGGAGCGGGAACTGTCCCGCTGAGCGTGATTTCGCATCTCTCCTCGCGCATCAGCCCCCAGCTGGCCTCGTGGCTGGCCATTGGCCTGTGCTCGTCGGTGATCGTGCTTGGTGTGCTGGCATTCAGAGCGGTCCGTGAGTGGGAGCACACGGCAACGCTCCTCGCCGAGCGACACGCGCAGGAAAGCGCCGACATGCTCGCACTCGCGTTGACGCGCGACATGCGCGGCGCCCAGGAGGCCGTCCTTTCGTCGCAGGACTGGTCGGAGTCGATGCAGGACGGCGCGTACGACCTGAGCACGATCGTGGCCAGTGCGTTCGCGCGATTCCCCTACCCGGAGGTGTTCTTCTCCTGGGAAGGTGGTGGCACCGCCGAGGCCGTGCAGTTCTTCGGGCGGCCCGATCGGCTGCCGCCCTGGGTTGAGGCGCGCTCACGGGGCCGCACCCTTCCGGTCATTCTCGGAACCGCGCCCAGCGTCACCGAACGCCTTCTGTCGCGGGTGGCCGAGGACACCGGGCAACGCCGGCGATTCTCGATCTTCGATCTGCAGATTGGCGGCGATCGATATCAGGTCGTGGCCCGGCTGCAGTACCGCGACGCTTTCCGTGAAGAGCCGCAGCTCGCGTTCGGATTCCTCGTCAACCTGAATTGGACCCGGGAGCACTACTTCCCCGCCGTCGCCGAACAGGTTTCGCGGATTGTCCGCGCCGACTCGACCATCGCGTTCTCGATGTACGAGGAGCACGACGACCAGGACACGCCAGCCGCTGCGAATACCCCGACCGGCCGACGCGTCGTGCCGATTGTCTTCTTCGATCCACTGCTCGTGGCCGTAGACCCGCCGTCCGACCTCACCCTGGAACAGTGGACACTCCAGGCGGTCCTGGCCGACGATGCCGCGGTGGTATCGGCGCGGGTCGGCGCGCGGCGGACGCTGCTCGTGATGGCCCTCGGAGGGCTCGGCTTCGCAGTCGGGCTGGCGCTGACCGTGTCTTCAACGCGGTCGTTCGCCCGCCTCGCCCAGCTCCGCTCTGACTTCGTGGCGACGGTGACTCACGAGCTCAAGACACCGATCTCAACGATTCGCGCGGCAGGCGACACGCTGGCGTCGGGCCGCGTGGTTGACGGCGATACCTCGCGACGATACGCCCAGCTGATGGTCGACGAGTCCAAGCATCTGACCCGGCTCCTCGACAACTTGCTGTCGTACGCGCGCATCGCTGACACGACCGAGGCCTACGTATTTGGCGAGGTGGAGGTCGAGAGCCTCGTCGACCACACGATCCGCCATGCCCGGTCGCGGCTGGACAGCGCCAATTTCACGGTGCAGATCGAGCTTCCCCGGATCTTCCCCCGGTGCGCGCGGACTGGACCTCCATCTGCCTGGCGCTCGACAACCTCGTGGACAACTCGATCCGCTATTCCAAGGCGAGCCGCTCACTGCGGATCTCTGCGGAGCACGTCGGACACACGGTCCGAATCGAAGTGGCCGATCGAGGCATCGGAATACCCGCGAACGAGCTGCCTCACGCCACCCGCCGGTTCTTCCGCGGCCGGGCGACGCCTGCGGGCGGAAGCGGCCTCGGGCTGGCCATCGTGGAGCGGATTGTCGGCGACCACGGCGGGAAGCTCTCGATAGCCAGCACCGTGGGCGAAGGCACAACCACGGCGATTACTCTTCCTGTCACTGAAAGGCATGCATGAAGCGTCGGATTCTCATCGTCGAAGACAACGTCGGCCTGGCCAGCGTGATCTCGGACAACCTGGTGCTCGAAGGCTTCGAAGTCCAAACCGTACACGACGGCGACCTCGCGATCACGGCCGCGCGGGATTTTGTACCGGACCTCATCGTGCTCGACGTCATGCTACCGGGCACCGATGGCTTCGAGCTCTGCGGACTGCTGCGCCGCGCCCAGCAGGCCGCGATCGTCATGCTCACGGCGCGCAGCCAGAAAGACGACCGGATTCGCGGGCTCACGCTTGGCGCCGACGACTACGTCACCAAGCCCTTCGATCTCGAAGAGCTGCTGGCGCGCATCCATGCCGTGCTTCGCCGAAGCCGGCCGGACGTGGAGAACCTGACGCTCGGACGCGTGACGATCGATTTCCGGACGCTGAAGGCCTGGGACGGTGATCACCCCATCGAGCTCACGCACCGCGAGTTCGAGCTGCTGCGCTATCTGGCCGAGCGCCGGGAGGTGGTGGTGCATCGCAAGCAGCTGCTGAGAGAAGTCTGGGGCTACGCATCGGCGCCGCATACGCGATCGGTCGACCAGGCGATTGTCCGCCTTCGAAAGAAGATTGAGCCCGATCCACAGCATCCAACGTTCATCCATACGGTCCATGGCGACGGGTACTGTCTGACGACGGCACCCCGTCAGGACGGACCTGGCGATCGGAGCTAGCAGTGGGATGGGTAAGGAAGAGCGGGTGAAGGAAGCCGGGTCGGCCAGCCCGGCGCGAAGCCGGGCTGGTCGAAGCCGGTGACGATCCGGGTTAGAGGTCGGTCAGGTAGTTGAGCTGACCGGTGCTGTCGCCAAACTGGTCCATCGGCAGGCCCAGCTTGTCGAGCAGCGAGACATACAGGTTCGCAATCGGCGTGTCGTCCTTGTAGCGCACGTGCCGGCCGCCCTTGAGCGTCCCGGCCCCGCCGCCCACCACCACCATCGGCAGGTCCAGGTGGAAGTGGATGTTCCCGTCGCTGATCCCCGACCCATACACGAAAATCGAGTGGTCCAGCAGCGACCCATCGCCGTCCGGCGTCGCCCGCAGCTTCTCCAGGAAATACGCGAAGTGCTCCATGTGGAACCGGTTGATCTTCGCCAGCTTCTCCAGCTTCGCCGGGTCGTTCTGGTGGTGCGAGCACGCATGGTGCCCGTCCGGCACCCCAATCTCCGGATACGACCGCCCGCTCACTTCCTTCCCGATCATGAACGTCCCGACCCGCGTCAGGTCGCACTGATACGCCAGCGCCAGCAGGTCATACATCAACCGCGCGTGGGCGTCGAAGCTCGCCGGAATCCCCAGCGGCTGCTCCACCACCGGCAGCTCCCGCGTGCTCTGCCGCTCGGCCGTCTGGATCCGCCGCTCCACGTCCCGCACCGCTTCCAGATACTCCGACAGCTTCCCCTGGTCCCCCGCCCCCAGCGCCCGGTTCAGCGCCTTCACCTCGTCGGTCACGAAGTCCAGAATGCTCCGGTCCTGCTGCAGCCGCGCCTGCCGCGTCGCCGGGTCCGTGCTGTCGCTCGCCCCGAACATCCGCTCGAACACCGCCCGCGGGTTGTTCTCCATCGGCAGCGGCGTCGTCGGCGTCCGCCACGCAATCGTGTTCGCATACGCGCAGCTATACCCCGCGTCGCACGCCCCCAGCACCTCGACCGAGTCCAGCGCCAGCTCCAGCGACGCCAGCTGCGTTTCCTTCCCCAGGTGCTGCGCCGCCAACTGGTCCAGCGACACCCCCGCGCGGATGTCCGGCCCTTCCGTCTTCTTCACCCGCACCCCCGTCAACCACGTCGACGAGGCCCGCGCGTGATCCCCAATCCCTTCGCCCGGCAGCGGCACCGCCACCTTGTCCGCCAGCCCGCTCAACACAAAGGTCTGATCCCGAAACGGCGCCAGCGGCTCCAGAATCGGCGAGAGCCCGAATCCCGGCCCTTCCACCTTCGGGGTCCACATCCGCATCTCGACCCCGTTGGGCACATACACCGCCCCGAACCGCTTGGCCGGCACCGTCTGCCGCTGCAACGCAAACGCCGGCACCATGCCATCCAAGAACGGCAGCGCCACCGACACCCCCAACCCCCGCAGGAATGTCCGCCGTGCCAGATGCTTCCCTGTGATTAGGCCCATGATTTCCACGACCTCCTGAGCGAATTGAAAACTATTGAGCAGCCGCCGCCCGCGTCCCGGCGGGCTCGGCGGGCATCCGCATCTGAAACGACTTGCTCTGCACAATGCCGAGAATGATCGACGACCAGCGATAGTCCTTCGTGGCGGAATCGCTCACCACCTGGCGGACCGTCGGCATGTCGAAGTACTCGACGCCCCGGCCCAGACCGTAGACAAAGAGCTTCTCGGTCAGGTTGGTGACGAAGTCCACCTTGCGATTCAGCAGCGCGGTCCGGAATTCGATCGGCCCGCTGAACTTGGTGCCGTCGGGCAGCGTCCCCGACGAATCGATCGCGGTCCTTGGCCTCGGCGTCGATCTCGCGCCACTTGCCCACCGCATCGAAGTTCTCGAGCGCAAACCCGAGCGGATCCATCTGCGCGTGGCAGCTGGCGCACACCGGGTTCCGCCTGTGCAGCTCCAGCCGGGCGCGCACCGTGGTCGGAGCCTCGCCCTCGCCGTTCTCGCGCAGGGCAGGAACGTTCGGCGGCGGAGGGGGAGGCGCGGCTCCCAGCAGGTTCTCGAGCAGCCACTTCCCGCGGACCACCGGCGAGGTCCGGTTCGGATACGAGGTCACCATGAGCACACTTCCGTGGCCGAGCAGCCCGGCCCGCCGGCCGTCGGGGTACTGGACCTTGCGGAAGTGGCTGCCGTAGACGTTGGAAACCCCGTAGTGCCTCGCCAGCCGTTCGTTCATGAACGTGTAGTCGGCGGTCAGCATGTCGATCACGCTTCGGTCGGCCGTGAGCTGATCCTGAACGAACAGCTCCGTTTCGCGCTGGAAGGCCTCGCGAAGGTTGTCGTCGAAGTCGAAGAAGAGATCGGCGTTCGGCGAGTGCGTCCGCAGGTTGCGGAGATAGAGCCACTGGCCGGCGAAATTGGACACAAACGCCGCGGCCTTCGGATCGAGCAGCATGCGCTTGACCTGCTGATCGAGCACGGTGGAGTCCTTCAAACGGCCCTTGACGGCCACGTCGAGGAGTTCATCGTCGGGGATACTGCTCCAGAGGAAGAACGAGAGCCGTGACGCCAGCGTCAGGTCGCTCAAGCGGTACGGGGCGCCGGGAGCCGCGCCTGCCGGATCCTGTTCGACGCGGAACAGGAACTTGGGCGATACGAGAAGCGCCTCGAGGCCCCACTTGATGCCGTTCTCGAAGTCACCCTTGGCGCGACCCGCCTGGTAGGCTGTCAGCAGCGGCTTGGTGTCGGCATCGGTCACGGGCCGGCGGTAGGCGCGCCGGGCAAGGCCGCCGAGGATGCGTGTGGCGCACGCCGTTTCTGCGCTCGCCGAGGTCGGCTGGCACACGAAGATCCGCTTGCGGCTTTCGGTGTCTTCCGGCACCTTGCCGTCGTACGGTCCGACGATCTGGATGTTGTTCACGGCCGCATCGATCGGGTTGAGCTGATAGGCGAACGAGGCCGGCGGCGGCGGCGCGGGCCGCGCGTCTCGCGGCAGCATCTGATCGAGCGACCCGACAAAGGACACCGTCACCAGGCGAGTGCCCGCCTTGATGGGCAGCCGGAACTCGGGCAGGTTCTTTCCGCTGCCCATGCCGGCCTTGCTGGCATCGACCGTCGTCTTCTGGACCAGCTCGCGATCCACGCGGATTTCCATGTCGTGGACGCCCCGGATCTGCGCCCCGTCCAGGTTCCTGGAGAGATCGACCTTGACGACGTACTCGCCATCGAGCGGGAAGTTATGGCGAACCGCGATACCACCGCGCGAACCGAACGGCAGATCCTCGCTCAGGCGATCGGTCTGCTGGAGCAGGGGCGACACTTTATAGGTCGTCGTGCCGGGGCGCAGCGTCGGATCGCCGACCGCCTGACGGCTGATCTTGGTCGCCGCCAGCAGATACCGCTCGAGCAAGCCCGGCGAGACCGACAGCACGTCGCCGATGTTGTCGAAGCCGTAGCCCGAGTCGTCGGTCGGGAGCATCTGCCGGCCATCGATTTCGACCGCAAGAAGATCGCGGACCGCGTTCGTGTACTCGGCACGATTCAGGCGGTGCACCGTGGCCGGACGTCCGACATTCGGCTTGGCCGCGGCGATCCGGTCGAGCGAAGTCTCGAGCGACTGAACCCAGGCGGCAAACGTCTTCGCATCGGGTCGCGGCAGATTGGCCGGAGGCATCGCCCCGCTGCGGACCTTGCGCACGACCTTCTCCCACAGCGCGGGATCATGGCTGATGTCGTCGATGTTCAGCTTGTCCAGCATCAGCGGTGCGCCGGCCGGTGTCGGCCGGCGTTCGTTGTGACAGGTCACGCAGTACCGGTTCACGAGCGCGCGCTCGGGGGAGATGGCCGGGGCCGACGCCTGCGCCGCCGCCGGTGGCGCGGCGGTCTGCGTCGCGTGCATCACGATCGGAGCAGGGCGGGAGGAAGTGCCACGTACGGCCGTGGGTCCCTGCTGCGCCGTCAACGTCGCGGCGACCAGCACGGCGCCGATCGCCGTCGTGGACATCCCCTTCACGAGGTGCCTCTTCCTTGCGTGACGCGGTGCGGACGACATTGACATCGTTACTCCCTCGGCGAGGCGGAATTGTCGGTCTCGAGCTTGTCTTCCACGTAGCCGGCGATTCCGAAATTGAGCTGCGTGCCCTTGGACGGGTCCGCGCCGAGCTTTCTCAAGAGCGCCGCAGTCTCGGGGTAGCGGACGAACGTGCCGCTATAGAGATGGCCGTTGGCCGCCCGGAGCGGCGTCTGATCGGCCCAGTTCACAGCGTTGATGTCCGCGCCGCGCTCCACGAGGAAGGCGACGACCTTGTTCGCTGAGTGATACACAGCCGCGTGCAGCGCCGTTTCTCCGACCTCGTTCTTGGCGTTGATATCGCCGCCGAGTTCCATCGCGACCTTGATCGCCTCGATCGCCCTGGGTTCGTCCCATGAGTAGGTACTGGACGAACGAGAACATATCGGTCAGCGAGCGTTTGCCGAGACCGGCGGCGAGCATGATGGCGGTCGTGCCATCCTTCGCAGTCAGCTTCGGATCGGCTCCCCGCTTCACCAGGAGCCGCATCATCTCGACATTGACGGCCTTGGCAGCCTGCATGAACGGGGTGGCCCCCACCTGGCTGAGACGCCCGGCGACAAGATCCGGGTTATACGGGATGAATGCCGCCGACAGCCGCAGCGGCATCGTGACGCCTGCGTTCGGATCGGCCCCCTTGTCGAGCAACGCCTGGACGACCGGTGTCTGACCGGTCACGCTCGCCGCGTGTAACGCGGTGAAGCCAGGCTCAGAGACGTTCGGATCCGCGCCCTTCTCGAGAAGGTAGAGCGCGATCTCCGGGTGATGCTTGATGATGGCGACCATCAGGCCGGTTGAACCATCAGCGGCCGCCTGGTTCACGTCGACGCCGGCAGCCACGAGGGCGCGGACCGACTCCAGGTCACCCGACATCGCGGCGTGCAGGAGCGGCGTGAAGCCGCCTTCCGGACGCGGCGGATCGTAGTCGCCATCCTTTGGCAGCTGCGCGACGGCGATCGCTTGATTCTTGTTGACGAGCCGCGGCGCTTCGCCGCCCTCGGCCGGCGCCATCCCCCGCGCCTTCCTTGCCGTGGCCTCGGTCCGCGCGTTCTTGTCTGCGCCGACTTCGAGGAGGAGACTGGTGATCGCCGAATGACGCTCGGCGGCTGCGAACATCAGCGCTGTATCGCCCTGCCACGTCGTCGCATTGACATCAGCGCCTGCGGCGACGAGCCGTTTGACCACCGCCAGGTTTCCGCTGCGGGCGGCAAGCATGAGCACGCTCGCGCCGCCGTCACGCGCCGCGTCGGCCTTGCCCCCGGCCTTGAGCAGCCGCTCGGTCATGCGGTCGCTGCCGTTGACGGCCGCGAGCATCAGCGGCGTCACGCCCAGCGCATTGGCGGCGTTGGGATTGGCGCCGGCCGTGAGCAACAGGTCGGCAAGGACCACGTCATCCCAATGAGCGGCCCACGCCAGCGCCGTGGCGCCGTCGGGCTGCGACCCGTTGACATCGGCGGTTTTCAGGAGTTGGCGGACGCCGGCGGCGTCCCGCTTCTGGGCCGCATCGGCTATGCGGGAATCCCCAGCGGCCCATACCGGATGAGCCATGCAGGCTGCTACAAGAACGGCCGCGGCGACAATTGCAGTCCTCGGACTTTTCACCCTTGCCTCCTGGGATTCGCTCGACACGGGCGGATGAGCGCCCGCAGCGGAACCTGCGTTCCCGGTTCCAGTCCGTATTATAGACACCCGCGTGGCCGGATAACCCATTGAAACGATTGACCCTAGCAACAATGTGTCACACCGGACGCGGTGGCTTCTGATTCGTCTGAATTTCGCCCCTGGCTATTGCCCCAGCTCGCACTCGCCAATGTATTGCTCAGGTCTTGACGTGTAGCCGGGCATCGACACCAGCGTGTATTCGTGGCGGGTGTGCGCGGCCTGCAACCGGCCGCCACGGGTTTCTTTTGGAAAAATGGTGGTGACGTACAAGGGCCCCTCGCGGAACGCCTGGACCAGGTGCAGAGTGCCCATCGAGAGCCGCACGATGATGTCGTTGGGACCAAAGGTGCCGACCGCGCGCGCCGTCCCCTCGTCGACGACGATTTCGTCGAACACGGTCGTCAGCTTGGCGGGCCGCGTCTCCGCCGAAGCGGCGCCTTCCTTCCATGTCCCCGTCGACATGACGGTGAACTCGCACTTGATGGTTTTTACCGCCGCCAGGCGCTCTTCGAACGACTGGCTCTGAAGCCCTGCGCTCGACACGAGAACCGCGCCCAGCACAGCAAGCGCGGTCCTCCCGCAGAAGGAGTGGCGCCGTGACGACGGCGTACCTGGCCCGAGGGAGGCGCAGGCGTCGCCACGGCGATGAGACACGCTGGAAGTCGACCTGGACACCGAGCTTGATGAAGCGCTCACCGAAGGCTTCCCTCGCTCACCCTCCCGCTACCGTCCCGACACCGGCGTAAAGCGCTGGACTCTGCGCCCGTCGAGCGTCTCGGCGACGTACAGGTTGCCCTTCGAATCGATGGCGATGCTGTGGGGCGACTCGAACTGCCCGGCAAAGCGCCCGCGTCTTCCGAAGCTGGCGACTACTTCGAGCGTGGAGCGGCGGAGTGTGTGGACCCGATGGTTGCCGCCGTCTGCCAGATAAATGAACGTCTGCTGGGCGTCGGTCGAGAACGAGATGTCCCACGGGGTGCCGCCCATCGAGCCATCGGCCAGCTTCGTCGTGATCAGCGCGTCCTTCACGAATGTCCCGTTCTTCTGGAACACCTGGATGCGCTGGTTGCCACGGTCGCAGATGTAGACCTGACCGTCGTTGGCAATGGCCGCGCAGTGGGGTGTGTCGAACTGCTTGCGCGGCGGTCGCACGGTTGAACGCCGGCATCGGCGCATCGTCCGGGCGCTGGCCAAACGCGCCCCAGTGGCGCTTGTACGCACCGGTGTTGGCGTCGAACACGATGACACGGCGGTTGGTGTATCCGTCCGTGATGTACGCCTCGTCGACTTTTGGATCGACCGCGATGTCGGTAGGTTGACCGAGCATCGTGGTGCTGTTGCTGCCTTCGGTGCCCTGGCCGAACTTGCCGAGCTGCAGCAGGAACTTGCCTTCCGGCGTGAACTTCAGGATGTGCGCGTTGTCGGTCGTCGCCTTGGTCTTGAGGTCGTACGGCAGGCCGCCGCCGAAGCCGATCCAGACGTTGTCCTTGTAGTCGACGTAGAGACCGTGCGCCTGGGTGCCCCAATCGTAGCCCGGCCCGCCCGAGCCACCCCAGCTGCGCACCAGGTTGCCCGCCTGATCGAACGCCAGCACCGGCGGCGTCTTGTCGGCGCCCGCCTGGCTGGCCGGACGGTGAGTTATCCAGATGTTGTCCTTGGAATCCACGGCGACGCCAACAACGTTGCCCACAAGGTAGTTATTGGGCATTTCCTTGGGCCACGTGGGATCGAACCTGAATGTGGGCGGGGCTGCGCGACTGGCTGCGAGCGAGCGAGCCGAGGGCGACGACGACCGCGGCCATCGATATTACGAAGGCGCGGGTCAGAAAGGTTCGCTTCATGCGATCTCCTCTGGTTGAAAGGGCCGGGCGCGCGTTGGCGGATCCGGCGAGACGGGCGGGAGGACACGACGCGGCTGGTCCGGCGACCTCCGCCAGAGACGCGCAGGGGTGGACCGCGGCGGTCCACCCCCTGCCGAGCGCGTGTTACCAGTCGATCTGTGCGCCGAACTTGAGCAAACGAGCTGTGAGAATCTCGGTCGGACGCAGCCAGGCGGCGCCATACCCGGCGATGGAGCCGATCACCGCCGCCGAGTTGGTGAGGTTATAGATGTCGAACCTCGGGTTGATCCGCATCCCCGAAATCCTGAAGGGGCGGCTGAAGCGAAGGTCGATCTGGTTGTACCGATCCTCGAACTGTGTGTTGGGCTCGAGAATGGTGATGGTCTTCGCCGCGGCGCCGCCCGAGAGGGGCCGGCCGAGCGAAGGCTGGATCTCGGCGTTCGAGTACGAACGCGTCGCCGCCTGCGGAAGGCCAGGCGCGCCGAGGTACGTGGCCGCCGCAGCAAACCCGAGAGGCAGCGGGTAGAACCCTGGAACTTGATCTGGGTCTGACCCTCCCACGGCATGCTGTAGTTGCAGAATTGCGCCGAGGCGTCCGGCACATCGCAGTTGTTGTAGTCGGTCTTGCCGAAGGACACGCCACCGGTCAACAACCCGCCGCGGCCGAACCGCGCGTTCATGCCGATGTCGATCCCGTTGAAGACCTCGGTCTGCTCGCCCTCTTCGGCCCGGATGATCAGGTTGTCCACCCTGGCCGAACGACGTCGGGTTGACGTCGTGGAGTCGCAGACCTGGTATCCGCCGCCGTCCGGCAGACGCGAATCGACAGGCGCCGTCACGCAGAACGCCGTGAAGTCGGAGGGCGTGACCAGCAAGGTTGTCGGTGACGGTCTTGTTGCCGTACCAGGTGCGGAAGTAGCCGACCGTCACGCCGAAGCCCGGCCGCAGCTCGTGCTGCACCACCGCCGAAATCTGCTGGTTGTTGGGACGAACCCCGTAGCCTTCGGTGACGTCGGTCGCGTACGTGTTCGTGACGACGGCCGTGCCGAAGTTGCGGTTGTTCGTACGGGCCGCACTCGCCGTTCAGCGCCGGGTTGGTCAGCTCGCAGTCCGGAACGTAGTTCCCGGTGCGCGGATCACCCACGCCGATAGAAGCTGTCGTTCCAGCTCCTGGTGGTGTGCGCCACCAGCGCATTGCGCCGGGTTGGTGAGCTTGGTGAGGCCGGTCGTCTCGTAGTTCACGTAGCGGCCGTAGGAAGCCTTGATGGCCGTCCTGCCGTTGCCGAACACGTCCCACGCGCCGCCGAGCCTGCGGGCTGATGTCCTTCCAGTTCGGCACGTTCTCCACCGCCGCGAAGCGTCACAGGGCCGAGGAACGCGCCCTCCCGGCCGGCGTCTGCGCCGGGTTGTGGGCATTCAGGCAGTCGTAGCGGACGCCGAGGTTGAGGGTCAGGTTGCCGAGCGTCCACTGATCCTGGGCATAGAGGCCCAGCATCAGCTTCGAGCCGCCCATGCTGGCTGTGCGGGTACGCGCCCTGCTTGATGGAGATGGGAACTCCGCTGCCGGAGGATGTACTGGCACGTGTAAAGCGGCGAAATGTTCCGGAGCTCGCTCTGGCCGGTCATCGTCTGCATGCCGACCTTGAAGGCATGCGATCCGGTGACGTACGACATCGTCGAACCCGTCTGGTACGCGTACTGGTTGCCCATGTCGCCCGTACTCGGTGTCGCCGACGACGGTCGTCGACACGAACCGCGAGCCGTAGGCGATGCCGGTGGACGTGCTCGAGGAACGGGATCGCGTCGCCGGTCTCCGGCGGGCACGCCGTTGAACTGCCGGTCCTGCCGCAGCGAAACGCCGGCCTGGAACAGCAGCTTGTTGCGTGGCGGCGTAGCTCCATGTGGCCATCCAGTTGTTGTTCGGGTAGACGTGGAAGTCCCACGCCGCCTCCGGGTTGGTGATGAAGTAGCTGTAGCACCAGCAGTAGTCCTGCACGCTGCCGTTGAACGCCGACCTTCTGCTTGCTGAGGTGGCCTGCCACGTCAAGCGGAGCGCCACGTCCTTCGTGTAGCGATCGTAGATGGCCGGGCGCTCGTGTCGGCGACGTAGATCGGCGGGTTGGCGCTCGCGAGACTTGCCGGGCGAGAGCGATCGCCTGGTTCTGCTGTTGAAGTAGACGCCGGCGAGCTCTTCGACGCTGCCCCAGCCGCGGACCCGCGCCGTAGAACCACAGCTTGTCCTGCTTGATCGGTCCGCCGATGCCGAAGCCGATGTCGTAGATCTTCTGGATCTGGCTCGAGCTCGTCAGACCGCGCGCGCGCAGATCGTCGGTCAGGTTGTCGCTCTGGAGGTTGTTGTTCGTGCCTTCGACGTTGAAGCTCCCGTGGAACTGGTTGCCGCCGTCCTTCGGCACCATGTTCGATGTTCATGCCGCTGCTCTCGGTTTCGGCGGAAGCGGCGCTGGTCTCCATGACGATTTCCTGGACCATCATCTGGTTGAACTGGTTCCGGGCCGCCAGCGAGACGTTGTAGGCCGAGCTCAGCTTCATCCCGTCGAGCGTACGGATGCCGTTCTGGGAGCCGTGAATCTGCGCAAACCCGAACACGGGCTCGCCCTTGCTGCCGCCGGCTTCGCCGCCGCCCAGCGCAGCCCGTGGTGAGCGCGCCGAGCGTGACCGCGGCCAGCGCCTGCACGCTCTTGGATGTGGGCAGCGTGTCGAGCACTTCGCGCGTCAGCACGTTCTGCTGCCGCGTGTTCGTGATGTCAACGACAGGACTCGCGCCGATGACGGTGATCGTCTCCTCGACGCCGCCGACGCGCATGTCGGCGTCGACCGTGGCCGTGAACCCGGTATTCAGCTCGAGGCCTTCTCGCCGGACGGTGCTGAACCCTGGAAGCTGGAATGTGACCGTGTACACGCCGGGCCGCAGGTCGACAATCTGGTAGCGACCGCTGGCGTCGGTGACGACGGTGCGAACCTTCTCGATGAGGGCGGGGCTCGCCGCTTCAACCGTGACCCCGGGAAGCACGGCCCCCGTCGCGTCCTTGACTTCCCCGGCAATTGCGCCGGTCGTGCCGGACTGCGCCAATGCCAGGGACGGCAATCCCACAAACGTCGTACACGCTGATAGAACCGCTACCCTAAGCAAACCGCCAATAGTCATTGTTCCTCCACTGCCTTCGGACACTGCACACCTCAGTCGGCCGCACATATTACAACAACCTGCAACAACCTGGACCGTCAATGAGGGAGTCGACGGATTTAAACGCCCATGTTGGCAGGCTGGAGCTACGGTTTCTTGGATATACATCCGACCTTGGTGTTCATTGCCGTCCACCTTGGGCGTCCAAGGGTTTCCTATGGTATGGTTTTGCCTGTTTTTTTGCGGCTCGGGCGCGATACCGAGCTTGTGGGAAGGGATAGAGCTAAACCGTGACATCCGCAAGCAATCGACTCGGCCCGTGCGCCATAGCGCTGATGGCGCTCGCGCTTTCGACCAGTGGCACTGCCGGCCAGGCCCCGGCGAAAGAAACCCCCAACCCCAAGCCTTGGACGGCACCCAAGACCCCATGGGGCCATCCTGATCTCCAGGGGCTCTGGTCGAACGCCACCACGACCCCGCTCGAACGACCCGACGAACACAAGGACAAGACGGAACTGAGCGACCAGGAGTTCGCGCAGGCCGCCGCGGCGACGGCCAAGCGCCGCAACACCGACCAGGCGCCTCGCGCCGGCGATCCCGGGACCTACAACGAGTTCTGGTGGGAGCGCGGCAACCTGCTGAAGCAGACCGCCATCATCATCGACCCTGATACGGGCAAAGTGCCAAACCTGACGCCCGAGGGCGAACGGCGGGTGGCGGCGGCCGCCAAGGCCCGAGAAGGACGCGGCGAGTCGGATTCGTGGGAAGACCGCAACCTGCACGAGCGCTGCATTCTCTATCACGGTGTGCCGCCACTCCCGACCGGCTACAACAACAACTACCAGATTGCCCAGACGCCCAACTTCGTGGCCATTCGCTACGAAATGCTGTCGGAGACACGCCTGATTCCGGTTGACGGCCGTCCGCATCTCCGCCCCGGCGTCCGGCAGTGGATGGGCGACCCCCGCGGCCGATGGGAGGGCGACACGCTCGTCGTCGAATCGACCAACTTCACCGGCGCCGCCGGCGGTCTCTACGAGCTCGGCAGCGTGCTGCGCCTGCTCGGGACCGGCGAAACGATGAAGATCATCGAGCGATTCAGGCGGACCGACCGCGACACGATCGACTACCGCTTCACCATCGACGATCCGTCGATGTTCGTCAGGTCATGGACCGGCGCCATTCCCCTGACGAGCTTCGAGGGTCCGATTTACGAGTACGCGTGCCACGAGGGCAACTACGCCATGGAAGGCATGCTCCGGGGAGCGAGGGTTCAGGAAGCCGAAGCCGCGAAGAAGAAATGACTGCGGCCACCAACCGAGCCCGACGCCGCACACTCGTGGCGGCGCTCGCCGCATGGATTGCCGGCACGGCGCTCCTCGCCGCCCAGGCCGCACCAGCGAAGACCGATTGGCTCACGGCGTGGAGCACGTCACATCACACGCTCGGAGCGACCGTCGTCAAAGACGCCACGGTGCGTCTCATCGCACGGGTGCCGGTCCCCGGCGACGCGATGCGGCTGCGCTTCAGCAACGCCTTCGGGACCGAACCTCTGACGATCGGCCGGGCGTTTGTTGCACGGCGAGTCCAGGGCGCTGCGATAGCACCGGGCACAAGCAGGCCGATCCTCTTTCAAGGCGCGCCCAGCGTGACGATCCCGGCGGGCGCCGAAGTGACGAGCGACGCAGTGGCCGGCGATGTTGTCGCCGGTGAAGACCTGGCCGTCAGCCTCTACATCGCCGGCGCCGCGCGGCCGACACAGCACACCCTCGCGTTCGTGACCTCGTACCTGAGCGCGGAACAATCCGGCGATCGCACGCTGGAGGAAGCGCGCACGCCGTTCACGGCGACAACCACGTCGATGTTCTGGCTGAAGGCGATCGATGTGCGCTCGCCATCGAACCGGGGCACGATCGTCGCCTTTGGAGATTCGATCACCGACGGGAACTGCTCGACCGTGGATGGCCACGATCGATGGGTGGACTGGTTGTCAGTGCGGCTTGATCTGGCTGAGTCCGGAACCAGCCGCTTGCCAAAGATCGTCATCAACGAGGGGATCAGCGGCAACACGATCGGCCGGGAAGGCTTGACGCCGGCCCCGGACAGCCCGCCCGGCGCGGAGCGCCTGGATCGGGACGTGCTGTCTCATACTGGCGTCACCGACGTCATCCTGTTCATGGGCACGAACGACATCCGCCGTGAGGCGTCGGCCGCGAGGGTCATCGAGGGCACCGAGGCGATCGTCGCGCGACTGCGTGCGCGAGGACTGCGCGTGACCGGTTCGACCGTCATCCCGCGCCACAACAACACCACCAACTCGCCGTGGGACGCGCGCAAGACGGCGATCCGCCGCGAGGTCAACCAGTGGATTCGGGAACGCGCGCCGTTTGACGCGGTCTTCGACTTCGATGCGGCAGTGCGCGACCCGCAGAACGCGGACCGCATCCGGCCCGCATACAACTGCGACGAGATCCATCCCACGCCGCTTGGCTACTATCAGATGGGCAAGTCGCTGGCGCTCGACCTCTTCCGGCGCTGAGCGCCCGCCTCGCTAGCGCTTCGTGGGTGCCGTCGAGCCGGCAGCGTCGTTCGCACGGGCACCCGACAGCATGTTCATCATGCCGTAGTTCCCCTCGTGGCAGGCGTACTCGTAGATGGGCTCCTCGCTCAGCGTCATCGGCAGTTGCACCGTCCACGGGCGCACCCAGGTCCCCGGGTCGTCGACCGTGAATTTGTACAACAGCATGTCTGGCGATGCCCGCGTAAACCTCTCGGTCAACTTCAATTGATCGCCGCTCATCCCTCGAAGCGCAACCTGCCCCGTTCCTTCCTGGCGGAAGTTGGTGGTCTCGAGAACCAGCGTGTTCCCGTCCCAGCGCGCTCGCGAGTAGCCGGCCCATAGCCGGACGCCTGGTGGCGGCGGCACGCGGCTGTCGAACGGGACGATCCGTGCGTTGTGGATCATCTCGTTCAGCAGGCTCACGTGGTTCGCCGTCTGAAGGATGTGCACGTTGTTGTTGTACGCGCTAGGAGCCATCGGAGGCCCCGCGTTGAAGCCCATGATGCACCGCTCGCCGAGCGATCGATCTTCGGGGCCATCGGGCGCGCCGACCCACTTCGCCCCGCTTTCAGCCGCACGCTTGGCCCCCTCCGGCGTCAGCGCGGGGATCCGCCCGTCCTTCGGATCGATCACCAGCGACGTCCTCCGGTTGCCGCCCATCGTCGTGCCCTGGTCCCACCAGAAGTCGTTGTACGCCGCTTCCACGTCGCTCTGGGCATTCTGGCCCCGTGAATCCTTGTTCCGTTCGGCGACAACCTTCTTCGCGTACTCGGCCGCTTCGTCGGGGGTCAGGAATTCCTTGTCGGCCAGGTCGGCGGGCCGCTCGAGCGGCGTTGCCGTAGAAAAGCTCCAGACACCCTGAAGATCCGGCTGTCCATTGGGCAGCCTGGGCGGTGTCCACGCATTCGCCCTCGGAGCAGGCTTGGCTGCGGCCGGGGTCTGGGCTCGGAGATCGCCGCGGCTCGGCAGGATCACGAGGCCGAAGGCAAGCAGGACCGTCGACAGTACGAAGGTGTAGTGGCGCATCACAGAGGCTCTCACTGCTTCTTCTTGGCGGCTTCTTCGGCTTTCTTCTCCTCCGAACGGTGGCCGCTCAGCACGCCGGCTATGCCGTAGTTCCCTTCGTGGCACGCGTACTCAAAGAGCGGCCCCTGGCTCGCCCTCAACGGCAGCACCGCCGTGAAGTCACGCGTATACATCACCGGGTTCTGCACGGTGAATCGATAATCGATCTCGTTCGGGCCAGTGCGGGTAAAACGCTCGATGACACGCAGGCTGTCGTTGGCAGCGGGAAACCTGAAGGTCGTTTTCTCGCTGTAGCCCGTGGTTTCGACAACGAGCGTGTCGCCTTCGAAGCGCCCGCGCGAGTTGCCAATCCACTGTGGAATGGCCCCGCTCAAATGCGGCCGCCCATCGATCGGGATCATCCGTGTTTCGGCCATCATCTCGTACCGGATGGCGACGAGTCCCGGGGTCTGCACGATCTGGTACTGGTTGTTGTAGCCCGTCGGAAACGGGGGAACACCGTGGTAGAGAATGCAGCGCTCCTGCAGCGGCCGATCCGTCCACGAGTCCGCAGGGCCGCGGCTTTTCCGGTACGCGTCGCGAGCCGCGACGATCTTCTTGCCCTCGTCGGTGAGCGCGGGCAGGCGTCCGTCGGGCGGATCGATGATGAGGGAGGTCCGCTTGAGCGGAGACCCGCGCTCCCACCACTCGTTGTTGTACGCGAGCTCGACGTCGGCCGCCGCCGACGTTGGCCGCTTCTCCGCCCTGGTCGCCACTTCGTGAGTCCGCTCGGCAAGCTCCGCGTCCGTGAGGAACTCCCGGCCGGCGAACTCCGCAGGACGCTCGAGCGGTGTCGTCGTGCCGTTGTCCCAGAGCCCCTGCAGATCAGGGTGGCCCCACGCGGTGCGCGGCGCCTTCCAGCCCTTGGGAGTGGCTGACGGTCCGTTGCCCGACGGGGCCTGCTGGCCCAGCACCTGGACGCCCAGTGTTGCGGCGATGAGCGCGGCCATGGCCGCGCTCCCCAGCTGACGATGTCCTCTACGCATGTTCCACCCTCTCAATCGCTCGGACACAGGAACTCTCTAGGAGCCCGGCAGCGCGAACGCGATGTACTCGCCAACGTAGTTGCCACCGCCGACGGCGACGACGATGAACTGTTTGCCGTTGACCATGTAGGTCATCGGAGAGCCCGACTGCTGCGCGGGCATGAAGACGGCGCCAACTTCTTTCCCCGTCGCCTTATCGTACCCTCGCAGCATCGCACCACGTGTGCCGGAGCCGGTGGTGGTGACGCACTCGCCGCCGATCACCAGCGTCTTGGTGACGACCAGCCCGGCGGTGCCGACGCATGGCTGACCCGTGCGCGGCAGGGTGATGCCCTTCAGCTTCGCATGGTTCCGGACGTTGTCAGGCGTCTCGCCATGCGCGATCTGCCACATGATCTCGCCACGGTCCATGTTGATGGCCGAGATACGGCCGTAGGGCGGTTTGGTGGGCGGCAGGCCTTCGACGTTCAAGGCTGCGAGACCGCCCTGGCCCAGGCCCGTCGCCGGGTTCCCCTTCAGTACCGGAGATCGGACCTGTTCGGGTCCGGATTGGCGATGAGATCCCATAGATAGAACTGTCCGCTCTGTGAAGGCACGTAGACGACGTGTGTCTCGGGATTGTAGGCGCCGCCCGGCCAGTTGGTCCCGCCGCTGCCGGCGCTCAACGCGATGGTGCCCAGCGTGCCCTCTTTCGTGGCAAGACTCGGCGGCGTGAAGATCGGTCCTCGCTTGTAGCGGGCCGCCATCTTCAATGCGGCCGCGCGCAGCTCTGGCGTGTAATCGATCAGGAAGTCGTCTTCATAGCCCTGCCGGTCGTACGCCGGCGGCCTGGTCGGAATCGGCTGCGTCGGTGCGTACCACTCGCCGGGCACATCGCCTGCCGGCACCGGTCGCTCCTCGATCGGCCACACCGGGCGTCCGGTTGCGCGGTCGAGGACGTAGAGAAACGACTGCTTGCCGGGTTGCGCCAGCGCCTTCACGGGCTTGCCGTCCACCGTGATGTCGGCCAGGATCGGCGGGCTCGCGTTGTCGAACCCCCAGAGCGGATGGTGCACAAGCTGGTAGTGCCAGCGGCGCTGTCCGGTCTTGACGTCGAGCGCGACGACGCTCTCCGCAAAGAGATTGTTGCCGGGCCGATGGCCCCCGTAGTAATCGCTCGTCGGCGTTTCAACGGGCAGGTACACGAGCCCGAGTTCGGGATCGGCGGCCATCTGCGTCCAGACGCCGTTGTTGCCGTTGACCGCCCAGGAATCCTTCTCCCAGGTATCGTTGCCAAACTCACCGGGCATCGGAATCGTGCGGAACACCCACAGGCGCTTACCCGTGCGGATGTCGTAGGCCTGCACCAGCCCCTTGGTATTGTTGTGGGTTGTCGGCGACGTTCCACTCTGCTCCGAAAACGCCGATCCGACGACGACCACGTCGCCGACGACGAGCGGAGTGTTGTTCACGCCAATCTCACCAGTGACCGGATCGATGCGCTGGCCGCCGCCGATGATGGCGGGCTCCTTCAAATCGACCCGCCCGTCGCGACCGAAGGCGGCCGCACGCTGTCCGGTTTTGGCATCGAGCGCGATGAGTTGGAAGCCGAGCGTGATGTAAAGAATGCGCTCGCTCTTTCCGTCGGACCAGTAGGACAGGCCGCGACCCGAGAGAAGTCGCGGGGCGGCAGCGCCACGACGCCCTTCGAGATCGCCGTAGACCCATCGCAGTTCACCCGTCGCCGCGTCCAGTGCCGCGACCGACCGCCGCGTCCCTCCGGTGGCGTACAGGATGCCGCCGACCATCAGCGGTGTCCCTTCGAGCTTGAATTCAGGGCGGGCGCCGAGGTTATCGGTCTTGAATCTCCACGCAACTTCGAGCGTTCCGAAATTCTTCACGTTAATCTGGTCGAGGGACGAGTATCGCGAGTTGCCGAGATCGGCGCCGTACGATCGCCACTCTCCAGCGGCCGGCGATTGTCCCAGGAGACCGGCCGTCGTCGCGAGGCCTCCGACACCCAACACTGCTATTCCGATGCGGACCCACTTGGCGGGAATCGACATGGTTGATGCTGACTACCTCTTCTCCGTCGTAGACGGGTTCAAGCTTCGAACAAACTGCACCACGTGCCAGATTTCGGGGTCTGTGAGTCTCCCCCCATATGCCGGCATCTGAGAGTCGCTCCCAAGGCCTTCCTTAACGAGCGTAAACACTTCGCCCTCGCTGCTCCCGTGCTGCCACACGTCGTCGGTCAGGTCCGACGGCCGTGCCCCATATGCCGCCATGCCCGCTGCGAGGCGGCCATTTCCCAAGCCGTTGGGACCGTGACATGGGGCGCAGTGCCTGGCATACAGCGCCGCACCGCTCTTGATGTCCTCCGGCGTGGCTGCCGTGGGGCTGCTGAGCGCCTGCGCTTCGGGGTGGCGATGCGGCTCAGGCGGATGCTGCTCGACACGCGCCTGCAGCGGGCCGGCGGACACGACGACCATTCCCACCACGAGCGCGCGCACGTGGCTCCCGAGCGCCGACTCCCACACCAGAGGAACCTCCAACAGGGCCATCAGTCTAGGTGGCGAAGTAGGGGGAGTCAAACGACGTCCGCTGGATGAGAGAGCGTGGTGCTTGCCGGTTTTGGTGGCCGCTGGACGCTCCAACGGATCGTCCTGTCGCTACTGAGACGAGAGTTTGCTGAGCAGGTCCACCGTGGACGCGCGCACGACGGTGCTGCCGATGCCGTTGTCGCGCTTCGCGACGTCAGCGGGCGTTCGACCGGCCTTGTTACGAGTGTTGAGCTTGGCGCCACGCTCCGCGAGCCGCTGAATCACGCTGTTCATTCCGAGGGCGGCGGCGGCGTGCACCGCGGTGTCGCCTGCGGCGTTGGTGGCGTTGACGTCATTGCCGGCCGCAATCGCGAGCTCCACGGCCTGGACGGCGAGTTTCTCCTCGTCGGCAGGGATGGTCGTGGCGACTTCGAACGGCTCGGAGTTGTAGTAGGAGAAATCGCGTCGGTCTTTGGTAAAGGCCTCGGTCCCGCTGGCGCGGCTGTAGCCCATGCCGGCTGCCACCATCAGAGGCGTCACACCGTCGCGGCTCGCCTGCCTGGTGTCGGCGCCTGCCGCCGCCAGCGTGCGCATCATGTCGATCTCCAGAAAGCGCGTCGCGAGCCAGTACGGCGTTGCACCCACCCAGCGATCCAGGAACGCAAAGTCGTGGCTCCAGCGGCGAACGGGCGTGCCCTTGGTCACACGAGCATTCACGTCCGCGCCGCGGGCCAGCACGGCCTTGACGAGCGCCACCCCGGCTCCGGGATCCGGGTTGACGAGCGAGCGGTCGCGAAGCGTCCCCCTCAGCACCGCCGCGTGGAGCACCGTATACCCCATCGGCGCCGCTTTCACGTCGGCACCGTGCTCCATCAGCAGCTGCGCGAGCGTGCCGTGACCGCTGTGTGCAGCGAGGATGAGCACCGTGTTGCCGTCGGCCTGCACGTCGTTGACGTTCGCTCCCGCGGCGATCAACTGCCGCGCCGACTCGACGTCACCCGAACGGGCGGCAAACAGCAGCGGAGTGCTGCCACCGATGTTCACCTCTTCAAGCGGGGTGTCGGCCGATGCGCTGCCCGCCGACCGGTTCCCGCCCATGTTGAAGACCCGCGTCCGGCTGGCCGATCGCGCGTTGACATCGGCGCCCTTGGCCACCAGCAGGCGCGTCACCTCGGGGTGCTTGTTGGAGACCGCCCACATCAACGCCGTCTGCTGGCGCGTCTTTTCGCGCGCGTTGACGTCGGCGCCTTTGGCGAGCAGTGCCTGCACGGCCGGAGCGTTGCCGCTGCGCGCCGCCAGCATCAGGACGGTCTCGCCGCTCTCGGAGGCGGAGTTGGCGTCGGCGCCGGCGGCCAGCAGTCGCTCAACCACGGGGCCGCTGCCGTTGCCGCACGCCAGGATGAGCGGTGTCACGCCCAGGTCGTTGCGCGCGTTCGTTTTCGCGCCGGCCCGCACGAGCCGATCGACGAGGGCCGGATCGTCCCAGTACGCTGCCCAATGAAGCGCCGTCGAGCCGTCAGGCTGGGTGGCGTTCGGATCGACGCGACTCTTGAAGGCCGATTCGATCGCGGCCTGGTCCCGGCTCTTGACCGCCTCGACCAGCCGGAGATCGGGTGCATTGGCACGCGGCGCCTGCGCCGACACAACAGACGCGCTGGCGCACGCGACCAACATCCCGACGAGCAGCGACCGCGTGACCCTCATGGCTCCGCTCTCCCTCTGCGCCTATGCGGACGTCGGGGCGGAGGTCGAGATGTCCAGTGCCCCCGTCGCATCGTGCAGCCGCTCGACCCGCATCCCGAGCCGGTGCAGTACCGTCGTGTGGAGATTGGCGAGCGGCGTGGTGCTGTCGTACTTGATGTGGCGACCACCGGCGACACCCAGATCTCCAAGCAGGACCATCGGCAGGTTCTCCGGAATGTGGTTTCCGTTGCTCATGCCGGCGCCGTAGTAGAGCGAGAGGTGATCCAGCAGCGAGCCGTCGCCGTCGGGCGTCGTCTGCAGTTTCCTGACGTAGTACGCGAACTGCTGGGCGTGGTGGATGTTGATGCGAAGGAGTTGATCCTGGCTCGACGCGCTGCTTTCGTGCGACAGCGGATGGTGCCCGCCGGGGGCGCCGATTTCGGGATACGTCCGGCTGCTGAACTCGCGGCCCATCATGAACGTGATGACGCGCGTCATGTCGCTCTGGTAGGCCAGTACCTGCAGGTCGAACATCAGTCGGGCGTGTTCTTCGAAGGTCGCGGGCACGCCGGCCGGCTCGTCGAAGGCCGGCAGATCGCGGGTGTTCTGCTCCTCCGCGAGCTGGATTCGACGCTCGATGTCCCGGACCGCGTCCAGGTACTCGGCGATCTTCGTACCGTCGCGGGGACCGAGAGTCTCGCGCGAGGCTCGACACCTTGTCGGTCACCGAGTCCAGGATGCTGCGGTTCCGCTCCATCCGCGCGAGGCGCGCCTTCGGATCGGTGCTGCCACCGTCGCCGAAGAGCCGTTCGAACACGACGCGCGGATTGTGCTCCATCGCGAGCGGCGTCGTCGGGCTGCGCCAGGCAATCGTGTGGGCGTAGGTGCAGCTGTAACCGCCGTCGCAGGTGCCCGCGCCGACCTCGCCCGACTCGAGCGAGAGCTCCAGCGAGGCGACCTGCGTTTCCTTGCCGAGCTCACGGGCAATCAACTGATCGAGCGACACGTCAGCGTGGAAGTCGTTGCCCTCCTGGCCGAAGGGCCGCGGGATCGCCCCCGTGAGGAACTTCGTCGCGCACCGTCCGTGCACGGCGCCGCTCTTCGCGGTCTCACCGTTTGCGTTCTGGGTCAGCCCTGACAGCACCAGCATGCGGTCGCGGAACGACTCGAGAGGCTTGAGAATGGGGGTGAACTCGAACCCTGAGCCGACCGAGGCCGGCGTCCATTTGTCGATGATGACGCCGTTGGGCAGGTACACCACCCCGAATCGCTTGATGGGCGCCGCTGCGGTCTTGACGAGCGCGGTGAACGCCGGCACCATGCCGTCGAGCAGCGGCAGCGCCACTGCCGCTCCGAGCCCGCGAAGAATCGTGCGTCGCGGAATGGCCTTCTTGGTCACGATCATGAGTCGCTCCTCCGCATACGAAACGGCGTGCTCTTGACAATCTCCAGGATCAGGGACGACCAGCGGCCGCCCTGGGCTTCGGTGCCCTTGGCGATCTGGCGAACCACGGGCGCATCCGTTGATTCGAGCCCCCGGCCGAGCGCGTACGTCAACATCTTCTCGGAGATCGTCCGGACGATCTGGCCCTGACGCGAGACCAGCGTCTGACGCAGTTCGGCGGGTCCCGTGAACTTGGTCCCGTCGACCAGCACGCCCGACGCATCGATCGGCGCGTTGGCGTCGAGTCGTCCGCCACTTGCCCACCGCGTCGAAATTCTCGAGCGCGAACCCGAGCGGATCCATGGGCGCGTGGCAGTTGGCGCAGACCGGGTTCTTGCGATGCGCGCCAGGCGCTCGCGCACGGATCGCGATCTCGCCGTTCTCGCCGGCCTCGGCAGGGAACGGCGGCACGTCGCCCGGCGGCGGCGGCGGCGGCGTGCCCAGGATATTCTCGAGCACCCACTTGGCCCGCAGCACCGGCGATGTCCGGTTGCCGTACGAGGTGACGGCCAGCACGCCGCCCTGTCCGAGCAGGCCGCCGCGCCGCTGGTCGGTCAAGCGTCACGCGCCGGAACCGGCTCCCGTAAACATTCGGGAATCTCGTAATGCTGCGCGAGACGCTCGTTCAGGAACGTGTAGTTGGCGCTGAGCAGCTCGATCAGCTGCCGGTCCTCACGCACCTGGCTCTCGAGGAAGAGGTCGGTCTTCGCTTGATGAACGCCTCGCGCAGGTTTTCGTCGAACTCCGGGAACAGGTTCGGATCCGGCGCCTGCCCCTTGACTCCGCGAAGCTGCAGCCACTGCCCGAAGAAGTTCTCGACGAGCGCATCGGAACGGGGATCGGCCAGCATGCCGCCGCACCTGCTGCTCGAGCACCGCCGGGTCCTTCAGGCGGCCGCGCTCGGCCAGCCTCAGCAGCTCGTCGTCCGGCATGCTGCTCCACAGGAAGAACGACAACCTCGAGGCGAGCGAGATGTCCGACAAGGGCTGCACGCTCGCCAGTGCGATTGGGCCGCGCCCTGGTCAATCCGGAAGATGAACTCGGGGTCGACGAGCATCCGCTCGATCGCCGACTCGATGCCACCCTCGAAACCCCGCGCGGTGCGGCCCGTTTCGTAGAACTCCATCAGGGGCGCCACGTCCTTGTCCGTCACAGGCCGCCGGAAAGCCCTGCGAGCGAGCGTCGTCACGATGCGCCGGGCGCACGCGGCTTCTTCCGAGGTCTTTCGCCGGACGGCAGGTGAAGATCCGCTGCCGGCTGGGCGTCTGACCCGGGCCCAGCGGATTGTAGGGGCCATCGACGGTCAGGCTTTCGACGCCCGGGCCCTCGGGCTTCGAGGTGGTATCGGTAATCTCGGTGACCGTCGCGCCGTACTCGCGAAGGGGCGGCTGCAGAATGCCTTCGCTCTCGAACGACTTGCCCACAAAGGCGACGCGTGAGCGTGTGGAGCCCGGCTTTCGCGTTGATCGTGAGGTTCAGGTGGGAGTCGGCCGACGTCCGATAGTCGTCCCACTCCTGCGTCGGGAACTTCCCGCCGCCGGCCGCCATGAAGGTGCCGGAGAAGCTGACAGGCGCAGGCTTGCCCTTCTCCACACCGCCAATCGGATATCGCGCAATCCGGACGCCATCGAGCCGCACATCCAGCTCGTGGGCTTCCTCGAGGTTCACGACGTACTCGTAAACACTCTTCTTCAAGCGGATCCTGAGGTGGTACTCACCGTCGAGCGGGAAATTGTGGGCGGCCGCCAGCCCCCCGCGTGACCCGAGAGGAAGATCCTCGCTCATCCGATCGTTCTGGGTCATGTTCATCGGCACCGAGTAGACACGCGACGTGTAACCCGGGCCGATCGTTGGATCGCCAATGGCGAGGCGGCTGATGCGGCGCGCGGCCGCCATGTATCGTTCGAGGAGCGCCGGCGAAACGGTCAGGTTTCCCGCGATGTTGTCGAAGCCGTGGCCGACTTCGTCGGCCGGCAGCATCGAGTGCTCGACTTGCACGGCGAGCAGGTCGCGCACGACGTTGGAGTACTCCGCGCGGTTCAGGCGGTGAACGGGAACGCGTCCCGGATTCGGATTCGCCGCGGCCGCGCGATCGAGCTCGCCCTCCAGAAACGACGCGAATGCGTCCACGCTCTCGCGATCGGGCCGCGGACGGTTGACCGGCGGCATGATGCCGCCCCGCAGCTTCCACACGACCTTTTCCCACACGTCGGAATTCGCCGCGATGTTGGTCAGGTCGAGGGTGTCGAGGGCGAGCCCCGCGGTCTTCAGCTTCTGGTTGTGACAGCTGAAGCAATACCGCGTGAGCATCGTGCGGTGCGGCGAAGAAGTCGCAGGCACTGTGGCTGGCGCACCACCCTGGGTCGCTGGAGGCGCCTGAGGAGCCGCCGCTGCGACTGCACCCGACTGAAAGGCGGCAATTGGCCCGGGCACACCATTCGGCAGGCCTTCCGGCCGGGCCGCTTGCAAGTGCATGTATCCAGCGCCGGCGACCACGAGGCCACCCCATATCGCCAGTGCTCTAGACATCCACCCCATGCCTCAGCCTCTATGTCTGCAAACTATTGAGTAATAAGCAGTTAAAGTTTGAGACTTAATTGTAGGTCACTCGAAGCCCGCTGTCAAAGCTAACTCGCTCAGCGTGACACAAAGTGACAAGGCTGAACCGTTTACGGGCGCGATCGCCTACTTCTTGCGCAGGTGGCCGTACATCAGCTCTTCCACGAACTCGACGCACTTGAACTCCAGGAGCTGGGCGTTTGCCTCCACGCGGCGATAGAGGGGCACGCGTAGCTTCCACGGGCGCGTGAAGACCTTCGGATCGTCCATTGTGGCTTCGTACATCAAATGGTCCGGGCCGAGTGCCGTGTAGCGCTCTTCGACTTTGAGCGCCTCGCTGTGGAAGTTGCCCGCGTGATCGAACCAGGTCTGATCGTTGAAGGAGTTCACGTTGATGACGAGCGTCTCGCCTTCCCAACGTCCGTTCGACCACCCCATCCACGTATCGGCGGGACTCTCGTCCTTGCCGCCCATGTACACCGTGCGGCTCGCGCTGGCGAACTCGTAGGCGAAGAGCACGTGGGAGGGCGTCTGGACGATCTGGAACGGATAGGGCATGTAGGTAGCCCGTGGGATACCGGGCATGTAGCACTTCACGACCGGGTCGAGCTTCAGCCAGTCGGCCGCGTTTTCCTTCTGCTTCTTGGCTGCCCACGGCTGATATGGAATCTCTCCGCCTTCGACGATGCCGAGGCCACCCTGGATGGCGCCGATGGCGCCCATCTGCACGACAGGGCCGGCCTTGGCCGCGTGGTCGAGGACGTCCCAGTGCGCCGCCGAAACCGCCTGCCAGATCCCATTCAGATCCGGTTTCCCATCTGGCGTGCGGGGCGCCCTGTAGGCCGGCCTGTTCCGCTGGGTGACGCCGCTCTGCGCTTGTCCAAACACCGGTCGGGCGTACTGCCACGAGAGGGCCAGGACGGCGGCGACGGCCAACGCGCAACCGACCCGAAACGTCACACTGTTCCACTGACGCATTATCGCGATCTCCTTCAGAATCCGGGCGTAGGTGTGGGGCACACAACGACGGGCATGGGCCTACCCACAAACGACAGTCGTTAGCAAATTTTCGCCAGCATATAAACTCGAAGGCGGGAGGAAGTCAAGGCGCCAGAGGCCTGTCGCACGGCCCACGCGGAGCGCAACCATCGGCCCGCGTTTCCCGGTGTCGACTGTCGTTGGGCGGAAACGGGAGCACGAAGCGGCGCTCCACAGTTTCCGCCCGATTTGAAGGTCAGAACTTCGGCTTCTCGGTCGGATCTTTGCCGTCGGTCGGCGCACCCGTACCGGATGAACCCATGAACAGTTTGCGGCCGTCAGCGAAGGTCAGATCGCGACCGTTGGCCTTGTTGGTCCCATCCTTGGCCTGGTAGCCGTCGACAATGATTTCCGCACCGGGCTTCAGCGAGTCGCGCGAAAAGCCACGACGGAACAGCGTGTTCGGCGTTCCGCCCTCGATCATCCACGCCTCGACCTTCGAGTCCTTCTTCACGTCGACATGGACCCACGCATGCGGGTTGATCCACTCGACCTTCGTCACCGTGCCTCGCAGGTTGATCGGCTTGTTGGCGTCAAACTCCGCCGAGAACGCATGGTGCGCTACCACAGGCAGGGTCGCCGCCAAGAGGCCCGCACCCGCCAAGAAACCCACTACACCCATTCGCATGAATCACCTCGCTCGGAGCAGTTCGAGGCGTGTTGCTTCAGCTCTCCCGACTGCCCCAGTGCGTTCAACATTGTAGAAGTCGGAGACTTCCACTGTCAACGGTCTGGCCACCTCGCAAATGTCACGAGTTGTAGCATTGAGTGCCGGCGCCCAAGGGCTCCGCTGTCGTGTTGTGGCGCTTCAGACCGGTGACTTATACTGCCGCCCTCATGGTGCGAATTCCTGGTGCCATGTGCAGTAACACGCCCCGGAGTTGGATCTGCACATACGGGCCGCAGTTGGCCTCCCACGTGGGACGCCGGCAATGCTGACGCAACGAGTGGGTCCTCGCAGCCTTTTCGCCTGCGTGGCCATCTGCCTCTGCAGCGCCTGGCCCGCAGCCGGTCAGTCCGCGGCGCCGGCCACGGCGGAGGAAGAGGACTCCCTGCGCTGCTGGTGGCGAACGTCGAGCCCGGCCGTCCGAATCGGCGAGACGCTTTCGGTAGTCCTGACCTGTTCGGCCGTGGATACCGCGAGTCTCACGGTATTGGTGGACGAAACCCAGCTGAGCCCGGAGGCGGTCGCGCTGGCGCCACTCGAAGTGCTCGACGGCGTCCGAGCTGTCGATCTGCGTGAGGGCGACCGCCGGTTCATCCAGCATCACTATCGCGCGCGCCTGTTGGGCGACAGCCTTTTCGGGACCGACGCCGTGGTTCCGCCGGTGACGATCTCCTACCGCACGCAGTCGCGCGCGGATGACGGCACCGCGACCGAAGGGATCGAGCGGAAGCACGAACTCCCGCCCCTGGTCGTGCGGGTCTTGTCCCTCGTGCCCACCGATGCGCGGGATATTCGCGAGGCACCCGTACCCACTCTGGCGGAGCTCGACGACGCGGCGTTTCGGGCGCGAGTGCTGACCGCCGCAGGAGGCACGCTCCTCGGCGTGGGCGGCCTGATGCTGGCGGTCGCGCTGGTGGGGAGAGTCACCGGCGGCCGGGCGCCCGCCAGGGCCCGGCCGGCGTCGCTATCAGAAGCGAAGGTCCTGTCCGCAGCCGGCGAAGAACTCGCGGCGATCCGTCCGCGCCTCGACGGCGACGGCTGGACCCCCACCCTGGCTGCTCGCGCACTCGGCGCGCTCAGGATCGCCGGCGCGCCCCTCGTCGCGCGCCGCGCCTCTCAACGCCCCACGGACAGACGGACGACTCCGGAAGGCGGGCTGATCCGGGAAGGGCCTGCGGGCCCGCTGCTCATTTCCAGTCCCATCACGCCGGACACCGTCCTCCGCTACCGGGCGTCGCTGCCGGAAGAAGACGGCCCTGATCGACGTCAAACGCTCGACGAACTGCAGCGGGCGCTGGCGTCGTTGACTCGCGCGTCGTACGGCGCAGAAGGATGGCTCTCCGCCGATCTCAGACTCGACGACGCCCTGACCTTCAGTGAAGGGCTGGTCGCGGCACAACTCCGTGAGCACCGATGGGTCGCGCGCCAGTGGCGATCGATCCGCCAACGGGGTGCGCGGCTCGGTCGCCGGGCATGAACCAGCTGGTCGATCTGATGAACAGCGTCCGCGGCGATGCGGATGGCTGGCGCGGCGTTGCGACGGCGGATCTCCTCTTTGGCCATCGCGCCGAAGCGGTGGCGATCCTCCTGGCCGCGTTGGGGCTGGCCTTCGCCGTCCTCATCTGGCGGATCGCGATCGGTCGCGCCCTCGGCCGCAACCTCGTCGCGCTGCCCGCGCTCCTCGGTGTTCGGTCCCCGTTCCCGGCCATACGACACGCGCCGATGCTGCTCGCGATCGCCGGCTTCCCGCTGTTCGCCGTGGCGCTGGCCGATCCGCTGCTGGCGGTTCTGGAGCGCGAGATCTCCTACCCTGGCCGGCGTATCGCCATCCTCCTCGATGCGTCGTCGAGCATGATGGTGCCGTTTTCCACCGTCGAAGTCGGCGCCCCCCGGAACGACGCGACGTTCCTGACGACGGTGGCCGCAGCCGAGACCTTCGTTCGCCAACGCAAGAGCGGCCGGTACCGCGATCTGCTCTCCCTCATCGAGTTCGGCGACGAAGCCTACGTGATCACCCCGTTTACGAGCGATTACGACAACGTGCTGCTGGGGATTTCCCTCATCGGCGACTGGGGCGAGTACATGCGGTTCCCGGACGGCGGGACGGCCATCGGCCGGGCCATCGACCAGGCCACGCAGCTCTTCACCGCATTCAGCTTTCTGAACGCCTCCGGCAACGCCATGGTGATCTTCAGCGACGGCCAGGACAGCCAGGTGGTCGCCAAGGGCAAGACGCTCGCCCAGATCCTCGCGAGCGCGGTTGAGGCGCGGATCCCCGTCTACCTGATTCGCACCAGCCGTGGGAAGGCCGAGGGCGAGATCGTGCCGGACGCGATCTGGCGGCCCGCCGTAGAGGCGACCGGCGGGCGCTTCTATGCGGCGGCGAACGACTCCGACGTTCTGCGGGCGATCAGCGAGATCGACCGTGAATCGGCCGGTGCGATCTCCATCAAGACCTACGAAGTGCGGGAGCCGCGCTTCGCCGTCTTCGCTCTCGTGGCCGCCGCCGTATGGGCGGCGGCATTGACCCTGAAGCTGGCTGTACGCGATTTCACCGTGTTCCCCTAGGAGTGACGAGATGAGACCCGGCCCTGCAATAGCCCTGCTTTCACTGGCCTGCGTTCTCGCCGGCGGGCTGCTCTGGACAACGGGAAAGTCGGAGCAACGCGTCGTCAGCGCGAAGCGCGCACTCCTGGCGCTGAACTACGACGCCGTTCGTACGGCACTGGAGAGCCCGGAACGTTCGGCCAGGGCCGCGGAACTTCTGCCGGGCGCGACCGGGTTACAGCAAATCGTGGCCGAACAGCGCGCGCAGGCGTCGTACTGGACGCACGACTACGGTGCGGTTGCGACCGATGGGACGCTGGAGGACGCGAGCGGCGTCACGAGGCTGCTGGCGGTCAATGCGGCGTTTCGACGCGTCAAGCTGGATGGTTCCGATCGGGGCGCCACCGAAAGGCTTCAGGAGGTCGCGGCGCAGTACGTCGAGCTGCTGCGGGCGCATCCAGACCTGGTCGAGGCCGCCTACAACTACGAGTTCGTGACGCGGACCCGCGAAAGGTTGGCGCGCCCGCGCGGCGCGCGGGGAGCTCGCATCGAGCTGCCGCCCGTCCAGACCCTCCATGGGGCGGAGGGCGCCAGCCCGGCACCCACCGACATGGGGGACTTCAAAGTGATCATCCCGCAGAATCCGCAAGAGCGTCAGCAGCGACCGGAATCTGGCGCCGGCGGCGCGAAGGTGCGCAAGGGATAGTGCGGTCGTTTCTGCCCGGCGGGGACACGCTGCAGTTCGGTGAGCCAGCTTACCTGTGGTTGCTGGTGGTGCCCGGCGCCCTGCTGATTCTGTGGGGACGCCAGGCGTTTCAGTGGAATCGCGACGCGCGGCGGCTCGTGGAGCGCCGCGTCGTTCCCGTTCGCGAGCGTTTTACGTTCCTGGGCTCCTGGCCGTACTGGCTCCTGCTCGTGGGCGCCCTCGCTCTGACCATCGTGGCCTCGGCGCGGCCCGAGGCGACGCTGGCGGGGACGCGGACGGCTGGAGTCGACCTCGTGATCCTGCAGGATGGTTCGGCCTCCATGCACGTGGCCGACGTCGCGCCCGACCGCTGGAGGCGCTCGATGCGCTTTGTTCGCGCGCTCGCCGAGTCCCTGCAGTGGGAAGGCGACCGGCTCGCCCTGGCGCTCTTTGCCCGCATCGCCGCGCCTCAGGTTCGACTGACCCGCGATCCGAATGCCTTCTTCTTCTTCCTGGACCACATCGAGGACGCCTCGCCCTTCCCGCTTCTGGATGACACGACGTGGGACACGAACATCGAACTGGGCATCTACTGGGGGACACGCCTGATCGAGCGAGACGCCGAGATGAACGGCGTTTCGGCCAACAGCCGCGCGTTCCTGCTCATCTCGGACGGGCAGACGTGGAGCGGTGAGGTGGAGAAAGCGCTCGGCGTCGCTCGTGCGATGTCGGTTCCGATCTACGTGGTCGGCGTCGGCTCCGAACGCGGCGGCCAGATCCCCGAACCAAAGCCGCAGCCGGGCAGGCCAGCGGCCTCGGAGCCACAAGCGCCGATACACTCGAGGCTCGACCGCCGTTCGCTCATCGCCATCGCCACCGCCGGCGGCGGTTCGTACTTCGATCTCGCATCCAGTGGAGACAGGGCGCTCGCAGACACCATCGTTTCATCGGTCCGCCGCAGAGCGGGAGCTCGCGGCGTCGAGCCACGCGTCCAGGATCTCTATTGGCCCTGCCTCGCCCTGGCCGCTGTTCTCGCGGCAGCCGCCACGCTGTTCCTGAAGGACACCCGGGAGATCTCGCTTCAGGTGATCGGCCTTGGCGCGGCACTGCTGGTCGTCTGGCTCATGGTCGCGTAAGGTAGTTGAGGATGCCCGCGAACCCGCGGTTGGCCGTCGGCCTCGTGATGCTCTCGCTCGGGGTGGCTGTAGGCGCACAGCGACAGGGCGTGTTCGACGCGTCGCGCGATACGCCGACGATCAGCTATTCAAAAGGACCCCTCGACAATCCAGTCGAACGCCTGAATCAGCGGCTGGCCGAAGGGCATGCGAGGCTGGCAGCTCAGCCTGTCAGCGGTTACCTCCGTTCAACCCTCGACGCGCTGCAGGTGCCGGTGGAGTCCCAGGTCCTGGTGTTCTCGCAAACCAGCCTGCAGTCGTCGCGGATCTCCCCGACCAATCCGCGCGCCGTGTTCTTCAGTGACTCGGTGGCCGTGGGATGGGTCCGCGGAAGTGATGCCCTGGAGGTCGCGGTGCAGGACCTGCGGCAAGGGGCCGTCTTCTATCGGCTGAGCCAGGCCGCCGCAAGCCCGCGGTTCGAGCGCGACGACACCTGTCTCGCCTGCCACCTCACCTGGGAAACTCTGGGCGTACCCGGTCTGATGGTCTTGAGCACGTTCCCCATGGCAGACGATCCGAATGCCTACGCCCGCGGGTTCGTGTCGGATCATCGCAGTCCGATCGGCCAGCGGTGGGGCGGGTGGTATGTCACCGGGCAGGCGCCATCGGTGCACATGGGCAATGTCCCGACCCTGCTGCCGGCTGGCACACGGGTCTCATCGGGACAACGTGCTCCAGTGCTCGCCTCTGTTCAGGGCCGCTTCGATCTGACGGGTTTCCTTTCGCCGCACAGCGACGTTGCGGCGCTGCTGGTCCTGGAACATCAGTCCGCCATGGTGAACTTCATCACCCGCCTTGGCTGGGAGGCGCGCCTGGTGCCCGCGGCGCCGAAACGAGTGGAGGAGGCGGCCAGCGCGCTGGTGGACTACCTGCTTTTCGTCGACGAGGATCCGCTACCCGGCGCGGTTCGCGGATCATCCACATTTGCGGAGGTGTTCTCGGCGCGCGGTCCGCGGGATCAGGCAGGGCGTTCGCTCTACCAGCTCGATCTTCAGCGGCGGCTGCTGAAGCACCGGTGCAGCTACATGATCTACTCGCCCGCGTTCGATGCGCTGCCGGCAACGGCGAAGAGTGCCGTCTACGAGCGGCTGTGGAAGGTGTTGTCCGGACAGGTCACGGCGAGCCCCTTACAGCACGCTCGCGCGACCGGAGCGTGCAGCCATCATCGAGATTCTCGCCGCCACCAAGCGGGACCTGCCCGACTACTTCAAGCCCTGATCAATGGTGGTGGTGCTCCACCGCTTCCCGATCCGCAACGGCCTTGTCGCGCAAGGTCTTGGCCTGGTGCTTCTTTCCGGCTTGAAAGTTCGCCTTCCGCGTGGAATCCGAGCTCACGCCGAACGATGACAGCACCCGCTCCAGGTCCGCACTGCCACAGGACGGACACACTGGTGCCACCGATCCGCGGACAAGCGCTTCGAAGCGGGTCTGGCAGCCCCGGCAGTCGGTACTCGTAGAGCGGCATGGCCTTGGACTCCTTATCGTCCGCCGGAGGGCGGCGCGGCCTTACGCTCCTCGGCCCTGGCGCCGGAGAGCATGTTGGACATCGCCTGATTGCCTTCGTGGCAGGCGTACTCGTACAGCTTGTCGTCGATACGCTCCATCGGCAGCTCGCCCCGCCACGGCTGCACCCAGGTCTTCGGGTCCGTCATGGTGAACTCGTACATCATGGCATCGCCCACGAGCGTGAAGCGTTCGGTGATGCGCAGAGACTCACTCGCGCCCCGATACGCGCTGTCCCCGCGGAAGTTGGCCGTCTCGATGACGAGCGTGTCTCCCTCCCAGCGCCCGCGTGAGTCCCCCATCCACTGCTTGATGCTGGAGCCGACGGCCGGACGGCCATCGAGCGGGACCATGCGGTAGTTGTGGATCATCTCGTTGAAGATCCCTATCCACCCCGGCGTCTGGAAGATCTGGATGTTGTTGTTGTACGCGCTTGGGATGATTGGCGGCCCGGCGTTCAGGCTGACCAGACACCGCTCAGCGAGGTTCCGGTCCTCGGGACCGTCGGCGGGCCCGCGGGCCTTGCGGGCGGCCGCGCGCTCGGCGGCTCGCCGCTGTCCCTCTTCCGTCAAGGGCGGAATACGGCCGGTCGCAGGCTCCACGATGAGCGACGTACGCCTGGTGCCAACAATGTTGGTGCCGCGATCCCACCAGAAATCGTTGTACGCGCTCGCCACATCGGCGTCGCGGCTGCTGGCCCGCGCGTCCTTGTTTCCGGCGGCAAGGAGTTGCTTCTCGTACGCGGCGGCCTCTTCCACGCTCAGAACGGCCTTGTTCCCGAGTTCGAGCGGCCGCTCGAGCGGGGTGATGGTGGCGTAGCTCCACGACCCCCCGAAATCGGGCTTGCCGTCCGCGGTCCTCGGAACCGCCCGCTTCGTCCCGGCGGCGCCTCCGCCTTGAGCGGCTACGAGCGTTGAAGCCAACGCCCCGACAATCAGTGTGGCCAACGCCCGCCGTGTGTGCCTCATCGACCTTTTCCCTCCCGTGCGATTTCGACCGTCGATTATACCCACATCCGTCTCCACGGAGAGCGGGGGCACTTCCGTCACTGCTCCACCTGTCATACCATTGTGGGCCTTGCTCGCCCACAGGCCATTCAAATTCCAATGATGCCGGACCGTCTCCGCCCATTTATCGATGCTGAACCGCACTCTTCTCCCAACACTTGTCTGCCTGTTTGCGTCATCGATCGGCTCCGCTCAGCCCGCACCCAGTCCGCAGAATCCCATTGACTACGCCACCGCCCGTTTCGACCGAAACCTGCCGGCACGGCGCACCACCGCCACCATCACTGTCGATGGCCGATTGGACGAGGAAGCCTGGGCAACCGCCGAGATTGCGACCAACTTCATTCAGGTACAGCCCCAGACCGGACAGCCCGCCGTCGATCAGACCGAGGTCATGGTGCTCTACGACGACACGAACCTGTATGTCGCCGCCCGCTGCTTCGACTCGGACCCGTCCGGCATCCGGATCAACACGCTCGAAGAGGACTTCGAGAGCAACAACACCGACATGTTCGGCTTCGTCGTCGACAGCCTGAACGATCGGGTCTCGGGCTTCGAGTTCTTCATCAACCCTGCGGGCGCCCGGCACGATGCCCAGATCTTCCGCGACGGCGAGCTGACCAACATCGACTGGGACGGCGTGTGGGAGGTCGTGACGACTGTCGACGAGCGCGGGTGGTATGTGGAGGTCGTCATCCCGTTCAAGACGCTGCGGTTCTCCGGGGCTCCGGAACAGGCCTGGGGGTTCAACGCCGTCCGGCGGACCCGCCGAACCAACGAGGACAGCACGTGGTCGCCGCTGCCGCTCCGCATCAGAAGCATCACCCGCACGTCCTGGGCCGGCATGCTGACCGGCCTGGAGGACGTTCGCCAGGGCCGGAACCTCAAGATCAAGCCGTTTGTGATCGGATCGGCTCGAACCTTCGCTGCGGGGACCGACTTCGACGGCGATGCGGGAATCGATCTGAAGTACGGCCTCTCACCCTCGCTGACGCTCGACCTGACGTACCGGACCGACTTCTCCCAGGTGGAAGCCGACGAGCAGCAGGTGAACCTCACGCGGTTCAACATCCAGTTTCCAGAGAAACGGGAGTTCTTCCTCGAGAACCAGGGCGTGTTCAACATCGCGGCCACTCCAGGCGACCCGCCCAACGTCATCCCTTTTTTCAGCCGACGGATCGGCCTGAGCGACAACGGCAGCCCGATCCCCATCGTCGGCGGCGCTCGGCTGTCGGGCCGGGCGAGCGACTATGACGTGGGCTTCCTGACCATGACAACGGAGGAGTTCGGCCCCCTGCCCTCCGACACGTTCGTCGTGGGACGCGCCAGGCGCAACCTGCCCAACACGTCGACCGTTGGCGCGATCTTCACCTCGAGAAACGCCCAGGGCCCGACCGGCTCGAGCGAACTCTTCGGCGTCGATTCGCTGCTGCGCTTCTTCGATCAGCGGCTCGATGTCGCGAGCTACCTGCTGGGGACCTGGTCCCCGGGATACTCGGACCGCAATCTGGCCAAGCTTGTCGGAGCGGCCTGGAGAGACGATTCGCTGACCGTGGCCGCCCAGTACGAACAGGTGCAGCCCAATTTCAGCCCCGAAGTGGGTTTCGTCAGGCGCGAAGCCATGACGCACTACGACTCGGAGTTCACGTGGCAGCCCCGCCCGGCCGACGCCTCCTGGCTTCGCTACTACATCGTGGAGGGCGGCGCCGACTACTACGCAGACGGAAACGGCGACCTGGAGACGCGCCTGCAGAGCGCCGGGGCCGGCTTGCAGTTTCAGTCAGGTGCGCAGATTGTGGCGCGGGTGATGAACACGTTCGATCGGCTCACCGAGCCGTTCCCGATTCGGCCGGGCATCGTTCTCGCGCCCGGGGACTACCAGTACCTGCGCTACAGCGTCAGCGGCAATTCGGATCCGAGTCTGCCGCTAAGCGGGTCTGTGACGGCCAGCACGGGCGAGTTCTGGGACGGCACAAGCCAGTCGTTCCGCGGATCCTTCGTTGTCCGGCCCAACTACCGGCTCACCCTCACCGGATCGCTCGACTACAACACGGCGGATCTTCCGGCGGGAGCCTTCGACACCACGCTTGTGGGCGTGCGGGTCTTCTACGGCTTCAACACGAACATGTTCCTGAACTCGTTCGTTCAGTACAACGCGACGATCAACCAGTTCAGCGCGAACACGCGCTTCAATCTGATTCACCACCCGCTGAGCGATCTCTTCGTGGTGTACAACGAACGGCGCGATACGGTGAGCCAGTCGCTCATCGATCGCGCCGTCATCGTCAAGTTCACCAACCTCTTCGACTTCTGATCAAGGGCGGGCGCCGCGCTACTCGACGCCCGTGTCCTCGTAGGTCTCCTTGAGCTTCGCGACCACGCTGGGATCGGCCAGCGTGGTGGTGTCGCCGAGCGCCTTGCCCTCGGCAATGTCGCGCAGGAGCCGTCTCATGATCTTCCCCGACCGGGTCTTCGGCAGGTCGGCGGTGAAGATGATGTCGTCGGGCCTCGCGATGGCGCCGATCTTCTTGGCGACGTGCTCCTTGAGCTCGTCCATGTGGGCCTTGGACGGCACGCCACCTTCCTTGAGCGTGACAAAGGCCGCCACGGCCTGCCCCTTGATTTCGTGGGCTCGGCCCACGACCGCGGCTTCAGCCACGCTTGGGTGGTCAACGAGTGCGCTCTCGACCTCCATCGTCCCGATCCGGTGGCCGGCGACGTTCAGCACGTCGTCCACACGGCCGAGGAGCCAGAAGTTGCCGTCGGCGTCACGCTTCGCCCCGTCGCCGGTGACGTACACGCTCGTGCCCCACTTGTTCCAGTACCTGCGTCACGTAGCGTTCCGGGTCCCCGTAGATCCCACGGAGCATCGAGGGCCACGGCCGGGTAATCGCCAGCAGACCGCCGCCAACTTCGATCTTCTCGCCCTTTTCGTTGCGAATCTCGGCGGCAATGCCGGGCAGCGGTCGTGTGGCGGATCCGGGTCGGGTTGTCGTCAAGCCCGGGAGCGGCGAGATCATGATCGCCCCGGTCTCGGTCTGCCACCAGGTGTCGACAACCGGGCACCGTCCGCCTCCGATCTCACGGTGGTACCAGAGCCACGCCTCGGGGTTGATCGGCTCGCCCACCGAGCCAATCAGGCGGAGCGACGACATGTCATGAGCTGCGGGCCAGTCGATGCCCCATTTCATGAACGCTCGAATGGCCGTCGGTGCCGTGTAGAACACGGTCACGCCGTGGCGCTCGATGAGCGACCAGAACCGATCCTTCTGCGGCCAGTCGGGCGCCCCTTCGTACATCAGCACGGTCGCACCGTTGCTGAGGGGTCCGTAGACCACGTAGCTGTGCCCGGTTACCCAGCCGATGTCGGCGGTGCACCAGTAGACGTCGTCCTCGCGCAAGTCGAAGACCATCTTGGTGGTCGCATAGGTACCAACCAGGTAGCCCCCAGTGGTGTGCACGATGCCCTTGGGCTTACCGGTCGTGCCTGAGGTGTACAGGATGTACAGCATGTCCTCGCTGTCCATCGGCTCGGGGGGACACTTGAAAGACGCCGTGCGCATCAGGTCGTGAAACCAGTGGTCCCGGCCCTCCTTCATGACGGCGGGGATGGACCCGGGGACGTGCCCGCCGGCCCCGCGCTGCACGACGACGACAGACTCGATCGAGGGCGTGCCAGAAAGGGCTTCGTCGGCAATCTGCTTGAGCTGGACGATCTGGCCGCGGCGATAGCCGCCATCGGCAGTGACGAGCAAACGCGCCTGGGCGTCGTTGATGCGGTCGCGCAGCGACTCGGCGCTGAACCCGCCGAACACGATGCTGTGGACCGCGCCCACGCGAGCGCAGGCGAGCATCGCGATGGCGAGCTCGGGGACGAGCGGCATGTAGATCGCGACGCGATCGCCCTTGCGGATGCCGAGCGACTTGAGGACGTTCGCGAACTGGCACACATCGCGGTGCAGGTCGCGGTAGGTCAGCGTGCGGCTATCGCCCGGCTCCCCTTCCCAGATGATGGCGGCCTTGTTGCTGCGGGGGCCGCCAAGGTGCCGGTCCAGGCAGTTGGTGCTGACATTCAGCTGCCCTCCCACGAACCACTTGGCGTGTGGCGGTTGCCAATCGAGCACCTTGTCCCACGGTTTTGTCCATAGGAGCTCGTGGGCAAGACGGCTCCAATACGCCTCGAAGTCTCGGTCCGCTTCCGCATATATCGACGGGTCGGACACGACGGCGCGCGCGCGAAAGCTCTCAGGCGGCGGAAAGGAGCGATCCTCCCGCAGCAGGTCATCGTACTCAGCCTTGTGTGTGTCAGTCATGGGGCGGAAGGATACCGTACGGACGGAGTGGGATTTCGGCGGACGATTCCGCGACAGGGCGAGGGGGTGAGCCGGGCGGTCCGTGGCTGTGACAACTTGTCACACAGCGTCGGCTGGAGTGTTGCTAACGTACTTCGACCCTCCAAGCACAGGTGGACAGGCATCCATGCCGCTAAGTCGCGAGACATCGGAGTCGGAGTACGTTCGGGGCCTAGAGCGTGGCTTTGCCGTGATCAAGGCCTTTTCGGCGGAGGCCCCGGCGCTCACCATCGCCGAAACCGCTGTGCGCACCGGCCTGTCCCGGGCGGTGGCGCGGCGCTATCTTCTGACGCTCGAAAAACTCGGCTACGTCACCCGCGACGGCTCTCTCTTCGGTCCCACGCCCCGCCTGCTCGATCTCGGCTACAGCTATCTCTCGACCCTGTCGGTTGCCGACGTTGCGCAGCCCTTTCTCGAACAAGTCGTCGGCCTGCTGCATCAATCGAGCAACGTGGCCATCCTGGATGGCTGGGAGTGCTTGTACGTCGCCCGTGTGTCGGCCCGTCGAATCATCACGACAACGCTCGTCGTCGGCTCGCGGGTGCCGGCTCACGCGACGGCGCTTGGAAAGGTGCTGCTCTCGCACCTGGAGCCGTCGGCTCTCGACTCGTACTTTCAGAACGTGCAACTGGAGCGGTACACGCTGCGCACGATCTGCGATGAGGCCCGATTGCGAAAGGCCCTCCGCGATGTCCGCAACTGCGGGTGGGCGTGTGCGGATGAGGAGTACACGGCCGGGCTGAGAACCATCGCCGTCCCGATCGTCGACCGATCAGGCCGGGTGAACGCCGCCATCAACGTCGCTGGCGCGGTGTCCCTGGTTTCCATGCAGGACATGCTGGATGTCTACCTGCCGGTGCTCCAGCGAGCCGCCAGGGGTATTTCGGAGGCCCTGGGCGCCCAGGTCGCACCGCAGCCAGCCCGCCGGGAATCAGGGAAACCGCTGCCTTTCGCGCCAGCCTGGCGCTCGCCCGGCCGCAGCGCCTAGCTCACAGCCGCGAGTTCGTCCTCGGGTCGAACGCCGCCTGAGAGGTCGCGCGTCCTTCCCACGACCGTCAGCAAGCCGCTGCGATCCTTTCGGAGAGCGCCCGCGCGTCGAAGCCGGCTCAGTTCGTGGGAGACCCGGATCGGCAGGCTCGTGGCGCCGCTGACCCGAAAGCCCTCCTGCCTCAGCTGTTCAACGACCAGAGCCCGATCGGGCCGCGCCGCGGCGCTGATAATCTCGAGGATCCGCGCGCGGAGTGAGACCTGCCTGCCCGCGCCGCCCGACTTGGCCAAGGGCCGGTTCGCCGCCACCGCCCGGCCCGTGACGCGATTTCGCTCAGCTCCGAGCACACTCTTGAGCCCCTTGATGGCGGTGTCGATCTGCAGGCGTCTGCGGCGGAGTTCCAGAAGCTCCCGTTCCAGCTCGCTCAACACGCTTTCACTCAGCGCCATACTTGCCCCTACTCCTTGATTGACCCAACGAAGCACCCACGCTCATAGCCCGTCAGGCTGCCCATTGCATGCGGACCTGCGAAAGGCCCACGAAGTTCGGTACACGAACCGATGGTCGTGAAGCCATATGGATACTCCGCCGACTCTCGTGTGTCAAACATTTTGTTACGTTTTGTTACCTACTTGTGTCGTCAACAGAGGCTCCAAATGCCTGCGATCGTTTGACTGGCGCTGCAGGTGACGGGATAATCGGCCAGCCAATGAGAGGCGCCCTTTTCGCGGTTTCCATACTGCTCGGCTCGTCGATTGTGGCTGGGCAAAACGCGAAAGGACAGCCCGTAGAGGCCTTGCTGAAGCGCCTCTTCCCAGAAGCCTCCTCGTTCTCTCCCAGGCTCGGAACCCCGCCCCACTTCAAGGCATATGGTGCACCTACGGGCGCCCAAGCGCCGGTCGTTGGCGTGGCGTTCTGGACGACCGAGCTCGAACCGCTGGAACGGGGCTACGACGGTCCAATCAAGATCCTTGTGGGAATGGACCTACAAGGGGTCCTCGCCGGCGTCGTCGTCGTCGATCACAGCGAGCCGTACGGTTATTTTTCCGTGGATCCAGCCGGGTTCGCGGCGCAGTTTGCGCGCAAGAACATCCGCGATCCGTTCAAGGTCGGGTCTGATGTCGACGCCGTCTCCAAGGCCACAATCACCATCGGCAGCGCCTCCAGGGCCATCCGCAACAGTGCCAGGCGGATCGCACGGCAAGTGCTGAGTCCCGTTCCAGGCACCCCGTAGACGGTTCCGAAATGGAGGTCCCATGCGTCGGCGTCCCGTAGGCCTGAGCATCCTGGCACTCGGTACTGTGCCTCTCGATCCCGGCTCAATTGGTCGGTGCGGAAATCGAGATCAGCGGCACCTACCGCTGTGTGGGCACCAACCCTGACGGGACCCAATACCGGGGCGTCGTCGAAATCGTCAAGAACGAGGGCACGTACCGCGTGACCTGGATGGTCGGCAGGCACATGACGTCGATTGGCATCGGTCTCGTCCGTGACGGCAATTTCACGGTCAGCTATGTGGCAGGCGGGAACCTGGGAATTATCGTCTATCGGATCCAGAAGGGTCCGCAGCTCGTTGGCGAGTGGACGATGCTTGGCGCCGACCCGGACCTCTTCCCGGAGACGCTTACCAAAGTCGGCGTGTCGGCCTACAACGGATCTGAACCCGGCCGGCGCTCGTTGCCGGGTCCCGTCGTTCCCTACGCGGATCAGCGATAACGTCCTTCGTCCGACTCGCCGCGTTACCGGTCAGGGTCGCAGCCCGAAGGCTTTCATGACGTCCATGAAGCCCGGCTGTGCACGAACCGGGCGATGCCCTGAGCTCGCAAGCGCCAGCAGCCCGAGGCCCGAGTGGGTGTTTCCTGTGGGAAAGGGTCGCGCGGATTGCGGTATGCTTGGCCGCCCATCCTCGACTGGGGAGCAGTACGAAGGCCTGATATGCGAACGTGGACCGTCTCATCCCTCGTTGCTGTGTTGCTCGTCACCGCCTTGACCAGCGACACGCGGCTGTCAGCGCAGGAACCCCCTCCAACGTACCGGCCCGTCGGGAGTATGAGCGACCTCATGGCGAAGTTCCTGTACCCCGCCATGGATGCCCTCTTCTACATCGAGACCCGCACCCCCGCCAATACGGCCGAGTGGAACCTGCTCGAGGGCCAGACGATCATGATCGCCGAGGCGGCCAATCTCTTGATGCTGCCCGGCCGTGCACGCGACCAGGCTCAGTGGATGGCCGACTCGAAGCTCCTGCTCGATGCGGGCACCGCGGCACTCAAGGCCGTCAAGGCCCGCGACGTTGCTGCCATCGTCGCCCTCAACGAGCAGCTCGTCGCCTCCTGCGCCACCTGCCACAGGCATTACCGGCCGAATTACGGACGACGGCCTTAACTTAGGCCCGGCGGCGGAACGTTCAAAGTTCAAGGTTCAGAGTTCAAGGGTGCGGGTTCTGAGTTCTAAGGTTCTGAGTTCAAAGTTCTGAGAACCATGCTGAGCTCGAGATTCGGCAACCTTGAACCCTGAACACTGAACTTTGAACCGCAAAGGTTCAAAACTTCCGACTCGTCTCCCCATTCCCCCTGAACTCGATCGCCTCGGAGTAAAAGCCGGCGGTCTTCAGGCGGATCACAACGTCGCCGGGGCCGGGGTTCTCCCAGTACCAGCCGTGAATGCCGGGAAACGTGGCGACGTATGTCCCGTGGGCCTTGGGGAGCGTCTGCTGGTCGAAACTCTCGGCATAGCCGGGCGCGGCGCCGTCGGGCTCGGCGTGAAAGTCGTAGATGACCGGACGCGACGTTTCCCAGCTGTACTGCAGGCTTCCACCGGCGGGCAGGCGGTACCTGTACTCCACCGTCTCGTAGGATCCGAGCACGAACTCGGTCGAGTCGGTGTTGTACGGCTGCTCCTGCGACACGATCGCCGTACTCGCGCTGGTCGCCAGGGCGTTCAAGCCCAGAAGACGTCCAGCGCCCGTCGGGTCGATGCCGTACTCTGCGGGCAGGATGGCCACAACCAGCACGACGGCTGCGACGATGAGTGCCACTATCGTGGCCTTGACGATGGACCACGCTGTCGGTCCCTCTGGCGGCGTCATGCCGGCGTCCGCGTAAGGACGTATCCCGCTAGCTGATACCCGGTCAGCACGAACCCGAACGTCATCAGCACCGCGTTGGTCACGAAGGCATGGCGCAGAAAGCCCGGGCGCGTCCGCCACAACGTCAGCACGGCGAGGACAGCGGCAAGCGCCAGCATCTGGCCGATCTCGACGCCCACATTGAAGCTGATGATGTTCACGATCAGCCCATTCTGGCTGAGCGCAAACTCCTGGAGCTTCGTGGCGAGTCCGAAGCCATGGAACAAGCCGAAGACGAGCACCGCGACGCGTGTGTTGGGGCGCACGCCGAACAGCTTCTCGAAGCCGCCCATGTTCTCGAACGCCTTGTACACCACGGAAGCGCCGATGATCGCGTCGACGATGTGCGCATTGGCCTGAATGCCCCAGATGACTCCACCCAGGAGCGTGAGGCTGTGGCCGAGCGTGAACAGGCTGACGTAGAGCACGACGTCCTTCACGCGGTAGAGGAAGAAGATCACGCCGAAGAGAAATGCCAGGTGATCGTACCCGGTGACCATGTGTTTCGCGCCGAGATACAGGAACGGCCCGATCGCCTGTCCTTGAATGCTCTGGACGAACGTCGCGTTCTTGCCTGTCAGTCCGTGGGCCCCGGCGGCCACTTCGAAGCCGACGATCACCAAAGCGACGGCCAGCCCCGCCAGAACTGCCCTGGCCCCCCGAGTCACTTGCCCTCGGCCGCGACGATCTCGGGCAGGTACTTGACGTGGCAGTTCGAGCAGACGCTGTAGATGTCGGCGCCTGCCTGGAACAACTGATCGGCGTCCTTGGCCTCCGCGGCGCGCATGGCCGCAGCGCCTGTGTCGACCATCGCCTGCGACAGCCGCATCCATTCGTCGCCATCCTTGGCGCGGGGCACCATCATCAGCAGATTTCCGGCCTCGGCCACGACGGCCGCGTGGTTCCTCACATTGGCCCACCCTTCTTCCGTGGTGGGCCGGAGATCCTCAGTGCCGGCAACCGTGACGATCTGGCCAGCCGATCCCCAGATGACATCGGCCGAGGGATCGAGCACGTTGTTCATCAGTCCCTTGGTGTCGAGCAACGGCTTGAATGGAGGTGGCTGAGCTCCACTGCTGCAGGCCGTTGCGGTGACACCCAACATCAAGGCAAGCAATGTGTTTCTCATGATCTCTTCACTTCGAAATTCGCGGCAGCTGCGCGCTCGCAGTGCGAACGCGTGTCGTGCCGCGAGTGTTTTCGACCCAGGCCAGCAGCAGCTCGTTCTGGCGTCGTGCCATGCGAGGATGCTGGGCACCCATCCCGTCGGCAACGGTGGCGGAAGGCGATCGGATACCAGTACCGCCGACACGTCTCAATCTGAACTGTGAGCGCCCGTCAGAGAACTCGACCCACGAGACCGCCACTGCGCCATCGTCCAGCCACGCGATCTGGGGCCGGCCAGCCGACTGCTCGTCGTCGACCCGGATCGGCGCTTCGAAGGTGCGTCCGCCGTTCCTGGAAAACGCCACCAGAGCGCGGCCTCGGCCCTCACGTACGGTGGACCAGGCCACCGCAACATCACGGCCGTTTGCCGCGATCGCCGGGCCGTTCACGGGACACGCCGCGATCTTCCAGCCATCGGCGTGCACGCGCACCGGCGTGGTCCATCGGCCGTTTGCCAGGCGCGAGACATTGATGTCGCGGACATCGTCGCCAGAGCGATCGCGATAGGCCGCGATGACGCCCTCTGCGGTCACCGCCGTCGACACGGGGCAGCAATCACAGACGCGGGCATCAACCAGGGCTTCGTGCGCGGGAGCCGGTGTTGGACCGGGGCCGTAGGTTGCGGCGCGCAGCGACATGGCGGCCTTGTCGGGGGAGGTCTCGAACGCGCGGCCGTCAAGCCAGACAAGGCCCACGCCTGAGCGGGCATCCCTGAACATCGACACGAAGCCGTGTTGAGTCTGCGTACGGTCGTTGTGCGGGCTGACGGCTTTGGACCACGTGCGCCCGTCGTCTGCCGACCAGGAAAGCCGGATGTCGTACGCCTCCAGGTCCGAGCCGTTTTTTTCCAGCCACGCGGCGACCAGCGATGTGGGACCGAGGGCCATGACCGAGGGCACATCCGCCGAATTGACCATCAGCTGGTCACCGGATGCCACAACCCTGACGGGGGACCAACCACTCGCCGTGCGCTCGACAAACTTCAGCGCCGTCGTTCCGCCGGTGCCTTCGATCCAGCTCAGAATCGCGCGGCCTTCCGAGACCGTCATCTGCGGCGCCATGCTGCCGGTGGCCGCAGGAGACGCCAGCAGCTTCCACTCGGGGGCCGCGCCCCCGGTGGCGATGGGTTGACTGGCCGCTCGGCTGGCAGCAAGGACCAGGGCACAACCGATCGCCGCCAGCACAAGCAGTCCGCGTTTCACGCCACCCTCAACTCGCAACACGCCCAATGATATGGCAGAAAGTCGTCGGAGAGGGTGGTGCGCCGGGCCGTCATGGCGTGACGACTTACGCGCGGCAAAGCGTCGCACACACTGTCGATGGCCTGGGAAAGGAAAGCTTCAGGAGGATCCGGGCCTGCCGGTGCCGTCGAGCGACGGCACCGGGAAGCCCGGGCGGAACGACTACCGGCCCGATCGCGTGGCCGCTGGAACCTTGAACGGATAACCTGGCGCTCCATTCAGCATGAGCGGAGCGAGAGTCGTGATCTTGTCCTTGTCCGCGTAGAGAACGCCGAAGCCGCTCGAGTCCTTCGCCGCGCCGTACCGCGGGGTGTAGTGCACGGAGCCGTCCTCGGCATGATTGACCCGGGTGGAATCGGCAACAAACTGCGGCCGTGGATAGTACGTGAACGCCCCGGTCTTGGGGTTGAACCGGACGTTGGCCATCGGCCGGTCAGGCGTGCTCGTGTCCGGGAACCAGACGTTGCCCTCCCGGTCGATCGACGCCTCGTACGGCTGCGAACCACGGATGGGGATATCCCACTCGGTCCACACGCCGGTCCTCGGGTCGAGCTTCGCAATCTTGCCGGGGCGGTTGCCCGCGGCCCAGATGCCCGTCCAGATGTTGCCTTCGGCGTCCGAGTTGGGCCCGCGCCGGAAGTTGGCAGGGTAGCTCGGCGGTGCAAACTCCGTCCACGATCCATTCGCCGGGTTGTACCGACCGAGCTTGCCACCGTTCCACTCGGCCACCCACACGTTGTCGGACGGGTCGATCGTCTGGCCGTACGGCTCAGAACCCGGCGTCGGGATCCGGATCGTCGTGGCCTTCTTCGTCGAGGGATCGTACCGGCCGATGGCGCCCGTCAGCATCCAGTTGGCGGTGACGACGCCCTTGGAGTCGACCGTTGCGGCCATCAGCGGGCCCTTCTGCTTCTGGCGGATCACGTCGTCCGGATCGAGGTCGACGATGTGCTCCCACTTCTCTGTAGCCGGGTTGAAGCCGAGGAGCCGCGAGTCGAGGTCCGACCCGCTGCCGCCGCCGTCAACCTTTGCGTCCTCGGTCCGCGAGAACTCCGGCACCCAGACCATGCCCTTGCGGTCGAGGATGACCTCGTGCACGCCGGCTCGCTTGTCGGGGAGGTCCCATTTCTTGATTTCGCCGGTTCGCGGATCCAGCTTGACCAGCCGGCTGGGGATACCGCGATCAACCGCCCAGCGGTTGCCCTGAGAGTCGATCTGGACCTGCATGATGATCCGGACGCCGGCGACGCCACCCGAGGCGCCCTCACCATCGGCCGGGCCGGTCGGAGCGGCCGCTTGACCGGTGGTCGGCGCCGCTTCGCGGACGTAGTACTCGATGTACTGCGCCTTCGCGAGCGCCGCCTCGTCGACGACCCATTCCTTGTCGGTGCGAACCGCGCGCGGTTTCTTGTCGACGCCGAAGTTCCTGGTCAGGTACTCGAGGACATCCTTGCGATCCTGGATGCCGAACTGGAAGTTGCTCGTGGCCCCGGCCAGCATGCCTCCGCCGAACCGATCCTTCTCGTTCTCGAGCAGGTTCTTGCCCTGCATGTGCTCGAGCGCGAGACGCCATCCCGACGCACTGCGCGTCCGCATCGGAAATGTGTTCTCCCCGTGGCACTTGAAGCAGAGGTTCTCGAGGACCTCGCGTCCAGCGCCGGGCGGGTAGATCTCCTCGTAGCTCGCGAACTGCACTTCGGGCTTGGGCCCCAGCGCGCCATTCCCGCTCCGGGCCGCGGCCGGATCAATCGACGTCGGGTACTGATTGGGGATCTTGGTGGCGGCCATCGTGAACTTCAGAGCCGGATTCTCGCCGGTCTTGACGACCACCTTCTGGGGCTGCGACTCGAGGCCACGTCCACGAACGGTGACCTCGTAGTTGCCGGGAAACATCGCTACCGCTTTGAACGCACCCGCACTCGTGTAAACCATGTACATGACGTGCTTGTCGGTGTTGTAGAGATACACCTGGGCGGCCTTGAAGGCCGTCGGCGCCGTCACGTTACCCGTGAGACTTGCCAACCCCTGCATTTCGGAGGCTCGCTGGGCCACCGCCGTCCTGCTGCCAATGCCGAAGCCGGCGTAACCGATCAGCGCCGCGATCACGGCGACAGCCAGCGCCACGAACCGCCAGCGCGAGGACGATTGTGCCGGGCCCTGCGTGGAAAACCCCATATCCGCCTCCTGAGTCGATAGTCTGTCGGTGGAGAACGCTTCAAGAACGATCCGATCCTGCCGGTGCCGTCGAACGACGGCATCGGCAGGATCGGGAAACCATGAACGGTTTACCTGGCGAGCGTGCTAGTTGGTGCCCCTGGCGTTCGGCACCTTGAACGCGTACTGCGGCGGCCCGTTCAGAGGCAGACTTGCAAACGTGGTGATCTTGTCCTTGTCCGGGTACAGGACACTGAACGAACTCGAGTCCTTCGCGGAGCCATACCGCGACGTGAAGTGCACAGTCCCGTCGGCCGCCTGGTAGACGCGCGTCGAATCGGCAATCTGCTGCGGACGCGGATACATCGTGAACTGCTGCGTCTTCGGATTGAACCGGCCGATCGTCGCGCCACGGTCCGGCCGGGCTTCGGCCGTGTCGGGGAACCAGATGTTGCCGTCCCGATCGATCGACGTTTCGTAGGGCTGGGCTCCGTCGTAGGGAATATCCCAGAGCGTCCAGTTCCCGGTCTTCTGATCCAGCTTGGCAATCTTCGCCGGCCGCTTGCCCGCATCCCAAATGCCGGTCCAGATGTTTCCTTCGGCGTCGGACTGCGGACCACGCCGGAAGTTCGCCGGGAAGACCGGGGGGATGAACTCGGTCCAGGTATTTGTCTTCGTGTTGAACCGGGCCATCTTCCCGCCGTTCCACTCAGCGAGCCAGACGTTGTCGAACGGATCGATGCCTTCACCGTAGGGTACCGCGCCGGGCGTCGGGAGCCGGAACGTCGTCGCTTTCTTGGTGGCGATGTCGTACTTCGCCAGACCGCCGGTGAGCATCCAGTGCGCGTAGACGTTGCCCTTTGAATCCACCGTGCCGCCCATCAGCGGGCCCTTGAGCGACTGACGAATCACGTTGTCCGGATCCGGGTCGATCGCGAGCTCCCACTTCTCCGTCTTCATGTTGAAGCCCAGGATCCGGGACGTGAGCTCCGACCCGGCACCCATGGGATCCACCTTGCCCTCTTCGGCTCGCGCGAACTCCAGCACCCAGACGATGTCGCCACGGCCCATCACCATGTCGTGCACGCCGGCGCGCTTATCCGGCAGGTCCCAGGTCTTCTGCTCGCCTGTGCGGGGGTCGAGCTTGATGAGACGGCTCGGCACGCCACGCTCGACGCCCCAGCGGTTCCCTTCGTTGTCGATCTGCACCTGCATGATGATGCGTACGCCAGCCGTCCCTGAAGAGACAGATTCCGAGTCGAGCGACGCAGTGCTCGTGGAGGTCACTGCCGGCTTGGCGTTGTCGTCCTTGCCCGCGACAACGTAGTACTCCATGTACTGGGCCTTGGCGAGCTGCGCTTCGTCGAGCGGGATTTCCTTCTCGGGCCTGACAGCGCGGGGCTTCTTGTCGAGGCCGAAGTTCTTGCCGAGGTACTCGACAACGTCCTTTCGGTCCTGGACGCCAAAGCGGACGTGGCTGCTGTTGCCGGCGAGCACGCCTTCGCCGAGGCCATGCTTGTCCTTCTCCGCAAGGGACTTACCCATCATGTAATCGACGCCGGTTCGCCAGGCGGCCGCACTGCGAGGGCGAAGCGGGAAGAAGTTCTCGCCGTGGCAGCCCATGCAGGTGTTCTCGATGACGTCGCGGCCTGGCCCGGCCGGGTAAATCTCCTCGTAACTCGCGAACGGGATCGGCTGCTTCGGCACCAGGATGCCACCCGCCGTCCGCGTGATCGCGGGATCCACTGAACTCGGATATTTGTCCGGGTCCGCGGTCGCTTGCATGGCGACCTTCGCGGCGGGGTTGTCCCCGGCCTTGATCGTCAGCTTCTGCGGTTGGGATTCGAGGCCTCGCGCCTTGACCGAGAGCTCGTAGTTGCCCGGAAACAATGCAACAGCGCGGAATGCACCGCCGCTCGTGTACACCATGTACATGATCTGTTTGTCGACGTTGTGCAGGTAGACTCGGGCCGCCTGGAACGTCTTGTCGGCGCTCACGGTGCCGCTGATCGTCCCCATCCCCTGCATCGACGTCGCCTTCTGTGCGGCAACGCCGCCCACCAGCCCCACAGCAACCGCGCACGCGACCGCAGCAGCCACCAGCCCGAGGCCGGACAATCGCTTTCGACCCAATATCAACCGGCTAGAAGTACTCATCCTGCCTCCTCAAGGGGCTTATCTGTGCCTGCCCCATCAAGTAAACCGTCTTGCAACCTATGCTCACGTTCCTGAGCGGACACAGAATCAGATCGTCGTCCAGGTGGAAAGCACTTCGACCGCGATCCTTTCCACCAACGATGATGTAGCTCTTCGTGACGGGAACGCGTTCTGCCGGCGTATCGTTTCAGAAGCGCACTCCCGCCAGGGTGAAACCATTGTACGAACCTTGCAAAGGGCGGCGGTGCAGACTCGCCGCCCATCGAGCGAAAAACGAATTGCGGAGCGTGTCCAAAGGACAGGAGGACTCCGGACACGCCCCGACTACCCAGGCTCGCAAACGGGTCAGGCCTGAGAGCACGAGGCGGGACATTGTAAGTTGGCCAGGCGTCGGTTCACGCGCCTCAGGCTGTGATGTTGCACTTCGTTGCAAGGCGGGCAGCCTGGCTGGTGGACGCACGAGCGTTCGCCAGGCGAACGCTCGTTTTTCCTTGGTTTTCACGCCTCTCCAACGGTCCCGGACCGATCCGCCTCACAGGGACCGCAGGAACTCCTCGAGTGTCGCTATCACCCGCGGCCAGCGGTACTCCCGGTCTACGTACGCCCGGCCCTGGCGGCCGAGTTGACGCGCCGCGTCAGGGTGCCCCAGCAAGTAGGTCAGCCCGGCGGCCCACTCGTCGTAGCTGCGGTAATACAGGCCGCCATCGGCCCGCAGTACCTGACCGCGCAGGACATCGCAGCGCCCGTTCACCAGCGCCGGCACACCGTAGTTCCAAGCCTCCAGTAAGGCCAGGCTCAGGCTTTCGTATGGCGAGGGCACGACCAGGGCTGCGGCGTTCGACAGCAGCCAGGCACGGGCCTCGTCGCTCACGAAGCCCAGGCGGCGGATCAGCGGGTGTTCGGGGATCGGCATGTTGGCCGGACCCGCCATCACCAGCGGAACGCCGGACGAGGTTTCCGACTGGTAGCGCTGGTAGTGGCTAAGCAGAGTGCGGCAGCCCTTGTTCGGGTCGATGCGTCCGAGATAGAGCACGAAGGGAGGCGCGACATCGAGCCCTGCAAGTCCCCCCGCAGGAGCCGAGACAGCGGGCTCGAGGCCTGATCCGATGATGCAAGATGGCGCCAGAGGGCCGGCGGCGCGGCGCGCCACGAGGGTTTCTTCCTCCGGTGTCAGGAACACGAAGCCGGAAGGCAGCGAGAAGAACCTCGCGAGGACGTCGAACCGCATGACCGGATCGTCTTCGGCCGTCGGCACGAGGACGGCACGGTCCGCTGCCAGCGGAAGGCCAAAGAATGTCTGGTAGTAACGGAACGACCAGAACAGCACGCGATCGTAGCGGTGCGCGTTGGCCCGGAGGTCGTCAACCAGCTGCGGCGTCTCCGGGCCGTTCTCCCTGAACCACTGGACCTCATCATCCTCGGAGCCGGCGCCGCTGAAGACCCTTTCGCTCAGCTCTGCGAATCGATGGAGCGATCGCAGTCGAGCCACGGGAAAGCGCCGCACCTCGAGGCGGCCGTGCCTCGAGACGCCAGGGGGGTACTCGTTCTTCCAGGTAATGTGGTCCTTCGCCGTCGTCGTATAGACCGTCACGTCGTGACGTTCGGCGAGGCGCTCGGCGATGATGCGGCAGTGGGCTTCCGAGCCGCCCGCGATGTCGGCCCCGAAGCGATGAACCACGCAGGCGAGTCTCATGCGTGGATTGCAGAATTGCAGGTTTGCAGGATTGCAGGAAGGATCAACGGATCTTCTACTCCGTACTGCTCTTCGACGGTTCTGTCTCTGCTCGCCCCCGCTCGGACTTCCCTTCCGCCTTTACCTTCTGCAATTCTGCAATCCTGTAATCCTGCAATTCCCGCGTCAGCTTGGCGTTCTCGATCGCGAGTTCCTCGAGGCACGCAAACAGCGTGCGGTTGACGCGTTCCTGCCGCTTGAAGTTCTCGAGGCTGTATTCGTACAACCATCGGGTCAGGGGCAGCAGAATGCGGCGCTTGGTCCAGACGATGAGGCCGCCGAGCGCGCCTCGGTGGCTGGAGAAGTTCAGGTGGGTCTGCAGGCGCCAGTCGTGGTCGTCACCTGCCAGTTCGGGGAGCAGGAGCACGTCCGGATCGCGCGACTCGACGGCGCGCCGCAGCACGCGCTCGACGTGCGCGTAGACCTCTTCGTCCCGGTATTCGGAAGGCCCGCCACGAGCCACGAGCCTCGTCCGCCGGCTGCGGCGGACGCTGTCCTCGAGGTCCCGCATCACCTCATCGACGCTGACCGGACCGGCGGGCTCACCGTTCACTGGCGCTTGCCGGTCCAGGTCCCCTCGCCGAGCACACCGAGCACGACTTTCCCCTTCATCGCGCTGGCGCTTTCGATCGTCCCCGTGTAAACGACGTCGAGCGCCGTGCCCTGGGCGTCAACCGAGAACGCGAAGGTGATGGCCTGTCCCTTGACGCTCCCGGTGAAGTCGGCCTCGCCGAGCGTCTGCGACGAGTAGTGTCCCGACAGCTTCTCGCCGTCCTGCTTGAATGTGACCGTGGGCGTGCCGGTGCCGGCCGCGCTGTCGACCGAGAACAACCACTTGCCCGTTACGTCCACCTTCGCCTGCGCGCCGGCGACTTGAGCCAGCACCACGGCAACCAGCGCCACCACGCCAACGATACTGAGCCGCACGTTTGTTCTCATGACCCTCTCCTTCGACTTCGGACTTCGGATTTTGGGACTGCGGGATTTTGTTCTTCGGAGTTCCCAGTTCCCCGTTCTCAGTTCCTACTTCAACGCGCTCAGTTTCTGGCGCGTTGCTACGAGAGCTGGTAACGCAGGATCGGCTTTGGCCCAGTACTTTTCTGCCAGGGTGAATGCCGCCCGAGCCGCGCGTGTATCGCCATTATGCTCCGCTGTCAGCCCGATGGCGTACTGCGTCCCGGCGTAGTTCGGGTCGTGCGCAGACATCTCGCCAGCGGCCCAGGCTGCGGTCGTCCAGTCTCCCGCCTCGCGAGCCGTGCGGGCCATCGACTCGAGCGCAAAGAGTGTCCGGACCCAGGCATCCGGACCCGGCGCCTGCCGCATTCGCCCGGCCACGCTCTGCAACATGGCACGTCCCTTTTCGCGCTGGTTGGTTCGCACCAGGTAGGCGCCCTGAAGTGCCTCGAACGACGGCCCCACGAGCGCGGCGCCGACCTTTGCGGACTTCAGCTCCCTGAGAGCGGCGTTCATGGCGGCGGCGGCTGCCTGGAACCGGCCAGAGGCGAGTTGGGCCTGGCCGGTCTCGATGTAGCCTGCTGCGCGCACCAGGCCCGACGGGTGCGCTGCCAGTAGAGCGGCGGCCGCCAGCGCCTCTGTGGTCCGCCCTTGAGCGGTGAGGAAGGCTGGCCACTCGTGCTTGTTCACCAGCTGCACCACGAGCGGCGAGGGCACACCGAACGCGGTCTTGAAGAGGCCTTCCGCTTTCGCCATCTGTCCCTGATACCGGTACGAGGACGCGAGCAGTTCGAGATTGTGCTCGTAGTGCCACTCGTGCTCGGCGGGCACCTTTTCGGTCTTGAAGTACGCCGCCTCGAGACGGTCGGCTGCCTCGAAGGCGGCGATGGCGTCGTCGATCCGCCCCACGCGCCGGAGGACGTGGCCGTGCATGTGGAGGGCGTGCGGCACGGCTCCCGCGGCCTTGGCGTACGCGGCCGCGTGAGGGAGCGCATCCCGGGCGCGCCCGGCGTTCTCGAGCGTGTGCGTCAGATAGTGATGCGCCGCGAAGTGTCCCGGCGAGACTGCGAGTGCGCGCTCGAAGTACGGGGCCGCAGTCGCGGGGCTGCCCTGGCCGCGGTCGGCGGGGTCCGGCGACTCCGCCACGCCCCTCAGCAGCAGGAGCTCCACGTCCTTTGGATTGGCGGCCACTGCCTGGTCCACGGCCGCACGATACGAGGTCAGCCTGGTGCGATCCCCGGCGCCCGCCTCGGCGGCCATCTGCAGGGCGCGGGCCTCGATGTGCGCACGGTCGTGGGCAGGCGCTCCCTTCCCCAGCGCGGTTGCGCGATCGATGGCTGCACGGGCCTTGGCAGGCTCGTTCAACTCGGTGTAGACGATGCTGAGCCCGGCGTGCGCGAGCGCCAGCGAGCCGTCGTGCCTCAGTGCCTGATTGAACGACCGCCCGGCCTCGATCCAGACATAAGAATGCAGGTACGCCAGGCCCTGGTCGTAGAAGGCCTGCGCCTCCTTCGACGATGTGGCGACGGTGTCGTGCGCAGCGCCAATCCCCTGCCGCAGGGTGACCGGCCTGTTGAGAATCTCGTCAGGAACGCTCGGGATGCGGTGCAGGGCGTGTTGGGCTATTGCGGAATGGCTCGCGCCCGTAAGCAGCAAGACAACAATGCTGCCGAAGAGGGCGCGCATCGGGGGAAATGGTACCACGGGGTTGGCTCCAGGCTCCTGGCTTCGGGCTCCTGGGGCTTCAGGCTTCGGTGTGGAGTTCGTGGCGGAGTTCGGGCTACGGCCCAGTATGCCTGGAGCCCGGAGCCCGAAGCCCGGAGCCTAACTAGAAGTCGAACTGCCCGCCGATCTTGAAGAACCGGGCCTGGAGCGCGTTGGTCGGGCGCAGCCAGGTCGCGTTGGCGGCCGTCGAGAACGTCGAGGTGACGGTGTACGGCCAGTTGCTGTTGAACACGTTGTAGAGGTCGAAGTCCACGCGGAAGCGATAGCGGTCGAACCGGAACCGCTTCGAAGCGCGGATGTCGAGCTGATGCAGGTTGTGCTCGCCGTAATCCAGGCCTTCGCGAATCAGCTGGACGGTCTTGAAGGTGGTGCCGGTCCAGTTTCGGCCGAGGGCCGACGGGTTGTCGACAACCGCGTTGGTGACCGCCCAGTTCGCCTGGATGCTCGGGACCCGCGCCGCCGGTCTGCACGCCGCGGCTGAACTGGTACGTGCCCGTCAGCGCGATGTCCCAGGGGAGCGTGTATGAGCCCGAGCCGCCCGCGCCCGGCCGGAAGCCGGTACTCGCGATGGCAGGCCGTCGTGCCGTCCGGGATAGACCTCGGTGCCCTGCAACGGCGTTACTGCTGTTGGCGCCCGACGACGGCGTCAACGCCAGCCGCGAGCAGGTTGCAGTTGTCGAAGCAGGCGCGACGTCGCGCCGAAGCCGCCGCGGAGGAACGCGCCGTTCTCGAACCGCGCCTCGATGTTGACGTCGAAGCCCTGATACTGGTTCGTTTCCCCGCCGAAGTCCTCGGAGAAGCGAATCAGGTTGTTGGCCGGCAGGCCCTGCGCGAAGACCGACGGCTTCAGGTCCATGATGCCGCAGACCGGGTAGCCGCCGCCGCCGTAGGGCAGGTTCGGGTTCGACCGGCGCCTGTGACGCAGAACGAATCGTAGCTGTTCGCGTCGTAGCGGAGGTCGTCCGTGAAGGTCTGGTTGCCGAACGTCCGGCGGTAGTAAGCTGCCATTCACCGAGACCCGATCGGCCAGCTGATGCTGGGCCGAGAACGCGACCACTCGTCGTTGTAACCGCGCTTGCTCCAGCCGTTCAGCACCTCGGGATCGTACTGCGTCGTCGAGACGTTCCGGCCGAAGGTCGGCGTCGGCGATCGACGGCGCGAGTTCGTTGAACTGGATGTTCCCGCTGTCGTCGAGCGGCAACCCGTTGCCATCCACGTCGGCTCCAGCCGCGCGTGTCGGTCAGGCCGAGCGCGGTCACCGGGTTCGCGGCGTTGGCCACCGCGATGTTCTGACCTGCCACATACCTGGCGAAGCTCGCCTTGAGCGCCGTCCGGCCGTCGCCGAAGACGTCGAGCGCGAACCCGACGCGTGGCGAGAGGTCCTTCCAGTCCTGGACCGTGCCCGTGCAGCCCGCGCGCGGATCGTTCTTCCCGTCCGCGCACCGGCCGAACGTCTGGCCGGCGTTGAAGCGGCTCGGCAACACTTCGCTGTCCTGCGTCTCGCCGATGAACCAGTCGTAGCGCAGGCCGAGGTTCCACGTGACGCGGCCCATCGCCCAGCTGATCCTGCAGGAAGATGCCCGTGTCGGCCTTGATGCCGTTGCGGCGATCGACGGGCAGACGCAGTGTCGCGGACACCGGCCGTTGCCCGCGTTGTAGGTGATCGGCTGCATGTCGCCGGTGTAGGCGATAATCTCGCGCCAATCGCCTTCGGTCACCTGGGCGCCGAAGCGGAACGAGTGAGAACCGGTGACGTACGACGCGGCGCCCATGAAGGTGCGCAGCAGCGAGTAGTGATCCGCCGGCGCCGACCAGGCGTTGGCGATCTTGCCCGTCGCCTGGTCGGAGACGGTGTAGATGCGCGCGTTGCGAATCGCATCCAGGTCGAAGACCTTGTCGTCGATCCCGGTCACCGAGGGCTGATAGAGCTCGGTGTAGTTCTGATCGTAGATGCCGAGCCCGGCCTTCGAGCAGCAACCGGTTGGTGTGCGTGCGCGACCACTTGGTCACGCTGACGAAGCTCGTGGGCGTCACCTGCACGCCGGCGGCCTCGGGCGGCACGTCGGCCGCGATGCCCCAGTGGTCGCGGTACTTCCGCTGGTTGTCGTGGTAGTACGAGATCTTGTCCTTGCTCGACGACCTGCCACGCGATGCGGCCCGCGTTGCTCACGATGTGACCGTCGTCGATGCCCGGGTTCGAGAAGTCCGCCGTGTAGCGGAACGGCGAGGGGTTCAGGTCGGCGTAGCTGTCGGCCTTGATCTGGTTCACGCCCCAGTGGCGGAACGTGTAGTTGAACCACAGCTTGTCGCGCATGATCGGCCCGCCGATCGTCGGATTGAAGTCCCAGATGTCCTGGATCTGGCTGACGTTGGTGAGCTTGTTGTTCGGGTTGTAGGTGAGGTCGCCCCAGAGGTTCGACTGCGCGCAGGCCTGGCCGATGCCGGGCGAATTGCAGTTGTCCGACGCGAAGTCTGCCGTTGGCGAAATTTGCCGACGAACCGTGCCGCGGAACGTGTTACCGCCGTCCTTGGGCACCATGTTCACGCGCATGCCGCCCTGGCCCATTTCGGCCGAGTCGGCGCCGGTCACGTAGCTGTATTCCTGGAAGCTGCGCGTCGTTCCAGTACACGCCGCTGTAGGCGCCCTGCGCGCACAGGTTGTTGAGGCGAAGGCCTTCGATCGTCTGCACCGTGTCGCCCGAGCCGCGGTACTGGAGCGGCGACTGCTGCAGTGCCGCCCGAACCGCCGACGTCGCGCGACAGCGCGCCGCCGCCGCCGAGCGCCAGCGAGGTGCCGGGGATCAGGATGCCGACGGCCTGGATGTTCCGGCCCGTCGGAATCGCGTCCATGATCTCGCGCGTCATCACCGTGCGCGTGGTGATGCTCTCCACGTCCACGAGCGGTGATTCCGCCGACACCGTGATCGTTTCTTCGACGGCGCCGACCCGCAGGTCAGCATCGATCGTGGCCGTGAAGTCGGAGGTCAGCTCGATGTTCTCGCGCCTCACCGTGCTGAACCCGGGCAGGGTGAAGGAGATCGAATACAGGCCGGGGCGCAGTGCCGTGATGGCGTAGCGGCCCGAGTTGTCCGTCGTCGCGGTGCGCACCCTCTCGATGAGCGCAGGGCTGGCGACTTCGACCGTGACACCAGGCAACACCGCGCCCGAGGTGTCCTTGACCTCGCCCGCGATGCCGCTGGTCTGTGCGGCCGCGGCGAGCGGCATGAGCAGGAGCAGGAACGCTCCAGCGACGAGCTTTGACGCGACCCGATGCGTCGTTGCGAAACTGCGCATTCTCCGGCCTCCGTAAGTTGACGAAGTAAAACGGCTTTCAGCGCTCTAGCTTTGACTAACCTTATCGAGACTGCAGGTTCCGTGCCCTCAACTTTCGAACGTTTTCAGGCCCAATACTGTGAAGGAACTTCGCCAGATTCCAAATTTCCGTATCCCGGATCCGATCAGAGTAACTACGTATCCTGGGCGATGCCGTCGCGTATTCGCATCGACGATCGCCCAAGGCACGCCCATGAAGAGCGCGGCGATCTGAATATCGGCGGTGATCCACTGGGACGACATGCCGCACGGGCCGATCAAGCCGCTCCGCAAGCCAGGAGGTGAAAAACCGGTACGTGCAGAGGTGAAAGACGGCGGTCGTGAGCGTTCGTGTCAGTCAGCCAACTGAAGCATCTAGCGCTGGTACGCCCCTGCTACAACCTCAGCAATCTGTTCGATCACCCAGCGCGTCTCGGCCTCGGTGATGACGTAGGGGGGCATGAGGTAAAGCACATTCCCAAGGGGCCGCAGCAGGAGGCCGCGTTCGAGGAACGCCGCCGTGAGGCGCGGGCCGAGCGTGTCGAGGTAGCCGCCCGCGGCCTTCGTTTGCTTGTCGGCAACCAGCTCGAGAATCCCGACGCCGCCGATCACGCGGACATCCCCGACGAGAGGCAGCGCGCGGAGCGGCTCGAGGCCGGCTTTCAGCCAGCCTTCGAGCGCCCGCACCTTTGCAAGCGCATCGGTGTCCTCGAAGACATCGAGGCTCGCGCATGCGACCGCACAGGCGATGGGGTTGGCGGTAAACGAGTGGCCGTGGAAGAAGGTCCGCGACCGATCTTCGCTGAGGAACGCGTCGTAGATGGCCTCGGTCGCGACCGTGGCGCCAAGAGGAAGGTAGCCGCCGGTCAGCGCCTTCGAGAGGCAGATGATGTCGGGGCTCACGCCAGCGTGCTCGCAGGCGAACATGCGTCCCGTGCGGCCGAAGCCAGTCAGCACTTCGTCGGCGATGAACAGCACACCATGCTGATCGCACAGCTTCCGGACGCCGGCGAGGAATTCCGCGGGCCACACGATCATGCCGCCCGCAGCCTGCAGCATGGGCTCGACGAGCACCGCCGCCATGGAGGCCGAGTGGACCTGCAGGACCTGCTCGAGGCTCCGAAGGCACTCGATGCGGCATGTCGCCCGATCGAGCCCGACAGGACAGCGATAGCAGTACGGCGGGTCAGCGCGGACGACGTCGAAGAGCATCGCGGAAAAGGGCTGCGTGAAAACTGACGCCTCGCTCGCGGACATGGCTCCCACGGTGTCGCCGTGATAGGCGTGGTGCAGCGTGGCGAACTTCCGCCGCTCCGGCCTGTCGCGCTGGCGCCAGGACCTGGAGCGCAAGCTTCATCGCAACTTCGACAGCCGTGGACCCGTTGTCGGAATAGAAAACGCGCGTCAGCCCCTTCGGCAGCACACGAACCAGCCGTTCCGCGAGCGTCACCGCCGGCTCGTGGGTGCAGTTGGCAAAGACGACGTGCTCGAGGGTGCGGGCCTGCTCCGCCACCGCCTCGCTCAGGCGCGGATGCGCGTGTCCGTGGATGTTGACCCACCATGAGGAGGTGCCATCGAGTAGCCGCTTGCCATCTTCAGTGAACAGGTACACACCTTCGCCGCGCACGATCGGCAGCGGATCGGGACGCGTGAGCATCTGCGTGTAGGGGTGCCAGACGACGGCGCGGTCGCGGTCGGCGAGCGTCACGAGAGGCAGGCCTGCAGATGGCCGTTGGGGTCAAGGCCGGATGCGGCAGCCGCCAACGTTGCGGGCGTCAGCGGATCGAGCGGCGGCAGCACGCCGACGACCGGCACACGGCCGTAGGCTTCGATCGCGGCACGGTTCTCGTCGTTGGGGGATCCGACCATCAGGACGCCCGCGACGGCCAGCCTTCTGGCCCGCAGCGCCTCGATCGTCAGCAGCGTGTGGTTGATCGTGCCGAGCCCGGACGCCGCGACAACGAGAACCGGCAGGTCCAGGCGCATCATCAAGTCCACCATCAGCGCCGATTCGTTGAGCGGCACGAGCACGCCGCCCGCGCCCTCCACGATCCAGGGTGCCTGGCCGGGCCCGGGCACGGCTGCGATCGCGTCGATGTCGATAGCACGGCCGGCGAGCCTGGCGGCCAGGTGGGGAGAGAGCGGCCGCGGCAGCCTGACGCCGGCGTCCAGAACCTGCTGGTCGGATCCGATCAACTGCGCCACCGTCGCGGTATCGTCGTCCTGCTCGATCCCTGTCTGGATGGGCTTCCAATAGCGCAGCCCGGGAGCACGGTCGCGATAGCGAAGAAAGAGGGCGGCGGCAGCCACGGTCTTGCCGACACCAGTGCCGGTGCCCGTTACGAAGAGACCGCGCACGGCACACCGGCTTCGCGAAGGGCCTTCGACAACGCCGCGGCGAAGGCGTCGAAGGTCGCGTCAGGCACGCCGACGTTGAGCGAGATCCGCAGCCTGGCTGTTCCCTCCGGCACGCTCGGCGGGCGAATCGCCCGCACGTCGAAGCCCTCGTCCTGGAGCATCGCAGCCACGCGAACGGCCCGATCGTTGTCGCCGATCACGACGGACAGGATCTGCGAAGAGCCCGGCAGCATGTCGACCCCGTGCGCCGCGAGGCGCGCGCGCGCGCGACGGGACCGCTCGCGCAGCTCGCGTCGCCGTTCAGGCTCGGCCTCAATCACGTCCAGGCTGGCCTCCAGCGCATCGGCTACCCCAGGCGGCGGCGCCGTCGAAAAGACGAACGGCCGGGCACGCTGGGTCAAGTAGGCCATGGCCGTTTCCGAGCCGGCCACGAACGCGCCAGCCACGCCAAGCGCTTTGCCCGCTGTGTTGATCGAGGCGGTCACCGCGGAACCAATGCCAGCGGCCTCGATGAGTCCGCTGCCCCGCTCTCCGTAGATCCCCACGGCATGCGCCTCGTCCACGATCAGCGCCGCGCCGGCACCGCCGCAGACTTCGGCGTAGTCCGCGAGCGGCGCCATGTCGCCGTCCATGCTGAAGAGCGATTCGACGACGACGAAGCACAAACGGCCGGGGCCGTCGGCGGCTGCCCGAGCGAGCAGTCGCCTGAGCCCCTCCACGTCGTTGTGGGCGAATACCGTGGTGGCCGCGCGAGAGAGCCGCGCGCCGTCAATCAGGCTCGCGTGGTTTCGCTCGTCGGAGAAGATCACGTCGCCGGCCTCCGGAAGCGTGGTCAACACCGCCAGGTTCGCCAGATAGCCCGACGAGAAGTAGCGGGATGACGCGGTGCCCTTGAAAGCGGCGAAGCGCCGTTCGAGGCGCGCGAAACTCTCGCGCTCGCCACGGAGCAGGCGCGAGCCGGTGCTGCCGGCGCCGGATCGGCGCACGGCATCGGCGAAGCGCGACACGACGACGGGGTGGGACGAGAGCTGCAGGTAATCGTTCGACGAGAGGTCCACGCCCGACGGCGGCCTGAGCGTTCGGAGCAGGCCGTCTGCGCTCCAGCGCGTCAGGCGCGCGCGAAGCCTGTCGTCGAGCGTCCTGGCGCCATCAGGCGACATGAGCGGGGGCTGGTTCGGCGGCGCCCTCGCCCGCGGTGAGGCGCATGCCGAGCTTCTCGAGCAGCCGCATGTCGTGGCTCGCACCCGGGTTCGGCGTCGTCAGCAGGCGATCGCCGAGGAACACGGAGTTCGCTCCGGCCAGGAAGCAGAGCGCCTGCGCTTCGTCGGTCAGCGACAGGCGCCCGGCACTCAAGCGGACGAACGACGCAGGCATCAGAATGCGCGCGGTGGCAATGGTCCGTACGAGCTCCAGCGGATCCTCGGGCGCCAGGCCGGCGAGCGGCGTGCCTTCGACGCGAACCAGGAGGTTGATCGGGACGCTCTCCGGGTGCGGGTCGAGCGAGGCCAGCTGATGCAGCATGCGGTGGCGCACACCGCGGTCCTCGCCCATGCCGATGATGCCGCCGCTGCAGACCGTGACGCCGGACTTCCGCACGCGCGCGAGCGTCGCCAGGCGATCGTCGTAGGTCCGCGTCGTGATGATCTGGCCGTAGAAATCTGGCGCCGTATCGAGGTTGTGGTTGTAGGCCGTCAGGCCGGCCTCGGCCAGCCGGTCCGCCTGGGGCTGCGTCAACATGCCCAGCGTGCAGCAGGCTTCGAGGCCCAGACCGCGTACGGTCCGGACCATCGACAGTACCTGCTCGAACTCCGGGCCATCGGGCACGTCGCGCCAGGCCGCGCCCATGCAGAAGCGGGTGGCGCCTTGTTCGCGTGCGCGGGTAGCCGCCTCGGTCAACTCGTCGAGGCTGACGAGCCCCGTGCGCTCGACGTCAGTCTTGTAGTGGGCCGACTGCGGACAGTACGCGCAGTCTTCAGGACAGCCTCCGGTCTTCACGCTGAGCAGCATGCACCCCTGCACCTCTTCCGGGCTGTGGTGCGCGCGGTGGATCGTCTGCGCGTTGAAGATGAGATCAGGCAGCGGCGCCGAGTAGATCGTGGCAATCTCGGGCAGCGTCCAGTCGTGGCGAAGCGTCGGTCCTGTGGTCACGATAGCTGGAGTTTACCATCGGACATCCCGGAACAAGTCCGGCGAGCGTCAGCAGCACGAGCACGACGACGAGGCCGAGCGCGACGAGCGCGAACGGACGGGAGCGCCGGCCCATGGCGGCAGGCGCCGGCTTGAAGCGCGCCTCGGTCGTCGCCGTTCCACATCGAAAGCAGACAATCGCCTTGTCGGCGATCTCGATCCCGCAGTTCCGACAGATCATCGCTTGATCCACCCGAGCAGTTGGCGTGTCAATTGTGAACGAGCTGCTGGCTCACGAGCGCCAGCGAGGCCATGCCGTACACGTCCCGGGGAAGCTGGCGGACCTGCACGCGCGGCAGGCGCCGGAAGCGCCGTTCAATTTCCTCGAGATAGGTGTGCTCCTGCGCCTTCCTCGAGCGATAAAAGTCCCCTTCGAGCCCGTCCGGAAGAATGCGGTTGATGATGAGGCCGCCGACGTCGACGCCGGCCTCGTCGAGCATCTCGGCCGCGCGCGCAGTTTCTTCGATCACCAGCCGCTCGGGGAGCGTCACGAGCGCGAAGGACGTACGCTTGCGATCGACGAGCATGTTCCTCAGCGCCGCGAGGCGATCGTGCCGGCGTTCGAGCGCCGCCAGCACGGGATCGTCGTTTTCGGCGGCTTCCTGCGGCTGCGCCGGACCGCGGTCGATCTCGAGCACGGCACGGCGGTGCTTGACGAGCGCCTGGATCCAGGTGACGACCGCGTCGGGCATGCGCAGCAACTGCAGCGTGTGGCCGGTCGGCGCCGTGTCGACGACGATCAGGTCGTAGGCCGCGCCGCGGTTCGACGATGCAGGTCGATCATCCGGTCGAGCAGCGCCACTTCCCGCAGGCCGGGCGACGCCGCGGCCAGTTCGATCTGGCGATGGGCCTGCCGGATCACGCTCGGGCTGAACATCCGCTCGATGTCGCGCTTGACGTCCGCGATGTAGCGCGCCGCCTCGCCTTCGGAATCGATTTCGAGGCCCATGAGCCCGGGCGCGAGCTCGACCTCGGCCGGGCCGATCGGCCGCTCGAAGATGTCGGCAGTCGAGTGGGCCGGATCGGTCGAGACCAGCAGCACGCGCCTGCCCCGCCGGCTCGCCGCGAGCGCAAACGCCGACGAGCAGGTGGTCTTGCCCACACCGCCCTTGCCCCCGAAGAACACCACCTGCTGATCGAGCAGCGAGTTCAGCAGCACGGCAGGCTAGCCGATCGGCGAGTGCTCGATGCCCATACGCCGATGCCAGAGATGGAACTGATCGAGCAGGTAGGGGTAGACCTCGAGGAGATAGAGCGTCGCCGGGTTCGGAAGCGCCGTCGCCTCCATGAAACACAGCAGGAGGAACAGATCGTTCAGCTCCGCCGTCTGCCGGCGCAGTTCCGACTCGTAACGGCCCATGGTCGCGCCGTGCAGGAACTCGCCCATCCGCTGGCGGAACTCTTCGAAACCCATAAGGACAAGAAGTTAGAACTGAGAAGTTAGAACTAAGAAGGACACTGCTAAACCTGGAACCAAGAACTTCAGCAATCAGAACTCAGCATTTAGCACTGCGTTAGAACGTCACCCTGAGTCCGCCGCCCAGCGACAGGCCACCGGCCGTGAACGTGCCCGCGTCGTCCCCGTCGATGCTGAGAGGCACGGTGGCGCGCGAATACCGCACGAGGCCCCCGACACCCCAGTTACGCGCGAGCCGCCACGTGAAGTCCGCGCCCAGGTTGAAGCCGACCGCCGATTCGTCGAACTGTTCGACCTCCGCGTCGACAAAGGTGGCGGTGTCGTACGGGAACGCCTCCTCGAACTCGATGTCCGTCACCAGGTCGGTCTTGACCTTGAAGAACGACACGCCGCCGAACACCAATACGGCCAGCGGCGAGCGGTCGACCAGCCACGCGGCGTTGGCGTGGACTGCGAGCTCCTGCCGCCAGAGGTTCACGTCACCGAGATCACCCGCGGTCGATCGAAGTAGAACGGATGCGGGATATCGGCCGTGACCTCCGCGAGGCTATCGGTCCCCACAAGAGAGAGCGCGGCCCCGACGCCGAGATTCTTCCATACGCGCACGGTTGCGCCGGCGTCGAAGAACGCACCGGGTTCGCCAGGAACGACGGCGGTGATCGGCGCCGGCTCGACATACGCCTCGAGCGTGCTGGCCTGCTCCAGCGGGGACATGACCAGCTCGGCGCCAACGTTGACGCTGACCAGAGCCTTCCAGGGGGTCAGCGGCTTCGCCGTCTGCGCCGATGCGTTCGCGGCGCCAAGCGCGCAACCCGCCACGATGGTCATGAAGAGCCGTCCGACCAGCCGCATCACTGAACGCCGACGGCCGTCCAGGCCTGCAGCAGCTGGGCGCGGTCGTTGCTGCCTGCACCGTAAAGGTCGGTGGCCGCCTGGAGGGTCGCGACACGCGCGTCGATGAATCGCGCGCCCGGCCCCATCATGAACGCAAACGCCCGATAGAAGATCCGTTCCATCCGCTCGATGTTCGCCATGCCGACGCCGGTCACCGTGATGCCGGATACGCGATTGCGTCCGCCAGCCGTCGCCAGATAGAAGGCGTGGGTCACGATCGTGGCGTTCACGTGCACGCCACCATTGTCGATCTCGGTGCCGATGAACTGCCGCAGCGAGTAGTGATCGGGATCGCCAGCTTCGATCGGGTTCTGCGCCGATCGGATGTATCCAGGAGCGACCCGCGTCACATCCTCTCCGAGGAGGAAGTTCGGCCCTCGCTGCGGGCCCTGCCCGGCGCGCAGCGTATAGAACTCGGCGGAAATCGCCATGATGTCCGAAAAGGCCTCGTTGAGCGCGCCAGGCTCGTCCTGATAAATGAGATTCGACGTGAACTCGGTCACCCCGTGAGTGATCTCGTGCGCGACGACGTCGAAGCCGCCGGCGAGGTAATCGAAGATGCGGCCGTCCCCGTCGCCAAAAAGGAGGAAGCCGTCACCGAGGTACACGGCGTTGTTGATCCACTGACCGACGATGTCCGGCGGGTAGCTCGGAGCGCTTGCGCGGGACAGCGGATGAACCACGCTGACAAGCTCCAGGTTCCGATCGTCGATGCCACGTCGTCCGAACCGTTTGAAAAAGTAGTCGTAGGTCCAGCCCTCGTACACGTGGGTGTCGACGACCGCGCCGTCCGTCCAGACGTTGCTGGGGCTCACGGCGACATCCGAAAAGAACACGGTGCCGGTCTGGAGAAAGGTCAGGAAGCGGGACTCGCTGCCCCGGAAGTCGAGCGTGAACGCAGCCGCGGGCCGCAGCATGTCGATGGCCTGGTAGCCGCTGGACGTGCGGCTGGCGCTGACCTTCTTCGGATCTTTGAGGACCCCGGTTCCAGAACCCACTTCGGCCTGCTGCCGACGGGTCCGGCTCTCTCGCCGTTCGATCCGGCCGCTCGTCGCGTTGACGTAGTAGTCGCGGATGTCCCACGCCCCTCGGACCTTCAGGCGATACACGAGACGCGCGCCGTCGGCATCGGGCAGGATTCCCAGTTCGGGGGTTCCAGCCATGGCGCCGTCACCGAGATCGCGGGACGCGATTGCCGCGGCATCCGCGGGAGACACCGCCGGTTCCAGTGTCGGGAGGGAGAGCGGCTCGTAAAGCTGGCCGAACACGCTGACGATGCGTCCGCCGTCGAGCTGCCGGACGACTTCCCCGCCGAACACCGGCAAGCCTTCGTGCCGCTGGGCCAGCCGTTCGTGCGTACGGCCTGGCATGAGGGTGTCTTCCTGGATGCGGGCGATGTCGAGCTGACCGTTGCGGAGCATGGACGCCACTTCGCCGTCCCACCTGGCAAGGTCCTGCCCTACACCGGTCACCACGCGGGCGACCGGCCGCGAAAGAGGCTGGGCACGAGGAGCGACGGCATAGACGGCCGCCACCAGTGAGCAGAGCGTGAATGTGCGGGAAACTCTCATCACCGGCGGGCGCGACTGTGCATCACTCGGGATTAACGGTATTCTATTGGGGTCCTCAATGCCCACACTTTTCGAGAAAGTCTGGAACGCGCACGCGGTTCGCGTGCTGCCAAGCGGGCAGACCCAGCTCTTCGTTGGCCTGCATCTGATTCATGAGGTGACGAGCCCGCAGGCCTTCGACATGATTCGGCAGCATGGCTGGACGGTGGCATTTCCCGAGCGGACGTTCGCCACGGTCGACCACATCGTGCCGACCAGCGTGCAGACACGCCCCTTCATCGATCTCACGGCGGAAGAGATGACGACGGCGCTCGAGCGCAGCTGCCGCGAGTTCGGCATCTCGCTCTGGGTGCCTGGCCAGCCCGGAGGCGAGAACCAGGGCATCGTGCATGTCGTCGGGCCGGAGCTGGGGCTGACGCAGCCCGGCATGACGATCGCGTGCGGCGACAGCCACACCTCGACGCACGGTGCGCTCGGCGCCATCGCGTTCGGCATCGGCACCTCGCAGGTGCGCGACGTGCTGGCCTCGCAGTGCCTGGCGCTCGAGCCGCTCAAGGTCCGCCGGATCGACGTCAACGGCCGCCTCGGACCCGGCGTGTTCGCCAAGGACGTGATCCTCACGATCATCCGCCGGCTCGGCGTAAACGGCGGCGTCGGCTACGCGTACGAGTACGGCGGCACGACCATCGACCGCATGTCGATCGAAGAGCGGATGACCATCTGCAACATGTCGATCGAGGGCGGCGCGCGCGTCGGCTACGTGAACCCCGATGAGACGACGTTTGCGTTTCTCAAGGGCCGCCGCTTCGTGCCGTCTGGCGCTGCGTTCGATCGCGCCGTGGCCTGGTGGCGAGCCGTCGCGTCGGATGCGGATGCCCAGTATGACGACCGCGTGGTCATCGACGCGGCGACGATCGAGCCGACCGTGACCTGGGGCATCAACCCGGGCCAGTCGGTCGGGGTGCACGAGGCGATTGCCGCAGATGCCGACGAGGAAGCGTTGACGTTCATGGGGTTCGAGCGGGGACGCCGGGTCGAAGGGACGCGAATCGACGTGGCGTTCATCGGGTCGTGCACCAACGGCCGCATCTCGGACCTCGAGGAGGCGGCACGCATCGTCAAGGGCCGGCGGGTGGCGCCGCATGTGAAGGCGCTGGTCGTGCCGGGCTCGCAGGCGGTGAGCCGCGCGGCCGAGGCCAAGGGACTGCCCGAGATCTTCACCAGCGCCGGGTTCGAGTGGCGGGGCGCGGGCTGCTCGATGTGCCTGGCGATGAACCCCGACAAGCTCGAAGGGCGCCAGCTGTGCGCGTCATCGTCGAACCGGAACTTCAAGGGGCGCCAGGGCAGCCCCACTGGCCGCACGCTTCTGATGAGCCCGGCGATGGTTGCCGCCGCCGCGCTCGCCGGCGAAGTCGTCGATGTAAGGGAGTTGCTCGAAGCAGCTGTGGTGTAGAGAAGGTCCACACCGAGCCGAGGACATGGAAATCCGAGGCGAGGTGTTATCGTCAGTTCGCGTTGGGGGTGGGGCCCCAACGCAAAGTGAAAAATGTTGACACCATGTCTGTGATCACCACGATCGTGGGTCGAGGTTTACCCGTTCGGGGAGACGATCTCGATACCGATCGGATCATGCCCGCGCGGTTCCTGCGCGCGGTTACGTTCGAGGGCCTCGAGAAGCACCTGTTCGAGGATGATCGAGCCGCCGATCCCACGCATCCGTATAACAACCCGGCCTACACCGGCGCCTCGGTCCTGGTGGTCAACAAGAACTTCGGATGCGGATCGTCCCGCGAGCACGCCCCGCAAGGGCTGGCGCGGCAGGGCATCAAGGCCATCGTGGGCGAGTCGTACTCGGAGATCTTCCTGGGTAACGCCGCCATGCTCGGCATGCCGTGCTTCTCGGCGGATCCCGCATCCATCGACGCGCTCCAGTCGCTCATCGAGCGCGATGCGCAGACGGTGATCACCGCGCGAGGTCGACAAGGGACGCGTCACGGCCGGCAGCCTGACAATCGACGCCACGATCCCGCCCGCGCTTCGCGACGGTTTCCTGAGCGGCCAGTGGAACCCGACGGCCATGCTCCTGGCAACGTTCGACGAAGTCCGCTCGGTCGCCTCCCGTCTGCCGTACATCTCTGGCTTCTGAATCAACGGGCTCCAGGCTCCGGGCTTCCGGCTCCAGGGGCTTCAGGCTACCGGACCTCCGGCTTCGGGCTTAGATTCGGTCAGGCCGGGAGCCAGACGCCTAGAGGCTGAAGCCCCCGGAGCCTGGAGCCCGAAGCCCGAAGCCCGCTGAGGCATAATCCCCCCATGAAGGCCCTCCTGCTCTTTCTCGCCGCAGCGCTCGTCGGCCAGCTGCCGTCCAAACCGGGTGTGTATCGGATGGCCGACACCATTCCCGATATCGGCGAGGTGCGGTATGCCCTGGCGTTGCCCGAGGGTTACACCCCACGACAGCCGCGGCCGCTCGTCGTCGCCCTGCATCCTGGCGGTCAGCGGTTCCCGTACTACGGCGGTGCGTTCATGGAGCAGGTCGTAGGCCCGGGGCTCGCCGACCTCGATGCAATCATCCTCGCCCCTGATTGCCCGACGGGATCGTGGACCGACGCCAACGCCGAGCGCGCCGTGATGACGCTGGTCCGTGAGGTGATGAACAAGTATTCGGTCGACAGCCGCCGTGTGGTGGTCGCCGGGTTCAGCATGGGCGGCCGCGGCACGTGGTACATGGCGTCGCGGCACACGGATCTCTTCTCAGCCGCGATCGTGATGGCCGGCGCTCCGGGCAACCTGCAGATCGATCGGCTGGCGACCCGGCCAACCTATGTCATCCACAGCCGCGACGACGAAGTCGTGGAGTTCGAGCCGACGGAGAAGACGGTCAAGGAGCTTCAGCGGCTTGGACGGACGATCGAGTTCGAACCGCTCGAGGGCGTCGGGCACTTCAACATGAACATGTACGTCGACCCGCTCAGCCGCGCCGGCGAGTGGGTCTCCGAGCAGTGGAAGAACTTACCGCGCTAAGCCCGTAGCCCCCCGAAGCCCGAAGTCCGGAGCCCGAAGCCATCGGCGAATCGCGCTCAGGGCTTTCCTTCTTGCGCGATTTTCAGGAACGCGTTGGCCGCGTGCGAGCGGTGCGCCTTGCGGCAGACCAGCGTCACCTGCCGCCTGCGCGAGATGCCGGCCACCGGCACCGCGACCAGCCGGCCGCTCGCGATCTCGGTGATCGCGCAGCGGCGCGGCAGCAGCGCCACGCCCAGTTCGAGCTCCACCGCGCGCTTGATGCCGTCGAGGCTCGGCAGCGCAATCACCATGTTGAGCGCGATGTGCCGCTCCTCGAACAGGCGCAGCACGCGCTCGCGCGCCGGCGACGGATCGTTGTGCGCCACGACCGGCTCCCCCGCCACGTCCTCCATCGTCACCTGCTTGCGCCTGGCGAGCGCATGGGACGGCGGCACGAGCAGCACGAGCTCGTCGCTGCCGACCACCACTTCGAGCAGACCGGCTCTCGGCCGGACGGAACGTCAGCGCGCCGAAGTCGAGGCTGCCCTGCTGCACCTCGACGGCGATCTGCCGCGCCGGCACACGCCGCACGTCGACGGCGATGTCCGGGCACCTGCTGGCGGAACCTGCGCCATCAGCGGCAGCAGCGTGTGCACGGCCGCTTCGTTGGCGCCGATGAGCACGCGGCCGCGCCGCAGATCGCGCAGCTCGCGCATGGCCGACTCGGCTTCCTCCGCCAGGCGCACGAGCCGCTGGCCGTAGTTCTGCAGCACGCGCCCGCGTCGGTCAGCGTCCCGCTCTTCGACGAGCGGTCGAACAGCTGCTCGCCCAGATCGCGCTCGAGCCGCCGGACCGCCTGGCTGACGGCCGGCTGGGTGCGGTGCACCTTGGCCGCGGCGCGCGAAAAGCTGCGCTCTTCGGCGACGGCCAGAAAGATCGCGGAGCGCTGTCAGGTCCATAACGATTGATTATTGTAACGTAATGATTATCACTTTGACTTCTAGCCTGCACAGGCGCTACAACTGACGCCATGAGCCAGAACCCACGCGTATCGTCGTGTTCGACACCACGCTGCGCGACGGCGAGCAGGCGCCGGGCTTCTCGATGGACGTGCCGGCGAAGCTGACCCTGGCGCGGGCGCTCGACGCGCTGGGCGTGGACATCATCGAGGCCGGCTTCCCGATCGCCTCGCCGGCCGACTCCGAAGCCACGCGGCAGGTCGCGCAGCGAGGTCCGCCGGCCGGTCATCGCCGCGCTCGCCCGCTGCCGCCAGCATCGACATCGAAGAAGCCGCCCGGGCGCTCGAGCCGGCCGAACGCCGCCGCATTCACACCTTCCTGGCCACCTCGGACCTCCACCTCGAACGCAAGCTGCGCATCACGCGCGAGGCCTGCCTCGAGCAGATCGTCGACGGCGTCCGCCTCGCGCGCCGCCACACCGACGATGTGGAGTTTTCGGCGGAGGACGCGACGCGGAGCGACCGCGACTTCCTGTGCCGGGTCGTCGAAGCCGCGATCGAGCATGGCGCGACCACGATCAACCTGCCCGACACGGTCGGCTACGCGACGCCCGAGGACATCCGCGAGTTCTTCGAAGAGATCCGCCGGCGCGTGCCGAACGCCGACAAGGCGATCTTCAGCACGCACTGCCACGACGATCTCGGGCTGGCGGTCGCCAACAGCCTCGCGGCCATCCAGGGCGGCGTGCGGCAGATCGAGTGCACCATCAACGGCATCGGCGAGCGCGCCGGCAACGCGTCGCTCGAAGAGCTCGTGATGGCGTTCCGCGTGCGCCAGGATCGGCTGCCGTACGACACCGGCATCAAGTCGCAAGGGCTCTTCGAGGCGAGCCAGCTGCTGTCCAAGCTCACCGACGAACCGGTCCAGTCGAACAAGGCCATCGTCGGCCGCAACGCGTTCGCGCACGAAGCCGGCATCCACCAGGACGGCATGCTGAAGGACTCGCGCACCTACGAGATCATGCGCCCGCAGGACGTCGGCCAGACAGCCGAGCAGCTCGTGCTCGGCCGCCACTCCGGCCGGCACGCCGTGCAGCGGCGCTGCGAGACCCTCGGGCTGATCCTCACGCCCGAGGAGCTGGCCCAGGTCTACCACGCGCGTCATCACGATGGGCGAACACCGCAAGTCGATCGGCGACAACGACCTCAGACGCATCGTCGAACGCGTCCGAGCGGGGCACCCCGAAACCGTCGGCTACGGACACGGGGTCTAGGAGTCGCTTCGCGAATTCCATTGCCAAGTGCTGATTGTTGATTGCTGAATGCAATTGCCGAAGCGAAGCGGTTAACGTGCGCCCTTCCGTCTGCACGTCGTCGACTGCTCCAACTTCTAACCTCCACCTTCCAATCAGCAATTAGCATTCAGCAATCAGCATTCTCGTTTAGTGTCTCGCCATGATCCCCCTTCGGGACGTCATCCCGTCCCGGACCACGCCCGTCGTCACCGTCACCCTCATCGTCCTGAACGCGCTGGCGTGGTTCTTCGAGCTGGCGCTGCCTCGAAGACAGCTCCCCGCATTCCTTCGCGTTTACGGCGTCGTGCCGGCGGACTTCAGCGCGCCGACGCTTGTCAGCTCGATGTTCCTGCACGGCAGCTGGCCGCACGTCATCGGCAACATGTGGTACCTCTGGATCTTCGGCGACAACGTCGAAGACCGGATGGGGCACGGCCGCTTCCTCGTCTTCTATCTGCTCTGCGGCATCGTCGCCGCGCTGGCACACGTGGCGATGAGCCCGGGCTCGACGCTGCCGACGATCGGCGCGAGCGGCGCGATCGCCGGCGTGATGGGCGCGTACTTCGTGCTGTACCCGCACTCGCGCGTGCTGACGCTCATGCCGCTGATTGTCTTTGTCGAGATCATCGAGCTGCCGGCGCTGTTCCTGCTCGGCTTCTGGTTCGTCATGCAGCTCTTCAGCGCCGGAATCGGCGCGATCACCGAGGCCGGCGACAGCGGCGGCATCGCGTTCGTCGCTCACGTCGCCGGGTTCGCCGCCGGAGCCGCTGGAGTGCTGGTGTTCAGGAAAAAACGCGTCGAGTGGAATGAGAACATCTGAAATCGTAGATTGCAAATCGTAAATCTGAAATCTGGATCTGAGACTGAGATTTGCGATGTGCGATGTGCGATTTGCGATTTACTTGCGTGCTCTGATCTGTCGATCGATCTTCGCCATCTCGAGCAGCGACTGTTCCAGCTGCGCGTCGTATTCGTCCTGCGGCATCGATCCCTTCGCGGCGCGGAGCAGATCGATGCGTGACTGCAGCTCGGCGCGGCGGGTCAGAAGCGTCTTGAGCTCGGCATCGGCGGTGGCCGGAATGGCCGGGCCGGACTGCAGGTAGGTCGCCTCGGCCAGGCGGCCATCGGCGTTCGCGACCGACGGAGGCGGCGGCGCGCCATTTGGCTGAAGCTCGGCTTCCCGCCCAATCCCATCGCCGTTGTCGTCGAGGAGCGGACGCTCGGTGGCGAGCTGGCCACGCTCTTCGAACCACGCTTTCACCCGCGACGAGCCGTAGCGGAAGGCCTCCCACACCGACACCCGCCCGTTCTTGTCGCCATCGGCAGCCGCGTCTCCAAGCGCCTGGATGAAGTATTCCGGGAAGACCGTCTCGTATTGCTGGACCGCCGTGTCGGTCGCGGTGAGCACGATGCGGCCCCGCCGCGCGATCTTCTCCATGAACGGAAAGCTGCCCGACGCGGCGTTCACAAAGACGATGCGGCCGGGAACCAGCGCGATGAGGTCCGCCCATTCGGCGGCGGTCAAGTCGGGGCCAACGAGGTTGAACTTTCCGTCGCCACCTTCAGGCCCTTCGACGGCGGTGCCATGGCCGATGAGCAGCACCAGCACGACATCATCAGGCCGCACATTCGTCCGGAGCCGCGCGAACGCCGCTCGCACGTTTTCGCGCGTGGGCTTGCGTGGAGTCTCCTCGTTTTCCGCGAGCACAGTGATGCGCTCGCGCGGGTAGCCGTACTGCTCCTCGAGCGTCGCCGCCAGGGTGCCGCGCCAGGCGTCGTACTTCGCCTGGTATTCGGCTCCTCCTGATGCACCGAACACGATCAGCGCGTGCTCGCTGGCGAACGCTTCGGACGCCGTCAGCGCGATCAGGATGGCGCCAAGCACCAGCCGCATCGGACGACGCTTCACCTGAACCCCCAGCGGCGGCGGAGAATCCATTCGGCCGCCAGCAGCGACAGGACCAGCGCCATCACCCAGCCCCGGTGCCAGAGGTCGCGCGGTTCGAGCGCAGCGTCGGAGGGCGCCGACGATCGGATGGCCTCTGCGAGCCCGCCCACTTCGTCGATCGTGAGATACCTTCCTCCGGACGTGGCGGCCAGCCGCCGCAGCACGCCTTCGTTCAGGCGCGGATCCGCGAGCTCGCGATCGCTGCCGCCGACGTAGAACCAGCGGTCGGCGACACCCAGCGACCGGGTCCCCTGGCGAGCCTCGGCGCGCACGCGGTACAGCCCGACCTCATCGGGGCGCACGGCGGCCACGTGCCGCGCGGCCTCCCCGCCTCACGGCGGGTCTGGAGCGGCGAGGGCCCCGACCCTGGGGAGGTCAGCGTGGCTTCGACCGACGCGTTGGGCGCCGGGGCAAACGCCGGGTCGCGGACGTCGATTGTCAGATCGATGCGATCGCCGGGTTCCGCAGAGGCAGGCACGTCGACGGTCACGGGGTCGGGTGACGGCGAGGCCAGCCACCGCGTGGCCTGTCTCCAGAAGAATTCGTACGTGCGATCCGCGGCGGGCATCAACATCCGCCACCGCCACGACGCTTCGCCGGCGAAGACCATCGAGCGTCCGCTGCCGAAACGCTGGACGGCAACCAATGGGTAAACAGCACCGCTCGGCGTGGAGGTGGCGGCGAGCACGGATGCGCCGGGCCGCGGTCCTCCAAGCGGCGCGCTGGCAGCAAGCGGCGGCAGCGCCGCCCAGGCGGCCCGCCGGTCTGGCGTCGATGCGAGGCGCATGATCGGGTGCGTCATGCCGTCGGCAGTCACGAGAACGGTGTAGTGGGCCGAGACGCGGCCCAGGTTCAGCTCGCCCGCGGGCAGCCCCCCTCGACGGTCGTTCAGTTCGAGGGGCAGCACCGCTTCGAGCGGGGTGCCGAGCAGCCCCTTGTCGGAAAACGCCCGGCCGCCGAGCACCAGCAGGCCGCCGCCGCGAACCGCCACGAAGTCGGACATCAGCGCGAGCTGGGCACGCGTGAAAAAATCGCCTTCGACATTGGCGACCAGCAGCGCGTCGTACGCGTAGAGCGCCTCGCGTGTTGCGGGGAACCCGGAGACCAGCGATTCGGCCCGGCCACCGCCGGCCTGGACGAGGAACGTGTTCTGGCCTGCCTCGTTCTTGCCCTTCCGCACGACGGAGTCGACTTCGAGGCCGGGATCGACCGCCAGCGCACGCGCCAGGAAGCTGTGCTCGTACCCTGGCGCTCCCTGCAGGGCGAGGATGCGGCGCCGCCGGCCCGCCGGGCTGACGAGCACGGTGCGCGCGTTGTTGCCGGTCACATCCTCGCCAGGGCCCGCCGCAATCTCGGCCGTGTAGACCGTCGCGTTCAGCGGATCCGGTGACACGGTGAAGGTTTCCTCGATAGGTGCGCCATCGGCCGCGGGCGTCAGCGTCCGGCTCTCGACGAGACGGCCGTTGCCCAGCACGCGCAGATCGAAGCCTTCGCGGCCGAAGCCGCGCGACACCGCCGACACGCGCAGGTCCACCGACGTCTGGTCAATTCGCGGATCCCCTGCGGAGATGCCGGTGACTTCGAGATCCCGGCCACCTTCGGTGGAGCCGACGCCGACGGCGAACACCGGCGGCCCGGTCTCGACATGGCCGGCCTCGTGCGTGCCACCCGTCTCTCCACCGTCGGAGATGACGACGATCGCAGCGAGCGGTTGTCCGCGGTATCGATCCCGGGCGGCGGCGAGAGCGCCGGCGAGGTCGCTCTGCCGCGCTGTTGCGGTCACATCGGCAGGTGAGGCCACCTGAGTCATCGACTCCCCGAAGACAAGGAGCTCCGGTGTGAAGCCGTCGCCGAGTGCCGGGAGAAGGTCGCGATCGAGCGCGGTTACCACACGGTCGATACGCGGGCTCCCATTGACGTCCGGCACGCGCATGCTGCGAGACCCGTCAACGAGAATCGGCACGACCACACCCGCGTGACCTTCCGGGGGGCGCATCACGATGGGCCGGCAGAGGAAGAACAGGAGCGCGGCCATGGAGAGCGCACGAAGCGCGGTCAGCGTCCAGCGGCGAGGCGCAGACAGCGGCAGCGGCGGCCGTCGGTAGGCAAAGTACGCGAGCGATGCAATCGCCGCAGCTGCGGCGACCGTCAGCCACCAGGGGATCGGCGACGCGAAGTGCATCTATCTTCCGGTCGCCAGGGCTTTGAAATAGCTGTCGACCTGCTGCTTGTACTGCGCGGGCGCGCGGTCGTCGCCGCCCGAGGCCAGCCGATCCCGCGACTGGCGGGCGACAAGCGCCTGCGAAAGCGAAGAGGAGGCGCGGTCGAGCGCCTGCGTGGCCTGGCGCGCGAGCTCGGACCAGCGCGAAAAATCCTGTTTGAAGGCTTCGGTGCCCGGCGCAGACAGGACCATGCCCTGCCCCTCGAACGTGAATCCGGCCCCGCCCTGCCCGAATCGCGGATCATCGCGCTGGAGCTGCTCCAACAGCTGACGCGTTTCCTCGAGCTGACGGGTGTACTCCTGACGCAGCGAGGCAAACTCACTCCCGCCAGTGCCGGCCCCTGCCTGCCCCGCCCGCCCTGCCTGCCCTTCGCGACCTTGTCCCACCTGCCCCGCCCGCCCTGCCTGCCCTTCGCGGCCTTGTCCCGCCTGACCTTGCCCCGCCTGACCTTCCCGACCTGCCTGACCCTCCCGACCTGCCTGACCTTGTCCCGCCTGCCCTGCCCGCCCTGACGTGGCCTCCCGATCGAGCCGCTCCATTTCGCGCGTGAGCGTTTCGATCCGCTCCCGCAGCTCCTGCGCTCGTCCGAGCTGATCGGTCATCCGTCGTGAGTCGTCGTCGCTTCCGGTCGTGGCAGACGCCAGGCGTTCGGCAACACGGTCGAGCGCGCGGGCAATTTCATCGCGCTCGGCCCGCGACGCGGCGGATCGGCTTTCCGGTGTGCCGGAGCGCAGGCCTGACGCAGCCTGCTCCATCCGGTCGGCGAGGCGCTGGCGTTCGATGTCGCGCGCCGCTTCACCCGCCGCACGGGCCGGGTCGCTCGTTCCTGGACGCGCTCCTCCCGGGCTGGCGCCCGCGTTACGGGCCCCTCGGCCGCCGGTCTCGCCGGACTGACGCTCGAGGCCATCCTCGAGCCGACGCACACGTTCGGCCAGCCGCTGCTGTTCGCCTGCCAGGCGCCGCACCGCGTCGGCATCGCCGCCGCCATCGAGTTCGCGCCCCACCTGACGCTCGGCATCGGCGAGCTGACGCGCTTCCATTTGCAGATCGCCAACAGCACGGCGCTGCTCATCGGGCGCGCCCTGCTGCAAGCTCCTTTCGAGATCGCGCAGCCGCGACAGTGCCCGCGCACCACGCGCGGCCGCCTCGGTGGCGTCCTGGCGTTGCAGTCCGCTCGCGGCGTTCCGCATTTCCTCGGACGCGGCTCTCAGCTGCGCCTGCTGCCGGCCCTGCGCCTCGCCAGATTCGCCCTCACGGCCCTGTTCGCCCGGGCGCCGCTGACCTTCCTGTCCGGGCTGCCCGCCGCGGCCCGCCTGCTGGCCCGCCGACTGCTGTCCCTGCTGTCCCTGTCCCCGCTGTCCTGCTTGCTGCTCCTGCCCTGCCTGCCCCGCCCGTCCAGCCTGCCTTTCCTGCCCTTCCTGCCCTTGTCGACCAATCTCGCGAGCCAGTTCTTCAGCCCGCTGTCTCAACTCCGACTGTTCGCGCGTCAGCCGCTCGAGCTCACGCCGGCGTTCCTCCGCCGACATGCCGGCACGAGCCATGGCCTGCTGCCTCGCGTTCAGTTCGTCCTGCCTGCGGGCGAGCTCCTTGATCTTGTCGAGCGTGCTCGACGTGTCGTCCTCGCGCCGTTCGGTCGTGGTCGGCGTCTCGTAGTTGGTCTGCTGCTGCCGCTGAAGCTCGCGGTCGAACAGGCTCGACATGTCCTGCGTGGCCCGGTTGGCGCCTCCGCCGCTCCCGGCCTGTTGCCGCGTCACCTGCCGCTCCTTGACGTCCGCCTGAGCGCGAAGCAGGTGGTTGAGCGCTTCCATTTCCGGCGGAAGCGCCTCGCCGGTCTTCAGCTTCTCGAGGCGTGTCACCGCCTCGCCCATCGCCAGCGAAGCCGCCGTCATCGCGTCCTCTTCCGGACGCGTCTGCCCCGCGCGAGGACCTGGAGCAGGCGGCGGCTGCCCACCGCGCCCAGGAGGCGTGGGACGCCGTCTGGGATCACGCATCGTCGAGGCACGGAACGAGCTGGACGTGGCCTCGACGCGAGCTTTCAGCTCGGCCTCGGCCTTGGCCACAGCCTTGATGTCGTCGGCAGGACGTGGGCCGCCCGCCGTTTGCGTCCGGCGATCGAGCTTCCAGGTGGCGACGATGATCTCCTTCTGCGCGGTGACCAGGTCGTCGAGGTTCTGGTTGCCACTGCCGCCGCCCATGTTCTGGCTCTGCGCAAGCGAGAACTCCTGCTCGAACGGCTTGACCTCCAGGAAGAAGATGTCGCTGCGCGTCTCGCTGGGCCGCTTCCCGCGCGGGACGTCGCGGGCGCGCACGTAGTAGGACACGAAGTCGCCAGGCTGCACGTCGAGGTCTTCGAGGTACAACGTCTGGCTCCCCGAGACCGACGTCGCACGAGAGGGCACGCTCAGCGGCACGACCTTCTCGGCGCCGCCGCGCACGGCGTAGACGAGCTCGAGCCGTCCGATACCGAAGTCGTCCTGGGCCTCGGCCTCGACATCCACTTCTTCGAGCGAGGTGACCGAGCGATCGCGCGCCGGCCGCGTGACGCGGACCTCGGGCGGACGATCCTCCATCGCGCGGATGAAGTACTCGGTGTCGCCGCGGTTGGTGAGCCCTTCGGCGCTCGTCAGGGCTATGCGGTACGAGCCATCGCCCGACACGGTCAGCGTGCCTTCGAGCGCCCCGTCGGCGACCGGCGCGAGCGCGACCGGCGCCCCGTCAACCAGCACCATCGAACCCGAGGTCAGCGGCTGATCGACCTGCACGCGAACCCTGGCTTCGGTCCCCGCAGGCGCGTAGATGTCGCCGCTGTCCTCCTCGACATGCGGGGCAAGACCCAGAGATTCGTGGATACCGGTATTCGACGTCGACGCGCGTCACACGCGGCGCGTGCAGCACGCCCACGTCGTAGATGTCCGACCGCAGCGCGCCGGCCACGACGCGGTATCGGAACGGCTGGGTCACATCGTCTACGCTGAGCACGAAGCCGCCGGCCGCGTCCTCACCCATGGCAAGCGGGCGCCAGTCTTCGCTGTCGGGCGTGTCCTCGCGCAGGACCTCGGCCGCCACCGGTGCGGTGTTCCCCACCAACCTCGCGGCGATCGTGAATGAAGCGCCAGACGGCACGCGCGTGCTGCCCGGCGTGACCTCGAGCGCCACGCGCGAAGGAAAGAGTGTCAGGGCCGCGGCATCGAACGACTGACGCGCCACGTCCCTGCCCGCGAATGCCACGGCGCACGCCAGCGCGGCTGCGGCCGCGGCCTGCAGCGCGGCGCGGCGAAGGGTGTCGCCGGGAATGATGGCGGAGGGATCCACCCGTGCGGCCCGGCGGCCGGCATCAGCCACCATCGGCGCGGCCAGCGCAGGCAGAGTGCCGCCCGCGGGCCCGTTGAGCACTTCGACGGCGCTGGCCAGCCGGTCGTCGAGCTCCGGCTCGCGCTCCTCGATGTAGCGCGCGACCCGCTGGTCGGACGGAACACGACGCGTCGGCCAGAGCGCCCATACGGCCGCACCGATCGCCAGGATGATCCCCGCAAGACCGAGGACGGCAAGTGCCGGCGGCGCCATCGCCGAAATCGCGGGCGCCCTGCCGGCGAGTCTCAACAAGAGCGCGAGCAGGAGCGTCGCGGCAAAGACGGAGGCCACCGCCAGACCCGCGCGCACAATCGCCCGGAAGAGCGTGGTTCGCCGCCAGCGGCCGCGCACGCGGTCGAGGAGGTCGCGAATGGCCTGTGCCTGCCCGTCCATGCTCCTAGGCTGCCCTCATCCCCGCCAGGCTTTCTACCGCCATTATCACAAGCATCGCGACAAGAAGGTATTGCCAGATGTGCTGACGTTCTTCGCGCTGCCGGTCGTCGCGCTGGCTGTCGAGCCGGGCCGCGTCCTGCAGCCGCGTGATGGCCGCCCCGAACTCCGCCTCGGACATCCGGGTGGGATCGAGTTCCCCGGGATCGACGTTGACGGCGGCCCAGCGGCTGCCGCCGCCGGCCGCTGTCGGAACCTGGGCAAAGCCGGGCTGCGCCGCTACGCCCGTTGGAACCTCACCGACCACATACTCGGCCGCGCGGGGCCCGGGGCCGGCCAGATAGTCCACGGCCTCGCGAACAAAGGGGAGAAACGCGGCGTGCCGTGGGAAATCGTTGCCGCGCCCGTCGAGGTCCGAGGCGAATACCAGGGCTCGACCACGACCCCGCGCGCATTCCGCAAGCGCCGTTTCGCCGGTCGTGAACCGGGCGAGCACAGCACAGCCTCCCGCAAGGCTCGAGATGCGGTTGAAGCGCGGCACGCCGAGGGCCGCCGCGTTGCCGCCGAACGCCAGGAAGATCGGGTGGCGCAAGTCCTCCGGGGCCAGCGTGCGCGACACGTCAACGGCGCGGCCTCCCGGTGCCGGCGCCTCGGTTGCTGATGTGATCGACGGGCTGCCGAGGATCTCGCCGGCTGCGGCGCCGTCGACGTCCGGCCCGGCTGCAATCAACAACCCTCCCCCACCCTGGACATATGCGGCGAGGCGCTCGCGTCCTGGACGATCGAGGCCGCGGGTCGTCGTCAACACGACGGCCACGACCGGTTGCAGCGCCGACGCTGGTGGAATGGCGCTCGCCGCCGCGCCCTGGGCCTCCACGAGTGCGGTCGCCGACCCGCCCGCCACCGTCAGCGCCTGCTGCAGATAGAACGCTTCACGCGACAGATCACCTCCGGCCGTGATCACCAGCACCGCGGGCCGATTCACATCGTCAAGCACGAGAAACCGCGCGTTGTCTCCCTGCGTCCCGCTCGTGTCGTCGACTGAGACCGATGCCAATGTGCCCGGCGCCCGCGCCATCGTGACGCGTACGGTTTCACCGGGGCCTACCGAAGCGGCGCTCTTCGTCGCAACCCGGGGCGGCGCGGGTGTTACAGCCGTGTCGTGAACCGAAAGCGTCAGCGTCGTCTCACGCGGGGCGTCCCCCAGGTTGCGGATGGCGGCCACGAGCCGATCGTTCTCGACGTGGAGCGAAGTCACTGCCAGATTGGGAGGAGCCGCGCCAACGTCGGCGACCTGGAGGTCGACGGCGGCCGGCAGCGACATCCGATCGCCCTCGTCCCAGCCCGACGCCTGCAGGTCTGTCACCACAACGACGGTGCCTGGTGCCCCCTGGAGCTGCTGCACGGCTGCCGACAATGCGGCGCGATAGCGCGTCGCCCCCGCACCCGGCACGGCCTGCTCGATGGCTGCCTGCACGAGCGCGCGATCGGTGGTGGGTCTGACCGCCACTTCTGCGGCATCGGCGAACGTGATCACAGCGACCGGATCGCTCGAGGAGGCCCGATCGACCGCCGCGTGAGCGAGCGCACGCGCCCGCGCGAACTGCTCGGGTGCAGACACGCTCAGCGAGGTGTCGAGCGCCACGACCGTGACCCGAGTTGATCCGGCCTGCGCATCGCTCCCGAAAAATGGCCGGGCAAACGCGAGGGCCAGGAGCAGGACCGCCGCGATCCTCAGCGCCAGAAGCAGGAGCTCGCGCAGGTGCCGGCGGTCCGCATGCTCGACCGGGGCACGGCGGAGAAACCTCACGGCGGCGAACCGCACGCGGGCCTCCGGCTCGCGCTTGAGCAGGTGCAGCACGATCGGCACCGCCGCGGCCAGCGCGCCTGCAAGGAAGATCGGCGCCAGCAACCCCATCAGAGCGCCCTCGCGCGCGTCGACAGATACGCCAGCAGTGCCATCTCGAGCGGCTCGGCCGTCGTCACCAGCTGGTAGTCGATACCCGCCCCGCCGAGCTCGCGGCGATACCGATCAATCAGGTCGGCCACTTCCTTCTTGTAGAAGTCCCGCACGGCCGAAGGCACAGCCGCCACCTCGGCGCCCGTCTCCAGATCCTCGAAGCGCGTCGGACGATCGAATGGGAACTCGATCTCGTGCGGGTCGAGGACGTGGAAGACGATTACGTCGTTGCCGCGATACTGAAAGTGTTTCAGCCCGCGGATGACGCGATCCGGCTCGTCGAGCAGGTCGGAAATCAGCACGACCATGCCGCGCTTGGCAATGAGGTCCGCCACCTGGTGCAGCGGTTTCGCGACGTTGGTTTCCCGGCCGAGCGCCAGGCGATCGAGCGTGAGCAGCATCGCCCGCAGCTGTCCCGGACGAGCGCTGGCCGGCAGCATCGCGACGATGCGGTCGTCGAACGCAACCAGGCCCACGGCATCCCGCTGCCGGTTCATCAGGTACGCGAGCGACGCCGCAAGGCACTGACCGTACTCGAACTTCGTCATCCCGTCGGAGCCGTAGCCCATCGACCCGCTGATGTCGAGCAGCAGATGGCAGTCGAGGTTGGTCTCTTCCTCGAACTTCTTGACGTAGTAGCGGTCGCTTCGCGCGTAGACCTTCCAGTCGATCGTCGAGAGGTCGTCGCCGGGAATGTATTGCCGGTACTCGGCGAACTCGACGCTGAACCCCTTGAACGGGCTGCGGTGCAGGCCGGAGAGCAACCCTCGACGATCGTGCGCGCCTTGAGCTCGAGTGTGCCCAGGCGCGCCACGACCGCGGGATCGAGGAACTGCCGCTCGCCGGCGCTCCACGGCATGATTACATCCCGCTCCGGGGAGGCGGCACGGCTCTCGATCAGGCGATCGACGATCGCGTCCGAGGTGATGCGCTCGGACTCGGCGTAGAAGTTGGTCATGATGCGGTGCCGGAGGATCGGCTTCGCGAGCGCCTGAATGTCCTTGACCGACACGTGATAGCGGCCGTGAATCAGCGCGCGCGCCTTGGCGCCGCGCACCAGCGCCTGCGATCCGCGCAGGCCCGCGCCCCACTTCACCCACTTGTCGACGAAGTCCGGCACGCCGGGCTGGCCCGGCCGCGACGCAGCGACCAGCCGCACGGTATAGCGCGCGATCTCTTCGGCGATCACCACCTGCTTCGCAAGCTCCTGAAACGCGAGGATGTCCGGCCCGGTCAGGATCCGCGCCGGCGCGGGCCGATTGGTGCCGGTCGTCTGCGTGACGACGCGCACCTCGTCGTCCTCGCTGAGGTACGTGATGACGATGTTGAACATGAAGCGATCGAGCTGGGCCTCGGGCAGCGGATACGTGCCTTCGAGCTCGATCGGGTTCTGCGTGGCGAGGACGAAGAATGGCTGATCGAGCGGATACGTCCGGCCCTGCGGCCGTGACGTGATACTCCTGCATCGCTTCGAGGAGCGCGGCCTGCGTTTTGGGAGGAGTCCGGTTGATCTCGTCGGCCAGGATGATTTGCGCGAAGACCGGCCCCTTGACGAACTTGCAGGCGCCGGCTGCCCTGATCCTCGTCCAGGATCTCGGTGCCGGTGATGTCCGACGGCATGAGGTCCGGGGTGAACTGGATGCGCTTGAAGTCCAGGTCCAGGATGTCGGCGAGCGTCTTGATGAGGAGCGTCTTCGCCAGCCCCGGCACGCCGGTGATCAGGCAGTGGCCGCCGGTGAACAGCGCGATGAGCACCTGCTCGACGACCTCGTCCTGCCCGACGATGACCTTGCCGAGCTCGGCGAGAATGCGCGTGCGGCCTTCGGCAACTCGCTCGGCCGCCTCGGCCGCCAGGTCGGAACTGTTCACATGATCTCCAGTGACCGTCGAACGGGTCAGTCCATGCGTGGTGGTCAGTGCGTCAGGGCGTACACGATCTCGTTGATGCCCATGCGGTACGCCATCGACGTGTAGCGGAGGTATCCGGGGTATTCCTCGGCGTTCGACCACTCCCACCCGTCGCCCATGTCGGTATTCCAGTTGATGAACAGCATCGGCCGGCCCTGATCGTCGAAGATCGTGCGGAGCCGTCCGACATAGCCGCCCTTTTCCCAGCTCCGGCCCGCGATGAACGAGCCGAGGCCCGCCACCTGCGGATACCCATCGAGCCGGTAGAAGCACGAAAAGACCGGATGGTCCCTGGGTATATCCACGATTTCGCGATCGGGGAACACCCGGCGCATCTCGGCAGCAAAGATGCCCCACTCGACCGGCCCGTGAAAGTCGTCGAGCGTCAGCGTCCCGCCGCGCAGCAGGAATTCGCGCAGCGCGGTGACTTCTTTCTCGCCCAGCTTCAGATTGCCGGGCTCGACGATGTAGATCCAGGGGTAGTTGAAGATGCGTGGATCGTCGAGCGTCAGCACGATCGGATCCTCGACCTGGATGGACGTCGCCGTCTTGAGGCGGCGCGACAGATTCTGCTCTGCGGCAGGCGCGTCGATGTACCAAGGCTCGCCGTAGAAATCCTGCGCGATCGAGGTGCCCTCGGTGATGTACGGGTACTTGATGCGGACAAACCGCCATTCGAGCCCGGCAAGGCGGTCGTCCCCCACAATCGGCAGCTGCGCGGCCACGGGCGTGAACCAGGCCGGCACCATCAGTCCGACAAGCGCGGCGGCCGCGAGCGCGCGCACAGCCAGCGCGCGGCCGGCGCTCGCGCGCATCACCGGTTCTCCGACAGCGACAGCAGCAGGTTCTGAGCGCGCTCGTAGCTCGGCGCGATTTCGAGCGCGGCAAGCGTCTGCTTGCGGGCCTCGGCGCGGCGGCCGCCCTTCAGGTAGCTCTCGGCGAGATCGGTGTGGGCCGCGGCGCCGTCGACCGGGCCGAGCGCCACGACCGCCCGGAACTCGCGGATGGCGGTGTCAGCATCGCCGCGCGCGAGGGCCATGCGCCCGAGCGCCTCGTGGGCCTGCGCATCGAAGGGGTCGATGGCTGCCACGCGCTCGTAGACGGGGCGAAGCCGCGCGGGATCGGTCACCTTGGCCTCGCGCAAGAGCGTCGCCAGCCGGCGCGCGGCCTCGACGTTGTCGAAGTCCGCCGCGACGACGGCCTGCAGGGCCGCGGTCTCCTTCGCAGCGTCCTTCCGTTCGCGCGCAATCTCGGCGAGCTGAAGCTGCGGCGCCTCGGGCCCGCGCGCGATGGGCACGAGCGCCGCTGCGGCTTCGAGCGCGCGCACGGCTTCGTCGAGCGCACCCTCCACGCCCGCCGCCGCTTCTTTGCGGAGCGCGCGGGCGAGGAGCATCTGCACGGGGAAGCTGCCGGGGTTCTCCTGCGCCATCTCGCGCAGGGCCGGCAGCGGCAGGGCCGCGATCTTCTCCACGTCGGGGGCCTTCATCGCCGCGCGCAGCGTCGCGAACCGTTCGGCGATTCTCTTGTCGAACCCGGACTGGAGCGCGTCGAGGCTGGTATCGAGCGTTGTCTTCAGCGCGGCGGTGGTGTCGAGCCCCTCACCGTACGACCTCAGCAGCTTATGGATGCCCGCATCGCCGTAGACCGCCACCAGGTGTTCGACGAGCAGCGACGCCTGGTAGTACGCCAGCGAGATCGTCCGCGGATCGGTGAAGCCCTCGTTGAGCTTCTCGAGCGACAGCTCCTCGCCCCGGTTGAGGATCTGCGCGAACTCGACGTCCATCGCACGGCCCCACTCGGGCCGCGCCAGTGTTTCTTCGTACACCGAGAGCCCCTCGGTCAGCCACCGCGGCACTCGCTGGTTGGACATCTGCAGCGTCACCACGTGCGCCATCTCGTGCCAGAGGGTCGCCTCCCACTGGAACTCTCCGGGCGGCCTGGCCTTCGGCGAGTCCATCGTGATCACGCGGCCGAAGCAGACGCCGAGCGCGCCCGTCATGCCGGGCAGGCCCAGCGTGCGCACGGCGAAGTCGTCATGCTTCGGGAAAATCTCGATCAGGATGGGCCCCTGCACCTTGAACGCGTAGCGCTTCGACAAGGCATCGAGCGACTCGCGGGCCACGCGCATCGCGTAGTCGCCGAGCACGGGCGCCTCGTCCTTGTGCATCTTCAGGATGATGTCGCCTGCCTGGATCGTGACGAACTGGTCGAGCCCGTCCATCATCTGCAGCAGGTTGTAGGTCACCACATTGAAAGGATCGATGCTGAACGACGATTCGAGCGCCGTCCGCGCGGGCGGCTCGTCACCGGTGCGGAGCAGATGCAGCCCGAGGTCGGCCAGCGCGCGCGGACTTTGCGGCTCCAGCTCCAGCGCACGGCGGACCATCAGCACGGCTTCCTCGAAGCGGTAATTACGGGCGAGCAGCTCCCCGGTTACGCGGTAGAGCTCGCCGTAGCGCGGGGCGATGGCGAGGACGCGGTCGGCCTCCGCCTTGAACTCCACGGGCTTGTCCTCGACGTACGCCAGCCCGGCGAGGAGCGATCGCGCCTCGAGGCTCGACTCGTTGACGCTCAACGCCTTCTGGATCAGCTCCCTGGCCTCAGGCCGCTTGCCGGCGTCGATCGCCAGATCGGCCATGAACACGTGCGCGCCCACGTCGGCGGGATTGATCTTGAGCACCTGCTGCGCGAGCGCGGCGGCCTGCGGCGGGTTGTCCTCTGCGAGCGCCCGCGCCGACCCGAGAAGCGCCGGTGTCCAGTTCGGATCCACATCGAGCGCGGCCTTGAACGACTGCAGCGCTTCGGGTGTGTTGTAGGTCTGCAGGAACAGCTCGCCCCAGCCGGTGTTGACGCCCGGATCCTTCGGCAGTGCGGCCGCCGCATCGCGGTACGCGGCGTTGGCGTCCTCGAACTCGTTCAAGGCGCGCAGCGCACGCGCCTGTCGAGCCAGCTGCGGCGCACCTTCGGGTCCGGCGCCTGGCCGCGCTCCGGCGACGCGGTTGAGCACCGCCGCGCCCTCCGGGCGGCCGAGCAGCTGCAGAAGCAGGCCGAGCTCGAGTGCCGCGTCACTGCCCGGCGCGCGTTCGGCAGCCGGCCGCAGCATCGTTTCGGCTTCCTGGTACCGGCCACGCGCGATGAGCGCGCGCGCCGACAGCGCCACCACGGCCGGATCCTGACCGTCGAGCGCCGCAGTCAGCGAGGCCACATCGTCGTAGCGGCCCTCGAGGAGTGCACGCGTGGCGTTCTGCAGGTTGGGCTGGGCCCGGCGAGTGGACTGCGCGATGCCAGCGGGGATGATGGCGAGCAGCACCAGGCCCACGGCCAGGGCCAGCGCCGCCACGCTGCGCGGCCACCTGTTGGGCCAGCCGATCGCCGTGAGACGCTGCAGCAGGCGCGGCATGAGCGGCATTATATCTGACGGTTTCGGAGGGATCCTGGCCTGCCGGAGGAAGGCTCGCGATTCAGAAGAGCTGCCGCCAGGTGTAGAACATGGCCGCGTTCAACCCCTGAACGGCCGCGAACGACGCGATCCAGCCGGCCCGACTCTCGGCGGGCACCACTTGCGCCAGCCACAGAAACGCGGGGAAGAGCACCGCGGAAAATCTCCCGGCGGAGAGCAGTTCGCCGCTCGCCAGCGGCGGCAGGATGTTGATCAGGATGAACACCGCGTAAGCCAGCCCGAAACGTCGAGCCACCGGCCAGGCCGCCGCCAGGACGAAGACCACGCCCAGTGCATTGAGCAGATCGTGATGCAGGTTGGACATGTACAAGTGCCATCCCTGCTCGCTGATGAACGCGTAGCGTGCGCCAATCACGTACCACAGGCCGGTGTAGCGACGGCCCCATGCCGCATGCAGCTTCAGCCACGTCAACGGATCGCCGGTCATCGACCAGACATACGCCGAGTAGAGCACCACACCGATCCCGGCAGCGCTCGCGACAAGCAATCCTGGCGTGAGCGCGGCAAAGGCGGAGGCGCGGTCTGCCTGACCCTGTGGCGCCGGCTTTCGTTCCAGGGTCCCACCGGTGAGCCACGGCGGCAGTAGCGGCGTCAGGGCCAGCGTTCCGAGGGCAGCGCCGAGCAGGAATCCGTTGGGCCGGGTCAGTCCAGCCAGGGCGGCCCACGCGGCTGCGGCCCACCACTCCCGCCGGCGGAAGTGATAGAAGGCACCCACGGCCGTCAGCAGAAACAGCGACTCGGTGTAGAGCGCTCCGTAGAACAGCGCGAATGGGTACGCCGCCAGCATCCAGAGCGCCGTTCTCGACTGCGCCTCGTCCAGATAGTCGCGTGCGAGTGCAAACAGGTAGGCCATCGCCGCGACGAACGCCGCGAGCGAGATGAGCGTGCCCGACACGACGTGGGCCAGCCACGTGTTGCCGCCGACAAGCGCGGTCCATCGCATCAACAACGGGAACGCGGGAAAGAACACGATGTTCTGCTGCACATCCGTCGTCAGCTGGCCCAGATACTGGTAGCCGTAAATCGAGATCTGCAGATACCAGCCCGCGTCGTGCCGCACTGGCATGTTGAACAGCTCGTTCTCGAAGAAGCGGACCGGCGGGCGCACGCCCGTGGCATATCCAAAGGCGAAGATCGACACGTAGCCGACAAAGAAGATCGCCGGGCGAGTGCCCAGCGCAACGATCGCCGCCGCCCGCATCGGCGCCGTGTCGATCGCCGTCAAGAGCGAGCCGAGGAAACGGAACGCGGTGGGCTGCCGGACCAGCGCATGGCGGACCACGCTCAACAGCACTGCCCAGACGACCAGCCGGACCGGCGAGGTCAATGCCAGCCGCACACCGCCGGCGCGCAACCTGAAGCCGCCCGAGATCGCCACGATGGCCGCGACGACGATGAGGATGAAGCAGAGGATGTCGGCGATCCGCGCCCAGCGCGGCAGCGTGGAAGGAGTCGCGGAACCGGTCATGCGCGATGGTGACGTTGCGGTGACTGAGCGGGCGCGAGTATATCACCGAGGGCACGGTTCTCGACCGCGATCCGCTTCAGCATGAGGAGTCCGAATGCGCACGTCGCCACGGGACCGGTCACGCGCGCGCCGGTGAGCAGCGCCACTCCCGCAAGCTCCCCGACGACGGCCACGTAGTTGGGATGGCGCAGCCAGCGGTACGGGCCCGAGCGGACGAGCATCGCGCCGGGCACCGTGATCACGCGGAAGGTCCAGGCCTCACCGAGCGAGAGGATAGCCCACCACTTGAGCGCCTTCGCGACGATGAAAAGTGCCGCTCCGGTTTCCACGAACCGGGCGTCGCCGCGCCATGCGCCCTCGGCAATCATCGCGAGGAACGCGCCGGGATAGGCGTACTGCATCACCCGATAGACATCGCCGCGCGGCTCGATACCCCCGCGCGCAAGCTGGGTGCGCTCGTTCGCGGCGGCACGTCGTGCCTCAGCCACCATAGGCAGGAACACGAGTGCGATCGCGATGAGCGTGATCGGGCTCACGATGCGGCCAGCTCACAATCACCGGCACGTGTCACGAGCGCGCGCACCAGCCCTGGAACGAGCCGCGCTGTGGCTGCCGCGCCGGCGACGCCGACGGGGGATGCCACCAGCGAGCGCAGGGCGCGATTGAACCGCCACTTGCCCGCAAACTCGTCGCGCCGCTGGTGCTCCAGCCACGCGTGCGTACCTGTCCAGCCTCGTTCGAGCGCCGAAAGAGCCGCCGCCGCGGCGAGCTCGCCTCCGCGCACGGCGAACCGCATGCCGTCGCCTGTCATCGGATCGATGAAGCCGGCGGCATCTCCGGCGAGGAGAAGGCCATCAGTGGGGCGGGCGACGGCGTCCACTGCCAGCGGCCCCAGAACGGCTGGTGCGGAAACGGGCCTGGCCGCGGCGAACCGGTCTCGAAGGGCGGGATCGGACTCGAGCGTCTCGGCAAGGTGCTTCGCCGGATCGCGCAGCGCCCCTCGTTCTTCCGCCAACGGCGTCACCACGCAGACGTTGGTCAGGCCGCCGGGCAGAGGCGCCACGCCGATGTACCGGCCGCGGCGGATGTGCATTTCGCCGAGCGCGGTGGTTCCTGCGACGCCTTCGAAGTACGCGCCGATGGCCCAGCGCCTGGGTGCCGGCGGGTGGCGGACGAGCCCCAGTCCGAAGGCGATCGTCGATCGGCGTCCGTCGGCCGCGATGGTCACGCGGGCACGAATGATCTCTTCGCCGGACGCGCGGCGCGACCGCCACGCCGCTGACGCTGGCCACTTCGGACACGAGCGCGCGCTTCGCGTGCGCGCCGGGCTCGAAGGCCGCGCCCGCGCGGATTGCCTGATCGAGCAGCGACGCGTCGAGGTCGGCGCGGACGATCGCGCGGCCGTGCATCCCGCCGGGGTAGCGTGCAACCACCTCGACTCCCCCTTCGCCCGTCAGGCGCATACCCTCGATCGCAAGACCGTGCTCGACAGCGCGGCCGGCGAGGCCGAGCCGCGAGAGCATGGCGAGCGTCCCGGGGTTGAGCGTGTCGCCACAGAGCTTGGACCGCGGAAACGTGCCGCGGTCGATGAGGAGGACGCGTGCGCCCGCACGCGCCAGAACCGTTGCCGCCACGCTGCCGGCGGGGCCCGCGCCGACCACGAGGACGTCAGGCGTCACCACATGGCCCTCTGTCCGATCACTGGCGCGCCCGGCCGATCACGAGCGCGCTGTTCTTCGATCCGAATCCGAGGCAGTTGCAGAGCGCCGCCTCGACCGACGCCGGGCGCGCCGTGTTCGGCACGTAGTCGAGGTCACAGGCCGGGTCGGGATTGGTCAGGTTGATGGTCGGCGGCAGGATGCCGGCGTTCATGCCGAGCGCGGCGGTCACGACACCGGCCGCGCCGCTTGCGCCCTGCGGGTGGCCGATCATCGACTTGACCGACGAGCCGGCGAGACGATCGGCGTGGCGGCCGAAGACCTGCGCCACGGACCGCGACTCGACGGCGTCGTTCAGCAGGGTGGAGGTGCCGTGGTAGCTCACGTACCCGATCTCCTCGAGCCGCCGGCCCGACCGCTCCACCGCGAGCGTCATGGCGCGCATGATCTCCTCGCCGTCAGGCGCCATCTGCACACGGTGGTACGCGTCGCAGGTGGATCCGTACCCGTCGATCGTGGCGTAGACGCGTGCACCGCGCGCACGCGCCCGGTCTTCGCGCTCGATGGTCATCATCCACGCGCCTTCGCCCAGGACGAACCCATCCCGTCCCAGGTCGAATGGCCGCGACGCCATCGCCGGGCGATCGTTGTAGGCAGTGGACACGGCGCGCATCCGCGCAAACCCGAACAGCATGCCCGGCGTGACGCAGGCATCGGCGCCGCCCGACAGGACCACGTCAGCTTCGCCCGAGCGAATGAGTGCGGCTGCGTAGCCGAGCGCGTCAGTGGAACTGGTGCACCCGCAGGACAGCACATGGCTCACCCCGCGGAGCCGCAGCGAGATCGAGACCTCGCTCGACATCATGCCCACAATCGAAATCGGAATGGCGTACGGCGTGACCTTACGGCCCTGATCGACAAAGTAGTCGTAGTACTGCCGTTCGCCGACGTCGATGCCGCCACCCCCGCTGCCGATGACCACACCCGCATTCGGCTCGCCGACGCGCAGGCCGGCGTCGGCCCAGGCTTCGCGCGCCGCGATCACGGCGATGAGCGCCGCTCTCGAGTAGCGCTTCGGATCCGCGCGATTCCTCGGATCGCGTCCGGTGTCGCCTTCGACGGTGGGCACATCGGAGGGCCCCAGTGACGGCACGGGCGCGGCCACGCGGCAGGGCTGCTGAAGAAACTCCATGCCGGGCTCAGGCACGAAGGCGCGCGTCGCGCTGCAGCCGGCACGCACACTGTTCCAGTAGCGCTCACGGCCAATCCCGAACGGGGAGACTACGCCGATGCCGCTGATCGCGATGCGCATGTCGCCTCCGATTATGGCGATAATTGACGCGCGCAGCATGCTCGTGCGTTTGATGGTCTGGCTCGGCGGTGCGGTATTTGTCGGGTCGCTGGGCTTCTGCGCGTGGGCCTATCTGATCACATGGTCGACGCCGGCCGGTTCCGAGATGAGCTGGCGTGCCCTCGCTGTGAACGCACTGCTCCTGACCGTCTTTGCGACACACCACAGCCTGTTCGCACGTGACGGCGTCAAGCGCTGGCTGTCGCAGGCGATACCGCCCGGGCTCCTTCGCTCCTTCTACGTGTGGATCGCCAGCGTGCTCTTTGTGGCGGTGATCTGGCTCTGGCAGCCCGTCGGCGGCGACATTTACCGACTGGGCGGGTGGTCCGCGTGGATCGGCGCGGCCGTCCAACTGCTCGGGATCTGGCTGATCGTGCAGTCGGTCCGCGCCATCGATGCGCTCGATCTCGCAGGCATCCGCCAGGCGACCCCGACTCCCGCCCTGCCTGCCCCGCCCGCACCTGCCCCGCCTGCCCTTGTCGTCCGCGGCCCTTACCGCATCGTCCGCCATCCGCTCTATCTCGGGTGGGTGCTTGTGACCTTCGGGTACTGCACATCTCACCGGGGATCGGCTGGCTTTTGCCGCGCTGACGACCCTGTACCTGATTGTGGCGGTACCTTGGGAGGAGCGCTCCCTTGCAGGGACGTTCGGGGACGAATACGCCCGCTATTCGGCGCGGGTCCGGTGGCGGATGCTGCCCTACCTCTACTGAAAGGTGCTCCGTCGCCCGACATTTCTAACGTGAGGGGTCTCTCTGGACGGCTCAGGTGGCAGGAGCGTGCCCGCCCGGCTGTGAAGGGCGGCGCCTGGTTCACCATTCTGCTGGCGGGAATTGCCCTCACGCCGCACCTGGTCCAAGTTCAGGGCTCCGCGGGTCAGGGCTCCGCGGCCGGCACCATCACCGGCAACGTCAAGCTCACCACGCGCGTGCGCGGCACGGCGCTTCCGGCCAACGCCTATCAACCACGCGGCGTCGGACGCCAGGTGCCTGCGGGCGTGCCGGAGATCCGTAACGTCATCGTCTACTTGCGCGGCGCCGTCGCTCGCGGTCCGCTCCAGGCGGTGACGCGCGAGATCCGGCAGGAGGGCGAAACGTTTCAACCGCGCGTGCTCGCCATCACCCGCGGATCCTCGGTGAGCTTTCCCAACGCCGACCCGTACTTCCACAACGTCTTCTCGCTGTCGAGCGCGGCCACCTTCAACCTCGGACGCTTTCCGCAACACCAGACCCGGGTGCGCGAATTCACCAAGGCCGGGCTCGTGAAGGTGTACTGCCAGATCCACTCGCACATGAGCGCGACGATCCTCGTGCTCGATCATGCGTACTTCGTCGTGCCCGAACTCGACGGCACGTTCACGCTCGACGGTGTCCCTCCGGGCCGGTACACGCTCGTGGGCTGGCACGAGCGCGTCGGGGAACGCACCACCCCCGTCGAAGTCTCGGATGGCGCTCGCATCTCGGTCGATCTGACGCTGCCCGTCGAGGACTGACGTGAGCGGCCGCCAACCTCCGCGCCTGCTCGGGAAGACGCTGACCGTCACCTTCGTCACCGTCGCCCTCCTGCTCGTCGCCGTCTTCATCGTGGTCATGGTCAGCGTGCGCCAGCAGGTCCGCCAGGCGGTCGTGGACAATCTCGAATCGAGCCAGCGTCTCTTCGCGGCGGTCGAAACGCGCCGCCAGGGTGAGCTGCGGGCCCAGGCCGCGAACCTCGCTGAAAGCCCCACGCTCAAGGCAGCGCTCGATACCTACATTGCAGAGGCAAAGACCATAGACGACGAGGGGCGGCGGCAGCTGCTCAGCACCATTGCCATTGAGCTCGACAAGGTGGCGGCACGAGTGGAAGGCGTCGACGCGCTCGTGCTGGTGGATGCCACCGCCACCGTGCTCGCCGCCGCCGGACCGTCTGCCGGCCTCTGGCCGGCTGGCCGGCCGGTTCACCTGGCCGCCGGCGCATCGAATGATCGATACGACGGTGTCGCGCAGATGTCCGGCCGTGCGTTCCGGGTGGTCACGGTGCCGCTCTCCATCAACGACGCGCCAATCGGCGCGCTCCATCTGACCACGAGCCTGGACCAGGCCTACGCCGAATCGCTGGCCGAGCTCTCGCGAACGAGCATCGCCCTCCTGGCGGACGGCCTGCTCCTCGCCACCACTCTCCCGCCGTCAAAAGCCCGCGCCTTCGAAGCGGCGGTGGCGAGTTCAGGAGAAGTGGACGGATCGATCGATCTCGATGGCGAAGCCTTCGCCTACCGCCGTCTCGTGCAGGTCGGCGGAGCCAGCTTCTACGCGCTGGGCTCGATCGACCAGTCGTCGAGCCAGGCGACCCGTGATGCGATGCGGAGCCTGATTCTCATCGCCGTCGGGGCCACGGCACTCGCGCTCCTCGGAAGCGTCTGGCTGGCGCATCAGCTGACCGAACCCATCGGCCGGCTGTCGGCATCGCTTCAAGCCATGGCGGCGGCCCGCGATGTCGAGGGGCGGCTGCCGAGGACCGGGTCGAGCCGGGAGCTCGATACGCTCACCGACACGTTCAACGCCATGATGCAGTCGGTCTCCGACGCCGAGGCGCAGACCGAGGCGGCCTACACGGGTGCGATTCGTGCGCTGGCCGCTGCGCTCGACGCGCGCGACCCGTACACGGCCGGCCACTCGGAGCGCGTGAGCGTGATCTCGGTGGCGATCGGCCGCGTGCTGAAGCTGCCAGAGGCGGACCTCGAGGTGCTGCGGCTCGGCGCGCTGCTGCACGACATCGGCAAGATCGGGCTGCCCGACGATGTGCTGCGCAAGCCGGGGCCGCTCACTTCCGACGAATACGACATCATCAAGCAGCATCCCGTCCTCGGCGCACGGATTCTGCGGCCGGTTCCGTTTCTGGCGCCGCACATTCCGATCGTAGAGCTGCACCATGAGCGGCCGGACGGCCGCGGATACCCGCAGGGTCTGCGAGGCGATGACATCCCGCTCGCCGCGCGCATGGTGCACGCGGCGGACGCCTACGACGCGATGACCAGTGCGCGCGCCTATCGAAGGGCGATGCCTGCGGCAGACGCCCTGCGCGAGCTCTGGCGGTGCGCCGGGACGGAGTATCACGCGGAGATCGTCGGTGCGCTGGCCGCGGCTCTGCCAGGCGGCACCTTCGAGACCTACGAGGCTCCGCTGCGAGCCGTCCGTGCTTAAGCAAGGGCGGGGTTGCACCCCTTTCTGGACGCGCCTCACGCCTCTTCTCCTGCTGATGACGGCCTGGCTCGCGAACGCGCAACCTGCACGCGCCCAATCGCTGGCGCGTATGAGCGTCGACAGCGTCGTCGCCGTTGACGTGTTTCAGGGTCAGAATGCCTCCGACCGTCCCAACATCGTCATCGACGTCACGGCCGTCGTGCGGCTCAGCGAAGGCTGGCTCGTCTACGTCCGGCCCTGGTTCCGGCAGCCGCGGGCGCCGGAGTGGGACAAGGAGATCTACCAGGCGGCACTGCAGTACACGAGGCATGGCGCGATCTCGACTCGGGTGGATGCGGGCTACCTCGTATCGCCGATCGGCCTCGGCATGCTCGACACCAGACCTGGCATCAACCCGGTCATCGGCACTCACTTCAGCTACGTACAGCCGATGCCGACCTTCGATCCCGGCTCACCGCGCGTGACGCCGCTCGCGTCCAGCTACCCTCTCGGCGGGCAGGTGACGCTCTCCACCGATCGGTGGGACGCACGCGCCGCCGTGATCAACGCCGCGCCGACACGGCAATACGTGATCAACAACAGCGGCGGCAACCCTCAAGCGACTCCGGTTCTGGTCGCAGGCGGCGGGATCACGCCTCGGGCAGGACTGCGCTTCGGCCTGGCGTTCGCACACGGGCTCTATGCCACATCCGAGGAGACTGCCAGGAAGCCGCCGGACGATCGCACGGCCAGCATCTGGAATGTCGAGGGCGAGTGGTCGTTCAGGTACACGAAACTGAGCGGCGAGGTCACCCGCGACCGGCTGCAGACCATCACCGGGACCGAGACAGCGCTTGGTTGGTTCGTGCAAGGTCAGCAGACGTTGACACCGCGCTTCTTCGTGGCCGCGAGGCAGGAGGGCGCGTCCGGGGCGCCGCTTCGCACGGCGACCGTCGTCGGCCCGCGGCCCGCGATGCATGTGACAGAGGCGACCGTCGGATATCGCCTCAACACGGATTTCACCCTTCGCGGCAGCGTCCAGAGCCGGAAGCCCTACACGAGGGCAGCCTGGGATCAGCAGGTCGGCGTCTCTATCGTCTGGGCGCGCCGCTGGTGGTAGCGGCGTTCTACATCTCGGGCCACGGGTTCGGCCACGCCACGCGCGACATCGAGATCATCCGTGCCGTCGGACGCCTTCGGCCTGACGTGCAGGTGGTGGTCAGGACGGCAGCGCCACCCTGGCTGTTTGAGGGGCTCGCCAACGTCCGCGTCTCGCCGGCGCTGACCGATACAGGTGTGGTTCAGCGCGACAGCCTTCATATCGACATCGAACGAACGGCCGATGACGCTGCGGCGTTCTACGGGGATTTCGATCGCCACGTCGCGAGCGAAGCCGTGCGCCTGACGGCCGAAGGTACTCGCGTGGTCGTTGGCGACATTCCCCCGCTGGCATTCGCCGCGGCCGCTCGCGCGGGGATCCCTTCAGTCGCGGTGGCGAACTTCACCTGGGACTGGATCTATGAGCACACGCCTCAGTTCCAGCAACGCGCTCCGGCTGCGTTGCCGGTAATTCGGCGCGCATATCGCGAAGCCACTTCGGCTCTGCGGCTCCCGATGCACGGAGGGTTTGCCGCGATGGCAGGCGTGACCAGGGACATTCCGCTCATCGCCAGGCGCTCGACCCTGACGCGAGCCGAGGCGCGCCGCCTGCTCGGTCTTCCCGCTGACGAAACGATCGTCCTCGCGTCGTTCGGCGGCCACGGGCTCACGATGGACTACGAGCGGATTGCGGCGACAAACACGTTCACGCTGCTGATCACTGACTACGAAGGCGGTCAGGCCGGCCATCGGCATCGCCTCCGGTGCTTCGCGCGGAAGGAACTGCCGGCCCTTGGCGCCGACTACCCGGACCTCGTCGCCGCGGCCGACGTGGTTGTGGCCAAGCCGGGCTACGGGATTGTGTCCGAGTGCATCGCCAACGGCACCGCCCTCATCCATGCCTCGCGGGGATCGTTCATCGAGCAGGAGGTGATCGTGGCTGCGATGCCGCGCCTGCTTCGCTGCCAGTTCATCGAGCAGGACGATCTGACCGCCGGCCGCTGGCAGGCCTCGGTGGACGCCGTGCTCGCACAGCCGGCTCCTGCAGACACTGTTGCCGTCGACGGCGCCGACCAGGCCGCGTCGGCGATTCTGCAGCACCTGTAGCTGTCAGCATCGTCTTACACGCGCGGGGGCCCCACCCCCGCGCCTGTCGCCGCTCGCCTCACGCTCGCGGCGATGATTCGCAGCGACTCTCCGCTTAGTCCACTCTCGGCCCTGAACGTACCCGACCCGCCTGACCCGCCTGACCCGCCCGACCCGCCTGCCCTGCCCTCCCTGCCCGCCCTACCTGCCCTACCTGCCCTTCTTGTAGTGCCCCCTGATCCTGAGGAGCGACATCGGAATCCGCAGCATCTGCAGCGGGCCCAGTTTGGATCCGGCGACCTCGCGCCAATGGCCCAGCGGCACTTCGATGGCGGCGGCCCGGAACTGGTCGGGCCCCAGCGTATCCCTGAGCCGGACCAGAATCTCGAGGTCGAAACACCACCGCGTCACGAACGGCTGCGAGAACACGGGCTCCACGGCCGCAAGCCGGAACAGCTTCGCTCCGCACTGCGAGTCGTAAACGGGAATCTCGAGGATCGCGTTCGCGCACGTCGAAAACACGCGGCCCAGCACGTGACGAATCGTGCGCCGATCGATCTGCGATCCCAGCCGCTTGACGCGGGAGCCGAGCACCATCAGGCAGTCCGGGTGGGCCAGCATCACCTCCTGCAAGCGCGGCAGCTCTTCGAGCGGCGTCGAAAAATCCGCATCCCAGTAGCCGACAAACGCAGGTGCACGGCTCGCCGCGACGTGCCGAATGCCCTGGCGGACCGCCTCCGCCTTCCCCTGGTTGGATGGCAGACGGTGCACGAGCACGCGTGACGGCGATTGTTCCCGCAGCGATTCGAGCACGCCAACAGTCCCGTCCGTGCTTCCGTCGTCCACGAGACAGACGCTGAGCTCCGGATGCCGTGCCAGCATCGACAGGATCGCCCGGCCATCGAGACGCGAGGCCTCGTTGAAGCAGGGGATGACTAGACAGACTTCCGGCATATCGCGTAGTTGGAGAGGCCGGGAACGACGACGCCGATGCGGTTCAGCCAGAGGGCCAGCGAGGCGTCCCAGACAAGCGCCTGCCGCAGCATGCCGGCCGATGCCGGTCCCCCACTCCAGGTCACGAGGCCGGTTGTGGCAGCCGCCGGCTTCGATCGAACCAGCCTTTCCCGGGCGACCTGTGCGAGCCGCAGTGGCAGCAGGCTGAAAAAGAAGTAGCCGATTTCGCCCACGTCGAGTCCGGAAGCCGCCGCATGCTCACGCAGGAGGCGGCTCGAGTATCGCCGATAGTGACCGAGAAACGTATCGTGAGAACAGAAGAGCGCCTGGAACGCAGGGACCGTGATGAGGAATCGCGTCTGCCGATCGATATACGGCCGGGCGACCAACGCTCTAAGGAAGCCGCAGGGATCCTCGATGTGCTCGATGACATCCATCAGCAGCACCAGGGTGACCGGGCGGTCCGGCGCCGGCATGTCGTCGAGCGAGGCGTACGGCGTAACCCGCCTGGCGGCAAGGCGCGTCCGGTAACTCGCGATCAGCTCGTCGGTGAAGGCGGTATCGACGGCGCAGAAACTCGCCTCTGGGTACGCGGCCGCCAGCTGTTCTGCCACGAAGGTGTCGCCACAGCCGATGTCGAGGACAACCGCGCCTGGATTGAGGACCACGTGCGCGTCAATCAGACGGCGGACCACTTCGAGGCGAGCCGTCTCCCATGGGTGGCGCAGCCCCGGATCGACTCCGCCGGCGGTCCGCTCGCGCGCCTCTGCCAGATCCATGCGTTTGCCTCACCGCGCCGCGGTGACGGGGCGCTCGGCGGCCACCTCGATCTCACAACCGGCGTAAGGTCCGGGGAGCAGCAGGACCATGTCCTTTCCCAGGTCGCGGTAAGCCGCCACTCCGGGCGCCTGGATGCTTTCGCGGGCAGCACTGTAACGGTACGCCTGATAACTCTCTTCGGTCGCAAGGATGGGCCACCGGCTGGCGGGATCCCGGAGGAACTTCGCGAGGTCGTCGGGTCCTGGCGCCTCGGCGAACACCATGGGTCTGACGTGCCGGAACGAGTAGTACATCGGGTAAGGCAGTTCGCCGCGGCCGGTCGAGACGTGGATGCCCGGCCCGCCCGACGCCTGCTGCACGCGCTGGATGCAGTCGCGTGCCGCCCGAATCGGCGAGGTCTCGGATCCCAGGCGCACGAGAAGCTGCCGATATGCCGGCAGCGGCAACAGGCTCACGACCAGCACCGCCACGATGACGGGCACGGCCCCGCGTGTCGCGCCGGTCAGCAGGCTCGCGATCACCACCAGCACGAGCGGCCGGAACACGCCGGAGCTTCTGAACACGTCGCGGCCGTCCATCGAAATCCGCAGGGGACCAAAGACCACGGTGTAGATCGCCACGCTCATGGCGATCATCGCGATGGCCAGGAGCACGCTCCGCACCGGCCCTGCATGGAGCGCCTGGCTGCTGAAAGGCTTTCGGACCTCGACCCAGCGCACGAGGCGCCCGAGAATCATCGGCCCAAGAGCCAGAAGCAGCCCGCACAAGTAGCCCACTGCAAGCGCAAGAGGTGGCAGGAACGGATACGCGTAGTGGTAGAGCTTTGACGTGCCGGTTGATATCAGTGCGAGGGGCAGGACGAACCACAGGAGCACGAGGGCTCCGTCCACCCACCGCCGGAGAACAGTCTGCACGGCGAGCGTGACCACGCCGGCGGCCGCAAGCCAGGTGATATGGGCGTCGTTCAGCCGCGCCCAGATCGTCGTCCAGTAGAAGTGCCACGGCTGCACGTGCGTCGGGTCGAGGAACTCCGTAAATCTCGTAACGACCGCGGCACCAAAGATCGTCTCCCAGAAAAAGTCCCCGAACTTCAGGTGCGCCCAGACAAACCAGGGAAGCACCAGCGCCGCCACGACAGCGCTCACGCCGAGCCAGGTTTTCCAGTCTTCGACGAGACGCTTCCTGACCGATGGAGCTCCGAGACCGACGATGCCGGCCACGAGCGGAAGGAAGAGCGCAGCCACGAACTTCGTCATGAAGCCCAGCGTGAAGTACAGCCCCGCCGCAAGTGCGTGCCGTCCGCCTTTCGTCGCACCATAGGTGTCGGCCCAGGCCATGAAGTGGTACATGCCCCCGCAGTACGCCAGGAACAGCGGGCCCTCCATGTTGTTGCTGCGCAAGCCGTGGGCTATCAGCAGCGGCTCGTGGACAAACAGCACGAGCACGGCGATCGCGCCACAGGCCGGCGAGATCAACCGGCAGCCGATGAGGTAGACGTAGACGAAGGCCAGCGCACCAAACAGGGCGTCCCAGAACCGGCGGCCGAACTCGTTATCCGGAAGCACGCCCAGCCGAATCGGGGCGGCGACGATCCAGAACTTCAGCGGAGGCTTTTCGAGAAAGACCCAGTCGTCGTTCGGGATGCTCTTGGGCTCGAGCCAGTCGCCGGTCTCGAGAAGGCGGTCAACGGCGAACGAGTAGATCGCTTCGTCGTCGCGAGTGTCGGCCCTGCCGAGGTTGAAGAAGAGTGGAACGCAGAAGACCGCGACTACGAGGGCGAGCCAGAGTCGGCTGCCACTCAGGCCTTGTGACAAGTGATGAGCGACCAGATCCGCGGGATGTTGATCTTTTCGATTGAGGTCGGCTGGAGCTCGGCCTGCGCGAGGAATGCGGGCATGTCCACATCGGACTTGAAGCCGATGTGCACGGTGAACGGCGAAATCGCGCGCTCGACGGCGGCCACGATCGGGTTCGCGCTCCGGAAGTGGTTCAGGATGATCACGCGGCCGCCGGGACGGCATACGCGCCACATCTCCCGCGCCACCGCAACCGGATCGGGCACCACGCTGATCACGTAGGGCGCGTAGACGATGTCGAACAGGTTGTCCGCGAAGCTGAGACGTTCGGCGTCCATCTGCATCAGCCGGACATTCCGGACGCCCTTACGCTCGAGCCGGGCCGCGGCCTTGACGAGCATCTTGCGGGAAAGGTCGATGCCGGTCACCGCACAGTTGGGCGGGTAGAGCGCGGCGTTGATGCCGGTCCCGACCCCAACCTCGAGGATGTCGTCGTTGGGCCGGATCCCCATGCGCTGGATTGCCTGGATGCGGCCGGCGTGCAGGGTCGGGCCGAACGTGTAATCGTAGACCGACGAGATCTTCTGGTAAACGTCCTCGACAAATGGCGTCTCGACGTCCATCACGGAAAGGGCTCGTGTCGCTGCGTCCGAACCAATGATCGGGTCGTCCTCGGCCGGCCGGGGCGATTCGAACAACGCCATTAGGCAATCCCTCGCAAAGTGTTGATTTCGTGGCCCATGCGACTATACATCCTCATGTTCGGCCAAGTCCATCGACGAGTGCGAGGGCAGTATCCAGTCGTCCGGCCGGCGTCGAGACCTGCAGCCCCTGCACCGCGCCCTTGAGCGCGCGCCCAATCTCCAGCGCGATGCCGATGCCCTCGGCCAGGGCACGATCGGCCGCCTCGGCGGTCCTCATCCGCTCGAGCAGGGCGTCGGGCACACGAACCCCGGGCACTTCATTGGCCATGAACTCGGCGTTCCGGGCGCTTTCGAACGGAAAGACGCCGGCGACGACCGGCAGGCGCGCTGACTCAATCCTGCGCAGAAAGGCTTCGAATTGCGGAACGTCGAAAATCGGGCGCGTCAGCACGAACTCGGCGCCCGCCTCGACCTTGTACTCGAACCGCCGCAGCTCCTCGTCGATGTTCAGGGCCGCCGGGTTGACCGAGACGCCAATGTGAAACGCCGTGGGCGGACCGATGCTCTGGCCGCCGACATCGGCGCCGTGGTTCAGCCTCGACACGACGTTGGTCAGGCCGATCGAGTCGACGTCGAAGACGGCGGTAGCGTCGGGGTAGCCGCCGACGCGCGCCGGGTCGCCGGTGATGAGCAGGACGTTACGGAGACCCATCGCGTGCGCGCCCAGCAGATCCGATTGGATCCCGAGGAGGTTGCGGTCGCGGCAGGCGTAGTGCAGCAGGGTTTCGACGCCGGCCTGCTGTTCCATCAGCACAGCGAGAGACCACGCGCTCAGCCGCGCGCCGCCCCGGCCGCCGTCGGGAACGTTGACCACATCGACCCCGCGAGCCTTCAGCGTCCTCGCGGCTTCGACAATCGCACTCGCGTCGAAGCCACGGGGGGGCACCAGTTCCGCCCCAATCACAAACGAGCCTGCCGCCAGCTTCCGCGCGAGGCCGGACTTCTTCTCGCGCGCGACCGGGGCACCCTCCCCGCCCGCGCTGGGCGGGCGCGGGGGAATCGACAGCCGGGGGGACGGCTTGGCGTGCACCACGCCTCCGACGGCCGCCTTGATCTGCCTGATGTGCTCGGGCGTGGTGCCGCAGCAGCCGCCGATGACCCGCACGTTGTGCTGCGCGAACCGCCGGGCGTACGAGGCCATGTACTCGGGCGAGCACAGGTAGATGTTGCGGCCCTCGACGTCGCGGGGCTTGCCGGCGTTGGGCTGCGCGGACAGCGGCAGGCGCGTGACCGCTTCCATCCGCTCGATGGTTTCGAGCATCGGCGCCGGTCCCACGGCGCAGTTGACGCCGATGACGGTCGCCCCACGGGCCTCGAGCTCCGGCGCAAAGCGTTCGGGTGGTGTCCCGTCCAGGCTGTTGCCGTCCTCCTCGGTCGTCATCTGGGCCACGATCGGCAGGTCCGAGATGAGGCGCACGGCATCGAGCGCCGCGCCGATCTCGTTGAGGTCGCGGAAGGTCTCGAGGACGAACAGATCCACACCGCCCTCGAGCAGCGCCCGGGCCTGCTCGCCGAAGTACTCGCGCGCCTCGTCCACGCCCGTCTTGCCCCACGGCTCGATGCGGATCCCGAGCGGGCCAATCGAACCGGCAACGAACGCGCGGCCCCCTGCGGCGCGCCGCGCAATCCGGACGCCCTCCAGATTGATCTCGCGCAGCGAGTCGGCCATGCCGAACGATCCGAGCTTGATGCGGTTGGCGCCGAACGTATTGGTCTCGACGATGTCGGCGCCGGCGCGGACGTACTCGTGGTGCACCTGCTCCACCAGGTCCGCGCGGGACAGATTCAACGCGTCGAAGCTCTTGTTGATGAACACGCCCTTGGCGTAGAGCATCGTCCCCATGGCGCCATCGCACACGAGGATGCGCTCGGCGAGCGCGTCGGCAAACGTCAGCATGGAATCATTATGTGTCGAGGCGCTCGCACTTGAACGTTTCCGAGTCGATGACGAGGTACGACTTGGTCACCGAGATCGAGCCCGATGGACCGGACGCCCTGCCGCACCGAGTCCGTGAACTCGTGGTGGTGGCCGAACAGGTGGAGACGCGGCCGCACGGCCGCCAGCACTTCGTTGATCGCCGTCTTGCCGGCATCGAGGCGGCGGCCCTCCGGGTGAAACGGCCTCGGCGCCTCGTGCGTCAGCACCACGTCGACGTTCGCGATGTTCTTGCAGACAATGACCTCGTCGCGCACGAAGTGGCGGCGCTTGTCGTCGCGGCTCTTCCCCAGTTTGACCGACGCGCTCTGGGCCCACCGTCCGCGCGAGGGCGGCAGCGCCTCGGCGCGCGTGTGGTACCAGCTCGGCGCAAAGGTGCCGCCCAGCGCAGCGACACGCCACGGCCCGACGAGGTGCGGCCCGCCATTGGGCAGATAGTGGAGGTTCGGCGCCGGCGGTTTTCCGCCGGCCGCTTCGGCCAGCACGTCGAAGTCTTCGTTGTTGCCCTTGATGAAATAAAGAGGACGAGCCGGCGTGAAGTACTCGACCGTCGTTGGTGGCGACATCACCCACCTGCAGCCAGAATGGAACGTCGGGGTGCCGGCCCATGATGTCCTGGGCCACGTCGAACGCGCCGTGAATGTCGCCGAGAGCGCCGATTCTCATTGGTCGGGGCCAGGCGGGGCAGGCAGGGCGGGCAAGGCAGTCAGGGCGGGCAGCGCCGGCGGGGCGGGCACGGCCGTCAGACGCGCTCTTGCCCCGCTGCCGGCACGAGCATGTCCTTCTTGTCCCACACGAAGTCGTCCTTGCTGTACACCGCCAGCTCGTAGTCCTTGCCCATGAAAATCGCGCCGACCGGACAGGCCTCCTCGCAGTACCCGCAGAAGATGCAGCGGGTCTTGTGGATCTGGTAGACCGAGGCGTACCTGGGTCCCGCCTGCACGGTCCCGTCGTTTTCCGCGGCCTCCAGGTAAATCGCGTCTGCCGGGCACGCCACGGAACACAGCCCGCAGGCGACGCATTTCTCGAGCCCGTTCTCGTCCCGCATCAGCACCTGTTTGCCCCGAAACTTGGGGAACATTGGCACCTTTTGATCGGGGTAGTTGACTGTGACGGGCTTCCGGAAGAGATGCCTGAAGGTGGTCGCGAAACCCACAAGGAGCGGTCGAAGGAGGGCCATTGCCCTCAGTTTACCCGGCCGATAAGATCAAGTAAATCAATGCGCGGACCGCAATTCCTCACCGCCAACCAGGTCCTGCTCACCACGCTCGTGGTCAAGCTGGCCGCAATGGCGGCGCTGGCGACCATGCTGGTGCGCTATCGGCGGTTCCGCCACATCCTGATCTTCGAGCGCCGTGCCTGGCCGGATCGTCTGGTCTTCGCCCTGGCGCTCGGCATCCCCTTGTCCGCCGGTGTGATGTCCCGGCTGCTGCTGGACTACTACGCGGCCGACCTGAGCCTCGAGGGCTCGTTTCTGGCCGGACTGATCGCCGGACCATACGCGGGGGCGCTGGTCGGCACGCTGGTCGGCGTGCCTCCGCTCTTTGGCGGCGAGTGGATTGCGCTGCCCTTTGCCGTCGGCTGCGGGTTCGCCGGCGGCGGCCTGCGCGAGCTGTGCCCGAAGGAATCGATCTGGCACTTCTCGCCCTTCGTGTTCACACACCTGCACCGGCGGGCATGGCAGATGGTGCGCCGCGTCCAGATCGACTGGCAGGTGATGCTGCTGCTCGCGCCGGTCGGCCTCGAGCTGCTCCGGGAAGCGCTCGGCCTGCGCTGGAACTCACACCAGCGCCTGTTCATCTACCTCCAGCCGGAGACCATGTGGACGTGGACGCTTGCCGTCGTGCTGCTTGCGACGGTGCTCGCCGTCGCGACGCCCATCAAGATCTGGAACAACGCCCGGATCGAGCACCGGCTGCAGGAGCAGGAGAAGCTCCTGCTCGCCGCCAAGATCGACGCGCTCGCCAGCCAGATCAACCCGCACTTCCTCTTCAACACGCTCGCGTCCATCTCCTCGCTCGTCCGCACGCAGCCCGATACGGCGCGCATGCTCATCATGAAGCTCTCGGGCCTCCTCAGGCGCCTGATGCGCAGCACCGATCACTTCGTGACGCTGCGCGAGGAGCTCGACTCGGTCGGCGAGTATCTCGACATCGAGATGATCAGGTTTGGGCCGCAGCTGCAGGTCCACAAGGACATCAGCCCGGACACGCTCGACATCATCGTGCCCAGCATGATTCTTCAGCCGCTTGTCGAAAACTCGATCAAGCACGGCCTGTCGCGCAAGGTTGGCGGCGGCCGCATCACGATCAAGACGAGCCTGCACGACCGCCGCGCGATCATCGAGCTGCACGACGATGGGCTCGGAATGACGCAGGAGCGGCTCGAGCAGGCCTTCGGCGGCGGCATCGGCCTCAGCAATGTGAACGAGCGGCTGCGAACGATCTACGGCGAGCACTGCCAGATCCGCCTGAGCAGTTCCCCCGGTCAGGGCACCTGCGCCCGGCTCGAGATCCCGGAGCTATCGGTGCCTGAACGGGTGATCGCATAATGGCGGGCACCGATCTCCGCACGATTGTCGTGGACGACGAGCAGTTGGCCAGGGATGAGCTGGGATACCTGCTCGGCCGCCTGGGCGGTGTGGAGGTCGTGGCGCAGGCAGGCAACGGTGTCGAGGCGTTGGAGACGATAGACAGGCTGCAGCCCGACGTCGTCTTTCTGGATGTCCAGATGCCTGGCCTCACGGGTTTCGAGGTGGCACGGCGGCTGCTCGACGAGGGGCCGGTGTCGCAGATCATCTTCGTCACGGCCTACGATCAGCACGCGATCGAGGCATTCGAAGTGAACGCCGTGGACTATCTGCTCAAGCCCGTGGATCCGGCCCGTCTCGAAACGGCGCTCCAGCGGGCCCGGCGGCGGATCTCGTTCGACCGGCACGCCGCCGACGACAGTCGGCGGGGCGGCGATGACGCTGGGATGAGCAACTCCCAGCTCGAGCGGATTGTGCAGGCCGTCTCGGAACGTCAGAGCCGGCGCGATCGTCTGGCCATCAAGGTGGGCGAACGTTTCATGCTGGTGCAGGCCGAAGAGATTCTGTATGCATCGCTTGCTGATGAGAGCATCAGCGTCGTCACCGAACAGCACACGGGCACGTCGAACTATCGGACACTGGATGACCTGGCGGCGCGGCTCGACCCCGACGTCTTCTGGCGCGTCCACCGGTCACATCTGGTCAACATCAATAAGATCAAGGAGATCGTACCTTGGTTCAGCCGGAACTTGATTCTCAGGATGAAGGACGCGAAGGGCACGGAGATTCCCGTCAGCCGGACGCAGACGCGCCGGCTGCGCGAGTATCTGAAGCTCTAGCGGACTTCGCCGCCGCGGCCGAGCCCGTGGCGATGAGCGCGCATGCCGTCGAGACCGAGATGGTGACGCCGGCGGCCTATGCCCTCGACGCAGCCGAGACCGATCGCCTGCGCCTGACGAGCCCCGGCATCCGGATGGCGCAGGTCCAGGAGGAGTTCGTCGCCTGGCTGAAGACCCTGATGTCGGCGGCCGTCTACGCCATCCTCATCGTGACCTTCGGCTTCCAGGTGGCCAGGGTCGAGGGCCAGAGCATGGCGCCAACGCTCGCCGACCAGGATCGGCTGATCGTGAACAAGCTGGTGTACCGCATCGGCGAGCCGAGGCGGGGCGACATCGTGATGCTCTACTACCCGCTCGATCCGGACAAGTCGTTCGTCAAGCGGGTCATCGCGGAAGAAGGCGACACGGTGCGCATCGTCGAGGGGCAGGTCTACGTGAACGACGTGCCGCTGCACGACGATTACGTGCCCAGCGAATACCGCAGTCACGACGACTGGGGCCCGCAGGTCATTCAGGACGGCTACTACTTCGTGATGGGCGATCATCGGAACAACAGCTCCGATAGCCGCCACTGGGGCATGGTGCCGAAGAAGTACATCATCGGCAAAGTGCAGATCCGCTGGTGGCCGGTTCCAGAGGCGCGGGTGTTCTGACTCGGGCTTCAGGCTCCGCCCTTCGACCGGCTCAGGGCGCCCCGAGCGCGCCGAGGGGCGGGCTCCCGGCTCCGGGAGTCACCGAAGACCGCTACGCCGACGTGTCACGAGTGCTGGTCCGCGTCCTTGCGCTCAACCTGATCGTCGCGATCGCCAAGATTGCCTTCGGGTATGCCAGCGGAGCCATCAGCATCCTCTCGGATGGCTTCCATTCCCTGACCGACGCGGGCTCGAACGTCGTCGGGATCGTCGGTGTCCGGGCGGCCGGACGTCCACCAGACGATGATCACCCGTACGGACACCGCAAGTACGAGACGGTGGCCGCGGCGGCCGTCGCCATGTTCCTGGTGGTGGTGGTTATCGAGATCCTGCGAAATGCCTTCAACAACCTGACGGGTCGATCGAGTCCTCCCGACATCTCACTGGCGGGCTTCGTCGTGATGGCCGTCACGCTGGTCATCAACCTGGGCGTCATCCGCTACGAAACACGTGAGGGCAAGCGGCTCGGCAGCGAAGTGCTGCTCGCCGACGCGCTGCAGACGCGTGGAGACGTCTGGACGTCGGTCGCTGTGATCCTGGCCCTTGCCGGCGCGCGGCTTGGCGTGCCTGTACTCGACCCGATTGCGGCGCTCGTCGTAGCGGTGTTCATCGGCTACGCGTGTTACCAGATCGCCACGGCCACGACGAGGATTCTGAGCGACCGGATGGTCATCTCGGAGCAGGACATCGAAACGGTGGTGATGGGCGTGGAAGGGGTCGTCGGGTGCCATCGGATCCGCACCCGGGGGACTGTGGACCACGTCTTCCTCGACCTGCACCTCTGGATGCCCGGCGACATGCCGCTGACCGAAGCACACCGCCTGTCGCATGTCGTGAAAGACCGCCTGGTCGCCCGCTACCCGCAGATTGTCGATGCCGTGATCCACATCGAGCCGCCGGAACAGGGCGGGCAAGGCGGGCAGGGCAGGCAAGGCAGGCCGGACGACTAGGCGCTTTCTGCCAGCCAGCCGCCCTGCCTGCCCTGCCTGGCCTGACTTACTTCGCCGGCGTGAGCCGGATTTCGAACACGCGCGGCCAGAGCTTGCCGGTGATGAACAGCCGGTCCGTGGCGGCGTCGTACGCGATGCCGTTCAGGACGTCCACCTGTGCGCGTTCTCTCGGAGACAGGAGACCCCGCAGGTCAATCCAGCCGGCGACGACGCCGGTCTTGGGATCGATGCGCGCGATCACGTCGGTTTCGTTCGTCCAGATGTTGGCGAAGATCTCGCCCTTCACCCATTCGAGCTCGTTCAGGTTCTTGAGGGGAGAGCCTCCTGCGGTCACGCGCAGGCGCCGGCGTTCGGCGAACGTGACCGGATCCAGGAAGCGCAGCTCGTCGGTGCCGTCGCTCATGATCAGGCTCGTTCCGTCGTGCGTAAGCCCCCAGCCCTCGCCCTTGTAGTTGAAGCGGCGCTTGGGCGCGAACGTCTGGCGGTCGTAGACAAACCCCACGCCCGATTGCCACGTGAGCTGCACCAGTTCGTCTTTCCAGACGGTGATGCCCTCGCCAAAGTACTCCTGCGCGATGTCGCGGCGCTGCAGCACTTCCCCTGTCTCGATGCGCACCCTTCGTATGGACGACCGTCCGTTCAGACCCGTGCCCTCGTAGAACACGCCCTCCACGAACTGCAGGCCCTGGGTGAACGCATCCCGATCGTGGGGGTAAGCCTTGACGACCGTGTAGGAGTACTGCGGCGGCTGCGCGACGGCCGGGCGCTGCCAGGCGGCAAAGCCGGCCTGTACGGCTCGCTCCGACGACGGTGGTTACGGCGAGCGCGGCGAGAAGGGCACGCATGCAGTCAGTATAGGCCCGCCACGAAAACACGAAGCCACGAAACCCGGTCAAGCGCGCTTTTTCGTGCTTTCGTGCTTTCGTGGCTAGTAGCCGGCGCTCTTGTCAACGACGTTCAGCAGAGGTTGGCCGGCATCGAAGCGGCGGAGGTTCTCGGCGAAGAGTGTGACGAGAGGGGTCCAGTAATCCTCCATCGCGCCGGACATGTGCGGCGTGACGATGACGTTCGAGAGGTCCCAGTAAGGACTCGCGGGGTCGAGCGGTTCGCGTGTGAAGACGTCGAGCGCTGCGCCGCCGAGGCGGCCATCGGTCAGGGCCTCCACGACAGCGGCATCGTCCAGGAGCTTGCCGCGCCCGATGTTGATGAGCAGCGCGCCGGGTTTGATGGCGTCGAGCGCCGGGCGGCCGATGAGGGCTGTCGTCTCGGGCGTCAGCGCTGTGGAAAGCACGAGGACGTCGGTTCGCGCCAGCACTTCGTGCAGCCGGTCGGCCGGCACGACCTCATCAACACGGACATCACCGGGCAGTGGTGTATCGGGGTGTTTACGCACGGCCGAAACCCGGAGGCCGAAGGGCGCGGCCAGCCGCGCGACTTCAAGCCCGATCGATCCGAGCCCCACGATCGTGAGGCGTCGTCCGTGCAGCGTCCGGACGGCCTTCGAGGATTCGATTTCGTCGAGCGCCCAGCGATGCTCGGCCTGGCGCCGAAGCACCAGCGGCAGCTGGCGCGCCAGCGCAATGGTCATCCCGATGACATGCTCGGCGATGGCGCGCGCGCGCACCCCGCGGGCGCTCGTGAGCACAATGGGGCTCGCGATGAGCTCGGCCGAGAGCAAGTGGCCCACGCCTGCCGCGGGCGCCTGCACCCAGCGCAGCCTGCCGAGCGACGGCACCAGATCGCGATCCACGAACGCGGCAAACGCCACGTCGGCGTCCGGCAACGCCCGCCGGAGCGCGTCGCGATCCCAGACGTCGATGAAGGTGTGCGACGGAAACTCGCGGCGCAGCCGATCGACGAACGGCCGCGGCAGCACCCAGGCCTCGGCCGGGCTCACGATGCCGATCACTACGTTCATGGCATTGCAGGATTGCAGAATTGCAGGATTGCAGAAGGGATCGCAAGCTGAATCACTTTTGCGATCGGCGTTTTGCGATGTGCGATTTGCGATTTGCGATTTGCGATTTGCGATTTGCGATGTAGGTTCCGCTCTTACCCCCGGCCTTGTACTGGAGGGCGATGTCGCCGATGACCATGGCCCTGTCCACCGCCTTGACCATGTCGTAAATCGTCAGCGCCGCCACGGCCACCGCCGTGAGCGCTTCCATCTCCACGCCCGTCTGGGCGCTGGTGCGCACGCGGGCCTCGATGTCGTAGCCGCGCGATGTGGGCGTCAGCTCGATCTGGATTCCTGAGAGCGGCAGCGGGTGGCACAGCGGAATCAGCGCCGAGGTCTGCTTGGCCGCCATGACGCCCGCGAGGCGGGCAGCCTGAAGGGGATCGCCCTTTTTGACGGCGCCCGTCCTGATCAGCCTGCGCGCGAGCGCCGACATCCGGATCGACCCGCGCGCGATCGCTTCGCGCGAAGTAATCGCCTTGTCTCCGACGTCAACCATCGCGACGCGGCCCTTGGCGTCAACGTGCGACAGACGCTTTGCCATCGTTTTTCACCTTGCGGCGGGGCCCCACCCCCGCCGCGAACTGACGCTGATCCCTCGCCTCGGATCTGCATGTCCTCGGCTCGGGATGGCCGCAGGCGCAAACCTCTTCACTGGCGGTGGGCCCTGCCAGCCCCGCCTGCCCTACCTGCCCTCTTCTCCGCGCGCGAGGTAGAACGACAGGCTCTCGAGCGAGACCGTCAGGTCCACGCTCTTCAGTTTGACGTCGTCTGGCACCTGAAGCGTGCCGGGCGAGAAGTTGAGCACGGCCTTGATTCCGGATGCAACGACAAGATCCACCACACTCTGAGCCGAAGCCGCCGGCACCGCGATCACGGCGATGCTGATGGCGTCCTTCTTCGTAAGTTTCTTGAGGTCGTGGATGTCGTGGATGGGAATGCCGCCGCGCGACTGCTGCCCCACCTTGGTGCCCTGATTGTCGAAGAGTGCGGCGATCTCGAAGCCTTCCTGCCGGAAGCCCGGATAGTCGGCGAGTGCAAGCCCAAGGTTGCCGGCGCCCATGATCGCGACGCGCAGCCGCCGGTCGAGGCCGAGGATCTGCCTGAGATTCCGCTTGAGGTCCTTGACGTAGTACCCGACCCCTCGCACGCCGAATTCGCCGAAGTAGGCCAGGTCCTTCCGGATCTGCGCGGCGTTCAGGTGGAACTGTTCCGCGAGCGACTGGGACGAGATCGTGCGGACGCCGGCATCCTCGAGCTGGTTGAGGCAGCGCAGGTAAACCGACAAGCGGTTGGTTGTGAGCTCGGATACTTGCTCGAGGCTCTGGCGCGTGTGAACCTTGTTCGGCAATTTCACAAACCGCCGCGATTGTAGCAAAAACCAGTGCTAATATCCGCGCATGAGCCGTCCCTCGCCGCCTTCCGCGCGAGCGTCTCAGGCCTCAGAGCACGCCACGGGTGACGACGCCCGGACGGCGTTTCAGCCCTACATCCCTGCCTCGCAGTCACCCGCGGAATTCACCGGCCGCGCCATCGTCATCGGCGCCCTGTTCGGGCTTCTGTTCGGCGCCTCCACCGTTTACCTCGGGCTGCGCGCCGGCCTCACGGTCAGCGCGTCCATCCCGATCGCCGTGCTCGCCATTTCCGTGTTGAAACGCCTCGGAGGTTCGACAATCCTCGAGAACAACATCGTGCAGACGATCGGATCGGCCGGCGAATCGGTCGCCGGAGGCGTCGTCTTCACGATTCCGGCGCTCATCTTCCTGACACCTTACGGGCCCGGCTACTTCACGTACTTTCAGATCACCATGCTGACCCTGGCGGGCGGCATCCTCGGCGTCCTCATGATGGTGCCGCTCCGTCGCGCGCTCATCGTCAAGGAGCACGGGACGCTGCCGTACCCCGAAGGCACCGCCTGCGCTGAGGTCCTTGTGGCGGGTGAGCGAGGCGGACAGCTGGCGTCGCTGGTGTTTGGCGGCCTGGGCGTCGGCGCGTTGTGGAAGGCGTTCTCCTGGATTTTCAACCTGTTCCGGACCGAAGTCGGCTACACCGCCCCGGCTACCAGCCAGTTCCCGAATGCGACGCTTGGCGTGGACATTTCACCGGAGTACCTCGGCGTCGGGTATGTCATCGGGCCTCGTATAGCGGGCACGATGGTGGCCGGCGGCGTTCTCTCGTGGCTGGTACTCCTGCCGCTCCTCTCGATTCTCGGTCAGTACATGACCGTGCCGCTGCCGCCGATTCATCCGAACTTCGCGGTCAACCCGGCCACCGGCCAGCCGTTCCTGATTTCGGAGATGGCGCCCGGGCAGATCTGGAGTGCGTACATCCGCTACATCGGCGCCGGCGCGGTGCTGGCCGCCGGGTTGATCACGCTGGCGCGGACGCTGCCGACGATCGTCAGCTCGGCTGCCGAGGGGTTGAAGGGATTCGGCAGCCGCGCGGGCGCCGCCGCGGCCATCCGCACGGAGCGCGAGATTCCGATGAACGTGGTGCTGATCGGCACGCTCGTCGTAGCCGTGTTCCTGGCCTACGCGCCCCGCATGCCCCTCCAGGGCAACCTGCTGGCGGCAGGCCTCATCGTCGTATTCGGGTTCTTCTTCTCGACCGTGTCATCCCGGATCACGGGCCTCATCGGATCGTCGTCGAACCCGATCTCGGGGATGACGATCGCGACGCTGATCCTCACCTGCGTCCTGTTTGTCGCGCTCGGCTGGACCGGGGATACGTACGGACCGGTCGCGCTTTGTGTCGGCGCCGTCGTTTGCATCGCGGCGGCCAACGCCGGCAACACATCGCAGGATCTCAAGACCGGCTACATCGTTGGCGCCACGCCGTTCTACCAGCAGGCGGGCCTCCTCATCGGCGTCGTCGTCTCCGCGCTGGTGATCGGGGTCACGACGCTCTATCTGCACGACGTGTTCGGCATCGGCTCGGAAGACATCGCGGCGCCGCAGGCCACGCTGATGGCGACTATCATCAAGGGTCTGCTCAGCCAGAACCTGCCGTGGGGCCTGGTGCTGGTCGGGGTGTTCGTGGCCGTCACGCTCGAGCTGTGCGGCATTCATTCGCTGTCGTTCGCGGTCGGCGCTTACCTGCCGATCGCGACGACGGCTCCGATCTTCGCTGGAGGGCTCGTGCGCTGGTGGGTGGAACGGTCGAGCGGGACCAAGGAAGAGTCGGACCTGGGCGCGGGAACGCTGTTCAGCTCCGGCTTGATCGCAGGCGGCTCGATCTGCGGCATCCTCTTCGCCGTGCTGGTGGGCACGGAAACCATCGGCCCCTTCCAGGCCATCGGCAACGCACTGCCGTGGCTGCACGATGAAAGCGGGTTCGCGCACATCGCTGGCGGGCTCTTGTTCCTGTCGCTGGCTGCCATCACGGTACGGGCCGCACGCCGGGCGATCTACGCCGATCATGACTAGAGCAATCGCTCTCCTAATCCTCGGCCTCGCCATCAACCTTGCGGCTCAGCCTCCGGCCGTCCGCCGGGCCACGAATCTCGCCGCCCTGCTGGCTCACCCGACGTTCTACCACCAGCGGCCGATCGTGGTGGCAGGCACCCTCACTGCCTCGCCGAACGGCGAACTCCGGATGCAGGACGACACGGGATCGATTCGGGTGCTGTTCAAGGACGGATCCCCGGAAGGCCTGAGCGAGGTCCGCGGCGAGTTCTGGGACCTCGGGAGAATGAATCACGACGACCCGAGGCTGGGCTCGTACGATCTGCGAACCGCCTTCCAAATCGACCCCGACGGCCCGTGGCCCCGGCCTGGACAGGTGACCGTGATCGTCGCCAACGCCATCGCTCCGGCGACGCCGCCGGCCACGCCCACCGTCCGAGGCCTGGTCCTCTTTCCCCCGCGGTATCTCGATCAGAAGATCACGCTGGTCGGGCAGTTCAGCGGACGTAACCTGCTCGGCGACCTGCCCGAGGCGCCCGGCAACAGCCGGTACGACTTCGTGGTCCGGTCGGCGGACGCCGCCGTTTGGGTGAGCAATCTCCGGCCGCGGGGAAAGGATTTCGAGTTGTCGCTCGACGCCCGGCTCGACACCGGGCGCTGGGTCCAGGTCAGCGGCGTCGTGAAGCAGACGCGCGGCCTCGTCTGGCTCGACGCGACGGGCACGACGATCGCGATCACGAAGCCGCCTGCCGATACCACCACGGATGCGCCCATCAGGGTGCCGGCCGCCCCGCCGCCCGAGGTGGTCTTCAGCGCTCCGACATCCGACGAAACCGACGTTGCGGTGTCGACCAACATCAGGATTCAGTTCTCCCGCGATCTGAACCCGGCGACCATCAGGAACCGCGTCCGGGTGCGCTACACGGGCGCGGCAGCCGCAGACGTGCCACCGACCGGCTTTACGACCCAGTACCTTCCCGCCAACCGTGTGCTCGAGATCCGCTTCACACAGCCGCTCGAGCCGTTGAGAACGGTCCAGATTGAGCTCGGGGAGGGCATCATGGGACGCGACGAACAGCCGCTCAAGCCCTGGACGCTGACGTTCGAGACAGGATCGTAGGCATCGCAAATCTAAAATCGCAGGTCGCAAAATCTAAATCTGCGAAGCTAGACTTGCCATTCTAGATTTGCGATTTCCGATCTGCGATTTCAGATTTGATGAGCCCTTCTATTGCCGCTCGGACGCGGTCGATGAGCTCGTCACGATCGTCGAGCGACACGCCGGCCGTCTCGATCGGCGCTCCCACGCGGATGACGATCGTGACCGGCCAGATCAGCCAGCTGCCCCGCCGCATCGCTTCGCGGCCGCCCTGAATCGCAACCGGCACGATCGGCGCCTGCGCCTTGATCGCCATGATGAAGCCGCCCTTCTTGAACGGCAGCAGGTCGTTGGTCCGGCTTCGCGTGCCTTCGGGGAAGATCAGGAACGAATTGCCGCTGCGAATCGACGAGGCGCCTTTCTCGATCGACCGCATCGCCGCTTCCTTGTTGCGCCGATCGACCGGGATGAAGCCGCCCAGCCGGAACGCCCGCGCGAGCAGGGGGATCGCGTCGATCTCGTGCTTGTAGAGGATGTGCATCCGGGGATGCAGGGCGTCGAAAAGCACCGGCGGATCGACGTTGCTCTGGTGGTTGGAGCAGTACACGGCCGCCCGCTCCAGCGGCAGGTGCTCCCGCCCCTCGACGCGGAACCGGATGCCGCTCGCGGCCAGCGCGAGCTTCACGCCGCCATGCCCGAGCCAGTAAAGGAGCGCCTTCCACCTGAACGCGAGCGCCAGCACCATGCCGATCGGCGCCGTCACGAGCACGTAGAGGGAGACGGCGAGGTAGGTCGCGGCGGACCGGACGGCGGCGATGATCAACGGGCAGATCCTAAACGAAAAAGCCCGCCAGTGTGTCTTGCCACACTGGCGGGCTTCTAAGTGCTGATTGCTGAATGCTAAGTGCTGAGTGCTAAACGCGAGGTTTCAGCTACGACGCGCGGGCAGTCGCGGCCGCGAGGCGCGGCGGCCGCAGCCTGGGCTCGCGGCGCAGCCTTGACCACCTTCGCGGTGGCGCGGGCGGTCGTGCGGGCCTTTGCCGAGAAGCACCGCTCGAGCGCGCGGTCCACACGGGCCTCGATCGCAGGCGCCGTTTCGCGCATCACTTCCGACACCTCGGAGATGATGAGGAACTTGGCCCGATCGAGCATCCGCTTCTCGCGGAACGAAAGGCTCTTCGACTTGGCGAGGAACGTGAGACTCTTCAATACGTCGGCCACTTCGTAGATCGAGCCGCTGCGCATCTTGTCGGAGTTGTCCTTGAAGCGCCCCTTCCAGTTCTGATGGTTGTCGATCCTGCCGTCGCCCAGAAGGCCGAACAGGCGCTCGACTTCCTCGTCGCCGATCGCGCGCCGCAGGCCAACGCCGTCGACGTTCGCCACGGGAACGAGAACGATCGTTTCGTTCGCGACGATGCGGAGGTGATAGAAACCGCAGGTTGTGCCAAGAATCGTCTTCTCTTCGATGCGCTGGACGATCCCGAGACCGTGATTCGGGTAGATGACCTTGTCGCCGACTTCAAATGTCACGGTTCCCCCTGTTGGAACTCTGTATGGAAGGCCTAAAGTTGTGCCGGCAGTCTTAAGAGTATAGCCGATTCTCCGGGGCAGTTACAACGGAAAATGGCCTAAAACCGTGGGTTTTTGGGCAATTTCACGGGTTGATTGGCGGAGCCCGTTGTATAGTCAAACCATCATGCCGCTCAGTCCGGAACTACTTAACTCCCTCGTACAAATGAACTTCGTCAACGCTCCGGTGGCTGTCGCCTTCGTCGATACCCCTCCGGCAGGGCTGCCCAGGGTGGAGCGGCCCGAGCCGGCCGGCTGCGGCTACTGGAAGGCCGCCTCCGAGGGCCGGTCCTTTTACACCACGCCCGAGGACCACGGAAACTGTGCCGTGGGGGCGTACACGCATGGGGTGGCTCTGACGCCGGCCCAAGGTCAGGAGCTCCAGGGGCTCATCGGCACGATGATCGAGCTCAAGTACCTGAAAAATGAAGATGTTGCGGCGCTCCCCCACCGGGAGTCGACGCTGAAGATTGCCGCCTACTCTCCCCTGCAGAAAGCCACGTTCGACCCGGATCTCGTCGTATTCCGTGGCACGGCCCGTCAGATCATGCTGCTGTGGGAAGCAGCCCGGGCGGCCGGTGCCTACGACGGGGGCGTCATGGGCCGGCCCGCGTGCGCGATGCTCCCGCAGGCGCTGAAGGCGTCCACGGGCGTGGCGAGCGTGGGGTGCATCGGCAACCGGGTCTATACGGGTCTCGACGACGGCGAGATGTACATGACCGTGCCCGGTGCAAAGCTGACCGGACTGCTCGAAAATCTCGGCGCGACCTTGAACGCCAACGTCGAGCTCGAGAAGTTCCACCGCCAGCGGGCGGCGGAACTGAACGGATAGCGGGCTCCGGGCTTCGGACTCCAGGCTCCGGGGGCTGCCGGCCCAGAGGCTCGTCCTGAAGCCGGGAGCCAGGGGCCCGGAGCCTATTCCTGTCGCAACGCTTCCATCGGTTCGAGCCTGGCCGCGCGGAGCGCCGGAACTCCGCACGACACGAGCGCGACGGCGGCCAGCAGAACTAGTACCGCCGTGAAAGTGAGCGGATCGTTTGGCCTCACGCCGTAGAGCAGCGTGCTGATCGCGCCGGTGGTGAGCCACGCGAGCACGGTGCCGATGAGCAGGCCCGCCGCCGTCAGCGCGGCTCCACGCCTAACCACGAGCTTCACCACGGACCCCCTGCTGGCGCCAAGCGCCATGCGCAGGCCGATCTCCCGCTTCCGGCTGGTCACGGCATACGAGAGCACGCCAAACAACCCGATCGCCGTGAGCAGCAGCGCAAGGCTCGCGAAAGTCCCGAGCAGAACGGTCTGCTGCCTGCGGTCCACGACGTTGAGATCGAGGATCTCGTCCATGGTCCTGACGAGCGCAACGGGCTGTTCGGGATCGACGCCGGCCACGACCTGCCGGATGGGCGCCACGAGTCCCGCCAGGTCCGACCGGCCGCGGACGACGAGGAACTCCGGGGTCCACGCGTTGCCGACCTGCCCGAAGACTGGGTACACACCGGGCTTCATCTCGAGCTCGTAGCCCCGCTCGCGCACGTCGCGCACGACGCCGACGATGGTGCGCCATGGCGCGTCAGGTCCGCCAAATCGCAGCCGATGGCCGATGGCGCTCTGGCCGGGCCAGTAGCGGTTTGCGAACGTCTCGTTGATGACAATCGTCGGGGGGTCCTGCTGGTCGCGCTCGTCGAGGAGGCGCCCTTCCACCGAGCCTGGCACCGATCGTGTTGAGGTCCTGGGGCGTGCCGGATCGGAAGAGCGCATCTCCCGCATCACCAGGAGGGAGTGTCTGGCCCTCGATGACGTACCCGTTGGTGTTCCCGATGCTCATGAACGGCAGAGTTGAGACATATGCGGCGGCTTCCACGCCTGGTAGTGCAGTCACGCCGTCGGTGACGCGCTGGTAAAAGCCCCGACGCGCCGAAACGTCCTGATATTTCGCCGCCGGCAGCGACGTCTGCATCGTCAGAAGGCGCTCGGGAGCGAAGCCGAGGTCGGTGGCCCTCAGGTTGGCCAGCGTCCGCAGCATCAGGCCCGCTGCTGCCAGGAGCACGAGCGCCGCGGCGACCTGGCCCACGACCAACACGTCCCTGGTGAACGTCCTGCCGGCACCCACGCCGGCGCGTCCTGCCTGCTGAAGGGTATCGGCCTGCGACGAGCGCGCGGCCTGAAGCGCCGGGAGAAGGCTGAAGAGCACACCCGTCACCAGAGACGCAACCGCGGCGAAGGCCAGCACCCGGCCGTCGAGTCGCGACACCGCCAGCGAGGGAAGCCCGGCCGGCACCAGCCCTTCGAGGACCGCCACGCCGGCCGGTGCGAGCGCCAGGCCGAGCGCACCGCCAAGCATCGAGAGCACGACCCCCTCGACCAGCAACTGGCGTACGAGCCGCGATCCACTCGCGCCGAGCGCCACGCGCACCGCCATCTCGCTCCGGCGCGACACGGCCCGCGACAGCAGCAGGCCCGCCAGGTTCGCGCAGGCGATGAGCAGCACACATCCCGCGGCAGCCATCAACGCAAGGAGTTCCAGCCGCGTATCGCCCAGCGCGTCGTCGCTGATGGACACAACGGCAGAGCCGAGGCGGGCGTTGGTGGCGGGATATTCCTTCTCGAGGCGAGCGGCGATCGCGGCCATCTCGCTTCTGGCCTGCTCGAGGCTGACGCCGGGCTTGAGACGCGCCACGACGTTCAGAAAATGCGACTGCCGCGTTGCACGCTCTGCCGGCGTGAAGGCGATGGGCGTCCAGAAGTCCATCTCCCGGTTGCGGAAAACGAATCCCGCCGGCATGACGCCGATGATGGTTCGCGTCACGCCGCTCATCGCGATCGTGGTGCCGATCACGCGCGGGTCGGCGTTGTACCGCCGGCGCCAGAGTCCGTGGCTGATGACGGCCACTGCCGCCGCCGACTCGTCTTCGGCGGCGGTGAACGCACGCCCGAGAGCCGGTTGCACGCCGAGCACCGTGAAGAAATTGGCGGTGACACGGCGCCCGAGTACCTGTTCGGGTGGGCCATCAGCGGTCAGGTTGGCGGTCGCGCCTCGGGTCGCGGCGATATCGGTGAAGACGCGGTTCTGCTCGCGCCAGTCGAAGTAGTTGGCCGGGGCCGGGGTGTTCCTCGAGAACCCGATGTGGCTGGCATCCTCCCAGACCATCACGAGCCTGTCGGGCTCGGCCAGGGGCAGCTGGCGCAGGAGCACCGAGTCCACCACGGAATAGATCGCCGTATTGGCGCCGATCCCCAGCGCTAGTGTGCCGATCGTGATCAGGGTAAAGACGGGCGAGCGACGCATGAGGCGCAGCCCGTAGCGGAGGTCGGCGAGGAGGCTCTCCATGTGTCCGTTAGACGTCGGGCAGGAGGCGGGGGTTGTCAGTCTTCCCCTGTCCCGCCCGCCTTTCCCGCCCTGCCTGCCCTGAGCGAAGTCGAAGGGCCCGCCTTGCCTGCCCGGCCAGCCTTGCCCGCCCTCGTTCCCCTGCCGGCGCCGTCGAGGGCCCGCCTGAGCACGAACTCGATCTGACCGTTCAGGCTCCGCAGGTCATCGTCCGCCCAGCGCTGAAGGCTCTCCAGCACGTCGCGGTCGATGCGCAGAAGAAACGGTTTCCGATCGGCCACGGGGCACCCGCCCTATTGATAGATCGTTCCCGCGTTGATGACTGGTTGCGTGGAACGCTCCCCGCACAAGACCACGAGCAGGTTGCTGACCATCGCCGCCTTTCTTTCGTCGTCCAGATGCACAATCTCACGCTTCGACAGCATTTCGAGCGCCATCTCGACCATGCCGACAGCGCCTTCGACAATGCGCTGGCGCGCTGCGATGATGGCGCCGGCCTGCTGGCGCTGCAGCATGGCCGCGGCGATTTCGGGCGCGTACGCCAGATGGCTGATCCGCGCCTCGATCACTTCCACGCCCGCCCTGATCAGGCGGTCCTGGATTTCGCGCTTCAGATGATCCGCCACGGCCGTCGTGTGGCCGCGCAGCGACATGGTGGCATCGTCGTGCGTGTCGTAGGTGTAGCTCGTCGCCAGGTTCCTGAGGGCTGATTCGCTCTGGACGTGGACGTAGTTTTCGTAGTTGTCCACCTCGAACGACGCTTCAGCCGTGTCCACGACGCGCCAGACCACGACGGCCGCGATCTCGATCGGGTTGCCCTCGTTGTCGTTGACCTTGAGCTTCTGGCTTTCGAAGTTCCTCACGCGCAGGGAGAGCCTGGTCCGGCGCAGCAGCGGATTGTCCCAGCGAAGGCCCGGAGACTTTGCGGTACCGAGGTAGCTTCCGAAGAGTTGAAGGACCTTGCCTTCGCCTGGGTTGACGACAAACAGGCCGCGCAGCAGGAAGAGGGAGAGGGCGATCCCGAACGCCCAGAACGGGAACGCCATGTCGAAGCGCCCGGCATCCTCCATCCGCTCGATGGTCATGACCAGACCGTAGAACGATGCTGCCGCCGTCACGACCAGCACCGGCGTCATCGCCCAGCCCGAGATCCCCGACCGCTCGCGTTCGCGAATCATCGATCGCCTCCTTGAGATTGCATAGTGATATCACTTTGCAATCTCGGCCGTCAAGAGGCGACCGAGCGGCCTACTTTCCCCGAACGTCGTAGCTCGTGAGGATGCCCTGATTGCGGATGTAGAGCCTGCCGTCGCTGATCGCTGGATGCGCCCAGCTGGGAAGCCCCTGATCCTCGATCTTGAAGCGGCCGTGTTCGCGGTAGCCCGTTGGCGAGGCTTCGGCCAGCCCCACGACCAGATCCTCGCCGACGATGAACAGCTTGCCGTCGGCGGCCACGAGGGAGCCCTTCCCCACGCTGCGGTGCCGCCACATCATCTTGCCCGTGGCGAACTCGAGGCACGTCAGGATCGAGTTGTTGAAGCCGTACAAGTAGCCATCGACCAGGACCACGCCGCCGTGATGGTTCTGGAGATCGCGGGTGAAATAGATCTCGTCGGCCTTGACCACGTCGCCCTGCGCCGTGAGACCAAGGAGCGCTCCGCCTGTGTCGTACGCGGACGTGTAAAACACCTTGTTGTCCGAGTACACCGGCGTGGTCGTATTGGCCGTCGTGTTGGCCGCGCGGCGGTACCGCCACATCAATCGCCCATCCGACGCGCGCACGCCGACGCCGGCGGCCGACGTGAGCGTCATGATCGTGCGGACGCCGTGGACCGTGGCCGCAATCGGCGACGCGTAGCCGGCTTCGTCGCTCAGTTCCTTCGCGGTCCAGACCGTCTTGCCCGACATCTTGTCCAGAGCGGCCAGGCCGGCCCCTCGACCGCCAGGCGTGACGAACACGAGGTTGCCGTCTATGAGCGGCGACTCGCTGACCAGCCAACCGATATTGCGCGCGTTGAACTCCTTGAGGATGTTGCGGAGCCAGACGATCGCGCCGTCCTTGGTCGAGAGACAGGCCAGATCACCGTTCTCGGTGAGCACGTAGAGCCGGTCGCCGTCGACCGACGGTGTGCCGCGCGGGCCGGGGCCGCGATCGTTGGTGTTCGAACGGCCGATGTTTTGGGTCCAGATAACCTTCCCGTCCGCGCGGTTGAGGCTCGTGACGACGCTGTTGTTCCGTGCGCCGCCCTGTACGTACACACGCCCGCCAGCCACGGCAACAGAGCCGTACCCGGCCCCGAGGTTGGCCGCCTGCCAGATGCGGCGCGGGCCCGCCGCGGGCCAGTCGTTCAGCAGGCCGCCTTCGCGTGAAACGCCCGACCGGTCCGGGCCTCGCCACTGCGGCCAATCGGTGCCTGACGCTGGCGCCTGAGCGCCCGGCCCAGTGGCACCCAGGGCCACGAGAACCAGAAAGGCGGCCGTGTGCCGATAGATAGACATATGAGACCTCTTCGGCAGGTTACACCGTTCGGGCACGATCCGGTTCCTGTGACTTTCGGCCGGGCTTTCGTTACTTGTTCCCTGGAGGGAAAATCGATGAAACGAAGTTTCGGCGTGCTCCTGGCAACCGCGGCGCTCCTGCTGGTGGCCGCACCCGCCCGGGCGCAAGGGTTCATCCACGGTCTCGGCGGTGTGACCTTTGGCACCGAGGTCGGCCCGGTGTTCGGCGGCGGTGGCGGGATCGCCATTGGCGAGCGGCTGCAGATCTTCGGAGAGTTCGGGCGCGGGAGCAATGTGCTGCCGTCGGAGCTTCAAGACGAACTCGACGACTTGAGTGACTTCCTGAGCGACGAGACCGGGCTGCCCGTCACCTTCGATGTCCGGATTCCGGCGTTCTACGGGATGGGTGGTGCGAGATACGCACTCTCGACAGGGCGGGTTCGTCCGTACCTCGAAGGTGCGCTTGGATTCGCTCGACTCAGCTTCGACGTCGTCAGCGCCGAAGTGGGGGGACTCGACTTCTCGGACCTGGTCGAGGAGGCCGCCGAAGTGGACGATGAGACCAAGGCCCTCCTGATGCTCGGGGGCGGCCTCAATGTCCCGGTGAACACGACGTTCAGCGTGGACATCGGCTACCGGTGGAACGGTATCTTCACCGAAGATCCCATGATCAAGGCGAGCGAGATCTACGGCGGCGTGCGCGTCAGATTTCGATAGGCTGGGCTCCGTGGCTCGCGGCGGGCCTGGGGCCCGCCGGTTTTCCGGCGAAGGAGAACTGCTCTAGAATGAGGTCAGAGCCCTCCCGAATGCCGGAGTGGTGAAACTGGCAGACGCGCGGGACTCAAAATCCCGTGTCCGCAAGGACGTGTCGGTTCGATTCCGACCTCCGGCACCACGCTTTTGTTGGCAGTTTTCGGCTTTATCAACCGGGTGGCTGCTGAAACCAGAACCTGAGCTGTAGCTCTGCACAACTCGCCAATTCAAGCCGAAACAGCTGGAGTGGGTATGGCGGATCCATCGAAATCGGGGACGACCGAGACCGCGGAACCAGTCGGGCGCAAGACCATCCTCGCGATGGCCGGGGTTCATCTGGTCGTCGTCGGACTTTTGGTGGCGGACCTCGTATCCAGCTGGGCGCTCGCGGAGTTGAGCCGAGCGCAGATCGTGCTGCTCGTCGCGGCTGTTCTATGGCTCGCGGCGGGTGCTCTGATCTCTTTGAGAATCGCACGGGGATCTGTACTGCCGGTTGGATTCGAGAACGCGCTCGTCTCTCTAACCGCGGTCGTCGTCGCCCTGGTCGTGGTCGAAGTCGGCTTGCGGCTGGTCGTGCCCGATCGCTCCAGTTACTTGCGCCCGCCCAATGTCACCTCCCGAGCCTCGCTCGATGACGGGCACACACCAATTCAGGGAGCCGCCAACTTTACGACCAACGAGTGGGGGCTGCGTGGCCCTTCGGTCGAGCTGATGTCCGGCAAGCCGAACGTCTTGAGGATCATCACGGTTGGCGGGAGCACCACGCTCTGCGAATTCCTGGACGACTCCGAGGAGTGGTCCCATCTCTTCATGCAAGACCTGAATCAGCGACAAAACAAGAAGTTCGTGTATGTGGCTAACGCGGCGGTCAACGGACACAACACGGCGGACCACCTGGAGCAGTTGAAGAGATTCCCGCTGATGGATAATTCCGACGTTCTGGTATTCCTGACCGGAATAAACGACTTCACGGCTACGTTGGCCTTCGAAGGCAGTTCCACACAAGAAGCGTTGGCAGCTCGCGCATCTTCTGAATCATTCACTCAACCACTGCGGTATCCGTTCTACACCCGTTCTCGTGTCTATGCGCGTGTTGACGCCCTCCGGGTCGCGGCCGGGCTCCGTCGGAATCCACAAGGCGCTGAGTGGTATGCGGAAAGACGCCGGATTCGTGCGCAAGCCTCGACTGTCCCGATGCCGGATCTCACACTTGGCGTGCAGGAGTACCAGACGCGTGTTCGAAGCCTGGCAGAACGTTGTCGGTCAGCTGGAAAGCGATGTGTGTTTCTGACCCAGCCAACCCTATGGCGGAGTGATCAGACCCCCGCCGAAGAGCGTCTGTTGTTCTACGGCTGGACCGGCACTATGGAAAATCCGAAAGGCTTTGTCCGAGCCTCCGAGCTTGCCCAGGGGATGAACCAGTTCAACGAGGCCCTGCTCACAGAGTGTCGGATCAATTCTCTGGAGTGCTACGACCTGGCGTCGGCCATCCCCAGGAACACGACAGCCTTTTATGACGATTGCCATTTCAACGAGGAGGGAGCGCGGCTCGTAGCGGAATTCCTCGCGGATCGCATGCTGGACGCCGCCCCGCTGCGTGATTAGTGGCGCGGCGACTCTGTCGCCAGAACTCGTTGTGATCGACCCGTTGAACCTGAAGTGAGCGCAAGGCAGAGGCCTAAGCCCTAAGTCCTGAGCCCGAAGCCCTGATACTACCGGCGCGTCGAGGCCCCCGCCAGATCCGCGACGGCGCCGAGCGTGGTCTGCGCCGCGTTCAGGCCGAGCCGGAAGTCCTTGTCGGAAAACGTGCTGAACAGATCCGTCGGCTGGTGCCAATGCGGATCCCACCCACTTCCGACCTGCACACCGCGCTCGTTCTCGCGCACGCTGATCGACGCCACCGCGTCCATGAAGGGTGTCGAGTCGGTGTTGGTCATGTGCGGGCCGACCTGCGCCGGATAGTCCGTGGCGTACTTCGCGTTGGCCGCGTGGAAGTACCAGGCGAGCTTCTGCGATTCGAGCGACTGCTTCGACACCATCTGGAACTCGATGTTGACGTCGGCCTCGGGCCGCTGCTCCGGGCTCATCGTTCCGTCGGGGCGTGGCATCCCGTGGTCGAAGAGCATCATGTCGTGCTGGATCATCCCGAGCCACGTCGGCTCCGGATACCGGCCTGACCCCGGCGGATCCTCCTTACCCTGCAGCGCCCGGCGCTGCTCGACGTACGCCGTAGCTCCCACGAGACCACCCTCTTCGCTATTCCAGAGCGCAAAGCGGATGGTCCGCTCCGTCACGACGTCCGGCATGCTGAAGATGCGCGCCAACTCCATCACCAGCGCCGTCCCCGAGCCATCGTCGTTGGCCGCCTCGCCAAAGCCGCGGCCATCCATGTGCGCGCCGACGATGTACATCTCGTTGGGAAACCTGGCGCCCACCTTCGTGCAGTACACGAGTTCGCGCGGCCCGGGAACCGAAGGTTCGGCATTGAGCGCTCGAAGTCGTTCGTCGGCTTGCCTGGCGGCATCGGTGTTCGGTGTCGTGGACGTCCGAACGCCGCGAGGTCGTCCGCCACCCACCGCGGTTGGAGGGGCTTCAGTCCTGTCGGCCGCGGGCCGAGTCGTTGCGGAGGCAGCCTGAGCAGGGGCGGGTGGTGCCTTCACATACTTCAGCCGCTCAGTTGGGCATCCGTAACTCTTCAACTGAGCCTCGATCCAGTCGACAGCCCGCCGATTGCGTTCTGTGCCCTCCAGGCGATCGCCGAACGCAGTGAGCCCCTTGATAGTCGCCTTGTAGCGCTCGAGATCGAGTCGGCCGACGAGCGCCGCCGTCCCGGTGTTAGGGGTGATGGGCGCTGGTTGAGCGGCGGCAGTCGAGACAAGCCCGAACGCCAGGGCGATGGTGAGTGGTGGCAAGGCCCGCATACCAGACAGTGTAGCGAAGAACGCGCGCCAGACGGCGCCGTGCTATTGGAGGGTGAACGCGATGCGCTTCAGATAGCGGACCGGTTGTCCTTCGAGCTTTGCCGGCTGGTATTCCCAGCTCTTGGTCGCCGACACCACCATCCCGTCGAAGACCGGGTTGACCGACTCTCGGATGAATGCCGTCTCGACGCGACCGCGTTCGTCGATGGTCACTTCGAGAACGCCCGTTCGCTTGCTCGCCCGCATCGACAGCGCGAGGTTTGCGGGAACGCGCGGGACCACCTGCAGCAGCGCGACCGGGCCGGTGACATGGGTGTCGAGTGCGCTGTAAACCGCGGCGCGCGCTGCCGCAGCGGGACCTTCTGGAGGAGCAGGCTGTGACGAAGCCACCGTCGTCGGGGCAGCGGGCACGTTAGCCGGCCGCGATGCCGGGACGCCGTCCGCCGGTGCCAGCGGCGCGGCACTCGCCGTTGTCGCCGATGCCGGCGGTGGTTCTGATACAGCGGGAGCAGGCGCGGGGGGGGGCACAGCCGCCGCGCGTCGCGCCGTCTGGCTGCGGCTCAAGTCGAGGAACCCCTCCACGAGCACACTCATGTCCGCGAGCGCCTCGTCCCACGCGCCGGCGCTTTTGGCCTTCGTGAGCATGCGCTGGACGAGCTCGAGCTCGGTTGTGGTCGCGGCGGTGTCTGCTTCCTCCATCGATGCACGCGCTGTGCGGTACCGATCGCGAATCAGCCCCGGCAGCATCCGCTTCTGCAGGTCGGTGAACAAGGCCACGATGCGCGGGGACGTCTCGTCCGCGCGAAGGTCCACCAACGGGTTGGCCCGGATGACGCCCTCGGCCACGGCCTCGGCTTCGGCGGTGCGCCCGAGGGCGAACAGACAGAACGCCCGGTATTGATCGATCTCGATCGTCAGGGCTGGCGATGCTCCGGCTTTCAGTCGATCCAGTGCCGCCAGCGCCTCGTCGTAGGCAGCAGAGGCGTACAGTTCCTTGGCTGCGCTGAGCGGGTCCTGCGCGTGAACGGATCCGGCCAGCAGGGTGATGGCGAGCGCCAAGGCGCCCAGCCGCCTGGAACCAGGAGAGGTGGTCATCTGGTCAGATCCACGGAAATGCGGTTCGGGCCGCGCGCCGTCACCACGACGTTCTCGCGGCGCTCGCCGAACTGTGGATGCCGGAACACCACGAGGTGCGAGCCGAGCGGCAGTGAGTGGTTAGCAATCGGTGTCTGTCCGAGCGATACACCGTTCACGGTGACGTCAGCCCAGGGCCGCGCATTGATGTTCAAGGCCGCGGTGGCGTCGAGGCGGATAGTCGCCGTCGCGCCCGGGCGGATCTCCACCTGGCGCCGCTCTTCGAAGCCAAGCTCCGCGTTGCTGAGCGTCACCTCGTGACGGCCGGCCGCCATCATCACTCTCGAGGCTGCACTCGACCCGACGATTTCGCCGCCTTCCAAGATCTGGACGGTGAATCCCGACTGCACCGACAGGTACCCGGCAGTGACGCCCGGGCGGGCCAGTGCGAAGACGACGGAGGTGGTCGCACCTGGCTCGACGTCAACTATGCGTTCGCTCGAGCCCGTTGCACTGGCCACGGTGACCTTGTGGCGCGTGGCCTCGAGATCGCGGACGGTGACCGGTGTCACGCCGCGCGCCTCGCCATTGATCGTCACGCGCGCGCCAGGGGGCTCGGTCACGATCGTGAGATGGCCGACTGGCGCCGCGACGGCAGTCGGCGCCAGCTCAAAGTACTGCGACACCTGGCCGCCTGCGGTCATCGTGACGGCCACGGTTCGCTCTTCGGCCTCGTTGCGGAGCGTCACCGTATGCGGCCCGGCGGCGAGCTCGACGGCGACGGGCGTGGTCCCGCGCGGCTGCCCGTCAATCTCCACAAGCGCGCCGGGCGGCCGGGTCTCAAGCGCGAGGCGTCCGGTTCCGGGCGCAGCGCTCTGCCCGGACGCGGATCCCGCCTGCAGCTGGAACGCGACGATGCCACCGGCGACGAGGGCAAGCATGGCGCCGATCATCAAAAACGCGGTTCTGAGGCTCGTCCCCTGGGGCCGGGACGGGGTCGAGGCGTGCGGGTGGAGGTCGGGACCGCCCTCGTCAGGGCCTCGGGCGAGTGACCCGGGCGCGGCGGCCACTGCCCTGACGACCGGCAAGGCGCTTTCAGGAGCAAAGGCGTCTAGCGGATCGTCGGGCTGGAGCGCCTCTGACGCTTCCTGACGGGGAGACGGGACCGCTCTTAGTGTCATGGACTTCTTTGGATGATTACAAGGTTCGGATCTGCATTCGCCAGAAGTGTGCCATCCACGAAATGCCGGGAACTGCTCAAAACTATAGGAATTACGAGCGTATTGCTGCTGCGGCTCAACTTGGCGGGAAGAAAACCGTGAGACTAAAGTCTTCTCAACGGAGGACTATGGTCGCTTCTGCAGAGGGTCCGTTCGAAGCGAAGGGATGGGCTCTAGAAGGGTCGGTTCCACGTGGGTATGAAGGGCGCAGAGGGCTTCGAGGCCCCGGCCCTGGTAGAAGTTTCCCACAGCATGGCCGCACAGCAGTGAGAACGACTCCACGGCTGCCAACTGACTCCACAGCACCTCGACGCGCAAGGCGGCATCCGCCTGACCTGCCTGCCACAGGAGGTCCACCATTTCGCCGTAAAGGTAGACGGTGGCTTCATCGCGTCCGCGGCGGGCAGCGCGAAGCAACTCGCGCGCGCCGGATCTGAAACGTTCGAGGTCGGGTTGTCCGTTGACCATGAACGTCTCTAACAGTGACGGGGCGTCCAGGCACTGCAGCTCGCCAGACGCCTCAAGCTCAGCCGCATTGCGCCCCAGCGTTTCGAGCTCGCGCCGAATCCCGGTGACATGTGGGGCCGTGGCAATGACGACTGCCGGCTGGTCGGCCAACAGCCCCGCGTGAACGAATCGCGCCACGCGACGGCACAGTCCGCGGTCGTCCTTATAGAGCCGCATCCCGTGGTGGAACGTCGAAAACGCCGAGCGGCCCGTCGAGGGTGGCAACCAGCTCTGAAGCATGCACCGAGCGTAGCAGGAAACGTGCTCTGCGTTAAGCTGTTCATCGCCGCATGCACCCCGCGCTCCGCCGAGCCGCCAAGCCTGGCCTGGCGCTGGCCCTTCTCCTGGCCATGGTCCTGCTGTCCCGCGACTTCGGGGCCACCTGGGACGAGCGCGCCCTCCAGAAGTACGGCGAAGAGATCTGGAACGTGTACGCGGGACGCGCGCCCCGGTCGTCCATCGACCTGAGCTTCGGTTACGTGCGCCTCTACGGGGCACTCGTCGAGGTGCTCTCGGTCACCGTTCAGCGTCTGGTGCCCGTGGACATCTGGATGGTCCGGCACGCGGTCAACAGCGTGTTCGGCTGGATCGGCGTCGTCTTCGCCTTTCTGCTCGGCCGGCGGCTGGCCGGCGAGCGTGCCGGATGGCTCGCCGCGATCCTGCTGCTGAGCATGCCGCGCTACGTCGGCGAGTCGATGAACAACCCCAAAGACCTGCCGTTTGCGACCCTGATGCTCGCGGCGCTGTACTTCATCGTGACCGTGCGCCCGGTGTATCCCTATCTGCCGTGGGGGCACGCCGCAAAGCTGGCGGCCGCCATCGCGCTCACGCTCAACGTGCGGGCCATGGGCCTCGTGCTGCTCGCATACACGGCGCTCGCGCTGGCGATCGCCATTTACACCGCCGGTGACTGGTCGCCAGATCGTCTGGCGAAAACGACCGGACGGTACCTGCTGGTGGCTGTGGCCGCGCTCGTGGGGGGCACGGCATTCTGGCCGTGGGCGCAGGAGCAGCCGCTGCTGCGTCCAATCGAGGCGTTCTTTACCGCCTCTGGTTTCAGCTGGGGGAACCCTTCCATCTTCGGCGGGCGCGATGTCCCGTCTGCCCAGCTCCCCTGGCACTATCTTCCTACCTGGCTGTTTCTGAGCGTGCCGCCCGTCGTGCTGCTCGGCGCGGCGCTGTCGCTCGTCCGTTTGTGGCGCACGCAGGCGTCGCGCGTTCAACTGGCTGCCGTGTGGGCCTTCGTGCTGATTCCTGCCACCGTCGTCATCGTGCGCCACCTCACGTTGTACGATGGCATCCGCCACGTCTTCTTCATCGTCCCCCCGCTGGCCGTGCTCGCCGCGGCCGGTTGGGACTTTGCACTCAGGTCGGCGCGGGTCGGAGCAGCGGCGGTGTTGGTGTCGTGTGCGCTGGCTATCGGGATCGCGGAGCCGGTGCTGTTCCAGCTGCGCAACCACCCGAATCAGTACGTGTACTTCACCCCGCTCATCGGCGGGCCGCGGGCGGCTTTCGGTCAGGTACCGAGATGGACTACTGGGGCAACTGCGTCCTGCAGGCGATCGAGTGGTCGGCCGCGACGGCCGAGCGTGCGCAGATCCCGCTCGGCGTCACCGTCAACGCGTGGGAGGTCGGCGTGGTCGACGCCGGGCGGTTCCCGGCTCTGTGGTTTCGCATGAGGGACCAGGGCGGCTACCATCTGGACATCCGACTGCTCAAGGGATCCCGACAGGACGTGATCGACGCCGCCGTGCACCCCGATGTGATTCATCGTGTGACCACGAGCGACGGCACGCCGCTTTGTGTGGTGCTCCGAGGACCGGAGTACCCGGAGCTGGAAGCACGGCTCAACAGACTGGCGCTCGTGCGATGAACGATCAGCTGCAGGCACAGACCATCGCCGATTTCGGAGAACAGTGGACACGCTATCCTGGCCACGAAGGCTTCTTCGGTTCGGTCGAGCTCTTCAACGATCACTTTCAGCCGCTCCTGTCGGATCGCGACCTCAAGGGATGCCGGGTGGCAGAGATCGGCGCGGGTACAGGGCGCTTCGTCCGCATCCTCGTGCTGGCCGGTGCGACCCAGGTTGTCGCAGTCGAGCCTTCGGAGGCGTTCGAGGTATTGAAAGCCAATACACATGCCGAACGCGATCGGATCGTGTACCTCAAGGCGACCGGCGATCGATTGCCTCCGACAGGCGATCTCGACTACGTGTTTTCCATCGGGGTCCTCCACCACATTCCCGACCCGGGACCTGTGGTCGCCGCTGCCTTTCGCGGTCTTCGGCCCGGCGGCACCTTCGCAATCTGGCTTTACGGCCGCGAAGGTAACGGAGCCTACCTTGCCGTAGCCGGGACTCTTTGGAGTTTCACCCGTCGTCTGCCACACCGCGGGCTCGACCTGTTCGTCAAGGCGCTCTACCCTGCCTTCTGGGTCTACATGCACAGTTCTCGCTGGCTTCGGCTGCCGCTCGCGGCCTACATGCAGCGGGTCATGCTGCCGCTCACGCCAGCCAAGCGGCGCGTGGTCATCTACGATCAGCTGAACCCGGCTTACGCCAAGTACTCACACGGGCCGAAGCCGAGGCACTGATGACGAGCGCCGGCTTCGTCGATGTCCGGCTGCACCATCGCCACGGCTACAGCTGGGCCGTCACCGGCCGCAGGCCCGGCGTATGAGACCACTCGTCTCGATTGTCGCGCCTGTCTACAACGAGTCGGCGACGCTCGCCGAGTTTGTCTCGCGCCTGGCGAGGGCGACCGGGGCCCTTGAACCCCGCTACAGTTTCGAGTTCGTGCTGGTAGACGATGGGAGCACAGACGAGAGCTTGAAGCTGGCCCGGACGCTCATTCAAAGCGAGCCAAGGCTGCGTGTCGTCGAGCTCAGGCGAAATTTCGGCCAGACGCCTGCGCTTCAAGCCGGGCTGGCCGCAGCGCGTGGCGAGATCGTCGTCTCCATGGACTCCGACCTGCAGCACTTTCCTGAAGACCTCCCCTTGTTTCTCGACCAGGTCGAGGCCGGCTTCGATCTCGTCTGCGGCTGGAGGCACGACCGGCAGGAAGGCATCGTCCGGCGCTGGCCGTCTCGGGCCGCCAACTGGATGATCCGCCGTGTCTCGGGCCTGTCCATCCATGACGTCGGCACCACCTTCCGTGCGTATCGCGCTGACCTCGTGCAACGTCTCCGTCTGCTGGGCGAGCAGCACCGGTTCGTGCCCGTGCTGGCGAGCATGGCGGGGGCGAAGGTCACCGAGGTCCGGATTCGAAACATCGAGCGGCCGGCAGGGCATTCGAACTATGGCCTGGGCCGGACGATCAACGTCTTCCTCGACATCCTCTACCTCTACTTCTCCCGCTATTACTTCACCCGGCCACTGAAGGCGTTCGGCAAGATCGGCCTGCTGCTCGTCGGTGGCGGCGTGGCTATCGCGGCGTCGCTCGTCGGCTACTCGTGGGTCACGGGCACATCAATGATCAGGGAGCGCGGCGGCTGGTTTCTGCTGGCTTCGCTGTTGATGCTGGGCGGACTCCAGACGCTTCTCACCGGCATTCTCGCGGAGATCCTCGTCCGTATCTACTACCAGGGCGGCCAGCCGCAGCAGGAGCACGTGCGCCGCGAGTGGAACCGCGACTCCGAGGCAGGTTAGGCCGGACGTGTGCGGCATCCTCGGTCACTTCGCTTTCGGCATGCGCACGCCGTTCTCGGCGGCCGGCGCCGACGCCGACTTGTGGCGCCGGCTGGTCGACGTGCTGGCGCACCGCGGACCTGACGACAGCACCTGCTGGTACGACGGCGCGTTCTTTCTCGGGCACCGCCGGCTCGCGATCATCGCCCTCGGCGACGGCCACCAGCCCATGTCCACGAACGATGGCCGGCTGGTCGTCACGTTCAACGGCGAGATCTACAATTACCTCGAACTGCGCGAGGAACTCGCCGCCTGCGGCCATCACTTCCGGACCGGTTCGGATACCGAAGTGCTGCTGCACGGGTACCTCGAATGGGGCACGGGACTGCCGTCGAAGCTCCGCGGCATGTTCGCCTTCGCGATTGCGGATCGGACGCGGCGCGAGCTGTTCGCCGCGCGCGACCGGTTCGGCGAGAAGCCGTTCTTCTTCACCGAGGATCGCCGCGGGGTGTCGTTCGCATCCGAACTGAAGGTGCTCTCGGCCCTGCCGGACCGCCGGCGCGAGGTGGACGAGGCCTCGCTCGCGGCGTTTCTGTGCCTCAACTACGTGCCCGGCGAGCGGACGATGCTCTCGGGCGTGTCGCGGCTGGCGCCCGGCACCTGGCGGCGGTGGACGGCCGACGGTGAAGTGAAGGCCGGCGTCTACTGGAGGCCGCCGAATCCACGCACGGGGACGGTGGCCTGTGGACTGCCTGAGGCTGTCGATCGTCTCGATGCGCTCCTCGAAACGTCCAGCAGGCTCGCGCTGAGGAGCGATGTCCCCGTCGGGCTGTTTCTGTCCGGCGGGATCGACTCGTCGCTCGTGGGCAGGAGTGCCGCACGCTCCGGCCGCCTCCACACCGCGTTCTGCCTGACCTTCGCCGAAGCGAGCTACAGCGAGTGGCCCAACGCCGAGAGAACCGCGCGCCAGATCGGCGTTCCGCTGCAGGAGGTCCGGCTCACCGCCGACAGCCTGGCCGATTTCCTCCCAATCGTCGCGCACGCCGACGATCCTCTGGCGGACTCGTCGGCACTTGCCGTCTGGACGGTGTCGCGTGAGGCTGCCCGCCACGTGAAGGTGGTCCTCGGCGGCGACGGCGGCGACGAGCTCTTTGCCGGGTACCTGACCTACCAGGCCACGCTGTGGCACGATGCCGTCACGGCCCGCCTGCCGCCGTCTCTCCGTCGGATGCTCGCTGCAGCGGGGCGCCGGCTGCCGACCACCGAGAGGAAAGTGTCGGGGTCCTACAAGCTCAGACGTTTCCTGCGTGCGGCGGATCTGCCGCCGTCGGCGGCGCACTTCACGTGGAACGGCACCTGGCTTCCGGACGAGGCCGCGCGGCTGCTCCAACCCGCCGGCCTGCGGCGTCAGGCCCAGGATGCCCTGAAGACGATGGCCGCGCGCCATGCGTTGCCGCCTCGTCCTTCGCTCGCGGCGTTGCAGACGGCTGATGTCATGGACTATCTCCCGAACGACATCCTGGCCAAAGGCGATCGCATGAGCATGGCCCACGGCCTCGAGCTGCGCTCGCCTTTCCTCGACCCGGACCTCGCCGAGTTCGCGCTGCAGCTGCCGGCGGCCCTCAAGGCGGGCCGCACGGGGCCGAGCAAGCGCATCTTGCGGGAGCTGGCGAAGCGCGAGTGCGGGGCAGAGGTCTCGCGCGCACCGAAGCAGGGCTTCAGCATTCCGGTCCACGCATGGCTGCGCGGGCCGGCGCGGCCGCTCGTGGAGGATCTGCTGTCCGCCGAAGCTCTCGCTCCTCTTGAAATGCTCGACCGGACTGCGATCGCCGCGGCCGTGTCCGATCACATGTCGGGGCGGCGTTCGTACGGCTTCGAACTCTGGGGCCTCGCGGTCCTGTCACTCTGGCATCGCCAGAACATTCAGCATTCGGCCGTGCTGCCCGCGCGCGCATCCGCGCGCGACATCCACGTCGAGCCGCAGCCACGAGCATGACGCCCACGACCCCGTCCGAACGCTCCCGCGCCAGGGAACTCAGCCACGACCGTCTCACCGCTCGTTTCGACGAGCTGATGGACGACTACGATCTCGGGCAGCGCGTCTCCACGCTCCTCACCCTGTTCCTTGGAGCCGACGGGTTGAGAGGGCGGCGCGCGCTCGATGGCGGCTGCGGCGTCGGTGGCGTGACGCGAGCGCTGGTCGCGGCAGGCGCCGACGTCGTCGCGCTGGACATCGGACCAAACCTGGCGGCCGAAACGAAGCAGCGCTGCGGGTGCCGTGCCGTCGTCGCCACGCTTACGTCGCTCGGCATCGCGTCAAACAGCTTCGACGTCGTGGTGTCGAGCGAAGCAATTGAGCACACGCCGGATCCGGCGGCGGCGGCGGCGGAGCTGTACCGTGCGGTGAAGCCTGGCGGGCACCTTGTGCTCTCGACGCCAAACCGGCTGTGGCAGGGACCGGTCCGGGCCGCCTCGGCCATCGGGCTGCGGCCCTACGACGGCTACGAGAATTTCATGTGGCCCTCAGAGCTGCGCCGCGTGCTCGAGGGCGCGGGCGCGCGCGTCGTGGAGCATCGCGGCCTGCATCTCTGGCCGTTTCAGATCACACCGCTCCGGCGCGCCTCACGCTGGGTGGATGGCTTCGGCGATCGCCTGCTGCCGCTGATGATCAATCAGTGCATTCACGCCGTGAAGCCGGGCTCCCGAACAGCCTAGAGCAGTTTCCTGTAAGGGCCGACCGCCATTCACACAGACTACGGATCCTCGACGATCCGCCCGCCGGTGATGAACCGCTGGTAGTTCGAGAAGCTCTGCATCGTGCGCACGTACGTGCCGCCGGGGCGCCAGGCCGTAAGCGTTTCGACGGAGACCGGCAGCAGCAGTGTTTCGTCGGGGTCTGAGAAAGTGACCGGACGGTAGCGGATCGACGAATCGGAGCGTTCGAGCGCGAGCGTCATGCTGTTCCAGGCACGCTGATACTCGAAGGGCACCCTGAACTCGTGCATGCCGGCCACCCACTCGTCCAGCCTGAGGACTTCGCCGGATTCCGAATCGAGCCACACGCGTCCACGCGAGCGGATTCCCACGTCCACGGTGACGCACTCGCCCTTGTTCGACCAGGAGGCGGCCGGCGCCGGACCCGTGCGGGGTGCGAAGTCGAGCATCACACTCGCACGCCCGTCGATGCGTCCGTCACCAGTCCAGGTGAACGTCTGTTCGTGCTGGCGGCCCCGTAGAAACACGGCGAGCGGTTCGGTGGCCACCGACTTCGGAATCCATGCATTGGGGCTCGTCGCCGGGACGCGGAGGCCGGCCATTCACCTTCAAGAGCCTGCGCATGATGGTCGCCGCAGGTGCGGAATTCGTGTCCGCGGGAGGCGTCCACTCCACTCGCAGCTCGTACTCGAGTCGGCGAGGCCGGCCGGCTTCGTGAAAGCCTCTGTCGAGTACCTGGATCTGGACTTTCTCGAGGCTCACCAGACTCTGCGCGCGGCCGAAGTAGTGCTCGACACGGTCCGCCACGCGAGCCAGCACGTCAGAGGCAGAGCGTGCTGGCCGAGGTTGACTTGATGCGACCGGCACGGCAGATGCAACGAGGACGGCACAGACGGCGAGTCGGGACATCAGGGGTAAGACTATGCCCCTCGCGCACCGGTGTCCAGACTTGCCGCGTCACAGGAGGTTCGTGTGCGTCTTCGACGTTTCGCTTCGGCATTCGCGCTGATGCTGGCTCTCCCGGCAGCGGCGGCCGCTCAGGATTTTGGCGTGATGGAATCCGCGGAGACGATCAACCGCGGCAACTTCAAGCTCATGGCGTACCCGGTCGTGCTGTTCGGCGACGAGTCGGACGATGACCTCGGCGTCGTGCTTAGAGGCGGTTACGGGTTCACCGACAGCTTCGACGCCGAAGGCAAGATTGGCATCTTCGAGAACATCACCTTCTTCGGAGGTGATGCGGAGTTCTGGGTGTTGAAGAATCAGCCGCTCGATCTATCTGTGGGCGGTGGCTTTCATGTGGGGCTGGGTGAAGGTCTCGATCGGTACCGGCTGGGACATCACGTTTCTCGGCAGCGCGCCCATCGCCGACAAGCTCGAGCTCTACGGAGCGCTCGATATCGCATTCAACCAGTTCGACGACGACGTCGCCGACGATTCATTCACGTGGGTTCATCTGGTACCGGGTATCGAGTACACGCTGTCGTCGGATCTGGACCTGGTTGCCGAAGTCGGCATCGGCCTGAACGACGATTCGGCCCACTATTTTGCGGTGGGACTCGCGTACTACATCCGGTGACGCGCGTTCAGCGGACCTCGGCGTAGGCAATGCCGGTGAGGCTGCCCAGGCCGGTTTTAAGCACCTTACGGTTCGCGCCGTCGAGGGTGGCGCTATAGAGGTTGCCGCGAAGATCGGTCACGAACATGCGGTTGTTCTTGAGGTCGAGGGCGACGCCAATCCCCTCCTGCAGATCCTTGACGAGCACCTGCTGGTCGGTCCTGGTCTTCGCGGTCGCGCCCTTCGGCATTTGCATCGGCGCCCGGCTTACGTTATTGCCCTTGGGCGCATCGCCGCGATCGGTCCAGTAGATCATCTTGCGATCGGTGTCCAGGTCGAGGTCGATGGGCTCGGGCAGGCCCTCGAAGAGGATCTCGATGTCCTTCCGGTTCGCTGCGGTCTGCCCTTTGGGCATCTCGAGGTTCGTGCGTCGAATGCTTCCGACATAGCCGTTGTCGGGACCCTTCTGCGTCCAGTAGACCTTTCCGCCTTCGACGTCCACGGCAATACCCACGCACCAGTTCGACGCGTCGGCGCGGGCCGCGTCGCCCCTCGCCACCTCGACGAGCGTTTCGATCTTCGAGCCGTCGAGGTTCGAGCGCATCACGCGCATGCCCTCGCGGTCGGACCAATAGAGCTTGCCGTTCTTCTTGTCGAGTTTCAGCTGCTTGGCGGTGTGCATGCCGCCGGGCGGCACGACGATCTTGTACTGGTTGCCGTTGAGATCTGCGCGCTCGATCGAACCGTCGTCTTCGGACGAGCGGCCCATGTTGGACCAGTAAATCAGCCCCGCCTCTTCGTCCACGGCGATGCCGTCTGGAGAGCCCTTGAGGAACTCGAGGAGGACCTTGAGATCCGAGCCATCCGGGTTGGCCGAGTCCACCCGCCCGCGAATGTCCAGGAAGAACAAGCGTCCGTCCGCCGGCGTGGCGCTGAGCCCGCCTTCCTGCGCGGCCACCGGCCCCGGGAATCCTAGCAACACGGCGACGAGCAGGACAGCGTAGAGCGGCAAAGCGAGATATCTCTTCATGGTTTCAGTCCGATCCCCGTGCTCGATCCCCGATCCCTGATCCCTGATCCCCGTTGGGCCTGCGCATTGTAGCAGACCCCCGGAGGAGCGTTGCGATCTCCGCTGGAGAGAAACCCGCCTCCGTCGGTACCTCTTCCGTGTGTTGGCCAAGGAGAGGTGCGGGCCGGTTCACGACCGATGGCGTGGCGGAGAGCTTGACCGGGGCGCCGAGCGTGCGCAGCACGCCGAGCGTCGGATGCTCGACCTCCGCGACCATGCCTCGCGCCGCGATATGGGGATCCGCGAACACCTGCGCATAGTTGTTGATGGGACCGCACGGGACCCCGCAGGCATCGAAGCTGGCGAGCCATTCGGCCCTGGGACGTGCCATCGTGACGGCCTCGATCCGGGCTGCCAGTGCCTCGCGATTCGCCACGCGGGCCGCATCGGTCGCGAACTCCGGGAGATCGTTCCACTCGGGATGGCCCAGCGCGTCGGCCAGACGCGCAAACAGCCGGTCGTTTGCCGCCGCCATCGTGATGTAGCCATCCGCGCAGCGAATTGCCTGGTAGGGCGCGCTCATCCGGTGGGCCGACCCCATCGGTTTCGGCGGCACCCCACCGCTCGAGAAGAACTCCGTCGCTTCCCACACCGACAGCGCCACCCCCGCATCCACCAGTGACGCGTCGATGTATTGTCCAAGGCCCGTGCGCGACCGGTAGTACAAGGCGGCGAGGATGGCCGACTGCGCGAAGAGCGCCGCGCCAAGATCGGTGAGCGGTACACCCAACCTTGATCGGCGGGCCTCCGGGCTCGCCGGTGATCGACATCAGGCCCGAGAGCGCCCTGCGCGACGAGATCGAAGCCGCCCTTGGCGGCGTAGGGGCCGGTCTGGCCGTAACCGGAAATGGACGCGTAGATGAGTCCGGGATTCGCGGCTGAGAGGCGCTCGTAGTCGAGGCCGAACGCGCGCATCACGCCCGGGCGGTAATTCTCGATCAGGATGTCTGCGCGCGCGGCAAGCCGCCGGCACGCCTCCTGTGCCGCGGCGTCCTTCAGGTCCAGCACGATGCCCCGCTTGCCGCGGTTGACCGCGTTGTAGCTCGGGCTGTCGGTGCCCGACGCGCCCGCCATGCGCCGGGTCGAATCGCCGCCGGGCGGCTCGACCTTGATCACGTCCGCGCCCATGTCGCATAGTTGCATCGCGCAGTACGGCCCGGCCATCACCTGCGTGACGTCCAGCACGCGAATCCCATCGAGTGCCCGTTGGCGTTCTCCAGCCTGAGGAGCCATTACGTGTCCACTCCGCGCATCCTGTTCGAACCCGGCGACCCGCAGACCGGCCTCGCGTTCCTGACAGTGAATCGTCCCGAGGCACGCAACGCCATGACCTCGGAGATGTATCAATCGCTCGTCGACGCCTGCGACCGCGTGGACGCGGACCCGGCGATCCGCGTGTTCGTGCTCCGCGGCGCCGGCGGCCAGGCGTTCATGTCCGGCACCGACATCGCGCAGTTTACGCGGTTCCGCACGCGCGAGGACGCCTTGGCGTACGAACGCGAGCTGGACGCCGTGGTGGATCGCCTCGAGCGCGTGGCCAAGCCGACGATTGCCCAGGTGCAGGGCGTGGCGACCGGGGGAGGTTGCGCGATTGCGCTCGCTTGCGACTTGCGGGTCTGCACGCCCGACGCCCGTTTCGGTGTGCCTGTGGCTCGCACGCTCGGCAACTGCCTGTCCGCCGCCAACTACGCTCGGCTCCTGGATCTGCTCGGCCCCGCGCGCACCAAGGAGCTGATGTTCACGGGCCGGCTCATTCCGGCCGCGGAGGCTCTGGCCCTTGGGCTCATCAACCAGGTGGTCGACAGCAGCGCGATCGAAACCACCGTGCGGGAGCTGGCAACCGCCATCTCCGCAAACGCTCCGCTCACCTTGAGGGCCACAAAGGAGATGGTGCGCCGTCTGCAGGCCGCGCGGCGTATTCCGCAGGTCGAGGCCGACGATCTGATTGCCATGTGCTACCTGAGTGAGGACTTCAAGGAGGGCGTGAACGCGTTCCTCGCGAAGCGGCCTCCGGCCTTCAAGGGCAGGTAGCGCCAGCCGTCACCGCTCGGCGAGCAGCACGTCCAGGGCGGCGTTGACGCCGCCCCGCGCACACGGCACCCCCGCGGTAACCAGGGTCAGCTCGACTCCGCACAGCGTCCCGGCGAGCATCAGGTCGTTGAAATCCCCCAGGTGCCCGATCCGGAATGCCTTGCCTTTCAAGCGTCCAAGGCCTGCGCCGAGCGAGAGGTTGAATCGCTCTCGAGAAATCGTCCGCACCTCTTCGGAATCGAAGCCGTCAGGAACGAGGATCGTCGTCACGGCGCTGCTCTGCTCCTCCTCGCGGACACAGACGACCGGCAGCCCCCACGCGGCGACGGCGGCGCGTGTCGCCTTCGCCAGCCGGCGATGCCGGGCGAACACTTGCGGCAGGCCCTCCTCGCGCAGCATCGAGAGCGCCTCGCGCAGGCCGAAAAGCAGCGTAATCGCCGGCGTGTACGTGAAGTAGCCGGTCGCATTCATCTCCATCATGGTGTCCCAGGCCCAGTAGGACCGCGGCAGCCGCGCGTCCTTCGACGCGGCGAGCGCCTTCGGGCTCATCGCGTTGAAGCTCAGTCCCGGCGGGAGCATCAGGCCCTTCTGCGAGCCCGCGAGCGACACGTCGATGCCCCACGCGTCGTGCTGCAGTTCCATCGAGGCAACCGACGATACGGCGTCCACGAGGAACAGCGCCGGATGTTTCGCACGATCGATGGCCTTCCGGATGTCCGGCAGCTTCGTCGTCGCGCCGGTCGAGGTCTCGTTGTGCACGATCAGCACGGCGCGAATACGCTGGTCGCGGTCCGCTTCGAGCACCGCCTGCACTGCGTCGGGATCGACGCCGCGCGTCCAGTCCACGGCGCATACCTGGACTTCCAGCCCGAGCCGCTTCGCCATCTCGCCCCAGAGCCGTGCGAACTCGCCCGTTTCGAACACCGCCACGCGATCGCCCGGCGACAGGGTATTGACCAGGGCCGCCTCCCACCCGCCATTGCCGGATGAGGGGAAGATCACGACCGGCCCGGTCGTGCCGAACACAGGTTTGAGGCCATCGAGCACTTCGCGGCCGAGCTCGCCGAACGCAGGGCTCCGGTGATCGACGGTCGGCTGGCTCATCGCGCGCAGCACCCGATCGGGAACGTTGCTCGGGCCGGGCAGCTGCAGAAAGTGGCGTCCGCTCTGGTACATGTCAGGCACTCCGCGCTTCTCACTATAATGCCCGGACTCGCCTGCGCTCTCCGGGGCGCGTCCACCATGCCTCGAGCCCACGCCGCCAACGTCGACGTTCCCGCGTTCCGTGCGGCGCTCGAATCAGGCATTCAAGGTGAAGTCCGGTTCGATGCGGTGTCGCGCGCGCTCTATGCGACTGACGCCAGCGTCTACCAGATCCGGCCGCTGGGCGTTGTCGTGCCCAGGTCGCGCGATGACCTCGTGGCCATTGTCCGGATCTGCCGGCAGTTCGGGTGCCCGATGACGCTGCGTGGCGGCGGCACGTCGCAGGCCGGCCAGGCCATCGGCGATGGCATCATCGTCGACACGTCGAAGCACCTGACCCGCATCGTCGAGCTCGACGTCGCGCGGAGGCGTGTCCAGGTGGAGCCCGGGATCGTGCTCGATGCCCTGAACGCGGCGCTCGCCCCTCACCGGATGCGGTTCGCGCCCGACATCTCCACGGCCAGCCGCGCCACCGTCGGCGGCATGATGGCCAACAACTCGAGCGGCGCCAGGTCGGTGCTGTACGGAAAGACCATCGATCACGTCATCGAGCAGCACGTCGTGCTGTCGGACGGATCTGTCGCACACCTCCGGGCGCTCGCGCCGGACGAACTCGACGCGCTGTGTGCGAACGACAGCCTCGAGGGGAGGTGCTACCGCGAAGTTCGCCGGATCGCCGCCGGCTCGGCCGAGGAAGTCGCCAAACGCTTTCCCAAAATTCTGCGGAGGGTCGGCGGATACAACCTCGATGCCTTCGTCGACGGGACGGCCTTCGACCTGACGCGGCTGATGGTGGGCTCCGAGGGCACGCTCGGCGTGGTGCTCGACGCCACGCTGTCGCTCGTGCCCCTGCCGACGGCGAAGGCCGTGATGGCGATCCAGTTCCACGATCTGCTGGCGGCGCTCGAAGCCACGCCGGCCATTCTCACGCACGGACCGTCCGCCGTCGAAGTGATGGATCGCTTCATCCTGGACAATACCCGGCAGAACGATGCCCTGCACCGCCTGCGGCAAAGTTTCGTGGACGGCGATCCCGGCGCCCTCCTGTGTGTCGAGTTCTACGCTGATCGGGCGGCCGATCTGCCTCCGCGGCTGGAGGCGCTCGAAGCCGACCTGCGAAGCCGCGGATCAGGCTATCGCTACCATCACGCCATCGAGCCGGCGGCGCAGGCCAGAATCTGGAGCGTGCGCGAGGCCGCGCTGGGCCTTTCGATGGCCACGAAGGACGATGCCAAGGCGCTGTCGTTCGTGGAAGACACGGCGGTAGCACCCGAACGACTGCGCGACTACATCTCGAGGTTCATGGATCTTGTCGCCCGGCACGGCACGACGGCCGGGGTCTACGCGCATGCGTCGGTCGGCTGCCTGCACGTGCGCCCGGTCGTGAACCTGAAAACTGAAGAGGGTGTCAGGAAATTCGAGGCGATTGCTGGAGAGGTCGCTGACCTGGTCCTGGAGTTCGGCGGGGCATTGTCGGGGGAGCACGGCGACGGGCTGGTCCGCGGCCCATTCATGGAGAAGATGTTCGGACCCGCGCTGTATCGCGCATTCTGCGAGATCAAGCAGGCCTTCGACCCGGACGGTCTCTTCAACCCCGGCAAGATCGTGAACGCGCCACCGCTGACCGCGAACCTGCGGTATGGCGCGGGCTATGTGACACCGCAGCCGGTGACGTTCTTCGACTACTCGGCGCAAGGCGGGATGGGACGCGCCGTTGAGATGTGCAGCGGCCTCGGCGTGTGCCGGAAGACGCTCGACGGCACGATGTGCCCGTCATACATGGCCACGCGCGAGGAGGCCCACTCGACCCGCGGCCGGGCCAACGTCCTCCGCCTCGCCATGGCAGGCTCAATCAGCTCGAGCGGCCTCGGTGACGCGGAGGTTCGCGAGGTCCTGGATCTCTGCCTGGAGTGCCGCGCGTGCAAGGCGGAGTGCCCGGTCAACGTGGATGTCGCGCGTTTCAAGAGCGAGTTCCTGGCCGGCTACTGGGCGCGACACGGGACCTCGCTGCGAGCCCGAGTCCTGGGCCACGTGCACGAGCTCGCGCGCGTGGGCAGCCGGCTCGCGCCGTTCTCCAACTGGGTCGCGCGTAGTGCGCCGGCACGCCTGATCAATGAATGGGCCCTCGGCCTTGACCGGCGGCGGAAGCCGCCGCGCTGGGCCTCCGCGACCTTTGAGCAACGGTTCAACTCGAGCGGGGTCACAGGCGGCGGGCCGTCCGTTCACCTGTTCAACGACACCTTCACGCGCTACTACCACCCCGAGGTGGGCCTGGCCGCCGCGTCGCTGCTCGAACGATCCGGCGTGCACCCATCGCTCGCGCCCAACGGCTGCTGCGGCCGGCCGCTCATCTCCCAGGGCCTCCTCGCCGAGGCGCGAGAGCGTGCCGCGGTCAACGCCGAGCTGTTGTACCCTCTTGCCTCGCGCGGTGAGCCGATCCTGTTCCTCGAACCGAGCTGCTTGTCGGCGGTACGCGAAGACGGACCGGATCTGTTGAACGGGGAGGCCCGCGTGAAGGCACAAGCGGTAGCGAAGGCGAGCGTGCTCTTCGAGGACTGGATCGAACGCGCTTATCAGGCCGGAACGGCGTCGGTCCGGTTCGGCCAGGGGCGAGCCGGCACAATTCTGCTCCACGGGCACTGCCATCAGAAGGCGATGGGGCTCGTCGCGCCGGCGAAGGCGCTTCTGTCGAGGGTTCCCGGGGCCACGGTAGTGGACCTCGATGCCGGCTGCTGCGGCATGGCGGGCTCGTTCGGGTACGGCCGGGATCACTTCGAGGTGTCGCGTGCGATCGGCGAGCGGCGTCTGCTGCCCGCCGCGCGCGCGCTGGATTCGGCTTCGGTTCTCGTGGCGTCGGGCGTCTCCTGCCGCCACCAGGTCGAGGATTTCACGGGCACACGTCCGCTCCACCCGGCGGAGCTGCTGTGCGCGCTCGCGGAGCATCAATGAGCCTGGCTGCCCTCTCAGTTCTGGCGCTCGCCCTGGCCGTCGCCGTCAGCTGCTTCACGCGATTGAACGTCGGCCTCCTGGCTGTGGCACTGGCCTGGATCGTGGGCGTGTACATCGGTGGCATGCCCGTCAACGGTGTGATGGGCGGCTTTCCGAGCCAGCTGTTCCTGACGCTCACCGGCGTTACGCTGCTTTTCACGATGGCTCAGGTCAACGGCTCGCTCGACCGGCTGGCCCACCATGCCGTCAAGAGCTGCCGCGGCAACCGGGGCGCGGTGCCCATCATGTTCTTCATCCTCGCCGCCGCGCTGGCGTCGATGGGACCGGGGAACATCGCCACCGCCGCCCTGGTGGCGCCCATGGCGATGACGACGGCGGCGAGCGCGGGGATCCCGCTGTTCCTGATGGCCATCATGGTCGGCAACGGCGCGAATGCGGGATCGCTGTCGCCCTTTGCGCCCACCGGGATCATCGTCAACGGCCTGATGGCGCGAAACGATCTGGGCGGGCTCGAAACACAAACGTACCTTTACAACCTCGGCGCCCACGCCTTCGTGGCCTTCGGCGGGTACTTCCTGTTCGGAGGCTGGAAGCTGTTCAGCACGTCAGGCCAGGCCGTCGCGCAGACCGGAACGGCATCGGCAACCGACGGGGCCTTCGAGCGGCAGCACGTGGCGACGCTCGGGCTCATCGGCCTCTTGATCCTCAGCGTGATCTTCTTCGAGGTGAACGTCGGGATGGGTGCATTCGGGGCTGCCGTCCTGCTCGTGCTGACCGGGTGTGCTGACGATCGCGAAGCCATCAAGCGCATGCCGTGGAACGTCATCATCATGGTCTGCGGTGTGACCGTCTTGATCGCGGTGCTCGAAAAAGCCCAGGGCATCGATCTGCTCGTGTCGCTCGTCGCCAGGTTCGCGACGAAGGAGACCGTGGCCCCGCTCGTGGCGTTCCTGACCGGGATCATCTCGGTCTACAGCAGCACGTCCGGCGTCGTCCTTCCGGCCTTCCTGCCGATGGTCCCCGGCCTCGCCGCGGAGCTGGGCGGAGCCAGTCCGTTTGGCATCGCGGCGTCGATGAACGTGGGCGGACACCTGGTGGACGTGTCTCCGCTCTCGACGATCGGCGCACTGTGCATCGCCTCCGCGCCCACTGACGACAGCCGCAACCTGTTCAACAAGCTCCTTGCCTGGGGCCTCTCGATGGCGGTCGTCGGGGCGGGGGTCTGTTACCTGTTGTTCGGATGAAACCGGCAGTATTCGCTGCTGGGTGCCCGGGGCACGGTCCACAGTTCAAAGTTCAAGGTTCAAGGTTCGGGTGCGAAATGCGCGCAGGCACGACTGAATCCGCGAAGTGGTTGGCGCTCACGCTGGCGGTGCCCGCTGTGCTCTACTCGACCATCGTCGGAGGGCAGACGGGTGATGCCGGCGATGTCGCACGGGCGCTCGCGGGATCGATCGACGTCCACGTGCACAGCCTGCCCGACGATCGGCCGCGATCGATCGATGCGGTGGAGGTGGCGACGCTCGCCGCGGCTCGGAAGATGCGGGCCATCGTCCTCAAGAACCACTACGAATCGACCGCGGGCGTGGTGTACATGGTGCGCAAGGCGGTGCCCGGCATAGAGGTGTTCGGTGGCATCGATCTGAACCTCACCGTCGGCGGCATCAATCCGGCCGCGGTGGAGCACATGACGCGGGTCACGGGTGGCTGGGGCCGCGTCGTGTGGATGCCGACCTTCGACGCGGAAAACCAGGTGCGATCCTCCAAGGAGAATCGACCGTTCGTGAGCGTGTCGAGCAAGGGCGAGCTCCTTCCCGCAGTGAAGGAGGTCGTCGGCCTGATCGCCAGGCATGGGCTCGTGCTCGCGACGGGGCACTCGTCGCCCGCAGAGGGGCTGATGCTGCTGCAGGAAGGCCGGCGTCAGGGCGTGCAGCGCATGCTCGTCACACACGCGATGAATGCTCCCGTGCTAATGAGCGTCGCCGAGATGCAGGAGGCAGCAAAACTCGGCGCGTTCATCGAGTTTGTCGGAGGTTCGCTCGCCACCACCGACGCGCCGGCTCGAATGGATCGTTTCGCGGACGCGATCCGCCGGATCGGGCCCGAGCACTGCATCCTTTCGTCAGATCTGGGCCAACAGGGGAACGCGCTGCCGCCGGACGGCTTCGGCGCCTTCCTGATGGCCATGCGCGCGAGAGGGTTCACCGAAGCAGACGTCGCGCGAATGTCGAAGCAGAACCCCGCTCGCCTATTGAACCTTGAACCCTGAACCTTGAACTTTGAACCTTTGCACCGTGCGGTTCAAGGTGCCGAGATATCGAACGCCGCCATCTCGCGAATGTTACGCACGAGCAGCCGGCCGTCCACGATGATCGGGTGGTTCCAGGTCTTGCCGTCGATCGCCGGAAAGCTTGCGATCTCTTCGTGGCGGCTCGGCGTCGCCCGCACCTGGACGACGTCCCCCTCTTCGGTCACCACGATAAGACGATCGCCGGCGAGCATCACCTGACCATAACCGTAGCGCCCGCCCTTCCACTTCAGCTCCCCCGTGGCGGCGTCGACGCAGGCGAGGATCGCTTCGTCGAGGCCGTAGACGTGCCCTTCGTGCAGCAGGGGGCTCGTGAACTTGTTCTTCATCCTGGTGTTCTGCCAGATGGTGCGCGTCGCGAACCGGTCTCCGTTCCGCGACACCTCGAACACCGCGGCGCCCTGGCCATACCCGGATGACACGAACACGCGGTCATCGCCGAGCATCAGCGGTTGTGCAGCATTGATGCCCTGGCTGGTCGGCCACGGAAACTCCCAGAGCAGGCGGCCATTGTCCACGGTGATGCCGACCACCCTCGTCGCGGTGATAAACGTGATCTGCCGTTCGCCGGCGAGCGTCACGAGCATCGGGGACGTATACGCCTGGCGGTCGTTCAGCGAGTGCCAGATCTCGTCGCCGGTCTTCCTGTTATAAGCCACGACCGAACGTCCGCTGCCACCGCCCGGCAGAACCACGACGGCATCGCCGACGACCAACGGTGCTCCGGAGGCCCCCCAATCGAGATTCGCGGCGCGATTCTCGGACAGGATGTTCCGTCGCCACCGCACAGCGCCGGTTGCCGCGTCGAGGGCACGCAGCTCGCCGGTCGCACCAAGCGCGTAAACCGCACCGTCGTGGTACGTGGGCGTCGCGCGCGGGCCAGGCCCGCCAAGTGTCTCGACAAACTCCGCGTCCCAGCTGTTGATCCAGACTTCACGTCCGGTTGCGATGTCGTACGCGGCCACAACCTCCTGCTGCCTGCGCTGCTCGATCGTGAACGCACGGCCGTCGGCCGCGACGAACGAGGCGTACCCGGGGCCAATCGGCTGCTTCCAGAGCAACGGCAGGCCGGCACGGGGCCACTCCGTCCGAATAGGGGCGCCCACGTACTTCCCGTCGCGGTTCGGACCCCGATAATCGGTCCAGGCAGCGGGCTGCGGGCGGCTGACTACACGGCTCCCCGCGCCCTCGCCCGGTTGGGCGGCGGGCGCCGTCGAGATCGGGGCCTGCGGGATTGTGTCTGGCGGAGCAACGGGCGGCGCAACGGCCGCGCTCGGCGGCTCAGGTGATGGAATCGATCGCTGACGTGCGCGGTCCGCCTCGAGCGCATCGTAATCGGGGCCCCTCGAGGCGAATCGCGGGAGCCAACCCGTGCCGTCGAAACCGGGCCGCACACCCGCGAACTGGTAGAGGACCACAACCACTGCCGCAAAGAGCACGATGGTGATGCCGGCCGCGAGCACGAACCTCTTCAACACAGCCCGCAGTATAGCAACGTGCTATCGTCTGCCAGTCTGAACGCTCGACGAACGCGCCAGGACGGCGCTCTCTCTCGACTTCTGAACCTGGAGCAACTTACATGGCGCGCACGCTGGGAACCTGGCTGCTGATGACCGTGTTGGCCAGTGCCGTTCTGGCCGGCGCGGACCAATGGCCGCAGTTCCGAGGCGAACAGGCCGGCGTCGCCGCCGACGACCCTGCTTTGCCGGACCGGTGGAGCCAGACCGAGAACGTGCGTTGGAAGGTCCCGGTGCCTGGCCTCGCCTGGAGTTCGCCCATCGTCTGGGACGATCACATCTTCATCACCTCGGTCATCAACTCCGCCGAAACCGAGGCGCCGAAGCCCGGCCTGTACTTCGGCGGCGAGCGTCCGACGCCGACGGCCGAGCACCGCTGGGTTGTGTACGACATCGACTTCGCCAGCGGCAAGATCCGCTGGCAGCAGGACGTCAGGCGCGGCGTGCCGGCTGGGCCGAGACACCTGAAGAACAGCTATGGCTCGGAAACGCCCGTCACTGACGGCGAGCGCGTCTACGCGCTCTTCGGCGGGGTTGGACTCTTTGCTTTCGATCTGAAGGGTCAGACGGTGTGGGTCCGTGAAATGGAGCCGGCCGCAACGCGATTCGGCTGGGGCACGGCCCAGTCGCCAGTGCTGCACGGCGACCGGCTGTACCTGCTGAACGACAACGATACGAAGTCGTATCTCGCCGCGCTCGACAAACGGTCGGGCAAGGAGATCTGGCGCGTCGAGCGGCCGGCGGAAACCAACTGGGCATCGCCGTTTGTCTGGGAGCACAAACAGGGCACGGAGATTGTCACATCAGCCACCGACGGTGTTCGGTCCTACGACACGAACGGCAAGCTGAAGTGGGAGCTCAAGGGCATGTCCAGCATCGTCATCCCGACGCCGTTCTCGAAGCACGGCCTGCTGTTCATCTCATCGGGCTATGTTGGCGACGCCCTGCGTCCCGTCTACGCGATCCGGCCTGGTGCCTCCGGCGACATCTCGCTCAAGCCGGGCGAGCTGTCCAACAGCTTCGTCGCGTGGTCCAACCCGCAGCTCGGCACCTACAACACGTCGGCCGTCATCTATGGCGACATCTACTACACGCTCCTCGACCGGGGCTTTCTCCTTGCCCATGACGCGCGAACAGGCCGCGAGGTCTACACGCGGCAGCGCATTGCGCCGGACGCCAGCGGCTTCACGTCTTCGCCCTGGGCGTACAACAACCGGATTTTCGCGTTGAGCGAGGATGGCGACACCTACGTCATCCAGGCCGGACCGGAGTTCAAAGTGCTGGGCAAGAACTCGCTGGGCGAAATGGCCATGGCATCGCCGGCCATCGCTCGCGGCAGCCTAATCCTGCGGACCGCCACGTCGCTCTACCGGATCGCCGCGCCTGGAACGAAGTAGTCACACGGGTCGGACGACTCTCGGGTAAACGACGGCCTTACGAACCGATCGCCACGAGCTGGTCGTCGGTTCGTACGAAGATGCGTCCTTGAGAGATCGCGGGCGTTCCCAGAACACGACCGCTGATGGTGTTTCGCGCTGCGACCTCGGGACTTCGCCCCGCGCGCAGAACGATCGTCTCGCCTGTCTCGCTGAACAGGTAGACCTTCCCGTCACCGGCCAGAGGTGAGGCCGTGTAAACCCCGCCCAGTCGTTCGCGCCAGACCCGCTCGCCGGTCCTGGCGTCGACGCAGGTGATGACCCCGACATCGCCTGCCATGTAGATCAGTCCGTTGTAGTGGACGATCGATGCGACATAGGGCGCCCCTGTCGGCACATGCCAGAGGAGGTGGGTCTTGGCGATATCACCGCGTCCCCCTGGACGGATCGCCGCGTACGGACCGCTCCGATAGCCGCGCGAGAGGTAGATGACGCCGTCGCTGAACATCGCGACCGGAATCGGGAACTGATTGGGCTCGTTGAAGTGCCAGAGTCCCCGGCCGGTGGCCGGATCGAATGCCTCGACGCCGGCGCTGGAGTTGACAATCAACTCCTCGCCTTGCGGGCCCGGCACGACAATCGGCGTGCTGTAGGAGGTCACGCCCCGCGGACGGTCGGTCTTCCACAACTGCTTGCCAGTCCGGCCGTCGAGCGACAGCAAGTACGACGCCTCGCCGTTATACGCGATCACGATGAGGGCACCGCGATGCACGGCGGGTGAGCTGCCGTTCCCCCAGTTGATGTCCCAGGTTCCGAACTCCGCCGCCAGATTCCGTGTCCATGCACGCGTGCCGGACGCCGCGTCGACTGCGACGACCTGTCCCGTACCGAAGACCGCGTACACGCGCTCGCCGTCGGTCACCGGGCTTGCACTCGCCAGGTTGTGCTTGTCGTGAACGGGCGGGAGCTCGCCTTCCGCCGGAAGCTCGTGTATCCAACGCCGGCGCCCGTCCATGCGGCCAAATGCCTCGACGACAAATCGCACGTTGCGGTCGTCCGCGTTTCGCGCAAGGCCCCGCTCGCCGGCACTCTGCTCGGCGCCCTGCCCGAGTCGAGGCCCCTGTCGGAACGCCCCGGTTCCGGACTGCGCGGTGATGTAGACGTGCTCGCCCCACACGATGGGCGATGACACGCCGGCGCCACTTAAGCGCGCCCTCCACGCGATATTCTGCCCCTCACCCCACCGCTCGGGCAGCCTGGTCTCGCTTGAAACGCCCGTCGCACTGGGGCCCCGCCAGCTCGGCCAGTTTTCGCCCGACGCGCCGACGCCAAGGCTCCAGACAACTGCGACGGTCGCCCCTGCTGTCACTCCTCGCATGGCTTCTGCTCCTGAAGAGCCATACGCCGCTCAACGCTCGAACCGCGACAATCGGTTGGGCTCACCAGTGGAACATCCAGCCCTCACGCTCGAGCTCGGCGCGTTTGCCGGCAGCCTCGGCGAGCGCAGCAGCCAGGTCGGGCACCTGCCGGCCGTACGACAGCTCACCGTTGTAGAAGAACAGCACCTCGACGCCGGTGCCGTCGCAGTCACGCAACTCGGCATCCACGAACTGATGGAGCTTGCGTAGCCGCCACAGCCGGTGGCCCGATTCGCCGGTCACGCCGCGGGCAGCACGCTCTGCCTTACTTGACGGTGACCTTCACGTGGGCGTTGGTCCAGCAGCACTGGAAACCGCCGCCGCCGTCGCCCGACGAATCGTTCGCCTGCACGCGGACGATGTAGTCGCCCGGAGCGCTGAATTTCGCCGTCGTGCTCGCGCGGCCGCCGTCCTTGAAGTCAATCATGGGCCGCACTGCGCCAAAGGTCACCGTGCCGGGGCCCCGATGTTTGGCCAGCGACACGTTGACGGGCGGGCCACCGCGTCCGCGCCCCTGGGCTGCCGGGTCCGCCTTCGCTTCGTCGGCCGCCCAGAAGGTCAGCGGCGCCGGCTCGGCCACCGTCGTGGTGAGGGTCTGCGCGATGCCGCGCGGCGGTCCGGTGACCAGCGGTCCGTTCGGCGAGAACTTGAGGGTGGGCGGCGTGTTGCCCATGCCCGCTTCCTTGTAGGGCTCGACCTCGTATTGCGGGTTCAGGCTGAGCGGAATCGACGTCGTCTCTCCGTTGGCGACAATCGTCCACGTGAGCCGCTTGGTGCCGAAGTCCTTCGGGACGTCGATGGAGAACACGCCCCACTGCCTGCGTGGCAGAAAGTAAGTGGGCTGGCCCATGTCCGGGCCGCCGGGCTCGATACGATTGTTGGGACCAACCGGAATGTCGAGCGCCTCGGCGCGATTCCTGTTGAAGTAGCCCACGAGAATCGAGAACCCGCCGTCCGGGGTCTTGTACCAGCCCTCGAAGGCGCCGGTCACGCTGGCGCCGCGCTCCCTGACTGGCTCCAGCGGCATCTGGACAGGCGCCTGGCCGGCGCCGACCATGACCCACCCGGCAACCACGGCCACCGCGATCAGGGCCGCGATTCTGGACTTCTTGTCTTGCATCCGACTACTCCTCATTTTCTTCTGATGCGCGCGAAGACGTCACGGCCGCCAGCAGCGCCCGAGTGCAGTCGCGAGAACAAACTCTAAGGGACTTAAGAAAGCGTAGCTTACCGGGCCCCTTGCAGACAAGGCGCGGACACCCTCTCGCGTGCTTACAGCTGCCACAACCGCGTAATTTTGACCACGAAGGCGCGGTTCTTCAATTGCGGGAACCCGCTGACCACGGTGTCACGCTCGTCCGTGTAAACCACGAACAGCTCGCTCCCCGGATGGTATTCCCAGCGGAAGCGGAGGTTGCTGCTGAAGCTGTTGTCGGTGGTGTTGTACTGCAGGAGCCCGCTCGCAAACATGCGGGGGGAAAATGCATAGTCGGTTCGCGCACGCACCAGCGTGTTGAGGAAGTCGCCGTAGGGCAAATGGACGTCGTTGATCGACAAGCTGGGCTCGATCGACAGTTGCGGCGTCACCGAGACCCGGGCGGAGCTGACCGTCAGTGCGGTGATGTCGCCGTCGTAGAAGCCGCCCCGCTGGAAGAGCACGGTGCCGGAGATCGGGCGCTGCTGTCCGAACAGGTAGCTCACCGAGGCGTCCGCGAAGTTGTAGCTGCCCGGGGGGATGATGACGCCCGGAGCGATGCCAAAGGGCGCCACCAGCAGCTCGTAGTTGTTGGAGGCTTCGAACGCGAGCTGATCGCTCGTTTCGAACTCGGTGTTGAAGCGGCCGGCCTGCGATCGCGTCTCGAGCTGGCCGGCGCCGTTCTCGAGGTACTCGAGCGACGCCTCCCACGTGAACTTCCGGACCGACTCGATCGAGGCCGGGCGGGGGCTGAACCGGAGGAGCCCGAAGGTCCGCGCGAAGTCGTCCCGCCGCACGAAGCCGACCTCCGGATTGAAGTCGTCGCCGACCTTGGTGTGCTCGATCCTCGCGCCGTACCGGTCGCCCGCGTACTCAGCCCGTCCCTGGTAGCTCTCGTCGTCGCCCTTCAGGATGTCGGTGTCGGTCGCGGCGTAATAGCCGCTCAGGTTCACGTTCTGATAGAACGAGAATGCGCCGTCAACACCGATACCCTGGTTCGAGCCTGGACCGACGGTGCTTTCGGAGCGGTTGGTGAACATCGCGCCGATGCTGCTGCGCCGGAGGACGTCGCGCTTCACGCGGAGGACCGTGAAGTTGGTCGGCGGTGAGAGGGCGAGCGGTTCGTCGGCGGTCTGGATATTCAGGATTCCCAGGCTGAACGGGCCGACTTTGCCGGTCAGCCGGCCGCCGACGTCGATCGGCACGACGCGATTGCGGTCGAGCCCGATGCGCCGCGTGTAGAACAGCTGGGGCGTGACGCCGCTGTTGTTGTTCGCGCCCTGACCAGACCCTCGACCGAAGTCGAAGATCCCGCGCCCCTCGAGGAAGAAATCGCGCTTCTCGGGAAACTGCAGGTTGAAGCGCGTCAGGTTGACCTGCTGCTCGTCGACCTCAACCTGCGCGAAGTCCGTGTTGATCGTCAGGTCGGCCGTGAGGTTTGCGGTCACGCCGTACTTCACGTCTCCGCCGGCACCAGGGTCCCAGTTGTTGTGCGTCGCCGGCACGCGCAGGACATCGGACTCGAGCTTCGAGATGGCGTACGGCTTGAGCTCCAGGTTTTTGCTGGCCGGCGGCAGGTCCAGGCCGACCAGCGTCGCGCCTGCCGAGACGCGGAAGATCCCCTGGACGCCGCCCGTTGACGCCGGGACGGCGGTCAGGTGGGCGAACTCGTTTTTCCGGCGGATGCCGCGCCGCAGCTGGATCCCCCAGGTCTGGTCCACGCCCGACCGGTAGCGGAGCGTCTTGAACGGAATCGCGAGCTCCGCTATCCAGCCACCCTCGAACCGACCCGTTCGCACCTGCCAGACCGGATTCCAGTCCACGTTCGGATTGCCCTCGTCGGTGACCGCCTGATCGGCAAAGGCGCCGAGGGGATTGGTGTAGAAGTTGAAGCCGTTCCGGCGGTCGTGAAAAGTGTCGAACAGCACGCCGAACATGTCGTTCTGGCGCAGTTGGTTCGTGTCCCTGCGCATCTCGTTGGCCGTCCACTGCTCTGGCGGCGCCGAATCCCAGCAGCGGCACGAGACGTACATGAAATTGTCGTCGTAAAGCACCCACGCGTCGGTTCGTTCGGACGCCGGCGCACCTTCCTTGGGCAGCGTCTGGATGAAGTCGCCGATCGACGGGACCTCGCTGTACGCCGGTTCGTCCAGGCGTCCGTCAATCCGCAGCGGTTCGGTGATGCGCACCGCGCGCACGACGGTCTGGCCCGCTTCGCGCACCACGACTTCCGGAGGCACAGGACGGCGAACCTCCACTGCCGGTGCGTTCTGCGCCGCGGCGTTCCTGAGGTGGGGGAAACCGTTCAGCGGGAAGAGAAGGACCGGGACGAGACACGCACACACCGATATTCGACGCGTCATCAGGCCCTTTGGAAAGAGGGTGCGGGGACGCTCGAATTATAGCGCTCGGGCGGCTCGTCACGGGTGCGCCGGTCAGTTCCAAGGCAGGCAAGGCAGGCCAGGCGGGCAAGGCCGGCGGAAGGGCAGGCAAGGCGACCAGGACCGGCAAGCAAGCTGGGAGTTATCGTGCCCGCCTCGCCTGGCTCGCCTGCCGCGCCAGCCCCCGATCGTTGACGCCTCGCCTCACCGTGAGACAGGCTCTGAACGATGAGTCCTCGTCCTTCTGTTTCGAGCAGGCGCCGTCCTGACGGGCGCACACTCTCGCTGACCTACGCTGAAGTGCCCCGCCTCAATACGAGGCGCATCGATATCTGCCTGACGGCAGCGCGAATCTTCATCGAGCGCGGCTACGACGCGACCTCGGTCAACGATGTGGCGAGCGCGCTCGGTATGACCAAGGCGGGGCTCTATCACTACATCAGCAGCAAGGAGTCGCTGCTGTATGAGATCGTCAACTACAGCATGGATGCGCTCGACGCCGAAGTCGTCGCGCCGGTGCGCGGGATCCGCGATCCGGAAGAACGCCTTCGGCAGATCCTTCTGCGCCACGCCTCGCTCGCAACATGCCACGACGGCCACGTCACGCAGCTCACCGACGAACTGCAGGCGTTGCCACCGGCGCTGAGGAAGAAGATCGAACGCCGCAAGCGCGAGTACTTCGACCTCGTGCGCAACACCCTGCTCGAGCTGAAGGGCGCCGGACGCCTGCGGGATGTCGATCCAACCGTCGCCACGTTCAGCACGCTTGGCATGATCATCTGGCTGCCGCAGTGGTTCAAGCCGCGTGCGCGGCTGAGCGGAGAAGAGGTCGCAGCCGAAGTGACGAGGCTGGCGCTCGGTGGACTGCTGAAGCCGAGGAAGCGGGCGAAGCGACGCCTTCGGCTGCTCGCACAGGGCTGAGCGCTCGCACTCAGGCTCAGGGCTCAAGACTCAGGGCTTAAGCCGGCTTAAGCCATAAGCCCTAAGCCGTGAGTCATGGGAGGCTGAGGGCGACAAACTCCGCGGGGTGGTTCTGGCCACCGATCGCCATCACGATGTACTGCTTGCCGTTGTGCAGGTATGTCATCGGCGCGCCGGTCGCGCCCGCATCGAGCGTCATCTCCCAGACCGTGGCCCCGGTGACCTTGTCATGCGCGCGGATTTTCCGCCCGCCGCTGTTGGGCGGCGTGCGCACGCTGACCTGGTCGCCCTCGGTGACAAACAGCAGCGTCTTCGTGGCGAACGTGCCCGTGCGAACGGCGTGCCCGAGCGGACCCAGGTTCAGGTGCCTGATCGCCGGATGATTCCTCGGGCCGTCGCCGTTGGGGACCATCCAGGATTGCTCGCCGCGGTTCAGGTCGAGCGCCGTGATACGGCCATAAGGCGGCTTGACGAGGGGCAGACCTTGCGGGCCGTGCAGCAGCGCGCGCGATCCGGCCCGGTACCGCAGGTTCGTGGCCTTCGGGTCGCCCGGTAGCAGGTTGGCCACAAATGGGTTCGTCATCGACGGGACAAACAGCATTCCGCTCTCGGGATCGAACGCGGCCCCCGTCCAATCGGCGCCGCCGACCGACCCCGGCATCTGGATCGTGCCTTTCTTGTCGTTCGGGCCCTCACCCTGGATCGACGGCGGCGTGAAGACCGGCCCCATCACGTAGTTCCGCGCAATCTCCATGGCCTCCGCCCGGAGCTCGGGCGTGAAGTCGATGAGATCGTCCACGCTGATGCCCTGGCGATCGAAGGCCGGCGGCCTGGTCGGCACGGGCTGGGTTGCCGACGCACGCTCGCCAGGCACCGTAGACCGGGGGGCCGGCCGTTCTTCCATCGGCCACACGGGGGTGCCCGTCACCCGATCGAGGATGTACGCGAAGGACTGCTTGGTCACCTGGACCACCGCCCTGATTCGGCGCCCGTTCACCGTGATGTCGGCGAGAATCGGCGCGGCAGGATTGTCGTAGTCGAAAAGGTCGTGGTGAACCGTTTGAAAGTGCCACACGCGCTTCCCCGTCGCGACATCCACGCACACGATCGATGAGCTGAACAGGTTGGCGCCGAGCCGGTGGCCGCCAAACATGTCGTTGGTGGCGCTCGACGTCGGCAGGTAGACGTACCCGAGCTCTTCGTCCGCGCTCATCAGCGACCAGACGTTCGCGGCGCCGCTGTAGCTCCACGAATCGTTCTCCCAGGTCTCGTTGCCGACCTCGCCCGGGCGCGGAATCACGCGGAACGTCCACCGGAGCTTCCCGGTGCGGACGTCGTACGCACGCACGTCGCCGGGTTCGCCCTCCATCTTCCCCGCCGAATCCTGCGACACCATCTCTGAGCCCATCACGACCACGTCGCGGACGACGAGGGGTGCGGCGTTCCAGCGGTAAGTGCCGCCGAGCGGCCCGAGGTCACGATCGAGATCGATGCGCCCGCCCTCTCCAAAGCTCGTGATCGGCTCGCCGGTCTTCGGGTTGAGCGCATAGAGGTATCGACCCCGATACGTCAGCACCCTGCCGTCGGCGCCACTGCCCCAATAGGCCACGCCTCGAAGTGCCTGTCCGGCCAGGATGGGTTCGTCGGCCTTCTGCGTCCAGAGCGTCCTCCCGTTCCCGGGATCGATCGCCACGGCAAGACCGACGCCGTTGGACGCGTAGAGCACGCCGTCGACCATGATGGGCGTCGCGCGGAAGTTGTTGCTCACCCGCAGCTGCGGATTGGCGGCCCGCAGCTCGTCGCTGACTTGCGCGTGACGCCAGGCCACGCGCAGGCGCGCCACGTTGTCCTTGTTGATCTGATCGAGCGGCGAGTACTTCGTGGCACCGAGGTCGCCGGAGTAGTGCCGCCACTCGCCGTTCTCCGTCCCCGCGCCGCCAATGGAGGTGAGGGACAAGCCGGCAAATACCACCGCGAGTCTGAGTGTCCTGGTCATCATTCTCTACTTGCGCCGGGGCCCCACCCCCGGCGCGAACTGACGCTGATCCCTCGCCTCGGATGGCCACGTCCTCGGCTCGGGATGGCCGCAGGCGCAAACCTCTTTCAGTCCATCGCTAAGGCCCGACCAGGTGTTTCGCGAACCATGCCGCGGCCGCCGTGGCCGCCGCGTCCGAAGCGGCCGCGCTCATGACGTGCGGCGCGCCGGGTATGGTCGTCACGGCGGTCGGTCCCTTGACGGTTTTCGACGCGGCCACAGCGGTCTCGGCATTCAGCGCCGTCTCGTTCCCGCCCACGACGAAGAGGACGGCCGTCGTCTGGGGAATCGCGTCGAGCGCATGGAACGGACGGTACTGCGCGAGCGCCAGGCGCGACTCCGGGTCGTTGGCCGTTCCGGCCGTAGCCGCCGTGACCGTGGACGCGCCGAGGCGCGCGAGCCTCACCATGTCCGCCTGCTCGGCGGCCGTCGGCTTCCAGGCCGCGCGCGGCTGGTCCTTGCCGGCAATCACCGGTGCGTGGGCGACGGCCGCCTTGACCCTGGCGTCCATCGCCGCGACGGATACGGCGTGGCCACCTGCGAGGTCGGCGCCCCAGACGCCGAGGCGTGTGCGGTCAACGCCCGGCTCACCCTGGAGGTAGGTGATGGCGTTGCGGATGTCCGTGATCTGGGCTTCCGGTATCAGGCGCTTGCGGCGCAGCCGCACCTTCGCCGTGTGCTGTGAAAAGCGCAGCCGGTCATCCCAGCGGATGGGCTCCGCCATGTAGATGAACGCGCCGCTCCGGCCCCATCCGCGGTAGTCGATCACCAGCGCCACGAGGCCCTGCGAGGCCAGGCGCGCGGCGTACGACTCGATGGTCGAGGCCGTGTCGCCGGCACCAGGGGCAAGCACGACGGCGGCGGCCTTGCTGGTGGCCGAGAAGCCCGACGGCACGAACATCCTGCCGTGGCACACCACGCCCTCGCTGAAGAACTGAATGTCCCTGCCGGACTGTGCGCGCGCGGGGAGCACCGTCAGTCCGAGTGCCGCTAACAGAAGGCCGACTACACGTCGCGTCAACATGATCTACTCCTGCTGCGCCGACGAGCGCGGCGCCGGACCGCCGCCCAGGTGCTTGAGGAACCAGTCGGCGGCCAGCGTCGATCCCACTTCGAAGCCGGCGTAGGAGTACGCCTGGAAATGCGTCAGGCCCGGCAACACGATCGTCTGCGAGGTGACCCCGCGACCCGCGAGGAACTTTGCGGCCTCGATGGCGCCTTCAGCGCCGCGCGTCAGCTCGTCCTTTTCTGCCGGCAGGAACAGCACCGCGGTCGTCGTCGTCACCTGATCGAGCCAGGCGCCGCCCTGCACGTCCTGATTGCGCGTGTTGCTCCACTGATCGATCTTGCTTCTGAACGAGAAGCCGCCGTCCACCTCGGCGCCCTGGCCCTGGCGGACGCGCACGATGGCATCCTCGAGGTTGGCGGGCGCGATGTTCACGGCCCGCCTGGGGCCGGGGCGTGGCGTGGCGACCTGGGCCACCACCGCCTTGACGCGCGCATCGACGCCGGCCACGGCCGTCACCACGCCGCCGCCGTTGCTCGAGCCCCAGATTCCGATCCGATCCGGATCGACGCCGGGCTCTCCCTGCAGAAACGAGATCGCGGCGCGGAAGTCCGACACCTCGTGCACGTTGTTCAGGTTCGTGCGCTTGAGGAGCAGCCGAACGGTCTTCTCGGTCGCCGGGCGATCGTCGGTCGTGGCGTCGGCCTCGAGCAGGCGGAGATCGTCGGAGCCGCTGCTGCTGAACCCGTAGCTCTGATAGTCGATGGCCATGGCCACCAGCCCCCGGTCGGCAAAACGCGCGGCGTACTTCTCGATGCCGATCGACAGCGCGTTGATGCCGTGGCCGACGACGACGGCCGGGTACCTGCCGCGCGCCGAGAATCCTCGCGGGAAAAACATCTTGCCGTAGAGCGCCGTGCCGCCATCCACGTAGAACGTGACCTGCCGTGTGGTGACGCCCGCCGGCAGATCGTAGTTCCAGTCGCGCGGCTGCGTGCCGCCCTCGCGCTTCTGATCGGGGTCGGTCGTCTGCTTGTCGAGGTCGGCCTTGTACTTCTGCAGAATGTCTGCGCTAATCTGCGCGGACGCGGGCGCGGCGGGATCCCCGGTACCTACCGCCCACGCGAGTGCGGCGGCCCGTATCGCCCGGCACGGCGGCAGTGAAGACGTTCGGGACAGCATGTGGAATCGATCTCCTCGGGACGACAGCGCGTCGATCGGCCGCTACTGTATACCAGAAGCGAAACCTACCGATCGGTAGGTTTTCACAGGCGGGCTTCTGGCTATAATGGCCGACCTCATGGCCAATACCCCCGCGCCCCGCGCCGCCGTTTCCAACTCCGACGCCGACACGGGTCTGCTCGCGCGCCTGGCGCTGGCCCTCACCGCATGGACCGAACGGTATGTTCCCGACGCGTTCATCTTCGCGTTGATCGGCACGCTCATCGTGGTGGTCGCCGGCATCACCTTCACACCGTCGAGCCTCGTGCAGGTGATCGATGCCTGGGGCTCGGGTTTCTGGGAGCTGATCCCGTTCACGCTGCAGATGTCGCTCGTGATCATCACCGGCCATGTCCTCGCGACATCCGCGCCCATGGGGCGCCTCATCCGCGAGGCGGCGACGTGGCCGTCGACACCCAGAGGCGCCGTGGCGATGGTGACGGCCTTCGCCCTCGTGAGCTCATGGTTCAACTGGGGATTCAGCCTGGTGTTCAGCGCGGTCCTCGCGCGCGAAGTGGCGCGTCGCGTCGCGGGCGTCGACTACCGCGCGCTCGCGGCCGCCAGCTTCCTCGGCATCGGCAGCGTCTGGGCGCAGGGCCTCAGCGGATCCGCAGCGTTGCAGATGGCCACGACCGGGGCGCTGCAGCCGCAGATTCGCGAGATCGTGTCAGGCGGCGGGATTGTGCCCGGCGGGTTGATCAGTTTCACCCACACCATCTTCCTGTGGCAGAGCCTTGTTTCCGTTCTGGTGGAGATCGTGGTGGTCACCCTGGTCATGTGGCTGGCCACGCCGCCAGCGGGGCGCGGCCGGACGGCTCACGACATGGGCATCGACCTCGGTACCGCGGAAATTCAGCCGCCGCCTGTTGTGGCTCACCCGACGCCGGGCGCATGGCTGGAGCATTCTCCGATCCTCACCTGGCTGGTCGTCGCGCTTGGCGTCACCTACATCGTCAGGTACTTTGCGCAATCGGCCGAGCCGCTGAATGCCATCAACCTGAATATCGTCAACCTGGCATTCCTCCTCGCCGGGTTCCTGCTGCACCGCACGCCGGCGCGCCTGATGCACGCCGTGCAGGCCGCCACGCCGGCGGTGTGGGGGGTGATTCTGCAATTTCCTTTCTACGCGGGTATAGCCGGCATCATCACCGGCACCCATCTGAACGATCGGCTGGCTGATGTCTTCGTCAGCTTCTCCACGCCCTTCACGTTCCCCGCCGTCGTGGCGGTCTACTCGGCGGTCCTGGGCGTGTTCGTGCCGTCGGGCGGCTCGAAATGGGTAATCGAGGCGCCCTATGTGATGCAGGCCGCGCACGAACTGAAGGTTCACCTCGGGTGGGTCGTGGCCGCCTACGATCTCGGGGAAGCGCTCGCCAATCTGCTGCAGCCGTTCTGGATGCTGCCAATCCTCGGGATGTTCAAGCTCGCGGCACGCGATGTCATGGGCTACACGCTCGTCGTGTTCCTCGCGCTCGTCCCGGTCGTGCTGCTGCTCGTCACGCTCCTCGGCGCGACGCTCGCGTACCCCCTTTAGCAGGCTTAGGGCTTAGGGCTTAGGGCTCAAGCAGGGACTTGACAATAGTTTAGTTGTAACTAAACTATCGTCGTGGAAGGTGAGGTGCTCGCCGCGATGGCGTCGCCGCGGCGGCGGGAGATTCTCCGGATGCTCTGGCACGGCGAGCGGCCGGCCGGAGACGTCCACTCCGCCATGGCGGACGTCACCTTTGGCGCCGTGTCCCAGCATCTCAAGTCCTTGTCCGACGCTGGACTGGTGGCCGTCCGCGCCGAAGGCCGCCGGCGGTACTACCGGGCCCGGCGCGAAGCGTTCGGCGCCGCCGCCGCCCTCCTCGAGAGCATGTGGGCTGACGCCCTGCAGGCGCTCAAGGCTCGTGCGGAAATCGAGGAAGCCCGCCGCGGCCCCCGGGCGCGAAAACGCAGGAGAAAAACGAGGCAACCATGACCGTCGATCCGCTGCCCTATCGACTCGATCGGACCATCGTCATCAGAGCCAGCCGCGACACGGTGTTTGCGTTCTTCACCGACAGCGGCCTGTGGGCGTCCTGGTGGGGCGCCGGCTCGCACATCGAGGGCCGGCCAGGAGGCCGCATGCTCATACGCCACCCGAACGCGGTCGAGGCGTCGGGAGAAGTACTGGAAGTCGCGGCGCCCGAACGAATCGTGTTCACCTACGGGTACAGCTCGGGACCTGCCGCACCGCCAGGAAGCTCTCGCGTCACGATTACGCTCGAACCGTCTTCAGAAGGCACCAGGCTGCACCTCGTGCACGAGTTCCCGTCGAGCGAGGGGCGCGACGAGCACCAGCAGGGCTGGCGCTACCAACTGGCGGTATTCGGAAACATCGTCGCCAACCACGCCCACCAGAACGCGGCAGCGACCGTCGATGGCTGGCTGGCGGCCTGGTCGCAACCAGACAAGACCGGCCGCGATGCGGCCATCGCCGCGCTGACGACGCCCGAGGTGGTGGTGCGCGATCGATTCAGCCTGCTCAGCGGGCGTGAGGATCTGCTCCATCACCTCGACGCCGTCCAGCGCTTCATGCCCGGGTTGACGCTGCAGCGAGACGGTGGCGCCCGGCACTGTCAGGGAACAGTTCTGGCCGACTGGATTGCCATAAACCCCGCCGGCGAGCAGAAGGCGCGCGGAACGAACGCCTTCGAGCTCGACGGGGCCGGACGGATTACTTCTGTCGTCGGGTTCTGGCAGTAAGAACCGTGCGAACGCGACTACGGAAATTAGGAATTAGGAATTGAGAATTGTGAATTCGTACGAAATTCACAATTCCCAATTCTCAATTACGTCCGCTGTGTTCGTGGTGGCTACTTCTTAGGGCCGAGGGTCCTGACGAAATTCACGATGTTCCAGATGTCGTTGTCTGGAATGCGGCCCTTATAGCCCTTCATGTCGAACTTCGGGCCGGCGCCGTCGCGGATGACGACGAAGATGTCGCCGTCGGTCGCACCGCGATCCCACTTCGCGTCGGTCAGGTCGGATGGCATCGAGTCCTTGGGCTTGGAGGGTCCGTCGCCCTTACCCTCGGGGCCGTGGCAGAAGCGACAGTTGCGCCCATACGCGGTCTTCCCTGCTGCAATGGAAGCCGCGTTTGACGCCACGGGGTTCTTCAGCTTGCGTCCCTCGGCGCTTCCGCCTGGCGCCTGGCCATTGACGGTGATGAGAGCCGCAGAGAAGAACCCGACGCCGACAGAGAATGCGATCGTACGACGGCGCATATGTTCGGAATCTCCTTGTTTAATCGGTCGAAAAGCGCGCCGGGGATTCTGGCATAGCACCGGACGCGGCGCAACCGAGTGGCTTATACTTGCCGGACATGCCTTCGCAGGCGCCGCTCGCCTTCCCATTTATTGTTGCCCGATTTGGCTTCGCGGTCCTGCTGTTTCTCACGCCGGCCGGCGCGATGGCTCAGCCGGGTACGGGTCCGGCGCCGGCGGACGGGCCCGCAGACGTCCTCGATCCCGACACGCGGCTGCTTCGCGCCGCGATGCAAGGCCAGCTTCCCCAGGTCAAGCAGGCCCTGGCGGACGGCGCAAGCCTCGAGGCCACCACGGACTCCGGGGTGACCGCGATTTCTGTCGCCGCGCTGCACGGCCGCGACGAGGTTGTCGCGGCGCTTGCTGCGGCAGGCGCCAACGTCTCGACGACTGACATCACCGGAGCGACGCCGCTGATGTTCGCCGCGGCCCAGGGCCACGCAAAAGCGGTCGAGGCCCTGACGGCGCGGGGCGCGGACGTCAACGCCACAGACAAGTCAGGCATGACCGCCCTCATGGCGGCCGCCTCGTCCGGGCGCGTCGAGGCGATGCGGGTGCTGATCGACAAGGGCGCGAACGTGAACGCCGCGGACAAGCAGGGAACCTCTGCGCTGATGGCGGCGGCTTTCGGCGGCCACTCCGCAGCCGGCAAGCTGCTCCTCGACCGCGGCGCAAACGCCAACGTGCGCGACGAGAGCGCCCGCACGGCGCTCATGGCTACCGCTCTCAGCGGCGACACGGCGCTCGCGGCCGCACTCCTGTCCGCCAAGGCCGACCTCAACGCCGAAGATCTCGCGGGCTCCACGGCGCTGACCTATGCGGCCTCGAGCGGGCACGCCGGCATCGTTGACCTGCTGATGAAAGCCGGCCTCACAAAGGGCGCCGACATGGCCGTCTCGTTTGCCGTCCGCGGCTGCCACACCGACATCGTGAAGACGTTGCGGGGTCATGGCGCCGTCCTCGACCGGAAAGTCAACGGCACGCCGCCGCTGGTGCTGGCGGCGGGTTCCAACTGCGACGACACCGTGCGCTACCTGCTGGACGGAGGCGCGGACGTCAACGCCGGCACCGACGAGGACGGGATGACACCGCTCATGGCGGCGGCCCAGCGCGGACTCGCGCCGATTGGTGAGCTGCTGATTGCCAGGGGCGCCGACCCGGAGGCGCGCAACAAGAAGGATCAAACGGCCTGGTACTACGCGGCGATGAACCAGCACCAGGAGTTTGTCGAGCTGCTGAGAAAGATCCGCGACAGCAAGCCGCCCGCTGCGATCCGCTAGCGCTTCCCCGCCACCGACACCTGGACCATCTTCCGGTACTTCACCGCGACGCCCTTCAGGACCGCCGGGTAGTACTGCCACGTGCGCGCGGCAGACAGAGCGGACCGATCGTAGGAAGGGTGCACGGACGTGCGCATGGCCACGTACTCGACCCTGCCGAGTTCGTCGATCACGACTTCTATCATGCCGACACTCGCAAGGCCGTCCCGCACGGTGAACGGCGGCAACTGCTGCCGGATCACACCAGGCGGTACGACGTCTCCATCGGCCGAGCTGTAAATCCGTGGCGGAGCGGGTACGGCCGACTCGGGCGCCGCAACGGGGACAGGGGCGGGCGGGGGCGGAGGCGGAGGCGGCGGTGCCGCCGCGGCGGCGGCGAGCTCGTGAAAGCCGCCCGCGAGCACGCGGATGTCGGAGAGCGGTGGCTGTGAGGCGGCGGCCGCCAGGTCGGGCTCGGCGAGCACGGCGAGGACCTGGTTGAAGCCGGTGGCCGCCTCCGCCCATTCCTTGCGATCGTAGGCGCTCTTCGCGGTCGCGTAGGTCTGCTGCACGATGCCGGGCAGCATCCGTTTCCGGACCTCGGTGAACGCGGCGCGCACGCGCGGCGACACTTCGTCGCCGGACGGCTGGTACAGCGGCTGCGAGGCCACCACCGCCTCGATGGCCTGCTGCGCGTCGGCGGCACGTCCGAGTGCCAGCAGGCAGAAGGCGCGGTACTGGTCCACGACGCGGACCTGATCGCCGCCATCGGCACGCAGACGCTCCAGCACAGTGAGGGCGTCTTCGTACGCCGCAGCCGCATAGAGATCTCGAGCCGCGGCCAGCGCATCCTGGCCGGCGACACGTGCCGCGCCCACAATGACCATGGCGGCGGCGATCGCGAACCTGAGACGGATCTTCATCGCTTCCTCATGTCAACGCTAAGCCGGGCCACGCCGGTCGCTTTCACCACGACAGTGTGCTGCTGCTCACCGAGTTCGGGATGCCGGAAGAGGACGGTGTGCGGTCCGATTCTGAGCGAGAGGTTGCCAATCGGCGTCTCGCCTGACTTCTCGCCGTCGATCCAGACCTCGGCCCAGGGCTGCGCGTTGATGGCGATGGCGCCCTGCGGCATCTCGAGGGCAACCGCTGCTACTTTGCCGGGGCCAACCTGGACGGTCCGCGTGCCGCGGAACCCCAGCGCGTCGTTGACAAACGCGATCTCGTGGCGTCCAGCAGACACCATGATCCGGTCGCTCAGGCTCGTCCCGATCATCTTGTCGCCTTCGAACAGCTGCACTTCGATGGGCGACGACACGGACACCCAGCCCGAAACCGGTGCGCCTTCTGCAGCCGCCAGCGGCACGACCAGCGATGCGGTGGTTCCGGCTTCCACGGTCACCACCTGCCTGACCGCGCCGAGATCGCTTTCGAGAAGCACCGAGTGCTCGCCCGGCGCAAGGTCGCTCACGAGCGTCGGGGAGACGCCACGGGGCACGCCGTCCACCGTCACGCGCGCTCCTGGCGGGTCGGTGCGGACGCGCAGCTCGCCGACAGCGGCTGTTTCCGGCACGGTCGGCAGCTCGATGTACTGGGCGGTCTCTGCGCCGGCGGCTATCGTGACGGGAATCGTCCGCGGGGCGCCTACGCCCATCAGCTCCACGGTGTGCGAGCCGGGCGACAGCGTCAGCGTCAGCGGCGTGACGCCGCGGGCCTCGCCGTCAACGATCGCCCTCGCACCCGCCGGGTTGGTCGTCAACACAAGCGTGCCGGTCGCGGGAACCGCAGGTGCGGCGCCGAGGCTTCCGCGGCTGAAGTACCAGCCGCCCGCCACGACGGCGACGACTACCGCCGCGATCGCCAGCATCTTCGGACGCTTCCAGATCGGCGGCTCCTCCGCGGCCGGTGGCTCCTCGGCGGCGGTGCCGAAGGTCGGCATTTCGAACGGGGGCGGCGCCTGGCGCGGCACCGGCATCGGCTGCGCGGTCGCAGCGAACGCCGGCTTGGCTGGTGCAACTGGCGCGGGCCGCACAGGCTTGATCGTTTCCGCAAGCGGTTGGAACTCGAAAGCAGGCGGCGCCGGCGGCTTGGGCATCACGACGGACACAGGAGCCGCGACCGGGACAGGAGGCGCGGGCTTGGCCGCTTCGAACGACGACGGCGTGGGCTCCCACTTGAATTCGTGCGAAACTGCCACGTCCTCGTGCACGGGTGCTTCGACGACAGCCTCGCGGACTTCGCGCAAGGCGTCCTTGCTCTCGCGGTTCTCACGCGCTGGTTCGGCCGGCCGAACCTCGGCCACCACGGGCGACTTCGCGCTGTCGTGATAGCGGCCAAGGAACGCTTCGAGACTGCCTGGCAGAGCGAGGTAGTCGCTGTCGCCGAGTACCTTGTCGAGTTCGGTCCGAGCCTCGAGCGCCGACGCGAAGGCATTGCGCGCGTCGAGCTGCAATGCCCGGCCGAGCCACCCTCGCAGCCCGGCCGGCAACGGCTCGTAACCTCCGCGGGACGACAGGGCCCACGTGGACGCTACGACATCACCGATCCGCGCAGGATACTCGTCGTCCTTCAACGGACGGCCGAGAATGAGCGACAGAGCCACCATTCCGATCTGCGTCACATCGGCGCGCTGGTCGAATCGGGGGAGGCCGACCGTCCGCGGCAGCGCGATGCGCAGTTCGTTCCAGTAGCGCTCCTGCGAGAATCGCAGCTGTTCGAGCGCCGCACCAAGGGCGTACTCAACGACGACGAGGCGGGCGTTCGGGGTGACGACCAGGCGCTCCGGCCCGATGGCGCCATGCGCCACGTCGCGGGCCGTCTCGTGGAGGATCGCCACGGCGGGAACGAGCTGGCGAATCAGGCAGAGTGCGGTGTTGATGTCGAGACCCAGCTTGCGTTCATCGGTGCGAGCCAGCAAGTCTGACAGCCGGACACCCGGCGTCATGTCGGAGACGACGGCGAGCGTCTTTTCACGATCGGTCAGGCGCTCGATGGCGCGCACGCGGCCGTAGTACGCGTGCCGGAAGCTCGATAGCCGGCTGACGCGCTCGCGCAAGGCAAACTCGAACGACGGCACTTCGGCCAGTTCCTGGCGCAGGCAGAGCAGCTCCCACTTCTCGTTCCCCGTGGGGTCAACGAGATGCCGACGCTCGCCGAGGCCATCGGTAAACGCCACCGACGGCGGTGCAGATGCGGGAACCGTGGCTCGCTCCATGAGTCGCCCCTAAGCTCGTTCGTGAACAGAATCGGACAGCAGCCGCAATGCGCGAACTGTGCCGTTCGGCCAGATGAAGACTTAAGTGATTGACTGGAGGTCTGTTAGCTGACGCCTTGAGGGGATTCTGGCGCGCCGACTGTCGAGGTGGGTCGTTACAAGAGCGAGAGGCGGGCGGCGAATTCTGTAACTCAGAAGGCCCCGACCCGCCTGTTCTGTAGGTGCTCGAAAGAGACGCGGAGCGGTCGTGCTGCTTTTTAGGACTCCGGCTGGACCGACGTTCGGCCGCAATCGTCGCAGCGGAGGTACACCACCGGGAGCGACTCGGACCGCCCGATTACCTTCGCACTGGGCACCCCGCACCGGGGGCAAATGACACCTGTCGTTGAGCGTTTAGCCATCGAATTACTCCTCATTCCCTACCGACTTATCAATGCGCTTCCTATTATTGCCGATCGCCGGGCTTCCGGCCGCTCCTGCTGGCGTGCCGCCGTCCCTCCTTTAGACCGCCGGGGACGGCTGCAGGGTTCGACGAACGTGCATCCCTCTGAAGTTCGCTCACAAGCTCGGCCATGTCTGCCGGGAGGGGCGCTTCAAAGCTCAGCTGACGGCCGGTCGAAGGGTGCACGAACCCCAGGCGGTGAGCATGGAGCGCCTGCCGGGGGAATGCGATCGGCCTAAGCGACTCAGGACCATAGACATAGCGCCGTTCGCCAACCAGCATGTGCCCACGGATCCGCGCCTGGAGCCTGATCTGATTACGACGGCCGGTGACGAGCGTTACTTCCAGCAGTGAGGTTTCGCGAAACGCCTGCCTGACAACGTAATGACAAAGGGCGGCCTTTCCCCTCGGATCGCGCGGATGGGTCTCCTTCTGGATCATCGCCCCGTCGTCCCAGGTCAGCGTGTCCTCCCAGTCGCCCGCTTCAGGCGAAGGATGGCCGTAAACAATCGCGAGGTATACGCGCAGAGCCTCATGGCGCCTGAACTGCTCCTTGAGGTGAGCGTGCGCCTCGGGCCGGAAGGCAAACGCCACGAGGCCCGACGTGTCGCGGTCGATTCGGTGCACGACAAGCGGTCTGCGCTTGCCCCGTGCGCGCAGCCGCGCCAGCAGCACGTCCTCGACTGACGGCGCAGCCTCCCGCCCGGGCAACGGCACGGCCAGCAGTCCGGCGGGCTTGTTCACGACGACCAGCGCGTCGTCCTCAAAGACAATCGACAACTCCCCTTCACCCGGGGTCCGGCCGGTACGGCGGCGCGCGCTGCCAGGACGATCCAGCCAGACGCGAACGCTGTCTCCGGCCGTGAGGCGATGGGCCGCCGCGTCAGGCCCGGCCTCGACATCGTTCAGAAACACCTTGCCGCGCTCCAGCGCACGCGCGGCCTGGCTCCTCGAGCCCAGACGTGCGGGGTCGGCCAGGAACTTGTCGAGCCGGACGCCGGCGAGATCAGGGCTCGCGGTCCATCGCCGATCGGTCATCGGCCGTATGGTAGCCGTGTTCGCCGTTCGAGACCGGCTACCCGACCGGGTGATGCGCCGCTGGCGGACGCCTGACATCATCGTGCCCGGAGGATTCACGCCATGGGCATTGCCCTGACTGGTTTGTCGAACGAATTAGCGGATGCCGTGGCCGCTGCTTCGCCGTCCGTCGTCCAGGTGCACGGAAGCCGCAGGCCCGCCAGCGGGGTCGTGCATTCGAGCGATGTCGTGCTGACCACCGCTCGTGCGCTGGGCCGTGGTGATGGCCTCCATGTCCGCCGCGGCGATGGGACGACCCTCGACGCGGAACTCATCGGCTGGGATCCGGCGACGAGCCTCGCGGTGCTGAGCGTCGCCGGGCTGGGCATCGAGGCATTGCCCGCATCTGACGTCTCGCCAAGGGTGGGCCACATCGCTCTTGCCGTGGCACGGTCGTGGAGCAATGCGGTGACTGCGAGCGCCGGCATCGTGGCGGTCATCGGAGGGCCGCTGCCAACGGGGCGCCGCGGGTCAATCGCACAGGTGATCAGGACGACGGCGCCGATGCACGATGGATTCTCAGGCGGCGCGTTCCTCGACACGGAGGGTCGCCTCATCGGGATCACGACCGCCACGGCGATTCGTGGACTGGGCGTCGTGATTCCGGCCGGCATCGCGCTGAAGACGGCCGACACCCTCATCGCGCACGGCGGGCTCAAGCGGGGGTATCTCGGCCTGGCTGGACAGCCGGCCAGTCTGCCCGAAGCTCAGCGCGGCCCAGGCGGCCGCGCGGAGGCGCTGCTGGTCGTGGGGCTGACCCCGGGGGGCCCGGCCGCCGCGGCCGGCGTGCTGGTCGGGGATCTGTTGCTCGACTTCGACGGTCACGCGCTCTCGTCGCCGGAGGACCTGCTGGATCTCCTGACGGGCGACAGGGTTGGTGCCGAAGTTCCAGTACGCATCCTGCGGGGGGGACAGGCGACGGATGTCACCGTCAGGGTCGGGGAGCGTCCAAATCAATGACCTATGCGCGTGCTGCTTGTCGGACCAGCTGGTGACCGCGCCCGCCTTCGGGCGAAGCTTGATGCGGCCTTCGAGATCGCCGGGGAATACCCAACCCTCTCCTCGGCGCGCAGTTCGGGCCTCGAGGCCGATGCCCTGCTCCTGGCGCCCCAGCGAGGCGGTGACGACGACGGCCATGAGCCTCTGACCGCTCGCGAGGTGCAGGTGCTGGAGTTGCTGGCGGAAGGACTGTCGAACAAGGCCATCGCCGCACGCCTGGGCATCAGCGACCAGACGGCAAAGTTCCACGTGGCCGCGATCAGCGGAAAGCTCGCCGCATCCAATCGCACGGATGCGGTGCGCCGGGCGATCCGGCGCGGGCTCGTGACCCTCTAGCGGCTCGCCGCCCGCTCTCGAGGGACAAGCGTGAGCTGAAGGCGGGTGTGGCCGCGCACGACGGTCACAGCCGACGGCACACCGATCTGATCCGCCGTGAGGTAGCGATGCAGATCGTCGACGCCACCGGCGCGCACAGTGCCGATCGACACGATGACATCGCCCGCCCGCAGGCCGGCAGCGGCGGCCGGGCTGCCGGCTTCGACGGCTGTCGCCAGCACACCCGAGGAGGCGGCAAGCGAAAGCGCGTGCGCCACCCTGCGAGGGATCGGCACGGTCTGCCCGGTCACGCCGATGGCGCTTCGGCGCACGCGGCCTTCCCTCAGAAGCGCCGAGGCGACGAAGCGGGCGGTGTTGCTCGCCACCGCAAAGGCGAGGCCTTGGGCAGGCACGATGATCGCGGTATTGACCCCGATGACAACGCCGGCGGTGCTCACGAGCGGCCCGCCCGAGTTGCCGGGGTTGAGCGCGGCATCGGTCTGAATCACATCTTCGATGAGCCGTCCCGTGCGGCCGCGCAGCGACCGGCCCAGGGCGCTGATCACGCCGCTCGTCACGGAGTGCTGGAACCCGTACGGATTGCCGATCGCCACGACAACCTGCCCGGGCTTCAGACCCGACGAGTCGCCCAGCGCGAGGCAGGGCGCGGCGCCGCTCCCTTCTAGTCCGATTCGCAGCACCGCCAGATCGGTCTCGGGATCGTCACCGACCAGATCGGCGACAGCCGTGCGTCCGTCGAGCAGTGTGATCCTGGGGTGCGGCACACCCTGAACGACGTGGCTGTTGGTGAGCAGCAGTCCGTCCGGGGTGAATAGAAATCCGGAGCCACCGCCTCGCGGTGATGCCTCGATCTTCACGACGGCCGGAGCCGCCAGCTCGACAGCTTTGATCACCGCCTTCGAATAGGCGTCGAGCAGTTCGTCTTCGCCCGGGCCGCCGCGGCCGTCCGGGACGCGTGCTGCCGTATCGGGACGCATGACCCGATCGTAACGGCCGCGGCGCGTGGGTGCATCACCCGAACGGGCAGTGACGGCGCGCTATACTGGCCCCGCTTTGCTCCGGGACCTGCCGCCTCGCGCGCGCGGCTATATCCTCAGCGTCATTGCGCTGGGGAGCCTCACCTTCGCGCTGCTCCTCCCGCGCGCGACGCTCACGCCCATTCTGCCGCTCGTGGTCTTCGTCGCTGCTCTCGTCGCTGACTTCCGCCTTCAAGGTGCAGTTTCCCATCGCCAGCGGCTCGAACATGTCGGTGTCGTATGTGGTGGACATCGCGTGCGCTGATCCTGCGCGGGTCCGCACGCGACGATGATCGTCGGCGCCGCCAGCGGATGGAGCCAGTCGACCTTCAACACGCGCACGGCCGAAACCCTCTCTATCGCACGCTCTTCAACATGGCATGCCTGGTCATGACCATGCAGGCCGCCGGGCAGGTCTACGAGCGGCTGGGCGGCACGCCCGATCCCGATCCATCGACGGTGCTGGTGCCGCTGGCCGGCATGGCGCTCACCTACTTCCTCGTCAACACGGTCCCGATTGCCGTGGCGATCGCGTTGACGACCCAGCAGATCGCGTGGCGCGTCTGGAAGACCGATTTCGCGTCGAGCGCACCAAGCTACCTGCTGGGCGCCGGCGCCGCCGCGGTCGTCATCGAGGTGACCAGATCGTCCGGCTACTGGCTGACGCTGCTGCTCATCGCTGGCGCCGCTCTACCTGACCTACAAGATGTATCGCGCCGGCGTCGAGAGCGAGGCGCGCCAGGGCGCCATTCTCGAAGCCGCGCACGACGCGATCATCACGATGGATCAGGACCTGAACATCCGGGAGTTCAATCCCGCGGCCGAGCAGATGTTCGGCTACTCGCGATCGGACATCCTCGGCCGCAGCGTGGATCTGCTGCTGCCGCCCGCCGCCGGCCGACGCAGTTTGCCGACGCTCATGCGACTACATGACCACCGGCGCCGGGCCGCTGGCCGGGCGGCAGCGTCGAGCTGACCGGCCTCAGGCCGACGGGACCGAGTTCCCGGTGGAGTTGACCGTCGCGCGCATCGGCACCGACAGCGGGCCGTGGTCACCGGCTTCGTCCGCGACATCACCGGAGCGGCGCGCGCTCGAGGAACAGCTCCGCCAATCGCAGAAGCTCGAAGCGATCGGCCGGCTGGCCGGCGGCGTCGCGCACGATTTCAACAACATCCTGATGAGCATCATGGGATCGGCCGACCTGATGCTGATGCAGATGGACGCCGACGATGCCAGCACGCGACGAAGCCGCCGAGATCAAGCAGTCGGTCGCAGCGCGGCGCCGGCCTCACGCGCCAGCTGCTGGCGTTCAGCCGGCGTCAGGCGACGCAGTCCGAGGCTGCTTGCGCTCGGCGACATCGTCGCGCGGCATGGACACCATGCTGCGGCGGCTGATCGGTCCGGAGATCGAGTTCGAGGTGCGGCGTCCGCGCCGCGCCGGTGACCGTTGTCGCCGATCCCGGCCAGATCGAGCAGGTGGTGCTCAACCTGGTCGTCAACGCCCGGGATGCGATGCCGAGGGCGGCGGACGGCTGACCGTGAGCGTGGACGACAGTCGAATTGGACGAGACCGCCGCGGTCGGCCACGTCGAAGGTCGCGCCGGCCGGTACGCGCGCCTGAGCGTCAGCGACACGGGCACGGGCATCGACGAGGCCACGCGGGCGCGGCTCTTCGAACCGTTCTTCACCACCAAGGAGCAAGGCAAGGGACGGGCTCGGCCTCTCGATCGTCTACGGCATCGTGCAACAGAGCGGCGGCTACGTGCACGTGGCGAGCGAGCCAGGGCACGGCGCGACATTCACCATTTATCTGCCGCTGGCCTAGAGCGGCTTTCCCTTCGCGGCTTGGGTGCGTGGTCGTGGCGCCGGCCTTCGGCCAGCGACTCAGTCGCTCGTGCTGATCTTCATGCTGAGGACGAGCGTCATCAGCAGAAAGCAGGCGGCGGTCAGATACGGCATGCCGTCGCCGAATCGCTGGAGCGAGAGGCTGCCCCAGACGGGACCGATCGTGCGGCCGAGGCTCTCGATCGCGCTGGCCGCTCCCTGCACGCGCCCCTGTTCGCTGCCCGTTGCCGCACGGCTCACCAGGCCGACATTGTCGGGTGGCCGAAGCCGATGCCGAACGCGAGCGGCACCAGCGCCAGCGTAAAGAGCGGCACCGAGTGCGTCAGGGTTGCAGCCACGAGGCCGATCGCCGTGCAGGCGATGCCGAGCCATGAACGTTCTGGTGTCGCCCAGCCAGCCGACTGCAGGGCGGATGAGCGTCACCTGCACTACGGCACCGAGCACGCCGAATGCCGCGAAAAAATACCCCGTCTGCGGCGCGTCGAAGCCGAACCGCCGCGCCGCAAACAGCGCGAACGTCGTCTGGAAGACGGCGAACGCAAACCAGTACACGAAGTCGATCACCAGGATGCGGCGGAGGCCCGGCCGTTGCAGCATCCCCGCCACGTTCGGCGAGCAGGCGTCCCTGCGAGCTTGGCGTCCGGTGAACGGTCTCCGGCAGCCAGAGCCCACGCCATCACCATGGCGACAGCGGTGATCGCCTGCGGCCGCCCAGATCGGCGCCGTGTAGCTGATGGGTGCGAGTAAGGCGCTGATCGCGGGTCCGAGGATGAAGCCGAGGCCGAAGGCCGCGCCGATAATCCCGTAGGCCCGGGCGCGATCCTTCGGCGCCGTGATGTCGGCCACGTAGGCCCGCGCCGTCGAGATGTTTCCGCCTGACAGCCCGTCGATGATGCGGGCGACAAACAGCATCGCCAGACTGCCCGCCATCGCCATCATCACGAAGCTGAGCGACCGTGCCGGCCAGGCTGAAGATGAGAACCGGCCGCCGGCCGTAGCGATCGGACAGGTCGCCGAGAATCGGCGCCGCGATCAGCTGGCCGAGCGAGAAGACGGCAAACAGCAGGCCCGACCGTGAACGGCGAGGCGCCGAACGTCTCGGCGTAGAACGGCAGCAGCGGAATGATGATGCCGAAGCCGACCAGGTTGACGAAGATGGTGAGGAAGATGACCAGGAGCGGACGCGTCACCTATGACGCACCCTTTCCGGCCCGCGGCCCCAGGTTGTCCCTGGCAGGTGGGCTCTCCCGATTCGCCACACGGAGCCCCGGTCTCGTAAACGAGCCTGGTCACGCGCGCCAGCTTGTCGAACTCGATCTTCGACACATGATCCGTGTTGGCGTGGTAGTCCGGGTGCAGGCCCGTTGTGAAGAAGATGACCGGGATGCCCTTGATCGCGTAGCTGTAGTGATCGCTCCGGAAGTAGAGCTGCTCGAGATCGGCCGGGTCGTTCATCTCGTAGTCGAGCGTCAGCGGCTGCGGAAGCGACTGGTTCGCCTGCCGGCTGATCTCGTGCAGTTCGCTGCTGATGCGATCGGAGCCGACGAGGTACACCGTGTTGGCCTCGCTCGGCTTGTCGTCGCGGTTCCGCCCGATCATGTCGATGTTCAGCTGGGCCACGACCCGCTCGAGCGGCACCGACGGGTGATCGGCGAAGTACCGCGAACCCAGCAGACCGCGCTCTTCGCCGGCGTGCCAGACGAACAGCAGCGACCGCTTCGGGCCGCGGACCCGTCAGCGCGAAGCTCGCGCGATCGCCATCAGCGCCACCGTCCCAGAACCATCATCGTCGGCGCCGTTCCAGATACGATCGGCGGCTTCGCCGGGCGTGACGCGTCCCGGCGCCGCCGGGCCGCCGGCTGCCGTTGTCACTGATCTCGGAATCGGCATACCCGACATGATCGTAGTGCGCGCCGAACGCGACATACGTGTCCTTGAGCACCGGATCGCTGCCGGGGACGATGGCGACGATGTTCTGAGTGAGCTGCGTGCGGACGACCGTGTAGTCGACGTCGATGGTGAAGGTGAGCGTGACGTTGTCGAGCCGGAAGGACGGCAGCGTCTCGCGGGCCGCCGCCTTGCGCTTCAGTTCAGGGTAGTGGGTCGGTGCCCGGCTGAAGAGGAACTCGAACACCTGATCCGACACCGTCACCGCCGGAGGAACCGGCAGGTCGAGCCTTTGCGCCGTCGTGAACTCCGGCGGATTCCGGTCGGAGCCGCCGGCAGGCCGTGCCGGTGCGCCGGAGGCGCCCTCAGGGCCGATCGAGGAGGCGGCATGCAGCTGATCGATCGCGTAGCGGCCGCGGCCGGTGAGCAGGCGTCGCGTGGCTTGCTGATCCAGCGCCGCCGGGCCGTCGCTCCCGAGAAAAACGACCGCCGCGCCATCGACCTTCTTGCCGCGAAAGTCGCTGTGGTTCGCCCCAGGAGCCTCGAGCCCATAGCCGGCAAACTCGACCCTGTCGAGGCGGAGCGTTCGCGAGACGCCCGCGTTACGCGGGAACGTGACGCCTTCGCCGTCCTTGAACGTCCGGGTCTCGTTGCCCACGCGGACGGTCAGCGACGAACGGCTGGCCGCCCTGACGCCGAGCGGACGCGGACTGTCTGCAGAAAGGTGCCGCCATCGCCGCCCGGCTGCGCTCCCCACTGCTGCAGGTGCGACTGAATGTAGCCGGCGGCCAGGCCGAGCCCCGCAGAATACGTCGCGCGCCCCTGGAGTTCGTCCGAGGCGATGTAGGTCAGCCAGGTACGCAGGTCGCCGGTGTCGATGGCCTTCGGCCCCTGGGCGGCAGTCCGCACCGACAGGATCCCGGCGGTGGCGAGGACAAGAAGGGTGACGCCGCGCAGGCGGCCTGAAGACATAGCCCTTACTATAGCGGTTGTTGCCTCAACCCCCGCTTGCCAGGATTCACGACTTCGGGTAAGGTTTTTGCCTGACTGGATTCGGCTGCCCGCGTGTGTGTTCGCTTCCTTCCTTTCGCACCGTTCCCGCGACCTTCTTCCAATCTAGGAGAGAGTTGATTGGCTGTCCGTCTGTTCGTTGGCAATCTGTCGTACACCACGACCGAGGCGGATCTGCGCGCCCACTTCGGTGCCGTCGCCCCGCCCTCGCAGGTCGTGCTGCCGGTCGATCGCGAGACCGGCCGGCCGCGCGGATTTGCGTTTGTCGAGTATCTCGAACGAGCCACGCCGAGGAGGCGATCCAGCGGTTCAACGGGCAGGTGTTCAACGGCCGGCCGCTCGCCGTCAGCGAGGCACGCGCGCGCGAAGACCGCGGACCCGGCGGTCCCCCGCGACCCGGCGGGTTCTCGGGTCCGCCAAGGCCGGCGGCTTCGCACCACGGCCGCCAGGCTCCTTCGGCGGTCCGCCACGGCCGTTCGACCCGTCGGCGCCGGCCGCCAGCGCGGAGCCGCAACTTCGGTCCCGACGCCAAGCCGCAGCGCGGCGGCAACGCCAAGGCCAAGAAGAAGGAGAACGAGCGTCCGCGCGGGCCGATTCCGCTGAAGGCCACCGGCCGCTCCTTCACCTCGACGACGACTCGCCGGACGAGGCCGCTGCCGGACATCGACGATTTCGCCACGAGCAAGCCGCAAGAGGACAAACCGCAAGAGGACGAGCCCGGCGACGAGTGAATCCCTGGGAGCGGATCCTCGTCGCGTTGCGCGACCTCATCGACGAGGAGAGTACCGCCGCTGGTTCGCAACGACCTCGTATGCCAGCGACTCCGGCGATCAGATCAGCGTCTGGGTGCTCTCGGAGCCCGCACGCCGTCACATCCTCGTCCACTACCAGGACCTCATCGACGACATCCTCATCACCCTCAATCGGGCCGACACCCACGTCCGCTTCATCGTGAGCGGCATGGACGAGGACGACGAAGGCAACCCCGACTAGACGTGAAAAGTCTGTGACAGCCACCGCCTCCGCCGCGTTCGGCGGTAGGGTGGGATCCTGTGAAGTGGTATCGCAGCCTTTACCTGCGCATCGCCATCGGGTTTGTCGCCTGTCTCGCCGCGATCCTCGTCGTGCAGGCGATCCTGTTCGTGTGGGTGGCGTCGCGCAGCGGCCCGCGAGTCCCCGGCCAGCCGCCTGAACGCTTCGCCGAAACCGTCGCCCTGCAAATCGCCGACGCCGTCGCAGCGGATCCATCGCTCGACATCGCGCGGTACGTGCGGGACGAGTTCGGGCGCGACACGCATCAGGTCGTCGTGATCACGGCCGACGGCAGCGTCATGACCAACGGTGGGCGGCTGGCCGAAACGGTCGTGCGGCCCCTGCGCCTCATCCTCACCACGTGGCAGCGCGAAGGCTTCCGGTCCGGCCGCGGGCGGTTCCGGCCTGGGCCGCCGCCCTTCTCACCCGACGGCCGCGGGCCGATGGGACCGCCGCCAGGCGAGGGGCGTGAGGGGCCCGAGGGCGGCCCTGGACGCCGCTTTCCGCCTCCGGACGAGCCCGGGCGCTTCGGGGGACCTCGGGGACCTGGCGGACCCGGGCCAATCGATCCCGGCCTGCGCGGGATCCGCCCGTGGCCAATTGTCGTCAACGGGACGGTGACCGGGGTCGTCGCGGTCCCGCCCCAGCCACCGTTCGCGTTTCTGCTGGCGCGGTACGCGCCAACGCTCGCGCCAGTCGCCGCCGGGGCGCTCGTCATCGGCGCGCTCCTGGCCACGCTCATCGTGTTCGGCCCGGCCCGGCGGCGCCTGCGTGCGGTCGAGCATGCGGCGCGTCAGTTCGGCGCCGGCGACTTGACCGCCCGGGCCCCGGATCAGGGCGGCGACGAGGTGGCGGCAGTCGCGACGGCCTTCAACTCGATGGCCGACGATCTCGAAGCCCGCGCGGATGCGCTCGCCGCTTCGGACAAAGCCCGGCGGCAACTCCTCGCCGACGTCTCGCACGAGCTGACCACGCCGGTCACCGCGATGCGCGGATTCCTCGAGACGCTGACGATGCCGGACATGGCGATCGACGAGAGCACGCGGACGCGCTACCTGGGCATCCTGGGCGACGAAACGTCGCGGCTCGAGCGCATCATCGGCGACCTGCTCGATCTGGCACGGCTCGAAGGCGGCGGCGGGTCGTTTGTAGCCGGCGAAGTGCCGGTCGCGGCGCTCTTCGAACGCGTGCAGTCGCGGCAGCTGCGAGCGTGCGCGGACGCCGGCGTGGACATTGCCGCATCGATCGCGCCAGGCGCCGAGCTGGTGCATGGCGATCGCGACCGCCTTGAACAGGCCCTGCAGAACCTGGCGGCCAACGCCGCGCGCTACGCGCCGCGCGGCACGGCGATCGCGTTGAGCGCTCGACCTGCTCCGGACGGCGTGACGCTCGCGGTGACCGACAACGGCCCGGGCATCGATCCGGCGCACCTGCCCCACGTCTTCGATCGCTTCTACAAGGCCGAGGCATCGCGAACCGTGGATTCGCCGTCAGGAGGGAGCGGCCTCGGCCTGTCGATCGTGAAAGCGATCGTCGAGCGTCACGGCGGCCACATCACGGTCGCGAGCCAGCCAGGCCGGACCGTGTTCTCGCTCACGGTGCCGGCGGCGGCTACAGCCGCTTCGGAGCAGCCTGCAGCCGCTCCTTGATGGCATCGAACGCCGCGAGCAGCTCGTGCACGATGCGCGGAACGCGATTGGCCCTGGCGTAGACCCAGCCGGTTTCGCGCACCAGCTCGTGGCCCTCGATCCGCGCGCAGAAGAACTGCCCGGCGCGCACCTCCCGCGCCATGGCCTGATACGGCACGATGCCGATGCCCAGCCCGGTCTTGACCATCGCCTTGATGATCTCGACGTTCTCGGTGTCCATCACAATCGTCGGCTCGATCTTCTCGGTGACGAAGAACGAGTCGATCACACGGCGGGTGGCTGAGCCGGCCTCGAAGAGCACGAACGGCTGCCCCGCCAGATCCGCCGGCAGGATCCGCCGCCGCTTCGCGAGCGGATGCGTGGGCATGGTCACGAGAAGCAGTTCCTCGCGCAACACCGGCACCGTGACCAGGTCCGACTCCTCGACGGGCAGCGTCAGGAGGCCGGCATCGACCTGACCGTTGCGGATCTCCTCGACCGATCGGCCCGCAGTCGCCACGGTCACCCGGACATCGAGCTGCGGATGCACGCGCTTGAGATGTTTCAGCAGCGGCGGAAACACGTACAGACAAACCGTCATGCCGCCGGCGAGCCTGAGCGTACCTGCGAGCGATCGTGTGCGATCGGTGATGGCGCCCACTGTATCGCGCACATCCTGGAAGACGCGCTGGCCGAGCTGCACCAGGCTCTCCGCGGCAGGTGTCATCCGCACCTGGCGGCCAACGCGGAGGAACAGCGGTTCACCCAGCTCCTCTTCGAGGAGGGCGATCTGCCGGCTGATTGCCGACTGCGACACGTGAAGCTTCCGGCCGCAGGCCGTGAACGATCCGGTCTCGGCAATCGCCTGCAGAATCTCGAGCTGTCGCAGATCCATCGATCAGGGCATCAGGATGGGCTTCGCGTCCGTTTTCCATCCGTCCTCCCAGGTCGGATGGGCCGAGCGCCTGGCGCCCGTGCGCAGCCGATCCAGCGAGGTCGTGGACGCCGGGAATGTTTCGAACAGGTCGAAGAGGAGCTCCGCCAGCTGGCGCGGATTGTTGAACAAGAGACCGTTCACGCTGTGGCGGACGCGCTCGGCAAGGCAGGCCCCATAGTCGAGCGCCATGACCGGGACGCCGGCGCCGAAGAGGTCGGCGACCTTCATCGGGATGTCCATGCCAGACGACGATCGGTGAAGGCAAAGACCGAGGTCGGCGCTGCCCACGATCCGCGGATAGTCTTCCGGATCGAGCCAGCGGGTACGCAGCGCCACCCGGCGCGCCGGAAGGCCCGCGAACCGGCGCTCGAACTCGGCGCGGCGGTTGCCGTCGCCGGTCACCAGAATCACCAGGTCCGTGAATCGCCGGCTCGGATGGCCAGCCTCCCAGCCGCGGATCCGATCCTCGAGGTACCCGACTGCCTCGATGACGACATCGAAGTCCTCGTCAGCCGTCCAGCTCGTGGGGCACACAATGAACCCGACGGCGCCGCTCCGCGGATCTCGAGCCGCGAGAACAGCGCCTGTCGAATCTGCTCCCGCTCGGTGCGCTCCACGGGAACGAAAGCGGACGCCGGCCGGTCGTAGAGCACGCGCACATCCTGGATCTTGAAACGGTCCGCCAGGAATCGCGCAAAGCCGCGGGACACGCAGAGGTGCGCATGTGCCCGGCGTCCTGTGTGCTGCTCGAGCCACCTCGCCATCCGCACGGCCAGATGCCGGCGCCCGAGCCTCAGCGCCAGGATCGAGTAGCCGAGGTTGTGCCAGTCGAGCACCAACCGCGCGCCTCGAAGCCGCGACACCAGCCAGACCACCTGGAGCGTCGGCAACGACGGCGGCGTCTGGACGAGCAGCAGATCGGGCCTGGGAATCCGCATGAGCGCGCTCAGCAGCCGGTAGCTCGCGCGCACGGCGTCGAGCGCCGCAAGCCCGCCGTAGATGATCTTCGAGCGCGAGCTGGCCTGGTAGCGCCACCGAGCCTCGTCGAGGCGGTGCACGGCCACCCGCAGGTGCTCGGTGAGGAACTTCGGGAGGGGGGCGCCTTTGTAGCCGACGAGGTCGACCTCCACGCCGCTCTCCGCCAGCGCGAGCGCGTGATACTGCATGCGGGGACTCCGCCCAAGATCTCCCACGACCACGACGGCGGCGCGCATGTTCGGCTGGAACCGAAGGCCATCTTACCCCGTCTTCGGGCCGCCCTCAGCCTTCCGGCTGCCTGCCTCCCGTGATGAGCCGCACACGGCGCTGGAACGTGAGGTACGCCCAGGCCCACTCCATAAGCACGGCAACGCGGTTGCGGAAGCCGATGAGCGAGACGATGTGGATGAAGAGCCAGAGCAGCCAGGCCACGAAGCCCGATGTTTCAAGCCGGCCGATGTCGGCGACTGCCGAGCCGCGGCCGATTGTCGCCATGTTCCCGTAGTCGCGGTAACGAAACGGCCGCAGATCCTCGCCGGCAATCGCCCGCAGGACGTTTCTGGCCGCATGCGCGCCGCCCTGCATGGCCACCTGTGCCACACCGGGCAGCGGCCGGCCGTCCTGCGAGAGCGCGCAGATATCGCCGGCGACAAAGACGCCTGGGCGGCCGGGCACGGCCAGGGTCGGTTCCGCAAGCACACGGCCGGCGCGATCGAGGGGCACACCGAGCGATGCCGCCAGTGGCGACGCCGCCACGCCTGCGGCCCACAGCACGGTCTTCGCCTCGAGGCGCTCCACGCCTTCCGGCGTCCCGCCGGTGCTCGCTGTGCGCCACGTAACGCCCTGCTCGTCGACGCCGATCACAAGGCAACCGGTCCGCACCTCCACGCCGAGTTGCCGCAGCGACTCCCTGGCCGCGCCAGCGAGGGGCGGCGAAAACGTGCCGAGCACGTTCGGACTGCCCTCGAGGAGAACGATGCGAGCAGACTCGGGGCGGATGTTGCGGAAGTCCTTTCGCAAGCTGCGCCGCGCAATCTCGGCGAGGGCTCCGGCCAGTTCAACACCGGTGGGCCCGCCGCCGACGATCACGAAGGTGAGCAGCCGGCGCTGTGCCACCGGATCGGATGTGCGCTCGGCCGCTTCGAATGCGAGCAGCACCTGCCGCCGGATTTCCAGGGCATCGTCGAGCGTCTTCAGCCCTGGAGCACGGGATGCCCACTCGGGGTGGCCGAAATACGCATGCGTCGCCCCGGTGGTCACGATCAGATAGTCGTACTCCACCGCCTCGTCGCCCGGTCCGCCGTCCAGCACGACGCGGCGCGCAGCCACGTCGATGGTCCGGACATTCGCCAGCAGCACACGCACGTTCTGCTGATGACGCAGGACCCAGCGGATGGGCGACGCGATGTCGGCAGGTGACAAGGACGCGGTCGCCACCTGGTACAGCAACGGCTGAAACAAGTGGTAGTTGTGCCGGTCGATGAGGGTCACGCTCACCGGCGCGGCGGCGAGCGCGCGCGCGGCGTGCAACCCCCCGAAACCGCCGCCCAGGATCACGACTCGCTGCACGGGAAAATGCTATCGTACCGGCATGCCCTCTCATGCCAGCTCGCGGGAGCGTTCGGTCCCGCTCGGCGGCCCCGCCTCGGTCGTCGAATCGGCGTGTCCCCTGGACTGCCCTGACGCCTGCAGCCTCTCGGTCACCGTGCACCACGGCAAGATCGTGGAGATCGACGGCGCGAACAGTAATCCCGTGACGGGCGGCTACATCTGCGCGAAGGTAAGGAAGTTCGGCGATCGCGTCTACGGCGCCGATCGGCTCCTGCACCCGGGTATTCGTAAGGGCCGCAAAGGCGAAGGCCGGTTCGAGCGCGCGACATGGGACGAAGCGCTGGGGCTCGTTGCAGAACGCATGCGTGCCGCGAAGGCCGCGTCTGGTGGCGAGTCCATCCTGCCCTACTCGTACGGCGGATCGAACGGCCTCCTCACGCAAGACAATCTGGATGCAACCTTGTGGCGCCGGCTCGGCACGTCGCGTCTGGCCCGCACGCTCTGCGCAGCGCCGACCGGCGCGGCCAACATGGCGCTCTACGGCAAGATGCCGTCGGTGACGTATCAGGACTATCCGGCGGCGAGCCTCGTCATCCTCTGGGGCGTCAACCCGTCGGCCTCAGGCATTCATCTCGTCCCGTATCTGCTCGAGTCCAGGAAGGCCGGCACGAAGACGATCGTCATCGATCCGCGCGCGACACCGCTTGCACGAGTGGCCGACCTGCATCTCCCGGTGCGGCCGGGCACTGATGTCGTGGTCGCGCTCGCGATGCATCGCTATCTGTTCGAGCACGGGTTTGCCGATACGGCCTTCCTGGCGGAACACACCCGAGGCGCCGATCGGCTCCGCGAGCGAGCCGAGCCGTGGACCATCGAGAAGGCCGCGGAGGTCGCGGGCATCGAGCCAGCCCTGCTTGCACGCGCCGCCGAGATGTACGCGAGCAGTTCGCCGGCGCTCATCCGCTGCGGATGGGGCCTCGAGCGGAACCGGAATGGCGGCAATGCCGCGCTCGCGGTACTGGCGCTGCCTTCGGTCGGCGGGAAGTTCGGAGTGCGCGGGGGCGGCTATTCGATGAGCAACTCCGCTTCATGGGGCATCGAGCGCCCGTGGATCAATGCTCCCGAGCCAGGCACGCGCATCGTCAACATGAACCATCTTGGCAGGGCGCTGACCGAGTACCGCGACCCCGCCGTGGATGTGCTGTTCGTCTACAACTGCAATCCCGTCGCGACCGTGCCGGATCAGCACCGTGTGGTGCGCGGGCTCGAGCGGGAAGATCTCTTCACGGTCGTCTTCGAGCAGGTCATGACCGACACGGCGCTGTACGCGGATGTCATCCTTCCGGCGACGACATTTCTCGAAGGATATGACTTTGCGAAAGCGTACGGACCGCTGAACATCGAGCTCGGCAAGCCCGTCATCGAGGCTGTCGGAGAGGCGCGAGCGAACGCCGACGTCTTCGGCGAGCTTTCGTCGCGCCTGGGCGTCGCCGGCGAGGACGACGCGGAAGGGGAGCTCGATCTGCTCGTCAAGATCCTCGATGCCCTGCCCGGTACCATCGGAGACGACCTGCGCGCGGGCGCCCGGCCCTCGCCGACGTTCGGCGACCGGCCCGTACAGTTCGTGGATGTGTTCCCGAACACGCCCGACAGGAAGGTCGACCTGTTTCCGGCCGCGCTGGAAACGAGCGCACCTGCGGGCCTGTATCGGTTCCAGGCGGATCCTGCGACGGAGCGCTTTCCGCTGACCCTCATCTCGCCGGCGAGCGAGCGGACGATCAGTTCGACCCTCGGCGAACTTCCACGGCCCGAGGTCAAGCTGACGATGAGCCCGGAGGATGCGGCGGCCAGAGGGTTGAGCAACGGCGACGGCGTGCGCATCTTCAACGAACTCGGAGAGGTCCACAGCACGCTCGAAGTGCTGCCGACGATCAGGCCCGGCACTGTGTCCCTGCCAAAGGGCATGTGGCGGCGAAGCTCGAGGAACGGCGTCACCGGCACTGCGCTCGTGCCGGACGCGCTCACCGACCTGGGCGGCGGCGCCTGCTTCAACGATGCCCGTGTGCAGGTGGCGTCGCTGCCGGTTGCCTGAGTCCGTCGGTTCAAGGTTCAAGGTTCAACGTTCAAAGTTCAAGGTTTGCACCCAGGCGCAACATGGCATCGCGAACCTCGAACCTCGAACCTCGAACACGCACCTTGAACTTTGAACCTTGAACTTTGAACGTTAAACCGAAGTCGTTAGTTCAAAACGCCTGCCCAATCGAAAAGTGAACGCGCCACTGGCGCGACTGGGGTTGTCCGTCCACGAGCAGGCCCTCGATCGGGTTGAGCTGGTAGCCCCAGTCGAGACGGATGGGGCCGACCGGTGTCGTGTAGCGAAGGCCCGCGCCGACGGCATACCGCAAGTCGTTCAGGTCGATGCTCCAGTCCGACTCCCAGACATTGCCGCCGTCGATGAAGAGGACGCCGCCCAGATTGCCCCAGACGATCGCACGGAGCTCTGAGGTAAACGCGATCATGGAGTTCCCGCCGATCGGCGTACCTTCACCACCGAGCGGACTGACCTCGTAGCGCCCCCACCCGCGGATGCTCGTCGAGCCGCCGAGCAGGTATTTCTTCGAGAACGGCACATTGCCGGGGTCGTCGGCGTTCGGGTTGATGTTGCCCGCCTGGAGGCGCGTGGCCACCACGAAGCGTTCGCCCAGCGGGAGGAAGTGCCTCGCGTCGAAGGAGACGGCCGTAAAGTTGAACGTGCCTGGCAGCAGCGATCCCGCCGCTTCCACGTGGACCCCCACCTGGTAGCCCCGGCGAGCGTCCAGCAGGTTGTTGGTCGTCGAGTGGTTGATGTCAAACGCAACCCCGTTGAGCGTCCCTTCCTGGCGGCCGGTCGTCGGATCGAGGCCGAGCGCGATCAGGTCGTCCACGAGCGTTGGGTCGTTCAGCGCCGACTCCGAGACAGAGCTGCTGGTGTACTCGCTGCCGAAGGACACTGCCCACGCCGAGCGGGGATTGGCCTGATGTGTGAGCGTCGTGCGTCCGCCGGCCACTCGCGATTCGTATGCGGGTGTGACGGTACGCCACAGCTGCCCTTCGAGTCCTGCGGAGAAATGCGGGGCAAAGACGTACGGCTGATTGAAGCTGGCGCGCAGGCCGCGATCCAGCGAGGACCATCGGCCCTCCACACCGGCGGTCCGTGCCCCGCCGAGAAAGTTGACGTGCCGGTAGTCGCCCTGCACGCGAGCCTTGTCCTCGGTGCCGTATCCGACGCCGAAGTTGACGCGCTGATGGCGTCCTTCAACGACCGTGACGCGCGTCCGCACCTCGGGCTCCTGCTTCTCCGGGTCGACGATCTCGATGTTGACGAACTGAAAGAGCTCGAGGCCGTACAGCGTGCGCTGGGAATCCTGCACCAGGCTCCGGCGGTACAGCTCCCCCGCCCGGTAGCCGAGCTTCCGTCTGATGACCTGCTCGCCTACGCTCTGCTGCCCGACGATCTCCACGGCGCCGAAACGCGCCAGCACACCGGGTACGGCCGTGAACACCAGCTCCGCCTCGCGCCCGCTCGCGCCGCTGCTCTCGGAAGCCGAGACGGTGGCATAGGGATATCCGTGTTCGCGGAGCTCGGCCACTGCGAGCTCCAGCGTGGCCGTGACGTGCTCACGATCGCGCGGCGCGCCGACAATCAGCGGCGTCCGCTCCCTGAGGCTGCCGATCCGATCCGGCGGGAGAACCGCGAAGTCGACGAAGTCGATCGAGCTCACGGGGATCGGCGTGCCTTCGTCGACGGTCACCGTCACGTCCACGCCGTCCTGCTGATCGTTCAGCTTGACGTCGAACGCGGTGACGCGCGCGTCGGGATAGCCGCGGTCAGCGTAGAAAGCCGAGATCCGCTTGAGATCCTCGTCGAAACGGGCATTGTCGAACACGTTCTGCCGGCCCCACGGCAGCCGGGAGCTCTGGCGCGTGGCGAGCGCCCCGCGCAGGCGCCCCTCGTCGACCGCGGTCACACCGACGAAGGTCAGCTGGCGCACGGTCACACTGCCCTCCTCTCGACACGCTGTGAGCGCCGCCAGGAGCAGGAGGAGCAGGAATGACGGCAGTCGGGTGCGCTCGACGCGCGTGGCCACGTCTGAACGATATCGCATGCAGACGGAAAGGCAGCGTGGAGGGGCGGACGAACGCTCATCCGAGCGACCGCCCGCCCCAGAGGGTTGTGAGGAGTGCTACGGCCGGAGCACGCTTCGCGCGCCGGCGCAGGAGACGACCGAGTGGCGCTGGAAAATCAGATCCGCCTCCACGGTGTCATCGAAGCCGGCGGCCAGCATCGGGGCGGGGCTCACGCCGTGGCTGCTGGCGAAAAATCGCTCAGCGCCACCGTGCTTGTGGCTGCTCTGGGCAAGCCGTGCACGACCCCGAGGCGTGTGGCCTTCGGTCCGACCGACGCGTCGGCTCGTTTCAACAGACATTGGGACGCTCCACTCGGTTCAGGACTGACCGTCGAAATCCGAGCCCGAGGGCAGCGGCATGACATCCGGCGCACGGCGCGGTCGATGCGGGCTCAACAAGGCGCCCACGGCCACCGCGGCTCACCTGGCCGCCCTTCCGGCCGGCATTTCGCGCTTCGTCAGCCGTCCACTCGTGGGCCGTCCCCTTCTCGTGGGCCGCGCGGCCGCCCTTGCTGGCAATCTCACGCTGTTTCTCAGGTGACATGGACGCGAAACCGCGTCGTTCCCGGCGTTCATTGGTCATGAGTGCTCTCCTTTACGTTCGTGTCCTACCGTCGCGAAACCGTCACGACATACGGACTCGGGTCGGGCTCTGGCGGCGGATCCTGCACTGGCACGGGCGGCGGTTCATCAAGCGGAGTTTCCGGCGCCTCGTCCTCATCGCGATCGTCATCAGGATCTCGCGACATGTGAAATTGAAATTACAAAGACTGTGCCACCGCCTGAGCCGGTGACTGCGCGGTTTTGGGGGGATTCAGGCGATCTGGAGGGATAAGTTAGGCAGAGGCCTGCCCACGTTGCAGCGGTTTGCTACAGAAGGGCTGGCGCCGAGTAGCGAATGTATTCGCTGACGAGCTACCGGCTCAGCGCCGCTGAGGCGCTGCGGCTGGTGGGTCTGAAGTAGTCGCAGGAGGAGCAATTCCGGATATCGAACTGGTAACCCACGACGGGGAACCACATCGGATGCCCGCAAAACAGCAGCTGACCGTCTTCGATCGTGTGACACCCGAGATCGTGAGGGATCGTTGGAGTCCGCCGGCTGTACCAGCACGCCCTATGGAGTGCTTCCGGTTCAGGCATTGAGTCAGTGTGTCAGTTACTTCGCCTGCTGCGGCACGAACCCCGGGGGCAGAGCCGCGCTCTCGCCGAAGAAGAAATCTTCCATGTGCTTGGCAACGAGATCCTGCGCTTCCTTCTGCCACGGCATCAGGCGGTACTCGTTCAGGATCATCTTCATGCGGTCTTCCCAAAGCTTCCACGCGTCCATCGAGACGTTCTCGAAGATCCGCTGGCCCAGCTCGCCCGGCCACGGCGCCGTATCGAGCCCCGGCAAGTCTTTCTGGAACTTCACGCAGAAGACCTTCCGGCCGCTCTTGTTGCCCGCGGGTTGGGCCGAAGGCGGCCCGCCACAATTAGCCATGGGGTGATTGTAACACCCGCACTTCGGGGTCTACGGTGAACTCCAGGCGGGCATGGGCGTCCCTGAGTGCCCTCTCGACGAGCGCGGGCGCCTTTCCTCTTGCGAAGATGAACCCGAGATAGCTCGCCCCCTCGGGGAGCGGGACGAGCACCTGGTCCGGCTTGGCCGTAATCCGGATGTCCTCCACGAGCGGTATCGTCCTGGCCTCGTCGATTCCGGCGACGCGCCGGTAGACGCCCGCGCGTGGAATCGGGATCATCATCACACCGGACGCGATCTCTTCGCGGCGCCAGTCGTCAGTCGACTCTCCCAGCGCATGCCGCAGCAGCAGCTCCTCGAGCGACACGGGCTCGGCGAGAGACGCCCGTCCGGCCTTCTGCCAGAAGCGCAGCGTTCGCGCGCACAGCCCGCCGATCGGTCTCCCGGCCACCTCCAGAACGGTCACCGACCCCGGTTCGCTCGCGCGCACCTCGGCGTGGATCGGACCGTGCGACAGGCCGATCGCACGCACCGCCAGGCCAACCGCTGCGACGATGGCCTGCTGCAGCTCTCTCGAGGCCCGCGATGGTGTGACGTAAATCGTTTCTTCGAAAAACGGGCCGTTGAGCGGATCGGGTTTGTCGAAGATCGCCAGCACGTGAAGCGACCCGTGGTTCAACACCCCTTCGACCGCAAATTCACGCCCGTGAACGAAGTCCTCGACAAGCACATAGTCGTGCGCGTCCAGGCGATCTTTCCGGACATCCGGCGCCTGCATGATGGCTCGCAGCCGATCGAAGGCAGCCATCAACTCCGGCAGATTGTCGGCGCGCATGACGCCTCTGCTGCCCGAGAGCGCCAGCGGCTTCACGACGCACGGGAACGTGACGGCCTCGAGCAGTGTCTTGGGATCGGTGCTCAGGGGCCGTGTCACGAACCCGGGACCGGGCAGGCCTGCACGGTGCAGCCGCTCGCGCGTCCGCTGCTTGTTGCGGGCCGCGGCCGCCGCTTCGGCGCCGTGCCCGGGCAGGCCAAGCGCCTCGAGCACGAGCGCGGCGATGACGGTCGGACGATCGCCCACGGCGAGCACGCCGTCGATCGGGCGCGATCGGGCCGCTTCCAGAACCGCTGCCGTGGATTCCGCCTCGTCGTGGAACCGGATGGGAATCGCCCGATCCATCCACGGGTCCTCGAGAACGTCGCACCGATCGGTGCCGAAGACCAGTTCGACACCGAGCCGCTCCGCTGCATCGCCGAACGCCCGCGTCTGGTACCCGGTTGTCGTGGCCAGGAGCAGCACACGCGACATCAGAGCAAGTGCAACTGATCGGGATTCGGCTCAGCGCAGCAGTACCAGGGCTCGCTCAGGAAGGGCACGGCGGCCGGGCGGAGCCGCGCGAGCGGCGGCGGACCGGGACGCGTGAGACCCGCGCGGGCGTGCGCCAGCGTGATGATCCGATCGAACACGTCGCGCCGGACCGATGCCAGGCTCGAGCCGACCAGTGCCGAGACCTCCTCGTGAAGGGCATCAACGCGTGGATCGGCGTTCGCCCAGCGGTAGGCGAGGGTCGCCGGATCGAACGAGAGCCGCAGGCGGCGGACCTCGTCGGTCTCGAGAAGACGTGACCCCTGGGGGATGAGCAACCGGATCGTCAGCTGAATGGGCGACACGTGCTCGACGAGGTCCTCCGCTTCAATCACCCGCAGGAGATCGCAGTACCCCTCGAGCGTCTGCCACGGGTGAAATGCCACGAACGTCGGCACCAGCGTCAGGCCGGCGTCCCTGCAGAGCGCCACGGTGTCGAGAACGTCCTGCCGCGTATGGCCCTTGTCGAGAATCGCCAGCGTGCGGTCGTCGAGCGACTCCACGGCGCTCGTCACGAACAGACAGCCGGTCGAGCGGAGGCGCGTGACGAGGTCCCGGTGCTGCAGCAGGTGCTCCACCTTGATCGTCACGTCGTACGTGACGTCCGGATGCGCTTCGTGCAGGGCTTCCACGATGCGCAGTGCGTGGGTCGGTCCGTTGAAGAAGTCGGGGTCGCCGAAGGTGATGTGCTGCGCACCGGCCGCCACCTGGGCCGCGACATCCGCCAGCACGACTTCCGGCTGCACCACGCGGAACTGGCCGCGGTAGACCGGCACGACCGGGCAATGACGACAAAGATGGCGGCAGCCGCGGCTGGCTTCCGTATACCCGGTGGTGAGGTGCTCGTCGCCCACCTGCAACGTCGCGTATCGCCCGAGCGGCGGGAGGCCCACCCGGTCGGGTACCAGGAACTGCAGGCGCGGGAGCGGAGGGTTCACGGTTGCTTCGGAAGCCGCCGGCTCCGTGCCCTGCTCACCGAGGGCGAGGCCGCGTGCGATCCGCGACAGGGCCTCTTCGAACTCGCCGCCCAGCACATCGTCCACACCGAGCGCGCGAAGCCAGTCGGCATTGAGCGGCGCGTACAGCCCATACGCGCACAGCCGTGCGGAGCGGTTGAGGCTCCGCATCTTTTGAATCACGGGCTCGGCGAGGCGTGTCGCCGTGTGCATCGGGAGGTGAATGGCGATGAGATCCGCTTGCCGGACCCGATCGATCGGGAGCTTTTCCCGGGCCAGATCCACCATGTGGACTTCGAGCCCGTCACGCCGCAACCAGGCTGCCGGCGACGCCAGACCGAAGGGTTGGCGGCCCAGGTCGTAGGTCGAGACGAGCAGCGCGCGCACCTCCGCATTGTGACACAACGTCTGCTAGACTCCGGGCATGGCGACGGCGACACTCGCTCCGGACACTTCGGATCGCGCATTCTTCGGGCACCCGCGCGGCCTGTCGACGCTCTTCTTCACCGAGATGTGGGAGCGCTTCAGCTACTACGGCATGCGCGCGCTGCTCATCCTCTTCATGACGGCGGCGCCGGCCACCGGCGGCCTGGGCTTCGACACGGCGACGGCGGGCGCGGTATACGGCCTCTACACGGCCATGGTGTACCTGTTCACGGTGCCGGGCGGCTGGATCGCGGATCGGTTGATCGGACAGCGGCAGGCGGTGCTCTTCGGCGGAATCCTCATCGCCAGTGGCCACTTCAGCATGGCCATTCCTTCGCTCGCGACCTTCTATCTCGGCCTCTGCCTCATCGTCATTGGCACGGGGCTTCTCAAGGGGAACATCAGCGTCCTGGTGGGTCAGTTGTACCAGGCAGGCGACAGCCGGCGCGATGCAGGGTTCTCGATCTACTACATGGGCATCAACCTCGGCGCGTTCCTGGCGCCGCTGGTGTGCGGATATCTCGGACAGCGTGTCTCGTGGCACCTGGGATTCGGCGCCGCCGGCATCGGCATGGTGTTCGGCGTGGTCCAGTACGTGATGGGAGCCCGCAATCTCGGAACGGCGGGGTTGACGGCCACGCCGGCCGAGTCTCCTGCGGCCTCGGCGGCCTTGCGCCAGAGCGCCAAGCTCTGGGGCGGCGTGACCCTCGGAGCCCTTGTTCTTGCGGGCGCCTTGATTGGCCTGGGCGTCGTCAACGTCAGCGCCTCGCAGGTTGCGGAGGCCGTCGGTTATCTGTTGCTCATCGGCACCGTCGCGTTCTTTGCGTGGCTGTATCTGGACAAGTCGTGGACACCCGAAGAGCGCGGCCGCCTCTACGTCGTCGGCGTGTTCTTCCTGGCGGCGGCGATCTTCTGGTCGGTCTTCGAACAGGCCGGATCAACGCTCAACCTGTTTGCGGATCGCAGCGTAAGGAACGAGGTCGCCGGAGTGTCGTTCCCTTCGAGCTGGTTCCAGTCGGCGAACGCGCTCTTCATCATCGCGCTCGCGCCGGTGTTTGCGTGGCTGTGGCTCACGCTGGGCCCCCGCGAGCCCGCCAGCCCCACCAAGTTCGCGTACGGTCTCATCGGAGCGGGGCTGGGCTTCATCATTCTCGTGCCGGCAGCCATCGCCTCGGCCAACGGGGGCCAGGTCAGCCCGCTGTGGTTGATTGCCACCTACTTGACCCACACGATGGCGGAGCTTTGCCTGAGCCCGGTAGGCCTGAGCTCGATGACCAAGCTCGCTCCGGCACGCATTGCGAGCCTGATGATGGGCGTCTGGTTTCTCGGCGCATCGGTCGGCAACTACATCGCCGGCCAGCTGGCCGGCTTCTACGAAGAGATGCCGCTCAGCCAGCTGTTCGGGGCCGTCAGCATCCTGCCGATCGCCGCCGGCCTCTTGCTGCTGGTCCTGTCCGGGCGATTCACGCGGATGATGCACGGCGCAAAGTAGATGGCCCTCGAGGAATACAAGAAGAAGCGAAACTTCGCGAAGACCCCAGAGCCTGCCGGGACCGTCAAGAAACGCAAGACCTCCACCCGATTTTTCTGCGTCCAGAAGCACCAGGCCAGCCACCTGCACTACGACTTCCGTCTCGAGCACAACGGCGTGCTGCTGTCGTGGGCGGTTCCCAAGGGGCCGTCGCTCGATCCGAAGACCAAGCGGCTGGCGATGCATGTCGAGGATCACCCGATCGAGTACGGCGAGTTCGAAGGGGTCATCCCCGAAGGCTACGGCGCCGGCATCGTCATGCTCTGGGACCGTGGCACGTGGACACCAGAGGTACAGGACGTGGACGCCGCGCTCAAGAAGGGCGACCTCAAGTTCACGCTCGACGGGTACAAGCTGAAGGGATCCTGGGTGCTGGTGAAGACCAGCGGACGTTACGCGGGGGCACGCGCAGGCAGCGAAGGCCGAAGCTGGCTGCTCATCAAGCACCGTGACGAGTGGTCGGGCGATCTCGACATCACCGAGTTTGCTCCCAACAGCGTCAAGAGCGGCGGCAGCTTCGAGGATATTCTCGGGCAAGACGCGCCCGCCACGTGGCAGTCGAACAAGCCCGCCCGCAAGCGCGCCAGGCGATAGTGCGGGTCCTTCCGGCCGTCGACACGGGCCGCTGTCAGCGGCCTTCGATGGCCACGATGAAGTTCATTTCAGACAGACCCGCACGGAGCTTCTTGGCTTCCTGATAGCCTGCGGAATTCCAGAACTTCATCAGCTCGTCCATCGATCGGTATCTCTCAATGGACAGCGCGCCTGCGTGGGGCCACTTGCCCTCCAGCACATGGGTGGCGGGGTCGCCGCTCGCCAGCATCTCCATGCCGGCGGCGCGGGCAAGCGGCACGGCGGCTGCGCGGTAGGGGCCCATCTTGTCGGGTTGAATGGGGCGGCTGCTGACCACGAGGTACGCAGGCTTCGGGCCTGCCTGGGCGCCACCAGCGGTCTGCGCGGCCTGCGGCGCACTGGCCTGCCCCGCTGCAAACCCGACGACGAGCGCGGCTGCCACTGTCAGGGCCGTGGTTACTTTCATATCGCCTCCTGCATCGTCATTGCGGTTAGTCGTCGTTCAGCAACCGGCGGGACAGCACGCTCCAGACCGCGTATGCCAGGCGCAGGCGGTCGTGGCGGGCGATCTCGCCGGTCCAGAACTCGCCGCCAACCAGCTCGCAGTGCGCGGGCAGCGTGCCGGTGGCGAGCGGCTCCTTGTGCTCGACGGCGTATCGCGCCAGCACATCGGCAGAGGGCCAACGCGTATTGGTCATCACAACGTCTACTGGACGCTCGATGGTGTCTTCGAGCTGACGTATCGCATCGGCAGCGGTAAAGCCGAGCATCCCGCGGCCTTCGGTCAGCAGGTTTGCGACAAGCACGACCGGGCCCTTCATCTCCTTGAGCGCCTCGGCCACTCCGCGAACGAGGAAAATCGGCAGGAGGCTGGTGTAGAAGCTCCCCGGGCCGATGATCACCGCGTCGAACCTGGTAATGGCCGCGGAGACCGCCGGGTGGATTTCCACTGCGGGCTCGAGCCAAATCCGCTGGATAAATCGTCCTGACGACTGTCCGGCATCGACCTCCAATTCACCTCGCGTGACCGAGCCGTCGCCGTACTCCGCGCAGACCGAAGCCTGCTGCACGCTGACGGGCCAGACGCGGCCCCTGCAACCGAGCAGGGCCCGCAAGCCATCGATCGCATCGAGAAAATCGCCGCTGTAGCGCTGCATCATCGACAACAGCAGGTTCCCGCCCGTGTGGCCGCCGAGCCGGGAGTCTTCGAGAGTCGGCAGCCGCGCCAGGAGCACGCGGCGCGCCTCGCGGGCGTTCCGTGACAGGGCGAGCGCGCACTTCAGGATGTCACCGGGTGGCAGCACACCAAGCTCGTCGCGAAGCACACCGGAGCTCCCGCCGCTGTCGAACATCGTCACCACGGCGTCGGCACGGAGCCAGGGGTTGTTCTTCAGGCCGCCGAGCAGGCTCGGCAACCCGGTGCCGCCGCCGAAGCATCCGACGTTCAACTCGCGCAGGCGCATTTCTACATTCTAGTCCTTGGTCCTTGGGGCTTGGTCCTTGGGCGGTCGTTAGTCCTTGGGCCTTCGGCCGTCCTTGGTCCCCGGTCGGCATCGGTCATTCGACGGCGTGAATCTCGTTCGTTAGTCGCCAAGGACCAGGGACCAAGCACAGCCAAGGACCAAGGCCCGCCCAAGGACTAAGGACCAAGCACCAAGGACCAGAGTCCCTCGTACAATCAGTCCATGGCCATTCCGGAAGCGGTCGGCACGCTCGAACAGGAGCTTCGCGAAGTCTTCGGGAAGCGTCTGCAGTCCCTCGTGGTGTACGGAAACGCAGGTGGCGTCCAGCCAGCGCCTCTCTCTACGCTCGCGCTCGTCGATGCCTTGACGCCGGACGATCTCCGCAGCTGCGCAGCAAGGACGCCGGGCTGGCACGCACGAGGGCTCGCCACGCCCCTGCTGATCACGGCTGGCGAGTTCGGACAATCGCTCGACGCCTTTCCGTTGGAGTTCGGGGCCATCATTGCCGACCACACCGTGGTGGCCGGTCACGACCCGTTCGCGGGCCTGCGCATCGACGGCGCCGATCTGCGGCACGCCTGCGAAGTGAAGGCTCGCAGCCACCTGCTGCACCTGCGCGAGGGATACCTCGAGGCGCACGGCCGCAGCGACGCCGTGGCTGAACTCATCGGCGAGTCGGCGTCCGCCCTGGCGGCGCTGTTGCGCACCGTCGCAGGGCTTCTCGCTGGGGCGTCGCACGATGCCGCCGCGGCAGCGCGGCTGGTCGAGCAGGAGCTCCGCGTGGACGATGGTGACTTTCGGTGAGATTGTCAGGCTTGCCGGCGGTCGCACGCCAACCTCCGAAGAAGCGCGGCAGCTCTTTCCGCGTTACCTCCAGGCGGTGGAGCGCCTCACCGCCCAGATGGACCGCTGGAATACGGTCGATGCCCGATAGCCTCCGAGCCTCAGGGAGGCGCGGTCACACATTCGTGAGGTACGCAGCGCTCGCATGCGTGTGGTCGTTGCTGGCCCTGAGCACGGCGGGCCACGCGCAGGACGCAGCGCTGCCGGACCTCACCGCGCCGGTTCACGACCTCGCCAACGTGATCGACCCGGCGTCCGAGCGATCGCTCGACGACCTCAGCCGCCGTCTGCAGGCCGCGAGCGGCGATGTGATGGTTGTGGTCACCGTCCCGACCTACGCGCCATACGCCGACATCCGCGAGTACGCGGTCAAGCTCTTCGAGAACCACGGCCGGGGTATCGGCGAGCGCGGCAAGGACAACGGTGTGCTGATCCTCCTCGCGCTCCAGGAGCGGCGGGTCCAGGTCGAAGTCGGCTACGGGCTGGAGGAATGGATCACCGACGGCTTTGCAGGAGAGGTCAGCCGTGATCGCATGGCGCCGGCTTTCCGGGCCGGCAACTACGGCGCAGGGTTGCTCGCGGGAGCACTGCAGATCGCCGGGCGAATCGCCCAGGGCCGGAATGTCACGCTCGAAGGCGTCCCTGTACCCCGCTCAAGGTCTCGCCGAGCTCCGATTTCGCCCACGACCATGTTCGTGATCTTCATCGTGATCATGCTGCTCAGCCGGAGCCTGGGCGGCCCTGGGCGAAGAGGCCGGCGATACAGGCGCGGGTGGTCGAGCGGCGTGGGCCCCTTCGGCGGCGGCTGGGGTGGAGGCGGCTTTGGCGGGGGCAGCTTCGGCGGCGGGTTTGGCGGCGGTGGTGGTTTTGGAGGCGGCTTCGGTGGCTTCGGCGGCGGCCGCTCTGGCGGCGGAGGCGGCGGCGCCAGCTGGTGATCGTACAATTCGCAAAGCACCGTTCGCGCTCGTGCGCTGGCGGTTGCGACCCGGGAGGATCGGACATGAAAACGACGCGCAGAACGGCCCTCGGCATCATCGTGCTGGCCTTGTCGGTGCTGCCGCTGACCGGCTGCTCCTACAACCGCTTCGTCAGCCAGGACGAGGCCATCAAGGCACAGTGGGCGCAGGTGCAGAGCCAGCTGCAGCGCCGGAGCGACCTCATTCCCAACCTGGTGGAGACCGTCAAGGGTTACGCCGCTCACGAGGAAGGGGTCTTCAAGTCCGTCGCCGACGCGCGCGCCCAGTTACTCGCGGCCAAGACACCGCAGGAACAGATCGAGGCCGCAAACGCGCAGACCTCTGCTCTCGGCCGGCTGCTCGCTGTTGTCGAAAACTACCCGCAGCTCAAGGCGAACGAGCAGTTCAACCGGCTGATGGACGAACTGTCAGGCACGGAGAACCGCATTGCCGTGGAACGCATGCGCTACAACGAGCGCGTGCAGGAGTACAACACCTCCACTCGCAGCTTCCCAGGCAACGTGACGGCCGCAATCTTCGGCTTCGATCAGTATCCGTTTTTCGAAGTGCCTGCCGAAGCCAAGCAGGTTCCGAAGGTCAACTTCGGCACGCCCTGAGGTCCTGCCGGTGCTGCTGCTGCCGTGGGAGCGGCTGCTCTGGAGCGGACGCCCGGCCTGGCCCGCACGGAGCCGGTACGCGCTGACGGACTTCCGCGTCGTCGTCGAGTCGGGACCGCGGGGTGGCGAGGCCGCGGGGAGCGGGGAGCTCCTGCTCGACGACATCGAGGATGTCGATGTCGCACGGTCCACGCTCGATCGGCTGCTCCGGACGACGACGCTCACGATTCGGGCAAGGGACAGCAGGCGGCGGCCGCTGATACTCCGAGGCATCCGGCGTGGTCCGCAGGTTGCCGCCGTCCTCGCCCTTCTGCTCGATCGGCGACGGGCGGAGCTCGACGCCGAAGCCATCAGGGCCACCCTGGCGTGGGATCCCGCGCCCCTTTCCCGCCTGGTCCGGCCCATCCTCGTGGGCGGCTTCGCGTTTGCCGCCGTCGTGTTCGGAGTCGTCATCGCCCTGCAGGGCGAAGGGCCGCCGGTGGTGTTTCCTGCTGACGACGCCATCTATCCAGCCGGCGTCAAGCGGGATCGTGACGGCATCGTCCGCTTCATGGAAGACGAGGTGATGCCGTGGGCCAGGGTCACGCTGGCGCCTATCGTGGGAGGCCCGGAGCGGGTGACCTGCGCCACGTGCCACGGGGCCGAGCCGGAGGCCCGGGAGTGGGCGATGCCTGCTGTTGCCGCACTTCCCGAGCCGCTCGTGCGTCAACGGGGCTGGGAGGTGTTCAGCGCGGGTATGGATCCCCAGATGCGAAACGCCATCTACGGCTACGCCGCTGAACTCGATAACCAGACCAAGGCCGCCTACATGCGTCAGGTGGTCCTGCCGGGAATGGCACGGCTCCTCCATCGACCGGCCTACGACTTCACCCGGAGTTACACGTACAATCGATCCCAGTCCGCGTTCGGCTGCTATCACTGCCATCAGGTGCGAAACTAGAAGCTTGTTCACTCCACGCCGCGGCATCGCGGGCGGCCACGCGCAGACGATCTTCAGCTGGGCGCGCCCCCGACATTTCCCTGCGCTTCCAGAGCCGGCCGTCAGGTACTTCGACGTGGCACCGGACACGCGTGTGCTCGCGCATGTGCACTGGCAGGACGATCGGGCCAATCGTCCGCTGATGCTGCTCCTGCACGGCCTCAATGCCTCGAGCGATGCCCACTACATGCGGGGCATGGCGGCGAAGGCCTTCGCGCGCGGGCTGAGCGTCGTCCGGCTCAACCAGCGCAACTGCGGCAGCACGGAGCATCTGGCCCCGGGCCTCTTTCACTCCGGCCTGACAACAGATGCCCGGCACGTCATCGCGGAGTTGGAACAGACCGACGGCGTCCATTCGATCGCGGTGGCGGGGTACTCGCTTGGCGGGAACCTTGCCCTGAAGCTGGCCGGCGAGTTCGGCGACGCGCCGCCCCTCTCGCTCAAGGCCGTCGCCGCTGTCTCGCCGATTCTCGAGATCTCACTGTGCGTCCACGCGCTCGAGCGGCGGTCGAATTTTCTCTACCAGTGGAACTTCACCAAGGAGTTGAAGGCGCGCATGCGGCGGAAAGAGCGGCACTGGCCGGGCCGGTTCGACCTCTCGAGGCTCGCCGATGTGCACAGCGTCAGGGATTTCGACGAGGTCTACACGGCGCCGCACTTCGGATTCGCCAGCGCGGAGGACTACTACTACCGCGCCGCCGCCATGCGCTTCATTGACCGGGTTCGTGTGCCCGCCTTCGTCCTGACCGCGGAGGATGATCCGTTTGTGCCGGCCGCGCCCTTCCGTGACGCGAAGGTGATCGGCAATCCTGCCGTCGCGGTTACGGTCACCGAGCATGGCGGGCACTGTGGTTTTGTCGCCGCCCCAACCGCACACAGCGACGGGTACTGGGCCGAGGAACAGGTCGTGCGGTTCTGCAGCGAGAAACTGCTCGGGTAGAGTCGGGACTAGTACCAGGCGCCGGTGCGAACGTCCACAGCCACGCCCGTGAGCGCCTTCCGCAGGACGTCGAAGCCGCGCACGGAACCGCCGGAGCCTTTCTCGCCGCGGCCGATTCGTGTGGCCAGGTCCTGATCGTAGTGATACGGGTAGACGATCCTGGGCCCGAAGGCCTTCACGCAGTCGGCCGTCGCCTGCGGCGTCATCCGCTCGAGGGGCAGGTTCATCGGCATGAACGCCACGTCGATGTTCCGAAGTGCTTTGATCTCCGGTACGCACTCGGTGACGCCGGCAAAGTAGATGCGCTTCCCGCCGATCGTGATGAGGTAACCGTTGGCCTCGCCCTTCGGGTGTGACGGCTCGCCCGGGATGATGTCGTAAGCGGCGATGGACTCGACGAGCACGCCGGCCACGGTCGTCGTCGCCCCGTTCGGCAGCACCGTCCCGTCAGCGATTCTTGCCTTCCCGCTTGCCGGCATCACCACCACCGCGCCGGGCTTCCGCAGGCGTGCGATCGCCTTCGGGTCCAGATGGTGACCCACGTCGTCGGTGACGAGGACGAGATCCGCCTGCTGCGCGTGCGACAGGTCAACCGCGCTCCACGGATCCACCTGCACCACGACGCCTGCGTGCTCGATCTGCACGCTCGAATGGACGAGCGGCGTGATGATGATGTCGCCGCCCGCGGCCGGCAACCGATCGGAAGCCGCCAGGGCAGAGCCGAGACCCAGAACAAGCAGGGCCGGTCGATAGCAGGATCGCATCGCTACCGTCCTTTCAGCAGGAACCGTTGAACCCGCCCGGCGGCTGCTGCTTCACCGGTGTACAGGTTGCCCTTCGAGTCCACAGTGATGTCGTGCAGGGACGTCGCGAACCGTCCGGGCTCCTTCCCCGCTTCGCCGAACGAGGTCACGACCTCAAGGGTGTCGCGCCGCAGCACCCAGATCTTCTGATTGCTGCCGTCGGCGACGTAGAGATACTCCTGCTGCCCGGGGGAAAACTCGATGTCCCATACGGACCCGGTGCCGGGTGTCTCGCGCGCGATGAACGCTTCGCGGACAAACGTGCCGTCCTGGCGAAACACCTGAAAGCGGTTGTTGCCGCGATCGCACACGTAGACCAGGCCGTCCCGGTCGATCCGCAGGCAGTGCACGGCGGAACCGAACTGGCGCGGCGGAGGCGCCTTGGGATCGAAGCGCGCAGGCGCCGCGGCATCATCGGGCCTGGCGCCGTAGGCACCCCAGTGACGTTTGTAGGCGCCCGTCTCGGCATCGAACACGATGACGCGGTGGTTCTGGTTCATCTCCCCGTCCGAGACGAAGACCTCCGTGCCCGCAAACCGCATCTGTGTGGCGCGGCCCACGTTGGCCGTGTCGTTGCTCCCGCCCTTCTGGCCCCGGCGCCCGATTTGCCGGACAAACGACCCCGTGCGCGTGAACGCCAGGATGAAGGAATCAGGCTCGCCGTTGCCGCTGATCCAGACCCGATCGCGCGGATCCACCGAGATGCCGTGCACCTGCTCCGGCCAGTCGTACCCGGCGCCCGGCCCTCCCCAGCTCTGCACGACGGCGCCGGACTGATCGAGCACGAGCACGGGCGGTGCGGGCGCACCGCCGGCCTGCTTGACCGGTTCGGTGCGATGCGTCAGCCAGATCGCATCTCGAGCATCGGTGGCAATGCCGCTGACTGGACCAACCTGCCACCCATTCGGCAGCGGCCGGGGCCACGCGGGATCGAACGTGAATGCGGGCGGAGTGCTCTGACCCGCAGCGCTGGTCAGCCACAAGACGATCAGCGTGAGCGCCGCAGCTGCCCCGGCCTTGACCCGTCGTCGCGTCATCAGTTGGTCCTGTCAGCGATCGGTCGGCAACGCGTAAGCCACGACCTCGCCCGGCAAAATCGCGCCGCTCGTCGCCACGACGATGTACTGGCGGCCGTTCAGCATGTAGCTCATCGGCGAGCCCGTCTGGGCGCCAGCCATGTAGACAGCACCCACTTCCTTGCCGGTAGCTTTCTCGTAGGCCCTCAGCATCGCGCCGCGCTGTCCATTGGGCGTCGTGAAGGCCCCACCTTCGCCGGAAACCACGAGCGTCTTCGTAGTGAGGATGCCGATGCCGCCCGAACTGCCGCCGGCGCCACCAGGCCGTCCCGTCCGAGGAATGTTCAGACCCTTCAGTGCCGGGTGATTCTTGACCGTGTCTGGTGTTTCACCGTGCGCAATCTGCCAGGCGATGTCACCCTTGTTCAAGTCGATCGCAGTGATCCGGCCCCATGGTGGCCTGATGAGCGGCAAACCTTGAACGCTGAGCCCAGGGCCGCTGTCGTCTCCGCCTCCGGTGCTGATGTAGTTCATGTCGGACCGCTTCGCGTCGTTCGCCATCGACAGGACGCGGAGCAGCGAGTGCGAGTAGACGTACAACATCCCCGTATCAGGGTCGAGCGATCCTCCAGGCCAGTTCGCGCCGTTCGGGATGAAGAGCGTGCCGGCCTTTCCTCCCTCACCGCGGACGATGGGCGGCGTGAACAGGGGCCCAATCTTGTACTGCGAGAGGATCTTCAGCCCTTCGGCCTTCAGCTCCGGCGTGAAATCGATCACGTAGTCTTCGAGAAAGCCCTGCCGTTCGAACGGCGGCGGCTTGGTCGGGAACGGCTGTGTGGGTGAATACCACTCGGTCGGCACGTTCCCCCGCTCGACGGGCCGCTCGACGATCGGCCAGACCGGCTGACCCGTGACACGGTCGAACACGTAGAGGAAACCCTGCTTGGTCGGCTGGGCGATGGCCTTGATCTGCTTTCCGTCCACGGTGATGTCAGCCAGGATCGGGGCGCACGGCACGTCGTAGTCCCAGATCGGATGGTGAACGAACTGGAAGTGCCACAACCGCTTGCCGGTCTCGAGCTCCAGCGCGACCAGGCTTTCAGCAAAGAGGTTGTTGCCCGGACGGTGGCCGCCGAAGTAATCACCTGTCGGGATCTCCACCGGCAGGTACGCAATGCCGAGCTCTTCGTCGATCGTCATCTGCGTCCACACACCCGTGTGTCCGGTGTACGACCAGGAGTCTTCGAGCCAGGTGTCGTTGCCGAACTCACCCGGCCGCGGAATCGTGTGGAAGATCCACAGGCGCTTGCCCGTACGGGCGTCGTAGCCGCGGATGTAACCCTTGGCGTTCTCCTTGCTCCGGGGCGCGGTGCCGGCGCGGTGTGCCGCCCCGACGATGATGACATTCCGCCCCACGACCGGCGCGCCGTTCCATGCGATGTCCGCGTTGACCAGGTCCAGCTGCTGGTCCGCGTCCTGCCGGAGATCGATGACGCCGTTGGTGCCGAAGTCCTTCAACTGGTGCCCGGTCTTCGCATCGAGACCGATCAGGTGGTACCCGCTCGTTACGTAGAAGACACGCTCGTCGCCCTTGCCGTCGGTCCAGTAACCGACGCCGCGTCCGGACATCCTTCGCGACGAGATCTCGGCCCTGCGCCCTTCCTCGAAGCGGTGCATCCAGAGCATCTCGCCTGTCGCGGCATTCACGGCGATGGCATTCCGGTGCGAGCCCGCCGTGAAGTACAGGACGCCGTTGACCATCAGCGGCGTCGTCTGAAGGTTGAAGTCCGGCCGGGGCCCGAGGTTGTCGGTCTTGAAACGCCAGGCCACCTCGAGCTGGTTGAAGTTGCTCGCGTTGATCTGGTCGAGGGGGGCGTACCGTGTGGCGCCCGTGTCGCCTGCCCACGCCCGCCACTCACCGTTCTTGGCACCCTGTTGTGCCGACGGAGCGGCCGAGAGCACCGTGAGGACAAGAACGGTTATCCGGAGAAGAGAAACCATGCGGCTTGTCGACATGCCTCACACCCTCTAAACGCAGAAAGGGGAGAGCCCCCGATTATCGAGTGCTCTCCCCCTTCGTCTAAAACGAGGCGCGCATACGCGCTACTGCTGCTGGTTCGTGGACGTCCTCTGCACGCGGCGCTTCGCCAATTCCTCCTGGTACTGCTCGTCGGTGAGGAAGGCGATGTCTGTCCAGCCGTGGCCCATCTCGTCCATCGTCCGGCTGCCCCATCCCCGCCACGAGGTCGGGTCCGGGTTGTGACGGTTGTTCGTCGTGTTGTCGTGGTACGACGTCGTATGGAGAATCGTGCCGGCCGGGAAGAGGTGCGGCACCTTGTACTTGTAGGTGATCTGCCAGTTCTGTTCGTAGTGCGTCGCGTCCGTCAGGATTTCGCGGCGCCCGTCCGGATGGATCGCCTCGAGCGTCATCCTGGTGCCGAGGAAGTGCATGTGCGGCTGGAAGCTGATGATGAGCGCCGGCTTGGGCAACGGCCAGAACCGCTCGTGCTTGGCAACCGTGTTCGGCGGGATGCTCAGATACGCGGCGCCGTGGAGCGGGTTCTCCTGCACGATCGCGCCGGTCGGCATGACGGGCTCGTCGATATCGAGCTTGGCGCCCGCGCGGAGCAGCAAGTCCTCGATCGCCTCGCGGTTCATCACCCAGTCGTTGCCGACGCCGGTGCGAATGCGGTGCGAGGTGACGACGTACTTCGGCACGACCCCCTTGGGGTAGAACTTGATGCCGACGCGCTGACGATCGAAGGTCTCCTCACCGTAGGGGTGATAGTGCGACGCGAAGCGGAACTTCGACCCGGCCTTGATCATCTTGGTCGTGCCGTCCGGGAAGATGTCGGCGTCGTTGCCGGTGCCGTACTCGATGAGATCCACCTCGTTGCCGGTGTTGGAGCCCATCCCGAGCGACAGGGCGGTGGTGTCCGCGTCCTCAGGTGCGTCGACGTAAACGTGGGAGTGGTGGACCGCACGCTTCGCGTCCGGGATAATCTGCACCCACTTTACGTAGCGGTCTTCGGTGATGCCCGGGTCGACGGTCTCATCAGGCGTGAAGTCGGGGCCGGTCGCGGGAATCTTGAAGCCCTTTTCCATGCGGACAATCAGATCGGGCTCACCGTAGGTCCATTCGTCGGCGGCCGCGAACTGCTTGGGCGCCGGGGCATCTTCGGGCCGTCCCTGCGGGCCACCGCTGTCCGCCCACTTCACCACGGTCGCGATCTCTTCGTCGGAGAGCGACGGATCCTCGAGGTACTCCCCGATGCTCCGGTCGATGTGCCACGGCGGCATCTCGCGTTTCGAGACCTTCGTGCGGATCGAGCGGATCCACGGCCGCACTTCCTGATAGCTCATGAGCGACATGGGCGCCATGGCGCCCGGACGATGGCACTGCTGGCAGGAACGCTGAAGAATCGGCAGCACGTCCTTCGTGAAGGTCGGCTCTGTCTTCGGGGCCTGCGCCTGTGCGGTCGAGACAGGAACCAGAAGGCTGCCCGCGATGACCAGACCGGCGAAGACTCCACGTTCGATAGATGTACGCATAAGTCACCACTCCTCGACCAAACCGGGCGATTACCCGCGTACTCTAGCACACGCGGATTGTCAAAGATCGCGTCTAACTATTGTTGGGTATGCCGGTTCCGGCCGCGACACTGGCCGGTTGCTTTGTGCGAAAATGCCGGCAAAACCGGGAGGCGAGATGGACCGACGGTACCTCATGGCGGCGACCTTGGTGGCACTCACGACGTGGGCTGGACCGTTTGTCAGGGAGGCGGTGGCCCAGCGCAACCAGCCCGTCTACCCGGCCTACGACGGGTATATCAAGAACGCCGACGGCAGCTATACGGTGGCCTTCGCCTACTTCAACCATAACGCCGAGCCGGTCACGATCCAACCGGGACCGGACAACTCGTTCGGGGCGGCGCCAGTTGATCGGCAGCAGCCCGTCACGTTCCGCACCGGCCACCAGCGCTTTCAATGCGTGATGGTGCTCGGTCCGGAATTCGAAGGCAAGCTGCGCTGGACGCTCAGCTACTCCGGCACGACCACGAGCACGAGTGAGCACATGCTCCAGTCGAACTGGTACCTCGTGGAAGGGGCGAACGAGCTCGCCAAGGTCGACTTCGCGAAGGTCCCCAAGGGGGTCTGTTTGAACCGGCCCCCGACGGTCCGGGTGCTGGGGCTCGGCAGGGGCCGCGGTGTTCCGACGATGAATGCCTCGCTGAAGGAGCCCTTGAACCTGTTCGGCAGCGTGGCTGATGAAGGGCTTCCGCGATCGGCCAAGCTGACTTCAGAGTGGAAGCAGCTCAGCGGGCCCGGCACGGTGACCTTTGCCCCGCCGGCGGCGCGTACTCGCGCCACATTCAGCGCGCCAGGCACGTACCAGCTCGAACTGACCGCAAGCGATTCGGAGTTCACGAGCCGCACCACGATCAGCGTCGACGTGAAATAGCGCCGGCGCGCGGGCGGCGGCGTGGAGATCTTGTTCTTGAGATCCACTGTCTTCGTCTGCTCGCTCGTCGCGACCCTCATCTCAGTCTCAGTCCGTGCGGCCACGGCGCAGGCGCCCGTCACGTTCAATCGCGACGTCGCCCCGATTCTGTACGCTCATTGCTCGAGCTGCCATCGGCCCGGCGAGATCGGCCCATTCAGCCTGCTGTCGTACGCGGACGCACGACCCCGCGCGGCGTTGCTCGCTCGAGTGGCTCGAAGCGGAGCGATGCCTCCCTGGAAGCCTGAGCCGCGCCGGCGCGCGGAGTTCATCGGCGCCAGGCGTCTGACCCCGTCGCAGGTGGCCACGCTCGAACGGTGGGTCTCCGGCGGCGCGGTGGAAGGCGAACCGCGAGACCTGCCGCCCCTTCCCCGCTTTCCAACCGGATGGCAGCTGGGAGAGCCCGATCTCGTGGTGCGGCTCGGCGAGCCCTTCGTGCTCCAGCCGGGCAGCGAGGATCTCCTCAGGCACTTTGTCATACCGATTCCGTTGACCGTCACGCGGTACGTCAAGGGCATCGAGTTCCGGCCGGGGAATGCTCGAGTGGTCCACCACTCGAACCTTCGCATCGATCGCACGGGCGCAGCGCGGCGTGCGGATCTTGACGACCCCGCGCCGGGCTTCGACGGCCGCGTCGTGCCCTCGGGAGCGGGCTACCCCGAGGGGCACTTTCTCGGTTGGACACCAGGACAAGTTCCGCCCCTCCTGAACGAGGACCTTGCCTGGGCCCTGGAACCGGGGAGCGACCTGGTCGTGCAGCTCCACTTACGGCCAGGTGGGGCCGACGAGGAGGTCCAGCCAAGCGTCGGCTTCTTTTTCGCCGATGGCGCTCGCAGGTCGGCGCCTTTACCCGTCATGCTTCGGCTTGGCAGCCACAGCATCGATATCCCGGCGGGCGCGGAACGGTACGTTGTCGACGACAGTTATCAGCTGCCCGTTGACGTCGAAGCATTCGCCGTGCAGCCCCACGCACACTTCAGAGCGCGCGACGTTCGCGGTGTAGCCGTGCTGCCGGATGGCACCGAGGATCCGCTGATTCACATCAGGGACTGGGACTTCAGCTGGCAGGACAGCTACCGCTTCACGACGCCGATCGCCCTGCCGAAAGGTACGACGCTCCGCGCGCGTTTTACGTACGACAACTCAGCGGCGAACCGGCGCAACCCGGACCGCCCGCCCAAACGTATCCGTTGGGGCGAGCGCAGCGCTGACGAGATGGGCGACCTGTGGATCCAGGTCGTGCCTCGCACGGAGGCCGATCGCCGTCGGCTGATGGCAGACCTGGCGCCGAAGGTCATGGCCGATGATGCGGCCGGCTACGAAAAGATGCTTGAAGTCGAGCCAGGCAACGCCCGCCTGCACGAAGCAGCCGCTGCGCTCTATCTGCTGATCGGGAAAGACGACGTGGCCATCGCACATCTGAGGGATGCGGTGCGTCTCTCGCCGGACTCGGTCGAGTCGCACTACAACCTGGCGACGGCACTCGCGCGGCAGCAGCGCCCCGAAGAGGCCGAGGATCATTTTCGCGACACGCTCCGGCTCGCGCCCGACCATCTCGCCGCACACGTCAACCTCGGGGCCGTCCTGCGCTCTCGGGGGAATTACAGCGAAGCGGCTGCACAGCTCCTTCGCGCTCTCGAGCTCTCGCCGGATAACGCGGCGGCTCACACGAACCTTGCGGGCGTCCTTGCTGCGGAGGGACGGACCCGGGAAGCGGTGGCGCACTATCGGAGCGCACTCGAAACCAATGCGAGCCTGCTCGAACCTCTCCTGGACCTGTCGTGGCTGCTCGCTACGACGCGCGACGCCAGCTTACGGGAGCCGGCGGAGGCACTCCGGCTCGCCGAGCGCGGAGCCGCGATCACCAACGGAACGAGCATAAGGGCTCTCGACACCCTCGCGGCGGCCCTGGCCGCGTCAGGAGAGTTCGATCGGGCGATCACCGCCGCCGAGCAGGCCATCACGATGGCCGAGACAACCGGCTGGCAGGAGAGCGTGCCGCCGCTCCGGGCCCGGCTCGCGGTGTACAAGGATCGCCGGGCCTGGCTGCAGCCGTGAGGGCGGCTAGGTCGTCTGCCGCGCGGGCGCGGGGCCCGGCAGAACCGCCGGCCCCACGCACGCCAGGATTCGACGCGTCGCGAATCAGAACGAATACGTCATGCTGAACTCCCAGATTCTGGCCGACATGATCTCGGTCGGCTTCAGGAAGTTCGGACCTGAGAGACGGGTCACCTCGATGGTCGTGTTCGCATTGAGCGCGTTGAAGACGTTGGCGCGCACCGCGAACCTCTGCGCCTTTGGCAAATCGAAGGTTTTCTCGACACGGAGGTCGAGCTGGCTGCTGTCTGGCAGCTGGCGCGACCCGATGGGCTCGACGTTGACCGTGATATTCGGAATCGTGCGGCCACCGGTGAAGCGCACGGAACGCGCCCAGGGATAGCCGCTCCGGAGTTCGTAGTTGCCCGAAAACATGATCGAGTACGGGAACCTGTAGACACCAGAGAGCTTCGTGCTCGACTCCCATCCATTGTCCAGGGCGTTGATCTCGCCGTTCGGATTGAGCGGACCGCTCTCCACGTTGCCGTTGAACTCGCTGCCCGTGGGGCTCACCAGGATCGGCACGTGTCGTCGCGTGCCCGAGTACGACGCCAGCAGCTGCCAGTTGTTCGAGAGGCGCTTGAACACCGAGATATCGATGCTCTTGTAGGTCTGGTCCGCTTTCGGATCGTTGACCCGCGCAAACCGCTCGAATGCGCGGCCCGCGAGCGTGGCGGGTACTCGTAGTAGCTGAACAGCCCGCCATCGTCCGTGTTGCCACGCACCCCGTCAGGCCCGGGGTCGATGTTGGTGACGGCAATGTTGTACGTTTCGTACGGACGGAGCAGGTTCGTGAGGCGATACGTATCGTGGTACTTGGAGTACACGCCGCTGACCCGCAGCGCGAAATTCTGCATCAGCTCGCGCTCGAACGTGATCGACCACTCGTCGCTCTTGGGCTGCCGTTCGTCCGGGCTCGGCACGGTGTTCGAGCCGCCCGTCTGTGAAACGAAGTCCGGACCGTTGGGGTCGAGGTTGACCTCCCCGGCGTCGTAGCGGCCGTTGCCGTTCTGATCGCGCCAGCGGTAGAGGACCTGCGTCCGGACTTGCGCGTCAGCCGCGTCGAGCTCCGGCACCTGCTGGCGCTGATGGTCGAAGCGGCCGAATCCGCCCTTGATCATCGTCTTGCCGTTGCCCTGGACGTCCCAGGCGGCATGGAGACGTGGCGCCACTGAGTCCCAGACGTTGAACTGCTGCGCCTCCCGGCACCCTGCCGGGAAAGCGATGTTGCCAGGCGGCGTGGCGGCCTCGCGACACAACTCCGGCACGAAGCCGTTGTCGTGCGCGTAGCGCACACCCAGATTGAGCGTCAGGCGACGACCCCAGCGTCCAGCTGTCGGTCAGGTACGTCCCCAGGTAGTGTGTGACGACCTTGGCATAGCGCCGGGTTGTTCCAGACCTCGAGCTGGATCGGCCACCCCGCTCCGCACGAGCAGCCGATAGTTGTAGACCGCGGATGAATACGCACCGTCGAGCTGCGTATCGGGGGGAAGGTCAGGGTATTGGCGGCCGAACCAGTTGTCGATGTAGTCGAACCCGACCTTGAACTCGTGGCTGCCGGCGAACAGATCCGGCTGGAACGAGGTCATGGTGCCTTTGTAGTGGTGCCGGGGGTTGTGCGGACGTTGCCCGATCGTCACCTGCGGCCCCTGAATCTGTCCCGTCACCCGATCGGTGCGCGGCTCGAACTCTCGAGGCGAGAAGCTCCAGTAGTGGCTGTCGTACGTCCAGTACCCGTACTGGAACGACGTCACGAGCTTGCTGCCGTACACCTTCTGCCATTCGATCTTGCCAGTCCGGCTGGGCGTCATCAGCCCGCCGCGGTGCTCCCACGGGATGAACTGGCTCAGGTTGCTCGTGTCGTACTTGTGGTTGTACTGGTAGAAGCCGATGAACTTGTTCGACGGCGACATCTGATACGAAACCTTCTCGGTGTGGAACCAGGAGAGCTGCTTGGACACGGCCGGCGTCACTCCGTCCGGCATGAACGTGTTCAGCGGTTCCTGGTCGTCCACCTGGCGTCTGACCGCCACGTAGAACCACAGCTTGTCCCGGATGATGCGGCCGCCCAGGTCGCTGCTGACGCTGTAGCGATTGCTGATGCCCGTGCCGCCGGTAATGCCCTGCGCCCGCAGTTCGTCGTCGATGTTGTTGGATTGCGTGCTCACGGGCGTCTTGTTCAGCGACGTGCTGCTGTGGAAGTCGTTGCTGCCGGACTTGACGATCGCGTTGAGGTTTACGCCGCGACTCGGCACCTCGGCGCTGTTGCCGATGGTCCGGACCTGCGCTTCCTCGAGCGTCGTGTAGTCCCAGTAGTTCGCCTGGCCGCTCGAGGCCTGCAGACTGCTCGTCTGCACGCCTTCGAGTGTCGAATACGCCTCGCCTGCCTGGCCGAAGACGCGGTAGGTCGGAACCTGGTTGAGGCTGCTTCCGCCGACATCTCTCAGCGTGCGAACGCCGGGAGCCTGGGCGAGCAGGCTGACGATGCCGTTCCGGCTCGTCGGGAGCAACTCGATCGACTCCCGCGTGAACTGCGTCGTCGCGGTCGTCGACGCCGTGTCCACCACCGGCGCGGCACCGGAGACGGTGATGGACTCTTCCAGCGCGCCGACCTTCAGTGGGACGTCGATTGAAGCGGTGAACCCGATCGTGAGGCGCACGCCTTCGCGTCGCACAGTCTGAAATCCCGCGAGGATGTACTCGACAGTGTAGGTGCCGATGGGGAGCGGGGACAGGCGATAGGCACCGCGCCCGTCGGTGACGCTGACAACCGAGGCCACCTGCAGGGCGGGGCTCGTTGCCGTCACGGTCACGCCCGGCAATACGGCTCCGCTTTCGTCCGTGACCTCTCCGATGATTCCGGCTGCCTGCTGGCCGAAGGCGTGAGGCGCCAGAGTGAGCGCCGTTCCTGCCACTGCGAGCGCAGCGGCCACCCGTCTTCCCGCGACGAGCACGCGTCTGAGTCCCATAGGTGCCTCCATCCTCTCTTCTGCGGCCGCGATCAAACCACGACGAAGAAATTGAGCAGGACAGCCGACGGTCGAGATAAGAACGCCCGATGGGGACCGATTCGCCGCTAACGCGCCGGTTGTATCGCGCCGGACCCCCGGTCGCAATACCTGATAGTGGGTATCGGCGCGGTTTCAGACGCCGTCATGCACGTCGAATCCGATTGTTTGGAGGAAGTCGGACGAGCGCGTGAGCACTAACGGCCGGCGGCACGCGCCCTGGCGAGACCATCGCGACCTGCGGCGGATGATGGGTCCAGCGAGAGCAGTTCGGCGAACCACCTGCCGGCCGCGGCCGCGTTTCCCGAATCGAGTTCGAGCAGGCCGAGGTTTGCGTATGCGGACGTGTCGCGGGGATCCAGCTGAAGAGCGGTCTCCAGGGCCGTGCGCGCCGACGCGAGTTCTCCCTGTTGCGCGTAGATCGCGCCGCGCAGGTTGTGCGCCTGGGCGTGGCTGGGAGCGGCCGCGAGGGTGCGGTCGATCAGCTGGCGTGCACCGGGCAAGTCACCCCGCATGAAGTGGAGCGCGGCCGCGAAGTACATCGACGCCGGCCGCTCAGGGAACTGCTGCTGCAGCTCATTGACGACAGGGGTAAGCCGAGCCGCGTCTCCCGTATCCGCGTGCAGCGAGGCGAGCTGTTCGAGCGGTGCAGGGTCCGAAGGTGCGGCTTCATGCGCGTCGGATGCGACGCGAACTGCCGCGTCGAAGTCGCCGGCGAGGGCGTGCAACCGGGACAAGGCCACTCCGATCGCCGGCGCAGCCGGCCTTGCGTGAAGCGCCCGTGCCAGCAGGCTTCCGGCCTCGGATTCCCGGTGCGAGGCCAGTGCCGCCTGCACGATGCCCAAAAGGGCGCCTGCATCAGTGGCGTCGAGCTCCAGAGCCCGTGCGTAGTCTTCGTAAGCCGCTTCGTGGGCGCCCGCCTTCAGCATCAATGTTGCGCGCTCGCGCCAGTCCGCTGCTGTCGCCGAGTTCATCGCGCGGGCAATGGTTTCCGGCCTGCGCGCGGGCGGCAAGAGCGCCCGGAGCGACGAGAGATTTTCGTCGCTGCCGAGGTTGAGCGCCCGCGGTCCGGAGAACTCGAGCGCCATCCGATCGTCGGATTGAACGATGGCCCCTGCTCCGTATTCCTCGAGTTCGGCCGCTCCGCCAGCATAGAGAGACCAGACCGAAAACGGGCTCGCGAGCGACACCGTGGCCAGGTCGTCGCTCACACCGGGACGGCGCCATCCGCGCGCAATGCCATCGAGGCGATCACCGAACGGCTCCAGCGAGCCGAGGAGCAGCAGGTCCCCGTTGCCGACAAGCCACATGGTGGCGCCAGGGAAAACGGAGGCGAACGTCGCCACGATCGACCTGAGATCCGCGGTGCTGATGTCGTAGGTATGCGCCCATTGACACACAATCCCGCCTGGCGCGAGCCGATCTCGCAGGATCGTGAAGAACTCCTGGGTGAAGAGCGCGGCGACTCCGGCCATCCAGGGATTGGAGGGTTCAGAGACGATGACATCGGTACTGGCGCGAGGACAGGACCATATGCGATCGCCCATCGCCCTCGATGAGCCGCGTCCGCGGGTCGTCGAGTGCTCGCCGGTTTTCCGCGGTGAAGTAGCTCGACGCCTCGATCACCTCCGGCGAGATCTCGACGACTTCGACGGCGGCGACGGGATGCACGAGCGCGGCGCCCGCCGTCACGCCGCTTCCGAGCCCGATGATGCTGACGCTCTGCGGCTCGGGGTGCAACAGCAGGGGGAGGTGGGCCAGCAGCTTTTGCGTAATCATGTCGCCCGACGTCGATGCGTCGACCTTGCCGTCGATCGCCAACGACCGATCGCCGGTCAGGCGCTTCACGGAGACGGTCCCTGTCGCTCCCTCGCGGTAGTACAGAATCGTCCCGGCCCGGAGCGCCGCTTCGACGTCGGCACCGGCGGGTACCTGCCTCGCGTACTTGTAGAGGCCGCTCGCCAGCAGCTCACGGTCCCAGGCTGGCGCGAGAAACACGAGCGCCAGAGCTGCAAGGCCCGCGAGAGCGGCTGCGGCTCGAGCCCCTCGCGACCTGAGGCCACGAGCCACGATGAGGCCCACCGGCAAGAGCAGCGCCACGCTGGCGAACTGGATCGTGTGCTGGAGACCGAGGTGCGGAACAAGCAGGAATCCGGCTGATAGAGCACCCACGACAGATCCAACCGTATTGACGGCGTAGACGACGCTCAGCCGCTGAGCGAGGGAATCGGGACCGAGTGAGAGCGCCAGCGCCATCGGGAATGCCGCCCCCAGCGCCACGGCCAGTGGCGCCACGAGAAGAGCGGCGCTGAGCCACTGGCCGAGGAGGCCGGCCGCAGGAGAATCGGCCACCGTCAAGGCCGCGAGAGTTTTGCCAAGCAGCGGCCCCCCGGTCTGCGCCGATGCCCAGGTCGCGGCGGCCGCGGCAGCCGTCAGTGTGAAGGCCAGGGGCAGCGCCGGGTACCGGACACGAGTCAGGATCCACGTTCCCGCGACGGCCCCGGCGGCGAGTCCGCAGATGAAGGCGGCCAGTGTCGAGGCAAATGCGTAGGTGGACGGTCCAACCACCATGGCGAACGCCCGCGTCCAGGCGATCTCGGTACACGAACGTCGCGAATCCCGTGAGCAGGAGCACCGCGGCTGCAAGGCCGTAGTGATCTCCGTCTTCGGCCGCACGCTCCGCCACTCGCTGTCGCGCCGGCTTCTTCGGCTTGACGGGACGCGTTTGGCGAACCGGCGGCGCTGCGATTGGATCTTTGCCGTGGCCCGGATCCGTTCGCCGCCAGAGCGTCAGTGCCAGCACGATGCTGACGGCGCTTGCGGCGATGCCGGTCAGCGTGGTTCCCCAAACGCCGAGTGCGGGAATCAGGAAAAACCCGGCGGCGATCGCCCCGAGCGCCGCGCCGGTCGTGTTGGCCGCGTACACCCGCCCGCCTGCGGCCGCGGCCGCACCGCTCGCGGCGTACCATCGCACCGCCATAGGGAACGTCGCGCCGAGCGCAACAGCGGGAACGAATACCACGGCCAGACACACCACGAGCCGGCTCAGCGGGAAGAGCAGGCCGGCGCCATCTGCGTACGTCCATTTCAGCAGCGGGACCAGAGCGGAAAGCTCGAAAGGAATCGCCAACGCCGTGACGATGACGAGGAGTTCAAGTCCGGCGTAGGCCGCGAGCGCCTGCGCCGGGGTCAGGCGGGAGCTCACACGGCCGCCAGCCCACGATCCGGCCGCGAGCCCGCCCATGAACGCGGCGAGCACTGTGCTGGCCGCCGCCGTCGTATGGCCCATCTGCAGGGCCATCAGCCGGGTCCACGTGATCTCGTAGATCAACCCGGCCGTTCCCGAGCACGCATACGCCAGGAGAAAGACCAATCGAGCAGCCATCGGCGGTTCCGCGAGTCTATCCGAAGAGGGAGCAGGTACCGGGGCGACAGCGGTCGCCACCTACCCAGATTGCGGTAGTGCGCTTGTCCTTGCGTCACTCCATGAGCCAGTGCACACTCTGCGTTCGAACGTCCGGTACGCGTGGGGAGGAACGGTGGCACAAAGAGCCTCGATACTCCTGCTCGTTGCTGCGCTCCTTGCTGCCGGTGGTGTCTTCGCGCGATGCGACACCGCTCTGGCTGCCTCTCCCTCCGGCATCCTCACCGGGTACGGGACGACCACGTGGGGACAGAAGGACGGCCTTCCGTCGGCGGTCATCTGGGCGCTGGCCCAGGATCGGGCCGGCTATCTCTGGCTCGGTACCAACACCGGGCTCGTTCGTTTCGATGGTGTCCGTTTCACCGAATGGGCCGCGCTTTCGGATGCCCCGCTGCGCGAGCTGCCGATCCGCGCGCTGCTCGCCGCAGGCGACGCCCTCTGGGTCGGCTACGCCGAGCCCGGGGGCGTCAGTCGGATCGCCGACGGCAAGGTCCAGCACTACGGAAGCGCGGAAGGACTGCCGGCGGGGCTCGTCGCTACGCTCGTGGAAGACTCGGCGGGACAGATCTGGGCTGGCACGCGAGAAGGCCTTTCGGCGTTCGCCAACAATCGGTGGTCACGCCCGGCGGGCGGGCTGCCTCCAGGTCCGGCTCACAGCGCGCACCTGGCGGCCGACGGCACGCTGCTGGTCGGAACAGGCGCGGGCCTTTTCAGGCGCGGTCCTGACGATCAGGAGTTTCGCCAGACCGGAGACATCGCAAACCTCGTCCGGCACGTGATCGTCGATCGTTCGAACCGCACGTGGGTCACCGATCCCATCAACGGCTTCCGCGCGGTTGATGACACACGCCCTGCGGCACGCCCTGTAGACGCCGGCAGAGGCATCAGGCTCCTCCACGACAGGCACCGCAATCTCTGGGTGGGAACCGGTGGTCAGGGTCTCTGGCGCGTGCCTCCCGCGTCGGAGGCGATCGAGAAAACGACTGCGCTCACGGGACTCTCGAACGACGCCATCCAGTGCCTCCTCGAAGATCGTGAAGGCAACATCTGGGTAGCCACACTCGATGGACTCAATCGATTGACGCCGCACAAGGTGTCGCAGGTCGTCGATGCCGGGCTCGTGAGCGGCGTGCAGGCCACGGCCGATGGCAGCGTTTGGATCGGCAACATCGACTCGCTGATTCAGTTCGTGGACGGCAAGCTGCACCAGCGGCGCGTGCCGCAGACGGTGGCAGGTCCTCCGCTGTCGGCGATGCACGCCGACGCAGCCGGCGTACTCTGGGTCGCGACCGCTAGCGGCCTGAGCCGCATTGCGCACGGGCACCGGGAATCGATTGCGCTGCCCCACCCCTTCCCCGGCCGGCCTGTCGCCGCGATCGCCGCAGACGGCGAGGGCGGCGTCTGGCTGTCCGACCTCGAGCACCGCGTCGTCCGGTGGACTCATGGGCGAAGCGAAGCGCTGAAGCTGCCCGCCGGCATCGGCGACGTACGGATCATGTCCATCCACGGCGACCGGCAGGGGCGCCTGTGGCTGGCTCTTGCCGACGGCCGGCTGGCCATGGCCGAGCGCAGCGGCCACGTCGCTGTTCATGGGTCCACCGACGGGCTGCAGGCCGGCGTCTATGGTTCCCTGCTCGAAGACCGTAGCGGTACGGTCTGGCTCGGCGGTACCGAGGGACTCAGTCGCCTCGTGAAGGGCCGCTTCGAGACGCTCTCCCGCACGACCGGCTTCCCGGGCGGATCGCTGATCGCCATCCTCGAGGACGACGCCGGTCGCCTCTGGATCGCGCTTGAAGGCGTCGGCGTCGTTCGCATCGCCAAGACCGAGCTCGAGAGGGCATTTGAGGCGCCTACGCATCGCGTGCGTTTCCGCCTGTACGATCGCTCCGACGGCGTCGCAGGCACGCCCCAGGGTTACGGGAACAGCAGCGCGGCTCGGGCCAGCGACGGCCGCCTCTGGTTCGTCTCGGGACGCGGTGCCACTGTCTTCGATCCCGCCACGCTCGACGATGCGCCGGAGTCGCCGCTGCCGGTCCACATCGAAAGCGTCGTACTGAACGGGCAGCGCCTCTCCCGTGCGCTGTCGACGACGCTGCCGTCAACCACCACGCAGCTCGAAGTCGCCTACACCGTTCTGAATCTGACGTCGCCGCTTCGCACGCAGTTCCGTTACCGGCTCGATGGCTTCGATGCCGACTGGATCGAGGCCGGGGCTCGGCGGCAGGCGTTCTACACCAATCTGCCACCAGGCAATTACCACTTCCGTGTCATGGCCGGCGATCAGGAACACGGATGGAACGAACCGGCGGCATCGATCTGGAGCTTTGCCGTCACGCCCGCGTTCCATCAGACGACGTGGTTCTACGTGGCCGCGTTCGCTGTCGCCGGTCTGACGATTGGGGCCGCCTGGCGGTTCCGCCTCGCCCAGGTGAGAAAGCAGTTCTCGCTCGTGCTGGGTGAGCGCGCACGGTTGAGCCGCGAGATCCACGACACGCTGCTGCAGAGCATGGTCGGTATTGCACTGCGATTCGATGCGATGGCGAAGGACCTGGAACCGTCACAGAGCGCCACGCGCGATGAGCTCGTGCGCATTCGGAGGGACGTCGAGGACTACATACGCGAGGCCAGGCAGTCGATTTGGGATCTGCGTTCGCCAAAACTCGCCAAGCACGACCTCGCGACCGCCCTCCGCGAAGCGGGAGAACACGCGGTGGACGGTCATCCGATAACGTTCGACCTCGTCGTCACCGGCACGCCGCGCCGCGCCGAGGGCCGCGTCGAAGAACAGCTGCTGCGGATCGGACAGGAAGCCATCCTCAATGCCATTCGCCATTCGGGTGCGAGCCGAATTTCGATGGAGCTGCTTTACGAGGAGCAGACGATCGTCGTGAGGGTGTCTGACGATGGCGGCGGTTTCGACTATGGCCAGGCCCGCGCGCGATCGGACGGGCACTTCGGACTCTCATCGATGCAGGAACGCGCCGACGACGTGGGCGCGGCGTTCAGTATCGTCAGCGCGCCGGGGCGCGGCACTCAGGTCGAGGCCGTGGTCCAGGCGCCAGCGGGGCACTAGGGGGGCACATGCGAACGGCGCCTATTCGCGTCCTCTGCGTCGATGACCATCGGATCGTCCGTGAAGGGATTGCCCTCATCATCGGCCGGCAGCCTGACATGAAGGTCGTCGGCTCTGCGGCGACGGGCGAGGAGGCGATCGAACTGTTCCAGCGCCATCATCCAAGCGTCACGCTCATGGACCTGCAGCTCGGAAGAATGAGCGGCGTGGAAGCCATTCGGGCGATTCGGCGACTCGACAAGAACGCGCGGATTGTCGTGCTGACGATGTATCAGGGGGACGAGGACATCTACCGGGCCGTGGAGGCCGGCGCGGCGACCTACCTGCTGAAGGACATGCTGGCAGACGATCTCATCCGCGTCGTTCGAGAGGTGCACGCCGGCGAGCGCCCTGTAAGTCCCGGCGTCCAGGCTCTGTTGTCCGAACGGGCGGGCCGGCCCACCCTGACGCCGAGGGAGGTTCAGGTCGTCGAGCTCATCGCGCAAGGCATGCGGAACAAGGAGATCGCGGTGTCGCTGGGCATCAGCGAAGAGACCGCACAGGTTCACGTCCGCAACATCCTCGCCAAGCTGAAGGTACAGGACCGGACGGCGGTCATTCAGGTGGCCGTCCGGCGCGGCATCATTCACTTTTCGTGAGACGAGGCGCGCGCGCTGCGCTCAGGGCTGCCCTGTGGGCTTGGCCCCCGTCACTGTCACGGTGACTTCCGTCCTCGTCGAGAGACGGCCCGGGTCGGTCGCCGTCGCCACGAGTGTGTAAGTGCCGGGGACTTCGAACCGCGCGGTGGTCGCCGCCTGGCCGTTCGCCACAGGAATTGTCCCGGTATGCGAGAAGGTCACCTTCCCCGGCGCGCGATACGGAAGCCAGCTGACGTTCAGAACTCTCGGCTGTCCTCCGGAGGATGAATTGACCTGCCCGCCGAACGGGCCCGCGGGTGCCGCAGGGGCCGCCGGCTGGGGCGCGGCAACCCTGGGTTTCGGCAGGCCGTCGTCGGTCACCGAGGCTGTCAAGGTGACCGGAGCGCCTGCACTGGCGGCTGCCACTGCAGCGATCGTGATGGCCGGCGGCTTGTTCGGATCGTCGTGCCCGGGATCGAAGTTCCCGTTGGTCATCACCACACGCTCGGTGATCTCCTGCGCTGGTAGCAGGTTGCCGTAGCCTTTCTCGGTGCGGCCGTTGGCGGTGATGGTCCACACCACCTCCTGCTTCCCGAAGTCCTTGGGAACACGAACGCGGAACGCATATCGCTGGCGGCGCGCCTGGAAATACGTCGGCTGGCCCGCGTCAACGGGACCTGGCTCAACCTTGTTGTTCGTGCCAACCGGAATGGCGAACTCTTCCTTGAAATTGCGGTTGAAGTACCCGAAGACCATGTCGAACGAGCCATCGGGCTTCGGGATCCAGCCCTCGAAATACGGCACGACGCTCTGGCCCGAGTTGAACCGGATCGCGGCAACTTCGGTCGGAAGCTGCTGCACCTGGCTCTGGGTCGAGGAGTTCTGCGAGCTGACGAGCAGGATCGCACAGGCCAGCAGCAGTGCGGCCCCCGATGACTGTTTTCGCATGACGCTCTCCTGACGTACTCAGGGCTGCTGGTTGTTCGTGGCCTGCGCCCGACGCCTGGCCGCCACGCGCTCCTGGAAGTCGTCCTCTTCGAGGTAGGTGATCGTCACCCAGGCAAAACTCATCTCGTCAATCGATCTCGAGCCGCCCCCCACCCAGTTCTTCGGATTGGGATTCCACTTGTTGTTGCCGGTGTTGTCGTGCCACGAGATGACATGAATGATCGAACCCGCCGGCAGTAACGGCGCCACGTCGTCCGCGTAAGGGTAGGTAATGTGCCAGCCGAACTGATAGTTCGAGACGCAGCTGATCGTCTCGGTGCGCGCCGGGCCGGGCCTGGCGGAGTTCGGGTTGAGGTCCGGGTAGATGACCTCGATGCACTGGGCCTTGCCGCGGTTGTGCATGTGCGGCTGGAACGAAGCGAGCAGGGTCGGCTTGGACAGCCGGAAGTATCCGTCGTGGCGCGAAATCGCGCCGGCTGGAATATCGAGCTCCGGTGCATCGCCCATGTGCTGCGAGAAGGCGACGTACTTGGGCACGGTGCCCTTCGGATAGGTCTTGAACGCGACCGCCACCTTGACCGGCGTCTCCTCGCCTCGCGGGTTCAGGTGCAGGTTGAAGTTGATCTTGGTGCCCGCCTTGACGAGCCGTCCCGAGTTGGGCGGAAAAATGTCGCCGTTCTTGCCAAGCGCGTACTCGTTCAGGAAAAGGCCCGTCGGATCTTCATCGGGGTCCTCGACCAGGTTCGTCGTGAAGTGATGGACGACGTTGAAGCTCTTCGCATCCATCGGCTTGCTCTCGATCGCCATCAGGTACATGTCTTCCTTGAAGCCAGGATCGATGAGCACGTCGACGATGTTGTCCGGGCCGGCGGCGGGCAGGACATAGGGTTTGTCCATGGCCACGATGACGTCCGGCTTTCCGATGTACCACTTGTCGATCTCGGAGAACTGCCGGGGGGGCGGCATGTCGGCCGGGTTCCCCTGCTGAGCGCCCCCATCCACCCACCGGGCGATGGTCGCGATCTCCGCGTCGGTCAGCGAGGGATCGTCCTTGAACTTGGTGATGCCCACATTGCGGTCGATGTGCCACGGCGGCATCTCACGCGCGGTGACCTTGGCCTTGATGGAGCGCGCCCAGGGCCGGGCGTCCTCGTAGGTGAGAAGCGACATCGGTGCGACGGACCCGGGCCGATGGCAATTCTGGCAGGCACGCTGAAAAATCGGCGCCACATCCTTGGTGAACGTCGCCGATCCTCCGGTCGAGGCCTGCGCGTTTTGTGCGTGCGCTAACGCCGGCCCAATCAGGCAGATAGCGGCGGCAGCGGTCACCGCGATGGCGAAAACGCGCGGCGTCGAATACGAATGCATGCTGACCTCCTCGAGGACACCGTGAACACCCAGGCGCGAGGGGTACGATACGAAACGCGACTCTCGCATACTGAAACCGCCCCTCGCGCTTGTCAATTACCGGTGATCAGGTAGAAGTATGGCGGCGGTTACCTGATACCGGGTATTGAGACGGCACCGACGGTCCTGTAGAAGTACCTTCATTTTCATAGAGATGCGGGCGGTCCTGCCGGACCAGCCTGGAGCGGGGATAGATGCGTCGAGTCGGCGGGCGGCGGGCGGAAGACGGCGGGCGCATCGTCCTCGCTGCCTTACTGGTGGCTTTTGCCGCCGTCGCGTACGGACAGCCGGTCGCAGGCTCTCCGGGGGGCACTGGGAGCGCCGACACGCGCCAGCCTGAAACGGCCGGGGTCGTCGATGTCCACACAGTCGACCCGCACTCGTTTCGCGCCATGGCCGCACGCCTGCCCGACGGTGCAGCTCCACAGATCGATGGCCGCCTGGACGACGAGGTGTGGACGGCGGCGCCCGTCTTCAGCAACTTCATTCAGCGAGAACCCCTCGTCGGCGCGCCGTCCACGGAGCGCACCGAGTTCCGGGTCCTTTACGACGACGCGAAGCTGTATTTCGCCATTTGGGCATACGAGCCACATCCGGGAGGCATTGTCGCCAGCGAAATGCTGCGTGATTCTCCGTTGCGAAAAGGCGATGCCGTTCGCATCGTGCTGGATACTTTCCACGATCACCGAAACTCGTTTTACTTTTCGACCAACCCGCTCGGCGCTCAGAAGGACGGATACGCGACCGAAAACGGACGCATGAACTGGGATTGGAACGCGATCTGGGAGGTGAAGACCACGCGAGACGACGACGGGTGGTACTCCGAGTTTGCAATTCCGTTGAGCCAGATCCGCTACCGCGACGGAACCGCCGAGCAGGTGTGGGGATTCAACGTCGGTCGCATCATCATTCACAAGCGCGAGGAAACGCACTTCGTGCCCTACCCGCGTGAGTGGCAGGGACCGGGGATCTACCGGATCTCCGGCGCCGGGCTGCTCGGCGGACTCGAGGGACTCGAGCGGCGGCGCCGGCTGGAACTGGTGCCATTTCTAGCGCCCGACGTCTCCCGAAACTATGACGTCGGCACACCGACAGCGTGGAACCGCGGCTTCGGCTTCGATTTGAGGGTCGGCGTCTCGGAGGGGCTCAACGCCGACCTGACGTATCGCACCGACTTCGCACAGGTCGAAGCCGACCAGGAAGTCGTGAACCTGACGCGGTTCAGCCTGTTCTTCCCTGAGAAGCGGCAGTTCTTCACCGAGAGCGCCGGCGTCTTCAGCTATGGTCGCGTCGGCGATGAAGGCGGGGCGACCGGTGGCCGCGGGAGCGGGCCGGGACTGCTGTCCCTCTTCTACAGCAGAACCATCGGGTTGAGCGAAGACGGGCGGGCGATCCCCATCGTCGCCGGCGGCAGGGTCGCTGGCACGGCGGGACCCTACACGGTCGGACTCATGAACATCGAGACCGACTCCGCGGCGTATCCCGGCGCCAACGGACTGGTGCAGGTCCCGCGGGCCAACTACACGGTCGCGCGGCTGAAGCGCAACGTGCTGAAGTCGTCCACGATCGGCGTGATTGCCTTGAATCGCGAAGGCCTGGTTGGCGCAGACGCGTTCAACCGCTCGGTGGGCATCGACGGCAACTTCAGCATCGGCAACAGCCTCACGATGGTAGGTCTGCTGGCGAAGACGGTCTCGCCTGGCGTCACCTCGCGCGATATGGCGGGAGCCTTGAACATCGACTGGGCCACCGATCGCTACACGGCCGCCGCCGGCTACACGGACATCCAGGAAGCCTTCAATGCGGAGATGGGCTTCGTGCCGAGGACCGACATCCGCAATGCGACAGGCAGCGCCAGCTGGACACCGCGGCCGGACTGGCCGGGCGTCCGGCAGCTCACCTTCCTGGCGGCCACTGAGTACTTCGAGAACCACCAGGGCACTCCGCAATCGCGCCTCCACGAGGCAAGCTTCACGCTGACGCGCAACGATCGCTCGACGTTCCGGACTTCAGTGCTGAGCGAGTTCGATCGCTTGTCGGAACCGTTCAGGGTCGGACCGGATCTCATTCCGGTGGGCGCGTACTCGTGGGAGACCTTCTCGGCCAACTACAGCAGCGACGACAGCCGGCGGGTATTCGGCGGCGGAGGGGTCGATCTCGGCGGTTATTACAGCGGCGACAAGCGGACCCTCCGCCTCGCGCTGAACTTCCTGCCGAGGGAAACGCTGCTCGTCGAGAACAACTACACGAGAAACAACATCCGTCTTCCTGGAGAACCCACTTACGTCACCAACACGCTCAACACGCGAGTCAGTTACTCCCTCTCGCCGACTCTTTTCCTGAAAGCCTTCGTTCAATACAACGACGACCGCAGACTGGCAAACCTCAACCTGATGCTCTGGTCGATCTATCGTCCCGGGAGCGACCTCTACGTCGTTTACAACCAGGGCTGGGAGACCAACCTGCCAGGCCCGCAACAACTGCGCGTGAGGAATCGGCAGTTGTCGCTGAAGGTCACGTACTGGTTGTCCAGGTAGGCGGCAGTCTGCTGCGGTCCGCTCCAGCTATCTGGAACCAGTTGGCTCCATCCCGCTCTTCCGGATCGCCGCCATCGATCCGTCCGAGGCGAGAAACGCGATCAAGCGCCGGGCGGCCGCGGTGTCCTTCGATCCGCTGACCACAGCCGCCGCATACACGGTCTCGTACTGGACCTCGGCAGGGATCGTCCCGACATAGTCGGCGTTCGGGACCGCAAGCACTTCGCTGACCTGCTGGAGCCCGATTTCCGCTTCTCCCCTGCCGACTGCAGCAGCGCCGCCGGTCGAGATTTTGCCCTCCATCTCTGCCGCGATACCCAGCTGGGGGAAAAGCTTCGTACGCAGATACACACCGCTCGTGCTGCTCGAGACGGCAACCGACGTGGCTCGACGGAGGGTCTCTCTGAGCGCATCCACGGTGCGGATGTCAGGCTTGGCCGCGCCCTTCCGGACAATCATGCCGATGATCGACCGAGCGAGGTCTGTGTCGGTGCCGGAGACGATGCGGCCTTCGGCGATGAGCTCCGCGAGCCCCTCTCTCGCCAGGATCACCACGTCGGCCGGGACACCTCGGCGGATCTGGCTGCCGATCGTGTTTGGCCCCGTTCCAACCGACCCGCCCGTGGTGGTGGTGAGCTTGATTCCAGAGGCCTTCTCGAACTCGGGCTGAAGCTCCCGGTAAGCCGTCGAAAATCCGCCCGAGATCAAGACGTTGACCTGCGCCACGGCATCCGCCGACAGGCACGGCGCCGCCAGGGTCGCACATACAGTCACAGCGACGGCTCGCCAGCTCGCCATATCGATCCTCCCCCGGAGCATCAGACCCCCAGGTGCTTCCGCAACAGCGCCGCGAACTCCGGCCCTTTCCCTTCATCCTCGTGCTTGAAGTACACGAAGACCTCCCGGCACGTGACGGTTTCACGCCGAATCGTGTCGGCCCACCGCGCGATATCCTCGGGCGTATAGCCTTCATCCCGCAGGCGGAAATAGGCGTAGTCGGCTGTGATCCGCACCGGTGTGGACAGCTTCTCGCTGTCGGCGACACAGAGCGCCAGGTTCCTGGCCTTCAGCCGGTCGTATACTTCGTCGTCCAGCCAGGAGACGTTGCGGAACTCGAAGGCGGCCGGCGCCCGCGGCGGCAGGTCCGCCAGGAAGGCGTCGAGGAGCGCGAGATCTTTCTTGAGGTTCGGCGGCAACTGGAAGAGCAGCGTCCCCAGCTTGTCGCCAAGGGTAGACGCGACGCGGCAGAATCCAGAGACGAGCTCGCCGCAGTTCTTCAGGCGGCTGTCGTGCGTGATGCGCCGGGGTGCCTTCAACGTGATTTTCCAGGGCGAAGGCGTCTGCGCTGCCCAGCCGGCGACCAGTTTCTCGCTGGGCATCCGGTAAAAGGTGTAGTTGATCTCGACGGTGTTGAACCGCTCGGCGTAGTACGGGAGCATCTTCGCCGCCGCGAGATCCTTCGGATAAAAGCTGCCCTTCCACTCCGGGTAGTTGTAGCCGGAAGTGCCGATCCAGACCATCGCGTCCGACTGTAAACTATGTCGATGCGTCCATCCATCCCAATTTTTCTGATCGCGGCCCTTGCCGCTGCCTGCGGCAGCGGGTCGAGCGACCGCGAGTACACACTTCAGGGGCAGATCCTCTCGATCGAAGCGGATCACATGCAAGCCAACATCAAGCACGAGGAAATCAAGGGCTTCATGATGGCGATGACCATGCCCTACAAGGTTCGCAACCCCAGGGAGTACGAGTCGCTGAAGCCGGGCGACCTCATCACATCCCGGCTCATCATCGAGAGCAACGACGCCTACCTGGTCGACGTGAAGAAAGTCGGCGAAGCGCCGCTCGAAGCGCCACCTTCTGCGCCTGCCGCATCCTCCGGCTTCGAGCTCCTCAAGGAGGGCCAGCCCGTTCCGGCGGCCAAGTTCGTGAACCAGGACGGGCAACCCGTGGACATGGCCTCGTTCAAGGGCTCGGTGCTGGCGATTACGTTCATCTACACGCGGTGTCCGATGCCGACGTTCTGCCCGCTCATGGATCGGCACTTCGTGACCGTGCAAGCCGCCCTGAAGAAGAACCCGGCGCTCTCCAGCGTCAGGCTGCTGAGCGTCAGCTTCGACCCCCTTACCGACACACCACCCGTGCTGAAGAAGCACGCCGAGTCGCTGAAGGCCGACCCGAAGGTGTGGTCGTTTCTGACCGGCGACCGGGACGAGGTGGACCAGTTCGCGGCAAGATTTGGTGTCGCCATCACGCGGGAGATGAACGACGCGCGCGACATCACCCACAACTTGCGTACGGCCATCGTGGATGCCAATGGCAACTTCGTGAAGGCATTCACGGGCAACGAGTGGTCGCCAGACGAGCTGGTTGCGGACCTCGAGCGCGTTGCGGCCGCGAAGTAAGGCGACCGGACCTGGCGGCGCCGGCCAGGATGCGCCGCCCAGGAGCGCGCTCACGCCCCGCGAACGCCGGCTCGTGGGCCGGCTGCGAACGCCGCTCGCGGTGCAACGCTTCCTGAACCGCCTGCCCTACAACACCGAGCCGGCGCCAGAGGGTGCGACGCTCAGGAGCTTTCGCGGCGTGGTGAGCCACGGCTGCGCCCATTGCCTGGAGGCGGCGCTCTTTGCGGCGGTGACCCTCGAACAGCATGGGTATCCGCCGCTGGTGCTCAGCTTCGAGTCGATCGACCACCTCGATCATGTGATCTTCGTGTACGAACAGGATGGGCGGTGGGGTTCGGTGGCCCGCTCGAGAGACCCGGGCCTGCACGGCCGGCGTCCGGTCTTCGCATCGCCACGGGCGCTCGCTCGCAGCTACATCGAACCGTACGTGGATTACACCGGGCGTGTGACCGCGTTTGCCGTAGTCGATCTTCGTGTCATGGGCACCTACGACTGGCGGCTCGCAAGCACGAACGTCTGGAAGGTCGAGCGGATGCTGCTCGACTACCCCCACAAGGCGCTCCCGTCATCCGATGCGCGGTTCAGGCAGCTTCGCGATCGCTATCGCGCTTACCGGAACGCCCATGGCGGCCGCAAGCCGATCTACTACCGGGGACGCGAACGGTGGACGGAACTTCCTAAAGACTTCGGAAATTAGGAATTAGAAATTTCGTTAGTCCAGATCGAAGTCCCTGGTAGGTTTGGTGATGGGCTCCTGGTTCGCCTGCTTGAGGGCTTCCTCGAAACGCCTGGCGAGGGCATCACCACGGCCGCGTTCGGCGGTGACCGACTGCTGGAAGATCGATTCGCGCCGAGCCGCTTCCTCCGCGAGGATCCGCTGCGCGTCGCTCAACTCCGGCTTGTTGCCGCGCTCGGGTTCATGATGCGAGACGACCCGCCCCAGGTTGAGATCGATCACCAGCGTCGTCTGGCAGCAGGGACAGAGGACTTCGAGTTCGGATTTGAGCTTGGCCATCATCGGAATCCTTTGAGAGCTTCGTCGAGCGGGCTGCCTTCGAACTCGTAGCGAATCTCGACAGGCGTGCCATCGGGCTGTTTCGCCGCAAGTCGAAGATCTGTCAGCCGCTGGCGCTTGATGTCGTAGCGCTGGCCGAAGCCGGCCACGAAGGCGTCGAGCGTGCACCGTGAACTGGCTCCGGGCCGCGATCGTCGGCACGGTGACGCGGTAGTGCTGGTTCAGCCAGATCTCCACGCTGGTCCAGTCCATGGCGGTCCGGTTGTTGACGGTCAGCCTGTTGCCGTCGAGCTGCAGCGGCTTCGGTTCAGGCGGCCCCGAACATCCCGCGACCAGCAGCGTCAGCGCGACCGCACGGAGCGCGCGACACATCACGCGACTATCATAGCCCGAGTGAGCCACGACGCCCCCGCGACGCTGCGCGTCGTCACCTACAACATCCATCGCAGCCGCGGGATGGATCGCCGGACACGGCCGGCCCGGATCGCCGCCGTCCTCCGCCACATCGACGCGGACGTCATCGCGCTCCAGGAAGTCATCGGCGCCGGCCCTCGAGGCGCGAGCCACATCGAAGAAATCGGCGCGGCGCTCGGCATGGGCTGGGTCATGACGACGGTACGCCTGCTCCGGGGTCACCAGTTCGGCAATGTGGTCCTGAGCCGCTTTCCCATCATCGACCATTCCCAGCACGACCTGTCGTGGCGCACGTGCGAGGAACGGGCAGTTCAGCGCGCCGACATCGAGGTCGGCAGCCACACGCTCCATCTTTACAACGTGCACCTCGGCACGGCGATTCTCGAGCGCCGGTACCAGGCCGAGCAGCTGGCAGAGTTCGTCTGCGACCGCCACGTGGGAGGCCCGAAGCTCGTGCTCGGCGACTTCAACGAATGGATGAAGGGGTTGACGACGAGGCTGCTGAGCGATCGGCTGAAGAGCGTGGACCTGAGGAGTTTCCTGAAGCGTCGGCGAACCTACCCGGGACTATTTCCGATCCTGCACCTCGACCACATCTACTACGCGGGGCGGGTGGAAGTCGTCAACGTGGAACTGCCCCGGACGCGGCTCTCGCTGGTGGCGTCAGATCACCTGCCGCTCGTGGCGAACCTCAGAGTTGGGTAGTCAGAATTGAGTAATCGCGTAATTGGGTGATTGAGTAATCGGTGAGTCGAGTAATTGGGTAAATAGCAATTCGGCAAATCGGGTAAATCAAATTACTCAATTACCCGATTCGCCGATTACTCAATCACCCAATTACGCGATTACCCAATTCAGACGTTAGCCGTAAGGGCTTCGTGCATGGGATGGCCATGCTCGAGCGCCATCAGCAGCATGTCGGCCGTGATGGGCGCGCGGCGGAACGCTTCGTCGCCCACGGCGGCGGCAATGGCGTTCGCGATGGCGCCGAAACCGGCGCCGACCGGAGCTTCGCCGACTCCCCTGGCGCCAACCGGTGTCTGAGGATCGGGAATCTCCACCGCCGCCCACTGCATCTGCTTCGGTGCATCCAGGATCGTCGGCGGCTTGGTCGTGTAGAAGCGGTTCGCCAGCGGGACGCCGAAGTGCTGGTCGTAAACCCACTTCTGCCCGAGCGCGTGGCCGATGCCGAGCATGATGCCGCCGTTGATCTGACCGCCCAGGTTGCGTGGGTGGAGGACCGTGCCGACGTCCGCAACGGTGACGTACTCGAGGATCTGGTAGGCTCCGGTCTCGACGTCGACTTCGACCTCTGCGAAGCCGGCCACGTACGACTTGGACGTGCCCTCGCGGCCGTAGTTGTCGCGCGCCACACCCATCAGGCCCTGTCCGGCCAGCGCGGTCGCCGAGGTCTTGGTGAAGTTGTTGATGTCGGCGGGCAGTTCATGGCCGTCGAACCTGCCTCCGAGCTCAATCGCCTTCTTCGCGGCATCGGCAAACGTCAGGCTGCGGCCACCGCCGGAGACGCGCTCGTTGGCCACCGTATACGACTCGGGCCGGCCTCCGAACACGGCGGCCGCGATCTCCTGGAGCTTCTTCCTGGCATCGGACGCCCCCGCATGCGCCGCACGGGTCATCGCATGCGTAGTCTGGCTGCCGCCCTGTCCGCACGTCGAGGGCATGTACTTCGACGTATTGCCCCAGACCACGTCAACCTTCTCCCACGGAATGCCGAGGAGCTCCGCCGCAACGCGGTGGACGTCGAACACCGACTCTGTGCCGAGGTTGCCGATGCCCGACTGAACGGTCAGCCTGCCGTCCGGCTTGATGATCATCAAGCCGTCGAACCCCAGGGAGCCGGCCGAGTACGCGCTCACGGCCACGCCAGCCCCGCGCACCTTGGTGCCCACGCGCTTGCCGCTGCGAGCCTTCTTCTCTTCCCAGTTGAAGAGGGCCGCGCCCTTGTCGAGCGCTTCCTTCAGGAACGCGCTGGTGGCAAAGTTCTGCGCACCTCTGGCGTTTGGCGCCCCGAACTTCGGCTGGCCTTCGGGCGCGTTGATCCTGTGGATCGCCACCTCGTCGATGCCGAGCTTCCTGGCTGCCTTGGCAATCACGGGCGCCATCAGGGAGTTGCCCTGCATGCCGCCCGGCGCGCGCTGCGCCCCGCGTGAGGGGGTGTTGGTCAGCACGGTGAGGGTCCGCCACCTCATGGCCAGCGGCTGGTACGAAAGCGAGATGTGATCGCCGGCCGATCGCGAATCGCTGACAACGTCGTAAGGGCCGTTGTCGACGACGGCCAGGCCGTCGATCGCCGTAATGCGCCCGTCTTTCCGGAAGCCCACCTTGACGCGGGAGTGCAGAGCCGGCCGCGCGCGGCCGATGTTCTGCTCCTCGTCGCGCGAGATCCGCATCATCACCGGGGCGTTGGCCTTCTTCGACAGCAGGGCCGCGACGGCGACGAACACGGAGCCCGATCCCTTGCTCCCGAACCCGCCTCCGGTGAACTCGCTGATGATGACGACGTCCTCGGGCTTGATCCCGACCCAGCGGGCCACAGACCCGACCGTTCGCATCACGCTCTGCGTGGAGCAGTGCATGTACAGCTTGCCGTTCTGCCAGTAGGCCATCGCCGTGCGGGTTTCCATCGGCTGATGGCTGGTGTTGTTGCCGACCCACGTCTCATCGAGGATCAGGTCGGCCTGCTTGAAGCCGGCCTCGAGATCCCCGACGACCCACTCGTCGGTGTGCTTCCCGAGCGGCAGCTGGCCCTCACCGGCCGCGGCAAAGTCCTCTTCGGTCCACTTCATCTCCTGGACCTTCGGTCCGGCGGGCGGAACAGGCGCCGCGCCAGGCTGCGGCGGAGCCGCCGGCGCCGGCCGGACCCACACATTGCCCTGGCTGCGTGCGTTGGGGCTGCCGGGACGCAACGCTTCGATTGGGTCCACGACGAAGGGGAGCGGCTGGTACTCGATGTGGATCTTCTCGATCGCCTCGGCAGCCGTCAGTTCGTCGACAGCGGCAATGGCGAGAATCGGCTCGCCCTGGTAGAGCGGCTCGTCTGTCAGCCCGCGCTCGGAGAGCGTGCTGGCGATAATCCCCTCGCCGAGGTTGGCGCCCTCAACGACCTGAGGCAGGTCGTCAATCGTCAGCATCGCCTTGACGCCAGGCATCGCGAGCGCCTCGCTCGCGTCGATGCGCAGCACCTTCGCGTGAGGCCACGGGCTCACCAGCAACTTGGCGAACAACATGCCTTCCGCGCGGAAATCCTCGGCATACTTCGCCCGCCCGGTGACCTTCGCCACCAGATCAGGCGTGCTGTAGTTCTTTCCAACCAGCTTGTTCGAAGTGTTATCTGCCAAGGTCAGGCCTCCGTAAGGAATCAGCGTCTGCCTGTGTCCGGTGCGGTCGCCGCCACGCCTTCCTCGACGGTCAACGACCAGTCGAGATGTTTCGCATCAACGACGAAGAAGAACTCCCGGGGATCCTCGCTCACGTACGTCGTGGCGCGTCCGGTGCCGCGGTGTTCGACGACGGGAAGCAGCGAGCGGCCGCTCACGCCGCTGTGCAGCACCACCGAGAAGATGCCCTGGCCCGGCACGCGCTCGTTCCGCGTCTCCCACTGCACGCGCAACGTGCCGGTCGTGCTGATGAACGCCTCGGTCTGCATGACCCCAACGCCCGACCATGCCCCCATGGGTCTCCAGACCGTAACCTCGCGGGTCTCTGGCACGGGCGGCGACCCGCACGCGATCGCGAAACTTAGAACTAAGAAGGAAGAACTACGAAGGACTGTGCCCACTACTTCGTGCAGTGTCCTTCGTAGTTCTGAGTTCTAACTTCGACCTTGCGGCTACGTAGTCGCGGCAGGCACGCCGCGGATGGCGCGCTTGACCAGGTTGCGCATCAGCGGCACCTTGTAGCCGTTGTAGCGCAGCGTCACCGCCCCGGCCGTCGCCAGGTCGCCGGCCCGCGTTGCCGTCTCTTCGTTGCGCGGCTGCCCCGCCACCGCCGCTTCCACCGCCGCCAGCCGCAGCGGCCGCGCCGCCACTGCCCCTACCGCCAGCCGCAGCGTCTCGATCGTCCCGCCCGACACCTTCATCGCCGACGCCACGTTCACCAGCGGGAAGTCCCACACCTGCCGGTCCCGGACCTTCTCGAAGTAGAACTGCGCCCCGGCCCACGTCCCCGGCACCCGGATCGCCGTCAGCAGTTCCCCCGGCCGCAACACCGTCATCCGCATGATGTCCAGCCCCGGGCCCACGAAGTAGTCTTCCGCGTCGACCACCCGCTCTCCGCCCCCGGCCCGCCGCAGCACCATCTTCGCGTCCAGCGCAATCAGCGCCGGCGCCGTGTCCGACGGGCTCACCGCCACGCACCGGTCCGCGTCCAGAATCGCGTGCTCCCGGTTGATCGCCGTCGGCGTGTCCGCGTAGCAGATGTTGCCCCCCGCCCGGTAGCACGTCCACCCGCTCCGGTAATACCAGCACCGCGTGTCCTGCGACACGTTCCCGCCCAGCGTCCCCTGGTTCCGGATCTGCGGTGACGCCACCAGGTCGGCCGCTTCCATCAGCAGCCCATACCGTTCCTTCACCACCGGGTGCCGCGCCACCTCGGTCAGTGTCGTCATCGCCCCGATTTCCAGCCCGCCGTCGGCTTCCCGGATCCCCCGCAGTTCCTGGATCTGGCTCAGGTCCACCACCACGTTGGTCCGCTTCGCCCGGTCCTTCAACCAGTCGAAACTGTCCAACCCGCCCGCCAGCACCCACGCCTCGGACCCATACCGCTCCAGCAACGCCAGCGCATCATCAATGCTGGCCGGCTGGAACAGCTCGAACGCCGGCATCACGTCTCGAATTACGGCCATTTTCGTCCTCCGGACCAGGCACTCAGCTCAATTACCCGAGTACCCAATCACCCAATTATCAAATTCAAGAATCAGATATTGGCTGTCAATGCCTCGTGCATCGGCCGGCCGTTTTCGAGTGCTTCCAGCACCATGTCCGCGGTCACCGGCATCCGCCGGAACTTGTCGTCGCCGATCGCGTTCGCGATGGCGTTCAGCACGGCGCCGCAACCCGCGCCGACAGGCGGCTCGCCGATGCCGCGCGCGCCGACCGGCGTCTCCGGGTCGGGAATACCGACCGCCCCGAAGCTGAACTCGCGGGGCCCGTCGAGGATCGTCGGCGGCTTGCTGTTGTAGAACCGCTTGGCGAGCGGCACGCCGTAGTGCTGGTCGTAGACCCACTTCTGCGAAATGGCGTGGCCCACGCCCAGCATCACGCCGCCGAAGGTCTGCCCTTGCAGGCTGCGCGGATTGATGACCGTGCCCACGTCGGCGATGGCGGTCAGGTCCAGGATGCTGTAGGCGCCGGTTTCGGCGTCCACCTCGACCTGTGCAAAGGCCACAACGTAGGAGCGAGACTGCCCGTCGCGCGGATAGGTGTCGCGCGCGGCGGCAACGAGCCCCTGACCTGCCAGGCCGGCCATGGCTCGCTTGGTCCACGCGTTGACGTTCTCCGGCGGCTCGTGGCCGTCGTACTTCCCGCCGAGCTCGATGGCCTTCTGCGCAGCCTGCGCAAAGGTCATGTTGCCCACGCGGCCGTTCGCGACCTTGTAGCTCGCGGGAGATCCGCCATTCGCCTTGGCAGCCACTTCCTGCAGCAAAGCGACGGCGGCGTGGCCGACAGCGTGTGCGGCGCGCGTCATCGCGTGCGTCGTCTGGCTGCCGCCCGACGAGGCCGACCAGGGCAGGTGCTTGCTCGTGTCACCGAACACCACCTCGCACTGGTCCCAGGAGACACCGAGAATCTCGGCGGCCACACGGTGCACGTCGAACATGCAGTGCGTGCCGAGGTTGCCGATGCCCGACTGGATCTGCACCTTGCCGTCGGGCCGGATGACCAGCAGGCCGTCGAACCCGATCGAACCGGCCGAGTAGGTGCTCACGGCGCACCCAACTCCGCGGATCTTCGAGCCGACGCGCTTGCCGGCCTGCGCCTTCTTGCTGTCCCACTCGAAGAGCGTCTTCGCCCTGATCGAGCGCTTCCTTGACGAACGCGCTGGTCACGTAGTTGCGGCGCCCACGCGCTGCGGGCGCGCCGAACTCCGCCTTGCCGGCAGGAGCGTTGACCCGGTGGATTTCGACCTCGTCGATGCCGAGCTTGCGTGCCGCCTTCGCGAGCACGGGCTCCATGAGCGCCATGCCCTGCATCCCGCCGGGAGCGCGCTGCGCGCCGCGCGGCGGCGTGTTGGTCAGCACGCCCAGCGTGCGCCACCGCATGCCGACGGGCTGGTACGCGAGCGAAATCGCATCGCCGGCCGATCGTGCGTCACCCACCGCATCGAAGGGCCCGTTCTCGACGACGGCCAATCCGTCCACGGCGAGCAGCCGACCCGATTTGTCGAAAGCCGCCTTGACGCGGGAATGCAGCGCCGGACGCGCGCGCCCGATGTAGTGGTCGTTCTCGCGCGTGATGCGCATCTGTACCGGCGCGTTGGCCTTCTTCGACAAAAGCGCCGGAATCGCCATGGTGACGTAGCCCGGAATGCGGCTGCCGAAGCCGCCGCCCGTGAACTCGCTGATCAGCACGATGTTCTCGACCGGCGTGTCCGTCCAGCGCGCAATCGACGGCACGGTCTGCACCGTGCTCTGCGTGCCCGCGTGCAGATACAGCTTGCCGTTCTGCCAGTAGGCCATCGCGATCCGCGGCTCGAGCACCTGGTGGCTCGTGTTCTGCCCGACGAAGGTCTCGTCGAGCACGAGCGCCGCGTCCTTGAACGCCGCGTCCACGTCACCGTGCACCCACTCGTCGGTGTGCTTGCCGAGCGGCAGCTGACCCTCGCCGGCCGCGGCGAAGTCTTCCTCCGTCCATTTCAGCTCCAGGACCTCCGGACGCGGAGGAGCGGCCGGAGCACCGGCACCCGCCCCACGCCCTGCTCCGCGGCCTTCGCCACGGCCCTGGGCTGCCTGTCCAGCAGCCGCGCCGGCGGCTGCGCCGGCCGCGGCTGGTGCCGCGGGAGCGCCGGCGCGGCGGCGCTGCCTGGGGAGCCGCTGCAGGTGCCGCACCGGCGGCCGGAGCCGTGGCGGCAGCCGGAGCCGCAGCGCCCGCGGCCGCGCCGGCAGCGGAGCTGCGCCTCGAGCGGCGCCGGCGGCTGGCGCCGGTGGGCGCATCCAGACGTTGCCCGCGTCGCGCGCGTTCGCGCTGCCGGGACGCAGGCTCGCAATCGGATCGACCGCGAAGGGCAGCGGCTCGAACTCGATCACGATCTTCTCGATCGCCTCGGTCGCCGTCAGCTCGTCGACCGCGGCGAGCGCGAGGATCGGCTCGCCTTCGTACATCGGCTCCATCGTGAGCCCGCGTTCGCTGATTGCGCTCGCGACGACGTTCTCGCCGAGGCTCGCACCGGCGGCCGCGCCCGGGAGGTCGTCCACCGTGAGGATCGCCTTCACGCCCGGCATCGCCAGCGCCGCGCTCGTGTCCAGCCGCGTCACCCGCGCATGCGGCATCGGGCTCAGCAGCAGCTTGCAGAACAGCATCCCCTCGGCGCGGAAGTCCTCCGCATACTTCGCCTTCCCCGTCACCTTCGCGACGAGGTCCGGCGTCGTGTAGTTCTGCCCGACCAGCTTGTTCCGCCATGACCTACGCTCCCCTCATGTGCTCAGCCCCGCGCATCAGCGCCGTGAGGATCTTGTCGTAGTCCTGGCAGCGGCAGAGATTCCCCGACACCCCGTGCGCCAGCTCCTGCCGCGTCGGGTTGGTGTTCGTCTTCAAATACCCCGTCGCCGCCATCACGAACCCCGGCATGCAGAACGCGCACTGGAACCCCTGCTCGTCCACCACGCCCTGCTGCACCGGCGACAGCGTCCCGTCGGCGCTCGCCAGCCCTTCGATCGTCGTGATGTTCCGGCCCCGCACCGAGTGCGTCAGCACCGAGCAGGAGTAGCGCGGCACATCGTCCACCAGCACCGTGCACGCCCCGCACTCCGCGCGGTCGCACCCGATCTTGGTGCCCGTCAGCCCCAGCTTGTAGCGCAGCGTCGTCGCCAGCGTTTCCTGCTTCATCACGTCGACGCGCCGCTGCTGCCCGTTCACCGTCAGCGTGACCAGCCGTTCCACGCTGCCAGGCGTCGAGGGCTGCCCCAGGACGCGTTGATGCGAAACAGATAGGTGGCCGACGAGACGGCGGCGCCTGTGGCAATCACGCCCTTGATGAAATTCCGGCGGGACACGTCGTTCGGAGAAACTTCCGGCATCGCGATTCCTCCCAAAGGGTGGGTCGGGTGGCTCGAAGCCCTTTAATCCAAAGGGAATACTGAAACCGCCCGGCCCGTTTGTCAACCGGTTTCGAGGGATCCCAACCAGGTCCGCAGAAGGCCGGCAAGCCCGGCGGGTGTCGGCAAAACGCTTACTAGACGAGCTCGGCATCCTCGTCGAGGTCGAGGCCTCTCGGGGGCTCGGGCGCCTCAACTACAGAGGGTACCGAGGACGCCGCGCGGCGTGCCTTGGTGACGCTCGCTTCCTCGTAAATCCGATCGGGCACCGGCTGGACGTCCCATGCGAGGCCGACCAGCGCCATCAGCCGGATCATGTACCAGGTGGGGTCGAACTCCCACCAGTAGAACCCGTTCCGCGCCGACCGCTGGTAGCGGTGATGGTTGTTGTGCCACCCCTCGCCAACCGCGAAAACCGCGGTGATGACGTTGTTGCGCGATTCGTCGATCGTGTCGAACCGGCGCGATCCGAACATGTGGTTCACGGTGTTGATGGCGAAGGTGGCGTGGGCCAGCGTCATCGTCGGCAGGCAGAAGCCCCAGACCAGCCACGGCATGCCGCCGGCCAGATAGAGCGCGATCGCCAGCGCGAGCGGCGGGACGAAGAAATAGCGGTCGAGCCAGACGATCTCCGGCGCCTTCGAAAAATCCCGCATCACGGGATTGCTGGCCTCGAGACGATCGTGGCGTGCGTCGTTCAGGAACCATCCCACGTGCGCGTAGTAGACCCCGCTCACCGCCGGGCTGTGCGGGTCGCCCTCGCGATCCGCGAACCGGTGATGGTTCACGTGATGGCCCGCCCACCAGAGCGGTCCCTTCTGCATCGCGGCGGTGGCGATGAGCGTCCAGACGAACCGCGCCCCGCGATTCATCTGAAACGCGCGGTGCGCATAGTAGCGGTGAAACGCCAGCGTCAGCCCGATCGCCCTGAGGAAGTGCGACGCGGCCCACAGGGCCACGAGACCCCAGGTGAACGGCACGAAGAAGACCAGGAACGCGGACGCCTGAACAATCCAGAAAATGAGGAATGCGAGTGTCTTGAGCATGAAGGTATTCAGAGTTCTCCGTATATCGTTTCGGTCGATGGGCTTGCCGGCTACAATTCCCGCAAGGCCGAGGGAATCGGCAGCCGCGCAGCGCGAATGGCCGGGAACAGCCCGCCGATGCAGCCCCATCGCCAGGGCGTAAAAGAGACCCATTGAGGAGCAGTCCCGGCGTCACGCGGAACGCGAACGCCACCTGGCTGAAGGTCTGAAAGTTCATCGTCGAGGTCTGGTACCCGTTGAACCCGAGATACGCCGCGGCGCCCCCGATGACGCCCCCCGATCGCGCCGAGCGCCATCGATTCGCCGAGCACCGACACGAGCACCGCGTCGTGTTGAACCCGAGCGCGCGCAGCGTCGCAATCTCGCGCGCCCGCGTCGCGACGGCCGTGTACATCGTGAGGATGGCGCCGAACACCGCGCCGATGCCCATCAGCGCCGGCGATGCCGAAACCGATCGTCCGGATCAGCGTCGTCATCGCCTGCGACTGCCCGGCGTAGTACTCGTTCTCGCGGCGGATCTGCACGTTCAGCTGCGGATTCGCGGTGAGCCAGTCGCGGAAGACGGTGAAGTCGGCCGCGGAGTCGAGTCGCGCCAGCGACCGACTGAAACGAGTTGCCGCGCCGGTATGCGCCCTGCAGCGCTCGCGCATCGCACCAGATCTCGGTCTCGGACACCGCGCCGTCCGCCTCGAAGATGCCGACCACCTGCCAGCGGTTCTGGCCGGACACGATGGTGTCGCCGACGCTCGAGCCCGACGAACTGTCCGCGCGCCCCGCGGCCGACGATCACCTCGTTGGTGCCGAACTGGAACATCCGGCCCTGCGACAATCGACATTTCCTCGCGAACCGAGGGCCCGCGGGCTCGATGCCGCGCATCGGCACGTTGGCCGGCTTGTCGGGCGTCGCCTTCTTCGGCAGATCGATGATGACGTAGAGCTCCGCCGACGCCAGCGGCGTCTGGCCGTCGCGCCGGATGCCCGGCGCCTGCTTGATGATGTCGACCGGCGTTCCCGAGCCAGGCCGCTCGTCATCTCGCTGTCCGCGCCGCTCCGCATGACCAGCGCGCGGCTCGGAAGAGCCGGATCCCTGCATCGCCGCCGAGAACCCGGCGGCGATCGACAGCACCGACACGAACACGACCACGACGCCGGCGATGCCGACGATGGCGACGGCCGACGAGCTGAGCCGCGCCGGAATCGTGCGGAGGTTCAGCGCCAGCACCGCGAGCGTTGTCAGCTCAAGCCAATCGCACGGCGTTTCGATTTCCTTCTGCCTGATCCGTCGTGTCGACGCGAAGCGAGCCACGACCTACGACAACTCGCCTCAGTTCCGTCGCAACGCGTCGGTGATCCTGCAGCCGCATCGCGCCGACCGCCGGCATCACGCCGGCGAGGAGCGCCCATCACCGACCATCAGCGCCGCGCCGATGGCGAGATCCCGCGGCGGCAGCGATGAAGATCGGCAGCATCCCGTCGGTCGGATCGCCGTGCTGCACGAACAGCCAGGCCACGAGCAGCCCCAGCCCGCCGCCGACCACCGCGATGAACAGCGACTCGGCGAAGCACCAGCGCCAGAATCGCCCGCCCGAGAAGCCGAGCGTCTTCAGCACCGCCAGCTCGCTCGTGCGCTCGCGGACCGACTGCGCCATCGTGCTCGCCGCCACCAGCCCGAACATGAACAGCACCGTCGACGAGATCGCGATCATGATCGCGCCGATGTCGCCGATCTGGCTCGCGAAACCCTCGACGAACCCCTTCTCGGTCGTCGTCTTGGTTTCGGCCGTGGAGTTGGCGAACATCTCGTCGAACGTCCGGCTCAACTCGACGGACCTGGCCGGATCGGCGATCTTGACGACGTACCAGCCGACCTGCCCTCGCCGAACCGGCCCGGTTCTCGTCGAGGTAGTCGTAGCGGAAGAAGAACTGCGTCTTGTCGACGCCGTCCGCGCCGTCGTAGATGCCGGCGACGTTGAATTCCCAGGCCTGGCCCTGCTTCGGCTGCCAGATCGTGCCGGTCAGCGGCACGCGATCGCCGATCTTCCAGCCGAACCGCTCGGCCAGATCCTTGCCGACGATGACGCCCTGCCGATCGGCGAGCCAGGCCTTCACCTGCTCGGGCGGCACGCACGAACTCCGGATAGATCTTGCAGGAACGGCTCCGGCTCGACGGCAATGTTGGCGAAGAAGTTCGCCGGATCCTGGTAGATGCCGTTGAACCAGGTCTGGTGCGTGACGATCTCCACACCCGGCACCTGCTGCAGCTGCCCCTGGTACGGCCGCGGCAACGGCATGATCAGGGTGACCTTGTTGATCAGCACCAGCCGGTCGAGCCCGGCGATCTCGACGCCGAAGCTGAACGCCGTGCGGATCGTCATCAGGATGCCGAAGAGCAGGAACGCGATGAAGATCGACAGCAGCGTGAACGTCGTGCGGAACTTCCGCCGCCACACGTTCTTCCAGATGAGAGGGCAGGAACTTCATGCGCGCCACCGCTGTCGGCGAGCACGCCCTTCTCCAGGTGAAGCGTCCGCCTGGCGCGATCGGCGGCGTGCGGATCGTGGGTGACCATCACGATCGTCTTGCCGTGATCGCGGTTGAGCGCCTGCAGCAGATCGAGGATCTCGTCGCCGGCCTTGCGATCGAGATCGCCGGTCGGCTCGTCGCAGAGCAGCAGCGTCGGATCGGTGACGATGGCGCGCGCGATGCCGACGCGCTGCTCCTGTCCGCCCGACAGCTGACGCGGGTAGTGGTTCGCGCGATCGGCGAGGCCGACGACCTTCAGCGCGATCGCCGACGCGCTTCCGGCGCTCGGCTTTCGACAGCTTCGTCAGCAGCAGCGGCAGCTCGACGTTGCGCTCGGCCGTCAGCACCGGCAGCAGGTTGTAGAGCTGAAAGACGAAGCCGATGTGCTGCGCGCGCCACCGCGACAAGCTGGCTGCCGCCGAGTGTGCTGATCTGCACGCCGGCGACCTCGATCTCGCCGCCGCGTCGGCGCATCGAGGCCGCCGATCAGGTTCAGCAGCGTCGTCTTGCCGGAGCCCGACGGACCCATCAGCGCGAGGAAGTCGCCCTTGCGGAATCTCGAGGTTGACGCCCTTCGAGCACGTCGATGCGTTCGTTGCCGCGCGTGAAGTGCTTGTGGACGTCGCGGACGCGAACAAGCGTATCGCTCATATGGGCCTGACTGAACTGGGCTACTGTTTTTCCGTGACCATGGCGCCGGTCGCCAGCGCGGCTGGCGGAGACACGACGACGCGTCGCCGGCGCGCAGCCCGGCCAGCACTTCGACGCGATCGCCGTCGGTGCCGCCGCGTCTTGACCGCGCGGCGGTCGACGATGCCGCCGCTGACGACGACGAAGGCATAGGTCTGATCGCCTTCGGTCCTGATGCGCGGCCTTTGGCACGAGCGTGACCGGCGGCTGGCGCGGGCGCCGCCGCGCCTGGCGCCGTTGCCGCCCTCTTCGGTGTCGCGCAGGAACGTCACCTTCACGCCCATGTCCGGCAGGATCCGCGGGATCGAGCTCCTCGAATCCGATGCGCACCAGCACGGTCGCCTTCTGCGGTCGGCCGCCGGTACCGTCGTGATGACGTGCGCCGGGAATCTCCCACTCGGGGTACGCGTTCAGCACCGCCGTCACGCTCTGATCGGCTTTCGACGCGGTTGATGTAGCTTTCGTTGACGTCGACCTCGATCTCGAGCGATCGCATGTCGACGATGGTGCAGATGCCCGTCCGCGTGAAGCCGCCGCCGGCCGACACCGGCGACACCATCTCGCCCGGCTGCGCATCCTTGGAAATCGCGATGCCGCTGAATGGCGCGCGGATGATGGTGTTGTCGAGATTGGTCTGCTCGAGCTCGATCTGCCGCTCGCGACGCGGACCTGCTCGCGCGCGGCGGCGATCCGCGCATCGAGGGAATCCACTTCCGCCTGCGCCTTGTCGACCTCGGCCGCGGTCGTCAGTTGCTCCTTCACGAGCCGCATCGTCGCGGCCGAGCGCCAGCTTCGCTTCGGCCAGCCGCACTTCGTTCTCGCGCGACGCCCGGCGCGCGGCCTCGGCCTGGGCCTCGGCCAGCGCCAGCGCCGCCTTCGACGTGGCGTCGTCGAGCCGCGCGAGGACCTGCCCTTCCTTGATCGCCATGCCTTCCTCGACGTTCACCTCGACGACCTTGCCGGTGATCTTCGACGAGACCGTCGCGCGGCGCCGGGCCGTCACGTACCCGGACGCGTTCAGCACGGCCGCCTGGGTGCCGGCGGCGCGCTCGGAGACCGTCGCGACCTCGACTTCGACCGGCCGCACGCGCGTGCTACCAGCGCGCGGCCGGCGTAGCCGGCCGCGGCGCAGGACGACGAGCAGCACCACCCAGTCACCCAGCGGCCGACGCCGGGGCGTTCCGGCTGGCGCTCGATGCGCAGCGCCGCCAGTTCATCTTTGAGCTCAGGCATGGTGTGACTGGAGCCGTTCGTTCATGGAGTGGCGATCGTCGAGCCGGCCCGGATGGGCCGCACAGGCGCAATCGGCCAGTGGCGGCGTCAACCGGACGGACAGCAGCGCGAACCCGGCGAAGCGCTAGCCTTCTTCTTCGAACTCTTCTTCTTCGCGCGGGCCGAGCCGCGTCGACGGGCGCAGCGCTTCGCGGTAGTCGAACAGCGGGCAGATCGCGCACGTGCAGCGGCAGCGTGCAGGCCGGCGACTTCTGGTCGACCACCACCGTGACCGGACTGCCTTCGACGCCCTCGCGGAACGTGATGCGGCAACCGCAGGCGAGTCGCGCGTGCGTGAATCCCTTCAGCATTGCGTGCCTGATCATATCACGCGCGCAGCTCGGCGCGTCAGGCGGCTACAGCAGCGCCTTGATCTCGCCTCGAAGACGTCCTTGCCGCCAAGCCCGGTGTGCTTCGCGCAGATCTTTCCGTCGCGCGAGATCATGCACCGTCACCGGAATGCCGAGGATCGGGCCGTACGCGTCGTGCATCGTCGTCGTGGCCGAGCCCCTGCAGCACGGGATAGTTCATCTTCATGTCGGCGACGTACGGCTTCAGCTTGTCGAGCGTGTCGTCGACCGACACGCCGACCACCTGCAAGCCCTGCTTGCCGTACTTCTCCTGGAACTCGATGAACCACGGGATCTCGACCTTGCAGGGGCCGCACCAGGTCGCCCAGAAGTCGAGCAGGATGACCTTGCCCTTGTAGTCGGCGAGCTTGACGTGCCGTCTTGACGTCCTTCATCGTGAAGTCGAGAGTCGGCGGCCTTGGCGTCGGCCGGGCAGGCGGCGCCGGCTGGCGGTTGCACCGCGGCGGCCTCGCCGGCCCCCACGCCACGGCATCTCCATCGTCACCACGGTCCAGCGCCAGTGCCAGAGCGCCGAGGCCGGCAACGATCCATCGCATTCGCAGATTCACAATCACCCCGTTCCCTGTTCCCCGATTCCGTTCCCCGTTCCCTGTTCCCGCGTTCCCTGATCTCTAGTGCAGCGACGCCCTGACGAACGCCGCGAGACGCTGCAACGCGTTCGCCGCGGTTCGCGGGCGACAGCACGAACGTGCGATCGCCGATCGGACCAGATCGCGCCTCGTGCCCGAGCACCTCGACGAGCTGCTCGGTTCGCGCGCTGTCGCGGCAGCATGAACAGCGACACCGGCTCGCGCCGTTGTGCCGATACATGATGTGCGCGACCGTGCCTTCGCCGTACAGGCACGGCCGCGAGCCGACGAGCTCGAGGCCCGCTGCGCGTCCGGAGCTGGCATCCGGCAGGTGCGCGGGCCAGCTCGAATCCCGACGCCATCGAGCTCTCGACGCGCCTCGGCGCGCTCGTGACGGGTGCCGAGCACGCGCGTTCATCAGCGAAGCACTTCACGTGATCGGCGGTGAGCTCGGCGGCCATCAGCCGCGTCGACGCAGCCGTGGCCTGATAGAGGAACGCGCCGCCGACGACGAGGACGACGCGTCGCGGCCAGCGCAAGCGGCGCGAGGCGTCTGCCGACGCCAGGGCGGCCGCACGCCGCTGTGTCGCCGGGTCCAGCGCAGACGAGGCGCGACTCGCGTTCGCGGCGTCGCGGCTGCGGCATCGCGCCACGAGCGCGAGCGGTGCATGCTCGCGGCAGAGCGCTGCGTGCTCCTGGCGCAAGACGTCGCGGACCGACTGTTCGGCGCGGACGCGGTCGCGGCACGGGGCGCAGCGCCCGACGTGCGGGTCGAGCCGCTCGCGATCGGCCTCAGCCAGCTCGCCGTCGACGTACGGCGTGACCAGGGGATCGATCGACCGGCAGTCGGGGTGGTGACTCAGACATTGGCAGGCTTCAGGTGCTGCAGCCGCTCGTAAACAGCATCGGCGGCCGCGCGAAATGCGCGACATCACGGTCCCGATGGGACCTACAGCATGCCGGCGATTTCCGCGTACGAAACTCTTCCACGTCCCGTAACCAGACGGCCTGGCGGAACGCATCGGGCAGCGCGTCGACCGCCGCCTGCAGCTCGGGGTTCATCGAGCGTCTCTCGACCAGGAGGCGTCTCCGGCGTCTCGACCTCGCGGAGCCCCTCGCCGTCGGCCGCCCGTTCGACCGCTTCGCTGTCCACCGTCACGGCGTCGCGCGCGCGATCGCGGGCGCGGTTCCTCGCGGTGTTGTGGAGGATCGTGAACAGCCACGCCCTCAGGTTCGTGCCCGGCTCGAAGCGATCGGCCGCGCGAAACGCCTGAGATATGTTCCTGCACGAGATCCTCGGCGTCAGCCGGCCGGTGCGTCAGCCGCAGCGCGGTCCGGTAGAGGCTGTCGACCGACGCCAGCGCCTCGGCCTCGAACGCCGCCCCTGTGCGATCTCTTCAGACGGCCCGGCTCCTGGCATTGCGCGGCTGTGCGCCAGGGTGTAAACCCCTGCCGCACAGGTCCTTATTCCTTAAAGCTGGTTCTGCCCCGGTCTGACTGGACGGTCTGAAAAAGGGGCACCGACTGCTCCAGTGTACCCGGTGCTGACCTGCGGCGAGGACAGGCTGGCGGCCGGGACCCGCCGGCATCACGCGAATTGAGGCCGGGAATCGAGAGAATCGCTTATAAGTAATGAAGGTCCGCCGTTTGCAGGGCCGCCAGCGTCACAGTAAGATCGCCACGATTCCTGAGGTGCCTGCCATGCGTTTGCACGTCCTCCTGCGAGGTCTCCCCGCCCGTGGCCCGGTGGTCGCGGCGCTGGCCCTCGTGCTCGTCACCACGTCCCTCATGGGCAAGGCCTCGGCGCAGGGCACGCCCTTCTACCCCTACTTCAGCAAGAACAACATCCACTACGACACGTTCGACTGGCACATCTACAAGACCGACCACTTCGAGATCTACTACTACCCCGAGATCGAACAGCACCTCGAACGCATCGCCGGCTATGCCGAGAGCGCCTATCAGCAGGTCAGCTCCGACCTGAAGCACGACCTGCCGATCAAGGTCCCGCTGATCCTCTTCAAGACGCACAGCGAGTTCGAGCAGCAGAACGTCATTCCCGGCGCGGCGCAGGAAGGCGTCGGCGCGTTCGCCGAGCCGTTCCGCGACCGCATGCTGCTGCCGATCGACGATCCGCCGGACCGGCTGTACGGCCTGATCGCCCACGAGCTCACGCACCACTTCGAGTTCGACATCATCCCGCAGGGCTCATCCGCCAGAGCGTGCCGCTGTGGGTGAACGAAGGCCTGGCCGACTACGAGCGCGGCCCCTGGACGCCCATCGACCTGATGACGGTGCGCGACGCGGCGGTCGCCGACATCGTGCCGAAGATGAGCCGACTCGAAGGGTACGGCGACTCCGGCAACCCGCGCCTGATCTACAACCTCGGTCACGCCGTCTTCGAGTTCATCGAGGCGCGGTGGGGCAAGGAGGGCATCCGCAAGTTCCTGTTCGCGCTGCGGAAGAGCGTCATCGGCGGCGGCGAGGACGCCTACGAAGAAGCCTTCCAGATGACGCCGGACGAGTTCGATCAGGCGTTCGAGCGCTACCTGAAGGAGCGCTTCAAGCCGTTCCGCGACAAGGAGCGCCCCGCCGACTACGGCGTCGACCTGGCGCCCAACGCCGAGAAGACGCGATACACGCAGGCGCTGTCGATTGCGCCGTCGCCATCGGGCGATCTCCTGGCCATCGTCACCCTCAACCGCAAGGACGGCGAGCTCGACATCGTCCTGGTCTCGGCCAAGGACGGGTCGATCGTCCGCAACCTGACCGAGGGCTTCGACAAGGACTGCGGGTTCAACAACATCGTGCAGCTCGGCGAGCGCTTCAACACGATGCACTGGATGTCGTGGTCGCCCAAGGGCGATCGGCTGGCCTACTTCGTCCGCACCGAGAAGGAACGCACGCTCATCGTCCAGAACGTCATGACGAGCGCGATCGAGGTTCGCGTGCCGATGAAGACGGTGGACGAGCCCGAGTCGCCGAGCTTCTCGCCAGACGGCCGCCTGGTGGCGTTCTCGGCGCTGCGCGGCGGCATGGGCGACATCTTCACGGTCGATCTCGAGACGAAGGAAGTCGTCAACCACACGGTCGACGAGTTCTACGACTACGGGCCGACCTACGCGCCGGACGGCCGCAGCCTCATGTATATCGCGCGCATCAGCGGCAACCAGAAGCTGTTCCGCCTCGACTTCGCCACCAAGAAGAAGACGCAGATCACGTTCGGGACGCACGACGACGGCTCGGCGCAGTTCATCGATGCGCACACCATCCTGTTCTCATCGACGGCCACCGATCCGGCGGTGCCGCTCGAGCCGGAAGTGGCGCGCAACGGCAACGTCTACAATATCTGGACGCTCGACCTGGTCAACGGCGAGCTCAAGCAGTTCACCGACGCGCTCGGCGGCAACCTCTCGCCGGTCGTGCTCCGCGCGGGCACGAGCTATCCGCGTGGCCTTCGTGACCTATTACAAGGGCGACTACGGGATCCACACGCTCGAGCCGCAGGGAGCCGCTCCACACCGCGGCCACCGCCGACTTCGGCGCGCCGGGCCCGATCATCGACTTCCAGGCGCCGCTCACGCACACGCTCGTCACCTGCAACAACCGCAAGAAGGGCGCGTGGGAGAAGATGTTCCTCGAGGGGCGTCCGCCCGTGAACGCTGGGTGTCACGAGCAACGGCGACGTGTTCGGCGGCACGCAGATCACGCTTCGGCGACGTGCTGGGCGACCAGCAGGTCAACTTCTTCGCCTCCTCGATCGCGCAGTACCGGACCTTCTCGCTCTCCATGACCAACGTGTCGCGGCGCTTCCAGTTCGCGCTGCAGGGCTTCTCGCAGACACAGTTCTTCTACGGCAGCCTCGAGGGCGTGTTCTACGACCCGTCGCTCGCGCCGCTCATCGGCCGCGACCAGGCCATCGCCACGCGGACCACGCAGGGCGGCTCCGCGTTCGGCATCTATCCGTTCAACCGCTTCCGGCGCGTCGAGTTCTCGGAGCGGCGATGTGGCTGAGCGAGGAGTTACAACGATCCGACTACGCCGATTACCTCGATCAGTCGGTGCAGCCGGCAGCAGGTGTTCCGCAACGGCTTCATCATGCCGTTCGAGCGTGGCGTTCGTGCAGGAAACCACGGTCTTCCGCGAGTTCGGCCCGCTGGCCGGCAGCACGATGCGCCTGGCCTACGACGTCGCGCCACCGATCGGCGACTCGCTGTCGAGCCAGACCTTCGATGGCGACGTCCGCTACTACCAGCGCCTCGGCAGCAGCGGCGTGCTGGCGATGCGAGTCGCGCGGCTTCAAGAGCATCGGCGGCTACCCCGACTACCTGTACTTCGGCGGCAACTCCGAAATGCGGGGCTATGACTACCTCCAGTTCGTCGGCCAGAACGCGTGGTTCGCCAACGCCGAACTGCGCTTCCCGATCATCGAGGCGGCGCTCACGCCGATCGGCGTCATCGGCGGCATCCGCGGCGTGTTCTTCGCCAACATCGGCGCCGGCTGGTTCGACAACCAGCGACTTCAATTTCTCGACGAGCGAATCCGAGCTCTACCGGTCGATCGTCGACTACGAGCGCAACATCGCTCGGCGACGTCATCCTCGATCCGATCACCGGCCTGCCGACGCCGTCTATCGGTCCGCCGCAGCTGGTCCAGCGGATTCCGCCTGGAGGACGGCCGCGCGTCGTACGGCCTTGGGCTCGAGACCTTCGCCCTCGGCTTCCCGATTCACTTCGACTGGTCATGGCGCACGCTGTTCAACCGCGAGTGGGAGGATGCGCTCTTTTCGCAGCAGGGCGGCAGCCGCGAGTTCCGCCGGGCGCAGTTCGCGATTTGGATCGGCTACGACTTCTAGAACCTGACCGGACGGTGCCCGGTCTCGGATCCTGGCCCCGGTTCAGGCACGGTTCGCGGAGCGTTCCAGGTGCACGCTCACGTTGCGTGCGGCTGCTCTGCGTTGGAGATGACGCGCCCACGATCATGAGCCACCTCGAACCTGGCACCGCGGACTAGCACCCAGACCGTGCCAGCTGACCCCGAAGCGCGCCAGCGAATCCGCCACCGAGATGGTTCAGGTCGTGCTGCCGAACGATGCGAACCCGCTTGGGTTCATCCTCGGCGGCACGGTCATGCACCTCATCGACATTGCCGGCGCCATCGCCTGCCATCGCCACACGCGCAGCCTCCTCGTGACCGCCGCGGTGGACGACCTGCAGTTCCTCCACCGCATCAAGGTTGGCGACCTCATCATCCTCAAGTCGCGGGTGACCTGCACGTTCACGACCTCGCTCGAGGTGCAGGTGGATGTGTTCTCGGAGGAGACGCTGACGGGCACGCGGCTGCTGACGAGCCGGGCGTTCCTGACATTTGTCGCGGTGGACCGGGAGGACCGGCGGATTCCGGTGGCGCCGCTCCTCGTGGAGACCGATGAGGAGCGGCGAGTCTGCGAGGAGGCGCGGCAGCGGCGCGCCGAGAGACTCAAGCGCAAGGCGTCCGCGCAACAGACAGTGCCCGAAGCCCCCCGCCCCTGAAGCCAGGAGCCGGAAGCCCGGAGCCCGTCTAGATCGTCTTCAGCCTCAACACACTCCGCTCGAGGTCGATCCCCACCCGGTACTTGCTCAGGAACCGGTGGCCGACGATCCCGCCAAGCTGGAAGCCGAGGAGTGCGCTCGGCGTGTTGAGGTTCAACACGACGACCGGGAAGTTCGTGTACTGGATCGCGTCAAACGACAGGTCGACGCCCGGCATCAGGAACGCGTCCTTGTCCCAGCCGGACGACCCGAACACCTTCAATGCAATCTTGCGATCCGGCGCCGGGCGGCCGAGCGCCGTCGCCGTCGCCTGGCTGATCGAAATCACCTCGCCGCCCGTGTCCACGACGAAATTCGCCAGGTGCGTGCCGTCCACGGTGCCGCGCACGGTCGCGAGCCGGTGGAGCCGCATCGGCAGCTCGAAGTCGGCGGGCTCCAGAGGCAGCTGCTTGCCGAACGTGATGCGCCGCGTCTTGTAGTCGATGATCATCGAGAAGCCGAGCGCGAGCGGCGACAGGCTCTCCGCCTCCTTGACCGGCAGGTTCCGCAGCGGCGGATCCTTGATCATGCACGGCACGTTGCGCAGCTTGAGCGTGCCGATCTCCGAGCGTGTTGATGCGCGCCAGCTGCAGGCCGCGCAGCCCCACATCGCCGACCCCGGCGCTGAGCGTGTACGTGATGGGCGTGACGCCCAGGCGCCGCGCCGTCGGCCGCGAGAGGACGGTGTTCTCGGCGCCGGTATCGACGACGAAGTCCTGGAACGAGCCGTCGTTGACCTTCGCGCGGATCGACGACCTTGTCGTTCACCAGCTTGAAGTCCACGGTGTAGATTTGCTGATCGGCGCCCGGGTCCATGTCGAACGGCAGCCGCTGGCCGAACGACCGGAGGAACTTGATCTCGGACCGGGACCAGTCGGCCTTCTCGCTGCGGTCCTTGTTCGGCAGCAGGTTCACGTAGTTGCTGAACGCGGCGGCGGCTTCCTCGTACTTGTGCATCCGCTCGTAGATCGCGCCGATCGTGTGGTGGATCTCGAGGTCGCGCGGCGCCAGGTTCATCGCGGCGTTGCGCCTCTTCGAGCGCCCGATCGAGCTGGCTCCTGCGCAGCGAGCGAACGCGCCAGGCCGTGGCGGGCCCGCGCGAGGTTCGGGTTGGCGGACAGCGCGGTCTGGTAGCGCTGTTCGGCTTCTTCGAACAGGCCCGACGCCCATAGCGCATCACCGTAAAGGCCTGTGGCTTCGCCGTCGCGCGGGGCGGACTTGGTCAGGGCTTCGGCGGCTTCCCTCGCGACCGTGAACTCGGCGACGCGAAGCGCGGACTGCACGATGCCTGAACGCGCGGACCGGATGTCGCTGCCCTCGGTGGCCAGGCGCAGCGCCTGCTGGTACGAGTCGAGCGCATCAGCGTAGCGGCCTTCGGAGAGGAACTGGGAGCCGAGCTGAAGCTGGATTTCCGCAGTCTGCGATTGCGACCCCAGGTCGGCTAGCGAGATCGCCAGCCCACCGGCGACGACCGCCAGACCCGCAATCCCTCGGATGCCGCCGTGCATGAACCCTCCTGATTAACCTGCCGTGCTGCGGAATCAGTGCGTGTACTGCTCGATGGGGACGCCGTCGTACATCTGGTCGACGCGCAGGATCTGTGTTTCCCGGCTGTAGCTGCCGAGTTCGTAGTCTTCGCTCATGATCAGCGCCTTGATCGGCTTGGTCGGGCAGACCTCCGCGCACAGGCCGCAGAAGCTGCAGCGTGACAGGTTGAAGTCGAAGTAGTCCAGCACCTTGATCTTCTGGCCGGGCTCGCGGTGCCCGCCGAGTGCGATCAGATCGTCGGGGCAGGCCTTGGCACACTGATCACAAACGATGCAGGTCTGCGCGCCTGTGCCGGGCTCGGTCTGCAGCCGCAGGACGCCGCGAAAGCGCGGTGCGGTCGGACGCCGTTCGGCGGGATACTGGAAGGTGAAAGCAGGCTGAGGCGTGTACTTCAGCGTGAGCCACATCCCCTTGGCGAGATCGATGAGGAGGAGCGACTTCAGAAATTTGAAGATGGTTGCCATGCCCTAGGCCCGCTCGCCGATGAGGGTCGGTTCGGTCGCGCCCGACATGATCACGCGTTCCTTACGTAGAACGGTGCCCTCCTTACGGATCTTGTCCTGGAGGCGCATCAAGCCGTAGAGCAGCGCCTCCGGACGCGGCGGACAGCCGGACACATAAACGTCCACCGGGACGACCTTGTCCACGCCCTGCAGGACGCTGTAAGTGGGGAACGGACCTCCGGCGTTCGAGCAGCTGCCCATGGAGATGACCCACTTCGGCTCCGGCATTTGGTCGTAGAGCCTTCGCAACACCGGTGCCATCTTCTTGGTCACCGTCCCGGCCACAATCATCAGGTCCGACTGCCGGGGAGACGCGCGGAAGACTTCGGCGCCAAAGCGCGCGATGTCGAAGCGCGATGCCGACGCCGCCATCATCTCGATGGCGCAGCAGGCCAGACCGAACCCCATCGGCCAGATCGACGACTCACGCGCCCAGTTCATGACGCGATCGATATTCGTGGTGATGAAATTGTCTTCGAAACGGTGGTCGATGAGCCCCATGGGAAAGATAGCCTCCAGCCCCTGAACCGGCGCCTATTCGGTGTAGTACTCGCGATTTTTGTCGATGTATGCCGCCCACTTACCCGGCGTCTCATCGAGCGTGAAGATGGCCTCGACCGGGCATGCCGGCACACACGCGCCGCAGTCGATGCATTCGTCCGGATGAATATAGAGCATTTCGGCGGCGGAAAACGCCGCTTCGTCTTTTCTCGGATGAATGCAGTCGACCGGGCAGACGTCCACGCACGCCGTGTCCTTGGTACCGACGCAAGGCTCGCAGATTATATAGGCCATGAGCGCGATAAGTGCTTACGTGACTGTTACTTCTCAGGAGAATTTACCCGGCGGCAGAGCCGGGTGTCAACGGACCCCGGCGCGAGGGTTTTTCCGGCGCCTCCCCCGTTCTGGCATCCAGGAGGTACGCCTATAATCCGAGCCGGGTGAGGATGCCTTCTCAGAGGTGGCGGGCGGCAGTCGGTGCGGTCCTGGTCATGGCAGCATGGCCGGCCAGCGCCCAGGTGCTCGACGGCCAGCCCATCGTCATCGGCGACGGCCGGGTCACCATCGGGGGCGCGGTCACCGCCACGATGGGCTGTGCGGTCGGCTCCTCGGTCCAAGGGTGCGGCGAGGACACGGGCTTTTTCAACTACACCGACTACGAGCGGTCTGCGCTGGAGGGGCTGCAACTGGAGGTCTCCGCCTCGGTGCGTGCGACCAGCCGCCTCGAATTCCTGGCCGAGGTGCGAAGCAACAATGTCGATCGCCCGGAGCCCTACGCCTATTTCGTGCGGGTGCGCCCCTGGCCTGAGCGCCGGATCGATGTCCAGGCCGGCCGCATTCCCCCGACCTTCGGCGCGTTTTCGCGCCGCGTCTACGCGTCGGATAACTTCCTGATCGGCTACCCGCTCGCGTATCAGTACCTGACGTCGATTCGCCCCGACTCGCTGCCGTCGAATGCTGATGCACTGCTGCGCATGCGGGGACGCGGATGGCTCTCGAGCTTCGACGTCGGGAACCTCACGGCCGAACGCGGCATGCCGCTCGTGAATGCCTTCGGATGGGACACGGGTGTGCAGCTGCACGCGGCGAACGACGTTCTCGATGGGGCCTTCGCGATCACCTCGGGAACGCTCAGCCACCCGGTCGTGGTCGACAACAACGACGGCAAGCAGCTGGTCGGGCGCGTGTCGGCGCGGCTCCTCCCGGGGCTGGTCCTCGGCGCCTCCGGCGCCAGAGGCTCGTGGATCGCGCGCGACGCGGCGGCGGCCGCTGGCGTCAACCTTGAGGGCGGGGGGCTCGCGCAGCGGGCCTGGGGGGCCGACGCCGAGTACTCGCGCAACCACTTCTTAATCCGTGCCGAGGCCATCCTCAACGACTGGGAGATGCCCGTGGTGGCCGCGCCCGCGATCGACGAGCCCTTGCGTGCCGTGGCGGCGTGGGTGGAGGGCCGGTATCGCCTGCGGCCCGGCCTTTACGCGGCGGCGCGCCTCGATCACCTGACGTTCAACCAGATCGCCGGCACTGCCGGACCTGACGAGTGGGACGCGCCGGTCACGAGGATCGAGGTGGGCGGCGGTTACTCGCTGATGCACAACCTGGTGCTGAAGCTGGCCGTGCAGCGCAACACGCGCGATACGCGGCGCACGCCTTCGCGCACGTTTGTCGCCACGCAGGCCGTCTTCTGGTTCTGATCTGATGCAGCCGCTGAGTCCTTTCTCGTCGGCCACGGTGCGGCGCGCAGCCACGCTCATTGCTGCGGGCGGGCTCGTGCTGCTCGCCTGGGTGTTCGACGCGCCCCGTGCGCGCGCCCAGGGCGGCCGCACCGGGGCGATCACCGGTCGCGTCGAGCTTGGCCGTTCGCCGGCGGCAAATGCCCGGCGGCCGGGCGTCGGCGACCTCGGGGCCTCGCCCCGTCCAGACGCCGAGCCGAGGCGCGCCGTGGTGTATCTCGAAGCGGCGCCGCGCGGCGCATTCGAGCAGACCGAGCCGGGGCGGGCCGTGATGGACCAGCGCAACGAGACCTTCGTGCCCCATCTGCTGGCGGTCACGACGGGAACCGTCGTGGATTTCCCGAACAGCGACCGCATCTACCACAACGTGTTCTCGCTTTCGAAGGTGGCGCGCTTCGACCTCGGGCGCTATGCGGTCGGCCGGTCGAAGGCCGTCCGCTTCGATCGCCCCGGCATCGTCCGCGTCTTCTGCGACATCCACTCGCACATGAACGCGTTCATCCTCGTGTTCAGCCACCCGTTCTTTGCGGTGACCGACACGGAGGGGCGCTACCGAATCGACCGCGTGCCGCGCGGCACCTACAGCGTGATTGCCTGGCAGGAGGGCGCCGCGTCCGATCCGCGCCAGGTCACGCTCCCCGAAGGCGGGACCACCGAGCTCGATTTCCCTCTGCGATGAGACTGCTCTCTTCGCTGCGCGGACGCATCTTCGTGACGACGGCGATGCTCGCGCTGTTGTCCATCGGCGCCGCCATCTACCTGGTCAGCGGCCGCGTGAGCCGCGAGTCGGAGGCCGCGCTTCAGCGCGAGATTGCCGCCACGGGCGAGCTCGTCCGCCAGTTCCGGTCGACCCGGGCCGAGACGTTCACGATGATGGCGCGGCTCATCGCCGACGCGCCCCGGGTCAAGGCAGCGGTCGATACCAACGACCCGCCCACCGTGCAGGACATCGCGAGCGAGTATCAGGACCAACTGCACTCCAACCTCCTGCTCGTCACCAACGAAAGCGGCGGCGTGCTCGCAACGGTGGGCGCCACGTCCCGCGCCGCGCTCATCGTGGCAGGACAGCCCGCGGTGCGGGCCGCGACCGAAGGCCGCGAAGGGTTCAGCCTGATCCCGCAGCCCGACGGGATGCTGCAGCTCGTGACCGTACCGATTGCCATCGGGCTGACCAGCCCCGACATCCAGGGCACGTTGAGCGTGGGCTTCATGCTCGACAACGCGCTCGCGACGCAGCTCAAGGAGATCACCGGCAGCGAGATCGCGTTCGGCATGGACGGGCAGGTCCTGGCGACGACGCTGCCGGAGAGCGACCGTCCGGCGCTGTCAGCCCTCATGCGCAGCGGCGCGGGGCGGAGCGACGTCACGCTGCCGACGGGTGCGTACATCGCGCTCCCGCTGCCGCTCTCTGCGGGCGACAGCATCGAAGCGGGCTCCGGGCCCATCGCCGTCGTGCTGCGGTCGCGGGCCGAACAACAGGCGTTGCTCCGGACGATCAACTACGAGCTGGCCGTGACGGCGCTCGTCGCGGTCCTCGCCGCCACGCTGCTCAGTTTCGGCGTGGCCCGCACCATCACGCGTCCGCTGGCAACCATCACCGACGTGATGCGCGAGGTCTCGACCACGGGCGACCTGACGCGAAAGATCAAAGTGGGGGGCAGCCGTTGGGCCGACGAAGACGCCCGGCTGCTGGCGACGACGTTCAACGCGCTCACCGACTCGATCGCGCGGTTCCAGCGAGAGGTATCGCAGAAGGAACGCCTGTCGGCGCTCGGCCGCCTTTCCACGGTGATTGCCCACGAGATTCGCAATCCCTTGATGATCATCAAGAGCGCCCTTCATGCGCTGCGCAGGCCCGATCTCGAGCCAACGCGCCTCGCGGAAGCCGTCACGGACATCGACGACGAGGTGACGCGCCTGAACCGGGTGGTCAATGAGGTGCTCGACTTCGCCAGGCCAATCCGCTTCGAGCGGGTGACGGCGGACATCAACGCGGTGTGCCGGGAGTCGGCCGCCGCCGCGCAGGTCGCGCCAGGGCCGGCCGTGCACCTGGCCCTCGCGGCGACGCTGCCGCAGGTGACGACCGACGCGGAGCGCCTGCGTGTTGCGCTGATCAACCTGGTGGTCAATGCGCGTCATGCCGCGGAGGCGCAGACCCCGCCTGCGGGGGCGGGCGAGGATGCCAGGGTGGTCCTGTCCACGCGCGCCGAGGGCGACCGCGTGGCCATTGTCGTCGCGGATCGCGGTCCAGGCATCGCTCCGGCCGATCTGGCGCGTGTGTTCGACCCCTATTTCACGACCAAGCGCGGGGGCACCGGACTCGGACTGCCTATTGCACGCAACATCGTCGAGGGACTGGGCGGGGCCATTTCGATCGCCAGCAGGCCCGGGCAAGGCACCGAAATTCGCATCGAGCTGCCCACAGGAGCGGCGCCGCCATGACCCGTCGCGGTTCGATTCTGCTCGTTGACGACGAAGAGAAAATCCTGAAGGCGCTCGGCCGGGCGCTGCGGGACGCTGGCCACGAGGTGATCGACACGACGAGCGCGCGGGAGGCCCAGCGCCTGCTCGCCGAACGTCCCTTCGATCTCTTCATCGTGGACAACGTGATGCCGCAGCTCGGAGGGCTCGACATCATCCGGGAATACGTGGCCGCGGCGGCAGATGGCGAGCGTGCCCAGATCCTGATGATGACCGCGCACGCCACCGTGGAGAGCGCACTCGAGGCCATGAAGCTCGGGGCGCTCGACTACCTGCAGAAGCCGTTCGAGATCGACGAGCTGCTGGTGGTCGTGCAGCACGCACTCGAGCACCAGCGCCTGCGCACCGAATACCGGTATCTCCGGAGCGAGCGCGACGAGCAATTCGATCACTACGGCATCATCGGGCGCAGCCGGGTGATGGAAGAGATCATCCGTCGCGCTGAACGGGTGGCCGAGACCCGCAGCACGGTGCTCATCACCGGCGAAACCGGCACCGGGAAGGAGCTGGTGGCGCGGGCCATCCACAACCGGAGCGCGCAGCGCGAGATGCCGCTCATCAAGGTCAACTGCGCGGCGATCCCCGAGTCGCTGCTCGAGTCCGAGCTCTTCGGCCACGTGAGGGGCGCCTTCACCGGCGCGCTCGCGACGAAGAAGGGAAAGTTCGCACTGGCCGACGGGGGCACGATCTTCCTCGATGAGATCGGCACGATGACGCCGGCCATCCAGTCGAAGCTGCTCCGCGTGCTGCAGGAGCGGGAGTTCGAACCGCTCGGGTCGGAGCGGACCGAGCGTGTCGACCTTCGCGTCATCGCAGCCACCAACCGCGACCTCCGGCAGATGGTGGCCGACGAAAAGTTCCAGGAGGATCTCTTCTACCGGCTGAACGTCATCCCCATCGCGCTCCCGCCGCTGCGCGATCGGCGTGACGATATTCCCGCCCTGGTGGATCACTTCATCCGCAAGCACGCGCAGCGTACCGGGCGGAGGATCGAGCGCATCGAGGACACCGCGCTCGAGACCCTCAAGCAGTACGACTGGCCGGGCAACGTGCGCGAGCTCGAGAACACCATCGAGCGCGCGGTCGTCCTCTCGAACGGACCCGCGATCACCGCGCGCGCCGTGTCGGTGCTCGGCGCGATCAGCAGCCAGATGAGCGGGGTGCCGTCGCTCAAGCTCAGGTCCAACATCGAGTGGGTCGAACGCGAGACCATCAGGCGCGCGCTCGAGACATCGCGCGGCGTCAAGAAGGACGCTGCCGGGCTCATGGGAATCAGCCAGCGCGCGTTGTCGTACTATCTCGCCAAGTACCGAATCGACTGAAAAACGCTGAGGTCCGGCCTTACGGCGGGCGTAAAGGCATTTCGCGGTGCGTAAGCATCTCGGAGCTCATCCAGCTCAACGCTGCCGGAAGCGATCTCGTATTGGTGAACGGCACCGCCCTTGCTCGGGAACGCACCCTTGGTGCCGTCTGCCTTTAGGAGGATCATGCGAGTTCACCTGCGAGTCCTTGGAGTACTAGCCCTCGTGGCCTCAGCCGCGGCGTGCGACGAAAGCCTGTCCACGGTGCCCAGTCCGACACCGACTCTCGAGCCGACCTTCTCGAGCATTCAGCGGAATATCTTCGACGCCGGCGACGCCAATGGCCGGCCTGCCTGCGTCTCCTGCCATACCAACGTCGGCCAGATTCCTGGCGGCGGGCTCGTGCTGCTGGCCAGTGTGTCCTACGGAAATCTCGTGAATAGAGCGAGCGTCCAACAAACGTCCGTTCTCCGCGTCGCGCCGAATAACCCCGATGCCAGCTACCTCGTGCGCAAGATCTCCGGGACACCTGGCATCAACGGGCTCCGGATGCCGCTCAACGGGCCGTACCTGACCAGCGAACAGATCCAGGTCATTCGCACCTGGATCCAACAGGGCGCGCAGAACAACTGACGGCCATGACTAACCACAGAGGAGCATCCGTGACCCGTTACTCGACGCATCTCCGCATCGCCACGGCGCTGGCCCTGACGCTCTCTTTCGCCCTCCCGGCGGCGGCCCAGGACGATGACCCGGCGGTGATCAAGCCGGCCGAGCCCGACTTCACCATTTCCGCTCTCCCGACGTCGCTCCGCCTGCCGAAGTTCGGCAGCGCCTTCCGCGTGACCCACCGCTTCACGCGCCCGCTCGCCCAGGGAAGCTTCACCGACCTCCTGAGTGATTTCTTCGGCCTGGACAACGGCGCCGTGATCGCCCTCGAATACCGCTTCGGGATCGTGCCCAACGGCCAGATCGGCGTGCATCGTTCGAGCGACGGCAAGACCATCGAGTTCTTCGGCCAGTATTCGATCCTTCGGGGAGGACCAGGGGGCCTCGAAGTTTCGGCGCTCGCGTCCATGGATGGGACCGACAACTTCTCGGAGAGCTACTCGCCCGCGCTCGGCGCGATCCTGTCCGGCCAGATCAATGATGTCGCCGCGCTCTACTTCGAGCCGATCTGGGTCAACAACTCCAACCCGGAACCGTCCGAGCTCGTGGACCACAACGACAGCCTGATGTTCGGCCTCGGGACAAGGGTGCGTATTCGCCCGACCGTCTACGTGTTTGGCGAATGGGCGCCTCGCGTGTCAGGCTACGAGCCTGGCGTGAGCCACGGTGCCTTCGGCCTCGAGAAGCGCGCAGGCGGGCACATGTTCCAGATCGTGTTCACGAACTCGTTCGCCACGACCATGGGGCAGATCGCGCGCGGCGGCACGACTAACGACAACTGGTACCTGGGCTTCGCCATTTCGAGGAAGTTCTACTAGGCCCGCGGGTGCGGGCTGCAGCCCAGTCGGATACCTGGAGGGAGATGGATATGGGTCGGACAGTACAACTCGCGGTCGGTGCTCTGGTTCTGGTACTCGCGGCGGGTGCCGCTGCGTGCGGAGACGATGATGGCGGCACCGATCCGTCTCCGACGCCGAATCCGGCGACGACGATCACTATCACGACGTCGGGCACGAGCCCGAAGAACCTGACAGTCGCTCGCGGGGCGCAGGTCACCTTCGTGAACAACGACACCCGGGCTCGCACGATGAGCAGCAATCCTCACCCAGCCCACACCGACTGTCCCGAACTGGGCTCGATTGGCCTCTTGAACCCCAATCAGAGCCGGTCCTCGGCCAACCTGAACACGGCCCGCACGTGTGGGTACCACGACCACACCGACGAGAACAACACGAACGTGCAGGGGACAATCACCATCCAGTGAGGACTTGGGATTGAGGGACTGGGGATTGAAGGACTGGGATTGAAGGACTTCGAAATCCCTGAATCCCAAAGTCTCTGAATCCTCAGTGGACATGGGGCGCGGCGGCAGCCCTGGGTCTCCAGCGCAGGAATGCGTGCACGGAGCGTGAAGGGTCGAAGAAAGGGCGGATGTCGTCACTCATAAGGTACAGGGTGACGTCCGCGCCGACGCCCAGGCGGCCGATCCGCGGAATGGGCAGATCCCACACGGAGCCCACCGTGAATGCCCTGACATCCGAAAACCAGTGCGGGTGGGTGAACTCCTTGGGGTGTGGGGCCAGGCCGAACAGTTCCTTCGCGGTGACTTCGATTCGCCCGAACACAGCCAGCGCCGGTGTCGCGCTCCAGTCGCCCTCGAGCAGAAACCCATCCACGTTGCCGTTGTAGCCGTTGAATTGCCGGTTCGCGCCATAAGCGAGGGTCATCGCGAGCGGCCGGGACCTGACCTGTCCGTCAAAGCTGATTGACGCGGTGAGGCGCGTCGCATCCCAGGGCTCGAACCACTCCGGCTGCTTCAGGTGTCCGCCAGACACCTGGACCTCCCAGGCGCCGCGCTGCCAGCGAACACGCGTCGCCCAGGAGTCCAGACCGGGACGCTCGATGTCGACGCGATCCTCGTCGGGCGACCTGCCTCGAAACACTGATCCTTCGAAGGTGAGCGACCCGAAGCCCACACCGGCCCGCAGCACGCCTGGCGTGATGTGTGTCGAGTCGAGGTAGTGATGAATCAGAGGCGCCTGGGAGTTGTTCCGCGCCGATGGGCGATGCATGAACGCCGTGGGTCCGAGCGTCGGCGATCCCACCAGATCGGCGCCCATGGTGTAGGTGACCGCCGGCCTGATGATCGTGTAGGTGACGCCCAGCTCCATGAGCAGGTCGTGCTGGTGTTGGTAGTTGACCAGCGGAACGCCCTGATAGCTCTCGCCGGTCTGGAAGAGCTGTGGCGACCCCTGGTCAGCAACCGTAAAGGGCTCGAGCGACAGCATGAGGTTCGCTGAAAATCGCCCTGCCGGGCTCTGCCGGCCGGCCGCGGCCATGAACCAGTTCTGCGATTCCCAGGCTGAGTAGTCGGCGAAGCGGCGCCGCTGGTCGTTGAGCCCGAAGAAGACGTTTGCATCGAACATCCAGGTCCACGCCGGGTCAGCAGCGTGGTCCTGGTGTTGACTGTGGTCCTGACCTTCCGCAGAACGCGCGGCAAGGCACAGCATCAGCACGGCGGCGAGGCGGATCATGCGGCGCATCGTTCAGTCCTGGACGCAAACCCACTGCCACCCCATCCGCACTCGTTGGCTGTGCCGCCAAGGTGGCCCCTGATTTGCTGAGGGGTGAGAACCGGCGCGAATGTTCTGACGCCGAAGGAGCACCTCATGACACGTGTTTGGACCCTGGGAATTGTCTTGGCCCTCGCCCTATCTGCCGCCGCCTGCGACGATGACGACGCTGGCACCACACCCACGCCTACGCCGACCGGGACAAGGTTCACGGCGCAGCTGCGGCCCACAAACGAAGTGCCTCCGGTCACCAATGCCGACGCGACCGCCACGGGGACGATGACCCTGACGCTGAACGTGGTCAGGGACTCGGCACAACAAATTACGTCCGCGACGGGAGACTTCAGCGTGACGATGAACACGTTCCCCGCCAACACGACCTTGACGGGCGCGCACATCCACAACGGACGGGCTGGCGCGAACGCCGGGGTCATCGTCAACCTGAACATCGCCGGAACTGAGACCCAGCTGGCGACCGGGTCCGGCACCCTCACGAGAACGGCAGTGAGCATCGACCCGGTCGTCGCGCAAAACATGATCAACGACCCGGCCGGCTTCTACTTCAACGTGCACACGACGATCAACACCGGCGGCGCGATCCGCGACCAACTGCTCAAACAATAAATCAATGGCAGGATTGCAGGATTGCAGCGTTGCAGGAAGGATCTAACGGAGCCTACCTTCCCTCAATCTACTTCCTGCAATTCTGCGATCCTGCAATCCTGCAATGAGGGGTGGGCTCAGAAGGCGAGCGCGATGCTCAAGCGAGCCGTGAACGGAATCGTCGGGTGGAAGTGGATGTCCTCCACTCCCCCCTCGGGCTCGCCCGGCAGGCGTGAGGTGTAGTAGTAGTCGACGTCGCTGTCTTCGGCATCGAGCAGGTTGAAGATATCGAACAGGAGGCGGACCCGGGGCGTGACCTTGTAGCCCGCCTGCAGATTCACGATCGCCGTCGCATCCGACCTGACCGAGTCGTCTTCGATGAGCGGGCGCGGGCCGAAGTACCGAAGCCGCGCGCTGCCAAACACACCACGCACATCGTCCACCGCCGCACCGGCCGAGATCACCGTTTCCGCCGCACCCGGGATGGCATCGCCGGCCGGATCGCCGTCGGTAAAATGGCCGTGCGACCAGGTCCAGTCGAAGTCGAGCGTCAGCCACGGCGCCGGGCTGTAGTAGTTGGCGAGCTCGATTCCGTGCCGGTGGCTTGGGCGCCCGGCGTTGGTGGTGCCGGCATCACCAACAAAGACAAGCTCGGAGTCGAGGTTGAGCGACCAGACGGTGAGGCTGCTTTGCAGGCCCTTCACCGCGACCGTCCGCACGCCACCTTCGACGCCCTTCGCCCGGGCGAGCGGCGTGACGCGCTCGACTGGGCCGCCGGTCGCCGGATCGACCGTGATGGTCACGCCCCGGGCGTCGTTGCTGTGAAAGCCAAGACCGGCGTTCAGGTAGAACTCGGTTCCGCCAAACGGCCCAACGACCACCCCGCCTTTCGGGCTCACGATGCCCGCCGATTCGGTGCCGCTGTTCAACGGATTGTCGGACGTCACATCGAACCGGAATGCCTCGGCTCGCAGGCCGCCGAGAGTCCGGAGCGTAGGCGACCACGACGTCTCGTTTTGCGCGAAGACCGCCCCACTCGTCTGCAGCACCTCGTCTTCCCGAGTCGTGTCGAAGAGCTCCCGCGCGACGGTGTGATAGAGACCCACCGTTGAGATCGAGTCGTTCCTCAGCTGGACGCCAAGCGAATTCTGCACCGCGCGACCACGCCATCGGCTCTGCCGCCGGTGTGTCGCCTTGGCGCCCGACACGAAGCGGTGATCCTTCTGATGAAACTGGTCGCCGTTCTCAGGGTCGTCCAGAAGGAACGTGAAATTGGAATACAGGTCGAGGTCGTAGGCGAGACCGTACGCCGTCACTCTTGTAGCGGCGTTTCCCCGCGTTTGCTGCCAGTCGAACGATCCACTGTACCGGTACGAATCGCCACCATCGGTCGTGTCGAGGGCTCCAAAGCGATCGACCAGCCCCTGGTCCACGGCGCGCTTCGGGATTTGATCCGTCGAGTCCCATGTGGCGCGGTATCCCATGCCCGTCAGCGAAAACCCATTGACGGTATCGCCCTGGGTGTAGCGGACGATACCGTTCAGCCTTTCGTAGTCGTCCGGGATGACCCACGGGCCATCGTTTCGCCCGCCCTCGAATGCGGCCAGCAAGGTACCGCGTCCCAGCCGGGGCGACGCCGCCACGAGCGTCCTGAAGAAGCCATCCTGCCCGGCGCCGACACGCACCAACGGCCGGTCGAGGCTGTTGGTGTAGTTGATGTTGGCCGAACCCGCTGTCGCGAAGTCGCCCTGATCCGCGAAGTACGGGCCCTTGGAGAACTGGACCCCGCTCACGAGCTCCGGAATGAGGTAGCTCACGTCCGAATACCCGTGGCCGTGCCCGTGTGTCGGCATGTTCACCGGAATGCCTGCCACGGTGGTGGCGAAGTCCGTTCCATGATCGAGGTTGAAGCCGCGCAGGTAGAACTGATTGGCCTTCCCCTCACCACTGTGCTGGCTGATCACGACGCCGGGGATCGTTTCGAGGACTTCGCCGGCGCGCATGATCGGCCGCACGGCGAGCTGGCGCGCCGTGATCGCGCCCTGGCTGGCAGATTGCGCGATGCCTACCAGGTTGCCCGCGGGATCTTCGGCATCTGCCAGGTTGACGAACGTGCCGGGGCCGGTCACCGTCACGTCCGCGCTGAGCGACAGGGACAGCACGACGTCCGCTCTGGTGGTCCCGCCGGCCGACACCGTAAGCTCCCGGCTCGTGGTCGCGAAATTGACGAGCGAAAACGTGACTCTTGTACGACCGCCAGGAACCCCTTCGAAGCGGTAACCGCCGTCCGCAGCTGATTCCACCGTTCGCGCGGGCGCAGCGCCTGCCTGTAGCTGAACCGTCACGCCGGACAGCGCGCCGCCCGTTTCGTCCCGGACCGTGCCCACCACGTCGGCTGCGAGGGCGCTGACCGTCGAGCAGAGAAAGGCGGCGGCCACGGCCGCAGCTCTCTGCCGAAATTCTCGAGGAAAAAACATGGGCGCTGTAGTCTACGCAGCGGGTTCAGGACTGGATGTGCGGCAAGTTGTCGCAGCGGAGCACTGCGGCAGTTCGCCTCGGCACGTTCGCTTACACTGGGATCGTGGCCATGAACGATGCGGCCGGCACGCCGATTGGGGCGTTCGAGACCCGCCCGTGGTATCTCGGCGCGACGCCACTCGCCACGCTGCCGTGGCTGATCAGGCTCCGCTGGTCGACGGCCGTCATCGAGGCGATCGTGGTGGCTGTGGCGTGGTCGTTTCCAGGTCTCGATTTCCCGCTGCACGAGATCGCGCCAGTCATCCTCGCGGCGGCAATCGTCAACGCCATCGTCGCGATCAATCTGTCAAGGGGCCGGCCTCAGCAGGCCAGCTTCTCGCTGCTGGCGATGCTGCTGGACGTGGCGCTCCTTGTCGGCTTGCTCGACCTGACCGGTGGACCGTTCAACCCGTTCACGGTGATCCTTGTCGCACAGGTGACCCTTGCAGCGCTGACGCTCGGACCCGCGCCGGCTGCGCTGCTCGGCGGTTTCGCGGCGGCCGGCTTCGGGCTCCTCACCTACTGGCACCTCCGGGAGCTGGATCCCGTGCACCATCGGCTGAATGACTTTCCGACGCACCTCTTCACGATGTGGATTGCCGTGTCGACGACCGCCGAGCTCGCAGCCTATTTCGTGGTCCAGGCGTCCGACGCACTGGCACGCCGCGAAGCCGAGCTCGAGATGATGCGCGAGCGGGCGGCGAAGACCGAACGGCTCATGTCGCTGACGACGCTGGCTGCCGGCGCCGCGCACGAACTCTCCACGCCGCTGGCGACCATCGCACTCGCGTCACGCGAGCTCGAGCATGCGGCTGAGGCCCGAGGCACAGTGCCCGACCTTGCCGAGGACGCAAGGCTCATCCGCGCGGAGGTGGACCGCTGCCAGGCCATCCTCGATCAGATGAGCGGCCGGGCCGGCGGCGCCACAGCCGACGACCCCGAGCCCATCGATCCGGCCACGCTCGTCGCCGAGATCCGCGCGCGTCTCTCCGCGGACCAGTCGGCACGCCTGCAGGTGCGGCTTCCCGAGGCCGCGATGCCAGTCCTTCTGCCACGAGCCGGCCTCAGCCAGGCGGTCTTCTCACTCGTCAAGAACGCGTTCGATGCCACCGCCGGAGACAAGACGACGCCGGTTGTGATCGCTCTGGAGCAGGAGCGGGGCCGGCTTCGCGTGACCGTGGCCGATCAAGGGCCCGGGATGTCGCCCGAAACGCTGGGCCGAATCGGCGAGCCATTCTTCACGACCAAGGATCCGGGCCGCGGCCTCGGACTGGGGCTCTTCCTCACGCGTGTCTTCGCGGAACGCGTCGGCGGCGGCCTGACCGTCACGTCGAACAACGGGACAACGGCGTGTCTCGAGCTGCCGACACACCCCGAGTCGAGCCTTGCGAGCGCCTCCTCATGACGGAGATCTCCGCCGTCGATCGCGTGACGAGCCGTACCCTGCTGGTCGTGGACGATGACGGGCCGTTCCGGACCCGGCTCGTTCGTGCGTTCGCTGAACGCGGGTTCGCCGCTGCCGGCGCCGCGGACTACGAGGAGGCGCTGGCCGCTGCGAGGCTCGAGAGTCCGGAATACGCAGTCGTCGATCTCCGCCTGCCGGGAGGTTCCGGGCTCGATCTGGTGCGCGAGCTCAAGAGCCTCGATGGGGCGACCAACGTGCTCGTCCTCACCGGGTACGGCAGCATTGCCACAGCCGTGCAGAGCGTCCGCCTTGGTGCGACCGGGTACCTGACCAAGCCCGTGGACGCGGATCAGATTCTTGCGGCCTTCGAGCCTGCTGAGGTACCGGCGACCGGCACGCCGCCCGGCGCCGTGCAGCCGCTTGCGCGCGTCGAATGGGAGCACATCCAGCGCGTGCTTGCCGACTGCGACAACAACATCTCGCAGGCAGCCCGCCTGCTCGGCCTCCATCGGCGTTCGTTGCAGCGCAAGCTCCTGAAGAATCCGGTCCCTGAAAGTGAATAGGGAGCGGTAGCCTCATTCCCCTCCCCGCTTGACGGATCCCCTGACGTTCGCTAGCGTTGACGTGATGTTGGCCTGGGTCAGGGACCGGTCGGCCAGGGTGGCAACGGCGCTCCTGCTGTCGCTGCTGACGGCGACTGCCTCGCAGGCCGCACCGTCTCACGCGGATGCGGGGCACGACGATCACCTGACCAGCGCCGGGCTGGCCTCCATCCCTCACAACGAGTCGGACCACGAGCTTCGGGCGGACGTCCCGGCCGACGGCGCCCATCCCCTGCACTGTCTGGTCTGTCACTGGGCGCGGGCCTTCCGCCCGCTCGCCAGCCCGTCGGCGGAAATCGCGCCGACGCTCGAAGCGCGCTATCACGTGCATCGTGCGGCGTTCCGCGCGCCGCGCAGTGTTTCCCCGCCGCAGCTCAGCCTCCGTTCGCCGCCGGCGTCTCCGTCCGTCGCCTAGTTGCCCGGCGCTGCCGGGTCTCCAGACAACCGACTTTCGGAGACGATCATGTATTTTCGTACGCGCGTTGCGGCGTGTGCGGCGTTGACGGCGGCGTGGCTGCTGACATCGCCGGCCGCGGCGCAAACAGGCGCTGTCCTGACAGGGCGCCTGGCCAATTCACTGTCCGGCGATCCCGTCGGCGATCTGACGGTCACGATCGATGAACTCCGCCGCGAGACGCAGGCCGCCGCGGACGGCACCTTCCGGTTCGAGAACATCCCGCCCGGCGAGTATCATCTGTCGATTCGCGGCAACGGGTTCAGCGCCAGGCGCACTGAAGTGCGGATGGGATCGGCTCCAGTGGCCGTGGACATCCCGGTCGATCCAGAAATCCACTACACCGAAGTCCTGTCCGTCAGCCCCGAGCCACGCAGCCTCGTGGAGTCCTACCAGCCCACCACTGTGCTGGCCGGCCAGGAACTGACCAAGCAACTCGGCAGCTCACTCGGCTCGACGCTCGAGAACCAGCCAGGCCTCGCGTCACGCAGTTTCGGACCAACTCCAGCGCGGCCGGTCATTCGCGGGCTGGACGGCGATCGCGTGCTGATTCTGCAGGACAGCCAGCGGATGGGCGACCTGTCCAGTCAGTCGGCAGACCACGGCGTCACGGTCAATCCCGCGTCGTCGCAGCGGATTGAAGTCGTGCGCGGGCCGGCGACGCTGCTCTACGGCGCCAACGCGATCGGGGGATTGGTCAACGTGATCACCGAGCAGATCCCCACCAGGCCAGTCACCGGCGCCACAGGAAACATGACGTTCGAGGCTGCCACGGCGACCAAGGAGGGCGGCGGCGCGGGAGAAATGTTCTGGGGCAACGGCCGAGTGGCGCTGCAGGTTGGCGGCGGAGGGCGGCGGACCGGCGACGTGACCACGCCCGAAGGCGACGTGGACAACTCGCAGTCGCGCACGGCCTTCGCCACGGTGGGCCTGTCGTTGACGGGCACCAAGGGGTTCCTGGGCGGGAGCTACGGGTACGACGATCTCCAAGTACGGAACGCCGGTCGTCGAAGACGGTCAGATTCAACTGACGCCACGCCGGCACGCGTTTACCGTGCGTGGCGGCACTCAGAACATGAACGGGGTGTTCGACTCGCTCAGGGCGTCGCTGGCCGTTCGCCGGTACAAGCACGACGAGCTGGTTGGCGACGAAATCGGGACGCGGTTCAAGAACGATACGGCCGACGTGGACGTGCTCGCCACCCACAAGGCGTACGGCCGCCTCAAGGGCAGCATTGGCGGCGCGGTCCTGAACCGGGCGTTCGACTCCCAGGGCGAGGAAGCACTGGCGCCCGCGATTGACCAGTCGGGCTTCGGCGCCTTTCTCTACGAAGAACTGACCTGGCCGCACCTCACGTTTCAGTTTGGCGCCCGCGTCGAGCAGACCAACTTCACGCCGGTCGACGAGCCAAAACGCGATTTCACCAACGCCTCAGGGTCGGTTGGCCTTCTGATTCGTCCAGCCGGCGCGAACGATGCCGTGACGGTGGCCGTCAGCGTGGCGCGCGCGGCGCGGAACCCGGCGCTCGAGGAGCTCTTTTTCTTCGGCCCGCATGTCGGGAACTTCGCATTCGAAGTCGGCAACCCGGACCTCGCCTCCGAACAGGCCCTGGGGTTCGACGTGTCGCTCCGATGGCGCTCGAGCCGTGCTTCCGGTGAGTTCACGTACTTCCGGAACGACATCCACAACTTCGTCTTCCGCAGCGAGATCTCGCGGGAAGACTTCGAGGCTCGTTTAGACGACTACGCCGCGCGGTTTCCAAGTCGGGATATCGAAGAGGCGGGCGGCGAACCGTCCGACTTGCCCTATGTTGAATTCACGGGTGCGGACAGTTTGTTCAACGGGTTCGAGGCCCACACTGACCTGCAGATCACACGCGCCGTCACGGCCGAGCTCGGCGTCGACTACGTGCGGGCGTCACTCGAGTCGACCGGCGACCCGTTGCCGAGAATTCCCCCCTTCCGGTTCCGCGCCGGATTGCGCTATCAGCGGAACGCGCTGCAGATCGGGGGGACGTCACGGTGGCCGCCGCGCAGGATCGGACCTACGGCATCGAAACGCCGACGGACGGGTACACGACACTGAAGCTTTTCAGCTCCTATTCGTTCGACAAGGGCGGTGTGCTCAGCACGGTCACGGCGCGCCTCGACAATGCGACGAACGAGCTGTACAGAAACCACCTCTCGTACATCAAGGACTACGTGCCGGAGATGGGTCGCAGCTTCAGGCTGGTGTATGGCGTGAAGTTCTAAGACGTCTATCGGCCGCGATCGCGGTAGAGAACTCTCTGCGCCTTGTGGATCTGCTTCCAACGACGCTTCTCCTCCGAGGCCGCCGACGCGTCCCGTTTACGCGCTTCGAAGGCCGCCTCCCGGAGCAGCCGTCGGTAGTGCTCGAGCCGTTCCGCGTCGAGCGCGCCAGCAGCCACCGCGCCCAGAACGGCGCACCCCGGTTCTTCAACGTGCGCGCAATCGGCGAACCGGCATTCGCCGCGCGAGAGCCGCGATGTCTTCAAACGCGCCGTCCACGGCGGACTCGTCCGTCCACGGCTGCAGCTCGCGCATGCCGGGGGTGTCGATCAGGAGGGCGCCGCCGGGCAGCTCGATGAGCTGTCGTGATGTCGTGGTATGCCGCCCCTTGCCGTCTGCCTCCCGCACGCCGCCAACCTGCTGCACCTCGCCGCCGACCAGCCGGTTGACGAGCGTGGACTTCCCGACGCCGGAGGATCCAAGGAGCGCAATCGTCGCCGCAGGTACGAGGTACGGGCCCAGTGCGTCGAGGCCGTTCGCGTTCAACGCGCTGACAGCCGCCACGTCGACAAACGGCAACCGCTCCCGGATGGCAACGGCTGCGGCCGCGGGATCCTCGCTGAGGTCGGACTTGTTCAAAACGACGACCGGCGTGGCGCCGGCTTCCCACACCATCGTCAGATATCGCTCGAGCCTCCGCGGGTTCAAGTCTCCGGAGAGCGACGTGACCAGGAAGATGGTGTCGACGTTGGCGGCAAGCACCTGCTCGTCCGCGGTCCGGCCCGCAGCCTTCCGCGAGACCGTGCTTCGACGCTCGAGCCGGCAGTGGATAACGGCGCGATCAGCACCTGGCGGTACGACGATGCCGACCCAGTCGCCGACCGCCGGGTAGTCGGCAGCGGTGTGCGCCTGATGACGATAGCGGCCGCTGACCTCTCCCCAGCCTTCGAACGACCCGGCCAGCCGGCACAGCCCGCGCTGCTCTTCTACGACGCGGGCCATGCTGAACGCCTCGAGCTCCGGCGTGAGCTGCGCCTGAAAGTACTCGCACCAGCCCAGCCGCTCCAGTGCAGTCACCATCACTTCACGATCGTGTCGATCGTGCCGGCCGAGACCGCGTGATACAGGGGACGAGCTTTGGCATAAACGCGCCGAGCCTCGGCCTTGCCCCAATCTGTAGCCATCAGATCTTCATAGAGCGGGCGCAGGAACTTCCGCCGGCCCTGCGAGGTGAGAAACCGCTCGAGGGCGGGCATGGCGGGCTGGTAGTGGTGCTTGATGGCGATGCGTAGCCAGGCAAACAGCACTTCGCTGTTACCGCGCCCCGTGAGGCCGAAGGTCTTGTCGAGGTCGGCGACCTGCGCTGAACGAAGCGTCGGCGGAAGCGAACCTAGAAAATGCAGCCATTCCTGTGTACTCCAACCGGCTGCCGCAGAGGCTAACGAGGCCGCGGACGATCCGCCGGCGAACGCCTTCGCGTCCCGCTCGACGGTCTCGAGCGCAGCCGACCGCACGACCGGCGCGTTATCGGGGAGTCCGGGCTTGTAGATCCACTCTTCGAGCCGGAGCTTCGCTGCGAGCGCCGCATCGCCTTTCAGCAGCTGCTGGTTGACGTCGTCGAGGAAGACGGCGGTCGTGATCGACTGGAAGGCATAGCGATCGAAGTACGAGCGCAGGTAGGCGTCGAACCGCTGCCGCCCGACGGTCTCCTCCATCAGCCTGAGGAGTGCCGCTCCCTTGTTGTACGGAACGTCGGTCACTCCGTCATCGGGGTTCCTCCCAGACAGATCGATGTGCAGGATCGTATCCGCCGCCGGGAGGGTCGAGAGTCCGTCCAGGAGCGTCTGGCGGTCCAGGACAGCCAGCATGGCGGCGCGTTCCGGTCCGTAGATCGCCTCCATGATCCGGTTCTCGACATAGGTGGTGACGCCCTCGTTCAGCCAGAAGTCGCTCCACGTCGCGTTGGTCACGAGGTTCCCCGACCACGAGTGCGCGAGCTCGTGCGCCACGAGAGACACGAGCGAACGATCGCCGGCGATGATGGTGGGCGTGGCAAACGTCAGGCGGGGATTCTCCATCCCGCCAAAGGGAAACGACGGCGGCAGCACCAGCAGGTCGTACCGATCCCACCGGTATGGACCGAGCAGCGCTTCCGCTGACGTCACCATCTGCTCGAGCTCACCGAATTCCTTGGCTGCCGCCGGCAGGACCGAGGGTTCGGTGTAGACGCCCGTCCGCGGGCCGAGCGACTGAAACGCGATGTCTCCGACGGCCAGCGCAATGAGGTAGGGCGGCACGGGCTGCGTGAGGCGGAACTCGAATGCCTTTCCGCCGGCGACCTCTTTCCCCTCTGGCGTCAGGTGCTCGGCGCTCATCACGGCGCGGAGCCCGGCGGGCACGACAATCCGCGCCGTGTAGGTCTGCCGGATGCCCGGGCTGTCCTGCGTCGGGATCCAGGTGCGGGTCAGAATCGCCTGGCCCTGTGAAAAGAGGTACGGATGGCGGCCCCCAGCTGTCTGGGACGGCGCCAGCCACTGGAGCGCTTCGGCGGCCGGCGCCGTACGGTAGGCGATCACCACCTCCGTGATGCCGGCGGGCAGTTGCACGGTCAGCGCGCGGCCTCGAATCGGATCGACATCGCCGAGTGCAAAGGTCAGGGGCTGCCCGCCCGGATCCGCGACACGCTCGATCGTCAGATCGCGTGTATCGAGAACGACCTCGCGCGAGTCAGGTGCTCGTTCGAGCGTGAGCGCAGCCGTTCCGCTCAGCGTCTTTGCGCCGAAGTCCGCAGCGAGGTCGAGCGCCACATGCTTGACGCGCACGACGTTGGGCTTCGCGAACGAGTGAATGTCGTCGTCAACAACAGACATGGTGGCATTGGGCGGCGCTGGGTCATTGCCGGGGGCGCAACCCGCCGACAGCGCCAACCCGAGGACCAACACGCAGATCAGCAGTCGCATGGGGACGATAGTAGCTGCGCAGGGCTTCTGGCTCCAGGCTCCCGGCTCCGGGGGCCTCTGGCTTTCGGACCGGAGCCCCAGGAGCCTGGAGGCTGGAGTCTGGAGCCTGAGAGTGAATTTCCGCTGGACATTGAAAATGAGACTCAGTATCATTTGCTCTCATTCTTCACTCCTTCGGGAATCCTATGAAGATTCGCACAGTCTTTTTCTGGGCCCACCTCATCGGTGGCGTCACGGCCGGCATCGTCATCCTGATCATGTCGCTCACGGGCGCGCTCCTCACCTACGAACGGCAGCTGATCGAGTGGTCGGATCGGGCGTTCCGCGTCACGCTTTCAGCTGATGCCCAACGTCTTCCTGTACAGCAGTTGATGGATCAGGTGACGGCCAGTCACCCTGACATCGTACCGACGGCGGTGACGGTGCGAGCCGATCGCGAAGCGCCGGTCACCATCAATGCCGGGCAGCGTACGGTCTACGTCAATCCGTATAGCGCGCAGGTCATTGGCGAGCCCACGACCGACGTCCGGCGGTGGATGAGCGAGCTGCGGGCCTGGCATCGATGGCTGGCCATCGAAGGCCCGAACCGTCCGGTTGCGCGCGCGATCACGGGCTGGTCGAACGCCATCTTCCTCTTCATCGTGCTCTCAGGGATGTACCTCTGGCTGCCGCGACGATGGAGCTGGCAGAACGTCAAGGCCGTCGCCATGTTCAAGACGGGGCTGAGCAGCAAGGCTCGCGACTTCAACTGGCACAACGTCATCGGCATCTGGTCGGCCGTGCCACTTGCGCTGGTCGTGGCGACAGCCATGCCGATCTCATTTCCCTGGGCCAGCAATCTGATTTACCGGGCGGTTGGCGAAACGCCACCGCAGCAGGGCGGCGGGCCGGGTGGAGCCGCGGGCCGTGGGGCCGGGCCGGGCGCGGCGCCGGCAGCGCGAAGCGAGAACGGCGCGGGACGTGGCGCGGCGCGGGGCGCGGGACCCGAGGGGCGCGGCGGCAGAACCGGAGGCGACGAGAGTCAGGCGCGAGCCGCCGAAGGTCCGCGCGGCGGACGCCAGGGTGAAGGCCAGCGCCAGCCGCAGCCTGTGCGACTGGCAAACCTGGACGCGCTCTTTGCGCGTGCAGAGCAGCAGGTTGCCGACTGGCGCAGCATCAACCTGCGCCTCCCGACCGCCGCTGATGCGCCGCTGGCGTTTGCCGTCGATCAAGGGAACGGCGGCCAGCCGCAGCTGCGTTCTACGCTGACCCTCGATGCCGTAACCGGCGACGTCGTGCGGTGGGAGACCTTCGAGAGCCAGAGCCTCGGGCGGCGCCTGCGCAGCTGGTCGCGGTTCACGCACACGGGCGAGGCGTTCGGACTGCTCGGGCAGACAATCGCGGGACTCGTGTCGGCGGGCGGCGTGGTGCTGGTTTACACGGGGCTTGCGCTGGCGTGGCGGCGCTTCTTCGGCAAGAAGGCCTCGGCGGCCGCCGCCGCGCAGAAGGAAGCGGCCTAGCGCGCCTCGCGCGTCCGCGCCAGACCGAGGGCTCGGAGCGCGCTGAAGTACCAGTAGCCCGGATCAAGCTCGCCCGGCGCGACCGAGAACTTCGGCGAGTTCTGCACGTGATGGTGGTTGTTGTGCAGGCTCTCGCCGCAGGTCAGAAATGACCAGTACTGCCCCGGCAGGTTGCGCGATTCGTCCGGCGTCTTGAAATTGCGGTAGCCCCAGTAGTGGCCGAGGCCGTTGATCACGCCGGCCGCGAAGAACGGGATCCACGCCATCTCGACCAGCCACATCGCCAGTCCCCAGATCCCGAACAACCAGAGATTGCCGAAGAGCGTCAGCACCGGCCCGAGAATCGGCATCCGGTTGTAGAACGTGCGCTCCAGGAAGTCGTCCGGGGTCCCCTTTCCGAACTGCTCGAGGACTTCGTCGTTGTTCGCGGCGCGATGGTAGAGACCCGTGCCGAGGAACACCACGCGCCAGATGCCGTAGACGATCGGGCTGTGCGGATCCTTGTCGGTTTCAACGTGCGCGTGGTGGCACCGGTGCACGGCGACCCACTCCTTGGTGGGCATTGCCGTCCGCACCCAGAGCCAGAAGCGCATGAAGTGGGCGACGATCGGATGAAACACGATCGACCCGTGCGTCTGGCACCGGTGCAGGTACAAGGTGACACTGGCCGTGGTGATGTGCGTGTCCACCATTGCCAGGACCGCGTAAGCCCAGATGGGCAGGTTCGGCCACACGGCGTGGGCGTTGATCCAGTTGACGAGTGCGCCAACCATCCTCTGTTGTCCTACTCTGCGGCTGCGGACCGCGCACCGAGTTCGCGGTCGAGGTCGAGCAAGGAGCCCGGGTCGTCACCGACCAGGCGGAACTTGGCCACGAGCTCGCGCGACGTCTTTTCTTCTTCCACCTGCTCGGTCAAGAACCACTGGAGCTCGGTCATCTCGGCGAACGCCTTGGACTTGAAGGCCAGCTCGTACAGCGAGTTGATCTGGGCCGTGACCGATTCTTCCTGCTTCAATGCGACCTCGAACACCTCACCGAACGACTCGAACTCCCGCGTGGGCTGCTCGATCCGCAGCAGCTCCACGACGCCGTTCCTGGCATGGACGAAGTCGAACAGCTTCATGCCGTGCTGATACTCTTCGGCGCTCTGGGTCTTCAACCATTTCGCGGCGCCGGTGAACATCTCGCGCTCGCAAAAAGCGGCCATCGCGAGGTACTGGTACCACGCGCTGAACTCCGAATTGATCTGCACGTTTATCGCACGAAGAACGTCGGCATGCATCGGCTGTCTCCTGAAAGGCGTCAGGCGCGAGATGCGCCCAGGATCAGAGTACATCAGATCCTCATAGCTCAGCCCAGCGTCTGAGCAGGTTGTGATACACGCCCGTCAGCTGCACAGCCGAGGCGTGTTCGGGCGCCTCGCGGCTGATTCGCTGGATCGCCGTGTCGAGGTCGTAGAGCAGGGTCCGTTCGGTATCCTCACGCACCATGCTCTGAATCCAGAAGAACGACGCCACACGCGCCCCGCGGGTCACGGGCCGGACGCTGTGCAGGCTCGTCGATGGATACAGCACAAGGTGCCCGGCGGGCAGTTTCACCGAGTGCACACCGTAGGCATCCTCCACCAGCAGCTCCCCGCCGTCGGTACTCCTCGGGCGCGCTCAGGAACAACGTGGCCGAAAGGTCTGTGCGGATGCGGTGTCCCGTTCCCGCGATCTGCCTGACGGCGTTGTCCACGTGGCTGCCGAAGGTCTGCCCCACCCCGTATCGGTTGAACAGGGGCGGAAACACACGCAGCGGCAAGGCGGCGGACACAAACAGCGGGTTGCGTTGAAGCGCCGTGAGAATGACGTCCCCGAGCTCCTCGGCCAGGGGGTGGGTTTCTGCCAGCTGCTGGTTGTGCTTCACGCGGGCCGACTGTGGTCCGGCCGTCACGCGCCCGTCCATCCAGTCGCTCTCGTCAAGCTTCCGCCGTGCGTCCGTTACCTGGGCCGCTGTCAGTACGTTGGGGATGTGGGTCAGCATGAGCTGTAAATGATACTGAGTCTCACTTTCAATCTGACAAGCTTAACTCCGACCAATTAGGTCGGTCAAGGCTTCAGTGTTCCAGCTCGGTCAGGACGGCAGTCGTCAGCACCACGGCCAACGCGAGGGCGACTTCGAGGGGGACGGTGGAAGGAATCGCACCGCGGCCGCTGGACGAATCGGCGAAACGGCGCCAGTTGGTGAACCCGCACGCACCAATGGCAGCCACGAGCGTCGTCTTGGCCAGGAGCGCGCGGCCATACGGCGTGGTGAAGAGAGACGAGGGCGTTTGGATGTAGAGCGCGGACGCGAACAGGCCAGCCACGAGCAGGAGCGCGGAGCCGGAGAGCGCGATCGTTGAGAACTGTCGGAACAACGCTTCGGGGATCTCCTGGACGGCGCCTGGACGGCCGCTCGATTCAACGCGCGCGACCATCCAGAGGGCCGCCAGGGTGCCGATCCAGAGGCCGGCGCCGAGCAAGTGGGCCGTGTGGATCGCCATCCGGCCCACGCTGCCAGCAGCGTGGCCGAGAAGCGGAAGGGCCACGCACATGCTCGCGCCCGAGGCTGCAGCCAGCACCCAGCCGGCACGGGGGCTGACCCGCACCACCAGGTACGAGAGAAACAGAAGAACTGCGGCCGCGAGTTGGAGGACCCACGCGCTCCCCCACCGGCTCTCGAAGGCGATGATCCGTATCGTTTCCCAGGACTGAGCGTCAGCAAAGCCGAACGCCGCGATGGTGTGCGTCCACGCACGCAGCGCCGTGGCGAGCAGTGCGAGCAGCGCCGCACCCAGGCCGATCTGCCCGAGCAACTGCTCGACGCGTGCCCGCGCGGCGGCGCTCAGGACGCCCGAGAGTGCCGGGAGGAGCGCCCAACGCGCGACCAGGGCGCCAAGCGCCGGCAGCAGCGCGGCATACAAGAGTGCCTTGGGCGCCGCTTCCCAGACGAGCGCCGGCCACGTCACGCCGCGCGCTCTCTATTTCGCGCGCTTGAGACGGAACGCGTACTCGCCCTTCTGCACATGCCCGTCGTTGCCAGCCGACTGCCAGCTGACCGTGTAGGCGCCGTCCGCCAGTTCGCCTTCGAGCGCCGCCATCACGGACATCGCGCCCATCATGTGGGCGGCGGCGAGCTTGACCGGACCGGCGGGTCCCTTCAGCTCGACCTTGGTGACCTTGAGATCGGGCTTCTCGGTAAACCAGAGCTGCACGTGCTTGGGTGAAGCGCTCAACGCGGCATCAGCGGCCGGCTCGGCCTTCTCGAGCTTCATGTGCGCGCTGAGCGACACGGTCAGCGCGACGAGCGCGCAGGCCGCCACCAACAGGCTTCGTCTCAACATCTTCATCACATCCTCCTCCGCACGATCCTGATCATTGACTGCTTGTCCGCTGTGCTCGTCCACGCCACGACGGCGTTCCCGCCTGCGCCGACGACAGCCGGATACACGCCGACCGGGCTCCCGTCGCCCTCCAGGGGCAGCCGGGTCAGCTCAGATCAGACCCGATCGATCGACGATGCCCCGCGCCAGCCCGACGTGACGCGATCCGTCGGCCAGTTCGTCCCACGCCATCACAAGCGACCCGTCGGCGGCGAGCGCCAGCTGCGGATGGTTGCCGAAGCCACGCGTCGGGATTCGGGCCCGCGTCCCGAAGCCCCGGCCATCCGGCGACGAGGTGTGGAAGAGCGCCTTCACAGGTTCGCCCTTCTCGAGCACCACGGTTGGCCACACGATGTGAATTCGCTCATCGGCGTCCACGACCATCGCCGGCCCATCGTCCGGGCAGCCGTTCAGCTGCCACTGATCCTCGTGGACCCGAATCGGCTCGCTGTAACTCCTGCCGCCGTCGCGCGACATCGAGAACGCGATGTCGCGGAGGTTGCCCGGGTATACATGCCGCCACGCGGCGAAGACTGAACCGGGGCGTCCCATCGCGAGCGCCGTCTTGCAACAATAGCAGACCCCACCCGTGATCGGACGAGGCGCGGGTTGTTCGTGGTCAGTTTCAGTAAGCATGCCGATGTAGAGCTTCGATTTCGCGGCCATGGCGACACCATCAGTCGCGTCCGCCGCCGCGGAAGCGGTTCCTACCGTCCCGTGCCCGGCGTGACTGTGCGTGCCACCCGCCGGCTTGGCGGTGTCGCCCGCGGCCAGCTCGCGATGGTCGAGCCACATGGCGTGCAGGAACCCCCCTCGATCCGCCGCGATGGCCTGCCAGCCGCGGTTGCCAGGCGCATCGGTTCCCTGAACAACCGCGGACCGCGAGAACGACTTGCCAAGATCGGAGGATTGACCCAGCAGTAGCGTCGTGCCCGACGCACCCTTCGAAGTCCAGAGGACCGTGATGCTGGGATCGGAGCGACCGCCCTCCGTACGAACGGCGACGCGCGGAGGCTGTTCGCCGTTGATTCGTGCATCGCCGATCTCGGAATTGACCCGCGTCGGTGTTCCGAAGGTCAGCCCTGCATCGCGACTCACGGCCACGAACACGTCGGTCACGCCGGAGGGCAGCGACGCCGCCCAGGCCGCCACCACGAACTCACCCTCGGCCGCGAGCGAGACATGGGCGTTGGTCCTGCCTGGAACTCCAAGCGTCGTCACGGCCGACTGGCCATCAACACCCGTTTCGCCGATGGCAGCAAGCACCACCGCCGCGAGCAGCGCCATAGCCCACCGCCGTGGTGAACGCCGCGACCGCCTTTCGTTCGTACTCGTCAGAACGTCCATCGCACACCTATCTGCATCTGCCGCGGATCGCCCGCGAGCGTTGGCTGGCCGAACGTGGTGTTCGGCAGCACGGCGGTGCCATACGTGTTGTTCAGAGCCAGGATGTTCACGTGGTTGAAAACGTTGAACGCCTCTAGCATGACTTCGAGGCGCTGCGCGCCGACGCTGAACGCCCGGGAGAGCCTGAGATCAACGGAGGACACCGGATCCTGGCGCCCGGTGTTGCGGCCGACGCCGACGGGCCGGTCGTTCGTATTCGTGTCGTTGTTCCGATCATTGCCGGTGACGATGTTGAACGGCACACCGGTCGCGTACGACACCACGTAGCCGACCTGAATTCCGGCGAGCGCGCGATCCAGCTTCTGCCCCAGGCCAACAGCGCCAGATGAGCCCCCGATGGTGCCGCTCACGACGAGACGATGGCGCTGATCCTGGTCCGAGGGTCCCTTCTCCGCCGCGATGTCGTTGGCGTCCTGCGGCGAGCTGAAGAACGCGTTGCCTGACGTGTCTTCCGACCTGGACAGGGTGTAGGACACGCGTGTGTTGCCCCAGGAGGCGTTGCGGGTCCCGGACGACACCGTGAAACCGTTGAACCAGGAGTCGCCGATCGATTCAAAGTTGCTGATGTTGCCGTAGTTCGGATTCGGGCGGCCCAGATTCGGGATTCCGAGAAGAGCCGCTTGCGCCGCCGTGAGCGTCGGCACGTTGACGTTGCGCGACATGATGATACGGTGCCCTCGCAGGTACGAGTACCCGGCCGTGGCTGAGAAGTGGCGGCCGATCCCTCGCTCGACCTGCAGTCCCAGCTGTTCGCTTCTCCCGTTCTGAATCTCCGGATCCATCGTGGTGATCGCCGTCAGCAGCGTAGAAGGAAACGACGGCAGAACGGCAGGGAATGGCGGCGCCGACTGCTGCCCAAACGACAGGACGGCCACGCTGTAGTTCACACCGTCGCGTTGCAGGGCGTTGGACGTCGCGCGCAGCGGAATACGGTCGTAGTAAATGCCGGCGCTGGCGCGAACGACGGTCTGCTGATCGCCGGGCGCCCAGGCGACGCCAACTCGTGGCGAGACGTTGTTGGCGTCCAGCCGGACCGGGTCTTCGAGCCACTGCAGGTCGTACCGGAGCCCCGCGTTGAGCGTCAACCCGGCCAGCGGACGCCACTCGTCCTGGACGAAGAACCCGGCATTCGGGTTGAACTGATCGAGCCGCGGATCGCCGAACGCCTGCTGGAACTGGGTGTAGATGCCGCGCTCGAAGTTGGCGAGGTTCGAAAAGGTGTACGTGCCCGGAATAGTCCCTGGAAACAGGATCGAGACGTTGTTGAGCAGCACGTCCACACCGGCCTTGAACAGGTGCGACCCTCCCTGCATGGTGTAGGTGTCGGCTATCTGCAGGACGTCGAGATCGCGTCCAGTCGGTGAGGTCGTCGACGCGCCGAAACTGGCGACACCCGATATGTTGACCGCGGGGCCGATGAGATCGTTGCCCGGAGCGCCGAGCCGGCTGCGGGTCCACTGCACGCGCGCCTCGTTCAGCACACGCGGCCCGAACGAGCTCAGCCAGCTGACCGCCGCCGTGTTGTCCACGTTGTCGAGCCTCGTGCCTCGGCTCACGGTATTGAGGCCGCCAACGCTGCGGGCGTTGTCGCTCGCCACGTCGTAGAACCCATACCGGAACTGAAGCCGCGAGGCGCCCGACAGCTCATGATCGACCCGCCCGAACAGGTTGAACGTGCGGTACCCTGTCGGGAAATCGCCGGTCGCAATCCGCGGGCCGCCAAATCCCGTCTGATCGAGCACGCGGTTGATCGCGTCGACGTTGGCCTGGCTCACGGTGATGACACCGGTCTTGCTCTGGTCGGTGTGCTCGACGTTGGCGAACCAGAAGGTCCGGTCCCGCGCGATCGGTCCGCCATAGGTCAGGCCGACCTGGTTCTGGCTGAGCGGATCCTCCTGGGTGGCAAGCGGATTCTTCGCGTCGAACACATCGTTGCGGAAGAAACCGTACGCGCGGCCGCGCGGCTGGTTCGTGCCCGATTGCGTGACGATGTTGATGACGCCGGCGGAGGCGCGCCCGAACTCGGCACGGCCGCCGGAGGTCACGACCTGGAACTCGCGGATGACTTCTTCGCTGTAGTACGTGCCCGGCAAGGTCGGCGGCATCGTCGTTGGCCGAGAGCCCGTCCACGATGAAGGTGTTGCCGATATTGCGCTGACCGGCGATCGAGATGCCGGTGCCGGGCACCGCCGAGGTTTCTGCAAACCGTTCATTGCTGCGCGTGTTGGTGCGCGACACGTTGGGGGCCAGAAGGGCGAGATCGAGGTAATTCCGCCCATTGAGAGGGAGCGAGTCCACCTCGAAGGGCGTGATGGTGTCGGCCACCTGCGTGCGGCCGGCCTCGACGAGCGGCGTCTCGGCGCTGACGCTGACCGACTCCGCCACGCCGCCCGGAGCCAGCTTGATCGGGACTTCGATCGCCTGCCCGATACCGAGCGTCAGATTGACACGCGCCACTGCGAAGCCGGGAGCCGAGACACTCAACTCGTGACGTCCCACGGGGACGTACGGCAAGCGATAGTGCCCGCGGCCGTCAGACACCGCGGCAAGCGACTGGTTGGTGTCGAGACTTCTGAGGCTGATCGTCGCGCCAACGACCACCGCCTCGGTCGGGTCGATGATGGTTCCGGTCACTGTGGCCGAGGTGAGCGTCTGCTGGGCCTGCGCTGCAGTGGCCACCGCGAGCACACAAGCGAACGAGAGACATTGTCTCGCTCGCCGGAAATTCGAGAACATTGGAGGCACCCCCGCACGCGTGAGAGAGCTCGCGCGTGACTACGTTTGTCGCACCGGAGCGGCAAGCGAGCCGTCCGGTAGAAACGCCGAGGAGCCTACGCTCTGGGAGGCGGTGCGTCGGGAAGCGCGAAGCGCGACAGCACCGAGACGGGTGAAGAGCTGACGGGCGCAACTGCCGACGGCTCGGCAACCGTCGCCGATTCGGGCAGAACACCGAGGCCGGTCGCAAGCGATATGAGAGCCGCATCCTGCGGTGGGCAGGCGCTCGTCACCACGCAATCGGTATCGGAGCGACCGGACCTGGCCGGGGACTTGTGCATCGGGCACGCGGCACCTGGTTCGGTGTCCGGGGCAGTCGCACTCGGCCTCGCCAAGGTGCGCGTCCAGCCCTGCGGCGGACAACACCGGGGCCGCCGCAAACGTCGCGAGCTGGCAGAAAAGCCAGAGGCCGACGATTGAGCGCAGGCGCAACCGGATGCGGGACATGGACGATTCGAGCCTACCACCGAACGGCTCGGGGTGGAAGTCATCGCGTTCGGAGCGGAATCTCTGACCCATTCGGCCGTAAGATCACCGCCTGGTCCGTGGGCGCACGCAGATCCGGGTAGTCGGGTCACTGCCCGTCGTGCCCGCACTGGCCGGCCGCTTGCTCCCTGGGAGCTCACCCGTGTATCCATTCGACGGCACGACCCTCAAGGGCCCAGGCAACCCGTCCCGGGTGGACAGCGCGGCGCGGCCACGGATCGCCCCAGCGATCTGGTTGCTCGGCCTGGTGAGCTGCTTCACCGACATCTCGTCCGAGATGGTGGCCAGCATCCTGCCGGTTTACCTGTTCGTGCACCTTCAGCTGTCTCCCTTCGAGTTCGGCGTGCTCGACGGCCTGTATCAAGGCGTGACCGCGGTCGCGCGGCTGGCCGCCGGTGTCGTCGCCGACCGCTGGCAGCGGCACAAGGCTGCGGCCATTGCCGGCTACGGACTGTCAGCGCTTTGCAAGCTCGGCTTGCTCGCCGCCGGCCAGACCTTTGGCGGGATCGCAGCAGTCCTGTCGCTCGACCGAATCGGGAAAGGGATTCGGTACTGCGCCGAGGGATGCGCTGATTGCGCTGCATTCGACGCGGTCCGCCCTCGCCACTTCCTTCGGCGTCCATCGCGCGCTCGACGCAGCCGGCGTGGTCATCGGACCGCTCGTCGCGTTCCTGGTGTTGTACGAAGCGCCGGGCAGCTTCGATTCGGTCTTCGTCGCGAGCTTTGCCGCGGCTATCGTGGGTCTCGCAATCCTGGTGCTGTTCGTCGACGGGAAGCGTACCCAGGCAGCGCGCGTGGCTGTGCCCCTGCGCGACCTCGTCGCGATCTGCGGACATCCGTCGTTCCGTTGGATTGCCGTCGGGGGCGGCATCGCGAGCATCGCCGTCATGAGCGACGCGTTCCTGTACCTCGCGCTCGCGTCGCGGGCAGGGCATGCCGCCGGCCGGATTCCCCTGTTCTACGTTGTGACGGCCTGCGTGTTCCTCGCGCTCGCCATACCGGCGGGCCGAATGGCGGATCGCTACGGGCGCGCGCGCACGTTCATCGGAGGGCACCTGCTGGCGGTGGCCGTCTACGCCGGGACGTTTCTCGTGACGGACACGATGACGCTCGTCGCATGCCTCCTCCTGCACGGCGCGTACTACGCCGCTACCGACGGGGTTCTCGCCGCGCTCGCCAGCGATGTGCTCCCCGCGGAAGGCAGAGCGACGGGGCTTGCCGCGCTGGCGACCATCATCAGCCTCGGACGCCTCTGCAGCTCGCTCATCATCGGCTTGGTCTGGACGTCGAAAGGACCAGAAGGCGCTGCTGTCTTTGCGGCAATCGCCACGCTGACGGCGCTGCTCTTCACGGCGCCGGCATTCCTGAAATCCGAACGCACGCATGGAGCCCCGCCGTGACACGCGACCTTTCGGTGCGCGCACGCGTCGTGCTCTTCGTCTTCGTGAGCCTGGCCGCAACGGCGGGCACCATCCTCTATGTCGTCCGGGCCCGCATGGGCACCGAAGGTGCGGCGCCTGCGTCCGTCGTGAGTCCGGACCCGGAACGCGTCGCAGCCATCCGGCGTGGCACCCATCTGCTTTTCCGGGACATGACGGCGGGGCCGTCGTACGGCGCGCTGGCGTTCGTGTCGCTCGATGCACAGAGCACACGGGTCTCGACCACGGTGTCCTGCTCGCGTGTGCACGCCAGCTCGAACCGCGCGGTCTGCCTCGCAGCCGAGCAGCGCCCGACTCTCCACAACCGGGCCCATGTTCTCGAGGAAGTCAACGGGCGATTCGACGTCGTCCGCACCTTCGAACTGCCTGGCCTGCCCAGCCGGGTCCGCGTTTCGCGCGACGGGCGGCTGGCCGCCTACACGGTGTTCGTTTCCGGCGACTCGTATCTGAGCGAAGGCTTCTCCACCCGTACGCGGCTGCTGGATCTCGACTCGGGCCGCGAGATTGGAGACCTCGAGGAGCGCCAGGTGACGCGCGATGGAAACCGGTTCCAGGCTGTGGATTTCAACTACTGGGGCGTGACGTTCGCTCCAGACTCGTCGCGGTTCTTCGCGACCCTCGGTTCCGGAGGCGTGCGATACCTGGTCGCCGGCGAGCCGGGCTCCCAGGCGCTGACGGTCGCCGGCGAAGGGATCGAGTGTCCATCGCTGTCGCCGGATGGCACACGGATCGCGTTCAAGCACACGCGTCAGGGCAGCAACCCGCCGCATTGGCAGCCGGCGATCCTCGAACTCGCAAACGGGCGCGTGCGCCTGCTTCCGGAAAGCCGGAGTGTCGACGATCAGATCGAGTGGCTCGACGCCGGCCGCATCGTTTACGGCATTCGCGGCCCCCAGCACATCCAGCCACGCCGCGCAGACATCTGGGTGCTGGGTGCCGACGGCAACGGCGAGCCGGCCCTGTTCCTGAGCGACGCGGAGTCGCCGGCAGTGATCAAGTGGTAGTCGGGCCCGGGACTACCGGTCTTCGGCCCTGTGGTGAGAAAATGCACGGTGATGCTGTTCGGGAAAAAACCTGAGTCAAAACACCGAGGCGGCGAACGGGAGCCGTTCCGGTGTTCGTTCTGCGGCAAGGCCGAGGCCGAGGTGGCCAAGTTGATTGCCGGAGAATCGGGCCTCATTTGCGACGAATGCGTCCGGGTGTGCGTCGGCATCCTCGCCGGACCCGGTCAGCCGGCGAAGCCGCCTGAACCTGCTCCGCCCACGCCGGGAGAAGAGGCCTATTGCGCCTTCTGCGGGCGTCCGATGACGTGGGACGAGGCCGTGCTCGTTCCCGAACAGGGCGCGTACTGCCAGGCGTGCATCGCAGCTGAGTCGAAGCCCGTTTCCTGACGCGGCCCAGCGCAAGCGCCGGCTCGGTCCCTTGCCCTTGAACGCGCGTTCAACCTAACGTAGGGATCGTGTCGCCGAGCGATCCGCCGGACGCCGTCCGCCCGACTCCCCGGCCGAGGAAGCCGCGGCGAAAGCCGCGGGCCGTTGAGGGTGGCCGGGATGTCCGTGTACAGATCCTGAAGAGCGCGGCCGTGGCGTTCCGCAGGCAGGGTTACCACGGCGCGACCGTCGAACACATCGCCGCGTCGTTGCGGATGAAGAAGGGGAACCTCTACTACTACTTCCGCGACAAGGAAGACATCCTCTTCGCCTGCCATCAGTACTCGCTGGATCGGCTGCTCGCGCTCCTCGAGGAGATCGAACAGCGAGGCGGCCCCGCCGACGACAAGCTCCGGCAACTCATCGTCGCCTTCGTCCACATCATCCTCGACGAGCTTCACAGCACGGCGCTCTTCCTCGACCTGGAGGCGCTCTCGCCCGCTCACCGCAAGGCCGTCATCGCACGGCGCGATCGATTCGACCACGGCATGCGGCAGGTGATTCAAAGCGGCATCAGGAGCGGTGCGTTTCCCCGGTCTGACGCCAAGTTGCTCAGCTTCGCGATTCTGGGCGCCGTCAACTGGATTCCGCGGTGGTACAACCCGAGCGGGACGTCGAGCTCCCAGGAGATCGCCGATCTGTTTGCAGACTTCCTCGTCACCGGACTCCGTGCGCTGAATCGGGAACCCTGAACCGACTCGGGAACGGGGAACAGGGAACGGGGAACCGGACGGCGAACGGGCACCCAGCACCGGGAACCGAGCACCGTTGAGCCCGGTATACTGAGTGAGTCGTGTCTACCGTGATCCCCCTCATCCCCGCCCGTCCGCGCGAACCGAAGCCGGAATGGCTGAAGGTGCGTGCCCCCGGCTCGCCAAGCTACCTTCGGCTCAAGGGATTGATGCGCGATCTGAACCTGCACACGGTCTGCGAGGAGGCGCGCTGCCCGAACATCGGCGAGTGCTGGAACCACGGGACCGCGACGTTCATGATCCTGGGCGACGTCTGCACGCGCGCCTGCTCGTACTGCGCGGTTGCGCACGGACGTCCCGCGGCGGTTGACCTGGCGGAACCCGAACGCGTCGCGCGCGCGATCGAGACGCTCGGCCTGAGCTACGTCGTGATTACGTCCGTGGATCGCGACGATCTACCGGACGGCGGCGCGTCGATCTTTGCGGAAGCCGTCACGCGCACGCGTGCGCTGGTGCCGTCGTGCCGGCTCGAGGTGCTCATCCCCGACTTTCAGGGTGACGAACCCGCTCTCCGCGTCGTGCTCGACGCGAGGCCCGACGTGTTGAACCACAACACCGAAACCGTGCCGCGCCTGTACCGCATGGCGCGTTCAGGCGGACGGTACGTGCGGACCCTGGAGCTACTCGAGCGATCGCGGCGCATTGCACCGGAGGTGCCGACCAAGACCGGGTTGATGGTGGGGCTTGGCGAAACGCGGGAGGAGCTGCAGGCGACCTTCGAGGATCTGCGTCGCGTGGACTGCCAGATCCTCACGATCGGTCAATACCTCCGTCCGACCGAGGCTCACGCGACGATGGCTCGCTATTACCATCCCGACGAGTTCCGGGAGCTCAAGGCTGCGGCGCTCGAGCTAGGTTTCGTCCACGTGGAGTCCGGGCCCCTCGTGCGCAGTTCCTATCACGCGCACGAAACCGCCGACGCCTACCAGGCGGCCGCGCAGGGCTAGCGCGTCTGGTCCGTTTGGGGCGGCTCTTCTATCGCCAACCGGGCCTCGTCGGCTCGCGGTAGCGCGAAGCGGAGAAACTCGCGGGCAAGGGCCGGATCGAAGTGGGAGCCGGCGCGGGCCTCGATGAACTCGCGAATCTCGTCTTCCCCACGCTTCGGCCGGTAGGGCCGATCGGAAGCCAGCGCGTCCGCAACATCGACGAGCCCCAGAATGCGTGCGGCCCTGGGGATGTCCTCCCCGCGCAGTCCCTGCGGGTACCCAGCGCCATCCCATTGCTCGTGATGGCAGTACGACACGTCGATTGAGTCGAACAGCTCGGCAACCGGCCACATGATCTGGAACGCGTAGGTCGGATGCATCCGCATGATCCGGAATTCGGCCTCCGTCAACGGCCCCGGCTTGAGCAGGATGTCCGGCGGGACGGCGAGCTTTCCGATGTCGTGCAGCAGCGAGCCCTTCCAGAGCCGCCGAATCTCCTGGTCCTTCAGGCCCAGGTGACGGGCAAAGGACACCGACAGGCCGGCCACGCGGCGCGCGTGCGCCTGCGATTCCGCATCCAGCCGGGCGAAAAGCTGCCACCAGCCGGACACACGGACGCCGGGGAGCGGCGGTCCGTCTAAAGCGAGGCGGGTCTGAGTCATTCGTGTGCCGGGGCTGGCGCGGAGTTCGAGACGGCCCGTGAAGAGATATCGGCCTGGCGCGCGACCATCATGAGCCCTCCGGGCCGAGATCCGTGGTCTGGAATCAGGCAATTCCCAATTCGTAATTCCCCGTTCCCCGTTCCCCGTTCCCCGTTCTCAGCGTCTCTCTTTTCCGACAGGCCTGTCGAAACTGCCTACATTCGCGTGCCGCACACCAAGCACCCCTACGAGAATGTGGGGCTGGCGTCGTTGGATTCGCGAGGTCTAAGAGAGGGGCAACTGCCCGAAATCCTTAGTGGAAACGCCGATCTGCACGCGCGCCGCGCCGCAACCGCGCATTGGTGCAGCTCTTGCTCAAGGGGGTGTGCACCACCCGAGTAGGTTGCAGGAGCGGTCATCATGAACGAAGACACCGTCGCCAGACGCATTCGCGCCGAATTCGAGGAGATGCCGGGATTGGCGCTCACGATGCCGCAGGCTTCCCGCCTGTTCGGCCTCGACGATGCCTCCTGCCGGAACGTGGTGGAGCGGCTGGTCGCCGTGTTGTACCTGAGGTGGAACAGAACGGGTGCGATTGTCCGGGCCGAACACTCCTGATTCGTGGCCAGACCCCGATCAGCGCTTTGGCCGGTAGACGTGCGTCGCCTGGCCAAAAAAGACCTCGGCCGATTCCATCAGCGTTTCGGTCAGCGTCGGGTGCGGGTGGATCGACAGCTTGAGGTCGGTCGCGTTGGCGCCCATCTCGATGGCCAGCACGCCTTCCGCGATGAGTTCGCCCGCGCCGGGGCCGACCAGACCCACACCGAGGATCCGCTCCGTGGCCGGGTCGAGAATCAGCTTCGTGAGCCCGTCCGTGCGGTCGATCGAAAGCGCCCTTCCTGACGCACCCCAGGGGAATTTCGCGACGGTGACCGCACGGCCCTCTTTCTGGGCCTGCGCCTCCGTGAGGCCGCACCAGGCCAGCTCGGGATCCGTGAACACCACGGCCGGAATGGCCATCGGCCGGAACGCGACGTTCTCGCCCGCGATTACCTCGACCGCCACGCGCCCCTCGTGCGACGCCTTGTGCGCCAGCATCGGCTCGCCGACCACATCTCCGATGGCGAAGATCGATGGTTCATCGGTGCGGAGCTGCTCGTCGACCTGAATGAACCCGCGCTCGTTCAGCTTGACGCGCGTCTTGTCGAGCCCGGGAATCTTCGAGTTGGGCCGACGCCCGACTGACACGAGCACGCGATCGAAAAGCTGCGCTGTGTCGCCGCCCTTGACGCCCTCACCGTCGAACGTCACGCGGATGCCCTTGGCCTCCGGCTTCATCTCGACGACGCGGGTGTTGAGCATCACCTGCTTCATCGTGGGCGTGATCCGCCTGGCGAGCACGTCCACGAGATCCCGATCGGCGCCGGGCAGCAGTCCCGGCGTCATCTCGACAACGGTGACAGCGCTGCCGAGCGTGGCATAGACCGAGCCCAGCTCGAGCCCGATGTAGCCACCGCCAACCACGAGCATTGAGGCCGGTATGTCGGGCAGGTCGAGGGCGCCGGTCGAGTCCATCACGCGCGGGTCGTCGATCTTGAAGGCCGGTGGAATCGCCGGTATCGAACCCGTCGCCAACACGGCATGGCCGAACTCCACAACTTCCTCGCCGCCGGAGGTCTTCCTGACCAGCAGCGAATGAGGTCCGAGAATTTCGGCGTGACCCTGGATGTACTGAATCTTGCGGTGCTTGACGAGCTGGCCGGTCCCGCTGGTCAGCCGCTTGACGACGCTGCTCTTGAAATCCCGCAGCTTGGCGAGGTCAATCTTCGGCTCGCCGAAGTCCACGCCCCAGGCGCCGGCGTGCCTCGCCTCGGACACCACCTTGGCAACGTGCAGCAGGGCCTTGGAAGGAATGCAGCCGCGGTACACGCAGACGCCACCCGGGTTGACCTCGGGATCCACGAGGGCGACGCTCAGCCCGAGGTCCGCGGCCAGGAACGCCGCCGCATAGCCTCCAGGGCCGGCGCCTACGACAACGAGTTGGATGCTCATAGACAGTTCGTCGGCAGGCAGGGCAGGTGTGGGAGGCAGGCCTGGCAGGTGCTTGCTCCCACCCGCCCTACCTGCCCTTCCTGCCCGACCGGCCCTGTGACTACCCCTGCAACGCCAGCAGGAACGGCTGCTCGAGCGCCTCGACGATCCACCGCAGGAACCGGATGCCGTCCGCGCCGTCGATGACGCGGTGATCGTACGACAGGGATAGCGGCAGCATCAGGCGCGGGACGAATGCGTTGGTCTCCTTGCTGAACACCGGCTCCATGCGTGCGCGCGAGATGCCCAGGATCGCCACCTCGGGCGCGTTGACGATGGGCGTGAAAAACGATCCGCCGATGCCGCCGAGATTCGAGATGCTGAAGCACCCGCCCTGCATCTCCTCGAGCGAGATCTTCTTCGTGCGCGCCTTCTCGGACAGCTCGCTGAGCGCCACGGAAATCTGGACGATGTTCTTCCGATCGGCGTCCTTGATCACGGGCACGAGCAGCCCGCGATCGGTATCGACCGCGATGCCGATGTTGACGTACTTCTTCAGCACGATCTGCTCGGCCGCCAGGTCGATGGACGCGTTGAACTGCGGGAAGACCTTGAGGGCGGCCGCGACGATCTTGGTGGCGATCGCCGTGACGGTGAGATTGCCGCCAGCGGCTTCGACCTGCTTCGCGTAGCGCTTGCGCAGTTCTTCGAGGCCGGTGATGTCGGCCTGGTCGTGTTGTGTGACGTGCGGGATCGTCGCCCACGCGGCACTCAGGTGCTGCGCGGTCTTGCGGCGGACGCCGCGCATCGGCTGCACGTCCACTTCTCCCCAGCGCGAAAAGTCCGGCAGCGGTTCGGCCGCCACTGCCGCTCCGCCGGCCGGTGCGGCCACCGGGCTCGTGATGATTCGCTTGGCGTGCGCCTTGACGTCCTCGATCGAGATTCGCCCGCTGGATCCGCTTCCGGCCACCTGGTCGATGTCCACGCCGAGTTCCCTGGCCATGCGGCGCACCGACGGGGCAGCCGGCGCCACAGGGCCCGACGGCTCAGCAGGCGTTCCTGACGGACGCGCCCCGCGGCTGATGTCCACGACGTTCCGTCCGCGGCCGGCAGCCGCCGGCTCGTCGGAAGGGACATCGGCAGCAGGCGCGGGAGGCTGTGCGGGCGCCGGCGCGGGCGCCGCGGCCGGTGCCGCGGCGGCCTTCGGCTCGGGCTTCGGAGGCGGCGCTGGAGCAGCGGCCGAGCCCTGCTCCTCGACGCTCAGAATGGCCTGGCCGACCTTGACCTTGTCGCCGGCCTTGACCTTGATTTCCTTGACTTGTCCAGCCACCGACGACGGCACCTCGATGGTGGCCTTGTCGGTTTCGAGCTCGAGGACGGGCTGGTCCTTCGTCACCGTGTCGCCAGGCTTGACCAGGATGCGCAGCACGTCGCCCGCGGCGACGTTCTCGCCGAGCTCAGGGAGTGTGAAGTCGATCATCGGGGTGCTCAGGAGATGGCCGGATTCGGCTTCTCCGGGTTGATGTTGAAGTTCTTGATCGCCTGTTGCACGGCGAGCGGCGCGATCTTGCCCTCACGGGCCAGAGCGGCCAGCGTCGCCACGACGACGTAACGGTAGTCCACTTCGAAGAACTCACGCAGGCTCGCGCGGTTCTCGCTGCGCCCATAGCCGTCGGTGCCCAGCGCCGTCAGCGGCCGCGGCAGCCACTTGTCGATCGAGTCGGGCAGGGCCTTGAGGTAGTCGGAAGCCGCGATGAGCACGCCCGGCGCGTCCTTCAAGCACTCGCTGACGTACGGCACTCGCGGCGTTTCGCCGGGGTGAAGCAGGTTCCATCGCTCGCAGGCATGGCCCTCGCGGTACAGCTCGCCGTAGCTCGTGACGCTCCAGACATCCGCGCCGACGTTGTACCTGTTGTTCGAGGATCTCCTGGGCCTTGATGACCTCCGGCAGGATGGCGCCACTGCCAAACAGCTGGGCGCGGGTCGGGGCCTTCGGTAGCGACGTGGACCGGAACTTGTACAGTCCCTTCAGAATGCCCGGGGCAGCACCCGCCGGCATCGGCGGCATGGCGTACTGCTCGTTCATCACCGTCAGGTAGTAGAAGATGCTTTCCTGATCGACGTACATCCGGCGGATGCCGTCCTGGATGATCACCGCCAGCTCGTACGCAAACGCGGGATCGTACGACACGATGTTCGGCACCGGGTAGGCGAGCAGCTGGCTGTTGCCGTCCTGGTGCTGCAGGCCCTCGCCGGCAAGCGTCGTGCGGCCTGCCGTGCCGCCGAGCACGAAGCCGCGCGTGCGGGCATCGCCGGCCGCCCAGATCAGGTCGCCGATGCGCTGGAAGCCGAACATCGAGTAGAAGATGAAGAACGGAATCGTGTTGACGCCATGCGTCGCATACGCCGTTCCGGCCGCGATGAACGACGACATCGACCCGGCCTCGTTGATCCCCTCTTCGAGAATCTGACCGTCGGACGCTTCCTTGTAGTACAGGAGCGTGTCCATATCGACCGGCTCGTACATCTGGCCTGCGTGCGAGTAGATCCCGACCTGGCGGAACAGGGCCTCCATACCGAAGGTCCGGGCTTCGTCGGGCACAATCGGTACGATCAACCGTCCGAGCTCTTTGTCCCGCAGAAGCTTCGACAGCATCCGCACGAAGACCATCGTCGTGGACGCCTTGCGGCCTTCGGTGCCGCCCTGAAACTCCTCGAAGAGCTCCGGTGCGACCGGCGCGATCGCCTGGCTGCGCGTCTTGCGGGTCGGCACGTAGCCGCCGAGCGATGCACGGCGTTCCTGCAGGTACTTCATCTCGACGCTGTCGTCTGCCGGGCGGTAGAACGGCGTCTGGCTGATGTCGGCGTCCGAGATCGGGATGCCGAAGCGGGTGCGGAATGCGCGCAGCTCCTCTTCGTTCATCTTTTTCTGCTGGTGCGTGATGTTCTTGCCTTCGCCGGCTTCCCCGAGGCCGTAGCCCTTGATGGTGCGGGCCAGGATGACCGTGGGCGCGCCCTTGTGGTCCATGGCCGCCTTGTAGGCGTTGTAGACCTTGATCGGGTCGTGGCCACCGAGCGTCATCTTCTTCAGCTGGTCGTCCGACAGGTGCTTGACCATGTCGAGCAGCCGCGGATCGGCGCCCCAGAAGTGTTCGCGGACGTACGCGCCGGACTCCACGGCGTACTTCTGGTACTGGCCGTCGACGATCTCGCCCATCCGCTTGACGAGCAGCCCATCGCGATCCTTGGCGAGAATCGGATCCCACTCGCGGCCCCAGATCACCTTGATGACGTTCCAGCCCGCACCGCGGAAGGCGGCCTCGAGCTCCTGGATGATCTGACCGTTGCCGCGGACGGGGCCGTCGAGGCGCTGCAGGTTGCAGTTGATGACGAAGATGAGGTTGTCGAGCTTCTCGCGTGCGGGAAGTGTGATGGCGCCGAGCGACTCCGGCTCGTCGGTTTCGCCGTCGCCGAGGAACGCCCAGACCTTCGAGTCCGACTTCGGCTTGAGGCCACGGTCCTCGAGGTACCGCATGAAGCGGGCCTGGTAGATCGCCATGATGGGTCCGAGGCCCATCGACACGGTCGGGTATTCCCAGAATTCCGGCATCAGCCAGGGGTGCGGATACGACGACAATCCGCCGCCGGGCTTCATCTCGCGCCGGAAGTTCTCCAGGTGGGTTTCGTCTATGCGTCCCTCGAGGAACGCGCGCGCGTAGATGCCGGGCGCGGCATGACCTTGGAAGAAAATGACGTCTGGATCAGGGCTGTCGTGGCCGCGGAAGAAATGGTTGAAGCCGACCTCGTAGAGCGTAGCGGCCGAAGCGAAGGTCGAGATATGGCCGCCGATACCCTCGTCGGCCTTGTTGGCTTTGACGACCATCGCGGCGGCGTTCCAGCGGACCAGGCTCTTGATACGCCGCTCGAGGTCGGGGCTGCCCGGCATCAGCGTCTGGTCGGCGGTGGCGATCGTGTTGATGTAAGGGGTATTGGCGGTAAACGGCAGCTTCACGCCGTTTTCGGTCGCGTGCAGCGTCAGCTCGCGGAGCAGCCGGGCGACTTTCGTGGGCCCGCCGCTCTGCAGCACATAATCCAGGGAATCGAGCCACTCCCGCGTTTCGATGGCGTCGAGCTCGGCCGCATCTTTGGGGGAAACGTTTCTCAAGGAAACCTCGTAAAGACGGGTTCAGCTGTCGTAAGTCTCGGCTGACGCGTCATAAGGCTATAGATCAAACATCGATTGTACCTCCGTCCCATGACACCAGCGAAACCGGCCGCTCGTGAAAGAAGGCACAAAATCGTCGCTCTCGAGGCCGTCCGTGACCGGATCGTCGCGTGTGAGGCGTGCCCGCGGCTGCGCCGGTACTGCCGAGACATCGCCCGCGTGAAGCGGCGCGCGTTTCGCGATGAGGTGTACTGGGCCAGGCCCGTTCCCGGCTTTGGCGACCCGGCGGCCCGGGTGCTCCTGCTCGGGCTGGCGCCGGCGGCACACGGCGCGAACCGCACCGGTCGTGTCTTCACGGGCGACGGCGGCGGCGGCTCCGGCGACTTTCTGATGTCCGCGCTTCACCGCCAGGGGTTCGCGAACATCGCGACGTCTCAACGCATCGACGATGGCCTCACTCTGAAGGACGCTTACATCGCCGCGGCGGTTCGATGCGCGCCACCGGACAACAAGCCCACGCCTCAGGAAGTCAGTACGTGCCTGATCCATCTCGAGCACGAGATTGCGGCGCTCCCCCACCTCCAGGTGATCGTCGCCCTCGGCGGCATCGCCTTCGGCGCGTACCTGCAACTCCTGAAGCGGCAGGGACTGCGGATTCAGCCACGGCCGGAGTTCGGTCACGGGTCGATCGACCGGCTGCCCAACGGCCTCACGCTCATCGGTTGCTACCACCCGAGCCGGCAGAACACGAACACGGGCCGGCTCACGGCAGCGATGATGGACGAAGTGTTCGCGGCCGCGGCCGGGCTGTTGCCTCGCGGCTCACGGGGCGGACGCTAGAAACCACCGTAGGTCGTCAGCAGGCGGTACCAGAGCGTGAAGGTCACGTCGAGGAGGATCGTGGCGATCGTGAAAACATACACGTGCGCCATGGTCAGCGTCGTGCCGGCGAGGCTCCACTGCCTGGCCCTCCACGTCCGCGACTCGAAGAGCATCGTCAACGCAAAGAGCAGCGGCGCCACGTGCGCGAGCACAAAGCGCGTGGTCCCGGTCCCTGATATCGGCTCGTAAAACGCTGTGGCCGCGGCATACCCGCCGGCGTAGAGCAGCAGAAACACCGCAAGGCGCCAATGCCGTTCAAGCATCGCCGACGAGGCGAGCCGGAACGACACCAGGCCGGCCGCAGCGACCACCGCGTAAAGCACGGCGAACTTCAGGTACCAGAACGTGTGGTACGACCGCATCACCATGTCGCGGAAGCCGTTTCCGAAGCGGGACGCGATCTGAGCCACCGTGTGCTCGCGCAAGTACCTTCGACGCGCCCGGCCGATCCGATCGGCGGCCGGGAGGCCAGCCGTCAGGGCCGAACTGCTGCCACGCTGCAGCGGCCTGGGGATAGTTGTCGTACCAGACCATCACCGAAGAGAGCGTGTAGAAATACTGCCCGTGGATCCGTTTGCTCGTGGCGATATACGGATAGAGCACGAGCAAGTAGGCGGCCGCAAAGGCCGCACCGGCGGCGAGCGGCCGCAGGAGCGACGCCGGACGCCTGGTGCGAATGAGATTCACGAGAGCATCGCCGAGACACATGATCACAACGAGAGCCGCCATCGGCAGCGTGGCGGCTTTCGTCAAGTGGGCGAGCCCGGCCAGGAGCCCCGCCGCGAGCGCGAGGATGACTGCACGTCCAATCGTCGAGGCCTCGAGCAGATGCCAGGCGCCGACGAACGCGAGAAAGTGCAGCGAGTAGTACAGCAGCTCGGCCTGCGTGTAGCCCGCCCTGAAAATGAAGTAGCCGAACGTCACGCAAAGCATCAGGCTCGCCGCGGGGAGAAACGACACGTGCCAGCGCACGACGAGCGCGAGGATCACGAGCAGCGCGACCGAGAGTTGAATGCTGTGGTTCTTCGCGTGCTCGAAGAACTCGGGATCGGTCCAGCGCGGATCGTAACGGGTCGCCAGGTAGGCCGGGTACAGCGGCATCCGGTTCCTGGGCTGCACGATGGGCGGTTGGTTCAGGCCGTGCCAGTTGCGGTACACCAGGATGGCCTCAGCCAGGTAGGCGCTCTGGTCCCCTCTCTCCTTGCCGGTGTTGACCCTCACGGCGTGCTCGGTGGCACCGGCGAGGTAGAACTGGCACAGGCCGGCCAGAACAAAAAGCGCCGCGACCCAGACCAGCGCACGTTTGAACATCGCCGACATCTTAGAACGGCTCCGGGCTTCAGGCTCCAGGCTGCAGCCAACCCGTTCCCTGTTCCCGGTTCTCTGTTCCCCGCCAAGGAACCTGCGCCGGGAGCCGGTGTCCAAGCAGATATGACCAAGCGCTTCGGCATCGCACTTTTTTCCGTGGCGTCACATCTCACGGCGGGGATCACGATTCTGGTGTTGTCGCTCGTCTCCGCTGATACGATGCCGGCGCCCCACCGGGTTCTCGCGTTCACGTTCGACGAACGCGTGGTGCAGTTGCCGCGGGACATCGAGCTCCCGCCGCAAGTTCGGCCCCGGACGACAAACGCGCCGAATGCCGGCGCGAGCGCCGTGCCTGTCTCCGCGCCGGCTGCGCCGGTCATTGCGCCACGCGAGATCCAGCCAGAGACACCGCTGAACGTCGCGACGGCCGACGCAAGGTCCAGCGCCGGGGTGCACGTAGTCGAAAGCGGTGGCGGCATAATCGAGGGCGTCGGCGTCGCCGAGCTGCCGCCTCCCGTCGTGCCACCCGTCACGCCCATTCGTCTGCATTCGGGTATCGTCGCGCCGCGGAAAATCCACGACGTTACGCCGATCTATCCCGCGACGGCCCGCACCCTGAGGCTGGAAGGCATGGTCATTCTCGAAGCGGTGATCGGAGTCGACGGCCGGGTCGAGTCCGCACGCGTGCTACGCTCACTGCCGTTGCTCGACGAGGCGGCCCTCGGCGCCGTTCGTCAGTGGCGGTTCGCGCCTGCACGGCTCAACAACGAGGTGGTCCCCGTGGTCATGACCGTCACGATCAACTTCTCGCTTCATTGAGCACCGCCATCGGATGTTGATCGGCGTCCGGCAGCTCGGCGTGTTCTGGGGCGTCAGGCCCACGGCCGTACTGCACGTCGGCGCGCACGAAGCCGAGGAACTCACCGCCTATCAGTCCGCTGGCTGGAAGACCGTGACATGGGTCGAGGGACTGCCAGACAAGGCCCTTGCGCTGCAGGAACGATTGCGCGGAGTCCCCGGTCAGGAGGTCCTGTCCGCGTTGGCGTGGGACAAGGACGGCGATGTGTTGACGATGCGCCGCGCCAACAACGGCCAGTCTTCGAGCGCGCTGCCTATGGGCACGCACACTGTCGAGCATCCGGACGTGCACGTCATCGCAGAAACGGCACTGCCCTCTTCACGCCTCGATACGCTGCTGGCAGGCTCCGCCCGGCGTTTCGACTTCCTCAACCTCGACATTCAAGGCGCAGAGCTGCGGGCGCTGCGCGGACTGGGAGAGCGTCTTCGGGACGCGCGCTGGATCTACGCGGAGGTGAACACGTCCCCGCTGTACGTGGGCGGCGCACTCGTCGACGAGATTGACGCGTTTCTCGAAGGGTTCTCGTTCCGGCGGGTGGACGTTGAGATGACGGCACACGGCTGGGGCGATGCGCTGTACATCCGCGAAGACGTGCTGCCGCGACTCGTCCACCTGCGGCGGGCGCTGCGCAAGTGGCGCGCGCGGACGCGGTGACGGCGGTCAGGAACTTCCGCGCACGACGGGCACGATGAGATCGGGCCGGTCGGTGATGAGGGCATCGACACCCCAACCCAGCAACCGTTCGGCATCGCCCGGGTCGTCCACCGTCCACACCTGGACCTTCAGGTTCGCGCGGTGGGCGTCGTTCACAAATCTCGGCGAGACCACGCGCGTGGTCCCGGCGATCTCGGGAACCTGATAGCCGCCGTAAGACGCGCCGCGAACGGGCCAGTGGCACCACGAGCGGTACAGCGCCCACCGCACTTCCTCTCGTGAGGCGCTCGTGGCGATCTCCGGCGCGGCGTCGCGTGCGGCCCCAAGCACCCGGCCGCCAAACGACCCCAGGCACACGCGATCCTCGGCCCCGGCGTGTCGAACCGCCGCAACGACCGCGTGGGCCAGCTCGCGCGTGTTCTCCTTCAGCTCGACGATGATCCGGGCATCAGGAAAGCGCGACAGCACGGCGGCCAGCGTCGGGATGCCGAAGTCCTCCTGCCCCGCCTGCCTTACCTGCCCCGCCCGCCCTGCCTGCCCGGCGAAGCCAGCATCGGCAGCGGCCAGCTCATGCGCCGTGGAGCGCGCCACGGGTCCGCTCATGTCCGTCGTCCGGTCGAGCGTGGCGTCGTGGTGCACGACCACCACCCCGTCCTTCGAGAGGCGGACGTCCACCTCCAGGCCGTCTGCGCCGTACGCGAGTCCGTTCGCGAATGCCGCCATCGTGTTTTCCGGCGCAAGGCCGGCGCCCCCCCGGTGCGCGAACACGAGCGGATGCGCCGCGATATAGAATCGACTCATGACGTCGTCAATTCAGACTCTGGGCGAACTCCGCAAGGCCGTCGGCACGCGTCGAAGCGGCGGCGTGAGGCAGGAAATCCGCGACAACCTGATGCGGAAGCTCCAGGCGGGCGAGCCTCTCTTCCCCGGCATCATAGGCTACGACGAGACCGTCGTTCCGCAGCTGGTGAACGCGGTGTTGTCGCGGCACAACTTCATCCTCCTCGGTCTCCGCGGCCAAGCCAAGTCCCGAATCCTGCGCGGGCTGGTTGATCTGCTGGACGAGACGATACCGGTCGTACCCGGCTGCGAGATTCACGACGATCCACTGGCGCCCATCTGCGGCGCCTGCCGCGCCAGGGCCGCCGCCGAGGGCGACAGCCTGCCGGTTGCCTGGCTCCCGCGGGACGCCCGCTTCGTCGAGAAGCTCGCGACGCCGGACGTGACGATCGCGGACATGGTGGGCGACATCGATCCGATCAAGGCGGCGCAGGGGGGCCTGGACCTTGGCGACGAGCTGACCATGCACTACGGACTGCTCCCGAGGGCGCACCGCGGCATCTTCGCCATCAACGAGCTGCCGGACCTGGCCGGCAAGATTCAGGTGGGCCTGTTCAACATCCTGCAAGAGGGCGACATCCAGATAAAGGGCTATCCGATCCGCCTCAAGCTGGACATCATGCTCGTCTTCACCGCCAATCCTGAGGACTACACGGCGCGCGGCAAGATCATCACGCCCCTCAAGGACCGGATTGGTTCCGAGATCCGCACGCACTACCCCACGAACCGCGAGAATGCGGTCGCGATCACCGCGCAGGAAGCATGGACGACGCGGCCGGGCGGCCTGAAGGTCCAGATACCGGATTACGTGCGCGAAGTCGTCGAGGAAGTCGCCTTCCAGGCGCGCGCCGATCGGAAGGTCGACAAACGTTCCGGCGTGAGCCAGCGCCTTCCCATCTCCACACTGGAGCTCGTCGTGTCGAATGCCGAGCGCCGCGCCCTGGCCAATGGGGAGACGCTGGTGGTCCCGCGCGTGACCGATCTCTACGCGGCCCTCCCGTCGATCACCGGCAAGTTCGAACTGGAGTACCGAAGGCGAGCTTCGAGGCGCCGAACAGATCGCGCGCGATCTCATCCGGGCGGCCGTGGGCAACGTCTTCTCCGGCAAGTTCGAGGGCGCCGACACCAAGACCGTCGTGGAATGGTTCGACCTCGGAGGCTCGCTGCCCATGAGCGACGCGACGTCCGGCGACGCCCTCATCACGAACACCCGGGCCGTTCAGGGTTTGCGCGATCTGGCCGAGCGAACCGGCCTCGCGCCGGGCGCGGCAGCGCCGGCAGTCGCATCCGCCATCGACTTCGTGCTCGAGGGCCTGTGCGCCCAGAAGAAGATCAGCCGCAACGACGACCGCTATACGGCCGGCACCGAGGCCGCGCCGCGCCGTCCGACGCGCCGCGAAGAAGTGGTCATGGAAGAGGAAATCCGGATCCCCGGCAATAAGAAGAAGTACTACAACTGAAATTAGCAATTAGGAATTAGCAATTAGGAATTCGTGAAGTACCCGATACACCAAGTACACGGGCGATCTGCTCGACGAACTGGACATCGAGGATCTGGTGTCGAAGCTGTCCGATCTGCTGCTGTCGAGCGGCTTCGGGAACCCGTACGCCACTGATGAAGACGACCGGACGATGCAGGCGTTGCACGATGCGATTCTGGACGCGCTGTTCAACGGCGGCGTGCTGCCCGAAGAAACCATCGAGCGCCTGCTCGGAGATCCGGCCGACGGCGATCAGTCCGACGCCCGCAATCAGCTCGAGGAACTGATCCAGCAGATCATCGAGCGCATGGGGGAACAGGGCTACATCACGGCTCCGCCGGATCTCGAAGGCGAACGCCAGCGCCGTAGCGGCCGCGGACCCGGCGAGGGCGAGGCGCCCGCCCATTTCCAGGTCACCGACAAGACGCTGGACTTCCTGGGCTACCGCGCGCTGAGAGACCTGCTCGGGTCGCTCGGCAAGAGCAGCTTCGGCCGCCACGACACGCGCGAGCAGGCGACCGGCGTCGAGACCACAGGCGCGCCGAAGCCGTACCAGTTCGGCGACACACTGAACCTCGATCCGGGGAGCACGCTCTTGAACGCGGTCCGGCGGGAGGCGAGAGAAGCCGCCGCCGGCGTGCGTTCAGCGCGCTCTTCTGCCGCGAGCCTGAAGCCCGGAGCCCGAAGCCCTATTCACGTCACTCACGAAGACCTGATGGTCGTGCAGGGCGAGTATCAGAGCTCCTGCGCCACGGTGCTCATGCTCGACTGCAGCCACAGCATGATTCTGTACGGGGAAGATCGGTTCACGCCGGCCAAGCGCGTGGCGCTAGCCCTCGCGCAGCTCATCAAAACGCAGTTCCCCGGGGACGCACTGAAAGTCGTGCTGTTCCACGACTCGGCTGAAGAGATCCCGCTGGCCGAGCTGGGCCGGGTGCGTGTCGGGCCTTACTACACGAATACGCGCGAAGGCCTGCGGCTCGCCCGGCGCATCCTTGACCGCCAGCAGAAAGACATGCGACAGATCATCATGATCACGGACGGCAAGCCGTCCGCGCTGACTCAGCCGGACGGCCGCATCTACCGCAACGCGTTCGGCCTCGACCCGTTCATCGTCGCCGAAACCTGCGCGGAGGTTGCGGCGTGCCGGAAGAGCGGCATCATGATCAATACGTTCATGCTGGCGCGCGACTACGATCTCGTGAGCTTCGTGCGGCGAGTGGCGGACATTTGCAAAGGCAAGGCGTACTTCACCACCCCCTACACCCTGGGGCAGTACGTGCTGATGGACTACATGAATCGAAAGACGCGAACCATTCACTAGCGATGGCAGAGCTGCTTCCGTTGTTTCCGTTGCCGAACGTGGTGCTCTTTCCGAGCGTGTTCCTCCCGCTCCACATCTTCGAGCCGCGCTACCGCGACATGGTGGCCGACGCGCTGTCGAGCGACCGGATGATCGGCATGGTCCTGTCTCGGTCGGACACCCAGGGTACGCACAGCGACGTGCCGCCGATCTACGGCGTTGGATGCAGCGGCGTCATCACCCACGTGGAACAGCTAGCGGACGGGCGGTACAACATCGTGCTGCGGGGCCTCGAACGCTTCAGGATCCTCGAGGAAGATCGGTCGCGCTCTTACCGGCGCGCGCTCGTCGATCCGCTGCCCGAACGACACCTCGACCCCGACGACCGCGCCGTCGTGCGCCGGCACCGCGGCAAGCTAGAGTCGCTGCTCGCCGCCCCGGGCGAGCCGCAGGGGGTCGAGTCCAGGACGACGGCGGCCATGAGCGACGAGGACCTCGTGAACGCGCTCGCGCAGTATCTGGACCTCGATCCGCTGGAAAAGCAGGCGCTGCTCGAGCGCGACTGCCTGCGCAGCCGCGCGGAATCGCTGGTCGAACTGCTCGAGATGAAGATCCTGATCGCCCGCACACCCGGCCTGTCCAGGGCAGCCCACTAGCGGGCGGCTCACGCCGCCCGAAGTCCGAAGTGAGAAGTGCTAAGGCAGAAAGCAGACGTGCGATCGCACAGTCCTTTTGAGTTCTAACTTCTAAGTTCGAACTTCTAGAAAGGCCGGACGACCTGTGAGGCGGTCGGCTCGCCCTGTGCGTTGTAGGTCGTGCGCTGGAACCGGCCGGTCCAGCGGTCGTACACGATGACGCTCGCCCCCTCTGAGGAAAACTCGTAGCGGGGCATGATCCCGTGCAGGCCGATGGCGACAGCCAGCAGCAGGCCGGCAAGGGCAATCCACACCGCCGCAGGAACGTCTCGAAGCACATTCGGCCGGGGCTCTGGGTTGTTGGCCATGCGCGTAGTCTAGAGCGCTTTTCACATTCGCGTAGGAGGTGAAAAGCCCGCTCGTCCTTGGGCGCTCGAAGTGGAAGCCCCTCTATCTGCGGGCCGCGATGGTCTCGACGATCTTCTCCCCGTGGAAGCGGCCGTTCTCGATGAAGATGGTGCCGGTATCGATGCCCGCGATAGCTCCGCCGGCCACGAACAATCCCGGCACGTTGGTCTCGAAGGTCGCGGGGTCAACGACCGGGGCCTCGCGCTCGTTCAACTCGATGCCCGCTGCCTGCATCAACGCCTTGTCTGCGCGGTAGCCGGTCAGCAGAAACACGGCGTCGGCCGGAATCTCCTCCAAATCGCCTGCGGCCGAGCGCACAACGACCATCGTCGGCCGAATCTCGACCACCTCAGAACTGAAATGGGCGGCGACCGAGCCTTCCTTGATCCGGTTCTCGATGTCGGGACGGACCCAGTACTTGATGGTGTTCTTCAGTTCGGCGGCGCGATGCACGATGGTCACCGCGGCGCCGGCCCGGTACATCTCGAGAGCCGCCTCGGCGGCGGAATTGCCTCCGCCGACGATCACGACGCGCTGGCGATAACAGGAATGCGGGTCCGAATAGAAGTGGCTGACGTGCGGAAGGTCCTCGCCCGGCACGCCCAGCATGTTTGGGCGATCGGTAGTACCCGATGGCGAAAATCACGTTCGCCGCCTCACGCACCCGTGTCCCGCCCGATGGGGTGCGCGTTTCGACGATAAAACGTCGGCCTTCGCCCGCCTCGTCATCCCGGCCCGCCGCGCCCGCCTCGAGAGTTACCGCCGTCACCGGTTCACCAAAGGCGATGCGAAGGTCGTAGGTGTCCACGACCTTGCGGTAGTAGCGCAGCGCCTCGGTCCGGGTGGGCTTGTCGTACGGCGAAACGAAGGGCAGGCCGCCGATCTCGAGCAGTTCAGGCGTGGTGAAGAAGACCATCTGCGGCGGGAAGCGGAAGATCGAATTGACCAGGACGCCTTGTTCGATGACCTGGTAGTCGAGCCCCCGCTTGCTGGCCGCGATGGCGGCGGACAGGCCCGACGGCCCGCCTCCAATGATCAGCAGATCGCGCAAGAGATGCGAGTTTACTTCTTGGTGGCCGCGCCTTCGAGGAAGAACTGGCCGCCGGCGGCGTCGAATCCGAACTTCATCTTGTCGCCGTCGGGCGTGAGCGTGATCTTCATCGGGATCTGGTTTCCCTGAAAGTCCATGGCGTAGGTAAAGACCAGGCTGGCGTCGGCCTTGGTCACGTCCGTGATGGGCTGGACAGGAAACATCTCGGAGCCCACTTCACCGACGACCTTGCCCGCATCGGCCTTCACGCTGAGGTCGAGCGGCATGTTGCCCTGAGGCGTCTCGAGCATCAGCACCCAGCTGCCAATGAAGGGGGCGGCGTCGGCCGGAGTGGCCGGTGTCTGGGCAGAGGCCGTGAGGGCCGAGCCGAAGAGTGCGGCAAAGGCAATTGCCGTTCTGAACCACGTGCTTGTCGACATTTCGATTCGTCCTTTCGAGGCCTTCGCTGGCCCGATGGGGTTAGTGCCGCATCCGCCTGCCTAAGCTTAGCAGGGCTAATGATATTACGAGGTCCTGTCGAGCCGGGTTCAAAGTGCCAAAGGGCGGCCGCGGAGCCTCGACAGGCCGGCCCATCCAGCCGTGCCTGTGGCCCGCTCAGGTAATCCAGAGCCAGTTCGCTGAAAAACGCTTCCGATAAGCCTTGTTTGCTCTATCATTTAGCGCAAATACCACGCGCGAGGATCTTCATCAGTCCGCCGTGGCCGCGAATTTTCCAGAGGAGACGACACGCATGCACGCGCCCATCAAGTACTTCGAGAAGGGGCTCGCGATCGCCGCAAACGGAGCCTGGGTGGTGTTCAGCAATCTGAACAAGATCAAGCAGAACCCCTCGTTCATCCCGTCGTGGTCCGATAAGCCGCTCCTGAAGTTGTACGAGAAGACGAAGCCACCGCTCGGCTGGCCGCGCGAGACCGATTCGCTCTGCCCGACGTGCACGCGCGAAGCCCGGCAGGAGATCCTGGACGGCAAGAAGGACGTGAGCGTCCTGCTGAACGAGAAGGTCGGCGAGATCAAGGCGACCATCCTCGAGCGCGACGGCAAGATCCTGATGGTGAAGGACTGCCCGATCCACGGCCATTTCGAGGACGTCATGGCCATCGACACGGAGTTCTTCAAGCACCTCGAACAGGTCTTCCCGGGCCGCGACATCCGCGCCCACAACGACGAGAAGCTCCACAACCACGGCAGCAGCACGATCCAGCACGGCCGCGGGTCGGTGCTCACCGTGGACCTGACCAACCGCTGCAACATGATGTGCGACCCCTGCTTCATGGACGCGAACCAGGTCGGGTTCGTGCATGAGCTGAACTGGGACGACATCAAGACGGTCCTCGACAACGCCATCAGCATCAAGCCGCGGCGGCAGATGTCGGTGCAGTTCTCGGGCGGCGAGCCGACCATCTCACCCTACTTCCTTGACGCCGGTACGGTACGCGCGCAAGGTCGGCTACAACAGCGTGCAGGCGGCGACCAACGGCATCGAGTTCGCCAAGAACCCGGAGTTCGCCAAGCAGGCGGCTGAGGCTGGCCTCCGCTACGCCTACCTCCAGTTCGACGGCATCGGCAACGCGGCCAACGCGCACCGCCGGGTGGGCAACCTGTTCGACGTCAAGCTGCGCGCCATCGAAAACCTGTACAGCGCGGGCGTCGACATCGTGCCCGTCGTGACGATCGTCAACGGCGTCAACAACGAGCAGGTGGGCCGTATCATCGAGTTCGCGCTCGACAACCCGAAGAAGATCAACTTCCTCTCGTTCCAGCCCGTGTCGTTCACGGGCCGCGACGAGGAAGTCACGCCGGAACGCCGGGCCGCGCAGCGATACACGCTGTCGCACCTCGCGCACGACGTGAAGAACCAGACGGGCATCGGCGATCCGGTGCGCGACTGGTTCCCGATTTCGTTCATGGGCAGCTTCACCGACTGGGCCGACGTGACCCACGGCGCCGAGAAGGAGTTCGGGCAGCTGACCTGCGGCTGCCACCCCAACTGTGGCGTCGGCATGGCGATCATGATCGACAAGGAAACCAAGGAAGCCGTGCCGGTCACGGCCTTCCTGAAAGCCGAGCAGCTCGCCAAGGACGTCGCCGCGGTGAGCGACGCCGGACGCGGGCGGTTCCTGTCGGTCTTCGGCATGGCCCTGGCGGTCGTGCGCAACTACGATTCGTTCAAGGCGCCCACGCACTTCAAGCTGAGCGATCTGCTGAAGAAGTTCGACAAGACCTTCGGCGCGACGAAGTCAGCCGAAAAGGGCAAGTACGGACGCGTCGAAGGCGACCGGACGATCGACGACATCAAGAAGCGCAGGGCGGATCGCTGGAACTTCCTGTTCATCGCGGGGATGTGGTTCCAGGACCTGTTCAACTACGACTTCCGCCGCACCGAGATGTGCATCATCCCGTATGCCACGCAGCAGGGCGAAATCTCCTTCTGCGCCTACAACACGGGCATCGGCTGGCGCAACATCATCGAGAAGATGCACATGACGGCCACCCTCACCAAGTGGTACGAGGAGCACGGCCGTCACGAGATCTTCGCCGGCAACAAGGCCGTGCCGCTGAACTCGACCGCCCACTCGCTGAAGCTCAACGAGGAAGCGGTTCGGGCCGGGGCGCAGACCGACCTCGAAGACCTGGGCATCGCCAAGAACGCGCGCGAAGAGAAGATGGCCGCGCGCCACAAGGACGACAAGGACGCCAAGTACCACGACGAGATGGCGCGCCTCTACCGCCAGGAAGTGCTCAAGGAGCAGCCGACGCTGCAGATTCAGGGGCTCGGCGGGACGAAAAAGAAGCAGGATGTGCAGCCCGTGCTGCACAAACCGACCGTCTAACGAAGCTGGAAATTTACAATTTACAATTTACGATTTGAAATTCGTGAGGCCGGGTTGCCGAAAGGCGCCCGGCCTTTTGCTTTTTACGGCCTCGGCTTGGTCGTCGGCTTGGTCGTCGTCTGACGCGGCGGCGGGACAGGCTTGGGCGGCGGGCCGGGCACGTACTCAATCATCACGTTGCTGACGACGGCAATCGGGCGGCCTGGCTGTGAGTAGGTCGACGTCCCGTCCAGCCTGACAGCCGTCAGCTTCTCGCCGAGCAGGCTCACCTTTTCGGTCACCTCGGCGGGGATGACGATGGTGATGGCCTGCGTGCCGGAAGGGGCCACCGCCTTGACGCCGCCAGGGCCGGCGCCTCCGTCAATCCGGTCCACCAGGTCCGACGCGTTCCTGAACTCGCTCTCGATCGCCGCGCGGCTGATGAGCGTGTTGTCCATGGTCAACGCCCCGATGCCCGCGGTGTATCGCGCATAGGCCCGCTTCGCCTTCTCCTGCTCTTCCGAATAGGTATGGCGGTTATGCAGATCGAAGGTCAGGGTCACCGGACCGCGATGCGGCGGGAGCGTGATCAGCACGCCCGCCGCGGGGTCCGAAGCGGACATCACGTCGCAAAAGGCCACCTTGGTCTTGATCCCGGTGCCGAGGGGGTTGGGGCAGGTCATCTCCGGCGCCACCTTGACGGGCGTAGGAGGCACGGGTTTAGGCGCCGGGGCACGGCGGGTCTGCGCATCGGTCACCGGCGCGAGGCCGAGCACGAACAAGAGCGCGAACAGGACCGTGACAGCATTTCTTACCTGCGCCGGGGCCCCACCCCCGGCGCGAACTGACGCCGATCCCTCACCTCGGATTTGCATGTCCTCGGCTCGGGACAGCCGCAGGCGCTCCAGACCCTCCCGACCCACCAGACCCTCCCGACCTTTAATCAACGTCACTCTTCCCCCATGCAGGCGAGGCTGCCCGCCAGTGAGTCGCGCATGCCGGGCACAACACTCCGGAGCTTGATGAGCTCGAGGAACTCCATGCGAGTCCGCGCGTTGGTGCGAAATGCCCCGACCATGGCGCTCGTCACCGCGAAGCTGTTCTGCTTCTGAACGCCGCGCATGGACATGCAGAGGTGGGTGGCCTCGATGACGACCGCCACGCCGAGCGGCGCAATTTTCTCGCGGATCGTGTCGGCGATCTGGTTGGTCAGCCGCTCCTGGATCTGCAGCCGGCGGCTGAACACGTCGACCAGCCGCGGGATCTTGCTGAGCCCGATGACCTTGCTGCTGGGGATGTAGGCGATGTGGCACTTGCCGAAAAACGGCAGCAGGTGATGCTCGCAGAGACTGTAGAAGTCGATGTCCTTGACGATCACCATCTCGCTATAATCGACCGTGAACAGCGCCCCGTTCAGGACATCGTCGATGTCAGCCTTGTACCCACTCGTCAGGAACCTGAGCGCCTTGTCCACTCGCTTGGGTGTGTTGACGAGACCCTCGCGCGCCGGATCCTCGCCCAGCTCCGCCAGCAGCTTCTTGATGAGATCCTGCATGGCGCTATTTTACTTGGCCTTCGCTGTTCCGGTTCACAGCCAGGATGCGGACGCCTTGTACGCCGACCGGGCGAACTTGCCCAGCGCGCAGCGCGCAGCGGAGCTCCTGGTGGCGGAGCTGGCGGCACGCCCTGACGCGTTCGACGCCGCGTGGAAGCTGGCGCGCGTGTCCTACTGGCTCGGCGGCCACCTGCCTCAGAACGATCGCCGCGCTGCGCTCGAACGCGGCATCGCCGCAGGAGAGACGGCCAGCCGCCTGCAGCCCTCGCGCCCCGAGGGTCACTTCTGGACCGCCGCCAACATGGGGGCCCTCGCGGAGTCCTTCGGACTGCGGGCCGGCCTCAAGTACCGGAAGCCGGTCCGCGAGAAGCTCGAGACCGTGCTGCGCATCGCACCGGCGTTTCAGGACGGTTCCGCCGATCGGGCGCTCGGCCGCTGGTACTTCAGAGTCCCGCGCCTCTTCGGCGGCAGCGACAAGAAAGCCGAGGCACACCTGCGCGCCTCCCTCACCTACGACGACGAGAGCACCCTCAGCCGCCTGTTTCTGGCGGAACTCCTCCTCGAGCAGGACCGCAAGGCAGAGGCGCGCACCGAGCTCCAGCGCGTGCTCGACGCACCAGCCAACCCGGCATGGATTCCCGAGGATCGGGAGAACAAGGACCGCGCACGGGCGCTGCTCGAAAAGATCCGCTAGGCGTCAGCCCGTGTACGTGTAGAACCCGCGGCCTGATTTTCGTCCCAGCCTCCCCGCCGCCACCATGCGTTTCAAGAGCGGCGGAGGCGCGTAAGCGGGCTCCCTGAACTCATCGAACATGATGTTGGCGATGTAGTAGGTCGTATCGAGGCCGACGAAATCCAGCAGCTGGAACGGCCCCATCGGGTAGCCGCAGCCGAGCACCATGCCCTTGTCGATGTCCTCGAGGGTGCCGAGCCCGTTCTCGTAGGCCCGAATGGCGTCGAGCAGATACGGCACGAGCAGGCGGTTCACGATGAAGCCGGGCCGGTCGGGCGCGGTGACCGGCTCCTTCCCGAGCGATTTCGCGAAGTCGAAGACCGCGGCGAACGTCTCGTCGCTCGTCGTGAGCGCGCGGATCACCTCGACGAGCTTCATCAACGGAACCGGGCTGAAAAAGTGCAGGCCCCCGAACCGATCGGGACGCCGTGTCGCCGCCGCGAGCTCAGTGATACACAGCGACGACGTGTTCGACAGGAAGATCGTGTGTGCGCCGACGACCCCTTCGAGCATCGCATAGCTGTCACGCTTGGCGCCCAGGTTCTCGACAATCGCTTCGATGACCAGATCGCACTCGGCCAGCGCATCGAAGGTCGTGGCACCGGAGAGATTGCCAAGCGTCCGGTCGCGGGCCTCGACCGTCAACTTGCCCTTTGAGACTCCCGCCTCCAGAAACCCCCGGACCCGTCCCAGCCCCTTCTGCAGCACCGCGTCGTCCACCTCACGGACGACCGTTCTATAGCCGGCCGCCGCGGAGACCTGCGCGATCCCCGATCCCATCAACCCGCATCCAAGCACACCGACGGTTTTTATCTGCATCACAAATAGGCTCCAGGCTTCGGGCTTCAGGCTCCGGGGGCTGCTCAGGCTTCGGGCGCCCGCGCATTTCGTATCGTTGCGGCCACGTAGTCCCCTGTCTCGCGCGTGCCCAGCGTGCCGCCGATGTCGGCCGTCGTCTGACCATTGACGACGGCCGCGTGGACGGCCTGCTCGATGAGCGCCGCTTCTTCGTGGCGGCCCAGCGCCGAAAGCATCATCGCTGCGGAGAGAATCGCGCCAATGGGGTTGGCCGTGTTCTTCCCGGCCAGCGGCGGCGCGGACCCATGTACGGGCTCGAACATCGAGGTCCGGCCGGGATGGAGATTGGCCGAGGCGGCAACGCCGAGCCCGCCCTGCAGCGCCGCGCCGAGGTCCGTGATGATGTCGCCGAAGAGATTGTTCGTCACGATGACCTGGAAGGCCGAGGGGTCCTGTACGAGAAAGAACGCCAGAGCGTCGATGTAGAGATGCCGGGCCTCGATCGCCGGATAGTCTGCCGCCACCTCGCGGAACACCCGCTGCCATAGTGCGTGGCCGTCGATCATGGCGTTGCTCTTGTCCGCCATGCAGACCCTGGTGAGGCCCGCCGACGCTGCGTGCGCGAACGCATGGCGGACGATGCGATGGACGCCTTTGTAGGTATTGATCTCTTCCTGGATTGCGATCTCGTCGTTGGTTCCCGCTTTGAAGCGGCCGCCGATGCCTGCGTACAGGCCTTCGGTGTTCTCGCGAAAAACGACGAAGTTCACCTGCAGCGTCGAGCGGTTCTTCAGGGGACACAGCCGATCGTCGATCAACCTGATGGGACGATGGTTGACATAGAGGTCGAGCGAGACCCTCGTGCCGAGCAGGATGTCGCGCGCGTGCCGGTTGTCGGGCACACGCGGGTCGCCAAAGGCGCCTGCAAGGATGGCATCGTGTTCCGCCAGAACGGTGTAGCCGTCCGACGGCACTGTGATCCCGGTGCGCAGAAAGTGATCCGCGCCCCAGGGCAGGTGATCGAACGCGAGTGCACGCCCCGACACGTCGCTCACTGCACCGAGCACTTTCAGCGCCTCGTAAGTAACGTCGTTGCCGATGCCGTCACCAGGTATTACGGCGATGTGCAGAGGCGCGCTCATGGAAGGAGGGCGATCACGGCGGTGATTTTACAGTGGGGATGGCATCGAACTGGGTCAACGCTGCCCAACTTGGAGGGCTGCGGCAGAGTTTTCGCTGGATCCGCGCCTTTTTTTGGGGTCAGCCGTGGCACGATTCGTGAATCTTGTCGGGGTGTCCGCAGTGGAGACGGACCAGGATGCTGACAACTACCGCCTCGTCGGGCAGTACCACCAGCACGGGCCACCGGCCGCAAGTCAGGCCCGAGCGAGTGGCGAGGAAGCTGGTCATCGTGAACGGCACGTCCGAGTCGGCTGCGATGGTCGAGGCAACCCTCGACGGCGGCCGGTACGACATGGTGTTTGTGGCATCGAACGCGCAAGCGTATTCGCAGATCAAGCTGGAGCAGCCCAACCTGGTCGTCGTCTGCCTGCAACCGGATCATGTCGAGGGCTTCCAGGTGCTCTCGATGCTGAAACTCGACGAGGCGACGCGGCGAATCCCGGTGATCACGGTTTCGGCCGAGGACCAGTGGGGAGACGAGGTCTCGAGGATCGTCCCCAACGATGATGAAGACGAGGACGCGCCAGACGGCTTCTTCGGGCGGCCGGCGCCGATCGTGATGAATTGACCGTGGTATAGTCCGGCGCGATGCGCGAGGCCAGCGAGCAGACCGACGAAGACAACAAGCGTGACGCCGAGCGCCTGACGATCCTGGGCGAGCTCCACGGCGAGGTCATGGTGTTCCAGCCCATGGCGCTCAAGGAAATCGGCCGCGGCGGCGCACAGATCGAGACGCAGTTCCCACTCCAGCTGAACTCACTCCACGAGCTCCGCCTCACACTGGGCGATCATTCGATCATCGTGAAGGGGCGGATTGTGTACTGCGGAATCAGCGACGTCGATCAGGAGCTGGTCACGTATCGCACGGGGATCGAGTTTGTCGAGCCTGCCGAGCGCGTGAGCGACGTGATCACCGGGTTCATCGACTCGATCAAGAGCCGCAGGCGTCCCGCCTGATCGTCACTTCACCCTGAGGTGTTCGAGGTAGTCGCCGGAGGCGATCCGCTCTGCCCGGCCGAGCGGTGCGTTGTAGAAGTAGACCCAGGCGTTGGCCACCGAGCCATTTTCGAGGGTCACCGGAATGGCCTCGCGGGTGTAGAGGCTGGAGTCCGGCTCGGACATGCTGAAGCCCTCGATCTCGTCCAGCGACTCCAGGACGGCATCCGAATCCAGCATCTGATGCACTTCACCCCAGACACGGCTGTCGTCTGCTGGGATGGCCGCCGGGTAGAGGCCCAGGTCGAAGAGGGCCGCGGGAATCCAGCCACGACCGACCGGCTTCAGCACCTCATCGAGGCGCGCACGCCCGGGGCGCCTGAAGCCGCTCATCAGCGTGCCGTAGAAGAACACCAAATCCGTCATGGTGCCGGGAATATGTGAGACCTATTCCCATTTACGGCGGATGGGCCGCTTCCATTTACGGGCAAAAGCCGAACCCGAGCGGGCCGGAATCGATTTACTGGGCTGGTTGGGGGGTCCCGGAGGGGGGGTGGAGCGAGCCAATCAGGTCGAACAGCTCAGCTGGCAGGTCGAACGCCAGGGCAACGGTGGTGCCCGAGCCGCCCAACTCCAGGGACTGAACCGCGGCCTGCAGTGCGGGCTGGGACGAGGCCTGAATCTTGGCCAGGGCCACAAAGCCCCGGATTACGTCGCGAAGGTTGGTGGCTGACGCTTCGTCACGCGCTTCGGCGCGGAGCACGCCGCGGATCCCGCCGTTCACGTCCACGCTCGCCGAGACCCACGTGATGGCCGGCAGCCGGCTGGCCATCTCCTGCGGCAGGGCGGCCTGCGACGCCAGGGCGTCGAAGCGTCCCACGACCCAGGCGGTGTCTCGCTCGAGGGAGCGCACCAGCTTCATCATCTCGTCGTTGAGGGCGACGCTGTCTCCGCCATTCTTCAGGTCGATCGCCGAGCGAACGAGAGCGCTGTGCCCGACCGCCACGACGCCCGGCTCGACGAAGGCCACAGAGAGGCTCGGGTGCCGGCGCGCTGGTTCGGGTGCGGCGTCCGGGTCCGGGTCGCGGCCGGGTCCGCTGGCTTCGAGATGTCGTCGGCGACGATAAGCCGCACACCCTTGTAATCCTCGACGCGCGCGCCGTGCTCGCGCATCAAGCCCTCGATCCGCACCGCGTCGAACCGTCCGCGCGCGATGACCAGCGCCGACCCGGGCATGTGCCCGGAGTCTTCAAGCGCCGGCGTGACCGCCACGACGACATGGTCGATGTCGGTCTCGATGTTGATGCCGGTGTGATCCTGGAATTCGCGCTGACCGTCGGAATCGGGTTGGATGAACTTGCGGAGCCGCTGCCGGACATCCGAGGCCATGACCTCGCCGACGTCCGCATACGCCAGGAGGGTAGCGTTCCGGGCGACATACTTGAGTTCGTCCGGCCCGCCCAGCGGCGCGACCGCGCTCGTGGAGAGACCCGTGTAGTAGGCCACCAGCCCCGCGCCAAGGCCGACGGTCATGACCAGGAGCGAAGCGATCACGAAATACCGGGTTCTCGATGTCATTAGCAGCCCCTACGAACCCTATACGAAACCGCGACTCTATTGTTCCAGGACGTACTCACGGCGCTCGACTGCACGGCCTGCCGCCCAGAGCGATCCGGCCGTAATCACGGCCAGCGACAACAGGCTCAGCGACAACGACGGGACCTCCGCGAACAACTGCATCAGCACACTGAGCGCCGTATCCGAAGGCATCGTGTGCGGCACGAGAGCCTGCAGATAGTAACCGACGCTCAGCCGCTTCAGGTAGCCGGGGAAAATCAGGACCGCCGGCTCCCAGCCGAAAGCGAACACCAGCCCCGCGACCAGCGGGTGCTTGACCGCCGCTCCCACGCATGCGAAGACCGCGCCGTATGCCGCCAGCCCGGCCACGAGCATGGCGAGATCCGAGAGGAGGGCGGGAAACTCGCGGCCCACCTGCCCGCCGTCGAGCGGCACGATCAGGAAATACACGATGACGACCGAGGGCAGCACGAGCAGGGTCGTGCACGCGAGATAGGCGGCGTACTTGCCGAACAGCACGGCCCGCCGCGGGATCGGCCGCGTGAAGAGATACGTGATCGTCTTGTCCTCGACTTCATCGGCGATGAGCGCGGTGCCGTAGAACACGCCGAGCACCGGGACGACAAACCGCAGGTAGACGAGCCAGATCATGAGCCCGAAGAGGGCCGGCCCGCCGACCGATTCACCGTTGATGCTCGGCAGGCCGCGTCCCTCGAGCGCGAGCACCGTGCGCACACCGAAAGCCAGCATCACGGGCCCGCACACGAGCAGTGCCAGGAAGACCGACCGCCGGGACCACAGCATCTGCCCCAGGGAGAGGTCGAAGATCCTCGCGATCGATGAGGCGAGTGGCGGCGCCGTCATTTGACGAGGTACTGGAAAACCGCCTGCAGATTGTCGTCGGGCGAGGTGACTTCGTGCACCGCGCCGCACGCTCCCGAGGCCGCGATTTCGGTCAGGCGTGCGTAAAAGATGTCGGGCTTCGCGGTTTGAACCACGAGGGCGCCGGCCTCGAGCTTGAGGCTGAGCACGTGCGCATCGGCCAGGAACTCCCGCGCAAGAGCCCTGGGCTCGTCGGCGATGATCGACACGGTGTGTGGATGCTCGTCGATGAGCTCCCGGATCTGGTGGACATTGCCCTCGGCCAGAATCCGTCCCTGGTTGATCAGGAGGATGTTCGAGGTCATCGACTCGATCTCGTGGAGGATGTGGCTCGACACGATGATGCTCTTGCCGGCACGCGCCCACTCTTTAATCAGCCGGATGGTGGTGCGCCGCACCAGCGGATCCATCCCGGACAGCGGCTCGTCGAGGATGAGCAGCTCCGGGTCGTGCGCGAGCGCCTGAGCCATCTTCACGCGCTGCCGCATCCCCTTGCTGTAGGCGCCAATCTTCTTCTTGGCCGCGGCAGCCAGATCGAGCATTTCGAGCGCACGCATGGCCTGCGCGCGCGCGGCGGCCTCTCCGACCCCATTGAGCCTCACGAGGGCCGTCACCCACTCGAGGCCGGTCATCCGCTCGTAGAAAGCATCCTGTTCGGGGCAGAAGCCGATGCGGAAGTACAGCGCCGGGTTCCTCCAGATTGGCTCGCCGAGCACGGTCAGCTGGCCCTTGCTCGGTTTGAGCTGGCCCGTCATGAGCTTCATGAACGTGGACTTCCCGGCGCCGTTCGGCCCCAGCAGCCCCGTAATGCCCGGCGGCACGGTGAGCGTGATGTCGTTCAGGCCGCTGACCTGGCCGTACCACTTCGATACGTGCTCGGCGGCGACGATGGCAGCGCTCACGCGACGACCTCGACCCCACGCACGCGGCGCTCGAGCACGAACGCCGACAGCGCGATCAGCCCGGCGACGATGAGGAGCGAGACGATCCAGGGCAGGTCCGCCCGCGGCGACAGGCGGAAGATGACGTCGCCGATCTGGTTCAGGTTGCTCTCGACCGACACCCATGCCATCGAAGAGCTGCTGGTCACCGCCCGCAGCACACCAGACAGCGCTTGTGTGAAGAAGATCAGGCCCGCGTAGATGACGCCGACATACCGGCTGCTCTTCGACAGCGACGACAGGGCCAGCATGATCGACGCAGCCGTCAGAACACGAACCAGCGAGAAGAGCGTGATGGCCGGGAAGAGGTAGAGGTTGTCCAGAAAAAAGGTGAAGTTGCCCGCAAACAGAATCTGGACGATCAGGAGCAGGATCCCGGGAACCCAGGTCACGAGCAGCAGGAGCCCGACGAGGATGGCCAGCTTCCCGATGACGTACTCCAGCCTCGAGAGCGGCTTCGACAGATAAATCTGCAGGGCGTTCGCGCGGCGGTCGTTCGCGATGAGGCCGGCGCCGGCGTAGACGGTCACGAAGAACACGAATGCGTCCTGTTGCGCCAGAAAGTCGCGGAACAGCTGGGGCGTCGGCGCGAGAAACGCGGCCTGCGGGAGGTTGGCCGCGGCGTAGAGCTGAACGGCTCGAACGAAGAACGGTCCCCAGGCCAGGAACATCAGCCCGAGGAACGCGCGCTTCTTGAAGAGCGTGCGGACGCCGGCCGATGCGATGACTGCCCACGCGCGGCCATGCCTGGCACGCTGGCCCCCGTAGCGGCGATATCCCTGGTCGTGGATCGGGCTCATTCGGACCCGACCGCCTTCGCAAACACATCTTCGAGCGTCGGCACGCTCGGGCGCAGGTGCCTGACCTGCACCGCAGACGAAGCCGCGAGCGCGAAGAGTGCGCGGGCACCGCCGTCGCCGGGCACGAACACCCGCATGACGTCCTCGTCAGTCATGTGGCACTCGAGCCCCTCCCGCTGGAGCGAGCCCACGAACCGGTCGAGGGTTTCGGGCCCGTCCGGCAGCTTGACGCGAAGCTCGTACACGCGTCCGCGCGGCTGCTTCATGCCGGCAATCGGCCCCGACGCCACCACCCGCCCCCGGTCCATCACGAGGACCTGCTCACAGGTGAATTCCACGTCCGGCAGCAAGTGCGACGACACGATCAGGTTGACGCCCTTGTTGAGCGACAGATCGCGCACGAGCTCCAGCATTTCGTCGCGTCCCTTGGGGTCCATGCCGTTGGTCGGCTCGTCGAGAAACAGGAGGTCCGGGTCGTGGACCAGCGCCTGCGCGAGCTTGATGCGCTGCTTCATCCCGGTCGAATAGGTCTCGACATTCCGGTAGCGCGCCTCGCCGAGGCCGACGTAGAACAGCACCTCGTGCGCCCTCTGCATGGCATCTGCCTGCGGAAGCCCGGCCAGCTGGCCGCAGTAGGCGACAAACGACACCGCATTCATCCCCGGGATGTGTGCGTCGTTTTCCGGCATGTAGCCCACGCGGCTGCGGATCTCGAGCGGCGCGGCCGCCACGTCGAGCCCGAGCACGCGCATCTTCCCGGAAGTCGGCACGATAAAACCCAGGAGCGCCTTGAGCATCGTGCTCTTGCCGGCGCCATTCGGCCCGAGCAGCCCCACGGCGCCGGCGGCAAACGACGCCGAGACGTCCTGGAGCGCCGCCTGCGCCCCGTAGCGGACGGTCACGGCATCGAGCGTGATCACGGGATCGCGGTCGGGCATGTCACCGCAAGTAGACGGATTCCCCGGCAGGCGGGTTCAGAGAGCCCCCTTCAGGCCCAGTGCATCGGCTTCAAGGCGCAAGAACCCGATGACGTGATTGATGTGTACATCGAGCGGCAGTTCGAGGAGCGCCGCTCCCGCGCGAAGGTCGTCCCGGCTGACGCCACGCGCGAACGCCTTGTCCTTCATCCTCTTCATCACCGACGCCGCCTCGAGGTCGAGCACGCTCTTGCTCGGGCGCACGAGCGCCGCCGCGGTCACAAAGCCGGCCAACTCGTCGCAGGCGAAGAGCGTCTTCTCGAGCGGTGTCTCCCTCGGCACGCCGCTGTAGCTGGCGTGCGACAGAATCGCGCGCACGACCCACTCGGGATAGCCGCGCTCTCGCAGGATCTCACTCCCCCGGAACGGGTGTTCCTCGAGGCTGGGCCACCGTTCGTAGTCGAAGTCGTGCAGGAGGCCGACGATGCCCCAGCCGGTTTCATCCGCGCCGGCCAGGCGCGCATAGCCTCTGACGGCCGCTTCGACGCCGAGCGCGTGCTTCAACAGGCTCTCGCCCTTCGTGTACTCAGTCAGCAGCGCCCAGGCGGCCTCGCGCGTCAGCTCCATATGTTCAGGCAGATGGTGATGATCACCGCGTTGGTGAAGTCGATGAAGAACGCGCCCACCATGGGCACGATCAGGAACGATCGGGGCGCGGGCCCATACCGGCTCACGATGGTTTCCATGCTGGCCATGGCGTTGGCGGTCGTGCCCAGCATGAAACCGACAAAGCCCGCCGAGGTGACGGCGGCTTCGTAGTCCCGCCCCATCACTCTGAAGACGCCGTACACCGCGACGACAGCCACGAGCAGGAGCTGCGCCACGAGAATGACCAGCAGCGGGAGGGCCAGGCCTGCCAGCTCCCAGAGGCGCAGGGTCATCAGCGCCAGCGCGAGAAACAGCGACAACGCCACGCTCCCGATGTCATCCACCAGCTTCTGCGACAGCCCAATCCATCCCGTCGCATCGTCGAAGTTGCGGATGGCGGCCGCGACGAACATCGCGCCGATGTAGGCCGGCAATGTGAGCGGCCGTCCGCCCAGGCCCGGGATGAAACCTGGAAAGCGCACGTTGCCTTGAATGAACGCACTCACCCAGGCCCCGAACCACATGGCGATGAGGATGACCACGAGCGTCTTGAGGAGGCCGTAGGCCTCGACGTCTTCCCCTGCCGGGGCCGCCGGCGCGGGGTCGGGCAGAAGGGCTTCGACCACCTCGGTGGAGCGAAGCGGTGCGTCGGGATCGCCGCTGCGGCGTTTCGCCGCGGCCAGGCGCCCGCGCTCCACGAGATACGTCCCGAGCGGACCGCCCATGATGCCGCCGCCGACAATGCCGACCATGGCGGAGGCAACCGCCAGGGTGGAGGCGCCCGCCAGGCCGGCGCGCTCGAAATCTGGCGCGAAGGCCAGGCCGGTCGCAGGGCCGCCGGTCAGCGTGACCGATCCGGCCAGCACACCCATCAGCGGGTGCTGGCCGAGTCCGGTGGCCACCGCGGCGCCCACCACGTTCTGCAGCACGGCGACCACTGTCGAGAACAGGAAGAACAGCATGACCTGCGGACCGCCGACCCGGAGCACAGACAGACTGGCGCCGAAGCCCACGGTTGTGAAGAACGCGATCATGAGCGGCGTCTGGAGCGCCGTGTCGAAGGTGACGAGCGTCACGTCACGCGATCGCGCCAGCAGGAGAACGCCGGCCACGAGCAGACCGCCGACGACCGGCGCGGGAAGGTTGTAGCGCGCGAGCCAGGGGAGCGCTGATCGGAGACCGTAGCCGAGAAACAGCACCACGCCGGCGAACGCAAGTGTCTGGACGAAGTCGAGCGTGAGCATGATAAGGTCGGGCGCTGACGGATCTTAGTCTGAAACCCGCCGGCTTATGGCTTATGCCTCATGGCTCGGCCAAGGGCTGCCCTGAGCCGTGAGTCATGAGCCCTGAGCCCGTGAGCCAAACGTTCATGTCCAACACTCGCGCGAACGCATCCTCAAGCGCACTCGACACCGAGTTCACACGCGGGCTCGGGCTGTACGACGCCACGATGGTGGTGGTCGGCTCGATGATTGGCTCGGGCATCTTTATCGTCTCGGCCGACATGGCACGGAATGTCGGGAGCGCGGGCTGGCTCCTCACGGCCTGGCTCATTGCCGGATTCCTGACGATCGTCGGCGCGCTGTCGTATGGCGAGCTCGCCGCCATGATGCCTCGGGCGGGCGGCCAGTACGTCTACCTCCGCGAAGCGTTCTCGCCGCTCTGGGGCTTCCTCTACGGCTGGACGTTGTTCCTGGTCATCCAGTCGGGAACGATTGCGGCCGTCTCGGTGGGCTTTGCCCGATTCATCGGCGTGCTGGTGCCGTGGGTCTCCGAGGATCGCTACCTGATTGCGCCGCTGCACGTGACGGCGGGATACGCGCTGTCCTTGTCCACGGCTCAGCTCGATCGGCCTGCTGCTCATCGCGCTCCTGACGTGGACGAACACTCGAGGTCTCGAGTACGGCCGGGTTATCCAGAACGTCTTCACGACAGCCAAGACCGGTGCGCTTCTCGGGCTGATTGCCGTCGGCCTCCTGCTCGGGTGGAACAGTGAGGCCGTGGCGGACAACTTCGGCAACTTCTTCTCGCCGCGGGGCGTCGCGCCGGTCGTCCCGGGGCTGGATGCGCTGACGGCGTTCGGGTTGATTGTGGCGCTCGGCGTCTCGCAGACCGGATCGCTCTTCTCCGCGGATGCCTGGAACAACATCACGTTCACGGCGGGCGAGGTCAAGGATCCGCGGCGGAACATCCCGTTGTCGCTGGCCTTTGGCACGATCATCGTGATCGGTTTGTATCTCCTGGCCAACCTCGCGTACCTCGTCACGCTGCCGATGGACGCCATCCAGCACGCCCCGTCCGATCGGGTGGCGACGGCAACGCTCGATCGGATATTCCCCGGTGCGGGCGCCGCGATCATGGCAGTCGCCATCATCATCTCGACATTCGGGTGCAACAACGGACTGATCCTGGCGGGAGCGCGCGCGTACTACGCGATGGCGAGAGACGGGCTGTTCTTCCGCTCGGCGGGTGTGTTGAATGCGGCGAAGGTGCCGGCCTGGGGCCTCGGGCTGCAGGGCGTGTGGGCCGCTTTTCTCGTCCTTCCGCGCACCTACAACCCGGCGACGGGCGCCTACGGCAACCTGTACAGCAACCTGCTCGACTACGTGGTCTCGGCGGCGCTTATCTTCTACATCCTGACCATCGCCGGCATCTTCAGGCTGCGAACCATCCGTCCGGATGTCGATCGGCCCTACCGTGCCTTCGGCTATCCAGTCGTCCCCGCGCTCTACATTGCAGGCGCGTCGGCCATCCTGCTGATCCTCTTTGCGTACCGGACCGCGACGACCTGGCCAGGGCTGGTCATCGTCCTGCTCGGCGTCCCGGTCTACTTCGCGTGGAAACCTCAGGGGAAGCCGGAAGTGAGAAGGAAGAACTGAGAAGGACGGTGTGCTCCGCGCCGCCGCGCGACTGAGTCCTTCTTAGTTCTCACTTCTCAATTCGAACTTCCGACTGGAACCTTCGCCAAGCTTCTTCCGTCGAACGGCCCATGGATGCTCTGCTGCAGGACATCCGGTACGCGGCCCGGGGGCTGGTCCGCAGCCCGGGCTTCGCCGTGCTCACGGTGCTCTGCCTGGCATTGGGCATCGGCATCAACAGCACGGTCTTCAGCATCGTCGACAACGTCTCACTTCGCGCGCTCCCCTTCGATCGGCCCGATGATCTCGTGGTTCTCTACTCCATACAGCCCTCGGCAGGCGTCGAGCGGAGCGTCGTGTCGTATCCGGACTATCGCGACTGGAAAGACCAGACGCGAGCGCTCTCGGATGTCGCCGCGCACTCGTACCGAAGCCTGTCGATCACGGAAGGCGTGGAGTCCGAGCGGTTTCAAGGATCGATCATCACGTGGAACCTCTTCCCGGTTCTCGGTGTCCGTCCGGTCCTGGGGCGCCACTTCGTCGAGGCTGACGATCGTCCGGGCGCGCCCCCTGTTGTGATGCTGAGCCACGGTCTCTGGCAGCGCCGGTACCGCGAGGATGCATCGATCGTCGGCCAAACCGTGCTGGTGGACCAGACGCCGCACACGGTCATCGGCGTCATGCCGCCGCGCTTCCAGTTTCCACAGGTGGCCGAGCTTTGGGTTCCAGCCGTGCCCCTGGTGCATGAGCAGCCACGCGGCGAACGCATGCTGCTCCCGGTCGCCCGTCTGGCAGCAGGGGCGAACATCGCGGCGGCGAGCAGCGAACTCGCAGAGGTGGCCCGGCGCCTCGGGCAGGCCCATCGTGAAGACGAGGGGTGGAGCGCGCGTGCCGTCCCACTTCGCGACGAACTGATGCCCGTGCAGCTGCAGCTCGCCACCACCGCCATGCTCGGCGCCGTTTCGCTGGTGCTGATCATCGCCTGCGCCAACGTCGCCAACCTGCTGCTCGCCCGCGCGACCGGCCGCCAGCGCGAGATTGCCGTACGGACGGCCCTCGGAGCCGGGCGGGGGCGCCTCATCAGGCAACTCCTCACAGAGAGTGTGCTGCTCGCACTCTTGAGCGCGCCTCTTGGCCTGCTCCTGGCGTACGCGAGCCTCGAAGCGATGATGGCGGCCATTCCGCCGACGGTGATGGTGCCCTACTACGTGGACTGGAGCATGAACACGCGCGTCGTGATGTACACGACAATCGCATCGGTCACCACCGGGCTCCTGTTCGGACTCGCGCCGGCCCTACAGGCCGGGCGGGCCAGCCTGGTCGGCGCGCTCAAGGACGGGGGGCGCGGCGCAGCCGGCAGCCGCAGCCGTGCCCGTTTGCGCAGCACGCTCGTGGTCGTCGAGGTCGCCCTCTCGCTCATGCTGCTAGTCGGCGCTTCGCTGTTCGTACGCAGCATCCTCAACATCTACAGGGCGGATGCCGGGATTGACACCTCCTCGTTGATGACCTTGCGGCTCTTCATGGCGGGTGACGCGTACGCCGGGCCGGAAGCGATGACGGCACGGGTTGACGATGTCGTGCGCCGAATCGAGGCGCTGCCCGGGGTCGCCGGAGCCTTTGCCTCCAACCTGGTGCCCCTCTCGACAGGCGGCGGAAGCGCGGGACTCGTGGTCGAGGGCACGACGCTCGAGCCCGGCAAGGAACCAAGAATCAGCTTCTTCGCTGCCACGTCGCACGCCATCGACACGCTCGATCAGACGCTCCTCGCCGGGCGCGACTTCACCGATGCCGAGGCCGCGACGCGATCCGGTGTGGCGATCGTCAACCAGGCGCTCGCTGCCCGCTTCTGGCCCGACGCCTCGGAGATTGTCGGCCGCCGCTTCCGTTTCGCCGCGGATCCGCCGGACCAATGGCTGACGATCGTTGGCGTGGTATCGAACTTCCAGCCACTGGTCCTTCGGGACAAAGGGCGCGTGGAACCGCTGGCGATCCTTCCCTACCCGTATCAAGCCACGCGTGATACCGGGATCACGATTCGCGTGGCGGGCATGCCGCCGGCATCTATAACGGCGGCCGCGAGGCGAGCCATCGGCGAGTCCGACGCGTCCCTGGCGCTCTTCAACCTGCGGACCGGTGATGAAAACCGCGAGGGCCGGCTGTGGGCCCCGTTGTTTCTCTCGTGGATGTTCTCGATCTTCGGCGCGGCCGCGCTTCTGCTGGCGGCCGTCGGCATCTACGGCGTCCTGTCGTACTCGGTGGCGCAGCGCACCCAGGAGTTTGGGGTGCGGGTGGCGCTCGGCGCCAGCAAGCAGAACATCCTCGCCCTTGTCGTCGGGCAGGGCGCCAGGCTCGCGGCCGTCGGCATTGCCGTTGGCGGGATCGGCGCTTTCCTCGTGACACGAGTCGTTCAGGCGCTGCTGTACAACGTGACACCCACCGACGCCATCAGCTTCGGCGGGACGGCGCTGGTGCTCGCAGCGGTCGCGATTGTTGCCGGATGTGTGCCCGCGATGCGCGCCGTCAGCGTGGACCCGATCCTGGCGCTCCGGGCCGACTGAATCCTTCGTGATTCGTACTTCTTAGTTCTAACTTCTAACCTCTAAGTTCCAAGTTGGCCAATGGCCTTGCGGATGACCGCAATCGCTGCCGGCTGCACTCCCAGAGCTGAGAGATCGTCCATGGCGACCCACCGCACATCGTCTGCGTCAGACCCGGCCGCGGGGCTGCCGGCGGCGCGGTCGCTCACCCGGCACAGGTAGTCGACCACAATGTAGTGATACTCGACGCGTCCGTCGGGGTGGTGGTGAACGCGATCGATGACCTCGACCACCGGGCCAACATCGACCACCAGGCTCGTTTCTTCGAGTACTTCCCGTGCAACAGCCGTCGCAAGGGTTTCGCCGAGCTCGACGGCGCCGCCGGGCAGGCTCCACTCGCCCTTGAGCGGCGCGTGACGGCGCTTGACAAGCAGCACACGCCCCGCGGCATCGAACACCACGGCACCCACGCCCGCCACCGGCCGCTCCGGGTATGTCTCATTCGAGCCCCATGACCTTGACGACCACGCGCTTCTTGCGCTGACCGTCGAACTCGGCGTAGAAGACCTGCTCCCACGGACCGAGGTCGAGCAGCCCCTTCGTGATGGGTACCGTCACCTGGTGTCCCATGATCGTCCGCTTCAGGTGCGCGTCCGCGTTGTCCTCGCCGGTCTGATGGTGGCGGTAGTCGAGTCCAGCCGGCGCGAGCTTCTCGAGCCAGACCTGGAAGTCTGCGATGAGCCCGTCCTCCCAGTCGTTCACGAACACGCCGGCCGTGATGTGCATGGCCGACACCAGGACCATGCCCTCCTTGACGCCGCTCTTCGACACGATCGCGGCGATCTCGTCGGTGATGCGGATGAACTCCTGCCGCTTCCTGGTGTTGAAGAAGAGATAGTCGGTGAAGACGTGCATCAGAGTCCAAGCGCAGGATCCGCGTTGAGGTCGAGCGCAGCACGCTTGCCGGCCCGGAACTGGCGCAGGCCCGCGGCGGCAATCATCGCCGCGTTGTCGGTGGAGAGTTTCAGGCTCGGGACGAACGTCGGCATCTCGCGGGCGTCGCCGTGCGCCTTGAGCTCCAGGCGCAGCCGGCTGTTGGCCGAGACACCGCCGGAGACACCGATGCTCTTTGCGCCATGCCGGCGCGCGGCGGCGAACGCCCGGTCCACCAGCACGCCGACGACAATGCGCTGGAAGCTGGCGCACAGGTCCGCCACCTCCGCCTCGGTCAGCGCCGGGCGGGATCGGACGTGGCGCAGGACGGCCGTCTTGAGGCCGCTGAAGCTGAAATCGAGATCGCCCTTGAGCCCGGGAGCGTTGCGGTCCGCGTGCGTCAGGCGCGTTGCCGGGAGGGAGACCGCGCGATCGTTGCCGGCTTTTGCGAGCCGATCGATCACCGGACCGCCGGGATATCCGAGGCCGAGCAGGCGCGCGACCTTGTCGTACGCCTCACCCGCTGCATCATCACGCGTCCGGCTGAGCAACTGGTACTGGCCTGGAACTTCCACGAGGTACAGGCTGGTGTGGCCGCCAGACACCACGAGGGCGATCGAGGGCAGGGGCAGCTCACCGTTCTCGAGGACGAGCGACTCGATGTGCCCCGCCAGATGATGCACCCCGACCAGGGGGAGGCCGGTGGCCGCCGCAACGGACTTCGCAAACGACACGCCGACGAGCAGCGCGCCGACCAGACCCGGTCCCTGCGTGACGGCCACTGCACCCAGGTCCGACCAGCCGGTGCCGGCGACGTGCAGAGCCTGTTCGACGACACCGCAGATGTCCCGGATGTGCTGACGCGAGGCGAGCTCGGGCACCACGCCGCCCCACTCGCGGTGAATCTCGGCCTGCGAGGCCACGATATTGGAGCAGATGGCCCAGGGGCGCGTGAGGTCCCCGGTCTCTTCGACGACCGCAGCCGACGTTTCGTCGCACGAGGTTTCGATGCCGAGGATGCGCATGGCCAACATTTCTCACTTGCGCCGGGGGCCCACCCCCGGCGCGAACTGACGCCGATCCCTCGCCTCGGATCCGCTCGTCCTCGGCTCGGGATGGCCGCAGGCGCTCGCTCTCTAGACCCGAATTCCGGCTACGAGAGGCTCAAAAGCCTGTTTCAGCGACTCCGTGTACGGCGGGCGCAGGATGCCGCGCTCGGTGATGATGCCGGCGATCAGCGCGTGCGGCGTCACGTCGAAGGCCGGATTCCAGACGCGCGCACCCTCAGGTGCGAGCCGCGCCGGACCGACATGGGTGACTTCCTTTGCGCTTCGCTCCTCGATCGGGATGTGCGTGCCGTCAGGTGTGTGCAGGTCGATGGTCGAGAGGGGTGCCGCCACGTAGAACGGAATGTTGTGCTCACGCGCAAGAACGGCCACGGTGTAGGTGCCAATCTTGTTGGCGGTATCGCCGTTGGCCGCGATGCGATCGGCTCCAACCACGACGAAGTTGACCTGGCCCTGCCGCATGAGGGCACCGGACATGTTGTCGGTGATGACCGTGGTGTCGATGCCGTCCCGCACGAGCTCCCAGGCCGTCAGGCGCGCACCCTGCAGAAACGGCCGCGTTTCGTCAGCAAACACGGCGACGCGCTTTCCGGCTTCGACGGCACCGCGGATCACGCCGAGCGCGGTGCCATAGCCGGCCGTCGCCAGCGCGCCGGCATTGCAGTGCGTGAGAATCCGCGCATCGGCCGGCACCACAGCCGCGCCGTACGCGCCCATCGCGCGACAGCTTGCGACATCCTCGTCGTGGATGGCCTCGGCCTCGCGGTCGAGACGATCCTTGAGCTGATCGACTGACTCGCCGGCCTCTGCGCCCGCGCCGAACGAATGCTTCATCCGCTCGATTGCCCAGAACAGGTTCACCGCCGTCGGCCTCGTGGCGGCCATCAGATCGCAGATCCTGAAGAACTCCCCGGCAAACTTCTGCGTACCTGTCGCCTTGCTGGCCCGCATCCCAATGGCGATGCCCATGGCCGCGGCGACGCCAATGGCAGGCGCGCCCCGGATGACCATGGTCTTGATGGCCCTGGCCACTTCCGGCGCCGTCCGGCAGCGGACGTACACCTCCTGCACGGGCAACTTCCGCTGGTCGATCATGACAACGACGTCGGCTTCGCGAGCAATGGTAGGAAGCATGAAAAGTTACAATTTACAATTTACGATGAGGAATTCGTGGCGCGGAGAACCGCTGGACACGGCACTCTAGACAACGAATTGTGAATTCCCAATTGTAAATTGTAAATTGTAAATTGCCTCGGCTCATAGGAGGCGAGCATCGAAGGGCAGCGGCAGCAAATCCTTGAGCCGGTGCACGCCTCGTTCCTTCTTCAGGTCAGCCAGGATGATCTCGAGGTTGCCGCCGAACTCCCACAAGATCTGCCGGCAGGCGCCGCACGGTGGCGTCGGCGCGTCGGTGTCGGCGACGATGGCCACGCGGGTGAAGGCGCGGTGGCCGTCGGACAGCGCCTTGAACATGGCGACGCGCTCGGCGCAGATGGTCAGCCCATAGGTCGCGTTCTCGATGTTGCAGCCCGTGATGATGGATCCGTCGATGGCCTCCAGCGCGGCGCCAACCTTGAACTTCGAGTAGGCGGCATCGGCGTGCTCGCGCGCCCGGCGCGCGGCGCTGACGAGATCCACCTCGCCGCCGCGCCGATCGCGGACCCGGCGTGGACCAAGCCGGCGGTCGCGGCCCTTCCGCCGTTCTCCGTCAGCCCGCTCGGCGCCGTGTGACCGCCGTTCGATGCCTTCCCGGCGGTCCGTCTCGCCGTTCGATCGTCGATCGTCGATCGTCGGTGCGCCGGGCGCGGCCACCGTCGCGCGGCGCGCGCCGTTCACGACGTGCGTCACGCGGGCGATCTGGTACATCTGGATCGTCAGCGTCTGGACCTGCTTGTCCGCGTGGCAGCGTTCGGCCGAGGCGAGGTCGGCCCAGCGGCGGACCGCGTAGTAGCGGCGCGGCACGGACTCGTCGCGCACCACCTCGGCGCGGCCGTAGCCCTTGAGCGTGATGAGGGCCTCGAACTCTTCGGCGAGCTCCAGGAACGACGCCTCCTTCCCCTCGGCAACGTCCACGAGCGACACCGACAGGCGTTCACGTTCAGAGGCGCCCAATGATTCCCTCCAGCAGCGCCACGAAGTCTCCGCGGACCCGCCGGGCCGTCTCCATCACCTCGTGGTGATCGAGCGGCTGCGGCAGAACACCCGCGGCCATGTTCGTGATGCAGGAAATACCCAGCACCTCAATCCCCATGTGCCGGGCGGCGATGGCCTCGAGGGCCGTGGACATCCCCACCGCGTCCGCGCCGATCGCTCGCAGGTACCGGATCTCGGCCGGTGTCTCGTAGCTCGGGCCAAGGAGCGCCGCATAGACGCCGTGGGGCAGCGAGCCGCCCCGGCTTGCAGCCGCAGCATCGGCGAGCGCGCGGAGGCGGCGCGAGTAGACCTCGGTCATGTCGGGGAAGCGCGAACCGAATCGATCCTCGTTCTCGCCGACAAGAGGGTTCATCCCGGTCAGGTTGAGGTGATCGTCAATCACCATCAGGGCCCCCTGGGCGAAGCCCGTGTTGATGCCTCCCGCTGCGTTCGTGAGCACGAGCGTCTTGACCCCGAGAAGGCCGAGCACACGCACGGCGAACGTCACGGTCTGCGCGTCGTGGCCCTCATAGGCGTGACAGCGCCCGGACAGCGCCGCCACCACTGTCCCTTTCACACGCCCCACGACGAGGCGCCCTTCGTGGCCGATGACGCGGGACACGGGCCAGTGCGGCAACTGCTGATAGGGCAGCGACACGGCCTCGTCGAGTGTGCCGGCGAAGTCTCCGAGCCCCGACCCGAGCACGATCGCGGCTGCCGGCAGAACCGGCGCCTTCGCGCGAACGGCCGCCGCCGCCGCCGACACGCGATCGAAATAGGTCACAGCAGAAAGCCGGCGATGGTCGCCGTCATGAAATTCGCCAGGGTCCCGGCAAACATGGCGCGAAGCCCGAGCCGCGCCAGGTCATGCCGGCGCTCGGGCGCCAGCGCGCCGATACCGCCGATCTGGATGCCAATCGAGCTGAGATTGGCAAAACCGCAGAGGGCGAACGTCGCAATCGTGAAGGACCTGGGGTCGAGCGAGTCCTTGAGCGGTCCGAGCTGGGAGTAGGCCACAAACTCGTTGAGCACCATGCGCGTACCGAGGAGGTTGCCGATCGTGGGCGCATCGCGCCAGGGGACACCCATGCTCCAGGCCACGGGCGCAAACGCCCAGCCGAAAATCATCTGCAGGCTGAGGCCGACAGTCCCGAGGATGGCGTTCACCAGGGCAACGAGCGCGAGGAATGAGATCAGCATGGCGCCGACATTCATCGCCAGGTGCAGCCCTTCGCCCGTGCCCCGCCCGGCCGCGTCGATCACGTTGACGTCGGTCTGCTCCACCTGCAGCCGCACCGTCCCCATCGTCTTCGGCGTCTCGGTTTCGGGGACGAACATCTTGGCCATCATGATCGTCCCGGGCGCGGTCATGATCACGGCTGTCAGCAGGTGCTGGGCCTCGATGCCGAACAGGATGTAAGCCGCCATGATGCCGCCGGAGATGTGGGCCATCCCGGAAGTCATGACCGTCATGAGCTCCGACCGCGTCATCTCCGGGAGATACGGGCGAATCGTCAGCGGCGCCTCGGTCTGGCCCATGAAGATGCTGGCCGCCACGTTGAGCGATTCCGCACCGCTCGCGCGCATCACGCGGTGCATCACGACCGCGAACAGCCGGACGACGAGCTGCATGACCCCGTAGTAGTAGAGAATCGCAAAAAGTGCCGCGATGAAGATGATGGTTGGCAGGACCTGGAAGGCAAAGATGACGGCGTACTGCGCGCCGTCGGGTCCCAGAGCGCCGGTCATCGCCTTGCCCCAGATCCCCGCGTCGCCGAGCGGGCCGAACACAAACGAGGAGCCGACGCCCGCGAACGAGAGCAGCCTGTTGATGCCATCGCCAAGCGTCGAGAACACGCGCTGGCCGATCGTCGTCTTGAGCACGATGAGGGCAAAGAGAATCTGGAGGCCGAGGCCCCAGGCCACCGTTGTCCAGTTGATCGCCCGGCGATCGGTCGAAAAGACATACGCGATCCCGAGAATGACGAACGCGCCGACGAGCGGCTGAAATACCCCGAGCATTAGTTGATCTCCCCGACAATCAGCGCCATCGGCGACGGCCGCTCGTCACCGATGGTGATGGCCTGAGAGGCCAGCGCCACGGCTGCGTCCAATCGGGCAGGGTCCCGGTACAGGAGTTCGAGGACTCCGTCGCCCTCCTGCAGGGCGTCGCCCGGCTTGGCCAGGACCATGATGCCCACCCCGTGGTCGACCGGGTCCTGCACGCGATCACGCCCCGCGCCGAGCGCCACCGAGGCCTTGCCGACTGCCCCTGCCTCGAGCCCGGTGAGGAAGCCGGAGCGCGAGGCCTTGACCACGTGCCGCGTTGCCGGAGCGGGCAATCGTGTGTAGTCGTCCACCACGTGAGGGTCGCCGCCCTGGTTCTCGATGATTTGCCTGAACCGCTCGAGTCCGGCACCGCTCGAAATGGCCTGCTCAGCCTTGCGCGTGCCCTCGGCCCGGGTCGCCGCGACACCCCCCTGCACCAGCATGCGGGCAGTGAGATCGACCGATATTTCAAGGAGATCGGCCGGTCCCCGGCCTTTGAGCACTTCCAGGCATTCGATGACTTCGACGGCATTCCCAACGGCCCGGCCAAGCGGCGCGTGCATCGCGGTAATCACCGCCTCGGTCCGCACACCGGACGCACGGCCGGTGGCGACGAGCGACTCGGCCAGACGCCGTGAGTCGGCCTCCGTTTTCATGAACGCCCCGCTGCCCGTCTTGACGTCGAGCACGAGCGCGTCGATGCCTTCAGCGATCTTCTTGCTCATGATCGACGCGGTGATGAGGGGGATGCTCTCGACCGTGCCCGTCACATCGCGCAGCGCGTACAGCTTCTTGTCGGCGGGCGCGATTTCGCTGGTCTGGCCGATCATGGCGCAGCCGACTTTCGTGAGCGCCGCCTTCATCTGGGGCAGCGTCAGGTTGACGCTGAATCCCGGAATCGCCTCGAGCTTGTCGAGCGTGCCACCGGTGTGCCCGAGACCGCGCCCGGACATCATCGGCACCGGCACCCCGCACGCCGCGGCAAGCGGGGCCAGGATGAGCGACGTCTTGTCGCCGACACCGCCCGTGCTGTGCTTGTCCACCTTGATGCCGGGAATGTCGGAGAGATCCACGCGGACACCCGAGTGCACCATCGCGTCGGTCAGCGACGCCGTCTCGTCAGCCGACATGCCGCGCAGCAGGATCGCCATGAGCAGCGCCGACGCCTGGTACTCGGGGATGGCGCCTGACGTCACGCCGTTCACCATGAAGGCGATCTCGTCTCGCTCGAGCGTTCCGCCGTCGCGTTTTCGGATGATGATATCGACGGCTCGCATGCAGGCGGGCAGTATACTTCGGGAATCGATGAGCCTGCCGTCTGGAACCGCCCCTGATCGCATGCGGGTTTCCGGAGTGTCGCGCGCATGACCACCGACCGGCCTGCGGCCCTCACGCCTGAAGACACCGTCCGCCTCACCGACTTCGCCCGCGCGTTCAAGGCCGCGGCGCGCGCGGTGGTGCTGTACCCGGCGGGTCATCCCGCGATCGGCGCGACACTGGGCCGGATCGTGTCGATGACCTCGGTTGAACAGCTGCGCGAACCCCTGCGGATCAGCGTGCTCGCGCGGGGCCTCCAGATGGACGGCCGCGCGCCTGCGCGCCCCGACGCCGCCATCGGCGAGCTCGCCGTCATCCTTCACGATCACTTGATCGGCGAGATCACCATCCGCCCCGGAGGCAGCCTCGAGGCGTGGCGCAGCTTCCTGCTGCTGCTCGGCCGCACGACGGACAGCGTCCGCGCCGGAGGCGGCATCAGCCGGCTCTGGGCGGAGATGGCAGGCAGCCACGTCGAGATGCGGGAGATCGACTATGCCGAAGTCCTCCGCGAGCGCGATGCCGGCGCCCGGGCCGACTGGGACCAGGTTATCGCCCGCTGCCTCGAAGGGGACGCGCAGCTCGATCTGAGCGACGACGCGTGGCGCCGGTTGATCGAGACTGCCGGCGACTCGGCGCGCCTGGCGGAGGTCATGGCCGACCTCGACGCGCGCGCCGTCGAGAAGGGCCAGGGTCTCGGGCAGCGCACGGCGGCCCTGATCCGCCTGCTCGAGAGCATCGTTGACTCCACCACGAAGTACGAGCCCGACAAGGTTGACGAGATCATGCGCAGCATGGCGGCCGCGCTCGGCCGCCTGACGCCGGACATGATGGTTTCGCTCCTCTCGCAGGGCGGTGCCAAGACCGGCGAGGCGTCGCCGATCGTCAACGCCGTCGTGAACCGGATGACCGACGGCACCATCGCGACCTTCGTCGCCCGCAACGCGCTCTCGGAAGACACGTCGATCGACCGCGTGGCCGAAGCCTTCCACTCCCTGGTGGTCGATCCGGATCAGCGTGAGCGGCTCCTGGATCTCGCGCACGACGAGGCGGCGAGCTCGCCGTTCGGCAACCCCGAGGCCTTCGAGGAGGCCTGGGACGCCGTGGCGCAGAAGCTGCTCACGCTCGTACTCCGACAAACCCTTTGTGTCGGAGCAATACGCGCGCGAGCTCTCGAGCGCGCGGGCCGTGGCGCTGGAGGTCGAAGAGACCACCGACGACCCGCCGGAACGAATCGGGGACTGGCGAAGCTCGGTGGCCACGAGCGAACTGCGCCACCTGGATCTGCAGCTGGTGCTCGACCTGCTCCGCATCGAGCAGAACACGTCGTACTGGGTCTCGATGGTCACGCCCGCCGTGTCCCTGCTCGAGGATCTTCTGCTGGTGGGCGACTTCGAGGCCGCCCACGATCTGTTTTCGGCGCTGAAGTCCGCGACGGGCAGCGATGCAGAACCCGATCGGCGCCGGGCCGCCACGACGGGCCTCGAAGGGCTGGCGCGCGGCCAGATGATGCGCCACATCGGCGCCCACCTCGCCACCATCGACGACGTGCAGTTCGATCGCGTCAAGGCGATGTGCCTGTCGGTCGGCGACGTGCTCGTCCGGCCGCTGGCCGATGCGCTGACCGCGGAGGAGCGCGCGCGCCCGCGCGAGCGCCTCAGCAAGATCCTCATCGGGTTCGGCGCGGCCGGCCGGCAGGAAGCCGAGCGGTTGAAAAGCTCGCCGAACGCGGCCGTGCGGCGAACCGCCATTTACCTGCTTCGGGAGTTCGGCGGCACCGAGGCGCTGCCCGAACTGACAGGGCTCCTCAAGGACAGCGAGCCGCAGGTCCAGCGCGAGGCCGTACGCGCCATCGTCAACATCGGCACCGACGACGCGTTCCGGGCGCTCCTGGATGCGCTGACGAGCGGCACCGACAAGAGCCGGGAAGGCCTGATGCAGTCGCTGGCCCTCGTGCGCGACGAACGTGCCGCGCCCCTGTTCGCCTATCTCCTGCGCCACGTCGATCACCGGGGCCGCCTCGCGCCCGTCTACCGCAGTTCCATCGAAGCCCTTGGCAGCCTGAAGGATCCCCAGGGAATTCCCGTGCTCAAGGAGGCACTCGCACGCGGTGAATGGTGGGCGCCTGGACGGACGCGCGATCTCCGCAACCTCGCAGCGGCAGCGCTCGCGAAAATCGGGACGCCCGAGGCCGTCGCGGCGCTCGAGGAAGTGGCCAACGACGGTCCGCGGGGCGCCAGAACAGCCGCCCTGGCCCACGTCGCCGCAGGGCGCGCCGCTGTGAAGCGGCGGGAAGTGACCAGGGCCTGACATGGCGAGCCCGTCCGACACGCAGATGGCTGACGAGCTCCTCCGCCGCCTCGCGGCCGCGGTGAGATCCGGGCAGCTGTACTCCAGGGGCCACCCGATCATCAGCCGGAACCTCGAGGCCCTCTCAGTCGTCGTTCACCAGATTCACAGCGCCGCGCCATCGGTCGTGCTGGGCATCGTCGGCGACGAGATCATCGTTGACGACCAGCCGATGTCGAAAGGCGAGAACCTGGGCGGGCTGGTCCGGCGCCTCAAGGCCATTGCCGTCGAACGGATCACGTTCGACCGCGGGGTCACGCCGGACGAGCTCGCGACGTTTGTCGACAGCGTGACGACGCTGGAGGCCAGAACGGGCAGTGAACCTCCGCCCTTCCCCACCCTGCCGCACATTCGCGTCGGCCGCGTGACGGTCGGCGACCATCCCGAAAGCGGCTCGACGGACATGGCCGCGTTCAAGAAGCTCTACTCGGACGCCGTGAATGTCGCGGGGACCGTTTGGGACAGCGCCGCGACCGAGTCGCAGCCGGATGCCACCGCGGCCCGGAAGATGATCGACGGCCTCGCCCAGGCCGTGTCGCAGAACCGGTCGGCACTCCTGGCGCTGACCATGCTGAAGGACTACGACGACTACACGTTCACGCACATGGTGAACGTCTCCATTCTCACCATGGGCCAGGCGCGGGCGGTGGGCATCGAGGGCACCCTCCTGCGCGAGTTCGGGCTCGGCGCGCTGATGCACGACATCGGCAAGGTGCGCACGCCGCTGGAGATCCTGAACAAGCCCGACAAGTTGAACGACGCCGAGTTCGAGATCATGCGCCGCCATGTGGTGGACGGGGCGGAGATCCTGCGCGCGACGCCGGATATTCCGACGCTGGCGCCCGTCATGGCCTTCGAGCACCACATGCGTATCGATGGATCGGGGTATCCGTTCGGTGTGAAGCGCCACAAGCTCAACCTGGGCACGATGCTCTGCTCCATTTCTGACGTGTACGACGCGATGCGGTCGCAGCGGAAGTACCAGCAGGCGTTCCCCACCGACCGTATCCTCGAAGTGCTGAAGAAGAACGACGGAATGCAGTTCGATCAGCACCTGGTGCGGCGCTTCTCTCAGCTCGTAGGCATTTACCCGATCGGCAACCTCGTCAAGCTCGACACCGGCGAGATCGCGGTCGTGACGAAGGTGCACGCGCCGGATCCCCAACGGCCGAAGGTCAAGGTCGTGCTGGACCGCGAGGGCGCCACGATCGACTTCCCGTACGAGATCAACCTGTGGCAGCGGCCTCTCGATGGGACGGCGAAGGATGGCCGTCCTTCTTCGGTCCTGAAGCCGGTCGACCCCAAGGCGTACGGGCTGGACCCGCTCTTCTTTTTGTAAAGCCTCCGTCACGGTCGTACGGGAGAATGGCGCATGCGTAGCGTGTTGGCGGTCGCGGGCACCGCCGTGCTGGCGGTCCTGCCGCTGTTCGCGCAGCCCGGCCAGCCGCCCGTCGCGTCCTCGCCAAAGCTCATCGTCCTCCTCGTGGTGGACCAGATGCGCAGCGACTACGTCACGCGGTTCCAGAACGACTGGACTGGCGGCCTCAAGCGCCTGATCACCGAGGGTGCGTCGTACTCGAACGCGGCATTTCCCTATCTCGCGACGTTCACATGCGCCGGGCACGCCACGATCGCCACGGGCGCGTTTCCTCGATCGCACGGTGTGTTCCAGAACGCGTGGTTCAATCGGGAGACGGCCCGGACGGTGACCTGCACCGAAGATCGCACCCAGAAAAACATCGGGTACTTCTCCGGCCCGACGGGCGGCGACAGCGCGGTCAACCTCCGGCTCCCGACGCTGGCCGACCGTCTGCGGCAGGAACACGGCGCGCGCGTGGCCTCGATGGCGCTCAAAGCCAGGAGCGCCATCATGATGGCCGGGCACGGAGGGCAGGCGGTGACGTGGCTCAGCACGGCACCTGGGGGCTTTGAAACCTCCTCGGCGTTTTCCACTGGCCCGGTTCCGGGCGTGAAGGCCTTCATCGACGCCAATCCGCTCAAGGCGGACTTCGACAAGGTCTGGGATCGGCTGCTTCCGCTCGCGCGCTATCCGACGGCAGACGCGGGCGAAGGAGAAGCGCCGCCACGGGGGTGGTCCTCGACCTTTCCGCACGCTCTCCGCAGCGAGGATCCGGCGGTGCAGGATCAGTGGGAGATGAGCCCGTACGCAGACGTGTACCTCGCCCGGATGGCGGCCGCGCTCGTCGAGTCCGAGGCGCTGGGGCAGCGGGACGCCATCGACATGCTGGCCGTCAGCTTCTCGTCGCCTGACATCCTCGGGCATGCCTTCGGCCCGCACAGCCAGGAAATCCAGGACATGTACCTGCGGCTCGATCAGACCATTGGCACGCTGTTCGACGCGCTGGATGCGAAGGTCGGGCGCGGCCGCTACATCGTGGGCCTGGGATCGGATCATGGCGTGTCCGACATGCCCGAACAGATCCGGTCGCGCGGCCAGGACGCCGGGCGGCTGAGCAGCGGGCGACTGACCTCGATCGTTGATGCAGCGATGCAGTCGGCGTTCGGCCCCGGCAACTATGTGGCGCGGCTGGCGTCGAACGACTTGTACTTCGAGCCAAAAGTGTACGAGAGGCTGCAGCGCGACTCGGGCGTCATGGGACAGGTCGTCAAGACTCTGCTTGCGCAGCCAGGAATCGCGGCGGTGTTCCGAAGCGAGGAGCTTCGGGACCCGGCGAGCCTCAAGGATCCACGCCGGCGAGCGGCCGCCCTGAGCTACGTCGATGGTGTGAGCGGCGATCTCCGCCTGGCGCTCAAGCCGGGTTGGATGTTTGCGGCGTCCGGCACCACCCACGGATCGTCCAACACGCTCGATCAACGCGTGCCCGTCATCGTGATGGGGCCGGGCGTGACGCCGGGGGTCTACACGGACGCGGTCACACCGGCCGATCTGGCGCCGACACTGGCCGCCCTCGCGGGCGTTCAAATGCCGACCGCTGAAGGTCAGGTTCTGTCGGCGGTCCGCCGGAGGTAGCGTGGGCATCAACAAATCCACTGGCGCTGGCGCCCGCTCCCGATCCTCTCGACCCTCCCGACCCTCCCGACCTTCCAGACCCTCCCAACCCAAGTCGGACAACTTCGTGGCGCGCGTGCTGGCCGTAGTGCGGCGCATTCCACGGGGGCGGGTGGCGACGTACGGTCAGGTGGCGGCATTGGCCGGACGGCCCAGGGCCGCCAGGGCCGTGGGCAACGTCATGCGAGACTGTGGCAGGCCGGACGTCCCGTGCCACAGGGTCATCGCTGCGGGGGGCCGCCTCGGCGGTTACGGCGGAAGCGAGCACATCAAGCGAGCTCTGCTGATCGCAGAAGGCGTGCGGTTTCGCGGGGCGAGGGTGAGTATAATTGCTGACGTGAGTTACCGTCCGGCGAAGGCCGGGCGTCAGGAGGCGTGATGAAGCACGTGGTTCTCGTGGCAACTCTGGTGGCCGGCCTTGCAGCTGCCGCCGTCGTGTCAGGGCAGACAGCGCCGGCGGCCGGCTCGTCGCTCGGTTCGGTCACCTTGGCCAAGCGGGTCATGGCCGATGGCCAGCCGCTGGCGGCGGGCACTTATCAGGTGCGGCTCAGCGCCGACGTTCCCAAGCCCGGCGCCGGGCAGACGGCTGAGGCCGAACGGTACGTGGAGTTCGTCCGCGGCGGCAAAGTCGTGGGCCGCGAGGTGGCGAGCGTCGTGTCCAACGCCGACATCGCGTCGATCGTGGACGGGCCGCGTCCCGCCAACGGCGGGTCGCGCGTCGACACGCTCAAGGGCGACGACTACGTGCGCGTATGGATCAACCGCGGAGGCATGCACTACATCATTCATATGCCTCCGGCCGCTTCGTAGCGATCAGCGTAATTTACAAGTTACGATTCGGAATTCACAATTCGTGAGGCGCGCATGCCGCACACGGGGCTGCGCGCCTCTTGCTGTACGGTGTACACCGTACGCGTTGTTCGTTTTCCATCGTAAATTGTAAATTCTTCAGACCGCCATCACGTCGAACTGTTCGTGATGGAGGTTGAGATCCGAGCGTACGGTCACGTCCTTGCCAATGGCGTGCTTCATGTCCTTCAGCACGCCGTTCTCTTCTTCGCCGAGCGCCCGCGCAATGTCCGGGTTGACCCGCAGCAGCAGGCGGTGGCCGTTCAGATCAGGGCTGATCTTCCGCACTTCGTTCAGGATTTCGTAGCAGATCGTGGCGCTCGACTTGATCACCCCCGTGCCCGAGCAATACGGGCAGGGTTCGGTCATCACACGCTCGAGGCTCTGCTTCACGCGCTTGCGCGTGATGATCACCAGGCCGAAGTCAGCCACCTGCAGCGCCTTTGACGGCGAACGATCCTTCTTCAACTCCTGCTCGACGGCCGCCAGAATCTTCTGCCGGTTCTTCTTTTCCTCCATGTCGATGAAGTCGAGGACGATGATGCCCCCGAGATCCCGCAGGCGCACCTGCCTGACGATCTCCTTCACCGCTTCGAGGTTGGTCTTGACGATCGTGTCCTCCAGCCGGCCGCTCGTCTTCTTGCCCACGTAGCGGCCGGTATTGACGTCGATCGCCACGAGCGCCTCGGTCTGGTTGATGACAATCGAGCCGCCGGACTTGAGCCAGACCTTGCTCTTCAGCGCCTTGTCGATCTCGGCCTGGACGCCGTACTCCTCGAAAATGGGAATCGGCTTCGAGTACAGCTTCACGTTCTGGGCCAGGTCAGGAAGGATCCGTTCAACGACCTCCATGACGCGCTGATACTCCTGCGCGTTGTCGATGCGAATGGCCTGGAACTCGGCCGTCAGCAGATCGCGCAGCAGCTTGCCGACGACGCTCTGCTCCCGGTACACGACCGCGGGCGCGCGCGACGACTCCATCTTCTGGCGGATGCCGGTCCAGATGGCGTGAAACGCCTCGAGGTCGCTGACGATGTCTTCCTTGGGCCGGCCGGAGGCGGCCGTGCGGATGATGACCCCGCCGGTGAAGCCGTGCGCCTCGCGGAATTCCCGCACGATGCCCCGCAGCCGGGCGCGCTCTTCGCGCGACTCGATCTTGCGCGAGACGCCGACGTGATCGACCGTCGGCATGAAGACCAGGAACCGTCCCGGCATGGTCACGTGCGAGGTCAGCCGGGCGCCCTTGGTGCCGAGCGGCTCCTTGACGACCTGGACCAGGATCTCCTGGCCTTCTTTGAGCAGATCCTCGATCTTGAGCTGCGGCCGGGCCTGGGAGACGCCGTGGTCACCGTTCCTCTTCTCGCCGTTCTCGTCGTCTTCACCCGCCTCGAGCTTGTCGAACTCCTCGATGGTGTCGATGACTTCGGCGACGTAGAGGAAGCCGTCCCGCTCGAGCCCGATATCGATGAAGGAGGACTGCATCCCCGGCAGGACCTTCGAGACGCGACCCTTGTAGACGTTGCCGACGACGCCCCGCTGCCGATCGCGCTCGATGAACACTTCCGCGACGAGGTCGTCTTCGAGAATGGCCACCATCGTCTCGTGGGCATTCGAGGAGATGATCATCTCCTTGGTCATACACGAACTCCTTCGGGCTCCGGGCTTCAGGCTCCCGGCTTCAGGGGCTTCAGATGCCTGAAGCCGCCCGGAGCCTGGAGCCCGAAGCCCGAAGCCGGATGCTAGTTCGTGAATCTGCGCATGCGAACGTTGAGCACCAGCCCGAACCCGGCGAGCGTGGCGATCATGGACGAGCCTCCGTAGCTCATGAGCGGGAGCGTGAGCCCTTTGACGGGCGCCAGTCCGGCCGACATGGTGATGTTGTAGATCACCTGGAAGGTGAAGCTGGCCAGCACGCCGAGCACGAGATAGGAGCCGAGGCGATCCTTGGCCAGCCGGGCCGCCTCGAGCGCGCGCAGAATCACGAAAAGATACAAGCCGAGCGCCACGAGGACGCCGGCAAACCCCTGTTCCTCGGCCAGCACCGAGAAAATGAAATCGTTGTGGGCGACGGGGAGAAACCGCAACTGGCCTTGCGTCCCCTCGCGAAACCCCTTGCCCGTAAGCCCCCCGGACCCAACCGTGATGCGCGCCTGAATCTGCTGGTAGCCGGCGCCCTTCGGGTCCTGTGAGGGGTCGAGAAACGACGAGATCCTGTCCTTCTGATAGTCCTTGAGCGCAAACTGCCACGCGACGGGGGCCGCGAGCAGCAGGCACAATGCCATGACGCCGAGGATGCGCACTTGCATCCCGGCCAGATATGCGACCCCGAGAAAAACCGGCACCAGCGTGACAGCAGTGCCGAGATCCGGCTCCCGGGCAATGAGCAGCAGCGGCAGCGCCGTGAGACCGGCGCCGATGGCGAGGTCGATCCAGCCCGGCGCCCCACGATTCTCGCCGAAGAACTTGGCGAGCACCAGCGCCACACCGACCTTGGCGAACTCCGACGGCTGAAGATTGAACGACCCGAGCGAGATCCACCGGCGGGCGCCCATCTGCACGTCGCCAAAAAACAGCACGTACAGCAGCACGCCGAGGAGGGCCACGTAGATGAGATGCGACTTGTCCGTGAAGGTCCGATAGTCCAGCGTGAGCGTGACGACCATCGCCAGCAGGCCGAGCACGATGGCGTAGATCTGCGTGACGTAGAGCCGCGACCCCGCGCTGGTGCTGTAGATCATGAACACGCCGATGGCGCACAGCGTGGCGATGGCAGCCAGGAGCGCCCAGTCAACGTGGTGGTAGAGGCGGCGTTCAAACATTTTCTCACTCTGCGGTGGGGCCCCACCCCCACCGCCTGTCGCGGCTCGCTCCTACGCTCGCCGCGGTACTTCCACCGACTGGTGCGGCACTTCCAGCGACTGGTGCGGCACTTCCAGCGACTGGTGCGGCACTTGCCACCGCGATTGGTGCGACACTTCCAGCGACTGGCGCGGACCTTCCAGCAACTGCTGCGGTACTTCCAAACACTGCTGCGGTCACTCCAACACTACTCAAGACTCTCACGGCTGTGTCGCCACGGCTGCCGGCCGGTCGGCGGTCGCGACGATCGGGGGCTCGTCGACCGGACGCGGCACAGGAGGTGGCGCCTGCGATGGCAGCGGGGGTGGCAGAGGCCGCCCTTCGCGCTTCGCGAAGAAGGTTTCCATGGCGTGCTTGGCGATGGGCGCGGCGCTCGACCCGTGCTCGGCGTGCTCGGCGAACACGACGCCGGCGATCTGCGGGTTGTCGCGCGGCGCGAAGAACACGAACCAGCCGTGATCCCTGAGGTCGCGGTCGGTTCGCCCTGTCGCGGCGCGGCGGCCCTCCAGCGAGATCACCTGCGCGGTTCCTGTCTTGCCCGCGACATCGTAGCCCGGAATACGCGACCGGCCGCCAGTCCCGGCACCGTTGACCACCAGCCACAAGCCGTCGCGAACCGCGCGGACGGTCTCCGGTTTGAGGACGCTCGTCGACTGCGGGGCCGGCGCCGGCACGGGCTTCCAGCCGGTCCCGTCGTCGACTTCGCGCAGAAGATGCGGCGTCACGCGGGTCCCGCCGTTGGCGAGCGTGGCCATCATCACCGCCATCGAGATCGGGGTCACCGACACCTGGCCCTGGCCGATCGAGACCGAGATCGTCTCGCCGGGGTACCAGCGCTCGCCGGTCCGGCGCAGCTTCCACGCCGACGACGGGACGAGGCCGGAGACTTCGTTCGGCAGGTCGATTCCGCTCTTCACGCCCACGCCGAGCAGGTTCGCCCATTTGTTGATGCGGTCGACCCCGGTCATGTTACCGACCGTGTAGAAGAAGACGTTGCAGGACCCTTCGATCGCGTGCCGGAGGTCCATCGATCCGTGGCCGCCGGGCTTCCAGCACTTGAACGACCGGCCATAAAACACGCCCGCGCCGCCGCAGTGGACTCGGAAATCCGGCGTGATGATGCCCTCTTCGAGGGCCGCCACGGCCACCGCCATCTTGAAGGTCGAGCCCGGCGAATACGTGCCCTGAAGCGCGCGATCGATGAGGGGCCGCAGGCGGTCGGTGTTGAGGGCCGACCAGGTTGCGCGGTCGATGCCGGCAGCAAACGTATTGGGATCGAAGGCAGGAAGGCTCGTAAACGCCAGCACTTCGCCGTTCGAAGGGTCCATCATCACCGCGGCCCCGTTGAAGCCGAAGGCCTTGAAGCTCTCCTCGACCGAGCGCTGGACGTCGGCGTCGATGGTGAGGCGCAACCGCTGCCCCTCTGTGGGATCCACTTCCTCGATGGTGCGGATCTCGCGCCCGACGCTGTTGACGACGACGCGCCGTGCGCCGTCCTCGCCCATCAGCAGTGCGTTGTAGATGCGCTCGAGGCCCATCTGGCCCACGATGTCGCCGCTCTTCAGGGGCCGCGGGCCGGCGTTGCCGGCCACCTGCGCGTCGCTCACTTCGCCGACGTAGCCAAAGAGGTGCGCGGCCATGGACTCGGTCGAGTACCGTCGCGTCGGGACCGGCTCGACGAGGACGTCCGGAAGCTCGGAGTCGAGACGACGGGCCCGGACGGCAGCGACCTGGGCGCGCGTCGCATCCTGCACGACGACAATCGGCCGGTACACCGGCTCGCGCTTGTGCCTCTCCACGATCTCCCGGACCACGCGCTCGTCGATCCCGGCCACCGACGCCAGCATGCGGATGGTGTGATCGAGATCCTTCGTGTGCTCGCGGACGATGGAGATGTTGAACGAGGCCCGGTTCTGCACGAGCGGCGTGCCATCGCGGTCGAACACGATCCCGCGCGGTGCGCGCAGAGCCAGCGTGCGCTGGTGGTTGTTCTCGGCGAGCTCCTCGAACCGGTCGTGCTGCACGACCTGAAGGATCCAGAAGCTCACCGCAAGGGCGGAGAACAGCACGATGACCCCCGCCTGGAGGATCCCCAGACGCGAGCCCACGCGACGCCGTTCTTCGTGCAGTGCCATGTCGTTAACTTTTGGCTTCGGGCTTCTGACTCCAGGCTCCTGGAACCGATGCCTGCCCCGCCTGCCCTGTCCCTGCCTACCGTCTGAACCCTGTGCGTCCGGCGGCCCGGCGGCGTTCGACCGCTCCGGGCAACAGCTCAGCCAGGTTGAACGCGACCACGCCGATGATGGCGTTGGCCGTCGCCTGTCCTGCCACGGCCGCGTACGGCGTGCCGAACTCGGCCAGGTTCAGGAGCTCGTACAACCCGATAGATATCACGGCATGCAGGATAGTCGCGCCGAAAAATACGACGAATCGCGGCAGTGACTGGGCCACGATGAACTGCGTCCCGATGATTCCGGCGAGAAACCCCACAACGGTCTTGGCCATGCCGCCAATGCCGATGACCCCTGTCGACAGCGCATCCTGCACGAGCCCGGCGAAGGTCCCCGCCATGAGCCCCGTTACCGGGCCAGCCACGAGCGCGGCGTAGACGACCACGACGAGCACCAGGTCGACCGCCACGGTGCCGCGGATAACGAACCGGGCCATGGTGGTCTGGAGCGCAATCGCCAGCGCGGTGGCGACAACGACGCCGACGGCTCTCACCGCGCGTCCTCGCCGGCCAGTTCGCGGGCCGGTGGCGGGGTGAGCACGACGAGCACTTCCTCGAGCGTGGTGAAGTCCACGGCTGGCTTCACGAGGATCTCCTTGTACCCGCCGCCGCTCCTGTCAATCCGCTCGATCGCGCCGATGACGAACCCCTTCGGAAAGATCCCGTCAATCCCGGATGTGACGACCGCGTCCCCGACGGTCAGTTCCGCGATCTCGTCCATGTACTCCATCCGCAGGAGCCCGTCGCCGCGTCCCGTGACAACCCCTTGCGCACGAGATTCGCTCCACAAGGGAGCCCGCGGCCGCGTTCCGGTCGATGAGCAGCTGCACCTTGGAAGCACGAGCCGTCGGCGACACGACGCGGCCCACGACGCCGGCCGGCGCAATCACCGCCATGTCCGTCGCGAGACCAGCCTGGGAGCCCTTGTCGATGGTGAGCGTCCTGAACTGCGGCGCGACGCTCGACGCGATGACCTCGGCGGCCGTGGTCTTCAGCTCGGTGCGGCCCCGCAGGTCGAGCAGGCGCTCCAGGCCGCGGCTGCGGTCGGCGAGCGCTCGTTGTTCCTGCAGCGCCACCTCCACCTCGGCCAGGCGCCGCCGCAGCGCCTCGTTTTCTTCCCGCACGCCTCTCAGCCCCACGTAGCCGCCCCAGAACTCCCGGACGCCGGACACGGCCGACCAGCCGCCTCGCTGCACTTCAGAGAACAGCCCAAAGGTCACTTCCTCGAGCACGGGCACGCCGCGCCGCGACCGCACCTGGGCCGAAATGAGCACGACGTGCCCAACCATGACGGCCAGGAAGAGATAGCCGGCGTGCTGGCGGATATCGAGGAGGGCCACGGCTTATGAGAGCACGAAGAAGATCGCCACGACCGCTCGAAAACGCGAAGAAGAGAAGCTCGTGGCGATCTGCTTTACGAGCTTGCTAGTCAATCGATATTTTCCGAAGCAGGTTGAAGTCCGAGAGCATCTTGCCGGCCCCGAGCACGACCGACGAGAGCGGATCCTCGGCCATGGCCAGCGGGAGGCCGGTCTCCTCGCGCAGGCGCTTGTCCAGGTTCTTGAGCAGCGAGCCGCCGCCGGTCAGCACGATGCCGCGGTCGACGATGTCGGCGGAGAGCTCCGGCGGGGTGCGCTCGAGCGCCACGCGGACCGCATCGACGATGACGTTGACGGTCTCGGCCAGGGCCTCCCGAATCTCCTCGTCGCTGATGGTAATGGTCTTCGGCACGCCTTCGATGAGGTGGCGCCCCTTGATCTCCATCGTCATCTTCTCGTCGAGCGGGAATGCGGAGCCGATCTCCATCTTGATCGCTTCGGCCGTCCGCTCGCCGATGAGGAGGTTGTAGGTCTTCTTGATGTACTGGATGATCGCCTCGTCCATCTCGTTTCCGGCGACCCGCACCGCCTTGCTGTAGACGATGCCTGCGAGCGAGATGACGGCGATATCGGTGGTGCCTCCGCCGATGTCGACGATCATGTTGCCCGACGGCTCGGTGATGGGCATCCCCGCCCCGATGGCGGCCGCCATGGCTTCCTCGACGAGGTGGACCTCGCTGGCCTTGGCACGATAGGCGCTGTCCTTGACGGCCCGCTTCTCCACCTGCGTGATCTCGGAAGGCACGCCGATGACGATTCGCGGCCGGACCCACACGTTCCGGTTGTGGGCCTTCTTGATGAAGTAGGTCAGCATCTTCTCGGTGACCTCGAAGTCGGCAATGACTCCGTCCTTCATCGGCTTGATGGCCACGATGTTGCCGGGTGTCCGGCCAAGCATGTCTTTGGCGTCCTTGCCGACGGCTTCGACGCGGCCGTTCACCTTGTTGATGGCGACGATCGAGGGCTCGTTGACGACGATGCCCTTGCCGCGCGCGTACACACAGGTGTTGGCGGTGCCGAGGTCTATGGCGAGATCACTCGAGAACAACGAAAGCATCGAACGAAGGCTCAAGCTGACACTCCTTGTGCGTGGGAACGAAGCGGCGGCGGCTGCCCGGGGCGTGAGAACACGTGTGAACTTCCGTGAACCTCAGACAGCCGATCCGCGGAGGCGCGAGCCCGCCTCCACAGCCCGGCCTATGTATCGGCGGGAGCGGTCGCGGCCTGAATGCCGTTCTTGCCGCGGTCCTTCACTTGATACATGGCGGTGTCGGCCGCCTGTACCAGCTCTTCGGCAGTCGAGGCGGCGTCTGGCAGGGTGGACACGCCGACCGACGCCGTAAGCCGGATATTGAGCCCTTCGCTCTCGAGGAAGCGGTGAGCGGCGATGCGCTCACGGACGCGCTCGCCCACGGCGAACGCGCCTTCTCCGCCCGTATCGGGCAGCACGATGGCGAACTCGTCTCCACCAAAACGGGCCACGATGTCGGTTTCGCGGGCGCTGACCTTGATGACTGCCGCAGCCTCCACCAGGGCGCGGCTGCCGCACAGGTGGCCGTACCGGTCGTTGATCGACTTGAAACCGTCGAGGTCCATGAACAGCAGCGAGAGCGGCCGGCCGCTTCGGGAGGCCCGCTTGGTCTCGCGCCTCAGGACCTGGTTGAGGTACCGGGAGTTGTACAGGTGGGTGAGGTCATCAGTAACCGAGAGCGCTTCGGCGCGCTTCAGCTGAAGCGCGTTGTCGAGCACGCCGGCGACCGGCTCGAGCAGCACTCGCATGGCCCGCAGCATGGCCGGCGACAGCCTCGGCTCCCGCGACGAGGGCATGCGGTCGATGCCAACGAGCGCTCCGACCCGCACCCCGCGGCTCGTGAGCGGAAACGCAAGGACCGTTGCAACGGCCTCCTCGCGCACCCGGGTATCCTTCGACAGGTCAGCGGCGACAAACTCTGCGCCGCCCTCCATCACCCAATGGGCCACCTCGAAAACAGCTGGACCCATGTTGGCCTGCAGGCCGCGGTCCGCGAGCACCGAGAGCTGACCGGACAAATCCGATGAGACGAGCGCCCAACAGGGCGCCGGGACCCAGGCAGCGGCCCGCTCGACCACGAGTTCGGCAATCCGCGTGGGCTCGAGGCTGGTATTCACCGCCCGGACGATGTCGAGGAGGGCCTCGCGCCGCTCCAGGCGGCTGCGCAGGGCGGGCTGAAATGCGCGAAGGCGAGCAGCCAGATCGAGCGTCGCCGCCTGCGATGCCTCGCCAACACGGCGCGGCTTCGCCACTCGGGCCGATGCGCTGGCGCGCCGGCGGTTGGCGGACAAACGGGTTACTCGCCCTGCTGGAGGCATGCTTGGGACCGTCCAGCCCGGGCCCGGACGGCTAAGTTACTCAATACACAGCAAATATACCACACGGCCTGCCGGTCGAGGCTTGCCTCGCTGCAACCTCCTGGCATACGATCACCGTTTCCGAGGAACTCTCATGACGATGCTCGATCGGATGCGCCGGCACCGGAACTGGCTCAAGTGGAGCCTGGGCCTGGTCTGCCTGGCGTTTGTGATCTTCTACATTCCCGATTTCCTTCAGACGCCCACCACCGACCTCGCCGCCACCGATACGGTTGCCGTCGTCGAAGGGCAGGAGATTTCGGGCGCTGAGTTCCGCCGCACCTACGACGCGCAGATGCAGGCTTACCGCCAGCAGTTCGGCGGGCAGATGAGCGATCAGCTGCTGAAACAGCTGGGCGTGGATCAACAAATCCTGCAGCAGATGGTGGACGAGCGAGCCGCGCTGGCAGAAGCCCTGCGCGTCGGCCTCACGGTCGACGACGAGGAAGTGAAGCAGCGCATCCTGTCGTATCCCGCTTTCCAGGACAACGGCGCGTTCATTGGCGAAGAGCGCTACCGGCAGATCCTCGGCATGCAGCGTCCGCCGCTGAGCACGCAGGAGTTCGAAGAAGGCATCCGCCGCGCGCTGCTCGTCGACAAGCTGCAGAAGTCCATCACCGAGTGGCTGTCGGTCACCGACAAGGAACTCGAGTCCGAGTACCGGCGCCGGAACGACAAGGTGAAGCTGGCCGTGGTGTCGTTCCCCGTCGAGAGCTTCCTGCCCGACGTGTCGGCCACCGATGCTGAACTCAGCGCCCATTTCGACGCAAAGCAGCAGGACTTCCGGGTGCCTGAGAAGCGGAAGCTGCGTTACGTGCTGGTGGACACGCAGGAAGTGCGTGCCCGGATCATCGTGCCGCAAGCCGACATCGAACGCGCCTACAACGACAATTTCGACCAGTACTCGTCGCCCGATCAGGTCCGCGCGAGCCACATCCTGTTCAGGCTGGAGGGTAAGGACGAGGCCGCGATTCGCGCGCAGGCCGAGACCGTGCTGAAGGAGGCTCGCGGCGGCGCCGACTTCGCGGCTCTCGCGCAGAAGTATTCGCAGGACGAGACCAACGCCAAGGATGGCGGCGACCTCGGGACCTTCGGGCGCGGGCGCATGGTGCCCGAGTTCGACACGGCCGCCTTTGCCATGGAGTCGGGCCAGATCAGCGACCTCGTCAAGACCGAGTACGGGTTCCACATCATCAAGCTCACGGAGAAGGTGCCGGGCGCGGTCAAGCCGATCGACGAGGTGCGAGCGCAGCTGACCGAGCAGATCGCGATGGAGCGGGCCGAAACGCAGGCCGCAAGCCAGGCCGACGCGCTCTCGAAGGAGGTCTCGCGGCCGGCCGATCTCGACAACGCGGCGAAGGCGCTCGGGCTGACGGTGCAGGACTCGGGGTTCTTCGCGCGCGACGAACCGATCCTGGGGCTGGGCATGGCGCCCGAGGTCAACAGCCGCGTCTTCGGCCTGGAGCAGGATCAGGTGACCGGCGTGCTGCCGACCTCACGCGGCTTTGTCGTGGGTGCGGTCGTGGCACGGCAGGAGCCGTACGTGCCCAAGCTCGATGAGGTGAAGGAAAAGGTCCGCCAGGTCGTCGTGCGCGAGAAGGCCCGCGAGATGGCACGGCAGAGGGCCGCGGAGCTGGCGGCGAAGGTCAAGGGCGCCGCAGACTTCGAGCGCGCGGCGAAGGCCGCCGGCTCAGAGGCGCAGATGACCGAGCTCATCACGCGCGATTCCGCGATTCCGGGCCTCGGCATCGCCACGGCAGTGACCGACGCCGCCTTCGCGCTGCCGCTCGGCGCCGTGAGTGACGCCGTCGCCACCGACGGCGGCGCGGCGGTGATCAAGGTGATCGAGAAACAGGAAGTGACCCCGACCGAGGTCGCGTCCAACAAGGACCGCTTCCGCGAAGAGTTCCTCAACGACCGCCGGAACCGCTTCTTCAGCGCCTACATGATCAAGGCGAAGCAGAAGATGAAGATCGAGGTCAACCGCGAAGCCCTCCAGAGAGTCAGCGGAACCTAGGATTGGGGATTAAGGGATTCAGGGACTTAGGATTGAAATCCTGAAATCCTTGAGTCCCGAATCCCTGAATCCTGAACCAGTTCAGCGAAGAAACCTGATGGGCATGAGGGCGAGCGCCTCGCCCTGCCTGAACATCGAGAGCGGCCCGCGAAGAGCGCGCAGGGCTTCGCGTTCTGCGGTCGAGAGGTTCGCCGACAGCCAGGCCGACATCGCGATGCTGTCGCGCCGTGGCGACATCTGCTCCGACAGCAGCTCATAGAAGCTCCTGGGCGGCGGAAACACCACCACCTCCACGTCACTGTCTTCCGCGATCTCCGCGCGCGCTTTGGCGATGTCGATCGCGCGGGCCAGGCCGCCGAGCTCGTCCACCAGGCCGTTGTCCTTTGCCTGGCTTCCCGTCCAGACGCGCCCCTGCGCTATCTGATCGATCTTCTCCGGCGTGCTGCGCCGGGACGCAGCGGCCTTCTCGATGAAGTCGTTGTAGAAATCCCTGAGCTGCTCCTCGAGCTTCCGTGCCTCGTCCGCGTTGTAGGGGCGGTCGGGCGAGTTCATCTCGGCATGCCGGCCAATGCTCGTCGACTCGATGTTGGCGCCCAGCTTGTCGTAGACGCCGCCGGTCACGAACTTGCCGCCAAAGATGCCGATGGACCCGGTCAGTGTGGACGGCTGGGCAACAATGACGTCGGCGGGCATGGCGATGTAGTACCCGCCGGACGCGGCCAGATCGGACATCGACGCCACAATCGGCCTCGGGTTGAGCCCGGCCTTCTCGCGCATCAGTTCGCGCCACACCGCGTCGGACGCGGTCGCGGATCCGCCAGGGCTGTCGATCCGCAGCACGATGGCCTTCACCGACGAATCGCGTCGCGCCTCGCGGATGTGCTCGATCAACGTGTCCGATCCCACCACCGGGCCGTTCACCGGGTCGTACCCGCTTTCGCCGTTGACGATCGCGCCGGCCGCATACACGACGGCGATGCGAGGGCCGCGGTTGAGGCCGAGCGAGGCCAGGCTCACCTGCCCGTACTCTTCGCCGGACACGGTGGTCCTCGGCGAGCTGTCGTCTCCGCTGGATGCCTTGCGGAGCTCATCGCTGACCTGATCCTCGTACGCCACGCCGTCCACGAGGCCGGCGCCAAGCGCCGCTTCTGGCAGGAACGGACCCATATCGATGAGCGTGCGAACGTCGGCGTCGCTCTTGTTTCGGGCGCTGGCGATGGTGCTGACGATCGACTCGTAGAGGGCGCGGTTGAGCGACGTGCTCATCTCGCGGTGCGTCTCGGTCATTGTCTTTTCGGTGAACTGGTTGGGCGCGCTCTTGTAGGCGCCGATGTGATGGAGATCGGCGTAAGCTCCGGCCCAGTCGAGCGTCCCTCGAAGAAAGAGCTCGTACGTCGCGACGCCGACGAGCTGGAGGGGGCTCGACGGCATCAGGAAGATCTTGTCCGCGGCGCTCGCCAGGAAATAGTCCTGATCGCCGCCATATTCGAGATAGGCGTAGACAGGCTTGCCCGTTTCGCGGAAATCGCGGACCGCGTCGCGCAGTTCCTGCACCTTGCCCCAGTACGGAGTCGCGAAGCCCGTCGGTTTGAGCAGAACAGCCTTGATGCGCGCATCGGCCTTCGCCTTGCGCAGCAGGTCGACGGTGGCGCGAACCGTCGGGGTGCGCGATCCGCTCACATACGACACCACATCGTCGGGCGTCGTCTCGGCGAGCTCACCTCCGATGCGCAGCACGAGCGTGGCGCCGTCGGGGATGGACGGTCCGCCGCCGACCAACATGAACAACAGCACGCTCACCGCAATCGCTGCGGCGAACACGATGCCGAGCATCGTGAAGATGAAGGCGAAAATGCGCCGGACCATTTGATATCCTCCGGAGATGAGTATAGCGACGAGGCGCATACGAACTTGCGCGCAGCTTGCAGCGGCCGTAATTTTTTTGCTGAGCTCCACAGCCATCGTAACAGCGCAGCCGCCTTCTCCTGCCCCGCCCCTCTGGGATACACAAATTGGCGCGGCGTTTGTCGGCACGAGCGGCAACACCGAGACGTCCACGTTCGGCGCGGACTTCCTCGTCAACCGGCGCTGGCCGGAATGGCGGCTTACGGGTACGGCCGGCGCCGTGCGCGCGAGCGACGATGGCGAGCCGACGGCGGAGCGCTACAGTGCGACCCTCCGCGGCGACCGCGTCCTCACATCGTTCTTGAGCCTGACCGCCGGAGAGAAGGCGGAGCGCGACGAGCTGGCCGGCATCGCGCTCAGGAACATCGCCGACGCCGGCTTGTCGTGGGCACTCATCCGCCAGCCGCGGTGGACGCTCGACGGGCTCACCTCGATGGCCTGGCTATACGAGGACCAGAATCGGGGGTCCTATGATCAACAGCCCGGCGGGTGTGTTTCAGCTCCTGAGCAAGGTTCCTTTCACGACCGGTGCGGACACGTCGCAACGTTTCACCTACTATCCGAACTTCGAGGTCGCGGCCGCTTACCGGTCGGAGGCCGAGATCACCGCGCAGGCAGCGATGAACGACCTGCTCGCACTGAAGTTCGGGTTCCTATGGCGCTATTCGAACCAGCCGGTCTTCGGGTTCGAGAAGACCGACACCACGACGACGGCGTCAATCGTCGTCGGGTGGCGCTCCCTGACGCCGGCGCCTTAGGAAATTGGGTAATTGAGTAGTTGGGTAACTGGGTAATCGAAGGGGTGCGGTCCAGGAGTGCCCGGCCCCCGAATCAGTTATACTGAGCGTTCCGGTCTTCGGAAATTCTCTCCACTTGCGGAAGTGGCGGAACGGCAGACGCGCTAGCCTCAGGAGCTAGTTGGAGCAATCCAGTGGGGGTTCGAATCCCCCCTTCCGCACCAAGACACACAGAGGCCCGGTTTCCGGGCCTTTTTCGGTGTGGACCTCCGAAAAGCTAGCGGACAGCTAACTGACTCTGAACTCTCCCCTTGCGTCACGTCTATCCCACGTCGCGCAGCCACCTCAAGCCAACTCACTAGATTCTTCTCGTCTCTTCAGGTCGCGGTGGATGATGCCCTGCTCATTCGCGGGCACCTCCGCGATCGGCGTCGCGATGGGGTAGCGCTTGGTCGAGTGGGATTGTGCCAGCGCTGATCCGGCTGCGAGAAATCGTCGCCAGCGACGATTTCCATTACGAGGGCGTGCATGCTACCGGACTTAACTTTGCTGGTTGCCACGTGGGAATCGATGTCGCGCGTCTCGTTACGAGACAGATCGGCCTGGGCATCAAAAAACCACCACGCGGGGAGCCGCTGGGTGTATAAGGAGTGCCGCTCGGGACAGCCAAGTGGAATTCCGGTCCAGTAGATTAGTGTCGCGTATCAACTCCTCGCCCGGCGTGGAGAGCGAATCCCTACTCGAATTCTTGTCCGAGGCTCAGGGCTCTGTCATCGAGCGTGATGCCCTGTCGAATACCGGAGTCTTCCCGCCGGACGACCTCTTCCTATTTGCATCGGAGAGCGACAGAGGCACGGAGACTTGCCAGGCTTTCGGCACGAAGTCCCATGAGGCGTGTGCTGTAGAGCAGGTGCCGGAGAATCCCCTCCTGGCATTTAAGTCCGAAAGAACTGAGGTATTTTTCGACCTCGACGTGCCACCCGTTCGTGCTCCCTTGGCACCAACATCCGAGCGTTCCTCGGGGTTCCTCATCCAACCAGTACCGGGATCGTACCGGCCATCAATGTCGCCCTTAGCAAGCACAACACCTCTTGTGGCCCCTCGGCATCGTCGGCGGGCCCGGTGGCGATACGTCCGTTGGGCTCTGGCATTCATCGGGGCATGTTGCGTAAACGTCTGGAGCCGCGGTCACTCCCTGATTCACGGGCTCGTGCTGCGATCAACACACTTTTCGGAAGCGATAGGCCGGCAAACGGCGCGCCTGATGACTCGGGCGAGGAAGACGACTGCGCAGTGTGCATCGGCGGCTTGGCGCGAGGTGTGCCGTGCGCTATCGCTAGGAGCACGCCAGGGCGGAGCATTGTATTTGAATGTGACGCGATTGCTGCGCGCACGCGCACGTGTGGTCATCGCGCGTGTTCTGCAGCTCGGTCGGGGCGTGATGATCACGAGCGCCCAGTGCGCATTGACCGCGTGGCACAGCATTGCGCGAACCTTTACCGTGCAGCGGCGGGTGTGGGGGCGGGCCGCGTCGGTGTTCGCGAGAAGGCTCCGGAAGGGTGGCCAGTCGACGTCCGCAACCCTCTCGAGCGTGTGTCAGCAGACCGTACTCGCGGCAGGGCAGTGCGCACTCACCGCACGGCGCGCATGCAGCATAACGGGCGCATCGGCGAATGCTCGGTGCCGGGCGTCATACGTTGCCGCGTGGCAGCTTGCGAGCCACCTCCAAAAGCGCAGGGAATCACTTTGGACCACGACGTGGCAGACATCTCGCGAAGGTACGCTGACCGCCGCGCGCGGCGCATCGCGTGCATGGCACGTGTTGAGCCGCGCGTGTGCCTCCATTCAACGTTCAGCCTCCGAGGGGATTTACGGGCGGTCGTTCGTCAACGTACTCCGCGACAGCGGCGAATCGATCGTTGTCGCCGCTCGGATGAGATGGTCGGAGGCAAGGAGGGTGCCACGCGCACTCCGCACGTCGCGGCCCCTCCATGAACAAGACATCCCAGTGTCACTCGCACTGTTTGTTATTGGGGCTATTGCAGTCGGCATTATCGTGTTTCTCCTGACTACGCGGCCTCCCAGCTTGCAGAACAGCATCGTTACGTCTGCACAAGCGCCCAACGAACTGTCGTCGCCAGCGGAAGTCCACCCAGCGCCGATTCCTCCTCCGGCAGCACCGCCTGCGAACACACCTTCGACTGCCCCAGGCAAACCGACAGCCGCGACGATGTCGACAGCGGAAGCGCTCCCCACTGCGTTGACTCATGCGGCCCCATTACCGGTGAGCACGCCTTCGGTTGCCCCATCAGTCAGAGACACAATCGCAACGGCGCACAGAAGCGAACCGGGACAAGCCGAGGCGGCTGTGCGCGACCGACTGCTGGTAGCGCCACCATCGGCTCGTGTGTTGCCATTCCTCGGTTCGCTTGCGGTGAGTTCTTGGCCGGAAGGTGCAGAGGTGTTCGTCAATGGTGTTTGGGTTGGAGCAACCCCGATCCTGCTGCTGGACCTGCCTGTGGGATCTCGCGCGGTGCGCGTCGATTTGGAGGGGCACGAGCGCTGGTCTTCCGCCGTGCGTGTGGTCGCGAACGAACGAACCGTGGTCATGGCGGAGTTGCAGCCGTCACCAGTTCGGTAATCGATGTAGTCGATACAATGCCATCTTGGCCTACTGCTGGCGTTTCAGTTTCCCTGATCAGTCGCCCAGTAGCCGACGCCGCCGCTCCCCGCGTCGGCCGCATCCGTGAGCGCCACCGAGCACGTCGTCGGACGATTTGCAAGCGTGCCGAACCCCATGCCTGTCGTGCCATCGAAGGGACTCGAAGTCGACACCTGCGCGCTGGCCGAGACGGAATCGAAGACGTCACGATTCGCCAGAATGTGATGCCTGCACGTGAGTGGTGGTGGAGTGCCGTTCGGGTGGTCCACGCATTCTCTTCGCGTGACCGCTCCCGGACAAGGGCCGAAGGCATCTCTAATCGATCTCACCGCGGTGGATTCTCAGCGAGCCCGGGTGCTCCGAACCGGCTTCCGCCCGCTCCCTCCCACGGCCTTCCTCTTTGTCGCCTTCGCGCTCATGAAGCGGTGCGCGCCCGCGACGAGATCCCGCAGCGCATCGGCGTGGACGTGCGACAGGCGGACCAGGACACACGGGTAGTTCAGGTAGTGTTCCTTGAGGTAGTAGGTGCCGGGGTCCTCCTCCACGAGTGCGTCCCGATCCGCAAAGTCCATCATCACCACCAGCGAGTTCGGTTCCGCGGACTTGTGGGAAGCGATGCACGCGAACATCCTCCCGCGGACCTTCAGTGCGGGTTTGCCCCACGTGGTCGTGACCTCGACGTTCGGCAGGCTGCGGCCGATCGCTGCCACAGTCGTAAAGGAAATGGAGCGGGGCATGTCGTCGCGCCTTTCGCGCTTATGGTAGCGCGTCGTCATCGGCCGGTGGCCGCCGTCATGCTCGCGTAATATGATCCTGCAAAGGCCCTCGATAGTCCGATGGCCTGCCTGTGGAAAGGGGCCGCACGTGCGCTCGAAACCGCTTCGCGCCAACCGCGCTGGTGTCCGGATGTGCTGGATCCTGGCCGTGTGCCTTGCGGCGCTCGTCGCGCCTCGATACGCCTGGAGCCAGGCCCCGCAGCTGCACCTGGTGTCGACGGCATGGCCGCCGTTCACCAACCGGCCAGGCCAGCCACAGTTCGCGCTCGACCTCGTCTATGAAGCGCTCAAGCGCATCGGGATCACGGCCGAGACGGCCATCGTGGACGAAGCCGCGTTCACGCCGTCGCTGCTCAGTGGAAAGTTCGACGGCAGCGCGGCGGTATGGCGGGACGCCGAGCGCGAACAGGTGATGGTGTTCTCCGAGCCGTACCTCGAGAACCGACTGATCCTCGTGGGGCGACGCGGAAGCGACGTGTCGGCCACGACGCTGGCCGCGCTGGCCGGAAAGCGGATCGTGCTTGTCGGGGGCTACTCGTACGGTGAGGAGGTAAAGAAGGGATCCGGTCCGACGTTCCTTCAGTCGCGGAGCGAAGAGGACAGCCTTGCCAGGCTTCTCGCGAACGAGGCGGACTACACGCTGATGGATGAACTGGTCGTCGAGAACATCATGAGCAACCATGGCGACCAGGCGCGAAACCGGTTGCAGGTCGGAACGGTGCCCCTCATCAGGCGGCCGCTGTATCTCGCCATTCGCCGGGAGCGGCCGGACGCGGCGGCCCTGATCAACCGGTTCAATGGAGAACTCCGCCGGATGATTGCTGACCGCACGTATCACCGGCTCCTGCGAGTCGACTGGATTCGAGCCGACGTAGACGGCGACGGGCGCGCGGAGCTCGTGTCGGGCAGCGACCAGGCCGGCACGACACCGCCACAGCGCAGCTATAACATGGTCCTCGCCGCGCCACAGCCGGTCCTCACAACTCCGCCACCGCCGTCGGTCACGAACCCCGACGCCGGCCAGCGCTTCTATTTCGGGGGCAGCATTTACGAGGATTGGGCCTCGGTTCCTCAAAACTACAAGACGTCCAATTCCGATCGGCCCGATCCGTCTCGCTCGACAGCGACCATCTTCAACTTCAGATGGTGACCGCCTCTCCGGCACGAACCTGAGGCGCTGGCGGCTCAGCCAATAGAACGGGCCGAGTAAATGGCCGGCCGGTTGCTGTGGTAATCCGAAGTGGTGGCCATCCTTCGGAGGAGTGAAGCTATGTACTCCAGACTATCGCTCGGGCTGGTCCTGTTGGCTTTGGCCCTTTACCCGATCGCCGCAGAGTCGCATCACGGCTGGAACGGCAACTCCAGCCAGGAATTCGAGATCACGGGAACGGTCGAGAACGTCAGCCTGTCGGGTCCCCATGCCACGATGAAGGTCCGATCGAACGGACAGCTCTGGGACGTTACGCTGGCTCCGCCGGCCCGAACCGAGCGTGCGGGGCTGAAGGCCGGCGTGATTCCGGTCGGAGCGCAGGTCACTGTGCACGGGCACCGGAATCGCGACGCGAAGCGATTCGAGATCAAGACGGAGCGCGTGACCTGGAACGGCCGCACGTTCAACGTGTACCCCGATCGTCAGTAGCACCCGCCGGTGTACGAGCTGCTGGCGTGGATCGAACAGTCCCCGCTCGGTCACGTCATGCGTGAATCGGGTGTCTGGACGTACGCCGTCGTCAACCTCGTGCACCTCCTCGGAATCGCCACGCTGTTCGGCGCGGTGCTGACAATCGACCTGCGCCTGCTTGGACTGTGGCCACGTATCCCGATCACGGCGCTCGCAGGGCCAGCGGAGCAACTGGCATCGGTGGGACTGGCGGTGGCGGTCACGAGCGGCATCTGCCTGCTGGCCACCAATGGGACCGAGTACGCTGGCAATCCTTTCCTGCCCATCAAGTTTTCAGCCATCGGCGCGGGGCTCGCAAATGTGGCGATCCTCAAGTCGCTGCCGGCCTGGCAAGCTCGCGGAAGCCGGGAGCCGACACCAGGCGAAAATCGTCAGCTGCAAGCCGCGGGCGGCATTTCGCTCATCACATGGCTGACAGCGATCGCAGCCGGGCGCATGATCGGGTACTGGTGACGTGGCCCGGATTTCTAGCCCGGCGCGCAGCGTGGCCAGAGGATCCAACCCGGCAGCGCGGCGTGCCGGAAGGTACGAGGCGAACAGGCCGACGAGGAACAACACAACACCGACGATCGCGAGCACGGCCGGTTCGACCCAGGGCGTGCTAGCGAGGCCGCTTGACGATGATCATGGTCTGACCAGCGGACTGGAGCGCAATGCCCGTCGCTTCCCACCCGTCCTGGCCGGCGGTTGTAAGCGCGCCGACCAGATCCTGACCCGCGGCGACCCTGACCTCTCGGTACTCCCAGACCTGGCGCGCCACACGCGCGGTCACGAGGCTCTCCGGGCCGGTGGTGACCACGGAGGGACCAGCGACTTGCACAGGAACAGGAGCATTGGACCTGACGATGCTCACCGGCACAGCTTCGGACTGGTCCCGATTCTCGACCCAGACCCTGGCCTGCGTCGGCTGGCCCGGCTGTGCGGTCCGATCCTGAGCCGAGGCGGCGAACCCCACGCCTGCCACCAGCACGATTCCGACAACACCGGCGCGCAATACAGTCATCGGTCCTCTCCTTACTCCTTACTCCGGTCACTTCTTACCTCTAAGTTCTCACCTCTAACTTCTGACTTCTATTCCGATCCGTCGGCCTTGCGGATCTCCAGGTAGCGTTCGTCCCCTCGTCCCCTGAGCCGCAAGCGCCAGGGGTTGCAGCAGACCTCGCAGTCCTGCACGAAGGTTCCGCTCATTTCGTCCTCGAGGTAGATCTCTACCTGCTCGCCGCAATACGGGCACGTCACAAAATGCTGGGTGTCCATGGCTGGTTACCGTCAGGAAGCGATCTTCTGACGCCGGCGCACGTCGCGCGGGTTCGGTGCGCACTGCCGGAACGGCGGGCGGGCGGCGATGAGGTCGATGAACTCACGGACGTGAGGCACGCGCGCCATGTCCTTGAGCGTCGCAGCGCTCCACGTCCGGCGGCATCCCTTGCGGGTCATCGGTACGGCCCGCAGCGCTCCGCTCCTCACCGCCGGCTCGACGGCCCACCAGGCCAGCACCGCCACGCCCATCCCGGCCTTGACGAGCTCGATGATCGCCTCAGTGATCTGCACTTGCTGCACCTGAGGCGTCACGCCGCAGGGAACCAGCAGGCGCTGATACACCGTGCTTTCCTCCTTCGGTGAATACGTGAGCAGCGTCTCGTTCGCGAAGTCCTCGGGACGCAGATACGGCCGCGCCGCCAGCGGATGCGACGGCGCCACGATGGCGACCATCTCGTCCTCGAAGAGCTTCGACGCTACGACGCGACGATCCTTGACGGGGTCGCTGACGATGGCGACATCGAGGGTGCCGTTGATGAGGTGTGCGATGGGATCAGACGTCGCGCCGGGCTCGATTCGAACGTCAACCCTCGGGTGGCTCTTCCGGTAGCGTTTGAGCAGCGGCGGCAGCCAGTGATAGCAGGTGTAACACTCGGTAGACACCCGCAGGAGCCCGCGGTCTGCGCCGGCCAGCAGCCGGACGGCGTCCTCCGTACGGCTGATCGCCGCCAGGATCTCGTCGGCCGATCGCAGCACGCGCTCCCCCGCCGGCGTGAGCGCCATCCGCTTCCCGACGCGCAGGAAGAGCGGTGTCGCCAGCCGCGACTCGATGTCCCGCAGCTGGTGGCTGAGGGCCGACTGTGTGAGATGCAGCGCGGCGCCGGCGCGCGTCAGGTTGCCTTCGGCCGCCACCGCCTGGACCAGGCGCAGGTGCCGGACTTCAATCTCCATGAAGCGCAAGTATATCCGTTCATCATCATGATGAAAACAAAGCGTTTTTTTCATAGGACCACAGGGCTCTACGATGCAGGCCATGGTCATCACCTCCCTGTTCACGCTGGCGGCCGCGGCCTCCGTCCTCCTGCTCGCTGCGCCGGCGCCACGACCGTCCCTGCACGTAGGCGTCAGGTTCACTGTGGCGGACGGCATCGCACTGGAGAACCGCGGCGTGGGTTTCACGGCCATGGCAGAGGAGGCGGACGCGATCTGGCGGCCGCATGGTGTCGCGGTTCGCGCGATTAGCCTTCTGAGACCGGCGCCGCCTGAGCACGAGGACCTTCGGATCAACGTGCACCTCGTGGCGCGCCTTGATCACGCCGCCGGGAGGACGACCAGCCTCGGCGCGATCGTCTTCCAGGGGGAGAATGGATTCGAGCCCACGCTCAGGATCGCCGTGTCCTCGGTCAGGGCTCTGCTGAAGGACTACAGGTTCCTCGGCCGGCCGATCGCGCAGTGGCCCGCGGGAGCAGCCGGCGCCGTCCAGTGGCGTGCGCTCGGCCGCGTGCTCGCTCACGAGCTCGGCCACTACCTCGTGGGCTTGCCGGCGCATCGTTCCGGAGGCCTGATGCGGACCGGGTTCGACGGGTACACCCTCGCAGCCGCGGACCGGACCGCCCTCCAGCTCGATCCCGTCGATCTGCCCAGGCTGCGCGCGAGGATCATGCAGCTGTCGCAGCGGGCCACGCTGGCTCGGCTTGCACAGCCGGACTGAGCGACATGGCAGAATCCTGATAGGTCTTGATCGGCCCGGCGCCGTTCCACATACTCACCGCATGCGGTCCCGCAGGGTCCTCACAGCGGCGGCAGCGCTGGTCGTGCTGGCAGTGGCCACGGCTGCTTTCGCTCAGCAGATATGGGTCGGCGGCGGCCGAAACCGCCGGTCACCGCGCTGGGCCCAGGCTCAGGATTTCGACGGCTCGTTTCTGTACTGCCGCGGCTTCTACAACAGCGTCCGGTACGAGGAGAGCGGGCAGGGCTGGGGCACCGACTATCCCGGGGCCGACAACAATTTTTCGGTGCGCCTGGCCGAGCTGACACGCGTCACGCTGAAGCTCGATGAGGACCGCCAGCCGCATCACGTCGTCGTGCAGCTGACCGATCCGCTGCTGCCGCGCTGCGGCATGCTGTTCATGGAGGATGCAGGAACGGTCGGCTTCGACGAGGCCGAAGTTCAGAACCTCCGCGCCTACTTTCTCAAGGGCGGGCTCCTCTGGGTGGACGACTTCTGGGGTTCGCCGGCGCTCAGCCACTGGCTGGCCGAGATCGGACGCGTGCTGCCGCCCGGCGAGTTCCCGGTGTTCGACATCCCCGCCACCCACCCGGTGATGAGCACGCTCTACCATGTGAAGGCCGTGCCCCAGGTCGCACACATCGGTTTCTGGCGCGGGACCGGTGGCCAGACCTCGGAGCGCGGACCCGACAGCGACCGGGTGAACTTCAAGGGAATTCAGGATGCCCATGGCCGCCTGATGGTCATCATGACGCACAACACCGACATCGCCGACACCTGGGAACGCGAGGGCGCCAACGAGGATTACTTCGGCCTCTTCTCGCCCGCCGGCTACGCGCTCGGTGTCAACGTCGTCATTTACGCGATGACGCACTGAGCTAAGGGCGGGCAGGCGCACGGCACACGGGAAAATCATGACACGTCTCCGGTTCACGCTCGTCGTCCTGGTGGTGCTCGCGGCCACGGCTGCGTCGGCCCAGATCTGGGTCGGCGGCGGACGGTTCTCGCGCGTGGCGCCGAGGTGGCCGGCCGCGGAGGACTTCGACGGCTGGTTCATCTACTGCCGCGGTTTCTACACCAGCGTGTTCCAGGAGCAGAGCGGGAGCGGCTGGAACACCGACTATCCCGGCGCCGACAACAACTTCTCGGTCCGCCTTGCGGAGCTGACGCGCGTGCCGGTCAAGTTCGATCCCGACCGCCAGCCTCACCACGTCGTCGTCGCGCTCAACGATCCGCTCCTCTTCCGCTGCGGCCGATCTTCATGAACGACATCGGCACGGCCGAGTTCTCGGACGAAGAGGTGCAGCGGCTGCGCGAGTTCTTCCTGAAGGGCGGCTTCCTCTGGGTGGACGACTCCTGGGGATCATTCGCGTGGGCGCAGTGGGTCGAGCCAGATTTCGCGCATCCTGCCGTCCAGGGGAGTTTCCGATCTTCGACATCCCGCTCGACGCACCCAATCATGCACACGCTGTACGACGTCGAGGGTGTGCCGCAGGTCCCGTCCATCAACTTCTGGCGGCGGAGCGGACGGCCGATCGACGTCCGAACGGGGACGCGACAGCGCCGAGGTCTACTTCAAGGGCATCCAGGACGCGCACGGGCGGCTGATGGTCCTGATGACGCACAACACCGACATCTCCGACACCTGGGAACGCGAGGGTGAGGAACCACGCGACTTCTTCGACACGTTCTCGCCGACGGGCTATGCCATCGGCGTCAACGTCGTGCTGTACGCGATGACGCATTAGTCGGGGCAGGCGCCGTAGGCGGGCCGCCCGTGCTCATCCACCTGGACCTGCACTGCCCACCTGCCCTACCTGCCCTACCTGCCTTACCGGCCCTATCGGCCCTATGCCTTCGGGAAGCGGTTGCCGACGAGGACGTCGTAGACCCAGCCGCCGAGAACGCCGCCGATGCACGGGGCGACGACCGGCACCCACCACCAGCCGTTCCCCGCGCGGAACACCTCCCCTCCCCATCCGGCCACGGCCGTGAAGAGACGCGGGCCGAAATCGCGGGCCGGATTGATCGCGTAGCCGGAGTTGAAGCCGAACGTCGCGCCGATCAGCACCACGAGCAGGCCGACGATGACCGGCGCGAGACCGGCTGGCGGCAGCGAGTTTCGGCTGTCGGTGATGCCGAAGATCACGCCGACGAGCAGCGCCGTGCCGACCACCTGATCGATGAACCCGCCCGGGAAAGTGCTGAGAAATGCCTGCGGGATAGGTCGCCCAGATTCCCGCCGTGCCCAGGTTGCCCGCCACCTGGCGGACGCCGCCGTCGAACGCCGTCAGCGCTTCGTGATAGGTCAGGTAGACCACGGCCGACGCGACGAAGGCGCCGGCGAACTGCGCGCCCACGTACGGCAGCACCTTGGCCCATGGGAACCTGCGATGGACGGCGAGCGCCAGCGTCACCGCCGGATTCAGATGCGCGCCCGTCACGCCGGCCGACACGTAGCAGCCCATCGTGACCGCCAGCCCCCACGCGATGTTGATCGACAGGGGCGATCCCGCGGACCGTTTGCTCAGCACCGTCTGAGCGACGACGCCGACGCCGAACACGATCAGCACGAACGTTCCCAGGAACTCCGCCAGCACTTCGCGCGTCGTCGTCCGATCCATCGCGCCCTCCTGAAGGCCGGGAGCTTGAAGCCCGGAGCCAAACGTGAGCGCGCCATTGTAGACTCGGGCGCGCATATGCCTTACATCCTTGCGCTCGATCAAGGCACCACGAGCTCGCGCGCCATCGTGTTCGATCACGACGGCGGGATCCGCGCCGTGGCGCAGAAGGAGTTCACGCAGATCTTTCCAACGCCGGGTGGGTCGAGCACGACGCCCGGGAGATCTGGGCGTCGCCAGATCGGCGTCGCGGTCGAGGCGCTCGGCCGCGCCGGACTAAGCCCCGCAGACATCGCCGCCATCGGCATCACCAACCAGCGCGAAACGACCGTCGTCTGGGACCGCAAGACCGGCGAGCCGATTCACAACGCCATCGTCTGGCAGGATCGCCGCACCGCCGATTTCTGCGAACGGCTCAAGGCCGACGGCGCCGGAGCGATGGTGCAGCAGAAAACCGGCCTGCTCATCGACGCGTACTTTTCGGCGAAGCAAGATCCGCTGGATTCTCGACAACGTGCCCGGCGCCCGCGCGAAAGCGGCCGCCGGCGAGCTGGCGTTTGGCACCATCGACAGCTGGCTGATCTGGAAGCTGACCGGCGGCAACCGCACGTCACCGATGTCAGCAACGCCTCGCGCACGATGCTCTTCAACATCCACACGCTGTCGTGGGACGACGAGCTGCTGGCGCTGCTTCGATATCCCGCGCAGTCTGCTGCCGGAGGTGCGGTCGTCGAGCGAGGTGTACGGCGACCGTCGACCAGTCGCCCGGCATCGGCCAGATTCCCATTGCGGGCATCGCCGGCGATCAGCAGGCGGCGCTGTTCGGCCAGATGTGCCGTCAGCCGGGCATGTCGAAGAACACGTATGGCACCGGCTGCTTTCTGCTGCAGAACATCGGCACCACGCCGAAGGCGTCGACGCCAGCAACTGGTCACGACGGTCGCTTGGCAGATCGGCGGACGCACCGAGTACGCGCTCGAGGGCAGTGTGTTCATCGGCGGCGCCGTCGTGCAATGGATTCGCGACGGCCTCGGCCTCATCCGGACAGCGGCCGAGATCGAGCCGCTGGCGACAAGCGTGCCCGACAACGGCGGCGTGTACCTGGTGCCCGCATTCGCCGGCCTGGGCGCGCCGCACTGGGACCCTTATGCGCGCGGCACGATTGTCGGCATCACGCGCGGCACGACGGCGGCGCACATCGCCCGCGCCGCGCTCGAGAGCATCGCCTTTCAGGTCGCCGACCTGCTCGACGCCATGGGCGCGGATGCCGGCATCCCGCTCAAGGAGCTGCGGGTGGACGGCGGCGCGGCGAACAACAACACGCTCATGCAGATTCAGGCGGATCTGCTCGGCGTGCCGGTCGTCCGGCCGGCGGTGACGGAAACGACGGCGCTCGGCGCTGCTTATCTGGCGGGCCTTGCAACCGGGTTCTGGGGGTCAGTTGACGAAATCACTGGCCAGTGGCGTGTCGACCGCCGGTTCGAGCCGGTCATGGCGCGCGGCGCCGCTGCAGAGTCACGAGGACGATGGCAAGAGGCCGTCGCCTGTGCCAAAGGCTGGGCACGATGACCTGAGGGCTGGCCTACCTGAACCGCAGCGCGCCGTGTAAACGGCAGGTGCGGTCAAACCGGGATAGAATCGCCCGAGCTTTATCGTTTCAGGAGGATCAATGAAAGCACTGGCGTTTGGCGTTCTGTTGGCGGCGGGTCTGGCCATGGCCGCTCCCGCTGCGGCCGCCGAGTTGAAGGTGGGCGACGACGCCCCCGACTTCACGCTCCAGGCATCCGACGGCAAGACCTACAAGCTCTCCGACTTCAAGGGCAAGCAGGCCGTCGTCATTGCCTGGTTCCCGAAGGCGTTCACGCAGGGCTGCACGATCGAATGCAAGTCGCTCGCGGAGAACGGCGCGAAGATCCGCAAGTTCGACGTCACCTACTTCATGGCCAGCGTCGACCCGCTCGATCAGAACGTCGGCTTCGCGAAGGAAAACAAGGCCGACTTCCCGCTGCTGAGCGATCCGACCAAGGCGACCGCGACGGCGTACGGCGTGCTCAACGAGCGCGGCATGTCGAACCGGTGGACGTTCTACATCGACAAGAACGGAAAAATTGCCGCCATCGAAAAGACCGTTCGTCCGGCGACGTCGGCCGAAGACATGATCGCCAAGCTCGGCGAGATCAAGGTCGCGACGCGCTAGATCGACGTGAGGCGGGTCCGAAAGGGCCAGCCTGGTGCCGGGTCCGAAAGGACCCGGCACTACTCCGCGGCCGTCCGCTTTTCCTTACGCGTCAGCCATCTGCCTGGTACCAAAGCGCACCAGGGTGACGGCGCCGATCCCGACCGTCCAGGCGAGAGATTCAACCAACAGCCCCAGAAGGCCGAACCCAAAAGTCATCGGGATCCCCACGAGCGCAACCAGGCGGCCGGCGATGAGCGGCGAGACGATCAGCAGCACGCCTGCGATCGCCTCTGCGTAGGGCCCGCTCGACGGAACACCGATGCGAGCGAGCAGCCATCGCCCGACCTGCTGCGCCACGCCGGCAAAGCCGACGAGGGCCATGGCACAGAGAAAGAGGATTGCAAACGGCAGCAGGAGCAGGAGCGGGATGCCTATCAGGGTGAGAACGAGGGTGACGATCGTAATGATGAGCAGCGGCAACGAAAGCACGAAGGCCAGCGCGCCGACCACGCTGGCTTTGAGCGGTTCGGCGGCCGCGCGGCGGCCGACGCGCTCGACGCGTTCGCGCGCGAGCAGCACCACCAGCGCGACGAACAGGCAGAGAATCGCAATCCGGATGAGCGTCGAGCCGAGCTGAAACGCCCGGCTCATAGGACTTCCCCACCAACTCCAGGTCGGCCAGCTGAACGACCCGCGCGGCCATCCCCGCCAGTCGCGGAACTCGCCCACCATCACCTCGTGCACTTCGCCGGCGATGCGCGATGAAGGATCGCGGCGAAGCGTGCCGCCGACGACGGTGACATCCTGCGTCACGATCGCTCCGGGGCCGAGTTCGACGTCGCCTCCAACCGCAAGCACATCGCCGCGGACCTCGCCGAGGATCGTGGCGGAGCCGCCGATCGCCACCGCAAAGTCGGTCACGATCTCGTCGGCGCGAACGGTAATGTCTCCGCCGATTCTGACGCGGCCGTCCGATGAGCGCAGCTCGCGGGTCCGTTCAACGGGGAGATCGGCCGGCGGCGCCGGCGGCGACGCAGGCGCAGGGGGGCGGGGCTCTGCCCGCGGTGCTTCCACGGGAGGAAGGGCGGCTGCACCCGGCGACGCGGCAGGCGCGCCGAACAGGGCGCGACGCTCGGACACCGGCAGGTATGAGAGGCGAAGGATGAGATCGGCACCATCGCCAAGCCGGCTGCGAAGTTCAGCTCCGGTGACCGGCACGCCGTCGATGGCAATGGCTCCCGCGGTGATTTCGACGGAACGGAAGGTGGCCGGTGAGCGGGGCCGCAACAGCAGTCCGTCCGCTCCCGGCACAATCTCAAATGTGCGCTCCGCTTCGCGCTGAAGGTCGGCGCCTGATGCGGCGCCTGGCTGGGCCGCCGCGAGATGCACAGCGAAGACGAGGGCGCCGCAGGCGAACACGATGTGGTGGATCCTCATCATTTGGAGGACTCCTCTTCGAAACCAAGCAACCGTTGCAGTCCGTACAATGCGAGCGCCGCCAGCAGGACGAGGGCGCCGCCCAAACCCAGCGCCTGCTGGGTCAGGAGTGCGCTGCCCACGGCACGGCCCAGCGTCGCCGTGATGGTCCATGCGTCCATCCCGGTGCCGACTGACGCGGCAAACCAGACGCTGCCGTTCAGCGTGAGGTCGAGTCCGCGGACCAGAGCCCGGAACGCCAGCGGCACAACCACCACCGCCGCGGCCAGGCTCGAGAGGATCGCCACACATGCGACCGCCACAAGACGCCAGCGCATCTTCTCCTTACTCTTACGTCAAGCGCGTGCCAGAGGTTGCAGCGACCTGAATTAGGATGGGGCCCGATGCTCGGCACGCGGCAGGCGCCCTGGTTCACATCGGTGACCCCCACACAGTGGCGGGCCTTCCTGGCCGCCTACCTGGGGTGGCTGCTCGACGGATTCGATTTTGCCATCCTGACGTTTCTGCTGGTCGATATCCAGCGCCATTTTGGGGTGACCAGCGCGCTCGTCGGGCTCCTCGGGACCGCTCCCCTGCTGCTGCGTGTCGTGGGGGGCGTAACGGCCGGCACGGCGGCCGATCGGTGGGGCCGCAAAGGCCCGCTCATGGCCTCGATCCTGGCGTACTCGGCGTTCGCCTTCCTGGGTGGCTTCTCGACGTCGTACGCGATGCTGCTCGCGTGCCGCGCCCTCTTCGGCATCGGGATGGGCGGCGTGTGGGCCGCGGGCATGCCGCTGGCCCTCGAGCATTGGCCGGCGAAGCTTCGCGGGATAGCCTCGGGCCTCGTACAGGGCGGCTACGCGATGGGGAGCATTCTCGCTGCCGCGGTCTACCAGTTCGTCTACCCCCTGCTCGCCGATCGCGGACGACGGCTGGCGGGTGCTGCTCTGGCTCGGCATCACGCCGGTCGCCCTCGTCGTCTGGATCTACTTCCGGGTCGACGAGAGTCCTGTGTGGCTCGAGGAGCAGCGTCAGCGCGGCGCACGCGGAGACGCCGGCAGGCGGCTCGTTCGCGCAACTCTTCGGCTCGCCGCTCCGGTGGGTCACGCTTGCACACGACGTTGCTGATGGCGACGCTGCTCTTTCTTTATCAGGCGATCACGTTCTGGTACCCGACAGTCCTCGTCCAGATGGGACGTCAGACGCTGCCGTTTCTCGTGGCGTTCAACGCCGGCGGAGTCACCGGCGCGTTTGTGGGCGGACGGCTATCCGAGACCTCGCTCGGGCCGCCGCGGCGCGATGAGCCTCGTCACCCTCATCGGCGTCGTCTCGATTCCCCTGTTCCTCTACAGCTCGAACACTGCCATCATGCTGATCGGCGCGGCGGCCATGGGTACGTTCGGGACCGGAGCGTTCGGCGTGGTGCCGAGCTACCTGAACGAGCGGTTCCCCACCGCCGTACGTGCGGGTGGGGCGGGCTTTTCCTACCAGGCCGGGGCCGCCATCGCCTCGGTGGCCCCGTCGGTCATCGGGTCGCTCAGAGACGGCGGCATGGCACTGCCAACGGCGATGGCCCTCTCGATTGCCGCATCAGGCGTCGCGGCGATTGCGCTCGCGTGGATGGGTCCGGAAACTCGAGGATGGAAGCTGGAAACTGGACAGCAAGCGATGAACACAACACGACCATCACGGCGATCCTGGCGGCCTGGCTCTCGATTGGCGCCGCCGCTATCCGGCGGGCAGGACTATCCTCCGGCGTTCCCACGGCCCAACGCCACCAAGCTCCTCGAGAACGAACAAATCGCGGTCTGGGACATCGTCTGGCCCGAGGGACAACCGTCTCCGCTTCACCGGCACGTCTACGATCAAGTGGGCACTTACTACCAGGCAGGAGGCCGCGTCATCACCAGCCTTGATGGCACGAAGCGATCGCGACGACCGCGGTCGGCGCCTTGTCAACGACACGCCGGGGAACCACGCACATCGAGGAGGGCGCGACCGACCAGCCGCTGCGCGCCGTGTTCATCGAGTTGAAGCAGGATGGTCCCTCTGGCCTCCAGATAGCGGCGAACGGCGTGCCGGCAGCGTTTCCTCGCGACGGCGCAAAGGCGCTGCTCGATGACGAGCGGGTCACGGTCTGGGACTACTCGTGGACGTCCGGCTCGAAGGAGACCCTGTCGCAGTTCGAGCGCGACACGGTCTGGGTCTGGCTTGCCTCGGGGACGTTTCGTGTGACCAAGCCGGGCAGGCCGGCAGAGACCCTGCAGGCCAAGCCCGGCGACATCCGATCGCTCCCCCGTGGCACAGTGGAGATGGGCGAAGCCACCGCCGGAGCGCTCCGCGCGATGATCTTCTCGTTCAAGTAAGCATGCCCGTTCCGTCCCCGTTCCTCGTTCCCCGTTCCCCGTTCCCTACTTGATCGCTATCCCCGCGCCGATCACGATGAATCTCGTCAGCTGGGTGCGCCGGAAAGCCGGCCTCCGGCACGCCTGCCGCGATGTCGTAGAAGCGGAGATCCACGGTGAAGGCGACGTGACGCTTGGCGAACCAGCGTGCGCCGCCGCCATAGTTCACGGTCTGGAGCCTCGTGTCGTCGATCGCCAGCGGTGCAGAACCGTCGGGAACGAGCGACCAGGTCGAGGGCCCGATGCCCCCGGTGATGTAGCTCCAGCCGTTGCCGGTACCGAAGTTGAACGAGATCTGCGGTGAAAACGAGGTCAGCGCGGCCTTCGCTCCGCGATACCCGAGCTCCGGCACCGCATCCGACGAGGAGCGGATCAGGAACAACTGCGCGCCCAGGCCGAGCGTCATGGCCTTCCAGCGAAGCGGGTACACGTGGGCGCCGATTTCCAGACCGGGCCCGCGGCCGGGCACCTCGGCCACGGCCATGCCTCTACTGTCCGCGAGCGCGGGGTCCTCAGGAAGGCCCGGGAACGATCCGCGTACATCGACAACGAATGGCCCGATGCGCGGTGGAGGATCCTGGGCGACCGCGGGAACGCTCGAAAGAAGGACGGTGATGATGGCGAGGATGCTCAGTCGGATAGCCACGGGGGCGCGCATGCGAGCGACATTGTACCGTGACCGGTTTGCGGCGCCGGCTTACACGTTGACGATCCTGCGAGCCGCCGACTACGATCCGGAGTCTTGCCACCGATCGTGACACGACGCATCGAGGCGGCCGCCGTTCGTGACGCAGCCACCGCCGTCTACCGCGCTGCCAGGCGCACGCCGCTCGTGCGCATCGAGACCGGCAGCCCTGTCGAGCTCTACCTGAAGCTCGAAGTGCTGCAGCCGATCGGGTCGTTCAAGATCCGCGGCGCCTTCAACGTGATCCGCCAGCTCTCGCCCGCCGAGCTTGCGCGCGGCGTCTGGACCGTCAGCGCCGGCAACGCCGCGTTGGGCGTGGCGTATGCGGCCGGGATCGTCGGCGCGAAAGCGTCGGTGCTCGTGATGGACACCGCACCCGACGCCAAGATCCAGGCGCTCGAACGGCTGGGCGCGACGATCGTGCGCGCGTCGTACGACGCGTGCTGGCAGACCGTGATGACGCACACGGCGCCGCCGGGCTCCGGACTGACGGGCACCTTCGTCCATCCGTTCGACGACGATCGGTTCATCGCCGGCAACGGCACCGCCGGCCTCGAGATCCTCGAAGACCTCCCGGATGTCGATGCCATCGTCGCTCCCCTCGGCGGCGGCGGACTGCTCGCAGGCATTGCGGCGGCGGTTCGCCCGGAGAAGCCGCTCACACGCATTTTCGCCGCCGAGCCGGAAACGGCCTCACCTCTCTCCTCGTCGCTCGAAGCCGGGCGCGCCGTGACCTTCGATCGCTGGCAGGCATCGTTTGTCGACGGCGCCGGGGGCAAGTCGGTTCTCGACTCCATGTGGCCTCTGCTGTCGCCGCTCTCGGGGTCCATCGTGGTCAGCCTGGACGAGGTCGCGCGCGCGATTCGCGTGGTGGCCGAGCGCGCGCACATCATCGCGGAGGGCGCCGCCGGTTGTGCGGTGGCCGCCGCGCTCAGCGGCCGGGCCGGCCACGGCAAGGTCGTGGCCGTCGTCTCGGGCGGCAACATCGACCTGTCCCGATTCATCTCGTTGGTGCAGACGATCTCATGAACAGATACGCCTCATTGCCTCCGTTCCCCGATCGCCTCAGCCGGCTGGGCGAGCTCGGCACCGATCTCTGGTGGAGCTGGCACAGGGACGCACGCATGGTGTTCCGCCGGCTCGATTACGCGCTCTGGCGATCGACGGCCCACAACCCGGTGCGGATGCTCTGGGCCGTCCCGCAGGCGAGGCTGGAGGCCGCGTCGCGGGACGACGCCTTCATGCGCCTGTACGATCGCGCGCTTGCCGGGCTCGACGATGCCCGCGCGGCCCGGCGGACGTGGTGGTCGACGCGCCTTCCGCAGCTCGCCGGACAGACGGTCGCGTATTTCTCGGCAGAGTTCGCGCTCCATCAGTCGCTGCCGATCTACGCGGGGGGTCTCGGCGTGCTGGCCGGCGACCACTGCAAGGAGTCCAGCGACCTCGGTGTGCCGCTGATCGGCGTGGGGTTCATGTACCCGCAAGGGCTACTTTCACCAGCACGTCTCCGCCGAAGGATGGCAGGAAGAGAGCTACGAGCGCCTCAACTGGGCCGATGCGGCCATCGAGCATGCGCTGACGCCCGAGGGCAAGCCCTGCGTCACGGCGGTTCCGCTGGGCGATCGGACGGTCCTGGTGGCCGTCTGGCGCGTGCGCCTCGGCCGGGTCACGCTCTACCTCCTCGACACGGATCTCGAGGAAAACGCGCCGTGGGATCGCGAGCTCTCCGCGCGGCTCTACGGCGGCGATCGCGAGACGCGCGTCCAGCAGGAGATCATCCTGGGCATCGGCGGAGTGCGGGCGCTCAAGGCGCTGGGCTACGAGCCCGGCGTGTTCCATCTGAACGAGGGCCACGCCGCCTTCGTGGTCCTGCAGCGGATCCGCGATCTGATCGAGCACGGCTCGAGCTTCGATCTGGCGCTGGCCGAGATCCGTGACTCGACGGTGTTCACGACGCACACGCCCGTGGCGGCCGGGCACGATGCGTTCCCGTTCTGGACTGGTGGAGAAGCACCTGGCCGGGTGCTGGGGCACGCTCGGCGCCGACCGCGAGCGCTTTCTTGCGCTCGGTGCGTACGACAACGGCGGCGGCGCCCAGTTCAACATGACGGCGCTGGCCCTGCGCTCGGCGGGAAGCGTCAACGCCGTGAGCCAGTTGCACGGCGAAGTCACACGCTCGATGTGGGCGGGGGTCAGCGAGGCCGACGGGAAGGTCACCTCGGTCACCAACGGCGTGCACATCCCGACGTGGATCGCCAACGAGCTCGCGGAGCTCTTCTCGACCCACCTTGGCCAGGACTGGATCGATCGCCACGACGATCTCACGCTGTGGAACGGGGTGCTCGAGATCCCCGACGACGAACTGTGGGCCGTCCGCCAGGCGCTGCGCCGGTATCTCTTTGCCTTCGTGCGCGAGCGTGCCCGCCACCGGTGGACGGTCGAGCGCGTCGGCACGCCCCGCGTCGTGGCCGCCGGCACGCTGCTCGAAACCGAAACGCTGACGATCGGCTTTGCCAGGCGCTTTGCCGGGTACAAGCGGCCCGAGCTCATCTTCCACGATCCCGAGCGCCTGGCGCGGATTCTGAACGCGGCCGATCGGCCGGTGCAGGTCGTGTTCGCCGGCAAAGCCCACCCCGCCGACGACATCGGCAAGCACCACCTCCAGCGCGTGTACCGGCGCGCGCTCGACCCGATGTTCGGCGGACGGGTCGCGTTCGTCGACGACTACGATCTGCACGTGGCGCACTTCCTCGTGCAGGGCTGCGATGTCTGGCTGAACAATCCGAGGAAGCCGTTCGAGGCGAGCGGCACGAGCGGCATGAAAGCCGCGCTGAACGGCGTTCCGCACCTGAGCATCGGCGACGGCTGGTGGGCGGAAGGCTTCACCGGTGCGAACGGCTGGTTGATCGATGGACGCGGAGATCCGGGCAACCCCGACGCGGTTGACGCTGCCGACGCCGACGCGCTATACCGGTTGCTCGAGAACGAAGTCGTGCCGGCGTTCTACGATCGTGACGCCTCGGGGGTGCCCCATCGATGGCTCGCCACCGTCAAGGAGGCCATCCGATCCGTGGCCCCGCGCTTCTCGGCACGGCGCATGGTCAAGGAATACGCCGAGCGCATGTACGCGCCCGCGCTCACACGCCAGGTCGACGTCAAGCGATAGACCCATTTTCGAAAGCAGGTTGCTGATGAAGAGGAACTTCTGGTGCGTCGGGGCCGTCACGGCGCTGGTCGCAATCCCGGGCTGGGCAGCCCTGTCCGCCCAGGCCACACCCGCGAAGATCGTGGTCTCCAGCGCGACGATCAAGAGCATGGAGGTCATTCCCGCTGATCACACCGCCGACGGCAAGAACACCTCGCCGGCGCTGGCGTGGAGCGGGGCGCCCGCCGCGACCCGCGAGTTCGCACTCATCATGGACGACCCGGATGCGCCGATGCCGCAGCCGTTCGTCCACTGGGTGATCTACAAGATTCCCGGAACGGCGACAGGCCTGCCGGAGGCGCTGCCCGCCGGGCCCGTCTCGGCCGCCGGCCTGTCAGGCGCGCTGCAAGGGCTAACCGGCTTCGATGCATTCCGGAGGGCCAACACGCCTCCCACGCCGCCTGGCTATCGCGGGCCCGCGCCTCCCCCGGGAAAGCCGCATCACTACACGTTCACGGTCTATGCGCTTGATGCGCCGCTCGACGCGGGGGAAGGCCTCAACAAGGCCACGCTGCTGAAGGCCATGGAAGGCCACATCATCGGGCAGGGCCAGCTCGTGGGCCTGTACGAGCGGAAGGCTCCGGCTACACCCGGCCACTGATCGGCGGATGGTGGATCACCTGGACGTGGTTGCCGTCCGGGTCGCTGAAGTAGCACGAACGTGCGCCGTCGCGATGGGTGCGAGGCTTCGCATCCATCGCCACACCGCGGCTCTCGAGAAACTCCGCCCAGCGATCGACGTCCGCGGCCTCCCGGACAATCACGCCAAGGTGATCGAGCGCACCCGGCGCGGGGGCGGCATCGCCGCCTGACGCGCGGTGCAGCGCCAGGTTGTCGATGCCGGAGGTCAGGTACACGTTGTCGGGATCCGGTTCCCACTCGACGCTAAATCCCAGCAATTCCACGTAGAAACGCTTCATCTCGGGCATCCGGCGCACGTTGAGCGCCAGGTGCCGCAGACCCGCGTGGGTGGGGCGATCCATAGTGATTTACAATTTACCTCATGCCCAGGAAGGCCGTCGTCAAGTCGAAGTGCGCGCTTTGCGGCGCCAAGGAAGTCTCCGAACCGCGGGGCGAGGAAAAATACTGCCGCGACTGCTGGGACAAGAAGATCGCCGTCGAGGAAATTGTCGCGCGCGAGTTCGCGCTCAAGCGGTACATTCGCGCGCACAGCGCCGAGAAATACCTCATCTACCACTCGACCCTCAAGCGTCCCTGCGGGCAGCTCATCGTCGTGGACGATGGATACGACCTGTTTCTCACGCTGATGCTCTACCCCAACTTCGGCTGGGACGAGCCCGCCTATCACCTGGAGGGCGACCCCGAGGGCCGGCTGTTCTCGGAACTTCTCGTGGATGTGGTCGCCGCGGAGGTGATCGAGCCCTGGGGAGGCGGCAAATGGCACATGGAGATCTTCCGATCGGTCAACCCCGAGCCGGAGGACTGGAACGGGGAAATGTAGCGGGCCCTGCTATATAATCGGCCGTCTTAGGTTCACGAGAGAAGCGCGTCTTACCTCCGGAGGAGTCAAATGAATCGCGTACGCATCCGTTTCGCTGCGACGCTGGTTGCCACATCCCTGTGCGCCGGATCCGCTGCGGCGGGTCAGGCGACTCAGGCCCCGCCGATGACCTCGGTCCTGGCCGGCAAGAAGTTCACCCCGCCCGTCAAGGGCGAAGCGGCGCTCGAGTACACGGCGCCTGTCACGAAGCGCGAGAAAGTCAGCGGCAAGGACATGGTGGTAACGCGGGTTACGGTCAAGAACACCTCCCTCGGACCCATTCCCCGCCTCACGATCTCGGAGACGTGGTACGACAAGGCCAACAACGTGGTCACGGGCGGACGCGGCATCGTCGAGGGTCTCTTGCAGGTCGGCGAGGTCAAGGTGGTGGTGATCGAGTCGCTGTGGGTCAACGGCATGAACGCCAACAACTTCAACTTCAGCCACGCGAACGGGACGGTCAAGCCCACGCGCGTGCCGAAGCTCGAAGCTCCGGCGGCCGCGCCGGCAACGCCCGCCACCGCGAAGCCTCCGGCGCCCGGCGCCAAACCTTAGTCGTTATTCAGTGGCGCCGGGGCCCCACCCCCGGCGCGAACTGACGCCGATCTCTTGCCTCGGATCTGCTTGTCCTCGGCTCGGGATGGCCGCAGGCGCAAACCTCTTCTTAGGGCTGCTTTTCGAAGCGGACGTCGCCAGTGCGCCTGGGCACGGCGACCAGCTGGTAGGCAGATGTGATCACCTGGGCCGCGATCCCGCCCCTCGGTGGCACGGTCTCACGGTAGCGCACGATCGTCGCCCCGCCCTGTTCCTCAACGCTCAGAATCTCGACGGTGAATCCGGCAGAAGGCCGGCTGCCCATGAACACGCCGATCACCATCTCGGTCGAGAAATTGACCTTGGGCTGGGGACGGTCAGGGGCATGGAGCCGCCACAACGCGTCCAGCTCGCCGGCCGTCCGGACGACGGCCTGGCGGCTGTCGTCCATGTTGCTCTGATCGCCCGTGTCCAGAACGCGCGGTCCCGCGGCGCCCTGCAGCGCGATGGCCAGCATCAACAACAGATGCGTCATCGTGTGGGCGCCGTGACGGTGAACCGGACCTGTCGCGTCGCCTCCCGGCCGTCGCCCAGTCGCGATCGCGCTTCGACGGTCAGGACGTACGGCCCCGGGGGAAGCGCGGTCAGGGGAATCCGGGTGGCAAACCCGAACCCTCCGCGGTTTCCGGCAAACTCCTTCGAGTCGTGCTCCTCTTCGACCTTGTAGTGGATGGTGCCTTCGTCGGACCGGACCGTGGCTATCACGTCCACAGTGTGCGGCGTGCGCCCTTCGTTGTCGTAGACCTCCGTGAAGAGCGCGAGCTCATCGTTCTGCGGAAAGCTCCTGGTGGCAATCGCGGGCCCGGGCAGGAGGGCCTTCAGCTGTTCGTCGGCCTTGACGGTCATGATCGCGCCCGCCGACATCGACGTGAGCACGAGGCCACTCATGGTGAACGGCGCCTTGTAGTAGTCGGGGATCTCCAGGTCGTAAATGACCGACCCGGATGCCCCGCCCATGGTGTCGTGCGAGGCCAGGCGAAGCTGGTATCGTCCCGGCGGGAGGTCCATGCGGTTCAGGAATCGCAGGCCAGTCTGCTCGACCCGCGCGCGTGTTTCCGGGCGCAGGTTGAGCGTCACGGTGTCGGTCTTCCCTGCACGCTGTTTTCCCGACGCATCTACCGCCAGGAACGACAACTCGAGCTTGTTGTTGGCCTCGTAGGAGAGGTTGCGGCCGAGCACTTCCACACCGACCAGGACGGATGCATTGGGCGCCCCGCCCTTGAACGGCGCGGCAAACGCCCTCATCGTGAGGCCGCTCACCTGGATCGGGCTGTTGAGCGCCTCGACTGACGCCGGCGAGGCGCCGCCTGTGGTCTTCGGAGGCGCCGCCGGCTTGCTATTGCCCTTGGGCGCGAGGTAGCCGCGGCGCGCTCGAACGGTCAGGCCGGGACGGTTGACGCGCACCTGGATGCGGTGGAACTTGCCGTCCTTCTTGTCCGACGGCGGGTAATACGCCAGGACATAGTACGAACTGTTGTCGTTGACGATGCGATCGAACTCGGCCCCGGGGTCGTTGCGGTTGACAATGGCAAAGCCGTTGGTCTCCTCGGACAGCGCGCGAAGGTTGTCTTGCGACAGCTGCAGCTCGTTCATCAGGCCGCCGGGGCCAATCCCGCGCATGGCCGGATTGTCGGCAACGGCGAAGCCGGTCACGCCGATGGTTTCGTCCGCGATGCTGGTCAGTCCGCGAGGGTCGATGGCATAGATGCTCACGTTGGAACGCGCGGTTGCCTGGATCGCTTCGCGGATGTCGTCGAGGATCACCGACGCCGAGCTCATGGTCGTGTCCGGCGCGCGGATGAGGTCGGTGACGTCGTAGTCGATCCCCTCGCTGATGAACAGCATCGTCTTGCGGCGGCCGCGCACGCCGGCAAACCACTCGGCCACCTGCCGCAGCGAGCGCATCGTGCCCTGCGCGTTGTAGGCGCGCTCCTGTTCGTACGGGTCCGGAGTGCGGTTGTCCTGAAAGGCGCCGGCGGCCTGCCGGAAGTACTCCTCGTTCCGCGCGAGCGTGGCCGATTGAAGCTTGCGGCCAATAAAGCGGTCGACCGAGGCGACGAGCAGGCGCTTGTTGCTCGTGAACTCCTGCGCGGCGTTCGACCGGCCCCCCGTGAAGATGACGGCCATCAGGTCGTTGGCGCCGAGGTTCCGCTCGATGAAGCGGCGCGCGGCGTTCTTCACGAGCTGCGAGCGGAGGGCGTCCACGTGCAGGTCGTCGAGGACCATCACGTAGACGCGGCCGTCGAACGGGCGCTCGTTGGATTCGACGTCCGGTTCGATGGGAGTCTCGGTGTACAGCGGCCGATCGGGACGTTCGACCGGAATATCGACGAGCGTGAACGTGGAAATCGACTGCGGCTTCCCGTCCTCGAAGACCTGGAAGTCGTCCTTCGTCAGGTTCCGCACGAAGCGGCCCGCCTCGTCGGTGACGAGCGCGTCCACCTCGACGTAGTCGACCTGGACCCTGAACGACGGGGTCTGCAGGTCGGGCGGGGGCTGTCCGCCCGAGCTGGTTTGTCCGGCAAGCCCGGCCCCCGCGAGTGCCAGCAGGAGCCCGGCCAATGTGAGGCGTCGCATGATGATTGTCTTTCGTCAGTTAGTGGTTCAGGCGCGGCGACCTTCGCCGATTATACCGGCACGGTTGGGCGCTATACTGGAGAACTGATGTCCGGCAACGAGACGGCCGTCGTGGCGCCGGAGGCCGCAGCAGGGAGCCTTCCGCTCTCCGCCATCCAGGCGGCGCTCAGGGCCGAGGGGCTCGACGGATGGCTCCTCTACGATTTCCGCGGCCTGAACCCGATTGCCGCTGACGTCACGGGTGTGGCGCGCCAGGGCGGCCATCTGGCCACACGCCGCTGGTACTACCTCATCCCGGCCGACGGCCAGCCACGCGGGCTCGTCCACAGCATCGAATCGGGCACACTCGCCCACCTCCCTGGGACAACCGCCCGGTACGCCGGTCGCCTGCAACTCGATGTGGAGCTCGGCCGGCTGCTCGCCGGACAGCGCCGGGTGGCGATGGAGTACTCACCCGGCGGCGCGATCCCGTACATCGCCCGGGTGGACGCCGGTACGGTCGAACGCATCCGCCAGCTTGGCGTGGACGTCGTGTCGTCGGGTGATCTGGTCCAGCGCTTTTCGGCCGTATGGGACGAAGGCGAGATCGCGACGCATCGCTCGGCTTCCGACAAGCTGCACCGGATCAAGGATCAGGCATTCCAGGCCATCGCCGAGCGAGTGCGAGACGGTCGGGCCACGACGGAGTTCGACGTTCAACAGCTCATGGCCGGCTGGTTCGCGGACGAAGGTCTCGTGAGCGATTCCGACCCGATGGTGTCGGCCATGGAAAATGCCGGCAACCCGCACTATCTGCCGACGAAGAGCGCGTCCCGTTCGATACGCGCCGAGGAGTTGGTGCTGTTGGATCTCTGGGGCAAGCTGAAACAGCCCGGCGCGATGTACGCCGATATCACCTGGATGGGATTCACGGGGCGAGCGGTACCGGAGCGCTTTGCCAGGGCGTTCGCGGCGGTTGCGGCGGCGCGCGACGCTGCGGTGGACCTGGTGCAGAAGGCCGTCCGGGCCGGACGAAGCGTGCATGGCTGGGAAGTGGACCGTCAGGCGTCCACGGTGTTGAAAGATGCGGGCTACGCCGACGAGATCCTGCACCGTACAGGTCACAGCCTCGGAGAAACGGTGCACGGTACGGGCGTCAACATGGACGACTACGAAACGCACGACGATCGGCGGCTGCTTCCGGGCACCGGCTTTACCATCGAGCCCGGCGTCTATTCTTCAGAGTTCGGCGTTCGGTCGGAAATCAATGTGATCGTCGGGGACCACGACGCCACCGTCACGGGGCCCCGGCAGCAAGAAATTCTGGCGCTTGGCTAGGCCATTCGGAGGAACGATGTCCACTCGCAAGACCACCCTGTTCTACGCCCTGTTGATTGCCGTGTCCTCCCTGGCGGTGGGGATGGTGATTTCGTCCAGGCTCGACCTGTCGTCTGAATCGTCGGCGCAGTCGCTGGCGCAGCCGCCGATGAACAGCGCGCCGGTGACCGGACCTATCGACGCGCAGACGTTCAGGAACGTGGCCAAGGCACAGTCGCCAATCGTGGTGAACATCCGCACCGAAACGACGCAGCGCTCCCAGGACCTGTCGGAGTTCTTCGGCGGGGGCGGTGCGCCCGACGATCTGCTGCGGCGCTTCTTCGGCCAGCCTCCTGGCAACGGGAACCAGGAAGATCCGCCGCAGGGCGCGCCGAACCGGCGCCGCCGCGAGCAGACGACGGTCGCCGCGGGCACGGGCTTCATCATCAGCAAGGACGGCCTGATCCTCACGAACAACCATGTCGTCGAAGGCGCCAGCAAGATCCAGGTGTCCCTCTTCGGTGAGGACACCGACCAGTTGTACGACGCGAAGCTCATTGGCCGGGATGCCCTGACCGACAGCGCGCTCATCCAGCTTCTCGAGAAGCCGAATCATCCGCTGCCGGAAGCCAAGTTCGGCGACTCGGCGCAGATGGCGGCCGGCGACTGGGTAATGGCCATCGGCAACCCGTTCGGCTTTGCCCACACGGTGACGGTCGGCGTGATCAGCGCGGTCGAGCGGACCCCGTTCGAGACAGCCGTGGGGCGGCGGAGCGAAATGATCCAGACCGATGCCGCGATCAACCCGGGCAATTCGGGCGGGCCGCTGCTCAACCTGCGCGGTGAAGTGATCGGGATGAACACGGCCATCATCAGCAACGGCCGCGCCGAAGGGAACATCGGCATCGGCTTCGCGATCCCGATCAACACCGTGCGCGATCTGCTCCCGCAGCTGCATACCGGAAAGGTCATCCGCGGACGGATCGGCGTGCAGGTCAGCGCGGTTCCGCGCGACGGTTACCAGGAGTTCGGCCTCAAGACGCGAAGCGGCGCGCTCATCTCGAGCGTGGCCCCGAACGGCGCCGCCGACAAGGCTGGGATCGAGCCCGGCGACGTCATCGTCGAGTTCAACGGCCGGCCCGTGACCAACACAAACGAACTGGTGAAGATGGTGACGGCCACCAAGCCCGGCACCTCCGTCCCGGTCCAGTTGATGCGCGATGCCAAGCAACGCACGCTCAACGTGGTCGTCGAAGAGTTGGACCTCGAGGCGGAACAGGGCCGTCAGACCCGCGCGACGCCGTCCGACGAACCGGCGGAACAGGGCGGCGACAGCTTCGGGCTCGCCATGACCAACCTGACGCCGCAGCGCGCGCGCAGCCTGGAGCTGCCCGCCGGCACGTCTGGCGCCCTTATCACTGACGTGGATCCGAATGGGCCATCAGCAGGAGCACTCCGCCCGAACGACGTGATCCTGTCGATCAACCGGCAGGCCGTCACGAACGCCTCGGAGGCGGGACGCGCGCTGCAGCGGATCCAGGCGGGCCGCATCGCCCAGATCCTCGTGTGGCGTGGCGACACGGAGGTATTCGTAACGGTCCGAAAGGAATAGCCGGCGCTCGTTGACTTGAGTTTTCAGATTGTTCAGCGGGTGCGTGAACGCGGCCCCTTGACGGTGGCCGCGTTCATGGACATGGCACTCTACGACCCCGAGTTTGGCTACTACGCCCGTGCCGCCCAGCGTTCCGGGCGGACGGGCGATTTTTTTACCAGCGTTGATGTCGGCCCCATCTTCGGGGAACTGCTCGCGAGGCAGATCGGCGAGATGGCCGGAGTCCTCGGCCCCATCGCGGGCTTCGATCTGGTCGAGGCCGGCGCGGGCAACGGCCGGCTGAGCGCCGACATCCTCGCCGCGATCGCAGCCCGCGACCCTTCCCTCCTTCAGCGGCTTCGGTTGCATCTGGTAGAAGCCAGCCCCCAGGCTCGTGAAGCGCAGGCGGCTACCCTCGGGATTCACGCCGGCCGCCTGGTCTCGTCGTCCGGCGAACTGCCGCGGCAATACGAAGGTGTGCTCCTGGCCAACGAACTGCTGGATGCCATGCCGGTGCACCAGGTGGTCATGCGCGAGAGCGGATTGCTGGAGACGTATGTGGTCGAAGAGGCCGGCCGTCTCATCGCCCGTGACGGGCCAGTGTCATCACCGGAGCTCGAGCAATACCTGGCTGCGCTCGAGGTGGAGCTGGAACCCGGCTGGCGGGTCGAGATCAACCTGCGGGCCCGCGACTGGATCGCCGAGGCGGCCCGCCGGCTGACCCGCGGATTCGTGATTCTGATTGACTACGGACATCCAGCAACCACGCTCTATTCCGCCTCGCACTCCGGCGGCACGCTCACGAGCTTCCGGCGGCACACGACGACGGAGCAGGCCGGGCACGGCGGCCCGGCGTGGCTCGCGGACCCGGGCGATCAAGACATCACGGCGCATGTCGACTTCACGACCGTCGCCAGGGTCGCGGAGGCAGGCGGGCTGACGACGCTCGGTTTCATGGACCAGACCTACTTCCTGATGGGGCTGCTCGAACATCTGGGCGAACGCGAGCTGTCCGACGTCGAGCGGCGCGGCGCAAAGACGCTGATCATGCCAGGGGGCCTGGGCAGCACATTCAAGGTGATGATCTTCGGCAAGGGTGTGGGTGCGCCGGCGCTCCTCGGCGGCTCCTTCGGCGCACGGGTAACATAACGGACGCGATGGCGCTCGAACGCGAAATCAAGCTGCCGTTCAGTAGCGCGTCCGAGGCGCGAACGGCGGTGCTGGCGACGGGCGCGACTCCGCGCGGGAAACGCCGGCTGCAGCAGGACAGCTTGCTCGATACCGCCGACGGGTTCCTTCGGGGACGCGGCTGCGCGCTCCGTCTTCGAGTGGAGCCCGGGCAGGCTTTCGTGACCTTCAAGGGACCGGTCGAGCCATCGACCGCGAAGCTGCGTGAGGAGCTCGAGACAGGCGTGCAGGATGCAGCCATTCTCATGGGCATCCTGAACGAGCTGGGCTTCGCCGTCTGGTTCCGCTACGAAAAGTACCGGGAAGAATTCGCGGGCACCGACGTCGTTATCGCCGTCGACGACACCCCAATCGGCACCTTCGTCGAGATCGAGGGCAGCCTGGAGGGCATCAGCACAACGGCCAAGGCCCTGGGGTTCACCGAAGCCGACTACGTGCTTCACTCGTACCGGCGTCTGTTCCTCGACTATTGCGCGAGCCGGCAGCAGCCAGCGACCGACATGCTGTTCAATGGATAGGCTGTCGCACGCGCTTGTGCTGACGGCCGGCATCGGCAGCCGGCTCGATCCGCTGACGCGCGTGCGCGCCAAACCGGCAGTCCCCGTGGCCGGCGAGCCGCTGGTCCGCCGCATCATCAGCAGCCTCGTCGCGCAGGGCACCACCAGCCTTGTGCTCAACCTGCACCACCTGCCGGCGACAATCGCGGCAGTCGTGGGCGACGGGCAGGACCTCGGCGCGACGGTGCGGTATTCGTGGGAACAGCCGCAGATCCTGGGCAGTGCCGGCGGACCCGCACATGCCCTGCCGCTCATCGACGCCGCGACGTTTGCCATCGTCAACGGCGACACGCTCTCGGACGTCAGCCTTTCCGCCCTTGCCGCCGCACACGCTTCGGAAGAGGCGCTCGTGACCATGGCTCTCGTTCCGAACCTCGAGCCCCACAAATACGGCGGTGTGCACATGGATTCGAAAGGCGTGGTCACCGGCTTTGTGCCGCGCGGCGCGGCGGCAGCAGGCAGCTTTCACTTCATCGGCGTGCAGATCGTGGAAGCGGAGGTATTCCGCTCGGTGCCGCGGGGAGCCGTGCGGGGCGTGATCGGACATGCGGCGGGGCCCGGCGTGTACGACGCGCTGATTCTCAATCAGCCCGGCCGCGTCCGTGGCATGGTTTCAGAAGTGACGTTTCACGACGTGGGCACGGTGGCCGACTACGTGGCAGCGTCGTTCGCTCTGGCGGGCGGCCCGGCGGACCGCGTAATCCAGGGGCGCGACAACACCATCGACGCGTCGGCCACGGTCACGCGGTCCATCCTCTGGGACCGCGTGGCAATCGGTCCGCGATGTCGCCTGGAGGGCTGCATCGTCACCGACGGCGTGCGTGTGCCAACTGGGCGGGAGTATCGTGATTCGGTGCTGCTGGCTACGCCGGACGGCATCGAGAGCGTGCCAATCACGTAGCCGTCAAGAGCAGAACATCAGAGACGGGCCACGAAGACACCAGGAAGGCCGAACGGACAAGAATCGCATGACAGAACTCGCAGGATCGGAAGGTTTGCTTGGCGATCGCATCGATCGCTACCTGCGTGACAGCGGGTTGGCGTCGCGATCGCCTCGGGTGGTGACGCTGACCGGTGACGCATCCGATCGACGCTACTTCCGCGTGCTGCTTGCGGATGGCGAGTCGATCGTCCTGGCACTTCACGCTACGGCCATCGATTTTGAGACGCTCCCATTCGCCAACGTGGCGCAGCTCCTGAGCGCCATCCCCCTTCCAGTTCCACGCATCGTCGGGCACTCCGACCAGGACGGTGTGCTGGCGGTCGAGGACCTCGGGGATGTCACGCTCCAGGCCCACCTCGGCGCGGCGACAGGCGCTGAACACGCGGCGCTGTACCGCGAGGCTGTCGCGCTGATTGAACTGCTCCAGCGCCGCGGCGCCGAGCTGGCCTCGGACCGATATCTGCCCTACAGCGTGGCCTTCGACGTCGAGAAGCTGACGTGGGAGCTCAATTTTTTCGTCAAGCACTTCGTCGAGGGGTATCGCAACGTCCGGCTCACTCCGGCAGAGCGCGCGGCCCTCGACGAGGAATGGGGCGTCATTGCGGGCGAGCTCGCGGCGGAGCCCAGGGTGCTCTGCCACCGCGATTACCACAGCCGAAACCTGATGCTGCACAAGGGTCGGCTGCACATCATCGACTTCCAGGACGCGCGGCTGGGTCCCGACACCTACGACCTGGTTTCGCTGCTGCGCGACTCGTATGTTGATCTGCCAGACGAGCAGCTCGACGAGCTGGTGGCCTACTTCCTCGCGCTCAAGCGCGCGGAGGGCGCGGACGAATTCAGGCGCAGGTTCGACCTGATGGCTCTCCAGCGGAATCTCAAGGCTCTCGGCACCTTCGGCTACCAGACCACGACCAGGGTCAACCCCGTCTACATCCAGTACATGCCGCGTACCCTCCGCCACGCCCGGACCAACCTGGGCAAGTACGAGCGCTTCGACCGGTTGCGCGGGCTGCTCGCCAGCCACGTCGAAGAACTGCGGTAGCTTCTGAGGTGGCGAAGCCTCGACGCTTCGGCGTTTCGACGCATCTGTTCCACAATGAAAGGCTGCGCCGCGAGCACTTGCTGGACGTGGCGGCGCACGGGTTCGAGGCGGTGGAGCTGGTGGCGACGCGAACGCACTTCGACTACCACAGTGAAGTGGCGGCCACGGACCTGCGACAGTGGCTTGGAGAAGGCGGACTAGAGCTCTGCAGCGTCCATGCCCCGGTTGGCGGGCGGTTCGAGGGCGGCCGGTGGGGCGACCTGCTGACGCTGGCGAGCACCGATGCGGCGGTCCGCGCGAAGGCGCTGGCAGAAGCTGAACAGGCGTTGTTCATCGCCCGCCGTGTGCCGTTCCGGGTGCTGGTCGTGCATCTGGGCCTGCCGCGGTGGCAGAACCCGGCGCCTGGAGACAACGGCCGGGACGCCGCACGGCGGAGCATCGAGGCGCTGCAGGAGCTTGCCGCTCCGCTGGGCGTGAAGGTCGCCGTCGAGGTGATTCCCAACGAGCTCTCCCGGTCGGGGTCGCTCGTGCACTTTGTCGAGGAAGTCCTCGACGAACCTGCCGGCATCTGCCTGGATTTCGGGCACGCGCACATGGAGGGGGACCTGGTGGAAGCGATCGAGACCGTGTCCGAGCACCTGCTGGCGGTCGACCTGCACGACAATCGGGCCCGGGCCGACGAGCATTTGATCCCGTTCGAGGGCACAATCGACTGGCCGGGAGCGCTCACGGCCGTGCAGAAGGTTGGCTTCGACGGTCCCCTGGTGCTCGAGCTTGCTCCGCACGGGTCCACGAAGGCCCGCCTCGCTCTCGCCAGGAAGGCGAGGCAGCGAATGGAACGTCTCCTGGTGGACTGAACCTTACGACTGATCGAACACTATGCACGTTTTCATCGAAGACATCGGCAAGCACGAGGGTGAAGAGGTCACCATCAAGGGGTGGCTGCACAACCGGCGGTCGAGCGGCAAGATTCATTTCCTCATCCTGCGAGACGGTTCTGGCTTCATCCAGGCGGTGATGTCAAAGGCTGCCGTCGGCGATGAGTTGTTCGCAACGGCGGATCATCTGGGTCAGGAAACGTCGGTCATCGTCACGGGGACGGCGCGCGCCGACAAGCGGGCGCCGAGCGGCTACGAGATCGACGTCAAGAGCCTGGAGGTCGTCGGCGCGTCGCACGACTATCCGATTACGCCGAAGGAACATGGCGTCGACTTTCTCCTCGACCGCCGCCATCTCTGGATCCGCGCCGAACGGCAGCAGGCCATCCTGCGGATCCGACACGAGATCATCAACGCGACGCGCGATTTCCTCAACAACCGCGGGTTCATTCTCGCCGACACGCCGATTTTCACGCCGGCGGCTTGCGAGGGCACGACCACGCTGTTTCCGGCGCAGTATTTCGAGGATCAGACGGCGTATCTCACGCAGAGCGGGCAGCTCTACAACGAAGCCAACGCGATGGCGCTCGGCCGCGTGTACTGCTTCGGCCCGACGTTCCGCGCCGAAAAATCCAAGACGCGGCGCCACCTCACCGAGTTCTGGATGGTCGAGCCCGAAATGGCCTATGCCTCCATCGACGACGTGATGGAACTGGCCGAGGCGTTCATCGTCGCGATCGTCGCCCGCGTGCTCGAGCGTCGCGCGCGCGAGCTCAAGGTGCTCGAACGCGACACTGCGCCGCTCGAGCGCGTGCAGGCGCCATTTCCGAGAATCACTTACGACGAGGCGGTTCAGCGGCTCCAGGCCAAGGGCCTGGCGATCCAGTGGGGCGGAGACTTCGGCGGCCCGGACGAGACCGCGTTGTCTGCCGAGTTCGACAGGCCGGTGATGGTCCATCGGTACCCGTCAGCCATCAAGGCGTTCTACATGAAGCCCGACCCCGATCGTCCCGAGTTGTCGCTCGGTGTGGACGTGCTCGCCCCGGAAGGCTACGGCGAGATCATCGGCGGCGGCGAGCGGCTGGCCGATCTCGATCTCCTGCTCAAGCGCATCGAGGAGCACCAGCTGCCTCAAGAAGCGTTCGAATGGTACCTCGACCTCCGCCGCTACGGCTCGGTGCCGCACGGCGGGTTTGGGATGGGCATCGAGCGGGCGGTCACCTGGATTTGCGGGTTGGAGCACGTCCGCGAAACGATCCCGTTTCCGCGCATGCTGTATCGGCTGTACCCGTAGACTCGGGACTCGGGACTGGGACTGACGGGACTCGGGACTGACGGGGACATGGGGACTGGGACTGGGGACTCGGGACTCGGGACTGGGGAAACGAATTGGGAATTGTAAATTGGAGTTTGTAAATTGAAGGTTGGCTTGATCTCCCTCGGGTGTCCAAAGAATCTCGTGGACTCCGAGGTCATGTTAGGACTGGCGCAGGAAGCCGGGCACGAGCTGACGCGCGACGCGGAGGGCGCGGATGTGCTCGTGGTGAATACCTGCGCGTTCATCGATGCCGCGAAACAGGAGTCGATCGACGCCATTCTCGAGATGGCGAGGCACAAGAAAGATGGCGCCTGTCAGCGCCTGATTGTGACCGGCTGTCTCGCGGAACGGTACCGCGATGAACTGCGCGCCGAGATCCCCGAGATCGACGCCATCCTCGGCACCGGCGAAGTTCCCGACATCGTCAAGGCGATCGGCGGAGCCGCAACCGCCCGCGGCACCTCCCCGCTCACGTTCTTCCGAAACGGCGCCATGAACGGAGAACCGGGAACAGGGAACCGGGAGAGCAGCACCGGGCACCAGGCACCGAGCACCGAGCACCGTTCGGATCGTCCCAGTTACATTTACGACGCCGAGACGCCGCGCCTGCTCGCCACGCCGCGGCACTTCGCGTATCTGAAGGTGGCCGAAGGCTGCGACTACAAGTGCGCGTTCTGCATCATTCCAACGCTGCGGGGCGCGTACCGAAGCCGGCCCTCGGATTCGATCGTGCGAGAGGCCCGCGCGCTTGCCGGGCGCGGGGTCAAGGAACTGCTGCTGATTTCGCAGGACACAACCTTCTACGGAATCGATCGGAATGAACGGGGCGCGCTCGCCCGCCTGCTGCGGGAGTTGAACACGATCGACGGCCTGGAGTGGATCCGTCTCCTCTACCTCTACCCCACGACGATCGACGACGACACGCTCGCAGCGATGGCGGAGTGTGACAAGGTCTGCAAGTACATTGATCTGCCGCTGCAGCACGCGTCCAACCCCGTGCTCAAGCGCATGAAGCGGCCGGGCACCCGGCAGAAGTACGATCGTCTGCTTGGACGGATTCGCGACAGGGTGCCGGGCGTTGCGCTCCGCACGACCTTCATCGTCGGGTTCCCTGGCGAGACCACGGCCGATGTGGATGAGCTCTGCGCCTTCGTCTCGGACCACGCCTTCGACCACGTCGGCGTCTTCACGTACTCCCACGAGGAAGGCACATCGGCCCACGGTCTGGTCGATGACGTGCCGGCGCGTTCGAAGTCGGCGCGGCGGACCCGGGTCATGGGCCTTCAGAAGCGGCTGGTCGGCCGGCGGATGCGCGCACGGGTGGGCGAGCGGACCCGTGTCCTCGTCGATGGCCCGTCGGGAGACCACGACCTGGTGCTGAAGGCCCGGCTGGCCTCCCAGGCGCCCGATATCGACGCGGTGGTGTACCTGACCGAGTGTGATCCCTCGAGCTTCCGGGCCGGGGAATTCGCTGAGGTTCAAATCGTGGGCGCGCGAGGCTACGATCTGCTGGCCCGACCGGTCATGTAGCCGTGCTATAATTTTGTGTTCGAGCCTGGGGGTAGGACCGAAGTGGGCGTGTGCCCACTTTTTTTGTTTGGGAAGCCGGTCTTCGGCCATGCGACGCGAAACGTCAGTCGTCGAGCGAGTGCGGGAGCTGGCCACCCGGGTGGCAGCCAGCTACGGGCTGGAGATCTTCGACGTCCAATACCGCCGGGAAGCCAGCGGCATGGTGCTCAGAGTGCAGCTCGACCGGCCAGGTTCAGGGGCCACGGCGGAGGACAGCGTCAGCGTGGACGACTGCGCCAGGGTCAGCCGCGATCTGAGCGCGATTTTCGACGTAGACGACGTGGTGCCGACCGCCTACGTCCTCGAGGTTTCGTCGCCGGGCCTGGATCGCCCACTGCGGCAGGCGGCCGACTACGAGCGATTCGCGGGCCGGCGGGCGAAGGTCGTGCTCGCCGAAGCGGTTGACGGGCAGACGTTCTTCAGGGGCCGGCTGGGGGGCCTCGACGAGAACGGGGTGGTGACGATCGAGACAGACGACGGGCGGGGGCACCGAGTGCCATTCGCCGTCATTACGCGTGCGAATCTCGAGGTGGAGTTCTAGTGTCTTCCAATCCATTGCAACAGACGATCGAGGCGCTGGCCAAAGAGAAGGGCATCGAGCCCGACGTCGTCATCACCGCCATCGAAGAGGCGGTCGCGACCGCCTCGCGCAAGTACTACAAGACGGGCGAGAACCTGAAGACACGCTTCAACACCGACACGGGGCAGGTGGACCTGTTCGCGCTGAAGCAGGTCGTGCAGGAGGTGGCAAACCCGGCCGTCGAGATTGCCATCGACGAAGCGCGGCAGATGTATCAGCAGCTCTACGGAGACGACGTCGCCAACAGCATCGAGCTCGGCGACGAAATGGAATTCCCCAAGCCCACCGAAGTGCTGGGCCGCATCGCCGCGCAGACGGCCAAGCAGGTCATCTTCCAGAAGGTGCGCGAGGCGGAGCGCGAGAACATCTTCGCGGAGTACAACCAGCGGATCGGCGAGGTGGTCAACGGCACCGTGAAGCGTTTCGAGAACGGCGACATCATCCTGGAAGTCGGCCGCATCGAGGCGGTGCTGCCACGGAAGGAGCAGTCGCGCGCCGAAAGCTACTCGCCCGCGGACCGCATTCGCACGGTGATCAAGGGCGTGAACCGCAGCGCCAAGGGCCCGCAGATCGTGCTCTCGCGCACCGATCCGGCGCTGCTCATCAAGCTCTTCGAGCAGGAAGTGCCCGAGATCTACGACGGGACCGTGATGATCCGGGGAGCCGTGCGCGAGGCCGGGGACCGGGCCAAGGTCGCGGTCTTCTCGCGCGAGCGTGATGTGGACCCGGTCGGTGCCTGCGTCGGGATGAAGGGCACACGCGTCCAGTCGATCATCCGTGAGTTGCGCGGCGAGAAGATCGACATCGTCGAGTTTTCCGACGATCCGATTCTGTTCGTCACCAACGCCCTCAGCCCGGCCAAGGTTCAGCGGGTCTCGATCGTCGACGACGCCGAGCGTGTCATGGAAGTCGTCGTCGAAGACAAGCAGCTCTCGCTGGCGATCGGCAAGAAAGGGCAGAACGTCCGGCTGGCAGCGAAGCTGACCGGGTGGCGGATCGATATCAAGAGCGAAGAAGAGAAGCGCAAGGAAGTCGAGGCGCAGTTCGAGGGCCTCGAAGCCGGCACCGCAGCCGAGGACGGCGTCGGCGAGGGCGGAGCGACCGAGGAGGCCACGTCCGAAGGCGGCGCCGACGCCCCCGCCGCACTGCCCTACACGCTCGAAGGCATCGGCGAGAAAACGGTCCGGAAGCTCGTCGAGGCCGGTCTCGCAACGCCCGAGGCGGTCGTCGCGGCGAGCGTGGAACAACTGTCGGAGATCCCGGGCATCGGCGGCAAGACCGCCGAGAAGATTCTGGCCGCGGCGCGCGGTGAGAGTGCCCCGGTGGACGAAGCGCCCGAATCTTAGAGGTCACCGTTGTCAACTGTCCGGATCTATAAAGTCGCGGAGCTGCTCGGCACCACGAGCCAGGAAGTGACGGCGCTGCTCAAGCGCGATCACGGCATCGAGGTCAAGAGCGCGTCGAGCACGATCGAAGAGGTCGTGGCACGGCAGTTCGTCGACCGGCTGGCCCGCCAGCGGAATGTCGTGCTGCCGACCGGTGACATCTTTGCCGAGACCCCGGCGCCGAAAGCCAAGAAGGGCGCGGCCCCGGCGAAGCGAGCACCGGAGCCGCCGAAGCCGACGGCCCCACCCCTGCCGCCACCGCGACTCGTCAAGACCGCGAAACCGATCGCGCCGCCGCCGGAGGGTGATGTGGCCGCGGCCGCCGAACCCGCCGCGCCGGCAGAGGCCGCGAGCCTGGCGGAGGCTGCCGAGCCGATGGCCGCCGCCGTCGAGGAAACGCCGCCGCAAGCGGTGGCCGAGGTCGCCGAAACCGACGCAGCCGCCTCAGCGCCAGCAGTCCCCGCCGAAGAGGACGCACCGGCCGTCGCTGAACAAGAACCCGCTGCGCCGCAACTCGCCGCCGCACCAGCGGCGGCGCCGCCGGCCAGGCCCGCGTCGGCTCATGGCCGCGTGGTGCCGCCAACGCTCCGGCTGCGAATCGAAGAGCAGCGGCCGACGACGCCGACGCCGCCGCTCCCCACACAGCCGGCGCCGCGCGTCGTGCCGCGGCCTCAGCCGCGCCCCGCCGCGCCGGTTCAGGCGAAGCCTGCTGGTGCGGCCGCCCCCGGAGCACCGGCACGGCCGGCCGCTCCCGGCGTACGTCCCGGCGGCGTGGCGCCGCGCCCGCCGTACCCGGGCCCTACGGCCCGACCGACGCCCGGCGGCCCCAGGCCGCTGCCGTCGCAGCCGATCCGGCCGCAGCAGCCGGGAATGCCGCCGCGCCCGGGACAGTATCCGCAGCGGCCGGGAATGCCACCGCGCCCGCCGATGCGGCCGGGCGGTTTCGGCCGGCCTGCCGCCGGACCGCGCCGCGAGTCGCCGCGTCCGTCGGCGCCGGCACAGCCGGCGTCGCCGCCGCCCGTCACGCGCACGATCACGCTCGCCGAGGGCATGACCGTGAAGGATCTGGCTGACAAGCTCGATCTGCGCGTGAAGGACGTGCTGGCCAAGCTGCTGATGAAGCGGTTGATGATGACGATCAACTCGACGCTCGACACCGAGACGGCGACGATGCTGGCCCGGGAGTTCGGCGCCGACGTCGAGCTGCGCAGCTTCGAAGAGGAATTGACCAAGACCGACACCGAAGAGTCGCGGTCGGAGGACATCGTGACCCGCGCGCCCGTCGTCACCGTGATGGGCCACGTGGACCACGGCAAGACGAGCCTTCTCGATGCCATCCGGGAGGCACGGGTGGCCGAGCGCGAGGCCGGCGGGATCACGCAGCACATCGGCGCGTACCACGTCACCATCAACAACCGGAACATCGTGTTCCTCGACACGCCCGGCCACGCGGCGTTCACGATGATGCGTGCGCGCGGCGCCAAGGTCACCGATATCGTGATTCTGGTCGTGGCGGCCGACGACGGCGTGATGCCGCAGACGCGCGAAGCGATCGACCACGCGAAGGCGGCCAACGTGCCGATCATCGTGGCGATCAACAAGATCGACAAACCCGGCGCCAGCCCCGAGAGGGTCAAGCGCGAGCTGACCGAGCTCGACCTGATGCCCGAGGAGTGGGGCGGCAAGACCGTTACCGTCGAGGTGTCGGCGAAGAAGAAGCAGAATCTCGACCTGCTGCTCGAGATGATTCTGCTCGTTACTGACATCGGCGACCTGAAGGCCAACCCGAGGCGGAATGCGTCCGGCACGGTGCTGGAGGCCAAGCTCGACAAGGGTCGCGGCCCCGTCGCGACGATCCTCGTTCAGGACGGAACGTTGAACGTGGGCGACACCTTCATTGCCGGCCCGGTGGTCGGCAAAGTGCGGGCGCTCATCGACGACCGGGGACGGCAGACCAAGTCCGCGGGTCCGTCCACGCCGGTCGAAGTGCTGGGCCTCACCGGCCTGCCGCAGCCTGGCGATTCGTTCCAGGCTCTGGCCGACGCCGCCAAGGCGCGACAGATCGCGACGTTCCGTCAGGAACAGGCGAAGGTCCGGGCGCTCGGCGCCAAGGGCGGCCGACTCACGCTGGAGTCGTTGCAGGCCCAGCTGGCCGAAGGCGGCATGAAGGAACTGCCGATCATTCTCAAAGCCGACGTGCAGGGATCGGCCGAGGTGCTGGCCGACACGCTGACCAAGCTCACCGACGAAAAGGTGAAGATTCGCATCATCCGCGCCGGCGTCGGCGCGGTCAACGAGTCCGACGTGCTGCTTGCGTCTGCCTCGAAGGCCATCATCATCGCGTTCAACGTGCGGCCCGATCGCAACGCCGAGGATCTCGCCTCTCGCGAGGCGGTGGATATCCGGCTCCACTCGGTCATTTACAACGTGACCGACGAGATGAAGAAGGCCATGGAGGGCATGCTCGATCCCACCTTCAAGGAAGTGCGGATCGGCGTGGCTGAAGTACGCGACACCTTCAAGGTGCCGAAGTTCGGCACCATCGCGGGCTGCCTGGTCACCGAAGGGCGCATTACACGGTCCGGCGATACCCAGGCCCGCCTGTTGCGCGACAACGTGGTGGTCTTCGAGGGCAAGATCGGCTCGCTCCGCCGTTTCAAGGACGATGTGAGCGAGGTCAAGAACGGCTTCGAGTGCGGCATCGGCTTCGACAAGTACAACGATATGAGAGTGGGTGACCGCATCGAAGTCTTCACGATGGAGCGCGTGGCGGTGACGGCGTAGGGTGCCTTCGGCCGTCGTCAAGCTCAGGTTCAAAGTTCAGGGTTCAAGGTTCAAGGTGCTGTTCTGGGTTCTCAGCTCAAGGTGCTGGGTTCCCGGTTCAGTCGCTGCTCGGCCCTGACTGAACCGAGCACGTTGAACGAAGAACCTCTGAACAGCACTTTGAACCTTGAACGTTGAACCCTGAACCACAAGAATCAAGTCTGCATGTCGCAAGGCTCCCGCCCGGACCGTGTCGCTGATCAGATTCGCGGAGAGCTGGCGACATTGCTGGCGCGCGAGGTGCACGATCCCGGCATCGGGTTCATCACGCTCACCCGGGTCCAGGTGACGCCCGACCTGCAGCTGGCGCGGGTCCACTACACGGTGCTCGGCGACGAGAAGGCGCGGGCCGGGAGCGCCCGGGCGCTCGAGCGGGCCGCCCCTTTCCTCCGCCGGCAGATCGGCGCCAGGCTGCGCCTGCGCCGGGCGCCCGAGCTCCGGTTCATCTACGACGACTCGGTGGCCGGCCAGGACCGCATCGAGCAGATCCTGAGCGAGCTGCACGCCGCCGAGGGGAACCGGCCGGTGGTGGATGAGGATGATGAGGCCGCCGGCGCTGCAAACCCCACAAGACCCGATGACGAACGGGACTGAACCTTCGCGGATCGCGGCCGCCATTCGCTCGCGACAGCGGTTCGTGCTGTCGTCGCATGCCCGCCCGGATGGCGATGCCATCGGGTCGCAGCTCGCAATGGCCTACGCGCTGCGCGCCCTGGGGAAAGATGTGCGGCTGATCAACGCCGACGCCGCCCCTCCGCCCCTCCGGACCTTCCCAGGCGTCGAGGACATCGAAATCGCCGCGTCCGTCGAGGGCGACTTCGACGCCGCGATCATCATGGAGTGCGGTGATCTCGCCCGCACCGGCGTGTCCGGCTTCGAGCGGTTCTTCGTCATCAACATCGATCACCACCAGGGCAACAGCGAGTACGGCCAGCTCAACTGGTTCGATCCCACAGCCGCGGCCTGCGGCGAAATGGTCTTCGACCTGGTCGGCGCGCTGGGCGTGCCCTTCTCGCGCGAGATCGCCACTCACGTCTACCTGGCGATTCTCACGGACACGGGTTCGTTTCACTATTCGAGCATTTCGCCGCGGACGTTCGACATCTGCCGCCAGGCCATCGAGGCTGGCGTCGACCCGGTCCATGTTGCACGCAGCGTGTACGACAGCAACAACATGGGCCGGCTGAAGCTGTTCGGGGCGGTCCTGAGCGGGATGGAGATCGACGAGACGGGCCGCATCGCGATCGTGCACCTCAACCCGAGAATGGCGCGCGAGGCCGGCGGGACGTACGAAGACACCGACGGCCTGATCAACCTGCCGTTGACCGTCAAGGAAATCCAGGCCGTCATCTTCTTCAAGGAAACAGATCGGCACGAGTACCCGTGTGAGCATGCGCTCGAAGGGAGCCATCGACATCGCGGCCGTTGCACGGGAGTACGGCGGCGGCGGCCACAAGAATGCCGCCGGCTGCAACGGCACCGGATCGCTCGAGGACCTGAGGCGCGACTTCGTGCAGCGGGTGCAGCACGCCGTGGAATTGCAGGATGGCAGGATTGCAGAATTGCAGGAAGGATCTAGCGGGTCGTAACTTCGTTTACATCCTGCAATCCTGCAACCCTGCAACCCTGCAATTGAACGGTTCAGCCCCGTGATGGACGGCCTCCTGATCATCGACAAGCCCGCAGGGCCGACCTCGCATGACGTCGTGGCCCGGGTTCGCCGGCTGCTCCACGAGAGCCGAATTGGCCATACCGGGACGCTCGATCCCGCGGCAAGCGGTGTGCTCCCAGTCGTGCTGGGCCGCGCGACCCGCCTCGCGCGTTTCCTGAGCAGCGCCTCCAAGGGTTACGAGGCCGTCGTCCGGCTCGGGTTCGCCACGACGACCGCAGACGCGGCAGGCGAGCCTGTCGGCCCTGTCTTCAACGGCCAGCTCCCCGACCGCGCGGCCGTCGAGGCCGCACTGCACGCCTTCCGCGGTACCTTCCTGCAGCAACCGCCCGCATTCTCGGCGAAGAAGATCGGTGGAGAACGCAGCTACGTGCTGGCGCGCAGACAAGGGCGGGCGGGGCAGGCTGGGCGGGCGGGGCAGGCAGGAGCGCTTCATGCGTCAAGCCTCCTGCCCACCTCGCCGGCCTTGCCCGCCTCGCCTGCCCTGCCCGCCCCAGTGTCCGTGACCACTCATTCCCTCGACCTTCTCGGCGTGGACGGCGATCTCGTCAGGCTCCGGGTCGAGTGCTCGGCGGGCTTCTATGTGCGCGCCCTGGCCCAGGATCTTGGTGTGTCGCTCGGGACCGGCGGCCATCTTGCCGGTCTCCGCAGGACGAGGAGCGGATCGGCCCTGATCGAGGCGGCGGTGCCCCTCGGCAATCTGGATCGCCGGCCCGAGCTGGCTCGGGAACATCTCATCCCAATGTCCGCAATGCTCTCGGACTTCCCTCTTCTGGTCCTCTCCGAAGAGGGGGTCCGGCACACGGTACAAGGGCGAGTCCTGATGGCTCGGGACTTTGCGGAGCGAGTGCCGCCCGCACCGCCGGCCGGTGGCCACGAAGGTCTCCCGCCCGTGCGGCTGCTGACGCCCTCCGGCGAGCTCCTGGCCCTGGCAACCTGGCAGGCCGCGCACAGCGCGAGCCCGGTTTTGCATCCATCAGTTGTCTTGGGGTAACATATTGAGCTTGTTCGACTAAAAGAATTCCTGACAGACGGCGCATCCGGATCCGGCAAGGGGTCTGGGGCGTGCGTGGAGGACGAGTCCAGTGGCGTTGACCAAAGACCGCAAGACCGAGCTGATTGGCTCCTACAAGACACACGAAGCAGACACCGGGTCGCCTGAAGTCCAGGTGGCCATCCTCAGCGAGCGCATCAACTACCTCACCGAACACTTCAAGGCCCACGCGAAGGACCACCATTCGCGCCGCGGTCTGCTGATGCTCGTCGGGCGCCGGCGCCGGCTGCTCGACTACCTGAAGGCGAAGGACGCTCAGCGCTACGCCGACCTGATCAAGCGCCTCAACATCCGGAAGTAGCCGTGGTTCCCGACACTATGCATACGCGTGACATCACGATCGGTCCGAGGACCATCCATATTGAAACCGGCAAGCTCGCGAAGCAGGCCGGCGGTTCCGTCATCATCCGGTCCGGCGACTCGGTCGTGCTCGTCACGGCCTGTCGTGCGGCCAGCGCGCGGGAAGGCATCGATTTCCTCCCGCTCACCGTCGACTACCGCGAGTACACCTACGCCTCCGGACGCATCCCTGGCGGCTTCTTCAAGCGCGAAGGGAAGGCCGCCGAGAAGGAAGTCCTGACCAGCCGCTGCATCGACCGGCCCATCCGGCCGCTCTTCCCGTCTGGCTGGCGCTACGAGACGCAGATCATCGCGCTGGTACTGTCCGCCGACTCCGAGAACGACACGGACGTGCTGGCCATCACCGGCGCCTCGGCGGCGCTGGCGCTGTCGGAGATCCCCTTCCAGAAGACGATCGCCGGCGTCCGCGTCGGGCTCGTGGACGGCAAGTACGTCATCAACCCGAGCTTTGCCGAGCGGAAGCAGAGCCTGATCGACCTCGTCGTGGCCGGCACCATGGACGGTCTGGTCATGGTCGAGGCGGGCGCCAAACAGGTCACCGAGGCGCAGGTCGTCGAAGCGCTGAATGCCGCCCACGCTGCCATCAAGGCGATCGTCAGTGGCATCGACGCGCTTGCCAAGGACGCCGGAAAGCCGAAGCTCCAGGTCACCAAGAAGGAAATCGATCCGGCGTTCTACGGCGAAGTCGAGGGCAAGGTGCTCGGGTCCCTCGCTGAAGCCATGCGCGTGCGGGACAAGCTCGACAACTATGGGCGCGTCGACAAGGTCCTCGCCGATCTCGTCGCCGGCCTGCCCGAAGGCGAGGCCGAGCGCAAGGCCGACGCGAAGCAGATCTTCAAGGACCTCAAGGAAAAGGTCCTGCGAGACGAAGTCCTGGAGCGCGGCGTACGGCTCGATGGCCGCAAGTTCGACGAGGTCCGCCCGATCTGGATCGAGACGAGCGTGCTGCCGCGGACTCACGGCTCGGCCGTCTTCACGCGAGGCGAGACGCAGGCGCTCGTCACCTGCACGCTCGGCACGGCCGACGATGCACAGAAGATCGAGACGTTCGAGGGCGAGCAGTGGAAGAGCTTCATGCTCCACTACAACTTCCCGCCGTTCTCGGTCGGCGAAGTGGCGTTCCTGCGCGGGCCCGGCCGGCGCGAGATCGGACACGGCGCGCTGGCAGAACGCTCGCTGACGCCGCTCCTTCCAACCGAGGAGCAGTTCCCGTACACCATCCGCGTGGTGTCGGACATCCTCGAGTCGAACGGGTCGTCGTCGATGGCCTCGGTCTGCGGCGGTTCGCTCGCGATGATGGACGCCGGTGTGCCGCTCAAGCACGCGGTGGCCGGCATCGCGATGGGCCTCGTGATGGACGAGAAGACGGGCAAGTATGCCGTGCTGAGCGACATCGCGGGCGCGGAAGACCACTACGGCGACATGGACTTCAAGGTGGCCGGCACGGCCGATGGCATCACGGCCCTTCAGATGGACATCAAGGTGGGCGGCATCACTACCGAGGTGATGACCAAGGCGCTCGATCAGGCGCGCCGCGGACGGCTGCACATCCTCGACAAGATGAAGGAGGCGCTCGCCGAGTCTCGTCAGTCCATCTCCGCATTCGCGCCGCGCATCGTCACGATCCGGATCCCGGTGGACAAGATCAGGGACGTCATCGGGCCGGGTGGCAAGATGATCCGCAGCATCATCGAGCGGACTGGCGTGAAGATCGACGTAGAAGACGACGGCCGCGTGAACGTAGCCTCGGCCGACGGCGACTCGGCGCAGAAGGCCATCTCCATCATCCAGGAGCTGACGGCCACGCCCGAGCTGAACAAGACGTATCTCGGCAAGATTCAGCGGATCACGGACTTCGGCGCGTTCGTGGAAATCATGCCGGGAACCGACGGCCTCCTGCACGTTTCCGAGATCGCGAACCACCGCGTCAAGGACGTGCGCGATGAGCTGAAGGAAGGCGAACAGATCCTCGTGAAGGTCATCAACATCGATCCCACGGGAAAGATTCGCCTGAGCCGCAAGGCCCTTCTGCAGGCCGAAGGCGGCGTGGCTTAAGGCTCAGCTCGTTTCGGCGGGTTCATCGTACAATCGCGACGATGAACCCGCGCCCTCGCCTCGTGCTGCTGCTGGCGCTTTGGGCGTCAGCCACGTCGGTGTCTCCTCAGGGCCATGCCATCGCTGGGCAGCAGCAGGGCTCCTCGACGCGCCCCTTCACCGTCGTTGCCAGCCGCTACCGTTTCGAACCCGCCCGCATCGAAGTCAACGAAGGAGACCTGGTTACGATCGAGCTGAAGAGCGTGGACATCGCGCACAGCTTGACGATCGAGGCGTACCGCATCGCGAAACGCGTCGGGCCGGGTCAGACGGTGGCCTTCGAATTCAGGGCCGAACGAGCCGGGACGTTTCCGTTCGTGTGCGATCTCAAGGCCGACGAGGGCTGCCTGAAGATGCGGGGGGCTCTGGTCGTCCGGGCCCGGCCGTAGTCCCGTCGCTCTCTCTTTGCGTCAACCGAGCGAGCGCTGCGCGTCCGCGCGGCGACAGCCGGTAGCCGACCTCGAGGCTCTCGGTCAGGCCGAGCTCCTTCAGCGCACGGATGTCACGCTTGAAGGCAAGCGTCTCGCGGTCGAGCAACGGCGCGAGGCGTGCGGCCCGTACACCGGGGTGTTCGGCGATGAGGGCCAGCGCTTGCAGTGTCCACGCACCTCGACGGCTGGCCGCGTCGATCCGGCGGAGCCGCCCCTCGACCTCTTCCCACTGGGCCGGCGAGAGCGCGGCCTCATTTCTGAGCTGTATCCTGGGGTCCGGCCCGGCATAGGCAAGCGCGATCCGGTAGACCTCGCCTTCGCCGACGGGCAGGTCTGCACGGAGGGCATCGGCCGACTGAAAGCCCGCGAGATCCGCTTCGTGCGCCGATACCGCCGCCAAGTCGACAATGGCGACCTCGTCGACGCGGACGAGCCCAATCGCCGTGCGCATGATGGTGCCTGCGCGCACGTTGGGGCGCGTCCAACGGCGAAAAGCGAGACGCAAGCGGCCTGCGGCGAGACCATTCAGGAAGTCGCCCCGAAAGAGCATTCCCGTATGGTAGATTCGAGCCTCCCTTGATGCCAGAGTCACTGTCGGGATCCGAAGCGGACGCCGGACGGGCGTCCGTCTGGAAGCGGGTCCTGCTGCTGATCCTGCTCTGCGTCGGACTCGCGGCGCTCGCCCAGTCCGATGCCCTCCACACACGACTCCTCCAGTTTCTCGGCATGGTCGAGGGGATCATCGACAGGCGGCCGGTGCTCGGGATGTCGGTCTTCGTCGTGGCCTCGGCGCTCTCGGCAATCCTCGCGTTTTTCTCTTCGGCCATCATCGTGCCCGCGGCCGTCCATGCGTGGGGTGCGCCTGTCACGATGCTGCTCCTCTGGACGGGCTGGACTGTCGGCGGCATGGGGACTTACGCGGTCGGGCGCTGGCTGGGCCGGCCGGTCGTGAGGGCGATGATTTCTGACGTCACGCTCGATCAGTTCGAGCACAGGATCACGACTCGCGCACCGTTCGGCCTCGTGCTGCTCTTTCAGTTCGCGCTGCCGTCGGAAGTGCCCGGATCAGTTCTCGGGCTGGTCCGCTACTCGTTCGCGAAGTACATGATCGCGCTGACCATCACCGAGCTGCCCTACGCGGTCGGCACGGTGTATCTGGGCGAGAGCTTTCTGCAGCAGCAGACGTTCCTGATCATCGGCATCGGGGCCGCTGGCGCGATCGTCAGCGCATGGGCGATTCTGCGCCTCCGGAAGCGGCTCGCAAGCTGAGCGCGGTCAGCGTTCGAAGGCCCGCGCCGCCGCGATACGCTCGGCCATGGGCGGGTGGCTGTAGAACAGCCAGCGCACGAGGGCCGATGGCTGCTCTTCTGCCAGGTTCTGCGCGCCAAGCCGGCGCATGGCCGAGATGAACGCAGACGGGTTGCGCGTGAGCTCGAGCGCGAAACGGTCCGCGCTCCGCTCGCAGCGACGGGAGATGGCGCGCGACAGTGGCAGCATCAGCAGCGAGACGGCCCCCGCGGCGAGCACGAGGAGCGGCATGCCCGCGAGGTCCGAAGGCCCGGTGAGCCCCAGCCGCGGGCCGGCGTCCTGGAGCAGGCGCGCTGCGAGATAGAAGCCGCAAAGCACGAGGCCGCTCTCGAACAACAGCCCCTTCCAGATGTCACCGTGCACGTGGTGCGCCATCTCGTGCGCCAGCACGACCTCAATCTCCTCCTCCGAGTACTCCTGCAGCATCGTGTCGGAGACGAGAATCCGGCGCGTGGCGCCCAGGCCCGCCAGCGCCGCGTTCGCCTTGCGCGACCTGGCCCCGAGGCCCCACTCGTACGCGCCAAGCACGCGCGTCCCGGCGCGCTCGGCAAGCCGCAGGAGCCGATCGCGGAGCGGCTCCTGCGCGAGAGGCCGGACCGAGTAGAAGAGCGGCAGCACGAGCACCGGTGCGAGATTGGTGAGCCCGGCAAGGGCCAGTGCGAAGAACAGTCCCGCCGGCAGCCACCACAGTCCGGGTGACCACCTGATACACGCGTACACGACGCTTGCGGCCGCAGCGGCCAGGCCGAGGCCGAGGCCGAGCGACTTGATCTGGCCGCGCAGCCATGATGCCGGCGACTCCGCCGAGAGGCCAAAACGGCGCTCCACGCGGTAGCAGGCGAGAAACGACAGTGGCAACGCGCCGGCCTCGTGGATCAGGAGCAGGCCACCGGCGTAGATCACGACCGACCACGCCACTGAGCCGCCGACTGCGGCCGACGCCCAGTCGCGCAAAGACCCGTTCAAGCCCGTCGCGAGCAGCCCGCCCAGCAGCATGACCGCCCAGACGCGTTCGAGGACTTCACCACGGCGTTTGAGCCGGTGATAGCGGCTGGATTTGTCTTCGTTCACGGGTTTGAACTGACGCTAACGTTCAGAGTTCAAGGTTCAAGGTTCAAGGTGATGTTCAAGGTTCGGGGTTCGGGGTTCGGGGTTCGAGGTTCCGCACGTTGAACCTTGAACGTTGAACCTTGAACATTGAACTATTTCGCCCCCGCGATTGTGATATTCCCATTCGTCGCCGTGAGCTCGACCGGCGTGCCTCCGCGGCCGAGGCGGCCGCGCATCCGGCGCGGCGTCTGCTCACCCAGCGGTTCGATGGTCAGATCCGCCACCTCGACCCGGCCGTTGGTGGCCGAAGCGAGCAGGTTGGCATCCGCGCCGGCGGGCAGCGTCACCTTGACCTGGCCGTTGGTCGACCGGACCTCGACCAGATCAGCGCCGATGCTGGCCACGTCGACCTGAACGTCGCCGTTGGTCGAGCGGAGCTCTGCGCCGCCGGAGAGTCCCTTCACGGTGAGCCCTCCGTTGGTGCTCGCGGCCACTACGCGTCCGCTGAGGCCGCCGACCTCGATGGTGCCATTGGTCGAGCGAAGACGCACGATGGCCGACCGCGGCGCCTGAACATGGTAGTGAAGCGTGGTCGACACGTGGATCAGGATGCCGTCGATGCCAACGGTTTGGAGCTCGACATGATCCGGCCGCACGTCCTCGCGAATCTCGACCTTCGGCAGGAGATCCCTGGCCGCAGCCTCAGTCGGGGCCGTCACGGTCCGAACGACGCGTACGTCCAGCTTGTCTCCATCGCCGCCGATCACGCTGATGGGGCCGTTCCGGTTGGTGATTTGCACTTCGCCGCCAGGGGTGAGGGCGTAGCTGCGGGTCCACTCGTCAGACGCCGTAGCTTGGGGACCGCCAGGAGCCCCGTGGCAAGCGGTCAAGGTGAGAGCGACGGCAGCTGAGACGGCTGATGCACATACGCCGCGGAGACTTCGCGAGAGGCGAGGTGCTGAGGCCATGGCGGCCATCATAGCCGCTCAGTTGAGTTGTACTGAAATCAGCTTCGAGACGCCCGGTTCTTCCATGGTCACCCCGTACAGACGGTCGGCGATTTCCATCGTCTTCCGATTGTGCGTGATGAGGATGAACTGGGTGTGCTGCTGCATGCCGCGCAGCATCTCGACGAACCGTCCGATGTTCGCATCGTCGAGCGGCGCGTCGATCTCGTCCAGCAGGCAGAAGGGGCTGGGCTTGTACTTGAAGAGCGCGAACATCAACGAAATCGCCGTCAGCGCTTTCTCTCCGCCGGAGAGCAACTGGACGCTCTGAAGGCGCTTGCCTGGAGGCTGGGCGATGATCTCGATCCCGCTCTCGATCGGGTCGTTCTCGTCGAGCAGGGTCAGGCCTGCGCGTCCGCCGCCGAAGAGCGTGCCGAAGATCTCCTGGAAATGACGGTTGATGGCGCTGAATGCCTCTGTAAACCGCTGCCGGGTTGTTTCGTCGATGCGCTTGATAGCCTCGGCGGTCTGGGCAATCGAGTCGGTCAGGTCCTTGCGCTGCGTGGTCAGGAACGTGTGACGGGTTTCGAGCTCATCGAACTGGTCGATGGCCATCATGTTGACCGGGCCAAGCCGATCGATCCTGGCGCGCAGCTCGGTGATGGCTTCCTCGGCGCTGAGGGCGTGCTGCTCGGCCGCGGTGACGGCTGCATCGGGAACGTTCAGGTCGTCGTACTGAACGGCATCGTCGGCTGCCGGTTCGTCCGATCCTTCCTCCAGGTCGACTGAGGCGATCGCCCGCGCGTCCGGCGTCGCTTCGCCGGCCGCCTCGAGCGCCGTGACCTCGGTTAGAACATCGTCAAGGGTAACCTGGAGGCTATCCACGCAAGTCTGTGCGAGGTGGGCGAGGTCCGCGTCGGCAGTGGCCCGTGCGACGTCGAGATCCGACACGGTGGCGCGGAGCATCTCGTGGGCACTGCGCGCGGCGCGGATTCCGGCCTCGATCGCATCGGTGGAGGCCCGTAGTGCGGTTGTCCGATCGTCGGCCTCGCGCACCGTGAGCTTGAGGGTGTCGAGCGCGTTCACGTCGGCGTCGAGCGCGGCCTGGCCTTCGATGACCGAGCGGCGAAGGGCCTCAACCCTCAGGACGGTGGTGTCGCGTTCGGCCGCAAGAAGCACAGCCCTGACCTCGAGCTCGGCACACGCATCATCGAGACGCTTGACCTCGGCTGAGAGCGCTGCTGCGCGCTCGACGAGCGCCGCGTGGGATGCCCCTGCATCGGCGGCGCGACGGCTCAGATTCATGGCCGACTCGCGGGCTTCGAACAGCCGGCGCTGGGCGACGGTCAGCCTATCGTCAGCGGCGCGCTGCTCGCCGTCCAGCCGATCGATCGACGTGCGCGCCTCCTGCTGACGTCGATCCAGGCCGTCCCGCTCGTCCTCGGCCTGACGCCGCTCGCGGGCGATCTGCTCGGCCTTCTGGGAGATGCGGGCCTCTTCCTCGACCGCACGGCGCAGATCGGCCTCGAGCGAGACGATGGCCTTCTCCTGACGATGGTGCTCGGCGGCCAGGGCGTCAATCGCGCCCGAAGCCTCGGCGATCGTCCGGTCCAGCGTCGACGTTTCCTCAGCCAATGCGGCGAGCGATGCACGCTCGCTGTCGAGCCGCAGCCGCAGATCCCTGATCTCGCGCCTTGTCTCGAGAATGCCGCGCGACTGCTGCGGGCTTCCGCCGCTCACCAGCGCCGGTCCGCGGAAGACTTCGCCGTTCATCGACACTGTCGGAAGCGTCGTCAGACGGCTCGCGAGGGCGGCGGCCTCGTACGATCCGGCGATCCAGGCTTCGGGAAGCGCCTGCCGGATCGCGCCTGCGTACGGCCCTGTCACGCGCAGGATCGACGAGAGCGCGACGGCGCCGTCGAGGGCGCTGTTCGCCGACAGACCGCTCGAGCCTTCCTCGGCCGCGCCTGGCTGCGCGATCAGAAAGCCACAACGCCCGGCCTGCGCCGAGCGCACCAGCTCGAAGCCTGCTATCGCGTGCTCCTCGTGATGCACCACCACGTGTTGCAGGAGATCACCGAGGCACGCCTCGACGGCCCGCTCGTAACCGTGATCCACCTCGAGATAGTCAGCGACGGCGCCCTGCTGGCTCACCTTCCCGTTCGCCTGGGCGAGGATGGCTCTCGCGGCATCGCCGTAGCCTGCGCGGGCGGCCTCCAGCTCTTCGAGCGACTTGAGGCGAGCCTCGAGGCCGGCCATCTCCTGCTCGCGGGTCCGCACCGAGCGCGCACGCCACTCGTGCTCGATGCGTGCGCTCGCCAGCTCCGATTCGCGGGCGGACCGCGCCACGCGCGTGGCTTCGAGACTGTCCTGCGCACGGCGCAGGCCCTCGGCGGCCGACGCGTGCTCATTGGCCATGCGGTCCGACTGGAGCCGCAGATTGTCGGCCTCGACGAGCAGCTTCGAAAGCGTCTCGGCCACGCGGTCGCGAGCCGATGCCGCGTGCTCGAGCGCATGGCGAAGCGCGGTGGCGGAATTGATCGCCGAAAACACTTCGCCGCGCGCGCCCTCGACGTCGGCTTCGAGCCCCTCTATCTGGTTGTTTGCGGCATCGTGCGCCTCGGATTCGGCGGTCAAGGCCGCCGCGGCCCGGTCCCGCTCGGCGTCGGCCTCTATCGCCTGTTCCCGGCGGCGGGCGAGCTCGGCCTGTGCCGGTTCGCGCCGCGCGCGGCCCACTTCGATCTCGGCCGATACCTGCTCAATCCGCGCGCCGAGCGACTGGATCTGCTCGCGGTCGAACGTCACCTGCTGCTGCCGGGCCGTGATCGCCAGCTCGCGCGCGTGCGCGGCTTCGCGCGCGCCGAGCGCTGATGCCTCTGCCTCCGCGAGCTCGATGCGCACGCGCCCCAGCCCGGCCTCGGCCTCGGCAACCCGGGACGCAGCCGCCGCCTCACGTTCGCGAGCCTCGTCGAGCCGCCCGCGCACCGACTGGATCGTCTCAGCCAGCTGACGGTACTTCCTGGCCAGCAGCACCTTCTCCCAGCGGCGCACTTCGTCGCGCAGTTTGCGGTACCGCCGTGCCTTGGCGGCCTGGCGCTTGAGCGTCCCGCGCTGCTTCTCGACTTCGAAAACGATGTCGTCTATGCGCGTGAGGTTCAGCTGTGCGGCCTCGAGCTTCAGTTCCGCGGCCCGGCGGCGAGCCTTGTATTTCGTGACGCCCGCAGCTTCCTCGATGAGCATGCGCCGGTCGGTCGGGCGCGAGCTCAGGATCAACCCGATCTTGCCCTGCTCGATGATGGCGTAGGCCTTGGCGCCAAGGCCGGTGTCCATCAGCAGGTCGTGGATGTCCCGGAGGCGGCAGGACTGCCCGTCGATGAGGTATTCACTCTCACCCGAGCGGTAGAGCCGACGTGTGACCTCGATGTCGCGTGCGACCGATGGTTCGAAGTCGACGTCGAGCCCATCGTGATGGCCGTTGCCGTTTGCATGGCCGTTGCTGTGGCCATTTCCGTTGCCGTTGGTGGCGTGGCCGTTGCCGTTGGCGCCCTCGGCGTGGTGCCCGTTGCCGCCATTGGTGCTGCCGGTGTGGGGCTGGCCGACGAGCACCCCGCTGAACCGCAGCCGCACTTCCGCGGCGGCCGTCGCCTTCCGTGCGTCGCTGCCGCTGAAGATGACATCCTCCATCCGATCGCCGCGCAGGCTCTTCGCGCTCTGCTCGCCCATCACCCAGGTGATGGCATCGGCGACGTTGCTCTTGCCGCAGCCGTTCGGGCCGACGATGGCCGTGACGCCGCGGTCGAAGGCAAGTTCGGATCGGTCGGAGAAGGACTTGAAGCCGTTAATCTCTAAACGTTCGAGACGCATGCACACACCACGGCGCCACAACCGGCGCGTCCGCGCGGGAAATGTCGTGCGACCCGGCCCGGCCGGGCAGCGCTACGCGAATTTCTGGCTGGAATACAGAAAGGCAACTAGACCTGATTCGGCGGCCCTCGCCCCTCCGACGGGAGAGACGGCCCCTGGGCCGGGAAGCGGTCGTCAGTCTAACAAGGCCAAGCTATAGGGGCAAGGACAAACTCGAACCACAAGGAATTGTGGTCGTTCGACCTATGCCTCAGTTCGCCCGCACCACCCGGCCGCTCAGCTTTTCAGCCTCGCTGAACATGGATAGCGCGATCTGCCCCTGCGGGTCCACGCTGAACAGCTGGCGCTTGGCCTCGGCGATCCCGAAGAGCACCTCGCTGATGCGGTACCGAATCATCGCCTTGATGAAGGGCAGGTCTTTCTGGAACGCGTCCTCGTCGATGCGCAGGCGGCCGGTCTTCAGCTGGCCGCGGAACTCCTCGATCATCGCGTCGTCCACGACGAATGTCGCCGTCACCGAGCGGCGGCCCGAGGACTGCTGAGTGATTCGTGTGTCGCCTTCGGCCATGAACTTCTGGGCGAAGTTTTCGAACTCCTGCCGCGAGTACAACATGCGTCCGAACGTGGTGGGGTTGAAGCCCTCGATCGGGCCGGTCACGTGCCGGTCCGGCTCCACGCCGCCGCCGCTATAGACGGGCCGACCCGACGTCGTCCGCTTGAGATCGGCCGGGCTGTGAGCCTTGTTCGGATCCTGATCCTTCTGCGAGTAGCTCAGGTACTCGTCGAAGGACGCATCCCAGGGGCGCTGAATCAGGCGGCCGCTCGGTGTGTAGTAGTGCGCGGTCGTCAGCGCCAGGCCGGCGTTTCCGGCAATCCGGTAGACCGACTGCACCAGCGCCTTGCCGAACGTGGTTTCGCCCACGATGTAGCCGCGGTCATGATCCTGGAGTGCTCCGGAGACAATCTCCGCCGCGCTCGCGCTGTTCCTGTTGACCATGACGACGACCGGAATTTCCTGGTACGGGCCGTCGTCGGTTCCTCGATAGTCCTGATCGGAATTCGAGATGCGGCCCTTTGTGTAGACAATCATCTTCCCGCGGGGCAGGAAGAGGTTCGAGACCTTGATCGCCTGGTCGAGCGGGCCGCCGGGGTTGCCGCGGATATCGAACACGAGGCGCTTCATGCCCTTCGACGTGAGCGCGCGCAGCGCGTCCCGCACTTCGCGCTCGGTGTTCTCGCCGAAGTCCTGCATGAGGATGTAGCCGGTCGTGTCGTCGATCATGAACGACGCGGGCACGGTGAGAATGTGCACCTCGTCGCGCGAGAGCTCGATGGGAATCGGCTCCTCGTAGCCCGCGGCGCCGAATCTCGATCCGCACAGGCGTCCCCTTGGCGCCGCGCAGCTTGTTCATCGCCTGCTCGGTCGTCCAGCCCTTCGCCGGCTCGCCGCCGATGGTGACAATGGCGTCGCCGCGGCGCATCCCTGCCCGGTTTGCCGGCGAACCCTCGAAGACGCGCATGGCCGTGATATCGCCGTCGATCGCCTGAATCTGGATGCCGATGCCGTAGTAGCGGCCTTCCTGCCGCTCGCGCATCTGCGCGTATTCCCGCGGGTCGAAGAAGCTCGAATGGGGATCGAGCGTCGCCAGCATGCCGCGAATCGCGCCGTAGACCAGCCGGTCCGACTCGATGCTCTCGACGTAACTGGACTCGATCGCGGCAATCGCCGCAGAGAAGGTTTTGTAGTGCTCGGGGACCTTTTCGTCGACCGCGAGCGCGCGGCTGCCGAAGAGGCCGCCGACCAGCGCCGAGACCGACAAAGCGAACACCACGATGGAGACGGCGCGGTAACGTCGCATGAGGGCCATCGTAGCAGATAACCCACTCGACGGCAAAGACTTCTGGCTACGGCCCAGGCCGGATTTCCTTGACCCTCGGGCAATGCCGTTCCTATATAATTGCCACTGGTCGCCCCGCCGAGGCTTGTGACCGTCAGCAGGAGACATATGGGTTCCATTGGCATGCCCGAGTTGATCATCATCATGGTGATCGCGCTCGTCATTTTCGGCCCCCGGAAGCTACCTGAGCTCGGGCGGTCCCTGGGCAAGAGCCTCGGGGAATTCAAGCGGGCTTCGAACGAGCTCCGGAACACGCTCGAGGAAGAGATCCGGGTGGAGGAGCAGCGCGAGAAAACCGAACCGTCCAAGGCGCAGGCCGCGCCCGCCAATACCGTGGCTCGCGACGCGGCCGGGGACGCGCCCGAAGCGGTCAAGGGCGCCTAGAGCCCGCCGATGGCGCTCGTGCCCTTCCCGGGTCCCCAGTCGGGGGCGCTCCGGCTCCCGCCGGAAGACGACGAGGACGACGACTTCTCCGGTGGGAAGATGTCGTTTCTGGAGCACCTCGACGAGCTCCGGAAGCGAATTCTGAACTCCGTCATTGCCGTCGCCGTGGGTGTCTTCGTCAGCTTCTTCTTCATCGAGCGGATCTTCCACTTCATCATGGAACCGACGCTGGCCTCGCTCCCCGAGGGCAGCCGCATGATTTACACGCAGCCGCAGGAGGCGTTCTCGCGCTACATCGCGGTCGCGCTTCTCTCGGGCATCATCTTCGCCGCGCCGTTCATCATGTGGCAGGTCTGGCGCTTCATCGCACCGGGGTTGTACACGAACGAGAAGAAGCTCGCGATCCCCTTCGTTCTCCTCTCGACCGGAGGCTTCGTGGGCGGCGCCGCGTTCAGCCACTTCATCGCGTTCCCGCTGATGAACCGCTTCTTTGCCAGCTTCAACTCGCCGGATTTGCTCTACATGCCCAGGTTGACGGACGTGTTCGGGCTGTACGCCAAGATGGTGCTGGCAACGGGCCTCATCTTCCAGATGCCAACGGTCGTGCTGTTCCTCGCGCGGATGCAGATGCTGACGGCGCGCTTCCTCATCAAGCAGTTCAAGATGGCGGTCCTCATCATCTTCATCGTTGCCGCGGTCATCACCCCCGACGGAAACCCGATGGGCCAGGCCATCATGGCCGCTCCCATGCTGGGCTTGTACGGACTCAGCATTCTCATCGCCTGGATCGTTGGTCCAAAACGACTCACTGGTGCACAAAACGACGCCGACTGACGAGCTCCTCCCGACTCTGCTGTTCTTCTAACCTTCTTTGTTGACTAGAGTTATATCTCCACCGTACTATACCGAAGCACGATTGCTAGTACCACCGGGAGGTACGATGATTTCGCTTCGATCGATAGGTGTCGCCACCGTCTGCGCGCTTTTGGCCTCGACGGCTCTCGCACAGACCCCATCACAGCAGACCACGGACGAACGTGATCCGAACCGTCCGGCCACCAACACATTCAGCGGCGACACGGGCCTCTGGTACGTGCCAACGGCTGAAGTGCTAGAGAAGAGCGAGTGGTCAGCTGGTCTTTACCGTGCCGGCTTCAACTACGTCGAGGGCTTCAGCAACGTGTCCGACATCGCCGCGACGTTCGCGTACGGCGTGGCGCGGAAGATGGAACTCTTCGGTTCCTTCAAGATCGACACGCGCATAGATCGCGACATTCGGCCCATCTTCATCTCCAACCCGGAGGTCGGCGGCATCATCGCCTCGTATCCGAGGGTGACTGAAGGATGGACCGGCGACAACATCGGTGACTTCCTCATCGGTGTGAAATACAACCTGCTCTCGGAAGTCGACCAGAAGAGAGTCGCCGCTGCTGTTCGCGCGTCGCTCAAGCTGCCGACGGGCGACGACGACTCCGGTGTGAGCACCGGCCAGCTCGACGCAAATTTCGACTTCGTCGTCAGCAAGGAAGCAAACGAGAACGTCGAAGTCGCCGGCTACGGCGGGTTTGCGTTCCGCGGCAGCCCGGACGGCTCGAACAACCCCAACGCCTTCCGCTGGGGTATCGGCGCTGGCTTCCCGTCACGTAGTGCCCTGCGCGTCACGACCGAGTTGCACGGCGAGCTGCCGTTCGACGACGAAGTCAATCTCGACCTCACCTATCGTGGCGACTGACCTCAGCGTCGCGCCTTCGCTGTCGGTGCTCCACAGCTTCACGGCGGCCACGGTCGGCCTGACCTGGCAGCACAGCAACGGCTTCTTCCTCGGCGGCGGCCTCAGCTGGAACTTCCCCACTGAGAACCGCGACAACTTCAACACCGACGAGGACGCAGTCCGGCGACTTCGTGGACTACCAGATCCGCCTCGGCTTCCATCCCGGTGTGCGCCGTTACCTGCCACCGCTGCCTCCGCCTCCGCCTCCGCCGGCTGCGGCGGCCCCGGCGAACCGTCCGCCGACCGTGACGGCGCGCTGCGAGCCGTGCACGATCGAAGTCGGCCGCACCGTGACGGTCACGGCTGACGCACAGGATCCGGACGGCGACGCGCTCACGTATCGCTGGACGGGACCGTCGGGCACGTTCACGAACCCGACCGACCGCCAGACGATCTGGACGGCGCCGCAGACCGAAGGTCCCGTGCAGCTCACCGTCGCCGTCGCCGACGGCAAGGGCGGCACGGCCAACGCGACGGTCACCATTCAGGTGGTCCGGCCGAAGCCGGTCGTGCAGCTGACATTCGAGGACGTGTACTTCGACTTCGACCGTTCGACGCTGCGTCCGGAAGCGCTCCGGCTGCTGGACGACGCGGTCACGAAGCTGCAGGCCGAGCCGTCACGGACCATCGTGATCGAAGGCCACACCTGCAACATCGGCACGGCCGAGTACAACCTGGCCCTCGGCGAGCGCCGTGCGAGCAGCGTGCGCGACTACCTCACGTCCCGCGGCGTGCCGGCCAACCGGCTCACGACGCGGAGCTACGGCGAGGAGCGGCCGAAGTTCGACAACGCCCGCGAAGAGACGCGGCGCCTCAACCGGCGCGCAGCGCTCGTCGTCAGCGTTCAGTAGAAGTTTTCCCGCGATTCGGAAAAGGGGCGGACCTTCAAGGGTCCGCCCTTTTTTTGTTTGGGATAGGATCGCCGGGCACCGTGGTCATCAGGCAATCCTCCAGCAGGCAGGTTGACGCGCTCATCGCGGACTTGCGGTCCGATCGGGCCGCCGCACGCGAGGCAGCGGCGGCACGCCTGGCAGTCATCGGCGCCCGGGCCGTGACGCGGCTGGCCGAAGTCGCGCGCGATGGCGCCAGCTCCCAGGCCGCGCGCGTGGCGGCCCTGGGGACGCTGGAAGCCATTGAAGATGCCCAGGCCGCGGAGATCGCTCTACAGCTGGCCGGCGACAGCGCGCCCGAAGTGGCGATAGCCGCGATGCGTGCCATGCGGCCGTTCCTGCGCGGAGCGCAAGGAGTCCGTGTGATCGAGTGCCTGACCACGGTGGCGCTCGATGCGTCGCGTCAGGACGATGAACGGATCGCCGCGGTGCAGGTGCTGCGAGAGCTCGACAAGGACACGGTGCAACCGCTGCTCGATCGGCTGAGGGAGGACCCACGTGCGGCTGTCGCGGCGCTGGCTGCGCCGGCGGCGGGCCGCCGACGGTCGTCGAAATCGGCAGGCACGAGCCGCGCGGCGATTTCGCTCGAGGGACCCCTGCCCGACGATGCACAGACGTTGCGGCAGCAGTTGTCAATCGAGGGGGCTAAGGCGCCGCTCCCGGTCCTGCAGGACCTGGTGTCGCGGCTGGGAGAACGCGAAGCAGCCGATGCGGAGGGCCGCACCGCCTGGATGACCGCCCGGGCGGCTGCCCACCTGGCCCTCGCCTCCCGAGGCAGCCGCCTCGCGCTGTACGACCTGCGGGAGACGCTCGAGCGCTCGAAGGAGCCCCTGCCCGTCGAGTTCCTCGCGGCGCTCGAGAGGATCGGCGATGCCTCGTGCCTCGAGGCCATCGCGGCCGCGTGGGTCACGGCTCCTGCCGACAGCGAGTGGTGGAGGGAACACCTCGTCCATGCCTTCCGCGCGATCGTGGTCCGCGAGCGCGTCACCCGCCGGCACACCTCGATGAAGAAGATCGCCCGGCGCTGGCCGGACGCGCTGCTCACACTCGAGGCGGAACAGGACTAGAAGCCCGCGCGAAGCGCCGGCATATCTCGCAGAAACTCGCCGAAGGCTGACCGTACGCCGGGAGGCTAGAGGCCGGAGGCGGTTCGTTGCTACCATGAGGCATGGCCCTCGACGAACGCGCGCTCTTCAATGAAAAGCCGGAAACCCGGCCGGGACAGTACCAGTGCCCGAAGTGCCGGCGCACCGGTGAGTACAGCATCCGATGGGTGCGGCGTTCCAAGAAGGACCGGCTGCCCTCTGGCGCAAGCGAAGAGGACCGGGCGAAGTTCAGCAAGCTGCGCGACTATCTCCTCCGGCTGGACGACGAGGTGACCTGCAAGGCATGTGGGAAGAAATTCGAGATTCCGTCTCAGCACTCGATGTTTTTCGTCGATCAGCTGGCGGGCCTCCCCAACGATGAGGATCTCGAGCGCGAGATCCGGGCGGCCGCCGGCGAGCCGGAATCCACGCCAGAGGCCAAACCCGCCCTCCCGGCCCGCTTCACGCGCAAATCCAGCGGCTGGAAATAGCGGCCTGGCCGATGGCCTTCAGCCCAGCGCGTCTCTAACCTTCAGAATCGTGTTCCAGTTGCGGGCGGTGCCCCGTCCCAGATGCTTGTCCAGGATCGCGGGCGTCAGGCGCGACCGGCCCATGCCATCGGGATACACGATGTAGGCCTGTGGCCCGGCCGCTCTCACAACCTCAGGCCCGGTGATCGCAGCCTGAAGCGCGTCGAGCGTCTTCGCCGACGGTTTGGTCCGCAAGAAGTGGACAATCAGACGGCTGGGATCGTCCGTGGCTTCGCGCACGAAGGGGTTCGCCGCGATCAGGACCTGCCACTCCTTCGCGGATCGCACGAAGAAGTCGATCTCCATCCCGAGGCGTTTTCCGACGCCGGCCGCGAGCGACCGCTCAAGCGCTTCGCCTGTGAGCTTTTGACTCCGAAAAACCAGGTTCCCGCTCTGCAGCAGCGTGCACGGATCCTCGAAGCCGAGCGACGAAACGCATTCGCGGAGATCGCTCATTGCGACCATCTTGTGGCCGCCGACGTTGATGCCCCTTAGAAGCGCGACGTGTGTGTGCGCCATTCGGATCGTCCGTGGAATGCCGGTCCAAAGGACCCGCCTTACTCCGGGAGCCGGGAGCCGGGAGCCGGAAGCCTCCGTCAATACGCTTTGGCGAACCAGGCCTCGGCCACCGCGGGACGATCGCACCGCACGCAGGCGCCCTCGGGCGCAGCGGCCTTGAGCGGCATGTTGCGGATGGTCGCCTGCGTGTCGGCTTTGATCTGGGCTTCGCACGCCGCATCGCCGCACCACGGCGCGATGACAAAGCCCGGCCGGCCCTCCATCGCCTGGCGAAACGCGTCCCACGCGCCGACCCGCTGCGTATGCTCCTCACGGAACGCAATGGCGCGTTCGAGCAGCGTCCGCTGGATGTCGCCGAGCAGCTCCGTGACGCGGGCCGCGAGCCCGTCCATCGGCACGCCGATCTTCTCGCGGGTATCGCGCCGCGCGACGAGGACCTGCGATTTCTCGATATCCTTCGGGCCGATCTCGAGACGCAGGGGCACGCCCCGCAGCTCCCACTCCGAGAACTTCCAGCCCGGCCGTTCATCCCTGGCGTCGAGGGTGACGCGGATGCCCGCTGCGGTGAGCTCGCGCTGGATCTCTTGAGCTCGAGGGAGCACCGTCTCGCGCCAGTTCTCACGCCCGATGGGCACGATCACGACCTGATAGGGTGCAAGGGCCGGCGGCAGCACCAGCCCGCTGTCGTCCCCGTGGGTCATGATGACGCCGCCGATGAGCCGCGTCGAAACGCCCCACGACGTCCCCCACACGTGCTGCACCGACTTGTCGCGGGCCTGGAACGTCACGTCGAACGCCTTGGCGAAGTTCTGGCCGAGGTTGTGGGACGTTCCGGCCTGCAGCGCGCGGCCATCGCCCATCAGCGCTTCGATTGAGTAGGTGCGCAGCGGCACCGGCAAATTTCTCGCTCTCGCTCTTCTGGCCCTTGACAACAGGCATCGCGAGCACCGTCTCGCAGAGCGTTGCGTAGAGGTCGAGAATCATGAGCGTCTCGGCCTCGGCCTCTTCCGCCGTTTCGTGGGCCGTGTGCCCTTCCTGCCAGAGGAACTCCGTCGTGCGCAGGAACGGACGCGTGACCTTCTCCCAGCGGACGACATTGGCCCACTGGTTGATCAGGATCGGCAGATCCCGCCACGATTGCACCCACTTCGCGTACATCGTGCCGATGATCGCCTCGGAGGTCGGACGAACGACCAGCCGTTCCTGCGAGTTCTTCGCCGCCGCCGTGGGTCACGTAGGCAACCTGCGGCGCGAACCCTTCGACGTGCTCCGCTTCCTTTGTGAGCAGGCGACTCGGGAATGAACAGCGGAAAGTACGCGTTGACGTGACCCGTCCGCTTGAACTCGGCATCGAACGCCTGCTGAATCAGTTCCCAGATGGCGTAGCCGTAGGGCCGGATCACCATGCAGCCCTTGACCGGCGAGTAGTCGGCCAGCTCGGCACGGCGAACGACGTCGAGGTACCAGCTGCGAAAAGTCCTGGAACGGGGCGTGATTTCGGTGACGAAGGACTCGTTCTTATTGGCCATGGTCGATGAGATGGACCTCCAGTGTACATCGCCGCGCGCCGGGAAGTCCTCGCGGAAGTGGCCGCCGCGGCTCTCCTCGCGCCGCAGCGCCGCGCGCGCCACGAGCCGCGCGACGGTCAGCAGGTTGAACCGGCGCCATGCAATCCGCCTGGAGCGCGTCGTGCTCGGGCGCCGCCGGTCGCGCACGCACGCTCGAGATCGGCGACGGCGGACTGGAGCCGTTCGCGGCTCCGAAAGAGGCCGGCCGATCGCCACATCAAGTCGCGGATGCCGTCGGTGTCCAGCGTGCGCCCGGTGGGGGCCGCCGACACGTCGGGCACCGGCCGCGACACGCGATCGGGCCGTCGGCTCGGCCGCGCGGCGGCGTCTCGGTCATCGCCGACCCGGACCGCGCACCGAAGACCAGGCCTTCGAGCAGCGAGTTGCTGGCCAGGCGGTTGGCGCCGTGAACGCCCGTGCAAGCGGTCTCGCCCGCGGCAAACAGGCCCGGCAACGAGGTGCGCCCCCACTCGTCGGTGTCGATGCCGCCCATCATGTAGTGCGCGGCCGGGCCGACCGGAATGGGATCGCGTGGCGATGTCGATCCCGACCTGGCGCGCACATCGCGGCAATCGTCGGAAAGCGGCGGCGGACATGCGCAGCGTCGAGATGGGCCAGCGTCAGGAACACCTGCCCGCCGGTTTCGTCAGTCTCGCGCACGATGCTCGCGCGCCACGACGTCACGCGGCGCAAGATCGCCGTCCGCGTGGTACCGGACCATGAACGCCTCGCCGCGCCGCGTTGACCAGCCGCGCGCCTTCACCGCGCAGCGCCTCGGAAATGAGGAAGCGCGGCGCCCCGGCCTTGCTGAGCGCCGTCGGATGAAACTGGACGAACTCCAGGTCGGCGACGCGCGCGCCGGCGTGGTACGCGAGCGCGATGCCGTCGCCGGTCGCCACGGCTGGGTTCGTCGTCTCGCGAAACACCTGTCCGGCGCCGCCCGTCGCCAGCAGCGTGGCGGACGCACGCACCGTCCGCCGGATTCCGTCGTCGTCGAAGAACCGGACGCCGGTGACCGCTCGCGCCCTCGGTCACCAGTTCCGTCACGAGCGCGTGGTCGATCGTCTGGACACGAAGGCAGCGTCACGACATGCTGCCCAGAGCGCCCGGCCGATCTCGCGGCCGGTGGCGTCGCCCGCGTGCAGGACCCGGCGCACGCTGTGCGCCGCCTCGAGCCCCAGCGCCAGCTGCCGTCCGCGTCGCGGTCGAAGCGGGCGCCCCAGTCGATCAGCTCGCGCACGTAGCGCGGGCCCTCCTCGACGAGCACGCGCACGGCCGCTTCGTCGCACAGCCCGTCGCCGGCGCGGATCGTGTCGGCAGCGTGCAGCGCCGGGCTGTCGTCGGGACCGATCGCCGCCGCGATGCCGCCCTGCGCGTAGCCGGTATTGCTTTCGGCCGGCGTCAGCCTTGGTCAGGATGAGGACGCGGCCCGACGGGTGCGAGGGCGATCGCGGCGCGCAGCCCCGCGATGCCGCCGCCGACGATCAGGAACTCGACGTCGCTCGTCGAGCGAGTCGCCAATGCGTTGATCCTAACACCCGCGGCTTTCGCCGACCATGGCTCTCCGTCCGCATCGACGTCGACGACTCCTCCCGCCGCTACACCATCACGCTCGGCGACGGCGTGCTCGATCGAGCCTGCCGGCGCTGCTCGACGAAGCGGGCGCGCCGGCGCGCCGCTTCGTCGTCTCGAGCCCGCTCGTGTGGCGGCTCCACGGAGCACGACTGATCGACGCCGGCTTCGGCGAGCCGATCCTCGTTCCGGACGGCGAGCGTTTCAAGCAGCTCGCAGACCGTCGCGCGCGTGTACGATGCGCTCATCCGCGCGAATGCCGATCGCGCCTCGACGCTCATCACGTTCGGCGGAGGCGTGATCGGCGATCATGGCGGGGTTCGCCGCCGCCAGCTACCTGCGCGGCATCGCGCTGGTCCACGTGCCGACGACGCTGCTGGCGCAGGTCGACAGCGCGATCGGCGGCAAGGTCGGCGTCAACCACCCGCTCGGCAAGAACCTGATCGGCGCGTTCCACCAGCCGCACGCCGTCGTCGTCGACCCTCAGTTGCTGGCGACGCTGCCGCGCCGCGAGTTCCGCGCCGGGCTGTACGAAGTGGTCAAGTACGGCATGACGTCGAGCCCGGCGCTCTTCGACCGCGTCGGCGCGGGAGCGCACGGCGATCTTCGCGCGTCAGCCGGACGTGCTGGCGGCGATCATCGGCGAGTCGTGCCGATCAAGGCAGCCGTGGTGGCCGCCGACGAGAAGGAATCGGGCCTGCGGCGCATCCTGAACTTCGGCCACACCGCCGGCCACGCCCTCGAGGCGGTGACCAAGTACCGCCGGTTCCGTCACGGCGAAGCCGTCGCTTACGGCATGCTGGTCGCCGCCGATCTCGCCGTGGCGCGCGGGGCGCTCGCCGAGCGGGATCGCAAGGCGCTCGCCGATCTCATCGCCAGCCTGGGCCCGCTGCCCGCCGATCGCCGATCTGTCTGCCGCCGAGATCCTCGAGGCCATGCGGCACGACAAGAAGGTGGTCGCCGGCCGGCTGCACTTCGTGCTGCCGACGGCGATCGGCGCCACGACGATCGTCGACGACGTGAAGAAGAGGAAATGAAGGCGGCGCTGCAGCGGGTCGGGTTCAGGCGTTAGGATCGAGGCCGTGCTCGCGCAGCTTCGAGCGCGAACTGCTTGAAGCCAATCTGCAGCAGGTCCGCGGCGCGCGCCGCGGTTGCCGCACGGCCTCCTTGAGCGCTGCTCGATCTTCCGCCGCTCGACCTCGGCCGTCACCCGCTGCGAGGGCGTCCGCCAGCGTGCCCGACAGGTCGATCTGGTCCCACGGACTCGGTCCGCGACAGCGCTGGTGCTGCGAACGAGAGGTTCAGGTGACGGGCGTGGATGGCGTCGCCCTCGGTGAGGATGACCGCGCGCTCGATGCAGTTCTGCAGCTCGCGCACGTTGCCCGGCCACGAGTAAGCCACCAGCGCGTCGAGCCGCCGACGGCGCGAGCAGCAAGGGCTTCTTGTTCAGGTCGCGGCAGAACGTCTCGATGAAGTGCTTGGCGAGCATCGGGATGTCGCCCGGCCGGTCGCGCAGCGGAGGGATGGTGATCGGAAACACCGAGAGCCGGAAGTACAGGTCCTCGCGGTACTGGCGGGCCGCCACGGCCGCCTTCAGGTTGCGGTTCGTGGCCGCAACCACGCGGACGTCGACCTGCAGCGGCGTCGGTTCCGCCGACGCGCTCGAACCGCTTCTCTTCGAGCGCGCGCAGAATCTTGGCCTGGAGCGGCAGCGGCAGGTCGCCGATCTCGTCGAGGAAGAGCGTGCCGCGGTGCGCCAGCTCGAACTTGCCCGGCTTGCGCGCCGTGGCGCCGGTGAACGCGCCCTTCTCGTGGCCGAAGAGCTCGGTCTCGAGCAGGTTCTCCGGAATCGCCGCGCAGTTGATGGCGACAAACGGGCCGTCGGCGCGCGGGCTGAGCACGTGGAGCGCGCGCGCGAAGAGCTCCTTGCCGGTGCCGCTCTCGCCTTCGAGGAGCACCGTGGCGTCGGTCGCCGCCGCCCGGTGCAGCGCAACAGTGACCTGCTTCAGCCCCGGATCTTCGCCGACGATCTGCGGCGCGCCCCGCCGGGCCGCGAGCTCCTCGCTGCAGGAGGATGTTCTCGGTCGCCAGCCGGCGCTGCGAGAGCGCACGCTCGACCATCAGCAGCAGATGATCGGGATCGACGGGCTTGGCGAGGAAGTCGAGCGCGCCTTCCTTCATCGCCGCCACCGCGTCCTGGATGCTGCCGAACGCGGTCATCACGATCACGGGCAGCTCGGGGTCGAGCTCCTTGGCGGCGCGCAGCACGCCAAGACCGTCGCCGTCGGGCAGCCGGAGATCCGACAGCACCAGGCCAGGCCGCGACGATCGCAGCATCTGCACTGCCTCGGGCTGGTCGCGCGCTTCGAGCACCGTGTGGCCCTGCGCCTCGAGCGCATGGCGCAGCATCGCCCGCAGCGAATCCTTGTCCTCGACGAGAAGGATGGGAGGATCAGCTGCCCGGCGCGCCACTAGCGCAGCCAGCCCGGGGGCACGTTGGCGCGGCGCGCCTCTTCTTCCAGCGCGGCGATGGCTTTCTGCCCGTCGATCACCGCATTCCTGAGGCGGTTGAGCTCGGCGATGGCCTTGTCGCGTTCGATCGCGATGACCGCACGCTGCGCGGGATCGTCGCGGTTCACGAAATCTGTCGAGAGGCCGTTCACACGGCTCTCCATGGCCGTCGCGTAGCTCTGGTCGCGCTCGACCTGGGTGACGAGCCCCTTCATGCGGCCGTTCCAATAGGCCTGGTCTTTCGCCTCCTGGGGCTTCGCCGCGGGTGCCTCGCTCGAGCCGGTCGAAGCGGACGACGACGAACCGGACGAACCGGTTGAAGGAGTGCTGGTGGCCGGCGGCGGTGTCGTTGGCTCGGGTACGGCTCCGAGGTCCTTGTTGGTGTAGGTCTTTCCGCCCTTGAGCTCCTTGCGGCGAGTCTCTTCCTTCTTCGCGATGTCCGCCAGCGATTGGGCGGAGCTCGCGTGCACGCCACCGGCCAGAAGGGCCGCCACCACCAGAACTGCCGTCGTCACCTTGTGCATAAGTCTCGCTTGAAGTATCGGCTTGAACCCGATCGTAGATAACCCCTACCAACCGGTCAAGGCGCGCCGCCAGCCACGAAATGAGACGCCAGAACGCGCAGTTCTGCCGAGTTTTCGTCGTTCCGCTCGAGCAGCGCCTCGGCCGCTACGTGAGCCCCCTGCGGCCCGAAGGCCTCGGCCCTCACTCGAATGCGCCCGCCGCCTGGAGCGCCTCTCTGAGAGTCCTGAAGGGGGTTTCCGTCCTGCTCCGCAGTGTCGTCTGCCACCAGAACGACGATGTAAATGCTCGAGGGCGACCCGGTGAAGGAGGCCCACGGGCCATAGCGGAAGAGGTTCCACCGCGGGTTGTCCGCGCCCCAGGGGCGCTCGGCGGTAACGGCCGCCGTGGCCGCGCCGGAACAGGGCGCGAGCTGGTCGCATTCGAGCAGCGAGCGCAGCTGGTCGAGGTTGACGGGCCGGCCGGCCACCGTGCGCACTCCTCCCGGCGAACCCACCGCGCCCGACGAGCGCAGGACACCCTCGAGCACGGGGTTCCAGTCCGGCAGGTCCCGAAGCTCCAGGCTCACGAGTTCGACCGCGCCAGCCGCCGCGTGCCGTGCTTCGTGCGCCCGGTCGAAGTGACCTGCGATTGTTACCTCGGTCGCGCTAATCAGCGACAGCGAGGCGCCTATCGCGCTCAAGAGCAGCACGGCCATGAGTGTGATGACAATGCCCACGGCCTAGCCTCCTGGGTTGTAGTTGCGCGGCCGAACGCGAAAGCTGACCTCCAGATCGGGCAGCCATCGGCGCCCTCCCTGCGACGTGCCCGGCTGACTGAACAACAGACTTCCCGGCCCGCGAAGCGCTTCGATTGCCGACTGGACACGCAAGGTGACGCTGACGCTCGTAACGGCCAGCAGATCGGCGTCAAATCGATACGGGCTCATCGCATTAGGCAGCCAGGGGCCGTCCACGAGACTGGCAGACGGCAACGCAACCGGCTGGCCGCCGCCCGCCGCCGCCCGGGCATAGGCGAACGCGAGCCCCACGACATGATCGGCGACTGGAACGTCCGCGCCCCCATTGGCGCGGCCTCTCATCAGGCGGGTCGTGTCCGCTGCCGCGTCTCGCTCGAGAAAGTAGGTCCTCGCCACGACCTCGGCAATCGTGCTGCCTGCCGCGTAGACGTGGCCGGAGCCCGTTCCCTCGTACGCCAGCGCCAGCGTGTCGCCCTGAACGTCGGTGACCTCGAACTGGTCCGCGGCCCCCGTGCCGTCGAACACCAGGACCGCCATGCCCACGGCGAACCCGCAGGCCGGGTCTCCCCGCCCGCAGCCGGGGCCGTTGTGCACCCTCGCCGCGCCTGTGCGCGCCGGCAACGGCGCCGCGAGCGTCGACTGCGCGACCGTACCGAGGCACGTAGAACACCGTCAGCGCGTCGTCTCGAAAAGTACCCGGGAGGATCGCCGTCGAGCGGGTCGTGCCGGTACGGAAGGATCGCGGCCATGTGCAGCGGCAGCGGTCCGGGGCGCAAGCCCGCTGCAGGACCAGCACCCGCCAGCGCCAGATCGTGGTGAAGCATCGCGACGCCCGCGCGCAGCCGCTGTTGCATGTCCGCGGCCTCGGGTTCCACGGCGAGCCTGTCCTCGGCAGTTCCGAGGAGGGCCAGCGCCGATCCCGTGATGGTCAACAGGACCGACATCGCCACCAGCAACTCGACCAGCGAAAAGCCCTGCACGCGGCCCTGCCGACCCGTTTCGGTGGTGAGCGCCTGAAAGTGCGTCGTCATCGCACCGGCTCCCACCAGAGTCTCCGCGTTCTGATAGTTTGCATTCGCGCGACGAGCCCGGGGTGGCCTGCCGACTTCGCGCTCACGACAACATGCAGGACCACAGCGTTCCCGGGGCTCTCCTGCAGCGTCCGCACGGACCACCGCCGGATAAACGCGCCGGCGGCGCCGGGCGCGGGCTGCCCCGCCGCGTCGAGTACGTCGTAGTACCCAGGCACGTCCTGATCCAGTGATGCATCGCTCGATGTGGCCGCAGCCACCTGGTCGCTCCACGGCACTGTCAGCAGATCGTCGATCTTGCTGGACGCAAGCAGGGTCGCTGCCGTTGCCGCACGCGCGCGCCCGTTCGCGGCGATTGCACTGGCAACCAACTGCGCCACCCCTCCTACCGCCACAATCACCAGCGTCGTTGCCACGAGCGCTTCGATCAGCGAGAAGCCACTCGGGGAGCGCGAGCCGTTCACGATTGGGTTCTTGTTCATGGCCTGCGTCAGTGCAACACGCTCGCCACGGAGTGGCGTGACGGCACGATCGTGAAACACGCGCAAATCGGCGGGGTGCCGCGCGTGGACCGGCCGCGCCCGTGCAGAAACTTCGTACGCTCAGTCGATGGTGGGTAGAGAAACCTGCAGGCTCGCCCCGCCCAGCGCCGAAGTCGCGGCGACGACCCGGCCGTTGTGGAAGACGATGATCTTCTGCACGAGCGCCAGTCCAAGGCCCGTGCCGCTGCGCCGGGTGGTGAAGAAGGGCCTGAAGATGCGGTCGCGTGCCGACGGGTCGATTCCCGGTCCGTTGTCGTCCACCGCGATGCGGATCGTCTGCTGCGCGCGATCGAGCTCCGAGGCAATCACGACCACCGGCGCCAGGGAGGCCGCAGTGCAGGCTTCGACAGCGTTGCGGAGAAGGTTGCTGAACGCCTGTCGCAGCAGCACCTCGTCTCCTTCGACGGCGCCGAACTCCCCGCGCACGGCCACGTCGCCCCCGAGAGCGCGCGCCTCGGCGCGGACCTCCTCGGCGGCCCGCTCACACACGGCACCGAGCTCCACGCGTGAGAGCGTAAGCTCCGCCGGTCGCGCGAAGTTCAGGAAGTTGGTAATGACCTCGCCAAGGGCGACCGACTCCTCACGGATGCCCTCGACGTAGGGCTTGTATTGATTCGGGCAGCGCCTGGAGGTCGAACAGCTTGGCGTAGCCGTGTATCGTCGCCAGCCCGTTGCGAAACTCGTGTGCAATCCCTGCCGTGAGCTCGCCCACCGTCGCGAGGCTCTCCTTCAGGCGCAGCTGCTCCTCGAGGTGCGTGACGGCGGTCAGGTCCGTGAACAGGCAGATCGCGCCGTGGAGACGTTCCTCCTCGTCGAAGAGCGGCGATACGGTCACGCCCAGGTGTGTCGCACCTTCCCTGCCCTCCGGCAGGGCCACCCGGCGCCGGGCGATGGCCACGTGGGTCTTCAGGCACTCGTCGATCACGGCCGACAGGGCCGGCTCCCCGAGAAACCGCCGGTAGTCGGCGAACGAAGCGGCCTCGGGCACGCGCAGCATGCGGCGGCCTGCGGGGTTGATGATGCGAACGCTGTTGTCGAGGCCGACGACGAGCAGGCCGGCGGTGAGGCTCGAGATGATCTCTCCGCTCAGCCGCTCGGACGCCTCAGCCCTGGCGGCGGTGGCGCGCTCCTGTGCCTTGAGCTTGACGACGGCTTCCTGGAGGGCCGCGGACAGCAGGGCCGTCTCGCCGTCGTGCCCACGCAGCTGATGCCTGGTATCCCGAGCCGCCGCGCCAAAGCGCAGCACGGCAAACATCAATGCGCCGGCGAGGGCGCCGATGATCGCGGTCAGGCCGAGGAGCGCGTATGTCTCGGGCGTCACTGTTCTACAAGACCACGGCTGGCGGCGCGCGGGGCGCGAATGCGCCGGCCGGCGCCGGTCACGCGACGCCCAGCAGGCCGAGATACCAGGCGAGAAACGGCGGCCCGGCCGTGGCCGCCAGCGCCGCACCGAGCGCGAGGAACGTGCCGAATGGCAGGGCGTACTTCATGTCGCCGCGCTTGAGCATGATGAGAAGGAGGCCGGCAAACGCCCCGGCAAACGACGCCAACACGAGCGTGAAGATTGTGAGCTGCCAGCCGAGAAATGCGCCGATCATGCCGAGCATCTTCACGTCGCCCATCCCCATGCCCTCTTCGTGCCGAATGAGGTAATACCCCTCGGCGATCGCATAAAGCACGCCGGCGCCGAGAATGATGCCCGAGCAGCGAGTCGACCCAGCCCGGCTCGGTGAACAACGCGAAGGCAAATCCCGCGGCGATGCCCGGCAGCGTGATGGCATTCGGCAACAGGTGGTGTTCGAGATCGATGGCGAACAGCACGATCAGCGCGCAGCCAAAGACCAGGCGCGACAGCAGCAGCGGCGTCGGGCCGTAGTACCACCACGCGGCGGCAAACATGGCCGCCGTGAGCGCTTCGACGATCGGATACTGAATCGAGATCGATTCCCCGCACGTCCGGCATCGTCCGCGCAGGACGAGCCAGGCGAGTGACCGGGACGTTCTCGTACCAGGAGAGTTCACGGCCGCAACGCGCGCAGGCAGAGGCCGGCCAGACGATCGAGCGCCCGGCAGGCAGGCGATAGATGCAGACGTTGAGGAAGCTGCCGATGACAGCCCCGAAGAGCGCGGCTACCGCGATCATGACCGGCACGCGTCGGTCACGAAGCGGGCGGCACCAGCCGCTTGGGCTCGGCCGGCAAGGGGGAAAGCGGTGAGGAGTTGGAGAGCGAGACGCGGCCGAGCGTGTCGATCTCGTACGGCGTCCCCGAGGGATCCGCGGGATCCCGCGCAAGGCGCCGGCCCGAACAAGCACCGCCCAGTCCGACGGCGGCGCGCCGAGATTGGCCGCGAGCCGATCGACGCGCTGCTGGAGCGCATCGATGTCGTCGAGGGCCTGGAACTGCAGCAGTCGTTTCTCCGCGTCGCGGCGGAGCCAGTCCACCTCGGCCGACTGCCGAATGGACTCCCACATGATCCTGGACGAGCGGCGGTCGCCGCCCTCGGCCAGGGTCGTCGCCGCCAGCGAGCGCAGCCACCACGGGGCGCCGGCGACCTTGCTGGCCCGTTCGAACCACTGGGCGGCGGCGGGATAGTCCTGGCGCCACCAGTAGTGCACGAAGCCCGTGTCGAGCATGTACTCCCATTTATCGGGCCGGGCCTGTAATCCCTTTGCCAGAAGCGCGATGGCCTGTTCGGGCTGCCCCGGGCCTCCGGGCGACGGCTCGGCCAGAAAAACCGAGCCAAAGCGGTAAGCGATGTTGAACTGGGGATCGAGCGTGGTTGTGAGATCCAGCAGCGGGTACAACAGGCGGTAGTCCGGCGGCGGCTCGGTGGAGCCCGATGCTTGAGCGTTCGCTTTGACCTTGCCTCGGCCGTAGTGCTGAATGGCGCGAATCCAGTAGAGGTCGGCCGCCAGCGTGTTGTAGCCGCGCGTCAGGCGGCTTACGGCCGTGCCCGACGTGAGGTACAGCGTGTCTTCCGCGCTCTCGTCCGCGGGGAAGCGCCGCTCGCGGAGGGCCTGAAGCCCGGCCGCTCCTCCAAGCATCGCCACCGCCGCTACCGCCGCGGCCACTGTGGAGAACCCCCGAGACCAGGACGCAGCCATCGTCATTTGAAGTCGCGGCGCGAGAACACGAGCGACGCGACCGTGAGGAGCGCCCCCACATACAAGACCGCATACCCGGTGGTCATCGCCAGGTACTCGAAGGTGACCGGCTGTGCGTGCACAACCTGGGACCGGACATCGAAGGGCGCGAGATTCGGCAGCACCCAGTAGAGCGCCTGCGCGAGCCACGCGGCCGCCGGCGACTCCACCACCTGGTTGAAGTTCCTGAGGTCGGCGCTGAACCGCCCGGCGACGAACAGGCCGAAGGTGAACGCGGCCGACAGCAGGGGCGACGAGAAGGTCGAAAAGAACAGCGCAATCGCCGTGACGAGCGCCAGCTCGACGAAGGTCAGGAACACCGCCTTCAGCATTCTCGGGTCGAGAGCCGGCGCTTCCCACGCGAGCGCCGCCGACGGCCCTGCCACCCACGCCATGTAGGCGAGAACGGCGTACAGCGCCAGGGCCATGATGGCGAGATTGATCGCGAGTGTCAGCACCAGGCCGGCATACTTGCCGAGCACGATCTGGTAGCGCTCGATCGGCTTGGACACCAGGTTGTTGATGCTGCGGCGCTCCACCTCTTTCGAGACCAGCTGAATCCCGATGAAGATCGCGATGAAGAGACCGAAGATCGAGGTGGCTGCCAGCCCGAGGTCCTTGATGATCTTCACGTCCTGCCCGGCCGTGAGCTGGCCAATCAGGTAGGACGCACCCATCAGCAGGACGGCGAAGAGCACGAGGTTGTAGAGCACCTTGTCGCGGACCGACTCGCGGAAGACGTTGAGGGCGATGAGCGCCGTGGATCTCACGGCTGCACTCCGCCGGCGTGCGCGGCGCCGAGACCGCGATCGCGCGCCAGAACGTCTGAGCTCGTCACCTGCCGCACGAAGTAATCCTCGAGCGTGTCTCGAATCGGGTTGAGCGAAACGAGCGTGGCGCCGGCCGCGGCAAGATCGGCCAGCACCCTGTCCGGAGCGGGATCGACCGGAAGCTCGACGTGGTAACGGCCGTCGCTGATCTTCACGAACGTCCGCGCGCGTGCTTCGAGCGATCGGGCCAGCGCGTCGGTGACGCCGGCCGCCACCAGATCCCAGCCGCGAACCTGAAACGCCAGAATGTCGGCGAGCCGGCCGGTGGTCACGAGCCGGGCACGAGCGAGAATCGCGACCCGGCTGCAAAGCGCCTCGGCGTCGCTCAGCACGTGTGAGCTGAAGAAGACGGTGCAGCCTCGATCACGCAGACGCAGGATGAGCGACCGGACATCGCGTCGTCCGAGCGGGTCAAGGCCGGACATCGGCTCGTCCAGGATCACCAGTTCCGGCTCGTTGATGAGCGCCTGGGCGATGCCGACACGCTGCAGCATGCCCTTGGAGAACTTCCGCAGCTGCAGGCGGCGTTCGCCCGCAATCCCGACTTCGTCAAGGAGTCTGCTCGCCCGCGCCCGGCGGTCGGCCGGACGAAGGCCGAACAGGCCCGCGAAATACTGGAGGAGTTCCTCGGCGGTCAGATAGTCGTAGAAATACGGATTCTCCGGCAGATATCCGATGCGGTGGCGGACCGAGAGATCGCCAAGCGGCCGGCCGAGCAGTTCCGCCTGCCCCGAAGTCGGAAACACGAGCTGCATGAGCAGCTTCAGCGTGGTGGTCTTGCCCGCGCCGTTGGGGCCGAGGAAGCCGAACACTTCGCCCGGCTGGACGTCAAGCGTGAGGTGGTCGAGCGCGCGATAGGGTCGCTTCTTCCAGAAGCCGACCGCGTAGTCCTTGGTCAGGTCGGAGGTGGCGAGGGCGTGCATGGTCAGCAGACGGCGCCCGGCCCGGGGCGCGAAGAGTTATTGCGATGCGACTCGCTTGAGCTCATAGGCGATGGCCTGGTCGAACAGCGCCGCTGGGAGCGCGCCTTCGATCTTCACGCCGTTGATGAAGAACGTTGGCGTCGAGCGGACGCCGAGCTGGCGGCCATACGCAATATCGGCTTTCACCTGCTCGAGCGTTATCGGGTACCGCTCGTCAAAGTTGGCCACCTGAGCCAGCTGCCGCACCTGCTGGCGGACGGCGGCGGGGGTCATGGCCGGCTGGTTCGAATACAGCCACGTCTCCAGCGGCTCGGCCAGCTTCTTCTCACGGGCGAGCCGGACCGCCACGGCCGCCTCGCAAGCCGCCGCGTGAAGGGTGGTGCCGCATGTTCGAGTTGCACTCGGACTCCAGCGGAAAGTCCTTCATGACCACCCGCACGGCCCCGGGCTGCGACGCTTCGTATTTCGCGAGCACCGGCTCATATTCCTTGTGCGACTGGGCGCAGGCCGGGCACTGATAGTCGTTGAACTTGACGACCAGCACCTTCGCGCCTTCCGTCGGCACGACGAGCGGAACGCGCAACTGCGCGTTGTACCACTGTTCGAACTGCGCGTTCTGCTGGGCTTCGGCGTCTGCAGGGGCCGCGGCTTCCGTGCCCGCCACAACCGAGCTGGCTTCGCGCGGGAAGAATGCCAGCGTCGTCGCCGCCCCCCCGACAAAGAGCGCCGCAAGCGCGAGGGCGAGCGGGCTCGCCGCCAGCTTCCTGAGATCCGATGCGACACGACGTGGAAGGGACAGCATAGGAATGGAACTGGCAGCGCCACGACAAGGAACAGCCCGATGACGGCGGCGTACGTCGTCAGGCAAACCAGGCAGACCTGGTGGAGGACCGCAAACGACGCGTAGCCGAGATAGATCACGACGGAGAGCCCGATGGTCGAAGCCGCGAAGAGATACCCCGCAACGCTCTCCTGGACCTCCCTGGACGCCATCAACGCCGCGACGGCGAGGAGCAGGGCGAAGACGAAGAAGATGGCGCCGAAGAGGGCGACGGGCACACCTGCCACGCTGCCGAACCGGCTCGAGTAAACCTGGCTGCAGCTGATGGTGGCGCTGACGTCACAGAAGCTCAGGTATCCGGGGTTGGCGAGCAGCTGATAGTGCGTGTAGGTGGCGGTCAGGGACGCGCCGAGGCCGAGGAGCGCGAAGGCGAACGCCAGCCGGGCAGTAGTCGGAGTCATGCGACTCCGCTGTTGTAACTGGCCGCATGGCGGGGCGTCAAGCGCCGTTCCCAAAAGAAAAACGGGGCGCCCGGCGAACCGGACACCCCGTGCAGTGCCTGTCGAAGACCGGTGCTAGTTGACCGGGGTCGTGGACGCCGCCACCGTGGCGTTCGTGAAGGTCGTGCCGGCGGGGTTCTGGAACAGCGTGCTGCGCTGATCCGTGCCGAACGAGCGCTGACCCGTGGAACCGATAGCCGAGGGGTGCGCCTCTGCGAAGTACGACGCCGAGGAGTCGCCGCGCGTTGCAGGTCGATCCGCGCAGTCATGATCGCCGTGGCAACCGTGCCCGCGCCGACGTTCACGACGTAGCCGCTCTTGGTCACGCCGTTCGACGTTGAGGTCGGGGCTGACGAAGCCAGCCGTGCTGCCCGAGGGCGCCGTCGTAGAGGTCCGCGAGGTCGGTCGCGTAACCGCCGCCGGCGCAGCTCGACGCGTAGGTCGACTGGGCGGAGTTGATCGCGCGGAGCGAACCGATGGCCGACGCCTCGTTACCCGACATACGGGCGCGGAGGAGACCAGGAACCGCAATCGCGGCGATGATACCGATGATCGCCACGACGATCAGCAGCTCGATGAGGGTGAAACCTTTGGCGTCGCGCATCTTCATTTCAGACTCCTTGAAAACTGTAACTTGGTTAAGGTTCGCGCCCATCTACGTGGGCGCCAGCTGTCCCCTACATGAGCAACCGTAATGCCAAACCCCAGCAGCAGTCCTGCGGGTCGTCAATAGCTCTGTTATCAACAGGTTAGACGACCAGGCGTCGCGAACGGCCTTGCGGGCAGACGTCCAGACTGGCATTTATTGGCCGTCCATCGTGACGTTTTTTGTCAAGGCTTTGGGGCCTCCACGCCGTCAATCCCGACTTGGAACCCGGTCCGGTCGAGAACGGCCTGGATTGCGTGGCGGGCATCCTGGGAAGACAGCGGGCGGCCGTCCGGCCGGGTGTGGCCCGAGACCCGCCCGAAGGCGAGGGCGCCGCTGGCCAGCTTCAGGTCGAACCAGCGGTCCCCCCGGATCATCATTACTGCCGCCGCCCCGTAATTCGGGGGGCCAACCTGCCGGAGAAGCAGGCTGGACACCTCCCCTTTCCAGGCCAGGACGTTCGAGACGCCGAACAGGTCGCGGTCGGCCGGAACCCGGTCCGGGTCCAGCAGCGACAAGCCGCTCATCCAGTCCGGGATGGCGGCGCCGAGGTACTCGAGGACGGTGGGCGCGACATCCGCCAGTTGAACGTTGGCCTGAACGCGGCCGCGGGGTTCGGCGTTGGGAAACCGAATCATCAGAGGCACGCGTTCGGTGGCAATCCAGTGCGCGCCGTGATCTGATGTCACGACCACGATCGTTCGTTCGAGCAACCCGGCATCCGACAGGCTGGCGAACAGCCGGCGTAGCTGCCCGTCGGTCTCCCTGATCTGACTGTCGCGGAGGTCGAGTTCGCCGGAGGCCCGACGCAAAGTGCTGCTGCCGTGGGCGCACCTCGCAGCAGTGGGTATCGAGAAGGTGGAGGTGCACGAACCAGGGCTCGGCGGCGCGCTGAAAGTGCGCCTCCAGCGTGGCCACCCGGCGTTCGTCGCGCCACGCGGGCACCTCCTTCCGGCCCTGGACCTCCGCAAAGGCGTCCGCCGTCTGCTCCAGGCCCAGAAGGCGGCCCAGCCGCTGATCGAGCCGATCAGCGACCTGCCCCTGAAACACGCGTGTCTCGTCGGCCAGCGCCGGGCCGGACGCGGCCCCCTCCGCGAAGCGCCAGCGGTAGTTGACCGCGTCGAACCCGGTCAGGTTCATGTCGTTGGCATCGGCGTAGTGCCGCATGCCCAGCTGCACGGTGGCGTAGCCGCGCTCTTTGAGAATCATCGCCAGGTTGCGCCGCGCATCCTCACCCTGGAGCGCCGTCGGGGGGAAGGTGACACGTGTCTCGAATGGCAGCCGCCCCGTGAGCAGCGTCACGAGGGAGCCGTGCGTGCGATCCGCGTTCGAGAAGGCGTTCTCGAAGAACAGGGACTGCTCACTGAGGCTCTCGAGGAACGGCGTGGTGGCGCGCTCGTAGCCATACGCCGAGAGCGCCTGTGCATCAATGCCGTCGATCCCGATGATGAGGACGTTGGGACGGACAGCGCCGCCGGCAGGCAAACGGGCGGAGAGCGGCGGGAGATCGTCGGCGCGCTGCTGCGTTTGACCGGTGGCGGCCACAACGACCCACGGGGCCAGCCACACGAAGGTGAGGCACACGACTCCCGGAACAATCCGCCGCCCCGGTACCGCCCGGAGGCGCCACTCGTAGAGCCGCCACCCGGCCACGCCAACCAAGACGGCGAGCAGCACGGTGTACACGATCCGCACGAGTTCGCCGTCGGTCAGCGATCCAAAGCCAAAGACGGTGTATGTGAAGTTGTCGAGCAGCATCAACAGCAGCAGTCCCGCGATGGCTGCGCCCGGCAGGACCGCGATCGCGCGAAACCGGGGATAGGCCACCAGCGAGAGCAGGCAGGCTGCCGCCTGTGCCGCGAGCAGGCCGCTGGCCGCCGTCAGAGGCGACTCGAGCAGAACCTGTAACTTCATGGCGAGCGGCAACACGGCCAAAGGCGAGGGCTTGGTGACGAAGAACAGCCATTCAGCGAAAAGATACGCAGGCCGCGCCGCGGGCGCCAGGGGAAGCGTCGCCGCGGCCCAGCGCCATCGGTCGCCGCGGTTCATGCGAGCGCCCCTTCGCTTGCATCAGGTAGAGACGCCGCTCGGAGCCTGCGATGGCTGCCGTGTCGATCGTCTCGAATCGCGTGGCGAACGCCTGCTCGAACGCCTCCTGTGTATAGCGTGGCCCGAGCGCGGGCATCCGCGACAGCATCGCCGCGACCTGCGAATCGGCCCTTGGCACGAACTCGACGATGAGCGCGCGGCCTGCGCGACGGAAGAACTCCGCCACCATGTCAAACGGCACCTGGTTGGTCAGCGACAGGTGGTGTACGAGCCCGAGAGCCAGCACCAGATCGGCGGGACCCCGATCGAGCAGCGACTGGCGCTCTTCGTGGTTCCAGCCCATGCGGCCGCTGGGGTTGGCCAGGTCGACGACGAGCGGCAGGACACGCGGCTCGTGGCGCGTCCGGCAATCGAGATAGTGGCGCTCGACGGCCGCCGGATCGCCGTCGCAGGCCACGGTGTACGCGCCGGCGGCAGACGCGATGCGGCTGAACATGCCGGTATTCGCGCCCAGGTCCCAGACCGTGGCCGGCTGCGCGCGCTTCACGAAGGCTTCGACCAGGCGTTCCTTGTCGGCCATCGCCGCGGCCGTGTAGTTGGTCTGGTCGTAGTATTCGACCCAGGTCGTCCCACGCGCGCCGTAAGTCAGCGCCTGGACGGCACGTTCGAGGTGTTCCACGAGACCGAGCATCGCGGTTCGGGTGAAGCTACGCCGTGCCTGTCGGTCGACGGTACCGGAGCCGTGGCGGCGCTGGGCCCTCGCGTGCAGGTGCACGTGAACGAGCAGCGAGGGCGCCAGCTTCGACGAGAACGGCAGCAGGTCCGCCACCAGATCGAGCGGCACACCGTCGATGAACACACGTGACAGTGCGCCCAGGCGCACGTCGGCACGGCTCATCAGCGCGAGCGGCCCGAGGAAGTGCTGGCAGAACTGACGGTACGCCGCCCAGGGCGTGCCCTCCTCCCAGATGTCGAACGACAGCGTGTCAATCAGGACAGGCGCCGCGCCGCGAAACTGGATGTTGTACGCGCTCGCGTCCTTCAGGACCATGCCGTGGTCCACGGCGCGCTTCTGGATCGTCGAGAGTCGTCAGCGCCGCAGCTTTGAGCTGGGCAAAGGCCCACTCGAAGGGGTACGAGATGAATGGAATGCGCTCAGGCTCGAGCACACGGTAGACGTCTGTTGCAGACTCGGGGGGCAGTTCGCGGTGCGGAATCAGCAGGCCCGCGGCCGCGAGCGCATCGTAGAGACCGGACGACAGCAGCCGCTCAAACTGCATCGCGTACGAGCGATTGACCTGGCGAAGGACACGGCCGTCTCGAACGAAGACGTGCCCGCTCGGGTCGCGGAACGAGCTGGTCAGCGGGCCCGCGGGATCACTCGCGGTCCGCATCGGCACGCCCGTCCTGCCGCACGAACAGCCCCTTGATTCTGCGCCCAGAAACGCCTCATCCCGTAGCCTGCGGCCAGCATTCCGGCCAGGGCCATTTGCAGAAGGTAGCTGCCGGTTCCGGGGTCGACATACGCGAACAGAATTGGCTCAGGCATGGGCCCCTTATCGGAGGTTGTATTTCTTGACGTAGTACCGGAACGACCTGAAGCTCATGCCGAGCAGCTCGGCCGCCTTCACCTGCACGCCGCCCGATCGCTGCAGCGCCTGCGCGATGTAGACGCGCTCGATCTCTTTCACGTGCGCTTCGAGGTCGAAACCGCCATCGGGCAGGGCGTCTGCCGCGGCCGCCCCGTTCTTCGGCACTGTGCCCCGCACATTGGGCGGCAGGCTGTCGGGTAACACCGCCGCAGTGGCTTCGAGCGCGACCGCGCGCTCGATGACGTTCTCGAGCTCGCGAATGTTGCCCGGCCAGTCGTACTGCTGCAAGAGAGTCATGGCTTCGTGCGAGACGCCGGCGATCGACTTCCCCATCTGCTCCGCGTACTTGGTCAGAAAGTGATCGGCCAGCAGCGGAATGTCCTCGCGCCGCTCCCGGAGCGGCGGGAGCACGATTGGAATGACATTGATGCGGTAGTACAGATCCTCGCGGAAGCGGCCATCGGCGATGGCCTTTGAGAGGTCCTGGTTCGTCGCCGTGATCACGCGGATGTCGGCCGCGAGCTCCTCCAGGCCGCCGACGCGGCGGAAGCGCCGCTCCTGCAGGACGCGCAGGAGCTTGACCTGCATCACGGGGCTCATCTCGCCGATTTCGTCGAGGAAGATGGTCCCCTTCTCGGCGACTTCGAGCAGCCCCTTCTTGTTGGTCTCGGCCCCGGTGAACGCGCCGCGCATGTGGCCGAAGAGCTCCGACTCGAGCAGCGCCTCCGGCATCGCGCCGCAGTTGAGCGCCACGAGCGGCCTGTCCCGGCGGAGCGAATGGAAGTGGATGGCCTGCGCGACCAGGCCCTTGCCGGTGCCGGACTCGCCCGTCAGCAGGATTGTGCTGTTGGTCCTGGCAACGGTCTCGATCATCTTGAACACCTCGAGCATCGCTTCGCTGCGGCCGATGATGTTCGCGAACTGGTGCGACAGCCCGAGGGTCCGCTTCAAGCAGGACGTTTTCCTGCTTCAGCTGCCGGTTGTCGATCTTCTCGCGCACCTTCATGCGCAGCAGGTCGACGTCGAACGGCTTGCTCAAGTAGTCGCACGCGCCCAGCCGCATGGCCTCCACGGCCGACTCGGTGGACGCGAATGCCGTGACCATGATCCCCAGGATGTCCTGATCGATCTTCTTCGCCGCGCGCAGCACGTCCACGCCGCTCAGGTCCGGCATCTTGATATCCGAGATGAGCAGGTCGACGGACTCCTTCTCCAGGGTCTCGATGGCCGTCCGCCCGTTCTCGGCGAGCAGCACCTCATAGCCCTCGCGCCGGAGAACGATCGCGAGCAGCTCGCGCATGGACCGCTCGTCGTCCACGACCAGGATCCGCGGCGGCCTGCGCGGGGTCTCGGTGGTTTCTGCCGCCTGGGTCGCCTTCATGCCGTCACCTCGGCCCGCGCCGGCAGCTGGACCGACACGGTGGTGCCGGCGCCTGGCTGGGAGCTGACGCGAATTTCGCCGTGGTAGTCGGTCACGATCCGGTGGACGATCGCCAGCCCGAGGCCGCTGCCCTTGGCAAAGGTCCCGTGAAAGGGCTGGAAGAGGCCTTCGAGCTCCTCCGGCGGGATCCCGATGCCTTCGTCCTTCACGCTAATCACCACGCCATCCGCCGTCGCGGCGCCACAGAGCTGGAGGCGCCCGCCGTTGGCCATGGCTCTCAGGCCGTTGGTCGCCAGGTTCCAGACGATCTGTTTGATCTGTCCTTCGTCGGCGTGGTACCAGAGCTCGGTCGCGGGCACGTCCACATCGACCACGTGGCCGGCGTGCAGCTCGGCACTGTTCCGAAGGAGGAGCGCCGTGTCGTTGAGCGCGCGCCGCACATCGATCCGGGTGATCGCGAACCGCTGCGGCCGCGCATACGCCAGAAAGGAGCGGATGGTCGTGTTGAGCCGCTCGGACTCCCGGAGCACGATGTCCATCAACTGTTCCTGCTCGGCGCTGAGCGGCAGCTCCTGGCGCAGGATTTGGATCGACCCGGACATCGAGGCGAGCGGGTTGCGAATCTCGTGCGCGATGCCGGCCGCCATCTCGCCCACGGCGGCGAGGCGCTGCTGGATCCTGGCATCACGCTCGAGCTTCTTGAAGGCGGTCACGTCCTGGAACGTCACGAGAAACCCCGCACGCCCCCCGGGTGTCTGCAGGTGCGTCGCGCTCATGCCGATGTCTATCTCGCCTCTCCCATCGGCCGTCTTGTGGCGAAACTCGGTGCGGCGGGCCCCCTCGTCGGTCAGACCCGCATCGAGCAGCTGCGCCAGGGGCGCCGGGAACTGGAGCACTTCGGCGACCGGCCGCCCGACGGCAGACTGGAACGGGATCCCCGTGATGACTTCGGCGGCGCGGTTGAAGGTGAGGATCCGCTGCAGCCGATCGGTTGTCGCCAGCCCGCTCGGCAGGCTGTCGATGACGTGCTGATTCAACGCCTGGAGATCGGCGATCTCGGTCGACGCGCGCTCGAGCCTCGCCCCGGCCGACCGCACGCTGTCGGCCAGCGACCCGCTGAGGAGCGCCACGGCGAAGAAGGCGAACATGTTCAGCGCCACGGTGTACTGGGCCACGGCAAGCGGCGGTAGAGCCACGCGGCGCGGGTCCAGCCACGGATCGAACAGGAGCCCGGCCACCGCGAGGTACTGCCACAACACCACGCCGCCGTAGAGCACCGCGCTGAGTGTGGCCACCAGCAGGCCGCCGCGCCTGAACTGGACCGTGCTCGCCGCCACAATCGGCAGCACATACAGCATCGAGAAGAAGCTGGTGACACCGCCGGTGAGGTAGATGAACGCCGACACGATGAGCGCATCGGCGGCCAGTTGCAGGTCGATCAGCCACCGATGACGGTCGGCGACCCGCAGCGTCGCCGCAAACAGGACCGTCAGCGCGAAGGTGACCGCAATCAGGAAGAAGAACGGATCGACCGGGAACGAGCCCGGCGAGGTGATCTGCGCCACGACGGCGCCGCCGAGCAGGAGCGCGCTGATCACAGCGCGCACGCTGATCAGCCACCCGAGCCTCCGACGGAGATCCGCTTCCATCATACGGCGCGCATTCCCGATCCCCGATCCCCGATCCCTGATCCCACCTACGTGAGCTTGCTGATCAGGTCGAAGATCGGCAGGTACATCGCGATGACGATACCGCCGACGACGACGCCGAGTACGGCGATCATGATGGGCTCGAGGAGCGTCAGCAGGCCGGCCACGGCCGTGTCCACTTCCTCCTCGTAGAAGTCCGCGATCTTGGCGAGCATGGTATCGAGCGCGCCGGTCGCTTCGCCGACGCCGATCATCTGCGTGACCATCGACGGGAAGACCGCGGTCTGCTTGAGAGGAGCCGAGATGGTCTCGCCGCGTTCGATGCTCTTGCGCGTCTCCATGACCGCGTCTTCGACAATCGCGTTTCCAGCGGTCTTGGCCGTGATGTCCAGCCCATCGAGAATCGGCACGCCGGAGCTGATCAGGGTCGCGAGCGTGCGGCAGAAGCGCGCCACCGCGATCTTGCGCAGGATGTTGCCGAGGATCGGCAGCTTCAGCATCGTGCCATCGACCACACGCCGGCCCGACTCTGTCTTGTAGTAGTTGGTGAAGAGGTACCCGCCAATCCCCGCGAGAACGGCCAGCGGCAGAAAGTACGAGACCAGGTTGTTGCTCAGCATGATCACGATCCGGGTCGGCAGCGGCAGTTCGGCGCCCAGGCCGGCGAAGAGCTGTGCGAAGGTCGGGATCACCTTCCAGAGAATGACGCCCACCACGACGCCGGCAATCACGACGACGGCGATGGGGTAGATCATGGCGGACTTGACCTGTCCGGCCAGTTTGACCGCCTTTTCGATGTAGGTCGCCAGGCGCTTGAGAATCGTGTCGAGAATACCGCCCGCCTCGCCGGCCGCGATCATGTTCGTGAACAGGGGATCGAATGTCTTCGGGTGCTTCCGCATCGCATCAGCGAGGGAGGCGCCGGATTCGACGTCGGTGCGCGTTGCCAGGATGACGGCGGCGAAATTCTTGTCTTCTTCCTGCGAGCCCAGGATGTCGAGGCACTGGACGAGCGGAAGGCCGGCGTCGATCATCACCGAGAACTGGCGCGTGAAGACAGCCAGGCTCTTGGCCGAGGCCTTCTTCCCTAGCTTGCCGGCGGCCTTGGTCTTGGCCGCCGCTTCGGCCTTGGCCTTGGCCGGCGTAATCCGCGTGACGAGAATCTGCTCGCGCCGAAGGGCGGCCACTGCCGCGTCCATCGTGTCGGCCATTCGCTCGCCGGTGATGGTCTGCCCGGCGCGCGTCCGTCCCGAATAAGCAAAAGTAGGCATGGCGAGTTCCTGAGTCCTAAGTCCTAATTCCCAAATCCCGATCTCATCGTCCCTGCACCGCAGGGCGCGCGGCGGGCCTTGCCAGCCCCGCGCCCGCGACAACACCCACGCCGCGGTTGATCATTTCCTGCAGTTCGTCCTTGAGCGACGAGGCTGCCAGGGCGGTCTCGAGCGTGATGAGCCGCTTCATGTACAGGCTCGCCAGCGACTGGTTCGCCGTCTGCATCCCGAGCTTTTCCTGGCCCGTCTGCATGGCGCCGTAGATCTGATGAACCTTGTCGTCGCGGATCAGGTTCCTGATCGCCGGCGACGGGACCATGATCTCGAGCGACACGCAGCGGCCCTTGCCGTCGGCCCGAGGCAACAGCGCCTGACACACGATGCCCTCGAGCACGAGGGAGAGCTGCGTGCGGATCTGGGCCTGCTGGTTGGCCGGAAACACGTCGATGATGCGGTTGATCGTCTGCGCCGCCGAGTTGGTGTGCAGCGTGCCGAAGGTCAAATGGCCCGTCTCGGCGATCTTGAGCGCGGCCTCCACCGTTTCGAGATCGCGCATTTCGCCGATGAGCACGATGTCCGGGTCCTCGCGAAGGGCAGCCCTGAGCGCGGAGGTGAAGCTGGCCGTGTCGGCGTGGACCTCCCGCTGGTTCACCAGGCAGTTCTTGTGCGGGTGGATGTACTCGATGGGATCCTCGATCGTGAGGATGTGATCGTGGCGCTCGGAGTTGATCTTGTCGAGCATGGCCGCGAGCGTGGTGGACTTGCCGCTGCCGGTCGGGCCGGTCACGAGCACCAGCCCGCGCGGCCGCTCCGCGAGGTTGGCCAGCACGGCAGGCAGGCCCAGCTCGCCGAAGGTCCGGATCTTCTCCGGGATCAACCGGTAGACGGCGCCGACCGCGCCCCGCTGGTTGAAGACGTTGCAGCGGAAGCGGGCCATGCCCTTGATGCCGAACGAGAAGTCGAGCTCCATCGTCTCTTCGAAGCGCTTCTTCTGGTTGTCGGTCAGCACGCTGTACACGATCTGCTTGGTGTCGGAGGGGGTCAGATCGGGAAGCGGGAGCCGTTGCAGGTGGCCGTGCACGCGGATCTGCGGCGGCGTATCGGTCGCCAGGTGCAGGTCCGAGCCGTCTGCGTCGACGAGCGTTTTCAACAGTTCGGGCAATGTCGCCATGGTTATTTCACCGTCTCCCTGACCACTTCTTCCATCGTCGTCATGCCATCCTTGACCTTCCGGAGGCCGCTGCCGCGCAGCGTGATCATCCCCTCGTCCACGGCCTTGCGCCGCAGTTCGAGGCCGGAGGCGCCGACCAGGATCAGCTCGCGCAGCTCCTCGCTGACTTCCATCACTTCGTACAAGCCCACGCGGCCCTTGTAACCGGTCTGGTTGCAGCGGTCGCAGCCCCGGCCCTTCATGGGCGTGACCACGTTGGCGTCCTCGGCGTTGAAGCCGGCCTGCATGAGCGCCGCGGGCGCCAATGGATGCGGCTCCTTGCAGTTCGAGCACACGCGCCGGACGAGGCGCTGGGCGCAAATCAGATGCACGGAGCTCGCCACCAGGAAGGGCTCGATGCCCATGTTCATCAACCGGTTGATCGTGCTGGGCGCGTCGTTGGTGTGCAGCGTGGAGAGCACAAGGTGGCCGGTGAGCGCGGCCTTGACCGCGATTTCGGCCGTTTCGAAGTCGCGGATTTCGCCGACGAGGATGATGTTGGGATCCTGGCGGAGGAACGACCGGAGGGCCGCGGCGAAGTTGAGCCCGATGTTCTCGCGCACCTGCACCTGGTTGATGCCGGCGAGGTTGAACTCGACCGGATCCTCGGCGGTCATGATGTTGGTGTCGGATGTGTTGATCTTCGCGATCGACGAGTACAGCGTGTTGGTTTTGCCGCTGCCCGTCGGGCCCGTGACGAGCACCATGCCCCACGGCCGGAGAATCGCCCGCTCGAACTTTTCGAGCGACTCGGGCTCGAACCCGAGCTTGGTCATGTCGAGCATCAGCTTGTCCTTGTCAAGCAGACGCATGACGATCTTCTCGCCGAAGAGCGTCGGCAGGACCGACACACGGAAGTCGATCTCCTTGGCCACGCCGTTCTCGTTGAAGCGGATCTTGATGCGGCCGTCCTGCGGGAGGCGCTTCTCCGCGATGTCGAGCTTCGACATGATCTTGATGCGCGACGAGATCGCGTCGCGGAACTTCATCGGCGGGCTCATGATGTTGTAGAGGATCCCGTCGACGCGGTACCGGACGCGCAGCTCCTTCTCGTAGGGCTCGATGTGGATGTCGCTGGCGCCCTTCTGAATCGCCGACATCAACACCACGTTGACCAGGCGCACGACCGGCGCCTCTTCGCCCTGCTTGGCCAGGGCATCGGCGCTGATCTCCTGCAGTTCCTCGAGAACTTCGACGTCGCCGGCGTTGTCGAGCGTTGCCTGCAGTTCCTCGAGGCCTTTGCTCGCCATCTCGAGGGTGCTCGGGCCGCTCGGGATGATCGTCGGCGGCGGGGGGGCCTTGGCGGCCTTGGCATTGGCCGGTGTCGCCTCCCTCGCGTAGTACTTCTTGATGGCGTCGACGACGGCCGTTTCCGAGGCCACGACCGGCTCCACGTTGTAGCCGGTCATGAACTTGATGTCGTCCATCGCGAAGACGTTGGTGGGATCGGTCATCGCGATCGTCAACGTGGCGCCTGCGCGGCTGAGCGGGACGATCTGGTACTTGTTCGCGGTGTCAGCCGGAATCAGCTTGATGACCGCGGCGTCGATGTCGAACTGCGTGAGGTTGATGGAGGGGACGCCGTACTGCTTGCTGAGGAGCGCCGTAATCTCCTCGTCCTTGACGAAGCCCAGCTGGACGAGGTTGTACCCGAGCTTCCCGCCGCTACCCTTTTGGTGATTCAGGGCCTGCTGAAGCTGTTCCGCCGTAATGCGCTTCTCCTTGAGGAGAAGCTCGCCGATGCGAACGGGCATTGGTCTTGGACGCTACCCTAAAATGACAAAAAATGTCAACAAAGTGACCTAAAACGTCAGTCGCAGGGCGGTCGCCCACCCCTCGAGGGTGTCGTCCTCGCCCCGCGTCAACGCGCCTTCGATGTAAAACCTTGCCCTGGGCGCGAAACTCACGCCCAGGCTGGTGGCCTGCAGTTCCTCGCCGACCGTGTTCTTGCTGAGCCCGCCGCGGACGCCGAACCGGTTGTTCAAGAACCAGACCTCTCCGCCCGCTGCCAGATGCCGCGCCGGCCCGAGAACCGTGAAGGTCTCGGTGATATCCCCGTCGAACGCCAGCGTCCACGCGCTGATGATCCCGTGCTGGCCGCCCAGCCACGCCGCCCCGGCGCGCGCCTGCCGCTCAAGGAGGAATGCCGTGGCGTTCTCGCCAAAACTGGGCTCGCGGAGGTGCCGCAGGCTTCCGCCGAGCCGTAACCCTCCGAATGTCGCCATGACACCGAGGTCCAGGTCGATCTTGAAGTCGTCGTCGATGTCGAGGTCGTCCGCCTCGTCGAACACCTCGCCGGCCTCCGCGCCTACCGCTCCGCCGGAAGTAACCAGTGCGGCGCCGGTCGCCCGTCCACCGTGGAGCAGGCGCGCCGTCGTCGCGAGCACCAGGTGCTGGCCCAGGGACTGCCCGAAGGTCGCCCCGTACTGGTTCAACACCAGCGTTCGCAGGCTGACGCTCCCTTCAACTTGTCGGACGCCGCCGGCGGGGTCAGTAGTGCCGAGAAGTGGCGCTATTTCACTGATACGCAACCGGTAATAGCTCAAACCCAGGGATGGAACGGTCAAGGAGAAACCGTTGGCGCCCTGCTCCCACGCGGGCCCCAGGCCGACATCGCCCGAGGGAGCCTGACGGTCGGTATGCTCGAATGACACACCCAGGACCGCTCCGGCCGCTATCCCGGCGGGGTTCCACCAGGTGGCGGTCGGATCGTTGGCGACGGCCACAAACGCCCCGGCCATGCCCTGCGCGCGCGTACCGACGATTTCGTACATCTGCGCGGCGGCCGCCGCCGGCACAAAGGCCACAACGAAGGCCGCGAGCACAATTCGACCGGCCAGCGCAATCCGCATGGCAGGCTTATCGGCCGTTCGTCTCCGATTACTCAGTTCCGCAATCACCAAATCACCTCCAATCACTCAACTCCCCAATTCCCCAATTCCTCAATTACCCAATTACTCAATTACTCAATTCCCCTGTGGTACCTTAGCCCCCATAACTATTAGGCCCCCTAAGACCGTCGGCGTCCGGGATATCTCACGGGAGATCCTGATTGTGGTGCCGCTCGTGATGCGTGCGGTTGCCGCGGAGCTACGTGCATCGGGCGAGCTGCCGGCGCCGGCGCACTTCGGTCTGCTGTCGATGCTAAGCGCGCAGCCCCGTCCTCTAACGCTCACGGAACTGGCGGGCCTTCAGGGCGTCAGCCTCCCGACCATGTCCAACTCCATCACCGCGATGGTCCAGCGGGGCTGGGTCCAGCGAACGGGGGGCAAGGACCGCCGGGAGGTCGTCATCGAGGTCACCTCGACAGGCCGCGCGGCGCTCGACCGCGTCAGTACGTGTGCGGAGCGCCATCTGGCCGAAGCGCTGGCGCCGCTCGATAAGAGATCACGTCAGCAGGTCCACCAGGGGCTGACCTTGCTCCGGCAGGTGTTTCGCAGGGATTCCGGGTTGCGGAAGGCCCCGTAAGGCGACCGAACCCACGGCCGAGGTTAACCGTATATATCTGAGTTGGATGGGCGGTCCGAGTTGATCCCGCCAGCCTGTGTTCGACGCGATGACTGAGCCATTAAGTTCAACCGCAGATCGGCCGGCTCCGATGAGCCTGATGGCGCGGATGATCGGCGTGTTCTTTTCGCCGCGGGCCACCTATGCGTCGGTCGCTGCCCACCCCCGCGCGCTCGGCGCACTCGGGCTCGTGACGGCGATCGCGATCGCCGCGAACGTGGCGTTCGCCTCAACGGTGGTTGGCCGCGATGCCCTGCTGGATGTCCAGGTCCGCTTCATGGAATCGTGGGGCATGACGATCAGCGACGAGATGTATGCCGGGATGGAACGGCAGGTTGAAACCATGGCCGTGCCGAATGCGGCAATCGGTCAGCTCGTGTTCTACCCCGTCGTTTCAGCAGCCGTCTCCGGTCTCCTCCTCGGCGTGTTTTCGGCCATCATGGGCGGCAACGCCACGTTCAAGCATGTCTTCGCGGTCGTCGCGCACTCGGGCTTCATCATTGCCCTTTCGCAGCTCTTCGTGATGCCGCTCAGTTACGCGCGCGGCACACTCTCCGCCGCGGCCAACCTCGGCGTCTTCCTGCCGTTCCTGGACGAGACCTCGTTGCTCGCCAGGTTTCTCGGATCCGTCGATCTGTTTGTCATCTGGTGGCTGGTGAACCTGGCCATCGGTCTTGGCGTCCTTTATAAGAAGCGGACTCAACCGGTCGCGATCAGCCTTCTGGCTGTTTATATTGGCATCGCGCTGGTGTTTGCCCTGCGTCCGCGCGGCGATTTCAGGAGCGTAAATGACCGGAAAGAACGTGCTCATCACGGCGGGGGTCATCCTCGTCGGCGCAGCGGTGGTCGGTGCGAACCTGTGGTTCCAGCAGGAGCCGGCGCTCACCGTCTCGACCGAAGCGATTCAGCGCGCGGGACCTCGAGGCGATCGTCTCCGCGTCGGGCAAGATCCAGCCGAAGCGGCTCGTCAACATCAGCGCGGATACGCCGGGCCGCGTCGTGGACCTCGCCGTCAACGAAGGCGACCGCGTCAAGGTCGGCCAGTTCCTCCTGCAGATCGACCCGCGGCTCGCTCCGGACGCGCGTCGACAGCGGCTCGGCTTCGCTCGAGGCCGCCGAAGGCTCGCTCGAGCAGCTGCGCCAGACGGTCGAGACCTCGCGCGTGCAGCTCGACCAGGCGCGCAGGAACCTCACGCGCCAGCAGGATCTCTGGAAGCAGCAGCTCACGACGCGTGAGTCGCTCGAAAAGGCGGAGAACGAAGTCCGCGCCATGGAGTCGTCCCTTCGCGAGCGCGAGAAGCAGGTGACGGCCCAGGCGTCGCGGATCTCCCAGGAGCGCGCCGGTCTCGAAAGCGCCCGCTACGACCTGAGCAAGGTCCGCATCGAGTCGCCCATCGAGGGCATCGTCACGCGCCGCAACATCCAGGAGGGCGAGACGGCGGTCATCGGGACGATGAACAACGCGGGCACGGTTCTGCTGACGCTCGCCGACATGTCAGTCATCCAGGCGGAAGTCGAAGTGGATGAGACCAACATTCCGAACGTCGTGCTCGGCCAGAGAGCCAAGATCACCATCGATGCACTGCCCGACAAGATCTTCACCGGCCGCGTGACCGAGATCGGCAACAGCCCGATTCAGCCTGCGGGCGGGGCGGCGGCGACGAGCTCGCGGCAGGCGACCAACTTCAAGGTGGTCGTCGTGATCGAGGGCGACATTCCGGACGTGCGGCCTGGTTTTACCTGCACGGCAGACATCACGACGGCGACGCGGGCCAACGTGACGTCGGTGCCCATTGCGGCCGTGGCGGTGCGCGAGCTCGTCTACGACGCCAACGGCCAGGTCGTGAAGGAGCCGACGACGAACGACAAGCGCCGGCGCCAGGTCGAGCCCGTTGCATCAGCGTCGGAGTTGAAGCCCGGCGAGACCCGCAAGGAAGTCGAGGGCGTGTTCGTCGTCCGCGAGGGGAAGGCTGCGTTCCTCCCGATTCAGATGGGCATCGCCGGCGACCAGTACTTCGAGGTGATGGGGGGCCTGAAGCCAGGCGACGAGGTCATCACGGGCCCGTACAATTCGGTGCGCGGCATGGCCGACGGCGACCAGGTCAAGGTCGAAAACGCGACCACCCGGCGAAGATAGAGCAGGCAGGGCGGGCCGCGGACAGCAGCGCCTGCGGCCACACCGAGCCGAGGATGTGTGGATCCGAGGCGAGGTGTCGGCGTCGGTTCGCGGCGGGGGTGGGGCCCCGCCGCAAGTGAATAATGCTTAATCTCAGCAAGCTTCTCGAGTCGGCGGGCATCGCGCTCCAGGCGATCTGGGGCTCGAAGCTGCGGTCGCTGATGACGGTGCTCGGCAACATCGTCGCCGTCACGTCGATCATCGCCGTGGTGTCGCTGATCCAGGGGCTGAACGCGTCGGTGCAGGACGCGATTCTGAACCAGGCCGGCGCCGACTCGTTCGAGGTCCAGCAGTTCCCCGTGGTCTTCAGCGACGAAGAGTTCGACAAGGTCCGCTACAACCCGCGGATCACGATGGCGGACGCCCAGGCGATCAAGCGCTACAGCCCGCTCGTCTCCGCCGTGATGATCGAGTCGCGCGGGAATGGCCGGGTCGTCTACCGCGACAAGACCATCGACAGCGTAGGCATCCGCGGCGTCACGGCGGACTTCGGCACCTTCTCCACGTTCAACGCCGAGCAGGGGCGGCTTGATGAGCCCTATCGAAGTCGAGCGTTCGAGACCGGTGGCAGTCGTCGGGTGGGATGTGGCCGATCGCCTCTTCGGCGGATCGGATCCGCTGGAGAAAGTGATCCAGATCGAAGGCATTCACTTCCGCGTCGTCGGCGTGAGCGCCAAGCGCGGATCGTTTCTCGGGCAGTCGCAGGACGCGTTCGCGGTCATCCCGCTCGGCCAGTTCCAGCAGATCTTCGGGTCGCGGCGGCAACTGTCGCTGACGGTCAAGCCGCGCGACATCTCCCTCATTCAGCCAGCGATGGACGATGCGACCGTGGCGCTCCGGATTTCGAGGCGCCTCAAGCCCAAACAGGCCGACAACTTCGGGATGTTCACCTCCGACACGTTCCTCAACCTCTACAACCAGGCCACGAGCGGCATCTTCGCCGTGCTCGTGGGCGTGGTGGCGCTGTCGCTGGTGGTCGGCGGCATCGTGATCATGAACATCATGCTCATGGTGGTGACCGAGCGGACGCGCGAGATCGGGCTGCGGAAGGCGCTCGGCGCCAGGCGGGCCGACATCATGGCGCAGATGCTGACCGAGTCGGTCGTCCTGTCGGTGCTCGGTGGCGTCATCGGCACGCTGCTCGGGGCGTCCATTGCCACCGTGATTTCGTCGCTGACGCCGGTGCCGGCGTCGGTCGAGCTGTGGTCGGTCGTGCTGGGCATCGGCATCACCGCGGTCGTCGGCCTCTTCTTCGGCCTGTATCCGGCCTCGCGCGCGGCCCGCCTCGATCCCATCGAAGCGCTGAGGAAGGAGTAGGCCATGGCGATCCGCGTCGGTCTGCTCAAGGAAGTCATCGCGATGGCGTTCGACACCGTGCGCACCAACAAGATGCGCTCGGGCCTGACCGTCCTCGGCGTGGTGATCGGGATCACGTCCATCGTCGGCATGACGTCGATGATTCGCGGCTTCGACGAGTCGCTGCGCGACTCGATTCGCACGCATCGGCCCCAATCTGATCACGATCCAGCGCGCCGGCCCGCTGAGCTTCGCCAACGGCGTCGAGTTTGCCGAGATCCTGCGCCGGCCGAACCTGACGATATCCGACGCGCGGGCCATCGAACAGCAGGCGCCGTCGGTCACCCTGGTTGATGTCCAGCTGGGGGCACCCGGCCTCGCGCCGCCGACGCAGGAGCGGGTCTTCTATCGCGACCTGCGAACGCGGCAACATCATCATCTTCGGGACGACCGAGAACTTCGCGACGGGCTCGCAGCTCGGCTGGCGGCCGGGCGCTTCTTCACGGGCACGGAAGTCCAGCATCGACGTAACGTTGTCGTCCTCGGCCAGACGCCTTCAAGGCCCTGTTCGAGCCCACCGGCACCGACCCGATCGGGAAGCTGGTGCGCGTCGGAGCGGAGCGGTACACGGTCGTCGGTGTGTTCGCAGAACCGGCCGGCCATTGGCGGTTTCAACGCCGGGCAGGACGACTTCGTCGTGATCCCGTACACCGCATACCAGCGCCAGTTCGGCATGCGCGGTGTCAATGTGGGCCGCGGCGGCGCGACCAGCACGTTCATGCCCATCCAGATCGCCGGCCTGGCGCGAGAGGGCGTCGAGCACGGAAGCCGCCATCGAAGAGATCAGGCGCGTGATGCGCAGCCGCCACGGGCTCAAGCTGGACGAGCCCGACGACTTCGATGTCGCGACCCAGGATGCCATCCTTCAGCTCTGGGATCAGATCAGCCAGGCGACATTCCTGGCGCTCATCGTCATTTCATCGATCGCGTTGATGGTCGGCGGCATCGGCGTCATGGCGATCATGTCGATCTCGGTCACCGAGCGGACGAGGGAGATCGGCGTGCGGAAAGCACTCGGCGCGCGGCGGGCGGAGATCCTGTTCCAGTTCCTGATGGAGGCGGCCTTCCTGACCTCGCTCGGCGGCTTGCTCGGCATCGCGTTCGGCAGTGCCCTCGGCTATGCCGTGCACCTCGTGTCCGGCTTCCCCATTTCCCTTCCCTGGTGGTCGTTCGCGCTCGGCCTGGGCTTCTCCGCCTCGGTCGGCATCTTCTTCGGCATGTATCCCGCGGTCAAAGCATCGCGCCTGGATCCCATCGAAGCGCTCAGGTATGAGTGACATTGGCAGTTCAAGGTTCAAGGTTCAAGGTTCAAAGTGCGGGTTCTAAGTTCTAGGGTTCTAGGTTCTGGGTTCTAAGCAGCGTGCCGCGAACCCTGAATTCCGCACCCAGAACCTGGTACCAGCACCTTGAACCTTGACCCTGAACCTTGAACCCTGAACCCTGAACCCTGAACCGGTACCGGGGCAGCGAGGACCGTGCTCCCCCAGTCTCCTTGCGGGCGTCGGGTGAGGTGAATATGATGCGCTGATCGAGGGGGTATCCGGCCATGAGGGTCTACGACGCCGCCGCCATCAGGAATGTCGCGCTCGTCGGGCACACGGGTTCTGGAAAAACACAGCTCACCTCAGCCATCCTCGCCGACGCGGGCATGATCAACCGGTTCGGCAAGGTCGACGAAGGCACGACCGTCACGGACTTCGACGAAGAGGAAGTCGCCCGCAAGCACACGCTCTCGGCCAGCCTCGCCTACGCCGAGTGGAACAAGCACAAGATCAACCTCATCGATACGCCGGGCATCGGCAACTTCCTGAGCGATGCGCGCGCGGCCCTGCAGGTTGCTGACGCCGCGCTCGTGGTGGTCGACGCCGTGGCCGGAGTCATGGTGCAGACCGAGAAGGTCTGGGCGGCGGCCGCCGACCTGGAACTGCCCCGGATGGTGGTCCTCAACCGTCTCGACCGTGACCGCGCCAGCCTCGAACGTTCGCTCAAGTCGCTGCGCGAGACATGTCATCGCAGCGTGATGCCGATTCAGCTGCCGATCGGCGAAGAGAAAGGGTTCGCCGGCGTCGTCGACCTGGTCTCGAGAAAGGCTTACACCTATCAGTCCGACGCGAGCGGGCGGTTTTCCGAGGGACCGGTGCCGGCCAGCCTGACCGACGCGGTCGAGGCGGGACGCGAGGCCCTCATCGAGATGGTGGCGGAGGCCGACGAGCGGCTGATGGAGAAGTTCTTCGAGGCCGGCACGCTCACCGACGAAGAACTCCTGTCCGGCCTGAGGGACGCGACCGCCGCCGCCAAGCTCTTTCCGCTGGTCTGCACGTCGGGACTGCTCAACATCGGCGCCGCGCAGCTGCTGGACGCCGTCGTGGCTTACCTGCCGTCACCTTCGGATCGCCCGTTCAAAGGTCGCGGCCGCGACGGCCAGGAGATCGTGAGGCGCGCCGATGAAAAGGCGCCGGCGTCGGCGTTTGTGTGGAAGACCATTGCGGATCCGTTCGCCGGCCGCATCACGATGTTTCGCGTCGTCTCGGGCACGCTCAAATCCGACTCCACGGTGCACAACAAGGCAAAGGACGCGCCGGAGCGGCTGGGTCATCTTGAATTGCTCCAGGGCAAGACCGCCGCACCCGTGCCGGAGATCAAGGCGGGCGATCTGGGCGCCGTCGCCAAGCTGAAGGACACGCTCACGGGCGACACGCTGGGTGACAAGTCGGATCCCATTACGTTTCCGCCGCTGACGTTTCCCGAACCCGTGCTGGCGTACGCCATCGAGCCGAAGAGCCGCGGCGACGAGGACAAGATCAGCACGTCCATGCACCGCCTCGAGGAAGAAGACCCGTCGATCCACTACAGCCGCGATCCCCAGACCAAGGAGCTGCTCCTGGCCGGACAGGGCCAGGTACATATTGAGGTGACCGTCGCCAAGCTGAAACGGCGGTTCGGCGTCGATGTGAACCTGAAGCCGCCACGAATTCCGTATCGCGAGACGATCAAGGCGGCGACCGAGGCCCACGGCCGGCACAAGAAACAGACCGGCGGGCACGGGCAGTTCGGCGACTGCAAGATCAAGGTCGAGCCGCTCGCCAGAGGCAGCGACTTCGAGTTCGTGGACGACATCTTCGGCGGCTCCATCCCCCGCCAGTTCGTGCCGGCCGTCGAAAAAGGCATTCAGGACGCCAGGACGAGGGGCTATCTCGCCGGCTATCCGATGGTGGATTTCCGGGTCACGGTCTTCGACGGCTCGTACCACGACGTGGACTCGAACGAGCTGTCGTTCAAGCTGGCCGGCTCACTGGCGTTCAAAGACGCCATGACCCGCGCCCGGCCGACGATTCTCGAGCCCGTCATGAACGTCGAGGTCTACGCGCCTTCCGACTACGCCGGTGACCTGATGGGGGATTTGAACGGCCGCAGAGGCCGAATCGGCGGCATGGATACCCGGGGTGCGACGACGGTCATCAAGGCTCACGTGCCGATGTCCGAGATGCTCACCTACGAGCAGCACCTGACTTCCGCGACCGGCGGGCGCGGCTCGTATCACATGGAGTACTCGCACTACGACGAGGTGCCCTCGCACCTCCAGACAAAGATCATCGCCGCGGCCAAGGCGGAGCGCGCGGGTGTGGAAGTCGAAGAGGTCTGATTGCGATCAGAGTGCGTGCGCGTCGTTCTTGTCGCTGATCTCGTGGTTCTGTAATCGCGCCGGTTCGACGGCCTGCGAGCCTCGTCTTGCCGTTGTCGTTACTCCTTCACGATCCTGTGGCGGGTACGGTCGAGCTCGACTGTTGCAACGGGCGGTGATCGTGCGCAATTCGATCGTGAGGAGTGCCAACTTCACGACGGGCCCGGATCCTGCACTACTCCTCCCTCGGTGCCTTACAATCCACGATTCTGTTCCTCGATCGCGCGTCGCGCGCGTCGCCGTGCGATCAATCTTGTATTTGCGCTGACCATTCTGGCATCGCCCACGCCGCTCCTGGCGCAACTGGTCGTGAATCCTACGTCGGCGGAGTTCCTGGCGTCGAGCAGCCATTCCGTGGTGCAGAACGGCGTCCCGCTCGTGGACCACTACGAGCTCGAGTTCTTCCTCGTCGGCGCGGTGCAGCCCTTTCAAGTGCAGCCCTTCGGCAAACCGACACCCCAGGCCAACGGCACAATCCAGGTCCTGCTCTCCTCGATCCTCGCGGCGTTTCCCTCACCCGGCATCGTGTACGAGTCCGCCGTGGCCGCCGTGGGCCCTGGAGGCGCCGCGCGCTCCGCCCGATCGAACACCTTTCAGTTTTCCGCGCCCTGCACGTTTGCCGTCTCGCCCACGGCGCGCACGCTGACCGCGGCAGCCGGCGCCTCGACGACCGGCGTCACGGCCGGGCCCGGGTGCGCCTGGACCGCCACGAGTAACGCGGCCTGGCTCAGTGTCACCGGCGGCGCCAGCGGCAACGGGAACGGCACGGTCACCTTCAATGCCACGGCGAACACGTCAACCGCCCAGCGGGTCGGCACACTGACCGTCGCCGGGCAGACGGTCACCGTCACGCAGAGCGGCATCAGCTGCACGTTTGGTGTGTCACCCACGTCGCGCACGCTGACCTCCGCGGCCGGTTCATCGACCACCGCCGTGACGGCGGCCACCGGCTGTGCCTGGGCCGCGACGAGCAATGCCGCCTGGCTCACGATCAGCGGCGGCGCCAGCGGCAACGGCAACGGCACGGTCACCTTTAGCGCCCCGGCGAACACGTCAACCGCCCAGCGGGTCGGCACGCTTACCGTCGCCGGCCAGACCGTCACCGTCACACAGAGCGGCATCAGCTGCACGTTTGGTGTGTCGCCCACGTCGCCCACGCTGACCTCCGCGGCCGGTTCATCAACCACCGGCGTGACGGCGGCCACCGGGTGCATGTGGACGGCGGCCAGCAACGCGGCCTGGCTCACGATCAGCGGCGGCGCCAGCGGCAACGGCAACGGCACCGTCACCTTCAACGCCACGGTGAACACGTCGACGGCCCAGCGGGTCGGCACGCTCACCGTGGCCGGCCAGACCGTCACCGTCACACAGAGCGGCATGAGCTGCACGTTTGGGGTGTCGCCCACGTCGCCCACGCTGACCTCCGCGGCCGGTTCGTCAACGACTGCCGTGACGGCGGCCAGCGGGTGCACGTGGACGGCGGCCAGCAATGCGGCCTGGCTCACGATCAGCGGCGGGGCCAGCGGCAACGGCAACGGCACCGTGACCTTCAACGCCACGGCGAACACGTCGACCGCCCAGCGGGTCGGCACACTGACCGTCGCCGGGCAGACGGTCACCGTCACGCAGAGCGGCATCAGCTGCACGTTTGGGGTGTCGCCCACGTCGCCCACGCTGACCTCCGCGGCCGGTTCGTCAACGACTGCCGTGACGGCGGCCAGCGGGTGCACGTGGACGGCGGCCAGCAATGCGGCCTGGCTCACGATCAGCGGCGGGGCCAGCGGCAACGGGCAACGGCACCGTCACCTTCAACGCCACGGCGAACACGTCGACCGCGCAGCGGGTCGGCACGCTCACCGTCGCCGGGCAGACGGTCACCGTCACGCAGAGCGGCATCAGCTGCACGTTTGGGGTGTCGCCCACGTCGCCCACGCTGACCTCCGCGGCCGGTTCGTCAACGACTGCCGTGACGGCGGCCAGCGGGTGCACGTGGACGGCGGCCAGCAATGCGGCCTGGCTCACGATCAGCGGCGGGGCCAGCGGCAACGGGAACGGCACCGTGACCTTCAACGCCACCGCGAACACCTCGACCGCGCAGCGGGTCGGGACACTCACCGTCGCCGGCCAGACCGTCACCGTCACACAGAGCGGATCAGCTGCACGTTTGGGGTGTCGCCCACGTCGCCCACGCTGACCTCCGCGGCCGGTTCGTCAACGACTGCCGTGACGGCGGCCAGCGGGTGCACGTGGACGGCGGCCAGCAATGCGGCCTGGCTCACGATCAGCGGCGGGGCCAGCGGCAACGGGAACGGCACGGTGACCTTCAACGCCACCGCGAACACCTCGACCGCGCAGCGGGTCGGGACACTCACCGTCGCCGGCCAGACCGTCACCGTCACGCAGAGCGGCATCAGCTGCACGTTTGGGGTGTCGCCCACGTCGCCCGCGCTGACCTCCGCGGCCGGTTCGGCAACGACTGCCGTGACGGCGGCCAGCGGGTGCACGTGGACGGCGGCCAGCAATGCGGCCTGGCTCACGATCAGCGGCGGGGCCAGCGGCAACGGGAACGGCACGGTCACCTTCAACGCCACGGCGAACACGTCAACCGCGCAGCGGGTCGGCACGCTCACCGTCGCAGGACAGACGGTCACCGTGACGCAAAGCGGGATCAGCTGCACCTTCGGCATCTCGCCCACGTCGCGCACGCTGACCTCCGCGGCCGGATCGTCAACCACCGCCGTGACGGCGGCCAGCGGGTGCACGTGGACGGCGGCCAGCAATGCGGCCTGGCTCACCATCAGCGGCGGGGCCAGCGGCAACGGGAACGGCACGGTCACCTTCAACGCCACCGCGAACACCTCGACCGCGCAGCGGGTCGGCACACTCACCGTCGCCGGCCAGACTCTCACCGTCACGCAGGACGGCGTCGCGTGCACGTTCGGCGTGTCTCCGACGTCGGCTACGCTCACCTCGTCGGCCGGTTCATCGACCACCGGCGTGACGGCACCCGGTGGCTGTAACTGGACCGCCGTGAGCAATGCCGGCTGGCTCACCATCAGCGGCGGCGCCAGCGGATCAGGCAACGGCTCGGTGACGTTCGACGCAACCGCAAACACCGCGACCACGCAGCGGAGCGGCACGCTGACCGTCGCCGGCCAGACCGTGACGGTCACCCAGAACGGAATCAATTGTTCCTATGGTGTTTCACCCACGACCGCGGCCCTGACGTCAGCTGCCGGGTCCTCGACGACTGAAGTCACGGCTCAGGGCGGGTGCACCTGGACAGCGACCAGCAACGCCGCCTGGCTCACGATCAGCAGCGGCGCGAGCGGCAACGGCAACGGGACGGTCACCTTCAACGCCGCCGCAAATCCATCATCGACGCTGCGGACCGGGACGCTCACGGTAGCGGGCCAGACCGTCACCGTCACGCAGGACGGGACCACGTGCACCTTCGGCGTGTCTCCGACGACGGCGACGCTCACTTCGTCAGCCGGTTCCTCGACCACCGGCGTGACGGCGCCCGGTGGCTGTAACTGGACCGCGGCCAGCAATGCGGCCTGGCTCAGCGTCACCGGTGGCGCCAGCGGCGCTGGCGATGGCACCGTGACGTTCAACGCCACGGCGAATCCGTCGACCGCCCAGCGGGTCGGCACGCTCACCGTCGCGGGCCAGACCGTCACCGTGACGCAGAGCGGCATCGGCTGCACCTTCGGTGTCTCGCCCACGTCACACACGCTGACCTCCGCGGCCGGTTCGGCGACCTTTGCCGTGACAGCCCCCAGCGGGTGTTCCTGGACTGCGGTCCGAAATGTGACCTGGCTCGTGGTGACCGCGGGCATCAGCGGCGTGGGCAACGGCACCGTGACTTTGAGCATCACGGCGAACACATCAACTGCCCAACGGGTCGGCACGCTGACCATTGCCGGGCAGACAGTCACCGTCACGCAGAGCGGCGTCAGCTGCACGTTCGGTGTGTCGCCCACGTCGCGCTCGTTGACCTCGGCGGCCGGTTCATCGACCACCGGAGTGACGGCGGCCAGCGGGTGCGCCTGGACCGCGGCCAGCAACGCCGCCTGGCTCACCATCAGCAGCGGCGCGAGCGGCAGCGGGAACGGCACCGTCACCTTCAATGCCACCGCGAACACGTCGACCGCGGAGCGGACCGGCACGCTCACGGTCGCCGGGCAGACGGTCACCGTCACGCAAAACGGAGTCAGCTGCACCTTCGGTGTCTCGCCGACCTCGCGCACGCTGACCTCCGCCGGAGGTGCTTCCACGACGGCGGTCACCAGTGCGGCCGGATGCTCATGGACCGCCGCGAGCAATGCAGCGTGGCTCAGCATTACAGGGGGTGCCTCTGGCTCCGGTAACGCCACGGTGACGTTCAGCGCCACGACCAACACCTCCACGAGTCAACGGACGGGCACGCTCACGGTGGCCGGCCAGACTGTGACGGTCACTCAGTCCGGTTCGTCCTGCACGTTCGGCCTCTCGCCGGTCACACGGTCGATTCCCGCAGTCGGAGGGACCTCGAGCACCCTCGTGATCGTCACGGGCGGAGGAAGCAGCTGCGCCTGGACGGCCAGCAGCAACGCCGCGTGGATCACGATCACCGGCGGGGCGAGCGGGCACGGGGAATGCGACCGTCACCTTCAGCGCCCCTGCCAATGCGACCGGCACCGCGCGCACTGGTACGCTGACAGTCGCTGGCCAGACGCTGACGGTGACTCAGAGCAGCACCATAACGCTCGACGGCACCGGCCGGCCTTCGGTTCGTGCCCACCAGCCAGTAGGCGTACGCCGAATGGCACGGAGCGTCGCGTCCGCGCGCCGAACCTCCCTATGTCGTGAACCGTACATCCAAACCTGACTCGTAAGGCTGAGGTGCAGCCGGCGTAACTGCACGAATCGCCGCGATTTCCTCGCGTTTGCGTTGCCGATTCCTGGCATGCATCGTGGTGTATCACGCGGCAATCCCACGTGCGCCACTCCAGATTCATCGAGACTCATCGTCGAGGTGCGGCGAGTCCTGTCGACAAACATGCGCGCCTTCGATGGCGCGGCCTCGGCCTCCTTGTCCTTGCTGCCCTGGTCCATCCCGCGCAGGCCTGGGCACAGCTGGTGGTGAATCCGTTGGCGGCGGAGTTCCAGGCGTCGAGCAGCCATTCCGTGGTGCAGAACGGCGTCCCGGTCGTGGACCATTACGAGCTCGAGTTCTTCCTCGTCGGTGCGGCGCAGCCCTTTCAGGTGCAGCCCTTCGGCAAACCGACACCCCAGACCAACGGCACAATCCGCGTCCTGCTCTCCTCGATCCTCGCGGCGTTTCCCTCGCCAGGCATCGTGTATGAGTCCACCGTGGCCGCCGTGGGCCCCGGGGGGAGAGCTCGCTCGGTCCGCTCGAACACCTTTCAGTTCTCGGCGACCTGCACGTTTGCCGTCTCGCCCACAGCGCGCACACTGACGGCGGCAGCCGGCGCCTCGACGACCGGCGTCACGGCCGGCTCCGGGTGTGCCTGGGCCGCCACGAGCAACGCGGCCTGGCTCAGTGTCACCGGCGGGGCCAGCGGCACCGGGAACGGCACGGTGACCTTCACTGCCACCGCCAACACGTCGACGGCCCAGCGGGTCGGCACGCTCACCGTCGCGGGCCAGACCGTCACCGTCACACAAAGCGGGACCGGCTGTACCAGCACGGTTTCGCCCACGTCGCGCACGATGACCTCAGCAGGGGGGGCGTCCACTACGGCGGTCACCAGTGGAACGGAATGCGCATGGACGGCCACGAGCAGCGCGGCCTGGCTCGCCGTCACCGGCGGCGCAAGTGGCAAGGGCAACGGCACCGTCACCTTCAACGCCACCGCCAACACGTCGACGGCCCAGCGGGTCGGCACGCTCACCGTCGCGGGCCAGACCGTCACCGTCACACAAAGCGGGACCGGCTGTACCAGCACGGTTTCGCCCACGTCGCGCACGCTGACCTCAGCAGGGGGGGCTCCACTACGGCGGTCACCAGTGGAACGGGATGCGCATGGACGGCCACGAGCAGCGCGGCCTGGCTCACCGTCACCGGCGGCGCAAGTGGCAAGGGCAACGGCACGGTGACCTTCAACGCCGCCACCAACACCTCCACGGCCCAGCGGACCGGGACACTCACTGTCGCAGGTCGTACCGTCACCGTGACGCAGTCGGGCTCGTCGTGCACGTTTACGATCTCGCCCACGTCGCGAACGATCGCAGCCGCCGGCGGGACCTCCACGACGGCCCTCACCGCAGGTTCGGGTTGCGGCTGGACGGCCGCCAGCAACGCCGCCTGGCTGACGCTCGTCAGCAGCAGCAGCGGCACCGGCAGTGCGACTGTGAGTTTCAGGGCTACAGCGAACACCAGCGCCAGCCAGCGCGTCGGCACGCTCACGATCGCGGGCCGCACGCTCACCGTCACCCAAACCGGCGGTGGCGAGGGAACAGAGCCCACCACGCCTGACGGCCTGCGGTTCGTCCCAACGAGCCCCTAGGGGAAGTTGGAAGTTAGAAGTGAGAACTAAGAAGGTGACTGACTGAAAAACGAAACCCCGCTCGATCTTTCGATCGGCGGGGTTTCGGTACGAATTCCTAATTCCTAATTCCTAATTGTAAATTTCGTTAGCTTCCCTTAGCGCCTTGCTTCTTGGGCCGCTGCTTGGCTGCTCCGGCGCCCTTGCCAGCGCCGCGCTTCGGCGCCTTCTCACCGCCGGCGGCGTCCTCGTCCTTCTTGCCGCGGAGCCTCTCGGCAGCCGCACGCAAGCGTCCGCCAACGCCCTTGGCCTTCGGCGCGCTCTCGGCCTTGGCGGCATCCGCTTCCGCCTTCGCCTTGGGGTTGAACTCGCTGCCAACGAGCTCGACCTGGGCGATCTCGGCCGAGTCTCCCCGGCGATAGCCCAGGCGCAACAAGCGCGTGTACCCTCCGGGCCGGCTGGCGAAGCGCGGCGCCAGCGTGTCGAACAGCTTGGTCACGACCTCGCGGTCCTGCAGGTCCTGCATGACCAGGCGCCTGGCGTTCAGCGTCTTGATGGCCTGTCCGTCGGCCACGCCCCGCTTGGCCACGGTGATGAGCCGCTCCACGAAGGGACGAAGCTCCTTGGCGCGAGGCACGGTCGTCGTCAAGTGCTCGTGCCGGAGCAGGGCCGTCGCCTGGTTTCGCAGCATGGCGATGCGGTGCTCGGTGACGCGGCCCAGTTTTCGGTGTGCGACTCGGTGTCTCATTGGCTTTTTGCTGGGCAGGTCGGCCAGGCGAGGCAGGTCGGGCAGGTAGGAAAGAACTCACCTACCGGCCTTACCAGCCCTACCCGCCTTACCAGGCCCGCTCTCCTTATTCCTGACTAGCGCCGGCGTCGACGCGCATGCCGAGGCTCAGGCCCATGGTGTGCAGAATTTCCTTGATCTCGTTCAGGCTCTTGCGACCGAAGTTCTTCGTCTTGAGCATCTCGGCTTCGGTCTTCGCCACGAGCTCGCGAATGGTCCTGATGTTCGCGTTCTTGAGGCAGTTGTAGGAGCGCACGGACAGCTCCAGCTCTTCGACCGACTTGTCGAGGTTCTCGTTGCCCAGGCCCGAGCGCGGCTGATCGCCGCCGGCGTCGGCCTGCGCTTCGGCCCCGTCCTCGAGGTTGATGAAGATGTGCAGGTGGTCGCGAATGAGCTTCGCTGACAGCGACACGGCGTCGCGGGCGCTGATGGACCCGTTGGTCCAGACATCCACGGTGAGCTTGTCGTAGTCGGTCGTCTGGCCGAGGCGAGCGGCCTCGACGAGGTAGTTGACCTTCTTGATCGGAGAGTGCACCGAGTCGATCGGGATCCAGCCGATGCCGAGATCCTCGTCGAAGTTCTTGTCGGCCGCGACGTAGCCGCGTCCGCGCTTCATCCGCATCTCCATGTGGAGCTTGCCGTGCTCGGCCACCGTGGCGATGTGCGCGTCAGGCTCCAGGATCTCGATGTCGCCATCAACCTGGATGTCCTTGGCCCGCACTTCGCCGGGCTTGTCCACCCGCAGCGTCAGCGTCTTGGTGGCGTCGCTGTGGAGCTTGAACGGGATCTGCTTCAGGTTCAGGATGATGTCGGTCGCGTCTTCCACGACGCCGGGAATCGGCGAGAACTCGTGCTGGACGCCGTCGATCTTCACCGCGGTGATCGCCGCGCCTTCGATCGACGACAGGAGCACGCGCCGCATGGCGTTGCCGATCGTGGTGCCGAAACCGCGCTCGAACGGCTGCGCGTAGAACCGGCCGAAGCGATCCGTCAGGGTCTCGCGTTCGAACTCCAGCCGCTTGGGCCGCTGAAAACCTTTCCAGAGCATTCGTGTGTCCTTTCAGCCAACGGGCCCACAGACGGGCCTCCAGACCTGCATGGATGAACCGCCGACCTCCCGCCGCAGGTCTGCAAGGCTGCGGGCCGGCGGCTGCTTACTTCGAGTAGAGCTCGACGATCAGCTGTTCCTGCACGGGCAGGTTGATCTGCTCGCGCGTCGGCAGCGAGACGATGCGGCCAGAGATCGCGGCGGAGTCGAACGAGAGCCACCCCGGAATGCCGCGGCCCTTGACCTCTTCCATCGCGTGCTCGAGCGTCGGGTTCTTCTGCGTGCGCGACAGCACCGTGACCACGTCGCCCGCCTTGACCGAGTAGGACGGGATGTCCACCTTCTTGCCGTTCACGAGGAAGTGCCCATGGCGCACCAGCTGGCGCGCCTGGGGCCGCGACGTGGACAGCCCGAGGCGGTACACGACGTTGTCCAGCCGGCGCTCGAGCAGCTGCAGCAGCGTCTCGCCCGTGATGCCCTTGGTCCGCTCGGCCGACTCGAAGTACCGGCGGAACTGATCTTCGAGCACGCCGTAGATGCGCTTGACCTTCTGTTTCTCACGCAGCTGGAGGCCGTAGCCGGCGAGCTTCGCCTTGCGGAGCTTGCCGTGCTGCCCCGGCGGGAAGTTGCGCTTCTCGATGGCGCACTTCTCTGTGTAGCAGCGCTCTCCCTTGAGGAACAGCTTCATCGCCTCGCGGCGGCAGAGCCGGCAGACCGGCCCGATATACCGTGCCATTACACTCGTCTCCTCTTCGGCGGCCGGCACCCGTTGTGCGGAATCGGCGTCACGTCCCGGATGGACTTCACTTCGAGACCCACCGTCTGGAGCGCGCGGATCGCGGACTCGCGGCCGGACCCGGGGCCTTTCACTCGGACTTCGAGCGATCGCATCCCGACCGTCTTCGCCACGTTGCCGGCGGCGAGGGCGGCCTGGGTCGCCGCGAACGGCGTGCCCTTGCGCGAGCCCTTGAACCCGATGCCCCCGGCGCTCGACCACGCGACCACATTGCCTTCGGTGTCGGTGATCGTCACGGTCGTGTTGTTGAACGACGCGTGAATGTGGGCGAGCCCATGGTGAACGATGCGCTTCTCGCCGCGCTTCTTGAATGTCTTCTTCCGTTTCCCGGCAGCGCCTTCCTTCTTGTCTGGAGTGGCGCCTTCAGGGGCTGCGTCAGTCTTGGCCATAAATCAGCAATCAGCAATCAGCAATTAGCAATTCCTAAACGGTCTTCTTTTTCGCAATGGCGCCCTTGCGGGGGCCCTTGCGCGTCCGCGCGTTGGTGCGGGTCCGCTGGCCGTGCACCGGCAGCGAGCGGCGATGCCGCATGCCGCGGTAGCAGCCGATCTCCATGAGCCGCTTGATGTTCATGGACACCTCCTTGCGGAGGTCCCCCTCGACCCGGCCCTGCTCCTCGATCACACGGCTGATCTTGCGGACATCGTCCTCCGACAGATCCTTGACGCGGATGTCCCCGCTGACGCCGGCGTCCTTGAGGATGCCGACCGAGCGTACGCGCCCGATGCCGAAGATATAGGTGAGCCCGATCTCGACGCGCTTGGTGCGCGGCAGATCCACGCCAGCGATTCGTGCCATCGTCTTATCCCTGCCTCTGCTTGTGCTTCTGATTCGAACAGATCACCCGCACGACACCACGGCGGCGGACGATCTTGCACTTGTCGCAAATCCGTTTGACCGACGCTCGAACCTTCATAGTCTCTCCACGATCCGCCCGCGGCCCACGTCCACCGGCGACAACTCCACACGCACCCGATCGCCGACGAGCACCCGGACGAAGTTCCTGTCCATCCGGTCCGCGATGTGCGCGGTCACCTGCGTGCCTTCGTCGAGCCGGACTCGGTACAGCGCGCTCGGAAGCTGCGCGACAACGACTCCAGCAACTCCAGCGACTCCGCCCTCGTCCGCCACTCCCGGTCCCTTACCGGACCGGAACCGGCACTTCCCTGGCCGTCAGGATCCACGGCTCGCCCGCCGTGACCGCGACCGTGTGCTCGAAGTGCGCCGACAGGCTGCGGTCCCGCGTGACCGCCGTCCAGCCGTCCGAGAGCACCTTCACGGCGGGCTTCCCGGCATTCACCATCGGTTCGATGGCGAGCACCATACCCTCCGTCAGCCGGGGCCCGCGTCCAGGCTCGCCGTAGTTCGGCACCTGGGGCTCCTCGTGCATCTTCTGGCCGATGCCGTGGCCGACAAACTCGCGGACCACCGAGAAACCCGACGCCTCGACGTGCCGCTGCACGGCGTGCCCGATATCCGAGACCCGCCCGCCCGGCCTCACCTGCTGAATCGCCTTGTACAGCGACTCCTCGGTGACCCTCAGCAGGCGCGCGGCGTCCTCGGTGACGCGTCCGACCGGCAACGTGATCGCGCTGTCGCCGTAGTACCCGTCCAGCGAGGCGCCGACATCGATCGAGATGACGTCGCCTTCCTCCAGGATCCGGCGCGCCGACGGGATCCCGTGGATCACCTCGTCGTTGATCGACGCGCAGATCGTCGCCGGGTACCCCAGGTATCCCTTGAACGCCGGCACCGCCCCCGCCGACCGGATGCGCTTCTCCGCCAGCGCATCGAGCTCTTCCGTGCTCACTCCCGGCGCCACCTTCGTCGACAGCGCCGTCAACACCTCGCCCACCAGGCGCCCAGCCTCGCGCATGCGCGCGAGCTCGGCCGCGGACCGGCAGACGATCACCGGAGCGCTCCGCCGACAGCGCCGCGGGCACGCTCGGTCGCCCGCGCGACGGCCGTTTCGAGCGCCGCGGCGACACGATCCGGCGCCTGAGCCCCGTCCACCGTGCAGAAGGTCGGCCGCGTGCTGTAGAAGTCGACGAGCGGCTTGGTCTTCCGCTTGTAAACGTCCAGCCGCTCCAGCACCACCGCCTGGTTGTCGTCCGCGCGCTGCACGAGCCGGCCGCCGCACTTGCCGCAGGCCTGAGCGCCCGGCGCGGCGTTCGTCCCGCACGCTTCGCATACGAGCCGCGACCCCAGCCTGAGGACCAGGTCGGCCTCAGGCACCACGATGTCCACGATCACCAGCGGAGCGCGACCGCTCATGATGCCGTCGAGCGCGACGGCCTGGGCCACGGTCCGCGGAAACCCGTCGAGAATGAACCCGTTCGCGGCGTCCGCCCGGGTCAGCCGTTCCTCTACGATGCCGACCATGACCTCGTCGCTCACCAGCTCGCCGCGGTCCATGATCGCCTTGGCGCGAAGCCCGATCTCGGTGCCCGCCTGCACGGCCTCCCGCAGGATGTCGCCCGTGGACACCTTGGGGATGCTGTGCACGCGCGCGAAGCGTTCCGCCTGAGTACCCTTGCCGGCGCCCGGCGCGCCCAGCATGATCAAGTTGAGCGCCATTCCGCTCCCGGCGTCAGCCACGCCGCCCCCTGATCCGCGTCTTCTTCATGAAGCCGTCGTAGTGGCGCATGATCAGCTGGCTCTCGACCTGCTGCACGGTGTCCATGGCCACACCGATCACGATGAGGAGCGACGTGCCGCCGAAGTAGAAGGGCACGCCCATGCCCTGTGTGATGAACCGGGGCAGGGCCGCGTCGAGCGTCTCGCCGATGATCGGGATGGGCGCCACTTTGAACCCGCCGAGCAGGAACTCCGGCAGGATCGCCAGGCACGCCAGGTACACCGCGCCCGCCAGCGTAATGCGCGACAGGATCGTGTCGATGTACTCCGCGGTCCGCTTGCCCGGCCTGATGCCCGGGATGAACCCGCCGTACTTCCGCATGTTCTCCGCCACGTCATCGGGGTTGAAGATGATCGCGGTGTAGAAATACGCGAAGAAGATGATCAGGCTCACGTAGAGCAGGTTGTACAGCGGCATCCCGAATGCCAGCTGATCCACGACTCGCGTCGCCCACTCGCCCGGGAACGCCGCCGCGATGGTGGCCGGGAACGCGAGAAGAGACGAGGCGAAGATGACCGGGATGACGCCGCCCGTGTTGACCTTGAGCGGGATGTGCGTGCTCGAACCGCCGTACTGCCGACGGCCGACGACCCGCTTGGCATACTGAACGGTGACCCGCCGGTGCCCGCGCTCCACGAAGATGATGGCCCCAATCACAAGCACCATCATGATCAGGAGGAACAGCACCTGGATCAGCCCGAGCTGCCCGGTGCGCATCTGCTCGATCGTCAGCAGCACCGCCGACGGCAGGCCGACGACGATCCCGGCGTAAATGATGAGCGACATCCCGTTGCCGATGCCTCGCTCGGTGATTTGCTCGCCTAGCCACATCACGAAGCAGGTGCCCGTCGTGAGCGTGAGCACCGTCATCAGCCGGAACGACAGACCCGGTTCGTACACGAGCGGCATGCCGCCGGCGATCTGCGTCTGCCGCTCGAGGAAGATGGCGATGCCGAGCGACTGCACGACGGCCAGGCCGATCGTGCTGTACCGCGTGTACTGCGTGATCTTGCGGCGGCCGAGCTCGCCTTCCTTCGACAGCCGCTCGAGGTACGGCCAGACCACCGTGAGCAGCTGCAGAATGATCGACGCGCTGATGTAGGGCATGATGCCCAGCGCGAAAATGGTCATCTGCGACAGGTTCTGGCCCGAGAACATGTCGTAGAGCCCGAACATCGTGTTCGCCGCCTGCCGCGCCAGCTCCTGGAGCGCCGCAGAGTTCACGCCCGGCGTCGGGATGTGCGATCCGAGCCGGTACACACCCAGCATGGCCAGCGTGAACAGCACGCGGTTGCGCAGGTCGGAAACGGCGAAGATGTTCTTGAGGCTGTTCTCCATGGCCCAGTCCTAGGCGAGCGTCTCCGCCGCGCCGCCTGCCGCCGCGATCTTCTCCGCCGCCTTGCCGCTGAACTTGTGCGCCTGGACCTTCAGGCCCTGCGCGACGTCGCCGCGGGCCAGCACCTTCACGCGGGCCTTGCCGCGAGCCAGCACGCCGTGCTCGCGCAGCAACTCGGGCGTGACGACCGTGCCGGCGCCGAGTTTCTCGACGAGCGCGCCGAGCGTATCCAGGTTGACCACCTCGTACTCGACGCGGAACGGGTTGTGGAACCCGCGCTTGGGCACGCGCCGGTGCAGCGGCATCTGGCCGCCCTCGAACCCGCGCTTGAACTTGAACCCGGACCGGGACTTCGCGCCCTTGTGGCCGCGCCCGGCGGTCTTGCCGTTGCCGGATCCCTGGCCGCGGCCGATCCGCTTCTTGACGTGCTTGGCGCCCTTGGGCGGCTTCAGGTTATTGAGGCTCATAGCGTCTCTATTCCACCGTCACGAGGTGGCGCACCTTGTGGATCATGCCGCGGACCGCCGGGCTGTCCTTGAGCTCCACCGAGTGGCGAATGCGCCGCAGCCCGAGGCTGCGGACGACGACTTCCTGGTTGTCCTTGAACCCGATCGGGCTCTTCACGAGCGTGACCTTGACGGTCCCGCCGCTTTTCGAATCCGTGCGCTGATTGGCCATGGCTGTGATCCCGCCTACGCGCTCTTGCGCGTCAGCTCCGAGAGCTCCTTGCCGCGCATCCTGGCAATGAACGCGGGGTCCTTCAACGCGTCGAGGCCCGCGATGGTCGCGCGCACGACGTTGTGCGGGTTCGCCGACCCGAGCGACTTGGTCATGATGTTCGTGATACCCGCCGACTCCACCACGGCGCGCACCGCGCCGCCCGCGATGATGCCGGTGCCGTCCGGGGCCGGCTTGAGGAGCACGCTGCCGGCGCCGAAGTTTCCGAGAATCGCGTGCGGGATCGTCGTGCCCGCGAGGGGCACCCGGATCAGGTTCTTCTTGGCAGCCTCGATGCCCTTCTTGATCGCGGAGGGCACTTCCTTCGCCTTGCCGATGCCGAAGCCGACGACGCCGTGGCCGTCGCCGACGACGACCAGCGCGCTGAAGCTCAGGTTCTTGCCGCCCTTCACGACCTTCGTGACGCGGTTGATCGCGACCACGTTGTCCTTGATGTCGAGCTGGCTGGGGTCGATTCGCTCACGAGTGCGCATGCTAGAACTCCAGGCCCGCTTTGCGGGCCGCGTCGGCGACGGCGCGAATGCGCCCGTGATACAGGAACCCGCTGCGGTCGAACACCACGCGCTTGATGCCCTTCTCGATCGATCGCTCGGCAATCACCTTGCCGATGGCCTCGGCGCCCTTCAGGTTGCCGCCGCGCACTTCCTTCGCGAACGCACCCTTGAGGGCGGGCTCCACGCTTGAAGCGGACACGAGCGTCTGGCCCTTGAGGTCGTCGATCACCTGCGCGTAGATATGGGTCACGCTGCGGAACACGCTCAGCCGCGGCCGCTCGGTCGTGCCCGAGATCCGCTTCCGCTGCCGGAGCTGAATCCGGTGACGCCGGTCTTCCCGTGTTTTGATCTTCATGGTCGTTACTTCGCCCCGGTCTTGCCGGCCTTCTTCTTCAACACTTCGCCGGTGTACCGCACGCCCTTCTGCTTGTAGGGATCCGGCTTCCGGAACCGCCGGATGTTGGCCGCCACCTGCCCGACGAGCTGCCGGTCGACGCCCGTCACGACGATGTGCGTCTGCTTCTCGATCGCGATCTCGATGCCCGCCGGGATGTCGAACACGACGGCATGCGAATAGCCGAGGGCGAAAATCACCTGCTTGCCCTTGACCTCGGCGCGGTAGCCGACGCCGACGATGTCCAGCTCGCGTTTAAAGCCGTCGGTTACGCCGGCCACGGCGTTGGCGACCAGAGTCCGCGCCAGGCCGTGGAACTTGGCGAGCGCAGGGTCTTCGGTCGCCCGCTTGGCGAGCAGCTGGCCGTCGACCAGCTCGAAGTTGATTCCGCCCGGATGCGCCTGCTTGAGCTTGCCCTTCGGGCCCTGGATCTCAACAGCGCCGTCGAGCACCTTGACGGTGACCCCCTTGGGGATCGCAATGGGTTTCTTGCCAATACGGGACATATGCGTTTACCAGATGTTGCAGAGCACTTCGCCGCCGACGCCGGCCTTGACGGCTTCGCGGCCGGTCATCACGCCGCGCGACGTGGTCAGGATGCTGGTGCCGAGCCCGGCGAGCACTTCCGGCACGTCCTCCCGGCCGAAGTACACCCGTCGGCCCGGGCGGCTGATCCGCTGGACCCCCGTGATGAGCTTCTCGCCGTGGGGGCCGTACTTCAGGAAGAGCCGCAGCGTCTTGACCGGCGACGTCGTCTTGGCGTCGGCAGCCGGATCGAGCGTCTTGAAGCCCTGAATGTAGCCTTCGTCCTGCAGGATCCGCGCGATGTCGGCCTTGATGCGCGACGCCGGCATGTCGACCCGCGTGTGCTTCGCGGTGACCGCGTTGCGAATCCGCGTGAGCATATCTGCGATTGGATCGGTCATAAATCTCTCAGCGAACCTTGAACCAGCCCCTGCCACCCGTGACCCGAGCGCTCCTCCTACCAGGAGCTCTTGGTCACACCTGTCACATCACCCTCGAGCGCGAGCTTGCGGAAGCAGAGCCGGCACAGGGCGAACTTGCGCATGTACGCCCGCGGCCGGCCGCACAGATGGCAGCGGTTCCTCAGGCGCACCTTGAACTTCGGCGTCTTCTGTTCTTTCGCGATTTTCGCAGTCGTGGCCATAAATTAGCTCTGGCGGAACGGCATGCCGATGAACTGCAGCAGCTTCCGCGCTTCCTGATCCGTCTTTGCCGAGGTCACCACCGACACGTTCATGCCGCGCGCCTTGTCGACCTTCATGTAGTCGATCTCGGGGAACAGCAGCTGATCGCGGAGCCCCAGCGTGTAGTTGCCGCGTCCGTCGAAGCCCTTCGGCGACACACCTTTGAAGTCGCGGACGCGCGGGAGCGCGATGCTCACCAGGCGATCCAGGAACTCCCACATGCGCTCGCCGCGCAGCGTCACCATCGTGCCGATCGGCTGGCCCTTGCGCACCTTGAACGCCGCGATCGACTTCTTCGACTTCCGCGTCACCGGCTTCTGGCCGGTGATCCGCGCGAGCTCGTCGGCGCCGACGTCCACCAGCTTGGCGTTCGACGTCGCCTCGCCGAGGCCCATGTTGACCACGACCTTGTGGATCCTGGGCACGGCCATCACGTTCTTGTAGCCGAACTCCTTGGTCAGGGCCGGCACGACTTCCTTCTGGTACTTGTCTTTCAGGCGGCTCATTTGTCCACCACCCCCTCACACTTGCGGCAGATCCGGACCTTGCGGCCATCACCGAGCAGCTTGTGGCCGACGCGCGTCTGAGCGCTGCATTCGGGGCACACCAGCTGGACGTTGCTCGCGTGCAGCGACGCTTCGCGCTCCACGATGCCGCCCTTGATGTTGCGGCCCGGGTTCGGCTTGGTGTGCCGCTTGATCAGGTTCACGCCCTCGACGATGAGCCGGTTCTTTTCCGGCAGCACCTTCAGCACGCGGCCGCGCTTGCCGCGGTCCTTCCCCGTCACCACCAGCACGTTGTCGTTCTTCCGAATCGGCGTAGACAAACTGGACATGACTACCTCAGAGCACTTCCGGCGCGAGCGAGATGATCTTCATGAACCGGCGCTCGCGCAGCTCGCGGGCCACCGGCCCGAACACACGCGTGCCGAGCGGCTCGTTCTGGTCGTTGATGAGCACGGCGGCGTTCCGGTCGAATCGGATGTAGCTGCCATCGCGCCGGCGCTGCTCCTTGACCGTCCGCACGATCACCGCCTTCACGACCTGGCCCTTCTTGACGTTCGACTCCGGCGTGGCTTCCTTCACCGACGCGGTGACGATGTCACCCAGCCGGGCGTACCGGCCGGTCGCGCCGCCAATCGGGTTGATAACTGCGATCTTGCGCGCGCCGGAATTGTCGGCGACATCCAAGATCGAGCGCATCTGGATCATGACTGTTCTCCACTAGGCCAGGTGGGCCGGGTAGGGCTGGCAGGCCGGGTGGGTGCCCTCACCCGCCCTACCCGCCTCACCTGCCCGACCTGCCTCAGACTTGTGCCGCCTGTCGAACCACCTTCTTGAGCGCCCACCGCTTCCGGCGGGACATGGGACGTGTTTCCACGATCTCCACCATGTCGCCCGGCTTGGCTTCGTTCTTCTCGTCGTGCACCATGAAGGTGGACGTCCGGCGCTCGGTCTTGCCGTAGAGCCCGTGCCGCACCTGCCATTCGACAGCCACCACGATGCTCTTCTGCATCTTGTTGCTGATGACGACGCCGACTTTCTCGAGTTTTTGAGCCATTACGCTTGTCTCTTCTGTCTCAGAATCGTCTTGATCCTGGCGAGATCGCGGCGGACCGTGCGCAGCTTGTCCGGTGCCTCGAGCTGGCCCATCGACTTCTGGATGCGCATCCGGAACAGCTGATCGGTCAGATCGCGCTCGCGCGAGCCGAGCTCGTCGGTCCCCAGATCGCGGAGCTCCGCGGCCTTCATAGCATCTTCTCCTGCGCAAAGCGGGTCGCGAACTTGGTCAGGATCGGCAGCTTCGCGGCGGCCAGCTTCATCGCCTGCCTGGCTTCCGTCTCGGTGACGCCTTCCATCTCGAACAGCACGCGCCCGGGCTTGATCACGGCGACCCACTGGTCGGGCGCGCCCTTGCCCTTGCCCATACGCGTTTCCTGCGGCTTCTTGGTAATCGGCTTGTCGGGGTAGATCCGCACCCAGATCTTGCCGCCGCGCTTGATGAACCGCGTCATCGCGACGCGGGCCGCCTCGATCTGCCGCGCCGTCATCCAGCATGGCTCGAGCGCCTTGAGGCCGTAGTCGCCGAACGACACCGCCCCCCCGCGCCACGCCTTGCCGCGCATGCGGCCGCGCTGCTGCTTCCGGAACTTGACTTTCTTCGGCATCAGCATGGCGTTTTATCCTCGCGGCGCCGGCCGGCGCGGCGCCCGATCACGTTCCCGGAACTCTTCCTCGCGGCCGCGCTGCGGCACCAGCCGCTCGCCCTTGTACAGCCACACCTTGATGCCGATCTGGCCGTAGGTGGTGCTGGCTTCCGCAAAGCCGTAGTCGATGTCGGCGCGCAGCGTCTGCAGCGGCAGCTGCCCGTGCAGGTACCACTCGGAGCGCGCGATCTCGGCGCCGTTCAACCGCCCGGAGACGCGCACCTTGATGCCGCGCGCGCCGAACCGGAGCGCCGACTCCACCGCCTTGCGCATCGCGCGCCGGAACGCCACGCGCTTTTCGAGCTGCATGGCCACCGACTCGGAGATGAGCTGCGCGTCGAGCTCGGGCTTCTGGATTTCCTGAATGTTGATGAAGACCTCGCGGTTGGTCCGCTTCTGGATCTCCTGCTTCAACTTATCGACTTCGGTCCCCTTCCGCCCGATGATGATCCCCGGGCGCGAGGTGTGGATGTCGATCTTCAGCTTGTTGGCCGCACGCTCGGTTTCGATCTTCGAAACGCCAGCATGAGCGAACCGCTTCTTCAGGGTCGCCCGAAGCTTCAGGTCCTCGTGCAAGAGCTTGGCGTAGTCGCGGTCCGAGTACCACCGCGAACGCCAGGTCTTGTTGAACCCGAGCCGGAAACCAAATGGGTGAACCTTCTGGCCCACATCAACTCCTCGTCCGGCGCAACGGCCGGACTAAACAACTACGTCTTCGCGGTCTTCGCGCGCGAGCCCGCAGGCTTCGCCTTTTTGGGAGCACCGGCCCGCGGACGACGCTTCGGCGCCTCGCCCTCGGCCCCCGCAGCCACCGGCACGGCCTTCGCCGGCCGCTCCGACACGTGCACCGTCAGGTGCGCCGTCCGCTTGAGCACTCGGAACGCCCGGCCCATCGGCGCCGGCCGCACCCGCTTCTGCGACGGCCCCTGGTCGGCGTAGCACGCGGACACGAACAACTGATCCACGTCGCCGGAGAACCCTTCCTTCTGCTGCGCGTTGGCAATCGCCGACCGCAGCAGCTTTTCGACGTCGCTCGCCACCGTCTTCCTGGTGAACTTGAGCGTCGCGAGGGCGCGGTTGACGTCCTTGCCGCGGATGAGCGCCATCACGAGCCCGGCCTTCTGGGCCGAGGTGCGCACGTACTTGGCGGTCGCGTGTGCCTGCACCATGGCTAGCTCCCTGCGCCGGCCGGTTTGGCGCCCGAGGCCGGCGCGCCGGGCGCAGCCGTCACGGTCGCGGCCTTCTCGGCGACCTTGGTCGTGTGGCCCTTGAACATTCGCGTGGGCGCGAACTCACCGAGCTTGTGGCCCACCATGTTCTCGGTCACGTACACCGGGATGAACTTCTTCCCGTTGTGCACCGCCATCGTGTGCCCCACCATCTCGGGCACCACGGTCGAGCGGCGCGACCAGGTCTTGATGACCTTTTTCTCGGACCCCCGGTTCATCACCTCGATCTTCTCGAGGAGATGCGTGTCGACGAAGGGTCCTTTTTTGAGAGATCGACTCATAGCCCTACTTCTGCCTTCGCTGGACGATGAACTTGTCCGTCGTCTTGCGGTTGCGCGTCTTGTAGCCCTTGGTCGGCAGACCCCACGGCGACACGGGATGCCGGCCGCCCGACGTCTTGCCCTCACCGCCGCCGAGCGGGTGATCCACCGGGTTCATGGCAACGCCGCGCACGTGCGGCCGCTGTCCCATCCACCGGCTCCGGCCCGCCTTGCCGATCGAGACGTTCTCGTGATCGAGGTTGCCCACCTGACCGATGGTGGCGTAGCACTCGATGAAGATCTTGCGAATCTCGCCCGAGGGCATCTTCACCGAGGCGTAATCGCCTTCCTTCGCCACGAGCTGCACCGACGAGCCCGCGCTGCGCGCGATCTGGCCGCCCTTGCCCGGCTTGAGCTCCACGTTGTGGAGCTGGGTGCCGAGCGGAATGTTCTTCAGGGGCAGCGAGTTGCCCGGCAGGATGTCCACGTTCTCGCCTGCGACGATGGCGTCGCCGACCTTGAGGCCGTTCGGCTGCAGGATGTAGCGCTTCTCGCCGTCCGCGTAGGTGACGAGCGCGATCCGCGACGACCGGTTCGGGTCGTACTCGATCGTCGACACCTTCGCCGGGATGTCGCGCTTGTCCCGCTTGAAGTCGATGATGCGGTACATCCGCTTGTGGCCGCCGCCGCGCCACCATGACGTCAGCTCGCCGCGGTTGTTCCGCCCGCCGCTGCTCTTCAGCGGCTCGACGAGCGGCTTGTGCGGCTCCGAGGTCGTGATGTCGTCGAAGGTCTGAACGGTCTTGAACCGCTGGCCCGGCGACGTCGGGTTGAACTTACGTATGGGCATGGGTTTACGCCCCCTCCAGGAATTCCGGAATCTTCTCGCCCTCGCGCAGCGTCACGTAGGCCTTCTTCCAGTCCGGCCGCTGGCCGGCGAAGCGGCCCTGGCGCTTGATCTTTCCGTGCGCGATGCTCGTGCGGACGTGGTCCACCTTCGAGCCAAGCAGCTTCTCGACGGCCTGCTTGATCTGGATCTTGTTGGCGTCGACCGCAACCTGGAACACCAGCGTTTTCCCGTCCTCACGCTGGAGCGAGGTCTTCTCGGTGATGAGCGGCCGCCGGATGACGTCGGTTAGCTTCATGATCCCAGCGCCTCCTGGAGCCGCTCGATTGCACCCTTGGTGGCCACCACGCGGTCCGCGTTGGCGACATCGCGCGCCGTCACGCGGCCGCTCGGCCGGAGTGCCACACCCGGAATGTTCCGCACGGACCGGGCGAGGTTCTCGTCCGCCGCGAGGTCGATGAGGACCGCCTTGCCCGTCACGCCGAGCGTCTTCAACAGCGCGACGGCCGCCTTGGTCTTCATTTCGCCCGCGGTAAGCGCGTCCACGATCACGAGCTGGCCGTCCTTGAGCTTCTCCGCCAGAGCCGCCCGAAGCGCACCGCGCTCGGCCTTCTTCGGCATGGTGTACTCGTAGCTGCGCGGCTGCGGTCCGAACACGGTCCCGCCCTTTCGCCAGAGCGGGTTCCGGATCTCGCCGACGCGCGCGCGGCCCGTGCCCTTCTGCCGCCACGGCTTCTTGCCGCTGCCGCTGACGTTGGCGCGGTTCTTCGTCTTGTGCGTGCCCTGCCGCGCGGCCGCATTCTCGCGGACGACCGATTCCCAGATGAGATCGGTGTTGACCCGCCCGCCGAACACGTCGTCGCTCAGCGTGAGCGCGCCGACTTTTTCGTTCTTCTGGTTCACGACATCGAGTTGCATGGCTATTTCTTGGCCTTCTTGGGCTTCTCGACCTGCGCGACCTTGATGCGCTTGGCCTTCAGCGCCTTGCGCACCACGACGTAGCTGTCGGGCGCGCCCGGAATGCCGCCTTCGACGATGAGCAGATGGTTGTCCGCATCCACCCTCAGCACCTTCAGGTTGTGCGTCGTGACACCCTTGCCACCCATCCGGCCCGCCGCGCGCATGCCCTTCACGACGCGGGAGGGAAACGACGATGCGCCAATCGAGCCCGGCGCGCGGTGGAACATGGATCCGTGGGTCGCCGCACCACCCGCGAAGTGGTGGCGCTTCATCACGCCCTGGAAGCCCTTGCCGCGGCCCGTGCCGAGGATGTCCACGCGCTCGCCGTCAGCGAAGATCGAGACGAGCACCTGCTCGCCGGCCTTCGGGGCTTCGCCACCCGCCTGCAGCCGCACCTCGCGGCGCACGCGCGTCGGCGGCACGTTGGCTTTCTTGTAATGGCCGGCGAGCGGCTTGCCGACCTTGGCCGGCGTCTCCTCGACGAGCCCGAGCTGCACGGCTTCGTAGCCGTCGGTCTGCGCGGTCTTCGCCTGCACGACAACGCAGGGCCCCGCCTTGATGACGGTGGCCGGATGGACGGTGCCATCCGCGTCGAAGATCTGCATCATGCCGACCTTCCTGCCGATGATGCCGGTGAGCATGGTTACTTATGCTCCTTCCCGAACGCCTTGATCTCGACGTCCACACCGGCCGGAAGATCGAGCTTCATCAGCGCGTCCACGGTCTGCGGCGTCGGCTCGAAGATGTCGATGAGTCGCTTGTGCGTCCGGATCTCGAACTGCTCGCGCGACTTCTTGTCGACGTGCGGCGAGCGGAGCACGGTCCACTTGTTCTTCGCCGTCGGAAGCGGAATCGGGCCCGCGAGCCGCGCGCCGGTGCGCTTGGCCGTCTCCACGATCTCGCTCGTCGACTGGTCGAGCACGCGGTAGTCGTACGCCTTGAGGCGGATTCTGATTTTGTCGCTGAACGCGGTTGCCATAAGTGATTCCTGTCGGCTAAATCTTGGGCTTAAGGCTTAAGTCTTAGGGCTTAAGCCAAGGGCCTAAGTCTTAAGTCCTGAGCCCTGAGCCGTTACTTCCCCTGTGCCCGGGCCACGACTTCCTCGCTCACGTTGTTGGGCGCCTGCTCGTAGCGATCGAAGTGCATCGAGTAGGTGGCGCGTCCCTGCGTGCGCGACCGAAGGTCGGTGGCGTATCCAAACATCTCCGAGAGCGGCACCCGGGCCTGAATGATCTGCGTGCCCCCGCGGTCTTCCTGCGACTGGATTTGCCCGCGGCGGCTCGACAAATTGCCCATGACGTCGCCCATGTGCTCTTTGGGAACCACGACTTCCACGCGCATCACCGGCTCGAGGAGCACTGGCCTGGCTTTCTTCGCAGCGTCCTGAAACGCCATCGAACCCGCAATCTTGAACGCCATTTCCGAGCTGTCGACATCGTGGTACGACCCGTCGTACAGCTCAATCCTGACGTCGTCGATCGGGTAGCCGGCGAGCACGCCGCGCGTGAGGGCTTCCTTGATGCCTTCATCGATCGGCTTGATGAACTCTTTCGGAATCGATCCGCCGGTGGTCTCGTTCTCGAAGATGTAGCCGCTGCCAGGCTCACCTGGAAAGAGATGGATCTTGCAGTGGCCGTACTGCCCACGACCGCCCGTCTGCTTGGCGTACTTCATCTCACCATCGGCGGGCCGTGTGAGCGTTTCCTTGTAGGCCACCTGGGGCTTGCCGACCGTGGCCTCGACGTTGAACTCGCGCTTGAGCCGGTCAACGATGATTTCGAGATGGAGTTCCCCCATACCCGCGATGATGACCTGGCCGGTCTGCTGGTCGGTCTGCACACGGAAGGTCGGATCCTCCGCCATCAGCTTCTGGAGGCCGTGACCGAGCTTCTCCTGGTCGGCCTTGGTCTTCGGTTCGATGGCAAGCGAGATGACCGGCTTCGGGAAGTCCATCGACTCGAGCACGATCGGGTGTTTCTCGTCGCACAGCGTGTCGCCGGTCGACACGCTCTTCAGGCCGACCGCCGCTGCGATATCGCCGGCGTAGACTTCCTTGATCTCCTCACGCTTGTTGGCGTGCATCTTCAGCAGACGGCCGATGCGCTCGCTGCGCTGCTTGGTCGAGTTGAAGACGGTCGAACCCGACGTGAGCACGCCGGAGTACACGCGGAAGAAGGTCAGCTGACCGACGAACGGGTCGGTCATGATCTTGAAACCGAGTGCCGCGAACGGCGCGTCGTCGGCCGCAGGCCGCTCGATGATCTCCTTCTCCTTGCTGTCCGGGTCGAGGCCCTTGATGGCCGGGACCTCGACCGGCGACGGCAGGTAGTCGACGACGGCATCGAGCAGCGGCTGCACGCCCTTGTTCTTGAAGGCGGATCCGCAGATGACCGGCACGAACGCCGTTTCCTTGTCGCCGTGCACGGAGCTGTTGACACGCTTCCTGAGCGCGGCCTTGATCTCGTCTTCCGAGATCTCCTGGCCGTTCAGGTACTTCTCGAGCAGCGTATCGTCGGCCTCGCTGACCTTCTCGAGGAGCTTTTCGCGGTACTGCGCCGCCTCGGCCATCATGTCGGCGGGGATCTCGCCGACGATGTAGTCGGCGCCCATCGTTTCGTCCTTGTAGGTGATGGACTTCATCTTGATGAGGTCCACGACGCCGACGAACTTGTCTTCAGAGCCGATGGGGATCTGAATCGCGACCGGGTTTGCTTCGAGCTTGGTGATGATCTGATCGAACGTGCGCCTGAAGTCCGCGCCGATCCGGTCCATCTTGTTGACGAAGCAGATGCGGGGCACCCGGTATTTGTCGGCCTGGCGCCAGACGGTTTCCGACTGCGGCTCGACGCCGGCGACCGAGTCGAACACCGCAACGGCACCGTCGAGCACCCGCAGTGAGCGCTCGACTTCGGCCGTGAAGTCCACGTGGCCGGGCGTGTCGATGATGTTGATGCGGTGATCGCGCCAGAAACAGGTCGTCGCAGCCGACGTGATCGTGATGCCGCGCTCCTGTTCCTGCTCCATCCAGTCCATGACGGCCGTGCCCTCGTGGACTTCGCCGATCTTGTACGTGATCCCGGTGTAGAACAGAACGCGTTCAGTCGTAGTGGTCTTGCCGGCATCGATGTGGGCCATGATGCCGATGTTGCGCGTCTTGCTGAGCGGTGTCTGCCTGGGCACGTGATTACTCGATGACTGAAAAAGCTTGTTCTGGAGCCGCGTTTACCAACGGTAGTGCGCGAACGCCTTGTTCGCCTCGGCCATCCGGTGCGTGTCTTCGCGCTTCTTGACGGCTCCGCCGCGCAGGTTGGCCGCGTCGAGCAGCTCGTTGGCCAGCTTCTCGAACATGGTCTTGCCGTCGCCCCGCGACGTGGCGTAGCCCACGATCCAGCGGATGCTGAGCGAGAGCCTGCGGTTGGGGTTCACTTCGACCGGCACCTGGTAGTTCGAGCCGCCCACGCGCCGCGACTTCACCTCGAGCGAGGGCTTGACGTTGTCGATCGCCTTCTTGAACACCTTGAGGGGATCGTCGCCCGTCTTTTCCTTGATGATGTCGAAGCTCTTGTAGAGAATCCGCTCCGCCGTGCTCCGCTTGCCGTCGCTCATCACGCAGCTGATGAACTTGGTCACGAGCGGGCTGTCGTACAGCGGATCCGCAGGCACTTCGCGCTTGGCAATTACTCGTCGTCTCGGCATATCTGAACCTTGCTGGCTCCTGGCTCCTGGCTCCCGGCTCCGGCCCCTCTGGAGCCCGAAGACCGAAGCCTGAAGCCTGTCCTAGGCCTTCTTTGGTCTCTTCGCGCCGTACTTCGAACGTCCCTGCATCCGGCCCGCGACGCCCACCGCGTCGAGCGTGCCGCGCACCACGTGGTAGCGCACACCCGGAAGGTCCTTGACACGGCCGCCGCGGATGAGCACGAGCGAGTGCTCCTGCAGGTTGTGTCCGACGCCCGGGATGTAGGTCGTGACCTCGATGCCGTTGGTCAAGCGCACGCGCGCGACCTTTCGGAGCGCCGAGTTCGGCTTCTTCGGCGTCTGTGTAAAGACGCGGACGCACACGCCACGCTTCTGTGGGCTGTTCTGCAGCGCGGGGCTCTTCGTCTTGCTGACGATCTTCTTGCGCCCTGCGCGAACCAGCTGGCTGATAGTCGGCATGCTTCAACTCGCGTCGAGCCGTCCGACCGCCAGCCATCGTCGTCCCTGGGAAATTCCAGAGAAAACGGCAACCGGACCGTCGAGACGACGGGACGACTGAACGGCCGCGCACGCGCGCGGACCCGAGAATCGCTTCCAGGCCTAGAAGCCGTGAGGCTTGGCGCCTGAAAACCTGCTTACCCTACGATCTGGTGTTGTCGCGCGACGGAAGACGAACGACTTCCTTTGCGAGCTCGGTGCTAGATAGGGTGTCCTAGCGCCGACAGAACCTGACGAATATAGCACGGGCTTTCAACGAACTGCAACCGCGCTCGCTATACACTACCCGCCTCGGCAGGGCCCGGCACAGCTCGCCGCGGCCTCTTTTCAAGCGTGTCCGTCGAGGAGGGCCCCTGAATGTGGACCATGCGCACCGTCGTACTCGCCGCCGTCTGGACGCTGGCCGCGAGCACCCCGAAGGCGCAGCCCCCGGCGGGCCGCGGAGGACGAGGCGGCGGGGCGGCGCCAGGCCCCCCGGAAAACCTCCAGGTTCTGCCAAAAACCTCTACAAGGCAGCAGGTTACAGCCGTCATGCAGGCCTTCTCCCAGGGCCTCGGCGTGGCGTGCAGCCACTGCCACGTGGAAGGGGCTGACGGGAGAAACGACTTCGCCTCCGATTCGGTGCAGGCCAAGCACGTGGCCCGCACCATGATGCGGATGACCAGCGGCCTGAACGACAAGCTCGTGGCCGACCTCGGCAGGCCCGCTGCGGACCTCACCCGGGTCGAATGCGTGACCTGCCATCGGGGCGTCGCCATCCCCAAGCAGCTTGGCGAGATCCTGGCCGCCACGGCGGCCCAGAAAGGCGCCCCAGCCGCCATCACGCAATATCGAGAGCTGAAGACGCAGTTCTACGGGGCGCAGGCATACGACTTCAGCAGCACGGGTCTCGTCAGCGCCGCCCAGCGCGTGGCGCCCGAACGGCCGGACGATGCCATCGCGTTTCTGCAGCTGAACGCGGAGCTCTTTCCCCAGTTCGCCGGGACCTACGTCGCCCTTGCGCAGGCCTACGGGCGGAAGAACGACACGGCGGCTCAGATCCGCAGCCTCGAAAAAGCCCTCGAGCTCGACCCGCAGAATGTTCCTGCGCGACGGCAGCTGGAACAGATGAAGCGGTGATCAAGGGCAGGCAGGGCGGGCAGGGCGGGCAGGGCAGGCCGGCAGGGCAGGTGGGTCGGGAAGGTCAGGAGCGCCTGCGGCCACACCGAGCCGAGGATGAGCAGATCCGAGGCGAGGTGTTTGCGTCAGTTCGCGCCGGGGGTGGGGCCCCGGCGCCAGTGAATAAACGCCGGGAGGCTCGGGTGGGTCAGCCACGCCACACGCTCTTCGTGGGCGGCTCCAGCGACGAACGACGGGCTCGTGCGGATGCGGCAGCGGCCGAACTTCGGCCCGGTGCTGTCGTCACGCTCGATGCGGGAACGCTGCCTTTCGTGAGGCCGTCGCTCGCACATCTTCCGGCAAGTGTTCCCCGCGTGCTGCGCATCGACGACATCCATCTGGCGTTTCCGAACGAGCAGCGGTCGGGCACGCGTTTCATCCTGACGCAGTCCACGTACACGATGCAGGCGTGGCTGGATCTGCTCGGCAACGAGGATGTGATCCTGGCGACGGCCGATCGAGAGGCCCTGTCGCGCGGCGCCGCCGAAGCTTTCGCACGCCGTGGACCGTGGGCGGCCTTCGAGATCGTGGACATCAGCGGAGCGAAGCAAGATCCGTCTAAGTCGCTGGCCAACTTTTCTTCACTGGCGCCGGGGCCCCACCCCCGGCGCGAACTGACGCCGACACCTCGCGTCGGATCTCCAGGTCCTCCGCTCGGTGTGGCCGCAGGCGCTCCCGTGTCGCCCAGCCTGCCGCGCCCGCCCGGCCTGCCTGCCCTGCCCGGCCGTGCCTGCCCTGCCTGCCCTGCCGTGCCTGCCCTGCCTGCCCTGATCGCCGCGTTCAGTCAGCCGGACGCAGCAGAGCGGCGAAGGCTCTGCGATGAGGCCGTGAAGATCGCGCCGGAGTTCCCCGAGGCGGCGCTGGCGCTGGCGAGCGCATGTCGCGAAACGCAGGAGCTGCCCCTTGCTCACGAAGCCATCGATCGCGCCCTCTCGCTTGCGCCCGGGTGGGCAGCCGCCCACTACGAAGCCGGCAAGTTCTGGCTGGGATGCGAGGACCTGGCGCGTGCGCGCGACCACTTCCGGCGCGCGGGCGAATGCATGCCGCGATTCGCATCGGCATTCAGCAATCTGGGCGCGACGCTCGGGGAACTCGGCGACCCGGAGGCCGCGCTGGCCGCATTCGAACAGGCGCTCGCGGCCGATGCCGAGAACCCGACCCTCCTGAGCAACGTAGGCGTGGTCCGCCGGGAACTGGGGCAGCTGGGCGCCTCCGAAGAGGCGCTGCGGAGAGTCGTGGCCCTCGCCCCGGGGTTTGTCTTCGGGCACTACAACCTCGGGCACACGCTCTTCCTGAGCGGCCGGTTCGAGGAGTCGCTCGAGGCGTATCTCGAGGGTCAGCAGCGGGATCCTGACAGGAACCTGCGTCAGGCCTGCCGCCTCGCCATGGTGCGGTTCGCGGCGGGCGACGTCGAAGGCGCGGACCGAGACCTGTGGCGCGCGGCCGACGCCGCGCCTCCCGACGAGCGGGAGGACCTGTTGCTCGAAGCCTATGAAATCGGAAAGGCCGTGCTGGACGTCGAGCCGTCTCCTGGGCCGAAGCAGGTATTTCTGGACCGCCTGGCGGCCGCTATAATGGCCTGATGCAGGATATCCACGAGCGCCTCGCCGCCCGTCTCAGTCAGCGCATCGATCGACGCGGCTTCCTGAGAGGATCCGGTCTGGCCGTGGCCGTGGTTGCGGGCGCACTGGCGATGCCTGCCCTGGCCTTTGCGCAGGATGCGCAGCCCGCGCCGCAGGATCCGCCGGCCAAGAGCGACCCGCCTCCCGCCGACGGCGACGCCTCGAAGGACAAGCCCGAAGAAGACCCGTTCAAGGTTACGAAGATAGACGACGACGGGAAGCCATACCGCCTGTGCCCGCAGTGCGGCTACAAGATGTACAAGCAGGATCGTACGTGGACGTGCGAGAACTGCGGCTACAGCTACGACGAATAAGCCCTCTTAGGCTTTAATCAGCGCCCTGCGCACGCGCACAACGAACGCGCTGATGGCCGACGGCGGCCGCGGTTCGGGCTCGGGCGGCCGCAGCCCCTCGCGCCGCTCCGTCTCCGTGGGCCGGTCCTCCTGCCATTCGATATCGTGGCCCACGATTTCCGCATGCTCGCGCACGATCCGCTCGACGCGGCGGTCGCCCTGCGGAAACCACCGGCAGAACTCGTCCACCGTGAGATCCGGGTCGACGCCGATCGCGTCGGCGTACTGACGCAGGTACGAGCGGACGTAGACGCCTTCCGGCCAGCGGGAAAAGTCGTTGCGCTCGAGGTCCTCGAGGAGCGCCGGATCCACCTTCATGCCGGCGGCAATCTGTTCGAGCGAGACGCCGCGCTGGAGCCGCGTGCGTCGCAGGTTGGGTCCGAAGGCGTCCCGGGTCATGGCGCGTGGCGAAGATCGCAAGAACCCTTCCACGCAGCACTGCGCACCCGCGCGGAAAATTGCCCTGGCCTGACAGGATCGTCGTCCGAAAATTCGACAGTCGGTTACGGTTCTGAAATCAGGAGTTCACGCGGCTAGAACTCCCGGCGCGGCGGCGCCTGGGACGTCCCCACCCGGCCGGCCATGATGTCGGCCTTGAAGTAGTTCTCAGCCTTCACGCTCGCGCCGGCGAGACGCCGGAGCAGAGCCAGCTGGCCCACGTGGGTGAGCGAGTCGGCCAGCGGCCCCTGGAACAGCTGCTCGGGGGGCGCGCCAAGGGGCGCGTCCGACGCGAGGTAGGCGTCGAGGGCCCCGAGCGTGTCGAAGAACCTCCGCACCTCGGCATCCCACTCGAGCTGCGGAGACTCCTTCCACTGCTGCGCGCCCTTCGCGGCCGAAAGCGCCCACTCGAACAGATCACCGATGTGCGCCAGAATCTGGCCCGGCGATCGGGTCGTCTCTCCCGCCTTGAAGCCGGCAAAGCCCGGCGGCGCGTCCCGGAGGGTCTTCCCACCGCGGTACGCGATGGTGCCGAGCACATGTCGTAGCAGCGCGCGCTTCTCGTCCATAAGAAAGGCTCCGGGCTCCGGGCTTCGGGCTCCAGGGGCTCAATGGCTCAAGGCTTAGGGCTTAGGGCTTCAAGGTTCAAAGTTCAAGGTTCAAGGTTCAGGAGCTATCGGGAGCGGCGTGGGGGGCCGCCCCAGCGGGTTCCGCTCCGATTGTTCGGGCGCCGGCTGCCGAATCCGGGGCTGGCCGGCGGTCCGCCGGCTCGTGGCGTGTTCGAGCGGCTGCCCTCGACCGCCCCGCGGCGCTCGGCCTTGGCGCGTGAGCGCGCCCGCTCCTCGGCCTTCCGTGTGCGAATCGCCGCGATGCGTTCCGCCAGAGGCACTTCGAGCTTGGCCGCCGCGCGGGCCTGGTAATCGAAGTCGGGCACCGTTACACGCGGAAGCCGGCGGCCGATCGCGCGCTCGATCCCGCGCAGATCGTTCTCCTCCTCGGGCGACACAAACGTGAACGCCGTGCCGGTGGCCTCTGCCCGGGCAGTCCGGCCTACGCGGTGGATGTAGCTGTCGGGCTCTGGCGGCACGTCGAAATTGACGACGTGGCCGAGCGCGGTGACGTCGATGCCGCGCGCCGCGATGTCGGTCGCCACGAGGACGCGGTACTTGCCGCTCTTGAAGCCGGCCAGGGCCTCGGTGCGCTGCGCCTGCGACCGGTTGCCGTGAATGCGCTCGGCCCTGAGACCCGCCTGCACCAGATGCTTGGTCAAGCGATCGGCGCGGTGCTTGGTTCGCGTGAACACCAGCGCGTCATGCATCTCCGGCTGGTTGAGCAGCTTGACGAGCAGCTCCGGCTTGAGGTGTTGCGGCACCGGGTAGACCGCGTGCGTGATGCCGACCGCCGCCTCGGATCGGCGCTCGATGTTGATGGTGGCCGGATCCTTGAGCATCTCGCGCGCGAGGTCGGCAATCGGAGGCGGCATTGTGGCGCTGAAAAACAGCGTCTGGCGCCTGGCCGGCAGGTGCCGCAGCACGCGCCGGATGTCGGGCAGGAAGCCCATGTCGAGCATCCGGTCCGCCTCGTCCAACACGAGGAACTCGAGGCCGGCGAGCTTTGCGTAGGGGGACACGGAAGTGATCGAGCAGGCGGCCAGGGGTCGCAATCATCACGTCCACGCCGCTGCGAAAGGCATGCTCCTGGGGGCCCATGCCCACACCGCCGAACACGGCCGCGCCGTTGAGCGGGGTGTGCACGGCCAGATCGTTCATGTCCTCGAGGATCTGGGCGGCGAGCTCGCGGGTGGGCGTCAGCACGAGCGCGCGCGTCACCCCTCGGGGACGGCCGATCAGCTTGTGCAGAATCGGCAGCAGGAACGCCGCGGTCTTGCCGCTGCCGGTCATCGCGCATGCCAGCAGGTCGCGCCCCGCCATCGCCGGCGGAATGGCGTCAGTCTGAATGGGGGTCGGACGAGTGAACCCGAGGTCTTTGAGGCCACGGAGAAGATCGGGGTGAAGCTGCAGTGCAGTGAACGGCAGAAGCTCTCCTTCGGAAACGGACATTATGACAGGCTTCAGGCTCCGGGCTCCCGGCTTCGGGGGCTTCGGGCTCCCGGCTTCGGGGGCTTCAGGCTCCCGGCTTCGGGCTCCCGGCTTCGGGGCTTAATGCTCAGGGCTTATGGCCTATGGCTTATGGGATGAGGAGGCTGCAGCAGGTGACGGCGCCTTCGGCCTTGGCCAGTTCGCTGACGTCGACGGTCATGACCTCGAACCCGTGTTCCTCGAGGCGTTCCCGCGTTCGAGGGTGCGCGGATGGCGCCAGCAGGCGCGGGCCGGCATGCACGACGTTGGCGGCTTGGGGCTCCTCGGGGTGGATCTCGATGCAGTCGAGCGAGTGGAGCTCAGCAGGCGCCCACTGCGGGTTGATCAGGAGGCGGCCCTCGCCAAGCGACGAGGCCGCGGACTTGAGGTGCAGGCACCCGCCCACCGCCACGGCCGTCACGCGGTACCCGTGGGGTGCCACCATTCGCCTCACCTGTTCGATCGCGTCGAGGTTGGTCCGCGTCGAACAACCGATGAAAATCGAGCGGCCGGTCACCAGGACGTCGCCGCCATCCATCGTGCCAGGCGCCGCGACATGAAGGACCGGGCGGAGCCCGTCGAGCGCGGCGGCAACAGCGGCCACCTCGCCAACCCGGGATGCCGCACCAGGCCGCGTGATGATGGCCACCTCGTCGAGCACCACGGCCGTGTCTTCGATGAACACTGCGTCCGGCATGTCGTGCGCCGACGGCAGGCGTTGCACACGCCAGCCGCACGCCCCGAGCGCGCGCTCATACTCCGCGTGCTGAGCCTCGGCGATCCCGACGTCGATCGGCGCACGCGCCAGATAGGTCAGCTCGCAGTCAGCGAAAGAGCGGCTGACGGGGCGGGTCAGGGCAAGGGGCGGGCGAGCCATACGGTTCAGGGTTCAAGGTTCAGGGTTCAAGGTGCTGTTCAAGGTTCTAGGTGCTAGGTGCTAGGTTCTAGGTTCTGTTTTCGGGTTCCACGAACTCTGAACTGCGCACCATGAACCCAGCACCGCACTCTGAACCTTGAACTCTGAACCTTGAACCTTGAACCTCGAGCGTCAAAGCACGCGGATAACGTCCGACCTCGTAATAATGAACGTCTTGTCCGTTTTGAAGTCGCGCGCGAGGACGGCGGGGTTCTCGGGCGTGATCATCGTGGACAGGAGGTCGATGGGCGTGGACACGTCCACGAACGGGAAGGCGGGCTGCATGATGCTCTCGACCGGCTCGCGCTTGACGTCGGGGTTGCGCACGAGCTCGGCGTAGAGGTGCGCTTCGTTCAGCGATCCCACGAGCCGGCGGTCGCGCATGATCGAAATCTGCGAGAAGTCGTGTTCGCTCATCAGCGTCACGGCGTGCTCCACGGGCTCGTTCGACTCGATCGAGCAGAGCTCGCCCGACACGCCGAGCGCCACGAGGTCGCGGGCCGTCATGCCGCTCCGCTCGAGGAAGCCCTTCTCCCGCATCCAGTCGTCGTTGAACATCTTCGCGAGATAGCGCGACCCGTGGTCGTGGAAGATCACGACAATCACGTCCTCTTTCCGGAAACGATCCTTCAGCTGCAGAAGGCCGGCCATCGCCGAGCCCGCCGAGTTGCCGGCAAAAATGCCCTCCTCCCGCGCGATGCGGCGCGTCATCAGCGCGGCGTCCTTGTCGGTGACCTTCTCGAAATGGTCGACGACCGAGAAGTCCACGTTCTTCGGCAGGAAGTCTTCACCGATGCCTTCGGTGATGTACGGGTAGATCTCGTTCTTGTCGAAGACGCCGGTCTCCTTGTACTTCTTGAACACCGAGCCGTAGGTGTCGATGCCCCAGACGCGGACCCTGGGATTCCGCTCCTTCAGATAGCGTCCCACGCCGGAGATGGTGCCGCCGGTGCCCACGCCGACCACCAGATCGGTCACGCGGCCCCCGGTCTGCTCCCAGATCTCCGGGGCTGTCTGCTCGTAGTGCGCGGCCGTGTTCGACAGGTTGTCGTACTGGTTGGCCTTCCACGAATTCGGAACGTCCTTCTCCAGGCGCGACGACACCGAGTAGTACGACCTCGGATCCTCCGGATCGACGTTGGTCGGGCACACGATCACCTCGGCGCCAAACGCCTTGAGCGCATCGACCTTTTCCTTCGACTGCTTGTCCGTCGTCGTGAAGATGCACTTGTAGCCCTTGACGACGGCGGCGATCGCCAGGCCCATGCCGGTGTTACCGGATGTGCCCTCGATGATCGTGCCGCCCGGCTTGAGCTTGCCGGCCCGTTCGGCGTCCTCGATCATGCGGACGGCCATGCGGTCCTTGATCGAGTTGCCTGGATTGAAGGTTTCGACCTTTGCCAGCACCTCGGCGTCGATGATGCCGCGCGTGAGGGTATTGATGCGCACGAGCGGCGTGCCGCCGATGGCGTCGAGAATGGTGTCGCAGATGCGCATCACGTCAGCGCCGGCTCCTCTTGGCCGGGGTCTTCGTCCGACTCGGCAGGGGATCGACCGGCGTCGGGATCTCGAACCAGATTTCAATCTCGTAGCCCTCGGGGTCGGCCGCAAACACGTACGGCTCCCCGGGACAGAACTCCCCCGTGCTCTTCACCGTGCCGCCGGCATCGGTAACGGCCTGCGCGGCCAGGGCGACATCCGCCGGATCCTGCAGCCGGAAACCGAAATGGGCAATGCCCCCGGACGTGCCGGCCTATCTTCGCCGAGCCTTTTTCGAACACGATCACGTCGCGGGCGCCTGGCGTCTGCAGCTGAACGAATTCGGGACCGCGATAGACCTCCACCATCCCGAAGACGTCGCGGTAGAAGCGCGAGGCGCGATCGACATCCGCGACCGCCGCCGCTACGTGTGTCAGCCCGTAAGTCTTGACCATATCGCCAGCCCGCCAACGCTCGCGGCCGGCAGCGGGTGCCGCGGTGTCAGTCAAACCCGCCGCGTGCGCCGCCTGGCCAATGATATCCGCCGCCGAGCGTCCGGCCGCGCGCAGATCCCGGATGCTCGTGTCGCGGTCTGCCTTGCTCAGCTTCTGGGTCGCGGTCTTCATCACAAGGCCATGATGGAGGAACCGGGCCGGCTCGCTCCTCCCGAGGAGCCGTGGCCAGCTGAATCTGCCGGCCGGTCGAGGCCAGCAGGTCGTCGCCACGCACGACGAGGGTGACTCCCTGCACCAGATCGTCGACGGTCACGGCGAACTGATACGTCCAGCAGCCGTCCCGATCGCGTGCGAGCAGGTCGCCGCATTGTTCCGACGGCACTTGCACCTGCGGGCCATGGCGCAAGTCGTTGAACCGCTCCTCGGATCGGTCGAGCCGGATGCGGATCCCGCGGCTGTGCTGTTCCGGCAGACGCTTGTCGCGGCATGTTCCCGGGTACCAGAGCTCGTCGGTGTCCTGCGTAGGGCGGGTCCTTTCGGACCCGCCGGCCGGACCTGGTCCGGCCGCCTGAATCGCACGGCGTGAGCATTCGCACGCGTAAACGAGGCCTGCGCTCCGCAACTGCCCAAGAGCACTCTCGTAAATGGCTGTGCGGTCACTCTGGCGTCCCGTACATGCGCCGGCCCGAAACGCGGCGGTCGGCGGCTCGTCAGGAACGAACCCGAGCCAGTCGAGGTCGTCGAGGATCGCCTGCTCGTACTCCGGCCGGCTGCGTGTGCGGTCGTGATCCTCAATCCGGAGCAGCACGCGCCCGCCAGCCGCCCGGGCCATGCCCCACACGCAGATCGCGTTGACGACATGGCCCACGTGCAGGAAGCCCGTGGGCGCAGGAGCAAAGCGGCTGACTACGGGGGTCAACGCCGCGACAACACCACCTGCAGCCCGTGCTTCAGACGAAGGGTGACCACGGGCTGCGGCACGACAGGGTGGCCCGGCACGGGAGCGAGACGCCACTGCTGCGCGATGGTGCTCGCCACGAGCACCAGTTCCATCCACGCGAAAGAATCGCCGATACAGCGGCGCGCGCCGCCGCCGAACGGCAGGTAAGCAAAAGGCGGCAGCGATGCCTTGAATGCCGGGGTCCAGCGATCGGGATCGAATCGCTCCGGGTCCTGGAACCAGCGCGGATCCCGGTGGATGACGTACGGGCTCAGGATGAAGAGGGATCCGGCCGGGGCGACGTACTCGCGGAACCGGTAGTCTTCGACCGCGCGGCGGCCGATGATCCACGCCGGCGGGTACAGCCGCATCGCCTCGGTGACCGCCTGTTCGACAAACGTCAGCCGGGGCACGTCCTCGAGCGTAGGCAGGCGTCCGGCGAGCACCCGGTCCACCTCCTCGTGCAGTCTCCGCTCGACCTCCGGCGCCTGGCCGATGAGGTACCAGAGCCATGAGAGCGCATTGGCCGTCGTCTCGTGGCCGGCGAGAAAGATGGTCATGGCCTCGTCGCGCACCTGCTGATCCGACATGCCGGCGCCGCCCGCTTCCTCGTCCTGTGCGAGCAGCAGCATCGACAGCAGGTCGCCGCGGTCCACCGGGCGCTTTCTCCGATCCGCGATCATGCCGAAGATGATCGCGTCGAGCTCCGCCCGCGCGGCGCGGCTTCGTTTGAGCGCGGGCAGCGGCAGGCGCTCGAGCAGGTTCGAAAACGGCAGCATCAGCGTCCAGAACGATTCCAGAACGGCGGTGAGCGCGCGTCCGACGTTCATGGCCTGCGCCTCGACGTCGGCGTCGAACAGCGTCTTGCCGACGATGCCCAGCGTCAGCCGGTTCATCTCCTGCGCGGCATCCACCGTCTGGCCGTCCGACCAGCTCTGGCGGACACGGTCCGCGTACGCCGTCATCACGTCCGCGTACGTCGCGATGCGATCGCGGTGGAACGCCGGCTGAATGAGACGGCGCTGGCGGCGATGGAGATCGTCTTCTGAGGTGAGCAACCCCTGCCCGAGAAGCCTCTTCGATCGCTCCAGGCCACGGCCCTTGTGGAATGCCCTCTGATTGGTGACCAGCACGTCCTTGACGTCAGCGGGGTCGCTCAGGACGTAGATGCGTTCACCGCCCATCGCCACATACGCGACGTCACCGTAGGTCCTCGCCAGAGTCGAGAAAAACTTCAGGGGATCGCGCGTCGGTCGATACACCAGCGTTCGCAGGAGCGACCGCGGGGGCCCTGGGGGGACCGTAGAACGTGGGGGCGAAGACACGGCAGGCGGCACGAGGTTTACCCTGGCGAGGGCCCTCCTGTCTCCGCCAGGCTGGCAGCGGGCTCCGGCCCGGCCACGACGTTCCACGGACGCACGAACCAGCGCACGACGAGTCCATTCAAGACGTAGGGATCGTCCTCGGCAAAGCGCTCGGCCATGCCCTGATTCCTGAACACGAGCAGGCCGCCATCAGGCTCGCCGAGGGCACCGGCCATGACGATCTCGCCGAGGGCATGAAGGTCCCGGACCAGGCGGAGGTGCTCCTCGCGGTACGGTCGCCCGGCGCTCGATGAAACGATCGACCACCAAATAGAACAATGCGAAGAATTTGGTGATTGGGTAATTGGGTGATTGGGTAATCGAAGGATTGGGTAATTGGGTCATGGCTGTCCAGCTACCTTGCAGCAACGGCGACAAGCGTACGGTAGATCATCTCCGTCCCCTGGCGCAGCGATTCGATGCTGACACGCTCGTCGTTCCCGTGCATCCGGGTCAGGTCCTCCGCGTCGATGGGATAAGGATAGATCCCGTAGACCGGCACGCCCCGGGACCGCCAGGCGCCGGCGTCGGTTCCGGCCTGAAAGAGATACGGCGTCACTTCGGCGCCGGGAAACTCGGCACGCGCCTCGCGCTCGAGCGTCCGATACAGCTCGGTGTCTTCAGAGGACGGGGGTGTCTTCGATGGCCCCGCGGCCGGGTTCGAGAGGCGCACCTCGACCTGGGGATCGTCGACGACACGCTGCAACTCGCGGACGACTTCGTGGGGATCGGCACCGGGCAGAAGGCGCAGGTTGATGGTCGCCTCAGCGGAACCCGGGATGACGTTTCCGCGAATCCCGGCGCTCAGAAACACCGGAGCAATCGTGTTCCTCAGCAGGGCGTGCAGCAGCGGGTCGGCGCTGATCGCCCGGTCGGCTTCACGCACGAGCGCCGGATCAGTGCCAAGAAGGTTGACGAGGTGCGTCGATTGCGGCGGCACGCTGGTTTTCGCGAGGGTACCGAAGAAGCGGCGCGTCAGCGGCTGCAGCTGCACCGGGGTCTCGTACGCCGACAATCGGGCCATGGCCCGCGACAGGGCAAAGATGGCGCTGTCCGGCCTGGGCATCGACGAGTGCGTCGAGGTGCCGCGTGCCGTCACGATGGCCGGCACCGACGACTTGTCGGCAGTCGAGATGCTCACGTACTTCACACGCCCGTCGGCGCCCTTGATGATCCAGCCGCCTTCGTTCAGCGCGAACTCGGCGTCCATCTTTGGCCAGTGGCTCTGAGCCAGCCACGTCGTGTTGTAGCGCCCGCCCTCTTCGTCAGCCTCAGCCAGAAAGATGACGTCACGTGCGAGCGGCACCTTACGCTCGGCCAGCCTGAGCACAGCCTGCGCGAACACGGCAAGACCACCCTTGAAGTCGAGGGCGCCCCTTCCAAAGACAAAGCCGTCGCGGACCGTGCCGGCAAACGGATCCAGCGTCCACTTCTCACGCTCCACGCCGACGACATCCGCGTGGGCGGCAAGCAGAACCGGACGCTTCGACCCATCGCCGCGCAGTCGCGCAATGAAATGCGCCTTGCCGGGTTCCGGCGTGGGGATGATGTCCACCTCGAATCCAAGCGCCCGGAATCGCGGCGCCAGGAACTCAGCGACCAACCCTTCGCGTCCGGGCGGATTGCTCGTGTCGAGGCGAATCACCTCGGAGAGCAGCGACACCGTCGGGTGCGTGTGCGCCGCCTGATCAGCCGTCTGTCCGAGGACGCCGCCTTCGAGCCCGAGGAGGCCCATCGCCATCGCGAGCGCTGCGCTCCGGCAGGTACGCATCTACTTCGTGGCCGCGCCGCCGTCGGGCTGGCGCCGGTCAACGCCGCCCTCGAGCATGTCCGCGGCGGCGTCGTAGCGGATCACTTCAGCGGCACCCTGCACGCGGGTCTCCTGCAGCTGATGCCCCATCGCTTCGAGGAGGGCACGCGTGTCGGGCGAGAGGGTCATCCGCTCGTACGTGATCCGATCCGGCAGCCACTGATGATGGAATCGGCCCGCATCCACGGCCTCCTGTGCGTTCATCCCGAAGTCCACCGCGTGCAGGATGGTCAGCAGCACCGTGTTGATGATCGTCCGGCCGCCGGGGCTCCCCGTGACCAGGAACGGCCGTCCGTCGCGCGCCACGATGGTCGGGGTCATGCTGGACAGCATGCGCTTGCCCGGCGCCGCGAGATTTGGCGCGGTTCCGATCAGCCCTTCCGCCGTGGTCAGTCCCGGACCGGGGTTGAAGTCCCCCATCTCGTTGTTCAGCAGGAAACCGCCGCCTGGAACCACGATGCGTGAACCGTAGGCGTACTCGAGCGTGTAGGTGAGGGCCACGGCATTGCGGCCTTCATCCACAACCGAGACATGCGTCGTGTCGTTACCCGCGGTAGGCCACACGAAGCTCGCCGGCGACGACACCGAGGCACGCCGGGGATCGATCGTCTTGCGGAGGCCGGCCGCGTAGTCCTTCGACAGGAGGCGCTCGAGCGGCATGTCGCGGTTGAAGCCGGGATCTCCCAGATGCTGCGCGCGATCGGCAAAGGCGCGGCGCATCGACTCCGCGATCGCGTGGACCGTGCGTGCCGAACCGAAGCCGCTGGCGGCAAGGTCGAAGCCCTCGAGGATGTTGAGCGCCTGCACGACGGCCACCCCACCCGAACTGACAGGCGGCATCCCGAGAATTTCGTAGCCTCGGTACGTGCCCCGAAGCGGCGGCCGCTTGACCGCCTTGTAGGCTTTCAAGTCCTCGCCGGTGATGATGCCGCCGTTTGCCCGCATCTCCTGCTCGATGAGGCGCGCCGTCTCCCCTTCGTAGAACCCGGCCGGGCCCTGGGCAGCGATACGGTCGAGCGAGCGGGCGAGATCGGGCTGTTTCAGCACGTCGCCGGCCGCGTACGGCGTGCCGTTCTTCGAGAACTGGGCGAGAGATGCCGGGTACTTCTTCATCTCGTCGAGGATCCCGGCCAGCGATCGGGCCAGGCCTACCGAAACGGGAAACCCGTCGCGCGCCAGCCGGACAGCCGGCTCGACGAGCCGCGTCCACGGCAGTGAGCCATGCTCCCGCCACGCCATGTGCAGGCCGGCCACGGTGCCCGGCACGCCGACCGACAAGTGGGAATTGTGGTGGAGATCGAAGTCGTACTTGCCGTCGCGGAGGAACATGGTCGGCGACGCCCGTGCGGGCGCCGTCTCGCGGAAGTCGTAGGTCACGGCCTCGCCCTTCCCCGGGCGGAGCACCAGGAACCCGCCGCCGCCGATGTTCCCGGCCGTCGGGTGCGTCACCGCGAGCGCGAAGGCCGTAGCGACGGCAGCGTCCACGGCATTGCCGCCCTCGCGCAGCACGGCGCCTCCAACCTCAGACGCGATGGCGCTCTGCGAGACGACCATCGCCCCGCGCGTGCGCACCGGTTCGGCGGCGGTGAACGCAATCGTCCCCGAGGCGAGGGCGACGACGAGACCGCACGCGAGCCTGTTCATGTCTCAGTGCCCGATGGCCGTCCGGATTTTCTGCAGGAGATCCTGCCGCAGGTCTTCCGAGCCCGTGAAGATCGCGTCGGGCGCCCGGCTGTAGTTCAGCATGTCGGCGTAGATGACATCGGCCTTGTAGAGATTCAAGCCGCGCCCGGCCAGGTATTGAAGGCGAAGATTGCGATCGCGGTTGATTTCGGCATCAGCCAGCCACGGCGCGAAGTCGGATGCGCGGCCGGCATACGTCGCAAAGAGGTCTACGGCCGAGTTCATCCCGATCTCGCGAAGCGACTGGGCAACCGGGGCATATTCCGGCCGCTTGAGCTTCTCTTCGATCGCATCCAGGTTGATGGTGGTTTCTTCGATCTGGCCGAGCAGCACGAGATCGTAGCCCTGGCCGTTGTAGGTGTTGGCGAAGATCATCCCGTTCGGGAAGGCGTCGAAGAACGTCCCGATCTCGCTCTTGACCGCCTCGGTATTGCTCTCGTACAGCTGGACGAAGAGCGTGACCACGCCGCCAGGGTTCAAGTGCGCCTTCACCAGGTCGAAAAACTCCGCCGAGTAGAGCATCGCCGCGCCCTTGACCCACGGGTCCAGGGGGTCCGAGGTGATCGCGTCGAACTTCTCGTCGGTCGTCTGCAGGAAGTGCCGGGCATCGTCGATGTGGACGCGCACCTTGGGGTTCCTGACGACATCGAAGTTGTGCTCGGCGAAATACGTCGAGACCACGCGGGGTACGAGCGGTTCGATCTCCGCGATGGTCTGGCTCTCGACCTTGGGATCGATGGAGACGGCGCCGGCCGTCACACCCGCGCCGCACCCGATCACCAGAACCTTGGTCGGGTTCGCGGGCACGAGCGTCGTCAGGTGGCCAAGCATCCGCTGAAGGCGCATGTCCTGCGGTTCGCTCGATGCCTGAACCTTCCCGGCGTTGTGGTAGTTCCTGACGCCGTTCTCGCGCTCCGACACGGCGACGGACGCATTCCATCCCTCGCCGACGTAGATGATGTCGGCCTGCCCCTGCTGGAAGACCGCGTAACGCCCGTACGCCACGAGGATCCCCGGCACGGGGCTGACCGTCAGCGCGAAGAGTGACGCAATGACGGTGGCCGCCGCAAACGTCACCGTCGAGACCTTGTCGCGCCACATGAGCGCCAGCCCCGACAGCGCGGCAAGAATGATCAGCAGTTGCTGTGCGCGCTGGCTCCCGATCCAGATGACGAGCAGCAGGCTCGCCCCAAGGGAGCCGATGATGGCGCCGAGCGTGTTCGCGGCGTAGACGCCGCCCACCATGCGACCGGGGTCTTCGTCCTTCGAGGCGACCGACGCCAGGGCGAGCGGAAAGCTGGCACCCCAGAGGATCGCCCCCGGCAGCACCGCGTAGAGGCACCGCGTCACATCGAGCTGGAACTGGAACCAGGCATCGGTCGAGATCGACGGGTTGATGGGCCAGTACGGCAGGGACTCGGTCAACACCCATGACGTCCAGGCCATGGCAGCGCAGAGTCCGAGCTGCACCCAGGCCAGCGCTACGCGCGGCCGCTCGATGTTTCTGCCAAGTGCCGAGCCCACGCTGCTCCCGATGCCGAGGCCGAACAGGAAGACCGCCAGGATGAGCGAGAAGGTATAGACCGTGGCGCCGAGCATGAGCGACAGCGTGCGGCTCCACAGTACCTGGCACGCCAGGGCGGTGAGACCCGACAGGCCGATGGCCAGGTACACCGCCCAGCGCTCCGGCGCCACGAAGCCGAGGACTGGCCGCGTCGAAGACGTGTCTTCGACGGGCGCCTCGTAGGGAGCCATGCTCGCGATGAGAAGCGCGGCCAGCGCCACCACGACGTTGAGCGCGACGGCGACGTAGGTGGCGATCCCGACGTCATGCACTCGAAGCAGATAGAAGCCGGCAAGCAGGCTTCCCAGCACCGCACCTGCCGTGTTGCCCCCGTAAAAGAAGCCGAGCCACGCCACGCCCTGCGGGGAGTTTTCAATCCAGCGCGCGACGGCCGGGAGCGTGGCCCCCATGAGCAAGGTGGGCGGCAACAGGCAGATCGCGGCGGCGAGCCCCCGCATCAACATGCCGACGACCCCGGTGCCGGCCCAGGCCGTGTAGATGCCGCCGACAAGCGGCATCGCGAACAGCACGAGGAGCCCGATCGCCCCGATGCCCAGTTCGAGCCAGGCGTAGACACGCAGGGGATGGGCTCGCGGCGACAACACGCGCGGGAGGAACAGGCTGCCGAGACACATTCCGCCCATGAACGTGCCGAGCAGCACGCCGATCGAGACAGCCGAGGACCCGATCACGAGTTCCAGGAGCTGAAACCAGACGACTTCGTATATGAGCGCGGCACACCCGCTGCCGACAAACAGCAGCAGGAGCGCCGGAAGCAGGCGCGGCGACTTCATGACTCTCCTACGAAAGGTAAAGGACTACGCCTGTTTATCACGAAGGCCCCGAATGCGGAAGGGCGCGCGTCTCATCGTGGGAGAGGCAAGATCGCGGGCTGCCGGCCGCCGGGCAGGGGCGTGCGAGCCGTGTTCAGCATCATTGCCAGCATCGTGTAGTACCCAGAGATGCCGATGATGTCGACGACGCCGTTTTCGCCGAACGCCGCGACGGCGCGGGCGTAAGTCGCATCGCTCACGCTCTTGTTCTGATGCAGTTCGGTGCAGAACGTATAGAGCGTAGCTTCGTCGTCGGCCATCTTTTCCGGCCGGCGGCCTTCAGCGAGCGCGGCCGTGATGTCTGCGCTGAGCCCGCCCTCGATCGCAAGGCGGTGATGCGCATCCCACTCGTAGGCCTGCGTCCAGTGACGCGCCGTGATCAGGATCGCGAACTCGCTGAGGCGCGGCGGCAGCGAGCTTTTGAACCGCAGGTAGTCGCCCATGGCACGGGCGCGGCTCATCACCTCGGGGCTGCGCAGGAGCGGCCAGAACGGGCCGGACACGTTCGCCATGCGAGCAGCCGTGAACTCCTTCATCGCCTGCCGCTGCGCGTCGGTCAGCTTTTCGGCGGGGATGGGCGGCATCCGGTCCTGTGCGTGCAGTGGCATGGTGGCTCCGAACAACAACGTGACGATCAGGACGGTGGCCGAGACCTGTGAACGCATAAGCATGCCCCTCCAAAACAAAAGGCGACGGTCAACCGACCGTCGCCTCGTGGATCCGTCCGTCAGCGGTACGGCGGACTACTTCAGGTGCTTGCTGACAAGCTTGGTCATCGCGAACATGTTGACCTGGCCCTTGCCGCCGAACACGGCCTTGAGCGCGTCGTCCGCGTTGATCATCCGGCGGTTCTTCTTGTCCTGCAGGCCGTTCTTCTTGATGTAAGCCCACAGCTTCTTGGTGACCTCGGTCCGCGGTATCGCCTTGGAGCCGACGACTTCCGCCAGCGTGGCGCTCGGCGTCACGGGCTTCATGAAGGCCGCGTTCGGTTTCCGTGCAGCCTTCTTCTTCACACTCTTCTTGGCCATGCGTTCTCCTCTGAAAGACGCTCAGAGCGTCGAGGGAGAGTACCACGAAAACGCTCTCTCACGAGGGGATTTCCTCTATGACGCGCGCCGGGTGCCCGCGGGAAGGGTCGGGATCATGACGCGCCGGCCCGCCTGGCAGTCGTCGAGGAGCGTCGCGAAACGGCGCGCGCGGGTCTCCTCCTTCTTCGCGCTGAGCACCCAGAACCGGGCCGTACGCTGATACCAGGGCGGCTGGGCTGAGAAGAACGCCCAGGCGCGCCCGTTCGCCTTGAACACCCTGAGCTGCGTTGGGGAAAACTCGACCGACGGCTGCTCGTAGGAGTACGGCGCCCCTCGATGAACGCGCGCCTCGAACGCCCGCCGACCGGGCTCGGCCATCTGACCGTTCGCGACGAGCTCGGCGACGCGCCCGATGTTGATCCGGCTCCAGTTGCTCTTGGGCCGCCTCGGGGTGAAGCGCTGGACGTGGCTCACGTCGTCTACCCGCCGGAGAATGCCGTCGATCCAGCCGTAGCAGAGCGCCTGATCGACGGCCTCCTTGTAGGTGAGGCCGGCTCGCCCGGAGGCCTTCTTGTAGAAACCCACCCACAGCTCGGACGCCCGGTCGTGATTTCGCTCGAGCCAGCGCCGGAACGTCGCGGCCGAACGAAAGTACCGGGCCTTGACGGTGGCCCTCATGGCGTTACACGTTCAGCAGGGTGGCCAGCTCGCGGAAGTCGCGTGCCGTGAAATCGAACTGGCCCGCCGCGGGCATCGTCGGTGTCCTGGACGGCCCGAATTCCAGCGGACGATGGACGTACGCGGTCTTCAGCCCGAGCTTCTTCGCAGCCTGAAGGTCGCCTTCGTGGGCCGCGACCATCATCACCTGCGCGGGCGGCAGGTCGAAGAACTCGCCGGGCATCAGGTAGGTCTCGGGGTCGGGCTTGTAATGCCGCACGAGCTCGGTGGAGAGGATGCAGTCCCAGGGCAGCCCCGCTTGCTTGCCCATGTTGGTCAGCAGTGAGAGGTTCCCGTTCGAGAGCGGCGCAATCACGAACGCCTTTTTCAGCCGCGTGAGACCCGCCACTGCGTCCGGCCACGGTTTGAGCCGGTGCCATGCACGATTGAAGTGCTGCTTTTCTTCTTCGGTCAGCGTCGTGATGCCGAACTTGTCGAGCAGGCCGTCGAGCGTCTGCCGGTGGAGGACGTCCAGCTTGGTCCAGGGCACTTCGCCGCGCCGCACGCGGTTCATCGACGGACCGTAGCCGCCCCGCCAGGCGTCGGCAAAGGCCGCCCAGTCGACCTTCAAGCCTTTGGCGCGGCCCAGGCGCTCGCCCTCGGCGGTGACCGATGAACGCCAGTCCACGACGGTGCCGAAGGTGTCGAAGACCAGCACCTTGGCGTCCGTTCGCACAGAGCTCCCCGCCTGCTCCGCGGCTCGAAGGCGCCGCTCCAGCAGTACCCGCGGACGCTGCCCCGAGCCCGCCTGCCAACACCGTCCGCCGTGTGATGGATATCGTCATCGCCTCTTGCCTTTCTTTGTCCCCAACTTGCCCGCCCCGCCTGCCCCGCCTGCCCTTGAAGCCTCAAACACCTTCACGAAATCCTCGAGGCGAGTCGCGGCCACGAGGCGCGCCACGGCAGGCAGCTCGAGATCCTCGAGACGCCGGAACCTGACGCACGACTTGCCCGTGTCGAGTTTCTTCCCTGCCGCCTTGAACGCCGCACGAAAGGACTCGAGTTCCCTCGGATTTACGTACAGCGACATGAGGTAGAGGGAGTAGTAGTTCTTCTGGGCCGCAAGGGCCGCATAGCAGAGCGGCTGCAGGTTGGCTGTGCCGGCGAATCTCTTGCGGGGGACCTGATACGTGATCATCCCCCAGTTCATCGCCTCCTCATACCCCTTCGGCAGGTGCTCCAGCACGAGCTGCCGCACGGCGCCCACGACCGCGCGCCGGTCAGGCGGGAGTTCGCGGAGGTAGGCGGCCACGGTTGGTGCGCTGCTCGAGGCCAAGGCCCGCACAGGGTAAACCATTTCGCTCCTGCGAGCGTCTACTTGTTCACCATGCGCCAGCTGCGTTTTGCCTTCCGCACGCTCTTCAAGACGCCCTTTGTCACCGGCGTGGCCATCGTGTCGCTGGCGCTGGGGCTTGGGGCAAACGCCGCGATTTTTTCCCTCTTCAACCAGGTCCTGCTCCGGCCGCTGCCTGTTGAGGCGCCCGATCAGCTGGCGAACCTGGCGGCGCCCGGGCCCAAGCCCGGCAGCACATCGTGCAATCAGTCCGGCGACTGCGAGTCCGTGTTCTCGTACCCCATGTTCCGGGACCTGGAGCGGGAGCAGACGGTATTCCGTTCGATCGGCGCGCATCGGGTGTTCGGCGTCAACCTGGCTGCCCGCGGGCAAACCGAAAACGCGGAAGGCATCATGGTCTCGGGCGGCTACTTTCCGACGCTGGGCCTCGTGCCAGCTGCGGGCCGCCTCCTCGGGCCTGACGACGACAAGGTGGTGGGCAGCGAACCGGTGGCCGTGCTGAGCCACGCGTATTGGGAGACGCGTTTCGGCCTCGATCCCGCTGTGCTCGGTCAAGGCATCACGGTGAATGGGCGTGTGCTCACGGTGGTGGGCGTTGCGCCTGCGGGGTTCAGGGGCACGACAGTCGGCGTAAGGCCGCTCGTGTTCGTGCCGATCACCCTTCGCGAACAGCTGCAGCCCGGGACGCTCGGCCCGCAGGGTACGAGTAACTTCGACAATCGGCGCACTTACTGGATCTACCTCTTCGCCCGCCTCAAACCGGGCGTCTCACCCGAGCAGGCCGCGGCAGCGCTCAACGTTCCCTATCGGGCGATTCTGGCCGACGTCGAGCTGCCGCTCCAGCGGGGGATGAGCGAGGCGACGCAGACACGCTTCCGGCAGCGGCAGCTCATCGTGGAGCCCGGATCGCGCGGACAGAGCTCGACGCAACGGGAAGCGCGTGCGCCGCTCACGCTGCTCTTCGGGGTCACGGTGCTCGTGCTGATCATTGCCTGCGCGAACATCGCGAACCTGCTCCTCGCGCGCTCGGCCGCCCGCGCTGGCGAGATGGCCGTGCGGCTGTCGATTGGCGCGAGCCGGGCGCAGCTGGTCCGGCAACTGCTCACCGAGGCGTGCCTGCTCGCAGCACTTGGCGGCATCGCCGGCCTCGTCGTCGGGCAGTGGACGCTCGCCGGGATCAGCTCGCTCCTGCCGTCCGAGGCCGTGCAGTCGCTCGACATGCGTCTCGATCCGCAGGCGCTTCTCTTCACGGGCGCCCTCACGCTCGCGACCGGGCTCCTGTTCGGTCTCTTCCCTGCTCTGCACAGCACGCGGCCCGATCTCATCGCCACGCTCAAGAACCAGGCGGGCCAGCCATCCGGGTCACGCACGGCGTCCCGATTCCGCACGACGCTCGCCACGGCGCAAATTGCACTTTCCATGGCGCTCCTCGTGTCGGCCGGGCTGTTCGTCAAGAGCCTGTTCAACATCAGCCGCGTCGACCTCGGCTTGAACGCGGAGAACGTCATCACTTTCGCCGTCTCGCCCACCTTGAACGGTTACACATCGCAGCGGACGCTGTCCCTGCTCGAGCGCCTCGAGGACGAGCTGGGCGCGCTGCCTGGAACGACGGCCGTGACGGGCGCGATAGTTCCCGTGCTGGCCGACAGCAACTGGGGCAACAGCGTCTTCGTGGAAGGCTTCGAGTCTGGCCCGGACACGGATCGTGACTCTCGCTTCAACGCGGTCGGTCCGGCGTACTTCGACACGCTCGGGATGCCGCTGCTGGCGGGCCGCGAGTTCACGCGTGCGGATGCGAGCGCATCAGGGAAGGTCGCGGTGGTGAACGAGGCCTTTGCGAAGAAGTTCGGCCTCGGGCGGGACGTCCTCGGCAAGCGCATCGGGTCGGGCCCGGATCGCGTGCTCGACATCGAGATCGTGGGCCTCGTGCGGAACGCGAAGTACAGCCAGGTCAAACAGGAAGTCCCGCCGATCTTCTTCCGACCCTACCGGCAGCAGCCCAACGTGGGATCGATGACGTTCTATCTACGAACGGCCACCGACACCAACACGGCGCTCGCCGCCATCCCCAGGCTCGTCGCCAAGCTGGATCCGAACCTGCCGGTCGAAAACCTGCGGACGCTTACGGCCCAGGTGCGAGAGAACGTCTTTCTCGATCGGCTCTTGAGTGTGCTCTCGGCCGCCTTCGCCAGCCTGGCCACGATCCTGGCGGCTGTTGGTCTCTATGGGGTGCTGGTGTACACGGTCTCGCAGCGCACGCGGGAGATTGGACTTCGCATGGCGCTCGGGGCCGCACCAGACCGAGTGCGCCGGATGATCCTGCGGCAGGTGGGGCTGATGACGCTGGTGGGAGGCGGCATCGGGCTGACCGCCTCAATCTGGCTTGGGCGCGTTGCTCAGTCGCTGCTCTTCGAGCTCCAGGGTTCCGACCTGACGGTTCTCGGCGCGTCAGCCGTTGCGCTCGCGATCGTCGCGCTCGCCGCGGGCTTCGTCCCCGCTCTTCGCGCCTCGCGCGTGGAACCCATGCAGGCGCTCAGGTACGAGTAGTCCCGAATAGTCCTTGGTTCTTAGGCCTTGGTGCTTGGGCGGTCCTTGGTGCTCTTGTCCTTGGTCCGCGTTCACGACCACGTATCACGACATAAAGCGCCCCAAGGGCTAAGGCCCAAGAACCGCCTAAGGCCTAAGTCCGAAGGACCATGGACTAGTTAGCCGTTCGGCCAGCGAGCGAGCATCTGGCGAAGCTCGTCGCGGTGGCTCGTTTCGTCTGCGATCAGCGTATCGATCTCGGTGGCCAGCCCGTGCTCGCCGGCCTGCTCGGCCTGCTTGCGCCTTCGGATGTAACGCGCGAGTGTTTCGATCTCTGCCTGGAGCGACACCTCGAGCATCCCTTTGGCGTCGCTCACCACGGTGACCGGCGCGGCCGTCGCGGCTGGAATTCCTCCGAGCGCGGAGATCTTGTCGGCGAGCAGCTGAGCGTGCGTCAGTTCCTCGGGAATCTCGTTGGCGAAGAACGTTCTGAGCTCCTGGCGATACGGGCCTTGCACCATGCTCGCGAACAGGCGGTACATGATCACGGCCTGAAACTCACCGCTCAGGTCCTCGTTCAGACCGTCGATGAGCTTCTGCTTCGCACTGGACTTGCTCGATGCCGGCTTCTTCGTTTTCACGACGCGCTCCTCGAGTTCGCGGCCAACAGGGCCGCAGTCAATCGTTGATGGACTGATACACCATCGTGCGGAGCTTGTCGTGGTCATCGAGACCTGTCGCGGGAATGATCTGCGTCAGGTAAACGACCACCAGCTCCTCCTTCGGATCCACCCAGTAGGTCGAGTGGTAGGCCCCGCCCCACCCGTACTCGCCAACGGAGCCCGGGACGCCTCGTTCGCCGACGTCGAGCACGACGGAGAAGCCCAGCCCGAAGCCCTGACCGGGGCGAAACGCCTTGCCCGCCAGATGATCGGTCGTCATCAGGCCGACAGTCGTTCTGCTGAGGAGGCGCACGCCGTCGAGCGTGCCGCCGTTCAGCATCATCTGGAGAAAACGGGCGTAGTCCGAAGCCGTTGACACGAGCCCGGCGCCGCCCGAAAAGCTCTTGCGCGGACCCTCGACGTAGGCCCCCTGCCCGGTCATCGTGCCAGGCGTCGGCGCCCGCTCGATGCCGGACGTGGCAGCGGAGTAGACCGCCGCGAGACGTTCGACCTTCGGCGTCGGCACGTAGAAATGCGTGTCGCGCATGCCGAGCGGCTCGAAGATCTTCGTGCGCAGGAACACATCGAGAGGCTGGCCGCTCGCCTTCTCGACGACCGCGCCAAGGATGTCCGTGTTGTAGCCGTAGATCCACCGGTCGCCGGGCTGCGCATCGAACGGGAGCTCGGGCAGACGGGAGATGCTCGCCCCGATGGGCTCGTCGCGATCCGCGAAGTACCACCCCTGAAAGCCCGCCGTGGTCCATTTGTCGCGTGCCGGACCGCTGCCGTAACTGACGCCGGAGGTGTGTGTCAGCAGATCGCGAATCGTGATCGCACGCCTGGCCGGTATCACGTCGTACCCGCCGCCTTCTTTGACGACGGCGACCGTCGTTTTCGCGAACCCTGGGAGGAACTTGCTCACCGGATCCGTGATGAGCAGCTTCCCCTCTTCTTGAAGGATCATCGCGCCCACGCTCACGATGGCCTTGGATTGCGAGGCGATGCGGAACATCGAGTCGGTCCGCATCGCGGACTTCGCCTCACGATCGCGCTGGCCGAAGGCCTCCAGGTAGACGACCTTGCCGCGCCGCGCCACAAGCGTGACCGCACCCGCGAGCCGGCCCTGTTGCACGTAGGCCTGCATCGCATCGGTCAGCCGCTGAAGCCGCGATGACGAGAGCCCGACGTCTTCAGGCTTGCCTCGCGCGAGATCTTCGGCGACAAGGGGCAGGGTGAGGAGCGCGATCGCGAGAACGGGTGCGAGCAGTCGGTGAAGAGTCGTTGTCCTCATGAGGTACCTCACGGTAGGGCCGTCCCCTTGTCTCACTTCATCGGCGAGAAGTCGGTCGCGTCCATGAAGACCGACACCACGCCGGACAGAATGCGGCCGTTCACCTGGGAGTCAGCGGCTGCCTTCTGCCATTCGGGGTCGGCCTGGAATGTGGCCCAGTTCTTCTTTGCGGCTTCCCTGTTCGGGTGCGAGATGACGTAGATGAGCGTGTTCTGAGACAGGGGCGCATCCTGCGGCACCCAGTAGCCGACATTCGTGATGCCGTGCTTCTGGAACAGGCGCATGGTGTGGTTGCGGAATCGTGCCTGCAGCTCGCCGAGCTTGCCTTCAGGCGCTGTGTAGGTTCGAAGCTCGAAGACCCGTGCGCCCGCCTGCGCCTCGACGGTCCGCGGCTGGATTACGAGCGCTCCCACAGCCATGCCAGCTACGAAAACGGCCAGCGTCAATACCAGCGCACGTCGTGTCATGCGGCACCCCTTTGGGTGCGGATGGTAACACCTAGCGGGGCACTTCGTAGCGGTTCGTGAGAATCGCCATGTGGTGCCGCACGTGTCCCGCCAGCATGAAAGCCAGCGCGCGGACGGAAACCGGGGTGTCGTTGGCCAAGCCAACCCGGTTCCAGACATCCGCGTCGATCGCGCTCAGCTCAGCCAGGTTTGCAGCGCGCAGCGACTCGAAGACCTCGAGCAACCCGCCAAGTGGGCGCCGGTCGTAGCCCGACGCGTCGACGTAGTCGTTCTCGTCGAAGCCCGGCAGGGACGCCTGATCACCGCGGCTGATGCAGAACGCGCGATAGCCGAAGACGCGCTCGCCATCGCCAATGTGGCCGACGACCTCCCTGATGCTCCACTTGCCGGGCCCGTACCGGAACGTCTCGCGCTCGCGCGGCACTCGGGACAGCAATGTGCGCAGCTCGTCGCCCTGCGCCGCCAGCACTGCCAGCACGTCGCGCTCCGGCACGAGGTCCACGTAGGCCTGGTAGGACTCCGCATACTCGCCGTTGTCCGGCCGATTCATGACCATCAGGCGATCATAGCCGAGCGGCCTCGCTCACCGGGGTGTCACGATCACTTGGCCAGAGTAAATTTCATCTCGCAATAAATCCGCACCGCCACGGGCTTGCCGTCCCGCTGCCCAGGCCTGAATCTCCATTTCCTCATCGCCGCCACCGCCTCCAGATCGAGACCGTGCAGGCTGTCGAGTGACTGCTTGATACGGATCTCACCGACCGTCCCGTCTTCCAGCACCACGGACTCGAGGACAACCACGCCCTCGATCCTGGCCTTCATGGCGGCGGCGGTGTACTCGGCCCTCACCTGGGTCACGACCACCGGGAGGCTGACACCATTGCCTGGGTCGTAGATCTTGCCCGGACTCTGGGCGAGCGGTGAGGCGGAAACGAGCGCGAGCGTAAGCGCGAGCAGCTGGAATGTGCGGTGGGCGCGCATGTGACCTCCAGTTTGCGTGATGCGCTTCAGACGCCGGCGACCTCGGGGCGGTCTGGATCCATCGAGCCGATTTACTTGCCGCCGGTCACGTCGATGAAGGCGCCTGTGGTGTAGGACGCCTCATCCGAGAGGAGCCAGAGGATAGCTCTCGCAACCTCCTCAGCCGTGCCGCCCCGCTGCATCGGCACGAAGGCCTTCACCCGATCCACACGGCCTGGCTCGCCGCCCGCGGCGTGGATGTCCGTGTAGATAAACCCCGGCCGGACCGCGTTGACGCGAATGCCTTCCTCGGCCACCTCGCGTGCGAGGCCGATTGTAAGCGTGTCGATCGCGCCCTTCGAGGCCGCGTAGTCTACATACTCACCGGGTGATCCCAGCCTCGACGCGCCCGACGACACGTTCACGATAGCCCCGCCGGCTCCGCCGTGCCTGGTGGACATGCGGCGGACCGCTTCGCGCGCGCACAGAAAGGAACCCGTGACGTTGGTGGCGAACACTCGGGAAAGGCGCGCCGCATCCATCGTGTCCACCCGCATCTGCGTCTCGAGGACGCCAGCGTTGTTGACGAGTGCGGTAAGGCGGCCAAGCGATCTGTCGACGGTTTCGAACAGGCCGACGACATCGGCCTCGACGGCAACGTCGGCGCGGACCGCGAGCGCCGTGCTGCCCGCGGCCACGATCTCGCGGACCACGGCAGCTGCGGCGGCCTCGTTCCTCAGGTAGTTGACGGCGACGGCAAAGCCGCGTTGTGCCGCAAGGCGCGCCGTCGCGGCGCCAATGCCGCGGCTGCCGCCGGTCACGATCAGGACCTGCCGCATGTCACTTCGCTCTAGGGGGCGGCTGCGATTGCGGCGAGACCGTGCGCGATCGCCTCCCGCTGCTGGCCGGTGGACACCTCCGGCCATCGACGGGGTTCGTCCGGCGTCGATGGCCAGGGCTGCAGCGCAAGCTGCCACCACCCGACGTCCCGCCACGAGCCGGACTTGAAGCCGACACGCTCATACACGCCCACGCGCCGGAAGCCGAGTGCTTCGTGAAGCCCGACGCTCTTGGGATTGGGGAGCGTGATGCCCGCGTAGGCGTTGACCAGGTTCTGCGCGACCAGCAGCCTGAACAGCGCGGTGTAGAGTCCACGACCAAGCCCGCGCCGGTGCACATCGTGCCTCAGATAAACCGACACATCGGCGGCCCATCGATAGGCGGCGCGCGTCTTGTGCTCCGAAGCGTAGGCGTAGCCCACCACATCAGCGCCGTCCAGGCACACGAGCCATGGGTATCGTTGGAGGGTGGTCTCAATCCGTTTGGTCATTTCAACGGCGTCGGGCGGATCGGTCTCGAATGAGATCGCCGAGTCCTCGACATACGGCCGATAAACAGCCGCCACCGCAGCCCCATCGTCGGCATTCGCGATTCTGATCTCGGGGGCCACTACTTCTTGCCGGATGGCGCTTCGAGCGCGAAACAGTGCAGGCCGGCCGGATGCCGCCAGAATGGGGCCGAGGTCGCTCGTCCCTGCTCTTCATCTGTTGGGCCCGTGAACTGGGCACAGAGTTCGTATTTCAGTCCCTCCCCGGCCACATAGCGGTAGGGCGTCGCGGTCTCCGGATCACGAACCACGCCAGTACGTTCGGGCCGCTTCTCGAGTTCATCGAGAGATGCAGGAAGGCGGCCCTCCGTCCGGGCGAAGCCGTGCACCGCGGACGAGAGGTCGCGCAGATCGGCGACACGCCGCTCGTCGAGCCGGCGCCTGCGCTCCTCCGCCGGCGACCCTGCCACCATCAAGCCTGCCGCGACGGCTGTGATGACGATGGCAACTGCAACAGCCACGGCGATTGTCCGTGCCGGCAGGGGGCTCACGTCTCGGGCTCGCGTTCGTCCGCTCGGAGATCGAGGAGGTAGTACACGAAGATGCTCCCGGCGATGAGGCCCACGGTGAGGACTTTGAAGACGAAGCGCTGCGTCAGCTCGCCCCCAAGGAAGTTGTACACGAGGCTGATGAAGTCGCCGATAAGGACGAGCGACGCGATGAACAGCGTGACGTACGTCAGGTTACGTCGCACCCTCGATGCGCGCTTGGTCGGTTCACGTTGAAATTCCCGCCCGACAGCCCGTGACACGAATAAGAACAGGGGGAACGCGACAATGAGCGACGAGATGGACCATCGAACCGCCTGCAGCGTGGGCATCCTGTACACGTCGGAGGCCGGATCCGGATAGGTTCGATCGAGCAGCTCGAAGATCAAGCTACCGAGGTTGTAGGCGCTGATGAACAGCGTCACGAACATCACCACGTACATGAACGCGTCGCGCGCCGACACCTGGACCATCGGCCTGGGCACCGGAATCGGGAAGTCCACGTCAGCAAAGCCCGCCATGGCCCGCCGCACATGCTCGGCCGGCCAGCCGGCCCGATGCAGCGCCGACTCGATCTCGGTTCGCGGAATCCGCTGCCGCAAGCCTTCCTTGACGAAGCCGACGAGCTCTTCGTTCATCGCCATTTCAGACCACCGTTCCGAACGCCGCGCCGATCGCGGCCGTGAGGGCCATGGCCAGTGCGCCCCAGAAGGTCACGCGCACCATGGCCTTCAGCGGCGGCGCGCCTCCGGTCCAGGCGGAGAGGCCGCCGAGCCCGGCGAGGAACACCAGCGAGGCTCCGGCGACGATCGGGATGACGCCCCCGGGGACCACGGCCACGAGCACGAGCGGCAGCACGGCCCCGACGGCAAACGATGCCGCCGACGCGAACGCAGCCTGCACGGGCCGCGCGCTGAGCGGCGCCGAGATACCCAGTTCGTCGCGGGCATGGGCGCCGAGGGCATCGTGCGCCATCAACTGGTCGGCGACGCGGCGCGCCAGCTCCGGTTCGAGGCCTCGTCCCTCGTAAATGCCCGCGAGCTCTTCGCGCTCGAGTTCTACATCGTGCTCCAGCTCGTATCGCTCCTTCGCCAGATCCGCTTGTTCGGTATCGGCCTGTGAACTGACCGACACGTACTCACCCGCCGCCATCGACATGGCACCCGCCGCCATGCCGGCCACTCCGGCGATCAGCAGATCCGCTCGCGAGGCCTGCGCGGCCGCGACGCCGATGACCAGACTCGAGGTGGAGACGATCCCGTCGTTGGCGCCCAGCACGGCAGCCCTGAGCCAGCCAATGCGGTCGGTCCGGTGACGCTCGAGGTGAAGGCGCATCGCCGTTCCTACAACGCGAGCCGGAAATGGTGCGACGAGATCACCATCCTGTTCGTGAAATAGAAACGGTGAGCGTCGAAGCGCTGGACACCGGAATCGAGCTCGAACGACTGGCACCCTTCAGCCCGCGCGCGCTCGATGAGCCAGTGCAGCAGTGTCCTGCCGTGGCCCCGGGAGCGTTCGGCGGCGTCCGTCACGAGATCGTCGACGTAGAGAATGCGCCCGCTGAAGAGGTTTTCGATGAAGCGGAAGCCGGCGGCCGCGACCACATGGCCGCCCTCGTCGACGAGCGCCAGGTGAAATCCGGATCGCTGGAGCCGCCGTACGGTGGCGACGAAGGCCGCTTCCTGCAGATGAGGACGAAGCTGCTGCATCACGCCGAAGCCGCGCGCGATGTCTTCGTCGGTCTCCGCCAATCGGACGTTGCTCATGCGTGGCACTCCCTACTCGAGCCGGCGCCCGGTTCCGAGGCAGCGTCCTCCTCGCACGGCCGGACGCTGGCCGTCCGGCGTCCGATAGATGCTGCCGGTGTCGTCGCCACAGAAACCCTCACCGGACTGCCCGCCTCTCGGCGTGGCCACGAGCGCGTAGCGTTCCACGCCGGTCGCAGACACAGCCTCGCCCGCGGGACGCCCGCCTGGCCGCGGGCCTTCACGGAACTCGAAGCGGTAGGCTCCCGTTTCGGTTGCGCGCACCATCTCGACGCTCAGGTAGCGCGGTGGGTACGGGTTTATCGGCACGCAGGTATCGAGGATCAGGCATTCAAGCCGGTCGTAGTAGCCGTGAACCGACATGTACATGCTCTGAGCCGACTGAACAGCGCGGATGATCTCGACGACGGTGGGCTCGGGCGCCGGAGGAGGCGACGGCAGTTCCACGTCCGCTGGCTCCTTCGGACGCTCGTCCTCGCTGCCGCGGCGCGCCAGTGGCCACAGGAGCATTCCGGCGGCCAATCCCGCCGCAACGGCCAGGTGCCGGCCTGCGCGCTTCACCCGCCGTTCCCGCCAGCGTGCCAGAAACATCGCGTGTCCCGGCTTCAAGGATAGCGCGAGCTATGGCTTCGGCTCCATCTCGTCCCGGATTCGCACGCTATGCCAGCCGTCTTCATGCGCCGACAAGCGCCACGGCCCGGCACCAGCCGGCACTCCCGCCCTTGATCTTCACCGGCAGGCAGGACACGTAGAACCCGTGCGGGCGCGGCAGGCGTTCGAGGTTGGCCAGCTTCTCGATCTGGCAGTACTCGGCGGTGATGCCGGCGAAGTGCGCGGGCCAGATGTGCCGGCCGTCGCCTGTGCGTTTGAAATCCTCGATCTGCGCTGCGAATTCGCGATCGAGCGTCCACGCGTCAATCCCGATCATGTGGATGCCCTGGTTCACGAGCCAGAGCGTGCTGTCCCGGTCCAGCCCCGGCTGGCGGAAGTATTCGGGCGTCCCCCATCGCGTGGCAGCGCCTGTATGGATCAGCACGATGTCGCCAGGGCTGAGGGTGTACTTGACGTCGCGGAGCCCCTGCTGCAAGTCGGCCGTGGAGATCACTTCACCCGGCTTCCGGCGGCGCATGTCGAGGACGACGCCAGGGCCAAAGCACCATTCGAGGGGGACCTCGTCGATGCGCTTGGCCGGTGCGCCGGCCGACGTCGCGCCGTAATGGTACGGAGCATCGATATGCGTCGCCGTGTGGCTCGATACGGTCAGGTTCTCAACCGCCCACCCGTGGCCGTTCGAGTAGACGAAGTCTTTGGCGGTGGCGCCGAAGGTCGTCATCATGCCCGTCAAGCCGCCAGCCTCGTGCGTGACGTACTCGATCTTCGGCTTCGTGCGCTCTCCGGCCGCATCGTGTTCAAGCGCCACGCTCAAGTCGATCAGCCGCACCTGGCCAAGCTTCAGGTCTCGCGGCGAGGCGCTCTGCGCAGAAACCGGGCTCGAAACCGTTACCCCGACTCCGGCCGCCGCGGCAGTTTTCAGGAATGCGCGCCGACCCGGAGCCTTGCGTTGCCTGCCCATCTCAGCCTCCAGAACGCGGTGTCTTCTGCACGCTAGCGGGTCCGAAAGGACCCGCCGTACGCCGCCCGATATGCGTCCGGCATTCTGGCACAGCACCTCCGTTCCGGCACGCGCCATCGCCGGTCGCAACCGGGCTACGATCCCTGACGTGTCGGAGTCGCTGTTGACGTGTACGGTCAGGGGCTGCGGTCTGCGGCTCGACCAGGGAGCGCATGCCTGGACCTGCGGCGCCGGGCACACCTACGACGTCTCGCGGCGCGGCTACGTCAACCTGCTCCAGCCCCAGGACCGTCGATCATCATCACCGGGGGATTCGAAGGAATCACTCGAGGCCCGCGCAAGGCTCCTCGCGTCCGGGGCCGGCCGCAGCATCCTCGACGCATTCGTGGACCAGGCGGCCGCCCTCAGCGTGCCTCCGGGAAGCCTCGTGGTGGAACTGGGCGCAGGCGCCGGTGATGCGCTTGGCGGCCTGCACGGGCGCTCCGCGATTGCGGGCGTGGGCATCGACCTTTCGACCGCCGCGGCCTCGATGGCTGCGCGGCGCTACCCAGGCGTGACGTGGGTTGTGGCAAATGCCGACCGCGGTCTTCCTATCGCGACCGGTGGTGCGTCTCTGGTGCTCTCGCTGCACGCGAGGCGCAACCCCACGGAGTGCGCCCGCGTCCTCGGTGCCGGGCATCTGCTCATCGCCGTGCCCGCGGCTGACGACCTGATCGAGCTTCGAGCCGCGGTGATGGGCGACGGAGTTCTCCGGGACCGCGTCGACGCCGTCGTGGCCGAGCACGTACCGCTGTTCTCCCTCGAGCGGCGGACGACGGTTCGCGAGCGGCGGCTGCTCGCCCGCGAGGTGCTCCTCGACCTTCTGCGCGCCACCTACCGCGGTGTGCGGACGAGCGGCGCCGACCAGGTGCGCGCGCTCGACGCGCTGGAGGTGACCCTCTCGTCCGATCTCCTTCTGTTCAAGCGGAGCTGACGCGATTCGGGAGTGGCGCGACCGTTTCAGGCGAGATCGGCCAGCGAAGGGTCCAGCAGCCGAAGGGCACGAAACATCGCATCGTCGTCGCGGAGGAACGAGAAGTCATCGAACTCGAAGCCGGGGGCGACCGTGCACCCGACCAGCCCATAAGCGCCCATAGGTCGTGCTGCCTGCCACCAGCCGGCCGGTACGACGTGGACCGGCACACCCCCGCCGGCCAGGGTGCCCAGCGCCACGCGCTCAACCTGCAGCAGTTCGGGATCGGTGACCAGCAGCTCAACGGGATCACCCTCATAGAAGTGCCAGGCTTCGTCCGACCGGACCCGGTGCCAACGGCTGTGCTGGCCCGACGCGAGCAGGAAGTAGATCGTCGTCAGCGATGCGCGGGAGGGACGGTCGTCCGCGGGTTGCACGCGGCTGACCGAGCGGTAAACGGAGTGGTAGTAGCCACCTTCCGGGTGCCTCTCGAGGCCCAGGTGATCGATGAGCGCGAGCACGCGAGGGTTTTCCGGTTCCACCTCTTCAGGCATCGCTGGAGGAACGTCCACTGCGTGTTCGCCTGCACCACTCGTTGAATCGCTGGCCGCGACCGCCTCGTCATCAGACTCGGTCGCCCTCTCTTCGAAGCCGACGGCTGGATCTGGTGCCCGCGAGGGCGCCGGCGTCACGCCGGAGGTATCGGCCATCCACTGCGTCACGACGTCCACGAAGAGGTCCGGCTCTTCGAAGAAGGGATGGTGCCCGCTCTCTTCGAAGCGCCTGGCCGTCACATCGGGCAACAGGCCCACGACCGGCTCCCACAGCACGTGCGGCGTCGTGTAGTCGTAGCGCCCGAGCGCGAGGAGCATCGGCACGGTGAGATCGGCGGCGGCGGCCGCGACATCCCAGTCCGGCGTGAGCGTACCCATCAGATGCTGCAACAGCGTCAGGTTCACGACCGAGTCGGCAAAGAGCGGCGCGGTGTCGAGACGGGCGTCGAAAAACCGCATCGGCGTCTGAGCCTGCATCGTCTGGCGCAGCGACGCGTTGGCCGGCAGGCGCGCGAGGTTTTCCTTCAGCACCTGCTTGCGGTCAGGCGACGCATCACGCTCGAAGAACTTGGTGGCATTCGCCGACAGGGTGACCATATCGCCGGACGGCGGCGTCCCTACCGCGATGACGTGCGACACGTGAGCGGGCCGGCGGCGGGTGTACTCGATGGCGAGCACGCCCAGAATCGAGTGGCCGAACACGGCGACGCGCTCGACCCCGAGCGCACGGCGGACGGCATCCAGGTCGTCGGCGAGCAGATCGAAAGTCAGATCTTCCGCATTGCCGGTGGACTTGCCACTGCCACGCAGATCGACGAACACCACCTGCAGGTGGTCGTCCAGCGCCTCCGGCATGAGCCGCTCGTAGGGCCCCGTGCCAATGGAGCTCAACACCAGGCACGTCGGGCCCTCCCCGCGCTCGGTGTAGAACAGATTCGCACCTTTGGAAGCAGCGATCACCGCTATTAGCCTACCGCTGCAGATGCTGATTTGCCATCGGCATTGCGATGAAAACATCGCGCTGCCAGGGATCGATCTCGCTCGTGGCCGCCAGTCCGGCCTGTGCGAACCAGTCCAGCCACTGAGCGCGCGCAAACAGGCCTTCGACGTGGCGGTCGTGGAACACCGAGACACGGCCGTCGGCTTCGCGCATGACGAAAGCGTAGTCGACGGTGTAGGTGTGGTCTTCCGGGTCCGGGTCCCACGACCATTCGAAGTAGCGGAAAGCCCGCCCATCCTCGCCGTCCTCGCCGCCACTCTCGGTGGCCGGCGTGAACGTTTCGCGGACGCAGTCGGGCAGCACCGCGACCCTGCCGCCCGGGCGGCAATGGAGCGCGGCCGTCGTGAGCGTGGCCAGCACGTCTGCCGGTTCGGTGGCGTACATGATGGCGTCGTGCACGAGCACCACGTCGAACTGGCGTCCGAGCCGCAGCGTGCGCATGTCGCCCGGGATGTGCTCAGACTCGGGGTTGACCGTTCGGCTGATCGCCAGCATCCCCTCGGCGCGGTCGGTCAGCGTCAGCTGAAAGTGCGGCGCAAGGTGAGACGCGAGGCTGCCGCCGCCGCATCCCAATTCGAGGAGTGTTGGCCGCCCGGATGCCGGCCGCGGACCCAGCCGGGGGAGAAGGTCGGCCGCTTCTTCCACGTAGTGAATGGGCGGCGAGAACAAGGGCCACCAGATCGCGAACTCGTCGTAGAACTTGGGCCGTGTTTCCATAGGCGCTCAGACGTGCAGGGTGTCAGCCTCCGAACTCGTCCACGTAGTCGGCCATCGCGGCCTGAACGACCTTGAGCGCATGCGTGCGCCCGTAGACGCGTTCGATCGTGGCAGACGCGGGCTTGTCGGGAACCAGCTTGTAGGTCAGGAAGTAGTGCCGCAGGCGCTCGACCAGAATCGGCGGCAGGTCTTTGACGTCTCGCGCCACGCCGTACACGTAGTCGTTATCGAGCACCGCGATGATCTTGTCGTCGGCCTCCCGCCCGTCGACCATCTGGAGCCCGCCCACGACCCTCGCACGGACGAGGATCTCGCCGCGCGAGATCGGCCGCTCGCTGAGCACACAGATATCGAGGGGATCGCCGTCGCCGCGGATCGATTTCGGGGACAGCCGCTTGGTTCTGGTGCCGCAGTACGTCCGCGGGACAAACCCATACAACGCTGGTGGATGTGACGATCCGCGCTGCGGGCGATCCACGCGCAGGTAGCCGCTCTGCTTGTCGACTTCGTACTTGATGAGGTCGAACGGCGTGATCTCGATGAACGCGAACAGCACCTCCGGCGGCGCCGGGCCGATCTCGAGGCCGTGCCACGGGTGAGGTCGAAAGAGGCTGGGCAACGGTGGCGATTTCACCATCTGCCGTGACTTGGCCATTGACGTCTCCTGAAACCGGCGGCCTCAGCGATCCGGCACGCCGTCGAAGAATTCGACGACGCCTGTCTCCAGCGAGTACTCGGCGCCGACCACGAGCAAGCCTTCGCGCTGAATCAGCTGCTCGAGCAGCTCGGATCCGTGGCGGAGGTGATCGACCGACGCCCGGATATTGGCGCGGACTGCCTGCCGCACGAGTGCTTCCTCGTTCGCAAACCCCGCTGAGATGAGTGTTTCGACCGACGGACGGATGCGATCCACGATCGAGCGCAGGTTGCGCGATTGATCGGCGGTAGGCCGCGCCAGCTCTTCCAGCGTCGCCAGGATGGCACCGCAGCTCGAGTGGCCGAGCACGACGACCAGGCGAGTGTGGTAGCGCTCGGCGGCGAACTCCACCGAGCCCACTTGCGACGGAGCCACGATGTTCCCGGCGACGCGGATGACGAAGAGGTCGCCGAGCCCCTGGTCGAAGACGATCTCGGCCGGCACCCGCGAGTCGGAGCAGCCGAGGATGATGGCGAATGGCTCCTGGCCGGCGGTCAGCTCGTGCCGCCGGGCCTCGCTCGCCGGTGTCGTGCGGTCCTGGTTTTCCGATACAAAGCGCCGGTTGCCGTCCCGAAGTCTGTCTAGAGCCTGTCTCGCCGGAATCATCGCCAACATCATCTCACGAGCGGTCCGCTGTCTTTGCTGACGCTACGTGCCGATGTCCTCGTTCCACAGCGCGGGGCGGTCCCGGATGAAGGCGGTCATCAGGCGAATGCACGCCGCGTCTTGACGCACCTCAAGCTGCACGCCTCGACTCCGGAGAAGGTCCTCTTCTCCGTTGAACGTCTGGTTCTCGCCGATGATCACCCGGGGAATTCCGTAGAGGAGGATGGCGCCGGAGCACATCGCACATGGCGACAGCGTCGTGTACAGGACGCACTCGCGATAGATCCGAGCCTCCTGGCGCCCGGCGTTCTCCAGAGCGTCCATCTCACCGTGCAGAATCGCGCTGCCCCGCTGGATTCTGCGGTTGTGTCCGCGGCCGATGATCCGGTCATCGTGCACGAGCACCGATCCAATGGGAATTCCGCCCTCCGCAAGGCCGAGGCGCGCTTCCTCGATCGCCGCTTCGAGAAACGGATCGGTCATCGAGCGATGGCCGTCGCCGCCTGCCTCGCAGCGTAAAGACCGCCCCCCGCACCGCCGGCCGCCTTCAAGCCGTGCGAGATGATGAAAGCCAGAGGCAGCGTCTGGTTCCACGTGGCGGCAATGTAGAGCAACGCGGCCACCACGCCGGCAAGGGTGCCGTGGAGAACATGTCGCGCCCCGGCGCGGCGAGCTGCCCACCGGCCCGCGAGAAACGTCATCACCAGGCACGCCGGAGGGACAGCCCACAACAGGGCCTGCTCGCCCGAGGGAAGAAACGACGCCGGAACAGCCACGAGGAGGATGCCGATCTCTGCCAGCAGCCCTCCTGTCAACACGAGGCTCCAGCGAACCTGCATCGCGCCATCCATTTCACGTCTCTCTTTCAGCTCTGATGATCTTCGCGGTGGTCGTGATCTGGCCGGCGTGGCGCTGGGCATGTTCGGCTGCATGGAACAGCAAGCCGAACACGGTGGACGGCAGTTGCGCGCGGCCGACCATCCTGGGCTCCAGGAGGCTCCCTTCAGGAGTCGAGGCGAGCTGCGCGAGTGCGCGGTCCAGCGTCCTGCTCCAGCGGGCAACGAGATCGTCACGAGAAGGCGGCGGGGCGCCGGGACTGTCCTCGGCGGCCAGAGCGGACAGTTGAACGGTGGACAGGCGTTCGCCACGCGCATAGGTGAGCAAACGGTCTGTGCTGCCGGACAGGTGCATCAAGTGAAAGCCGAGAGAGGCTGCGCCGCCCGGTCTCGCCCACAGCTCATCACTGGAGATGTCCAGGAAGGCGGAGTCGACATTTTCGCCGACCATCACGAACGCATGCGCGGCCGGCTGAAGCAGAGCGGGAATACCCGGCAGCGAGCCCCGTAGCCACGGTTCCGGGAGCGGCGCGGTCATTGCGGGCACTCTACATCACGACGTGGCCGGCAGAGCTGCGGATTCAGCTCAGGCCCGCCCCGCCGGACGCCGTGCGAGCCGGCGGATCACAGAAGCGCTCGTAAGCTCTCTGGCAGCATTCTTCCCCACCCATCGCTTCGAGGGGTCCGGAGAGGCAGCCAGCCGCAAGGCCACAGCCACGGCCGCGGCATTGAGGGCAGGGTTGCGCTTGCCAACTGCTCTCAGCGCCATGTTCACGGCCTTGCTGACCAGGTGCCGCTCGTCCGAGGCCGCGCGTTCGACGAGAGCCAGGCTTCTGACAAACGGCTCATCCCCGGCGCTCTTGTCGTGCACAGTCAGGCCCCAGAGGAGCGCAAAGGCCGCGCGCTTGCCGAACTCGTCGCGGCGGCGCGCCCACTGCTCCACCTTGCGCCAGGCATGCGGGGTCCGATCGAACAGCACGAAGCACACGGTGTCGCAGACGGCCCAGTTGTCGAAGTCGCCGCGCCACCGGTCCATCTGGGCGGGCGTCACGAGGGCAGGGTCGCTGACATAGGCCGCCAGCAGGCGCGCTTCGTACCAGCCGCTGTCCCACAATCCACTGGCCAGCTCGTGGCTCCGGCCGAGCTGTTTCGCCAGCCGCTGCACCTGGTTCATCGGGACACCGAAGGCACGGTCGGAAGGAATGTTGTATCGCGACATCCCCTCGCGCGCCGCCCGGGTGCCGTGCTGCTTCAACCAGCCGAGCGCCAACTTCAGGTCCGCAGCCGGCGTTGTCTTTCTGGCGTTCATCGCGCGCCGCTCTCCATTACGCGTGCTGCCCGCGATCGCGTGAAGGCCAGGATGGCCTCAGCACCGCGGGCGGCGCCACCCGCCGACTGGAACGACTGCCGCATCACCGCCGCCCCGGTCCGGAAGCTCTCGTCGCCGAGCACGCGGCCGACACACTCGCGAATCCGTTCCACGGTCGCCTCCTCCTTGGCCAGGTGCACACCGGCTCCAAGGGCCTCCACCTGCCGTGCGACGATCTCCTGCTCACCCATCTGCGGAACGCAGACGAGCGGCACGCCGAAGTGCAGGCTCTCGCTCACGCTGTTCATGCCGCCATGCGACACGAAGATCGAAGCCCGCCGCAGCACCTCCAGCTGGGGTACGTGCGGCCGGACGACAACATTGGGCGGCGGAGCTCCCAGGCTCGCGACATCCACCGTGGTGCCGACCGACATCACCACGCGGACCTTTTGCCCGCGGAACGCCTCGAAACAGTTCCGATAGAACGCCGGATCCGCATTGAAGATCGTGCCGAGCGACACGTAGACGAGCTCGGACGGTAACGGTTCATCCCAGGCCAAATCGGACGTCTCCGCCCGGCCACCGACTGACGGGCCAATGAATTTGAAACGGTCATCGAAGGTCTCGGCGCACGGCTGGAACTCGCGCGACGTGTAGACGATGTTGAGGTCCGAGTGCCCGAAGACCATGCCCATCAGCCCCGTCCCCCTGACCCGGTATTTGCGGCGCACGGTGCGGCGGAGCCACGCAGCTCTGCTCAGGTGCCTGAGCTTCGAGAGCGCCAGGCGAAGACTCTTCGGCCGCGTTCCCCGTGCACCGGCCTGGGCAAGGACGTGGCGATTGACCGCGAACGTCGTGATTGAGGTCACGACCGGGAGCCCGAGCAACTGGCCGGTCCACTGGCCCCAAGGCGCCACTGAATCGACGATCAGGTAGTCGGGCTTTTCCGCGCGGAAGACGTCAAGCTCCTGAGCGAGCACCTCGGCGGTCGTTCGCATCAACAGCCACGAGATCTCGTGGGTCTGCTGGGGCCAGTTCGTCAGATCTGCGAGGAACGCGTTGCGGTAGGGCCGGTACCTGGCGCCGGCTTCTTCGATGCGGGCTGCGAAAGCCGCGCTCGAAAAATAGACGACCTCCTCGCCCCGCTCGACGAGCGCGCGCACGAGCGGCAGGGAGGGATTCGTGTGGCCGTGCAGCGGCAGGCCGATGAAGAGTGCCTTCGACATGGAACGTGCCGGCCTACCGCTCCACGAATCGATAGCTCGCGTGGCTGTCGTAGTCGATTCCGTGCTTCAGCTTCAGTGCCTGGATGTGCCGCAGGTCGGCCTTGTTGTGCGGGCCCACACCTTCGAGCGCATGCAGCAGCGTTTCCTCGAGGCAGCTGGTGACGGTCATGTGCTTGAACGCGGCGAGATCCTCAAGCAGGCCGGCCAGACGTTTCTCGAGACGGAGCCGAACGTCAACCCGCTCGATCTCAAGCGGCGGGCCCGTGTTGAACAGATGGTGGCCGAACCCGAGCTCGTAGCCATGCAGATCCCGGATCCGGTAGTCGCGCAGCCCGTACGGCCGGTCGCCAGGGTCCTGCAGCATCTCGACATCGTTTGCCCGATGAAACTCGTAGAGCTCGTCAGCGTTGCCGACGACAAAGTAGAGGGCACACCCCTGCGGGGACGGCGTCCCCTGCTGCAGGAACATCTGCACGGAGCCCAGGTTCACGCCGGCGATCTCCGGCGGATCACCCCATGTGAAACCGAGCTGGAACCCGAGCTTCCTCGTGTAGAACTCCACCGCGGCAAGGACGTCGGTCACGCGGAGCGAGGGATGCTGCTGCTCGCAGTCGACTTCAGGAGGCGTCGAAATTCCAGGAGCCATGGGTCAGTGCTTGCATGCACCAGCCGCCGTCACGACAGCCACTGCGAAACATGCCAACCACGTCGTCTGTCTCACGGTCGTCTCCTTTTGTGGGCGCTGCGCGGTCAGTTGGGTCTAGAAGGTGAGCCGATGTCGCTCGATGATCGGCCCTGTTCGCTCGAAGTCCGCGTCGACGCCGTAGCGTGCTGCGATTCTCGCCATGGTCTCCGGATCCAGGGCTTCGCCCAGCGCATGCATCTCGCGGAAAGCCTGCTCGAACCCGCCCGGCGCGATGATCTCGAGGATCCGGGCTGAAGCATCACCTGCGTTCCAGAACGTGTGCCACTCCCCTCGTGGCTTGATGATCAAGTCGCCGGGATGACCGAATACCTCGTCGCCGTCGAAGTGCGCGCCGACCCGCCCCTCGAGCACGAAGCTGTATTCGTCCTCGCGGCTATGGCGATGGAGCGGTGCCGCCAGCGCGCGCGGAGGCATCAGGTGCTCGACGAGTGCGATGTGCCCGCCAGAGTGACGGGCATCCAGAATGAATCGATCGCGGACGGCGGTCGCCGCGCCGAGAGTGTCTCCGCTTGCGGGTCCGACCACGCGGACCCTGACGCCATCCGCCATGCGCTGTCTCCCGTGTGCCACGATCGGCGCCAGCCGCCGAATCCGTGCGCAGCTTATACAGAGTTCTGCCCTTCGTGACAGGCGAAATTCTCAGGTCCACATTACTCGGGTGGCACTACCTGACGGTAGCGACCGCGAAGCCGCCCCACGCCCGCCCGCCGCCGGCTTCAGGCCCCAGCGTCCGCTGCTCGGCGAGCGTCAGTCCAAACGGCCGGAGGAATTCCTCCAGCCGGTCGCGTGATGGAGGCGTGCCGTCGATGCCGAACTTGAGAGGCTCACCGGACGCCTGGGTGGCCGCCCTGGCGAAGCGCCAGTAGAGGCCCTTCGATTCGAGCGGGTCGGTCGTGAAGTAGTCGAACGCGACGGCTGAACCCCTGGCCGTGCGCGCGATCTTCTCGAATGTGGCATGGACGGCAGCCTCGTCGAGGTACACCATCACGCCTTCCCAGAGGAAAAGCACCGGACTTGCGGGATCGAAACCGGCGGCGACGAGCTGGCGGAACCAGTCGTCCTTTTCGAAATCCGCAGGCACAAACACCGCACGGTTCGCATCGAGGCCTGCCTTGCCGAGCATCTCGCGCTTCACGGCCTGCGTCCTGGGAGTGTCGATTTCGAAGCACGTCACGCGCCTCAACTGCTCTCTGTAGGCACGCGTGTCGAAGCCGGCGCCGAGGATCACACATTGCCGGACGTCAGCCAGGTACCGGTCGGCCGCCGAGTCGAAGAACGTCTGCCTCGCGGAAGCCTGGTATTGGATGGGCACCTCGCCCTCAAAGGGATACCTGAACGCCTTCGGCACGAACCCGGTGAGGCGGTGGGCCAGCATCATCGGCCCGGCCACCATGCGGACAGCGAGCGGCGAGATGCCGGGAACGACGAGCATCAAGCGATTCGCGGCCTCGTCCTTTCTGGTGCCGAGGTTATGGCAGAACCAGCGGGCGGAAAGCGGGCCTTGCGCTGTTCCCGACACACCAGACCCTCGCCCGGTCATCAGCGCCTTGCCGACCCAGATCACGTACCCGGCCAGCGTGACAGGGAACAGCAGGATGCTGAGAAGGTAGAAGAGCGGCGCGGCGAGAGGGCGGCTACTCGACAACGACGGCGGTACCGCTGGCCGACACCATCAACATGCCATTGCCGGCGCCGAGCACTTCGTAATCGAGATCGACGCCGACCACAGCGTTCGCGCCAACCTTCTGCGCGTTGGCCTGCATTTCGGCGAGCGCGAGGTCCCGCGCCCGATGGAGTTCGGCCTCGTAGGTAGCCGACCGCCCGCCAACGATGTCGCGGATGCCGGCAAACAGGTCCTTGAAGAGGTTCGCGCCGAGAATGGCCTCGCCAGTGACGATGCCCAAGTACTGGGTGGTGCGCTTGCCCTCGAAGCCCGGTGTGGTCGTGACCTGCATTCAATCCCTCCGCCGAGAGGATGGCACAGAAGAGGCGGCGCCGCGCGTTCGTTCAGAATGCGAACGACATGGAGAGTCCGGCGCCATCCTTCGCCCACAAGGGCGCCAACCGAAGAGTGCCGGCGGTCTTCGTGGCCGGTGCGACGAAGATCGCGGCGTTCCCAATCAGCCGATCGATCACGGCACCGGTCACCATACCGGCGGGAATCATGGCGAGGGCGAACACACCCCAGGAATTCGCCGCGCATTCGTCGTCGTATCCCGGGGGGCCGCAGGTGATCCGCACTGCGCCCCACGCTGCGCCCACACCCGCGGCCAACCCGATGAGCAGGCCCTCGGTCACCGAGTCCCGCCTCGCCACCCTCGCCACTGCGGCTTCGGAAAAGGTTCGTTGTCCATCTGGAAACCCCATGCGATCTTCCACCTCGAGCGTCATCGACAGCGGGGACAACGTGGCGATGGTGCCCTTGATCCGCTCGCCGTCGACGTCAGTCACGACGACTGCCTGGCCCGCTTTGACGACGTGCTGAAGCTGGTCGAACGTGCCCGCGGCATCCTGCGCCCGCAGGGCGGCGGGCGCCAGAACCAATGCCAGAGTTAAACACATTGCTCTACCTGAAGCCTGGACCATGCGTGCCCCCTCACTCGGTAATGCGAATTCAGCGGGATCGCTGGCTCAGCTCGAGCAGGGAGGCGAGGTCAAGAGTTGCCGATGATACGCAGGTACTGCCGCCACGGCCCAACGGCATCGCCGTATTGGCGGCCCATGACTCGCGCGACTTGAACAAGGTGGTCGAGGTCGTGCACCACCCACGTGGCCAGGTGCTGGCTGAGGGTCACCCTTCCAAACTCCGGGTGCTGACCTGTGCGTTCGAGATCATTGGCAGTCAGCCGCAGGGCCGCGAGTCGGCTGAGGCTCTCTCCGCGCAGCTCGCGAAACGTATCCAGCAGTTGAGCGAGGCTCTGGCCGCTCGAAGCCTGGAACTGTGCGAAGCGATCGAACGCAGGAAAGGGCACGGCCTCGCCATGTGATAGCAGATGCTCGACGCGCGGCATCCAGTCCGTGCGCTCCCCATGAATCAGATGACCGACCACGTCGTAGGGGTTCCACGTGTCCGGACCTTCGCGGCCGGCCTCCCACGCGGGAGGAAGGCCGCGAAGCAGCGCATTCAGGACCTGCGGCGTTCGCGCGAGCACAGGCACGGCGGTTTCGAGATCGAAGTTCATGTTCAATCGTGCGGTTCGACTGCCGCCTCGGCCAGGCACCGGATCCTGCTGCTGCGCGGGCGTTCGCTATCGCGCCACGGCGACGAGATGAGTCCTGGTGCGGAAGTAGAGAGTGCCTTCCGAAATCGCAGGCGTCGCCATCAGCGTTTCGCCCATCTCGTTCTCGGCAATCTGCTCGAACACCGGTCCGGCCTTGACCACAAGGACCGAGCCATCCTCGCTCGAGTAGTAGATCTTCCCGTCTCCGGCCACGGCGGAGGCTGAGAAGCCGGTCGTGCCATCGCCGAGCCGCTGCTGATACAGCCGCTTGCCAGTGGCGACTTCGTAGACGCTCAGCACGCCGGTGTCCCGACAGACGTAGAGCTGCCCGCGGTACACGATGGGCGTTTGCATGTACGCGCCTTCGCGCTGCTGGCTCCAGGCGATGAACTCGCCTGTCTGCGACCCGGTTGCGAGGCTGATGTCCCCTACAGCGTTGACGCGCACGGCGAAAATCGGTGCGGCCGGGCCGTGTGAGTTGGTGATGATGACGAGACCGCCATCAACCACCGGCGTGGGCACCGGAATGTCTCCCCCGCCCTTCATCCGCCAGAGTTCCTTGCCGGTTTCCAGGTCGTACCCACCCACATGCTTGAACCCGTTGACGATCACCTGGGAGCGTCCGTTGGCTGAGTGCACGGTTGGCGTGCTCCAGGTCGGGTAGTCGTTCCGCGCCGTCCGCCAGAGCTCTCGTCCCGTCGCTATGTCGAACGCCGCGAGGAAGGAGCCCTTCTGGACGTCCGCCTGCACGACCACCCGATCGCCGTGGATGACGGGCGAGCTCGCAAAGCCCCACTGTGCCTCGGGTACCTGGAAGAAGCCCGAGTCCAGCAAGCCCAGATCTTTCCGCCAGAGCAGCTTCCCGCCGGAATCGTAGGCGAACAACCCTTCTGCACCGAACATCGCCACGAGCCGCCGCCCATCTGTCGCAAGGGTCGCGTTGGCATGCGTGCCCTTCGGGTGCCGCTTGATCTTCGGCACTCCCTTATGGGCAACGGCGCTCCACCGCTTCGTTCCGTCCTTCTTGTCGAAGCAGTGGATCTCCCAGCTGAGCGGCGTGGCATCATCCACGGGCGTGATGTCGCCGAAGAGGCCGACCTTGAGTGCCTCTTCTTTGTTCTGCGCCACTGCAGTCGTCAGGCACACCAATGTGCCCCACACGACCGGGCTGGAGTGGGAAAGACCGGCCACCGGTGCCTTCCAGCGGATGTTCGCGCCGTCGGCCACGCTCCACCGCTCCGGCAGGGGGAAGCCCTCGGCAGCGCCGTTGGCGCTGATGCCTCTGAATTGCGGCCAGTCGATGCCCGGCCTCGCGTTCTGCTGCGCGACCGGAAAGCTCGCAGACAGCATCAGGATTGCTGCCAGCGAGGCAACGCTCCAATAGTAATGACGACCCATATCTACGGATATTGCCACAACCAGATCGAGCCAGCGTCCCGGCTCAGCGGGCTGACGTACCAAGGGACCAGCTCACCATCCGGGGATCGGTCGGTCGGGCAAATCGCCACTGGCGCTGGTGAACGATGCGCCTGGCCGTTCGAGACAACTCACGGCAGTCGAAATAGCGGATCGCCCCTGCGTCCAGCACTGGAATCACCGCCAGCGTGCACGAGACGCAGCAGTAGGCACCCTTCGGATAACCGTTGTGAAAGTGCGATCGCATGATCCCGAAGGCCAGGTCTCGCTCCACGCGCTCATAGAATTCCGACCCGCCGAACCTTCTTCCCAGCGCCTTCTGTCCGGCGATGAGGAGGGCGGCTCGTGCGAACGTGCCGACAGATGCCCCGGAGACGGTGAACCCCGCCGGGTGACGGATGCTCGATGGCAGATCCATTTTGGGAAACCTGTCCAGCTGGTCAGGTACGACCTTGCGAACGAACGAGATATCTCCGGCGGCAAGACGCGCCCTGCCACGCGCCCGCTCAGCGACGATCCACAGCTTGTCGAAGTCCATGGGCCTCCTGATGGGAAGTGAACTATTTGTTCGTGGGGATTCGGAAGGGTGCCGGTTGAGTGCCGTCGACGTCCGCAAAACCGTACTCGCGGGCAAGCGCGCCGACCTCCAGGAGAAGACCTGACTTTTCCAGGACTGCCGCGTCAGACGCCAACGCCACGATCGCGCGGCCAACATACGCGGGTGTCTCCTTCGGCCCACCGGGTCCGTTGAGCGCGTCGGCCGCGCCCGCTCGCCGGAAGGCCTCCACGACACGCTCGGTCCTCATGAATCCTGGCGCCACCGCCATGGCGGCAATGCCATGCTCGCGCAGCTCCTGCGCCATCGCCCATGACAGCCTGGCGACGGCGTTCTTTGCCAGGTCGTAGAAGAGGTTGCGCAAGTAGGGGAGCACTTCGAGGTTCGCAGTCGTGCTCACGATCAGCCCGCGCCGCGCGGGCAACATCAGCGGCACGGCCAGGCGGCTGGCGACGAGATGGGCGCGAACGCCAGCCGTGAACATGAGGTCCCATTGGTAGAGCGGCTGCTCCCAGAACGGCACGAGCGGGAGCGGCCGGCATTCGCTGTTCTCGTAGCCCGCCCAGACGTTGTTGACGAGGAGATCGAGCCGGCCTTGATCGCTGGTGATGCGGCGAAAGAGCGCCTCCACATCCGCGTCAACAGTGTGGTCGCATCTCACGGCGATGCCGCGGCCGCCACGGCTCGTCACTTCCCTGGCGCAATCGTCGATCGTGCCCGGCACATTGTCGGTCGTCGGCCCATCGTCGACACTTCGACCGGTCACATAGACCGTCGCCCCGGCGGTGCCAAGCTCGAGAGCGATACCGCGCCCTGCCCCCCGGCTCGCGCCGGTCACCAGCGCCACCATGTTGTTCAGTTGTGCCATGTGTTCGCCTGCCCTGCCCGCCCTGCCTGCCCTGCCTGTCAGTGCCCCTCGGGATAGAAGCGCGCACGCGGTGCTTTGGCGACCTCTCGAACGAAATAGGTCACGAACCTGGCCACCCGCTCCAATCCGGGCGTCGAGATGGTTTCGAACATGTCTCCAGTGGTGTGATACAGCGGATTCCCCTGAATGAGCTGGAAGAGCGGAGCATCGACATCGGGGTTGTCGCCAGCGCCGTAGGTGCTCGCCGCCGAGACGAAATTCAATCCGTAGCGCAGGCCGCCTTCGCGGATGATGGCTTCGAGAAAGGGCGAGCGCTCGCTCAACCCGTTCATCAGGAAGTTCTCGCCGGCGTCGGTGATGACGTCCCTCAAGCCGTCGGTGTCCGTGCGTGCCGGGTTGAGCTGACGGACCGCGACGTGTTCGAGGTTGATCGTCAGCACGTTGCGTGCGACCAGCTCGCGGGTTCAGCTCGACGAGCTGGTCTGGCCCATTCAGGCCGCCCGTGTGGTGCCCGGCGCTGCCGACAAACACCAGCGTCCGGGCCGGCCGGTTTTCGGGCCTCGAGAAGTGCTCGGCCAGGCGCCACCATGACGGCCAGGCCGTCGGCGTTGTCGTTGGCGCCATCGAACCAGCCGTCGACGTGCGCATTGATGATGATGTTCTCGTCGCTCGCGCCCGGCACGATGCCGATCACGTTCGACGCCCGCATGCCGCGCGCGCTCCTCGGCCTGCAGCCGCAGCGTCGCCCGAATGCGATCGGAGACACCGGCGACGGCAGCCGCCGTCCATGACCTCTTCGAGAAATCGGCCGTCCTGCCCGCCGAAGATTGAAGCAGGGTCCGCCGCAATTGCTGATGTCGCGCATGCGCATGTTGCCGGCCTGATCGACGATGTTGAACACAGCGACCGCGCCGCGCTTGATCAACTCCTGGGCCTTGGCGCGTGCCGGCCCGCGCTCGAGAAACAGGTGGCCCTTGGGGGTGATGTGCTGCACGGCGATCTTGCCGCGCACGTCCATGTACTGCAGTTCGGACGGCCGGGCGGTGCCGACGAACACCAGCGGCGCGGTCAGTCCATCCGGCGGCAGCACGGTCCCGCCGGCGGGCATCGCCGATTCCAGAATCACGTCACGGCTGCCGGCGCCGAACGCGGCATCTGCGTGAAGGCGCACCTCCCAGGAAAGCGGAAGCCACAGCGACGTGCGGGGTGCCTGATCGAACCACTGGCGGTCGACCGTCGGCACGCGTGCCTCGCGAAGCCGGCGCTCCACCCAGTCCATCGTGCGCTCGCCCGATGGCATTCCGGTGATCCGGCCCCAGAGCTGTCCTGTGCCCACTTCCTTCGTCTCGCGGCTCCACTTCGAGAAGTCGACGATGGTCTGGAGATCGCGCCGGATGGCGTCGCCCTTCAGGGACGTGAAGCGTCTCCTCGCCGGCAGGGACCGTGGCAGGCCGGGGGCCGTAGTCCGTGCCCATGATGACGGGCACCACGTCTGGCTTGAACCCTGGCGATGGAGTCACGCCGAACCAGGCGCCGTTCCTGGGAGCCTGAGCCGAGGCCGGCAGGAGGTGTGAGAAGGCGGCCCCGACGGCAACCAGGGCGGTTATCGCCATGCCAGAAAGCCAGTTCGATCGCATGCGAGAGTCTCCTTCCCAAACACGGCAGAACCGTGGTCGAGTTGTTCAGCCGCGGGTCATTGTCTCGCCAGCCGCCGGCGGCTGCAAACGTTGGGAGCGGCTGTCCGCCGGGCTCATCAAGTTCGACGGATGGCGCACCAGTGCCCCTCGCCTGCCTGGCTCCAGCTGCCCGTCCACTCGCCCGGCAGCGCCGCAACGAGGTCATCGACGGAGAGATAGATCGGCGTGAACTCACCGCTGCTGTTGACCCACACCAGAACGCCGTCCGGCAAAAGGACGCGTTCGACCTCGGCTGGAAACAGAAAGGCGTTAATCAGCACGATTGCGGAGGCCGACCCGTCAGCCACCGGGAGCCTGGCACCGTCAGCCTGAACCCGAAGGGCCGGTCCGATCGGCGCCTGTCGCAGCATGGCGTGCGAGAGATCGATGGCCAGCACCGTCGCGAAGCGTTCCGCGAGCAGGCTCGAATAGGTGCCAGTCCCGCTGCCCAGCTCCACCGCGACACCACCGGCCGGCTCGAGAAGATCGAGCCCGCGGACGAGCGCATCCACCACGACGGCGGTGCGCTGCGGAGAGGATCGCGTGTGCCACTCACCTGCGAGGTTATCGAAGTAGCCCTGGACCTCGTCACGCAGTTCGCCGGTCCACCCGCCCTTGTGGAGCCCCGCTGCCCGCCGTGTTGCCTGGCGCATGGGGTGATCCGGACCGCCTGCGCCGGAAGACCGATGGCCTTCGATGGCAACGGGAGACAGGTACTGAATGCGTGATGTCCTCACGGCGACGTCATGAGCCGAACGTGTTCCTCGCGCGTGACGGCGCCTATGCGGAACCGGGCCGATGCGCCCGGAGGAAAGACCGTATCTGGCGCACCGCCAGTGGAATCCGCTCCCTGGGTTCCTTCCACGGGAACATGCTGACTTCGGCTTTCGGCGCGAGCATCGCCGCCTCCATCGCGACGGCATACGGATGCGATGGAATGTCGTCCGGGAGAATCAGCAGGGGCGTCTGGCACTGGCGGACGAAGTCGCGCGTCACGGTGAAGACGAAGTCGGGGTTGGTGCGATACATCTTCGTCAGGAACCGGTCGACCATCTCCATCGTGATCTCGGGCCGCCGTTTGGTCAGCTCCGGTCCCCAGCCCGCCATGTTGGTTTCGTAGAAGAGATTGGGCTGCTCCGGCCGGAATCCGCTTGGCTGCGCGAGCACGGCCGCGACAACCCGGTTCGGAGCTCTTTCCAGGAGGTTCCAGATGAACGGGCCTCCAATGCAGAAGCCCATCACCATGAACTTGTCGATGCCCAGGTGATCCATCACACCGAGATGGTCATCGGTATAGGCGTCCCATGGCCGGTCGATCTCGAGCGGGCCGGACGACTGGCCGCCGGTGGCATTGCGAAGGTCCGCGGCGATGCAGCGGAACTCGCCCTTGAACTCCTCGATGACGTTGAAGGGATTGGTCAGGCCCGCAATTCTCGAGTTCAGGCCTCCGCCGGGAATGAGCAGCAACGGGAAGCCGGAGCCGATCTGCTCATAGTGAATCCGAACGGGACCTTTCTCGTAGAAGGACATGGGGGCTCCTCCTTGCCCCGCCTGCTGTGCCAGCACGCGCGGCGCTGCCGCCACGACGGTCGCAGCGGCTCCAGTTTTCAGCAATTTTCGCCTGAGCGGATCCATTGGCGAGCCCTCCTACCTTGAGTAGAGAACCAACTGCGTGCAGCGGAACATCGCGATCGTCTTCCCGGCGGCACGTGCGCTCACCACGGCATCCCATACGTGCGTGGTGCGGCCCATGTGCACCGCGGTCGCGACGCAGTCGAGCATGCCCTCACGAGCGGTGCCGAGGTGGTTCGACTTGAGCTCGATGGTCGTGAACCCCGAAGCGCCCTCCGGCAAGTTCGCCAGGCACCCGTAGCCCGAGGCCGTGTCCGCGAGGGTCACGATGCTGCCGGCATGCAGGTACCCGTTCGGGGCCATCAGGCACGGCTTCACTTCGAGCTCGGCCCGCACGAGCCCTGCGCCCACTTCAGTGACGACGATGCCGAGGTGCCCGGGCAGATGTCCGACACCTCGGCGGTTGAAGTCATCTGGCATCAGCATCCGGATCGTCTCGACGGGGTCACTCGTCCTCGGGCTCCGCGACCGCCACGGCGCCCGTTCGAAGGTTCGGCCTCGGACTGCGAAGGACCGGCCTCCGCGCGAACGGATCAGGTCCCGGATCCGGTGGCCGGTGGCTCGGTCCACGGAACAGTTCGCGCAAGTACTCCAGCGCCCGGGTGAGGGAACTCGTGTCGAAGTGGTGCATTCCGGCTCCCTCCTTTCAGGCAAAGCTTACCCCCGCGTGTCGGCCAGATCACGAGGGATCGGTTTTTTCTTCCGGCTTAAGTGTTTCGTTGGGGCGTGCTGTCGGGAAAGGCCCGATTGATCTCCGCGAACGGCACCGCACGTGCCAGGCCCGTAAAGGTTCCCTCTTTGGCGATTTCCGTGGCGGCCTGCAGAAACCCGGCCCACGCCGCGCGCGCCAGCGCGCCACCAACGCTGATGCGGCGAACACCCAGCTGCGCGAGCGCGGCCACCGTCGTGAAGTCGCTGCCCACGAGCACGTTCACGGGCTTTGGCGCCACGGCCGAGACGACGGCGGCGATCTCGGCCAGGGTCCGAAGGCCTGGCGCATAGAGGCAATCGGCGCCTGCGTCGGCGAACGCCTGCAGACGACGAAGGGTCTCCTCGAGATCGGGTCGCCCGACGATGAAGCCCTCTGAACGGGCGGTGAGCAGGACGCCTGAACCGCTGCCGTCGATGGCGCGCCTGGCAGCCCGAATCCGCTCGACCGCCAGAGGGAATGGAAAGAGGGGGTCGGAGGCCTCGCCGGTGGAGTCTTCGATCGAGAGGCCGGCGATACCGGTGGCGGCCGCGGCGGCCACGTTTGCGCTCACGCCGTCCGGCTGCGCAGCGAAACCGTGCTCGAAGTCCGCGGAGACTGGAATCGCGACTGAGGCAGCCATCGCACGACAATGCCCCAGTGCTTCCTCGAGGGTGACCGCGTTGTCGCGCAGGCCGAGCGACCAGGCGAATCCTGCGCTGGTCGTGGCGAGCGCAGGAAAGCCCAGTTGCGCCAGCAACCGGGCGCTGCCGATGTCCCAGGGATTGGGAATGACAAAGCATCCCGAGTCGTGAAGGCGCCGAAACGTGTTGGTAGTCGTAGATTGCGCCACGGCGTTCAGACCTTCCCTCTCATGTGCTTATCGTCCACGCTCGTAGCCGCACGTTCCACGATGAAGTTCCTCATCGTGCTCCACGCGAGGCGGCTTTCGTCGAGCCATGGCAGCGTGAGTGGCCAGTCGTGTTGCATGCCCTTGCCGATGTGCACGCGAACATCCGTCCCGGCCGATGCGGCGGCGTCGCGAACACGCAGCGCGTCGTCGAGCAACAACTCGTCCTGTCCGACCAATAGCAGGAGCGGCGGCAGCCCGGACGCCTCGGCGAAAACCGGCGACACGTACGCAGAGCGGCGATCCGCGCCCGCGGCGTAGTAGCCCGCCCATGTCTCGAGGTGTCTGCGGGTGAACCACAGATCCTTGCCACGGTTGCCATCGACAGACGGACCGGACACGGTCAGATCCGTCCACGGCGAGAGAAGCAACGCCCCGTTCGGCATGGCCATGCCCAGATCCCGCAGCCTGACGAGGAGACTGAGACTCAGGCCGCCGCCCGCGGAGTCGCCGGCGACGAAGATCGGCGCATTGGGGCGCAGGCCCTTGACGACCTCCCATGCGGCGAAGGCATCGTCGAAAGCTGCCGGATGCGGGTGCTCCGGCGCGAGCCGATAGTCGGGAACGAAAACCTCTGCGTTGCAGCGGTAGCTCAGGCGCATCGCGCGGTTTCGGTACGAGGCAGGCGAACCCATGAAGAAGGCCCCGCCGTGCAGGTACAGGATGACCTGCGCCGGCGACTCGACAGCGCACACGGATTCAATCGCCACTTCGCCGGCAGCGTGGTCCGCAAATACAACCCTGGGAAACTTGCGCTGGATCTTTTCGCGGGAGGTGCGGCCCAGGCGCTCGAAGCGGGCGCGCATCTTCAGCGGAGAAGTCGTGGCCCCGAACAGCGTGCTCGTGACGAGGCCGTAGCCTCGCAGAGACAGCCAGCGCTTCAACGCGCTCACGTCGTGAGTCCCGGCTACCGGAGCCCGTCGAGCTTCGCGCCCACCACAGCCAGCCCCTCGGCGACAATGCGGATGTCGTCCCGGACACTCTCGGTCAGCAGCTCAGCGTGTCGCCGGTTGTCGGCCAACCCGGCCGTCAACTCCTGGCGCAGCTCGTCGCGGATGCCCTGCATCTCACCGCGCAGCGTCGTCTCGACACGACGCACCTCGTCGCCCAGCGTCGTTTCGACCCGACGCACCTCGGCGCCCAGCGTCATCTCGACCCGACGCACCTCGGCGCCCAGCGTCGTCTCGACCCGACGCACCTCGGCGCCCAGCGTCATCTCGACCCGACGCACCTCGGCGCCCAGCGTCGTCTCGACTCGGCGCACGTCGGCGCCCAGCGTCATCTCGACACGGCGCACCTCGTCCCCAAGGGTTCCGATGGCGTCGGCGGTCTCGAGGTCCATCGCGCCATCCTACCATCGTCAATCCTGAGAGCCGGACTCGCCCTGCAGCGGGCCATCGCTTTATGTGCAACCACAAGGCGTGACAGAAGCAGGCCCTGCAAGCCGCAAAACAAAAGGGGCGGCAGTCTCTCGACCACCGCCCCTCACGAATTCACAATTCCTAATTGTAAATTGTAAATTACAGGTCTTCCTCTCCCTACTCTCCGAGGTCCCCGGTTCTCGGACCGAGCGCTTCCTCCGGCTCGACGAAGTACTCCATGTCCCGCTCCAGCTCGAGCTCGTCGTCGCTCGGCTGCGGCGGCGCCGGCGGCGGCGGCGGCTCGTCCGGCGGAATCTGCACGTGGCGGTAGTACTCGAAGCCCGTGCCCGCCGGGATGAGGCGGCCCATCGTGACGTTCTCCTTCAGGCCGCGCAGATGATCGACCTTGCCGGAAATGGACGCCTCGGTCAGCACGCGCGTCGTCTCCTGGAAGGAGGCCGCCGAGATGAACGAGTCGGTCGAGAGCGACGCCTTCGTGATGCCGAGCAGCAGCGGCCGGCCCTGCGCCGGGCGCCCACCCGCGGTGATCACGCGCTCGTTCTCTTCGAGGAACCGGAACTTGTCGGTCTGCTCGTCGATGAGGAACTCGGTGTCGCCCACATCCTCGATCTTCACCCACCGCATCATCTGGCGCGCGATGGTCTCGATGTGCTTGTCGTTGATGTTGACGCCCTGCAGCCGGTAGACCTCCTGGATCTCGTTGACGAGGTAGGCCTGGAGCGCCTTCTCACCGAGGACGTTCAGGATGTCGTGCGGGTTCGACGGCCCGTCCATCAGCGGCTCGCCCGCCCGGACGCGCTCGCCTTCCTGCACGTTGACGTGCACGCCGCGCGGCAGCGAGTACTCGCGCGGCTCCGCCCCCGGCTCGTCGGGAACGATGATGATCTTCCGCTGTCCCTTGACGATGCCGCCGTGCTTGACGATGCCGTCGATTTCCGAGATGACCGCCGTCTCGCGCGGCTTGCGCGCCTCGAAGAGCTCGACGACGCGCGGCAGACCGCCCGTGATGTCCTTGGTCTTCGTCGTCTCGCGCGGAATCTTCGCGAGCACGTCGCCGGCCGACACGTTCTCGCCGTCCTGGACCATCAGGTGCGCATGGACCGGCATGTGGTACTTGCGCGGGTTCGGGCCCTTGCCCCGGATCTCGATCGCCGGCTGCTTCTTCTCGTCCGGCGAGTCGACGATGATGAGGCGCGAGAGGCCCGTGACCTCGTCGACTTCCTCGTGGACCGTGATGCCCTCGAGGATGTCCTTGAAGCGGATCTGGCCGGCTTCCTCGGTGAGGATCGAGAACGTGTACGGATCCCACTCGACCAGGACCTGGCCCTGCTCGATCGCCGCGCCGTCCTTCACCTTCAGCCGCGCGCCGTAGACGATCGGGTAGCGCTCGCGGTCGCGACCCTTGGCGTCCTGCACGACCAGCGAACCGCTGCGGTTCATGACGACCAGGTTGCCGTCCTTGGCCTGCACGACCTGCAGGCCCTGGAAGCGGACCGTGCCGGCGTTGCGCGCCTCGAGCGTCGACTGCTCGGACACGCGCGACGCCGTGCCGCCGATGTGGAACGTTCGCATCGTCAGCTGCGTGCCGGGCTCGCCGATGGACTGCGCGGCGATGACGCCGACCGCCTGGCCGAGCTCGACCATCTTGCCGGTCGCCAGGTCGCGGCCGTAGCACTTGGCGCACACGCCGCGGCGCGACGCGCAGGTCAGCACCGAGCGGATCTTCACCTTCTCGATGCCGGCGTCCTGGATGGCCGACGAGGTCTCCTCGTCCATCACCTCGTTGACGTCGACGATGGTCTCGCCGGTGAACGGGTCGGTGATGCGCTCGAGCGTGGCCCGGCCCATGATGCGGTCGCGGAGCGGCTCGATGATCTCGCCGCTCTCCACGATGGCCCGCGCCTCGATGCCGTCCACCGTGCCGCAGTCGTGCTCGTGGATGATGACGTCCTGCGCCACGTCGACCAGGCGGCGGGTCAGGTAGCCCGAGTCCGCCGTCTTGAGCGCGGTATCGGCCAGGCCCTTGCGCGCGCCGTGCGTCGAGATGAAGTAGTGCTGCACCTCGAGGCCTTCGCGGAAGTTGGCCGTGATGGGCGTCTCGATGATCTCGCCCGACGGCTTGGCCATCAGGCCGCGCATGCCGGCCAGCTGCCGGATCTGCTGCTTGGACCCTCGTGCGCCCGAGTCGGCCATGACGTAGACCGGGTTGAACTTCCTGCCCTCCTTGTCGATGGCCTCCATCTCGGTGAACATCGCGTTGGCGATCTCTTCGGTCGCCTCCGACCAGATGGCGATGACCTTGTTGTAGCGCTCGCCGTTGGTGATGGCGCCCTCGAGGTACTGCGACTCGACCTTGATGACCTCGTCGCGCGCCTTCGCGACGAGCGACGACCTTCTCCTTCGGGATGATCAGGTCGTCGATGCCGATCGACAGCCCCGATTTCGTCGCGTAGGTGAAGCCGAGGTTCTTGAGCGCGTCGAGCATCTCGACGGTCTTCTCGAGGCCGAACTTCAGGTAGCAGCTCTGGACCAGCTGCTGCAGACCCTTCTTCTTCAAGAGGCCGTTGACGAACGGCATCTCGTGCGGAATCGTCTGGTTGAGGATGACGCGGCCGACGGTCGTGTTGATGATCTTGTTGTTGACCGTCTGCACTTCCGTGCGGAGCACGTCCTGGTCGTCGCGCGACGCGGTCAGATCCTGCAGGTCGCCGGTGTAGCGCAGCCGGATCGGCGACAGCGTCTCGAGCTCCCCTGCCTCGAGCGCCAGCATCACATCGTCGGGGTTGCCGAACGCGCGGCCTTCGCCCTTGGCGCCGCTCTTGGCCTTGGTCAGGTAGTAGCAGCCGAGCACGATGTCCTGCGACGGAATCGCGATCGGCGCGCCGTGGGCGGGCGACAGGATGTTGTTGGACGACAGCATCAGCACCGACGCTTCGATCTGCGCCTCGGGCGACAGCGGGATGTGGACGGCCATCTGGTCGCCGTCGAAGTCCGCGTTGAACGCCGTGCAGACGAGCGGGTGGATGCGGATCGCCTTGCCTTCGACGAGCACCGGCTCGAACGCCTGGATGCCCAGCCGTGGAGCGTCGGCGCGCGGTTGAGCAGCACCGGATGCTCGCGGATGACCTCTTCGAGCACGTCCCACACTTCGGGACGCTGCAGCTCGACCATCTCCTTCGCCTGCTTGATGGTGGCGACGAGGCCGCGCTCTTCGAGCTTGTTGTAGATGAACGGCTTGAACAGCTCGAGCGCCATCTTCTTCGGCAGCCCGCACTGGTGGAGCTTCAGCTCGGGGCCGACGACGATGACCGAGCGGCCGGAGTAGTCGACGCGCTTGCCGAGCAGGTTCTGGCGGAACCGGCCCTGCTTGCCCTTGAGCGTGTCCGACAGCGACTTGAGCGGCCGGTTGTTGGCGCCGCGCAGCACACGGCCGCGGCGGCCGTTGTCGAACAGCGCGTCCACCGCTTCCTGGAGCATGCGCTTTTCGTTGCGGATGATGACGTCCGGCGCCTTCAGCTCCATCAGCTTCTTCAACCGGTTGTTGCGGTTGATGACGCGGCGATAGAGGTCGTTCAGGTCCGAGGTCGCGAACCGGCCGCCGTCGAGCGGCACGAGCGGACGCAGTTCCGGCGGAATGACCGGAATGACGTCGAGAATCATCCACTCCGGCCGGTTGCTCGACTTCCGGAACGAGTCGGTGACCTTCAGGCGCTTGGCGTACTTCAGCTTCTTCTGCGCCGACTGCTCCGTCTTCATCTTCTCGCGGAGCTCGATCGACAGCCGCTCGACGTTGACGCGCTTCAGCAGCTCCTTGATCGCCTCGGCGCCCATCTGCGCCTTGAAGCGGTGCTGGTGCTCCTCACGCGCCTTGCGGTACTGCTCCTCGTTCAGCAGCTGGTTCTGCTTCAGCTCGGTCTCGCCCGGATCGACGACGACGTAGGCCTCGAAGTAGAGGACGCGCTCGAGATCGCGCAGCGAGATGTCGAGGAGGTGGCCGATGCGGCTCGGCAGCCCCTTGAAGAACCACACGTGGCTGACCGGCGTCGCCAGCGTGATGTGGCCCAGGCGCTCGCGCCGGACCTTGGCCTGCGTCACTTCGACGCCGCACTTGTCGCAGATGACGCCGCGGTGCTTCATGCGCTTGTACTTGCCGCAGAGGCACTCCCAGTCGGTGATCGGGCCGAAGATCTTCGCGCAGAACAAGCCGTCGCGTTCCGGCTTGAACGTCCGGTAGTTGATCGTCTCCGGCTTGGTCACCTCGCCGTGCGACCACGACAGGATCTTGTCCGGCGACGCGAGGCTGATCCGGATGGCGTCGAAATCGCTCGTCAGCGCCGAACGTTCGTGAAATGAAGGTCGCATTATTTAGACTTCCTCCAGTACCGGTTGCGGAAGCGCTTCGACCGGTTTCTTCTTCGTCTTCATCAGCTCGACGTCCAGACAGAGCGACTGGAGCTCGCGGATGAGGACGTTGAACGACTCGGGCAGACCCGCCGTGAACGACGCGTCGCCCTTGACGATCGCCTCGTAGATCTTCGCGCGGCCCGTCACGTCGTCGGACTTGGCCGTGAGGAGCTCCTGGAGGATGTGCGCCGCGCCGTAGGCCTCGAGCGCCCAGACCTCCATTTCTCCGAACCGCTGTCCGCCGAACTGCGCCTTGCCGCCGAGCGGCTGCTGCGTGATGAGCGAGTAGGGTCCGATCGACCGCGCGTGGATCTTGTCGTCCACCAGGTGCGACAGCTTGAGCATGTAGATGTAGCCGACGGTGACGTTCTGCTCGAACTGTTCGCCCGTCATGCCGTCGTACAGCTTCGTCTTGCCGCCGTTCGGCAGCCCGGCCCGATCCAGCCAGTTCTTGATCTCGGTCTCGGTCGCGCCGTCGAACACCGGCGTCGCGAAGTAGAGGCCGAGCGCGTGCGCGGCCCACCCGAGGTGGGTCTCGAGAATCTGGCCGACGTTCATACGCGACGGCACGCCGAGCGGGTTGAGCACGATCTCGACCGGCGTCCCGTCCGGCAGATACGGCATGTCCTCCTCGGGGAGGATGCGCGCGATGACGCCCTTGTTGCCGTGCCGGCCGGCCATCTTGTCGCCGACCGACAGCTTGCGCTTCATCGCGACGTAGACCTTGACCAGCTTGATGACGCCCGGCGGCAGCTCGTCGCCGCGGCGGATCTTCTCCTTCTTCTCCTCGAAGAGGTTCTTGATGACCTCGACCTGGCGCTCGGTCCGCTCCTCGAGGTCCCGCAGATCGTCCTCGAGCCGCGTGTCGTCGGTGGCGATCTTCAGCCGCACCATCGTCTCGTAGGGCATCTCCTGGAGGACGGTCTCGGTGAGCTCGGCGCCCTTCTTGAGCAGCCGCTCGCGGCCGTATTCGTCGAACAGATCCGACCGGAGCTGCTGTCCCTTCAGCATCATGATCACGCGCTTCTTCACCTCGTCGTGAAGAATGCGGATCTCGTCCTGAAGGTTCTTCTCCATCATGTCGAGCTCTTCCTGCTCGATCGCCTTGGCTCGATCGTCTTTCTCGATGCCCTTGCGGGAGAAGATCTTCACGCCGACGATGATGCCTTCGATGCCGGGCGGGCAGATGAGCGAGGCGTCGCGCACGTCGCCGGCCTTCTCGCCGAAGATGGCCCGGAGCAGCTTTTCTTCCGGCGTGAGCTGCGTCTCGCCCTTCGGCGTGACCTTGCCCACGAGGATGTCGCCCGGCTTGACGTTGGCGCCGATCCGGATGATGCCGCTCTCGTCGAGGTCCCGCAGGAACGTCTCCGAGACGTTCGGGATGTCGCGCGTGATCTCCTCGGGCCCGAGCTTGGTGTCGCGCGACTCGATCTCGAACTCCTCGATGTGGATGGAGGTGTAGTAGTCGTCCTTCACCATCCGCTCGGAGACGAGGATCGCGTCCTCGAAGTTGTAGCCGCGCCACGGCATGAACGCCACGAGCACGTTCCGCCCGAGCGCCAGCTCGCCGAGCTCCGTGCACGGCCCGTCGCCGAGCACCTGCCCCTTGTGCACCTTCTGCCCGACCCGGACGATCGGCTTCTGGGTGATGCAGGTGTTCTGGTTCGACCGCTTGAACTTGGTCATCGGGTAGATGTCGGCGCCCATCTCCTTGCCGAGGTTGTCCTCGTTCTCGCTCTCCACGCGGACGACGATGCGCTGGCTGTCGACGTAGTCGATGGTGCCCGACCGGCGCGCCACGATGACGGCGCCCGAGTCGCGCGCGGTGATGTACTCCATGCCGGTGCCGACAAACGGCGCCCGCGCGCGGAGCAGCGGCACGGCCTGGCGCTGCATGTTCGATCCCATCAGCGCGCGGTTCGCGTCGTCGTTCTCGAGGAACGGGATGAGCGAGGCCGCGACCGAGACGAGCTGCTTCGGCGAGACGTCGATGAACTGCACGGTGTCGCGCGGCGCCAGGATGAAGTTGCCCGCCTGCCGCGCGTTGACGCGCTCCTCGACGAGCTTGCCGTCGTCGTCCACCTTCGCGTTGGCCTGCGCGATGATGTACTGGTCCTCCTCCCACGCCGAGAGGTAGAACGAGTAGGGCTCGAACTCGACGCCCTTCTTCTTCGGGCGGCCGTCCTCCGACACCAGCTCGTCGGCCTCGACGATGTCGCCGGCCTTGTACTTCGAGCCGCCGGCGTTGGTGACGACCACGTAGTCGGTGACGCGGCCGTCCTTGACCTTGCGGTACGGCGACTCGATGAAGCCGAACTCGTTGATGCGCGCGTAGCACGACAGCGACGAGATGAGGCCGATGTTCGGACCTTCCGGCGTCTCAATCGGGCAGATGCGGCCGTAGTGCGTCGGGTGCACGTCGCGCACCTCGAAGCCGGCGCGCTCGCGCGACAGACCGCCGGGCCCGAGCGCGGAGAGACGCCGCTTGTGCGTGATCTCCGAGAGCGGGTTGGTCTGGTCCATGAACTGCGAGAGCTGCGACGACCCGAAGAACTCGCGAATCGCGGCCATGACCGGCTTCGCGTTGATCAGGTCGTGCGGCATGGCGGTCGCCATTTCCTGGTAGACCGACATCTTCTCCTTGATGGCGCGCTCCATCCGGACCAGGCCGATGCGGAACTGGTTCTCGAGGAGCTCGCCGACGGAGCGGACGCGGCGGTTGCCCAGGTGGTCGATGTCGTCCACGTTCGCCGGGTTCCTGCGCAGCTTGAGGAGGTACTTGATGACCTCGTAGAAGTCCTGCGGGTGCAGGATCTTCTCGTCGAGCGGCGTGTTCAGCCCGAGCTTGGTGTTCAGCTTGAGGCGGCCGACCCGCGAGAAGTCGTACTTCTGCGGGTTGAAGAACATGTTCTCGAAGAGCGATCCGCGAGCTGTCGAGCGTCGGCGGATCGCCCGGGCCGCAGGCGCCGGTAGATCTCGATGAGCGCCTCTTCGTGCGTGTGGATCGGGTCCTTCTTCAGCGTCTGGCCGATGATCGACCCGACCTCGTCCTTCTCGGGGAAGAAGATCTCGAGTGCGGTCGACGTTCTTCTCCTGCGCCATCGAGATGACGCGCGGCTCGAGCGGCTCGTTGGCCTCGAGGATCACCTCGCCGGTCGACGGATCGACGACGTCGGCCGCGGCGAACGCGCCTTCGAGCTCGGCGTCCGAGATCTCGACCGCCTCGACGTTCGCGCGCTTGAGCGCCTCGACGGCGTTCTTGGTGATCTTCTTGCCCGACTGCACGGTGAAGTTCTCGCCGGGGACGACGATGTCCTTGGCGGCGCGCAGGCCGACGAGGCTGTCGGCGACGGCCCAGTAGAGCGTGCCGTTCTTCAGGTACAGCTTGTCGACGGTGTAGAAGCTCCGGATGATCTCGTCGGCGCCGCGCAGGCCGAGCGCGCGCAGGAAGACCGAGGCCAGGAACTTCCGCTTGCGGTCGATGCGGACGTAGAGCAGGTTCTTCGCTGTCGTACTCGAACTCCACCCACGAGCCGCGGTACGGGATGATCTGCGCGATGTAGAGCGTCTTGTCTTCCGAGTGGAAGAACGCGCCCGGCGAGCGGTGCAGCTGCGAGACGATGACGCGCTCGGTGCCGTTGATGATGAACGTGCCGTTCTCCGTCATCAGCGGGATGTCGCCGAAGTAGACCTCCTGCTCCTTGATGTCGCGGATGGTCTTGACGCCGGTCTCCGGGTCCTTGTTCCAGACGACGAGGCGGATCGTCACCTTCAGCGGCACGGCGTAGGTCATGCCGCGCTCCTGGCACTCGTCGACGTCGTACTTCAGCTTCAGCCCGACCGTGTTGCCGCAGATGTCGCAGACGTCGCCGCGCGCCTGGTTGCGCCTTGCCGCAGCGCGGGCACAGCACTTCGCGGTCGCCGTACGGATCGGCGATGAGCGTCGCGCCGCAGTTGCTGCACGGCTTGCGCAGGTGGTGCAGCCCGGCCAGCTTGCCGCACTTGCACTCCCAGTTGCCGATCGAGTACTCGATGAACTCGAGCGACGAGTTCTCGCGGAAGTCGCTGATCGGGAAGACCGACTTGAACACCGACTGCAGACCCGCGTCCTCGCGCTCGCTCGGCAGACGGTTCATCTGCAGGAAGCGCTCGTAGGACTTCTTCTGGATCTCGATCAGGTTCGGGATCGGAACGGTCGTCTTGATTTTCGAGAAGTCGATGCGCTCGCGGTAGACGTTCTTGGGAAGGCTGTACATTCTTAAAGACCTCGAAGAGAAAGCGCGCATCACGTGAGGCTGGAGACCTGGGGGCTGGACGAGCCAGCCCCGAGTCCCTAGTCCCGAGCCCCAGGTCGAACCGGTAGCGAGGCGCCAGGCGCCGAGCTACTTGACTTCGACCTTGGCGCCGACCTCTTCGAACTTCTTCTTGATGGCCGCGGCCTCGTCCTTCGGGACGCCTTCCTTGATCGGCTTGGGCGCGCCTCGACGAGGTCCTTGGCTTCCTTGAGACCCAGGCTGGTGACTTCGCGGACGACCTTGATGACGTTGATCTTGTTGGCGCCGACCTCGGTCAGCGTCACGGTGAACTCGGTCTTCTCTTCGACCGGAGCCGCCGCGCGCCGCCGCCGCCGCCCACCGGCATCGCCATCGGCATCGCCGCCGCGGCCGACACGCCGAGCTCGGACTCGAGCGTCTTCACGAGCTGCGACAGCTCGAGCACGCTGATTCCCTTGATGTATTCGACCACCTGCTGCTGTGTCACTTCGGCCATTTTCTGTTCTCTTTCTTCACTTGTCGTCGGGCTCCAGCCTCACGGCCTGATTCGCGGCCCATCGGCCGCTCGGCAACCTGGTAGCCCGAAGTCCGCTCATCGCGGATTCTCTATGACGCTTCGGATCGCTTCTTCTCCGCCTGCACCAGCACGCTCATGAGATCGCGCGGCGCGGCGTTCAGCACGCTGACGATCTGCACCATCGGCGCCTGCAGCACGAAGAGCAGCTTCGCGTACAGCTCCGGCTTGCCCGGCAGCGCCGCGAGGTCGGTGACTTCGGCCGGCTTGACCGCCCGGCCCTGCACGACCGCCGCCTTGATCGCTCAGCGTCGGCGCCGTCTTGACGAACGCCGTCAGCGTCTTGGCGAGCGCCACCGGATCGGTGCTGGTGTAGGCCACCGCCGTCGTGCCCTTGAAGTGCTCTCGAGCTCTCGAACGCCGTGCCCTTGAGCGCGCGCTTCGCCAGCGTGTTCTTGACGACCTTGTAGCTCGCCTTCGCTGCGCGGAGCTGGCGCCGCAGCTCGGTGACCTGCGGGACGTTCAGCCCCTTGTAGTCGACGAGGATCGCGCTCTCCGATCCCTTGAACGCCGTCTCGAGCTCCTGGAGCTCGGCGTTCCTTGTCTGCCTCGTGTGACTGCCATCTCTGATCCTTGTCGGCTTCGGGCTTCGGGCTTCGGGCTCCGGGTGTCAGGCCGAGAGCCTAGAGCCTGGAGCCTGGAGCCCAGAGCCTCCTAGTGTTTCACCACCACGTCGATGTGCGTCGTGTCGATCCGGACGCCCGGGCCCATCGTCGACGACAGGGTGACGCTCTTCAGATACTTGCCCTTGGCCGCCGCCGGCTTCGCCTTGACGATGCTGTCGACGAGCGCGTGCGCGTTGGCGACGAGCGAGTCGCTGGCGAACGACGTCTTGCCGACCGGCGCGTGGATGATGCCGGTCTTGTCCACGCGGAACTCGACCTTGCCGGCCTTGATTTCCTTGACCGCCTTCGCGATGTCGATCGAGACGGTGCCGGTCTTCGGGTTCGGCATCAGGCCGCGCGGGCCGAGCACCTTGCCGAGCCTGCCGACGGCGCGCATCATGTCGGGCGTCGCGACGACGGCGTCGAAGTCGGTCCAGCCGCCCATGATCTTCTCGACGATCTCCTCGCCGCCGACGAAGTCGGCGCCCGCCTCCTGGGCTTCCTTCTGCTTCTCGCCGCCGGCGATGGCGAGCACGCGCTTGGTCTTGCCCAGACCGTGCGGGCAGGACGACCGTGCCGCGCACCATCTGATCGGCGTGCTTGGGATCGACGCCAAGCCGGAGCGTGAGCTCGACGGTCTCGTCGAACTTCGCGAACTTGACCTTCTGCACGAGCGGGATCGCTTCTTCGATCGAATACGTTCGATCGGCCGCGACCTGCGCCCGGGCGGCCGTGTACTTCTTGCCGCGCCTGCGCATTTAATAACCTCTGTGGTTCAGACGGGCTGTCGAACAGCCCTCCCACTCTAAGAATTTACAATTGGGAATTTACAATGGCGAATTCGTCGACGACGAATTCCTCATTGTGAATTGTCAATCGTAAATTTCGTTCCTATCCGATCACGTCCAGGCCCATCGACCGGGCCGTGCCGGCGACGGTCTTGACCGCCGCCTCGAGCGACTCGCAGTTCAGGTCGGGCATCTTCAGCTTCGCGATGTCCTCGACCTGCTTCGTGGTGACCGTGCCGACCTTGGTCTTGTTCGGCTCGGCCGACCCCTTGGCGATGTTCGCCGCGCGCTTCAGCAGCATCGGCGCCGGCGGCGTCTTCGTGATGAAGGTGTACGACCGATCCGCGTAGACCGTGACGACGACGGGGATGATGAGCCCTTCGTCCTTGGCCGTCTTCGCGTTGAAGTTCTTGCAGAAGTCCATGATGTTCACGCCCTGCGGACCGAGCGCGGTGCCCACGGGCGGCGCCGGCGTCGCCTTGCCGGCGGCAATCTGGAGCTTCACGAGTGCCTGAATCTTCTTAGCCATGATTACTGTCTAGCGTCTCTCAATTTGTCGCGGGGCCCCACCCCCGCGACCTGTGCCTCGCGGCCCTCGCCGCTCGGCTTTGCTTTCAAGGACGTTCCGCTTTGAGCGGCGCCCCGTCAGATCTTCTCCACCTGCAAGAAGTCGAGTTCGACGGGCGTCGCGCGGCCGAAGATCGTCACCATCACCTTCAGCGTGTTCTTGTCGAGGTTCACCTCGTCGACCACGCCGTTGAAGCTGGTGAACGGCCCTTCGTTGATCCGCACCTGCTCGCCCTTTTCGAACATGTACTTCGGCTTCGGCTTCTCCGCCGCCGTCTTGACCTGCGTCAGAATCTGCTCGACTTCGTCCTTGCTGAGCGGCGTCGGCTTGGCGCCCGCGCCGACAAACCCGGTGACTTTCGGCGTGTTCTTCACCACGTGCCACGCGTGGTCGGACATGTTCATCTCGACCAGGATGTAGCCGGGGAAGAACCGCTTCGCCGTCACCACCTTGCGTCCGCCGCGCATCTCGACCACGTCCTCGGTCGGGATGAGGACCTCGCCGATCTCGGCCTGCAGCCCGTAGGCCTCCACGCGCTGCTGCAGCGACTCGGCCACCTTCTTCTCGAACCCCGAGTAGGTGTGGACGATGTACCAGTTCTTGCCAGCCGTCGCGACGTCGCTCATGCTCCACCAAACCGGCGGAAAACCCACTGCACCAGGCTGTTGACCCCGATATCGAGGACAAAGAGGTACAGCCCGAAGAAGACCGACGTGAGGATCACGACGAGCGTCGTGGCGTACACCTCTTTCTGCGAGGGCCAGGTGACGCGCTTCAGCTCGTTGCGCACCTCGCTCAGGAACAGCCGCCCGCGCCCGAACCAGCCGCCGGCTGCCTGCTTTACGTTGTCGAAGGTCGTGGTGTTCTCAGCCATGCGGACCAATTCGTCGTTCGTACTTCTGACTTCTAAGTCTGACTTCGCCGAGGGGCGTCTGGCAGGCCAGGAGGGAATCGAACCCCCAACCCCCGGTTTTGGAGACCGGTGCTCTGCCAATTGAGCTACTGGCCTTTATCCACTCCGGGGGCCCTACCCCGGTGTTACTCCACCCCTCGGCCTGGCTCGGGTCCCGCCTGAGCCTGCCGAAGGACGGGCCGCGGCCCTACTTCGTTTCCTTGTGGCCGGTGTGCTTGCGGCAGAAGCGGCAGAACTTGCTCATCTCGAGCCGCTCGGTCGTCTTCTTCTTGTTCTTCGTCGTGCTGTAGTTGCGCCGCTTACATTCCATGCACGCGAGCGCGATGATGTCTCTCATTACTCACTCCGCGTGGGGCCCACCCGCACGCCAGACACCCTCGCACCGTGGTGCTCGGGTGTATCCAGAACAGAACGTCGCTGAGGCTGGCTCAGTCTCCGCGGGCCGTCCCGGAGCCTGGAGCCCGAAGCCTGGAGCCTATTCGACGATCTCGGTCACTGTGCCGGAGCCGACCGTGCGGCCGCCTTCACGGATGGCGAAGCGCGCACCCTTCTCGAGCGCGACCGGCGCCATCAGCTCGCCGGTGATCGTCGTGTTGTCGCCCGGCATCACCATCTCGACGCCCTCGGGCAGGTTGAGCGTGCCCGTGACGTCGGTCGTGCGGATGTAGAACTGCGGGCGGTAGCCGTTGAAGAACGGCGTGTGGCGGCCGCCCTCTTCCTTCGACAGGATGTAGACCTTCGCCCTTGAACTTCGTGTGCGGCTTGATCGATCCTGGCTTGGCCAGCACCTGGCCGCGCTCGACGTCGTCTTTCTCCACGCCGCGCAGCAGCACGCCGATGTTGTCGCCGGCCACCCCCTCGTCCAGCAGCTTGCGGAACATCTCGACGCCGGTGACGACCTTCTTCTCGGTCGGCTTGAACCCGACGATTTCGATTTCCTCGCCCACCTTCACCTTGCCCCGCTCGACGCGGCCGGTCACGACGGTGCCGCGGCCGGAGATCGAGAACACGTCCTCGATCGGCATCATGAACGGCTTGTCGATCTCGCGCTGCGGCAGCGGCACGTAGCTGTCGAGCGCCTCCATCAGCTTGAGGACGCCCTCGACGCCTTCGGGATCGCCCTGAAGCGCCTTGAGCGCCGACAGGCGCACGACCGGCACATCGTCGCCGGGGAAGCCGTACGTCTTGAGCAGTTCGCGCACCTCGAGCTCGACGAGGTCGAGCAGTTCCGGATCGTCGATCGCGTCCACCTTGTTCAGGGCCACGACCAGGTACGGCACGTTGACCTGGCGGGCCAGCAGCACGTGCTCGCGGGTCTGCGGCATCGGGCCGTCCACGGCGGAGACCACGAGAATGCCGCCGTCCATCTGCGCCGCACCGGTGATCATGTTCTTGACGTAGTCGGCGTGACCCGGGCAGTCGACGTGCGCGTAGTGGCGCTTGGCGGTCGAGTACTCCACGTGGCTTGTCGCGATCGTCATCACCTTCGTATCGTCGCGGCGGCCCTGCGACTCGGACGCCTTGGCGACCTCGTCGTACGACACGAACTTCGCCCAGCCCTTGTCGGCGGCGACCTTCGTGAGCGCGGCGGTCAGCGTCGTCTTGCCGTGATCGATGTGTCCGATGGTGCCGACGTTGACGTGCGGCTTGGTACGGTCGAATTTCTCTTTAGCCATGTCTCTCGATCCTCGTTTGTCTACGCGCGGGGCCCAACCCGCGTTTCAAGTCTTCTGGAGCCGATGACCAGAATCGAACTGGTGACCTCGTCCTTACCAAGGACGCGCTCTGCCAACTGAGCTACATCGGCCTTCGCCTTCGGCTACGGCCGACGACTCGGCCTCAGTCAATCCCTGCGACCGACCAGTCGGCCTTCAGTCAATCCATCACGGCCGACCTGTGTCAGCCTTTAATCAATCCGCGTAAACCCGCCGCGTCACAATCGCGCGGCGACGCGCGCGAAGGCGGATGGAGCGGGAGACGGGGATCGAACCCGCGACCAACAGCTTGGAAGGCTGTGACTCTACCACTGAGTTACTCCCGCTCAGAATTGGGTAATCGGGTGATTGGGTACTTGAGTAATTGCACTGGCCACTGCTTTCCACTCAATTACCCGAGTACCCAATCACCCAATTACCCAATCCGTTTGGTGGCGAGGGAAGGACTCGAACCTTCGAAGCCGCTAGGGCGACAGATTTACAGTCTGCTGCGTTTGACCGCTTCGCTACCTCGCCAAACCTGCTTGTGATTGTGGAGTCGTTTCCGTGTGTACCCTGCAGCCCGGAAGCACTCGTCTTTGGAGCTGGCGAAGGGATTCGAACCCCCGACCTGCTGATTACAAATCAGCTGCTCTACCGGACTGAGCTACGCCAGCCAGACAAAAGTTGGACTATAGCACGTCCTGTGCCAGAGGTGCAATATTCGGCGCGGTTAGTTTGGACCCTGCAACTTCGCGGTTTTTTCCTGATGAGCTGGATCTTTACCCCCGGCCTGCCGTGCCTTCCCCACCTGCCCTGCCTGGCCCGCCAGCCGTCGCTGCCGAATCGCCTCGAACAGCACAATTCCGGCCGCCACGGACACGTTGAGGCTCCCCACGTGGCCGGCCATTGGAATCGACGCCAGCCAGTCGCAGCGTTCCCGGACCAGCCGCCGAAGGCCCGTCCCTTCTGCCCCCACGACCACCGCCGTCGGCAGCCTGAAGTCGATCTCGTCGTACCGCACAGGCGATTCGGCCGCGAGACCGACCGTCCAGACGCCGGCTTCCTTCAATTCCTCGATCGCTCGCGCGACGTTGACGACATCGGCCACCCGAACGTGCGAGACCGCACCGGCTGACGCCTTGGCGGCTGCGCCCTCGAGCGGCGCCGCGTGCCGCGATTGGCGGACCACGCCCGACGCGCCAGCCGCATCCACCGACCGCAGGATGGCGCCCGTGTTGTGGGGATCCTCGATACCGTCGAGCACGACAACCAAGGGAGTTGCGCCGGCCGCCGCCGCGCCGTCCAGCAGATCCTGCACGCCGAGCCGCGCACCCGGGTTGCCGGCCGCCACGTTGGCAACCACGCCCTGGTGAACGCCCCCGCGTGTCGTGCGATCGAGCTCGGAGGCCGTCGCACTCCGGACGGCAACACCCTCACGCGCAGCGGCTTCAGCAATGGCAGCCAGCCGTCCCTTCGTCCGATCGACGAGCCGAATCTCGGTGACGCGTCCGGTCCTCAACGCTTCCAGAACCGGGTTGATACCGTAGATGAGAGTCACTTGGCCAACGCCCTGGCAAAGGTGGCCGCTCGCTCGCGGCAACCGAGGATCGGCGGGACACCGGTGCCCGGCGGCAGTTCGGCGCCCAGATCGATCGCGGGCACGGCGAGATCGAGCTCTGGTCCTTCCGGGCGCCCGGTCAACGCCAGGCGAATCGGATGAAAGAGCGCCTTGCCCTTCTGCCCGGTCTGCGCCCGGACTTCCGCGGCCGCGGCACGAAACCGCTCGCGATCCAGGCGCGGGGTGCCCGCCAACACGTCGGCGAGCGTCGCCACTACGCGTTGGACGGCTGGATCCTCGAGCTCTGCCGCCACGCCCGGATCGCCGAGCACGGTCTCCGGGGAGTAGTCGAACAGGAATCGCAGGCGGCCGGGCACCTGATCCAGTCGGTCGACAGACCCGGAGGCCATCGGGAGCACCGTCGCGAGAAACTCCAGCGCCCGCCGGTCGGCGCCGAGGCCGACACCCGCACGCTCGAAAAAGGGCACAACCAGCTGGGCGAGCCTGGCGGGATCGGCCGCCTTGAGATAGTGGCGGTTCACCCAGGCGAGCTTGTCTTCGTCAAACACACCGGCACTCAGCCCGACCTTGTCGAGCGTAAAGCGCCGCGCCATCTCGGCCAGCGGCATCAGCACACCATCGTCGCCGGCAGGCGCGTCAGGTACCGGGGCAGCATCCCTGGGTGACCACCCTAGCAGCGCCAGGTAGTTCACGAGCGCCTCCGGCAGGTATCCCTTGCTCCTGAACTCGGCGACTGACGTCGCCCCGTGACGCTTCGAGAGCGGCGAGTGGTCGGGACCCAGCACCAGCGACAAGTGGGCAAACACCGGCGCGGCGAAACCGAGCGCCTCGTAGAGAAGAATCTGCCGCGGCGTATTCGAGATGTGATCCTCGCCACGCACCACATGCGTGACGCCCATCAACGCATCGTCCACGACCACCGCAAAGTTGTAGGCGGGCGACCCGTCGGCGCGAACAATGACCGGATCGCCAACAACGTCGGTGTGGAATCGCACGTCTCCGCGGACGGCGTCGGCGAACACGATTTCCCGGCCCTCCGGAACCCGAAACCGGATCGCCGGCCGGTCACCGGCGGCCATTCGCGCACCGACGTCCTCGGCGGATAGCGACCGGCACTTACCCGAGTACTTGACCTGCTGACCGGCTGCAAGCGCCGCCCGGCGCTCGGATTCGAGATCGGCGGGCGAGCAGAAACATCGGTACGCATGCCCGCTTGACATGAGCTCGTTGGCGTACGACTCATAGAGGTGCAGGCGCTCGGACTGCCGGTAGGGGCCGGCGGCTCCTCCGATGTCGGGACCCTCGTCCCAGCCAAGACCAAGCCAGTGCAGGTCATCGAGAATCCCGGCCTCGGACTCGATCGACGAGCGTTCGGCATCCGTGTCTTCAATCCTCAGGATGAACGCTCCGTCTCCGCCGCGGGCGAGCATCCAGTTGAAAAGCGCTGTCCGCGCATTCCCCACGTGGAGCTGACCGGTCGGGCTTGGAGCGAAGCGGACGCGCATCAAGAAATTGACAATTTACAATTTACGATTGGAAACTCGTGAGGAGCGCGACGGCGTGACAGGCGATCGCTTCGCCGCGCCCCGTTGCGTCGACCCCTTCGTTGGTCTTGCCTTTGATGCTCACGGCGTCCGTGGCGATGCCGAGGGCTTCGGCCAGGTTCGTGCGCATCGCGTCGACAAACGGCCAAAGCTTTGGACGCTCCGCAATCACCACGAGATCCACGTTGGACACCTCGAAACCGGCCTCCCTGACGATGGAGGCCGCCCGGCGGAGGAAATCGACGCTCGATGCGTCCTTCCACTTGGGATCGGTGTCGGGAAAGTGGCGCCCGATATCGCCTGCTCCCACCGCGCCAAGAATCGCGTCGGTCGCCGCGTGGCACACGACGTCGGCGTCGGAATGGCCCAGCAGCCCGCGTTCGAACGCGATGCGCACGCCTCCGAGAATGAGTGGACGGCCCTCGACCAGGACGTGCAGATCGTAGCCGGTGCCGATGCGCATCGAGGCACGGCGCTCGGCCTTCGCCGACCGCCGCGCAATCGCTTCCGCCACCGTGAGGTCCTCCGGGCGCGTGATCTTGATGTTGCCGGGCTCCCCCTCGACGACACGGACCGGATGGCCGGCGCGCTCGGCGAGGGAGGCTTCGTCTGTGGCATCCGCCGCGGCCTCGCCGAGGGCCAGGGCATCCCGCAGCACCTCGCGGCGGAAGGCCTGCGGCGTCTGGGCCAGATAGATCGACTCGCGCGGCAAGGTCTCGAGCACCATCCGGTCGTCGGTCCGCTTCACCGTATCGCTGGCTGGCAGCCCGGCCAGTGCCGCGCCGCTCTCGATGGCTGCGGCAATCGTCCTGGACACAAGATCGGCGCTCGCAAAAGGTCTGGCCGCGTCGTGGATGACGACGACGACGCTGTCTCCGCTGGTCACCTGGAACGCATTGGCCACCGAGTCCTGACGCCGCACGCCGCCCGCCACGACGCGGATCGGTTTCGGAGCCGCGCGCAGGTACGGAGGCGGATCGGCGGCGAGATCGGCCGGCAACGCCACCACGAGGTCGTCCACGTCGGGATGGTCGAGAAACAGCGCAACGCTGCGCTCCAGAATCGGGCGTCCGTCAATGTTCAGCAGCTGCTTGGGCCGCAGGCCGCCGAAGCGCAGTCCGCGGCCGCCAGCCGCAATGATGGCCGTCACCCTCACGTGATGCCCCTGATGGTGCACCCCGGCACTATACCGCAAGGATCGACGCGCCCTTCGCGCGCGATCAGGCCGAGGGGAACTGCCTCGCAGTCACGGTTGCGGCCACCACGCGGTGAACGGCGTTCGCAAACGCCTTGGCGTCGCGCGGGCCAGGAGCGTCAATGCGCGGCGCCGGTATCGGGTCGTGCACCACGATGGCAACTCTCGCCGGTTCCGTTCGGAGGCGTCCCTTCGGCATCACCGCACGCGTGCCGATGACGGCGATGGGCACGACCGGGAGCCCGGCCTCGATCGCCAGAAGAAAGCTGCCGGCCTTGAAGCGGGCCACGCGGCCGTCCCAGCTCCTGGTCCCTTCCGCGAAGATGATGAGCGAGAGGCCCTCGGACACCAGCGCGCGCCACCGCCCCAGAATGCCGGCGCGATCGGGGTTCCGTCGATCCACGAACAAGTGTCCGCCTCGTTTGAGATGCCAGCCGAGAACGGGAAATCTCGCGAGCGATGCCTTGGCGATAATCCGCAGCTGGTACGGCAGCGACGCGAAGATCACCGGGATGTCGTAGATGCTTTGGTGATTCGAGACGAACACGTACGTCGTGCCCGGCGTGATCCGCTCCAGCCCCTCGACCGTCACGTCCACGCCGGTCGTTCCCAGGATCAGCCACGACCACGCGCGGGCGCACTTGTGAGCGAAGTACCCCCTGCTGTCGAACAGGCTGGACACGAGCGATGCTGCGCCGAGAACGACCGTATAGACGCTGATGGCCGGGATCAGAAAAAAGACAGTCCGCCACCAGTGGTAGGGAGGCACGGTCACAGAAATTTACAATTGGGAATTTACAACGGCCAATGCGTCGGAGGGCTCGCAATCACCAGCAACGCATTCCTCATTGTAAATTGTCAATTGTAAATTACGTCTGTTGCGTCGCCGCGGTGGCTGGAGCCGCGGCTTTGGCGGGTGTGCTGGCGACGGGAGCCGGGGGGGCTCCCTGCGCCATCCCCTGCTCGATGTAGCGGCCGAAGATCATCTTCCCGGCCGTCGTCTGGAGCACGCTGGTCACGACGATATCGATCGTCTTGCTGATCATCTTCCTGGCGTTATCCACCACCACCATCGTGCCATCGTCGAGGTACGCCACGCCCTGGTTGTACTCCTTGCCTTCCTTGAGGATGAAGACCTTCATCACCTCGCCGGGCAGGACCACGGGCTTGAGCGAGTTGGCCAGCTCGTTGACGTTCAGCACGTCCACGCCGCGCAGCTGCGCCACCTTGTTCAGGTTGAAGTCGTTGGTCAGAATCTTTCCGTGCAGTGCCCTCGCAAGCTCGATCAGCTTCAGATCGACTTCGCGCACTTCCGGAAAATCCATGTCCGAGATCATCACGCTGACGCCGGCCATCTTTTGAATCTTCTGAAGAATGTCCAGCCCGCGCCGGCCGCGGTTGCGCTTCATCGAGTCGCCCGAGTCCGCCACGAGCTGCAGTTCCTTCAGGACGAACTGCGGGATGACCAGCGTGCCGTCCACGAACCCCGTTTCGCAGACGTCGGCGATGCGGCCGTCGATGATGACGCTGGTATCGAGAATCTTGTAGCGCCGCTCGGGCGCCGCCGGGCGGAACAGGCTCAAGAGGCGGGCCGGCTCGAGCCACTCGCCGTGCCGGCCGCCCATGACCAGCCCAAGATACGGCAGCGCGATCAGGACGAATGCGTGCAGGAACTCGATTCGGGGATCCTCGTTGTTCGTCCAGAACAGGCCGGCCTCGATGCCCCGGGCGATCCCCAGGCAGACGACGCACCCGAGAAGGGCACCGATGATGCGCGAGGGGGCGGTGTTCGCGAGCCGCCATTCGAACAGGACGACGAAAGCCGAGAGGACGAGTGCGAAGACGATGTTCCCGGGCACACCGATGGGCAGCGGCTGAACGATTGCCGCGGCGGACACGATAGCGGCGACGATGAGAGCCCGTGCGAGCGCAAACCAGGCCATCCTGGACCCCCGTTCAGGAACAAGCGACGGGGAACGATATCACCAAATTTGGGTAGGCAGGCAGCAGCTTTCGCACCAATCCGGCCGAGGGCTATGCCAGCAGGTGTTCCAGCGCCTCACCGACAGTGCGGATGCCCACGAGTTCACAGCCCGCTGCCGGGCGATCCCGGGCGTCGATGTTGGCCTCGGGCATGAGGCAGCGCGTGAATCCCATCTGGGCCGCCTCGCGGACCCGGAGGCCGGCCTGGGTAATGCCCCGGACCTCACCCGCCAGCCCGACCTCGCCGAACATCGCGGTCGTGGGGGGAACCGGCCGGTTCCGCACGCTCGAAGCGATGGCGGCCACGACCCCCAGGTCGGACGCCGGCTCGTCCACCGTCATCCCGCCGGCGATGTTCACGAACACATCGTCGCCCATCAGGTTCAGCCCCGCCCGCTTCTCGAGCACGGCAAGGAGCAGCGAGAGCCGCTGCTGATCGACGCCGCTGGCCATGCGGCGGGCGGTGCCGTAGTTGCTGGTGCTGACGAGCGCCTGCACCTCGACCAGAATCGGCCGCGATCCTTCGACCGAGCAGAGCACGGCGGATCCCGGCGCATTCGACGGCCGCTCGGCGAGAAAGAGCTTCGACGGGTTCGGCACCGGCCGGAGCCCACCCTCGGTCATCTCGAACACGCCGAGCTCGCTGACCGCGCCGAACCGATTCTTGACGGCGCGCACGACACGGTGCGAGTGATGCCGCTCGCCCTCGAAGTAGAGCACGGTGTCGACGACGTGCTCGAGCGCCTTGGGGCCGGCGAGGCTCCCGTCCTTCGTGACGTGCCCGACGAGGAACGTCGGGCACGTTCTGTGCCTTGGCCGTGAACAGCAGCTGGGTCGCCGCCTCGCGCACCTGGCCGATGCTGCCTGGCGCCGACTGGAACTTGAGCGAGAAGACACGTCTGAATCGAATCGACGATGACGAGCGACGGCTTGAGGCGCGCGATCTCCTCGAGAATCCGCTCGAGGCAGGTCTCGGCCAGCAGATACAGCGGCGCATCGACCACGCCCAGGCGTTCGCCGCGCGACTTGATCTGGTGCTCGGATTCCTCACCCGAGCTGTAGAGCACCGGACCGATGGTGCGCGCCATGTTCGCGGCCGCCTGCAGCAGCAGCGTGGACTTGCCGATGCCCGGCTCGCCGCCGAGCAGCACCAGCGAGCCCGGCACGACGCCGCCGCCGAGCACGCGATCGAACTCGCCGATGCCCGTGGACAGCCGCGCGTGCTGTTCGATGTCGATGTCCGAGTACAGCTGCGCCGTGGACGACGGCCGGTTGACGGCGTAGCGATGTCCCGCGTCGCCGCAGGGGCCGCGTCGCCCGGCCGCTCGGCGCGCTCTTCGACGAGCGAGTTCCACGCGCCGCAGTCGGCGCAGCGCCCGAGCCACTTGGGCGACTGCGCGCCGCATTCCTGACAGACGAAAACGGTTGTCGGACGCTTTGCCATGTATCTGAATCTTAGTGGGCAGGTGGGGCAGGCGGGGCGGGCGAGGCAGGTGGGCCTGCCGACGAGCGTCTCGCCTGTCCCATCCGGCCTGCCCTACCTGCCTGCCCTGCCTGCCCTGCCTGCCCCGCCTGCCCCGCCTGCCCCGCCTGCCCTGCCTGCCCTACTCATACACCCGCTCGATTCGCGATCCGATGCGGCAGAGGATCTCCCATGGGATCGAGCCGATGGTCGCGGCCATTTCGCGGACGTCGAGACGCTCGTCGCCCTGTTGGCCGATGATGACCACCTCGTCGCCGGGCGAAACGTCGATGCCGGTGACGTCGGCCATCAGCATGTCCATGCACACCGAGCCGACGATGCGGGCACGGCGGCCGCGAATGAGGACATCCGAGCGTCCCGCCAGCCGCAGGTCCAGGCCGTCGGCGTAACCGGCCGGGACGATCGCCATGGTCGTCGGGCGTTCGGCAGTGAAGCGTGCGCCGTAGCCCGTGACCTCGCCGGCGCGCATGCCCTTGACCGCCACCACCCGGCTGACCAGCGTCATCACCGGCGTCAGCTCGATGGTCGACGCCAGCGGCGGCGGAACGACGCCGTAGAGCAGAAGGCCGGGACGCACGCGATCGAACCAGACGCGCGAGTCGCGCAGCAGCGCGGCGCTGTTGGCGGCGTGACGGTACCGCGGACGCCCGCCGAGCGACTCCACGTCGGCCAGCGCGCGCTCGAAGCGCCGTCGCTGCTGGTCGAACAGCGGCGACTCGGGGTCATCGGCGGTCGCGAAATGCGTGTAGACCGCGTCGAGCTCGAGGTTTCGCTGGCCAGCAGCTCCGGCAGCGTTCGGCGCAGGTTGTCGAAGCGGAACCCGAGCCGGTTCATGCCGGTGTCGATCTTCAGGTGGTAGCGGAGCCGCTGCTTGTAGCGCGCCGCGGCCGCCTGCACGGCGCGCGCCGCGCCCGGCGTCGAGATCGTCGGCGTCAGCCGGCAGTCGAACAGGCCGTCGAGATCGCTGACGCTCAAGCGCGCCGAAGACCAGAATCTCCGCGCGGACGCCGGCGGCGCGCAGCGCCGCGCCTTCCTCGATGTCGGCGCAGGCCAGCAGATCCGCGCCGGCATCCTCGAGCGCGCGCGCCACCTGCCCGGCGCCGTGGCCGTACGCGTTCGCCTTGACGACGGCGATGATCCCCGGCGCCGCGGCGCCGTGGCGCGCTCGCGCTCGCGGCTGACGGCTTCGACGATCCGGCGGTAGTTCGACTTGAGCGCCGCCAGATCGACGCGCGCGACGGTCGGACGGATCATGCGTTGCGTGGCTGCGCGAGGTTCTCGAACCGCGTGAACTCGCGGATGAACGCGAGCTTGACGATGCCGGTCGGGCCGTTGCGCTGCTTGCCGATGATGATCTCGGCGACGCCCTGCGCGTCGGCGGGCGGCGCGTTCTTGTCGGCGTACTGATCCTCGCGGTAGATGAACACCACGACGTCGGCATCCTGCTCGAGGGCGCCCGACTCGCGCAGGTCCGACAGCTGCGGGCGGTGATCCGAGCGCGATTCCGGCGCGCGGCTGAGCTGCGACAGCACGACGATCGGCACGCTCAGCTCCTTGGCCAGCCCCTTGAGCGATCGCGAGATCGACGCCAGCTCGAGCGTGCGGTTCTCGAACCGCCCGCGGCCCTGCATCAGCTGAATGTAGTCGATGATGACCAGGTGCAGGCCGTGCTCGGCCGCCAGGCGCCGGCACTTGGCGCGCATCTCGAGCACGCCGATCGACGGCGTGTCGTCGATGAAGATCTTCGCCTCGCTCAGCGTGCCGATCGCCTGCGACAGCCGGCCCCAGTCGCGCTCGCCGAGGAACCCGCCGCGCAGCCGGTGCGCGTCGATGCGCGCCTCGCCGGTGAGCATGCGGAGGAACAGCTGCTCCTTCGACATCTCGAGGCTGAACAGGCCGACCGTCATGTCGGTCTTCGTGCCGACGTGCTGCGCGATGTTCAGCACGAGGCTGGTCTTCCCCATCGACGGCCGCGCCGCGATGATGATGAGGTCGGACGGCTGCAGGCCGGACGTCATCTCGTCGAGATCGGTGAAGCCGGTCGGCACGCCGGTGATCAGCTCCTTGCGCGCGTGCAGCTTCTCGATGGTGTCGAGGCTGCCCTGCGCCAGGTCGCGCAGCGAGACGAAGCCGTCGCGCACCTTGTCGTCGGCGATCGCGAAGATGGCGTGCTCGGCCTGGTCGAGGATGACGTCGGCGTCCTCCTCGGCCTCGTAGGCCGTCGCCAGGATCTTGTTGGCCGAGAAGATCAGGTTCCGGAGGGTCGCCTTCTCCTTGATGATCCGCGCGTAGTGCTCGACGTTGGTCGAGCGCGGCACGCCGTCGACGAGCGCGGCGATGTAGGCCGGCCCGCCGACCTCGTCGAGCTCGCCCGAGCGTCCGAGCTCTTCCTTCAGCGTGACCAGATCGATGGCGTCGCCGCGCTCGGCCAGCTTGACCATCTTGTCGAAGATGCGGCGGTGGGCGTCGCGGAAGAAATCGCCGGCGTCGATGACTTCGGCGGCGAGGTTGAACGCGTCGTTGTGCAGCAGGATCGCGCCGAGGACGGAGCGTTCGGCTTCGAGATTGTGCGGCAGCGTGCGTTCGGCGACTGCCTGCGCCATAACGGGACTGAAGAATCAGGCGGGTCCAAATGGACCCGCCCTACGTCGGCTTGGTGAACGTAGGCCGGGTCCCGTGGACCCGGCGGACCAGAACGCCTACGCCGCGCTCTCGGCGACGACCTTCACCTTCACGGTGGCCGTGACGTCGCGGTGCAGCTTCACCGGCACGTCGACCTCGCCGATCCTCTTGATCGGCTCGGCCAGCTGCAGCTTGCGGCGATCGATCTCGAAGCCCTTGGCCGCCAGCGCCTCGGCGATGTCGGCGGTCGTCACCGAGCCGTACAGCGCCTCGGTCTCGCCGACGCGCCTCGCGATCACGATCTCGACGTTCGCCAGCCGCGCGGCGACCGCCTCGGCGACCTTCTGCTCCTCGGCCTCCTTGCGCCTCGAACTTCGCGCGCTCGCGCTCGATCTGCTTCTTGTTCCCGTCGGTCGCGAGCAGCGCCAGCTTGCGCGGCAGCAGGTAGTTGCGCGCGTAGCCGTCGGCGACCTTCACGATCTCGCCGCGGCGGCCCAGATTGTCGACGTGCTCTCGAATGACTTCCATCGACTTCCATGATTGCAACTAGTGCCTCAATCCGTACGTACGAGGAATCAGCGCGATCTGGCGGGCGCGCTTGATCGCGGTCTGCAGCTTGCGCTGGTGCATCGCGCAGGTGCCCGAGATGCGGCGCGGCAGGATCTTGCCGCGCTCGGGCACGAACGGCCCGATGCAGCTTCACGTCCTTGTAGTTGATGTCGTCGATCTTGTCCGCGCAGAACTTGCAGACCTTGCGGCGGCGGAACATCGGCCGGCGCTGGCCCTTCTCCTTGTCGCCGGTCCTTCTTGTCGCCGCGGCCGCGGCCGCCGCCACCGCCGCCCGAACGTCCTTGTCCAAATGGCATGTTAAACCTCCACTCCGTCAAACCGATCGTCGTCGCCATCGTCGGCCGTCCGCATGGCCGGCCCTCGCCCGGCTGCCGCTGCGGCGGCAGGCCGCGCTTGACGCGGCGGCGCTCCGACTCGGTCTGGCGCTTGGTGCGCGTGCGCTCGACGACCTTCTTCTCTTCGTCGACGCGGACGATCATGTGGCGGATGACCAGGTCGAGCACCTTCAGCCGGCGATCGAGCTCCTTCATCAGCTCGCCCGAGCCGTTGATCACCTCGAGGACGTAGACGCCCTCCTTGTACTGGCCGATCTCGTAGGCCAGCTTGCGGCGGCCCCAGTTCTCGGTCTTCTCGATCTGCGCCGTTCATGCGCGCGACGATCGCCTCGACCTGCTCGTGCAGCTCGGTGACCTGCTGTTCGGTGGTGTCGGGGGGAAGGATGTAGACGAGCTCGTACTGTCTGATCTGCCATGTCGCTGCTCCTTCTGGACTCGCCTGCATCGGGCCGAGGCGACCATCATCGGGTGGCAAGGGTGTCGACGGTTATTCGGTTGTCTGCCGGCATCGCCGCCGTTGAACCCGTTCATCACCGCCGCGATCCCCGACGTGATGAACATCTCTGCCGCATCGGCCGCGCGCGCGTCATGCGCTCGACCTCGTCGCCTCGTCCGTGTCGAACCGCGCGAGCACGTGATCGGCGAGATCGCGCCGCGCATCGCCCCGCCCGACGCCGACCCGCAGCCGCGCGAACTCCTCGCCGAGGTGCGCGACGATCGACTTCAGCCCGTTGTGCCCGCCGGCCGATCCGCGCGCGCCGGCCCGCAGCCGGCCAGCGGCAACTGCACTTCGTCGACGACGACCAGCAGGTCGTCTGGCGTCGATCTTGAAGTACCGCAGCAGCCCGCCGACCGCCTCGCCGCTCAGGTTCATGAACGTCAGCGGCTTGGCCAGCAGCACCGCGATCGCCGCCGCGCCACTTGCGCGATCAAGCGCCTCGACCGGCGCGGCTCGAACTCGGAAGGCCCCGCCGCGTCGCGCCAGCTCGTCGACCACCGCGAACCCGATGTTGTGCCGCGTGCCCGCGATACTTCGCGCCGGGATTGCCGAGGCCGACGATCAGCTTCACGTCCTACTTCTTCTTGTCGTCCTTCTTCTTCGTCGTCCTCGTCCTTCTTGCCCTTCTTGATGACTTCGGGCTCGGCCGCCGTCGCCGCCGGCGCCGCCGCCGCATCCGCCGGCGCCGCCACTTCCTCGGCCTTCGGCATGATCACGTGCACGAGCATCAGGTCGGGGTCGCTGACCGGCTTCCACTTCGGATCGGCGCGCACGTCGCGGACGCGGACGCCCTGGTGCAGCATCAGCTCGCTGACGTCGACCTCGACGTGCTCGGGAATGTCGCCCGGCAGGCACTCGATCTCGATCTCGCGGCGGATGAACTCGAGGATGCCGCCCTGCTGCTTCACGCCCTTCGGCTCGCCCTTGACGACGACCGGGATGGTGACCCGGAGCACGCGGTCCATCGCGACGCGGTAGAAGTCGGCGTGCAGCACCTGGTGCGTCACCGGATCGAGCTGGTAGTCCTTGACCAGCACCTTGGCGTCGCCGCCGCCGGCCAGCTTCAGCGAGATCAGCGTGTTCGCGCCCGACTCGGAGTGCAGAATCTTCGAGCAGCGCCTTCGGCTCGACGGCAATCGGCGTCGCCGTCCTTGCGGCGTCGCGTCGGCGCTCGCGCCGTAGACCACGGCCGGCACCCGGCCCGCCCGCCGCGTGCGCCGCGCTTCGTTCTTGCCGAACGTGTCGCGTGCTGTTGCTTCGAGTATCGCTTCCATACGAATTCCTGATAATCCTCGATCCTCGATCTCATCGATTACACGAACAGCGAAGAGACCGACGTCTCCTCGTGAATGCTCTTGATCGCCTGCCCGAGCAGCCGCGCCACCGAGAGCACCACGATCTTGCTGCACGCCGCCGCTGCGGCCGACAGCGGAATCGTGTTGGTCACGATCATCTTGTCGATCGGCGACTTCTCGATCCGCTCGATCGCCGGCCCCGACAGCACGCCGTGCACCGCGCAGGCGAGCACCCGCGCCGCGCCGTTGTTCTTCAGCGCCGTCGCCGCCTTGGTAATCGTGCCGGCGGTGTCGACGATGTCGTCCTGGATGATGCAGGTGCGGCCTTCGACGTCGCCGATCACGTTCATCACTTCGGCCGTGCCGTCGTCGCTGCGCCGCTTGTCGATGACGGCCAGCTCGGCGTCGAGCCGCTTGGCGTACGCGCGGGCGCGCTCGGCGCCGCCGGCATCCGGCGCGACGAGCGTCAGCTTCGGCGAGTCGAGCCGCGCCAGGTAGTCGATGATCACCGGCGCCGCGAACAGATGGTCGACCGGAATGTCAAAGAACCCCTGGATCTGCGCCTTGTGCAGATCCATCGTCAGCACGCGGTTGGTGCCGGCCGCGCTCAGCACGTTGGCCACGAGCTTGGCCGAAATCGGCACGCGCGGCTTGTCCTTGCGATCCTGCCGCGCGTAGCCGTAATACGGCAGCACCGCCGTGATGCGCGCCGCCGACGACCGGCGGAACGCGTCGATCATGATCATCAGCTCCATCAGGTGCTGATCGACCGACCCGGCCGCGTCGCGCAGGTCGGCTGGACGATGAAGACGTCGGTGCCGCGGATGTTCTCGTCGATCTGGAACGAGACCTCCGTGTCCGGAAACCGCCGCAGCCGGGCCTGCCCGGGCTGCACGCCCAGAAACGCCGCGATCTCCCTCGCCAGCTCGGGATGCGCGCTGCCGGAAAAGACCTTCAGTTCGCCGAAGCCGGTCGCCATGCAGGGCATCTGCCATCACGCTACAGCCTCGCGAAGTTGGCTGGGGCGGAAGGATTCGAACCTTCGAATACGGGATCCAAAGTCCCGCGCCTTACCGCTTGGCCACGCCCCAATACGACCCGCTCCCCACCCTCGCTGGAGCGTCTGTCGGCAGAATTGAGAAAGCTGACCTCAGGTACGGTGTAAACCACGCGGCGCAAACGGTAAGTGTATACGATGGGCTTCCCCGGCGGCAAGTGCCCGCGTTTGCAGGAATTGCCGTTCAGCGTCCTCGCGCCGGGCGGTCCAGGGCGCGCACCGTCGCCCGCTCGAGCGTGCGGGTAACGAGAACCCGCCGGCCCCGCCTTACGAGTTGGGCCGCAGCTTCCTCAGCCAGCCGGCGGTCGGCGAACAGGCCGAACACGGCCGAACCGCTCCCCGACATGCCGGCGGTCTGAGCGCCGGCCGCTCTCAGCGCTGAAGTCAGCCGGCCGATGACGGGATGACGACGGGCGACGGGGCCTTCGAGGTCGTTCTGGACGGCTGGCCGTCGTCGTTGCCTCGCCCGATCGGCATCCCACCAGCGGTACGCCTCCACGGTGCTGACCCCGAAGTCCGGAAGCACCAGCACGACCTGCGCACGGGCCGCATCGGGCAGTGGAAACAAGGTATCGCCCCGGTCGAGCCCGAGAACGGTTCCCCCTTCGAGGAAGAAGGGTACGTCCGCGCCAAGTGCAGCGGCCAGCTCCGGCAGACGGGCCCGGGCCCGGGCGTCCACGTTCCACAGCAGGGCGAGCGCGCGAAGGGCCGACGCGGCATCGCTGCTGCCACCGCCGAGCCCCGCCTCCAGAGGAATCCGTTTCTCGATGCGAACCATGACGTCCCGCGGGGATCCGCGGCGGCCGGAAGCCTTCCAGAGACGGTCGGCTGCCCGCCACACGAGATTGGTCCGATCGGTTGGGCACCCGGGCTCGTCGCATTCGAGGCGGAACGGCCCTGGCTCTGAACGAAACGTGAGCTGATCGTGCAGGGCCACGGACTGAAAGACCGTGCGCAGCTCGTGGTATCCGTCGGCGCGCACCCCTGTGATGCGCAGCGCACGGTTGATCTTGGCGAAGGCTCGCACGCGGACGGCTCGCGGCGGACCCGAGCGCCGGCCCTCAGGGGCCCTAGCGGCCATCGGTGCTTTCCCCCGTCGCGAGCGGACCGGATCGGCGCAGCTCTTCGAGGCTGATCGGTGAAGTGCCCGGGGGAATGGCCAGCTCGAACGCTTCGGAGGGAAGCGTGGTGTTGATCTCGACCCCCGACAGCGAGAGCGTGAGGTCGAACTGGCCGGCCTGGCGGCTGACGAAGCGAACGGTGCGCGGAAGCCCGTTCAGGAAGTCACGGTATTCCGCCTGCCAGGCGGGCCGGCCGGCCGGCTGATGAACGGTGGCAACCATTCGCCAGGAAGCCGTGGGGCTCGTCCGTTCGAAGTACTGCCCGCCGCTGCCGATGCGCCAGCGATCGCCGCCGCTGCTGATCTCGGCGACCTGTGACGGGTCAGCGCAGCCGGTGAGCGCGAGGCGCAGCGACGCGCCGTCGAGCGGAACGCCGGTCACCGCTTCGAGCACGGCCGCCGGCGCCCCGTCTTCGAGCGCCCGATCGTCGCGCGGAAGGAGCAGCGTCGCGCGGCCGCCCTTGGCGACAAACATGAAAATCGACTCGCCAAACGGCGCCGCGGCATCCAGGTGGACCGAGTCCGGCGTTTCGAGGCCCGCGATCATCCGGCCGCGGATGCGCTGCCGGCCGACGGATCCGCGCACGCCGATCTCCGCGGTGAGGGTGCGAATGGTCCCGCACGACGCGGTCGCTTCGGCGAGCACCGTGGCGGCGTCGGCAGTGGGCGAAGGCTGCTGCGGAAACGCCGGCAGCTTGAGCAGCGGGGCCGCGCACGACACGGTCCCCAGGGTTATCGCTGCCAGGACGGCCAGGGCGGCAATTGGCGCCGCACGCCTCATCGGGGCAGCTTTTGGCGGGCCGTCCGGATCTTGTCGCCGACGTCTCCGAGGTCAACAGAATCGCCGTCGCCAGCCAGGGCACGCGACCACGCGTCGATTGCTTCCTGATAGCGCCCGAGCCGGAAGAGAACGTCACCGTAGTGGTCCTGCACCACTGAATTGGTTTGCAGCTGGTCGGCCGCCCGCTTCAGGTGCTCTTCGGCCGGACCGAGCTGTCCATCCTTGAAGTACGCCCACCCCAGGCTGTCCAGATACGAGCCGTTGTCGGGCTCGACCTCCAGGGCCCGCTTGATGAGATCCACGGATTCGGTCAGGCGGTCGCCGCGCTCGGCCAGCATGTACCCGAGGTAGTTGAGTGCGTCGGCATGCGACGGATCGCGCGCGATGACACTGCGGAACGCTGCCTCGGCATCAGCGAAGCGGTTCTGCTTCTCGAGCGCAGCGCCCAGCTCGAAGCCCACCGCGGTATCGGCAGGGAAACGGGTCTGCGCGGTCTGCAGCACCTTGATGGCCTGCGCGCCGCGATCGGCTTCGGCGTACAAGCGCGCGAGCGCGATTTGCGCCTGGGGATCGTCGGTGCGGCGGCTCGCGACGCCTTCGACGAGGGCCAGCGCCTGATCGCGCTTCCCGCCCTGCAGAAGGGCCTGCGCCTCGAGGCGCACGAACCGCATGTCGTCGGGACGGTCGGCCCTGGCCGCGCGTGCCGTCTCGGCGGCATCGTCGTACCGCTTGGCCGCGAGCTGCGCCGACACGAGATATCCGTTCACGGCCGGATCGTGCGGCGACAGTTTTCGGACTTCGGTGAATACGTCGATGGCGTTGTTGTACTGGCCGAGCTGCGCGTACGCGAACCCCATGTGCGGGAGCAGCATCGAGAGCGCGAAGCCGGACTCGGCCGCCGGCTGCGCGCGGAACTTCGGCAGGGCCGGACCGAGCGCGTCGATGACCTCGCGATAGAGCCGGCGCTCCTCGAGCGACTCGGCCAGCACGGCGTAGCCGCGCGGATTGGTGGCGTTCTGGGCGATCAGCTTTCTGGCCGCGCCTTCAGCCGCGACGTAGTCGCCGGTGCGCGCTTCGGCCTGCGCGAGCAGGTAGAGCGCCCGCTCGTCGGTGGCGCGCATGCCCATGGCCTCACGCAGCACATCGCGCGCCTTCACGATATCGCTGGTCTCGCCGGTGTTGAGCAGCATCGACGCGTAGCGCACGCGCAGATCGAAGCTCTTTGGGTTCCGGGCCAGTGCCTGCTCGTAAGCGCCCGCGGCGTCGCGGTACCGCCGGCTCCGGCTGTACAACTCGGCGAGCGTGGAGAACAGCTGTGGATTGTCCCCGGCCGCCTCTTGCAGGAACTGGATTGCTTCATCGGTCCGGTTCGCCGCGGTGTACGCATCGACGAGCAAGGTCACACCATCGGGCCAGCCCGGCTCCTGCTTCACGAGCTCGGCGAGAATCGGAATCGCCTTGTCGTACGCCGTGCCTGCGATGTAAAGGCGCGCCAGCATCGCGCGAAGGTTCGCGTCGGCCTGAACACCGCCGGCCTGCCGTTCGGTCGCCTGCTCCATGTGACGCGTCGCCCGCGCCAGATCTTCGCGCTGGGACTCGCGCGTGGCGTTGTCAGCGCCGAGCCTCGACGCGTAGATGGTCCCGAGCACGCGGTGAGCTTCGTTGTTGGATGGCGCGGCCTTCAGCGCCTGCTCCGCCATCGCAATCGCGTCCGCGTTGCGATTCGCCCTCATGTAGAGGTCGGCCAGCGACGCCGCGATCTCTCCTGCCGACGGGTCCAGCGCCATCGCGCGGCGATACGCCTGAATCGCGCCCTCCTGATCGTTCTCGTCGTCGAGCCGGTGCGCGAGGAGAAACTGCTCGTATGCCTGCGCGACCGCGGACGGCTGCGCGGCCGGCGCGGCGCGCCCGCTCTGTCCCGCCTCGGCGAGGGTGGCCGCTCCGAGCACCGCGACGAGGAGAGCTATCTTCATGGGCCGAATTGTTCCACAAATGGCGATGGGTGTCATATAGTCCCGCCTATGGCTGTCGACCCGGAACTGCTCGAGATTCTGGCCTGCCCGCAGTGCAAAACGCCGGTCACCCTGGTGAAAAACGGCACCGCCCTCAAGTGCGTGACGTGCAATCGTGTGTACCCCATCAAGGACGATATCCCGGTGATGCTCATCGACGAGGCCACCATAGAGTCTTGAAGGTTCTGCTCATCCGGCTGAGGGAGATCGGTGACGTCGTCTTCACGACCCCGGCCGTTCGTGCCATCAGGCACCACTTCCCACACGCGCACATCAGCTATCTCGTCGAGCCGGTCGCGGCGCCGGTCGTGCAGGGCAACCCGCACATCGACGACGTCATCGTGGCGCCGCGGCGCCACGGCGCCCGCGGCTTGAAGAACGAAATCGCGCTCGTGCGGCGGATCAGGGGCGAGCAGTTCGACCTCGTGATCGACTTCCACGGCGGGCCGCGCGCGTCGATCCTCGCCTGGCTGAGCGGTGCGCCAGCGCGCATCGGATACGAAGTCGTCGGGAGGGCATGGATGTACACGACCCGTGTTGCGCGTCCCCGCGAGCTGCGGCGGCGGCACTCGGTCGAGAATCAGTGGGACCTTCTGACGAGCCTTGGAATCGCAGCGCCGTCGCCCGAGGCGAGCCCTGTGGAGATGCCCATCGACCCGGCTGTGATGCAGCGCGTGGAGAAGCGCTTGACCGATGCCGGGATCGGAAGGCGCGACGCGCTCATCGTGATTCACGTCAGCGCCGGCAACCCGTTTCGACGCTGGCCGCTTGCGGCGTTCGCGTCGGTGGCAGCCCGCCTGGCAGCGGCCGACCCGTCCCGCCGCATCGTGGTGACATCCGGACCATCCGAGCGCGAAGCCGCAGACCTGGTCATCCAGCACGCGCGTGCGGCGATGCCGCCGGAAACCAGGGAGCGGGTGGTCGCCAGCGGCGACTATTCCCTGACAGAGCTTCGAGCCCTGGTCCAGCGGGCGGCCCTCTTCGTTGGGGGCGACAGCGGGCCCGCGCACGTCGCCTCCACGAGCCCCGTCCCCATCGTCACGCTCTATGGCCCGACTTTGCCGGAACGGTCGGCGCCCTGGCGAACGGCGGCGTTTCCCTCCGAAGCGGTGGATACACCAGGGCTCCCCTGCCGGCCATGCGACCAGCGCGTCTGCGAGCCGGGCGACTTCCGCTGCCTGACACGGATCGAGCCGGAACAGGTCGTTCACGCGGCCGAGCGCGTGCTCGAAGCCAAACAAGACAGGTAAGATGTCCCTCATGCACGCGCACGCCGCCGTGTCTGCCGACTCGTCAGACTCCATGGGCGCCGTCGACCGGCTGGAGCAGGTCGGGCTCGTGGCAATTTTTGGCGTGGCCGTCGCGCTTCAGTTTTCGATTGCCGCGGCGCAGTCGCTGCTCGCGGTGGCCATCGCCTGCTGGCTCGCCCTGGTCATCACGCGGCGTGAGCCGATCGTCGTGCCGCGCTTTTTCTGGGCTCTCGCCGCTCTCGCCGGTGCGACGCTCCTCTCCGCTGCTTTTTCTCCGGCACCGGCCCAGGGGTTTGCTGACTCCAAGCAGCTGCTGCTTTTCCTCGTGGTTCCAGTGAGCATCCGATTCCTCTCCGGCCACCGCGGCGGAACGATGGTGACGGTGATCGTGACGGCAGGCGCCATCAGCGCCGCTTACGGCATCTTTCAGGTACGGCATCCTCGACTACAACAGCCTGGATCTCCGTGTCAGGGGATCGCTCGGCCACTGGATGACGTACTCCGGGCTGCTGACGCTGGTGATAGGCGTGGCGCTCGCGCGCATTCTCTTCGGCGAACGCGATCGCATGTGGGCCGCGCTCGTCATGCCGGCGCTCGGGGTGGCGATTGCGCTCACCTTCACACGCACCGCAATGGTTGCCGCGTTCGCGACTGTGGCGCTCCTCTTCATCCTGAAGGACCTGCGTCTCCTCGCCATTCTGCCCGTCCTCGCGGCGCTATTTTTTGCGGCGGCGCCGACACGTATCACCGCGCGGTTCGTGTCGACCTTCAACATGAACGATCCGACCGTTCGTGACCGGGTGGCCATGCTCAACGCCGGACGAGCGATGGTGCTGGCGCATCCGCTCACGGGCGTGGGACCAACCATGGTGGAAGCGCGCTACCCCGAATTCCGGGACCCGTCGGCCGTCGAACCGGTGGTGGCGCACCTGCACAACGTGCCGATGCAGATTGCCGCCGAGCGCGGCCTGATCGCCCTCGCGGCATGGCTGGCCTTCGTGGGCCTGGCGCTTGTCGATCTCGGCCGCCTGTTTCGCACCGGCGAACGGCGGATGCTGGCGGCCGTCGCGCTGGCCGCGCTCGTCACCATGCTCGCGGGCGGGTTGTTCGAGTACAACTTCGGCGACTCGGAGTTCCTGATGCTGCTGCTCATCGTGCTCTCGCTGCCTTTTGCGGCGCCGCGCTCCACCCCCGCGCACGCATGACCCTCTCCGCGCTCGATCGCTCCAGGGCAGGGCAAATCCTGGCCCGTCTCGGCGGCCGGCGCATCCTGGTCGTCGGCGACGTGATGCTCGATCGCTTCATCGTGGGCACCGTCTCGCGCATCTCGCCGGAAGCGCCGGTGCCTGTCGTGCGATACCGCAGCGAGCACGTGAGGCTCGGCGGCGCTGCCAACGTCGCGCACAATCTCGCCGCCCTCGGCGCGAACGTCTCGCTCATCGGCATCGTGGGCCGGGATGCCGCAGCCGATCGGCTCCGCGAGGCACTGACAAAGGCCGGCGTGCCAGCGACCCACCTGGTCGTCGATCCGTCGCGCCTGACGACCGAGAAGGTGCGGGTGGTGACCGAACGAAACCAGCAAGTGGCGCGCATCGACTACGAGGAGGATGCCGAGGCGAGCGCGGACGTTCAGCGCGCGATGCTCGATCAGGTTGGTGCACTTAAGGACCAGGACGCGATCCTGGTGTCCGACTACCTGAAGGGTGCGGTAACCGCCGGGCTGGTCCGGACGCTCGTCGAGAAGAGGACGGCGGGAACGCCGGTGGTGGTGGACCCGAAGGTGCCGCACCTGGGCTATTACCGCGGCGCAAGTGTCATTACACCCAACCATCACGAGGCTGAGCAGGCGACGCACTCCAGAATCAGGACCGAGAGCGATGCACAGCGCGCTGCGCAGGCGATTCGCGCTGAAGTCGGCTGCGAGGCCGTGCTCATCACACGTGGCGACCAGGGCCTGTGGCTGTCGGCGGCGTGAGGAAGGGGCCGCGCCCGCTGCGGCGCGGGAAGTGTCGGACGTCACCGGCGCGGGAGACACGGTCGTGGCCACGCTGACCCTCGGACTCGCGGCCGGCGCGACGCTCTCGGAGGCCGCCTTGCTCGCAAACGTGGCGGCCGGAATCGTCGTCGGGAAATTCGGGCCGGCCACCGTCTCGACGGCCGAGATCCTCGAACGGATCTAGCGACCCGACCGCCAATGGCACGGACGAAGACCCGGCGTGCGCCACGCAGCAGTCCTGCGATCGATGCGCCGGGGGTTTCCCCGCCGTTCAGCCTCGGACGTCCTGCCACCTTTGGGTTCGCAGCGGCAATCCTCGTGGCCTTCGCCGTGCTGTCTGTCTTCAGCTACACGCAGAAGTCTGCGACCTGGGACGAGCCCTTGCACCTCGCGCACGGCTATGCGGCCCTGACCCGGCACGACTTCCGGGTTGATCCTGGGCATCCGCCGTTGATGCGCATGCTCGCGGCGCTGCCTCTCCTCGACCGTCCCCTCAGTCACCATCGAGACGTCCACGATCGATGCGACCGCGCCGATCGACTGGCGGCCGTCCGGGCAGTCCAACCTCGGGCACCGTTTCCTTTACCGGGATAACGATGCCGACCGGCTGCTCTATCGTGCGCGATTCATGTCGGTGACCGTCGGCGTGCTCCTGGGACTGCTCGTGTTCTTCTGGGCACAGGAGTGGCTGGGAAGCGGGGCGGCCCTGCTGGCGCTGGCCTTCACCGTCTTCGAACCGAATATCGCCGCACATTTCAGCCTGGTGACCACCGATGCGGCGTTCACCTGCTTCGCATTCGGGACCATCTACTTTCTCTGGCGGGCCGCCAACCGCTTCGACGCCGCAAACATCGGAGGGTGCGCGGTGTTGCTGGGGATGGCGGTCGCCACGAAGTTCACGGCGCTCGTCCTGGGCCCGATCATCGTCGCACTCCTCCTGGTGTCGGTGTTCTGGCTCGCGGACGATGTCACCCAGGCAAGCGTGCCTGTTCGCCGGTGTGCTGGCCGTGACGGCATGGTGCGCGATCTGGGCAGCTTACGGGTTCAGATATGCACCCGGCCCAATGGATACCTGGCTGTTTCGTTACCACGAGGATCCGAGCGTGCTGGAGCGCGTCCCAGCCGTACTGCAACTCGTGAAGTGGATCGACGAGCGCCACTTGCTGCCCAACGCCTTCTCGCAGGGGATCCTGATCACGCAGGCATACGCCCAGGTGCGATACGCGTTTCTGGCCGGCGCGTATAGCGACACGGGGTGGTGGTACTTCTTCCCCGTCGCGATCCTCATCAAGACGCCTGTCTCGCTCCTGGCTCTCGCTGGGTCCGGGCTCCTGCACGTCAGGAATGCCTCCACTCGCAACGGCGCGGCCGTCGTCTTCGTTCTTGTACCGATCCTGGTGTTCCTCGTGGCCGCCATGGCATCGCGCATCAACATCGGCCTGCGGCATGTGCTGATGGTGTATCCGTTCCTCGCGCTGCTGGCGGCTTTCGCGTGCAAGGCGCTGCTCGAGCGGAAACGGGGAGCCATCGTGGTGGCGGCCATCGCCATATGGTCGCTGGAGTTCGGCCGGGTCTACCCGGACATGCTCGCGTTTTTCAACGCGCTGGTCGGCGGGCCCGCCCACGGCGCAGAGTACCTGGTCGATTCGAGCCTGGACTGGGGCCAGGATCTCAAGCCGCTCAAGCGCTGGATGGACGACAAGGGTGTCACCGAGATCAACCTGGCCTACTTCGGCAGCGCCGATCCCGCGTACGACGGCATCCAGCCGGTGTACCTCCCAGGGTCGGAGTCTGTACGTGCCGATCGAGCAGATCAAAGCGCCTCGCCTGCCCGGATACGTCGCTATCAGCGCCACGCTTTTAACCGGCGTGCTCGTCGACGAGAGCCGGCGGGACTTTTACAAGCCCCTGCTCGCGCGAACGCCTGAGGCCATCATCGGCCACTCGATCAATGTCTACTGGATCGATCGCCCGTGGTGGAACTAGATGGGTCCTTGGTGCTTGGGCCTTCGGCCTTGGGCGGGCCTTGGTCCTTGGGCCCTGGCGCTAGCCAGTCCCCCCTGTGTTCCCTGTTCTCCGTTCCCTGTTCTCAGATGTTCCGTGTTGCGAGAACTTCTCGGGCGGGCGTTCTGTCGCCGGTGCAGCTGATTCGCCGCGGGCCGTCGAGCATGGTCAAGCGGTAGCCGAGCTTCTTGTAGAGCCGGAGGATCCGTGCGGTGGCCTGGTTCACGAGTACCACCGGACCCCGATGTTCGGCAAGCGATTCGGCCGTGCGCTGCTGGTCGTCCCACGAAAAGCGGCGTTTCGAGTACTGCGTGAACTCCACATCGTACGGCGGGTCGGCGTACACGAAGTCGTCGCGCTCGAGGCGAACCGACTGGAGGTCGCCAGCAGAAAACGCCCACGTGGAAAAGAGCTCGCGGTAGGCGGAGAAGTCGGACACGTACGAGATGCGGACATAGCGCCCGAACGGGACGTTGAATCCGTCGCGGCTGTTGAAGCGGCAGAGGCCGTTGTACCCCGTTCGATTGAGGTAGTAGAAGAGCGCCGCCGCTTCCGCAGACTCGGCCTTCCCGTCGGCGAGGAGCGCGTTGAAGCGGTCGCGGTGCCCGTAAAAGGCCGCCTCCCGGTTCTCCATCGGGATGTCGATCCGCAGGCCGCGCTGGAGCCAGCGGTAGAAGTTGATCAGGTGAGGGTTGGTGTCGTTCAGCAGCGCGCGCCGAGGCAGCAGGCCCAGCGCCACCGCAATGCCTCCGCAAAACGGCTCCACGAGGCGGCGGTGCGCGTGAGGCGCCCACAACGGCTGCAAGTGAGGCACTTGCCAGCGCTTCCCGCCGGCCCACTTGAGCGGTGGTCGCAGCACAGGGGCCTGGACAGCGACCGTCATGCTAATGCCTGAAGTGACGCCGGCCGGTGAAGACCATCGCGAGACCGTGCTCGTCGGCTGCCGCGATCACTTCAGCGTCACGCACCGAGCCTCCCGGTTGCACGACCGCCGTCGCACCCGCGGCGGCCACCGCGTCGAGGCCGTCGCGGAACGGGAAGAACGCATCCGACGCGACGGCGGACCCTTTCAGGCTGACGTTCGACCCATCAGCCTTGGCCGTCGCCACCTTCACGGCATCCACGCGGCTCATCTGGCCCGCGCCGATGGCCAGCGTACGCTGCCGATCGGTGAAGATGACCGTATTGGACTTGACGTGCGCGCCCACTCGCCACGCGAACCGCATGGCCTCCCACTCATCCTCGGTTGGCAGGCGCTTGGTGACAACGCGCACCCCCTCAGCCAGGGAGCCGGCCGACCAGGGGGTCTGCCCCTCGACGACACGATCCCGCTCCTGCACCAGGACGCCGGCCAGTGTCGACCGCAACTCGTCGGTCGACTGCGACCGCAGCACGTCGAAATCGGTCGTCACGACCCGCATGTTGGCCTTGCGTGCCAGGATTGGCAGGGCCGCGCTCTCCACCGACGGCGCGATCACGGCTTCAATGAATGTCGACACCACCGCTTCGGCCGTGGGTACATCCAAGGGACGGTTGATCGCGACGATGCCCCCGAACGCGGCGAGGCTGTCCGCATCCCGCGCGCGGGTGTAGGCGTCGGCGGCCGACGATCCTGTGGCCGTGCCACACGGGTTGGTGTGTTTGACCACCACCGCCGCAGGCTCGGCAAACTCGAGGGCGATGCGCACGGCGGCATCGAGGTCCAGCAGGTTCGTATAGGAGAGTTCCTTACCCTGCAGCACGTCCCACGGCTTGAAGCCTTCTGCATAGCCCTGGTAGAGCGCGGCCTTCTGGTGGGGGTTCTCGCCGTAACGGAGGTCCCGGAGCTTGAACAAGGAGAAGCCAAGACCGTCGGCCGACTGTTCGGCGGCGGGTGGCGCCGCCACGACGGCCCCGCCTTCTACGGTGAAGTCATAGAGCTTTGCCGCGATCCCCTGATGGTACTGCGCCGTATGGGCCATCGCGGCCTGCGCCAGCTCGAACCTGAAGGCCAGCGCCGGACCTTCGGGCCGGTCCAACTGCTCGAGGAGCGTCGCATAGCGCTGGGGCTCGACGACGATGAGCACGTGGCGGAAGTTTTTGGCAGCGGCGCGCACCATGCTCGGACCGCCGATGTCGATTTGTTCGACCAGCTCGTCGAAGGTCACGCCCGGCCGCCGGGCGGTCTGTTCAAACGGATACAGGTTGACGATCACGACGTCCACCAGGCCAATCCCGTGGGCCCCGGCCGCCTCGAGGTCCTCGGGGTGGTCGCGCCGGGCGAGGATGCCGCCGTGGAGCCGCGGGTGAAGCGTCTTCACCCGGCCGTCCATCATCTCGGGAAAGCCGGTGATCTCGGACACTCCGGTCACCGGAACTCCGACTTCGGTCAAGGTTCGCGCGGTACCGCCAGTCGAAACGATCTCGAAGCCGCGCGCGGCGAGGCCGCGGGCGAGATCGACGATGCCGGTCTTGTCGGAAACGCTCAGAAGGGCTCTTGGCATAAGGAAGAAAGTCCGATATTATCTCCTGCGACGCCGGGCGGGCCTGGCGCCGAAAGGAAAGGGCCGCAAATCCGCGGCCCTTTTTTGTTGCTCCGGCGGGAATCGACGCCGGGGTTGGTTCAATGACGCGGCACCCTCGCGTCGCAGCAAGCAGGAAGACGAACGATGCGCATTACAGGCAAGGTCAAGTGGTTCAACAACGCCAAGGGCTACGGATTCATCGAACGCGACGGAGGCAGTGATGTCTTCGTCCACTACTCGGCCATCCAGGGCGACGGTTTCCGTTCGCTCGAGGAAGGCCAGGCAGTGGAGTTCGAAATCGTGGACGGCCCCAAGGGCCCACAGGCCGGCAACGTCAACAAAATCTAGCCGCCAATTGGGGGCGGGCCCTGCGGGGCCCGCTCTCATTCAAGAAGTTAGAAGTTAGAAGCTAGACGGAAGAACTAAGAAGTTCCCCGTTCCCTGTTCTCCGTTCCCCGCCCTTACTCCCCCTCCGTCTTCATCGCCCGCGCCGTAAAGGCCACCTTCCCGTCCTTGACCGACACGCGGAATGCCACCTCGTCGCTGCCCGCGGCCGTGAGCTTCTTCACCTGACCTTTGACGAGCTCGGCGAACTTGTGGAAGGGGACAGCGTCTTCGCCGACTTCGCGCCTGGCCTCGACCAGCGAATCGTACAGGGTGTGGAGCTTGTCCATCTCCTGCATCGGATCCTTGAACGACGAGACGTGCACGACGCGAGGCCCTTCGGACCTGGCCTCCGGCACCTTCGGCGTGGCCCGTGCCTGACCGAACGCACCGCCCCGGCCTTCCTCACGTGACCTGAGGCCCCGATCCCACAGCTCCACGAGCGCTGCGTATCGTGACTGCAGGGACTCGAAACGAAAGCGCTCGCCGGTGTTCCTGATTGGCGTGCGATTGTACTGCTTGACCATGGCGTCCACCCGGCCCCGGGTTTCCCATGGTGGTCTTGGCAGCCGGCCGGCGAAGAACATGTTGTACTCGGCCTCGAGGCGCTTGAGCTCGCTTTCGAGGCGCTGCAGATCGCGTTCGGTCTCGCTCGGGGGCACGGCCGTTTACCGGGGAAGGAGGAACCAGACGAGCGGCAGCCACAGCTCGCGGGCGTAGGGCACTGGGCGATCGTCGATGAGCACTTCGGTCAGGTCCGACGGCCCGACGATCTGGAAGACGTCGCGCAAGCGTGCGGCATCGCTAGACCAGAAGCGCGCGCGGAACCGCCGCGCCGTTCCGTTGCCGACCTCGCGGAACTCCGCCGCCTGCCTGGCCATGTCCAGGGCGCGATCGAAGCCGTCAACATCCAGTTTCGGGAAGACGAGGGTGATTGAAAACGGTCTCGGCCTGGCGCCGAAGAGCGCCTCGTGCAGGTCCGGATCGATCGCCGCCAGCTCTTCGTCGGTCGGCTGCTCGGCAAGGTCGGCGTACGGCCAGAAGCGATCCATGGGAGAGGAACATCATAACTGGCTCCGGGCTTCGGGCTCCAGGCTTCGGGCTTCGCGGGGCTCAGGGCCTACGGCTCAGGGCTCAGGGCTTAGGAGCCTGAAGATCAGATTTGAGGGGGAGGCGAGCAACGGGTTCGCCGTCCTCGCGGTAAATGTGGAGCTCGTCCAGCAAGCCGTCCATCACATGCAACTCGAGGCGCACTGGTGTGCCGGCGGTCGCCCTTGTGACGGCTTTCACCGGAACACGGTCGACCACGCGGGCGGGTTGGCGGACCGCGACGCGCAGTTCAAGACTGCCGCTCTCGTCGATTCGGCGCACTTGAAGGCCGTGAAGTTGCGCGAGAAGGGCTGGCTGTCCGGGGAACTCGCCGCTGAGCAGATGCTCGAGGAGCTCACGCTCCGCGGGCGAGGGATCCCTGAAAGCCTCTCCCTGGCTGGGATTCGGGATTTCGTTCACGAAGTCGAAGCGCAACAGCACCTCGCGTGACGCACCGTCCCGCAAGGACCGAATCAGGCCGCGCAGATGGTCCTCCTGCATCTGACGCCAGCGCTCATCCCAGGCCCGAATGTCAGCATCATCAAGGAAATGGTCCACGTTCAGCAGGACGTCCACCGCGTCCTGGTGCAGATTGCCGGGCAGCGCCTCGATGATCGCCCGTTGCTGCGGCCCTTCCCCTGCCAGCTGCTCGAGCGCCGCGGCGACAAGGGACAGGGACAGTTCCCGGTCGACCCTAGCTGACACGGACCTGATCCCTGGTTCCGGCTTCAAGCGTCTGCGAATCGATCAAGTGTTGTTCTCCTCTTTCCGCGCTCCTATTTGATGTAACCAGCGGCGTTCCGCCTGGTCAAGATAAAGTGGCTGCGCACGTGACTATTTCGGGCAGTGCCGTGAAGATCGCCGAGGACTACGGCGCTTTTGAAGCGCCGGTCTGGGTCCGCCACGTCGTCGAGCGACTGCTCGCCTCGGTGCCGCCGGGGCAGAGAAGCTCCAGCGCGACTACATGCGCGCGACGTACTGGTATCTGAGACCCGTGGCGCCGCTCCTGCGCGGGATCATCCGGGCATTGCAGGCACTACGCAGGCAGCCACCGTCTTCTTGAGCCTTGAGCCTTGAGCCATAAGCCCTGCGCCATTGCGCCATAAGCCATGAGCCTTGAGCCCGCAGTCCCCGGAGCCCGGAGCCTGGAGCCCGAAGCCTAAAAAATCGACCCCACCGACGCCGCAGCCCAGTCGAGGACCCGCGTGGGCAGGATGCCAAGGTAAAGGAGCAGGGCCGCCGATGCGAGGAGCGCCGCTGTCGTGGGGCCTGGCACGACGTCCACGGCTGCCAGGTGATCCCCTTCGGTCATGTACATCATGACGATGATGCGCAGGTAGAACACGACGGACACCACGCTCGTCAGCACGCCGATGATGGCGAGCCAGGAGTCGCCCGCCGTCAGCGCGGCGCTGAAGACGTACCACTTCGCGATGAAGCCGCCGAATGGTGGGAAGCCGCCGAGCGAGAGCAGGAACATGGTCATCAACAGCGCAAGCGCCGGCTGACGCTGCCAGAGGCCGGCGTAGTCCCTGATCTGATCGTTGGCGCGCTCCCTGGTCTCCATCGCGGCGATCACGCCGAACGCGCCAAGGTTCGTCACGGCATAGGTCAGAAGATAGAAGAGGATCGCGCCTTTGCCTGTGTCGTTGGCGGCAACAAGCGCGACGAGCAGATACCCGCCGTGCGCGATGCTCGAGTACGCCAGCATGCGCTTGACGTTGGTCTGCGCCAGGCCGACCACGGTGCCCACCACCATGGTCAGCGCCGCCATGCCCCAAACGAGTGGCCGCCACTCCGCACTCATCGGCTCCAGCGCGGACAGGAACACGCGCGCGAAGGCCGCAAAGGCCGCCGCTTTGACGCCCGTGGACATGAAGCCCGTGACCGCCGGAGGAGCGCCTTCGTAAGCGTCCGGCGTCCACATATGGAACGGCACGGCCGACACCTTGAACGCGAACCCCACGAGAAGCAGTCCGACCGCGACCAACTGCAGGGGCTCGGGCGAGAGCGCCTGCGCGGCCATCAGCCTGCCGACGCGGTCCAGCCGTGTGCTGCCCGTCAGGCCGTAGACGAACGCAATCCCGTACAGGAAGAACGCGCTCGAGAACGCACCGAGCAGGAAGTACTTGAACGCCGCCTCGGCGCCGGCCGGCGACTGCCGGCGGATGGCCGTCAACACGTAGACGGCAAGCGACAGGACCTCGAGCGCGAGAAAGATCACGAGCAGATCGGTGGCCGTCGCCATCAGCATCATGCCCGAGAGCCCGAACAGCATGACCGCGTAGTATTCGCCACGCGGCAGCCGCTCGCGGTCGAGCGTGGGTACCGAGATTCCGAGCGACAACAGTCCGACCACTACCAACGTGCCCGTGACGAACAGCCCGAAGTTGTCTGCTGCCACCACGCCGAAGCTGGTCGCGTCGCGGTCCCACAGCAGCCACGTCGAGAGTGCCGCGCCGACGAGCCCAATCGCCCCGAGCGGACCAATCGGCATGCGCTCGCCGCGGACCCGGAAGGCCTCGGCCATCAGGGCCGCGATGGCGGCGGCCGTCACGCAGGCCATCGGCACGATCGCGTTAAGCGATGGAAACATCACTTCCGTCCCGCACGAATCTCGGCCGGCGCACCCTGCTGCACCCGGTCGAGAAGGCGTTCAATCGACGGCCCCATCGGGCGCATGAACAGGTTTGGCAGCACGCCCATCAGAATGGCCAGCGCCACGACGGGCACCACCATGGCCCATTCGCGAGGGGTCAGGTCGCTCAGCCCCTTGTTCTTCTCGTTGGTCACCGGGCCGTAGTTCACGCGCTGGAACATGCGGAGCATGTAGGTCGCTGAAAGGATGACGCCGGTCGCCGCCAGCGCGGCGAGCACCGGGTTCCAGCGAAACGCGCCCAGCAGGATGAGGAACTCTCCGGGAAATCCGTTGAGGCCGGGCAGTCCGATCGACGCCAGCGTGATGAGCAGAAACGCCGCCACCAGGCGGGGCATCACGGCTTTCAGTCCGCCGAACTCGGAAATCAGCCGTGTGTGGCGCCGGTCCGACAGCATGCCGACGATCATGAAGAGGCCCCCGGTGCTGACACCGTGGCTGAGCATCTGGTAAACCGCGCCCTGCACGCCCTGGATATTCATCGCGGCAATCCCGAGCACGACAAAGCCCAGGTGGCTCACGCTCGAATAGGCGACGAGCTTCTTCATGTCCGGCTGGACCATCGCCACGAGCGCGCCGTAGATGATGCCGATGACGGCCAGCGTGGCCAGATACGGTGCGAAGTAGATCGCGGCCACCGGGAACAGCGGGAACGCGAACCGCACCATGCCGTAAGTGCCCATCTTCAGGAGCACACCCGCGAGGATCACGGACCCGGCAGTCGGCGCCTGCACGTGAGCGTCGGGCAGCCAGGTGTGAAAGGGAAACAGCGGCACCTTGATCGCAAACGCCAAGGTGAAGGCCAGGAAGAACCAGAATTGCAGGCGCGCCGGCACCTGGAGCTCGTAGAGCGTGTTCAGGTCGAAGCTGTAGGCGTTGGTCGCGCCGTGCTGCAGGACCGCAAGGCCGATGATCGCCAGCAGCATCAGGACGCTGCCGGCCATGGTGTACAAGATGAACTTGACGGCCGCGTAGATGCGCTGATCGTAGCCCCACACGCCGATGAGGAAATACATCGGGATCAGCATGGCGTCCCAGAACACGTAGAACAGGAACAGGTCGAGCGACACGAACACGCCGATCATCGCGGCCTCGAGCATCAGGATGAGCATGCAGAACGCGCGCATCCGCTGGTGCACGGACTCCCACGAGGACAGCAGGGCCAGCGGCGTCAGGAACCCGGTCAGCACGACCAGGAACAGGCTGATACCGTCCACGCCAACCGCGTAGCTGATACCGAACGCGGGAATCCACTCGTACCGCTCCACGAACTGGAAATCCGCGGATGTGGCGTCGAACTGGGCCCACAGCAGAAGCGTCTGGGCGAAGACGAGCGCAGACACGATCAGAGTCACCTGGCGGATGCGCGGCTCGTTCTCGGGCGTGCCCTTCAGGAACAGCAGTGCCACCGCGCCCGCGATGGGCAGGCCGATGAGCGTGCTCAGAATCGGGAACGTCATCTCCACAGGTAGTACCCCAGGATGACGACGACGCCGAGGAGGAGGGAGCTCGCGTAGGCCCGTACCGAGCCGGTCTGGATACGCCGAAGGACCATCGCCAGGCCCCCGGCGAGATCGCCGACGCCGTTCACGGCACCGTCGATGACCTGGGCATCCACACGTTTCCAGAGACCCTCTTCCGACACGATGGCCACCGGTTTCAGGATGGCCGCATCGTAGATCTCGTCCACGTAGTACTTGTTCAGCAGGACCCGGTGCAGCCCGGCAAAGCGCTCCGCCATGCGTGCCGCGGCATCGCGCCGCCGGAGGAAGAAGAACACGGCCAGGCCGATACCGCTGAAGGCCACGACGGTCGAGATCGCAGTCGAGATGAGCTCGAGACGCTCGGCCTCATGGTCGATCTCGGCGATCTCGCCGCCGGCCTCAGCTGCCACCGAGAAACTGGGCTCGAGGAAGGTTCCGATGCGATCCAGGCCCCCAAGGGCGTGAGCCACGCCGACATACCCGACGAGTACCGATCCCAGGGCGAGCACGACGAGCGCAAACGCCATCGCCGGCGGTGCATCGTGCCGGGCAGTGCCGTGGCCGGCATGGCCAGCGCCTTCGTCGTGAACAGCTCCGTGCGAGGAAGCACGAGACTCGCCATGAAAGACGAGGAAGACCAGCCGGAACATGTACACGGCGGTCAGGAGCGCCGTCAGTAAGCCAACGAGCCAGAGCAGGACGTGACCGGCCGCCAGCGTCTCGAACAGAATCTCGTCCTTGCTGAAGAACCCGGCAAAGCCTGGCACGCCCGATATGGCGACGGCGCCGATCAGGAACGTCCAGTACGTGATCGGCAGCTCGTGCCGGAGACCGCCCATCCGGCGCACATCCTGCTCGCCACCGAGCGCATGGATCACCGCGCCCGATCCCAGGAAGAGCAGGGCCTTGAAGAACGCGTGCGTGAACAGGTGAAAAACCGCCGCGCCATAGGCGCCGACGCCCAGCGCAAGGAACATGTACCCGAGCTGCGAAACGGTGGAGTACGCGAGCACCCGCTTGATGTCGTTCTGAACGAGGCCGATGGTCCCGGCGAAGAACGCGGTCGCGATCCCCACCACGGCGACGATCGCCAGCGTTTCGGGCGTCACGCTGAACAGCACGGCGTTGCGCGCAATCATGTACACGCCCGCCGTCACCATCGTCGCCGCATGGATCAGGGCCGAGACCGGTGTCGGGCCCTCCATGGCGTCCGGCAGCCAGACGAAGAGCGGAATCTGCGCGGACTTGCCGGTCGCCCCGATGAAGAGCAGCAATGTCGCGAGCGACAGCGTGCCGAACGCCGCCTCGGGGCTCAACCGTCCGGCCTCCCGGGCGATCTCGTGGAACTCGATCGTGCCGAACTCCACGAAGAGAAGCAGCACGCCGAGCACGAAGGCAAAGTCACCGACCCGGTTGACGATGAAGGCCTTCTTGCCTGCATCACCCGCGGACTTCTTCTCGTACCAGAAGCCGATGAGCAGGTACGAACAGAGCCCCACTCCCTCCCAGCCGACAAACATCACGAGAAAGTTCGACCCGAGCACGAGGACGAGCATGAACGCCGCGAAGAGGTTCAAGTACCAGAAGTACCGCGCGAACTCGGACGGCCGTTCCTCGTGCATGTAAGCCGTCGAGTAGATGTGAATGAGCGAGCCGATGCCCGTGACCACCAGGATCATCACCGCCGACAGCGGGTCGAGACGAAGCGTGAATCGGGCGCTGAACTCCCCCGCCGTGATCCAGTCGAATGCCGTCAGGCTGATGGCCAGCTGGCCGGGCGGCAGCGCAAGCACCTGGAGGAATGCCGCGACCGAGACGGCGAACGATCCGAGCATGGCCGCAGTGGCCACGCCGCCGGAGACGGATCTCGACAGGCGCCTCCCCAAAGTGGCGTTGACGAGGAATCCGACGAGCGGGAGGAGAGGGATCAGCAGCAGCATGCGTCTACCACCGGAGCGTCCTGAACGTCTCCGGGTTGAGCGACTCGCGGTGGCGGAAGAGCGCGATCACGATCGCCAGGCCCACCGCTGCCTCTGCCGCGGCCACGGTCATGACGAAGAACACGATGACCTGCCCGTCGGCTGCGCCCAACTCGCGCCCGAACGCCACGAACGTGAGGTTCACGGCGTTCAGCATGATTTCGACCGAGAGCAGGATCGTGATCAGGTTGCGGCGAATCAGCACTCCGGCCGTGCCGATGGCGAAGAGGATCGCCGACAGGAGGAGGTAGTCGTTGAGGCTCGGCATCAATCCACCGATTCCTCTCGCCTGGCCAGGACCACGGCGCCGATCATCGCGACGAGGATAAGGATGGACGTCACCTCGAACGCGAATGAGTACTCCGTGAACAGCAATACACCGATCTCGGCCACGGAGCTGACCGCGGCGGCCGGCGTGGACGCGGACGCCTGGGCCATTTCGACCACTGCCCACACGAGCTCGATGCCCAGCAGCAATGCCAGCGTGCCGCCGAACACGCGTAGCCCCGAGGTGGACGGCACACCTGTTTGCTCGCGCCGCGCCAGATCCTCGTCGGTATCCTCGTGCGGCGCGTTCAGCAGCATGACGACGAACAGGAACAGCACCATGATGGCGCCGGCGTACACGATGATTTGCGTCACGGCCACGAACGGCGCCTCGAGCAGCACGTACAGGCCGGACAGCGCACCGAACGACGCGATGAGGAGCATCACGCTGTAGATCGGGTTGCGCTGGGCGATCACGAGCAGCGAGCTCACGATGGCTGCGAAGGCGAGCAGGTAGAACGGCGTCACGTCAGAGCCCGAAATACAGCACGGCCGCCGCCGTGACCATGAGGTTCAACGCCGCGACGGGCAGCAACACCTTCCAGCCGAAGGCCATCAGCTGGTCGTAGCGGTAGCGCGGCAGCGTCCAGCGCATCCAGACATAAAAGAAGAGGATCGCGCTCACCTTCAGCAGGAACCAGATCCAGCCGAGCGAGAGCGGCAGGAACGGCCCGTGCCAGCCTCCGAGGAACAGGTCGGTTGCCACAGCAGACACCGTCACCATGTTGATGTACTCCGCGAGAAAGAACATCGCGAAGCTCATGCTGCTGTACTCGGTGTGATAGCCCGCAACGAGCTCCTGCTCCGCCTCCGGAAAGTCGAAGGGGGCGCGGTTGGTCTCGGCGACGCCGGCCGTCATGAAAATCAGAAAGCCCACCGGCTGCAAAAAGACGAACCAGCGCGGGATCACACCGAGCCACGAGCCCGCCTGGCGATTGACGATGTCGGTGAGCGACAGCGAGTTGGCGAGGAGCAGGACGGCCGCGAGCGACAGCCCGTAGGAAAGCTCGTAGCTGAGCATCTGCGCGGAGGATCGCAGGCCGCCGAGCAGCGAGTACTTGCTGTTGGAGCTCCACCCGGCGAGCACGATGCCGTACACGCCCATCGAAGCGATGGCAAAGATGACCAGGACCGCCACGTTCACGTCGGCCACCTGCAGCTGCAGGGGTTCGTCGAGCAGCCCGAACAGTGTCGTCTGGGCGCCAAAGGGCACGACGGCAAATGCCGCAAACGCCGTGGTCGCCGAAATGATGGGCGCGAGCGCGAAGAGGATCTTGTCCGCGGCCGCGGGCCGCAGCTCCTCCTTGAACATCAGCTTGATGACGTCCGCGAAAGGCTGGAGAAGACCGCTGGGCCCAACGCGTGTCGGCCCGAACCGCTGCTGGAGGAGCGCCGAGACCTTGCGCTCGACCCAGACCATGGCGGCGGCCGAGTGCAGGAGCGCCACGAAGACGAAGAGCGTCAGGCCGAGCTGCGCGGCCAGCAGTGGTGTCAATGCGCCCCCGCGTGCGCGTGCCGCGCCTTCCCGCGCCAGGACGCCGGCAGCGTGCAGCGTCCCGCACGGATGTGGGCCTCGGTACTCCGCGCGGAAGTGCTTGAGCGTCGTGAGCACGGGGGTGACGGCCGCATCACCGAAGGCGCAGAGCGTCTTGCCGCCGATGTTGCCCGAAATGCTCGAGAGCAGGTCGAGATCGCGCATCTCGCCGTCGCCCCGCTCGATTTTCGACAGGATCTTGTGCAGCCAGTCCGTGCCCTCGCGGCACGGCGTGCACTTGCCGCACGACTCGTGGCGGTAGAAGTGCAGCAGGTTCTCGGCCAGCCACACCATGCACGTCGTGTCGTCGAGCACGATGAGCCCCGCCGAACCGAGGAGCGATCCGGCCTTCTGCACCCCATCGAAGCTGGCCTGGGTATCGAGCTGATCGGGGAGGAGAATCGGCACCGAGGAGCCGCCCGGGATCACGGCCTTCAGCGTGCGGCCCTCCCGCACGCCGCCCGCGTGCCCGTCGATCAGCTCGCGGAGCGTCACGTTCATCGAGGCTTCGTAGACGCCAGGCCGGCGCACGTGGCCGCTGACGCAGTACAACTTCGGCCCGCCGTTCTTTTCGGGGCCAAGCGCCGCGTACCATTCGGCGCCGTTCTTCACGATGAGCGGAACGTTGGCCAGCGTCTCGACGTTGTTGACGGCCGTCGGGCAGTTATAGAGCCCCACCACGGCCGGAAACGGGGGCTTGTTCCTCGGCTGGGCACGCTTCCCTTCGAGCGATTCGAGAAGCGCGGTCTCCTCACCGGCTTCGTAGGCGCCCGCACCACGGTGAACGTAGACATCGATGTCCACGCCGGAGCCCAGGATGTTGCGTCCAAGAAACCCCCTGGTGTACGCCTCGTCTATGGCCTGTTCGAGCACGTGCTGCACGTGGAAGAACTCGCCGCGAATGTAGATGTAGGCGACCTTGGCGCCGATGGCATGGCACGCGATCGCACACCCTTCGATGAGCAGGTGCGGGTTGCGCTCCATGATCAGGTGATCCTTGAAGGTGCCCGGCTCGCTCTCGTCCGCGTTGCACGCGATGTACTTCGGGTTCGGTGACTTCTTGTCCACGAACTGCCACTTCATCCCGGTCGGGAAACCTGCGCCGCCCCGCCCGCGCAAGCCCGAGGCCTTTACGACCTCGATCACCTGATCGGGCGGCATGGCGAGCGCCTTCTTCAGCCCTTCGTACCCCTCGTGCTGCAGGTAGAAGTCCAGCGTGAAGCCGTTCGGCTCGCGCACATGTTTTGTCAGCAGCGGTTCCACGTAATCCCCAGTCCCTAGCCCCTAGCCCCTACTCGGTTTTTCTACGATGTGATGGCAACCTGACAGCGAATCTTCGCCCCTGTTCCTGAGGCCGTCGAGCAGGGCCGGCACGTCTTCCGGCTGCAGCGACTCGTGCCAGGCGTCGTTGACCATCACGACCGGCGCCCGGTCGCAGGCGCCGAGGCATTCGACTTCGATGAGCGTGAAGGTCTGGCTCGCGTCGGTCTCGCCCGGCGCGATGTTCAGGCGATCGCAGAGTGCGTCGGTCACCCGCTCGGCGCCGTTCAGGGCGCACGACAGCGTCCGGCACACGCTCAGCACGAAGCGGCCGACGGGCTTCGTGTAGAACATCGTGTAGTACGAAACGACGTCCTCAACGTCCGCGGCGGTCATGCCGATGAGCCCGGCGACGTAGCGCATGGCGTTCGCCGTCACGTACCCCTGTTGGTACTGCACCAGGTAAAGCGCCGGCAGCACCGCGGAGCGCCGGCGTTCGGCCGGGTATCTCGCGACAATCGTCTCGAACCGCGCCAGGTTCTCCGGCGTGTAAGCAAAGGGCTCCCCCGGCTCGGTGAGCGTCCGGGCCGATTTGTGGAACGTCGCGTCGTACGCCATCTTGGGATGGAAGCTCACCGGTCCACATCTCCCATCACGACATCGATCGATCCGATGACGGCAATCACGTCGGCGATGAGCCCGCCGACGATCATGCGTTCCAGCGCCTGGCAGGCGAGCAGCGATGGCGCGCGTGACTTGACGCGCCAGGGGCGGTTGGTACCGTCCGAGACGATCGAGAACCCGTGTTCTCCGCGGGGACCTTCGACCGCCACGTACGCCTCTCCGGCTGGCACCGTGAACCCCTGCGAGTAGATCAGGAAGTGCTGGATGAGCGCCTCCATCTCCGTGTAGACCCGGTCCTTGGGTGGCGGTGTGATCCGCGGGTCCGCCACGGCCCACTCGCCCGCCGGCGTTATGCGGTCGAGCGCCTGACGGCAAAGCTTGACGCTCTCGCGCATCTCCGCGACCCGCACCAGGTAGCGCGAGTACACATCGCCCGCGGTCTGGGTTGGAACCTGGAAGTCGAAGGTCTCGTACCCCAGGTACGGAAACACCTTCCGCACGTCATATGCCACGCCGGCCGCACGCGCAATCGGACCCACGAGACCGTAGGCCACGGCATCAGGGCCCGAGATCACGCCAACGTGCATCGTGCGCTCACGATAGATCTGGTTCTTGGTGAGCAGGTCCTCGTACTCGTCGAGCTTCGGCGGGAAACGGTCGAGGAACGCGCGGACGGCTTCGTGAAACCCCCGCGGCAGATCCTCCCGGAGGCCGCCGACGCGCATGTAGCTCGGGAACAGGCGGAAGCCGGCGAGCATCTCGTTGATGTTGAGCAGCAGCTCCCGTTCGCGGAAGCAATACAACATCACCGAGACGGCGCCGACCTCCATCCCATGCGTCCCCAGCCACACCAGGTGGCTGTTGATGCGCTGGAGCTCGGCGATGAGCACGCGGATCCACCGCACTCGCTCGGGCAGCTCGAGGCCGAGCAGCCGTTCGACCGAGAGGCAGAACGCCATGCTGTTGGACTGCGCGCTCAGGTAGTCCATCCGCTCCACGAGCGGGATCACCTGCTGCCACTTCTTCTGCTCGGTCGTCTTCTCGATGCCGGTGTGGAGGTACCCGATGGTGGGCGCCGCAGAGAGCACCGTTTCGCCGTCGAGCTCGAGCACGAGGCGCAGCACGCCGTGCGTGCTGGGGTGCTGCGGCCCCATATTGACGGTCATCGTCTCGGTGCGGATCGGCATCGTTAGCTGTTAGCCGTAAAAGCGCGTTCAACCAGGTCGCAAAACACGTGAAGAAGCGTCCGGTGCACCTCCTGCACCCGCGCAGTGGATCGGGACGCCACGTTCACGTGCACGTCTGCGAGTGTCCCGAGGCGGCCGCCGTCATGCCCCGTCAACGCCACCGTCGCCAGACCTGCCTGCCGCGCCGTCTCGAGCCCGGCCACGACGTTGGCCGACTGCCCGCTGGTGCTGATCCCCAGGGCCACGTCACCGCGCCTCCCAAGCCCTTCGATTTGCCTGGCGAAGACGCGTTCGAACGAGTCGTCGTTGGCGATGCTCGTCACCACGCTGGCATCCGTGGTCAACGCCAGCGCCGCCAGCGCGCGCCGCGATCGTTCGAACCGGTTCACCAGCTCCGAGGCGACGTGCTGTGCATCGAGCGCGCTGCCTCCGTTGCCGAACACCAGCAGCGTCCCGCCCGCCCGGAGCGAGGCCACGACGAGATCCGCGGCGGCCACGATTGGCGCCGTGTCGGCCTCAGCCAGGTTGTGGGCCGCCGCGGCCTCACGAAGCGCCTGGCGGGCGAGCTCTTCGCCGTTCACCGCCGCGCCAGCCGATCCTTCTCCACGCTCGCCCTGAACTCCTCCTCGGTGACCTGGAGCGCCTCAGTGGTGCGCGCCGCCATGTTGATCTGCACCGGGTAGTCCTTCCGCAGCGGGTACCCTTCCCAATCCTCGGGCATCAGGAGCCGTCGCGGGTCGGGATGCCGGTCGAACTGGATCCCGAAGAGGTCCCACACTTCCCGCTCCAGCCAGTTCGCGGCCGGCCACACACTGCTCACGGTGCTCAGCCGGGCGTCGTCTCCCCCGGCCAGCCTGACCTTCCAGCGCAGCCTGAGGCGGTGTTCGATCGACACCAGCAGATAGAGCACCTCGAAGCGCGGTTCCTTCGGCCACAGATCGACGGCGGTGAGCTCCACGAGCAACGCAAACCGCAGCTGCGGATGATCGCGCAGCGTCCCGGCCACCGCCACCACATCGTCGCGGTGCGAGTACAGGGTGATCTGCTGATCGATCGAAGGGGCGAGCTCGATCCTGGCCGACGGCACGGCCTCTTGAATCAAGGCGGCGAGCGCGGTCGGATCCATTTACGTCAGCTTCTGCTGATCGATTTTTCGCTGCAGCTGGACGATGCCGTAGATGAGCGATTCGGGGCGCGGGGGGCAGCCCGGGACGTAGACGTCGACGGGAACCACCTGGTCGACGCCCTGCACCAGCGCGTAGTTGTCGAAGACGCCGCCGATAGAGGCGCAGGCGCCCATCGAGATCACCCACTTGGGCTCCGGCATCTGGTCGTAGATGCGCCGCAGGGCCGGCGCCATCTTCCGCGACAACCGTCCTGCGACGATCATGAGGTCCGATTGCCGCGGGCTGCCGCGGAAGACCTCCGCGCCGAAGCGCGCGATGTCGTAGCGCGAGCAGCTCATGGCCATCATCTCGATGGCGCAGCAGGCAAGACCGAAGGTGACGGGCCAGATCGAGGACCGCCTGGCCCACTGCACCATCTTCTCGACGTTGGTCGTGAGCACCGGAATGTCGGGCAGATCGGATTCAAGACCCATCAGGCGTTCTCACGTCCCCAGTCGAGCGCACCCTTGCGCCAGACGTAGATATAGCCGAAGAGAAGCAGCGTCATGAAGATCACGACCTGCGCGAAACCCATCCAGCCGAGGTCGCGCAGGGCCATGGCCCATGGGTAGAGGAAGGCGACTTCGATGTCGAAGAGCAGGAAGATCATCGCGACGAGGTAGAACTTGACGGACTGGCGCTCGCGGGCGTCGCCGACGGCCGGCATGCCGCACTCGTACGGCGCGAGTTTTTCGGGCGTGGGCTTGCTCGGGCCGAGCACGTTCGACAGGCCGACCATGACCAGGCCGAACGCGGCGCCGAGGACGATCATCAGGAGGATGAAGAGCCAGCCCTGCATGGCACGTATTCAGGAGAAGGGTGAGCTTGTGAACAATTTCGCAAGCTCGCCCCCATGCTATCACACCGGGATGACCGCGCTGACCTCCGCCATCCGCCGATCGACTTCGGCGAGTGCTTCCGCTATCTGCGCCCGGCGGCGCTCGTGTGTCGTGGCGCCAAGCTGGCTCGACAGCTCCGCTCTCGCCAGTTTCAGCGACGCGAGCGACTCGCGCGCTTTCAGCTCCGCGGGGCTTGTCACGCCCCGCCGGCGTGCCTCGCTGCGCTCGCGCTCGAGCTCTTCCATCCGTTCCTGAATCCTCGACTCCGCATCGATCAGACCTTCTCCGGCATCACCCATGAGTGCGCTCCGTCCGTTATGACCCTCGTATCCGCCTCACCCACGACTCCGGCAAGGGGACCACATTATAAGATGGCGACGTGGGCCGGCGTTCCGTTTCTCTTCCGCTCGCGCCGTTCCATCCCGCCACCCGTCTCTGGTTCGAGGGTGCGTTCGACGCGCCCACGCAGCCCCAGTCGCTCGGCTGGCCCGTCATCAGCCGCGGCGAATCCACGCTGATCCTCGCGCCGACCGGTAGCGGCAAAACACTTACTGCCTTCCTGTGGTGTCTCGACCGCGTGATGTTCGGCGCACCGCCCGACAAGCGCCGCCGCTGCCGGGTGCTCTACATTTCTCCGCTCAAGGCGCTGGCAGTTGACGTCGAACGCAACCTCCGGGCGCCGCTCGCCGGCATTTCGCGAATTGCCGCCTCGCGAGGCGAGGCCTACGTGACGCCGGCCGTCTCGATTCGGACCGGCGATACGCCGGCATCGGAGCGGGCGCGCTTCCAGCGCGATCCCGCGGACATCCTGATTACCACGCCCGAATCGCTGTATCTGCTCCTCACCTCCAACGCCCGCGAGGCCCTCCGAAGCGTCGACACGATCATCATCGACGAGATCCACGCGCTCGTGCCAACCAAGCGCGGCGCGCACCTGGCGGTCTCGATCGAGCGGCTGGCGGCGCGGTGCGAACAGCCGCCGCAGCGGATTGGCCTGTCGGCGACCCAGCGGCCACTCGACGAGGTGGCGCGGTTCCTCGGCGGCGTCAGCGTGCCGGACACGACCGGGCCACGTCGCAAGAGCGCCTCAGTCCGGCCAACCGGCCGGCAGCGCTCCCGCGAGGCCGCGGCGGAAGCACGGGCGGCCAGCGGCGCCACGGCGATCGCCGCGGAGTTCTCGGTGCCTGCCGGTCCTCTCCGCTTCCGGCCTGTCACGATCGTCGACGCCGGCGCGAGCAAGCGGTTGAGCCTCCGCATCGACGTCCCGGTCGAGGACATGAGGAAGCTGACCACGGCCGACGAGATCGCGAGCGGACCTGCATCCGTGGGGGATACCCGCCCCTCGATCTGGGCGGCCATCTACCCGCGCCTGCTCGAATTGATTCGCACGCACCGATCGACCCTGATCTTCGTGAACAGCCGACGGCTGGCCGAACGGCTCGCCGGCGCCGTCAACGAGCTGGCCGGCGAAATCCTCGTCCGATCGCACCACGGCTCGATCGCCCGCCCGCAGCGGGTCGAAGTGGAAGACCTGCTGAAGGCCGGCGCGCTGCGCGCGCTCGTCGCCACGTCCTCGCTCGAGCTCGGCATCGACATGGGGGCCATCGACCTGGTGGTGCAGATCGAGGCGCCGCCTTCAGTGGCCAGCGGCCTGCAGCGCATCGGGCGCGCCGGGCATCAGATCGACGCCGTCAGCGAAGGTGTCATCTTTCCCAAGTTCAGGGGCGACCTCGTGGCGTGCGCTGCCGTGGCGAGAGCCATGCACGACGGCGCCGTCGAGGCGACCCGGTACCCGCGCAACCCGCTCGACATCGCGGCCCAGCAGATTGTGGCGATGACCTCCATGGACACGTGGGCGGTCGACGATCTGTTTGCCACGCTGCGCCGGGCCGCGCCGTTTGCCGAGCTGGGGCGCTCGTCGTTCGACGGGCTGCTGGACATGCTTTCGGGCCGCTACCCATCGGACGAGTTCGCCGAGTTGAGACCGCGGATCACCTGGGATCGCGTCGGAGGCACCGTAACCGCTCGCGAAGGCGCGAAGCGCGTGGCCATCGCGAACGCCGGCACGATCCCGGATCGCGGCCTCTTCGGTGTGTTCCTGGCGGGCGCCGGTCCCGGCGCCGCGCGTGTCGGCGAGCTCGACGAGGAGATGGTCTTCGAGACCGCGGTCGGCGAGACCTTCGTGCTCGGTGCGTCGTCGTGGCGTGTCGAGGAGATCACGCACGATCGCGTCGTGGTGTCGCCGGCTCCCGGAGAGCCCGGCAAGATGCCGTTCTGGAAAGGCGATCGCCCAGGCCGGCCGCTCGAGCTCGGGTTGATGATCGGCCGGCTGGTTCACGACCTGCTGCGCGTCTCGCCATCGGCCGCACTCGATCGACTCACACGCCACCACGATCTCGACCAGCGCGCCGCGGAAAACCTGATGCAGTACCTGCGCGATCAGCTGGCCGCCACGCGCGCCGTGCCCGACGCGGCGACGATTGTGGTCGAGCGGGTCCGCGACGAGCTGGGCGATTGGCGCATTTGTGTCCTGTCGCCCAGGGGCGGACGCATTCACGCGCCCTGGGCCATGGCGGCCGCCGCCAAGATTCGTGAAGAGACCGGCATCGACGTCGAGACGCTCTGGGGAGACGATGGGTTTGTCGTGAGGTTCCCGGACGTGGACCAGCCGCCCGATCCGCGGCTGCTGCTGCCGGATCCGGACGAGGTCCAGGCGCTCGTCGTGCGGCAGCTCGGCGCGACGGCGCTCTTCGCATCGAAGTTCCGCGAGAACGCGGGCCGCTCGCTGCTGCTCCCAAGGCGGAGGCCTGGAATGCGGGCGCCGCTCTGGCAGCAGCGCAAGCGCGCGGCAGATCTGCTGGCCGTGGCGTCGCGCTACGGGTCCTTCCCCGTCCTGCTCGAAACCTATCGCGAATGCCTGCGGGACTTTTTCGACATGCCGGCCCTCGTGTCCACGCTGGCCGATGTCCGCAGCCGAAAGCTGCGCGTGGTCACGGTCGATTCCGAACGGCCGTCACCGTTTGCGGCGTCCCTGCTGTTCAGCTACGTGGCGAGCTTCCTGTACGACGGCGATGCGCCGCTGGCCGAGCGGCGCGCGCAGGCGCTGGCCGTCGATCAGGCGCAGCTGCGCGAGCTCATCGGCGATGCCGAGCTGCGCGAGCTGCTCGACCTCGAATCGATGGAGGCGGTGGAGCGGCAGCTGCAGCGCCTCGACGAGAAGTTCCGGGCGAAATCCGAAGATGGCGTCCACGACCTCCTGCTGTCGATCGGCGATCTCAGCCAGGACGAGATCATCGAGCGAACCGTGAGCGCGGACGTGGCCCTTGGCGTCAAGGCTCTCATGCGGGCGGGGCGCGCCATCAGCGCGCGGATTGGCGGCACCGCCAGGTATTTCGCCGTCGAAGATGCGGCCCGAATGCGCGACGGCCTGGGAGTGCCGCTGCCGCCAGGTTTGCCGGAATCGCTGCTCGAACCCATGGCCGACCCGCTCGGCGATCTCGCGCTGCGCTACGCGCGGACGCACGCGCCGTTTCCGGCCACTGACTTCGCCGCGAGGTTCGGCCTGTCGGCGGAGGCCGCCGAGCGCGTGCTGCTGCGCCTGTCCGCTGAGGGACGGCTTCTCGAGGGCGAGTTCCGGCCGGGCGGGACGCGGCGGGAGTGGACCGATGCCGGCGTCCTGCGGATGCTCCGCCGGCGGTCGCTTGCGAAGCTGCGGCACGAAGTCGAGCCCGTGGACCACGCCGCCTTCGGCCGGTTCGTCACCACGTGGCACGGCATCACCCGGCGCCGGCACGGACCCGACGCGCTGCTCGACGTCGTCGAACAGCTGCAGGGCGCGCCAATGCCGGCGTCCATCCTCGAGACCGGGATACTGCCGGCGCGGCTCGAGGATTACGACCCGGCCCATCTCGATGCCGTGATGGCCGCCGGGGAAGTTCTCTGGGCGGGCATCGAACCTCTCGGCGACCGTGATGGCCGTGTGGCGCTCTACCTCGCGGACCACCTCGCGGACCTTCGCCCGCAGAATCACCCGTCCAGCGACCTCGGCACCCGCGAGCGCGCAATCGTTGAGCACCTCGCCGCCCGCGGCGCATCGTTCTTCGGACCGCTCCACGATGCGACCGGCGGCGGCTACCCGGGAGAGACGGTCGATGCGCTCTGGAACCTCGTGTGGGCCGGCCGCATTACGAACGACACGCTCCACGCGCTGCGGGCACACACGCGAGCGGCGGCCCCGCGGCGGCGAGCCCGTCGCGCCGACGCGCCTTCCTTCCGATCGCGACGCCTCGTGCCGCCGTCTGCAGAAGGTCGATGGAGCCTCCTCGGCGCGCACGCCAGGGACACGCGAGCGGCGTCCACGCGGCAGGCCGCCGCCCTGGCGCAGCAACTGCTGGCGCGCCACGGTGTGCTGACCCGCGAGGCCGTCGCACACGAAAGCGTGCCCGGGGGATTCGGATCGGTCTACCCGGTGCTGAAGGCGATGGAAGACAGCGGCCGGCTTCGGCGCGGGTACTTCGTCGCGGGGCTGGGCGCCACCCAGTTCGCGCTGCCCGGAGCGCTCGATCTGCTGCGCTCGCTCAGGGATCCGTCGTCCGATGAAGCCGCCTCGCCTGTCGTGGTGCTCTCCGCGACCGATCCGGCGAGCCCGTACGGCACCGCGGTCAGGTTTCCGGCCTTTGCACCTGGTAGTGCTTCGGCGGGGCAAGCCCGAGATGGTGCCGATGTGGCAAAGGCGGGGCGCGGGCCGACGCGGAGCGTGGGCGCCACGGTGATCCTCGTTGACGGCGCGCTCGCCGGCTACCTCGCGCGCGGCGATCGCCTGTTGCTCGTCTGGCTGCCCGAGGCGGAGCCCGAGCGTGGGCGTGTGTCACGGCAACTGGCCAGTGCGCTGGCCGCTCGCGCACGTCATCTCGGCGGAATGCTGCTCGAGGAAATCGATGGCACACCCGCACCGCTCCATCCCCTCGCTGCGATCCTGGTCAACGCCGGATTCAGGGCCGGCGCCATGGGACTTCAGGGGCCACGGACAGGGCTGGGGACTGGGGACTAGGGACTGGGGACTGGGGACTGGGGACTGGGGACTGGGGCTCGGGACTGGGCTCGGGACTGGGGACTCAAGGCTTAGGGCTCAGGGCTCAGGACGGACGAAGAACCAAGGACAGACCAAGGACCAGGGACAGACCAAGGACAAGGACCAAGAACCAAGGCCCAGAAATGCCTGAGGGAGACACGATTCATCGCGCGGCGCGGAGTCTGCAACGCGCGCTGGCCGGCGATCCGGTCACCCGATTCCGGTCTGTGTACCCTGCGCTCACGCGCGTTGAGCTGATGGGCCAGACGATCGAGGCGGTCACCGCACGAGGAAAACACCTTCTGATGACCTTTTCGGGCGGCCTCACGCTGCACACGCACATGCGCATGCACGGGAGCTGGCACATCTATCGCCCCGGCGAGCGCTGGCGGCTGCCCTCGCGCGACATGCGCATCGCGATCGAGACCCCGCGAGCCGTGGCAGTGGCGTTCAACGTGCCGGTGGCCGCACTGCTCACTGCACGCGAGATGGCCACCCACCCAGTCCTTGCTCATCTCGGGCCAGACCTGCTCGAGCCGGCGTTCGATCTTCAGGCGGCCAGGGCGCGGATCCGCGCGAGCCCCGCGTCGCTCGAGGAGACACTCCTCGACCAGCGCGTCGTTGCTGGTATCGGCAACGTGTTCAAGTCGGAGGTCCTGTTTGTTTCAGGGCTCAACCCCCTGGTGCCGGCCGCATCGGTCGAAGACGCCCGCGTCGACGCGCTCCTGTCGATCGCCAGGAAATTGCTCGGGGTCAACGTGCTGCCCGAGAGCGACCGGATCTCGGCCGGCTATGGGCGCCGCACCACCGGCCGCCTGAACCCCGCTGAAAAATTGTGGGTCTATGGCCGCGGGGGACAACCGTGCTGGAAGTGCGGCTCACCGATCCAATCAGCCAAGACGGGTCCAGACGCCAGACTCACCTACTGGTGTCCGATCTGTCAGGCCTGAAAGATGTCGAGAGGCTTGGGCTGAAGGATCAGTCGATGGCAAAACAGTAGAAGAGCCCCTCACCGCCGGTACTCTCCAGATCCTGCTGGCTGCACCCGCGCGACGGGTGCGCGGAATTCCACGACATCGCCTCCGCTCCCTGTCCCGTGCGGTCGTGATGGCCGACCTGCGCACGGCCTGGCCCACTCGACGTCCAGTTGCCGCACGTCAGATTCTCGCTGCCGGCGAACGCGGCGCCATCCGGACGGGAGCCGGTCAGCATGTCGTGCCGGTTGGGCGTGTCGCCCACGCCGTTCACCGGGTCGAGGCGCTCGGTGGCAGCGGTCTCCTTGTTGATGTTGTTCGAGCTACTGTGCAGCTCGTCGAGGTTCCGAGCGATGCGCAGCCCCTCGGCGTTGTACCAGGGCCCCTTCCCAATCCGGTCCCGCGCATTCACGGCCGGCCCGGCGCTCGTCGCGCTGATGCTCAGGTATGCCCGCCACGTATGGTCTCCGGCCTTCTCGGCTTCTGCGAGCGCCTGGCAATGCGCGTCGGCGCCCGCGAGGCCACCGAGATCGCCACCTTTCCCGAGTCCCCGACTGGTGACGAAAAAGGTCGTCACCGACTTGGCGCCGCCCATCGCTCGGACCTCCGGAGCGTCCTGGGCCGCCGCCGAAGGATTCGGCGAAGCCGTTCGGGCCTGATCGTTCAGGCCGCACCCTGCGAGCATGATGCCAGCGGCGAGCGTTCTGCCGAGCCACATCATTCCGATCCCGCTCCTTGAAAGGCTACGCCCACGAGAAGGGCTGCCGTCCACGATTCATGCGTGAACCCCGGGAGCTTCGTGGCCGGTGCGCGCGACGTACTCCACGTAGGAACCCGGGTACAGGTGGGGCTGGGCGTCAGTCCCACTCTCACCGCCGAGTTCGAGCACGCGGTTGCTCAGGCCTCGGAGGAACGCACGATCGTGCGAGACAAACAGCATCGTGCCCTCGAAGTCGCTCAGCGCCTCCAACAGCATCTCCTTCGTCTCCAGGTCGAGATGGTTGGTCGGCTCGTCGAGCACCAGGAAGTTTGGCGGGTTGAGGAGCATGCGGGCCATCACCAGGCGCGTCTTCTCACCGCCGGAGAGCGCGCGGATCTTCTTGTCGATCTCGTCACCCGAAAACTGGAACGCACCCGCCAGGTTGCGCAGCACGCCGATGCCCTCGTGTGGAAAGTCCTTCTGCAGCTGCTCCTCGACGGTCAGGTCCGGGTCGAGGAGATCGAGCGCCTGCTGCGCGAAGTAACCCATCTTGAGGCTCGCCCCGAGCTGAATCGATCCCGCGTCGGGCGCCACTGCTCCGGCGATCATCTTCAGCAGCGTCGACTTGCCCGCCCCGTTTCTGCCCATCACCGACCACCGTTCACCGCGCCGGATCGTCATGGTCAGGCCGTCGTGCACCACGCGCCGGCCATAAGCCTTGGTCACCCCCTCGAGGGTGACCACCTGATCGCCGGATCGCGGCGGCGCACGAAAGTCGAACTTCACCACGCGGCGCTTCTTCGGCAGCTCGATCTTCTCGATCTTCTCCAGCGCCTTCACGCGGCTCTGCACCTGCGCCGCCTTCGCCGCGTGGGCTGCGAACCGGTCGATGAAACGCTGCTCCTTGGCCAGCATGGCCTGCTGCCGCGCGTACGCCGCTTCGCGGTTGGTCTCGCGGATCTGGCGCTCGCGCTCGTAGAAGTCGTAGTTGCCGGAGTAGGTGGTGATCTCGCCGCCGTCGATCTCGGCGATCTTGGTGACGATGCGGTTCATGAAGTCGCGGTCGTGAGAGGTCATGACGAGCGCCCCCGACCGGGACTTGAGGAACGATTCGAGCCAGATGATCGACTCGATGTCGAGATGGTTCGTCGGTTCGTCCATCAGGAGGACTTCGGGTTCGCCGAGCAGGACCCTCGCCATGGCGACGCGCATCTTCCATCCGCCCGACAGCGCACCAACATCGCCGTCTACCCGTTCATCGTCGAACCCGAGGCCGTGGAGGATCTCGCGCGTGCGGCTCTCGAGCGCGTAGCCGCCGAGGTGGTCGGTACTCCTCCTGCACTTCGCCGAACCGCGCGAGAATCCGATCCATGTCGCCGGCCCGGTCCGGGTCGGACATGCCCTGCTGCAGGTCCTCCAGCTCATGGTGAAGGTCGCCGAGCCGCCCGCTCCCTCGAATGGCTTCATCGAGGACAGACCGGCCGGACATGTCCTCGACATCCTGACGGAAGTACCCCACGGTCATCTTGCGGGGCACCGAGACCTCGCCCTCGTCGGCCTGCTCCTCGCCGACAATCATCCGGAACAGCGTCGTCTTGCCCGAGCCGTTCGGGCCGACGAGGCCGATCTTCTCTCCCGGATTGATCTGAAGCGAGGCGTCGACGAACAGGACCTGGCGGCCGTACTGCTTGTTGATGCCTGAGAAGGCGATCATGAGGCGTTCATGGCAGCGTCACCCGCAGCTCCGCGCCGAAAAGCATCGTGCGGTCGTTGTCGGCGGCCGCCCATTTGAGAAGCGTAAGGACACTCGGTGTCGCTCGCCCCTCGAAAACCGTGCGGCCGTTGGCCACCACGGTGATCGGCTTCGAGAAATCGAACATGTCCGGCGACAGGAGCAGCGTGAACGCCGCGACGCCGCGCGTCGTGGCGCGAACCGTGTTGCCGTCCCGGACGAGATCCACGCGGCCCGACGGGCGATTGCGCGGGAAAATCGAGACGACGTTCGGCATCAGCTCTGGCTCATATGGGCCGGACACCTCGACAGGCTTCCCAACTCGCGTCACCTTGAAGGTCAGCGTCGTCTTCGGGTCGTAGACGGCGAGCAGTTCCAGGAGCGGCACGGCGCTCGGCAGATCGCGCCCATTGATGCCCAGTACCGAGGTCTCCAGCCTGAAGGCCCAGGCGCTCGGCGTTCGAGCCCTTCACGACGGACGTGATGCGCATCCCGCTCGCACGCACGCCGAAGTTGAGCTGAGTGCCCGCGGCGCGGTCGTTGAGATCGGACAACGCAGCATCGTCGCGTGCCGCGAGGCGATCGATCACGACCCAGTGCGCCCGGCCGGCTCCCACCGGATCGTCGGTCTCCCAGGTCAGGGTATCCGGCAGCGGCCGTCGAGGGTGGCTGCGGACGAAGGCCTCGAAGGAGCTCTTCACCTCCGGCCACCAGGCCGTGTTGTGGCCGGCGTTGGGCTGGGGCAGGTACTCGGTCTCGACACCGCCATCACGGAAGTGCTTGACGTAGGGCTCGACACGCGCAGCGGGGTACAGCTGATCCTGGCCGCCATTGACCACGAAGAACGGCTTGTTGCGCAGGTTGTTGGGAAAGAGGCCCTCGCGGAGCTCCATCGACGGGTTGGCGAGCACGACGATGAACCCGTTGAGGGGAAGGAAGCTGGAGTACGGCGTGGTATCGCGCATTGCGACGTAGTAGGCGCCGGTGCCGCCGTCGGACACGCCCGATACCGCGACGCGATTCTCGTCCACGTTGTAAGTTCGCCTCACCGAGTCGAGCGTCGCTCGCAGGTTCTCGACCTGCCCGGTGCTCCACCACGGCGCCTCGACCCAGGCCGTGGGGAGCAGGTAAATCTGCTCCTCGCCGGCCAGCGCGCCGATCCCGCCTGCGCCCCGTGGCGTGGCATCGGGCCGGCCAACACCGCCGTGGAGCTGCACACGCACCTGGTATCGCCTGGCGGGATCGTAGGACTCCGGAACGTCGAGCGTGTAGGGGTAGTCGCGCCCGCCCGACTGATGGCTCGCGCGCACGATCCCGCGCGCCACCTCGGAGCGATACGTTCGGCCCTGCTTCAATTGTGCGAGCGCCTGATCGAAGGTGATACCGGAGCCCGCGAGGGCGTCTATCGATGCGGCAGCCCCCGCAGGGCTGCTGGCGGCCCAGAACGCTGCAAACGCCGCCTGGCTTCGAGAGGGCTGAGCGGCCAACCCGATCGCCGATACGGCTACGAGCGCGAAGGGCGCCAGCTGCTGGAAGTGCATGAAAGTAATCCTACACGTGGTTGCGGAGCCAAAGCTCGCGTGGGTGCGGGTCGAGATACACCTGTCCCTCGAGGTACGCAACCCCCTGCCGCCGGACGTGGTGTTTCATCAACGTGATCGGCACCACAAGGGGCACCCGTTCGCGGCGGTGATCCTCGATGAGCCCGAGGAGCTCCTGCCGCGCGTCAGCGTCGAGCGACTTCTTGAAATACCCGACCATGTGCTGCAGCACGTTGGCGTGCCGGCCCGGTGTCGCAACCACGCTCAGCGCCTGCATGAATCCGCCTTCGTACTCCTGCTCCACCCTGGACCTGGACCGCTTGCCGGCATTCGCCACCAGGCGGCCGAGCGCGCTGTAGGCCTTCGGCGAGTGCGCCATCAGCGTCAGCTTGTGCGCGGTGTGAAAACGGACGAGATCATGGTGGTTCCAGCGGCGGCCAAACAAGGTTCGCAGCCGTTGATACGCGAACACCCGCTCGACGAAGTTGTCGCGAAGGCGCGGGTCCCCCAGGCGGCCCTCTTCCTCGACCGGCAGGTTTGGCAGCGTGGCGATCAGGGCCTCGGCGAAAAGTCCCCGCCCGGAGCGCTCTACTGCGCCGCCCGAGTAGACCTTCACGCGCTCCATCCCACAACTCGGTGAGTCCTTCTTCAACACGTAGCCGGACAGGTTCTCGTGAACCAGCTCGGCGGCGCGGCGATCAGCGTACCGACGCATCGTCGCCGTCACATCCTGTCCCGTCTTCGGAAGGACGAGCGCAACATGCCGCGCGGCACTTGGACGGCCTCGGCCCCCGGTGCCTGTCGTGGCATCGCGACGCCATTCGAGCCGCATGGTCTCGCGCGGTACGCCGAACCCCGCCTCGACTTCCGGGCAGACCGGTACCCACTCCACGTGCGGTCCGAACGTTTCGACCAGAAACCCGTCGCGCTTGTGGCCTGCGTCGTATCGCACGGGCTGGCCGAGGAGGCATGCCGAGATGCCGATGCGCGGCGGGACATCGCTTGGCGGCACCCGTCCATTGTACCCAGCAATTCACAGGTAAAATGCCGGGTGCCATGGCTGACAACGCGTCGTTCGACATCACATCGCCGGTCAATTTCCAGGAAGTGGACAACGCTCTGAACCAGGCGCGGAAGGAAGTCGGTCAGCGCTACGACTTCAAGGACGCCAAGGCCGAGATCGTCCTGAACGCAGCTGAGAAAACATTGACGCTCACGGCCGACAGCGACTTCAAGATGCAGGCGCTCTGGGAGATCGTGCAGACGCGGCTCGTCCGGCGCGGCGTACCGATCAAGAACTTCGAGCTCGGCGAGCTGGAAAATGCGGCCGGCGGAACCGTGCGGCGGGTCGCCAAGATCCAGGAGGGCATCCCGATCGAGGCTGCCCGGGAGATCATTAAGTACATCAAGGACCAGAAGCTCAAGAAGGTGCAGGCCTCGATCCAGGGCGATCAGGTCCGCGTGACCTCACCGTCGCGAGACGAGCTGCAGGACGCCATCCGCGTTCTGAAGGGCCACGATTTCGGCGTGGCCCTGCAGTTCGGCAACTACCGCTAGGCCGGCACCGGATCGACCAGGTGCTCACCATTACGATCATCGGGGGCCTGTTCATTACCTGGCTGATCCTGGTGGTGCTGTTCGCCCCGCACATCCCCTACCATCTGGAAGGCGAGCTCGACGCGGCGAGCGATCACTTCATCGACGTCATCGAAGCCACCTGCCAGACGACGCTCAAGGACGGGAACTCGGTCGAGATCCTGACAAACGGCGCCGCCTTCTATCCGGCCATGCTCGACGCCATCCGCGCGGCGCGCGAGACCGTGAACATGGAGTGCTACATCTTCCGGAAGGGCGAGACTGCTGACCGGTTCGTCGAAGCTCTGGCCGAACGCGGCCGCGCCGGCGTGCGGGTCACTCTGGTGCTCGACGCCATCGGCAGCCTTGGCGTGTTCGGGAGCGCGACCGATTCGCTGCGCGAGGCCGGATGCCGCATCGAGCCGTACCAACCCATCCGGTGGCATCGCTTCAGCCGCTTGAACAACCGCACCCACCGGGAGTTGCTGGTCGTCGACGGCCGCATCGCGTTCGTGGGAGGAGCGGGCGTCGCGGACTGGTGGGCGTTGCCAACCGACGGCAAGCCGCCCTGGCGGGACATGATGGCGCGCATCGAAGGGCCCGTCGTGTCGGACGTGCAAGGCATCGCGGCCGAGAACTGGCTCGAATGCTGCGGCGAGATCCTGACCGGATCCAACACCTACAAGCCCAGAACGCGTGCCGGCGCCACGCCGGCGTTCGCGATCGGGAGCTCGCCCGCCGACCGCGCCACGGTGTCGCGCGTGCTGTTCCAGACGCTGATCGAGTCCGCGAACCGGAGCGTGCGTATTTCGACGCCGTACTTTCTTCCCGACAAGCCGTTCCGGGAGGCATTCGCGCGAACGGTCGCACGCGGCGTGGACGTGCGCGTGGTGGTACCTGGGCCCCATACCGATCAGCGCTGGGTCCGGCTGGCCAGCAGGCGCATGTATGGGCAGCTCCTCGAGACCGGCGTCCGGATCTTCGAGTACGAGCCCGGAATGACACACGTGAAGACGCTCGTCGTGGACGACCTGTGGTCGGCGATTGGGTCGACCAACCTCGACAACCGATCGTTTGAGCACAACGACGAGATGAACCTGGCGGCAAGAGACCCGTCCGTCGCCGCCCGCCTCGCGCAGGACTTCGAGGGTGACCTTGCGCAAAGCCGCGAGGTCACGTTGAGCGCGTGGCGCCGGCGGCCGCTCCTCGAAAAGCTCGTCGGGCCGATCGCCTGGATTCTGGAACGCCAGCAGTAGGCCTGCGATAGACTTCACCGATGATCGGTCAGCCGCGCCGGCCCCTGGGCCTGGCGCTCGTCGCCCTGGTCGTGCTCACCACGGCTGCGGCCGCGCAGTTCGGACAGCGAGGCGGGGGGCGCTTCGGCCGGCTCCCCGAGGGTCCCGGCGTACCGATTCGCGTCCCGACGCCCGGCTTCCAAGACGGCGCGTTCTACGTCTGCAAGATGATGTACACGAGCGTCTGGTCCGAACAGCAGGGCGTTGGGTGGGCCACCGACTATCCCTATGCCGGCCACAACCTGATGATCCGGCTCTCGGAGCTGACGAAAACGCCGGTGAGCCGCGACAGTGGCGGCGATCCCAACTACTGGGTGGTACGGCTCACTGACGCCGACCTCTTCCGATGCCCGTTTCTCATGGCCGCGGACGTCGGCACGCTGCAGTTCGACCCTCTCGAAGTGGCCCGTCTGCGTGAGTACCTCCTCAAGGGAGGGTTCCTCTGGGTGGACGATTTCTGGGGCACGCCCGCGTGGCAGCAGTGGGTCTCCGAGATCCGTCGTGTCCTTCCGGAATTTACGGCGGTGGATGTCCCCGCCGATCATCCCATCCGCCATTCCATGTATGACATCGTCACGCTGCCGCAGGTCACCAACATCAACTGGTGGCGCCGGACCGGCGGCGACACGCGCGAGCGGGACGAAGACAGCCCGCACGCGAACTTCAGGATGATCGCCGACCAGAGCAACCGCATCATGGTGCTCATGACCCATAACACGGACATCGCAGACTCGTGGGAGCGCGAGGCAGAGGACCGCGCGTTCTTCCTGCAGTTCTCGCCGGACGGTTACGCCGTGGGGATCAACGCGGCGCTTTACGCGATGTCGCACTGAGAAAAAACAGGGTCGGGTATGATTTTGCCGGCGGCCGGAAAATCGTGCCCGACCCTTTTGTCGATGGAGGCTTCATGCCGCGTCGTTTGGTTTCACCTCTCCTGTCGATACTCGGCCTCGGCCTGCTGGCGGGGCTGTTAGCGGTTAGCATCGTCGCCCAGGTCCCTCAGAACGCGGCCTGGCGGCAGTTCGGAGGGCCGGCGAGGAACTTCATGGTGGCTGGCGCACCGCGCCTGGCCGACTCCTGGCCGCCCACGGGTCCCCCGACACTGTGGTCCAGGCCGCTCGGGACGGGCCACTCGACCATCGTGGCCGACGGCGGGCGCCTCTACACGATGTACCGCGTCGGCAACGGCAAGACGGACCGCGGTCCGTGGAGCACCGAAGAGATCGTCGTCTCGCTCGACGCCGCGTCGGGGAAGACCGTGTGGGAACACAAGTATCCGTCGAAGATCGAGGACTTCAGCCGCGGCGCCGGTCCGCACTCGACGCCGCTCGTTGTCGGCGATCGTCTCTTCACCTTCGGCACCAACAAGCAGCTCTTCGCGTTCGACAAGCAGAGCGGGAAAGTGCTCTGGTCGCACGACATGGTGAAGGCGTTCAACGCACCGGAACTGCTCATCAGGCCCGTGATCAAGGCGGGGTACGGCTGCAGCCCGCTTGCCTACCGCGACACGATCATCTGCAACGTCGGCGGGCCCGGCCAGGCGGTGATGGCGTTCCGCCAGAGCGACGGCGGCGTGGTCTGGAAGAGCGGCGACTTCCTCACGTCGGACGCCTCGCCGATGCTCATCGACGTCCAGGGCCAGGAACAGCTCGTCATCTTCGGCGGCGCCACCATCAACGGCCTCGATCCGGCGACGGGCCGCATCCTCTGGTCGCACCCGCACGACCCCGGCAACGACTTCAACTTCAGCCCGCCGATCTACGGTGCGGACGGCATCCTGTTCATGTCTTCGGCCTACAAGGCCGGCAGCCGCGCCATCCGCCTCACACGCGAGGGCAACGCGACGCATACCGAGGAGCTGTGGTTCACCAACCGCGTGCGCTTCATGTATCTCAACGCGCTGCGTCTCGGCGACTTCGTCTACGGCACGACGGGCGATTTCGGACCGGCGTTCCTCACGGCCGTGAACATCAAGACCGGCGAGACGGCGTGGCAGCACCGGGGCTTCGGCCGCGCGAGCCTGGTCTACGCGGACAACAAGGCCATCATCGTGGACGAAGACGGCGACCTCGCGATCGCCAAGCTGGCGCCCGAAGGCGCGACCGTGCTCTCCCAGGTAAAGCTCTTCGACACCATCTCGTGGAGCGCACCAACGCTGGTGGGCGCCACGCTTTATGCGCGCGACCGCGAGAAGATCGTGGCGCTCGATCTGGGGGCGAAGTGATGGCGGCTTCGATGCCACGCGCACTTGCCGCCGTTCTCGTCCTTGCGGGCCTGACGGCCGCACCCCGGGCCCAGTCGCCGGACCTCTCGGGCACCTGGAAAATCGCCAGGGAGACGAGCAAGATCAGCCCCGGCGCCGGCCTGGTGGGCCTCGGCGGCAACACGGGCACTCCCGGCACGCTGTACATCACGCAGGCCGCCAACGGCGTCGTCACCGTGGGCAGCGACATCAACGAAAGCCAGGCGCGCCTCTATCGTCCGGGTGGCACCACGACGATTGCTGCGGCGCAGGGAGCGACGCTCCGCCTGGCCACCCGATGGGACGGCCGTGCGCTCGTCGCTGAAGGCGGTCCGGCTGCGGCGACGGCGCCAAGCCTCAAAGAGCGGTTCGTGCTCAGCCCGGACGGAAAGTCCTTGACCGTCACGGTCACTGCGGTCGCGGCGGCGGGGGAAGTGACCAGCTCGCTGGTGTACACGAAGGCCCAGGCCGAGCCTCCCTGCCAACAATGGCCGACACCCTGCAAGTGAGCGCGACTCAATTGCCGGGAGGACCCCGGAGTGAAGGCCGGGGGAGGACCCCGGAGTGAAGAACGTTACGCCGATCGTTTCGAGTACTGGCGAATCGCAACCGTCCACATGACCGCCGCGTAGGCGGCGAGAATCAGGAGCGGGCGGGCGATTTCCTCGATCCCTGCGCCCTTCACCAGGATGGCGCGGGAGATCGCCACGAAGTGGCGGACCGGCGTAAATTCCGAGACTACCTGCACCCATCGCGGCATGCTGTCGACCGGCGTGAACAGCCCGCTCATCAGCAGGTAGATCATCATGATGAAGAAGGTCACGAACATGGCCTGCTGCTGCGTCTCGACGAGCGTCGAAATCCACAGGCCGATGGCCAGCACCACCGTCAGGTAAACGGCAGCCACACCAAACAGCAGCAGCAGGCTTCCGCGAACCGGGATGTCGAAGAACAGCCATCCCACGGTCAGGCCGATCGCGAAATCGATCATCGCGAGCACCCAGAACGGCAGCAGCTTGGCGGTGATGAACTGCGCGCGCGTGATCGGCGTGACGTTCAGCTGCTCGAGCGTCCCCAGCTCCTTTTCGCGCGCGATGTTCTGGGCGCTCAGGAGCGTCGCGATCATCGTGACCAGGGAGACCAGGATCCCGGGCACCATGTAGTGCCGGTAGTTGAGCGTCGGGTTGTACCAGCTGCTGCACCTGCAGCGTCGACCCGCGCGCCAGTCATCGCCCCGCCACGACCGGCACCGAGCTCGGCCGAGTACGCCGACAGGATCCGCACGGCGTACGACTGGACGATGCCGGCCGCCGACCCTTTCTCGGCGTTGACGACAATCTGGAGCGGCGCCGCCCCGGTGCGAACGAGCGACTTCTCGAAGTCGTGGGGGACGGTCAGGACCATCGTGGCGTCGCCGGCCAGCAGCGCACGCTCCGCGCGGGCGGGCGAGCCCGCGCGCTCGACGACGCGGAAGTGTCCGGACGCCGCGAACCGATCGACCAGGCCGCGAGAGGCCTGCGTGTGATCGTGGTCCACGATGTAGGCCGACGTGTCCCGCACCTCGAAGGTGGCCGCGTTCGACAGCACGAGCAGCTGCACGATCGGCATGATGAGCATCTGGGCGAGCGTCGCCCGATCGCGCGTGACGTGCAGCACTTCCGCCCGGGCCAGCACGAGCATCCGGCGCATCGCTACTCCAGCCGCTCGTGGAAAGAGCGCGCGCTCACGGCCAGCAGCAGCACGGCCATCGCGGCCAGCACCAGCGTCTCCTGCCACAAGAGCTCGAGGCCGATGCCCTTCAGCATGATGCCGCGCGCGATTTCGACGAACCATCGCGCCGGCACGACGTTCGAGACGATCTGCAGGGCCCGCGGCATGCTGTCGATCGGAAACATGAACCCCGACAGCAGCATGGTCGGCAGCATCGTGCCGATCAGCGCGCCCATCATTGCCACCCGCTGCGACGAGGTGCGCGCCGAGATCAGGATGCCGAGCGAGAGCGACACCAGGATGAACAGCAGCCCCTCGGCGAGGAGCAGCGTGACGCTGCCCCGCAGCGGCACGTCGAAGACGAGCCGCGCCTCGAGCACGACGGCGAGCACGCTGACGAACCCGACCCCCAGATACGGCAGCGACCTTGCCGACGATGATCTGCCAGGGCCGCAGCGGCGACACCAGCAGCACCTCCATCGTGCCGGTCTCCTTCTCCCGCGTCAGCGAAATCGCGGTCATCAGGGACGAGATGATGGTCAGCACGAACGCCATCAGCCCTGGCACGAACAGGTTCGCGCTCTCGCGGGTCGGGTTGAACGCGCATCTGCACGGCGGGAACAATGTGCACCGTGCGCATCGAGGTGAGGCCGCCCCGGTCGCGCTCGAAGGCAGCGACCACCGCCGTGACGTAGCCTTGAATCGCGCCTCCGGTGTTCGGCTCGGTCGCATCGATGACGAGCAGCAGAGGTGCCGGTACGCCCTGCCCAGATCCCGCGCGAAGCCGGCTCGAACACGACGGCCGCCTGCGCGGTGCCTCGCTGAAAGAGCGATTCGAGCGAATCGGCCTCCGGCAGGACCGCCACCACATCGAAAGGTCTCGGCAGACGCCGCGAAGCGTTGACGGAGCGCCAGCGTCTCGTTGTCGGGCGCAGGGTCGACGATCGCCAGGCGCATGTGATTGACGTCGGTGCGGATGGCGTAGCCGAACAGCACGACCTGGACGACCGGCATCAGGACGATGACGGCAAGCGTCCGGCGGTCGCGCGCGAATGTGGTACAGCTCCTTCCGGAGCAGGGCGAGAAGCGAGCTCACTGCGAGCCTCCCGCACGCCGTCTCGCTGCCGCCGGGCGCGCCAGCCGAACGAACAGTTCGTCGATCGGTCGGGACGCTGAACTCGGCCTTCAGCTCGGTCCGGCGTGCCCATGGCGCCGATGCGGCCGTCCACCATGATCGAGATCCGGTCGCAGTACTCCGCTTCGTCCATGTAGTGCGTCGTGACGAGCACGGTCGTGCCCGACGCGGCCGTTTCGTAGATCAGCTCCCAGAACTGCCGGCGGGTGATCGGGTCGACGCCGCCGTCGGCTCGTCGAGGAAGACGATCCGCGGGCGGTGCAGCAGCGCCACCGAGAACGCCAGCTTCTGGCGCCAGCCGAGCGGCATGGATCGCACGAGCGTCGCCGCCGCATGCGCGAGGCCCAGGCGTGCCAGCATGGCCTCTGAGCGCGCACGGATCTCGCCGGCCGGCAGGCCGTAGATTCCGCCGTACAGGCGGATGTTCTCGGCGACCGTCAGGTCTTCGTAGAGCGAGAAGCGCTGGCTCATGTAGCCGATGCTGTGCTTGATGGCGTCCGGGGCCGTCGCGACATCGTGTCCGGCCACCGTCGCGCGGCCGCCGGTCGGCGCCAGCAGGCCGATGAGCATCCGGATCGCCGTCGTCTTCCCGGCGCCGTTGGCGCCGAGGAAGCCGAACACCTCGCCCGCGCGCACGTCGAAGGTGATGCGGTCCACGGCGGTGAACGAGCCGAAGCTCCGCGTCAGGTCCTGTCGCGCTGGATGCACCAGCTCCGTGCGCTCATGGCGCGCCCATCAGCTCCATGAAGGTGTCTTCGACAGTCGGCCGCAGTTCGTTCACCGACACGTCGGACAGGCCCTTGGCACCAAGCCAGTCCTCGACACTCCGCCGATCACCGCCGGGTCGGTCGAGCGTGCGTCGGTGTAGTGGAGCGTCTCGCCGAACGGATAGACGCGTGCTCGCATGGGGAAAGTCCCGCAGCGCGAGGAGCGCACGGTAGCGATCGGCGGCGCGCACGCCGAACAGCGGCCGCCCGAAGCGGCCGGTGATGCCATCCGGGGTGTCGATGGCCAGCAGCGGCCGCGCTGCATGAGGCCGACGCGGTCGCAGCGATCGGCCTCGTCCATGTACGGCGTCGAGACGACGATCGTGAGCCCGGAGGCTTTGAGGCGTGCAGCAGGTCCCAGAACTCGCGGCGCGAGACCGCGTCCACGCCGGTCGTCGGCTCGTCGAGAAACAGCATTTCCGGGCGGTGCACGAGCGCACAGCAGAGCGCCAGCTTCTGCTTCATCCCGCCGGAGAGCGCGCTCGCGCGGCGCGTCCGGAACGGTTCGAGCTGCGGTAGATCGGCGCGATCCGGTCGTACTCCGCCTCGATCGTCGTGCCGAAGACCGAGGCGAAGAACCGCAGGTTCTCTTCGACGCTCAGGTCCGGATAGAGAGAGAAGCGGCCCGGCATGTAGCCGATCCGCGCGCGGAGCGCCCACAAGTCGCTTCACGACGTCGAGGCCGAGCACGGTCGCACTGCCCTCGTCAGGCACGAGCAGGGTCGCGAGGATCCGGAAGAGCGTCGTCTTTCCGGCGCCGTCCGGGCCGATGAGGCCGAAGATCTCCTGCGGCCGAACGGAGAAGGTCACGCCGGCGACGGCGGTTGTCTCTCCGAAGCGCTTGACCAGTCGATCGACGACGACTGGATGCGCGGGGGTGACGCTCGTGCTCACGATGCCGCCGCCGGGGCCTGGAGCTGTACGTCGACCGGCATGCCGATCTTCAGCATGCCGTCCTCGTTGGCGACCCTGATCTTGACCGCATAGACCAGGTCGGCGCGTTGCTGCCGTGTCTGGATTGGCGTGGGCGTGAACTCGGCCTCCGACGAGACCCACACGATCGTGCCCGGCACCGTGCGGCGCGTGCCGGCGCCGGAGTCGACGGTGACCTGCACGGCCTCGCCGACGCGCACGCGAGCCAGCTGCGGCTCGGTGACGTAGGCGCGCACATCCACGGTTGCGAGGTTGGCGATCTTGTAGAGCGGCTGGCCCGGCTGAAGGAACTCTCCTGCACGCGCGTAGACGGTGAGCACCGTTCCGGGCACGGGATTGACGATCTGGCTGCGCCGGATGCGATCGTCGTTGAGCGCGATCTGGGACTCGGCGGCCAGGACCTGCTGCCGTGCGGTTTGCTGCTGGGCGCGCGCGGCCTCGACCTGCTGGGCGCGGCCGGTCACCTCCTGCTCCTGCGCTCGAGTCTGATCAACGAGCGCGCGATACTCGCGCTCGGCGCGGTCGAGCTCCGGCGCGGTGGCCGCATGCTGATCGTAGAGGCGCTTGATGCGCTCGTACGTGCGCTCGGCGATGCGCCGTTCGGACTCGAGCGATGCGCGCCGCGAGTCCGCGGCCTCGCGCTGGGACATCAGCGCCTCGATCTGGCGGCCGATCTCACCGACTCGCGACTGGTTCGCCGATCGTTCCGCGACGATCCGATCGCGTTCCAGCCCGAGCTGAACGGCATCGATCGCGCCAACGGCGGCGCCTTCAGCCAGCTGATCGCCCTCGGTCGCGTCGAGCGTGACCAGGCGGCCGCCGGTCTCGGCCGAGACGACGACATCGATCGCTTCGACGTTGCCGTACGCATCAGGCTCGACCTCGGACGCGCATCCGAGCGCCAGGAGCGCCAGCCCTGCACACCATCCAGCCCGCATCATCACCGCACCTCCACGCCGAGAGTGGTCAGCAACCGTGCGCTTGCGCGAGCCAGCTCGACACGGTGAGTGACCGTGGCCAGCCGCGCATCCAGCAAATCCGTGCTCTGGTCGAGATATTCCGCGGCGGGCACCGCTCGTTCGTCGTACCTGAGGCGCGTTTCGCGATCGATCGACTCGCGAAGCGCGACGATCTGATCGTCGAGCGCCCTCGTGGCCTCGAGCCGGTCGAGCTCCGCAAGGTCGTCCTGCACGGCGCGATCGAGGCCGTCGCGGAATGCCGCCTCGTCGGCGTCGACGATCTTCTGCTGGAGTACGAGCGCGGCCCGCTCACGATCCGCCGTGCCCCAGGTCCAGGGCGTCCATTGCAGCTGAATCCCCGCGCTCCAGTACGTGTCCCACTGATCGGCGATGAAGTTCAGGCCGGGCTTGCCGTAGCCGAGCCGGCCGAAGGCGCTGACGCGCGGGCGTTCCTGCGCTGACGCCGCGACGCGCTGCTGCTCGATGCGTTCTCTCGTCCTTCCGAACTGGTCGAACTCGGGCCGCTGCCGGAGTTCCGTCCGAGCGGCGCGGGTGCGGCTCACGGCCGCGGCAAGATCCGGCAGGGGCAGCTCGATCTCCTCGGGCGAGGGTCCGGCCCACAAGTTCGGAGAGCCGGGCGAGCGCAGCCCGCCGCTCCGCCGAGAGCGACGCGGCGTCGCGCCGCCGTTCGAGAACCACGGTTTCGATCCGTGCGGCTTCGCTCGGCAGCGCCGCGCGCTCCCGGACCCGGATCGCCGCATCCCCGAGCAGCTCCTCCAGGACGGCGATGGTCGCCCCCAGGGTATTGAGGCGTTCCTGGAGCTGCACGGCGGCAAAGAACGCTTCGTTGACTTCCTGCCGCCGGCCGAAGACCGCGGTGCGAACGCGCGCCTGCGCTTCGGCCAGCGCGGCGCGTTCGACAGCCAGGCGTGACTCGATCGCCGGCGACACGAGTGGCTGGTCGACGCGAAGCGATCCGTCAAACGTCTGGTGAGGCGGCACCCAGAGCGGCGGCCCGCCGGGTATCGGCGAGGGCGGCGTCGGAACATCCGACTGGTACTGGCCGAGGCCGTCAACGCGGAACGACGGGCGCCGCTCGACTTCGATGTTCTCCAGCCGCAGCTCGGTCTGCTCGGCCTCGAGCTGGAGCTGGGCCACGCGCGGGTCGGACGCCACGGCTTCGTCCTGAAGGGTTGCGAGCGACACCTGCGGAGCCGATGCCGGTTGCGCACCGGCAGTGGCGGCCAGGCCAAGGGCCAGGCCTGCACCCGCGACGTGCCGGCGGATGAAGGTGTACAGCTCCTGCGACGGGGCTCTTGAAGTCATGGGCGAAGCGCCTTCAGGAAGAAGGGGGCGAGCGAGATCCGCCGCCCCTCGATGAAACGCTCGAAGCCGGCCTGATCGAGGCCGAAAAGGGCCATCAACATGGGCCTGGCCGCGAACGGGAAAATGCAGAGCGATACCAGGTTCACGACGAACTGGCGGGGGTCGATGGGGTGCATCGTGCCGGCCGCCACGCGTTGGTCGATCTGTTTCTGAAGCGAGCCGAGGACCTGCGGCGCGATGTGCTCGGGCGACATGCCGGTCAGCGCCGCCACGAGCTGCTGCGCGCGCTCGGGATGGTGGTTGAGCTCACTGAGGATGTAGCCGGGAAGGAAGGGCGCCGCCAGCAGGCTGTCGATCTCGAGGGTCACGATCTCGTCGACCTTGGCTTCGAGCGCGCGATCGGAGGCGAGCACGCCGATGACAGCCGGCAGCAGCCGCGATGCCGCGCGCCTGAACACGGCCTCCGCGAGGCGGTCCTTGCTGCGGAAGTAGTAATGCAGCAGCGCCTGGTTCACGCCGGCTTCGGCGGCGATCTCCTGCATGCGTGCGCCGGCCGTGCCGCGGCGGAGGAAGACGGCATGGGCGGCTTCGAGAATGCGCGCCTCGGCCTGATCGTCGCCCGGCGGGCGTGTTCGGCGTGCGGAGCGGCGGCGCGGCTGCGAGGGTCTTTTCTTGTTCATCGACTAGTTTAACTATTTGATTAAACTAGCGCAGACGCAGGGCGGTTGGCAAGTCCCTGGGCTGGGAGCGGGAGTGGGACTCCGGGCCGGAGCCCGGAGTCGGGAGCCTACCGGAGTGCGTTGCCGAGCGCCGCAGGGCGGGGGCCGGCCCCCACCCAGAGGTTGCGAAAAGTCACGCCGTAGAACGAGCCGTTCTCCGTGCCGAAAGCGCCGCTGTTGGCGCCGATGTAGACGAAGTGCGGACTCGGGGCATACGGGCCAGTTCCGGGCGGCGCCGAGATCGTGCGGTCGTAAATGACCGCGCCGCCCGGGCCATCGACGCGGACGACGAGGCGGAATGCGCTCACGTTCCAGGTGGCCGTCCACAAGTACCACCGCGCCGGGTCGAGCGCCATGACGGCTGACGCGCGCTGCCCGAAATCGGGCTCCAGCTTCACGTCGGCGTCGCCCCACACGGCCTTGAACGCGATGCAGTTGTCCGGGTTTCCCTCGAGGCCGCGGTACTGCACGCTGAGCTGGTACTTGCTGCTGATGAGATCGCCGGTGCCATCCATCATCGAAAAGATCTTGTACTTCGAGCCGCCGCCCGAGCCAGGCAGGTTGGGCCTCAGGCCCTTGACCTCGACCGACATCTCGCCGCTCGGGAGCGTCTGCCCGAGCTGATACCGCACGTACGCGTTCTCGTTGTCCAGCCGCAGGCCCTCGCCCGGTGCGAACGAAGTGCCGCCAATCGACGTCCCGACCGTGTCCCCCTGGAGCGGGTCGTACAGCTCGCCAGGCCGGTTGAAGCCGACGGGCCTGGTTCTGAAGGATCCGGTGGCCGACCAGTCCGAATTCGTCGTGCCCTGCGTCATACGAGAGCGCCAGTACATGACAGTCGCCGGCTGCAGGTCGAGATCGGTCGAGACACTGGTGCGGCCGGACGCATCTTCCGGCACGCCCGTGCGCAAGACGGCGACTGGCGAGAAGCTGGTGGTCGTCGCGACCTGGAATTCATAAGTCCGGGTGCCGCTCTGGTTCGACGTGCCGTTGCGCACGGTGAGCACGGGCCGCAGCGTGTCGAGCTGGGCGTCAGCCGCCGGCGCCTCGATTGCCGGCGCGGTCAGTGTCGGCGCGCCCGGCGACGGCGTCGGCGTCATCGGCGCGTCGTTTTCACTTGCACAGGCCCCGGCGCTCAACGCGACCACCAGCGAGCCCACCAGCCACAGGTTCGACGTGCCCGCCCTCACGACCTTGCTCACAACTCTCACGCAACACTCCTTCGTATCACCACAGCGTTCCTCAAATGATAGTTCGAGCTGAAGCTCGCCGTTCAGCCGCTCGTTACTCCTATCGGCCGCAACCTTCGCAGCCTGATCCTGATCCCCGATCCCTGATCCCCGATCCCCGATCTCCGTTCCCCGTTCTGCTACCCTGACGCTCATGCGTTTGAGCGTGCTGGACCAGTCGCCGATCGCCGAGGGCTCCAGCGGGTCGCAAGCGCTGCGGAACAGCCTGGACCTGGCACGCCTCACTGACCAGCTCGGATTTCATCGCTACTGGGTCGCCGAGCATCATGGTTCGCCGATGCTGGCGGGCGCGAGTCCGGAAGTGCTCATCGGCCCAATCGCGTCGGTGACCTCGCGGCTGCGCATCGGCAGCGGTGGCGTGATGCTGCCCCACTACAGCCCGTTCAAGGTGGCCGAGTCGTTCAGCATGCTGAGCGGGCTCTTCCCGGATCGCATCGACCTGGCGGTCGGCCGCGCCGCAGGCACCGACGCGGTCACCGCATTCGCCTTGCAGAGAGACCGGCGGCAAGGGCCTCCGGATGATTTTCCGGAGCACCTGACGGAGCTCCTCTCATACTTGAACGGCGCCCTGGCCCCTGCTCACCGCTTCGCGCGCCTGGCGAATTTGCCCGGCAGGCCGGAGCGCCCTGAGCCGTGGCTGCTCGGGTCGTCCCCGCAGAGCGGCGTCTGGGCGGCAGAGCTCGGCCTTCCCTATGCGTTTGCCGACTTTATCAATCCGGCGGGCGCCGAGTCAGCAGCCTGGTATCGTGAGCACTTCGTACCCTCTTCGTGGCGGACAGGGCCGCAAGTCATGGTCGCACTCTGGGTGGTTTGCGCCGACACGGATGAGGAGGCGCGCCAGCTGGCGGCGAGTGCCACCATGGCGTTCATGCTGCTCCATCGTGGCGAATTGATTCCTGTCCCCACCGTCGAGCGCGCGCTCACGTTCCTCGAAGACGAAGCTCAACGGGAGGAAACAACAGCCGGGGTGCTGTCTTTCCGGCCTCCGCGCCGCCGGAGAATCGTCGGAACACCCGCGCGTGTCAGGGCAGGCATTGAGCAAGCAGCCACCGAGTATGGCGCCGACGAGGTCATGGTTGTCACAATTACGCACAACCATCAGGCGCGACGGCGGTCGTACGAGCTCCTCGCACGCGAATTCGCTCTGGAATCCCGCTGACGTCCACTCGACTGCCTCGGCAGTTGCCACAAATCCGGATGTGGAGCGTTTCATGCGTAAACGTCGCCAGAGCAACCATGGCAGGACGTCGTGTCGTTCGTGAGGGAGATCTGGGCAGTGGAATGACTGAACAGGGGGGGCAGGGCGTCTCCACGTGCCTGCTCATCTATGCCCCGGCAGGGCGCGATGCACGGCTCACTGAAGAGGTGCTGGGCCGGGCAGGCGTGTCTTGCCTCATCTGTCAGTCGCTCGCAGAGCTCTGCGGACGGTTCGAGGCGGATGGCGCCGGCGCAATCCTGCTGTTCGAAGAGGCCATCAAGGATCCGTCGTTCGACGAGTTGCAGCGGACGCTCGCCGATCAGCCGACCTGGTCCGACATCGGGGTGCTGCTTTTCGCCGGCGGTGGAGGGCGCGAAGCGCCGATGCCGGTCGTCCGGTCCATCGACGCGCTCCGCAACGTGACGCTGCTCGAGCGGCCGATGCGGATCGCCACCGTGCTCAGCACGGTCAGAGCCGCGCTGCGCAGCCGGCAACGCCAGTACGAGGTGCGCGACCTGCTGGTCGCGCTTCACCGCGCGCGTTCTGAAGCCGAGAGCGCCAACCGGCTCAAGGACGAGTTCCTGGCGACGCTCTCCCACGAGCTGCGGACCCCGCTCAATGCCATCCTCGGATGGACCTCCATGCTCCGCGACGGCAAGATCGATCCGGGCCAGATGCCGCGCGTGTTCGCCACACTGGAGCGCAACGCACAGGCGCAGGCGCAGCTCATTTCCGACGTGCTCGACGTCTCGCGGATCATCACCGGCAAACTCCGCCTCCAGTCGACGCTCGTGGACATCTGCGAAGCCGTCGAGCGCGCGCTCGACACGCTTCGCCCGGCGGCGCTGGCAAAAGGGATCACGGTGCGGCTCGACATCGATGCGGACTGCCACGTGCGCGGCGACGCCGACCGGCTCCAGCAGGTCTTCTGGAACCTGTTGTCGAACGCCGTCAAGTTCACGCCAGCCGGCGGCGCGATCCACGTGGACGCGCACCGCCATGGCGCCTACCTCGATATCGACGTCGCCGACACAGGAGCGGGCGTCGACCCCGCCTTTCTGCCGTTCGTCTTCGATCGCTTCAGGCAGGCCGACCAGAGCCTGACGCGGCGGCACGGCGGGTTGGGCGTGGGCCTCGCGCTGGTCAAGCACCTCGTCGAACTCCACGGCGGCACCGTGGAGGTTTCGAGCGGCGGCCTCGGGCAAGGAGCGACGTTCCGGGTACGACTCCCTGCCGCCACGAGCGCACCATCCCCACGGCCGGGCGCTCCGCCAGAGGGTCGCGGGGCCGGTACGTCACTCGAGGGACGGTCGGTTCTTCTGGTCGACGATGATCTGTCCACGCGGGAGGTGGTCGCAGCCGTGCTGAGTGATGCGGGAGCGCGCGTTGTCGCGTGTGGATCGGCCGCCGAGGGCTCCCGCGCGCTCGAGCAACAAACGCCTGACGCCATCGTCGCCGATCTGGGTATGCCGGACGAGGATGGCTTGTCGTTCATCGCCGGCGTTCGGCGCCTGGAAGGGCCGGCGCGGCAATTGCCGGCGCTGGCGCTCTCGGCCTACGCCGACCCGGCGTCGCAGCAGGCGGCGCTGGCTGCCGGCTTCACGGCATTCCTCGCCAAACCGGCGCAGCCACAGGATCTGCTGAGGGCGGTCGAGGATTTGTTGCAGCCGATTGCCGGCTCCTGATCCATTCGATCGGCACCGTCGTGGTGCTTCATGGTTGAGCTTTGGTAAAAGACGACCGTGCTAACGTTGAACTCTGAGGTGCGAATGACAACGAATGTGCTGACGCGTGCGGTGCTCGTGGGGATTGCGACGCTGACCTTCTCCGCAGTCTCGGTCCGTGAGACAGCCGCTCAGGGGTTCATCAGCCCTCTCTTCGGATACAACTTCGGTGGCGATGCCGGCTGTCCCGAGATCGAAGACTGCGAGGACAAGAAGCTGAACATCGGCGTGGGGTTTGGCGCGATGGGGCCAATCGTCGGCTTCGAGGCGGAAATCGCCTTCGTCGACAACTTCTTCGGCGAAGTGCCGGGCTTCGAGTCGGACGTGCTCACCGCGATGGGTAACTTCATGCTGATACCCAAGCTCGGGCCCGTGCGTCCCTACGGAACCGTGGGCATTGGGATCATCAAGACCAACGTCGAGTTCACAAGCGAAAGCCTCCTCAGCGACGACGCCACCGACTTCGCGTGGAACGTCGGCGGCGGCATCATGGTCCTGTTCGGCGATCACGTGGGCATAAGGGGCGACATCCGCTACTTCCACTCCTTCCAGACTCTCGAACTGCTCGGCTTCGACCTGGACTTGGGTGAGCGCAAGCTCGACTTCGGACGCGCCGCCGCGGGCATGGTCTTCGCGTTCTGACCGTTCTCCGTTTCGCGAGGAGGTCCGCATGTTCGGGGTGATCGGCTGGATCGTCTTCGGGTTGATCGTTGGCGTGCTCGCGAAGCTCGTCATGCCGGGAAGAGATCCCGGTGGCATCGTGGTCACGGCCCTTCTCGGCATCGTGGGCGCACTCTTCGGCGGCTTCCTGGGCCGCGCCATCCAGCTCTACGGCCCGGGCGAGCCCGCCGGGTTGCTAATGTCCGTCATCGGGGCCGTTTTGCTGCTTTTCGGGTACCGGAAACTGGTCGCCGCGAAGTGATCGGCGCCGCATGGGTGCTGCGCGTGGCGGTGATGTACGGAGGTGAGCCGTGGCGTTGATGGATAAGTACAAAGATCTGTTTCAGCTGGCGAATACCGTCGGGTTGAAGAACCCGGACGTCAAGGAAGAAGGCGGCAAGCTGAAGATCTCCGGGAAGACCGAGTACCAGCTTGGCGCGAACCAGCTGTGGGACAACATCAAGACCCACGCCGGCTGGGAGAACGAGATCGTCGCCAACATCCAGGCTGAGCGGACCGATGCGTTCGGCGTGTACACGGTCGTCGCGGGCGACACGCTGTCGAAGATCGCCAAGCAGTACCTGGGCGACTCGAAGCGCTACATGGAAATCTTCAACGCCAACAAGGGCACGCTCACCGATCCCGACAAGATCAAGGTCGGCCAGACCCTCACCATCCCCAAGCCGTAGCCGGCGGGCCGTTCCCTCTCTGACGCGTCAGCCGGAAACCCCTGTCGGGGGTTGCCGGAGGACGCGGCGGGCCACCGCATAGACCGTCCAGGCGAATACCAGCGCGACAACGATCGCCACGAGCGGCAGCATGATGGCCAGCGCCGAGACGAGCACCGAGCCTGCGAGTTCGCCGGTCGCAAGGATCACGTTACCCAGTCCACCGGTGGCGGCCGTCGAGCCCGCCCGCAGCGCCACGGTCGAACCCTGGACAAGCGCGGCAATGCCTCCCCCGCCCACGACCGCGGCGCTCAACCGGACGAGCGGCGGCAGATCCGTGAAGACGGACGCACTCGTCACCATTCCCGCGGCGATAGCAGCCGGCGTCGCAGCGATATCGAGCGCGTGGTCGAGCCACGGAATGTAGAAACCGATCACCTCGAGGAGCGTCGCGCATCCGAACGCAATGGCTGCGGCGTCGGAAGCCACCCAGGTGAATCCGGGAGACAGGGGCACATACCCCGACCGTGCGCCAAGCGACAGGACCAGAAGCGGCACGAACACCCGGAAGCCACAAGCGGCCGCGAGCCCCAGCCCGATCGCCATGCTGATCAGCGTTTCCATCGTCACTCCATTCGAAGTGCGAATACGCGGGACGCGTCCCTACATCATAGAGACGATCGGGCGGAGGGGGTCGGATCAACCCTGTGCAGGCTGGCGAGTGGTCCCTCTAAAGCAGTCGCAGGGCCGGTTGGGAGGTGTGTAGAAACCACCGGTTAAGGATGAAGTTCCGCACAAACAACCGTGAGCCGACCAGCCAGGGCAGCAGCGTCGGCACAACGCCTGGCGCCACATGCGAGAACGTTCCCCGTGCCTGGCCGAGTCCAAATCGCTCGCGCAGCCGCTGCTCGTACGACTCGACCCGACCACGTGTGCCACCGCCGGCCGTGTCCACCAGAGCCGCTGCGGCCAGCAGACCGGATTCGACCGCTGGGCGGATGCCCTCGCCGCTCTCGGCATAGGCAAGTCCTGCCGCGTCCCCGACGAGAAGCACGCCCCGGTCACTCACCCGTCGGCGCGGTGGCGCAGCGGTGAGATAGGCGTGCCCGCGCCAGCGCCACGACGCGCCTGGCGGCACCAGGCCGCGGCTTCGAAGAAATGTGACGAACTCTTCGGTTGCCAGCGGCAACGCATGGCGATCCAGTCGACCGAGGCCGATGTTGACGTAGTCGCCCTTGCGAAAGCACCAGCCATATCCGGCGAGATCGCGACAGAAGTAGAGCTCTGGTGTCTGCGGCGCCACCTTCCAGGACGAAGTCCCTTCGGGGTCGAGACGGAACTCTGCTTCCTGCGCCACCACGAGCGGCGAGCGCTCCACTGGCGGATTGAGCCATCGGGCAACCGGGCAGAAGTGCCCTCCTGCGCCCACCAGCATCGCAGCTCTGACCGATTCGTTGACGACCCACCCCACGCCATCGCGGCGAATGCTCGACACGCCTGCGCCAAGCGCCAGTCGAGCCCCCGATCGCTGCACCAGGTAGTCGTCGAACTCACACCGGCGGATGCCGTAGCTGATTGGCCGCTCGTAGGCGGTCTCGATACCGCGCCGGCCTCCGATAATTCCTGTCCGGAACCCCGTGATCGGCTGCAGCGTCCGGCCGCGCGCGTAATCGCCCAGATCGATGTCGAGATCCGCGATCACCTGCGGCGTAATCCAGCCGGCGCAGACCTTATCGCGCGGGAACACCGCTCGGTCCAGGATGACGACGTCGAGCCCCGCCTGACGGAGCTTCCACGCACACGATGAGCCGGCGGGGCCGCCACCGACGATGAGCACGTCGCAGGTGTCCATGAGGGGCGACCGTCAGGCGCTGCGGGTCCGGGGAATCCGATTGGTCGAGCCGCGGGCAAATACGACCTGGAACAACTGCATGCATCCAGTGCTGAAGGCCACCTGCGACCCCGCCAGGTAGAGCCGCCAGGCCCGGACAAACGGCTCATCGAACATTTCGATCACCTGGTCAGAGGCGTCTTCGAACCGCTGACGCCAGTGCTGCAGGGTCCTGGCGTAGTGCAACCGCAGGTTCTCGACGTCGAGCACCGAAAATTCGTGCGGCTCGAGTACGCCTTGGAACACCTCGCGAAGGGTCGGTGGGTAGGCCCCGGGGAAAATACGCCGGCGAATCCACGGGTTCAGCGGTGCCGGCCGGTTGCGCCCGATGAAGTGCAGGAGGCCGCGGCCATGGTCGCCAAGCGAGCGGTGCATGACGTGACTGAGCGCCGGATAGTCGGACGTCCCCACATGCTCGAGCATGCCGACCGAGACGAAGACGTCGTGCTCGCCCTGGAGGTTTCTGTAGTCGTCTTCCACGAACTCGACGCGATCGGCCAGTCCCGCGTGCTTTGCCTGCGCCCTTGCGTACCTAATCTGCTCGCCCGAGATGTTGAATGCGCGGACCGTGACACCGTACCGCGCGGCCATGAACAGCGCGAGCGTGCCCCACCCGCACCCGGCCTCGACGACGCGCTCCTCCGGCGTCAGGCGAAGCTTGCGGCACACCCTATCCATCTTCGCCATCTGCGCGTCTTCGAGCGTGCAGGCGTCGGTCGGGAAGTACGCGCAGGTGTAAATGAGCTCCCGATCCAGCCACAACCGATAGAAGTCGTTGCCCAGATCGTAGTGATGGTGCACATTTTCCCTGGCCGCGCGCACGTTGTTGGCGTGCTGCCACCGCCACCAGGGCCGCACGGTCGACGTCAGCGTGCGATAGACCTCCTCGAGCATGGCCGTGAGGTCGCCGTGTATTTCCACGGCCCCGAACATGTACGCCTCGCCGAGATTGAGGTCGGGATCCCATACCCAGGAGAGGAGCGCGCGGCGGTTCTTGAAGGTGATCGTGGCGACCGGCGGGCCGGACTTCGGTCTAAGCTCGAACCCGTCCCACAGAACGAACCGGAGCCGCGCCGCTTCCACCGACAGCTGGATGCGCCGGAGTGCCCACCGATCGAACCTCGTCGAGACGATGGGCAGAACGTCGCTCGAGAAGGCGCGCGGGCCGGTTGCGATGCTTGCTCTCACAGGGCCTCCCCAAGACATGGAGACGCAGTCGTCTGCCCGACTAGCAGCTTCGATGCCAGTCAATCCGCGCCTGAGCTGGCACCGGTGCGCCGGGGTTCGCGGGTATCATCTGGGCCATGCGCCGATGGCTGGCAGGATGGTGGGTGGCGGCTGCGCTGCTGGCGGCGAGCCCGTCAGCCGCTGACTGGCCGCAGTTCCTGGGCCCGGACCGAAACGGCACCTACAGCGGGCCGCCGTTGGCCCGGACCTGGCCGGCAGGCGGGCCCCGTGTCGTGTGGCGCCGGCCGACGGGCCTTGGCTTCGCGGGGCCCGTGGTCGCCTCCGGCCGGGTGATCCTCTTTCACCGCGTGGCCGGCGAAGAGGTCGTCGAGTCGCTCGATGCCGCGACCGGCGTCCCACAATGGCGCTTCGCCTACCCAACCTCCTACCGCGACGACTTCGGCTTCGACGAGGGCCCGCGCGCGGTGCCGGTCGTGGCGAGCGGTCGCGTCTATACATTCGGCGCCGAGGGTCAGCTCCATGCGATCGAGCTCGCGACGGGCCGGAAAGTCTGGAGTATCGACACTCAAAAAGCGTTCGCGCCTCGGCTGGGTTTCTTCGGCCGAGCCGGGTCGCCCCTCGTCGAAGACGGCCGCGTCATCGCCAACATCGGCGACAGCTTGGACGGCGGGGGCATCATCGCGTTCAATGCGGACACAGGCGCTGTGCTCTGGCAAGCCACCCGCCACGAGGCGAGCTATTCGTCGCCGGTCGCGGCAGTGTTGGACGGGCGACGGCGCGCTGTCTTCTTCACTCGTCGCGGTCTCGTTGGTCTCGATCCCGCCACCGGCGCGGTGGCCTTTGAACGCGAGTGGCGGTCACGCTCGGACAGCTCCGTCAACGCCGCAACACCGCTCGTGCTCGGAAACCTCATCTTCCTTTCGGCGAGTTACGGGACCGGCGCCGCCGTCTTCTCGATCAGCAGGGACACGCTCACCGAGGTCTGGGCCAGCGACGACGTACTATCGAACCACTATGCGACGAGCGTCCATCGAAACGGCGTCCTGTACGGCTTTCACGGGCGGCAGGAGTTCGGCCCGAGCTTTCGAGCCGTCGATCTGAAGACAGGCGCCGTGAAGTGGAGCGAGGAGAAGTTCCGTGCCGGCACCGTGACGCTCGCCGGCGATCGGCTGCTCATCCTCCGGGAGAGCGGCGAGCTTGTCATGGCCGAGGCCACGCCGGACGCCTTCCGCCCGATCGGCCGCGCGCAGATCCTCCCTGCCGTCGCCCGCGGCTACGCCGCCCTGTCGGATGGATTCTTCTACGCGCGGAACAGCGACGCGCGCGCCACCGAGCTCGTCTGCCTGGACTTGCGCTGACGGCCCAGACGCCCTGAGGCCAAATTACGCGCGTCAACACGCGCGGGGTTCGGCGGAACGTCCTGCAAGGTGCGCCTTGCCGGCGCCATAGGCTAGTGGGCCGGCTACGCCTGTTCCCTCCTGCGGCGGAAGCGCCGTGCCAAGGCCGCCATGGCCGTGCCCATGAGCAACAGCGTCGACGGCTCAGGCACCTGATGCGTCGTCGGAGTCGGCACCGAGAAGGACACTACGTAGTCGTTGTAGTCGAGATCGTTCTGCAACGCACTCAACGGGATGTCCTCGATCCCAAGAAAGTACCGCGTAAGGCTTGGCGTGACCTGCCGGAAGAGCGCGAATTGTCCGTAGTGGTCTACCGAGTTGGTGACGGGGGTTCTCAGGTTGTTGTAAGAAAAGATGCCGTTTGCGTAGTTGAGTATTCCCCCGGTCCAGGCGGTCTGGCTGGACACCAGCGTCCATGAGATGACCGGATCGGAAAAGGTGAAGGCAGCGGCCTTGTCGTCGTCGCTCAGGTACTCGAGAGGACCGTAGGGAGCCAGCACGTCTCCCACTCCGCAGGCGGCGCAATCCCATGACGTGCCGCCCCAGAACGGCGCCGTGCCGTCGAAGGCGAGTGCGATGGACGTCCAGGTCCCGGTGGATATCGGTCCAGCCGATGCTGTTACAGGCAACAACAGAGCGGCGGTCAGCAGCAGCACACTTCGAATAGTCCGAACGATCATCGCTGTCCTTCCTCGAGTCCTAGTCATGTGCAGGGCAGACTTTGTGCTGGTTTTCGTGTCCATCCGCGCGTTGCATTCGATGGAATTTCTCAGCGTTTTTCATTTGTCTGCCCGTCAGCGTGTTTCTAACTCACTGTCATAGCGACGATGATGCCAATCGGCCGCGGGGTATCATCGGGCCCGTGATTCTGCGGCGCGAGTGCGATGAAGGCTGAGCCCAGCGAGGACAGGGGGCATCTCGGTGTGGGCACGCTGGTGGCCGGAATGGCCGCCCTCGTTTTCCTCGCTCCTTTCTTTGCAGGCGAGGGCAGCGCGCGCCTCATCTCGCTGCTCATCATTGGCGCCGGGCTGGCGGAGGTCTGGCACGGCTTCCGGCGGTCGACGACGGCCGGCCAGCGTGCGGCGTGGACGGGTGGAGCGATCACGATCGCGATGGGCCTGCTCGTCTCCAATGCCGCGGCCATGGCCGCAACGGGCATCGCGATCCTGCTGGCAGGCTGGTTTGCCGTGGACGCGGGCCGCTATCTCGTGCGCGGGGTTCGAGGCGAGTATGCGGGCGCACCGGCGGCGTGGGTGCTGCCGCTCGTCGGCAACCTCGCGGCCGCCGCCCTGGTGGTGGCGCTGCGACAGTACGCGCTCAACTGGACGCTCGCGCTGGCGGGCGGCCTGCGTATCGCCGGCACCGCCTGGAACATCGTGTCATCGCCGGTGTTTACCTCGAGCGACACCGGCGGCACGGTTTTCGCCAGCCTGCGGCTCCCTGACGAGCCCGAGATCGCGAAGGTCGCCGACCGGATCGCTGACGAGGAACAGGCGCGCGGACCGATCGATCGTGCATGGATCTGGTCCTTCATCGTCACCCTCTTCGCCATCCACCTCGGACGCATGGGATTCGATCGGTCCCGCCTCGGCATCAGCTCTCCGCTCGTGGCCGTGATCGGCGACATGTTCATGGCGGCCGCGATCGCTTACGGCGTGATCGTTCCGCTGCACGTCGTCTTCCGCCGGCTGACCGACGGCCTCGCGCGCCGTGCGTGGCGTTGGTGCCTGACCGGCACAGATACCCGCTGGGGCCGCTCGAGCCGATGGGCCGTCCGCGCGGCACTGGAGCGGCGGCTCCGATTCGCGGTCCGGCTGCGCAATGCGCGGTACTCAGCGGGGGCGGCGTTCAGTCGAGGGCTCCAGGTCGGCCTGCCGTTTGCGGCTGTCATCGCAGCCATCGTGCCGGTATTCGGGATGAGCTGGTTCTTCGACACGGAAAACTGGGCCGCGGGTATGTGGAACTCGTGGGCCGAAGCACGAACCGACACGTGGCGCGAGGCCATGGTCCGGGCGACCTTCGAAGGCGAGAACGCCAAGAACCCGGTGGACTGGTACTCAGTGGCTCCGCCGGGACTCGATGCAGGCAGCGACTTCTCATTCCTCGTCATCGGCGACCCGGGCGAAGGCGACGCATCTCAGTACGTCCTGAAAGATCAGGTTCTCGCCGCCAGCGCACGCGACGAGACGAAGTTCATCGTGATCTCCTCGGATGTGATCTATCCCACCGGTGCGATGAAGGACTACGAGAACAAGTTCTGGCTCCCCATGAAGGGGGCCGGCAAGCCCGTCTACGCCATTCCGGGGAACCACGACTGGTACGACGCGCTCGAAGGCTTCGCGGCGACATTTCTCCAAGCCGATGCGGCCCGCGTGGCCATGCGCGCGCGCGTTGCGTCGGACAACGGCCTCACCACCACGACGGACGCGCGGATCGAAGAACTGATTGGCAGGGCTGCGTTCTACCGCAAGCAATACGGCGTGCCGACCGGCTTCCAGCGCGCGCCATTTTTCGACGTCCAGACGCGGGACTTCGCCCTGATTACGGTGGACACGGGCGTCGTCCGGAGCGTGGATCCGGTCCAGTTGCGATGGCTGGAAGCCGCGCTCGAGGAAGCGCGAGGCAAGCTGATCATGGTCGTGCTCGGCCATCCGTTTTACGCGGGCGGCGCCTATCTCGGCGGCGACACGGAGTCGTTCACCGCCATCTATGATCTACTGAAGCAGCACGACGTCGCCATCGTCATGGCCGGCGACACGCACGATTTCGAGTACTACGCCGAGGCGCGGCCCGATGCCGGCCGCCCACCCGTTCATCATTTCGTCAACGGCGGAGGGGGCGCGTACCTCAGCTTCGGCACCGCGCTCGCCTGGCCGGACTCTCCAGCGACGGCGGGCTGGGCGTACTATCCGCGCACCGATCAGGTCCGGGAGAAGATCGGAACCAACATGACGCTGCCGAAGCTGCCCTTGTGGTGGTGGACCAACAGGCTGGACGCCTGGCCGTTCTCGGTCGAATGGCTCTCGGCCGCATTCGATTTCAACGTGGCGCCGTTTTACCAGAGCTTCGTGGAGATTCGCGTCGAACCGTCAGCCGGGCGCGTGCGCGTCCTTCCTTACGGCATCGCGGGACGCCTGCGATGGCAGGATCTCAACACCTCGGCCGATCTTCTGCCGCCGGGCGCGACGCCGAGTGACTTCGCCGAGTGGAGTGCCGCCATACCGGGAGGGCCGAGATGATGGAGCCGGGCGGGCCGAAGCCCGCCCGGTCGGAGATTCGAGGACTAGAACCTGACGAGCACGCCGCCTTCGAACGCCCACTGATTGGAGTACTGCGCGTCGCCTACGACGTAGCAACCCCAGTACGGGTCGCACCACCAGCCGACAGCGTCGGACTTAATGTAGGTCGGCGTCCAGCGGATGCCGCCCTTCCAGCCCACACGCTCTGAAGCATAACCCTTCACACCGGCGCCCCACGTCGTGGAGAAGTTCGTGAAGCCTCCGACCTCGCCCGGCAAGCCCGCGCGGGTCGTGTAGTCGACACTCCCGAAGCTCGTCGCTCCGAGGCCGAAAAGAAGGTACGGACGCAGCGGTGCGTCGTCGGGCCCAAAGTTGTAGCCCAGGTACCCGTGATACGTGTTCACGGTCATGTCACCGGCTTCCGTCTTGGCGGTGCCATCAGCGACGAGCGCCGACATCTGCTGGCTGAAAAGGAATCCGACTTCGAGATTTGGGCTCACCGGCACGCCAACGTTGAACCCCCAGCTGAATGAGTCCTTGGGATCGGCCTGGTCGTAAAGATTGCCGTCGCCCGCCAGGACGGGGCTTTCCGTCGTCACGCCGTCCGAGAACACCCATCCCAGGCTGAACCCGACTTCCGCGCGCGTTTGCGCCAGGGCTGGTACCGCACTCACCGCCAGGATCGCTGCCGCCATCACACCTTGCTTGAACATCTGTATGTCTCCTCCGTTCGGACCGGCTGAGCACCGGCCGTGCCAACGCTCGATCTTACGTTTGATTTCAATCAAGTGTTTCACGGAAGACGACTTACGGCGATCGCGGCCTCCGGTCGTCATCAAGCTCGGCAGTAGATAAACAGCCGGCTCGTGTAAATCCTGCCTGATTTGGTGGACACCGCCGGCGTCGGAGAGGACTACGATAGCTTCTCGCAATCAGCAATCAGCCACGTCCGGGAGGACTCATGACTTTTTCCTCAAGAATCGCCGCGATCGGTCTGCTCTCGGGTTCGCTGATGGCCTGTGCCACCACGGGCTTCGTCTCGACCTGGAAAGCCCCCGACGCGCTCCCGCTCAAGCCTGAGGGGAACAAGGTGGCGGCCGTCGTCATGCACAAGAACGAGGCCGCGAGGCGGGCCGCGGAGGACGCGCTGGCAAAAGAGATCACGGCAAGGGGCGCAGAGGGCATCCCCTCCTACACGCTCATCTCGGCCGCAACAGCCGAACAGGAAGGCGAGGCCAAGGCGGCGTTCGAAAAAGCGGGCATCGCGGGAGTCGTCGTCATGCGTCCCGTGGGCACCCAGCAGCAGGTCACGGCGACTTCATACGGGGGACCGTATTACGGCGGCTACTGGGGCGGTTATTACGGCTACGGGTGGGGCGGCGCCTATGGAGGAACCGACATCCGCACCGACACCATCGTCTCCATCGAGACCCTCGTGTACTCGATGAAGCAAAACAAGCTCGTGTGGGCCGGTCAGAGCCGCACGACGAACCCCACGCAGGTTGACGCGCTCGTCAAGGAAATCGCAACGGCCGCGGTTTACGAGATGCGCAAGGAAGGACTGCTCTGATGCGTCACCGGCTGGCTCCCGCCCTTGCCCTCGCCGCGTGCCTGGGCACCGTGCTCGCTGCCGCTCCCCGATTCACGAGCACGTGGAAGGCGCCGGAGGCTGCAGGCGTGAGCTTTGCGGCGAGGAAGGTTGCGGCGCTGGTGATCAGCCAGGACGAGAACCTCCGCGTCTCGAGTGAGGAGGCCCTGGTCCGCGAGCTCGTCGCCATCGGCATCAAGGACGCCGTCGCCGCTTACCGGCTGGTCCCTCGTGAGGAGCTGAAGGACGCCGCCAAGGCCAAGCCCTGGTTCGAGCGGGCGGGCGTCGAGGGCGTCGTCACGCTGCGCCTGGTGCGCGCCGAGACCGAGCAGGCCTACACGCCTTCCTATTGGGCCTCGCCGGTACTACACCTCGCTCTGGGGCTACTACGGGTACGGCTGGGGCGTCGCCTACGAATTCGGATCGTCGCGCGAAGACACCATCCTAGTCGTCGAGAACCTGGTTTTCAGCGTCTCGAAGGACAAGCTGCTGTGGGCAGGCGTCAGCGAAACGACGAACCCGAAGAACGCGGGGACGCTCATCAAGGACCTCGTCAAGGAAACGATCAAGGAGATGCGGAAGGAAAAACTGATCCGCTAGAAGACCACCGTCAGGCCCGCTGAAAACTCCAGCTGCCAGACGATGTCGACGTCCAGGCCAACGAGGCAGACGCCCGGCGTGCACGCAACGGCCTCGCCCTGAGCGTCGACGAAGGTTGCAAACAGACGGCTATCCAGCCTCAGCCCGACGTGGCGTGTCGGGATCAGCTTGACGCCCCCTCCGGCGCTGAGCGCGAACCGGATTTCGTTGTCGCCGTCCGCCGCGTATCGGGTGAGCCCGAACAGACCCGTGAGAAACGGGCGCACCGCCCCTCGCTGGAATTCCTGCAACCCTCCGGCCTGCCAGTGATCGACGCTGATCGCCCACCTCACCGGCACGGATGACGGCCTCCGGGCGACGGTGACGTGCGCGAGCTGGTGCGTGAACAACCCTTCGAAATACGAGCCGCGACCCGACAGAGGCACGTTGAGCGCGATGCCCACAACAGGAGCGCCGTCGAGGTCCACGGGCTGTTCCGTGATCAGCTCGAAGAAGTCGCCGCCGAACCTGTAACCGCCAAGCGGCGTCACTTCGATCCCCTGCGCCTCGCTCGGCGAAGGACAGCTCAGAAGGCAGACCACCAACGCGGCTCGCATCACTCTCATAGTTGAGTGACCACCCGTGGAGTCAACAACGGTGCCGCCTTGTGATCAGGGCGACGCCCTGGTCACAACACCCTTCTAATCAGGCACTTGGCGGCATTCCGTGCCCCTGGGGGCAGCGGCTCTGCCCCGAGGCCCGGCACGAAAGCGAAACAGCGCGTGCGGGAATCTTCCGAGCTGAATCGAATCTACGCGAGTGCATTCCGAACAAGCGGCAGGACCCTGGTGCCGTAGAGCTCAATGCTGGCCATCAGTTTCTCGTGCGGAAGCGTGCCCGCGCTGTACTTCATGTCAAACCGCGCGAGACCCAGCGCTTTCACCGTTCGTACGATCTTGGCCGCGACGGTTTCCGGAGAGCCCACGACCAGCGCGCCGTCAGGGCCGGCCTCGCTGTTGAAATGCGCCCGCGTGACGGGCGGCCAGCCGCGCTCGCCGCCGATTTTCGTCATCATCGCAGCGTAGTGAGGCCACAGTTCCTCCTTCGCTGCTTCGTCGGTCAAGGCGACGTGGCCGGGTGAATGCGCGCCCACTGGCCGCGGCGGCTTTCCGAACTGCTCGAGGCTTTTCCGATAGAGCTCAGCGAGGGAGGCGAACCGCCGAGGACTGCCGCCGATGATCGCGATGGTGAGCGGCAGGCCGTGCCTGGCCGCACGCACGACGGACTCGGGCGTGCCGCCGACCCCGACCCATGTCCGGAGCCTCCCCGTCTCGACGGGCGGATAGACCGTCATGCCCGTCATCGCGGGCCTCGCGTTCCACGTCACCGGCTGCTGCTCGAGCAGCTGGACGAAGATCGCGAGCTTGTCCTCAAAGAGCTCGTTGTAACGCGACAGGTCATATCCGAAGAGCGGATAGGACTCGGTGAACGAGCCGCGCCCGAGAATGACTTCGGCGCGCCCATTCGACACGGCGTTGAGCGTTGAGAACCGCTGAAAGACGCGGATCGGATCGTCCGTGCTGAGCACGGTCACCGCGGATCCAAGAAGGATCCGGCTGGTCTTGCCCGCAATCGCCGCGAGAACTACCTCAGGCGCCGAGACGGCAAAATCCGGACGATGGTGCTCGCCGACGCCGAAGTAGTCGACGCCCACCTGTTCGGCGAGAACCGCCTCGTCAACGACGTGGCGTAGTGTCTGCGCCTGAGAGAGTGGTTTCGCCCCGCCGTCCAGCGTGACGTCACCGAAGGTGTCGAGGCCCAGTTCGATCGTCCGGGGAAGAGCGACCGGACTCACCAGGTCGCCCGGAACGCCGCACCCGGGCGCAGGGTGAGGCCTCCGCCGAAGGCGAGCATGCGCATCTGCGGCACAACGGAGAAGCGCGACGAGAGCGCAATATCCGCATCGAGCCCGACCTCCACCGTCACACCGTAGTTCGTGAACGTGCTCTCGAAACCGACAGAAGGGAAGAGAGATCTCCGGTGGAATCACGATCGGCGTCAGATGCTCGCGTGAAGCTCGATGACACCGTCTGCCGCATCTCCCTGACCAGGAACGCCGCGCCTCCAACGTAGCCGAGCTGCACGCGGCGCCGGCGTTCCGTGTGATAGGCGAGCAGCGCTGCAAACGTGCGGGTTCGTTCGAAGTGCTCGGTCGTTATGGTAAGCGGCGGGATGAGGCCGCGCGGGAACGTGACCGGGATGGGGAGACCGATGTTTTCGCCCACAGACGACTCCAGGCCGGCCGGGAACGACATCTCGAGCCGCACCGAGATGTGCGGCGTGAGCCAGGCGCCGACGCTGGCGCCGCCGCCGGCGACGGTGCCATCTACGCCGGCCAGGGTCGAAGAACCGGCCGGGCTGTCCGTCCGTGCGCGCCGCTCGATGCTGGCGAACGCGGCGCCCTCAACAAAAAACGATTGGGCGACGGCCGGCGACGCAGCCGCCGAGAAAACCAGGCACGTGATAGCGAGAAGCTTTTTCATGAGGCCCCATTTTATCAATACGGGGCCTCACAGACTTCGGGCTCCGGGCTTCGGGCTCCTGGAATCGGATCCTTCTTGCCAGTCAGTTAGACGCCGAACTGGCGGAGGTGGTGATTCACGTGCTTCGCCTGCAGGCGGCTCCATTCATGCCCCGTCATCGGACCCAGCAACGCGCTCGGACCCCACTGGGCATCGAGCGGCACTGCCCCGAATTCGTCGAGGAGCGCGAGCATCCGGCCACGTTCGCGCTCGAAGTCGTGGGATGCGGCCGCGAGGAACTCCGGCGCCGTCGGCGTATTGCCCTTGCGCCAGGGCAGCGTGATGACGACGAACTTGAGGAGGAACTTCGGGAGCGGCAGCCTGAGTGGAGTGATCGGATAGCGGCCGAGCGCATTCTCGAGCGCGCAGTTGACGTGCCAGAGCATCTGATCGACGCTCATCTTCCCCCATTGGCGACGGGTCTGTGGCGTCAACACCTTGACGCGCTTCTTGGCTTCCTCGCGGAACTGGACGTCGTGAATCATCGGCACAGGCATAACATCTCAAATCGGAGATTTGAAATCTGAAATCTAGATCTGCGATTTACGATTTCCGATTTTGCGATTGCGGTTCCCCTATCTAGTGAGTGAGCCCGTACAGCATGTAGTTGACGCCCAGCTTGTACGCCTCGTTCGACGTATCCACCGGGAAGAGACCCGAGCCCGACCACTCCCAGGTACTCGGCGACGTCGTTGTTGTAGTTGGCGATTACCATGAGGCGCCGGTTCGGATCGTTGTCCTCGAAGATGCCGTAGTAGGTCGGGAGAATGCCCATCATCGGGTGCGGGAAGTCGATGGTGGTCATGCGGAAGAACGAGTCGAACACGCGGTGGGAGCGATCGAGCTTGACGAAGCGCGCGTCGGGCAGCACGCGCCGCATCTGCTCGGCGAAGTGGTCCCACTGCTCCTGCTCGAAGTCGTCGAAGATGGCGAACCCGCCTTTGAGCAGGTACTCCCGGAACCGCGCCGCTTCCAGATCGTTCAGCTGCCAGAACCCCGGTTCCCACATGTAGACGATGGGGAATTTGAACAGGTCAGGATCGCTCAAACGGAGGATAAGGCTGCCGTCCTCTCGTGAATCGATGAAGGTCAAGTAGTTCAGCAGCGACATCAGGTTCTGTTCGGCGCGCGGGTAGTCGTGGTTCCACGCATCGCTCATCCCGCCGCGCCGGAACCCGCCGCCAAATCCCGAATCCCATCGTAATCGGACGAACGTGAAGCGGCCGTCGTACGCGGCCTCGGTCTGTCCCCAGCCGAGCGGGGATGGGCCGTGGCCCGACTGGAACGCCGACATGGACAGGGGTATTGCGAAGAGGGTCGCCAGAGACGACGCCTGGAGGAGCCGCGCCCAAAAACCGCGCGCCTGGGTCACGGCGACATCATACGCGGTTCACGGGTTTGTTACCCGCGCGTGGTGATATCAGGCGGTCGAGAATCCCACAACAGGACGGAGGCTTCATGATGAAGGTGAATGCGTTGGTGCCGGCTGCGGTCATCGCGATCGTGGCGGTGATCGTGACGGGCGTGCGAGCCGGCGACGGCCAGGACCGGGGGCGGGACGAACAAGGAGACCGCAGATCGTACGCCATTGGGATGTGGGGCGATCTTCCCTATTCCGATCTCCAGGCGACGGTCGGTGTGCCGAATCTCATCGCCGACATGAACCGGCAGGACCTGGCATTCACCGTCCACAACGGCGATCTCAAGGCTGGCAGCAGCACGCCGAACTCGATCACGCCGACCACGTGCTCCGATGCGCTGTACGCGCAGGCGCTCGCCTACTTCAATGCGCTCAACGCGCCAGCCATGTTCACACCCGGTGATAACGACTGGACCGACTGCGATCGCCCGGCAAACGGCGGGTTCTCGTCGCGCGAGCGGCTCGACTACGAGCGCAAGGTCTTCTTCAGCACGAAGTTCTCGCTCGGCAAGCACCGGATCCGCCAGGAGGTGCAGACGGCGGCTCTCTGCCGGGGCGTGAGCGGCCTCGTGCCGTGCGTCGAGAATCGTCGGTGGACCGGCGGCGGCGTCACATACGCCACGCTGAACGTCCAGGGGTCGTGCAACAACCTCTGCGACACGCTTCCGGACCCGGAAGAATTTCTGGCGCGAAACCACGCCAATATCCTCTGGCTGGAGGAGACATTCAAGGAAGCCGCCGAACGGGATTCGGCGGCCGTCATGTTGATCGCGCAGGCCAATCCAGGCTGGGACCTGTCCGACCCGACGCGCGCACCAGTCCGTGATCCAAGGACCCTCATGGAGACCGCCCCGGCACCGCTCGGGGACGGCTTTGTCGATTATCTGAGGGCGCTGCGCGACGAAGTGATCGCCTTCCGCAAACCGGTCGCGTATGTCCACGGCGACTCGCACTATTTCCGCATCGACAAACCGTTCCTGGACGCCCTGGGCCGCCGCCTCGAGAACTTTACGCGTGTCGAAACCTTCGGCAACAGCGCCGCCGCCGGCAACAACGACGTTCAGTGGCTGAAGGTCATTGTGAATCCCCGCAGCCGCGAGGTGTTTTCGTACGAGCCGCAGATCGTCCCGGCGAACCGAACGGCGGTGCCAACGCCATAGCGCTCCGACCGCCGCGCGGACGAAGGCACCTGGGACAGCCTTCGTCCGCCACCGTCTCAGGCTGGATTCACGCCCGCCTTTGCCGAACCTTCAACAGAAGCACGCGACAGTTTGTGGTTCTTGATCGGGAGATCCCGCACGCGGATGCCGGTGGCCGCAAAAATGGCGTTGGTCACGGCCGGTGCCACCGGTGGCACGCACGGCTCGCCGAGCCCGCCCAGATGCGCGTCGGACCGGATGAACTCCACGCTGATCCGCGGCGCGTCGGCCATATGGATCATCTGGTGATCCCGGAAGTTTCGCTGCACGACGCGGCCCTCCGCGATCGTGATCTCGCCCACCATGGCCGCCGACAGACCGAATATCACGCCGCCCTCGGCCTGCGCTCTCGCAGTGTCGAGGTTGACGACGTCCCCGCAGTCCACCACGACGTAGAAGTCGCGCACCCGGAGCTTTCCTTCTGGCGTCACGGCCACGTGCGCCACTTCGGCCACGATGGTGCCGAAGCTCTCGGCGAGCGCGATCCCGCGGCCTTCGCCCGCGGGCAACGGGCTGGTCCAGTCAGCCATCGCTGCGGCCCGGTCGAGCGCGGCGCGGAAACGCGGCTGGTCCGTCAGCAGGTCGCGGCGGAAGGCATATGGATCCTTCCCCGCCGCGTGTGCCAGCTCGTCGATGAACGACTCCTTGAAGAATCCATGCTGGGAGTTCAGCACCGACCGCCAGGCTCCCAGCCGTATCGGGTGCGGCGCGTCATGATCCTCGGCGCGCTTGTCGGCAATGGTGTAGGGCATGTAGACCGCTTCGCCGTTGCCACCCCCGGCGTAGTGTGAGGCCACCGACAAGGGCGTGCCGCCCGCGTCCAGGGCCCCGGCGAACCTCGCCATGCCGGCCGGGCGATAGTAGTCGTGCTGGATGTCGTTCTCGCGGCTCCAGATCAGCTTCACCGGCGCAGGAGACATCGCCTTGGCGATGCGGGCACCCATGTGGACGTAGTCGTAGGTGTTGGGCAGCCGGCGCCCGAAGCCTCCGCCGAGCGGCAGGTTGTTGAACGCGATCTGCTCGACGTCAACGCCAAGCGCCTCGGCCGCGTTCGCCCTGGCATTGAGCGGATCCTGCACACCCGCCCAAATCTCCGCGCGCTCGCCCTCGACACGCGCCGTGCACACCATCGGCTCCATCGTCGCGTGGGCCAGGAATGGCACACGGTAGTCCGCGGTCACGACTTTGGCGGCCTCCTGGGGGACAACCGGCGGGGCGCCAAGCGATGTGTCGAATGCGGCGAATATCGATTCGGTCGAGACCTCGCGATGACCGGCATCGTCGAACGCCGGCTCGAGCGCGGCGAGCGCGCGGCGCGCATGCCAGTACGTATCCGCCACCACCGCAACCGCTTCGTCCAACCGGACGACGCGTTTCACGCCCGGCATCGCCTCGGCCTTCGCGGCGTCCACCGAGACCAGCTTTCCGCCGTAGACCGGCGCGATCTCGATGGCTGCGTGCAACAGGCCGGGCATCGTGAAATCGATGCCGTAGACCGCGCTGCCGTTCACCTTGGACGGAATGTCGAGCCGGGGCCGGGCCGTTCGCCGAATGGTGTACGTGTCCGGGTGCTTCAGCACCGGGTTGGCGGGAACCGGGTGGGTCGCCGCCTCGGATGCCAGTTCTCCGAAGGTGGCGGAACGTCCGGACGCTTCATGAGTCACGCGAGAGCTGCGAGCCTTGCACTCCGTCCGGGCTCACGCCGAATCGCGCGGCCGCGGCGGCCACCAGCATCTCCCTCGCAGCGGCGCCGGCGACGGTCATGCCGTAGCGTCCGGTGCCGCGCACGGCCGTCGAGCCTCCGGTTGCCTGTGTGCCATACCAACGGGCCAGCCGATAGGTGCCGTAGTCGAACGCACGCACGACCGATGCAGGAATAACATCGCCGGTGAACGCACGAGCTACGTAGGCATTGGCGTAGGCGTCGAGCGCGGGCGCCTCCTTCACTCGAACCAGGTTCCAGTCGGCCTCCATCTCCTCGGCCGCCATCATGGCCAGTGCCGTCTGCGCCCCTTGCCCCATCTCGCAGTGCGGGACCAGGACGGTGATGATGTTGTCCGGCGTCACCAGGATCCAGGTGTTGAGTTCGCCCGAGTCGGCGGCGTCACCGGAGACGACGCTGTGACGGGACGGAGAAAACACCACGCCCGCGACGCCCATCACGAGGCCGCCGCCAACGAGGGCGCCGGTGCCAATGAAGGCACGACGGGTCCATTTACCCATGGTGTCCTCCATGACCCTGTGCGACCGCGTGAATCGCTTGCCGCACGCGCGCGAAGGTGCCGCAGCGGCAGATGTTGGTGATGGAGGCGTCTATCTCATCGTCGGTCGGGTTGGGACGCTCCGTGAGGAGCGCCGTCACGGCCATGATCATGCCGGACTGGCAGTAGCCGCACTGCGGCACCTGGTGTGTGACCCACGCCTGCTGAACGGCACTGAGCGCGCCCCCGGCGGCGAGCCCTTCGATTGTCGTGATCGTCGCCCCTTCCCCCACCGCCGATAGCGGCAGCGTGCACGACCGCACGGCTTTCCCGTTGAGATGGACGGTACAGGCGCCGCAGGCGGAGATTCCGCAGCCGAACTTGGTGCCCGTCAAGCCGAGCGTCTCGCGAATGGCCCAGAGCAGCGGCATATCCGGCTCGAGGTCCACTGTGTGGGTCTGACCGTTCACCGTAAGCGTGAGTGCCATATGCGTCTCCCTCGGGAGATACCGAGCGGTGGCCCGTAACCTACCACAGGCCGGATCACGGATCGCAGATCTCAAATCGCAAATCGCAAATCGCAAGTCCCGAGTCCCCAGCCCCGAGTCCCCAGTTCCCAGTCCCCAGTCCCCCGATCCCCGATCCCTGATCCCTCCCGTTCCCCGTTCCCTGTTCCCCGTTCCCTGCCCGTGAGTGGCATGGATTCTGCCTGTCTCTTCTGCGAGGAGCCACATGCCATCAAAGACCTCTCCGAAGACGCGCAAATCCACTCAGAAGCCCGGCGGAGACGAGACCGATCGGATCGAACGGAACGTCGTTGCCTTTGCGGAGCAGGTCGGCTTCCTGATCGGCACCGTGCAGGCCAAAACCGAAGGCTGGCTGGACCGCGAACATCTGAGCCGTACCGTCGCACAGATTCGAGACAACGCGGCTCAGCTTCTGAAGCAGATGAAGAGCCGCGGCTCTTCGAAGCCTTCCCGAGTGAAGACCGCCTCGAGTACGAACGGTCGCGGACTGGTCGACGCGCCCGGGAAACGTCACCGGAAGCCGCCGCCGCAGGAGTCGATCGGGAGGCGCATGGGCAAGCCGGAAATCGAACGGCTGACGGCAAAAGGGATGAAGACCGGGCGGTACCGCAAGCGCGGTTGAAACCTGCTCGAACCACTGGAGGTCGTATGAAGTCGAACCAGCTGCTGGGCGGATGTTTGATAGTGCTGGCATGCGTTGCCGTGCACGGCCAGGCCCGCGCCCCGATTGTGGCGGTAGGCTGTGTGAATCGCGCGCCACAGACCGGGTCTGTCGGCGGCACTGCCGGCGTGCCACCGGCCCCGCCGTCGAGAGCGGACGTGCTCGCCAACTCGAGCGAGCCCTTGAACGTGTTCATGTTGAACGGGGCAACGCCACCAGAGGCGAGCGCAGAAGCGAGGACACGGGCTGCCGCGGGTCAGCAACCGTCCGAACTGCCAACCTCGTACGTCCTCGATGGCAACAGGACCGACATCGAGAGCCATCTGGGTCACCGCGTGGAGGTCACCGGCCTCGTGAGCACTCCCAACGAGGGTGGCTCGGCGGCAACGAAGAGCAACGTGAAACACATACAGGTCTCGGCGATCCGCATGCTCGCGCCGACGTGCCCGGTGGCTTCGACCGAGCCGGTGGGTAGCGACCGGTAGTGCGCAGAGTCGCGTGGCTCCTCCTCGGCGGGCTCGTTGCCTGCGGGCCGCCCGCGGATCGGGGCGAACTCGCCGCGGACCGTGCGGCCAGCGTTGTCGACCCAGCCGCATCCCCGCGCGAGGCACTCATCGACAAGGTCTGGAGGGTCACTGCGCCGGAGGGCCGTCCGCCCGGGAGCTTCTACGTGTTCCTGTCGAACGGGACGCTGATCATGACGTCCTGCGTGGAGACCTACCGCCTGGCACAGTGGACGCTCGAACCGCCGGCGAGCCTCACGATCACCGAGGATCCCATCACCCGCTACGGCGCCGACATCGTCAGGATCGACGAGCGCAGCCTCGCCCTGCGGCTGAAGCTGCGAAATGAGAACATCGATCTAGCCCTCGAACTGGCTGATACTCCGTACGTCTGCCCCGACTTGCGGCGCTGAGCCGCCCGGCTAGTTCACGATCGCGCACTCGCCGTAGTACTGCTCCGGCCGCGACGTATAACCCGGCAGGGAGACCTGCGTGTATTCGTGGCGAGTGTGGACCGCTTTCAACTTCCCGCGCGATTCAGATGGAAAGATCGTCGTCGCGTACATCGGCCCGTCACTGAACGACTGGACGAAGTGCAAGGCGCCGGAGGTCAGGCGGACGATGATGTCCGCCGGCCCGAACGGTCCGATGACCCGCGCCGATCCTTCGTCCGCGTTCACGTCCCTGAAGCCCAGCGACAACTTGGCAGGCTTGGTTTCGACGGCCGCGCCAGCGGCGCCCCAGTTTCCGACCGCCATGGTCGTGAACTCGCATGTGAGGTAGCTGGCCTTTGCGAGGCGCTCATCCAGCGGCGCCTGGGCACGAGAGCTGCCGGCCGCGGCCAGCGCGATTCCCAGCATCACGAAAGGAGCAGTCGTTCGAATCAGCATGGTGGCCTTCTGGCGTTCCGGATCTCCGCTGCGTTGACGTGTCCCGCGAGTGAGAAGGATAATCTCGCTCTACATGCGCGCGTCAACAATCGTGGTGTCGGTGGTGCTCGGCTCGACGATCCTCCTCGCTGGGCAGCCCGCGCAGGACAAGAAGCTGCAGGAACAGCTCCAGCAGCTCTTCCCCAAGGCGTCGTCGTTCTCGGCGAAGATGCCGTCGCCTCCGCATTTCAAAGCGTACACGACAGATGGCTCGACGGTTGTCGGGATCGCGTTCTGGACGACGGAGATCGAGCCGCTCGAGCGCGGGTACGACGGCCCGATCAAGATGCTCGTGGGGATGGGCATGACCGGCGTGTTGACCGGCGTGGTGGTCGCCGAACACCGCGAGCCTTACGGCTATTTCTCGGTGGACCGCAAGGAATTCCAGAACCAGTTCGTCGGCAAGGACATTCGGGATCCGTTCAAGGTTGGCGAGGACGTTGACGCCGTTTCGAGGGCAACCATCACGATTCAGAGCGCGACGCGCGCCATCCGGAACGGTGCCCGCCGTGTGGCGAGACAGCTGCTGACGCCGCCCGGATCGCCAGCCCCTCCCGGATAGCTGCGGGCATATCGGTGTAGTCTTCCCCCGGGTGCGGCTGTCGGTCTAGCATTGGCCGTTTCTGGAGCTTGAGGGCGCACACGAATGTCTCCGACACGCCGCGACTTCCTCAGAACGACAGCAGCAACGGCGGCGACGATGGCCGCCTTCGGGCCTCTGGCCGTGGAGCCATTCGGCCAAACCGTCGCTCCGCCGGCCGCGGATGCGGCGGCCCTCGACATCGCCAACGAAGCGCTCAATGCCGCGAAGAAGGCCGGCGCGTCGTACGCCGATGCGCGCGTCGGCCGGTATCGGCGCCAGTCGATCGCGACGCGCGAGCGCCAGGTGTCTGGCGTGAGCGACAGCGAGTCGTATGGCCTCGGCGTCCGCACGCTCGTCGATGGAAGCTGGGGGTTTGCCGCCACGAGCACGATGACACGGGCGGGCGCCCAGCGCGCGGCGGCCGATGCGGCCGCCATGTCGCGGGCGGCGCGGATCGTGCGGACGCACCGCGTCGAGCTGGCGCCCATCACGCCGGTGACCGGCGCCTGGATGACGCCGGTTCGCCGCGATCCGCTCGAGGTGCCCCTCGAAGAGAAGATCGCACTCCTCCTCGCGGCCAACGAAGCGGCGCTGAAGGTGCCGACCGTGCGCTTCGCGAGCTCCTCGCTGGCGCTTCTCCGCGAAGTCAAGACGCTCGTCACGACCGAGGGCACCAGCGTCACGCAGACCGTGATTCGTGTGGGCCCTGCGTTCTCGGCCACCGCCGTGGGCGCCGGCGGCGAGTTCCAGGTGTACGAACACGAGCTCGCGCCGCGCGGGCAGGGCTGGGAGTACATCGAGTCGCTCGACATGGCGGGCAACGCGGGGCGCTGGGCCTCGCTCGCGGCCGAGAAGGTCACGGCCCGAAGCGTGGAGGCCGGCCAGTACGACCTGATTCTCGATCCGACGAACCTTTGGCTCACGATTCACGAGTCGATCGGCCATCCCACCGAGCTCGATCGCGCCATCGGCGAGGAAGCCAACTACGCGGGCACCAGCTTCATCGCGCCGCCGGAGAAGATGATTGGCCAGCTGCGCTTCGGGCCGGCCTTCATGAACATCCAGGCCGATCGCACGCAGGAGGGCTCGCTCGCCCGCGTCGAGTGGGACGACGAAGGTGTGCCGGCCGACAAGTGGCTGGTGATCGAGAAAGGCCTGTTCAAGGACTACCAGACCACGCGCGAACAGGTCGCCCGCATTCGAGCGCTCACCGGCGTCAGCCGTTCGCACGGCTGTTCGTTTGCGGAGTCGTGGAACCGGGTGCAGTTCCAGCGCATGCCCAACATCTCGCTGCTGCCGGGTGAACAGGACCTCAGCCTCGACGACATCATCGCGGCGACCGAGCGGGGGATCGTCGTCAAGAACCGCGGCTCGTGGTCGATCGACCATCAGCGGTTCAACTTCCAGTTTTCCGGCCAGGCGTTCTACGAGGTCCGCGGCGGCAAGATCGCGGGAATGGTGCGCGATGTGGCCTACCAGAGCAACACACCGGTCTTCTGGAACTCGATGGACATGATTGGCGGGCCGTCCTCGTACTGGATGGGCGGCTCCTTCAACGACGGCAAAGGCGAGCCGGCGCAATCGAGCTCGGTGAGCCACGGCTGCGTTCCGGCGCGCTTCAAGAACGTCACCATCCTGAACACGAGGCGCACCGCATGATTGCTCAGGGTGCGTCGTCGGACCGGATCGGCCTTCTGTCGCGCGAAGAGGCTAGAGGCCTCGCGGAACGCGTCCTGGCGTTCGCGTCCGCCGTGGACCAGGCTCGCGTGAATATTTCGAGCGAGTGGACCGGCAACACGCGGTTCGCGGACGCCAGCATCACCACGTCGGGAGGCGTCACCAACACGTCGGTGACCGTTACCGTCACGATCGGCAGACGCCGCGCATCCGCATCGACCAATGTGCTCGACGACGCCTCGCTCAGGCGGACAGTCGAGCTCGCGGCGACGCTGGCGAAGCTCTCGCCGGAGGATGTCGAGTTGATGCCCGAGCTCGGGGCTCAAAACTACGCCTCGGTGAACGCCTTCGTGGAGCGTACGGCCAGCCTCGATCCGGAAGTGCGAAGCGGCGCGGTGAACCGGGCTATCGAGGCCGCGGATGCGGCAGGAAAGCCCGCCGGCCGGATGTTCACGGCAGGGTTTCTCGAAGCGATTGCGCGCGCCGTGGCGGTGGCCACCAGCGGCGGTCTCTTCGCTTACCACCGCACGACCGACGTCGACTTCTCGGTGACGGCGCGAACGCCAGACGGTACGGGCAGCGGATGGGCGACCGGAGGCGCCCGCGACTGGGGCCAGGTGGATCCGGCCGCGATCGGCCGCATCGCCGCGCAGAAAGCGGTGGCCAGCCGGAACCCGCAAGCCATCGAACCGGGGTTGTACACTGCCGTGCTCGAGCCTTCGGCCGTCAACGATCTCGTACCTCTCTTGAGCGGCGCGCTCAGCGCGCGGACGGCGGACGAGGGACGGAGTCCTTTCTCGAAGCCAGGGGGTGGCACCCGCATCGGCGAAAAGGTGATGGACGAGCGGGTCACGCTCTACTCGGATCCCTCGGATCCTGCCCTTCTCGGCCAGCCATTCGATGCCGAGGGTCTGCCGCTCTCGCGAACGGTTTGGGTGGAAAAGGGCATCCTGCGGAACCTCTCCTACACCCGTTTCTGGGCGCAGAAGCAAGGCAGGCAGGCCACGGGGCCGGCGTTTGCCGGCGGTCTGACGCTGGCAGGCGGCTCCAAAACCACCGAGCAGATCATCGAGGGTTGCGAACGCGGCATCCTCGTCACGCACTTCTTCTACATCCGCTCGCTCGATGCGCGGACCGTGCTGCAGACGGGTCTCACCCGCGACGGCACGTTCCTGATCGAGCGGGGCAGGATCACGCGGTCGCTGAAGAACTTCCGCTGGAACGAGAGCCCGCTCCTGATGCTGAACCGCCTCGAGGACCTCGGACGCCCCGTCGCGACCACGGCGGGGCGGATGATGCCCGCACTGCGCGTGCGCGAGTTCAACTTCTCCTCGTCGTCCGACGCGGTCTAGTCCAGCCACGACAACGGGCAGAGGTCCGGTGGCGGAGTTATCATCGATCTTCTGTGGCGGACGAGACAAACGGCAGCGCGCCCAGGCGCAAGCTGAAGGCCATCTACGACTGGCTGACGGGAATCAGCTCGGACTCCTCGCCCGGAGTCTCGAGCCCTCCTTCCTCTGGCGGGCTTCCGTCCAGGGTCGGCCACTACGCCATCACGCGCAAGCTCGGCGAAGGCGGGATGGGCGTCGTGTACGCGGCCCGCGACGAGCGCCTCGAGCGTACGGTTGCGCTCAAGACGATGTCGCTGGCCGGCGACGAGACGTCGCGCAAGCGGTTCTGGCGTGAGGCGCGCGCGGCCGCGAGCGTCAACCATCCGAATATCTGCCAGATTTACGAGATCGGCGAAGACGGCGGCACGCTGTTCATCGCGATGGAACTGCTCGAGGGCGAGACTCTGGCGGAGCGGCTGCGCGGCGGTCCGCTGAGTGTTTCGGAGTCGATCCCGCTTGGCCTCGGGATGCTGGCCGCACTGGCTGCACTCCACGCCCGAGGGATCGTTCACCGCGACCTCAAGCCGTCGAACGTCTTCCTCACGACCCACGGCGTCAAGCTGCTGGACTTCGGCCTGGCGAGGCCCGAGCTCGAGCCCCAGCTGGGGGCGCCCACCCAGCTCACGCAGCCTGGCCTCGTCGTGGGGACGCCCCGCTACATGTCGCCCGAACAGGTGACTGGCGAGCCAATCGATGCTCGCGCCGATCTGTTCGCAGCGGGCGCCCTGCTCTTCGAAATGCTCTCGGGCCGCCCGGCGTTCACCGGCCGGACGGTGATCGAGATCCTGCACGCGACGGTCAGCGAGCAGCCGCCGGCGCTCAGCGGATCCCCGGCGGTTGCGGCTGCCGACCGGGTGATCCGCCACGCTCTGGCTAAACGGCCCGCGGACAGGCCTGAGTCAGCTGACGCGATGGCTGAAGAGCTGCGTGCAGTGCGGGGTTTGGACGGCGACCACACACCGGTGCTCGCGCACGCCCTTACACGTCTCGTGGTGCTGCCGTTCCGCGTCCTTCGTCCCGATCCGGAATCGGATTTCCTGGCCTTCAGCCTGCCGGATGCGATCGCGACGTCCCTGAAAAACATCGGGCCGCTCGTCGTGCGATCGAGCGCCACCGCCGCCCGGTTCGCCGGCGAGGCCCCGGATCTCAAGGCTCTGGCCGCTGAGGCCGACGTCGATCGCGTCGTGATGGGCACGCTGCTGCGATCGGGCGACCAGCTCCGCGCCTCGGCGCAGCTGGTCGAGGCTCCTGGCGGCACGCTGCTGACCTCGCACACCGTCCAATCGTCGCTTGGCGATCTCTTCAGCCTGCAGGACGACATCGCGCGCCGTGTCGTCGAGGCGCTCGCGCTGCCGCTCGGCGGGTCTGCGATGTCGCCCGCGCCCGAGCCACCCCGTAACGCTCGCGCGTACGAGCTCTACCTGAGAGCGAACGAGTTTGCGCGGACCTATGACGGCCTCGCCCGTGCGCGGGAGCTCTATCAGCAGTGCCTTGATCTCGACCCACGGTTTGCGCCTGCCTGGGCGCACATCGGGAGGTGCTATCGCGTCATCGGCAAGTACATCGACACAACGGACGACAACGAAGCCCGCGCCGAGGCCGCGTTCCGCAAGGCGCTCGAGCTCGATCCGCGGCTGGCAGTGGCGCACAAGTTCTACGCCAACCTCGAGGCGGATCTCGGGCAGTCGCAGCAGGCCCTCGTCCGTCTGCTCCGCCAGGCAACCCGCCACGGCAACGATCCTGAGCTCTTCTCCGGGCTGGTGCATGCATGCCGGTACTGCGGACTGTTCGAGCAGTCGTTGGCGGCTCACGCGGAAGCCCGCCGGCTCGATCCGCACATCTCGACGGGCTTCGAGCAGACGTTGCTGCTGGCCGGCGAGATTGACCGCATGACGGGGCTCGATACGCCGGTGGTCGTGGCCGGCGCCGATGATGGGATCCGCGTCATCGCGCTGGGCCTGGCCGGGCGGAAGGACGAGGCGCGGCGTGCACTGGCGAGAATGCGCCGGGAATCACACCTTCCCGCTTTCCACGCGTGGACCGGCTATCTACAGGCCTGGCTCGACCGGCGCGTGGATGTCCTCGCGGGCGGCATGTCGTCACTCGGCCCGTTGAAGGTTCAGGAGGACCCGGAGGCCATTTTCCAGGAGGGATGGCTCATCTGCGAGGCTGGCGCGCACAAGGAGGGGCTGCCCCGCCTCGAGCGCGCGGTCTCCAAGGGGTACTTTGTTGCATCGACGCTGGCGAAGAGCCCGCACTTCGATGCGCTCCGGACGGATCCGGATTTCCAGGCGCTCCTGGCCCAGGCTGAGGCAGGCCGCCGCGAGGCGCTCAAGGTCTTCCGCGAGGCCGGGGGCGAGCAGTTGCTGGGCACATAGCGTCACGCACGCTGATGAAGACGCTGGCCCGGGAGCGCGACCGCATCGAGATCGTCGAAAGGCTGAGGACCATCGGACCCGAGCGCGTGCCTCGGTGGGGACGGATGTCGGCGCACCAGATGGTCTGCCATCTCGCCGATGCGTTCCGCATGGCGATGGGCCAGAAGCCGGCGCGACGCATCGGCCGCTTCGTCGACCGCAGCGTCCTCAAGTGGTTCGTTCTGTACCTGCCGATCCCGTGGCCTGGCGGCATTCGCACGAATCCGGAGATCGATCAGGATCTGGACGGCACGCGGCCGGCCGAGTTCTCGGCCGATGTAGCGGAACTCGAAACGCTGGTTACGCGAATCACGTCGCAGCCGAGAGGCTTCGACTGGCAGCCGCATCCGCTCTTCGGCTCGATGTCGGACGCGGCCTGGCTTCGGTGGGCGTACCTGCACACGGATCACCACCTCCGGCAGTTCGGCGCGTAAGGCGTCCGCGCGTCCGGCCAGCCACGCCTGTCTTCCTACGGGACGCGAATGATGCCGACGTTGTTCTCGATGGAAATGCTGGTGCCGAGCTCCTTCGACAGACGCTGGACGCGCTGAAGGATCCGGGTGCCGATGTCCGGGGGCGAGATTCGCGGGATGCCCACCCAGGAGTTGGGGCCGCCCACGCGGAGATCGATCGGATAGATCCGCACCTCCTTGAGGACGCCGCCCTCGTAGTGGCTCGTCGCAAGGATGCTTTCGTTCGCCAGGGATCCGCCCTCCGCGTCCCCCTCGCCTCCCGAGCCGGCGTCGGCCAGGCCGAACTCGGTTTCGAGCGACCAGTTCATCTGGCGGAAGAATTCCCCCATGCCGTAGAAGATCGGCCGGCCCTTGTAGATCTCGATGCCGCGCAGGATGTGCGGGCCGTGGCCCACAAACGCATGCGCACCCTGGTCGATCAGCTGGTGCGCCAGGTCCACCAGGAAGGCTGGCGGCTTTGTGCTCGAGTGAAACCGTTCGAGCACGGACTGGTTCTGGTGCGCGTGAATGGTGGCGACCGTGAAGTCCGAGAAGGCCGCGGCATTGCGGACACCACGAACGATCCGGTCGAGATCGGGCCTCGACATCGTGAAGTCAATGGTGCCGGGGATCTCGCCGGCCTTTGCGGCGCGGAACGTCGCGTCTTCGCGGCCCGAGCTCGAGGTCGGCAGCGTCACGCGATCGCCGCCAGGCTGCGGGGCCGGACGCGGACTGTCGTAGTGAGTGCGATGCTGGAACAGCTCGTCGCGGAACTTCTGCAGATCGGCGATCTGCTGCGCGGTGACGACGATCATCTCGGAGTATCCGAGCATGTTCAGGCCGGGCCTCCCGCCGAGGTTGCCCTGCTGGGCGGTAGCCGCCAGCCTTCCGCTCGCAACGCCATTGGGCGTGTGCATCCCCACGAGCGCCACGCGGCCCTTGGGGAGTTCGAGGAACGCGGGCGCCGCTGCTTCGTTCAACGTGCGGCCCGATCCGGCGTGCCTGATTCCAGCTTTGTCGAGCAGCGTGTTGGTGGCGAACATCCCCTCGGCTTCCGAATCGAGCAGGTGGTTGTTCGCACGGTTCAGCATGTCGAAACCCATGGTCGCCAGGTCCGCGGCGACCTCGTGGGTGCCGACAAAACCCCGCAAGGGGCCGTCGAAGTGGCGCAGGTCGGCGAGCGAACCCTCGAGGTTGCCCACCGACACATCCGCGTCCTTGATCAACTTCAGGGCGGCCTGCAGACCGGTGTCGTGGAGCGCTGACGCCGGGCGCCTGATGATCACGTCGCCCACGCTCGCCAGCGTGAAGGAGCCTGGCATGGTCATCGCAAGGTCGCGCGCGTTGAGTGCCTGCCGGGCCGGCGCCTGCGCCAGCGACACCTCGTCCAGGATCAGAGGAAGCGCCGCCAGCGCCATCGTCGACGCCAGCAGCATCACGCGCTTGCGGGCCGCGACGCTCAGGTTCAGAGCCACGGGCACACGTCCTTTTCGTGAGCGAGCGTTACGCTCAGTTTCCCTGCGAGATTTTTCCGCCCGGAGCCGAGATCATCAGCTTCACGAGCTCCTCGGTCACTCGGGGCTCGAGGCCTTCGGTGTGGCCCTTGTCCATCCGCATCACATCGGCCACGACACGGCCGGTGCAGTTCGGGTAAACGAACACTTCAGCGCGGCCCGGCCTGGGCAACAGGCCCCACTGCTTGGTGCCGGGTTTCTGCCGCCCGCCGTCATGTACATACCCAGGCTTGCTGTCCACGATATCCTCGCGCCGCACCCTGGCCCCGCAGTGGTACTTCTGCGCCAGCGTAGAGGTCGCGGGCAACGAGGCGATCTCGTGCTCGCCGATCTCGAAGATGTGCGAAAAGTCGCATGTCGGCTCGGCCGGCTGCGCAGCACCCGCCGCGGGTGCTGCCGCAGGCGCGGCTGCGGCTGTTGCAGGCGGCTGTCCGGCTTGTGCAGGTCGGCCTGCCCCAGGTGACCGCGGCGCCGCGCCCCCGAGACGTCCGCCCGATAGGCTGAGGAAGCCGTCCACCCTGCCCTTGAAGAAATCGCTACAGACGATCCGGCGGGACGTCGCGCCGCCTTGCGAGTGCCCGGCCAGCCAGAAAGCCCGCACGTTGGTCCGGCCGATGGCGTCGACGATCGACGTCACGATGTTCTGCAGATACACATCGTCTTTTTCCGACCAGCTTCGCGTGGGGGAGTACGGAGACGCCACGACAAGGCGCTGCTGATCCTTGTAGTCGAACGCCGGGAAGTACCGGCGCTGCCACGTGCCGCTCGAGCCGCCGCCGTGGAGGTTCAGGATGAAGGTGAGCTTCTCGCCGGCCTTCAAGTCGCACGGATAGTCGAGGAGATAGGTGCGGCCGGTCTTCGGCTCGGTGACTGGTTCGGTCTCCACCGAGGTGCACGGCGCGCCCATCAGGCGTGCGGGTTGCTGTGCGGCGGCGTCACTCGAGTAAACGATGAGGGCAAAGGTCACCAGGCCAAGCGCCTTGAATGAAGACGTGAGTGTCATGCGGCAGCTCCATTTCTCGCAGAAGTCGGTCGGCAACGCGGACTCTACCCGGGCCCCACAGCAGGGTCAAGGGCTACGCCTTGAGAAACGCGAGCAGATCCTGGTTGATCTGATCTTTGTTGATGGTGCACAAGCCGTGCGACAGGCCTGGATACACCTTCAACGTCGAGCCCTTTACCAGCTTCGACGAGAGCATCGCGGATGCACCGATCGGGACAATCTGGTCGTCGTCGCCGTGCATGATGAGCGTCGGCACGTCGAATTTCTTCAGATCTTCGGTGAAGTCTGTTTCGGAGAATGCTTTGATGCAGTCGAGGACGCTCTTGTGCCCGGCCTGCATCCCCTGCAGCCAGAACGAATCCCGCACTCCCTGCGAGACGCTGGCGCCGGGGCGGTTGGCGCCGTAGAACGGCGTCGTCAAGTCCTTGAAGAACTGCGAGCGGTCGGCCAGCACGCCGGTCCGGATCTTGTCGAACGCCTCCATCGGCAGGCCGCCGGGATTGGCAGGAGTCTTCAGCATCAGCGGCGTGACGGCGCCGATGAGCACCGCCTTGGCAACACGCTTCGACCCTTGCCGGCCGATGTATCGAGCGACCTCGCCTCCGCCGGTCGAGTGGCCGACGTGAACCGCGCTACGAAGATCCAGGGTCTCGACGAGAGCCGCCAGATCATCAGCATAGGTGTCCATCTCGTTGCCGTTCCAGGGCTGGCTCGATCGCCCATGGCCGCGGCGATCGTGCGCGACACATCGGTACCCATGCGAGGCCAGGAACACCATCTGGTCCTCCCACGCGTCGGCTGTGAGCGGCCATCCATGGCTGAAGACGATCGGCTGCCCTGTGCCCCAATCCTTGTAATAGAGCTCCGTGCCGTCCGCAGTGGTAATCGTGCTCATCTCGCCTCCTGGTCCTGTGTGATCTCGACGGCAGCCGTCGAGTCATCGACCGTTATAGCGCGGAATGAGCGGGGCCGACGACCATTGGCGGCCACCGTCGTCGCCTGCACGGCCGAGGTTGGAGAAGATACGAACCTGATGCATTAGGCTAACAGGCACGTGCGCTTCACCGCTGCGATCCTCACCGCTGTTCTGGCTTACGTCTGGCTCGTCGAGGGGAAGGCCCCACGCAGCTTTGTCTTCGTGCCCGGCGCCGTAGTTGTCGCGCTGACCGTCTGGCACAACTGGCGCCACGGCGAGTGGGGCTTCTCGTGGCGCGCCGTTGTGCCCGGCCTTCGCCTCTCGCTGGCGATCACCCTCTCGCTGGCGGTGCTGATCCTGGTCGTGGGGTTCGCGATGGGCACGCTGCACGATCGCCGCGACTTTCTGGGCCACCTGGCGGCGTTGTTCGTCTGGGGTCTGGCACAGCAGTGGGTCTTGCAGACCGTCGTGCTGCGCGAGGCGCAGCGCGCCACGTCCGGCAAGGCCGGCATTGTCGTCGCCGCGCTGCTGTTCGGCGCGCTTCACCTGCCCAACCCGTTCCTGGCCGCGGTGACCACCGGCGCCGCGTTGATCTGGGGCTGGCTCTACGATCGGCACCCGAATATCGTCCCGCCGGCCCTCTCACACGCGCTCGGGACGCTGGCGATTCTCTACGCCTTCGACGAGTCCATCACGGGGGGCCTGAGAATCGGCGCCTCATATCTGCGGCTGGATCGCTGATCGCGTGGCTCATGCCGGACGGCCATCGAGCGGCTGCGATCGCCTCGAGCGCGACCGTCAGCGCTCGATCCACTCCACGAATGAGCCGACGCTATCGGCCACGACCATCACGCGCAGAACACGGTCGTTGTGATACATGAGCTTCGCGCCGACTCGTGCGTCGTCGATTGACGGATAGTGCGCCCATGTTTCGGAAATGCTCGCCGCCGTCCCCTGCTTCATGATCGGCCGGAGCCTGAATCCCTGCGTCGCCATCTGCCCTCTCCTTGTCGCGCGTAACGCGACTCCTCAACCACTGAATCATCGCCTGGGTGCATGGAGGTGTCTTTGCGCTGGCGCAAACAGCATCGAGGTTGCGACGGATTGGCAACTGACGTGCGCCGGTCGCCACTGTGGCACGATGTAGGTAATTCCAATGCCGCTTCCCCGCGAGACCGCGGACCTCACCCAGCATATCGCCAACGTTCCGCTGTTTCAGGGCCTGGCTGCCGTCGTTCTGGAACGCATTTGTGCGCAGGCGCACTCGAAGGCGATCGGTCCCGGCGAGCTCTTCTTCCATGAAGGAGACGAGGCGGACGGGTTCTTCGTCCTCACGAGCGGCCGCGTGAAGCTGACACAGTTGACGCCGGAGGGGCACCAGGTCGTGCTGCGCATTATCGGCGCCGGCGATGCCTTTGGCGGGGCGGGCGCGTTCGGCGAGCCAATCTATCCAGTTGGCGCGGAAGCGGTCGAGCCGGCGGTTGCCCTCGTCTGGACATCCGCCGCGATGCGGCAGGTTCTCGAGAGCGAGCCCAAGGTCGCCCTCAACGCCGTGCAATTCGTCGCGGGCCGACTCCACGATCTGCAGCGCCGCCACCGCCAGCTCATGACCGAACGCGTCGAGCGACGCGTCGCGCGCGCCCTACTGCGGCTGGTGCGCGAAGCCGGCCGGCGGGTGGATGCCGGCGTTGAAATCGACTTCCCGATTTCACGCCAGGACGTCGCGGAAATGACCGGAACCACGCTCTATACGGTGAGCCGGCTCCTGAGCGCCTGGGAAGAGCGCGGCATCGTCCGCAGCGGCCGCCAGCGCATTGTGCTCACGAAGCCGCAGGCTTTGGTGGCCCTCGCAGAAGACCTGCCAGAACGCTGACGCCGGGCGGCGGCTGCCTCTTTGCGCCAGCGCAACGACGCGGCGTCAGGAGAATCGATAGTCTGCCTGACATGAGCCAGGAGCCGCTCGACATCACCGATCGCCGCGACGTTACGCGCCTCGTGAACGTCTTCTACGACCGCGTGCGCGACGATGACATGCTCGGACCGATCTTCGACCACATCGCCCACGTAGACTGGGCGACGCACCTTCCACGAATGTACGACTTCTGGGAATCGGTGCTTTTCGGCACGGCGACGTTCAAGGGCGCGCCCCTCGTCGCGCATCGCGCCCTGGCCAGGCAAACACCCTTGACGAGCCGCGAGTTCGATCGGTGGATCGGCAGGTTCCACGAAACGGTCGACGATCTCTTTGCCGGGGCCAGGGCCGACTACGCCAAGCAGAGCGCCGTGCGAATTGCCAGGGCCTTGCAGCACAACATCGCCGACGATCGCCGCACCTCACAACCCCAATGCCCCGATGACATCGGCTGAGAACTGCGTGATGTTGAAACCCGGTCCGCGGTCGATCCCGCGGCGGACGACGATGACGCCCTTCGAGGGGACGATCATCGCGTACTGACCCGCCGCGCCGTTCGGGCTGTAGGCATCCGGCGGGAAGGCCGTTGCGTCCGCCGTAGACCCAGAACTGCGCGCCATACGCGGGATTGGCCGGCGACGGGGTGGCGACGTACTTCGCCCAACCCTCCGGCAGGATGCGCTCGCCATTCCAGACGCCATCGTTGATGTACAGCAGGCCGAAACGTCCGAAGTCGCGGGCCGTGCTCCAGCACTGCCCGGACATCATGAAGTCGCCGTTCCAGTCGGTCTCCGGATACGTGCGCGTCATCCCCGTCTTCCAGAGAATCTCCTCGAACGGAAACGCCCAGAAGCGCGCGTCGTCGTTCACCGCCTGGCGCACGGCGCGCACCGAAAGGATCGTGTCGGAACCGGCGTACACGAACCGCGTGCCCGGCAGCGAGTCGACGGTGTTGACCGCTGACAGCTCCGCGGCTGCCGCGCCTCCCGTGTACAGCTCAGGCTGCGGATCGCCCGCAGCTTCGGTGTACAGACCGCTTGCCATGTGCAGCAGGTCGTTGATCGTGATCTGGCCGCGGGGATCGCCCGGCCGCCGCCACTCGGCGAGCGGCGCCTTCTTGTGGATGTCGACCAGGCCCTTCTTCACGCCGACGCCGACGACGGTGGCCGCGAGGCTCTTGCACATCGAGTTGGTCCGGGCGGGCATGTGCATGTTGAACCCGCTCTCGTAGCGCTCGGCGACGATCTTGCCGTCCTTGATGACGACCACGCCCCACGTGTTGCCGCGGTAGGTCTGACCGTCGAAGCCCTTGGCCACGACGCGATCCAGGCGCGCCTTCTGCGCTGCGGGCAGTTCGGCCGTCGCCTGCTGGTCGCCCATCGGCCACGCGCGGTCGTCGAAGTTCGGATGCTTGAGCGACGCCGGCAGGCGCGGCAGGTGCTTCACCATCTCCATCGTCGCGCCGATCGGCAGCTGTGCGCAGCCGAGCGAGGGACGCCAGGCGGCGATGCGCGGGGGCATGTCGGGCAGGTATGTGACTGCGACGGTCTTGCCTTCTCGATCGACGTCGGTCTTGAAGGCCGCAGCAGCCTGAGCGCTCCGATCCGTCGCGGCGATCTGCTCGAGGCTCATGCCGGCCGAGAAAAGGCCCGTGCAGTAGTGCAGCGCTCTCGAGGCCGCCGCAAGCGCGGCTGCGTGCCGCGCGGTGTTCATCGGGGGCAGCGCTTCCTGCGCCGGTGCCGCCGGCCGCGGCTGGGCCGGCTCCTGACCATTGACCGTCAAGCCGAACGCGAGCGTCACTGCCACCAACCCGGCCATCGTCAATCGCATACGTCCTCCCGCCCGCGCATTATCACTGATACGGGGGCAGGCGCGGCAGGCAGGGCGGGCGGGCGGGGCGGGCGGGGCAGGCAGGGCGGGAAGGTCGGGCGGTCGAAGGCCTCGAGCGAGAACGGCTCGCTCGAGGCCCGGCACGGCTACGAAGCCGCCAAGGACCGCCCAAGGACTAAGACCAAGGGACCAAGGACTGGCGGCTACAGCGAAGTGAGAGCCGCTTTAGTTGCGCTACCTACTTCTTGATGGCCTCGCCGACGTCTTCGATCGTTTCCCCGACCTTGCGGCGGGCACGGCCGATCGCGTCCTGCGTCTTGCCGGCCACCTCGTCGGCAACGCCTTCCTCGTGGAGTTCGGGATCGTCGGCGAAGTCTCCCGCCGCCTGCTTGACCTTTCCTTTTACTGCCGTCGCTTTACCTTCGAGTTCATCGCGGTTCATATGTCCTCCCGGACGTGATTTGAGACATCGGTCTGTCGCTGCTTGGAAGGACTTCAAGAAGGGTGCCGCGGAACGCGCGCGGCTGGCGGGCTCGAGCGACGGGATGTGACTATCGCCGGGATGGTTCTGGCAAATCTCTACCGCGAATATCCCACGGGCGGGCCGTCGTGCGCAGAGCTTGCAAAACTGCCGCGCTGGCGGCCCGCGTATCGCGCCATGGCTGCGTGCTAGTCTCGGCTCCGGAGCAACACATCCGTGGACCACGCCTCGACAATGCCCGAGTGGCTCGAACCCATGGCCGCAACGCTGACGCAGGAGCGATTCAGCGGACCGGAGTGGGTGTTCGAGCGCAAGTTCGACGGGATTCGACTCCTCGCGTACAAGCGCGGCGACGGCGTTCAGCTGTTCTCCCGCAACCGCTTGCCGCAGCATCTGCCGGAGGTGGCGGCGGCAGTCGACCGGCTTCCCGTCACGGACGCGATTCTCGACGGCGAGATCACGTGGGATGGGCGGACCTATCACGTGTTCGACATCCTCTGGCTGAACGGAGAGGCAGTGACGATGCGTCCGCTCGAAGAGCGGCGCGCGCTCCTGTCCGGCCTGCCGCTTGAAGCGCCAATGGCTCGAGTCGAGCTCGTCGACGACGCGGAGCCGTGGGAGCGCGCCAGGGGTGAAGGATGGGAAGGCGTCATCGCCAAGCGGCGTGGCTCGCCGTACGAGCATCGCCGCTCGAAACACTGGCTCAAGATGAAGTGCGAGGCGTCGCAGGAGCTCGTGGTCGGTGGCTTTACCGATCCACAAGGAGCGCGCGTGGGCCTGGGGGCCTTGCTCGTCGGGCACTACGAAAACGCCGACTTCGTCTTCGCGGGCAAAATCGGCACGGGATTCGACACCAAGCTTCTCCTCAGCCTGCGGCAACGGCTCGATGCGCTCGAAGTCGCGTCGTCGCCCTTTACAAGGGCGACCGGCCTGCCGAAACTGCGTGTCCACTGGGTGCGCCCGGAGATCGTCGTTCAGGTGGCGTTCCTGGAGTGGACGGCCCACGGGAAGCTGCGCCATCCGCGGCTTCTCGGCGTGCGCCTCGACAAGGCGGCCCTCGATGTCGTCAAAGAGGCGCCGTGATTACCCATCCGGAGAAAGTGCTCTTCCCTGACGATGGGATCACGAAAGGAGATCTTGCGGCCTACTACGAGGCCATGAGCCGCGTCATCCTGCCGCACCTTCGCGGCCGCCCGGTCACGATGGAGCGCTACCCCACTGGGATCGCGAAGAAGGGATTCTGGCAAAAGGACGTCTCGAAGGGTTTTCCCGAATGGTTGGAGCGCGTCGAGGTGCCGAAGAAGGGCGGCGTGGTCCACCATCCTGTGATCACCGACAAGCGCTCGCTGCTCTGGATGACCAACCAGAACACCATCACGCAGCACGTCTGGACGTCGCGTGTGCCGGACCTGACGCACCCGGACATCTGTGTTTTTGACCTCGATCCGTCCCGGGACGACGCCGCCGATGTGCGGGCGGCCGCGCTCGACCTCCGGCGGTTGCTCGAAGAGCTGGGACTGCCCTCGTGGATCAAGACGTCAGGCTCAAAAGGGTTTCACATCGTCGTGCGCCTTGACGGACGTGCGACGACGGGCGAAGTAGCGCGGTTCGCTGATGGCGTCGCCGCGCTGCTGATCAGGCGTGCGCCCGAACGGTTCACGCAGGAGTTCAGCAAGGCCGATCGGCACGGCCGGATCTATGTGGACACCGGCAGGAACGGCTATAGCGCCACGTTCGCGGCCGCGTACACCGTGCGCGCGAAGCCGGGCGCTCCGGTGTCGGCCCCGTGCACCTGGGACGAGATCGAGCGCGGCGAGGCTGGTCCGCAGGCGTTCAACCTCCGGAACATGCCCGCCCGCCTGGCGGCGATTGGCGATCCGTGGGCCGATCTGTCTCGAAGAGGCCGATCGCTGAAGCGCCCGTCCCTGGTGCTGCGACGGCTCCTTGACGACCCGTGATGCTGAACGAGACGCCACTGGGCCTGTACTGCCAGGAAGGGGACTTCTACGTTGACCCCTGGGGCGCCGTTCCGCGGGCGGTGATTACGCACGCGCACGGGGACCACGCGCGTCCCGGCAGCGCGGCGTACCTGTGCGCCGACCCCTGTGCGGCGCTGCTCGCCCATCGCTTTGGACCTGGAGCCGTCATCGAGTCGCTGCCCTACGGCCAGTCGATCACGCTCGGCGAAGCGAGGCTCAGCTTCCATCCAGCCGGCCATGTGCTGGGCTCGGCGCAGGTGCGGATCGAGGCCTCTGGCGGCGTGTGGGTGGTTTCGGGCGACTACAAGCGTGCCGCGGACCCGACTTGCGCCGCCTTCGAGGTGGTCCAGTGCGACACGTTCGTCACCGAAAGCACCTTCGCGCTTCCTATCTATCGGTGGGATGCCACGCCAGTCGTCATCGGCGAGCTCGTCGAGTGGTGGGACGCGAACCGCGGCCTGGCGTCGGTCGTCTTCTGCTACTCGATTGGCAAGGCGCAGCGTCTGCTGGCCGAGCTGGCGCAGTTCACCGAGCGGCCTGTGTTCGTGCACGGAATGATGCTGCCGATGATCGGCGTCTATCGCGACGCGGGTATACGGCTGCTGCCAACGGTGCCTCTCGTGGAGCGGCCGCGAGGCACGTCCTTCGCGGGCGAACTGATCCTGGCGCCGCTTTCGGCGCGCGGCACTCCCTGGATGCGGCGGCTCGGCGAGTTCGCCGATGCGTTTGCCTCCGGGCTGATGCGCGTCCGCGGTGTGCGTCGCCAGCGGGCCTTTGACCGCGGCTTCGTGCTCTCCGATCACGCGGACTGGCCGGCCGTGCTCGATACCGTCGCCGAGACCGGCGCCAGCCGTGTGCTGGCGACACACGGACACGCGGAACCGCTCGCGCGCTATCTGCAGGAACAGGGCGTGGATGCCGGCGTGCTCCGCACGGCGTGGGAAGGCGAAGGCGGCGCCGACGAACCGGCATGAAACGCTTCGCGGATCTCTTCGCCGCCATCGATCGCACGAACTCGACCACCGCCAAGGTCGAGGCCATGGTGCAGTACCTGATTGCGGCGACTCCGGCAGACGCCGCATGGGCCGTGTTCTTTCTCACGGGCCGCCGGCTCAAGCGGCTGGTTCCGCACATGGCGATCAGCGCCTGGACGATCGCGGCCACCGGGGTCAGCGACTGGCTCCTCGGTGAGTGCTACTCCGTCGTCGGTGATGGCGCAGAAACGGCCGCCCTCGTTCTCGATCAACTGCCGTCGACACGGGCGGCGGACCTCACGCTCGCCGAGTGGGTCGAGGCCCGGATCCTGCCTCTGCGCCAGGCGGACGCCGGTCTCCAGCAGCAGCAGGTCATCGGGTGGCTGCGGGAACTCGACCGCTGGGAGCGCTTTACGCTGCTCAAGCTCCTCACCGGGGAATTGCGCGTCGGCGTCTCACAGACCCTGGTCGTGCGTGCACTGGCGCGCGTCGCTACTCAGCCGGCGACCACCATGGCGGCGCGCTTGATGGGCGACTGGACGCCGACGGGTTCGTGGTACCAGGGCCTGATCACGCCTGGCGTCACCGAATCGGACTGGTCGCGTCCGTATCCTTTCTGCCTGGCCTCGCCGATGGACGACACTGTGACGGGAGCCGACCTGGCACTGCTTCTGGGACACGTGGATGACTGGCAGGTCGAATGGAAGTGGGATGGGATCCGCGCTCAGGTCGTCAAGCGCGGCGGCCTGTGCCACCTGTGGTCGCGCGGCGAGGAGCTGATCACCGACCGCTTTCCTGAAGTGATCGAGGCGACCTCGGTACTCGTTGACGGCACGGTGCTCGACGGCGAGGTACTGGCGTACCGGGACAACCGCCCGCTTCCCTTCTCCGCCCTTCAGCAGCGCATCGGCCGCCAGCGTCAGGTGGCGCGCAAGGCTCGCGACATTCCCGTCGTGTTCATGGCGTACGACATCCTCGAGCACGAGGGCGTCGATGTCCGGGACCGGCCGCTTTCGATGCGCCGCGCATGGCTCGAGACCGTGGTCGAGGCCGCACGACGCGCACCGCGGACCGTGCAACCGGCCGCGCGGCCCGTTGACGCGCTGTTGCCCTTCGACGAGGGCGACGCCGGGGCCGGGGCGGACGCGCCGGCCACGCTCCAAACCTCGCCGAGGCTGGACGCCGACGGCTGGAACACGCTGGTGGACCTTCGCACCAGCTCGCGCGATCACGGAGTCGAAGGCCTGATGATCAAGCGCCTTTCGTCGCCGTACGGTGTAGGCCGCAGGCGCGGCGACTGGTGGAAGTGGAAGATCGACCCGCATACGATCGACGCCGTCCTGATCTACGCGCAGCCAGGATCCGGGAAGCGCGCCAGCCTTCTCACCGACTATACGTTTGGCGTCTGGGACCGGGGCGAACTGGTGCCCGTCGCCAAGGCCTACTCCGGGCTGACGAACGAAGAAATCGCCGAAATGGACCGCTGGATCCGGCGGCATACCGTCAAGCGTTTCGGGCCGGTCCGCCATGTGGAGCCGCTGCAGGTGTTCGAGCTCGGCTTCGAAGCCATCGCCCGTTCCTCGCGTCACCGATCGGGCATCGCCGTCCGGTTTCCACGGATGCTGCGGTGGCGCAAGGACAAGCCGCCGGCCGAAGCGGATACGCTCGAGACGTTGTCGAAGCTGCTCGACGCCTGAATCAGCGATCCGTCTCTTCGAGATCGTTGATGAGATCGTAGATCCGGTCTGCCGAGGCCCGGAGCTCCCTCACGATCTCCCGGTTGTCCGGGTTCTGCTGACCCTCGAGGACACGCCGTGCGCCGTCGATGAAACGCAGGCACTCGGCCACCTGCTTGCGTTCGTCCTCGGTGATCCGGAATACGCGGTCCACGCCGGGAGCTTCGAGCGCGTCGAACGTTCGAAGGCCCCGGTCGCTATCCCGGTGTCGCCTGGTCCCAGAGTGAGCCATGCCATCCATTAGACCAGTTTTCCGTTCGCGACTGACGAGGTTCGATTCCGTGGCACACGCATTGCGACCGGACCGGCTTGGGGTCTCACGCGCTGCCCCAAGGAGAGTCACATGCCCGTACATGCCGCCGAAAGAGAAGAACAGAAGACGTTGACCCGCGAAGCTCTGGCCGAACGCCTCAACGAGGACCTGGCGAGGGAATACCAGGCCATCATTGCTTACGTCGTCTACTCACAGGCGATAAAGGGCGCCGAGTACATGAACATCGCGGACGAGCTGGAGAAGCACGCCGCCGAGGAACTGAAGCACGCGATCACCATCGCCAAGCAGATCGACTACCTCGGCGTCATGCCCACTGCCAAAGCTCTTCCGGTGAAGGTGTCGGCAAGCGCGGTCGAGATGCTCCGCGCCGATCTCGACAACGAGAACGCGACGGTGAAGGCCTATCGTCAGCGCGTCAAGGAGTGCGAGTCGCTTGGCGAGTACGCCATCGCCGAGGAGATCCGGGAGATCCTGAAGCAGGAGCAGGAGCACCAGATCGATCTCGCGACCGCGCTCGGAGAAGAAGTCCCCGACGTCTCGAAACTGAAAATCTAGAGCCTACTGCAGGCCGCCGCGAACGGACGTGATGCGCTGAGTGTTGAAACCCAGCCAGTGCATCCGTCCGACGTAGCGCGCGTGCTCGACCTTGATGCACCGGTCCATCACGACCGAGAGACCGCCCTCCTCCGCGATGCGGCCCCCTTCCTCGTTGATCACCGAGAACTGGCACCAGATGTTCCTGGCGCCGACCGCCACCGCTTCCCTGGCAATGCCAGGCAGCGCGTCCGGTGCGCGGAACACGTTCACGATGTCGATGGGCACGGGCACCTCGGCCAGGGTCTTGAAGCTCTTCTCTCCAAGAATCTCCGCCTCGCGCGGGTTGACCGGAATGACGCGGTACCCGTGACGCTGCAGGTAGAACCCGACAAAGTAGCTCGCACGCAGATGGTTCTTCGACAGGCCCACGATGGCGACCGTCTTGGAGCGGTTCAGCACCTGCTGGACGGTGAGCGGATCCTGATAGCGGCTCAGGTCGATCATCGGGACACCGCCGCGGCCGACGCCGCTTCCCTCACGCGCTCGAAGCCCTGCGCAAGGTCCCAGATGAGGTCCTCGGCATCCTCGGTGCCCACCGACAGGCGAATCGTTCCCGGGCCGACGCCTGTCGCCCGCAGTTCTTCTTCGTCGAGCTGGCGGTGGGTCGTGCTCGCCGGATGGATAATCAAGCTCTTCGAATCTCCGACATTGGCAAGATGGGACCACAGGCTCACGCCGCGGATGAAGTCCTGCCCGGCCGCGCGTCCGCCCTTGCAATCGAACGAAAACACCGCGCCCGCGCCCTTCGGCAGGTACTTGTCCACGAGCGAGCGGTACTTGCTCGTGGCGAGCCCGGGGTAGGTCACGCTGGACACGAGCTCGTGCGACGCGAGGTACCGGGCGACGGCCACCGCGTTCTCGACATGCCGGGCCATCCGCAGCGACAGCGTTTCGAGCCCCTGAAGGAAGAGGAACGCATTGAACGGGCTCATGCACGCGCCGAGATCGCGCAGGGTCTCGGCCCGGAGCTTCATCAGGTACCCGTAGGTGCCGAACGTCTCGTGAAACTGCAGGCCATGATAGGCGGGAGATGGATCGGCCACCACCGGATACCGGCCGTTCGACCAGTTGAACTCTCCCGAATCCACGACCACCCCGCCGATGCTCGTCCCGTGTCCGCCGATGAACTTTGTGGCCGAGTGCACCACGATGTCCGCGCCCCACTCGATAGGACGGCAGAGAAAAGGGGTGGCGAACGTATTGTCGACAATCAGCGGCAGCTTGTGGTCGTGCGCCACCCCCGCCACCGCTTCGATGTCGAGCACGTTGCCGCCCGGATTGCCGATCGTCTCTCCGTAGAACGCCTTGGTGTTGCTCTTGACAGCCGCCTTCCACGCGCCGGCGTCGTCGGGATCGACCCACGTGAGTTCGATCGACATCTTCCGCAGCAGGTGCTTCAGCTGGTTGACGGTCCCGCCGTACAGGGCCGACGACGACACCACGTGATCGCCGGGCGAGAGCATGGTGAAGAGCGCCGCGGCCTGTGCCGCGATCCCGCTCGCAAATGCCACGGCGCCACATCCGCCTTCGAGGCTGGCCACCCGCTCTTCGAAGGCGGCCACCGTCGGGTTCATGATGCGCGAGTAGGTGTTCCCGTACTCCTGCAGGTTGAAGTAGGCGGCCGCCGACTCGGGATCTTCGAAGACATAACTCGTCGTCTGGTAGATCGGCACGGCGCGCGCACCGGTATTGGGATCCGGCCGCTGCCCCGCATGCACCTGACGAGTATCGAAACCGAATCAGCCACGTCTGCCCTCCAGGAACCGCTGAATCATATTCAATCGGGCCTGACCCCGTCAGAAAATTCTGAATCATAGCGTTTGCCGAGCCTCTTCTTCAATCGGGGCTCCGCCAACCCCGGCTCGGACCTTCGGGGGCCCCCCCGCGCCGCGGCCTCGCAGGCGCGCCGTGCGCGCCTCGCTATCGCGTCAGAAAATTCTGAATCATCGGGGTCTGACGCGCCTCTTCCAGCAGGAAACAGTCGTGGCCGTAGGGCGCGTCGATCACGTGGAGCTCGACGTCCTTCCCCTCCGCGCGGAGCGCGGCCGCCAGCTCCTCGGATCCCGCCGGCGGATAGAGCCAGTCGGAGCTGAACGCGATGAGCAGCGTTCTGGCCTTCACGCCGCGCACAGCCCGCGCGAGCTCGCCCTGGCCGTACTGCCGCGCAAGATCGAAGTACGACAGTGCCCTCGACGTGTAGAGATACGTGTTGGCGTCGAACCGCTTGACGAACGAATCGGCCTGGTGCCGCAGGTAGCTCTCGACCTCGAACTCGGGCTCCGTGAGCAGGTACCGGATGTCGTCGGCAAACTGCAGCCGGCGGCCGAACTTTTCGCCGAGTGACCCGGCCGAGAGGTAAGTGATGTGCCCGACCATCCGCGCCACACCCATCCCGGCCGTCGGCGCCACGCCGGTGCCGTAGTAGTGGCCGCCGTGCCAGGCAGGATCGGCGGTAATCGCGCTGCGGGCAATGGCGTTCCAGGCCACGCCCTGCGGCTGGAGGGCATGCGTGCTCGCGATCGGAATGATCGCGTCGACGGCATCGGGGTAACGCACCGCCCACTCGAGCGCCTGCATACCGCCGAGCGAGCCGCCGGCAACGGCGGCCAGCCGCGCAATGCCGAGCTCGTCGAGCAGGGCGCGCTCGGCCCGCACCATGTCGGCCACGGTGATGACCGGGAAATCCGACCCGTAGGGCCGGCCGGTCGCCGGGTTGGTCGAGGAGGGTCCGGTGGTGCCCCGGCAGCCGCCGAGCAGGTTCGAGCTGACGACAAAGAACCGATCGGTGTCGAACGCCTTTCCGGGCCCGATCATGCCGTCCCACCAGCCGAGGCCCCGCCGCTGCCCCCGTCGCGCTCATCGGCGCGGAACCCGTCCCTGGTGCTTGCCGCCACCGGCGCCTTTGAAACGCCCGCGGCGTGGGCGTCACCACTGAGCGCGTGGCACACCAGGACGGCGTTGTCGCGCGCCGGCGAGAGCCTGCCGTACGTCTCGTACGCGATGCGGACGGCTGGAAGCTCGCGTCCGCAGTCCAGCGCCAGCGGCTGCGGAAGGTCGAGGAACTGTGTCTCGACAGTGCCGACAGAGCCCGGGGCGCTCTTGCGCGCTGGCACGCTCATGCGGGTCATCCTCGCCTTTTCACGTCGGTCGGTTCAGGTCGGAGTGGTGGCACGGCAGTCGCCGTGCCGATGTATGATCCCACACTTGTGCCGGGCGCGTTCGCACGCCCGGGTCGCTCTCTACGAGTGGTTCTACGGAGGTTCACGATGGCTGAAGTGAGTGTCAACAACGGCGTCAACGTAGGAGCATTGCTGGCCGCCCGGGAGGCGCTGAAGGCCGCGCCGCAGGCCGCCAAGTTCACGTGGCGGGCCTCCTGCAAATGGAAGAACGGCACGCACAGCGTGTCGAAGGTCCAGGGCTTCCATGGTCTCGGCGAGGAGCAGAAACACAAGACCGAGTTCTCGTTCGAAGCCGACCATCCCGAGCTGTTCGCTTCCGAAGACCTCGGCGCGACCCCGGTCGAGCTGGTCCTCGTGGGCCTGGCGAGCTGCCTCACAGCCGGCGTGGCGGCGGTCGCACAGAATCGCGGGATTCAGCTCAGGTCGGTCGAAGCCAAGCTCGAAGGGTCCATGGACATCCAGGGCATCCTGGGTATCGACAGCGACGTGCGGAACGGGTACGACGATATCAAGTGCACCTTCAAGATCGATGCGGACGCATCCAAGAAGGAGATCGAGGCGCTCGTCGCGCAGTCGCAGAAGCGCTCGGCTGTGTACGACATCGTCACCAACCCGACCAATGTGACGGTCCAGGTCGTCTAGCGGCTCAAGTCAGCCGCAAAAACGGAGCTGACCATCGAACGCGTCACTACGGTCGTCATCGGAGCCGGGCACGCCGGGCTGGCGACGAGCCGCTGCCTCAGCGAGCGCTCGATCGATCATGTGGTCCTCGAGCGTGGCGAAGTGGCGAACTCCTGGCGTCGCGAACGCTGGGACTCCCTGCGGCTGCTGACGCCCAACTGGCAGAGCCGACTGCCCGGCTACCGGTACGAAGGCTCCGACCCCGACGGCTTCATGTCGGTCAGCGAGGTGATCGCGTTTGTCGCGCGCTTCGCCGAGCTGGCCGGCGCTCCGGTGCGCACGAAGACCGCGGTCACCTCGGTCCGCCAGGTCGACGGGGGCTACCACGTCGCGACGAGCAGCGGCGAGCTGCGGTGCAGAACCGTCGTCCTCGCGAGCGGCGCCTGCAATCTCCCCGGCGTGCCAGCGCTCCGGCAGGCCGTGCCGGCGGCAGTTGAGTGCGTCACCGCACTCGAGTACCGCAATCCCCGTCAGTTGCCCGAGGGGGGTGTGCTGGTCGTCGGCGCGTCCGCCACCGGGGTGCAGCTGGCCGAAGAGATCCAGCGGTCCGGCCGGCAGGTCACCCTGTCGGTTGGCGAGCACGTACGCCTGCCCAGATCCTATCGGGGCCGGGATGTGCTCTGGTGGATGGACGCCTCCGGCGTGTGGAATCAGCGCTACGACGAAGTGGACGACCTCGACGCGAGCCCGCGGCCTGCCGTCGCCGCAGCTGGTGGGAACGCCTGAGCGCACCACGCTCGACCTCAACACGCTCGGTGCGGCAGGTGTGGAAATCGTCGGCCGGCTGGCCGCGGTGCGCGACGGCCGCGCGCTCTTCTCGGGCGGCCTGCGCAACCAGTTCGCGCTCGCCGATCTGAAGATGGAGCGCTTGCTCGACACGTTCGACGAGTGGGCGCGAAGCCATGCACGCGGAAGCGACATCGGCCCACCCGAGCGATTCGAGCCCACCCGGGTACCGACCGCTTCTCGCCTGGGCGTGGACCTCAACTCCGGCGAGATCCGCTCGATCGTCTGGGCCACGGGCTTCCGCCCCGACTACAGCTGGCTCGACGTGCCGGTCGTCGATCACAAGGGTCATTTGCGACACGACGGCGGAGTGGTGGACGCGCCCGGCCTCTATGCGATCGGCCTGCCCTTTCTCCGGCGGCGGAAGTCCACCTTCATCCACGGGGCGGAAGACGATGCGCGCGACATCGTGGAGCACCTGGCTGGCTACCTCGCGGCGTCACCCGCCACTCGGAGTGTTACGCCTACTTCGTAGTTCCTGGTTCTGACGTCGAACTTCTTCGGAGGGTACGGAGGGCACGGATCTTACACGGAGACACGAAGGCACGGAGGCTGACCGCATCGCCACAGAGGCGCGGCCAGCCCGCTTCGCGGGCGCGCTCGCCTCCGTGGCTCCGTGACTCCGTGTTGATTCCGCTGCCTCCGAACTCTCCGCTCGCTCTTAGGTTGGTGGCCCGACCCGGTTGTGGCAAGATGTCGGCTCCAAACGGCCTGCGAAACCTGAACGCCTGGAGAACTTGATGCGTAACGAAATGAGCCTCACCGCGCTCGCGTGCTTCCTGTCCATGACCGCCCTGGCGCCATCTGCCGGCGCGCAGACACCGGCACCAGCCGCCAAGCATCGTCGTCGAGAAGCCCACCTACATTGCCATTCCGCTCGAGATCACGGTGAACCGTCCGGCCGCCGAGGTGTGGAAGCGTGTGGGGAAATACTGCGACATCAGCGAGTGGCTGCAGATCGCCGCAGGGTGCACCATGCTGTCCGGCAAGGACGGCGAAATCGGTTCAGTGCGGTCGGTGGCTACCGAAGTTCTCGTGGGAAAGACCGAGCTCTCGTACACCTACACGCAGCCCGTGAGAGCCGGCAGGCCGTACAACCTGTATCACGGCACGCTCGAGGCGCGGCCCGTCACGGCCACGACGTCGAAGCTCGTCTACACGCTCATCTACGACAACTCGATGCTGCCCGACGACGCCGCGCGTGAGAAGGATCGGGCCTCGAGGGCGGCCACCTTCACCAGGGCGCTGAACAACATGAAGACCCTCGCCGAGGGCGGGACATTGCCTCCACCGGCGCCGCCAGCAGCGCCGGCGGCACGTTAGGCCCGCCGCGAACGAACGACACGATACGAGAGGAGCGATCGCCATGGATGCCGCCGTGACCGGTGCCGAGTTCAAGAAGCAGCTGCGTGGGGGAACGACCAAGCTCGGGTTGTTCCTGAACTCGCACAGCCCGACCGTGGCCGAGCAGCTGGCGCACAGCGGCTACGACTGGCTGCTCGTGGATACGCAGCACGGGCCGATGGGCAACGAACGGCTGTCCGGCATGCTGGCCGGCGTCGCCAGCGGCGGCGCGATCTCGATCGTTCGGGTGGGCGGCTACAGCGATCGGCCAGGTATCCAACAGTCCCTCGACATGGGCGCAGACGGCGTGCTGGTGCCCTACATCAACACGGCGGACGAAGCGCGGGCCGCGGTCAGCTGCTGCCGTTACCCCACGGCCGGCACGCGCTCGGTCTACTTTCCGCAGCGCAGCATGAACAAGGGCGGACTGCTCGGGTATGCGGGCGCCGCCAACGACAACGTCATCGTCGCGCTGCAGGTGGAAACGGCCGATTGCGTCAAGAACATCGACGCCATCGCGGCCGTCCCCGGGGTAGACATGCTTTTCCTCGGCCAGAACGACCTCTGCATGTCGATGGGCCTCTACGAGAAGTACAAGTTTCCCGACATGTACACGTCGCCCGAGCTCGGCGACGCCACCAACCGGTTGATCGCCGCGGCTGCGAAGCACAAGATCATCCTCGGCGTCTTCCTGTTCGGCACGTCCCGTGTGGGTGAGTTCCTCGAGAAGGGCTTCCGCTTCATCAGCGTCGGCAACGACCTCCACCACATCCTCACGCAGGCCGGCGCCTACGTGAAGGACGTGGAGGGTCTCGCACAAGGCGGCAAGGCCTGGACGCGTCGAGCATCGGCCCTGTTGTAGCGCACCTTGACGGCCGTTGCCGGGTCCGAAAGGATCCGGCCTACCGGCGCCGAAAAGGACCCGGCCTACCTGAGCGGGATGAACGCGAGCGCGTTGTTCGCGTTCATTGGAATCACGAGCTGGTTCGCGCCCGAGTCGTAGCACATCGACGCGGGGTTCGGAATGTTGGTCGCGATGAGCTCCGCGGGCTGGCCCGGACGGATCCGCGACACGCCACCGTTCTGCACGCTGCTCACGTACTTGGTGCCATCGGGCATCACCACGATCCCGTCGTTGCCGGGCTGCACGGCGTTCTCGGTCCTCAGCAGCTTCGCGTCCGGTGAGAACGTCAGCACTTCGTTGTTGCCGATGTTGATGACCACGATGTTGCCCTGGGCGTCCAGGGCGATGCCGTTGGGCTGGCGCAGCGGCGCACCCTGAACGAAGATCGACGCCGTGCCGTCGCGTGCGATCTTCCACACCTGCCAGGTCGCCGGGTCGAGCGCACCGGTCTGCGTCCCGTAGATCGTCCCGTCGTCGGCGACCTCGATGTCGTTGAAGCCGGTCGACTTGTCCACGCGGTTCTCACCAGCCGGAAGGCCGGTCTGCATGTTGAACCGCCGAACCACCGACACGGTCGGATCGGCCGGACCGGTTCCGCCATCACGATCCGCCACGTACAACATTCCGTTGGCGACGTCGCTGCCGAGGGGTTCGTTCAAGACGAGCGGCGGCGTCAGGCTGCCGCGCTGCTCGGGGGGCTGCACGCCGATCCAGCGCGCGGTATGGACCGAGCCGTCGTGGTTGAGGAAAGAGATCCAGCCGTTGTTGGTCTGCACGGCCTGCCCCACACCGCGGTTCGGGACGACGATGAGACCGCGCACAGGATCGTACGAGCAGCTCTCCGCGGAATAGACCGCGCCGTACACCTTGACGTTGGCCGACATCGCCTCGAAGGCGCCGTTCGCCGCCGGATTGATCGGCAGTCCGAGACGGTTGCCCACGAAGTAGGGCTGGGGTCCGGAGGGCTGCGGTGGCTGGGCGAGTGATGCGCCGACGACGATTCCGATAAACAGGGCGGCCGTTGCCGCCGCTGCGGTCATTCGCTTCATTGTGCCTGGCTCCTCTGCAATCAACGGATTCAACTCGAGGGACTGTCGGACAAAGGACGATGATGCCACGACGTCTCCGGTCGATGGGATAGAATGCGGGTTTGCTCGAGTTTTTCCGGAGATTGCGGAGATTGCGGAGATTGGAATGACGAGACCTGTGCTGGCCGCTGTCGTTGTTCTTGTTCTTGGTGCGGGGCTCGCCGCAGGGCAGCAGCCCGCCGCGCCTCAGGGCGCTGCGCCGGCGGCCGGCCGTCAGGGCGGCCCGCCAGGCGGCGGTCCCGAAGTCGGCATGAACACGCGTCCGCCCAATGGCCAGGGGCAGAAGGCGGCGTTCCCCGGACAGACGCGAGCGCCGGAACAGAAGCTCAACGTCGCCTTCGACGTCGTGACCGTGTCCGAGGGCCTCGCCAATCCATGGGGCCTCGCGTTTCTGCCGGACGGCAGGATGCTCGTCACCGAGCGGCCGGGCCGGCTCCGCGTGGTCAGCGCCGACGGCAAGACGATGTCGGAGCCTGTGACAGGCCTCCCGGCAGTGGATGCGCGCGGACAGGGCGGGCTGCTGGATGTGGCGCTCGATCCCGCGTTCCAGAAGAATCAGCTGATCTACTGGAGCTACGCGGAGCCGGGCGAGAACATGAACAACAGCGCCGTGGCTCGCGGGCGTTTCGTGGACGGCGCCGCGCCGGCGGTTGAGAACGTTCAGGTCATTTTCCACCAGGCACCCTCGCTCCGGTCGACCGCGCACTTCGGCGGGCGCTTGACCTTCAACGCGGACGGCACGCTGTTCATCACGCTCGGCGATCGATCGATCACCGAGGGGCGGATGCAGTCGCAAAAAATGGACGGCCTGCTTGGCAAGATCGTGCGCATCAATCCCGACGGTTCGATTCCGAAGGACAACCCGTTTGTCGGCAAAGAGGGTGTGCGGCCCGAGATCTGGTCGTACGGCCACCGCAACGTGCAGGCCGCGACGCTGCACCCCACGACGGGCGAGCTCTGGGAAGTCGAGCACGGCACGCGCGGCGGCGACGAGCTCAACGTGGCGAGGAAGGGCAACGACTACGGCTGGCCGACGATCGCATACGGCATCGAGTACCAGGGCCCGCCGATCACAGGGGGAATCCAGCAGCAGGAAGGCATGGAGCAGCCCCGTTACTACTGGGACCCGGTCATCGCGCCGAGCGGCATGATCTTCTACACCGGCAAGCTCTTCCCGGCCTGGCAGAACAGCCTGTTCATCGGCGGCCTCGGCAGCATGAACCTGGTGCGCCTGACGCTCAAGGGCGAACAGGTGGTGGGCGAAGAGCGGCTGCTCCAGGAGATCGATCCGCGCTCGCGCATTCGCAACGTGCGTCAGGGCCCCGATGGCGCGATCTACCTCCTGACGGACAGCCCCAAGGGACGCATCCTGAAGCTGGTGCCAAAGGCCTAGCCTGACGGGCTGATGCGATGAGCACGAAGCTTCCGATCGCACCTGTCCCTGGCCACGAAGCCGCGACGGCGCCCCCGGGCCCGCCGCCCTCCCCGGACATGATCTGGATCCCGGGCGGCACGTTCCGCATGGGGTCGGACAAACACTATCCGGAGGAGCGGCCCGTTCACCGTGTGAGCGTGGATGGCTTCTGGATGGATCGGTATCCGGTCACCCACAAACGGTTCGCCAGGTTCATCGAGGCAACCAGCCACGTCACGTTTGCCGAGATTCCGCCGAAGGCCGAAGACTACCCGGGCGCGCTGCCCGATCAGCTCTTCGCCGGCTCGCTCGTGTTCTTCAGACCCGATGGTCCGGTCGACCAGCGCGACTTCACCAACTGGTGGAAGTGGACGCGGGGCGCCTGCTGGCGGCATCCGTTCGGCGAAGGCACGTCGAACGAATCGCTCGACGATCATCCCGTCGTGCACGTGACCTTCTCGGATGCCGAAGCCTACGCCACGTGGGAAGGCAAGCAGATCCCGACCGAAGCCGAGTGGGAGTTCGCCGCGCGCGGCGGTCTCGACGGTGCGGCGTTTGCCTGGGGCGACGAGTTCCTGCCCGGCGATCGCCACATGGCCAACACCTGGCAGGGTGAATTTCCCTGGCAGAACCTGGAGAAGGACGGCTTCGAACGAACATCGCCCGTGGGAACGTTCCCGCCGAACGGGTACGGCCTGTACGACACCATCGGCAATGTCTGGGAGTGGACGAGCGATTGGTACAAGCCGAACCATCCGCACGAAGAGATCAAGGCCTGCTGCATCCCGAAGAACCCGCGCGGGCCGCGGGCCGAGGACAGCTACGACCCCTGCCAAGACGACATCAAGATCCCGCGGAAGGTGCTGAAAGGCGGGTCGCACCTGTGCGCCCCGAACTACTGCCGGCGGTATCGGCCTGCAGCGCGTTACCCAGAGCCGATCGACACGTCCACCTCCCACGTCGGCTTCCGCTGCATCGTCCGCCCCTGAACCGCGGCTGCCCGAAGCAGAGCTGGGTGGAATCGGCAGGTCATTTGCACCACTCCTAACCTGGAGTGATGCGATGACCAACATGCTTGTCTACCTGGTCGGGACTCTTCTCGTGGTCGCCGGACTCGCCTATGGCGCCAATCGACTGGGCATCAACCAGGCGTGGATAATCGCCGGCGCGCTCGTCGTCATCGGCATGGGCCTGATGGGCGGCATCGTCAAGACGAGGCAGAAAGATCCCGCCGAGTAGCGCCCAACCCTAGTTCGTCTGGCGCTTGGTGTCCCAGAGGAGCGGCGCGAGCTCGTTCAGATACTGGCGCCAGACGATCCAGGTGTGCTCGCCCGCCGTGGTCTTGAACGTGTGCGTGATGCCGCTGCCCGTGAGGAAATCGTGCATCCGCCTGGCTCCGGCGAGAGCGAAGTCGTCGGTGCCCACACCCATCCAGAGCAGATCGAGCTGGCCGTTCACCTTCGCGGCGGCCACGTCCTTGAAGTTCTCCTGCGGATTGTTGTTGCCCGCGCTGAAGACCCCCAGGCGGCTGAAGGTCGCAAGGTTCCGCAAGCCGATGGTCAGCGTCTGGCCACCGCCGCGCGACAAGCCGATGAGAGCCCGCTGCCGGCGATCGGTTGATGCGCGGTACTGGGCCTGCACGTAGGGAATGAGATCCTCGAGCAGATCCTTCTGGAAGTCGGCCTGCTGCTTGTCGGCCGACACGCCCGAGTCCCATCCGTAGCCGTAGCCGTTCGGCATCACGACGATCATCGGCTGAATCTTCTTCGCGGCGAGCAGGTTGTCGAGAATGACGTGAGCGCGGCCGAACGCCGTCCACACGCTGTCCTCGCCATCGGCGCCATGCAGCAGATAGACGACGGGCAGGCGCGTGGTCATCTTCTCGTAGTTCGGCGGCGTGTAGACGTGAATGCGCCGTGGGAGCTTCGTGGTCTTCGAGTCGTAGTAGCGGATCTCGACCTTGCCATGAGGCACAGGCTGCACGTCGAAGAAGCGCGGTGCGGCAGCCGGAATGTCGAGAAAGCTCGAAATCGCCGCCGGGCCCCGGTTGTATTTCACCGACGGGTTGCGCGGGTCGAGCATCTGCAAGCCGTCAACCTTGAAGTCGTACTCGTAGCTCTCGGGCTCGAACGGACCGATCGTGACGCTCCAGACACCCACTTCGTCCTTCACCATCTGGTGAGCCGGCGCGCCGACCTCGAATTCGCCGGAGACGGTCACCTCGCGCGCATTCGGCGCGGCGATCCGGAACGTCACGCGCCGGTCGGGGTGCACTTCGGGCGAACGCACGGCTGGCGTCTGAGCGGCTGACGGTGGCGGCGGCTGCTGCGCCCCACCAACCTCAACAAGCACGCAAGCGGCCAGAACGGCGAAGATGGCGCTGGTTCTCATAGGGTCATACTCTCCAGCCGAGAGCCTACGGACGCGCTCGGCTGGAGTCAATGTCATATTTCCGGCAACGGTCCGCGTGCACGGGAGCGTTTTCATGAGCTCCGAGCCGCGGCCGAGCGTCCCCGGCCGTAGGTACCGCCCACCTCGTGCGGTAGCATTCCACCAGGATGTCCGCGCAGTCTCCCTCCGTCGTGAGCCCACGCGAGGCGCCCCGAAGCACCGTGCTGTCCTACCTCGTGTCGGCTGTCACGCTGGCAGCGGCCGTGCTTATCCGCTGGCTCCTCGACCCCCTGATGGGCGACACGCTGCCGCTCGTCACGCTCTTTGGAGCCGTCGCGGTGACCGTGTGGATCGGCGGGCCGCGCCCGGCCGTGATCGCAGCGATCCTGGGATACTTCGCCTGCTCGTTTCTCTTCATCGAACCCCGCGGGAGCCTGCTCTTCAAAGGCATCGGGGACGTGGTCGGTCTTGGGGCCTACCTCTTCACCTGTGCGTTCATCATCGGCTTCGGTCAGGCAGCGCGGCGTGCGCAGGCCAGGACCAGCGAGCAGCGCGAGCTGCTGCGGGTCACGCTGCGGAGCATCGGCGATGCCGTGATAACCACCGATACCGAGGGTCGCATCACCTACCTCAACGCAGTGGCTGAGACCCTGACGGGCTGGAGCCAGGAAGAGACGATTGGCCTGCCGCTCGAGGCCGTGTTCCAGATCGTCAACGAGAGCACGCGCCTTCCCGCGGAGAGTCCTGCCGCACGAGCACTTCGCGAAGGGGTTGTCGTGGGGCTGGCGAACCACACCGTCCTCGTGCGGAAGGATGGCGTCGAGTGCCCGATTGACGACAGCGCCGCGCCCATCAGGGACGAGGACGGCCGCACCTCAGGGTGCGTCCTCATTTTCCGGGACGTAACCGCCCAGCGCCAACAGGATCAAGCCAGGGCGGGCCAGCTGATGACAGCACGGCTGCTCGCGTCGATCATCGAGTCCTCCGACGACGCCATCATCAGCAAGTCGCTCGACGGCATGATTCAGAGCTGGAACGCCGCGGCTGAACAGCTATTCGGCTTCACGGCGGCGCAGGCCGTGGGCCGCCACATCTCCATGGTCATCCCTCCCGAGCGTCTGGGTGAGGAGGATCGCATCATCGCGAGCCTGCGTGCGGGACAACGAATCGAGCACTTCGAAACCGAGCGCCTGCGATCCGACGGCCGCCGGATTCTCGTTTCGCTGACGATCTCACCGGTCAAGGACGATGCAGGGAACGTCGTCGGGGCCTCGAAGATCGTGCGGGATGTCACGCGCCAGCGGCAGGCTGAACAGCGCGAGCGGGACCTGCTGGCGGAAACGGCCGCCGCCAACGCCAAGTTCCAGGCGTTCTTCGAGCAGGGGTCGCTGTTTGCCGGAATCATGCATGTGGACGGCACGCTCGTCGAGGCAAACCGGCTGTCGTGGGAAGCGTGCGGCTTCACCAAGGAACAAGCTATCGGCAAGCCGTTCTGGGATGGCCCGTGGTGGTCGCCCTCGAAAGAGTTGACAGAGAGGATCAGGGCCGCAACCGCGAAAGCCGCCAGCGGCGAGATCTTTCGCGAAGAGATGCCCTACTTCGTCGGCGACGGCAGCCAGCGGCTGGCCGACGTCACGATCCAGCCGATCAAGGACGACAAGGGCCGCGTCTTGTTCGTGGCGCCCACAGGAATCGACATCACCGATCGCAAGCTCGCCGAAGCCGAGCGCCAGAAATTCGTCACGCTCATCGAAACCAGCACCGATTTCATCGGTATGTGGAACCTGAATGGCGTTCCGTTCTTCGTTAACCGAGCCGGCTTGAAGATGGTCGGCCTCGACGACGTGGACGAGGCGCGCCGCACGCCCGTGACCTCGTTCTTCTTCCCCGAGGATCAGGCCAGGATCGCGGAGGAGTTCCTTCCGTCGGTGCTGAAGGCCGGCCACGGCGAGATCGAGGTCCGATTCCGGCACTTCAAGACTGGCCAGGCGCGCTGGATGGCCTACAAGGTGGTGACACTGCCGGATGACGCAGGCGGGCCGGTCGCGTTCGCGACGGTCAGCCAGGACTTTACGGAGCGAAAGCGGCTGGAGGACGACCTGCGCCGCCTGGCGGCGGATTTGGCTGAGGCCGATCGTCGCAAGAACGAGTTCCTGGCGATGCTGGCCCACGAGTTGCGCAACCCCCTGGCCCCGATCAGCAACGCGGCGCGGGCCCTGCGGCTCGGAGGCAGTGGCGACGAGGCTGCCCGTTCGGCTTCAGAGATGCTCGAGCGCCAGGTCGGCCAGATGGCCAGGCTGGTGGACGATCTGCTCGACATGAGCCGCGTGACGCGAGGGAAAATAGAACTCCGCAAGGAGCGCGTGGAGCTTTCGCTCATCGTCAACCAGGCTGTCGAAGCCGCCCGTCCGCTGTGCAAGAGCCTCGACCATCAGCTGTCGGTCTCGCTCCCGCGCCACGCGGTGTACCTGGACGCCGACGCCACACGCCTGGCGCAGGTGATCGGAAACCTGCTGAACAATGCCTGCAAGTTCACCGACAGGGGCGGCCACGTGCAGATCATCGTGGAGCAGGACGATGATCGCAGCGTGACCATTCGCGTCCTGGACAACGGGATCGGCATCGCGGCGGATCAGCTTCCGCGCCTGTTTGACATGTTCGCCCAGGTGGATACGTCGCTGGAGCGTTCGCGCGGGGGCCTGGGCATCGGCTTGACGCTGGTGAAAACGCTGGCGGAGATGCACGAAGGCAGCGTTGAAGCGCGGAGCGAAGGTCTCGGCCGGGGCTCCGAGTTTGTCGTGCGCCTGCCGGTTCTGAAGGATGCGGCGCCGTCGGTACCGCAAGAGGAGATCACCGCACCGGCGATGGCAGGCCGGCGTATTCTCATCGTGGACGACAACCAGGACGGCGCGGAATCGCTGGCCATGCTGCTGGACCTGTGCGGCCACGAAACGCATCAGGCACACGACGGCCTCGGAGCGCTCGATGCCGCCGAACGGCTCCGCCCCGATGTGGTGCTGCTCGACATCGGCCTTCCGCGCTTGAACGGCTACGAGGTGTGCCGCCGGATCCGCCAGGAGCCCTGGGGCAGGCACATGGTCCTCGTGGCGCTGACCGGATGGGGCCAGGAAGACGACCGCCATCGATCGCGAGAGGCCGGCTTCAACGCCCACGTGGTGAAACCCGTGGATCACAACGAGCTGATGAAGCTCATCGCCTCCCTGGAGCGATCGCTCTTCTCAGATCGCAAAGCGTAGATCGCAGATCGCAAATCTAGATTTCAGATTTAAGATTCCCGATTTGCAATGCCCCGTCGCTGTCAGCGAGGCACGAGATGGCTGATCACGCGATTCGTGTCGAAGTACACCTGCCAGTAGTCCCCGCTCCGGCAGAACGGCCGTTCAGCCATCAGCGGTCCCGTGTTGTTGAGCGAGAGGATCTCCACGCTGGGCGCGGGGTCGGCCAGCACGTTCGGGACGTTCCGGACAGCCGCGAGCAGTTGTCCGGCGGCGAGTTCGGGATCGACGGCCGGCGGGAGCTGCATGGTCAGGTCGACGCGGCGGAACCGGTTGGCGCTGAAGTTCTGCACGTTTTCGGAAAACAACCGGTTGTTGCCAACGAAGGTCAGCACCATGTCCTGGGTGTCGATCGAGGTGACGAAGAGGCCGATCTCCCTCACGGTTCCGGTGACGCCGGCGGCCGAGATCTGGTCGCCCACCCGGAAGGGACGAAACGTCAGGAGGAAGAGCCCCGCGGCGAAGTTCGACAGCAGGCCTGACCAGGCGGCGCCGATCGCAATACCCGCGGCCGCCAGCAGCGCCGCAAAGGACGTTGTCTCGACGCCCAGGACGCCGAGGACGACGATCAGCACCAGCAGTTGCAGGACGACTCCGGCGCTGGTGTCGAGATAGGACGCCAGCGTGGGGTCGATCGTGCGCAGCCGCATGAAGCGCTTCAGGCCCTGCCGCAGCAGCTTGATCGCCCACGTCCCGGCCAGCCAGATCACGGCCGCGCCCAGAATCCGCCACGCGATAGGGATGAGGTACAGGCGCACGAACGCCTCGGCCTGGGGGCCTAGTTGTAGTTCCATTGACACGCCATGAGGCCTCCCGTGTGCCAAGCTGCGCCCGCGGCGCTGAGTCCAGCGGCGCACGCGAACGCTGGTGACGTGCACTAGCCGCCAACAGTCAACGCTAACGAGGTCACACCTGCCGTTCTCTGCTCCCTGTTCCCTGTTCCCTGTTCTCCGCCCCCTACCTCGTCCTCTGCGAATGGACGGGCTGGCCGGCGTTCCCTGTTCCCTGTTCCCCGTTCCCTGTTCCCTCCCCCGACCGGCACGCTTGTTGAAGTTATCGCCATGGTTGCTGAAGTCGTAGGAACTGACGTTCCTACCAGGAACGCCGCGTGAACTCGTTGAAACGGGGTGTCTATGAGCCTGCTACTGATCCTGATCATCCTCCTCATCGTGCTCGGTGGCGGTGGTGTCTACGCCGGCGGGCCTCGGGTTGGAGGGAGTCTCGCGGGGATAGTGCTGATCGTGTTGTTGGTTCTCGCCTTAACCGGCCGGCTCTGAGGCCGCCGCTGCGGCGATTCGTCCCTCGTTCGAGGCCGATGGCGCCCTGGCGCCCGGCGCGCGACGAATGGTTCTGACGCGACGAATGGTTCTGAAATGAGGTAGAGGCATGCCGAGCAATTTCGATCCAAAGGAAAGCCGGCTCGAGGACAAGGTCGGCGAGGTGCGCGAAGTGGTAACGGAAAGGGCTCGGGAGGCCAAAACGGCCATTTCCGACGCGGCACAGCGCGCGCGTGAAACGATTGATGAGAGGCGCTCCAGCTGGGCCGACAAGCTCGACAGCACGGCGTCGACTATTCGAGACCGCGCTGATGATCTTTCGGGTGGCCCGAGAGCGCAGGACTTTGCTCGCGGGACGGCCAGCCGCCTGAGCGGTGCGGCCGACTACGTGCGCAGCCACGACACGGGGCGGATGCTGGGCGACATCGAAGCGACAGTGAGAAAGAATCCCGGCCCGGCATTGATGGTCGCTGCCGCGTTCGGATTCCTTCTCGGCCGGGCGCTCAGGCGAGCGTAACCAGACTGGCGGGCTGGCGGGATTGATCTCACGCTCGGAGCGGTGAGACCTCCTCGGGCGGGCGCACCTTCGCGAATTGCCTGTAGAGCAGGAGGTCGTAGGCGATCTTCAACGTGCCCGCAATGAAGAAGGGCACGCTGATTGTCGCCGGTGTGGCAAACATCAGCCCGACGAACAAGGGGCTGATGGCGGCGCCAAGCGTTCGCGCCACGCCGGTGACACCTCCCGCGGCCGCGCGTTCCTCCGGCGGCACGACCGCCATCACGTACGACTGCCTCGTCGGCACGTCCATCTGGCTGATGCTGAAGCGCACCAGCAGCACGGCCACGGCGAGCGGCAGCGTCGGCATCAGCGGAACGAGAATCAGCAGGACGTTCGACGGCAGGTGCGTCCACACCATGGTCCGGATCAGTCCAAATCGCGCCGCCATCCGCGATGCCAGCAGAGCCGAGAGCCCGGCGAGCACGTTCGCCGCGAAGAAGATCGGGCCGAGCGTGGCCGGATCGATCCCGAACCGCAGGTGAAACCAGTAGGCGGCGAAGCTCTGCGCGACGAAGCCGCCGCCGAAGGCATCCAGCGCAAACAGCGCGGAGAGCTTCAGAACGATCGGCCCCGACTGCTGCACTCCCGAGAAATCCCTGAAGAGTTCCCCGCGCTCGGGCACCCTCGCGCCGGGCCGCGGTCGATTTCGCTTCCAGCTGACAGCCGGGAGAACGCAAAAGCCAGCACCAGGCCAAGGACGGCATAGAGCACGACGACACTTCGATACGCGCTGACCGGCGGCGCAGACGTCTCTCGAACGACGCGGTGATCAGTCCCGCAGCCAGGGCACCGAGAGCGGTGGCCACGGCGCCGGTCGAGCGTGTACCACGCATAGACGTCGGTTCTGGACCGGTCGGGAACCGATCCGGCGAGCGCCGCCTGCTCGATCGGGCAGAAATGGGCCGACCTCGTGCCCGCTCGGGCTGATGACGCCGATGGTGGCCGCGAGAAGCAGCAGCCAGAAGTCGCTGGTCGAGGCCAGCACCAGCCCCGCGGCCGTCATGAGCAGCGCGCCGGCCACCAGCATCCGCTTGCGGCCGATCCGGTCGGCGCGGGTCGTGATGGCGAGCGATACGACGGTGTCGCCGAGCAGCGTGAGCGTCAGGAGCACGCCGGCCTGGGCCTCGGTCAGGCCTACCGCGATGAGGTAGAACACCAGCACCACCGACAGCGCGCCGTAGGCGAACAGCCGGACGAAGCGCGTCAGCAGCAGCAGCCACGTGTCGCGGGTGGCGTCCCGGAAGACGGTGAACATTACCGGATGGTCATCGCCGAGGTTTGCGCGGATGATCTCCGCCGCTCTACCTGACCGCCGTGAACATGATCTCGACCAACGCATCGCCGCCCAGCCCGGTCCCGATGGTGGCGCGCGCAGGGAAGTTCTTCGTGAAGACCTCGCGATACGCGGCGTTCATGTCCTGGAACTTCGACATGTCCGGCAGATAGACGAGGCCGTCGACGACGTCCGACCACTCGAAGCCGGCGGCCTTGAGCGTGCGGCCGATGCGGGCTAACGCCTCCGTGGTCTGCGCCCTGGCATCGCCCTTGTTGCCAGGGGTGTTACCCAACATGCCGGCAACATAGAGACGGTTGCCAACCTGGATGGCTGGGCTGAGGTTCGCACCCGCGCGCCCTGGCGAGCCATCGGGGTTCGGCGGAACGATGGCCTTGCGGATGGATCCCTGACCGCAATCATCGTGACCTCGACGAGGTAGTCCGAACCCGGCAGGCCGGCCCTGCACGGCGGCGCGGGCCGGCGGCGCCACGCCGTCGAAATAGGTGCGGTAGACATCGTTCATCGCCTGGTTCGAGTCGGCTGCGACCCACACGCGCGATGAAACGACGTCGCCGAAGCCCATCCCGGCTTCTTTGAGAATGGCGGCGCCGTTGTCCATCACGACCCTGGTCTGCGCCGCCAGGTCGCCCGTCACAAGCGTGTTGTCCTTGCCGTTGCGGCTGATCAGGCCGGAAAGGAACAGCGTGTCGCCGCTCTTGATCCCATAGCTGTACGGGGCGGGCGACTTGATCCACTCGCGCGGGTGAATCACGAGGCGCTCTCCGCCGTTGGGAATAGCCACGACCGAGATTTCGATCAGGCCCTCGGGAAGCGCGAGCGGTTGTGTGAGCACCACCGTCGTGCGGGCGGGCGGATCCTTGGGAAAGTAGGTGGCGTAGACCTCGTTCATCGCCGCGAAGTCGCTGGCGTGACGAAGGTAGACGCTGACGCTCGCGGCATTCGCCAGGCTGGATCCCGCCGCCGTCAGCGTTCCGGCGATGCTGTCCAGCGTGTCCTTCGTCTGCTTCCTGACATCGCCGGTCACGTTCGGGCCGGCCCCGATCGTCCCCGACACGTAGATGAAGCCCCCGGCCTTGATCGCCGTGCTGAACGGCAGGTTGGGATTGCTGCCTCCGATGACTTGCCTGGACGACGGTTGTCCGAACATTGCCGCGGCCTCCCCGATCACAAGAACGCTGCACACAGCGAAGGGCGCAAGACGCATGAGGTGCTCCTGAAGAGTGGGTCGATCCAGTCTGGCACGGGCGGTGGAAAATGTCCTCTTCCCCTGCGACACGGCTCGACGTCTGGTAGGCTCGCGCCGTGAAACAACGGCTGTTCTGGCTGGCGCTCTATGCCGTGACCATGGCCTACCTGGAGTCGGCGGTCGTGGTCTACCTTCGCGCTCTCTACTATCCGGACGGATTCGCGTTTCCGCTCGTGGCCCTGCCGGCCGGGATGGTAGCGATCGAGGTCGGCCGCGAAGCATCGACGCTCATCATGCTGCTGGCGACTGCCGCGCTCGCGGGCAGGGATCCCTGGGAACGGTTCCTCGCGTTCAACGTCGCATTCGGCGTCTGGGATGTCTTCTACTACGTCTGGCTGTGGATCTTCCTGGGTTGGCCTCCTTCGCTGTTCACGTGGGACCTGCTCTTCCTGATTCCGGTCCCCTGGCTGGGTCCGGTGCTCGCACCGCTCATCGTCAGCACCGCTCTCATCACGGTTTCGCTGTGGTTGTGGCGGCTCGATGAACGTGGAGCACGTGTGCGCTTCTCGAGGGGGCAGTGGGCGGCGGCCATTGCCGGCGGACTCGTCGTGCTGGTGTCATTCATGATCGACTTCCGGTCGGCAGTCGATCTGCAAATGCCGGCGCCATTTCGATGGGATCTGTTTTCAGTGGGCGTAGGTATGGCCCTGGCTGCAGTCGTGCGCGGTTACCGCCGGTCGCTCCGCAGCTCGTAGATGTGCTCGACGCACGGCTGACCGCGGAACACTGCGGCCACGGTATCGACTCTTTGCATGCCGATCCGCTCCAGCAGCTTCACCGCAGGCACATTCCTGGCATCAGCTGCAGCTGAGATCCGAGCGACACGCGCGTGGTCAAAGATCAGCTCGATGACGCCGCGCAGCGCGTCCGCGGCGAACCCCTTGCCCTGAGCGGCGCGATCCAGCGTCACGCCGATCTCTGCCGCTCCTCCGTCCGGAGACACACAGATGCCGAGGTCACCGATGAGCATGTCGGTGCCGACGTCGGCGATTCCGATTTGAACCCATCGTCCTCTTGGAAACAGCGCCGCCTTGCTCATCTCGGCGATAAACGCTGACGCATCCCGGTCGGACATCGGATCCCAGCTTTGGTACTGGCCAACCTTCTCGTCGTGGCGATATGCCTGAAACGCGGGGAGATCGGCAGCCACCAGGCGGCGCAGCGAGACGCGGCCGTGGTTTCGAGGAAGTGGATCGCTCAGGAGCTGCTCCGTTTGAGGAATGGCGCAACTGGCCCGACAAGTCCAACAGCGGACATCGTGCGGCGGAGCTGACGGCTGTCGCTGCCGGTGCGGCGTCTTACCCGGGTGAAGGGAGAACACGCATGCCCAGCGCAACTGAACGGCAGATCGCTCACCTCATCGACCCCGCGCACGTAAAGGCCATTGACGTGCTTGGACCGACGATCCAGTTTCTGACTGCGCCCGAGGATAGCACTGCGCCTTGCATCATGCGCGGCAGCATTCCAGCTGGCGTGTCGATTCCGCTGCACAGCCATGGCGATCCTGAAACGTTCATCGTGATCTCCGGAACCGTCGAGGGACTCATCCACCGGGAGACGGACTTCGAGTGGGTGCGTGTGAACCCCGGCGATATCTTCCATGTTCCCGGCCACGCAAAGCATGCGTGGCGGAATGAGGGCCTGGTTCCGGCCGTGATGATCATCGTCAGCACCTCCAGGATGGGCAGGTTTCTCCAGGAGCTCGGCAGACCGATGCTGCCGCTCAGGTCGGTGGCTCCGCCGGCGCCGGCCGAGATTCAGCGGTTCCTGCAGACATCGGAGAGGTACGGATATTGGAACGCCTCACCAGCGGAGAACGCGCAGGTCGGCCTCGCGCTCCCCGCCTGAGTCTCTCGACGCGCAAACACCCGTTGACATCAACAAGGAGGCACCATGGGGCGCTGGGGCAAACCGCTCTGGCACGAGACGGGAACCGAGGCCTGGACTCCCGCTGTCGAGGTATTTCAAAGAAACAACGAGCTGACGATCAAGGCCGATCTTCCGGGGCTGAAGCGGGAAGAAGTGTCCGTCGATCTGACCGAGGACACTGTAACGATCCAGGGCGAGCGCAAGCGGGAGCAGCAGGAGGAGCGGGAAGGCTACTACCGCAGCGAGCGGAGCTACGGAGGGTTTTGCCGCGTCGTGCGCCTGCCGGAAGGCGCGATAAGCGACCGGGCCAAGGCGACCTTCCGGGACGGCGTGCTCGAGATCACGATGCCCGCGCCGCCTGCATCAAGGGGGCGGCGTCTCGAGATCACCGAAGGAGCTAAAAAGTAGGCGGCGCTCGCGGCGCCGGAACCGATCGCTAGAGCAGTTTCCTGTTCGGTGTAGCTGTTCGTCCTTGGTGCTTTGGCCTTGGTTCCTGGGCGGTCCTTGGTCCTTGGCGCTTGGTGCGTGCCGACGAGGATTAATCACGACGGCTGATCTCGAACCAAGGGCCAGGGACTACGGACGAACAAAGGACCAAGAACCAAGGCCCAAGGCGACGGGCTTTTCACGTGCTACTCGACAGCGAAAAGCGCTCTAGAACAGGGGCCGGGCCAACTCGTGAACCACGAGGCCTGGACGGCTGCTCGCACCTGAGAAGATGCGTCCCAGGCTGTCAACCCCGATGAACTCGGTGCCGGCGCCGCGGGTGGCTTCCTCGTCCGGGATGAAGGCCTTCAGGAAGCCGCTCTTCAGGTCGCCGATGCGTATCCCGCGTTCCCATCCCGGGTTCCACGTCGCGTCGGACATCCCGTCGGCGACGTAGATATTCCCTTTTGTGTCGATCGCGATCGCGCTCGGCTTGCCGAACTGCGTCCAGCGTGTGATGAAGTTCCCCTCGGAATCGAGCACCTGAATCCGCTGGTTGCCGCGGTCCGCGACATACAGCCTGCCCTCGCCGTCGATCGCGAGGTCGTGCGGGTCGTTGAACTGGAGCGGCAGGGAGCCCTCGGATCCGATGCCGCCGCCGAACTGCTTCAGGAACTTCCCGTCCTTGTTGAAGCGCACCAGGCGGTTGTTCCCGCCGCGCGACCGGTACATGTTGTCCTTGTTCGGGCCTACGGCCGGACCGCCGTGACCGTCGGTGACCCAGATGTCGCCATTGGCGGCGACGACGACACCGGTCGGACCGTTGAAGTGTGTCTGGTCATCGCCGGGAACGCCGGCCACGCCCAGCCGCATCAGGACCTTGCCGTCGGGAGAGAACTTGTACACCTGGTGGCCGAGGCCCTTTTTGAAGCCGGCCTCGCCGCGGGGGTCGCCCTTCGGCGCCCCGTCGGTGACCCAGATATTGCCTTCGCGGTCGACGAAGAACCCGTGCGGGAAGTTCATGATGCCCTTCCCGAAGCTCTTCACGAACTTCCCTTCCATGTCGACCTGGATGATGGGGTCGAGCGGCGACTCGGCGCAGCCGTTCGCACCGCAGCGATCGAGAATCCACAAGTGGCGGCCATCAGGAGTCGGCCGGATGCCGCTGGCCACGCCGATCTTGCGGCCTTCGAGCTTGTCCCAGTTGTAGTTGACCTTGTAGGGGTTATTGGCGATTTGGGCCGTCAACGCGCTGGATGTGACGGCCAGCCCGGCGATGCCACTCAGAATTGCCACTGCCCGTCGAATGTTCGCCATTTGCGTTACCTCTGAAACTCACCGGGCTCATCCGTGGGGACGCGACCGGGCTTGCGGAGCCGTGTCGATCTCGCCCACCCTCGTTCGTCGCTTATATGAACAAGAGAGCGGCCCCGAGCCGCCGCAGCGAAAGGACACACAAATGAAGGTCATGGTGATCGTGAAAGCGACGAAGAACAGCGAAGCGGGCGTCATGCCCGAGCGAACAGCTGCTCAGCGCGATGGGCAAGTACAACGAGGAGCTGGTCAAGGCCGGCATGATGCTCGCCGGCGACGGCCTGCAGCCGAGCGTGAAGGGCAAGCGCATCAAGTTTTCCGGCGGCAAGCGAACCGTCGTGGACGGTCCCTTCGCCGAGACCAAGGAGCTCATCGCGGGCTACTGGATCTGGCAGGTCAGGTCGATGGAAGAGGCCGTCGAATGGGCGCGCCGCTGCCCCGATCCGATGCCCGGCGAGGACGCCGAGCTCGAGATTCGTCCTGTCTTCGAAGCCGAGGACTTTGGCGCAGAGTTCACGCCCGAGCTCCGCGCGCAGGAGGAGAAGCTCCGGGCCGAGGTCGAGCGGCAGAACAAGAACAAGGGATAACGTTGGGGCATGCGCGAAGCCGAAACACTCACGCGCGCGACGATCGAAGCGATCTGGCGTATCGAGGCCGCCCGGCTCATCGGCGGCCTCGTCCGCTTTGTTCGAGACGTGGACCTCGCCGAAGATCTCGCGCAGGAAGCGCTGGTGACGGCCCTCGAGCGATGGCCCGAGACGGGCATCCCGGACAATCCTGGTGCGTGGCTGATGACCACGGCCAGGAATCGCGCGGTGGATGCCGCGCGGCGGCGGGCCATGATGGCCGACAAGCACATCGAGATCGAACGCACCTCCGCGAAGTGGACGACGATCGACGTGCAGGCCCTCGACGAGGTGGTCGGAGACGATGTGCTCCGCCTTGTGCTGGTTGCCTGTCACCCGGTCCTCTCGAAAGACGCGCGCGTGGCGCTGACCCTGCGCCTCGTAGCCGGCCTCTCGACCGTCGGAGATCGCGCGAGCCTTTCTCACCACCGAAGCCACGATGGCTCAGCGCATCGTCCGTGCGAAGCGGACGCTTTCCGAAGCCAGGGTGCCGTTCGAAGTCCCCACCGGTGACGACCTGCGGGCGCGCATCCCGCCGACGCTGGAGATCGTTTATTTGATCTTCAACGAGGGTTACTCGGCGACCTCCGGCGAGGACTGGCTGAAGCCGGCCCTGTGCGAGGAGGCGATGCGCCTCGGGCGGCTGCTCGTGGGGCTGGTACCCGGCGACGCGGAGGTTCATGGGCTGCTGGCCCTGATGGAGCTCCAGGCGTCGCGGGCAAAAGCCCGCATCGGGCCGGGCGGAGCGCCGGTATTGCTGTTCGATCAGGATCGCGCCAGGTGGGATCGTCTCCTCATTACCCGCGGGCTCGCGGCGCTTGCGCGCGCCGAGGCACTCAAGAGCCCTCTCGGCCCGTACACGATTCAGGCGGCGATCGCAGCGTGCCATGCGCGTGCACGCACGCCGGAAGAGACGGATTGGCGCCGGATCGTCGCGCTCTACGACGGGCTCGTCGAGATCACGGGATCTCCGGTCGTCGAGTTGAACCGCGCGGTCGCGTTGTCCATGGCCTACGGTCCGGTCGAGGCCTTGTCGCTCGTCGACGAACTGGCTCAGGATCCGGCGCTGCGAGACTACCACCTGCTCCCGGCGGTTCGCGCCGACCTGCTCCTGAAGCTGGGCCGGAACGGAGAGGCGAAAGTTGAGCTGGAAAAAGCCGCGGGGCTGGCGACCAACTCCCGGGAACGGGATCTTCTCCTGGCACGTGCGAAAAGCTGCGGCCAGCCACAGTCCGGGCCGGTACACTAGGCGTTCATGAAGAAGTCCGTCCCGGTGGAATCTGCCTCGGCGTTGATTGACGAGAGGATCGAGAAACTTGGGGACTGGCGCGGGAAGACGCTCGCGAAAGTGCGGGAAATCATCCACGAGGCGGACCCTGAGATCGTCGAGGAGTGGAAATGGATGGGGACTCCCGTGTGGTCCCACAGCGGCATCGTCTGCACGGGAGAGACGTACAAGAGCGTCGTCAAGATGACATTTGCCAAGGGAGCCGAGTTGAAGGACCCCTCCGGCCTTTTCAACTCCAGCCTCGATGGGAATGTCAGGCGCGCCATCGACATCCGCGAAAGCGACAAGCTGAATGTGGCGGCCCTGAAGGCCCTGATTCGCGCTGCAGTGGCGCTGAATCTCAAGAGCAAGAGCAAGCCGAAAGGTTGATCTTTTTTGCTGGGGACCGACCGGCTCCCAGATGCAGGAGATAGACGATGAAGACCAGGACAGGGATCTCGATATTGCTTGGCACGCTGTTGTTGACAGGACTCTCGAGCACCGACGTTGCGGCGCAGGCTGCTCCGCCGAAGTCGCCTCCCGCCGAGTGGGGGCCGATCTCGATCAACCTCGAGGAGATCGCCTACCCGTATCCTGTCAGCTATCTGAACTTGAGGCTTTACGAACAGGACGTTCGGATCGCGTACATGGACGTGGCGCCCACCGGGCCCGCGAACGGCCAGACGGTGGTGCTGCTCCACGGCGGGAGCTACTACGGCTGGTACTGGAAGGCGCAGATAGCTGCGTTGACCAGGGCAGGGTTTCGCGTCGTCGTGAAGGATCGTCTCGGGTGGGGCAAGAGCTCCAAGCCGATCCTGCCGTACAGCATCAGCCTGCATGCCTCCAACACGGCGGCGCTCCTCGATCATCTGCGCATCCAGGAGGCCGCGGTCGTCGGCCACTCCATAGGCGGGCAGATGGCGACCCGTTTCGCCTACCTCTACCCCAAGCGAGCAACGCACCTGGTGATGATCAACCCGATCGGGCTCACTGATGGCCGCGCGGGCCGCGGCTTCAAGCCCTTCGACGGCAAGGTTGACGTGGCGCCCGATCTCCAGGCGGCTTACGAAGCAGACGTGCGAACCGAGATGTCGCGCTACGTGAACTGGAAGCCCGAGTACCTCGAGCACCTGAGAATCCGGCACGGCGTGCGTCTCTCCGCGGAATGGCCGCGCCTGGCCTACGTGCGCGAGCTCGGCGGCAACCTGCGCTCGATTGATTCCACGGTGAACGACTGGCCGCACATCCAGACACGATCCATGGTCCTCGGTGGCGAGAAGGACGGCCCGAACTTTCCCGAGGATGCCCGGCGCGCCGCGAAGACGCTGCCCAACGCGGAGCTCGTGCTCATCCCCAACGCCGGCCACAATCCTCACGAGGAAGTGCCGGACAGGGTGAACGCCGAATTGATCCGGTTCCTGTCGTCTGGTCGAACCGGGACCGCGGCGGGAAGCCGCTAGCGGACGCGCAAGGTCAAGGCGGGCGGGCAGGCAGGCGGGCAGGGCAGGCACGAATTGAGAGGCGCGATGAGGGAACCGGCATGCGAGTAGCTGCGACGCTCAGGCGAGCGCTCGCCCTGGCCATCGTCGTGCACCTGTCGGTCGCGAGTGCCGCTTCCGCGGACGAGATCCGGGTGATGACCTCTGGCGGCTTTACCGCCGCCTACCTCCAGCTCGTTCCCGCTTTCGAACGCGCGACCCGGCACAAGGTCGTCACGACGTTCGGAGGGTCGATGGGGAACGGTCCCGAGACGATCCCCAACCGCCTCCAACGTCAGGAACCGGCGGACGTTGTGATCCTTGCGTCCTCCGTGCTCGACGAGCTGATCGCGCAGGGTAAGGTCGTCGCCGGCAGCCGCGTCGACCTGGTACGGTCCACCATCGGCATGGCTGTCCGCGCGGGAGCGCCCAGACCCGACATCAGCTCCGTCGCCGCGCTCACCGAGACGCTCCTCCGTGCGAAGTCCGTTGCGTACTCTGCGAGCGCGAGCGGTATCTATCTCTCCACCGAGCTCTTCCAGCGGCTCGGCATCGCCGATCGGGTGCTGCCAAAGAGCAAGAATGCTGCGGGCGAGCGCGTCGCCGCGCTCGTGGCGCGTGGCGAAGCAGAGATCGGTTTCCAGCAGATAAGCGAACTGCTTCCGGAGGCGGGCATCGACTACGTGGGCCCGCTGCCACCGGAGGTCCAGAGGGTCACGGTGTTCTCGGCAGGGATCGTCGTTGGGGCGAAGAGACCGGACGAGGCGAAGGCCCTCATCAGGTTTCTCGCGTCAGCCGACGCGATTCCGGTCGTCAAGAAAGCAGGCCTGGAGCCTGTGGGGACTCCCGAGCCGGCGATTCGCTAAGCGTTCCTAGCGGAGAGGCCAGCGCCTGACAAGCGGAGGTCCAGCCAGGAGCGCCACGGCCGCCAGCAGCAGCGCCAGCGAGATCGGCCGCGTGACGAGCACCGCCGGAGAACCTTCGGCAATCGCCAGCGCGCGTCGCAGCTGCTGCTCCGCCATGGGCCCCAGGATCACGCCGATGATGGCCGGGGCCAGCGGAATGGCCCGCCGCCGCATCAGGTAGCCGACGCCTCCAATACCGTAGAGAAGGCCGACATCGAACAGCGAGCGGTTCACGCTGTATGCGCCCGCGGTCGCGAGAATCAGGATCCCGCTGTAGAGCGCCGGCCGGGGGATGCTGAGCAGCCGCACCCAGACGCCGACGAGCGGCAGGTTGAGCACGAGCAGCATCAGGTTGCCGACGTAAAGGCTCGCGATGAGCCCCCACACCAGGCGCGGCTCGTGCTGGAACAGCAGTGGTCCGGGTTGGAGCCCGTACTGCTGAAATGCGGCGAGCAGGATGGCTGCCGTGGCAGTCGTCGGGAGCCCGAGCGTGAGCAGCGGCACCAGCGTGCCTGCAGCCGCGGCGTTGTTGGCGGCCTCCGGTCCGGCGACCCCTTCAATAGCGCCCCGGCCGAACTCGCCCGGATCACGGGCAAGCCGCCGCTCTGCTGCATAGGACAGGAACGTGGGAATTTCTGCGCCGCCGGCGGGCAGCGCACCAAGCGGAAAGCCAATCGCCGCGCCGCGAAGCCACGCTTTCCACGACCGCCCCCATTCCTCCCGTGTCATCCACAGCGATCCCTGCAACATGACCATCCCGGCGTCGAGATGGCGGCTCGATGCGGCGTAGAGCACTTCTCCCACGGCGAAGAGCCCAACGGCGACGATGACGACGTCGATGCCATCGAAGAGTTGAGGGATGCCGAGCGTCAGTCGGGGAACGCCGGTCAGAGGGTCGATCCCGATCACTCCGAGCAGGAGCCCGAAGAGCAGGCTGGCGAATCCGTTGAGCTTCGACTCACCGAGGACGGCCGACACGGCGACGAACGCGAGGACGGCGAGCGCGAAGTACTCCGCCGGCCCGAAGCGCAGCGCGACCTCGACCATGAACGGCGCCGTCACGGTGAGCGCCGCTGTGGCCAGTGTTCCGGCCACGAACGAACCGATGGCGGCCGTCGCCAGCGCCGCGCCGCCGCGCCCGGCGCGCGCCATCAGGTGGCCCTCCACCGCCGACATCACCGATGCGCTCTCCCCTGGCGTGTTCAGGAGGATGGCCGTGGTCGATCCGCCATACATGCCGCCGTAGTAGATGCCGGCGAACATGATGAACGCGGGCGTCGGGTCAAGTGAGTAGGTCACCGGCAAGAGCAGGGCGACCGTCAGCGCAGGGCCGATGCCGGGCAGCACGCCGATCGCCGTGCCGAGGGTGACGCCGGCGAGCGACCAGAGCAGGTTCTCCGGTGTCAGCGCGACCGCAAAACCGCTTGCGAGAGCAGTGAGGGTTGTCACCGTCCCGCGAGGAAGGCCGGGGGAGGAAGTGGAACGCCGAGCCCGTGCGTGAACGTGACGTACACGGTGGCGCAGAGTGTGAGGCCGACGAGCGCGTCGCGCAGCCAGCGCCGGCTGCCGAAGGCCGACGCGGAGAACGCGAACAGCACCGCCCCGGCCAGTACGAAGCCGGCCAGGTTCAGTAACACGACAAACGAGACCAGGCCGGCCGTCACGCGCATCACCGGGCCACCGGCGGCGGATCGATCGGTCATCACGACGCCACGTCTCATGACGAGGGCTATCAAGACAACGGCGCTCGCAAAGAGCACCAGCGAAGGAAAGACCCATTCGCCCACGGCCGCGCCGCTCGCGTCCGCTGCCGAACCCCGCAGACCGGACACGATGCGGCCGATGCGAATGCGCTCGGTATCGAGGAACTCGTCAAAGGCTGGACCGGCCAGGTAGGAGTCGGACCAGCCGAGCCTCGCCAGCGTGGCGCGCCACGCGTCGCTGTGCGCCATCCGTTCGACCACTTCGGTCAACCGGACTCTTTCTGCGTCGGTGAGCGCGGGTGGCGCGACGACCGCGCGCCAGTTCTCGAGCTCGACGTCGAGCCCCTGCTCCACGAGCGAGGGGACGTCGAGGCCCGGCAGCCGGCTGGAGGCAGAAATGCCAATCGGGCGGAGACGGCCCGATTCGATGTGTTGCGCAAACTCGCTGTACCCGCTGATACCAGCGGTCACCTGTCCGCCAATCAGCGCCGTCACCGCTTCGCCGCCGCCGGAGAAGGCGATGTAATTGGTCCGTCGGGGATCAACGCCGGCGGCCGAGACGATCAGGCCGGCGAGGATGTGGTCGGTGCCGCCGGCGGATCCGCCGCCCCACGACACGGCAGCCGGATTCTCCCGGAGCGCGCGAACGAGGCTCTGCATATCCCGGTGCGGAGAATCCGCGGGAACGGCGACCACCTCGAACTCGCCGGTGAGTCTGGCAATCGGCGTAACCTGCGCAATCGACACCGGGGACTGGTTCCAGAGGATGGCGCCGAGCATCACGAGGCCGTTGACGAGCAGCGCCTGGCCATCGCCGCGCCTGGCGTTGATGAGCTGCGCCAGACCGATCGTACCTGCGGCACCTGGGATGTTTTCGACCTGGACCGCTGCTGCGAGCCGCTGGCGATCGATCTCCCGCTGCATCTCGCGGGCGAGCTGGTCCCAGCCGCCTCCCGGAGCCGCGGGAGCAATGATCGTCAGGCCAGGCAGAGCAGGCGGCACCCCAGGCTGTCCGGACTCGGACGCTGTGGCATGCATGAGAAGGCCGCACGACAGAACAAGCGGGAGGATCAGAGATCTACACATTTCCGGCAGTCGGCAGTCTGGTTCCTGACCGCCCCGCTTCCGCGATAGCATCGGCCATGCTGTTTCTGACCTACCTGTTCGTGGGCGCCGCTTCGCTGGGGATCGCTTCCTACATCCTGCCTGGTGTGCACATCACCTCCTGGGTCGCGCTGGCGGTCGCGGCGTTGGTGCTCGGGTTCGTCAACACCCTCGTCCGGCCGCTGCTCGTGTTGGTGACCTTGCCAATCACGATCGTGACGCTGGGGCTTTTCTACCTGATCGTCAACGGCATCGCCTTCGGACTCGCCGCAGCCGTCGTGCCTGGCTTCAACGTCGACTCGTTTGGCTGGGCGGTGCTCGGCGCCTTGGTCACGGGCATGGCGTCCTGGTTCGTCGGCTCGCTTGTGAAACCCTAGCGTCCTTCCCTGGCGTGGGTCCAGTGTTGCTCGCGCGCTGAAGGCTCACGCTACGGCCAGATGCCGAGCGCGCGACGAACGGCCACGAGCTGGCCGACGTGATATGCCGCGTGATCAGCCACCAGCAGGATGGCGCGCAGGTACGTCTGGTTGCCCTTGCCCGTTGGAACCCGTGCGGTCAGGTCGACATCACGTGACAGCGCCTTCATCTTCTCGCGTGACTGCCTGAACGAGGCAATGCTCTCCTGCCAGGCCGCCTCCCTCGGCGGCGTCGGACCCGGCCAGTAGTCGTCTGGCCATTTCAGGCTGTGCTCGTAGTTCGCATTGACGCAGAAGTCGAGGATGTCCGCCTGCGCCAGGCGCATGTGCTCGAGCAGCTGCCACGGCGAATGCTCGAAGCCGGCGGCCTGAGCACCGCGTCTGTCGACGGGAATCCCGTCAACCGCCTTGTCCAATCCAACGTGCGCCTCCTCCCAGTCGAGCAGGCGGGCGAGCTGATCGCGCAGATCAAGTTCAGACATTAGCTGATTATCGCCTCCTGGTCTGTGTGGGCGCTGATGGCGCACGGGGAATCCGGTTCCGCGTCGGTCTCATTTCGGCCGCGGATCGGTTTCCACTTCGAGATGCGGGAATCGTCCGGCGCGCACCAGTCCGACCGCGTCCACCAGGGCTCTGGCGGTATCGCGGACCTCCTGCTGCAGATCGGCGTCCCTGTCGAGCGCTTCATGGCTGGTGGCATAGGGCTCGTAGTAGCCGATGTAGCGATCGATCCCTCCCTGCGGCACGGCGGGCAACAGCTTCATGTCCGACAGCCAGTCGCTCAGCGATCGCCTCAGCGTCTCAGCACCGACCGTATCGCCATGCACGACGACCGCGAATACGCGCCCGGCAAGGTGTCGCGGATAGCTCCACCCGTTCAGCTCCAGCGCCTTCGCCTCCTCCACGTTCTTGCCGTGGGTTGTGGTCTGATCGGGGTTGCCGCCGTCCGCGCAGACCAGACGATCGATCATCAGCTTCAGGACACTCGGAGCCTGATACCAGTAGACCGGCGTGATGATCATCACGCCGTGCGCCGCAACCCACCGCGGGTACAACTCGTTCATCCAGTCGACCACCTGGCCCATGGCGTGATTCGGATAGCACGAACAGGGCCAGTGGCAGAGCGGCATCGCCGTCGAGACGCAGGCCTTGCATGGGAGAATCTGGCGGCCGTACTGCGCTGTGAGAAGACCGAGGTCGAGCACATCGCAATGAAGCCCGGCCTGCTCGATCACGTCGCGCGCCTGGACCGCGAGGCGGAACGTCTTCGACATTTCGCCGGGACACGTTTGATCGTGGCGCGCCGCGCCGCACACGAGCAGGACGCGGCCGGGGCGGCTCGCATCCTTCTGCTCACGTTCCGCCTCTCGCACCCGCTCGCGCGCGTCGAGCCACTCGATCGGAAGCTCGAACTCCGGATGCGCGAACCCCGGTCCGGCTGTGCGCTTGCGCGGGCTCTTGTGGTACTCGTCGTACACCTTCCATGCGACATCAGCGATGTCGGCGACCTGACGCTCGACGGCCTGAAACTGGGGATCGAAAAAGCGCTCGCGGAGACGGCGTTCGAACTCTTCGCGCGTGAGTTTGACGTCCCCTTGCCCCTTCCGCACCGTGATGGCCATGCGAACGCACCACCTCCCGCCGCTGATGTCAACCGGCGATGAACAGCCGAGGCTCACCAAGCCCAGCGTCGGCCCAAATGATACGCTCGTTGGATGACTGCTCCGGGTAGCGTCGCGAGGCCGGCTCTGCAGTACGGGGGAAGGCCAGCGACGTCCGCAAACCCTCAGCTATTCATCGACTGGTACTCGCGAAACCGCGCACGAACGGAGGCGCTGTTCGACTTCGTCGACGATCAGCGCGTACTACAGCCGGCCGATCGACCAGCGCCATCCCATCGTCTTCTACGAAGGCCACCTGCCCGCCTTCAGCTTCAATACGCTTGTGAAACGAGCGCTCGGAGGCGCGAGCATCGATCACGCGCTCGAGGCATTGTTCGCCCGTGGCATCGACCCATCAGACGATGACGACCGCACAACCAGCGACCGTCGCTGGCCCTCGCGCACAACGGTTCGGCAGTTTGCTGCGGAAGCCGACAGCCGAGTCCGCGAGGCGCTGGCGCGCGGCGATCTCGATCGCCCTGGCGATCCCCTGCTTCACCGCTCAGAGGCCGTGTTCACGATCCTCGAGCACGAGGCGATGCACCAGGAGACGCTCCTGTATATGTGGCACCGGCTGCCGTTCGATCAGAAACGGCCGCCGGCGGCGTACCGGCCCGTCGTGGAGGGTGAGGTGCCGGCGGCGGAGTGGATCGACATCCCCTCCGGCCGGGCCACTCTCGGCGCCGACGAAGGTGAGTTCCCCTTCGCATGGGACAACGAGCGGCCACAATACCGAGAAGATGTCGCCGCATTTGCCATTCAGCGGCACAACGTGACCAACCGGGACTTCCTCGAGTTCGTCGACCAGGGCGGACGCCCGCCGGCCTTCTGGGAGCGTTTGAAGGACACGTGGTACTGGCGTGGGTTGTTCGATCGAATTCCGCTGCCGATGTCGTGGCCAGTCTACGTGAGTCAGGCGGAGGCGACCGCGTATGCGGAATGGCGCGGATGGCGGCTGCCGACCGAGGCGGAGTTCCAGCGCGCCGCGTACGGAACCCCCGAAGGCCCGGAGCGCGTTTACCCCTGGGGCAGCACGAGCCCTTCGCCTGCGCACGGAGCCTTTGACTTCACGAGCTGGGATCCCGAGCCCGCCGGCTCGCATCCAGCGGGCAGGAGTGCCTGGGGCGTCGAGGATCTCGTCGGCAATGGCTGGGAGTGGACGAGCACCGTGTTTGCGCCGTTTCCTGGCTTCCGGGCGCTCCCTTCTTACCCGGAGTATTCAGCCGACTTCTTCGACGGTGAGCACTTTGTCATGAAAGGCGCGTCCACGGCGACGGCGCGCGAGTTGATCAGGCCGACGTTCCGCAACTGGTTCCGCCCACGGTATCCGTACGTTTACGCCACGTTCCGATGCATCCGCCCATAACCCCATCCCCCGTCGCATCGTCGTTTGCAAACGACGTGTCTCATTATCTGCAGCTCTCGCCGCGGCAGCTGCCATCGCAGTATCTCTACGATGGGCTCGGCTCGGCGCTCTTCGACGCCATCTGTGAGCTGCCGTGGTACGGCATCACGCGCGCGGAGACCCGCCTGCTCGCACGCCATCGCACGGACATCTTCGCGCAGTTGGGCGGCCTGACGCGCCTGGTCGAGCTCGGACCCGGCGACGGCCGCAAGCTGCTGACACTGATGGCAGACATCTCCGAGCCGCTGACGGCGCATCTCGTCGACATTTCGCCCGGCGCGCTCGCGCGCGCGGCGCACACCCTCTCCGACGCACCCCTTTTAACCGTCGTCACCCATCAGGCGTCGTTCGAGGATGGGCTCGACGCGGTCACTCGTGATCTCCGACGGCCCGTCACGGACAGCGATCCAGACGGCCGCACCCTGGTGCTCATGCTCGGATCCAACATCGGCAATTTCGACTCACTCGCAGCAACCGCGCTGCTCGAACGTATTGGCTCGCGGCTTGCGCCTGGCGACGCGGTGCTGCTGGGAGCGGATCTCGTCAAGCCTGAGCACGATCTCCTGCTGGCCTACAACGACCCGCTCGGTGTCAGCGCCGCGTTCAACCTGAACGTCCTGCTGCGGATCAACCGGGAACTCGAGGGCAACTTCGACCTCCACGGCTTCCGGCATCGCGCGGTCTGGAATGCGTCCTGCTCGCGCATGGAGATGTTTCTGGTCTCCGACCGACGCCAGCGTGTGCGCATCGACGCGATCGGTCTGGAGATGGACCTCGAGGCCGGCGAGGCGATCTGGACGGAGAGCTCGTACCAGTTACTCGGCTGAGGGGTCGACCGATCAGCTCAGGGCAGCTGGATTTGCGCCAGTGGCGCAGTGGATCGACGGTGACGCCGGGTTTGCCCTGACGCTAGCGCGCACGATCTAGGAATCGGCGAGCGATGTCGGCGGGGTTCTCGTGCTGCACGTCAGCCGCGTAATTCATCTCGCGCATGTCCGCCGCAGAGATTCGGCCGGCAAGCCCCTCGAGCGCCTTTCTCATTTGTGGATAACGCAGCAGCGTGGACGCACTGGCCACGGGCACCGCGTCGTACGGCGGGAAGTAGCGTCGGTTGTCTTCGAGAGCAACAAGATCGAGAGCCTTGATCAATCCTGCCGTCGCATCGCCGGCAATGAGATCGACCTGCCCCGTCGCGAGGGCGCGATAGCTCAGCGTGAGGTCCATCACCTGTGGCGGAGTCCGAAACGACAGCCCATACGTCTTGGCCAGCCCGGGATATCCATCCGGCCGCTCCATGAACTCGTAGCCGAACCCCGCCCTCCACTCCGGCGCCACCCGCGCCACATCGTCGATAGTGCGGAGCCCTCGCGCGCGTGCCTCCGCGCCGCGAACGAGGATCGCGAACGTGTTGTCGTAGCCGAGCGGCGCGAGGAGAGTCCGGCCGCTGCTCGCATAGAGATCGCGCACCGTGCCGAACACCATCCCGGGATCTGTGGCTGCGGGTCGGTGGAAAATTGCCGTCAGCGCCGTGCCAGTGTACTCGACGTAAACGTCGATGTCCCCGGCCAGGAGTGCGCGATCGCAAATGAGGGTACCGCCGAGATTCAGCCGGCGTCGCACCGGCAGTCTCGTTTCCCGCTCGATCACCTGCGCGACCATCTCCCCGAGAATCAGCTGCTCGGTAAAATTCTTCGAGCCGACGACGATCGCGCCTGGGGAGCGGACGGCAAGCACGGCGCTTCCGAGGAGCGCGAGGACCGTCAAAGATGCGGCGACGCCGACCGCCGTCCGGCCCGACCCCTCGCGGCGGCGCGCGATCAGCCGGCGCTCGAGCCACAACAAGCTGCCGTCGACGATGAGCGCCAGCACAGCTGCGGGAATCGCACCGGCAAGAATGACCGTCGAGTCCACCATCGACAAACCGCGATAGATGTACTGGCCGAGCCCGCCGGCGCCTATTGCCGCGGCTATGGTGGCCGAGCCGACTCCGATGACGGCGGCGACCCGGATGCCCGACACGATCGAGGGAAGCGCCAGCGGCAGCTCGATCTGGCGGAGGAGTTCCCGCGAGGTCATTCCCATCGCGACGCCGGCCGTCCGAATCGACGCCTCGATACCTGTGATCCCGACGATCGTCGAACGCACGATCGGCAACACGCCGTACAGGACCAGGACTGTCAGCGCCGCGCGCGAACCGACGCCGCCGATGAGCGGCACAGGCAGCAGAAACCCGAACATGGCCAGGCTCGGGATCGTCTGCACGATGTTGGCGGCCGCCAACAGCGGCGACGCGAGACGCGGCCGGCGTGTCGCAAAGACGGCAAGGGGCACACCTATCGCCACTGCGAGTGCCGTCGATATCGCCACGAGCAGGACGTGCTCGGCCACGAGGTGGCGAGCTCTCGCTCATGAGTGAGCCAGAATCCGACGACGCCGGTCATTCTGGTCTCACCCGCGCCTCAGGTCGCGGAAACGATAGGACCGCATCCACGAACGCCCGTACACGCGCATCCGGGCACTCGACGATCTCCTGCGGTGTGCCGCGCAGATCAGTTGGCCGCCCTCCATGACACCAATGCGATCGCCGAGCGCCAGCGCCTCGGCCATATCGTGCGTGACGAGGATCACGCATTTCTCGAGGCGCGCCTGGATGCGCCGGACTCCTGTTGCAGTTGGCGACGCGTGATCGGATCGAGCGCACCGAACGGCTCGTCCATCAGCAGGACAGGAGGATCGGCTGCCAGCGCCCGGGCGACGCCAACACGCTGCCGCTGTCCGCCTGACAGTTGGTCAGGCCATCGACCCGCGTATATCTCCGGCGCGAGGCCAATCAGCTCCAGCAGTTCGCGCACGCGGGCGGCAATGCGGTCGTCTGGCCATCGCTCCAGCCGCGGCACCACCGCAATGTTGTCGGCGACCGTCAGATGCGGAAAGAGGCCGACCTCCTGGATGACGTCCCAACGGTTCGCCGAAGGCGAATGGGATCCCATTCGCGCGTGTCCCGGCCCTGCACGCGCACGTCGCCTGCGTCTGGAAGGAGCAGCCGGTTGACCAGCTTGAGGACAGTTGTCTTGCCCGCGCCGCTCGCGCCGACCAGCGCGAGCGTTTCTCCGGTCCCGACCATCAGCGACAGGTCGTCCACAATGGGTGCCTGGCCCGCAAGCCTATAAGACACGTGCCGGAATTCGACGCCCTCCACGGAACGACTATAAAGCCAGTCGCACGGCTATCGCCTTCCCCTTCGTCGAGTTGGCTTTGTCTGGGCATGCCACGCGGCGATCTGGCATGATCCGGCAACGCGCGTAGTCACGAGCCTGGAGACAGCTGCCTGTCATAGCTGGGCGGTTCATCGCTTGGAGACCAAACGGAGGATGACGAGATGAGTGCCGCAATCGAGAACCTCGTTGAGCAATTCGAGTCGCGCAGGCTCTCCCGGCGCCAGTTGGTCGCATCGCTCACCGCGATGATGGCAGGCGCGGTCTCCCGCGCTTCGCACAGGCACCAGCCGCTCCGGCGGTATCCATGCTGGCGCAGGGACGTCCCTCAACCACGCATCGCTCGCCGTCACCGACGTTCAGAAGCGGCCGACTTCTACGGCGCGTTGTTCAACGCGAAGATCGTCAGCCGGCCTGGCAACGGCGGACTGAATCCGGCCTGGGCGATGGTTTTCCGGCGCACAAGCTCTCCAACCCCGGCAAGTTCACCGCATCTGTATTGGCGGTGGGAACTACGATCCGGACGCCATGGCGGCGAAATGCAAGCAGATGGGGATCACGGCGACAGTTAATCGCGATCCGAACAGCCGGACGAGCGGCGGCGATCAGCTGTACATCCAGGCTTTCGACAACCACCGCCTGCAGGTGGGTCCGCATGGCTACCAGGCGTGAGGGCCCATCGGAGTAGAGCGACGCCTCGCCGTCTCCATCTCACCACGAAGCGACCTTCGGCCCGACGCTCCGGGACTCGGATTTGGCCTGCCCGGCCGGCAGGCCCAGCGCGATCGGGTTGTCGCCCACGGTGAACCTGTAGGTGCCGGGCCGGATGGGCACGAAGGCGAAGGCCGCCGTGCCGGCCTGGTCGAACTTGATTGCCCGGAACACCATGCGCTTGAAGGCGCACTTCGATCCCCGCGATGGTGAGCACGCGCAGGTGTGAGTTCTGGAGCAAGTCAGGCAGCTCAGCTGCCAGTCCGGGTCGCCCTGAGCAATACGTAATCAGCGCCGGCGGCGTATTGCTAGGTTGGCCGCGTGTCGCGCGCCCCGATGACCTCGAAGGTGCTCGTCGTCGAGCACGAGGCGGACGCCCCGCCCGCCCTGCTGGGCCGCTGGCTGGAGGAGGCCGGGGCGCAGCTCGAGGTCTGCCGCCCGTACGCCGGTGACAGCCTTCCCGATCCGACGGCGTACGACGCCCTCCTGGTCCTGGGCGGCGCGATGGGCGCCAACGACGACGAGGCGTTCTCCTGGATCGGCCCGACCAAGGGCCTGCTCGCCCGGGCGGTCCAGGAGCGGGTGCCGACCCTGGGCCTGTGCCTCGGGCACCAGCTGCTCTCGGCGGCGCTGGGCGGCACGGTCACGGTCAACCCCGCCGGCCACCAGGTCGGGCATCCACCGGATCGGCTGGACGGCCGAGGCCGACGACGACCCGCTGGTCGGGCCGCTCGCCCGCAACGGCACCAGCGAGGTCGGGGTGCACTGGAACTACGACGTCGTCGTCGAGCCGCCGCCGGGCAGCGTGGTCCTGGCCCGCACCGACCGGGGCGAGGTGCAGGCGCTTCGGCACACCCCCTGGGCATGGGGCCTGCAGTGGCACCCCGAGGTCGACCTCGCGGTCACCCGGCCTGGGCCGACGGCGACCACCAGAACATCGTCGAGCGGGGGATCGACCGCGAGAGCATGCTCGCCGCGATCGGAGCCTCGGAGCACGAGCTCACCACGGCCTGGGCGCCCCTGGCCGGCACCTTCCTGGCCGTCGTCGGCCAGCGGGTCCCGTGAGCCGCGCCGACTCCTGGACCGGCCGCGCGGGGCTGCTCGCCCTGGGCTTCCACGACATCGACAGCGCTCGCGCGGGCCTGGCCGAGCTCGGTGCTGCGGCCGAGCCGTTGCTGGCGTTCCTCGGCAAGGCGGCCGACCCCGACCTGGCGCTGGCGGGCCTCGTCCGGCTGGCGCACGGCGTGCGACGACGAGCTGCTCGACGTGCTGGTCCGCGACGAGGGCACGGCGATGCGCCTGCTCGAGCGTGCTCGGCGCCAGCCAGGCCCTCGGCGACCACCTCGCCCGGCATCCCGCGCACTGGCACGAGCTCACCGACCCCGTCGCTCGGCTCGACCAGGCCGGCGGCGTACGCCGTCCGCGCGGGCCTGCTGCGTGCGGTCGGCGCCGACCCGGCAGACCCGATGCCGACCGCCAGCCGTGCCCGACGCCGAGGCGCTCGACGCCCTGCGCGTGGAGTACCGCCGGGTGCTGCTGCGCCTGGCCGCGCGCGACCTCACCCACCACCTCGGCGTCGACGACGCGGCCGCCGAGCTCTCCGACCTCGCGGGCGGCACGCTCGACGCCGCGCTGGCCGTGGCCCGGCAGCGGGTCGGCCCGGCGTCGGCGGACGCCCGGCTCGCGGTGGTCGCGATGGGCAAGTGCGGTGGCCACGAGCTCAACTACGTCTCCGACGTCGACGTCATCTTCGTCGCCGAGCCGTCCAGCCTCGACGACGGCCGGGACGAGATCGGCCGCGCTGCGCACCGCGGCCCAGCTGGCCGCGCACCTGGTGCGGATCTGCGGCGAGCACACCGCCGAGGGCACGATCTGGGAGGTCGACGCCGCCCTGCGTCCCGAGGGCAAGGCGGGCCCGCTCGTGCGCACCATCGCCAGCCATCGCGGCTACTACGAGCGCTGGGCCAAGACCTGGGAGTTCCAGGCACTCCTCAAGGCCCGCCCGGTCGCCGGCGACCTCCAGCTCGGCGCGGCGTTCGTCGAGATGGTCTCGCCCCACGTGTGGAGCGCTGCCGAGCGCGACGGGTTCGTCGACGACGTCCAGGCGATGCGCCGGCGGGTGCTCGACCACATCCCGGCCCGCGAGGCCGAGCGCCAGCTCAAGCTCGGATCGGGCGGGCTGCGCGACGTCGAGTTCGCGGTGCAGCTGCTCCAGCTCGTGCACGGCCGCGCCGACGAGAGCCTGCGGGAGACGGCGACCCTGAGCGCGCTCGCCGCGCTGACCCAGGGCGGCTACGTCGGCCGCGAGGACGGCGACGCCATGCACGACGCCTACGCGTGGCTGCGCACGCTCGAGCACCGCATCCAGCTGTACCGCCTCCGCCGCACCCACGTCGTGCCGAGCGACGAGGAGTCGCTGCGCCGGCTGGGCCGGTCGATGGGCTACAGCAAGGACCCCGTCGAGTCGCTGGAGAAGGCGTGGGCGCATCACCGCCGCGAGGTCCGCCGGCTTCACGAGAAGCTCTTCTACCGCCCGCTGCTGGCCGCGGTCGCCCGGATCCCCGGCGAGGAGGCCAGGCTGTCCCCGCAGGACGCCGAGTGGCGGCTGGCGGCGCTCGGGTACGCCGACCCGAAGGCGGCGCTGCGCCACCTCGAGGCCCTCACGACCGGCGTGACCCGGACCGCGCAGATCCAGAAGACGCTCCTGCCGGTGCTGCTGGAGTGGTTCGCCGACGCGCCCGACCCGGACGCGGGGCTCTTCGGGTTCCGCCGGATCAGCGAGGAGCTCGGCCGCACGCCGTGGTACCTCAAGATGCTCCGCGACGAGGGCCAGGTCGCCGAGCGCCTGGCCCGGCTGCTGGCGACGTCCCGCTACGCCACCGACCTGCTCCAGCGCGAGCCCCAGGGCGTCCGGCTGCTGGGGGAGGACCTGCAGCCGCTCTCGGCCGAGGCGCTGACCACCGAGATGCTGGCCACCGCGCAGCGGCAGGACGACCCGGAGGAGGCGGTCCGCTCGATCCGTGCGGTCCGCCGGCGCGAGCTGTTCCGCATCGCCGCCGGCGACCTGCACCACCTCATCGACGTGGCCGACGTGGGCGCCGGGTCTGTCGCGGCTCACCGACGCGACGCTCGAGGCCACCCTCGACGTCGTGCAGCGCTCGGTCGACCGAGCAGCGCGGCCTCGACGCGCCGCCGACCCGGATGGCGGTCGTCGCGATGGGCCGCTACGGCGGGTTCGAGCTGTCCTACGGCAGCGACGCCGACGTCATGTTCGTGCACGACCCGCTCGACGGTGCCGATCCGCAGGTCGCGACGACGTACGCCCAGGCGGTGGCCAACGAGCTGCGCCGCCTCCTGTTGCTGCCCGGCACCGATCCGGCTCTCGAGGTCGACGCCGGGCTGACGGCCCGAGGGCAAGCAGGGGCCGCTGGTGCGCACGCTCGACTCCTACGCCGCCTACTACGCCAAGTGGTCGAAGGTGTGGGAGTTCCAGGCGCTGCTGCGCGCGGACGCCGTGGTCGGCGACCTCGGGCCTGCGCGAGCGGTTCACCGAGCTCATCGACCCGCTGCGCTACCCGGCCGACGGCATCAGCGAGGCCGATCTGGTGGAGGTACGCCGCATCAAGGCGCGCGTCGACACCGAGCGACTCCCGCGGGGCGCGGACCCGCACACGCACCTCAAGCTCGGCCGGGGCGGCCTCGCCGACGTCGAGTGGACCGTGCAGGCGTTGCAGATGAAGTACGCCGGCCGGCATGCCGCAGCTGCGCACCCCCAGGACCCTCGAGGCGCTCGACGGGGCTCGCGCCGCCGACGTGATCGGCGCCGGCGACGCCGACGAGCTCGCGACGGCCTGGCGGCTGGTCAGCCGGGTGCGCAACGCGGTGACCCTGGTGCGCGGCAAGCCCGGCGACAGCCTGCCCCGAGACGCGCGGGAGAAGGCCGCGGTCGCCAGCCTGCTCGGCTACCAGGCAGGCGGCTCCGACGCGATGGTCAACGACTACCTGCGCACGACCCGCCGGGCGCATGCCGTCGTCGAGCGGATCTTCTGGGGATGACGCGCGAGCTCGGCCAAGGCGCCTGCGGCGGCACCAGGCGCTGGCTGCTGGACGCGCTCGACCGGGCCTGGGCCGCCGGCCGCCGCCGCGCCTGGGTGGAGCTCCCGCCCGGCGCGGGCAAGACCCTGGTCGGGCTGGAGACCGCGCGGCGCCTGCTCGCCGGTGACGGCGGCCGGCCGCGGGTCGACAAGGTCGTGGTGCTGGGCCCGAACACCGCCATCCAGGGCCAGTGGGTCGACCAGGGCCGAGGCCTGGCCCTCGACCCGGGCACCGACCGCTCGCTGGACTCGACCGTGACCGCGCTGACCTACCAGTCGGTGGCCGTCTTCGACCCCGAGGCGGAGGCGCCCGACGCGCCCGAAGCAGCGCGGAGGACGCGCCGCTCACGGCGCGACTCCACGAGAACGGCGCGGCGCTGGTCGCCCGGCTGCGGGACGGCCGGGCCGCTCCTGCTCGTCCTGGACGAGTGCCACCACCTGCTCGAGGTGTGGGGCCGGCTGCTCGGCGAGCTGCTCGAGCAGCTGCCGCACGCGGTCGTGCTGGGGCTCACCGCCACCCCGCCCGAGACGCTGACGGCCGACCAGGCCCTGCTCGTCGCCGAGCTGTTCGGCGACGTCGTCTTCGAGGCCTCCATCCCGGCCGTCGTCCGGGAGGGCGACCTGGCGCCCTTCGCCGAGCTGGCCTGGCTCACCGTGCCGACCGCCGTCGAGTCGGACTGGCTGGCGAGCGAGGCGAGCCGGTTCAGCGAGCTGGTCGAGCAGCTGACCGACCCCGACTTCGGCTCGACGCCGTTCCTGGGCTGGCTCGACGCCCGCTTCCTCGCGCCCGAGGCTCCCTGGAGCGAGCTGGTCCGCCGCGAGCCGGAGCTGTGCGCCGCCGCGCTGCGGATGCACCACGCGGGGCTGCTCGGGCCTGCCCGAGGGCGCCGTACCCGCCGAGGAGCACCGCCGCGACCCCTCGGCCGACGACTGGGTGCTGCTCGTGGGCGACTGGCTGACCAAGGGCCTGGCGCGCACGGGCGACCCGGCCGACGACGCGGTCGTCGAGGCCGTACGACGCGCGCTCCCGGCGGTGGGCTACCTCTGGACCAAGCGCGGCATCCGGCGCGGCCGCTCGCCCGTCGACCGCGTGCTCGCCCGATCGACCGCCAAGACGACCGCCACGGTGGCCATCGTGTCCACCGAGCACCTCAACCTCGGCGCGCGGATGCGGATGCTGGTGCTCTGCGACCACGAGCGGGCCAGCGCGACGCTGCCGGTCGACCTGCGCGGCGTGATCGACCGGGAGGCCGGCTCGGCCCACGCCGTCCTCGCGGCGTTGCTGCACGACGACGCCACGGCTGCGCTGCGACCCCTGCTGGTCACCGGGCGGACCGTGGCCGGGGCGCCCGACACCCTGGAGGCCCTGCGCGAGGCCGTCACGGAGCCTCACGCCGACCTCGTGGTCGCGCCGCTCGACCCGCCGGTCGAGGGCATCGCCGCCCTGGTCGGTCCGTGGTCGAGCCGCGACTGGGTGCCGGCCGTGACGCGGTTCTTCGAGGCCGGCCACAGCCAGGTGCTGGTCGGCACGCGGGGCCTGCTCGGGCGAGGGCTGGGACGCCCGTCGGATCACCGGTCTGGTCGACCTCACCGCCGTGACGACGTCGACGGCCGTCGTGCAGACCCGGGGCCGGGCGCTGCGGATCGACCCGGAGTGGCCCGAGAAGGTGGCGCTGACCTGGTCGGTCGTCTGCGTCTCGGACCGGCACCCCAAGGGCGGCAACGACTGGGACCGGTTGGTGCGCAAGCACGACGGCTACTTCGGGGTCGACGAGCGCGGCGACGTGGTCGACGGGGTCGCCCACCTCGACCCGGCGTTCTCCGCCTTCGGCGCGCCGCCCGTCGAGGAGTTCGACGCCGTCAACGCGAGGATGGTCGTGCGCAGCGAGGACCGCGAGGCGATCCGGGCAGCGTGGCGCGTCGGCGAGCCGTACGCCGACACGGTCGCGCGCACGGTGCGCATCACCCCGCGCCGTCCGGAGGCGGTCGGTCGTGGGCTGCTGCCCGTCGTGGCCGCGGCGCGGCCCGACCACGTCGAGCTCGTCGAGGCGCGGCCCGGCTGGGGCGCCCGGACCTGGGCGGCCGCGCTGCTCCTGGGCGGGCTCGTGGCCGCTGGCGCCGTCGCCCTCGCGGTGCCCGGCGTCGCCCTCGCGCTGCTCGCCGGCCCGCTCGTGCTGCTGGCCCGGGCGGCCGAGCTGGCGCCGTACGGGCGGCGTGTCCTGGCCGACGCCGCCGAGCCCCCGAGCGTCCTGCGCGTGGCCAGCGCGGTGGCCGACGCGCTGCACGCGGCCGGCCGGCTGCCCGTCGGGGCGGAGGCCGTCGTCGTCGAGATCGAGCCGGACGGCCAGGGAGGCGTGGAGTACCGCTGCCGGGTCGACGGCGTCACCGAAGCCGAGTCCGACCTGTTCGCCACCGCGCTCGACGAGGCGATGGGTCCGGTCGTCGCGCCCCGCTACGTCGTCCCGCGTTGGGTCGTCGACCGAGCGACCGGCGACGTGGTGGGCCCGGACGCGGGCGGCGTACGGCCGGCTCCACGCCGACGGGGAGGTCTGGCACCCCGTCCCGACGGTCCTCGGCGCCAACGCCGGCCTGGCCGCGCACTACTCGCGGGCCTGGGAACGCTGGGTCGGGGGCGGCGCCGCCGTGTGGACGGGCTCGCCGGAAGGGACGGGCGTCCTGGCCGCCCAGCAGGGCAGCGACCCGTTCGACGCCGTCACCGTCATGCGCCGGCACTGGACCTGATCCGTAGGGTCGATCTCATGACTGCCGCCCCCGACAAGGCCACCGAGCTGCTCCGCCTCCACCAGGCGCCCGAGATCCTCACCGTCGTCAACTGCTGGGACGTCATCAGCGCCCGCGTCGCCGCCGACACCCCCGGCACCGCGGCCCTGGCCACCGCGAGCCACAG
>CAVQFD010000001.1:0-218552 GCA_963711795.1 uncultured Acidobacteriota bacterium | reverse complement strand
GCTGGCTAACGCCTGCTCCTGTTTCCCTTCGGCTGCAGGACATTCGCGAACGTAAAGTCGCCGATGGCTGCGCCCGCGGCCAATCCATCCTGGTTCGCTGACCGGTAATGAATGCCGCCGTAGATCCGGCTGACGGCCCGCTTCCGCGGCCGCCGCAGCGAAGCCGGCGAAGCTGCGCGTGACGCCGGGCAGCGCTCCGAGCCGGTGACGAACGCGATGTCGTCGCGGCCGTAGAAGCGCGCGAGGACTCTGGCGGCGGCGCCGCTGAACGTGCTGTGGCCCGAGGTGTAGTCGGGAAACGGCGGCGTAGGAATCAACGGCCTCCAGGTCGGATCGGCGGCGGTCGCGTCGTTGCCGTCGGTGTCGCCGCGCGGATCGCCGTGACCGGCCGCCAGAAGTCGTAGGCGTACTTGGCGTCCCACGCGCAGATCGCCGCGTCGGCCAGCGCGATGTTGAGCAGCGCGAACAGCCGGGCGTTCTGCCCGAGCGCTGTTACCCTGCGCCGCGGCGACGTCCTGGGCGATCTGGTTCCAGTGGCCGGGCGGCGTCTCGGTGCCGGCGCCGTCGGCCCAGAAGCGGGCGATCTGGGTCTGATCGTCGGTGCGGGTCGAGCCGACCGCGGCGCCGAGCGCCTTGACCTCGTTGTAGTCGGCGGCCCATTGCGCGCTGTCGAGCGGCGGCGGTCCGTTCGGCCGCAGCGCCTCGCTGCTCTCCATCACGAACGGTGCGACGTGCCCCCACTGCGGCAGCAGATACGGCGCGAACGCGGGCGGTGTCGGCTCCCAGACGCCGGGTCCCATACCGACCGGAGCGGGCACCACGGCGTCGAATCCGTCGTTCGCGCGCGCCGCCAGGATCTGATCGGCGACCAGTCCGCCCGACGTGAGGCCGGCCTGCTTCTGCGGACCGTCCTTGACGGCCTGAACGATCGCCTGATGCAGCGCGCGTGAATTGTGACGCCTGCGCGGGAAAGAGCGTCGTCAGCACGCGGAGCGCGGCGGCGCTCGCGGCGGCGACCTCCGACGCGCTCGCCTGGCACCGTGCTCTCGACGAGATACGGTTCGTGACGCCGGGAGATGCCGTTGACGGCGTCGTAGATCGAGACGTGCAGAATCGCCAGCGCCCGCGATGCCACCGGCGGCGACGTGCTGTTGGTGCGAATCGCCGCAAGCGCGGCGGAGTTCCACGACGTCACCACATCAGCGCTCGCGCGCTGAGCAGTCCCGAGCATCACAAGCACACAGGCAGCAGCGAACGATGAACGTCCCATTCAACGCTCCGTTTGCTGGGGCCTTATGCAGCTATCTATCCAGATAGTCCAGCTGGACCGCGGAATCAAGCCCAGGCAGCGACGTCGCCACCTCGGCCCCGCTCAGTGAGACATGGCCCCTCCTCCCGGGCTGCGCGGGGTCTGCCCGGATAGACTGACGCCACAAACGGGGCAGTCGCAAGGCGTTCGGCGAGTGCGCCGGCCAGGACTTACGGGAGACTGCGCAACATACAGCCCAGGACGGGAATCGGCCCTTACCAGCGAGCGATCCAGGTCACTGGACCTGGTACCCGTCTGACAACGTCGAGAACGCCGCCGTTTCGGCAGCTAGCCGCGAGTCATCCCAGCCAAGCTCCCCCGCCATCAGCCGCGCCACCTCCGGGGCCATGGCTTCCGCGGCGCGGGCGTTGAGGAACAACGCGCGCGTCCGGCGCGCCAGCACATCCTCGACGGTGCGCGCCATTTCGTGGCGAACCGCCCACACGACTTCGGCGCCCGTGTACGGCAGCTGCCGGATGGAGCGCAGCGGCCAACGAGGGTGTGGCGCGCATCAGATCCTGAATCGCCGAGCGCATCGGATCCGTACACGCTCAGCGCGCCGAACCGATCGGCATTGGAGTGGAAGCCATGGACGTTGAGCGTGCGGGTGACGCAGGGCCGCTCCGCCAGCCGGGCGAAGTCGGCGGCCTGATCGACCGTGTGCTCGGCCATGTTCCGGTAGGTCGTCCACTTGCCGCCGGTGGTCGTCAGCAGGCCGGAGGATCGAAGTGAATCGTGTGGTCGCGCGACAACGCCGCGGTCAGCTTGCCGTCACCGCTCTTGACGAGCGGCCGGATGCCCACGAATACGCTCAACACATCGTCTCGGGTCGGCGGCTTGAGCAGATACTGGCCGGCGGTCTCGAGAATGAATGCGATCTCCTCCTCGCAGCGGTCGCGGCTCGAGCGTTGGCGTCTCGATTGGCGTGTCGGTCGTGCCGACGAGCGTGTGACCGTGCCATGGAATGGCGAACATCACGCGGCCGTCGGAGGTGTGCGGCACCATGATCGCCGACGTCGCCGCGCAGAAAGAGTGCCGATCGAACACCAGATGAATGCCCTGGCTCGGCGCGATCAGCGGCGGGACGTCGGGCTTCGGCCAGGCGGCGCACCGAGTCGGAAAACGCGCCCGTCGCGTTGATGACCACGCGCGCCGCGATCGTCCACTGCTGTCCGGTCTCCTGATCGTCCGCGACGACGCCGTCGATGAACCCGTCGGCGCCTTTCGTGATCGCGACCACGCGCACGTAGTTGACCAACGTCGCGCCCTGCTCGGCAGCGGTCTCGCACCAGATTGATCAGCAGCCGCGTATCGTCGAACTGGCCGTCGTAGTACACGACGCCGCCGCGAAGACCATCGGTCTTGATCGTCGGCAGGCGCGCCAGCGTTTCCTCGCGGGTGAGGATCTCGGACGCGCCGAACCCGTACTTGCCGGCGAGCGCGTTGTAGATCTTGAGGCCCAGCCCGTAGAACGGCGCCTCCCACCAGTCGTAGTTCGGGACCACGAAGGCGAGATTGCTCACCAGGTGCGGAGCGTTCTGCCGAAGCAGGCCGCGTTCCTTGAGCGCCTCCATGACCAGCGCGATGTTGCCCTGTTCGAGGTAGCGCACACCGCCGTGCACGAGTTTGGTGCTCCGGCTGGACGTGCCCTTTGCCGAAGTCGTGCTGTTCCAGGAGCAGCACGTCGTAGCCGCGGCTCGCCGCGTCCACGGCGATGCCGACGCCGGTCGCGCCGCCGCCGATGACGACGATGTCCCAGGGCTCGTGCCGCTGGTCGACCCGGGTGATCATGTCGGAGCGACGCATGGCTCAAGGCCTCCGGGCAATCCAGCCCTTCGAACGGCTCAACGCCTCGCGCCACTCCGCGCGGCGCTCCGCGGACTGCGACGTCGGGAGTGAAGGCTCGAAGCGCCGGTCGACGCGCCAGTGACGCGCGAGCTCGTCGGTCGACTCCCAGAAGCCCACCGCCAGACCCGCCAGGTACGCCGCGCCGAGCGCGGTCGTCTCGGTCACTTGCGGCCGCACGACGGCGACGCCAAGCAGATCCGCCTGGAACTGCAGCAGGCCGTCGTTGGCTGCCGCGCCGCCGTCCACGCGCAACTCGGTCAGACCGATGTCGGCGTCGTCTCGAACCGCGTCGAGCAGGTCCGCGACCTGGAACGCGATGCTCTCGACCGCGGCCCTGGCGATATGACCGGCCGTCGTGCCGCGCGTGATCCCGACGATCGTCCCGCGCGCGTACGGATCCCAGTGCGGCGCGCCCAGGCCGGCAAACGCCGGCACGAGGTAGACGCCGCCGTTGTCCGGCACCGTCGTTGCCAGCGGCCCGACGTCGGCTGACTTGCTGATGATGCCCAGCCCGTCGCGAAGCCACTGGACCACGGCCCCGCCGATGAACACGCTGCCTTCGAGCGCGTACATCGTCTTGCCGCCGACCTGCCAGGCGACCGTCGAGAGCAGCCGGTTGCGCGACGCGACCGGGCGCTCCCCGGTGTTCTGCAGCAGGAAGCATCCGGTGCCGTAGGTGTTCTTCGTCAGCCCTGGCGACACGCACATCTGGCCGAACAGGGCCGCCTGCTGATCGCCGGCGATGCCGGCGATCGGCACGTCGCCGACGCCGAGCGTGGTCGAGACGCGGCCGTAGATCGCGCTCGACGGTCGGACTTCCGGCAGCATGCTGGCCGGCACGCCCAGGAGCTTCAGCAAGTCCTCGTCCCATTCCAGCGTGTTGATGTTGAACAGCATCGTCCGTGACGCGTTGGTGACGTCGGTGACGTGCGTCGAATCGCTCGTCAGCTGCCACACCAGCCAGCTGTCGATGGTCCCGAACGCCAGCTTGCCCGCCTCGGCGCGCGCCCGCGCGCCGGGGACGTTGTCGAGGATCCACGCGACCTTGCTGCCGGAAAAGTAGGCGTCGACGACCAGGCCGGTGCGTTCGCGGATGAACTCCTCGTGGCCGTCGCGCTTCAGTCGATCGCAGAACTCGGCCGTGCGACGGTCCTGCCAGACGATCGCGTTGTAGATCGGGACGCCGGTCTCTCGATCCCACACGACCGTGGTCTCGCGCTGATTGGTGATGCCGATCGCGGCGATGTCGCGCGGCCGAAGGTGCGCCCGCCCGAGCGCCTCGGTCGCGACGGCGATCTGCGTGGCCCAGATCTCGTTGGGATCGTGCTCGACCCATCCTGGCTGCGGAAAGATCTGCTGGAACTCCTTCTGGCCGACGGCCACGATGCCGGCGTCGTGATCGAAGACGATGGCGCGCGAGCTGGTCGTGCCCTGATCGAGCGCGAGGATGTACGGCATGCCTCGAATCTCCGACGAAGAGTGTAAAGAGGTGACGGGTGACGCATTCTACTGGCAAAGGCCGGCTTATCGCTGAGCTTGCGTCGCTACGGAAGTTCTTCTGCTTCATCCAGTCCGTTCTTCATGGACGGGCTTGGAGCGATAGTCAGCTTGCGTGTAATGTCAGCGGTTCGCACGGTGGTTCGCGTTGTCCGGCGCCAACCACGGGGAGGAGACAGTGGCGCTACGCTCTTACGGTGTCTTGAAGGGGAAGGCCATCGAGGTCCGGTTGGGCGCGGGGCAGAGCCCTCACTACCAAGTGCGTATCGTCGACGATACGACCGACTACCGGATTGCGGTCAACGTCAAGTCGCAGTTGTCCCCTTCCGAAGTCGAATTCCTGGTCATCGAGCACTTCCAGCATCCGATCACGCCGATCGTCGAGCAGCTCCCAAGGGGCTTCACCACGCTCGAGCGAAAGCCTGGCTCAGGCGCGCTCGACTTCATCAGAGGCAATCTCTTCGACCGCGCGAAGATGCGGCCGCTTCCCTTCAGTGTCCCTGGCTTCGACAACGACCTCAACGAGAAGCTCGATCGCGTGATGCAGCGTGCAGTTGCCGACGAGGACGCCCTGGTCTACGCCTTCGGTGAGCGCTGGGGACCGGAGCCGGGCACGAAGGACAAGTACTTCGGTTTCCTGCCAGGCAATGGCATCCACGATATCCACATGAATCAGGGCAATGCCGGCCAGTTTGCCGCCGATGACGGCGTGTTTCAGGATGGCGGCGTCCTGGTGCACTTCCCGGACCAGCAGGAATGGATCGCGATCTTCCTGAAGTTCCAGTCGCAAAGCTGGCACACCGACGACACGACCGGACATTCCCTCACCGGGCCGGTGCCTCCCCTGCCCCCTGGTCCACCGCAGCCCCCGGGTCCACCCACCTCCACCGATCCGGATGGTCTCGTACGTATCGTGGCAGCACTTGTCAATCCGACACAGTCGCCCGAGGTGGAACTTGTCACGCTGCTGAACACGGCTCCACACGACGTCGACCTGTCGGGATGGGCGCTGCTCGATACTCAGAAGAAGCGACTGCCCCTCTCGGAGGTGCTGAGCGCGGGTGCCACTCGGGTCGTGCGCGTCAGCCAGCCGTTCGCTCTATCGAACCAGGGCGGCGTCATCACGCTGGTGGATGAGAGCGGACTGAAGGTGCATGGGGTGTCTTACACGAAGGAGCAGGCCCGCAATCCGGGATGGACGATTGTCTTTTAGGACCGGACCCCTCAGGGAATCGACGAAGAGATTGCTTTGACAACGCTCGAAAGGGAGACGCCATGACTCAGACTGCAGTGAATCCGAAGAGCACCCCGCCCGCCGGCAGCCAGGAGGCCATTCGGCCGTTTCGCGTGAGCATCCCGGAGAAGGAGATCGTCGAGCTTCGCCGCAGGATCGCGGCCACGCGCTGGCCCACCAAGGAGCTCGTCGAGGATCGGTCGCAGGGCGTGCAGCTGGCGACGCTGCGGGAGCTCGCCCGCTACTGGTCGACCGAGTACGACTGGCGCAAGTGCGAGGCACGACTGAACGCGCTGCCGCAGTTCACGACCGAGATCGACGGGGTGGAGATCCACTTCATCCACGTCAGGTCCCGGCATGAGAACGCGTTGCCGCTGATCATGACGCATGGCTGGCCCGGCTCGGTCATCGAGCTGCTCGAGACCGTCGGCCCGCTGACCGACCCGACCGCGCACGGCGGCACCCCCGAGGACGCATTCCACCTGGTGCTGCCGTCCCTGCCCGGTTACGGCTTCTCCGGCGAGCCGGCCGAGCTCGGCTGGGACGCCGCCCGCACCGCACGCGCGTGGGCGGAGCTGATGCACCGCCTCGGCTACACCCGCTACGTCGCCCAGGGCGGCGACGTGGGTGCCCTCGTCACGGACCTGATGGGCCGCCAGGCGGTCGAGGGTTTGGTCGGCTACCACCTGAACCTGCTCACGGCGGTGCTCGCAATCGGCGATCACCTGCCCAGGGAATCCGAACAGGAACGCGCAGCGGCCAAGGCGCTCGCGACGTTCAAGCAGGACGGCTTCGGCTACTTCCTCGAGATGGCAACGCGGCCACAGACGATCGGCTACGCCCTGCTGGATTCACCCGTCGCGCTGGCGGCCTGGTTGCTCGACCACGACACGGACAGCTACTACAAGATCTCCCGCGCGTTCGTCGACGGCAAGCCCGTGGGCAATCTCACCCGGGAGACCATCGTCGACAACATCACGCTGTACTGGCTGACCGGCACCGCAGCGTCGGCGGCCCGGTCGTACTGGGAGGACGGACGAGCGCTGGCCGCAGCGCTTGCGAGCGGCCAGGCTCCTCCGGCGGTCACGGTTCCGGTCGGCTTCACGACGTTCCCCGGCGAGATCTGGGCTGCCCCGCGCAGCTGGGTCGAGGCGGTCTACCCCGGCCTCGCCTACTTCAACGCAGGTCGACCGCGGCGGACACTTCGCGGCATGGGAAGAACCGGCACTCTTCGCGTCGGAGCTGCGCGCGGCGTTCAAGCCGCTGCGGTAACGCGTGGTCCGGACGAAATAAGGAGCCCGCCATGACCTTCGAAGAGATGCAGCACCGCGTAGCGACCGCGAGCGCCCTCGGCCTTCTCTTGATTGCTTCCCCCAGCTACGCCCAGACCGTCGCGGCCGCGCCCAAGGAGTCCACGATGACCGCACAACTGCAGCACGCCACGCCGCCTTCCGCCGGTCCGCGCGCAGCGGCCGAGGACACGGCAATCCATCCGTTCCGGATCCAGATTCCGGAAGCGGAGCTCGTCGAGCTTCGGCGGCGCATCATGGCTACCCGCTGGCCCGAAAAGGAAACGGTCGCCGATCACTCGCAGGGCGTGCCGCTCGCGATGGTTCGGGAGCTCGCGCGCTATTGGGCGACCGACTACGACTGGCGCGAGTGCGAGGCGAAGCTGAACGCGGTGCCGCAGTTCGTGACGACCCTCGATGGGCTGGACATTCACTTCATCCACGTGCGTTCGAAGCATCGCAGACGCGTTGCCGCTCATCGTCACGCACGGGTGGCCCGGCTCGATCATCGAGCAGTTGAAGATCATCGATCCACTTACCAACCCCACCGCACATGGCGGGAACGCATCCGACGCTTTCCACGTGGTCATTCCGTCGATGCCCGGCTACGGGTTCTCGGGCAAGCCGACGAGCACCGGCTGGGGCCCCGAGCGCATGGGTCGAGCCTGGGCAGAGCTGATGAAGCGCCTCGGCTACACGCGGTACGTCGCCCAGGGTGGCGACTGGGGGGCGTTTGTCGTCGACCAGATGGGCCTGCAGGCACCTGCGGGATTGCTCGCCATTCACACCAACATGCCTGCCACCGTTCCAGCCGACGTCGACCGTGCGCTCCTGGCCGGCGGCCCGGCGCCATCCGGTCTTTCAGCTGACGAACACCGCGCCTATCAGCAGCTGGTAAGAACCTTCAAGCAAGTCGACTACGCCAGGTTGATGGCGTCGCGCCCGCAAACCTTGTACGGCATCGCGGATTCACCTGTCGGCCTCGCCGCCTGGCTTCTCGACCACAATGACGCTGATGGCCAGCCGGCGGCGGCGGTCGCCTCGGCCCTCAACCGGACCACGAGCGCCACGGGCGAACTGACGCGCGACGAGATCCTCGACAACATCACGCTCTACTGGCTCACGAACACCGGGGTCTCTGCGTCTCGCCTCTATTGGGAGTACAAAGGTGGTTTTTTCAACGCCAAGGGCGTCTCGATACCCGTGGCGGTGACCGTCTTCCCCGGCGAGCAATATGAGGCCCCGCGGAGTTGGACGGAGCGGGCGTATCCGAAACTGATCTACTACAACAAGGTCGACAAGGGCGGCCACTTCGCCGCGTGGGAGCAGCCATTGCTGTTCGCGGCGGAGCTACGCGCGGCCTTCAAATCGTTGCGCTAGTCCAGGAGACCGATATGAGCTTCGTCTCGCGCGGCTTTCGCGGCCGGCGACGGGACGCGGACGCCGATCCGGCCCGCGTGCCTCCCGGCCAGTCCGTGACCCACGACTTCCCGGTGCTCTCGGCTGGCGCGACGCCGCATACGCCTCTCGACCGGTGGACGTTCTCGATCGAGAACGGCGGCGTGCTCCGGACGTGGACGTGGGAGGAGTTCCGCGCCCTCCCGAGCGAGCCGGTCACGGCCGACATCCACTGCGTCACCCGATGGTCGAAGCTCGACACGACCTGGGAGGGCGTGTCGGTCGACACGCTCCTCGACGAGGTCGACCACGACGCAGCCTACGTGCTCGCGTTCTGCGACGGCGGCTACACCACCAACCTGCCGCTCGAGGACGTGACCGGCGGGAAGGCCTGGGTCGTCTACACCTACGAGGGCGAGCCCCTCGACCCCGAGCACGGCGGCCCGGCGCGGCTGCTCGTCCCGCACCTCTACTTCTGGAAGAGCGCCAAGTGGGTGCGCGGGCTCCGCCTGCTCGACGAGGACGAGCCGGGCTTTTGGGAGGCGAACGGCTACCACATGTACGGCGACCCGTGGCGGGAACAGCGCTACTCGGGCGACTGACCTGGCGCGTCGCGACCGTGACGGCGGTCGTCGACGAGACGCCGCGCGTGCGCACCCTCGAGCTCGAGATCCCGGGCTGGCCGGGCCACGTCGCGGGCCAGCACGTCGACGTCCGGCTGACGGCCGAGGACGGCTACCGCGCCGAGCGCGCGTACTCGCTCGCCTCCGCCCCCGGCGAGCCGCCGGTGATCACCGTCGAGCGGCTCGAGGACGGGGAGGTGTCGCCATACCTGACGGAAGACGTGCGGCCGGGCGACGCGTTCGAGGTCCGCGGGCCGATCGGCGGCTATTTCGTCTGGCGCCCGGACGACGGCGGCCCGCTGTTCCTCGCGGCCGGAGGTTCCGGCGTCGTCCCGATGCGGGCGATCCTGCGCCACCGGCGCAACAGCATGAGCGAGGTGAGAGCGCGGTTGCTCTACTCCTCGCGCACCCTCGAGGACGTCATCTACCGCGCGGAGCTCGACGGGGAGGAGGTCGTCCACACGCTCACGCGCGCGCAGCCGCCCGGGTGGACGGGATACGCGCGTCGGGTCGACGCCGACCTCCTGCGCGAGGTCGCCTGGCCGGCCGAGGACGGGCCGCTGGCGTTCGTCTGCGGTCCGACGAGTTTCGTGGAGTCGGTCGCGGCCGGCCTGGTCGACCTCGGCTACGCACCGGCACGCATCAAGACCGAGCGGTTCGGAGCGACGGGAGGACGCTGATGGAGGCGCTCGACGGCAACGCGATCGGCGGAATGCTGTACCAGGTCTTCGGCGGCGAGATGACGATGGCGCAGGCGGTGTGCGGCCGCTGCGGGGCGCGCGGCCCGCTGGCCGAGTGCGAGGTCTATCTCGGCGGCCCGGGCGTCGTCGTCCGCTGCCGCGTCTGCCACAGCATCGTGATGGTGCTCGTCGAGGTGCGCGAGATGGTGTGCGTCGACCTCAGCGGGCTGAGCGAACTCGAGGTCCCGGCCTGGCGCTAGTGGATCACAGGCCTAACGTGTCGTGGCGTCCACAAGCAGCAGGAGACCAAAACCGAAGGCGGCGAGCAAGCCGGAGAAGCGTGGACTGTTGTGGACGGCCTCGGGAATCATCGTTTCAGCAGTCATCGCGAGCAGTGCTCCGGCTCCGAATGCCTCCAGTCGCGATGGCCACACCTCACTGAGCGAGCCGAACCCAACATACCCTGCCGCCGTTGCCAACGCTCCCCCGATGGCGATGGCACTCCAGAGCAGAAAGATGTAGGGGTAACTGCGGCCGGCAGCCCGCATCCCCGCCGTGCTCGATAAAGCCGCGGGAAAGTTGCCGACTGAAAACGCGATCACCAGCGCGAGGGGGACGACCGGATCCCGCAGCGCGATTCCCAGCACCATCCCCTCCGGCACCGCGTCAAGCGCGTTGCCGAGCGCGATGGCTACTCCGCTGCCAGGCTGCTGCGACTCGGCCGGCTGCTGAATACAATCGCCGCATCGCTTGCGATGTGCAGCACCGAACCGCGCGAGAAGCGCGTTGCTCGCGCTGAACACGGCCGCCCCAAGCAGCAGTGACATCGCCGCTGCCATTGGCCCGGCGACCCGGATCGCATCGGCGGCCACTTTAAGGGACACACCGGCGAGCAGCAGTCCCGCTCCTACCGACATGGCCATCGCGATGGGTTGGTGCGGCATTCGGGAGAATGATCCGGCGATCGCGCCGACCAGCAGCCCGACGGAGGACACCGCTCCCAACGCCAGGGCAGCCCAGACTTCATCAGCTATCGTGGGCATTTACAGACTCGGATTGGACGGATCGACGATTCTTGATCAGAGGCGCAGCGGCCTGGTCCGGGGCGAGGGGGATAACTGAAGGCATGGCTCAGGCAGCCTGCTCGACGAATCTCGCAGGGACCTCGTCGCTGGCGATCACAATGCGGCCTACGCGTATATCGCGGCTAAGCGCCCTTGCACCGGCTCGCGCCTCGTCCAGCGTGGGATAGCGAATCCATTCTTCCGCTAAATCCGATGCTGTGCCTCAGTTTCACGATAGTGATGAGCCTGAACACAGATGCACCTTCGGGCAAATCGTGCAAGCGCGCCGCCGCACGAGGGTAATGAATTTGCGCCCACAGCCCCGCACTCACGCCGCCTGTTGAGCTTGTTCCATCCTCACGCTCGAACGTCGGCGTCACAGAATCGTCGCCCGCGGGACCGTAACGTAACGCGAATCGCGACCGTCGGGAATCCGGTCGACGTCCGCATGGCGATTTCCTGAAGGTTTCGAACTGTCGCTATCGACGTCGAGGTGGAATGCCCCTTGCGGAAGGCCTCGCGCTAATGCCTCTTGGACATTTTGGATCCGGCCTCGCCATTGATCTGGGCACCGCCAACACTTGTATCTTCGCACCTGGGAAAGGCATCGTTGTCAGCGAGCCTTCAGTTATCGCGTTCAACGCCGCGACTGGAGCGGTCGAAGCGGTCGGCACCCATGCTCTTGAGATGATCGGGCGTAGCCCGACAACATTGCGCCCGGTACGGCCGATTCGCGACGGCGTTATTGCGGACTTCGAGGCCGCCGAGCGAATGCTGACGCACTTCATTCGAAAAGCCCACCGGCAAACGGGCGCATGGGTACGCCCGCGCGTCGTCATCGGGGTACCCACGGAGATCACGCCTGTCGAACGCCGCGCCGTCAAGGACAGCGCGCACCGTGCGAAAGTGAGCGAGGTGTATCTCATCGACGAACCGATGGCCGCGGCGGTCGGAGCCGGGCTCCCCATCACGGATGCCGCAGGCAACATGATCATCGACATCGGCGGCGGCACGACGGACATCGCGGTCATTTCGCTGCTTGGCGTGGTCATTGGCCGGTCCGTGCGCGTGGCGGGCGATGCCATGGACCAGGCGATCATTCAATATCTGAGGAAGCACCACGACTTGCTCATCGGCGAACGTACAGCTGAGGAGATCAAGATCCGGATCGGCTCGGCCACCAAGCTCGATTCGGCGCTCACCATGGAAGTGCGTGGGCGTCATCTCGGGAAAGGCGTTCCAAGGAGAGTCGTCGTGTCCGACGCGGAGATTCGCGAGGCGCTCGCGGAGCCCCTCAAGGTGATCCTGAGGACGGTGCGGGAGGCTCTCGATCAGGTTCCGCCCGAAATGTCCGCTGACATTTATGACCGAGGGATCGCGCTGTGCGGGGGCGGCGCGCTCCTTCGTCATCTCGACGAGTGCCTGCGCCAGGAAACACATCTTCCCGTGCAGATTGTCGAGAATCCGCTGGCCGCCGTGGTGCTAGGCGCCGGGAAAATGCTGAGTGACCATGGGCTACTGAACAAGCTGTCCATTCACTGATCGCCCAGCCCCAAGGGCAGCTACGGCGAGCACGCTCGTGCTTGCGACCGGCGTGTCAAACGACTGCGGCGAGGGCAGGCGTCTCAGGTCCAGGGTGGCCCTCGCGCGCGGCTTGCCCCCGAGTCACCATGCTCACTTGCCCGCAGAAGTGTGCGCCATCCTGGAGGGCGAGGCGAGCGCACACCAGATTCCCCTGCACGGATGCCCCGATGCGGATGATCGTGTCGCGCGCCGCGATGTCTCCAACGACCGAGCCGAACACAGTCACGACATCCGCGGCAATTCGCGCGTGGATGGTGGCATTCGGGCCGATCGTCAACGCGTGATCAGGCAAGTCGATCGAACCCTCCACACGACCGTCGACCGTCAAGTCCTCTGACCCGGTCAGCGCGCCGTTCACGGTGACAGAGCGGCCAAGGTTCGCCGCCAAGGTCTTCACGGGCGCTGAAGACCGACGGTCGGCTGTGGCGGACAAGGCCTCCGGTTGCATGGTGAATCCATCAGCGCTAGGGCCTCGCGATTGCTCTCGGTTCGACATCTGCACCCAAGAAGGTTTTCGGTTGATGAGATTGTAACTGGCGAACGTCAAGCTTACCAAAGCGCCGCAGCGACGACCAGTCGCGGGGTCGTGCTGCCCTTCGGCGGGGGAAGGGCGCCACAGCATCGAACACCGCACCAGCCGCCCTCGGGCAACCGAACTTCCGCGGACGACCGTAACGCGATGGGACGCTGCGTTGCCTTCGCGCGCGTCCCATCGCGCCGAGCATCAGCGAGAAGGAGCTGCCCCAGCGGCCGGCATCGCGATGATGAACTGCTGGCCATCCGGGCTGACGCTCTTGCCCTGCGCCGCTCCAGGCACCGGACGCGGCAGCTTGAACAGCAGCCTCGGCGCGCCGGCCTGGAACGCCGGAGTCGTCGTGATGTCCACCGCCATGACTTCGAAGTCGCGGGTCATGAAATACAGTTCCTTGCCGTCCTGCCGCCACGAAATCATGCCGGCGGCGCCATTGTTATTGGTCGAGACCTGCACGGCCGGACCAGGCCCGGGCTTATCCGGCTTGCTCGCATCGAACGGGCGCACGTAGACGTGCATGACGTCGAACTTGGTTTCGTTCGACATGTAGGCGAGGAAACGCGAGTCGGGGGAGAACCGGCCCAGGACGATGTCGTACTCTTCCTTGAGCCACTCAATCTCTTTCCGATTCAGCGGATCCGCGACTGGGGGCTCGAGCGGCACCACCAGGAGGGCGAGCGTGAAGAAGCTGAAGAACTTTCCGTCGGCCGACCAGTCGGTCAGCGCTATCCCGGCGCCAGGTGTATAGCGGAACAACAGCTCTGCCGCGCCCGTTCCGTCGGCCGCTTTTCGGTAGATGCCGGAGTAGGCTCCGCGGGTCGACACGTAGGCCACATGCTTGCTGTCGGGAGACCAGACCGGCGCAAAGTCCGGCGGCGTGTCGTTGGTGATCTCGGTCCCCCGTCCGGTCGCCAGATCGAACGTCCAGATGTCCGCGTTTCCATTCTGGGGGTTGTTCTTGGTGATCGCCACGCGTGCGCCGTCAGGTGACAGCGAGGGCGCTCCGTAAATTCCGGGTGGTCCGACGGTACCGACGCTCTTCCCCTGGCGGTCGAGCAGCGTCAGCTGCCGGAGTTGCGGCGGCGGCACAGCCATCACGACCCGCTCGCCATCGCGGCTCATGCCGGCCGCCGATGGACCAATCGGCGTCGCTTCCGTCAGGCTGAACAACATCCGCGGTTTGCCGAACTCGACTTGCGGAGAGGTCGTCACTGAAACGGCCATCACCGCCCGATTCGGGGCCAGGTAGTACAGCTCCTTGCCGTTCCGGTTCCAATACGCCATGCCGGAGCTGCCCTGGTCGGAGACCTGCCACTGTCCGCCGGGAGGTGCGGCCGGCGGGTTGGGCGCCCCGTTGAACGGGCGCACGAAGGCTTCGAGTTTTCCCGACGGGTTGGAGACGTAGAGCGCGAAGCGGCCATCGGGAGAAATGCGCGGGCCCTGCAGCCGGAACTGTACTGCGCGCCACTTCGATCGGTTTCCTGTCGCCGCTCCCCTCGAGCGGCCACGAGGACAAGACGCTCCCTGCCAGGTCTGCGTTGAAGAAGCTCAGATAGCGTCCGTCCATCGACCAGTCGGTGAGATCGATTGGTGCGCTGCTCTTGTACTCGAGCGTTTCGGCGCCCGTGCCATCCGAGGCTTTCCGAAACAGCCCGTAGCTTCCCGCGCGCAACGCCACATACGCCACCTGGCTCCCGTCGGGAGACCATGTCGGCGAGTTCGCCGCCTCTCGCGGCTGGTTGGACGTGATTTGCGTGGCGGCGCCGGTCGCGACGTCGACCACCCACACGTCGCGCGTTTCCTTGTCGAGATCACCTTTGATCACGACCACTCGCTTCCCATCCGGGGAAAGGACTGGCCGATCGTACAAGGCCCGCGATCCGATCCGGCTCATCTCTTTGCCCTCGCGATCGAAGAGGGTGAGCTGGCTGGCGTTGGTCTCGAGAATTTGCGCGATGACCTTCGCTCGTTCGACCGGGTCACGCGGAAGCGGCTGGGCATCGCCAGGACGGGGAGCCAGCAGCAGGGCAGCGAACAGCGCAAGGCTGGCGGTTATTCGTGGTGTTGATTGATGTTTTCTCACGGCAGGGCCCTCAGCAGTTCTGCGGACAGAGCGAGATCACTTTCCCGTCGGGGAGCGTAATGGTTCGGATGAGGCCGGAGTGAGAGCCGTCTCTCGCGCGGCTCAGTTCCGCCGTCACCGCCTTGTTGAGGGCGTTCTCGAACTCGCTCCTGGCGATGTCGCGGGACCGGAAGAAGCTGGGCGACGGCCCTTCCATCGACCACTCTTGTCCGGCCGTGTCACCGCTCTTCGAGTCCACGAAGACGAATACATGCGGATTGGTCCAGGAGATCTTGGTCAGCGGGCCGGTCACCGTCACACGATCGTCGAAGTCGAACGCCGCGGACATGTTGTGATGGGCCGACGCCGAACTGGCCACCGACAGGGCCGTCAATGCGATCACCGCCCCAAGTCGTCGATGCATAGCTCCTCCATGTCCGAGATAGTGTTGACGCCCAGGATCGGTAGCGACTTATACACCCAGCGGCCACTCCTCCAGTAGCGGGAATGAACGCACTCCTGTGCGGATTTGACGGAGTATTTGGCCGGCGGTTCCCGAAGAACGCAGAAGCCTGGGCTACTGGGGCTTTTGTGCGGATCGGAGCGGATCGCGAGGAAGGATGATTCGCCTAAGTTACTTGTTTTTAAACCACTTGCTGACAACAGGTAAGGGCTAGTCTTCAATCCGACGAGCCGACTCGTTTGTCGCGGCCCGCCGGGCACCTGGCGGCCGAAACCCGATCGTGGGCGCGTCAGAACCGGGAAGATCGCTCGGATACAACCGCGGTTGGGCCTCGGGACCGGGACGTTCCCGAAAGCCTTTCAGGATCGTCTCGAAGACCTGGCGGTTGTACGCAGTCCTTGGGCCCAGGTGATGATCTGGAAACGCCCGACGGCCCAGAATCGTGGTGTGCGGTACCAGCGACCGTCGTGCAACCCACGCCCAGCGACAGCTGAGACGGAGTACCAACACCCATGGTTCGTAGCGCGCGATGATCAGGTGTTCGATCGCGGACTCGCCAGCGATTGATCTGGGATACGCGTCTTCACGCGAGCGATCGACTGAGTGCCCATGCTCCATGAGATGGCGACGATAGCCCTACCGTAACGCTCAATCACAGAGAAATTTCTCCACTGTCGCCTGCCAGTTTCAGGGAACCTCGTCTGCAGTTCCTCCCGAAACCATTGATGTTTGTCGGATGGCAGGAAAAGTGCCTATGCGAAACATAGACGCGCTGATCCGCAGCCCGTCCGTTTACGTGAGAGGAGTACTAGTGATGCTGCGATATTTCACTTCGACGCTGACCGCATGCGCGATGGCCGCCACGGTGAACGTGTTCGCGCAAGAGCCGGCGCCCGCGCAAGCTGAGAAGCCGCAAGCCCCTAAGGAGACAATCTCGGGATGTGTCGTACAGGCCAAGACGACCGACGGCGGCACGGTCTACGTGCTGAACAATGCCCAGGGTGGGTCGGGAACGATGTACATCCTCGCCGGCTCAGCGCAGTCCGACTGGGCGGCCAACGTCAACAAGAGGGTGGAAGTGACGGGACCGGTGCAGCAGCCAAATGCGCCGCCACAAGACGGAGCTTCGGACAAGCCGGGGGTGCTCCGTCCGCCGACGATCGAGGTCGAAGCAGTGAATGTGATTGCCGAGACCTGTAAGTAGCCCATCCGCGTCTGCCCTGCGCGCGCGCGTAGGGCAGACCGCATCCTCCCCCTCGACGACCACCGCGTCCTCGTCGACGACCCCGCATCGCGGGGGTGGCATCCTGCATTTGAATTGTCGCGTCTGGCAGGTGCGCCGAATCGCCCTGAAAAGCACGTGGAGTGCCCGTAGGGACCCCTCAAAACAGTGATGACAGGCCCGGCACCGGTCCATACAATCTACTGGCGTGCGCTAAGAGCACCGGAGGGCATCCACGGTGACGAAATGGACCGTACGGGTCGGGTCGTGTGTGGCCGGAGGCTGGCTGGCCGCACTGGCGTTGAGCGCGCAGGGAAGCGATCGTCCGGTTGGGTCGGTCACCACCCCGACCGGTCCCGTCGCGCCAGCCGCGCCCGGCGGCGCCCCGGACGGATCGGCGCACACCGCGGTCGTTCGCCGTTACTGTGTCGGCTGTCACAACGAACGGCTCAAGACCGGCGGTTTAGCGCTGGACGCGCTGGACATCGGCGACCCCGCAGCCCATGCCGCGGAGTGGGAGAAAGTCGTGACCCGCCTCCGCGCCGGGACCATGCCGCCCAGCGGCCTCCCGCGCCCACCGGCCGAAGCGCAGACGGCACTCATCGGGTTTCTGGAATCCGAGCTCGATCGCGCCTGGCGTGCCGACCCCAATCCCGGGCGGATCGGCGCCGTTCACCGGTTGAACCGCACGCAGTACAACAATGTCATCCGCGACCTGTTCGCGCTGAACGTCGACGTCCGCGCGCAGTTGCCCGGCGACGAAACGGCGGATGGCAGTTTCGACAACTTCGCCGATTCGCTGTCGATCTCGACCGCGCACCTCGAGCGCTACCTGTCGGTGGCCCGCCAGGTGACGCGTCTTGCCGTCGGCCTGCCCCCAACCGCGCCGAGCCTTCAGACGTTTCAGGTTCCGTTGCATGTCCTGCAGGACGACCTGCAAAGCGAGAACCTTCCGCTTGGATCGCGCGGCGGCATCGCCGTGACATTCAACGCGCCGGTGGATGGTGAATACACCCTGAAGGTCAGGCTGAGGCGGCAGTATCAGGACTATTTGATGGGCATGGGCTGGCCGCAGCAGCTCGACGTGCGCGTCGACGGCGTGCGGCTGCAGCGCTTCACCGTTGGCGGCGGCGCGAAGGGCCGTCCGGCCGCTTCGAGCTATGCCGGCGACGGCGAACCCGGGTTTGCCGGCGATCCCGAGTGGGAGGAATACATGCAGCTTACCGGCGACGCAGGACTCGAGCTGCGCACGCCGATGAAGGCCGGTCCGCGCGTTGTCGGAGTGTCGTTTGTCCGAGAGCTCTGGGAGCCTGAAGGGCTCCCGCAGCCGCTGCAGCGCGGGCGCACCCTGACCAACGACGAAATCTACATGGGCAATGCGGCCGTCGGCTCGGTGCAGATTGGCGGGCCCTACACCACGTCCGCGGCGCGGGCGACGACAGCGAGCCGGCAGGCCGTCTTCGTCTGCGAGCCGAAGCAACCCGGCGAGGAGCAGTCCTGCGCGCGGCGGATCCTGTCCCGCCTCGCGCGCCTGGCCTACCGGCGTCCGGTTGGTTCCGAGGATGTCAACTCGTTGATGACGTTTTTCGACGACGGCCGCGCGCGCGGCGGCTTCGACGAGGGCATCCAGTTCGCGCTCGAGCGCATGCTCGTCGATCCCGATTTCCTCCTCCGCATCCATGAGGATCCCGCGGAAGCGTCGGCCCGTACTGCGACCAGTTACCAGATGGATGATCTGGAGATTGCCTCGCGCCTCTCGTTCTTCTTGTGGGGCAGCGTTCCCGACGACGAGCTGCTGCGAGTCGCCGAACGGCGCCAGCTGACCAGACCGCAGCAGCTCGAACAGCAGGTGCGCCGCATGATGGCGGACACACGCGCTGTTGAGACGTTGGTCAACGACTTCGCCGAGCAATGGCTGAACCTGCGCCGTGTCGACGAAGTCGTCGCACACCCGGACGTATATCCGAGCTTCGACGACAGCCTGCTCGAAGCCTTCAAGAAAGAGACGGAGCTCTTCGTGGGCAGTACGTTGCGCGAAGATCGCAGCGTGCTCGATCTTCTAGGCGCCGACTACACGTTCGTCAACGAGCGTCTGGCGCGCCATTACGGTATCGAGGGCGTATACGGCAGCCGATTCCGTCGAATCACGCTGCCCGACCTCGGACAACGCGGCGGACTCCTGGCGCAAGGCTCGTTGCTGGCGACGACGTCGTATCCGGATCGAACGTCGCCGGTCCTGCGCGGCAAGTGGCTCCTCGACAACATTTTCGGGGTCAGCATTCCGCCACCGCCGCCGGATGTGACTGCGCTGCCCGAGACCAGTCCCGGCACACGGCCCCCGACAATCCGGGAGCGTCTGTCGCTGCATCGGACCCAGCCGGTGTGTGCGAGTTGCCACGCGGTGATCGATCCGCCGGGGTTTGCCCTCGAGAATTTCGACGCGATTGGCGGTTGGCGGACGACCGACGAGTCGGGACACCCGGTCGACGCCACAGGCAGCATGGCGAACGGCGCGCCAATCGAGGGACTGAAGGGCCTGCGCGATCAGCTGTTGACGCCCAGGGATCGGTTCCCGGCTGTCGTCACCGAAAAGCTGATGGCGTATGCGCTCGGCCGGCGCATCGAGCCGTTCGACCGGCCGGCGATCCGCGAGGTGGTGAGGGGCGCCGCGGCGAGCGACTATCGCTGGTCGGCGATCGTGCTCGGGATTGTGCGAACACCAGCGTTCCAGCGGCGCTCTCTGCGCCCGGCCACGAACTAGTTTCACGAACGACAGGGAGATCAACGATCATGGCCTTCATCACTTCGAAAGCGCTGTCGCGGCGAACGGTTCTCCGCGGAATGGGGTCGGCGCTCGCGCTGCCGCTGCTCGACGCCATGACGCCGGCACTGTCGCTCCGCGGCCGGGCCGCGGCTCGACCGGCGCAGCGTTTCCAGACGTTCTATGTGCCGAATGGCATGGCGATGCCGTTCTGGACGCCCAAGGGCGAAGGCGCGGACTTCGCGCTTTCACCCATCCTCGAGCCGCTCGCCGACCATCGCCGGCAGATGATCGTGCTTTCGGGCTTGAAGGCGAGCTGGAATTACATTCATGCCGGCGCATCGGGGTCGTTCCTCACCGGCACGCCACGCGGCGGACGGAACGAGGTCGAAATCATCGCCGATGTCTCGATGGATCAGATCCTGGCGCGCCAGTTCGCCAGGGAGACGCAGGTCGCCTCGCTCGAGCTGTCGATGGATTCGCCGGCCAATGCCGGCGCCTGCACCGGCAACCTGAGCTGTGCCTACACGCACACCATTTCCTGGAAGAGTGCGACGCAGCCCCTGCCGATGGAGTACAACCCGCGGTCGGTCTTCGAAAAGCTTTTCGGCGACAGCGGCAGCACCGGCCGCACGGCACGCGAGGCGCGGCTCCAGCAGCACAAGAGCATTCTCGACGCGGTGAACGACAAGCTCGCCGACATCCGCCGTCGGCTCGGTCCCCAGGATCAGCTGCGGATCGCGGAGTACAGCGAAGCGGTTCGTGACGTCGAGCGCCGCATTCAACGCGCTGAAGAGCAGCGCGATGTCGACCTCCCGCTGCTCAACCAGCCGCAGGGCGTGCCTCCGGTCTTCGAGGATCATCTGGCCCTCATGTTCGATCTGCAGCTGCTGGCCTTTCAGTCGGACTTGACGCGCGTGATTTCCTTCATGATCAGCAAGGAGCAGAGCGCCCGTCCGTATCCGCAGATTGGCGTTCCCGAGGCGCATCATCCGCTGTCGCATCACGGCGATACCCCGGAGCTGGTCGAGCACATGGCGAAGATCAACGTCTATCACGTCCAGCTGTTCGCCCGGTATATCGCGAAGCTCGCCGCGACGCCCGACGGCGACGGCTCGCTCCTTGACCACTCGACGATCCTCTACGGGTCGGGCATCTCCAACAGCAACGCGCACTCGGGGGACAACCTGCCGCTGCTCCTGGTCGGCGGCGGCGCTGGCCGCCTCGTTGGCGGCCGGCATCTCGTCTACAAGAACGAACCCTCGATGGCCAACCTGCTGGTCACACTGATGGACAAGCTCGACGTGCCCGTCGACCGCATTGGCGGCAGCACCGGCAAGCTGTCGATCGACACGTTGCCAGGAGTCTAGAGATGATCGCTCGGAGTCTGGCCGTCGCCGTCGCGTTCATGGTCTGCGCCGGCTCCGCGGCCGCTGAGATCCGACGTCCGCTCAGCGATGCGGCGTGGCGTGGCGATCGCGAGGCCGTCCAGCGTCTGCTCGCGCAGAAGGTCGACGTCAACGCCACCGACGCGGATGGCGGGACGGCGCTGCACTGGGCGAGCTACCGCGACGACCGAGCGACGGTGGACCTGTTGTTGCGCGCCGGCGCGCGCGTCAACGCCGCGAACGACCTCGGTGCGACCGCACTCTGGGCAGCGAGCCAGAATGGCAGCCCCGACGTGGTCGGACGGCTCCTGCAGGCCGGCGCCGATCCCAATCTGGCGCTCCACTCCGGTGAGACACCGTTGATGATTGCGTCACGGGTGGGCAGCGCGCCGGTGGTCTCACGGCTCCTCGCCGCCGGTGCCAGGGTCGATGCCGCCGCGACCCGCCGTCAGACGGCGCTCATGTGGGCGGTCTCTCAGGAACATCCAGACGTCGTGCGGTTGCTGATTGCCGCCGGCGCCGACATTCACGCCAGGTCCGCGGCGTGGAACCTGACGATGGCAGTGTCGCCCCACGGGATGCTGCAATACAACAAGTCGGTTCCGCACGGCGGCGACACCGCGCTGTTGTTCGCGGCGCGGGTCGGCGATCTCGCGTCAGCGAAGCTGCTCGTGGCCGCTGGTGCGAACGTCAACGACCGCGACGCCTGGGGAGTGAGCGCAACGGGAATGGCTGCGCACGGCGGGTTCACTGAGGTCGTGGAGCTCCTGCTGGATCACGGCGCCGACCCGAACGGCAGCGAGCCGGGGTTCACGGCGCTCCATGCCGCGGTCATGCGGCGCGACGAGCGCATGGTCAAGGCGCTACTCGACCGCAACGCCGACCCGAACGAGCCCGTTCGCTCGTGGACGCCAACGCGCCGGTCGTCCCGCGACTGGAACTTCAACCCGGAGCTCGTGGGGGCAACGCCGTTCTGGCTGGCCGCGCGCGTGACCGCTCCCGGCATCATGCGGCTGCTCGTCGAGCGCGGCGGCGAGCCGCGCGTCGTGCATCGGGTGAGCTACCATGCCGGCGATCCGCCTGCACCGCGCTCGCAGACGACGACGCCTGTGATGGCCGCCGTCGGAATGGGCGGCGGCCTTCTGTGGGTGCAGCCCGAACGAACCGAGCGCGAGGCGCTGGTGCTGGAAGCGGTGAAGATCGCGGTGGGCCTCGGCGCGGACGTGAATGTGTCCAATGACGATGGCCGGACGGCGCTCGATGCGGCCAACCAGCTGCGCTACACGTCGGTGTCCGAATTCCTGATCGCCAGCGGCGGCAGACCGGGCCAACCCACCGGCCGTCGGACCGGACCCGCGACGAACCGCTTCCAATAACCGGCGGGTAGCACCTGCCGCGCCAGCGTTCCACGCCCCGGCTAGTGCGCGGCCGCATTGCACCGGTCCTGATTCTTCCCCGTTCCCCGTTCCCTGTTCCCATGCGTGCGGTCGTCAGTTGCTCCGTGAACGGATGAACTGGCTGGCAGCCTGCCTGCGTGCCGATGAGGTTCTGAAAGGATCCCAAAGGAAAAGCGTTTGTGCTCGTCTCTGCCGGCGTTACACTCGTCGGCCTTCTTGTCCGTCTTGTGTTCTGGAACGGTGTTCGCGGTGTTTCAAGTCCGCCAAGGAGGAACGATGATAACGATCAACCTGAATCTCTGCGCGAGCCTGTTGCTTGCCGGCACGGTGCTGGTTTCCACCGCGTCGGCCCAGGCGATCGATGACACGCCGATTGATCCGATTGCGGTCGAGAACGGATCCGCCGGGTGGTTCCCGTCAATCTATGGCGCAGGCGATCAGCTCGGCGCGCTGAACGAGGTGACGCCGGAAAAGACGCTCGCGGCGTTGAACCTGATCAAGCCGAACAAGAACAAGCCGCCCAAGAGCTACAACCTCGGCGAGGTGATGGAGCGCGGCGTCAACGCGTTCGGCACTCGCGTCTACCAACAGACGCGAGTCGGTCCGAATCTCGGGCCAACCTTCGCGGGCGACAACCACCTCGTCGGTGTGGAAGAAACCATCAACACGACGTACCAGATTGCGACCCAGGTCGACGGGCTGCCTCACATCGGGGTGCGTTCCGTTTTCTACAATGGTTTCACCGCGGCAGACCTGATTGCAGCTGGCCCTGACGGCGTGGCCGTTCTCGGGCAGGAGCACGTGGATCCGTTCATCACGCGCGGCATCCTGCTCGACGTCCTCTCGGTCAAGCTGGCGCTGGGCGACCACGCGGCGCTCGGCGAGCCCGTTGACGGGAAACCCATCCTGGCAAACAGCTACCGCATCACCGTCGAAGATCTGCAGGACGCCATGAAGTTCGGCGGCATCAAGGCGATCACGCCGGGCGATGTCGTCATCATCCGAACGGGCTGGTCGCATCTCTTCGGCACCGACCCGGCGCTGCGTGCACGGTATATCGGCCTGGAAGCTGGCATTTACCTCCGCGAGGCGCGCTGGCTGGCGCAGTTCCGCCCAGCGATCGTTGCCAGCGACGCGCCGGCGCTGGAGGTCCTCCCGGCACCTGCCCCGTGGACTGGCCTGCAGGTCTTCCCCGTGCACCAGGAGCTGCTGACCCACCATGGGATTCGCATTGGGGAGGCGTTCAACAGCGAGGAGCTGGCGGCCGATCGCCTCTATGAGTTTGTCTTCTTCTATACGCCGCAGCGGGGGAAGGGCGCCACGGCGTCGAACACCGCGCCGGCCGCCCTCGGACAGCCGAACTTCCGCGACCGACCCGACCGACCGTAACGACGAGTCGCTGACGGAGCGAGGGAGCTGCTCCTGAGGGAGAAGCCGCTTCCTCGCTTCGTTGTCGCTACCGAGGGCCATCCCACCCTGATGCTGATCGAAGGGCGCACTGCAGCCGAACGAGGCGAACCGGAATATCGTGGGTTGCTGTTTCAGCCTCATCGACCAGGAAATCATCCACGTGACCAGCATCGCCGTCAGGCGATAACGTGAAAAGCGCTTCGGGTCGCTGATGTAATAAAGCAGGGCGACCTCGTGAGCCGCGCATGAGCTGCTGTACCATTGCCAGCACTCACGGGTGCTCGCGTGCCCGGCGGTCACCAGCTGGGAGAATCTATGCCAGGCAGGATGAAGGTCGCCGGGCGCGCCTTTGCAGCCGTCCTCGTCGTCGCTGCGACCACCTACGTGTTCACCGCGCCGTACAGTCGAACGGCCGGCGTCAGGATTGGCGGTGACCACGACACCGCCGCCGGCAGATTTCACCGCCGGGTTCAAGCCCGGTGTCGGCCTCATCAAGACCGGAGGCTTTCCGCCGTTCGTCGTGCATGTCGTGCTGATGCCCTTCAAGGGCGGTTTCATCACCGCCACGCGGCCTGATGGCGGCTACTGGTCGAAACGGGCCCGTTTGGCACCGGACGGTTATGTGCGCACGGGGGACACGACATTTGCGATGAAGGCGACCGAAATGCTCGGCGCCGAGAAGCTACCGTACCTGCAGGCCTGGGGCGGCCCCGACCTGGATCGCCGGTTGTCCGGTGGCGTGATCATCGGAGAGTCCGAGCCGCTTCGGGAATGGCAGGTGTTTCTCTGGACGCCACGATAACCCTGAAAAACCTGAAGACCTGTTGAGAGTGAATTCATGATCATCAAACGTTCGGGCATCAAGGTCGCGGGAACGACTCTGGGCGCTGCTCTGGTGATCGGGCTCACCTATTACGTTTTCACCGCGCCGTATACCCGATTTCCCGGTGTCCGAATCGGCGGGACGCTCACCACCGCCCCGGCAGATTTGACACAGCTGAACGGCGAAAGAGTGGCCTTGTTGAAGCTGGCCGGCTTCCCGCCCTTTGTCATTCATGTCTGGTATGTGCCGGAGCAGGCTGGAATCATCACCGCCACCCGTCCCGACAATGGATACTGGGCGAGACGTGTGCGCACCAACCCGGATGGCTGGTTGCGCATTGGCGATCAGACGTATGCACTGGCCGGGCGCGAGGTTCTGGGCGAGGCGCGGAGACCGTATCTCGAGAAATATGGCGCAAAATACAAGATGCCGATGGGCGACGACTTCAAGGGCGAAATCATCGCCGGCACCAACGAACCGCTGCATACCTGGGAAGTGTTCTATTGGACGCCGAGATAGCGTGATGAAGCGTCTGGTCCTGGTTCTCGTTTCCCAGTTGGTGCTCTCTCCAATCGCGACTGCCCAGAACCAGCCCTTCAAGCTTGGGACGTTCGAACGCGATGGACGGCAGTTTGTCGGCATGGTCCTTCGCGACGCCATGGTCATCGACGTGGCGGCGGCCACGCGCGCGATCACGGCCGGGGACCGGGCAATTGCACCGCCTTCAGATATGAAGGATCTGATCGCCCGCTACGATCGAGGACTGCGCGGGCACCTTCAGGAGATCATCGCCGCGGTCACAGGCAGCTCGACACGAGCGTCGTATGTCTACGACTTGAGCGCTCTGAAAGTCCTGCCGCCGATCATGTATCCGACGACGATGATTAATACGGCGCTGAACTATCGCGAGCATGCCACCGAAATGGCAGGCCTGAACAGTGGTCCACCGCCGCTCACTGCTGGAGCGCCTCCACCCGGGACGGCGACTCCGGGCACGCAGAGTGCGCCGGGCATCTGGGAGCGGGCGGCGACCGACAGCCGGTGGAATCCCTACATGTTCCTGAAGTCACCCACCGCGGTGATCGCCCATGGCGAGGCGATCCGCATGCCGCCGGGCCGCGAACAAATCGACTGGGAGTGCGAGCTTGGCGTTGTCGTTGGCGGTACCGCTGCGAGGGTGCCCGTGGCTCGCGCTCATGAGGTGATCTTCGGATACACGATTGAAAACGATGTGTCTGACCGCGGCGGCCGCGGCGACGATCGGTACGGTTCGGACTGGTTGATTGGCAAGTCACACGATACGTTCGCGCCGATGGGACCGTTCATCGTGCCCAAGGAATTCGCTGGAGATCCAAGGAAGCTCAATGTGAAGTTCCTGCTGAATGGCCAGTTGATGCAGGACGCGTCCACGTCGCTGATGATCCACGACGTCTTCGAACAGGTGTCGTATGCGTCCAACATCATCACGCTTCGGGTTGGGGATGTGATCGCGACCGGCAGCCCCGCAGGCGTCGGATCGGCGAGGAAACCGCCGATCTTCTTCAAAGCGGGCGACACGGCGGTGTGCACCTACGAGGGAATCGGGACGCTGACCAATCCCGTGATCCGACCGTAAGCCAACACTCGGTGAAGTATGACCTTCAAGAAGAAACTGGTGATCGCACTGGGAGTCCTCATCCTGATCCCTGTTGTGGCGATCGGGACGCTGCTCGTCGCTTCCGGCTATACCGACGGCGCCTCTCCGCTGTTCGGCGGCGGAGCGCTGGCCAGCGGCGAGTTGGTAGGAGGGGCTGAGCCCGACTGGACGTTTGTCCACGATCTCCCAACGATTGAACTGCAGCTCCTCGAGCCTCCGAGGTCGCGGGTGATATGGGTCATCGAACACGAGGGCAAGCCCTATGTCGTCTCCGGCTACATGGGCAGCGCGATCGGGCGCCTGTGGAAGCACTGGCCGGCGCAAGCCGAGCGTGATGGTCGGGCGATCGTTCGGATAGCCGGCAAGCGATACGAACGCACCCTCAGGCGGATCAAGACCGGGGCCATGGTAGAAGGTGTCGCCGCCGAGCTCCGACGCAAGTACCGCTACGAAGTCACAGCGGCCGACATCGAGGCAGGCACGACGTGGCTGTTCGAGCTCGCTCCCCGCAACGCGGCTACACGCGGAGCCTCGAGTTGAAACGCCTCTCGTTGTTTGTCGCCGGCCTGGTGATTGCGGTCATGCTCGTCGTGCTCTTTGTCCCAGGGGTTCAGGACTCGATCGAACGGCACGTGTTGTCCTGGCTCGCCAGACTCGCGGGCTGATGGACGCCGCTCCGTTCCTGGCGGCGGCAGCAATGACCGTCTTCCTCGGCGCCGCATCGTCACCACTCGTCGCCCAGACGCTCGATCGCGCTGAGATCGCCGGAACGATTCAAGACGAGACAGGGGCCGCGCTCGGTGGCGTGTCCGTGACCCTGCGCCAGACTCGGACCGGCTTCGAGCGCACCATGGTGACCGGCGACGACGGGCGCTACTCGGCGCCGCTGATGCCACTCGGCGAGTACATCGTGCGGGCGGAACGTCCCGGTTTTTCAGCGGCCACGAGCGACTCCCTGACGTTGACCGTCGGCCAGGCCCTCGTCGTGAACGTCGTGATGCGGGTCGCGGGTTTGACCGAGACCGTGTCGATTGTTGCGCCGGGCGATACCGCGCCGGCGCTGGGCACGGTGTTCGACGCGGGCGCTGTCTCGAGTCTGCCCATCGATGGGCGGGACTACCGGGACTTCGCCCTGCTGTCGCCGACCGCGCAAGCGATCACCGGAACACGGGGCACGTTCCGGGTCGCCGGTCAACCGGGTGACTACCTTGCGTTGAACGTCGACGGCGCCGACTTCACCAACAACTTTTTCGGCGAGTTCTTCGGTTCGCTCGAACGGCAGAACTTCACCATCCCCCTCGAGGCTGTCCAGGAATTCGAAGTCAGCGCCGGCGATCTGGGCGTGCAGTCCGGCCGATCCAACGGTGGTCTCGTGAACGTCGTGACGAAATCCGGGGGCAACCAGCGGCACGGCTCTCTGGCCTATTCCCTGCGGCATCACGCGTTGACCGCGGACGACGCCTTCGGCAATGCGCCAGTGGGTCTGGTTCGGAACATCGTGGGCGGGAGCATCGGCGGGCCGATCGTGGCAAGCCGGACGTTCTATTTCGGAGCGGCGGATGTCCAGCGTCAGACGACCCCGATCACGGTGAAGTTCGCGAGGCCTGTCACGGGGGTGGCAGTTCCGGAACTCGGCATCGCCGATCTCGGCGCGCTCGAGGGCCAGTACCCGCGTCGCGAGAACGTGACCGCCATCCTGGCCAAGATCGACCACGCCATCACCGCGAGCCAGCGCCTCAGCGCGCGGGGCAGCTTCTCGCGAGCCGATGGGAATAACATCGCCGGCGGCGCGGCGCTCCTGAGCCAGGCGCCGTCGAACCTCGAGGCCTTCCGCAACCAGGCAATGTCGATCGTGGCGAGCCTGAGCAGCTCGGTGGGGACGCGTCTGTTCCTCGAAACCAAGGTGCAGACGTCGGGTGAGACACGGCCGAGGATGGCGCAGTCCGGCGATCCGCAGGTCCAGATCTCCGACACCGGCACGTTCGGCAGCGCCCTCTTTCTTCCGAGCGCGCAGGACATGTATCGCTATCAGGTGCATGAGCATGTGACCTATGTGCGCGGCCGCCACGACCTCACCTTCGGCGCGGACTACAACGCCTTCAATATGCGGAACAACGCGTTCGCCCTGGGGTTGAACGGTGCCTATACGTTTCCCACTCTCGAGGCGTTCGTCGCACGGCAGCCGCTGCTCTATGCGCAGAACTTTGGCCTCAACGGTTACACGGCACGCGAGGCGGCGCTCCTCGACAGTCTCTGGCAGCACGAAGCGGCCATGTACGTGCAGGATCGATTCCGCCCCACGCCGCGCCTGACCATCGGGCTTGGCCTCCGGTACGACATGCAGATCAATCCGCAGCCGCAGGCGGGAATCGCCGGCGTGAAGGTGCCTGTGGGGGTGCCGGTTGTCGCGGGCAACGAGGTCCAGCTCACCTACGCGCCAGTCCCTCAGGGCATTCCTCACGACCGCAACAACTGGGGTCCGCGAACTGAGGTCGCGTATCAGCTGCCGGGAGACGGCTCGACGATGGTGAAGGGCTCGGCCGGCCTGTACTACGGGCCGGACCCCGATGATCTACTTTCCGCTGCGCGGAGCGGGCGTCAGCAACACCACGCTGTTTGCGCCAGCCTCGCGCTTCGGTGTCACGTTTGCGGAGGTTCTGCCGTCCACCATTGCGCCTGGCTCGTCCCTGGCGACGCTCGTGGGGCCGCCGGCCATCTTGTATGTCGATCCCGACTTCGGTAATCCGCGCGTGCTTCAGCTCACCGCCTCTCTGACGCGGCGCGTCGCCGGCATGTCCCTCGAGGCCGGCTACATGCGCAGCGAGTCCCGGAACCTACGCGTCGGCGGCTTCCGATCCACGACGTGGGACCGCAACCTGGCGGCGCCCACGCGGTTCGATGAGTTCGGCCGTGGGGTTGACATCCTCGCAGCCGGGCGCCCGGACCCCACCATCGCTCAGGCGAATGCGCTCGCGAGTTTCGGCCGCGGCCGCTATCAGGCGCTGATAATCTCGCTGGGCAAGCCGATGGCGAACCGGTGGCAGTTCTACGGGAGCTACACGCTCGCGAAGAGCACGGGTAACGGCTCGACCGAGCGTGATACGGAAGCGCTGTTCGGTCCCTCGGACCCCTTCAATCCCGGTGTGGACGACGGCATCAACGAACTTGACGAGCGGCACCAGGTCAAGTCGTACCTCGTGGCCGCGTTGCCCCGTGACATCACGCTGTCTTCAACGTGGTCAGGGGGCTCAGGTCTTGCGTTTCCCGTGTACAGCTCGATTGATCTCAACGGTGACGGGGTGACCAACGACGGCCGTCATCCTGACAGGCCGGTCGTTGACGGGCAGCTGTTGCCGCGGTTCCCCTATCATCAGCCGGCCTGGACCATGTGGGACGTGCGGGCCGCCAAGGGCGTGACGCTGGCCGCGCGGGTACGCATGCAGCTGATGCTCGAGGTCTTCAATCTCCTGAACACCGCCAATACATACCCCGACCCGCGGACGCAGGCAATCCTCGGAAGCCCGAACTTCCGTGTGCACAACCGGACGCTGGGCCCGCGGCTCGCGCAGCTCGGGGTGCGATTCGATTTCTGACGGCGGACGTTTTGGCGGGTCCAGAAGGACCCGCCCTACGCACTAGTGTCAGTGCGGCCTGACCGGAGTCGTCGCGCGATCGATCACGGACACCACGGTGGACGCCACCAGCACGTACCCCAGCACTCCGGCGGCCCGGAGCAGGGACGCGCCGCCGGGGAGGCCCAGGCGAGACGCGGCGACGAGTACGAGGGGCACGAAGTACAGAACGCCGTTCCATCGCCCGAGGGCGCTGGCGCGCAGCTGCCGCTGGCGATGCCACACGTAGGAATCAACGACATACTGCCCGAACGCGACCGGGACGAGGACCGGCAGCAGGGGCGTCACTGCGCCGGTCATGGCTGCGCCGGCGAGGCCCCCGGTGACGAAGAGACAGTCCGTGCCGTGGTCGAACAGCCGGCCCCAGGCCGAAGCCGTTCCCCTCACGCGCGCGACGCGTCCGTCGAAAACGTCAGTGGCGATTGCCACGCAGAGCAGGACGGCGACGACGCCCGGCGAGAGCAGCTCGGGCCTCGCGAAAGCCGCGGCCAGGGGCAGGACCAGTGCCAGCCGGACGGCCGTAAGGGCATGGGCCATTTAGCGGCCGAACAGTTCACGCTGCGCCCGCCGCCAGAACACGACGCCAATCAGCGCGTTGAACAGGATGAAGAAGTTGTGCTGTACGAAGCCGAAGGCGGCCATCTGTCCTTCGTTGTCGGGGAACAGGACCACCCAGAGGGTGATGGCGGCCGCCCGCATGGGTGTGGGCACCGTCGCCGCGAAGAAGATGATCGGCAGGTACCCGAGCAGCGGCAGCAGCGAGGCCTGAACCCCGAACAGGTTCAACGCGATGGTGTACACCAGCACCGCTACCAGCAGCGCAGGCGAGCGCAGCAGGAAAAACAGCACGTAGTGTTTGAAGGTGGCCATCCTGAACGCGTGGAAGATCCTCTTGTCGCGCAGCCGGTTGGCGGGAAGGATGGCACCGCGGAAGTAGAGGATCCACAGGGCGAGCACCACGGCGGCTCCCACGGAGATGAACGGCATGAGGCCGAAGACCGGGGGCAGCGACTCCCTGCTGACGATGAAGCCAACGGTCGCCCAGGTCAGCAGATAGAAGACCTCGCAGAACATGATGAAGAGCATCACGGACGCGACTTCCCACCCCGGCACCTGATCTCGTTTGTTGAGGTAGTACGCCATCGCTCCCTTGCCGATCTGCTCGCTGAAAAGGGAGATGATGTAGGCGCTGGCCCGAATCGGCAGGATGTCGCGGTACCGAATGGGCTTGATGAACCAGGTGAGCGCTCGCGTGACGACCAGCGTATCGATCATCAAGTAGAAACAGGAGTACACCATCATCAGCATCAGCCAGCGCAGCCACTGGACGTTGGCGAACACCTGTGTCATGTAGCCCGTGAGCGGGAGCCCCTGACGGGCGGCGGCTCCGTTCAGGCGGTAATACAAGTAGGCGAAACAACCGAGCGTGATCGCCAGGAAGATCAGCCTTCCCAACGCCTTCGACGCGCCGTTCGTCGTCTGGGGAGCGGCGGATTCGGTCACGGGTGGCCCGCCTTGGCCTGCGAGGGCAGGAGCTTCTCGAGGGTTGCCGACAACGGCGTGAGGGTCACGCCGAGCTCGGCGTCCGCGTTCGCGTGCACGGCTTCGTTCGAGGTAATCACTTCGATCACAGTAGGCGTCATCCCGCCCCGTCTCCTCAATCCGGCGAGGGCCGCTCCCAGCGTGGCTAGCCACACCGGCATGGATCGGACCGACACTTCGCGGCCCATCAGCCTCGCGGTCCTGGCGACGACCTCGCGATAGGTCACGGGTTCCGGCCCGGCCAGTTCGTAGACGGCCGCACCGGCACGCGGTGCTCGACAACAGTGAAGGATGGCCCGGCTCAGGTCGTCCACATCCAGCGGCCGGATCGAGTGACGCCCGCCGCCGAGCAGCGTGACCGTCTGCTTTGACGCTGCGTGGACGACGGCGCGGGCCCCGGCCGTTCCAGGGCCGAGCAGGATCGGCGTGCGAATGATGGCGGCCGAGAGACCCGAGCCGGCGACGATGCCTTCCGCCAGGCCCTTCGAGCGCAGGAAGCGATTGGCCGAGTGGGGGTCCGCGCCGAGCACGCTCACGAGCACGATGTGCGGAACGCCAGCCGCCTTGCAGGCCTCCACGACGGCGCGGGTGGCTTCAACGTTGGCGGTCTCGTAGTTCGACGTGGCGCTCTCCAGGAGAATGCCGGCGAGGTGCACCACCGAACCCGCTCCCCTCAGTGCGGACGCGAGTCCCTTCCGATCGTCGTAGTCGATCACGCGCGGCGAGATTCGAGGGGAGCTGGGCAGGGCGGCCGCTGCTTGTGCCAATCGGACACAGGCGACGGCGTGGATGTCCTCCTGGCCGGCAAGATGGCGCAGCAGGATGCTGCCGGCGCTGCCGTTGGCGCCTGTGATCGCGATGTTCACGTGCCGCTCGGCCCGCCGTCAGTCAACGGCCGAGCGCAGCTGAAAGCTCCACCAGCTCGCAGACCGCTTCGCATCGGGCGGCGGGACGGGATTGTAGGGGCCTCCGCCCTGCGTCTGCAGCTTCTTCACCCTAGCGGCCCAGGCCTGGTCCAGCAGTGCCTCGTCTTGTACCCGGTTCAGCACCACCGGGTACACCCGGTCGTTGAGGCGCAAGCGTCCTCGTTCGTTGGGTCCCACGTGGCTGGACCAGTATTTGTCCGCGCACCCGGAGCAGCTGAGGAAGAGCGCACCGTCCGGGGTCGCCATGCAGTTGAGGTTCACGGCATGCGGGATGACCCCGGCCGAGATCTGAATCTGGCAGAGCGGGATCTCGTTGACGAAACTCCAGTCGGTCACGGGCGCCTCTTGCACGTCGCCCAGGAGCATGAGCCCCGGTACCCGGTTGCAGGGGCAGGTCGTGGTCCAGACTGCGGTGCCTCCCGCGGCCACAATCACGAGAGCGATGAGGCCGAGAAGGATCTTCCTCCTGCCTGGAGTGGCTCCTTGAGGGGTTGCCGGTTGTTCAGTCATTCTCAAGCCTTCCTTTGAGTGCCTGGCCCCGAAGGCGAGCCGTTCCCGCTGACATTCTATGCTGCGTCCGGGGGTGAGGTCGCCAAAGCCCTGGCGAACGCGCCCACCCGCTTGCCTGCCTGCGCCTCTTTAGAATCAACGAGTTCCCGTGAGGTGTTCGTTGCCTCGTGTCGTGTCGTTATCACGAGTGTCGGATGCCGCAAAGGTGTCTGAGTGCGAGAAGGAGGACTGAGATGGGCGATGAAAAAGTCCGGAACCCTCTTGAAGCGTTTGAAACGATTACGCAACTGCGGCTCGAGGGGCTGATGCAGGAACTGACAAAGAGGGTCAGGGTTGTCAACGAGGACGCGCTTACTCATCTCGTAGACCGGGGCGTGCTCGCGCCGGTTGGCGCGTGGCGGGTGCTGCAAGCCGGACGGCGGAACCTGCTGCCCCAATGCGAAAACGATGATTGAACGTGGGGTCGACCCGCTCGGGCCGAGATAAACCGGGGGCCGGCGATGAAGACCGAACGCTCCTTGAGCGCAGCCCTCCTGGGTGCGCCGATGGCTCACTACTTCAGCCGCAAGTTCGCCGATTTACCCGACGACGAACTTGCGTGTCGAATCGAAGAAACGCTGAGGTTCCTCTTCATCTCGCATGAATGCAGTGGCTCGATTCCGGTGTCCAGGGACATCGACGATGTCTGGCACGCCTGGATTCTGCAGACCCAGGAATATGAAGCGCTGTGTCAGAAACTGCCGACGCAGCGCTTCATTCACCATAGCTCCAACGACTATCTGAGCTTCTTCGACCCGCTGGTTGGCGAGAATGATGGCCTGGAGCGCGACGTCAGGATGCTCGCTCTGTATGTGGTCAATTTCGGGCCATTCGATGAGCGCCGCGCGATGCATTGGCTGCTGGCCCGCCATCTCCTGCAGCGCTGCGGATGGTCGCTGTCGGACCTGAACAGCTGGTTGTCGGAAGCCAGCGGCCGCGTTCCACACCACCCGGCGCTGCCTGGAGTGGCGCAGCCAGCGACTGGAGACTCGATCCACTGTGAGTTCTCGGCAAGCCAGTTCCCCACGCTGATCACGACGATCAGAAACGCGCCTCCCGCAATCGCCGCGATGAGGCCAACCGTCTTCGGCCGGCTGGACTCTTCGCGCTCGACCCGCACCAGGTCCGAACCAACAAAACGCCGGCCGTCGGTGGCGATCAGGGTCTCGCCCTCGACCTGCTGAACGACGAAGCGCGCGCTGGCGCCATCGCGCGTCAGCACGACGACGTCATCGCCGGACTGCACTGCCCGTGGGAGCGGCTCTCCGGGGACGACGGGACGAACGGTCTTCAGGCTCGTGCAGCCGGCGCACGTCATGGCGCCAACGAGAGCCGCGGCAACGAGCCGTCGAGACAGCATGCACACTCCTTTCACAGACAACAGCGCAACCCCGCTGTCATGAAGTGCGAGATCGGCTGGAGTATCCGGCTCACCGGCAATCTCATCCGCGCGCTGGCTAATCTGAGCGCAGCCATTTATGCTGCAAGGCATGAACCCCCAACGGCAGACGACGAGCAGCAGCCCAGGTTCAGACGCGGATCTGTTGAGGTTGCTGGACAGCTTCGCCGCCGCCTGGAACCGGCACGATCTCGACGCGCTGATGTCGATGATGACCGACGATTGTGTGTTCGCGGCGTCGGCCGGCCCAGAGGTTGACGGGGAGCGGAGCGAGGGGAAGGTAGGCGGTTCGCGCCGCCTTCGCGGCCGTGTTCGAGGCGTTTCCTGACGCACACTGGGCGAACGCCAGGCATTTCGTCGCGGGCAACCGTGGCGTGTCGGAGTGGACGTTCAGCGGCACCCAGTCAGACGGCAGCCGCGTGGAGGTGACGGGCTGCGATCTCCTCACCTTCAGCCACGGCAAAATCGCAGTCAAGAACGCGTACCGCAAGAAGCGACCGGTGCTCTGAAGGTCACCCGCCCGAACGGCCCCATTCGAGCGTGGGTCGTCAGAGAGGCTGTACCCGCTCATGGGTGTTGCCGGAGCGGAGGTAGCTCAGGACTCGTCCCGCCGACCGGAGTGCGCCTTCGATGAAACCCTGATAGTCGGAGTAGGCGTCGCCGCAAATGTGAACGTTTGTCGGCCCGGCCGTCGAGGGAGAAAGCCGTGAACGCGTCCGCCACTTCCCAGGACCTGGCGCGAGGCTTCCAAACGTGAACCGCCGCCCCGTACGGATCCTTTCCCCAGTCCCGAATCCCGCAGGCGAGCAGGCGCTCCATAGTGAAGTCGTTGTGCTCGTAGTCCCGCGCGTACTGGACGAACCGCCGCCAGAGCCGCCGGTTGATCCCTCGGGGCGCCGTCCGATCCGTGCTCCTCTCGAGGATCCAGATAGACGCGCTCTGCTGCTCTCGACACAATTCATCGTCCGCCTGGGCGTCCACATGGCCGTCACGCCGATCGATCCCCGGCTGAGAGGCGGTCAGATAGTCGGCCCAGAAATGAAGCGCCGGCCTGTCGGTGTAAATCATGATGACGCCGCGCGTCTTGTCGGCATTTTTCCAATAGTGAATTTCGCGCGTGGGTAGATCACCGGCGAAGCGATTCGGCGGCCGATCGTCCTCCCACCAGGGGTGATCGACGACGAAGAAGACCTTGAGGAGGGGAATATCCTGCACCTTGTCGAGTTCGTTCGTGATGCCTGGAATATTGAGGCGCTCGAGCGGCCTCTTCGGCATCGCCAGGATCACTTCTCTCGCCATCACCGACTTGTTGTTCGCGAAATGAAGGTTGACCTGTTCGCCGTTGTGGCCGGAACCGGAATTCAACGACGCGAGCGCGTGCTCCGGAAACAGAGTCACATAGTCCTGATAAGGACTGCTTTTCAGCAGCTCGACCAGCCGATGGACCATCAAGCCCATCCCGCCTCTGATGCCCTTGAGGTACTCGCTGCTCTTGATGGCTCGCAGCCACATGACGAGATGCTCCGCCGCATTCGGGTTCTCGCCGATCAAGTGGTAATAGCTGCCCCAGTCACGGATGCGCAGGACAGCCAGGTGGCTCAGGACCTCGCTCAACAGGTTCCAGAAGCCCATGTTGCAGAGAAGCGTTCCGTTGACGCTGGCGGTCCTTCGAATGATGTCGTAGTCGTCGTCGCCGAGGCTGACGATGAAGTCGTGGAGCTCGCCTTTCCAGTATTGCCGCCGCACGGAGCTCTTGCCCAGGAAGTGCCCCCACGATATGTTCGCGGCCGGACTCGCCCAGGTAACAGCCCGGCCCTCCGGGCGGCGTCCATCCTCGTCAACGAGCTCGAAGATCCGGCGTGCCGCCAGCAGGAGCAAGTCGAGCAGCGACTGCTGTTCCGCCTCCTCGCCGACCAGCGGGTACTTCGGGCTCGACGGGTGCGTCGGCGGCGTAAGCGGGGAAGTTGACCAGGTCCTGGTCCTGTTTCAGGCGCGTGCGTCGGTTCACAGATGCCAAGGCGGTTCAGCAAACCGCTCAGGAGGGGCTGGTCTCTCGGCTCGATTCGCATCGGACCAAATTCGGCCCGATAGAAATTGTCCTTCCGGTCCGGTCCAATGGCGGGATCGTAGGGGTTGGGAACTGTGGCGACCTGCGGTCCGTGCGGACCTAGATCAAGCGTCCAGGTTTCAATGCGGCCTCCAAAAAGACCGCGCATTTCATAGAGCCCGATCGACGGCATCGACGTGGCGTAGTCGACGGGCTTGCCGCCGATAAAGAGGGGTTTGCGGTCTGCAATGCACTGCGCCAGCTGTAGCGCACAGTAGAGACCCGAGATGCCGCCGCCGACGATGGCGATGTCGACGCGATCCCTTCCAACCTCGGGCGCGGCACTCGGTGTCATGGGGTGTGCCTCACATCCTCAATCGGCACAGCTCGGATCTGTGCACTTGGATAGAATGACGCACCGTGCGCGAGGTCCATCGCCTCACCGCTGGACCCCACCCGGCCCGTGCCGATGATCCCAACCTGTCGTTTCATCGTTGAGAGCGTACAACAGGCTGTCGGCCGAAACGGCGTAAGCGCCGGACAGGAGGCGACCGGGCGCCTGGCACGAGCTGCTTCGCTCCACCTCATCCTCCCGGCGACGCTCGCGCTCTGCGTGTTCGCCGCACCCGTGTCCGGCCAGGACCGGCGGTGGGCCGTATTTCGTACGCCGGCTTTGCCAGCATCGGCCACGCCGATTCCGAGCAGGGGAACGCGCCAGTTGTCGGCGGAGGCGTGACGTTTCAGATGGTGCGGTCGCTGCTCCTGGAAGGGGAGGTGCAGGGCGCGCGTGTGCGCAACGTGTTCGGGCGCCCGGATCACGACTTCAGCGAGCTGACCTTCACCGGGACACTCCTGTTTCGCACATCCCCGGAACGGAGGGCGCACTTCCTCGCCGGCGGGGGATGGGCACTGCAACGAGCCCGCATTCAGTTCGATGCGCCGCCGGTTGGGCACGTCAATCGAACCGAGACGCTCAGCCTCGTTCATGGCCGGGCCGGCGTCGAGTGGGATGTGTCCCGGCGAGTCCTGATTCGCGGCGAAGCCGTTCTGTGGCTCGGAGCCGGACTCGATTGGGTGTTGGGCGGCCGCGCAAGCGTCGGCTATCGTTTCTGACTTCATCACCCGCTCGGCCTTTGGTCCGCCGGCATGCCCGGACACAGGCGAAATTCACCGGAAGTGCGGGATATTCCGCGTTTGGCGAGCGCGGCCACGGCCCCATGCCCTGCCGAACCCGGGCACAGGTCTTGCCTCAGCGTGTTCCAGCGTGCCCGCCACCAGGCGAGCAGCGTTATCGGGCGACGATGAGGACACCGCGATGAAACATCTGGTTCTTACAACGACAGTGGTTCTGGCCGTAACCGCGATGGCGAGCGGATGTGCGCCGACGATGTCGGTCAGCTCACACGTCGATCGGAGTCTCGACTTCGCGCAGTATCGAACGTTCGACTGGGGTCCCGCGGATGCGCTCCCAACAGGCGATCCGAGGCTCGATCAAGACCCGTTCTTCAAGGATCACGTGCAAGGCGCCGTGGAGCGGGGGCTGGCGGGTCGAGGAATGGAGCTGATCTCCGCAGGTTCACCAGACCTCCTGATTCACTATCACGCGAACATCACTGAGCGGATCGACGTCAACAAGGCCGATCGCGCCTATGGGTACTGCCAGGGCGCGGACTGTCCGCCGGAGTCGATTTGGTACGAGGCCGGAACGCTCGTCCTCGACTTCATGGATGCTCACAGCAACAAGCTAATCTGGCGTGGCTGGGCGCAAAAAAGCGTCGAAGACATGCTTCGGGACAAGGACAAGATGGCCGACACCATCGATCGGGCCGTCTCCGAGATGCTCCGGCAGCTGCCGCCACGCTAGGCGGGGAAGGAGAATTATCGTGTCTTCACGATTGACGAGAAGCGCCGCAGCGATAGTGGTCGGGGCAAGCCTCGGGCTCGCCGCCGGCTGCGCGGCCAGCATGAACGTGAATTCGTTCATCGAACGAGGCGTTGAGCTCCGCGAGTACCGCACCTACAGCTGGGGCCCGGCCGACACCGGGTCAACTGGAGATCCCCGGCTCGATAACAACCGCTTCTTCGATGAACGCGTCCGGGCGCAGGTTGAGAAGGAACTCGCGCGTCACGGCTTCGAAAAGACAGCCGCTCGGGAGCCCGACGTACTCGTGCACTATCACACGAACGTGTCGCAGGAAATTGATGTCCGGGAGTTCGATAACTCCGAGTGGTACTGCGCCGATCACGATTGCCGGCCCTTCATCTACGACAAGGGCACGCTGTTGATCGATCTTATCGAGCCAGACACCACGAAGGTTCTCTGGCGCGGGTGGGCCGAAGGCAGCTTTGACGGGATGATCGACAATCAGACGTGGATGGAGTCCCGAATCGACGAGGCGGTGGCCAGGATCCTCGCGCGTCTGCCGGATCGGCTGTAGGCGCCAGGCTGTCGCTGCCGGGCAGATCGAGCGCCGCTCGCCTCTGCTGTGTGTCGGCGAAGGGTCGTGTAGCATCAACGTGGCGCCGCGAGCGGCCAAGGTGCCAGAGTCCCGAGTGCCCAACCCAGCAAACGCGCTGTTCGACATTCGCGATTTGTCCAAGATCTACCGGATGGGCGAAGTCGACATTCACGCACTCCGCAGCGTGAGTCTGTTGCTCGAGCGCGGGCACTTCATCGTGCTGCTCGGGCCCTCAGGATCCGGCAAGTCGACCCTGCTCAACATTCTTGGCGGCCTGGACGTCCCGACGAGCGGCCAGGTGATCTACGGGACGACGAACCTGACCGAGGCCGACGAGTCGACGCTGACCGATTTCAGGCGGCGGCACGTCGGCTTCGTCTTCCAGTTCTACAATTTGATTCCGAGCCTGACGGCGGAAGAGAACGTCGCGCTGGTCACTGAGATTTCGGATCAGCCGATGACGCCGCGCGAGGCGCTGCGCCTGGTCCATCTCGAGCACCGGCTCGATCACTTCCCTTCGCAGCTCTCGGGCGGCGAGCAGCAGCGCGTGGCGATCGCCCGCGCGATCGCCAAGCGTCCGGCGGTGCTGCTGTGCGACGAACCGACCGGCGCTCTCGACATCGCCACAGGCATCGTGGTGCTCGAAGCGCTCGCTCGCGTCAACGCCGAGCTCGGCACCACCACGATCGTCATCACGCACAACGCCGCCATCGCGCAGATGGCCGACCGCGTCGTCCGGCTCGCCGACGGCCGTGTCACGGCCGTCGAGCAGCGCGAGCACAAGCGGGCGCCGGCGGAGCTGTCGTGGTAGGCGGACGCTGGCTGTCGGCGCTCAACCGCAAGCTGCTTCGCGATCTGTTTCAGATGCGCGGGCAGGCCATGGCCATCGCGATGGTCGTGGCGGCCGGTGTGGCGATGTTCGTGATGTACCTGTCGAACTTCGACTCGCTGCGGCGGACTCAGCGCAGCTACTACGAGCGCCATCGGTTTGCCGACGTGTTCGCCAGCCTCAAGCGCGCGCCCCTGAGCCTCGCCGACAGCATCGCGGCCATTCCCGGCGTACTGGCGGTCGAGCCGCGCGTCGTGGCCGCGGTGTCGCTTGATGTGCCTGGCCTCGACGAGCCGGCCAGCGCCCTGCTGATCTCGGTCCACGAGCAGGGGCGTCCACGCGTGAACGATCTGTTCCTCCGGCGCGGCCAGTGGATTGACGCGCGCAAGCCGGACGAGGTCCTGGCCAGCGAAGGCTTCATGATCGCGAACCGGCTGGCCCTCGGCGATCGGGTTGGCGCGCTCATCAACGGACGGCACAGGCGCCTCACGATCGTGGGGGTCGCCCTGTCGCCGGAGCACGTCTACAACATCCGGCCGGGTGAGATTGTGCCCGACGATCGCCGCTTCGCCGTCTTCTGGATGGAACGGCGGGCGCTGGCGAGTGCCTTCGACATGGAAGGCGCCTTCAATGACGTTGTCCTGCGGCTGTCGCCAGGGGTGACGTCGCCGGCGGTCATGGTGTCGCTGGATCGGCTGCTCGAACCCTACGGCGGGCTCGGCGCGATTCCGAGGGAACTGCAGCTGTCCCATTGGACGCTGGAAAACGAGCTGGCTCAGCTCCAGAGCTTCGGCTTCATTCTGCCGATCATCTTTCTGAGCGTCGCGGCCTTCATCCTCAACGTCGCCATGACCCGGGCGCTGGCACTGCAGCGGCCGCAGCTTGCGGCGTTGAAGGCCCTCGGTTACGCCAACCGGGCGCTGGCCTGGCACTACATCAAGTGGGCGCTGCTCATCGGCTGTGCCGGCGTGTTGCTGGGCGCCGTTGCAGGCGTCTGGCTGGGTCAGATGATCAGCAGCCTGTACAACCAGTTCTTCCGCTTTCCCGAACTGGTCTACACGCTCCGTCCGGCGATCGTGCTCCAGGCGGCGGCGCTGACGCTCGGGGCAGCCGCGCTCGGCGCGTTCTCGACCGTTCGACGGGCGGTGCGTATCCCGCCGGCCGAAGCCATGCGTCCCGAGCCGCCAGGCCACTACGGCAGGAGCCGCTTCGAGCGGGGGTGGATCAGCCGCCGGCTGGGCAACACGGGCCGCATGATTGTCCGGAACATCTCACGCCATCCGTTCAGGGCCACGCGCGTCGATTGTCGGCATCGGCTTCGCCGCGGCCATCCTCGTCGTCGGCTTCGTCTTCATCGACGCGATCGACGCGCTGATCATGACGCAGTTCACCGTGGCCGAGCGGCAGGATGTGACGGTGACCTTTGTGGAGCCGCGTTCGCTCGCCGCCCGGCACGCGCTGGCGAGGATGCCCGGCGTCGTCGCCGTCGAGCCTCAGCGCGTGGTCGCCGCGCGTCTGCGGGCCGGCCACCGGCACCGGAACCTGGCGATCACCGGCGTGTCCCCTGATGCCAGGCTGCGGCGCGTCGTCGACGCGCGCGGCCGGGCCATCAGGCTTCCGGCCGCGGGCCTCGTGCTGTCCGCGCGTCTCGCGGAGGTGCTCGGCGTGGCGGTCGGCGATCGCGTGACGGTCGAAGTGCTGGAGGGGATGCGTCCGACTCGCGACATCCAGGTCGCCGGTATCGTCGACGATGTCCTGGGGCTGTCGGCGTATGCGGGCATCGACGCCCTCCACGACCTGATGCGCGAGGGCGAAGTGTTGTCAGGCGCCGTGATGTCGATCGATACAAGCCGCGAACGGCAGCTGTCGTCTCTGCTGAAACAGCTGCCGGCCGTGGCGGGCGCCGGCTTCAAGAGCGCCGTCATCCGGAACTTTCGCGAGACGCTCGCGGCGAACATGAATATCTCGATTCTCTTCAACGTGGTCTTTGCCGGCATCATCGCTTTTGGCGTCGTGTACAACGCGGCACGCGTGTCCCTTTCGGAGCGCAGCCGGGAGCTGGCGAGCCTTCGGGTGCTGGGATTCACGCGCGCCGAGATCTCGCTCATCCTGCTGGGTGAGATGTCGCTGCTGACGTTTGCGGCGCTGCCGGTCGGCGGGCTGCTGGGCTATGGGCTCGCGACGTGGATCGCTCAAGCGCTGGACAGCGAGGTCTATCGGTTTCCGCTTGTCGTCTCACGCGCCGCGATGGCCTGGGCGTTTCTCACGGTGATCGCCGCCACGTTGATCTCGGCCTTGATTGTCCGCCGCCGCCTGGACACGCTGGATCTGGTGGCCGTGTTGAAGATTCGCGAGTAGCGACCATGCGAAGACTGTTGAGAAGCTGGCGCGCCATCGCGGTGGCGCTCGTCGTGCTGCTGATTGCGACGGCGGCGCTCTGGCCCGAATCGCAGGAAATCGATATCGCGCTCGTGGTGCGCGGGCCCCTGCAGGTGACCATCGACGAAGAGGGACAGACGCGGGTGCGAGAGCGATTCGTCGTGTCCGCTCCCGTCGCGGGACGGCTCGCGCGCATCGAGCTCGAACCCGGCGACCCCGTTACCCGCGGGAAGACGGTGCTCGCGCGGCTGACGCCGGTGACCCCGGCGCTGCTCGACGCGCGGGCCCGGGCAGAGCTGGGCGCCGCCGTCGAAGCCGCGAGGGCCGCGGTGGGCCAGGCCCGCGCCGAACGCGCCCGCGCGGCTGCCGCGCTCGAGCGGTCGCGTTCGCAGCTGAAGCGTGAGGAAGAACTGGTCAGGGCCGGCGCGATTTCCCGCGAGGAGTACGAAGCCACCGAGACCGGGGTGACGACCGCCGGCGAAGCACTCAAAGCGGCCGAGTTCACGGTGAACCGCGTCGAGTTCGAGCAGCAAATGGCCCTGGCCAGGCTGCGCCCCGCCGACGGGGCCGATACCTCGCGCACGGTGACGATCGTGTCCCCGGTGGACGGTGTGATCCTGAGGCGAACTCACGAAAGCGAGGTCGTCGTCCAGGCCGGCGAGCCGCTGCTCGAGATCGGCGACGCCCGGAATCTGGAGATCGTCGCCGACCTGCTGTCCGCCGACGCCGTGCAGGTGCCGGCAGGCGCGAAGGTGCTGATCGAACAGTGGGGCGGAGCGGCCGCGCTCGAAGGGCGAGTGCGTCGCGTCGAGCCTTCGGGCTTCACGAAGATCTCCGCGTTGGGGGTCGAGGAGCAGCGCGTGAACGTGACCGTCGACATCGTCGACCTCGCGGCAGCCCGGGCGCTTGGTGACGGGTATCGGGTCGAGGTGCGGGTCGTCGTGTCGGATCAGGCGGATGTCCTCAAGGTTCCAACCGCTGCCCTCTTCCGGCGCGGCGACGACTGGGCCGTCTTTGCCGTCGAGGGCGACAGGGCACGTCTGCGAACCGTGACGATCGGACCGCGGAACGCGGATGAAGCCGAAGTCACCGACGGGCTGGAGGTCGGCGAGCGTGTGGTGATCCATCCACCAGACACGCTCCGCGACAACGTCCGCGTCATCGAGCGGCCGGCTTCGTGAACATGACCCGGGGAGCAGACTCCTCGCGGCGGGAGGGCGCGCACATGAAACCTCTTCCACATCACTACGAGGTCCATCTGAGTGGTGGGCCGTCCGAGTACGCCGAGCTGTCGACAGCTGGGGTCCCAGCGCTCAGGACCGCGGCGCCTGCAGATTTCGACGGCCCTGGAGATGCCTGGAGTCCCGAGCACCTCTTGCTGGCATCGGTCCAGGCGTGCTTCCTTCTCACGCTTCGGGCGATCGCGCGACTGTCGAAGCTCGAGTTCACGAGGCTCGAACTGGATGCGGGCGGAACGGTAGACCGGAAAGAGGGCGTGACTCGCTTCACGGAAATTGTTTTACACCCAAGGATCACAGTACCGGCCGGCTCAAACCGCGAGCGGGTGCTGCAGATCCTGGAAAAGAGCGAGAAGGCGTGCCTGATCTCGGCATCTCTCTCAACCCCTCTACGGCTCGAGCCAGAGATCCACGAGGAGTGACTACCGCGCAGTCTCAGGGCGCTGCCGCGACGGCGTCTTCCGCCAGATCGTATCGGCCGCGCACGGCGTTGGCCATTTCCGGCACGGTCTCCGCGCGCGATCCAGCTCGATATCGTTGTTCGAGCAGCTCGGAGCTCGCCGGCCAGCGCGCGATCGCCGAACACGTCGCCAATCCAGCGCGAGAAATCGCCGCGCATGATGTACCCCGCCAACAGCGTTGGCGGCGTGTGTTCCAGCTCGGACACGAACTGCCGGAGCGTACGAATCCTGTGTCCGGGTTGACCGTTCGCGTTGAACACGAACGCCCGATGGGAGCTCACGGGCACATCGACGTACTTCTCGCGATGCCGGACGTGAGGCGTGAGGCGCGGCGCGATCGTGAAGAGTCGCAGCTCTCCACCGGCTCTCTTCGGTGATCGGGAGCGCGACGGCCTGGCCGACCTTCAAGTGGCCGAGCATCGCCCAGCGCGAGGCATCGATATCGGCACATCCCGCGCAACGTGCCCGGAGCGCCTCCATTTCGGCCGGGTTCGATTCGCACGTCACGATCATCACCTCGGTGCCGGCGAGCAGGGCCTGAGGCAGCCGCGACGCGCAGTAGGTGACGACCGTGTACCCGTTGCGCTCGAAGTCGAGGAGTTGCGGCGCGTCGGTGTCGTGCAGGTAGTAGTGCGCTTCGTCGAGCAGAATGCGATGCGGAAGTCCGGTTCGGCGCCTGAGGACGTTCAGCGCCGGCAAGACCGCTCGGATGTACTGCAGCTTCTCGTCGTGCGGGAGGCGGGACAGGTCGATGACCACGCTGCGGTCCGGGTACCGGAGCGCGCGCAGCAGCTCGCGAGGTGTTGGCGGAGCGTCTTCGCGTCCGAGCACGGTCACGCCCGGCAGCCTCTCGAGCGAGCTGTAGTCGCCTTCGGGATCGATGACACAGACGCAATAGCCGTGCAGAATCAACTGTTCGCAGAGGAGACCCGCGACCCAGGATTTTCCGGACTTGGCGTCGCCGGTCACCAGGACGTTGCGGCCGCGCACGGCGAGCGAGAATTCACGACCGTCCTCCAGATATCCGAGCAGCAGACGACGGCGGCCGCGCGGGGGAGTCGGGAGATTCTCCGGTCGCCGCCAGCGTCCGCACGTAGTCGCCAACGGCCGCCGGCCCGCTGCCATCGAGAACGACGTCGGCGGCCGCCTGCAATGCCTTGCTGCCCCATGCGACCGCGACGCCCACTTCAGCCAGCCGCAGAAGCTCGTGGTCGTTTTCGGCGTCGCCAATCGCGACGGTGTTGCGGGCCGAGAGCCGCAGCGTCTCGAGCGCCACATGCAGCCCGGTTGCCTTGCTCACGCCCTGTGGCGCGGTCATCACACGGCCGCGGTTGAAGATGAGCACGAGCGGCAATTCGAGCGTCCGAATGACCTCGAGCAGCCGCGGAGCCTCGTTGGCATCCGCGTCGACCAGGCACTGTCCAGCGGCAAAGGGAATCCCGCGCCGGCGCAGTTCGGCCACGAAGCCCTCGGGCACCAGCGGAGCCAGCGCCGAGGTCCGTCCGCTGGCGGGGAAGTGAATGACCGCGCCGTTCTCGGCGATGACACCGTCGACGAAGTGCAGGTCACCGGCGACCCGCCGCAACTCATCGAGAATCCGGCCGGTGACCAGCAGGACGACGATGCCCTGCGTGCGGGCGCTGGCGATCGCGTCCCGCACCGACGGCGTCCAGGACGCCGTCGCGAGCGACGGTGCCGTCGTAGTCCAGGGCGATGACCGACAGCTTCATAGGTAGCTCCTTCTGGTCGCGGTTCACGGCAGCCGCTGACTCGCTCGCGGCCCCGCCGGCGGTCATGAACACGCGGTCTGTTGCGGCGAGCCGCTCAGGCGACGGCTCTCGCGATGAGCGCTCCCGCACCGTAGGCTGCGGCGGCGACCATCATCCCGAGCAGCAACATCTCGAGGCCGGCTCTCCACCACCGATCGGCGGTGACCGCGGTCCGTGCCGCTCCCACGGCGAAGAGTGAGCCGAAGGTCAGCAGGCAGGACCAGAAGAACCGTTCGGACTCTGCGGTGCCCACGACATAAGGCGCGAGCGGAAGCGCGCCAGCCCCGACAAACGCGAGGAACGTCGCCAGGCCGTGCCTCGCCGGATGTGCTTCTTCCTCCGGCAGATTCTCCGCCTCGCGGGCGCTTTCGTTCGCCCGTATCGAGAGGAAGTTGCCGACGGCCATCGAGAGACCGTCGGCGGCAAGGTTGGCCGCGCCAATCACCAGGACGGCCGTGTGCGACAGGGCACCGCCAGCCACCCCAGCCACGACGGCGAATGTCGTGATGATGCCGTCGTTGGCGCCGTACACCAGGTCCCGGATGTAGTGACGCGCCGTGGCGACGGCGCCTGTCGGCTCGACGTGGGTGGAAGCTCGCGCCATGTCGTAAGGAGCGAGCAACAGTCATGCCCCTCGCAGGCGTGGCAACGCGGACTCGAGTGCGTCCCGGAGCGCCACATCTCGGGGGTCTCCCGTCAGGGATGTCCCCATCTGGCTCGTCACATAGGCGTAACCGATGCCCGCCTCCGGATCGGCATAGCCAAGCGAGCCGCCGGCCCCGGGCGCGCCGAATGAACTGGCGCTTCCGAACGGCCACGTGGGACAGGGTTTCATGAAGCCCAGCGAGAACTCGACCTCGCCGTGCAGGCACTCATCGTGAAACCCGTGCGTTGGCGGAATCGCCGGTGCGGCCAGCAAGGCCAGCGTTTCGGGGCGTAGCCCCAGTTCGCGTCCGCCGGTGGCGAAGACGCTATAGGCGCGCGCGATGGCCCGCGCGGTGCCGACCGCGCCGCCCGACGGGACTTCGAGGTTGCGCGCGTAAATCCGCTGCTCATCGAGGGGCAACGCGGCTCCAGGATTCGTTATCAGTGCCCTGTAGATATTCGAGCGGCGGTTCATCGAATCCAGCGTGACGCGAAGCGGGAAGCCGAGCAGCAGGTCGATGGGACGTGGCGGGGTCAGCGTCGCCAGCCTGGAGTTCGGAATGGACTCCGGTAGACGGATGTAGACGTCCAGGCCGAGCGGCGTTGCGATCTCGTCCTGGAAGAACCGTCCCGAGACTGCGATGCTGCGGATCCACGCGGCGCAGCAGCTCGCCTTCGTAGAATCCGAGGCGTGATGGCGTGATAGGCCTGGCGAGTCCCCGGCTCCCATGCCGGCTTTTGACGGGCCAATACCACTGCCAGGCGGTCGAGGTCAGCTACGACGCTGCGATCGACGGGCTCGTCGAACGCGAACAGCCCTGCCTGGTGTGCCAGGAGTTGACGGACGGTGATGCGCTCCTTGCCCTGCTGCGCGAACTCCGGCCAGTACGCGCATACCCGCTCTTCGTAGTCGAGCCAGCCGCGCGAATGGGCGACGGCAAGGGTCATCGCCGCCAGGCCCTTGGTAGCCGAGTAGACGAGCACCATGGTGTTCTGCTCCCAGGGCTCGCCCGTCTGCTTGTTCCGGATACCGCCCCAGAGGTCAACGACCTTCTCGCCGTGACGATAGACACAGCAGGCGCCGCCCAGTTCTTGACGCCGAGCGAAATTGTCGACGAAGGCCTCGCGTACGCCCTCGAAACCGCGAGCGACGTGTCCCTCTACGGTGTGTGATGCCGTCACCGACATGGTTCCCCCTGAGGCGCACGGCAATCTTGAGAACGCTGCGCCTGCAATCACTCAGGGCAAGGCGCGTGCCTCGGCGGGACGTCACCTCGGATTCTTCGATGGGTCGAGATGTCAGCCTTTCCAGTCGCTAAACCCAGGCTCCTCACCGGACGATCCGCTGAAATTCCCGCACGAGCGTCGAGAATTTCGCGCTTCATCCTTGAAGGGTCAGCAGCCCGGCGGGCCGAGGTGGTCGAATCTCCCGGCACGCCTTCTGCTTGGTCGAGACGATAGAGTCTCTAGGCTTCACCGGTAACGACTAATGAAGGGGCAATCACGACTGCGGAACGTCATTCGCCTTGCGGCAGTGAGTGCCGGAGTGGCCGCCGGCGCATACGCCGCCATGGCTGGCCTCGCATGGTATCGGTACGGGCGCACAGGGCAGGCAAATGGAGACGACGTCGACCTGTTGCTCGATCGGTTCATGCCCGTCTACGACGTGGTGGAGCGGCATTACGTGCGGATCGCCGCGCCGGCGGCGATCGCCTTCGCTGCCGCGGCGGAACAGGAGCTGTTCGACCTGCCGCTCGTGCATGCGATCTTCAGGGCGCGGGAGCTAGTGCTCGGCGCCACTCCGGCCACCCGCGAGAAGCAGCGCGGCCTATTGGCGGAGGTGCAGTCGCTCGGATGGGGCATCCTCGCCGACGTGCCTGGACGGGAGGTCGTCGTCGGCGCGTTCACGAAGCCCTGGGACGCGAATCCCACGTTCCATGCTCTCCGACCCGACGAGTTCGCCACGTTCGGCGAGCCCGGCTACGTGAAGATCGCGTGGACACTGCGTGCGGACGCCGTCGGCACGTCGGCATCCATCTTCCGGACCGAAACGCGAGCGCTTGCCACGGACCCCATCGCCCGTGCTCGATTCCGCCGGTATTGGGCCTTCGCCTCGCCAGGCATCGGGATGATCCGATGGCTGTCCCTGCTGCCGTTGAAGCACGAAGCCGAACGGCGTGCGCGCGAGCGCTCATGACCATCGCCTTCGCGATCATCCTCGTTTTCCACGGCCTTATCCACCTGCTCGGCTTCGCCAAGGCCTTCGGATGGGCCGAGCTGCCTCAGCTGACACAACCCATATCGCCACTGCTGGGTGTGGCCTGGTTGATGGCCGCGCTGCTGTTCTTCGCTGCAGCGGGATCGCTGTTCGTGTGGCCGCGCTGGTGGTGGGCGATCGGCGCGTCGGCCGTCCTCGTCTCGATGCTGGCCATCGTCCCCTCGTGGATCGATGCACGGTTCGGAGCGCTGGGCAATCTCATGGTCTTGGTGGGCGTAGGCTTTGGCTTCCTGGCGCAGGGACCAACCAGCCTGCGGGCGGCGTACGAGCGCGATGTGGATCAGGCGCTCACGCACACGCACACGGCATCCGTGGAGCCCATCGTGGATGCAGATCTCGCCCATCTCCCTGACCCGTACGGCGGTATCTACGCACGGCCGGCGTCGTCGGGCAGCCTCGCGTCCGCAACTTTCGCGTACGCCTGCACGGGCGCATCCGCAACAGTCCCGAGACGCGATGGATCCCGCTAGCTGCGGAGCAGTACAACGTCGTCGTTCCGGGCGCGCGCCTCTTCTACCTGACCGGGTCGATGCTCGCGATTCCGGTGCAGGGCTACCACCGATACGTAGGACCGGTGGCGACGATGCGAGTGAAGGCCGCAGCCCTCGTGCCGGTCGTGGACGTATCTGGCAACGAGATGAATCGCGGCGAGACGGTGACCATGTTCAACGACATGTGTGTAATGGCACCTGCGACGTTGATCGATCCGGCCATCGTCTGGGAGCCCGTGGACGCACGTACCGTCAAGGCACGTTTCACGAACGCGGGCCAGACGATTCGAGCGGAACTCTCGTTCAACGGGGCGGGCGAGCTGACCAACTTCAAGTCCGACGATCGCTACCAGGCCTCGCTCGACGGCAACGCCGTGAAGCAGGTGCCGTGGTCCACGCCGCTCGGCCGCTACCGCACGTTTGGATCCGTGCGTCTTGCGTCGGGTGGCGAGGGCCGCTGGCACGAGCCGGGCCGGGAATACGCGTACATCGAGCTCACGCTCGACGACGTGCGATACAACGTGCGCTCACGCTGAGGGTCGCATCAACGTAAGCCTCTTCCTGTTGTGGACGGGCGCTCGACGCGACGAGGGCTACGCACGGGACTGTCCAGCGAATGCCGCCGAGTGAGCGGCGCTCAAGGCACGGGCATCAGGATACAGCGCCACCTTCAGGACGCCGTCACGTCCGCTGCTGAACAAGTCATAGGCATCACCGATGTCCTCGAGCTTGAAGCGATGCGTGACGAGCGGGCTCAGGTCGACACGGTCATGCTCGATCAGCGCCATCAGCCTGCGCATCCGCTCGTTGCCACCGGGGCACAGCGTGGTCACGATGGTCTGGTCGCCGAGGCCGGCGTGGAACGCCTCGTACGGCGCCACCAGCTTGCCGGAATACACGCCCAGGCTCGAGACGATGCCCCCGGGCCGAGTGGCTCTCAGCGCGTTCTCGAACGTCTCCTGCTGCCCGAGCGCTTCGATGGCGACGTCCACGCCACGCCCGCCGGTCAGCCGCTTGATTGCCTCGACGGGATCAGGGCCTCGACTGTTCAACGTCACGGTCGCCCCGAAGCGCCTCGCCATCGCCAGCCGCTCGTTCGTTCGGGTCGACGCCGATGATGATCGACGCGCCCTTGAGCTTCGCGCCCAACGTGGCGCACAGGCCGATGGGGCCTTGCGCGAACACCGCGACCGAGTCCCCGACCCGGATGCGGCCGCTTTCTGCACCTGAGAGCCCGGTCGAGAAGATGTCGGGACACAGGACGACCTGTTCGTCGGTCAGGCCCGCTGGAATCGGCGCCAGGTTCGCCTTGGCATCAGGAACAAGCAGGTACTCGGCCCACGCGCCGTTGATTGTGTTGCCGAACCGCCAGCCTCCGAGCGGACCGCCGCACTGCGAATGCGCGCCGTTCCAGCAGTAGAAGCACTGGCCGCACGGCGTGATGGCGCCGACGATGACGCGCTGGCCGATCTCGAAGAGGCCCTCCAGGCCGGCCCCGAGCTCCTCGATCACACCCACAGGCTCATGGCCGAGCACAAGGCCCGGCTTCACCGGGTACTCGCCGCGGACGATGTGCACGTCGGTCCCACAGATCGTCGTGAGCGTGATCCTGATGACCGCTTCACCAGGCCGAAGGCACAGGCCGGGGACTTCCTCGACGGCGATTCGATCCTTCCCGTGGAACACGACCGCTTTCATCTTCCCCATGCTCGGACCCTCCGCCTCCGGCCGTCGTCCGGCCGTCGCAATGGAGTCAAGGCAAGTCGAATGCCGATGGCAGGGACGAACTCCACCAGAAAACGACGCGGATGCAGCGCTCGGTCACGACAAAATCCCCAGCGGGGCGGATTCTTCCCCGTCCGACGGCGCCTCCGCACCGAAGCTCCGGTGGGCGCGGGCTGGCATCCGGCGGCAGGTGTTTTGCTCGGTGGCGGACTTGTGGAGATGGCCGATGCGAGCTGGCGCGCGCTGATTGACGCGGCGGTCGACGGGATGATCGTCATCGATGCCCGTGGAACGATTGAAGCGTTCAACCCTTCGGCCGAACGCATGTTTGGCTACCAGGCATCGGAGGTCATCGGCAGCAACGTCAGCATCCTCATGCCGTCGCCCGACAAGGAGCAGCACGACGGCTACCTCGCGCGCTACCTGAAGACGGGCACGCGGAGGATCATCGGGATTGGCAGGGACGTGACGGCTCTCCGGCGGGACGGGGCGCAGTTTCCGGTCCACCTGTCGGTCGGCGAAATGCGCGTGGCCGGCGAACCGCGATTCGTGGGGATCGTGCACGACCTGCGAGCCCGCACGAGGCTGGAGGAGCACATCCGCGAGCAGGCCTCTCTCGCTCGCCTCGGCGAGATGGCGGCCGTCCTCGCGCACGAGGTGCGAAATCCGCTGGCCGCGGTCAGCGGGGCGATTCAGGTGCTCGGCAGGCGCTTTCCCGAGGGCGGGCAGGACGCGACCATCGTCAGGGAGGTCCTCGCCCGACTGGACGGACTGAACGAGCTCATGCAGGAGCTCCTGCTGTTCGCGCGGACACCGAAACCCAGGCTCGCGCCTGTCGACCTGCGGCTCGTGCTGGAGAGCACGACCGAGTTGCTCGCGTCGGACCCGCTGTTCCGCGCCATGAGGGTCGAAATAGGCGGAAGTGCGCCGCCCGTCGCCGTGGACCGCGAGCTCCTCAAGATTGCGTTTCACAATCTCATGCTCAATGCGGCCCAGGCGCTCGACGGCCGCGGCACGATCACGCGCATCGGTCTCGGCCGTCGGAACCCGCCAGGTGGTGACGATTGCCGATAACGGACCGGGCATGTCCGAAGAGGTTCGCGCGAAGCTGTTCCAGCCGTTCTTTACGACGAAGGCTCGTGGAACGGGCCTCGGCCTGGCGACGGTGCGCCGTCTCGTCGAGGCACATGATGGCGCGGTGACTGTCACGTGCCCGCCGGAAGGCGGGACGGCCGTGACGATCGAGTTGCCGGGCGCCGCGGCGCCAGAATGACTCGGCCGTCTAGACCTGTTCGGCCGGCGACTTCTCGAGCTTGAACTTTTCGATGCGGTAGCGAATCTGATCGCGGTTCAGCCCGAGAAGCGCCGCCGCTCTGGTCTGATTCCACCCGCTCCGCTCGAGCGCCTGAATCACGAGCGAGCGCTCGAGCTGCTCGAGGTCGATGCCGGCGGCCGGAAGGGCCACGCCTTCGCCGAGTCTGGCAGCCGCCAGCCCGCCGCCCAGCGGGAAGTGTTCCAGCGTGAGCTCCTCATCGTCGGTCAGGAGCATCGCGCGTTCGACGGCGTTCCTCAGCTCGCGGACATTCCCCGGCCAGGGATATGCCTTCAGCCGGGCCATCGCCTCCGGTGCGATGCGCCGAACCCGCTTCCGGAACTCGACGTTGTAGCTCTCGACATAGTGGTCCAGCAGGAGCGGGATGTCGTCCGCACGCTGGCGGAGCGGCGGAAGCACAATCGGCACCACGTTCAAGCGATAGTAGAGATCCTCGCGGAAATGCCCCTTGCGGACCTCGTCCTCGAGCGTTCGATTCGTTGCCGCGATCACGCGAACGTCCACACGAAGGTCCTGGGAGCCGCCGACCCGCTTGAATGTCTTCTCTTCGAGAAATCGCAAGAGCTTCGCCTGAAGTGCCGGCACCATCTCGCCAATCTCGTCGAGAAAGACGGTGCCGCCATCAGCCGACTCGATGAGCCCCCGTTTCTGCCGGTCGGCGCCGGTGAACGCCCCCCGTTCGTGGCCGAACAGCTCGCTCTCCAGCAGCGTTTCGGGGAGGGCCGAGCAGGTGATGTTCATGAACGGCTGGTTCGCGCGGGCGCTCGCGTAGTGAATCACCTTGGCCGCGAGATCCTTACCCGTCCCGCTCTCGCCGGTCAGCAGGACCGTTGAGGCGGGACTCGCCGCAATCTTCTGGAGCAGTGCCCTGACCTCCTGCACGACGGCGCTTTCGCCGACGATGCGGTTGACGCTGAAGGGCCTGGCCTGCGTGGCGCGAAGCGTTCGCACTTCCCGGCGAAGGCGCGTCGTCTCGAGCGCGCGCTCGACGAGCAGCACGATCTCCTCGACGTCGAACGGCTTGTTCGCGTAGTGGAAGGCGCCCTGCTTCATGGCCTCCACTGCCAGCTCCACGCTCGAATGCGCCGTCAGCATGATGACGAGGGTGTCGGGGCTCGTCTCCTTGATCTTCTTGAGCACGGCGAGCCCGTCGGCGTCCGGGAGCCGGTAGTCCAGGAGCACGAGATCGACGCCTTCGCGTCGTCGCTCGTGCGCCTGGGCGGCGTTCTCGGCCTCGAGGACCCGATAGCCCTCCTGGGCCAGGCGGCTGGTCAACGACCACCGAATGAGCGGTTCGTCGTCTACGACCAGAATAGTGGGAGTCGGCACAAGCGTCAGTATATGGGCCCTCGTCGTCGAACGGTTCCAGCTTTGAGACGAGACCCTAGCGCGCCTGCCGGACCAGTCTGGCCATGTCGGTCATTTCGAAGGGTTTGCTGACCACGTCCACAGCTCCCAGAGCGAGGGCGCCCTGGATCATCTCGGGGGTGCTGAATGCGGTCATCAGGATGACGGACGCCCGCGGCATCAGCCGCCGCAGCTCGGTCAGCAATTTCAAGTCGTTGGAGTCGGGCAGGCGGAAGTCGAGGACAACGACGTCGAAGCGTCCCTGACAGGCAGCGACAACATCGAGCGCACCACGAGCACTGGATGCTTGCTCGACCTCGAATCCCTGATCCCCGAGCGTCTGTGCGACCGACCACCGGATCAGGGCCTCATCGTCGACGACCAGAACACGGCGAACACTGGTTTCTTGATGCATGAGCGGAAAATCCAGCCCTTCCGTCAATCCCGAACGGACTGATTGGAGCAAGGGCTCAAGTTCATATCCCTGCGATTTCGATGCAAGATCCGAGTCACTCTTAGGTTGACGCGTCATATTGCGGCCACTCGAGCGCGGGCGTCCACGATTCGGCACCCTTGACCGGCCGGCAGAGCGATGACCGGATTCAGGTCCAACTCGCGCAATTCGGGGACGTGCTGTGCCAGCAGCGAGACCCGGAGCAGGAGTTCCTTAAGAGCGTCGATGTCGGTGGCAGGCCTGCCTCGATATCCCTGAAGCAGCGGGAAGCTTCGGATGTCGTGCATCAGGCCCTGGACGTCCCGCTCGCTCAACGGCGCGATCCGAAACGCCACATCGCGGAGTATCTCCGTCTCGACGCCGCCGAGTCCGAACGCCACGAGCGGACCAAATGTGGGATCGTCGGCAACGCCCACGAGCGTTTCCACGCCGGTCAACATTGGCTGCACCTGGACGAATGTGTCGCCGGCCGGCTTGGCCGCGTCGGGAAAGCGGGCGACCATATCGCGAAAGGCCGCGCGCACGTCCTGTTCATCACGAAGGTGAAGACGGACCCCTCCGACGTCAGTCTTGTGCAGGACCCTGGGCGATACCAGCTTGAGCACCACCGGGAATCCGACGATGGCCGCCGTCGCTGCAGCTTCCTCTTCGTTTCGGGCAGCGCTGCCGCCCAGCAGCGTCAACCCGAAGGCATCGAGAACCCTCGTCAGCTCCTCCTGGGTCAACCAGGTATCACCGCGAGCGGTGACGGCCCCCTGGCACACCGCCCTGGCCTCCCGGATCCGGATGTCATCGAACGTGCGGAAGATGGGCGGGGGTTCTTCGCGCCACCGGGCGTAGGCGGCCGCGCGGCCGAGCGCTCTGGAAGCATTCTCGGGAAACATGTAGGTCGGAATCCATTCGTCGCCGGCCTGCAGGGGAGCGGGCTGGCTCTCCACGCTCAGGACCGAGACCAGCACGGGCTTGTTACGAATGCCGGCGGCCCGGGCATCCGCCACGCCCCGGCCGATGGCCGCGAGAATGCCGTCGGTCTGAGTCCGGTCGATTGGCGTGTAGACAACCAGCAGGCTGTCGACGTCCGGCGAGGCGAGCACCGCCGCAATGGCGTGTTCGTACGCCGCCGCCCCGGCGGACGCGACCAGGTCGACCGGGTTGCCGATGCTTGCGTGGCTCGACAGGTGTCGTGCGAGTGCCGCGCGGGTGTCGGGGCCGAACGGCGCCACGACCAGATCGACGCCCTCGCAGGCATCGGCGGCCAGAATACCGGGTCCGCCGGTGTTGGTGATGATGCCGACGCGCGCGCCCCTCGGAAGGGGCTGGAGATCGAGGCACTGGGCGATGTCGAACATCTCGTCGATCGTGTCGGCACGGATGACACCGGACTGCTGTGAAGAGGGCCTCGACGGCAGCCTCGTTCGACGCGAGCCCGGCCGTATGGCTGCCAGCCGCGCGGCGGCCGCCAGGTGTCCGGCCCGCCTTGACGACCACGATCGGCTTCTTGCGGCCGATACGCCGTGCGAGCTGCGCGAAGCGGCGCGGATTGCCGAACGACTCCAGGTAGAGCAGGAGTACCGACGTCTGGGGATCGCTCTCGCCCCACTGCAGAAGATCGTTGCCCGACACGTCGGCCTTGTTGCCGAGGCTGACGAACGACGAGATGCCGACATGCCGCGCAGTGGCGAGCTGCAGAAGCGCCAGGCCAATGCCTCCGCTCTGGGAGGCGACGGCGACGCCTCCTTCCGGCGGGAGCTGCCCGGCAAACGATGCATTGAGCCGGATCTTGTGATTAGTGTTGAGCACGCCCATGCAGTTCGGGCCGACCAGGCGCATCCCGTTGGCCCGCGCCTTGTCGAGCACGTCGCGCTGGAGGCGGCGACCCTCTTCACCTGCTTCGGCGAAGCCGGCGCTGACGATGACCAGGGAGTTCACGCCCGCCAGCGCGCATTCCTCGACGACGTGCAGGACCTCGCTTTGCGGCGTCGCGATGATAGCGAGGTCGACGCTGCCCGGAAGGTCGCGAACCGATCGGTAGCAGCGCCGGCCCGCGATCTCTGCCGCACTGGGGTTCACCGCGTAGACCGATCCCTTGAACCCGTCGCGGAGGAGTCCGTCGTATATCCGGCGTCCGAAATTGTTCGGGTCGCGTGACACACCGATCACCGCGACTTCCTGCGGCTGGAGGATCGGCCGCAGGGATGCCACGGTCGCCGCGCGACTCCGCTCGTCGATCGCGGCCAGTCCGCTGGCCGCCAGACGAAGGTCGAGCCGGACGCCGACGACGCCCTGGGAGCTGGTCGCCCGCCGCTCAAAGCCCGAGTCACGAAATACCTGCAGCATCTCCGCGTTGCCGGCGAGCGTCGTGGCGTCGAAGTAGTCGAAGCCCTCCGCGTGGGCGATCGCGGCCAGGCGCTCGAGGAGCGCGGTCCCGAGGCCCTGCCCGTGGATGCCGTCTGCCACGGCAAATCCTGCTTCGGCCGTTGCGGCGCCAGTCGCCGCGTACGAGGCGACCGCGATCGGCCGGAGCTCGCCCGCGCGCTGTCGGAGCGCCACGAGCGTCAGCTGCCGTGCCGGATCCGCCGACTCGCAAAAGCGCTCCAGGAGGTTTTCTGGTGGCGCCGATGGGGTGAAGAACCGGTTGTATCGGGATTCCGGCGCCAGGGCCTGAAAGAACTGTCGAATCAGCGCGCGATCAGCCGAGGACGTCGCGCGGACGAGCGCCACCGAGCCGTCCCGCAGGATCAGACGATCCGTGCTGGGGTCGAGGAGCGCCGGCCATTCCGAGACGCTGGGCTGCATGGCCATCAGGCTTTCGCGTGCGCCAGGACCTGCAGTGTGTCCGGGACCACGAACTCGCGCTCCGGATGCCGGACGGCCAGAACCGGACAGGGTGCGCGCCGAATGACCTTGTCGGCCACGCTGCCCATCAGCATGCGATCGACGGATCCGCGCCCTGTTGCGCCGACGACGATGACGTCGATGCCCGCCTCCCTCGCGTAATCCGTGATCGTCTTTGCGGTGCTGTTGCTCACCCTCAGTTGAATGACGGCGTGCAGCTCCCGCCGATCGGTTTCGGTGACGAAGGCCTCCAGCTCCGCGAGCGCCGCCCGCTCCAGCTCCGCCTGTAGCTCGGGAGGGGCCGCGCCAACGAACGATACATCCGCGTACGCAACGCGCGCGGCGATGTTGTCCACGACGTGGAGCACGTGAAGCCTGCCATTGAACGTGCGCGCCAGCGCCCGGCCGTAAACGAGCGCTGTTTCCGAGACCGGACTGAAATCGGTGGCCACCAGGACGTTCTTGATCGCGATCATGTTGCCCTCGCTTCTTGGGCCCAAGGGGGCCACCCCGGGTTGAGCACGGGACGTGCCACACAGGGCACCCCTTGTTTGTGGCGCGTTCGGCCACGGGCTGGCGGCCGCGCACCCGGCAGCGTCGAAAATTCCCCCAGTTCCCGGTAAAAGCCCGCAGCGTCCCCGGCCTGTTGCTGGCGTCCTGGCGCGCTTTTCACGCCTGAAAACGAGAGGTCGAATCGACAGGGCCTCGAAGTCAGGCGGGCACGTCACTTGCGCAGGCGTCCTCATGGGAGGCGAGCCATGACCGGACGGGAATCGGCGCTGAACGACACGCTGTCGGTGATCAAAGGCGAGTACAAGGAGATGCCTGGTCTCCGGCTTACCAGGCCCCAGGTCAGGCGTTTGTGGGGACTCGACCCCGTCGCGTGCGACGCGGTCCTGGAGACGCTGCAGACGTGCCACTTCCTGCGAGTCACCCCCGATGGCCACTACATGCTGTCTGAGGATGCGGATCGACCTCGCAGCGCCAGAGGGACGCGCCGGGGTCAGCACGGGGAACGAGGAGTCATCGAGTGGATGGAACCGTTTTGGCCCTGACGTGACCCGTGGGGTGACAGGCCGGAGGGGAGCGGGAGATGTTCAAACGGAAGACCCTGATTGCGTTGACCGTGGCGGCGATTGTGCCCGTCGTGTCGGCCTCGGCGTGGCAGTGGCCGCCGCTGACCCCGGTCATGAACGAGAAAGCCGACAATGCGCAGCGCATCCTCAGGCCGCTGGTCATTGGCGACTTGGTGACGGTTGACTCCTACGCCGAGCGTCTGGGACATCTCACCTCAGCGGAGATCGCCTCCTGGCAGGCGCGTCCCGAACCTGCTTACCTGGCCCAGGCGAATGCGTTCGTCGAGGCCGTGCAGGAACTGCGTGAGAGCGCACGCTTGCGGGATGTGAAACGGGCATCCACGGCGTACACGGCCCTCATCTCCAGCTGCATCGGCTGTCATCAACAGGGGCGGATCGGACGTTCCGGGACCCTGACACCTCCTGCCCCTGTCGTCGATCCGCCGACATCCGGTGCAGGCGCTCGATGACGTCATGGCAGGCGCATCGCTTGCGCCGGCGTATCGACGAGGCGCAGCCTGATTGTTTGCGGCGCACTCCTGTCTTTGGCGGTTGCCGGTGCGCGCACGCAGCCCCCGGCGGCCACGTACCGTGTTGAAAGCCGCGCGAATCCGTCCGAGTCCGTCGCGCAAGGTTCTCCGACAACCAACTTGCGCTGCTCGAGAAGCTTAACCGCGCCGACCTTGCCGCCCTCGACCGCCTGCCCGAGCTTGTCGTGCCCGATTCGTGGGACGCACCAGAACTCTCACACACCGTCCTGCCCGGCCGGTATCCTGCCGCGGCATCCGAGCCGAAGCTGCTGATCGTCTACCTTCCGGGTCAAGTCTTCGGAGCCTACGAGTGGGGTGTGCTGGTTCGCTGGGGACCCGTCAGCTCGGGGAGCGCCGACAGCCCGACAACGGCCGGCTTCTACCACCTGAACTGGCGATCGCCCGGCCACACGAGCACCGTCGATCCGGACTGGTTCATGCGCTGGTACTTCAACTTCGGCAATCGTGAAGGCCTGGCCTTTCATGAGTACGCGTTGCCAGGGCTCCCGGCAAGCCACGGCTGCATCAGGCTCCTCGAGAGAGACGCGCAGTGGTTGTTCGAGTGGGGAGAGGGATGGACCCTGGATGAGCACGGCGTTCGGATCCTGAAACAGGGCACGCCTGTCTCCATCGTCGGTGAATACGACTTCAACGCGACCCCTCCATGGAGATCGCTGACCTGGCTCGGCCGCAACGTCGATCTGGCCGCCTTGCACCTTCGCGATCCGGAAGGCACGATCCTCAGATGATCGTCGAGGATCAGGGGGAAGTCCTCACGTTCCTGGCCTCCTCCAGCACCCACGACGGGGCGACGGTCGAGCGGATCGACACCCACGGCGCCGTCATTTTTCTGGCTGGCGATCGTGCGTACAAGCTGAAGCGAGCCGTCCGGTTCGACTACATGGACTTGTCCACACTTGAACGGCGGCAGCGCTTCTGCGAGGCGGAAGTCCGCTTGAACAGCCGGACCGCGCCCGATATCTACCGAGGCGTCGTGCCCGTGACGCGTGAGAGCAACGGCGCGCTCGCTATCGGCGGTGCCGGAGACCCCATCGACTGGCTGGTCGAGATGCGGCGATTCGACCAGGATCAGCTGCTCGATCGGCTGGCCGCCGCCGGGCGCCTGGACGTCGAGCTCATGGTCGCGCTGGCAGCAACCATCGCGCGGTTTCACGCCGCGGCGGAGCGCTCGGCACGACCACGGGGGTCGGGCAGGCATGGCCTGGGTCGTCGACGGGAACGCGGCCGGCTTCGCGGAATTTGGCGCCGGCGGCCTCGACCCCGCAACCAGCGCCCGGGTCACGAGGGACGCGGAGCTGGAGCTGCAGCGACATGGGTCGCTGCTCGACGAACGCCGCCGTGCGGGATGGGTCCGGCAGTGCCACGGCGATCTGCATCTCCGCAACATCGTGCTGCTCGACGGGCAGCCCACGCTGTTCGACGGCGTCGAGTTCAACGACGAGATCGCCTGCATCGACGTCCTGGTACGACCTCGCGTTCCTGCTCATGGATCTGTGGCGCGCCAGCTGCCTCGTCACGCCAACGCGGTCTTCAACCGCTACGTGGCCGAGACCGGCGACCTCCAGGCACTGCCCCTGCTGCCCCTGTTCCTCTCGTGCCGTGCGGCGGTGAGGGCGAAGACCAGCGCCACGGCGGCTCTGGTCCAGCGCGACCCGGCACGGGCGCGGCGAGCTGCAGGCGCTGGCCGGCGAGTACCTGGCGCTGGCCGGATCGCTGCTTCATCCTCCAAAGCGCCGGCTCTCGTTGCGATCGGCGGCTTTTCGGGCTCGGGCAAGTCCACGGCTGGCGATAGCGATCGCGCCAGGCGTGGGCGCCGTGCCCGGCGCGATCGTGCTGCGCAGCGATGAGATCCGCAAGCAGCTGTGCGGGGTGCCGTCTTCTCAACGGCTTGGCCCTGAAGGCTACACGCCCGAGGTCACCACGCGCGTGTATGCGACCCTGTTCGATCACGCAAGGCTCGCGCTGCGGAGTGGTCACTCGGCCATCGTGGACGCGGTGTTCTCGGATCCGGCCTACAGGGAAGCGGCCGAACGCCTCGCCGTCGAGGCGCGGGTTCCGTTCGTGGGATGCTGGTTGAGCGCACCAGAAGCCACTTTGATCGCCCGTACGGAGCGCCGCCGGAACGACCCGTCGGATGCCGATGCCGCCGTGGTGCGTCTGCAGCAGACGCAGGACATCGGATCGATGACCTGGCACCGCCTCGATGCGTCGCTTCCGGGCGACGTCGTGGCCGACCGGACGATCAGCCTGCTAGCTCGGGAGCTGCCGGAGCACTGAACGGCAGACGGACGACGACCGTCGTGCCACCGCCGGGCGGACAATCGATGGCTATCTCACCCTTGTGCGCGTCGATGAGCTTCTTGGCCGTTGGCAGCCCGAGTCCGGATCCACGCGATTTCGTCGTGAAGAAGGGGAGGAAGATCTTCTGGCGCACCTCCTCGGGAATCCCGGGGCCGCTGTCGGCGAAGGCGATGCTGCAGGTGGTATCCGCGGCCGTGACAGCTACACGGATCGTGCCCTTGCCGTGCATCGCGTGCGCACCGTTGATCAAAAGGTTCTGAAAGACGATCTTCAGCATCTCGGCATCCGCCGCCACCGGTGGAGACGACCCGCTGACCTCGACTTCGATGTCGCGTAGTGCCGGGTCCCGGCTCAATAGATCGGCGGTCGTCGCGACGAGGGGCGCGATGGCCGTGGGCTCGAGGCGCGGCACCAGCGGCCGCGCAAAGAGCAGCAGATCCCTCATCATCGCGTCGAGCGAGTCGATCCGCGCGACGATCTCCTTCAGGATCGGCGCGTTGGGGTTGTCCGGCGGCATGCGAGCCCCGATCACCTGGATGGCACCGCGAATGCCGGCGAGCGGATTCTTCACTTCGTGCGCCAGCACGGCCGCCATTTCGCCGAGCCTGGCCAGCGCCGACCGCTCCCGGAGCTGCACCTCCATCTCCACACGAGCGCTGAGGTCGTGAACGATGCCGGTGAACCTCCGCTCGCCTCCAACCGTGATCTGGCCGACCGAGAGATGCAGTGGAAACGTCGTGCCGTCCCTTCGCAAGCCCTGCACCTCGCGCCCGGTCCCGATGATCTTTGCCTTGCCGGTTGACAGGTACCGTGCGAGATACGTGTCGTGCTCCTCACGATACGGCGACGGCATCAGCATGTTCACGTTGCGGCCGACAACCTCCTGCTGCGTGTGGCCGAACAGCCGCTCCGCCGCCGGGTTGAACGATTCGATGCGGCCGTGCGCGTCGATGACGATGATGCCGTCCACAGCGGAATCGATGACCGCGCGCCACCGCGCCTGGCTGGCCTGAAGCTCGTCGTTGAGACCCTGGCGTCGAGTGAGGTCGTGGAGGAGGCCCGTAAACTTGCGCTCGCCGCCGATGAGCATCTCGCCGACCGAGAGGTGAACCGGGAAGACCGTGCCGTCCCGCCGCCGTCCCTTCACTTCTCGACCGACGCCGATGATCTTCGCCTCACCGGTCGCCAGGTATCGTTCGAGGTACCTGTCGTGCTCTTCGTGTTCCGGGGACGGCATCAGCAGGCTGACGTTTCGCCCCATCACCTCGGATTCGGGATAGCCGAAGAGCTGCTCGGCGCCGGGATTGAACGCCTCGATCCGTCCCCTGGCATCGATCACGATGATGCCGTCGGCGGACGTGTTCAGTATCGCCGTGAGTCGCTCGGCTCGAGCCGCGGCGATTGCCGCGTCTGCCTTGTGAGCCGCTTCCACCTGGCGGACCCGATGATTGAGCCACGCGATGATGCCTCCGGTCGCGACGAACACACCGAGCGAAAGCAGATCCGCGGGATCCCCGACCGCAAACCCGCCGGGTGGCAACAGGAAGTACATGGCCGCGAGCGCCGAGAGAGCGGTCGCCAGCAGCCCCGGCCCGAGCCCTGCCCACCACGCGACGACAATGATGGCCGGGTAGAACAGGAGGAAAGGGACGTTCAGGCCAAGCGCGTCACGGACGAAGTAGGGGACGGCGAGAGACGCGGCGACCGCGGCTGCCGCCACGAAATAGCTCGACGTCGCCGAGCGTGGTTTGCCGGAGACACCCACACTCTTGCCCGGCCGGCCGTTCGCCGTGGCCTTGCGTGCTGCTTCCATAGCTCAGCAGTTGAGAAGGCAGCATACACCCGGGCCGTGGTTTCAGCGCGTATGGAAGTCCAGAACAATCGTGATGAGCACGTCCACGGGCGCACCGCCAAGACGTCCAGGCTCGAACCGCCATTGGGAAACGGCGCTCACGGCTTCTTCATCGAGGCCCCCTGCGTCCAGCGAACGGACGATGCGGATGTGCGACGGGCATCCATCGGCGGTGACAATGGCTTCCAGCACGACCGAGCCCTGAATACTCTTTGCGAGCGCCTCGCTCGTGTACTCTGGGCTTGACTTCCTTGATCACGCGCGGCGCGGACACGGCCCCGCCGGCCCGATACGCGCCGCCGCCAGTTCCACCGCCGGATCCGGGCCCGAGCCCGGGGCCACGCCCCGGGCCTATGCCACTCCCGCTTCCGGTGCCGACGCCGCCGCCGGCCCCGGGACCCGTCGACGTGCCCGACATCACTCCACCACTCGGCAGTCCAATCTGATCGAAAAGGCCGGAGGCCATCGGCTTGGCATCGAGCACGATCGATGGGAGCGGAGAGACGTCTTCGACGGTCGCTAGGGAAGCTGTCGTCACTGGGGCTGCCGGCGCGGGCCCCTTTCGGACTCGCAGGGTGATGTTGTCCTCGCCCACGGCCTGCGCGCGACGGATTGGCTCCGGTTGCTGGTTTCCTCCGCCGCCCCCGCCCCTTCCGGCCTGTGGCAGCGTCGAAGCCAGGAACACAAGACGCCGAAGGTCAGGTCCTTGCTGCTCGGTGATTGGTTCGGCTCGGCGAACGTCGACGCCAGGTGCCGACGTGGTCTCGATGAAAGCCACAATGACTACAAGGGCCATGTGCAGCGGAGCCGACGCCGCGAGTCGGGTCAACCCGCCCAGGCGCCGATGCGGCATGCGCGGGGTGCGAGGCGCGAGCGGATCGAGATCGAGCACAACGAGAAGATCTCGCAAGATAGATACCGAGGGAACGTGCTCCACGGCCCAGCCAACGTGTCAAAACTCACAGTCGCTCTGCCCGACTTGCGCAGCCATCGCACCCTCGCGGCCAGCGAGCACCGGGGAATTTTTCGAGGTTCGCGAGAATTTTCACGCCACGTTCCTGCGCCAGGGCGCCTTTCAGGCCAGCTTCCGAGGAACAGAAGCCGCGGCAGGCGCTAGTATCGGTCTAGTCCATACACGACATCGTGCCTTCCTCACGCAATCACACCAGCGGACTCTCCACGGCTGAAGCGGCCGACCGCCTCGCGACGATCGGTCCGAACGCCCTGCCCGAGCGACCGCCAACGCCGCTGTGGCGCCGCTTCCTGAGTCAGTTCGAGAGCCCGCTCATCTACATCCTGCTGTTCGCGCTGGTCTTCGATGCGGGTATGTGGGCGTACGAAGGGCGCTCATGGACTGCCGGTTGAAGCGGGCGCCATCGGTCTGATCCTGCTGCTGAATGCCGCACTCGGCTTGTACCAGGAATATCGCTCTGAAGCGGCACTCACACGATTGAAGGCCCTGGCCGGCGCCCGCGCGTGGGTCGTTCGCGACAGACAGCTCGTGCAGCTTCACGTGCACCTCGTGGTGCCCGGCGACCTCGTACGTCTCGAGGCTGGTGACCGGGTGCCGGCGGACGGCACGCTCGTGGATGCGCGAGGCGTGATGCTCGACGAATCGCTCCTGACCGGCGAATCGGTGCCCGTCGACAAGGGCGACGGCGAGGAGGCATTGAGCGGGACGATGCTCGTGCGCGGCAGGGCCTATCTCGAGGTGAACAGGACCGGAACAGCGAGCGCGATGGGCCGGCTGGCGACGATGCTCGCGGATATCCAGACGGGGAAAACCCCGCTGGAACGTCGCGTCGACAGCCTCGGCCGTTCCGTTGCGCGTGGCGTCCTTGGCCTTGCCGCGGTTCTCGGTACTGCTCGGCGTCGTTGCGGAGGGGCTCGATCGGGCACCCGGAGATCGTCATCTTTGCCGTCGCGCTCGCTGTTGCGGCTGTGCCGGAGGGCCTGCCGGCGGTCCTCACGGTGGCTTTGGCGCTCGGCGTCGAGCGAATGGCGAGGCAACGGGCGGTGGTCCGGCGGTTGTCCGCCGTTGAAGCCCTCGGGTCGGTGACGGTCATCGCCACCGACAAGACCGGCACGTTGACCGAGAACCGCATGGAAGTGCGGTCGATCGACGCCACGGACATTCGGAGGGCGCTCGTTGCCGTTGTCCTCGCCAACGACGCCGATCTGTCAACGAGCGCAGGGGATCCGCTCGAGCTCGGCCTGCTCCGGTACGCCGAAACGCAGGGCGTTGACATCGCACGGCTTCGACACGATCGCCCCTCTGCCTCGGAGCGTCCGTTCGACAGCGCCTGGAAGTTTGCACGCGTGACGGTTCGGGAAGAAGGACGGCTGGTGAGTTACCTCAAGGGAGCACCGGAGGTCGTCACCGGGCGATGCACCCTCTCGGCAGAGGAACGCCGGTCGTGGAGCGAGAAGGCGGACGCCTACGCAAAGGAAGGCTACCGAGTGCTGGCCGTCGCCTGGGCCCCAGGCGAGACCGAGGAGGGGCTGACACTGCTGGGTCTCGCGCTGTTCTGGGACCCGCCGCGCCCTGAAGTTGCCGACGCCATGCGTACCGCTCTGGCTGCCGGCATCCGGGTCGTCATGATTACCGGAGACCATCCCGCGACGGCCCTGGCCGTGGCCCGCCAGGTCGGCATCCCTGGAGCGGGTGTGCTGACCGGTGAAGATCTCGACCATCGTCACCGCAGCGAACTGGAGGAGGCGCTTCGCGAAGTGAACGTCTTCGCCCGCGTGCGGCCCGAGCAGAAGCTCCAGCTCGTCGAAGCCCTGCAGGCGCAGGGCCACCTCGTGGCCATGACTGGTGACGGTGTCAACGACGCACCTGCACTCAAGCGATCGGACGTGGGCGTGGCCATGGGACAGCGCGGCTCGGACGTGAGCCGCGAGGTGGCCGACCTCGTGCTGCTGGACGACAACTTCGCCACGATCGTGGTCGCGATCAAGGAGGGCCGCGGCATCTACGACAACATTCAGAAATTCCTGCGGTTCCTGTTCTCGACGAACCTCTCGGAAGTCCTGCTGGTGGCGTTCGGCGCCGTGCTCGCTTTTGCTCTTGACCGTCGCGACGCGTCCGGCGCCCTGGTTCTTCCCCTGACAGCTGCGCAGATTCTCTGGATCAACCTGATGACCGACGGCCTGCCCGCGTTGGCGCTGGCGTTCGACAGCTCGCCGGGTGTCATGCAGAGACCACCGCGCCCGGCTGATTCCCCGCTGCTCGACCGCGGTTCGACATCGTTTGTCGTTCGTGCCGGAAGCATGAAGGCCCTTCTGGCGCTCGGCGTGCTGGCCCTGGTGCCTGGATTCGGCTACGACCTCGAAACCGCACGAGCCGCCACGTTTCATTTCATGGCCGTGGGGCAGCTCCTGCTCACCTATCCGTCCAGACGCACGGCGGCGCGGCCGCCGCGGAATCTGTACTTGCATGCCGCCGTAGTGGCCGGTATCGGCATACAAATCGCCGCCGGGTCTGTGCCGTTCACGGCGGAACTATTGGGCAATGCCAGCATTCCGATTGAGCTCTGGGCCCTGGTCTTTGGCACTGCAGGGCTGTCCTGGGCACTGGCCACCGTGCTGTCCAGGTCTTCATAGACCGATGCGCCACGAAGGGGATTCTTCCAGCCTGGTGCGAAGTTTTGTTTCGAGGCCACCCGGTGCTTCGAGCTTATTCTTTGCGGATGGCATCGCATTCAGGAGAGTTGGCGCCCCAAGGTCCTGCCGGCGCGGCCGGCGAGGTGAGCCTGGAATCGGCCGCACGGCACGCGACCCGCGATGTGCCGGTCGTGGAGCCCCTCCAGCGAATCGAGGACGTTCGAAGCAGCTTGATCGGCCGCCGATTCGAGAGCGCCAGTCACGTCATCGTCTGCGAGGCGGGCCTGTTTCGAGGTGTGCTGACGATCGAGGCGCTCCTCTCGTCGCCGGCTGAGGCGACCGTTGAATCGGTCATGGATGCCGGTGCGCCGATTGTCGGCCCTAACGTCGACCAGGAAGTGGCCGCCTGGCGTGCCGTACGGCGCCAGGAGTCCGCGCTGTCGGTAGTAGACGGTGAAGGTCGCTTCCTCGGTCTGATCACGCCACATCGGCTCATCACCGTGCTGCTGTCGGAGCATGAAGAGGATCTGTCAAGGATCGGCGGCTTCTTGGAGAAGTACGTCGGCGGCACGCAGATCCAGCGAGGAGCCGGCGCCGCGGCGTTTCGGCCACCGCATCCCGTGGCTGCTCCTGGGTCTCGGTGGCGCGCTGATTGCGGCCGACCTCATGGGATCGTTCGAGGGCGAACTCCGGACCAACGTCCTGCTCGCTTTCTTCATTCCCGGGATCGTGTATCTGGCCGATGCCGTCGGTACGCAAACCGAGACCGTCGTCGTGCGGGGACTGTCCCTGGGGATTCCGATGGGCCGGATGTTCGTTCGCGAGCTCCTCGCCGGCCTCGCGATTGGCGCGGCGCTCGCGGTCATCGCGGGGCCCCTGGTCTGGTGGCGCTGGGACTCTGCGGGCGCTGGGCTGTCTGTGGGCCTTTCCGTGCTGGCGGCATGTTCCACGGCCACTCTTGCGGCGATGGCGCTACCGTGGTTGTTCGATGCATCTGGCCTCGATCCGGCTTTCGGGAGCGGTCCACTCGCAACGGTGATTCAGGACCTGTTGTCTATCTGGATCTACCTGTCTATCTCGACGCTCCTGACGTTTTGAGCCTCGGCGGCGGGAGGATCCGAGGCCCGTCCAGATCGTCGCGCGGCCGCTACGGCCGGCTCGTGCTGACGGTGAAGCCGATCGAGCGCTCAATCGGATTGTAGAACTTGCCGTAATCCGGAGAGGTGACGTTGTTCTGCACGTCCCGCTCGTTGCCCGTGTCGAAGACGTTGTAGATCTTGATGCCGGCCGAAAACTGATACTTTCGGAATTGCCACGGCCGGACCAGCGAGAAGTCGAACGTGGTGACGGTTGGCAGACGGCCCGATCGGTTGCGCGGGCCGACGAAGTCCTGGAATTCGTCAACCGCAGACCAGGGAAATCCCGTCCGCCACTCGTAGAGCGGCGACAGCACCCAGCGGCCCGGCAATCCGATCGTGCCGCGAACGATCAGGCGGTTCGGCACGTCGGTCGAGCTGAGTGAATGTTCGTCAGGCCTGACGATCGGCGTCCTGAAGTTGCCGAAGAACTGGTCGTAATCGTTGAGATTGCGCGTCCCGTGCGACCGCACGTACGACACGCTCACGTCGCGGTACTGGCTGGCGAGAAACCGCCCGGTGGTCTCGACCTCCCAGTATTGCGACGATCCCACGGAGCCGAGGGAGAGCAGCCCTCGGTTGGCGTCCGGCTCGACGGTGTAGGCATGCGAGCCGTCACGATGCAGGTAGGCGGCCTTGAAGAACAGTCGTCGGCCGAACCGCTGATCCCATGCGACAGTCCCCACGATGCTCTCGGGCGTTGTGAGCGCGCCGTCCACGACGTGCGTGAGCGTCGTCGTTCCGAGTGGTGCGCCGCCGGCCGCAAAACGGCTGGTCGTCTGGACATCGTACTGAGTGAAGGCGCCCACGGTGAGCGGTGTTCGTTCGGCAAACCTGCCGAAGCCTCCGCGCAGGATCCCCCGGCCCTCGGAGAGCACGCTGATGGCAATGCCCGCGCGGGGGGAATAGTTATAGCTTTCGACGATGGCATCACGATCGGCACGGAAGCCGAGCTCGAGATTGACGCGCTCTGAGAGGTGCCAGCGGTCCTGCACAAAGGCCGCAAACTCGGTGCCCTCGACCCGAGGGTTCGCCAGACTCGGCGCGTAGACCGTTCGCTCGGCGAGCGAACCGTCGAGGCGCACGACGTCGACCTGCTGACTGTAGTTGTCGCCGTCGAACTGCGAATGCTGCAGATCAATCCCGACTTTGAAGACGTGCTGGCCCTGCCAGCCTTCCTTCGCAATCGTGAGTGCCTCGACCCACTGCACGCTGCGCACGTTGCGCTCCTGCCGGCTGAAGAAGTGCCCGCTCTGCCGCTGGGGCGCGTAGACCATCGGCTGCTCGCCCTGCGTCTTCTGATCGACCTCGAAGATGCGCGACGCGACCGTCGATTCGAGCACGGCGCGATCCGACAGGATGATCCGGTCGGCGATGCCGGCCGCGAATCCCGACTGCGAAAATTCCGGCGTCGTCTCCGGTGGGCGGAAGGTCGAAAGCGTCGCGTTGGTGATCTTGCGGGGAAAGTAGATGATTCCGGCGGTCAGCGCGTGGCGCGACGAGATGGTGGCGTCGAGCCGGGTGAACGAGTCAAGGCTGTCCAGGCCGAGCTGCGGCGAGCCGGGGAGGCTCTTCACCTCGGTACGAGCGAAACGGTACTGCACGTACTGGCCGAGCAGCAGGCGGTCTCGCTTGAGCGGTCCGGAAATCGACAGCCGGGGCTCGAACCTGTTCACGAAGGCGAAGCCCTTGCCGAAGCCAGGAACCAGGTTGTCGGGCTTGAACACCCACGTGCTCGTGCCCCGCCTGGTCCGAACCTGCGTGACGCTCGTGGAGAACCGGCCGTACTCGGCGGCGAAAGGGTTCGAGAGCACTTCGACCGACTCCACGGCGCCGCTCGGCAGCTCGAGGTCGAAATCTCCGGTGGATGGATCGTTGAGGCTGGCGCTGCTCATCTGCAGCGCGCCGGTTGTGGGGGCGCCGCCTTTGACACGCAGCCGGCCCTCCGGCCCGCGGATGACGCTCGGCAGCACCGCGAGCAGCGATTGAAAATCGTCTCCAGCCAGCGGCTGGATGTCCATCTTCGCCCCTGTCAGCACGTCGCTGACGGCCACCGGCTGCAGGCTCTCGGTGGGCGAGTTGGCAGGCGCGACCACTTCGACGCTTTCGCGGACGAATGTCAGCCGCATTTCGACCAGCACGCGCTCCGTCTCGGTGGCGTCGAGGATGAATGGCGACGACTCGCTGTCGGCAAAGCCGTCGCGGCTGACGCGCACGAGGTAGCGCCCGACTTCGACATCGGGAAAGGCCGCCTGGCCGACGGCATCGCTGATTGTCTGGCCGACATTGACGTCACGGTCGAGACTCACCAGCGCCACGGTTGCCGCGGGAACGCGCAGGCCCTCAACCGAGATGGTGACAACGACCCGCCCTGGCCCGGCAGCGGCTTCCGGTTGCGGATCTGCCGAGCGTGCGCCGCTGCCTGGAGCGGCACGCAAAGCCACAGGCAATGAACGGCGAGAGCGATCACTCGTGACATAGCGATGTCTGTCCTGGCAGCGTCATCCGGCCAGCCGTGAACTGTCAACCCTCGCGATACTACCGCGACGATCGGCGCACGAGGCTGGCCGCGACGCTCCGGGGCGAGTAACTTACTTTGCGTCAGCGCACCAGGGCGGGCAGCACGTAGGACACCGCGGCGCCGGGTCCGACCGGGATTTCGAGCGCCACCCAGATCGCGGTCAAGGCGGCCCCTGCCAGGTAGAACGCGATGCTGAAGGGCACCAGCAGAGCGAGCAGCGAGCCCAGCCGGAAGTCCGGCACCGAACGCTTGCATAAGACCAGCGTCAGCACGAAGTAGGGATTCAACGGCGAGATCAGGTTGGTGACGGTGTCGCCGACCCGATAGGCCGCGGTCGTCATCTCGGGGGAGATACCCAGCAGCATCATCATCGGGGTCGCCAAAGGCCCCATCGCCGTCCACTTGGCCGAACCGGACGCGATCAGAAAGTCGAGCCACGCAGACATGGTGGTCAACATCGGCAAAAGGAGCGCCGGCGGTGCGTTCATCGCGCGCAACTGACCCGCGCCGACGATCGCGGTGATCGGCCCCAGGTTCGACCAGCCGAACATGGCCACGAACTGGGCGGCGAAGAACACCAGCACCAGGTACGGCAGCATCCCCACCAGGCCTTTTTCCATCATCGCCACGACGTCGCGGTGAGATCGGATCGTTCCCGTGGCCACGCCATAGGCGCAGCCGGTGGAGAGAAAGAGCAGCAGGAACCCGGGCGTCAATCCCCGGAAGAGCGGCGTGAGCCGCTGGCCTGGTGGGGCAGTCTCGTCGTACAACGGCGTGAAGCCCGGCCAGAGTGCCAGGGCAGCGAACACCGCGACGACTCCCAGTGCGGCCAGCGCGGCTGCCCGCAAGCCACGCCGTTCCTCCGCGCTGAGTGACGAGACCCGTCGTTCGCCCTCGTCGGCGTTGACCCGCTGCCATGCCCCCAGTCGTGGAGCGACGATGCGCTCGGTCACGAACCAGCCCAACGCGGTGAACACGACGGCTATCGCGACGGTGAACCACCAATTCCCAACGGGGTTCATCGTCCACCCTGGTTCGATCAGCCGTGCTCCGGTTTCGGTGATGCCCAGGAGCAGCACATCGTATTGACCCGGGAGCAGATTGCCGGCCAGGCCGACGGATACCCCGGCGAATCCCACCGTCAGGCCCAGGATCGGATGGCGTCCGGCGGCGGCGAACGTCACACCGGCAAGGGGTACGAAGACGACGTAGCCGGCATCGATCGCATGGCACGTCAGCATGCCCATCAACATCGTCGCGGGGACCAACACCCGCCTGGACACGGCGCTGAGGGCGCCGCGCATGAGGGCGGCGAACAGGCCGCTGCCATCCGCCACGCCCGCACCGAGCAGGATCGTGAGCACCAGGCCCAGGGGCGGGAATCCCGTGTAGGTGCGCGGCGTCTCGGCGATGATCAGCTGCAGCGACTCTTCCGACAGCAGGCTCTTCACGGCGAGGGTGTCGCCGGTCACCGGGTTGACGGCGGACCACCCCGCTGCCGCACCGAGGGCGGACAGCGCCATCAGAAGCGCGATCAGGCCGACGAAGATCATGACGGGATCGGGCAGGGCGTTGCCCAGTCGCTCGACGATGTCGAGAAAGGCGTTGCGATCCTGCCCTGGGGAGGCGAGACGGGTGCCGGCGGCAGGGGTCAACGTGTGGCGCGATTATAAGGGCGTTTGTCGCGCGCGGCGCGAATCCCCCCAGCCGGTTTCTGCCCCGCGGTCTAAAGCTCCACCAGGCCGACACGGCCGTTCACTTCGACGGCCGACGCGACACGGGGGTCCGCGGCGATCTCTTCCCAGGCCTCGCGCATCCGCGAACCAGGCCGCTTGAAGTCGATGTCGTCGAAGGCGATCACTCCACCCGCAGACAGGCGTGGCCGCAGCAGGTCGAACTGCGCCTTGACGAACTCATACGTATGGATGCCATCGACGAACGCGAGATCGATCGGGCCAGGCACGACCGTGTCGACATGATCCTCGAACGTGCCACGCGTGAGCGTGACGCAGTCACCAATCGATCGGATGTTGCGCTCCGCGATGTCGGCCCATTCGTGGTTGATCTCGAAGCTGTAGAGATGCCCGTGCCCCGCCGCCACCAGGCCGGTCGCGAAGTACATCCCGCTGACGCCAAACGCCGATCCAAATTCGACCACCCTTGCCGGCCGCCGCTGCTGAACGAGCCACGCATACAGATCGCCTAAGTCAGCCGACGACCTCACGTCGTCGGGCATGCGCACGCCTCCGACCTCACCGTATGCATCGTCCAGTTTCTGCACGCCGAGGCTGTTGGTGGTCCGCGCGACGGCTTCAATCCGAGTCTTGCGCGGAGCTTGCGGGACTCGCTTGCGAAGGTGGTTCCCGAGCCAACCGCCTTGTTTCCGCCATCGCAAGTCGAGAGGAACGCCGATGAGGCTGCGCAGTATGTCGGAATCGATTCCAGCGCTTCGCCCACGGCCGAGATTCGGGTCGGCAGCCCGGCTGTATGGTTCGCGATGGACGAACCTGTGCGCGATTCACGCTCCAAACTGCCGAAGGTGATGATCGGTATGTTTGTACGCGAGCTGACCAATCTGTTCTCGCGTCATTCTGCCGAAGAAGTCGTGCACGAAATCAGGGTTCGAGTAGTGCTCATACCCTGCGACCAGGTCCGCCCACTTTTGTCGTTCGGCGCCGACGTCTCCCGCTGTTTCATTGATTTGGAACGCCCGGGTCGTGGGGACGTTCCGCGCCAGAGGCTTGTCGTCTTTCGTCATGCCTCTCAAGGCCATCCTCCCGAACAAGCGCCCGATGAAGGCCTGCCTGTAGGTGCGCGGCGGCCGCCCCTGTATCCACGATTCCCACAGCGTGCAGTGCCTCAGCATCTGGTAGACATTCATCCGGCCCCATCGGGCCGTGCTGGTCTCGTCAACCGTTTGGATTCTGCGAATCAGTTCCGCGCGGGTGGACTTGTCGAACACAGTAGTCATGGTCGTGCGCTCCCAAGAGCTGTTGCCCCGTAGAACTAGACTGTCCAGTACCAGACACTGTGCGATACTAGACCGTCTAGTTTGATTACGTCAAGGCAACTCTCCGCGCCCAGTGAAAGGACTCCCCGATTGCCTACACCACGACGAGCCGGCCAGGTCGAGGAGCCCGGCCGTTCCGCCCGGAAGCGCGCCGCCATTCTCGGCGCCGCCACCGACGTGTTCCTGAGCGGCGGGTATCTCGGCACCAATGTCGATGCCATCGCGGCGGGTTCCGGCGTCTCGAAACAGACGGTGTACAAGCACTTCGGAAGCAAGGAGGCGCTGTTCGTCGAGATCGTGGCAAGCATGACCAACGACGCAGGCGATCTGGTCGTTGACGAGACACCGGAACCGGACGACATGGCGGAGCTCGCCGGGTACCTGAGGGCCTACGCCGAGAAGCAGCTGACCGTGGTGCTGACACCCCGCTTGATGCGGCTTCGCCGGCTGGTGATCGGGGAGGTCAGCCGCTTTCCAGATCTCGCCAGGGTGTTGTACGAGCGCGGCCCGCAGCGCGCGCTCACGAAATTGACGGCGATGTTCGAGCGCCTGGCGGCTCGCGGCCTGCTGACGGTCGACGATGCCTCTGTGGCGGCGTCGCAGTTCAACTGGGTGATCATGGCGGACCCGTTGAATCGCGCGATGCTGCTCGGAGACGAGGCGATCCCCGCGGCGGGTGCTCTCCGACGCCATGTCGCGGAAGGCGTGCGCGTGTTCCTCGCTGCTTACGCCACACGCGCGTCCGACAGACGTCAGACGAAAGCGGCGCGCCGCTCACGCAGGCGGTCTGGCGTCCGTCAGGTGTAGTCGCTCGCTGAAGCGACGAGCAGCACTTCGACGCCTTCGTCGGTCGACAGCTCACCGTGATCGCTGTCGCCCTCCGCGTGGTGGAAGTCGCCCGCCCGCAGGACCCGGCCTTCGACCATCAGCGAGCCGCTGATGACGTAGCACTCCTCGGGGCCGGAGTGCCGGTGGGCCGGATACCGGGCGCCGGGCTCGCCCTTGAGCAGCATCGTGACCCGATCCCGCACGCGGTCGATCGCCAGGATCTTCATCCGCACGCCACGTACCGGGGTCTCGACCCATTCGCCCTCGTTGGAAGTGATCGTGTGGTTGGACGGCACGGCGATCCTGGCGAGTAGTGCATCCCGAACCCCTGGAGACGGCTCCTCGTCGCTCGCGCTCGCCGCGATCTCCACGCTCGCGTCGTACAGGTGAGCCAACTCCTCGCGCACGCGGGCCGGCAGGGCGGCCAGCCGGGCTTCGAAGTCCCGGCGCTCGTCCGGGTCGAGCGCGCCAATCGCATCGGCAAGAGCCAGAGCTTGAAGGTCGTCCGGGATCATATGGCGTGCTCCAGCTTTTTCCGCATAGCGAGCATGCCCAGGCGGATGCGCGTTTTCACGGTCCCCACCGGGAGCCCGAAGCGTTGCGCGAGCTCGCTGTGAGTATATCCCTCGAAAAATGCCGCTTCGATCAGCTGCCGTTGTTCCCCCGGAAGGCCGGCCAGCGCGTCCATCAGCGTCCGCCGCCTCTCGGCGATCAATACGGCGGCCTCCGGGCTCTGGATGCTCGTGTTGGGCACCGTCGCCTCGACTGTGGCCAGGTCTGCTGCAGGTGTGTCCACAGCGGCGCGGACCCGCCGGGCCCGCAGGCGATCGATCGCGCAGTTGCGCGCCACGCGCACCATCCACGGCAGCGGTCCACCCATCCGCGCGTCGTACATCCCGGCTCGTGTCCACACCCGGAAGAAGGCCTCCTGCAGGATCTCCTCGGCCTCCCCGCGTTCGCGGACGATGCGCAGGATGAGGCTGAAGAGCAGCCGGCTGTGTTGGTCGTACAGCTCCGCGAGTGCGGCGGTATCGCGCGCGGCAATGCGCTGCAGGAGGTTGATGTCGTTGGAATCGCTGGCGTGCATCACGCGGGTGCCTGACAATTCTTCCACACAAATCGAATCGCGTGACTCGACCGTATGTGCCGGCGCGTGCAAATTTCGCGAAAGCTCTTCAGTACTTGCTACTCCCTGCCGGCCTCCTGCAGTAACTGCTGCACCGTCAAACTCTCTCTGAATGTGACGTGCATCCTTCCACGGGAAGGTCTGCCATCCGGGAACAACGACCTGAATGAGCCCAGCCTGCTGCGTTCCAGGACACACTGAAAGGAAAATCCCGTCCATTCGAAGGACAGCACGGGCGGAGCATGGGTGGCGCCGTCGACACTCATCAGATCCGTCACCTGCTTCATCGGCTGACGGACGTCCGTGTTCGTTGCGCGCCCGTCGAAGTAGAGAACCGTCGAGAGTGTTCGCGAGCGGCCGCGAACAAACTGCAGGGGCTGGCCATTCAGTCCCGGCACGCTCACCTCGGTATAGTCGTTCTCCATCGCGAGCTTGAAGGTCTTCGCGATGAAGCTGACTCTCAGAGTCCTGACATCAGCGGGAGGAAGGACGCGGATCTCGGCTTCGCCGAGTTTGATCGGAAACAGAAAATCGCAGCAGCCCACCTGGCCGGTCTCTAACGAGCTCCCGAAACCAGCTGCGGCTCTGCCCGGTAGAACGCCGGCAGCAGGCGTTTGAGATTCGCGATCTTCGGAAGGTCGTTGTAGACGATGTACGGCTGCCTTGGATTGCGAACGAGGTAGTCCTGGTGATACTTCTCGGCCGGGTAGAACTCGCGTCCGATCTCGATCGTCGTCACGATCCGCTTCTTGAACAGGCGGGCCTGATCGAGCTGCGCGATGTAGGCCTTCGCAACCTCAGCCTGCTCAGCGTTGGCCGCGAAGATTGTCGAGCGGTACTGCGTGCCGGTGTCCGGCCCCTGGCGATTGAGCTGTGTCGGGTCGTGGGCGACGCCGAAGAAGATCTGCAGCAACTGTCCGTAAGTGACCTGCGACGGGTCGTATGTCACCTGGACCGACTCGGCGTGCCCGGTCGTGCCGCTGTTGGTCACCTCGTAGATCGCGTACTCTTCGCGCCTCCCGCGTAGCCCGACAGCGCGTTGCTCACCCCTTTGACGTGCTGGAATACGCCCTGCACGCCCCAGAAACATCCGCCCGCGAGGACTGCTACCTGCGGCGCCTGGATCGGCGGCAGATCGCTGGCCGGGGCCGGAAGGGTGAGGCCCTCCTGGGCACCTGCCGGCATCGTCTTCATCGCCAGCGCGGCGAGCAGGATCACGGCAACGATGGCAACAGCTCGTTTCAAGGGGTGCTCCTCCTCTGATCCACCGTCAAGCTCTCATCTTACCGTTTCCATCTCCGTCGTGAGCGCGGAGCGCCCGTATCTCAAGTAGAGCGCGGGCACGATGAAGAGATTGAGGAGCGTGGACGTGAACAGCCCGCCGAGGATGACGACCGCGAGCGGATGCTCAATCTCGTAGCCGGCACGGGTCCCGCCGAGCACGATCGGCACGAGCGCCAGGCCCGTGGCCAGGGCCGTCATCAGGATGGGCGCCAGACGCTCCTCGGATCCCCGCAGAATCAGGTCGCGCCCGAATGCCATGCCTTCCTGCAACTCGAGATGCCGGTAGTGGCTGATCAGCATGATGCCGTTTCGCGCCGAGATGCCGATCACGGTGACCAGGCCCACGAGCGATCCGAGCGAGAGCACGCCACCGGTCAGGAACGCCGCGACAATCGCACCCACCAGCGCAAAAGGCAGCGTGAGGAAGACGAGCGTCGCCACGCGGGCCGAACCGAAGTCGGCAAGCAGAATGAGGAAGATCGCCGCCACCGCCATGACGCCGAGCAGCGTGAGGCGATTCGAGGAGGCCTGCCGCTCGGCGTATTCCCCGAGCACTTCGGCGTAGTAACCCTGGGGAAAAGACAAACCGGCGAGCTGCGCCTGGATGTCGCGCGCGACCGCGCCGAGGTCCCGTCCCCGCACGTTCGACGTCACATCGATGCGCCGCGAGCCGTTCTCGCGCGTGATCTCGTTTGGCGTCGGCGTCACGTCCACGGTCGCCACGCTCCCGAGCGGGCACCATGCCCCCGTTCGCGACCGGCACCTGCAGGGCGCGAATCGCATCCAGGTTGCTGGCGCACTTCGGGCGCGCCCCAGACCACGACGTCGAACAGCTGCTGCTCCTCGTAGAACTCGCCGACTTTCGTGCCTTGCACGAGCGTCGCGGCGGCCCGGCGCACCTCGCCCGGCGTCAGGCCGAAAGCCGCGGCGCGCTCGGGGTCGAACCGCACCTCGATCTTGGGCACCAGCACCTGAGCCTGCACGGTCAGGTCCGCTACGCCTTCGACCTCGGCCATGGCGCCCCGCACGGCCTGCGCCTGCGTCTGCAACACGTCCAGGTCCGGGCCGTAGACGCGCACGACGATCGTCGCGCTCGCGCCGGTCAGCACTTCCTTGATGCGCTCGCGCAGATACGTCAGCAGGTCGCGATAAAGTCCGGGATATCCGTCCACGATCGCCTGAATCTTCGCGACGGTCGCCTCGTAGTCCACCGATGGATCGAGGCTGATCCAGAGCTCGGTGAAGTTGGGCCCGACGACCTCGTCGGCGACCTCGGCCCGGCCGATGTGCGCACCGAAATTTCGCACGCCGGGAACCGCCATCAGCTCGCGGCTGGCGCGCTCGGTGATCCGCCGCATCGCCTCGATCGATGTGCCCGGCTTCTCGACCCAGTGCATCAGGAAGTCGTACTCCCGGAAGCTCGGAAGAAATTCCTCGCCAAGGAACGGCACCGTGACCGCGGTCACCAGCAGCAGGACCGCCAGCGATCCGAGCGCGGTCTTCGGGCGGTCGACGAACGCCGGCAGCATGCGCCGGTATCGCGCCTTCAAGCCGCCGACGAGCCGCGACTCGCGGTGCTCGAGATGCTTCGGCAGCAGCAGCAGCGCCAGCGCCGGCGTGATCGTCAGGGCGACCAGCAGCGACGCGAGAATGGCCAGCACATAGGACAGTGCCAGCGGGCGGAAGAAGGCGCCGGCCAGGCCGTCGAGCATGAACACCGGCACGAACACCACGACCACGATGAGGCTGCCGTAGAGCACGGCGCTTCGCACCTCCATCGAGGCGTCCAGCACGACCCGGATGGCCGGTTGCGGGTGTTCCGCGCGGCCTGATTCGAGCCGCAGCCGCCGCACGATGTTCTCGACGTCGATGATGGCATCGTCGACGACCTCGCCGAGCGCGATGACCAGGCCGGCCAGCACCATGGTGTCGAGCGTGCCGCCGCGGTAGTGCAGCAGCAGACCCGCGGCGAGCAGCGACAGCGGGATCGCGAGGCTGCTGATCAGCGCGGTGCGCCAGTCCGCCAGGAACACCATCAGCACCAGGATCACGAGCACGCATCCGACGAGCAGTGCGCGGCTCAGGTTCTGGAGCGACATCTCGATGAACGTCGCCGGCCGGAAGATCGTCGGGTCGACGGCCACGCCGCTCAAGCGCGGGCTTCATCTGCTCCAGCGCCTGTTCGACGCCGCGCGTCACGCGTCAGCGTGTTCGCGCCGAGTTGCTTCTCGACGATCAACATCAGACCCGGGTCCGCTGTTGATCACCGCATCCCCGATTGGCGCCGGGAACCCTTCGACGACCGTGGCGACGTCGCCGATTCGCAGCACCGCGCCATTGCGAGACGCGACCACGATCGACTCGAGATCCTCACCGAGCTGACCGCCGCCGCGTGCGTGATGGCCAGCCGCTGGTTGGGCGTGTCGAGAAACCCACCGGCCTGAAGCGAGACGCCTTCGCCGGCTGCCTGCACGACCTGGTCGACCGTGATCCCGTGCGCCCGCAGCCGGTCCGGGTCGACGAGCACCTGCAGCTGCCGATCGCGCTGGCCCCAGATGGCCACGTTCGCCACGCCGGGAATCGCCATCAGCCGCGGCCGCACCGTCCACTTCGCGAGCGTGCTCAATTCGACCTGGCTCAGCGTCTCCGACGTCATGCCGATCTTCATGACACGGCTGAGCGACGACAGCGGCGACAGCATCACCGGTGGGTGGGCGACGGCGGGCAGCTGCGCAGGCCGCACGCGACAGGCGTTCCTGCACCATCTGTCGCGCGGTCATCACGTCGGTCGCCGGATCGAGAATCAGCACGACCGACGACAACCCCAGGACCGACTTCGAGCGGATCCGGTCGAGACCCGGAATGCCGTTCAGCGCCGCCTCGAGCGGCACGGTGACCAGCGACTCCACGTCGTTGGTGGAGAGCCCCGGTGCTTCCGTCTGCACCTCAACCAGCGGAGGCGCAAACTCGGGGAACACATCGAGCGGCGTGGTGCGGAGCGTCCGCGCCGCCATGACGACGAGCAGCACGCCCAGCGCCACGACGACAATGCGGTTGCGCAGGGAGATGGCGACGAGCCAGCGCATGGTGCTAGTGCCCCGCTCCGAACTCGGTGCCGAAGAGTTCAGCGGCGCCGGCCGTCACGACGTTCTTTCCCTCGACCAGGCCGCGTCTGACGACCGCACGGTTTCCGGCGTGGCGGGCGATCTCGACCCGGCGGCGAACGTACGCGTTGCCACCGAGGTCTTCGTACACCCACGCGGCTCCGTGAATGTCGTAGAGCACGGCCGTGTCCGGCACGACCAGCCCTTTCTCGGTGCTCTTCAGCGGGAGCTCAACGAGCACGCGTTCTCCAGGCCTGAGTCCATTCGCCGGGCCGGACAGGGCGTAATACAGATCGACCGATGCCGCTGCGGGGTCGCCCTGCAGGGGGGCGGCCACGAGCGTCGCCCGAACAGGACGCCTCCGACGTACCGAGCCGGCGCACCACCGCGGGTTGCGCGGCGTCGACAGCGCGCACATCGCCGGCGTAGACGGCCACTCTGAGCCAGAGCGTCTCGACCTGCGCGAGCTCGAGCAGGGCCGCCGACGCGGCAACGGTCTGGCCTGGCACCGCGGAGACGCGCTGCACCACCCCGTCGAACGGCGCAGAGACGATGAGCTCTCCCTGGGCGCCAACCGGATTCGCGCGATGCACCTTCGAGGCGTTCGCGGGCGGCCGTGAGTCCCGCCACGCTGACCTGGTGTTGCGCACGCGCCTCTTCGACGCTCCTGGCGCTCGCGGCGCCGTCCTTCAACAGCTGTTCGAGCCGCTGCAGCCGTTGACGGGCCGCTGTTTCCTCGGCTTCGGCAGACGTCAGCGCGCGCTGCGCCTCAATTCGTTGATCGCGATCGGCCGGCACGAGCGGCGCGATGGTCATCAACCGGTCGCCCTGCCGCACGCGGAGGCCTGGACGCGGGCTGGCAGCGCCAGTCAGCGTGCCGGCAACCGGCGCGGTGACGACCAGGCTGCGGCCGGCCGGTACGACGATCTCGGCTCCGAGCGTGCGCGTCGCCGCTGCTGAATCGGTGCGCACCGTCACGGTCTCGATGCCGAGACGCTTGACCGCCTCCGCGGTCAGCTTGACCGTGGAGAGCTCGGCCTCGGTGCGCGGGTGCTCGACCGCCGCGGGACTCTCGTGCGCGACCGGGGCAGGTCCCGATCGCGAGCAGCCGGCCACGAGGAAGGCAAGGAGCAGAAAACGGCAGACCAATACATGGTGACTGAATCCTCAGCGTGTGGCGCAGGACCGGCCGATGCTGCGCTCGAGCGCGATCGTCGCCCGCTGCAGGTCGGCCTCGGCGTCGAGCAATCGGGTGCGGCCGTCGACGAGACGCCGGCTGACGTCCAGAAGCGCAAAGAGCGGAATCTCGCCTGCCTTGTAGGCGTTCTCCGCCTGACGCTGCTCGAGTTCGAGCGACGGGAGGATCTCTTCCTGCCACGCGTCGATGGCCTGTGCGGCCTGTTCGACCCGCACGGCGGCCGAACGGACGTCGCTCACGACCTGGGCTCTGACCGCGGCGTACTGACGGCTCGCCCTCTCGACTTCCGCGTCGGCGCGCCCGATCCCGCCCTGGTTGCGCGAGAAGATGGGCAGGTCGAAACCCACTCCTGGTCCGACCTCGTACCCCTCCAGCCCCTGGCCGTTGGCGTCGAGAATCCCGATCAAGTTGACCACCCGGGAACGTTCCCACCGCGCTCGCTGCGCCGCAGCCTCGATCCCGATCTCCGCGGCACGCACGTCGGGGCGGGAGGCCAGTGCATCCTCGAGTCGCGCGGCTTCAGTGCCGCAGGCGGCAGACTCGACACGCTCTCCCGGCACGGGCCGCACCTGCTCAGCGACCGCATCCAGTCCGATGGTCGCGGCCAGCGTGAGCCGCGCGAGGTTCCGATCGTGCTCGACTGCTCGCCGCACCAGTTGGACACGAGCCGCGTCGCTCCGGGCTGACCGGGCTTCGAGCTCGCTGATGTCGCCGGCCCGGAGGCGTGCCTCGGTGATACCCGCCAGCCGCTGCACGAGGTCCGCGTTCTCTGTCGTGAGCTGAAGACGCCGGTCGCCGATCACCGCCTCGGCATGCGCCAGGCGCGCCTGTGCCACGAGCGACAGCGCGTCCCAGACGAGCCGCTCGCCCACGACCTGCGCGTTCAGTTGTGCCGCAGCCACGCGCCGGGGCCGCTGCCACAGGACCTCAAAGGGAAACTGCAGGGTCCATTCGAGCTGCTTGGGACCCACGGGGAACAGGAGCGAGAAGACCGGATTGCGCAACAACCCGGCCTCGACGAGGTCGGCGCGCGCGAGGCCGAGATCCGCGAGCGTCGCTTGAAACGGCGGGCTGTTCCACAGCGCGATCGCCACCGCTTCCTGCGACGTCAGCCCGTCGTCGAGCGACGCATCGGGCGGCATGGCGGCGCTGCCCTCGACGCGGATGCCGCTCGCCGCTCGTGCGCGGATGGCCGCATCGAGTGTCTGGCGGTCGGGAGCCTGACCGGTGCTGGCACAGGCGCACGACAGCGCCAGGGCGAGGGCCAGTCCGCTCGCCCCGAGTGGGTGGCGACGAGAAGCCGCTGCCTTCGCAATCATTCGGATGGGCAGTTGAAGAGTATAGATGAACGGCTGAAGACGGCCTAAGAAGCGGAATTCTTACCCAATGCTCACGGCTTGCTGAGGATTCGCTCGGTCACGGGGCGATACCGTCGTTCGCATGCGAATGACTTCGACGCCCATACCCGCGATCCTCGTCGCGGCGGCTCTTGGATTGGCGTTGGCACAGGATGTGTGGACCGAGTCCTCGATGCCACGCCTCTCCAGAGAGGACGAGGCCCAGCTCTCCGACATCCTCAGGAATATAGAAGCCGAGAACGCCGCCCTGGCGGCCGCCGGAAAATGGCGCTCGCGCAGCGAGAAGGCAATGCTCGTCCGCGGCGCCGTCAATTTCTTCCGGCCGTACCGCAAAGGCAACGGCCGTTCCTGCGCCACTTGCCACAATCCGCAGGACGGCTTCAGCCTGTCACCGGCCACCGTCGAGGCACGATGGCAGCGGCTCGAACTCGCGCGACGCACCAACCCCGACGCGACGGACCCGCTGTTCCGGCCGATCGACGCGGATGACGGACGGGACGATTTCACGCTGCTCAGGACGCGGGCGCTCGTCAAGGTGCGTGTGCCGCTGCCGTCGCGCGTCCGGCTGACCGACGATCCGGCGGCGACCCACGTCACGCTCCGCCGGGCCGTGCCTCCGCTGAACATGCTGAAACACACCGCCCCGTATCTGCAGGATCGTTCGGCCCCGACGCTCGAAGCGCAGGCCCTTGGGGCGGTCAACCAGCACATGGAACCGACAACGCAGCCGGAGTCCGCGTTCCTCGAGAGCATCGCCGTATTCGAGCGACACATCTTTTCGTCGGCGCCGCTCAAAACACTCTCGGCGGCGATCGACGCGGGCCGTCCCCTTCCGAGCATCGACCCGCCGCTGACAGCGTTCGAACAACTGGGCAAGGAGAAGTTCGACAACTTCTGCGGCCGGTGCCACGGCGGTCCCGCGCAGGTACAGAACCGCGAGGATCGCATCTTTCCGCCCTTTGATGGATCGACGAACCCCGTCTCCATCAACGTCGTCGTCTCCAACCCGCCGCCGGGCGGTTTTCCGGCGAGTGTGATCCATGGCCGGCCGTTCGATCTTCCGACACAGCGCTTCGACGTGGACCTGCCCAACGGCACGACGGTCCAGCTCGAGTCGAGCGATCCGGGCACTGTCCTCACAGACGTCCGGGCACTCGAGACGGTCGGCGGCAATCAGGTGTTCAACCGCTTCGACATCCCGCAGCTGCACGGGATCAACGAGACCGCGCCCTACTTCCACGATCACCGCGCGAAAACCCTCGAGGAGGCAGTGAAGCACTATCAGTCGTTCTTCTTCTTCATCAATACCGTTCGCGGTCTCCCGTTGCCGCTGATCCCGGACGAGGACCTCGCACCGATCGTGGCGTACATGAAGCGAGCCTTCTGAGCCGGACCGTTGGGCAGGGTCCCCTCGCTCGCCACCTACCCGGGCCCGCGTGGTAGCGCGCGGAAGGCCCGGACAAGCTCGGCGGCGCGCCCCTTGTCGATCGGGTTCGACCAGAGACCTTCTCCTTTAATCGATGACCCGACGATGAACGCGTCCGCGCCGGCATAGCGGGCGATGTTCTGGGCAGTGACCCCCGAGCCCACCAGCGTGGGCACCAAGACGCTGCGAGCCACGGCCTCGACCTGGCCGGCGTCGGCGGGCTGCCCGGTGGCGACGCCGCTGACGATCACGCCGTCCACCAGGAAGAACTCCGCCGCCTTCGCCGTCTCGGTAATGTCGACGTCAGCCGTCAGGGCGTGCGCCGAGTGTTTCTTCTTGATATCGGCAAAGACGCGGACGTGGTCGCCGCCGACGGCGCGCCGGTACCGAAGAAGGGAGCCGGCGCTGGCCTCGATGAGCCCTTCGTCTGCCACATGAGCAAACACGAAGCCCTCGACACGTACAAACGCGGCCCCGACCGACAGCGCGATGGCGACGGCGGACTTGTTGGCGCCGGCCAGCACCTGAACACCGAGCGGGAGGTCGGTCGCTCGCCGGACCTCGGCCGCCACGACGGTCATGGCGGCGACAATCTCCGGGCCGACGTCGGCCTTCAGATAGGGCCGGTCGTGCGTGTTTTCGATCATCAGGGCGTTGAAGCCCGCGTCGCGGTACAACCGCGCTTCGCTCGCCGCGACAGAGGCGATGGCGGGGACGTCGAGCGTGCTCGCGGCCGTCCCGGGCAGCGCCTGAACGTGAACGACTCCGATGAGGGCTCTCGGCTCGCCAACGAGCGAGCTGATGATGTGGCGCGCGTCCATGGCTCAGTCTAGTCGACGCGGAACTGCTGCCAGGTGCCTCAGAAACCGCAGTTGACCAGCTGTGCGCCCGCGAGTTCTTCGCCTCGACGCGAGGCATCGTCGAGCCGGGACTGAGCCGGGTGTGGAAGCCGCTGGAACCAGTCCTCGATCACTTCCCGTACGACCGGCGCATTCACAATGGGTCCAACGCCGCCCAGGGGAGCCGGCGACGCCAGGCTGCCGCTGAGCGTCGGCGCTCCAATCGTCACGCCGAGCAGCCGGTCGTCATCCTGAATCGGCGTTGCTCCGCGGAACAGCTCGACGAGAGGCCGTCCGCGCGACAGCTCGCCCGAACGTCGACTCCTGCGATGCCAAGCCAGCCCCAGCGGCTTTGCCGGATCTCGGTCGCCACCCATCGAGCCAGCTCGGCTCCGCTCAGGCTGACTTGCGCGATGCGATTGTCGAACGGGAACACGTCGTACAGCCGTCCGAACGTGAGGGGACCTTCGGGAAGGTCCGCAAACAGACGTGAGGCGTTGTTTATGGCCGCAACGTCCGCGCCTGGCACCGCGGCACGAAGCGCTTCTGCCATCAGGTTTCCCAGAGGCGATCCGACGGTGCCGAGGCGGCGAATCCGCACATCGAGGGAGACGCCCAGCGCTATGGCCTGGAGCTCGCGAACCCTCTGGAGTGCCGGCGCCATCGCCAGGACGATCGCCGGGTCGCTCGTGACGGCCCTTCCTTCATACTGGGCCTGCGACCCCACTGCGCCGGGAGACACGCAGGTCCCGGTCGTGGGGTCCTGCTGGGCGCAGATCTGCCGCGGCGCGAACAGCTGGATCCTCGCGGCACGGCGCGTCCGGCGATCGAAGACGACGTCCACGCGACCGAAGGATTGACCGCGTGAGTAGGGCTGAATGATGCCGATGCCGTTGACCTGGTGCCCGAGGCCGCTGTGCGTGTGGCCGGCGGCGATCACGTCCACCAGCCCTGGTGGCAGGCTTCTCGCGACCTGAAAGATCTCGGACTCGGCGTCGCAGGACGAGAGGTCGGCGGGCTCGTCGAAGCGATCGCAGCGCCCGCCCGCATGAGATGCGACGATCACCACCTCGGCCCCGGCAGCGCGAAGCTTCGACGCCTCCGCGGTGACGGCGGCTTCGAGTGGAGCGATCTGCAGTCCCTGAACGTTGGCGGCGAGGGTCGACCGCAGCGCACCGATCGTCATGACCCCAACCAGGCCGACCTTCACCCCGGCGACATCGATGAGCCGCGAGGGCTGAACGTTCGGCCACTCAACGGGCCGGCCCGTCGCCGCATCGATCAAGTTGGCCGCGAGGAAGGGATACCGCGCCTGCGCGGCTCGCGCTTTGAGAGCCCCGCGCAGGTCCCCTGGTGACTGCCGTCCCGTCGGCGAATCGACAGATCCAAAGTCGAAATCGTGGTTGCCGATCGCCGCCGCCGTATACCCCATCGCGTTGTACGCGTCGACGACGAGGGCACCCTCGCTGAGATTCGACTCGACGTTGCCCTGAAACGTATCGCCGGAGTCGATGAGCAGGACCGCGCCGCCGTCCGCAGCCCGGGCCGCGCGCAGGTTGTTCACGTAACCCGCGAGCAGCGGCAGGCCGCCGCGGCCGCCTTGTGGAAGTGCCATCCCGTGGAGATCGCTGGTCCCGACGATGGAGAGGGTCACCAACGCCGGTTCGTCGGGCGCAGCCGCGAGCCCCGAGGGATGTGCCGCGATGAAAAACCAGAGGCAGGCCAGCGCGAACATGCCGGGAACAATCCACTGGGTGGCCCTGCCAGAGTGCCTTCCGTGCATTTTCTCTAAATGGTTCCGGTGTGCCACGCATCATCGCACAAGGAACGCACGGCCGCCGCGAGGGGCCGGGGAATGTCAGTGGGTCCCGCTCAGGCCGTGATGGTGGTCAGTCGCTCTCGTCGTCGCTGCCGTTCGGGCCGAAGACGCGTCGGGTTGCGAGGGCGCGTTTCAGCTCCTCCAGCGCGACGGGATTCGCGATCCACTGCTGCCGCGAAAAGAGCTCCGTGAGCGTGCGTGGCAGCCGGGGCGGCGACGGCGCGCCGGTATCTCCAAGCCTCATCAAATGGGCGAGCGTCCGGCGGTCGGTGACGTCGAACAGATTCTCCGGCCGGTCCGCCGAAGGAGCCCAGACCACGGCTCGAATCATCCGCGCCATGCTGAGCGAGCGCTTGGGCGAGAGTCCGGCCATCCGGCACCAGTTTCTGAGCGAGCCCGGCGACACGCCGATGTGGCGGCCCCACAGCCTCAGCGTGCGGGGATCCTCGCGGGCTTCGACGACCCTGACCATGGCATCGGCCCACCGCGCGGCGGCATGCGATGCCGGCACGCCGGCGCGATCGGTGTGATTGAGCGCGGCGTGCACGGCCTGAAGGAGGTCAGCCTCCGTCAGCGGCTTCTCGATGTAGTCCGCGGCCCCGAGCCGCATGGCCTGAACCACCGACTGGGTGGTCGCGTAGGCGGTCATCATGATCACGGGCAGGGTTCGGTCCGTCTGCCGGATCATGCGAAGAGCCTCGATTCCAGAGACATCCGGCAGCCGCAGATCGAGCAGGATCACGTCAGCTGTGCCGCGAGCGGCCATCGAGACGCCCGTCCGGCCGTTTTCGGCCACCAGCACGTCGAAACCCTGCTGGCGCAGCACATGGCCGAAAATCTCCAGGCCGTTGACGTCGTCATCAATCAGTAGTGCGGTCGATTTCACGGTGGGGGCGGGCCAGCGAGGCCATTTGCACACTTTTTACTGTGTGGCCCGAATCTGTGCAAGGGGCTCACCGGACCGGCGATCTCGTCAGCCGTAAATTACGGCAGTTCTTGCATCCCGCGGCTAGGCTTTGCGCTCCGGCGAAGAGGTCTGGGCCTGGAGCGATCCATACAAGAGCAAGGACACGGCCTGCAGTAGCCCGTCTATCGTGGTGGGCTTGTCCAGGAACGCTTCGCCCTCCCACAGCGTTCCCTTCTCCGAGAAGAGCTGTTCGTTATAGCCCGTCAGATAGAGCACGCGGACGTCGGGCTGCCGGAGGCGGAGCCGGCGGGCCAGATCGCCGCCGGACATTTCCGGCATGCACACGTCGGTGAGGAGCAGGTCGAATGGACCCTCCGTTTCGGCGATCGCCAGCGCTTCCGGACCGGCGTAAGCGACACGCGTGCTGTAGCCGGCTGTGCTGAGCACGCGATCGACGAACCCCACGATCTCCGGTTGATCGTCGACGATCAGAACCCGCGTGTTCCGCACGGCCCCTGTCTCGCGCACACGATCCAACTCAGACATATCCATGGTCTTCTTCTGACAAGTGATGTCGGCTTGTCAATTCCTCAGCACTTGCAGGAAGTGACGTATTTTCTGGCTGGCCCGCACTGCTGGCTCGAGCGTATTCGGCAGTGCGTGACGCAGCCGATAAGCCCCGTGTATGGCGACGAGAGCACACCGTCATGGCCGGGAGATTTGGCTGAGCTGAGTCCACAGCTCCCGCAGATCAGCGAGGTAAGACCTGATGAGCTGGAGCGAAAGACCGCGCGCCACGCTGGACGTGCTGCCGTCGCGACGACCTCGTCGAGCACGCTGCGTGACGGCAGCGCGCCTCAGAAGGTCGTCGGCAGCCGCTTGACGTACTTGGTCAGGCCTCGCACGGTGACTTCCGCACCGTAAACCGTGCCCTCGGCGTCCACGGCGATGCCTTCACCAGAGGCGCCCTCGGGAGTCTCGGTCAGGTGCGGCGGAATGAAGAACATCACCTTGCCGTCTCTCGCGCTGCCGATACGGACGCCCTTCTTCCAGCCCGGATGCGACGTGCGGCTCGACTCCGAGTCGTTGGCGTACAGGATGTCGTCCTTGATGAACATCCCGCTCACGCGGCTGAACTGCTTCCACTCTTCGACGAAGGTGTAGTTCTTGTCGAACACCTGCAGGCGCACGTTGCCGCGGTCCGCGACGATCAGCCGGCCGCGTGTGTCGAAGACCATCGCGTGCGGTGTGCGGAACTCGCCCGGCTTGGTGCCCAGGCTGCCGAAGCTGCGCACGAACTTGCCGTCCTTCGTGAAGATCGAGATGCGGCCAACGGTGCCAGGCGGCGGAGTCGCGTTCTGGCCGCCGTGCCCTTCAGAGATGAGGATGTCTCCGTTCGGCGCGAGGATGACGTCGCACGGAGAGTTGAGCGCTTCAGGCGGGTTGCCCGGCGTGCCGTCCTTGCTGCCGATCGTCATCAGGATCTTGCCCTCGGGGCTGAACTTGATGACGCGGTTGCCCTTGCCCTTTGCGTCCGGGAACTTCGCCAGCTCCTCGGCCGACGCCGCGCGCTCGTCGGTCACCCACACGTTGCCCTCGCGGTCCACCTGGAATCCGTGGGGGAAGATCATCGTGCCCGCGCCGAAGCTCCTCACGAGCTTGCCCGACGGATCGAACTTCAGAATCGGATCAACCGTCGATCCGGCGCACGAGTTCGCGCCGCAGCGATCGTAGGCCCACACGCTTCGTCCGTCCGGGTCGATGTCCACGCCCGCCGTGGACCCCCACGTTCGCCCGGCAGGGAGGGTGCCCCAGTTCCTGATCGTCTCGTAGGGGTTGGGCAGCCCGTTCACCGGCTGCACCTCGGCCTGCCCGAAGGACGTCGAACCGGGCGCCACGACAAGAGCGGCAACGGCCACGGCGGCGGCGAGCACGAAGCGGATGACTCGAGTCACGGTTTCCTCCTATGCGCCGAGTCCAAAAGGACCCGGCCTACGTGATCGCGTTGGGCTATTTGATCGCGTTGGCGCCCGCCTGCGACACCTGCTCGTCCTGAATCGCCTGAACGCCGCTCGTACCGACCGCGCCGACAAACTCGCCGCCACGCACGATCGGAACGCCGCCGGCGAAGGTGATGCCGTTCGGCACTTCCTTCACCTTGCCTTCCTTCAGCTGGGCGCCGTACGCCGAGGTAGCCAGCTTGGACGCGACAACGGTGGCCGCCTTGCGCATCGCGATGTCGTACGACCGCGCCGACGCGCCGTCGAGGCGCCGCAGCATCACGGGGATCCCTGCGGCGTCGGTGACGACGATGCTGACGTTCCACTTGTTGCGGCGCGCTTCGGCCTCGGCGGCGTCGATGGCCTGCTGCGCGAGGGCATAGGTAAGGGCCTGCGGCGCAGGGGCCGCCGGTGCTGATTGAGCTGCCGGCTGCTGGGCGTTCACGAAGACAGGAAACGCCAGCATCAGTGCGGTTCCGACGGTCGAAAGACGAATCATCGTTATGGCTCCTGGGCCTGATCAGAGTTGATGTGGACTGTCATGAGTTGGGCTGCTGCCAAAGGCGAGGGGCGTTGCTATCTGCCGACGACGACGGTGATGTCTTGAGACGTGTAGAGCCCGCCGTCGTGGGCGAGCGCGCGGACGACGTAGGTGCCAGGCTCGGCGAAGGTCGCGCGGGCCTGCCACTTGTTCCCTTCCGGGATGGCGGGTACCACGAAGCCTGCCGACCACGGTGAGCCTCCGCCGTCCCTCGTGTCCTCCCAGACCTTGGTCTGCGGCGGATCGAAGGTGACGGCTCTGCCTGGCCCGCGGTAGACGAAGAACGACAGGCGCAGGCCGTTGGCGCTCTGCGGGAGCGTGTAACTCCCGCCCGTGAGAGCGCGGCATGTTCCGCTTGTTCGGCTTCCCATCGTCGAGTCGCGATCGCGGCGAGCGCGACCGGCTCGCCGACTTTCGCGGTGCGGCTTTTCGTGCCCTCGACGCTCAGCGTCGGGGCCTTGTTGCCGACCATGTCGGGCGACGTGCTGAGCGCGCCGCCCGCGCCGATGTTCGACATGATCACCGTGTCGTCGAGCACGTAGTCGGGCCGCAGCGTCCCGAACGCCTTCTCCGTCCGGCCCTTGCTCGTGAGCGTCCAGACGAGTTCCTTCGTGCCGAAGTCCTTCGGCACGCGGACCGTGAAGACGAAGCGATTGCGGCGGGGGAAGAAGTGCGTCGGCTGACCGAGGTCCGGCCCGCCCGGTTCCATGGTGTTGCCCGGGCCGAGCGGCGATGGTCGTCTCCGCGTCCCACTCGCGGTTCATGTACCCGAACACGAGATCGAACGAGCCGTCCTCCCGCGCCAGCCACCCTTCGTACACGGGTGAGATGTTCAGGTCGGCCTGGCGACACCTGTGCGCGCAGCGGGTGGAGCGCCGCGAGGGCGAGGACGCCGACACCCGCGGCGACGAGGAGCCCCGCAACGTCTTCGGCGCGTTCCATCGCTACTGCTGCTGGCCCGTCGTCAACGGCGCGCGGGGCGCCGGAAGCTTCTCGAACGCGCAGAGCGGGCATCCCGGAGCGTCCTGGCCTGGCTTGAGGCCGAGACGCTGGCGCCGGGCGGCGACCTCCTCCTGGAACTTCTCGTCGGTGAGGGGGACGGCCTGCATGATCAGGATGTTCATGTTGTCGATCGAGCGGTGGCCAAGGCCCGACCAGTTGCGCGGATCGACGACGTTCCTGTTCGCCGGCGTGTTGTCGTAGTACCCGGTCACGCGGAGGATCGTCCCGCGTGGCAGCAGCGGCGCCGCGTCGTCCTCGTACTGGTAGGCGCGGACCCAGCTGTGGTCGTAGCCGGAGCAGCTCAGCGTCTCGATGCGCGAGCCCCAGATGGCGTCGAGACACATCCGGACGGCGGCCGCATGCATGTGCGGCTCGAAGACCGTGATCTTCATCGGCTGCGCCAGCGTCTGGAACGCCTCGATCTTCTTGCCGGAGTCGCCGCCGCGGATGTCGATGTCGCCGGTGCCGACGGGGAAGATGCGCTCGTTCACCTTGGGCTGGTAGCCCTTCGGATGGAACTTGAACGCGACCTCGAGGTGGCCGGTCGTGTCCTTGCCGTTCGCGTGCATGTGCACGTTGGGGAAGCCGACGCGCGAGCCGGCGCGCAGGAGTTTCCCGGCGTCGGGGTTGAACACATCCGCGTTGCGTCCGACCTCGTGGACCGGCCAGCCGCCGCCGAGGCCGGCGACGCCGCTCTCGGCGGCGCCCGGGGCCAGCACGCTCATGAGCGCGTGATGGAAGATGAAGAGGCCGCCGACCGTCGTTGGGGCCGGGCTTGCGTCTGCGAATCGTTCACTTCCTTGATCTCGACGGCCGCGACGTACCGATCTTCGGTCAGGCCCGTATCGGCGAATCCGGCGTTGCCCCACCAGTCGGGCGTCACGGCCTTCATGCTGACCGGCGGCGTGGAGACGACCAGATCAGGCGTGCCGATGGTCCAGCCATCGGGACCGGCGAAAGTGAGCGGCGCCGGCATGTCGGCGGGATTCCCGCGCGGCTGCGCCGGTGTCGGCCCACCGTGCGATCTTCGCCACCTCCTCGTCGCTGAGCGAGATGTCGTTCTTGTACTGCTGGATGCCGATGTCCTTCTCGATGTACCACGGCGGCATCGTGCCCTGCTTGCTCCGGATCGACGTGCGGCGCTTGATGGCCGACGCGTAGGGGCGCGCTTCCTCGTAGGTGAGGAGCGACATCGGCGCGACCGAGCCGGGCCGGTGGCAGTTCTGGCAGCTGCGCTGAAGGATCGGCGCGATGTCCTTCGTGAAGGTGACCTGCGGCGTGGCTGGCAGGGACCTGCCCCGATGCGACGATCGGCGCGGAAACTGCGGCGGCGGCCGCGACGCCGATGAGCGCGAGGCGTGCCCCACGGACAGGTCTCAAACCGGCGGTTGGCAGGAAAGACATCGCGAGTTCTCCTCGGGAGCCGTTGACGAGGTTACCGGCCGGTGTGGTTTCGAGCCGTTATTTTGCAGCCCATGGGGCCTATTCCACAAGGCCCGAGGCAGGGCGGGTGGGGCGGGTAGGGCAGGTGGGGCAGGTAGGGCAGGTGGGGCAGGTGGCGGCAGGTAGGGCAGGTGGGGCAGGCAGGAATGTTACGGAAATGGTGGCCAGCTCAAAGAGGCCACTGGAGTGGGCGCTCCGGCATTCCCGTCGGCCGCGAGGCGCAGGGCGACGCGGATCTGCTCGCCCTGTTCCGCGCTGAACCCCCCGACGTGATGGTTCTCTATCCGCAGTTCGCGGCCCATGATGCCGTTCGTGGAATGTGCGATTCCCGCCGCGGCGTGAGCCACTTCGTGGGCGATGACCACACCGAGGATGGATCCGACCGACGTACGTTGGCGGCCGGCGAGCTCCTCGATTCGGTCGAGGAAGATCCAGGCCCGTCGCGTTGGCGGCGGCGCTGCGCTGCCAAGCGCATTCACGGGGACGTCGTCCATCGCAGACTTCTGGCGCACCATTTCACGCGAAAGAATGATGACCGCGACATGATTCAGCGCTGAGTGGCCGGCTTGCAACGTGCGTTCTTCCCGCCACAGCACGCGTATCCAGACGCGGCGAACGCGCGGACCATCGTGTGTTCCGCGACGCTCATGGCCGTCGGAGAAACGCCGGCGCAGTCGATCACGTGTACGACGATCGACGACTGATTCCCCCTCAACGCTGCAGGCAACGACACCACGAGCAGCACAGCGACGAGGTAGAGGGAGCTGACGCGCATGCGACCCCTCCATCGCGGCCGCCGCTGTCGAAGGCATCGCCGCGGATTGCAGGCTTAGACGGAAGCAGCGCGCGGAAGGTTGCCTGAAGGAAGGGCGCCGTGACGCGCTATCCGCGTTTGCGGCGCTCCAGCTCCGCGAGCGTCTTCGGCCAGTCGTCGCGCAACAGCCGCGAGAGGGACCGGTCGGCCAGCAGACGTCCCCCCGTCTGGCACGTCGCGCAGTAGTTCGCTTCGTTCGAGGCGTACACGACGCGCTGCACGGCGGATCCGCAGTCGGGGCAGGGCTTTCCGTAGCGGCCGTGGACGGCCATGCCTTCGCGGAACGCGGTCACCTTTGCCGGGAAGTCTGTGCCTGTCTCCTCCTGGAGCCGATCGATCCAGCCTGACAGTGTTGCCTGCGTCGCGTCGAACAGCCGCGCGATTTCTTCGTCGGTCAAGGTGGATGTCGGCTTGAACGGCGACAGCCGCGCCGCGAACAGGATCTCGTCCGAATAGGCGTTCCCGATTCCGCTGAAGAGGTGCGGGTCGGTCAACGCACGCTTGAGGGTGTGGTTCTCGCGGCGCAGGGCCGCCGCGAACGCGGCCGTGTCGGCCGACAGGACTTCGAGGCCTCCGCGATCGTGTTCGGCGAGGCCGTCACGGCCTCCGACGACGTGCAGGGACGCCTGCCGCTTGCTGCCGGCCTCGGTCAGGATCAAGGTGCCGTGATCGAAGTCGAGCGCGAGGAGACCGATTCGGCCCGGCACGGCAGCTCCGGCTTCCTTCCACCGGAAGCGGCCCGCGATCATCAGGTGGAACACGAGGAACACCTCGCCCTCCAGCTCGAACACGATGCGCTTTCCCAACCGATGCAGGGCGATCACTTCGCGCGTGGCGGCGTCCTCGAGCGGTGGATGGATGGAGCGCAGCAGGAAAGGCGTCACCAGCCGGGCGCGGACCAACCGGTGGCCGACCACTCGAGGGCGCAGGGCGTGGATATAGAGCAGGATGTCGGGAAGCTCGGGCATCAGCGCTCGTTCCATCGTAGCGCTTGCCGGCCGCTCGACTCTGATATCGTGATTCCACGGAGGACGAAATGGAGCAGCCGTCGGCTTCGCTCACGTCGGAGAGTTCGCTCGTGACATGGACGCAGGTCATCTACGGGCTGCACGCGTTCAGCCTCCTGACAGGCATCATCGGCGCGGCCACCATCGTCGGCGCCTTTCTCACCGGCTGGCCGTCCATCATCGCCGTCATCCTGAACTACGTGAAGCGCGGCGAGACGCGAGGCACCTGGCTGGAGTCGCACTTCAGGTGGCAGATCCGGACGTTCTGGTTCGGGCTGCTCTGGATCTCGCTCTGCATCATGTTCGTCATCGGGACCCTCGGCATCGGCATCCTCATCGCGTGGTTGCCCATCGCGCTCGTGGGCTTCTGGTTCGTTTACCGGATCATCCGGGGATGGATGTCGCTCAGCGAGCGACGCCCGATGTACGTGTAGCTTCCGCCACCCGTGAAGCCGCGCAGGATATTGCTCACCTCGTAGCTCGCTCTGTCCACAGCTGAGCTCTTCATCTAGTTCCACGCCTAGTCACTCAATGACGCACGTCGTTCTGCCGAGCTGTAGCTCGACAGAACTGTGAGCGATCGTCGGTGAATCACCACGTTGTACCGAGTGCCGCGGTGCGTTTATTCAAGCCAGACATGAGGCGCGAAGCGAAGTGAACAAGGAAGAAACAAGGAGATCTGCGATGGGGTTCGAAGCATTTCTAGGAGCAGGGCCGATCAAGCTGGCAGGTCAGGAGACCAGTCCAGTGTTCGAGTTTTCTGTGCCGGATGAGGCGCGGGAGATGTTCCTGCGAGTCGTCGCGCTGTGGCGCGACAACGAGCCACTCGGCGGCCAGGCGCCGACTTTCAAGATTCGGGCGGGCCGCGGGGACTTTGTTTCAGTCGGGCCGGACTCTGGAGACGTGAGCATCGGCAGCGGGACGGGCGAGGTGGGATCGGTCCGTTGTCAACGTCACCAGCACGACGTCTTTCTTCTGACCGTATCGAGGCTGGTCGAAAACTCAGGGCCGTGGAAGATTCGTATCACGAACAACGATTCGGAAACACTGAGGTTTCTCGGGTTCAGTTCGCATCGCGACCAGGAGACCCTCCAACCCTGGCTCGTGCTGGGCGACCCGAGTGCGTTCGGCAGTGGAGTGCTGAGATTCGTCGGGGCGCAGACGCGTTCCATGGAGCTTCGGAACTGGGGGACGGCGCCGCTGATGTTCGCCGAAGCCGCAGGTGCGCCGCTTGGCGGCGACGGCTCGCCAGTTGTCCTGGTCTCCCGTCCGGACAGGGTCAGCCCGCACGATGTGGGGCAATTGAAAATGAGCACGAGCGACGTGCTTGCCGTCACAAGGCGCTTCGTTCACGTGCTCCGCTGCAACGACACGTTCACCTCGCACGGACGCCTGAACCTCGACGTGGAGCCACCCTCAACCCATGAGCCGTTCCCGGAGAACTCGGAGTTCTTCTGCAGGAGGGGATGTGGGTGCCTCGAGTACCTGCCGTCCACTCCACAAGGAGGTCCGTGCGAACGCGGCATCTGCGGACACTCGGCCGCCTCGCATCACCCGATCTGATCCACTCGTATGCCAGAGGACTGAACGAGGCGGATTGTGTCGCCGGCCTGAATCGTCCCGCCGCGCACGACCGCCGCGTTCAGAGCCAGGCTGCCGCCGAACCGCCGGCCGATATCCCGCAGCACCTCCGGGTCAGCCTGCAGTGTGTCCGGGTCCACCGTGGTCATCGGACAGCGTCCGCGGCGGGAGTCCAGCCGGATGATCGCGGTGCCGATGTGCAACTCCGCACCGGGCCAGCGGACTTCATCCATCCCTTCGACGCCCGAAACGAGGATGTTCGGACGCAGGCGGCGCACATCGCGCCCGAAGGCGGCCACGGCGCCATCGGTCGCGACGAGCAGCGGCAGCACGTCGAATCGATCACCTGGATCGGAGGGCTCGAGCCACGCGTCGCTTCCGGCCGCGTCCCTGACGAGCGCCAGTGCCGCCGGGCTGTCCCAGGCGTGCCCATTGATGAGCGCGCGCCCCGCTGAGCTCACCGTGCCGCGCAGACCGAGCAGGCGATGGTGGCGCCGCGACGTCCGGACACCTTCGGGCCCACAGACCCACACCGTGCGGTCGCCTGGAATCCCTTCTACCGTCAGCGTGGCGCTGGTCCAGGGATTCGCCCGCCAGGGACTTCACCGGGAAACGCCACAGCCCAGCCACTGCCAGACTCACCACCGCACCTCCTCATGCACCGCCTCTCGAGCTGATCTACTGATGCCGGGAATCGCGCTTTCGTGACAAGCACGCCCGGCCGGGCTGTCGTCGTAGTCACACTTTCGAGCCGGCGGCATCTGAAGGCCAGACCCCAGCAAATCTTGAGAGGAGGACAGATGCCGACGAACGAACCGACAACGCGCAAGCGCATCGCTTGCGCCGACGTGGTGCCGGGCTGCACCTTTACCGCCAGCGCGGACACCGAAGAGGCGCTGATGGAGCAGGTCGTGGCGCATGCCGCGCACGATCACGGCGTGACCGATGTGACGCCGGAGCTCGCGGCCAAGGTCCAGGCGGCGATCAAGAGCGAGTAGACTCGGGGCATGGTCGTCTCGCCCGCGCAGTTGAGCGACGAGTCGCTCGCAGCCGCCGCCGCGGCTGGGGATGACCATGCCTTCGAGATCCTCGTCGAACGCTATCAGGCGCGTGTATATCGCCTGGCGTGCCGCATGACCAGCGACACCGAAGCGCCGGATATCCTGCAGGACACGTTTCTCCAGGTGCACAAGCATTTGCGCGGACTTCCGTGGAGACGCGCAGGTCGGCACGTGGATCTACCGGATCGCCACCAACGCGTGCCTTATGCACAGGCGCGCTCAGGCCCGGCGGCCCGCGGAATCATTGGACGGCTTCGAGCCGACCTTCGACGCACACGGCAGGCATGAAGACGTCCCCGCCGCGCTGCAGGTAGCGGTGAGGGCCGAGGAACGCCTGGACCAGGCGGCACTCGCCGGGCACGCGCGCGCCGCGCTGGCCCGCCTTCCAGACTTGTACCGCGAGGCGTTCGTGCTCAGGGACCTGGAGGAGTTGTCGACGGCCGAAGTCGCGGCCGCACTCGGCGTAGAGCCGGCCACGGTTCGCCAGCGCGTCCATCGCGCGCGCCTGCTGTTGCGCGGTTACCTGCAGCACCTTGTGGAGGCTCGACGTGACTGACCTGACATGCGCCCAGGGCGTCGAACTCCTCATCGACTACCTCGAGGGGACGCTCTCCCCGGAGTTGTGCGCCGCAGTCGACGCGCACGTGGCCGGCTGTCCACGCTGCGTGGCGTTCATCGAAGCCTACAGGGATGCACCGCGCCTGATGCGCGACGCGACAGTCCAGACGCTTCCGGCGGACCTGCAGCAATCGCTCATGGCGTTTCTGAGGAAGGAACTGAGCCGAACGGCCGGCGACTGAGGACTACGCGAGCTCACATCCGCAGGCGGCATCACTGCGGGGCCTCGGCGTCTTCCCTCCGAGCACCGCGCAGGATGTTGCCGACGGCGTAGTTCGCTTCGTGGCAGGCGTACTCGTAGATGCGATAGCCGTCGTCTCTTACGAGCGGCATGGACACGGTCCACGGCGCCGTGTACACGTTCGGATCCTCAATCGTGACGGTGTAGCTGATCGTCGCCGCATCGACCCGGCGGAAGCGCTCCACCACGTTCAGCGCTTCGCTCTGGGGAATCCCGCGTATCCGGCCGGCCGTTGACGCAGTGGCAATCGTCCCCTTGTCGTTGTAGTTCCTCGTCTCCACGACGAGCGTGTCGCCTTCCCATCGTCCGACGGAGTCGCCGGTCATGGTGCGCAGGTGCGCGGCACGGTGCGGGCGTCCATCGGTCGGGATGATCCGCGCGTCGTGAATCATCTCCGACACGATGACGACGTAACCCGGGGTCTGGAGGATCTGATACGCGTTGTTGTAGCCGGCGGGGAAGAAGCCTCCCGGCACGCCGCGCGTAATGCACCGATCCCAGACGTTCAGGAATTCGTACGAGTCGGTGGCGCGCGCGTTCTGCGCGTCGCGCACCCGTTCGGCCTCGGGACGGACGGGCACCCGGCCGTTTGGCGGGTCGACGACGAGCGAGGTCTGACGGGTCGCCACGACCTTTCTGTCGGGGTCCGCCCAGACGGCCTGGTTGTAGCTGCCGACTGCGCCGCCGGCGCGAGGCGCCACGGCCTGAGGACGATCGGCGGCCTGCTGGTTGAAGCTGCGTTCGGCCTGCGACTCGAGCTCGGCGGCCTCCGCGTCGGTAAGGAGCGGCCGCCCCGCAAATCTCGCCGGACGCTCGAGCGGCGTGAGCGTCGCGTTCGTCCAAACGCCCTGCAGGTCCGGCTTGCCGTCGGGTGTCGTCGCCGGCGTCTGCGCCATTGCGGCCGGACCGATCAGAGCGACGATCAGAAGCACTATTTGGACCTTCTGGTTCATGCGCCGGGCTGCGGTGTCCACCTTCAAATTATAGCCAGCCGGGGCTCGTCTCCCGTGCAGTCGCGGGCTGCCGCAGGACCGAGCGGCGACGACGCCGAGATGGCGATCACCATGCCGGCATGAGCGCGAGGAGAATGGTCAGCATTTGCTAGGTGCCCGGTTCGAACCAGGCGGGCGCCGGGGCGACCGCCGCTTCGATCTCGGCGACAAACGTCCGCTGCAGCTCGTCGACGATGGTGACGAGGTTCGCCACGATGCGTTCCCAGTTCGTGGTGTCACCGATCGGATACTGACCACCACCCCGGAGGGTGACCGGCAGCGTGACGGTCGCGTTGAAGCCGGGTCCGCGAACGGTGAACATCGCAGTGAGCGATCGGCTCCAGGTGCCCACGTCGAGCTCCACGTCCACGACGTGGTTCGACGCCGTGCGGCGCCGCAGCGTGAACATCCCGCCGCCGCCGCGGCAGCTGTAGCCGCGCGGCTTGAACGCATCCATCAGCGTGGGCTTCAACGGTCCGCTCGCGCCGATATGCAGTTGCCGCACGTCGTTCGGCGCCGGCAGGTCGTGGGGCAGGCCGATTCGCTCGATGAGCGCGGTCATGCCGGCGCGGTACTTCGCGACAATCGGGCTGATGACCACGATGTCCTGCGGAAGCGCACGAGGCTCGGATCCCCCGGCGGGTTCAGGTGCTGCCGGGCGCGGCGGCGCCACGAACTGGGCAGAACGCTTCGGTTTACCGAGGTTCGCGACCACCGCAGCAACCGCGTGCGGCGGCGGCGGAAGTTTCCTGGCAGCCGCATCGGCTTCAACGGCATAGAAAGCAGAGAGCGAGCGGTTGCGGCCGTTGATCCACCAGCTGTCGCCGATCGTGATGCCGGTCGGAGGCGTGAGCCCGATAGCGAAGTCGTCGGCCTTGCCGAAGTCGCCATGCGTGAGAAGGACGTTCACCGATTGGAAAGGCAGCGAGCGCGGCAGACCATCGGCAAGTGCGAGAAGGTCCGCGATCGGAAAGGCGCTTCGTTCGTGAGCCGGCGCACCGGTGGAATGCCGGCACCCTGCAGCGGCGGATCGTTCCGCTCGATCCGGGCCAGGTGCGGGTACTTCTTCAGCGCGCGCTCCACGGCTGAGACAGTCATCATCCCTGCCGGGCCGTCGCTGAAGGTGGCGCTCAGCTGCGCGTCGAGCCCGGCTTGCTCGAACGCGGCCACGATCCGGCGAATCATCGCTCCGAGCGGTTCCTTCCGGTCGGCCTTGAACTCCAGCGTGACGGCCACATTCATCCCGGCCTCCCCGACGTCTTATCGGCGCGTGCCGGGTCAGCTCTTCAGCACGGCTTTGCCAGGGCAGCGGCCTCGCCAGGCGGTTCTGTTCACCAAATGTTGATGTTGATTGGATTCCAGCCGCATAGAATGTGGCCCCCCGCGAGCAAGTAAATTAAGGAGAACACGCATGTCGAAGAAACCCTTCAAGGGCACGATCAAGCTCGATGTCCGCGACTCAGTGGCCGATTGGGAACCGTTCCTGCCGGCGAAGGCGCCCAAGGGTGCGCCGAACATCCTGTTCGTCCTGTACGACGACACCGGTCTCGCCGCCTGGTCGCCCTTTGGCGGCGGTATCAACATGCCGACGCTCCAGAAGCTGGCCGATCGCGGGCTGCGCTATTCGCAGTGGCACACGACGGCGCTGTGTTCCCCGACCCGATCGACGCTCCTGACCGGACGCAATCATCACCTGAACGGCATGGCGGCGATCACCGAGGGAGCAAACGGGTTCCCCGGGGCGAACGGGCGCGTCCCGCTGGAGTGCGCGACGATGCCGCAGATTCTTCAGGACAACGGCTGGAGCACCTTCTGGCTCGGCAAGGATCACAACGTGCCGGAGCAGGACATCGCGTCGGGCGCCACGCGCAAGCAGTGGCCGCTGCAGCAGGGCTTCGATCGCTTCTACGGGTTCCTGGGCGGCGAGACCAACCAGTGGTACCCGGACCTCGTCGACGACAACAAGTTCATCGACCAGCCGTACAGCCCCGAAGAGGGGTATCACCTCTCGAGAGACCTGGCCGATCAGGCGCTCCGCATGCTCGGCGACCACCACGCCACCAACCCGTCGCGCCCTTGGTACATGTGGTTCTGTCCGGGCGCCAACCATGCGCCGCACCACTGCCCGCAGGAGTACATCGACAAGTACAAGGGCAAGTTCGACGCGGGCTATGAGGCGTATCGCGAGTCGGTGCTGCCACGGATGATCGAGAAGGGGATCCTGCCGAAAGGCACGCAGTTGACGCCGCTCAATCCTCTGCCGGGCGATGTGTCGAACGCCTCTGACATGGTGCGTCCGTGGGACTCGCTCAACGCGGACGAGAAGAAGCTGTTCTCGCGCCTGATGGAGGTGTACGCAGGCTTCTCGGAATACACGGACGCGCAGGTTGGCCGCATCATCGACTTTCTGGAGAAGACCGGCCAGCTTGACAACACCGTCGTGATCTACGCGGCGGACAATGGTGCGTCCGGCGAGGGCAGCCCCAACGGATCGGTGAACGAGAACAAGTTCTTCAACGGCTACCCGGACGAGCTCGAGGAGAACCTGAAGTTGATCGACCGGCTGGGCGGGCCAGACACCTACGAGCACTATCCGACCGGCTGGGCGGCCGCGACGTCCACGCCGTTCAAGATGTTCAAGCGCTACTCGGAGTACGCCGGGGGCACCTGCGATCCGCTGGTGATCTCCTGGCCCAAGGGCATCAAGGCCAGGGGCGAGGTGCGCAACCAGTACCACCACAGCACCGACATCGTCCCGACCATCCTCGACGTCTGCGGGCTGGAGATGCCGAAGGTCTACCGCGGCGTCGAGCAATATCCGCTCTCCGGCGTGTCGATGCGTTACAGCTTCGATGCGCCGGCAGCGCCGACGCAGAAGAAGCGCCAGTACTACGCGATGCTCGGGACACGCGCCATGTGGGAGGACGGCTGGAAGGCGGTGGCGATGCACGCCCCGATCTCGGGCAAGGGGCATCTCGACAAGGACGTCTGGGAGCTGTACCACGTCGACGCCGACCCGGCTGAGTCGAAGAACCTCGCCAAAGAGCAGCCCGAGAAGCTCCAGGCGTTAATCAAGGCCTGGTTCGATGAAGCCGAAAAGAACTTCGTGCTGCCGATCGACGATCGCACGGCCCTCGAACAACTCAACATCGAGCGTCCTTCAGAGGAGGCGGCCCGCGACCGCTACATTTACTCTCCGGGGACGTCTCCTGTTCCGGAGGGCGTCGCGGTCAACGTGCGCGGCCGGTCGTACAAGATCATTGCGGACGTCGAGATCACCGATCCGAACTGTTCGGGTGTCATCTTCGCGCACGGATCGCGGTTCGGCGGACACTCGCTGTTCATCAAGGACAAGAAGCTTCACTACGTTTACAACTTCCTCGGCATCCCGCCGGAGCAGCAGTTTGTCGGCCCTGAGCTGAAACCCGGTAAGTACACGCTCGGCATGGAGTTCACGCGCGAGAAGGCCGGGAAGTACCACGAGTCGATGGGCACGACAAAGCTCTATGTGAACGACAAGGCGGTGGCCGAGGGGCCGATGCGGGCGCAGGTCGGCAAGTTCACGCTGTCGGGCGACGGCTTGTGCGTGGGGCGCGACAGCGGCGACGCCGTCAGCAAGGGATACAAGTCGCCAGGAACGTTCAAGGGCGGCACCATCATCGGCGTCGGGGTCACGGTCGAAAAAGCTCAGTATCTCGACCTCGAGAAGATGGCGGCGGCAGCGTTCGCGGTCGACTAGCGCGGTAGATCCGTAGGGCGGGTCCTGTCGGACACGCCAGCACAACCGCGAGCCGGGTCCAAAGGACCCGGCCTACTTCACTGGTCGAACCCGCCGGCCTACTTCACTTCACGACGGGATTCGCGGCGTCCTGGCTCCAGTCCTGCCAGGAACCGACGTACACCTGCGCCGGCAGCCCGACAGAGCTGGCGGCCCAAGCCATCAGGCTGGCCCGCATGCCGACAGCACAGTACGTGACGACCTGCTGACCGGGTTTGACTCCCGCCTTCGCGAACAACGCCCGGAGCTCGTCCGGCGATTTCCACTTGAGCGTTTTCAGATCGACGAAGAGATCCTGCCAGAGGATGAACGTCGCACCGGGCAGGCGACCCGCGTCCCATTCGCGCGTGGTACGGACGTCGAGCAGCGCAACGTCCGGCGCTTTCAGGTGTCCGCGCACCCAGGCCGCGTCGACGGCATGCGCTCCGGCGGGTCTCACCGTCAGCCGCCCCGCCGCCGCGGGCGCGGCGGCCGTGGAGATTGGCCGGCCTTCTGCCCGCCACAGCTCGATGTTGCCGTCGAGCATCGACACGTCGGCTCCGTGGCCCACCGACGCGATCACGGTGTAGAGCCATCCGGTCGTCATCGGCGTATCGCCGTAGAGCACCAGGCGCACACCGTCCACAATGCCAGCTTTCTCGAGCACCCCCGCCAGCGCTGAAGGCGATTTGATTTGATGGCGGCTTGCCGTCATGTCCAGCGTGTCGTCGTGCTCCACGAACGACGCACCAGGAATGTGCCCGGCGTCGTAAATACTCCGCCTCCCTGTGGCCACGACGCGGACCTTCGGATCGGTCAAATGCTCCTGCAGCCAGGCAGTGGTGACGAGCGTTCGGGAGGCAGCCGCTTGTGCATGAACCGCCTCGGGGACAGCGTTCAAGGCCACGGCGATCAGTGAAAGGGTGAACAGGCGATGCATACAAACTCCTATCAAGAACAACGTCATCGCAAATCTTAGATTGGAAATCGCAAATCTAGATTTGCGATTTGCGATCTCCGATTTGCGATGTGAGAGTCTCCGGGACCAGGTCTTCATCGATGGCGAACCTGGAAGCGAGTTTCCGCGCTACCACGCGCCAGGCCAGCACGATGGATGTCATGCACAGCGCCGTTCCTCCCAGCATCAGCGTGATGACGACGATGTCCCAGAGCGGGCGATGCTTGTAGAGCCACGGAAAGTCCAGTGAGTGCAGCCCGTGATAGAGCCATCGGCTCACCCAGTCGCGCGAGTCGTAGGTGCCGACGATTCTGGCCGTGGCCGGGTCGATGCAGTACCTCGAGCCCACCGCATCGTTCATGCGGACGTAGACGACCGGCAGCGGGCGCTCGGCCCGGCGATCCAGGTAGTAGGCGTCGTACTCGTGCATGAGGCGCAGCTCTGATATCCGGTCGCCGGCCGCCTCCCGCACGACGCGCATGATGTCTTCCGGATCGAACGCCGCCCTGGCGGAACCGCCGACCGGGACGATCCGTGTCTCGCGGCCGTTCGAAACCAGGTAGACCGCCTGGCCGGCGAACGATGCGAACTCCAGCTCCCTTACTTCGAAGTCGCCAAGCTCCGCGATCGCCTGGCGCGGATGCTTCGCGGAGTACGCCGACCAGGGAAGATCCGCCGCGCCCCGAAGCGCCACCGCGAGGTTCGGTGCGGGTGCGCCCTCGCGTGTTTCCACGGGCGTCGTCAGGTCTGTCAGCCGGTCCATGACTGGGAACGGCCCCATCGACAACAGCCCGCTGAACGCCCACGTCGTCGTAATCACGCCGAAGAACAGCCCGGCGATCGCGTGCCACCGCTTCCAGCCCCGGTACGGAATGGCCGTAGGCACGCCGGCGTGCCTGTAGCGTTTCCGCGGCGAGTACATCCAGATGATGATCACGACGCCCAGGAGCGCCGCCGCCGTCCCGACGAGCGACGAATAGACGACAACGGAGAACCATTCCTGCTGATGCTTCCGCAGCGGCGTGAAGTAGAGCCAGTGAGGGATGGCGCCGAGATATGCCCAGAAGCGCGATGCCGTGGTCGTGTGCTGAACGACCTCGCCGGTGCGGCCGTTGACGTACACCTGCTGGCCGTCTGGCCAGGTGTACTTGAAGAGCGGCCGCAGCGAGCGAAGCGCGCCCACGGTCCACTGATCGATCTCCTCGACCGGCTGTTTCGCCGCTTCCTCCAGCGGCCTGCCGGACCAGTGCGTTGCCGCCCGGTTAATCACGTCCGAGTCGACGACGCGACCCTCGTCGCCGGAGTCTGCGTAAACAAGCGTCGGCGGGGCGCCGGACCGGGGGCCACGGGGAGCCCCGAGGCGGTATACCGCACGCCCGTCGAAGCTCGTCAGACGAAGTTCGTCGGAAGGGCCGTCCAGCCCGAGGCGCGCGCCCGCCTCTTCACCGTTCAGCTGAATGCCGGCGGGGTCCAGCTTCGGCAATCGGCGCAGCCGATCCTGCGGGGTGACCTCCGGATAGCTCCAGTACATCATCACGATGCCGGAGACGAACCAGAGGAGGAACAGCGCGGAGAGCGCGACCCCCAGCCACCGGTGGACGAAGATCAGCGATCGCTTGAAGACGATGGAGAGGCGAGGCATTCGGCGCTCGCCGTGATCCTATGCCACGAAAGCACGAAAACACGAGGCCACGAAGCCACGAAAGCACGAAAACGAAACCGCGACTTGATCAGTCCACGATCAGGGCGGTATCGACCTCGAACGTCTCGGCGTAGATCAAGCGCCCCGGCGCGCGGCGGCCATCCGTGTAATTGGCCGAGATGTACTCGTACTCCTCCACCATCAGGCGATACGTGCCCGCTGCGGGGATCGCGGTGAACGTCACGGCGCCGACCCACAGCCCGAGATCCGGCTGGTTGAGGCCCTGGCCTTCGTAGAACTGCGTGACCGTCGCGTCGGCCGCCGGCGCGTCCTGCCAGCCGAGATCCCCGCCCTCGGGCGTCCTCTTCTGGACGCGCACCTGCACGTGGGTTGGCCGCGCCGGCTTCTCGGGGGCCGGCCCAACAGGAATCGGACCGCTCGGAGCGACGCCGCTCACGACGACGCGCAGGGTCCGCGGATGATGAGGGTCCGCGGTCACGAGCGCCGTGCGATCGGGCATCAGCTGCGCGAAGCCGGCCAGCACCACGCGCGAGATCCGCGCATCGTCGAGCGCGTGCGGCTGGTAGCGGACCAGGGCGAGCCGCACAAACGGTTGGTACGTGGCGTTCTTGAGGAACTCCGAAGGGCTTCCAGCAACGTCGATGGTCAGGTCGGCGAACCAGAGGTCCCGGGTCTCGTCGAGCTCCGGCTTGAACCCCACCACGTCCACGCGCCCGGGTTGTCCGTCCGCGGTGCGCGCGCTGGCTTCTTCGAGCGAGACGTACGTGTCGGAGGCGACGGCATCCGGGAAATGACGGACCGCCGGGGCGTAAGTCAGCCCCGCCGTCTTCCAGATGGGATCCATGCCCCACTGGGTGAAGAACGGCTTGAACTTGTCCCGCGCCGTGTCATTCAGCAGGCCATTGGCGCCGTTCCAGAGCGCGACGCCCAGAAGCTCGCCGGCGCCGGACGAGTACCAGCCGCGTTCCAGGTAGACGCGCAGGCCGCCGCCGAAGCGCACGCTTCGCTTCATGTTGGTGTCGACCTGGCGCTGCCACCCGAATGTGGGTACGACGTACACGACGCCTGGAGCGAGCGGGCGCTCGGATGCGGGCACGTCAACAAGTACCTCGTCGCTCGTTCGGGTGAAGTCGAGGTCCGCCGGAAAGTACTCGCGATAGCGCGACGTGGCCACGGCCTTGTAGCGCACCAGGTGCCGTTTCGTGTCGCCCAGCTCGTGCCTGGGAGCGGCCTGGCTGAAGTACTTCGAGGATGTCGAAGCGGGGCCCGTGTGGTCGCCGTATCGCACCATGGCGATCTGGTTGTTCTCGGGGTCGTAGTAGCCGACGCGCCGCTTCTTCTTGCCAGGCGCCACCAGGTAGCCTTCGCGCGGGCGGGGGAGCGGCAGCTCGTCCACGTGTGTCTCGAACCGGCTTTCGAGAAACGGCTTGCCGGGGACGTCGATCGGGTCGTCCCATTCGGCGCGCACGTCCACCTTGGCCGTGCTGGCGCCGTGAATCCGGAGCGCGCCCATCAGGTAGGCGGACGTTTCGTGGAGACGCCGCCAGGCCGTGATGGGCGTGAGCTCTTGTGGGTCGGTCCGTCCGCGCATGCGATCCAGCTGCAGGTAGTACTCGCCGATCAGATCGCTGTGCTCGATGTTGAGCGCGGCAAACGCGGGCCGCCCGATCGGCTGCTGCACTGCGTGAACCAGGGTCAGGAGCGTGGGCGGATTGATCATCCAGTGCCCACCCTCTACTGCGCGCTGCAGGACGTGCGCGATGAGATCGACGGGCTGGTCGGGCAACAGGTGCGCGGGCTGCGCTCCGAAGATCGTGACCAGATCGACGAACTCGCGCAGCCACTGCCACTGTCCCATGAGGGCGAGGTCCGCAGGCGTCATGAAGCTGCTGAGGGGGACGACCGCCGTTTGACCCTTGGGCAGGAAGACGGTCAGGAGCCGCGCATCAGGATCCCAGCGCGGTCTCGCGTCCTTCTCGCTGGCCGGCAGCTCGCCGAGGGCGAGTCGAAACCCGGTGGTCTCGGGCCAGTCCTTTACGGTGCTGTCCGCGGGGGTGAACGATACGAGCGTGGCCGAGCCCGGCCGGGGATTGATGTCGGCCAGCGCCGAGTACGGCACCGGCCCGCCGGCTGGATCGTCCGGCCGAGCGCGCCCCACCGACTTGCCGGTAGACCCGGGCAGATCGCGCAGCGCTGCACCGCGCGAGAGGAGGTCCGGCAAGTAGGGCAGCGCGTCGACGGACGCGCCAGCCTCGATGGGGACGTCCTTGGCGACCTTGCCTGCGATCTCGAACGTCGCCTGTGTCAGGTGGCCCTCGTCGCGCTCGACCGCCAGCGTCCACGTGGCGGGATCGCTCTTGAGCTTCCCGTCGGCGCCATCGAACATCCCCATCCGCTCGGCCAGCTCGACGCTCGTGCGCGGCGGCAGGATGTGGCGATCGCTGGCCGTCAGGTCCGGTGCGACGTCGTCTTTGTCTGGACCGGTGTTGAGCGACCTGATGACGAGGCGATGGATGGCAGATCCCGGGCCTGTGACGGCCGCCTCGTCGCGGATCACAACGAGCGGTGCGGCCACCGGCTCGTAGCGTAGATACACCTGGCCTTCCGGATCGCGCGGGCAGGCCCATGATGAGGGAGAGCGTGGCGGCGATCGGGTCGTCTACCTTCAAGCTATTGCCGGCGAGATCGACGGCGCGGGCGCGGATGCGGTACCGCGAACCATAGCGGAGGCGCGGCAGAGTTCCCGGAACCACCTTGTACGTGGCTCGTACCTTGAACGCCGTCAGCGCTTCGTCGGTTCGATACTCGGGATCGTCGCCATCGGGCGGAATGGCCTTGTCGGGGTCGCCGTAGCGGCTGAGCGCCTTGCCCGGGAACGGCACGCTCAGGCTCCAGCCGGCCCATCGCGCGATGATCTCGTGCACGTAGAGATCCTTCTCCGCGTTGGGGCCGGGCGCGGGCTGCGTCGCGGCCAGCTGAAAGAACCCCTCCTCATCGTCGGTCGTGAACGGCAGCTCGTGGTCGCCGATCGCGTACTTGCCCTTTCGGCGGTGCAGGGAGTGCCAGGCGTTTGTCCGCGAGTCCCAGATGTCGAGGCGGTAGCCGCGCACGAGGTCTTCAGCGTAGAACGGACGCGGCTGCGCGCCGCCCGACTCGAGCGCCTGATTGAAGGCCTTGGACTGCTGGATCGCATCCACCGTTGTGGCGCCTCTCCCGTCGACGTACAGCTGCAGGCCTCCTGAGCGCATCGAGGGCAGCGTCGCTTCGGGATCGAACACGTCGGGATGCGGCGCGGGCTCCGGGTCGACAGGAAGCACGCTCCGTCCCGGATCAGGGTTGTTGTAGATCTCCGCGGTCGTGATGACCTTGTGCATCGCCCCGTCGACGTCGACCTGGGCCAGGCCGAACTTCGCGGGATCCAGGTTGAGCAGACCCAGCACCTGGAGAGGCGACCCGCCCACGGCAGGCGTTCGAGGCGCCGCGCAGAAGAGCGTCACGTTGCCGGCCTGAACGTGAAGGCACGCGGTCTGGAGCGGGTGCGACTTGGGCGCGAGCTGCCACGCAATCGTCGTGGACTTCACCGACAGGTTCGCTGGTGTGCTGGTCGTCGTGGCCGGCATCAGGTCCAGTGGCAGATCGAGATCGAAGACGATGCCGAGAGCGCGCTGCAGGTGCGGATGGGCCTCGAGCGCGCTGAGGGCCTGGTGGAAGTCGAACGTTTTCGGATCGATGGCCACCTCTCCGGCTTGCTCCTTGGTCGGCGTCGGCATGTGGTGGTAGGCGCTGAACGGACCGGCGATGCTCTGGAAGGCCGCGGGGTTCCGCGCCGCAGTGATCAGGCCCTCCGCGTCCAGCGGCCCGTTGAGCGCGCGTGCCGTACTGGCGGAAAGGCTGCGGTGGCGGGCGATGGCGCGCCAGCGCTTGGCGTTGTCACGGTTCCAGTGAACGTCGAGGCCGTTCAGCATGGCGCCCAGGCGCTGCCGGTTGGTGATCGCCGGGCCTCGCGAGTGGCCTTCTTCCGGTTCGTTGGGATCGGTTTCGTCGGGTGGATCGGGCAGCGCCAGCACGACGCCGGCTTCCTGATAGACCGCTTTGAGGGCGCTCAGCGTCTCGCGCACCGAGAACGACATGACGCCGTGCGACGAGTAGTCGTCGAACTTGCGCGACCGCACGAAAGTGCGGGGGCCGAACAGCGCTCGCCACAGATCGGGCTCGAGCGGGCCCGTCTTGATAGGGACCGTGGCCGTCCGGGTGCCGCATGCAAACACGAGGTTGGCGCCGGCCTTGACCTTCTGCGTCCAGTCGACCCAGTCCGGAAAGGCGTCGAGACGGTCGGCTCCGACAAGTCGCGGAGAGACCAGCACGGACACCGGCAGCGTCGTGCCGTTCATGCTGAGCCCGCGCGGGACCACCGTGAAGAGAACGGTATGTGTGCTCGCCATGATCTCTGACTCCGCTACGCGAACGCCTCGGCGTACTCCTCCCACGTGGCAGAGGCCGGGAAGAGCTGTCCGAAAGTGGGGTCGCCACTGGATCCGCCGAACGCTTTCTCGACGGTGATTTCAACCGACACGCTGAAGAACACGATCTCGACCTGCACTGTGAGCGTGGCGCGCCCGTACGCCTTGTCGCGCCCACCGTCGTAGGTGAAGCTGAGCGTGAACTCGAGCGAGATCTTGATGAGGCCGAGGACGCTCAGGTAGCCGCCCATGCGGAGGTACCCGGTGAGCGTCGGCGCCAGGTCCGTGCCGGGCTCCTTGCGTTCGAGCTTGAAGTAGATCCCGGCCATGATGTGGACGCCGCCGCTTGCGACACCCAGGTCCACGGACGCCGTTGCGCCGAACTCGAACGCGGCCTCGACGATCTTCAAGCCGGCCGTGTCGAGCTGCAGGTGGAAGAACCCGCCGCCGCCGAAGATGCCCACCGACAGCAGGAACGGGTGCGGCCGCTCGGAAACGTTGAAGTCGAGCGACGGCCGGCCGTCGAGGAACGGCAGCGTGAGCGCGGCGCCAAGGCTGACGTCCTTCAGCGCAAACACACCGACGGCCACCGGAGGCAGGGCGAAGGCGAAGCCCGCCCGGATTCCCGTGGGCGAGAGATCCAGGCTCGGGCCCTTGCCGAACAGATCCGGCGGGATGGCGTTTCGCAGCTCCTCCACAAAAGCCAGATCGCCGGTGAAGGTCAGCGGACTCTGCGGATCCAGGAGGACCTTGACGTCGGGTTTCTGGCCGCTGCGCGACTCGAAACCGAATTCGACGAAGCGGACCGTGATGACCTCGAGGAGCGAGACCTGAAACGCGTTGAGCGTGCCCGTGAAGTGGGACGTCGGCGGGTCCACCAAAGGAACGCCCGACGGGTCGAACGTCAGCCGCTTCTCGATGACGCCGTCGACGACGAGCTTGGTCGGCCCCGTTTTCTTGAACTCGGCGATCGCCTTGGGACCTCCCGGCGGCAGCTTGAGCACGTCCTTGACCTTGGGCTCCCAGTGGAGCGTCGCGGTGAGCAGCTTCCCGCTCGGGATGTCCTTCGACGCGGTCTGCAGCCTGGGCGCACCCTCGCCGACCGTCGCGTCGAGCAGGAGGGAGAAGAGATCGAACGTGCCGAACAGCGCGGCCGTCCCGGCTGGAAAGAACGTCTTGGGGTCGAACGTGTCCGCCACGGCATCGGCCACCTTGCCGGCCAGCGGTCCGCGCTTGAGCGTGAGCGTCGAAACGCCCATGTTCGGCGTGGCGAAGCCACCGGCCTGGTCGCTCGAGAACGCGACGCCCAGCGTGGTCGGCGTGACTGCCGCGAATGGATCGCCGGCCGCCGGCGTCGTCGAGACGACCTCGGCGAAGACGCCGCTCGCTGCATCGAGCGCCCCGTTCACGAAACCCGGATACAGGCGGATCGTCGTGGGTGCATCGGTACCCAGGAGTTCCTGTACCTGCGGCACGTTCACTTCAGCCTTCAGCAGCCGCGTCGCTTCGTTGTGCAGGGCAAAGGTCAGCGTGCGTGTGGACAGCAGTGAGTTGTCGGTCGGTGCACTGTTATCACGAGGGGCGAAGAGGATCTTCTGCCCGGGCACGGTGGCACTGCGATCGGCCATCGCCTTCACGCTGCTGCTGTCGTTGTAGACGGCGATCACGGCCTTGCGGGCGTTGTCCGTCGCGGCCCTGGACAAGAACAGCATCGGGATCGTGAAGTCGACCTCGTTGTCGCCCGCATCCGTGCCGACCACGTGGAACGGGAACCGTGCCTTGCTGGCGGGAGACATCATGACCTCGACCCAGAACGATCGAGGGCCGACCAGCTCGGGCTTGGCAAGGTCAGGCGTGACGAGCGTCGTGAGCCGCACCTTCTTGAAGGGCATGCCGTGGTCGGACTTGCCGAAGTGCATTTCGGGCTCGCGCACCACGATGAAGTAGCGCTGGTACATGCGCGCGACGATGAGGGGGCCGCCGTCGTCCTTGAACTTGCGCTCGGTCACCTTCACGAGCGCCGCGCGGTTGTGGAACGGCAGGAGCTCGCCCTCGTACACGATCCGGACATAGTGGTCGCGGCCCTGGGCGGCCACGTGCACCCACTCGGAGAGGTCGAGGTCGGTCTCCGGTCCGGCCGGCTGCAGGATGCCGATGCCGATCGGCGCGCGCGCGAGCAGCTGGTCGCCGGCCTGACCGGGGCCCGGCACCGGCTGACGCGGGCGTACCTGGCGCAGGATGTCGCTGAGATCGAATGCCTCGAACCTCGAGACCGGCTTCGCCTTGCGGACGACGTCCCAGTTCCCTCGCGATCGCAGCCATCCGCCGAGCGAGGACAGCATCAACTGATCGGCGTAGAAGGGCTGCGGGACGAAGGGCACCCAGTACTTCAGCTCGAAGCCGGCCCCCGCCAGCGGTGAGAGCCTCTCAGCGAAGGTTCCGCCGCCAAACCCGCCGCCGAGCGAGAGCGTGATCTCTGCCTCGTAGCCGTGGAACGCCGACGTCTTCACCACGATCTGGTGCCGGTCGTTGGGCGACATCGCGGCAAGAACCAGATCCGGATCCTCCTGGTTGGGATCCAGTCCGATGGGCGTGTTGTAGTCGTCGGACCAGATGGCCCGCAGCGGCGCCGGCTTCTGCAGCGTCAGCTCTTCGGGCTTCGACGCTCCCGGCCACTGCATTCGGGTGTGCCAGAGCTCGGTGCGTCCGCGCGACGTGAACGGCGGAAGCCGATGGCCCCAGCGGACGTCGGCCGTCGGCGACACGATCAGGTTGTAGGGGAGCTCCAGTGCCGTTTCGGTCTCGGCAGGTTTCGCGATAGCGGGCGCGGCCGCAATCTGCGCGGGCGTTGGCGAGGGACCGATGGCTGCGATGCCGTTGACGCTCAGCTCGAGCGTGGACCAGTCCAGCAGGCCTTCGATCGTCAGCGGGATGCGGGCGTTCGCCGGCACCTTGAACACCAGCCGGCTGCCGTGCGCCATCCGCGCTGGAGTCGATCCGGGTGGAGGCGCCGGGGGAGCGGGGGGAACCGGTTGTGGCGAGGCCCCCGGTGGAAGGTCAGGCTGGACGTTGGGATCGGGAGGCGTTACTTCGAAGAAGGCGCCTTCAGCGATCGCCTGTGGCGCGAGGTGAATCAGGAGAAACGCGGGCTGCGCTGTGTCCTCGACCACCAGCGAGGAACTGTTGCCGGTTCGATCGACCCGCATGTTGCGCGCATCGACACGCAGCCTGAGAAGATCGTCGGGCCTGGTGATCTCGATCGAAAACGCCATCGTTCCCTCCGCCGATCAGAAGCGAGGAGTATGGCGATCCGATTTGACGGGAACAATACGGGGAAACCCTCAGTCCCACTTTTTTTGTGAAGCTCTACAGATCAGAACTGCAGAGCTGTGACTGTCCTTAGTCCTTCGGCCTTCGTTCTTGGGCTGGCCTTGGTCCTTGGCTGGCCTTGGTCCTTAGGTGTGCGCGGCCTGAGGCGTTGTCGCGAGGCCGGGCCACACGCGGAGACGACTGCGGCTTTCACGCGCGACACGAAGCCGACAAGCCTACCCGCCAGCAACCGGCTCGAATTCGTAGATGCCGCCGTCCGCCATGAGCGCGAGATACAGATGCCCGCCCTTGAGGATGTACGAACGAACGTACGCGAGGTCGGTGACGATGCGGTCGTGCAGCGATCCGGGAGGACATGCCGCACGCGTCATGGCCAGTGGCCCGAACTCGAGCTGGCTGGGGCCTTCTGACTTCCAGGTGCCGCTGCCACGGTTGCAGTCGATGCGCATCGCGACGCGCCCGTCGGCGCTGAAGGCCATCGTGTACTTCGCACGATCGTCGGGCGTGCTGGTCTTGTCGTCCATCGACTGAATCTGCACGAGCTGCCAGGAGGTCCCGCCGAGCCCGCGCGTGTCGGCCTGTGTCGCGAGAGTTGGGGCGCAGGAAAGTGCCAGGGGGCAGAGGAGGGCGATGACGACCGCCCCTGGGACCGGGCAGAGTGTGCGCATTTGCAAGCCTCCTTGCCGTACATCGATGCACGGGCGGTGCCGCTCTCTGCCGCCTGCGGCCATGGCAGACCTATGTCACGTGCGGCGTTGTCAGTGCGCCGATCACGAACGCGAGCGTGCCGGCCCCGAGCGCCGGCATCCACGCCGTGTCCTGCAGGCCCGGCACGAACGACAGCGCGACATTGAACGAAAAGCCGACACACAGGCTGGCAAGCGCAGCCCGGCTGTTCGCGCGCGGCCACCACAGGCCGCCGATGATCGCGGGCAGCAGCAGGCCCGATCCCCAGAGGGCCGCCTGGATGAGGCTGATGATCTGCGGCTGCAGGTAGCCGATCGCCATCGCGGCGGAACCCACCGCCCATGTCAGCCGCCGCGTCGTGCGCAGCATGTCTGGCACGGCCGCGACCTGCTCGTCGCGGGCGTAGATGACCTCCGTCAGCAGGGCCGACACGGCCACCATCAGCATCGTGTTCGCCGTGGACATGATGGCGGCAAAGAGCCCGGCCACCGCGAGCCCGACCAGGCCAGGCGGCAGCGACACCTGGATCAACCTGTACAGCACGTGGTTCGAAGGCGTGTCGGGAGGGAGCGATGCCGCGGCCACCAGGCCCAGCGTGACCGCACCGGCGAAGAACAGCGCGTTCAGCACACCGGACCAGAGGAAGGCGCGCTGGGCGGCGCGTGTGTCGGTGGCCGCGTCCACCCGCTGCCAGTTTTCCATCGCCGGCAGGCCCAGCAGCGCACCCGTGCCGATGCCCACCCAGACAAACGCGGGCCCCGCGAAGGCGTACGGGTCGGTCAGCATTTCCCACTGGCCCTGCGCGCGAAGCGTCTCCGCGATCCCGCCGAAGCCGCCATGACGCACGATCTCGGCGGCAACGCCGGCGGTGATCGTGCAGACCATCGCCCAGAAGTGGATGGCGTCGGTGTACAAGTCGCTCCGGATGCCCGAACCAGCCGTCATCCACACGACGAGCACCGCCGCGGCGATGCCCGCGGCGCTCGCGTCCCACCCGCCCCAGACTTCGAGAATGCCGCCGAGCGCCCTGAACTGCGCCGCGAGGTAGAAGAAGTAGAGCACCGCGACGGCGGCGCCGACGGCAATGCCCACGCCGCGGTTGTAGCGGCGCCGGAAGAACTCCGAGAACGAGGCTCGCTCGCCGACCGGCGTGAGGGCGACGGATCCGCCCGGCGACCGCGGCCATGACCCAGAAACCCGATCATGACCCCGACGCCGTAGGTCACTCCCAGCCCGATTCCCTGGTGCATCGTCGACCCGGCCGTGCCGACGATGGTGCCGGCGCCGACGTTGGTGGAGACCACCGTGAAGACGAGGAACCCGAGGCCGATGCTGTTCTTCGAGGTCAGCCATCCGGCCACGTCCACGCGGCGCGCCCAGTAGCGATTCACGCCGATCACGGCGGCGAGATAGAGCGCGATGACGGCGACGTCGAGAGCGGTCACGGGTGCCGGACGATAACACGCGGAGCGAGGCCAAGCTCATCCTTCAAGTCCTTCTGAGAGCCATATACTTCAGTCGTGGCTCAGGGGTCTGAGAACCCGTTTCCGGTGGTAGGACTGGGTGCTTCGGCCGGGGGCCTGGCGCCGCTCACCCAATTGATTGCAGCGCTCCCGCCGCGCCCCGGGCTCGCGCTCGTGGTGATCCAGCACCTCGATCCGCATGCGGAAAGCCGACTGTCTGCGCTCCTGCAGCCGCACACCTCGATGAGGGTCGAGGAAGCGGTCCACGGTGCGAAGGTCAAACCCGACCACGTCTACGTCATCCAGCCCAATACCAACGTTGCGATTGCCGACGGTGTGCTGTCGGTGACGGTTCGTCCCGACTCGAAACGCCCGCACTATCCCGTGGATCACTTCCTGCGCTCGCTGGCCTCGGTGCAAGGGCCCCATGCTGTAGGCGTCATCCTTTCGGGCACCGGCTCGGATGGCGCGCTGGGGGTGTGCGAGATCAAGGCTGCCGGAGGCGTGACCTTCGCACAGGACGAAGAGACCGCCCAGCACAGAGGCATGCCGCAAAGCGCCATCGGCAGCGGCGCCATCGATCTCGTGCTGCCCCCTGAGGAGATTGCCGAGCGCCTCGCGTCGCTGCCGAAGCATCCCTACCTCAGAACCGTCAGCGAGCCTGACCCAGGCGGTGGCAGGGACGACGGGGACGGGTTTCAGCACGTGATTACTGCGCTTCGCCGCGTCGTCGGGTGTGGACTTCAGCCAGGGTACTCGCGACACCACCATTAAGTGCCGTACAGCCCGCCGTATCACCTCCTGCGCGGTCTTCAAGTCGGCCGAAGGAGTACGCGCAGTTCATCGAGCGCGATTGCGCAGAGGCTGTACGCGCTGTACCGCGACGTGCTCGATCAACGTGACGAGCTTCTTCCGCGATCCCCGGAGATGTTCGAGGACCTGAAGCGCCAGTGTTTCGCGGCACTGGCTGGCCAGGCAGCCTTGCAATAGCTCTGGCGATTCGCGTGTGCGTGCCCGGCTGCTCACGGGGCAGGAAGCCTTATTCGATTGCGATGCGCTGCTCACCGAGTACCTGCACGGCCTCCAGCTCAGGGCGGTCGCTTCAGATCTTTGCCACCGACCTGGGCGACCCTTTAGCGCTCGACAAGGCTCGCGCCGGTGTTTACCCGGAGAGCATCGAGACGGAAGTCAGCCCCGAGCGCTGCGGGGGTCTTTCACCAAGGAAACAGGCGGGTATCGCATTCAGAAGGAGCTGCGCGAGCTGTGCGTCTTCGCCAGGCAAAACATCACCGTGGATTCCGCCGTTTTCCCGCGTCGATCTCGTGACGTGCCGGAACGTGCTGATCTACATGTCGTCGGGGACTCCAGGAGCGCCTCCTGCCGGTCTTCCACTTTGCGCTGAACTCCGGCGGTTTCCTCGTGCTGGGTCTGGCCGAAACCATCGGGCCGTTTGCCAACCTGTTCGAGCTGGTCAACCGCGCGCACAAGATCTATCGAAAAAAGGAAGGCGCCGTCCGCGTCCCGCTGACGTTCCTGACCAACGACTGGGCGGCGGCGACCCTGTCCAGCCGTCCCGGCCCCCCGGCATTCCGCCGGCAGACTTCCAGCGCGAGTCCGATCGCCTCGCGCTCGCGCGTTACGCCCCGCCGAGCGTCCTGGTAAACCACGACTTCGAGTATCCAGCAGTTTCCGCGGCCGGATGTCGCCATTCCTCGACACGCCCGCCGGCCAGCCGACGATGAACATCCTCCGCCTCGCGAAGGAAGGGCTGTTCATGGAGCTTCGCAGTGCCCTGACCGAGGCGAAGGCCACGAAGGCGCCGGTCGTCCGCGAGGCCCTCCACATTTCCGACGCCGGCACGGATCTTGAATTCACCCTGCGCATCCTTCCGGTCACCACGGTCCAGAGTCCGGACTGCTGCCTGCTGGTGCTGTTCGAGCCGAAGGACTGGCCAGGTGGTCCACGGCCGCGCGTCCGGCTGATGCGTCGACCAGCGGACGTGACACCGACTCGTTGCGCCGCGAGCTCGCCGCGACCAGGGAATACCTGCAGAGCGATCGTCCGATCAGCAGGATGTGTCCACACGAGGAACTGCGCACCTGCCCACGAAGAAGTCCTGTCCAGCAACGAGGAGCTCCAGAGCACGAACCGAAGAGCTGGAGACGACCAAGGAGGAACTCCAGTCGGCCAACGAGGAGCTGATCACGGTCAACGAGCAGTTCCAGCTGCGGAACCGCGAACTGGATGCCCTGACCGACGATCTATCGAACTTCATCAGCAGCGCCAACCTCGCGATGGTGACCGTCGGGCGCGACCTCTGCATCCGCCGCCTCACGCCGGCCGCCCAGCGCGTGTTCAATCTGCTGCCCTCCGACGTCGGGCGTTCGATTGAGCACATCAAGTCGTCGCTCTTCGTCGACGGCATCGGCGTAGACATCATCGAGGGGTCATCGGCATCGTGCAGCCCGTGGGAACGCGAAGTCACCGACCACGCCGGGCGATGGTGGGTGGTGCGGGTTCAGCCCGTACCAGCACGGCCGACCATCGCATCGATGGCGCCACGATCGTAGCCGTCGATATCAATCTCATCAAGTAAGTAGCCACGAGGTGGCCGAGGCGCGCGACTATGCGCTGGCGATCGTGCAGACGGTCCAGAGAACCGCTCGTCGTGCTCGATGCGGAGGTGCCGCGTAGGGCTGGCAAACGAGGCCTTCTATCGGGCTGTTCGGCCTGAAGGCCGAGGCCGTCGAGGGCGAGAATCGTTCTGGAAGAGCGGCGCCGGAATCTGGAGCCGATCGGCTCATCACAGCCGGCACTGGTCACACGCGTGCGCCGGCAGGGAACAAGCTCGTGAACGTCGAGATCGACCGGGTGCTGCCGGGACAGGGCCGAGCGCACTCTCGTGCTGAATACGCGCCGCATCATCCGGCACAGGGCATGCGCCACGCTGCTGCTCCTGGCCATCGAGGACGTGACGGCGTCGCGGCGAGGCCGAGGCGCTGCAGCATGGACGCCGAGACCCTACGGCTCGTCGACCGCCGCAAGGACGAGTTCCTGGGCATCCTTGCTCATGAACTGCGCAATCCGCTCGGCACCGATGCGCTTCGCCCTCGAGATCATGCGGCAGGGCGGCGAGGATCCCGGGCGAGCACGCAAGGCCCGGCAGGTGCTCGAACGGCAGGTCAACCACATGGTCCGGATTGTGGACGACCTGCTCGACGTGTCCCGCATCACGCAGGGCAAGGTCGAACTACGGAAGGAACCGCTCGCCCTCTCTACGCTCGTCGCGGGCGCCGTGGAGCTGTGCCGGCCATCGATCGCCGCCGCGAAGCACGCGCTGACGGTGTCTTTGCCCGACGAACCGGTGACGCTCGACGGCGATCCGGTGCGGCTGACGCAAGTGCTGGTCAACCTGTTGAACAACGCCGTGAAGTTCACGCCGCCCGGTGGCCACATCTGGCTCATCGCGGAGACCGCCGGCGAACCCCGCGGAACCGCACCAGCAGGTGCGCATCAGGGTTCGTGACACGGGCATCGGCATCGCGCCGGAAGTGCTGCCCGAACATCTTCGAGATGTTCATGCAGGGCGATCGTTCTCTGGAGCGCACGCGCGCTGGTCTCGGCGTCGGGCTCACCCTCGTTCGCAGCCTTGTGGAAGCGCACCACGGCACCATCGAGGTGCGCAGCGACGGCTTGGGTTCCGGCACCGAGTTCACCGTCGTTCTGCCCATCGAGCCGCACGGCCTGCCACCTGCCGAGCCGGCGGGCCCTCGCGAGCCCGCGGCAAGTCCGTGCGTTGAACATCCTCGTGGCCGATGACAATCAGGACGGACGTGAGATGCTGAGCTTCGTGCTGACGGGCGACGGTCACACCGTGAGCGCGGCCTTCGATGGCCCGTCGGCCCTGGCGGCCGCTTTGGCGACAACGCCTGACGTGGCGATCCTCGACATCGGCATGCCGGGGTTGAACGGGTTCAGCGTCGCGGAGGAGCTTCGGAAGCAACCGGAAACGGCCGGGATGGCGCTAGTGGCGCTGTCGGGCCTCGGGCAGCAGGAAGACAAGGCCCGGGCAGCCCAGGCCGGCTTCGACCGCCACTTTACAAAGCCCGTGGACGTCAACGCGTTGAGGGCTTTCCTGGAGACCGTCGTCAGGAGAAAGACTGGTGGTGATCGTGACCAGATCACCCCGTGAGCACTACGACCGTCTGAGGAGACCGCGACTGTGACGCAGACTATCTCGACCGCCAGGTCCCGACCCGTTGCCCCGACAGGAGTACCGGGTCTCGACGACATCCTCTGCGGGGGGTTCACCCGCCGCCGTCTTTACCTGATCGAGGGCAGGCCCGGATCCGGGAAGACGACGCTCGCGATGCAGTTCCTGATGGACGGGGCGCGCCGCGGCGAGCCGGTGCTGTACATCACGCTCTCGGAAACCGAGGACGAACTCCGCGACGTGGCGGTGTCTCATGACTGGAACCTCGACGGCGTCGAGATCCGCGAGCTGTACCGGCGGAGAGCCTCGCTCGATCCCGACGAACAGAACACGATGTTTCATCCCTCGGAGATCGAGCTCGCGTCGACGATGAAGACCATCCTCGTGGATGTGGAGCGGCTGAAGCCGACGCGCGTGGTCTTCGACTCCTTGTCCGAGCTCCGCCTCCTCGCGGGGACGGCGCTGCGCTACCGCCGGCAGATACTGGCGCTGAAGCAGTTTTTCTCGACCAGGGACTGCACGGTCCTGCTGCTCGATGACATGACGGCGACCGACCACGATCTGCAGATGCAGAGCATCGCGCACGGCGTCGTGCTGCTCGAGCAGCTCAACCCCGAGTACGGGGGCGAGCGCCGCCGGCTGCGGGTCGTCAAGTATCGAGGCGTGAAGTTTCGCGGAGGATTCCACGACTACGTGATTTATCTGGGAGGGATTCACGTCTTCCCGCGGCTGGTGGCCGCTGAACATCGCCAGGCAGACGACGCGCGCAAAGCTGCAGAGCGACATCGCCGAGCTCGACGCGCTGCTGGGAGGCGGTATCGAGGAGGGCACGAGCACGCTCATCGTCGGCGCCGCCGGCACGGGCAAATCCACGCTGGCGGCGCAGTTCGCGGCGGCCGCCGGGGACCGCGGACAACGCGCAGCGCTCTTCATCTTCGACGAGAGCCCGGAGACTCTCCTGACGCGCTGCGCTCAGCTGAGCGTCGATCTGCAGAAGCACATCGACACGGGCGCGATCACGATCCAGCAGATTGACCCGGCGGAGCTGACGCCAGGCGAGTTCGTTCACGCCATCCGCCGCGCGGTCGAGAAGGACCATGCGAAGGTTGTCGTCATCGACAGCTTGAACGGCTACATGAACGCCATGCCGGAAGAGCGGCACCTGATGATCCAGCTGCACGAGCTGCTCATGTTCCTGGGCCAGAAGAGCGTGGCGACGATTCTGATCGGGGCTCACCAGGGCCTCATCGGCGCGCAGATGTCGACGCCCGTCGATGCCACGTACCTGGCCGACGCGGTCATTCTTCTCCGCTACTTCGAGAACAAGGGCGAAGTGCGGCAGGCCATCTCCGTGATGAAGAAACGGGGCAGCAGGCACGAGCGGACGCTGCGTGATTTCCGGCTCGACTCCGGGCGGATCACGGTGGGCGCCCCGCTGCGGGAATTCAGCGGCGTGCTGACCGGCGTCCCCAGGTATCGAGGGCCCCGCCGCGCTCCCGCGCGCAGACGAGGACGCGTGACCGCTTCCAGCCGGAACACGACGGCAGGCTGCTGTTCCTGGCCGCAACAAGCCAGGGACGCTGCGACAACCGAGGCGCTCCTCTCGCCGCTCGGGATCCGCTCTGAGCGTCTGTCGAACGTTCGACGAGCTGCTTGCAGGGGATCCGGCAAGGCGCTGGCGCCATCCTGGTGCCCGAGGAGGCGGCGTCGCCCGCAAACAATGCCGCGCTGGGGCATGCTGCTCGCGATCGCAGCCGCCATGGTCGGATCTTCCCATCCTGATACTGACGCGGCCGGGCGCCGATTCCTCCGAGTCGGGCGAGGCAGTCCGGATGCTGGGCAACGTGACGCTGCTGGAGCGCCCGCTCCGGGTATCCACGTTGATGACCGCCGTGCGCACGGCGCTCCGGGCGCGTGAGCGTCAGTACCAGATTCGTGAACACCTCGCGCAGCGCACCCGTGCGGAAGAGTCGCTCCGGCTCGCCGATCGGCGAAAAGACGAGTTCCTGGCCACGCTCGGCCACGAGCTGCGAAACCCGCTGGCCCCGCTGCTGACCGCCGTTCAGCTGTTGAAGACCGCCGGAAGTGAGGATCCCGTGGTCAGCCGCGTTAGACCGGTGATGGAACGCCAGATCAGCCACCTCGTCAGGCTCGTGGACGATCTGCTCGAGGTGTCGCGCATTACCCGTGGGCTCGTCGAGGTGCAGCGGGAACCGGTGGATCTTGCGTTCATTCTGCACTCCGCCATCGACACCAGCCGGCCAGTGCTCGACGCCGCGGGACACCAGCTGAGCGTGGACCTGCCCGCGCGAGCCGGTCATCGTGCACGGCGACAGTGTCCGGCTCACGCAGGTGTTTGCAAACCTCCTCAACAACTCGGCGAAGTACACCCGGCCCGGGGGGCAGATCGGCGTGAGCCTTCGAAAGGAAGGAGGCCGCGCGGTCGTGTCGGTCCGCGACAACGGCATCGGCATCCCCGCCGAGTTGCTCGGTTCGGTCTTCGAGATGTTCACCCAGGTCGATCGGTCGAGCCGCCAGGCGCAGGGCGGGCTCGGCATCGGCCTGACGCTGGTGCGAAGTCTTGTGACCATGCACGGCGGCACGGTGGAGGCCCGCAGCGAAGGTCCGGGGCGGGGCAGCGAGTTCCTCGTGGCTCTTCCGGTGATCGAGGTGCGTATCGCCGGAGCACGCGAGGCGCCAGCCCAGAAATACTTCCCACAGCGCCGGATTCTCATCGTGGACGACAACGTGGATGCGGCGGACACGCTTGGCGATCTGCTGGTCATCCTCGGCGCGACTGTAGAGGTGGTTCACGATGGCCCCGCTGCGCTCGATGCTCTCGACGCCTTCAAGCCCGACGCGGTGCTCCTGGACATCGGCATGCCCGAGATGGATGGATACGAAGTGGCCCGTCGCATCCGCGCGCTGCCGGCCCACCGCCACATCCTGCTCGTGGCCTTGACCGGGTGGGGCCAGGAGCACGACCAGCGGCGTTCTCGCGCCGCAGGATTCGACCATCACGTCGTGAAACCGCCAGACGTTCAGCGGCTTCGCGAGTTGCTCACCGTGGGCGGACACGCGGGCTGATCGTTCACCGCGGCCGACACAATACCGCAGAGGTCAGAGAGAGTCCGCATCCGCGACGACCGCACCCGATAGACATCGAGCCGACAAGGCGGTCAGCTCGTTCCTCTTTGTTGGTCCCTCAGCGTTCTTCACATTCGCTCCATCTGGAACGCCAGTCCACACAGCCTGCACCTTTTCGTCGAAGTGACCTGCGAGCGCAGTCTCACTGGGTGGTACGCGAAATGCTCCCTTATTGCCTTGGCGAGTCCAGACACCGCGAACTGCCCTGAACTGAACTGCATTTGAATAGGCGCGAAACCTGACCCATGGCGAAGTCACGAAAACCGACCAGAACTACGAAGGCAAACGCGCGGAACAGCCGCGCCACAACAAGTGGTCCCGCACGGAGCGACAAGTCAGGCGCGGGCGACCCAGCCGCGGAGAAGGCAAACGGCACTCAGTCGCTCGTGGCCGCCAGGCCCTTCAACGCCAACAAGGCTCAGGAATACGGCGTGGACGCGGCCCAGGATCCACCTCGGGGGGAATCGTTCGAAGCCCCTGCAGTGGCGGTTGCCAGCACGGTGTCCGAAGCCAATCCGTCAGACAAGACCGGCGGCGCCGCACAACCCGGTCACAACCCGACCGTCGGTTCGCTCGATCGCGTGCGCGTGGACTCCAGCGACCGCGAGCTGACCACGAACCAGGGGGTGCCCGTCGCCGACAACCAGCACTCGCTCAAGGCCGGCCTCAGAGGGCCGACGCTCCTCGAAGACTTCATCCTGCGCGAGAAGATCACGCACTTCGACCACGAGCGTATTCCCGAGCGGATCGTGCACGCACGCGGTTCAGCTGCCCACGGCTACTTCGAGTGCACAGCCTCGTTGAAAAAATACACCCGGGCTTCCATCTTTGCGGAGGCGGGCAAGCGGACGCCGGTGTTCGTGCGCTTCTCGACCGTACTGGGCGAGCGTGGCTCGACCGACACGGCGCGTGACGTGCGCGGCTTCGCCGTGAAGTTCTATACGGACGAGGGCAACTGGGATCTGGTCGGCAACAACATCCCCGTCTTCTTCATCCAGGACGCGATGAAATTTCCCGATCTCGTGCACGCGGCCAAGCCCGAGCCGCACTTCGGCATGCCCCAGGCCGGCAGCGCGCACGACACGTTCTGGGACTTCGCGTCGCTGATGCCCGAGATCACGGCACATGCTGATGTGGGCCATGTCCGACCGGGCCATTCCCCGCAGTTACCGGACGATGCAGGGTTTTGGCGTGCACACGTACCGGCTCGTCAACGCGGACGGCAGGTCCCATTTCGTGAAGTTCCACTGGAATCCCGCGGCGGGAACCCATTCGCTGGTGTGGGACGAAGCGGTCAAGATCTCCGGGGCGGACTCCGACTTCCACCGGCGGGATCTGTGGGAGGCCATCGAGGGCGGCGCCTATCCCGAGTACGAGCTGGGCCTGCAGATCTTCACCGAGGAGCAGGCCGAAGGATTCTCTTTCGACGTGCTCGATCCGACGAAAATCGTCCCGGAAGAGCTCGTGCCGGTTGTGCCGGTCGGAAAGCTCGTCCTGAACCGGAACCCCGACAACTTCTTCGCCGAAACCGAGCAGGTCGCGTTCTGCGTGGCTCACGTCGTTCCGGGGATCGACTTTTCGAACGATCCGCTCCTGGCGGGCCGGATTCATTCGTACGTGGACACGCAGATTTCACGGCTCGGCGGTCCGAACTTCCACGAGATCCCCATCAACGCGCCGATCGCGCAAGTTCACAACAACCAGCGCGACGGCATGCATCGACAGGCCGTCAATCGAGGTCGGGTGTCGTACGAGCCGAATTCCCTCGGCGGCGGGTGCCCTTTCCAGGCCGGTGCGAAGGGGTTCGTCTCGTTTCCGGAGCCGCGCGAAGAGGACGACCACAAGGTGCGCGGGCTCGCCGAACGATTTGCCGATCACTACACGCAGGCCACCCTGTTCTGGAAGAGCCAGACCGAGGTCGAGCGCCAGCACATCATCAACGCCTTCCGGTTCGAGCTGTCGAAGGTCCAGACCCCCGCCATTCGCGAACGGATGGTGTCCGGGCTCATGAACGTCGCGCGGGACCTGGCCGTCGCCGTCGCCACAGGGCTGGGGATTCGCAAGATGCCGGCGCCGATGCCGAAGGCCCTTCAGAAGACCATCAAGCCGGAAGTTTCCACGTCGTCTTCCTCTCGCTATTCGCCAGGCCTGGCGACGGCAGTATCCGGGCGCGCCGGGTCGCGATTCTGGCCGCGGACGGGTGCGACGCCGCGCCGCTGTTGGAACTGGCAGCACGCCTGGCGAGGGAGGGGGCGGTTCCCCGGTTCGTGGCCACGCGGCTCGGTCCGATCGTGCCCGCGGCCGGCGATCCGCTGGAAGCGGACGTCAGCATCGCTGCCGCGCCCTCGGTGCTTTTCGACGCGGCCGTCGTACCCGCCGGCCGGGCGGCGGTCAACGAACTCAAAGCCGATGGACGCATGATGGAGTTCATCAAGGACCAGTACCGCCACTGCAAGCCCCTTGCTGGTGCTCGGCGACGGCGCCGGACTGCTGGAGGCCTGCGGCATTCCGCTCGCTCTTCCAACAGGCGAGCCCGACCCGGGACTCATCACGGCCAAGGGCAACGGCGAGGTGCCTGACGACGCCTTTGTCGCGGCCATTGCCGCACATCGTCACTACTTGCGAGAAACCGATCCGCCGCGCGTGTAACCCCGATGCACACACCCCAGTGACCAAGGAGAGTCGGATCATGGCAGCCACAGGTACCCTTCACGACGCATTTCTCGATGAGCTCCGCGACACCTACGACGCCGAACGCCAGCTGACCAAGGCGCTGGCCAAACTCGCCAAGGCGGCATGTTCGCCGGATCTGCAGAACGCGTTCGAGACGCACCTCGAGGAGACCAAGGGTCAGATTGAGCGCCTGGAGGAAGTCTTCGCCAGCGTCGACGAGAGGCCCAAGGGCAAGCACTGCGAGGGCATTGCCGGCATCATCGAAGAGGGCAAGTCGATCATGGAAGAGGACTTCGACGAAGGCACGATGGACGCCTGCCTCATCGCGGCGGGCCAGCGCGCCGAGCACTACGAGATGGCCGCATACGGCACCCTGGTCGCCTGGGCCCGTGCCATGGGCCACACAGAAGCGGCCGGCCTGCTCCAGCAGAACCTCGACGAGGAGAAGGCGGCCGACAAGAAGCTCTCGTCGCTCGCCGACGGCGGCATCAACCAGGGAGCCGCCGACGACGCGCATCGCTGACGGCGGACGAAAGCGACGACGAAGAGGACATGGAAGCGCCCTCAGCCGGAAAACAGGGCAAGGGCGCCGCGAGAAAAAACATGACCTCGGCGAGCCGTGCGACGGCGTCAGCGTCGACGCCGAAGCGCGCCCGGCGGCGGTAGCACACCTGTCGGAAGGCCGCGTTGTGAGGGCGCGGCCTTCCGCCTGACCTTGGTGACGATGCCTGAGGGGGCTTCAAGAGCGATGGACAATAGCCCCCGCCGCGGGCGCGTGCTGGACTGGGTACACGATCGTGCGCTGACGCTGGTCCTGATGGGCGCTGTTCCTGCTGTTCCTGGCCGGGCAGATGCTGACGGGCCTCAGTGAGTACAACGCCGAGCAGCGGGACCACGGCGGCAAGGAGGTCACCATGGCTGGCTACCTGCAAACCGGCCATCCCTGGGAAGCGCTCTTCGAGAACTGGGAGAGCGAGTTTCTGCAGATGGCGGTCTTCGTGCTGCTCACGACCTTCCTCGTCCAGAAGGGTTCGCCCGAGTCCCGCCGGCCGCACGCGACCGAACTCGTCGATGCCGATCCGCGCCGCTTTGCCAACGAGCCCGGCGTGCCCTGGCCCGTGAAGCGAGGCGGCTGGATCCTGCATCTCTACGAGCATTCACTCGGCCTGGCCTTCGTGCTGCTGTTCCTCGTGTCGTGGGCCGCACACGCGGCGGGCGGGTTCGCGGACTTCGCCGATGAGCAGGTGTCGCACGGCCGTGCCCGGCCGAGTTTCAGCGAATATCTCGCGTCGGCCCGATTCTGGTTCGAGTCGTTCCAGAACTGGCAGAGCGAGTTCCTGGCGATTGCGTCGATGGTGTGGCTGGCGGTGTACCTGAGGCAGCGGTGGTCACCGGAGTCCAAGCCGGTCCACGCGCCTCACGATGAGACAGGCCGCTGAAGGAACCTGTCGCCGTTTGGTCCTTGGTTCTTCGGCCTTAGTCCTTGGGCGGGCCTTAGTCCTTGGGCTGGCCTTGGTCCTTGGCGCTTGGTGCGTGGCTACGCGCCAGGACGATGATGCGAACAAAGGACCCAGGACCAAGGACGAACGAAGGACCAAGGCCGCCGAAGGACCAAGGCCGCCGAAGGACCAAGGCCCGCCCAAGGACCAAGGCCGAAGGACCAAGCCCTAAGGACTATTAGAAGCTCCCCCGTACACCCACCAGAAACGGCATCGTCCAGCGCGAGCTCTTGTCGTTGATGGTCTCGAGGCCCGTGCCCACGAAATCGTCAACCTCCGACATGCCGGTGACATAGCGGAGGCCGAGCTGGCCGAACACCCCGAGCCGCGGTGACACCTGCCAGAGCAGGCCCACGTTCCCGGCGAGCGTAAACGCCGTCGTCTGATCGTAGAAGTCCGTCGCGTCGAGCGTGAGGTTGGCTTGCGGCGCGACCAGCATGACGTCGGTCTTGTCGACGAACCCGATGCCGATCGTGCCCTCGGCGTACGGCCGAACGTTCGTGTCCACGCGCCCGTAGCGCCTGAGGCCCACGTCGAGTCCGAAGCTCTGATAGTCGGAGTACTGGCCGTAGAGGCGGCTGGCGCCATAGTCGCCCATGGTCGCGAGGTCCGCGTCGAGCGACTGGAGCGTGAACGTGACCCGCGCTTCCGTCGACCTCGTTGTAGCTGTACCCACCGCCGAAGCGGAGGTGCAGGCCGGTCCCGTACACGTCCTCGTAACGATTCTTGAGGATGACGACCGTCTGGTTGTTCAGCGAGCCGATGGCGCTCGAGTTGATGTTCCCGCTGATGCTGTTGTCCCAGCCGATGCCGAACTCGACGTTCCACTTGTAATCCGGCTGCTGCTGCTGCGCGTAGGCCGTTGTCGCGCACACCAAGAGCCCCCACGACCAGCGCTGCCCCGACGAGATGTTTTGTGCTCATTCAGCCTCTCCTCGCATCCGCTGTGACCAGCGTCGGGCTGTGCGGCAGCCCGGAAGACGCCGCGGCTCTCATCATGACCAGGAGCAGAACGTTCAGGATCATGCGTGCGCTGGCAAGGCCGATGACGACCGACAGCATGAACGACAGAACAAGGGCGACGGCTTCCATGGCTACACGACCGGGCGCTGCCCGCTCACAAAATTACCAGCAGGAGCACCAGCGCGATGACGAGCAGCACGTGAACGAAGGCGCCGATGGTGTAGGTCCCGACGACGCCGAGCAGCCACGCCACCAGCAGAATGATCGCCAAAGTCATCAACATCACTGCACCTCGGAAGGCCGCACGCCTTCGAAACTGGCCGCGTCAGGCGGCACGCTTCGTCAGTGCAATTCGAGAGCCGTACCGCGCCAGCTCGGCTTTAGTGAAGCTGCGATCGGTCAGGGAAGTGAAGGCGCTCGTGAGGCAGAACCCCGCGGCGGAATCGGGCGTACGCTCCAGCGCGCGTAGGCCACGAAGGCGAGCAGGGCGAAGAGGACTGCCGTGATCACCGCCGAGCTGTGTTCGGCACGTTGTACATGTAGCACCGTCGCGCCCACCATGATCGGCAGCAGGCCCACCGCGGCGAGGGGGATCAGGCCTGGCATGATCCGCGTGATGCCAGGCAGCGTCAGCCCAAGGGCCGCGAGCACTTCGGCCACACCGAGGCAGACGCGGAACGCCGTGCTCATCATGGCATTCATGGCCTCGACCAGATCGGCCGGAGGGGAGAGCAGGAGCCAGCCATGCGCCGCGAAGGCTGCTGCGAGCGCGACCTGTAACACCCAGAGCAGAGCGTTCATGGCTGGTCTCCTTTTCGCCGCCGGCGGTGAAGGTTATCCTTTCAGCCTGACGACGAGATCCTCGAGCCGATCGTAGCTGATGCCGGCGCCGCGGGACATCCCGGACGAGATCACCATGTCGCGAACCTCCTGCGACGGGTATCGCACCGTCACCGTCATCCGCGTCTTGCCGTTCTCGTCGGCGAACTCCGAGGTCACGACGGAGACCGCGTCCGGGAAGTCCTCGAAGATTTCGGTGAAGACGAGCCGGCTCGGCGGCGTGACCTCGCGATACTCACCGTGGAACGCGGCTTCGCCGTTGGGATGCCGGTTCACGAACCGCCATCGTCCGCCGGGGCGGAGATCGATTTCGCAGACCGGGACCGAGTAGCCCTCGCCCAGGCGTCCCCACCACTCGGTGACGTGTTCAGGCTTCGTCATGGCTTCGAACACCAGGCGGCGCGGCGCATCGAAGAGTCGCGTCATGCGAATCTCCTCCGCCGATGGCGTGGTCACGGTGAAGCTATCGCTGTTTGCGGCGCGGCTGACGACCATATCGCTTCTCCTTGTCTTTCGATTTCATCCGTTGCAGGTATCCGGCGAGCCGATCCAGGCGCTGTTCCCAGAGGTGCCGGTAGTGTTCGGTCCAGTCGGCGGCGTCCTTGAGAGGGCCGGCCTCGATGCGGCAGGGGCGCCACTGGGCCTCGCGGGAGCGCACGATGAGACCGGCCCGTTCGAGCACGCGGAGGTGCTTGGAAACGGCCGGCATGCTCATCTCGAACGGCTCAGCCAGCTCGGTGACGGAGCGTTCGCCAGAGGCAAGACGCGCGAGGATGGCCCTGCGGGTCGGGTCGGCGAGGGCGGCGAAGGTGGCGCTCAACGGGTCGGTGTGCATTGTGTTAAACCAATTGGTTAATTAACCTATAGGTTTAATACATCGCACGCCATCCTCGTGTCAAGCGCGAGCAGGAATCCTGGGCTACGAGGACTGAACGGAGGCCGCCACCTGGGCCCCGCGAGCGGTCAGCAGCGCGTCGCTCGCGGCGACGAGCGTGGCCAGCGCCAGGCCCTCGGCCGCCTTCGCGACTTCGTCGAGACCGGGGAACGTCGGCGCCACGCGGATGTTGCGGTCGCGCGGATCCTTGCGGTACGGAAAGGTCGATCCCGGCCGGCACCACCGTGATCCCCGCCTGCGATGCGAGCTCGATGACCCGCCGCGCGCACCCGTCGAGCACGTCGAAGCTGACGAAGTAGCCGCCCTCGGGCCTGGTCCATGTCGCGACCCCGGTGCCGCCGAGCAGCCGCTCGAAGTTCTCCTGCACCGCGTTGAACTTCGGCACGATGCTGGTGGCGTGCTGCGCCATCAGCGCACTGATACCCGCTTCGTTCTTCAGGAAACGTACGTGCCGAAGCTGATTCAGCTTGTCCGGGCCGATGGTCCGCCGCTCCATTTGAGTCAGCTGCCACTTGACGTTCGCTGGTGACGATGCGAATACCGCGACGCCGGCACCGGCGAACGTGACCTTCGAGGTCGAGGCGAAGACGAAAGCCCGGTCGGCGTGGCCATGCCGCTCGCAGAGCGCGAGCATGTCGCCCACTTCATGGCGCCGGGCCGTCAGGTGGTGGACCGCGTAGGCGTTGTCCCAGAAGACGCGGAAATCAGGGTGCCGCGGTCTTCATCCTGGCGAGCCGCTCGGCAACCTCCATCGAGTACACCTCGCCCGTGGGGTTGCTGTACTTGGGCACGCACCAGATGCCCTTGATCCTGGGGTCTGCGGCGGCCAGCTGCTCGACCATGTCCATGTCAGGTCCCTGGCCTGTCAGCGGCACCGGGATCATCTCGATCCCGAAGGCCTCGCAGATAACGAAGTGGCGGTCGTAGCCGGGGACCGGGCACAGGAACGCCGCGCCGTCGCGGGACCACGGCGCCGTGCCGCCGGGCACGCCACGCAGGCACGCCCACTCGACCGTGTCGTGCATCAACTCGAGCGATGAATTGCCGGCGACGATGACGCGTTCGGGTGACGCGCCGACCAGATGCGCGAAGAGAGCGCGCGCTTCGGGCAGCCCTTGAAGGCCGCCGTAGTTGCGGCAGTCGGATCCATCCGCGGCGGCGAACTCACCGGGCCCAAGAACAGACAGCAGGCCGTTCGAGAAGTTGAGCTGTTCGGGCGATGGCTTGCCGCGTCCGAGGTTCAGGCTCAGCTTCTGCGCGCGGAACGTGTCGTACTGATCGCGGGCGCGGGCTCCAAAGTCGCGGAGATCATCATTTGCAAGGGCATCCAGGCGGGACATCGGGCTCATCTCCTCTTAGTGCGACTCTTATCCTCTCACGGCCGGGCTGCGCGTGTCCTCCCTGGTACGGCAAATGCTTCGTGCAAAGAGAGTCGGGGCTTGCGTGGCGCCTGCTTCGGAAGGAGAAGTCAGATGGCGAAGTACGGAGAGTCGGCAGACAGGACCGTTGCCTCTGCGATGCGCCGGCACAAGAGGGGCACGCTCAAGAGCAGTTCGGGTCAACGGGTCACCAGCCGCAAGCAGGCGATTGCCATCGGCCTGAGCGAGGCCAGAGCAAAGGGCGCCAAGGTACCCCGAAAACCCGCGACCAGGAAGCGCAGCACCAGCAGGTCGAGTTCCCGCCGGAAGCGCACGTGAGGCCACCCATGTCCGATCCCCTCGGGAAGTTCTACGAACTCATCGACGACATCGAGACCGCCATGATGACGACGCGCCGGCCCAGCGGCCATCTGCGTGCGCGTGCAATGGCCAACCAGAAGCGGGCCGACGGCGCGGACCTCTGGTTCGTGACGAGAGCGGGTACGGCCAAGCTCGACGACCTGGCGTTCGATCCTCATGTCAATCTCTCGTACTACCGGGACCGTAGCAGCGAGTGGGTATCGGTGTCCGGCATGGCGGCGGTGTCACGCGATCGGGGAAGATCCACGAGCTCTACGCGCCCGACTGGAAGATCTGGTTCCCCAACGAGGGCGATAGCCGTCATGGGACGGCCGACGACCCGCGCATGGTCCTCATCGGCGTGACCGTCCACGCGGCCGAATTCCTCGACATCTACAAACCGCGGCCGGTCCTCCTGTTCGAGCTCGTCAAGGGCTGGTTGACCGGCACAGAGCCGAAGCTCGGAGAGATGCACGGGCTGACCGAGCCACGGCGCCCGGCCTGATTGCGAATGCCGTTCAAGAGCAAGGCCCAGCGCCGCAAGTTCGCACAGTTGCTCGTCGACGGGAAGATTTCTGACGAGACCTACGAGGAGTGGAACCGGTCGACCGGCCGCAAAGAGTTGCCCGAGCGTGTGAAGCCCAAGTCCGCCCGCAAGCGGGCATCTGGGCGGCGCAAGGCCTCGTCCCGGAAGGCAGCCACGCCGGCCCGCCGTCGTAAGGCCGGCCGAACGTCACGCCGCAAATAGGCTTCACGCCACACCGTTTTCGAGGTGCTTCGCAGTCGTCGGGCTAACTGCATGTCCGAGCGCGGCTGCGAGCTCCCACGCGTTTTCCATAGCCGCACCGGCTGCCGTGTTGTCGAACACGCACCAGACCTCGGTGCTGGACTCGGCGGCGTTGCGGGCCGAGCGCGCCAGCTCGTCGATGCAGGCCAGGTTGTATCTCGACCAGTAGGTGCGCGGTGAACCGTGGAGGCGAAAGTAGGCGATGCCGCTGGAACCCCCGGGAACGCCACCACCGCTCGCGCGAGGGGGATCGGCCGCAACCCGGGCCACGTTGAAGTCGACCAACAGCTGATTCACCTCCTCGGTCAACCAGGTCTGGTGACGAGGCTCCACGACGACTGCCCCTTCATACCGCGCACGCAAGGTCTCGAAGAATGCGTTGACTGTCGCCGTATCGAACGCGAACGAAGGTGGAAGCTGCACGAGCAGGGGTCCGCGCTTCTCCTGGAGCGCGCTCGTCTCGTCGAGAAAGCGCTCGAGGGGCGCCGGTCCGCACTGCAGGCGCTGCTCGTGTGTGATCAGCCGGGGAACCTTCAGCGCGAACCGGAATCCGTGGGGCGTGGCGGCCGCCCACCGCGCGTAGGTTCGTGCCGCATGATGCCTGTAGAACGAGCTGTTGATCTCCACCCCGTTCATTGCGTGCGCATATCGGCACAAGTGCGAGCCCTCGGCCGGGAAGCGATGGGCCGATCCACGAGGAATGCTCCAGCCGGCTGTGCCGATGAACAGACGAGTTCGCGGGGGCATGGTTCGGAATGGTTCCTGCAACCGGGGTTCCGCGACCGTTGAGCACACGATGGAACGAGCTAGCCTCCTCGGAGACCTCTGGGTGCAGTTGATCTGGCTGTTCGTGCTGGCCCTGCCAGTGGCGTCGATTGCCTGGACGGTCACCCACGAAGAGATCTTCCGGGAGCCCCGTGACTTCTGCACGCTGCGAAGCCAGCGGGCCAGGTCGCTCGCCCAACGGAAGTTCTTCTACGTGTTCACGTGCGAGTACCTGCTTCAGCCACTACGTCGTGGCGGTGGTCCTCGTGCTGACCGGCTACCGGTTGCTGCTGGACGACTGGCGGGGATATGTCATCAGCTTCTTCGCGCTGGCCGGTATGGCCAACGTGTATCTCAGCCTGTTCGGCCGCCTCCGCGTCGAGATCAAGTCCGAGCGGCTCGACGTCGCGGCCAAGGAAGAGACGGTGAACGAGGCTACGGACATGTCGTCGAGATCAGGCGCAACGACGTCACGTTGAACACCTGCATCCCTGATTCGCTCATGGTGCGTGGTGCGCTCAATCCCGTTGCCGGCGTTGCCTGCACCGCCACGGTTCCCGTGGCCTGCACCCGGTGATTTACATAGACCGCGAAATTGATCGCCAGGCTGTCGGTTCCCAGGGGCAGCGATCCGGACAACGCACCTGAAGGTGTAGCGATCGCCTGCTGGGCCGCGATGGCCGCCGCACTCGCCGTCGTGCCGGGACCAGGGCCAGCCGGCGCGCCGGGCTCGTCCTCCCCGCCCGTCGTCAGCAACTCGACATCGGTGAGCCTGAATTGCGCGTCGGCGATACCGCCAGGCGGAACCGGGCTGGCCGTCGCGCCTGGCGCGGCTGGCACCGGTGTCGACCCCGTCGGCGGCGTCCACGTTCGATGGCTTCACACACCCCGAGAGGGTCAGCGGCCGGCCCAGGGGCAGCGTCTGCGCAGACAGTGCGGCCTGCGCCAAAGCACAGGTAGCCGCGAGGGCCAGCGTCCCCGCTACCGCCGCCCACTGCTGAGGTCTCGCGCTGCCGGCGTGATTTGTGTTCCCCATTCCCCACCCTCGCACCAGCGTTTACCACTTCGCTGCACCCGGACGCCAGGAGAGCTAGTCCGGTGGCCTGGATACAGCCATAGCACCGGCCGTACCAGGAACATCGAGACTGGCGACGTGCTTGCTTGACGGACCTCCATGCCTACACGTGCGGCCGAACGCCAGACGACCCCGCTCTGGGAATCCAGCTCGATGCCGAGGTTCCCGAAAATCGAGAGCGACCTCCGCGTCGACGTCGCCATCGTCGGCGGGGGCCTGACCGGGCTGACCGCCGCGTACCTGCTGACGAAGGCCGGGCTCACCGTCGCTCTCCTGGAGCGAGGGCGGTGCGCTGCGGTAGACACCGGCCACACGACCGCGCACCTGACCATGGTGACGGACACCGCCTCTGGCAGAGCTGGTCAAGCGCTTTGGCCGCGACCACGCCCAGGCGGCGTGGGACGCAGGTCTCGCGGCACTGGCGCAGATCGACGAGACGATCCGGGAACACGAGATCGACTGCGGTTTCGAGTGGGTCGACGGGTATCTGCATCAGCCGCTCGGCGAAGACGGCGATGCCGGCGTGGAGATGTTTCAGGCCGAAGCCGCCGCCGCCATCGAGCTCGGATTCGACGTGAGCTACGTCAGCGACGTGCCGTGGCTCGGCGGTCCGGGCGTCCGCTACGACAACCAGGCGCGCTTCGATCCCCGCCGCTATCTGGCGGCTCTCGCCGGGAACCTCACCGGACGGGGCCAGATCTTCGAACTGAGCGACGTCCAGTCGTTCTCGGCGTCGCCGCTCTCCTTGAAGGCCAACGGGAACACCGTCTACTGCGGCGACATCATCGTCGCGACCCACAACCCCGTCGTCGGGCTCGCGAGCTTCTTCGACGCCAGCCTCTTCCAGACCAAGCTCGCTCTGTACACGAGTTACGTTGTCGCCGGGAGTGTGCGGAAAGGCACGGTGCCGGACGCGCTCTTCTGGGACTCGTCGAGCCCGTACCACTACATGCGGGTCGAGAAGCAGCAGGGGAAGGACTTGGTGATCTTCGGCGGCGAGGATCACAAGACCGGACAGGCGGCCGACACGTCCGCGTGCTACGAGCGGCTCGAAAACACTATGAAGCAGATGCTCGACCGCGTGGAGATGAGCCACCGGTGGTCGGGCCAGGTCATCGAGACGCCGGACGGCCTTCCGTACATCGGCCGCACCGCCGAGCACCAGTACAGCGCGACCGGCTTCGGCGGCAACGGCATGACGTTCGGCACGCTGGGCGCGATGATGGCCGTGGACGCGATTCTCGGCAAGCCCAACCCCTGGACCGATCTCTTCGACCCGTCGCGCAAGGCGCTGACGCGAGGGCTGTGGCGATACGTCAAGGAGAACGCGGACTATCCCTACTACATGATTCGCGATCGGTTTGCGGGCCCGGAGGCGCGGGATGCTGCGATCGGTCAAGCGCGGACAGGGGAAGATCCTCGAGCGCAACGGCACCAAGGTCGCCGCCTACCGCGACGCATCGGGAGCCACCGACGTTGAAGTCGGCCACGTGCCCGCATCTTGGCTGCCTCGTGGCGTGGAACGACGCCGAGCGCACGTGGGATTGCCCCTGTCACGGCTCGCGGTTCGCGCCCGAGGGCGATGTGATCGCGGGGCCGGCCGAATCCCCGCTGCCGGATCCCGAGTGAGATGATCTCCACACGCACGTCGGTCGAGCTGGATCAGACCGTCGTTGGCGAGGCGTACGCCCGGCTTGCCAGCGTGTACGACTGGGTCTTTGGCCTGGCGCTCCAGGCGGGACGAGAGACCGCGGTCCGCATGATTCCTCCAGGCGCCGAGGTTCTGGAGGTTGGTGTCGGCACCGGGATCAACATTCCGCTCTACGATCCGAGCTGTCCGGTCACCGGGATCGATCTATCCGCGCACATGCTCGACAAGGCCTTCGCGCGCGCGGCTGCGCAGGCGCAGGGCGATGTGCGTCTGCTGCGGATGAATGCCGCGGCGATGACGTTTGCCGACGACTCCTTCGACATCGTGTACGCGCCCTATGTCGTGAGCGCAGTCCCTGACCCTCTCGCCGTCGTCCGCGAGATGTGCCGGGTGTGCCGGCCCGACGGACGCATTCTCATCCTGAATCACTTCCTGAGCTCCAACCCGTGCCTCGCGTGGCTCGAGCAGCGCGTGGCTCCCTTCGCACGTCACTTCGGCTTCAATTCAGCGCTGGATCCCGGGACGGTGTTCGAGCATGCGCCGCTTCGACCGGTGGCTCTGGAGCGTGTGAATGTTCCCCGGCTGTGGTCTCTCGTCACGTGCACCAAGGACTCAGCGCTCTGACGATGCGTAATAGGCGGCGGCATCCTCACGCTGCTGGTCTGTGAGCCGCGGGGCGATGCCACGCATGATGTGTTCGTACGGCGAGCCGCCTCGCCTGCCTTCCGCGAAGAGACGCAACTGAAGCGCGAGGTAATCCCTGCGGCTGTCCCGCCAGCGCCGGGTACGCGGGATTCCTGCGGCCGTCTACCGGGCCGTGGCATTCCGCGCAGGCAGGCACATCCTGTGTGGGGGCGCCACTTCCGAGCGCAGCGCGGCGCCGCGCGCGATTGCGGCAGAATTCGTCTCTGCCTCGCCGGCCGGACCTGGCATCCGGGCGTAGTGCTCGGCCAGCCCGTCCAGCAGTTCCGGGCTCAACTCGGCGGCGAGCGGCGCCATCACTCCACTATGCCGCGCGCCTCGCCCGAAGGCGCGCAGCGCACCCTTTAAGTACTCTCCGTGCTGACCGGCCAGTCGCGGAAAAGCAGATCCGTCCCGGCCCTGGCCGTCATGGCCGTGGCAGCGCGCGCAGCGCGCCGCGGCGACCGACGCGATCGGTGAGGCCACAGGCGCGGGATCGCCAGCCTGGATGGGCGTGCCGCGCGGGCACGGCCTCGCCAAAGACCATTGCCGAGTACCAGATCGCGTCGAGTAGGGGCAGCTTCCGCAGGAACGCCACTACTGCCCAGACTTCGTCGTCGCGTCCCGGCGCCGGCCACGCAGGCATGCCGGTGAACTTGATGCCGTGCTTCACGATGGAGAAGAGCTCCGCGGGTTCCCATCGCGAAACCTGAGGACCCAGGTAGGGCGGGTGCGGGGTCATGCGACGCTGCACCACCGGCGGCGAAGCGGCAGGACTTCCGTGGCACGGCCGGCACCCGGTCTCGTAGTGTCCCGCGCCCTTCAGGATCACGGACGGATCATCCAGCGGGGGCACGGTGATGCCGATCGAATGTGTGGCGACCGAGCGGCGCTTGGCGAAGTCCAGGACCCACGACGTGACTCGCCAATGTCCCGAACTGGCCTTGACAGGGACGATCCCCGACGCGAGTGCCAGTCCGGCTCCCGCGATGAGGAGGAGCGCCCATGCCAGATACCGCCTCACGCCCGTGCCCTCGATGATTGACTGCGTCCAAGCAGGCGGCTCGCCATCCATAGCGCCGCGCCAATGTAGGAGCAGGCACTGACCGCCAGCATCACCACGCCGCCCGAGCTGCTGATCGGCGAGCGCCGATGCGTTCGACGCCAGCTCGGTGTGATAGAGAGGCCGTGGCGTGAGCGCGAACAGGGCTCCAAGCAGCGTCATGTGCGCGAAGGTGAGAAGCAGCGCGACGAGCCCGTTGTTCTCGAGGCGCGCCTGCGTGCCGGTGGCCGCCAGCACGGACCGCCAGAAAAACAGCCCGGCCGCGAGGAACGACGCCTGTTCTGCAGCGAACGCTGCGGTGCTCGTCGCCGCGGCGTGATGAAGCGCAGGGGCATGCCACACCCACACCACCACGAGCTCCACGAGCGAGGCGGGGATGGCGGCAAAGGCCAGTGGCATTCTCCTGGCCGGATCGAAGCGGCTGCCCGCCAACCCGATCGCCAGGAGCGGTGCGGCAATCGCCACGACCGTCATGTGGATGGCCATGTGCGCTGCAAACGATCCGGCCGCCACCTGCGGCAACGGCCCGATCCAGACGGCCGCCAGCAACACCAGTCCGGTTGTCAACGAGACACGACGCATCACGCGCACTCCCCGGCGAGAAAGACCGAGGCCGCGACAAACACGGTGGCCAGCACGCTCAGGCCCGCAAGAAGCATCGTCGTGAAGGCCACGAAGTGATGGCGGTCCTCCGGAGAGTCGTCGTCATGCGGGCACACCGGCAGCTGGTAACGATGCCTGCGCAGTCCGTGCAGGAACAGCAGGGTCATGGCCGCCAGCGCCACGGCCGTGTAGCCGGCTACGGCGACCCGAAGTCCGGGCGAGGCGGGCGGGCCGAACCGCCCGCACAGCAGCGCCGCCGTGATGTAGCTCAGTGTGAAGTGCACCGCCCACAGCGCGGGCGCGAGGACTGGCATCCACAGAGGCTCATTGGTTTCGGTGAGGTCGTTCATCGCTCAGGCCGCAAGTGGAAAGCCGGCAATCACGGCGACGGTGATGAGGACCGTCGCGGCCGTGAAGTGCCAGTACAGGGCGACGTTGCAGATGTCGATGTCGTGGCGCGCCGTCATGCGCCCGGCCAGGCGTCGTGCCCCGCAGTACGCCTGCATCACGACTCCGAGGGCGACCTGCACGACGCTCCAAAGCACGAGGACCCACACGGTCGCGGCGTACACATCCCCATCGGGCACGAGCCCGGTGACGCCACGGCCCCGCCACCAGCGCGGCTCCACCGGCGATCGCCAACGCGACGCCCCCGGCGATGCTCGAGTAGAAGGCCGCCGCAGCGTTCCGCTGATTGGACACTCGGGCAAGAACCGTCAGGCCCCAGGCGCCGCCAACGGCGGCAGCGCCCAGTGATGGCCAGAAGAGGCCCGGGCCAGGAGCCGGGTCTGGCGGGAAATTCTCGTGCAGTGTCCAGTAGAAGAAGTAGCCGAACACCAGCGAGACGAAGGCGGTGAAGACACCGAGCATCGTGATGCACATGGCCCACCAGCCCACCGAGTCGCGTCCCGACACATAGAGCGGCAGCGTCAGCCCGAGGCCGACGTCCTTGGTCTCCTTCTCCGGAATTTCGGCGGTTCCTGTCCACAGCCAGGTGAGGATCGTTCCCAGCCCCAGGACTCCGCTGACGCCGGCGGCCGCAATACGCCTTGTAGGTCGCCAGCACGAACACGCCGCCGACAAACACGGCGGCCGCAAGCGTGATGAACGTCGGCCCGGCAATCCGCAGGCACTGCACGGGCGTTGCATCCACGCTCGTCGTCACGAGCATCTCCCGCCGTCCTTCTTCCGCATCCGGCAGGTAGAAGCGTCCCTCGTCGTAGTCGCGGAGCAGGTTCGCCTGCTCCCAGAGTGGATACCGGCCGTCAATCTCGGGAATCGACCGCATACCCCAGGGCTGCCCGGGCATCTCCTGCAGCCACTCGAGCGTGCCGGCGCCCCACGGGTTTCTGGGTGCGACGTTCTGGTGTGTCTTCGAGCGGAGCACGTCCCAGACGACGACGCCGATGCCTGCGGCGAGCACGAAGGCGCCGACGGTCGAGACGAGGTTCAAGGCGTCGAGCCCTACGCCGGACGGATATGTAAAGACCCGGCGAGGCATGCCGAAGAGGCCCGACGCGTGCATCGGCTGGAATGTGACGTTGAACCCGATGAACACCAGCCAGAACGAGAGGCGCCCGAGCCGATCGGACAGCATCTTTCCGCCGACGAGCGGGTAGTAGTAGTAGAGCCCGGCCAGCAAGGGGAAAACCGCACCGCCGATGATCACCGTGTGGAGATGGGCCACCACGAAGAAGGTGTCGTGGGCCTGGAAGTTGAAGGGCGCGATAGCCAGCATGACGCCGGTGAGGCCGCCGATGACGAACGTCGAGAGGCCGCCGAGGATGTACAGCATCGGCACGCCCCGGGCCACACGACCGGCAAGCAGCGTGGCCAGAAAGCAGAAGAACTGGACACCGGTTGGAATGGCGACCGCGGTCGACGCCGCCGAGAAGAGCGCCAGCGTGACACCCGGGAGGCCGGTCGTGAACATGTGGTGGACCCAGAGCCCGAAGCTGAGGAACCCTGTGCCGATCGCCGACAAGACCACCCAGCTGTAGCCGGCGATCGGGCGCCTGGCAACGGTGGGCACGATCATCGCGACGAGCGCGATGGAGGGAAGGAAAGATGATGTAGACCTCCGGGTGGCCGAAGATCCAGAAGAGGTGCTGCCAGAGCAGCGGATCGCCCCCGCCGGCGGGATCGAAGAAGGGCCAGCCGAAGGCTCTCTCGAGCTCGAGCAGGAGCGTCCCGGCGATGAGCGGAGGAAACGCAAAGAGCACCATGAACGCCGCCACGAGCACGTACCACGCGTAGAGCGGTACGAGGTTGAGCCGCATGCCCGGCGGCCGGCACTTGAGCACGCCGACAATCAGTTCGATGGCGGCGGCGATGGCGGCCACCTCGATGAACGAGAAGCCCAGGAGCCAGATGTCCGCGCCGATGCCAGGCTGAAAGCTGCTCGTGAGCGGCGGGTACATGAACCACCCGCCGCGCGGCGCCGCGTCGAAGAAGATCGAGCCGCAGAGAAACGTGCCGCCGATCGCAAACGCCCAGAACCCGAAGGCCGATAGCCGCGGGAACGGCAGCTCGCGGGCGCCGATCATCTGCGGCATGAACAGGATCGACACGGCTTCGAAGATCGGGATGGCGAAGAGGAACATCATCACCGACCCGTGCAGCGTGAAGACCTGGCCGTACATGTCCGCCGACAACACGTCATTGCCAGGGCGGGCGAGCTGCAGGCGCATCAGCAGAGCGAGCACGCCGCCGAATAGAAAGAAGACCAGCGTCAGCACGACATACCAGAGGCCGACGACCGTGTTGTTGACCGCGGACCAGTAGCGCCATCCTGTCGGGAGCTTCCAGGCACGGAGCAACCGCTCCCGCTGCAGCTGCTGCAGTACCGCTGAAGGTGCCTCGCCCAGCGGCTCGACGTCGGGTGTTTCCAGGCCTGTCGTGCTCATTCGAGGCTGCTCAGATAGGCCGCCATCGCACGGATCTGGTCGTCGGCGAGCATCCCGAACGCGGGCATGTGCGCATCGGGCTTGATGCCCTGGGGATTGGTGATCCAGTTCACGAGCCAGTCCGCGCCGTTCGACGTTGCCGGCGGCAAGGCTCAGCCTGCCGGCGACGTGGGTCAGGTCCGGACCGATGCGACCCTCTGCCACTTCGGCGCCGCGAACGGCATGGCACGCTCCGCAACCGTTAGCCACGAAGAGCTCGCGGCCCGATCGCGCGAGCGGACTCCCCGGCTCTCGGGCGGCCGCGCTCTGCATGTCGATCCAGCGTTCGAACTCGGCCTTCTCGAGCACGACCACCGTGAAGGCCATCAGCGCATGGGAGGTGCCGCAGTACTCGGCGCACACGCCTCGAAAGACGCCGGTGCGCGTCGGTTCGAGCGAGAGGTGCGTCACCCTGCCGGGAATCATGTCGACCTTGCCCGAGATCGACGGAATCCAGAACGAGTGGATCACGTTGTCGCTCGTCAGACGGACGTCGATGCGGCCTCCGGCAGGAAGGCGGAGCTCGTTCGCAACCTCGACCTCCTCCCCTGAAGGCATGAGATAGCGGAACCGCCACCACCACTGCTCGCCGGCAGCGTGAACCAGAATGTGTCCAGGGCGAGGTTTGTCGACGAGCTGTGTGATGGGCGGCAGCCCGACCACCAGCAGCGCGGTCAGCAAGGCCGACGGGATCACGACGCCACCGCCCACGATCACGAAGCCCGCGAGTTGCTGAGCATCGGCCCGACGAGGACCACGCGCGCAGTAGAACGCCGCGGCAACCACCACGACCCAGATGATCGCGGCGCTGATCGACATCCACCAGAAGAGCTGGGCGATCTGCTCTGCGTCGTGGCCAGCCGGGTCGAGAGTCGAAAGCCCTCCGAGCACGGCTCAGTTCTCTTCAAGACCACTGCCACAGCTGTGTGCCGGCCCGGCCATGGCAGCGGTGGAGGAGGCGCAGGTTTTGCTCCAGGAGCCAGCATGGGTTCGTACCTCACTCGTTCGGCGGATGGCGTTAATCGTCGCTCTCTCGGCGGTCGCCGCCTGCGGAGCCTCGTCCAGGCTGACCGAGAGTCACGGCACCGGTCCGAAGCCCGAGCTGCCGCAGCCGGAGAAGACGCTCATCCCCACCGTGAATGTCGTCACCGCTATTGGCTGGCCGCCTGATGCCCGTCCGGTGCCGGCAGAGGGCACCACAGTGGAGGCCTTTGCCCGCGATCTCGATCACCCCCGCTGGCTCTACGTGCTGCCAAACGGCGACGTGCTCGTGGCGGAAACCAATGCGCCTCCTCGACCGGAGGACAACAAGGGCGTCAAGGGCTGGTTCTTCTCCAGGTACCAGAAGAAGGCTGGAGGCGCTGTCCCCAGCGCGGACCGCATCACCCTGCTTCGAGACGCCGATGGAGACGGCATCGCGGAACTGCGCAGCCCGATTCTGTCGAACCTCCACTCGCCGTTCGGCATGGCGTTGATAGGCGACACGCTGTACGTCGCGAACACGGACGCCGTGGTGAGCGTTCCATACACGGAGGGTGAGACCACAATCTCGTCCACCCCGACGAGGGTGCTGGATCTCCCAGCCGGGGATCGCAACCACCACTGGACGAAGAACATCATCGCGAGCCCTGACGGCTCGAAGCTCTATATCGCCATCGGCTCCAACAGCAACGTCGCCGAGCACGGCATGGAGGAAGAGCAGGGCCGGGCGGAGGTGTGGGAACTGGATCTCGCCAGCGGGCAACACCGCGTGTTCGGCTCGGGATTGCGCAATCCCGTGGGCATGGCGTGGGAACCGGAGTCAGGAGCCCTGTGGGTTGCGGTCAACGAACGTGACGAACTCGGCAACGACCTCGTGCCGGATTACATCACCTCCATCCGCGACGGCGGCTTCTACGGGTGGCCGTACAGCTACTTCGGCACGCACGTGGACGACCGGGTCGAGCCACAGCGGCCGGATCTCGTGGCGAAGGCACTGGTGCCCGACTTTGCGCTCGGCTCGCACACCGCCTCGCTCGGACTCGCGCATTCGGAAGGCAACAGGCTTCCCACCGTCTTTGCGCGCGGCATGTTCGTCGGGCAGCACGGGTCGTGGAACCGCAAGCCGCGGAGCGGCTACAAGGTCATCTTCGTACCCTTCGAAGGAGGCAAGGCCACCGGGGCGCCTGTTGACGTGCTGAAGGGATTCGTCAACGACGACGGCGAAGCGATGGGACGACCCGCTGGCGTCGCGATTGACACGCGCGGCGGCCTGCTGGTGGCTGACGATGTGGGGAACGTTGTGTGGCGGGTCTCCGGCGTGGCACGCACGACGAGTCGTCGGTGAGGCGGGTCAGGGCGCCATCAGGCGGCCCACCGGCTTCAGCGAGTCGACGTGATCCGCGACGGCCTTCAGCACGACGAGCATGGGCACCGCGAGAAGCGTGCCCCACGGGCCCCAGATCCACGTCCAGAGCAGCACGCCCAGGAACACGACGACGACGTGCATGCGCTCGGCGCGTCCCATCAGCAGGGGATTGAGGACCCAGCCTTCGAGCGACGTGATGGCGAGCGCCATCGCGGATATCTTCAGCGCCAGCATCGGGTCCCCGGACTGCACCAGGCCGACCAGCACCAGCCCTCCCGATACGACTACCGGGCCGAAGTAGGGAATCGAATTGAAGAGACCTGCGAGGATGCCCCACACGGCGGCCTGGCTGACACCCATCCACGCCAGCCCGGCGGTCGTGGCCATCGCGACGGCAACGGCCGTGACCAGTTGAACCAGCAGGAACCGCTGAATCTGCGAGTTGATCTCGTCGATGATCGTCGCCGTGATCCGGCGCCGTTTGAGGTGTGGACCCGCGACCTCGAGGATCCGCTCGCGAAAGTGCCGGCCCGAGACGAGCAGGAAGAAGACGAGAAAGACCACGACGGTGACGTGGCCGGCGAGTGCCAGCATGGAGCCGACGCCCTGCTGTACCCACGCCACGGCGCTCCCGTTTGATATCGCCGGCTCGCCGGCAGGCTGGTCGCTCCCGCCGTTCAACGCTTCCGCGGCGCGCTGAACCTGCTGCGCCGGGCTATCGGGGCGATCCGACCAGATGAGCGCGCGGGCTTTCTGCGCGACCGAAGGCAGCGCCTCGATCGCCACCAGGGCATCGTCGCGGAGGTTGTACGCGCTCCACCCTGCGCCTCCGACAACGACTCCAATCAGGAGTCCGGCGCCGGCGATCCGCGGGAGTCCTCTTCGAGGCGGCCCACGCGACGACCGGCTCGAGCGCGTAGCTGATCAGCACGGCCACGACGATGGGAATCAGGAGCTGGCCGGTGGCTCTCAGCAGAAACAGAATCGCCACGAGTGCGAGCGTCCACGCGGCCCAGGTCAGGCTGGACTCCCTGGTCGTCATCGACTCCACGGCGTAGGCCTCTTCCACTTGTTGGAAGCGGGTGCCAATCGACGGACTTCACCCGGCTCTGCAGATGGAATCGGCAGCGTGGGCGGTGGGTCCGGCAAAGGCTCCGGCAGAGGAACGGGTGGATGAGGTATGGGCGGCGGATCAGTTGGCCCTGGCAGTCCCGGATGTGAAGTATTCATCGCATGAGCCGTTGCACGATCTGCACCGGTGGCGTTCCGTTTGCACTTTGAAACTCTGGAGTGGAGCAGACCATCGCGGAATTACCGAGCCTCGAGCAGTTGGGGCGCGTCACGTTCCGCCTGTTGGTAGCGGCGGTCCTGGGCGGCCTGGTCGGCGCCGAGCGGGAGTGGGTCGGGCGGGCCGCCGGCCTTCGTACGCACATGGTGGTCGCGCTCGGTTCGGCCGTCTTCGTCCTCATCCCCGTCGAAACAGGCGCCACAAGGGACAGCGTGACGGCGGTCATCCAGGGCGTCGCGACCGGCGTCGGTTTCATTGGAGCGGGTACGATTCTCAAAGCCGCGGATCAACGCGAGGTTCAAGGTTTGACGACCGCAGCGACGATCTGGCTCACCGGTGCGCTCGGCATCGCTGTCGGCGTGGGCCACTGGTGGCTCGCGGCCGTAGGCGTGGCGATCGCATGGACGATCCTGACGGTGTTGACCGGCCTGTCGCGCCGGCTGCAGGCGAAAGCAGAAGAAAATGGCAACGCCGCGCCGGGGCCTATTCCACGAGCACGAACGGATACCGATCGCGGATCCGGGAATTGAAGAAGGCGCCCTTCGAGCCCGCCAACGTCAGCCCTCGGTACAGAAATTCCGGAACACCCGCATAGCGATAAACCAGGCCGCTCCGCAGCTCCACTTCCAACTCCGAGCGTGTCGCGTCGTAGCCGATCGACGTGATGAGCGTGGAGTCGACAAGTTCTCGGTCCACGGAAGCGTTGGTCCTGTTCGGTTTACGCTACGTCTCGGTCTCGCGTGGACCACGGGCCGATCGGCTGATCTGACGGATCGCGCCGAGGTGGTACGCGAGGTGGGCGATGCTTCCCACAACGCCGGTCAGCTCCGTTTCGTCGAGATCGCGTGGCCGGGTCAGCGCGTCGCGCCAGGCGAGAATCTCCCGACGGAGCGCGGCACGACGCTCGGTCCATTCCGAGTCGTCCACGGTGTTCCGGCGCCAGCTGGCGCTGTAGTCGGCGCTTGTGAACGGGTCGGGCTCGCCGCGGCTCCAGCGATTGAGGAGCGACAGTCCGTATTGCAGGTGATCGGCGTGAGCAGCGACCGACGCCTCATGGGCGGAAGGCACGGCCGACGCTTCCTGGGCCGTCACACGATCGAGCGATCGCAGCAGTCCCGGGTCCCGCGGGTTGAGTACCCATCCAGTGTCTGGCCCCGCACCTTCCGCGAGCTCGTTGAGAAGCCGGATCAACACGGTCCTGATATCGTCGTTTGCCGCCATTAAGCCAGCATACATGCGGCTCTGGCGAAGAGGTTGCAAGCCCTGAGATGATTGGCGCGGCGAAGCTGAAGCTTGAGAGGAGACGCGATGGAGCTGACTGAGCTGTTCCTTGAAGAGTTGGATCGGGAAGTCGCGCGGAGTCAACGCGCGCTGGAGAACGTGCCGAGCGGCAAGCACGACTGGAAGCCGCACGAGAAGTCGATGGTCTTCGGCTACCTGACCAACATGGTGGCGACCATTCCCGAGCTGGATCACCATGATCATCAAACAGGACGAGCTGGATATCGCGCCCAAGGGCGGCGGACAGCCACCGAAGCCGATGAACACCAGCGCGGAATATCTCGACGCGCTGGGCAGCGCGGCAGCCGGGGCACGCGAGGCGCTCAGGGGAACCGACGACAAGCACCTGCAGACATCCTGGCGCCTGCTCGCTGGAGGGCAGGTGGTCATCGAGACCTCGCGGCACGAGATGATCCGCGACACCATCAACCACTGGGCGCACCATCGAGGGCAGATGACCGTGTACCTCCGTTTGATGGGCGCCCCGGTTCCGGCGCTGTACGGTCCATCAGCCGACGACAAGCGCTTCTGAGCCTGGTGTTTGACTCACCATTGGGCGGCGGCTAGGCTAGCAGCACGCTGGCGCCGGTTTGCGGACTCGATCACGCACCGGCAGACGCCGCCGCTCCACATGTCCCTCCTGATCAATCGACAGCCGCCGCGGGCACTGAAGTGGGCGATTCTCGCGGGGGCAGTCGCCCTCGTCCTCTATTTGTGCGTCCTGATCCTCTACCCGTTCGCGGGGGTCATCGCATGGTCCTCGATTCTGTCGATCGCCTTCTTTCCGGTGCACCGGTGGCTGGCCGAACGAACGCGCCGGCCGTCGTTGAGCGCGCTCCTCACCAGCGTGCTCGTGATCGTGACCATCCTCCTGCCGCTGGCGTTCATCACCGGGCTCGCCGTCAGCCAGTTCCTGGCGCTGCAAACCTACTTGCAGGAGACATTCAAGGACGGGTTCGATCTGAACACCATCGAGCCACTCCAGCGCGCGCTCGGCTGGATCTCGTTGTGGTTCCCGATCGACACGAGTCAGCTGGTGAACTGGTTGACCGAGAACGTCAGCCGCGTCGGTGGCGCCGTCGGTGGATTCACCTTGACCGTCGTGGCGAGCCTGTCCACCGGGCTGCTCTCCTTCGTCTTCACTATCTTCGCGATGTTCTTCCTCTTCCGCGACGGCGAGCGGATCGTGCGCCAGGATTCCGGACTTGCTTCCGTTCGAGCACGCCAGGAGCCAGACCGCGCTCGAGCGGGTGCGCGACGTCATTTACGCAAGTGTGTACGGCGTGTTCGTGATCGCCGTCCTGCAGGGGGCGCTGTGCGCCCTGATGTTCTGGATGCTCGGCATCCCTTCCGCGATCCTGTGGGGCGTGGCGACCGTCCTGACCAGTGTCCTGCCCCTCGTCGGTTCGGCGGCGGTGTGGGTGCCGGGGACCATCTACCTGCTGGCCATAGGCCAGTGGCCGCAGGCCATCGCGCTGGCCGCGTGGGGCGCGGTGGTGATCGGCAGCGTGGACAACTTTCTCAGGCCGAAGCTGGTCGGAGGGCGAGTCGGTTTGAACGAGCTGGTGATGTTCTTCTCGCTCCTCGGAGGCATGCAGCTCTTCGGCCTCCTCGGCATCGTGCTCGGACCGGTGCTCTTCGCCATCGCCGGCTCCATCTTCGACGCCCTCGGCGATCACCGGGAGGAGACTCAGGCGCCTTCGGCGCCCTCAGCGTAAATCGCAGATCGTAAATCGCAAATCTGAGATCTAGATTTAAGATTTCCAATTTGCGATCTGCGATTCCCGTTCCCTGTTCCCCGTTCTCCTGTTCTCCGTTCTCTACGATCGAAGTATCTTGACCGCCGTGATGCTGATCGGCTTCACCGGTCGATCGCCCGGCTTGCTCGTCTGCGTCTTGCCGATTTTTTCGATCACGTCGATCCCGGAGACGACCTCGCCGAAGACGGTGTGCTTGTTGTCGAGCCACGGCGTCGGCACGAGCGTGATGAAGAACTGGCTGCCGTTGGTGTTCGGGCCGGCGTTGGCCATCGAGAGGATGCCGGCCTTGTTGTGCTTTTTGGCGGAGCCGAACTCGTCGCCGAACGTATAACCCGGTCCGCCGATCCCGGTGCCCAGCGGATCGCCGCCCTGGATCATGAAATCTGCGATGACGCGGTGGAAGACGAGGCCGTCATAGAACGGCCGCTTCACCTTCTGGCGGGTCTTCGGATCGGTCCATTCCTTGGTCCCCTCCGCGAGCCCGACGAAGTTCGCCACGGTGTTCGGCGCCTCCGCTTCGAACAGCCGGATGGTGAAGTCGCCCTCGGTCGTCGTGAAATGCGCGTCCAACATTGATATGCTCTCCGTCGGGAATCCGCGTTGACGCATGCGATCATATCGCTACCTCCACCTCGACGTCTTCACCGACCGCCTGTTCGCCGGTAACCAGCTCGCCGTCTATCTGGACGGCCGGGGGCTGTCCACCGAGACGATGCAGGCGATCGCGAAGGAGATGAACTTCTCCGAGACGACCTTCGTGCTGCCGGCCGAACAGCCCGGCACCGACATGCGCGTCCGGATTTTCACGCCCGGCGAGGAGCTGCCGATGGCCGGGCACCCGACGATCGGCACCGCGTTCGCCCTTGCGCGCGCGGGCGTCCTCGCGCCGCCGCTCGAGCAGGTGACCTTCGGCCTCAACGTCGGTCCGACCCCCGTGTCGCTCACGTGGAAGGACGGCGCGCTGGCATTCGCCTGGATGACGCAACTTCAGCCGGTGTTCGGCGATCCGGTGGCCGATCTCGCCGGAGCAGCCGCCAGCCTGCGGTTGCCGGCGGCGGCGGTCGCGGGCACGGGTCTGCCGGTGCAGAAGGTGTCGTGCGGCACGCCCTTTCTGTTCGTTCCGCTGGCCACGCGGCGCGCGGTGGACAGCGCGTCGTTCGATGCCACGGCATACGAGACGTTCAGGCGAACGGCTGGGCTCGAGGAGCTGGCCGTCTTCCTGTTCACGCCCGAATCGGGCCGGGAAGACAAGGCGACGGTGTACAGTCGCTTGTTTGCGCCGAGCTTCGGCATCGTGGAAGATCCGGCCACGGGCGGGGCGAGCGGGCCTCTGGGCTGCTACCTGGTGCGCCACCGGGTCATCGCGCCGGAAAAGGCGGGAGCGATCCTCAGCCTGCAGGGTGTGAAGATGGGGAGACCGAGCCACATCCACATCTCGATTGGCGCGCGGCAACGACGGCCGCGAGATCTCCACGGTCAGGGTCGGCGGCGAATCCGTGCTCGCGGGAGAAGGAACGCTTTACGTAAGTTAGAACTTAGAAGTCAGAAGTAAGAAGGACACTTAAAGGAGTGAATATGAGACTGCAGGCGATTCTGGCTGGCGTCGGCGCGCTGGCGCTCGTGGCGTCGGCGGGCGTGACCGCCCAGGTGGACCTCGGGCGGGTGGCGAAGCTGAGGAATCCGGCGGGGTTCACCGAGCAGGCGCCGGCCTCGTACAAGGCGAACTTCGATACCAGCAAGGGCACCTTCGTCATCCAGGTCACTCGCGACTGGGCGCCAGTGGGCGCGGACCGGTTTTACAACCTGGTCAACGGCGGTTTCTATGACGACATCCGGTTCTTCCGCGTGATCGAGGGCTTCATGGTGCAGTTCGGGATCCACGGGAACCCGGCCGTGCAGGGCGCCTGGCGGAACGCGAACTTGAAAGACGACCCGGTCAAGGGCAGCAACAAGCGCGGCATGGTGACGTTTGCCACGGCGGGTCCCAACACCCGCACGACGCAGGTCTTCATCAACTTCGGGAACAACACGGGCCTCGACCGGCAGGGCTTCGCACCCTTCGGGGAAGTCGTCCAGGGCATGGACATCGTGGACAAGCTGTACAACGGCTACGGCGAGGGCGCGCCGAGCGGCAAGGGTCCGAACCAGGGCCGGATGCAGACGGAAGGCAACGCGTACCTGAACAAGGAGTTCCCGCGTCTCGACTACGTCAAAGCAGCAACCATCGGGAAGTAGGAACTGTTCGAAGTTCTGAATGTCACTGTCCAGCCTGGCCGCCATTGCCGAGGGGAGGCACCGCGATCCGTTCGCGGTGCTCGGCCCCCATCGCACCCCCGGCGGCTTTGTCGTCCGCGCACTCCAGCCAACCGCTCGATCCGTTGACTTGCGCGTGGTGGAAACCGGCGCCCTGCTGCCCATGCGGAGGGCCGACGAGGGCGACCGGGCCGCGGGCGTGTTCGAGATCCGGATGCCGGACGCGGTGCCGGACTACCGGCTCCGCATCACCGACGCGCACGGCCAGGCCGTCGAGATCGACGACCCGTATCGTTACGGCCGGGTGCTGACCGACTACGATTTGCACCTGCTCGGCGAAGGGACCCACCACCGCGCGTTCGAGAAACTCGGCGCCCATCGCGTTCAGGTCGGCACCACCGTCGGCGTGCACTTTGCGGTGTGGGCGCCCAACGCCGAGCGCGTGAGCCTCATCGGGGATTTCAACGCGTGGGACGGTCGCGTGCACCCGATGCGGCTGCTCAGCTCGTCAGGGATCTGGGAACTCTTCATCCCGAACCTTGCGGATGGCGAGAAGTACAAGTTCGAGATTCGGACGGCCGACGGCCGGCTGCTGAAGAAGACCGATCCGTTCGGCTTCGCCTTCGAGGCGCCGCCGCAAACCGCCGCGGTCGTGCGCGACATTGCCAACTACCAGTGGCGGGATTCGGACTGGATGGCGACACGCCGCTCGCGCGGCTCGTGGCTGGACCGGCCGATGTCGATTTACGAGGTGCACCTCGGCTCCTGGGCGCGTGTGCCCGAAGAGCACCATCGATCGCTCACCTACGTGGAGATGGCCGATCGCCTCGTGCCGTACGTGAAGAGCATGGGCTTCACGCACATCGAGCTGCTGCCGGTGATGGAGCACCCGTTCGCCGGATCGTGGGGGTACCAGGTCCACGGCTTCTTCGCGCCGACGAGCCGGTTCGGGTCCCCCGAAGAGTTCAAGGCATTTGTCGATCGGTGCCACGACGCCGGCATCGGCGTCATCCTCGACTGGGTGCCCGGGCACTTCCCGAAAGACGCGCACGGGCTCGCGGAGTTCGACGGCACCGCGCTCTACGAGCACGCCGATCCACGGCAGGGTGAGCACCAGGACTGGGGCACGCTCATCTTCAACTACGGGCGGCATGAGGTCCGCAACTTCCTGCTGTCCAACGCCCTCTTCTGGCTCGAGGAGTACCACGTCGACGGCCTGCGCGTGGACGCCGTGGCGTCGATGCTGTACCTGGATTACTCGCGCCAGCCGGGTGAGTGGATCCCGAACGCGTACGGCGGGCGGGAGAACCTGGATGCCATCGCCTTCTTCCAGGAGCTCAACGCGCTGACCCACGGGCAGCATCCCGGCACGATCACCATCGCCGAAGAATCCACGTCATGGCCCGGCGTCAGCCGTCCCGCGCACCTCGGCGGGCTCGGGTTCACCTACAAGTGGAACATGGGCTGGATGCACGACATGCTCGAGTACGTGTCCAGGGATCCCGTGCACCGGCGCTGGGCGCACAACCTGATCACGTTCTCGATGCTCTATGCCTACACCGAGAACTTCGTCCTGCCGTTCTCGCACGACGAAGTCGTGCACGGCAAGGGCGCGATGCTCGACAAGATGCCGGGCGATGCGTGGCAGAAGTACGCGACGCTCCGGACGCTGTACGGGTTCATGTTCGGCCATCCGGGCAAGAAGCTGCTCTTCATGGGCTGCGAGTTCGGCCAGTGGCGCGAGTGGAGCCACGACGGCAGCCTCGACTGGCACCTGCTCGACGATCCCGCGCACGCGGGCCTCAAGCGCTACGTCCAGGCACTCAACTGGCACTATCACGCCGAGCCCGCGCTGCACGAACAGGACTTCGAGCCGGCGGGGCTTCCGCTGGATCGACTGCAACGACAACGAGAACAGCGTCCTCTCGCTCGTCCGCTACGGCCGCCAGGGCCGCGAACCGCGTCCTGATGGTCTTCAACTTCACGCCGGTGCCGCGGCCGGAGTACCGCATCGGCGTGCCCGATGCCGGTTACTACGAGGAACTGCTGAACAGCGACAGCGCGATCTACGGCGGCAGCAACGTCGGCAACGGCGGCGGTGTGTGGAGCGTGCCGATGCCGGCGCATGGCTTCGATCAGTCGATCCGCGTGACGGTGCCGCCGCTCGGGTGCCTGCTGTTGAAGAACGTCAAGAGCACGTAGGCCGCGAAAGCACAGCCACGAAAGCACGAAAGCACGAAGAAGCCGCCAAACCCCGGGGCCACGAAAGCGCGAAAGCACGAAAAGCCAAACGTACTCTGATGTGTAGTTTTCGTGTTCTCGTGTCTTCGTGGCGTGATTTCTTCGTGAGCTTGTAAATGACTTCCCGTGGCGCGGCAGTTGCCCTCGTCGCTTTCGCGGCCTTCACGGATCTCGTCGCCTACTCCGTCGCCGTGCCGGTGCTGCCGGACCTGAGCCGCAAGCTCGGCGCCTCTCCTACGGTCATCGGACTCCTGTTCTCCTCCTTCGGCGTCACGCTGGTTCTGGTGTCCGTGCCCATGGGGTCGATATCGGACCGTACGGGCCGGCGCCTGCCCCTCGTTGTGGGCATGGTGGCGTTGACCGCCTCGACACTGCTCTTCGCCTACGCCGACACCCTCGCCTGGCTGTTCGCCGCCCGCCTCGTGCAGGGCGCCGCGGATGCGGTGACCTGGGTCGTGGGGTTTGCACTCGTCGCCGATCTCTACGGGCCGTCCGAGCGCGGCAGGGCCATGGGGCTTGTGATGGCCGGCAGCAACGCGGGGTTCATGATCGGACCCTCCATCGGAGGATGGCTCTACGAGCGGGGCGGAATGGAACTGCCGTTCCTCACGACGGCCGCAATGGCCGCCCTCGCTGCGGCTGGCTTCGTGTGGCTGAAGCCGCCGTCCACGAAGGCGGTGAGGGAACCGCTGTCCCTGACGACGGTCATGCAGTCGCGCCAGGTCCGCGCGTGCGTACTGGCCGTGATCCTGACCGGCTCGACGCTGGCGATGCTGGAGCCGGTCGTGGCGCTCTGGCTCGCGGCCGACATCGGTCTCGGGCCGGCGCGGATTGGCCTGCTCTTCGGCGTCGCGGCGGTCGCCTCGACCGGGTTGCATCCTGTGTATGGCCGGCTCGCGGACCGGTGGGGCGGGAAGAGGCTCATGCTGATCGGCCTGGTCGCCAGCGCGCTCTTCCTGCCGGTGCTCACGCGTGCCTGGAGCTTCGAATCGGCCATCGCGCTCTACATCATCATGGCTGCAACGATGTCGCTCATCGTGACGCCGTCGCTCTCCTATATGGCTGATGCGATGTCTACGGTCGGCGTGGGCTCCTTTGGCATGGCCTACGGCCTCTACAACTTCTCGTGGGGGGTGGGCCTGCTCATCGGGCCTGCGCTCGGCGGGTTTCTCTACGAATCTCTCGGGTTTACGCGGCTCACGCTGCTGTGGTCGCCCGTGGTCATCGTGCTGACGATTCTTATAGCCCGGGCGGCGGCCGCGGCACCCGCCAGCGGACCGAGGCCGGCCTAGGCTCTGCCGATCGGTAATCCCGCGGCGCGAACGGCAACGGCGGGATAAGATCGATGCGCTGAAAGGGGGGAACGCGTGGCTGCTTCGCGATCGGCGAGTCCGTCGTTGCCTGAGCTCCGGGCGATCCCGTTTCTCGAGGACGGTTCACCGGCAGATCCCCGGCCGGTGCTCACCGAAGACCAGCGCCATTCGCTGGAACAGATCGGTGTGAAAGTGCGGCTTCCGCCGCGTCTCCTCGTCTACCAGGAGGACGCCCGTGCCGACTGGGTCTTTGCTGTCATGGACGGCGCGGTCAAGAGCTATCGCGAGCTGCCGAGCGGCAAGCGCTCGGTGAATGCGTTCCTGTTTCGGCAGGACCTGTTCGGGCTGGCAGAACGAGGCAAGTACATGAACTGCGTGAAGACGATCACGCGGACCACGCTGTATCGATTTCCGCTCAAGCCGTTTACCGAGCTCCTCGCGCGTGATCCAGGGCTGCAGTTCCAGTTTCTCATCAAGGTGACGCACGAGCTCCGCGAGTCGCAGCGCCGGGCCATTGCCCTTGCCCGCCGCGATGCGCCAGGACGCCTGGCGATGTTTCTGATGTTCATGGAGAAGCGCGCGCCAGCCCCCGCGCGTGGACGGACCATCGAGCTGCCGATGAGCCGATCCGACATCGCGGGGTTTCTCGGGCTGTCGCTCGAGGCCGTGATCCGGGCGTCGGCGGATCTCGAACGGCGTCACATGGTCGCCTTCGAGGACCGGCACCTGGTGCGCGTACTCGACCCTGAGCGTCTCGCGAAGCTCGCCGGCGCCGTGTAGGCGTGTGCAAGCCATTGATCTGAATCAATCCTGCCCCGGCTGGCCGACTTCTAAGATGAAGGCTTGGCGGCGACCCTCGACCTCGGCGACCTGGCCATCGCACAACTCGTTCACGACCTGCGGAACCAGCTGACGATGGTGTTGTTGGGCGTGGAGTGTCTCAGCCGCAGGGTGAAGGTGGGTGAGGGGGCAGCCGAGCTTCGAGACCTCAGCACGGCAGCCGAAAGCGCCTCCGCCCTCGCGCTCGGACTGCTGACCGGACATCCCCGTCCGGCGAACCGAATGCTGGTCGACGTCGACGAGATCGTAGCGCCCATCGCCGAGACGCTGACCCGCCTCGCGGGCAGGGACGTGCAGATCGTCTTGCGGCGATCGCAGGACCGCACGCTGGCGGTGGCGACGCCCGCCGAGGTCGCGCGGCTCACGCTGAACCTCGCATTGAACGCACTGGAAGCCATGCCTGACGGCGGCGTCCTGACGATCGATACCGCGGTCGTCGAGCACGCCAGCGATGCCGCCGGTCTCCCCGAAAACCCGGCGTCTTACGTCCGCCTCAGGGTCAGCGACACGGGGCTGGGTATGACGGCCGACGTGAAGGCCAGGATCTTCGAGCCGTTCTTCACGACGAAGATCCACAGCCCCGGCATCGGCCTCAGCTCGGTCGCCTTCACGGTGCAGCAGATTCGGGGGCGTTTGTTCGTCGAGAGCGAGCCGGCCGCGGGGACGCGGACCACGGTGCTGTTGCCATGTGCTCCGAGCAAGCAGCCCGAAGGGCTAACTGCTGATTGCTGATTGCTGATTCCTAAGCCGTAAGCCGTAAGCCGTAAGCCCGAAGCCGTAAGCCCAGAGCCCCGTTCCCCGTTCCCCGTTCCCCGTTCCCTGTTCCCTGTTCCCCGTTCCCTGTTAGCCGCTCACGGTGATAGGCTGGCGGCTCCGATCTCGAAGGCGCCATGTCAGCCCTCGCCACGATCGGGACGGTTCACAAAGACGAAAGCGAGGAAGCGTATGACGTTCACACAAGCTGTCGGGACGGGCCTCTTAGCGCTCGCGATGGGCGCAGGACTTAACGCGCAGAGCTCGACGGTCAAGGAGGCCGCCGGACCCGCGCAGGTCAAGGTCGAGCAGTTGACCGGCGAAGTGGTCCTGACGGAAGGCAACATGCTGCTTGCCAGGATGCCGAACGGCGTCTACCGCGTCTTCCACCTGCGGCCAGGCCAGCCCTTCACGATCGACGGCCAGAGCAGGCTCATCAACGAGCTGAAGCCGGGCACGAAGCTCACCGCCACGGCAGTCACGACCACGCGGCCGCTGAACCTCCGCACAACGCAGGTCATCGATGGCACCGTGTGGTACGTCCAGGGGAACTACGTGATCCTGACGCTCGTCAGCGGCGAGAACCGCGAGTACAACGTGCCGGAAGGGATGGCGTTCACCGTGAGCGGCAAGCCGGCGACCGTGAAGGAACTGCGGAAGGGCATGAAGGTGTCCGCCACGAAGATCGTGGAGGAGCCGATGACCGAGATCCAGGAGAAGACCACCATCGTCGGCCAGGCCCCCAAGTAAGTCGACGACTCGGGTAGCGCGCTTCGCTGCGAGGCGCGCTGCCCGTGCGGTGCTGCTCCCTCTCGCGGCTTAAGATAGGAAGCTGTGAAGGGTCTCTTCGTCGCCGTCTGCGGGTTCGTCGCGATCGCCTGCGGGCCGCAGGGCGACCCGATCAAGGTGCCCACGACAATCTGGACGCCGATCGGCAGCTGGTCTGGCAAGACCAGCATGCAGGGCGAGACGTTCGGCGTGGACGCGCAGGAGTGGCGGATCTACTGGGAGACGAAAAACGAAACGGCGCCCAACGCCGGCACCTTTGCGGTGCACCTGCATAGCGGCGACAGCGGCCGGACACTGGCCACACCGTTGAGGACCACCGGGGCGGGTAAGGGCGTCGTGCTCGTCACCGAACCCCCGCGGCCAAACTTCTATCTCTCTTTCGAAGCGTCCAACATCGAGTGGTCGGTTCGAATCGAAGAACCCGTGGCCGCTGAGCGGACGATTACACCGTAACCGCAGTGCTAATTGCTGATTGCTAATTGCTAACTACTAAGCCCTAAGCCCTAAGCCCTGACCCTGGAGCCCGGGGCCCCCGTTCCCCGTTCCCCGTTCCCTGTTCCCTGTTCCCCGTTCCCTACCGAGAACTGGTCTGGGGCGCTCGCGTGCTGTCGACGACGAGGTTCTTCGGCGACGGCCCGAAGGACGCCCAGGTCACGACGGGCACCTGGTTCACGCCGGGCTTCGACCAGTCGCAGACGCCGCCGGGGAAGATCGCGTGCAGCCGCTGCAGTTGGGTTGCGTTGAGCGGCCTGCCGTAGTCCTTCGCGTCGATCGGCTTGAGCTGGCACTGCATGATGTCGGCGGCCAGCGGTCCACCAGCCTCTTTGCGCGGGTTCGAGTAGACAGGGTAGAGCTCGGTGCACTTCGACACGGGCTTGCTGCTGAAGGGCAGCGGGTCCGCGACGAACGTGGCCGCCTTGTCGTGGCAGCCGTCCACTGCCGCCTTCGGCTTTGCGCGCAGCACCCTGGTCCGCTGCGGATCGCTCGACGTGTCGGCCTTGTATGCCGCCACCCACTGGTCGAACACCTGCCGGCCGGTCATGCCCGAAATGCTCCGCCACATGACCATGTTGCCGCCGTCGCCGCCGTTGGCCTTGCGCAGCCGCTCGCGCAGCGCGAAGTGGAACCAGCCGTAGTGGTAGCCGCCCGTCTCGTTCGACGTGGCGTTGTCGAAGATGGGAATCGAGGTCAGACCGCCGTTCGCGCCGAGCATCAGGCCGGCCTGGTACGCGCGCTTGATGGCGCCGGCGTCGCCCACTGTCCGCGTCGCGACGTAGTTGCCGTCCTCGTCCACGCCTCCGATCTTCTCGTTGAGATCCAGGAACTGCGCCGCCGTTATGGTTCCTGCGTGGAGCGCCGCGAGACCATATTGCACGCCGGTGTTGTCGAATGGACGCAGCGCCGCGCCCGTCGCCGGATTGACGCCGTAGATGTTCCTGGCGGCGTCGAAGACGGTGGGCCGCGCCCCGCTGCGGTTGGTCGCGGCGTCGTACCGGGCGCCTTCGGCCACGGCCGCGTTGAACCGCGCCGACTGATAGCCTTCGATGTCGGTCCTGCCGGCCACCGGATCGGTCCGCTGCGCCTGATTGGCGGCATCGATGAACGCCTTCATGCTGTGGTAGCCGCTGACGGCGACCTGCTGCGCCTCGGTGAGGGCGGTGGGGCTTGTCGCCTTGAAGTAGTGGGCGAGCAGCCGTGAGTCGAGCCCGGCGAGCGCGATGGCCAGCGCGTCCGGGAACGTCGCGCGGATGTCCACGCCGTCGATGAGCCCGGGGAACGCATCGGCCACCTGCAGGCTCGTGTACGCGCCGCCCGATCCGCCTGCGCTGATGGTGTACAGCGGGCACGCCGAACGTCTCGATGAAGTGCTCCTTGCCCATCATCGTCGTCTCGCCGGCGAGAAACGCGTTGCAGCTGTTGGTCGGGTGGTTGAGCGTGTTGATGAAGAACGCGTAGCCCTCGCCGAGACGTGACGGGGTCGAGGATGTTCACGCCCATTCGACCGCCCTGGATGTACCAGCCGCCGGGGCAGCCGGACCCGTGCATCGCGATGAGCCGCCGGTTCCAGCCCGCCGGCGGTGTGGCCGGAGAGGGCGCCGGGTCAACGGTCGGATCGTGCAGGATGGCGTTCTGATAGATCCCGCGATTCATCGTGCCTGTCTCCACGCGCACGATGAAGTTGACGGTCCTGCCGGCCACTGTCGTTTTGGCAACATCGGCGGGCACGCCTCCGGCCGGCGGCAGCGGCTTGAACGGCGCTTCCGCATCGGCGGGGGTGCCGGCCGGCAGATACACGTGCTGCACGACGGTCCGCGCGGAGCAGTTCGCGTCGAGCGGGGGCCCGAGCTTCGAGCCGTCGGGCAGCACGAACGTGTCGGTCTGGCACACGAACGGCTGCTGCCACGCACCGGAGATCACGGGGCCGGTGATCGGGTAGCTGGTGATCTCGAGCGACTTGCTGGCGCCGCCGGCCGTGGCTTCGATCGCGCTCCGGCCGTTCGGGAGTCCGCTGACCAGGCCGGTCAAGACACCCGCGGGCGACCCCGCGGCCGGCCGGAAGGCGGAGGTCACGTCGCGGCCGCCGGCCGTCACTTTCAAGGATGCCGGCTGGGTGCCCGACGGCAGCGCAACCTGCAGGAGCACGTTCCCGCCGGTCACGAGCGCGGCGTCCGTCGAAAGGGCGGTGAGCGAGAGCGGCCCGCCCTGCCCATCCTGCGTGGCCACGCCAATGGTCACGACCGTTCCGAGTAGCGCGAGCACGGCGAACGTGGTTTTCATGACCATCCTCACAGTCGGGATATCCAGCCCGGGGCATTCTAGCGCCCATCGGCCTCGGGTGGGACCGCCCTCCAGAAACCCTCGCGCGCGCGGCGTCAACCTCGGCTAGGCTATGGCCCGAGCCGTTTCCTCAAAGGAGTGCTTGTGAAGCGCATCACGACGCCATTTGTCGCGCTGGTCGTTTTCATCCTGACCACGGCCCTCATACCACTCGGCCGGCCCGAAGACGTGGGCCTCTCCGCCGAACGCCTCCAACGCATCAGCCAGACCGTGAACCGCTACATCGCCGAGAAGCAGTTCTCCGGCGCCGTCACGCTCGTGGCGCGCAAGGGCAAGGTGGTCCACTTCGAGCCGCACGGCCTGATGGACGCCGAGGCCGGGACGCCGATGCGGAAGGACGCCATCTTCCGGATCGCGTCGATGACCAAGCCGGTGACCGGCGTCGCGGTCATGATGATGCTCGAGGAAGGCAAGGTGCGACTTTCCGATCCGGTCTCGCGCTTCATCCCCCAGTTCAAGGACCTGCAGGTCGGGACGCGAGGGGCGCTGGCGCCGATCGCACGTCCGCTGACTATCAGAGATCTGCTGACGCACACCAACGGACTGGGCACGTCGGACACCGCCGGCCGGTCGGTCTCCTCGGCGCCGCTTCGCGATGCGACGAAAGACACGCTGGCGACCTACATTCCGCGCCTCGCGGCGCTGCCGCTCGAGTTCCAGCCCGGCACGGCGTGGAAGTACAGCGCGCTCTCGGGCATCGACACGCTGGGCCGCATCGTCGAGGTGGTGTCCGGGCAGACTTTCGATCAGTTCCTGAAGCAGCGCGTGTTCGACCCGCTCGGGATGAAGGACACGTCGTTCTACCCGGATGCGCCGCGCATGCCCCGCGCGCCGACGATCTACCGGCGGACGGCGAACGGGCTGGAGCGCCAGGAACAGCCGGCCTGGTTGTCCAAAAGCATCTTCGCGGGCGCCGCGGGACTGTGGTCAACGGCCGAGGACTACGCACAGTTCGCGCAGATGCTGGCCAACGGCGGCGAGTTGAACGGCACGCGGCTCCTCAGCCCGCGCACGGTTGCGCTGATGGCCTCGAACCACGTCGGGGATCTCGATGAGAAGTCGTCGCCCAACGGAGGGCGGCGGGGCATGGGCTTCGGGCTCACCGTCGAGGTCGTGGTCGATCCGGTTGCCGCCGGCCGGCGGCAGGGCGTGGGCAGCTTCGGATGGGACGGCGCCTTCGGCACCCATTTCTGGGTCGATCCGAAGGAGCAGATCATCGGTGTGTTCATGATCCAGCAGGGCGTCAACGCGCCGGCGAACCGCGATGTGGAGAACGCCGTCATGCAGGCGATCGTGGACTAGTGGCCGCTGTGTCTTCAGCGGTCAAGTCGAGCGCAGGGGCTCGACCGCCCGCTTGCCGGCCGCGACATCGAGCGCCTTCAGCTGATCGGGGTGGCCAAGGACGACCAATTGATCGCCTGGGAGGATAGTGGCCTCCGGAGCAGGGTTGAACTCCATGTGCCCGGCCTGGCGTTTGATGGCCACAACGATCACGCCGAATGCTTGTCGCAGGTTGGCATCCTTGATCGCCTGGTTCGCAAACGTTGCCTCGGCGGTGACGTTGACCTGTTCGGCCGCCAGGTCCAGACGCTCCGAGCTCGTCGCGAGGCGCATGAAGTCCACGACGGCCGGGCGGAGTGCCGTTGCCGCCATCTGGATGCCGCCGAGCTGATACGGCGAGATCACACGGTCGGCGCCCGCGCGGCGCACCTTGGGCTCCGCGTCCTCGCTCTCCACCCGGGCGACGATGAACAGGTTGGCCTGCATGCCTCTGGCGGTCAGGACCGTATAGACGTTCTCGGCGTCGGTGCCCACCGCGGCGATGAGCCCGCGCGCGCGGCTCGATCCCCACGCGCATCAACGCCTCCTCGCGGCTCGCATCGGCCTGGATCGCGAGCCCGCCGGTCATGATTACGTCGTGCACACGGTCGGGGTTTCGATCGACGACCACGTAAGGGACGTGCTGCCGGCGGAACTCTTCGGCGATGACGCTGCCAATGCGGCCGTAGCCGCAGATGATGAAATGTTCGGTGAGATCGTCGAGCATGTGATTGAACCGCCGGGAGTCAAGCTTACGATGTAAACCCGCCCTCGACGACCAGCGACATGACGAGGGTGGCCGTGTAGAAGAGCGTCGAGACGCCGGCCACGAGGACCAGCGCTGTCCAGGCCTCTCCGGCCCGGGACATCTCGTGCACCTCGCGGTAGCCGACCGTGGTGACCGAGATGATGGTCATGTAGAACGCGTCCCAGGCGCTCCACCCCTCGATCACCATGTAACCCAGCGTGCCGCCGGCTGTCACCACGAGAAACAGGGAGATAGCCAGTCGCGGTCCCCGCGCCCACGACCGGGGCCCCTGCGTTTCTGCTGCGGTCACGACGCTATTATCCGCGACTCCCGGTCGGTCTTTCGTCCAGACTCAGACCGGAATATGCTGGAGGCCCGGTCCACGGGTGCTATCCCGGCTCGGAGAGTTGATGGCGACAACGGCGAGTTCTCACAACGCGACCTGTTTAAGGCTCACCAGGGCGATTAGCACGAGTCGCACGGTGGAAGAGATCTACGCGGCAGCCCTCGATGCCCTCGCCTCTGGCACAGGCGTCTCTCGCTCCTCCATTCTCCTGTTCGACCCTGACGGCGTGATGAGGTTCAAGGCGTCCCGGGGACTCTCAGACGCCTATCGGAAGGCCGTAGAAGGCCATACGCCCTGGACGCCCGACAGCCCGGATCCTCAGCCCATCGTCGTCTCAAACGTACGCCGCGACAGCTCGCTGGAGTCCTTTGGACCGGTGTTCGAGGCTGAGGGGATTGTCGGAATGGCGTTCATCCCGCTCGTGAGCCTCGATCGCGTCATCGGCAAGTTCATGCTCTACTACGCGGCGCCAGCGAGGCCCAGCGCCGACGAACTGCAGCTCGCTGGCGTGATCGCTGCGCAGGTCGCGTTTGCGGTGGAGCGAACGCGGGCGGAGGAGCAGGCGAGGCGGAGCGAGGAGCGCCTCCGCTTCGCTCTTGACGCGGCGTCGATGGGCACATGGGACTGGGATCTGACGACCGACTCCGTGCGGTGGTCGGACAACCTCCCGCTGATCCACGGCCTTCCTCCTGGAACCTTCGACGGCACCTTCGCCAGCTACGAGCGCGAGATTCATCCGGAGGACCGTAAGCGCGTGTTTGCCTCGATCCAGCGCGCTCTCAACGAAGGCGTCCCGCACGACGTCGAGTACCGCCTCCTTGCGCCCGACGGCACTGTGCGCTGGTGCCTGGGAAAGGGACGTGTCGAATATCGGGACGGACGCCCCGTTGCGATGAGCGGCGTGTGCATGATGGTGACGCGACGTAAGGAAGCGGAGCTCGCGCGGCTGGCCGCCGCCGAGGAGTCCAGCCGCTTGAAGGACGAATTCCTTGCCACGCTGTCACACGAACTGCGCACCCCTTTGAATGCCGTTCTTGGATGGGTGCAGATGCTGCAGGGTGGCGATCTCTCGGCTGTACCAGTGCAGCAGGCAATCGACGTGATCGGCAGGAACGCCAGGCTCCAGGCTCAGCTCATCGAGGACATTCTCGACGTGTCGAGGATCATCAGTGGAAAGCTCGACATCGAGCGCGAGCCGGTGGCCGTCCCGACGCTCATCGACACCGTCGTCTCGGGTGTGTCGCTCGCGGCCGAGGCAAAACGCATCGCGCTGGCGTGTCGCGTCGCCGGAGAGCTGCCGCCGATTGAAGGAGATCCCAAGCGCCTGCACCAGATCCTGAGCAACGTCCTTGCGAACGCCGTCAAGTTCACGCCAGAGGGCGGATCGGTGGCCTTGGAGTGCTGTGCAAGAGGCTCTTGGGTGGAGATCGAGATTCGCGATTCCGGTGTCGGGATTGCGCCGGACTTTCTGCCATATGTTTTCGATCGCTTCCGTCAGGCCGACAGCCGTCCGACGCGCGATCATGGCGGCCTCGGCCTGGGCCTCGCGATTGCGCGGCACCTGGTGGAGCAGCACGGCGGCACAATAACCGCGCACAGCGACGGCCTCGGAACCGGAACCGTCGTGTCCATCCGGCTGCCTGTCCCGTCGCAAACCCCCGCGGCCACAAGGGCCTGGCCTCCTGAGCCCGCCGAGTACGTGCGTCTTGACGACCTGACGATCGCCGTCGTGGACGATCAAGCCGATTCGCGAGAGATGCTGGCCACGCTGCTCGAACAGCGTGGCGCCGCGGTCCGCAAATGCCGGGATGCCCAGTCCGCCCTGGACTTGCTGAGGACGCAGGCCATACAGGTGCTCATCGCCGACATTGCCATGCCCCAGGTCGACGGATACGAGCTGATTCGCCGGCTGAGAGCGCAGGGGAGTTCCGTTCCCGCCATAGCGGTGACCGCGTTCGCCCGTTCGGACGATCGGCAGAAGGCCATCGCTTCCGGGTACGCCGAGCATTGTGTCAAGCCAATCGACGGCTCCCTATTGGCGAACATCGTCCGCACTCTTGCCGCGGGCGCCGCGGTCTCAAAGCCATCCAACTAGCCCAGCACGGACAACCTGAGCGACGACGCCGTGTGTCTTGGTGGTGGTGCACGGTTCCTTTGTGGCGCAAAGATCTTTGACAAGCTAGGTCAATGCGCACTACCCTTCATCCATATGCCGCATCGAGCAGGCGAGCCGGCGGCGGTGACCTCTTTCGGCGAGCACGCCGAAGAAAACCTCCAGTTCATCCGCCGCACGATGGAGCGCAGCTCGACGTTCACGGCCGTGCCCGGCCTGGGCGGCGCCGGCATGGGCGCCGTCGGCCTCGCCGCCGCAGTGCTCGCGGCCAACCAGCCCTCCCCTGAACGATGGCTCGTCGTCTGGCTGCTGGCCGGGGCAGTCGCCCTCGGCATCGGCATCACCAGTGTGTGGCGCAAGGCCGCCCGCCTCGCGGCGCCGCTGGCCGGCGCCGTCGGACGCCGTTTCGCGACGAGCCTGGCCGCGCCGCTCGCGGCCGGGGCGGCGCTGACCTGGGGCGTCTGGATGCACGACGACTGGGCCTTGCTGCCTCCCGTCTGGCTCCTGCTCTACGGCACCGGTGTGCTGGCCGGCGGCGTCTTCAGCGTCGCGGCCGTGCGGCTGCTCGGCCTGGCGTTCATGGCGCTGGGGGTCGCGGCACTGGTCACACCTCCGGCCTGGGGCAATGCCTGGCTCGGGTTGGGTTTCGGTGGGCTGCAGATCGCATTTGGCCTTTACATCGCGAGGCGACATGGTGGCTAGACGGAAGAGTGCGTTGGCGATGAACGCCACGGCTGCGAGAGAACCGGGTAGTGTCTCGCGCGAGCCTCAGGCGCGGCCGTTGCCGCAGCGGCTCGATCAGGTCATCCACGACCGGACGCGGCTGGCGATCCTGGCGGCGCTTGCAGCCAGCGAGACGCTGTCGTTCACGGATCTGAAAGCCATCACGGGCACGACGGACGGAAACCTGAGCGTGCACGCGCGCCGCCTCGAGGATGCCGGTTACGTGCTGTGTGAGAAGACCTTTGCGGGCCGCACTCCGCGGACGGAATACCGGCTCAGCGCGGCCGGACGCCGGGGCTTCGACAAGTACCTCGACCACATGGACGCGCTGATCAAGGCGACGCGGAAGAAATAGGCGGAGAAGTGTCAGAGCCGCCGGAACCCGGACTTCTTCATCGGTAACACGGCAACCTGGTGAAGTGCTGGTAGTGCCATCAACAGCAGCGCAACGCAGAACAGCGGCCAGTTGAACGTCGTCGGCAGCACTTGCAGCACCGCTTCTCGGCCGCCTGGCAGCGCCCGCCAGGCGTCGATCATGAACACGGCGAGCGCGAGCACGATACCGACCCAGCCAAGAGTCCATGCCCAGCGGGCGTCGGTTGCACACTCCCTGGTCTGCGTCGCGAGCGTGCCCCACACGATCATCACCAGCGCGATGCTGACCGGCGCGAGCACGGGGCCCCACCAGGGAAGCGGCAGCAGGAACAGGATGTCCCAGTCCAGCAGTGTCCTCGGCCAGCCGGACATGATGCGGAGGAAGACGTAGTAGAAGATGTCCCAGGCGCCGAACGCCAGCGCCGCGTAGCCGGCGCGCCGGCGCCACGTGCGACCCGCCAGCAGCCCAAGCATGGCGATCATGACCAGCGTGGCTGCCTCGCGCCACAATTCGACGGTGCCCAGTGCTCCGTTCATCGTTCCCAGTGGCAGCGGGTCTGCCTGGTAAGGCTCGATCCGATCGACGAGCGCGCGAATGTAGAACACACTTGCAGCTTCGACCCACGCCATCGCGATCGCAAAGACCACAACCGCTGCCCAGCGCGTCCGCTCCGAGAGGTGACCCTTCGACAGACTCAGGGCAGGACTCATTACCGCAGCCCCTCCCCGACGCTCGCCATCTGCTGCGCCCTGCTCTCGATTTGGCTCAGGCGCTCCTCCACTCGGCCGATGACCTCGTCCGGGGTCGAGGTGCCCGCTGTGAGCCCGACGACGTTCGTGCCTTCGAACCATTCGGGGCGGATGTCTGCGTCGGTTTGCACGTGATGAACGCGGGCGCAGTAACGCTCACAGGTCCTGACCAGCTCGCGCGTGTTGTTGCTCGACCGGCCGCCGACCACGATGACGACGTCGGCCTGACGTGCCATCTCGACGGCTGCGGACTGCCGTTCCTTGGTGGGCTTGCAGACCGTATCGACGAAGCGCACGTCCGAGCGAGGGAATCGCCGCCGGATCAGATCCACCAGGTGCCGCACCTTCTCCACAGCCTGCGTCGTCTGGGCCGCCACGCCGAAGCGTGGGTGCTCCTCGATCGCGAGGACGTCATCGTCTTCGAGCACGACACTGAAGTTGTCGCGATCGAGATCGCCCGTGAGGCCGCGCACCTCCACGTGATCGCGTTGCCCGACGATGACGACGTGGTAGCCCTCGCGCGCGAGGGCCGCGACGGCGCGGTGGGCGACGTCTACGAGGGGGCACGTGGCTTCGACGACCGTGAGCCCCAGGGCGCGACTCCGCGCCAGCGTCCGCTCGGACGTGCCGTGGGCCGTCACCATCAGCGTTGGTGTTGTGACCTGTGTGACGTCCTGCGCCACAGCGATACCCTTCGCCTCGAGGGTGCCGAGGACGGTGGGGTTGTGCACGAGGTCGCCAAGGATCGTGAGAGGACCGGCTTCCGCGTGCTCCAGCGCGAGCGCGATGGCATCGCGGACGCCGAAACACATGCCGAGGTGGGCCGCCCGGAGGATGCGCATGCTTGACGACATCGAGTCTAGTGCAAAGGACTTTGTGTTGTAAAGTATGGTTGAATGAGCCCGGCATGCTGAAGAGTCGCACGGAGACCTGGGCGGCGGTGGTTGTGCTCGCCGTCTTGCTGATCCCCGTCTCGATACTGGGGCTCTGGGCGTACATGCGCGCCACCGCGACGGCCCTGCACCCGACGCCCCAGGACCTGCCGTCAGTGACGCGCTCGGCGCCGTTAGCGAAATGGGCTGGCGCCGTGGAGCAGGGACGGCAGATCGTCCGTGCAGGCCTCTCCGACCAGAATCTGCCGGGGCTGTCGGTCGCGGTCGGCGCCGGTGGCGGAATTGTGTGGGCCGAAGGTTTCGGGTGGGCGGACCTCGAGCAACGGGTAGCCGTCGAGCCGGAAACGCGGTTCAGGATCGGCACCGCCTCGAAAGCGCTGACGTCCGCCGCGGTCGGCCTGTTGTTGGAGAAAGGCCGGTTGAAGCTCGACGATGTGATCCAGACGCATGTGCCTGAGTTCCCCGGGAAAGAGTGGCCCGTGACACTGCGGCAGCTGATGGGGCATGTGGCCGGCGTCAGGACCGACGGCGGTGATGAGGGGCCCCTGTTCTCGGTGCATTGCGACCGGCCGGTCGAAGCGCTGCCACATTTTGCTGAGCGTCCGCTGCTCTTCGAGCCGGGGACCGAGTACCGCTACTCGAGCTACGGCTGGATCCTGGTGAGCGCGGCCGTCGAAGCCGCCGCGGACGAGCCGTTTTTTACGTTTATGCGCACGCAGATCTTCGACCCGCTGGGCATGGGCGACACGAGGGCCGACCCCGCCCCGGAGCAGATACCGGATCAGGCGATCTCCTACTTTCCGAGGTTTGGCGGGGATCCCCGCTACGGTCTGCACCTGATGCGCGAGGTCGACTATTCCTGCTATGCGGGAGCCAGCGCATTCCTCTCCACTCCGTCGGACCTGGTGCGCTTCGCCCTGGCAATCAACAGCGGCAAGGTGCTGCAGCCTGCCACGGTCCAACTCCTCCAGACGCCACAGCGGCTGGCTTCCGGGCAGGAGACGGGTTACGGACTCGGCTGGGACCTCGAGACCGTTGCGCTGGCGGGTAGGGACTCGCGGACGGTCGGCCACGACGGGGAGGCGCTCGGCGGGATGGTGGCGTCTCTCCTGACGTTGCCCGAGCACGGGATCGTCGTATCCGTGACGTCGAACATCTCCTACGCGGACACGTTTGGTCTTGCCGTGAAAATTGCGCAGGCCTTCGCGGAGCAGGGGAGAAGCCCGGCACGCAACTGATGCGTCAGGCGGAGAGGCGTGCGGTGAGCTCTCTCGTCAGCTCGGCGGCTGGAATGTCCTTGCAGCCGGTCGCGTTCTGGCCGGACCACAGCGGTGAGAAATCGCTGCTCCCCTGAGCCTCTGCCTTCGCACCGCAGAGGCATGACGTCGGCCGCTGCAAGCGGAAACGCCGGTGCCGCCGGACTGAGAGGTCCGAGTTCGGCGATGAGCCGATTGACGATTCCGCGAGCGGGCCGGCCGGTGAAGACATTCGTCAGCGCCGTGTGCTTCGCCCGTGGAGACGTCAGGGCCTCGCGATGCAGGCGCGTCGTCGTGGCCTCCGGGCACAGCAGGTACGCGGTGCCGATCTGAACCGCCGCGGCGCCGAGAGCGAGCGCGGCTGCGACACCGGCGGCGTCCGCGATGCCACCGGCGGCGATCACCGGAACGCCTGCGGCCCGAACGATCTGCGGCACGAGCGCGAACGTGCCGACCTGGGTCGTCAGATCGTCCGACAGAAACATACCGCGATGACCACCGGCTTCGACGCCTTGCGCGATGATCGCGTCCACACCCTGCGCTTCGAGCCAGCGCGCCTCGTCAACAGTTGTGGCCGACGAGATGATCGCCGGCCGCCATTGCCGCACACGGTCGAGCAGTTCCTTCGACGGCAGCCCGAAGTGAAAGCTCACGACGGGCGGCTTGAACTGCGCCAATACGTCCGCAACGTCGTGATCGAATGGCGATCGCCCAGGTCCAGGCTCGATCGCCGGTGGATCGATCCCGAGCTCTTGATAGTACGGCGCGAGCAGGTCACGCCATCGAGCTTCGCGATCCCGGTCGCGCGCCGGCGGCACGTGGCAGAAGAAGTTGACGTTGTAAGGGTTCGACGTGGACGTCGTGATCGCCTTGATCTCGTCGCGAAGGCCGTCCGGCGTCAGCATCGCGCCTGGAAGCGACCCGAGGCCGCCGGCATTCGAGACTGCAATCGCAAGCGCGCTGCCCTGAACGCCGGCCATCGGCGCTTGAATGAGCGGAAGCGGCGTTCCAAGCAACGACGCCATCGTCGACCGACTCACGGCGCAATTGTACGTCGGGTCACAGGGCCCCCGTCAGCAGGGCGTTCGGGCGACCCACCACCGTCCGGCCGGCGGCCGCATGGAGACGATGTGGCGAACGATATGCGCAGCATCTCGTCCTACACCTCCAACCAGCGACGAGCTCAGCGAGTAGAGGAACACAAGCCCGATGAAGTAGAGCCCAGGGCACGATTCGACGACGCCCCGATCGTGAAGGGGAATACCGTTGCGGGACGGGAGCGGAAGAGCAATCCAGCCGTGGTTGAGTGTGAATCCCGTGCACCAGACGACGTTCGCCACTTCGAGGACCCTTCCATCCTCGAGGACAGGACTTCCATTCCTCACGCCCGTCATGCGCGGCACCCGCTCGATGCCCGCCGCGGCAAAGTCTTTGCGCCGCACGCGGCCAAGGGGGAGCCCGCGAGGCGGGTCGAGAAGGTGGCCCCGAACCTTTCTGCCGATGAAACGGTCGACTGTCAACACCCGTGTCGCCATGAACCAGATGAGGGGTGTGAGGATTCGATCGAGACGGCTTCCGGCGCCCCCGGTCGGCTCCTGTCCCGTGTCAGGGCCGGACAACCAGGTCCGGTGGTGCGGCGCAAGTTCGATGGCGATCTCGGCGCCGGAGTTCCCGGCGCCAACTACCAACACTCCGCCTTCGTGGATCTGGGACGGGTTGCGGTACTCCTTCGAATGAAGCTGGACGATGCGCTCGTCGAGCTCCCGGGCAAACTTCGGGATCCTGGGATGGCTGGCGGCGCCCGTCGCGACGACTACGTTCTCGGCAAGCAGGGTCTCCCTCCCACAAACCACTTCGAATCGATCACCGGCCTTCGACAGCCTGTCCACCTTGACGGCTGTTCGGATAGGGAGATCGAAGGCGCGGGCGTACGCCTCCAGGTAGTCGGCGATCTCGTCCTTGCTTGGATACGAGGAGGGCGGCCCTGGAAACGGCATCCCGGGCAGATTGTTGTATCGGCCCGGCGTAAACAGATGAAGCGAATCCCACCGTGTCCGCCAGGCATCGCCGATCCGCTCGTGGTCATCCAGGATCACGAACGGCAGACCACGTTGTTTGAGGTGATAGCCGACGGCGAGACCAGCCTGGCTTGCACCGATGACCACGGTGCCGAACTGCGAATTACTCATGGCTCTCGATTCGGTAGATTTCACGCCGACCGCGGTCGACGAGCTCGTGGTAGTCAGCCATCGTCTTTCGCAGGCCCTCGTTGGCCATGAGCTGTTGCTCGATTGCGAAGAAGTCCTCGATCTTCTCGACCCTTGCCTCGGCGACGACCGTCCAGAAAGGCTCGCCGGCGACGTCGGTGAGTACGCGTAGGGGCTCCTGTCCCATTTGTCGGAGAACGATCGAGATGCTTCGGAACTTCTCAATCATGTTGCGGACTTTCCCGGGCCTGCAGTTCAGAACCTCTCGGATCACATACATGACCTCGCTCCTTTCCCGACCGCGCGCGTCCGAACAGGAACCACCACAGTACGGCTCCCGCAAACCGCGCACATCGGGGGAACCCCCTATTTCTCGCCGGATTCTGTCGAGGGGTTGCGAAGGACCCAGGCCACTGCTTCGGCGCGGCTCCGCAGCCCGAGCTTTGAGAGGATGCGGGACACGTGGTGCTCGACCGTTTTCGGACTGATGAAAAGGCGCTCGCCGATGTCGAAGTTGGACAGACCGTGGCTGATGAGGTCCAGCACCTGCCGTTCACGCGTCGTCAGCGGGCCTGCGATGCGCGGCCCCGGCCGGCTGCCTGCCCCGAGCTCCCGCAGCAGGGCCGCCGCCCGGTCGGCGTGAGGACGCGCGTCGAGCTGCGTGAAGACAGACGAGGCCAGCCGGGCGTCCTCTGCCGCAATCTCACGATCGGCGGCGGCGAGAACATGCGCCCACTCGAGGCGCGTCACGGCCGTGTCGAACGGCATCCCTGAGGCTTCAAAGAGCGTGCACGCCTTCTCGAATAGCGCCCCGGCGGCGGCGCCCGACGCCAGCTCGACGCGGGCGGCCGACAAACACGCCTGCGCCTGAATCGGCGGCTGCTTGGCGCGTTCCGCGATTGCGGCAAGTCGCGCCGCGGCGGTCCGAGCAGCCTCGAGCTCATCGAGGGCCAGGCGGACCTCTACGAGAAGCCTGAGCAAAGGCACAGCAGGCAAGCCGTCACCAAGCACATCGAGCCGCCGCTCCAGGACGGCACCCGCCAGTGCTGCCTGTCCTCGTGCCAGAAGAAGAGTCGCCGACGCCTCTGCGGCCACGCCGTGTGTTTCGAAACCCGCCAGGAACTGGCTGGCCTCCTCGAGCCGCCCCCGCCGCACGCAGAGGAGCGCCAGACGGCTCAGACTGTGGACCTTCTCGGTGGGGTATTTCTGTTCGACGGCGCGGAGCGCCGCCTGCAGCTCGCGCTCGGCCTCGACCCAGCGCCCCGTCGCCATGAGCACGCCGCAATAGACGACCCGGCAATAGTGAAAGATCGGTACGGCGTTGTAACGACGCGCGAAGGCGTCCACGACTTCGCACCACTGCACGGCGCGCGCAAAGTCGGCCGCGCGATCGCAGGCCGACAGCATGTTGCAGCAGGCATCGCCGACGATGATGAGGTTGCGGCCTCCGGCGGTCGCCGCTGCAACGGCCTCATCGAGCAGCGCCATGCCAGCGTCCACGTCTCCGAGTGACACGAGTCCCCGCCCTTGCTCGGAGAGCGACCAGACCTCCAGGTCCAGGTCGCCGTGCTGCCGCGCGATTTCCAGGGCCTCTCGAGCGTGAGCGACCGCCGTGGCGGCGTCGGGCGTCATCTTGCCCCGTAGTTGAACCAGCCAGCCGCGCTCGGCACAGGGCCCCGCGTCGTCGAGTAGCCGTTCAGCCCGCAGCAGCCAGCCATTTCCCGCGGCGCCATTGCCGAGCGCCGAGAAGTAGCTCATCGCCAGCCACAGCGCAGCACGGGCGGCGCGGCACGAGTCCTCTGCTTCCTGATACAGCACCAGGGCGCGCGTTCGCCGTTCGATGCTCGGGCCAATCTCTTCGAGCCAGAACAGTGCTTCGCTCAGCCCCTCGAGTGCCGCCGCGGTCTCTCCACGCTCGAGACTCGCCTCGAAATGCTCACGCGCGCCGGTCCAGTCTCCGCGCGCAAGTGCCGCCGTACCCTGGGCGACTCGGCCGTCCACCGAGCTCATGGCTGGATTATGGACTGACGCGCGCCTCATTGCGGCGGACCCGCGTTCAGTCTCGAGTCTGGCACGCCGTATGGATCGGCTCACGGACGTGATCGTGCGACTGATTGGCGTGCCATTCGACGGCTTGGGCCGCGAACCTGGGCAGGCTGGCGCACCGGCTGTGCTGCGTGCTGCCGGGCTCGAGTCGGCGTTTTCTCCTCGCAAGATCTCGACGCGGCCAGACCTACGGGTGCCGAGTCGCGCGCCCCGAACGCGACCCGGAATCGGGGTTGCTCAACGGACGCTCTCTGGTCCCGATGATTCGGGAGCTGCACGCGGAGCTGAGCACCGTCCTGTCCGCTGGTCAGTTCCCGCTTGTATACGGAGCGGATTGTTCCGTTCTGCTGGCGGCAATTCCTGCATTGCGCGACACGGCAGGTGAACCGGGGCTGCTGTTCATCGACGGCCACGAAGACGCGACTCCTGTCGAGCGGTCGCCGGATGGGGAGGCGGCCAACATGGAGATTGCCGTCTTGCTGGGAACAACGGGTGAAGGACTGCCGCAGCCCTTCCGCGGAGCCTTTGGCGCGCTGAAGCCTGATGCCCTCGTGATGCTCGGCCCGCATGATCACGCCTGGCGGGATGAGCTCGGGGTCGACAGTATTGCTGGCCGCGTGCTTGTGCGGAACCCCCAAGACATCGCTGCGGATCCGGCGCGGTCCGCGCGTGAGGCCGTCCGGCGCATTTCCTCTCATGCCTCGAACTGGTGGCTCCACACGGACTTGGATGTTCTCGACGAACGGGAGTTCTCGGCACGGGGCGCACCTGGAGAAGCCCCGCTCGCTGGAGGGTTGACGTGGGAGCAACTCGAGGAGGCCGTGCGGGCCGCGCTTCGCACTGGGGGTTGCCGAGGCTTGAGCCTCGTTATCTACAATCCAGAACTCGACGCCGATCGCAGCCAGGCCCGTCGCATCGTCCAATTCGTTGCCGCCATCGCTCCGGATCTTCCGTGACGTCGTCCGGACGCTGCCATCCTCCCGCGCTCAATGTATGTGCTCGAGGAACCCACGCAGCTTGTCGGGGTTGCGCACGACGTAGATCGCGCGAATGCGGCCGTCAACGATGTCGAACGAGTAGGTGCCGTTGCCGGCGAGTGGATGGCGCATGAGCAGGCCTGGCGCGCCGTTGATCGTGACGAGCTGGAAGTCCGACTCCGACCAGTGCAGCTTGCCGGCATAGCCGAGCACGAACTTCGCGACGCGATCGGCGCCGAGCACGGGGCGTGTCGCCGCGGCCGCCTTGCCGCCGCCATCGGAAACGAGCTCCGCGTCCACGTGCAGCACCGCCATCAGCTCATCGACGTTGCCGGTGATGCAGGCGTGCCGGAAGTGCCGCACGACCTCCTCTGATTCGCGACGCGACACCGCGAATCGGGGATGTGAGTCGCGCAACCTCGCGCGCGCGCGTGTGAGGATCTGCCGCGTGTTCGCCTCGCTCTTTCCGACGTTTCTCGCGATCTCGTCGAAGTCGAGCTCGAACACTTCGCGCAGCAGGAAGACCGCGCGCTCGGTCGGCGCCAGCTGCTCCAGCAGGACGAGAAAAGCCGTGGTCAGCGACGACGCCAGCTCGACGGATTCCTGGTTCGGCTCTGCCAGCGGTTCGGGCAGCCATGGACCGGGATATTCCATCCGCGTCCGCTCGGCGCTGCGCAAGTGGTCGATGCAGAGTCGCGTGACGATGGTCGTGAGATACGCGCGAGGGGAGCGGACATCGGCCTGCTCGTCCTGACGCGCCCTGAGCCAGGCGTCCTGCACGACATCCTCGGCCTCGGTGGCGCTGCCGAGCATCCTGTATGCGATAGAGAACAACAGCGGCCGGTGCGTCTCGAAGGTCGCCTCGTCCCAGTCAGTGGCTGCCATGGCTCAGGTCGGCTTGCACCCCTCCTGCTCATTAGACGAACCAGGGTTGCCGTTTGTGACAGCGGCGTGCGCCGATCCTGGTGTCACACGATTATTCCCTGATTCGTCTTGAGGGATAGAGGAGGAAGACATCATGAATGCTCGAATCGATCTCATGCGCGTGAAACCAGGCGTCATCCAGGCCATGTTCGGCCTCGAACGGCAGGTCCGTCAGGCGGGCTTCGATCACGGACTGCTCGACCTCGTCCGGATGCGCGCGTCGCAAATCAACGGCTGCGCTTTCTGCCTGGACATGCACAGCAAGGACGCGCGCGCCAACGGCGAGACCGAACAGCGGCTCTACGGCCTCTCCGCGTGGCGCGAGACCCCGTACTACTCGGAGCGCGAGCGCGCCGCGCTCGAATGGACCGAAGCGCTCACGCTCGTCTCCGAGGGTCATATCACGGACGACGTGTACGAGCGCGTGCGGGAGCAGTTCTCGGAGGACGAGCTGGTGCACCTGACGCCTGGCGATCGTGGCGATCAACGGCTGGAACCGGCTCAACATCGCTGCGCGCACGGTGCCAGGCGGCTACGTGGCCGGCAGTCTCGCGAAGCTGCACGCCGCAGGCTGATCGCGCCTCACGCCGACGGCGCCGAACACCCCAACCTCGAGGTTCGAGCTGCGAGTGCCTGAACGGAGCCACTCGTGGCTCGAACCCAGCGTACGAGTTTTTACGGCCGATTCGTGCCGGTGTTCTGTCGAATTGACTCGGCGGTTGTGCGATCCGCAGTATCATTGCGCGGCTTCGGGCGAGATGAGTCAAGCCCCCGAGGCGATTTCAGCGGCGGTTGACGGCAGGCAGCGGTCGGGAGCCTTGCGATCGACCTGTTCGGACCGATGCACTTCTAGCGACGAAAGGAACACTGATGGCTACGGCGAAGAAACCAAACATCCTGATCCTGTGGGGCGACGACATCGGCTACTGGAACGTCAGCGTGTACAACCTGGGCCAGATGGGTTACAGGACGCCCAATATCGACCGCATCGCCAAGGAAGGTGCATTGTTCACCGACTGGTACGGCCAGCAGAGCTGCACGGCCGGCCGCGCGTGCTTCATCACCGGCCAATCGGGTTTCCGGACGGGCATGCTGAAGGTCGGTCTGCCAGGCGCCAAGGAAGGGCTGCAGGCGCGTGACGTGACGATCGCCGAACTGCTCAAGGACCAGGGCTACATGACCGCGCAGTTCGGCAAGAACCACCTGGGCGACGCGGACGAGACGCTGCCGACCGCGCACGGGTTCGACGAGTTCTTCGGCTCGCTCTACCACCTCAACGCGGAGCAGGAGTTCGAGAACGACGACTACTTCAAAGATCCCGAGATGATCAAGAAGTACAAGACCCGCGGCGTGCTGCACTGCTGGGCCAACCCGGACGGCACGCAGAAGATCGAGAACACCGGCCCCCTCGGCAAGAAGCGCATGGAGACCGTCGACGAGGAGTTCCTGGCAGCCACGCTCGACTACCTGGAGAAAGCCAGCAAGTCCGACAAGCCGTTCTTCCTCTGGTTCAACTCGACGCGGATGCACATCTTCACGCACCTCAAAGAGGCGAGCAAAGGCAAGACGGGGCTCGGCACCTACCCCGACGGCATGGTCGAGCACGATGGGCACATCGGCCAGATCCTCGACAAGCTCAAGGCGCTCGGCCTCGATGACAACACCATCGTCATGTATTCGACCGACAACGGCGCCGAGTCGTTCAGCTGGCCCGATGGCGGTGCCACGCCGTTTCGCGGTGAAAAGAACGAGAACTGGGAAGGTGGTTATCGCGTGCCATGCGCGATCCGCTGGCCCGGCGTCATCAAGCCGGGAACCGTCAACAACGACCTCTTCTCGCACGAAGACATGCTGCCCACGCTTCTGGCCGCAGCGGGGGTGCCCGATGTCACAGAGCAGCTGCGGAAGGGCATGAAGGTCGGCAAGAAGACCGCCAAGGTTCATCTCGACGGCTACAACATCACCGATCGACTCTCCGGCAAGGGAGAGAACCCGCGCAAGGAGTTCTTCTACTGGAACGACGATGGTTCGCTGGTCGGGCTGCGTTACGACAACTGGAAGATCGTGTTCCAGGAGCAGCGCAGCGAAGGCCTCGCGGTCTGGCAGGATCCGTTCACGTCGCTGCGGTTCCCGAAGCTGTTCAACCTGCGCTCCGATCCGTTCGAAACCGCTGACCAGATCGGCATGGGCTACTCGCAGTGGCGAGTCGACCGCGCGTTCCTGCTGGTGCCAGCGCAGGAGTACATCGCCAAGTACATCGGCACGTTCAAGGAGTTCCCGCCGAGCCAGAAAGTCGGCAGCTTCTCGCTCGATCAGGTGCTCGACAGGCTCACGGCGGCGACCACGTCCGGCAAGTAGCCGAAGGCCCATCGCGTGAGCGCGCAAGCACTCGACGGCCGGCAGCCAGAATCGGCTGCCGGCCCTGCTGACGATGACGTGGCGGCTGCGGTCCAGGACTTCTACGAACGGTATCCGTATCCGCCGCCGGCCGACGATCTCGACAACTACCGACGGAGCTGGCAGGACCCGAACAGACGCCGCGCGGACTTCCATCTGTTCTGGCCGGACAAGCCGTACTCAGAAGAGCGCACGATCCTCATCGCCGGCTGCGGCACATCGCAGGCGGCGAAGCACGCCCTGCGCTGCCCCGCGGCCAGGGTCGTCGGGATCGACTTCAGTGCGACGAGCGTGCGGCACACCGAGGATCTCCGGCGCAAGTACGACCTCACCAACTCGAGGTCCATCAGCTGCCGATCGATCAGGTCGGCGACCTGGAGACGACGTTCGACGAGGTCGTCTGTACGGGCGTACTACACCACCTCGCGAACCCTGAGACGGCGCTGCGGAGCCTGCGTGACGTGCTCGCCCCGCGACGGGGCGATGCACTTGATGGTGTATGCACCTTACGGACGGGCGGGCATCTACATGCTGCAGGAGTTCTGCCGCGGCATCGGCATCCAGGCCTCGGACGTCGAGATCCGCGATCTCGCCGCCGCGCTCGGCGCGCTGCCGGCCAGGCACCCGTTGGCCCGCCTCCTCCATGAGGCGCCGGACTTCAGGCAGGAGGCGGCCCTCGCCGACGCTCTGCTGAACCCGCGAGATCGCGCCTACTCGGTGCCGCAGTTCCTGGATCTCCTGAGCAGCGCAGGGCTCACGTTCAGCCGCTGGGTCAGGCAGGCGCCGTACAGCCCCGGCTGCGGGGTGATGGTGCGGCTCCCGCAGGCGTCCAGAATCGCCGCACTCGAACCGGCGCAGCAGTATGCCGCCGCCGAGCTGTTTCGCGGCACGATGATGAGCCACAGCGCCATTGCCTGCCGCGACGATCGACCTGGCCGCTCGCAAGCAATTGGTTTTTCAGGCGATGCGTGGCTTGACTTTCGTGCCAGTTCGAGTGCCGGACACACTCTGCATCCAGGAGCGGCTGCCCCCGGGCGCCGCGGCGGTCCTGATCAACCGGGCTCATACAGACACAGATATCTACTTGCCGATCGATGCGACGGGAGAAACTCATCGTCGATGCCATCGACGGCGAGCGCAGCATCGGCGAGATCGCGGGCGACCAGCCACGCGATGCCTGCCGCGCGCTGTTCGAGCGGCTCTGGTGGCACGATCAGGTTGTGTTCGATGCATCGGGAGGCGGAATCGCCTGACGCAGGTCGGGCCGAACGCACGTTCATCTGTCGATAGCGCAAGGCTGATCCGAACGCTCGCGACACTCCAGGAAAAAGGCGTGCGTCCTTTCGATGAACGAGATCCCCTCTGCGACAGAACCCCAACCGGGGACCTTTGAGTACGCGCCGGCCTCGTGCTCTTTGTAGCGTTTGAAGTACTCCGCGATCCGCAGCCGGTCGCCCGCAGTCAGCTCGTGCAGCGGCTGCCCTCCGGCGCCCAGTAGCGAGAGCACGACCTTGGAATCCAGGCCCTTCTCGTCCTCCATGTACATCAACCCCACGACGATCCCGCGGACGATCTCGCCACCCTCGATTGGAGGGCCGATCACCAGGGCGTCGAACGGATCACCGTCGTACGAAACCGTTTGCGGGACCATGCCGTAGTTGACCGGGTAGCCGCCGACGCTTTCGGGAATCATGCGATCGATCGCCCGCTCGTTCGCGCGCATGTTGAACTCCCATTTACGTCTGTCGCCGCGCGATATCTCGACGTACGCGTTGACACTTCCATCGTCGTTGACCGGGGGCGTATCACGCCAGATGTGCCGCGGGTGGGCGGTTGCCGCTTCGAGGCTGGCCGAGAGCTGCGTCGCGGCGGATGCCGGCAGCACGGTGGGCGGCAGCTGAAGGCTGTGGGCCGCCAGGCCGCACGAGGCGAGCAGTACAAAACCGACACGCTCGGCAGCGCGCGTCGCGCAACACGTCGTGTTCACGTCAACCCCGCCGCGCGGCTTCGATTGTGGCGATGTCGATCTTCTTCATCGGCATCATCGCCTCGAAGGCACGCTTGGCCTCGGCGCCGCCAGCCTCCAGCGCATCGGTCAGTACGCGCGGCGTGATCTGCCAGGAGAGGCCCCAGCGGTCCTTGCACCAGCCGCACTGGCTTTCCTTGCCGCCATTGCCGACGATCGCGTTCCAGTAGCGGTCCGTCTCTTCCTGGGTGTCCGTCGCGACCTGGAAGGAAAAGGCCTCGCTGTGCTTGAACTCCGGGCCGCCGTTGAGACCGAGACAGGGGATACCCAGAACGGTGAATTCCACCGTCAGGACGTCGTCTTTTGTCCCGCCGGGGTAGTCAGCGGGCGCCTTGCGAACGGCGGTCACTTCACTGTTGGGAAAGGTCGCGGCGTAGAAGCGCGCCGCCTCGTGCGCGTCCTTGTTGAACCAGAGGCAGATCGTGTTCTTTGGCGTCATGCAGGTGTGGCTCCTTCGTGGTCGAGTTATGCCTTCCGCATGCAACTCGTTGGCCTATCGACACCCTCGCCAGATCCAACTCGACGGTGACGATGATTACCCACAAGCTTGACCCTCAGCCGTAGGTCTCCTGGCGGTGATCGTGCATCCGCTCATCTGGATGTCTCCGCCCCTCTGGCCTTCGGCGGCCATGCTCCCGCGGTCCGTTCATCGCACCCCATTCGTCGGCCTTCTGCTCGTACTCGGTCTGGTGGTCGGGATTGAAGGCTGCGGTCGACGCGTTCAGCGGACACAAGCGATCCCAGGACCACCGCCCGGTGTCGCGGAGCTATGGCAGGAGCCGGTGGACCTCGAGCAGCGGGATCTGTTCCACGGAGCAGGCGGATCCCGGCTCGCGCCGATGGAGACGGAGTTTCAGTTTGTGTCGCGGGACACGAGCGGCTGGAGTCCGGGATTCGACGTCAAGGACGCAAACGGAATCGAGTGGAGCGTGAAGCTCGGGCCCGAGGCCCAAACCGAAGTCGTGACCTCCCGCGTCCTCTGGGCAATCGGGTTCCATCAGCCGCCCACGTACTACGTCGAACACTGGAGCTTGACGGGTTCAGAAGCAGGCGCACAACCACCGGGACGATTTCGTCCGGACCTGCCAGATCAGCAGGTCGCCGGGGAGTGGTCGTGGTACGAGAATCCGTTCGTCGGGTCGCGGCCGTACGGCGGTTTAGTGGTTGCCAACCTGCTGATGAACAACTGGGACTGGAAGACGTCGAACAACAGGATCTATGAGCTCTCCGAGCCGGTACGAGGCGTGAGGCGCTGGTTCGTCGTTCGCGATCTTGGCGCGTCGCTCGGTCGAACCACGTATCCATGGATTCTGAAGTGGTTTCGATTGAGAGGGTTTGGGCAAGGTACGCGAAACGACCTGCCTGGGTTCGAAGAGCAGGGCTTCATCCGCAGCATCGACGACTCATCTGGCATCACATTCGACTACAGCGGGATCTACCGCGACGTCATCAACAGTGTCACTCCAGCGGATGTGCGCTGGACGTGTCAGCTCCTGTCCCGCCTATCGGAACGTCAATGGCGCGAGGCGTTCCGCGCGGCGCAGTACCACGAGCCGCATGCCACGCGCTATATCAGCAAGATCAAGGAGAAGATCGCGCAGGGCCTGGCCTTGACCGCACCGCCGGCGGCGTCCTGAGTCCGCGCTCGGGATCACTCCATCCGCGCGATCGTCAGATCGCTGCCGGAATCGCCAGCTCCGGGAAATGTTGCCGAGCACGGCAACGCCGGCGAGCTGCGACTCGGAGACGAATCGGCTGCGCTCCTCGATTCGTGACAGCTGGATCCGGGCAAAGACGCCGAATCCGAGCAGTGCAATCAGCGGCACTGCCAGGAGCAGCAGCAGTCGCTTGCCAATCGTCATAGGTAGGTCCGCGGAAGGCCGCCGGCTCCGGAATCGCAGGGATTCAGCCATGCGATTCTACAGGTGGACCCCAGGGCTGTTGAACCGTGGCTCACGGCCGATAGCCAGCCTCCAAAGGCAGGAACCGACTCGGCCTTCATCTTGCAAATCCCGCTGTGCGGTCCGCCGTAGACTCCTGCACAAGGCCTGCGTGTCGCTGTCTACCTCAACCGCACCCTCTGGTTGGGTAGCGTGCTCCCGACAATGACCCACGTGAGCCCCAGAACCACCATGCCGCTGACACGCTGGCGAACCCGGACATGACGAACATTCGACGAGCAGCTCCGACCTGTCGTTTCTTCAGGGCGGCGGCGAAATGGGCGAGCGGATGCGCGCGATGGACTGGTCGAAGACCGCCCTCGGGCCGGCCGAGACGTGGCCACAGAGCCTTCGCAGCACCGGTGAGCATGCTGCTCCCGTCCAAGGCGCAAATCGTCGTGTTCTGGGGACCGCAGTTCACGGTGCTCTACAACGACGCGTACCGCCCGGTCTTCGGCGCCAAACATCCCTCTGCGCTCGGCCTCCCGGGACGGGAGGCATGGAGCGAGATCTGGGACAGCATGCTCCACGAGCTGCTCGCCGGCGTGGTGCGCACCGGCGAAGCGTTCTGGGCGAAGGACCTGCTGTTCGAGCTCGAACGCCACGGCTTTCAGGAAGAGACCTACTTCGACGTCTCGTACGATCCCGTGCGCGTCGAGTCTGGCGAGGTTGGCGGCGTGTACTGCATCGTGACGGAAACCACCGAACGTGTGGTGGGCGAACGGCGACTGGCCCTGCTGAAGGATCTGGCGGCAACGAAACGCCACCGCGCGCACCGCTCGCGATGCCTGCCTGCTCGCCACCGAGACACTCTCCGCCAGGCCGCAGGATATCCTCTTCGCCCTCGCGTACCTGGACGATGCAGCTTCAATGCGGCACTCCCGGCGCGGAAGAACAACTGCAGAAGGCGCCGCGCCGAGCTGGGTGAAGGAGCTGTCGCTCACGTCGGCGGGCACCGCGAGCGACGGCCGGTCGACTCGTCGTCGGCCTCAACCCGCGTCGTCCCGTTTGACGATCAGTACCGCGCGTTCGTCGAGCTGGTCGCCGATCAATTGAGAACCGGGCTCGCCAACGCCCGGGCGTACGAGCAGGAGCGGCAGCGAGCCGAGGCGCTCGCCGAACTGGACCGCGCGAAAACGGCGTTCTTCAGCAACGTGAGTCACGAGTTCCGCACGCCGCTGACGCTGCTGGTTGGGCCGCTCGAAGACGGTCTGGGCGATTCGGACACACCGTTGCCGCCTGTGCACCGCGAACGGCAGGAGGTCGCGCACCGTAACGCTCTCCGGCTTCTGCGGCTCGTCAACACGCTGCTGGATTTCTCTCGCATCGAGGCCGGCCGCATCGACGCGAACTATGAACCCACCGACCTCGCGCAATTCACGACCGAGCTCGCCGGCGTCTTCCGGTCGGCGATCGAAAAGGCCGGTCTCTCCCTGGTCGTCGCCTGCGATCCTCTGAGCGAACCCGTCTACGTCGATCGCGACATGTGGGAGAAGATCGTCCTGAATCTGCTCTCGAACGCGTTCAAGTTCACGTTCGAAGGCCAGATCACGGTCGAACTGCGCTCGGCCGGCGACCGCGTCGAGTTGCGAGTCTCGGATACCGGCGTCGGTATTCCCGAAGCGGACTTGCCGCGCATGTTCGAGCGGTTCCACCGCGTCAAGCACGCGCGCGCCCGTACGCACGAAGGCACGGGCATCGGCCTGGCGCTGGTGCAGGAACTCGCGCGGTTTCATGGCGGCAGTGTCGCGGTCGCCAGCCAGGAAGGCCGCGGAACGACGTTCACCGTGACGATTCGCACGGGGACGGCACACCTGCCGCCGGAGCGGGTGTCGGGCACGCGGCGCGCGTCTTCGACGAGCGTCGGCGCACTTCCCTACGTCGAGGAGGCGCTTCGATGGCTGCCGGCGACGGACAGCTCGTCGGCTCCCGCGGGCGCTCCCATGATCGGACGTGTCCGGCGCCGTCGAGCGGTCCGCCGCGCGACGGCAGCCTCTGTGCTCATTGCCGACGACAACGCCGATATGCGCGACTACCTGGCGCGCATTCTCGGCCCGCACTATCGACTCGACGTCGTCGGCGACGGCCGCGCGGCCATGGATCGCATTCGTGCTCGCGCGCCCGATCTCGTGCTGGCGGACGTGATGATGCCGTCGCTCGACGGGTTCGGACTGCTGCGGGAAATCCGTAGCGACGAGCAGATTCGATCGCTTCCCGTGATTCTGCTCTCGGCACGGGCGGGTGAAGAAGCACGCATCGAAGGCCTGGAGGCCGGCGCCGACGAATATCTGGTCAAGCCTTTCAGCGCGCGCGAATTGCTTGCGTCGCATCGCGTCGCAGCTGCAACTCTCGCGCGAGCGACGGGAGACCGAACGCGCGCTGCGCTATCGCAGCGAGCAGTACCAGACGCTCCTGAACCAGGCGCCCATCGGCGTCTACGTCGTGGACGCGGACTTTCGCATCCGCGACGTCAATCCCGTCGCCCTTCCCGTGTTCGGCGACATTCCGGGCGGCGTCGTCGGGCGCGACTTCGACGAAGTCATCCACATCCTGTGGGAGCCGCACTACGCGGACGAACTCGTCCGGATCTTCCGGCACACGCTCGAGACCGGCGAGTCGTACGTCACACCCGAGCGCGTGGAACTCCGGCATGGATCGCGGCGCCTGAAGGAACTCTACGAGTGGCGCCTCGATCGCATCACGCTGCCCGACGGCCGGTTCGGCGTCGTCTGCTACTTCCGCGACATTTCCGAGCAATAAAGGCGCTCGCGGCGAAGGCGTATCTGGCGGCGATCGTCGACTCGGCCGAGGACGCGATCATCTCCAAAGACCTGGACGGCATCATCCAGTCGTGCAATGCATCCGCCGAGCGGCTGTTTGGCTATACGTCCGACGAACTCGTGGGACAGCCGGTTCGCATGCTGATTCCGGCGGAACGGCAATCCGAAGAAGACGACATCCTGGCCCGGCTGCGACAGGGCGAGCGAGTCGAACACTTCGAGACGGTGCGGATCACCAAGGATGGCCGGCGTATCGATGTCGCGCTGACCATTTCGCCGGTGCGCGACGACGCCGGCACGATCATCGGCGCATCCAAGATCGCCCGGGACATCACGGCCCTCAAGCAGGCGGAGGCGGAGCGCCTGCGCCTCCTGCGCGAAAACGCCGAGGTCACGGAGACCCTGAACAACGTCGGAACGATCGTCGCGTCCGACCTGGACCGCGACAAGGTCGTGCAGGCTGTGACGGATGCCGCCACCGAGCTCACCACGGCCGAATTCGGCGCGTTCTTCTACAACGTCCTCAACGAGAGTGGCGAGTCGTACACGCTGTACACGATCTCGGGCGTGCCGCGCGAGGCCTTCTCCAAGTTTCCGATGCCGCGGAATACGGAGGTGTTCGGACCGACGTTCAAGGGAACCGGCGTGGTTCGCAGTCCGGACATCACGCAGGACCCGCGGTACGGCCACAACGCCCCGCACCACGGCATGCCTCGCGGTCACGTGCCCGTGCGCAGCTATCTCGCCGTACCGGTGAAGGGACGATCGGGCGACGTCATCGGCGGCCTGTTCTTCGGCCATCCGGATGTCGGACGTTTCACCGAGCACCACGAACGGCTCGCGGTGGGCATCGCGTCCTGGGCGTCGGTCGCGCTGGAGAATGCGCGGTTGTACACGAGCGTTCAGGAAGCCAGCCGCATCAAGGACGACTTCCTCGCCAGCCTCTCTCATGAGCTGCGGACGCCGCTGAATGCGATCCTCGGTTACGCGCGCATCCTGCGCTCGGGCATCGTGGCGTCCGGAGAAGAGGGACAAGGCGATCGAGACGATCGAACGCAACGCCACGTCGCTGACACAGATCGTCGAGGACGTGCTCGACATTTCGCGCATCGTCTCCGGCAAGATTCGTCTGAACGTGCAACCGGTGGAGTTTCCCGACATCGTGCGGAATGCCGTCGACGCCATGACGCCGGCCGCCGATGCGAAGGGTGTCCGGATCGAGACCGTTCTCGATCCGTCGGCGACGCCGATTTCCGGAGATCCGGAACGGCTGCAGCAGGTGATGTGGAATCTGCTGTCGAACGCCGTGAAGTTCACGAACCGCGGCGGCAAGGTGCAGGTGCGGCTCGAGCGCGTGAACTCTCACGTCGAAGTCGCGGTCAGCGATACGGGCATCGGCATCGCTCCCGAGTTCCTGCCGCACGTGTTCGAGCGATTCCGCCAGGCGGATGCCGGCATCGCGCGCGAGCGCGGCGGCCTGGGTCTGGGCCTGTCCATCGCCCGCCAGTTGACCGAGATGCACGGCGGCACCATCGAGGTGTCGAGCGGTGGCGTCAATCAAGGCGCCACGTTCCGCGTCAAGGTTCCCGTGATGATCGTGCATCCGGTCCACCAGGCGTGCGTCGAGTCCACCCGCGAGGCGCCGCGAGCGCGCGGGAGACCTCGCCTTCCGAGTCTGCAGGACATACGCGTGCTCGCCGTGGATGACGAGGCTGGATGCGCTGACGCTCGTGTCGGAGGTGCTGCAGGCGGCGGGCGCGCGCGTCAGCACGGCGAGTTCGGCGGACGATGCGTTGAGATTGCTCGAGGCGGAGCAGCCCGATGTCGTCGTCGCTGATCTCGGGATGCCTCACGTGGACGGATTTCAGTTCATCGATCGCGTCAGGCGCCATCGGAACCCGCGCGTGCGTGCGTTGCCGGCCGCCGCCCTGACCGCCTATGCGCGGTCGGAGGATCGGATGAAAGCGCTGGCGGCAGGATTTCAGATTCATCTGGCGAAGCCAATCGATCCGGCGGAATTGGTCACGACGATCGCGTCGTTGGCGAAGCGCTTCGAGCCAGGGGGAGCCGATCAGTCCACATCGCCCTAGTGATCCCGGTCGTTCCACAAGCGTTTGACGGTCGAGAGCAGGTCGTTGCCGCCAGCCCCTTTATACACAAACGCAGATGCCCCGAGTTCCAAGGATCGTTGCTTGACGTCCGGATCGTTCATCGCCGAGAACACGATGACTTTCGCGTTCGGATCCATCTGGGTGATCTGACGGCATACCTCGAGTCCGTTGACGCTGGGCAGGTTGAGGTCGACCACAATCACGTCGGGTTGGAGTCGTTGTACGGCTTCCAGCACTGCGCTGCCGTCTGCGACGATGCCCAGGATCTCGCAGTCGATGGCCAGTACCCGGGAGACGGCCTTCGCCACGGCGGCGTGATCTTCGGCTATCAGCACACGGGGTCGCTTGGGCAAACACTGACCTCCACCGACGGAGAGAGATGTCACACGGCACTCGACGCGTCTGACAGGGCTCGGGGTGTTTCGCGGCGGGGCAGGGCCACAGTGAATGTCGCGCCCCCTTCGGGATTGTTGCGGGCATCGATGGTGCCGCCATGAGCATCGACGATGGTCCGTGCGATTGTGAGGCCTATCCCGAGGCCGTGTGACTTTGTCGTGACGAACGGCGTGAACAGCGTGCCGTCCGCCGGCAGGCCCGTTCCCTTGTCCCGCACGGAGACTTCGACCTCGCCGGCCCTGACTTCGCTCGTTATCGCGAGGTGACGCCCGGCAACCGGCGTTTCTGCCATCGCATCCACGGCGTTCATGACCAGGTTCACGAGCACCTGCTGCAGGAGCACCTGATCGCCGTTGATGACGCACGGGTTCGGCGACAGATGAACGGTGGCCTCGACCTGCCGCGCCCTCATTTCGTGGTCGACGAGGGCAAGACTGTCATGGATGACGGCGTGCAGGTCGATGGGTGTCATGTCCAGCCGACGACTTCGCAGCATCGAGCGATGGCGATCGATGATCTGGCTCGCCTGGACACCCTGGGCCTGGATGTCGGAAAGGATTTCGTCGATCGTGTCGGGCGTCGCACGATTGGCGGTGACCATCATCTGGAGCGCCTCGGCGTTGTGGATCATCGCACTGAGCGGTTGGCCGAGCTCGTGGGCAATCGAGCTCGTCAGCGCCGACATCGTCTGGCGGCGGCTCGCGTCAGCGGCGAGCGCCAGGTTCTTCCGGCTGTCGCTCTCGGCACGCTGCCGCGCGCGGCGCTGGTACAAGAGCCCGACGATCAGGAGCGATTGGACGGCCAGCACCGCGACGGCGCTCAGTACTGTGCCCCTGTATGCGCTCCACAGGCTGGGCGTGCGATAGCGCACGACGCTCCCCGGCGGCAGCCGGCTCTCGGGGATGCCCCATCGCTGGAGCTCGCGCCAGTCGAATGTCGGCTGTCCCGGGAGCTTTGGAGGCACTCTGACGTTGCTCGGCGGCGCGCCGCTCAACAGTCGAATCGGCCACGTCGGCCGTCTCGCGACTGAGGTCGGCGATGGACAGCAGCGATCCGCCGACGGCTCCCTCGCCGAGGTACACGCTTTGCGCGGCAAACAGCGGTGCATTGGCCGCGGCGTGAAGCTCGCCGAACAACCGCTCGTCCGCGAACGCCACGCCCGCCGCGTCCGTCCCAAAAATGACATACAAGATGGCCGAGTCGTCCGGCAGGCTCGCACTGCGCCGCAGGGTTTCCGGCACGGACAGGTTGTCGAACCAGGCAAATGTCAGTCGGTCGTGAAATCGCTTGAACTCGTTCTCGAGCTCGCGACGCCAGAACTGGCCGACAGGTCCGGACCCCACCACCATGAACACCTGCCTGGTCTGGGGCAGCAGTTGCAGGATGTTCTCGATCATGAGCGGATAGTTGTTGACGACCGCGACAGCGGTCTCGTTGTCCCCAAGCGGGGCGTCACCGAGATACTTCTGATCGACGGACGCCAACAGCGTCGGCGTGTCGGGAAAGAGCTGTTGTCGATACTTGCGCGCGAAGACCGCGGCGGGGCCGGCGACCGTGACAATCAGGTCCGGCTTGGGACGATCGACGAAGGTCGATCGGATGTAGTCGACCACGGCTTGTTCCGGTGCGCCGACTGATCCTGTTGGACCCACGACGACCTGGACCACGTTCACGGGCCCCTCGGCACGCTGGTCCAGTTCGACGCGGAAGTTGCCGGTGAACTGGTCCACCGCGAGGTTGCCGCGATCGAACGATTGCAGCAGCAGCACCTGGCGGACCGCCGGCTGGGCGTCGGCCGGTGCCGCACCGAGGAGCAGCGAGAAGGCCAGCGCCGCCGCACATGAGCTGCGCACGATGCACGCGCGCAGCGAACGACGCTATTGCGGCGCGACGAGTCATGGCCTTGATCAACAAGGATGGTATACATCATAGCGTTCGAAGCATGCTTCTGTTGATCACCGGGCTCCTGGCGCTGATCTGCCTGCCAGCGTTGGCGCTTGCACAGGACGCCGGAGAGATTTCGGGATCGGTCTACGACCAGACTGGTGCTCCTCTGGCAGGCGCCCGCCTGACGCTGCGGGGCATCGGAGGACGCGAAGGGTGAATCCTCCGCCGCCGGGGAGTTCTCGTTTCGAGACCTTCCCGCAGGCGACTTCGAGGTCTCGGCCGAATCGGCCGGATTCGAGACCGCACATCGTGCCGTACGGCTGCAGGCGGGCGAACGGGTCACCGTGTCCTTCACCTTGCGAGTCGCCCTCGTGGCAGAGACGATCGTCACGGCCGCAAAGGCAGGTGGGCGCGATGTTCAGGACGTTCCGATGGCCATCAGTGCTGTCTCGCAAGCCGATCTGGGCCGCCTGGGGACCCAGACCATCGAAGAGGCGCCGCGGCTGGCTCCTTCTGTGACGTTTTCGCAGAACACCGGCTGGGGCCAGCTCACGATCCGCGGGATCGGCACCAACCTGCTGATTGCCGGCTCGGATCCCAGTTCGGCGATGTATCTCGACGGCGTCTACCTCGCCCGGCCCGCGATGGTGTTCGCCCGGTTTCTCGATCTGGATCGAATCGAAGTGCTTCGTGGACCCCAGGGGACCTTGTATGGACGGAACGCCGTCGGCGGGGCCATCAACCTCGTGCCCCGCCCGCCTTCCAATGACTTCGAGGCGTCCGCCCACGTCACAGCCGGAAGCCTCCGAGAGCTTCGCGCAGACGCGCGGGTGAGCGGGCCGCTCAAACGCGACAGGGTCATGGGGTCGGTCGCATTCGCGCGCGGCGTCCGGGACGGCTTCGTCCGCGACCTCGAGCATCCGGACCATCCGCTTGGCGGCGACGACGACACCGCCGCACGGGGCCAACTGCACGTCGTATTCGACCACCGGACGAGCGTGCTGCTGTCGAGCGATGTCGACCGGCAGCGCGGGGTGCCACTGACCTACAACAAGGTGCTGGTCGCGAAGCCGGGGTATCAATTCGACAACCCACCGGACTTCCACGACGTTCGGTCGTCGTTGCTCGCATGGAACGACACCCTGCACTACGGCACGAATGCCCGTCTGACGATGGCCCTGACGCCGGCCACCACCCTGGTCAGCCTGACGGCGTTTCGGGCGCTGGACTACGAGTTCTTCGCGGACTCCGACAGCACCGAGCTCGACCTGATACGGAGCCGTCAACTCGAGCTGCAACATCAGCTGTCCGAGGAGATCACGATCTCGCATCAGCGGCCCGGACTGGCGTGGGTCGGTGGCCTGTTTCTCTTCAGCGAATCGGATCACCAGACCATCTGGTCCGATCAGACGGCAGCGCAATTCCAGCGGCGGCTCGACCCTCGCGTGACCGCTGCCAGCCGCGCACTGTTCGGGCAGGCAACCGTTGGGCTGACGTCACGGCTCTCGGCGACCGCCGGCGTTCGCTACACGCACGAGGGGAAGGACATCGACAATGCCGGCGCGCGCTATCCCCTCGAGGATCCGGGCGTGCCGATTCCCGGGTCGGTCTACGCCTATTCCGATTCCATCTCCCACGGCGCGTGGACGCCCAAGCTCGGCCTCGAGATACAACTGTCGAACGGCGCGCTCGCGTACGTGTCGGCGGCACGAGGGTTCAAGAGCGGCGGCTTCAACCCATCGTCCACGGCGGCGGGCGGGGGCTACGATCCCGAATGGGCGTGGAGCTACGAAGGCGGGTGGAAGGGCACGTTCATGGGCGGCCGTTCCCGGCTCAGCACGTCGGCCTTTGTGATGGACTACACGAACCTCCAGGTGCAGACGCCCGTCGGCATCGCGGTGTTCGACATCCGCAATGCTGCAGCCGCGACCATTCGCGGAATCGAAGTGGAGAGCGACGTCACTGATTGGCCACGGCTTCCAGGCAGGGGGTCACATGGCCTGGCTCGACGCCACCTACGACCAGTACGTTGCGGTCGCGGTCGACGGCACCACCGGGGACGTCTCGGGCAACCGGCTGAACAACGCCCCGGAGTGGGCGGGGCGCCTGTGGGTCGAGTGGGCCGGCGACATTGGCCACTCTCGCCGACTGTCCATATCAGCCGAGTCGACGGGACAGTCGACGGTGTTCTACACACCGTTCAACGACGGCATCCAGCGGCAGAGTCCGTACGGCCTGCTCGGCGCCCGGGTCGAATACGGCCCTGGCCATCGCCGGTGGACTGTCGGCGCTTACGCCCGCAATCTCACGAACGAGGACTACGTCACGGGAACCTTCGGCACGCCGCCCACGGCCTTTGCCGGACGCCCTGGACCCTCCCGGCAGTTCTCCGTTGACTTCACTGTGCGGCGATAGGACTCTCCCGCGCCACCGGCTTGCGCTCGCTCGGACACCAGCGCCGCGCCGCTGAAGGGACGATGTGTCTGTTGTTTGACACCGCCGCTCCAGTCGAGCATCCTAGGCAAGTGCTGAGCCTCGTCCAGCGTCTGTCGGCCCTCGCGCTCACCCTGGCGCTGATGGCCGGAAACGCCGCGATCTGCGCCGGGTGGCTGCCGAGCCCGGAAGCCCGCATGGCGTGCTGCGCTGAGGGCGTCGAATGCCCAATGCACAAGGGTGACTCGCACCGCTCCGGGTCAGAGCGCGTGCTCACGCAGGCCCAGGCCGACAGTTGCTGCGCGTCATCAGAGCGCCAGAACTCCAACCAGTCCAACCCCACGTTTGTTGCCGCCATCACCGCGGCGGTTCTCGGCGCCGGGGTTGTCGTGCCCGCCAACGTCCCTGCTCTCGTTCTGAGCGACGCATGGCGTACATCGGCGCCGATACCCATCGCGCCAGTTCCCAGGCACGTCCTCCTCTCCGTCTTCCTCGTCTAGCCATTCACAGTCGTCGTGTGTCTGCTCGGACTCCGCGTCCGGGCGCGTAGGTTCGCGCGTGTACGCGCGCGGCATGACGAGTGTCGTGGCTCCGCCTTCGCTCACCAGAGCGACGGCGTGGCTTCGGCGGGGCAAGCATGATCAATCGACTCATTGACGTTGCGCTGAAGAACCGGTTCATCGTCGTCGTTCTGTACCTCGGTCTCGCAGGCTGGGGATGGTGGGCGCTGACGTCCACGCCGATCGACGCGATTCCCGATCTGTCCGACAACCAGGTCATCGTCTTCACCGACTGGCCCGGGCACAGCCCGCAGGAGGTCGAGGACCAGGTCACGTACCCGCTCACCACGAACCTCCAGGGGCTCGCCGGTGTCCGCGTCGTCCGGTCGCAATCCGCGTTCGGCTTCTCGATGATCTACGTCGTCTTCGAGGACAACGTGGACCTGTACTTCGCGCGGACTCGCGTCCTCGAGCGCATGAGCCTTGTCACGAAGAGCCTGCCCACGGGCGTCACGCCGACGCTCGGACCGGATGCGACCGGTGTCGGCCACGTGTTCTGGTACACGGTCGAGAGCCCGACGCATTCGCTCCGCGAGCTCCGCACGCTGCAGGACTGGTTCATCCGGTACCAGCTCAATGCCGTGCCGGGCGTGGCCGAGGTCGCCTCCGTCGGCGGCCATGTCCAGCAGTACCAGGTGGACGTCGATCCGAACCGTCTCAAGACCTACAACCTGCCCCTGAGCGCGGTGGTCTCGGCCGTCCGCGCCAGCAACCTGAATGTTGGCGGCAACGTGCTCGAGTCGAACGGTGCCTGGCTGATCGTGCGGGGCATCGGGCTGATCGCGTCCGTCGACGACATCAAGCGGATCGTCGTCGGCGGCGCGAACGGAGTCCCGATCTACGTCGAGCAGGTGGCGAACGTCCAGATCGGCAACGCGTTCCGGGTCGCTTCGCTCGTGAAAGGGACGCAGGAAGCCGTGGGCGGCGTCGTCGTCGCACGAACGGGCGTCAACACGAAGGACGTCATTGACGCAGTGAAAGCGCGCATCGCGCAGATTACGCCCGGGCTCCCGCCGGGCGTCACGATCGTGCCGTTCTACGACCGCTCGGACTTGATCGAGCAGGCGGTTGGCACGCTTGCGTACGGCGCTGATCGAGGAGATCGTGCTCGTGACGCTGGCGCACGTGATCTTCCTGATGCACTTCCGGTCGATTCTGATCGTCACCCTTCCGTTGCCGCTCGCCGTCCTGATGTCGTTCCTGGGCATGCACTACGCCGGGATCTCCTCCAACATCATGAGCCTCGCCGGCATCGCCATCGCGATTGGCGTGCTGGTCGATGCGGGCATCGTGGTCACGGAGAACGCGTTCCGATTCGTCGAGCAACGCGGTGTCGATCGCCAGCGATCGCCGCCGCGTCTGGGAGACCGTCCGGGACTCCACTCGATTGGTCGGGCGCCCCGTCTTCTTCTCGATGGCGATTATTCTGCTCGCCTTCATTCCGGTGTTCGCGCTGACCGGTCAGGAAGGCAAGCTGTTTCACCCGCTGGCCTTCACCAAGACGTTCGCGGTGCTGGCGGCGACGGTCATCGCCGTCACGCTCGTCCCGGTGCTCTGCACGTTGCTGCTCGGGGGGAAGTTCCATCCGGAAGAGGCCAACCCCGTCATGCGCGTGCTTCGCGCAGTCTACCGGCCGGTGCTGCAGAGCGCGCTTGCGCATCGGGCGCTCACGATCACGGCCGCCGCGACTCTCTTCGTCGGAGCGCTGGTCCTGGCGCGCGGGATCGGGAGCGAGTTCATGCCGCCGCTCAACGAGGGCGACCTGATGTTCATGCCCATCGCCGATCCCAGCATCTCGCTCGAGGAGAACACGAAGATCGCGGCACGCCAGAACGCCGCCTTGATGACGTTTCCGGAAGTCGCCTACGTCGTCGCCAAAGTCGCGCGGGCCGACACGTCGACCGATCCGGCACCGCTCAACATGACCGAGACCATCGTCCACCTGAAGCCGAAGGAAGAGTGGCGGCCGGGCATGACGCTCGATGGACTGCGCGCCGAGATGGGGCAAGCCGTGCAACTTCCGGGCGTCTCCAACATCTGGACGATGCCCATCATCAACCGCATCGACATGCTGACGACGGGGATCCGCTCGGAAGTGGGCGTGAAGATCTTCGGCACCGAACTGACCGTGCTCGAGGACCTGGCGCGGAAGGTCGCTGACACCGTGCGCCGGGTGCCCGGCGCGAGCAATGTCTACCCCGAACAGGTCACCAGTGGCCAGTACCTCAACATCGAGATCGACCGCGGTGCGGCGGCGCGCTACGGGATCGGCGTCGGCGACATCCAGCAGGTGATCGAGACGGCCATCGGGGAGACCACGCTGACGACGACCATTGAGGGCCGCCAGCGGTTTCCCGTCCGCGTTCGGTATGCGCCCGAGTACCGCGCCGACCCTCAGGCGCTCGGTCAAGTCCTTGTGACGTCGTCCAATGGCGCGCAGATCCCGCTCAGCCAGGTCGCCCGGATCGAGCACGCGCGTGGTCCCGCGATGATCTCCTCGGAGAACGGCCTGCTGCTCGCGACCGTGCTCCTGAACGTGCAGGGCCGCGACGTTGGCGGCTTCGTCGAGGAAGCCCGCGCGACCGTCGCACGGGACGTCGCGTTGCCGGCGGGGTACTACGTCGGCTGGAGCGGACGGTGGGAGAACCAGGAACGGGCGCGAGCCAGGCTGCAGATCGTCCTGCCGATCGTGCTGCTCGTGATCTTCGTGCTCCTGTACTTCACCTATCACTCGGCGCTCGAAGCCGCCCACGTGCTCCTGGCCGTGCCCTTCGCCTTGACGGGCGGTGTCTACCTGCTCTGGTTGCTCGGCTACAACTTCTCCGTCGCGGTGTGGGTTGGCTTCATCGCGCTGTTCGGGACCGCCGTGCAGACCGGTGTCGTCATGGTGATCTATCTCGAGGAAGCAGTCGAGCGGAAGCGGCAAGAGCTCGGCGGAACACTGACGCGGGCCGGACTCAGGGATGCCGTGATGGAGGGCGCATTGCTCCGTCTACGGCCCAAAGTGATGACGGTCTCGACGGTCATCGCAGGACTCCTCCCGATCATGTGGAGCACGCGCGCCGGCGCCGAGGTGATGAAGCCGCTCGCGACGCCAGTGCTTGGCGGCATGGTGTCGTCGCTGCTCCATGTGCTGATGGTCACGCCGGTGATCTTCTTCTGGATCCGCGAGCGGCGCCTGGGGCTTCAGAGCGAGGCGCTGCCGCGAGACGAGCACGTACGCGGCAGCCCGGGCGCCGGCCATGGCGGCGGGAGTCCTCGCCCTCGTGGCGGTGATCTCGTTCGCGCGTGTGGCGGACGCGACCAGGCGGCAGCGAGCCCACGGCGCAGAGTGCCGGAGCGGTCGTGCAAACGAGTCCGCGCGGGCGACCTCGATATCGCGCTGCTGTCGGCGACCGGCACCCTGCGCCAAGGACGGAATAGTTTCACGTTCGAGTTCAGGCGCACTGGCACCACCACGCTGGTCGACGTCGGCATCGTGCGCGCGAGCGCCAACATGTCGATGCCGGGCATGGTCATGTCCGGTGGTCTCCAAGTGACGCCGACCGGGGTGCCCGGCCGGTACGCCGCGACCGCGGAGTTCGGCATGGCCGGCGCCTGGCAGATGGCCATCGAATGGAACGGGCCCGCGGGCCAGGGCTCGGTCAATTTCCAGGGAGGCGTGCAATGACCACGCGAATCGCGTTGAGCGTCCTCATTGCGACGCTGCTGACCGGTGTGTCCACCTCGGCTCAATCATCCGGTGGCCAGGGGCCGCTTGCCGGCCGATTCGTGGATCCTGCGAACGGACTGTCACTCGAACAGGCCATTGCGCGTGCCATCGAGCAGGAGCCCTCGCTTCGGGCGGCGCGCAGCCAGGTGGAGGTGGCGCAAGGCACGAAGCTCCAGGCGTCGGCTCAGACCGAATCCGTCCGTCTCGTTCGAGCGGCGCCAGGAACCCGGCGGCACGGACGACCTGACGACGATCGGGGTTGAATGGCCGCTCGATCTCTTCCGGAGGGACGACCGGGTCGCCGTCGCGGACCGCGAGGTCGCGGTGGCGCAGCTGTCCGTGTCAGATCGCGAACGCCTCCTGGCAGCCGAGGTCCGCGCGCGATACGGCGACGTCCTGGCGACGATTCGGGATCTCGCGATCTTCGACGAGATCGTGGCAACGACACAGAACCAGTTCGACCTGCTCCGGTCTCGCGTCGAACAGGGGGCCTCACCCCCGCTCGAGCGCGACCTGGTGGACGTCGAGCTCCGACGTGTCCAGGCCGACCGCCTGCTCCAGGCAGGCCGCACGGAGACCGCGATGTTCGACTTGAAACGCGTGCTCGGCATGAAGGCAGATGCCACGCTGACCGTGCGCGACACGTTTGAAGATCTCGTCCAACGCGAGTCGGCCGTGGCGCCACATGTCCGGGGATGCGCCGACGGCCGTCGAACAGCGGGCTGACGTGCGAGAAGCGGCGGCCCGCATCGACGCGGCCGTGGCGAAGATCGACCGGGCGGAGTCGGAGGGCGGCTTCGACGTCAGCGTGTCGGCAAACTACATGCGCATGGATTCAGGGTTCCCCCAGCGTGGGTTTGCGCCGGACGGTGGTCTGGAGCGGGTTCGAGGGCAGTTCAACTACTGGTCTGCCGGCGCCATGCTCACGATTCCCTTGCTGAACCGGAATCAGGGAGACGTGGCAGTGGCCCACGCGGAGCGGACCGGTGCGGCCGCCGCCTACGATGCCGCACGGCTCACCGCGGAGGCCGAGCTGGCGTCCGCTCGCGCGCGGGACGAGCGTGCGAGGGAGGCCGTGAAGATTTATGGCGCCGGCGCGCAGGCGCTGCGCGCGCCAGAACGTCACGGTGATCGGTCAGAGTTACGAGCTCGGGAGGGTGACGGTCTTCGAGGTCCTGGCCGAACGGCGGCGATACCTGGACATCGAACGCGCCTACACCGAGGCCTTGCGTGCGGCGTACGAGGCACGAACGGCGCTCAAACGAGCGCTTGGAGAGAACCGATGACGAGCGACACACGCGTGACGATGCACAAGGGCGCCGCAGCGCTGGTCGCCATCGCTCTGCTGGCCGCCGGAGCCGGGGCCACGTACCTCTTGATGCGAAGCGATCTCGGGACGGGCGGGCACGCTGCGAACATGCCGTCGCCCACGGGCGCCGAGCCGCCTCCAGCTGCGTCCCCTGGCGCAAGCAGCGCGCCGCTCTCCGACGTCGTCGTGCAACTCAGCACGGACGCGGTGAAACGCGCCGGGATCGTCGTGGCGCCGGTCACGAGTGGAACGGCAGCCACGGAGATTCGGCTGCCGGGTGTCGTCGAGCCGAACGCCTATGGCCAGGTCGTGGTGACCCCGCTCGTGGCCGGGCGTGTCACGAAGGTCGGGCCGGCGCTCGGCGACCGGGTTCGTCGCGGCCAGACCCTGGCGGAGATCTACAGCCCGGCGCTCTCCGAGGCACAAACGCGGTACGTGTCCGCACAGGCGATGCTCGACGCGCATGACCGCGAGTTGCAGAGGACCCAGAAGCTCGTCGAGATTGGCGCCGCGAGCCGGCAGGAGCTGGAGAAGATTCACGCAGAGCACGCGGCGCAGACCGCCGCCGTCCAGAGTGCGCGATCGCAGCTCGAGCTGCTGGGCGTCTCCGCCGTCGGACGCTCGACAAGCATGGCTTCCGGCCGCAGCGTGAGCGCCGCGACCAGCGTGCCCGCGCCGATCGACGGCATCGTTACGGAGCGTGGGGCAAATGTCGGCGCTCAACGTCGACCCGGCAACAAAGCTCTTTACCATCGTCGATCTGTCAACCGTCTGGGTCGTCGCGGACTCTGTACGAAAAGGATCTCCAGCGAGTGCGCGTCGGCAGCGAGGTCGCGATCACAACGTCAGCCCGTCCAGACGTCACGCTGCGCGGCCGCGTCAGCTACGTCGATCCGCAGGTCAGCGCCGACACACGAACTGCGAAGGTGCGGATCGAAGTGCCAAACCCCGGCGGCGAGCTGCGGCTCGGGATGTACGCGGATGTCGTGGTGGCCGGAGCGTCGGGTACGTCGACGCCTAGAGTCCCGCGCAACGCCGTGCAGAACGTTGGTGATCGGACGGTCGTCTATCTGGCGAATCCGAAGGAGCCCGGAAAGTTCATTGAACGAGAGGTCCGCCTCGGTCAGACCTCAGGAGGACAGGTCGAAGTCGTGTCAGGCGTTCAGCCAGGCGACCTCGTGGTGACTGAGGGCAGCTTCTTCGTCAGGGCCGAGCGCGAGCGCCTTGGCCTCCGGCCGGCGGCGAGTTCCGCGAATGCGAGCCCAACGCCAGCATCATCGAGCGGCGGACGCAGCAACGAGGCCGCCCAGACCGCGAAGGTGGTCGTGAACGAGCAGGGCTTTGAGCCTGCAAAAGTGACGTTCCGCGCCGGCGCACCCGCACGCATCACGTTCGTGCGCACAACGGACAAGACGTGCGGCACCGAGGTGGTGTTTCCGTCTTTGAACATCAAGCGAGCGCTCCCGCTGAATGAGCCAGTCGTGATTGAGTTCACGCCCGCCAAGTCGGGAGACATCGCTTTTGCCTGCGGGATGAACATGCTGCAAGGCACCGTCGTTGTTCAATAGCGAAGGAGTGTCCGTGCCGACGCTGATGCCATCGGATTCACGTCTGTCTGATTTCGTCAGCTCGTGCGCTTCACTGGCGGCGGCGCCCACGTGCCGTCCGCGACTTCCTTCTTTGGCGCGTAGAGCCGCAGTGCCAGTTTGAAGTCATCGTCCTTCGGCGCCGGCAGCCAGTTGCTCTCCTTGTCCTTGCCCGGCGAGTCGCTCTGGATGTAGAGCGTCAGACCGCCCTCGGCGTCCGAACTTCAGGTTGCTGCGGTCGCCGAGCGCGTAGCGATTGATTGGATTGGGAACGAGGTAGGCATCCTTGTCGTACATCGTCAGCGACCAGAAGGCATTCACCGGCGGGATCTCGGCTTTGGTGAAATGCAGCGCGTATTTGTTCGCGCCGTTGAACGGCTTGCCTTCGCTGTCGACGTTCGCCGAACGGATAGACGGCGTCTTCGGCCAGGTTGCCGCCAACTCCGTAGAAGGTCCACCCGGCGCGATAGGCGTACTTCGTTCCGTAGCGCCCCATGTCGAGCGCAATCTGCCAGCCGTTGACCATCTTGCCGCGCGGCGTCTCGCGCATCATCTTGATCCCGTTGGCGACACCCTCCTCGATCGCTTTGCGCACCTCTGGTGTGAACGCGTCCATGCGGAACGTCGCGCCCGGTCCGATGCCGAGCTTCGCGATGCGCTCCATGGTCTTCGGATCGTCCGGTTCTGGCGGGTTCGTCACCAGCAGGCGGTTCAGACGGTTGAAGAAATCTTCAGGCGACATCGCCAGCACCTGCTTCGGCACCGGCGTCCTTAGTGTCCACTCCCGCTTTGAGCGGCACGTTGTCAGGTGGCGTGTAGTCGCTTGCCCCATGTGATGGACGAGCGGCGACCAATTTGTACTGGTCTTGCAGCGCATGCACCGCGGCGTAGTCGTCAGGGCCGCCGGTGTACGTGCGGCCGCCGATGCAGCGCGAGGTTCGTTGGCACGCGCAGTTCGGTCACGCCCTCAGGCAGCGTGCCTTTCCACGTCGGGCCCACGATGGCGAAGTGACCGCCCTTCCCGCCAACCGTGCGGGAGCCCGGCGCATGCGGAACGTTATTCCAGGCGTCGATGATCTGCATGATCCAGAAGCGGTTCGCCCATCTCCGGAACCGACAGGACCATCGGCTCTTGTCGAGAGATCCAGCTTGCGCGAGCGAGTAGAGCGTATCGACGTTGAAGCCGACGACGGTCCTGTTCGACGCGTCGGGAAACGCTCGATAGTGAACGAACTGATTGATCGGGGCATGGTCCCTTGTCGGCCTTGGAGACGTGCGTCGATCGTGTCGATCTGGATTTCGATGTAGACGAGAGGCATGCCGAAGATCCATGCCTCCTGCGCGATTGCCCGCGCTTCGTCGGGAGAGATAGCTGCCTGCTGCTGGTGGGTTGATGGTCACGAGTGCCTCACGCGATTCTAGCGGCAGACACGAAGAGGTGTCGCCGAACCGAAGCTCTTCTGTTGTGTCAGGCAGTCTTCTTCCTGCGCCATCGTCGGCTAGGGACTGAGCAGCGCATACGACACGACCTTCCACGAGCCGTTCACGTTGCGCCAGACCGTCCATAGCGTCGCAGGATCCATGTTGCCGTTACTGAAGTTCAGAGTGCGACGTTACTCGAAGGCAAAGATCCGTTTCCAGTCGTCCTTCATGCTGACCACCGTCCAGCCTCGTTCGTGTGCCTCCTTGAGCCCGACCTCGAAGCGTCCCATTGGCGAGACGCGGTATTCGACCTCGCGCTTGGCGTCAGTGTGGTCGACAAACACCATCAGCCGGCGGCCCGCTCCGGCCGCGGTCCATTGCAGCATCTGCAGGTCGCCGTCGGAGTTCCCGAACGCGGCGATCGGCCGCCAGCCGATAAACTTCTGGATGGCGGCTGGCTTGGCCTCTTTGTCGTCGAAAAATTCGATCTCTGGCAGGCGGACAATGACGGGCGTCCCGTCGCGAATCTCGTACTCGAGTTTGCCGCTGCTGCCAATGACCTGCTCGGGCGGGATCCCGTACACCTGCTCGGAGATCCCGCGCATGAACTCGATGCCGCCGCCGGAGACGATGTACGTCCTGAATCCATTGGCCCGAAGATAGTCGAGGAGCTCCACCATCGGGACGAAAGCCATGTCCGTGTAGGGTCGGTTCACGCGTGGATGCCTGGCGCTCGTGAACCAGTTGGTGAGGATACGCTCGAACTCGTCGGTAGTCATCCCGGCGTGCGTCGCCACCACCAACTGCGCCAGTCCCTTCACCCCCGCGGCCCCCAGAGCCTTCTGATCGTTCTCGAGCACCGCCTGAAACGGCTGCGTGGTGCGCCATTCCGGGTGCTGCGGTGCGAGCGCCTTGACACGATCCAGGGCGAAGGCGAGCTGGACGTAGAGCGGCTGCTCGGACCAGAGCGTCCCATCTTGTCGAAGACCGCGATGCGCGCTGGCGGCGGCACGTAGTCTGGCCTCTCTTCATTGGTCACCGACTGGACGAACGTGAGGATGCTCCGCTTCGCCTCACCATCGTTCCACGACGGGAGCGGATCGGCCTGGTCCGCGTTGGTCTGACTCACAGAACCTCCTCCGATTCAAGCCTCTGAGCGATGAGACGGCCAGCGACAACGAAACCAAGAAGCTCAAAACTTGAGCGTCCAGCCGCTCTGAATCTGGCTCGATGAGCGCGCTGGCCATCCTTGTTGACGCGCGTGCCGGCCAGGTACTCGACGACGATGTCCACGAATGGCACCGGATTCCACATCAGGTTGACCGAGGTCCGCTGGGTCCGGTGGAAGCGCATCCTCGGGTTGAATATCAAGGTTGCTGACGTTCACTATTCCATAGGTCACGGCCGTCGTGAACACTCGCGACCAGGCGTGCTCGTAGCCGAAGTACCCGCTCGCAACCGGAAGCGCACGAAGGCTGTCCTGCACGGAGTCGTACACCGCGTCCTGTCCGCCGAGCGAGCTCAAGTCGGCAATATAGCGTCCAATTCCGGATCCGCCGTTGACGGCAAACTTGATGCGGTCGTCCCCGTCCCATCGCGGCACGAGGACGCCGCTGACGTTCCCGCCGATGCCGCCCGTTGCGAGGGCGCCCCCTGATTGGCCTGGCACTTCGCCGCGCAGCTGCCGGACCAGCAGCGACGCCTGGATGTGATCCGTGTAGAGGAGCGAGCTCCACGTTTCCGGTCCGGCTGGAACTTCAGTCTCGCGATGAAGTCGGGCGTGAAGTTCAGGCCCTGAGCACCGGTGAGATCCGGCGCAGGATTCTCGACCGCGAAAGCCCACTGATAGCGTGCAGCCGTGCCGCTCGGCGTCCACCGGAACAGGGGCTGCCGGAACCGCGAGATGGCATTCAGGCCTTCGAAGTCAATTCCGATGGTATCGGCCTCGGGATCCGAAAACGTGGACCATGTCTGGCCCACGACGAATCGATTGGTCTGGAGGAACGCGTGCCGCAACCTCATCGTCCGGCCGGCGCCGGCGAAGTCGCTTTCGATGAACATGCGCATCGGCCCTCGCTGGCTCGGCATCCGGAGCTCGGTGCTCAGGCGGCTCGCGATGGGCGAGTAGACCGTCCGTGCCTCCTCTCCCGTTCTCGTGATACCCACGGGAATCGAGGAAGTGACGAACCGATCCTCGGTCCCGAGGGCGCTCAGCGTGTGCACCGCGACCATTCGCGCCTGCCCGCCGAGCTTGAAGGCCGACTCGGTCCCGGGAACGCGGATCGAACCCGGGAACTCTCCCGCCGAAACGACCATCGCGGGCAGATCGGGCGCGGGCTCGGCAGCCGTGCGGCTCGTTGGCTGCTGCGACACGGGAGCCTGAGTCCCGACCGCAGCTGCCGCTGTCGTCGTCGCCGGTCCTGCAGCTCTCGTCGTTCCTCCGCACTTCGGGTCGTCCTTCGACCCGCTGCTGCAGCGCTGCCAGTGTTCGCCCCTGCTCCTCGATGGTCCGGGCCTGGCGATCGAGCGCCGCTCGCTGATCGGCCAGAAGCTGCCGCAGCTCCGCAATCGCCGCGTCAGTGCCGGTCGGCGGTTGCGCAGCCGTGGAACACGGAATAGCGAGCAACGCCACGACGGCAAGAATGCCGGGCTGAAGACGAACCGGTCGCATAGAACGTTCTCCTTGTGTCCTTCGTCGGCTTCATGGGTCGCCAGGCAGGCGCAGTCGACGACGCTCAGGGCAACAGCGAGGAAGCTACCGCGCGCACTTGAGGTCCTGTACTTTGGTTTGGATGTAGTTCACGAAGTCAGGCGAGTAGTCACCACAGGCGAAGCCGCCCTGCACCAGGTACCCGTGGTGCTGGCGCAGGATCGCGTCGATGGCTCGTTCCCAGCGCAGGTCGTCGCCAACGAGACTCCAGAGGGTCTCGGCCGTGAACAATGCGTGCGTCGCGAACCAGCTATACCTGGCATCCACGGGCTGATCGGGGGTTCGGCTGGCCAGGTCCGGGTGCTCGACGGCCAGCTTGAGGTGGTTCTGAAGCATGCCGAGCGCAGCCGCCTGCCGGTTTTCGGTCGCGCTGCGCTGATACGTGATGACGCCGAACACCATGGACCCGGCGGTGACGACCGCCCCAAGAATCGTCGCAAAGTGCGCCTGCCGCTGGCGCTTCGTTTCAGAGAGGACGAACTTTTCCACCGGAGCCTCCATCGACGCTCGTGGGCACTGTTAGTGGTGGAAAGCGTATCCCAACGCGTAGCCACCGGCGCGGACCGCCGCGCCGGTGGCAGCCGTGACTACTGCCGCGCCATCGCGACGCGAATGGCCGTCTCAGGGTCAACCAGGTGGTCGGTGCTTTCCGCGGCCTCGGCGATCGCGAGCTGTACGCCCTTGACCCGGCCGTTGAACCCGTTCCCGTGCGGCCCGTAGTCGGGAGATACCGGAGCGCCGGTGTCCTCGCCGACATCGCAGCCGTCGTCAGCAGAGAAGACGTTCGTCAACGTCGCGTCGACGTTGCCTTCTCCCACCTTCTTGCCGTCGGTATAGAGCGTGACCTTGCCGCCTTTGCCCAGGCCGCCGCCGGCGTAAGCGAATTCCATCCGGACCTGGTGATCGCCTGCAGGAATCGGCGTGGCCGCTTCGATCATGAAGTGCTTGAAGCCGCCCCAGTTGTAGCAGTACTTGAGCTTGCCGCCCTTGGCGTAGAGGCTCCAGCCGCCGATGTTCGCGCCCTGCGCGATGATGACGCCCTCGGCCCCTTTCTCGGGCACCACGATCTCCGCGGTGATCGAGTGCGACTTGTTCTTGATGCTCAGGACGCAGTTCTCCGACAGGTGCCCCATCCCACCGAAGAGGACCTGCGTATTGCCTTCGACGAGCCGCGGGCGGCCGGCGAGGTCGGGGTTGACCCTCTCGAGCAACCGGTCGTCGATGGGCAGCACGTTGTACCGTGTCGCTTCGATGAGCCAGAGGCGCTGCAGCTCGCGGAGCTTGTCCGGCATCTTGCTGGCGAGGTTCTTCGACTGGCTCCAGTCCTTGTTCGTGTCGTAGAGCTCCCAGACGTCATCGTCCAGCGCCGGGGGCTTTTCCTTCGACCACGGGTATGTGTGCCTGGTGACTGCGGTCCAGCCCTGGTGATAGATGCCGCGATTGCCGAACATCTCGAAGTACTGCGTCTCGTGCCGCTCCGCCGCCTTGGCGTCGTTGAACGCATAGAGCATGCTGACGCCTTCGATCGGAGACTGCGCCAGCCCGTTCACCGAGAGCGGTTCGGGGATCCCCGCCGCTTCGAGAATCGTTGGGGCGACGTCGATGACGTGGCTGAACTGCGAGCGGACCTCGCCCTTCGCCTTGATGCCCTTCGGCCAGTGGACGACGGTGCCGTTGCGTGTCCCGCCCCAGTGCGATGCGACCTGCTTGGTCCACTGGTACGGCGTGTTCATCGCATGAGCCCAGCCGACGGCGTAGTGGTTGTACGACTCGGGCCCGCCAAGCTTGTCAATCCGTTCCGTCAGGTACTCCGGCGTCTCGAGAGCCTGGAGACCGTTGAAATAGCTCATCTCGTTGTAACAGCCGTTGAGCGAGCCTTCCGCGGAGGCACCGTTGTCGCCGGCGATGTAGTAGATGAGCGTGTTGTCGGCGATACCCAGGCTGGTCAACGAGTCGACCAACCTGCCGACGTGGTGATCGGTGTACTCCATGAAGCCCGCGTACACCTCCATCTCACGGCGCAGCACCGGCTTGAATCCTTCCGGCATCTCATCCCAGCTCGGGATTTCCTTGTGGCGCGGCGTGAGCTCGCAGTCCTGCGGGATCACGCCCAGCTTCTTCTGGCGGGCAAAGGTCTCTTCGCGCAGCTTGTCCCATCCCTGATCGAACTTGCCCTTGTACTTGTCGGCCCACTCCTTCGGCACGTGGTGTGGCGCGTGCGTCGCGCCGGGCGCGAAGTAGATGAAGAACGGCCTGTCGGGCGCGAGACTCTTCTGCTGTCCGACCCAGGCGATCGCCTTGTCGGTCATGTCCTCCATCAGGTGGTAGCCCTCTTCGGGCGTCTTCCCCGGCTCGACGGGCGTCGTCCCCTCGTAGAGCGTCGGGTACCACTGGTTGGCCTCGCCGCCGATGAAGCCGTAGAAGTACTCGAAGCCGCCTCCGCCCGTCGGCCAGGCATCGAACGGTCCGGCCGGGCTCGTTTCCCAGACCGGCACTTCGTGACACTTGCCAAACTGCGCGGTGGAGTAGCCGTTGAGTTTCAGCGTTCTCGCCAGCGGCGACATCGAGTTGGGGAGGACGGAGCAGTAGCCGGGCGCACCGGTGGCAATTTCGGTGATGCCGCCCATGCCAACGGAGTGGTGGTTGCGGCCGGTCAGCAGCGCCTGCCGCGTTGGCGAGCAGAGAGCTGTCGTGTGAAAGCGGCTGAACTTCAGCCCGCCGGCTGCCAGCTTTTCCGCCGCCGGTGTCTGGCAAGGCCCGCCAAAGGCACTCGTCGCGCCGAAGCCGACGTCGTCGATCAGGACAATCAGGACGTTGGGAGCGCCCTGGGGTGGTTTCAGTCGCTCGATCGGCGGGAACTTCGAGGCCGGATCCTTCGCGTCGAACGTGACCAGGCCTTTTCTGCCCGTGTTCGGCATCGGCAGATGCGAACGATGCTTCTTGTCTTCTGAACTCATGCCGTTGTCTCCTTAGGTGGCCGCTGCCTGTACACACTCATAGCCGGGTCGCTAACTAACCAGTTCGAGATCGCCCGGCCTCCAGCTCTTGTCGAACCACCCCTGCAGCGGCGAGTAGAGCCGGAAGATGACGTTGAAGCCCTTGCCAGGCCACGTCTGCACCCAGTTGGCTTCCTGCCCGGCGGGCGCCTTCGGCCCAAACCAGACCGTCACCGAGCCGTCGGCGTTCTTCTTCACATCGGGAAGCGTGCTGTCGAGGCCCGCGAGCTTCTGGTCTGTCTCGAGGAATGAACGGTGTCTGGTTGTCATAAACGTTGAACGACCAGAACCGGCCGGCCGGAATGTTGGGTGGCAGCGTCACCTTGTAGGTCTTGCTGCCGTCGAGCCATTCGCCCTTCCCGTCGCGGGCGGTGTACACATAGGCCGCGCCCTGGCCCAACTGCGGGCTGGCCATCGCCGGCGACATGCCGGTGGCGTAGTAGTAGAACATGGTGCGCGCATCCAGCGTCCGTTCGCCGCCATCGACGAACTCGTGGCTCATGTGCGTGAAGGTGGTGGTCCACTGCCGGTCGGACTAGGTCCTTGTCAGCGGGTCGCGCGAGGCGAACATATCGCGCGCGACGTGGCGTTGGCGACCGCCGCCGCATCGGTAAGGATCGCCTTCATGCGCGCATCGGGCGCGAACGGCTTGCCCTTCTTGATGCCGATCGAGGCAAGGATTCCCACGACTTCCGATTCGAGGAAGTCGTCGGGCTCGTGCTGGACGACCTCGTTCAGCTCGTCGAAGAAGGTGAAATCGTTGGCGTGGACCGTGTTGATCTGCATGCCAGAGAAGTTCACGAACTTCTGCTGCGGCGGATTGGCCGCGGCGGAGAGCGGGTACATCGTGGTGTTCGCCTTCATGTTCTTCACGATGGTCGCCAGGTCGCTGCCCTGGATGAAGGCGCGCAGGATGACGAGGTTGCTGTAGGTGCGGGTTTTCGCAACGAAGTAGCCCTCGCTGGGCAGCGTGCCGGTGTAGCCCGGCGGCACCACCAGGTACTTGCCGCCCTTGCCCTGGTCGGGCCCCGTGAGTCCCAGGTCGGTGACGAAGCGGAAGTGGGCGTCGTCGAGGATGCCCAGCACGCCGGGCGGCACCTGCAGGACCATCGGTCCGTCCTTGACGTCGATGATTCGCCCAGGTATAGACCACGACCGTGTTCGGGGTCAGGAACAGCGAGCGGGCGTCCGCCAGGCTCTCGGAGATGCCGAAGCCCTGGTTCGGCGGGAAGCCGCCTTCGATAAAGCCCAGTCGCATGCCCTGGACTGATTGGCCGCCGGCATGCCCAGCAGGAAGGCTTCCACGCCGCGAACGAAGTCGAGGTTGTCGAAGACCTTCTTCACGGTGTCGGCGTCGGGCAGGCCGTCGCTGAACTTGAGCGTGCCGATCCGGGTCTGCACGGTGTCGGGCGTCGTAATCGACGCCGGCACTTTGGCGGCATATTTGGGGATGTCGGTGTGCATCTTGGCCATCTTCGTCTGTCTCCTCGACGAGCAGTTCGTTAACTCGATATCCGGCAGGGTCCACGTGACAGCTCATTGCAGCCTGACGCTCGGGACAGGAAAGGTCGCGTTGACGACCAGCGTCTGTCCTTGCGTTTTCAGCCGTGCGCCCGTTTCCCACATGTAGCGGATGTTGACCAGGGCGAAGAGCTTCGACCTGCTCGCGATCGGGAGCGTCACGTCCGGCCCGAAAGCGAAGACCTTGTGCTTGCCTGGCGAGCATTCAGATCGATCGCGTCTCCACCCGGGCAGTACGAACTCGAGCAAGCTGATCCTCGGTGAGCTTCCACTGCGCGTAGTAGGCCGCGCCCGATGATTAGCCCGCCGCCCAGGAAGGACTTGCCGAGCACCGCCCTGGAGCGTGAGGAGCTGGCCGACCTTGACCTCGGTGTCCTTCTTGGTGCCATGGAACTCCCAATAGGCCGTGGCGGCGAGGCTGACAGTCCGCTTCTCGTCGAAATACACCGTCGTGCCGAGGAACGGCTCATAACTCCACATGCCCTTCCCGATGTTGTCGCTGCCGCCCCGCTCGTACCGGCCCGTCGGCGCGTACAGCTGAAATCCCGCTGAGATGTCTGCGCGCGGGGTGTGCCAGCCCAGGTCGAGCGGCCGCACCAGCAGGTCCGAGACGCTCGTATCCACGTTTTCGCTGATCGCGAAAGCCGGCGCTTCGATCGAGGCGTTCGCGAGCGGAAGCACGACCATCGCGCCGTAATTGGCCCCCAGAATCTTCGCCTTGCTCACGTACCACGCGAGTGGGGCAATCGCGCGCGACCCCGATGCTGCCTGGAGCACTCGGAGAGAGGCGAACGGTATCACCGTCAGCGTTCTTGATGGTGTCGGTGTCGTAACGCAGATAGAAGAGTGCGGCATAGAAGCCAGGCTGCGGCTGGGTGCCGGATTGCACGCCGAAATCGCCGAGCGTATGGCTTCCGTTCAGTTGAGCCTGGGCGGGCACGGCGAGGAGCAGCACGAGCCCGCAGGCATTGCCGAGCAACAGCAGTCGTTTCACGCGACCTCTTCTCCTTATATGCTCCGATCTTCTTTGTCACTTGTCAGGCGCGCGGAGCTCACGACTGACGTACTGCCGGCCACTGAGTGCGGCCCGGATGGCCGGCACAAGGTCGTCGCCGGCCGAGTCCTTCAGCACGTATCCCAGCGCCCCGGCCTCGAGGCCCGCCTCGACGAACATCGCTTCGGCATGCACCGTCACGAACACGATCCGGGAGTTCGGATCGTGGCGGCGGATCAGCACGGCGGCCTCGATACCGTCGATCCCGGCCATCGCGATATCGGTGACGATGACGTCAGGTGCGAGCCGCTCCGCCGCGTCCACCAGCGCATCACCATCCTCGACCGACGCGATGACGTCGAAGTCCGCCCGGAGCAGCTTTCGCAGCCGTTCCGCCGTTTCCGCGTGATCCTCGGCCAGCAGCACTCGTGGGCGGTACATGTGTCGCCAATAGGCACCGGCATTCTCGTTCTCATGCCGCAGGGGAAGGGAGAGCAGAAGTACCGGGAGGAGGGGGCCCGGAAAACTACGTGGAGACGGTCTAATCGACCGTGAGCCGACGGTCGAGCGCGTACCTGACGAGTTCGGCGGTGGACGTAACCCCGAGGGTCTCCATCATTTCGTATTTGTGGCCCTCGACAGTCCTGGTCGACAGGCCAAGAACCGAAGCGATCTCCTTCATGCGCTGACCCTTCACGAGCAGCCGCAAGACGTCGCGTTGGCGTGGCGTCAGCTGTGGTTCCTTCGCCTTCGGCACGCCGGCCATGCGCTCCATGACATCCTTCGTGATGGCCGGCGTGATGTAGACCTTCCCGTCGAGCGCGTGCCGGACGGCGGCCAGCAGCTCGTCGCCGGCCGACTCTTTCAGGAGGAAGCCGGAGGCCCCTCCTCGGATGGCGTCAGTCGCCAGGTCGGCATCGTTGTGCATCGTCAGCACGATGACCTTGCTCTCGAGGCGCTCGGTCTTCAGGCGAGCCAGTACGTCGAGGCCCGTGAGCCCGGGCATAGAGAGGTCGGTGATGATGACGTCGGGACGAAGTCTGATGGCAGCGTCGATCAAGCTGCTGGCCGTCGCGAACTGCGCCGATCACCTCGAAGCCGGCCTCTCGAAGTATTCCCGACAGGCCGTCGGTGACAATCGTGTGATCGTCAGCCAGGAGGACGGTGTGCCGGCGGGTCATGCCCCCTGGCCGTCCACGCCCGCGCCGACGTCCACCCTCACGCGCGCATTCATCGGAATCGTTGCCTGCACCCGTGTTCCCTGATTCAGCGCCGACACGATCCTGACGGTGCCTCCGATGATCCGCGCGCGCTCGGACATGCTGACGAGCCCGAGACCCGTGTCCCGCTGAACGCGGTTGGTGGTGTCAAACCCGCGGCCATCGTCCGCGATCGTGATCTGGGCCTGGTTACCCATCTGGAAGAGCTTCACATCCGCGCGGCTGGCACCGGCGTGTGCGACGACGTTCCGGAGCGCTTCCTGCGCGATTCGGTAGATGGAGAGCCCCGCGTCCGGCGTGATGGCACGAAAGTCTCCCTCCGCGGCGAACGTCACAGCCACACCGCGTGTACGCCCGAGCTCGCCACAGTACGAAGTCAGGCCCTTGACCAGCCCAAGGTGCTGCAGCACGGCCGGATGGAGATCGTGAGAGAGCTGGCGAACGTTGCGTGCGAGCGTGAGCGTCTGCTGCTGCAGCTCCCCGAGTTCCTGTTGCGCTTCCTCACCGACCTGATGCGCGCCCAGGCGTTGCTTGAGCCTGCTGAACGCGATGGACACGCCGGCCAACTGCTGGCTGACGTCGTCGTGCAGGTCGCGCGCGATGCGTGTGCGTTCGGCCTCCTGGGCGTTGATCAAGCGGCCGGCCAGGTCCCGGTTCCGATCGGATGACTGGCGCAGATGCCGCTCGCTCGCGCGTAGCGCGAGTTCTGCGCGGCGACGCCGCGCCCGCTGGATCGACAGACCGGCAATCAGCGCGCTCTGCAGCGCAACGACCAGGACTGTCCCGACGATATAGGGCCTGTATTGATTCCACAGGTCCGGTTGCCGAAACAAGATGGTGCTCCCCGCCGGCAGACGCGATTCGCTGATGCTCCAGCGCTGGAGCTCGCGCCAGTCGTACATCGGTCGCTGGGCCGCCAGGATGGCGGTCTTGATGGCCGCAGCAGATTCACCGCTGAGGAGGCGTACGCCGACGCTCGCCGTATCCCTGGCGACGTCTTCTGCCGACAGGATTGGACCACCGACCACTCCGCTCCCCACCTGATGACTGAACACGCCGAAGACAGGTGCATTCGCCGTTTCGTGAAGCTCGGAGAGCACACGTTCCTCCGAGTGCGTAAACCCTTTTGCGTCCACCGACAACAGCAGGTAGAAAATCGCCGAATTGGCCGGCAGTGCCGCAGAGCGTTTCAGCATCTCGGCGAACGACAGCTCGTTGAACCATGTCACCGTCAGTCGATCGGTGAGGGGCTGGAATTCGCGGGCTAATTCTTCCTGCCAGGCTCGCTCGAGGGGCGAGTTGCCCGAGCACCGCGATCAAGTGGGTGGTCTGAGGCCGGAGGCGCATGATGTCTTCGACGATGCGCACAGGGTCGACGGCGATAGGAACCACCGCTTCGTTGGCGGTCAGGACCTCGTGCTGTACCCACCGATGATCCACGCCAGCCAGGAGGATCGGCGTCTCCGGAAATAGTTGCTCGCGGTACTTTCGCGCGAACAGTGCCGCCGGCGCGCTGACGGTCATGACCAGGTCCAGACGTTGACCGCCAAGGCTCGCCCGCAGATAGTTGGCGACCACCTCCTCCTGAAGGTCCCCGGCCGACGGTGTCGGGCGCACCGACACCTCGAAGAAATTGACCGGCTCAGGAGACTGCTTGCTCAACTCCGCGCGGAATGCGCGCGCGAAGGTCACGTCGCTCGCGTAGCCGATGTCAAACGAGTGGAGAATCAAGACACTGCGGGGCGCCGGCTGCGCTGTGCTCGCGGACGCGAACGCCAACGTCAGCCAAACCGCGATCGCAACTCTTCGCGCGGACGGTGTGCCGATGAAGGTCATAGGCTCGCGACGAGGCCTTCGACGACGCTCACCGCCGACGCGGTGGGCACGATCCTGTTGAGACGGAAGCCCGCTTTGCCGAGAAGCACGTCGTATTCCTGCGCCGTGCGCTCCTGTCCGCCAGGGCCAACCAGCATCATCACGTCGAGCATCTTGCCGGGATGCGGGGTATCGGCCGGCGGCAGCACCATCTCGGCGATGAGCACACGCCCCCCCGGCTTCATGGCCCTCCGGCAGTGCCCGAGGATGGTGAGGCACAAATCCTCGCGCCAGTCGTGGATGATGTGCGACAGCAGGTAGACATCAGCGCCGGCCGGCACGGTTTCGAAGAAGCTGCCCGACTGGATCTCCACCCGATCCGTCAAGCCGCGAGCGCCGACGAGCGCCGGGGCATCCCGCACGACATGCGGCAGATCGAAGAGGATGCCGCGCGTCTTCGGATAGCGCTGCAGGATCGTGGTGAGCAGGTGCCCGGACGCTCCGCCCACATCGACGAGCGTCCCGACATCAGAGAAATCGTAGGCAGCCGCTATCGCCGGCGGTTCAGCGCCATGGAAGCCGATCATCGTCTCGCTGAAGAGCGACGCCGCCTCCGGGTTGCGGCCCAGGTAGTCGAAGATCGGCTCGCCGAGCGCTTTCTCGAATCCGCTCTGGCCCGTCTGCAATGAGTACATCAGCTCGCCGAATCCACGGAACCACCAGTCGCTGGCAATGGTCAGCACCGACGAGCGCGCGGCGCCAGGCGCATCGGACTTGAGCGCCTCGCCGAGCGGCGTGAGTGAGAACTGACGGTTGTCGCTCTCGCTGAGGATGCCGAGTGTCGCCAGCGATCGCATGAACCGGTACAGCGCGGTCGCGTCGGTCCCCGTGGGACCTGCGAGCTCATCGGCGCTCTTTGGTCCATTGGCGAGACGGCCGGCGAGATCGAGCTTTGCCGCCACGTAGACAATGCGCGAGACCCAGTGGCCCATGGCCATCTGAACCAGTTGGGCGTGAGGCGGGGGCGCTTCGGGGCTGCTGCCGTTGCCGTTGGACATACGGAAAACTCCTCGCGATCAGATCGGGTTGGTGACGGGAATGATTGTAGCCGGGCAGGTCGACAAATCCGCGAGTGGAAAGATCCGGCCGTTCGAGCCGGCTGGTATGCTCTCCCTGGAACGATGCCTTTCCGACACCACGCGATGCTCGCCGTCCTGGCGCTCTCCGCCTGTGGCCCGCGGACTTCAGGACCGGTCAGCGCGCAGGCGCAGTATCTCTATCTGTGGACCGCGTCTGAGGACGCGACACAGCCCGACTTCCTTGCCGTGCTCGATGTCACCGAGGACGGTTCACGCTACGGGCGTCTGGTGACAACGCTGCCAGTCCCCGGGCGCGACAATGGGCCGCATCACACCGAACACGAAATGCCGGCGGATGGCCGGTTGTTCGCCAACGGTTTCAGGTCGGGCCAGAGCTTCGTCTTCGACTTCACCAGTCCAACCGAGCCGCGCATCGCCAGCCAGTTCGGCGACATCGACGGCTATTCGCATCCTCACTCCTTCCTGCGGCTGCCGAATGGCAACGTGCTTGGAACGTTCCAGATGCGCCACGAGGCGGCTGGGGTGACCGCAGGCGGTTTGGTAGAGCTGACCGCCGCTGGCGCACCCGTGCGTTCGAGATCGGCGAACTATCCTGGCGCCGATCCAAAGTTGCGTGTCTACAGCGGCGCGATCGTGCCGGCGTACGACCGGATCGTGACCACGACCACAGACATGGACAGGAGCAACGACGGCCTCGCCTCGCGAAACCTGCAGATCTGGCGGCTCTCAGACCTTTCGTTGCTCCACACGTTTGCCTTGCCCGACGGTCCGGCCGGCAGCGAGGGCCTCCTGACCGCCGAGCCCCGGCTCCTGGACGATGGCAAGACGGTGCTCGTCTCGACCTTCAACTGCGGCCTCTACATGATGGACGGCCTGGACGGTGATACGCCGTCCGCGCGCCTCGTCGCATCGTTTCCACGGAAGGCGGGCACCAACTGCGCGATTCCCGTGATCGCAGGCCGCTACTACCTCGTGACCGTGCCGGCCTGGAGTGCCGTGGTCAGCCTCGACATCAGCGACCCGGGCGCCCCGCGCGAGGTGAGTCGCATCAAATTGGCCGACACCGACGTGCCGCACTGGATCGCCATCTCGCCGGACCATCGGCGGGTGGTCGTGACTGGATATCAGGGCATGCAGCACCGCGTGGTCATCGCTCGCTTCGACCCTGCCACCGGCCATCTCGTGGTGGACGAACGCTTCCGCGAAGAGGGCGCCACCGAGCCGGGCTTCCGCATGGACAACAAGACGTGGCCCCACGGCGGCGCAGCCAGGGGCATTCCGCACGGCGCGGTGTTCAGCCGGCCGTGACTACGCGAGCATCTTCAAGACCGCGCCGATCAGTTCATTGATCGGTGTCGCAAACAGTACAACCGGCACCATCGGCAGTCCGGCTGCCACCGTCAGGCTGACGAGCGTAGGCTTGTCGATCGGCACGATCCTCATCTGCTTCACCACCGTGAAGGCGGCGCCGAGATCGGCCAACGACGACGCGTCCGCATTGCCCAGGATCACGTCCTCTGGCGAACGTTGACCACGAATCCACTTGGCATCGAACAACTGATCGTGGTGAGTCACCAGCGCTCCGAATTCGAGGCATGCCTTCTTCTTGAGTGTGAACAGCACGGGCGCGACGACTAGAAGTGGCACGACCAGGAAGGTCATTGCGAGGAGCGCATACGCGAGCATGATGAACTGCACGGACGAAAGGGTTGCTCCTTCGTAGGCGATGGCATTGACGACCTGGCCGGCGATCACGACCCCTCCGGCGAAAACGATGGAGTCGAAAGCTATCTGACCTGCAGACAGAAAGCCCAGCCCGGCGGCCAGATCGGTGTGGGCCGGTGCCAGCTGCAACTTGATCCTCGAAACGCGCCACATGAACAAGGTCCACAGGCACATCCGCCACGCCCATCGCAGCAGGAGAAAACGGAAGAGAGGTGTGCTCACGAGGTCGAACCACCAGCCGGCCAGGCTCAACTCGCCCCCCGCGCATGTGCCAGTTCGAAGCTCCAGTCATGAGCAATTCGGTCTTGACGAGGAAAGACGGAGCGAACGCCGCGACGAGCATCGCGGCCTCGGGAAGCGCGCGATCTCTGAGCCGGGTGATTCGCTCGATGACGGCCTCGAAAGAGGCGAGCTCGGCGCGGTTGATCAAGCCGGATCGCGGAAACTCGAGGACCAGGGTGCGCCACCAGCCGTCAATCCTGGGCTCGGCCAGAATCAGGATCGGGAGAGCGACCAGGAACCGGGCGTTGACCGCAAAATCTCGAAGGAAAGTAACCTTGACGGCCGTACCGTAGGCGAGTCCCTCAGCCAGCGAGAGGATGAGCAGGGGGAGCCACGTCAACAACGTGGCGAACAAGGCCCGTCGGATGACTCGCGCGCGCGTTCCTCCGGTTCCGCCGCAGGCGAGCCTCCAGGCGATCGACGAAACCTCCGTGAGCCAATGAGAAGCTCTCGGCCAACGAGGAGCGAACTGGATCCATCCAGCCGGCATGTTACGCGAGGCTCACGCAGTGTGCCCCGAATGTTTCTGATGCAGGGAAGCGTTACCGCGTGTTCCAACTCCGGGCTGGATCGGGCGGCGGCAATGCACTAGTCTCCCATCTCGCTGGAATGTTCAGGAGGAACGCGATGAAAAGCACGGCACTGACAGTTCTGCTGACCGCGTCGGTTCTGATGGCTGTGGCGGCCTACGCCCAGCCCAGGCCGGGAAACCCGACGACCTCGACGGTGATCACCAAGGCCGAGATCGACAAGATCGCCGCCACGATGAAAGACATGACGACCCGTGATGAGAACGCCAGGGTCGTCGATATCGGCGACGGCTGGAGCATGGAGCTGGGCATCATCCATCGCGCGAAGCAGCGCGTCATGACGGTCGGGGAAGCCAGAGCTGCGGCTGCCGCCGGTCGAGGCAGTGCCCCGGCCGCCGGCCGTGGCAACGCCGCCGCGGAACAAAGGGCCCCGTGTGGAGAACAGATGGCCAATCCGCCGGACGACGCGCTGCAGGGCGCCATCACGCACGACTTCCAGACCGAAGGCTATTACATCGTCTCTGGCAGCGGCACGGCGTTCATTGACGGCACGCTTGTCAACGGCCGGAGGAACACCAACAACCCCGACGGCGGACCGAACGGTCCGGGCTGCGGCGGCGGCGTGGCGGTCGGCGCACGCAAAGTCGAGTTGAAGGCCGGCGACGTGCTGATCGTGCCGCCCGGCGTCATCCATGGCTGGTTCGACATTCCCGATCACGTGGACTATCTCAGCTTCCGTCCGTCGCACGGCATCATGAAGAACGGCTGGGTGAACCCGACCATCGCGCCGAAGTAACGTCTCTCGACGTTCAACGTTCAAGGTTCAAGGTTCAAGGTTCGAAGGGCGGCGGGGGAGAACCTCGCCCGTCGCCAGCGCAACGCGCGCTCGCGGTGGAGAGGCGATCGCGAGCGTTGCGAAACCGGCGATCTATCTACAGGCTCCGGACGGTTTCCAGTCAGAGGGAATGCCCCTCTCCTGAGCTGAATCGTGGATGACCAGGGCGAACGCACGCCGGAGCGTCGTGCCGGTGACGTTTAGCTCCATCGGAATATTCGATCGCACCGTCGCGGTTCCTCCGGCCCGAGTCTTGTCGGCGCCAGCCGGGGTCTCCAGACACTGCTCGCCCGCCAGCACGTACCAGCCTTCGGGGCCCGGGTGTGTATGCACCCTCGAGTTGTCGCCGGGCCGCATGACCGCGTACGAGAGCACCGCAGCGTAGCTCTTTGCGGCGGGAAGCTGCAGGGGTCCGACGATGGCGATCGCTTCACCTCCCCGCGGGGCAGCGTTTCGGGGACCGAATTCGGAGAGCCACACTCGCCCGTCTTCCTCCACGACAAGTCCGGACCCACTCTTGGCCGCCTCCGCAGCCTTCCTGCTTGGAAACGCGCGCAAATGCCAGTAGACGGATGCCTCGCTGAAATGAAGTCCGGTGACCGTGGCGATGTTGAAGCAGCCAAACTCCGGCCGCTTCTCACCCGCCGGCACATCCACGCAGGCCACTTCGGTCAAGTGATCGTGTCCGGCGGCGGCGGGCGCCTGCGCCCGCAGGTGGCCGATTGGCCCAATTTGAAGCGCGACCAGGAACAGAGCGAGGACCGCGATGGGTGGAGTGGTGGCCAAGTCTGATCCTCCGGGAAAGATGCTCGTTACGTCACTCCCAGCTTAACAGTCGACGATTGCAAAGGAGCATCTTCTGACAACCGAGCTCTTCAGCTATGGGGCAAAGTCGGCACGCTCCGTGACGACGTGCGGTGGCTCGCCGGCGGCCGCGCCCGCCGACGCCAGGATGATGGCGCCGATCGCCGTCCACTGCGTGATGGTCAGCCGTTCGTGGAGCACCACAACGCCGGCGATCGCCGCGATCGCCGGCTCAAAACTCATGAGCGTGCCAAAGACCTTCGTCGAGAGCCTCCGGAGCGCGATCATTTCCAGCGTGTAGGGGAGCGCGCTGGAGAAGATGGCCACGCCCACGCCGAACGGCAGGATGGACGGGTCGAAGAGCCTCGCGCCCGCGTCGGCGACGCCGACGGGCACGGTCAGGAGCGCCGCGACCATCAGGCCCCATGTTGCCGCGCTTGGACCCTGCGCCTGTCCGGCCTTCTGGCCGAAGACGATGTACAGCGCCCAGCCGACGCCGGCCGCGAGCGCGTAGAGAACGCCGATCGGGTCGAGCACGGCACCGCTACGGGTAATCGGCAGCAGCAGCGACAATCCGATCGCCGCGAGCCCCACCCACAGATAGTCGAGCCGTCGTCGCGAGGCAAGCACGGCGACCGCCAGCGGGCCGACGAACTCGATGGCCACGGCGATGCCGAGTGGAATGCGGCTCAACGCCAGATAGAACACCGAGTTCATCGCGCCAAGCGACACGCCGTAGGCCAGCACCGCCGGCAGCGCCGATCGCGAGGGCATCGATCGCCACGGACGCTGCAGGACGACGAGGAGCAGCGCCGAGAGGCCGAGGCGCAGCGCCGTCGTCCCCGGCGCGCCGATCGCCGGAATCAGCTGCTTGGCAAAGGTCGCGCCGATCTGGAACGAGACCATCGCGATCGTCGCACTGAGCAGGGCTGTGCCGGTTGGAGCGATCATTCGCTGAAGATCCTAGACCATCGGCTTTCGGTCTGTAGAATCGTTCGAGGAGCCATCGCATGAGACCTCTGGCATTTCTGAGTGGCGTCGCGCTGCTGCTTTCCGCCGCCTGCACGGCACCGGCCGGCGGTCCGTCGCGGCCACCGGCCGCGGCCGTGTTGCGCTACGTGGACCTGACGCACGATCTGAGCAGCGAATCGGTCTTCTGGCCGACCGGCGAAACGTTCCAGCTGACGAAGGTGGCCGATGGCGTGACCGACAAGGGCTACTACTACGCCTCGAACAGCTTCTCGGGCAACGAACATGGCGGGACGCATCTCGACGCGCCCGTGCACTTCGCGCAGGGCCGTTGGACGGTCGAGCAGATTCCCCTTGATCGCTTGATCGGCGGCGCGGTCGTCGTCGACGTGTCGGCGGCCAGCGCGGCGAATGCCGACTACCAGGTGTCGGTTGCCGACTTCACCGGCTGGGAAGCGACGCACGGTCCGATCGAGCCCGACAGCATCGTCCTGATTCGCACCGACTTCTCGAGGCGCTGGCCCGATGCGCGGAGCTACCTGGGCACCGACGAGAAAGGGGACGGAGCGGTCGCCAAGCTGCACTTTCCCGGGTTGCAGCCCGACGCGGCGCGGTGGCTCGTCGAGAAGCGGGTGAAGGCCGTGGGACTGGACACGGCGAGCATCGACTACGGACAGTCCACGCTCTTCGAGTCGCACCGCATCCTCTACGACCGCAACATCCCGGCGTTCGAGAACCTGGCGGCACTCGACATGCTGCCGCCGCGTGGTGCGACCGTGTACGCGCTGCCGATGAAGATCAAAGGGGGCAGCGGCGGTCCGCTCCGCGCGATCGCGGCCGTGCCGGCGGAGCTCCCGCCCGCTCGATAGGCCGTCGTGAGCCTCACGAGCCGATAGAATTCCTCAGCGGAGCTGACTCTCGAGACACGTCCGAGGCAAAACTGCGCGGCTTAGGGCGGGACCTGGTAAGTGGGCGCGCAATTCGCCTGGCGTGCCATAATCCGCGCCGACATAGGAATTAAGCAGTTACCGTTCTGCCGGAATCGAGTTCTCACGATGCAGTTCAACGACGTCATCACCGACCCGGCCCAGTTCCGCGAACTTATGGGGGAACCGCCGCCACCATGCGTCGCGAAGACGATCGCAATCCTTGACCGGCACTGCCGCGCCTTTATCGCAAGGTCGCCCTTTGTTCTGATTGCCTCAGCGAGCGCCAGGGGACAGATGGATATTTCCCCGAAGGGAGATGCTCCGGGCTTCGTCCGAGTCCTGGACGACAAGACCCTGGCCGTCCCGGATCGGCCGGGGAATCGCCGGGCCGACACATTCACGAACGTCCTGGAAAATCCCAGCGTGGGTCTCATCTTCTTCGTGCCGGGAAAAAGCGAGACGCTACGCATCAGCGGGAGCGCCAAAATCGTTCGGGACGCTGATCTGCGAGAGTCGATGGCGGCTCGCGGCAAGACACCTGACTTCGCACTGGTTCTCGAGGTCGACGAAGCATTCTTCCACTGCTCGAAATGCGTCGTTCGTTCGAACTTGTGGACACCAGAGGCCTGGCCAGCGCTCGATGGCCTTCCAAGTCTTGCTCAGACAATGGTGGATGCCGCCGCGCTGCCGATGCCGGTGGAAGCATTGCAAGAGATCATCGAGCAGGACGAAGCAGAACGTCTGTATTAGGTCCCGTTCAACCATCGAGCTCCTTCAGCAACGCTTCCAGCCGGAGCTTGCGCGGCAGCACGTCCTGTTTCGCCCGGCGGCGTGCTGCCCGGACGGTGAGTACTGAGAAGACGACGCCCAGAAGGATCATGCGGGCGACCCGGCCCCCGTCATCGAAGGTTTCGTTGGGCCCCATGTTCACCCGGTCGGCGGCGAGGACGATCGCGATCGCACCGGCAAACCCGGCAAAGACCAGCGCCCGCCCCAGCCAGACGTCTCTCGTCGCCTGATAGCCGAGCTGCGCGATGTGCCGGCAGAGCTGATCTCGAAGCGACTCTCCAAAGCGTTGCTCGCGCAGCATCTGCGCCCGGCGGCTCATATACAGGGCGACGCCCATGAGCACGGCGGGGACGGCGCCGGCGATCGGAATGACGAAATCCCAGCCGGTGATGACACGATCGTCCTTGTAGAACAGCATCACAAAGAAGACCGCCATGACGGCGAGGAGGACGGCGCTCGTCAGGTACGTAATCCATTCCCCCGTCTGTCCGTGCGCCCGGAGCTTCGCCTCATCCTGCCGCAACGCCAGCCGGAGGAGTGTTTCGTTGACGCCATGCAGCGGGGCCGCGTCCTGCGACCGCCAGACTTCCATCAAATCGTCGAGGTTCATGATGCCGCTTCCTCCGCACGTTTGCCGGCCAGCGCCGACTTGATCCGGTTGATCTTCACCCCCACGTTGCTCTCGGTGATGCCGACGATGGCGGCGATTTCCTTGTAGCTGAAGCCGTCGAGCAGCAGCAGGGCCACGGAGCGATCGACGTCCTTGGAGCTGTGCGATCTGTCGATACAGCCACTCCACGCGCGGATCGCGCTCCTCCAAAGACGGCGTCGTCAGCAGGCCTTCCACGACCGCGAGCGGCTGCTTGCCGCGCTGATGCCTGTCCTCCTTGCGCGTCCACGCGATCGCCGTGTTCAGGGCGACGCGGTACATCCACGTGGCCGCGGAGGACTCACCGCGGAACGCATCCACGGAGCGCCAGATCTGAATGGCGATTTCCTGAAAGAGATCCTGGCGGGCGGCGTGCTCGAACGCATACGCGTGGACCACTTTGAACAGGATCCCCTTGTGGTCCGCCAGCCACTCGCCGAAGATACGATCCCGTTCGCTGTCGAGCACCGCCCTACCTTCCTCGACCCGATGAGTCTTTTTTCATCGATTCGTTGGTTCTGAGCCGTTAGTCGCGCCGGTCGGGCGGTTTCTTACGCGGCCAGGCTAAAGCCGGACGGGGCGCCGCGGGACGCGGCGTTCACTCGCGCAGGGCGCACGGCCCCTCGCCTCCGGGCGAGACACTCCCGCGGCAGCCAGAAGACGCCGTTCTAAAGCGTCAGTCGATCCGTCTCTAGAGCGAAGACGTCAAAGAACTGGTCGCTTGTGAACGGCAATTCCGCCTCCCGATCACATCGAGCCGGCCGTCGCGTGCGCGGTGGCGGGGCGCCCGAATCGCTCGTACAGAATTGGGACCACCACCATGTTGAGAGCCGTCGAGCTCAGCAGGCCGAACATGATCACCATCGCCATCGGCGCTTGAATTTCGCTACCAGGCTCGCCGGCGGACAGCGCAATCGGTACAAGTGCCAGCCCGGCGGCGAGCGCGGTCATCAGGATCGGCACGAGCCGCTCGGTCGCGCCCCGAGCAACGGCCGTCTTGAAATCAGTCACGCCCTCATGTTCCTGCAAATGACGGATGTGCGAGACGAGCATGATGCCGTTGCGGGTCGCAATCCCGAACAAGGTGATGAAGCCGACGATCGACGCCACCGACAGAACGCCGCCGGCCAAGTACACGCCGATGACACCGCCAATCAGCGCCAGGGGCAAATTGATCATGATCAACAGGCCATCCCGTGACGACCCGAACGCCGCCGAGAGGATGAAGAAGATGGCGACGACGACACCCAGTGAGAGCCAGAGGAGCTGCCTGGACGCTTGAGCCTCGCTTTCAAACTGGCCGCCGGTACTCGATGCGATACCCCTGTGGCAGCTTGACGTTCTGGGTGACACGCGCCTGAATGTCGTTGACCACGCCGCGCAAATCGCGCCCGGAGACGTTGCTCTGGACGACGATTCTGCGCTGGACGTTCTCGCGCATGACAAAGTTCGGGCCACGATCCTCCTGAACGGTTGCGACCGCAGACAGGGGAATCTGGCGACGGTCAGGTGTTTGGATCTGCGTCAGCGCAATCGCGTCGATCTCCGTCGAGTCGTCCAGGGCGTAGCGAACGACCAACGGAAAGGCGATCTGTCCCTGAAGAATCTGACCGACGGCATGGCCGACGCGTGCCGTCTGCAGCGCTTCCGCGACCGTACCCGACGCGAGCCCTTGACGCGCGGCCGCTGCCGGATCGACGCGCACCTTGAGTGTGGGAATGTCGGTCTGCGCTTCTGTCGCAAGGTCGACCACTCCCGCCACCTTCGACATCTCACCTTGGACCAGGCTCGCCAGCTGCCGAAGGGTCCGGAGATCGTCGCCGAAGATCTTGACGGCAATGTTCGCGCGCGTGCCCGACAGCATGTGGTCGATGCGATGCGAGATGGGCTGGCCGATCGTGACATTGGTGCCCGGGAGCAGTGAGACCTTCTGTCGCAGCTCCTCGAGCACTGTGTCGCGCGGCCGGTCCTTCATCTCGAGCCGGACGTCGATCTCCGCGGATTCGACTCCCTGCACGTGCTCATCCAATTCAGCCCTCCCCGTTCGCCGCGCCGTCGAAGTGACTTCCGGCACACTGAGCATCAGCCGCTCCAGGGCATTGCCGAGC